>NZ_CP126535.1:0-4800000 GCF_030369595.1 Paenibacillus sp. PK1-4R
GTGGACAGCCATACTTCTGATTTATGGCAGCAAATTTTATCAATCATACAAAACAAACTCAGCAAACCCAGCTTTGACACCTGGTTCAAAGCAACCAAAGCCACCAAGCTAAATGACCGTTCAATCGTCATTTCCGCACCAACCACGTTTGCCGTCGAATGGCTGGAGAGCCGTTACACCAAATTGGTTGGCTCGACGGTATACGAGCTGCTTGGCAAGCAAGTCGATGTGAAATTTGTCATTGAAGAGAACAAGCCTGCTGAACCGGACCCGCAATTGCCGGCACCAACGCCTACAGTTGTACAGGAAGAAGCAGTACTCAGCATGCTGAATCCGAAATATACGTTCGATACATTTGTCATCGGGCCGGGCAACCGTTTTGCCCATGCCGCATCGCTGGCGGTCGCTGAAGCGCCCGCCAAAGCTTACAACCCGCTCTTTCTGTATGGAGGGGTAGGTCTCGGTAAAACTCACTTGATGCATGCGATCGGACATTATGTTCTGGAGCATGATCCGGGCAGCAAAGTCGTTTATTTGTCGTCTGAGAAATTCACGAACGAATTCATTAACTCGATCCGTGACAACCGCGGGGAGAGCTTCCGTAACAAATACCGGAGCGTCGACATTTTGCTCATTGATGATATTCAGTTCTTGGCGGGAAAAGAATCGACACAAGAGGAATTTTTCCATACGTTTAATGCGCTGCATGAGGAACGGAAGCAGATCATCATCTCCAGCGACAGACCACCGAAGGAAATTCCGACACTGGAAGAACGACTTCGTTCTCGCTTTGAATGGGGGTTAATCACGGATATCCAGCCTCCAGATTTGGAGACAAGGATCGCAATTTTGCGGAAAAAGGCACGTGCGGAAAACTTGGATATTCCGAATGAAGCGATGATGTACATTGCCAACCAGATTGACACCAACATCCGTGAACTGGAAGGCGCCCTGATTCGGGTCGTTGCTTATTCTTCACTGACTAATCAAGATGTAACCACTCATCTGGCAGCTGAAGCACTCAAGGATATTATTCCTTCCAGTCGTCCCAAAATGATCACTATTCATGACATCCAACAAAAGGTCGGCGAGTATTATAGCCTTAAGCTTGAAGATTTCAAAGCACGGAAACGGACCAAGGCAGTTGCTTTCCCAAGACAGATTGCCATGTATCTCTCTCGTGAACTGACAGACTTTTCTCTGCCCAAAATCGGGGAAGCATTCGGAGGACGAGATCACACCACTGTCATACATGCTCACGAAAAAATCTCCCAAGCGATTAAAAACGATCAGGATCTCTATAAAGTTATCAACAACTTAACCGAAAAAATTAAGAATCCAACCTGAACAAGTCCCAAGCCTATGCACAACGTATACACATGTGGATAGGCTTGGGTGTACGGGTTTATACCCACTTATCCACATATTCAGTGCCCCTATTACTATTATTACTAAAAAGATCTTAAAGATATCATCTCCAAAATAGCCATTTCGGAGCTTAGCCTTCGGCCTTTGAAAAACACCTTTTAACACCCCAACACCCAAAAAATCAGCTAGGAGTGAAACCATGAAAATCAGCATAATGAAAAACTACTTAAACGATTCCATACAGCAAGTATCCAAAGCGATCTCGAGCCGTACAACAATTCCGATTCTGAGCGGTATCAAATTCGACGTGAATCATCAAGGTGTAACATTGACAGCAAGTGACACCGATATATCCATTCAATCCTTCATCCCGCTTGAAGATGGAGATAAAAGCGTAGTTCAGGTAGATCAACCCGGCAGTGTAGTTTTGCCAGCCAAGTTTTTTGTGGAGATCATCAAGAAGCTGCCTTCACAGGAAGTGCACATGGAAGTCAAAGAGAATTTCAACACCTTTATCTCCGCAGGTGCTACCGAAATTCAACTGGTAGGTCTTGATCCGGAAGAATTCCCGGTACTGCCAAGCATCGAAGAAAACCAAACCGTCTCCATTCCAGGAGATTTGCTGAAAAATATGATCAAACAAACTGTCTTCTCCATTTCCACACATGAGACTACTCCAATCCTGACAGGTGTGCTCTGGAGTTTGGGTGACAACGAATTGAAATTTGTGGCAACAGACCGTCACCGTCTTGCTACTCGATCAGCAATGCTGGATAATGCAGAAGGTATCCGCTTCAACAACGTAGTTATTTCCGGTAAAACGCTGAACGAGCTCAGCAAAATTGTTCCGGATCAAAATACCCTTGTGGATATCGTTGTTGCAGATAACCAAGTCCTATTCAAAATCGACCGTGTATTGTTCTACTCCCGTATTTTGGACGGAACATATCCGGATACTTCTAGAATTATTCCAACGTCATACAAAACAGAACTTGTTTTAGATACAAAAAAATTAAGTGAATCCATTGACCGGGCTTATTTGCTGTCGCGTGAAGAGAAAACAAACATCGTGCGTATGCAAACGATGGATTCGGGATCCGTTGAAATTTCTTCAAGCTCTTCCGAGCTAGGTAAAGTAAGAGAAGAAATCGAACCTGCCGAGTTTACAGGAGATCCGTTAAAAATCTCGTTCAACTCCAAATACATGCTGGATGTGCTGAAAGTTGTTGAAAGTGAACAGCTGATGATCGCTTTTACAGGAGTCATGAGTCCAATCATCTTGAAACCGCTGGATGACAGTCACAGCCTTTACGTCATATTGCCATACCGGACGACCAACTAACGAAAGGAAGATCACCGTGAACCAAGTTACGATTCGAACGGAATATATCAAGCTTGATCAATTTTTGAAACTGGCGGATTGCATCCCAACCGGAGGTATGGCCAAAGCTTTGCTTCAGGAAGGGCTTGTACGTGTGAATAAAGAGCCTGAGGAACGCCGGGGACGTAAGTTATACCCTGGGGATATCGTTGAAGTGGACGGAGAAGGCACATTCGAAGTTGCTGCAGAATAAGAAGACCAGTTCGATCCTGCTGCCTCCTGACGGACGGGATAAAAGGGAGGTTACCGCGTGTTTGTGAACAGCATTGATCTGCAGAATTTCCGCAATTATGAACATCTCAGACTGGACTCTTTTGGTCCCGTAAACTTGTTGATCGGGCAAAATGCCCAAGGCAAGACAAATCTTGCAGAAGCGATTTTTGTACTTGCACTCACCAAGAGCCACCGTACATCCCGTGACAAGGAGTTAATCCGTTTCGGTGAGGAACGTGCCAGACTTGCAGCAGAGGTCGACAAAAAGTACGGGGCTGTCAAGCTTGAACTATCTTTGTCGCAACAAGGCAAAAAAGCAAAGATTAACGGCCTGGAGCAGCGCAAGTTAAGTGATTTTGTCGGAGCGCTCAATGTTGTGATGTTTGCACCGGAGGATCTGGAGATTGTAAAAGGCACACCGGGGGTCCGCCGCCGGTTTCTTGACATGGAGATCGGACAGGTTGCACCAGGTTACCTGTATCACCTGCAGCAATACCAGAAAGTGCTCGTCCAACGAAACAATTTGCTTAAGCAGTTATGGGGACAAGGGGCATCAGCCCAGACCATGCTTGAGGTGTGGAACGAACAACTGGTTGAGCATGGTGTTAAAATCGTCAAAAAAAGGAAACAATTCATAAAGAAACTGCAAAAGTGGGCAGAAACGATTCATCAGGGGATCACCGGAGGCGGAGAAGTCTTGCGGCTGGCCTACCTTCCTTCCTTCAGCGAAGCCGCTGAGGAAGATGAAGCTGTCTTAATGGACCAATTTATGATAAAATTATCACAAATGAAAGAGCAGGAGATTCGCCGAGGCACAACCCTTAGTGGGCCGCATCGGGATGACCTGTCCTTTTTCATTAACGATCGGGAAGTACAAACATATGGCTCGCAGGGGCAGCAGCGCACAACGGCGTTGTCCCTTAAACTTGCGGAAATTGAACTGATTCATGAAGAAATCGGAGAATATCCAGTTCTGTTGCTGGATGATGTTCTGTCCGAGCTGGACCCTTTTCGCCAGACGCAGCTGATCGAAACGTTCCAGAGCAAGGTGCAAACCTTTATTACGGCTACGGGGATTGAGAGCCTGAACGTTGACAAGCTCAAAGATGCCAGTATTTATCACGTTCATGCCGGACAGGTTGAACGCTAAGGAGTGAGGGCTTATGTACATTCATCTGGGCGGTGAGAAGATCATCCGTTCTTCCGAATTGGTCGCTATTTTTGATATATCGATTGAAAAATCCTCAAAGATCTCCAAGCAGTATGTCACGCATGCCGAGCAGGAAAAAACAGTGGAACACATCGGCGAAGAGGAAGCCAAGTCCATTGTGGTGACCAAAAACATTGTGTACTACTCGCCTATTTCCTCAGCCACGCTGAAGAAGCGGGCTCACATTTTTCCGGATCTCTAGCGTTGTGTGGCATAAAAGATGTATCTTTTGCTGCTTGTCTTTAAATTTGGATAGCTGGCTGAAATGAAGGACGTTGTCTATTTCAGCAAACATTATTAGTTAACGCATATTTACGATATTGAATCTATAGAAGTAGGTGAAAGGCATGTCTATGAATCAACCGTCATATGATGCGAATGAAATTCAGGTCCTTGAAGGATTGGAAGCCGTACGGAAGCGTCCGGGGATGTATATCGGTTCCACCAGTTCCAAGGGCCTGCATCATCTGGTCTGGGAAGTAGTGGACAACAGTATTGACGAAGCGCTTGCAGGTTACTGCGACCACATTGAGGTCAGTATCCATGAAGACAATAGCGTGACTGTAGTCGATAACGGACGGGGGATTCCCGTCGGCGAACATACCAAAATGAAACGTCCTGCACTTGAGGTAGTTATGACTGTCCTCCATGCAGGGGGAAAATTTGGTGGCGGCGGATATAAAGTATCCGGTGGTTTGCATGGTGTTGGTGTGTCCGTTGTGAATGCACTCTCTGAAAAAGTGGTTGTAACGGTTAAACGTGAGGGACATATCTATCAACAGGAATATCGCCGTGGAGCTCCACAGTATGACCTGAAAGTAATCGGTACAACCGACGAAACAGGAACAACGGTTAGATTCCATCCGGACCCTGAAATTTTCACGGAAACAAGAGTTTATGAATATGACATCTTGCTGGCCCGTATTCGTGAGCTGGCGTTCTTGAACAAGGGTATTGGTCTTACACTGACGGATGAGCGTACAGGTGCAACCAACTCATTCCTGTATGAAGGCGGCATTATCGAATACGTCTCCTTCCTAAACCAGAAGCGCGAAGTACTACATGAGAATCCAATTTACGTTGAAGGTTCCAGAGATAACATCCAGGTGGAAGTTGCCCTGCAATACAATGACAACTACACCGAGAATATCTATTCCTTCGCGAACAATATCAACACGCATGAGGGCGGAACGCATGAATCAGGTTTCAAGAGTGCCCTTACGCGGATTATCAATGACTACGCCCGTAAGGCGGGGGTAATCAAGGACAGCACGGGTAACCTTTCCGGGGATGACGTGCGTGAAGGCTTGACAGCTATTATTTCGGTCAAGATTCCGGAGCCGCAATTTGAAGGACAGACAAAGACCAAGCTGGGCAACAGCGAAGTGCGTGGGATTGTCGAATCCTTGTTTGCCGAGAAGCTGCAGGAGTTCCTGGAAGAGAATCCTTCCGTATCCCGTCGCATTTTGGAAAAAGGTCTGCAAGCAGCACGTGCGCGTGAAGCTGCCCGTAAAGCCCGTGAACTGACACGTCGTAAAGGTGCACTCGAAGTAAGCTCACTTCCAGGTAAACTGGCAGACTGTTCATCCAAGGATGCTTCAATCAGTGAATTGTACATCGTTGAAGGTGACTCTGCAGGCGGTTCAGCGAAGCAAGGCCGGGATCGTCATTTCCAAGCAATTTTGCCGTTGCGTGGTAAGATTCTGAACGTGGAAAAAGCTCGTCTCGACCGGATCTTGGGTAATGCGGAGATTAGAGCAATTATTACGGCAATGGGTACAGGTATTGGTGATGACTTCGATATTGCTAAAGCCCGCTATCACAAAATCATTTTGATGACCGATGCCGACGTCGATGGTGCTCATATCCGAACACTATTGCTGACATTCCTGTATCGGTACATGCGCAAAATCATTGAGGCAGGTTATGTATATATTGCACAACCGCCATTGTTCAAGATTGAGCGTAACAAAGTGATTCGTTATGCCGGTTCCGAGAAAGAGCGTGATGAAATTATTGCAACGCTCGGCGAAAATGCAAAATTCAACGTTCAGCGTTACAAAGGTCTTGGCGAGATGAATGCCGGACAATTGTGGGAAACAACGATGGATCCGGAGAGTCGGACCATGATGCAAGTATCGATTAATGATGCCATCCTTGCTGATGCCATGTTTGACACCCTGATGGGGGATAACGTTGAACCGCGTCGTGACTTTATCCAGGAAAATGCAAAATACGTGAAAAACCTCGACATTTAACACATTCGAAGAGGCGCCTGAGAGGGCGCCTTTTTTATATTAGGGAAAGTATGAACAGGGAAGGCGAATACTTAGACTTCCTTATCCCTTTGTTATCTGCGTATACGTTTTTTGGCAGACGAGGCTTGTGCTTTAGGGGATGTACGAGAGCTTTTACCCTTTTTGGAGGGCAAACGACCGTATGCAATCGCATAACGTTTGATCTTCCGGTATGCCTCCTTGTCCGGTAATAAGCCAAAGGCATAAATGCCTGGCAGTGTGTTGACTTCAAGAATCCAGGGACGCCCTGCTTCGTCTAGCGCAATATCAATACCAATCTCTTTGAGCCTTGGAAATGATGTTTGCAATTGCACAGCGGTATGAATACCTAAGCGGTACAGTTCAGTGCGAAGTTTTTTGAAGCCATCCTGGTGAAGATGGGGGAGTACGAGTTCTTCAAACGTGGCCAATCGTCCGCCACCATGAATGTTGGTGATGATTTTGCCCGGGGCAGCAACACGTCCCAAAATACCTGTTGTTTCCCAGTTGTGTTGCAGATTTTTCTGAGTTAACACACGCAAGTCAAAAGGCAAATCTTCATGCTTCATCAGCGAAATTCCTTGTTGAATGATATAATCACGTTCCTGAATGCGATCATTCAGTGCTCGTTCGAGTTCGTCCAGGGAATGAAATAATCTCTCCTCTGTACCGTATTGGAGTTGATATGTTGTAGTGAGATAGGTATCTCTGAAGATAACAGCACTTGCTTCGGGTTCATCATCAGGTACGTTCCGCTCATTGGTTTCTTCCGGAACCTCCGCATCTGTGGTGGAATCTTCGGAATTAACGACAGGTTCGTATAAACGGGTTGTTTTTACTCGCATAACGCCATTACCGTAAGTACCACGGTCTGGTTTGATATAGTTTGACTCAAATAATTCAGTCATTCGTTCGAGAGTTTGACGGCTATATTTTCGGGTCACTGGGATATATTCATTCACAATGCGACTGCGTTGTAACACAGCTGTTTTGGCCCATTTGCTGGAGACGCGTTGGATACCCAATATTCATCAGTCCTTTCATGTTTTGCTCAGTTCTAAAGAGGGACAGACACGGAGAAATCAAAGGACAAGAGACGATTTCAGTGGTATAATAGAGAAATATGGCGTTTTGTGCGATGAGCTGTACAATTTGCAGTTTGATCGTAGGACGGGAATGGCTTTAGCCTCGGTAGGCACAGTACATATGCCGTTTTTCTAGCATTGTATGTGCAATTGGGGAGGAAGGCAGGGCGTATCCCCAGACACGCAGAAGTTCCCGGAAGAAAGGCTATTGCCCAGCGGACGTTTAATTGTGTAACTTTTGTGAAAGTAATATAATAAAGAGTAGCGTTCTTGCGCGGTTTTAGCCTTGTTAGGCTTTTCACATATAATCAATTTTTTTGTATGACGGAATGGAACGTTTGTTGAAGGACAAGAAGGAGGTCCAGCATGGCGGAAGAAATGAACTCTCAGATTACAGATCGGGATATAGGCGTCGAGATGCGTGAATCGTTTATGGATTATGCGATGAGCATCATCGTTAGCCGTGCCTTACCTGACGTGCGTGATGGATTGAAGCCGGTTCACCGGCGTATTCTGTACGCGATGTCAGAGCTCGGCATGACACCTGATAAACCACATAAAAAATCAGCCAGAATCGTCGGTGAAGTTATCGGTAAGTATCACCCACACGGTGACTCTGCTGTTTACGAGACGATGGTCCGGATGGCACAGGATTTCTCCCTGCGTTATATGCATGTAGATGGACATGGTAACTTTGGATCGGTCGATGGCGATATGGCAGCAGCCATGCGTTACACCGAAGCACGTTTGTCCAAGATTGCTATGGAAATGCTTAGAGATATCAACAAGGATACGATTGATTTCCAACCGAACTATGACGGCGAGGAACATGAGCCAATCGTTCTACCTGCTCGTTTTCCTAACTTGCTTGTCAATGGGGTCGGCGGGATCGCGGTAGGTATGGCCACCAATATTCCTCCTCATAATCTGGGCGAGGTCATTGATGGTGTACAGGCCATGATTCAAAATCCGGACATTACATCCATGGAACTCATGGATTACATTCAAGGACCAGACTTCCCTACGTCCGGCTACATTTTGGGCCGCTCAGGCATTCGCCAGGCGTATCAGACCGGACGTGGTTCAGTAACGATGCGGGCCAAAACCAACATCGAAGAGAACAACAACAAGGCGCGTATTATCGTTACAGAGCTGCCTTATCAGGTGAACAAGGCGAGACTCGTTGAGAAAATCGCCGAGTTGGTACGTGATAAAAAGATTGATGGTATTACTGACCTTCGTGATGAGTCTGACCGTAATGGTATGCGGGTTGTAATTGAGCTTCGCAGAGACGTGAATCCGGGGGTTGTCCTGAACAACCTTTACAAACATACATCGATGCAATCCACTTTTGGGATTAACATGCTCGCGATTGTTAATAAAGAACCTAAAATTCTGAACTTGCGTGAAGTGTTGTATCACTACCTGCAGCATCAGATTGAGGTTATTCGCAGACGTACGCAGTTTGAACTGAAAAAGGCTGAAGCTCGTGCACACATTTTAGAGGGCTTGCGTATTGCGCTGGATCATATCGACGAGATTATTACGTTGATTCGTTCATCCAGTAATGCGGATGCAGCAAGAGAAGGTTTGATTGAGCGTTTCTCACTCAGTCATGATCAGGCTCAAGCTATTCTCGATATGCGTTTGCAACGCCTCACAGGTCTGGAACGCGAACGTATTGAAAATGAATATAACGAACTGATGGTCAAAATCAGAGAGTATCGCGAGATTCTGGCCAATGAGCATCTGGTGCTTGAGATTATCAGTACGGAGTTGCAAGAGATCCGTGACCGCTTCAGCGATGATCGTCGTACAGAGATCACTGTAGGTGAAGAGAGTATTCTGGATGAGGACCTGATTCCACGTGAAGAGGTTATCATTACGATTACCCATACAGGATACGTGAAACGTCTGCCGGTATCCACATACCGCAGCCAGAAACGTGGCGGACGTGGGGTCGTGGGTATGGATACGAAAGATACCGACTTTGTTGAGCATCTGTTCGTGACCAACTCTCACAATTACCTCATGTTCTTCACTGACAAAGGTAAAGTGTACCGTCTCAAAGCTTACGAGATTCCAGAGCTTGGACGTACCGCACGGGGAACGCCGATTATCAACCTGATCCAGATCGAGCAGGGCGAATCGGTCAATGCCGTAATTCCGGTTCAGGAATTCGAAAGTGACAGATACTTGTTCTTTGCTACCCGCCAAGGGGTTGTGAAGAAGACGCCACTTGAGGATTACACCAATATTCGCAAAGGCGGCTTGATCGGTATTTCCTTACGTGATGATGACGTTCTGATCGATGTTAAGCTGACCGATGGACAGCAAGAGATCATCATGGGTACAGCTCACGGAATGTCTATTCGCTTCTCCGAAGGTAACGTACGTTCCATGGGACGTAGCGCAACCGGGGTCAAAGGGATTACATTGGATGAACAGGATGCTGTTATCGGCATGGATGTAGTTGATAAAGAGCTTGATGTTCTGATCGTTACAGCAAAAGGTTACGGTAAACGTACACCTGTCAGTGATTATCGGATGCAGACTCGTGGCGGTAAAGGGATCAAGACTATTAATGTCACAGAGAAGAACGGCGCAGTAGTCAGCCTCAAAATGGTTAAAACCGAAGAGGATCTGATGATTATCACGTCTAGCGGTACGTTGATCCGGATGAGCATGGAAGGCATATCCACTATGGGTCGATACACGCAGGGTGTGAAGCTGATTCATATTCGTGACGAGGATTCAGTAGCTACAGTCAGCCGAATTGACAAAAATGAAGAGGAACCAGACGATGAGTCGCTTGAAGGCTTGGAAGGCGAGGAGTCCCAAGCTCCGGTAGTAAGCTTGGAAGAAGGCACCGTTTCTGATGCTGACGTTAATGAAGTTGAGGGCGACGACGATTCCGGTTCGGAAGCATAAAATAGAATTCTATAAAGACTGATCTCTTGGAGATTGGAAGAAGATTGCGAGGGCTCCCACAGGGAGCCCTTTTGTTTGTATAAAGGAATCTCTTCTTTTATTCTTCCGAATCTGGGATGTACAGCCTGATTCCTGAGTAATATAATGGGAAATATCATGAAAAACCGGGACTATGGTCTTGTTTGTTATTAACATAGAAGAACGATGAGTGAGGGGAATACACATGGGATTAATCACCCTGTCAGAAGTCAAACCAGGACTCAAACTTGGGAGTGATGTGCAAACACTTCGCGGCAACGTTCTGCTTCAGAAGGGAAAAGTTATTTTACCCAAGGATATGGAAGTGCTCAGAGCCTTTATGATTCAACAGGTAGATATTGAACAGGAAAGAATGGCGTCGAGTAGTACAGCAACCAAAGGTGCCTCTGTGTCCGCAGGAAGTTCTGCCAATGACAAGAGTGGTGAACGGGCAGGGAAGACAGGGAACGTCACCACAGCTCCTGTAGTAACGTCTTTGCAGGATGAGTATGAAAAGATGGTCGGACTAACGAAAAATGCTTTCCTGTCCTCTCTGGCGGCTGAATTGCCTGTCTATGAGTTACGTACACAGTTGGAGGCTGTGTTTGCACATCTCAAACAATATAATGTGCTTACCTTCAGTCCACGAGTAATGCAAGAACATGATTATGTATATCACCATGCCGTACTGAGTGCGATCACATCCTATCAACTGGCTCAGTGGATCGATCTTCCCTCCAAGGATTGGATGCAAGTTGCTTTTGCAGGCTTGTTCCATGATATTGGTAACAACAAGGTAGATCCGCAGATTCTCCATAAACCATCCACGTTGACGGCTGCAGAGCAGGAAGAGATTCGCCAGCATACGAAATATGGTTATCAGATCCTTAAACAGGCAAAGGCCATTAATGAGGGAGCCAGACTTGCAGCTTTGCAGCATCATGAAAAAGTGGATGGATCAGGCTACCCGTTGCAGCTTAGTGGTACGCAGATTCATATTTATGCCAAGATTGTAGCTATCGCTGATATTTTCCACGCCATGACGCTGGAGAAGATCTACCGCAAGGCACAATCACCATACCTAGTCCTAGAACAGATCCAAAGTGAGGCATTTGGGAAATTGGATCCTGCAATTGTAAGAGTATTTGTCCAACGTTCGACCCAGATCCATAATGGCATCCGAGTAAAACTCAGCAATAACCAAATTGGAGAGATCGTATTCTCTGATCGAGATCATCCTACACGGCCTATGGTGTCAGTAGAAGGAACCATCATTAACCTGATGCAGCAACGGCAGCTTCACATCCAAGAGGTTATCGGATAACAATAGATATTAAAGTAAATTGAAGAGAGGGCCTTTCTTTTATAGAGGGGCCTTTTAAGTGAGATAAGTGTGGGAATGTAGAAAAACAGAAATAATATAGATATATATATCATTACTCAAAAAAAGACTTGCAATGTAAATCTGTACATGGTATATTCTAATTCCGGCCAAGAAAACACGGTTTACACGGTGCGGCAAGCAAACGAAATAAGCTTCGAAAGAAACTTTAAAAAAAGAGCTTGCAAAGTTGGTTCGGATGTGATAAGATATAAAAGTTGCTGAAGAGAACGACATTCGGTAGCAAAACAAGTTTGATCTTTGAAAACTGAACAACGAGTGAGTAAACATTCTGCTTGCAGAATGAACGCGAAAGTTTGAAACAAGCCTTGGCTTGGATCGGCTGGAGCACAAATGAGATTTTTAATCTCGTCAGATTCAAAATGAGCTTATCGCTCTTTTCAATACTTTATTGGAGAGTTTGATCCTGGCTCAGGACGAACGCTGGCGGCATGCCTAATACATGCAAGTCGAGCGGACTTGATGAGAAGCTTGCTTCTCTGATGGTTAGCGGCGGACGGGTGAGTAACACGTAGGCAACCTGCCCTCAAGTTTGGGACAACTACCGGAAACGGTAGCTAATACCGAATAATTGTTTTCTTCGCCTGAAGGAAACTGGAAAGACGGAGCAATCTGTCACTTGGGGATGGGCCTGCGGCGCATTAGCTAGTTGGTGGGGTAACGGCTCACCAAGGCGACGATGCGTAGCCGACCTGAGAGGGTGATCGGCCACACTGGGACTGAGACACGGCCCAGACTCCTACGGGAGGCAGCAGTAGGGAATCTTCCGCAATGGGCGAAAGCCTGACGGAGCAATGCCGCGTGAGTGATGAAGGTTTTCGGATCGTAAAGCTCTGTTGCCAGGGAAGAACGCTTGGGAGAGTAACTGCTCTCAAGGTGACGGTACCTGAGAAGAAAGCCCCGGCTAACTACGTGCCAGCAGCCGCGGTAATACGTAGGGGGCAAGCGTTGTCCGGAATTATTGGGCGTAAAGCGCGCGCAGGCGGTCATTTAAGTCTGGTGTTTAATCCCGGGGCTCAACCCCGGATCGCACTGGAAACTGGGTGACTTGAGTGCAGAAGAGGAGAGTGGAATTCCACGTGTAGCGGTGAAATGCGTAGATATGTGGAGGAACACCAGTGGCGAAGGCGACTCTCTGGGCTGTAACTGACGCTGAGGCGCGAAAGCGTGGGGAGCAAACAGGATTAGATACCCTGGTAGTCCACGCCGTAAACGATGAGTGCTAGGTGTTAGGGGTTTCGATACCCTTGGTGCCGAAGTTAACACATTAAGCACTCCGCCTGGGGAGTACGGTCGCAAGACTGAAACTCAAAGGAATTGACGGGGACCCGCACAAGCAGTGGAGTATGTGGTTTAATTCGAAGCAACGCGAAGAACCTTACCAGGTCTTGACATCTGAATGACCGGTGCAGAGATGTACCTTTTCTTCGGAACATTCAAGACAGGTGGTGCATGGTTGTCGTCAGCTCGTGTCGTGAGATGTTGGGTTAAGTCCCGCAACGAGCGCAACCCTTATATTTAGTTGCCAGCACTTCGGGTGGGCACTCTAGATAGACTGCCGGTGACAAACCGGAGGAAGGTGGGGATGACGTCAAATCATCATGCCCCTTATGACCTGGGCTACACACGTACTACAATGGCCGGTACAACGGGCTGCGAAATCGCGAGATGGAGCCAATCCCAACAAAGCCGGTCTCAGTTCGGATTGCAGGCTGCAACTCGCCTGCATGAAGTCGGAATTGCTAGTAATCGCGGATCAGCATGCCGCGGTGAATACGTTCCCGGGTCTTGTACACACCGCCCGTCACACCACGAGAGTTTATAACACCCGAAGTCGGTGGGGTAACCGCAAGGAGCCAGCCGCCGAAGGTGGGATAGATGATTGGGGTGAAGTCGTAACAAGGTAGCCGTATCGGAAGGTGCGGCTGGATCACCTCCTTTCTATGGAGAATCGTTTCCTGCAACGGAAACATTCAAATAGCAGACTAGATCTGCACAAACTACTCACTCGTTGTTCGGTTTTGAGAGCTCAAACTCTCAAAACAGCTTGCTTTTGCATGGAGCTTGTTCTTTGAAAACTAGATATCGAAACGAAACAAACGCGAATTAGAACATTCCTTTAAGCTGATCTTGTGTAAACAAGTGAAGTGTTTATAAGGTAGATTGCATGAGCGAGTGATCGAAATGGAACGACTTTTGGATTTGCGCAAGCAAACCAAGCGGAGTGACAGCTCGAACACGAGCGATATGGTTAAGCTACTAAGAGCACACGGAGGATGCCTAGGCGCTAGGAGCCGATGAAGGACGTGGCGAACAACGAAACTGCCTCGGGGAGCTGTAAGCAAGCTTTGATCCGGGGGTGTCCGAATGGGGAAACCCAGCTGGGGTAATTTCCAGTTACTCACAACTGAATACATAGGTTGTGTAGAGGCATACCAGGGGAACTGAAACATCTAAGTACCCTGAGGAAGAGAAAACAATAGTGATTCCGTCAGTAGCGGCGAGCGAACGCGGAGAAGCCCAAACCAGAGAGCTTGCTCTTTGGGGTTGTGGGACGTCTCACATGGAGTTACAAAGGAACCGGTTAAGCGAAGAGGTCTGGAAAGGCCCGCCAAAGAAGGTAAAAGCCCTGTAGTTGAAAGTCTGTTCCCTCCGAGACGGATCCCGAGTAGTGCGGGGCACGTGAAACCCCGTATGAATCCGGCAGGACCATCTGCCAAGGCTAAATACTTCCTAGCGACCGATAGTGAAGCAGTACCGTGAGGGAAAGGTGAAAAGCACCCCGGAAGGGGAGTGAAATAGAACCTGAAACCGTGTGCTTACAAAAAGTCAGAGCCCGTTTTAGGGGTGATGGCGTGCCTTTTGTAGAATGAACCGGCGAGTTACGTTCCCGTGCAAGGTTAAGGTGAAGAGCCGGAGCCGCAGCGAAAGCGAGTCTGAATAGGGCGAATGAGTACGTGGACGTAGACCCGAAACCGGGTGATCTACCCCTGTCCAGGGTGAAGGTGCGGTAACACGCACTGGAGGCCCGAACCCACGCATGTTGAAAAATGCGGGGATGAGGTGGGGGTAGCGGAGAAATTCCAATCGAACTCGGAGATAGCTGGTTCTCCCCGAAATAGCTTTAGGGCTAGCCTCGGAAAACAGAGTCGTGGAGGTAGAGCACTGATTGGGTGCGGGGCCCGCAAGGGTTACCAAGCTCAGTCAAACTCCGAATGCCATAGACTTACTTCCGGGAGTCAGACAGTGAGTGCTAAGATCCATTGTCAAAAGGGAAACAGCCCAGACCATCAGCTAAGGTCCCCAAGTGTGTGTTAAGTGGGAAAGGATGTGGAGTTGCACAGACAACCAGGATGTTGGCTTAGAAGCAGCCACCATTGAAAGAGTGCGTAATAGCTCACTGGTCGAGTGACTCTGCGCCGAAAATGTAACGGGGCTAAACACACCACCGAAGCTATGGCTTGATGCTTTGCATCAGGGGTAGGGGAGCGTTGTATAAGGGTTGAAGGTGTACCGTAAGGAGCGCTGGACATTATACAAGTGAGAATGCCGGTATGAGTAACGAAAAGATCAGTGAGAATCTGATCCGCCGAAAGCCTAAGGGTTCCTGAGGAAGGCTCGTCCGCTCAGGGTAAGTCGGGACCTAAGGCGAGGCCGAAAGGCGTAGTCGAAGGACAACAGGTCGAAATTCCTGTACCACCGTAAGCCGTTATGAGCAATGGGGGGACGCAGTAGGGTAGTGACGCGGACTGATGGATGTCCGTCTAAGCAGTAAGGCTAATGTGTAGGCAAATCCGCACATTGTAAGGCTGAGCTGTGATGGGGAGCGAAAATTATAGTAGCGAAGGTCATGATCTCACACTGCCAAGAAAAGCCTCTAGCCAGGTGAAGGTGCCCGTACCGCAAACCGACACAGGTAGGCGAGAAGAGTATTCTAAGGCGCGCGGAAGAACTCTCGTTAAGGAACTCGGCAAAATGACCCCGTAACTTCGGGAGAAGGGGTGCCCCGGTAGTGTGAATAGCACGAGGGGGCCGCAGTGAAAAGGCCCAAGCGACTGTTTAGCAAAAACACAGGTCTGTGCGAAGCCGTAAGGCGAAGTATACGGGCTGACGCCTGCCCGGTGCTGGAAGGTTAAGGGGAGTGGTTAGGGAGTAATCCCGAAGCTGTGAACCGAAGCCCCAGTAAACGGCGGCCGTAACTATAACGGTCCTAAGGTAGCGAAATTCCTTGTCAGGTAAATTCTGACCCGCACGAATGGCGTAACGACTTGGGCGCTGTCTCAACGAGAGATCCGGTGAAATTTTAATACCTGTGAAGATGCAGGTTACCCGCGACAAGACGGAAAGACCCCATGGAGCTTTACTGCAGCTTGATATTGAATTTGGGTACGATCTGTACAGGATAGGTGGGAGCCTAAGAGACATGAGCGCCAGCTTGTGTGGAGGCAACGTTGGGATACCACCCTGATCGTATCTAGGTTCTAACCTGGTACCGTAATCCGGTGCGGGGACAGTGTCAGGTGGGCAGTTTGACTGGGGCGGTCGCCTCCTAAAGAGTAACGGAGGCGCCCAAAGGTTCCCTCAGAATGGTTGGAAATCATTCGAAGAGTGCAAAGGCATAAGGGAGCTTGACTGCGAGACCTACAAGTCGAGCAGGGACGAAAGTCGGGCTTAGTGATCCGGTGGTACCGCATGGAAGGGCCATCGCTCAACGGATAAAAGCTACCCTGGGGATAACAGGCTTATCTCCCCCAAGAGTCCACATCGACGGGGAGGTTTGGCACCTCGATGTCGGCTCATCGCATCCTGGGGCTGAAGTAGGTCCCAAGGGTTGGGCTGTTCGCCCATTAAAGCGGTACGCGAGCTGGGTTCAGAACGTCGTGAGACAGTTCGGTCCCTATCTGTCGTGGGCGTAGGAAATTTGAGAGGAGCTGTCCTTAGTACGAGAGGACCGGGATGGACGTACCGCTGGTGTACCAGTTGTTCCGCCAGGAGCACCGCTGGGTAGCTATGTACGGACGGGATAAACGCTGAAAGCATCTAAGCGTGAAGCCCCCCTCAAGATGAGATTTCCCAGTATGTAAGACCCCTTGAAGACGACGAGGTAGATAGGCTGGGGGTGGAAGTGCAGCAATGCATGGAGCTGACCAGTACTAATCGGTCGAGGGCTTATCCAATAGCAAGTTGTAATTCGCATGTTTCGTTTCGAATCTAGTTTTCAGAGAACAACACTCTGAAATGTAAGCTACGCGTTTGGTGGCGATGGCGGAGGGGTTCCACACGTACCCATCCCGAACACGACCGTTAAGCCCTCTAGCGCCGATGGTACTTGGACCGCAGGGTCCTGGGAGAGTAGGACGCCGCCAAGCAAAGAACCACTGCCGATGTTATTCGGTGGTGGTTTTTATTTGTTTATAAGGATTAGATACGATGAGCGGAAGCTCTGACATGATCGATACTGGAAGGTAACATTTTTGTTACGGATAACAGCGGCAAAACCAGTATAATAGGACTATGTTAAATATGCTAAAAGTACCTGACCACAGAGCTGGAATGTGCAGCTGTGAAAAGGAGGGTGTGTGTGTTAAGTTGGCGGAGACTTGGACTACAATCATTTCTGTTGCTTTGTTTGACCGTTATTCTGGCAGGATGCGGTGAAGCATCAGGATCTGTATGGACTTCATATGAAGGTGCGGTGAACGAGAAGAGTTTTCCGGTGCCTAAAGTAGCGAATAAATCTGACCAGTCTGAAAATAATTCGGATATGGATTATGTTCGATATACGCTGTCTGGTATTAGTGAGAGTACTAGCTTGCCTGAGGTATATCTAGACGAGATTAAAAGCTGGGGTTGGACAGAGAGGCAAGCCAAGGGTACATCCAATGAATCCAGTACCTTGCGTGTATTTGCAAAGGAAGGACATACTGTGCATTTAGCAGTACATGATGGTTCCTTTACACTAATGGTTCCTAGAAATGATGCTACTCAAACGACAGTTAAATCATTGGCTGAAGACGATTGAGCTGTTGCGGGTAAGGTTGTATATGATTAATTAACGTTGTGATGTTCCTTATAATATAGTAAAGCTCCCGTGTACTTGATCGGGGGCTTTTTGTTATTTAGCAAAGTAGTTTAGTAAGATGGGAGAACCTATGACGTATGGTGGGTCAGAGGTCATAAGGAATGGAATAGTTTCTTTCGTACATGTATAGGTGGTGTGTGTGCTTGAAGCATAGGGGAGTGTAGAGCGTTAAAAATAGAAGGAGAGTGATATAAGTTGTATAAAGGTATTGAAGTAATGAACGGCTGATGGAAATCAGCTAGAAGGCAGATAGAGCTGAGACTGAGCAAGAGATTGCTCAAAGATGTACGATCTACGAGATATCTGGGGCTATGAGGATATCGAGCAGCCGCAGGCAAAGAGGAGAAGAACGGAGTCTCGAGTGGGGATAACTTATTTTACTATACCCATACTGTGGATAAGGGATAAGAAGGGGACGACAAATAAAGGTTATCCACTGTGGATAACCTTTATTTGAGCATGTGAGGCTGAGTCAACTGAACGATACACGATCATGATTTTGCACCAGATTATTCGAAGGGCTCAGCGATTATGTATTACAGGTAAGTGAGGTACATTCAGTATTGCATAAACGAAGGGAGTGTTATTGCAGATAGTATGAAACATCTTGTTCATTCAATTTGATGAGTCCATCTTTGCGCTCACGGGAGAGTACCATTACAACATACAAGCGAGGACCCAGCAACCACAAATGCCAGAAGATCATCGAGAGGGTGAAGGATAACGGCGACCATATCAAACATACTGTAATGATACATAATCCAATCCAGCTCATGTTAAGGTGTACCCGGACAAACATACGGAAGCTGAAATGCTGATCAGGGATATAACCTAACCAGGGCATACGCATATTCCAGCGCCAGCGTTTGGCGTAAGAGGTACGGACCAGCAGTAATATCGTTCTGGCGATGACATAATGAATCCAAATGGTGATTGGACCTGCCAGTACAAAAAAGAAGAGGCCAGTCCAGGAGAATGCAAGTAGATTGAATAAGAGCATGATGACCGGCAGACACAGATAGCTGTAAATGACACTGCGGGCGATAGCCTTTTTTTTCAGAAGCCGGTATTGATAAAATGTTGCTTTATTCTCCGGTTCGGCGATCATACGATTATATATCCTCCTTCGGATTCACGTTTGTGTGGGAGTGGGTATTCATTTTTCTTACACGAGTAAAAGGGAATGAACCATGCATGTATGTATATATGAACCTTGTATCTCACGCCATGACGATTGTACAAGATATTGAGATTCGACGGAGCTTATCTCAGTATACTCCCGAATACACGGACTGTCAGGCTTTGATATCGTTATCATGTATTATATATCGGCTGAGATTCCAAGTTTTTTTAAGGAAATTGAATATAAGTTTGAGTCAGGCCAAGGGATGCGTGATGTAGAGGTAAATGCGGTGGAATGTAGGATAACTGTATTACATAAGCAAGTGAATGTTCTTGTAGGGAGAATGAATGTATTTTTCGGTACAGACACCCAAGAGGGGGGGGGCGAATATATATATTTTATAGAAAGAAAGCACTATGAAAATGTTTAAAATAATAGAAACTGTGCAATACTGATAGTAAACGTAAAACAAGGTGGGATGGTTCATGGAAGAACATGCCGAACACACATGTATTATCTGCGAGCAAAGAAAAAGAGAAGGCATTTTTATTGTATCTGAATTCATATGTGACACTTGTGAAGCAGAAATGGTTCATACCGACGCGCAGGATGCCAAGTACAATTATTTTATTCATCAAATGAAGCAAATTTGGGTACAAAAAAACGCATAATGAATGTTGCTCATAGAAGTAGAAGCGAAACATCACATTGTAACGATGCTGATGTGCATAGAGGCCCAATGGGCCTTTTTCTGTTTTTAAGAGGAGAGATTGTCTTGTTTGCCATCTTGGGAAGGCGTATGCTGATATAATGGTATAGATCATTTGCAGTAGAGCGTGTGGAGATGGGGAAGAAGTGCGTTCCTTGGATTAGGAAGCATTTTGAAGCGCATAGGGCGCACATTATATATGTACAGGATGGTTATTTCATGGATCATAAAAATAAATCAAGTAGTGCCCCTCTATATGAAGCGTTGCTTGCGTATCGTGATTCGAAGCAGCGTTCTTTTCATGTGCCTGGGCATAAGAATGGACAAGCTTATCGACATTTGATGGAACAAGCAGAAGCAGGGCAACCTCCAGTTAAGGATATCGTCAATGAGGAACACCAGCACAACGGTGAGATTCAGACCGATGCAGGAGGGAATGTTAACCGAGGGATAGAGCGATTCAGTTCAGTGGAGAAACATGGGGCGGACATGAGGAGTGGGGAACGTCTTAGCGCTGAAGGAACTGGTTCGGAAATAGGATTGGTACCGGATCGTTCATTTCTGGAGATGATGGAGATGGATGTTACGGAGATTACGGGCACCGACGATTTGCATCATCCGGAAGGTGTGATCCAGGAAGCACAGGAGCTTGCGGCAGATTGTTTTGGGGCAGAGGAGAGTTTCTTCCTTGTGGGAGGCAGTACGGCAGGTAATCTGTCCTTATTGCTGACCGTGTGTGATGAGCCAAACAGTATTGTGCTGGTGCAACGGAATGTGCACAAATCTGTTATTCACGGTTTAATGCTGGCGGGCGCAAGAGCTGTATTTCTGGAGCCATGGGTCGATCCTGCGTCTGGACTTGCGGTCATGCCGTCGGTGGAGACGGTGCAGGCTGCTGTCCAGTCCTATCCTGAGGCAAAGGGCGTACTTGTCACTTTGCCCAATTATTACGGCATGGGCGCTGATCTGACGCCCATAGCCGAGGTATGCCACGCCGCTGGCATGCCACTGCTCGTGGATGAAGCGCATGGCGCGCATTATGGGCAGCATCCGGAGCTGCCTGTCTCTGCACTGTCATGCGGAGCAGACGGTGTCGTGCAGTCAACGCATAAGATGCTGACGGCTTTAACCATGGGTGCCATGCTGCACATTCAGGGACCACGTTTAAACCGGTCCCTGTTAAGGCAGCGCCTGGCTATGGTGCAAAGCTCAAGCCCATCATACCCGGTGATGGCTTCGCTTGATCTGGCGCGCCGCCTGCTGCACGTGCAGGGCGCGAACACATTCACGGCGGGACTCGCCGCCGTGAATACCTTTAAGCGCGGCCTCGCGGAGCTGCCGCGCTTCCAGTTGCTGCAGCCTGCACAGCCGCTGCAGCAAGAACCGCCAGCCGGAATCGCGAAGCCGGCTGGCATGTCCGTGTCCGCTGCGCAGCAGACACGGGAGGGCCTGACCGCGGCGGCGATGCCATCTGCCGCGGGGTATACCGCTCAGGACCCATTCAAGGCCGTCATCTATGACGGCGCAGGGGTGCTGAGCGGTTATGGGCTACAGCAGCAGCTGGAAGCATGCGGCTGTGTGCCCGAGATGAGCGACGAACGGTACGTCGTCTTGCTCTTCAGCCTGGGCTCAACGGTGCAAGATGCTCAGCACCTGTTGCAGGCTTTACACCATATCAGCTCTGCCGATGGGCATGAGCAGGTCCAATCTAATACAGAGTCATCTCATCAGCTTGCGAAAGGTTCGGCGCATTATATTTCCACGTGGAACAATTTACAAGAAAACACTCGCTACTCGGAACCGATCTCCTTCACGCTGCAACCGATTGTGGATACGGATACGGTCAATGTTCCGATAGAAGAAAGCGTGGGTTGTCGATCAGCTGAGATGGTAGTCCCGTATCCTCCAGGGATTCCGCTTGTGTATCCGGGTGAACGCCTAAGTCCATCGATGGTGACACGTATACAACTCCTGCGGGATGAAGGAGCAAAGTTTCACGGGGTATCCGATGCATCTCTACAGGTATTGAAGGTCATGAAGAATTGACGATACACATGAAAAACTGAATTGCATTCACCAATAGGTAGTCTATATGACCAATACGGATAGCGATACTGGACCCTACATATGTGAGGGTCTCTTGGTCATTAATTTAGTTGCTAGGGTGTGTCTTCAAACTCAGGCATGCAATACGTTGAAGGATGTCAGGGTCCAACATCTGGAAGTCAAGGATTGCTGATCCTGGCGAATTGTCCAGACGATTTTCTAAGGAACCGAGGACGTCTTATTTAGCCTTCGAGTCCTCCTTTTATTTTGTAAGGAATCTGAGACACGTTATTAACCAAAATCACCCAACAAACACGCTGTAAACGGCTGGTTATTCCAATATAGCGTGTTTCAGATTCCTTAGATTGCTGCGGGCGCTTCAAATCGCTGAATAAGACGTCACAGGGTCGTTAGCGCTCCCGCTCCGTGCTCTGATCCAGACACGGTTCAGTTACGTTCCGGCTTTCGGCATGTTCGAAGACGCGCTCTAGTTCAACTTACAAAGATAGACATAAGAAAGAAGGGAACACTTTGGGTATTCCGCTAAAAAAATATACAGGAATAGTCCTGCAAGTTTTGTTGATGTACGGTTTTTATTGGATTGGAAACTTGATTCAAGCTATATTACATCTGCCGTTAACAGGCAGTATTGTGGGCATGCTGGTATTGTTTATCACCATTCAACTGGGATGGATCAAAATGAGTTGGGGAGAAGAAGGGTCGACGTGGCTTCAATCTCATCTTCAATTGTTGTTTATCCCCCCAACTGTGGGCATTATTAATCATTTTGATTTTTTTAGAGCCAACACATTATTATTGGTTCTTGGTTTGATCATTAGCACATTAATCACATGTCTGATATCTGCCAAATTAAGTGAGTGGCTTATGACATGGAGATCGTCTCATTCAGGCAAAAAGGAGGCGATCACTTGTCAGCATTCATCCTCGGAATTGGAATGATCGCGCTAACCATCGCTGTATATATTCCAGCCACTCGTCTATATAAAAGGCTGAAATGGCCGATACTTATGCCTGTACTCACAACGACTGCCATACTGATCCTGATTTTGGTGATTTCCGGTATAAAGCTGGATACGTACATGCTGGGTGGCAAATGGATACAGGAGCTCTTGGGTCCAGCAGTTGTATCTCTCGCTTTTCCCTTGTCCAGACATCTGCATGTGCTGAAGCAAAATATCATTCCAATTGTGGGTGGAACAATCGGAGGCAGTATTACAGGTGTCTCCACAGGTGCTTTAATCGCCATTCTGCTTGGCTATCCTCAAGAGATGGTCATCGCTTTATTGCCAAAATCCGTGACCACTCCTGTCGCTATCCAACTTGCTAATCAGGTTGGAGGGAATGCCTCATTCACATCGCTGTTTGTGATGATTGCAGGATTCTCAGGGATATTATTGGGGCCGATGCTCTTGAAATGGGCCAAAGTCCGCAGTAAACATGCCTATGGAATTGGACTGGGTTCAGCATCTCATGCCCTCGGCATGGCAAGGTCTTTTGAATATGGAGAGAATGCAGTAGCCCTTAGTTCAGTATCCATGATTGTCAGTGCCATTGCCGGATCAATTATGCTTCCATTATGGGTATGGATCATCTACGGTTGAACGCTTTACTTTGTTGTTCATGTTGGAGTAACCGCTGACCTATAGTATTATAGAAAGAAACAAGCTTGTATGATCTTGGTTTTATTATTACGTACCGATATAGCTGTAGCTATACACCTCTGGGCGGGGGATATCATATCCTGTAGCAAGAGGGTCTAAGCATATTCATTACAGCAGCAATAGATGCAATTATCGACATAGAAAGCAGGGAAGCATATGCAGGGCAGAGGTAAATTCATTACGCTGGAAGGGGGAGAGGGTTCCGGTAAAACAACGATGATCGGTAGAATAGGTTCTTATTTTGAAGAACGGGGTATACCTTACGTAGTTACGCGAGAGCCTGGCGGAATTGAGATTGCGGAGAAAATACGTTCAATTATTCTGGACCCTCTTCATACGGCAATGGATGCTCGAACCGAAGCGCTATTGTATGCAGCTGCACGCAGCCAGCATCTGGCGGAGAAGGTAGAGCCTGCTCTGAGAGCTGGAAAAGCAGTCATCTGTGACCGATTTGTTGATAGCAGTCTGGTCTATCAAGGATACGCCCGTGGACTCGGGATAGAGAATGTATGGGCCATTAATCGTTTTGCGATTGGTGATCTCATGCCGGATGTGACCTTATATCTGGACATTGAGCCTGAAGTGGGGCTTGCCCGGATTGATGCTCATGATGGCCGGGAAGTGAACCGTCTGGATCTGGAAAATATGGAGTTTCACCGTAAAGTGCGAGAGGGTTACTTCCTATTAAAAGAGCAGTTCACGGAACGGATCAGAGTTATCGATGCTTCCATGAAGCAGGAGGATGTCTTGGCAGCAATGATTTTGTCGCTGGAGACAGGGATTTTGAAGGATTTTGACGAGTAATTGTCTAATATATAGACAGGGCATTTGATAAAGGTGCTTATTCTAAAGGAGGTTATGCAGGATGAAACTGATTGTTGCGATTATACAGGATAAAGACAGCAACCGATTATCCAGCGCATTGGTCAAAGCAAACTTTCGGGCAACGAAGCTTGCCAGTACGGGCGGATTTTTGAAGGCAGGCAACACGACGTTTATGATCGGTGTCGATGATGGTCAAGTCGAATCCGTAATGAACGTCATTCGCAGCAGCTGTAAGGTTCGTGAACAGCTCGTGACTCCGGTCACACCGATGAGTGGAACAACCGACTCTTACCTGCCGCTACCTGTTGAAGTTCAAGTAGGTGGAGCTACTGTATTTGTTCTACCGGTAGATCGCTTCGAACATTTCTAATTAAACCTATTGCATGGATCCCATGAGGGTCCTTCATGATCGATAGCATGTTGGAAACGATGGATGCAAGAAGAGTTAACAGAGTTCGTGCGTGCCACTTACGGAACGCCTTTCTTGACGAGAAGAATCAGCATACTCTTTCCGGATGAGCATTTCCCAGCTGGGGAATGGTTCATTTCGGAAAGAGGTTGACTACAAAGAAAAAATCCTTGATGGTGATGTGTATCTACCATTATATATAGTGTGATCAGCATATATAAAAGCCTCATTCTCACGCACAGGCGCAACGCGCACTGTGCTGATGGGCGATTGGCTATCTATGATAGAAAGCGGGCGTATCCATGAAAATCAATCCTGGATTCAGACCGATTCAGAGCGGGATCAGTTCTACTGATTCAGGTTCCAAACCGGTCCAATCCAAAAATTTCTCTGATATGATGAATCACCAGGGGGAACGGGCCTCACAAGCTGAACTGAATCGCCGGTTTAGTGAAATCCAGCTTCAGGGCGATCGCCTGGCACGTTCCATGACGATTCGTGAACTGAAGGCGTATAAGCAACTTGTTAAAAGGTTCCTGGAAGAGACCGTTCGTCGCGGTGTATCCATGAAAGAGACAAGGGGTTGGGATCGTCGTGGCAGAGGCAAGCGTTATAAGCTGATTGATGAAATCGACTCCGCTCTGTTATCCATGGCTGATGAACTGCTGGATACAGAAGAAGGAAAAATCTCTCTATTACAACAAGTAGGCGAAATTCGGGGGATGCTTATTAATTTAAGCTTCTGAGGAGGAAGTATGTCCTTTCAACAGATTATGGGTCAACAAGCGGCCAAGCAAATGTTACAAAGCAGTTTGAGACGTCATGCAATAAGCCATGCGTATTTGTTTAGCGGTCCAGCTGGTAGTGGGCAACGGAAGACGGCAATTACCTTTGCCAAGGCAATATTCTGTACAGAGCTTGAAGATGACGCTTGTGGGCAGTGTCTTGAATGCCGTAAGGTGGATCATGGTAACCATCCGGATCTAACCATGCTTGCACCAGATGGAAACAACATTAAAATAGATCAAATCCGGGATCTGCAGCGTATCTTTTCATATCGATCAGAGGCAGGTCATCCCAAAGTATATATTATAGAACAAGCCGAGAAAATGACGGTTCAGGCAGCAAATAGTTTGCTCAAATTTCTGGAGGAACCGCAGGTACCAGCAGTCGGCATCCTGATTACAGATAATGGACAGGCCATGTTGCCAACGATCCGCTCACGCTCCCAATTGGTGCCGTTCAGCGCACTGAATCCGGAAGAGATGCTGCAATCTCTGATCGAGGAAGGGCACCCTGCCAATCTGGCTCGCTCTGCCGTCCATTTAGCGTCAGGATTGGAAGCATGTAGAGAAATTCTCCAGCAGAATTGGTTTGCAGAAATTAGAAACGTAATGTTACAATTAGGGAAGGAGTCCCTGGGTAGAGGAAGTACATCATTGATCTCTGCACAGCAGAAGCTTTTTAAAACCGGACTCTCTGAACATCTGGACATGTTGCTTAGTTTGTTCCATCTATGGTTTAGGGACATGCTTTATGTTCAGTACGATAGGCATGAACATATCGTTTTTATAGATCAGTTAGACATGTTATCTCAGTTGGCACATACCCGCAGCACAGAGCAGTGGGTCTCCTATATGGATATGGCCGCAGCATGCAGAAAAAAATTGCGTTTCAACGTCAATGGCCAGCTTTGTCTGGAGCAATTTTTGATCGGTTTGGCATAAGACTGGGAGAGGGCAGAGTTAGCTCCAATCATATGCAAACGGTTATAACTTCGGCCGGTTCCCTAAGAAGACGGGGCTTCAGACGAAGTGGGGTTGGCTTACAAGGGGGTTAATTTTTTGTACAGTGTAGTGGGTGTCCGTTTCAAAAAAGCGGGCAAAATTTATTACTTCGATCCCCTGGACCTTCCCATTGAGAAAGAAAACTGCGTTATCGTGGAGACAGCGCGGGGGGTTGAGTACGGTAAGGTTGTTGTAGGTAAGAAGGAAGTGGGCGAGTCCGATGTGGTGTTGCCGCTGAAGAAAGTCATCCGCGTTGCGGGCGAGACAGATGCCCGTGTGGTTGATGAGAACAAGCGTGCAGCCAAAGAAGCATTCGGTACTTGTTTAAATAAAATCAAAGACCATGGCCTCAAAATGAAGCTGGTCGATGTGGAATTTACGTTTGATCGCAATAAAATTATATTTTATTTTACAGCTGAAGGAAGAGTTGATTTCCGGGAGCTGGTCAAGGATCTGGCAAGCATATTCCGGACACGAATCGAGCTGAGACAGATTGGTGTACGTGATGAAGCGAAGATGCTTGGCGGAATCGGACCTTGCGGCCGTGTGTTGTGTTGTTCTTCCTGGCTGGGAGACTTTGAGCCGGTATCAATCAAGATGGCTAAAGATCAGAGCCTGTCACTGAATCCGACGAAAATTTCAGGGTTGTGCGGAAGACTCATGTGCTGTCTGAAATTTGAGCATGATAACTATGAAAGTGTGAGAGAAGAACTGCCAGCTGTAGGCAAATTGGTCGTCACCTCATTGGGTGAAGGAAAAGTTGTCGGAATTAATGCCGGTAGCCGCACAGTCCATGTTCAACTGTTCGACATCAGTAAAGTCAAAGAACTTCCGCTGGATGACGTCGTTATCAAGTAAACCATAAAGGTTGCTTCGGGGTGGAAACTTGGAAAAGAAAAATCTGTTTACGCACATTCATGAAATGGAAACCCAACTGGGTCAGTTGCACGGTGATTTAGGAGAGTTAAAAATGATTGTGAAGGAGCTGCTTGAGGATAATCAGCGGCTTACCATCGAGAACGAGCAGTTACGCAAACTGCTCAAACGTGAGGCTCCGGCAGATCTGCCGATCTCCTCAGCACTCGCTCCCGTAGCAAGACCAGCAGGTCCGGCTACAGGTGAAGATGTTGTGGGTGAAGGGTATGATAATCTGGCCCGGTTGTATCACGAAGGCTTCCATATCTGCAACGTCTATTATGGACATCTGCGGACGGAAGGCGATTGTCTGTTCTGCCTGTCTTTTTTGAATAAATGAAGTGACCGTAGGGATCCCCTACGGTTTTTTTTCAAGGTTATAAACCTAAACTAAACAAACATGAGATATAGAGTACCGGAGGATGAGCGTAACATATGAAAGCAAATGAAGTTGTGTTACATGAGTCAGAGCGGATTGATGATCTGCTCTCTCATGATCTGAGAATCATTCAAAGTGATGAAGTGTTTAGTTTTTCGATGGATGCCGTATTATTAGCCCGGTTTGCTTCCGTACCTAAACGGGGTCGTGTACTTGATTTGTGTACGGGTAACGGGGTGGTTCCCATTCTGCTTACAACGCGTACGCAGGCTAGTCTGGAAGGGATCGAGATTCAGCCACGTTTGGCTGATATGGCACGTCGCAGTGTGCAATTAAATGCATTGAATGAGTCGATTATGGTTCGTGAAGGTGATTTGCGAGAACTGGTAAAAGAAACAGGACATGCTGTATACGATGCAATAACGGTTAATCCTCCATACATGCCCCTGAACGGCAGTGATCTCAAGATGAACACACATCAGGCAATGGCACGTCATGAGATCGGATGTACCCTGGAAGAAGTGATACAGGCTTGCAGTCGACTTGTACGTAATGGCGGAAAAGTATCGATGGTTCATCGTCCGCAGCGACTTGCAGAGATTATCTCGCTCATGCGCGAGTATAAGCTGGAGCCAAAGCGGATTCGGATGGTACATCCCCGTGCTCATCTGGAAGCCAACATGGTATTAATTGAAGGAATGAAAGATGGTAAACCAGAAGTAAGGATGCTTCCTCCACTCATTGTCTACAATGAAGAGGGGAAATACTGCGAAGAGATTATGGATATTTACTATGGTCAGCAACATGCTGAACGTACTACGAAAGGAGGGCTTTAGATGACTTTGCATATTCAGAAAAGCTATGCGGAGCAACCTGAAGGGTCAGGCAAGCTATATCTGGTTGGAACACCCATTGGTAATCTGGAGGATATGACCTTCCGAGCCATCAAGACATTGCAGAGTTGTGACATCATTGCAGCAGAAGATACACGCCAGACCCGAAAACTGCTGACCCATTTTGAAATTACACCTTCGATGCTGTTTAGTTATCATGAGCATAATAAGGGGGCGAGTGGACCTGAACTGATACGCTATATAATAGAAGGAAAAAATTTGGCACTTGTCAGCGATGCTGGTTTGCCAGCCATTTCGGACCCTGGTTCTGACCTTGTACAGCTTGCACTGGAGGCAGGAATAACGGTCATTCCCATCCCTGGACCAAACGCTGCGTTGTCTGCTCTGATCGTGTCCGGATTACCGACGGAGCGTTTTACATTCGGCGGTTTTTTGCCGCGGGAGAAAAAGGACATGCGAAAAGTGCTGGAGGCTTTTGACGAATCCAACGGGACTTTGTTATTTTATGAATCGCCTCACCGTATTCGGAAAACATTAGTCCACCTCGAAGAAATTCTGGGTGATCGCTCGATTGTCCTGGCTCGTGAACTAACCAAGCGTCATGAGGAATTCGCAAGGGGCACTGTGAAGGAATGTATAGATTGGCTTGAAGAACATCCGCCTCTTGGCGAGTACTGTTTGCTGGTAGAAGGCATTAAGGAAGAGGAGCGTAAGGCTGAGCGCGAAGCATGGTGGCAGCTCATGTCACTCGCCGATCATGTCAGCCATTATGAGGGTGAAGGACATAACCGCAAAGATGCAATGAAAAAAACGGCTACCGATCGCGGCCTGACGAAGCGTGATGTATATAATGCATTAATCGAGCAGTAATCTAACCCAATATCTTCTGTTGTGGGGAACATAACTTGAAAAGAAGCTTATATCCAACCTTAGTGGAATATTAAAAAGAGCAGAGTGGCTCAAAAAAATTCCAAACAAATTTCATCGTTCTCTTCCGCGGTTCGCGTGTGACAGAATTATTTTGGGTAATGGAACCCATAACAAGGCAAAAAAATACCTTCCGCGGTGGGGTTCACACCGGGAAGGTCATTAAGGAATATTAAAAAGGTTAGAAATAACAATTTAGATAAGTCCAGTATACCTGGTTTTTCTTATTTTGTCACAGGTGCAGGGATTTCGGAAATACATTCGTTACAAACAATTTTACCTTTGAAGTAAGTAACGTTCTCTGCATTACCACAGAAGATACAAGCAGGCTCATATTTTTTCAACATGATGCGCTCGCCGTCAACATAGATTTCCAGAGCATCTTTTTCACCAATACCGAGCGTACGGCGCAATTCAATTGGAATAACTACCCGTCCCAGTTCGTCCACTTTTCTTACAATACCTGTTGATTTCATCATTATAATCAGTGCTCCTCTCAGCTAACTATCATTGTCATTATTCGACATTATTTTATGTTTTATGATACTCATCATACCAACGATTCCCAAATCAGTCAACCTTAAAATTAGCTTAAAATTAAGGCTGTTTTTCACAAGGTTACTGGTGGTAAGGGATTGGAAGCTGTTTTTCGCATTTAAACCTCAATGTCAGCTTTGTCGATTTGGAAAACGACAAAACTACTTCATTCGACAAAGTTCGTCATAACGTGTCGAATCTTAGGTGAATCGTAGAGTTCAAAGCGTTAATATAAAAGAAATTAAAGGAGTGAGTCGACATGGAACAACGTTTAACGGAAGAGAAAGTATTCAAAGATCCGGTACATAATTATATCCACGTGCAAGATCCGGTTATATGGCAGTTAATTAACACCCCGGAATTTCAGCGTTTACGCCGGATTCGTCAACTGGGTACTTCTTACCTTACATTTCACGGAGCAGAGCATAGTCGGTTCTCACATTCACTAGGTGTTTATGAGATCACACGCAAGATCATCTCTCAATTTGAAAGAAGTCATTATTCGGATTGGCCGAAGGAAGAAAAGATTGTAGCTCTTTGTGCAGCTCTACTTCATGATCTCGGGCATGGGCCATTCTCTCATTCCATTGAGGAAGCTTTTGACATGAATCACGAAGATTGGACTTGTCGCATTATTACAGGTGATACCGAAGTAGGGGCGATCTTAAGACGGTATGCTCCTGATTTTCCTGACAAAGTAGCGTCTGTCATTCAAAAAACGTATGAAAAGCCGATTGTGGTGAACTTGGTGACCAGTCCGCTTGATGCAGACCGAATGGATTATTTGCTCAGGGATGCCTATTTTACAGGTGTAAATTACGGCACGATTGACCTTGATCGTATCCTTCGGATGCTGCGTCCTTATCATGGGCGGATTGTAGTCAAGGAGTCAGGCATGCATGCTGTGGAGGATTACCTAATGTCTCGGTATCAGATGTATTGGCAGATTTACTTCCATCCGGTGACTCGTAGTTCTGAAATTATATTGCGGCAAATATTCAAGCGAGCGAAAACACTCATACAGCATGGTTTTCAATTCCGCTTCATGATTGATCCACTCCCTCAACTATTTGAAGGAGAATTATCCGTAGATGAATATTTGCAGTTGGATGAAGCATTAATTCAGACGGCATTTACGCAGTGGCGCAAGGAGGACGATACTGTTCTGAGTGAGTTATGCGAACGTTTTATGGATCGCAAGTTATATAAGTATGTAGAGCTTGAACAGGTCGACTTGACAATGATGGAAGAGATTCGGGAAGCTTTTGTACAGGCTGGTCTCGATCCCGAATATGATCTTGAAATTGATTTTCCTTCGGATAATCCGTATGATGTGTTTCGTCCGGATGAATCCACAGATAAGCAGATTCTTCTTCTGGATCGACAGGACAATTTACGTGAGTTGTCAGAAGTATCTGACATTGTCCGTTCCATCAGTGGGCTTCACCGAGGGAAACATCATTTGTATTACCCGCAAAACAAGGTGGATGCGATTATTCACGAATTACCGTCACATATACGCCCCTATTTCTTGTAATCGTGTGGGTATAATCCGATGAAGAATTTCGATATCAAAACACTTTCTAAAAGAGCTATTTTTCATGATACAGTAATCTGCTTTAATGGGGAGTATATGTAGATCGACATAATTTTGTAAATGCAAGCAGGTAGAATGGGTACAATCAGCAATATATAGATCAGAATATCCGTATATCTTCTATATATTGTAGTTGTGAAGAAACAAACGTAATGATGTAATACACAGATACCCAAAATGTTTTATGTATGAGTCATTGAATTATTGAATTTTACAAATTGAATTTTGAAAAAGAAGATAGTCGTTATTTCGACATGAAGGGAGATACAAACATGATGCTGTTCGACACACATACACATCTGGATGCACCACAATTCGACGAGGACCGCGAGGACATGATTCAGCGTGCTGTGGATGCAGGAGTTGGTCGCATGATCAACATTGGCTTTAACCGGGAGACGATTCCAACTACGATGAAACTCGCTGAAACATATGACTTTATCTATGCAGCTGTAGGGTGGCATCCAGTAGATGCGATCACTATGCAGGAGGGTGATTTGGAGTGGATTGCATCTTTATGCAAGCATGAAAAAGTGGTTGCGATCGGTGAGATTGGATTGGATTATCACTGGGATACTTCACCGAAGGAAATACAGCATCGCGTATTACGACAACAAATTGCTTTGGCTCGTGAAGTGAACATGCCAATTGTCATTCATAATCGGGATGCACATGAGGATATCATAAGAATTTTGCGTGAAGAGAAAGCGAGTGAAGTTGGTGGTGTGATGCACTCGTTCTCGGGCAGCTGGGAAACAGCGAAAAGTTGTCTCGATATGGGCTTCCATCTCTCCTTCGGAGGACCGATCACATTCAAAAATGCAAAGCAGCCCAAAGAGGTACTGGAGAAGGTTCCTATGGACCGGTTTTTCATTGAAACAGATGCTCCATATTTGACACCTCACCCTTATCGTGGGAAACGAAATGAGACAGCGCATGTACGTCTGGTTGCAGAGGCAGCTGCGGAAATTAAAGGCATTTCGGTGGAGGAAATTGCTGCAATAACAACCAAAAATGCCATGGAACGATTTGGAATTCGTTAAAAAAACGAGCAAATGAGGTGAAAAAGGCAGGTAAGCGGAGTTAATTTGCCCTTTGATTCAAATAAATCAAGAATATTACAATATTTTAACCAAATATTCAGAAAAACGTACTTGATCAACGCTTTACAACATGCATCAAAACAGGATATCATCTTTTCAGTGAATTGTTGTGCGGAAAATTGGACAGATGTTCGGGGGATGAACAAAGGGACACTTTCCGATGAAACAACATTACTTTCATGAATCAGTCTCGCTGAGTCTCCGTTAACGGAGAGCGGGGGAACCAATAGGGCTTAAACATCGGTGTATTTGGCCGATGCGCAACGTTCGCTGACCCAAAAGCAGCGAAGGGAACTGCGAAGCCGTATTTGATTTCTTCTTTGGGTCTCGGGGTGAATTCAAGGGCGTCCGCCATGAGCGGGTGACCCAAGATAGGGCGGCTCTCTTTCGCCCGAACCCGACAGCTAACCTCGCAAGCGGAAAAAGAGAGGCAACCTCGTGCATGAATTTCCGATATTCAAAATCATTCGGAAGCCACGAAAGAGTTCCTCTTACACTCTTTCTTTGGCTTTTTTGTTTTTGAATAAAAGAAATATTGTCATCATACGGTAGGTATTCAGGAGGATGACATCATGTTGCGAAGATTGATTCATGGTGCAGAACCGGATTATGTTGGTCCGATCTGTGTTCTGTAGAAAATTTGGTATAGTCACGTCAAAGACATCATGCATTACTTTAGACGGCGAGGCTATGAAGGAGGACGGAGAAGTGGGCACATTCCAACCAGAAGAGACCCATGAGTCACGATCATCCAGTAAGTCTTTCGCGTTGCGGTGGAAGCATGAGAACATGCGTCAAATGGCATTGATCGCGATTTTCTCAATTGCGCTTACAATCATGATCTTGTTAGTCGTTTACGGTCAGGCCGGGAAACAAATTTCACTGGTTATTGATGGCAAGGCTCAGGTGGTAGAGACTCGTACAGGAATGCTTCAGGAAATGCTGGAGGAGCAGTCGATCACAGTCAGCCCTCACGATAAGGTATCCATGTCCATGAATGGGGCGATTACAGATGGAGACCGAATCGTTATTGAGCGGGCCGTTCCAGTTAACATTACGGCAGACGGAGACACCAAGACTCTGTATACAACCGATTCATCGGTAGAAGATGCAATTCAAAAATCAGGTATTCAAGTTGAGAGTAATGATAAAGTGTATCCGGCGCTTGGCACTGCGATCAAAGCGGAGATGAAGATCCGTGTAGTGCGCGTAACAAAGCGTACAGTGGATGTAGAGCAACCGATCGCTTACAAAGTCATTAAAACGGCTGACCCTAGCTTGTACAAAGGGGATAACCGTGTCGTTGTGAACGGCAAAGAAGGCACAATTGTGCAGCATATCGAAAAGGTATTTCAGGATGGAGAATTGGTCTCCAAAAAAATGGTCGGCAAATCTGTCGCGAATAATCGTGTAGATAAAGTGATCGCTGTCGGCACCAAAGCAAAACCGGTCGTGAAAGAACCTGAGATTCAGACCGTATCGGCTCAAACGTCAACAACCAAAAAGGCTACAACAACGAACTCGAAGAAAACATCTGCCTCGGGCAGCAAAGTGATTACCGTATCCGGGACTTCTTTTAAATACTCCAAAGTACTTAAAAATGTATCCATGACTGCCTACTCTTCCGAAGAGCCGGGCATTGGTACTAAAACAGCTTCCGGTACTCGTGTAACGGAAGGGCGCACCATTGCGGTTGATCCCAAAGTCATTCCAATTGGCTGGTGGGTATATATCGAAGGTCTGGGATTCCGTCGTGCGGAAGATACAGGCGGTGCCATTAAAGGCAACAAAATTGATGTATATTATGACAGTGTGAAGCATGCCCTGAATTTTGGACGTAAGAAAGGCAAGACGGTCTACGTGATCGGTCCGGTGAAGCCGGAAGCGAACTAAAATCGTTTTACTTTGAAATGGGAATGCTATAAAATAGTTGCATGAATGATTCATGCGGAATATGCGGCGGAGGAGTCTGAATTCAGTCTCCCCCGCCGTTTGGCAGAGAAGAGGATATTCCTCTTCTTTTTGCGTTAGAAAGGAAGAAATGGAACATGATAAAAGAAGTCATTGTGGTGGAAGGCCGTGACGATACGGTAGCCATCCGTCGGGCCGTTGAAGCCGATACAATAGAAACAGGTGGATCAGCCATCAACCAACGCATTCTGAAGCGGATTGCGCTTGCTCAGGAGAGACGGGGAGTCATTGTACTGACAGATCCGGATCATGCTGGCGAACGCATTCGTAAAATTATTGCGAATAAGGTCCCTGGCTGTAAACATGCCTTCATTCCGGAGGCCGATGCAACACGCAAAGGTGACATTGGGGTGGAGAATGCCTCACCTGAGGCGATCCGTCATGCTCTGGCGCGTGTACATACTTCATACGAAGGTGCTCCGAGCCTGATCGATTGGGAGGACCTGATTGCGGCAGGACTTATTGTGCATCCGCAGGCTGCTGCACGTCGCATGGAGATGGGCAATCTGCTGGGCATCGGTTATTGTAACGGGAAGCAGTTCCACAAACGTCTCAGTGTATTTCAGATTACACGGGAAGAGTTCTCTACAGCATTAGCGCAAATTGAACGTGAAGGATTGTGAGCATATGAAGGATATGGAAGAGACGATAGAAATTGCAACGCCCAAGCGAACCAAAGAGATTATTCAAAGACACGGATTCTCATTTAAGAAAAGTCTGGGTCAGAACTTTCTGATCGATCAAAATATACTGAACAAAATTGTTAATGCAGCCGATTTGGACGAGTCCAAGGGGGCGTTAGAGATCGGACCGGGTATTGGGGCCCTTACGGAGCGACTGGCTCGGGTAGCCGGCCCTGTCACAGCCGTAGAGATTGATCAGCGCTTGATCCCAATCTTGGGAGAAGTGATGCAGCCTTATTCGAATGTACGTGTTCATCATGGGGATGTGTTGAAGCTTGATCTGGCTGAGTTGTTTAATACGGATTTTGCATCCGTGGACAAAGTCAGTGTTGTGGCTAACCTGCCTTATTATGTAACGACTCCAATCATGATGAAACTGCTGGAAGAGAAGCTGCCGGTAGACAGCATTGTTGTCATGATCCAAAAAGAAGTGGCTGAACGGATGGCTGCTGCACCGGGATCAAAAGACTACGGCAGTCTGAGCATCGCAGTTCAGTACTACAGTATGCCGGAGCTTGTGTGCATTGTGCCTCCTACGGTCTTCATTCCGCAACCTAATGTGGAATCAGCTGTCATTAAGCTAAAAGTGCGTGAGCAACCACCAGTGGAGATTCCGGATGAAGCACACTACTTCGAAGTGGTACAGGCTTCTTTTGCCCAGCGGAGAAAAACAATCTCAAACAACCTGAAGGCACGCTTCTTCACAAAAGAGAACCGGGAACAGGCAGACGTTCTGCTGGAGCAGGCAGGCATTCAACCGTCCCGACGTGGAGAGACGTTGAGTCTGCAAGAGTATGCCACACTCAGCACCGTAATGTGGGAAGCAGGGGTACGTGCAGCGCTGTAAAATTTGAATGAACCAAACCGGGTCTCTGCCCATACGATGGGGTAGAGGTGATTACGTTGATGAATATCGGAGACTTGGTCGTTCGGAAGTCATACGGCGGCGATGTGACTTTTCGGGTGGAAGGCCTCCAGTTGGATGCTGCGGTCATTAAAGGGACTGAGTTCCGGCTGATTGCCGATTCCCCGGTGGACGATTTGATAAAGGTTCCCTACGAACCACAAAGCGCCAAGACCAGACAGGCGCATATTAAAGCACATCAGACCCTGTCCCGTCTGCAGCAGAATCGTATGGAACAGGCTGAGCGGAATCGGGAAGGTCTGGTACAAGATTGGTCTGCTCAGCAGGAACCGGCTTATTTTGAAATGCCTGGAAAGGTGCTTCATCTGGATGGAGATCCGAACTATTTGAAAAAAAGTATGGATCTCTATGAGCAACTTCGTGTGCCCGCAGAGGGACAATATGTCCATGAATCGGCAATGGCAGATACCTTATACCGTTTATTACCCAAAGTACGTCCGGATATCGTGGTCATTACGGGTCATGATGGGGTGCTAAAGACACGTCAGCCCTATGACTTATATAGTCTTGGTAGCTATAAGAACTCGCAAAATTTTGTGTCGGCCATTCAGGTGGCCAGACAATATGAACGCCATCTGGACGCCCTCACTATTGTGGCAGGGGCCTGTCAGTCCCATTTTGAGGCACTGCTGCGCGCTGGAGCGAACTTTGCCAGTTCTCCAGGCAGAATTCTCATTCATGCACTTGACCCGGTCTATGTGGCAGCCAAGGCCTCCTTCACCTCTGTGCGGGATACGGTCAATATGAGTGATGTTCTGCACAATACCATCAGTGGTAGCCAGGGTGTGGGTGGTGTCGAGACACGGGGGAGTTACCGGGTAGGTCTGCCTGGGCTGAATGATTTATCTACGCTAAAAGTGAACCCGTCGGCAGTCTGATGTAGGCCATTTAAAGTCCCAATTTGGGGCTTTTTTTGTTTGCAAAAAAATTCATTGACAACAACTTTTTGATGCTGATATAATAATTAGTTTTGATTTGACAATGACTGTAAAATCCGGTATAATGGACAAGAAAAGAGGTGGTCGTCGACAATGGCTAAAAACACGCTGTTGGATATCAAACGCAATCTCGATGCACATATTGGTCAGAAAATTATGTTGCGGGCTAATGGTGGCCGCCGTAAGACCATTGAGCGTACGGGTGTATTGGAAGAAACGTACCCTTCTGTTTTTATTGTTAAGCTTGATGAGGAGCAAGAAACCTTCAAGCGAGTATCTTATAGTTATGCGGATATACTTACGGAGTCGGTGGAAGTCATGGTTTATGACCCGGGCAGCCAGACGCATAGCTCCTATATGGAGACGTAAGTATCGATTTACAGGCGATTCGCCCCACAAGGCGGATCGCTTTTTTGTTTTTTTAAACACCAATTCGCCCTTAACGTAACCCATACATACTCAGGAATGAGCGAGGAACGGTCGCGGCATACTATATGGACAGGTGAAGGGACAGTTTCTTAAGCAATGCAGGAAACTGAATTTGGCCTGATGGCAAGATGTCCAAAACGTGAACGAACTCATCACATTATGAAGGATACTTTGGAGGAGGATGGTTCATGAGTCGCAGAAGAAGAAGTGTCATGTCAGAGGATCTGAAGAATGAGCTTGCGAAAGACCTTGGCTTCTATGATACGGTCCAACAGGAAGGCTGGGGTGGAATCAAAGCCAAGGATGCAGGAAACATGGTGAAAAGAGCCATTCAACTTGCTGAGCAGGCTGCCCGCAAATCTTAATCCGGTTCAAGCAGACTGAAAAGCGGGGAAATCCGTCAGGAACAACCCCGCTTTTTCCCCTTAGATGCGGAATAGAAATGACTTGACAGCCCCATTTTGATATAATATGTTAAGTTGTCTTAGGGAAAAGGTGAGGACGGGTGAACGCCTTGAAAATTTACGAAAAAGCGCCTGCTAAAATTAATTTGATGCTGGACGTTTTACATAAAAGAAGCGATGGATTCCATGAAGTTGAAATGATCATGACCATGGTCGATCTGGCTGATCGACTGGAAATGTCGGAGCTGCCGCGAGATACTATTTTCATCTCCAGTCAGGCGGGTTATATTCCGCTGGACGAGAAGAATCTGGCTTTCCAGGCAGCCAGACTCATTAAGGAGCGCTATAACGTGCGTACGGGCGTCCATATTCATCTGGATAAAAAGATTCCAGTTGCAGCCGGACTTGCCGGGGGCAGCAGTGATGCAGCAGCAGCGCTGCGTGGATTGAACCGTCTGTGGCGGTTGAATATACCGGATCACGAACTGCAGGAGCTTGGAGCTGAACTCGGGTCGGATGTTCCATTCTGTATCACAGGAGGGACTGCACTTGCTACAGGCCGTGGTGAGAAGTTAACTCCCATTCCTAATCCGCCGCAATGCTGGGTGATTCTGGCCAAGCCTCCGATCAATGTGTCTACAGCCGATGTCTACGGACGGTTCCGCAGTGACAAGATTGTTCGTCATCCGAGTGCGGCTAAAATGGAGCAGGCTATTCGCAGCCAATCATTTACGGAAGTATGTAACCAGATGGGCAATGTACTTGAAGATGTAACGTTGAAACTGTATCCGGAAGTTCAGCATCTGAAGGATGCCATGATTCGATTGGGTGCAGACGGCGTGTTAATGTCCGGTAGCGGTCCAACGGTATTTGGGCTGGTCTCCAAAGAATCGAAGGTTGCCCGGGTATACAATGGTCTGCGTGGTTTCTGTAAAGAAGTGTACGCTGTACGTATGTTGACGTAAAATTCGCTTTTATAATGTACAAACACGTATAAAGGTGGTATATTTTTAAATAATTATTCGGATTTGGATGTTTCCGTGATCGTGAGGATGGATCTCTGTGAAGAAGTTAAAACGAAGCGCAAGGCTGGTTGAAATGACGCAATACTTATTGTCCAGACCGCATACGGTTATTCCGTTGACCACATTTGCCGAACGTTATGGTGCCGCAAAGTCTTCAATTAGTGAAGATTTGGCGATTATCAAGGAAGTGTTCGAAGAAGGTGGGTCAGGAGAACTGCATACACTGGCTGGAGCAGCCGGGGGAGTAAGATGGATTCCGAAGGTATCCCGAGAACTGGCACTGGCATTTGCGGAGCGGCTCTCGACCCAGCTCGCGCAACCTGATCGGATCTTGCCTGGAGAATACCTGTACATGTCAGACTTGCTTGGTCAGCCCGCATTGATGAATGAAGCCGGCAAGATCTTTGCAACGGCCTTTGGCAATATGAATATTGATGTGGTTATGACGGTAGAAACCAAAGGAATTCCACTGGCTTATGCGACTGGAGCCCAGCTCAACCTGCCTGTCGTGCTCGTACGCAGGGACCATCAGGCTACAGAAGGATCGGCCGTAAGTATCAATTATGTATCCGGGTCCCATAAAAGTCTGCATACCATGTCCCTCTCTCGTCGGGCGATGCGTGAGCATTCCAGAGTACTTATTGTGGATGACTTCATGAAGGCTGGGGGAACGGTGCAAGGAATGATCGATCTTTTGGCCGAGTTTAATGCTACTGTTGCCGGGGTAGGGGTACTGGTGGAATCTGGTTCTGTAGATTCAGAAGAACGTCTGTTAACTGATTACGTATCTCTGGCGAAACTGACAGCGGTTGATGCTAAGAGCAGACAGATTTCCGTCAAGCCTGGTAACTATTTTGACCTGTAGAAAGATGACGAATGTTATGTCGTTAAAAGGTCTTTTCCATCGACCTGGCACTAACGTTGTCGAATTGTGTATTAAATAAAAAAATTCCTGAAATTAGGAAATTTTTGTGGTTATAAAAAGAAGGAGTTCGTATATGCTGTGTGGAATTATACACCAAGTTCTGATGGAAAAAGGTGGTGAACACACACATGCAAATTACGGATGTCAGACTCCGCCGTGTTAACTCGGAGGGGAGAATGAAGGCTATCGCATCCATTACCATCGATAACGAATTCGTCGTTCATGACATTCGTGTCATTGATGGTAACAACGGAATGTTTGTTGCTATGCCGAGCAAACGTACTCCTGATGGAGAGTTCCGTGATATCGCCCACCCGATCTCTTCCGGTACGCGTGAGAAGATTCAGGCAGCAGTTTTGACTGAATACGATCGTGCGGCAACTGAGGAAGAAGTCATTGAAGAAGGTGCCTGAGAACATTATTGGGGTTCGAAGGAAAAGAGAGCCATGTCTTATGGCTCTCTTTTCTTTTTGACCGGAATAAGATATATTCAGTATTGAGTTTATTAGCAGAGAACAAAAAGCGCATCGTGCGCTTGGTGGCAGGGCGGCATCTTAGGAATCATCGGGATTCGGTTAAGCTCGCAGGTACACGGCGTATACATATAGGTCACGATTCGTTGGTGTCCGCGTTGTTACGTGTGATTACAGAGACAGCAGGCGATGAACAGGACCGGCTTGAAGCCGGCTGAACGATACTCATTGGATATAGATCAGCAATGCATTTCAATGGGATTTTCAGAACAGGAGGTCGTTAATTTTGAAACGAATGGCAATCGTTCTTGCCGCAGGGCAAGGAAAACGAATGAAATCAAAATTGTACAAAGTACTGCATCCCGTATGCGGTAAACCTATGGTTGGACATGTGCTGGATGCAGCACTCAGCGCAGGCGTTGAACGCAGTGTAGTTGTAGTCGGTCATGGTGCCGAAGCGGTGCAGTCATTTTTGGGTTCCAGAGCAGAGTATGCACTCCAGGCAGAACAACTGGGTACAGGTCATGCAGTGAAGCAGGTTAAATCTTTGCTTGGCGGCGAGACAGGTTCTACAATTGTGGTCTGTGGAGATACACCGCTTGTGACCAGTGAGACGTTGGAAGGTCTGATGAAGCTGCATGAGAGCAGCGGAGCAGCAGCCACAGTTCTTACGGCTCAGTTGGACAATCCCAAAGGTTATGGCCGCGTCATTCGCGGAGAAGATGGATCTGTACAACGGATTGTGGAACAAAAGGATTGCACAGAGCAGGAAGATGCTGTGAATGAGATTAACACAGGCACATACTGTTTTGATAATGCAAAATTGTTCGCTGCCTTGGAAAAAGTGACAAACCAGAACGCTCAGGGAGAGTATTATCTCACAGACGTAGTTGGCATTTTCCGCAATGATGGAGAAGTGGTTGAAGCTTACATGTCGGATGACATCGCAGAATCCATCGGGGTTAATGACCGACTTGCACTTTCGCAAGCCGAAGCCTTCATGCGTGAACGTCTTGCCGTACGCCATATGTTGAACGGTGTTACAATCATTGATCCGTCATCGACATATATCGGAGCGGATGTTACGATTGGATCAGATACAGTTTTGTATCCGGGGACGATTCTCAAAGGCACAACTTCCATCGGTGAAGCATGTCATATTGGTCCTCAGGCAGATGTGGAAGACAGCATTATTCAGGACGGAGTTACGATTAAACATTCGGTAGTATCCAATGCCGAGGTTGGTTCTGATGCAACGGTAGGTCCATTTGCTAATTTGCGTCCAGGGACTAAACTGGGTCGCAACGTAAAAATTGGTGACTTTGTTGAAGTGAAAAATGCTACAATTGATGAAGGTTCCAAAGTATCTCATCTCAGCTATATCGGAGATGCCAAAGTAGGGAAAAACGTAAATGTTGGATGCGGGGCAATAACTGTCAATTATGATGGTTATAATAAAGCTGTGACAACGATTGAAGATGATGCTTTTGTAGGCAGCAACGTCAATCTGATTGCACCGATTACGGTAGGAAAAGGCGCTTATGTGGTTGCTGGCTCCACCGTTACCCATTCCGTTCCCGAGAATGATCTGGCTATTGCTCGTCCACGTCAGGAGAATAAACCTGGTTATGCGGAGAAGATTCGCGGACGTGCCAAAGCCAAGAAACAAAATGCCAAACCCCAATAAGGGGTTTTGATAACAAGATTGCCTCCCGAAGATCGGGGAGGTGCCGACATGTCGCAGACGCTTATTGATTCCAATGAACCAGCACGGAGGGTTTTTATTTTATGACTTATTTTGATTCGAAATTAAAAATATTTACTTGCAATTCTAACCCCAAGCTTGCCCATCAAATTGCTGATTATATCGGGATCCCTATGGGTGAATCTCATACAACCAGCTTTAGTGATGGCGAGATTCAAGTGAAACTCTCCGAGAGTGTTCGGGGTTGTCACGTTTATATCGTGCAGTCCACTTGCTTGCCGGTTAATGATAACCTGATGGAAATGCTCGTTATGATTGATGCACTCAAACGGGCATCTGCCAAGACGATTAACGTCGTTATTCCTTACTATGGCTATGCAAGACAGGATCGCAAGGCACGTTCACGTGACCCGATTACAGCGAAACTGGTTGCTAACCTTATTGAAAAAGCGGGTGCAACCCGTGTCATCGCGATGGACTTGCATGCAATGCAAATTCAGGGATTCTTCGACATTCCGGTTGACCATTTGCTCGGCGTGCCAATTCTGGCTCAATATTTCCGGTCGAAACAGATCGAAAATCCAGTTGTCGTGTCGCCTGACCACGGTGGCGTAGTGCGTGCACGTAAATTGGCTGATTTCCTGAATGCACCCCTGGCGATTATCGATAAACGTCGTCCTGAGCCAAATGTGAGCGAAGTGATGAACATTATCGGTAACATCGAGGGTAAAACAGCCATCCTGATCGATGACATTATTGACACGGCGGGAACGATTGTACTGGGAGCGAATGCTCTGATGGAAGGCGGCGTAAAAGAAGTATACGCGTGCTGTACTCACCCGGTATTGTCCGGACCTGCGATGGAACGTTTGGAGAATGCACCATTGAAGGAAGTTATCGTAACGGATACCATTCCAATTACGCATGCTAATCCGACAAGCAAACTCAAAGTGTTGTCTGTAGCGCCTTTGCTCGGAGAAGCGATTATCCGGGTTCATGAGGAATTGTCAATCAGCAAGCTGTTTGAAATTGAATAAGGATGTCTGCATAAAGTAGTAGAGGGGTTACGTTTTCCGGTTCAATGGAAAATGTAACCCCTGTCGGCGTGCCGTTTTTATTAATAGTGAAACAGACGCTGGTCAGTCCATATAATTTGAACTACTACTTTACACAATAACGGAGAGGGCAGAAAAGATCTGAAGAAGTGAAGCGTTCGCCTTTATCACCGGATTTTCCCTTTGAAAAGTGAATCAAAAAAATCTGGGGATAACAGCGATCGGAAGATGTTTCTGCACGCGCAGTGATCCAGTGTAAAATGGTTCGTTCATCTTATATGGTTAATACCCGGGGCGGGAGATAAATCGGAAACGACGCCGATGAAAAAGCGTGTCGGCAATTTCGACGAATTGATTATCGAAACGTGTGATTAGACCAATCTCAATATGGGTGTCGCGGTCGTATACCTGTACAGGTACGTGATATTCGAGATGATAGATAAAATCGCTATGTTGAGTCAGTTGTCCATTGTCTTCGCGCAAAACCCGCTCACCTTCCTGGGTCGATAAAATATGAACTGTAAATACTACAGTAAATCGATCTTTACTTTCCTGATATTATATGAAATATAAGATTCGAAGTCTATGCCTCACCTCAGGCTAATCCGAAGGAGGGAACAAGATGAAGTGGATTGTCGGACTTGGAAATCCAGGCTCGAACTATGCCAAAACCCGTCATAATATCGGTTTTATGGCACTGGATCGGTTGGCTGATCGTCATAATATCTCTATCACACAGAGTAAATGTAAGGCGCTGATTGGAGAAGGTAATATTGGCGGTGTGAAAACCGTACTGATCAAACCAATGACCTATATGAACTTGTCTGGTGAATCGGTTCGAGCATATATGGATTTTTATAAAGTTAGTCTTGAAGATCTGATTGTTGTGTACGACGACATGGATACAGAGATTGGCAAAGTCAGATTGCGTTACCAAGGTAGTGCAGGCGGACATAATGGAATCAAGTCCATTATTCAGCATACCGGTACACAGCAGTTTAACCGGGTGCGCATGGGAATATCCCGGCCTGAACCAGGACATGCCATTGTTGATTATGTACTGTCGACATTCATGAAGAAAGAAAAGGAAGCCCTTGATCAGACCATTGAGCAAACGTGTGATGCCCTGGAGCATAGCTTGACTCATACGTTTGAACAAACAATGGCGAAGTTTAACGGTTAATTTTGTAAGACATACTGGTAAAATGATCATACAAGACGGGTTCGATTCAGCCATACTGGACATACTGGATGTATAAACCATGTTCAGGAGGCATAAACATGTCAGTGAATTACGTATGTAGGCATTGCCGTACCTTTATTGGACGAATCGATTCTGCCCGGATAACGGAAGTGGAGCTTGGCTTTCATTTCTTGACCCCCGACGAGCGGAGGGATATAATAGCGTATAATTCCGGTGGTGACATTACCGTTCGGATTACATGTGATTACTGTAAGGAAGCCCTGGAGCACAATCCGGAGCTTAGCCTGCTCGCGAGTCCGCTTCAGTAGACATCGCCCGTACAGGATCGAATGACAGTTGAGGGCGGTTGCGTAATAACGCTCCACCTTTTATAGCCTTGGCAGCCTGCTGAGGCTTCTTTTCAGTTTGCATGAAAGCCATGGCTATCTCGAAATTAGGCTCAGCCGCATCAACAGATGTGGCAATGTTGCGAGTAATCCGATATGATGAAACAGGACAAAAAGGAATTTGTATCCATTTTAATAGTGATGCTACGCGTATGCGTGAGATAATCAAGTAAGTTATAAGAGAGGTGCCCCTTTTGTTACAAGCACTTATACAGGCTTTTTCCAAAGATCCGGACTTCGGGTCCATTACAGCCGGAATCAAGTCCGGCATGAAGGAACAATTGGTTTCGGGTCTATCCGGCTCGGCGCGTCAGATTATGCTGGCTGCTCTGCATCAGGAAATGAACCGACCATTGCTCGTAGTAACACATAATATGTTTTCAGCTCAAAAAATTGCAGAAGATTTACAGGAAGCGCTTTCACCTGATCAGGTGTTAATCTATCCTGCCAACGAACTTGTCGCTGCGGAAGCTGCTGTTTCCAGCCCGGAAACATTGGGTCAGCGTATTGATGTGTTGGTCCGCTGCGCCCAGGGATTCAGGGGCGTTGTTGTTATTCCTTTTTCCGGGGTAAGACGTTATGTTCCGCTTCCGGAAGTGATGGCCAATGCTCGAATTTTGATTAAACAGGGCAACACACTTCAACTGGACTCCTTCCTGCTGGAGATGGTAAAGCTCGGATATGAGCGTGTGGAGCGCGTAGAATCTCGTGGTGAGATGAGTGTACGCGGAGGTATCATCGATTTCTATCCGGTTACTTCATCGATCGCATATCGAGTGGAGTTATTTGATGACGAAATCGATTCCATTCGGACATTTGACCCGGCCGATCAGCGTTCAATTGAACGGATTGAAGAGATTACGGTTTTGCCATGCAAGGAATTAATTGCAGATCGTGAGCGGATGGAAAAGGCTGCCGATGCGGCTGCTCTTTTGCTCGAACAACAGCTGGAGAAAATGACGGACCGGCAGGCGAAGCTGCGTCTTCGTGAAGAAATTCACCGGGAGATTGAGCTTTTGCGGGAGCACGTGTATTTCTCCGAAATGTATAAATATATCTCTCCGCTCTATCCGGAGAATAAAACGATTTACGACTATATGCCAGAAGATACCCTGCTGGTCCTTGATGAACCTGCCAGACTATCGGAGACATCCAAACAGCTGGACCGTGATGAATCGGAGTGGAATCTGCATCTGATGCAAAACGGAAAAACACTTCCGGATCTTCCATTATCCGCCGACGGTGATGAACTGTTGTATGAGCGTTCATTCCAGACGCTGTTTATGTCGATCTTTTTGCGTCAGGTTCCACATACCCAACCACAGAACATTCTGAACTTCATCAGTCGTGGCATGCAGGATTTCCATGGACAGATGAATGTTCTGAAGGCAGAGATGGAGCGCTGGCAGAAGGCCGGAGTTCAAGTGCTCATGCTGGCGAACGGTGAGGAGCGACTCGAGCGGATGCGCCGGGTACTGATGGACTATGATATTCCAGAGCCAGAGATGATGATTGGTAACTTGCAAACGGGATTTGAAATGCCGTCCATTCATTTGGCTGTCGTGACCGAGGGCGAGATGTTCTCGCAAAAACAGCGTAAAGTACGCAAACCGATTCGGAATGTAGACAATGCTGAACGGATCAAATCCTATAGCGAGCTAAAAGTGGGCGATTATGTCGTTCACCAGAACCACGGGATTGGTAAGTACCTGGGAATTGGCACCCTCGAGGTTGGCGGTATTCATAAGGACTACATGCATATTCTCTATGCGGGTGGAGACAAACTGTCTGTACCTATTGAGCAGATCGATCTGATTCAGAAATATGTTGGTTCCGAAGAAAAAGAACCGAAAATATACAAGCTGGGCGGCAATGAGTGGACACGGGTTAAAAATAAAGTCCGCACATCCGTACAGGATATTGCTGATGATCTGATTAAGCTGTATGCAGAGCGTCAGACCTCCAAAGGGTTTGGATTCGACAAGGATTCTGCGGAGCAGCAAGAGTTTGAGGACATGTTCCCTTATGATGAGACACGTGATCAGGTGCGTGCGATCGAAGAAATCAAGAAGGACATGGAACAAAACCGTCCAATGGATCGTTTATTGTGTGGGGATGTTGGTTACGGCAAAACCGAGGTGGCTATTCGGGCTGCATTTAAAGCAGCTATTGAAGGCAAACAGGTGGCTGTCCTCGTGCCAACAACCATTTTGGCACAGCAGCATTTTGAGACGTTCCGTGAGCGCTTCTCCGGTTATCCGTTCAACATTCATGTGCTTAGCCGGTTCCGCTCCCGTAAAGAGCAGAATGAAACAGCCAAAGGCATCAAGGCAGGCACAGTGGATATTGTCATCGGGACGCATCGATTGCTGTCGCAGGATCTGGTGTTCAAGGACCTGGGACTGCTCATTGTTGATGAAGAACAGCGCTTCGGTGTAACCCATAAGGAAAAACTGAAGAAGCTGAAAACCAATGTGGACGTGCTGACACTGACGGCAACGCCGATTCCACGTACGCTTCATATGTCCATGCTGGGTGTGCGTGATCTGTCCGTTATCGAGACTCCACCAGAGAATCGTTTCCCGGTGCAGACCTATGTGGTTGAACACAGCCAAGCGCTTGTTCGTGAAGCGATTGAGCGTGAGCTTGCCCGTGGTGGGCAAGTGTATTACCTCTACAACCGTGTTCAGGGAATTCAGGAGATGGCTGCCGAAATTTCTGAGCTTGTGCCTGAAGCCAAAGTTGGTGTGGGACATGGTCAGATGTCGGAAACAGAGCTGGAGAAAACGATTCTGGACTTCCTGGATGGTGAATATGACGTGCTTGTGAGCACAAGTATCATCGAGACCGGGGTAGATATTCCGAACGTAAATACACTGATCGTACATGATGCGGATAAAATGGGACTCTCCCAGCTGTATCAGCTGCGCGGACGTGTGGGTCGTTCCAACCGTATTGCGTATGCCTATTTTACGTACCAACGGGATAAAGTGCTTACTGAAGTTGCTGAGAAACGTCTGCAATCAATCAAAGAATTCACCGAACTGGGTTCGGGATTCAAAATCGCCATGCGTGACTTGTCGATTCGTGGTGCGGGAAATCTGCTAGGAGCGGAGCAGCATGGTTTCATCGCTTCCGTCGGGTTTGATCTGTATTCCCAGATGCTCGCGGAGGAGATCAACAAACGCAAAGTTACGATGCTTGGCGAGGAGCCGGTACCTACCGACCAGTGGAACACAACGCTGGATCTCAGTATCGATGCCTACTTGCCGTCCGATTATATCTATGACAGTATTCAGAAGATTGAGATCTACAAAAAAGTGGCGGTCATTGCATCCTTCGACGATGCGATGGAGTTGGAAGACGAATTGGTTGACCGGTTCGGTGATCTTCCGGAAGCCGTCATTAACTTGCTGGCTGTTGCGCGGATGAAAGTATACGGCAAAATCTACGGTATTGAGTCCATTTCCCAACGTGGTGAAGACATTACCGTGAAGTTCTATGAAGGGCGTGAACATGCCTTCGAACTCTCGAAAATCGCGCACATTGGAAATCAGTTCGAAAGACGTGTACAATTTGAACAAGGACCCCATATGCTGATTCACGCTAAAGGCAAGGGGCTTGGGGATAAGCAACTGATGGAGCTGGTAGAGAAAATTCTGGAGTCCATGAAAACTGCTTTTAAATCAAAGGGGGAACTAAAGGATGTTACCAAAGTATAAAAAAGTAGGAAAAGTACTGTCTGTGAGCATGGTCGCAGTACTATCCTTATCACTGCTTGCTGCATGTGGCAAGAAGGAAGAAGCAAAAACACCGGAATCGACGGATACAAGTGCTGTAGTCGCTACGTATGATGGTGGTACTATTACAGCCAATGAATTCGACATGGAGCAACGTGTCATGAAATTCCTCTATCCGGAGTATGCACAAATGATGGATATGGACGATTTCAAAGAGTATCTGGTGAAACAGGAAGTTGCTTATGAATATCTGAGTGGCAAAGCAAGCGAAGATGCCAAAACAGCCGGTACAAAAGCGGCAACTGAGCAATTCGATAAAATGAAAGCTTCTGTTCAGGCAGATCAATGGACAGAAATGCTCAAAGCTCAGAACCTGACAGACGATAACATTAAAAACTACATGACTCGGATCATGACAGTAATCAAAGATAAAGAAACAGGCGTTACGGACGATGCAATCAAGGCTGAGTTTGAGAAAAACAAAGATCAGTTCACAACGGCTTCCGTTCGTCACGTGCTGATTAACTTCACAGATCCAAAAACGCAAAAAGAGCGTAAAAAAGAAGATGCACTTAAAATTGCAAAAGAAGTAAAAACCAAGTTGGATGGCGGAGCTGATTTTGCTGAAATTGCAAAAAAATATTCCGAAGATCCAGGTTCTGCTGAAAAGGGTGGACTGTATGAAAATACACCTGTAGGTAGCTGGGTAGAGGCATTTAAGGAAGCTGCAAAAACGTTGCCACTGAACAAAATCAGTGATCCAGTAGAGACAGAGTACGGTTACCACGTCATGAAAGTGGAAGCTCGTACAGAAGCTGACTTTGCCAAATTGACGGCTGAACAAAAAGAAAGTCTGAAGAGCCAATTGGCTGCAGCTGAAATCGATACGTTCATGCAAAATGAGTTGGACAAAATCGTAAAAGAAGTGAAGTTGCCAAAAACAGAAAAAGCTGAAGAAGGCACAACTGAAGGTACGACTGAAGGAACAACAGGTACAGGAACTGAAGGAGAGAAAACAACCGAACCAAAAACGGATGACTCCACAGGTACGGATACCAAGACTGACCAAGGTACGACTGGAACAGACAAAGATGCAACTACAGATGAAGGTACAAGCAGCAAGTAAGTTGGTAAAATTGCTGTGTTAGCATACGTTTAGGGTTAAATTCGCCCGAATGAATGCCTTGTACTACGTAAATATGGACAACCATACAGAGAAGCAAGGGGAGGACTTAGGACCTCCTTCTTGCTTCTTCTTTTATATATTCAAGTCGTATGGGTACATGGTCGCCTTCTTCGAAAGTTACACAACTATATTCTCCGAAGCATGTATAAGGAAATGGGAACAGATGAATACTATGGTCAAGATATCACACTAAACGTTCTGGGACTTTCCTCTACCCATTAAGGAACAGTAGTTGAAAAATCTTCTCGAGAAAGTGGGGCAACATGTGAAATGAAAGCTACTGGTATTGTCCGCCGTATAGATGACCTTGGTCGTGTGGTCATTCCAAAAGAAATCCGCCGTACGTTACGTATTCGTGAAGGTGATCCACTGGAAATTTTCGTGGATCGTGATGGAGAAGTTATCCTTAAAAAATATTCGCCAATTGGCGAACTTGGTGATTTTGCCAAAGAATATGCAGAATCCCTGTATGAGAGTACAGGACATGTAACGATGATTTCTGACCGGGATACCATTATCACGGTGGCAGGTGGTTCGAAAAAAGAGTATTTGGACAAGCAGGTTGGTCAACTGTTAGAGGGATGTATGGAAAACAGAAAGACCATTTTGGAAACAAACAATGGTTCTTATGAGCTTAGCAAAGATCATGACGAGACGTTATCCTCTTTTGTTATTGCGCCGATTATTTCAGGTGGTGACCCCATCGGAACGGTTATTCTGTTCAATAAGGATGAATCAGTTAAGATGTCTCAGATGGAAGTGAAGATGTCTGAGACGGCTGCTGGTTTCCTTGGCAAGCAAATGGAACAATAGACCGCAGATCAACTCCTGGTGCCCTGTCTTGGGCATACGGGAGTTTTTGCATTTTAAAGGACAACGAGTTAATCCGGAAGATTGTGATGGGGGAGGGTTAGTCTGTGTGCCTTCAGGCAGTTATAATAGCAAGGTATGCTTAAAAGGATTACGCGGGAGGGACTTATGAAACAGCCGTCTACAGGCTCAAGGCTGCTACAGGGTGCATTTGTACTTGGGCTTGCTGCCATTATCTCTAAAATTATTGGTGCTTTTCAGAAGATTCCGCTGCAGAATCTGGGGGGAGACGGTGTATTTGGCATTTACAATACGGTGTATCCGTTATATATGCTCATTATCACGCTTGCTGCTGCAGGACTGCCTCTGGCCGTATCCAAATTCGTAGCAGAACAGAACGCACTCGGAAGACCAGACGAGAGCAGAAGAATTATTCGACTATCTTCCCTACTGCTCGGGGGAATTGGAATGATAATGGCGCTCTTGATGTATGCAGGTGCGCCGCTGATCGCTGACATGATTGGCAATCACCATGTGGTTCCATCGATTCGTGCAGCTTCATGGGCTTTGTTGTTCGTTCCGGTGATGACAGGGCTGCGTGGATATTTTCAGGGATTACAGCAGATGGTTCCAACAGCGGTATCACAAGTGGTGGAGCAGACGATACGTGTCACCGTCATGATTGTTCTGCTTCTGTGGTTGATGAGACGGGACGCTTCGCTTGAGACGATTGCCGCTGGTGCCATGATGGGCTCCGTTGCCGGCGGAATGGTTGGGCTGCTTACCATGTTAGGGTACATGGTCCGTCATCGGCGGAAAGGCAAGGAAGGGCGAACCGGGCAATTGGATTCGGAATGGAGCAGTAAAGGTGGAGAGGTTGGATCAGAACGTCAGGAGCGTCAAGAGTATCAGGATCATAGGCCGGTTACGCCACAGAAGAAAACGGTGAGTGCTGTTAACCCCGCTCTGGCAGAACAATCACGATCCAATGGTGAGTGGATCAAGACGCTGCTCATATATGCCATTCCCGTCTGTTTTGGGTCACTCGCCGTGCCGTTGATGAATCTGGTGGATACCTTCACCGTGCCACGGCTTCTACGGGGAGAAGGACTGGATGAGCTCCAGTCAATGGTTTCCTTCGGCATCTACAACCGTGGATTGCCGCTGGTTCAACTGGTGACGATGCTGGCCACGTCACTATCTGTGCTGTTTATTCCGGCGATGGCGGAAGCCCGGTTAAAGGGCGGGCCAGAAGCCGTCCGGCAGCAAGCAGGCCTCGCGCTGCGCTGGTTCTGGTTGATCGGCCTGGCGGCATCCGCGGGTCTCGCGGTGCTGGCGGAGCCGATTAACCGCATGTTGTACGGAGATGCCGCAGGCACCGAAGCACTGCGGTACATGGCGCTGACGGCTGCGGGCAGCACCGTCAGCATTATTGCGGCGGCGCTGCTGCAAGGCCTCGGCGCCGTGCGCGCACCCGCGTTCAGCATGCTGGCCGCCGCAGGCGTCAAGGCGCTGCTGAACGTTATGCTTGTGCCGGCGCTGGGCATCAGCGGCGCGGCCCTGGCAGGCGCAGTCGCCTACATGCTGGCGGCTGGCCTGAATGTGGCGCTGCTGGCGCGACTTGTCGCCCTGCGCCCTGCCCCTGGCGCCGTCCTGGCGAAGCCGGCGCTGGTGATTGCCGCCATGAGTCTGGCGGCGGTAGGCACGGCCTGTGCCGCCGAAGCGGTACTCGGCGGCATGGGTATCGCGGCCGACCGCCGGCTGGCCGCGATGGGCGTGAGCCTGCTGGGCATTGCCGCAGGCTCGGCCGTGTTCTTGCTGGCGGCGGCCCGGACAGGGCTACTGACCGCCGCGGAGCTGGCGGCTGTGCCCAAGGTGGGGCCTCGCCTTGCCAAGCTGCTGCGCAGACTGCGTGTGCTGCGCTAGCTCCATGCTTACGGTGCTTCTATACCCAGCACAGCTAATATGCAATTATAGGATATCGAATGATTCTGGTATAATACGTGTAATTAGTCCTGTTCAGGCACGATGAATCAGTGAGCTTGCAACAGGATAGTCCGGATGGAGGTTTACGTAATGAGTGCAGCTTTAACCGTAGTGGGTCTTGGATCTGGAGATGCAGACCAACTGACCGTAGGTATTATCAAAAAAATGAAACATGCAGCTACGCTGTATGTACGCACCCTGGATCATCCCGTATTGAATGATCTGAAGCAAGAGGGACTAGAGATGACATCATTTGATGGCATCTATGAGGCGAAGTCCTCCTTCCCCGAGGTGTATGATGAGATCGCGAATCAACTGATAGAAGCCGCTCGCAAGGGTGAGGCCGGAACGGAGATTGTGTATGCCGTACCCGGTCATCCCATGGTGGCAGAAGCAAGTGTACGCCTGCTCAAAGAGCGTTGTCCGCAGATGGGTATCTCATTGCGTGTCATGGGCGGGGAGAGCTTCCTGGATGAAGCTTTTATACGACTTGGATTCGATCCAATCGAAGGGTTTCAACTTCTGGATGCCAGCAGCCTGAACACGGAACTGGTACAACCACAGTTACATACGTTGATCGGACAAGTCTACGATGTGTTCACTGCTTCGGATGTGAAGCTATGCCTGATGGAGGTTTACCCGGATGATTATCCGGTATTTGTTGGTCACGCGTTGGGTGTACAGGGCCAGGAGGTCATTCACAAGATTCCATTGCACGAACTGGACCGGATCGAAGGGTATGGCAATCTGTCACTAATCTATGTACCGAAGAACACCGATGATGCCTTGCGTCGTCGATCCTTTGCGCGTTTGCATGAGATCGTCAATATTCTTCGCAGTCCGGGTGGCTGTCCGTGGGATCAGGAGCAGACGCATCAATCCATTCGCAAAAACCTGATTGAAGAGACCTATGAGGTCATTGAGACAATCGATGAGGATGACCCCGACCATATGAAAGAAGAGCTGGGTGATCTGCTGCTGCAGATTTTATTGCACTCCCAGATGGAAGAAGAAGTGGGCACATTTAATGTGTATGATGTCATCGAAGGTTTGAATGATAAGCTGATCTTCCGCCATCCACATGTGTTTGGCGATAATCAAGCAGAAGATGCGAATGAAGCTCTTCAGAACTGGGAACAGATGAAAGCAGAGGAGAAGAAGCGCAAAGGCCAGGATCAGGAGAAAGTTTCCGTGCTGGATGGTATACCGCGTGACTTGCCTGCATTGATGAAGGGATACAAGCTACAGAAGAAAGCAGCCAAGGTGGGCTTTGACTGGGATGATGTTGAAGGTGTGTTTGCCAAGATCGAGGAAGAATTGGCGGAGTTGAAAGAAGCGGTGCAACAAGGCCAGTCTGCGGAAGAACGGAAGCTTGAACTGGGGGATTTATTATTCGCAGCCGCGAACGTTGCAAGATTCATCGATACGGACCCGGAAGAGGCACTCGCTGCGACCAACCGGAAGTTCGTTGGGCGGTTCCAGTATATCGAGGAGCGTTTGCGTGAACTGGGAAGAACACCAGCAGATAGCAATGTAGAAGAGATGGAGCAATTCTGGCAGGATGCGAAGAAGGCAGGATTATAAAGGGTTCAATTTTCTGGGAAAAGCCAGATAACTTTATTCCATTCATGCTATGCAGTGTGTTATGATAATACGAACATGTGTTCATCTGTGTAAACTGGAGTTGGTGTTTAGCGACGAATGGTTTCGGGTACTGGTCTTAGACTGTTGCCTGCGGACCATCGACAAAAAGCTAAAAAAAGTCGCGGACCAAGGCAGGATTTCAGATACCAAGCCAGAATACATGTGTAGTGACCTAACGCGAATCAGCGGCAATCGATGTATTGTCAGGAATCGCAGATACTTTTTTTTCAATTTGGGAGGCTTTTAAAAATGAACAAAACAGATCTGATTAACAACATTTCAACCAAAAGTGGTTTGACTAAAAAAGACGTTGAGTCCGTATTGAACGGCTTTTTGGGAGAAATTACAGATGCACTTGCCAGCGGAGACAAAGTACAATTGATCGGCTTTGGCACTTTTGAGACCCGCAAACGTTCCGGTCGTACCGGACGTAACCCACAAACAGGGAATGAAATCGTGATTCCTGAGTCCACTGTTCCTGCATTCAAAGCAGGCAACAAACTTAAAGAAGCCGTAAAATAATGCGTCTTGATAAATTCCTGAAGGTCTCCCGGCTAATCAAACGCCGTACTGTGGCCAAGGACGTCTCTGAACAGGGACGTGTTCTGGTGAACGGACGTGAAGCAAAGCCCAGCGCCGCTGTCAAAGTGGGCGATGAGCTGACGGTTCAGTTCGGTCAGAAACTGGTCACCGTGAGGGTGGAACGAATTGCTGAGAGTACCAAGAAGGATGAGGCGAGCAGCCTCTACACCTTGGTGAAGGAAGAGCCGATCGCCAAGGATAACGGGATGAACTGGTAACAGTACATCTGGTATTAAATATTCATTCAATGCAAGTTGAATCGAAACGTCCTCCTGTAACAGGGAAGGGCGTTTTTGTTTTTTACTGGATGCCGGGTTATTTGTTCAACAACGCTGGTTCTATTCCAACCTCCACACCCATAAGCTAGGTGTAAGAAGGAGGGGTACATGCCATGGTTGAGCACGGTAAGGCCAAACAGCATCATCTGAGCATGCAGAATCGGAAACTGCTGGATCTGACGGGTGTCTCCAACGTGGAGAGCTTCGACAGTGAGGAATTTTTGCTGCAGACTGAACTTGGGCATCTGACCATCCGGGGGCACAATTTACATATCAAAAACCTGAGCCTGGAGGAAGGTCTGTTATCCATTGAAGGCACAGTCAGTTCGCTCCAATATCTGGACCCCGGTTCCCAGTCCAAAAATGGTAAAGGCCTGTTTGGCAAGATGTTCCGATGAGTCCGGATACTCAATGGATCACATTGATGTGGATGCTTACCTCGGGGGTCGTGATGGGAATGGCCTACGACAGTTACCGGGTACTGTCCGGACAGCTGCGGTTTCCGAGATGGAGTATACACACGCTCGATCTGTTGTACTGGGTTGCTTCCGCGCTGTTCGTTTTTCGGATGCTATACGCCGGAAACCACGGACAGTTGCGGTTTTATGTCTTTTTGGGGCTGATTATAGGGGTTTGCTTCTATTTTTGGCTTTTAAGTGTTACAACCCAGCGTTTTGTGGTAATGTTAATTAAACTCGCAAGAACGCTGATTCATTGGTGTGGACATATCCTTAACATCCTGATCGTTATGCCGGTTAAAGGAATTTTTAAGTTAATTCGCGTATTATTCGGTTTTGTAATTGCGATACTATTATTCCTGGGCAGGCTGGTGCTGCAGTGTTTGGTACCTTTCGGCAAGTTGTTCCGCTGGATGTTTAGGCCGCTCCTGAAACATTGGGTAACGCCACGCTTCATGATCCGTGTGGGTACAAGAATTGCAGCGATGTGGAAACGCTGGTTTTAAGGAGGTCCGTAATGGGTAAAACACCTGTGGGCAGATCAAAGGCTCCAACTAACCAAGGAAAATCTGCCGGTGCAAAAAGGCGCCTCATGCTTTGGATGACGTTTATGATTGTATTTGTAATATGGGCAGGATATACATTCCTTGTGCAGACTGCACAAATTTCGGACAAGAGTTCTCATCTGGCCACTCAGCAAGCTTCAAAGGAAGATACGTTGAAGAAGCTGGAACAGTTGAAGTACGAAGTCAGCCGGTTGAATGACCCTGAATACATAGGACAGCTGGCACGGAAAAAAGGATATTATCTTCCTGAGGAAACGCCGATCCAGGTTGAAGAGTCAGGGAACTGATGGAATTTGGTCTATTACCGAGCTAGGTTTGTTATCCGTGTGTCTGAAGCCGTTAAACCGGAAAAAATAGGCTCTCTGATGGGGTAGTGTTCAGTTGACCTTGGTTTACGGCATAAGGTATAATTACATTAGCGCAGCATTGATTTTGGCATTCAAAAAATCGGGTTGTATATTTTTAAGGGAGGATCATTTTATTCTATGGCAATTGAAGTGGGCACCAAGTTAGAGGGCAAGGTGACAGGAATCACGCATTTTGGAGCATTTGTGGATCTGTCAGGAGGTGTCACGGGTCTCGTTCACATCTCGGAAATCGCCGACAATTACGTCAAAGATGTCAACGACCACCTGAAGCTGAATGACCTCGTTACAGTGAAGGTTATCAACGTTGACAAGGATGGCAAGATCGGACTTTCCATTAAGCAAGCTGTTGACAAACCGGTTGAGCAACAAACCCAATCTAGACCCCCGAGAGCTCCTAGACCGGAACGCAGTGGAGGAGATCGCGAACGATTCAGCGGCGGAGGCCCAAGTGGTGGCCAAGGTCGTGGTGGTGGCGGCGGTGGATTTAACCGTGGTGACCGCGGAGGCCGTTCTTTCAAGCCCGCAGCAGGCAAACCTTCATTTGAGGATAAAATGTCACGCTTCCTGAAAGATAGTGAAGAGCGGATCTCTTCGCTTAAGAAGAACACAGAAGGCAAACGCGGAGGCCGTGGAGCCAAGCGTGTGTAATCTGTCACAACCTGATCTAAACATATAAGTAAAACCGTTAGCCTATGGGCTAACGGTTTTTTTGCGTTTCTTTCACAGATAAGTAGTTGAATAGCTTTTTTTGTAAGGTGAAGCTCCATATCCCCAGTTTTTCTGCACGGCAAAATGGAACCATAAGAACATTTGTCGTCTACCATTTTTTACCGACAGGTTTCCGTGGCATTCCACAGTTATCCTGCTCAAATGATGGCGAGACCAAACCATCTCCGGTTCAAAATCAGACATTCCGATTGTCGGAATCAAGTAGGAGAATGAATGAAACCACAATAAGGCCGGGGGTTTCGCTCCACCGCGCCAGGCTTGTTTCTTTTGTCGTAAACTTTTTGGACCCTGCCCACCTATTCTGACAAACTACGTCTTCTAATCTATCTATAATCAGAACCATCGAGAACGAAACACGAAAATTCAAATTAATCGAATGGGGTGCCTTGAGGATGATGGAAAAGTGGAATGTCATTCAATTTCCGGGAATGAAAGCAGGTAAAGGAGGTACGGAAGCTCGGGAGGAGCTGTCGGTACGTCTGAAACAATGGCTTGGCTCCCGCAAGGCTGTCCAAATGGTTGCTTCCCGCAAATGGGTACTGCTGCTCACGTTTATGGGGTTTTTGCTCGGAAAGGCAATGATCCTGAATGAGTTATCTCCCTTTGCCATTGCATACTTCGCCGTAATTGCTTTCATGCGCAGGGATTACATCATTCCGGTAGGCGCCGCTCTACTCGCAGGGAGTCTATTTGCACCGTTTCCGGTACCCCTCATTGTTGCATCGGAGATCGCCATCTTTTATCTGCTCTTCCGTGGACTGGAGTCATATGATCGTGCTGAATTATCTTATGCGCCAACGATGGTGTTTACGACTACATTTATGGTGAAATTATTCGCGGTTGTGATCGGACCATCCTTCAGCTGGTACGCCATGCTGATGCTCACGATGGATTCGGTATTAAGTTTCGTGCTCACCCTTGTTTTTATACAAGCCATACCAATCTTCACTTACCGCAAAAAAAAGTTCAGCCTAAAGAACGAGGAGATCCTCTGCCTGATCATATTGCTCGCTTCCGTTATGACGGGAGCCGTAGGGTGGACCATTCAGTCCTTATCCGTCGAGCATATGCTCTCCCGTTATCTCATATTAATCTTTGCGCTGGTGGGCGGAGCCCCCCTCGGAGCCTCAGTTGGGGTCATTACCGGCTTGATTCTGAGTCTGGCTGACATGTCAGCGGTGTATCAGATGAGCCTGCTTGCTTTTGCCGGGATGCTGGCGGGTATGCTTCGAGAGGGCAAACGTGCGGCGGTTGCACTGGGCATGCTGCTGGGTTCGTCCATTCTATCCATATATCTGGGCGGACCGGGCGATGTTATGAACTCATTATGGGAGACGTGTGCAGCTATCGTACTGTTCATGTTGACACCTAAAAGCCTGATGACGGCCATATCCAAATATGTACCGGGTACGCAGGATCATACGAAATCCCAGCATGAGTATGCCAAACGAATACGGGATATCACGGCAGAACGGGTAACCCGGTTCTCGCAGGTATTCCGTCAATTGTCACGCAGCTTTGATCAGATGTCCGGTGCAGGGGAGCAGGTACAGAAAGAAGGTGGAATGGACCATTTCATGAATGCGGTTGCCGAGGGCACATGTGCCAGCTGCTTCAAGCGTACACAATGCTGGGATGCGAAGTTTATTCAAACCTACAAATATATGACGGACGTGATGAGTACGATTGAGGGAAACCCGGAGATCTCAGGCAAGCAGATTCCAGTGGACTGGAACAGGGTGTGTGCGAAACCGGAAGAGGTCCTTGAAGTCATGCGTGCCCAGTATGGACTGCATCAACATAACATGCAATGGAAGCGCCAAATTATCGATAGCCGGCAGCTGGTTGCAGAGCAATTGTCCGGTGTATCTCAGGTCATGGAGGACCTGGCCAAAGAAATTCAGCGGGAAAGTGAGGAGATGGTACAGCAGGAGGAGCAGATTCGGGACGCATTGGAGTCACTGGGCTTGTCCATTCACTCCATTGAGATCATCAATCTGGAAGCGGGCAACGTAGAGATTGAGATTGTACATGCATATACACGTGGATTCGATGAGTGCCGGAAAATGATAGCTCCGCTGATCTCGGATGTACTGGACGAGCATATTGCCGTCTTGCATGAGACCATGACCGATCCTCGTCAGGGACTGGCAACCGTCACGTTTGGTTCGGCCAAAACTTTCGAGGTGACCACGGGTGTTGCTGCCGCCGCAAAAGGGGGAGATGTGATGTCAGGCGACAGCTTCAGTACGGTTGAGTTAGGCAACGGCACATTCGCGGTGGCGCTCAGTGATGGAATGGGCAATGGAGAACGGGCACGGATGGAGAGCAGCGCGGCGCTGAACATATTGGAACAGTTGCTACAGTCCGGCATGGACGAGAAACTGGCGATCAAATCTGTGAACTCCGTTCTGATGCTGCGCTCCCCTGAAGAGATGTATGCCACAGTAGATATGGCGCTGATTGATGAATATACGGCAGAGACAACGTTTATGAAAATTGGCTCAACGCCAAGTTTTATCAAAAGAGGACAGGAGGTTATTCAGGTTTCAGCCAGCAATTTGCCAATCGGTATTATTAAGGATATTGAAGTGGATCTGGTGACGGTACAGCTTCAGCCGGGTGATATCCTCATTATGATGACAGATGGCATCTATGATGCACCGGGGTATGCTGTGAACAAAGAGTTATGGATGAAACGGCTCATTCAAGAGATTGATACAGATGACCCGCAAGATTTGGCCGATTGCCTGCTTGAAAGTGTCATAAGATATCAGCAGCATGAAATTTTGGATGATATGACCGTCGTTGTTGGAAAAGTAGAGCATTTCCGCCCTGAATGGGCCACACTGCGTGTGCCTGGCATCAACCGGATGGAGCGTCCACGGACCGTCAGCTAATTGCATATTCTTCTGTTTGAAGTCTCTTCATTCTGGCAATGCTAGTCATAGAGTTGGAGAGTAACGAATAACGGAGGGATATCGGATGAAGCAAATCTTATTGATCACCGACGGTTGTTCCAATGTAGGACCAAGTCCGGTGCTGGCAGCGGCCGAAGCACAGGAAGAGGGGATTACGGTAAATGTGGTTGGCGTGATTGATTATGGAACCATTGGTGAGTTGGGTAGTCGGGAGATTGAGGATATTGCCAGAGCCGGAGGTGGAATCAGCCAAATTGTAGGTACACGGCAGCTTGCCCATACCATGCAGATGATGACAAGGAAAACGGTGGTTCAGACTATTCAGCAGGCGGTTAATAGAGAGTTAACACAAATTTTGGGAGAGAAGGAGCCCAAAACGGTAACCGATCTGGAGCCTGCACAACGCGCCCGGGTCGTGGAAGTGATGGATGATATGGCTGAAACTACAGCCTTACAGGTTATATTGCTAATAGACGTCAGTGCCAGCATGAAGCCCAAACTGGCTGCGGTAGAAGAAGGCATTCGTGATTTAATGTTGAGTTTGCAGGCGCGTATAGGTCAGAGCAAGCTTTCCGTATTTCATTTTCCGGGACGACACAGTGGAGAAGATGCGGTAATGGATATTGACTGGACAACGGATCTGGGCCGTGTCCGGTCCTTGTTTGGAAGGTTGCAGATGAAGGGTGCAACGCCGACAGGTCCTGCAATTCAGAAGGTGATTGATTTTTACCGTTATGGTACACTGGAGAAACAGCAGGAAATAGAAGGGAACTATCGCATTGAAAGAGAAGGGATGCTCGGTGACAACGTTGTCTGACGCCTCTTTCCCGCCAGGAACAGTGGTTACAGGGAAATGGAATCGCAGTCGTTACACGATTCGGAAGCTACTGGGCAAAGGAGCTAATGGCATCGTTTTTCTTGTCCAACGGGGTGAAAATGGCAAACACTACGCGCTAAAAATGGGATTTGATCCGGTTGATCTGCAATCGGAAGTCAATGTGCTCAAATCTTTTCAACTACAGCGTAATCATGAGGCCCTTCGGCAGAGCGGCATTCCTTCCTATCTTAAAGATGTGGATGATTATGCCGTTCGTGGCCGGGATATTCCCTTTTATGTGATGCGTTACGTTAGAGGTGAGGCACTTCATCACTTCATTCGGCGTCAGGGGACAGACTGGACACTTCTGGTGGGACTTAGACTCTTGCAGAAGCTGGCACAATTGCATCAGGCGGGATGGGTGTTTGGTGATCTCAAACCTCAGAATGTGTTGGTATCCGACTATGGGCAGGTGGAATTGATCGACTACGGCGGAGTTACGTCTATTGGTCGAAGCGTCAAACAGTTCACTGAATGGTATGATCGGGGCTTCTGGAATGCAGGCAGCCGTACGGCAGATGGTACCTATGATGTATTTGCATTTGCATTATTGTTGATTCATGTACTTGAAGCAGACGCGCTCAAGGCACTGGCAGCCGAAGGATTACCGCAACTGCGAAGTGTGAATCAGCTCGTAGCGCTGGTGGAGCGCAGTGAACGACTGGGTCCTTTTCGCAATTGGACGAATCAGGCTTTACGAGGTCAGTTTCGTGATGCAGGTCATGCGGCACAAGGGTGGAAGGAAATGATGGCACGCCCCACGCCTCTCCGCCGTCGTTCCAAAAGTACAACACCGCGCTGGCTCAAGAACGCATTTGCTGTATCTGTGATATTACTTATTGGAGTGCTCATCTATGCACTACTTTTTTGATCTGTGAGAGTGCATATACATAACGCAAGGAATGAGGAACAGGTATGGAGGCTTTACGCTGGAACATGCTGGTGAAGAACGTGCTGGATGCAGCGGAAGAGCATCAGTTATGGGTTCCCGGGGATCGGATTGTCGTCGCAGTATCGGGCGGGCCGGACTCGGTAGCTTTTTTGCATATCATGCACGAGATCAGCATGCGGCATGTCCCGCTTGAATTAATCTGTGCCCATGTACATCATGGTTTCCGGACCGAATCTGATGACGAAGCGGAGAAAATGATGGAACTGGCACAGCAGCTTGGTATTACATTTGAATGGACCAAGGCCGATGTACCTTCATATATGGAGCTGACGGGTCAAGGACCGCAGGAAGCAGCTCGCAACAAGCGATATGCCTTTTTGCACGAAGTGGCTTCCAAATATAATGCGGCAAGCATCGCTTTGGCACATCATGCGGATGATCAGGCGGAGACGGTCATGCTTCATTTGCTTCGTGGAACCGGCTTGTCGGGACTCTCAGGGATGAAGTTTAAAAGACGAGAAAAAAATGTGGAACTTATTCGTCCATGCCTTCGTATAAACAAGACAGACCTTGTAGAAGCTTGTAATACCCAGGGTTTTATGTATTTCAATGATGAGAGCAACGCCCTGCGTAAATATCGGCGTAATGCCATTCGCTTGGATGTGCTTCCTTTTTTGGGGCAGTATAATGGACAACTCACGCCGTCATTGAATCGGCTTGCCGAAATTGTGGGTGATGAAGACGATTTCATGGAGCAGAGTGCATATGACACATACAGGTGTCTAGTGCAGGTGAACGGCGGAAGGCAAACCTTTGAGGTGCCTTCCTTCTTGAAGTTACATGTCGCTTTACAACGAAGGTTGATTAAACTAATATTGAATTATCTGCCTTTGGACAGTGATTTTGTCGACTTTACCCGTATAGAAACCATTCGACGCAAGGTCATGGAGACCCATGTGACGACCTGGAGCCTGGATATAGGACAGACACTCGCCTGCACTCGGGAGTATAATCTGATTTCTTTTGGCATACGGACGGACGTACAGGATCAATCTTACGAGTATCGTCTTGCGCAATGGAGTGGAACTTATGAGCTTTCACTCACCCCAATTAACCGGCATATTCGGTTGATGACGGTGAGTCCCGAGGACTATCATGTACCGGAATCGGCGGATCAAGCCGCGTTTGATGCGGATCAACTGCTTATGCCGCTGGTTGTGCGTTCACGGTTACCTGGAGATACCATGAAAGTGATGGGATTAAACGGAAGCAAAAAGGTGAAAAATATTTTCATCGATGAGAAAATCCCCCCATCTGTCCGTCCACGTATTCCTGTGGTATGTGATGGAGCAGGTCATATCATCTGGTTACCGGGTGTTCGACGGTCCAATGTGGCTCCTGTCAGGGAGGGCACTTCCGCAATCCTGTACATGACTGTAGGCGATTCAGCGATTCAGGGGTAGTGGTTATGGTTCAGGTAAGGCTTTCATAGTATAACTTAGGAGGTTCGCACAGTTGCAGAACGACATTCAGGAAGTATTGATCAGTGAAGAAGAAATTCAGAGTAAAGTCAAGGAATTAGGCGCAACACTAAGTGCCGAATATGCAAATCGCAATCCTTTGGTCATTTGTGTGCTCAAGGGTGCGTTTATATTTATGGCTGATTTGGTTAAAAACATAACGGTACCTGTTGAAATGGATTTTATGGCGGTATCCAGTTACGGCGCTTCCACCAAGTCATCAGGTGTTGTCAAAATCATTAAGGATCTGGATGTATCCGTTGAAGGACGGGAAGTTCTGATTGTCGAAGATATTATCGACAGCGGACTTACACTCAGCTATCTGATTGAACTGCTAGAAAACCGCGGTGCCGAGTCGGTGCGTGTGGTTACGCTGTTCGACAAGCCTTCAGGTCGTAAAGTTGAGTTGGAAGCTCATTACACAGGCTTTGACATTCCTGACGCGTTCATCGTTGGTTACGGTTTGGATTTTGCGGAGAAGTACCGGAACCTGCCCTATATCGGGATTTTGAAGCCGGAAGTCTATAGTAGCTAATATCCTGCCCGACCCAAGCCTTGAGCTGTTCTTGGCTTCTGTTGAGAAGCCATGTCGGGCTATGTTAAAATAATTAAAGTGTCTCGAGAGGAGGTAGGGGATGAATCGGTTCATCCGGAATTCTGGTTTTTATTTGATTCTTTTTTTAGTTGTGGTGGGGATAGTCCAGTTCGTCAGCAATGGCGGCGAAGCCACCGATAATCCTAGATATGATCAGTTGCGTGCAGCGATCAAAGCCAACAATGTCTCTGAATTGACGGTTCAATTCAACGGTCAAACGTATCTCGTGACCGGTCAATACAAGAAGGCACCTGATGGCGCCAAATCAGAAAATTTCTCAACGTATATTCCTCCTACGGATGAGGCAATTAGTGAGCTTGTAGCTGCAAGTGAAACTAACAATTTCCAATATCATCAGGAGCCAATGAAAGGTGACAGCATCTGGTTGACGTTGCTGACTTCCTTTATTCCTTTGATCATTATGTTCCTGCTGTTCTTCTTCCTGTTTAATCAGGCTCAAGGCGGCGGCGGTAAAGTAATGAACTTTGGTAAAAGCCGTGCTCGTCTCTACAATGAAGAGAAGAAGCGGGTTACATTTGAAGATGTTGCGGGTGCTGACGAAGAGAAACAGGAACTTGTTGAGGTTGTAGACTTCCTCAAGGACCCTCGTAAATTCGCAGCAGTAGGTGCACGGATTCCTAAGGGCGTATTGCTCGTAGGTCCTCCAGGTACCGGTAAAACGTTGCTCGCTCGTGCCGTAGCCGGTGAAGCGGGTGTACCATTCTTCAGTATTTCAGGTTCCGACTTCGTTGAGATGTTTGTCGGTGTCGGTGCATCACGTGTACGTGATTTGTTTGAAAATGCGAAGAAAAATGCGCCATGTATCATCTTTATCGATGAGATTGATGCTGTAGGACGTCAGCGTGGTGCTGGTCTTGGTGGTGGTCACGATGAGCGTGAGCAAACACTCAACCAGTTGCTCGTTGAAATGGACGGTTTCGGAGCTAACGAAGGTATTATCATCGTAGCTGCAACGAACCGTGCAGATATTTTGGACCCTGCCTTGCTGCGTCCAGGACGTTTTGACCGTCAAATTACGGTTGACCGCCCTGATGTAAGAGGTCGTGAAGCTGTCCTGAAAGTACATTCCCGTAATAAACCACTGACCAAAGATGTGAAAATGGATATTATCGCGAAGCGTACAACAGGTTTCTCTGGTGCGGATTTGGAGAATCTCTTGAACGAAGCGGCATTGCTTGCAGCGCGTCGTAACCGTAAAGATATTTCCATGAAGGAAGTTGACGAAGCGATTGACCGTGTCATCGTTGGTACGGAGAAGAAAAGCCGTGTCATCAGTGATCGCGAGAAACGAATCGTTGCTTATCACGAAGCAGGTCATACCATTGTAGGATATTTCCTCGAACATGCTGATATGGTACATAAAGTGACCATTATTCCGCGCGGACGTGCGGGTGGATATGTAATCATGTTGCCAAAAGAAGACCGTATGCTGGTTACCAAGCAGGAACTGTTGGATAAAGTAACCGGACTTCTCGGGGGTCGTGTAGCTGAAGAATTGTTCATCGGAGAAATTGGTACTGGTGCATACAGTGACTTCCAGCAAGCGACAGGTATTGTTCGCAGCATGGTTATGGAATACGGTATGAGTGAGAAATTGGGACCTATGCAATTCGGAAGTTCACAAGGACAGGTATTCCTTGGTCGGGATATCGGTCATGAACAGAATTACTCGGATTCCATTGCTTATGAGATTGATCAGGAAATGCAACGCTTTATCAATGACTGTTATGAGAAGTGTAAAGACTTGCTTGTTAAACATTCAAAAGAGATGCACCTGATCGCTCAAACTTTGCTTGAGGTAGAGACTTTGGAAATGGATCAGATCAAGCAATTGATCGAAACAGGTTCTTTGACTCCAAAAGCAGAGAATGACAATGATGGTGAAGGCACACCAACTGAAGGCGGAGAGCCAATCATCGACAACATCGGTGATGTGCGTGTCCGTATTCAAGGTAAAGATGAAACGCCTGAGCCACCAGCCGGAGATATTCCAAACGAAGCTCCGAATCTGGAAAAGGGTAATAACAATAACCCGGATGATGGCGGAACAAAGCCAACGTCTTAATGTATAATACATCTGGCTAGGATAGCAGGTGAAATCAAGAGAGCCCCTGGGGCTCTCTTTTTTTATCCATTATTTTAAAAGAGGATAGATAAAGATAAACGGGAGTTAGATGGCGAACCAGTTAGCAAACAGGTGGTTACAGCGCTGTTCCGGGCCTTTTTCATTTATTGACAGAGTCGTGAACGTTGTGTAAATTAGTTGTTAAACCGCTTGTGATTCGTTTCTCAAGCGAAGATAACGACTTAGGTTAGCCCACGAAACAGCGCATGACGCTGTCCCGATAAAGGAGAGGATCACAGGTGGAAGCTCTGGCTTTAGAGCGCAAGGCTGAGATGAACCGCGAGCTGCGTGCGCGGCTTATGGAGTTGAAGAAGGAACGTAATGCCATTATTCTTGCCCATTATTATCAACGTGACGAAGTACAGGAGGTTGCCGACTTCCGTGGAGATTCGTTTCTGTTAGCCCAGAAGGCAGCACAAACAGATGCGGATGTGATCGTTTTCTGTGGTGTTCATTTTATGGGTGAAAGCGCTAAAATTCTTGCGCCAAATAAAACAGTTATTATCCCGGACGAACGTGCGGGCTGCCCAATGGCAGATATGGTGAATGTGGATGGACTACGCAAATTGAAAGCACAACATCCTAATGCCAAGGTGGTTACGTATATCAATTCCTCGGCTGAGATCAAAGCAGAGACTGACATCTGTTGTACATCGGCGAACGCAGTCCGGGTTATTCAATCGGTGGATTCCGACGAAATTATCTGGGTACCGGATAAAAACCTGGGACATTATGTGCAGCAGCATACAGACAAGAAAATGATTATCTGGGAAGGTTATTGCAACACTCACGATATGCTTACAGTCAAAGATGTGGTGGAGATGAGAGCCAAGCATCCAAATGCAGAGTTTGTTGTCCATCCAGAGTGTCGCCCTGAGGTTGTAGAAATGGGTGATTTTGTAGGCAGCACAACAGCTATTCTGGAGTATTGCAAAAATTCAGCAGCGAAGGAATTTATCGTAGGTACCGAAGATGGTACAGGATATCAGCTTCGTCTGGATAGTCCGGATAAACAGTTCCACTTTGCTACCAAGTTCCTCGTATGTCCCAACATGAAGGTGAACAACTTGAAGAAACTGGTGAAATGCCTGGAAACGATGAAGCCGCAAATCTACGTGCCACCGGCCGTTGCCGACAAAGCCAGAGAATCACTAGAGCGCATGTTGTTGGTAAAGTAGGATGCGCTACTCTTGCTCCAAGACAGGTGAATAACATGATACCGCAATATTTAGTTGATTTTGATCTGTCTGCGCTACCCATGGTAGAGACGGATGTACTGGTTATAGGCTCAGGGATTGCTGGTTTGTTTACTGCCATTAAGGCAAGTGAACAACAACGTGTGTTAATGATCACGAAGAAGTCATTACTTGAAAGTAACACCAGATATGCGCAGGGGGGCATCGCTGCGGTTATTGCTGAGGATGATTCACCTGCTTACCACTTGCAGGATACACTTGTAGCAGGAGCGGGCTTATGCCGCTCCGAAGCGGTAGAGGCATTGGTGAATGAGGGTCCGGACGGAGTGAAGGAACTGATTCGTTTGGGTACTTTATTTGATCTGGAGAACGGCGAGTTGGCGTTGACGCAGGAAGGTGCGCATAGCCACCGCCGTATTTTGCATGCCAACGGAGATGCAACAGGATATGAGATTGTACGTGCGCTTGCGGTCGAAGTGAATGAACATCCCGGAATTGAAGTATGGGATGAGCATTTTGTTATTGACCTGATTACAGATCGAGGGGAATGCATTGGCGCTCTGGTTCAGAAGGATGACGGATCGCAAGTGTTCGTGAAGGCACAGGCCACTGTGCTCTGCTCTGGTGGGGCAGGACAACTGTACCGATACACGACGAATCCGGATGTAGCTACTGCCGATGGTGTAGCCATGGCCTATCGGGCTGGGGCTATTGTTCGTGACATGGAATTTATCCAATTCCACCCCACCTCTCTTTGTTACCCGGGGGCCCCGCGTTTCCTTGTGTCAGAAGCCGTACGCGGCGAAGGGGCATATTTGCGCAATGTGAAGGGCGAGCGCTTTATGGATCGTTATCATGCCCAGCTTGAACTGGCCCCACGCGATATCGTGGCACGAGCGATTGTTAGTGAGATGGAGTCCACCAACAGTACCTTTGTGTACTTGGACATTACGCATGAACAACCAGAGATGATCAAGCATCGGTTCCCTACCATATATGAGACTTGTATGCGTTATGGATTGGACATGACAACGGACTGGATTCCCGTTGCACCTGCTGCCCATTACATGATGGGTGGAGTGAAAACGGATCTTAGTGGAGAGAGCAGCATCTCCCGGTTATTTGCTTGTGGTGAGGTGTCTTCTACAGGAGTGCACGGAGCTAATCGCCTGGCAAGTAACTCTTTATCAGAAGCGATTGTATTTGGGCGGAGAATTGTTGATCGTATTCAATCTCTTCCTCCGCTTGGTTTATTACAAGTAAGAGGGGCTGCGCCTTCATCTGTAGAGATGAATAACAAGATCAATAAGATCACGGAAGAGCAAAAGCCGGTATCCGAAAGACGTTTACGACTACAGAAAATGATGGTTCGTCAGGTAGGCTTGCGCCGGAATGGTGAGGATCTGCAGAAGGCCATGGACAAGCTGCAACAGGAATTGCAATTTTTTGATCAGACTCTCACCCATAAGGAAGAGCTGGAGTATGCCAACCTTCTGACCTGTGCCTGGTTAGTTACCAGCGGAGCATTACACCGCGAGGAGAGTCGGGGGGCTCACTATCGTGAGGATTTCCCGGCGCGTGATGATATCGTGTGGCAGAAGCATAGTCTGCAGCAGCGAGAACAAGCGATTGTGGAGGAATTGATGTCATGATACTGAATGGATATAATGAAGGGCTTATCGAATCAATCAAAAACTGGCTTCGTGAAGATGTTGGTGCAGGTGACGTTACAACAAGTGTGACGATCCCAGCAGGCAACCAATCTAAGGCCATTATACATGCCAAAGACAATGGTGTTATTGCAGGCATGACCGTAGCTGAACTTGTATTTCAGGTCGTTGATCCTGATCTTGTATTTACACCGAAGGTAACAGACGGAGACAAGGTTACCCATGGCACGATTTTGGCCGAGGTAGAGGGAAGTACACATTCTCTGCTTACGGGGGAACGACTGGCACTTAACTTGCTGCAACGTATGTCCGGAATAGCTACGCGTACGCGTGCCTACGTGGATGTGCTGGATGGTCTTGAGACCAGGCTTGTGGATACACGTAAGACAACGCCTGGCCACCGATTACTTGAGAAATATGCAGTGCGCGTGGGTGGCGGAGCGAATCATCGATTTGGACTGTACGATGCCGTTATGATTAAGGATAACCACATCAAGGGTGCAGGCGGAATCACCGAGGCGGTACAGCGTGCGCGAACCGTTATCCCACATACGATGACGATTGAAGTGGAGACTGAAAATCTGGAGCAGGTGAGAGAAGCCTTGCAAGCCGGGGCAGATATCATTATGCTGGATAACATGCATCCAGAGCGGATGCGTGAAGCAGTTGAGCTTATTCGTGAACAGGCTCCTCATGTGAAGGTTGAAGCATCCGGTAACGTGTCCCTCCAGACCATTCGTGGTATTGCAGAGAGTGGTGTGGATGTAATTTCGGTTGGCAGGTTAACCTATTCCTTTGAGAGCCTGGATATTAGTCTGGATTTAAATGAAAAGAAAGAGGGGTGAACCTCTTTGATTCTAGTTGTAGACGTGGGGAACAGCAATATGGTGCTCGGCGTATATCAAGGCCGGGAATTGCTGCACCACTTTCGTCTGAGTACATCACGTCAGTCAACAGTGGATGAATACGGCGTATTGATTTATAATTTATTTCATATGTCCGGCATCAGGGCAAGTGACATCGAAGGTGTCATCATCTCATCTGTGGTTCCGCCACTGGTGAATGTAATCGAAGCGATGTGTGAGAAGTATGTAGGCAAAAAAGCTTTGCTTGTCGGGCCTGGTATCAAAACTGGCTTGAACCTGCGATATGAGAACCCTCGTGAAGTGGGTGCAGATCGTATTGTTAATGCAGTGGCAGCCGTTGAGAAGTATGGCGGCCCTCTCGTCGTGGTCGATTTTGGTACCGCAACGACCTTTGACTGTATTGACGAGAAAGGCCACTACCTGGGGGGCGCTATTGTACCTGGCATTCAGATCGCCACTGAAGCGCTCTATGAGCGGGCATCCAAGTTGCCTCGTATAGAGCTGGAGAAACCTAAAAAGGTCATTGGCCGTAATACTATTCATGCCATGCAAGCGGGTATTATATTTGGCTATGCAGGCCAGGTTGATGGTATTGTAGAACGTATTCGCGAGGAGATGGGAGCGAAGCCCCGAGTTATCGCGACGGGTGGTCTCGCTACACTTATCGCAGAAGAAACCCGTAGTATAGAGGAAGTTGATCCGCTGCTTACGCTTGAAGGGCTGCGTATTATATATGAGCGGAACCGGGAAAGGTGAGCATAGAGACGGCATACAGCGGGCTGAGATTACAGCTTAAGTGTTGTGCCGTTTTTTCTGTGTTACTACTATTATGGCGATACGCCAAAGGAGGCTGAATGACTTGGAAAACAACAACAAGCATGACCGGTTAATTCGTGGTACAGCAATGAATGGAAAGGTAAGAGCCTTTGCTATCCAGACTACGGAACTGGTTGAGGAACTACGCAGAAGACACGATACGTTTCCCACGGCTACAGCTGCCATGGGGCGTACGGTTACAACAGCAGCCATTATGGGTGCAATGCTCAAAGGTGAAGAGAAGTTAACGGTACAAGTCAACGGTGATGGCCCTATTGGACAGATTGTAGCTGATGCCAATGCCAAAGGCGAAGTACGAGGATATGTTTCTAATCCGCATGTACATTTGCCAAGCAATAGTGTGGGAAAACTGGACGTTGCAGGCGCGGTTGGAACGGAAGGCTTCATCAATATAACGAAGGATCTGGGACTGAAAGAACCATATCGTGGCAGTGTGCCTATTATTTCAGGAGAACTGGGCGAAGACTTTACGTACTACTTTGCTCAATCGGAGCAAACACCTTCTGCTGTAGGCGTTGGTGTGCTCGTTGATACGGATAATTCCGTTATTGTCGCAGGCGGATTCATTATGCAGCTGTTGCCGGGATTGACAGATCCAGAGATCACGGCGATCGAAAACGCCATTAGTACGTTGCCGCCAGTGACCACGTTGCTGGAGCAGGGGCTTGAATTGGAAGAGTTGCTTCGCCGATTGTTGCCAGATGTACAAGTGATGGAAGGATTGGATATTCATTTTAGCTGTGAGTGTTCACGTGAGCGGGTAGAGAAGACACTAATCAGCCTGGGCCAAACGGAGATGGAGCAATTAATTGAAGAAGAGGGCCGAGCTGAAGTGGTCTGCCAATTCTGTAATGAAGCCTATGACTTTAACAAAGAACAACTTGAGACCATCCTAGAGCAAGCCAAGAACTGATCTATGCGGGGACGGGATGCGGAATGACAAGACAGGAAAAAGGGTTGTGGACGGCTGTAATTGTCTTGACGCTAGGCATGCTGGTCATGGGTACAGTGATGGCTATGCATGGTCTCAGACAGGGCAAAGACGAGGCAGATGCATCCCATGATGCCAATACGGAAGAAGGAAGCACCGTAGCCACGATCAACGGAGAAGTTATCACGGACAAAGAGTGGACCGATGCGCTGAAACGACGTTACGGCAGTGAGTTATTACTCCAGATGTTAAACCGCAAAGCAGTATATGCCGAAGCTATTGAACGCAAGCTGATCGTCACCCCCCAAGAGATTGCAAGAGAACTAGCGGCCGCGATGGATGGGTACGATTCAGAGAAATCATATTATGACGAAATGAAGTCCCAGTTGGGTCTGTCCAAACAGGAACTTGAATTGGAAGCCGGCTACAGGCTGCTGCTTGAGAAAATCGCAACGATTGGCATACAGATCAAGGATGCAGATATTGAGCATTACTGGACTGAACACCGTGAGGATTACGTTTCCCCCGAGAAATATGACCTGTCCATCATCGTAGTGAAGGAAGAAGAGGAAGCCGATTCCTTACTGGATGCGTTGGAGAAGGGGGAAGACTTTGAAGAAGCTGCTCGCAAGCAATCGACAGACAGCTTCTCTCGTGATGCTGGTGGGAGGCTGGGATGGATTGAGCGTAATGATCCATTCCAGTCAGAAGAAATCCTTCAACTTGCTGCCGGGCTGGATGTAGGCGATATTGCCGGACCGGTTCGAGTGGAAGAAGGTTATGTTATTATCAGACTTAATGATAAAGAAGAACGCCAGGTGCAGTCGGCCGAAGAGGTCCGTGAGGAGATTCGAATGCAACTGGCTCTGAGTCAGGCTGATCCGTTGCCGCAGGTAGAGCAAATGCTGCGTAACAAGTATGAAGCCGTAATCCTGTCCGAGATTCCTGCCTCCTGAATTCAATGGAGAAGATTGTCTCGTACTGCTGCATCTTGATAAAAATACTCTGTCTGCGGTCTTAGGGCCAAAGGCAGAGTATTTTTTTTGAGTACTCATATTGACAATAAGGGTTAACGTTGATAAGATGAAAATAATAAATACCTACTCGTTTACTCGGATATAAATGATTAACTTATGAACAAAGAAACTTTCGGAAACCTCCGCCCTGTCTAGAAATCTTAGCAGTAAGGGATAGGATCAACAGGATTTCCGCAGTTCTTCTATAACAGCTAGAGGCTACCGGCCGCACAGTATAGGTTAACAGGACTCAAGTTTTATTCATCCACTAAGGAGGGCATTCATATGGCTAAAGTAGTTAATAACGTAACAGAACTCATCGGAGGTACTCCGCTTGTTCGTCTGAACCGTATCGTACCAGAAGGCAGTGCTGAAGTATTCGTGAAGCTGGAGTACCAGAATCCAGGTTCAAGCGTGAAAGACCGTATCGCAATTAGCATTGTGGAAGAAGCGGAAAAAGAAGGCAAGCTGAAACCGGGTGATACCATTATCGAAGCAACAAGTGGTAACACGGGAATTGGACTCGCGATGGTGGCTGCAGCCAAAGGCTACAAGTCCGTTATTGTAATGCCTGAGACGATGAGCTTGGAGCGTCGTAACTTGCTTCGTGCGTATGGTGCCGAGCTTGTGCTTACACCTGGAGCTGAAGGTATGAATGGTGCTGTTAAAAAAGCCGAAGAACTGCTCAAGGAAAATCCATCTTATTTCATGGCTGAGCAATTTAAAAATAAAGCCAACGTGAAGATCCACCGTGAAACGACTGGCCCTGAGATTGTTGAAGCAATTCAATCTGTGGGTGGTACGTTGGATGCTTTCGTTGCGGGAATTGGTACAGGCGGAACAATTACAGGTACAGGCGAAGTGCTGAAAGAAGCTTTCGCTGGTATTAAAATTGTTGCGGTTGAGCCAGCAGCTTCGCCAATTCTGGCGGGCGGCAAACCAGGACCACATAAGATCCAGGGGATTGGTGCCAACTTTATCCCTGAGATTCTGGATCAGGAAATCTATGATGAGATCATTCACATTGAGAATGATGATGCATTCGAGACGGCTCGTCAGGTAGCGAAGGAAGAGGGCATTCTGTCCGGTATTTCTTCCGGTGCGGCGATCCGTGCAGGTCTTCAGGTTGCGAAACAGTTGGGTGAAGGCAAGCGCGTTGTCGTAATCGTGCCAAGTAACGGCGAACGTTACCTCAGCACACCTCTTTACAACTTCGAAGGCTAAGTCTACAAATAACCAAACCAATCCTCCTTGCCCGTATGACGGGTATGGAGGATTTTTGGCGTAATGCTTTTAAAAGGGGCGGCGCTTTAGTATACTATCAGACAATAGAACTAGCGACAGATGGAGGGCGGCACACCGCAATGACACACCTGATGACAACATACGCCGACTGGATGGAGTGGGCTGAACAAGGCTGGACCATGATGCCCTATATCACGAAGTCGGATGAGGGACCGTATCATGGCGGGTTACCGTTATCGTGGGAGGCAGCTTGGGAGCAGGCGTCACCATACGCAATTGTGCTGGAGAATGGCAAAGGCGGGAGATATACATTTCTGGGACTAGACCCCGTATCCGTTATTTCCGGTAAGGGTCAAGAAGCGGTTATTCATAATGTGACGCAAGGAACCACCTCGACGGACAGCGGCAAGCCGCTTGATGTATTGAAGAGATGGACTGCCCCATATAGTGCACCCAAGGTTAATGGGGCTCCAGACTTTGGTGGTGGATATGCAGGTTATCTCAGCTATGATGTAGCAAGATCATTGGAGAAGCTTCCAGTCTTGGCAGAAGATAACCCGGCTCTACCGGATTATTGGTGGATGCGCTTTGAAGAAATATGGGCGTATGACCATGAGCAGCAGGCGCTTTTCTGCATGGTTCATCTGGCTATTGAGCCTGACCGGAACGAAACTGATATCCGTAGCCTATATTCAGCTGCCGAAGCACGAGCGACAGCGATGCAGCAAAGATGGCTTCATATTATGGGGGCTGCACAGGCCGAGGAACAACAACAGGTACTGGAACGCCGCAACAAGCAGGTGAATCGTACACCGCAGCCTGAAGATGCGGAAAGGGAATCGGAAGGATGGGAGACCTCCTTTCCCCAGAAGGACTTTGAACAAGCTGTGCGTACGGTACAGGAATATATCAGGCAGGGCGATGTGTTCCAGGTGAATCTGTCCTTGAGACAGGAGAAGCGGCTTCATTCGAGTGCTGAGCATATTTATGAATGGCTGCGGCTTGTGAATCCATCACCATATATGGGTATGCTGCGTAGTCCGGAGTTCCAATTGGTAAGCGGATCTCCCGAGCTTCTGGTCAAAGTGGAGAATGGCAAAGTCAGTGCACGTCCCATTGCAGGGACCCGAAGAAGGGGCCGTGATGCAGCAGAAGATAAAGCTATGGCGGATGAACTGCTCAGCAGTGAGAAGGAACGGGCAGAGCATATTATGCTCGTTGATCTGGAACGTAATGATATCGGACGGATTGCAGCCTACGGTTCGGTTCATGTGCCTGAATTGATGACCATCGAGAAGTATTCCCATGTTATGCATCTCGTTTCCCAAGTGGAAGGCAGGCTGGCAGAAGGGTTATCCGTATTTGATGTGATCGCTGCGACATTCCCGGGTGGAACGATTACCGGAGCGCCGAAAGTCCGCACCATGGAGATTATCGAGGAACTTGAGCCTGTGCGGCGTGGGCCTTATACGGGTTCCATCGGGTGGATGGATTACAGTGGAAATATGGAATTGAACATCGTCATTCGTACACTTGCCATTAAGGACGGTATTGGTTATGTACAGGCCGGGGCAGGGATTGTCATTGATTCCGATCCATATCGGGAATATAAGGAATGTCGCAACAAAGCAAGAGCGATGATGAGAGCTGTGAATTACAGCGAAGAGGCGGAAGCAAGCAGAGCTGTTGAACAAGAACAAGCGGAGCGAACTGAAGCTATTAAATTAAACTAAACTAAAATAAAACGAAGCAACCGTCACTTGCATTGACGGAAGATGAGGAGGAGCAGGCATATGATACTGGTTATCGATAATTACGATTCCTTCACGTATAACCTGGTTCAATATCTGGGTGAACTGGGTGAGACGGTGGAAGTTCGCCGCAACGATGAGATTGATCTGGCAGGCATAGAGGCACTGGCACCTGATCATATTCTGATCTCTCCGGGTCCTTGTACACCAAATGAAGCGGGCATTAGCCTGGCAGTCATCGATCATTTCAAGGGAAGCATTCCGATCTTTGGTGTTTGTCTGGGGCATCAGTCCATTGGACAAGCGTTTGGTGGCAATGTCATTCGTGCAGAGCGCATGATGCACGGCAAAACATCCGAGATGCACCACAATGGGACATCGGTATTTGCCGGATTGCCATCCCCATTTACAGCTACCCGTTATCACTCCCTGATTGTCGAGCGCAGCAGCTTGCCTGACTGTCTTGAGATTACAGCGGAGACAGCTGAAGGTGAGATTATGGGTCTGCGCCACAAAGAATATGCGATTGAAGGCGTTCAGTTCCACCCGGAATCCATTATTACAGACCACGGACATCAGATGCTTCGTAACTTTTTGTCCCAACAAGTGAAGGTTTAACATGCAATATGCCGCGATAAACGGAGAGTTGGTCAATATGGCGGCGGCCGTGGTTCCTGTAACGGATCACGGCTTTTTGTACGGACTGGGACTGTTTGAGACGTTCCGGACGTATCAAGGTGTCCCATATCTTTTGGAACGGCATTTGGAGCGAATGTCTTCGGGGTGTAAGGAACTTGGCATTCCTTTTACAACGACCGTGGCAGAGGTGACAGATTGGATTGAACGTCTGATGCATGCGAACGGACTTCAGGATGCGTATGTACGTTATACGGTATCAGCCGGTGAAGCACCGCTAGGCTTACCTTCTGGTGACTATTCGAAGCCAAATCATATTATACTGGCAAAAGCATTACCTGAACCTTCTCCCTCTTTATATGAGTGCGGCAAAATGCTTCAACGGTTGTCTACGCCACGCAACACACCCGAAGGAGAAGTGCGGTTCAAGTCACTGCATTACATGAACAGCATTCTGGCGAAACGTGAGCTGAACGGGTACGGGCAGTATGTGCAGGGTGCAGAAGGGCTACAATTAACCCGTGATGGTCATATAGCGGAAGGGATCGTCAGCAATATATTTTGGGTACGGGAAAATGTACTCTACACACCAGCACTCTCAACCGGCATTCTGCCGGGTATCACGAGAGCTGTGGTACTTGAGATCGCCACGCAGCAAGGAATTCCCTGCATAGAAACGTTAGCGGCTTGGGAGGATCTCCTGCAAGCCGATGAAATATTTCTAACAGGCTCGGTTGCCGAACTGGTTCCGGTTACAACTCTGCGCGATCAGGAGGGAGCCGAAACAATAATCAGCAACGGACATATAGGCCCGGTTACAGCAGTCCTTCTGGGTATGTACCGGCAGAAAGCGGGGTATACTTCATGACACTTACACCTGTCATCTATGAACGGAACTATGCATGGGGGCCAGCTGAATTGAAGCTGGGTACAAGAACACAGATTATGGGCATTCTTAACGTCACGCCTGACTCATTCTCGGACGGCGGACGTTACACCAACGTGGAGCGGGCAGTTGCCCATGCCAAACAGATGATGGAGGACGGGGCGGACCTGATTGATATCGGCGGAGAGTCCACACGTCCAGGTTCAGATGCCGTGGACGCCGATGAAGAGCTGAGCCGGATCATTCCCGTTATTGAAGCATTGCATCAGCAAGCCCCGCATATTCCAATATCGGTAGACACGTATAAGGCCGATGTTGCACGTCAGGCTATTCTGGCAGGTGCCCATATCATTAATGATGTGTGGGGTGCCAAGGCAGATCCAGATATGGCCCGCACCGTAGCAGAGCTAGGGTGTCCCATCATTTTGATGCATAATCGGCAGGATCGGAATTACATTGATTATCTGAGTGATGTCATGAGCGATTTGCAGGAGAGTATACAAATTACACTGGGAGCCGGCGTGAAAGCAGAGCAAATTATCCTGGACCCGGGTATTGGTTTTGTGAAGGATATCGGAGAAAATCTGAGGCTCATGTCATCGCTCGGTTTGCTCAATGAAATGGGATATCCCGTTCTGCTAGCCACCTCACGTAAAAGATTCATCCAGAACACCCTGGATGTTGGTGCGGATGATGCGCTGGAAGGAACGGCTGCGACCGTTGCATTTGGCATTGCCCAAGGCTGCCAGATGGTTCGGGTTCATGATGTGAAGCCGATTCGGCGGACGGCAGACATGTGTGATGCCATGTTATATGCTTCTCCGGGTCTACGGAGGAAATAATGCTGGCGGGTCCGAGTGACCCGACTAGTGAAAGCTCAGCGTTTTTTCAAAGGCGAAGCAAAAAGATATCTTCAAAATAGAGAATTATTTCAATATATATAGAGGGCAGGCGGATCGTATGGATAGAATGGTATTGCATCGTATGGAGTATTACGGATATCATGGTGTTTTTGCAGAAGAACGGAAGCTGGGGCAGCGGTACTATATTGATCTGGAGATTGATATGGACCTGGGTGAGGCTGGACGTAACGATGATCTGACCAAAACGATTAATTATGCAGATATCCATGAGCTGGTAAAACAGATTGTAGAGAATAAATCATTCCAGTTAATTGAAGCTTTGGGCGAACATATTGCATCTTCTTTACTAGACACTTATACTATTATCAATGCATTGACAGTCAAGGTGACGAAGCCACATCCGCCATTCGATATTCATTTTGAGGGCGTAACGGTAGAGCTTCGCCGCACAAGAAAGTGAGAACCGATCATGATTGCACATTCGACCTCTGAATCTTCAGAGGCTTATATTGCTTTAGGGGCCAATTTGGGTGACCGGGAACAGACGCTGTTTGAAGCATTGTCTTTGCTGGATGAACACCCTCATATATCCGTTCTGCGTTGTTCTGCACTATATGAGACGGAGCCTGTAGGATATGTAGATCAGCCTGCGTTTCTGAATATGGCAGTCGCTGTACAGGTGATGCTGACACCGGAGCAGTTGCTCACGGAATTACTGGATATCGAGAACCGACTTGGACGTGTTCGTGATATTCGCTGGGGACCGCGCACCGTTGATTTGGATCTGCTCTGGATGCACGGTGAGACGCGAGATACCGAATTACTTCAATTGCCTCATCCTCGTATGGGAGAACGGGCTTTTGTGCTGGTCCCACTGTCGGATATCGTACCGGAGGGCGAGATTTCAGGTTTGTATACCTTTGTACACTCATCGTTGTCTGTACTGGATGGAAAGGATGGAATACAGCTTTGGAAAACATGCAATTGGCCAATCGAATCCGGGCATTCCGGAAGCTGAAAGGTTTAACACAACATGAACTTGCGGCCGAGACCGGCATCTCGCTGGCCATTCTGGGAACCATTGAACGGGGAAACCGTAAGGTATCACAGCAAGAGCTCGATCGAATTGCTGGTGTGCTGGCAATCAGTATCGAGGAGTTGCGGGGCAACTAGAACCCTTTCGGTTTCGTCATGTTACAACAACCAAGACACCGATCGAACTTTATATCGTGATATATACAGAAATAAAAAAGGAGTGGAACGACTACCGTGCTTAACATTGGTGGCATTGAAATGAAAAACCAGGTCGTACTTGCGCCGATGGCTGGCGTATGTAATCCGGCTTTTCGTTTGATCGCAAAAGAATTCGGAACAGGCCTCGTATGCGCGGAGATGGTGAGTGGCAAAGCCATTGTCCATGGCAACCAGCGTACACGTGAGATGTTGTTTGTAGATGAGCGTGAGAAACCGCTGAGCCTTCAGATTTTTGGGGGAGATCGTGATTCCCTTGTAGAAGCAGCCAAAATCGTGGACCAAGAAACCAATGCAGACATTATCGACATTAACATGGGATGCCCTGTGCCAAAGGTAACGAAATGTGATGCAGGTGCACGTTGGTTGCTTGATCCGAACAAAATCTATGAGATGGTATCCGCTGTTGTGGACGCGGTTGAGAAGCCGGTGACGGTCAAGATGCGTATCGGCTGGGACAACGAGCATATTTTCGCGGTTGAGAATGCGCTCGCGGTTGAACGTGCGGGTGGACAGGCGGTAAGTGTACACGGCCGTACGCGTGAGCAACTCTATACAGGCACGGCTGACTGGTCACACATCAAAGATGTAAAAGAGGCTGTCTCTATTCCAGTGATCGGCAATGGCGATGTCCATACACCAGAGGATGCACGCCGTATGCTGGATGAAACGGGTTGTGACGGAGTTATGATCGGTCGTGCTGCCCTGGGTAACCCCTGGATGCTGTATCGTACCATTCAATACTTAAGCACGGGGGAATTGCTTCCTGACCCGAATGGCGAAGAGAAGATCCGTGTTGCCATCCTGCACATGGATCGCCTGATCGCACTGAAGAATGAGACGGTTGCTGTACGCGAGATGCGTAAACACCTGGCTTGGTATCTGAAAGGCTTGAAAGGATCTGCTCGCATCAAGGACGTTATTATGGAAGGTACCAAGCGTGATGAGATGGTACAGATTCTGGAGAACTTTGTGAGTCAGCTGAAAAGCGAAGGCAATTTGGAGTCAGAACCGGTAATCGCCGGAAGTGCATCGTAATTAAGACTGTAAAACGTTTACAGCTATAGAGGACGTAACATTGACTTTTCGAGATCGTTCCCCTATACTTTCACAGTATAAATTCGCCATGTGCGTTAATTAAAGGCTAGTCATCAGGAGGAATATTCTATTTCTCTGGAGAACTTCATATAGTTTTGAAGATGTATGCGGGCGGAGCTATGTAATTGGCACTGATTCCGTTGCCGTACAATCCAAATTATTCCCATGACAGGAGAATCGGTTGAGATGAGCGACAAGGAAGTTATCCTTACACCAGAGGGACTTAAGAAGCTGGAAGAAGAACTGGAAACATTGAAATCAGTGAAGCGCCGCGAAGTGGCTGAACGGATTAAGGTAGCCATCGGGTATGGAGATATCAGTGAGAACTCTGAATACGAAGATGCCAAGAACGAACAGGCTTTCATTGAAGGTCGTATTATTACTTTGGAGAAAATGCTTCGGAACGCACGCATTATTAACAGTGATGAGATTGACACCGATGTCGTGAGTGTAGGTGCAACAGTTACTGTGGAAGATTTGGAATTCGGTGATATCACAGAATATACAATTGTAGGTTCTGCTGAATCTAACCCGCTTCAGAACAAGATTTCAAACGAAAGCCCTGTTGGTAAAGCGATCCTGGGCAAGAAAAATGGTACAGTTGTTGATGTAAGTGTGCCTGCTGGCGTAATTCAATATAAAATTGTAGATATTAAAAAGCTATAGTAACGAAGCAGTTGGGCACGGTAAACAAAAGCTTCCCTAGGGAAGCTTTTTCAACATTTGAGGAAGAGTGTCCTCACGGGATGCCTGCAATGTAAATAAGGAGATGAATACAGATCATGACGGATGAAGTCTTGAATCAGGAAACCGAACTTAGCGAGCTTTTACAAATTCGCCGTGACAAATTGGACGAGCTCCGCAAATTGGGAATCGACCCTTTTGGCCAAAAATACGTACGTACCGAAGAAGCCGGCTCCATTCTGAAGAAGTATGAAGAACTGACCAAGGAAGAGCTGGAAGAGAAGCACATCGAAGTCAGTATTGCCGGACGGATTATGGCGAAGCGGGGAATGGGTAAAGCAAGCTTCGCACATATTCAGGACCTGAGCGGCAGAATCCAGATCTATGTTCGTCAGGATAGCGTGCCTGAAGACAAGTATGCGGCATTTAGCCTGCTGGACCTTGGCGATATCGTTGGGGTAACAGGCGTGATCTTTAAGACCAAAACAGGTGAAACTTCTGTCAAAGTGAAAGATCTTGAAGTGCTGTCCAAATCGCTCTATCCGCTTCCGGATAAATTCCATGGTCTCACCGACGTAGAGCTGCGTTACCGCCAGCGTTATGTTGACCTGATTATGAGCCCGGATGTACAACAAACCTTTATCGCACGTTCCAAAATCATTCAATCGATGCGCCGTTACCTGGATTCCCTTGGATATCTGGAAGTGGAAACACCTACGTTGCATACGATCGCAGGAGGAGCTGCAGCACGTCCGTTTATTACGCATCACAATGCGCTGGATATGGAACTGTACATGCGAATCGCGATTGAACTTCACCTGAAACGTCTGATTGTTGGCGGACTGGAGAAGGTATATGAGATCGGCCGTGTATATCGGAATGAAGGTATGTCCACACGTCACAATCCGGAGTTCACAATGATTGAATTGTATGAGGCATATGCCGACTACAAAGATATTATGCAATTGACAGAGAACCTGGTTGCTCATATTGCACAGGAAGTACTGGGTACGCAAGTGATCCAGTATGGAGATTATGAAGTAGATCTTACACCGCAGTGGCGCCGTGTTACGATGGTGGATGCAGTTAAGGAAGTTGTGGGCGTAGACTTCTCCGTACACATGACGGATGAGGAAGCACACAACTTGGCGAAGGAACATAAGGTTCCGGTTGAAAAACATATGACATTTGGTCATATTCTGAACGCGTTCTTTGAAGAGTTTGTGGAAGAGACGTTGATTCAGCCGACATTCATTATGGGACATCCTCTTGAAATCTCACCACTGGCGAAGAAAAATGATGTAGATCCGCGGTTCACGGATCGCTTCGAATTGTTCATCGTTGGACGCGAGCATGCCAATGCCTTCACAGAGCTGAATGATCCAATCGATCAGCGTCAGCGCTTTGAAGCACAGATGCTGGAGAAAGAACATGGGAACGACGAAGCTCATGAGATGGATGACGACTTCATCCGTGCGCTCGAATATGGTATGCCACCAACAGGCGGATTGGGAATCGGGGTTGATCGTCTGATCATGCTGCTTACCAATTCCCCGTCGATTCGTGACGTACTGCTCTTCCCGCACATGCGTCCTCGTACGCAAGATTAAATAAGGAACGTAGGATACGTTCATAATAGAAGAGGAACCTGCCGTTCAGTATGATGCTGGGGCAAGTTCCTCTTTAGGTTTACATAGACGCGAAAAATAAAGTTTGTCAGAAGGCCCTTGCTCACAGCACACCATTAGGGTAATACCGCGTCTTGAATTTGTTAGATTAACCTGTTCGTATTTTTGTTAAAAGAGGTGCCCTTCATGAAGTTCAGGCTTCACTTTGCCAAATTCTTATCTCCTCCGTTAATTCTGGTCGGTGGTTTTCTGCTTATTATTGCGATTGGAACGGTGCTTCTCATGTTGCCAATCTCCAACCAAAGCGGTAAGCATTTGGCGTTTATTGACGCGCTTTTTACATCAACCTCTGCCGCATGTGTGACTGGACTTGTCGTTGTGGATGTAGGGACGACCTTTAATTTGTTTGGTCAGATCGTCATTATGGTATTAATGCAGCTTGGTGGACTCGGCTTCATGACCATGGCTACCCTCTTTGCGCTTGTATTGGGCAAGCGAATCTCACTCAAGGACAGATTGTTACTCAAAGAAGCCATTAATGCAGACAGTATGGAAGGGATAGTACGCATTATCCGCAAGGTGTTGATTTTCTCCTTTACCATTGAAGGAGTGGCTGCTGTCATACTAGCGCTGCGCTGGGCAACGGAGATGCCATTGGGTCAGGCCGTATACTATGGAATATTCCACTCTGTTTCATTATTTAATAATGGTGGATTTGATCTGTTCGGCAATAGCTTTCAATACTACACCGGAGACTGGATATTCAACCTGACTGCTTCCGTGCTCGTTATCTCTGGTGGACTAGGTTTTGTTGTATTAAATGATCTGTTTGAGTATCGCAAACGCCGCCGTCTATCTCTTCAGTCCAAACTGGTGCTGTCTGTATCCGGAGCGCTGATCGGTATAGGAGCGATTGTGTTGTTTGTTTTCGAATTCACCAATGGACATACACTGGCTTCACTCACCTGGAGCGAGAAGATCTATGCGTCCTTCTTCCAATCTGTCTCTACACGTTCGTCGGGAACAAGTACAATCGATATCACGGAGATGAGGCAGGCTACCCAGTTTTTCTTCATTCTGCTGATGTTTATCGGGGCTTCCCCGGGATCGACCGGGGGCGGGATCAAGACAACTACATTCCTGATCATGATTGGTGCAGTGTATGCCATGATTCGGGGAAATAAGGATATCGTGTTTTTCCGCCAGCGTGTTCCAAAGGAACTGCTGATGAGGGCGTTGACCATTATTATGGTTTCTCTGATCATATTCATGATCGTGGTAATGCTTCTGCTGACGACGGAGGATGCGCCATTCCTTTCACTGATGTTTGAAGCTGCATCCGCAATCGGTACCGTGGGTCTTTCCGTGGGAGTGACTGATGAGTTGACCAATTGGGGAAAAATTATTATTACCTTTACCATGTTTGTAGGTCGGATTGGGCCATTAACCATCGCGTATGCCCTTCGTCCGCGCAAAGAGAAGAAACTGTATCGTCATCCGGAAGGCCGGATCATTATCGGATAAAAAGAAAAACCGTCAGACATTCAGAACTAACTCCTGTTATCGTAACGGGCCTTAGTCACAACGAATGTGCTGCGGTTTTTTTGGTTTAACGACACAAAGAAGCAAGATGTAAGGTGAGAACATCGTCCATGAGCTGGGCATTCATCTGATCCGGTCTAAGCACGGTATGTATGCCTAAGCCATCCACCAGTGCATACAATCTCTCGATCTCCAGTTCTTTGTCCAGATCGGGTCTGGAGAGGTCGAGCTTTATCAGGTAGTTGATAACAGAACCTACAGCTTGTCTGAGTTCATCATATACGGTATTAGCAAGTTCTTTGAGTGTAGGATCGGTGTTGGATCTGGCAGTAAAAGCGTACCACACCTCCATTTCGGCCAGTTTTTCTTCTGTGTTTGGTAAGAATTCGAGCAATAGGCATTTCATATTGTCCATGGGAGAGCCGGTAAAGGACATTTTTTGGACTCGATGGGATACCCGTTCGGATACCAGATTCATGGCATATCGTAGTAGTTCCGATTGAGTAGAAAAGTAGTGACGCATTGAGCCAACCGAAACTCCAGCTTCTTCAGCGATATTTCGAACAGAGGCCTGTTCCATGCCATCTTTTCGTATAATACGCCAAGCCGCCTCTGCTACCAGCACGCGCTGTTTATCATGATCAACAATTTTAGGCATAGGTGTATTATATCACTATTGATTATTATAATACATACGTGCTAAATTATATTTAATACATTTGTATCAAAAAAAGGAGAGGCTGAAATGATTGGTTATATCATTATAGGTTGTGAGATTGCCTTTTGGGTGTTTGTGTTCACGGGTCTGAGTGTCAGGTATCTCCTTGGCATGAAGCGGTTAGGCATCGGTTTGTTAATGGCGACGCCGATTATCGATCTGTTATTGCTTGTTGCTACAGTTATGGATCTACAGCGAGGAGCTACAGCAAGTATAATTCATGGTATAGCTGCGGTGTATATAGGAGTAAGCATTGCTTATGGTCACCAGATGATCGCTTGGGCGGATCGATATTTCCTATATTGGTTCAAGAGTGGGGAGAACCCTCGCAGCAACAAGTTATATGGTAGAGAACATGCGAGTCGTGAGCGTAGTGGATGGTTTAGACATCTATTGGCTTGGGCAATAGGCAGTGCTTTTCTATTAGCCATGATATGGTGGGTTGGAGATGCTGAACGTACAGCTGTCTTCAATAATCTGATCAAAGTGTGGGGAATGATACTCGGAATCGATTTTTTGATAAGCTTTAGTTACAGTTTATGGCCAAGAAAGGTTCCTGCTAGGAATGTTAAACATTAAAGTGAAAATGGACGTGCGTATGAACTTGCTAAGTTGGGAGAGTACCATATGTACGTCTGTATTAGATCAAACCGATTGTTAATATAGTTTCAAAAAAAGACTTGCATTCAAAATCTGTACATGGTATATTCTAATTCCGGCCAAGAAAACACGGTTTACACGGTGCGGCAAGCAAACGAAATAAGCTTCGAAAGAAACTTAAAAAAAGAGCTTGCAAAGTTGGTTCGGATGTGATAAGATATAAAAGTTGCTGAAGAGAACGACATTCGGTAGCGAAACAAGTTTGATCTTTGAAAACTGAACAACGAGTGAGTAAACATTCTGCTTGCAGAATGAACGCAAAAGTTCGAAACAAGCCTTGGCTTGAATCGACTGGAGCACAAATGAGATTTTAATCTCGTCAGATTCAAAATGAGCTTATCGCTCTTTTCAATACTTTATTGGAGAGTTTGATCCTGGCTCAGGACGAACGCTGGCGGCATGCCTAATACATGCAAGTCGAGCGGACTTGAAGAGAAGCTTGCTTCTCTGATGGTTAGCGGCGGACGGGTGAGTAACACGTAGGCAACCTGCCCTCAAGTTTGGGACAACTACCGGAAACGGTAGCTAATACCGAATAGTTGTTTCCTTCGCCTGAAGGAAACTGGAAAGACGGAGCAATCTGTCACTTGGGGATGGGCCTGCGGCGCATTAGCTAGTTGGTGGGGTAACGGCTCACCAAGGCGACGATGCGTAGCCGACCTGAGAGGGTGATCGGCCACACTGGGACTGAGACACGGCCCAGACTCCTACGGGAGGCAGCAGTAGGGAATCTTCCGCAATGGGCGAAAGCCTGACGGAGCAATGCCGCGTGAGTGATGAAGGTTTTCGGATCGTAAAGCTCTGTTGCCAGGGAAGAACGCTTGGGAGAGTAACTGCTCTCAAGGTGACGGTACCTGAGAAGAAAGCCCCGGCTAACTACGTGCCAGCAGCCGCGGTAATACGTAGGGGGCAAGCGTTGTCCGGAATTATTGGGCGTAAAGCGCGCGCAGGCGGTCATTTAAGTCTGGTGTTTAATCCCGGGGCTCAACCCCGGATCGCACTGGAAACTGGGTGACTTGAGTGCAGAAGAGGAGAGTGGAATTCCACGTGTAGCGGTGAAATGCGTAGATATGTGGAGGAACACCAGTGGCGAAGGCGACTCTCTGGGCTGTAACTGACGCTGAGGCGCGAAAGCGTGGGGAGCAAACAGGATTAGATACCCTGGTAGTCCACGCCGTAAACGATGAGTGCTAGGTGTTAGGGGTTTCGATACCCTTGGTGCCGAAGTTAACACATTAAGCACTCCGCCTGGGGAGTACGGTCGCAAGACTGAAACTCAAAGGAATTGACGGGGACCCGCACAAGCAGTGGAGTATGTGGTTTAATTCGAAGCAACGCGAAGAACCTTACCAGGTCTTGACATCCCTCTGACCGGTACAGAGATGTACCTTTCCTTCGGGACAGAGGAGACAGGTGGTGCATGGTTGTCGTCAGCTCGTGTCGTGAGATGTTGGGTTAAGTCCCGCAACGAGCGCAACCCTTATATTTAGTTGCCAGCACTTCGGGTGGGCACTCTAGATAGACTGCCGGTGACAAACCGGAGGAAGGTGGGGATGACGTCAAATCATCATGCCCCTTATGACCTGGGCTACACACGTACTACAATGGCCGGTACAACGGGCTGCGAAATCGCGAGATGGAGCCAATCCCAACAAAGCCGGTCTCAGTTCGGATTGCAGGCTGCAACTCGCCTGCATGAAGTCGGAATTGCTAGTAATCGCGGATCAGCATGCCGCGGTGAATACGTTCCCGGGTCTTGTACACACCGCCCGTCACACCACGAGAGTTTATAACACCCGAAGTCGGTGGGGTAACCGCAAGGAGCCAGCCGCCGAAGGTGGGATAGATGATTGGGGTGAAGTCGTAACAAGGTAGCCGTATCGGAAGGTGCGGCTGGATCACCTCCTTTCTATGGAGAATCGTTTCCTGCAACGGAAACATTCAAATATGCAGCTCAGCTGCAAAACACTCACTCGTTGCTCAGTTTTGAGAGCTCAAACTCTCAAACAGCTTGCTTTTGCATGGAGCTTGTTCTTTGAAAACTAGATATCGAAACGAAACAAACGCGAATTAGAACATTCCTTTTTAGCTGAACTTGTGCAAACAAGTTTAAATAAAAACGGTAGATTGCTATTGCTCATATTGAGCAATTGGTTAAGCTACTAAGAGCACACGGAGGATGCCTAGGCGCTAGGAGCCGATGAAGGACGTGGCGAACAACGAAACTGCCTCGGGGAGCTGTAAGCAAGCTTTGATCCGGGGGTGTCCGAATGGGGAAACCCAGCTGGGGTAATTTCCAGTTACTCATAACTGAATACATAGGTTATGTAGAGGCATACCAGGGGAACTGAAACATCTAAGTACCCTGAGGAAGAGAAAACAATAGTGATTCCGTCAGTAGCGGCGAGCGAACGCGGAGAAGCCCAAACCAGAGAGCTTGCTCTTTGGGGTTGTGGGACGTCTCACATGGAGTTACAAAGGAACCGGTTAAGCGAAGAGGTCTGGAAAGGCCCGCCAAAGAAGGTAAAAGCCCTGTAATTGAAAGTCTGTTCCCTCCGAGACGGATCCCGAGTAGTGCGGGGCACGTGAAACCCCGTATGAATCCGGCAGGACCATCTGCCAAGGCTAAATACTTCCTAGCGACCGATAGTGAAGCAGTACCGTGAGGGAAAGGTGAAAAGCACCCCGGAAGGGGAGTGAAATAGAACCTGAAACCGTGTGCTTACAAAAAGTCAGAGCCCGTTTTAGGGGTGATGGCGTGCCTTTTGTAGAATGAACCGGCGAGTTACGTTCCCGTGCAAGGTTAAGGTGAAGAGCCGGAGCCGCAGCGAAAGCGAGTCTGAATAGGGCGAATGAGTACGTGGACGTAGACCCGAAACCGGGTGATCTACCCCTGTCCAGGGTGAAGGTGCGGTAACACGCACTGGAGGCCCGAACCCACGCATGTTGAAAAATGCGGGGATGAGGTGGGGGTAGCGGAGAAATTCCAATCGAACTCGGAGATAGCTGGTTCTCCCCGAAATAGCTTTAGGGCTAGCCTCGGAAAACAGAGTCGTGGAGGTAGAGCACTGATTGGGTGCGGGGCCCGCAAGGGTTACCAAGCTCAGTCAAACTCCGAATGCCATAGACTTACTTCCGGGAGTCAGACAGTGAGTGCTAAGATCCATTGTCAAAAGGGAAACAGCCCAGACCATCAGCTAAGGTCCCCAAGTGTGTGTTAAGTGGGAAAGGATGTGGAGTTGCACAGACAACCAGGATGTTGGCTTAGAAGCAGCCACCATTGAAAGAGTGCGTAATAGCTCACTGGTCGAGTGACTCTGCGCCGAAAATGTAACGGGGCTAAACACACCACCGAAGCTATGGCTTGATGCTTTGCATCAGGGGTAGGGGAGCGTTGTATAAGGGTTGAAGGTGTACCGTAAGGAGCGCTGGACATTATACAAGTGAGAATGCCGGTATGAGTAACGAAAAGATCAGTGAGAATCTGATCCGCCGAAAGCCTAAGGGTTCCTGAGGAAGGCTCGTCCGCTCAGGGTAAGTCGGGACCTAAGGCGAGGCCGAAAGGCGTAGTCGAAGGACAACAGGTCGAAATTCCTGTACCACCGTAAGCCGTTATGAGCAATGGGGGGACGCAGTAGGGTAGTGACGCGGACTGATGGATGTCCGTCTAAGCAGTAAGGCTGATGTGTAGGCAAATCCGCACATTGTAAGGCTGAGCTGTGATGGGGAGCGAAAATTATAGTAGCGAAGGTCATGATCTCACACTGCCAAGAAAAGCCTCTAGCCAGGTGAAGGTGCCCGTACCGCAAACCGACACAGGTAGGCGAGAAGAGTATTCTAAGGCGCGCGGAAGAACTCTCGTTAAGGAACTCGGCAAAATGACCCCGTAACTTCGGGAGAAGGGGTGCCCCGGTAGTGTGAATAGCACGAGGGGGCCGCAGTGAAAAGGCCCAAGCGACTGTTTAGCAAAAACACAGGTCTGTGCGAAGCCGTAAGGCGAAGTATACGGGCTGACGCCTGCCCGGTGCTGGAAGGTTAAGGGGAGTGGTTAGGGAGTAATCCCGAAGCTGTGAACCGAAGCCCCAGTAAACGGCGGCCGTAACTATAACGGTCCTAAGGTAGCGAAATTCCTTGTCAGGTAAATTCTGACCCGCACGAATGGCGTAACGACTTGGGCGCTGTCTCAACGAGAGATCCGGTGAAATTTTAATACCTGTGAAGATGCAGGTTACCCGCGACAAGACGGAAAGACCCCATGGAGCTTTACTGCAGCTTGATATTGAATTTGGGTACGATCTGTACAGGATAGGTGGGAGCCTTTGAAACGTGAGCGCCAGCTTGCGTGGAGGCAACGTTGGGATACCACCCTGATCGTATCTAGGTTCTAACCTGGTACCGTAATCCGGTGCGGGGACAGTGTCAGGTGGGCAGTTTGACTGGGGCGGTCGCCTCCTAAAGAGTAACGGAGGCGCCCAAAGGTTCCCTCAGAATGGTTGGAAATCATTCGAAGAGTGCAAAGGCATAAGGGAGCTTGACTGCGAGACCTACAAGTCGAGCAGGGACGAAAGTCGGGCTTAGTGATCCGGTGGTACCGCATGGAAGGGCCATCGCTCAACGGATAAAAGCTACCCTGGGGATAACAGGCTTATCTCCCCCAAGAGTCCACATCGACGGGGAGGTTTGGCACCTCGATGTCGGCTCATCGCATCCTGGGGCTGAAGTAGGTCCCAAGGGTTGGGCTGTTCGCCCATTAAAGCGGTACGCGAGCTGGGTTCAGAACGTCGTGAGACAGTTCGGTCCCTATCTGTCGTGGGCGTAGGAAATTTGAGAGGAGCTGTCCTTAGTACGAGAGGACCGGGATGGACGTACCGCTGGTGTACCAGTTGTTCCGCCAGGAGCACCGCTGGGTAGCTATGTACGGACGGGATAAACGCTGAAAGCATCTAAGCGTGAAGCCCCCCTCAAGATGAGATTTCCCAGTATGTAAGACCCCTTGAAGACGACGAGGTAGATAGGCTGGGGGTGGAAGTGCAGCAATGCATGGAGCTGACCAGTACTAATCGGTCGAGGGCTTATCCAATAGCAAGTTGTAATTCGCGTGTTTCGTTTCGAATCTAGTTTTCAGAGAACAACACTCTGAAATGTAAGCTACGCGTTTGGTGGCGATGGCGGAGGGGTTCCACACGTACCCATCCCGAACACGACCGTTAAGCCCTCTAGCGCCGATGGTACTTGGACCGCAGGGTCCTGGGAGAGTAGGACGCCGCCAAGCAAAGAACCACTGCCGATGTTATTCGGTGGTGGTTTTTATTATATAGTTTTATTATGCAGTATGGGATTAAAATACAGATTGGATGTATTGATTTATCAGCACAATAGGTTGTATAAATGTAACGTTATTCGATACGAATTGACGTTTTTTTGTGTAATAACTAGACTTGTCCGCTCTGGAAAAACAGTTGTGTTCATCAGGCAATACACCTGATATAACCAAGTACTTTTCCTTGACAGTCTAAATATCGCTTTGCTAAGATGGCAATAATAAATTTTTCAGAAAACGTATTTTCGGCGTAAAATACAGCCTGGAATCTTCGGGTTTTGGACCGTAAAGCTGAGCAAACATAAGGAGGAACACTTGCGTGTGGGAAGATAAATTTGGTAAGGAAGGCCTCACCTTTGATGATGTATTGCTAGTGCCACGGAAATCCGAGACACTGCCTAAAGAAGTAGATGTATCTATTCGTTTGAGCGATAATGTAAAGCTAAATATTCCTTTGATTAGTGCGGGTATGGATACGGTAACTGAAGCGACATTGGCTATTGCCATTGCACGTGAAGGCGGTATCGGTATTATCCATAAAAATATGTCGGTTGAACAACAGGCAGAAGAAGTAGATCGTGTTAAGCGTTCGGAGAGTGGCGTAATTACGAATCCATTCTCACTGACGGCAGATCATCTGGTATCTGATGCGGAAGCAGTAATGGCGAAATATCGGATCTCCGGTGTACCTATTATTGAAGGAGATCAGAAGCTGGTTGGTATTTTGACTAACCGCGATTTGCGTTTTATCCATGATTACGGCATCAAAATTAGCGAGGTCATGACTCGTGAGAATCTGGTTACCGCTCCTGTAGGCACTACACTGCAAGAAGCTGAGGGTATCCTTCAGAAGCACAAGATTGAAAAACTTCCATTAGTTGATGAGACAAACACATTGAAAGGTCTTATCACGATTAAAGATATTGAGAAAGCCATTCAATTCCCTCATGCAGCCAAAGACGCTCAAGGACGTCTGTTGGTTGGTGCAGCGATTGGTATTTCCAAAGATACATTTGAACGTGCTGATGCTTTGGTACAAGCTGGTGTTGACCTGATTACGGTAGACTCGGCTCACGGACACCATATCAATATCATTGAAGCTGTACGTCAGCTTCGTGAACGTTTCCCTAGCCTGACCATCGTTGCAGGTAACGTCGCTACTGGCGCAGCCACTCGTGACCTGATCGAAGCAGGGGCTTCGGTAGTTAAAGTGGGTATTGGTCCAGGTTCGATTTGTACAACACGTGTTATCGCTGGTATTGGTGTACCTCAAGTAACTGCAGTGTACGATTGTGCAACGGTGGCACGCGAATATGGAGTTCCGATTATCGCGGATGGCGGAATCAAATATTCTGGTGAAATTACGAAGGCACTGGCTGCAGGCGCACACGCGGTGATGCTGGGAAGTTTGTTTGCCGGCACAGCAGAGAGCCCGGGAGAAACTGAAATCTTCCAAGGACGTAGCTACAAAGTATACCGCGGTATGGGTTCAATGGCTGCAATGAAACAAGGTAGTAAAGATCGTTACTTCCAAGATGATGACAAGAAACTGGTTCCGGAAGGAATCGAAGGTCGTGTCGCTTACAAAGGACCATTGTCTGATACGATCCACCAACTGATTGGTGGTCTGCGTTCGGGTATGGGATACTGTGGTACAAGTAACTTGGAGCAACTTCGTAACGATACAGGCTTTATCCGAATTACAGGTGCGGGACTGCGCGAAAGTCATCCCCATGATGTACAGATTACCAAAGAAGCACCTAACTACTCGTTGTAATCTGAAGAGAGTTAATCATTTCCAGGACAGGCTCGGTGATTTTCACCGGGTCTGTCTTTTTTTGCAGATACCCCTGTGATAGAATAGAACAAGCGGTGACGATCCATGGGTGGATTAAGGCGTTGCGGCGGTTTTTTGACGTGAATCTATGAATATGGTTTTGAAAAGCAAATGCAGTGCCAGAAAAGACTGCCAGGTAAACAGAAGCGCGGACGTCCTTTTACATAAGCATTTGCAAAATGCGGACTAAGTGACAATCGATAACGAACTTTAGGGGCAATAATATTGCTCGTTCGATACAGCGCATATAGCACACATCTCATACATCAAACACACAGGTTAGGGAACAAGAAAATCGCAGCATAAGCTGCACTGAAGCAATTCACAATGCTTTGGATCGAAGGGAGTATTCATCATTGAAAGCCAAACACATGAATAAAAAGAAACGCCAAATGCTCAAAAAGAGCGTAGCCTCGGTAATGCTAATTAACATGCTTTGCATGTCTGCAGTAATGCCGGTCATGGCTGCTGCGGATAACTCCGGTCAGGTTCTGACTGCTGCAGCAACAACAACAAAGACGGAGAAAGCCGTGCAGGTGCCTGGGGTAGACTCACTTGGGCTTGAAGTTAGATCTGCAGTGCTTATGGAAGCCTCAACGGGACAGATTCTACTAAATGTTGATGCGGATAAAGCGATGCCACCTGCAAGTATGACCAAAATGATGACAGAGTACATTGTCGCCGAACAAGTCAAACAAGGTAAATTCGGCTGGGACGATATTGTAACTGTTAAAAAGAATGCTGCACAAAGTATCGGGTCGCGTATTTTCCTCGCAGAAGGTGACCAGCACACAGTTAAGGATCTCTATATTGCTATGGCTGTTGGATCTGCCAATGATGCTACGGTTGCTTTGGCTGAACATGTTGCCGGTTCGGAAGAAGCTTTCGTGAAAATGATGAATGATGAAGCGAAGCGTATGGGCATGAAGGATACGTTCTTCATCAACTCTTCCGGTCTAGACCGAGCAGATATGCCTGCCGACTTCCGTCCAGCTGAAGACAAGGAAACAGTGATGTCCGCAATGGATGCTGCGATTCTTTGCAGATATATCATCATGGATCACCCAGACTACAAAGATTTCACAACCATTCAATCCTATAAGTTCCGTCCAAATGATAAAGCTCCAATTATCAACTACAACTGGATGCTGGAAGCGAATAAAAATATAACCAACTTCAAAAGCTATGCCTATGAAGGTCTGGACGGAATGAAAACAGGCCATACCACGAACGCAGGTAATAACTTTACAGGTACAGCTGAACGTAACGGTATGCGTCTCATCAGTGTTGTTATGGGCACAGATTCGGAATCTGCACGTTTCAGAGAAACCAAAAAGGTACTGGACTTTGGATTTAACAACTTTGAAGTAAAACAGGCTGTCGCAGGCAAGACCAAAGTGACGGGCTGGGAAGCGGTACCTTTGAAAAAAGGTAAAGAAACAACTGTTCCTGTCGTAACAGATAATGCCGTAAGTTTTGTTGTTCCTAAAGGTACTCAGAACCTGGATGTGACGTTCAAAGCCAACGTAACTGAGGCTGACAAGCTGGTAGCACCAATCAAGGCAGGTACAAAGGTTGGTACAGTAACGTACACGTATAAAGCAGATGGAATTGAGCCACAGGAAAAAACAGTGAACTTGATCACTGCGGAAGAGGCGGAAAAAGGCGGATGGTTCCGTTTGTTCTTCCGTGCCGTGAAGGATTTCTTCGTGGATCTCTTTGACGGGATCAAAAACCTGTTCTAACCCTTAGCAAACTTCATGAAAAGAGTATGATCATGATTTTGATGTATATGTGATCATATCATTGACAAAATACAAGTTATTCCGACCGGATGGATTGTATATTTACAATTTTTCCGGTAAAATATCAAGTTAGAATTCACGTATGATGAAGTAAAAAAGTACAATGTTCGTTTACCAATATGCAAGATCGTGGCTGGTAAGAGAAGGGGAATGAGCGTATGAAGATCGGCGTTTTAGCACTTCAAGGAGCTGTCACAGAGCATATTCGAAGTATTGAACGTGCTGGAGCAGAAGGTGTGGCTATCAAACAGGTTCAGCAATTGGAGGACTTGGATGGTCTTATCCTTCCTGGCGGGGAAAGCACAACGATCGGTAAACTGATGCGCAAGTATGGGTTTATGGATGCCATTCGCGCGTTTGCTGCTGAAGGCAAACCTGTGTTTGGTACCTGTGCTGGCTTGATCGTTATGGCTAAACACATTGCAGGGCAAGAGGAAGCTCATTTGGAGCTAATGGATATGACTGTATCCCGAAATGCATTTGGACGGCAGAGAGAAAGTTTTGAGACGGATTTGCCAGTCAAAGGCATTGAGGAAACGGTAAGGGCTGTGTTTATACGGGCGCCCTTGATCGAGAGTGTCGGAGACCAGGTCGAAGTTCTCTCCACATACAAGGATGAGATTGTTACCGCTCGTCAGGGGCATTTGCTGGCTTGCTCCTACCATCCGGAGTTGACGGATGACTATCGTCTGCATACTTATTTTGTAGACATGGCCAGATCCTACAAACACACGGTAGACTCTAAATAATGCATGATGTACAACCTATGATCTCCCGGTCATCGGATCACTTCCCCAGAAGCCGTGTAAGGCCGCTGGATGGCAGTTGCATCTGAACGGATGCCTGATGTTGCCTGTATCTGCTTCATAGCGGGAATCGCAGCGGAGGGTAACACCGGGGATATAGGTTGTTTTTTGGGTTACAGGTTCCGATAAGTATATAGTAAGGTATATACAGTAGAGTTTTGAGAATGGATTTTAACATAAGGCTTCACGTTGTGAGGTTATTTAGGAGGGGTATATCGTGCTTGATGTGAAAATATTGCGGAATGAGTATGCGCGTGTAGAAGAAGCATTGAATAAACGTGGCAAATCGCTGGATCTTATCGCTGGATTTACCGAGATGGATGCCAAGCGTCGGGAATTGCTTCAAGAGAGTGAAACACTGAAGAGCCGTCGGAATACGGTCTCTGCGGAAGTTGCTAGACTGAAGAAGAATCGTGAGAATGCTGATGATCTGATTGTGGAGATGCGCGAAGTCTCTGATCGAATCAAAGCCATGGACGAAGAAGTTCGGGAACTGGAAGTGAAGATCAATGATCTCACAATGGCGATTCCGAACATTCCTAACGAAAGTGTACCGATTGGAGCTTCTGAAGACGACAATGTTGAGATTCGTCGTTGGGAAGAGCCGAAGTCATTTACTTTTGCACCAAAAGCACACTGGGAAATTGCGCAGGATCTCGATATTCTTGATTTTGAAGCGGCTGCCAAAGTAACAGGTTCCCGTTTTACCTTTTATAAAGGTCTGGGTGCGCGTCTGGAACGTGCATTGATCAACTTCATGATGGATCTGCACAGCGATCAACATGGATATGAAGAGATTCTGCCTCCATACATCGTGAATCGGGACAGCTTGTTTGGAACAGGTCAACTGCCTAAGTTCGAAGAAGATCTGTTTAAGTTGAAAGATACTGAATATTATCTAATCCCTACTGCTGAAGTTCCGGTAACGAACTACCATCGCGAAGAGATTCTGAATGTAGATCAATTGCCTAAGCACTTTGTGGCATACAGCTCTTGTTTCCGCTCTGAAGCCGGTTCGGCTGGACGGGATACACGCGGCTTGATTCGTCAGCATCAATTCAACAAAGTAGAGCTGCTCAAGCTCTCTACTCCAGAGACTTCGTATGAAGAGTTGGAGCAAATGACTCAAAATGCGGAGCGTGTGCTTCAATTGTTGGGCTTACCGTATCGCGTTCTGACATTGTGCACGGCAGATATGGGCTTCACTTCAGCTAAAACGTATGATATTGAAGTATGGTTGCCTGAGAGTAATACCTATCGTGAGATTTCTTCTTGCTCCAACTGTGAGGACTTCCAGGCACGTCGTGCCAATATCCGTTTCCGCAGAGAGCCAAAAGCTAAACCGGAATTTGTGCACACATTGAACGGGTCAGGATTGGCCGTTGGACGGACGGTAGCCGCTATCCTGGAGAACTATCAACAGGAAGATGGTACGGTTGTTATTCCTGAAGCATTGCGTCCTTATATGGGCGGCGCCAGTGTGATTGCACATCGTTCTTAAGAGTTAGTTAACCATCCTCATCAAGAGGAATACAAATTCAATCCGTCATTTTGGAATGGCGGATTGGAGTGTTGTGTAAAGCCGAGGCAGTTGTCTGACACGGGATTATCAATTTTGATATAAAAAAGGTTGCATTATAATGTCGAGATGTGGTATGATACTTTTCGTGGCAAGTTTATAAAACTTAATTCCCTTGGAGAGGTACCGAAGCGGTCATAACGGGGCGGTCTTGAAAACCGTTAGGGGGCAACTCCACGTGGGTTCGAATCCCACCCTCTCCGCCATACTACACTTATAACAAGGACTCGAGCGATCTCGCTCCGGTCCTTTTTTGCATTGTGAGTTTGTTAAACGTAATGAGCATACAGGTTGGTGACCGATGTATACGTTGCACAGTACAACGTTATATTTTGATTAAGGTTAATATGTATAAAAACATCTTCATCGCCGCACTTTATATAGGAGTGGAGGTGGTAAGATGAACCGCGAGTTAAACATCGATCAGACAGAGCTTGTAGGGGCTTGGCAAGAACGTTTGCCTCAAGTCCTGAATGTTGGAGACCAGGCTCAGGTAATGGCCGATGAAGCCGATCATCAGGCGATTCGGATACACATTGCTACAGCAGGGCACGAGATGTACTCTTTTGATTTCAAATGTGCATATGTCGATTCGCGTGAAGTCAGCGTACAGCTGATTGATGTGGAACGGGATGGACGAACGACAGATGAGCGTACAGAACCGATTCAGGAACTGGCTCACGATTATACACGGCACATTCATGAATGCGCCCAGTCGTTACAATCCCAAACGAGACAATAGCCTGATTCTGAAGGAGTGAACTCAATTGACTAAAGCCAAAGCGGGAGTAGACAAAAACCTGCAAAATGTAGTCGATGATCTGGAGCAGCCTGCCGTAAACAGTCATCATGCCCAGCAAATTCAGCAAGATATTAATGATCGCCGTCATCAGGATGCACTGAATCATGACAAAACGGAAGACAGGGACCCATCCCATTCCTAACAATGATGAGGGGGCAATAATATGAGCAAACCAAAAACAATTCCCGTACCGGAAGCGCAAGCATCCGAACAGCATCGTCATTCATCCAAACGCTCTTCCATGCAGGAGCCATTATCCGGTTCCAAAAAAGTAAAAAATCAAAATCATGTGGATCATTTGAACCCCCAAGGTTAATAGAAGAAACAGATTCACGCAAAAGTCCCTTGTTACCTAACAGGGGGCTTTTGCGTATTCATACATATATAAAGACAGGCACACGCATATTCCCAAAGCTGACATAGGTCTTTGTAGCCATTTTAAAGAGGAAAGATCACATTTTTCCCAAATTAGGTTTCGGTATCTGGTGATATGGTATATCATTGATATTGAATTACTTTTTTTTGGGTTATCACGAGAGGAGAGAAACAAATGACTAAACGTATGGGGGCGCTTCTTCTTACGTTGCTGTTGACCGTATCTATGGCATTGACAGCATGTAGCAGCAAGCAGGAGCCAAAAGAGGCATTGAAGACGGCTGCGGCCAATGCTTCCAAATTGACTTCGTATGAAATGAGTTCCAACTTTACAATTAATGAATTGAGCTATAAACCTGGGGATGCTTCACAAACTGATCCTACTATGACTCAGTTTATGAGCATGCTGAAGGATGCTCAGTTGAATGTAACAGGTGTATACCAAAGTGAGCCAATGCAGACAGAGATGACTCTTGGCATCGAGCTTAAAGGCGATATGGGTATGACCTTTACCATTCCAATGGTGATGACAGCTGAGAAACTCTATGTGAAAGTGCCGAATATTCCGTTCTTCCCAATTCCGGAGAACGTTGTTGGCAAATTCCTGGAACTTGATCTGAAAGAACTGGCTGAGCAAGAGGGTACGGAATGGAACCCGGATGCTATGGACGCAGCCAAAACGCAAAAGCTGAGCAACGAAGTCATGGACGCAGTGCTGAGCGAGTACGATCAAGCTAAATTCTTCAAAAATCTAGACACCAAAGATGCACAACTTCCTGAAGGCGTAGATGCGAAGCAGGTTGTACAATTCTCGGTGAATAATGACAATGTTAAAGAAGCAGTTACTGTACTGGTAACAAAAGCTATGCCTAAAGTACTGGATATTCTGTCCAAAGAGGAATATCGTGAAATGCTGCAAATGGATCAGGCTGATATCGACAAAGCTAAAGAAGATCTGAAGATCACTGAAGCAGATCAGGCTGAAATGGCTAAAGACTTGGATAAATTGAAAGATGTTCTGACAATCAACCAATTCAACATTGATTTCGCATTGGACAAAAACGACTTCCCTGTATATCAAAAGATGGTCGCTGATGTGCTGATCAAGCCAGAAGGTACAAAAGACGAAGTGAAATTGGCATTTACCGGTTCCAATACGTACACCAAGATTAACGAAAAAGCAGCATTCAAAATCAACATCCCTACTGGCGATGACGTAATTACTATGCAAGAGTTCGAAGAACTGATGAACGCTTCGTACGGATACTAAGCTCGTCGAGTTCAAATCAAACCGTTTGTTATTCAAGTGAGGGATAATTTCCTTCCGCTTGGATACAGGCGGTTTTTTTGTTACACAGCGTATGAGGGGGATTCGCAAAATAATTGATCTTTGATTTTAAATCGTGGCTGGTGATACATACAAATAAAACCGCACTCTCTCCTACATAACTAGGGTAGTGCGGTTTGGAATATTAAATTTGTATATTGTTGAATTGGAAATACAGACAGCTTTGTGGTGGAAATTCTAAATCAATTAATTCGCAAGTTCGTCCAAGTCTTCAGCAAGTACAGCATAGATCTGATGATCCTGATATTTGCCGTTGATCTTGAGGTATCTGCGAGCAGTACCTTCAAACTGGAATCCGTTCTTCTCCAGTACGCGCTGTGAACCTTTGTTGGAGGGCAATACTGCAGCCTGAACCCGATTTAACTTCAGCGCACGGAAGCCATAAGCTACGGCCAGTTTAACCGCTGCTGTCATTCGTCCGCCGCCCTGATAATCTGGATGGATAAAGTAACCCATATCTGCATAATTGGCAACGCCTAATACGACATTGTTGATACTTACTTGTCCAATCAACAGGCTGTCTTTAATGGTATAGATTCCAAATTGATATCCTGTACCTTCTTCTGCTGCCTTGACCCGATCCTCAATCCGCCGAGTCTGAGCATCCAGTGTATAGAATTCATCGTCTCGCACGGGTTCTACAGACTGGTAGGGGACGCGTGTGACCTGAATCAGGTCCAGATAGGACTGTGTATCCTGGGGTGTGAGCAACCGAAGGCTTATGCCATTGGCTGTATCATAGAGTGTTAGTGCCATTACAGCACACTTCCTTTCTAATTGGGATGTTTGTAGTCGGTGACTACTTTAACTTTTGGCGCAGACTTCTGAAAAATTGAGTTAGCATGGTGGAGCATTCAGGCTGAAGGATATCCGGAATCACCTCGGTGCGATGGTTAAAACGAGGCTCCTGTAGCAGGTTCATCAGTGTACCTGCACAGCCTGCCTTGGGATCAGCCGTACCATAGATAACGCGGGGGACCCTGGATTGTACAATTGCACCTGCACACATCGGACAAGGTTCCAGTGTGACGTACAGAGAACAATCCAACAAACGCCAAGCTCCAATGGTCTCGCTGGCCTGACGAATAGCTACCATCTCTGCATGGGCGGTAGAATCCAGCGTAGTTTCACGCAGATTGTATCCTCGACCAATGATTTGGTTATTTTGTACGATTACAGCTCCAATCGGAACTTCCCCAAGAGCTTCGGCTTTGTAAGCCTCAGCAATGGCCTCTCGCATCCAGTGCTCATGCTGAGCTTCCTCAGATAAATGCGCAAGATCGGTCTGGAGAAAATGTTCAGTCATTACTATATAACTCCTTCCAAAATCGTTTATTCAGCGAACAAGTATTCGGGTTGTTAACATGTTGTGTATAGAATTGTGGATAACCGTGTAGTTGCTCACATAGTTATAAACAAACTATCCACAAGCCTGTGGGTATGTGGATAAATATAGTGATTAATTTCATTGTAGAGTTCGAAAATGCAAAAAACAACGAATTTCGAGCTTTTCAGTCATTCGGTAACTTTTGGACACAGGTCAATTATCCTTTTCAAAAAGACATACAAGCGTTATGATGGAGATAGGTTTTGCCATATATCGCCAGAGGGTACAAGCCGAGAGGTGAACAAAAAAACTTGTCTATTAAAACGAAATTATCCATGATTATGTCGTGCTCAGTGCTCGTTATTTTAGTGTTGAATATCGCACTGAGTTATTATACTACAGAAGAGAATCTGAGGCAGGACAGTGAAACCAAGATGGTGCTCACTGCAAAGCAGATTGCAATTGCTGTCGAACAGAATCAATACAGTTCGGATTATGTAAAACGGCAGATTGGAAACAATCTGTGGCTTGCTGCTGTCATGGCAGCGGAAGAATTGGACCCGGATATTAATAATATCACAAATGAAGAACTTGTACGCTTGAGCCAAAAGGTCGGCGTTTCGCATATTTCGTTAATGGAGCAGACGGATGATGACATCGTTGTTAGCCGCTCTTCGGATCCGAGAGAAATTGGGCTGTCCACCAAATCCATGACCTATTGGTATCAGGCCTTTAAGCAGTTGTTTGAAAAACAACAGGTGACGATTCCCCAAGGGCAGAAGTTGGAACATTTCTGGTCAGATGGATTCGAATATTCTACATCCAGTCCTTCGGATATTGATATCTGGGGTTACTACCATGATGGAAAGAGAAACTACATAATCAATCCTTTCTATAATAATACGGAAGTTGATGACTATGTGAAAATCTCTAGTCCGGATGAGATTTTAAATAAAATTCGTGAGGTCAATCCCTCCATTCTGGAGATTACAGGCATCAATCCGTTGACTTTTGGCAGCCCGAACATGGGTGATGACGGAAGAGATTCGAACTTTAGCAAATTGAATAACAGACCGATTCGTTTTGGTACATACCAGTATGGTTCTACGGATGAGGATCATCGTGCTGTGGTGCGCGCCATTCGAACAGGGCAAAATGTATCTTTTGTCAGTGAAACCCACGAACAGAAGGTACTGAAGAGTTTTATTCCCATTTTCACACCTAACCAGTCTTCCTATGTGATCAGTATTGTCATGGACTATAAGCAAATATCCTCCATGGTATCTGAGCAGTTGGTGAGCCATGCCTCCATATCGTTGGTTTTGTTGGAGATCGTAATCTTTGGCAGTTATCTGCTCGCAGGGTATATTACACGTCCGATCCAATCCATATTGGGAAAAGTGAATGATGTAGCGGATGGACACTTTGATTTCCGTCTGAAGGTCCGGAGGAAGGATGAACTAGGCCAACTGGCCAATCGTATTAATGCCATGATTCGTAATTTGGGACATTATACGAGCCGTCTGAAACAAATGTATGAAGAGAATCGGGCGGTGAAAGAACATCTGGAGTCCATTATCAATCAGACAGCGGATGCCATTCACATTACGGATCTTGAAGGAAAAGTGCTGCGGGTTAATCGCGCATTTGAACAATTATATGGCTTTCGAAGTCGTGAGGTGGAAGGTCGTAATCTGAAGATCATCCCGCCAGAGGCAGAAGAAGAAATGAAACGTCAGCATGCCCAACTCGTTGAGGGGATGTCCATTACGTCCAACGAAACCACCTGGATGAAGAAAGACGGGACCCGAGTAGAGGTCAGTGTCAGTACGGCTCCGGTACGAGACGAGGCTGGAGAGATTACCGCGCTCATTAGTGTCTCCAGGGACATTACAAGCCGTAATCGGATGGAAGAGCTGCTCAGACGTTCTGAGAAGCTAACAACTGTAGGCCAGCTTGCAGCAGGTGTGGCACATGAGATTCGTAATCCACTGACTACGTTGCGCGGGTTCCTACAGTTACAGCAAGAGAGCAACAAGCTGAATCATCGTCATCTGGATCTGATGTTATCGGAGCTGGATCGCATCAACCTTATTGTTGGTGAATTTCTGATTTTGGCCAAACCGCAGGCGGTTCATTTTCAGAATCGGGATATTCGTTTTATTCTCGGCGATGTCATCTCGTTACTGGATAGTCAGGCACATCTGCATGGTGTAGAATTTGTACTGCGTGCCTCATCCGATTCGGCTATGGTACACTGTGAAGAGAACCAGTTGAAGCAGGTATTCATCAATTTGCTGAAAAATGGTATGGAGGCCATGCCAAATGGAGGAAGCATTCATATCAAGCTCAAGCATGACGAGCAGTCGAAACGCGTCAGAATTGAGATCAGGGATGAAGGCATTGGTATCCCGGAAGAGATGATGCCCAAGCTTGGGGAGCCTTTCTTTACGAATAAAGAGTCTGGGACAGGGCTTGGTCTGATGGTCAGTCAGCGAATTATTCAATCACATAAGGGCATGATGGATATTAAAAGCGTCATGAACAAGGGAACAACGGTTATCATTGAACTGCCTGCATCCGAGCAACAACCGGAGGTTATTGAGGCAGATCAGGTAACGGATGAACCAATTACAGATGAAGAGAACTAGATGAGGTGAGATTACCTTTTGCGTATTAATAAATTTATTAGTGAAACAGGTTATTGCTCCCGGCGTGAAGCCGACAAGTTGGTGGATAGTGGTCAGGTAACCATTAATGGAGTTAAGGCTGAGCTGGGCAGTCAGGCAGAAGAAGGCGACGATGTACGAATTAATGGCAAACCGATCAAGGAAAAGAGAAAACACGTATATATCGCGCTGAATAAACCAATCGGGATCACAAGCACAACCGAGCAGCATATTCAGGGCAATATCGTTGATTTTGTCGGGCACGATGAACGTATTTTCCCTATTGGACGTCTGGATAAGGACTCGGAAGGTTTGATCCTGATGACCAATGATGGTGATATCGTTAACCGGATTCTTAGAGCAGAAGGACGGCATGAGAAAGAGTATATCGTTACTGTTGATCGATCTGTAACCCCGAGTTTCCTTAGAGGTATGAGCACTGGGGTGAAGATATTGGGTGAAATGACCCTGCCTTGTACCGTGACCCGGATGACGGATCGAGTATTCCGTATCATCCTGACTGAAGGAAAGAACCGTCAGATTCGGCGGATGTGTAGTGCTTTTGGCTACGAGGTTCGTAAGTTGAAGCGTATTCGGATCATGAACATTCATCTTGGAGAAATGGCGACAGGTTCTTGGAGAGAGCTTACTGCTGCTGAAAAAGCGGAGCTGGGCGGTCTGTTGGACTATTCACTGGAATAGTTGATTCGACTTTGACTAATTAACTGATTGAAGCCCTCCTTTCCGAAAAGGAGAGCAGGGCTTTTTGGTATAAGGTCAATGACGACAGGTGAATCTTCGCAAATAGTGTGAAAAAATGTAGAGATAAACCAAGCATAAGCTTTATATAAACCAAAAAGACCGTTCTCCTTGTACCTGGAGAACGGTCTTTGGTTAATGAATCGCTGCAGGCCTCTAGTTTCCTCCGCCAACGGCTTTTACATTTGTATTGTTACTTTGATACTTCCGAATGATAGATACCTCTACACGGCGATTCTGTGCCCGTCCGGTATTGGTGTCATTACTGGCAATCGGGTGATACTCTCCATAACCACTTGGTGTGAATTTGGAAGGGTCCAATTGCGAGTTCAGCAACAGGATTTTCAGGAAGTTGAGCGCACGATCTGCACTCAAATCCCAGTTATCCTTATATTGGTTGTTCGAAATGGGAATATTATCGGTATGACCGGATACAACCACTTCATATTCAGGGAACTCCTGCAGCATGCTTGAGATTGCTTTGGCCAAGGATCGTGATTCAGGCTTTACATCTGCTCGGCCTGAGGAGAACAGGGCGTTATCACTGATGGTGATCTTCAATTCAGACTGATTCAGCTTGGTGTTCAGTTGGTCCGAAAGTCCGTTCTTCGAGATATACTGGTCAAGTCGTTTCTTGAGCTTCTCCAGATCTTCCTGCTCTTTTTGAGCCATCTGTGCATCCGTTATCTGAGCTGGTGTTTTCTTGGTGATTTCTGTAGGTTCCTGTTTGTTCTTACCCAGATCGGCACCTGGCGTATCCGGATTCATGGACGTATGATCCAGAACACCGGAGCCTCCATTCAATGCACTGCTTAGTGCGGAAGCCATCTGCTCGAACTTGGCTGCATCGAGTGAACTCATGGAGAACAACGTGATAAACAGGGCAAGCAACAAGGTCATCAAGTCAGAATATGGAAGCAACCAGCTCTCGTCTATATGTTCTTCATGTGGTTCGTGCTTTTTAGCCTTTTTCACCTGATGATCCCTCCTTCTCTTCCAGTTGTTTACGTTCGGAAGGTGTCAGGAATACGGATAACTTTTGGTTGATGGCAATGGTGGATACACCAGACTGTATGGATAACAATCCTTCAACCATCATCAGCTTGATCTCCATTTCTTGCTTGGACATCCGCTTCAGCTTGTTAGACATCGGGTGCCATAACACGTAACCACTAAATATACCAAGGAGTGTTGCGATAAATGCTGCCGCAATCGCATGGGAGAGTTTCTCCATGTCACTGAGATCGGCAAGTGCTGCGATGAGACCTACAACGGCCCCGAGAACCCCGAGCGTTGGTGCGTACATCCCCGCCTGGGCGAAGATCAAGGCACCGCCGCGGTGGCGCTCCTCTGTAGCATGAATATCTTCCATTAGTACATCACTTACAAATTCCTGATCGTTGCCGTCGATAATCATACGCATACCGCCACGAAGGAACTGATCGTCAATCTCTTCTACTTTTGATTCCAGTGCAAGCAAACCTTCACGACGGGTAGTGGAAGCCCAATCCATAAACGTGCCGATCAGAGACACTCGATCAATAAGTACTTGATTTTTGAAAATAATTCCGAAAAGCTTAGGGATTTTCTTAACTTCAGACATTGGAAATGCGATAAAGATAGTTCCTGCTGTACCAACAAAGATAATAACGTAAGCTGCCGGATTGTTAACCAGGTTGATTAAGGGCGCACCCTTCAGGAACATACCGAGTACAAGGGAGACCAGTCCAAAAACTAGTCCAATAATCGTTGAAATGTTCATCATACACCTCATCCATGAGATAAAATTGAATCCTTTCAAGCGGCTGTATTCGGGCTTCCGGACGAATTTTTGGCCGCAATCCGTTCAATGTTAGGCATTCCTTACGGTTGCTAAAACAGTTAAAACGGTCATATATGTATTTATCGACCAGAAGGCCTTTTTTTTTAAGGGCTATTTTCAGGTATAATAAGATCAAATCCGCTCCTTAGGGGCCGAATAGGAGTGAAAAGCCAATGGGCGTAAAGCATGGACGGGATTATGAAGGAATTTTGACAGATCTGACAACGGCAATCGGACGCATACCGGATCGGTATGTTTTCTTTGAAATGGACGCGGAAGAGTGGGAGAGACTGGCTGCATCTGACCAACTTGAAGTGGATGAGGCGTTGGCGGAGGATTTGTTCTATGCGCTGGGCGAGGAGTCTGTTATTCCGGTTGGAAGTGGCGTGGTCATCCATGATAAGGAACAGCACCGCATTCATATTTTGATCGGGGAAGAAGAGTTGACGTTTGTACCTTTAATTTAGTGTGTTTACATGCATTTTCAGGGGTGTGAATGGAACTGGAATTGCCCTCAAAGCCTTATGGTTAGGGGTTCTATGCCATGTAGTTGATTGGATTTTGAAGCTTGTCCGTGGTAAGATGTTAGTCGTGAAATGGGCCAACCGCATGGCGGTGAGCCTGGCCTTTGAGGTTGCTGTTGATAGCGCCGAAGGTGTCGGTGGTTATACGGACTCACGTCTGTAATGTACCATCCTATGGGGAGGAAGATAACGCATGGTTTTTTCGCAAGAGGAAGTCGAAGCTCATCTGGGAAGGCTGGAAGGCTGGGAACTGGAAGAGGGACGGTGGATTGTACGTAAATTCGTGTTTTCCAACTACATGAAAGGGATTGCATTTGTGGATGAGGTCGCTGCGATCTCGGAAGCATTCAATCATCATCCTTTTATTACGATTGATTATACAACGGTTACGCTGCGTCTCACGTCATGGGATGCGGGTGGTATCACATCTGTAGATATCAAGGAAGCAGGGCAATATAACGAAGCTTATGACAAAATGAGGTCGGAATAACGGGTCAGTTATTATCGCGCGGCCAGAAGTGAGTGAACCATACATGTCAGACTATAATCAGAAACAACCTCTTATTGCTGTCGTAGGCAGTCTCAATATGGATCTCGTGGTGAAGACAGACACGATTCCGGAAGAGGGAGAGACGGTGAGCGGTGAGGAGCTGCATTATCTCGCTGGTGGCAAGGGGGCGAACCAGGCTGTTGCCGCTGCGCGTCTGGGTGGACAGACTACGATGATTGGTGCGGTGGGATCGGACGGTTTTGGCGAACGTCTGCTGCACAGTCTGACGAAAAGTGGTGCAGATGCCTCGCAGGTTCGCATATTGGAAGACACGGTTACAGGGACGGCTTCCATCTGGCTCTCTCGGGGAGACAACCGGATTATTGTTATTCCTGGTGCGAATGGGCAAGTGGTGCCTGAGATGCTGGAAGAGGCGGATACGGTAAAAAGCCTGACTGCAGCCGCAGCGGTGCTGCTTCAGCTGGAGATCCCGCTGCCAGCGGTTACCCGCGCCGCCCAACTGGCGGCTGAAGGCAGCGCACTGGTGGTGCTCAACCCGGCTCCCGCGGTGCCGGGTCTGCCGCAGGAGCTCCTGCGGTGCGTCGACGTTGTCACGCCGAACCGCAGTGAGCTTGCCGTGCTTACCGGCCGGGATCATCTCCGGCCGGAAGACCTGGATGCGGCGGTCGCAGAGCTCGCCGCATCCCTCGGGGCCGCTGTCGTCACGACGCTCGGCCCCGAGGGGGCTGTGTACGCGGCGGCGCCTGGCGGCCGCGTACAAGCAGGGCGTGCCGGCGCTTGCCGTGCGCCCGGCTACGCCGTAAGCGCCGTCGATACGACCGGCGCTGGCGATTGCTTCAACGGCGCGCTGGCAGTAGCCCTCGCGCGCGGTGAGACTTTGGACGCGGCCGTAGGCTTTGCCATGGGTGCGGCCGCGTTATCCGTGACAAAGCTCGGCGCCCAGTCCGGGATGCCGTACGCACGTGAAGTTGAGGCCTTTCTGGCTGAGCATGCCGCAGATGCCTAATAATTGGTATAACAAAGAGGCTCTTATTCTCCCAAAAGGGGATTAAGGGCCTCTTCATTATGTAGTGCGTGCAGAGATTATTTCTTCTCCGACAGCCACATGGCGATATTTGCAATCTCTTCATCCTGCAGTTTGCCCTTGAAGGAAGGCATACCACCTTTACCTTTGACAATCGTAGAATAGATCTTCTCCAGATCATCCTGGCTGCCGATATTGGCCAGAGCAGGTCCTACGCCACCTTGAAGCTGATCCCCGTGACAGGAGATACAATTGGCTTTGACCAGTGCTTCAGCCTGTCCGGCATCCAATGTTACTTCCGGCATGGTTGGCTTGGCTTCTTCAGCCACTTCTTCTTTCCCTGGAAGCGTAAACATTAAAACAATAGCTAAAGCGCATGCTGCAAAAAATACTCCGCTCATGATCCATTTGTGCATCCCTTATGTCCCCTCCAGAATGAAAGATCATCTAACCTGAAACTATCCATATCATTATAACGGAACCTGTACTGACATCATAGCATTTTGTGGGAATTTTTTGAACTAATCACATAACAAGGGGCAAATTTAGTTGTTTTGCAATGGATTCTAACCGCGAGGCCCTTCATAAACCATACAGTGAAAGGGCTTCAAGCCGCTTGGGGTCTGTCGTTCGTATGTATCTTGGGTGACAAATCCACTCTTCAGATAGACTTGAATGGCACGAGCATTCCAAGTGAGTACTTCCAGATCAATCTCGTTCGTGGGATTTCGGCGAATGGCTTCCTGTACAATGGCAGTGACAAAAGCTGTCCCTTGACCCTGACCACACAGCTCTGGATGCATGCCAAGGCCAATCCGGGTTACCCCTTCAAGTGGGAAGTATTGAGCAAACCCACATATACGATCGTTCTGATCCAGGACGATCGCATATTGCTCCTGCCGCAGCTGTGCATCTCCGAATTCCACTTCCAGAGCTTTCATCTGGTCCCAGGGGAGCCAGCTGTAGATATTGTAAGGCGGGTCATACTGCCAACTGCAGATAAGCTCCGCATGTTCTTCTCGCATGGGTACAACGTGAAACGTCACAGGGGTTTCCTTCATACACCTGCATGCTCCTTTCCTTGAAACAGAACTCTTTGTCCACTCTACAAAAGAGATGTTCATTTAGCAAGTCTTCCTTCTCAAGAAAAAAAATGAAACAAAAGTTCCGGTAATTCCGTTTATATTATAACGGGATGGGTAAAAACATCATAAGGGCACGGACGAACGAACGCAAAATGAACCTGTTGATGTCGCAGGATATGCCCTGAGTATAACTTGCAACATGCATAAGGATTGAAGCACAAAAAAACCGCCGGATACATTCCTGCGGAGAATGTATCCGGCGGTTCTGTTATGCTTCTTGCTTCGTTCCAGTATGGTTAATGGTTACAGCATCATGTTGCTCAGCTTGTCCCTAGTCAAGGGCCAGTGATTCATATGCGTCCGTGCTCATAATCCGTTTCGCGCCAACATAACGATTGGCCCAATAGCTTTCACTCAATGCACTGATCGTAACGCCTTTGGAAGAAGAGGAGTGTGCGAACTTTCCATCCCCTACAAAGATTCCTACATGTGATACGCCTTTACCTGTTGTATTAAAGAACACCAGATCGCCAGCTCTCATTTCCATGCGTGATACGGAATCGCCCATGTCGAATTGGGAACTGGATTGGCGTGCCAAATCAATACCCAACTTGTCGAATACATACCGTGTAAATCCGGAGCAGTCAAAGCCGTTAAGCGTTGTTCCCCCACTTTTGTATGTAGTTCCCATTGCTGAATCAATTACTGTGTCCATCTTTGAATCTGCGAATGCGCTACCTGCACCAAGCGATAAAGCGAATGTGATGCTAAGTACAGCTGCGGTTAATTTCTTCTTGAACAAGAGATATTCCCCTTCCAACGCCTGCGAGGTTAGCTTAAGGATTCGGTTGAAGGTCCCCTATGATCCCTCTGTAGCAAGATCAATTCACCCATAACTGGTTCCCCCGCTTCCCAGGTGCCAGGAATTTGGCTATGCTAGTTATGCACCTGCGAAATCAAGAAATGACGATTTAATTTTAAGTAGTTACAAATATGAATGTAAAGATTACAAAGTTGTTACTAAAAACTCACTGCGATTATTGTAACAGAGGAGTACGGCTTTGGCAACGTTTAGCAACAAATTTAGCAAAAAAAACCTCGACCTTTGACGGGGAAAGGTTGAGGTTTGCCTATTTATAAGTACATATTAGGCCGTGAGTTTAACATACGATGGTAACAATTTTTAAACTATCTGCTCTCACCTTTGGATATTTTGGACTGCCATAATCGGAAATGGCTGCATATTTTCCACAGACTTAATAGACATCTAGCAAGTGGATACGTCTGTTGTAGTATAAGTCCGGTAAGTCCCGTTAATAACCATGAGGCTGAAGTGAATGACCCAAAGACGAGCAGGTGTACTCCGCCCAGCAGGAGTGCAATGCCGATTACAGCGATGAGATGACGCAGTGCAATCCAGAGTGCTTTGAGAATACCGTGAGCCCCGCCTTCTCCTTCTGGTGCCGACACACCGAACTGCATGTAGAGTATGGCATGGTGGATGATCCAACCATATACAATCCAGGCAGCAACATAAGGTATACCAGGCAAAAGTAATTGAAGGGAATGAAATCCGTCCATGAGAATCGAGTAGAGCTTCGGTAAGAGCCAGTAGGCGGGCAGAAGTATCAATAAAGTACGTATGGTGTGGAGCAGTAGCATCGGTTTCCACAGATTTTTGATTCCGCGGACAAAGGGGATGCGCTCTTCTGTAGAATTAAAGTGCTGAAGTGAGTAGAGCAGTCCTGCCTGAATGAGGGGGCTGATCAACATGCGAACCAGCAGCATGCCCCCTAGAATCCACAGATAACGATGAACCTCCGGATGAGTAGACAGGTTAAGTTGACTTTCCATTTTAAACAAAAGTGTACTCAGCTCCCCGGCATCAGAATCTGGATAGCGCAGGAGTAGGGGGATGACCGCCGATTGTACCATTCGATAGAAGAAATATCCCCAAATGAGCTGATAGAGAAATAAGAGTGCGGCAATGAACATATGCTGACGGACGAGAAACCAGCCTTCACGTATTTTTGCTTTCACCGTTTCCACCTCACCATGACAGACCTCCGAATATGGCTTCTATTAGTTTGGTTACACTCATGTTCCAGCGGGACTTCGTCCGCTCATCCAGTCCGGATTTCAGGAAATTGTTCATATGGCGGTTCTCCAGCACGATCGAGTACAGGGGATCGGTCATGGCCCAGGATACGGGGGATGTGTGAGTTAATTTATAGGTGATGCGATCTTCTTTGCCATTCCATTGCTTGGTGAGGATATGTCCGTCTTCAAAAGCAATGCGAACAGGAACGGCGTTGTAATCACTCCCTTTTTTTGCGATCGTCACGGATGACTCGTACAATGTTTGACCGTCTTTCTGTACGGGCGTAACACGAATCTTCTCTACAGCAAAGTCAGCCATCCCGTTACCATAGACATATTGATCAAAATAATCAGACCAGGAAGTGCGGGTCACTTGTTCCACAACGTTCTGAAAATCAGCCGAAGTGGGATGTTTGAAGCGGTACTTCTTCACATAGGTAGAGAGAATGCGTTCCATCGTTTTCGCCCCGACTTGATGTTCGATCCCAAGCAATACAAGCTTGCCACGTGTATAGACATTGGCTGCATACTCATTCTGTGAATCAAACTTCCAAGATTCTTGTGTTAAGGATGACGGAGACGTAACCAGTCCCGATTGTACCGGCAGATTCGGAATCAATCCGTATTCCTGCTCCATCAGTTTGTCTTCTGCATAAGAGGTGAACCCCTCATCCAGCCAGGCTTCCTCGAATTCGTTGCTGGCAACCATGCCGTAGAAGTACTGGTGTCCGATCTCGTGGACTACGGTACGTTCCAGGTCATAACCTGGGGTAGTATCATCGGCTCCAAAGGCCGTAACTAGCGTAGGGTATTCCATACCTCCAGCACCGTTCCCCGCTTTGGGTGGAACTACGATGGATAAGGTTGCGTAAGGATATGGGCCAAACCATTTGCTATAATTGGCTAGTGCGGCCTTCGCGGCGTAGAAATAACGTTCTTTCAGATCCTGATGAGCAGGGTCCAAATATAACTTGATTCGTACACCAGGCACATTGGGTGCAGAGAAGGGTTCCTCGGCGTAGACAAAATCCGGTGAAGCTGCCCAGGCGAAATCATGCACATCATCGGCATAGAATTGATAGACCTTTTCTCCGTTCTTCACCACGGCTTGTTGCGTCGGAAATCCGGTAGCAGCAACTTTGTATGTTTCAGGCACCCGAATACGCACACTATATATACCGAAGTCGGCGTAAAACTCTGAATTGCCATGGTATTGGTGCAGATTCCAGCCTTCCGTTGTTCGTCCACGCCTGCCCACAGGTTCATAGGCACTTAATTTGGGAAACCATTGACCAGCCATGACAAAATCATCAGCAGTTCCCATCCGGGCAAAAATCTTTGGCAGATTCACTTCGAATCGGGTGTGGAGTGTAATACTTTCCCCGCCTTTGACCGGTTTGGGTAAACGTACTTTAATGAGGGTGGTGTCCTTGATATTTCCGTCATCTGGTTGCACATACTGCATCCGGTGCAGCAGAGAGAGCCCGTCCTCCGTTTTCATTTCGGTAATGTTCATGGAGCCATAACCATTGGTAGGCATAACATCACCCCGAAGCTTTCCACCGGATTCCTTCATAAAGGTGGTGTCAGCAGAAGAGAAGGCGTTGGGGTACATATGAAAGTAAAGCTCGCTGACGGTTTTTTTGCCTGGATGAGTCCAGGTGATCGTCTGAGTCCCTTCCAATACGTTTCCTTCGACCAGCTTCACATCCATGTGATATTCCACAACACGGTTGCTGTACACTTCGGCTGTAGGGGTCTGTACACTTTCTGGAGGTGCTGGGGTTGGAGCTATTGCCTTGGGCTTGCCCGATTCGGGGGCGAGTACTGGCAATTCTGAATGAGTTGAGCGATTATAACCCAGAGTGATCCATATCCCTCCGGCAAGTACACACAGGGCCAGGGATGCAGTGAGCCAGCTCTTGGCGCGTCGTGGAATCATCGTTAAATACCTCCCGTTGACAAGCATCTACAGCATGTATATGTTTGCAATGGGACAATTATTAGTTAAAATATTTGTATCAACCCTTGGAGGCTATAAACATGGACCAAAACGAGCAAAACGGCAAAAAACAGATTGCCTTGAATATCGTTAGTGCAAAAAGCAAGCATAAAGGCTTCGGTGCAGGCTCCATTGATCTGAATAACCTTTCCCCGGTCATTATTGATAATGGCGAAGCCAAAATCGATATCGGTGCGATGCATGCGAAAAGCAAAGTGGAACGCAATATCAAGTTCTCTACCAATCGTGAAGATGTGCCCAACGGACGCCAGGTATGGCTGGTGTGGGTAGCTGTCGATCGCACGGAGGAAGGCCAACTGTATGGTGGAGCAACGGCATGTGAGATGTGGATTGATACGGAAGCAAGACGTGGATGGAAACTGCTGGCGGAACATGTGAATCGCATGGATTATGCCTTGAAGCGTCGCTTCATGCTGGATGAGCTTGGACCTGAAGCTCGAGCTGCACTTAAGACACTGCTGATCTCACACAACGAAGACTGGTGGAATGCTTCTCCAGATGTATTGAAGGAAGCACTCGCCTAAGGCAGATCATTTTCAACAAAGTATAAAAGCAAAAAAAGCAAAAGGCCCCTTGACCGGAAAGTTCGGCTGGGGGTCTTTTGCTTGTGTATCAACAGTATTCATTGATCTGAATAAATATGAGTTTTCATCCGAAGTGAATATTTCAAATGTCCAATATAACCAGCGGTTAAAGGTGACGCAACTAAGTCATCGCGCATTTGCGTCATTCTACCCACCAACGTTTGAAATCTCCCCACCAGGAATGTTTCTCTTCCTGTATGCCTTGCTGATTCTGTACCTGACGGGTCTTCTCATCTTCTCCAGAATCCGAATCATCCGTCGTGCCATGACATACCTCAGTCGGTTCAGTACCATCAATAAAAACTTCCAGCCGTTTCTCTTCACAACCGTTGCCTGCCAGCTTGCCGGATTCCGGGTCGATATAGACACTTACGACATGATCAGGCACGGTGAAAATTTTGGGTGGTACACTCGCAAGTGCCTGCTCTGTGAACTGGGCAAAGATCGGAGCCGCCCGGCGGCCATCCGAAGTTGAGATGGCTTTGCCTTGGTCGTACCCAACCCATACCGCGGTGGACAGCTCCGGTGTGAATCCAACGAGCCAGGCATCCGTGTTGGTTGTTCCCGTTTTTCCCGCTACCGGACGTTTGATCGCCTTAGACACCCGGTTGCCCGTTCCTCCATTTTCGAAGACACTCTCCATTAAACGTGTCAGTACATAAGCTGCCGCAGGTTCCACAACGGTCTCAGCCTTTGTCTGAGGCGATTCATAGAGTACACGTCCTGCGGCATCGGTCACTTGTAGAATGGCAACAGGTGGCGTCCGTTGTCCACCGGCAGCAATGACGGAAAAGGCCGACGCCATCTCCAGCGGGCTAACAGGTGACGTTCCCAGTGCAAGAGAAGGTACAGCGCTCAGGTTGCTTGTAATACCGAGGTTTTTCGCCATACTCACAACTTGCACAGGACCGATCTGCATAATGGTGTTCACCGCATAGATATTGTCTGAAGCGGCGATCGCTTGTCTTAGATCAATTTCACCCAGATACTTGTCTCCAAAGTTGCCGGGTTTATAGGTTTTACGGTCATTGTCGTAGTGAAACAGGGTAGGTTCACTGTTAAATATGGATGCACTGGTGAGCTGCTTGGATTCCAGAGCTGCCAGATACATAATGGGTTTAAACGCCGAACCTGGCTGGCGCGTTGTCGCCAGTACATGGTTAATCTGATTGGTGCGGTAATTCTTGCCGCCCACCATGGCTTTAATGTAGCCTGTACGAGGGTCGATGGACACGAGGGCCGTCTCCAGCTCGCTTTTGGCATCCATACCCTTGGCTATGGCGTCTTCAGCTGCTTTTTGTACACGCAGATCCAGGGTGGTGTAGATATTCAATCCCCCGTGATCCAGCATCGCTTCACTGATTCCCAGCTCTTTGATGGCCAGATTTCGGATATAGTCACGGAAATACGGGGCACTTTCCACCGTTTTACGCTCACTTTCCGGTTTGAACGAAAGCATTTTTTCATAGGCCTTATCTGCTTCGGCCTGGGTGATCTTGCCAATATCAGCCATGGCATTCAGCACAATCTTCTGTCGGTCTTTGGCATTCTTCATATGGTTATAGGGTGAATAGTAGGTGGGTCCTTTCGGGATTCCTGCCAGCATGGCACTCTCTGCGAGATCTAGCTGTTTGGCTGATTTGCCAAAATACATTCGTGAAGCTGCTTCGATCCCGTACGCACCATGCCCATAATAGATTTCGTTCAGATACATCTGCAAAATTTCATCCTTGCTGTATTTCATCTCCAATTGCGCCGTGTACATGGCTTCCTTGGCTTTGCGAGTCCATGTTTTCTCATGAGATAGATATAGATTACGCGCCAGCTGTTGAGTCAATGTACTCGCACCCTGTGTCATCTGCATATGTTCGAGGTTAACGAGCACAGCCCGTCCCATCCCTTGCACGTCGAACCCGTAGTGATTATAGAATTTGCGGTCCTCTACAGCCAGAGTGGCATTGACCAGATCTGGAGCGATATCCTCCAGTTGAACGGGTACAGAGTCTTTGCCACCTGCGGAGAAGGTAGCGATGACTTCACCTTGACTGTCCAGTAATCTGGAATTCCGATCAGAGTCTGCTAGGGGCAGGCTGGTTGCGTATAGATAGACCAATCCTGCAGCGGTAGCAAGTATGGCGAGCACGGCGAGCAGAGACAGGTTTTTAAACAATTTTCGTACACGGAACCCGCGTTTGCGGGTCTTTTGATTTGGCTTGGTCATGGAACGGGCTCCTCTCTTTTCTTCCAGTATGGGACTTGATTGGCAGGGATATTCAATTGGGTGCATAAGCAAACAAAATGTAGCATTTCCGCCTTGAAAACCGTTTTGCAGTATAAACGTCAATCGCGTATAATGCAAAAGGGTAATGAAAAGGTAAGATTCGGCACAAGATACTAAAGCGCGTAAGGACGAACAGACGAATGGTCATTGATTCATTGATTAGTCAGACGCTCTGCACGCTCTGGTCAATTTAATCTATATAATGAAGTGAACCGCGGACCTTTCCCGCAGGCCAGCAATTATAACGCGATATGGCGCCGAACGCTGGACGTGCTTGGGCGAACCGATTATTGTGCACAGCACTTGGTCGGGTATGGCTGATCATTAACTTTACGGAAAGAAGGTAGAGATTATGGAATTGTGGTTTACGGAGAAACAGACCCCGGTATTCGGGATCACCGCGAAGATTAAGCAGACCTATGTTACAGAGAAAACGGATTTTCAAGATTTGGCCATGGTAGAGACCGAAGAATTCGGTAACATGTTGCTTCTTGATGGCATGGTGATGACGACTGTAAAAGACGAATTCGTATATCACGAAATGGCGGCACACCCTGCGCTGAACACTCACCCGAATCCGAAAAAAGTTCTGGTTGTCGGTGGCGGCGATGGCGGAGTCATTCGTGAAGTCATTAAACATGCTGCTGTAGAAAAAGCAGTTCTCGTCGAAATTGACGGTAAAGTCATTGAATACTCTAAAAAATATTTGCCTGAAATCGCCGGCAAGTTGGACGAGCCTAATGTTGAAGTGCTCGTAAACGACGGCTACATGCATATTATTGAACATAAAAATGAATACGATGTGATTATCGTAGACTCCACGGAGCCTGTAGGCCCGGCTGCTCCATTGTTTGAGCGTGGTTTCTACCAAGGCATCTACGAAGCGCTCAAAGAAGACGGAATCTTCGTTGCCCAAACGGACAACCCTTGGTTCAAGGCAGATCTGATCCAGAAGGTGAACAAAGACGTCAAAGAAATCTTCCCGATCGTACATGTGTACGGCTGTAATATTCCAACCTATCCAAGTGGTTTGTGGACATTCACTATGGGTAGCAAGAAACATGACCCGCTCGAAGTGGATGAGACTCAAATCCCGGAGATGGATACCAAGTATTACTCTCCGCGTCTGCACAAAGCAGCATTTGTACTTCCTAAATTCGTGGAAGATTTAACGAAATAAAAGGGGAAATCATTAATGAAACTGGATCAAGCTTATTCAGGAAACGTATTTATTTGCAGCTCTGAGGATTATGAGAACTCCAAAGCGGTTATCTATGGCATGCCGATGGATTACACCGTCAGCTTCCGTCCGGGTTCCCGTTTCGGCCCATCTCATATCCGTCAGGCATCGGTTGGACTTGAAGAGTACAGCCCATATCTCGACAAAAGTATTGTAGACATGACATACTTTGACGCTGGAGACCTGCTCTTGCCTTTCGGTAACGCGGGACGCAGCCTTGAGGTAATCCATGAATACATCGGCAGTCTGCTCGCTGACGACAAATTCCCAGTTGGTCTCGGTGGAGAGCATCTGGTTACTTGGCCAGTCATCCAACAGATGTACAAGAAATACCCGGATCTTATCCTGATTCATATTGATGCACACGCTGACCTTCGTGAAAACTATGAAGGCGAGCCATTGTCCCACTCCACACCAGTGCGTAAAGCAGCTGAGTTGATGGGTGGCCAAAACATCTATCAGTTCGGTATCCGTTCCGGTTCCCGTGAGGAGTTCCAGTACGGTCGCGAGAACATCAACTTCTATCCATTTGAAGTGGCGGCTCCGATGAAGGAAGCTCTTCCCAAGATGGGAAACCGTCCGGTGTATGTGACCATCGACATCGATGTGCTTGATCCGTCATCAGCACCAGGAACAGGTACAGCAGAAGCGGGCGGCATTACGTCCAAGGAACTGCTGGAAGCCATTCATATGATTGCAGGATCTGATGTAAATGTAGTTGGTTGTGACTTGGTTGAAGTTGCACCAATCTATGATCCAACACAACAGACACAGATTGTAGCTGCGAAGCTGATCCGTGAAATGCTGCTTGGATTCGTGAAATAATCACAGAATAATCGATAAGTATAACGCTCTCTGTCTGCGCGGGTTCAACTTTGCGCAGGGGAGGGCGTTTTTTATTACTAACGTTTATCCCTGTGTCCTCAACTATTCCAGCTTAAGGAACGGACTGGATGATAGAGCCAAAATTATGCTGCCAAACAAATAACGAAGTTAAATTTAGTTGAGCTAAATTAACTTAATTTAACTTTTATGCAGAGCTGTGCTATACTGACTACATAAGTATTCAGTAGTATATTAATTGATATATTACATTCGTGAAGTATATGGTGATCGGGTTCGGTCATATACTAAAAAAGAGTCTTCACCGCGTCAACGGTAAAGACTCTTAGGACCCGAAAGGCTGTGGATTGCCACGGCGCGCATGAACTAAATAATGCTATTCAAGCGAAACCCACCGTCAGGCGTCCAACCTTATGAGGTGGGTTTTCGCTTGCTACGAAACTTTTTGCGCAACCAACGGTAAAGCTTTCGCCCGCTCAGTACAATACTGAGGATCGCAGCAATCCATCGGATTACATCAAGCAACGCCACGAGTTTGACCATCGACGTCACCCCCTTTCGGGAAGCTACGCCGTGGTCTGGAAAACATCCACCGATATTCAAAAGTCCATAACATGAATTATAGCACGTATGTTCCCCTGTCTCTACCATTTATTTCATGTGTTTGTATGGACTCTCCTCTTACGCAGATATCGTGCCTTGGTATGACTCTATCTTAATATTTGTGTATAATATGGAAATAGAGGAAGGGAAAGGTGAATGTGAATGCGTGTGATTCGGACTCAATTGAGTATGTATCCCAGATGGCTAACTGCAGTTTTTATATTGTTTGTCATCAATTTTGTATTAGCAGTGACGATATTTCTCAACTTCACTTTGATGGTGGCTGATCTGGCCATGCTTTTTGCTGCATATAGTATTCGAGAATATAAATACAACAAAATATATTTTAGTTTATGCCTTTTATTAAGTATCAGTTTTGTTATCCTTGCTGTTGTGACGTATCCCATTTAACTTAAAGTACACAATGTTTGGTGATGAACCACCCTTGCCTACATGATCCAATCATGGGTAAAGGTGGTTTTTATCTTGCGGAATTGTCATCGGGGTTAATCGGATTGTTACGTTAGAACCATCATATTTGGGTAAAACCATAGAAGGAGGTGTTACGATGACAACCAAGAGTACAATGACATGGAAACGGCTTGGTGCACTCGCATTATCGTTAACGCTGGCTTGGGGGATGGGTCCGGTACATACGCTATCAGGTGCTAACGCCGCATCCTCACAGGCATGTGGAAAGGGAGATTATGGACTATCTGCTACATTGAAAAAGGGCAGCGGTGTGGAAGAACAACATCTGCAATTTACGGACATTGATTTTCTTAATGATACGACTGGACGAGCTGGGGGTGAAGGCTTCCTGATCGGCACCTCGAATGCAGGATGTACGTGGCAGTCCATATATACCGGGCAGTGGCAATTCACACAGCTTGATTTTCCGAATAATGTGAACGGATATGCGCTGGCGCGAGTCAAGGATTCACCTGCTACCTATCTGATCCGTACCAAAGATGGGGGATCGCACTGGACGCGGCTTGATACGCCGGGCATTCAATTCAAGCGAATCGATTTTCGCAATAAAGATGTAGGTTATGGTTACACCTATAATGGTGCATATCAGACGAAGGATGGCGGGGTAACCTGGAGTAAAATGAATACACCTGCCAACACGCGTGCAGCTGCCTTTGCAACAGAGAAACAAGGGTATGCCGTCGTGGTTGTACCTGGATCGGGATACCATCTGAAGCAAACGAGTGATGGCGGCAAAAACTGGACCACCTCTCTTCGAGTTGTTTCAGACACATGGAGCGGAGCAGATCTGTATGCACATGGCCAGCAAGTATGGGCCCTTCTGTATGGTGATGCAGGCATGTCCCAACAATCCTACTCCCTCTATGCGAGCGGTAATCAAGGCAAGAACTGGACTCAAGTATTTGCGCAATCCACAGCAGGGGGAGGTCCTGCACCAGGTACAAATAGTACAGGCAAAGGAAACGGACCAGCCAACCCGGGTGGACATCCCGGCAACATGGCGTTGATTGGCAATCAGACGGCGTATCTGTCTGCAGGTTCACCCGCAGCTGGCAAAGTGGGTATTGGACGTTCTTATGATACAGGTTCCACGTGGAAAAATATTGACCTGAAAGATCCGGGGTACAGTTCCCGTATCTCGTTCCCATCGGCCAAGACGGGTTGGCTCGTAGTAACAAGTGATAACTCTCCTGCGATCTATCAGACTATAGATGGTGGAACGACGTGGACACAAAAAATGTTGTTGCCTTCAGATCAGGATTAAGTAGCCTGTTATTCTGAAATAATAACCCGGCAAATCCAAATTAGAAATGAATAAAAATCAATTTGGTAAGTCTCTGCATGAATTTCTATAACAAACAGGCCTTTCCTAATCAATTACACAGGAAGAGGCTTGTTTGTCTAGAAATAAAAACGGTTGAAACCTACTCTAAAACGAGTTATTGTAAGCGATAACAATATAATTTATGGGGGTTGAAATCATGGTTGATGTTATTTTAAAGGCGGATTCAGATCAAGGATTAATAAATCGCAATATATATGGTCACTTTTCCGAACACTTGGGACGTTGTATTTATGAGGGGCTGTGGGTAGGAGAAGATTCACCCATTCCGAATACGGATGGGATTCGAAATGATGTATTGACGGCCTTGCAGAAGCTTAATATTCCAGTACTTCGCTGGCCAGGCGGTTGTTTTGCCGATGAATATCACTGGAAAGATGGTGTAGGTCCGAAGAGTGAACGTGCTCGTATGATCAATACACACTGGGGCGGTGTGGAAGAGAACAATCACTTTGGTACACATGAATTCTTGAGATTATGTGAGTTACTCGGCACGGAGCCATATATTAGTGGCAACCTGGGTAGCGGTACAGTGCAGGAAATGCAGGAATGGGTGGAGTACATCACGTTTGACGGCGAATCCCCGATGGCGAACTGGCGTAAGAGTAACGGTAGGGAAGAACCGTGGAAAATGAAGTATTTTGGCGTGGGAAATGAGAACTGGGGATGCGGCGGCAATATGCGTCCTGAATATTATGCGGATGAATATCGCCGGTATGCTACATATGTACGTAACTATTCCGGGAACGAGATTTATAAAATCGCTTGTGGACCCAACGAAGGCAACTATGAATGGATGGAAGTCCTGATGCGGGAGGCTGCTCGCTTTATGGATGGGATTAGTCTTCATTATTACACCATCCCTACAGGAGAGTGGAATGATAAAGGCGCAGCTACAGGATTTGGCGAGGCTGAATGGTTCACCACCTTGAAAAAGACGCTCCATATGGATGAATTACTGGTGAAGCACTCCGAGATTATGGACAAATATGATCCAGAGGGCAGAGTCGGCATTATTGTGGATGAATGGGGTACATGGTATAACGTTGAGCCGGGAACCAATCCAGGGTTCCTGTATCAACAAAATACGATGCGGGACGCTGTGCTTGCAGGCGTTAACCTGAATATTTTCAACCAACATAATAAACGGGTACACATGGCAAATCTTGCACAGATCGTCAACGTGCTTCAATCACTTGTTCTCACGGAAGGGGATAAAATGCTCCTGACACCTACGTATCATGTATTTGATATGTATCAGGTTCATATGGATGCGCAGCGACTGGATTTGAATTATGAAAGCCCTGGATACACCTTCGGAGAAGACACCATTCCTCAGCTCAGCTTGTCAGCCTCCCGAAACAAGGATGGGGTCATTCATGTGACAGCTTGTAATCTGAGTCATACCGATGAGTTGGAAGTTGTGTGTCAGCTGGACGCAGCTCAAGCGGCTAAAGTAACCGGGCAGATTCTGCACCATACTGATTTTGGTGCATTCAATACCTTTGAACAGCCGAATCATGTTCAGCCTGTGGCGTGGGAAGGACTCACACTGGAGAATAACACCTTGCGTTTTGTTCTTCCTCCAGCATCGGTTGGGGTCATCGCTGTTGAGGGTTAATGATGAAAAGGCAGGAACCTTGCAAGGGCTGTAATGATCAGTACGATGTGAAGATTAGCGATACCAAAATGGCCAGACTTGTGGAGATTGCCTCGCGTTCGCGTCCGACGGTACAGGATGAGGAATATGAACGTCGGCTATCCATCTGCTCTGCTTGTCCGGGATTGCAATATGGTACAACTTGTCGGCATTGTGGTTGTCTCGTACAGGTGCGAGCGAAGCTGAGTGAGTCGACATGTCCTTTTCCTTATGAATCGCAATGGGCCTGATCGGATGAACGAATCTTATTATAATGAAGCAAAAGGGAGTTGCACTTTACAGGTGCGGCTCTTCTTTTTTGGCTTGATGAGGAAAAAACTCTGAATTTGGATTTGAATTGAGGGAGGGAACTGGATATAGTTATACAGTAGAGTGTAGGATAGCGAGCTATCCGGGAATATGAGCGCGTATAGCGACACAACAATACGGGAAGGGCTGTTCTCACCAGCCGTGCCTGATTTTGCGTCGCCTCGAATATAATGGAGGTTAACATTCATGTCGAACATGCGACCGGTACACATCCGGCTGCACAGCCGTTATGAAGGTGAAGATGTGCTGCAGGAAATGCAGGGTGAAGCTGTGTTAAAAGGGTCCGTTCTTTATGTTCGTTATGAAGAACCGCAGGTTGGACCTGAGGGAGGTACAACCCGTACAACATTGAAGCTGGGCGGACAATCCATCAAGATTATACGTCATGGTGAGGTGGAATCGGAGCAGACTTTTGAGTTGAATCGGAAGCTTCCTGGTTTCTACCGATCACCATACATGTCGTTTGCCCTGTCCACGCATACACAGAAGCTGGAACTTTCCATTCAGGGATTGAGCGCACGCGCAGCGTGGAGCTACGACTTTTACCGCTTTGATGAAGAATCCGGACATTTCGCGATTAGTTTGCATATACAGGAGGAACCAATTTCATGACACGTAATCCACTAGATACGATTAACGAACGGGTAAGTACGGCCATCGGCAACGCCATTGTGACGGCCGGAATTGTGACGCAGGACGAATTGCCAGCCATCACATTGGAAGTGCCGCGTGAGAAGACACACGGGGACTTGGCGACCAATGCTGCCATGCAGCTGACCAAGATTGCCAAGCGCAATCCGCGTCAGATTGCTGAAGAGATCATTGCCAATCTGAATCTGGCTGAAGCCGGAATCGAGAAGGCTGAGATTGCGGGCCCAGGATTCATTAACTTCAAATTGGACAAGAGTTACCTTTATCCAGTACTTGCGCTTGTGCAGGAGCAGGGTAAAGATTACGGAAGAATTAACATCGGAGAAGGACGCAAAGTCGAGATGGAGTTTGTCAGTGCCAACCCGACAGGTAGCCTGCATCTGGGCCATGCCCGTGGAGCAGCTGTAGGTGATGCACTATGTAACATCCTTGACTACGCAGGATATGATGTAACCCGTGAATACTACATTAATGATGCAGGTAATCAGGTGTTTAATCTGGCTCGTTCCATCGAAGCTCGTTATCTGCAAGAGCTGGGTCAGGATGCTGAGATGCCTGAAGACGGTTATCACGGTGAAGATATTAAAGGATTCGCCAAGCAGCTTGTTGCTGAAAAGGGTGACGAATTGCTGTCCATGCATCCGGGTGACCGTGCGGCTTATTTCCGTGACTTTGGCCTGGAGAAGGAACTGGACAAGATCAAACGTGACTTGAATCGCTTCCGTGTTAACTTTGATATCTGGTTCAGCGAAACTTCCCTGTATGACAATGGAGAAGTTCTGCGAGTACTTGATGAATTGCGTGACCGCAATGAAATCTATGAGCAAGATGGAGCAACTTGGTTGAAAACGATGCAGTATGGTGACGACAAAGAACGTGTATTGATCAAGAACGATGGCACCTATACTTACCTGACGCCAGATATTGCTTATCACCGCGACAAATATGCTCGTGGATACGACACGATGATTAACATCTGGGGTGCCGATCACCATGGATATATTCCACGGATGAAGGCCGCGATGCAAGCACTGGGTAATGACCCTGAGAAACTGGTGGTCTTGATTGCACAGATGGTGAGCTTGTTCCAGAACGGTGAAAAAGTGAAGATGTCCAAGCGTACAGGTAAAGCTGTAACGATGGAAGACCTGATGGATGAAGTCGGCATTGATGCCATCCGTTACTTCTTCACAATGCGCAGCATGGACTCCCATCTGGACTTTGACATGGACCTTGCGATTTCGACATCCAATGAGAATCCGGTATTCTACGTGCAATACGCGCATGCACGTGTATGCAGCGTATACCGTCAGGCTGAAGAACAAGGTATTGAACTGCTGCCACTGGCACAGATTGACCTGTCCAAGCTGACAACAGAGCACGAGTATGACCTTCTCCGCAAAATGGGAGAGCTGCCTGAGGAAATCTCGGCAGCAGCAACAGGATATGCGCCACATCGTATCATCCGTTATGTATACGAGCTGGCATCCCTGTTCCACAGCTACTACCGTGCAGAACGTGTTATTACGGAAGACGCGCAGCAAACTCAAGCACGTCTGGCACTGATCGGTGCTGTACGTACCGTTATCGCAACGGCGCTTCGTCTGGTAGGCGTAACAGCTCCTGACAAAATGTAAATTCCAGGCTCGCGGCCTACCGCCGCTCTGCCTAAGGCAAAAAGTCTCCATGTCCACGTTGAGTATCATCAACGTGGTACATGGAGACTTTTTTTGTTGTGTACCCGGAGCTGAAGAAAACGAAATGCCTGGTCCAAGGTACACCAGCCTGCCCTTACATCACAGCGGGCGTAACCTAGTGTCTCAGCCGCTACGTAATACTCCCTCATGCGTACTGCCTGGGTCGGGCTATTGCGTTTCGCCACGAGCCTCAATCATGTTCTGCTGTCCGCTTGCAGAGCTGGCTCACTCCCCGCCCTCCTGCATTAGCTTTAGGGCATCAATCTCACCACCGCGCACCTTGCTTTTTGCGGTGGTGGTCTTGCGGGCGCGCAGCGGGATCGTAGCACGTTTGACGAGTGTCTTGATTTCGCTGGGGGATAACCCCGGATGTTTTGAAAGCAGCAAGGCGATAGCGCCACTCACATGGGACGTCGCCATGGATGTGCCGCTCATCTCGTGATGCTTGCCTTGTACCCAAGAGGAGACGATTTTATCACCGGGTGCATAGACATCCACATATGCGCCTCGATTGCTGAAGGACGCAATACGTCTGTTTTTGTCGGTTGCCCCAACGGATATGGTCTGCGGATACCTTGCCGGATAATCAATACTGCGGCGTTTGCCGTCATTTCCTGACGAAGCAACAATGACGATTCCGGCATGGTACGCACGGTTGACAACGTCAAGAAGCGCCTTGCTGCGTGTTTTCATGCCAAAGCTCATATTGATGATATCGACCTTGTTACGTACACACCAGTCGATGCCAAGTACAATGTCGGACACATATGCCGATCCGTTGTGGTCAAATGCTTTCACCGGATAGATCAGGGAGCGTGGAGCTACACCAATCATGCCTGCGGTGCTGTTGGCTGCGGCGATGGTCCCTGCAATGTGGGTACCGTGTCCGTTATCATCATGAGGAAGCAGGCTACGGTTTAACAGATTGATTCCGCGTGCCAGGGAATAACGAAGATCAGGATGGTGATAATCAGCACCTGTATCAATCACACCGATTTTAATCCGGTGTCCGGTAGACACAGACCATACTTTGGGCGCCCGAATCTGCTTCACTCCCCAAGGTATGCCTTGAGCATTGCTCGGTTTGCTGTGGAGTGCGGTGGCATGAAGGGAGATAGGTACGTCTGCTTCAATCGTAATTTCATCCCCATAGCGGTATAGGTCCTCCGGGCGTTGGACTGGAGCGATAATGGAACGAGCCAGTCGCGAGGAACGGACAGCCCCAAGGTCGGTGAATTCATTCCGCATTCGAGACAATTCTACGAGACAGGCCTCGTACTGCTGCGGTTTGGCAAATCGGATCAAGTATCGCCCTCCCTGTTCTGGTTCAGGGCGTCGCATTCCGTCAATCAATTGATGCAATAAACCAGTATAGTCCATAATGGGCAGCCCCCTTCGGGATGAACATGCTGAGGTATTCTATGAATGCGCTCATCCCGCCGCATGGGGAACTTGCCCTTTTTTTACAAAAACACATTCTCTTCGTGTCAAAACGGGCGCAGGGACATATGATGGATGGAGAGCTAGAGGGCTCTTGCGGGGAACCTGGTGAGGAGTAATCCTCCAAGGGTATACAGTCAGAAGGCGGAGGGGACTCCGTCTTTTTTATTATGGAGTTGTCTCTTTCGCAAAAGAGGATATTCTTGTGGGTTCGATGTCATGTCACGTTGAATATATGGACATATTGTTGCTGCTCTCCGCATTTGCGTCACATCCGTACATAAAAACTTGCTTTTTAACGCTAAATAGGTTTTACTTAGGTTTGTTAATGGATATGTTATACGTAACAGTCCAGTTCGTAGGGGTTAAAAAGTGAATTTTGTGTGAGAGGAAGTGTCTGCAGTGAGTACCTCGCTCAATTTGAAAATTGATAAAGAAAAGGTAAAAGAGATCCCTTTGGTGGACCTTGCCTTTATGGTGCTGAAAGCGGCTAATACGCCGTATTACTATCGTGACTTGATGAATGAGGTAGCGAAGCAGCGCGGAATGACTGATGAAGAAATCAACGAGTTTATCGCCCAGCTATATACCGAGATTAATATCGATGGCCGTTTTGCTTGCGTCGGTACAAGTCTGTGGGGCTTGAAGCGCTGGTATCCGGTAGCTGGAACAGAAGATTCCATGACGGGTGCGAAGCGTCCGCGTATCATCAACGATGAAGACGATGATCTGGAAGATGAAGACTTCGGTGAAGAAGAAGACAGCTATAACAGCGACGAAGACTTCGACAGCCCGGATAAAGACGAAGATGAAGACGAAGAAGATGAAGACGAAGACGACATCTTTGACGAAGAAGACAGCGAAGAAGAAGTGCTGGTTGAAGATGACGATCTGGAAGATGAAGACCTCGAAGAAGACGAAGAAGAGTCCGAAAACGAGGATGAATTTGACGACGATTCTGATAATCGGTAGTCATTTTTGACGTCTATAATTTACCCGTTTCCCCGGAATAGTCAGCCTTGACAGCAGACGGGGTAACGGGTAAACTATTGCATGGGCTTATGAATGAGCGACAATATATTTATGTTTTTTATAGAAGGTGCCCCGTCCTGCGGGAGTACTTTTTTTTGTATTTTTAGAGGCATAATTTTGCAAAATGATTTCTTTTCCGTATGCTCCCGGCCAACATTTCGTGGCCCGTTTTTGTATATCAAAAACACCAAATGGAATGAAGGCTACCGGAATATTTGCACCATTTTTTGCTGTAGAACAACGTGTATTTAAACCGTCTTCGCAGAAAGAGCAGTTCGCAGATGCAGGGAATTTCTGCCATTGCTCTTTTTAACGATGATTACCTGGGAAACAGGTTACGATAACACCATATATCGCCTGAATTTCTGTACTTATATTAGGAGGGTAATAACAGTGACAAAGTATATTTTCGTGACGGGCGGAGTTGTGTCCTCCCTGGGCAAAGGGATTACGGCTGCTTCTCTGGGCAGATTGCTGAAGAACAGAGGGCTTAAGGTAACGATCCAGAAATTTGATCCATATATTAACATCGACCCGGGAACAATGAGTCCTTATCAGCACGGCGAGGTTTTTGTAACGGATGATGGCGCGGAAACGGATCTGGACCTTGGCCACTATGAACGTTTTATTGATATCAATCTCTCCAAAAACAGCAACGTCACGACTGGTAAAGTATACTCTTCCGTCATCAGCAAAGAGCGGCGCGGGGAATATCTGGGCGGAACGGTACAAGTTATTCCACACATTACGAACGAGATCAAAGAGCGTGTATTCCGCGCTGGACGTGAAGCGGGTTCGGATGTGGTTATTACGGAAATTGGTGGAACAGTGGGCGACATTGAGAGTTTGCCTTTCCTGGAAGCTATCCGTCAGATCAAGAGTGATGTAGGTCGCGACAATGTGATGTACATCCACGTAACACTTATTCCTTATATCAAAGCAGCTGGTGAAGTGAAAACAAAACCAACGCAACATAGTGTTAAGGAATTACGCAGCATTGGTATTCAACCGAATGTGATTGTATGCCGTACGGAGTATGAATTGTCTAAAGATATGAAAGCCAAGATCGCCCTCTTCTGCGACATTGATGAGAATGCCGTGGTTGAATGTCGTGATGCAGACACCTTGTATCAAGTACCTCTGAACCTGCGTGAAGAAGGCTTGGATGAGATCGTGGTAAATCACCTGAAACTGACTACTCCTGCACCGGATATGAGCGAGTGGGAAGGGCTGGTTGACCGGATCAACAAGTTGGAGCATACAGTTGAGATCGCTATTGTTGGTAAATATGTAGCGTTGCATGATGCATACCTGAGTGTTGTGGAGTCGTTGTCTCATGCAGGATTTGCATCCAATGCTGATGTGAAAATCCGCTGGGTTCCTTCTGAAGATATTACGGATGAGAATGTAGGCGACCTGTTACATGGTATTGGCGGTATCCTTGTTCCTGGTGGATTCGGAGATCGTGGTATTGAAGGTAAAGTATCGGCAATCCGTTATGCTCGTGAGAAACAAATTCCGTTCTTCGGTATTTGCCTGGGTATGCAGGTTTCCGTTATTGAATATGCACGTTCCATCGTTGGTTTGAATGGTGCGAACAGCTCCGAGATTAATCCGGCTACCGAATTCCCTGTGATCGATCTGTTGCCTGAGCAAAAAGATATCGAGAATCTGGGTGGCACGATGCGTCTGGGTCTGTATCCTTGTAAGCTTCAGGAAGGTTCTTTGGCGATGGCTTGTTATGATGACGAGCTGGTGTATGAGAGACACCGTCACCGGTATGAGTTCAACAATGAATACCGTGAAACGATCGAAAAAGCAGGACTGGTTATCTCGGGTACATCCCCGGATGGACGTCTGGTTGAGATCGTGGAACTTCCAGGACACCCATGGTTCCTGGCGGTACAATTCCATCCGGAATTCACTTCCCGTCCGAACCGTCCGCAACCATTGTTCCGTGAGTTTGTAAAAGCTTCTCTGGAGAATGCGCAGAAGTAATACATGGTTTTAGTGTTAACGTAATAGATATTGGGGATGTTCCTGGCAACCATAGCGGATGCCAGAACATCCCTTTTTTTTGTGTAAAAAGCAGATGGAAATGCTTTTTGTCATTTTGTGAAGGTAGCAGGATTTTAATGGAAGAGGTAGAATACTTATCATGACGACTATGGGATAGTTATCCAGATTCGATGATGTGCATGCTTTCCTAATTCTAGGAGGTTACAGAGTGGAAGATAAAAAAGTTTTGATTGTTGATGACCAGAATGGTATTCGAATCCTGTTAATGGAAGTGTTCAGCAGTGAGGGGTATAACACGTTTCAAGCACCCAACGGCAAGGTTGCTCTGGAGATTGTGAATAATGACAAGCCTGACCTGGTATTGCTCGATATGAAGATTCCTGGGATGGACGGTCTGGAAATTTTGAAGCATATTAAAGAAATTGATCCGGGTATCAAGGTGATCATGATGACCGCTTATGGTGAACTGGACATGATTAAGGAAGCCACGGATCTCGGAGCGCTCATGCACTTTACGAAACCGTTTGATATCGACGAGATGCGAGTGGCTGTGAATATGCAACTTCGCAATGGTACCGCCAATAAATGCAGCTGAATCCTGTTGATACAGGATTTTTTTGCGTGTAGAGAACATAGATAGTACTTGGTGGGAGAATGGGGTATTTCACTCCTTCATCCGGGGAATATTGGAAATGGGGAAGTTATAAAGCGGTGTCTATGAAAACTGTGCTGCAAAGCACAGCATTTTTGCAAATGCTTGTTTAGTATTTGACATGGGATGTGGTATAATAAGCCCGTATGTGATTTCGGCTAAAAACCATAGACACAACCCAAACCCCTAGGAGGATTGAAACCATGCCATTAGTATCTATGACAGACATGTTGAACAAAGCACTTGAAGGAAAATATGCAGTTGGTCAATACAACATCAATAACCTTGAGTGGACTCAAGCGATTCTTGGTGCTGCTGAAGAAGAGAAATCCCCAGTAATCCTGGGTGTATCCGAAGGCGCAGCACGTCACATTGGTGGCTTCTACACTGTAGTTAAAATGGTAGAAGGACTCATTCACGACATGAAAATCACCGTTCCAGTTGCAATTCACCTGGACCATGGTTCAAGCTTCGACAAGTGTAAAGAAGCAATCGATGCTGGATTCACATCCGTTATGATCGACGGTTCCCACCACTCTATCGATGAGAACATTGAAATGACTAAAAAAGTTGTTGAATATGCACACGCTAAAGGCGTTTCTGTAGAAGCTGAAGTAGGTACTGTAGGCGGACAAGAAGACGACGTTATCGGCGGCATCATGTACGCTGACCTGAACGAGTGTATCCGTATCGTTAAAGAAACAGGTATCGATACATTGGCACCAGCTCTTGGTTCCGTACACGGTCCTTACCATGGCGAGCCTAACCTGGGCTTCAAAGAAATGGAAGAAGTTCGTGACGCGGTACAAGTTCCACTTGTATTGCACGGTGGTACAGGGATTCCTAAACACGACATCGACAAAGCCATTTCCCTGGGTACGTCCAAAATCAACGTAAACACAGAGAACCAAATTGCTTTCTCCAAAGTGGTTCGTGAAGTGCTTGCAGCTAAACCAGATGCTTACGATCCACGTACATTCATCGTACCAGGCCGTGAAGCAATCAAAGAAACCGTTAAAGGTAAAATCCGCGAGTTTGGTTCTAACAACAAAGCGTAATTTAACTTTACCAGTTCCATACTGTGAAATGGAAAAACACCGCCTAGCCGGTGTCTTTCCATTTTCACACCTTATTTCTACATCGGAAGCCAACAGCACGTATTGCCGTTCATCGGCTGCAAAACACGTAGGGGGACATTAAGCTTTATGGAAAAATTGATGATTAGTGGCGGACGTCCGTTACAGGGAACTGTAACTATAAGCGGCGCCAAGAACAGCGCCATTGCGCTTATTCCTGCAGCATTGCTTGCCGAGTCAGAAGTCGTGTTGGACAACCTGCCGCTTTTGAGTGACGTGGCGGTTTATGCAGAAATTTTGGAGGAACTCGGAGCACGTGTGACTTGGGAAGGCAGTCAGATGAAGATAGACCCTTCTGACATCAAATCCATTCCTATGCCGAATGGTCCCGTGAAGAAGCTTCGCGCTTCGTATTATATGATGGGTGCATTGCTAGGGCGTTTCAAAGAAGCGACCATAGGTTTACCAGGGGGCTGTAATTTTGAGCCTCGTCCAATTGATCAACATATCAAAGGGTTTGAAGCGCTTGGCGCAACCGTAACAAACGAACATGGCTCCATTCATTTGCATGCCAAAGAGCTGCGCGGAGCAAAAATCTATCTTGATGTAAGCAGTGTCGGCGCAACCATTAATATCATGCTGGCGGCTACTCGTGCCAAAGGCTCTACAATTATCGAAAACGCGGCTAAAGAGCCTGAGATTATAGATGTAGCAACACTTCTGAATTCCATGGGTGCCAGCATCAAGGGTGCAGGTACCGAAACGATCCGTATTGAAGGAGTCTCGGAGCTTAAAGGCTGCCGTCATTCCATCATTCCGGACCGTATCCAAGCAGGTACGTATATGATCGCTGCAGCGGCGACGCGCGGAGATGTTCTGATTGACAATGTGATTCCCAAACATCTGGAGGCTTTAACGGCAAAGCTGCTGGAGATGGGGGTTGGCATTGAGGAGTTGGATGAAAGTATACGTGTCATTGGTAAACCAAGTTATAACCACGTGGACGTGAAGGCACTTGTATATCCTGGTTTCCCAACGGATCTACAGTCACCCATGACCAGTGTTTTAACACAGGCAACCGGTGTGAGTGTCCTGAGCGACTTTGTATACAGTAATCGATTCAAACATGTGCCTGAGTTGGTGCGGATGGGTGCAAAGATTCGAGTAGAAGGACGGTCGGCGATTATTGAAGGCAGTGCATTAAACGCGGCCAAAGTAAAAGCATCCGATCTTCGCGCTGGAGCAGCGCTGGTGATTGCAGGTCTCACCGTCAGTGAAGGTGTGACTGAAGTGACGGGGGTCGAATATATCGACCGCGGTTATGATCATCTGGTGACTAATCTGCGCCTGCTCGGTGCAGATGTATGGCGGGAAACTGATTAATAGGAAGCATTATGCATGATTCAGTCATACACATGTTTATTTTAACTGAACTGCATATCTTTTTGATAATTAGGTAAACCTGTTTTAATAGAGTTCTCAGTCTCTCCGGCATAAGACGAAATGTTTCTGTTTCCTTTACCGGAGGGTCTTTTTTTGAATTAAACTTCATATGGCTGTAAGAACATCATTTCTCATCCCCAACCCCCGGTTTTGTTTGAACTGCGCTCCATAGCCGGTCTATCCGGATTGATCGCCTCAATGCATCGTTCACTCAATAGCGGATCTGGCCGAATGTTGGCCATCCCACCCGGAAACTTACACTCAAAGACAAGTATTTGCATTATAACGGTTACATTCCGTACAATGGACAGAAGGGATTGTGGCAGACGCCGCTCTCTATAGCCGGAACATCTAGCGAAACTATCCATTTCACACGGACTTATTAATTGAATAGGTGGTTATTATATGGATCTACAAATTTCCGATTTGGAAGAAATGAAACTAACGGACCTCTACAAACTGGCCAAAAAATATCAGATACCTTACTATGGTACGTTAAAAAAGAAAGAATTAATCTTTGCTATACTACGTGCACAAGCTGAACAAAGCGGCCTGATGTTCATGCAAGGCGTACTCGAGATCTTACCTGAAGGTTACGGATTTCTTCGGCCGATTAACTACTTGCCAAGTACGGAGGACATTTACATCTCAGCTTCTCAGATTCGCAAGTTTGACCTAAGAACAGGTGACCTCGTATCAGGTAAATGTAGAACGCCTAAGGAAAACGAGAGATACTTCGGTTTGTTGCAAGTCAACGCTGTAAATGGTGAGAATCCATCGGCGGCTGCAGAGCGACTTCACTTCCCGGCACTAACCCCACTGTATCCGCAGAAAAAACTGGTTCTCGAAACATCCCCCAACCATTTGTCCACACGAATTATGGATGTGCTCGCCCCGGTAGGATTGGGACAGCGCGGATTGATCGTAGCACCTCCCAAAGCGGGTAAAACGCTTCTCCTCAAAGAAATTGCCAACAGCATCTCAACTAACAATCCTGAAATTGAACTGTTTGTCCTGTTGATTGACGAACGTCCAGAGGAAGTAACGGATATGTCGCGTTCGGTAAAAGGGGAAGTTGTGGCTTCGACATTTGATGAACTGCCTGAGAATCATATCAAGGTGGCGGAATTGGTGCTTGAACGTGCGCTTCGTTTGGTTGAGGCTAAAAAGGATGTCGTTATCCTGCTGGATAGCATTACACGTCTTGCCCGTGCATATAACCTGGTTATTCCACCATCCGGTCGTACGCTTAGTGGTGGTATTGACCCAGCTGCATTCCATCGTCCGAAACGTTTCTTCGGTTCTGCCCGGAATGTGGAAGAAGGCGGAAGCCTGACCATCTTGGCAACGGCATTAATTGATACTGGATCACGTATGGATGACGTCATTTATGAAGAATTTAAGGGTACAGGTAATATGGAGCTTCATCTGGACCGTCGTCTGGCAGAGCGCCGCATATTCCCGGCGATCGACATTCGTCGTTCCGGTACACGTCGTGAAGAAGTGTTGCTTAGCAAGGAAGAGTTGGATACAATCTGGGCGATTCGTAAAAACATGAATGACTCCCATGACTTTGTCGAAGGATTCCTGAAAAAACTTCGTAACAGCAAGACAAATGCAGAGTTTTTGGCGGCATTTGATTCGGCTGGTAATAGCCCGACAAGCAATTCCGGGACAACAACAACCCGTCGCTCACCTAGACAGACAGCTACGTCAGGTACATCGACGTAAGTGTCGTTGGACTAATCAATTTCTTTTTGCAGCATTGCTGTAAATGTTACAATACACTCGTCGTTAGGTTTAACCCATTAGATGTGAGGAGAACATCATGTATTTAGTATACGCAGATGAAAAAGGTAATGTATTTGATCATCCTTCCCTGTACGGGCTTGCCCGCAGTGGAGATATGATCGTTGAGATTATGGAAGACGAACTCATCCCTTTGCCAGAGGGTGCAACGTTGGTTGGACTCCCGAGCACCCGGCCCATTGGTATGGACCCGGATACCGGCGAGATGTTGCCAATGCCAACGGACACACAGGCTGTAGGTGCGTTGCTTCCACAGGGATTCACTCGTTTGTGTCTCCCTGGTTATGTGAAGACGGATAAAGAGTATAAATTGCCGTTATTCGGCTATTCCGCAGTAGTTTGGAAAGATGGCGGTTTCTATGTCACGGCTGCGAAGTCGGATAGTCCTGACCAGTGGAACCCGCTGAACTGTGATCGGGATGATGTACGTTCCGGGGTTAAACGGTTGACAGAGCAATATCCCGAGAACCGTCTTTATACCCATCTGTCCAATTGTGCGCTCGGATATGAATGTCTAACTTCGTCGAACACGTTCCTGAATCGTTGGGAAGGTGGAGTGCCGGTATCCTATTCTTGCAATGCGGGCTGCTTCGGGTGTATCTCCGAGCAACCGGATGATAGCGGCTTTGTTTCCCCGCAGACACGTATGAACTTCCGACCACGTGTGGATGAGATTGTTGAGGTTATGCTGGAACACCTGAAGACGCCAGAGTCCATTATTAGCTTTGGACAAGGTTGTGAAGGGGAGCCTTCCACGCAGGCCAAGCTGATTATTGAAGCGATTCGCGAAGTGCGTTCCGTAACCGACATGGGGTATATCAACATTAATACCAATGCCGGTCTGAACGATCACATTAGAGGTATTGTAGATGCTGGATTGGATCTGATGCGCGTAAGTACAATTAGCGCACTGGATGACCACTATAACGCCTACTATAAACCGCGTGGTTATACCTTAGCCAATGTTGAGAAATCAATGAAATACGCAGCGCAGCAGGGTGTATACACGTCCATTAACTATCTGATCTTCCCAGGCGTAACAGATCGTGAAGAAGAGATTGAGGCGATGATTGAGTTTGCGAGAAGAACCGATCTACGCTTGATTCAGATGCGTAATCTCAATATTGATCCAGAGAGCTATCTGGAATTAATTCCTCCTGCTCAAGGTGATATCCTGGGCATGAAGCAGATGATTGAGATTTTTGAAGACGAATTGCCTGATGTTGTGATCGGATCGTACACCCATGTTCCACCCGATGGAATGGCACGTCCAAAACGGTTGATTACCTCTTAACAATAATGGATTGCAACAGGCACAAGGCCGTGTTATAATCTCAGGGTTGTGCCATTTACTCTGGGTCCGCTTGAGGCTCAGGGCGGAAAGAGGTGAAAGGTAATGAAAGAAGCAATTCATCCTAATTACACGATTGGTCAAGTATCTTGCGCTTGCGGGAATACTTTTGAGACAGGTTCGGTTAAAGACGGACTTCGTGTAGAGATTTGCTCCGCGTGCCACCCGTTCTTCACAGGTAAACAGAAGTTTATCGATGCTGGCGGCCGTGTTGATCGTTTCAAAAAGAAATACGGAATCTAATTTGGACAATTCTTGGAGTTGTCTGCTAATTGCATCCAACACACCCCTGCTGATCTGGCAGGGGTTTTTATATGTTATTTTTATATGTTATATGTAAGCATAATCGCATTCACGTTCCTCTGGTTGCAATTTGGATAACCTTACGTTATACTATTTCTTACCGTGCTAGATGGGGAGGTAGCGGTGCCCTGTAACTCGCAATCCGCTATAGCGAGGTTGAATTCCTGCTAGAGGTTTTGCCGATGTGAGGTTTGGTCCCTAAACGTGGTGTTGACGGTTGGGTCCTCCGCAATGAGTACTCATGAACCTGGTCAGGTCCGGAAGGAAGCAGCCATAAGTGAGATCACTCTTGTGCCGGAGGGTTGCCTAGCCCGAGCTATTGTTCAGGGGTGCCACTTGGATCGCAAATATCGATAGCAGGTGCACGGCTTACCATTTAAATGTAGAGACCTTTGCAGTTGTATGTATGCAGAGGTCTTTTTGATATGTCTTAATAAACCACGCATGAATGAGTCAGATAAAGTTTGGATTCACCCTAGAATATAGTATAATAGGGGAACGACAAAGGACTCGAATGCGAAGTGGAAGGAAGGTAACGCATCATGGAGCATATCGCGTTATACCGGGCTTGGCGTCCCCAGTCGTTTCAAGATATGGTGGGGCAACAGCATATTATTCAGACCTTGCAGAACGCGATTCGTGAACAGCGGACTTCCCATGCCTACTTATTTAGCGGGCCCAGAGGAACGGGAAAGACAAGTGCCGCCAAGATTTTGGCCAAAGCTGTGAACTGCGAACGTGGGCCTGCGCCTGAACCTTGTAACGAGTGTGAAGCTTGCCGCAGAATTACGACTGGCGCTGTGATGGATGTGCAGGAGATTGATGCTGCATCCAATCGGGGCGTTGAAGAAATTCGTGATCTTCGGGAAAAGGTTAAATATGCACCAACCGAAGTCCGGCAGAAAGTCTATATTATTGATGAAGTGCACATGCTGACAACGGAGGCATTCAATGCTTTGCTCAAAACATTGGAAGAGCCACCGCCACATGTGATGTTTATTTTGGCAACAACGGAACCACACCGCCTTCCGGCTACCATTATATCGCGCTGTCAGCGATTTGATTTTCGCCGGGTATCCCTGGAAGAGCAGACAGCAAGACTTACACTGATCTGTGAACAGGAAGGCATGGAAGCTGACCAGGATGCGCTCCAATACATTGCCCGTTTATCGGACGGTGGAATGAGGGATGCACTTAGTGTGCTGGATCAGATCTCTTCATTTACGGATGGACGAGTAACGTACCAGCAGGTTATGGACATGACGGGTGGAATTGCTTCAGAGCAATTTGCCAAACTCGCTGCTTCGCTGCTTAAGGGTGATGTTGGTCATATTTTGCAGATGATTGAAGGTTTCATGCATGAAGGAAAGAGTGCAGACAAGTGCATGGAGAATTTACTGTATTATTTCCGTGATTTGCTTATGATTAAGATGGTACCTGATGCAGATAAACTGACGGACCGGGTACTTAATCCGGAGTCTTTCCGTGATATGGCGGAGTCATTCACCAGGGAACAACTGTTCCACATGATCGACACCCTTAATCGGTACCAGAGTGAAATGAAATATGCAGTACAACCACAGACATTATTCGAAGTTGCATTGCTTAAACTGTGTAGTATTCCAGCTCAAGGTGAGGCTTCTGTTCAGGTGGGAGCTTCAGCTCATGCAGCACCTGCCGATGGGGGAGAGATCAACCGCTTGAAGCAGCAGCTTGCTGAGTTGGAGAAGAAGTTGGATCGTGCACTGAAAAGTGGTTTGTCTGGTGGAGAAGGTGCATCGAGTGCTCCATCTCGTCCGGCAACAAGGGCCCCTGTATCGAGAGGCAACTCGCCTGCGAAGCTTCCTGCACAGTTGGATCAGTATGTTGCGCGCAAGGGAGCCCCTGAGTTCGCGGAGATCAGCAAAAAATGGAGTCAGATCCTGCAACGAGTGAAGGAAGAGCGGGTTACCGTTCACGCCTGGTTTGTGGATGGTGAGCCGGTATCATTGCTTGAGGACAATGTGTTGGTTGCTTTTAAAAACAACATTCACCGTGAAACAACGGAAAAGCAGGCCAACCGTGAAGTCATTGAGCGGGTGTTGTCCGAACAGCTTGGGCGTCCTGCACGATTGGTGACGATGATGCTCAAAGATTGGACCGGAGCAATGGAGGGAGCTTCTGAAGCGCCAAAGGAGGACTTTAAGCTTGAACCTGAGCATGAAGACGGCGGTTCAGGCAACAAACAGCCTTGGATTGATGAAGCCATCCAGCTCTTTGGTGAGGACCTTGTAGTGATCAAAGAATAATGCGCATAGCGCGATAACCATAACAAAGGAGATGAACAATTATGAACAACATGAACCAAATGATGAAACAAGTGAAGAAAATGCAGGAGCAAATGCTGAAAGCACAAGAGGAACTGGCGGACAAAACAGTCCAAGGTACTTCTGGTGGCGGTGTAGTGACGGCTGAAGTTAACGGACACAAGAAATTGCTTGCTATCACGATCAAACCTGAAGCGGTAGATCCGGAAGATGTTGAAATGTTGCAGGATCTCGTTATGACAGCTGTTAATGATGCAATGGCCAAAGCCGATGAGATTGCCAACAAGGATATGGGCAAGTTCACAGGCGGCATGAATATTCCGGGATTATTTTAATTAAAAATTGATCCTGTCAAAGGAGACACAATCGATTGTATTATCCCGAACCAATAGCCAAGCTGATTGATGCCTTCACCCGGTTGCCGGGTGTGGGTCCCAAGACGGCAGCGCGTTTAGCTTTTCATGTGCTTAACATGAAGGAAGATGACGTTATCGATTTTGCCAAAGCGCTCGTAAGTGTGAAGCGTAATCTTCATTACTGTTCTGTATGTTGTAATATCACTGATACGGACCCGTGTCGCATCTGTCAGGATAAGTCCAGGGATGTCTCTGTAATCTGTGTAGTTCAGGATTCGAAAGATCTGGTGGCCATGGAGCGCACCAAGGAATTTGATGGATACTATCATGTGTTACAGGGCGCGATTTCACCTATGGAGGGAATTGGCCCAGACGATATTCGGTTGAAGGAACTCCTGGTTCGACTAAGTGATGAACGTATAAAAGAGATCATCTTAGCGACAAACCCCAATATTGAGGGTGAGGCTACAGCGATGTACATCTCCCGGTTGGTGCGTCCGTTTGAGATCAGTGTGACCCGGATTGCGCATGGATTGCCTGTAGGTGGCGATCTTGAGTATGCGGATGAAGTGACCCTTTCCAAAGCATTGGAAGGGCGCAGGGAGATGCGTTAGTGTGATCAATTTGTATTACGTAGCGGACTTCCTTGGAAACTTCGGATGCTAAATAAGTTTCGATGTGTAAAGAGAGCCTTAGGGCTCTCTTTTTTTGTGAAGAAAATGAATGCCCAAGTTCTAAGTTTGTCCTTTCCCTGATAAGTATGAGAATAGCTGTGTTGATCAGGAGGGGGGAGAGTTTATGTTTTTGTGGCGAAATACACGGAACTCGGTAGAGAAACACAACAGAATGTTGAAGGAACTTGAGGCGGATCAGATCTATGCAGATATTCAGTTGGCTAAGCAGGAATGGGAACGGGCTATGAGACAGTTTGAAGATGCACAGGGGCAGGATGAGATTGATTATGCCATTTATGTATTGGAGGCAGCTGAGCGGAAGTACCAGATCCACTTGAGAAGAGCGAAGCGAGCCAGAGCGAATGATGATGTTACATCACAGCGAGGGATTAGTATGTAGTCGCGTTTACATTAAATACGGAGGTGTAACATATGAAGAGTATCATACTGGGAAGTGTATTGGTTATATCATTACTGGGGCTTATCGTTGTTTTATTCAGAAAGCGGATAGGCTTATCGTTTTTTACGTCATTCGGAATTCATCTGGTGCTGGCTGCAGTAGGGATATATATCGTGAATTATTCCGGCTGGATTACAGGAACCTACATCCCGCTGAACCCTGCAACGATAGGAACTGTAACTGTTTTGGGATTGCCAGGTGTGGGGTTGTTATTAGGGTTGAAAATTTCTTTGTTCGGATAGTTGACTCGCGGGATATTTATATGGTACATTATATCTCGTTGCTTTGCTTGCTTGGTTGGATGCTTTAGATGAAATGAAGGAGTTCATTACGAACTTCGAAAAAGAATTTCAAAAAAACACTTGACCAAAACAAACGAAGTATGATATATTATAAAAGTCGCCGCTGAGAGAAAATGGTGACGAAAAAACGAGTTTGATCTTTGAAAACTGAACAACGAGTGAGTAAACATTCTGCTTGCAGAATGAACGCAAAAGTTTGAAACAAGCCTTGGCTTGGATCGACTGGAGCACAAATGAGATTTTTAATCTCGTCAGATTCAAAATGAGCTTATCGCTCTTTTTAATACTTTATTGGAGAGTTTGATCCTGGCTCAGGACGAACGCTGGCGGCATGCCTAATACATGCAAGTCGAGCGGACTTGATGAGAAGCTTGCTTCTCGGATGGTTAGCGGCGGACGGGTGAGTAACACGTAGGCAACCTGCCCTCAAGTTTGGGACAACTACCGGAAACGGTAGCTAATACCGAATAGTTGTTTTCTTCGCCTGAAGGAAACTGGAAAGACGGAGCAATCTGTCACTTGGGGATGGGCCTGCGGCGCATTAGCTAGTTGGTGGGGTAACGGCTCACCAAGGCGACGATGCGTAGCCGACCTGAGAGGGTGATCGGCCACACTGGGACTGAGACACGGCCCAGACTCCTACGGGAGGCAGCAGTAGGGAATCTTCCGCAATGGGCGAAAGCCTGACGGAGCAATGCCGCGTGAGTGATGAAGGTTTTCGGATCGTAAAGCTCTGTTGCCAGGGAAGAACGCTTGGGAGAGTAACTGCTCTCAAGGTGACGGTACCTGAGAAGAAAGCCCCGGCTAACTACGTGCCAGCAGCCGCGGTAATACGTAGGGGGCAAGCGTTGTCCGGAATTATTGGGCGTAAAGCGCGCGCAGGCGGTCATTTAAGTCTGGTGTTTAATCCCGGGGCTCAACCCCGGATCGCACTGGAAACTGGGTGACTTGAGTGCAGAAGAGGAGAGTGGAATTCCACGTGTAGCGGTGAAATGCGTAGATATGTGGAGGAACACCAGTGGCGAAGGCGACTCTCTGGGCTGTAACTGACGCTGAGGCGCGAAAGCGTGGGGAGCAAACAGGATTAGATACCCTGGTAGTCCACGCCGTAAACGATGAGTGCTAGGTGTTAGGGGTTTCGATACCCTTGGTGCCGAAGTTAACACATTAAGCACTCCGCCTGGGGAGTACGGTCGCAAGACTGAAACTCAAAGGAATTGACGGGGACCCGCACAAGCAGTGGAGTATGTGGTTTAATTCGAAGCAACGCGAAGAACCTTACCAGGTCTTGACATCCCTCTGACCGGTACAGAGATGTACCTTTCCTTCGGGACAGAGGAGACAGGTGGTGCATGGTTGTCGTCAGCTCGTGTCGTGAGATGTTGGGTTAAGTCCCGCAACGAGCGCAACCCTTATATTTAGTTGCCAGCACTTCGGGTGGGCACTCTAGATAGACTGCCGGTGACAAACCGGAGGAAGGTGGGGATGACGTCAAATCATCATGCCCCTTATGACCTGGGCTACACACGTACTACAATGGCCGGTACAACGGGCTGCGAAATCGCGAGATGGAGCCAATCCCAACAAAGCCGGTCTCAGTTCGGATTGCAGGCTGCAACTCGCCTGCATGAAGTCGGAATTGCTAGTAATCGCGGATCAGCATGCCGCGGTGAATACGTTCCCGGGTCTTGTACACACCGCCCGTCACACCACGAGAGTTTATAACACCCGAAGTCGGTGGGGTAACCGCAAGGAGCCAGCCGCCGAAGGTGGGATAGATGATTGGGGTGAAGTCGTAACAAGGTAGCCGTATCGGAAGGTGCGGCTGGATCACCTCCTTTCTATGGAGAATTGTTTCCTGCAACGGAAACATTCAAATACAAAATCTAGCCAGGTCGGCTAGTTACTCACTCGTTGCTCAGTTTTGAGAGCTCAAACTCTCAAACGTTTGGTGGCGATAGCGAAGGGGTTCCACACGTTCCCATCCCGAACACGACCGTTAAGCCCTTCAGCGTCAATGGTACTTGGACCGCAGGGTCCTGGGAGAGTAGAACGCCGCCAAGCGTAACCCATTTTGGGTTCAAATAGTATATATATTGTGGGCCCTTAGCTCAGTTGGTTAGAGCGCACCTCTGATAAGGGTGAGGCCGGTGGTTCGAGTCCACCAGGGCCCACCATCTATACCTTTAAACTTTATATGGGGCCATAGCTCAGCTGGGAGAGCGCCTGCCTTGCAAGCAGGAGGTCAGCGGTTCGATCCCGCTTGGCTCCACCAAAAATGTTTTACAAGTTTGTTCTTTGAAAACTAGATATCGAAACGAAACAAACGCGAATTAGAACATTCCTTTTTAGCTGAACTTGTGCAAACAAGTTTCAATAAAAACGGTAGATTGCTATTGCTCATATTGAGCAATTGGTTAAGCTACTAAGAGCACACGGAGGATGCCTAGGCGCTAGGAGCCGATGAAGGACGTGGCGAACAACGAAACTGCCTCGGGGAGCTGTAAGCAAGCTTTGATCCGGGGGTGTCCGAATGGGGAAACCCAGCTGGGGTAATTTCCAGTTACTCATAACTGAATACATAGGTTATGTAGAGGCATACCAGGGGAACTGAAACATCTAAGTACCCTGAGGAAGAGAAAACAATAGTGATTCCGTCAGTAGCGGCGAGCGAACGCGGAGAAGCCCAAACCAAAGAGCTTGCTCTTTGGGGTTGTGGGACGTCTCACATGGAGTTACAAAGGAACCGGTTAAGCGAAGAGGTCTGGAAAGGCCCGCCAAAGAAGGTAAAAGCCCTGTAGTTGAAAGTCTGTTCCCTCCGAGACGGATCCCGAGTAGTGCGGGGCACGTGAAACCCCGTATGAATCCGGCAGGACCATCTGCCAAGGCTAAATACTTCCTAGCGACCGATAGTGAAGCAGTACCGTGAGGGAAAGGTGAAAAGCACCCCGGAAGGGGAGTGAAATAGAACCTGAAACCGTGTGCTTACAAAAAGTCAGAGCCCGTTTTAGGGGTGATGGCGTGCCTTTTGTAGAATGAACCGGCGAGTTACGTTCCCGTGCAAGGTTAAGGTGAAGAGCCGGAGCCGCAGCGAAAGCGAGTCTGAATAGGGCGATGTAGTACGTGGACGTAGACCCGAAACCGGGTGATCTACCCCTGTCCAGGGTGAAGGTGCGGTAACACGCACTGGAGGCCCGAACCCACGCATGTTGAAAAATGCGGGGATGAGGTGGGGGTAGCGGAGAAATTCCAATCGAACTCGGAGATAGCTGGTTCTCCCCGAAATAGCTTTAGGGCTAGCCTCGGAAAACAGAGTCGTGGAGGTAGAGCACTGATTGGGTGCGGGGCCCGCAAGGGTTACCAAGCTCAGTCAAACTCCGAATGCCATAGACTTACTTCCGGGAGTCAGACAGTGAGTGCTAAGATCCATTGTCAAAAGGGAAACAGCCCAGACCATCAGCTAAGGTCCCCAAGTGTGTGTTAAGTGGGAAAGGATGTGGAGTTGCACAGACAACCAGGATGTTGGCTTAGAAGCAGCCACCATTGAAAGAGTGCGTAATAGCTCACTGGTCGAGTGACTCTGCGCCGAAAATGTAACGGGGCTAAACACACCACCGAAGCTATGGCTTGATGCTTTGCATCAGGGGTAGGGGAGCGTTGTATAAGGGTTGAAGGTGTACCGTAAGGAGCGCTGGACATTATACAAGTGAGAATGCCGGTATGAGTAACGAAAAGATCAGTGAGAATCTGATCCGCCGAAAGCCTAAGGGTTCCTGAGGAAGGCTCGTCCGCTCAGGGTAAGTCGGGACCTAAGGCGAGGCCGAAAGGCGTAGTCGAAGGACAACAGGTCGAAATTCCTGTACCACCGTAAGCCGTTATGAGCAATGGGGGGACGCAGTAGGGTAGTGACGCGGACTGATGGATGTCCGTCTAAGCAGTAAGGCTGATGTGTAGGCAAATCCGCACATTGTAAGGCTGAGCTGTGATGGGGAGCGAAAATTGTAGTAGCGAAGGTCATGATCTCACACTGCCAAGAAAAGCCTCTAGCCAGGTGAAGGTGCCCGTACCGCAAACCGACACAGGTAGGCGAGAAGAGTATTCTAAGGCGCGCGGAAGAACTCTCGTTAAGGAACTCGGCAAAATGACCCCGTAACTTCGGGAGAAGGGGTGCCCCGGTAGTGTGAATAGCACGAGGGGGCCGCAGTGAAAAGGCCCAAGCGACTGTTTAGCAAAAACACAGGTCTGTGCGAAGCCGTAAGGCGAAGTATACGGGCTGACGCCTGCCCGGTGCTGGAAGGTTAAGGGGAGTGGTTAGGGAGCAATCCCGAAGCTGTGAACCGAAGCCCCAGTAAACGGCGGCCGTAACTATAACGGTCCTAAGGTAGCGAAATTCCTTGTCAGGTAAATTCTGACCCGCACGAATGGCGTAACGACTTGGGCGCTGTCTCAACGAGAGATCCGGTGAAATTTTAATACCTGTGAAGATGCAGGTTACCCGCGACAAGACGGAAAGACCCCATGGAGCTTTACTGCAGCTTGATATTGAATTTGGGTACGATCTGTACAGGATAGGTGGGAGCCTTTGAAACGTGAGCGCCAGCTTGCGTGGAGGCAACGTTGGGATACCACCCTGATCGTATCTAGGTTCTAACCTGGTACCGTAATCCGGTGCGGGGACAGTGTCAGGTGGGCAGTTTGACTGGGGCGGTCGCCTCCTAAAGAGTAACGGAGGCGCCCAAAGGTTCCCTCAGAATGGTTGGAAATCATTCGAAGAGTGCAAAGGCATAAGGGAGCTTGACTGCGAGACCTACAAGTCGAGCAGGGACGAAAGTCGGGCTTAGTGATCCGGTGGTACCGCATGGAAGGGCCATCGCTCAACGGATAAAAGCTACCCTGGGGATAACAGGCTTATCTCCCCCAAGAGTCCACATCGACGGGGAGGTTTGGCACCTCGATGTCGGCTCATCGCATCCTGGGGCTGAAGTAGGTCCCAAGGGTTGGGCTGTTCGCCCATTAAAGCGGTACGCGAGCTGGGTTCAGAACGTCGTGAGACAGTTCGGTCCCTATCTGTCGTGGGCGTAGGAAATTTGAGAGGAGCTGTCCTTAGTACGAGAGGACCGGGATGGACGTACCGCTGGTGTACCAGTTGTTCCGCCAGGAGCACCGCTGGGTAGCTATGTACGGACGGGATAAACGCTGAAAGCATCTAAGCGTGAAGCCCCCCTCAAGATGAGATTTCCCAGTATGTAAGACCCCTTGAAGACGACGAGGTAGATAGGCTGGGGGTGGAAGTGCAGCAATGCATGGAGCTGACCAGTACTAATCGGTCGAGGGCTTATCCAATAGCAAGTTGTAATTCGCATGTTTCGTTTCGAATCTAGTTTTCAGGGAGCAATCCTTGAATGATGTTGATGATTGTTATTTGGAGAGATACCCAAGTGGCTATAAGGGGACCCTCTGCTAAGGGGTTAGACTGCGTAAGCGGTGCGAGGGTTCGAATCCCTCTCTCTCCGCCATCTTTAGGTAAAGATGGACAAGCAATCAAGACACAATTAATATGGCGGTGTAGCTCAGCTGGCTAGAGCGTACGGTTCATACCCGTAAGGTCGGGGGTTCGATCCCCTCCGCCGCTACCATATTACCCAGGAGGCTTAGCTCAGCTGGGAGAGCATCTGCCTTACAAGCAGAGGGTCGGGGGTTCGATCCCCTCAGCCTCCACCATATACGCCGGTGTAGCTCAACTGGTAGAGCAACTGACTTGTAATCAGTAGGTTGGGGGTTCAAGTCCTCTCGCCGGCACCATTAATGCCTGGAACCGTGGTGTAGTTGGCCTAACATGCCTGCCTGTCACGCAGGAGATCGCGGGTTCGAATCCCGTCGGTTCCGCCATTAATCCTAAAAATTAAATATGGCTCGGTAGCTCAGTCGGTAGAGCAGAGGACTGAAAATCCTCGTGTCGGCGGTTCGATTCCGTCCCGAGCCACCTTTAATCCCTGGAGGATTAGCGAAGTGGCCAAACGCATCAGACTGTAAATCTGCTCCCGTACGGGTTCGGTGGTTCGAATCCATCATCCTCCACCAGTTTTATGAGTCATTAGCTCAGTTGGTAGAGCACCTGACTTTTAATCAGGGTGTCGAAGGTTCGAGCCCTTCATGACTCATCTTTAAGAAAAGAGTGATTAATCATTAATTTGATTAGTCGCTCTTTTTTGTTATGTGATTTTAGCTCAATATGGATATTTATTAATGCTGGGCAAGATATGATAAACTAATAGAAAACATGCAGAGTGGTGACGTTCATTATATGAAGCTCATACCTGATCTAAAACAGCAAATTGAAGTCATTATAGGCACAACTTTGGACGAATATGAAATTACAATAGAAGAATGGATGCAATCCGTTGCCAATCTGGTTGGTAATCATGAAAATTCAGAGACCGTTGGTCATAAAGGTGAGCGTCAGGAGGTATCTGATCAATCTGCAACTCCAATTTCATCCGATGTGATCAGTCTGAATACGGGAAAGCGTATATTTTTTAAGGTTCGGATGAATGAGCAAGAAGAGACTGTTGTGTGTTGGGGATGCCCTGCAAAATCAATTACCGTGGAAACACGACAATTGATTGAGCTTTTAATCCGTACTAACACGGCTCTACCCGATGAGGTACAACCTGTTGTATATGAGAATGATAGGGAGCAGTATTTGACTGAATTGGGTCTCTGGCTTAAAGAGCAGATCGAAGAACCAACCAAGCAGGAATCTGAAACGGTTCCTGATCGCTTTGTGGTGTCTGCAGGATTGAATGCTGAGAAAATTCTGTTTTTGCTGCAAGGGGATACACCGGATGCACATCGTTTACGATCCAAGGAACTCAACAAGTTGCTTGAGAGTTACTTTGGCGAGGAAATTGTCTTGATTCCTTTGGGGGAGCAAGAGTGGATTTTCATGGGTGATAAAGAAATTGTTACAGAAGAAGCCGAGGAAGATACAACGGAGGCCAAAAAGGATTCACTGAACGCTTTTTGTCTGGGGTTGCATGAATTGGTTGCCAGTGAGTGGGCTGGGGTGTTCCATCTGTCTGCATCTCTGCCATGTATTCCTGCACAACAACTTGTATCGGTCACAACTCTTCTTAGAGAAAGTGTTCACTTAGGGAGAGCATTCCATGTTACGCAGCATATTCATCTCCCATGGGATCTGCATCTGGAACGGTTGGTAGCGAGCATTCCAGATGATCAACGTATACGTTTTATAAAGGAAACTGGCAAAGACACGTTAATCTTCAATGACAGTGAGACACTTGCTACGCTGGAGACTTTTTTTAGCCTTGACTGTAATGTCAGCGAGACAGCGAAACGACTTTTCATTCATCGTAATACGTTGGTATACCGTCTGGATAAGATCAAACAGGAGATAGGCTATGATGTGAGGCACTTCGAAAGTGCTGTTCTAGTGCAGTTTTTACTACTAATGTACAAAGTGACGAAAAAGCATTGATATTTTTGTGCAGTTTGCGAATAGTCAAACCTCACGTTGATAGGGTATTATAAAAATACAAATTGTATTCGATTACAAAATGATCTCTGAGGAGGCAACAATCATGGCTGGAGTACGTTTAGAGCATATTTTCAAAAAATACCCGGGTTCTGATAAAGCAACTGTAGTTGACATTAACCTGGACATTAAAGATAAAGAATTTCTGGTACTGGTAGGTCCGTCCGGTTGTGGTAAATCAACAACACTTCGTATGATCGCAGGCCTTGAGGAAATTTCTGAAGGTAAACTCTATATCGGTGACCGTGTCGTTAATGATGTTGCACCTAAAGACCGCGATATCGCGATGGTATTCCAATCCTATGCCTTGTATCCGCATATGAGCGTATATCAAAACATGGCGTTTGGTTTGAAGTTGCGTAAGGTTAAAAAAGATGAGATCGACAAACGTGTACGTGAAGCAGCTAAAATCCTGGATATCGAGCATTTGCTTGAGCGTAAACCTAAGGCATTGTCCGGTGGTCAACGTCAACGTGTCGCTTTGGGACGTGCGATTGTCCGTGATCCACAAGTGTTCTTGATGGATGAGCCTCTCTCCAACTTGGATGCCAAACTGCGTGGTCAAATGCGTGCAGAGATCACTAAACTTGCGAAACGTTTGGAAACAACTGTTATCTACGTAACGCATGACCAGATCGAAGCTATGACGATGGGTGATCGGATCGTTGTTATGAAGGATGGTATCATCCAACAAGCAGCTTCTCCGGAAGAGTTGTATAACCTGCCGGCTAACCTGTTCGTAGCTGGTTTCATCGGTTCCCCGACAATGAACTTTATCTCGGGTAAACTTGCTGAGCAAGGTGCTAACCTGCACTTCGTAGCTCCAGGCGTGGACGTTGAAATCCCGCAAGGTAAAGCACAAGTGTTGAAATCTAGAGGATACATTGGCAAAGAAGTGATTCTGGGTGTTCGTCCAGAAGACATTCACGAAGAGCCAGTATTCCTGGAAGCATCCCCGAACTCCGTATTCTCTACACACGTAGATGTTACAGAGAACCTGGGTCACGAAATGCTCCTCTACTTGAGCGGTGTTGGTAACGATACAACAATCGCACGTGTAGACGGACGTTCTAACACTCGTGATGGTTCCACAGTTAAAATGGCCATCGACATGAACAAGGTTCATATCTTTGACAAAGAGACTGAAGTGAACGTACTTCTTCAAGACTAATATTACTGGGATTCCTCGGTGACGATGGAACCTGACAGTTAATGCAATTATACATTGTAATGAGAGCCCCTTCCGTTATTGCTGGAAGGGGCTTTTTTAAGATTATTGGAGCTATAAGTTTCGGCGGAGTTGAAGGATTAATAACCGCAAGAAAAACAGCCGCTAAACTACGAATGTAATATCCTAGAAGGTGCTTCGATCAGAAGACTTTTCTTACTATTGGTTGTCGGAGGCTGCGATTGCATTCATCCCGGAATTCATTTAAGATTATTTGAAGGTCTGTCTTCATATATTTGAGAGAATCGACTGTTGGAAGGGTATGCAGGTTGTACCCATGTTGTGAATACGCTAATAATGGAAATAACTGATACACGATCTGATGTACATAGAGGGACAGCTAATGCTGAAAGGAAGAGACAAATGGCGAAAAAAGTGAAAGTATCTGAACTCGTGCAGCAATTTCAGTTGGAGGTTGTTTCTGGATCTCACGGATTGAAAAGAGTCATTACGGTAGATGACCTGAACCGTCCTGGTTTGGAAATGGCCGGTTATTTTGAATACCATCCACAAGAACGGGTCCAGCTACTTGGAAGAACGGAGTTAGCTTTCTTTGCAATGTTACCTGAGCAAGAGCGGCGCGATCGTATGCAACGTCTTTGTACGGAAGAGACGCCTTGTATCGTTGTGACGCGTGGACTGGAAGTTCCGCAAGAGCTGATTGATATCAGTGAAGAACAGAATTTGGCTGTACTTCGCAGCAACATGGCTACAACGATTTTATCCAGCCGGATTACGGGATTCCTGGAAAAGAAATTGGCACCAACAGCAACCATTCACGGTGTACTTTGTGATGTCTATGGCGTAGGTATGCTGATCACAGGTAGTAGCGGTATTGGTAAGAGTGAAACAGCACTTGAACTGGTGAAACGTGGACACCGACTGATTGCCGATGATGCGGTAGAGATCCGCCAAACGTCAGATTTTCAGCTGCACGGTACTGCACCTGAATTGATCCGCCACTTGCTCGAGATTCGAGGTGTCGGTATTATCAACGTCATGACATTGTTCGGAGCTGGTGCGGTTCGGAATAACAAACGGATAACCTTGGTTGTACGTCTTGAAGCATGGCAGCAGGATAAACAATATGATCGTCTGGGTCTGGATGAAGAGACTACACGTATCATTGATACGGATGTACCTCTTGTTACGATTCCTGTTCGTCCGGGACGGAACTTGGCGGTTATTATTGAAGTGGCAGGTATGAACTATCGTCTGAAACAGATGGGTCTGAATGCTGCACTGCAATTCACTAACAAGCTGACAGCAACCATCTCGGAAGATATGGAAGACATGGATTAAGAAATATTTTATACAAGGAAATGAAGATAAATGGTTGACATGTACTGCTTCTCTTAAGGCGCAGTGTATGCCAACCATTCGTCATGCGTGCGATTGATTGAATAAATAGGAGTGTGAATGAATGGATACATTATTACTGTTGAACCCGATTGCGTTCTCTATTGGAGCGTTAAAGGTTCACTGGTACGGGCTTATTCTTGGTGCCGCGGCGCTTATAGGATTACTGCTCGTGATCCGGGAGGGCAAACGATACAATATTCCACAGGAAGTGTTCATGGACATGGTCCTGCTGGGTGTGCCTTCTGCCATCATTGGTGCCCGCATCTACTACGTCGCATTTAAGTGGGAAGATTATAAGGATAATTTCTGGGATGTCTTTAAAATATGGAATGGTGGTATTGCCATCTATGGTGCCCTTATTGGTGCAATCATCTGTGCAGTTATTTTCTTCCGTCGTAAAGGGTATAACTTCTGGCGTATGGCCGATATTTGTGCGCCTGGACTGCTCGTTGGACAGTTGATCGGACGCTGGGGGAACTTTGTGAACCAGGAAGCCTACGGCGGTCCTGTAGAAGAATCATTTTTGAGAGACAAGCTTCATCTGCCGGACTTTATTGTGAATCAAATGAACGTAGAAGGCGTATTCCACCATCCTGCATTTTTGTATGAATCGATGTGGAGTCTCGTTGGTCTGGTCTTGCTCTTGGTTCTGCGTCGTCAGAAGTTTCTGCGTTCAGGTGAACTGTTCATGTCTTATTTCATCTGGTACTCTATCGGTCGTTTCTTCATTGAAGCTCTACGTACGGACAGTCTTGGCTTCCAAGCTCCGCAATGGGTCGCTTCATTAGTGAACGGGCTGTGGTCTCCAATGACTGCAATGGGCTTTGAACAAGGATATCTGGATCCTGCTTATGGTAATGTAAGAATCTCGCAACTGCTCGCGATTGGTATCATTATTGTTGCTGTTGTATTCATTGTGGTGAGAAGAGTGACAGGTAAAGCAGATGTTCGTTATAGTGATCCGATTGTATCGTCCAAAGTTACCTCAGATGATATGGAGCATACGGGAACAGTTGCTGGCAAAGAGAATAAGGTAACACCTCCAGCCAAAGATGATCCAAAGCAAGTTGATGATAAAAAGGAGTAATGCAACATGATTGACACGGTATTGTTTGATCTGGACGGAACGATTATTGATACCAATGAGTTGATTATCAGCTCATTCCAGCATGTCATGGGGGGATGGGATCATTCAGCGCCATGGACACGTGAACAGATTATTCCACATATGGGTGGAACACTGGAGCAGCAGATGCGCACCTTCTCTGGCCAGGAGGAAGTCTCCGAGTACGTGAAAGGTTACCGTGCTTATAATGATATCCATCATGAAGCAATGGTTAGACCTTTTCCGCATGTTATTGAGGTAGTAGAGGCGCTGCATCAGGCTGGCATTGTGATGGGTGTAGTCACAACCAAAATTCGTCCATCTACACTAAAGGTACTAGAACGTTTTGACCTACTGAAATATATGAAGACGATTGTAACAGTGACCGATGTAACGAATCCGAAGCCACATGCTGAACCGGTACTGAAAGCCATGACGGAACTGGGTGCAGATCCTGCCAAAACGTTAATGGTGGGTGATAGTCCGGTGGATATCCAATCGGCACAGAATGCGGGCGCTCTATCGGCGGGGGTTGCATGGTCTCTTAAAGGAGAAACGATCCTGAACGGATATGGACCCGACCATATGTTGCATGACATGAGAGACTTGTTGAAACTCATCCGTATTGAAACGGGACGTTCATGAGAAAAGTAACCCGCTATCCGGTAGAGGACCAGAATGCACTTTGGCATATCTACAAGACAGTGAGTCCGTGGAAGGGCGTTCGTAATTTTATCTGGATCCAGTTGTCACGCTACTGTCCGATTCTATCGGTGAAGAACTGGATTTACCGCCGAATGCTCGGCATGAAGGTGGGAAAACACACGGCCTTTGGCCTGATGGTGATGGTGGATGTGTTTTTTCCGGAGAAAATAACGGTCGGCGAAAACTCGGTCATCGGTTACAACACAACGATTCTCGCTCATGAGTATCTCATTAAGGAGTACAGGCTCGGTGAGGTGATTATCGGGGAAAATGTACTGATTGGTGCTAACACAACGATTCTGCCCGGGGTAACCATAGGAGATGGAGCCGTTGTGGCTGCTGGAGCTGTCGTACATAAGGATGTTGCCCCAGGAGCTTTTGTTGGAGGTAATCCACTGCGTGATTTATCCCGTGCGGCAGCTTCTACGGAAGAGACTGTCTTTAACACGGATGATTCTTCTCAGGGTAGTGTGCATTAAGGCAATAAAGTAATGAATGAAGATGGTTGAAGTAAAAAGCTGCTTATGGCAGCTTTTTTCGTATATAAATACCGATTGGTGAGCGTAACGGTGTGTATATAAAACGATATGTCGATCCAAGGGCAATCAAGCTTGGGTATTGTTGACGGTAGTGCGGATTTCATGTTATCATATCCCATATCCTTTAGTTTGTTAGCACTTTACCATGTGAAAGCATTCTTGGAGAAATGAAGCATGATAAAGATTGAACTAAACCAATAGTTTGAAGGCTTATGCGATAATACTGTGATTCAAGTTTATAAGATAGAATGGGGATTTACACTACATAAATCCTGTTGAAATAGAACGAGTGCGACTCTTAAACTACTGACTCGGGGTGAATATTACCAATGTCCAAACCAAAAGGTTTTGAAAAACCGACCGGATTCCGCGACTATACACCACATGTAGTATCCAAGCTGCGGACGATTGAACGCAATGTACTGGAATGTATGGAACGCTGGGGTTACCGTCAGATCATCACACCAACGATTGAATACTACGACACGGTCGGTGTAGCAAGCTCTACATCAGATCGCAAATTATTTAAATTGCTAAACAGCCGGGGAACCACGCTGGTACTCAGATCGGATCTAACGGCTCCAATTGCACGCGTAGTTTCATCGATGCTTAAAGATGAGCAGTTGCCGCTGCGTCTGTCCTATCATGCGAGCGTATTTCGTTCCATTGAAGAGGAAGCTGGGCGTGAGGCTGAATTTTTCCAGACGGGCGTGGAGCTGGTTGGAGACGACTCACCTGAGGCGGATGCAGAAGTTGTTGCGCTTGCGATTGCCTCTTTGCAGGCAGCGGGCGTGTCTTCTTTTAAAATAGCGATGGGTCATATGGGATTCCTGAACGGATTACTGGAGGAAGTGATTCCAGGCCAGACAGCGGAGCAGGAGCAATTGAAGGAAGGGTTGCTCGGACGTGATTATGTCGGCTATCGTCAGTCGATTGAAGCATTGAATCTGGAGCCTAAGCTGAAAGAACAGCTTGAAGCGATCCTTCGTCTGCGCGGTGGTAAGGAAGTATGCACACATGCGGTAGAGCTAAGTTCAAGTGCTGAAGCAGCACAGTCGATTGCGCATCTGTGTGCGGTATTCGAAGTGTTGGAAGCGTACGGTGTATCCGAACATGTACTGATTGATCTGACGATGATCGGTGATTTCTCCTATTATACTGGCATGACCTTTGAAGGGTATGCAGCCGAACTAGGATCTCCGGTATGTAGCGGTGGACGGTATGATAATCTGTTACAACAGTTTGGTCGTTCATTGCCAGCTACAGGATTTGCTTTGAAAACGAACCGTATTATTGATGGTGTTCATGGCATTACCATTGAAGAGAAAAAACCGGTACTTATCCAATATACCCCGAAACGTCGGGCCGAGGCATTAACAGAAGCGGCAAGATTACGCAGTATGGGACAAAATGTAGTGACACTCCTTCTTCCTGAAGACGGGGCTGGGGCAAGTGCCGTATCGGTTGAAGCAAGAACCGCTCAGGCTGAGCAGGTTATTACTTACGGATCTGAAGAAGGAGGACGCTGAGATGTCGGATATTCTGAAGGTGGCCATGCCGAAGGGCCGAATCTATAAAAAAGCCTCCAAATTGTTTCGTGAAGCGGGGCTGGATATTCCAGAAGACGTGGATGATACACGCAGATTGGTCATCGAAGTACCGGAAGCGGGAATGGAATTCATTATGGCGAAGCCAGTAGATGTTCCAACATATGTGGAGTACGGTGTTGCCGATATCGGAATTGTTGGTAAAGACGTGCTGCTAGAGGAAAATCGGGACGTGTACGAACTGTTGAACCTGGGAATTGCCCAGTGCCGTATGTCTGTGATCGGACTTCCAGACTGGAAGCCAGGCATACAGCAACGTGTTGCGACGAAGTATCCAAGGATTGCTTCACAGTATTTCCGGGAGCAGGGGCAGCAGGTCGAGGTGATCAAGCTGAATGGTTCCATTGAGCTTGCGCCTTTGATTGGTCTGGCAGACCGGATCGTCGATCTGGTGGAAACAGGTCAGACACTGCGCGAGAACGGATTGGTGGAAATGACGGGTATTCTGGACATCACCAGCCGCCTTATCGCCAATCGGGTAAGTTATCGGATGAAAAATGCACGAATCCAGGCTTTGTGTGATGCACTTCAGCAGGTCATTCCGGTATCCAATGAAATTTCGGCGGGAAGCTTTCGGGGATAAATTAATGTTTTGGAAACATAGATGAGAAACATACAAAGCAGAAGCAAAAGTAAGAGTAAGAGACAAAATAAAGAAGCGAATCGGCCATGAGTAGGCAGGCATTACAGGGGATAAGGAGGTTGTACGCATGAAAATTGTACCTGCACGAGAGTTTGATCTGAAGCGGGAAGTGGAGTATGGCACGCCGGAGCAAAATGAAACGGTACGGCGCATTGTCAGCGACATTCGCCGTGAGGGTGATGCGGCACTGCTGCGTTACACGGAGCAGCTGGACCGCACAAAGCTGACGGCCGCGGAATTGCGCGTGCCGCAGGAAGAGCTGCAGGCGGCTTATGCAGCCGTGGAGCCATCCTTTGTGACGGCGATTCGGCAAGCCGCCGCCAACATTCGTGCGTTTCACGAGAAACAGAAACGCAACTCGTGGATGGATTGGCAGCCGGACGGCAGCCTGCTGGGCCAGGTCATCCGACCGCTGAAGCGGGTCGGGGTCTATGTACCTGGCGGCAAAGCAGCGTATCCATCGTCTGTGCTGATGAATGTGATTCCGGCACAGGTGGCAGGCGTGCCGGAGATTGTTCTTGTGACACCGCCGTCTACGAACGGTGGCGAAGGTATTAACCCGTACATCCTCGTTGCTGCTGCGGAAGCAGGCGTGAGCGAGATGTACCGGGTTGGCGGCGCTCAAGCTATCGCCGCCCTGGCTTACGGCACGGAGAGTATTGCACCGGTCGACAAGATCTGTGGACCGGGCAATATTTACGTGGCGCTCGCGAAGCGCGAGGTGTACGGTGCGGTCGATATCGATAGTATCGCCGGACCGAGTGAGATTGTGGTGCTCGCCGATGATACGGCGAATCCGGTGTATGTCGCCGCCGACCTGTTGTCGCAGGCGGAACATGACGAGATGGCATCGGCCATTCTCGTCACGAATTCGGCCACGCTGGCGGAAGCCGTGCAGGGCGAAGTGCAGCGGCAGCTTGAAGTGCTACCGCGGCGGGATATCGCTGCTGCTTCGGTAGAGCAGTATGGCGCCATTATTGTGGTTGATTCTATCGATGAGGGAATCGATGTGGTGAACAGGCTTGCACCGGAGCATCTGGAGATCATGGTGCAGGAGCCGATGGCTTACGCTGGCCGGATCGAAAATGCCGGCGCGATCTTCCTCGGCCCGTACAGCTCGGAGCCGGTAGGGGATTATTTTGCCGGACCAAATCACATTATTCCGACCAATGGTACTGCGCGATTCAGTTCGCCAGTGGACGTGGATGATTTTATCAAAAAATCGAGTCTGATCTATTATAGTAAAGAAGCGCTGCTGCAGAACGGAGCGGCTATTATAGAGTTGGCCCGCCATGAGGGTCTTGAAGGGCATGCCCGTGCAATCGCTGTACGGTTAGAACAAGAAGGAAAGGCGGAATCGGACAATGGATAAGCAAAATAATGGTGTGGAACTTGAAAACAAAGGTGCAGTGCGCCAAGCAGAGGTTGACCGCAAAACGAACGAGACCAATATCCAATTGGCCTTTACTGTAGATGGAACAGGACAATCCACGATTGAAACGGATGTACCGTTCCTGAATCATATGCTGGATCTGTTCACGAAGCACGGACAATTCGACCTGAACGTGCAGGCCCGTGGAGATATTGATATCGACGATCATCACACGGTTGAAGACATCGGAATCTGTCTGGGACAGACATTGCGAGAAGCGTTGGGTGACAAACGCGGAATTAAGCGTTACGCCAGTGTTTTTGTACCGATGGACGAGGCACTCGCTCAGGTTATTATTGATGTGAGCAATCGACCTCACTTTGAATACCGTGCTGAATACCCTTCCCAACAGGTAGGCAGTTTCTCCACGGAGCTGGTACATGAATTCCTGTGGAAATTGGCGCTGGAAGCTCGGATTACGTTACATGTCATTGTGCACTATGGTCAGAACACCCACCATATGATTGAAGCGATCTTTAAGGCATTAGGACGTGCACTGGATGAAGCAACGATGATTGATCCACGTGTAACGGGTGTGCCTTCCACGAAGGGAGTGCTGTAGACGATGGCGATTGCAATTGTCGATTACGGTATGGGTAACCTGCACAGCGTCGGCAAAGCGGTCGAACGTCTTGGCTACGAAGCGCTGGTCACGGGTGACCGGGAAGAGATTCTTGGCGCAGATGGTGTCATTTTGCCAGGCGTAGGTGCTTTTGGTGATGCGATGGTTCATCTGCGGGAGAGTGGACTGGATACGGTGGTGAAGGAAGCCGCTGCCGGGTCCAAGCCACTGCTCGGAATCTGTCTGGGGATGCAGTTGTTGTTCAGCTCAAGTGAAGAACATGGCGAGCATGAGGGACTGGATATTTTGCCAGGTAAAGTGGTGCGATTCGCACCAGGAGAACTGAAGGTTCCTCATATGGGATGGAACCGTTTGGAGTTCCTGCACGCGGAAAACCCGCTATTTACGGGGCTTGAGGGAGGTCACGTCTATTTTGTCCACTCCTATCATGCGCTTACCGAAAACAGGGACGATCTGCTGGCGGTAACGGATTACGGACATCCGGTGACAGCCATTGTAGGCAGAGGGTCCAACTTCGGCATGCAATTCCACCCGGAAAAAAGTGGAGAGCTTGGCATGAAGCTGCTCGGCAACTTTCTGGCTCTGACAGGAGCGCCTGTACAAAGGTAAAGCATCATCTCTTCTTAACTATAGAAAGCGCACAAATCTAATTCATATTCAGGAGGCCTTGTATGTCATCTTTTATCCTATATCCGGCGATTGATATCCGGGACGGCAAATGTGTAAGACTGGTGCAGGGAGATTATAATCAGGAGACCGTGTATAACGATGACCCGGTTCAAGTGGCTCTATCCTGGGAGAAGCAAGGCGGTACATACGTTCATCTGGTGGATCTGGATGGTGCGAAAGCAGGGCATCCTGTTAACGATGAGCTGATCGGGCGGATTGCCACGGCTGTGAACGTACCTGTTCAGGTGGGCGGCGGACTTCGTACAGTAGCGGATGTAGAACGTTTGCTGGGTCTGGGTGTTAGCCGGCTGATCCTTGGAACAGCAGCGATTGAGGATCGTGCTTTTACAGAGGAAGTACTGGGACGTTACGGCGACAAAGTGGCAATTGGTATCGATGCACGTAACGGTTACGTGGCAACTCGCGGTTGGCTTGAAACATCGGAAGTACAGGCAGAGGTTCTCGCGAAGGAATTGGCGGCGTATGGGGCAGAAACGTTTATCTTTACGGATATTTCCCGTGATGGCATGATGCAGGGTCCTAATGTGGAAGCGATTGTGTCTCTAGCCAAGGCAAGCGGACGGACGGTTATTGCTTCCGGCGGTGTGAGTGTAATGGATGATCTGCTTCGTCTGAGTCGCCACGCGGATGATGGTGTCGGTGGAGCAATCGTGGGTAAAGCACTGTATACGGGAAGCATCGATCTGTCTGAAGCGGTACGTGCAGTAAATAAGTAAGGGATATTCGGATAGAGAGGAAGAGGTAGCATGCTGGCAAAAAGAATCATCCCCTGTCTGGACGTGAAGGACGGCCGGGTCGTCAAAGGCGTCAACTTCGTTAATCTCCGCGATGCGGGTGATCCGGTAGAGCTGGCGGCGCTATATGACCGCGAGGGCGCGGACGAATTGGTATTTCTCGATATCTCCGCTTCGGTAGAAGGTCGTGAAACGATGGAAGAAGTCGTGCGGCAGACGGCTGGCGAGATCGCTATCCCCTTTACGGTAGGTGGTGGCATCTCCAAGGTGGAGGACATGAAGCGGATTCTCCGTGCAGGAGCGGATAAAATTGCAGTGAATACAGCCGCGGTACTTAATCCGCAGTTGATTGCAGATGGTGCACGTCGCTTTGGCTCGCAGTGTATCGTGGTAGCGATCGATGCCCAGTATAACGAAGCTTGGGGCGAGTGGGAAGTCTATACCCATGGTGGACGGAAACCCTCCGGGATCAAGGCGCTGGAATGGGTTAAACAGGCTGAGAGCTTGGGCGCGGGAGAGATTCTTCTCACAAGTATGGACGCGGACGGAACAAAAGACGGTTTCGATCTGAAGCTGACGGCAGCAGTATCCGAATCTGTGCGTATTCCAGTCATCGCATCGGGCGGTGCGGGCAAGGAGTCTCATTTCTATGATGTATTCACCACAGGCAAAGCGGACGCAGGGTTGGCCGCAACGATTTTCCATTACAAAGAAATCGCCGTACCAGCGTTAAAACAACATTTGAGAGAACAAGGGGTGGAGATCCGTGACTAAAGTGAGCGATGAAATCAAGGAACAGTTGTCCTTGGAACAGGTTGTGGAACACATTCGTTGGAGTGATGGTTTGGTTCCTGCCATTGTGCAGGATGTGGATACTCGGGAAGTCTTAATGATGGCTTATATGAATCGCGAATCTCTGAAGTTGTCGCTTGAATCCGGTGAGACTTGGTTCTGGTCACGCTCGCGTCAGGAGTTGTGGCATAAAGGAGCAACATCTGGTAACGTGCAGACGATTACTTCCCTAAAATATGATTGTGATGGCGATACCTTGTTGGTTGAGGTGAAACCGAACGGTCCGGCTTGCCATACAGGGGCGGTAACTTGTTTCCATAATGAAATCATTGGTTTGCCAGAGAAATCGGCAGACAAGGCTTCGGATGAAGCGGGTGCGGCATCTGCTTCTGCAAGTTCCGGTTCCGAAAGTCGCTTTGAGGTATTGGCTGAACTGGAATCCGTTATTGCAGAGCGTGAACGTGAGCGTCCTGAGGGTGCATATACAACGTATCTGTTTGATAAAGGTGTAGATAAAATACTGAAAAAAATCGGTGAAGAAGCGTCCGAGACGATCATTGCCGCCAAAAATAAAGATAATGACGAGCTTCGCCTGGAAGTCAGTGACCTGATGTATCACCTGCTCGTCCTGTTACAAGAGCGCAAGCTGCCGCTGGACGACATTATGTCAGAGCTGAGCCGCCGTCATGAACGGCCTCGCCGCGATTAGGAGGCGAGTTTCGTGCGTATAGACTATCATACACACCATGAGCGGTGTGGACATGCCGTTGGCAAACTGGAAGAGTACGTGCAGCGTGGTGTGGAGATCGGACTATCCCAGATTGGATTGTCCGATCACATGCCCTTGTTGCATGTCGATCCGGCTCAATATTATCCGGAAATGGCGATGCCTATGGATGAACTGCCGCGTTACGTAGAGGAGTGTTTCTCCCTGAAAGAACGTTACCGTGGGCAGATTGACGTACGTGTTGGTCTGGAAGGTGACTATATTGAAGGCTGGGAAACAGAGATCCGTGCGATCATTGAGCGTTATCCATGGGACTATGTGATTGGCTCCGTTCATTTCCTCGGGGAATGGGACATTACGGATTTCCGCCAGACCCATCACTGGGAGGGCAAAGACATCCTTGAAGTATATCGTCAGTACTACGATGCCGTAAGCAAGGCAGCGGCCACGGGCATGTACGATATTATGGGCCATACGGATGTCATTAAACGCTTCGGTTTTGCTCCTTCAGCGGAGCAGACAAATGAACGTATCTCACTGGAGAACGCAGCGTTGCAGGCTATTGCCAAAAGTGGCTGCGCCATGGAACTGAATGCTTCCGGGTTATCGAAGCCTTGTGCCGAGATGTTCCCTAGTCGCAGAATGCTGACAGAAGCCATTCGCTTGGGTATTCCATTAACCATGGGCTCTGATGCACATGACCCAATGAAGCTGGGGGATTATTTGCCTGAAGCTGAAGCACTTTTACATGAGTTGGGCTGTACGGAAGTCGCTGTTTTTGAAGGCCGTCATCGCTCGTTCATTCCTTTAAATGTATAAGCCATTAGAGTATAATGAGGGTAGGAAATAACCTTTTAGATAAGGGATTATATAGGGACTTCAACCCTCGGGAGGGCATTATGCAGCATTCGTTACGTATTTTTTCCGGTTCATCGAACCCTAAGCTGGCAGAACAGGTATGTGACAAGCTGGGTGTACAACTGGGCAAGATCAAGCTGTCCAGGTTCAAGAGCGGAGAAATATACGTTCATTATGAAGAAACGATCCGTAATTGTGATGTGTTTCTGGTACAGTCGTTGTCTCATCCGATCAATGAGCTGTTTGTCGAGCTGTTGGTGATGATTGATGCTGCCAAGAGGGCTTCAGCGCGCACTGTGAACATCATTGTTCCGTATTACGGTTATGCTCGGCAAGAGCGCAAATCCGCTCCACGGGAACCGATCTCGGCCAAGATGGTAGCAGATGTATTAACTACGGCTGGCGCCAATCGAGTGGTAACGATCGACCTGCACGCAGCGGCCATTCAGGGATTCTTCAACATTCCGGTTGACCATATGACATCACTGGATCTGATTAGTGATTATTTGTTAAGCAAAGGAATCGAGAACCCTGTTGTAGTCTCCCCGGATGCGGGACGAGCATCGATGGCAGAGAAGCTGGCGAACCGTCTGGATTCTCCATTTGCCATTATGATCAAGAAACGTCCAAGCCATAATGAATCGGTGATTACCCATGTCATTGGTGATGTAGAAGGACGGACACCTATTATTATTGAGGATCTGATCGACACCGGAACAACCATTCTGAATGTTGTGGAAGGGTTGAAGGAACGTGGCTCCAAAAATGTATATGTATGTGCAACACACGGATTGTTCTCGGATGGGGCAGTAAGTAAATTGAATCACCCGTCAATTGAAGAGGTGGTCGTTACGGACTCGATCGCACTGCCAGATGACCACCCTGAATGCTTCAAAGTGTTACCTGTTGCACCAATGCTGGCCCGCGCCGTACGCATTATTGTGGATGGTGGCTCTATGGCCACATTGTTTAAAGATTCTGGCATTTAGAGCATCGAGGATATAACGGTGTGCTGCCAGATGAACTGTTCCGTGTCTGAGTTGTTGTCTGCTCAGCACGGTTTTTTTGTTTTGGCTCTTTGAATTCAATTCTTGCTTTGCTGCTCCGAGGCTTGTGCTATAATAACATAAAATCAGTTATGATAGCGTTATCATATAGTATTCAGCCCCTAAGGTGAGATGGATGCTGAACAGTAGAACCACGGCTGAGAACATTGGCATCGTGGAGTGAGGAGTGGGGTCTATTGTCTCGTAATTGGTACTACCGGTTATTGTTCTCGTATTTCCCAATTTTTTTTCTTACGGTGACCATACTCATTTTCATCGCGTTTGTTTTCATCAATGACATCTCTAAAGAGGAAACTAAAAAAGCAGACCGGATCTCCTCCAGTTATATGATAGACACGGTGGATCGTACAATCAGGGATATTGAACTATCCATCCTGGAAACGGTACAGAGTCAGCAGGCATACAAACTCTATTTTAATAACACAAATCTGACCAGCTCGGACACGGTGTATTCAATTGCGCAGAATTTACGTGAGCTATCCAATTCGTCCTCATGGATTCAATCCATCTATCTATATGACAAGCGAAATAAACATGTTCTGACCGTAAGTGGTTCCAGAGAAGTGGAAGGTTTCTCGGATAAGGCATGGATTGATCAGATGGGTAACGGTTCTATCGGTTCAGGCTGGCAGCCGGTCCGGGAATTCGATGCGGACTCTGTTCAACGTACCCCTATTCGCGTATTAACCGTGAACAAGGACATGCCTTTGCCTTTTGGCTCTCAGGGCACATTGGTCATTAATATCAAGATGAGCAGCATTGAACAGAGTGTAGATAGTATGGTTAATGGTCAGCTCTCATTCCTGACGATTACGGATCGGGACGGTAAGGTTGTGTATAATGCACACTCGGACCAAGAGGGCTCGATAGATGGTCAGGAACTGAATAGGCTACCGCTAGAAAGATTGGGCTGGACAATATCCAGTGGAATTAAGGCCGGCAACTTATTTGGCTGGGTATCTGTCATATCTTATGTATGGGTAATCATTGCTATTGTGACTGTCATCTGTGCGATTGTATATATCGTGTACATTACTCGCCGTAACTATAAACCCATTCAGATCATCATGAACCGGATTGAGTCTCATCAGATTCGGGCATTCGAACACTCAGGTGCTCGCACGGATGAGATGAAGATGATTGACGGTGTGCTTGAGAATCTGATTAATCATATGATGGATTATGACAAGAAAAGCAGGGAAAATGTACTCATGCAGCGCAGCAAGTTGTTCAATGCCCTGTTGCATGGTGAACACATGGATAATGCAGCAGAGCAATTAAAAGAGCTCTCTCCACTGAATGACGTGCATGACTCGTCGCGTTTTGTCGTTGTTGTTGGAGAGATTAACCGATATGAGAAGGGATTTCAGGAGAGATACACGAGAGGTGAACAAAATACTCTGAAGTTTGCCTTGATGAACGTTTTGCAAGAGCTGTCACGTAATACGGGAGTCCAATGCTGGACGGAATGGATTAGTGTGGATCGAATTGCAATCCTTTTTGTGTTCAAAGAACAGAATGATAACAACTTGGATATGTCTGGGCAGATTCGTGTTGTAGCTGAGGAATGCAAATCTTGGGTAGAACAAAATCTACGCATTTCCTTAAGCTTTGGCATTGGACCTATGGCTCAGGGAATCGGTGCAATACGAGATTCCTATGCGGCCGCAGAAGCGGTAATGCAACGCAAACTGTTGATGAATGGAGATGTCGGCCAAGCCGACTGCGGTGAACCACAGCATCCTTTGCTGGATACCTATACCTATCTGCAAATGATTGCGGACTTTGTTAAGCGGTTCCGGATGTCGAGTGGACAGTGGCGGGAACAGTTGGAGGAGATCTTTAAAGCATTTGAACAGAACAAACTGCCGGATGATGAGATTCGTTCTCTGATTCAGGCCATGTTACAGATGCTCAGCCGAGAGGTGGCCATGATGTCGGAAGGACTCCAGGAAGAGCTGTCCGAAGAAAACATCAACAGATGGTTGAGTGCTGTGGAAGAGGCAGAGACGCTTGCGGATGTGAAAAGTCTTTTGTTTGATGGTCTGACGGACTTGTTCAGAACGTATGTAGCGGTAACGGAAACCAAGAGTTACAAAGCCATGGTCAACGAAATGAAAAATTATATCGAAGAACAGTTTGCGAATCCTGACCTTTCATTGAAACATCTGAGCGATCGATTCCAGATTACGGGCAAACATGCGAGTTATTTGTTCAAGACAGAATTCAACATGAAGTTTGTTGATTTTGTTACAGAGCTTCGCATGAAGGAGACGGAGCAGCTTCTGCTCAATACCGATTACTCTTTGCAGGATATTGCCCTGAAGGTTGGGTATGCAAATGGAATTACGTTGGGACGTGTATTTAAGCGGGTAACGGGTATTACACCAGGAGATTATCGTCGTTTGAAACGTGAACATCGAGAACCCGAAGAGTAACGCAAAAGTGAACATATTCTGAGATCTGTACATCAGGATAACACAGGGTGAATTTCATGCAGTCACTTTCCACTTAGGAGAGAGGCTTGCAGAGGTTCGCCCTGTTTTCGTTGAACAGTTCTCTGCTGCCCGAGATCGATGTAACTGTTTTCGCAGGATAGCAAGCTAATATTCCTGTTTTTTCACCGTTTACGAATATAGGCAGTGTGTGAAAATGGTTTATCCGACTTGGGACAGGCAGTTCCGATCCTTGAGGCGAAGAGTGCCGTCAAAGCCTAGAGCAGCGCAGCTTTGGGAAAAGAATCAGTCTGCGAAAATAGGCTTAGCATATAAACCATAATCCGTTTGTAAGCGCTTCCGAAAGTGGTTTATTGCAGGATAACGGAAAAATGTGAAATACTCTGGGCAAGCTTTAAACATTCACGCAAAGCCAAAGGGGATGACAAAATGAGAAGCAAAGCAACCAAAGGGAGTCTAAAGAAATGGATGGGTTTGGCGCTGACGATGGTAATGGGCGTTTCTTTACTTGCGGGATGCTCATCAGCATCAGAAGAATCAGCTGAAGGCGGAACATCAGGCAATGGCGAGCGCGTTACCTTAAAGGTGGAGATTTTCGACCGTGGTAACAGTCCTTCACCGTACACAATTACGAACAACTATCTATCTAAAATGATTCAGGAGAAGTTCGGTGATCCCAACAATATTGATGTACAGTTTGTACCCGTTCAGCGTTCTGAGGAAGTTACCAAGCTGAACGTCCTGATGGCTAGCAATACGGATGTCCCTGATATTGTCTTTGTTTATGACTCAAGCGTGTTTTATCGGTATGCCCAGCAGGGTGGTTTGACTGATGTTGGAGAGTTGATTGATCAGCACGGTCCGAACCTGAAGAAGTTCCTGGGTGAAGATACTTTGAAGTTCGGGCAAGTGGAAGGACAACAGTTTGCTGTTCCGGGTAAACGTGCGATCACAGGCCGATACAGCTCTTACATTCGTCAGGATTGGCTCGATAAGCTGGGATTGCCAGCGCCGAAGACCACAGATGAATTATATACAACTTTGAAAGCGTTCAAGGATAAAGATCCTGGTGGTCTCGGAAGCAAAAACATCCCAATGGGTATGGCTCTTGCACCAGCTCAATTCGAAACGCTCATCTACTCATTCATTAAGCCAGTTAGTGGCGACCTGACCTATGGTCAAAGGTATGAATTGCCGTTGCATGAAGGATTCAAAGAATCGATGCAGTTCCTGAACAAACTGTACAACGAAGGTTTGATCAGCAAAGACTTCAGTTTGGATGAAGACAAAACGCAGTTAGGGAAAGACATTCAAAACGGTAACGTAGGTTACTGGTCTGAAGATGTGGATGCCATGTTCTACGGAGATGGCACACTGGATAATTTGCGTAAAAATGTGAGTGGTAGTGAAGTGTTGCCGGTTGATGTATACACCAATCCAAATGCAGACAACAAACACATCAAGTCACGCTACGGAACAAATGGTATGTACATTATGATTCCGAAGAGCAGCAAACGTTCTGTCGAAGCGATCAAATATCTCGACTGGATGGCATCTGACAACAATCTGATTGATATCTACAGTGGTGTGGAAGGCGAGAACTATGATCTGGTAGACGGCATTCCGGTTGTGAAAGAGGATGCATCCCAGGAAGCGCAGGATCGTCTGTTTAACGCAGGGGATACAGCCATTATCTCGAACGGTAAAAACATTGGTGATCAAGCGACGAATGAAAAAGCATGGATTATGGGCTTCCCGCAAAATAATCAGGAGATGCTGAAACAATCCATTGATATTGCTAACACCGATACGGTAGGACCGATCATTTTCGACAAACCGATTGAAGCAGAGATGAAGTACAGCACAGCTCTCAAAGACAAATTAAATGTCATTATCGTAAAAACAGCGATGGCTAAGCCAGCGGAATTCGATGCGGTATATGAAAAAGAAATGGCTGATTTCATGTCTCTGGGTGGTACTGAACTGAAAAAAGAACTTGAAGAAGCGGTTCAGGCACTCCCTGCAAAATAAGTAACTCTACACTTCAAGATCAATGACAGATACCCATACTACGGCTTAACTAGAAAGGAACGTGTGCCGCCGGACTGGCGGCACAGCCGTTTCCTTGTTGATAGGAGGAAACCGACTTGACCACCACATACTTGAAGAGGTATTGGCAATTATACGCTCTGATTTCGCTGCCCATTATCTACTTTTTAATCTTTCGTTATGGACCGATGTACGGTGTACAGATCGCCTTTAAGGACTTTAACCTGTTTCAGGGAATCAGCGGCAGTGAGTGGATCGGTTTTGATGCTTTTCGCGAAGTATTTGGAATGCGGGACTTCTACACGACATTGCGCAACACCTTTATGCTGAATTTTCTTGATCTGGTCGTTTCATTTCCAGCTCCTATTATTCTGGCGATCATGCTCTATGAAGTTCGATTCAAGTGGTTCAAAAAAATCTCACAAACGATATTGTACATTCCTCACTTTATCTCATGGGTAATCATCGGGGGAATTGTGTACCAATTGTTCGGTAATCAATCCGGTATGGTTAACGGTGTACTGGAAAGCATGGGCTTAAATTCAATACCATTTTTGACAGAAAAAAATCCATGGCTTGTGACGTATCTCTTCACAGGTGTCTGGCAAAGTGCAGGATGGGGAACCATTCTATATCTGGCCGCATTAACCGGCGTCAACAAGGAATTGTTTGAAGCAGCTGAGATTGATGGAGCATCGCGGCTGAAGAGAATCTGGCATATTACATTGCCAAGTATTAAACCAACCATTGTGACCCTGCTCATTCTTAATCTTGGACATATGGTCAGCATCGGTTTTGATCGGCCTTATATCATTGGTAATACGGCCGTGCGTGAATATTCCGATGTACTCAGTACCTTTGTATACAGAGTTGGTCTTGAATCAGGACAATACACGCTGGCAACTGTCGTCGGACTGTTCCAGGCAGTGGTGGGACTCATATTTGTGCTAGGATCTAACTATATTTCGAAGAAAGCAACCGGTGAAGGTATTTTGTAGGTTGTGGATGAACGGAAGAGACGCCAATCGGCTTGTTTGTATAGACCATCAGTAAAGGAGCTGTGCGCATATGAGTGAACGCACCTCAAACCGGATTTTTGATATCGTTAATATCTCCTTTATCACCTTGTTTGTTATATTCTGCCTGGCTCCATTTTTGCACACGATCGCGATCTCATTCAGTTCTAACCGTGCGATTACGTCAGGTGAAGTGACCATATTCCCGAAAGAATTCAATTGGGATGCGTATATCCAGGTGTTCTCTGATCAGTCGATGATCTATTCACTGGGGTACACGACAGTTCTGACAATTGCCACTACTGTCCTGTGTATGATGTTCACACTGGCAGCTGCATACCCGTTAACCAAGAAAAAATTGAAAGGGCGCAAGCTCTTCATGTATGTCATCATCATTACGATGTTCTTCAGTGGCGGGATCATTCCCGAGTACTTGCTCATTCGTGACCTGAACTTGCTTAATTCAGTGTGGGCACTGATTCTGCCAGGACTGGTCAGTCCGTTTAACCTGATTATCCTGATCTCATTCTTCAGAGGTATTCCTGAAAGTCTGGAAGAATCCGCTGAGATTGATGGCAGTTCCCATGTACACACGCTCTTCAAAATTATATTGCCACTATCCATGCCAGTACTGGCTACATTAGCTCTTTTCTATGCGGTTGGACGCTGGAATGGGTTCCAGGATTCCCTAATGTATATTAATGATCCGAAGCTGTACCCGCTTCAACTGAAGTTATTCCAAATGGTACAGAACAATATGGTCAGCGAGCTTACCCAGATGGAGGGTGCTAACCGTACGCCATTGACTCCCGAGAGTCTCAAGGCCGCGACCGTTATTTTTGCAACCGTTCCAATTCTGCTCGTTTATCCGTGGCTGCAAAAGTATTTTGTCAGCGGTGCGATGCTTGGCGCGGTAAAAGGTTGAGTTAAGGCTGATGTAAAAAGTTTAGCCAGAGGGAGGAGAAGGAAAACAGATGCAGCACATAGATAAGGGTATATATTCGTTCTCCACATGTTGGAATATCCGAAAACATGATGTCGGGGAAGATATGATTCGGGAGATTGCGGATCTCGGCTTTCGTCGGGTGGAGCTCAATTATAATGTGACGAAGGAGATGCTCACGACGATTGAGCCCATGATTGAGCGTGGAGAGATCGGAATTTCTAGTGTCCACAACACTTTTCCACATGACCCTGATCCGGACTACGGTACGGATTCCATCTTGCTCGGCTTCGAAGATGAAGTGAAACGTAAGCGGGCGATCGAATTGCTGGTAGAGTCGGCTGAATATGCCCAGCGTTATGGGGGAGAAGCTGTTGTTGTACACCCGGGAGAGGTACCTTTTCCTGAGGATATCAGCAAAGACCTTGGAAAGATCTATAACGAGGAAGGTCCGGATTCACCGAAGTATCGCAGCAAATGGGCTGAATTGATGGAGCGGCGGGAAGCCCTCAGTTCAGGGTATGTGGAGAAAATTATCGCCAGTCTGGATGAGGTATGCAATCGGGCGGCAGCTAAAGGTCTGGATGTTCGTTTTGGTATCGAGACGAGATCCCGACCACAACAGATTCCTACCCTTGCCGAAGCCAAGACCATCATCACGGCCCTCAAAGGGGCTCCGGTTGGTATCTGGTACGATACCGGTCATGCCATCATGATGGACCGAATGGGCCTTTATGACAGTGTGGGAGAAATGCAAGGCCTGATGGATGATATCGTTGGGGTCCATATCCATGAGACACTCGGTCTCTCTGATCACTGGTGCCCGTATGTACACAGTAAGGATATGAACTTCTATGATGCCTATCTGCCGATGATTCGCCGCGCACAGGTGAAGGTGTACGAGTTGAAGTCTGCCTGTAAGGCAGAAGAGATCCATGAGAGTCATGACTTGCTTATGAAGAAGCTTGGAGTGACAGAGTAGGCGCGGTGATGTGGAAACAGTTTGCATGTTCACAGCATGTGTTTCACGACTGTTTCCTCAGTGACGGAGACCCATAAATATGTAGTAAAACAAGCACAGATTTTCTAGCGACTTTTGTAGAAATATGATATATACTGACGAGAAAAATGAACTCACCTACGGGCGGTATGAGTAAGCTTCCGGTCTGAATTGAAGGCGCTGAAGCAACATACTCCGCACATCGGGAGAATGCATTGGTATGGAGGGGACTGCACATGTACAAACAACTGGTGGACAGTAATGACAGAGCGGTAGAAAGAGGCATATCCCGGCAGATGCTTGACCCGGAAAGCCGTTACTATGGAGGGACAATTGATCCCTTCACAGGTGTTGCCTGGGTCAACCATACGACTGGAACGCCCACGGATATGTGTTACTGGGGAGCTGCACTCTCCAATCCGGACTCTATCTATTACCGGGATGAATCGTTGTTAAATCGACTGCTGTTAGCTACGGAATTTGTACTCCGCTTCCAGCATGAAGACGGTTCAATATCGCCTGGCTGGACCAATTACCATTCCCCTCCGGATACTGCATTTGTCGTTGTAGGGTATTCACAGTTGTATCAGCTTCTTCAGCAGCAAGAATGGGAGCCGCTTCAACCCGTGTTGAACAATATGAGGATATTCTTGGAACGTACAATCCCAACCATGCTTACGGGAGGTTGTCATACGCCTAATCATCGCTGGGTGCTATGCGCGGCGCTTGGTTTCCTGCATGAAATATTTGATCTGGAGGAAGCTGTGCAGCGCGCAGAGCAGTGGATGGATGAAGGCATGGATATTACACCCGATGGGGAGTGGACAGAACGGAGCAACGGGATATACAGCGCAGTTAGCGACATCATGTTAATTCATGCTGCGCGCCTGCTCAATCGTCCTGAACTGCTGGAACCAGTGAGGCTTAATCTCCGCATGATGGTGTATCTGGTCCATCCAACGGGTGAAATTGTTACGGATTATTCAGGGCGACAGGATCTGGGCAGTGTTCATGATCTGTCACCTTACTATCTGCCTTATGCCATTTTGGCTCGGCTGGACGGTGATCCACTCTTTGCAGGTATGGCAGCCTGGGCTGGAGATACATTGACCGATCCGGGAGTATGTTCGGTGAATACGCTCATTCGATTAATGCTTGAGCCGGAGCTTCAGCAGACAAATGATACACGTGATGCATTACCGGAACAGTATGAGGTCATGCTGAATGAACATTTTGTACGGGGTGAATATTTGAAGCAGATGGAATCGGTGGGGCATCACGGACGTATCTCGCACAGTCGGATGCATACGGACTTTGGTGCTCCGGTAGCCCGAATTCGGGATGGTGCTACAAGTGTGACTGTGATGACAGAAGTTCCTTCTTTCTTCGCTCTTCGTCATGGCAAGGTGCGCCTGCTGGCTGTGCAACTGGCCTCTTACTTTAATCCAGGGTATGTACCTATGCAGCAAATGACGAGGCTGTCCGAAGGGTATCGACTAACTGGTGAGCAGAAAAAAGGTTACTACGGCCCAATCCCTGCGAACCTGCTGCCAGAATCGGCTGCATCAGCCATCAGTCCATGGTACTTGTTGCCTCATCAGAGTCGTCAGCTTACTCATGAGCAGACCTTCCGTGTAGGAGCAGAATTACAGCCAACGGAAAATGGATGGAACATGCATCTATCTGGACAGGAACCGGAAGACATTATGATGCAGTTGTCCTTTGTATTCGGAAGCGAAGGTGAACTGACCTGTGAGGACGCAATTGAAACGAGTGAGGGTCATTATTTGTGGAAAGGCGGTACATTACGCTATACCTGCGGAGAAGACTGGCTAGAAATCACCGGGGGCGAGCTTGGGCATCTGGCGGCAACGGTACGTGAGGCAAAACTGCCGGACAAGTGTAAGGTTGTGCTGGTCAATTTCATGACGCCGTTTGATAAAACCATTCAAATTTCACTTTCTCCTTCGATGGGGTTAAAGCTTTAAATCTGTTGGATCTTTAAAGCCATAACATTAGAAGACCGAGCCTATGGAATCGGTCTTCTTTTTTTTACGAATGACGAATGACTGCAATTAACGTCCTAAAATGATATTCCCACTGTCGAGCTCAGTCCAGTAATGTATGAACTATTATCATTTCAGTTGCTTGAACGCAGTTTCGATTGGTTTAGTGAACAGAGGATTATCTTTGGTTTTGCTCCAGTAAACGCCAAGAACATTTCCTTTCTCATATAGAAAAGGGAATGTTGTGAATTGGGCGCCTTCCATGTGTCTATTGAATTCTTTTGTCCCGTTGATGCGATCCTTTTCAGAATTGAAAATATAAAAATGTATAAACTCAGGGCTATAGGGTTCTTCTTCCACGGGCACTTCAACAGAATACACCTCAGGTACAACATCATTTAATTTCAAAGGATACCCGGTTATACCAAAGGACACTAAATCCAGTTCTTGAGACTCGAGCGCTCTCAGTACATCATCTAATGTGAACTTATTTTCTATGTTTTCTATATCTTTTGAACATCCATTCAAAGCAAACAAGCAGATTAAGATGAATATAAGTGGTTTTATCTTCGAGATCATCAATATAACATCTCCTTAAAATAATAATGATGTGTCTTTATTTTTAATTACATACGCAAAAAAAGGCTGACGGACAGAGCTAATGTACGTTTGATTTTTAATGGAGATAAACCACTAAAAAGGACAATAAGGATAATAATACCATAGACTACACTCATCTCATCATAACTGGACCAAATCCAGTTAGACGACGCATAACCGACAAGAATGGATTAATGTAATACTGCAAATAGATCCTTGGCAAGCGAGTGCAGGAGTCTCTGGGAAAAGATGGGTTTCCTTTGAATAAACAACTGAATAAACAACGCTCCAAGGTGATAGGTTTCCGCAAAATGGAATATCACCTTCTTTTGCATTTTTTTCATAAACGACATGAAACTACATATTGAGAAGTGGGCCTTAAGATGTGGTATACTGAAGAGTATGAATGAAATGCAAAGAGGAGGTGCCTTGGAAGATGAAGGGCAAGCTAGTGCGGGCTGAGGGACACCTTGCCAATATTATACCGATTCACTTGGATGCTTCTTTCTTCTTTGAAAGAGCTGTCCGCTCGCTGGACCGAAATCATGTCGACAAGGCATTAAAATATTTTCGCAAAGCTGTTGAATACGAACCGGAAAATCCGGTAAATCATTGCAATATGGCGGGTATATTATCGGAGAAGGGGGATTACGAAGCCTCCAATGCCATTCTGGCTAACGTGCTGGAAGTGGTAGATCCGTCGATGACGGAATGTTATTTTTACATGGCGAACAATTATGCAAATATGGATCGGTTTGAGGAAGCCGAGAAAGCACTTGTTACCTACTTGGAGGAGGACACCCAGGGTCAGTTCATGACGGAAGCTGAAGAGATGATGGAGCTTCTGTACTATGAGCTGGATCGTCCGGCCAAACTGAATCGAATTAAATCACGCAAAGGTGTAGTGGAGCACGATCAGGCACGGGAACTGTTGGAAGAGGGGAAATTCGCACAGGCTGCTGAGCTGCTCGAAGGCATGTCTTCTGATTATCCTGATTACTTGGCTGCCCGTAACAATCTGGCACTCGCCTATTATTATATGGGTCTGTTTCCCAAAGCAAAAGAGACCATTGCCGAAGTGCTTGAACAGGAACCAGGTAATCTGCATGCACTCTGTAATCTGGCCATTTTCCATCAAAATGAGAACCGGGCTGATCAAGTGCTGCTTCTGATCAAAAAATTGCGGGTCATCGTGCCATTCCAGCACGAACAAGTCTACAAACTGGCGACAACGATGGGAATTCTGGGCCAACACGATACGGCTTATGTTCACTTCCGGCGTTTGCTCAAGGACGAAGAGACAGCTGCTGATCCGGCACTTGCTCACTATGCAGCCGTGGCGGCTTATAATACAGAACGGTATGATGCTGCTGAGCGTTTATGGCATCACGTGTCCAAGCTTGATCCGGGTTCCGAAGTATCCCGGTATTATCTGTCAGGTCTTGAGGCTGTAAGACAAGGCGAGCAAGATCCAGAGAAGCTGAGCTATCACTATCATCTGCCATTTGATGAGCAGTTCAGACAGTGGGAGAACTATGGTAGTGGCATACCTGAAGAAATGAAAAATGATCCACTGATTCGCTCATCCTTCTTCTGGGCATTGCGTCATGGTGATCGGGCAACCAAGCTACAGGTTATTCATGCGCTTGGGATGATCGGTGACTATGAGGTGCAGCAGGCTCTGCAATCCTTTATTGAAGAGCCTGGAGAAGAAAAGGATCTGCTTGAGGCAGCACAAGCTGTACTGAACGGGTTGAAATCGGCTGAACATGAGGATCGGAATTCTCAGGTGGTTCGACCCTTTTCTCCTGTAGCCTTGAAGTCTATTGGGAAGGTTCCATCCACATCAGAGCAATCGGACACGGGATCAACCTCCCATTGGCAGGCTGTTGTTGATCGTGCGTTACAGATGTCTGAAGCAAAGGCTGAGTTGCAGCAAGAGATGGAACGGCTCTGGACGGATTATGTATCCCGGGTACATCCGGAGGTTCCAGGTACGAAGCAGATTGAGGGTTGGGCTGCAGGACTTGAATATTTGGCAGCGAAGAATCACAGTCGGCCCGTTACCTATCAAAGCATTGCTGAGCGGTATGGGATATCGGCATCAACGGTTAGCAAGTATGCTAAACAGATTCATTCGGTTTGTAACAGCAAGCCACCACTTGTATAGAAAGTTCGCTTCAACTCGTTTTCAGAAAGACATCATCAGGTGAAGGATACAACAACCGGGAAAACGGGTAAACTTAACGAATGGGCCTCGTAAACGCCTGTAGGATATCATCTTGGCAAGTTCATCGCTAGTACAACACATTCTCACCTTAATTAAGGAGGCTGTATCTATATGTCTAAATACAGAACGATTGTGATCGGAACGGGACCTGCGGGTCTGACAGCAGCGATATATCTGGCTCGTGCTAATCTGAAACCACTGGTTATCGAAGGTCTTCAGCCGGGTGGTCAATTGACGACGACAACGGAAGTTGAGAATTTCCCCGGTTTCCCGCAAGGTATCATGGGTCCGGAACTGATGGACAACATGCGTAAGCAAGCTGAACGTTTTGGAGCGGAATTCAAAAACGGTTGGGTGGAAGAGGTTGATTTCAGCAAACCGCCCTTCAAGGTCAAAGTTGGAGGAATCGGTGAACTGGAAGCTGAATCGATCATTATCTCCACAGGTGCTTCCGCTCGTTATCTCGGTATTCCGGGTGAGCAGGAAAATGTGGGACGTGGTGTAAGTACATGCGCGACATGTGACGGCTTCTTCTTCCGAGGCAAAAAAATCGTGGTCGTGGGCGGTGGAGACTCTGCGATGGAGGAAGCGAGTTTCCTGACTCGTTTTGCAACAGACGTGACATTGGTTCACCGCCGGGATGAATTGCGTGCATCCAAGATTATGCAGGATCGGGCTCGCAGCAATGAAAAGGTGAAGTGGGCGCTGAACCGTACTCCACTCGAGGTCGTACCAGAAGCTTTGGGTGTCAAAGGACTGAAGGTGCGCAACAACGAGACGGGGCAGGAAGAGTTGCTTGAAGCAGATGGCGTATTCGTTGCCATTGGTCACACACCGAATACCGGATTCCTGGGTAATGCGATTGCACTGGACGAACATGGCTATGTTGTCGTTAAACCGGGAACAACGGAGACCAATATTCCGGGTGTATTCGCCTGTGGTGATGTTCAAGATACGAAGTATCGTCAAGCTATTACGGCTGCAGGATCAGGATGTATGGCCGCGATGGATTGTGAGAAGTTCCTTGAAGGAAGCATTGTCCATGATTGGAGCGAAACGTTGGATAAATAAGCATTACATGTGTGAGGTTAGGCATATGCTGGGAATAAGAGACAACGGGAAGTCTCATGAAATGAGAGAAGCCGGAAGGCTTCTCTTTTTTTGAAACTACAGTGGGCATGAGTTCGTATACATATAGGGCATATTAGCTGTGAGGTGAAGATTTTGGGGGAAATGATAAAAGATTGGTTACAGAATGCGACAGTGAGACGATTTTTGATCCTGCTCTTGTTCTGTTTAATTTTGTTCAGTATGGGGAGTATGCTGCACATGATTCTGCTGTTGTTCCTGGTGACGTATGTCATGAACAGGTTACAGCATTTCATTACAGGCGGTTTGAATCGGTTGTTTCCGATCAATTATAAAGTTGTGGTCATCCTGCTCTATATGATTGTGATCGCAGTCATTGTGCTTGGCATTTCCAGATATTCACCACGGATCGTGGATCAGGTCGTTCAGTTGACTAATGAGATTATGAAATTTCTGGATAGTGCAGATGGTGATAATTTTGCATCCAAAATTGCGGGTTATCTTCAATCCTTCGATATTAAAAATTACACCAATGATGCATTGAAATATATTTTCGCTTTGAGCAAGTGGCTGGAGTTTATTCTGCTCGTTATCATTCTGAGTCTGTTTTTCTTGTTGCAGAAGCAGGAGATATCGAAGTTCACGTCCAAGTTCAAAACAAGTAAAATTGGATGGTTCTACAATGAAGTGGCTTATCTGGGAGACAAATTCGTGTCTTCTTTCGGTAAAGTCATTGAGGCACAGCTTCTTATTGCGGTGTTTAATACGGTGCTGACGATCTTGGGCTTATGGATTCTGGGTTTCCCGTATCTGTTCGCTCTGACCATTCTGGTGTTCATGCTCAGTCTGGTTCCCGTTGCGGGGGTTATCATCTCACTTGTACCGCTCTGTCTGATTGGGTATCAGATGGGTGGACTGAAATTAAGCATTATTGTGATCATCATGATTATTGTTATTCATGCTTTGGAGACGTACTTCCTGAATCCAAAACTGATGGCACACAAGACCAAATTGCCAATGTTCTACACCTTTATCGTACTAATTCTGTCGCAACACTTCCTGGGGATCTGGGGACTGATCATTGGTATTCCGATCTTTGTTTTCCTGCTCGATATTCTGGATGTGAACAAGATGGAAAAGACAGAAGAGCCGGTACGTGTGGAATCGAAGTTATAACGTAGAAAATCGACCGAGTTTAATCGAGCTCAACCAAGTTAAACAACATCAGATTCTTTTGAAAAAGTAAGGGTGCCTTCCAACTATGGAAGGCGCTTTTTTGTTGGCAAAACCGCCATTAGAGAGCTCTCTGCGTGAGAATGACAGGTGGTGGGGTGCATAAGACGAGTCACCTATATGAGGGGACGATGTTGATCTTTTATGAATGGAACGAGTGAAGATGCAATATCATGAGTTGAGGCTTCCTTTGTTATGGAGGAAGGAATTAAGCGTGCGTTTATAAATGAAGGTAATAAGATTGTATACGTATTCAAAAATGGTGTGTGATGTGGTTCACAACCCTATCGGAGCAGGAAGGACTTGAGGTCTTATCGTCTTGACCCAGGCGTATCCTTCAATTATAGTTGGTACGTAGGACTTAAACTATTTTAGATAGATAAAGGTGGCTTGCAGCATGTCTGAGAAAATCTACGTTGGGGTCGATCTCGGCGGAACAGCAATCAAGGTCGGTATATGCGATGAACAAGGTCAGCTAATGCATACGTATGAAGGACCGACTGAAGTGGATAAGGGCGTAGACACGGTCATCGCCAACATCGAGAAGTATGTCCGACATATCGTAGCCGAATCACCTTACAGTTGGGAACAGCTTGAGGGTGTAGGTGCTGGAGTGGCTGGTTTCACGAATGTACGCGAGGGAATTATCGTTCATGCCCCTAACATCGGATTTCGGAATGTGGCCATTCGTTCGATTCTGGAAGAACGTCTGGGCAAGCCAATCAAAATAGATAACGATGCAAACGTGGCTGCACTGGGTGAAGTCTGGGCAGGTGCTGGCAAAGGCGTAGACAACTGCGTATGTTATACACTCGGTACGGGTGTTGGCGGGGGCTTGATCCTGAATGGCAACATCTATCAGGGTTTCTCCGGTATGGCGGGAGAACTGGGTCATATCAGTGTTGTACCTGATCTGGAGGCCATCAAGTGCGGTTGTGGTAAAATGGGATGTGTAGAGACAGTATCGTCTGCAACGGGTATTATCCGTATGGCGAAAGATGCGGTAGAACGCGGGGATCATACGTCACTGGCACTCGTCGACAAGATTGCAGCCAAAGAAGTATTTGATGCTGCCAAGGCAGGCGATGAAGTGGCACAGCGCATTGTAAACCGTGCGGCCTTCTACCTGGGCAAGTCCATGGCTACTGTAGCTGCTGTCATTAACCCGGAGATGTTCATCATTGGTGGTGGCGTATCCAAAGCGGGCAACTTCTTGTTCGATGAAATACGTACCGTATTTGCTAAGTTGACACCGGAACCGCTGCAAGAAGGGGTTCAGATTCTGGAAGCTACACTTGGTAATAATGCAGGTATTGTGGGTGCGGCAGGTCTTCTCTTGCGTTCCTAGTAACCTCGTAACAATATATGAAGACAGCAATATGATAAGGAGGGGACATTTATGCTTGAAGGTGAAGGCTCACCAGGCACAGGCGCCACGCTCATTATCATTACGGGCATGTCCGGGGCAGGTAAAACCATTGCAGTACAAAGCCTGGAGGATCTGGGTTTCTTCTGTGTGGATAATCTGCCACCGGTATTGATTCCGAAATTTGCGGAACTAATTGAACAGTCAAACGGCAAGATTGGTAAGGTTGCATTGGTTATCGATCTGCGCGGGCGTGAATTCTTTACGGCTCTGTCCGAGTCTTTGAACTATATTAAAGATCATTTTACCATTCATTGCGAGATTTTATTCCTGGATGCTACAGATTCTGTCCTTGTTCAGCGTTACAAAGAAAGCAGGCGCAGACATCCACTGGCTCCTGAGGGCATGCCGTTGGACGGCATCCGACTGGAACGCAAGATGTTGGAGGAACTCAAAAACTCCGCGACTCAGGTACTGAATACAAGTACAATGAAGCCTGCCCAACTGAAAGAACGCATCATATCCCGCTTTTCTCATCTGGAAAGCCAAATGTTGTCGGTGAATATTACGTCGTTTGGATTTAAGTATGGCATTCCGATTGATGCTGATCTGGTGTTTGATGTACGTTTTTTACCGAATCCGCATTATATTGATCATTTGCGACCGAATACGGGACAGAATAGTGATGTGTACGAATATGTTATGAAGTGGCCAGAGACACAGGCGTTTCTGACCAAGCTGCTGGATATGCTGCATTTCCTGATTCCGCAATACCGGAAGGAAGGCAAAAGTCAGGTTATTATTGGAATCGGCTGTACCGGAGGCAAGCATCGTTCGGTAGCAATATCGGAATATTTGGGCAAGATGTTGGGAAGCAGCGAGACAGAAGCTGTCACCGTGAGCCATCGCGACGCTGACCGGGACCGTCATTGAAGAGGGTGAAGGGATGAAAGAGGCCGGACCACGAAGAGAACGTCCGAGAATAGTTGTAATGGGCGGCGGAACCGGATTATCCGTGATGTTACGCGGTTTGAAAGAGAAGCCGCTGGATATCACGGCCATCGTCACAGTTGCAGATGACGGTGGAAGTTCAGGCATCCTGCGCAATGAGCTACAAATGCCGCCTCCGGGTGACATTCGCAACGTGCTTACGGCACTGGCTGATGTAGAACCATTGCTTTCAGATATGTTGAAGTACCGTTTCAATACAGGCGCGGGGCTTGCGGGCCACAGCTTGGGGAATTTGATTTTGGCTGCAATGACGGATATTTCGGGCGACTTTGTGACCGCAGTGCGGGAGCTTAGCCGCGTGTTTGCCGTTCGAGGTGAGGTATTGCCAGCCGCAGGCCAGGCCGTTGTGTTGCATGCCGAGATGGAAGATGGGACAATTATTACAGGCGAGTCCAAAATCCCTGAGGCAGGTGGACGCATCAAACGTGTTTTCCTTGAACCGGATCACGTGGAGCCGTTGCCAGAGGCAGTAGAGGCCATTCGTCAAGCTGACGCCATTCTGATCGGGCCAGGCAGCCTCTATACAAGCATCCTTCCCAATCTGCTCGTACCTAAGCTTGCAGAAGCTGTGGTAGAGGCTGATGCGGTGAAGATGTTTATCTGTAATGTTATGACACAGCCGGGAGAAACGGATAACTATACGGTAAGTGACCACCTTAAGGCGGTACACGAGCATATAGGTCATCAGCTCTTCGACTATGTTATCGTAAATAATGGTGATATTCCGCTGCAAGTGCAAAATAAGTATGCGGAAAAAGGAGCAAAACCGGTTGTACTGGATATGAATGTACTCGAAAGTGCCGGCTATCAGGTGGTTGCAGATACTCTTGTTCTGTTCAAAACCTATCTGCGTCATGATGCCGACAAGTTAAGTCATCACATCTACCAACTGGTACAAAATTGGATGTTACGGAAGAGGTGAAGTCCCATGTCGTTTGCAGCACAGACCAAAAAAGAGTTAACCATGATCGAGAGCGAACCGTGCTGCGAAAAGGCGGAACTTTCAGCCCTCATCCGTATGCTTGGTGCAGTGCAGTTATCGAATAAAAAAGTGATCTTGGATATTTCGACGGAGAATGCCGCCATTGCAAGACGGGCATACTCTCTGCTTAAAAAGCATTTTCAAGTGCATACGGAATTACTGGTCCGCAAAAAAATGCGGCTGAAAAAGAACAATGTATATATTGTTCGTATTCCAACCATGGTACAGGAGATTCTCAACAGTCTTCATATTGTATCGGAAGGTTTTCTGTTTACGCCAGGGATCAATACAGAGTTATTTCAGCAGAACTGTTGTAAACGGGCCTATCTTCGCGGTGCATTTCTGGCCGGTGGATCGGTTAATAATCCGGAAGGTTCCTCGTACCATCTGGAGATTGCGTCCATGTATGAAGAGCACTGTCAGGCACTAGTTGACCTGGCCAATGAATTTCATCTGAATGCCCGGTGTATAGAACGGAAAAAAGGATTCATCCTATACATCAAGGAAGGCGAGAAAATCATTGAGCTGCTCAGCATCATTGGTGCTCATCAGGCCTTGTTCAAGTTTGAAGATGTACGAATTATGCGAGACATGCGTAACTCCGTTAACCGGATTGTCAATTGTGAGACCGCCAACCTGAATAAAACCATTGGAGCGGCGGTAAGACAAATCGATAATATCCGGTTGTTACAAAAGGAAGTTGGTCTGGAATCGCTGCCTGAGAAACTTCGCGAGGTGGCGGAGGTTCGACTCGCTCATCCAGATATCAATCTGAAGGAAGTGGGCGAACTCCTTAAAGGTACAGTTAGCAAGTCGGGAGTGAATCATAGGCTTCGTAAAATTGATGAGCTGGCTGAGAAAGTACGCACAGAACGTTATGGTTAAGACGGAGTAGGGTAAAGTAACAAGGTCGACTGTTTCTGCTGAACAGAAAGGTCGGGAAAGTCAACCGTTAAGGATCTAGAAGACTTACTTAGGTCATTGGATGTGCTGTTCAAAAGATGAAATAGGGCAAGATAACGTCCGTCAAAGCACCCTGAGTTTTTTCTTCTAGTGTCCTGCACGGGTTAATGGTATAATGTTGTATAAATATAATTGTGTATTTAATGTCCAGATTTCATAATAGGGGGTAAGTTTCCATGACAAAGCACCCGGTAGTTGTCCGTTTGAAAACGGGTCTCCATGCCAGACCTGCGGCACTGTTCGTTCAAGAAGCGAATAAGTACTCGTCTGAAGTGTTCGTCGAGAAGGACGACAAAAAAGTTAATGCAAAAAGTATCATGGGGATCATGAGCCTTGCAATTAGCACAGGTACGGAAATCCAGATTAGTGCAGAAGGCGCGGATGCCGAACAGGCTGTAAACGCTTTAGTTAGTCTGGTAAGCAAGGAAGAGCTCGAAAACCAATAAGATATGATCAATCCAATGAAGAAGTCCCGAAAGGGGCTTTTTTGCGTTATTGACGTATTTGCTATCGTCAAGTGCAACATTATGGAATTTGTCCCGTCTGTTAAGGTATCAAATCGATTAAAGTTTGAGATGTTAACACATAAGGAGGCTATCGTGATGGGAAAACAATGGATGAAACCGTTTGGTGCAGTGCTGGTGGCAAGTACGTTGCTTGTTGGAGGAACAGCATGGGTTGCACCAGGCAACTATGCTTACGCTGCAGAGGTTCAGGGAGTACAACAGAATGTGATTAATGTTGTGGGTAAAGGTGAGATTCAGGTGAAACCTGATATCGCTTATCTGTCCATTGGTGTGAACAGTACTGCAGAGACAGCTGCATCTGCTCAAAAAGCGAATGCTGCGAAAGTTCAAAAAGTATCCAATTTGCTGAAGAACACGTGGAAGATCAGTGCAGACGACATTCAAACGAGTCAGTTCTCTGTACAACCCAACTATACGTATAGCGAAAAAGACGGACAGCAAATTAAAGGATATACAGCGCATCATACGCTGACTGTCACATATCGTGAGATGGACAAGATCGGCGAGTTGCTCGATGCTGCTTCGGGGGCAGGTGCCAACAATATTGAAAACGTGCGCTTTACTGTAGAAAATCCGGAAAGTTATGAGTCCCAAGTGATTGAGAAGGCTGTTGCCAACGCAGATGTGAAAGCTGGCGCCATTGCAAAAGCAGTTAAACGTCAACTGGGTGCTGTTCTTTCCGTGAGCCAAGGTGATGCCAATGTGCCTGTATTCTATGCAAGCGAGGCGTTGATGTCCAAAGCACAAGATACAGCAGGTGGCACTGAGATTGAAACAGGCCAGGTTAAAGTAAGTACAATCCTGAATATCACGTATGAAATGAAATAAACAAGAGTGAACTAGGATTGTAGGCTCAAGTAACCTTTTCAAGAGTCATTTGAAGGGGGACAACGAAATAATGACAAAGACTTTGTCCTGTGGACAGAGTCTTTTTTGTTGGAAAAGCAAACTTTGATGAAGTTGGATAGGAGGGTGCCTTTTTAAAGCAACATGAAATGCTGGTTATTGGTATCTTTTTTGTATAGTTGTTCGTGACAAAAAGGTCATATCCCCTTATATTTTCGGTCTGATATTCATCAACATTGTAACTCGAGCTGTAAACCTTTCCGAAATCGGGTTAATTATAATAGAGAGGTGAGCGTATGAGATATGCGATCAGGTCAGGATTACATACGCAATGATCCTTAATTGTGAATTCAGAGAGGAGTTTTATATATGACATCATGGAAAAAATGGACAAGTGCATTGCTTGCAGCAGGAATTATTGTAGGTAGCGGTTCGGTATGGCAGGATAGTTCGGTTCAGGCAGCATCGGTATCCTCGAAAGTGACAACCCCGACTGAGGTAACTCTGAAATCGGGTGGAAAAACACTGACTCAAAAAGGACTTCTTCAAGGTGGCTCAACTTGGGTCTCTCTTACGGCAGTTAAAGATGTGGCAGGTGGAACCCTGAAATATGATGCAAAAACCAAGTCATATACGGTAACAGCAGCAAACAATGCGATGACCGTTAGCCTGATGGATGGACAGCCAAACGTTTATATTAACGGATATTACCCTCAGGTGGAAGCGAAATTGATTCAGGGTCGATTGTATATTCCATTCTCGGCAATGAGAGATTATCTGGGTGTACAGGGGAATTGGGATGGCAAAACCAAAACGTTGACACTTAGCAAGGTGAAACAAAATAACGTGAAAATTAAAGCGGCAACAGTTAATGTCACTGTGAAAAACGCTGAAGTAGATGTTCAATATCCACAGGTGAGTGGACTTGCCAGCAAAGAAGCTGAAGCGGCGATCAACAAAGTGCTCAAAGACGAAGTGGATGCTTATGTAGCTGACTTCAAGAAACAGACATCTGAATTCGGCGGTGCAACAGCCAACCGTCCATATGCATTTGAGAGCTCTTATGTAGTGACGTACAATGAAAAAGGCGTGTTGGGACTTATTACACAACGATACGAAGATTATGCTGGCGCTCATGGTATGACATACCGTACGGGCCACACCTTTGCACTGGACACAGGCAAGGAGCTCACGTTAGATGATGTGCTGCAAAATAATAAAACCATGCGCGAAACGTTGGGTAAAAAAGTGGGCGAGCAACTGAAAGCCCGCGGTGGATACCTTGATGGGTATAAAGGGTTAAATAAAGATCAGGATTTCTATGTGACACCAACGGGTGTGGTTGTGTTCTTCCAGCTGTATGAGTATACGGCGTACGCAGAGGGATTCCCTGAAATGCCATTTACGTATAAAGAGATTCTCCCTAAAGGCACAGAACCATTTAGCAATGTAACGGGAACCAAATAAAGAATCATTATTGTGCACTGATCAGTTATCTTTCTTATAAAATGAAAAAAAGAAGCCCACATCATGATTATGATGTGGGCTTCTTCTCGTATAGACAACACAATGAGGTGTTGCTGATTACGTTAGGTGTTATTATGTCAACGCGTAGACCGTGGTCTACGTCACACTTAGATACCTTGGGAACCTACGTTTTCAATAACTTTATCAATGATACCGTAATCGGCAGCTTCAGCAGCGCTCATGAAGTAGTCACGATCTGTATCTTTCTCAATCCGCTCAAGCGGTTGACCTGAACGCTCAGAGATGATGCGGTTCAAGGTATCACGCATTTTCAGGATGCGGCGAGCACGAATTTCGATGTCTGAAGCTTGACCTTGAGCACCACCAAGTGGTTGGTGAATCATGATCTCACTGTTAGGCAACGCAAAACGTTTACCTTTTGCACCGGCATTCAGCAAGAATGCGCCCATGGAAGCCGCCATACCTACACAGATGGTAGATACATCCGGTTTGATGAATTGCATTGTATCGTAAATGGCCATACCGGCTGTAATCGATCCGCCTGGGCTGTTAATGTATAAGTGAATGTCTTTCTCCGGATCTTCCGCAGCCAGGAACAACATCTGTGCCATAATGGCATTAGCCACTACGTCATTAACATCGCTACCAAGGAAAATAATACGATCCTTCAGCAATCTGGAGTAGATGTCGTAGGCGCGCTCACCCCGGTTGCTCTGTTCAACGACCATTGGAATAAAACTCACGTGAAAAACCTCCTTGGAATGTAAATGTTATTGGTGTTTATAATTAAACTGTTACCGTATTACCCACATAATAAACAATTCCAAACAAAAAGTCAAAGAAAGTCAAACTAACTTACAAAAAAAAGAAACCTTTCCGGTTTCATTGGTTAAATGGGTTATGAGCTGTTAAATAAAAATGGCGCGCCCGCCAAGAATCGAACTTGGATCTCAGGCTTCGGAGGCCTACGTCATATCCATTGGACCACGGGCGCACATTATGTGACAGCAATATTGATTATAGCTCATGAAATATTTAATTGCAAGCAGTTCGTTGTGGTATTGGTTTGGATTAACCCAAAAATGATCATGATGAAGAAGAGTGGATAAAGAGTGCATTTAAGTAAATGCTATTAGAGGTTTTGGACATGCCGTATGAAATGTGTTTCTGAGCGATATGTAGATGGAATTCTTTCGTTTCTTCTATATATGGTATGCGTGAGCTAGTCCTTGATCATGGAAGTCTAGGATTGTGAAAATAGGCGCGTACAAACGCTGAATGCGTGTCGAAATAACACGTTGAAACACTTGCATGTCACGTCAGTTTTAGGTAGAATAGACGTGGGACTTAAAAAGTTAACCCGGGACGTTTTAGGGCCACGAAAGAGAGCTTGGAACGAGAACTTGCGGGAGTGGAAAGCATGCGAACGATTTTAGAAGTACAAAAGCAGCTTCTGCCTGATCTCATGGATATCTTGAAAAAGAGGTATACGATTCTGCAACAGATCATGTTATCGGATGTGATCGGACGGAGAACGTTAGCTAATTCCATGCAGATGACCGAGCGGGTTCTGAGGGCTGAGACCGATCTGTTAAAGGCTCAGGGACTTATTGAAATTGACAGTGCAGGGATGAAGATCAGCGAGGCAGGGTATGATTTGCTGCAGCAGTTAGAGCCCGTAGCCAAAGAGTTGTTCGGATTATCCGAGCTGGAAGAGCGCATCAAGCAAGCCTACGGTCTGCAAAAGGTAGTTGTGGTTCCTGGTGATTCGGACGTTTCTCCATTTGCCAAAAGGGAACTGGGCAGAGCCGGAGCGAAGGCTCTCGGCAATATCATGAGTGACAACGACGTTGTCGCCGTTACTGGCGGATCAACAACGGCCGAAGTCGCAGAGCAACTGACTCCGCCAACATCGCTCAAAGGTGTCTGGTTCGTACCGGCACGCGGTGGACTTGGAGAAAGCCTTGAAATTCAGGCAAATACGATTGCATCCACAATGGCAAAACGGGTAGGAGCGCAATACAAACTCCTGCATGTACCGGATTTGCTAAGTGATCATGCCTATGAATCATTAATCCAGGACCCCAGTGTTCAGGAGATTCTGCAGCTGATTCGGCAATCGCGCATTGTTATTCATGGAATTGGTGATGCCGTGGAGATGGCGACAAGACGTAAACTTGCGACGGAGATTATAGATGAACTTCAGGAGCAAGGAGCCGTATCTGAATCTTTCGGTTATTACTTTAACGATCAGGGTAAGGTGGTACATACCATGCTTACACTGGGTATGCGACTTCAGGATATTGAACGAACCGATGTTGTGATTGGAATTGCAGGTGGCAAAAGCAAAGCTGCTGCTATACATTCCGTGTTGCGATTTGGTCAGGAAGATATTCTGATTATTGATGAGGCTGCTGCCGAAGTCATCGTTGCTGAAATGGAATAAGGGTTTACTTTGCAACACAACAATTGTTGTCTTGACGGACTTCACCGTCTGTCTTGAATATATAAGTTTCATAAAAAATTAATCAAAACTTGGGAGGAACTTACTCATGATTAAAGTAGGTATTAACGGTTTTGGACGTATTGGACGCTTGGCATTCCGCCGTATTCAAAATGTAGAGGGCATCGAGGTAGTAGCAATCAACGACTTGACTGACGCTAAAATGCTCGCTCATTTGCTCAAATATGATACAACTCAAGGTCGCTTCGATGGCGATGTTGAAGTACACGATGGCTTCTTCAAAGTGAACGGCAAAGAAGTTAAAGTATTGGCTAACCGTAACCCAGAAGAACTTCCTTGGGGCGACCTGGGCGTAGATATCGTTCTGGAATGTACTGGTTTCTTCACAACTAAAGAAGCAGCTGAGAAACACTTGAAAGGTGGAGCTAAGAAAGTTGTTATCTCCGCACCAGCTACTGGCGACATGAAAACCATCGTTTACAACGTAAACCATGAAATCCTCGACGGTACTGAAACTGTAATCTCCGGCGCATCTTGCACAACAAACTGCCTGGCACCTATGGCAAAAACACTGCAAGACAAATTCGGAATCGTTCAAGGTTTGATGACTACAATTCATGCTTACACTGGCGACCAAAACACGTTGGATGCTCCACACCCTAAAGGTGACTTCCGTCGTGCTCGCGCAGCAGCTGAAAACATCATCCCTAACACAACTGGTGCTGCTAAAGCAATCGGTCTGGTAATTCCAGAACTGCAAGGTAAATTGGATGGTGCAGCTCAACGTGTACCAGTAGCTACTGGTTCCCTGACTGAACTCGTAACAGTTCTGGGTAAAAAAGTTACTGCTGAAGAAGTTAACGCAGTAATGAAAGAAGCTTCCGATCCACAAACTTTCGGATACACTGAAGACGAAATCGTATCTTCCGACATCCAAGGTATCACTTTCGGTTCCCTGTTTGATGCAACTCAAACTAAAGTTCTGACTGTTGGCGACCAACAATTGGTTAAAACTGTAGCTTGGTATGACAATGAAATGTCCTACACTGCACAATTGGTTCGCACTTTGGAGCACTTTGCAAAAATGATTAAGTAATATCTGCAATAACATAGAGCGGAAACAGATGCTATATTGTTTCCGCTCTTTATATATCAATATTTTGCAAATTTCTCAAAAACACCAGGATTGACAAGGGATTTCAGCCCTTGATGGGTCCACCAAATACATGGGTGCGGAGGAAATACAGATGAACAAAAAAAGTGTACGCGATATCGAATTGACAGGAAAACGGGCTTTTGTCCGTGTAGATTTCAATGTGCCGCTCGAAGATGGTAAAATTACAGATGACAAACGTATTCGTGCAACGCTTCCTACAATCAACTTCTTGATTGAAAAAGGCGCTAAAGTCATTTTGGCAAGCCACATGGGTCGTCCTAACGGCGAAGTGGTTGAATCCTTGCGTTTGACTCCAGCAGCTGAGCGTTTGTCAGAATTGCTTGGTAAAACAGTTGTTAAAGCTGACGATTCTGTTGGTGACGCTGTTAAAGCTCAAATCGCTGAACTGAACAACGGCGACGTATTGTTGCTTGAAAACGTTCGTTTCCACGCAGGCGAAGAGAAAAACGATGCAGAACTCGCAAAACAATTTGCTGAACTGGCTGACGTTTTCGTTAACGATGCGTTTGGCGCGGCACACAGAGCACACGCTTCGACTGAAGGAATCGCTCACTTGCTTCCAGCAGTGTCCGGTTTGTTGATGGAGAAAGAACTTGAAGTGTTGGGTAAAGCAATTTCCAACCCTGAGCGTCCTTTCACAGCCATCATTGGTGGATCCAAAGTTAAGGACAAAATCGATGTAATCGACAACCTGCTGAACATTGCAGACAACGTGATCATCGGTGGCGGTCTGACTTACACGTTCTTGAAAGCACAAGGACATGAAATTGGACAATCCTTGTTGGATGATTCCAAACTTGATGTTGCTCTCGGTTTCATCGAAAAAGCGAAAAAACTGGGCAAAAACTTCTACCTGCCGGTAGATATCGTAGTGTCTGACGATTTCAGTGCGAAAGCAAACACACAAATCGTTGACATCGACGGCATCCCAGCAGATTGGGAAGGCATCGACATCGGTCCTAAAACACGTGAGATCTATGCTGACGTAATCAAAAACTCCAAATTGGTTGTGTGGAACGGACCAATGGGTGTATTTGAAATCGAGCCATTCTCCCACGGTACTCGTGCAGTAGCGGAAGCTTGCGCTGAGACAGAAGCTTACACTGTAATTGGTGGCGGTGACTCCGCAGCAGCAGCTGAGAAGTTCAAATTGGCTGACAAGATGAACCACATCTCTACAGGTGGCGGTGCATCGCTCGAGTTCATGGAAGGTAAAGTACTTCCAGGCGTAGTGGCATTGAACGACAAGTAAGTTTTAGTAGTCTATAGCATGAAGGAGTTGAAACCCATGAGAACACCGATTATCGCAGGTAACTGGAAAATGTTCAAAACGGTTTCCGAATCCAATGACTTCATTCAGGAAGTTAAAGGAAAAGCGGAAGTTGAAGGCGTGGAGACTGTAATCTGCGCACCGTTTACAAATCTGCCATCCCTGGTAGAAGCCGTTAAAGGCACAAACATCAAAATTGGTGCACAAAATCTTCATTTTGAAGATAACGGTGCATTCACAGGCGAAATCAGCGGTGTAATGCTGAAAGACCTGGGTGTGGATTATGTCATTATTGGTCACTCGGAGCGCCGTCAATATTTTGCGGAAACCGATGAGACTGTTAATAAAAAGTTGCATGCAGCATTCCGTCACGGATTGACTCCAATCTTTTGCCTTGGTGAGACGCTTGAAGAGCGTGAAGCGAACCAAACAAAAGACGTATGCAAAGTGCAAACAGTAGCTGCTTTTGCAGGTCTGTCTGCAGAGCAAGCGGAACAAGTTGTTATCGCTTATGAGCCAATCTGGGCGATTGGTACAGGCAAATCCTCCACTTCCCAAGATGCGAATGAAGTTATTGCTTACATCCGTACGCTGGTGAAGGATCTGTACAACGAGACGGTTGCGAATGCAGTTCGTATTCAATACGGCGGCAGTGTTAAACCGGAGAACGTAACAGAATACCTCGGACAAAGCGACATCGACGGCGCACTTGTTGGCGGTGCCAGCTTGCAGCCGGCTTCGTTCATCGCGCTTGTTGAGGGGGCGAAGTAAGATGACAGCTCCAAAACCTGTAGCACTGATCATCATGGATGGCTTTGGTCTGCGTAACACAGTGGAAGGCAATGCGGTAGCGCAAGCCAAGAAACCGAACTACGACCGTTTCATGAGCCAATTCCCACATACAACGCTCACTGCTTGCGGTGAAGCTGTAGGTTTGCCAGAAGGGCAAATGGGAAATTCCGAGGTAGGTCACCTGAACATTGGTGCCGGCCGGATCGTATACCAGGATTTGACCCGTATCTCCAAATCCATTCGTGACGGCGAGTTCTACGACAATGAAACACTTGTCAAAGCTGTTCGCGAAGCGAAACAAAGCGGCAAAAAGCTTCATCTCTACGGCTTGTTGTCCGATGGCGGCGTACATAGTCACATCGACCACCTGTTTGCTATGCTTGATCTGGCCAAAAAAGAAGAAATGAACGATGTATATATTCATGCCTTCATGGATGGCCGTGATGTTATGCCAGACAGTGGTAAAGACTTCATGCAGAAGCTGATCGCTAAGATTGAAGAAGTCGGAGTAGGTAAAATCGCAACGGTTCAAGGTCGCTATTACGCGATGGACCGTGACAAACGTTGGGAACGGGTTGAGAAATCATACCGCGCCATCGTTTATGGAGATGGACCAAAATACACCGATCCACTCAAAGCGGTTGAAGAATCGTATGAGAAGTCCGTATTTGATGAATTCGTTGAGCCAACGGTTATCGTCAAAGCGGATGGTGAGCCGGTAGGTTTGGTAGAGAGCGGCGATTCCGTTATCTTCCTCAACTTCCGTCCTGACCGTGCGATCCAGTTGTCGCAAGTATTCACCAACCAGGATTTCCGCGGTTTTGATCGTGGTCCGAAGTTCCCTGTGGGCTTGCACTTTGTATGCTTGACTTTGTTCAGCGAGACGGTTGAAGGTTATGTGGCATATTCGCCGAAAAACCTCGACAACACGCTGGGTGAAGTTCTGGTACAGAACAATAAAAAACAACTGCGTATTGCAGAAACTGAGAAATACCCGCACGTTACCTTCTTCTTCAGCGGCGGTCGTGATGTGGAGCTTCCGGGCGAAACTCGCGTACTGATCAACTCACCAAAAGTTGCAACGTATGATCTGCAACCAGAGATGAGCGCGTATGAAGTAGCTGACGCATGTGTTCGCGAGATTGAAGCAGACAAACATGACGCCATCATTCTGAACTTTGCTAACCCTGACATGGTTGGACACTCCGGTATGCTGGAGCCTACCATCAAAGCGGTTGAGGTAACAGATGAGTGCATGGGCCGTGTTGTGGATGCAGTACTTGCCAAAGGCGGCGTTGTACTGATTACTGCGGATCATGGTAACGCGGATATGGTGTTCGATGAGCAAGGACGTCCGTTCACAGCTCATACAACGAACCCGGTTCCTTTCATCGTTACGGATGCCAATGTAACCCTGCGTGAAGGCGGAATCCTGGCAGATATCGCGCCAACGATCCTTGACCTGATGCAATTGCCTAAACCGGAAGAAATGACAGGTACATCCGTCATCGCTACCCGTAAATAAGTTACGCAGCAACATATATGAAATTGGGAAGTTTGGAGTTTACCCCCGAACGAAGGAAGCAGAAATTGTCCGAAGAAGCAAAGCGTTCGCCTTTATCACATGATTCCAACTTATGAAAATAAGTTCAAAGGAATCAGGGGATAACAGCGATCAGAGGACGATTCTGCTGACGTAGTGGAAAAGGGAAAACACAAGTGGTCCTAATTTATAATAAATTTAAATTTAAAGGAGATTATCACAAATGACTATTATTTCTGACGTGTACGCTCGCGAAGTCCTCGACTCCCGCGGTAACCCTACAGTAGAAGTTGAAGTATACCTGGAGTCCGGCGCAATCGGACGCGCAATCGTTCCATCTGGTGCATCCACTGGTGCCCACGAAGCAGTTGAGCTTCGCGATGGTGACAAATCCCGTTACCTCGGTAAAGGCGTTCTGCAAGCTGTTAAAAACGTAAACGAAACAATCGCTCCAGAAGTTATCGGTATGGATGCATTGGATCAACTGGGTATCGACAAATTGATGATCACTTTGGATGGTACGCCAAACAAAGGTAAACTGGGTGCTAACGCAATCCTGGCTGTATCCATGGCAGTAGCTCGCGCAGCTGCTGACGCTCTGGACCTGCCATTGTACGTTTACCTGGGCGGATTCAACGCTAAAGCATTGCCAGTTCCAATGATGAACATCATCAACGGTGGTGAGCATGCTGACAACAACATCGACGTTCAAGAGTTCATGGTTCTTCCAGTTGGAGCACCAAGCTTCAAAGAAGCTCTTCGCGTAGGGGCAGAAATCTTCCACAACCTGAAATCTGTATTGAGCTCCAAAGGCTTGAATACAGCTGTAGGTGACGAAGGTGGTTTCGCACCGAACCTTGGTTCGAACGAAGAAGCAATCACTACAATCATCGAAGCAATTGAAAAAGCTGGTTACAAACCAGGCGTTGACGTATTCTTGGGTATGGACGTTGCTTCCACTGAGTTCTACAAAGATGGTAAGTACACACTTGCTGGCGAAGGTAAATCTTACACTTCCGCTGAGTATGTTGACCTTCTGGCTTCATGGGTTGAGAAATACCCAATCATCACAATCGAAGACGGTATGTCCGAAGATGACTGGGATGGTTGGAAATTGCTCACTGAGAAATTGGGCGACAAAGTACAACTCGTTGGTGATGACCTGTTCGTAACAAACACTGAGCGTCTGGGCAGAGGTATCGACGAAGGTATCGGTAACTCCATCCTGATCAAAGTTAACCAAATCGGTACATTGACTGAAACATTCGATGCAATCGAAATGGCTAAACGTGCAGGATACACAGCTGTAATCTCTCACCGTTCCGGTGAGTCCGAAGACAGCACAATCGCTGATATCGCTGTTGCAACAAACGCTGGTCAAATCAAAACGGGTGCTCCTTCCCGTACAGACCGTATCGCGAAGTACAACCAATTGCTCCGCATTGAGGATCAACTGGGTGAACTGGCTCAATACAATGGTCTTAAAGGATTCTACAACCTTAAAAAATAAGCTGGATATCCAGCTTTTACAGGCAAGCCGGGTAACCGGCTTGTCTTTTTTATTGCAACGAAGTAATGGGATACGTAATGATTACGCAGGTGGTGAAATTTAGGGCATTGTATAAACTGTACTACTTGTAGTACAACCATAGCTATGTTACAATTAAAGTAACTGTTTTTATGGTGAGATGTATGCCCACATGGGTAGGAGGTGGAAAGAATGGATATTGCTTTGAAATTGCTGCTCGTTGTTTTCTCGATCGGTCTAATCACTGTAGTATTGCTGCAGCACGGGAAAAGCGCTGGTTTGGCGGGTGCCATCTCCGGTGGTGCGGAACATCTTTTCGGTAAAACGAAAGCGCGCGGATTGGATCTCTTCCTGCAACGTGCAACGGTGGTACTGGGTGCAGGATTTATGATTTTGTCTATTATTGTTACGGTGGTTTCCAAGTAAGAATTGGAACTGCTGTTCAATGAATAGCTCTAAGCTAATGGCTTAATTGATAAACCTTCGTTTCGTGTAGAAACGGGGGTTTTTTAATAAATTCTTACGCGTCCAAACTTTTCCAACAATCTAATTTATAGACTCCATGATTTTCGGTCTTCTTCTCACTTCTGGTCGGTTTTCCTTCCTTAACATGCAACACACCCCTATCATGTATGGTATGTCCCTCGCTTATTCGTTACGCGAACTCACTCCCTATAATGAATGTCATGTGTACAGAAAATTTTCGGATGTAGTCCTTTGCCAGATGCGTACAGCACGTGCATCGCATAAAATGTCTGTAGAGATACGTGAAAGCGTGATTTTAGAGGAGCGTCCGGCAACTGTGGTTTTTTTGCGAGGTACGGATGGGCCGGATTGAATTCGTGTATACTAGGGTATGAGATAGTATGGTTGCACTACTACGCTCTTCACAACAGTGAAATTGCATTGCATGAAAATGGTAATAATTCCGATACATAAAGAGATGAGACTTGCTTACACTTTTATGTTTCCCGAGGTGAATATACTAATGATAACAGAACAACAACTGCTCGACTTCATGCGGGAAACCGCTTATAAACCTATGACTTATCAGGAGTTGGAACAGCACTTCGCTATTGAAGATGCAGCTGATTTCAAAGCCTTTTTGATTATGCTTAATACGTTGGAGGAATCCGGTAAAGTTTTGCTGACCCGTAACAATCGTTATGGCATGCCAGAGCGCATGGATTTGGTACGTGGACGTTTACAGGCTCACGCCAAAGGTTTCGCTTTCCTTATCCCTGAGGATCGGGAGCACCCGGATGTGTACATTCACGCCAATGACATGAAGAGTGCGATGAATGGTGACACGGTATTGGTTAAAGTCACATCTCAAGGACCTTCTGGCGGTCGCCTGGAGGGTGAGATCGTTCGTATTGTTACTCGTGCTGTGACACAAGTCGTGGGTGTGTTCCAAAGCCATGAGGTGTACGGATTTGTCATTCCGGATGACAAACGGATTAATCGCGATATTTTCATCCCGCGTACCAATTTTGCTGGGGCGGTTGATGGACAGAAGGTCGTGGCAAAAATCGTCAGCTATCCGGAGGGCCGCGCGGCGGCTGAGGGTGAAGTGATCGAGATTCTCGGTCATAAGGATGAGCCGGGTATTGATATTTTGTCCGTTATTCGCAAGCATCAGCTGCCTGAAGCTTTCCCGGATGAAGTGGTAGAAGAGGCGGAGAAAGCACCCGACTCCATCACGGATGAAGAGATTGTACAACAGGGTCGTCGTGATCTGCGCGGACTTAACATTGTCACGATTGATGGCGAAGATGCCAAGGATCTGGATGATGCTGTTAACGTAGAGAAGCTGCCTAACGGTAACTATCGTCTGGGTGTTCATATTGCCGACGTTGGCTATTATGTACAGGAGAATTCCAAGCTTGATCAGGAAGCTTACAACCGTGGATGCAGTGTGTATCTGGTGGATAGGGTTATTCCGATGTTGCCACAGCGTCTGTCCAACGGGATCTGTAGTTTGAACCCACAGGTAGACCGCCTGACCCTGTCTTGTGAGATGGAATTTAACGACCAGATGAAGGTTGTGAAACATGACATTTTCACGAGTGTGATCAAAACCAAAGAGCGGATGACTTACTCCAACGTCCGTAAAATCCTTGAAGGTGAAGAGCCGGAATTGCTCGAGCGTTATAAGGATCTGGTAGATGATTTCCATCTGATGAAAGAAATCGCCTTGAAGCTGCGTGCTATGCGTATGCGCCGTGGTGCGGTTGACTTTGATTTTGAAGAATCCAAAATCATTGTGGATGCAGAATGCAAACCAATAGATATCGTAAAACGGGAGCGTTCGATTGCCGAGCAAATCATTGAGGAATTCATGTTGGCAGCGAACGAAACCGTGGCAGAGCATTTCCACTGGTTGAAGGTTCCGTTCATTTATCGTGTGCACGAAGATCCCGATCAGGAAAAACTGCAAAATTTCCTCGCCTTTGCGGCGAATTTTGGACACCAGGTCAAAGGACGTGGCAATGCGATTCATCCACGGGCGCTTCAATCGTTGCTTGAGGATATCAAAGAAACAAAAGAACAAACCGTGATTAGTACGATGATGCTCCGTTCCATGAAACAGGCGAAGTATGATTCTGAAATGTCAGGTCACTTTGGCCTCGCGGCGGAATTCTATAGTCACTTTACGTCTCCAATTCGTCGTTATCCCGACCTCGTCATTCACCGGGTGATTCGCGAAGTCATTGAAAATAATGGTGCTTTGCCGGAGAATCGTCAGGAGTATTTGGCAGCACGTATGTCCGATATTGCGCAGCAGTCTTCGGAACGTGAACGTGTGGCGGTAGAAGCTGAGCGGGATACGGAGAAAATGAAGAAAGCCGAGTACATGCTCGACAAAGTAGGCGAAGAGTTCGAAGGCATGATCAGCAGTGTGACCAGCTTTGGTATGTTCATTGAACTGGAGAACACCGTTGAAGGCCTGATTCGCTTGAGCGCGCTCACGGACGACTACTACCATTTTGACGATCAGCATATGGCCCTGATTGGTGAACGTACCTCAAAAGTCTTCCGCATCGGTGATGAAGTGAAGATCCGTGTGGCACGTGTAAGCATGGAAGAGTATACGATTGATTTTGAAATGGTGGATATGAAACCTCGCGCTGAACGTCCTGGCGGCTTCGGTGGCGGACGTGGCGGTAAAGGTGGGCGTCCTGGTAGCGGCGGCGGACGAGGCGGTGCCAAAGGTGGACCAGGTGGATTCAGCGGTTCACGTGGCGGCAAAGGCGGCTCATCTGCTGCAGGAGGCAACCGTGGTGGCAGATCAGCGGAAGAGAGCAGCAAAGCTGGACGTGGTGGTCGCGGTGGAGCAGCGAGTGCAGGTGCGGGCACAGGTTCCTCCGGTGGCTACGCAGGTAAAGGCGGCGGCAAACCAAAAGGTGAGCGTCGTGCCGGTGATGCTGGAGGATCAACTGGCCGGGGCAAAGGCGCGGTGAGCTTTGGTTTTGGCTCAGGTAAAGGCGGATATAGCTCTACATCGGGTGGATCGGATACTAGTTCAACCGGTGGACAAGGAAGTGGCCTGAACAGCGGCAGCGGTCGCGGTGAAGGAAGCTTTAAGTCCGGCAAGGGCGGCGGTAAAGGTGGCAAAGGCGGAAGTGGACGCAAAAACACTTCGCCAAGCGGCGTATTTATTGGAGAGAATGCAACTCCTGGTGGCGCTCAGGAAGGCGGAGCACCACGACGCAAGCGGAAGAAGAGCAAAGGTGCAGCTGGTAACGGCACGGCAGCTTTTGTACGGAAAAAGAAAAAATAAAGTTAACGTAACTTGGAGAGATGAATTACAATTCGTTCCTCCGGTTTAGCGTTGGAGAAAATAGTCACTTCAGCGGTGTGTTGTTTCGCACAGTCTGAAAGTAGTGTAATGAGGAGGGGCGGCAGAGGTCGCCTCTTTCTTGATTTTAACAGCCGTACTTGCTACAATTAAGGTCTGGCACGTGGTACCTTGGTGCAACATCGGGTGCGCTGCTATAGAGCATGGTACCGGCTTATTTTACGGAGAAGGAGTGAGGACATGGGCAAGAATGATGGACAGAGTAAAGTGCTCGCACAGAATAAAAAGGCTTCCCATGACTACTTCATTGAAGATACGTATGAAGCGGGCATGGTGCTTACCGGAACGGAGATCAAATCTCTTCGTAACGGCCGTGCGAATATTGGTGATGCATTTGCCACGATTCGAAACGGTGAAATTCATATTCACAATATGCATATTAGTCCTTTTGAACAAGGGAACCGAAATAATCCGCTCGATCCGACACGTACGCGCAAGTTGTTGATGCATAAAGTGCAGATTCACAAGCTGCTCGGGTTATCGAAACAGGATGGGTACAGCATTGTGCCACTGAAAATCTATATCCGGAACGGTTACGCTAAGCTGTTGCTTGGACTGGGTAAAGGTAAGAAGCAATACGACAAACGTGAAACTGCCGCGAAGCGCGATGCTCAACGTGATATCCAACGGGTACTGCGCGAGAAGCAGAAGGTTGCGCGTTAAGTGGAGCGCTGGGCGTAAAGGCTTTACTTTAGGTGTATAAAAGATTGATGTACGAGTTAAGGAGTCTCAAGGTTTGTCCTGCAATGGGCAAGATTGAGGCTTTTTTATTTTTAGTGGAAAGGGGATGTGATGTGAGTTGCTGAAGTGAGCAGTGAGCTGATTTTTGTTGATGTGTGACTAAGAAAACAGCTAGGAGCCTGGTTCTAAGTGAAGTGGTGAATCTAAATTATCAGCTGTTGCGTAAGTTGACTAAATCGTGGGTAAGATACTTAGGTGCAGTTGTTCGTGATCCAATCTGGGTAAACTTTACTTCCGATTGGTGACGCGGTATAATATGTAGACGATTGAGCCTGTTGTATTGGATAACCTTGTACACATGCTCAGCCTGCTGGAATGTCTTCCAGCAATCTATACTATTTCGGTGACGTGTCCTGTGTTATGATTACTCATGTAGCAGACAGGAATGCCGAGTTTGAAAGAAGCATCTTTTTACCTTGGAGGAAAAAGATGTGCAGCACCTTTGCTCCGTATTCACGGATTAATCCTGGAGCCCTTCTTCATTGAGGGGGCGTTTATGGATTCGACGGGGATAGTTCGAGCATGGGTAGCGGGTAGTGGGGACGCGTCCGCTTTATCAACGCTAAAGCCTATTAAACGGCAAACAACAAACAAACTACGCTTTCGCAGCCTAAGAAACTGTGTGCGTGCTTCTACCCTGCATCGCCCATGTGACAGGGATAGGGGCTAACTAGTAGTGGGATACGCTGTCACATCTCCGCCTGGGGTGTGCTGAAGAAGACAATCAGGCTGACCCAACGTATAGCCGGTTACGGGGCGATACTCGGGTGACATCAAAACTGTGACTACACCCGTAGAAGCTTATGTGCCGTTATCTTCGGACAGGGGTTCGACTCCCCTCGCCTCCATTAGTAGTATCAGTGACAGCCACCATTCGGTGGCTGTTTTTGCATGTTTGGATATGTGGTGGTAGGGTAAAGCGCTTTGGCTCTAGGGCTTCGGGGTTCTCTGACGTCAATTACGATATATCTCTGATGATGTACATGGCGGTACCCTCTGTAAGTAGCAGTTTTGATGTCACCTTAGGTTGCCCCCGCAACTGGCTTTTACTTAGTTCAGCTTATTATTTTCTTCTGTTGACCTCAGGCATAGAGGAGATAGCGTATCACCTAGCTAGCAGAACAAAACGATTTTTGAAGTTTCATAGTATCCTGTTAAGGATACCGCTGTGATTGTAGGAGATAAAGTAGGCTAATTAATGTTGAAACGGTCGTGGATTTGGACAAGAATGGTGCGGTTGATGTGATGGCTTATAGTCTGTTTAAATATTCACTAAGAATATATTTTGTTATAATTAAATATGGGACTAACTATTATCTCAAAGAAATGGAGTCTAATTATATGCACTTACTGGATAAAAGCCAACGTGTTCTTTTAGGGGACGAATGCCTTTGTCAGTGATTAGAGGTGAACACTTACTAGTGGAAGGTGGAGTAAGTCCGTCTTACAGTGGTTGATACAAAACTTGAAAATCAATCGTGGTCCGGATCAAAAGATGAAAGATGCTTTTGTGAAGTAGGAACTAGAAGTAATCGTTTTGCAAAACAAGACGGTGAATTTGTCACTTCCCTTTAAAAGCCTGAAACTATCTTGTGATAGGAAAACTAAACGGAACCCTTTCTTCAGATGAAATAATTCATCTTGGAGGAAGATACGTTGAGTAGAAAAACTGAAAATACAAGTTTCCGTTGTGAAAACTGTCATGCATATGTTGAACCATTAACAAACGGAAGCTTTAGAAATCATTGTCCAATTTGCTTATTTTCTAAGCACCTAGACAATAGACCAGGCGATCGTTTAAGTAGTTGTAAAGGATTAATGAAGCCCATTCAACTCGAATATTCTAGTAAAAAAGGATATCAAATTGTACATGAATGTACATCTTGCAAAAAAATGCAGCGTAATAAAATCGCTGTTGATACGAAACAAGAAGACGATATTTTAAGCTTCATGTCATAAAATATTCCATATTAGAGTATTAGATGATGGTTAGTCCCACCCCTTTTAGATTCAGAACTGAAAGGGGTATTTCTATTGGAAATCTATTGACCTGGATAGTGAGACAGACAAGTGTAAGTATCAACGGTAAATCGCAACGGGGTGATACAACGACAGCTGATCCACGCAGTGAGAATTTAATCTCAGGGTCTTTCATATGAAAAACTAATTTATAATGTTTAACATTAAATATCATATTGTTGATGCTAACTGAGTAAAGGAGTAGTTATTTTGGATCCGTACTTGAAAGAAGCGGGTTCTAACTTTATTGAGGGAAAATATGATGGAAACCTTCATATCTACAAAGAAACCACCAATGGTCAGTGGGAGGAAGTTATACCGCAATAGTTTGCTACAGCTTCTATCCACCACTAACCAGTGTTCTGGTTGGTGGTTTTTCTGTTTATGATATAATAAAACATAAATTTAGATTGGGGGACTCAAGATGGTTGAAAATCGAGAACAGCTCCAAGAAATTTTAAAAAAAGCAAATCAACATGCACGGAAACAAGCTAAAGAATCAGGTGCCTCTATTTATTATATAAAGAACAACAAACGCGTTCGTGAGGATGCTGCCGGTAATAAATTCGAAATTACATTTGATGCTACTGGAAAACGGCAGGAGTTTAAATATCATGAGTGAAATCAGACCAGTCATGACTGTGTTTGCGGGTACAAATGGAGCAGGGAAAAGTACACTCAGCATGCAAATGAGAGAGTGGCTTGGTGAACTTGTTGATCCAGATCAAATTGCAAGAGAGTTGAAGCCAGAGAATCCACGCAGTGCTGACCTGTCTGCTGGCAGGGAAGCTGTAAAAAGAATCCGATCACTCATTAAAAGTGGTGTAAACTTCGCTATTGAAACGACATTGTCCGGATCATTTGTTTTAAAACATATGGAAATAGCAAAAGAAAACAATTATGAAATTGTCGTTTATTATATCGGTCTTGAGGATGTTCAAATGCATATAGATCGTGTAGCCTCTCGTGTTGAACAAGGTGGACATTGGATTTCAGAAGCAGACATTCGTTATCGATATGGTGAGTCATTGAAGAACCTTAAACCGGCTCTAGCCATCGCAGATCGGGTTATCATCATTGATAATACATACGAGCCTTTAATTGTTGCGGAAATCATCCAGAGTAATTTGATCTATTGTGTTGAGTCCATACCTGCGTGGGCTAATCCTGTTCTTGTGGGTTACTGATACTTGGCTGACATCAAAACTGTGACTATACCCGTAGAAGCTTATGTGCTGTTATCTTTGGACGATTGTTCGATCCCCTCGCTTCCATTAGAGCGAAAACCATCAACCAGCGTTCTGGTTGGTGGTTTTTCTGTTTATGCTATAATCTTTGTAAAATAAGCTGATGCAAGCCTGATGTACTCTGGAATCTCCCAAAGGAGGCAAAAAAGCATGAGCCAAACGCAGCAAGAGATCCGCGAGTTTGTTGCAGGGATACAAGCATATGTGTCGCCAGTAAATGTGATTAATCCTTGGAGAGATTATGTGACGGGCTATGATATTGGCCCCGAAGCGGTGGAGATTCGTTCTGAACATTTGGTCAGGTATTTGGAACCAAGAATGTCCAAGGCTCGGTACATTTTTATTGCTGAAGCCGTGGGATATCAAGGGGCGAGGTTCTCCGGCGTACCCTTGACGTCCGAGCGAATGGTTACCGGTAATCACTCGCTGGTGAATCACCAGATGATTTTTGCAGGTGAGCCGGGTGTTCGAACAAGCCTGCCCAATATCGCCAAACCTAACCAGACTCAGGCACTATATGGATTCGCAGAGCCGACAGCATCTATTATATGGGGTGAAGTGTTATCCAGTTCAAGGTGGAAACCAACGGACTTTATATTTTGGAACATCTATCCCTTTCATCCTTATCACTCTTCTGAAAACAGGATGACGAATCGAACACCGACTTTGGCAGAGTTGGAGGATGGTTTGCCATTTGCCAGACAGCTTATGCAACTGAATCCTGATGCTCAGATCGTGGCTATTGGCAGAAAGTCAGCAGACACGTTAAGCTCCCATCTCATTAAACATCACCATGTTCCTCATCCTGCAAATGGAAGGGCAGTACAATTCCAAAAAGCAGTAAGGTCAATGATCTAGCCCATTTTGAACTGGAGGAGTGTAAGGCTGAGATATGAACTCTTATCGTCTAAGTGTCCGCACATAACGTAATGCCCTATCATATAAAGATTGGTTGGTGAAGCTAAATGAGTGAAAAATACTGGCTTGTGGTGCAATATCCACTGAAGAGCGCGCAGGGCAGCAAACGAGATCATTGGTTGAAGGAAAAGGTGATGGAATATCTGGAAACCGTTCTGACCCAGGCGGATTTGGGGGAGGTCGATGGATGTGATCTGGGTAGCCGTGTGGCTGATCCAAAGGAATATGTAATGAACATTTTCTGTGTGGTAACGGACGAGGATCGGAGCATAGCGCTAATTAAAAAAGTGCTCAGAGAGAGTCGGCTGGATTACACCCGCATCCAAATCGCTACGATGCCATATGGCACAGAAGGAAGCTACACGCTAAAATATACCTCCAAAAAAGGAGTTACCGAATTCTCGCTTTGATCACGATTCGCTGTATCCTACCATAACTAACTCTGTGCTTGTCCTGCCCGAGGGCAGGATGCCCCGACATTTTCCCCACTTCAATTCATCATACGAGAAGACCATGAATGGACTTCCCAACCTTAATCACTCGATCAACACTCTGTGAGTAGTAAGAATTATGCCCGTAGATACTGTAATCCTGCTCAAAAGTATGACATATCAAGGTAGACGTTTATCATCGTCTTTTGTATATTCAGACCCTCCGCTTCTCCCCCGCTTCACTCTCCATCCGGCACCAAACCACAACTTATTATCTGGACCTCCAACATTTTATAAAGCAGTACTCCTTGCGGCTCCAATTACGGGGACCCCCACTCACAGCATTTACAGCAATCGTCTTCCCAAAGCCTCATTCTACTTCACTCAGTCAAGCCATCCGTAAGCGATAAAAAGAGTTGAGCCTCCTCCATACACCGTCCTATAATATACAATTGTATAAAATCCGAGAGAGTGGTGGATATCACAACAGGTCATCCGATCCCAACCGATAAACCCATCACACATCGGAACCAAAGGAGGGTCACATTGAATCAAAGAGCAAAAGATGCAACAACAGATGCAGGAGTAGTGACAGAAGGAGATGAAAATAGAGGTGAAAGCAACAGCCCAATCAGATATTGAGACCGATGCAGAAGTAAACGCAAATGCAAAAGCGAACACCAGTGCAATGAAGAAGAATTGGACTCCCCGTTTCAGAGAGTTCATTCAACGCAAGCCCAAGACACTCGCCTTTAAAATCCCGTTTGCCTACTTTGTCATTATTCTGCTAACGGTGGCGTTCAGTGCATTGGTGTTGAATCGAATCTCGGAAAGTGATGCGCAGCGAAAGATCAATGAAGCATCATTGCAGACGATTACATCCATTGAGACCAACGTTAATCTGATGATCGAGAACGTGAACAATTATTCGAAAATGATTTTCTCCGATCCGAACTTGCAGAACCTGCTGCGGCAGGGCAATGTGTACTCCAATTTACAGACACAGTCCAAGGTCAGCGCTTATTTGACCAATCTTATGCAAGCGGTTCCAATTATCGATTCAGTCTATATTTACGATAATTCGGGACACCGATTCTCGGTCGGTACACAGGAATGGCCCACGTTTATGGAAGCGAATGTGAAGGAAGCGCCGTGGTACGAACAGGCACTGAAGCACAACGGACGATATCTGCTCAGGCTGAATGGTGGGAACAACGATAGCGGAGTATCGGCGACGGGGGAGAATGATGGACAAGAGGTGGTCTCGTTTATTCGCCTCATTCGGGATTTGGATGATACGTCTCCGCTTGGATTTTTGGTCATGAACATCAAGGGCAAATCCATCGCTCAGGCCTATGCCAACCTGTCTGCACCTGATACATTTCAGGTGGCCATCCTGGATGAGCATCAGCGGGTGATTGCAACGAACGCAGCCGATGGAAAGAAGGCCGTACCTGCTGTATCCGATGAATCCATATCTGCCGCTTCTGGACAGGATGGGATGCACGAGATGTTAGAGGCCAATCGGGCCAAGTTAGCACAAACATTTCAAGAGCAATCCTCCGGCTTCATCACCTTGCAATCGGCTGGTCAGGAATATGCGGTGACCTATCGTTCGGCTGGTGATGATCAGTGGAAATTTATCAGCATGAGTCCATACCGGGCTACGGATACCCGTAATAAATCCATGGTGCTGCTTGCGTTGATTCTACTGGCAGTGAACGGAACGGTCTTTTTCGTCAGTTCATTCATCATCTCGCGCAGCGTCATTAAGCCGATTCACAAGCTGCTTCGTTCCATGCAGAAAGCGCCAAGTGGGAACTTCCGCAAAGTGACGGTTGAGCTGAACAGTTACGAGTTCGCACAGCTATATGGAGGATACAACCAGATGATTGAGCAGATTGACCAGATGTTGAAACGCATCATTCAGGAGCAGCAGACGATTCGTCGAGCAGAGTTAAATACACTCCAGGCGCAGATCAAGCCGCATTTTCTATACAACACACTTGATTCCATTACCTCCCTGGCGATGTCGGGCATGAACGATAAGGTATGTGAGCTGTTAGAAGCGCTTGGAAGTTACTATCGGCTGAGTGTCAGTAAAGGCCGTGAACTGATCACGCTGCACGAGGAGGTTGAGATTGTACGCAATTACCTGACGATCCAGCAGGTGCGATACCCCGGTGTATTTGAGGTGCAGTACGATATCGATTCAGACTGTGAGCGAGTAATGATTCCCAAGCTCGTGCTCCAGCCGCTGGTAGAAAATTCGCTGTATCATGGCATACGCCCTAAAGGCAGCCCAGGTATGATACGTATTCAAGCTCATCGATCCATGGAGGGGGTACTTCTAACGATCACTGACGACGGAGTCGGCATGTCCGGGGAAGAAGTGCAACAGGTTGAACGCACAGAAATGAACAGGTTTAACCGCTCGAACCCATCTAACCCATCTAACCCATCTAACTCATCTAATCCTTCTAATCCTACCTTTAACTCTAAACACAATCCAAGCTTTGGCTTATGGGGGACGATGGAGCGGCTTCGCATTTTTTATGACAGAGAAGATGGACTCAAGCTGCAGAGCGAGGTTGGAAAAGGAACAACCATTATCATAACGATCCCGAAGGGAGCCGATGAATCATGGAATTAACTGTGGAACCATTAAAGGTATTGATTGTGGATGATGAGTACCTCATCCGAAATCTGCTGCGCATGCGTATCGATTGGGAGCAGCAAGGCATGACCATCGTTGGCGAGGCCTCCGATGCTGAAGAGGCTTTGGATCAGGTTGAGCTGTTGCGTCCAGACATCGTGTTCACGGATATATACATGCCAAAGATGGACGGCATTGAACTGAGCGGCATCCTCATGGAACGTTACCCGAACTTAAAAATCGTGGTTGTGACGGGGCATGATGAATTTGAATATGCTCGTCAGAGTGTGAAGCTGGGAATATCCGATTTTATTTTGAAACCCATTCGTGCTTCTGAGTTATTACAGGTTACGGCGAAGCTGCGAGTGGCAATCGAGCAGGAGATGGGGCGTGAGTACGAGCTGATGAAGCTGCGGGAGGAAATGAAGCAGAGCTTGCCTTATCTCAGGGAGCGATTTGTGAATCAATGGTTAAGTGAAGTGATGCCTGAGGATGAACTACAAGAGAAGGCGCGATTCTTCGGCATTCCCATCTCTTCAGGTAAACCAGGGTTGTGCATTGCAGTCATGGAGGTGGAGGTTGCTGTACCGCAAGCGAAGATAGCTGCACCAGAGGTATATCCACATCTATCCGAACCATATTACCAAACACACAAAGCCCAACGAGGGCTTCAACAACAACACGCTCAACCCCGTTTAAGCCAGCATCAGACAGAAGCCCATCGACAACCCGCTGAGGAAATACATATTCTGCTGCGAATGGTAGGCATGAAGCAGGTGCAGGCATTTTATCCCCAGGATTCGCAAACCATTATCGTCATGGACCCGCATAACCGGATAGTTGTACTCTCGCTTGGTGCGGATACGGAATTTGCCAATCAGGTACAGCAGCTTCAGGAAGAACTTCAACATACGCTTAAGCTCGAAGGGTGTGAAGTTGATGTGACAGTAGGGATTGGGCAATGGCAATCAGCATGGGGAAGGGCCTGTGTGGGATACCGGGAGGCGTGTCGTGCACTCGATTATCAGGCATTTGTGGGAAAAAATCAGGTCATTTGCTTCGAGGATCTGGTCATCGAAGGCGGGAAAAAGCCCTACCACTCGGATGCTCAGCTGCTCCAACAACTGCAATTTTACGTCAGTGTTGGTGCGGGGGAAGAAGCCGTATTGTTGCTGGAGCGTATGCTGTCTGTGCCGTTTTCGGACGTTTCACAGTTTCGGATGGCAGCCATGGATGTGGTTACGGAGTGCCAGCGTGCTGCCATAGAGCAGCAGATTGAGGGAGAGCACGCATTGAACAAAGAGGCCGTTGCGGCCATTTTTACAGCAGATCATCTGCCCGAACTAAAAAGTATGCTGGAGCAGCATGTCCGCACCGTATCGGATGTCATACAAGCCAAGCGACAGGCCAAAGAAGGCAATCTGATCGACCGGGTGATCGCTTATCTTGAAGAGAACATGGGCAATGCGGAAGTGGGGCTTTCCAGCACCGCGGCTGCTTTTTACGTAAGTTCAGGCCATCTGGGGCGGCTGATGAAAAAAGAAACCGGGCAGACATTTGTGGAATATCTGACTCAACTCCGCATAAAGAAGGCTGAAATGCTGCTGAAACAGACGGATATGAAAGGGTATGAGATTGGGGAGCAGGTAGGCATCCCGGACCCACACTATTTCAGCGTCTTGTTCAAAAAACATATCGGCCGATCCATGAATGAGTATCGGAATGTAAAAACCTGAAAAATGAAAATGCAAAAATGGGGAGTGTGGGGGAGTGCAGAGATGGTTTGAGCGTAAACGCACTTCCACTTCCACATATGTTCGAATATTACAAATCGATGCCTGTTTTCTAAATGGAGAACAACGCACAGTTTGCCTAAAATATGGGCTAGAACCAACTAAAACGCATAGGGAGGTCCATAGAGATGAAAGCGCTATTAAAAAAATCAGCAAGTCTAATTCTGACTCTGGGCATTGTAGGCAGTCTGGCGGCATGTTCATCCGGTTCGTCCGGCGGAGGAGCACAGGGGGAAAGTAACGGCAAGATCAAGCTGACGCTGTGGGATCAATCGGTCGGCAATACCGATCCTTCGGCCAAGTTACTGCCCGAGATTGTTGAGAAATGGAACAGCGAGCATCCGGACATTCAGGTTGAACGTACGGGCACGACAGGAGAACAGTACAAAACCAAAGTCAAAACATCGATTGCAGCTGGTGAAGCGCCAGACCTGTTCTATGGCATGGGTGGTGGCAGCTTCATGCAGCCGTACATCAAATCCGGCAATGTGCTGGAAATCTCAAGTTACCTGACGGACGATATCAAAGAACGAATGGGGCCGGGTATGGCGGAGGCCATCAATATGGACGGCAAAATCTACACATTGCCCGTGTATACCCATATCGCCAACCTTTACGTGAATACGGAATTGTTCGAGCAGGCAGGTGCCAAGATTCCGACCACATATAACGAACTGTTGGATGCAGTCACCAAGCTGAAAGCGGCAGGAATCACCCCGGCTGTGATTGGAGAGAAGGACCGCTGGCCGGGCATGTACTGGTACGACATTATTGCGATGCGTCAGGCAGGAAATGCTGCGGTGATGGAAGCCTTTAAAGATCCGTCGAAGTGGGATTCGCCCGATTTTGTTGCCGCTGCCACCAAAATGCAGCAGCTTGCACAAGCAGGAGCGTTCAACAGCAGCATGTTCAGCATGAGCTATGACGAGATGCTTGGGGCATTTAATGCAGGCAACGGGGCGATGATGTTCCAGGCCAACTGGGTGAATGCAGGAATTGAGGACCCGTCCTCCGCAGTCAAAGGCAAAGTGAAAGTGATTCCGTTCCCGGTATTTGAAGATGGCAAAGGCACAAATACCGAAATCTTTGGCGGAGCCGTCGATGGTTTCTACATCAACCAGAATACCAAACATCCGAAGGAAGCCGTGGAATTCCTCATGTATCTAAGCGAGCAGCTTGGTACAAAAGGTTTTCTGGCTGGAGCGGGTCTGCCAAGCTGGAAAACCGATGCACTCGACACATCCAGCCTGTCCTCCCTTGATCTGTCTGCGGCAGATATTATGAAAAAGGCGACCTCATTCATCGCCTGGTGGGATAACATTCTGCCTGCGGAGTCTGCCGAAGCGCACAAAAACCTGATTGCCCAGCTGCTTGCAGGCGATGTAACACCGGAGGAGTTCTGCAAACAGATGGCACAGCTCAAACCAACAGAGCTAAGTCTATAGAAAACAGGTAGGCAGGTATACGTGCGTGCAAGCTTACAAGCTTAAATGCTTACAGGCCCTAGGTCCTTACACTACAAGTCTTTGCAAATTACCTGTGAATATCTTGCGCATAGACCTTGTGACCTTGCAATGCTACCGCTTCTAACCATGAAGATGAACCCAAACAAGGCGTGGTCCGGTATATCCCGGTCACGCCTTTGAGAGGAGAACAACAATGAACTCTGTATTTTCCAATAAAGGCACGATAGCCGTCTTTGTACTGCCGACGCTGCTTCTGTTCTGCGGCATTGTGCTTATTCCTATCTTTGTCTCCAGTTATTACAGTCTTCTGGACTGGAACGGCGTGGGCAGGGGTACATTTATCGGCCTAGACAACTATGTAGAGATGTTTAAAGATACCCGTGTGCTGAATTCGATCAAGAACTCTCTGTTATTCGCGGGAGCTTCGGTGTTCATTCAACTGCCGATCTCGCTGGTTCTAGCACTGATTCTGGCGTCCAACGTCAAGGGGGAAGGCTTCTACCGGACCGTGTATTTCATCCCGGTGTTGATCTCAACGGTGGTTATTGCCCAGTTGTGGTCAAAAATCTACAATGCCGATTATGGCCTGCTGAACGTGCTGCTGCAAAGTATTGGCTTATCCAGCCTGGCACAGGACTGGCTGGGACAGAAGGACACCGCGCTGGCGGCATCGTTTATTCCGACCTTGTGGCAGTACGTAGGGTATCACATGCTGCTGATGTATGCAGGTGCGAAGTCCGTGTCTCAGGATGTGCTCGAAGCTGCTCGAATGGATGGTGCTTCCCGTATTCGCACAGCGTGGTCCATTATGATCCCGCTGATGAAGCCGATTCTGAAGGTAAGCCTTGTTTTTTCCGTCATCGGTGCGTTCAAGGTGTTTGACCTGATCTATGTGCTGACGGGAGGCGGTCCATTTTACACCACTGAAGTGCCGAGCACACTGATGTACGCTACCATTTTTGATACGTTTCGGTACGGATATGGCAGTGCGATCTCGGTCTTTATCATTGTGGAGTGTCTGGTGTGTACGATCCTCATTAATTCATTGTTTAAAACGGAGTAGAGGGAGGCATAAGGCATGAGTACCGTAGAAGTCATGTTGCAAAAAAAGCTCAAGCCGAGGTCCATCTCCGGACCGATCGGGAAAGTGTTCCTGCAAGCGTTTCTGATCCTCGTTGCGATCGTGCAGATCTACCCGCTTATCTGGCTGGCGCTGTTTTCCCTGAAGGATAACAGTGAGATTTTCAGCGGTGATGTGGCCGGGTTGCCCAAAGCGTTTTTGTGGAGCAACTACACCAAAGCAATGTCCGACGGCCATGTGCTGACCTATTTTATGAATAGTGTGCTGGTTACTGCGGCTTCCATTGTCTTGGTACTGATCTTGTCCTCCATGACGGGATACGCAATCACAAGAATGAACTGGAAGCTCAGCGGGTTCACGATGACAATCATTTTGCTGGGCATGATGGTGCCGATTCATGCGGCGCTGCTGCCATTGTTTATTATTTTGAAGAATCTGAGCCTGCTCAACAGCTACTGGTCTCTGATCATTCCCTATGTGGCATTTGGCATTCCGATGGCGGTGTTCATTCTGGGCAGTTTTTTCAAAGGTATCCCGAGAGAGATGGAGGAGTCGGCGGTTATCGACGGCTGCGGCATATACCGGACGTTTTTCTCCATTATCCTGCCGCTTGTGCGTCCGGCCATATCAACTGTAGCGATCTTCACATTTCTATCTTGCTGGAATGAGCTGATGTTTGCTGTCACGTTTATCAATAACACGGCTTACCAGACATTGACGGTGGGCATGATGTCGATGGTGGGAACGTACATTACGCAATGGGGCATCATTGGTGCGGGACTGATGATTACAACGGTGCCAACGGTAGTCATCTATCTGCTGTTGAACAAACAGGTGCAGAAGAGTATGATCGCAGGTGCGATCAAGGGTTAGCTGAAGGCTGGACTGGAGGCTTGGCGGTAGAAGGGCTTGCTGCTCGCTCGCTGTACTCTCTTTCTGGTGGATATCGGCTTGATTCAGGATTTCGCAAGGTGTGATCTCTGGACTAGACCAGAGCCTGTGGTCATGGAATAATAAGGGGGTATGTAGCCAGGTAGTTGCAGAGAGGGGTCATTATTTATGGTCAATATCGCGATGGTAGAGCAGGAGTCTGTTCGGGAAAAGGTTGTGGCGTTCACGTTTGATGATGGACCGCATCCGGTCTATACACCTCAAGTGCTTGAGATATTCCGGCTTGCCGGTGGGCAGGCGACGTTTTTCATGATTGGCCAAGAGATGGAGAATCACCCGGAGATTGCGGCGGAGGTGCATCGTGAAGGGCATGAGATCGCTAACCATACGTACACGCATCCAGATCTGACCAAGTTGACGCTAAAGGAAGCCGGGGGGGAACTGCAACGCGCAGAAAATCTTGTTCAAAAAGTTACGGGGCAACCTGCCCGCAGCTTCCGACCGCCGTATTTTGGCGTAAACGATGATATACTGTCTCTGGCAGCGGAGCGTGGATATCGCACGATCGGTGCGGTCAACGGCGATGCGAAGGATTGGGACAATCCCGGTGTTGAACACATCCTGGAGCATACCCGGTCTGCGGTGAAACCTGGCAGCGTGCTCATATTCCATGACGGGTACGGGGATCGTTCCCAGACGGTGGAGGCAGTTCGTGTGCTGGTGGATGAGCTGGTCGCGGAAGGGTACCGATTGGTGACGGTGAGTGAGTTGTTAGACATTTCTCGTGAGCATGATATAAAGACGACATAATCAAGTGGGACCCATCATTCTTTGAATGATAGGGTCCTTTTTTAAATATATATAATGCATAGGAAGAACGGAGCGGGAGCACAAACTTTGCTTGCCCTCTCAAACTACTTTATAATAATAGGCTAAACTAGATTATGTCAGGAGGAAACAATGGATTTTATCAGAAATCAACTAGAAGAAATCGGCATGAGTGAACCCTCCATTGGATACCTTTCGAATGTGATTATGATTATTTTTATCGCGCTAATCTCGGTAATGGCGAATGTTATTGCCAAGCGAGTGGTACTGAAGACGGTGCATCGTATCGTGAGTAACAATCGTTTCAAGTGGGGCCACATCGTGGTGCAGAAAAATTTATTTCAGAAGCTGTCACATCTCGTACCGGCCATTATTATCTATTATTCTGCTTATATTTTCTCGCCCTATCAGGCTTTGATTGAAAAATCAGCTATGACGTACATGATTGTCATCATGATTACGGTTCTGAATGCTCTGCTGAATGTCTTCGATGATATCTATCGTACCTATGAGGTATCGAAGATTCGCCCAATCAAGAGTTACATTCAGGTAGCCAAGATTGTCCTGTTTATTATCGGGGGTATTATCGTCATCTCCAGCCTGATTGGACAGAATCCTCTTATTATCCTCAGTGGACTTGGGGCGTTATCGGCGGTATTAATGCTCGTATTCAAAGACTCGATTCTGGGCCTCGTGGCCGGTGTACAGCTATCGTCGAACGATATGGTGCGTGTCGGTGACTGGATCGAGATGCCAAAGTATAATGCGGACGGTGACGTCATTGACATTACATTGAACACGGTAAAGGTTATGAATTTTGATAAAACAATTACGATGATTCCAAGCTACGCCCTCATTTCGGACTCGTTCCGTAACTGGAGAGGCATGCAGGTGTCCGGCGGCAGAAGGATTAAGCGGAGTATTTATATTGATATCAGCAGTATCCGTTTTTGTACGGAAGAGATGGTGGCTGAATTTGAGAAAATCCACTACCTGACTGATTATGTCACGTCAAAATTGAAAGAAATTCAAGCGTACAATATGGAGCATCAAGTGAATACCGAAAGCAACGTGAACGGCAGACAGTTGACAAACGTCGGTGTGTTCCGGGAATATATCCATCAATATTTGAGGAATCATCCAAAAATCAATAAGGATATGACGATGATTGTGAGACAACTAGCACCGGAAGATCGCGGACTGCCTCTGGAAATCTATGCATTCAGCAATGATATCAACTGGGGTGTGTATGAGAATGTGCAAGCGGATATCTTTGACCATATTTTCGCGGTAGCGCCAACATTTGGACTGCGGGCCTTCCAGAACCCAACCGGACATGACATTGTGCAACTTAAAGAAAACAAACAATATTCGAGCGGATATTGAGATCCGAAGCACCGTAAAGGTGCTTTTTTTTTATTCAAAAAGTGACATATTTACTATTTACAAAAATGGAAATAATTAATAGTATGTTTATATGGGTTTGATTTCCATATTCTATGTTTTCTTTTTCTTCTCAATTATATGGATATACAATGTACCGCTTTGATTATTGGAAAATTTGATGGAGGTGAGCTTCGTGGCACGTGTGTTAGTTGTGATGATGCCTGCAGAAGGGCATATCAATCCGTCGCTCGGGTTAATCAAGGAGTTGATAGAGAGCGGAGATGAGGTCGTCTATTGTTGTACTGAAAAATACCGGACGAAGATTGAAGCGTTAGGTGCTCAATTTAAAGCTTACTCCTTCAACGAGGCAACCCTGCTCAACAACCCCAATATGAAGCCATTTGAAATCAAGCATCCGTACCAATTCTTATATATGATTTTGAAAAAAATAATTCAACGGTTTATTCCGGATGTTCTGAATCTGATCGAAAATGAAACCTACGATTATATTATTTTTGACTCCTTAATCGGCTGGGGCGGACAAATTTTGGGCGAAAAGCTGGGGATACCCACGATCTGCTCGACCAGTGCCTTTGTTTTTGTAGAGCCTCTCGGGTCAGGTAGTCATAATCTGAAGGATGACAATGAGGAGGTCCAGGAGCTATATAACAGCATTATGGAAATGTCTCAACAATTAGCTTCCCGGTTCAATGTGGCTGCGCCTTCTCTGGCGGAACTTTCAGTTCATCCAGGACAACTGAAGATTGTCTATACAAGCCGCTATTTTCAACCCATGGGGGACAAGCTGGACGACAGCTTTGTGTTCACTGGCCCGTCCATTATCCCGCGCAAGGATGCGCCAGCTTTTGCAAATGAATCTCTGCATGCTCTTTATAAGCAGGCCGTTTATATTTCGATGGGAACCATTTTAAATAAAGATCTCGAGTTTTATAAGCTTTGCTTTACGGCCTTTCGTGATTTGCCTGTGCAGTTTATTTTGTCTTCTGGGAAGGATACCGATTTGGAGCCCATTGCTGAGCTCATTCCTGATAATTTTATCATCAGGCCCTATGTCCCCCAACTGGAAGTGTTGCAGTGTGTAGATGCTTTCCTGACACATGCAGGCATGAACAGTGCAAGTGAGGCTTTGTATTACAATGTACCGTTGATCATGCTCCCGTTAACCTCGGATCAGCCTCGTGTAGCAGGCCGGATACAGGAGTTGGGCGCGGGAGTAATCTTGGATAAAAATAACCTGACGCCTGACATACTGAGAACCGCGGTGTTAGAGGTGCTCAGCAATGATTCCTACAGGGAACATGCAGGAGTGATTGGGAACACACTGCGTGATGCTGGCGGGTATAAGCGGGCGGCTGCTGCCATCAAAGAATTTTTGGGTAATCGACCTTTATCAGCCACGACTATCTCTTCCCTTGAATGAAGAGGCGACTTTCCTCTTATTAGAGAGGTTGACTTACCGTGTGAACAGAGCGAGAGGTCGAAGGGATTCTCGATGATGGTGTACAATTGATTCAAGCGCTTGAGGAAAGGTTAGAGATAACCGAGAGCACATGTCATTTTGTCGCATTAAAATAGGAAGCAGACCTTTCACAAAGGAGAGTTCTCACATGAATCATATTCCGGAATATACATTGAATGATGGCTTGAAAGTACCTGCAATTGGATTTGGTACCTATAGTTTAAAAGGTGAAGAAGGCGTTAAATCGATCACGTCTGCAATGGATGCCGGTTATCGATTAATTGATACGGCGTATAACTATGAGAATGAGGCAACCGTGGGCAGAGCAATCAAGCAAAGCTCCATCGCCAGAGAAAATCTGCTCATTTCCTCTAAGCTGCCGGGGCGTTATCATGCTCATGATAAAGCACTTGTGGCGATCCAGGAATCCCTGTATAGAGCGGATCTGGATTATTACGATCTGTATCTGATTCACTGGCCCAATCCGAAGAAGGACATGTATGTCGAGGCATGGCAAGCGCTGATTGAAGCGAAAAAACGCGGGTATATTCGTTCCATCGGAGTGAGTAACTTCCTACCTGAACATAATGAACGCCTGATTAAGGAAACAGGGATAGCGCCGAGTCTGAATCAGATTGAGCTTCATCCGTTCTTTGACCAAGCCGATCAACGGGAACAGGATACGAAGCATGGCATCGTGAACGAATCCTGGAGTCCGATTGGACGTGGCAATGATGCCGTACAGGATATTCTGAAGGATGAGAACATTCTTCGGATTGCGGAAACGCATGGCAAAACGCCAACCCAGATCATTCTGCGCTGGCATGTTCAGCTGGGTTCCATTCCCATTCCGAAAGCCGGCTCCTTGCAGCATCAGCAGGAAAATATCGATATATTCGATTTTGAGTTGAGCACAGAAGAGATGCAGGTCATCTCTGCATTTAATCGTCCGGATGGACGGTTGTGGGATCAGGACCCAAGCGAGTACGAAGAATTTTAAAGAACGACAAATGAAGGGCTGCTCTCATGTCAGATATGACAGGAGGCAGCCCTTTATTGTTGAAGCATATTAAGCATTGTTGCAGTTTTTCATGTTGCGTAATTTCTGTTTACTGTTCCGCAGGGATACGGAAGGTCAGAATCTCATAAGGTTTGATATCAAAAGAAATCCGACCATTTTCCACGGCGCATTCCGCTTCGTTATTCTCGAGCAAATCACAAGCGTACGCCGTAGCACCTGCTCCTTCAGGCAATTGCAGGGAAGCACGGCTGCGACGGCCGTGTGCTTCATAGAGACGAATGATCATATCATCGTTGTTCTCGGCTTTTTTGATAACCTCCAGCACGACATTATCCTGATCGACCGATGCAAGTGACCATGTTCCCGGCAACGTACCGGTTTGCGGACTTACTTCACGGGCAACGAGCGGACGGTTGAGATCATAAGCGGCTTGGATGACACGTCCTTCACGGAAGTCGCCCTGATGCGGATAGAGCGCGTAGGTAAATACGTGCTGCTCTTTGTCGGCATTTTCATTCGGGTACGTTGCGCTCTTGATCAGTGACAGTCGCATCACCGAGTTATGAATGTCATATCCGTATTTGCAGTCGTTCAGCAGAGCAGCACCGTACCCGTTCTCCGCCAGATCGGCCCACTTCTGCCCGCATACTTCAAACCGGGCTTGATCCCAGCTAGTATTACGGTGGGTAGCACGCTCAACGTTGCCGTACTGGATTTCGTAGACTGCTTTCTCACTCCAGATATCCAGCGGGAAGGCGGCTTTCAGCAGCAAATGCTCCTGCTTCCAGTCCACAAACGTACGGAAATCAATCCGGCGCGTATACGCGTAGAAGATGATCGTCTGCTCAATGATCGAGTCCAGGAACTGTCGCTTCACTTGAAGCACGGAACGTACCGGCCCACTTTCAACCCACTCCATCGACTGCAGGTCATTAATCTCCCACATATGCTGTTCATAATAATCGTCAATGTTCCATGCCTCGTATTCCGCAGGTCGATCCTCGAACACTTGCAGCACGTTACCACGCTTGCCAGACTGAAGCAGCTCACGACCCTCCAGCTTGTCCCATACGGATGCGAACTCGGCACTTTCATTCAGGTGAATATCGTACCAAGGTGTATGGATATGGCGCCGATCAGCTTCCCACTGTGCAACCGAAACTCCCGCGACAAGCTCGTCTGTGAGATCCGTTGTGATTCGGAAGGATTTATACCCGGATGCAGGTACGTTTTCTGCAAGGAATATAAGTCCACCTTCGGGAGTCCGCTGGCTTGGTACAGGGCGATCTCCATCGTAGACGGTTACTTTTCTCGCAAAAGCAGGCAGTTCAACCACATCCGTCCGTACAAATCCGGTGGTGTTAAATACCACAATGGCTTCGCCATCAGATGTAATTCGGCTGGTAATGCCGTTCAGCGCGCTGTCTTTCAGCTCATCCGTGACACGCAGGACTTCTTCATATTGCTCCTTGGAATCCACATATACCTGCTCAATGGAGCTGCCTGGGAGAATATCATGGAACTGGTTCAGCATCGTCAGCTTCCATGCATGCTCCAGTGCATTGGTTGGATAGGCCGCCTGTGCATTCGCCTGACGATGAATCATGGCATAAAGCTCGGCATCAGCCAGCGCAAATTCGCTATGACGGTTGTACCGTTTGTTACGCGCCATGGAAGTGTAGGTACCCCGGTGATACTCCAGATACAGCTCACCTGACCAGCGGGGAACGGAAGGAACATCCGCCAGATTTTGCTCCAGCTTCTCGAAAAACTCGCGTACAAAGGTACGTTTCACCGCAGGTACACCCGGCAATCCGACATCAAGTCGTCTGCCATGCTCCAGCATCTCTTCGGTTGGTCCACCGCCGCCATCTCCGAATCCGAAACATTGCAGGACATCTGCATTGATGTTTTTGTTCTGGTATCGCTGCCACGTACCTTTTACTTGCGAAGCATTAAACCGTCCATTATAAGTTGTTTCGAAGCGACGCTGCCTGAAATCGGGATGTTTGTCATAGTCTGTTGCTGTGATAAAGTGGGTCAGAACCTCTGATCCGTCGATTCCTCGCCAGTACATCGTATCGTTCGGAATCTGGTTTGTATCATTCCAGGCAATTTTGGTTGTCATAAAATAATCAATGCCGCTCTTGCGCATAATCTGCGGCATCGCTGCACTATAACCAAATACATCCGGCAACCAGAGCACACGGTTCTCCACACCGAACTCTTCCTTGAAGAAACGTTTGCCGTAGATAATCTGACGGATCATGGACTCACCCGAAATCAGGTTACAATCGGCCTCCAGCCACATTGAACCTTCCGCTTCCCAGCGGCCTTCGGCCACCTTTTCCTTGATTTTCTCATATAGGGATGGGTAGTCTGCTTTCAGGTATGCATACAGCTGGGGCTGAGAGGACATGAAGGTATACTCTGGGAACTTGTCCATCAAGTAGAGTACACTCGCAAAGCTGCGAATGACCTTCTCCCGAGTCTGATCCAATGTCCACAGCCATGCCACATCGATATGCGTGTGTCCGATACAGTGCACGGTAGGGATGTGATCACCAGCAGGGCGGATATCACCATAGACATGATCTTGCAGATATCGGCGTGCTTCCAGTACCGATGCGTGGAATTCTGAGCTGTTTTCCTGGCGCAAATCCAGCAAATTCACGGCTTTATTCAGATGTTCGATAAGCTTCAGCCGCTCCAGATCATCCTCACGCAGCAGATCGGCAGCATCGAGCGCAGCCTTAAGATCGTAATACAAATCGGAGACTTGCTGATGATGCTCGGCAATATATACATTCAGAAAAACATCCGCGGCAGAAGTACTGCAATAAGCATATAATGCCAGTTCGAATTCATCACCTTTTGCCGCAGCGGATGTCAGGTCGATCTCCGTATGATTCACATCCAGACCGCAGATCAATTCCCCATTGAGGAATGCCAGAAATTGCGGATTATCGTAATTCCAGATGTCATCAGCGCCAGTGACGATGGCACAAACGACCTTTTTTCCCTCCAGATGATCCGGAATCTGAATGCGGGTTTTGAAGCAACTGTGTACGTCTTTGCCACCCCAGCCATCACCTTTACGGAATACGTTCCAGGAGGAAGGGTCCTCATGCACCAGTTCCCAGGAGTGGTAACCACTTTCTTTATGATAAAGCTCAGGGATATATGTCTTTGAGGTTAGTCGTGCACGTTCCAAGTGTTTAACAATGGTATGGATTCGAGTATACAAGGAATTCATTTTCATGTTGGTTTCCCACCTTGGTTTGTAGTAAGTACAGGCTGTGGTCGTTGTTGGAGCGAGAATACTGCAAGCGCTAACATATCAACTTTATCATAACAAAAGAGAAATGGCCGAAACTACGTATTGTATGCTGAAAACAACGTCTTTTTATTGCATTTCATGCTAAAATAAACTCATTAGAACCAGGATGGGGGCATGTTCATGACACAATCGGTTTTGGCATACGAGCAGGGATATGCGGTCCATGTGAACCAGCCTGGAGATTCGCTCTTTTATCATCTGGATTATGACGAGCGTTCTCATGATCTAAATATGGAGTTTCAGCATTTCCATGATTTCTATGAAATCTGTATTCTTCTGGATCGCACGGCTGCCCACATCATTGAAGGCAGTTTGTACGAGATTCAACCTTATGATATCGTTCTGTTGCGGCCTTCCTTACTACACAAGACGCAATATCCGAAGGGCGCCCCACCGAAACGATTGATGATCACCTTTGCCATACCACGCAATACACCTGGTCTTGAGAGCGATTACAATGAGCTATTTTCGATTTTTGATGAACCCATCCCGATATTCCGATTTACAGAAGAAAGACGAAAGGAAGTCCTCGCGCCGATCAATGATATTTTTGCTATATCGCAGCAGCCTTCTGCACTTCAATCGGTAATGATTCATAGCAAGTTCGTGGAGTTTCTCTGTGCTCTTCATCGTTATTCACCAGAGAACGGATATGTGCGTGAAGAGACTGGATCAACGATGTCCAGGCGCATGTATGCCATTGCCTCTTATATTCACAGCCATTATCAGCAGGATTTATCTTTGGACGAGGTATCCAAGCGTTTTTATGTAAGTGCCCATCACTTGTCTCGCCAATTCAATAAGGTTACAGGCTTCACCTTCACGGAGTATGTGCAGATGACCCGTATTCGGAATGCCCAGCAATTGCTGCTGAATTCGAGTGAGAAAATCACAGATATTGCTGCACAGTGTGGGTTCACAAGCTTTTCCCAGTTCAATCGCATCTTCAACAAACAGAACGGAATGTCACCAAGTGCATATCGCCGTAGCAGACATTCACAGTGCGAACGTGAAGTGATATATTTGGGTAGGCCTGAGCGCTGACAGAAGACAGAGATGATCTGGGGATGTCAGTGGAGCGGTGCTGCATGAATGGCAACAGCCACAGATATATGGAGATATACAAAAAGGCAAACCCTCTAAGTTACAATAAACTGTACCCCATGGAGTAGACACTTTAAAAAAGTCTCTCTATGGGGTATTTTTGTTGTATACCATGAACGAGACAAGGACGGAGAACGATTAATGAGTAAAAAAACATTTACAACCCGCGAAGTAGAGCAACTTGCTACAAATCACTATGTGAAGTCTGTTTCGACCAAGGGAATCACTTATACGGACGAGTTCAAACAACTCTTTATTACATTAAATCAGCAAGGAAGGATGCCTAGAGAGATCTTTGAGACTTGTGGATTTGACGTTCAGATCATTGGGATGACTCGGGTCAAAGCCGCAGCTGACCGATGGAGAGCCAGTTACAACGAGCAAGGGGCTCTAGGCTTACAAGATACACGAGGCAAACATTCAGGAGAGTCTCTAAAACGAGAGTTAACCTTGGCAGAAAAGAACGCGAAACTCGAAGCACAGATTCACCTGCTCCAAGCAGAGAATGAACTCTTAAAAAAGATTCGCCTGGCCGAACGGGGGTGGAGCCACGAGTAAAACTAACGCCTGGTCTTCGATACAGGTTAATCCGAACCGTGATTGAGAAATACCATCTTCAGCGAATGGTAAGTGTTCTGTGTGAGACTGCCGGGGTCTCCAAAAGCGGATATTACCGATACTGGAGCACTTCAGCCATTCACAGCCGCACGAAGAAGGAACAGGTTGATGAGGAAATAGGTGTGTACATCCGTCGAGCCTTCCAATTTAAGAAACGTAACAAGGGCGCTCGCTCCATTAAGATGACGCTGCAAGGACAATTTCAGATCATGTGGAATCTCAAGCGCATCCGAAGAATCATGAAAAAATACGATATTGTATGCCCTCATCGACGAGCTAATCCCTACAAACGAATGATGAAGGCAACCCATGAGCATCGAACCATGCCTAACCTGTTACAACGCAACTTCAAACAAGGCATCCCGGGCAAAGTACTTCTAACAGATATTACATACTTAAGTTACGGCCAAGGGAAGCGCGCCTATCTGTCCACCATCAAGGATAGTTCCACCAATGAAATTTTGGCTTATCATGTGTCGGAGCGAATGACGATGGATCTGGCGACAAACACGTTGCTCCACTTACAGAAAAACCGCAAATTCAAGAAGAGTCATGATGCTTTCATTCATTCCGATCAAGGTACGCACTACACTCATCCGGATTTTCAGAAGAAAGTGAAACGGATGGGGCTTGGGCAATCCATGTCCAGACGAGGAAATTGTTGGGATAACGCACCGCAGGAGTCGTTTTTTGGTCATTTTAAGGACGAAACTTCCTTAAAGAGCTATGCCACGTTAGACGAAGCAAACGAGAAGTTAAAGCCTATATGACCTACTACAATCACTTTAGATACCAGTGGAACCTAAAAAGGATGACCCCTGTACAATACAGAGATCATCTTCTTGAAGCCGTATAGTTTTTTTTAGAAATGTCCTTTACATAGGGTACAGTTTACAAAGGGATTGCCTTTTTCCTTCTATTATATAGATAACTCACAAGTATTTCATCTAGGAACGTAATTAAACTTGATCCTTCGGCGCCAGCTCAATAGCAGAGCGGATGGCAGCTAGCATGCTTTTATCATCGGCGATATTTTTGCCAGCGATATCAAAGGCTGTACCGTGGTCGACAGACGTACGGATGATGCCACCTTTCAGACCAACGGTGATGTTCACGCCTTCCTCGATACCCATTACCTTGATCGGTGCATGGCCTTGGTCGTGGTAGCAGGCAACAACGATATCGAAGTCACCGCGACCAGCGCGGAAGAAGAGTGTGTCCGCCGGGAGTGGACCAACAACGTTAATGCCTTCCTGCTGTGCACGTTCGATGCCGGGCTGCAGCTTCTCTTCTTCTTCACCATTACCGAACAAGCCGTTCTCTCCGGCATGAGGGTTGATTCCGCATACGGCAACGCGCGGATTCTCAAAGCCTGCTTTTTTCAACGTATCATGAGCAAGCTTCACAACGGTGTAGGTTCTTTCCGGGTTAATACTCGCAATAGCATCGATCAGACCCATGTGTGTTGTCAGGTGAATAACGCGCAGATTCGGCGTGGTCAGCATCATCGAGAAGTCTTGTGTATCCGTCAGGTCTGCCAGAATCTCGGTGTGCCCCGGATATAGGTGCCCGCCCTGATGCAGAGCTTCTTTGTTCAAAGGCGCGGTGCAGATGGAGTGAATCTGCTGTTTTTTGGCAAGATCAATGGCTTTGGCGAGAAACTGGAATGCTGCATCCCCAGCCACGGCAGATACTTTACCATATTCCAGATCCGCAGGAACGAGGTTCAGATCAATCACATCCACAGTACCGAATTCATACTTGGCTTCGGAAGGCTCTTGAATCGCGTTGACGTTCAGAATTGAGCCGATGACTGGCAATACACGCTCCAGAATCTTTGCATCACCGATAACGAGTGGATTGCACTGATCGTACATCTCTTGATGACCCAGTGCTTTCATAATAATCTCCGGTCCAATACCTGCTGCGTCGCCCATTGTAATTCCAATTGTAGGTTTCATACAAGAATACCCCCTTTTAATTTTTGAATCGCATGAATAAAGACATCGGGTTTGCCGAATCCGCCTGCTTTGGTAATCACATGCAGATCTTCAATCCCTATAAACTTGGAGATCGGCACGCCGATTTCAAGCTCATCCAGCAGCTCGAAGCCGCTAATATTCCATTTCAGACAGATTTGTTTTGCCGTATCGCCACCGGTCATGGATACCCCTTTGAAAAGTCCCTCTTCCAGCAGTCTGGCACAGATCTCACCCATCGCAAGTACAATCTCGTTGCTGACTTCCGTGTGATTGAGACCGTGAATTTCGCCCGTTGCTCGTGCCAGTTCGATATCCACCTGTTCAGCGGTGGAGTAGAGGACAACATCTTGTCCTTCCAGCGCTTTATCTCGGACCTCGTTATAGACACGTTCCATCTCTTCCGCGCGGTCTGCGGTTGCGGATACCGCTTTGAAGGAATGGAAGGAGACTGAAGCCACGCGGGACTTGCGCATCAATCGATGCAGTTGCTCGCGGGAGTTTTTGTTCACGCTGCCGACCACCGTTAAGATTGGACCGGAATTCTCCGGGATATCAAGTGACGCAGCCCTGGATTCCAACTCGTAATGTGCGGGGAGGTAATTGGCAATGCCCGCCGAACCTGCCCAAGTAAAGGTATACTCCAACTCGCGAGTCATCTGCAGAATCAGTTCCAGATGTCTTTCTTCCGTGGAGTCCACCATTACATACGGGATGTTATTTGTTTTCAACTGTTCTAGCTTGGTGCGAATATGATTCTGTCCGGCTTCCAGATCGGCGACGGTGATCTCGCCAACTTCATACTTGGTCTGTTGTTTCAACAAGTCCGGGAGGTAGGAAATCGTTACAGGTGTCTTCGGATCATGGGCAATTTCAGTATCTGCCAGCGGAACGCCGTTCAGGTAATGAATTCCTTCCAATATCGTCCGGTTATTTTTTGGATATCCCGGGGCAATCATCATAAAGTCCGGCTTTACGACATCATATACAGCATCAATCTCGATACCGATATTACCGCGCATGGTGGAGTCCATTTTTTTGAAAATCGTCTCAAATCCGTTGTTCGTCAGCAATTCAGCAGCCCGATATACACGGTCATACGCTTCCTGCGAGGATATGGAACGACTATCTGTATCAAAGACGACGGCATCGTAACGTGTAAGAGGGCCTTCATCCATATTAAAAAGAACACTGGTCTTCAAGCCATGACGGGCAAGCTGCACCCCGCTGTCATTGGCACCGGTCAAATCATCTGCAATAATGGCTAATTTCATGCAGTCATCCCTCCTTGTAAGCACAATTTAATAAAAAGTCCGTTCAGATCATCCATTAAGCACAGATTATGCACATTAAATCAGGTGATACCCATTTATGTGGTTGGTCTTTGATTGTATTTCTCGACTCCACCTGATTTCTCCAGTCGTTTGGAGAGGAACCCGATGAAGATGGGCAACAGGATGGCCGTTGTTACAACGCTCGCTGCAATTTGCACCGTAGCAATCTCGGCAATCGGGCCAAATGAAGCATTAGCAGCAACGATGGCAGCAGGTGTACCTACGGCATTCCCGGCTGTTGAACCTTCGGAAGCACCCACGATGGGGTTCCAGCCGATGGCTTTAAAGAGCAGGAAACCGATTCCGCCCGTTAATAACACGGTTAACACACCCAGTAAAATTCCGCTAAGACCACCTTGAATGATGGAGGAGAAGCTAATGTTCATACCCAGAGCAAATGCAAAGAACGGAACAAGTTTGTCACTGCCTTTATGCAGCCATTCCGCCAGATTGCGGTCCAGATTACCAATAATGACACCAACGATGAGCGGAAGCAATACTGCGACAAAGGCCATAGGGGAAAACATACCGTTCGCAAAACCCATCGCACCAAAGACGGAGAGCGCTACCATGGTCAGGAAAGGACCATCACTGAGTGCCAGGAAAGGGTAGGCTGCTTTGTCATCTTCTTTCCCGTATTGGCCGGCGAGAGCAATGTACAAACCGCCGTTGGAGTTAGTCATTGCAGCAATAATGGCAAGCGGGGCCAGGCCGAGAAATAACCCGTTTGAATCCGCGAACAAAATAGCGATAAAACCAAGGGCTGCACCAATCACCCATTTGAACGTAAGCAATGTCAAACCTTTGCCGACAGAGGAACCTGCTGTTTTAAACGTAATCTGTGTACCCGCAATAAACAGGAACAGGGCAATCAAAGTACTGGCACTGTTGACAAAAAGGGCTTCCGTGAATCCGCCAATGCGTAGGGCATTTGGGAAGAATGTATTGATGGTTGCACCAAGTAACAGGGGAACGACCATCATACCGCCAGGGATGCGATCTAAAGTTGCTTTAATGTTCATAGTAGTAGCTCCTTATGAAGTAATCGTTTTTATGAAGCGCTTGCAGGGATTATATTATCCCATATCGTTTAATATAGCAACAATAAATTATTGTAAATTTTAAACACTTGGTTAACTGTTTAAAAATGCAACACATAAAAGCGATAAAAAAGACGTAAACTTAAAGTTAATCTTTAAGTTTACGCCATAATGTGGCCCGGTTAATCCCCAGACGCTCTGCGGCCTTCGATTGATTGTTATTTTCCTCCTGAAGCACAAATTGAATAACTTCCTTCTCAATCTCCTTCAGCGTACCGTTCAACTTCATTGGGCTTGAAGAAGGTTGCTGATCCAGCAAGCGGGATAAGGTAGCGGTGGTTATTACATACTCCTGTTCATTGAGTGCAGCCTGCTTGATCAGATGTTTCAGCTGGTTGACATTCATATGTGTGATCTGATCTTGGATCAGCTGTAGAGCATCTTCTTTTATTCTGACCGCAGTAGTTCCGTATTTGTGGTAGTAACCTGTAAGGAAATGCTGCATCAATGGAGCCAGATCCTCTGGTCTATCCGCAAGATTTGGCATCATGATTGTATTAAGCTCCAGATCGAGTGACCACTGCGGGTTCAATATCTGTTCCCCGAGTATAAACACCCCAATCTGATTTTGAAGGCAACTCTGGATAAAGGCGAGCAACTCCGGATCTTCCATACGTGTTTCCATGTGGTTAATCTCTACATTTCTAACCTTGGCGAGTGGTATCTTGTGCAAATGACCGGGCGGAACTTGCGTGAGATCCATCTGTAATAACAGTCCACCACCGGAGTACATCTGATGAATATGTTTGACCAGAAAAGATTTACCGGAATCCGCTTCACCTAGCAGATAGATCGGTTCATGATTCTCGTAAAGTGCTCGAATGTTCTGTAATACCGCCTGCATGGCAGGGGATTCGGCAACGATAGGCTCCATCGATGCGTCCGTAAACGTTGTTATGCCGAATTGTGCAAAGGCATAGGGTTGTCCTTTTTCCAGCATATATACCTTGTAGTTCTTATTGTCCAGGGTCGTTTCATAGGCGTTAACCGTGAGCTGGTAATCGTCCACCATGAACACATTTTGGATGTGGGATTGATGGAATTCCAGACTGGTATTTGTCAGATATATGTGATTATCGGTCAGCGGATTTTTCTCAAAATCAGTCAGGTTCTCGAATACAACTTCATTCCGTTCATTTAAAATAAGTAAATTGGGATGTTCCCGTGTAACCAGGTCATTCAGGATGATCGATATCGCATGATTTTTGCTCAAATAACGGTAGACCAGCTGTGCATCCTCCATCGCTCTAAGGATGGATTCCTGGCCAGATTGGATTAATAATCCCTCCAGACCATAGGTCTTCGCGGTGTTGACGGTGATCACATCTCCAACAATCTGTCGGTACCCGGAAGCCTTCAACTCCAGGAGCAATCGTGCCACATCTTCCGAGCTATGTATGGTATAGACCTTGAGGGGCAGATCCATCAGATCAATAATCGATTGTGCACCAGAGGTGATGTTGGAGAAGCCAACAATGGCTGTTTGGCCGTTAAACTGGCTTGCCAGGGTAAGTGAACGAATCATATCATAGCCCGATAACTGCACATCAATGACGGGAATAGTCACTGCTTTTTTAATCAATTGGGCGGTTCCACCGCGGCTGATGATAATCTCTGCACCGTTTTTCTCTGCTAGAGTTGCTAATTCCACACCGTTCGCCAAATCGCCCACGTCCGTCTGAATGGCTAACTGGGGAAAACGAGGAATGCACTCTTGTATGATAGGAATCATCGATTCGTAGGGAGCAATAAAGTGAACTCGTGTACGCATATTTTTCCTGCCTTTATAGAAAACTTTGATCCCCTTATTATAGCCAACTTGCGAAGGAATGGCACCTATGGGGGAACCAACACGGTTGTGTCTGCAAAAAGCCTGTGTGATATGCCTTCATAACTCTCCCGAGTGGAATGTGATGAAGTACACTGAATCGAATCGTTACGTATTTCAAAATTAATGCATAATTGCACACGATAAGTATAGAGAAATGAGGAGATTTCATATGGGAGACATTCATAAAGTAGCTGAGCCGGATCACATCATTAAGGATGTTGTCGGGAAGTTCCCGTGCAGGGTGCTGTGGAGTGAGGGCCGTCCATGTCTGGAGTATCAAAGGGAAGAGGATGTGGCGTTAATAACCGAATACGTCCATAAAACGTATAACGTTGAACTATTGGATGTGTTTTTTACAGCGGTGGAGAGCCTTCCGGTTGAGCCATAGATTAGGTAGGGATTTATTAGAGCGCGATGAGAAAAGGATTAAATCTCATATAACTTCCAATGTACATGATAAAATAAATAAGAGTGTACATCATGTTGGAGGGGAACCAATGAGAATTGTGTTGAAGAGATTGGGGTATGGTGCCTTGGCAATATTGGGTGTCATGCTATTGTTCATTGTAATTAGTTTCACGAATCATACGATTAAGCTCAAGAGTGAGTTGAGTATTCTGTCGCCGACAGGTGCAATGGTTAACGTGAATAATCACCAAATGCATATCTATACAGAAGGTTCTGGGTCACAGACACTGGTCTTTCTGTCAGGTGGGGGCACATCCGCTCCTGTATTGGATTTCAAGGCACTTTACTCCAGATTGTCTGAACAATACAAAATTGCTGTAGTTGAGAAGGCAGGGTATGGCTTCAGTGAAACGGCCGAGGTATCCCGCGATATCGATACGATATTGGAAGAAACCAGAACAGCGCTGACTTTAGCTGGCCAGAATCCACCGTATGTGTTGTTTCCGCATTCCATGTCAGGCATCGAAGCAATATATTGGGCACAACGGTATCCAACCGAAGTTAAGGCGATTATTGGATTGGACCCTGCTATTCCAGAGGTATATGAAGCATATCCTTTGCCCTCGGGAGGCCTGATGAGTCTGACAGCTTTGGGAGCACGAATGGGGATTACACGCTTTTTCCCCGGGATTGTGGATTCATCCGCTGCGATTAAGGAGAATCACCTGTCTCCTCAGGAAGAGGAACTTTACCGGGCGTTATTCTACAAGAATACGCAGACATCGAATATGAATGATGAAGTCAACATGATTAAACAGAATGCAGCAAAAGTTGCTACACAGGGAATTCCGGATGTGCCGATGTATTTTTTCATATCTAATGGAGAAGAGTTACCCGTTGAGAATTGGAAAACGTACCTAATAACTTATATCGAGTCTGTGAAGATGGGACAATATCAGATTTTAGATGGCGGTCATTACATACATAATACGGATCCAGATCGGATTGCAGAGGAAAGTGTGCTGTTCATTAAAGGACTGTGAACTAGGAAGAAAGATACTGAGAATTAGGAGAGGATTTTTGGATTATAAGGCGACACTATAGGTGTTCGTCTTTTCTTTTATTACTCCAACATTAACTTACTTTGGAAAGGAGAGACTCCACTTGCCATCGTGAAATGTGAAACGTATGTGGGCGTATTCATGTATTATAGTATACATATGAACTTTTCGGAGGAGGAACAAGTAATGGGAATCTTATCGAGGTTTAGAGACGTGATGAAGGCGAATGTGAACCATATGCTGTCTCGGGCGGAAGACCCGGAGAAGAGCGTGAATGAGTATATGCGCAGCCTGAGTAGTGATCTGGGTCAGGTAAAAGCGGAGACGACGGCGGTATTGTCGGATGAGAGCCGGGCGAAGCGAGCATTGGATGAGTGTAGCGCCGATGTCAAGAAGTTACAGCGGTATGCGGAGAAATCAGCGGAGTCGGGAGATGAAGACAAGGCACGTGGTTTTCTGGAGAAGAAAGTGAAGCTGGCTGACAAATTGAACGAATTACAGGCTGCATATGAACGTGCTTCTGCTAAAGCCAAGATGATGAAGCATATGAACGATAAACTGGTTGCAGATCTGGGGCAATTGGAAGCTCGGCATGCAGAACTGAAAGGTCGTATGGCAGATGCGAAGGCACAGCAACAGGCCAATGAACGGAACGCATCTGCGGGCAGAGCTGATGCTGCATTGAAGGCCATGGAAGACAAGGCGAATCAGGCGCTGAACGAAGCAGAGGCTTTGGCAGAACTTCGTGCTGGGGCACAGGAAGATGATTTGGACGAATTAATAGCCCAGTTGGAGAGGGACATGAACGCAGATGCGGGTAATAATGAGAATGCGTCGCCAAGTGCAGAGGAAGAACTCGCAGCGATTCAGGAAAAGCTGAAGAATAAATAATACGTTACACCATTTCGTTGACATTGAGGTGAGCAGATGCCGGTTATTGAATATAAATGTCCAAACTGCGGCAGTGGTATGATCTTTGACAGTGTGTCAGGTGCACTATCCTGTCCCAGCTGCGGCCGCCAGGACAACATAGAGCAGATCCCCGATCCCTTGAAGAGACAAGTATTCACCGAAAATGAGGTCAAAGAATACCACTGTAACAGCTGCGGAGCTGACATTGTGACAGAACCGGAGACCAGTGCGACGACATGTAGTTTCTGCGGTGCAGCGGTTGTACTCAGTGATCGGCTGACGGGCAATCTGGCCCCTGCGATGGTGATTCCCTTTTCGATCAACAAGGATCAAGCCAAGCAGGCTTTCAAAAAGTGGTGCAAAAACGGCCTGTTAACGCCAAGTGGCTTCATGTCCGCCGATCGGATTCAGAGCATTACCGGCATGTACGTGCCGTTCTGGTTGTACGAGTTACATAACAAAATCGAAGTGCATGGTCGTGGCACCAAGGTCAGATCCTACACCCAGGGCGACTACCATTACACGGAAACACAGCATTTCGATATATACCGCCGGATTCGGCTGAATTACGTGAACCTGCCCATCGATGCATCGGAGAAAATGAAGGATGAACTGATGGATAAGCTTGAGCCTTTTCCATATAATCAGCTGAAATTGTTCAAAACCCCGTATCTGGCGGGGTACATTGCGGAAAAATACAGTTATACAGACGAGGAACTTTTTCCACGGGCCAAGGATAAAACGAGATCTTACATTGATTCTTATATTGCTTCAACCGTATCCGGTTATAGCAGCGTGAGCTACACGGACAAACAGATTGATACCACGCTCAAAAATGCAGACTATGTGCTGCTCCCGGTGTGGATGGTCAACTATGACTACAATCGGGCACAGTATACCTTTGCCATGAATGGTCAGACAGGTAAAGTGGTCGGTAAACCGCCGATCAGCAAAGCCAAAGTAGCTGGATGGTTCGCAGGGGTATCTGCGGTGTCGTTGTTGTCACTGAAGCTGGTTTCCTGGATGATGGGAGGTGGATTCTTATGAGAAAAAGAACCCCTCTGGCCGTGATGGCTACGCTCATTTTACTTATGATAACCCTTGTCGCTCCGTTGATTCCCATGTCATCGGCTTCCGCAGCGGAGAGCAAAAATCTCATCTACGATGAGGCCAACCTGCTGAGTGAGCAGGAGATCAGTGAACTGAATCTACTTGCGAATCAGTATGGCGCTGAACGGCAGACGGACTTTGTTATTTTGACAACAAATAATGTTGAGAATCAGGATGTTATACTCTTAACTGAAGATTTTTATGATAAGCAGGAGCTAGGGTACGACAAAAAATTTGGCGATGCTGTCATATTAACGATGGATATGAATAATCGCGAAGTGTATCTGGCTGGATTTTATAAGGCAAAAGAATATTTGAGTGATCAGCGACTAGATTCTATCCGTAACCGAATTACCTCTGAATTGTCCAGTGGGGATTATAAACTCGCATTTGAGAAATACATTGAGCTCTCTTACAAATATATGGGGTATGAACCCGGTGTGAATCCGAACAACATTTTGTTCAACGGCTGGTTTCAGTTGGGAGTATCTGTAGTTCTTGGCGGTATTGTTGTTGGTATGATGACCTATCGTTCCGGGGGGCGTGTCACGGTCAATCGTGCGACTTATGAGGATTCAAGCAATTCCAGTGTAATTGATCGTCAGGATCGTTATATCCGTACGACCGTAACCAAGCGCAAAATCGAGAAGAACAATAACAACGGTGGCGGAGGAGGAGGCGGGGGTACCTCCCGAGGCGGTCATTCACACAGTGGAAGTAGAGGTTCGTTCTAGTCACTACGGAGTATGCGGATTTTTTAATTAGAAGGGATGGAAACGAGTATGGGATTTTTCAGAAATCAATTTTCGAATGTGGTGGAATGGGAAGAGTTCAGAGATGACATGATATTTTGGAAATGGAGCAACCGGGAGATTAAGAAGGGGAGTAAACTTATCATCCGTTCGGGTCAGGACGCCATTTTCCTGAATAACGGTAAAGTGGAAGGGATTTTCGAGGACGAAGGATCGTTTAATATCGATTCCGAGATCATTCCGTTTCTTTCTACCTTAAAAGGGTTCAAATTCGGATTCAACAGCGGCATGCGGGTCGAAGTATTGTTTGTAAATACCAAAGAGTTCACCGTGCGCTGGGGCACGCAAAGTCCAGTATTAATTCCAACACCACAGCTCCCGGGCGGTATGCCGATTCGGGCCAACGGAACATTTAATTTCAAAGTAAGTGACTATGTGACCCTGATTGATAAGATTGCAGGCATCAAACAGAGTTATCTGGTCGAGGATGTCAAAATCCGAATCACTTCAGTGCTGGATCAGCTTCTAATGAAGTGGATTAGCCGTGAAGGGAAGGATATGTTCAACCTGCAGGCCAATGCATCGGATATTGCCAAGGGGATTCAGGAAGATCTGGATATGCAGATGATGGACATCGGCATTGGGATTACCGGTTTCCAAGTGATGAGCTTCAACTATCCAAAAGAGATTCAGGATATGATTACAAAGACCGCTTCGCATGAGATGATTGGTAATCTGCAAAAGTATCAACAGGTCAGCATGACAGATGGCATCTCATCCGGTAAAGTACAGGGCGGCGGCGCAGCTTCGGATATGGCGGGTATGATGATGGGTATGAATATGGCCAATGAAATGATGAAAAACATGAACCAGAACCAAGGCCAGAATCAGAACAACAATGCGGGTTCGTCTCAGAATCAGAATGCTGACCAGAAGCCAGCGGGCAATAGCAACGGTGATTCAGGTAACTCTCCATCTACAGAAGGCAACAAGAAGCCAAACTTCTGCCCGAACTGTGGAGCCAAAAATGAAGGAGCCAACTTCTGTCCGAACTGTGGTCAAAAGCTGGGCTAATAAAATAAATACATGTAGGGCTAGGTCCGTAGTAAGTGAAATTACTGCGGAGCTAGCCCTTTTTTTGTTTGGAGTCATACTTAAAGCAACATGGAGTAGAGCAGAGGAACGGGTGCAGTCATTTAATTTTTATAAAAGAGTTGACAACCGATCATAAATCATTTATCTTTAACTTAAGATATTTAATTTAAACATAAATAACAACCAAACAAATATCTTTAATCCATTACACAAGGAGAGATCAAGATGATTATCCCAACATTGACCAGAATAAATGAACTTTCAAGAAAAGCCAAAGAGGGCGGATTGACGGAGATGGAGAAAGATGAACAGGTTCGTCTTCGCCAGGAATATCTGCAAACTTTTCGCGGTTCGGTCAACGACATTCTGCTGAATGCAACCATCTATGATCCAAACGGCGATGACGTGACTCCTGATAAATTGAAACAAGAACAGGCCAATCAAAATAACAACTAGAATACAATTCGCTAGATCATATATCTTAATTTAAAGATAATACAAATTACTATAAATCAACTATCTCAACTATCTTTAACACCTACTAAATTTAAAACATGCTTACCAAACCAAGGAGGAATTAATCATGACTATTCAAACAGCAGGTATTCACCATATTACAGCTTTCGCAGGAGATCCACAGGCCAACGTTGATTTTTATGCCGGAGTTCTGGGACTTCGTCTGGTGAAAAAAACAATCAATTTCGATGCACCTGATGTATATCATCTGTATTTTGGCGATGAACACGGAAGCCCGGGTACCATCATTACCTTCTTCCCATCGGCTGGATCACCACGGGGCAAAATTGGCGGAGGTCAGGTCGGCATCACTTCCTATGTCATTCCTCCTGGGTCGATTGGCTTCTGGCAGAATCGGCTGGAACAGTATAACATTGAGGTAACCAAAACAAGTCGCTTCAATGAAGACCTGCTTCAATTCGAAGATGGCGAAGGCCTGCGGCTTGAGCTTGTTGAACGGGAAGAGGGAGCAACCAGCACTTGGGCGCACGAAGGAATTCCAACAGATAAAGCAATCAAAGGCTTTGGTGGTGCTGTCCTGTTCAGTGTTAACCCACAAAGAACGATGGATGCTCTTGAGAAAATCATGGGATTTGTCAGAGTGAGTGAAAATGAAGAGTATGCTCGTTTCCGGTCCAGCGGGGATATCGGTAATGTCGTAGATGTTCCAGTGACCGGAATGGCTCTGGGAATGGGCGGCGCAGGAACCGTGCACCATATTGCATGGCGTGCCAAAGATGATGAGGAGCATGCACAGTGGAGCGAAGCTGTACGTGATTACGGGTACCAACCGACTCCAGTTCGGGATCGTCAGTACTTTAACGCAATCTACTTCAGAGAAGCTGGCGGCATTCTGTTCGAGATTGCTACCGATCCTCCGGGCTTTGCCAAAGATGAACCTGCTGATTCTCTTGGACAAAAATTGATGCTGCCAGAGTGGTTTGAGAAATACCGCCCTCAAATTGAGGACAATCTGCAACCAATTGTGGTAAGAACGCTCGTACCTGCTACAGCTGCGAATTAATAAGAGTTCTATTACTATATAGGTTGAACTATCCATTTACACAATAACGGAGAGGACAGAAAAAACCTGAAAAAGCGAAGCTACAAGCTTTCTGCAAGAAAGCTACTTCGAAAGCATACGTTATCCCCGGATTTTCCCTTAGGAAAAGGGAATCAAAAAAATCTGGGGATAACAGCGATTGGAGGGTTATTCTGTCATCGGAGTGTATGTGTGAATTAAAACCTAAAGGAGCAACGAAGGATGATGGAGAAAAAGGTTACCTGGCTGGAGCTGTTTTACGATCTGCTCTTCGTAGCAGCGGTCTCCAAAGCGGGTCATGTCTTGTTACATGCCGAACATGGAGTAATTACGTTTGAATATTTAATGAAGTTTGTGCTTATTTTTATCCCTGTTTGGTGGGCATGGGTCGGTCAGACCTTGTTTATTAACCGCTATGGTCAAGATATCCTGATCCATCGAATATTCCTCATCCTTCAGCTTCTGTCCGTTATGGTCATGACGGCGAGCCTCTCTACCCATTTTGACCAATACTACCTGTCCTTCTTCATTGGATATATCGGCTCAAGGGCATTTACGGCGATTCAGTATCTGACAGCTCACAAGTCAAAAGGCGAGCATCAGCAGCAAGCCGCTCGTTACTTGGGTACATGTTTCCTCATTGGTATATTGATCTCATCGGGTTCATTATTCTTCGATTCCTGGCTGCGCTACTTGATTTTGTATGTGGGGATTGCAGTGGATATTGTGCTTCCGCTGATCGGACGCAAAAACTTGGTGAAAGTGCCAGTTCAGACCCATCACTTGTTGGAACGTTTCGCGTTATTTACACTCATCCTGCTGGGTGAATCGGTGGTGAGCATTATCGCTGTGTTGCAAGCCGATCATTGGGATATGAAATCGATTTTGTTTGCCGCCTTTACGTCCATCTTTGTCATTGCGATGTGGTGGCAGTACTTCGACAACGTGGAGAAAAAGGTCAGCAAAGAGATCCGTACTGCCGGGCAAGCGATCATATACGGCCATCTGTTCATCTACATCTCCATGAGTATGATCGCTGCTTCAATTCAGCTGTTATATCAGAATCAGTTAAACTATGTGTTCATGCTAGGGTTTGTATTTGGATCAACGCTGTTGTATTTCTTGTCAACTTCCCTTGTGTTTCATCGTTACAGACACGCACATCTGCGGCTGGGCCCGCGTCATCTGGCGGTCATGGTAGGGTTGCTTGTGGCATTTGTCCTTGTGGATCTGGTCTACCAGGTTCCGGGTTATGTCATCATGGGCGAAGAAATGTTATTCTTCCTGGTGTATGCGAAACTTACGACTTAATATGAGTAATATAAAATCAAGAAAAGTCACGGACAACAGGTGTCCGTGGCTTTTTATTATGCTGCTAATCCTAGACATGTTTTAATTAAATAAATAAAGCACAAATCTAATTTAATTTCTTCTATAGAATCTGTTAATATGAGACTAGGTACAAGTGAATCTACCAGATCATAGAATATCTTTTATATAAAATGAGTGTACGTTTTGTTATATAAATTGAACTAAACATTTACACGAAACGGAGAGGACAGAAAAAACCTGAAGAAGCGAAAGTGTTCGCCTAAAAGCTTTCTGAAAGAAAGCTGCATCGGAAGCATACGCTATCCCCGGATTTTCCCCATATAAGGGGGATTCATAAAATCTGGGGATAACAGCGATCGGAAGGTTATTCTGTCATCGGAGTGTCCAGTGTAAATATTCTTTAGTTCAATTTATATAGTTCATTTTATATATAGCGATTCGTAGGTATGGGGATGACAATCAGGAGGGAAATCATTGAGCACACATCAAATCGGAGTTCCATTGGAAGGGTTTGCAGAGTTTAGTCGTACGGTTGCCGCAGAAGGAGCCGTTTTACTCAGAAATGAAGGCCAAGTGCTTCCACTTCGTGAAAACGAAAACGTTTCAGTTTTTGGACGGATTCAAGTCAATTATTATCGCAGCGGCACGGGTTCAGGCGGTAGTGTTCATGTGGCCTATACAACAAATCTGTTGGATGGTCTTCGCAGCAAAAAGAATATTACAGTGAATGAAGAACTGGCAGCTGTCTATGAGAAGTGGATCGAGGAAAATCCATTTGATGATGGCGGAAAAGTATGGGCGGCCGAGCCATGGAATCAGAAAGAAATGCCTTTGACGGATGAACTTGTTGCACAGGCTAGAAGCAAATCCAGCAAAGCCATTATCGTGATTGGACGTACAGCAGGAGAAGACCAGGATAATGCGGATGCGCCAGGAAGTTACCAACTGACAGAAGATGAGAAAGCGATGTTGAAGCAAGTTACTTCGCAATTTGAACACACAATCGTTGTGTTGAATGTCTCAAATATCATCGACATGAGCTGGTTAAACGAAACGTATCTACATCCAATCCAAGGCGTAATTTACTCCTGGCATGGCGGTATGGAGGGTGGCAACGCGATTGCCGATGTGCTGGCGGGGGACGTTACACCAAGCGGTAAACTGACAGATACGATTGCATATTCCATTGAAGATTACCCTTCGACAAGCAACTATGGCAATGAGTTCAAGAACCTGTATCAGGAAGATATCTATGTAGGTTATCGATATTTCGAAACGTTTCGACCTGAGCGCGTTCAGTTTGAATTCGGTTACGGCCTGTCTTATACGACGTTTTTGGCCCAGCACGAAGAAGCAAAATCCGTGTCCAAAGACGGTGATACCTACATTGAAGTTCGTGTAAATGTGACCAACTCAGGTACAACATATGCGGGCAAAGAGGTTGTGCAGGTCTACTATGAAGCACCACAAGGCAAACTGGGACAACCGGTGAAGGCTTTGGTGGCTTTTGGAAAAACAGGATTGTTGCAGCCGGGCGAGTCAGAACTTCTGACGATCAGTTTCCCGATCCATGCGATGGCCTCTTACGATGATGCGGGTGTTACAGGTCATGCTTCCGCATACGTTCTGGAAGAAGGCACATACCGACTGCACGTAGGAACCAGTGTGAAACAAGTGCAGCATATCAGCATTGATGGCCAGGATGGCTATAGTATTGAATCTCTTCAATTGGTGGAGCAACTGCAAGAAGCGATGGCCCCAACTGAAGATTTTACACGGATGAAACCAGGTACGCGCAAGGAAGATGGATCATATGAACTGACTTATGCAGAAGTACCGAAACGTAAGATATCCATGGCGAACCGGATTGAGAAGAATCTCCCGCAAACGCTGGAGCAGACGGGCAACCAGGGCTACAAGCTGAGTGACGTTAAAGCTGGCAAAGTGAGTCTGGAAACCTTTATCGCTCAACTGAGTGATCAGGATCTGGCGGCGATTGTCCGTGGCGAAGGTATGAGCAGTCCGCTCGTTACTTCGGGAACAGCATCTGCATTTGGTGGTGTCAGCGACAGCCTGTTTAACTACGGTATTCCGGTAGCATGTACGGCAGATGGCCCGTCCGGTATTCGTATGGATAGTGGCGAGAAGGCAACACAGGTATCCATTGGTACGTTGCTTGCGGCGACATGGAACAAGGATCTCGTTGAAGAGTTATATGTGATGGAAGGACAGGAATTGCTGAGAAATCAGGTGGATACCCTGCTCGGACCTGGACTTAATATTCGTCGGAGCCCGCTCAATGGCCGGAACTTTGAGTACTTCTCTGAAGATCCACTGATCTCGGGTGTATTTGCCGCAGCGTGTACAAAAGGTATTATGAAGGGTGGTTCCAATGCCACACTGAAACACTTTGCCTGCAACAATCAGGAGAAACACCGCAGTAAAGTAGATGCCGTTGTCTCTGAGCGCGCACTGCGTGAAATTTACCTGAAAGGGTTCGAAATCGCTGTAAAAGAAGGCGGAGCGAACTCCATCATGACTTCCTACAACCCGGTTAACGGACACTGGGCGGCATCTAACTATGACCTGAACACCACAATTCTGCGCGGCGAATGGAATTTCGAAGGAATCGTAATGACCGACTGGTGGGCGATTATGAACGATGTGACCGAAGGTGGAGAAGCTGATCGCAAATACACGAACTGGATGATTCGTGCGCAGAATGATCTCTACATGGTTGTACCGAACTACGGCGCAGAGATCAATGGCTGGGACGACAACACGATTGAATCCTTGGAAAATGGAACATTGACTCGCGGAGAGCTGCAACGCTCGGCGATCAACATCTGCAAGTTCATCATGAATGCACCGGTATCCGGCAGAAAACATGAAATCGTGGAGAACGTTGCTTCTTTCCAAGCGAATGCATCTCTATCTGCTGTACAAGCTCAGAATCTAATTGAGAACGCACAGGTGAAACCTGCGGTAGCTGAACCCGTCTACATGAAAGTGGATGAGGCAGGCCATTATCGGATTATTGTACAGATCATGTCCCCTGAGCCGGAACTTGCTCAAAGTGCATGTAACCTGCTCCTGAATGACCAGTTGGTAACCACCATTCAAACGAATGGTACGGAAGGCAAATGGATCAGACAGAAACTTGTCAAAGTAGATCTTGAAGCAGGACTGTATGAATTGAAACTGGACTTCACCAAACCAGGCCTCGAGATTGACTGGATCGAATTCAAACAGGTGTAGAAGTTAATCGGAAATATCAGGTGATAAGAGCAATCGAAAGGTTGTTCTGTTCCAAAGCAGAATACGTTGGTATATCACAAAGGACACTGTACGCGGGTGTCCTTTGTTGTAACACAGAATAGCTACTGTTATGATAGTGTTATGAGATTCGTAGTTCTGAACAATGGGGTCAGGGGTGTTGCGAGGAATGAGAAATTATAATTTTTTGAGTCCAATCCTGCTGGTTGTGGTGGCGCTGATTGTGAGAGGCCTGGTGACTAACCTGGGAGTGCTTTTCGGATTATCACAAGAAGTGGCGAGTAATATTGCCATGATAGCCATGATTATTGCTGCTCTGATTATGTTTAATCGAATGACGAAGGCTCGGCGTAAAAAATAGAAAAAGCTCGGATAACCAGAAGGTTATCCAAGACACGAAGACACCCTCCGGGTGTCTTTTTTTGTATTGACGTTCTGATCCTAACGTTTTAGACTATTGCTAATAAATAATAACATTATAAATAACAAAAATAACAAAATTCATTAAATGAAGTGATGAAATCCGTTGCGCTCTCTATTTGCCAGCCTCCCCCATTCCGGTCCTCAAAGGAGAATCCAATCATGAAGATCATTGCCTACAAACAATATATCTTTCAGGAAGGTCAGCCTATTCGGATTGCGTTCCGAGAAGCTGACCGTCGCCCATAATGATGAAGAAGGACCGCAGGAGCGCTGATGAAGCGTTCAGTCGGTCCTTTATGTCATGGATCAGGCTGTGTGCAGTTCGAGTGATGTCTATCGATAAGGGTTAACGGTTCTGGAATAATCTACGATGAAGTGAAGGGAGTGATCCTTATGAAGAGACAGCCTGTATTGGAAGTCATTGCTGTGGATGTGGAAGATGCCAAGGCAGCTGAGGAGGGAGGGGCTGATCGGATTGAACTGGTGTCTGCGATGTCTGAAGGAGGACTTACTCCCAGTTATGGCGTCATGGAGCATGTGCTGTCTCAAGTCTCCATCCCAGTGTATGTCATGATCCGTCCGCATAGCCGCTCGTTCCGCTATAGCGCAGATGACATCCACGCTATGACCAGGGATGTACGCGTGGCGAGGGAACTTGGAGCCGCTGGCATCGTGATCGGCGCTCTTACAGGAGCTGGTGAAGTCGACCTCATATCCTTGCAATCATGTATGGCCGAAGCACAGGGTTTGGGCGTTACGTTTCATCGGGCAATTGATGTGAGCACAAGCCTGACTGAGGCGCTCAAGGCCATTAACACATTGGGAAACGTGGAGCGTGTGCTTACATCGGGAGGGAAACAGACAGCGCCTGAAGCCATACTGGAACTGAAACAGCTCCAGGACCTGGGGCAAACCTTGAACATCGCTGTCATGGCAGGGTCGGGGGTCACCATAGAGGGAATTCAAACGCTAGTGAGTCAGACGGGTATCACAGAGATACATATGGGATCAGGCGTACGCCGTGAAGGAAGCTTCGACCATCCCGCAGATTCGCAGCTTATCGCTCGAGCCAAGCAGCAGTTATTGCTTGCATCACAGCCATTCATGGACAGTAGTGTACTGAGTAGCGGTCCAAGCAAGGGTGGTCCAATGATATAGGGATGCGCTAAATAAAAGGAGTGATACGCCATGAATTATGAACTGCAACCAGCCGAATGGATTAAGTCCGCAGCACAGGTCAGCCCATCCGAACGCCAACTGAGATGGCAGGAGATGGAGTTCTACGCGTTTATTCATTTTACGGTAAATACATTTACGGATCAGGAATGGGGCACTGGGGAGGAAGACCCGTCGATTTTCAATCCTTCTGAACTGAGCGCAGCGCAATGGGTGCAGGCGTGCAAGGCTGCGGGGATGAAGGGGCTGATTTTGACATGTAAGCATCATGATGGATTTTGTTTGTGGCCAAGTCAGTTTACAGCGCATACGGTCGCGGCTAGTCCGTGGAGGAACGGTACGGGGGATTTGGTTCGGGAAGTCGCCGATGCCTGCCGTGAGGGTGGATTGAAGTTTGGCGTGTACCTGTCTCCTTGGGATCGGCATGAAGCCACTTATGGAGATTCCGAGAGGTATAACGAGTTTTTCCTCCATCAGTTGCGCGAGCTACTCACGAATTATGGCGACATCTTCTGTGTATGGTTCGATGGTGCATGTGGTGAGGGTCCGAATGGCAAAAGGCAGGTCTATGACTGGGACACCTATTATGCGCTTATTCGTGAACTTCAGCCCGAAGCTGTCATCTCGGTATGTGGCCCGGATGTACGTTGGTGTGGCAATGAAGCGGGACATACGCGTGATTCGGAATGGAGCGTTGTGCCAGCGCATATGCAGGATAATGAGAAGATTCAGGAGCAATCGCAACAGGTGGATGATGGTGAGTTTGCCACAAGGATCAATACGCAGGACAGTGATTTGGGAAGCCGAGAGGTCATTCGTTCCCAAGGTGACCAACTGATCTGGTACCCTGCCGAGGTGAATACCTCAATTCGCCCGGGATGGTTCTATCATGCCAGTGAAGATGATCAGGTCAAAACACTGGAAGAACTGCTCGCCGTCTATTACGGCGCAGTGGGGGGCAATGCCACCTTTTTACTCAATCTGCCACCTGATACGCGTGGTCTCATTCACGAAACGGATGTTGAGCGACTACAGGAATTGGGAGATTCGCTGCGCACCATTTTTCAGGAAAATTTCGCCTTGCAGGCGCTGGTAAAAGCATCGGAGACGATGGATGAACAACATGCCGTATCGGAAGTGCTGACGGAACGCCGGGAAACGTATTGGTGTCCTCACGAAGGAACGGAGCAGGCTTGGATCGAGCTGGATTTGCAGGAAGAACGATCGTTTGACCGGGTGGTGCTGATGGAACATATCCAGACAGGCCAACGGATTGAGCGTTTTACACTGGAGTCGCAGAGAGCAGATGGTGGTTGGGAAGAGTTTTACAAGGGGACGGTGGTGGGGTATAAGCGAATTTGCTGTTTCCCACAGGTCACATCGAGAAAGATGCGATTAACCATTCATGAATCCAGATGGTATCCTACGTTGTCCGGGTTAGGCATATATCTGAGCGAGCGGGGAGGGGTGTAAAATGGCGGTGCTGACGTATAAAGGTTCACAATTTATGTATGATGGCGAGCCTATTCGGATTTTGTCGGGTGCCATCCATTATTTCAGAGTGGTCCCCTACTATTGGGAGGATCGGTTACTCAAGCTAAAAGCCTGCGGTTTCAATACAGTAGAAACGTATGTGCCGTGGAATGTTCATGAGCTCCAGCCGGGGCAGTATTGTTTTGAAGGCATGGCTGATCTGGAACGTTTTATTCGCATTGCGGGAGATGTGGGTCTGCATGTGATTGTTCGCCCAAGTCCTTATATATGTGCCGAGTGGGAGTTTGGCGGATTACCTGCCTGGCTGCTTGCCGATGATGAAATTCGTCTGCGGTGTAATGATGCAAAATTTCTGGCAAATGTGGATCGTTATTATGATGTGCTTTTGCCCAAATTGAAACCTCTTCTGAGCACCCATGGTGGGCCGATCATTGCAATGCAAATTGAAAATGAGTACGGCAGCTTCGGGAATGACGCGAGTTACCTGCAATATTTACGTGATGGCATGGTGGAGCGAGGTATGGATGTGTTGTTATTTACCTCGGACGGACCGACAGATCACATGCTGCAAGCGGGATCGGTGCCAGGACATCTGGCTACGGTTAATTTTGGATCAGGAACGGAAGGAGCGTTTGCCAAGCTGCGTGAATATCAGACGGAAGAACCTTTGATGTGCATGGAGTACTGGAACGGCTGGTTCGACCACTGGGGAGAGTCGCATCATACCCGAGAAGCCCCAGATGTGGCGGGTGTGTTTGAGGAGATGCTTCGAGCAGGGGCTTCGGTTAACTTTTATATGTTCCACGGTGGAACAAACTTTGGATTTTACAATGGGGCGAACTGTCAGCAGAAGGATCAATACGAACCCACAATTACAAGTTACGACTACGATTCACTGCTCAGCGAATCCGGGAAGCCGACAGCGAAGTTCCATGCGGTGAGGGACCTTATTGCTCGGTATAGCGACAGCGGTCTGGGTGAGCTTGTGCTGCCAGAATCGAAGGGGACTATCGGCTATGGGCGATTGGAGTTAAATCAGCAGGCGCCATTACTGGCGCAGTTGGACCGGATATCAGCCCCGGTGCAGCGTACGAATCCAGAACCGATGGAGAAGCTGGGTCAAGATTATGGATTTATTTGTTATCAAACCCGAATTTCCGGGCCAAGGGAGCGACAGGAACTGGTGGTTCAGGAGGTTTGTGATCGTGCGCTTGTGTTTGTGGATGGGCAATTTCAGGGCGTGCTCGAACGAGGGAATACGGAATTATCGGTTTCCTTTGCAGTGCCGCCAGAGGGCGCAGAACTATTGATCCTTGTTGAAAATATGGGGCGAATCAACTATGGCCCGTACCTGAAAGATCCGAAGGGGATTACGGAGGGGGTGCGACATGGCTTTCAATTTTTATATGATTGGACGATTCATTGTCTGCCATTAACTGATCTGTCCGGTTTACAATTCAGCGATGTGATTAGCGAAGCAATTAACGAAACAATTAATGAAGTACAGGGACCAGCCTTTTATAGGGGAAATCTTCAGATCACGGATGTAAGAGATACTTTTCTGCGACTGGATAACTGGACCAAGGGAGTTGTATTTGTAAACGGATTCAATCTGGGACGCTACTGGAATAAAGGACCGCAAAAAACGTTGTATGTGCCTGCCCCGCTTCTTCGTGAAGGTGAGAATGAAATCATGGTATTCGAGCTTCATCAGACGGCTGAACTGGCCGTAACGTTTGTGGATACACCGGATTTGGGCTAGGAAAAGGAAAATAGTAGAGCCAAACGATTATTGATAATTGTCGTGTCCGCCAGAAAAAGGTATACGTTGGGTATGGACATCGACTAGGGCGTGTCTGAAAACTCCGAAGGACGCAGATTTTCCCGAATTTTCGTTCCAAGCAAGGAGATTTTCCGCAGGCGTGCCGGGGCACGTCAAGGGAAAGTGACGCAGCAGGGGGCGAAAAGGCGGTAAAAGATGCACTTCAGTGAGTTTTGAGACACGTCCTACAGGAGAGGATGAGGGAAAATGAAAGTTGGACTCAGCACTTACAGTCTGCAACAAGCGTTGGATCGTAAAGAATTAACCGTGCCCGATGCCATTCGCTGGATTGCCGATCAGGGCGGGGAACATGTGGAGATTGTCCCGATGGGATTCAGTCTGATCGATAATCCGGAGTTGATTGATGAGATTAAAGCTGTGGCAAAAGAGGTAGGAATCGATATTTCCAATTATGCCATCGGTGCTAACTTTGCTGTGCAGGAGGACGCCGAAGCGTTGGAGCAAGAGATCCAGAATGTGATGCGACATGTGGATGTGGCTGCAGCGCTCGGCGTGAAGTTGATGCGTCATGACGTGGCTTTTCGCCCTGCACCAGAAGGAACCGTAGCACAGTTCGAGATCGACCTACCGGAACTGGTGAAAGCCTGTCAGCGGATAGCCGATTATGCAGCAGGTTTTGGAATCACAACAAGCGTCGAGAACCATGGGTACTATGTGCAGTCGAGTGAGCGAATTCAGCGTTTGTTACACGAAACAGCGCGGAGCAATTTCAAGACCACACTGGATGTGGGCAATTTCCTCTGTGTGGATGAAGATCCGGTGAGTGCCGTAAAAAATAATATTCCGTACGCGTCGATTGTGCACGCCAAAGACTTCTACTGGAGACCTTCCTACCGGAATCCCGGTGAAGGCTGGTTCCAAACCTCGCATGGCAATTACCTGCGGGGTTCCATCGTGGGCCATGGCGATATCGACATGCCTGAGGTGTTCCGTGTGTTGAAACAATCCGGGTATGACGGATATATCTCGGTAGAATTTGAAGGCATGGAAGATTGTAAAACCGCCTCACGCATTGCCATGGATAACGTCCGCCGCCTATGGGAAGAGGCATAGGGCTGAGTACTTGTTTTAAATGAAATATGACTTGTTACGTATGGTTCAAACAGAAAGTTAGTTCAGTCAGGAACGTCTACCCGCTGGACGTCAATTATTTTATTTATGGAGGAATCAGCACTATGTCCAAATTGAAAGTCGCCGTCATCGGTGCCGGATCAATATCCGATTGCCATTTGCAAGCCTATGCCAGTAACCCTGACGTTGAAATATACGCCATCTGCGACCTGAATGCAGAACGTGCCGCAGAAGTTGCGAAGCAATATAATGCACCTCATGTGTTCACCGATTACAAAAAATTGCTCGCACTGCCCGAGATTCATTCCGTCAGCATCTGCACATGGAACGACTCCCATGCGGAGATTAGTATTGCTGCCCTGGACGCGGGCAAAAACGTGCTGTGTGAGAAACCACTCTGCCAAACGGTGGAGGATGCCCTCGAAGTAGAGAAGGCGGTTCATCGCAGCGGAAAGCTGCTGCAAGTTGGTTTTGTTCGCCGCTATAGCGACAATGCACAAATTCTGAAGAAGTTTATTGATGAGGGTGAACTGGGCGAGATCTATTATGCCAAAGCCTCCAGTCTGCGTCGTCTGGGCAATCCGGGTGGCTGGTTCTCGGATGTCAAACGCTCCGGCGGCGGCCCGCTGATTGATATCGGGGTGCATGTGATCGACATTTGCTGGTATCTGATGGGCAGACCGAAGGTGAAATCCGTCTCCGCTAACGTATCCAACCGTTTGGGGAACCGCTCGAACATTAACAATCTTTCGTTCTACAAAGCAGCCGACTATGACGCGGAACAGAACACCGTTGAGGACATGGCGAATGCCCTAATTCGTTTCGAGAACGGAGCAAGCCTGCTCGTGGATGTCAGCTTCACGCTCCATGCCAAAGCAGATGAGACTTCGGTCAAACTATATGGCGACAAAGGCGGTGCCGAGCTGGAGCCGGAAATTTCGATCATCGGTGAGAAATTCAACACCATTTTGAACATGACTCCACAGGTAGATTTCAAATCATTCGACTTTATGGGTTCGTTCCGCAATGAAATCAACCATTTTATCGATAGTACACAGGGCCGCAAAGAAACACTTAGCCCCGTCGAGGACGGCGTCGAAGTGATGAAAATGCTCTGTGCCATCTACGAATCAGCCCGTCAAGGCCGCGAAATCACGCTGTAAAAGGAGCATTGCATAGCGTTGTTACGCTACGTAGATACTTTACTACTCCCGTGGCATTAAAAGTTATGAGTACTTCGTTCCCTTTCAATGAAAAGCTCCGCTCCGGGCGGGCGTGGATTCGTCCTTTCCGCTCGCCGTTGGAGCAGAGTAGAGAGCGAGTGCTAACGAATCTGAGGCATCTTATTTAAGGATCTGAAGCACCAGTAGAAATCTAAGAAACCTGAGACACGTTATATGAGAATAAACAGCAGTTTACAGCGTTTTTATCAGCTAATTTTGGGAAATAAGGTGTCTCATGTTCCTTACAATTTAAAAAGAGGACCAAAAGGCTAAATAAGATGCCCTGTGTTCCTTAGAAAATATTCACCAAGCTAAACTGGCCTGGTGTTTAAGGCGTTTTAAACGCCGACATCCATCATCGTATATCTTCCCTGAACTGAAGTTGAAGACACATCCTATAAAACTTACCGTTTACGCCAAAACGGAGAGTGCAAAACCAATCCAAAACAACGAATCGCACTCTCTCTGCCCGTGAATTTCCCTATAGAAACGAGGGAAATAAGGGATTCATATTAATTGAAGATGGCACCGCACTCAAAATACAAAGTTACTACGCCCCTTAATAGTTAAACTAAGCGTTTACGCCAAAACGGAGAGGGCTGAACCAATCTGCAGAAGCGAAGCGTTCGCCTTTATCACCGGATTTCCAACAATTATAAAGTGAAATCAAAGAAATCCGGGGATAACAGAGATCGAAAGATGGTACTGCACTCGGAGTGACCAGGCGTAACATGCAAGGTTTATCTTTTATCTAATCCAAAGGAGATGAAACAGGATGAGCGAAACCAAAGAAACCGTACTGGAGCAGGAAGAGCAGATTGTCGAAGCCGGCGTGCACAATTTTAGCAAAGAGGAAGAGTGGATCAAACCGGAGGATCCGCTGCTGAATGAGCGGCTGGAGTGGTTCAAGGACCAGAAGCTGGGGCTGATGATGCACTGGGGGCCGTATTCCCAGCTTGGCCTCGTAGAGTCCTGGGCGCTGAGCGACGAGGATGGCGATTGGTCGCGCGATGACATCGACTGGACGGATGACATGGAAGATTTCAAGCGGGAATATTTCGATCTGAACAAAACTTTCAATCCGATTCGCTTCCAGCCCGAGGAATGGGCACAGATGGCGGCAGATAACGGGTTCAAATACTTCCTGTTCACCACCAAACACCATGACGGTTTCTGCATGTGGGATACCAAGACGACGGATTACCGGATTACGGGTAAGGACACGCCTTTTCATACTCATAAGTATGCGGACATCTGTCGAGCATTATTTGACGCTTTCCGGGCGAAAGGACTCGGCATCTCAGCGTATTTCTCCAAAGCGGACTGGCATACTCCGTATTACTGGGCACCGGGCATGGAGCGTGGACGTCATATGTGGCGCGGGCCTTCGTATGATCCCCATAAATATCCGTGGCTGTGGGAGAAATTCGTGGAGTTCACGCATGAGCAGATCATGGAACTGCTGACGAATTACGGGCGAATCGAATGTCTGTGGCTGGATGCTGGATGGGTGCGCGAAGGTCGCCATGGTCAGGATATCAGGCTGGGAGAAGTCGTGGAACGGGCGCGTCAGACCACACAACCTTGGCTTCTGTCCGCAGATCGCACCGTGGGTGGGCCGTATGAGAATATCGTTACCCCCGAGCAGACCATACCGGAACATCCGATGAACATTCCATGGGAAAGCTGTATTACCGTGGGCAACTCCTTTGCTTTTGGTTTCGATGATCAGTATAAAACGGGAAGACAGCTGGCACATATTCTGCTCGAAGTCGTGTCCAAGGGTGGTAACCTGGCGCTGAATGTAGGACCGCAACCCGATGGGCGTCTGCCAAAAGGGGCAATTCGAGGCATCAAGGGCCTCGGTGAATGGTTGGGTACTCATGGAGAAGGCGTCTATGGAACCCGGATCTGCGGGCCATATTTTACGAAAGATTGGGCTTTCACACAGAAAGAAGAGATCAACACCGTATATGCCTTCCGTATATACCGAAATGAGAATGAGACCGTACAACCACAGTTGGTCATTCCTTATCTGGAAAAGGTAGAGCGTATCGAACTCATCGGTAGCGATGACGTACTTTCGTATCAGCATACGGAAGACGGACTTCTCGTGGAACTGCCACAATCCGCTACAACCATTGAAGCGCCGATTACACATACTTTCAGGCTGGTCACAAGCGCATAGAATGCCATGTCAATTCCGGGGGAGATATAACCACCTCCGGGATTTTTTTATTCATACATAAGGGACACAGTTCCCAATAGAAACTGCACGCAATCGCTTGTCACACAAGGGTTTGTGGAATAAAGAGAAGTCGGAGAAAATTGCAAATTGATAAAAGTTTACCGTGCGATGTACTATCAAATCAAGAAAGCGCTACCTGGTATGAATGTTTACATCATTTATGTTTAGTAAGGAAGCGAGAACAGAAAAAAGGATGTATAAGGGATGTAAATGTAATGTATTATTACACTTGAGGTGTAGAAGGAGTGACGCAAATGAGTCGAGCTACGGAAAGCATACCCGCCAAGATGGAACTCCAGCAGAGGAAACATGTGGAGCCCAAGCGGCAGCATCCATTCATCAAAAGCCTCAAGAAACACTGGGAGCTCTACCTGCTCGTGCTGCCCCCGGTGTTGTATCTGTTGATCTTCAAGTACATCCCTATGGTGGGTGTCCAGATCGCCTTCAAGGACTTCAGTGTGGTCAAAGGAATCTGGGGAAGCCCGTGGGTCGGATTCAAACACTTTGAGGCCTTCTTCCAATCTCCAAACTTCTGGCTGTTAATCAAAAACACGATAGGCATTAGCTTCTATTCCTTAATTGCCGGTTTCCCTATTCCGATCCTGCTGGCCCTGGCGCTGAATGAGATTCGAACGGGTTACTTCAAGAAGACCGTACAGATGGTTACCTACGCTCCGCATTTTATCTCCACCGTTGTCATGGTATCCATTATCATTCTGATGCTCTCCCCACATGTGGGCGTGGTAGACAAGCTGTTCACACTGCTCGGCTTCCCGATGACCAATTTCATGGGCATCCCGGAATACTTCAAATCGATCTATGTCTGGTCAGGTGTGTGGCAGGGCATGGGATATTCATCAATAATATATATCGCAGCTCTTGCTGGTGTTGATCCATCTCTCTATGAAGCAGCAAAGATGGACGGCGCATCAAGGCTTCGGAAAATATGGCACATCGACCTGCCATCGCTCGTTCCAGTCACCGTTATCATGCTGATTCTGAGTCTGGGCAGCATTATGGGCGTGGGCTTTGAGAAAATATACCTGATGCAGAATCCACTCAACACAAGCGCTTCGGAGGTCATCTCCACGTATGTGTACAAGGTGGGTCTGATCGGAGCGAATTTCAGCTTCTCCTCGGCAGTAGGGTTCTTCAACTCCATTATCAACCTGATCCTGCTGGTTATCGTCAACGGCATATCTCGCAAAGTATCCCAGAACAGCTTGTGGTAAAGGAGGAGCTTATCCATGTTCAACCTGATTAATCGTAACCGGATCAAGGACCCGCTCGGTGACCGCATTTTCATGACACTTAACTACATCTTTCTGTTTGCCATACTGCTAACGGTGTTTTACCCGCTCTTGTATATCATCAGTTCTTCGTTCAGCTCTTCACGAGCCGTGACATCCGGCCAGGTGTGGCTGTTCCCGGTAGACTTTAACATCAAGGCGTACATCTCCATTTTCAAAAGCCAACAGCTTATGCTCGGTTTCTATAACACGATCATCTACACCGTGGTGGGTACGTTCATTAACGTGGTGCTGACCGTCATGCTGGCGTATCCTTTGTCACGAAAATCGTTTTATGGACGAGGGGCCATCATTATTTTCATGATGATCACGATGTTCTTTGATGGTGGTCTGATTCCCACCTACCTCCTGATGAAGGACTTACACCTGCTGGATACACGTTGGGCAATGTGGTTGCCCGGGGCGCTCGCGGTGTTCCAGGTCATCGTGGCAAGGACGTTCTTCCAATCTTCCATCCCGGAAGAGCTTGGAGAGGCCGCAGAAATGGATGGTTGCCGGGATATCCGGTATCTGATCAGCGTGGTTCTTCCCTTATCAAAGCCCATTCTGGCGGTCATGACACTCATGTATGCCGTAGGTCACTGGAATGCGTACTTTGATGCACTGATCTACCTGCGTTCCGAGAAGTTGTTCCCTCTGCAATACGTGCTTCGCAATCTGCTCATCCTGAACGCGGCTGATCCGGCGATGCTTGCCAATACCAGCCAACAGATGCGGGACCAAGGGTTCGAGCAGGTGTTGAAATATGCACTGATCGTTGTCGCGAGTATTCCAATTCTGATCATGTATCCATTTGTACAGAAGCATTTTGTTAAAGGGGTCATGGTTGGTTCCCTCAAAGGTTAATCCTTGTGAGTTAAGCCCGGTTGCCTCTTGAAAGGAGGTGGAAGGAACACGCCGGCTTCCGGGGTCGATTTTATATACGTGCATGCAGTACAAGTCAATAATTTGCCGTTATAAACAAAAAGGAGGAGTCAGATTGAGAAAATCTTGGATTTCGATGTTGTTTCTGGTCTTTGCTTCGATGGCTTTGTTGTCCGCATGCAGTTCATCCGAGGAATCGGGTGGAAGTAGCGACGGTAGCGGGGAGAGCGGCGGTCCTGTAACCATGACCCTCTTTGCTCCGCAAGGCAAAGCTTCCATGGAAGAGAATGAATTTACCCAATTTATCGAAGACAAGTTCGACGTTACCCTAAAATGGGATCTGGCCCCAACGGATGCTTTGCAGGATCGCAGACAATTGCTGCTGGCCAGTGGTGATTATCCGGAAGTGTTTCTTCACGGCAAGTTCACCACCTCAGACCTTCAAACCTATGGAAAACAGGGCGTGTTCCTTCCGCTACAAGATTTGATTAAGGAGTATGGTCCGAACCTGACCAAGATTATGGAAGAGAAGCCATACTTCAAAGAAGCCATCACGGCACCGGATGGCAACATCTATGCTTTGCCAATCTTCAATGAATGTTACCACTGTACGTATGCACAGAAATACTGGATCAACACGGAGTGGCTTGATAATTTGGGCCTGAAAATGCCAACCACAACTGATGAACTGTATACCGTTCTGAAGGCGTTTAAGACACAAGATCCAAACGGTAACGGGAAAGCGGACGAGATTCCACTTACAGGCGCACCGAACAAGTATGTATGGAATGGCAACATTGATGCCTACCTGATGAATAGCTTTATATACAATGACAACGACAAATATCTGATCGTGAACGATGGCAAGGTGAGTTTTGCCGCCAATCAGGAAGGCTGGAAGAAAGGGCTGGAGTACATGAACAAGCTCTATGCAGATGGCCTGATTGATCCGGCTTCCTTTACACAGAATGATCAGGCGATTGGACAGCTGGGGAACAAGGAAGGCGATGAAGTGGTCGGTTCCATTACAACAGCGCTGGTCAGTTATCTCGTGAATACCTATGACAAAGACATCACCCGTCACCAGCACTGGGAGATCGTTCCTCCATTGAAAGGACCAGATGGAGTGCAGACGACAGGTGCCACGCAGAGCGTAGGTGAGTTTGAGTTTGCCATCACGAACAAAGCGACAGAAGCACAGCAGATTGCCGCCATCAAAATTGTGGACTACATGTTCAGTGAAGAAGGTGCGCTGTACGCGGAGTATGGACCAACCGAAGGCAAGGGCTGGAAGAAGGCAGATGCCGATGAGAAAAACATCAATGGCGAGCCTGCCAAATACAGTTACTACAACCTGCCTGAGCGTGATCCAAACGTTGTTGTGAACGAGAGCTGGTCACAGATCGGAGCGCATGACTTGTCCAACACGTTCCGTAATCTGTTTGCTGAAGGACAGAATCCTTTAGAAGCAGAGGGTTATGGTACACGTCTGGCTCAAGCAACCAACGTGTATGAACCTTATGCGCCAAAAGAAGTATACCCTGCGAACGTATTTATCCGTCCAGAGGATACGGAATCAGCTGCACAACTGACTACGGCCATCAAGGATTATGTGCAGACAAATATGGCACAGTTCATTATTGGCAGCAAGAGCATTGATAAGGAATGGGATTCGTATGTCAAAGGCTTCGATGGTCTCGGACTGAGTAATTACCTTGAGATCTACCAGCGTGCCATTGAGAAGAATTAATAATTGAAGGATTCAATATAGAGGCTGTCCCGTCTGTCACCCGTGACCGGGACGGTCTTCTCCTATGACAACCCCACGTCATCCGATATAATGTACTGAATATTTATGGAAAATTAGCGATCAGCACAGATGTTTGTCGTCATTCAGCATGAACAGTAACGGTGGGGGGATCTCGGAGATGAACAACAATTGGTTTAGGCGTTTGCTGTTATCGTATCTGCCTGTTTTCTTTATTGTGACGACCATTCTATTCTTTATTTTCTTTCAAGTATTCAATGAACAGAACCGTAGAGAAGCGCTCAAGGCCAATGAATTTTTGGCCTCACAGGTTACGCAATATCTGGACAACTCCCTGCGTTCCATCGACTTCAAGGTACTGCGTGAGATTTTGACCAACCCTAACTTGAAGAATTATTTCTCGGTATCTGGCAGCGATGATGTGTATGCCGGCATTCAGGCGGTCCAGGTGGTTGATGAATTGAAAATAGAGTATCCGCTGATCGATTCAATTTATCTCGTTCGTTATGGTGATGGCACGGTCTTCAGTAACGGGAAGGCAGTTCCGATTGAAGAGTTCCCGGATGCAGACTTTATTGCAGATAGCCGGTCAAGGGATGAACAGAAGTGGGCAGGGGCACGAGCGTTCCGAGCTTTTCCTTCGCAAGCGACTGAGCAGGTGATTACGATTGTGCGAAGTGTAGGAAACGGCAAAGGACTTGTGGTGACAAACGTGGACCTAAGTACCCTGAGAAAATCCATTATGCAGATGTATGATCCGGAATTTACGTTTGTGAACATCTTCAACCGTTCGGGTGGCAATCTGTGGGATAGCAGCATGCCAGGAGGGGTTGCAGCTTCTACTAAAACCACGTCGGGAGAAGTTTTCTCCGAATTTACGTCGAGTTATAGCGGTTGGAAGGTGCAGACAGGTCTCAATAATGGAAAAATCGTCAAATGGACTCTGCAATTTTATAATATCTGGTTTGCCTTTGCTGTAGTGGTTGTGTTGATCGGGGTGGTGTGGGTGATCTACGTGACCCGTAGAAATTACAAGCCGATTCAGCAGATTGTAACGTTAATTCAGACCGTCTCTTCGCAGAAGCAATCGGGGCTCAATTATGGCAAGGAGAATGAGTTCCGATTCATCCATACAACGCTGGAACGCATGATTGATCAGACGAGGCAATATCAGGAGGAGCATGAAGAGAATCTGATTTTGCAGAAAAAAATGTTCTTTCAGGAGTTGTTGGAGGGCACGCGAGACTTTACGAGCACGGAGCTGACAGCGGAGATGAAGAAGTTCAAACTGCCTGAGCTGGAGCATCGTTGGGCCGTCATGGTAGTTGAAATGGATCGGTATGATGCATTTGTGACGGAGTATCATGATCAGGACCAATCCCTCCTGAAGTTTGTGTTATCCAGTATTCTGCAGGAGAGTGCGCGTCATGAAGGAACGGAAGTATGGGCTGAATGGATCTCCGATCAGCGTCTGTACGCCATCCTCTGGATTCCGGACATGGAACAGGCCGGGGAGACTGAGCATCGATTGCTTGCTGGTTATCTGGACAGAATCGATCAGTATCTGAACTTCACCGTGACCATTGGTGTTGGTCGGGTTGCTGTCGATATTCGGGGGCTGAAAGCTTCATTGAAAGAAGCTGTGCACGCGCTGGAGTACAAGGCTGTACTGGGGATAAATCGTATCATTCCGTGTAGCGATGTGCCAAATTCGACCAATGATGTGTATGAGTTCCTGAAGACCATCTCCCTGCTGGTACAGGCGATGCGTTTATCGGACGATGTGTGGGAAAAGCATTTTGAAAGACTGTTTGAACAAATCAGTGAGTCTGTTCTGTCCCGCCAGGAGATTATGAATACAATCCAATTGTTATTTCAACATTACAATCGGGAATTTGCCGAACTTCCACGGGAGTATCAGGAGTCATGGGCTGCTATATTCACCCCGCTTCTCCCAAGGCTTGAGGGCTGGGAGACGTTAGATGACCTGCGTGAGCTGTGCTGGGAAGGGTTCAGAGATCTGGCGCTGCAGATGCAGACGCTGCATTGTTCCCGAAAACACAGATCACATATTTTGGAGATTCGCAAATACATCGAAGAGCATTACAACAATCCTGATCTGTCGCTGAACTACCTTAGTGATCTATTCGATATTAATCCGAAGTATCTGAGCAAGCTTTTCAAGGATGAGATTGGGGAGAAGTTTGTGGATCTGCTCATTAGTCATCGCATCGAAAAAGCCAAGCTGCTCATGCAGGAGACCGATAAGGCTATTCAGGAGATCAGTGAAGAAGTGGGATATACGAACTATAATTCCTTCAACCGGGCTTTCAAGAACGTGGTGGGTGTGGCACCAAGTGACTACCGCAAAGCCATGTGATGTAAGTGCACCCGCCTAACTAATTCCGAACGCATAAGGAGAATGTGCATATGGATTATAAAGATGCTTCGCTTCCCATTCAGGAACGGGTTCAGGATCTGATCGGACGGATGACAACGGCAGAGAAGATTGGGCAACTCATCCAGCCGATGGGCTGGAAGACGTATGATAAAGCAGCTGATGGTACAGTACAGGTGACGGAAGAGTTCAAAGCGGACATGGAACAGGGTGGTGTCGGTTCTCTGTATGGTGTGCTTCGGGCCGATCCATGGACTGAAGTGACGCTGGAAACGGGGCTTACTCCACGGCAGGGAGCCGTTGCCACAAATGTCATTCAGCAGTATGCCATGGAGCATTCTCGTCTAGGTATTCCCATCTTGTTCGGAGAAGAATGTTCCCACGGGCATATGGCGATTGGGGCGACAGTATTTCCGGTACCGTTAACCGTGGGCAGCACGTGGAATATGGAGTTATACCGCAAGATGTGTGAAGCCATCGCTGTGGAGACCCGGAGTCAGGGGGGAGCGGCAACGTATTCCCCGGTGCTGGATGTCGTACGTGACCCGAGATGGGGACGGACCGAGGAATGTTTTGCCGAAGATCCATACCTAATCGGTGAATTTGCAGTGGAAGCCATGAAGGGACTACAGGGTGAGCGTCTCGATTCCAACCGGACGATTGTGGCGACACTTAAGCATTTTGCGGCTTATGGCAGTTCAGAGGGTGGGCGTAATGCAGCACCTGTGCATATGGGCTTACGTGAATTGCATGAAATAGATCTGTTGCCGTTCAAAAAAGCAGTGGAAGCCGGAGCTTGCTCCGTCATGACCGCTTATAACGAGATTGATGGTGTACCTTGTACGTCCAGTACGTATCTGTTGAATGACCTTCTGCGTGAGCAGTGGGGTTTTGATGGGTTTGTGATTACTGATTTTGGCGCCATTCAGATGCTGGTCCATGGACATAACACCGCTGAGAACGGGGAGCAGGCCGTAGCGCAGTCCCTTCAGGCAGGGGTAGACATGGAAATGTCCGGGTACATGTACCGCAAACATCTCGGTCAGGCGCTTGAGCAGGGATTGATCGAAGAGAAGGATCTGGACTTGGCTGTGTGGCGAGTGCTGGAGATGAAATTCAGACTTGGGCTATTTGAACAGCCTTTCGTAGATCCAGAGTTTGCCGAACAAGTCATCGGATGTGAAGACCATATTCAGCTGGCAAGGGAAGTCGCACAAGAGGGAATTATTTTACTGAAAAATGAAGGGGCTACCCTCCCACTCGGCAAAACAGGTACAAAGCTAGCTGTCATTGGTCCAAACGCGAACCATATCTATAACCAACTTGGAGACTATACCTCGCCACAGCCGAGAGAACAGATCGTTACCGTACTGGATGGCATTACGCGCAAGCTTGGCGCGGATTCGGGTCAGGTGCTGTACGCACCTGGTTGCCGGATTAAAGGCGATTCCAAAGAAGGCTTTGCACAAGCACTCGCCTGTGCGGAACAGGCCGATGTCATCGTGATGGTGATGGGCGGGTCCAGCGCCCGCGATTTTGGTGAAGGTACCATAGACTTGCGGACAGGAGCGTCTGTGGTAACGGATGATCCATGGAACGACATGGAGTGTGGCGAGGGCATTGACCGGGCGTCCCTGAATCTCATGGGTGTTCAATTGGAGCTGGTGCAGGAGGTACATAAGCTGGGAAAACCCGTTATCGTGGTCTATATCAACGGCCGTCCCATTGCTGAACCTTGGATTGATGAGCATGTCCATGCGATTGTGGAAGCGTGGTACCCCGGGCAGGAAGGTGGTAACGCGATTGCGGATATTCTGTTCGGTGATGTGAATCCATCTGGCCGTCTTACCGTCTCCATTCCCAAGCATGTTGGGCAACTTCCGGTCTATTATCATGCCAAACGCACTCGTGGCAAGCGGTATCTGGAGATGGATCTTGCGCCGCAGTATCCGTTCGGATATGGACTGAGTTATACCGAATTCAAATACGAGAACGTAAGGGTTATACCGGATGTGATTGGGCCAGAAGATGAGGCACAGGTGATGGTTGAAGTTACAAATACCGGAGCGGTTGCGGGAAGTGAGGTTGTGCAGTTGTACATCGCGGATGTGTCGGCTTCGGTTACGCGGGCTGAAATGTCACTTAAGGGTTTTCGTAAAATCCATCTGGAGCCAGGACAGACTCATACCGTTACGTTCCCTGTGCAAAAAGAACACCTCGCACTCATCGACTCTCGTCTCCAGTCTGTCGTGGAACCGGGTGAATTCAGGCTCATGGTTGGCCGCAATTCGGCTGACTGGACCGCTTGTAGTCTGCATATCCAGAAGGTGGGGGTAGAGGTATGATTCGAATTCAGCGATTCATTGAAGATATGAACCGATCGCAGTGGCTGGATACGATCGAGCTTACGGCGTGGGAGATGCAGAAGGCCAGATACATTCGACCAGGGGAATACGAGTACGAGCAGGTATATGAAAATAAAGATGAGCAGTCTCACAAGGCAGTGCAAAACTTGAATCCGCTGAACAGCGTACACGGAACGACGTATTTTCTGAGCAAACGTATGGAGATTCCGGAGGAATGGCAAGATCAGGCTATTGGTCTGATCTTCGAGGCCGGAGGAGAAGGGCTGTTGAAGGTGAATGGCATGCCTTATCATGGATTGGATCGGAATCACTGGTTCGTACCCCTTCCGAGGAGTCGTGTTGGTAATACGCCGCAGTTGGAGATTGAACTCTATGATCCGATTCCAGAGCCGCATGACCCACTCAACCGACAAGCTGTTATTCAGCCGCCTATTCAGGGCATTCGGGCAGCATTGGTTCATGTTAATCAGCCACTGCAGAGCCTGATGTACAGCGTGACGGTACTCGCTGAGTCGCTCCGGGCATATAACGAGAAGGAGCCCAAGCGGATGGCTCTTATCCAGGCCATTCATCAGGTGATGGATGACATGTACAATGACCCGGAACGCTGGAGTGATGCAGCTTGGATACAGAACTTCGAATATGCATTAGCACAGTCGGTACAGCAGGAAGACCCGGAGGAATATCGAAGTGGCTTCATGCATCTGGTTGGACAATCCCACATTGATATTGCCTGGCTGTGGCCTGTACGTGAGACGGTTCGCAAGTCCAGTCGCACGTTTTCGACCATGTGTACCTTGATGGACACGTACCCGGATTTTGTGTATTCCCAGAGCCAGCCGCAGTTGTATGCCTTCGTGAAGGATCATTACCCGGAGCTGTACGAGCGAGTAAAAGCACGCATTGCTGAAGGACGCTGGGAGCTGGTCGGAGGCATGTGGGTGGAGCCGGATCTGAATATTCCGAGTGGTGAGTCGTTGGTTCGGCAAATTCTGTATGGGCAGAACTTCTACCAGGCGGAGTTTGGTAAACGCTCCAACATCGAGTGGCTGCCGGATACCTTTGGCTACTGTGCTTCCTTGCCGCAGATGCTGAAACTCGCGGATATTCCTTATTTTATGACCACCAAGCTGAATTGGAATGACACCAATGCGTTTCCGTATGACCTCTTCGACTGGGTAGGCATAGATGGCACTTCCGTGCTTGCGTATCTGAACCATGGGGTGAATGAACATACGCGTCCCAAAGATGTGGATGAACATTGGCAATCATTTAAACAAAAGGATGTGCACCCTGAGCAAATGTTGCTTTACGGACATGGCGATGGTGGCGGCGGCGTGACGAATGAGATGGTGGAGTTTGCGGAGCGATCCCATTTGATGGTTGGACAGCCAATCAGCAAATTCAGCACGGCAGGCGCTTTTTTTGAAGACATATCGTTAAATCATCCGACGTTGCCAAAGTGGCACGGGGACTTGTACCTGGAGCTGCATCGAGGAACCTATACGACCCATGCAAGGAACAAACGTAGCAACCGTAAGGCAGAGGTATTGTACCGGGAAGCGGAGATCTGGGGGCAATTTGCCGGAGCTTGCGCCGCACACACGAAGAATGATCTGGATGAAGGCTGGAAGCTGATCATGCTCAACCAATTCCATGACATTATTCCGGGAACGTCGATTCCAGAAGTTTACGTAACGTCCACCGAGGAATACACGAAGGTATTTGCATTAGGTACATCCGCACTGCGGGAAACGCTGGATACCCTTGCGGAGAACATTACAACAGATGAGGTGGATGGTCTTCCCTACATTATATTCAACAGCCTTGGCTGGGAACGCGGAGAGAATATCACCATTACAGGCGATGCCCACCTCGCCGGGGTGGCTGCATTCGATCGTCAAGGGAACCGTCTGGCCTGTGATCTGGAGCAAAAGGAAGACAAGTACACGCTGCTCGTGTATGTTCCATCGATTCCTGCTTTTGGGTATACAACCATATGGCTGCGCGAGGCATCGGATGTTATCCTTCCAGTAAGGGAAGAAGAATCTTTCCCTTCCACATGGGAAACCGAATTTTACACTCTTGAGTTCAATGACTTGGGAGAGATCACGAGGTGGTATGACAAAACGGCAAGACGCGACTGGCTGAAGCCCGGTGATCGGGCGAATGAGTGGCAGTTTTTCCATGACAAACCGACGTACTGGGATGCTTGGGATATCGATCCGCGGTTTGAATCCCAGCGCGCAGGTGCGGTGCAGTTGATCTCCAGAGAGATTGTACAGCACGGGGCTACGCGAGATGTACTGCGTTTGGTCTGGAAGCTGAATCAATCCGAGATCAGCCAGGATATCATTTTGCATCGTTACCAGCGGCGTGTTGATTTCCATACAAAAGTGAAGTGGAATGAAAGTCATAAGCTGCTCAAGGTAGCATTTCCGGTGGATCTGGTGGCAGCCAAAGCAGCCTATGAAATCCCGTTTGGAGCGTTGGAGCGTCCAACCCATAACAACACCAGTTGGGAGCAGGCGCAGTTTGAGGTCTGTGGACATCGCTGGGCGGATATCTCGGAGGGCAACAGCGGTGTGAGTTTGCTGAATGATTGCAAGTACGGATACGACATCAAGGATCGGACGATCCGCCTGTCCCTGCTTCGTGCCCCGAAATGGCCGGATGAACATGCCGATCAAGGCCATCATGAATTCACGTATTCGATCCTGCCCCACCAGGGCGATTGGCGACAAGCTGCCGTCGTTCGCCGGGCGATGGAGCTGAATCATCCGGTGGAGGTTGTTGCAGCGAGTCAGTCTTCCGGTCACTTGCCAGCTGAACATGCTTGGGTTCAGTTCCACAGCGAGCATGTCATTCTGGATGCAATTAAGTCCGCGGAAGACGGCTCGGGAACGGTGCTGCGTTTCTACGAATCATCAGGAGGTCGGGAAACGGTGCAAGTTCAGTGGTCTGAGAAGGATATCAAGGCATCCCTGATTAATCTGTTAGAGGATGAGATCCATCCGTTGGTTTGTCCGAACGGAGCATTCGAACTGACATTCAAACCGTATGAGATTAAGTCAGTGAAACTTGTTCCAGTGAATCCAAATACGTAATCTTCAGGAGGTATGACATGAAATTAACGAATAAGATCGGTGTCATCGTGGATAGTTTTGGCGTAGGTGTACGGGAAGGGTTGAACAAGGCCAAAGACGTAGGTGCAGAAGGTGTGCAGATCTATGCCGTCAAGGGAGAGATGGACCCCGAAAATTTGTCGCCTGCGGCGCGCAAGGAGTTAAAGAGTTACATTGATTCGCTGGGTCTCGACATTTCAGCACTGGTTGGCGATCTGGGTGGACATGGGTTTCAGGTCAAGGAAGATAATCCGTGGAAAGTGGAGAAGTCGAAGCGGATCGTGGATCTGGCCCTCGATCTGGGCACCAACATTGTCACAACACATATCGGTATTGTTCCACATGATCCTGCATCGGAAGTTTATGCTACGCTGCATGCTGCTTGTGAGGAACTGGGCCAATACGCCAAAAGCGTTGGCGCATACTTTGCCATTGAGACAGGACCGGAAACGGCTGCTGACTTGAAAGGATTCCTGGATACGTTGTCGACCAACGGAGTATCGGTGAATTTTGACCCGGCGAATATGGTGATGGTGACCGGAGATGATCCGGCGCAGGGCGTTCGTCTGCTTAAGGATTACATCGTACATACCCATGTGAAGGATGGTGTGCGGTTGAAGGAAGTCGACCCACGAGACGTATATGGAGCGGTCGGTTATGCCCCTATGGATCACGAAAAGATTGCCGAGATGGTCTCTTCCGGAACATTCTTCCGTGAGGTTCCTCTGGGCGAGGGTGGCGTTGATTTTGACGGATACTTTGCAGCGCTTCAGGAAATTGGTTACACCGGTTATCTGACGATTGAACGCGAGGTTGGTCATCAGCCGGAGGAGGATATTCGCAAGGCGGTTCGATTTATCCAACAATATCGATAGGGAGCTGAGCAGATGAAAGTGGGCCTGAGCACGTATAGTTTGTTGAACGATTTGAATTCCGGTGAGATGACGGTGCTGGATGTGATCGACTGGATTGCGGCGAACGGCGGCGAGCATATGGAGATGGTACCTTACGGTTATACCGTGGAGGATAATCATGATCTGGCGGATGCGATTCGGGAACGGGCAGCGTCTGCGGGCATTGAACTGTCCAACTACTCGATGCCAGCCAATTTCGTGCAGGAGACGGAAGAGGCGTTTGAAGAAGAGATGGCTCGGGTCAAAAGACATGTGGATGTCGTACACCGGATGGGTGTAAAACATCTGCGTCATGACGTCACGGCGTTTACCCTGCCAAAGGAGAAGATGACCATTGCCTGGTTCGAGGAACATCTGCCTCTGATGGTGAGGGGAAGCCAGATCATTGCGGACTATGCTGCGCAGTTTGGTATCACCACAACGATTGAGAATCACGGCTTCAGTGTGCAGGCGAGTGACCGGGTGCAGCGTGTACTGCATGCTGTGGATCGTCCGAACTTCAGAACAACACTCGATATTGGCAACTTCATGTGCGTGGATGAGAACCCGATTATCGGCGTCATGAAAAACCTGCCTTACGCTTCTCTGGTCCACTTCAAAGACTTCTACTTCCGTCCTTATGATGAGCATCCGGGTGAGGGTGAATGGTTTACGACGGCCAACGGCAACTTCCTGCGTGGGGCCATCGTTGGACAAGGTGACATTCCAATTCGTAAAATTGTAAAGTTGATCAAAGACTCCGGCTATGATGGCAACATTACGGTGGAGTTCGAAGGCATGGAGGAATGCAAATCCGCATCCAAGATCGCCATGGACAACCTGCGCCGCTTCTGGGAAGAGGCGTAACGAAGCATAACGAAGCATAACGAAGCATAAAGAGGGAATGGATCAAGGGCCACTTTTCGAAGTGGCTCTTATTGTTGATCATCAGGATTCTGGACTGCCCATCGATCCAGGATCATTTCGATGTAACGCATGGTATCCGTTGTCATACCATATACACGAGCTGACTGATCATCCTCTGGGGTGATATAATCCCAATATTTTTCTGCCAATTCTGCATTCCCGTGAAAAGTCCTTTCAGCATAATCAGAGATTCGGATGGCCAGTAACCGTGAGGCTTCGGAATCCGGAGGTTCCATCTTGCATGTATGAATATCTTTAAGAATATCAGCCCATTCCATCGATAATGAATTGTTCTGATTATTCAGAGGTAACGATTCCATTTCTTCAGGTGTAAAAACATCTTGACGGAACCTGCCCGGAGGTTGATCCAGTTCACGGATGAAACCCAACATCTCATCCAGACTGATTGTACCGGAGGCTCTGATGGCATATAGGGTTGAAAAAAGAAGATGCTCGACCTTGCTTAATCTCTCCTGCTGTTCCTTGACAACGGCCAGTTGCTGTTCCAACGTATTATTCCATAAAGTGAGGGTGCTCTCTGGTTCGGAGCGAGCAGCATCCTGATCGAGGAATTCTCCAATCTCATTCAATTTAAAATGCATTTTCTTCAGAATGGTAATCTGCTGAAGCCGTAAAATACCCTTTTCACCATATAAGCGATACTGATTGTTCTCATTACGGGCCGGTCGCAGTAAACCCAGCTTCTCATAATAATGCAGTGTTCGGATGGATACTCCGGTATGTTTGGATAGTTGTCCAACGGTATACAACAGGCAGATCCCTCCCTCATGATTTATGTATTCTCCACCAGCGCCATGCATTGAGCACCGCCAGAATGATCGCACCGACAAAGATTATCATCATATACAAAATAAATATTTCGGCTAACCCGTTATCTTGCGCGGTATAGTTTAACAATGCCGGTCTATCACCTGGCATAACAACGAATCTGGCTACTTCCAGGTAAGCGATATGAAATCCGATGGAGGCCCATAAAGATCCGGTCAAACTGCGCAGAAGCTGTAACGTAATACCATAGGTCAAGAGCAGGATCATATAATCCAAGGTTATCCGGTTTCCGGCATCCATACCGACGAGTTCTTGTAATAGGCTGACACTCATCGGAACCAGCAGAAAGAGTATGATTTGAGTTAAATAAGCGAAAAACACAGGAAGTCGCAGTTTGAAGCGTAATCCATCATAGACCATGCCTCGCATGGATAGTTCCTCTGGCAAAGCTTCATACAAGAAAGCAATACAACTATTAAGTACGACAGCAAGGAAAAACTCGGCTGAGAAGTGCCACTCCGTAATCGTAATCCAGTTGTTCATACTGGCTATCGCTAACCCGATGAAGGCCAGAGAAGTGGCAAATAATGCGCCAGAGAGCAAGTGAATTATGCTTTTTCCTGTCAGAGGAAGAAGAACGGACTTCATATGGAAGTGTCTTCGAATGACGAATAGTACGGGCAAGACGATACTAATAATGACAACAGCTTGGGTGAGATGAACCATCCAATCAGCAGCACCAATAGTGCTGACAAACTTCCCTGCGAGTGTAGCAAAAAACAGACCCAATGTCATCGTTAACCAACTCATTCCAATAATAGCTATTCCACTGCTACGTCGTTTCTTGGTTACATGTTCAGGTGACATACTCATGCTAATCCCCTCCTGAAGCCAGTATAAACCCTCGAGTTAACGTCAGGGTCAAGCAGGAAATATGCCTATCAGAATATGGTTCTGCGCAAGGATTAAGTTACGAGTAGCACAAGTGTGGTATACTGGATATATTCAGCCTGATAATAACTGGCTATGGATAGGAGATGTCACTGATCTATGCAGGTATTCGAGGACTGGAATCAGAAAGTAAAGAAGACGTTTAATGCTACGAACCCAGAGGTAGTGTTGACGGTATCGGAAGCTGGAAGTTTGCTTGGTTTGACCAAAGACCAGATGAAACTGTACGTGGACAAGAACAAACTAACGAAGGTCCCGATCATGAGAAGTGTTCACCGATACCTCTTATTGAAAAGTGAAATAGATAACATCGTTCAAGCTCGATAACTTCATAGGATTGAACACAACCATTTTACCGACAGGATTCGGGAGAGTGGTCTTTTTTTTATCGGAAAGGGGACAGAACGTGCTGAAAAAAGTGTCAAATTGGTTCTATCAGCGGGTGAATTGGAAATGGGTTGCAGCTGCGGTTGTTGTATTTGCTTGTTTTATTGCATTCATTCTGCCCTGGCAGGCGGCAAAGTCGGAGGAGGCCACAGGTGGTGGGCAGTCCCCGGATTCCTCTTTTCTGTACACTGCAAATGATCTTTATCAGATGGCTGAGCAGTATGGTGAAGCAGGGCGGAGCGCCTATATTCAGGCACGATTCACATTTGACCTCATATGGCCCTTGGCCTATCTGTTGCTATTGGTTGTTCTGTTATCCGTACTCTATCGCTCGCTTCCGGTAAAGAGTCGCTGGCGTTGGGTGAATCTGATTCCGGTCTTAGGTTGGGTTATGGACATGCTTGAAAATATAGGTGCGTCCCTGATCATGTCTCGTTATCCTGAACGTACGCCTGTGCTTGCTGAGCTCACTCCGATATTTACCCTGTTGAAATGGTGTCTGATCTATGCCAGTTTTGCAGCACTGGTTCTGGGTGTTCTGATCACGGTTCTCTACTATATACGCAGGCGCAAGAAGTAGTGGGAGAGGGATGGATTAAGAATATGTTGGTAACCCTAATCGTGTAAAGGTCCGCAGAGATGAGTGTAGAAATATACGCTTGTCAAAGGACAACCTGTTCATATATACTCATGTCGCAAGTGGCGTGAATCGTATAATTACAAGAGCCCAAGGAGATGAAGAACGCATGTCGATCAGCTTGAATGTGTATCTGGTAACAGACGGTAATGGACGTGAAGCGGTAGAATTTTATCAAAAGGCATTTGGAGCCGAAGTGCTCGCGCTTCAAACATTTGGCGACGGTCCATCTGACCCGAATCACCCCATCCCGCCCGAAGCGAAAGACCGTATTATGCATGCTTCTTTGCAGATTGGCAGCTCGGTGTTAATGTTGTCCGATACATTTCCAGGCATGCCGTACACTGTAGGTAATCATGTTACGGTTACGGTGAACACGGATACGGCGGATGAAGCCAAAGCAATTTTCAACCAACTGCAAGATGGCGGCGAAGTGAAAATGCCGATACAAGAGACGTTCTGGAGTCCAGCCTACGGCTCGGTTGTCGACAAATTTGGTGTACAGTTTCAAATTAGCGCTACGCCAGGACAATCTTAAGAGCGTACTGTGCGTTAATATAACCTTCAAATGGAAAAAACCTCCGCGGTCTGCTTTGAGCAGTTGTGGAGGTTTTTTTGCTTTTTTTGTAATGACTCGTGATTAATTTTCCTTGATTATCCTTCCTTTTGAATCTTGGAAGGGTTGTTGATTTTATAAGGAACCGGGTTACGTGTCAGCTTCTTCTTGATAATTTTTGCTTCAAACGTAATGACATCTCCCACTTCCAGTTCTTGTTTCTTAACGGTGGCACTGTGGCTCGACCAGGCTTCCCCAACATCGATGACGTCTGGCTCTGTAATGGTAACTGCTTCATAGATAATGACCTCATCGTCATTGTCCGAGAAGTGATTTGGTACAGTGGTGAACTCTTTGACAACGGCACTCATCTTCACTTTACCTTCGGGCAGATCAATCTTAACGGTCTTGGCTTTGCTTGCTGTTTTGGCTTTAGGTTTGGCTTCACTGGCTGCCCCGGTTTGAGGTCCAACATACTCTTCTACCAGCCCATCCGGATCACCCTTCAACCCAGAGGAGAATTCATCTGTGTCCGTGTCGTACGAATCATCCTGATCCGCCGGAATTTCATCCGGGTTAACCAGGGCACCGGGAGTTGGCGTAACATCAGCAGCGACTGGTGCGACTGTATCCGAAGTTGTCGATTCTGTGCTTTGATCTGATCCGGCTGTGCTTATACTTCTGGCATTGTAGCTGGACGCTTGCATTTCTTTCAGATACGACGGGTGAATACAATGCTTTTGTCCATTATCCAGTTGAATAACGGCTGCCATGTGATCCACATATCCAATGATGGTGCACGGCATGTTTAATCCGTTTCCTTTATAATAGAACGTTTTGAGTTTGGTTGCTTTACCCGAAAGCAAGCCCCACTCCTGACATTTCTCAATCAGTTCATCTTCGTTATCCAGCGCAATAAAATCCTGCGGTTCAATCATAAACGCGTATGTCATATGGAATTTCCGCCCTTCCAATCCATTCTTCATGTTCATCGTTTCCAAATTACAACCAGTGTATCACAAATGAGCATTTTGCATAAATCCAAACGCTAAAATCTGTATTCGGAGATGAAGATTCTCAACGCCTGCTCACAGAGGCCTATGCTATAATTTGATCAGAATGTAAGGTGAGAAGTTGCTACTATATATGTTGAACTAAAGATTATTTACACAGACACTACGATGACAGAACAACCTTCCAACCGCTGTTATCCCAAGATTTTTTCGATTCCCTTTTTCTAAAGAAAAATCCGGTGATAAACGCGAACGCTTCGCTTTCTCAGGTTTTTTCTGTCCTCTCCGTTATCGTTTAAATGGTTAGTTCAATTTATATAGCCTTGATATACATATATCAGGAAGGGAAGATTCGTATGGATAAAAAAGTAAATCATCAAGCCGTATGGCTTGCTATAGGTGTTGCCATGGGAGTCAGCATTGGTACGGCTACACAACAACTTGGACTCGGCATTGCTTTTGGTTTGGCGCTTGGCATTGTGATTGGTTCGGTGGTTAGCAAACGTGCAGGGTCAGACTCGGAACATATGCTCAGCGAACATGTCCGTGAATTGCATAAACCAGATGACTGGGAAGAAGCGCTTCATCGCTCGCAGGATCTTCCGGTGCTTATCCTGAAACACAGCACAACTTGTCCGACCAGTGCGAGAGCGTACAGAGAGTTTATGGCGTTTGTAGGCACCAATGCATCGGATCCCAAACAACCTATGGACTACCGCATCGTCAAAGTGATTGAAAATCGCTCGTTGTCCCGCTACATTGCGGAAGAGACAGAGGTTCATCATGAGTCACCACAGGTGCTTCTGCTCGATCAGGGGCAAGTTGTCAAACATACCTCCCATGGCAAAATCACGAAAAAGAGATTATTGCAGTGGGCACAGAATCCATTTGGATAAATAGTACACCTTATAGACCCATTCTTCTCAGCCCAGAGCTGAGGAGAACGGGTCTTTTTTACGCTTTTTTTACACCTGTGGAGGTATTTCTTTACCCCTTTTTTACAGCGTTTCGTATTACGATTTTACATGTAGCAGGTGCAGAGAACGGTAGAGAGAGGGAGGAAGGGCGCATGGTGAATGATGCCACGATGATTGGATTGGTTATGCTGCTGTTTGCGGTGTTTTGGGGATTTGTGAAATTCTGCGAAAAGGCTTGAGGGTAGAGAGGGGGAGCGGAATGATTGTCATCGGCATGATTGTACTCGCACTGGTGATTTATCTCGGTTATGTGCTGGTGAAGCCAGAAAAATTCTGATGCTGACGATGTACGTAATGCGGAACAAGGGAACGTCGAATAGGGAGGAAATGCGGATATGGGTATCGGTGTAGTGCAAGTAGCGGTGACGCTACTGATCATCCTATTGCTGGTGAAACCGGTGGGAAAATATATAGTGAACGTGTTCGATGGACAGCGAACGGGGCTGGATCGGGTTTTTGGTGGACCGGAGCGACTGCTCTTTCGATTGATGGGAGTACGCGAGAACGAATCCATGGGGTGGAAAAAGTACCTCACGGCCGTTCTCCTCTCCAACTTTGTAATGTTGGTATTGATGTTTCTGGTGCTGCGACTGCAAAAATGTTTACCGCTCAATCCGGATGGCATCGGCAATATGCCAGTGGCGCAGGCATTTAATACGGCCGTTTCGTTCATGACCAACACGAACTGGCAGTCGTATACGGGCGAGAACGCCCTGTCGTACCTGTCACAGATGCTGGCAGTGACGTTCCCGATGTTTACGTCGGCAGCGACGGGATTTGCAGTGGCTATTGCGTTTATTCGTGGGCTGGTAGGCCGCCGGGATGAACTGGGGAACTTTTACGTTGACCTTGTACGGTCGATTACACGTATTTTTTTACCGCTGAGTTTCATCGTGGCCCTGTTCCTCGTGTTCCAGGGTGTGCCCCAGACGCTCGCGGGAGCGGTGAACGCAACCACGCTGGAAGGTGCGCAGCAGACCATCTCACGTGGACTGGTCGCCTCACTGGAATCGATCAAACACATTGGCACCAACGGTGGTGGCTGGTTTGGAACCAATGCTGCACATCCATTTGAGAATCCGACGGCCCTGAGCAATCTGGTGCATATCGTCTGTATGATGCTGTTACCGACTGCACTGGTATACGCCTTCGGCTTGATGGTCAATAACCGGAAGCAGGGTTGGGCATTGTTCGCAGCGATGAGTTTTCTTTTCCTTGTGATGTTGACCACCGTATTTGTCTCCGAATATCGCGGTGTACCCGCGTTGGATGCAGCAGGTCTGCAGGGCAATATGGAGGGGAAAGAGGTCAGGTTTGGCATACCCGAATCGGCTTTATTCACGGCAGTCACGACAGCGGCCACTACAGGTTCTGTCAACAATATGCATGAGTCGCTTACTCCACTTGGAGGCATGGTATCACTGGCTCAGATGATGCTTAATAACGTGTTTGGTGGCAAAGGGGTAGGACTGATCAACGGACTGTTGTATGTGATTCTGGCTGTGTTTATCTGTGGATTGATGGTGGGACGAACACCTGAGTTCCTGGGCAAAAAAATTGAGGGCAAAGAAGTGAAGCTCGCATCCATCGCCTTGCTCATTCATCCTTTGATTATTCTGGCGCCAACGGCAATCGCGCTTATGCGGCCCGAAGCTATTGCGTCCATCTCGAACGGGGGCATGCATGGCCTGACCGAAGTTCTCTATGCTTTTGCCTCGGGTGCAGCCAATAATGGATCGGCCTTTGCCGGACTGAATGCCAATACAGACTTTTACAACATCGCGATTGGTATCGTTATGCTGCTGGGAAGGTACGTTTCGATGATCGCCATGCTGGCTATTGCGGGTTCACTCGCTACGAAACGGGTTGTACCGGTAACCACGGGCACCTTGCGGACACACACACCTCTCTTTGCTGGGATTCTGGTCATGATGATCGTTGTTGTCGGCGCACTCACATTCTTCCCATCGCTTGCCCTTGGACCGATCGCAGAACACTTGGCAATGATTCAATGAGGGAAATGACAGGGGAGCAACAGAGGAATTGGTATAAGGACGTAACGTACGGAGGTGGCGGTGCATGATGAATGCAGTCGAACGAAAGAAGGAGCAGACGATGCAACATATGGATACAGAAATGTTTAGTACGAAGGGCAATGAGCCGGATAACAACCGAGGTAATATTCAACGTGATCCCGGATCAAAACGGTCTTTAAGCAAGGAGATGATACTTCAGGCTTCGCTGGATGCGTTCAAGAAGCTAAATCCGGTGGTCATGATCAAAAATCCGGTTATGTTTATTGTTGAGATTGGCACATTCATTACGCTCTTATTATGCATTAATCCCGATCTCTTCACCGCATCCGAGGCTGGACGCGGGTACAACATTGCCGTATTTTTCATTTTGCTGTTCACGCTGCTGTTCGCTAACTTCGCGGAGGCACTTGCAGAAGGGAGAGGCAAGGCCCAGGCGGATACGTTACGCAAGACGAAGTCGGACACCATGGCCAATCTGGTGCAGAAGGATGGAACAATCCGGCAAGTGTCTTCGACCCAGTTGAAAAAAGGCGATATGGTCCGTGTGGAAGTCGGTGAACTGATCCCGACGGACGGTGAGATTGTGGAAGGCTTGGCCTCCATTGATGAATCGGCCATTACGGGAGAATCCGCCCCGGTTATCAAGGAGGCAGGAGGCGATTTCTCTTCCGTTACCGGGGGGACACGTGTCGTGTCCGATTACATCGTCATGCGTGTTCAGACGGATCCGGGTGAGTCATTCCTTGACCGGATGATCTCTCTGGTTGAGGGTGCTCAGCGCCAGAAAACACCTAATGAAATCGCGCTGACAACCCTGCTCGCCGTATTAACTCTGATCTTTCTGATTGTCATACTCACGATGGTTCCAATGGCAAATTACCTGGGTATTCGACTAGATCTGGCGACATTGATCGCACTTCTCGTCTGCTTGATCCCCACCACAATTGGTGGATTGCTGTCCGCTATTGGTATTGCCGGGATGGACCGGGTTACGCAGTTCAATGTGCTCGCCATGTCAGGTAAAGCGGTGGAAGCGGCCGGGGATATTGATACATTGATTCTGGACAAAACAGGAACGATCACATACGGAAATCGCATGGCATCTGAGTTTATTCCCGTTCTGGGCATTACTTCGTCAGAGATGACGCAAGCTGCTTTACAAGCTTCTGTGCGAGATGAGACCCCGGAAGGACGTTCTGTGGTGGAACTGGCAGGCAAACAAGGTCAGAGCTGGGCTGAGACAGAGTATGCTAATGCGGAAAATGTGGAATTCACGGCAGAGACACGGATGTCCGGTCTGAATCTGAGCAGCGGAATGAAAATCCGCAAAGGTGCGGTGGATGCGATCAAAAGATATATTGCTTCCGAAGGAGGCCGTATACCGGGTGATCTGGATGAGATTGCAAATCGAATTGCGAAGGCTGGAGGCACGCCGCTTGCTGTGGCCATCGATGAACGAATCTACGGTGTGATCTATCTGAAAGACACTGTGAAGCCAGGGCTAAAAGAGAAGTTCGCCGAGATGCGCGCCATGGGTATCAAGACCATTATGTGTACAGGTGACAATCCGTTAACCGCAGCGACCATAGCGCTGGAAGCGGGCGTGGATGATTTTATTGCTGAAGCGAAGCCCGAGGACAAGATTGCTGCAATCAAAAAAGAGCAGCAGGAGGGTAAACTCGTCGCCATGACAGGCGACGGTACCAACGATGCTCCTGCTCTGGCGCAGGCTGATGTTGGCCTGGCGATGAATTCGGGCACCATGGCGGCCAAAGAAGCGGCCAACATGATTGACTTGGATTCGGACCCGACCAAGTTATTGTCGGTGGTCTCCATTGGCAAGCAGCTGCTGATTACACGCGGCGCACTTACCACCTTTTCGATATCCAATGATATCGCGAAATATTTTGCCATCATTCCAGCCATGTTCATTCTCGCCATGCCGCAGCTTCAGGCGCTGAATATTATGAATCTGGCTTCACCGCAGTCTGCAATCCTGTCGGCGCTGATCTTCAACGCCATTATTATTCCGCTGCTTATTCCCATTGCGATGAAAGGGGTTAAGTACCGGGCGATGTCAGCCGAGAGGCTGCTTGGCCGCAATGTGTTCATCTATGGCGTAGGTGGTGTGATTGTACCTTTTATCGGAATTAAGCTGATTGACATGGTTCTGTCGGGAATTCTTTAACGAGATAACAACGCTTATCAAAATTGTTCTTTTATCCTAATGAATTCAGGAAGTGATCTGTATGAACATGTTCTTACCCGCCATAAGGCTATCTGTTGTGCTTATGCTGATATGCGGCTTAATCTACCCGCTTGTAACAACTGGTGTAGCCCAACTTCTCTTTCCTGCGCAGGCGAATGGCAGTCTGATTACGCAAGATGAGAAAATCATCGGCTCGTCACTGCTGGCGCAGGAAATCCAATCGCCAGGGCTGTTCCAGCCCCGGGCATCAAATGCCGGTTATGACCCAACGGCTTCAGCCGGTTCAAATCGCGCTGTAGCTTCGGAGGAATATATCGGCGAGATGAAGGAAAAGATGGCTCAGCTCCAGCAGGAAAACCCGGGATTGAAGCAGATCCCCGCTGATCTCGTGACGGGTTCAGGCTCTGGACTTGATCCGGATCTCTCTCCCGAAGCCGCTGAGGCACAGATCCCACGTATTAGCGAAGCTACGGGGCTTAGTGAACAGCAGCTTGTGCAACTTGTAGATGAGCATATGGAAGGTCGTCAGATGGGTATATTCGGGGAACCGCGTGTGAATGTAACGGCTCTGAATCTGGCGCTGATAGCAGAAATGAACTAATGAACGAACATATTAGCCTGCTCGCGATATATCGGGAGGGGCTTTCTCCATTTTTTTCATCCTATTTTTAAAGGAAAGGGGGAGAGGGACGGATGGAAGAAAGCTTCAAGCGCAAGTCACCGGAAGAGATGTTGAAGATGATTACGAAGCTGCAGCAGGGTACGCTCAAAATCTACATCGGCCCAGTCAGCGGATCGGGCAAAACGTATCACATGTTACGAGAAGGGAATACGTTGCGTGAGCAGGGCATTGATGTGGTCATCTGCGCCGTCTCCACAATGCGCAGACCGGAAACGGTGGAGCAGCTTGGCGCACTCGAACGGATTCCAAGCATTCACTGGTTACGCGAGAGTGATGATGTAGAGATGAAGGATCTGAACCTGGATGCACTGTTGGCGCGTAATCCGGAGGTTGTGCTGGTGGATGGTTTGGCACATCGCAACAGAGAAGATGCTCGGTATGCTACCCGGCTGGAGGACATTCAGTTTTTGCTCCGAAACAACATCAGTGTCATGACAACGGTGAATGTGTATGAGCTTGAAGGGTATACCGAGCTGGCCCGGCAGCTCACCGGTATCACAGTAGAACATACGGTACCTGCGGATACACTGGAACTTGCGGATGAAGTCAAGCTGATTGACGTCACGCCGGAAACCATACTGAGCCGTCTGGCAGAAGGTCATCTGAAGGGGCATGAGGGAGAAGCTGTATTTCGTCAAGGTAATCTGGGTATTCTGCGCGAACTGGCACTGAGATTGGTGGCAGAAGGGGTGAATGAATCCCTGCGCGAGCATCGGGAGGAGATGGGAATTACCGTCACAACAGGCATCATGGAACGGATTCTGGTGTCCACGCAATATCATTGGAACGGCTCCATCTATATCCGGCGTGGACAACAGATTGCCAAACGGTTGAATGGTGATCTGTGCGCTGTGGTTTTTCGGAATATGAAGCAGCCATTAACCAAGGAGGCAACCGTATTTCGGCGGAATATGATCAAACTGGTGGAGAAGTTTGGTGGCCATATGGAGGAGCTGTCTATATTACACCGTCGCAACATCCCGTCTACACTGGCGCGTTATGCCATGGAGCACCAGATTACCCGGATTGTGATGGGGCACTCCCGGCGTACGCGCTGGCAGGAATTGTGGCAAGGGTCCGTTGTTAACTCGCTGCTACGCAGATTACGTGGTGTGGATCTCTTTCTGGTTGCTGATCGAGCGGCCAGGGAGGGTGAACGTGTAGTTCCGGCCAAGGTAAACGAGGTGGAGTCACTGACATACCGCAGACTAAGCGAGCAGGAAATGAAGGAACAGATTGGCCAGATTCAGCGGGGCACATTCAAAATATATATCGGAGCCGCACCAGGTGTAGGCAAAACCTACATGATGCTGCGAGAAGGCAATGATTTGCTCCGTAAGGGCATCGATGTGCAAATCGGCTTGCTGGAGACACATGGGAGGGCAGAAACCGTGGAGCAGATGGGTCACCTGTCTGTGATCCCTCGCGCGAAGCGCGATTATCAGGGAACTCGTCTGGAAGAGATGGACACGGAGGCCATTCTGCATCTTTGCCCAGAAGTGGTGCTTGTGGATGAACTGGCGCATACGAATGTACCCGGGAGTGTCCGGCAAAAGCGTTATGAAGATGTCCTGCTCCTGCTGAATGCAGGCATCTCGGTGATTACCACAATGAACGTACAGCATCTCGAAAGTCTGAATGATGCCGTTGAACATATTACCGGTGTTCGTGTCCGCGAGACCGTACCGGATCGGATCATTCAGATGGCGGATGAGGTGCAGCTGATTGATGTGGCACCCCAAGCCTTGCGGCAGCGCATGAGGGAGGGTAAAATCTATGCAACTGCCAAGGTCGAGCAAGCCCTTGCGAATTTCTTCAAAATTGGCAATCTGATTGCCTTGCGAGAACTTGCTCTGCGCGAGCTGGCGGACGATGTCGATGAACGGCTTGAAGCACAGCAGGCCAAAATTGCACTTCGAGGACCTTGGCGCAGACAGGAAGCGGTCTTTGTATGTGTAAGCAGTGATCGTCATGCCGAGCGGCTGATCCGGCGTGGATTCCGTATGGCTTATCGTCTAAAAGCCATCTGGCATGTACACCATATCCACATCGGTGAGTCCATGAGTGACGAAGTGAAGTGCCATCTGGAAGCGTTGGAGCAGCTGACGATTCGGCTTGGTGGTCAATTTCATATTCATCACAGTCCAAGGCTGCGCGATGTACCTGAGATTTTGGCAAGAAAGGCATCGGAGGCGAGAGCAACCCAGTTGGTAGTCGGGCAGGCAAGACGGGTGTGGTGGCTGAATGGCTACCGCGGCTCAGGATCGGTGGTCAACCGACTTGTACGCTTGTCGCGGCATCTGGATGTATTGATCGTTGCAGATTACGATTATGAACTGAGCGGGATGTGAATGGATATTGTCTGAACGAATAAAAAAAGAAACACTGCCATCCCATGGGAAACGGATTCCGGCATATGTATGGGTGACCCTTGGGGTGACGCTGCTAACTTTGCTGCTTCATGCCATCGGCATGAGCGGTGATCTGGTTAACGTAGCGCTTGTATACCTGTTTCCCGTACTGGTGAGTGCCGTGTATTGGGGAATGGGGCCAGCTGTATATGCCGCCAGTTTTAGCGTCATTATGTTTGACTTCTTTTTTGTACCGCCGTATTTGAGCTTTACGGTTGAAGACTTGAGGTATCTCATTTCCTTTGTCGTGTATCTTGCGGTGGCGATCCTGACAGCGAGTCTTGCAGGTCGATTGCGACAACAACTGGAGATGGTAAAAGCACGCGAGGCCACGACTAACTCCCTGTACGCATTGAGTCGTCAGATGACAGCCATTACGGATCTGAATACGTTGCTGGTTAACATTGCAACCCAAGTATCGCTTACCCTGGGTAAGCCGGCGGCTGTGTATCTTCCGGATGGACAGGGGGATTTGCTGGTTACAAGCTCTTCCGCATCCACACCCGCATCAGAAGGGGAAAAGGATGGCTGGGGAGATGGGGAGTCGGAGATTGCCATTGCCAAATGGGTATATCATCACGGACAGGTCGCTGGTAAAGGATCATCCACTTTGCGGGAATCTCTCGGGCTATATGTACCGCTACGCACAGAGGAGCAGGTTCATGGCGTGCTCGCCGTGAGCATGGACGCTGGTGAGATTCATGAGCAGCAAGAACAGCTTCGTCTGTTGGAGGCATGTGGTGGGCTGGCCGCAGGTGCCATTGCCCGAGTGAAGCTGGCTGAAGAGGCCCGATTGGCGCAGATCACTGCTGAATCGGAGCGCATACGCACAGCACTGCTGGATTCCGTCTCCCATGAACTGCGTACTCCCCTAACTGCCATTATCGGCTCGGCTACGGGATTGTTGGAGAATGATACGCTTTTTACACCCGAGGATCGGAGAGAATTAACAGGCAACATTCGGGATGGGGCCATGCGTATGAATCGTCTCGTCACGAATCTGTTGGGTATGGTTCGGCTGGAGAGCGGCATGTTGCAACTGAACCGGAAATGGTGTGACGTGGGAGACATCATTAGCGTTGTACTGACACAAGTTCGGGGATTCAGTCCGCATCGCAACATTCAAGTTGACCTGCCTGATGACCCTGCCTTTATCTACGGAGATGAAGTATTGCTGGAGCAGGTGCTGGTCAATATCGTCAGCAACGCCATCAAATATTCGCCTGATGAGAGCCAGATTGTCATCACTGTGGCAAGCGATAAGAGTACAGATCAATTGACGATCTGGGTAGCTGATCAAGGCATAGGTATACCGGAAGCGGAAAGATTGCGTATATTTGATAAGTTCTATCGCTCAGAGTCGACTCAGCATGTCACAGGAACGGGACTTGGTCTGGCAATCTGCAAAGGCGTTGTGGAAGTCCACGGAGGTACCATTGTGGCAGAGCCGAATCCGGGCGGGGGAACGAGAATGCGTATAGATATCCCCATGGAGGCTCACGGATCGCCGTTTTCCTATTCAGAACAAGGAAAGGTTGAAGAATAACATGAACGCAACACTAGGGGCTCGCATACTGGTGATCGATGATGAGCCGCAGATTCGCAAATTGCTCAAGGTCACCCTTCAGGCACACCAATTCGAACTTCACGAGTGTGGAGATGGCGAAGAGGGCGTTATTCAGGCCAGTATTGTACATCCGGATCTGATCATCCTCGATCTTGGTTTGCCGGGCATGTCTGGCATGGAGGTCCTTCGCCGGATTCGCGAATGGTCGCAAGTGCCGATTATAGTGCTGACAGCGAAGGATCAGGAGGGAGACAAAATTGCCGCGTTGGATGGAGGTGCAGATGATTATGTGACCAAACCATTCGGAATGGGTGAGTTGGTCGCCCGTATTCGGGTGGCGCTGCGTCATGTAGCCAAAACGACGGATGAGCCGATACTGCGATTTGGATCACTCACGATTGATCTGGCCCAAAGGCAGGTCGAACTGGAGGGGGCTTTGGTCAAATTAACCCCAACGGAATATGAGATGCTGAAGGTGCTTGCCTCCAATGCAGGGAAAATCATCACTCAGCGCCAGCTTTTGCAGCAAGTATGGGGGGGGCATCATCATGAGTCCGACAGCCATTATCTTCGGGTATATGTGGGACATCTGCGTAAAAAATTAAATGAAGATCCAACGAATCCGCGATATATTCAGACGGAGCCTGGCATTGGTTATCGCTTTTTGCTCCCTGCCGAGTAAGGTTCAACGCAGAGGGACATTTCTTAACAATAATGTGATGCACGCTTCAGCGGGTGAGCACTATGGAACGAACAAAACACCGTCCCCTTTAGCTGCAAAGGAAACGGTGCTTTTATATTATGACGTGTATTTTGGCAACCAGTCGCCGTGAGCTTCAATCAACTCATCACACATCGCTACGATGTCATCGATAGACAGTTCGGCAGCCGTGTGTGGGTCAAGCATGGCAGCATGATAGATATGTTCTTTTTTACCAGTGATTGCCGCTTCAATTGTCAGCAGTTGCGTGTTGATGTTTGTCCGGTTCAATGCCGCGAGTTGTGGAGGCAGATCCCCAATGTACGTAGGGCTTATTCCTGATCCATCCACCATACAAGGTACCTCGACACATGCTTCACGCGGCAGGTTCGTAATCAGTCCGTTGTTCATGACGTTGCCGCCAATCTTGTACGGGTTATTCGTCTCCATCGCTTCGATAATATGCGATGCGTATTCACGGCTGCGGGTATGTTCAATATTTTCGCTGGCAAACAGCTTGGTACGCATTTCTTTCCAGCCCTCAATCTGGTTCACACAGCGGCGTGGATACTCATCCAGTGGAATGTTGAAGCGTTCAATCAGCTCCGGGTAATTCCGCTTGATGAAGTAAGGGTGGTACTCGGCATTGTGTTCGGAGGATTCCGTTACATAATAGCCAAAACGCTGCATCAACTCAAAACGAACCATGTCGTCATGCTGTTCTTTCTGTTTTTCCTTCGCCAAACGTTTAATCTCGGGGTACAGATCCTGCCCGTCTTTGGTAACTTCGAGTAGCCACGCCATGTGGTTGATCCCTGCAATCTTCGCCACAACACCTGTCTGATCGATCCCCAGTGCATCAAACAGATGCGGTACACATACCTGTACACTATGACACAATCCTACGGTTTTGATCCCACCATGTACGTTCATGACGTTGGTAAGCACAGCCATCGGGTTAGTGTAGTTCAGGAACCACGCATCCGGACATACTTCCTGCATATCTCGGGCGAAATCCAGCATAACCGGAATCGTACGCAGATTACGGAAAATTCCGCCAATACCGAGTGTATCTGCAATTGTTTGACGCAATCCGTATTTCTTCGGAATTTCGAAGTCCGTAATGGTACATGGATCATATCCACCGACCTGGATGGCGTTGATGACATATTTGGCCCCGCGCAGCGCTTCTTTGCGGTCATGATATACTTTCACGACGCAACGACTTCCGAGTGAACGGGCCAGACTGGTCAGCAAACGCTCTGAATCGCTCAAACGTTCAGCATCGATATCAAACAATGCCAATTCAAAATCCTGCAGTGCTTCGGTCATCATGACATCACCCAATACATTTTTAACAAAGACGGTGCTGCCTGCACCGAGAAAAGTAATTTTGTTCATCTTAAGTTCAGCCTCCCTGAAAAATGTTGTACCCCAACTATAGGCCGATTCGGCACATATAACTATGGCTCAACCCCTTTCAAACATGTCATAATCCCATTTTTGTTCCCGCTTTCAACTAATATGGAAGCACTTTAGCTGTTATAATATAAATGGACTAAATGAAGAGGTAAGCGGAACGAAGTCAGGATGGAGGGCGAAAAATGAGTCGCATTGAGATGAATGTGGTTCCCGCAGGCTGGACACAGATGGAGCTGATGTTGTTGTTTTTTGGGTGGGAGGCATGTGACCCTGCGCATTATTGGGGACCGGGTGTACGTGATTCTTACATTGTGCACTACATCCATGAAGGACGGGGCACCGTGTACATGGGGGATCAGGAATACAAACTTAGCGAGGGACAGGGTTTTGTCATTCTCCCGGACACACTTATTCATTATGAGGCAGATCCGCAGGAGCCCTGGACGTATTCGTGGTTTGGTTTTAAAGGCGTACAAGCCAAAGCATTCATGCAACGTGCCCAATTAAGCCCGGAGCGTCCGATATATGATGCCCAGGATACAAATACGATGGAACAGTTGTATACGGAGTTGGTCCAGGCTTCTACGCGTCCAGGAGGCGATGTGATGAATCAGAGTCTCTTGTATCGCTTGGTGGCAGAATTAATCTCTTCTTCGCCTGTGAAGGAAGAAATAGGGCAACTCCTTTCGAACAAAGAGACGTACATCCGGCAGGCGGTGCAGTTTATGGAGAACAGGTACAGCCAGCGAACTTCCATTCTGGATATTGCCCAAGCTGTGGGGCTGGATCGCACGTATCTATCGGGATTGTTCAAAGAGCGATATGGCATGTCGCTACAGTCCTTTTTCCTGGAGTACCGTATGAATCGGGCTGCCGAACTTCTTCAGAATCCAGGGCTGTCGGTCAGTGAAGTGGCACATTCGGTTGGCTATACGGACCCATTATTGTTTTCCAAGATGTTCAAGCGAGTGACGGGTGTGTCTCCGAAGGGTTCGAGAAATCGAGATTAGACGTATTTCAGTGTTTCAAATTTGAAAGAAAAGTTTTGATCATTATCGTCGTCCCGCTATTCTGATACAGAAGTGTAATTGAATATGTGGAACTTGGTGCTTTGCCCGTCAGGGTGGAAGCTTAATAGGGAAGTCCGGTGTGATACCGGCGCGGTCCCGCCACTGTAACAGAGGAGTCAAGTAGCGATAATCCACTGCTTTAAGCCGGGAAGGAGCTGCAAGTGACGATGATTCTGGAGCCAGGAGACCTGCCAGGTTTAACAAACACAGTAGTACCCTACGGGAGATAGGAAGGTGTTTAGAGAGCATGATTTTTTCTGAAAATCTGTTTATTTAAGGCGTCTTCATCCAGTAACACGGAGAGAGACGCCTTTTTTGATAGAATTTATAAGTGCTCAGCGGAGCTGTGGACGAAGAACATCATGGATATCATCATTTTTCTCATGAATTTTACTCCTCTCAATTGTGAATTTCTCTCCTTGATATGTACTTTTCAGGCCCTCGAAAAAAAACAAAAAAGGCCACGAATCCGCAGATTCATAGCCTTATGCTTTAAGGTCTCCAACATACGTAGTTCCATCAATAATCAATAAATCAAGAATACTCGATTTCCAAACATTTGAAAAGCACATATTCTTCTTACTCCAAATAAAGTCAGGCTATCGGTGTTCCATTAGGTAATGGGCTATCCGGTGAGAGCAAGACAACATCGCCTTCACCAGGCACGCCGCCCAGCACAAGTACTTCAGAGACAAAACCGGCAATCCGCCGGGGTGGAAAATTAACTACAGCAACGACCTGTTTGCCAATGATCATGTCAGGCGTGTATCGCTGAGTAATCTGAGCACTAGAGCGCTTAAGACCAAGTGGTCCGAAGTCGATCGTCATTTTAATAGCGGGTATGCGAGCCTTGGGGAAGGGTTCGGCTTCCACCACGGTACCAACCCGGATGTCATGCTGCATGAACTCTTCAAAAGTAGCCATAGGGGTAGATCTCCTTTCAACTATTGGGGACTATTATAAATGAAAAATCAACAAAAAATCCAGATTACGCTGTATCGTAACCTGGATTTCTGTTGTGTTGCTTTGAAACAAACTAAGCGCCGTTCCAATTTTCCCCGGTGAGGTATTTCTCGGTGAGGATGGATAACATCTGAATACCTACTTCATTATGTCCGCCTTCTGGAATAATGATATCAGCATACTTTTTGGATGGCTCGATAAAAGCATCGTGCATTGGTTTTACCGTTTCGAGATATTGTTTGTATACGGATTGGATCGTGCGTCCGCGCTCTTCAATATCCCGCAGGACTCTCCTTAGAATCCGAACATCAGAATCAGTATCAACAAATACTTTGATGTCCATCAGACTGCGAAGATGTTCATCAATCAGCACATGCAATCCTTCTACAATGACAATATGGTTCGGTGCCAGTTCAACCGTCTCATTGGCAGCACGGTTATCTATGGTGAAGTCATATACGGGAGCATACGCCGCTTGGCCTTTTTTCAACAGGGTGAGATGCTCAATCAACAGATCATTATCGAATGCAAACGGGTGATCGTAATTGGTGAGTCGGCGTTGCTCAGGTGTGAGCTGCGACTGGTCTTTGTAATAATTGTCTTGGGATATAAAAGTAACTTTAGCTGATCCCAGACGGTCTATGACGGAGCGAGCTACCGTCGTTTTACCGGAGCCGGTTCCTCCGGCGATACCAATAATGAGCATGGTTGTTCCATAAGCCTCCCTAAAATGGCAGCATGATGAATGGATAAAAGCCCATCAGAAATCCTTCGTTCATGGCCTTTATCCACATGTCTGTCTCTGAATACACAATTCTTTCATTGTACCATAGCACACGACTTTTTTCATCTTGGTGTATGGACCATGTTTTGCCTTCAAGGGGGTTATGCATGCTAATATTCATTTTACTGTATATCTTTGGATGATACTCCCCGTGGTGACTCCCGCAGCGTCATGAGGCGCTGTCCGATGGAACTTTTTGTGAACAGATTTAGGATGACAAAACCAAGTACACTTCCCGTTGTATTGGCTATTATATCGTTCAGATCAGTACTGCGACCGTTGCCCAAGGTTACTCGGAGCAGCAACTGTGTTATTTCAATGAGGATACTTACAGCCAATCCCGCTAATGCTGCTGTTCGCTTCGAATGAATCCAAGGCTTTATGAAAGGAAGCATGAACCCCAGTGGCATAAACAGCACGATGTTTAGGAGAAAGCTAGGTGCATCCGCGGTCAGGAGCGGAATCCATTGAATGCTTTGATGCCATGGAGTCTGATTGGCATAGATTCCGATGTTCACGTCGATAGGGAAGAATACAAAATGCATAACGCCCAACATATATATGGCAAATGCGAGCATCGACACATACTGTCTGATCGTGTACCTGGTTTTACTCACCCTGGCGTGGAGCATCAGGGCGAGCAGGACCAGAACGAATAATGGGCCAAGTACGATGGGAGATGAGATTGAATATTGGATGAACATGGAATGGCTCCTTCATAAGGAAATGAGATCAGGCTATTGAAGCTGAATCTTCATCTCCATTCCCTTGATGAATTGTGTGTCTTTAACCTCTTCAGCGAAGTCATCCTTGATCTCGAAAGGTTTCACTATCAGGTATTTCACATCCTTGGCTGTTGTGGCATATATGCGTTCCGATTTCAGTTCGTTACCCTCGTATGTGCCCTCGCCGCTAAGTGAGGTCAGTTGCCGCCCCTGATCATCATAGACGGCAAATCCGATGTGACTCAGCTTTTCCTGCTCTTTTGCCGTAAGAGTACTCTTATCGTTCAAACTGATAACAGTAGTTAGACGAGTAGTGACAGGGGTAACCAAAGCTTCCGTAACAGCAGCAGTATACAGATCGTTGGTCATGGCTGTGTTAGGCAGAACCTGATGAATGTTTTCTGTTGATTTGGCAAAAGGAACCGTAAGCTCGAACTCATGATCAATGCCCTGCAACGTCAATTGAACTTGAGCATCAAACTGATCCGGCCAATGTGCCGTTCCCTGATCGGAGGAAATGACCTGCTCAAAGAGCAGTGTATCTGGCTGCGTTTCTCCTACCGAACTATAGAACAGTCCGCTATTCGGAAGAGACCCGTCGACTTTGAAAAAGACATTCTCAATTCCGCTACTCAGTTTCACGATGTCCTTGCCATTGTCATATTCGCCTTGATTCAGATTAGGCGCAGTGAAATGAACCAGAAACGCAGCACGGGTACCATCATATACCGCTTCAAGCACTTCCAGCTTCACATCCTGGTAAGCGACCTTGCTGTTAACAGGGGTAGTCAAGCCTTCGTTGCCCGCCGTTCGCAGACCCATATCGGCTTCTATCGAGCTGAAGAGGCTACCCACGAGTGGGATATTGCGCAAGGAGGCAGCCATGGCCGGTGATACAAAGCCGGATGCAAATACGGTCACGCCCAATACTCCGGCTGCAATCGTCGCAGCTGCAGCCTTGTGCCATCGCTTGTTCTGGCGACTGGAGCGCAAAGTCTGTTTGGTTTTCAATGTGTCTGGCGACGCCGGCAGAGATTCCAGCGTGGCATCAATCCGGTTACGAACGAGTTCAGACATCAGAGGACGCTCCTTCGCTTGGTTCTTTAATTCCTGATCGATATTAAACGGGTTTGACATGTAAGTTTACCTCCCGAAAATTTTTGAATTTCTGATATAACTCCTGCCTTGCCCGAGTAAGTCTCATTTTCACTGCACTTTCGGAAATATTCAGGGCATCGGCGACTTGACGGAGAGACAGGTCTTCAAAATAATGCAAAACGACAACAATTCGTTTCGATTCCTCCAGACGGTCCACCGCTTCACGCATATCGACCTCATCGTAAGGACTGGAATGCTCCCGCTTTTCTGAAGGTACTTCCGCATAAGCGGTGGAGAGAGAGCGGCGGGACAGCATCGTGTTGCATTCATTGATGAGGATGCGAAACAGCCAGGTTTTGAAATACCGGGGTTCCCGGAGTGTATGCACCGATTTGTATGCGTTCAGGATTGTCTCCTGAATGGCATCGGCCACGTCCTCCTCTTTTCGCAGCATGGATTTTGCCGTATTGTACAAAGAGTTTTCAATGTCTCGAATAAGCCGGATAAAAGCTTCACGATCTCCTTGGATGGCCTGGTTAACGAGATCGGTTGAACCCATGGATAACAGCTCCTTTCGTATTGGAGGGATGAAGTCAGCACTTGGCTGGTTTTTATATGAATTAGACTGGCGAGTAGGGCATATGGTCACATTTTCTTTTTATAGTTTTAAAAAAGGGCGTTGTTATATATGACGTATCGGGTCTCTACGTTCCCTTCAATGATAAGAGTGGCTGATTTTTCCCTAAGATTGGATGATTGACTTTTTCAAAAACAGCACTATAATAAACTTATATTCATAATACGGACTGTTACTGGGGAAACCAGGCATGACCGAATTCGATTGCTTTACTGTAATCGCTTTCGGTCTTTTTTTATTTTTGTTGGGGGGTGAGAACATTGAAGGTTATCAAGAAAGTAAACAATAACGTGGCCATCGCTATTAATGAACATAACGAAGAGGTTTTTGTCGTAGGTAAGGGTGTAGGATTTCTGAAAACGCCCTATGAGCTGACGGAGACGGACTTGGTGGAGAAAATATTCGTAGCACCAAAGAACATCCGGATGTATGATCTGCTGAACAGTATTCCAATTGAGGATATTTATCTCGCGGAGGAAGTCATCAAGCTGGGCAGTCAGATCCTGAATAAAACATTTAACCCGAATCTGCTTCTCACCCTGTCCGACCATATCAGTTTTGCATTAACCCGAACCAGAGAAGGCATCCGTATCAAAAATCCGCTGGAATGGGAAGTGCGGACACTCTATCCGGACGAGACCCGGGTGGGGGAGGCTGCGCTGAAGCTGATTCAGGAAAAAACGGATATCGCTCTGCCAACAGCCGAAACAACACTGATTGCTCTGCATTTTGTTAATGCACAGGTGGGCTCTGGAGAGATGACGGATACCACCAAGGTAACCACAGTTACGGGCGAGATCCTGTCTGTGATCAAATATGCGCTCAAAATTGATTTTCAAGAAGACTCCATTCACTTTATGCGATTTGCCACACATATCCGATATTTCATTCTGAGGCAGATGAGCGGTAAATCGCTCAAAGACGAGAATGAATCTCTGTTCCTGATGGTGAAGGAGAAGTTTCCGAAAGAACTCGCTTGTGTGGAGAAGATTGCTGATTTCCTGAAAAATAATTATGGCTGGACCTGTTCCGATGATGAAAAATTATACTTGATTCTGCATATCCAACGATTGATTTCGAATGAACCAACGGAATGAACTAGTGAAGGAACTAACCGAATAATCCATATTGGACTGTTACTGATTCGATCAGGCATGACCAAGCGTAGGGAATGACGATTCCCCGGCTTGGTCATTTTTTATATATCCAATTTATTCATGTAGAGGAGAAGGGTCATGAACAACAAAGACTTGGCTAAAAACGTACTTGATCTCGTTGGCGGCGAGCAAAATATATCGGGTCTGACACACTGTGCAACCCGTTTGAGATTCGTATTAAAGGATGATAACAAAGCAGACCTCAAGGCGTTGGATCAGCTCGAAGGCGTGCTCAAGGCACAAAATTCCGGTGGACAGGTTCAGGTTGTTATCGGTGCCAAAGTAGACGCGGTATATAGTGAAGTGAAGAATCTAACTTCTGACAAGATTGGCGAGCTTACGGAGTCTACAGACAGTGGACCGAAAAAGAGACGTAACCCCATCAATGTAGTGCTTGAAACCATCGCAGGTATATTCACACCTGTTCTGCCAGCACTTGTTGGTTGCGGGATGATCAAGTGTTTGGCTACCGTTATAACTGCCATGGGTTACCTGGAAGGCTCCGGTTTCCTGACGATCATTAACATGATTGGGGACTGCATTTTCTACTTTATGCCATTCTTCCTGGCTGTTAGTGCAGCAAATCGTTTCAAAACCAATCCCTACTTGGCGGTAGCTCTTGCTGCGGGATTAATGCATCCAACCATTTTGAACGCTGCGGCTCAGATTGCTGAGACGGGTGTAAATAGTATCGATTTTCTCGGCATGCCGATTCTGTTGATGAAATATTCCTCTTCCGTCATTCCAATCATTTTGGCGGTATGGATTATGAGTTATGTGTATCCGATCGTCAATCGAGTGATTCCCAAGTTTCTGCAGGTCCTGCTTACCCCAATGATTGTTTTGTTTATTATGATTCCAGTGGAACTAATCGTGCTTGGCCCAGTAGGTTCATATATCGGTGACTGGTTGACCAATGGTATCAACTCATTGTTCTCAACCGCAGGTGTTCTTGCTGGTGCCATCCTTGGATTTTTCAAACCAATTATGGTCATGTTCGGTATGCACTATGCGATCATGCCGATTCAGGTTCAACAAGTGGCTACACTTGGTGCAACCGTGCTGTTACCAACAGCACTGGCAGCGAATTTGGCTCAGGCTGGAGCAGCCTTCGGTGTGTTTGTACTGACGAAGAGTAAAACGATGAAATCAGCGGCTGCTTCGAGTGGATTTACCGCTTTGTTCGGGATTACTGAGCCAGCGATCTATGGTGTTACGCTCAAATATAAACGTCCCTTTTTCGCAGGTTGCCTGGCAGGTGGATTAGTCGGTGGATTCTACAGCTTGGTGCATACAACAGCGAATGCAATTTCACTGCCAGGTGTATTGGCAATTGGCACGTATACATCAGATCGTTACATGTATGTCGTTATTGGTTGTATTGCCGCAGTTGTACTCGGGTTTGTGTTCACGCTGTTGGCGGGCATCAAGGAAGATACGGATGGAAATAAATCAAAGCAGCAAGCTACGAATAAAGTAAATAGCAATCAGGCGGCAGTTGCAACGGACACTACTCCAGCGTCCGTATCATCACAGACATCTTCTGACATGCTTATCGTTAGTCCAATGACAGGGGAGATCAAACCGATCTCTGAAGTGGAGGATCAAGCGTTTGCCCAAGAATTGATGGGTAAAGGCATTGCAATCGTTCCGACAGATGGCAAGGTATATGCTCCATTTGACGGAGTAGTCGAGGCACTCTATCGCACCAAACATGCTATCGGATTGAAAGCCGCGAATGGTGTCGAGATTCTGATTCATATCGGGGTGGATACCGTCAGTTTGAAAGGGAAATATTTTAACGCCCATATCGAGCAGGGACAGACAATCCAAGCTGGCGATTTATTGGTGGAGTTTGATCCAGAAGGCATTACGTCAGCAGGCTATAACACGATTACATCGATTGTGGTAACCAACATGCAACAGTACGGAGATGTGCTAACTACAGCGACCAGCGGCCCGATCCGGGAGAGTGAACCTTTGATTAAGCTGATTCCGTAAGAACTGCTCATCTTTTCATTAAGCTACAAGTTACAAGCTAGATGGTCTTAATAAGACTTAATAACAGGAGGAACTAAAATGACAAATTCCAATTTTCCAAAAGATTTTTTATGGGGCGGTGCACTGTCTGCCTGTCAGGCAGAAGGAGCTTATAATGTGGACGGCAAGAGCCTGACCATTCCGGAAGTGATGAAATTTAACGAGAAGAACGATCGCAAAGTGACCAAGCAGATCAGAGTGAATTGGGAGATGATTGAAGAGGCCAGGAATGACCCGGATACCGTGAAATATCCGAAGCGCCGGGGGATCGATTTTTATCATAACTTCCGTGAGGATATCGCCTTGTTTGCCGAGATGGGCTTCAAAGTATTCCGTTATTCCATTTCATGGGCCAGAGTATTTCCAGGTGGCGACGATGCCGCTCCGAACGAAAAGGCACTAGAGTTCTATGACCAGGTGATAGATGAATGTCTTAAACATGGTATGGAGCCCCTGATCACCATCAGTCACTTTGATACGCCAATTGTACTGATGGACAAGTTCGGAGGATGGTATAACCGCAAGCTGATCGATCTGTATGTGAACTATTGTGATGTGTTGTTTAATCGCTACAAGGGCAAAGTGAAATATTGGGTGACGTTCAACGAGATCAACATGAGCGTGAAAGCATCGGCCAAGACGCTTGGAATCATTGATTATGATGCTCCGAATTATGAGGAAATGTTGTTCCAGGGGTTGCATCATCAATTTGTAGCTGCGTCCAGAGCAACCAAGATGGCCCATGAGATTGATCCGAATAACCAGATCGGAAGTATGGTGGCATATTTTACAACGTATCCATACACATGCAAGCCGGAGGATGCCCTTCAGATGCAACAGGATGATCAGATGAAAAATCAATTCTATCTCGATGTGCTCAATAAAGGCGAGTACCCTTACTATAGTAAAACGTATTTCAAAAACAAGGAGATCCAGTTGAACATCGAGGACGGCGATTTGGATAGCATTCGTGCACATACGGCTGATTTTGTGGGGATGTCGTATTACAACTCCATGATCTCCAGTAGTGATACCGAACAACTTGAATTAACAGCCGGGAACGTACACAGTGTCTACAAAAACCCGCATTTGCCTGCAAACGAGTGGGGGTGGCAGATTGATCCAATCGGCCTGCGATATACGCTGAATCTCGTTTATGATCGGTATCAAAAACCAGTCTTCATTCTGGAGAACAGCTCAGGCTTCTACGACAAGCTGAATGAGGACGGAACGATCAACGATCCATACCGGATTGATTTCCTGAGCAAACATATCGAACAGATGGGACTCGCCATTGCTGATGGGGTCGAGGTGTTGGGATACACGATGTGGGGGCCAATCGACATGATCAGTTCAGGGACTTCCGAGATGAGCAAACGGTACGGATTTATCTACGTCGATCAGGACGACTATGGCAATGGTACGCTGAAAAGATATCGTAAGGATTCCTTCTTCTGGTATCAGAATGTGATCCGTACCAACGGAGCAGAACTGTAACGCACCATGAACATTCTGGGTCGTATCAAAAAAATACCCGGCGGCTTGCTGATTGTTCCTATGCTGGCCGCTGCGGTCATCAACACGGTGTTTCCATCGTTTTTTCAGATCGGAGATCCAACGACAGCACTGTTCACATCGAAAGGTACCATGGTGCTGATCGGCATGATTTTACTGATATCAGGAACACAACTCAACTTGTCACAGCTTCTGGTGACCTTGAAGAGAGCAGGGGTGCTCTGTATCTCCCGTATCTTCATCAGCTGCCTGTTCGGCTGGGCGTTTGTACACTTTTTTGGCATAAGTGGGGTCGGAGGAGTTTCTGCGGTAGCTTTCATCGCCGTTCTGACCAGTTGTAATCCGGGATTATATCTGGCCTTGATGAACACGTACGGAGATGATGTGGATCGTGCTGCGTTTGGCATTCTGAATCTGATCGCCGTACCGGTTATTCCGGTTATGATATTAAATTCGGCGAGTGGTGTTGGTATTGATTATCTCAGTGTACTTGCTACGCTAGTACCTTTCTTGATCGGGATACTGCTTGGTAACCTGGATAACAACATCCAGAAGATGTTCGCTCCGGGAACACTGATTCTGCTGCCTTTCCTGGGTACCAGCTTCGGGTCCAATATTGATCTGCGTATTGCATTTCAATCCAGTCTATCCGGTTTGCTGGTCACGGTATTATTTTTGCTGATCTGCATGCTACCGCTCATTGGGATCGATCGTGCGATACTAAGACGGCCCGGTTACGCAGCGGCTGCGACATGTTCGGTTGCTGGATTGTCCATGGTGGTGCCTTCGATGGCTGCCGGGTTCAATCCGGCGTATGCGCCTTATGTGGACACAGCTATCGCTCAGATTGCCTTTGCTGTGATCCTGACGTCGGTGACCGTGCCTTATATCGTGAAGCGCTTGGCTGGAGGAACAACGACGGAAGCTTCTGCATCAACAAATCACTAGAAAAAACAGCACGTGTTCTGTCAGGTTATGACGGATCACGTGCTGTTTTGCTTTATACATCTATATGATCTCCTGGGGGAGGAGGGGAATAGAGTGGTTTATTTTACAGACCCAGCAGTTGTTTAACACTTTCAGCTACAGCTTTGCTGGATTGCGGATTCTGCCCTGTGACCACGCGGCCATCTGTTGTGACATAAGAGCTGAAGGCAGCTGCTTTATCGTATTGTGCAGCACGTTCTCTCAGAGCATCTTCCAACAGGAATGGAACATACTCGGTTTGTTGAGCCAATGCTTCCTCTTCATTCGTGAAGCCGGAAACGGTTTTGTCGTTGATCAAAAGCAGACCGTTGGACAGTTTCACGTTCAGCAAGGCTGTAACCCCGTGGCACACGCCGGATACAACGCCACCTTTTTCATAGATATCACGGGAAAGCTCTTGAAGTTCAGCATTGTCCGGGAAATCCCACATCGTACCGTGACCGCCTGTGAAGTAGATCGCATCGTAGTCACTTGCATTCACTTCGCTAGGTTTCAGCGTATTTTTCAATTGGTTCATGAACGTTTCATTTTCGAAATAGGCTTTGGTGCTCTCATCCAGAGAATCGCCGAGACTTTTCGGGTCAAGAGGCACGTTACCACCTTTAGGGCTAACCAGATCGATCTGAACATTGTCATTATGGTCGAACTCTTCAATAAAGTGAGTCGCTTCGCTCAGCCACAAGCCAGTAGGCTCGTCCTTCGTTGCGTATTGATCTACATTTGTTAGAACAACCATTATCTTTTTCATATAAAAAACCTCCCGTAAAGTATATAACATGCATCTATATTGAATATCACAAAATTAAATTGTGTAAAATATATTATCAAATATAACATAACCATTTTTCAAAGTAAAATCATGAACGTATCGTCGATCTCTAATGTGACTTTCAAGCGTAGGATTAAAGAACAATCTAGTCGTAGTAAATATGCCCGTAAGAATGCACTTTTACTTATAATGCCCTGTTTATTTTACTCATATTGTAAGCGGAGGTAGGCGTGTGTAAGGGATCTCGAAATTAATTCAAATTTGAAGTTAATTTGATTGAACAACTAGTACTTTTGATTTAGAATGACGGAAGATACCAACAAAAAACTGGTACATATTACATATGGACTCGGAGGAACAGTCATGAAACGTTCAGGTAAATTTTTCGCTTCATCCGTAGTTGCTGCTGTCGCTGCAGTATCTATCGTCTCTTCAGCTTCAGCGAGCACAGTTTCCGTCTCCAACATCTCTGGCGTAACACCTATCAACTTTAGCAATATGGATATCGAAACAGCTTTGATGATGGTCCAACAAGAACGTACCAAATTACTGGATGCACAATTGCAAACGCAAATCCAGGAGGTGCAGAACCGTAATCAACAGATCGCGGATTTGAACGCACAATTGCAGATAGCCCAGCAAAATGGGGATGAAGCAGCTGTTCAAAAGCTTAAAGGCCAAATTGATGCAGCGAGCAACTCCCAACAGATGGACATGCTTCGTCTGCAATCCATGTCCAACAAGCGCAATGAAGCGTTTGATGTTATGACGAACTTTATCAAAAAAATGCAGGATTCAAGATCATCCATCATCGGTAACATGCGCTAAGAACGGATGATTAACTGCAACAATACAAAAAGAGCGAAGCCGGGATTTACTTTCCGAAACTTCGCTCTTTTTGTGTTTCTTATTTATTTGATTTCTCTGAAATCTGATTTTTGGCCTGTACTGTAAATCTTCTATCAAGTTAGCCCGACCAGTCACGACGCCGAGTGAACAGGTCTTTCAGCTCATCCGTCGACAATTCGGTAATCCAGTTCTCGGAGCTTGTGATGATGTTATCGCTGAGCTGCTGTTTGCTCTCCAACATCTCGTCGATCCGCTCCTCCAATGTGCCAAGAGAGATGAACTTATGCACCTGAACATCCTTGGTCTGACCCATCCGATAAGCCCGGTCGGTGGCTTGATTCTCAACAGCCGGGTTCCACCAGCGGTCAAAATGGAAGACATGATTGGCTGCGGTCAGATTCAACCCGACACCGCCAGCCTTGATGGACAGAATAAAGACCGATGGTTGCTTATCCTCAGGCAATGTACGGGATTGGAATTCCTCAATCATACGATCCCTTGCTGTCTTGGATGTTCCCCCGTGCAGGTAAAGCACAGGCTCTTGCAACTCCTGACGCAGTACCTGTTGCAGCATCTGTCCCATACCGATATATTGGGTGAAAATCAGGCATCGCTCGCCCTCGTCTCGTAATTCCCGGACAAGCTCCATCAGTCGTTCCAGCTTTGCGGAGCGGCTGATCAGCATCGCCATATCCTGCGGGCTGTACACGTCATAAGCAGATGTCAGTGCACCGTCTTCGGGAAGTTCCTCCGGCAAAGCTTCTTTCGTTAACAGCAGAGGGTGATCACACAACTGTTTAAGCTGGGTTAACGCCGATAGAATTGCACCTTTGCGCTTGATACCTTCCAACTCTTTCATTTTATCCATCAGGGCCTGCACGGATTGGTCATACAATGCACTTTGTTCGCCCGTAAGGTGAATGTAAGTTTTCATCTCGTTTTTGTCCGGCAGATCAAGCTGGATATTGGGATCTTTTTTCTTGCGGCGCAGCATGAATGGTTTCACCAATTGCTGCAGATCCTGCATCCGCTGCTCATCTTTGTCTTTCTCTATGGCACTGATGAAGCGAGTCTGGAATGCCCGAGCGTTGCCCAGATATCCTGGATTGATAAAGTCATAGATCGACCACAGCTCGGACAACCGATTCTCGATCGGCGTGCCTGTCATGGCAATACGGTGTTTCGCCGGGAAACTGCGGACAGCCAAGGACTGTTTGGTCTGGGCGTTTTTGATATTCTGCGCTTCATCGAGACAGATACATGCCCAGGTATAGGTTTGTAACATCTCCTGATCCAGTGTAGCCGTAGCAAAGGACGTGATAATAATATCCACCTGCTCGGTCTGCTCCCGGAATTCTTCTCCACTTAATCGGCGTGCGCCATAATGCAGACTGACATTAATGGAGGGTGCGAAGCGGCTAATTTCCTTTTGCCAATTGCCCAGTACGGAAGTTGGGCAGATCAGAAGTACCGGGGCTTGTCCCGGCTTACGTGGTTCATGATCCTTGATGTGTAACAGATACGTGATGAACTGAATGGTTTTCCCGAGACCCATATCATCGGCAAGACATGCCCCAAGTCCGAATCTGCGCAGGAAACCAAGCCATGCAAAACCTTCCTTCTGATACGATCGCAGCTCGGCATGAAGCCCTGTAGGAATGGGCAGGGAAGGCGCACCGCCTTGTCCGCCCCCCAGTTGTGCAATGACCCGGTTCAGGTGTTCGTTAAGTTCAACTTCCAGCCGAATGTTCTCATTAGCCTGTGGTTGCTCTTCCTCTTCGGCTTGTTGTCCTTCCTTCCATTTCTGGTTGCGGTATTCCCGTTGCTCATTATGCAGCAGATGCAGGTGCAGAATATCCTGAAATGAGAGTCCCTGTTCCCGGTCTACACCGCCCATGGCACGACGTATCTGTTCCAGCAGGTCGGGGTCGAGAGGAACCCATTCTCCGCGGAAGCGAACCAGTCGTTCATTACGGGCAACAAGGTCGGCGAATTCATCTTCGCTAAGATCCGTGTCACCAATCGCAATTCGCCAGTCAAAATGAATAATCGAGTCCAGTCCGAAGAACGACTGTCCCCGCTCACTGCCTTCCTCCGGCTGCACCTTAGCACGCAGCTTTGGTTTCTTCTTACGGGCTGCTTCCCACCAACCAGGCAGCAGAACTTGCCAGCCCGCTGCGAGCAACCGCCCGCTATCCTGCGTCAGGAACTGCCAGGCTTCCTGATCTCCCAAAGGATCACTCAGCACATCACGCCTGCCGCTAATGGAGCTTCCGAGACGCGGTAGATGTGCGCGAAGCTGATCCAACCATCCGGCGGAGCGATCCAGAATGAACGGTGTCCATACCTCTGGCCATTCGCCTTCAAGTCTGCCCCGTGAATCCAGCATAACGGGCACCAATACGGCGGCATCCAGCTTGTTCTGCAATACCAGTCGCAGCCGCCAAGATGGCTCATCCTCGTCTGGCTCCTGCAATTGCAGCATGGGTCTGAATGGGGCGGCATCTGCTTTCCAGCCAATGGATACGAGCCAGGACTGAGCGTCCATCCCTGCTGTCTTGGGTAGAGTGCCGCGCTCTGGGAACAACTGCGGGAATTCACGCCGCAGATCGGTTGCCGCTTCCTCCGAACTGTACCAGCGCTGGAACACAAAGGCGGAGTAGGCTGCCCCAAGTCCTTCGGCATAACTCTCGTCTGTCTGTTGAATCGCTTTGGTAAGCGATGCCCGATCCTGCTTTTTCAAGCTGTCCGGGTCCCACGTCCACTGAAGCTGTCCTGCACGGTAGGCCTCGAAGCTAGGTACGTATTTGCGCTTCTCGATAGATGCTGCGAATGCCGGAGCCAGTCGAATCAGATGTTCCGCTTGCTCGTCCCACTTCCATTCAATATGAAGCAGGGTATGCATCTCGGCAAAGAAGGGGATCACTTCTTCCGCAGGCAGAACAACCAGCTCAATCTCCTCAATCTGCCGAACTTCCAGTTCGGTACCGTAGAAGGAAGGCGCATGCCAAGCGAACAATCGCTGCTTAAGTGACTGTCCTGATACAAAGTGGTGTGTGTTGAGTGCTCCGTAAAACAATGCATCGCCATATCCGGTTAAAGCGACGTGAACCTCAATCGTTTCAGTGTAAGGATGAATTAAGCTCATGAGATCAGTTTACCTTTCCGAAGCTCTTCCTGCAGGGCGCGCAGCCGACTGTTACGAACGGCGAGTGTAGTGATGAATTGCTCCCAGTGCGCTTCTTGCTTCAACTTTTTATAGATTTTGGACAGACGTTTCAGCAGTTTCACCGCTGCTTTGTATCCGTCCCTGTTTTTGTGTCCGATATAACGCTCCACTGCCTGATGATAGAAGGGAAGCAGCAGCTCAGGTGCATCTTTTTCGATCGGTTGCAGCATCGCTACGCGGAATTCGAGAGGTTCTGTTCCCGTACTCAGCTGAAAATCAATCCATCTGCGCCACTGTCCACGCGAATGCATGGCATCCTCGTAGGCGGGACGGGAGTGGGGAAGCATACTGACAAGCGTGTCCCACATGCGGTTCTCTGCATCGGGCAGATGTTGAATGGCCGTATCCCACAGATGCATGTAATCATTCAGAGGTGTATTACGCCGATTCGCCAGAAGGGGGCCAAGTTGTACCAACCAATCCCCAAGCCTTTTCCATTCAGCCGAATCTGCGAGTACATGGAGAAAATGCAACAGTTGTTCTGGCGGGAAACCGTAGGCCGAACTTCCATGGATGAGTCGCTGCCATGCCTGATCATCCTGCCCCAGATGGAAGTGCATCCAGCTCTGCGCGAGTACGAGTGGTAAAGGCAGTGTCACTGCTTTGCTTGATCTTTCACTACTACTTCCATTACTCTGAGCAATACTCAAGACACTTCCACCTGACTGGGAAGGTGGCGAAGATAGGGTTATATTGTGCTCTATATCATTTAAGATAACCTGTTCCGACGCTAACATGTCCCGCGACCCCTGAAGTTCAGGCACAATCCAGTTCAACCACAGTTGTCGATAGATCGGAGTGAAGAACATCATGCTGGCTGTCTCAGGCATCATCTGTTTGCGTAAATAAGCCGAGGTTTCAGACAGTCTGTTCCAAAGTTGTTCAAGCTTGTTTCCCTTTAGACCCGACAGGTCTAGTGGATGGTTAAAGATCCGTTCAATGTCTTTCTGAAGTGCATCCACCGCGAGCTGGGCAGGGTAGCTCAAGTACACGGGGGTATGCGTGATGGAGTTACGGGCCGGAGGCACGCAGAATCGGATGAGGTGCAGCTGCACATGTAGTTCAAAAAGCTGGTCCATCGCAGCGTTCAGCCTTGGCTTAATGGCATACAGCTCGTCCGTTGCTTCCTGTACGTAGGATGTGCTTGCTGTGCCGGTACCCAGCCGTCTCAGACAGGAGTGGAATAACTCATGCCATTCCGAGATTTCGAGATCGGCAAGCTCTGTTGCACGCTCCTTGATCTGGCTGTATTGGTTGTCGGGAAAGTCCATATCCTGTTGTTCATCGGCATCTGTATAGCTGGATAGTCCTGCGGACATGGCCCCGACAGGTTTGGTCGTTTGTTTGAGCGCAGTACTGGAGTGCGCATTCACAATCGCATGCACAGGTCGCTCCAGTTGCTCGGCATAACTCATCAAGACAGCCGTCATATGTTTGCATACGGAACTCACCGGGCAGGTACAATGACTTGTAGTAAGGGATTGCATGCTCAATGTTACTTCGTACTCTTCCGATCCTTGTACAACGGCCGAAATCCCTTGTTGTTCTGAATAGGTTAATGGTCCGACACGTTTTTGTTTATAATATTGGAATCCGCGCATGATCGTCAGGTTGTTAAAATGCTCTGCAACTTCCCGAATTAATTGTTGCCACTGCGCATCATCCATCCTCATGTTATTGGGTATGTTCATCATTCCATCTCCTGGGGTAAACATAGGTTCAGTAATCACCACGTCTATGACGTGATGTTGTAAATTTGTTGTATCCATCATATCAGTTATGAGCCAATCCGTGCATGGGTTATGAAGAATTTGAAGTTATTTTAGACCAACTGGAATCAGGATGAACACGTCGGTTCTGCTGGAGGCCGACATGCAAGAATGCACCATATTGTGTATGCTTATGGTATGTATTCCTATCAGGAACGATGCAGGCCGGGGAAACGGCCATATTACACACAACAGGAGAGAGCATATGAAAATACTTACGTTAAACACACACGCTTGGGCGGAAGAGGATCAACTGAACAAGATCAGTCAACTGGCTGATTTTATTAATACACATCAATTTGATGTGATCTCCATGCAGGAGGTCAACCAATCCATGCAGGAAGCGGCGCTTTCTGAAGAAGAACTGAAGATGTATTATGCTACTGAATCCGATGCTGTGATTAAAAAAGACAACTATGCCTACGTTCTGCTTCAGCAGCTGACAGAGCAATATCACTGGACGTGGATTCCCGCGCATGTCGGGTTCCAAAAATACGATGAAGGACTGGCGATCCTTAGCCGGACGCCGATTACACAGGCTTTTGGGGAATACGTGTCCCACATGCGGGATTATAACAATTACCGTACACGCAAGATTGTGGGAATCCAGACGGTCGTCCAAGGTGAAGCAACCTGGTTTGTGAACGGACATTATAACTGGTGGGATGATGCGCAGGAACCTTTCAAGGGACAGTGGGAGTTGACGGAGAGCAAGCTTGCCCCCTACATGGATCAGCCGTTATATATAATGGGTGATTTTAATAATGTCGCGGAAGTGCGTGATGAAGGTTACGATTATATGATGAGCAAAGGATGGAATGACCTGTACACCACAGCATTGCAAAAGGATGAAGGAGCAACCGTGGTGAAGGCCATTGCCGGCTGGGCAGATAACAAACGCGATCTGCGGATCGACTATATTTTCTCCAATCGTCCGATTCAGGCTAAATCTTCTACCGTGGTCTTGAACGGTAAAAACGGGCCGGTCGTGTCTGACCATTTTGGCGTAGCTGTAGAGATATAACAGCCATTTGACCATAAACCATAAAGGTGATATCACCGCAAATACGAAACAAAGCCTCCGCTGACTTCCTGCAAAGGGAAGTCGTCGGAGGCTTTTCACATTCTAAATCATTTTCTATGTACATTTCATATCGTTTGTTCTTTCTGTTGTGGAACTGTATTATTATTCGAGCGCCAGCATCTGATGTACAAACTTTTTCAGATTCGCGCTTGTCTCACTAAGCTGTTCGATACTTTCCATGAACTCGGTCACAAGTTTGGCCTGATCCACTGTTGCGGTTGTAATCTGACCGATCTCCTGCTCCATATGTTTCATGGAATCTTGTACACTACCGAGGGATGTTTCGATATCAGCTGCTGCTTGTTTCGTATGATCTGACAGCTTGCGTACTTCACTGGCAACTACACCGAAGCCGGCTCCCTGATCGCCCACACGAGCTGCCTCTATCATGGCGTTGAGTCCAAGCAGATTGGTTTGTTCCGATACTTCACGAATGACGTTTGTTACTTTAGACACACTGACGGAGTTCTCTGAAGCTTTTTTGGAGTTGCGTAGAATCTCTTCCGATGTCGCGGAGAGTTCTTCGGAATGTGCCGCAATCTGCTGAATGCCGCCGACGAGCGCATTAATGGTCGTTTCATTTTCACGGATCAGCGTTTCCAGTGTCATGTGACTGTCCAGTGCGTAGTTCACACCCAATATACCCACGACCTGATCGTTTTCCTTAATGGGAATAAGGATGGAGTCGAAGGGTCTGCCTTGCAGATCACCAGGCATACGTGCCACGGTACGCGTATCCTTGTTGGTGAGCATTTTGAAATTTTTATAATCGTCATGCAGCTCATCTCCAACCTTCACGCCAATCTCCAGACTTTTTGCTTCGGAAAAATACAATACTTTCTCATGATCATTAATGGATATGGATATGTCGTCACGGAACATTTGGCTAACAAAAGGCATAGCATTTACCAGAGATTCAAGAGTATTCAATGTGCATCTTTCCTTCCCGATACAAAAAGTGGAATTTTTCAATCTAGTATTTATATCGGTAACGTTTTCTCGTTTTTAAACCATTGTTCAAATTTAAGTTAACCTAGAGAGAAAAGGCGACTAAATCCAATATAATTGTAAGCGTAATCAAAAATCTGTAGCCACCACCGAACATGTCAGTTATACTGGGATTATTATTCGGCTATTCAGAAGATAACCAAGGGACATACCTACTTCCCGGTAAGGGGATTACCCACCTAGGTTAAGCGCTATACTTTATTACTGCATATTAGTTTGGTGCTCCAGTGTGGATGGTATGAATGCAATGATATAAGACTTTATTTCAACGGGAGAAGGATGTGTGCCATCGATGACGACCTATTTCAGTGAACCGCAGAGCATGTATTACCGATTTGGAGAAGATCAGGATCAGGTGTTGAAGGTACTGGCCGAGAGGTATATTGGAGCCAATGCGCAGGCTGATTTTGTATATCGGGTATTCCAGAAGTCTGGTATTTTGCAAAATGAAAAAGGGCTTTATGATCTGAATTTAGGTAAACGCTTTCCTGATGCACCTAAAGACCATATATCCTACGCAGCTGCACTGGTTTGGGGTGACGAGGACCGAAACCTGGATGTGCTGGTCCGTTGTTATGGCCCTGTTCGTTTCTATTTCAATGAGCAGTTGGTCTATCGGTCTACCGTAATGGATGAGATTAGTCCTGATGCAACGGTGAAGCTCAGCATTGACATCAAGCCCGGTTGGAACACCATTTGGCTGGAAATGAAAAATACTCCTGCCGGATTTGGCTGCCAGTTCGGATCAGATGAAGGTAAAGTGCGAATTTTGAATGTATTTGCTCCATTTCAGGAGAGACAGGGGCAAGCGGGGTGGGTATTCTCCCAACCGAACCCAGTCGCGAGTAAGCAACTAGACCTGCTTGGAAAAGAATCAGACTACAGCTTGAACTGGCTGCCTGAGACAGGCTGGTCTGATGAAGATAAAACCAAGCCAGCTTTCGAACGAATATACGGAAATCTTCCTGGAAAACATGCTTATGCTTGGACCCATCTGAACAATAACGATTCAACCGGAAGTCAGGTACGATTGTCAGGTCAATCCTCCGGTTCTCTAAGTATTTGGATTAGCGGCAAGCCTGTGGCGCAAGTGAAAGAGGCAGGACCGTTCGAGGTGGATGTACCAGCCTCTTTTGGACGGAGCGACCTGCTTGTCCGAAGTGAATGCAACGCTACCGAGGGACCTTGGCATTTTAATTTGAACGCAACCGTTTCGGGTAAGCCACTTTCACTGGAGCTTCCTCAGCGTGTACACGGTGCTTCCGGAGAGTCTTGGTTATATGTCGGACCTTTTGAATCGGAGGTTGAACCGGATTTGCAGGATCTGACCCGAACAGACCGAGTGTACCAAACGGGGTTAGAACAGACGTATTGGCGCTTAGATCGCCCGGATGCTTGGATCAGACCTTATTATGAAAATGCCATGTTAAGCAACAAATGGACAGTCGGCAGTGTGACCAATTATGGTCGCTGGGATTATCCATTAGGTGTCACTGTATATGGTCTATTACGGACTGGGCGTTATTTGCAGAGACCGGACATTACACGTTATGCGGCTGAGCATGTGCAGGCATGTACCCAGATGTATGAGTACTCATTATGGGATCGGGAGCAGTACGGTTTCCCTGCAGTCAATCAACAATTGGTCATGCTGAAAATGTTGGATAACTGCGGTTCTTTTGGTTCAGCCATGCTGGAAGCGTATTCAGAGTGTCATGAACCAACGTTTCTTCCGATTGCTGAACGGATTGCAGATTTCATGCTTTCCCGTCTGGAACGGCAGGAGGATGGGGCATTTTATCGCACATGTGTAGGGGAGTATGCCGAGAATACCATGTGGGCAGATGACCTCTATATGAGCACGCCGTTTCTCGTTCGTTATGCACGGGTGACAGGCAACTCAGCCGCATTGGATGAAGCCGCCAGACAATTTTCACTGTATCGGAAGTATCTGTTTATGCCTGAGTTCAAGATCATGTCCCATGTGTATGATTTCAAATACGGACAGGCAACGCAGATTCCATGGGGACGGGGGAATGGCTGGACACTGTTTTCCTTGACGGAGGTACTGGAAGCTTTGCCGGCAGAGCATCCCGAGCGCCCGGCTCTAATTAATTTCTTCAACGAGCTGTGTGAAGGTTACGCGGCACTACAAGGGGAGAGTGGGTTGTGGCATCAGGTGTTGAATGTTCCGCAGACGTATGAAGAAGCCTCCTGCACGGCGATGTTTGCCTATGGTTTTGCGAGAGGTGTACGCTTTGGCTGGTTCAAAGACCCTGAAGTTTACGTCACAGCTGCCGAGCGGGCTTGGAAGGGACTCATCTGCAAAGCCATTGATCGTCAAGGGAATGTGCATGGCGTGTGTAGCGGATCACGATATGCGTTTACGGCAGAGTATTATGATCAGGACTTGCGTACCGTCACCAATGACAATCACGGAATAGGCATTATGATGCTGGCAGGAACTGAGGTAGCCAAAATGAAGAAACATCTGGCTGAGCACAGGGTATCTTCACCTGCCGTCTCACATTCCTGACAGGCCATATTTATACGGAATACCTGAATTTTCCTACCATTACTCCTATACAACAACTTATCTTCTGCTCCACGTAATACGGTTGTATACCCGTAATCATATCTGAGACGGGAACATCACCGCCGGGAATGGTATTCCCGGTGGTTTTTGATTCCTTCAACTCCTTACTTTTTTGACAGGAAAGCTTACTTTTGTTTATGTCATGTGCAGTAATGGACCGATACAATAGATTTTGTAAGCGATTCCATAGATGCAAGAAGGGGAGGAAATTCATTTATGATGATTACAAAAAAGTGGGTAACCCTGTTCTGCCTGTCCCTGTTATTGTTCGCTACAGCCTGTTCTGGAGGGGCCACCGATACACCATCTTCTTCTGGAGAAGCAAGTGGAAGTGAAGGAGATTCATCAGGCAAGATTGAACTGCGCATGACCTGGTGGGGATCACAGACCAGACATGATTTGACGACCAAAGTCATTCAATTATTTGAAGAGAAACATCCGGGAATCACCATTAAACCTGAATACTCCGGTTGGGATGGTTATTTTGACAAATTGACTACACAGGTAGCCGGTTCGAATGCACCAGATATCATCCAGATGGATTACGCATTTCTGACTGACTTTGCCCGGCGTGGGGCCTTGCTTGACCTGACCCCGTTTGCAGAGAGCAAAGAGCTGCGGACAGAGGACCATGATCAGAGCATGATTACAGCCGGATCAATTGACGATAAATTATATGCAATTACCCTCGGAGTAAACGCACCAGGTGTCATATATGACGCAACTGTATTTCAGGAATTAGGTATTGAAGAACCGCAAGAGAGCTGGACATGGAAGGATTTTGGGGATATTGCAACCAAGATTGCCGCAGCCAAAGGTGAGGGGTTCTATGGATCTGCAGACATTTCCGGTACAACGAACATGTTTGAAGTGTTTATCCGACAATCCGGGAAAGGATTGTTCGACGGTGGCACAATGACCGCTACCAGCGAGGAGCTTCAGCAATGGTTCGATATGTGGGGCGCACTACGCGAGAATGGTGGAGTGACCACAGCGGAGATAACGGCATCCACAACCAATGCGCTGGAGACACGCCCAATCTCGCTGGGTACAGCTGCCATGGATTTTGCCTGGTCCAATCAATTGCTGACATTCCAGCAGGTGAACAAAAACCAGGATCATAAGCTTGGCATACAAGTACTCCCGCATGGTGTTAACGAGCAGCAAATTGGCGAATACCTGAAACCAGGCCAGTTCCTCTCCGGTTATGGCAAAACCAAACATCCGAAGGAAGTTGCCATGTTCATTGATTTCATGGTCAATGATCCGGAAGCAACCGCTATCCTTGGTTCTGAACGTGGTGTGCCGGTTAACTCCAGCATTCGTGAGCAGATGCAGCCAACGCTGCCGGAAGCGGAGCAAGTCATTTTCCAATTTATCGATACCGTATCGAAGCACTCCAGTGAGATTGATCCACCATACCCGCAAGGATTTGCTGAAGTGGACACAAGTTTCAAGAGCGCAAGCGAGCAGATCGCTTTCGGTCAAGGCAATACGCCAGATGTCATTGCCCAGTTTATTGAAGGAGCCAAGGCTACACTTGGATCAAGTCAATAACGGTTGGAACGGTCTCAGACTTCTAATTCTGCGGGGAGGTTGCGAAGATGACGACATCACAGGTCAGTCAAGCCCGAATCGAGCGTGTAGCTACCCGGCGGGTCAAACGGAGATATGCGCATAATGGAGCCGCGCTTCTGTTCCTCGCCCCATGGCTTGTCGGATTGTTATTTCTCACCTTGGGTCCGATGTTGGTATCGTTATACATCTCATTCACCGATTACAGTATCCTGGCCGCCCCTTCCTGGGTCGGTCTGGATAACTACACCACAATGTTTACATCCGATAAACTGTTTACCCAGTCGCTCAAAGTCACCTTCACGTATGTCGCTGTATCGGTACCGGTCAAGTTGATCTTTGCGTTGCTGGTAGCCATGTTGCTCAACAAAGGGATTCGAGGATTAGGTATTTATCGGACAGTGTATTACATCCCAACATTGCTTGGAGGTAGCGTGGCGATTGCAATGTTGTGGCGTAAAATGCTGGGTGGGGACGGGCTACTCAATAGTGTGCTTGCCATGGTGGGCATTAAGGCGCCCGATTGGGTGGCTAATCCGAAGTATGCCCTGTACTCCATCGTCCTGTTATCCGTATGGCAGTTTGGATCATCCATGATTATTTTCCTGGCAGGTTTGAAGCAGATTCCACCTGAATATGATGAAGCCTCAGCGGTAGATGGTGCAGGTCCTCTGCGGAGATTCTTCTATATAACGTTGCCGATTCTGTCACCCGTTATCTTCTTCAATCTCGTCATGCAACTGATTACGTCTTTTCAATCATTCACACAGGCTTTTGTTATCAGTAATGGTAGCGGAGGACCAGTGAACTCAACCTTAATGTACTCTCTGTATCTGTACAAAAAAGGATTCTCATTCTTTCAGATGGGTTATGCTTCCGCGATGGCCTGGGTGCTGGTTATCCTGATTGGCGTATTTACATTGCTCGTATTCCGCAGTAGCAAGCTGTGGGTGCACTATGAGGATGGTGGGAAATCATGATTGGACAACGGAACTCTACAGCATGGGTCGTCAGCAAACATGTGTTAATCTCAGGCATCGCCTTTGTCATGCTCTACCCGATCCTCTGGATGCTGGGCAGTTCATTCAAACCGGGACATATGATCTTTACGGAGACCTGGTTTTGGCCACAAGAATGGAATTGGCAAAATTATATGAATGGCTGGTCGGGTATTCAGGGCAATCCGTTCTCCCGCTTCCTGACCAACTCTGTCATCCTGTCGCTTGGTGCCGTGCTGGGCAATGTCATTTCCTGCTCAATGGCGGCATATGCCTTCGCCCGACTGAATTTTCGTTTCAAAGCCATCTGCTTTGGCCTGATGCTCATGACGATCATGCTTCCCCATCATGTGACGCTGATCCCGCAGTATATCCTTTTTAACCACCTGGAGTGGGTGAATACGTATCTGCCACTTGTCGTGCCAAAATGGTTGGCGACCGACGCCTTCTTCATTTTCCTCATGGTACAGTTCTTCCGGGGATTGCCCAAAGAGCTGGATGAAGCGGCAACTATTGATGGATGCGGTCCTGTGAAAATATACACCAAAATCATCATTCCACTGGCTTTCCCAGCATTGGTGACCACGATGATCTTTACGTTCTTGTGGACATGGGATGACTTCTTCAGTCAGTTGATCTACTTGAGTGATGTGAGCAAATACACCGTGCCGCTGGGTCTGCGTTTGTTCCTTGATTCCAGTTCTCAATCTGATTGGGGTCCGATGTTTGCCATGTCGGTGTTATCGCTGGTGCCATGTTTTATCGTATTTATCGTGTGTCAAAAGTACTTCGTGGAAGGAATCGCCACCTCTGGGCTCAAAGGGTAATTCCAAGACGAAACGAGTTGATTTTTCCATGGGGAAAGGAAGATGGTCTTCATTCATTAATCAAAAGCTGCAACAAAGCAAGCTCTCCACGTTGATGGTGACTTGCTTTATTGCGTTTAACCTGTTGCTTGTCTCGGTTGTTGTCTGGCTGGCATATCAGTCTTTCTCTGCGGTCACATTTGCCGAGATTAGCAAAGCACGTCTGGCTCTTCTGAACGAAAGCACACGTCGGGGATTTGATTTTATCACAGGGGTAACCGGAACTGCCTACGGTTTGGCAAGCAATCGGGAACTGTCCAATCTGCTCGAAAAGGCCGATACGGGCAGGCTTTCACAGATTCACCAGCGGAGAGAGGTCTCTCGAATCCTGGATCATACCATGGTTGTGAGTGAAGGCATCACCTCCATTGAATTGTATACGGATGTCTTTAATGAAGTGACAGTCACTATGGCTGATCACATATTTCCGGTGGACACCATTACACACGACTCTTGGTTTACTACGCTGGAAAAGGCTGATGCAGCTTGGGTTCCGTTGCGTGAGAACGAATCGGGCCAATCCCTGGTCGGATACGCTCAGCGGATTTTTGATAGTCGTGGCGGAACGGTTGCCTATGTGCTCATTCGACTGAGCAGAGCGGACATCGTACGCAGGTTTGCCGATGTACCCATGGTGCTTGATGGAAAAGTGCTGTTGGTCGATACGGCTGGTAATGTCGTAATGCAGATGGGGAGAGTTGATCCAGCAGGGCAGAATGGACGAGCGGATAGAAGAAATGAAGCGAGTACAATTCAAGAAACGGTTGAAGCTGTAAATTCATCTTCTTCTATTATAGATAGCGCATGGATTCAGGAACATGTCCAACCAGGTGAAGACGGATACGAAGTAGTTTCCGGCCAACCCGGAGGTGCTCAATTGGTGCTGTACTCCAGGCCAGCTATGCTTCAGTGGCGCCTCGTACAGACTATTCCGGTATATACACTGTTATCTCCGCTCAGACAAGCGGGCTGGCAGATCCTCGGCATCGCGGTGCTGGGACTATTATGCTCAGCTGTGCTTGCGTACCTGTTTGTAAGGCAGATCATCCGCCCACTGCGACAATTGATCAAGCGAATGAGACAACTGGAGAAAGGGGACTTCGATACCCGGGTGCAGCTTTCGTTTACGGAGGAATATGCCCACTTGGCTTATGGCTTTAATCACATGGCTTCACAGCTCACAACGCTGATGGAACAGGTGAAGGAGGAGAGCCGGGCCAAGCGTGAAGCCCAGACGGGCTTGCTTGAGGCCCAGATCAAACCCCATTTTCTATACAACACCCTCGACATGATCCACTGGCGTGCACTCGATTACGAAGCCAAGGATATCAGTCGCATGATTGTGCAGCTCAGTAAGCTGTTACGGATCGGACTGAGTGGAGGGAGATTGTTTATTCGGGTTCGAGATGAGTTGGAGCATGCCCGTTGCTACGTGAACATACAGGCAGAGCGGCTACCGTTCTCCATTCAATATCAGGAGCAGATTGATCCGCGTATTCGCGGTTGTTATATTCCCAAAATCATTTTGCAGCCCTTTATCGAAAATGCAGTTATGCACGGGCACCCTGAAGAAGGTACACTTCGAATTCAGGTGCATATGCACGAAGTGGAAGGCCCGTATGAGGATATCGTCATTCGTATCATGGATAATGGGCGGGGGTTGCCGGAGGGGTGGAAACTCGAAGAAACGTGTGGCATCGGTGTACGGAATGTACATCAGCGCATTCAGTTATATTGCGGGAAGAGGTATGGCGTTCAACTGGGCGATAGAGAGTCAGGTGGCGTGGAAGTGACCATTACGCTGCCGCGTATTGAGACCGACGAGCAATTAAATCTATGGCTGGACGGTGAAAAATGATGAAGACCATTATGCTTGTTGATGACGATCCTCATATTGTAAAGGCATTAACAGATCATATCGATTGGCCTTCTCTGGGCCTTAGCATTGCAGGCACTGCTTCCAATGGCTTGGATGCACTGGAGCTGTTTCACAGCATGCATCCAGATGTCGTTATGACTGACGTCTATCTACCGGGGATGACCGGGCTTGAGATCACACAGACGTTGCGACGTGACCATCCCCACCTGCCGATCATCATTCTTAGTGGATATGACGAATTCGAGAACGCCCGGGCAGCCATGCGCTGGGGTGTGAATCACTTTTTGCTGAAGCCGGCGGAGGTTGAGGAGATTGAGTCTGTGCTGCGGGAGGTGCTACTGGAACAAGATGTGCGGGAGCGGCATGAGCGGCTGGAGCGGACGTACAAGCAGGAGGTTGGACGGGTGCTTCCGTATTTGCGCAAACAATTCCTTCACGAACTGCTGACTACGCGATATCGGGCAGACGAACTGCCTAAAGAACGCATGGACTATATAGGCATTCATATGTCCTCACAGACACGCGCCATTAGTCTGCAACTGAATCGCCCCGTATTTTTGACACGGATGAAAGAACGGGATTGGCAGCTTCTCCGCTATGGGGCGGCTGATATTATTCAGGAGACGGTGAAGGAGCAAGCAGCGCGCATGAATGGTCAGGTAGAGATCGTTGATTATTCGGATCAGGTATTTGTGTTGCTTCTATTAGGAGATAAAGATCATCTGGAGGAATGTCTGCCACTTGTGGAGCGGATGATCGATCAGATCTTTACGTATCTGAAAATTGAAGTGAGTGCTGGAATCGGGAGATCCAAGAGTCACCCCTGTGAGGTGATAGATTCTTATCTCGAGAGCAGGGAAGCGGTGGAAACAGCAGAGTTTCAAGGTGGAAGTCGTATCTACCACTATGAAGCGTCCGAGGATACAGAACCAAGTGTGACCGATTATTCAGTATTGCTTCGTCAATGGAATGAGGCTTGGGCAGATATTAGACCTGATCTGGCGGAAGAGGTATGGCATCATATTTGCCTTTTGCTGAAAGAGGGCAACTGTGTTGGCATACAGGATGTACAGGTGGTGGCCGTCAGTCTGTTTGACACGTTGATTCATAGCTGGAACCGACTTCACCCGATGTTACCCCCGCCGCTGACGATGAGTGATTTTTTGCGTGAAATTCAATCGAAATATGCGTTGCATGATCTGGTAAGCTGGATGGATCGTATTATCTGCAACTGGCTGGAACAGATCCGCAAGGAGATGGGCGAGAAGAAAAGCAATAAACTTATCGAGCAGGTGAAACAGTATGTGGAGCTTCATTACGCCGAAGAGATTAGTTTTGAAGCGATAGCCAAGGGATTATTTGTACATCCGAAGTATCTGAGTCAACTGTTCAAAAGGGTGACCGGTGAGAATTTTGTGAGTTATTTGAACGGGTACCGAATTCAGAGAGCGTTGGAACTGTTGCAGTCGGGACATTACATGGTATATGAGGTGAGCGAGATGACGGGGTTCCGTAATGCGACGTATTTCAGCCAAGTGTTCAAAATGCTTACGGGCAAGAGTCCGTCTGAGGTGGGGTAGAGCGATACAGGTACAGTATTTTAAATAAAGTGGAAGAGGCGGAATGGTTCTTATGATTATCAATCAGCAGGAATATAACATTAAAGGTTTATCTTACTCCATTAGATCGGCAGAGGAAAAAGATGCTGAGGCCTTGTCTTCACTTCGTGTACAAATGGACGGGGAAACCGAGAACATGGATCGTGAAGAGGGCGAGGCGTATATCGACGCAGCAGAGTTTAGTCGGGTCATCCATTCGGACACTGAGAAGTCACGGAATCTGTTCCTTGTTGCAGTAGTGGCGGGCGAGATTGTGGGGTACTCCCGATGTGAAGGCAGAGAGTTGAAGCGCTTTTGCCATAAGGTTGAGTTCGGCGTGTGTGTAACCAGACAGTTCTGGGGACATGGAATTGGCAAGAACTTGCTGGAGAAGTCGATAGAATGGGCAGACCAGACTGGTGTAGAGAAGATGACGTTGAACGTGCTGGCATCCAACGATAAGGCAATCGAGCTATATCAAAAGTGCGGCTTTGGGATCGAAGGCATTTTGAAAAAGGATCGGCGACACGCGGATGGACAGTATCACGACACGATAGTGATGGGCAGGTTCAAAGACTAATAGTATAAAAAGTGAAAAGCACAATCTATATAAAGCCCACAGGCTATGGAGTTCATTTATTAGATTTGATACCGACAGAATAGATAGCAGCGTTATTGAGTAGAGGTATTATGTTTCTTATTTTATAGAACGAATGTAATGATGTTGAATAGGTCTGTTCACAACCTATATTGAGACAGGTTAGACTGGTGAGTGTATATAGGATATAGTAAGAGGATATTGCCATTGGAAAAAGAGATTATGAAGAGATTGAATCAAATATATAGTTAGTTTGCTGATGGGATATTTTACAAGTAGTAATTGTATTGTGTATATGATATATTCTACTTCCGGCCAAAAAAACACGAGAAACAAAGTGCCGCAGGCAAAACAAATAAGCTTCGAAAGAAACTTAAAAAAAGAGCTTGCTAAGTTGGATCGGAAGTGTTATGATATAAAAGTTGCTGAGGAGAACAACGCTCGGTAACAAAACAAGTTTGATCTTTGAAAACTGAACAACGAGTGAGTAAACATTCTGCTTGCAGAATGAACGCGAAAGTTGGAAACAAGCCTTGGCTTGGATCCACTGGAGCACAAATGAGATTTTTAATCTCGTCAGATTCAAAATGAGCTTATCGCTCTTTTCAATACTTTATTGGAGAGTTTGATCCTGGCTCAGGACGAACGCTGGCGGCATGCCTAATACATGCAAGTCGAGCGGACTTGATGAGAAGCTTGCTTCTCTGATGGTTAGCGGCGGACGGGTGAGTAACACGTAGGCAACCTGCCCTCAAGTTTGGGACAACTACCGGAAACGGTAGCTAATACCGAATAGTTGTTTTCTTCGCCTGAAGGAAACTGGAAAGACGGAGCAATCTGTCACTTGGGGATGGGCCTGCGGCGCATTAGCTAGTTGGTGGGGTAACGGCTCACCAAGGCGACGATGCGTAGCCGACCTGAGAGGGTGATCGGCCACACTGGGACTGAGACACGGCCCAGACTCCTACGGGAGGCAGCAGTAGGGAATCTTCCGCAATGGGCGAAAGCCTGACGGAGCAATGCCGCGTGAGTGATGAAGGTTTTCGGATCGTAAAGCTCTGTTGCCAGGGAAGAACGCTTGGGAGAGTAACTGCTCTCAAGGTGACGGTACCTGAGAAGAAAGCCCCGGCTAACTACGTGCCAGCAGCCGCGGTAATACGTAGGGGGCAAGCGTTGTCCGGAATTATTGGGCGTAAAGCGCGCGCAGGCGGTCATTTAAGTCTGGTGTTTAATCCCGGGGCTCAACCCCGGATCGCACTGGAAACTGGGTGACTTGAGTGCAGAAGAGGAGAGTGGAATTCCACGTGTAGCGGTGAAATGCGTAGATATGTGGAGGAACACCAGTGGCGAAGGCGACTCTCTGGGCTGTAACTGACGCTGAGGCGCGAAAGCGTGGGGAGCAAACAGGATTAGATACCCTGGTAGTCCACGCCGTAAACGATGAGTGCTAGGTGTTAGGGGTTTCGATACCCTTGGTGCCGAAGTTAACACATTAAGCACTCCGCCTGGGGAGTACGGTCGCAAGACTGAAACTCAAAGGAATTGACGGGGACCCGCACAAGCAGTGGAGTATGTGGTTTAATTCGAAGCAACGCGAAGAACCTTACCAGGTCTTGACATCCCTCTGACCGGTACAGAGATGTACCTTTCCTTCGGGACAGAGGAGACAGGTGGTGCATGGTTGTCGTCAGCTCGTGTCGTGAGATGTTGGGTTAAGTCCCGCAACGAGCGCAACCCTTATATTTAGTTGCCAGCACTTCGGGTGGGCACTCTAGATAGACTGCCGGTGACAAACCGGAGGAAGGTGGGGATGACGTCAAATCATCATGCCCCTTATGACCTGGGCTACACACGTACTACAATGGCCGGTACAACGGGCTGCGAAATCGCGAGATGGAGCCAATCCCAACAAAGCCGGTCTCAGTTCGGATTGCAGGCTGCAACTCGCCTGCATGAAGTCGGAATTGCTAGTAATCGCGGATCAGCATGCCGCGGTGAATACGTTCCCGGGTCTTGTACACACCGCCCGTCACACCACGAGAGTTTATAACACCCGAAGTCGGTGGGGTAACCGCAAGGAGCCAGCCGCCGAAGGTGGGATAGATGATTGGGGTGAAGTCGTAACAAGGTAGCCGTATCGGAAGGTGCGGCTGGATCACCTCCTTTCTATGGAGAATCGTTTCCTGCAACGGAAACATTCAAATACGCAGCTTAGCTGCACAAACTACTCACTCGTTGCTCAGTTTTGAGAGCTCAAACTCTCAAACAGCTTGCTTTTGCATGGAGCTTGTTCTTTGAAAACTAGATATCGAAACGAAACAAACGCGAATTAGAACATTCCTTTAAGCTGATCTTGTGTAAACAAGTGAAGTGTTTTTATAAGGTAGATTGCACGTACGATGGTATCGAGTGGGAGCGACTTTTGGCTTTGCGCAAGCAAAACAAGGGAAGCGAGCAGTCGAAACCGGAGCACGAGGTTAAGCTACTAAGAGCACACGGAGGATGCCTAGGCGCTAGGAGCCGATGAAGGACGTGGCGAACAACGAAACTGCCTCGGGGAGCTGTAAGCAAGCTTTGATCCGGGGGTGTCCGAATGGGGAAACCCAGCTGGGGTAATTTCCAGTTACTCACAACTGAATACATAGGTTGTGTAGAGGCATACCAGGGGAACTGAAACATCTAAGTACCCTGAGGAAGAGAAAACAATAGTGATTCCGTCAGTAGCGGCGAGCGAACGCGGAGAAGCCCAAACCAGAGAGCTTGCTCTTTGGGGTTGTGGGACGTCTCACATGGAGTTACAAAGGAACCGGTTAAGTGAAGAGGTCTGGAAAGGCCCGCCAAAGAAGGTAAAAGCCCTGTAGTTGAAAGTCTGTTCCCTCCGAGACGGATCCCGAGTAGTGCGGGGCACGTGAAACCCCGTATGAATCCGGCAGGACCATCTGCCAAGGCTAAATACTTCCTAGCGACCGATAGTGAAGCAGTACCGTGAGGGAAAGGTGAAAAGCACCCCGGAAGGGGAGTGAAATAGAACCTGAAACCGTGTGCTTACAAAAAGTCAGAGCCCGTTTTAGGGGTGATGGCGTGCCTTTTGTAGAATGAACCGGCGAGTTACGTTCCCGTGCAAGGTTAAGGTGAAGAGCCGGAGCCGCAGCGAAAGCGAGTCTGAATAGGGCGAATGAGTACGTGGACGTAGACCCGAAACCGGGTGATCTACCCCTGTCCAGGGTGAAGGTGCGGTAACACGCACTGGAGGCCCGAACCCACGCATGTTGAAAAATGCGGGGATGAGGTGGGGGTAGCGGAGAAATTCCAATCGAACTCGGAGATAGCTGGTTCTCCCCGAAATAGCTTTAGGGCTAGCCTCGGAAACTAGAGTCGTGGAGGTAGAGCACTGATTGGGTGCGGGGCCCGCAAGGGTTACCAAGCTCAGTCAAACTCCGAATGCCATAGACTTACTTCCGGGAGTCAGACAGTGAGTGCTAAGATCCATTGTCAAAAGGGAAACAGCCCAGACCATCAGCTAAGGTCCCCAAGTGTGTGTTAAGTGGGAAAGGATGTGGAGTTGCACAGACAACCAGGATGTTGGCTTAGAAGCAGCCACCATTGAAAGAGTGCGTAATAGCTCACTGGTCGAGTGACTCTGCGCCGAAAATGTAACGGGGCTAAACACACCACCGAAGCTATGGCTTGATGCTTTGCATCAGGGGTAGGGGAGCGTTGTATAAGGGTTGAAGGTGTACCGTAAGGAGCGCTGGACATTATACAAGTGAGAATGCCGGTATGAGTAACGAAAAGATCAGTGAGAATCTGATCCGCCGAAAGCCTAAGGGTTCCTGAGGAAGGCTCGTCCGCTCAGGGTAAGTCGGGACCTAAGGCGAGGCCGAAAGGCGTAGTCGAAGGACAACAGGTCGAAATTCCTGTACCACCGTAAGCCGTTATGAGCAATGGGGGGACGCAGTAGGGTAGTGACGCGGACTGATGGATGTCCGTCTAAGCAGTAAGGCTGATGTGTAGGCAAATCCGCACATTGTAAGGCTGAGCTGTGATGGGGAGCGAAAATTGTAGTAGCGAAGGTCATGATCTCACACTGCCAAGAAAAGCCTCTAGCCAGGTGATGGTGCCCGTACCGCAAACCGACACAGGTAGGCGAGAAGAGTATTCTAAGGCGCGCGGAAGAACTCTCGTTAAGGAACTCGGCAAAATGACCCCGTAACTTCGGGAGAAGGGGTGCCCCGGTAGTGTGAATAGCACGAGGGGGCCGCAGTGAAAAGGCCCAAGCGACTGTTTAGCAAAAACACAGGTCTGTGCGAAGCCGTAAGGCGAAGTATACGGGCTGACGCCTGCCCGGTGCTGGAAGGTTAAGGGGAGTGGTTAGGGAGTAATCCCGAAGCTGTGAACCGAAGCCCCAGTAAACGGCGGCCGTAACTATAACGGTCCTAAGGTAGCGAAATTCCTTGTCAGGTAAATTCTGACCCGCACGAATGGCGTAACGACTTGGGCGCTGTCTCAACGAGAGATCCGGTGAAATTTTAATACCTGTGAAGATGCAGGTTACCCGCGACAAGACGGAAAGACCCCATGGAGCTTTACTGCAGCTTGATATTGAATTTGGGTACGATCTGTACAGGATAGGTGGGAGCCTTTGAAGTGGGAGCGCAAGCTTCCATGGAGGCAACGTTGGGATACCACCCTGATCGTATCTAGGTTCTAACCTGGTACCGTAATCCGGTGCGGGGACAGTGTCAGGTGGGCAGTTTGACTGGGGCGGTCGCCTCCTAAAGAGTAACGGAGGCGCCCAAAGGTTCCCTCAGAATGGTTGGAAATCATTCGAAGAGTGCAAAGGCATAAGGGAGCTTGACTGCGAGACCTACAAGTCGAGCAGGGACGAAAGTCGGGCTTAGTGATCCGGTGGTACCGCATGGAAGGGCCATCGCTCAACGGATAAAAGCTACCCTGGGGATAACAGGCTTATCTCCCCCAAGAGTCCACATCGACGGGGAGGTTTGGCACCTCGATGTCGGCTCATCGCATCCTGGGGCTGAAGTAGGTCCCAAGGGTTGGGCTGTTCGCCCATTAAAGCGGTACGCGAGCTGGGTTCAGAACGTCGTGAGACAGTTCGGTCCCTATCTGTCGTGGGCGTAGGAAATTTGAGAGGAGCTGTCCTTAGTACGAGAGGACCGGGATGGACGTACCGCTGGTGTACCAGTTGTTCCGCCAGGAGCACCGCTGGGTAGCTATGTACGGACGGGATAAACGCTGAAAGCATCTAAGCGTGAAGCCCCCCTCAAGATGAGATTTCCCAGTATGTAAGACCCCTTGAAGACGACGAGGTAGATAGGCTGGGGGTGGAAGTGCAGCAATGCATGGAGCTGACCAGTACTAATCGGTCGAGGGCTTATCCAATAGCAAGTGATAATTCGCGTGTTTCGTTTCGAATCTAGTTTTCAGAGAACAACACTCTGAAATGTAAGCTACGCGTTTGGTGGCGATGGCGGAGGGGTTCCACACGTACCCATCCCGAACACGACCGTTAAGCCCTCTAGCGCCGATGGTACTTGGACCGCAGGGTCCTGGGAGAGTAGGACGCCGCCAAGCGAAACCCCATTGGGGTATTTTTTTTCGAAAATTGATAAGGGCCCTTAGCTCAGTTGGTTAGAGCGCACCTCTGATAAGGGTGAGGCCGGTGGTTCGAGTCCACCAGGGCCCATAGCAAGACCACAACAAAGAAATACACCAGAGTATGGGGCCATAGCTCAGCTGGGAGAGCGCCTGCCTTGCAAGCAGGAGGTCAGCGGTTCGATCCCGCTTGGCTCCACCATTCCCTGATAGCTCAGTTGGTAGAGCACTCGACTGTTAATCGAGTTGTCACAGGTTCGAGCCCTGTTCGGGGAGCCAGTAAGGCCCGTTGGTCAAGGGGTTAAGACACCTCCCTTTCACGGAGGTAACAGGGGTTCGAATCCCCTACGGGTCATAGCAATACCTATTGCTTCAACAAGGGATGAGAATCCCAAAGGTTCGTCGGAGGATGTACTTCGTTAGCAACAGCTTCGCAGTCTCGAACGAAGTGAGAGTATCCCCTACGGGTCATAAAATGGAGGCTTAGCTCAGCTGGGAGAGCATCTGCCTTACAAGCAGAGGGTCGGGGGTTCGATCCCCTCAGCCTCCACCATATAACTTTATAACGACGCGGGGTGGAGCAGCCCGGTAGCTCGTCGGGCTCATAACCCGAAGGCCGCAGGTTCAAATCCTGCCCCCGCAATTACACTTTCCTTGAGAAAGTGATCTGGAACCGTGGTGTAGTTGGCCTAACATGCCTGCCTGTCACGCAGGAGATCGCGGGTTCGAATCCCGTCGGTTCCGCCATTTTTATTCTAGTAAGGCTCGGTAGCTCAGTCGGTAGAGCAGAGGACTGAAAATCCTCGTGTCGGCGGTTCGATTCCGTCCCGAGCCACCATTTATAACACAATGTAATACGCCGGTGTAGCTCAACTGGTAGAGCAACTGACTTGTAATCAGTAGGTTGGGGGTTCAAGTCCTCTCGCCGGCACCATGTAATCCTGGAGGATTAGCGAAGTGGCCAAACGCATCAGACTGTAAATCTGCTCCCGTACGGGTTCGGTGGTTCGAATCCATCATCCTCCACCAGTTTTTCTATGAGTCATTAGCTCAGTTGGTAGAGCACCTGACTTTTAATCAGGGTGTCGAAGGTTCGAGCCCTTCATGACTCACCATTATATGCGCGTGTGGCGGAATTGGCAGACGCACTAGACTTAGGATCTAGCGTCTTTGACGTGGGGGTTCAAGTCCCTCCACGCGCATCCCTTATTTGCGGAAGTGGCTCAGCGGTAGAGCATCGCCTTGCCAAGGCGAGGGTCGCGGGTTCGATTCCCGTCTTCCGCTCCAATATTTTGCGCCCTTAGCTCAGCTGGATAGAGCGTTTGACTACGAATCAAAAGGCCGGGAGTTCGAATCTCTCAGGGCGCGCCATTATAACTTCATATTTTGCCGGCGTGGCGGAATGGCAGACGCGCTCGACTCAAAATCGAGTGGGAAACCGTGGAGGTTCGAGTCCTCTCGCCGGTATAGATAACGGGATGTAGCTCAGCTTGGTAGAGCACCTGGTTTGGGACCAGGGGGTCGCATGTTCAAATCGTGTCATCCCGATTGTTGTTATGCGGGTGTAGTTCAATGGTAGAACTTTAGCCTTCCAAGCTAATAGCGTGGGTTCGATTCCCATCACCCGCTTAAATATTTAAAAGAAAGAGATGGTACTAACCGTCTCTTTCTTTTTTTGCGTTCACAGGTTTATTGGCAATTTAGTGCGTGGTGCTCTCAGAGAGTATATGGCTCTTTATCATGTATCAGAATGTATCCCACGTTTGCATAAATTTCCCCACCTTTAAATTTGTCCTTGATAATTGTGGACGCTGTTCAAGTGAAACAGGTCTAACGCATCTTATAAGGCCTGGATATAAGCTTCTTCATCACATTTTATAAAAACGCTTACAAAAATAGCTTGCGTAAATCATTAACCTGTAATACCATATCAATTAAGCGCTTAACCTTTAGGGGGAAGGCGCTTAAACTTAACGTAGATTAAGCGCTTAACCCGTAAAGGAAAGGAAGGCGATCAATTCATGAATACAATTCGACTAACGATGGCCCAGGCACTGCTTCGATACCTGGATCAGCAATATATCTCGGTTGACGGGGTGGAAACCAAGTTTGTGAAGGGAATCATCGGTATTTTTGGACATGGCAATGTAACAGGCATTGGAGAAGCGCTGGAGCGCAGTCCGGGAAGCCTGACGTATATGCAAGGCAAGAACGAACAAGGTATGGTGCATACGGCAGCCGCCTATGCCAAGCAGAAGAACCGCAGACAGATCTATGCATGCACTACATCCATTGGACCTGGTGCTTTGAATATGATTACAGCAGCGGCTACTGCAACGGTGAACCGGATTCCGGTTTTATTGCTTCCAGGAGATAACTTTGCTACACGGGAACCAGACCCGGTACTGCAGCAGTTGGAAGTGAGCAGTGATTATACAATCTCAGCCACTGATCCATTCAAAGCCGTCAGTAAATACTGGGATCGTATCGTTCGTCCTGAACAGTTGATGATTGCTGCTACACAGGCCATGCGTGTGCTTACCGACCCGGCAGAGACGGGAGCAGTAACGCTCGCATTGCCGCAGGATGTGCAGGCAGAAGCGTACGATTACCCTGAATCGTTCTTTGCCCGCAAAGTACATTATCTGGACCGTCGCCCTCCGGTACAGGCAGCCATTGAACGGGCCACGGAGCAGATTGCTCGTGGTAGCAAGCCGCTGCTCGTTGCAGGCGGCGGTGTGTTGTACTCTGAGGCGTCCGCCCAACTCGTGGAGTTCGCCGAGGCATTTGGTATTCCGATCGCCGAGACGCAGGCGGGCAAGAGCGCAGTTTCTTGGGACCACCCACTGAATGTGGGGGCCATCGGGGTTACAGGTTCTCTAGCAGCCAACAGGCTGGCGAGAGAAGCGGATGTGGTTATCGGCGTCGGTACTCGTTTCTCCGATTTTACGACGGCGTCCCGCTCTGCTTTTCAACATCCGGAAGCTTCATTCATCAACATTAACCTGAACGGCATGGATGCCGCCAAGTTAGGCGGGGAAGCCATTCTGGCAGATGCTCGCGAAGGATTGCAGGCTTTGCAGAAGGAATTGCAGCAAAGACAATACCGCAGTGCATATGGTTCATCTGAAATCGCTGATCTCCGCGCTGAGTGGAATGCAGAAGTGGATCGGCTGTATGCAGCTCAACATGAAGCAGGGCTGGCACAGACTACAGCAGTCGGCATAGTTAATCGGACGATTGATCCTTCCTCCGTTATTGTGTGTGCGGCAGGCAGTCTGCCAGGAGACCTGCATCGTCTGTGGCGTGCGGCTGAACCAAAGACGTATCACATGGAGTATGGATTCTCCTGTATGGGGTACGAGGTAAGTGGAGCGTTCGGAGCAGCACTTGCCGAGCCGGATCGTGAAGTGTACGCCATGGTCGGTGATGGCAGTTATCTGATGCTGCATTCGGAGTTTGTGACCAGTTTGCAGGAACAGAAGAAGATGACCGTTCTCTTATTCAACAACAATGGATTCCAGTGCATTCATAATTTACAGCGGGAACATGGTAGTGACGGGTTCGGCAATGAGTTCCGTTATCGGGAATCTGAGAGTGGACGACTGACCGGGGATTACATGCCAATGGACTTTGCTGCACACGCACGAAGCATGGGAGCCAAATCCTATAGAGCGGAGACGGCAGAACAGCTGGAACAGGCACTCCGAGATGCGAAGAATGAAACGGTGAGTACATTGATTGAGATTCCGGTCGTGCCTGGAACCAACGCAGGTGGATACGAGTCATGGTGGAATGTGGGTGTACCTGAGGTATCTGCCGAAGAGAAGGTAGTTCATGCTCATCACACCATGCAAGCCAACCGTGCTAAAGCAAGACCTATTTAATCCGATTTAATAGAGCATTCCTTCTAAAAAATGTAGCTATATTGGACTCCTCACGGTATAAGTTCGGTGGGACGTATTTATCTATATATTGAAACTAAAAGCACGGCATTCCAAGTGAACCATAATGTTGAACGACAAAGGAGACGTGGAGCAATGAGCAAGCTGCCATTCCAGCTTGGGATTCATCCGATCAATTGGGTCGGTGAAGATGTGAAGGAGCATGGTGATGCGACAACATGTGCGCAGATTCTGGATGACATTCAGCGTCTTGGGCTGACAGGTACAGAGATGGGACGTAAATATCCAACTGATCCTGCTATATTGCGTGAGGAATTGAGTAAAAGGAATATCAAGCTGGTCTCCCAGTGGAAATCGGTGCTGTTCTCCGATCCGGCGTATCGTCAGTCGGAGCTGGACAGTTATCGCAGACATGCAGAATTTCTGCAATCCATGGGCAGTAAGGTGATCAGTACGGCGGAGGTAGGCGGGTCACTTCATTTTGATCCAAGACGGACACCGAATGAAAAAGAAGTACTTAGACTCAACGAATCTGAATGGCATATTCTCGCTGAAGGGTTGAACGAAGCTGGAGCTATTGCCCGCGAACATGGGTTGAAGCTTACGTACCATCATCATGGAGGCACAGTGGTAGAGCAACCGGATGAGATTGATCGACTGATGGAGCTGACAGACCCTTCTCTCGTGTATCTGCTCTATGATACTGGTCATGCCTATTATGGCGGAGCCAATCCACTTGAACTGTTGCGCAAACATTATGATCGGATCGCCTATATCCATCTGAAAGACATTCGCCCTCATGTGCTAGATGAAGCACGCGCGGAGCAGTCTGATTTTGTCGGATGTATTCGTAGAGGCGTGTTCACTGTACCAGGAGATGGATGCATTGATTTTGCACCAATTCTGCAAGAACTGATCACACGAGGGTACGATGGCTGGGCGATGCTTGAAGGAGAGCAGGACCCTGCGATTCATAACCCGTATGAGTATGCCAAGCGATCTTTGAACTATATGGAATCGTTATACCAACACAGCTGAATCGTTCAGTATTGCAGCGGTCAGAGGCCACACCCATGAAGTGAAAAAGGAAGAAGGCCAGCAAGAGTATAACGTTACGATTGGAAAATAAAACTGACTTACTCTAGACGTTTACGAGTCCTTACGATGGAATGAGTAACTAGTCTAGATATCCATATACAACATGTAAAATCCCACCACAGAAAGGGGCTCACATGCAATGACTTACGTATCCTTTCCCGTATCCAGGAAGAAGGATTTCACCGCGATTGGCCGCTTGTGCATCGATTTGAACGCCAATGAGATCAATCGCCCGATGGAAGAGACGATGACATTCACGAAGTATGTTGGCGGCTCTCCGGCCAATATTACGATTGGCATGTCCAGACTGGGTATGGAGACAGCTTTCATCGGCAAAATCGCGGGCGACCAGATGGGCAGATTCATCCAGAGTTATTTGGAGAAGAACGGCATCGACACATCAAATGTAGTTACAGATGACACCGGAGCGGTGACAGGGCTTGCTTTTACCGAAATCAAAAGCCCAACGGATTGCAGTATCCTGATGTACCGAGACAACGTAGCGGATCTGTTACTACAGGCGCAAGAGGTACAAGAGCAGTTGATTGCTGACTCCAAAGTGCTGCTAATCTCAGGCACAGCCCTCGCGCAGAGCCCATCCCGTGAAGCCGTATTACAGGCACTAACGTATGCGAAAAAACATGGCACAGTTATTGTGTTTGATCTGGACTATCGCCCATACACTTGGACATCGGACGAAGAGACAGCGGTCTATTATAACCTCGCAGCCGAGAAATGCGATATCATCCTGGGCACACGTGAAGAGTTCGACATGATGGAGACATTCGACCACAATCCGGATCATAGCGATCAGGTAACTGCACAGAAATGGTTTGATTTCTCAGCAAATATTGTAGTAATCAAACACGGCAAGGAAGGCTCCATTGCTTATACACGCGAAGGGCTTTCTCACCGTGCGGACAGCTATCCGGCAAAAGTGGTCAAAACGTTTGGTGCAGGCGACTCCTATGCGGCCGGGTTCCTGTATGGATTGATGCAGGGCTGGACGATTGAGCGCAGCATGGCGTATGGCAGTGGCGCAGCAAGTATCGTCATTTCGAGCCACAGTTGTTCGGATGCGATGCCAACGGTGGAACAGGTGAATGACTACATTGAACGTTGCAATCGGGGCGAAATCACCGTGTCTTAAAGCTCGTTGCAATACTTTGAATAACACACTCATACAGATCAACATCAATGATATAAGTTGAACATACGGGATCACACATAAGTGAAGGGAGACAGGGCTATGGGAAAAGGAATTTCTGAAGCGTCTGCAACAGCGACAATGGTACAAAACTGGATCGGAGGTGCCTGGGTAACCCCAGTGGCAACTCGTACGGAGCCGGTTGTGAATCCGGCTACAGAAGAGGTTATTGCACATGTGCCACTCTCCGAACAAGCGGACGTGGATCTGGCGGTTCAGACAGCACGAGAAGCGTTCAAATCATGGAGCAGCACACCGGTTCCACGCCGTGCACGTATTCTGTTCCGCTACCAGCAGCTGCTGGTTGAACATTGGGAAGAGCTCGCCCGCCTGGTAACGCTGGAGAACGGTAAAAGTTACGCCGAAGCGTATGGCGAGGTATTGCGTGGTATTGAGTGCGTCGAATTCGCGGCAGGTGCCCCGAACCTGATGATGGGCAAACAACTGCCTGACATCGCGACAGGACTGGAGTCGGGCATGTACCGCTACCCAATCGGCGTAATTGGGGGGATTACCCCATTCAACTTCCCGATGATGGTGCCGTGCTGGATGTTCCCACTGGCTATTGCGTGTGGTAACACGTTTGTTCTGAAGCCGTCCGAGCGTACACCGCTTCTGGCAGGCCGCCTGGCAGAGCTGTTCAAGGAAGCAGGGCTTCCGGATGGCGTGCTCAATATCGTACACGGTGCACATGATGTCGTGAACGGGTTGCTGGAACATAAGGATGTTCAAGCGATCTCCTTTGTCGGATCACAACCTGTGGCTGAATACGTCTACACCACTGCATCCAAGCATGGCAAACGGGTACAGGCACTGGCTGGCGCCAAAAACCACTCCATCGTTATGCCGGACGCCGATCTGGATTTTACCGTGAAAGAGATTACCAGTGCAGCCTTTGGCTCAGCAGGGGAACGTTGCATGGCATGTTCGGTTGTTGTGGCTGTGGGCGATGTGGCTGACGAACTGGTACAAAAGCTGGTGGAAGCAGCAGACCGCATTACCATTGGTAACGGTATGGATGAGGGCGTGTTCCTCGGTCCTGTCATCCGTGGACCACATAAAGAACGCACACTCAGTTACATTGAATCCGGAGAGCAGGAAGGCGCGGCATTGATCCGGGATGGACGTAAGGATCAGGCGACAGGTGAACCCGGTTATTTTGTAGGGCCAACGGTATTCGACCAAGTTGATAGCAATATGAAAATCTGGCAGGATGAGATCTTTGCTCCAGTACTCTCGGTGGCAAGAGTGTCTACGCTGGAGGAAGCCGTTGAGCTGGCGAACCGTTCCGACTTCGCCAACGGGGCGTGTCTGTTCACCCGCAGCGGAGCGAGTATGCGTCAATTCCGGGAGACGATTGATGCGGGCATGTTGGGTATTAACTTGGGCGTACCTGCACCAATGGCATTTTTCCCGTTTTCCGGTTGGAAAAAGTCCTTCTATGGTGATCTGCATGCCAATGGCACGGATGGTGTTGAATTCTACACTCGCAAAAAGATGGTAACGGCGCGTTGGTAACAACCAGAGTATAACTCGGGCTAAGGGGAATGCCCAGCCCATATGGACGCACATAGGGAGGATAACGGAATGGGCAAGGACAAAGTGAGAATTGGCATCATCGGTGCTGGACGGATCGGCAAAATTCATGCAGACAATCTCCTGCGCAACCCGCATGCCGAGATTGTGGGAATCAGTGACTTGTTTGCAGGTCCTGATTTGGAGGCTTGGGCCTCCAGTCGTGGCATCCCTGTTGTAACGACGGACAGCAGCGAGTTGATCTCGATGCCTAATGTAGACGCGGTGCTGATCTGTTCTTCAACTGATACACATGTGCCGCTGATTGAACAGGCCGCTCAGGCGGGCAAACACATCTTCTGCGAGAAGCCGGTTAGCATGGATCTATCACAGACCCAAGCAGCTGTATCAGCGGTTCAGAAGGCTGGTGTGAAGCTGCAAATTGGATTTAACCGTCGCTTTGATCACAACTTCAGACGGATACGTGCACATGTGCAGGATGGTACGATTGGTGATCCGCATATTATCAAAATTACGTCTCGCGACCCGAGTCCACCGCCTGCGGAGTATATCCGGGTATCTGGCGGGATCTTCATGGACATGATGATCCACGATTTTGACATGGCCCGTTATCTGTCCGGGAGTGAAGTGGAAGAAGTGTACGCTCAGGGCAATGTGCTGATCAATCCGGTTTTTGCGGAACATGGTGACGTGGATACAGCGATTGTAACGATGACTTTTGCCAATGGAGCGATTGGGGTTATTGATAACAGCCGTCAGGCTGTATACGGGTATGACCAGCGTGTTGAAGTATTTGGCTCAATGGGCAGCGCCGCAGCGGCGAATGATCATCCGAATACGGCTGAGATCAGTACAGCGGCCGGGCTCATGCGCGACAAACCGTTACACTTTTTCCTGGAACGCTACAATGAAGCGTATGTACAGGAGACAGCTCTCTTTATCGATGCAATCCTCCATGATACACCAGTTATCGTAGATGGCCACGATGCAGTACAGGCAGAAAGAATTGCGCTGGCAGCAAAAATGTCCATGGAGCGGGGAAGACCTGTGAAGCTGAGTGAAGTCCCTGGGGTATCACTGGAATCGCAAACGGCAACGCCATAGTGGATGATTAAAGCCACTTTTTCTAATAGAGGGCATGAATAGTCCAGGTTTTTGCTTTTATAAGTATCAGGTTGTTGTGGACGATTACAGAAAGGAGTGGATGACAAGATGTCAGAACGTATTGTGAAACCCGTGGTCAACCCGGAGGGAGACGGTACACTTATAGACGTAACACCGGAGTCGGCGGGTTGGGAATATGTTGGCTTTCAGGTAGCGAAGTTGGCAGAAGGGGAGACGCTAACCCGTGAGAGCGGTGATCAGGAACTCTGTGTGGTGCTTCTCAGTGGTTTCGCCAATGTAAGTACCCGGGAGCACACATGGGATAATATCGGAAAAAGAATGAGTGTTTTCGAGAAAATTCCGCCGTATTCAGTCTACGTCTCAACTTCCGATCAAGTACAGATCACAGCACGTACCGAACTGGAAATCGCTATATGTGTTGCACCCGGTAAAGGCACGTACCCGGCTCGTCTCATTGCACCCGAAGATGTAGGGGTAGAGGCAAGAGGGTATGGTAATCTGGAACGCCAGATTCACAACATTTTGCCGGAACAGAAGGAAGCAGACAGTTTGCTTGTTGTTGAGGTATTCACACCAGATGGGCATTGGTCCAGTTACCCGCCACATAAGCATGATCGGGACGCACTCCCTGACGAATCTTTGCTGGAAGAAACGTATTATTTCCGTGTGCAGCCTGAGCAGGGGTTTGCCATTCAGCGCATATACACGGATGATCGCTCTGTGGATGAGACGCTAGCAGTGAAGAACGGAGAAGTGGTGCTTGTTCCGGACGGATATCATCCGGTAGGTGCTCCTCCGGGGTATGAGGTCTACTATCTGAACGTGATGGCTGGACCAACCCGGACCTGGAAATTCCATAACGACCCTGACCATGAGTGGTTGATGAAAAAGTAAAACAGTTCATGCTACGCACATTTTGCTCGCTTCAAGTTGCGTATGCAGACTTCCCCCTGCATAATGAGAAGAAGAGAACAATTATCTATGTATATTATATATAGCACAAATGGGGAAAAACAATGAAAGCAACCATATACGATATAGCACGCGAGGCGGGTGTATCCATTGCAACCGTCTCGCAGGTCATTAATGGCAAAGGCAAGATCAGTGAGAAGCGGCGCGCCGAGATTATGGAGATCATGGAACGCCTTCACTATCAACCCAGCGCGATCGCAGCTGCACTTACAGGTAAGCAGACGTATACATTGGGGCTGCTCGTACCGGACATCTCGAACCCGTATTTCGCAGAACTGGCGAGAGCGGTCGAGGATCGAAGTCGTCAATTGGGTTACAGCGTGGTCATCTGCAGTACGGATAATAAGGACGAGCGGGTAGAGCGTTATCTAAATCTGCTTCAGCAAAAAAGGGTCGATGGCATGATGATCGGAACCGGGATCGATAATGCCGAAATTTTGTCACCCCTCTTGCAACAGTCGATACCTGTTGCTCTGATTGCTCGTCATATGCCATCGCTGTCGGTACATACGGTCACTATTGACGACATACTCGGCGGAGCACTCGCAGCGGAGCATCTGCTTGAACTTGGGCACACCCGTGTAGCGGTATTGTCGGAACCGTCCAAAGTCAGCAGCAGTCAGGAACGTGTACGCGGATTCCGTGAAACCCTGATTAAGGCAGGTCATACACTGGAACCGACTCAGATCCGAGAATCCGCAGCTGACCTGAGCTCGGCCAAAAAAGAGGCGTTACTGCTGCTCGGTGAGAACGATCATCCCACAGGCTTATTCTGCTGTAATGACATTCAGGCCATTGGTGCACTTCAGGCAGCCAAAGAGCTGGGGCTACGCGTGCCAGAGGATGTGTCGATTATCGGGTTTGATAATACGATTCTGGCTTCGGTAACGAGTCCGCCACTTACGACCGTTGCCCAGCCAATTGAAGAACTGGGACATCGCGCTGTAGATCTGTTGATTGAAGAGTTAAAGGATGAACAAAAAGAGCCACAGAAGATTGTGCTGAAGCCTGAGCTGGTTATCCGAGAATCAGCAGGCCGTGTATTGGGCTGAAAACAATTAGGTTTCTGATGTAACCTGACCAGTTGTGAGTCCAAGCCTACATGTGCCATATTCATGGCTAGGGATAAGGGTTATCGTCTTGCCTCATTCTGAATAGGTAATAAAACAATAAATATAATAAAGTAACAAACAAGCCGCGTTTACCCTATGGGGGGACGCGGCTTGTTCATTTAAATCTTCCATTTTTAGTGTAGCCCAAAACGTCATCGTAATTGAGGGACCAGAGATAAGAAATGACATTGGAACAGAAGAAGTGAGATGTTATACTGGAATATATCAATAATTACCAATTTATATGTTTTGTGTAGGTATAGAGAGGGGATTGGGATGAGTAGACGAATCAAGATGATTATGGGTATCGTCACGATTATTGTTGTTGTAGCTATTGCAGTGCGTATGTATACCTCTGGTCAATATGCTATGTATATCCCTAGCAAACATACGACGTTTCGAGCAGAGGTCACAGATCATATGACGATGCTGGATACATTGGATCGACTGACGATTAGGAAAATTTCCGACAATGAACCGTATAATGAAGATGATGAAATAACGATTACAGATCCCAAAGAGATTAGAGACATGCTGAAGCTATTAAAGGATGTTGAACTTAAAAGAGTACGGGAATTCGACGTTTCCGAAAGGAATCCGCAGTACTATGAGTGGCGACTTACCATTAATAAAGAAGGTCGCTTTACCGATGGATTCGGACTAACGTTTTATAATGAAGATTCCATCTCCATCTACAATGAGGCAAAAACGAGAGACCAACTTGAGGACTACGAGATTACCGATGGGTTTAATCTGAATGAAATGGACCGCCTTTTTGAAAAGCTGAAGGAGGAGAAAACATGACCAAGACTGACTACCTTGTACGCCCTATTGAAGAACAGGATATCCCCTTTCTATGGGAGATGTTATACGCATCCCTGCATAGAAGAGAAGGTGATGCACCTCTTCCAATCGAAAGTATTCATACTCCCGGACTGTCCAAATACGTTGAAGAATGGGGAAGAGAAGGGGACTTCGGGTATGTTGCAGTTGACCAGCAAGGCAAGAGACTAGGTTCAATAACGTTAAGATTCTATACGGACCAAAATGCGGGATACGGTTATGTGAATGCAGCTACGCCAGAGATGGGGATGGCTGTAACGGAAGATGCGCGTGGAAAAGGAGTAGGTACCTTACTGCTTCAGACCGCATTAGATGAGGTCGAACGGCGGGAAATTGCAGCAGTCTCGCTCAGTGTTGACCCGGATAACCAAGCGATTCGCTTATATAAGCGGTTAGGGTTCGTGGAGGAGTGCCTAAATGGTACATCGGTAACGATGGTACGTGTAAGTAAACTTGAATCTTAAATGATGAGCGGTCGGATCACTGGCAAAACGGAGTAAGCCACGTGAAACTGCAAAAAGAAAAAGGCGCTTCCTCATGGGGAACGCCTCTTTCTTTTTGCCAGGAACAGCATCGGTAGCTCTCTTTTATACTTACGCCGTATCACTTCAATATTATTTCAACAAAAATGCCAAAGCCTCGTCATACGTTTCCCATTGGAATTCAGTCTGGTGCGCCGATTCTTTGGAAATCCGATTCAATTGCATTTTGGCGATCGCACCACCTACGGCTACACTGGCTCGCTTCATACCCCACTGTGTCAGTAATTTCTGATGCTCCACAATTTTTTCTTTTGTATCCTGGGGGAATGCCTTCATATTTCTCATGTCCACGAGCACATCAAACGAATTTCCCAATTGTTCCGCTATTCTCTGGATTTCTGTATTCGCTTGTTCGACATGTTCAGGAGAAACAATACCTTCCCAGATAATTTCAATAATAGGTTTAGTTGAATCCAAACGTCTAACAGACATGTAGGCAACTCCTCGATAATAAAATAATATGTAATATATGAGACTATAAGCCTATTAATTATACCTTTTTATAGCGAGAATGAAAACTGAATTCACAATATAGTGGTTCTTATGGACTGCTTTTTCCTAGTGAAGTTAAATTCAGGGATTGTTATCATATCGTCAATTGGAAGGAAGTTGAATGGCTAAAAAGCCGCCCAGAGTATGAACTCCAGACGGCTTCTACAACTGTGACACGATAAAGTTAAGATAACTACGTAAGTTAGAATCCAATCTTCAAACTGTTACCTTCCGTTGCTACACCTTTGGAAAGGGAAATGCTCAGCTTTTGTTCTGCCGAGAAACCAAGTGTTTCCCCATCATGCAGTGTGACGTCGTTTTCAACCACATACGTTGTGGTCATAAACATCATCTCAAATACATCGCTTAAGGATTCCGACGATTGCATAATCTCCATCTCTTCTTTACCAAAGTTACGTAGTCCGTAAGTGTAAGCTGAGGCACCTTCGGCATTTTGGAATAATCCGATGAAAATCCAGAGCGAGACTGGCAACTCATCATGTTTGATCCCACGGCTGGTTTCGACATATTGACTGGCTTCAACAACAAGTGGGGCCATGTATATGGCCAGCGCGTGATCCAACTGTAATAAGGCACTCGCTGTTTGAGTGAACAGAACATGTCCCTCAATAGCATTTGTTGCGTTCAGAACAGAGACAATAATCTGAGACTGGTGCCGTGAGGTAACTTGCTCCGCTTCTCGCCAAAGGATGTTTAACTTGGCATTCTCCTCAACTTCACGGTCGGGTACAGGCGCCGCAATGTGAGCACATACCACCTGCATCCCATTCACTTCGAAAAAGAGATTGCCCTCCTCCGGGCGTTCTTCAATCTCGATATCCCATTCGTTCTTCATGTTCCTGATGAAGAGGTCAAAATCACAATCGTCATGCTCCAGCAGGACAAAACCCACGATGGTTTCACTGTAATTCGTCGATTCGACAGCACCACCTGCAGGTACCTTCTCCTTTTTGCGCCGCCGAAGCTTGTCAAACAATCCCATGACATGTTCTCCTCCCGATCCCAGATTGATTCTGGTCATTGTACACTGCTATCTATTCACTACCTTACCATAAAGGAGTTAAACATGAATCGCAGCAATGCACCTATCGACAGGAAATTAGAGGAACAGGACCAGCAACAATGCAATGATCGCAGGCAATCCTTGTTTGATAATGATCGACCGTGAAGAAGTCGCTCCTCCATAGAGAGCCGCGATAATCACACACGCCAGGAAGAAAATCTGAATATGCTGTCCAACGGCAGCATCCGGATATACAAGTCCCCAGATCAGACCTGCCGCAAGAAATCCATTGTAAAGACCTTGATTGGCCGCGAGAGATTTGGTGGATTTGGCGAATTCCGGCGTAAGATTAAAGGTTTTCATTGTGCGTGGACGAGTCCACATAAACATCTCCATCACCATAATATAGAAGTGTTCGACAGCTACAAGAGCTACAAAAATGATACTAATCAAAGGAAACACCTTGCTTTCTGATATGTAATTTATTTACTTGTCCATCCTAGTATAAATGTTTGCAACAAGAACGGAAAGAGCAAATTTAATTTGTAACAATTTAATTGTGTATTATTAAAATTATTTATCGTTTTCCAGTTGAGTTATGATGTTGAAATTAAAAAATGGTTACAAAGGTAAGCATACGCCGATTGTCGACAATCCATTCATTGGGTAATAATGAACAATAAAGAAGTGATATTGCTCAGGAAAGGGAGGAGATTACTATGGGAACGGTTCAATTCGTCTTGTTGGCTGATGATCCATCCACATTTGTGACCCGAGTTGTACCTTTTATCGACATTGAGCTTGCAGGAATTCCGGGTGACCGTCATTATGGTCTGCTTCGTCCGGCGGACTCGCGTCAGAAAATCTACAAGCGTGGTACACCGATTGCGAATCGCCGCCAAATCAGTATTGTTTCCGAGGAAGAATGTGCTCTTATTGCTGAGAAAATGAACATTCCTGAAGTGCGTCCAGAGTGGCTTGGTGCCAATATACTGGTCCGTGGCATTGATCGATTGACGGAACTGCCTGCTGGAACGCGGCTCCTATTTCCGAACGGGACAGGGTTAATATGCGAAGGGGAGAACCTTCCCTGTGTACATCCGGGGAAAATGATTGAACAATTCTACGAACAGGACGGTTTGCGGAAAAAATTCGTGCCTGCGGCTCGCAAAAAACGTGGGATTGTATGCTCGGTTGAACGGGAGGGTGTAATCCATACGGGGGATACCATAGAAGTCATTCGCCTGTCCTGATTTTCAGGACAGGTTTCTAATTGATCAGCCCTCGGCGCTCACCATTCGGATGTTTAGAGTGTAAGTACTCCTCTGGTGTACTGCCAATAATGGACTTGAAATCTCGGATGAAATGGGATTGATCATGATATCCAAGATCCTGAGATAGCTTAATCAGGTCACAGTGAAGACCGTGGTCCATCCATTCTGCAGCATTTTGCAGACGATACAACTTGATTACGGTTTTGGGTCCGATGCCCACATACTGATTGAACAGGCGTTGAAGCTTTCGGGTATGCATATTCCAATAGGAAGATAGATCATCTACTCTCAGCATCTCCCGGTTCTGTTCAATCTGTTGCACAATATCGTTTACCATTCTCGCTTGATCATCTTCAGCAGGAAGGTGTGCACATAATAGCTGGTCGATGTAACTGGTTTTATCCGCATCATCTCCCGCCCCAAGAAGCCGGTCTTCCAAGGATTCCCCTGTGACGTCAAGAATATTGGATACATTCATCGGCTGTCCGTACAATGAAGAGACAGGAACCCGGAGGAAAGGATAAAACCCTCCTGGTCTGAACTTCACGCCAAATACACGACCTTTTCCGCTCACAAGATAGGAGAATTTACGTCCCGATGGTCCGAAGAAAAACGTATTATTCCGTTCCACAACCAGATTGACACAGGGGTTAGGCACGACATGTTGGGGATACGGTTCAAGTCCAGTCAGATCCCACGATACGATCCAGTAATGTTTAACAAAAGGGCGAAGTGCTTCGGATGGAGCATGGCGTGTCAGTTGATATTTATGATCACCTTTATTCAGATCCAGCAGGCCCATACTTGGTCTGTCTCCTTGTTCTACCTGTTTCATTCGAGTCATCCCTCCTGCTCATCTCACATTATTTAGGTTCTCTGAACAACAATGCCCGCACAGCAAAACGGGGTAAAATGAGTTGCCTGCGCCATCTCGAAGGTTGACTGAAGAGGCGATAGAGCCATTCCAGATTAAGCTTCTGCCATATCGCAGGGGCACGTTTGGTTTTGCCTGCCACGATATCGAGACTGCCTCCAACACCTATGGCTACACGAGCGTTCAACTGGTGGCGATACTTGTTAATCCAGTGTTCCGCATGGGGTGCGCCAAGAGCCACGATAAGAAAGTCTGGTTGAGCAGTACAAATCTCTTCCACAATCTGTTGTTCCTCATCTACCTGGAAATAACCATGGTGTCTGCCTTTTACAACAACTCCCGGATAACGTTGCGCAATAACTTTCACGGCCTGTTCACTTACGCTTTCCTCTGCTCCCAGCATGTAGAATGACCAGTGTTTTTGATCGCCTTCCTCTAATAAACGAAACAGCAGATCACAACCCGTTACCCGTTCAGTTAATTGTCCGCCCCGAAAACGGGATACCATCACAATGCCGGCACCGTCAGCCGTGACCAACCCGGCTTGATCGACGACTTTGCGAAGAGAGGCATTCTTTTGACAGGACATAACAATCTCGGGGTTACCTGTGATGACATGGAATAGTTCATTGCTTTCCTGACCTACGACTTCACCAAGGATTGCAACAGTTTGATTCATCGTTACATTGGGAAAAGGGATGCCCATAATATTCGTTGATTGGCTCATATCTCAATTCCTTTCAAATTTCGTCCTATCACCTTGAACAGTCCTGTTATTTCATTCCAGTTTAGTATATCTGATCTTCTAGGAAAGCACTATATGGGCGCAACCCGTTTGGATCATGGTATAACATTCCCGAAAATATAAAGAGCTTATATTTTACCTGATGTCGCGTTTTTACAATACGGCCTTTGGGGTATAACGATAGGATAGGAGTGCGAGGTTGGCAGATCGCTTATCCAATACATAAAGGGAGTGAGTCCATGGAACTGAAATATGAATTCTATATCAACGCAGGACTGGAAGAGGTGTGGAATGCTTTAATATCACCAGACGGCACACGGAACAGCTTTTTCGGCAGCGAACTTCGTACCAATTTCCAACCAGGTCAGCCGTTTGCTTATGTAGGGCCGGGCAATGATGGTGCAGAGACTGTCCATGTGTATGGAGATATATTGGAATTTGAACCGTTGTCCAGACTTAGTTACCAGGAGCATCCCGGACCGTCATACCATGCCAATCATGCCGAGCTTCAATCCAGAGTGGTCTTCCAGTTGGAGACTGTGGGGGAGTGTACGAAGCTGACACTGATTAATGATCAATTTACAGATAACCATCCTTCCATTGCGAATGCACAGAGTAGCTGGTGGATGATTCTAAGCAGCATCAAAACTTGGGTGGAGACTGGGAAAACACTGAATTTTGGATGGTAGCTGGTAAGAGGCAGTCATTTAGATTTATTTTCATAAAAAATAAAGGCATTTAATATAAGAACCAGTGCTGATTCAGCGCTGGTTCTTGTTTTTATGCAAAATTAAAACCATTGCTCTACATTTAATGTCTGATAATGTCGAAATATATATCATATGAGCTAAGAGGAGAAATGAGCATGTTTCGTAAACGTACTGAATCGACCAAACACCTTCGTACAGATGCGCATCAGAATTTACTGGAGTATAGTCGTAAACTGGTAGCAAATACAGAAAAGGGCGACTATGACGCATGGATCGAAGATGGCATTGAGTTTCAGGATACCGATGAAATAGCTAGTAATATCAAAAAAGCAGTACATATGATGAAAGCACAAAACGAAGCCGTGGAAATGCGCCTTAGAATGCTGAATCAGGCAATGAATGTGGGATTATGGGAATCTGAAATTGTTGCTGGTGATCCACTGGATAACAATAATATCGTTTCATTTTCGAATGAATTCCGCCAAATGTTAGGATTCCATAATGCCAAGGATTATCCCGATTCATTTGCAAGCTGGGCCAAATCGATATATCCGGATGATAGACCCCAACTGGTGCAGGAGATTATGAAACATGTGAATGACACAAGAGCAACAACTGCCTATAACGTCATCAGCCGTATGATTACAAAAAGTGGAGAGATTCGCTGGTTCCGATGCCTTGGACAAGTCATCCGAAATCAGGCTGGAGTTCCGGTCAAACTTTTGGGCATCATGTTTGATATTCATGAGGAGAAGAGCAAGTCTGATGAGCTGGAAGCACTCGTCACCCGATATGATCTGGTTAACCGCGCCTTGGTGGAGGCACCGTGGGATATGACCGTTGTGGCTGGAGATGTGGTTAATCCAAATAACGAATTTTGGTGGTCACCCCAGTTCCGTAGAGAATTAGGGTTTAAAGACGAGCAGGATTTCCCGAATGTGTTCAGCAGCTGGAGCAGCCGACTTCATCCGGAAGACCATGATCGGACGATCAACGAATTTGCCAGACATATGAACGATTACAGTGGTCGTACACCGTACGATCTGGATTATCGTTTGCAGCGCAAAGATGGGGAGTACCGTTGGTATCACGCGGGTGGGGAGACCATTAGGGATCAGGATGGAGTACCGCTCCGTGTAGCTGGAACCATTCGGGATGTCACCCATGAGAAGAATAAGGAACAGATCGTGGAAGCCATGAATCTGAAAACAAAACAATTGTCGGAGTCCATTGGCGAGATGGTACGTGGAATCAACTCAATTACTGATCAGGCACAGGATCTGGTTACTGCTCAGGAGTTATCTGCCGATGCAGCTATTCAAGTGAAAAGCAGTGCAGATGATACGAAGAATATCACGGTGTTTATTCGAGAGATTGCCAGTCAGACCAATCTGCTGGGGTTGAATGCAGCAATTGAAGCTGCACGAGCGGGAGAGCTGGGACTGGGATTTGGCGTAGTTGCAGGTGAAGTGCGGAAACTGGCTGATCACAGTTCGGAGGCCACAGTAAATATCGAAGATAGCATGCAGAAGATGAAAACACTGATTGATCAGATTCTTGAACATATCGGTAATATGTCCACGTTAACGCAAAATCAGGCTGCCCTGACACAGCAGGTGAATGCTTCAATGGATGAGATCAACACCATGTCACAGGATCTGGTTGATTACTCGCGGAATCTATAATCTCGAATTCGTTTGTTGTAACATCACGATCATTGGCACACAGCATCAACAAAAAATCCACCGGGATGCATTTCTGCTCTCGGTGGATTTTTGTATTTCTATATATAACTAAGATGTATAGCTTCAGTTACAGCTATTGAATTAAACTTGTTGAACTTTGATCAGGTTTGTATTACCGGATTGACCGATTGGAACACCAGCGGACAATACAATGATGTCACCTTTTTCAATGTAACCTGTTTTGATTGCGTTACGCGTAGCAGACTCGAACATTTCATCCGTAGTGGTTACTTTGTCGCCCATAACCGGAATGACACCGGAGAGCAGGCAGATTTTCGCCAATACTTCTTCATGTTGTGTAACTGCGATGATTGGCGCTTTTGGACGATATTTGGAGATCATGCGTGCTGTGAATCCACTCTCAGTCGAAGTGATGATTGCTTTTGCATTCAGTACGAGGGAAGAACTTACAGCGCCCTGACTGATAACTTCAGTAATATCAGCGATTTGTTGAGCCGATTTTTGTGCGAATTGCTCTTTGTAATCGATCATTGTTTCAGCACGGCGAGCAACAGCAGCCATCGTACGTACGGATTGTACCGGATATTTACCAGCAGCTGATTCACCGGACAACATCACAACGTCAGCACCTTGAAGTACAGCGTTTGCCACGTCACTAACTTCGGAACGAGTAGGGCGTGGGTTCACTTGCATGGACTCCAGCATGTGTGTAGCTACGATAACCGGTTTACCAGCGCGGTTACATTTATCGATCATTTCTTTTTGCATCATCGGCACGTCTTCGATGGGTACTTCAACCCCGAGATCTCCACGAGCTACCATGATACCGTCAGATGCTTCAATAATATCGTCCAGGTTCGTCATACCTTCCTGGTTTTCAATTTTGGAGATGATCTGTACGTGGTCTACACCGCGCTCTTTCAAAATGCTGCGAATTTCACGGATGTCATCGCCTTTACGAACAAAGGATGCTGCGATAATTTCGATATCGTTTTCGATCCCAAATCCGATGTGCATAACGTCACGCTCGGTTACACCTGGCAATGTCGTTTTGATTCCTGGCAAGTTAACCCCTTTGCGTGGTTTCAGAATGCCGCCACTGATAATTTTACAATGGATATCGGATCCTTCCACAGACAGTACAGTCAGATCCACAAGGCCATCATCGATGAGGATACGATCGCCAGGTTTCACAACGAGGTTCAGTTCTGGATAGTTTACCGAGATACGCTCAGCGTCACCAAGAATTTCTTCGGTAGTCAGGATCAGCTCTTTACCCGCTTGCAGATGGCAGGATGCTTCTTTCAGTTTACCGATACGTACTTCCGGCCCTTTGATATCCATCATGATCGGTACATAGGTGTTCAGTTCGGAAGCTGCTTTACGGATATTGTTAATCCGTGTCACGTGATCTTCCAGTTCGCCATGAGCCATGTTCAGACGGGCAACGGTCATACCTTCCTGAATCATTACTTTTAACAATTCGATTGAGTCACAAGCAGGTCCCATGGTACAAATAATTTTTGTTTTTAACATGCTAATTTCCTCCTCATATTTAAGCTTATATGTGTATTGTAGCGTTTTCTGTCGAATCAGGGTATGAACTATAGTACAATGATTAGAGTATAGTCCGATAATGAGGTGTGTTATGGTCACTCCACTTGAAGTACGACATATTAATGGTGTCGGTTGGTACGAAAAAGCTGTACAATCTCAAGAAACTTGGCGGCTTAGCTTGGTTACTTATGGAAAATGTGTATATTGGGTGAACGGTGATAAACAGATCATGGAAAAGGGTGAATTGCTCCTCATTCCAGGTGGTACCCCATATTACGGCAAGAGTATTCCTACAGTAACGCACACACAGATTGTAATTCAACTGCAACGCGACCATACGGAAACTCTGCCTGCACTGGAACGGTATGAGGCTTTGCGGCATAAACCTGGATGTTACGAGCTGATCCATCAACGCATGAGCGCTATTTATCAACAATGGCAGGAGCGTCCGTCTTATTATGTCATGATGAGCCAAGCCTTATTGATGGAAGTGTTGATTTATATGAACAGGGAGCTTGATCGTGGAGTTATCCCGCCGGAGAGGCATAATCATGTTGAACGGATGAAGCGGTATATTGAGCGGCATTATCGGGAGAAAGTAACGAAGGAAGAACTCGGGGATGAGATCAATAAAACTCCCAATTATGCTGCTGCATTATTCAAAAGCATGACAAATCAGACCATCAGTCAATATGTCCATGATCAACGGATGAAACGAGCCATATATTTGCTCACTGAGTCACAACTCTCCATCCAGGAAATTGCCGAATTTCTCGGCTACCGGGATCTGTCTTATTTTTACCGCATATTCAAACGTATAACCGGAAGTCCACCGTCTGACCTTCTTCATGAACGGCCACCTATAGCATGAAACGCGTAGTCCAACCCAAATAAAGTTCTTCTATATAAGTAGGTTTAATTAAATGAGTACAAAAAAAGAGGGCCTATGCCCTCTTTTGCTGTATAACAGGATCATCATCCCACCTGTTACATATATAAATGTCATTATACATGACTGCTTGGATTAGAAGCTGTGAGTGGCTGCTTGCCTTTTTTTCGTGCCTGCCCAAGACGAAGAGCAAAGACATGTACAGTCCAATACGCGGCCTCAGCAAACAAAATGCCTCCTGCGATGTCCAGCAAGGAATGCTGTTTTACAAACACCGTCGAAGCAATAATCAACCACAGCCATACCGACCAAGAAATCCGTGCCCAAGGCTTAAAGTTCAAGTGTCTGTTGATCACAATAAACAGCAAGTAGCTGGTCAGAACGTGAACACTTGGGAAACAGTTGAAGGGCGCATCATTAGTATAGATAAACTGTACTAACACGCTGCTCAGATCGGTTCCGCCGACCTCCGGGCGCGGGACATGGGTAGGGAACACCGCAAAACAGACATTGGCAGCCATGACACCAACATTATAGGTAATCAACGTACGCCAGAATAGCGACTTGTTCGTCAGACCCAAATAGAGAAATCCAAGATACAGAATGGGCATCCAGCTAATGTACGGATAAATAAATTCTTTGAGAAAAGGAATCTGCGTGTCAATCCAAGCATAATTGTAAAATACATCACTTCCGGTGTTGCTGCCTAGAAATACGTAAATGGAGCCTTGGAGCGGTATGCACAGAATAGCCAGTAAATGCCCCCAGCGCTGAAAGAATGCTTTCATAGTATCCCCCTGATTTCATTATGCATTGTGAAGCTATCGTTAATTGGTACTTCATAGATATATGACGTTGAAAAGTCGCGACACCCCTGCAGCATTGAACTCTTGTAATACTATAATGGACAGATAAAGGTATAAGCCATACCTGATTTTAGGGGAAAAGAAGTCAAGATAAGTCTCTTTTTTGTTACTTTTATAGTTTTATCCATAATAGGGATATTCAATATACGGATGATGTGATACAACTATATTGGCATATAAATTCATATGACAACGAAAAAAAGCAAATGAAACGAGGTAGGGAAATGTATGATTAATCCGCAATCCAAGCCAAAACATTCCTTTTCCGAGCGCAAACCTGTGCTCACCGTTGTAATTATTGAGCTGCTTCTCCTGTTAGCCGTATTTGCAGCAGGGGCCATTGCAACGATAAAACAACTGGACTACACTTCCCCTGTACTCATTTCCTTTACACCCATCGCAATTGTTCTGATGACCTATCTGACGTTAAGGCGCAAATGGGGAGAGACTGGATTCCGATCTTTACGAAGTATCCCAGCTGGCCACGCAAAGTATTATATTCCACTACTCCTTGTACTGGGTACACTTGCCCTGAAAGGATTTGAGGAGCTGAGCTTGTCACGGCTAGCCTTTTTCATCTTTTTTACCTTGCTCGTAGCTTTTGTTGAGGAAACGATCTATCGTGGGCTTATTTTCAAGACCTTGCTTCAAAAAAGTGCAGTGGCCGCAGTTGTGACCTCAAGCATATTGTTTTCGATTACACATCTGTTGAACGCATTGTCTGGTCAGGATATGACGGATACGATCATGCAATTGATCTATGCGCTGCTCCTGGGAGCTGTACTGGCGTTATTGATGCTGAAGAACGGAAATATCATACCGCTTATATTGTTTCATTTCATACATAATCTGATTCAATTTTTAGGAAATGATCTGGAGGATACAGGTACACTTCCTTACGATCTGTTAATACTGGCAGTACTGATTGCTTACTGTGCATGGTTAGTGTGGAGCATTCGAACAAATTCGTCTATTCCATCCAAAGGGAGTGAGCAAGCGAATACGGTTGTTCATTAAGGCTATTGCGAGTATTGCTTGAAAGTAGTTATCATACAGTTTCCCGTCAGCTGTTTGATCATGGTATACTTCAGTCTGGCGGGAAGACAGATATGTTCATGATACGAGGTCTGCCTATCCGTACATTAAGTTTAGACAGTAGGTGATATAGTGGAGAAGACAGCACAAGGTGTAGCAGAATGGATGGTACAGGAGATTAAATTCACAGGAACACTTCATCAGGAAGCTGCCATAGAATATGTGAAGACCCATTTTGGGGAAGAGTTTGTTTTTGTGAACGAGAACGGCAATACGTCATTGTCCAAAGAAGTGAAGAAAGCTTTCCGAAAGCTTCATCGTGGGCAGATCGCCTGGGATCGGGATGCATTTATGTGGGCATGGACATAGTGTGTTAAACTGGAGTAAGATGATTCATTGGTTGTGTTGGATATGCATGTCAGAATATTATATAAAAATGTATAAGATGGATTAGATCTGCATATCCTTTCATAAGACCGTACACAAGCGACCAGGCACATAAGTGTGATAAACCCTGGCCCCACGCGTGTTAATAACATGTATTTCCAAAGCTGTTTGAAAAGAAAATACAAAGATTTGCTTTTTGGCTGAATTGGAGTTATAATAAAAACAAGTTGTAGAGAGTGGAAAACCTAATTCATATATTGTAAAGGGCGATCACTTATAGGTTTATGACTGGTACCTTTTTCAATGTGTGAATTTTTATTTGCTTGCTGCAAAGAACAAAGGAACATGTTAATCTTTATTTGGAGGTGTAATTCACATGCAAAACGGAACAGTAAAATGGTTCAACGCTGATAAAGGCTTCGGTTTCATCGAAGTTGAAGGCGGAGAAGATGTATTCGTACACTTCAGCGCTATTACAGGCGAAGGCTTCAAAACGCTGGACGAAGGTCAACGCGTGCAATTTAAAATTGTACAAGGAAACCGTGGTCCTCAAGCAGAAGAAGTTGTAAAACTGTAATTAAAGCATAGCTGCCTTTAACATGTTATAATGGTAAAGGCAGCTTCTTTTTTTTGATCAGTTATATAAAAGTCGACCCATTAGTTGTCGAGGCAGGGGTCTGGTGGGACGTGAAACTTCCGCTAAGTGTAGGCTTCTGTGAAATAACGTCGGTTAGATGTTTTTCCATAACAAAGGGGGTAGAAGTCATGTATAATCGCAAAAAACCGTTGGAAGAGATTCCACAAGCTGATGCGGCAATCTGGGAATGTACGAGTGATACGTGCAAAGGATGGATGCGGGACAATTTTGCGTTTGATAACGTACCTACTTGTCCGATATGTGCTTCTGAGATGGTCAGCACGACTAGGATGCTACCATTGCTTGAGAATTCGAATAGTAATCTGAAAACGATGCCTAAAGGAAATCGGATTTAACATAGCTTACCCGCCTCTAACGAGGTGTTTTTTTTTAAGATCAAATTGACACCCTGTGCGAAGGTAAGGGTATTAAATATGAAGTTCCCGGCATTCGTTTTAGCGAATGCCTTTTTTTGTATCATTTTTTAACAGAAAATATAATGTAAATGAAGGGAATCACATGAAAAAAATAAAGACCCTTTTTGCTTATAGCAAAAAGGGTCTTTATTATGACTACAATTTTACCGCTATCAGATTTGAGTTTTAAATGAACAGGAATGGCAGCAAAAACAGAGTTGCTACCAGAGCCAGTTCGATCCCTGCTCCTGCTCCATAGCCATAACCGCGACCGTATCCATATCGACCGTAGGCTGAAGATTTAACTTTTTTTGATGCAACAGCGTTTTTCTTGCTGCTTTTTACCAGCTGTTGTTTGGACTTGACTGAACATAGACGTGGTCCCTCGAAACATCCGTTCAAATAAACTTTGCCATCACGACATTGACTAAGTGTACCATACATATGCTTACCGTCTTTCATAACGAGACAAACGGAACGTCCAACGTGCGGAGAAACCGTTTCTTCACATACCCGATTAATTCTGTACATGCAAATCCTCCTCATTAGATGCGGTTGCCGCTTGAATTCAACGGTTTGTATATCATAGTAAAAAGAAGACCAATTGGTATGGACGAGTACCCGGGAAATCGAATAGGGAGGAGCCGTTTTTGAGTTTATTCCATACACTGGGAGGAGTGAGGAGGGGATGTCGCGTGGATTATCATGACATGCTGGCTCGGTTAGGGGAGGGGAGTGCCCATCCCGGAGGTTTTTTGGCAACGCTGAAGTTGCTGGAGAGTTTATCTCTGCCTGTGGATAGTCATATCCTTGAGATAGGGTGTGGCACTGGGAGGACTGCGTGTTACCTGGCTAAAAGGGGTTATCAAGTAACGGCCATTGATCTTAATCGCCAGATGCTGGATAAGGCCGTTCGGCGAGCAAGACGAGAACGGGTGGATGTTCGATTTGTTCAGGCTGATGTAGCATCGTTGCCTTTCCCGGAAAATCATTTTGATATGGTATTCGTGGAGTCGGTTACGATCTTTACTCCATGGCGGAGTGCACTAACTGAGTATAGAAGAGTGTTGAAGCCCGCTGGACTTTTGGTGGATCGGGAGATGGTTCTATCAGGCCAAAAGACCGAATTGATGTGTCGCAGGTTAAAGCAATTTTACGGTATACGAACTCTGGTGACGGCCACAGCATGGAGAAAACGCCTCAAGCAGTGTGGTTTCACCAAGGTAGAGGTCAAGGAACATTCGCGATCCATGGGAAAATGGGGCGTTGATCATGATCCACATCGTGAGATCGATATGAATTGGTTTGAAGATGAACGTATGCAGCGAATGAGTCAAACCAATGATCGGTTGCTCGCGAAATACGGCAAAAAGTTGGGGTATGCTGTTTTTGAAGCAAGGGCACCGTTGGAGGTCAAAAAAGAAAAATAGGAAAAGACAACTCACACATTAGTGTGGGTTGTCCTTGTTTTGTTTCGACAGAAGGTACTACAGCATATCGTTGTCGATAATCCGCCAGTGGTGTTTGAGCAGGGCTTCCAGTTGGTTCTTATCTTTGGCTCGAAAAGCACTTAAAATTTGCCGGTGCTCTTCATTAACTTCGAGCAGTACCTCAGATAGCTTTGGTTTATTATCACTAACATACGACTGCCGGATGAAACTGTTCTTCAATGTGTTTAACATCTCAATGACTGTGGCGTTACCACATCGCTGAATGTACAGATTATGGAACTGGTATTGGTTCTTGTTGTAGGCAGCAAGATCAAGCTGGCTAATATCTTCGTCCATTCGGACAACGAGAGTTTCCATCTCCAAAAGTTCAGATGGTCTGAGATGGTCTGCTGCAAGTGTAGCAGCAAGTGCCTCCAGCACACCGATCGCTTGGGAGAACTCCAGTTTTTTGCCTGCATCAAAAGGAGTGACTATAAATCCCCTGCGTGGGATGTATTGCAGCAGATTGTCTGAAGCCAGCTGGAAAAGGGCCTCCCGAGTAGGCGTGCGACTGATGTCCAGCTTTTTGCATATTTCGGCCTCGTTGATCTTCTGGTTGGGAAGTAACGTCCCGTCCTGAATCTTCTGGGCAATGTAATCGTATACGTGATCTTTCAAGGACCGGTATTTGGGTACCTCCATACCGAATCCTCCTTTCTATGTATAGTGAATAAATAGATGGGTTTAAGGCCGTACTGTACGCGCCGTTCAGGAGTTTCAAGTTTTTATCATCTTAACACCGAGGGGGGAGTTGGGCAAGCAAACTTCATGTTTCAGCCGATGTAAATGCTGTGTTATATATAGCACATTTTATGGAATTAAAGCGTATAAATGTTTAAATAATGATTGTGATAAACCAGAATGTTTGTTAGTATTACTTACATATAAGTCCATATATTGTCTTATGTATATTGTATACAAATTATTGTGCTACTCATTCAAAAAAAGAATAGGGGTATGATGTGTGAAAAAAGTACTGTTGCCAATGATGCTGTTGTTAGTGGTTGTATTCATGTCCGCATGTGGGCAGGAAAAAACGACAGAGACCGGATCAGACGCTACTTCGTCTTCGGGCAGTAGCTCTGCGGAAAAGGAAGTAATTGTACTTGGAACCAGTGCGGACTATGCACCCTATGAATTTCATAAGAAAATCGATGGTAAAGATACCATTGTAGGTTTTGACATCGAGATTGCGAAAGCAATTGCGGCTGATCTGGGAGCCGAGCTGAAGATTGAGGACATGGACTTTGATGGCCTTCTTATGGCCCTCGGTACAGATAAGGTTGATTTTGTAATATCAGGCTTAACCCCTACCGAGGAACGAAAGAAGAACGTTGATTTTACGCATATCTACTATTATGCAGAGCAGGCTGTACTTGTTAGAGAAGGGGAAGATACGGCATTAAAGTCCATAGATGATCTATCAGGCAAGCAGGTTGGCGTACAAAAGAGTTCCATCCAGGAAGGGATTGCTCAGGAAATAGAGGGAGCAAAGCTCACTTCTCTGGCCAAAATACCTGAGCTGATTCTGGAATTGCAGACGGGGCGTGTAGACGCACTCATTCTGGAGAAGCCGGTGGCTGAACAGTATGTGAAGAACCAAGAGGGGCTTGTTGTTGCGAATGTAGAGATTGAACAGGCTGAAGATGAGGGTGGTTCGGCCATCGCGGTGAAGAAAGGTAATCAGAAGCTGCTGGATCAGATCAACACTACATTGGAAAAGCTCAAAACGAACGGAGATATTGAACGGTTCGTCGTTGAAGCGAATGAGATGCTCGGCGAATAAACCGGACGAGTGAGGGATATGCCGTGAATTTAGATTTTTCCTTTCTATTAGAACATTGGCAGGATTATGCACGAAGTGCGTGGGTCACGCTGGAACTTTCCTTCTTCGGTGTATTGTTTGGTACGTTACTTGGTGTGATCATGGCATTAATGCGAATATCCCGAATATGGCCAATTAAATTTGTGGCTTCGGCGTATATTGAACTCATTCGAGGAACACCGATGCTGGTACAGATTCTTATTATTCATTATGGTCTGACGGTTGTAGGTGTGAACTTGCCGGCATTTATGTCGGGGGTGGTAGCTCTGACGATGAATAGCTCGGCTTATATGGCGGAGGTGTTCAGGGCCGGGATTCAAGCGATTGATAAAGGACAGACAGAGGCTTCGCGCTCCCTTGGTATGACACATGGTATGACACTTCGCTATATTATACTGCCGCAGGCTTTTCGTAACATGCTTCCAGCCATCGGTAATGAATTCATTATTATCATTAAAGATTCTTCTCTTGTCTCCATGATCGGCATAGCCGAGATTATATACACGGCCAGAACAATTCAGGGTGTTACGTTCCAGCCGCTTGCTCCACTGCTTGTTGCCGCCGGCCTCTATTTTATAATCACATTTACACTGGCTAATTTACTCTCTTGGCTGGAACGGAAACTGTCTACTTCCCAATAACTATTGATAAAGGATTCGATTCGAGAAAGGTTTGGAGTAGGCTGGAGTGGAAATGGCGGGATGTAGTCGTAAATGGCGATGGTATCGCATACATTGTTATTGTATTTTGTATACAATATTTTGGAAAGGTGTTGGGTGTGTATGTCAGATTCCAAAATGTTAATTGATTGGTCGGAGCGTTATGCTGCACCTAATTATCATCCGCTCCCTATTGTTATTGAACAGGCGGAAGGGGTATGGGTGCAAGACCCTGAAGGCCGCCGTTATATGGATATGTTAAGTGCATACTCTGCATTGAATCATGGTCATAGACATCCTGTGATCATACAGGCGCTCAAGGATCAGGCAGATCAGGTTACGCTGACATCACGGGCATTCCACAGCAGCTCCGCTTCTCTTTTTTATCAGAAACTCTCACAATTCACGGGGAAATCGAAGATTCTCGCCATGAATACAGGAGCGGAAGCGGTGGAGACTGCCGTGAAGGCGGTACGCAGGTGGGCTTATCGTCGCAAAGGTGTACCGGAAAATCAAGCCGAAATTATCGTATGCTCTGGTAACTTTCATGGAAGAACTCTGACGGTTACTTCCTTTTCTTCTTCAGTGGAGTATAAAAAAGATTTTGGACCGTTCACACCTGGATTCCGGATTATTCCCTATGGAGATATAGAAGCGCTGAAAAAGGCCATTACGCCAAATACGGCTGGTTTTCTTGTAGAGCCTATTCAGGGCGAAGCTGGAATTGTTATCCCGCCTGATGGATATTTGGCTGAAGCCTTTGCTCTGTGTAAGAGCCAGCAGGTGTTGACTGTAGCTGATGAGATCCAGACCGGATTTGGAAGAACGGGTCGCCGTTTTGCCTCCGACTGGGAAGGGGTTGAACCAGATATCTGGATTATGGGTAAAGCGCTGGGGGGAGGGGTCATGCCCATCTCGGCTATTGCTGCTGATGCGGAGATACTTGATTTGTTTGAGCCGGGGTCTCATGGTTCTACGTTTGGGGGTAACCCACTCGCCTGCGCCGTGGCTATAGCAGCTCTGAAAGTTCTTGAAGATGAGAAGCTTGCCGAGCGATCGGAGCGTCTGGGGAACTATTTTATGAAAAGACTTCGAGATATTCGCAGTTCAGCCATACGGGATATTCGGGGGAAAGGCTTATTTATTGGTGTTGAACTGCATGAACCAGCCCGTCCTTATTGTGAGCGTTTGATGTCTACTGGACTGCTGTGCAAAGAAACTCATGAGACAACCATTCGATTTGCTCCACCACTGACGATTAAAGAGTCCGAGATTGACTGGGCACTGGAGAGAATTGAGCAGGTATTGATCAACAATGAGGGAGCTGACCTACATGAAAAATGATGATGATGTACATGGTGGAATAAAAGATACTTCTATTGATACAAGTCAAACATCTGAGCAACGTAATATTTCTATCATTAAGGTTCCATTTGGACTCGGTGGAGCAAGAGGTGGAGCGGAGTTGGGGCCTGATGAATTGATTACAGCTGGACTGAAGCGGGAGATTGCGAGTCTTGGGCTAGTGCTTTCCAAAGAAGTGCGGGTAGATTGTCCTTCTGAACCTGCTGCCCCTATTGAGCGAAATCGTGTAAAACACTTAAATGAGGTACGTCAGGTCAGTGAGAAGGTGTGTAGTGAAGTATCAGGTGCAGTAGAGGAGGGAGCTTTTCCACTTGTGCTTGGGGGAGATCATAGTGTAGCGATTGGTACTTTTGCCGGGCTAACAGCGCACTATTCGAATTTGGGTGTGATCTGGTTTGATGCACATGCAGACTTGAATACGGAAGAACGGAGCTTGTCCGGTAATATGCATGGTATGAGTGTGGCTGCATCCTTGGGGCATACTGCATTCAATCTGTCGCACATTGCTGGAGCAGGCGCGTTTATTAATCCATCCAACTTGGTCTATATTGGTCTGCGTGATCTGGATGACTATGAGAAAGAGCAGATTAAGGGACTGGGAATCCGAGCATTTACGATGCATGATATTGACCGGATGGGAATACAGCAAGTTATTGAGGAAGCAATAGCTACAGCGGGTAAAGGGACAGATGGTATTCATGTCAGCTTTGACATGGATTGTCTGGATCCGCGGGAAGCTCCGGGTGTGGGCACCCCAGTACCGGGTGGTTTGAATTATCGAGAGGCACATTATGCATTGGAGATACTTGCTTCCACAAATCAAGTTACGTCGATGGAACTGGTTGAGGTGAATCCGTTGTTTGACCACAATAGACATACGGCAAGGCTTGGTGTGGAACTGATCGCTTCGTTACTTGGTAAGCGCATATTGTAAGCACTGAGAAGTGATGCGGAGTGTGCAAGCTTTGCCTAAGGATTATAATTTCTTATCTATTATAGAAGGAAAGAAAACTGAGATCTTCGAAAACCAGGGCTAGTCACAATCAATTGTTCACTGCAATCGCAGTGGAAGTGACTTCCCTGGTTATGTTTAATGGATAAGTATATTAGAAGCGTCGTAATGAGGATGCGGAGAGTTATTTCTATAGTACAGGAGCGTCAGATTACATATTGTGCTGATGATGTGGGTTGATTATCATTTTTGAAAAAAGACTTGCAATTGAAATCTGTACATGATATATTCTAATTCCGGCCAAGAAAACACGGGATACACGGTGCGGCAAGCAAATCAAATAAGCTTCGAAAGAAACTTAAAAAAAGAGCTTGCAAAGTTGGTTCGGACATGATATTATATAAGAGTTGCTGAAGAGAACGACATTCGGTAACGAAACAAGTTTGATCTTTGAAAACTGAACAACGAGTGAGTAAACATTCTGCTTGCAGAATGAACGCGAAAGTTTGAAACAAGCCTTGGCTTGAATCAGCTGGAGCACAAATGAGATTTTTAATCTCGTCAGATTCAAAATGAGCTTATCGCTCTTTTCAATACTTTATTGGAGAGTTTGATCCTGGCTCAGGACGAACGCTGGCGGCATGCCTAATACATGCAAGTCGAGCGGACTTGAAGAGAAGCTTGCTTCTCTGATGGTTAGCGGCGGACGGGTGAGTAACACGTAGGCAACCTGCCCTCAAGTTTGGGACAACTACCGGAAACGGTAGCTAATACCGAATAATTGTTTTCTTCGCCTGAAGGAAACTGGAAAGACGGAGCAATCTGTCACTTGAGGATGGGCCTGCGGCGCATTAGCTAGTTGGTGGGGTAACGGCTCACCAAGGCGACGATGCGTAGCCGACCTGAGAGGGTGATCGGCCACACTGGGACTGAGACACGGCCCAGACTCCTACGGGAGGCAGCAGTAGGGAATCTTCCGCAATGGGCGAAAGCCTGACGGAGCAATGCCGCGTGAGTGATGAAGGTTTTCGGATCGTAAAGCTCTGTTGCCAGGGAAGAACGCTTGGGAGAGTAACTGCTCTCAAGGTGACGGTACCTGAGAAGAAAGCCCCGGCTAACTACGTGCCAGCAGCCGCGGTAATACGTAGGGGGCAAGCGTTGTCCGGAATTATTGGGCGTAAAGCGCGCGCAGGCGGTCATTTAAGTCTGGTGTTTAATCCCGGGGCTCAACCCCGGATCGCACTGGAAACTGGGTGACTTGAGTGCAGAAGAGGAGAGTGGAATTCCACGTGTAGCGGTGAAATGCGTAGATATGTGGAGGAACACCAGTGGCGAAGGCGACTCTCTGGGCTGTAACTGACGCTGAGGCGCGAAAGCGTGGGGAGCAAACAGGATTAGATACCCTGGTAGTCCACGCCGTAAACGATGAGTGCTAGGTGTTAGGGGTTTCGATACCCTTGGTGCCGAAGTTAACACATTAAGCACTCCGCCTGGGGAGTACGGTCGCAAGACTGAAACTCAAAGGAATTGACGGGGACCCGCACAAGCAGTGGAGTATGTGGTTTAATTCGAAGCAACGCGAAGAACCTTACCAGGTCTTGACATCTGAATGACCGGTGCAGAGATGTACCTTTTCTTCGGAACATTCAAGACAGGTGGTGCATGGTTGTCGTCAGCTCGTGTCGTGAGATGTTGGGTTAAGTCCCGCAACGAGCGCAACCCTTATATTTAGTTGCCAGCACTTTGGGTGGGCACTCTAGATAGACTGCCGGTGACAAACCGGAGGAAGGTGGGGATGACGTCAAATCATCATGCCCCTTATGACCTGGGCTACACACGTACTACAATGGCCGGTACAACGGGCTGCGAAATCGCGAGATGGAGCCAATCCCAACAAAGCCGGTCTCAGTTCGGATTGCAGGCTGCAACTCGCCTGCATGAAGTCGGAATTGCTAGTAATCGCGGATCAGCATGCCGCGGTGAATACGTTCCCGGGTCTTGTACACACCGCCCGTCACACCACGAGAGTTTATAACACCCGAAGTCGGTGGGGTAACCGCAAGGAGCCAGCCGCCGAAGGTGGGATAGATGATTGGGGTGAAGTCGTAACAAGGTAGCCGTATCGGAAGGTGCGGCTGGATCACCTCCTTTCTATGGAGAATCGTTTCCTGCAACGGAAACATTCAAATACGCAGCTTAGCTGCACAAACTACTCACTCGTTGCTCAGTTTTGAGAGCTCAAACTCTCAAACAGCTTGCTTTTGCATGGAGCTTGTTCTTTGAAAACTAGATATCGAAACGAAACAAACGCGAATTAGAACATTCCTTTAAGCTGATCTTGTGTAAACAAGTGAAGTGTTTTTATAAGGTAGATTGCACGTACGATGGTATCGAATGGGAGCGACTTTTGGTTTTGCGTAAGCAAAACAAGGGAAGCGAGCAGTCGAAACCGGAGCACGAGGTTAAGCTACTAAGAGCACACGGAGGATGCCTAGGCGCTAGGAGCCGATGAAGGACGTGGCGAACAACGAAACTGCCTCGGGGAGCTGTAAGCAAGCTTTGATCCGGGGGTGTCCGAATGGGGAAACCCAGCTGGGGTAATTTCCAGTTACTCATAACTGAATACATAGGTTATGTAGAGGCATACCAGGGGAACTGAAACATCTAAGTACCCTGAGGAAGAGAAAACAATAGTGATTCCGTCAGTAGCGGCGAGCGAACGCGGAGAAGCCCAAACCAGAGAGCTTGCTCTTTGGGGTTGTGGGACGTCTCACATGGAGTTACAAAGGAACCGGTTAAGCGAAGAGGTCTGGAAAGGCCCGCCAAAGAAGGTAAAAGCCCTGTAATTGAAAGTCTGTTCCCTCCGAGACGGATCCCGAGTAGTGCGGGGCACGTGAAACCCCGTATGAATCCGGCAGGACCATCTGCCAAGGCTAAATACTTCCTAGCGACCGATAGTGAAGCAGTACCGTGAGGGAAAGGTGAAAAGCACCCCGGAAGGGGAGTGAAATAGAACCTGAAACCGTGTGCTTACAAAAAGTCAGAGCCCGTTTTAGGGGTGATGGCGTGCCTTTTGTAGAATGAACCGGCGAGTTACGTTCCCGTGCAAGGTTAAGGTGAAGAGCCGGAGCCGCAGCGAAAGCGAGTCTGAATAGGGCGAATGAGTACGTGGACGTAGACCCGAAACCGGGTGATCTACCCCTGTCCAGGGTGAAGGTGCGGTAACACGCACTGGAGGCCCGAACCCACGCATGTTGAAAAATGCGGGGATGAGGTGGGGGTAGCGGAGAAATTCCAATCGAACTCGGAGATAGCTGGTTCTCCCCGAAATAGCTTTAGGGCTAGCCTCGGAAAACAGAGTCGTGGAGGTAGAGCACTGATTGGGTGCGGGGCCCGCAAGGGTTACCAAGCTCAGTCAAACTCCGAATGCCATAGACTTACTTCCGGGAGTCAGACAGTGAGTGCTAAGATCCATTGTCAAAAGGGAAACAGCCCAGACCATCAGCTAAGGTCCCCAAGTGTGTGTTAAGTGGGAAAGGATGTGGAGTTGCACAGACAACCAGGATGTTGGCTTAGAAGCAGCCACCATTGAAAGAGTGCGTAATAGCTCACTGGTCGAGTGACTCTGCGCCGAAAATGTAACGGGGCTAAACACACCACCGAAGCTATGGCTTGATGCTTTGCATCAGGGGTAGGGGAGCGTTGTATAAGGGTTGAAGGTGTACCGTAAGGAGCGCTGGACATTATACAAGTGAGAATGCCGGTATGAGTAACGAAAAGATCAGTGAGAATCTGATCCGCCGAAAGCCTAAGGGTTCCTGAGGAAGGCTCGTCCGCTCAGGGTAAGTCGGGACCTAAGGCGAGGCCGAAAGGCGTAGTCGAAGGACAACAGGTCGAAATTCCTGTACCACCGTAAGCCGTTATGAGCAATGGGGGGACGCAGTAGGGTAGTGACGCGGACTGATGGATGTCCGTCTAAGCAGTGAGGCTGATGTGTAGGCAAATCCGCACATTGTAAGGCTGAGCTGTGATGGGGAGCGAAAATTGTAGTAGCGAAGGTCATGATCTCACACTGCCAAGAAAAGCCTCTAGCCAGGTGAAGGTGCCCGTACCGCAAACCGACACAGGTAGGCGAGAAGAGTATTCTAAGGCGCGCGGAAGAACTCTCGTTAAGGAACTCGGCAAAATGACCCCGTAACTTCGGGAGAAGGGGTGCCCCGGTAGTGTGAATAGCACGAGGGGGCCGCAGTGAAAAGGCCCAAGCGACTGTTTAGCAAAAACACAGGTCTGTGCGAAGCCGTAAGGCGAAGTATACGGGCTGACGCCTGCCCGGTGCTGGAAGGTTAAGGGGAGTGGTTAGGGAGTAATCCCGAAGCTGTGAACCGAAGCCCCAGTAAACGGCGGCCGTAACTATAACGGTCCTAAGGTAGCGAAATTCCTTGTCAGGTAAATTCTGACCCGCACGAATGGCGTAACGACTTGGGCGCTGTCTCAACGAGAGATCCGGTGAAATTTTAATACCTGTGAAGATGCAGGTTACCCGCGACAAGACGGAAAGACCCCATGGAGCTTTACTGCAGCTTGATATTGAATTTGGGTACGATCTGTACAGGATAGGTGGGAGCCTTTGAAACGTGAGCGCCAGCTTGCGTGGAGGCAACGTTGGGATACCACCCTGATCGTATCTAGGTTCTAACCTGGTACCGTAATCCGGTGCGGGGACAGTGTCAGGTGGGCAGTTTGACTGGGGCGGTCGCCTCCTAAAGAGTAACGGAGGCGCCCAAAGGTTCCCTCAGAATGGTTGGAAATCATTCGAAGAGTGCAAAGGCATAAGGGAGCTTGACTGCGAGACCTACAAGTCGAGCAGGGACGAAAGTCGGGCTTAGTGATCCGGTGGTACCGCATGGAAGGGCCATCGCTCAACGGATAAAAGCTACCCTGGGGATAACAGGCTTATCTCCCCCAAGAGTCCACATCGACGGGGAGGTTTGGCACCTCGATGTCGGCTCATCGCATCCTGGGGCTGAAGTAGGTCCCAAGGGTTGGGCTGTTCGCCCATTAAAGCGGTACGCGAGCTGGGTTCAGAACGTCGTGAGACAGTTCGGTCCCTATCTGTCGTGGGCGTAGGAAATTTGAGAGGAGCTGTCCTTAGTACGAGAGGACCGGGATGGACGTACCGCTGGTGTACCAGTTGTTCCGCCAGGAGCACCGCTGGGTAGCTATGTACGGACGGGATAAACGCTGAAAGCATCTAAGCGTGAAGCCCCCCTCAAGATGAGATTTCCCAGTATGTAAGACCCCTTGAAGACGACGAGGTAGATAGGCTGGGGGTGGAAGTGCAGCAATGCATGGAGCTGACCAGTACTAATCGGTCGAGGGCTTATCCAATTAGCAAGTTGTAATTCGCGTGTTTCGTTTCGAATCTAGTTTTCAGAGAACGATCTCTGAAATGTAAGCTACGCGTTTGGTGGCGATGGCGGAGGGGTTCCACACGTACCCATCCCGAACACGACCGTTAAGCCCTCTAGCGCCGATGGTACTTGGACCGCAGGGTCCTGGGAGAGTAGGACGCCGCCAAGCGATTTCCCTTTGGGGTATTTTTTTTGCCCCCCTTGCCAAGGAATAAGGGATATATAAGGGCCCTTAGCTCAGTTGGTTAGAGCGCACCTCTGATAAGGGTGAGGCCGGTGGTTCGAGTCCACCAGGGCCCATAGCAAGACCACAACAAAGAAATACACAGAGTATGGGGCCATAGCTCAGCTGGGAGAGCGCCTGCCTTGCAAGCAGGAGGTCAGCGGTTCGATCCCGCTTGGCTCCACCATTCCCTGATAGCTCAGTTGGTAGAGCACTCGACTGTTAATCGAGTTGTCACAGGTTCGAGCCCTGTTCGGGGAGCCATATGGAGAGGTGTCCGAGCTGGCCGAAGGAGCACGATTGGAAATCGTGTAGGCGTCACAAGCGTCTCGAGGGTTCGAATCCCTCTCTCTCCGCCAGATATTTTTTTTAGCAAGGCCCGTTGGTCAAGGGGTTAAGACACCTCCCTTTCACGGAGGTAACAGGGGTTCGAATCCCCTACGGGTCATAGCAATACCTATTGCTTCAACAAGGGATGAGAATCCCAAAGGTTCGTCGGAGGATGTACTTCGTTAGCAACAGCTTCGCAGTCTCGAACGAAGTGAGAGTATCCCCTACGGGTCATATTATGGAGGCTTAGCTCAGCTGGGAGAGCATCTGCCTTACAAGCAGAGGGTCGGGGGTTCGATCCCCTCAGCCTCCACCATATAACTTTATAACGACGCGGGGTGGAGCAGCCCGGTAGCTCGTCGGGCTCATAACCCGAAGGCCGCAGGTTCAAATCCTGCCCCCGCAATTATACTTTCCCTGAGAAAGTGATCTGGAACCGTGGTGTAGTTGGCCTAACATGCCTGCCTGTCACGCAGGAGATCGCGGGTTCGAATCCCGTCGGTTCCGCCATTTTTAATTAAATATACACCGTGCCGGTGTAGCTCAACTGGTAGAGCAACTGACTTGTAATCAGTAGGTTGGGGGTTCAAGTCCTCTCGCCGGCACCATTTTTAGTATTTACATCTGAATTTGTGATAGAATGTATATTATAGATGCAGTTGCTAATACTAAGATACTCTTAGTGGATGAATGGCTTACTCTATGGCGATCGTGGCGAAGTGGTTAACGCACCGGTTTGTGGATCCGGCATTCGGGGGTTCAATTCCCCTCGATCGCCCCATGATTTTTTAATGGGGATTAGCCAAGCGGTAAGGCAACGGACTTTGACTCCGTCATGCATAGGTTCAAATCCTATATCCCCAGCCATTTCATTTATGAGTCATTAGCTCAGTTGGTAGAGCACCTGACTTTTAATCAGGGTGTCGAAGGTTCGAGCCCTTCATGACTCACCATTATATTTTGCGGTCGTGGCGGAATTGGCAGACGCGCACGGTTCAGGTCCGTGTGGGCTAACCCCCCGTGGAGGTTCGAGTCCTCTCGACCGCACCATATGTTTTGCGGAAGTGGCTCAGCGGTAGAGCATCGCCTTGCCAAGGCGAGGGTCGCGGGTTCGATTCCCGTCTTCCGCTCCAATATTTGCGCCCTTAGCTCAGCTGGATAGAGCGTTTGACTACGAATCAAAAGGCCGGGAGTTCGAATCTCTCAGGGCGCGCCATTATTCTCATAAGTATCGGGATGTAGCTCAGCTTGGTAGAGCACCTGGTTTGGGACCAGGGGGTCGCATGTTCAAATCGTGTCATCCCGATTTTTTTATTTTGCGGGTGTAGTTCAATGGTAGAACTTTAGCCTTCCAAGCTAATAGCGTGGGTTCGATTCCCATCACCCGCTTCCGAGTAACATACAGAAAAGCCTTTGCTTATAGCAAGGGCTTTTTTTTGCGTTAAAAAGAATAAGTGGATTCCTTTTAAAATAGAGTCAATTGTCATTTGATTAAGGATAGAATCTTTGTTTTAATAAATAGAACAATTCGTATCTGATTTACCGTGTTTATTTATAAAGGAGGACAAACAGTAATGAAAAGAGCACTGGTCATTGGTGGAAACGGAACGCTAGGTAAAGCTGTTGTTGCGAAACTGAGAGATTATTCCGTTGAGGTTATTACAGCAGGTAGACAATCCGGGGATGTTCAGGTGGATATGACTTCGACAGAGAGTATTACTACCCTCTTTGAAACGGTGAGAAATATTGATTACGTCATTGTGGCGGCAGGTCAGACCCATTATGCGAAACTCGAAGAACTTACACCTGAGAACAATATGATTAGTGTGCAGGGTAAACTGCTTGGACAGGTTAATATCGTGTTGATTGGTCAGCACTATATTAATGACAAAGGGAGTTTCACGTTGGTCAGTGGCATAATACAAGACCACCCTATTGAGAAAGGCGCATCAAGTGCTATGGTCAATGGGGCCATTGATGCGTTTGCCAAAGCGGCAGCGTTTGAGTTGCCAAGAGGCATTCGTTTGAACTCAGTTAGTCCCAACTTATTTGTAGAGTCGGCGGAGAAATATAAGGATTTCTTTATTGGATTTAATCCTGTACCTGTAGAGAAAGTGGCTAATACGTTTATCCAGAGTGCACTTGGGATCGAAACAGCCCAAAACTTTAAAATATATTAAAAGCCTGATGTGAATGAAGAATTACTGGAATGAAGAACTGCTGGATGAGACCATTTGGAATATTAAATATAAAGGAGATCCACCGAAAATCCGGTGAATCTCCTTTTGTTTGTTGTGGAAGAAACAGAGGTATGTTTACTATTGTGAAGCAGGTAGTCCAAGAACTTCGAGCATTTCATTACGTTTGAGCGATTCGGCAATGGGGCCGTCAATAAGCCATTTCTTAGCATTGAGGACATAGACATGACCATTTTGAACAGCGGGTAGGCTTTTCCATACTTGGAGTTGCTGGATTTCGTTGAGTTCATCTTTTGTTTTTTGCAAAGCTTCAGCTGATCCATCTGAGCTAATGGACACAATGAACAGATAGTCTGCTTTGATTTCAGGCAAAAGCTCAACCGAGATACTGGCATTCATCCGATCTGGATTCTCAGCCTCGAGTTTGGTAACGAGAGCTTCGGGAGTGAATCCAATTTCATAGCCCGCTCCTACATAACTAGAAGCTGGGAATGGCGTAGATGGAATGGACGAGAAGAACAAACGCATATCTTTCTCTTCCAGGCGCAGGAATGCAGCTGTTGGTTTGGTCTTGGTGATATCGGCTGCGAGTTTCTGAGCTTCAGTTACCTGATCTTTATTTTTTTGTAAAAGCTGTTCAGCCCGCTCTTCAATATCCAATGCAGTAGCTACCTGTACGATAGATTCCTGCCAATTACGGCGATCATAAGTGATCGTAGGCGCGATTTTCTCGAGTTGTTCAAGAATTTTGGCATCCAAACTGGCATTGGCAATAATAAGGTCCGGATTTGCGCTGACTACAGCTTCAAAATTGACACTTTCATTAATGGGTTCAACAGCCACGCCTTGGGCTTCAAGTTGCTCATTGAGGTAATCTTGCCGGCCAATAGGTGTAGCAAGTACCAGTGGTACCTCCAAGGAGAGGAGGATGTCCTCCATATTAATGGACACAATCCGTTCGGGATGTTCCGGGATTTCTTTGCTGCCACTGGCGCTCTCCACGGTTTTAGTAGTTGATTCAGTGGATGAGTCCCCATCTGTCCCCGCAGCTGATTTTACGCCATCTGCAGATGGCTGTGAAGTGCTTGCAGGTGTCTGTCCACACGCAACAAGTAACATGGCGAGTATGAACAGGATCCCCGTTATTTTGACATAATGCTGTTTGTACATCATAATCCCCCTGTGTTTCTAATGATATTGATTCTCAGTACACTTTATATTGTAGCGGTCTCATGTTGGGGGAGACATAGCCTTCTGTGCTATCCGATCATGGATTAATGTGCTGAGTACCACCAAAAAGTTTCAGGGTTTCATCGATGATCTGATCATGGGCATATGGTGAATAATCCAACCAAGGCATTTCATCTAGCAGATATACATGCTGGTTCTGCACGGGTATCAATTGTTGCCATAGCTGAGTATGTTGTAGTTTATGCCAACGTTGCTGGGATTCTAAGTCCTGGTCCACAATCAGTAACATGCGATCTCCAACCATTTGAGGCAACTCCTGTTCATCCAATGCACGATAGACTTGCCCTGGAAGCAGATCGTGTGAAGGGGACACGCCCAGGTCGTTATATAGAACAGCGCCCCCATTGCGTCGCCCGTAGATTAACAGATGACCCATCATGATATGAATGATGGAGACCGTATCCTTTCCGATGAAATAAGTAAGCTGCTCTTTAGCATGGATTACCTTGTCATCATACTGCTCCAACCACTGCTGAGCATCCTGTTGCTGTCCCACAATGGAGGCAACTTGTACGAAGTGTTCCCGCCAGCTCAATCCTTTCCATGGGATAACGATGGTAGGAGCAATTCGCTGCAGCGTTCTTTTTAACGTATGGGCTTCGTACTCATTACAGATTATGAGATCCGGGCTCGCTTGCATCAACAACTCAACGTTGGTTTGCCAGATATGAGGATTCATGCGTTTGCTACGTCCCAGATGATAAGGGATATTGGAGAAAAACAGATTCCTGTGTTGATCCCGTCGGTTATCGATCAATGCCGCATGGGGGATGATCTGTAATGCCAGCAGATGGCCAGTGGTTCCGAAGGAGAGAGCAGCAATTTTACTGCGTTTCTGCCGTTGATAGGTAGAGGGAGACACGCCAACATATTTTTTTGAATTTGCGACTAAAGTAAAACTCGTCCTGAAAACCAACCTGTGAGGCGATGTGTTTGATGGTTTGGCCGGGGACGAGCAGCATCTCTTTGGCCCTGTCCATGCGGATGTTATTCACGTACTCCATGGGACTGATGCCAGTACGGTTTTTGAATACCCGTGAATAGTGCCATACACTCATGCCTGCCACACCGGCAAGAACTTCACGAGAAAGATGCTCAGCATATCCAAGCTCAATAAGTTCAAGCGTTTGATCCAAAGCAGAGGTGTGTTCGGAATCTCCTATTGCACTTTCTTTGGGAGGAGCATACACATGGGTCAACAATTCATGCATCAAAGTCTGAATACGAAATGGACGATTTTCTTGAGGTACAGAGATGCATTCATGGAGCTGTGAGGCAATTCTGGTACATTCCTGAAAAAGTTCATGCGGTAACTCATCGGCATAAGACGAACGAAGTAACCCTTTTTGGTAAATCTCCATTACAGTAGATCCAGAAGTGGTTTTGTTCATATCTGAAATGGGCTTTAACAGATCAAAATATATCGCGATGCCCTGTAAAGGATGAACCTCATCCGGTGTATATTCTATTGCTGTTCCTGGCAGGATCAGATACATTTTGCCGATTGTGGCATGATTCAGCCTATGCCCAATACGAATATCGGCCTCACCGCCAGTACAGATGAGCAGAAGATGTGAGTCAGCTAATACGAATGGGGGAAGAAAAGACGCTTGATTGAGAACTTCGGATGTTTTGAATCTTGCATATAGGTCACGGGTATGATCACCGTTAGATATCAGTGGAAAGACTTGCAAAGTCACCAGAATCCCTCCTTAACTTACGATAGTAACATTATATATGATTTATTTGAGAATCATTATCAATTATCGCATATTGTCATACAAATAAGAAGTCCATATGATAATATGAAAATGATATACAGAAGAAAAAGCGAAGGGGGGTATATAGAATGTGGTTTATACTTGGTTTTATTATCTTAGTTTCGATATTTGGTATTCGAACGACGAGTCGATCCAATAAACTAAAACAGCAGTTCGGATCAAGGTTACATGCAGTAGGGATTCATCAGTCAGGGCTTCCACAAGTTGCAGAAGGCAGGCGGGTGGATGTGCTGATAGGTAATGGGAACTTATATATTCAAAGTGGTCAGAAAACGTTTGAACTCTCATTAAGAAAAATCGGGAGTGCAGGATATCCAAAAAGAACAGGTAGCTCAAATTCGAGAAATTATCTCGTAATACACTACGAGATGAATGGTAGGGTACGTCCGATAGTATTAAGATTTATGAAGCCTGCGCACGCTAAAGCATTTCTATGGGAAATCGAGGGTCAGCTATTCGCGCGAAACTCAAGTGATGGAATTATAAGACTTTAGAAACTATGATCATTGAACCACGTAATTCTCCACTATAAATTAAATTGATATAGGTTACCGAGTTGTAAAATAGCCAATACATATTTCCCATCATCCAAACTGTTGAGGGAATAACCAGTAAAATCTCAACCGATGTTAATCGTAGAATTACTTAAATAACAGATCATTTAATTCACTACGCAAAAAAAGACAAGCCCTCTCCTACGATGTCCGCAGGAAGAGGAACTTGTCTTTTTAATAGAGCTAGCGATTAGTATCTTTCCAGAATCGTTTGTGTTTTCAAGCCATCTGCAGGAATCAGCCAGTTGTTGTTCTCCAGCAATTGCAGCAGTTGGGTACGCAGTCCGGATACGGCTACAGCATCATCGGTTTTGAAAGAAACCTCTACGATATTCTCAATACCTGTACCTGCTGCGTCACGGATCGGCCATACTTCGAGTGTAAGCTCTTGACCATTCCATGTACCTTCATATCGTTGGAACGTTATCGGACCATATGCACGGGATTGAGTCAGTTGCTGCTTGCCCCAGTTGGAGGAAGTCCAGTTTTTCAATTTGCCCGGAAGCTTGTCCAGTAACATGTTCAAGGCTTCTTGCTGCGAAGGAAGTTGGACTCCTGTCGCTTTGGTATCGACTTTTTTGGTGTTGGAGAAGCTCAGCGTCTGTTTGCCGTATCCCCAATCAATTTCAGCCTCGTAGTTATCATCTGATTCATCAAAACCCTCTTGGTTAGCCAGAGTCAGCGCTGCGTTGATATCGCCATTGATCACAGGGTAGCGTTTTTTATAAGTCAATTCGTAGTTATTCTTGTCATCCTTTTTGCGAAAACGAACGTTCCATCCTTGTTGATCCAATCCGAGAGCATTGGTGTCGAAGTACTCTACGTTAATGTTTCTTGCCGTGGAACTCAGGCCGAGTGTCTGAATCACTTCACTGCGTGGTGTCCCATCTGTATTCAATACAAGTTCCGGCTTGGCCAGAAACTTCACTTCATAAGCAGGAACGGCATTGGCAGCAGCTGAAGCCTGGGGTGCTCCCAGAAACGTCAGTCCACTTCCCAATGTTACGATGCTCAGCATGAATGAGGCGGTTACCTTTTTCCACTTTTTCAAAACCAATCACTCTCCTAATCTGGATTAACGTACAGATCCCACTTTATCGCCCGAATATATGAAAGCGATTAAAGGGAAGCGCACATTGCGTTAACCCTGCATAGATTTGATGAATGGCAAACGATAGTTTATAGCGGATCAAGGCAATCAGCCATGGAAAATGGGGAAGCCGTGACTCACCTCTCGCAGCACTTCTTTGAAGCGGTTTACCTGAACTGAAGGGTGGCGGTCCTTGTTATGTACGGTGTATATATGGCGTGGTGCCTGCTCTCCGGGAATGGGAAGAACTTGAATGAGCCCGTGCTGTTCCTCCCACTGTACCGCCATCCGAGACATGAATGAGACATGCCCCCCGATTAACACGAGCTGTTTGATCGCTTCCAGGGAATCCATCTCCACCGTACTCCGCAAACGAATGTCATGTTGCGCAAGCCATTGATTGGTTAACCGACGAGTACTGGATTCATTGCCATGTAAAGCAAAAGGAATCTGTGCGATATGATCAGGTGTTAATGCATCCTTCTGGGCCAACCCATGTTGTGGAGAACAGATCAATACTAAGTCATCTTCACACAACGTCTCAGCTTGCAGGGCGGGTCCAACAAATGGCTCGGAAGAGATCACCCCCAGATCAATCTGATGCCTAATTAACATTTCGCGAATAACAGGTGATGGTTTGACGGATAAGAAGATACGAATGCCCGGGAATTCCTGCGAAAAGGTATTGAGTATGGTGGGCAGCAAATATGTAGCCGGTACATAGCTTGCTCCAATGTGCAGGGTGCCCCGATAGAGACTGTCATATTCCTTTACGACCCGTCGTGCCTCTTGGGTCAGAGCATTGATTTTGACGGAATAATGGAGCAGAGCTTGTCCAGCCTCGGTTAGAAAGGTCTTTCCACTGCGCGATTCAAATAATCGCACACCCATCTCTTCCTCCAATGACTTCATATGAAATGTAACGGTAGGTTGCTTGATCCCCAGTAACTCTGCCACGCTTGTCATGTGATGATGCTTGTCGATCAGCTCAACAATTTGCAATTTGATCAGATTCAATGTCCCAACACTCCTCTCACTTCTACTATATAAATTGAACTAAAGCTTATTTACACAGACACTACGATGACAGAACAACCTTCCAATCGCTGTTATCCCCAGATTTTTTTGATTCCCTTTCTCAAGGGAAAATCCGGTGATAAAGGCGAACGCTCCGCTTTTTCAGGTTTTTTCTGTCCTCTCCGTTATCGTGCAAATGATTAGTTCACCTTCTATAGATTTAATCTATGAACATCAACAGAATTCATCTAAAAAGTTAATTCCAATTTTACATACAAGACATACAACTCGCGAAAGCGGACGTTAGACTGAGAACAGTGCAAGAGATCAAGTAACAGAAGACAGGCAGGGATGCTTATGAAATTAGAGATGACAGGAATTCAAAAATCATTTAATCAAACACCCGCACTGCTGCCGACAGATCTAACGCTTGAACATGGAAAGTTCACGACCCTGCTCGGCCCATCGGGCTGTGGCAAAACAACACTGCTCCGCATGTTGGCCGGGCTGGAACAGCCGGACGCGGGGGAGATTTGTGCAGATGGTCAGTGTATCTACTCTGCGGCGAAGCGGATTGATATACCAACACACAAGCGTAATCTGGGCATGGTGTTTCAGGATTTTGCATTATGGCCGCATATGACCGTATACGAAAATGTAGCGTTTGGCCTGAAGGCCGGAAAACAGAAATCTGATCTCCGGCAAAAGGTGAATGAAGCACTTGGTATGGTTCGCCTGCAAGGCATGGAAGATCGATATCCTCATCAGCTATCTGGTGGACAGCAGCAACGGGTTGCTTTTGCCAGAGCCGTAGCGGTCAGACCTGGTGTGATCCTGTTCGATGAGCCACTGAGTGCACTGGATGCTGTACTCCGGGAAGAGATGCGGATTGAGATGATGTCGCTGGTTCGGGACATGGGGCTGACTGCGCTGTACGTCACACATGATCAGATTGAAGCGATGTCGATGTCGGATGAGATTGTGGTGATGCAGAAGGGTCGGATATTGCAAAAGGGAAGCCCGGAAACGATCTACTCGGCACCAAGTGATCCGTATGTCGCTTCGTTTATCGGAAAGTCCAACTGGCTCACGCCTAATCAATCGATGGTGCGTCCAGAGCATGTCACCTGGAACAAAACAGGTCATGATGATCTGTGTTATCCAGGGACGGTACTTAGTGTCAGCTATGTAGGTGAGCGCTATGAAGTACGAGTGCAGATGGAAGGGCTGGGCGTATGGACAGCCTATATGAACCAAAGAGTGCGCGTAGGTGAGCGGGTGCAGCTCTATGTAACCCCTGAGCGGATATGCCGAATGGACGGTTATGACCACCCGAGTATGAAGCAGAACGAAGCGATCGCAGTGGCATATTAAATTGTTGAACAAGCACGCAGTTGGAAGCAAGAGTACACATTTTATAAGAAACCAGGGGAGATGGACGAATATGTTGGGTATGAAAACACGGAAAAAGAGCGCAATGCTGTTATTAACAGCGGTAATGAGTATCAGTTTGTTCGGATGTAGTACAGGGAACACAACCACAGGCAATGCGGCACAACCCGCGGGTGAGGGAAACACAGCAGCAGCGGCGGAAACAACGAAACCGGCTGGTGGCAAGTTGGTCTTGTACAGTGCTGGCCCACAGAAGCTGGCGGATAACATCGTGAGCGGATTTACGGACAAAACGGGGATTGAAGTCGAGATGTTCCAGGGAACGACAGGCAAAATTCTGGCTCGTATGGAAGCAGAGAAGTCCAATCCGGTTGCAGACGTTGTAATTCTAGCCTCTTTACCTTCAGCACAGGCTTTGAAAGCGGATGGACTGACTATGCCTTACCCCGAAGCAGCCAATGCAGACAAGCTGAACAAGGATTGGTCGGATGCAGAAGGTAATTATTTTAGCAGCAGTGCTTCCGCACTGGGTATTGTGTATAACACCAAACTGGTATCTACACCACCAACAAGTTGGGCAGAGCTGGCTACGCCTGCGTGGAAAGATGCAGTGAACATTCCCGACCCAACATTATCAGGTTCAGCACTCGACTTCATCACAGGATACCTAAGCGCAAATGGTGAAAAAGGTTGGGATTTGCTGAGTGCCTACAAAGCCAATGGTGTAGCGATGGCAGGCGCCAATCAGGAGGCACTTGATCCCGTTATTACGGGGGCCAAAAGCATCGTAGCAGCAGGTGTGGACTACATGGCGTATTCCTCTAAAGCAAAAGGTGAACCACTGGATATCGTATACCCTGAGGAAGGCACGGTAATCAGCCCAAGACCGGCAGCGATTCTGAAATCCAGTCCAAATGTAGAGAATGCCAAAGCGTTCATTGACTACCTGTTGTCCGATGAAGCTCAGAAGCTCGTTGCAGATGCCTATCTGATTCCGGGCCGCGAAGACATTGAAGCGACTAACCGTGCCAATGTGAAGGATATTCCACAGCTTAAAGTGGACTGGAACTGGATGAGCGAACATGGCGAAGAGACAGCGGCGCGTTTTTCCGAGACTTTTAAATAATAGGATAGAGACAACTAGGCAAAAGGAATATCTGCTGTCTGTGGAAAGTCATGTGAGGTGAACGTAGTGAAACCTGTTGTATTGGACAACAACCGAATTTTTCGGAGAGTGGGCGTGATTCTGGCCCTCTTTCTGCTGACCATAAGCATTGGCGTGCCGCTCTTGATGATCTTCTGGCAAAGTGTGTATCCGGAAGGACAATGGGACTGGATGGCTCCGATTCGCACGATTACAGGTCATCATCTATCGGGTGTATTGCTGAATTCCGTCTGGCTTGGCATCTGCGTTGTAGCGGTAACCACGCTGCTGGCGCTGCCGCTGGCCTGGATGATGGCGAAGACTCGGATGGGTGAGCATCGCTGGGTCGATGTAATCCTGATGATTCCGTTCATGACCCCGCCGTATATCGGATCGATGGGCTGGATTCTGTTTATGCAAAAAGGGGGATACCTTCAGCAATGGGTGCCATCATCTGCGGGCTGGAGTGAGCTGTTCTTCAGCTTCTGGGGCATGGTGCTCATCATGAGCTTGCACCTGTTCCCGTTCCTGTATCTGCTGCTTCGAGATGCATTGATCCGCATCGGCGGCAATCTGGAAGAAGCGGGAGCCGTGCACGGTGCACGTGCAGGGTACCGTTTCAGACGCATTATTTTACCCTTATTGTTGTCGTCCTACGGCATGGGGATCATGCTGGTCTTTGTCAAAACGATTGCGGAATTCGGAACACCGGCAACCTTCGGGCGCAAGATTGGCTATTATGTCATGACCTCCGAAATTCATAAGTACATCTCCAGTTGGCCGATTGACTTCGGCAAGGCGACTTCGCTGGCATCGGTACTACTGTCCGTCTGTCTGGTGATGTGGTATATGCAGTCTGCCATGAGTCGGAAGTTCACGTATCGTCTGGTTGGTGGCAAAGGGCAACGTTCGAAGCGATATTCTCTTCGTGGCGGGGCTGGATGGTTATGCGGGGCGTATCTTGCAATCCTGTTGATCCTGTCGGTAGGTATTCCGTATTTCTCCATCATCGCCGCTTCGACCATGAAGTTACGGGGATCGGGAATTGCTTTTGATAATCTCACCTTGGATCATTACAAGGAGCTGTTATCTTGGGGATCGGTGAGTATGAAGGCCATCGGGAACAGTCTGGGATTATCCCTCGCGGCTTCAACCGTTGCTGTTATTATCGGTACGGGTTTTGCGCTCGCGATTGGCAGATCATCTTCATTCATGCAGCGTGTGATTGACTTGTTCAGTCTGTTGCCTAATACGGTGCCGGGCATCGTGATGGTCGTGGGTCTGATTCTCTTCTGGAACTCACCCTGGATGCCAGTCACGTTGTATAACACCTACGGCATGGTTGTGCTCACGTACGTTGTTCTCTTCTTGCCTTACACCGTGCAGTATGTAAAATCGAGCTTTACCCAGATTGACGGAACGTTGTTCCAGGCTGGGCAAGTGTTTGGCGGGAAACCGCTGTATATTCTGCGGCGAATCCTGATCCCGCTAATCCTGCCCGGCATGCTGGCCGGCTGGATGATGACCTTTACGATTGCTACCCGGGAGCTGGTAGGTTCGTTGTTGATTCTTCCGCCGTCGATGCAGACGTCGGCTACGTATATTTTTGCCCAGTTCGAACAAGGTCAGGTATCCCTCGGAATGGCGATGGCCGTTGTAACTGTAGGCATGACGGTGCTGATGCTGCTGGGAATCGAACTGTTGAATTCAAAGAGAAAGTGGAATGCATCATGATCAAACTGAACGTATGGGGCGGTGCAGGGGAACATGGACGTTCCGCCTATCTCCTGAGCGGGAGCCGGTTCCGCCTTTTGCTGGATTGTGGTGTCAAAAAAGAAGGCAAAGGCCAGTATCCGCTGATCGATCCGGAGATTGTCCCACAACTGGACGCGGTGTTTTTGTCCCACGCCCATGAGGATCATTCGGTCGCCATCCCTTTGCTGTATAAGATGGGCTACCAGGGTGAAGTGTGGACGACTAGAGAGACGAGGGCGCAGCTGCGTACGTATTTTGCCAACTGGCGTAGGTTTGTAGAGCGTATAGGCGAAGAACTTCCTTATGATGAAGTAGATGAGCAGGCTATTCGTTATCGGTATCTGGAAGATGAGGTCGTATCCCAAACCTGGTTTGAACCTTTTCCCGAAGTAAAAGTGATGTGGGGCCGGAGTGGACATCTGGCTGGATCGGTGTGGTTTGGGGTTGAAATGGAAGGTAAGCGGATTTTTTATTCCGGGGACTACACGTCCGAATCGCTGCTTTTACAGGCGGATTGTCCAGCGAAGGCGTTCTGGCAGACAAACATGCTTCGTGAGAATCCTGTGTTCGATGCTCCGAGCAGCGAACGGTGGGGTACGGAGGAACTAATCGCCATAAATAGTGGGAAAAAGACTGGAGAATTCATAACGTCACAAGATCAGACATCTGTTGCATCAGAGGCATCGTCAAGAACACTTGTATCCATGGAGATACCCATGAAGCAGGGAAATTTCACATCGAACGGAGCAGATGGAGCAGGCAGAGCAAACGTAGCAAGCGGAGCAGATAGAGCAGCAATATCTTCCGTCGGGCTAGTGGATCTGGCGATCGTTGATGCTGCCTACGGTACGGACGAGGATACACAGGCCGACAAACTGGAACAGCTTGAACGAGCCATTCGCCAGACGATTGCTCAAGGCGGAAAGGTGCTCTTACCCATGCCTGTCGTAGGTCGTGGACAGGAGATCATACTGTGGGCACAGCAACAATTCCCGGCTATCCCAATCGTAGTAGAACACGGGCTGGTAGACGCCATGAAGCAGCTTATGCATGTTCCGTATTGGTTGAGGGAGAAGGGAGAGCATGTCATCGGAAGTTCGTTGAAAGACAAAATTGATGGCTTTCTGACTGGACGAGGATGGGATCTGCCTACGACCACCCAAGAGCGGGAACAACTGTTGGAACATCATTCTGCTTCGCTATGGTTCATTTCGGACGGCATGATGCAGTCCTCGCTTGCCCGTTGGTATTATAGTCAATTATCGGACAGGGAGGAGAATCTGATTCTGCTCACCGGGCATGTTGCTCATGGTACATTTGCTGATAAGCTGCTACGGGTTCCTGACAAGTATGGAGTGTGTGTGGTGCGGAAAATACGTTATAAAGTGCATCAGGGCTGGAAGGATGTTGAACGGATGCTGCATCAGGTTCCAGCAAGGCATACGGTCCTTGTGCATACTGACCGGGCAGAGACGGACCGTTTAAAAGAAGGTTTGCTCAGAAATAGCCCGTCACCGGGAACAGTTATACATTCACTGTCTGCTGGTGACGAGCTATATGTGTGAATTGTGCATGAATCGAATTGATGCGCCAGATTGGAACGTCCCTGGGACGTTCTTTTTCCATTGTTGTGTGATCTTTAGGGTTCGCGATGAATAGGGTGTTCCAGTTCGGCATGGCCCATCAAACTATCAACGGCTTCACCATCCACCAGTATATCCAGGCTGTTCACTTCATCAAATTGAAACATCGTTGTAGTTAAAGCTTCCAATGCGAGCAATTCTCCACTGGTACCGAGATTGGCTTCAGCGGGGATATGAACATCCAAAGTCACTGTACCCTCAACATATTGGATAGAGAGCAATTCCACCTGCTCCCAGAGGGAAACAAGCTCCGAATCGGTGTTCGTTTGCAACGCTGCAAATGTTTTTTCATATTTTTCGGAATCATCCTTGTATTCAATTTCCTGCTCTGTTTTCTCAAGCTCAAGTACCTGAGAGTCTGCCAAATATACATCGACGACTTGTGTATTCATTGTGCCCAGATCCACCTCCGTTTCGGATGGGTTTGGTGCCTGCACCTGTCCTCCCTGAACAGCAGGTTCATTTGAACCGGATTGGCTCACTGGCTTCTGGGCACATCCAACTCCGATAAGGATCAAGCATGATAATATAAGTGCACAACCTAACTTCTTATTCAAAGAATCACTTCCTTCATCTGATTTATTTGATGATTTATAGGCCCAAATACTCCTTGATTCCATCGGCTATCGCTTGAGCGGCTTTCATCTGAACAACTTCGGACGACATCAGTTCTTCATCGAGTACATTACTCAAGAATCCCACTTCCAAAAGCACTGCAGGCATGGTCGTGTCTCGGATTACTTCCAAGTTGCCATTTTTCACACCACGATCTCTGAGACCCATGGCTTTCACCAAACGTTGATGAATGATAGTAGCTAATTCCTTGCTGTTACTGCGTTGATAATAATATGTCTCTGTACCTGTGGCTTGGGGGGCGGACTTCACACTATTGCCATGGATAGATACAAATACATCTGCATTTAATTGATTGGCGAGCTGAACACGCTCAGGACGGGTCGGATAGGTATCACCTTCACGAGTCATCACCAATTCGATATTAGGTTCATTGAGCAACAGGGCTTGTACTTTGTGAGCCAATGCCAGGTTGTATTCTTTTTCGGGTTTGTTCGTGATGCTGATCGTCCCCGGGTCACTGCCACCGTGTCCTGGATCGATGACCACGACCTTGCGTCCTGAATCGCCTACTGGAGTGACTGGAGCAGGTGTGACATTGTCTCCCGCAACATTCAGATCAATAATCAGTTTATCGGCAATGATGTTCTGGCTGTACTGGACATCCTTCACATTATTCAATTCTACGACAATGCGAACTTGCGCCGGATCTCGTTTGAACAGCGAATATCTCACTTCTGTCACATTGGGATAACCGCTCACATCCAACTTGCCATTGAGTCCTTGATCCAGCGGTTGGGAGATATCACCAAAGGTTGCTCCAGGCAAGTCCACAACCAAACGATCAGGGTACTTGAGGGTCGTTACTACCGGCTGAACGGCCCCATCCGTGGATAAAACGAGCTGATTGTTGGCAAATTGGATATCGGTAACCTTAGCGGTAGACGTTGAATCCCCTTTTCCAGAACTGTTGCCTGGGTCGATAGCAGGTCCCTTACTGGTGTTTGTTAAGTATACGATCTTGTCTTGATTGTTCCATCTTACCTTAAGCCCCATTTGTTCACTGACAAATCGAATGGGCACCACCAGCGTTTTGTTCAAAATTTGCGGTGCTGTGTTCAAAGTGACTTGTTTGTCAGCAACCATGGCTTGTTTTTGATCCACGGTTAGGGAAATCGTCTGTTGATCTTGCTGAATTTTTACAGTGCGTGCTTGTTGGTTCCAATCGACTTTGAATTTCAAATTTTCGGCAACGACACGAATCGGGATCATCACGTTTTTATTGATAATCGTCACCTGTACATCACTTGGGAGGACTAATTCCTCTCCATCCATAAAGATTTTTGACGTGCTTGCAGCGGCATTTCCCTGATTAGGGAGCAAAAAGAGTAAGAACAGGCTCAGAAACAATAGTAAAATGGTTTTCTTCATTATGCACCTCGACTAGTATTAGATCTATATATGACTACCAAAATATACCTACATATTATAAACGGTAAAAATGTAAAAATGTTTCTCTTCTGATATCTAATTATCAATTGATGGAGGAAAACGTGATGTGTGATCGCAAATGGGACGAATATCTCTCTTTTTATTTTTAATAATGTAATTAAATTTCATATAATGTTTGACTTGTGAAATTTAATATCATATACTGGGTGAAATTATGGCAGGATGACGTGTTCATCGGGTCTTGCAGGAGGTTGGAAGTGGATGGATACAGGCAGCTATCCGATGTGGGAGAAGTATCGTTTGAAGCAGGAGCATCTGGTCATCGGACTAATGTCAGGAACGTCACTTGATGGAACAGATGCGGCACTGGTGCGTATTCAAACCGATATGAGCAGGGCAATACAGCAGATCGAGCTGGTTGATTTCGTCTGTGTGCCGTATTCGAATGGATTGAGAGACGTACTGATCCGGTTATGTTCACCGGGGACGGCGCGTGTCGACGAGCTGACAGCCGCGCATTTTGGTGTATCGGAGTGGTATGCGCATAGCGTTACGGAACTGATGCGGTCTGCCGGTATCTCAACGCAGCAGGTGGATGTGATTAGCATGCATGGACAGACGGTATGGCATGCTCCTGTAGCCTCTGCATTTCCAGGGCCAACGGGAGCCAGTATTGATGTGGTATCGACATTGCAGATCGGTGAATGTGCTGTCGTTCGAGAACGGACAGGACTGCCAGTGATTGGTAACTTGCGTGCAAGGGATATGGCCGCTGGTGGGGAAGGTGCCCCGCTTACGCCTTATGCGGATGCTCTGATGTTCCGTAGCCCGACGGAAGGACGGCTGGTGCAGAATATCGGTGGCATTGGCAATGTGACGGTGCTTCCCTCTGAGTCATCTACCGAAGGTATTTCGGCATTTGATACGGGACCGGGCAATATGGTGATGGACGCCATTGTGCGGCAGGCAACGGATGGGCGGCAGCATTATGATCCGAGTGGAAGCATTGCCGCACAGGGAAAGGTCGATCAGCGTCTGGTAGAACTGTGTTTGGAGGATGAGTATTTCAAAAGAATTCCGCCGAAAAGTACCGGGCGAGAAGTATATGGAGCCGCGTATGCAGTGAGACTGATGGAGATGGCCGCAGCGCGTTCCTTATCCCTTGAAGATACGCTGGCTACTGCCACCTGTCTGACCGCGGAAACCATCGTGCGTGCAGTGAAGGATTTTATTCTGCCCAAGGTGCAAATATCGGCCATGCTCGCGTGCGGTGGTGGCACTTCCAATGCCACGTTAATGGAGATGATCCGTCAGAGACTACCGAAGGATATCCGTTTGGAACGAACAGCAGATTATGGCGTACCTGATGATGCTCGGGAAGCCATTGGATTTGCTCTACTTGGCCATGAGGCACTTATGGGCAGAACCAATACACTCCCGGCCGTAACCGGCGCGAAACACGCCGTAATCTCAGGCAATCTCACACTCTAGTGAGGCCTGACTTTAATTGGAGTTCAGTTATGGAAGGGCGAGGAATTCGATTAGACGCGAGTGGAATTATAAGATAAAATGCTTGTACATGAATGCAGTACGGAAAGGAGGAGCGAATGGAAGGCATGAAAGGTGGACTTGTGCGTTTACGCGCATTAATGGATGACTTGACTCCGTCCGAACGGAAGATCGGAGCTTATATTCTCGATCACCCGCAAGAAACTGTTCAATCCTCGGTGGCCCAGTTGTCTGAACGGAGTGGAGGCAGCCCAGCTGCCATTATCCGTCTCTGCAAATCACTGGGTGTAACGGGTTTTCAGGAGCTGAAGCTGAAGATTGCCGGAGATTTGCAGACGAGTGAGCCATATCAATATACGGAGATTCGTCCCCAGGACTCCATGGAGAGCATTATTCAGCATGTGTCCGCAAACAATATTCAGTCGGTGAAGGACACGGTTCATATTCTGGACCCACGTCTGGTAGAAAAAGCTGTGGACGTGCTTCATCAGGCGAACCGGATCTTTTTCTATGGAGTAGGGGCCTCCAACCTGATTGCGCTGGATGCACATTACAAGTTCATGCGAATCAATCGCACAAGCTTTTCGTTCGCCGATCCGCATATGCAGATTTCGTCCGCAACGACGCTTCGTGAGGATGATGCGGTTGTATGTATCTCGTATTCAGGGGAGACGTCGAACGTAATCTCCTGTCTCAAGCATGCTCATGATGGCGGTGCAGCGACAATCAGCATTACCAAGTGGGGCAGCAATACACTCAGTAGTATGGCGGATGTACCCCTGATGATTACTTCCACCGAAAGTGATATTCGGAGCGGAGCAACTTCGTCACGGATTGCACAGCTGAACGTGATCGATATTTTGTATCTAGCGATTGCCAGTCGGGATTACAACCAGTCGGTGGAGTATTTGGAGAAGAGTCGACAGGCTATTCTGGAGCACAAGTGAAGTAGAACCATATGAATCCCTTTCTGATTATGCAGGAGGGGATTTTTTGACGATTATATCCGCTTTTAGTATAAAAAAATCAAAAAAAGAGCCCAGACTAATGTCGGGCTCCTCTCTTTCAACCTCTAGAAATATCCCACTGTACGGCTCAGGAAGGCCCCGCAATGGCGCTGCGGACAAATCCGTCAGCCAGATCAAGCCTGTGCTGGGCTTCTGTTGCGTCCACGCCTGCCATGAGCATGACGATTGCCGTTTTTACATGACCGTCTGCACCGGTAAAAGCCTCTTCAATATCGGCTTCATTCGCTCCGGTTGCCAGATGGATCATGCGTTTGGCCCGATGGACAAGCTTCTCGTTCGAAGGGTTCAGATCGACCATGAAATTACGGTAAACCTTGCCCAGACGAATCATGGCGGTAGTGGTGAGCATGTTCAAAATCATTTTCTGGGCGCTGCCTGCCTTCATACGTGTTGAACCCATGACAACCTCTGGGCCGACAACAGCCTCAATGCTCACATCAGCCAACAGGGTCATCGGCGTGCCTGCATTATTACTCAGGCTGATCACCGTAGCCCCGATCTCCTTGGCGTGTCTCATCGCACCCAGCACATACGGCGTTCGTCCACTGGCTGCAATGCCAACCACGACATCGTTTTTGTCTAAGCCATGTTCATCAAGGTCCGCAGCTCCCAACTCCTCATTATCTTCAGCACCTTCAACCGGGTCCTTCACTGCCCGGAATCCCCCTGCAATAATACCCTGCACCATGGAGGGCGGGGTTCCGTAGGTAGGCGGGCATTCCGAAGCGTCAAGTATTCCTAATCGTCCACTGGTACCTGCGCCTACATAAAAAAGCCTGCCGCCAGACTGAAACGCCTTCAAGATCCGATCCGCAGCCTGAGCAATGACCGGAATTAGGGGCTGAATGAGCTCCGCAATCCGTTGATCTTCCTTATTAATTAGTTCCATAATTTCTGCCGAAGGCAATTCATCTATATGATCCGTTAGTGGATTGGGTTGTTCTGTTATTAGTGAATTCAGCATGTGATTCATCTGTATGGCCTCCTTCTCTCTTTTAAAATGATTCATTCAGGGAACAGCGTTTTCTTGCCAGTTGTGCTGCGCCAACCGCTGGAGCGGGGGCATCTTCACGATATACAAAGTCCAACTCTCCATAATATCCCGATAACTTCTGAATAAATGTATTTCGGAAAAGTGCAGCGTATCGAAAAAGTGATCCGGACAGGACAACCTGAGTGGATGCAAAATCCCGATGACGGGCAATCAACGCCTTGGCGGTATCCGCCAATTGGGAGGCTTCGTCGATGATCAGTGCCCGGGCGGCCTCATCTCCGAGTTCAGCTGCTTCTATAGCTAAGCGGGCGATGGATGCGGTCTCGGTTTTGCCCCAATCCGTCTGATACACCCGTGTCTTTAGCTCCGATATATCCCGAAGGTTCAGTTTCTTTAGAAGAAGCGGGGTTAAACGGGTTGGAGGAAGAACACCGTCATAACTCTGCATAACCACTTGGAGTGCACGCTGCCCAATACGATAGCCGCTCCCCTCATCTCCGAGCAGGTGACCCCAGCCTCCTGCACGGTATCGCTCGCCTTCCCGCGTAAATCCGTACACGATGGACCCTGTTCCAGAGATGCATAATACACCGTGCGTATGTCCGAGAGAGGCCATCAGAGCAATCTCTCCTTCGGATACAACCCAGACTGGACAACCTTCTGATGCCTGTCGATTACGACTCTTCATATAGTTATTTACTGCTTTGGCTATAAGTTGCCGCTCTTGGATCGTATCTACACCTGACATACCAAGGCATATACCCTCACAATTTGTCGATAAATCACTTATTAGATTAAATAGCTGTTCCAGCACTCGTTGCAGTTCGGAAATGGCCTGTTCAGTTGATACGCTGTGAGGATTCGTGGGACCGCCGCTGAGTCGGGCGAGAATTTCACCAGATTCAGAAATGATTGCTGCATCAGTATTGGTACCGCCTCCATCTACGCCTACATACACTCGCAAAGTGGCTCACCTCGCTTGCTTTGGTTTTCTTTTTACATAGTATAGTTGGATGAAAAGAAAAAGTAAAATTAAATTTTATAATAAAAAATAATGTTGAATTTTTATTTTACAACTCATATAATGAATTCAATCTACAATTTTGGAAGGAATCAATACTGTTAATGTCAATTAAGTTGACGTTAATATTGCATTTAAGAGATTTAGCCTGCGACTGGCAGGCCCAATCTACAGGGGAGGTGCTTTTCCTTACTGCCGCGTGTATAGGTGGATGGCGTTTGAAGGCCGAACGATCACAAAGGGGTAGCATGGTTAGGCAATGAAAGAATCGGATGATGACATGCGAAGGAGATGAAGGGATGAAAAAGAAGGGTCTGGTATGGGCAATGTTGTTGATGATGGTCTGGGTTACAGCCTGTGGGAATAGCGGAGGTGCTGCTTCGGATGACCCGAATGCCGATGATACGGTAACGGTATGGACCTATCCTGTACATGGCACATATGAAGATGAACTGAAGGATCTAATCTCTGATTTCAATAAAGAACACCCGAACATTACCGTGAAGACGGAAATGCTCTCCTGGGCGGAAGGGCCCAAAAAATTCGATGTCGCTCTGAACGCAGGTAACCCGCCAGATCTTTACTTTCATAGCGTAGACGGCACATATGTGAATACGGGATTGGCACTTGAGCTGGACAGCTACCTGACACCTGAGATCAAGGACGACTACCTGCCAGGTACGCTGGATTTAGGCCAGATTCAGGGGAAACAGTACGGACTGCCGTTGTATCAATTCCAATGGGCTTGGGGTGGTAACAAACGTATTCTGGAGGAAGCGGGCATTGATTGGAAGTCCATTCAGCAAAATGGCTGGACCTGGTCCGAATTCAACGATGCTGCTGCCAAGCTGACCAAAACGTTGGATGGCGGGGCCAAGCAATATGCACTGGTTACCGACGGAACCTCGCTTGACTTCATTGAAATGCTGTCTCGTAACAACGGGATGATCGATGTTCTTGATAAAGACGGCACGTTCCAATGGAATGATGGTCGCATTCTGGATACTCTCTCTTTTATCAAAAACCTGATGGATCAAGGGTATATGCCGAAGGAAACGGCGGCTCTCGCTCCAGCGAAACGGACGGATATGTTCTACGCGGGGGAAACGGCGATTATCTCCAAAGCGATTCCTTATTATGATGTGATGATTCAGAACCGCAACAAGGACATCGATGATGGCAAGGTGCAAGGAGAGAAGATTGATTTTGTCCTGTTGCCTGTACCACATAATGATGATCAACCTGCGGCCACAACGATGGGCGGCGAAGGGTATGTAGCCTTCAAACAGAAGAAGGACAAAGGCGAACAGCATGCCAAAAATACGTTCCTTGTGATGGAGGCGCTTAGTGGTGCCAAAGCAGGGAACTCGGCCAATGAACTGGCACTTCCATTCGTAAGAAAGTCCCAAGTGGAACTGTTTAAAGGAAAAGAACTTGGTCAACCGGATAATCTGGCTGCTGCAAAAGTCATGGCAGAGAATATTGCGATGCCGGTTGTACTGGAACTGGATATCGACAAAGCATCCCAGCAAAAACAATTCAAGGAACAGGTTGTGAAGCCAAACATCCAGGCGCTGTTCTCGGGAGAAAAATCACCAGAGCAGATCGCAGAAGACTTCAAGAGCAAAGGCCAGCAGATGTTTGGACAGTAACTCAGACAATCAAACATAACGTAAAACCACACTGATTAGGAGAGGAGGATTCGCCATGCAGACCGCCCTTGCGCCAAAACCGTCCGTGCCTCGGACTTCCCGGGTTGCCCGGTTTTGGCGAGACTACGGGTGGGCGTATTTGTTTATTTTGGCGCCTGTCCTGCTGTTTCTCATTTTCACACTGTATCCTGTTCTGACGGCTCTTGTGATGAGCTTCCAGAAATACAACATTATGAACTCAACGTGGGTTGGATTGGATAACTACGAGCGTTTAGTGAAGGATGAGACGTTCTGGAAGTCGATTAAAAATACAGTGATCTTCACCGTAGGCACAGTCCCGGTCAATATTCTCATTACATTTGTACTGTCTTATTTCATCTATCAAATGAAAACTAAATGGCAGACTTTTTTCAAAGCTACCATGTATCTGCCTGCGGTAGCCTCCGGGGTAACCATCTCCATTGTATGGCTGGCAATCTTTGACCCGACGGATTCAGGACTGCTGAACCGCTTCCTCGGCCTGTTCGGTCTTGACCCGGTAATCTGGCTGGGCCAATCGGGAACGGCACTCTTTTCACTCATTCTGATGAACTGGCTTGGATCACACGGAGCGGGCATTATTCTGTATCTGGCAGCCATGGGTGGTATTCCGAAATCGCTGTATGAAGCGGCGGATATTGATCATGCCAGCGGCTGGACCCAGTTCAGCAAGATTACATGGCCGCTGCTCAAACCAACTACGCTGTATCTGCTCGTCACGGGTGTCATTACATCCTTCCAGGTGTTTATCTCGGTATATCTGATGACACAGGGTGGACCGAACTTTGCGACAACTACAATCGCTTACTTGATCTACGAGACGGCATTCAAGTTCTATGAGTTCGGATTGGCTTCGGCTCAGTCGTTCGTACTGGCGATTATCATCATTGTCATCTCCGTCATTCAGTTCAAATATTTCTCCAGCGATATTGAGTATTAGAGGTAGTTCAAAACACGTGCTATTAGAGCACATTGCATTAAGCATCCGGGGGTGAATGAAATCCATGAAATCAACACAGAAAAAGATCCTGCTCGTTGTTGCATCCATTCTGCTGGTGGTCTGGGCACTGGTGACGGTCATTCCGATGTATTGGATGCTCGTTGGTTCGGTGCAGGATAGCGCGATGTCGGCTTCGTTTAAACCACAGATGATTCCAGAGCAGCTGTCATTATCACCATATGAGCGCTTTTTTGCCAAAACTGATGCCTGGCGCTGGCTGTACAATTCGCTGCTCATCTCGATCATTCTGACCGTAACAAATGTATTCTTCGCCTCCCTGGCGGGATATGCGTTCGCCAAACTGAAGTTTCCGGGTAGTCAGGCGGTATTCTGGACGTTGCTTGGGACAATGATGATCCCGGCACAGGTGACGCTGATTCCTTTGTACATTCTGATGGTCAACGTGTTTGACTTGGGGGATACGTATACGGCCATTATTCTGCCTGCTGCCGTTAGCGTAGGGAACATATTCTTGATGAAACAGTTTATGTCCACGCTGCCCACATCGCTGATCCATGCGGCGCGTATCGATGCATGCAGCGAGTTCGGTATCTTCTGGAAAGTCATTCTGCCGATGGCAAAGCCGGGAATCGCGGTGCTGGCGATATTCACGTTTGTGGCTTCGTGGAACGAATTCTTCTGGCCGTTCCTCATTACCAATTCCAACGAGATGCGTACCATTCAGGTGGGGTTGGCCTCGTTTGTATTTGCCGAATCAACGGACTTCGGCGCAATGATGGCAGGGGCAACAATTGGTGCACTGCCCATGATCATTCTGTTTTTCTCACTGCAACGTTATTTCCTGCAGGGCATTACGATCGGTGCGGTTAAAGGTTAACTGTTAGTTCAGGACAAGCGACAACGTAAAGGGGGATCTACCTATGGCACGCGTGGAGTTTCGCCAAGTGCGCAAAGAATTCAAAGACGATCATAAAGGAACGTTCACGGCTGTGGCCGGCTCGGACTTTGTTATAGAAGATAAGGAATTCGTAGTGTTTGTGGGTCCTTCGGGCTGTGGCAAGACAACGTCACTGCGGATGATTGCCGGACTTGAAAAACAAACGAGCGGTGATATTGTGATCGGTGACCGGCTTGTTAACGATCTGCATCCGAAGGATCGGGATATCGCGATGGTGTTTCAGGATTATGCACTTTATCCGCATATGACCATCCGTGAGAATCTTTCCTTTGGCCTGAAAAATCTGAAAAAGCCAAAGTCCTATATTGATGAACAGGTGCAGAATGCGGCCTCCATTCTTGGACTGGAAGCGATGCTGGAGCGCAAACCACGCGAGCTGTCTGGTGGTCAGCGCCAGCGTGTTGCGGTGGGCCGGGCGATCGTCCGCGATCCGCAGGTGTTTTTATTCGACGAACCACTGTCCAATCTGGATGCCAAGTTGCGGGTGCAGATGCGGGTGGAGTTGGGAGAGCTGCATAAACGTCTCGGTGCCACGATTGTGTACGTGACGCATGATCAGGTGGAGGCCATGACACTTGGGGAACGCATAGTTGTCATGAATCATGGAGACATTCAGCAGGTGGCTTCACCAAAAGAGCTGTATGCGAGTCCGCGAAATATGTTTGTTGCCGGATTTATTGGTTCCCCGGCGATGAACTTCATTGATGCACGGATTGAAGGCACGCAGGTTGTCATCGAGGGAGCATCATTCACCTTGCCAGCAGATGTACTTGCTCGTCTTCAGAGTCATCAAGGCAAGCCGGTGATTATGGGTCTGCGTCCAGAACATATTTTTGGTGATGATGTCGCTCCGAACATCCCGACAGACCATATGCTGCAGGCGCGAGTTCAGGTTGTAGAGCATCTGGGCTCCGAGAATTTGGTGTACTTCCATTCCGGTGCCCGTACCGTTACGGCCAAGGTTCACCCGGAAACACATGCTTATGTAGGTATGGACAAAATTTTTGTACTGGACCTGCGTAAGGCGCACTTTTTTGATCCAGAGACGGAGCTTGCGATCGGACGTGAGTAAGAGACGATGCCTGGTGAAGAAGGAACGGTGAGAAAGGGGAGAATAAAAATGCGTAAGCTGAGTGAAGTATTGATCAAGTCGGGTGCGGAAATCTATCGGGATATTATTTCGGTGGCCTTGTACAGTGTCGTTAGTTCCATCGTATTGGTTCCCATTCTGATGTTTGCTCCGCTGCCGATCGCGGTGCTGCTTCTGGCCTTGATATATATGCCCATCCTGTTCGGTGTTTGTTATGCCGTGCATCACAGATTGGAGCGTAAGGAACGGCGCAATGGACTTAAGGATATCTGTGTCGGAACATTGAAGGGAATAATCCCGGGAGGATCGTTGGGTGTGCTTTTCGCGGTGCTTGGCTTCATTCTATGGTCAACCTGGTGGTATTACGGTGGACAGGGTGGAATTACAGGTACAGCAGTGGGTGTATTCCAGACGTTCTTTGTTCTCATGGCGCTGATGTCACAGTTCTATACCTGGCAGCTTGTTTTACAAAAAAACATGGGCATCGTTCAAGCGATGGGGGAAAGTGTAAAGCTGTTCTTCCGTCACCCGGGGTACACGATGGGCGCTTGTTTTCAGGCCATGTGCCTGACTGCGCTGCTGATGCTGACTGTCGTTGGTTTCGGAGCGCTGTTTGGAGGTATGTTTGCCATCTATCAGCATAAGGTTGCTCTTAATGTGCTGGAGCCTGAAGAAGAGCCTGTCGTAACAGGCGGTAATGATCACCAGCATACAGGCTGGATAAGCCAGGGGAATGTGTGATGGGTCAGTTGAATGAGACCGAGCAGATCCCGGCTGTAAAAACGGGAGTTGATCTTCTGTCCAGAGGGTTATCGCATCCATGGATAACAGGTAATCGAATCGGTCTAATTACAAACCCGACTGGTATTACAGCGGATTTTGTATCGACAATAGATGTGTGCGCCGGACTGGCTAATGCCGAGCTTACAGTGCTCTATGCCTGTGAGCACGGACTGTATGGAGAGCTTCAGGCGGGTGTCAGATTCGGAGACATGCTTCATCCACTTCTGGACATTCCGGTGTTCAGCCTGTATGGAGATTATAAGAAACCTACGCCTGCAATGCTGGCTGGAGTCGATACGGTCCTGTTTGACATTCAGGATGTGGGCATCCGTTATTACACATATGCCTCAACCTTGTTCCATATGATGGATGCCTGTGCTGGAGCAGGCAAACGTATGCTGATTCTGGACCGTCCCAATCCGCTGGGTGGAAACGTTGTGGAAGGCGGTGTGCTGAACGCGGGGTATGAATCACTCGTTGGCGCTTGGCGTGTACCTGTACGTACCGGATTGACGGTAGGTGAACTCGCCCTGATGGTCAACAGCGAGATGGATGTACCTTGCGAATTGGACGTGGTTGCCATGGAAGGATGGCCGCGCTCCATGGAGTTTGCGGATTGTGGGCTTCCCTGGATGTTACCCTCTCCCAATATGCCCACGCTGGATAGTGTGCGGGTATATGCGGGTACGTGCCTGTTCGAAGGCACTAATGTATCGGAGGGCAGGGGCACGACCCGCCCATTCGAGTGGATTGGGGCACCCTGGGTTGAGGGTGAACGTTTGGCGGAACGATTTCGGGAATACAAGCTGGAAGGTGTACATGTGCATCCAGGATACATGTCCCCAACATTCTCCAAATACGCAGGTGAGCTGTGTGGTGGCGTAAGGATTTTTGTAACTGACAGCAGGAAATTTCGGGCGGTAGAGACAGGGTTAGTGCTTTTGCATGAACTGGTGTCACTCTATCCGGAGCAATTCTGCTGGCTGGAGCCACCAGAGCCGGGTTCAAGGTACTTTATCGACCTGCTGGCAGGGGGGAAGGAAGTCAGGGAAACGATCCATGACCGGGCGGGCTTCGTTCGTTTAATCGAATCGTGGAATGTACAGGCAGCGGAATGGAAGGAGCGGCGAAAGCCGTTTTTGTTATATGAATGAACGGATGTTTGTTAGCGGAGGGAGGCATGAAATGAGTGGGCCAAAAGAGTTATACCAGTCGAAGCTGAAACAGATGACTTTGCGTGAGAAAGTCGGGCAAATGCTGCTTTGTGGCTTTCATGGAACCGAAGCTGCTGGCGATGTGGAACCCTTTCTCCGAAAGTATCCCATCGGTGGCGTGATCTATTTTGCGCGCAACGTTGAGTCGCCAGAGCAGGTAGAGCGGTTATCGTCAGGGTTACAACAGATTGCCAAAAGCAGCGGTAATGTGCCGCTCTGGATATCCATTGATCAGGAGGGCGGCATGGTTGCTCGAATTACCGAAGGAATTGCCTTGATGCCTGGACAAATGGCCATTGCCGCTGCCGGTTCCATTGACGATGCATATCAGGCGGCATGTATCAGTGGGTTGGAACTGAAGTCCATGGGCATTAACATGAACTTTGCTCCAGTATTGGATGTGAACAATAACGTGGCCAATCCGGTCATCGGTGTACGATCATTCGGCGAATCTCCACAATCCGTTGCAGAATATGGAGCCAGAACCATTGCGGGAATTCAGGACGCTGGGATTGCAGCGACAGCCAAGCACTTCCCGGGGCATGGGGATACGGATACCGATTCCCATCTGGACCTCCCGATCATCACTCATGATCGGGAACGGGTAGAGCGCCTGGAGTTGATTCCATTCCGAGCGGCTATCGCCGAAGGTGTCGATGCCATGATGTCGGCGCATATTTATTTTCCTGCACTGGAGCCAGAGCGTCTGCCCGTAACGCTATCGCAAACCGTATTAAGCGGTCTGCTTCGCCAGGAACTGGGTTATCAGGGCATGATCGTGACAGATTGCATGGAGATGGATGCTATTGCCGTGAACTATGGCACTGTCGATGCAGCCGTAATGGCGGTAGAGGCTGGGGCAGATCTGGTGTTAATTAGCCATACGGCTAAGCTTCAGGCAGAGGCATTTGAAGCGTTGCTGTCAGCTGTGGGGAGCGGGCGGATTAGCGAGAGACGTATTGATGAGTCGGTGAATCGCTTGTTGATGTACAAGGCGAAGCGTGGTTTGCTGGAGAGTGGAATGGGCGGTGCAGGTGATGATGAAGTGAATATTGTAGTATCGAATGCATCATTGTCAAAGGCATCAAACACTCCTGCTCTATCCAGTTGGTCGGAGCGCAACAGTTCTTTACACCAAGAGGTTGCCCGCCGTATTAGCGAGAATAGTATCACACTGGTGCGCGATCAGCTGAATATGTTGCCTTTGAAGTCGGAACGCACGCTGGTCATAACGGTTGCCACGTCCGTGACGACAATTGCCGACGAACAGCTGACTCAGACGTTCACCTTGGGCTCAGCCTTATCCAATTATGGTCTGGATGTTGTCGATCTGACGGTCACGCCCGAGGAAGTTGCCATTCGTTCCGCCCGTCTGCTTCAGGCAGCGGAAGCAGATGACATTCGGCAGATTGTGGTGGGTACCTACAATGCGGGAAGTCCCTCCGGCGATCCACAGTGCAGGCTGATTGGTTGGATACAGCAATTGGGCAAACCTCTGGCTGTTGTGGCATTGCGAAGCCCCTATGATCTGCTGGCGCTCCCGGATGCCCAGGTCTATGTAGCGGCTTACGAGAGCCGGCCACTTGCCATGGATAGCGTCGCTCAGGCGCTAACGGGGCGCATTCCTTTTGCGGGGAAACTTCCTGTAACATTAAAGCAGACAGATGATGAAAGAGCGGATGTCTCCTAGGCAGTGATAAGAATATGAGTTAATCTGCCTTTTGCAGGATGAAGAAGAGCTGGATTGTGGGCTGAGCTTATACGGAAGTGTGAGTCGTTAAAATGAAAACATATACAGAGCAAAGAGACGATCCTTTAAAGGACCGTCTCTTTGCTCTGTATAAACGATTAATTATGGATTATTGCAATTGCAGTGCTGCTGCTGTTTTGGCCTCAACTTCATCCAAAAGTGAAGTCATGTCCATACCTGCATGGTTGCCGAGCAGGATAATCGTGATATCATCGGACAGATTACGTGAAAAGGCTGTAGCAAACCCGCCACCACTACCGTTGTGGAAGACGGTAAGGTTGGTGCCATTCTCTTTGAGAATCCAGGCGTAGCCATAGTTTTTATCAGAATAAGGCTCATACATCTGTTCAATCGTATCCTGGCTTAAAATCTTGTCTGTATAGAGCGCACGATCCCATTTCAGCATATCGTCCACCGTGGAATAGATGGTTCCTGAACCGGATTGAGACACATAGTAAGGCGCAGTTACCCATGCGTTATCTTCTTGAACAAAACCACTAATCGTATGCACTTTACGGGAGGCCTCTCCCGAATTTTTCATACCAAGTGGTTTCAGTATCGTCTGTTGCACGTAGTCGGCATAACTCATGCCAGATACCTGTTCAACGACGTATGCGAGCAAAACATAACCGCTGTTGCTGTACAGATAGGCACTCCCCGGTTCGAATTTCAGCGTTTTGTGACGAATCTCTTCTACAGTCTCTTCCATAGAAGTTCCTTCACCCCGACCAAATGCGGATGGCAGACCTGAAGTCTGGGATAACAGCATATGCAGCGTGATCTGATCTCCCTTTGGTATCCCAGAGATATACTTGGAGATTGGATCTTGCACATTAATCTTACCATCCTCCACGAGACTCAGAATGGACGCGGCCGTAAAGGATTTGCTCAGCGATGCGATTCGGGTCTTCTGATCCGGGCGATTCAGCGTCTGTTCATCGGCAAGTCCGTAGCCTTGCTTTAGAAGCACTTCACCATCGCGGGCAATCAGAGCCATACCTGGATAGTTGATCTCACGCAGATATGTATCTACGCTGGCAACCTCGCTGTTCAGTAGGCTGACTTGATCAGTGACCATTTTTACACTCATCTGCCCCGTGGCTGTGCGTTGGACCTTGATGTCTGCCTTGATTGCATTAGCCATGGCCCGGATAGGTACCATCAACGTACCGTTAACGGTACGTGAATTCACACCTGTAGCCAGATCGACCTTGTTTACCTTAATGGAATTGCTGCCAGCCTGATGAATCAGCTTGTCTCTGCCAACGGTAATGGTAGCCGTTTTGGTGCGATTATCCCATTTCAACGTGCCTTTAACCGATGTGACCACATCCCGCAATGGGACAAACGTTGAGCCTTTGATTATAAGTGGTGCGTTCTTCCAGGATTGTTGCTCACCATTCACTTCAATGTGAACTGCTTGCGTCGCCTGCGCTGCGGATGCCGTAATACCAGCTTGTCCCAGAATCGGGCCTGCGCACAGGATGAGCGCTAACAGAATGCGGAACATGGATGAATATAACGTGGAAATACGTTGTCTTTCATTTGACTTGCGTAAGATTTGAATCCTCTCCTTCCAATCGTTTCATGAATAGCCAGCTTATGAGCATTGTAAACGATCTCGCGTAGAGGGTCAAAACGATTAAGCAGATATAATTCATATCATCTGATCAGATCATTTAAATTAAATTTGTACTAATTTAGTATCTATACATAATATTTTTACAGCGATTGTCCGATAAAAGGATGGGTGAAGATTATGATGGGGGATAGTTAAATGAAGAAAAGGATTCGAAATTGGTTTACTTTAACCGTAAAAAAACGCCTGATCGCTGCATTGCTCCTGTTCTTGATTGTTCCGAGCATTACCGTGGGTTGGTTGTCTTATCAAAAAGCTGCTGACCAGGTTAAGCAGGAAATTATTCGTTCCGCACAGGCCAAAACAGAAATGCTTAGTCTGCAGATAAATCAAATGCTGGATATGGAGAAGGATAACGCGGCACAGATGGCGGCGGGTATTACTTCAATCGATATTATTAATAAATCCCCTGCACTGCAAAGGCAGATGGATCGGATGTCTCAGAATCATAAGGAACTGGGTGTACTTACCGCAGGTGCGGACGATGGCAGCTGGATGAAATCCCCAGAATCCGAGGAACAGAATTATGATCCTCGAGAACGTTCATGGTATAAGATGGGCATGTCTCAGGATGAAACTGTAATCTCGGATACGTTCCAGTCGGCTTCAACGGGTGAATGGGTTGTGACTGCGGCGGCCAAGCTGGCCGACGGCAAAGGGGTATTCGGGGCTAATGTCAGTCTCAATCATCTGAAGGATTCCGTAGATCAGATACGCATCGGTAAAGAAGGCAAACTGTACATGCTGGATAACGGTGGGAAGTTCCTGTTCCATTACAATATTGAATCCGGTACACAGTCGGATGAACCTTACATTAATGAGATGTATACGAAAGAAAGCGGAACGGTGAAGTATACATATGATGGTCACGAAGTGGAAGCTGTGTATTTCACCAATCCGGTGACAGGCTGGAAAATTGTTGGCGAGATGGTTCCTTCCGAAGCAACTGAAGCCGTAATGCCTATTTTGATTCGTTCTATTACAATTGTGGCATCTGCATTGGTTATTGGGCTGATTCTGCTTGTTTTCATTATTCGCAGCATTCATCGGCCATTACTGCAATTAACACAGGCGGCATCGAAAGTAAGTGCCGGGGATCTCACCGTTCGGGTAGGTTTGCAGCGCCGGGATGAGTTCGGACTGCTTGGAGAAAGCTTCGACACGATGACGACTTCACTGCGTAATGTGCTTGGAGAGGTACATGATACGTCCAGCCAGCTGGCGGCATCTTCGGAAGAGCTGATGGCAAGTTCGGAGCAGACATCGAAAGCCACAGAACAGGTGGCTGAACTGATGCAGGATGCAGCTGCGGGAACGACTTTGCAGAACAATAGTCTTGCTGCTACAGGCCAACTCGTAGGCGAAATGTCCATTGGAGTCAAAGAAATCTCATCAAGTGCTGAAGACACCGCTCGTATCGCTCTGGATGCTTCCACTAAGTCGGAAGCGGGCATGGTAACAGTGGAAGAAGCGGTTACCCATATTCAGCAGGTGAATGACGAGAGCAAAGCCATGTCTGTGGTCATTGAGGATCTGCGCGCGAAAAATGAAGAGATTCTGGTGATTGTTGCCGAGATTACGGCCATTGCCAAGCAGACCAACATCCTCGCATTGAATGCATCCATTGAAGCTTCAAGAGCTGGCGAGCAAGGGCGAGGATTCGCTGTTGTAGCCAACGAAGTGAAGACACTGGCTCACAGTTCAGGCGCTTCAGCCGAGCGGATTAATGAGCTTATGCATGAGATGCAGGAGAAAACCAATGCGGTGCAATCCACTTTTGCCCGTACAGGAGAAGGTATGGTGAAGAGTTCGCAGATGGTTACGGAAGCGGGCGAAGCATTCCAGAACATTCGTACTGCGGTACAGTTGGTGGCTGCACAAGCTGGAGAAGTATCCGCGGCTTCCCGTCAAATTGATGGTGGCATGAGTCATGTCAACAAGGCAGTAAGTGATACAATGGTTCTGTCGGACAGAATTGCCTCTGGAACGGAAGATGGATCAGCGGCGGCTCAAGAGCAGTTGGCTACCATGGAAGAGGTCGCAGCATCTTCGGCAGCATTGTCACGTATGGCTGAAGACCTGCAAAGCATGATTGAACGTTTTAAGTTGTAACAGGGATTGAAATGAGACTGCAGGGTTGCGACCTTGCGGTCTTTTTACTGTTGAACAAGGGGTATCCATTATGTCTTCAAAAACAGCATCCTTTTCCGTTATATTGACATATAATAAACAAAATTATATTATGTCTATATATAAACAAACAAAATTATAAAATAATTAATTAGTATACGGTTGGATGACCATACAATGATAAAAAGGAGCTTTTACATGAAATCATCGGAATCCTGGTTGCAAACAGCTTCATTGGAAGAGATCAAGCGTGGTTATATGGAGGAGGGTCCCGCCTATATATGTGTCTGCTGCGGTTACAGGACGGAAGCGGGGATTATCTACCCTGAAGAAGGAGTGCTCTATGAGGCAGCCCGTTATATGCGAGTGCATATTGAGAAGGTTCATGGATCGGTATTTGAGTATTTGCTGGAGCTGGATAAAAGCGTAACCGGATTGTCTGATGTCCAGCGTGGATTACTGGCCCAGTTTCATGAAGGAAAGAAGGATGCTGAAGTACAGAAGGCCCTTGGTATCGGGAGTGCTTCCACGATCCGGAATCATCGATTTGTATTGAAGGAGAAGGAACGGCAGGCCAAGATATTCCTGGCATTAATGGAACTGCTCAAAAGTAAGGATACCCAGGCTCCAGCCGAATGGGTGTCACCGGTGACAAGGCATGGACATACGATCCGTCGTGATTCATTTGATATTACAGAACAGGATCGGGAGAAGGTGCTGAATAAGTATTTTCCAGAGGGTACTGGCGGTCGGCTGACGACGTTTCATATGCAGCAAAAGCATAAATATATTGTGCTTATCGAAATTGCCAAACGATTCGAGACAGAGCGCAAATATTCCGAGAAACAGGTCAATGAGCTGCTGAAGGAAGTTCATGATGATTACGTGGAAATACGGAGGTATCTCGTCGACTATGGTTTGCTGGAACGTGAGCCAGACGGCAGTCAGTATTGGCTGGCAAGCAGCGCAGATCAACAGAGCACCGGAGATGGAAAACAGGAACGTAAAGAAAAGGGGGAGCAGGAGAAGATGAATCGTCGCAAAGAATTGCAGGAACAGGCCAAAGAAGTTAAAACGGAAGCGGGCGTCTACCAGATTCGGAATGAACGTAACGGCAAAGTTTATATCGACAGCACACTTAACCTGAAAACCATTAACGGACAACGGTTCATGTTACAGATGGGTAGTCATCTGAATCGAAGGTTGCAGGCTGAATGGAATGAATATGGAGAGAATGCGTTTGTGATCGAGGTGCTGGAGACATTGAAGCAAGATGATAACCCGTATTATGATCCCAAAGATGCACTCGCCAAATGTCTGAATCGCTGGTTTGAACAGTTAGAGCCCTATGGAGATCAAGGGTACCACGGAGATAAAAAGCAATCGGTTTAACTCCGTTATTCCGTACCAAACCCCTCTTATTCAAGCGAATGCATAGAATTGCTTAATTTTCTCAGGCTTCAGGGATCATCATGAGTTCGAATAATTCTATTGTGCAGTTGGGCAGCTGTAGAGGCTGTAATCGGAGGTATTGTTGTAGAAAGCATCTCGCTAGCATCCGTTGGTTTGCTTGGTGGAGCTTTGGTTGCCATTGGACTGATCCCGGCTATTATTTCATTGTCCCTGCGTCGCCGATCTGCAGCTGCGGAACGAAATGGAGCGTAAAGTACCTTCTTTCTCAGAAATGAAAATACCGCCTGAGCGTTGTTGAATAACGCTCAGGCGGTATTTCCATACTCATGGAGAACATTGCATTGCGTTTTTTTAAGTGCAGCATACCGTGATAGTTCATTCAGACGCTCCAAATACAACTTCATCCTATGGGAAGTCAGTTGTGCACCTCGAACGAATGACTACACGGTAATGTCTCCGCACCAGCGAATGATTCCTTCATTTATGGTTTGCATTGGATTTGGATCGGATAGAGAAATCGCCCAGGCAATATGCCCATCCGGCCGAATAAGCGCCGTGTGGACGTCGTTCCAATCCGCGTCAGCCTCAGCCAAAGAGGCATGTACAACTTGAAGGTTGTTATACGATTCCCATTGACCGCTATTCTGTTCATTAGAATGGAAATGCAGCAGAAGAAAAGTACCTTTGCGTAGTAACGGATAGGCGTTGATCAATTGCCCGTCTTTCAGCTTTAAGCTTAGATCCTTAAAACGTTTCCCATTTAAAGGATGGGGAGGCGCTTCGGTGTCTGGAGCATAATGTACATCCATTGCGGAAACTTGTGCGGCGATTTGATAATTTGCCTCCGGTATTTGAATCAGTTTAGCTAACATGCTTCGAAGTTCCGTGATAGGGGGAGTCACGTCCAGAAGCAAGGTTTGGACCTCGGTATTCCGGAGCAAGGCCGTATTCCATGGAAAGCGTTCGGCATGATAACTGTTCAATAGCCAGTCCGGAGCCCAGCCTTTGATTGCTCCTGCAAGCTTCCAGCCTAAGTTCATCGCTTCTTGTAAGCCAACGTTCATTCCCTGTCCACCAGCGGGAAAATGAATGTGCGCCGAATCTCCCGCCAAGAATAATCGACCATTCCGATATCGTCCCGCTTGCCGCGTCGCATTTCCGAAACGGGACATCCATTTCACATCGTTCAATCCCAGGTCGCTTCCGGTCGTACGGATGAGCGATGAACGAAACTCTTCCAATGTAACGGGCTCATCCTTAGAGATGTTACTTCTCTCCATATCGATCATCAAGACCCGATACATATGATCATTGATCGGCATGATGCTGACCAATCCTTTTTCTGTAATCCGGGATATGACACTCATAGGAGCCAAATCAGATAGAATGGCATCCCCCAGAATTGCCGTGAAGGTCGCATCTGTACCTTCAAATGATATATTTGCATGCTTGCGAACCAAACTTCTGGCTCCGTCTGTACCTACCACATAAGCTGATCTTAACGTTGTTTCTCCATGAGGTCCTGCGATCTTAACGTCAACCCCATCCTCATCCTGGTGTACAGATAGAGCCTCAACCTCTCTCCAGATCTCTGCGCCAAGGCTAAGCGCCCATTCCTCCAACACCTTCTCCGTCTCACTCTGCGGTAAAAATAGAGTGTTATTGGAAGAAGAATCCAAAACGGTGAAATCCAAAGGAGTTTCTAATCCGGCGAAATGTCCTCTCGAAAGTAAGCGGCCTTGACTGATTAATTGTGATTTCACTCCACGCATATCTAATATTTCAAGAGTTCGAGGATGTACGGTAAGCGCGCGTGAATAAGGGGTTGTCTCTTTTAATCGCTCAATGACGCAGACCTTTACACCGGCTAATGCCAATTCCCCAGCCAGCATCATGCCGACAGGTCCGCCACCAATCAGGATGACTTCATATTTCATATCAAAACCCTCTTTTCTTATACATTATGGGAAAATCACGATAGCGTCTATTTCGATAAGCCATTCAGCATCGGCTAGTGCTTGAACGCCTATATACGTACTTGCTGTCTTCGGCCAGTTAGGGCCAAACACATGAAATCCTGCCTCAAAAATAATCGAAATCAATTCCGGGTTGTGGTTTACAACAAAAATATTCATTTTTACAATGTACAAGGGATCCGCTCGCACGGCTTCCAATGCATACTTAAGGTTGGTGAACACTTGAATCGCTTGCGCGTAATAGTCCCCTGAACCGACCAATAATCCTGTTTCATCTACAGAAACCTGACCTGAGATGAAGGCCAATTTGGAGGCAGTAGTCACCACGACATGAGAAATTACAGATGTAACCTTATCCGTCAAGGTCTTCGGATTTACGACTTCCATAGGCAGGTATGCTCCATTTCCATATTTTATAAATTTCCTCTTGAAAAGTGGACAAGTATTTCCGTCAAACCTCCTTCATCAATTATTGTTTCGTTAGAACCTTTTTTATTGCCTGTTAAAACAAGTGTGATGAAAATTATATATAATTTTAGTTTCATACGAAACAATATAACTTTACTTGGTTTCTATTTACCATGTCAACACCAATCCCAATATGGGTATGCCCATATGTTTCTCAGAGAACAATCTATGATATAATAAAACAAATAAGTCGAGGAGCCAGCATAATGATGGATACTGCCAGTAAAAACAAAACGGCCATTCATGAATTTTTCGTTCAGTTTCTTGAGCAAAAAGAGCAATATGAAACCCGAATAACTGCCTCATACCTGGAGGATATCCGGAAGCATATTGAATCAGAATTCAGCTTGAATATGACGGAACTGCACACCATTGCATGCATCGGAGAGCAGGAGCCGATCAATCTCACTTCCATCGCGGAGAGAATCAATTTAAGTAAAGGAAATACCTCCAAGATCGCAAATAAATTACTAAAGGCAGGTTGGGTGCGAAAATCCCAATTCAACGACAACAAAAAGGAAGTGTATTTTCGGCTAACGCCTATCGGCAAAAAGCTATTTGCTGCTCATGATGAGCTTCATACGAAGGAAAAGAAAAGAATGTACGAATTTTTGGAAAGATATAACGAAAGCGAGCTCGAATTTATTAAACGGCTGTTTGGAGATATGGTGGACTTCTATCGGTAACGTACCCAATAAATTGTTGTACATAGGTTAGACATCAATAACAATGGGGGATACAGTTCAAGTGGGAGGCTGCTTATTACACGCTTAACCTTGTCCGCAAAATGCAATATTTTAGCGAAGTATTGATCTCAAGTTGAAACACGTTGGTGAACACATCGATGATGCTCATCAGGAAGAAGAAGCGTCCTTCGCCTTCGATCCAGCCATATTTCACGTCCTATCATTACCAAAATCCCCTCTGCCAACGTGATGGCAAAGGGGATTTTGATGTTACAGACTATTTATTATATAAGTTGGACTAATCTTCCGTACGAAAGCAGCGATTGGAAGATCATTCTGTCATCGTAGTGTTAGTGTAAACAATCTTTCGTTCAACGATTACAGCTTGAATTGTTCTACCAGCTTCTGCAGCTTGTGAGCCAGATGGGCAAGGGAATCAGCAGAGGATGATATCTCCTGCATGGAAGCCACTTGCTCCTCCGTAGCAGCAGAGATGTTCTCCGTTCCATCGGCATTGGTTTCCGATATGGCGTGGATCTGATCAATGGACTGCACCACTTCGGCTGTACTTGCAGACATCTGTTGTGAGGCAGCTGCAATGTTCTCAAGCTGATGATTGACAACCCCGACAGCCTGACTAATCTGGGCAAAAGCTTCATCCGCAAACTGCACGGCGCGAATGCCGTTGCTTACATCCTGTTGCCCGATCTGTACATTGTGATTGGCCATTGCAATCTCCTGTTGAATCGCTCCGACCATCTCTACAATCTTCTGGCCGGAAAGGCTGGATTGCTCCGCAAGCTTGCGGACCTCGCTGGCAACAACGGAGAAGCCGCGTCCATGCTCACCTGCACGAGCTGCTTCAATGGAAGCATTGAGAGCAAGCAAATTGGTCTGTGCAGCGATATCTGTAATGACAGATACCATCTCGCCAATGGATGTGGAATGCTGTCCAAGTCGCCCGGCAGTATCTGCCATACCTTGCACAAAACGACTGACGGAATTCATCTCGGATACGGCCGTCTGCATGGTGGCATTCCCTTTATCCGCGATCTCACTTGCTTGCATGGCAGCTTCGGATACTTGCTGTGTGCTGTTCGTTACTTGTCCCACACCTCCAGCCAGTTCATTCATCTGCTGTGCCGTATGTTTCAGGCTGCTGGCTTGTTTCTCAAGTCCAGCTGCAGATTCTTCCGTGATCAGGGCAACTTGCTCTGTTGCTTTGGTTGTCTCGGATGAATTGACTGCCAACTGTGTGGAAGATGCGGTTAATTCATCAGCCGTGTGTCGCACGTCCTGAATGACATTTCGTAAAGATTCACTCATCTTATTGAAGCTTGTGCTCAGCTTGCCGAATTCATCCTGTCCCAATACAGCAACCTCGATGGTCAGATTACCATTACTAATTTCGTCAGATGCCTTCACCAAGCGGTTCAGCGGTTTGGTGATGGATTGCACTATCCAGAAAATAATGATGGAGCTTACAGCGATCGCAATCGCAATAACGATAAGTGTGGTGTACAAGATAGGCCGGACAGATGCTGTCACTTCCCCACTATCAATGACACCGACAACGGTCCAGCCCGTAGTTTCATTGGTGGAGAAAAAGGCGTGTTCCTGGTTTCCGTTTAGCGTATAAGTCAGACTGCCGTTTTTCTGTGCAAAAATATCTTTATAGGGTGCCATGGTTCCTTCGGTCCCCGGTTTTTCCGTAGGGTGTACAATGATTTTGTTGGCATTATCAATGATATAGACATAACCCTTCTCACCAATCTTTGTGGAATTAACGGTCTTTGAGAGGGCTTCAAGCGACAGGCTGACAGAGACGACACCATGGCCATCTGCCGAGGTCTGAGCTACCGAAGCAACAACATTGCCGGTATTGCTTGATATGTAAGGGGTGATTACGGTAGGGACATCTTTGTTCTGCGTAGCAGCCTGATACCATGGGCGTTCTCGTGGGTCATATCCTGCTTTGTTCACCGCTGTTACAGGGGAGTTAATGTACACGCCCTGATCCGTGCCGATGGAGGCAAGTTCCACGTCATCATGCGTTTCCTTATACGCGTCGAGCAAGGTACGAATGGTATCCGTCTCGTCACCTTGGTTAGGTCCGACATTGCCCGCATCCAGCTGACTTGCCAGGAAATCCACATTTTTGCGTGTTGCACCAATGATCTGATCAATGGTCTGGTTGAGCACAGTAACATTGCTAATTGCGTTCTCATACATTTTCTCTTCGACCTTGGCCTCGGCTGTTTGGAACGAAATAATGCCCAGACTGATTGTGGGAATGAGTAGCACGATGGCAAATGACAAAATCAGTTTCTCTCTCATCTGCAACGTTCTTCTGACCCTTTGTTTATTAATCTTCTTCATACACATTCCCCCTCCGTGTAACCCATCCCATGTCTGGTGGATAAGTCAATCTGGTAAAAGATAGTTCATTCCATCCTTTCCAGAAGTTTCTGGTGCTATCGTATGACAAAATTCGAGTTTATTCAACATTATTTATGAGTTTCACGAAAATATTTTTTGGCTTTGTAGGTATTTAGGATTACATCTGTTCTAAGAAAAGTAATCTGTCTCACTCTTAGTGCACATCTTGTGGTATATTTCTGAGTTAATGTGAAATAAATTTTGCAAATGAGCAATAAGTAAGGCATGTACCTGGTCATGTGAAATACACGAAGAAGTTGTTTTCATGAAGCATGGATCCAGTGGGATCTACATCCATATATATCGGTTGATGGAGACCAAAATTGGAGAGGGGTTGTACAGCAGTTGGACCAAAGTACACTACAGATATCTGGACCTGGACAGGAAAACATAGAAGAGGTTCAGGATCAGGCTACTTTCATGCAGGGGGTCAAAGATTGTATCCCAACCCTGCTGGGCTATTTGAGTATTGGTTTTGCAGCGGGTGTCATTGAAATGACCGCAGGTCTGAGTCTGGCGGAAACGGCTCTGCTCAGCCTTATTTTATATGCAGGATCGGCCCAGTTCATTGCAGCGGGCATGCTCGCATCGAATGGGTCAGCAGTAGCGATCATGTTCACCATATTTTTCGTAAACCTTCGTCATTTGCTGCTCAGTGCAGCTGTATCACCGTATTTTCGGCATCTGACCCCATTTAAAAATATGTGGATCGGTTCATTGCTTACGGATGAGTCATTCGGTGTAGCGATGACACGTGCGATAGGCAGGGAAAGACTCAGTGAACGGTGGATGCACGGTCTGAATATTACTGCATATCTGAACTGGTTCGTGGCTAATATGGCGGGAGCGTACTTTGGACGCTGGATCACCAATCCGGAACGACTGGGTCTGGATTATGCCCTGCCAGCGATGTTTATTGGACTGGTCGTACTCCAGTTGGTACATCGTAAAAACAAAAAAATACACATTAATGTGGCTATTATTGCCGTTGTCTGTGTAATCTTCGCCAGCATGGCTTCACTTGGCAGCATGAGTGTCATTGTGGCTGCGGTCATTGCGGCAACGATGGGAGTGTTCATGGAACGATGGAAGTAAGATGGGATGTATTCTGGATTATTATGGGTTCGGCGCTGTTAACATTTATTCCGCGTGTACTGCCACTGATGCTGTTCAGTAAGATACAGATTCCAATGTTGTTGTTACGCTGGCTGGAGTATGTACCCGTAGCGGTTATGGCAGCACTGATTGGTCAGGAACTGTTCATGTCGGACAACCAGTTGGTGCCGATTACACACAATGCAGCGCTGTGGGCTTCCCTGCCTACGATTGCAGTAGCGATCTGGACACGCAGTCTGCTTGGAACGGTATTGGTCGGTATTGTGGCTATGATGATTTTGCGATACGTGATGGGATAGAGTGTGGATTGAAATATGAAATACCTGAAGGAATAGAATTGTGATGAAAACGCTATTTTCTATTGTGGCCGAAAGGGATAAAATGGAGACTGAGGTGTTCAGTGTTTCCATTTTGCACAAGAGGAAGGAACGATTTCAATCATGAGTACTAGTCCATCCGTTATATTGTTTCAGGGAGACTCGATTACAGATGGGGGAAGATCACGCAATGATGATCCGAATCATTTTCTCGGACACGGATATGCGTATCTGATCTCCAGCAAACTTGGTATGGAACTGGCGGGCAAGGATAAGACGTTTTATAACAGAGGTATCAGCGGGGATCGGGCATCCGATCTGTACGCACGCTGGAATGAGGATACCATTAGTCTGAAACCGGATCTGATCAGTATCCTGATTGGGGTTAATGATGCCTGGCGCACGATGAATGGTGAACCTAGCGGGGTAACGGATCGTTTCGGACGAGCGTATCGCCATTTGCTTGAAGAAACACGGGAAGTAATGCCGGATACGGGGCTGGTTTTGATGGAGCCGTTTATTCTGAATACGGGAGCGACCACGGACAAATGGGAAGCCTGGGAAGAGTATATTGGTCAATATCAGAAACTGGCCCAAGGTCTTGCTGAAGAATTTGGAGCTGTGTGGGTGCCATTACAGCAGACGTTTAATGATGCTCTGAAGCAGGCGGATGCAGCCTACTGGTTGTGGGATGGCGTACATCCAACGGCAGCAGGTCATGAGCTGATTGCACGCCAATGGTTGTCTGTTGTACAGAATTCTCCGCTTGCAATTGTGTAACAACAACAGCGGACAGTTACGATATGGGCAGCAGCATTAAAGGTATTCCGGATTAGTTGAGGATATAAGATAGTTAAGAATATGAGATAGCCATAAAAAGCCTGTGGTGACAGGCAGAATGTAACGGAGAACCTGACGAAGGTTCTTCGTTTTTTTTGTGTTGGGAAGGAGAAGGACGTAACATCGTGGAAAGGGTTCTAATGGATAATTCTTCAAAAGTGCTATCATATCCGGTAAAATGAAATCGATTACATTATAATGTTGATATGACAATCCATTAACGAAGAGTGGTGAATCCAGTGGAAGATTCCATTCACGAAGTCGAAAATGAAAATATAAACCAACGAGGAACTGAGAGCAGAGCATTGAGATCCTTAAGTGCCGACAGACTCTTAGAGAAGTTATCCCGGCCTGAATTGGCTACGTTATACACAGACTTGAAGGCTTACGGTGAACGTGCCTTGAAAGAACCGATGCCTTCCTTGTCGTTCCGTTTATATCGACAGTTCAGCGATATGGGTGAGCGAAAAGCCTATGAAGAGGCTTATTTCGATCGAAGGGGCAGGCTGGCTGCTGTGGCGATGCTCGCCTTGGACACGGCTAGGCCGGATGCACTGCAAGCGCTGGAAGAAATGTTGTGGGACGTGTGTGGTGAGTATACGTGGTGTTTGCCCGCGCATCTGGGTACGGGGGAGATCAACCAGGTGAATGGGAACATCGATCTGTTCGCCGCAGAGACGGTACATATGCTGGCCGAGATTGTGAACATTCACACCGAGCGGCTGGATCGCCTTGTCATAGAGCGGGTTAGGTCTGAGGCAGAGCGGCGAATCTTCATCCCGCTTTACCGGGAGCAACGGAAGTTCCACTGGCAGACAGCGGATCACAACTGGTCGGCGGTCTGTGGTGGCTGCTGTGGCATGGCTGCATTGTTACTGCTCGAGGATGAGTTCACACTACAGGAATCGATCTCCCATACGGTCAGCTGTATGAACGCATTCTTGAGCGGATATGGCGAGGATGGCGGCTGTGCCGAAGGCATTGGATATTGGGTATATGGCTTTGGTTATTTCACCTATTATGCCGAGATGCTTCGTGAATATAGTGAGGGCGAACTAAATCTGCTGACGGGTTCCAAAATAACAGCTATTGCAGCCTTCCCGCTGCGAGTTCATCTGTCGGGTGGCACATATGTGAATTATTCGGACAGTTCCGAACAGGAAGAGATCCCTTCCGGATTGCTTTCCCTGCTCGCATCCCGAGTTGGGTTGCAGGTGGATTTGCCGCTTCATATTCCACTGCTTACTTATGATCCCTGTCATCGCTGGGCTCATCTATTGCGTAACGTGATGTGGAGCGATCCGGCAGTATACGGTGATGAAGGTGCCTCTGCGCAGGCTGAACGGGGATTTATTTTTCAGAATCTGGGCTGGATGATTGCAAAAGGCTCGCTTGATTCTCCAGATACAAAACGTACAAACAGCACACCCCTTCATGTGGCTATTTCCATTAAAGGTGGGCATAACGATGAACCTCACAACCATAATGATCTGGGGCAGTTCATTATCCATTGCGGTGGTGAGAATATTCTGTGTGATCCAGGAGCAGGCTTGTATACCCAAGCGTATTTTGCGCCAGGCAGAGAGCAACTGTTCCACATCTCATCATCCGGGCATAACGTTCCGCTCATTGAAGGCCAAGAGCAAAGCTCCGGTCGGCAAGCGCAAGCCCATGTGTTAGAGGCAAAGCTGGCAGAGGATGGCGGTGAGCTGAATACAACATTGGATCTGACATCCGCATATTCTGGAGCTGTTTCACTGGCTCGTTATACGCGCCAATTTCATTGGAAGATGGCTTCTGGGGGTAGCAGGAATGGAGCGGAATTGCGTCTCATTGACTGTTTTCAATGGAAGAACAGGATGGTGTCTTCGGCTGATCGATCATCTTCGGTGGATAATTCAGATTCACATGCAGAGTTTTCAAGTGTTGTTGAACGATGGATGAGTAGAGTACAGCCTGAAGTGGTGAAGAGCGGTAATCTTCGCTGGCAAGGTGTACATGGAACGGTCCATATGACGTATGATGCGAACCAGTGGCAAGTCCTTACGGAGGCAATAGACACAGTTGATCATGATAATGTACCAGTCAAATTCTATCGAACGTCACTATCATGGACAGGTGTTATTAATGAGACTGATGTTCGGATAGAAAGTTCTGATCTGATTGAAACGGTATGTGAGGTACACTTCAGCATTGAACCGAAAAATGGGAGAAACCGAGGTGAGCATACGTGAGTAAATATACATCTGCGTCCACATATCCATGGAAAGACGAACTCGAACGTTACCGTTCATTGGCAGAGCAAGCGGGCCCTCCTCCGGCAGACGGCTGGAATCGGGATCGCAAGTTGGCACTTGTTGAGAGTGTTGTTCGCGCTTACACACCATATCAGGACAGCCATGGTGCAATTATTGATCCGTTCTCGGGTGTGGAGAGATATTATTCTACACCAGCCTATGCGATGGCGGCGGCGGTTCTGATTGATGCGGGGCATACAGATTTGCTTCAATCCGCAGCGGCAGCGCTATCACAGAGCATGGATGCCGTGGTCAAAGGTAGCACACCTGACAATCACCCTGATTTTTTTCCGATACTTATGATGAGAGCTTATATGTTGTTGAAGTCACATCTGCCTGAACAAGCACAGATCTGGGCTGAGGCGCTCAAGACAATCGATCCTGAACAAGATTATGTATTTACGATGAGCAAGATGAACAATCCCAATCGCATGATCAACTGGAACGCGATTATGATCTCTGGCGAATACCTGCGGTGGCGTGAACAGCTGGCGAGTGAGGATACAAGGTGGATGGATCGTTATCTGGAAGCCTATCATGTACCTCGATTTACGGCACTTGGATTATATCAGGATGGACCGCTGGATCGACCGAATTGTCCATTTTCCTATGATATTGCCACCCGTTATCACCTTGGGGTGATGCTTGAAGCTGGTTACGATGGAACCACTGCCGATACGTTACGTGAACAGCTGCGCCATGGTGCCTTCAGCTCGCTACTGACGCTCTCACCGCTAGGTGAGATTCCACCGCGTGGTCGCAGCTCCCAGCATCAGTGGAATGAAGCTGCCGCAGCTTATGTATGCTCCACACATGCAACGCAGGCTCTGGAGGCGGGAGATCCGGTGATGGCGGGTGCTTTTGCACGTGCGGCCAATCGGTGTTTTGCTGCTGTTGAGCGCTGGAAGATGGATGATGGACGTTTGAAAATCGTGCGCAATGAATACTCGCCAGAAGATCGGCACGGGTATGAAATCTATACCAACCACACCTGTTACAACCTGTGGACGGCAGCAGCGCTGGCCCACGCTTGTCTCAGTGATCCGGGAGATGATGTGGGCGAAGTGTACCTTCCTTCCGAGGTGGGCAGTAGGGTTTTGCAGACGGATGGGTGGTTCGAAACTGTGATTGCTTCCATACCTGGTCAGCAACTGGTATTACACACGGCGATGAATGATCCGTATACGATTCCTGGTTTGGTACGGATTCAGCAGATGGGGTTACCTGGTCTGATTGGTCCGTCCGCTGCCAGCCATGTGCAGGCCGGATTTACGGAATTTGCAGAAGGGGCGGTCCGTCCGCTCAGCTACTGTCCTGCCTGGAAGTCACCAGATGGGGTATGGCACAGTCTTGCAGAGGGGATTTCATCCGGTGGTGCATATGATCGTGACATTGGATTAGACCCTGCTCAGGGAGGAGGGTCAATAGTGTATGAGAAGGTGGACCATGATACCCGGAATCAAGTGGAACAGCACCTGGCGGAAAGAGCGTCAGAAGATGGCGTAAATGCCTTGGAGAATGCTTTTGCCGTGACATGGGTCGGTCCATTACCCGGAATTGAAACATTGCGTACCCATTATGTGCAACAGGCGGATGTGCTGACTATAACGTATGAATTCGAAGGTGAGATTGCGGCGGCGGGTGCACTCATTCCATTGATGTTCCATGATGGTCGTGAACAGGCGGTAATTACCCATGCGGATCATAGCGTACGAACGGAGTATCGAGGAGCATATGTAGAATCTACAGCGCTGGATCAGGAAGCCATTATTCATCTGGAGGAACAGGCTGTGGCTTCACGTAATGGGTTGCTGAAGGAAGCGCGGATTGAAGTGAACGGAGCACGTAGTCTGTCATTTACGATCCGATTGGGCGAGGTTGCACATGAAGGTGTTCAGGTCGAGGATCATTAGATCTCGAAACATCTCGAATCATAGTTAAAAGTGTTATTCGTGGATGATTAGTGATATTTAACGGATAGATATAGTAGTTACGGCGTACGACGCTATAGATAAGTTGAGGATGAGCTGGAGCATCAAGAACGGTGTCCGGTATTGAATCGAGGAGGGATATGTTCATGAACACATCAACGTCGGTAAAATGGCTCGAGGAAGCGTGGCAACAGGGAGCTGCCAAGACAATTCGGAATGCAAAGCGGATCAAGGATACTTTTCCACACATTGCTCCGCAGGGGACGTATGACCGGAATGATCCGGAATGGTGGACAGCAGGTTTCTGGCCTGGATTGTTATGGCTAGTCTATGGGGATACGCCGGAAAGTGAAGCGGTCGCTCCGTTACATCGCATTGCCGAAAGCTGTGAGCGGCAACTGGAGGGTTGTCTGCGTGATCCCGAATCGGTCGATCACGATCTGGGGTTCATCTGGCTGCTTAGTGGCGTAGCCAACTACCGCCAGACGGGCAGCATGGATGGACGGCGGCGCGGCATGCTTGCCGCCAACCTGCTCGCTGCCCGCTTCCACGTGCGCGGTGAGTTCATCCGCGCCTGGAACTTCAGCTCGTCAGCAATGGATACGCGCGGCGTAGCCATCATTGACAGCATGATGAACCTGCCGCTGCTCTACTGGGCATCCGAGCAGAGCGGCGACCCTCGCTTCCGCTGGCTGGCGGAAGCACATGCGGACACCGTGGCGCGCGAATTCATCCGCGCTGACGGGTCCATCTGCCACGTGGTGGAGTTCGACCCACACACGGGGCAGAAGTTGCGAGAGCATGGCGGACAGGGCCATGCTCCAGGTTCCGCCTGGGCGCGGGGCACCGCCTGGGCGTTGCATGGGTTTGCGCTGTCTTTCCGGTATACGGGCGAAGCCCGATATCTGGAGACAGCGGAGCGTGCGGCCGATTTCTTCCTCGCCATGCTTGGCGAAGAGATCGTGCCGGTGTGGGATTTCCGCGCACCTGCGGAGCATCAGGTGGCGTGGGACTCGTCCGCTTCGGCGATTGCCGCGAGCGGGTTGCTTGAGCTGGCGAAGCTATCGCCACGCGGGGAAACCTATGCTGCCGCGGGAGAACGTATCGTCCGTGGGTTGCATGAGCACTATAGCTCCGGCGACTCGGCAGCGGAAGAAGGTCTGATCATGCAGGGAACGGTGCATTACCCGGAAGGGCGAGGGTTGAATGTGCCGATTATATACGGCGATTATTTCTATATGGAAGCACTGGCGAAGCTGCGTGGACATGCGGGGTTATTTTAAAAAAAGAATTGAGAACTATGCACAAGAGGAACTGAAGGTGAGAACTGATCAGTAGGGTCGTATTCGTGTTATGAGCCTTCGAGTTATTTCATTGGATTCAACCAATAATCAGTTATATATTCAGTATTTAATTGTCAGTAGCATCATTAGCAAACCATCATCACCTGTCCGCATAAGGCTGTCTCCAGTATCAGGAACGATATCCCTTCTATTGGAGACGGAGTATACCTAAGCTTGAGCTTTGAATAGACAAATCAAGGTGAGCGGACAGGCGGATGGTGTACATATTCGAAGGAAGACAAAAGAATATTTGGCCTATGAATACTCATTCTTACGGGTCCAGTTGGGGTGCAGACTTAGTTATGCTCTACTGAAAAAATCGCTTTTCACTTCGAAGGCGTACGTCTCAGGATGACAAAGTCGGCAGAAGATTGATCTGGATAGCGCTGCGGAATAATCTCATGAACTTTGAAATCAGGGTAGTCGAAGAGATATTCGAACAGATTACGGTCCTGGATTGTATCAATCCCCGGGTTGCCGTTTTCTTTCAAACGGGTGTAAAGCACCACCCATGCTGTTGAGGAGTGCAGAATATCATAGAGGGTATTGCGAAAATCTGTTTCATCCGTGATGTGATATAACACATCCAGACAGACCGTCAGATCGGCTTGCAGGAAACCTCGGTTAATCCATAGGCCTGGTGTATACAGCATGAAGCTCTTGGACGAATCCTTGGCAAATTGGGAAGCACAACGCTTTACTGAAGAAGCCGCTACATCCACGCCCAGGTAGTCCTCATAATTCATGTATTGCAACTGGTTGCCATCCCCACATCCAAACTCAATGACACGATGAATCCCTTCACGTTGAATCAGTCCGTTCACGACCTCGGCCTTGAATTCAGCCAAAACCCCGTATGAACCCCTCCCGGAAGTTTCACCCGAACGATATGTTTCCTCCCAATACCCGATGTAATCAAAAGGCTGACGCATTATGTTTCCTCCAATCCTGTTAAAAGAAGTTCAAGACAGTCAATATACATAGGTATGCGTAATATTCGCAGGTATGATCGGTTGAAACAGGAATAGAAGATAAATTAATTTCCATAGAATTCCCTGAAAATTTCCTGAAAGTCTAAACATCTGGAAAGGACTTGCCGACATAAAACATAAGGAAAAAAATGATGATAATCGGGGGGAAATGATGTTAAAGCCAAGATTGACCAAGTACATGGTGATGATGCTGGTGTTGATGCTGAGTATTTCCAACGTAGGCTTGGCCGCTGCGGCAGACAAAGAACTGTCCAAAATTGTGGTTTCCAAGAATGAAATGTCGCTCGAAGTTGGTGATTCCAGTTCCGTTACAGTGACAGGTGTATATTCTGATAATACATCGGCAAACGTAACGATCAGTTCATCCTGGAGTACCAGTGATACTTCGATAGCAACTGTATATAATGGCGCAATTACAGCCAAAAAGGAAGGTACAGCGACGATTACCGCAGCTTACCAGGGTCAAAGTCAAACCGTTCAAGTAAAAGTAACGAAGAAGGTCAAAGCCCTTTCGAAAAACGTGCAAAGTCTGGATTTGCGCACGGGAGATACAAAAGAAATTATTTTGACAGCAACGTATAGTGACAATGAAACAAATAATGCAGCAGCAAGTACCGCTGAATGGTCTACAAGTGATGAGAAGGTTGCTACCGTTGTGAATGGTAAAGTAACTGGACAAAGCGCAGGTACGGCAGTTATTACTGCGAAAGTTGGCAGCCAGAGCGTGACGGTGGATGTTAACGTTGAAGTGGTTAAACGTGTAGATGTAGATAAACAGCAGGTTAACCTGTTGTTAAACAAAAGTGAAAGTGTGAAAGTGACGGCTACGTATCCAGATGGCACAACCAAAGATGTAACCGATCTGGCGGAGTGGACATCCAGCAACGAGAAAGTTGCAGACGTTCTTAAAGGCGAAATTACAGGATACTCGGCAGGTTCTGCCAAGATCACAGCTAAATACGGTACGAAATCCGTATCCGTTGACGTGGATGTAGATCTGACCAGCAAACTGAGTGTGGAGAAACAAAGTATTTTCTTCCGTTTGAGCGAGACAACCAAAACGGCTAATGTCGTTGTAACGGCTTCTTATCCAAACAGCAGCGATGTGAATGTAACCGATCAGGCAACATGGACATCCAGCAACGAGAAAGTTGCAACGGTATTCAAGGGGCAGATTACAGCCATTAGCGCAGGTTCAACAACGATCAAAGCAACCTATAGTGGCAAAACAGTAGAAATTGCTGTGGATGTAGATACGGCAAGATATCTGGATATCAAAGATGTGAATGACAAGCTCGCCATGAGTGTTACCGGTGATAACAAGTCTAAGACATTGGTAGCCAATGCCGAATATATTGATGCCAGTACAGAAAATGTAACTTCCAAAGCAACATGGACTTCAAGCAATCCAGACGTTGTATATGTATCAAACGGCGATCTGATTGCATACAAATCCGGTACGGCTACGATCACTGTAGCTTATGGCGGTAAAACAGTTAAGTTTACAGTGAATGTAGACGTAGCAGACAAGTATGAGATGGACAAGAAAAAAGCATCGGTAGCCGTTGGTGGAACGACTTCTGCCAAAGTACTGGCGTTGTATGGTGAAACATCCAAAGATGTATCTGAAGATGCAACTTGGAGCAGCAGCAGCGACAAAATCGCTGAGGTAGATAGCAAAGGGGTTATCACAGGTGTTGCTACAGGTAAAGTAACCATTACCGCGAAGATTGAAGGCAAAACACTGACTCTGCCTGTTGAAGTAGGTATGGCTAGTGGACTGGAAGCAGATGTGAACTTCGTTGTTCTGTCTGCCAAAGAAACTCAGACGATCCTTCTAACAGGTACGGATGAGGACGGCAACACGTTGGATGTTACATCCGAAGCAACCTGGAAATCCAGCAATGCACGTGTAGCGGATGTGAAAAAAGGCGTGATCACAGGTAACAGCAGTGGTAAAGCCAACATCACAGCAGAATACGGCTCCAAAAAAGTGACGATCCAAGTTGAAGTGGATGTCATCACACGTATTGAAGCTTCCGAGCCGGTTCTTTCCCTGAAATCAGGCGATACAGCTGATCTGACGGTAACTGCCTTCTTGAGCGACGGTAGCGAGCGTGATGTTACGGACAAAGCTGAATGGAAAACGAACAGCTACAAAGTAGCTCAAGTGACCAAAGGTAAAGTCAAAGCGACAGGTTCAGGTAAAGCCAAAATCACAGCCAAATACGGCAGCAAGTCTGTCACGATTGCTGTAGATGTGGATACACTGAAATATTTGCAGACGGATAAAGTAACGTTGACCATGAAACCTGGTGAAAAGGTAACTGTAGCGGCTACTGCAACGTATGCTGATGGCAGTGAAGCTAATGTATCCAAACCGGCTCTCTGGAAATCTTCCCGTATTGCAACAGCATCGGTGAAAGATGGAATCATTCAGGCGAACGGCAAAGGTAAAGCAACAATTACGGTGACATTTGCAGGTGTGAAAACCAAAGTAACGGTAGTGGTTGAAGCAAAGTAAACGATATTTTTCAACTGTGAGTGTAAAACGCGCAAAGAAAAACGGTGATGCCAGCTAATAGCTGGTATCACCGTTTTTGGTCTATAAACTAGAGCATGTCTTCAAGCGCTAACGAATCTGAAACGTCTTATTCAGGGGTCTGGAGCGTTTGCAGAAATCTAATGAATTGGAGACACGTTATATCGGAAATTACAGTCTTTTATAGTACTTGTGTCAGGTGATTTTGGTAAATAACGTGTCTGATGTTCCTTACAATATAAACTGAGGACCTTAAGACCGAATAAGACGTCCTCAGTTCCTTAGAAAATGAGAATAGTCTAGCCATTCGCCAACGTCCAGAACCCCTGCATACACCACCCTATTACAGATGTATATCCAAGAGATTCTGTGGCGTAACTTGTAGTTTCTAAAACTACATCGTGTGAGACAGTACCAGTGCACCATAGGCAAAAGCGATAACGATTAGAATGGCTGGATGTAGCTTGGTCTTGGTCATGACCCAGAGCGAGATACCTGCAATGATCAACGTCTGCCAGATGCCGATGGAATCAGTGGATAGCTGCCCGAATTCCCATGTAAGCAGAATCATGAGTACAGCGATGACAGGCTGCACGAGTAGGGTCATGCCTTTGACTTTTGGTGACGTGCGATGTTTGTTCAACAGACGAAGTAATATAATTAGTGCGGTTGCGGAAGGCACGATTGTAGCAAAACTTGCAATAAATGCCCCAAACCAGCCTGCTACGTGGTACCCGACAAATGCAGCAATTTTGGTTGCAATCGGGCCGGGAAGGGCGTTACCAATCGCCAGTACATCCCCGAATTGCTCTGTAGTCATCCATTGGTAATGGTTCACAATCTCTTCCTGCATAAGCGGAATGGAAGCCGGACCGCCCCCATATCCCAAGATGTTTGCTACGAAAAATCCCCAAAATAATTCCCACCATGTCTGGAGCATCCTTAGGACACCCCCTTATCGGACTTGCCTTTGGACTTGAAGCGCTGAACCAGATCCAGATGGAAGACACCATATCCAAGGAAAACTGCGATGACAATCCCCGGATGGATATCCAGCAGCTGCAATAGTACAAAGGCAATTACGCCGAATAAGGCGGCAAAAACTTTACCGAGTCCCTTCCAGGCTTTCATGGCAAATTCATAAGCCATCATGCCCAGCATGACAAAAATGACCGGCCGCACGGCGGCTACCATGCCTGCTACCACTTTCGACTCGCGTAGCGCGTACATGGAACCGAGCAGAGCAATAATGGCAATACTTGTTGGCAAAATATGAGCGAGTACGGACACAATCGCGCCCAGCACACCTTTGGTTTTATAACCGAGATATGCGGCCATCTTGGTTGCGATGGGACCCGGCAAGGCGTTGGCGATAGCCAAAATCTCGCCGAACTCCTCATCACTGACCCATTTATAACGCGTAACGGCTTCATAACGGATTAACGGAATAACCGAAGGGCCACCGCCATATCCGAGAATTCCGGTCCGCACCATTCCGATGACGAGACCGTTGTAATCTTTCCAACCCATGCTGATTTCCTCCTAGAGTCTCATGCCCATCCGGCTTTTATAACGTTTCAACAATAGCTGTGATTCCACTTTGACGATACCCGGCATCTTATAGAGCTTCTCCAGCAAGAACTGCTCCATCTCTTCCATATCCGCAAAAATACCGTGCATGTGCAGGGTACTCGGACCTGTCATATGATAAAGGCTGGTGACGGCGGGCTCTTCGTCCAGTTTCTCAGCGACTTCATCCAGGAAGGGCGGTTCGACATCGACATTAAAAAAGGCCGAGACCTGAAGCCCAACCTTGCCAGGGTTGATCACCACGGTGAAACGTTCGATGATTCCTTTTTCGGATAACGCATTAATGCGCGCCTGAACAGCTACACGCGACAATCCAATCTGTGTACCCAGGTCCGTGTAGGATATCCGGCTGTTCTTGTGAAGCGCGGCGATGATTTTGCGATCCATCTCGTCGAGATTGTACATTTGTGGAATTTCTCCTCCTTTGGAGGAGCGTTTCTCTGACATGTTGACCATCCTTTTCTTTCGCTATATGAAATGAACAATGGAATTTTACTAAACATACAATGTGTATGTGGCATTCATAGTTTAATGACGAATCGTAACAGGAGTCAATCTATTTATCATGATTATTGAATTTAACCGATTTTAAGCCTTCATTTTGTCATTTCGACCAATCGGAAATAAAAAGACCACTCGCACAGTCCAATAGCGAGCAGCCGTTAAATAATAGATAAGCTGGAGTGAAGCGCTAAGTGTGATACGAAGCATGTCCGGTTATGCTCGGGCTGTCTTGGGCAGTAAAAGGGTAACGGTAGTCCCTTCGCCAGGCTCGGAAGAGACTCTCAACGTTCCTCCTGCACCACGGGCACGCTCTTCCATACTGAACAATCCAACGCCATTGCCGGCAGTTGCTTCGCTGAATCCGGCACCCTGGTCTTCAATAATAACCATCGTCATGTCCTCAGCGTCTTCTATAGTAACACGTGCCTCGGCAACATCGGCATACTTCGCGACATTGGTTAAGGCTTCCTGAATAATCCGGTAGATGGCTATCTCCCGGTTCATCTCCAGACGTTTGCGCAAATTACATTCCAGATCAACTTCGATTCCGTAGTGACGGGTGTAATTCTCGATATACGTACGAATCGCCGGAACAACACCCAGGTCATCCAGAACGGACGGTCTCAGCTCCCATGCCATACCGCGTACATCTTCCATAATACCCGTGACCTGCTTACGAAGTGCTTCAACCCCGGGTTGAGGCTGGTCTGCCAGCAGTCGGTCCATCTGAATCACCAGAGAGAAGAGACTCTGTCCAATCCCGTCATGCAGTTCACGCGAGATCCGGCGTCGTTCCTCTTCCTGAATATTCATGACCTGGGACATCATCTTCTGCAATTCGGCTTCAACGGATTTCAGCTTGGTGACCTCACTACGTACAGCCAGGTATTGATATGGCTCGCCGTCGTTATCAAGGAAAGGCACGATGGTGGTGTTGACCCAATAATGACTGCCATCTCTGGCACGATTGCGAATTTCCCCGTTCCATACCTTACCTGAGGATATCGTCTCCCACAGGTTTTTCATAAAGCTTTTGCCATGGTATCCGGAATTAATGATTCGATGATCCTTACCGATCAGTTCCTCGCGCTCATACTGCGAGATTTCACAGAATTTATCATTCACATATTGGATTTTCCCTTTGCGGTCTGTGAGAGCAACAATGGAGGACTCATCCAGAGCAAATTTCAAATCACTCAATTGATGCAGGGAACCTTTCAACCTGCTGCGAAATTCATTATCCGTAATGTGATTATCGATTTCGTTCAGCAAGAGGCGTACGGGCTGGTCTGCGAGTCCACTTAGTCTGTTCTTGCGTGCACTACTCAAAGTTCAGCAACCCCTTTTTCATGGCGAACTTCACCAGTTCCGGGCGTGTACGCAGGCCAAGTTTCTCCATCAGATTGCTTTTGTGGGATTCGACCGTTTTGACACTGATGATCAGATGTTCGGCAATTTCCTTGTTGGCATAACCTTTGGCAATCCAGGACAAAATCTCTTTCTCCCGCTCGGATAACGTGTCATACGGTCCGGCGTTTTCCTGTTTGGCTTTGTCCAGATATTCACTCATCAGCCGCTTGGTCGCACTGGGGTACAGATAGGCGCTACCCTCTGCTACGGAACGAATTGCGGCAAGCAATTCTTCATGCGGCGCACTTTTGAGTATGTATCCGGATGCTCCCGCGTGGATGGCGCGGAACAGATATTCTTCATCGTCATGCATGGTCAGTATCAAAATGGAGACATCTGGCATCAATTTCTTCAATTCAGCAGTAGCGGTCAGACCGTCTTTGCCTGGCGGCATGCTGAAATCCATCAAGACCACATCTGGCTTCAACTCTTGAGCCTTGGCAATGGCTTCATCGCCATCTGCGGCATCTCCAACGATATGTATATCATTCTTTCCTTCAAGTAAGGCGATCAGCCCGGAACGCACGACAACATGGTCGTCTACAACTAATAGTTGAATCACATGATTTCCCCCTGTCCGCTTCCTTAGTTCTATCTATATCATAACAAAAAAAGAAGCCATTCAGAGCTTTAATCTCCGAATAGCTTCTTTCTCTCTCAGCTTGTAGGATAGAAACATTGAACCTTAATGTTCTGTTTGGCGGAAACGTTCCTGAATCATATTGGCAATCTCCTGGACCTGTGCCTCTACGGCAAGAGGATCATAAGGCCAGAACCGTTCCCCATCCAGCTTAAACACTCGATTGTTCTTCACAGCGTCCAAGGATGACCAGACTGGTGAACTTTCATCCAGCGAACCTCCATTGGATAAATCGAGGAAAATATAATCACCTGCATAATCCGCCAGTTTCTCCTCGGATACAGTTACAGTATCTTTATCCTGATCAATCAGTTCCTTTTGCACAATGTCTGGTGCTTTAAGTCCGAGCTGTTGGTAGATGGCTTGTCCACCGCGGTTGACACCATCTCCGTTGATGTACCAATCCTTACCAAAGAGACTGAAGTTGGAGAAGGTCGTACCTTCCTTGACCAGCCCTTGAATGGAGTCCTTGGCTGACTTCACTTTTACTTCGAATTGGGACAACCATTCTGCAGCTTCCTTTTGTTTGTTTAGGATTTCCCCAAAGGCAGTGATTTCCTCATGCACATTGTCGTATGTACCATAAGGGATGATGAGGGTTGGTGCGATTTTGCGATATTGCTCATTCAGCTTCTCATCCCCACCTACAGTGACGATCAGGTCGGGCTCAAGCGAAAGAATTTTTTCGACTGAACCGCCGTCGATACGACCAATGTCTGCTACGCCTTCAATCAGATCAAGCACATAAGGGCTTTCCAGCTCATAATCCGGTGCGCCTACTGGCTTGACCCCAAGTGCGAGAAAATCAGCGAGGTAACCCTGCGTCACAATCCGCTGCGGGTTCGTGGGTATTTCAACATCTCCATTAACGGTGGATATGATCTGCGTTTCTGCAGTGCTGTCTGCCGTTTGTTCTTCTGTAGTAACAGGTGAGGAAGGTTTATTTTCTCTTGTTTCATCCGCTTGGCTTGAGCAGCCAATAATTCCAATCACCAGTACCAGGAACATAAGCCCAGTCCACCATTTTGATTTAACCCCTGTCATTCTGCTTCTCCCCAATCAATAATGATTATCTTTCTCAATAAAACCTCCTTAGTATCGTAGCTTTTGGATACAAGTATCGTCCATCTCAAAATGTGACCTCTTGAGCATGGACAATGGTTACCTGTTCTTTTCACCATTCTCCCGAATCAGGATATCTACCATAAGCTGAAGCTGCTTTTCCAGAGCCAGCGCATCATTACACCAGAATTGTTCCAGCTTGAGCGGATATATCCGGCTATTTCCGTTATTCATAATCTTGTTCCAGTATGGTCGTTCCCTGAGTTTGACTTGTGCATCATGATACAGACCGCCTTCATGTGAGGGAAGCACGAGAAACATATGGTTTGCCGCATAATCCGTCAATTGATTTTCCTGGATAAACTGATGATTGTGGGATTCCAGAACGTCACGCAGGATATTGGGGGCAGGTGTAAGATTGAGTCCGTAATATACGTTGTATGCTGCTCTGGCCGTTACATTCCAGATACAGATCGTGCCGTCTTCCCAGAGTTCATATAACCCAACGGTTTCATCAGGCTCGATTGCAGCCCCAAGTCGTTCAGCTTCACTGCTGACCAGTGTGGTGTAATGCTCTATCCAGTCTTCGGCAGCCTGCTCTCGACCTATAATTCGTCCGATGAGTTGAACAGTCTCCAGTCGATTTAACTGGTCCCATGGCAGGACCATAACCGGAGCAATCTGTTCCAGTTGTTCGAGCTTATGGGGCAAATAGTATAGATAATCTGGCGCAATGATCAGATCAGGTGGTTCAGTTCGGAGGACTTCTTCCACACCATGTTCATCCAAATCCAGCACATCATGCAACTCGTCTTGGATCAGCGGTGACATCGCCCAGGGAAGGAATGAGGCGGCAATGGGTTGAACGCCTAAGGCTAACAGATCTCCTGTGTACTGTACGGTAGCAATTCGTCTTGCGCGGGGCTGTAGTCGGTATTCACTTGGGCTAATCCCAGTAAACTGCTTAAATTTTCGACTTAGGTATAAACCATCGGAGTACCCCACAAGCAGAGCAATTTCATTCAAGGTGGCCTGCGTAGACAACAGATATTGCTTCGTCTTGTCCATACGAACTCGGGTCAAGTGAGCCTGGAAGCTGCGTCCAACCTGTTTTTGAAAGAACCTGGAGAAGTAGCTCGCATTAAACCCGGTTAATCTGGCGAGTTCTTCACGGGTGAGATGGCTGTCATAGTGATGGTTAATATAGCGAAGTGCTTCACGAATTATACTGTCTACCATCTCTGTAGAAGGTTTAATCGCCAGCTTGAATAATTCAAGCAATTCACTCAGCAGATAATGGGATCTGGCTTCTTCGGTCTGGGCACTTCCTGTCCTCGTTTCGGAAAGCTCCTGGATGATTGCGAGCATTCGCAGAACCTGTGGACTTGCTCCGGTCTTCGAACCATGTGAGGGCAAGTTCACTGATGTAAGCTGATAAACACGCTTGTCAGGACTCTCTTCCGTTAATGCGTAATCCTGAAAACCGATATGATACAAGGTGAAGGCAGAAGGCGGGATATGTATAAGCTCCAGGGAGCACTGGGAATGTAGAAAAAGTAACTGCCCTTTATGTAAAACACCGTGCTCATTACCAAATCTATAGTCCACCGTCGCCGTGCAGGTAACCAATGAAGGCGTTTTTATGGAAATGGTACTGTTGTGCTGTGTGGATTCCCATGGAATAACACTGGCATTTGTCAGTACAAACATATCTGTGGCCTCCTTAGCTGTATATACTATCTATGAATATATGAATGTATGGACTCGATTATATCAATCTGTGTGAGTGACGTCGATGTATACAGATGAGCGAAGACAGGTGAACAGACTAAGGCTTGCTCCGCTGTGAATAACTATAATAAAAAAAGCCTTGATACTTCCCTAAGGAAATAACAAGACTTCTTCCATATTAAAGACAGATGTCGTTATCCATATACGTACGGCTGAAGATGTAGAGCGACTTGCTCCGTCTGCCGGACCATGTCCGGTGAGAAGGTGCAAGGCAGTCTGCTGCCAACGAGCAGCACGGCGCCAGGCACGCTACTTTCCTGAAACACAGGTACCGCTATGGCACTTACCAACCGCTCAGCAAGCATTAACGGGCAACGACCGGGTGTATGCTCCCCGGTGGATTGTGCATCAGATCGGGCTGTGCGTCCAGTCCGAAGGGCTGTGCCCACCAGATCTTGTCCGGGGCGCATTTCCATGCGTCTCACCCGTTCATTACTTGCCCCAGAGGTATGCTTCCAGCGTAGCATCGTCCCGTTCAGACAGGCAAGTCCACAGAAGTCGCTGGATGTGTTCAGGCGCAGGCCGTCGATCATCTCCTGAATGCCAGATGGCAGTTCATCATGCATGAGAGGACACTTCCTTTTTCGGATTATATCGATCATTCCTGTGTAATTAATATCGGTAACCTTGGTTCAAGGATCATCTTCCAAGTAAGGGTATTAGGATGTTAGTTCTATTGTAGACCCTTTCTCGTACATTGTAATTCAGGGAAAACCCCTATTTCCGTTCCGTAATTTACTGAACTTGGGCAGTGGAGGACTCCTGAGTCAGGTGCACCAAGGGATTGAAGAAATGCGAAGGATGAGGCATATCGGTGAAATGTGACTTTTCTCACAGCAAATTCAGGGAGTTTCTCGTCAAGGATCAGGTAATCCCCCGATAACCCTCGCGTTACTTTCGCGGTATGATGGATACATAAGGAATCACCGAGGGGGACGAAGGTTATGGGTACAGTATTTGTAGAAAGAACAACCCAAAGAGCAGAGCAGAAACAAGCGGAGGCGGGCAAAATGACACGGGAAACAGGCGGAATCCTTTCGTTCGTTACATCTGAGCAATGGGACCTGATTGAAGCAAAAATGCAACCCAAACGGGTGAAGTCGGGATATAGTCTCTTTCTCGAAGGCGATGAAGCCGGATATCTGTACTACATTCGTTCGGGACGAGTGAAAATGACCAAGTCGACGGAGGATGGCAAGGAAATTATTTTATCCATTCAACAAAGCGGCGATCTCATCGGTGAATTCGGAGGCATCGGCGGATTGAATCATAGCTACAGTGCAGAGATGGCGGAAAAAGGGGAACTGGCCATTATCTCGCTTAGCGATCTGGAAAGTATACTCAGCAAACATGGCGACCTTGCCTTGAAATTCCTGCAATGGATGGCACTGTCGCAGCGGATTACCCAGTCGAGATTCCGTGATTTGCTGCTCTATGGCAAGGCGGGTGCCCTCGCTTCGACACTGATCCGTGCCAGCAATTCTTATGGCAGGGTTACACCGGATGGTATTGTGCTGGACATGAAGCTGAACCATACCGATCTTGCCGAGATGATTGGAGCTACCCGGGAGAGCGTAACGCGGATGCTGGGGGCATGGAAAGAACAAGGTACGCTGGATATGATGGACGGCAAACTGATGATTCGGGATCTGGCAGCCTTGCGTTGTATGTGTGGATGTCCGACATTCCCGAGCTGTCCGGTAGAGCTGTGCCGACTGTAAATTAGTTTGTTCAGAGGCTTCACCTCCATTGGCGATTGGGGTCGTTACGGAGAAAAAGAAAAGAAAAGCTGGCGTCCCATATATGGGAGTCAGCTTTTTGAGTTTCCGTGAAATTGTCCACCTGCATATTCCTTTGCAAGAATCGAATATAGATACGAATCATGATATTCCCCTTTGTAAAACCAATGCTCTCGCATCAGACCTTCACGCTGCATACCGATCTTCTGCATAACGTTCTCTGAAGCCTTGTTGTTCGGGCGGCATTTCGCATAAATTCGGTGTACGCCAAGTGTATTAAAGCCAAAGCCAAGCATGGCTCGGGCTGCTTCGGCAGCATACCCTTTTCCCTGATAAACGGGATTGAGCACATAACCGATCTCAGCGTTCGTGTTTTCGATGTGAAGGCCAACACCACCGATCAGTATGCCCTCCTTTTTCAAGCATATGGCCAGTTCAAAGCCCTCTCGTGGTTGTGTTTGCTGCATGTCCAACACAAACTGCACGTATGCTCGAGTATCCTCTTCGGTATTTGGTCCCCATGCCGTGTGCTGAGTAACTTCTGTCATGGATGTGTAGTTATGTATACTTTCCCAGTCCGTCTCCAGAATATCCCTGATGATGAGTCGTTCGGTCTCCAGTTGCATCGTTGTTCCCCTCCTATATAAATTGAACTTAAGAATATTACACTTGCCACTCTGATGACAGAACAACCTTCGATCGCTGTTATCCCCAGATTTTTTGGATACCCTTTTTCAAAGGGGAAAATCCGGGGATAAAGGCGAGATGTATGCTTCCGAAGCAGCTTTCTTTCAGAAAGCTTTTAGCTCCGCTTCTTCAGGTTATTTCTGTCCTCTCCGTTTCTCGTGTAAATGTTTAGTTCAATTACATTGTACAACAAAAATAGCCCATAACAGATTCAACGAATGAATCGGTCATGAGCCATAATGTAGATTTATGATGTATAAGGCATGCTATTGTGGTTGTTTACATTGAACTGCGGGATAAGTATAAGCCAGCTTACGGATGATTTCCTTCTGCCATCTCGTATCACCCAGATTGGTTGCCAGGTTCAGAAGATCCAAATAATCGTCAAGCTGCAGATCAGCCTTTTGCAGAGTTGTATTCATTCGATGTTCGTTCCCCTTTATCTATAAAATCGTAAAATCATATGCAGTAGAAAGTTACAAAGAGACAAGTTCAAGAATGATAATCATTATCACGTTTATATATTCATTATGCAATGAACGGTGGCAAAATGCAATCCCAAGTCCGCAACGAATTTAACTTTTTTCTGAAAATAGGCTTATCCACAGCACATAGGGAATGTATACACCGAGATATGCAGACGGATACAAGAACCAGCCATTCAGCAGGAGCAGAAGAAATATAGAAACTTCATATAGGTCTCCTTTGGGATACTTTTGTTAATCAGTATGGGCCAATAGACTCAACTTCTAAACTTTTTCATAAACTTTACAAAAAGAAAGAGGAATTCAGCATATGAACAATTAAATTAAAGGAGGATAACCCATTATCAGGTAATTTGGAGGAGGAGAAAGGGAATATGAAGAAGGCGTTATGGCAGCACTGGATCGGGGCATTCCTGGTCTTTATCATGATGGCAACCGCACTGCTGGGGCCGGGTTCGCAAAGTCCGGTACAAGCTGCAGCACCACTTACGGTATCTCAGGCCATCGCTGCCCAGAGCGGTGGAGGAACAGCAACGGTTGAAGGAATCATTGTTGGACATGCTACCGGGTCGCTTACCGCGAAGTTTACATCTCCGTATGCCAATGATTTTAATGTTCTGATTGCAGATTCAGCGTCAGAGCGAACTAACGCCAGATTATTGGATGTACAGATTCCCTCATCTTTCCGTTCGCAATATGGATTGGCGTCCAACCCCAGTCTTGTAGGCAAAAAGATTATCGTAACCGGAACCCTCGGTGCCTACAACAGCTATGCAGGAGTCAAAAACCCAACGTCCATTACATTTTCCTCCGGAACAACCAACCCTGATCCAGAACCAAACCCAGGTACAACATTACCGGACGGTACCGGCAAAAAAGTATTGTTTGATAATACCCACGCCCAGACAGCAGGTGCTGCCGACTGGATTATTGACGGGGCATTTTCGGATTTTGCCAATGGTTTGCGAAACGCAGGCTTTGCCGTGGATCAGCTGGAACGCAGCATCCCGTATACATTCGGTGAGCAAGCCATCACCTATAATAAATTGAAAGATTACGACGTCTTTGTCATTGGCGAAGCCAATGTGCCGTTCAAAGCGACAGAGCAGGCTGCGCTGGTGCAGTACGTGCAGAACGGAGGAAGTGTGTTCTTCATCTCCGACCACTATAATGCAGACCGCAACAAAAACCGCTGGGATTCTTCCGAAGTATTCAACGGTTATCGCCGCGGTGCCTTCCTGAATCCGGCCAAAGGCATGTCTTCGGCTGAAGCCGAATCACCAGCGATGCAGAGTGTGACTAGTTCAGACTGGCTCGCGACGAACTTTGGTGTCCGTTTCCGCTACAATGCCCTTGGAGATGTAAATGCATCGGATATCGTTCCATCTGCACAATCCTTCGGCATTACGGCTGGTGTTAATTCTGTAGCCATGCATGCGGGATCGACCATTGCGATTATAGACCCGAACAAAGCCAAAGGCTTGGTGTATGTACCAAGTGGTGTGTCCAAGTGGGGCAATGCCGTGGATCAGGGCGTATATAACGGTGGTGGACGAGCTGAAGGAGCCTATGCAGCCATTGCAAAGGTTGGTGCGGGCAAAGCCGCATTTATCGGTGACTCTTCACCTGTGGAAGACGCGACTCCGAAATATTTGCGTGAAGAGACCGGTGCTACCAAAAAGACCTATGATGGATTCAAAGAAGTGGATGATGCAACGTTCCTTGTGAATACCGTGAAATGGCTTGCGGTCAAAGAGAGCTACACCAGTCTGGCACAAGTGCCAGGACTGACATTGGATACGGCAACAAGCCTGCTTCCTATCGAAGCTCCGGCTGCATCAACCGAGCCGCAACTTGAGCCATGGGCTGCACCTGCGGCAGGGTACAAATGGTATGATCCGACTACATTTAAGGCAGGTTCATACGGAAAAGCACAATAAGTGAAGTAGACATCAAAATCAATGCGAGAATAGGGCCTGCCCGTGGAAAGTTCGTTTCGCGGGCAGGCTCTTTTTCTGCTTGTTATATCAGTTACATTCATGAACATGATTAGTTCATACCGCCCTGCCATTGCATAAATATCTGCTCCAGAGGGGAAGGTATGGGTACTAATGATGTGGCGTGAAGCCCAAGCCAACCAGAGGAGGCGGCGAATGATGACTCAGCAAGCAGACTGTGACAGTTCCTCGATGAGGCAGAAGCTCAAGGCAGACCTCCATCGTGTAGCGGATCGAATGAACATGACGTTATCCCGTTTTGAAAATGACAGTGTCTGTCTGCTAGGGCAATTTGCAGAGATTCGAGCGGAGATCAAGCAGATTGAGGTGCTCGCCTCTTCGTTTTATCTGGATTGTTATCTGTCACCCTTTACCGAGAAGTTTGCCGAATTAACATCGAGCGTACAGCATCTATCTGACCGGAGATATGGTGCGTTGATTGTGATTGAACGGGAGATTCCGTTGGAGTCGATCATTCACTCAGGCGTGACTGTGGATGCAAGAGTGACACATGCGTTGCTGGAATCGCTGTTTATTCCCGGTGCGCCACTTCATGACGGGGCTGTGTTGATTCGTGGCAATCAGATTGTATCCGCTGGTAATGTGCTGCCGTTGTCGCAAGCGGAAGTGCATGAACGAAAAATAGGGACTCGTCATCGGGCAGCACTGGGACTCAGTGAATTGACGGATGCGGTTGTGCTGGTTGTCTCCGAAGAGACGGGGCAGGCCTCATTCGCTGTAGATGGCGATTTGCATCCAATCAATGTGGTTGAGACGCTCCCTTAAATGTGAACGATCAAGTGGCCTACTTGGGGCGAATAGGTTGGTGCAGTTGAAGGAAGTGTACCTTTCTCCTGTAAGGGAGAGAGGTTTTTCTATTGATAGACGATAAAATTAAAATCTGAAATTCGACAGCTTTGCTCCCGCCATACGAGAAGCATCGTTCGATGCTTCTCTGACATTGCGATGTGATTTTGCACAAACTGGGTATTCATGGGTACAATAGAGGATGGTCAATGAATAGAGAACAATGCGATTGGATCGCAAAAATGGTTGGAGGAGACGGTTAGCACATGAGTTGGTTTGAAGCAATGGAGCATCACGATTATGAGGAACTGGTTCTGTGCCAGGATCGAAATTCAGGGTTAAAAGCAATTATCGCCATACACGACACAACACTCGGCCCTGCGCTGGGAGGCACGCGGATGTGGACTTACGCTTCAGAAGAAGCAGCCATTGAAGATGCCCTGCGCCTTGCCCGTGGTATGACATATAAGAATGCGGTATCCGGACTTAATCTGGGCGGCGGCAAAACCGTTATTATCGGAGATCCAAGGCGCGACAAAAACGAAGCGATGTTTCGGGCGTTTGGACGATATATTCAAGGGTTGAACGGACGTTATATCACAGCCGAAGATGTGGGAACAACGGAAGAGGACATGAACCTGATCTATCAGGAAACGGACTATGTGACAGGCATCTCACCGAGCTATGGTTCATCCGGTAACCCATCACCTGCAACGGCTTGGGGTGTATATCGGGGGATCAAGGCAGCAGCCAAAGAAGCATTTGGTACCGATCTGCTGGAGGGTAAAACGATAGCGGTCCAAGGTGTCGGCAATGTGGCGATGCATCTGTGCAAATATCTGTATGAGGAAGGTGCACATCTGATCGTTACGGATATCCATAAGGACTCGGTGAAACAGGCTGTGGATCGCTTCGGCGCGACAGCTGTTGATCCCGCAGACATTACTAGTGTGGAGTGTGATATCTATGCACCATGTGCACTGGGCGGTACGATTAATGACGATACGCTCAAGACACTTAAGGCGAAGGTTGTAGCGGGCTGTGCCAATAATCAGCTGCTGGAGACCCGTCATGGGGATCAGCTGTATGATATGGGCATCGTTTACGCGCCTGACTATGTTATCAATGCAGGTGGTGTAATTAACATTGCGGATGAGCTAAACGGTTATAATGCGGATCGAGCATGGAGCAGGATCGGAGAGATCTATTCCAATCTGGAGAAAATATTCGAAAGCTCACGTACCGAAGGCATCGCAACCTATGTTGCCGCAGATCGTCTGGCTGAACGACGGATTGAACAGATGAAGAATACGCGCAGTACATTCCTGCAGAATGGCCACCACGCGCTAAGTTCTCGGAGATTGCGTAAGTAAACGTAATTGAATCATTACCAAATTTAAAACGGTCTGTTAGGTAACGGCAACATCCATTCCAAAGATGGATAGTCGATCTGACAGGCCATTTTTTTATGTTGCTATCAGAAAAAAAGAAAACAGTGGCAATATCTCCCTAAATGATCAATTATACTATGGATTTTTCCGATAATGTATGTACATCGTTCAGATGCATATGGTTCAGGGAAGTGGGGAGAAGTGGGAAATGGGGAAAAGAAAAGGGTTAGGGCATAGGATCAAAAATATGTCGCTTAAAATCAAACTGCCTTTCATGATCAGTGTATTGGTTGTTTTGGTTCTGCTTGGTGCAACGACCACAAGTTATATGATTTCATCTGATGTTGTGGTCAGGAAAAGCAAGGATGAGATTAATGTGATGGCTGACCGCCTTGGGGAAGGGCTTTGGACAGCGATGCAACTTCAGCAACAATTGAGTCATGCGATATCCGTACATAATACCTTCAAGGAACTCTTGGAGCTGCGTAATACAACTGACATGACGGATGAAGAATTTTTCTCGGATGAGAACCCGTATTTCAATAAGGCCAATACGATCTTGACCGACAGTATATCGGAAACGGAAGGAAGCAAGCCAGATCTGTTCGTGTTTGATAAGGAAGGAACCATGGTGGCGGGAACCATGCCAGAAGTCATTGGGCAGTCACGGGGAGATCGGGAATATTTCCAGGAGTCTATACAGGGGAAATCCTTCATCAGTGACGCGGTCGTCTCTAAGACTGGCAAGAAGCTCATTATTGTATTCTCGGAGCCTATCATCGATGAACAGGGGAATATCCTGGGTGTGCTTGCTATGTCGGTGGACAGCAGCTTTTTCCTGGGGCAACTGGGAGACATTAAAATCAATGCCCAAGGCAGAGTTGAAGTGCTGAGCCGGAGCGGCATCATCATGTATGATTCACTGGACCCTTCCATTGTGGGACAAACGCTGGAAGAGGACAAGGAAGCCATGGAACTTATGGAGGCCAGAGCTACCGACAAAGTGAAAATCACTTCAATGGATCGAGATGACATCTACTATCGTATTAATCAGATTCCTGGTGCAGATCTCTCCGTGGTGATTATTGACGATTATGATGATATCAAGCGCCCAATAGAGGATATCCAACGTCAAATGCTTATCGTGACCTTGATCGGAGTTGCTCTGGCTATCGGTGTGGGATTGCTGATTTCTCGTAGTATTACAAGACCTATCATTCGTCTGATCGGGCTGTTCCAACAACTTGCTCAAGGCAATCTGACCGTTAAGGCCAATGGCAGATATAACAGTGAATTCAAGGATCTGGCGGAGAGCTTTAATGGTATGGTGGAGCAGAACAGGAACCTCATTACCGATATGAATAATTCAATCCATGTCCTTCAAGCCAGTACTCAGGAATTGGAGGAGACATCCAGACAGACGGCAAGATCCATTGATGAGACCTCGGCGACGTCCATGGGGATTGCAAAAGCGATGGAGGCTCAATCGGAAGATACCGAGCAGATTGCAAGTAAATTCAACACCTTTGGCGATAAAGTGGCTGCCATGAACAGTAGTGCACAGGATGTGAAGGCAAGAGCGGATGAGATCGAAACGGTATTCCACAATGGGAATGAAGTCGTGAATGAACTGATGCGTATTAATGAAGTGAACGAACGGGAAGTGGAGAAAATCTCTGAGATTACCGTCAAACTTCAAACGAGTTCGGGCAGTATTAGTCAGATCACGGAAGCCATCAGCCAGATTGCGAAGCAGACCAATCTGCTTGCATTGAATGCTTCAATTGAAGCATCACGGGCGGGGGAGCATGGCAGAGGATTTGCGGTTGTGGCCGAGGAGATTCGCAATCTGGCAGAGCAGAGTTCCCGCCAGTCCAAGGAAATCTCCAGCATTATCGAGCAGAATCTGGCCGATGTCGCCGAGAACAACCAAAGTGTTGCAGAGATTCACACCATCTCGTCCAGACAGGATGAGCTTGTCTTGCAGACTCGTCAGGCGTTTGATGTGATTTTGGAGAAGGTATCGGTCATTAATCAACAGATCGCTACAATGGCAGGACAGATGCAAGAGATGTTGCAGAACAAGGATGTTGTACTGGAGTCAGCCCATAGTTTGTCGGCTTCAGGAGAGCAGGTATCTGCTTCGGTTGAAGAGGTAACAGCAACCATGATGGAGCAGTCTTCGACAGTACAGCAGTTGGCAAACATGGTCGATACGATCGATCAATTGACGCAAAAGCTGGCCGAATCGGCTGCGCGATTCAAGGTGGAGTAAGGGTTAAGCTGATTATGGTATAGAGGGTAAGAAGGCACAAAGTACTCTTAATGAGTACCTTGTGCCTTCTTTTTTTATGGTCTCGATCAATGTGCTCTAGTCCATTTAGTGATCAAGAAGTTCAGCGGTTGAAAGTGGGGGACTAAGTTATCTATATCAAAACGTAATGCACTTCTGGTTCAGCAGCTTCATGAACTGATCCAGCGCACTGCTGACATACCGATCCTCACCGCGGACAAAGGTTGTCGTGGTATGAGTAAAGCGATCTGCCAGATCAAATACGGAGAAATCATCCGGTTTCTTGTGAATAACGTTGCACGGCATAATGGTAAAAGCAATTCCAGACTCCACACAGCTGAGCAGGTTTTCCATCGTACTCACTTCGATGATATTACGTGCGGACAACCCCTCTTCCTGCAAAAATTCTTCGGTCATTTCACGGTACGGGCAGCCCTCGGGGAAAACAACCCACGATACTTGGCACAGGCTTTCGGGTGGTATGTCTGTCTTCTTGGAGATGATATGAACGGTGTCCTGCATCTCGTATTCCACCTTCAAACCTTCTTTCACACAAGCCCCGCTGATAAAAGCACCATCAATCTCATAGTCCTGTATTTTCTTGCGCAGTACTTTGGGTGAAGTGGAGTTGACGAGTGAAATGGACACCTTCGGGTAGGTTATTTGATATTCATTCAGAATTTCCATAAAGCGGCTGGATGCCGCCGTTTCTACAATGCCGATTTTCAGCGTGCCTGAAGGTTCACCGGGATCGGTCATATCCTGCTTCAGATCGTGCAAAAGGTTGTGAATGCGTGTGGCGTACTGGACGAACTGTTCTCCTTTGGAGGTCAGTACAACACCTTTGGGAAAACGGTTGAACAACTGGATTCGATATTCCTGCTCCAGTTTTTTGATGCGCGTAGTGACATTGGATTGCGCGTAATTCAGTTCTTTGGCAGCCTGTGAGATTTTCCCTGAACGTGCCACCGCGAGAACAATATCGATATCGGAAAGTTCCATGCTGTATCCTCCTGAACGTGGATTAACTTACATTGCTTCCGCAGATGTTGATGTCAGGTATCTCTCTGAGAGATACAACTATATATTTCAATCATTTTACGATATATCAGAGCCACCGTACAATATCCCTAATGACAAAGAGAGTAGGGATATGACATGGATAACATGAATACACGTTCAACACTATTAAGCCCGGTAACGATTCATCAGTGGCAATTAAGGAACCGAATGGTGATGGCTCCGTTGACCCGGGGATTTGCTGATGATCGGGAGGGGACCGTGACGGATGAGATGGTGGCGTATTATGAGCAGCGTGCCCGAGATGGCGTGGGACTGATCATTACCGAGGGTATTAACCCGAATCTGGCAGGCAAAGGCACTTACGGCATCCCCGGTTTATATACAGATGAACAGACGACTTCTTGGAAAAGGGTAACGGATGCTGTTCACAGACACGGCGGCACCATTATTGCTCAACTGTGGCATGTCGGCAGGTTGTCCCATTCCGATCTGATCGGAACCACTCCAGTGGCACCTTCCAGCCTTGCGGCAGAGGGAAGAGTGCATAAGCTGCATAAGCCGTATCAGGTTCCTCAAGCGATGAGTGCACAGGATATAGCGGATACAATTCAGCATTTTCAGACGGCGGCCCGCAATGCGGTTCTGGCAGGGTTCGACGGGATCGAGCTGCATGCTGCGCATGGGTATCTGATCGACCAGTTTATTAATGAGAAGACCAACCACAGAACAGATGAATATGGAGGCGACACTGCGGGCAGATTGCGGTTCCTGCGGGATATTATTGTGGCTGTAAAAAAAGAGATACCTGTGGATCGCATATCGGTACGATTTTCCGAGAAAAAGGATGATGATGCATCCTATGCATGGGCAGATAAAGCTGGAATGATCGATGCATATCTGAACTTGTTCCGCGAGACGGGAATTACGATCTTGCATCCCTCAACAGATCAATATACAAAAGCATGGGAAGGGGAGCAGTCTTTTCACGAGCGGATTCGTAGTCGGTGGGATGGAATCATCATTGGTGTGGGGGATTTGGATGTTCAGATCGCAGAGCACGCGATTAGTAAGGGAAGCATAGATCTGGCTGCGTTCGGCAGACCGTTTATCGCCAATCCAGATCTGGTGCGTAAATTGCATACCGGTGAGCCGTTGGTGGAGTATGATGCGACTACGCATCTGCCTGTGTTGTTGTAAGAGAGAAAACGAGTAAAAGAAAAAATCGAAAAAAGGAAAGAACACTACTGACATACTGTTGGCAAGAGCGGTCTTGTATGATCAAGATAACCTAAACAACCAACCCCATATATAAAGGAGATCATTACATTATGTCAGTAATCGGACCGGATTTCATTTCACTTCAAGTGAGCAATCTTGAAGGCTCTGCCGAATTTTATCAAAACTATCTTGGCCTGGTACGCTCACAGGCGGGACCACCTCATGCGGTGGTCTTTGACACCAAGCCGATTGCATTTGCTTTACGTGACCTATTGCCAGGAACAGAACTCGGTTCAGGTGCTCAGCCAGGACTTGGTGTCGCTCTGTGGCTTCATGCTCCTGATACGCAAGAAATCCACGACAAGCTTGTTGCGGCAGGCGTAAAGATTACATCTGCACCAATAGATGGACCATTCGGGCGAACCTTTACATTTGCCGATCCAGACGGGTACCAAGTTACCCTTCACAGTAAAGCCTAATACGTAGATGAATCCATCTTAATAACAGTGATACCTTCCTGTCACAGGGAGCCAAGTGAGTATTATAACGGAATAAGGGCAGAGCTAATCTTGATGATTAGCTCTGCCCTTATTCCGTTATTCGGATTCAGCGATATATTCATTCTATTCATTGCTGACAACTACCGCTTTCTTTTCCGTAAAGTAATACACCAAAGCGAGCAGCGGCATGATCAGGCCAATCAGCGTTGTGAGACTCCAGCCTCCGTGAGCATAAGACCAGCTTCCAAGAGATGAACCAATCGCACCGCCGACAAAAAAGATCGACATGAATATGCCATTCACACGCCCTCTCGCTTCACTTCCTAAGGAGTAGATGATGCGTTGACCCAGCACCAGATTTCCTGAGACAGCCATATCCAGTGTGATTGCCACGATAACAAGCAGGATCAATGCAAACGTGGAGTGGCTCTGGAACACATAGGCAAGACCGAATGAAGCAGCAGCGATCACCATGGCAGCACCCGTCAGAATACGCGTTAGTCCGCGATCAGCCAGTCTTCCGGCAATGGGAGCGGCAATAGCACCTCCGACACCAGCCAGAGCGAACCAGGCAATGCCTTGCTGTGACATGCCAAAATCGTTAGCCAGTCTCAGCGGAACCGTGGTCCAGAACAAGCTGAAAGCACCAAACAGACTGGCCTGATAAAACGCCCGGCGGCGCAGCAGCGGCATCGTTCTGAACAGTGTGCCCAAGGACACGATTAATTGACCGTATTTCAAGGTGGGTTCAGGTTGGCGAGCAGGAAGAGCACGTGATAGGAGCAGCATGAGAAGTGTTATGACAATGGCGGAGAATACAAAAACTGTCTGCCATCCGAAGAGGCTGGTGATAAAGCTTGCGACAGGACGAGCCAGCATGATGCCCAGCAGCAGACCACTCATGACATTGCCAACAACCCGTCCGCGTTGTTCCTCGGAAGTAAGATATGTTGCATAGGGTACCAGAATTTGAGCGACAACAGAACCTATACCAATGAATAGAGAGGCAGTCAGAAATACAACAGCAGTGGGCGAGAAAGCCGCAGCAATCAGGGCAACCACCAGTACGATGAGGAAAAGAACGACCAGGCGTCGATTCTCGGTAATGTCACTGAGCGGCACGATGAATAACAAACCAATAACATAACCAATCTGAGTCAACGTTACGATCAATCCGGCAGCGGCAGAAGAAAGACCCGTGGTTATGCTGATCGGTCCGATAACGGTCTGAGCATAATACAGATTTGCCACGATCAATCCACAAGCGGATGCCAGCAAAAAAATAATCCAGGTGGGTACAGGTGCCTTCTTCACTTGTTGTCTCATATCCATCATAATCATCCTCCACAGTTCTAAATGGTATTCCCAATAAACAGGTGATATTTAAAAACGTTAATTACTAAACGCTGTGTTCACTAATTACAAATATATAATAAACTAAACGTGCAGTATTGTAAATAGGCTCAAAATATTTTAATGAGAATATTAATTAGGATGAAAAGGTGAACCGAGGATGGAATTATTGTGTGTACTCATGGCATTTTAGTATAATGAACGTATCGTTTTTATGAATATTACTCATGATTAAATATATTTTATACATCCAGGAGGGCTCAAGATGACTGCCAAAAGAGGACGTCCACGTAACATGGAAACCCAGAATGCCATTCTTACAGCATCGTATGCGTTGTTGTTGGAGCACGGATTTGGGGCAGTTACGATCGAGAAGATTGCTGAACGTGCACAGGTGAGCAAAGCCACTATCTACAAATGGTGGCCGAATAAAGGCGCTGTCATCATGGACGGATATATGTCTGCGGCAACGGCAAGATTGCCAGTGCCGGATACAGGCTCGGTATTGGAGGATATACGCATACATGCGAGTAATCTGGTTCGTTTTTTGACCAGTCGGGAAGGAAAAGTGATTACACAGATTATCGGAGAAGGGCAGTCGGATGAAGGGCTTGCCGAAGAATACCGCACAAGATATATCCAACCACGTCGGCGTGAAGCTCGGGGAATTCTGGAGAAGGGCGTGGAGCGCGGCGAATTGAAGAGTGGGATAGACATTGGATTATACATTGATCTGATCTATGGGCCGGTGTTCTATCGCATGTTAGTGACGGGTGAAGCGATGGAGGATGCGTTTGTAGATGTGTTGCTCCGTTCCTTGTTTGAAGGCATTCAGGCCAAATAGGTACAGAGAGAGCGGCGATACAAGTGGGAGGAAGAGGGAAGAGGGCGATTCGTAGGAATCACCCTGGAAGGAGCACGTGTATTGTACGTGGGAGATTGTTAGACCTGGAATATAGGTGAGATGGCTGTGGGCCATGAATCTGTAGCATTAGAGGAAAGGAAGGATGAGTGCTGGGTTAACACCGGGGGTTCATTCCATACCGAACTGGGCAGTTCGCGGCGTAATACAGGGGCAACGTCCTTGGCAAAACGCTCCACTTGCTCCAACTGCTCGCTATGCGTCAGTCCATCTACGCTGATACTCAGCACCTGATGTCCGTAAGCGGCATGATAGTCCAGAATTTTCTCAATGATCTGCTCCGGACTGCCGATTAACGCAGGGCCTCGTGCAATGTTATCCTCCAGATCGGTGAAGGGAGACTGATTATGCTGTGCGGCGGCAGTGGCATGGAACGCTTCATAATATGGCTTATAACGACGAATGGCTTCTTCGCCCGTATCCGCAAGATAGAGACTGCCGGCACCAGAGCCAATCACTGCTTGCTGCGGATCATGACCATAATAATCGAGGCGTTCCCGATAATGATCAATTAACGCTTTGTATTTGGCCTGAGGGTGAAAAGAGTTCGACGTGAAGAGCGGCTCGCCATATTTGGCTGCGAGTTCGGTCGAGACTGTGCTGGACGCGCTACCATGCCAGATTGGGATGGACTGCTGAAGCGGCCTGGGCCACGTGGTCACTCCCTCAAGCGGAGGGCGATACGTTCCCTGCCAGGTTACATTCTCTTCAGACCACAGCCGTCTTAGCAGATGATAGCGTTCATCGAGTGAATCCCATTGTTCCTCTTCGCTTATGCCAAACAGCGGATAGTGCCGAGGGTCATTGCCTTTCCCGATGATCATCTCCAGCCGTCCGCCCGATAATTGATCCAACGTGGCATAATCCTCGGCAACCCGGACTGGATCAAGTATACTAAGAACAGTGACGGTGGTTAGTAACCGAATGCGTGTGGTTGCTGCGGCTATTGCGGTTAATACGATAGGTGGCGAGGAAGATAGAAAAGGAGCACCATGTCGTTCACCGATCCCATAGGCATCGAAACCCAGTCGTTCAGCCAGCTTTGCTTGCTCTAATATATTGTGGAATTTCTGCTGAGTCGTCAGAGCTTCCCCGGTTACGGCATTAGGCAGATTCATCATGAGACTAAACAAGGCAAATTTCATCTGACCTTCTCCTCGAACTGAATTGATAACTTCTGTGTCGTATAATCCTATTGAAATAGTAGGATATGTAAGTTGGATTAAATGTATCACGTTCTCACGGATTCTTCTAATGGATTTTTTCTATAAGCAGGAACGGCGAGGCCTCCTTGCATAAATATGAAGGGAATTGCCACGATTTTTATTGACCGCTGTAAAATTTAGGATTAAAATTGTGCTTATCATATAAATTCAAAATTATGGATTTTCATTGTGGAGGTGGGATACATGGAACCTACAACTACGATACGCTCATATATTGAGGACTACATCAGGAAACAGGGGTACACCCTGCAGTATTTTGCCGATATATCGGGAGTTAACGCTGGAACGCTTAGCGCAATTATTAAGGGGACTCGGCCCATCGCTATGGCGCAACTGGATCTGATTACCCAAGGCATGAAGCTGGAAGAGGGGTATTTCTACGAGATTTATGGGGCTGAATGTTTCGTGGAATCGGCACCTCATTGGAGGAGACTGGAACCATTCCTGCAACGCTGTGCTGAATTGGACAAGCTGGAATGTATTCATAAGGTTATCCAGGAAGTGACGGATGATCGCTCGTATATCTCGGAGTTGTTTGAGATGGCGGAAGGCATGCTTGAACGTGGACAGACGAAGGCTGCACGGATGTTGTACGAATGTGTGGCGGAATGTGAGAAATATCAACATTCGGAACGTCTGGCTCTGTGCCAGTATCGCATCTTCACCCTCTCGCTTGGTCAGAATCAACATGATAACCTGCGGGCCGCTGTGCACTTTGAGCCATATATTAATCGGCTGGATGAGGAACGGCAGTTGGATGCGATAAAAGACCTGGCGAATACATACTTGGCTCTAAGATACTGGGACAAGGTATTTGACTTGGCCGAAGACCTGGAGCAGAAAACTAAAATTTTGCAATCCTATACAAAGAAAAAAACGGATAAAAGTGATCGGATAACGGCATATCCTTTCTTTGTATATAGAGCATATTCAAATTTGCTGAAGTCTTCCGCATGTGAGAGACAAGGACGCTACGAAGAAGCTCTACAATATACAGAGCTCTACGCCAGTCTAACAAAAGTTGCTGAACCTGATGAAGAAGATCAGATCTATATTGATAAATTCAAGGGCTGGACGGAAGCAAATACCTATCTGTATAAGTTAATGATGGGAGATCAAGGTATTTTGCCGGCTTACGTGAATTATATAGAGCAAAATAAAATGGAATTGCTGCCCGCAATGATAAATATTTTAGAGGCAGCTAATAAATTTGATCATAATATTGATGATATCATCTACAAGTTCAGTGACCAGATTACTTCAGAAGTTACGCGATTAAAGGGATATACTGAACAGGTGGAATTAGATATGTACATCACGTTTTTACTTGAACGGACCATCTACCATCTCAATCGTTGTGAATATCCAGAAGGTCTGAAGCAGCTGATGCATTGTTTGAGGGAAGCCGTCAAAATAAAAAATCAAACAGATATTATCCATTGTGTAGCGTTATATGAGAAATATAGAAATATCGCAAATGCTGAAATTGAGCATCAGTATAAATTAATAATGATGGAGGTTCAGAGATATTATGATAAAAAAGAAAATCCTGCATTTAATCTTGCTTAGCTTTATTGTTATTAACGTTAGTCAATTGGTTACTCTCGATGATGTGTCACCTATTCAAGCATTATTCCATGTGCATGGAGGCGGCGGTCTGTAGTTATTAAATCAGAAATTTGTTGATTGCTATAAACTTACTTCCGGAATTGGGGGTGAGTTTTTTGTTATGCGGAGATTGACCAATGTAACACACAAGATTAGAATTACATTTATTATAAATTATTGAATATTTAATTCCATTTGGTTGATGGAGGTGGGAGAATTGAAACTTGCACCTACGATACGCACATATATTGAGAATCACATGAGGGAACATGGATTTAAATTGCAACAATTCTCTGATATTACTGGTGTTAACGTTGGAACGTTGAGTGCCATTCTTAAAGGCAGCAGACCAATGTCTATGAACCAACTGGATCAGATCACTTCAGGCATGAGATTGGAAAAAGGTTACTTTTATGAAAGTTACGGAGTAGAATCCTTCATTGAATCTGCACCTCACTGGAGACGATTAGAACCATATCTATATGGGTGTGCCGAACTTAACAAGCTGGATTGTATTCAACAAGTCATTATTCATGTGACAGACGATCGATCGTACATTGAAGAGTTATTTGGTGTGGCTGAAAGTTTTTTTACGAAAGGGTTCAATGAAGCTGCACTTATTTTATATGAATGTGTGGCAGAGGGAGAAAAATATCAGCATTCGGAGCGGTTGGCTTTATGTCAGTACCGTATTTTTTTGCTCCATAAAACCATTAAACAATTGGATAATCTAAGTGCAGCGATAAAATTTGAGCCATATATTGAGAAGCTCGATGAAGAGATCCAATTGGATGCAATCAAGGACCTAGCAAATGTTTATAACACAATACATCATTGGGATAAAGTCGATAAATTGGCGGATGCACTTGAACGGAAAGTTGATTTTCAGCTCGAACTTCAATCTCGAAGGCTGAAAAATATTAATAGGGTTGCTTTTTATCCCATATTCACATACAAAGCATATGCAAATTTATTGAAGGCAAGTGTATGTGAAGCACGTAAGGAATTTGAAAAGGCGCTGGAATACACAGATGTTTATGCAAAAGTTGTTGAAGTTTCTAACCCGACTGAGGAAGAGCAGATATTAATTGATCGGTTCAAAGGATGGGCAGAAGGGAATCGGTATTTATATCGTTTAGGTAGTGGAGAGCATGAGGTTATTGAATCTTATTTAGATTACCTTGAATCCAATCCTCAAGAAATCTTAATAGCATTCGTAAATATTTTTCAGTCAGCCAATCAACAATTGTTGAACATTGATTTTGCATTGGATAGATTTGATTCGTATATTCAAGATTTTAATACGGAGAGACATTTAGAAGGAACCTACAACCAGCAGATGTTAAACCATAGGTATATACGCTTTTATTATGAGTTAGCGAAGTACAGACTCAACCAGCAAAAGTATACGATTGGTATTGAAGCTTTGCTGACAAGTTTGAAACTAGCTTCAAGTAGTAGTGATGATCTTATGTCTATTAAATTGATTGATCTTTATGGGAAGTTTAGAAGCCAAGCAACAATTGAACAGGAAGAACTGTACACTGGACTAATAACAAACCGGAGTATAGAAAATTATATCTAAAATCCTACTCTACAAAGCATATGAGCTCGTGGTAATGCACATAAACTTCTTTAAGGTTTTGCAAAGTATTCGATTATCTATTGTTTAGAGAAAGTACCCTAGAATAGGTTGAAAAAGGGGTGCATGCAGTGAGTGAACTGATACAGATCAGAGACCAAATAGAACAGAGTAAACAACATCTTTGTCTCTTGGTAGAAGAACATGGCATGCAAGACTATAAAGTTCTTCAACAGTCTAGGGTTCTAGATGAACAAATTAATAGATATATTCGACTTACTAAGAGTTTAAAGTTATAGTAGCTCATTAAATATGGCATAACGAAAAGAGGATTCGCCCTTGCAGATTGATATTCAGAAGCTTTACGACAAATATATAACTTTGGACATTCCTAATCCATTCACTTTAGAGCAAATTCATGATCGACTAACCAAGAAATACTACGCTGAGAAGGTAGATTTAGAAGAGTTTTCCGACTTGCGCAACGACCCTCATGCGGGATTTGATCAGGCGGTTGCAGCTTATGTATTTAAGGATGAGAGGGGAACCAAGCAATTAATTAGCCTGAACAAGGATGAAGATATCCATGAGCCACTGGAATTTGCATGGATAATCAATTCCACTGTGCGAGGATTTTCTCTTCTATTAATTCTTGAAATCGAAGTATTTTATGGAATGGAAGAGAGTGAGATGACTCTTGGCAATAAACGTTTTGAGGAATATCTGATCCTACTCTATTTAACAGGTTACATTGAGTTTGAGAATGACTCCTTCATTAATCCATTGCGTGCTCGTTATCGAGAGGGCTACAGACTTCGTTATTTTGGTATGCAGAACGGTGATGAAAATTATCTATACAAATAGATTACTTTTCGATAAATTTATTAACTTCTCGCGTGAGAAAGGTGCAAGAGATACTTAGGATAAAATGGATAATATGTCCATAACGCACTTTAACGGTAAAGGATTCGTGTATTCTCGAATACGATATGTAGACATGTTATAATTTTCTTTGCCCACATCTTGTAGAAAAGAAGAGACGTCAACTCTCTATGCAAATTGCTTGATGTTGAAAGTATCTCTATGTAAATAAATATTTTATTCTGCAAAGGAATATAATATGAATTTTTTGGCAATGTATCCTAAAATGTTATACAAAGAGGGGGTGCATGCTGTGAGTGAACCGGTACAGATCACAGATAAAATCGAACGGAACAGGCAAGAGTTGAGTCGTTTGGCGGAGAATCATGGCATGCAGGACAACCAAGTCCTCCGACAGTCCATGGTACTGGACGAGCTTATTAATGAATATAATCGATTCAAATATAAAAGCCATCTCAGGAACAGACAACCGATTGCATAATGCAGTCGGTTTTTTGGTCTAATTAGTGTTCTATAGAAATAGCGTAGTCGACTGTAGTGATACAGTCGGCTTTTTTGCGTTCATCTGAAACTAATGCGGATAACTTGAAATTCCGTACCAATTCTAGGGTTGGCAGGATAGCGAATGATCATTAAAACTGGATATGATGCCCCCAGTTATATCCAGGTTGATCTGTGAAGGGGGCTCATACAATGATCGGGAGAGGGAGGGATGAACGGAAATGATGGACAAGGTACACAGTTATTTCGGGAAAAACGTAAACCTGCGCACCAAGTTGCTCCTGTTGTTCCTGGCGCTGACGTTACTGCCGCTAAGCTTGCAGGGAATGATGAACTACAAGCATTTCTCGCAGACGATGGATCGCAAGACCGAGCAGTTCACCATTGATATGGTTCGCCAGATTAACGCTAATCTGAATCGGCTGCTGAAGGACTTTGAGCGGTTGTCGCTCTTGCCGCTTTACGATCAGATGGTGCTTGGCATTCTGGGCAAATACAACGCTTCAATGGGTTCGGGTACATGGGCGAGGTCTGAGGATTATCTGAAAATGAAGCTTTACACATCGGGTCAAGCTTATGACCGACCCGAGATTCGGGGGATTCACCTGATCAGCAACAGCGGCATTTTGTTCTCCAATCTCGATTCCCTGGCGGTCAAGCCGGTATGGGACAGTAGGCAGGATGATTGGTTTGCAGAGCTTGAAGGCTCGGAAGGGACATGGCGCCTGCTTCCTCCGCATCAACCCAGCTATTACACGGGTGGTCAGCAAGAATCGTATATATCGGTGGGCAGAGTGCTTCGAGATCCGAGTACGCTCCAGCGATTGGGGTACATTCTGATTGACATCCGTCTGGAGGCTTTCGGCCAACTGTTATCCAATCTGAATTATGAGCAAGATGCAAGCCTGATGATTGTAGACAGCAAGCAGCGTCTTCTGTTCGAACGAACCTCAACCGGAGGAATGTCTGCGTACGACCAGTTGCTAATGCAGGGACAGCTTCAAAGCTATGCAGGAAACCAAAAAGTTGTTCTGGATGGGCAGCCCTATCTCTATGTACAACACCATTCCAGCTATTCCGGGCTTTCGGTGATCAGTCTTACACCTATTGCCGTGATTCAAAAGGAGTCGGGTGAGATGCTTACCTTTACAATATGGTTCGCAGTGTTGTGTATGGCGGGTATAGCGATTCTGGCGGTTCTGTTATCCTATCGTATCACCCGGCCACTGATTCGACTGAAGCACCACATGATTCGGGTAGAGCAGGGAGATTTTAGCCAGCGGGTAGCACACTTCAGTAGTGATGAATTCGGACAGATGAGCCGGGGCTTTAACCGAATGATGGAAGAGATTCATCGACTGTTCAATGAGGTGTTCCTGCTGGGCATTCAAGAGCGGGAGGCAGAGTTGTCAGCGTTACAAAGCCAGATGAATCCCCATTTTATATACAACACGCTGGAGTCCATTAACATGATGGCCATTCGCCAGAAGCACGCAGAGGTGTCGAACATGGTGACGGCGCTTGGCAAGTTGCTGCGCTATACGATTGATAAGGTGGACCGGATGGTTCAACTTGGGGAAGAACTGGCTTTTGTACAATCCTATGTACGCATTCAGCAGGTACGTTACGACGGCAAGTTGGAGATTATCTATGACATCGAAGAAGGGATAACTGAGTATTTGATTCCCAAGCTGGTACTGCAACCGCTGGTGGAGAATGCAGTCTACCACGGCATTGAAGGGCAGGAAAATGGAGGAGTAATCTGGGTAACTGCCTTGAAATTCGACCAGGAGCTGCTGATTAGTGTGCGAGACAACGGTAAGGGTATGACTCAGGCAAAGATTGACGAGTTAAATGAGTCCATATCAAAACAGCCTTCCAATGAGGCATTACGTTGCCATGCCGGGGACAGTCTGGGGCTTAACAATATCGCTCAGAGGCTTCGTCTCATGTATGGAGAAGGCGGCAGCCTAAGCATTGATGGAAGCCCCGGGCAGGGACTGGTGGTCACGATATCCATTCAACTTCTACCGAAAGGGGATTGAAGCGCATGTATAAAGTATTGCTTGTAGAGGATGAGACGGTCATCCGTCAGGGACTGAGGGAACTGATCGTACAAGTGTCTTCTCAGTTTCAGGTAACAGGCGAAGCGTCGAGCGGTACCGAGGCACTGGATTTTCTGAGATGTGAGGTGCCGGACGTGTTAATCACGGATATCCGCATGCGTGAAATGGACGGATTAACTTTGGTAAGCAAAGCAAGAGACATGTACCCTGAATTGCTAATGCTCATCATTAGCGGCTACGGCGAGTTTGAATATGCACGCAGAGCGATGGAGTTCGGGGTGTTGAACTACCTGTTGAAGCCAATCGATCGTTATGAACTGGCATTATGCATACAAAAGATTCAATTGCTGCTGGATCGCAGATACGGTATTTCAACCCTTTCTACCCCTGAGCCATCTGGCAAAGCAGAACACGCTGGTGGAGATACGCGGAAGATTATCCGAGATGTGAAGGAGCACATCAAGCAACATCCCGATGGAGATCTGCGACTTCAGACGATAGCAGATCTCGTTAACTTGAACCCTACTTATTTAAGCCAGCTGTTCAAGAACGAAATAGGCATCAATTATTCCGAATACATCACTGAGGCACGTATGGAGCGGGCCAAGTGGTTGCTGATCAACACGGGTCTTAAAATCTATGATGTGGCACGGTTATCCGGGCATCAGAGCCCCAAACACTTCATGCTGGTGTTCAAGCAGCAGGTGGGATGGACCGCAGGAGAATATCGAGACCGATTCAGTATCTCTTGAAAAACCATACCATTTCTGTAGTTGACGTGATTTATGAGGGAACGATGCTTTCGTTATACTTTGGTTGCACATGTATACCACGACGTCCATAAGGGGGATTTCCATGAAAAAAGCAGGACTGATACTGGTGTTTGTACTCATGATGATGGCTTCAATCGCGTGCGCAAGCTCCAATTCTAACAGTGAATCTGGCAGTTCAAGCGGAGAGAATGGAGAGGTCGAGCTGAAGTTCATGATGTGGGGCAATCAGGCGCATATGGATGTATACAACAAGCTGATCGATGACTTCACCAAGGAAAATCCAGGCATCAAAGTAACGATGGAATCCGTACCTTTCGCAGAATACCAGCAAAAAATTTCGGTGCTTGCCGCCGGAGGCTCTCTTCCCGATCTCGCCTGGGTATCGGAGCGAATGGTGCCACAATTCAAGTCCAACCACATTCTGGCCGATGTATCCGAGTTCAAGGGTGATGCACAGTTTAAGCTGGATGATTATATTCCAAGTACATTGGATTTGTTCCGTGATGGCGACCAACTGCTGGGGCTACCTTTTTCTACACCTCCGGTGGTCATGTTTTACAATAAAACGCTGTTCGACAAGGCCGGCCTGACTGATCCAAACACACTTGCCACCCAAGGACAATGGACATGGGAACAGTTCGAAGAGTCCGCCAAAGCCATTGCCAGTAAGGATGCGACCAACCGAGTCTATGGCGCCAACTTTTTTCGCGACTGGAAGACCTGGGCGGTGCTCTCCTCCTACTCCTGGTCCAATGGAAGCGGTCCATTCGACGAAGGCATGACAACGTTCACCTGGAACGATGCCTATGGCGTACAGACCTTTGAATTGCTGGAACGCATGATGTTCACCGATGAATCACACCCAAAGGCGGGGGAACAGGTCAGCTTCGATGCGGGTAATGTGGGCATGTTCTTTGATAATTACAGCTATGTTTCCAAAGCAAGAGAAATTACGGATTTTGAATGGAGCATCGCTCCTATGCCTTCCGGTTCTCAAGGTAGTGTGCCGATGCTAGGGCAGGCCGGATATGCCATGTTCAACGACAGCAAACATCCAGAGGAAACGAAGAAACTGTTGAAGTATTTTGCCAGTGAGCAGGGGATTCAGGCGACAGCCACCTACTTTGTGCCTCCGCGTACCTCTGTTCTGAACTCAGATGCATTCATTCTTCAACCGAATAATCCGAGCAAAGAGCATATCGTGCAGGCGGTCATTGATGAAATGCCCAAAGCGCGCTTAATCCCCGGTCATATCCGTTGGCAGGATATCGACAATGCGGTATTGCAGGGATTTGACCGACTGTTTGCAAAAACAGCGACAGCTGAGGATAACCTGAAACAAATGCAGGAAGAGATCCAAAGTGTGTTGCAACCCTAAATCATTCGATCGAAACCGGAGGTGAGAACGATGGGCAAATTCAAAGAATTACTTGAACGGAAACCGCTGTCGCTGGTGGTCAGTCTGCCTGAGAATGATATTGGTTTGGCTCGGGCAGCCATGGAAGAGGGCGCTGATGCACTGAAGGTGCATTATAATGTCGGTCATCGCGCCAGCGGGAATCATTTTGGTCCATTGGACATGTACGCCGAGGTGTTTCGGGCGATCCGCAGTGAGTTTGGTGGTCCACTTGGGGTCGTACCTTCTGGCAGTATTGATGGGGCACAAAGGGAGGATGTGGAGGGGCTTTCCGGGCTGGGTTTTGATTTCTATTCCATCTATGCACATCACTTGCCATCCTTCATGTTGAATGACTTGGGGCTGGACCCAACGTTTGCGATCAATGAGGAATATGATGCTTCCCTCGTAACATCGGCAGCTCACTTCGGCTTCACCGCTCTGGAGGCATCCATTGTACCTGGAAAAGAATACGGTACACCGCTCAGCTTCGCGGATGTGCTTAAGTATCGCCGTCTGGTCTTGCAAGCCCAGGTACCGGTATTGGTTCCTTCCCAGCGAAAGCTGGTGCCGGAGGATGTTCGGGTGCTGCGCGATACCGGGGTAAAGGCGATTATGCTTGGAGCGGTCGTGACTGGCAACACGGAGGAACAGCTGCGAAGGGCTGTGAACGGGTTTCGCAATGCGGTGGACTGTCTGAACCGTCCGAATTAATCAGTTGAAAGTCAAGTGAATCACGGGGGCACACCATGTTAGCATTCATTCGTTCTAACGAATCGAGGACATGTTATTCACGTCCATTTGTACGGATCTGAAATTTAAGGAATCAGAGAGACGTTATTTCGTCCATTTGGTCGATTTTTAAAGTTCTGGCGACATTTTATAGAGATATAAGATGACTGAGATTCGTTACCCGGTGCATTCTTTAAAAATCTGCCTTATAAGATGCGGTAGATTCGTTAGCGATTTGGAGCGAGGGGATCATTCCTTTTGAATCAGCCCCTTATACAGAAGCGTCGCAGAGTTCAGCTTCGGAGGAAATTTGATTAAAAGGGGGAGGCCTGATTGACCCATTCACGCAAGCGCAAAAGAGGGGGGCCGCTCGCCAGAGAGGCCCAGATCGCGGGTTGGCTGTTTGTATCGCCAATGGTGCTTGGGTTTACCCTGCTGCTGTTATTTCCCATGGGTCTCGCGTTATACATGAGCCTGACCGATTGGCCGCTGCTGGGGGATCATCATTTTATTGGATTGGAGAATTACCAGAATGTTATGACAGACGCCATGTTCTGGAAGGTTCTTGCCAATACAGTATATTTCACAGCGGGGCTGGTGCCGCTCAATATTGTGCTCGCCCTGCTACTCGCATTGCTGCTGTCCAGAAGTATTCGCGGCATCGGAATTTTCCGAACAGCGATCTTTGTTCCGGTCATGACTTCGTTGATCGTGTGGGCCATCGTGTGGAAGCTGATGTATGCAACAGAGTCAGGATTGATTAATCAGCTTCTGTTGATGGCCGGCATCAAGGGTCCGGCCTGGCTATACAATGAAGATTTGGCAATGCCGGCGGTGATTGTGACAAGTGTGCTGAAAAATGTCGGTCTGAATATGGTGCTGTTCATTGCAGCCATTCAGCAGGTACCGCGTTCACTGTACGAAGCAGCAACATTGGACGGTGCGGGCAAAAGGGGAACCTTTTTTCACGTCACGCTGCCCATGATCACGCCAACCGTGTTTTTGACCGTAGTTATGACCGTGATTGGTTCACTCAAAGTATTCGGGCAGATCTACGTGATGACACAGGGCGGGCCGAGCAACAGCACCAAGGTATTGGTTTATTATATCTGGGAAAAAGCATTCAAACTATTTCAGTTTGGTTATGCTTCTGCTCTTGCATATGTGCTGTTCTTCATCGTACTGATCCTGACGCTGCTGCAATGGCAGCTCCGAAAGAGGTGGGTATTTAATGAAGGCGATGCCTAGTCCCTCGGGGCGGAAGATAGGAAGTACTCTGGGGACGTATTTGTTGCTGACTCTGATTTCCCTCATTATGATTGTGCCATTTATCTGGATGATATCGACATCATTCAAGGAACCCCAGAGCATATTCACCTATCCACCGCAGTGGATACCGGATACTTTCCGATTTCAGAACTATATCGATGTCTTTCGATTGATTCCGTTTCACCGTTTTTATTGGAACAGTATCTACATTTCTGCGTTGGTTGTGCTAGGAACAGTATTTTTTGCTTCCCTCGCCGGTTACGCATTCGCCAAAATTCCGTTTAAAGGACGTAATGTGGTATTTCTCATCCTGCTGAGTGCGATGATGATTCCCCATGAGGTGACGGCGATACCGATGTTTCTGTTCATGCGGCAGCTGGGGTGGATTGATACCCATCTTCCGCTGATATTATTGCCGATATTTGGCGCGGGTGGTGTGTTTGGCATCTTTGTGATGCGGCAGTTCTTCATTACGGTGCCAACGGAACTGGAAGAAGCGGCAATGATTGATGGTTGTAACCGATTCCGGATATATGCGCGAATTATGCTGCCCATTGCCAAGCCGGGTATGGCTACGCTGACGATCTTTACGTTTGTGACGATCTGGAATGAGTTTTTTGATCCGTTAATCTTCATTAACTCGCGTGATCTGATGACGCTGCCATTGGGTTTGTCTTTGTTTACAGATGAAGTGGGTACAGCCTGGCAATATCTGATGAGCGCCACCGTCATGGCAACCTTGCCACTGTTAATTGTTTTTTTCCTGGCACAACGGCGCTTCATTGAGGGAGTTGCCATGACGGGACTGAAAGAGTAAACCGTGCAATACGTGCTATAGAACGGAAGGAGGGACAACATTTGCGTGAACAGAAGAGTATGAAAAAGGAAGAAGCAGATGTCGTTATTGTGGGAGGGGGCCCTGCGGGTATAGCGGCAGCCATTGCGGCTGGAAGGCAGGGTATACGAACAGTGCTGGTGGAACGATATGGATTCGTGGGCGGGATGTCAACTGCTGCTATGGTCTATCCCTGGATGACTTTCCATACGGAGCGCGGTGAGCAGGTTATTAAAGGTATTGCGCAGGAGATCGTGGATCGTTTGCAGGCACGTGGCGGCTCTCCGGGGCATCTGCGCGATACAGTTGGATTTGTGCATACCGTCACGCCGTACCATCCAGCCATCTTTCAGGTGGTTGCAGCAGAGATGTTGCAGGAGGCTGGTGTCCGGCTTCTGTTGCACAGCTTTGTGGACGAGGTGGTCGTTGTAGATGATCGGGTGGAAGCGGTGCGAGTGACCAACAAGTCTGGAAGAAAGGAGTTCCGGGCGGACGTATTTGTGGATGCAAGCGGCGATGCGGATCTGGCTTATCTTGCGGGTGCTTCTGTGGCAAAGGGACGAGACGGCGACCATCAGTCGCAGCCGATGACCATGAAATTCCGCATGCGTGGTGTCGATCTTGGACGAGTGAAACAATACATGCTGGAGCACCCGGAGGATTTCTATGTGAAAACCCCCTTTGCTGAACTGGACAGCATTCCGTTAACCGGGGTGAGTGGTTTCTACTCCCAGTGGAAAAAAGCAGGTGTGCCGATTAATCGCGACCAGGTATTGTTTTTTACCGGACCGGCAGAAGATGAAGTGCTGATTAATTGTACCCGAGTGCAGGGGCTCGATGCGACGGATGCCGAGGATCTGACCTCTGCGGAACAGGAAGGCCGGAAGCAGGTGCTGATGATCGCTGAGTTTTTGCAGCGTGATGTGCCTGGATTTGAACGGGCTTCGATCTCGGCAGTAGCGCCGCAGATTGGTATCCGTGAATCCAGACGAATCATTGGGCATTATGCCTTAACTCAGGCGGACGTGGTTGCAGGACGGAAATTTGACGATGTGATTGCCAGAAGTGGTTATCCGATTGATATCCATGACCCTTCGGGTCAAGGTGTTGTGGCTGCCTTTATAGAGGGGGATGGGGCGTATGATATTCCGTATCGCTGTCTGATCTCTAGCAATATCCGCAATCTGCTGGCGGCAGGACGCTGCATCTCTACCACACATGAGGCGCATGCAACGACAAGGCTGACTCCAAGCTGCATGGCTACCGGGGAGGCCGCGGGGACAGCGGCTGCACTAACAGTGAAGATGAAGCTGGACCCGGTGAAACTGCCGATCGAGCTGTTACAGGCGGAATTACGTCACAACGGAGCGGCGATCTAGCGGATGAGCTGAGTCTGGGCTAAAATGGGCGAATCGGGCGAATCATTAATAGTGGGAGTGGGTGTTTATTTAATTCGCGGTGGCTTAAGTTTTAACGAACCTGAGACGACTAATGTGGGGCTATAAGCTGAAATGAAAAATGTAACGAATCTCAGTGAAGTTATTTTACTCAAAACTCTGAAATAGGGGGTAAAAGTGGGGGGAATCGGAAGAATAGAGCGTCTACGATTCGTTAGATTAGAAACTATCCCAAAAATAGCTAAATAAGCTTCCTTCAGTTCGTTAGAGATTGATGGGGAGCTTGTACATTGATGAGCATAACTGTAGCCCCAAAGACTCCAATTCCACTGCATGGGTGGATTTAGAGTCTTTGGGGCGCTTTCATTTTTTTCATCCATTTGGTTCTTTCCTTCATGCCTAATCATATCTAATCATATCTAATCAATCACGGGGTCTCGGTTCCTTCATGTTCCATCATGTTTCGTATTCTTTCATGCCTTATTCTCTCCGATTATCAATTCATCCGTGCCTCAAGTCGTCTTGCGACAATGGACAACGCGTAGTTGATGACAAAATACAATACGGCTGCGAGCAGCAGGGCCGGGATAATGTAATCGAAACTTTGACCGCCAAGGATCTGCACGTTGTGCATCAGCTCCGGCAGAGAGATGATGATCGCCAGTGAAGTATCCTTCAGGAGTGAGATGAATTGGCTGACCATCGGCGGGGACATGCGGCGTAGCGCCTGTGGCATGATAATGCCACCTAGGGTCTGCATGTAGCTCAGGCCCGAGGAGCGGGCAGCTTCCACCTGACCGCGCTCAACGGACTTCAGACCGCTACGGACGATCTCGGCGATCATTGCGCCTTCAAACAGACTCAGTCCAACAACTGTGGACCAGAAGACGGACATTTTAATCCCGAGCTGTGGAAGTACCATGTGAATGAAGAAAATGATGAGCAACAGCGGCAGATTCCGGATCGTATCCACGATCACTGCGACGATCTGTGACAGAACAGGGATACGGGTAAACCGGATCGTACCCAGCACAGTGCCAAGCACAAAGCTGAATATAATGGATAGCCCTGCTACCTGCAGGGTAATCAGGAATCCATGAAGCAGGAAACGAAGGTTGGGCCACGCATAGGCCCCGCTAAAGTCCATATTTTATTAGCCTCCTTCTGTATGCAGGAATAGAATATTGAAGATTAATAGATGGGGCATGGACTGTGTATAAAGCAACTTAAGCACTGTAGCAGTGAATTACAATATGCACTGTGACATGATCACCAATGCCAGCAAAACACAGACGATCCAGTACTCATTTAAACCACATGGACAAGCCAATATATCTCCCTAAAAATCTACGCCAGGTACAAGTCGATCTGTTACATGGTAACCTGACCTGCCGGTTTGTTCTTTTTCGGTTTGCCTTTGGTGTTGCGCGCCTCTGCATCGCTCTGTCCAAACCTGCGCTCCATATAATGCACCAGGAAGCTAAGTGGTAGTGTCATTACCAGATAGAACAGCGCAACAATGGTGTACACACTTAGCGGCTGGAACGTATCCGAGTTAACCAAGTCGGCAAAATACATAAGATCCATGCCGGCGACAACGGCAAGAATGGATGAGTTTTTGACCAAATTGATGAACTGGTTGCCGATGGACGGCAGTACAATCTTGATGGCCTGGGGCAGAATGATCAGGTTCATGGCCTGTACATAGGACAAGCCGGAAGACCTTGCTGCTTCCAGTTGTCCACGCGGCACCGTCTGAATACCCGCTCGGATCGCTTCGGCAATGAAAGCGGCGGTGTAGATGGTCAGACCCAGAGTACCGGAGACAAACCCATCCAGCGAGATGCCTAGTGCAGGCAGTCCAAGATAGAAGAAAAACACAACCAACAGCAATGGGATGTTTCGGATAAATTCCACAAAAGCCGTGCCAATCCAGTTCAGCGGTTTCACAGGGGATATCCGAAAGATAGCCAGGATTGCGCCAAGGATAAAGCTGCCAATGAGAGCCATAATGCTCACTTGAATCGTATTCAGGAATCCTTCCAGAAAACGATCCGAGTGTCGCATTAGTACGCTGAAATCCAATGTGCCCATATAGGCGAAGCCTCCGTTCTCCAGATGTAGAAACGGCGATTACGTCTGCTCATGCTTCGCATCCAGCAGACGAATTCGCCGCTTACCTATCTTAATTCGGGTTACTCGGGCTTGGAGCCCAGCCATTTCTCATGTAAAGTGTCATATTCCCCGCTGTCTTTCATGCTTTTGAGCAGCGTGTTGACTTCCTCCACGAAGGCAGTGTCGCCTTTGCGAATGGCCATACCATAAGGTTCGCTTGTGAAATTGCCACCAACCAATTGGAAGCTGTTATCCGTCTGTTGCATGCCGATGAGGATGATGTTATCTGTGGTCAGCGCTTCGCCTTTACCTGCTTTGAGAGCAGTGAATGCATCCTGATAGTTATCGAATTCAAGCACCTCAGCATCCGGGGCTTTCTCGCGAATATTCTGAGCGGATGTGGAGCCTTTCACCGCGAGTACTTTCACCCCGCTGAGGCTTTCCAGGCCGGTAATCGCACTGTCGTTTTTCACCAGCAGGGATTGGCCTGCTTCAAAATAAACATCACTGAAATCTACCTGTTCCTTACGCTCATCCGTAATTGTCATTGTGGCGATGATGATGTCGATGTCTCCATTTTGCAGCATGGGAATACGTGTCTTGGAAGTGACCTCTTTCAGTTCAACCTTTGTCTCATCTCCAAGGATCTGTTTGGCGAGTGCCTTGGCGATATCAATATCGAATCCTTCAACGTTGCCACTTGCGGGATCTTTCAAGCCAAACAGCTTCGTATCGTATTTCACACCGGCGATGAGCTTACCGCGTTCCTTAATCCGCTCAATCGTGCCTTTTGCCTCGGCATCGCCACCACCGCTCGCTGAAGGTGTATCTGTACCTGTACTACAACCTGACAATATAAGGGAGAGAATGAGGACAAGCATAAATGATGGCCATTTCAATAATTTCTTCATGAATAAAGACCCCTTTCAAAATGGAATAGTGGATTATTCTCAATGATGAATCAGACGGCTCAGGAATTGCTGTGCTCGTTCTTCTCTGGGGTTGTCAAAAAATTCGGCAGCGTTGGCCTCTTCTACAATTCGGCCTTCGTCCATGAAGATGACCCGGTCCGCAACTTCGCGGGCGAATCCCATCTCATGGGTAACAACGACCATAGTCATGCCATTATGGGCAAGGGAACGCATAACATCGAGGACTTCCCCGATCATCTCGGGATCGAGAGCAGAGGTAGGTTCGTCAAAAAGCATGATTTTGGGCTCCATGGCGAGTCCTCTGGCGATGGCTACCCGTTGTTGCTGTCCACCGGACAACTGAGAGGGATAACTGTCTGCTTTGTCGGCAATGCCCACTCGGGTCAGATACTTCATTGCTGTTGCGGCTGCTTGTTCTTTGGGTTGTTTGCGCACCTTCATGGGTGCAAGGGTAATGTTATCGATGACTTTTTTGTGAGGATAAAGATTGAAGTGTTGAAATACCATGCCGATGTCACGGCGGAAGAGGTTAATGTCCACCTTTTTCTGATGTAGAGGAATCCCACTGACGACAAGTTCACCTTCGGTAATGGTCTCCAGGCGGTTAATACAGCGGAGTAACGTGCTTTTGCCGGAGCCGGAAGGTCCGATAATGACGACGACCTCTCCTTCTTCAATGTGAAGATGGATATCCTTGAGGACATGAAAATGACCGAAATGTTTCTGGACACCCCTAAATTCAATCAAGAGTACACCCCATCCTTTCTGCAACGTATGTGTGTAAAAGGAATAATAAGGAATAAATTGAAACTAGTTATTTAATCATACATAGTCATCCTGCTTATGGCAATTGGTTTGTGATAAAACATGACATAAGTAATGGGTTTTCTAGGGCTATAGCCAGTAAATGTGTTATATATCTGTCATGTTATTAAATGTCTTGTGACGAATCCTGACAGAAAAATGAATCCATTCTCCTAGTTGTTTACCAACCTTTGGAATAGTTGTATAGAGTATACTGAAAGTGATGTTTGATTTATGACTCTGATTAACAAAACAAATAGCATCAAGTTCCACGTGTACATGGCAAGAAAGCTCAACCCTACACGTCATGCCATTGATATGATGGAGTGAGAGAGCGTCCGTTTGAACGTAAGTAAGGAAAGTAAAAGCGATGTATTGATCCCATAACCATTCCATTACATGTAGAGAGGATGATTCTGCACGATGAATACATATCACTCCCCAATATCGACAGGAGCAAGTGCCCAGTCCGATGTTCGAGCTTATGAAGCCGATTTGCCTGTCATTCCTGCTCAGGATTTTCAGCTTACAGACTATGGAGCTGTTGGAGACGGCGTAACAGATAATACGGAGATGTTCCGACTTGCCATCTCTTCATGTGCTGAAGCAGGAGGTGGAAGAATCGTAATTCCTGCCGGGGTATGGCTCACAGGTCCGATTGTAATGCGCAGCCGTATCGAACTACATGTGGAAGCAGGGGCACTGGTTACGTTTAGCCGAGATTTTGATCAATACCCATTAATTGCATCAAGCTTCGAAGGCTGGCAGGTGGTACGTTGCCAATCCCCGATCGATGGTGATCAACTGGAGGATATTGCGATTACTGGTGAGGGGATATGGGATGGGGGCGGTGAGGCATGGCGTCCGGTAAAACGCTCCAAAATGACCACTTCACAATGGAACCGATTAGTCGCTTCTGGTGGTGTTGTAGAGCAATCCGGTGGAGATGAAGAAATCTGGTGGCCTACCACAGCTGCACTTGAGGGCGGTACTATCGCGAATCGGTTGCATCAGGAGCAGGTACGTGATGTCTCTGCCTATGAAGAAGTCAGAGACTTTTTGCGTCCCAACATGGTCAGCTTGCGCAGATGCAAACGGGTATTGCTGGACGGTCCAACGTTCCAGAACTCGCCTGCATGGAATCTGCACCCCTGGGCATCTGAGCATGTCACCATTCGTAACGTGAGTGTGCGAAATCCGTGGTTTTCTCAGAATGGAGATGGGCTGGACATTGAATCCTGTCGTCATGTAGTGGTGGAGAAGAGTGTATTCGATGTCGGTGATGATGCGATCTGTCTGAAATCAGGCAAGGATGCCGAAGGCCGTGAACTGGGTCTTCCATCGGAGTACATCACCATTCGGGATTCCACGGTGTATCACGGTCATGGCGGGTTTGTAATTGGCAGTGAAATGTCCGGTGGTGTGCGGCATGTGCGTGTGTCGGATTGTACGTTTATCGGCACGGACATTGGACTTCGCTTCAAAAGCGCACGTGGGCGCGGCGGAGTGGTTGAGGACATTCAGATTGAGCGCATATATATGAAAGATATCATTATGGAAGCGATCTCGTTTTCCTTTTTCTATGCAAATCAGGAAGGGTCTGCCCGGGGCAGTGATCTATCTCAGGACATTAGCGAAGAGACGCCAGTGTTCCGGGATATTCGAATATCGGATGTGGTCTGTGCCGGTGCCGACACTGCGTTGCTTGTGAGTGGATTGCCGGAACTGCCTTTGGATGGGGTGATCATCCAGCGTTACAACGTGCAAGCTCGCAGTGGTATCCAATGTGCTCATGCAAAACATCTGCATATCGCTGAATTGCAGGCGCAGATCACTGAAGGTCCGCTGGTTCATTTGCACCAGTGCAAAGGGGCAGAATTAGAGAGCATTCAGGGCAAAGGCGCAGATGGCCGACTTCTGATGGTGACCGGACACGAGTCCGCAGGCATTGTATGTCGTGAAGGCGATGCTGACACAGATGGTCGTCAGATCTCTGTGGGTCCTGAAGTACGAAGTGGCGTGATCATTCGCAGGTAAAAAGTATGTAGTAGGGTTTAGACAAGTTGGTCCAATTCAGCCGTAGTGGTGCAGCTATAGATCCAGTAATCGCGATGCCTTTTGATATAAGGAGTACGTAATCTCTGGAGCTAGGCTACCCACTCGGCTTTTATATGAAGTGATCTGATGATCTACCGGTGTTCCTTGCGATAGCGCAGCGGTGTTGTACCGGTAACCTGTTTGAATGTTTTGTTAAAATGAGCCGTATGCTCAAATCCTACCTTCTCTGCGATCATCTGGACACGCTCTTGTGTGGACAGCAATCTTCGTTGTGCTTCCCGGACACGAACAACTCGCAAATATTCGCTAAATCGAAACCCGGTAAACCGGCTGAACATTCGGCTCAGATAAGATGGACTGATATAAAAACGATTGGCTGCACCCTCCAGCGTAAGTGGTTCGGTATAGTTTTTATTCACATAAGTGACGATTTCACTGATTTTGTCCTGCATTGGATGCAAGGGACCTGGGCATGACTGCCGGATGTTCTCCTCTACCCGATGAATACGGATCAAAAGTTGGGCAAGCAGACTTCTTACGGCGATCTCATAGTGAGGGCGTCGCTCTTTGCATTCTTGCAACATCTGCCACAATATACGCTCCATCTCGGGCTGTTCCGCTTCAGGCAAGCGAAGGAGTCTTGAACAATTAAAAGGCAGCAGACCACATATGCCAAGTTCCATCCCCGTTGCAAAAGCAGGCGAAAAACCGATTAGAATTCGTTCGAAGCCGGGAATGCTTCCTTTGGAGGTGGTATGTACATCGTGTGGATTAATCAGAATGAAATCACCCTTGCGGGCGGACAGAATCTGACCATTCATGGAATACACTCGTTCGCCTTCAAGTAAGTAATACAGTTCGTAGAATGGATGAGCGTGAGGTTGTGGCATACCGTTCCCATCATGTCTTCGCATATGTTCAATGGTAAATGAATGTTCACCGATTCGATATTTGGGTCCAATCCGATCCTCTATGAGACTCATGGTACAGCTCCCCTCTGCTTCACGGATTAACAACGATATCCATATCATAACGGAAAATCCATCTTTTTGTAAACGCTATCATTGGGAATGAAATATTTCTTTAATCCTATCGTTAAATACCGAGAGAACGAATCTGGCATGATCCATATGTGCTGTCAAGGTGACAAAACTTGAATGATGTTTTAGAGTAGGGGGAGAGAGGCGAAACTCTGGTTAAGGAGTGTCTCCAATATGATTTGGAAGGAAGGAAACAGGTTATGACGACACATGAATTATCGCCATTGGTTGCTGCGCTCAATATGCAACCTCACGTTGAAGGCGGTTGGTATAAGGAAGAATGGAAGGCATCTTATCAGATTCCACAGTCCGTTCTGCCGGATACATACTCCGGCCCACGATTCTCGGCAAGTTCCACGTATTTCCTGCTGCACGCACATGAAATCTCCGAGTGGCATACGGTTCTGTCCGATGAACTTTGGCTGTGGCACAGCGGCAGTCCGGTTGAACTGAAGCTGGGTGGCAACGGGGAGAACCCGGAGAACGAGGAAGTTCTTGTTCTGGGGATGGATATTGCTGCGGGGCAATCACCACAGGTGCTCGTTCCTGCCGGCGTATGGCAGACAGCGCGCCCGCTGGGCGATGAGCCTGTACTGGTTACATGCGTAGTAGCGCCAGGTTTCCACTTTGATGATTTCAAGCTTGTATCCAAAAGCGAATAGGTTTTGATATGTAAAAATCCCGATCCGAGATGCTCAGGGCATCCGAATCGGGATTTTTTTGGATTGAGCGTATTAAGTATGCTGAGGTCTATGCCTAGTTCAGGGATAGATCATTCCCTTTTGAATAAGCATCACTTTTGGCAATGACTAATCACTTGGATTCTCGTTACTCATCCAGCTGTCCACATAAAACTCCTCATGATAATCCGGTTGCTGAGCGAGTTCTTTGAGCTTCTGTTCAGCTTCTTCAGCGGTAAGATATTCTCCAATAACTGCTGTAAACTCACCAGTGGACGTTTTGAGGAAAGAGATGTCCTCATCCGGATAGGATTCTTTAATTATACCCATCGATTCTCCAAAAGGCATTGATTCTGTGCGGAGAGAGTATACCTTCCGAGGTGTGACCGGTTTGCCGTCGGAAGTCAGTTTCACTTCCAGGTATCCAGGGTTCTTGAATTCCGTTACGGCATACTGTACCCCTTCTTTTAAAACAACTACGAATCCGACGGAAGAGTCGTCTAAAATCATGGAACCATAAACATCTTTCACTAAAGGCTGGGTCATGAAGTCGGCTTTGACTTTCTCTATATCCATGTAACGTGCACCGCTAAAAGTAAAGAGGATACGATTCGGTGCTTCTTTGTGTACTACATTATAATGGGGTGCATCATTAGTCTGATCTTGCTCGTCGGTGCTAAAATTGATTTTAAGCGTATTTTCGGTTGCTTCCGATCCCACAGTTACTCCATCGGTAATCTTGCCGCCATCGCCGAATTGAAGTACCTGAACAATCGTTCCGACCACAGGTATTTTGACCATGGCGTTTGCGACAGTAGGAATGTTGACTACGAACAGAAAAGCGGCACATGCTGCCAGAATGGAAGCAGAGCGAATGATACGGGAGGAGCTTTTGCGAGCGGCAGCCTTTTGCTGGGCTTGACGAATAACATCTGTAAGTTGAGCTGGAATTTCAATGTTTTCATAACGTTCTTTACCTGTCATAGATCTCCAACCTCTCCTTCGATTAAATCCATTTTTAATTTGTTGATAATCCGATAGAATTTTGACTTAACGGTATTCTCCGACAGGGAGAGCACTTCAGCCATCTCTCGAAAAGGCAGATTCCCAAAGAATTTTAATATAATATAGGCTCTTTCCTCGGGGATAAGCCGATCCAGTGCATCATACAGATCCATTTTCTCTTCCACGGATGCCCCTCGCTCTGGAGCCACAAACTCCTGCGCATGATCCTCCATATAGGTCACTCGCTGGTTGCGTCGAATATGATCTATCGCTGTGTTAATCACAATTCGTGACATCCAGGAATCAAAATAAGTCATGGACTCCATCTTTCCATAAGCGATGAACCCTTTATAGACCGCTTCGGATACGATATCCAGCGCTTCTTGTTCATTTTTAACATAGCAGTATGCCAGTCGATACAATTTATTTTGAATCACTGTTATTTTTTCGCTGAACTGTTCTTCTTTTGTTTTTCTATGGTTCAGTCTAACCACTCCTGATCCCCCCTGATAAACCTAAATATTCAAGTCACCGCTCGTTCCAGGCCTGGATTCTATATAAGTGCTTGAGTTCGCTTGACACTCGTTAGACTGATGAGGAGACGAAATAGTTCTAAACGGTCAAAAAAACTTTTTTTCTTTCGGCCCTGAATAGGATAACGAGCCTCGCCTCCATTCTTAACAACGAATAGTTGGCCTATAACATCACATACCAAAACACCCGCTCTTCTAAGATCGAAGGCGGGTGTAATCGAATTAATCTGCTTATATTAGAAGTTAAAGTTGTCTGGATCAGAACCAAAGCGTTTGTTCTCGTTCAGGCCGTTAATCTGCTCTAATTCTTCCGAAGTTAACTCAAAATCGTAGAGATCGGCATTCGCGCGAATACGCTCAGGCGTGACGGATTTGGGTATGGTCACGATGCCATTCTGCAGATCCCAGCGCAGAATCACTTGTGCGGGGGACTTGCTGTATTTGGCGGCAATATCCTTCAGCAACGGATGATCCATCAGATGACCTTGTCCGAGTGGAGACCAGGCTTCGATCTGAATCTGATGTTTGTTGCAGTACTCACGAAGCTCTGACTGAATCAGTAGTGGGTGAAGTTCCACCTGATTAACTGCTGGTTTGATCGTGGCATCGATCATCAAGTCTTCCAGATGGTGAATCTGGAAGTTGCTCACACCGATCGCCCGGATTCGTCCTTCTTTATGGAGTTTCTCCAGCGCTCGCCATGTATCTTTGTACTTGCCCTTAACCGGCCAGTGGATGAGATAGAGATCCAGATACTCCAGTTCGAGTCGTTCCATACTGGCTTCAAAGGCAGCTAGCGTGGATTCATATCCCTGATCGCTATTCCATACTTTAGTGGTAATGAACAGATCCTCACGAGCTACTCCAGATTCACGAATACCCTGAGCGACACCTGTTTCGTTGTTATACGCTTTGGCAGTGTCGATGCTGCGATAACCGGCTTGAATGGCTGTTTTGACAGCATGAACGACTTCGTCTCCGTCTTTAACTTTGAATACCCCAAAACCCAGCCATGGCATTTTGACTCCGTTATAGAGCGTGGTTGTGTCCTGCACGTGTTTCATGGTCCGAAATTCCTCCTCTTATTGATTCATTGTTCCACTATGTAATTACCCTGCTGTTCAGCAGCCAATCGATATCGAAGGGCCGTCTTGAATGATTATACTAAAAATTTCCTTATATTAAAAAAAGCACGACCCATCTTGCGGAATAGACGCTGCTATTATCCTTTTTCTTCAACCAGAGGTTTGGTTTTGACGCTTGTGGGTGATAAGATGAAGTATACGAAATATGGAAGTTAAGACTTCGCTAGTGGAGAGTTTACATAAGAAACGAAGAAGTGCGGGATCGGGTACAGTCCAGACCGTACGATTAACGATAAAGGAGCAAGAATACAATGGCTAAACCTAAACAAACCAAAAAAGCAGCTGCCTGGTCTCTCGTAGTAATGGGAGCGGGATTTGCTGCATCCTTGCCGTTCCAGGGCGTTCCTGTGGGCAAGTTGCTGGTAGGATCATTTGAAGCGGGACTCGTGGGTGGACTTGCGGACTGGTTCGCAGTTACCGCACTATTCCGTCACCCGCTCGGCATTCCAATTCCTCATACGGCATTGCTGCCGAAAAATCGCGATAAAATGACGGAAGGTCTGGTCTCCGCAGTAGAGAATAACTTACTCAACAAAGACAGCATTACCGAGAAAATTGCAGACTTCAAAGCAGCAGAGACGGTGCTCGATACGTTGACACGTGAGCTTCACAGTGACGGGATCAAGATCATGATTGATACGCTCTGCAAACGAATTCTGGCTGGTCTGCCGTTAGAGCAGATTGCTCCGCTCGTAGCACGTGAGATCAAGTCACAAGCGGGCGCCTATGATCTGGGTCCGATTCTGGAACGAGCTGCCCACCAGATGACAGAGCGGGGTTACGACGCCAAAGCGCTGGACTACGGACTGAAGCAAGCCGAGGAGTGGCTGGTTAAGCCCGAGACGATTATGTTTTTAGGTGAAAGCGGCATGAAAGCCATCAGTGGCATTCAGATGAACGGATTGATGCAGTTTGCGATGAATGCATTCCTTGGTTATATGAACGAGGAGCGTCTGGGTGGCATTTTACAAGGATATCTCTTCGATCGGGTAGAGGATATGAAACGTGAAGGCAGCGATCTAAGGTACAAGGTGCTTGATATGGTACGTACCCAGACGGTGCGTCTGGCAATGAGCGAGGCTATGCAAGATGGAATCAACAGCTGGAAGAACAATATGCTGGAGGGCTGGAACGCAGAGGAAACGGTGCTGAACAAACTCACCGAACTGAGAGACAAGGCGCTCGCCGCGATGGAAGATGGACAGTATGTAGATACGTATGCACTGCCTGCCATTGAGCGGGTATTGGTTGATCTGCGGACAGATGAAGAGTTGATGACAGGCATGAATGCCAAGATCGTAAATGGCGTCACAACACTGCTGGAGAAAAACCATTCCAAAATCGGTAAACTGGTACGCGAAAATGTGGACAAAATGGACAATGCCACTTTGGTTTCGATGATTGAGGATAAGGTTGGACAGGATCTGCAATGGATTCGGATCAACGGAGCGGTTACCGGATTTGTTATCGGGATTGCGCTGACTGCGCTGCAGATGGCATTGGCATAACCTAAAAGAGCCACCCTTGAAGTAATGGGGCAAGGCTCTTTTTGTTATGCAAATATCAATGGAGATATAGAGACGCATCTTTTTTCTATTTAGAGGTTAACTGCTTAGCTTGCCCTGGCAGATCGTCCGCTGTGACCTCTTCCCAGTGTGTAACACCACGCAGCGTGGATACATATAGTTTCAGATAGGCCCCATTTTTGAGTAGCTTACTGGTAGAGAAGCTGAGTGTTTTGGATTTTCCTTCGTCTGTATAGCCGATCAGTTCATAAGCATATCTGCCATTGTCATCCTTGTTGACTGTAGTCTGATTCACAATGGTATAGTAGGTTGTTTTGCCGGCAGGGTTATCGGGAGTCAATTTAGCAGGGTCCATGAAGAAGAGCCACAGGCAAGTTAGAATAACAAGTACCAATGCGAGAATGGTGAATGCTTTTTTCATGTTTTTGTCCTCCTTTGATCTCGGTAAATTTAGGACGATGCGATGTCTTTATATTTCAGGCGGCGGATTGACCAGGTAGCAAACAGAAGGATAAAGAGACTGTTCATGAAAAGAAAGACGATATTCTCCGAGGATGTCAGTCCCTTTTGACTCAGAACGCCCATGCCTATAGTTAACAAGGAGTAGGGGAATAACATGCCGATTTTCAGCACATACATGCCTAGTCCCAGAAAGACTGCACAAAGGCTGATGCCAATTGGCGTGGCAAAGCTTCTTATCCGGATCGACAACCCTAGTTGCAGTGCAGCAATAGAGATAGAAGCAAACCATCCTCGCAGGCTCCATACGACGGTCTCCATCGGGAACGGACCTGGAATGACGAACAGTTGGCCTGCTACCCAGTACATGAGCATGAAGAAGGTTTGGGCCGAGAAGATCAATATGCCAACAATGACCAACTTGGCAACAAATAGGCTGGTGACTGACACTGGAGAAGCCAGAATCATATTCCAGTTGCGATTGCTGTGTTCCAGGCGGCATACAAAGGCACAACAGATAGCGATCAGGATAGGTAGAAAGAATTCCCCGTAAAATAAACTGACCTGTGTCCACAGGCTGTACCACCCGTTTTGTAAAGCCGCTTGATTGAAATAAAAGTTAAAGCATCCGATAAGCAGGCTGATAATAGGCAGAATGGCCAATACCAGACTGATCCGGGAATGCCGAAGTTTAAGCCATTCGGCGGAAATGCTCCTCAGCATGTGTTTCCCTCCTCAAATCTCTTTTCTTGAAGCATGAATATTCCCTGCAAAATAGAAGATGGCAGCCATCAACAAGGCGGCTAAGAAAAGACCGACAGGCAGCATACCCGATACATAGGTACCCGAAGTTGCGCTGTAAATGTAAGTGACTGGATTCAGATCCATGTAGTAAGACCATATGAAAAGGTGACGTACACCTGCAGGAAACAACCCCGATGTTGTACCAATGAATCCGCCCAGCATACCCAGACATAACGCAAAAGCCTGATTGCGTACCGTAAGAGACAGCCATTGCTGAAGAGCGGTTATCGCGAGTGTAGTTAGCAGTGTGCCTATAACGAACTGCACCAGCAGGGAGAATGGTAGCGGGCCGGAAATGTTTTTGGATAGACCGAAACCGACAATGAACACAGCTTGCGCAAGAATACCATACAGAATCAGGCTGTTCGCACATATGTACTTGGCTGTGTAGACATGATTACGTCCGATGTTGGTCGTCATCAGCATCTTCCATGTGTTCCCCTTATGCTCCATGTCACAGATGCGGGACACAACGATAGCCGATATAATGGGCAGGAACAGTCCGTTCATGGAAGCGATGCTGAAGATCAAGGCTTCCCAACTCGCATTGGCTGCACTTCGGGAGATGGAGATGCTCATAGACATGGAGGCCCAGATCATTTCTGCGGCCAGAAAAAGGGATAGCATGACCCAGATCCTTTTGCGGCGGATTTTATAATACTCCAGGGATAGAGCTTTCATTACAGGCTCCGCTCCTTTCCGGTCAGATCCAAGAATATGTCTTCCAGACTTTTCTTGTGTTCCTCGATCCGGATCACGGGGATATCGTGTTCTACCAGCACCTTGTTCATCTGAGAGACTTCCTCGTCACGAAGATAGTTGAACACCAACTGTTTTCCATGAACTGTGGGCATGTAGCCTTGAGTCAAAAGGATTTTCTCTGCCCTTGTCGTGTCTGTTGTCTGAAAACGAATGGTGGTCTTGTTATTGGCTTGAAGGCTCTGCATGGTTCCCTGAAACAGCAGCTTGCCATCACTGATAATCCCGACCGAGGTAGCAATCTGTTCGATCTCTGACAACAGGTGGCTGGATAACAGGACTGTTATGCCATATTGACCCGGAAGCGACTTGATTAATTCCCGGATCTCACCGATTCCGGCCGGATCAAGTCCGTTTGTAGGCTCATCCAGAATAAGCAGGCTTGGGAAGGCAAGCAGGGCCATGGCAATACCGAGTCGTTGCTTCATCCCTAGGGAATACTGATCGGCCTGCTTATGTTTTTGATTTTCGAGCCGGACAATTTTGAGAGCTTCATCAATATTTTTGTTCGGTACGTTCCGCAGTCGCTGCATGACTTTCATATTCTCAAGTCCAGTCAAGTGGCCGTAATAAGATGGGGATTCGATCAGTGAACCTGTCTGATTCAGAATGGAAGGGCGATGTTTATTCAGATCTTTGCCGAACACCTTCACAGTGCCTTCGGTGGGTTTGATCAAACCCAACAGCATTTTTAATGTGGTTGTTTTGCCTGCTCCGTTCGGACCCAGGAAGCCAAAAATCTGTCCCGTCTCAACTGCCAGATTAACCTGGTGTACGCGGTTAGTACCGCCATAAGATTTGGACAGGTTATGCGTTTCCACGATGGGGGAAGAATTTATCATTGATCTCAACTCCATTTCACTAATATCTCAGTTGCTCTAAATATAGATCAGGCTTCTTGCTCGTGGCTGAAGATAACCTTACAATTACCTTAAATGGAAATGGAAAATATCGGATGAATGCCTTTGTGATGTATAATAAAAAGGGTGATATCAATGGAATTATTGAAGAATAAGAAAATATTGATCGTAGATGATGAACCTGAGATACGGGAAATGATTGAACGTTTTTTACGTAAAGAAGGTTTTTTTCGGGTCTATACGGCCGATAACTTCGTGAATGCCTTGGCAGTATGCAGGCTTGAAAAGCCGGATGCAGCAATCCTGGACGTGATGCTTCCAGATGGGGATGGGTTCTCTCTGCTCTCTTCGATCCGGTCATTCTCGGACATGCCTGTTCTGTTTCTGTCGGCACGTGGTGAAGATGAGGATCGATTGCTCGGTCTGGGGCTGGGAGCGGATGATTATATGGTCAAGCCCTTTCTGCCAAGAGAGTTGATTCTCAGGCTGATGGCTATTCTGAAGCGGGTATATGCCTCCAATACGGTGGAGAGATTACCTGTATTCCGTTTAGGTGAACAAACCATTGATCTGGAGAGTGCTGTTGTGCAGGGGACAGACAGGGAGCTTCCATTGACGGCTAAGGAGCACGCCATACTGATCAAGTTGTATGAGAATCAAGGCCGGATTGTAACCAGCGATGCCCTGTGTCAAGCCGTATGGGGAGACGAGAGTTATGGTTATGAAAATACACTGATGGTGCATGTTCGGCGAATCCGGGAGAAGATTGAGGAAGACCCATCCAAACCGGTATTTTTGCTAACCGTTCGGGGCCTTGGTTACAAACTGATGGCTCAGGAGTCTAGGTGATGGATGGCGTTGTTCGAATTCTAAGAAAGTTTGTAGGATCTACCATTCTGGTATCTGTGGTGCTGTTATTGTTCAATCTAATTCTGCTAGGTTCGCTGATCTTCAAGGAAATTCATGAGGGTCCTTCCCCCGGTGCGGTTGTGAAACAGATGGCCAGTGGTCTGAGTAAGGGCGAGCAGGGGGACTATGCGCTAAACAGCGATGGAATGCAACTGCTGGATACATATCAGGCTTGGGCGATGCTGCTCGATCCCCAGGGCAAGGTACAGTGGAGCGAACGGCTTCCGGCTGAAATCCCGCGCTCTTATGACGTGACGGATGTTGCGAAGTTCTCGCGATACTATCTTAAGGAATACCCGGTGTACGTATGGGAACGTGAAGATGGATTATTGGTCGTAGGCTACCCTAAGAATACGTATGGAAAATACCAGTTCGACTTTCTGGCAGAGTGGCTCAAGTCATTGCCTATTCGGATCATACTATTGTTGGTGTGTAATGTGGCTCTTGCTCTACTAGTATCCATACTCATTGGAACGCGGGTGATCCGTAGTATTCGACCGTTAATCCATGGCATTCACGCATTGGCAAAGGAAGAGCCTGTTCACGTCGAAACCAAAGGTATATTTAATGACCTGTCACAAAGCATCAATTCAACATCCCGTATGCTTCAGGACAAGGATGATGCTCTAAAAGCGAGAGATGAAGCGCGATCCAACTGGATCGCAGGCATTTCTCATGATATACGGACACCCTTGTCCATGATTCTGGGTTACGCGAGTGAGTTGGAGGAGCAATCGGATTTGTCAGCCGAGCACAAACAGCAGGCCTCCATTATTCGTCGCCAGGGTGAACGCCTGCGGTCACTGGTCAGTGATCTAAACCTGGTATCCATGCTGGAGTATGAGATGCAGCCTCTACAGTTGAAGTCGATTCGACTCTCGGTACTAGCAAGGCAGGCTGTGTCGGATTTTTTGAATAATGGACTGGATGAGCGTTATCCAATATCGCTTCATGTTCAGGACGAGAGTCTCCATGTTATGGGGGATGAACGATTATTGTATCGTGCAGTAACGAATTTGGTACAAAACAGTATCACGCATAACCCGGAGGGGTGTGCAATTGTGTTGGAAACGATGCGTGCAGCAGAGGATGTATGTTGTGAATTTGTGGTGTCAGATGATGGAAAAGGAATTCCAAAAGAGTATCTGGACGATGTGGTGGTTCTCCCCTATGCGGCAGGGCGCGTACGGCCTTCCCGTCAGGGACATGGCTTAGGGCTTCCAATGGTATCAAGGATTGCGCAGGCTCATCGGGGAAAGCTTATTCTTGAGAGTGATAGTGGGGAAGGGCTTAGAGCTGCTTTGCAGTTGCCTGCTACTTAGAAAAACACCTGTCTTGGACAGGTGTTTAAAATTTTGTGCATTTAACAACGAAATAACACAATTTTGTTGTGATTCTAGTAAAAGCGATTTATTTTGTCAAATGGTGGTAAAATCCCGAAAATGGATTTACAAAAACTAGCAAATTATGCTAGAATGAATATATAGAAAATAATTACATAATTTAAATATTTTACAATATCCTGCAGTTGAGTTCAACATTGGTGTTTAGCTTTTTATAAGCTATACATATAAAAAAATTCGAATGGAGGTTTTTTCAATGAAACAATTCAATCTCGAAGCATTGCGAGCAATCGAGGACATCAGTGATGACGAGCTTATGGTCATTACAGGGGCGGTATCTGTAATTGATGCTCAAGCTAGTGGCGGTGTATTTTGTACGGTAAGTCATGAATGTCATTATAATTCGGTTTCACCTTCTTCCTGGCTTACTTGTTGTTAAATTTTACTCTCATCTTCAAGCACATAGCTGATTTCAGTTATGTGCTTGATTTTTTTATGTGAGATTTTGGACACCAAACCATCCAATAGAAGGGGAATGAAGTGATGAGCATACAGGAGCGATTACATGACTCCCGCTGGAGTGATGCACTCTACTTAACAGAGAAATACAAACAGTTTGTGCAGCGATATACTGCACAAGTTCCCAACGTTCCGAATGTGGACATGCCTGTAGAGCAAACGGATTCAGGAAGAATGCAGCAATGGCTTGACAAGTTTTTTCAAGACCAGGAGCAATTGTCGAATCGCTTCCAGGCTGAATCCATGAATGTGGATACGGTGCAGGCTATGTTTAATGATGCAGGTTTTATGTACGACTTTGCTGAAATGACTTGGCATCAGGAACTCCGCAGAACATTTCTTGAGAATGAGCATCTGGAGATCGAATACTTTATTGAGGGCGATACGGATGAAATTCCGTTCTTTGAGTTTTCCAAACCCTTTCTGCAACGATCCATTCAGATCATGACCGATGGCCTGAATGAAGGATATGACTGGTTGGACAAACGGCGTGTTACAGGGCTTGTTCTGAAGACGGTCTCGGATAAAGTTTTCCACATGTCTGCCAAGACACTAATCTATGAGTTAAACAAAGCGAGATTACAAGATGAATTGAGAGGTGAGGATTCCCGGCAGCGGTATCAGTACTTTGTGAGCCAGAACATCCAGTCCAGAGAACAGATTCTCGCCTTACTGCTGGAATATCCTGTTCTTGCCCGAGGACTTGTTGAGCACACTCTTCGGATCAGTCTTAATATGATGCGTGTTCTGGAGCGCCTGACGAGAGATCGTCGTGAACTGGAGTCTTTTTTTGGTTTCGAGATGGATAAGCTGGAGGATATCGTATTTCTCGGGGATTCGCATAATGGTGGAGCCAGTGTATTGCGGTTAGCGTTTGCGGGAGGGGGCAATGTCATGTACAAACCAAGGAACATGGCCATCGACACCGCTTTTGCCAGACTGTTGCAATGGTTTAACGATCAGCAAACGGGGTTGCCGTTCCGTATTGCCAAATCGCTGGATCGCTCCGAATATGGCTGGCAGCAGTTTATACCCTATGAGGAAGTCACCAGTCTGGAGGCAGCGGAACGTTTTTTTGAACGGCAGGGGCAGTATCTCGCTATTCTGTATGCCGTTAACGCAACGGACATGCATATGGAGAACATCGTTGCCCAAGGTGAGCATCCATTCTTTGTCGATCTGGAATCACTGCTGCACAATCAGCCCTTCAAATATGTGGAGGAGAAGGAATACTATACGGCGCTGGAGAAGACCCTTTCGATATTGAATGACTCCGTGTTAAAAACGAGCATGCTGCCCACGCTGGACTCCAATGCCTTGTATCACAGTGATCTAAGCGGGCTTGCGGGGGACGTAGATCAGGTACTCAACACGTATGAGATTCACGATAAGAATACAGATACCATGAGAATACAAAGAAGCAAAGTAAGTGTGAGTCGGTTCAGTCATTTGCCTTCATATGAACAGACCCCCATCAAACCTGAACGATATATCCAAAGTTTGAAGAAGGGTTTCTATCGTATATACAACGCCATCATGGAGCAAAAGGAGTCGTTTATCTCCATCGTTTGCAATTACTTTTATGGTTGTGCTGTACGAACGATCGTTCGTCCGACTGTTACATATTTTACGCTGATTGAAGCCAGCTCCCATCCCAAATATCTCAGAAACGGGCTGGATAAGAGCTTGTTGTTCGACATGATGTGGATGATTGTACGACAGGATCGTATGCGTGAAAAGCTCGTGAAATATGAATGCTACGATCTATTGCACGGAGACGTACCTATGTTCCAGACCTGTATCGGCCAGGACATGTTGTTTCACCACCACGACAACCAAGCCATTGCCGGCGTATTTTCCTCTGATATTTTAACGCAGACTGCGGATAAAGTGCGGGCAATGAACCCAAAAGACATGGACATGCAGTGGGAATTTACCGAAAGGACACTTCAGACCAAGTATGTGCTGGAACGTTCATTTGCTATGGAGAAGAGTACCGCAAGTGTGCAACCGGCACAGTTGAATGAACTTCGAATACCCATGACAAAAGAAGAATATTTGCATGAAGCCGTAAGGATCGGGGATTACATAAAGGATATTGCCATTATGGGAGATGAAGGTCTTTCGGTGTCATGGATCAGCATGGGTATGGATGCAGACGAGAAGTTAATCTACAAATCTTCGGAATTGGGGTTATATAACGGGGTAACGGGCATTGCCTATTTCTATCTGTATCTGAGTCAGGAGACAGGTGACCACAAATATATGCAGATGGTTCATCTGTGTATTCAGACATCCTGGGAGATGATCCGCAAAAAAATCGATAAAAACATCTCATTGTTCACTGGCTATGGATCACTTCTCTATTTACTGGTTCATAAAGCCAACGTATGTTCCGAACCGGGGATTAACCCGGATACGCTGGAATTGCTCGATATCCTGGACGATATGGTCGATAATGATCAGCAATTGGATGTGATCTCAGGTTGTGCAGGTACATTGATGGCTTGTGTGGACATGTATATGAACTTTCAATCGCAAAAAGCGCTGGACGTGGCTGTGCGATGCGGAGATCGTTTGCTGAAGCTTGCGCAGCCGATGGATCAAGGTATGGCTTGGGTGACGTCAGCGATTAATAAAACGCCACTTAGCGGCATTGCACACGGGAACGCAGGCATCTGTCTGAGTTTGGCCCGTCTATACAGTGCTACAGGCAACAAAGCCTATCTTGAAACCTGTATGGAAGGACTGAAGTATGAGGAAGCCCTCTACAGTCCTGAAGTGAACAATTGGAAAGATCTGCGGTTCACCGATGGCAGCATGCCGGAAGAACATTATGTCATGTACTGGTGTAATGGCGCACCTGGTCTAGGGATCGCCCGTATAGGGTTAGCGCAGCAATTGAGGTCATTAGGAGCTATGGATACAGTTGAGAAGGATATTCGCAGAGCGTTAGCCAAGACGATGGAAGAAGGGTTCACAGAAGTTAGCTATTCGCTCTGCCATGGGGATATGGGCAATCTGGAGTTGTTCCTACTCGCAGCCGAATATTTGCAGGATGAAGAGTTGAAGGAGTACTCAGTTCAGATGGCAAATTACATTGTGACACAGGTGAGACATGATAACCATCATTGGAGATGCGGCATTCCGGGTCGTCAGCAAATCCCAGGACTGATGCTAGGGCTTGCCGGCATTGGATATCAATTGCTCCGACTTTACAATCGTGACCTGCCTTCGGTACTCATGATGGAGGGACCAAAAGGCAAGGAAATAAGGGATATGGCGCAGACATACGCTATGGAAACGGCATCCGCTCAGCAGCAGATGGACACAATGGAACAGTCACCCCATATGGGGCAGCATTATGCCTGAACGGCCTGTATTCCGTCTGCGCGGAAAGAGACAACGCAAAGTCCCTGTCAAACTGCAAATGAATCAATATGATTGTGGCCCTAGTTGCCTACATATGTTACTCGCATATCACGGCTACGAAGCGGATTTCACGGATCTGAAGGAACGTTTTGCAATGCTGGGGAACGGTCGGGATGGCAGTTCCATGCTCAAAATGAAAGAGGTTGCCCAGACCTATCATTTGAAAGGGATAGCTAAAAAAGCGCCTGTTGAATCACTCAACAATGACTTTCTGCCAATCATTTGTTTCTGGGAAGACAGCCATTTTGTCGTGCTTGAGCGGATCAAGACGGGTGGTCAGTTCATTATTGTCGATCCGGCTTTGGGCAGGCTGGTTATCAGTACGCAGGAGTTTGCGGAGAAATATTCAGGTATTTTTTTGCTCGTATATCCGGATGATGGCTTTGTACCTTTGTCCGAGAAAAAGATTAGTAAAGTGGCGTACTTCAAGGATTTGATTCGCAGTAACAAAAAATATTTTGTTTGGACCATTCTACTTGCTCTGGGGTTGCAGTTGGTTTCGGTGGCCTTTCCGTTCCTGATGCAAGTTTCAATTGATGCGGCTACTAGCGGTGAGGGTTACTCGTTATTTCCTGTCCTAATCACCAGCATTGTGCTGTTAACCCTGTTTCAGATCGGCTTCAGTTATATGAAGGATATGTGCATTGTACGGCTTCAGGAATTGCTGGATTCCCAACTGACGACAAACTTTGTCTCACATATGCTCAGACTGCCTTATCAATATTTTGAAATTCGTTCACGTGGGGATCTGATGCTGCGAATTAATAGCAACACAACCATTCGGGAAATTTTGTCCCAGAAGATGATCTCTACGCTGATCAATCTATTTTTAATTGTTGTTACATTCACATATATTATAATCCAGTCCCGTTTGATCGCTTTCACACTGCTTGGTGTAGGGCTGATACAAATTCTTGTTTTTGTATACACACGCAGCAGATTCAAGAAGCTGACACAAACTCAGATTGTCGCCCAAAGTCTGGCTGGATCATTCATGACGGAAGTGTTGGAAGGCATCTCGACCATCAAATCACTAGGGATTGAAGAGCGTACCGCGGAGAAATGGAGAGCGTTGTTCAAGCGTCAACTCGCAACAGTCAAGGAAAAAGCGATTTTTCAGACGAGAGTGAATACCGTGACCAATACGCTGAACTTTATGACTCCGATGCTCATTCTACTGGTGGGATTATATCAGATTATGCAGGGGAATATGACCCTCGGTATGCTCGTTTCATTCCAGTCTCTTGCCGCGCTGTTTCTGGGGCCGTTGAACTCGCTTGCTTTGATGCTCAATGAGTTCGTGATGGCGGATGCGCTACTGGATCGAATCTATGATGTCATTCAAGCCGAGGAAAGTAATAAATTCAAGAAAAAATCAACGCCACCCCTTCATGGCGTGAAGCTAAATGGGGATATTACAATTGATCAGATCAGCTTCAGGTATACGGACTATGGTGAAGATGTGCTTAAAAATATCAATATTGCAATCAAAGCGGGGCAAAGGATCGCTCTGGTTGGCAAATCAGGATCAGGAAAGAGCACCTTGGCAAAATTGCTGGTAGGGCTGTACACGCCGACCCAGGGCAATATCTATTTTGACGGAATGAATGTAGAAGAACTGGAACAGCAGGATATTCGCAGCCAGATCAGTATCGTGCTTCAGGATAACTTTGTTTTTAACAATACTGTTCATGACAACATTAGGCTGCACGCAGCGGATTCAACGCTGGAGGATGTGATGATCGCAGCGAAGCTGGCTGATATTCATGCCGATATTGAGAAGATGCCAATGAAGTATAATACACTGATCTCTGAGGCGGGATCGAACCTGTCTGGAGGGCAGAAGCAACGGGTAGCTCTCGCAAGAGCATTGGTGAGCAGACCCAAAGTTCTTCTGTTGGATGAGGCAACCAGTGCTTTGGATACCGTTACAGAGGCGACCATTGCCCATAATCTGAACATGTTGAAATGTACCCAGATTATCATTGCCCACAGGCTAAGTACGATCCGAAGCGCGGACACCATATATGTGCTGGACCAAGGTGAACTCGTTGATGCCGGAACACATGATGAATTGATTGGGCGGTGTAAATCCTACAATGATCTCGTGTGTGAACAACTGGACGAAACCGGGGCCAGACAGTATGGATGAGGCTAGTGAGGATGATGTTCGCGGAAGACAAAAGGCTTTCTTTTCTACACAATATGTGTTGAAAAGGATGCTTTTTTGTTATATATGGAAAGCCGAGAAGCTAAACTGATGCAAGAATTAGGAAAGTGGGTAATGTACACCAAAGTGTCCTATTTGAATCATATAGGAAGAAAGTTACATGAAAACGATCCTGTTAGCCGATATGGCTCATGTTGATTTTGTACTATGATGCAGGTAACAGATGAATAGGGTGTACTTCACATATAGTGAATGCCTCGATTCTACCAAGAGGGGGGATTCGTATTAAACGTGCAGGATGGTTGAAGGGTTTATTCACACTAATGATAGTGTTTACTATATTTCTGGGAGGTTGTCAGAACATGAATGCAAGTGAGAAGGAAGCTTTATACCAAGAAGCTGAAGCAACCGTAATTCAGCACTTCAAGCAGAAGTTTGAACTGGATGTTGTGATTACAAGCAAAGAGTTGTTGCCGGAAATGGCAGTGTCCCAGATTGGTCTGAAAGGCCATGTGAAAGATCATGAAGATCAGAGCTTTGGCATTTCGTACGACTACAAAAAGAAGGTAACCAAGAACCTGGTCATTAGCCCTGAGATTGAGAAAGTGATGATGGCCAAGGGACACGATCCATACGCCAAATAAAGGGAGGTGTAGTTATTGAGTAACGGGTCCAATATTGATGATGAAACGTATAAAACGATGTCTGATCTAGCCTACCAGGATCAAAAGGCTGGAGACAAATTAACGGAACTCCCCGGATGGGAGGTCCTTGAGGGGACGGAAAGCAACAAACTTTCCGGTTTTGATGCCGTAACCTTTTATAATCCCGAGACCAAGGAAGCGGTCATTGCTTATCGTGGTACAGAAGGAAGTGCGTCCTTGGATCGGTCTGTACCTGACTTTGTCATGGATGGCCGTATTGGGGGCGGAGAGTTGATTCGTAAGGGTCAGCAGGAGGCTGGGAATTTTGTTAATAATCTTACGCCGGATTGGCTCGACAAAGGGGTCCAAGGCGTCAAGGACTTCACAGGCATATCCAAAGTGGAGAATTGGGCTGGTGACAGGGTAAGAGACGTGGAGAACTGGACGGGTGATCGCGTAAAAGATATTGAAAAGACCGTTTCCCCTACAGGCTGGGCCAATCAGATGTATCAATCCGAAGACTACGCAAATCACATGCAGAACAAGCATAAGGACCTGAATTTCTCGATGACCGGACATTCCTTGGGCGGGGGAAATGCACAATATGCGTCTGCTTATACAGGAATTCCAGCCGTGACGTTCAGTGCACCATCGGTAATGGGGAATTTGACTCCAGAAATGCGGCGCCGGGCTGAATCGGGTGAGTTTGACGGGCAGGTTGTGAACTATGCCAATCCCAGTGATCTGGTAGCCAGCGGAACATTGGGAGGATATGACCGGCATGTAGGATCGACCTTCTACATTAATTCCAATTATGAGGATGCCAATGATGGAGTGGGCATTATCGATAAGGCCAAGAACTCATTTGGCGGGGAAAACTATCACAGTCTGGATCAATATGATTTCAAAAATGGTTACATATCCAATGACCTGTACGATCCGATTACTGGAGAGAGAATCCGCTATTCACCGCGCCTTATGGATCATATGGGACCATTCGGCAAGAACTTCGGTCCGTTACGTTCCAAGTCTGGCGGCGGTATGGCTGCAGTGGGAGGCGCTTCCGGTTTGATTCAGGTAACGCCCGAAGAACTGAAAAGTGTCGCTTCCCGGTGGAAACAAAATGCACAGCAATGCAATGCTGAGCTGAATCAGGTAAGGAGCCGCATGGCTCAATACCTGCATACAAGCCGTAGTCGCAGGCTGGAGCCAATTGTCACCCAACTGGACGCGTCGATTCAAGAACTTAGCACATGGCATATGAAACATACCAGCCAGTTCCTGAACTTTATTGATGAGAAAGCAGATGCCTTCCGGCAGGCGGACGAGAGTCCGGTTCATTTTAATTAGGAATCAGGTTGGTTAAATGTCGCTATCACGTACATGGGGGAGGGGAACGCAAGTGGGTGGACAATTGCTGGTGGAATTGAATGATCTTCGAATTGCGGAAAAAGAACTGACACAGCTGCTTGCCCGTCTGCAAGCCGATGAACAGGAAGCGAGGGCGCTATACAGTCGCCTGAACGATTGGAAAGGGCAGTCTGCTGACTATACAAGGCAGCAGATTGAAGAGTTTTTTGCGGGCCTGTCCAAACGTATTCAATCCATCGAAATGCAGAAGAAAAGCTTGCTGCAATATATCGAGATCATGATCCAGACGGATCAGGAACGCTAAAGAGTGGTAAGGCTGATGCCATATTGCGGATGGTAATCAGCGTGGATATTAATGTGACCGTGGAGCGGCATGATTAGTGCCTAAACCACGATTGTAAAGAACATGGATAGCCAATCAAGATGATGATAGCTAAAAAAGCCTATGGCATATCGGGTTTGATCCCGACACCATAGGCTTTTTTCTAATCTCAACTTGTCTCAGGTTTTCGTAAAAATGTAAGTTAGTTCTTAACGTTTTTTGCGACGTGTAGCCAACGCGATCCCCAGGAAGGACAGAATCAGAGCCAGAATGGATACGATCAATGTTGCTTGTTGAAGTTTCAGTGTACCCGGGTCTGTATCCGTGTTGTTTGGCTCACCTGTAACGGTGTCATTGAGTGCATCGCCCAGCGTGGTGTCATCGTTTGCTTTGCTATCGTCGTTAGCCGCGTTATCACCAGTGCCTGCTTCTGTACCTGCACTATCATGCCCTTCATTGGCATGACCTCCACCTGCCGCAGCATTACCAGCAGCAGCCGGATCTTCACTAATCGTCGTGATACTGTGCGGATTGGCGTCACTTGGTTGGCCTGTCCATTCTACGATGCTGCCATCACTGTAGTATTGGAAGGCATCCCAAGCTACTTCAGCTTCCGCCTTAGGGTTCTGTGCAACGAAGTTGAACTGCTGGAATTGTCCTGCCAGAATGCCTTCATTATCGCCGTCAATTTCCCACGTAATCGATGTTACTTCATTGGAATCGTTTTTCTCTGTAGTGATTTTCCAGCCTGCCAGTGGTTGATATTGCTTGAATGCAACACCTTCCGGAACTTTCATGGTGATCTTGGTTGTAGGCAGTTCTTTCTCGGATGGAATCTTAATCGTGTACGTCTGCCATGCGCTTGTCTGTGCAACGGATGGGCTAACGGTAACGTGAGCGCTCGCGAATCCGGCGAATAACATGAATGCTGCGGTACCTGTTGCGATAGTGGATGTCAGTTTGGAAATCCATGATGTTTTCTTCAAAATAAATAACCCCTCTCAGTTCTTATCATATATGATGCGGCCCATTTTCTTAAATGAGTGTCTACGTTCTGCAAAGGCACGTTTCGGTTACGAATGGTCTTTCGAGTGATTAAAAGCAGGTTACACTTGCTACTTCGATGACAGAATAACCTTCCGATCGCTGTTATCCCCAGATTTTTTGATTCCCTTTTCTTAAAAGGTAAAATCCGGGGATAAAGGCGAACGCTTCGCTTCTTCACGCTATTTCTGCCCTCTCCGTTCTCGTGTAGATCAGAAAGCTTTTAGCTTCGCTTCTCCAGAATCAATTTCGTTCCCTTCACTACATTTGCAGTTTGTAGAAACACTAATTTTAGATTGGGTCACTTTTCAATATAAACGTTGTGTAACTATGGCTTGGCGGTGTCGATCTCAAATTCGGCATCCAGTGCATCCAACGTTTTGGTCAGAAGATGTACCTTGATATTCCAACGTCCAGGCATGGAGATGTAATCTTCAGCCTTGTACACACCAGTGTCGTTTTTCGGAATGGTAATCTCATAGATCCCCATATCCATGTCCAGATGTGTGAGTGACAGTGTGATCTGTTCCAGATCATTAACGATACTGCCATCTGCACGTTTCACATCGACTTCAAATTGGTTCTCTCCCGTCACATTGGGACTCACCTGAAGTGTGATCGCCGAGCCATCTTCCGTAGTCTTTGTCTCTTGATACGGTCCGACCGCAGCCGGTTGTCCTGGAGACAGGTGTGTCAGTACGGCAGCAAGAGCGAGAATCACAGCACCAGTAGCAAGCTCGGCTTTCAGGCTGCCGGATAATCTGCTCCCCGTTGCTGCTCTTGCTAATCTGGCATGACGCCATGCAAAGAGAACCATCACAATCAGCAGGACGATCTTGCCGATCAGGACAAGGCCATAAGCTGTAGTGAACAAGGAAGTCAGCAGAGGTGCTGGTAGAATAATCAGACTGCTGTATATTCCTGTAGCAACCAGAGCGGCTACGGCGGCAATCCCCCAGGCGGTAAACCTGCGAATAGCAACCCAGTAGACCTCTCCCCGCACCTTCGATGGCAGCTTATCCGCCAGTGGAGGCAGACATATTGCCATGGCGGTTAGTGCGCCAATCCAGAAAGCAGCACCAATTAGATGTATGAAATCCATGGCAATCGCCAGCGCACGTTGATCCGCCGCAGCCGGATGTCCCGTCATGGCATGCGTGAACAGCCATCCAAGCACAAGCACAAGTGACCCGTAAGAAGACCAGATGCGAGCACGGATGGATCGATCGCGATCATATCCGGAGAGAATCGTGACGGCCAGCAGCATTACAAGGAGTATCTGTAACATCCAGATCTGGCCAAAAGACGTTAGTTTGAGCGCACTTCCAATAAGTGCCCAGCTTAGTTCGCTCAGAGCCACACCAGATTCATATAACGTATTCAGTGGCAGGCTGACCAGAGCGGCAAAGGAAGCAGCAGCATAGCTGATCCATAACAATCTGTAGCTGCCCGGAACGTCCATAGGTTCTCTTGTCATGGATGTCGGTGCAATTCGTAGCAGCAAGAATGCCAGTGTCCCCAGAATAACAGACAGCCCGAGATACTGAATCCAGTCTGTCAGGGATACGATCCATTTCAGCGGCCCGCCTGTTGAACCGGAACCGGATGTTAGATCACTTAGCCCAGCAGGCGATCCGGAAGGTTCACCGATATGAAAAACATATGCCCCTTGAATTGGGTGCCCATCGGCAGACACAGCTTTCCAGTTAACGGCATAAGTCCCGTTCCCGAGTCCAGCCCGCAGGCCAGTCTCCAGAATATGAGGGCGATCCACATCAATTTGAACTTTTCCATCGTCTGCTTGAGTACCGTCAGGACCGGTAATTTTGATATCATAAAAAGCCGTCTGCAAGGATTCGTTGAACTCCAGCGTCAGCCGTTCCGGAGCAGCTACGAGGATCTCATTTTCTCCTGGCGAAGCCTTAACAATATAAGCATGAGCAGATGCCCACTGTGGCATAACAAGGCAGCACACGAGCAACAGACAGGTGACCAATGCCCAGTGCCGTTTGCCCCAATTCAGGGTAAAGCGTGTAAAAATCAAAAAATCATCACCCTCAGGTTATAGATTTGTAGTCATTCATGGTCCTTTAAACACAATCTAACCCATTATAACTTTGTCCAAAATGACTGCGTATGACTACATTGGGCTATAAAAAAACGATTTTGTCTACATAATTGTGACAAAAGCATGAATGCTATGTCATTTCTCACCTATGTCTGAGGCGTCTGTGAATCCGAAGCAACAATGTTTATTTGCGAAGTTTACGTCCTGCAAGCCCGCTCTCTAGCGCATAGCGGGTGAGTTGTACCCGGTTTTCAAGCTGGAGCTTCTGCAAAATGTTTTTGAGATGATTCTTCACCGTCTGGTCTGAAATACCGAGTTGATCGGCGATCTCTCGATTGGTATATCCCGCGGATACCCATTGCAGAATCTCAAGTTCCCGCGCTGTTAGCGGGTTATCTTGCACATCTTCACTACGTGGTGCGGGAAACTCCTGCAAAATCCGGTAGGCCAGTTCCTTACTGAGCGGTGCATCGTCACTGACGATGGCGCGCAGGTATTCAAGCCAGGTGGAAGGCGTTAGATTTTTGAGCAAATAGCCTTGAGCGCCTTGTTTCAATGCTTCGAACAGAAAGGTCACATCATCCGATACCGTGACCATAACAACAATAACATAAGGGAATCGCAGCTTGATCTGACGGGTGGCTTCCAGCCCATCCATATCCGGCATCTGCACGTCCATCAGGATTAGGTCAGGCATCCATTGCCCGGTGAGCTCCAGCGCTTCCTGTCCATTCGAAGCTGTACCAATCACTTCAAACAGGCTGTCCTCGGATAAAATGCTACAGATCGCTTCACGCGCATGCGCATGATCATCAACCACCAGTACACGTACATGTTCCATATTAAGCATGCTCCTTTCCTATCGTCATTCGTGTATGCCCCGGTCTTGAATCGAGGGTAAAAGACCAACCCATCTCGGCAGCACGCTCCTTCGTAATTCGCAGTCCGTACCGATCCTTCAGATGAATAGGATCTCCACTTAGTCCATTCCCATTATCCTGAATATAAATGAACCAAGCAATTGGGTTACCTTCCGCATGAACCTGAACGCGGGTAGCCTGCGCATGTTTGCGTACATTCAGTAGTCCCTCCCGGATACAGGCGAGCAGTTCCACTTGTTCCTTGGCAGAGAACGTTACACCCCTGAGGTCCCAATGAATCTGTGCGCCAGGTACCGTTTCCTTGACGAGCACTTCGACCTGCGCATGCAGTGAAATAATCTCGGGTGCCACCGTAGAGGAGGGAACAAAACGCAACTGGGCAATAGCTTGCCTTACATATGTATTGACTTCATGCACGGTTTTTTGAATCTCCTGGATCTCATGCTCATATCCGCTCCCTGCCAGACTACGGCCTGCTTTATCGGTCTTCACTGACAGCAGGAAAAGAGACTGAGATATGCCGTCGTGAAGTTCCCGTGCCAATTGGTCACGAGCCTCCAGCGCTGCTTTCGCCGCACGTTCCTGCTCCAGAGCAGCCCTGGCACCTTCGAGCATGTGGAACAATCGGCTGAGCAGTGTCACGCTGACGAGGTAAACGATAAGGGGTGTTAACCAGTTTCCTGCATCCATCGATAGGTATGGCATCAGAAACTGATGGCGAATGTATTCCCAAATGCCAACCGTGAATGTGGGGATCAGCAGAATCATCCATTTGATTTGTTTATAGGACATGAATGCAGAACTCCTTTGATCTAGGATTAGCTTAATTAGGTACTTTATTTATACAGGGATGGGACCATTATAACGCAAGGTTGTCCAAGACCCTAGTCTGTGTCTTTGGGGAATGCTGGGGAGGATCAGGGAGTATTTAGAAGGATATCTAAGAACGATAAGGGGTGAAATGTTGTCACGCTAGGTGAGGGTTGGTGTGACCAGCTGAGGAAGGCTGAGTCCGTTTTCCCTATCGGAGAAGGTCCTCTATACTTAATATAGAACGTGAATTCATTACAAAACATGTTAAGGAGTGACGCAACAACATGAGTCAAGAAGTATTGGAACGTCGCAGTGAATTGCTCAAAAAGAACATTCATCAGATGCTTGTTCAAGACAATCAGCACGGTATCAGTCGCCAAGACAACATGTTTTTGCAGCAGATGATTAAAGAGCTGCATCAGACCTCACATGAGCTGAATACCAAATCTTAATGTAGAATCTGCACGAGAATGAAGTTGTCTGGTGTACGATTCATTCCATGAAAATGAAAATGGCGCTATCTCCGATCAGACCGGGGATAGCGCTTTGACTTTTTCAGGGGGGATAGAAGAAGCTCCATTTATTTTACTGCAACTGTTGCTGAGCGGTTCTTTTCTCAATATATTGAATGAACAACTCGGCTAGCTCCGGATCGAACTGTGAACCCGAACATGAGCGTAGCTCCCGAATCGCTTCTTCCACGTTCTTGGTTTCCTGATACGGCCGCTCTGTCGTCATGGCATCAAAGGAGTCAATCACGGTCAGCATCCGGCAGAGCCGGGGAATCTCGTTACCCTTCAGGCCGTAAGGATAGCCTTTGCCATCATAACGCTCGTGGTGAAGTTCAATATACGGAATCAGATCGGCGAAGCGATCGTTCGTGATCACCATTTTTTTGCCCCAGGTGACATGTCCTTTGATTGTTTCCCATTCTTCTGCGGTGAGTTTGTCTTTTTTGTTCAGAATGGACCAAGGAATCTCCAGTTTGCCGATGTCATGAATCAGTGCTCCCAGCACGAAACGACGTTTTTCCGCATTGTCCAGTGCGAGCAATTCACTGATATCCAGTGCATATTTGTAGACCCTTTTGGAATGTTTAAACGTATCCATATCCTTGTATCTGAACAGATTAAGCTGCTGCTCGATGTCACGAACGTCCTGTACCAGATCAATCTCATGTTCCATGCCATCATTGCTGCCGTGGCGGTGCACGTTGTTCTTGCCCTGTTTCTTCGCATAATACAGTGCTTTATCCGCCTGATCCACCAGCTGGGATTTGTTATACATATCCACCTGATAGGGCGCGACGCCAGCAGAGAAGGAGAGACAACCGTGTGGAAACACTTCAACGCCTTCAAACGGCGTGTCGTTCAGTTGTTTACGCAGCTTGTTCATGAACCTGTAGGATTCGTCCAACTCCATGCCTGGCATGAGCAAAGTAAACTCTTCCCCTCCATAACGAAAGGCGGTAACAGGTGTGCCTTCCGTCTTTCGCATCAGAAAATCCCCCAGCAGAGCCAGCAGACTGTCACCTTGAAGGTGGCCAAACCGATCGTTATACTTTTTGAAATCATCAATATCAATAAGCCCCAGACAGAGCGGCGTTCCCTGCGTACGAGCGGTAGTCAGTTCATTTTCCAACATACTTTCAAAATAACTATGGTTGAACAGACCTGTGCGTTGATCCGTGTTAGCTTTCTCCTCAATGGTCTGATACATGACAAACAACTGCTTGAATGCATGGGAGAGCAGAATACTGAGACTCAGATACAACAACAGACCGAGCACGCCATTGTGTACAACCAGAATCGTCAGGACAAGTGCCAGAATCAGCGTACATAAATAAACCAGCAGGGATTCGGTAACGAATGCCCGCTTCATCTGCTGTAATGCATCCTTCGTTGAGAAATGAAAGAATAAGCCAAGTGTGATCGTGTTGATGATGAAATAGGCTGCCAGTGCTGCAAAATAAGGAATCAGATTATAACCATCCAGAGTTCCCGATTGCCCGCCAGTCCACTCAAAAACGGCAGCTGCTCCTGTAATCATGAGACTGTAGATGCTGAAATTGACAATGTGTTTCCACCAGGTGAGCTTGCGCTCTTTGATTAACAGGATGATGGAGACAGGAAGCAGTACAGATAAACTGAAAGCTCCGCCAAACATGAATATACAGGCAAGGTATACCGATGAATCCATGGATTGCTGATTGCCTTTGGGTGGAATCTGGAACGTGAAATAATCCAGAATTAACGCCGCACCCAGCATGGTGTAGACCATGACCCAATCCGCCGTGGTTAGATGAAGGTAAGACCACTTGTTCATGTACAGAAAAACACCGATCCCGGTACAACTAAGCAAAATAACATACAGACTGCTTCGATCTGCCTTATGGATAAGGTTACGAATAAAGTTCATAAAAAATCTCCTGCTTGGGTTTAGTCTACTCTTGATGTGTATATAATTGGTGTTCTTGTATCGGTGTATACTATATAGATGTATAACATACCAAGTTGCCTGCCAAAAATCCAGAAAGAAAAAACAGGCCGCTGGCAGCCTGTTTGTCTTGTTTGGCGGTATGGATACTAGCCGCCAAGCTTGTATCCCGAAGTTAACGCTACAACGACAGAAGCCACGATGATTGCGTTGATGACAATGCGGGAATATTTCACACCTTCAAATTTTTTCATGGAGAAGACCTCCCTTCCTTGGAGTCTACCTGTTTTCTTCAAGCCTGATGAGTTTTAGCTGGTTGCACAGCCTTTTTGTCCCGATTCACCATCATGTATTGGATAAAAAGGAATATGCCAACGTTCATGACCACATCACCGATACTGATCACCTGAGTCCGTGGATAAGGGCTGGAGAGTGGGATGATATCACCGAGAAAAGGCAGATTTGTAGATGCATCCATCATAAAATGCTTTGATACGGCGCCGCCTTCCCGGAGCATGTCTACATAATAGGGTCCCAGTACAGCGGAGGCTTCCACAGAAACAGGCATGCGCCCACCGTTTACTGCCATCACGGCAAAATTGAGAAATACCCCAACCCAGATGAGCATGAAACCGGTATGGTGTCTGTTGAGCCACAGGAAAGCGAGCCCTGTGATGTAGACGGCAGCAAAGAGATATCCATTAATGGATGCCACCCATTCGAATCGTTCCTGGAGATAGAAAATAAAGAACTGGATTAGCAACAATACAGGGAAAATCCAGCCGCTTCGCAGCTTGAGTGCTGCAAACTGGTTGAGCCCATGCCGCAACCCGCCCCGAAAAAATCCAACGATCAAGCCTAGTAGAATACCGTCATATACCATGGAGTAACTCCTGTTCGTGCGGAGATATGCAATATGATTGCGTGTTTGTGTACATAAAGGATTCGACCTTATATTGGTAATTCCTGCATGGGGAAAATGATTTTGTAGAAGAAATTTGAAAAATGCTGAACAAAAAACCGCCTTTACGAATCCAGGGGGCGAAACCCCTGCAAAATTCGGTAAAGGACGGCTGCTTATGGTGCCAAAATACGAGCTTTAATTCGTTTGGAGACGGAATTTATTTTATTCGGATCCACCGTTCAGATAGTTGAAGAAAGGCTGGTCCACCCAGAAGTCATACGTCGTAATGTCTGCATCGGGTGCCAGCTTCAGGAAACCTTCCCGAATGGCTTTGGCATTCTCTTTCAGAGAGAAGGACTGAGCATAGTAATTGCCAAGCGCGATCTTATTATTGGAAATGACCGGGTAGTTGGCTAATGCAGTTGGTGAGTAATAAAGTGGTTGCCACCAGGAATTGAGAATCAATGGCGATGTACTGTCACTGTTCTTCTTGGCATATTTCAGCACAATGTCGTTGAAGCGAACTTTGTCTGCCACATTGTTGAACTCAAACTGAATATCATATTCCTTCGCAGAAGCGATATAGTTGCCGTTCTCGATCTGTGTCACTTTATAATCAGGCGTTTCCTTTGGCTCGCCCCATTCCTTCAAATAAATGAAGGCAGATGTCTTCGGCTGGAATTGCACATCAGCATCAATACCTTCGCTACGCAGCAAACCAACCAACTGTACAGCATGTTGAATATTATCGTGGCCGTAGGTAAGTGTCAGTTCATCGATAAAGTTGGAATCAAAGCGGCTATCCTTCAGATTGTAACCTGTTACGAGATCATCTCGCAGGGCCTGATCCACAATTTTTCTCAGCTCAGGTGATTCGATCAGATCCGCTGTGCGATATGCAGCATACAATTTGGAATAGATGTCCGCATCGCCGGAACGCCCAATCTCATGTTTGTATTTCCCTTGACTGACCAGTACGCGTCCAAGCAAAGTATTAGCGAAATCTTTACTTGCTACGCCACCCTTAAGGAGAGCGGGGTACAGGCTTTCGGGAATGAGGCCTGTATCAATCGCCGCAGCCAGTTCCTGTGCGGCTTGTCCCTGAACACGGTTCGGGTTAATGCCAACTTTGGCAAGCGCTTTGGCTGTTTTCTCTGCAGGATATGTATAAGCCAGTTCCTTGAATCCGGCTGCTTTCACCGCGATGAAGACCGCCGCATAAGTGCTCAGTTGATCCTTGGCACGTACTTCTGTACCCGTAAGAACCCCATTATTGTATAAGGATACGGCAGCATCATAGGAAGAATCACCAGAGGCCAGATCGGTAAAGACAGGAGCTTTGGCTGCACTGTCACTTGCTTGAGTTGCTTCCGTGATGGCTGCAATGGCTTGAATGAAATCACCTTTGGTAATCTGTTGCGGCAATTGAATGTTGTATTTCGCTTGCAAGAATTGAGCAAAATCCGCTGCGCTTTCCGTGTAAGCAACTGGCGCCTGAGCTACCGGTCCTTTGACACTTTGTGAGGTGGTGGGTTTAGACGGAGTTGCAGATGCTGCAGAAGCGGAAGCGGGCAAGCTAAGACTGCCGAGTGTTACCGGAGCGGCGAGTAGGGCCGCCAACGTGATCTGGGTGATTTTTTTCAAATGAATAGCCTCCTTAAAATGGGTTGGAAAATGATCAGCTTTGGGTTATAATTCTGACAATTCCTATCAGAATAGAATAATTGGATTGACTTTAGCACGGAGACGCGCTGGATGTCAACGAAAAAAAGCTTGATACAGAACGGTTTCCAATGCTTGGTAGAAAGCGAATTGTCAATTATATTCTATTTGAGTGTATACGCTCAAAGATTTATTGACAAGGATCGACAGTATCCGCTAGGATAAGAAAAAAGAATGTTGAAAAGGGGTATTTTCAAAATGAAAAGAGGTTTATCGTTCGTCTTATCGATCATCATGTTGGCTATTTTGTTGGCAGCTTGTGGGAATTCGGCTTCCAAAGACGAACAATCCGCCCAAGGCAGTGATTCGGAGAAATCTCTTCGGATGGCCCTTGTACTTCCCGAAAAAATAGGGGTTAACCCTTTCTTTGTACAGATGGATGAAGGTTTCAAAAAAGCAGGCGAAGAATTCAAAGTAGATACCAAGACGATTGAATCGACAGACCCGGCAGCATTTGAACAAAATCTGCGTGCTGCGGTTGCCGAGAATTATGATCTGATTATTACAGCCACTTTCCAGGCAGAAGATGCATTGAAGAAAGTCGCAGCAGAGAATCCGGACAAGTCCTTTGCGATTGTAGATACAACCGTTGATCTTCCTAACGTTCGTAGCGTTGGTTTCCGTGAATATGAAGGGGCGTACCTGCTCGGTGCAGCTGCTGGATTGTCCACCAAAACAGACAAAGTCGGCATGATTGCAGCAATGGATGTACCATTGATCAAGAAATACACGGAAGGTTTCAAAGCTGGATTGGAATCCGTGAATCCGGATGCAGAATTCCTCGTGAACTATGTAGGTGGATTTAATGACCCGGCCAAAGCAAAAGAATTGGCACTGGTACAATTCGGCAAAGGCGCTGACTTCATCGCTGGCGCATCCGCTGTAGGCGATCTCGGCGTGTTCGAAGCAGCCAAAGAAAAAGGCTTTTACACTTCCGGTCAGGATACGGACCGTACTGTTGAAGACCCGGAACATATCGTATTGTCTCAATTAAAATCAACGGATACCGTTGCTTATGAGACTGTGAAAGATTTTGTAGAAGGCAACTTCAAAGCAGGTGCAGTAAACTATGGTTTGAAAGAAGACGGTGTAGGCCTGACGTACGTTACACGTGATAGCGAATCTCCGCTGAATGCTTTTGTTGGACAAGAAGTGATCGACAAGGTTAAAGCAATCAAAGATGATATCGTATCCGGAAAAATTGTAGTCAAAGATCCATTGCAACAATAATTTTAATTGTTCTTTTCAATGAATGAGTAATGGAAATGATCAGCCGGCTGCCCGATCAGGCAGCCGGTTTTGCTGCTATTAAATGACCAGTATATGTTCAACTTATCGTTTACACGGTAACGAAGAGGACAGAAATAACCTGAAGAAGCAACGCTAAAAGCTTTCTGAAAGAAAGCTGCTTCCGAAGCATACACCTCGCATTTATCCCCGGATTTTCCCGTGTCAAAAGGGAATCAAAAAAATCTGGGGATAACGGCGATCGGAAGGTTGTTCTGTCATCGTAGTGGCGAGTGTAACCTTTTTAAGTTGAACTGAGGGGAGCGAACGCGAGATATGCTGTTGGAGATGGAGCACATTACGAAGAAATACGGCGGCTTCACCGCTAACCGTGACATCCGTTTTAATTTGCGTGAGGGAGAGATTCATGCCCTTGTAGGTGAGAACGGGGCCGGTAAAACAACCTTGATGCGTATGTTGTATGGTATGGAACAGCCTACGTCGGGCACAATCAAAGTCCGTGGACGTGAGGTGAGCTTTGCCACGCCGTCTCAGGCGATGGCAAGTGGCATCGGTATGGTGCATCAGCATTTCATGCTGTTCCCTTCCTTTACGGTGGCGGAGAACATCGTGATCGGACGTGAACCGGCTAAGGCAGGCGCATTTGACCGCAAAAAAGCAGCGGCTCAGGTAAATGAGTTGGGCAGACAATATGGCATGCCGGTTGACCCGTGGAAAAAAGTATCCGAGTGCCCGCTTGGCATGCAGCAGCGTGTTGAAATTCTCAAGGTGCTGCATCAGGGCGCAGACATCATTATATTGGATGAACCTTCGGCGGTACTGACACCGCTTGAAGTGAAGGAACTGCTGGCGAATATGAAATCTCTCGCCAAGCTGGGCAAAACCTTTGTACTGATCACGCACAAGCTGCAAGAAGTCATGGATGTAGCAGACCGGATCACGGTGCTTCGGGATGGTCAGGTGACAGGTACGTTGGAAGCGAAGGATACACATGTGGAGGAATTGTCCCGTCTGATGGTTGGTCGTGAACTTGTGCGTATGGACAAGCAGCCATCGGTTCCAGCCGAAGCCGTGCTTCAAGTGGAAGGGGTTAATCTGTCCGGAGCGAAGGATCGTTCGGCGCTCAAGGAGATCCATATGGAGGTTCGAAAAGGTGAGGTCGTTGGTATAGCGGGTATCTCGGGGAACGGCCAGTCGGAACTGATTCAGGTCATTGCCGGACTACGTAAGGCGGATAGTGGTCGCGTTGTGCTCTCCGGGCAGGATACAACCAACTGGCCTGTACGGCGAATAAGGGAGCATGGACTTGCTCATATTCCGGAAGATCGCTACATGTGGGGAGCGGCCAAGGATGCGAGCGTTCGCGAGAACGGGCTAATGGGACACCATCATCGCTTACAGTCACGCGGCATTATCAAAGCCAAAGCAGCAAGAACGATGGTAGAGAGCTGGATCAAACAGTTCAGCATCAAGACAGGTTCTGCGGAAACCAAGGCACAGTTCCTGTCCGGAGGAAACTTGCAGAAGCTGATTGCTGCCCGTGAATTTGCACAGGATACACCGTTTCTAATTGCAGCCGAACCAACACGTGGTGTGGATATCGGTGCTATGGAGACGATTCATGCCGAATTGCTGCGCAAACGCAGTGAGGGCGCTGGCATTCTGCTCATTTCATCGGAGTTGTCGGAGATTTTGCAATTATCTGATCGGATTATTGTCATGTATGAAGGCGAAATTGCCGGAGAACTGAGAGCAGAAGAAGCGACTGAGGAACAGATCAGCTTGTTAATGGCAGGAGGGAAAGAGCGGATATGAATCGGGTAAAAGAAACACTTCGCGGACTCGTACAGCCGCTGCTTGCCGTATTCATCGGTCTGATTGCAGGGGCTGTAGCGATTCTGATCGTTGGCGGTAATGTGGTAGATACGTATGCGGAGATGTGGAAAGGAGCCTTCGGCAACTTCTACTTCTTCACCAATACGTTGGCTCGTTCCACACCAATCATCTTGGCGGGGCTTGGCGTAGCATTGGCATTCCGTGCCGGATTTTTCAATATGGGAGCCGAAGGCCAGATGATTCTTGGCGGGCTCAGTGCCGCGCTCACGGCGCTCTATCTGCCAGGGCCAGGCTGGTTCGTGTGTATTGCTGCGATTGTGGCTGGTATTGTTGCCGGAGGAATCTGGTCCCTGTTTGCAGGTTGGCTGGATGCTCGGTTTGGCATGAATCTGTTGATTACAACCTTACTACTTAACTATATTGCCATTTATTTTGGTGGATACATGGTCTCCTATCCATTTAAGGACCGCACAGGATCTGCAGCAATGGCTCAGACACCCATGATTGACCAGAGTATCTGGTTGCCGAAGTTGTTCCAGGGCATGGGGCTGCATGCCGGCTTCATCATTGCCATTGTAGCGGCTATTCTGATCTACTGGTTCACACATAAAACGGTGACTGGTTACGAGATCCGCATGCTCGGCAGCAACCCATCCTTTGCAACCTACGGTGGTGTTCGCCGCATTCGCATGATGATGTTGTCCATGGTCATTAGTGGTGGACTTGCTGGACTCGCGGGTGCGGGGGAAGTGCTCGGTACACAGTACCGTTTCCTTGATGGCTCATTGTCATCGGCGAGTTACGCATGGAGCGGCATTATGGCAACGCTACTTGCCCGCTCGCATCCACTCGGTACAGCTGTGGCAGCTATTTTGCTGGCTGCGTTACAGACAGGTGCCATGGGGATGGAACGGAATACGGATGTGCCGCTGGAAGTTGGCAGTGTCATCCAGGCTGTATTGACGTTATTTGTATCAGCTCAGATCGGTTATTCATTCCTGAAGCGGAGAAAGGAGAAAAAGTCCAATGCAACAACTGTTTGATGCAGCCATGTTTGGCTCAACCTTGCGGATTATGACTCCAATCCTGCTTGCAGCGCTCGGTGGGGCTTTATGTTCTCGTGTCGGTCTGTTTAACGTGGGTCTTGAAGGACTGGTTCTGATCGGTGCATTCTCCGCCATTGTCGGCAATTATCTGTTTGGCAATGTGCTGCTTGCTGTACTCTTTTCCATTATTATTGTGATGTTGTTCTCGGCGCTCTTTGCCTTTATAAGTATTAATCTCAAGGCCAACGCCATCGTGGTCGGGATCTCGCTCAACTTCCTGGCTGCGGGGGTAACGACCTTTGCACTGCGTGCGATCTTTGATGTAAAAGGTGCATACTACGACAAAGACATGGTGGGACTTCCCAAGTGGGATATTCCGCTGATCAAGGACATCCCGTGGTTGGGCGATGTAATATCGGGACATAGTCCCCTGGTTTACCTCGGCATTGTGCTCGTGATTGCATTGCAATTCTATCTGTTCAAAAGTGTATCCGGCTTCCGCCTGCGTTCCGTCGGTGAGAACCCGATTGCAGCACAGAGCATTGGGATCAAGGTACGCGGCATCCAGTATGGTGCCGTTCTGATGTGCGGCGTGTTGTGTGCCCTGGCTGGAGCACAGTTGTCGCTTGGTCAGGTGACGATGTTTACCGAAGGCATGACCGCGGGTCGTGGTTTTATCGCGCTGGTGGCAACGATGCTGGGACAAGCGAACCCGCTGGGCGTCATGGGCTCCAGTGTGCTGTTTGGCTTCATGGAAGCATTGAGTATTCGTCTGCAAGGCTTCTCCTTGCCAACCCATTTCACGTTGATGTTGCCGTATATTGTGACGCTGGTCGCAATGTTCTTTTTCAAAGACCGTACCTATGCACAGGATGCACTGAAAGCGGGCGGAAGCTCGCGTTAATTCCTAAATGCCGATGTAGAGGCAGCAAAAGAAGGAGGAATTCCACTTGCATAACAAGGCTGAACGTTTGAAAAAAAGTAAAACTCCGGCACCCAAAACAGGTAACGATCACGGAGATCGGCTGCCGCCAGGACAGATGCTGACGGAGAAATTCCCGATTCTGCATGAAGGGGAAGTGCCGGAATATGACCTGTCCACATGGGACCTGAAGGTATTCGGCGAAGTGGAAGAGGAGAAGGTGTTCTCCCTAGCTGAGTTACAGGCGATGCCTCAGGTGAACACGGTGAGTGATATTCACTGTGTCACACGCTGGTCGAAATTCGATACGCCGTGGGAAGGAATTCGCTTCTCCGATTTTGTGAAGTTTCTGGGGGTTAAGCCGGAGGCAAAATACGTCATGATCCATGCCGATCATGATTATGAAACGAATGTACCGCTTGAAGAATTGATGCATGATGACGTACTGCTTGCATTCAAATATAACGGCGAGCCACTAACGCCCAAACATGGTTTTCCGCTGCGTATGGTCGTGCCACAACTCTACTTCTGGAAGAGTGCCAAGTGGATACGTGGTCTGGAGTTTATGACAGAAGATCGGAACGGCTTCTGGGAAGTGAATGGTTTCCACCATTTTGCCGATCCGTTCAAGGAACAACGCTTCTCGGGTGAAGATCTGCCGATTCCGGAAGACGAGTGGACGAAGAAGGAGTTTGATTGATATGTTGATGCCTATTTTGCAGATTCATTCGGAAGACATGCCGGCATACGCCATCGTCTGTGGTGATCCGGCACGTGCGGAGAAGATTTCACGCAAGCTGGAGCAGGCGAGAGAACTGGCGTTCAGTCGGGAGTATCGTACATTTGTTGGATTGTATGAAGGGGTACAGATCGCTGTGGTCAGCCATGGTGTAGGTTCACCTGGAGCAGCTGTCTGCTTCGAGGAATTGATTCGCGCGGGTGTAACAACTCTGATTCGTGTTGGTACAGCGGGATCGTATACAGCGGACTATCCAGCAGGCAGTGTGATTGTGAGTACAGCCGCTGTTCGTACGGACGGATTGACTCGCCAACTGGTGCCGGATGGTTTCCCAGCGGTAGCGGACATTGGGGTGACACAAGCGTTGATCGAAGCTGCTCGTGAGAAAGAAAGCGCGGATGCTGCAACATTTGCAGGCAAAGTGGGCGTTGGTATCACCGTAACGCTGGATGCGTTCTTTGCAGGCGTGGAAGAGATTCCACACCGCAAGTACAAGCAGGCTGGAGCACTTGCGGCTGAGATGGAAATCGCGGCGCTCTACATCGTCAGCACCTTGCGTGGCGCTCGCGCCGGAGCGATTGTCGCGATCGATGGATTCGCGGACAGTGATCTGGCTGCCGAGTATGATCCGCATACGGATGCGGTTGGACAAGCGGTGGAGCGCGAGATTAATGCAGCGCTACATGCGCTAGTCGCGCTTGCTCGTCAGGATCAGGCTTAGGTTGGTTAAAACAAGTATGCATTTTTGCTCAGTGTTACAAGCAAACCAGTAGATGATGTCCATTTGAGGTGGATAATATAAAAAGGGCGTCCCGTAAGGTCATGAATATGACCCAAGGGGCGTCCTTTCCTTTTAAGTTTTCCGTTTATAGTTAAGTGGCGCCTTTTTAAATAAACTGAAAAAGAAGAGGGGATGCAGGTACAGTAGCGAATTGTATTTCATGGCATGTTATTAAATTAGGAGAGTGATTAAATATGGGCTGGAGTGAATTACGTGAAATTCCTAATGAATACAGCGATGAGGTACAGCGGATTGATGAGCAACTTTTGAAACTGGTTGCAGCCAGAAAGGACATAACCGGAGCAGTCCAATACCAACCTCCTCAAAATACCATCGATGAATGGGTGAGCTTACTGGATATGAAGGAGGAAGATATCCGATATGTTCTCCGTAGCGTGCAACCGATGCCGCAAAGACACTACTTTCCAAGTGAACCTCTTCAATTGACAAGTGTGGTGCCGATTATGAAGAAAATGATTAAAGATTCGTGTGAGTATATGATCACGCATTCGATGCAATATGAAGGCGAAAGCCTCGTATATGTGGAGATTCAATATAAGGGGAATGAAGCTGAGCGTATACAAATGGTTCCACATTTGGCTCTGGAAATATTCAGCGAACAGAGACATATCACCATGAGACATGGCAGTCGTGGAGGAGGTGGGGAGACTCAAATTAGTTTCCGAGTGGTTCCTGCTCTTCCTTCTTCTCTGGAAAACGTTCGATTCTCCTTGATTCCCTCAATACCAGAGATGGAATACAAAGTAGAGGAAATCATTTTGGATAAACAGGTTGATTTCGATTAACGGGGAACAGGATATATCATGAAAAATGACGTATGGATAATGCGCATGTATTAAGGGCGCAAAATCTATACGTCATTATGTTTATCTGGGTAAATAACACCTTGTTCTTTCTCAAATTCATCAATATGTTGTTCAATAAGATACTCAATCTGCATTGCAATAGATCGTTTGTTTTTGTCCGCAATAACTTTAATTTTCTCAAAATTCTTTTCTCGCAACCTAAGTGTAAAAACTCTTTTATCTGTAGCCATGAAATAAAATCTCCTTAAAAAGTAATGTTCATATTGTATCATTAATTCAAGTAACACATAACTTGGGGACGGCCTGATCCTCAAAGAGAATGATAATGCAGAAAGTGGGCACGTTATATAAAGGAACATCAACCATGAATACGAAAAAGGGAGGACTCTATGATGACACAGAACAATCAACCTCAGGACGAGGCGGAAATTCGCAACAAGCTGGATGAAGACGGGGATTCCTTGATGGAGAAAAAGAAGATTTTGAGCGGAGTGGACATTGAGCCGCAGGCGGATGAATGGGCCGCGAAGCCATCACCTGTTGCTTTTAATGAAGGAAATACTTCTTCGAAAAAATAAGCAACATGAGCATCACATTCGCTTTGTGGAATGAAAATAAATTTAGCGAAGCAGGTACCCTTATGGTATCTGCTTTTTGGTTGTATAATAATGTAAAATTCAGTAGATGAAAGAGTGATGGGGATGAGTACAGGTACGATTAACATCAGAAAGGCAGAAATGAGGGACTACTCTGGCGTGTCATTATTGATGGATGAGTTGCACCAGATGCATGTCGAGGGGCGGCCCGATCTATACAGAGCGTTAGAGACCAGAATGGAGGAAAAGGAGTTCACCGAACTGCTGGAAACGGATAAGCGTTACCTGTATGTTGCCGAGTCTTCGGAAACGGGTTTGATTCTGGGTTACGGGAGTGCGCAGTTAAGTGTTATTCAAGATAACTCGTTGATGGTGGATCGTAAGTTGCTGTACATCCATGAACTTGTAGTGGATACCAAGCATCGGGGCCAAGGAACAGGCAAACAGTTACTACAAGCATTCATCGAGCTAGGGAGAGAGCTTCAGGCAGACAGCGTGGAATTATCCGTGTCGACTTTTAATTCTGGGGCACAGGCTTTCTATGAACAGATGGGTCTGGTCGTACGCAGTAGCAGGATGGAGTATACCTTGTAAGGCACAACCAGTGGAGTGAAAGGAACATCGGCATGGAGGGGAGGGGAACGAAGGATATGGGAAGTATTAATGAAAAAGAACAACTTAGCGAGAATAACATTTTGCAATCTTCTGAGGATGTGGAATATCTTGTTCGCAGTGTGCAGAAACTGTTGGAAGAGCCTGACGCAGTAATACAATCTTGGGAAGTTGAACCCATCAATCCGGGACGTCTTAATTTCACCACATCAGGTATTTATCGAATTCGTGGAACAGCTACTGCAGCTGGAGCATTACTATCATGGTCACTTATCTTGAAATGTATTAAACCGGACTCAGCAGAGAAGGAAGATGTTACATACCATAACTATTGGAAAAGAGAAGCTGAGATATTCTCATCAGGAATACTGGATCATTTGCCGGGACGTATCATAGCTCCGCGTTGTTTCTCTGTACAGTACAGATTGGACCACACCATTGGGTTGTGGATGGAAGATGTGTCTTGTCATTCGAAGTGTGATCATGTCTGGCCCCTGGATGATTGGGGATGGATTGCGGAACGCCTTGGTGAGTTTCACGGAGCCTATCTGACGGGAGCACCATTACCTCAACAAGAATGGATCTGCCCGAGTTGGCTCAAATCTTGGGTTAGGGGATGTCGTCAGTATGCTCCTGTAATCCAAAAGCAAGCCCATTCAATCTGGCAGTGGTTCAACCAATATAGCGAGCAGTTGGACAAGGTTATAAATACACTGGACCAATTACCACGAGTATTGTCACATCAGGATTTGGGGCAAGGCAATATATTTATGCCAACAGAACGTCTGGACGATAGCGTACTTACTCTTATTGATTGGCAATTCATGAGTATTTCTGGTGTTGGTGAAGAATTAGGAAAGCTATTTGGAGTTAATGCAAGTTTGGGTCATATTGCAGCAGAGGACATATTTACAGCTAAAGAGGAAATGTTCGATCGCTACATGTATGGACTTCGGACAGCGGGGTGGATGGACGATGAAAGACTTGCAAGGTACGGCTACTGTGTCGCCATTGCAGCTCGAAGTATGTGGGAAGTCCCTGAGTGGTTGAAATGGGTGGAACAGTCCCAGTCTGTTTCAGATATTAATGATGAGTTTAATCGGAAAATGAGTGTCCGTAGTCAGATCATTACTCTTCAGATAGAGATGTCATTCGAGGCAGCTGAACTATCTCATGCTCTATTTAATTAGGTAGGGATTCATCCATTTTAATAAAATATCAGAATACTCTTGAATACCCCCATGGGGTATGTTACTCTTAGAAAAGAACGAAAGAAAAGGGGTGTTCATGATGGATCATCAGAGCCATCCCGAGGAACCTTTGCAATCCTCCAAGTCCGATTCAACGGAAGTTTTGGCTACAGTTCAAGAAGAAGCGGTATCCTGTCATGCCGAGGGCAGTGATGGGAAGCATGTGCGCAAGAGTCACCATTCGCAGGAGATGAAGAGTAACCTGGTTTCTCGTTTGAACCGTGTGGAAGGTCAGATTCGCGGGATCAAGGGATTGATCGAGAAGGATACGTATTGTGATGATGTGCTGACGCAGATTGCGGCGGCTCAGTCTGCTCTTAATTCAGTAGGCAAACTTTTGCTTGAAGGCCATATGAAGAGCTGTATCGTTGAGCGTATTCAGGCTGGTGAACATGAGGTTGTGGATGAACTGCTGGTTACGATGCGGAAGTTAATGAAGTAAGCTGAATCAATTCACCTATTTAATTTATCATTTAATATACCCCAAGGAGGAATTTACAATGTCTAATGTTACGTTGAACGTTACGGGAATGTCTTGCAATCACTGTGTGAAGTCGGTTGAAGAAGCTGTGAAGAATACCGGTGCGAGTGGTAAGGTTGATCTGGCAGCGGGAACAGTAGCGGTGGAATATGATGAGCAGACGGTGAACGTGGATCAGATCAAAGCTGCGATTGAAGATCAGGGATACGATGTAGTCTAACGGGATCACAGGCTTAAACCGAACATGCTCATGGGCGAAAACGAGGTCAGAGTACCTTTTTCCAAGAGTCAGGTTTAAGCCTAATTTTCTGTCTGATATATACCCCTTGGGGGTATAATGCAATGCAACATACAAAAATTGAATTGACATGAAAGGAGCTGACATGATGGATAACTCAACGAATAAACCAATGGATAGATCATCCGAACCCACACCAATGCCACCTATGGCAGAAGCACCAGGACTAAAGGCAACACTGCACATCACGGGAATGACTTGTGCTGCATGTTCGACGCGAGTGGAGAAGGGATTGACCCGCATGGAAGGGGTACATGAGGCCAATGTGAACCTTGCTATTGAACAGGCAACCGTATCTTATGATCCGAAGACAACCAACGTGAATGCGTTGCGGGATAAAGTAGAGGCTCTTGGCTACGGTACGGTGTCCGAATCAGTTGATTTGAACATCACCGGTATGACGTGTGCCGCCTGTTCTGCCCGGATTGAAAAAGGTCTTTCCCGACTACCGGGGGTATCTCAGGCGAATGTTAATCTGGCGCTGGAAACAGGGCATATCGAATATGCCGCTGGTGCATTGAAACCTTCGGATATTACCGCCAAGATCAAGCAGATGGGCTACGGTGCTGAACTGCAATTGACGCAAGAAGAGACCACATCGGTTCGTGAACGTGAGCTGCAACGCAAAAAGTGGAAATGGATGATCTCTGCGTTGTTATCGATTCCTTTACTGTGGGCAATGGTGGGGCATTTCTCGTTCACATCCGGAATCTATGTCCCAGATCTGTTCATGAACCCTTGGTTCCAGCTGATTCTGGCAACGCCAGTACAGTTCGTGATTGGATGGCAATTCTATGTGGGGGCATACAAAGCCTTACGTAACGGCAGTGCCAATATGGACGTTCTCGTGGCACTGGGTACCAGCGCAGCGTTTTTCTACAGTCTGTATCTGACGTTATCCAGTGGGTACTTACCTTCTACGACGACGATGGATCACGGCGCAATGGGAACGAGCACAGCCGCCATGCCTTCGGTAGAACTCTATTATGAGACAAGTGCAATTCTAATTACGTTAATTTTACTGGGAAAATGGTTCGAAGCTGTGGCGAAAGGTCGCTCTTCACAGGCGATCAAAAGCCTGATTGAACTGGCTCCACGTGAAGCCCGTGTCATCCGTGATGGACAGGAAGTTATGGTTCCAGCCGCATATGTTGCGGTGGGTGATCTGATCCTGGTGAAGCCGGGGGACAGTATCCCGGTGGATGGTATTGTTGAAGAGGGCCAATCCTCTGTGGATGAATCCATGTTAAGCGGAGAGAGCCTTCCCGTGGATAAAAAGCCAGGAGATCCCGTTACAGGTGCTACGCTGAACAAAAACGGGGTATTACGACTACGTGCGACCCGAGTGGGATCGGACACGGCTTTGTCCCAGATTATTAAAGTAGTCGAGCAAGCTCAGGGCTCCAAAGCACCGATCCAGCGGATTGCAGATGTCATATCGGGTATATTTGTTCCGATTGTCGTGGGTATTGCCGCGCTGACATTCTTGATCTGGTATCTGTTTGCAAGTCCAGGTGACTTCGCTGGTTCCCTTGAAAAAGCGATTGCCGTGCTTGTCATTGCCTGTCCATGTGCACTGGGGCTGGCAACACCGACCTCTGTCATGGCTGGATCAGGACGTGCGGCTGAATATGGCATTCTGTTCAAGGGCGGCGAACATCTGGAGTCGGCACAACAGATTCAGACCGTGGTGCTCGACAAAACAGGTACAGTGACCCAAGGTAAACCCGTCCTTACTGATGTTGTTACGGCTCCGAATTGGACGGAATCCGATCTGCTTGAGCGAGTGGGAGCGGCCGAACAGAGTTCCGAGCATCCGCTGGCAGAGGCGATTGTTGCGGGTATACGTGCCAAGGGTCTGGAGTTAACCCCAACAGAGAAGTTTGAGAACATACCGGGATACGGCGTGCGAGCTTCATTAAAAGGACAGGAAATTCTGGTCGGCACACGGCGGCTGCTTGCGGATGAACAGGTGAATGTCTCAGAGGAAACTGTTCAGCAAATGAACCGACTGGAAGAGCAGGGACGTACAGCGATGTTGGTTGCGGTGGATGGTCAGTGGGCAGGTATCGTGGCTGTGGCTGATACCATCAAGGATACCTCTCGCGAAGCCATCGGTCGTCTTCAGGCGATGGGGATCGATGTTATCATGATCACGGGAGACAATGAGCGAACAGCTCGCGCTGTAGCAGAACAAGCAGGGATCCGTAAAGTTCTGGCTGAGGTTCTGCCGGAAGGCAAAGCAGCGGAAGTGAAGAAACTTCAGGAGAGTGGCCTGAAAGTTGCGATGGTAGGTGACGGCATTAATGATGCTCCGGCACTTGCTACTGCTGATATTGGGATGGCCATCGGAACAGGAACGGATGTAGCGATGGAAGCGGCGGATATTACGTTGATGCGTGGTGATCTGAACAGCATTGCAGATGCGATTGAGATGAGCCGGCGCACGATGGGTAACATCAAACAAAACCTGTTCTGGGCACTTGGATACAACGTTATTGGTATTCCTATTGCGGCAGTTGGCTTCCTGGCTCCATGGCTGGCAGGGGCAGCGATGGCGTTCAGCTCCGTGTCGGTTGTACTGAATTCGCTGCGTCTGCAACGCATGAAGCTGAAGAGAAGTGAATAACTGACCTTTGTTTGGAGATATATTCAACGCCTCATTGTCAATGAAGTGAGGATGAATAAATACGCGGTTCGCTGCGGCGGACCGTGTTTTTTTGTTGAGAAAAAATACAGTTGAGTCGCCAGAAAGTAAGCCTGAATCGTTGGTATAGATGTTCTTTTCTACAGAGAAATGATAGCATAATGCTCTTTTGTGAAAATGGATCAATTGCATTCATGAATAAAGCTTATATTTTCTGAATTTTTCAAAAATGAGTTGACAATATGGACATATTCACATAAAATTTAAACGATCGTTTGATTCAAACAACTGTTTAAATCAAATTAGAACTATTTGAGTAATGGAGGACACCTTTTATGTTACAGGCTTTACGTACATTGTTTAAAAAACCGCCAGTGATTGTAGGGATCGTAACAGCACTTATGTTCCAAGTGATCTTTAGCGTGATCTGGATGACCGCATATTCGGGAGTAAACGACCGCACGAAGGAATTGACGGTTGCGATTGTGAATGAGGACGGCGAAATGTCCAAAGGCATCGCAGATTCCCTCGCAGGAACACTGCCTTTCCACACCGTATCTAATCTGAGTGCGGCTGAAGCGTTGGACCAGCTGAATCATCACCAAGTACACATGGTGCTCGATATCCCGGCTGGATTTAACGAATTGCTTCAGACGGCTGGCTCAACCGCCGAGATTAAATACACCATTAATGAAGCGAACCCGGTTACGATCAAAAGCATGATGCAAGGTGTATCACAAAGTGTGACAAACACAATTAACAAACAAGCTACAGCACAAGGGGTACAGACAGTGTTGACCGCTTCAGGCGCGCCTGCCGAACAGGCTGCTGAAGCCGCTACAAACCTGACTACCCGAGTGGAAGGAACGACAACGTCCATCAACCCGGTTAACGGGATGAATAATCAGATGGTGCCAATGATGATGGTACTGGCTTCCTATGTAGGTGCCATGATCATGGGGATGAACCTCCAGACAGCCATGGGTATGCTGTCATCTACCTATTCCCGATTGACTTTGTTTGGCGCGAGAGTAGTCATTAACGTGGGTTCTGCATTGGTCGTTTCCTTGCTGGGATCATCGCTGATCGTGGCACTGGGAGGACAGATTGCACAAGGATTCGTTGCATTCTGGTTGTTCCAGGCGCTCTTCCTGTGCACGTTCATGTTCTTCTCCCAGTTTTTCCTGATCTGCTTCGGACCAGCAGGAAGTCTGTTCAACATCATCTCACTGTCCTTGCAACTGGTATCTTCCGGCGCAATGGTACCGCGTGAATTGCTGAACAGTTTCTATAGCGGCATTGGGCAGTACCTGCCTGCAACATACGCCGTTCAGGGTATTCTGAGCGTGCAGTTGGGAGGCCCAGGAGTTCAGTCTGCTGCGGGCTCTATCGTGATTGTATTGTTGGTTGCCGTTGCGTTGTCACTGGTCGTGACGTTGTTGAAAAAACAACGCATGCCAGCTATGGCTCCAAGCCCTGCTCAAGCAAACAACTAATACAGCAGATGCATACCACTGCATCATAGGATAGGACAAGCACCCCGATGATTTTCATCGGGGTGCTTGGTGTAATATAATAGACAGATGAATCGCTGGCTGCAGTCCTTGAGCTGGAGCGAATAAGATGAACGGACAAGAGGGAGCGGGACGGAATGACGGAACCGGAGTTGGATATCAAAACGAGGATATTGCTTGCAGCCAAAAAGCTTTTTGCACAGCAAGGGTATGACGGGACGAGTGTTCGTCAAATATGTGATGAGGCAGGTGCCAATGTGTCGTTGGTGTCTTATCATTTTGGCGGCAAAGAAAAGGTGTTCGAAGCATTATTTGAGCATTTTTTCCCGGGGCATATGATGAACTCGCTGGCGGAAGAGTCGATGTCCTCGCCTGTGGAAGGTATCCGCCGAATTATTGGTGAAGTTGTGAAGTTCACGATGACGGATCGGGAGATGAGTGATATTGTGCAGCTTGAAATTACACTGCGTACACATCGTACAGCTACCGTATTTCGTTTTCTAGACCCTGTCTGGACCCGAGTGAGGGAACTGCTGCAAGAGGGTAAGGATCAGGGATTGTTCCAGGTCGAGTCCGTATCTTATGCGATGCTTCAGGTTATGGGCGTGGCTTTGGCGCACAAACGGGCCAAGAATTCACGATTTGGCTTTGATTATCAGGATATGAATACAGACGAGCTCGCTGAGCAGACAATTGAGTTCGTACTTCGAGGATTGGGAGTGAACCACCATGAATGAAACCATTGAGTTGATGATGAAACACCGTTCTGTACGCAAATTCAAGCCAGACCCGGTAAGTGAAGAGCAGCTTGCAGCCATCGTAGCGGCTGGGCAGATGGCTTCCTCTTCAAGTAGTGTGCAAGCATATACTGTAATTGCTGTGACTGACTTAGAGCAAAAAGCCAAGCTGGCTGAATTGGCAGGCAATCAGGCCTACGTCAATGAATGCCCGGTGTTTCTCGTATGGTGTGCTGATCTGTATCGACTGAGTGATGCTGCGAAACGTCATCTTCCTGAAAAGGAATCGTACGCCGATTCAACCGAGAATTTCATGGTAGCCACGATTGATGCTGCATTGGCTTCCCAGAATGCTGCTCTTGCAGCAGAGTCGCTTGGTTTTGGAATCGTATATATCGGCGGGCTTCGGACCCGGATTGAGGAAGTAGCCGAGTTGTTGGGATTGCCGGAAGGGGTATATCCGGTGTATGGCATGTGTATTGGTGTTGCAGATCAGGAAACGGGGATTCGTCCACGTCTGCCACTGAATGCAGTTCTGCATCATAATCGCTATAATGCCGAGCAGAGCATCAAGGGTGTTGAGCAGTATGATGAGACAACGACGGCCTACATGAAAGAACGGACTAACGGTGAAAGAACAACTCCATGGTCCGAACTGATGGCGAAGCGTCTGACTGAGCCGACAAGGTTGCAAGTGAGACCGTTCCTGGAAGGCAAAGGATTTTTGAAGCGTTAAGTTGAACTGAAGGTAGTTACACTTGCCACTCCGATGACAGAACAACCTTCCGATCGCTGTTATCCCCAGATTTTTTGATCCAATTTTTGTGAAGGTGAAAATCTAGCGATAAAGGCGAACGCTCTGCTTCCTCAGGTTATTTCTGTCCTCTACGTTCCTGTGTAAAAATTCAGTTCAACTGATATATATAGTAAATTAGAAGTCAGTCGGATCGAAACCGACTGGCTTCTTTGTGCTTTGTTGTAAAGTGCTGTGTTGGCAGGGCAAGCGAGAGTGCTTGCTGCTACCAGCTGGTAATCAAGTTAAGCCATAGAAACGCTTTGTGTTCTGATAAAAGAGACGGGCTGCCCGCTCGGTTCCCATGCCAGTGATCTCACTCCATGCCTGGATGACCTGTCTGGTCATGGCAGGGTGTGTCATTCGTCCCTGAAATGGTCCTTCGAAGGGCCAAGGTCCGTCGGTCTCGGCCATCACTTGTTCCGATGGATATTGCCGGGCGAGTTCGCGAATCTCTTCTTCATACAGAATATCCGGCGTGAAGGAAATGAAATAACCGTTGTCCGCCATGCGCCTTACGGTTTGGCGAGAACCTTTGAACCAGTGGAAATGAGCACGTCGGAACTGATATTGCTCCAGCAGATCACAGACGATATCGGCATCATCGTATACCGCATGAAGGACAAGTGGTTTGTTGTGCTTTTTGGCAAGTTGGATGAAACGTTCGAGCAGTTCGATATACCCGCTCTGATCGAAGTGCTGTCCTGCCTGCTCAGCCTCTAGACGATTGTAATAGGGAAGGCCAACTTCTCCTATGGCTGTGGCTTGTCCCATATGCTTCTCGATCCATTGGAAGAACAGGTCCATTTCTGCAACGGATGGTAGTTCCTGTTCCGGATGGAAACCGAAGGCCGGATAGATGTTGCGTGGCTGTTGCTTTGCAAGCTCCAGGTTGGCCTGGGCAGAAGCGAGATTCATGGACACGGCGATGACTGCCTCGACTTGTTGAGACGGGAAAGATAGCAGCATCTCGCGTTGTTCGTCAGGGGTATACTGATCGAAGTGAATATGAGCATCAATTAATGGTGCAAAAGCTTGAGAATGCACGCGGGAATTCCTCCTTGTGGTCATTTATATTCTAACTATGTTACGCAGAATTTCTTATGGTGGATCACCCAATAAAGGAAAATAATAACTTTAAAAACCCGCGCTATTATTATAGGCGGGCTTTCTGCTGTTCTTCTCTCATCCACTGAGCAATCTGCCGTTTACGCTCCAGAAAAGCGGATTCCTCCGTAATTTCTTCTCGTCTTGGGCGATCAAAAGGAACATGTACCTCGTGCAACACTGTTGCAGGTCGGTTGGATAATACATAGACCCGATCCGCTAGCAGTAATGCTTCTTCGATATTATGGGTGATGAACAGCACCGAGCGGCGGTTCTGTTCCCAGATATCAAGTAGCCAGCGCTGCATGTCGCTACGTGTCAGTGCATCCAGTGCGCTGAAGGGTTCGTCCAGTAGCATCAGCTCCTGCGGACTGAGCAGGGCGCGCAGAAAAGCAGCACGCTGCTGCATTCCGCCCGACAACATATGAGGATAGGCCTGCTCAAACCCGGCAAGACCCACGCTGCTTAACCACTTACGAGCTTCCGCAAGTGCTTCGGCCCGAGGGGGAGCACTTGAAGCTACTTCACCAGCAAGCAGTACATTGTCTTCAATGGTACGCCAAGGGAAAAGAGCGGGTTGTTGCGGCATATAACTAATCTTGCCACGCTGTCCCGTTACATTCTGACCGTTCATAAGCACTTGGCCTTCCTGTGGCTTCAGCAGACCACCGATGATATGGAACAGGGTGCTTTTGCCACAGCCAGAAGGTCCAACGATAGCAACAAACTCGCCTTGCTCCACAGTCAGGGACAGGCCGTTCAGAACCGGTAACTTGCTCCGCCGTTCACGGAATGATGCATGAACATTAACAACGTCCAGTGCAGGTGGAACCGGAGCAGGAGTGGCAGGTCGATCAGGCGTAGCCGGGTGGAGTTTTTCATTGTACTTTGGCTCCATTACACTTGCTCCTCGTCCAGGCTGGACTTGTTTTTCCTGTTGCCGATTCATATGGTCATCACTTCCTAATATACAGATTACATGCTTTACTACCGCTTCTGTGGCCGCCAGCGCACGAGCAGCTTCTCCAGTAGTGCAATGAGCAGGAAGAGCAGTAAGCTGAGAGCGACAATAATCATGATTGCCACGAATAAACGATCGGTGCGATAAGCCGACTTTTGCAGCATCATATAATAACCAATACCCTTGTCTGCACCAATCCATTCGGCAATGATGGCACCCATCACGCTATAGGTAGCGGCGATTTTGACACCGGAGAACACGGATGGCAGCGCATGGGGAAGCTCCAGCTTCCAGAAAATCTGATGACGTTTCGCACCAGCCATGCGCATATAGTTCATCATCGCCGCGTCAGTACGGGTCAAGCCATCCATCGCCGCCACTGCAACAGGGAAGAAGCAGACGAGGATGATCGTAATCAGCTTGGGCAACAGCCCGAATCCGAACCAGATTAACAGGAGTGGCGCGAGCGCGATGGTCGGGATATTTTGACTAAGAATAAGTAAAGGGTACAGGGCTGACTTGAGAAAAGGGACCAAATGCAGCACCATCGCTATCAGTAATCCGACCGCTGTGCCAGCCGCGAATCCAATCAGCGTTAACTGAATGGTTGCGGAAGCGTGCATGCCAAGCCGTTCGGCCTGGGTTGCCGCTTCGCGGGCGATGTCGGACGGTGCAGGCAGCATCCATTTCTCAATATGGAAGAGGGAGACGGCTCCCTGCCATATCGCTATAAAGAGAATAACCGCCACAATGGGCGGCCATACACTTTTGAAATAGGCAGGCATTAGCGATACTTCTCCGTCAGGGTGTCCATGCTGAAGCCGGTAGGGCTATGGGCGATTTTGATCTGGGAGATGATGCTTGGGCTGCCAGCCTCCACGAGTACCTCGTGCATTTTACGGACAACCTCCAGCAGTTCCTCCAGTTCCCCCTCCATCGTGGTGTCGAGCGCGTTCACCTGATATTTCAGGCCGGATTGCTGAATAACTTCAATGGCGCGATCTACATAAGGGTAAGAATTCTCGCCATTTGGCGTTTTGGGAATAACCTGAATGCTAAGTAATGTGCTTGCCATGAGAGATCACTTTTCCTTTCGTGATAAATTGCATGAATTGAACCAGGTTTACACTCATCACTCCGATTGCAGTACCCTCTTACGATCACTGTTATCCCCGGATTTCTTTAATGAATTTCAATGGAGGAAATCCGGGGATAAAGGTGAGCGCTTCGCTTCTTCAGATGGGTTCTGCACTCTTCGTTCTTGTGTAAAAAAGTTAAACTTAAGCAAATTTTATTGGGGTAAAAAATCGTTCGTATATGCCTTGCTTACATCGATCTGTTCATCCAGCAGTTTTTTGCTAAACATCCAGTCGGTGTAGTTCTGCCATACTTCCTGCTTTTGCTCACCCCAGCGCGGGGCGTCATCCGTGTACTTTGGACTAAGCCATTTCTGGCTTGCCAGTACCAAGTCTTTATCTAGATCCGGTACGGCCTTGATCAGAATGTTCGCTGCGTCTTCGGGATGATCAATCGCATATTGATACCCTTCTGAAGTGGCTTTCAGGAATGCTTTCACCAACTCAGGGTCGTTTTGGATCGTCTGCTCGTTTGTTACAAGGACAGGTGTGTAGTAATCCAATGCATCTGAATAATCCTTCACATATAACATGTCGATCGGTTCTCCGCGCAGTTCGGCTTCAATACCTGTCCAGGCGTAGAAAATCCACGCGAAATCAATGTCCCGTTTCACTGCGGTGAAAAAGTCAGCGTCACCCATGTTAATGTTTTTCACTTTGGATACATCGGCTCCGTCGCCTTCCATAATGGATTGCATCACGGCTTCTTCGACTGGGGAACCCCAACCGCCATAGGTTTTACCTTCAAAATCTTTCGGTGATTTGATATTCCGATCCGCCGGAGCAGCGAACCCGGATGTATTATGCTGAATAACTGCTGCGATGGAGACCAATGGAACACCCTGTGTGCGGGCTTGAGTTACACTCTCCTGATAACTTACGCCAAAAGGCACTTCATTCGAGGCAACCATTGTATCTGCGCCACCGGCACCTGGTTGTACAATCTCTACATTCAAGCCCTCAGCCTTGTAAAAACCTTGATCTACAGCCGCATATAGGCCGGTATGATTCGTATTCGGTGTCCAGTCGAGCACCACTTTAATATCTTTCAGGGCGGCAGTGTCACCTTTGTTACTGCTTTCCGCATTTGTGTTGCTGTTCTGTTCTGCCGGGGCAGCTTCTTTGCCGCCACATGCGGCTACAGTCACCATAAGCACGCATAAGAGCATCAATCCCATCGTTCTACGCCATTTCATCTGTAATTCTCTCCTTCGATATGTCCGGCCGAGTGGCACGGGGTACTCCTTGGCTTCATATCCAATCATCTTGCATAAATCAACAGATTTATACCAGTTGAGATCTGAATAACGTCACTTTTTTTAGCTCTCTGGCTATATAAAAGAACATTAAAAAAGCGTCCCGTATTCCGGGACGCGTGCAGGCGTTAGAGAGGTGGCGTTCAGCCATAGGGCTGTGCCATTTCGATATACTCCGATTCCTACGCTGGCATGATCCAGATCAGGTCTAAGGGTTAGTATCTTGGTGGGATACACTCTCAGCCGGCCAATTCCGACTCCCCTGGGAAACTATGAAGTTACGGGCATTACTAGGTGTAATTATAGGCCAGCGGGTGGAACGTGTCCAGTCAGGAACTGGATGGGGACACGTATGAACTTATCAAACAGGCCGTTATACATATGTATATCAGCCTGTTTAGATGTGTTATTTTCATTAATTATCGTGGCGAATCATATAAGGCAATCTGGCTGAGTGCAAATGCATCGGATTTTGGGGCATAACCTACCTGTTTCTGAGTGGTTTCCAGATTCAATCGTTTAAACCGATTATTCGAGATCCCATGCAGTATGGTGAAGGGCTCCAGATTGGTAGCTGTAATTGCTTTGAACATCAAATCACACAAGTCAGCCGGACTAATATACGCGCTCATATCCCTTGCTTCCAGCGCTGGTCCGTCCGGTTGAAAATCATCATATGCACCTATACGTATTGCTACACTTTGTAAACCTTCGGTATACGCAAAATAGGAAGCGAGCGATTCTCCAAAACATTTGCTAACCCCGTACAAATTCCGTGGGTGTGTTGGCATGTCCGGATAGACTTGAGCATCAATGGGATACCCCTCAATCGTCTGTGCACTGCTCGCCAGAATGACTCTTTGCACACCTTGGTCCTTAGCTGCACGGAATACATTAAATGTACCTTTGATATTGATGTCCAACAACGATTCATAGAATCCGGCATTCGGGGAAGGGTCTCCCGCCAGATGTACTACCACATCCATGCCTTCGCAAGCATGCTGACAGGCTTCAGGGTCTGTCACATCCAGTGTCATGATCTCATGGTCGGTTTCTTGATACGTATGCAGTCTGTCGATATTCAAATCCGTTAGTCGCAGGTGATATGCTTCTGACAAGTCCCGGCCAATTTTCCCGGCTGCGCCGGTAATTAAAATGTTCATGAAATCAACTCCAATTCTTAGCGCTGGAAGAACTCAATCCATTCCTTTTCAGGTCCATAGATGAAGAAATAGCGGTAACCGTTAGGCAGTGTAATAATCTCTCCATCAATAAATACGGCTTTGGTGGCTTGGATGCGTTTGTACTCAGAATCAAGGTCATCTACATGGATCGCAAAATGGTGTACCGTACCTTCGGAAGGCAGCTTGTCGCTGTATCCTTGAATTAACTCAATCTCAGTCTCATTACTTCCATTGAAGCCGAGAAAGGCGAGCTGAATGACGCCGTTGGTATGCGTCACCCGGTCTTTCAGTTCCAATCCAACAACCTCCGTATAAAAACGAAGTGTAGTATCCAGATCACGGACGGCAATGCCAACGTGGTCGATGCGCTTTTGAAAACTCATAATCAAAATCCTCCATATGTAGTGAATGTTTCTACCATTTTAAGGGATATCATAGGGCTGTACTACATGGTTGTCAAATCCAATTTTAAATTGGAAAAAATCATAATTGTTCACAGAATGTTCACTTATGTGGAGGGTTTGGTCATCTCTATAATTACGAAGGTAAACAGAGAGGATGAGAGAATTGCCAACCAGCAAGAAGGAACAGATTATTTTCGGATTAATGATGTGTACAGGAATGGTCTTGGTCATGATGTTCTTCAATCTATGGCACAGTGGGTTACTCGGCAAGATGTCCCCGCTTGAGATACTGCTTCAATTCATACTATGTTTTGTCATCGCGTTTCTGGTGGAGTCTTTCATTGTTGGCCCTGTGGCGAGAAAGATTGCATTTTCTATGCCCTTCGACAAGTCCAATAAGATTCTAGGTGTGCTGGATATGTCATTTTTTATGGTGATTGGCATGGTTCTGATCATGTCTTTGTATGGAATGATCTCGGCATATCTCGCTGATCAATTAAGTGGGTCATCCGTACTCCGTACGTATCTCCATACAATCGCTCGTAACTTCAGCCTGGCGCTTCCATATCAATTGATCATTTTGGGACCACTCGTACGATATGTATTCGGTAAATTCATCAAGGATAACGGGCCCGTAATGCCTGTCGTTAACAAAAGTGTGTGATTCGGTTGGCCATAAGTATTTCCTGGGCAATCTTGTGCAAAAGAATAGATATTATTCTCACCTTTAATGAAAGGTGAGAGAGAGGCAAAGATAGGGCACTTGCCACGATGATTACAGCGCTAACGAATCGAGGACACCTTATTAGTCCAGTTTTTAGGGAATAAAAAATCTAACGAATCTCAGCGGCGTTATTATGCAAAAAACCTCCAACGAGACCTTGAATTTGAGATAATTATCTATAATAACGTCTCTAGGATTCGTTAGATTTCAAATATCCTGAAATGCAGATAAATAGCGTGTGCTAGGTTCGTTAGAACAGAGTATCGCTACAAAAAAATGTCCACTGTCAGGTCATGACAGTAGACATTTCAATCTCATCTCAATAATAGGTAATTCTAATTCTCAGGACTGCAACGACACATAACTGTTAAGTCGCTGGATCGACCACATGTTTGTTCTGCCATTGATACGTGATCACGCTAATGACAAGCAGGCCAACTGCAAAGATCGCAAGCATCCATGCAGACTGATTAACTGCCAGATGATCAAGACTCCATCCCGTAGTCAAAGGCAGAATGGCACCGCCAACTCCACCTGAGGCAATCAAAATGCTGGGTGTGGATTCTTCTGTTCCGGGCAGCAGTTTACTGGCGAAGACAAGGGCAATGGAAAAAATACCTGACATCGCAAGTCCAAGCAGCAAGATGATGAGAAATGCAGACCAGATTTGGTTTGTAAATGGAAATACCATTAACAAAAGAACAGATGCAAGACAACTGTACAGGACATAGACGCGGTATTGGAATTTCTCTGCGATATACCCGGCGAAGAGTCGTCCCACGGACATGGCAATCCAGAAACAGGTGACACTAAGCGCTGCTCCGGCTTCCTTCATGTTCATTTTCTCAATCAGAATCGCTGGCATGAAGTTCGCAAGACTCATCTCTGTGCCAACATATAGGAAGAAGAAGAGGACGAATAATACCAGAAGAGTTCTGTTACGGCCACGATAGGTTGGACTGGATGTACTTGCAGATGCGGGATGCATCTCACCCGATGTCCCAGCAGTGTGGGCATGTACTGAACCGTTATTAGAACTACGTCGCTCCAGAAACTTATCGAGTTCACCGAATGATCCTTTTGCCCAGAAAACAAAGGTCAGCGCTGCGCAGATCGCAACAACGAGAAAAGAAAGGCGCCAGTATCCGGCAGCAATCAGACCGCTGGCAATGAGCGGCATGACCATCGCTCCGATCCCAAATAACACTTCCAGTCGACTCATGGCAACGGCTGTATTGTCTTTAATTGCAGCGATGATAATGGTGCCAATAACAGCTTCAACCATTCCGAATCCAAAGCCGGCAGCGGGTGCAATGACGAACATCCAGCCCCATGGTGGCAACAACATATAGGATAATTCTGCAATGCAGAGCAACGCTGTGGCGATTAACAGGCCTCCCCGTTTACCAAAGCGTCTGTTCAGCCATGGAGATAACAATACACCACCGAGGAATCCGGCAAATTGAGCAAAGATCAGCGTTCCGCCTTGGCTATAATCTTTGCCGTAATGTTCAAGTGCAACCGGTAAAATGGAACCGAGCACAACGTGGGCAAGTCCAATCAGGAAATAGGACAGACATCCGATCCAAAGTAATTTTTTCATAAAGAACTCCTTCTACTTATATACATAAATTGAGGATCACAATAAAGCGCAATCTTGAAGACAAAGTCTATCATAACAGGACATGTTACGATGTGCCATGAATTCCTGATCGATACAGAAGGTTGCAATTTGGTCCGGCGTTCGTATATACTGAGACCAACAATTACAGATCGGACCATGCCGTTGAAGAGCATCCAACTCGGAGGCGTTTTCGCCAGGGGAGCGATATTTCCCCAAGTTAACCGGAACCGCCCGTTATCGCGGACCAAGAGGCTGGAAGCAGGATATCCTGATTCAGCAAGTTGGGTGGCACCGCGAGCAGAGCGCTCCTCGTCCCAAGGGATGAGGGCGCTCTTTGTATTTTTACAGCCAAAGGAGACGGTGACCATGTTAGAAATGAAATGGATTCGGGCACATGCAGAAGAGGTTCAGGCAGCAGCAGACGGGAAAAAAATCAAGATCAACATTCGCACATTGTTAGAGCGTGATGAAGAACGTAGAACACTTTTGCAGGAAATGGAAGAAGGTCGCAGATTGCGCAATACGTTATCTGCAGACATTGGCAGACTCATGCAAGCTGGGAATCGGGAACAGGCAGAGGGTTTGCGGGCCCAGGTGAAACAGATCAATGAACAGTTGGAATACGTGGAAGCGAAGCTCGCCCCTGTGCAGGAGGAAGTAACCAAGCTGCAATGGCTGGTACCCAATATCGTATCCCCGGATACCCCGAAAGGCACGTCGGATGCGGATAATGTGGAGCTGCGACGTGTGGGAGAGGTGCCAACGTTCGAGTATAACACCAAAGATCACGTGGAGCTTGGGGAGTTGCATGATCTGATCGATATTCCTCGTGGAGTTAAGATTGGCGGTACGCGAAGCTATGTATTGAAAGGTGCGGGCCTGTTATTACATCGGGCAGTACAGCAACTTGCGCTTGATCTGCTGCTAAAGCACGGGTTTACACCAATGGAGGTTCCGCTGATGGTCAGGGAGGATGCGCTGGTGAACACCGGATTCTTCCCAACCGGTCGAGATCAGGTCTATGAACTCGAAGGGGAGAACAAGTGGCTGGTGGGAACTTCTGAAGTGCCGCTGGTCTCGTATTATGCCGATGAGATTGTTGATGTTCAAGAGCCTGTGAAGCTGGCCGCGGTATCGACGTGTTTCCGCAGTGAAGTTGGCTCCGGCGGACGGGATGTACGCGGATTGTATCGTGTGCACCAATTTGCCAAAGTTGAGCAGGTCATTCTCTGTGCCCCTGATGCGGAAGAATCGGAGCGCATGTTGCAAGAGATTACAGGACACGCTGAAGAATTGTTGCAATTATTGGAACTGCCGTATCGTGTTGTCGCTGTATGTACCGGGGATATGTCGCAGAAAACGTACAAACAGTATGACATCGAGACCTGGATGCCAAGCCGCGGTGCATATGGAGAAACGCATTCGTCGTCGAATCTGCATGATTTCCAGGCTCGCCGTTCAAATATTCGTTGCCTCGATGCCGAAGGCAAGTTGGCCTACTGTCACACGCTCAATAATACGGCGGTGGCATCGCCGCGTATCCTGATTCCGTTGCTTGAGAATCATCAGCAGGAGGATGGAAGCATTCGCATTCCGGCAGCCCTGCGGCCCTATATGGGCGGGGCCGAGAGCTTGATTTTGCCAGAGCAGGATGAAGTGAAGTAGAGAGGTTAGGTAACGCTCTAGGAAGTGAAGAATCAGCAAAGGAACCCCTTGACAGGGGTTCCTTCTAATTAAACATATGATCTGTTACCCACTGGTACTCTTGTTCAAGTCGAGCTGCCAATTTGGGATCTTCTTCGGCTGCAACTTTTCTCATGTATGTTAAATCAATCGTATCAAATTGACTGTAAATCAGGTAACGTGCCCACTCCAAGCTTCGGGCATCTGTCCAGTACTCGGAGGCTCTCAATCGATCCAAAATAAGGTCATCTATTCCAATTACGTAACAGTAGCCTTCAGGTGTTAATAATTTGATAATCTTGTCTTTTGAACCTTCCAGTGTATCAGAAGGTATTTCGATAGGGATGTCCATTTCGGAGACATAATAATGTCTTCCTTCGTGAACGAAACCCAGATGATCAAATAAACTTCGGGCCAAATCATCTCTGATCATGACCAGATCAACATCAGCTGTCTTGTAACTTCCAGAAGTGTATAGTTCAACAGCATGTCCTCCAACAATAATGGCTGGATCTGCATCTAAATCATCAAGAATAGGAGTAATAATACCCATCACATAGAACTCTTTTAAATCACTTTTGGTCACATCAGCTGCAAGTTCCTTCAATTTTTGTTTAGCCCATTTAATTCTTTCCTGCATTTCTGGTGTTTGAATACGTTCCATGGTTCACCTATATTCTTTAACGCAGCTTCCATTCACGCTCGTTAATGATTTCAATTTGTCCAGATTCAAGGGCTTTTTTGAAACGATTGCGGGCTGTTTTCATCAATAGAACCATTTCGTCTTCAGGACGAATCTTGGTGGATGTCGAAGTGACTATAGCTTTCATACGTTTACGGTTATTTTTAGGTGAAACCATATCAAGCAAATTCTTTTCGATCATACATACCCCACCCCCATCTTTTAGGTTTATTAAAACAGTATTACGCGGCCTTCCCATATTATACAATGAAAATCATGAATTGTTCCAAGACTCCCACTTACGAAATTCAACTTTATGCAATTCGTATCCGATATAATATAATAGAAGTAAAATATTGGATTATGGGAGATGGAGATAGAAATGAGTAGAATCAAACTGGCGCTTCGAGGCACACTTGCTCTAATTATGACATTAACAATACTGGTCCCTTCGTTGGCCTTGGCGGCTACTGGTGACGTGAAGTCGATTGAAATAACCAATAGCAGCCCGCAGAAGATGAGTGTTTCCGAAACAGCTGCGCTTCAGGTGATGGCAACGGTAGAAGGTTTTGATAACAAGCAGGATGTTACCGAGGGCGTGACTTGGTCCACCAGTAATGCAGCGGTTGCGACGATGGTGAAAGGCAAAGTCAAGGCTGTAGCCGCAGGCGAAGCAACCATTTTTGCAGAGGTAGACGGGGCTAAAGCCCAGTTGGTTGTCCAGGTGCAGGAGAAAATCAAAAGCATCAAAGCTTCACCGAAATCCTACAGTTTCGTTAAAGGCAGTGAAAGTACACTTCCCAAAGTAAGCATTGTACGGGCGAACGGCAAGGAAGAAGATGTGACGTCCGAGATTGTGTGGTCCGTATCCACTTCTTCGGCTGTGCTGGAAAACGGTAAAATCAAAGGCGTTACACCCGGCAGAGTATTGCTGCAGGGTAAATACGGAACAACGATCGTGAAAGTCCCTGTTGCTGTGACGGATGAGATTACCAAAGTCGAGGTTACACCTGCCTCAATGCAGCTGAACATCAAGAAGTCCAAAGCGTTGAAGGTGATCGGCACCTACGCAAACGGCAAAACGATTAACCTTTCGAAACAAGTGATATGGACCTCTTCCAATACAAATGTAGCTATCGTGAAAAATGGAGCAGTCAAAACGCTGACAGAAGGACAAGCCACCTTGACAGGAACTTATCAAAATCAGACAATAAAGGCAGAGGTTACCGTTGTACCTTTACTCAAAAAGCTGATTACTGGCCAGAAAAAACTGGTCTTGTCTCCGCAGGGAAGTACAACGCTGAGTGTGATGGCCCAGTATGATACGGGCAAGACCACTGTTGTGACCAATAGTGCGGTATGGAGCAGCACAAAGCCGGGCGTAGCGACAGTAACAAATGGCAAGATTGTGGCTGTAGGCAAAGGTAAAACGTCCATAACGGCCAAGTGGGGCAACAAAAAAGTGACGATCCCTGTTACGGTAAAATAAATCTTCATATAATGAAGTGCTTTGCATCAATTCAAAGATAAAATCAGTACATGACACGTTAAAATCATCAATATCATCAATGTAACAGACAACTAGGGGCGTAGACATACGCTCCTTTTTGGATATATAGAAATATGTATCTGGAATGTCTTCTGCTAGAACAACAATATAACTGGATTGGATGGGATGAATATGAAAGCTTCGATTATAAGCTCAGACTCTAACTCTAGTGATCTGGCTTACCTGAAATATCTTCTTTTATCCCTAAGTTCCACACTTACATTTCAACGGAGTACTACGATTGAGCGCATGAAGCAACGCACCTATGGAAAATACAGAGAAGGTTACCATTTAAAATGTCATGATGAAGAGGAGGTGCCTGAATGAAAGATCCAATGCAACCGGAAAATTGGCCTGCCTGGGCGACAGAGTCGGTAGAGATTGCTCCGGCCAACCTCAATTGGGATGCACAGGCTCAGGAAGAAATCCGGCAACTTAAACGTCTTCTACAGCAGTTTAATATCCATCAATTCGAACATATCGGAAGCACATCCATTCCAGGGTTGCCCGCCAAACCCATTATTGATCTGATGGCAGAAGTACAGTCCTGGGATGACATGGATCTGATTGCCGATCAGCTGAATCCGTTGGGCTGGAACTATGTTCCGCCTGAACTGGATGGCCGGGATTATCGACGATTCTGGGTGAGAGTTAAGGATGGCAAGAGAGCTGTACACCTTCATCTGATGCGCCCGGGAGAGGACCGTTGGGATCGTCAAATTCGGTTTCGGGATGTGCTGAGAAAACGCCCAGATCTGGTGGAAGCTTACGCCGTCCTGAAGACGAAGCTTGCTGATGAGAACAAGGAAGATAGGGAATCGTATACCGCTGCCAAAACGCAATTTATTTTACAAGTGCTTGATGAAGGCGTGTGATTGATTGAAAAGCGTACTTATCAGAGACAGGCTGATCTATTTCTTCGCAGTCATGATGACCATGGCGGCAGGACTCGCATCCAGACACTTTGGTGAACGAATGCCGGGTTGGGTACATGAACATTTCGGGGATGCATTATGGGCGGGCATGATTTATTTCGGAGTACGCATGGTGTGGCCTCATCGCAGCTTGGTATGGGCGATGTGTTTGAGCTGCGTATTCAGCTGGATGATTGAGTTCTCGCAGTTGATTCAGACGGCTTGGCTAATTGAGATACGCTCAACCGTATTAGGTGCTCTTATTCTGGGACATGGTTTTCTGTTAATCGATCTGATTCGATATTCGGTCGGTATTCTGTGCATGGTTATGATAGATCGTTATTTCCTGAGAAATAAGATGGCTGGATCATGAAATCAAGTGAATCATGGAGGTGTGCTGAATGAATGTAGAAAAACTTTTTGCCGAATCGCCGGAATTCGAAACACAGCGGTTAAAGCTGAGACGCCTTGCGATGGATGATCTCGATGAATATTATGCATTTGCCTCTGATCCGCGAGTGAGTCAGCAAAGCTTGTGGAACTGTCATGAGACGGTGGAGGATTCAATTCAATATATTCAGCGGGTACTGGATAATTATGAACGGAAAAATGTACATATCTGGGCTTTTGTCCTGAAGGAAACAGGGACCTTGATCGGGAGGGGTGGCGTCTTTCATCTCAACGAACCCATGCAGAGTGCTGAACTGGGATACGCGATAGCCAGCAGTCAATGGGGTAAGGGGCTTGCAGCAGAAGCGATGCAACCTATCGTGGATTATTGCTTTCGGGAACTGGACTGCAATCGGTTGGAGGGGAAATGTAATGCAGGCAACATAGGCTCTGCACGCGTAATGGAGAAGCTGGGCATGTCGTACGAAGGTTTGTTACGCAAACAGTTGAAGATCAAAGGTGTATTTACGGATCAAAAAGTGTACTCCCGTATCCGGGATGATCTATAATACTTCCAATGACACATAGGGTACATCGCAGAAATTGAAGGAGGCGGAACCATGATCTATAGTATTATTTCCCGTTCGTTGTGGGAGCAAGTGTCAAAGGGGAGTGAGTATGCACCAGATAGCCTGGAGACGGACGGATTCATTCATTGTTCCACCAAGGAACAGATCCCATGGGTAGCCGGGCAATATTATGCAGGCCGCACGGATTTATTATTACTTAGTATTGATGAGAAGGCGTTGAAGCCGGAACTGGTATATGAGGATCTCTACGAATTGAATGAGCTATTTCCACATATCTATGGAGAACTCAATCTGGATGCGGTTCGCAAAGTCATTCCATTTGAACCGAATGCAGACGGCACATTCTCATTTCCTGAATAAATAACATGTGACGCTTCTGTTTGGACGTGATCAGGGGACAACATACTTTTCCGAAGGGTGGTTAATGGATGGATATGAATCAGGTTTTTCTGGAGACAGCGGAGAAACAATTCCTGTATTATAAGCAGCTCGGGGAAAAAGCCATGGCACAACTGGAGTCCGAGCAATTGTTTCAATCCTGGAATGAAGACGCGAACAGTATTGCGGTAATTGTAAAACATCTATGGGGCAATATGCTGTCCCGTTGGACGGATGTACTGACAACAGATGGTGAGAAACCGTGGCGTGAGCGAGATGCTGAATTCGTGAATGAACTTACATCCCGGGAAGAGTTGCTCGCTAAATGGGAAGAAGGCTGGACATGCCTACTCGAAGCCATTCGTTCGTTTACCCCGGAACAATTGTCTCATATCATATACATTCGAAATGAAGGTCATACCGTCATGGAGGCAATTATTCGGCAATTGGCGCATTATCCGTATCATGTCGGGCAGATTGTATTTGCCGCGAAAATGCTTAAAGAAACAGCTTGGGACAGTCTCTCCATTCCGAGAAACGGGTCTTCTCAATATAATGGCGGCAAATTTGCCAAGCCGAAGGCACGCAAACATTTTACAGAAGATGAACTTCATATAGAAAAAGGTGAGGAACAACAATGACTCAAATTGCATTGATTCGCCATGGAAGCACAGCGTGGAATAAGGAAAAACGTTCGCAGGGACAGACGGATAACCCGCTGGATCAGGATGGCAGGGAACAGGCCGTTTTACTTGCTGCGAGACTAGCCGAAGAATCCTGGGATGCCATCTATGCAAGTGACTTGGAGCGTGCAAGTGAGACGGCTCGCATCATTGGTGATCGCTTGGGTATTCAAGAGATTCATCTGGACCCTAGACTTCGCGAGATGGGCGGAGGACAGGTCGAAGGAACGACGGAAGAGGAACGGTTAGCCAAGTGGGGAGTGGACTGGAGTACTCTGGATCTGGGACGTGAGCTTGCAGATGCAGGGACTGTTCGAGGCAGTGCGGTGCTTGAAGATATTGTACAGCAGCACCCCGATGGAAGAGTGATCGTTGTCAGTCACGGAGCCGTTCTGCGGAATACACTGCGAGGTCTGGTGCCTGAGCTTGATATCAGCGTGAAGCTGTCCAACACATCCATTACCCGGATTGCCAAGAAAGATGATACGTGGCAATGCGAACTGTACAATTGCAGCGTGCATTTGAATTCGCCCAGGGAGTCTTAAGAGATGGATGCTCTGACGTTAAAACAAAAATTACAGCATATTCAGTCGTCTAATCATTCCATTGATCACATAGAACAGCCTTACGAATTGGCACTGCATATGATGCAGCATATTGGTAGTACTGACCCTGTCCTGCGGGATGAATTGATCTATGTTACGTTTGCAACCTGGATTGGACAGGGTGTATTTTCGGAAGATCAGTTAAGGCATGTGTTGCAGTTGGCGCTGGACGATCAGCACCTGTTCTATGGGATCGGAGAGCAGGGAACGGATAGTGTGTTTACGCGGACGTTCTCCGTATTGTTACTGCCTCCAATTCTGAATGTGGATCGTCAGCGACCTTTCCTGGACAAAGAGGATATCGCAGGGATTCATCATCGGTTGACTACATATCTGGAATGCGAAAAAGATCTTCGCGGCTACGCCGATAATAAAGGCTGGGCGCATGCCTCTGCACACGCGGCGGATGCGGTTGAAGACTTGGCACAATCGCCATATCTGGAGCGAGCGGATCTGCTGGAACTTCTGCATGCACTCGCTGTAAAAATAACGGAATCAAGTGTGGTTTACATCCATGATGAAGATCAGCGAATAGCGCATGCTGTAATTACTATTCTGCGTCGCAATCTGTTGGAGCAAAAGGATATTACGGCGTGGATCGATTCCCTTCATCAAGGAGACCATGCGGTGAACAGATCACTTCTGGAAAACAGTCATAGGAGCCTGAATGTGCGTCTGTTTTTGCAGACACTGTATCTTGCGATACGTACAGAAGAAGACGAGCCTTTTTCGTTGGTTCGTTCACTGGTATTGCAGGCATTGGAGAGAGATAAATAACGATACGCTAAACGTGTGGACAAAAGGGGAGATGGCGCATGACCAAATTGACGTATGCATGGACGGAAGAGATCTTATCACCACTGGGTGAGACAGCAGTTATCATTCAGTGCGGAGATCAATTGTCTGACGCGGTGCAACGCAGAGTGATGTCTGTATGTGCTTTGCTGGAAAAATGCACTCTGTCAGCCATGATCGAATGGGTGCCTTCATATACGTCCGTTACAGTATTTTATGATCCGTTCATCTCCCCGTACCCCGAGTTATGCCGTATTCTGCTTCAGCAGTTGAATCAAATGAAGGAATCCGTCCAAGACAAACCCAGAACGGTCACGATTCCCGTATGTTATGGTGGCGAGTGGGGGCCTGATCTGGACTACGTTGCCAGTGAACATGGACTGACCCCAGAAGACGTTATTGCGATTCATACATCCGGGGAGTATCTCGTACATATGATTGGATTTGCACCGGGTTTTCCGTATCTCGGCGGGTTGTCTGAACAGATTGCTACGCCCAGACGGGCAACGCCAAGGCTTCGGGTTGAGGCGGGTACAGTAGGTATTGGTGGCAAACAGACGGGAATCTATCCAGTGGACACACCTGGAGGATGGCAATGTATTGGACAAACGCCACTCCGGTTGTTTCGGCCGGATGAGAACGTACCGAGTTTACTGGCAGCAGGTGATCGGGTTCGATTTGAACAGATTACGATGCAGGACTATCTGGCGTTGAAGCGGAAGGAGGGCGAACGATGAGTATCGAAGTGATTCGCCCTGGTCTGTTATCTGCCGTTCAGGATGAAGGCAGAACCGGCTATCGCCGGTATGGTATTCATCCTGGCGGGGTCATGGACACCTTTGCAGCCAGAGCAGCCAATATGCTTGTGGCCAACTCCCGACATGCGGCAGTGCTGGAGATGACGATGACAGGGCCAGAGCTTCGATTTCAGGAGAGCCAGCTTATCTCATTATGTGGGGCCGATCTGACGGCAACGGTGGATCATCTGCCTGTACCTTTGTGGCGTCCGGTGCTGGTGCGGGCTGGAAGTGTACTGAAGTTTGGTCAATGTCGTCATGGTTTGCGTGGATATCTGGCGATTGCGGGTGGAATAGCTGTGCCTGAAGTGATGGGCAGTCGAAGTACAGACCTCAAGACAGGTCTTGGCGGTATGGATGGGCGAGCCTTACGCGTGGGGGATCTGTTATCCATAGGTGAACCTTCTGGTGAAGCGCAAGGTTGGATGCAGCGTATGGAGCAGCAGGTAAAGGAGAGTGAGCGGGACCACCGAATATTGGCGCCTGCGTGGCTTTTATCTGAACGGGAAAGACCTGACTATTATGGGCAACCTGTTATTCGTGTGATGGAGAGCAAGGATAGTTCGCTGTTCAGCCAAGAAAGTCTGGGACAATTCTATGCCGAAAAATACGTGATCACTTCACAATCCGATCGGATGGGCTATCGCTTGCAAGGCTCCAGACTGGAGCTGGATCAGGCCCTGGATCGGCTGTCAGAAGCCGTTACCTATGGCACAGTGCAGGTGCCACCTGATGGCCAGCCCATCATCTTGATGGCAGATCATCAGACGATTGGAGGTTATCCTGTCATTGCACAGGTAGCTCGGGTGGATATACCTATCCTGGCTCAGGCTAGGCCAGGAACCCAAATTTCTTTTAAACAGATTACGCATGATCAAGCCGGACAGTTGTATATGGAACAGGAAATCAATATGCAGCTCATGGATAAGCTGATACGCAGAAGAATGGCTGGAATGGAGGGCACTCAATGAATACCTCGAAAACCTTGGATATCAATTGTGATCTGGGCGAAAGTTATGGTATATATCGCACTCTGTCGGACGAAGCCATTCTACCCTTGATTACATCAGCCAATATTGCCTGCGGGTTTCATGCAGGAGACCCGGCTACAATGCGGCTGACGGTGGAGAGGGCATTGGAGCATCAGGTTGCGGTTGGAGCCCACCCCGGGTTGCCGGATTTGCAAGGGTTTGGCAGAAGACGTATGGACATTACCCCACGGGAAGCATATGACATGGTGGTATATCAGATCGGTGCGCTGGATGCCTTTGTCCGTGCAAGCGGAGGGCGAATGCATCACGTAAAACCGCACGGTGCTTTATACAATATGGCCGCAGAAGATGCGAAGCTTGCTGAAGCCATCGCCGAGGCGATCTATCAAGTAAAGCCTGACCTGTATTTGTATGGTCTGGCGGGCAGTGAGTTGATTCACGCTGCGGATCGCATCGGTATGCGCAGTGTGAGCGAGGTGTTTGCAGATCGAACCTATGGGGCGGATGGTAAGCTAACCTCTCGAAGCCAAGCAGGAGCTGTCATTGAAGAGTCGGGACAAGCGATTGCTCAAGTACTCCAGATGGTGAAAGACGGCGTGGTTGTATCCACGGATGGTACGTTGGTTCCCATTAAGGCAGAGACTGTCTGTATCCACGGTGACGGAGCGAATGCTCTGGCATTTGCTCAAGAGGTTCGTCGTGTGCTGGAATCGGAAGGCATTAAGTTATCCGTGCATACAACAGAATGATACGCCTGTTCAGTAGAACATTAGTAGTATCAGATTGTTCGGATTGAACTTTGAAATTTTGGAATGACAAGGAGTGAATGAACAGAATGAAACCCATACGCAACTCGGCGAAAGCTGTCATTGTGCAGAATGGACAATTGCTGGTCATCCGGCTGGAAGATCAATATGGTACTGCTTATGTGTTCCCAGGTGGAGGACAGGAGAAAGGTGAAGAACTCAAGGATGCGGTCGCGCGCGAATGTCTGGAGGAGATTGGTCAGGCCGTGAACGTGGGAGAGCTGTTACATATCCGGGAGTATATCGGAAAAAATCATGAATTCGCCGAGTGGGATGCAGACATCCACCAGGTTGAATTTTATTTTGCGTGCAGCCTGATAGATCCGGAGGCAACCGTTTTTGAAGGCTCCAATCCAGACGACCACCAAGTCGCTGTGGAATGGATTGCACTTGAAGAGCTGTCCCAAATTCGTTTATATCCAAAAACAATTGGCGAATTGCTGCTTAAATCGGATTCTTCATCAATCTATCTTGGAGATTTGAATTAAATCAGCCAAGAAGAAATTAAGCGCTAACCCCTTTATGTAAACATTTTTATAATCAGCTTTTCCAATTTTGTCACGTTTGCGTATCGGTTCATGGATTCACCATAGGTGAGGTGGGTACACTATAAGTACAGGCTTATTACAGAGTTGCATTAAGCTGTCTCTAGTTATAAGCGATTAATGAACTGTCATTAAACAAAAAGAGATAGTAACAATTACACTTCTCTTTGTACTTTTATTAATCAACCTTAATTGGGAGAACGGTAGACGTAGTGGAGGGGACGGAATCGATTCTGAGGAAGCGAAGTGTTCGCATGTATCTTGGATTTTCAATCATATATCCTTTGGAATTAAGCATTCACACGATAACGGAGAGGACAGAAGAAACCTGAAAAAGCGAAGCGCTCGCCTTTATCACCGGATTTTCCCTTTAGAAAAAGGGAATCAAAAAAATCTGGGGATAACAGCGATTGGAAGGTTGTTCTGTCATCGTAGTGCCAGTGTGAATCGGTTTTAATCCAATGCATATGAGGAAGAGATCAGGATCATTGAGAGATAACAGCGATCCAAAGAACGATCCGTACCCGAAACGGCCGCCTACAAGAGTCCTTCCAATATACCTCCAAAACCGAAAGGAGCACTTCCCATGAACCAGACTGAATTGGAACAAAACATTGTAAAAGCATTGGAGAACAACCCTTTTTGCAGCTTCTCCACTGTGGAGAATGGTAAACCGAAATCCCGTTATATGGCGCTTTTCAACGATGGACTGAACATTCATCTGGCAACGAACCGCCGAACACACAAAGTAGAGGAACTGGAGAATAATCCGAATGTTAGCCTGCTACTTGGTTACGAGGCTGGTGGTTCCAAGGAAGTAGTTGAGATTGAAGGAACCTGTGAAGTGACAAAGAACGAAGGTTTGCGTGAGCAAGTGTGGAACGATGAACTGAAGGCGTGGTTCGATGGACCTAATGATCCGAACTATGTCATTCTGGACATCACCCCGACTCGTATTGAATACACAGGGAAAGATCATGAGCATCATGTGTGGGAACAATAATCCGAATATGAAAATAACCTCTGCAAAGTAGCGTCCTTATGCGAAAATACGCGCAGAGTTTAATCCAACCGTGAAAGCCATTAAGGTTTCACGGTTTTTAGCATGGATGAATAAAGCTGAATTGGATATACATGTAAGACACGTGTAATATACGTATTTTAAAGATAATAAGCACTATATACCTACTAAAATGTTGAAAAAATTGTCGAAATCACGCATGATAATGTAAACTCGCCTAGGTATGTGCGTGTAATGTAAAAAATAATGCTTTTCAATGGCTGAACATTGCGTTATGATTTGGAATGTAAACGACAAGCACAGACATAAATAGATGTTCATGTGAGATAAACTTACCTGAAATTCCGATGCATGTCATCAGAGCGTCAGTACGCACAACCCATGAAATCTATCTTTTTTCTGCGCTCTTCGTTTGCCCATTAATGCATGATTCAATGTACATAACCGGGAGGGGTTATTTTGAAAACGAGTAAAAAAGTATTATCAAGCCTGACTGCCGCTTTGGTTGCATTAAACGTGCTTGCGGTGTTTCCGGTACCTGTATCGGCTGCGGATGCTGCCAAAGTTAAACTGCGGATCATGGAAACCACAGACATTCATACCAATCTGGTTAACTATGACTACTATTCCGACAAAGAGACAGACCAGTATGGACTTGCCAAAACAGCTACACTGATTAAGAAAGCCCGTGACGAGGCGAAGAACAGCCTGCTGTTTGATAACGGGGATCTGATTCAGGGGAATCCGCTGGGAGACTACTCTGCGAAAATTGATCCACTGAAAAAGGGTGAGACTCACCCAGTATATAAAGCGATGAATCTGCTCGATTATGATGCAGGTAACATCGGTAACCATGAGTTCAACTATGGTCTGGACTTCCTGGACATGACGCTGGAGGGAGCAAACTTCCCTTACATTAATGCCAATGTCTATGTAGACGATGGTGATGATGATGAGACAAATGACAAGAACTATTTCACCCCGTATGAGATTTTGGATAAAAAGGTAACGGATGAGACTGGCAAAGAACATACGATCAAAGTAGGTGTGATCGGATTTGTACCGCCACAAATCATGCAGTGGGACAGCGCTAACCTTGAAGGCAAAGTAATCGCCAAGGATATTATTGCTACCGCGAAAAAATTCATTCCAAAAATGAAGGCTGAAGGTGCCGACATTATTGTAGCTATTCCTCACTCCGGATTTGAGGAAATTCCTCAAACGGATCTGATGGAGAACTCCGTACTGTATCTGAGCCAAGTTGAAGGCATTAATGCCATTCTATTTGGACATGCCCACAAAGTGTTCCCAAGTGCTGATTTTGCCGGCAAAAAAGGGGTAGACCTGGAAAAGGGCACCATTAACGGCGTTCCTGCTGTAGAGCCAGGATTCTGGGGTGATCATCTGGGGATTATTGATCTGGATCTAGAACAAGTGGATGGCAAATGGAAAGTGGTCGATTCCAAAACGGAAGCACGCCCAATCTATGACACAGCGGGCAAAAAACCATTAGTAGAGGCTGATCAGGACATCATTGATGCGGTTCATGAAGAGCATGAAGGTACATTGGAGTATGTTCGTGGTCCGGTGGGCGAAACGACTGCACCTATCAACAGCTTCTTCGCTCTGGTTCAGGATGATCCATCCATTCAGATCGTAACGAATGCACAGAAATGGTATGTCGAAAAACATATGCAAGGTACGGAATACGAGAAAATCCCTGTATTGTCCGCAGGTGCACCATTCAAAGCCGGTGGACGTTCAGGCGCTTCGTATTACACGAATATTCCTAAAGGCACCATTGCGATCAAAAACGTTGCTGACCTGTACGTATATCCAAATACGGTACATGCTGTAATGGTTAACGGCGCAGAACTGAAAGAATGGCTGGAATGGTCTGCAGGCCAGTTCAACCAGATCGACCCGGCTAAAGGTGGACAACAACAACTGATCAACAATGACTTCCCAACGTATAACTTCGATGTTATTGATGGTGTAACGTATCAGATTGATGTGACGCAACCATCCAAATACGATAGCAAAGCTACGATCGTTAATGCATCCGCAAGCCGGATCAAGGACCTGAGCTTTAACGGAAAACCGGTTGACCCAGCTCAAAAATTCATTGTAGCGACAAATAACTACCGTGCTTCTTCATCCAAACTGGCTAACCCGGACGGCAAACGGATCGTTCTGGCTGCACCGGATGAGAACCGTCAAGTGATCATCGACTACATCCGTGAGAATAAAACGATTAATCCGGCAGCGGACGGCAACTGGTCCCTGGCACCAATTAAACCATCTGCTGGTGTAACCGCAGCAGCACTGAATGATCTTGAAGTTGTGTTTGCTTCTTCCCCGGATGCGAAAGGTCTGGTTGAAGCGAACCCGGCGATGTCATTCATCGGTACAAACAATGAAGGTTTTGCAGAGTATGGCTTGAAACTGACAGGTGAAGCAACGACAACACCTGAAACAGGTACGGAGCCAGCTCCAACGCCTAAACCAACGCCAACACCGACGCCTAAGCCACAACCTGAGAAACCGGCAACCAACAACAAGGTTGTATATGTAGTGAAAAAAGGGGATAACCTGTACCGCATTGGTTTGAAATATAGTGTGGACTGGCGCAAACTTGCGACAGCTAACAAAATCTCAAATGTGCATAACCTGAAAGTTGGACAGAAAATCGTGATTCCCGCTTCTTAAAGTTTAATAAGTGGTGAGGAGACCGACAGTCATCAGACTGTCGGTCTTTTTTTCTGCAAATTTGAATATATTTGTTCCAAGAACCGTCATACAGGAAGTCATCAAAACAGTAGAGATTAATTTTAAGACCCATGATATAATATTTACAAACTTTGGGTATATACAAGTGAACATTAATGGACATGGAATCTAAATTGGCAAGGGGGGTCCTACATGAATTGCAGTGGCTGCAGTCCAATCTATCCTATAGAGGGCCAAGGTACCTTGTACTTGCGTCCCATTTCCCCCGCTTTGCTGGAAGCGCTACAAACGCCGGGAAGACTTATCGAGACGTCGGATGACATGATGTGGATGCATTTTTCGAATCTGGAGACGGTTCAGAGCTTAATAGAAAAGATCGGCGAAATTGATCCGACATTACGTGATTCCCTAACTGTTCAGATTATGCCTATATACGAACAGGCTAATGAAGAAAGCTGGATTAGTCTAACCATGCAGGAGTCCCGTTTCAAACATGCGGAGCTTGTTTCCATTATTCTGGAGCATCAATTCAGCAGTCATATGCAACCCATCGTTGATGCATCGGAGCAGATTATCGGATATGAGTTTTTGCTTCGTCCTGCTGAGAATGGAAAATCCTTCAGTTCCTATGAATTATTTGAAGTTGCGCGTGAGACCGGACTACATTCTTTTCTGGATCGATTGGCGCGTATTACTGCTATTGAGACCAGTGCCCTTTTTCTGCCGCATGGTGTCAAACGCTTCGTAAATTTCCTGCCTTCCTCCATATATAATCCCGAATATTGTCTGACACATACATTTGAAGCGATTGAACGCCTTTCGCTGGACCCTAAAGATTTTGTGTTTGAAGTCGTGGAAACAGAGCAGATTCAGCATATGCCCATCTTACAGCAAATATTTGAGGTATATCGTTCCCGTGGAATGTCGGTTGCACTGGATGATGTGGGTGCCGGATATTCGACAATAGAGTTGATGAATCGGTTAGAACCGGATTTTGTCAAAATAGATCGAAGTCTTATTGACCGTTGTGATCAGGATTCGACCAAACAACAGCAAATTCTTCATATTGTTGAGATGTCGAGTCGATTTGGAGGGCAAGTCCTTGCCGAGGGGATTGAACGGATGGAAGAGTTTGAATTCTGTCGTTCCATAGGTATTGAGCTTGCCCAGGGCTACTATTTTGGTAAACCCTCGGCACAACCGCCAGGCGGTCCGTACTCCAATACTTCATCTAATTCATGGAATAATTAGTAACCTGTACCTTGTACAAGTCGCTTCTGATCAGAGGTGGCTTGTTTGGCGTGCCTGCACATTTTTCTCTCAAATAAAAACCCTCATTTAGCCGATATATAAGATAAGCCTTTTAGATTGATCCATACATACAAAGAAAGAGGGCATTTTTACATTTTGAGGGGGAGAAAGACATGAGTGAAACTCAGGATAATAAACCAATGAAAGCAGCGAAACCTGCCAAACCAAAACATAATCAAAATAAAAAGAAGAAAAAGAAAGGTTTTGTCTGGAATATAAGGAACAAACTATTGGTCTCCTTCCTGGCCGTTCTACTCCTGCCAAGTTTGGCAATCGGCTTGATCACACTAACGATGGCTGAAGATGGCATACAAGAACAATTAGTGGATAGTGCCATGCAAAGTGTGAGCACTGCCAATACCATTGTAGAAAGCCAAGTGAATTACAAGATTCATGACATTAACTATTTCGCGGATGCCCTTGATCCGAGCCTGATCAAAGGGGAGAACGATAGTCCTGAGCTTCAGGTGAAGCTGGAGCAATACCTGGGCTTGCATCCTGATGCCATGAATATTTTTGTAGGAACAACAGATGGAGTCATGGTTCGAGGTAAACCAACAGCGAGCAGCACACGGGGAGATGCATATGATCCTAGGGAGCGGGAGTGGTACAAACTAGCGATGGACAAGCCAGGTACAGCTGTTGTATCAGCTGTGTCTGTTAATACCGATGGTGTTGCAGTTGTATTTATCTCCAAAACATTAAAGGATCAATCCGGTGTTATCGGTTTATCTCTGGACCTGACAGACCTGCAAGAGCAGGCATCCATTAAGGTAGGTAAAGAAGGCTACGTTATTATTATGGATGCAAACAAAAACTATGTCGTATCCCCTGTAGCAGATGCAGGTACGCCGGAAACGAGTGGCTTGCTGGATGAGATGTATGAAGGTCCAGAAGGTCAATTCGATTATGTGTTCAACGATCAACCGAAGATGATGATTTTTTCAACAAATGAAGCAACAGGCTGGAAAATTGCCGGCACGATGTTCAAGAGTGAAATAACTAATGCAAGTAAGGATATCCGCATGGTCACATTTATTGTTATTCTGGCGGCTACGTTCCTTACACTCCTCTTTATTATCTGGTTTACACGCTCCATGCTGCGTCCAATTAAACGACTGCAGGAATCAGCCAGAGCTGTAAGTAAAGGTGACTTGACCGTGAAAATGGAAACAGGACGTAAAGATGAAGTCGGAGAACTTGCGAAGTATTTTGAACGAATGGTCGATAACCTGCGGATGATGATTCTGGGCGTACAGGAAACGACAGAGCAGGTATCTGCTTCTTCTCAAGAGTTGTCTGCCAGTGCAGAACAAACCACCAAAGCGATTGAACATTCAACACAGGCCATTCAGGAACTGGCTGAAGGTGCAGAGCAGCAGGTAAACAGCGTGAAAGACGGATCGGGACAGATGAGCCGAATGGCAGAAGATGTTCGAATGATGTCGGAGCGTGTGCAATCGATTACGGCCAATATGCGGCATACGTCCGGAGCGGCTTCTTCTGGGAATGAGGCAGCAGGACAGGCTGTGGAGCAGATGAACAGTATTCAGGAAACGGTGGAGCAGTTGGGAACGGTGGTTCAATCTCTGAATGCCCGTTCCGTTGAGATTGGTAGCATGGTTGATGTCATTGCATCCATCTCCAAACAAACGAACTTGCTCGCATTAAATGCTTCTATTGAAGCAGCAAGAGCGGGGGATGCGGGTCGTGGGTTTGCAGTTGTAGCCGGTGAGGTACGCAAACTGGCAGAGGAATCCGGAAGTTCGGCAGCGCAGATTGGTGAGGTGGTTCATAATATCCGTCAGGACATGGATGCCGCTCTAATCGCCATGAATGCAGCTCAGACTCGGGTAGGAGAAGGAATTCAGGCCGTGAATACGTCAGGGCAATCCTTTGCTCAGATTCGGGAGGCGGTGGAAGATGCTGTTCATACATTGGATGACTTGTCCGCAACAACGAAGCAACTGGAGAGTGGTGCATCCCACGTTGCCAAGGCAATGAGTGATATTTCGAATGTGACCCAGGAATCGGCTGCGAATACAGAATCCGTGTCGGCATCTTCGCAAGAACAACTGGCATCGGTAGAAGAGATTGCATCATCTTCGGCACATCTGAATAGCATGGCGGAACAATTACAAGGACTGCTTGGCATGTTCAAGATGGTAGAAGATACGCCGAAAGATAAGGGCAAAGAGTAAATCCTAGCATTTTAACACCACAATTTACCACACATTTTATAATAGAAGAAAATAAAGATAGACAATGTTCCTGTAGCCCTGTATAAATATATCGTCTGGTTATTCCGCGCATATAGCGGTGTAATCTAACAATATAAGATCGAATTAACGAATAATATATTGATACAGGGTACAGCAGGAGGCTTTATGGTATACGTAGCAATACTGATTTTTGTAGTGACAATCACCTTGGTAATCTGGCAACCCCGTGGGTTGGGCATCGGTTGGACAGCCTCGGGTGGGGCATTACTTGCCCTGTTGTGTGGAGTCGTCAGCTTGAACGATGCCTCGGATGTGGCATCCATTGTATGGAATGCAACGCTGGCCTTTGTCGGCATTATTATGATTTCTCTCATTCTCGATGAGACGGGTTTCTTCGAATGGGCTGCCCTTCATATGGCAAGGCTGGCTGGAGGAGACGGTCGCAGACTATTCTTCTACTCCATTCTGTTGGGAGCGGCGGTGTCTGCCTTGTTCGCAAATGACGGTGCCGCGCTCATTCTGACGCCAATTGTGCTGGCAATGGTGCGTGCATTGAAGTTTGATGAGCGTATGGTGCTGGCTTTTGTGATGGCGAGTGGGTTTATCGCGGATACCACATCATTACCGCTGGTCGTCAGCAATCTGGTTAACATTGTATCGGCCGATTTCTTTGGTATTACCTTTGTGGAGTATGCGGTACGCATGGTTGTACCCAATCTATTCTCAATCGTAGCGAGTACGGGGATGTTGTTTTTGTTCTATCGCAAAAGCATACCTCGTCGCTACGACATCTCCGCGGCACGTGACCCGAAGGAAGCGATACGTGATCCACGGATGTTTCGAATCGCTTGGTTCATGCTTGGGCTGTTACTGGTTGCCTATGCATCCAGTGAGTTTCTGCCGATTCCCGTGTCGGTTATCGTGGGCTCCGTTGCGCTGCTGTTCGCTTTATTGGCACGCAAGAGCGAGGCTGTTGATCTGAAACGAGTAATTAAGGAAGCGCCATGGTCGATTGTGGTGTTCTCGGTGGGCATGTATATCGTCGTATATGGACTGCGTAATGCGGGGTTAACGGATCATCTGAGCCGCTGGCTGGATGCCATAGCAGAGCATGGTCTGCTGGCTGCTTCGCTCGGGATGGGCATCATCGCTGCTGTATTATCATCGGTGATGAACAACCTGCCGACCGTGTTGATTAACCTGCTAGCCATCCAGGGCGCGCATACCGAAGGTATTATTCAGGAAGCATTGATCTATGCCAATGTCATTGGTTCCGACCTGGGTCCCAAAATGACCCCGATTGGATCTCTTGCCACATTGCTGTGGCTGCATGTGTTATCCCGCAAAGGTGTGAAGATTACATGGGGGTATTATTTCAAGGCAGGCATCATCCTGACCATTCCGACATTGTTAATTACCCTAGCCGGGTTGGCATTGTGGTTATGGATTCTGGGTTAGTAAAATTAGATTTTACATTAAGCATTAATAAGATAGTCTATTGTAATGTAAAAGGCTGCTCTCACAGCTGGTGCTAAGCACTGGCAGCGAGGCAGTTTTTTTCTGCTTTTGTACCTTCTATAGAAGAAACAGATTTTCTTTCTCTATTAAAGAATCAACAAAGAATTTACACAAGGCCAGCCTTTTATAGGGCTGGCCTTCTTTTTTGCCATCTCCCAGGCAGGAGATTGAAATGCCTGAGATCCAACGAGCGCTGACACAGCGAAGGGAACGGAACGATTGTGGAAAAGCGAAGCGTTCGCCTTTATCCCCGGATGTATTCCTTGGAAAAAGTAAATCATATAAATCCGGGGATAACAGCGATTGAAACAACGTCCGTTCCCGAAGCGACCTCTTCAGGGCTTGATTAAATCCCAGATATTTCAATATACAGCCGATATTTTTAACATTGCGTTTACAAAACATTGATTTTAAGATGACATACCGAAACTACAATGAGTAAAGAGTTGATGGTGAACAAACAAATTCACAAAACGCCATCACTACATTGGGGGAGGAAAACAAAACATGTTTAAAAAGTTGCCGTTTATTTTGATGACCTTAACGTTCGTACTGGTTCTCGCAGCATGCGGATCGAAAAATGACGCTGGTACAGAGGGTGCCGCAAGCAATGGATCAGGAGAAGCTGCTACTGAGCTTAGCGGTAACATTCTGGCAGTCGGATCGACAGCATTGCTACCTCTGGTAGAACAAGCTGGACAGAAATTTATGGCAGTTGATGAATATAAGAACGTAACGGTTCAAGTTCAAGGTGGCGGTAGTGGTACTGGTTTGACACAAGTATCTGACGGACAAGCTACAATCGGTAACTCTGATGTATTTGCAGAAGAGAAACTGGAGGACGAAGCCAAAGTAAAAGAATTGGTTGACCATCAAGTAGCAGTAGTAGCTATGGCGCCAGTTAGCAACAAAGATGCAGGGGTAGAAGATTTGACGAAGCAACAACTGATCGACATCTTCTCCGGTAAAGTAACGAACTGGAAAGACGTTGGTGGTGCGGATCAAGCAATCGTTATTGTAAACCGTCCAAGTAGTTCAGGTACTCGTGCAACTTTCGAGAAGTATGCATTGGGTGCAAAAATGGATGATATCCAAGGTTCGATTCAAGAAGATTCTTCTGGTAACGTAAAAAAATTGGTATCTGAAACGCCAGGTGCTATTGGTTACCTCGCCCTGTCTTACTTGGATGACAGCTTGCAAGTGTTGAAATACGAAGGTGTAGAAGCAACAGTTGAGAACGTAGAAGCAGGAACTTATCCAGTATGGGCTTACGAGCACATGTACACAAAAGGTGAGCCTGATGCAGCAACAAAAGCATTCTTGGACTACATCTTGAGTGACGAAATTCAACAAAACGACGTGACAGAACTTGGATACATTCCAATGTCAGGTATGAAAGTAAAACGCGATGCAGCAGGTAATGTGGTTGAGTAATCTTTGAACTTGCGCATACAGCGAAAGAGGCGGACTTAGGTCCCGCCTCTTTACGCGGTTTGCTCTAAAATAATCCCATATTTTGCATTAATTCTACTATAGAAGGATGGTTGTTATGGAACAGACCGAAGGGGGAACGGTAATGAATAACAAGTTGAAACCGCGCCGGCCCTTAAAAGAGAAACATTATTGGGAAGAGTGGACGGGACGGATCTATACGTCGATTTGTGTCGTTTTCCTGATCGTTGTCATGTTTTCCATTGTTTATTTTGTAGCGTCCAAGGGACTATCGACATTTTTCCAAAATGGAATAAGCATAAGTGAATTTCTTGGTGGGAAAACGTGGAATCCAACTGGAGAGCCTGCGTTCTACGGGGCATTGCCGTTCATCACAGGTTCTTTCATTACAACCTTGCTTGCAGCATTGATCGCAAGTCCGCTTGGCCTGTGTGCAGCACTCTTCATGACAGAGATTGTACCGGGTAAAGGGAAAAAAATCTTGCAGCCTGCGATTGAGCTCTTGTCCGGAATTCCATCCGTTGTGTACGGATTTATCGGTCTGAGTGTCATCGTACCCTTGCTTCGCAGTATCTTCGGTGGAACAGGCGTCGGGATTGCAGCCGGATGTCTTGTTCTCGCGGTAATGATTCTCCCTACGGTGACAAGTATTATGGCAGATGCCTTGTCCGCGTTGCCAAAAGGATTGCGAGAATCCTCCTACGCACTGGGTGCCACTCGCTGGCAAACCATCTACCGTGTCATTATTCCAACGACTTTGCCAGCTTTGTTGACAGGTGTCGTTTTGGGTATGGCTCGTGCGTTTGGTGAAGCTCTTGCTGTACAGATGGTTATCGGTAATGCACCGCATGTTCCAACATCCTTGCTCGAATCAGCTTCAACATTAACAAGTGTAATTACTCTCAGCATGGGTAACACCACGATGGGTTCTGTTCATAACAATGCACTGTGGAGTATGGCGCTTGTCCTGTTGGTGATGACATTTGTCTTCGTCATTCTGGTTCGCCTGCTTGAAAGGAGAAACCGGGTATGAAAATGAAGGCAAAGACGGTAGATAAAATTGCAACATCCGTTATCGTTGTACTGGCCCTGTTCATTGTTATTTTATTGCTCGGTCTGCTTGGCTTCATCATGTATAGAGGCATTGGACATATTAGCTGGAACTTCCTGACAAGCGCACCACAGTTGCTTAAGGGTGGCGGCGGGATTGGTCCACAGCTCTTCAACTCCGTATTCTTGCTTGTCTTGACCTTGATTGTTACCATCCCACTCGGATGGGGCGGCGGAATTTACATGGCGGAATACGCCAAACCAGGCAAGATTACCAGCTTCATTCGTCTGGTCGTTGAAGTGTTGTCATCATTCCCATCCATCGTTATCGGTTTGTTTGGTCTTTTGCTGCTAGTAAATCAATTTGGTCTTGGTTTCTCCCTGATCTCGGGTGCCTTGGCTCTGGCGATCTTTAACTTGCCACTGATGGTACGGACAACGGAACAGGCCTTCCGGGCCGTTCCGAAGGAACAGAAGGAAGCAGGTCTGGCGCTTGGACTGTCCAAGTGGAAGATTATTACTTCAATTCTGCTACCTGTGGCATTGCCGAGCTTGATTACGGGTACGATCCTGGCATCGGGCCGGATCTTCGGTGAAGCAGCCGCGCTGATGTTCACCGCAGGTATGAGTAGTCCGCCATTGGACTTTACAGATTGGAATCCAACGAGTCCAAGATCACCGCTTAATCCTTTCCGTCCGGCAGAGACACTTGCTGTCCATATCTGGAAAGTGAATAGTGAAGGCATTGGGCCAGATTCCAAAGAAGTGGCAGCAGGGGCGTCCGCCGTGCTTGTCATTCTCGTGCTGGCGTTCAATCTAAGTGCACGCTGGATCGGTCGGGTTGTATTCCGCCGCATGACAGCTTCGAAATAAGGAGGAACCAACATGGCCATACCTTTTGGTACGGAACAGTTAAGCATATATTATGGACATTTCCAGGCGGTCAAGCAGATTAGCCTGACGTTTCCTGAAGCAAGCGTAACGGCTCTTATTGGGCCGTCTGGTTGCGGTAAATCCACGTTCCTCCGGTCGTTGAACCGGATGAACGACGAGATTGCCGGTTCCCGTACAGAGGGACATATCTGGATGGACGGTAACGACCTGAATGAGCCTGGAACCGATGTAATCAAGCTTCGTCAGAAGATTGGCATGGTGTGGCAGAAGCCGAATCCTTTTCATAAGTCCATCTACAACAATATCGCGTTTGGCCCCCGCTACCGCGGTACGAAGAGTAAGAAGGCACTGGATGAAATTGTGGAAAAAAGCTTGCGTCGTGCTGCGCTCTGGGACGAAGTGAAAGACAGGCTGAACGAGTCAGCTCTGTCTCTCTCGGGTGGACAACAGCAGCGTCTGTGTATCGCCCGCGCCCTGTCTGTTGATCCGCAGATTCTGCTGCTCGACGAGCCTGCATCTGCACTTGACCCGGTATCTACGGGTAAAGTTGAAGAGTTGATTACCGAGCTCAAGAAGGAGCTGCGGATCGTTATTGTTACCCATAACATGCAGCAGGCGGCGCGCATCTCGGATTATACAGCTTATTTCTATCTGGGAAGCATGGTTGAGCACGGGGATACAGAGCATATTTTCACGAACCCGGACAATCGTCTGACGCAAGAATACATTATGGGTCGTTTCGGTTAATTGGATCATGGAGTGTAACATAGAGCAATAGACAGAGAGATTAAGAAATAATAGAGACAAAAGAAAGCACAATGCCTGGACGGTTGTTCGGGGGTTGTGCTTTTTTAATTTATAATTTTAGTGGGATTTTCTGTATGCGGGATAAACATTATGCTACGATATTTAGTGTGAAGAGAACGTTTACATGACTTCGAAGGAGATGTTGATAATCACTACGAATCAGATGTCTTACGACCATATGGCAGCTCAGATTATACAGAACTACACTATTGAGAAACCTGTCGTTTCATATATTCGCCACAATGAGAATCTGACATATCATGTCGTCGATGAAGCAAGCGGGAAGAAGTATCTGTTACGTATCCATCAAGCCGCATATACAAGTATGACAGGCATTCAGCATACGCTTCCTGCGCTGGAGGCAGAGATGAACCTGCTTCATGAGTTAAATGCAACGACGGAATTGCGCGTGCAGCATCCGGTACGGAATGTATCGGGAGACTGGGTCACGGTATGGAAAAGTGAAGCGGGTAAAGAAATCTGCTGTACAGTACTGGAGTGGATTGAGGGAAGGGACATCCAGCAGGGAGAACGCCTGACAACAGAGCAGATCTATGATCTTGGGGCACAACTGCAGATGCTTCATCAATATGGGCGTGAGCAGAATCAGACAGATCGAACAAAGGTGCGGCCGGCATATGGCAACATCCATGAGAACTTGGTCATGCTAGGGCAGCTAGAGGAAGGCGTCCGACTGGGGATTTTTACAACGGAAGACTTCGACCTGCTTCGTGAGACGTTTGAGAACATTAATGAACAGTTAGAAACATACCCGCAGCACGCAGGAACATGGGGGATCATTCATGGGGATATTACTCGCAACAATCTGCTGATAACGGATCAGGGCATATCTATGATTGATTTTTGTCTATACGGGTATGGGTACTATCTTTTTGATGCCGGAGGGGCAGCACTTATGTTCAACCGGGAGGAACGAGATATATTCTTATCCGGTTATACCAAACAGATCGCACCACTGACGGATCGTGATATCCGATTAATGGAAGGATTCATGTTGATTTTTACACTGGGTTATTATGCCTTTCAGATGGCGAATGAGTCGAGGCACGAATGGATGAAAGATCGCATGCCGAAGCTATGCAGCAAGTATTGCAGATCTTATGTACAGAACGAGAGCATATTTTATGAACTGTGATTTATAATCCAGATGTGCAGACTCGGATGGGTTAGTGAGCAGTGTGGATCAAAGATTATGGTTGCCTGAATACCCGAACGGTTTCATGGACAATATCATAAATAATAGTAAGCACATCATTGATTGAAGTAGAACGAAATGAGCTGTTTAAAAGATCTTTTTAACGTATTAATGTAATGAAAGCTGACAAAATATTCTGGTTATCATCGCTTCAATAGGAAATGAAGGAAATACACCCAAAGAAATCGTTAAGTTTGTTGACACTGATCTTCCGGTCGATTAATCTTAATGAAGAAGAAATTAATGACTTCCATGACTGTTCTGACATAAGCTCAGAATGGTTCCATATAGCGGATGATAACGAGCGGGAGAGACCTGGGTTAGCCGAGCACAATGGCTAGTATTCAGGCACCGAAGGAGCAAGCTGCTGCGCACCCGGCGCAGTGGTTAATCTCTCAGGTAAATGTACCATCGTTGGACGCAACTCTGGAGAGTGCGCGAACTGCGCCACCCAAGGGGTATATGATCAGTGGGACCGGTGAACTTGTCTGTAATCGCAGGCAATGCACCTTGTCGTGAGACACTGCTGATCGTGAAACTCTCAGGTATCGAGGACAGAGAGAGGGCCTGAGGCCTTCTTCTGTCCTTTTTTGATGTCATCATTCAGTAAATAAGGAACAATATGGATTAGATTCTGGATGGAAATGACGAATACAATTGGAGGGTTATAAAGTGCGATTTAAAGATGTTTTCTCAATTATTGGTCCGTCCATGACAGGGCCTTCAAGTTCACATACAGCTGGAGCGGCAAGGTTAGGGAGAATTGCTCGTCAGTGGCTTGGATGTACGCCAGAACGTGCCCGGCTGACGTTATATGGTTCATTCGCTGACACGTATGAGGGGCACGGAACAGATCTGGCACTGATCGGCGGTCTTTTGGACTATGTCACAGACGATCCACGTATCCCGGATGCAGAGCAATACGCAGAGGAAGCAGGCATGGAGGTTGAGTTTTATACAAGTGGCCTGCCTGCTCCTCATCCAAATACGGTCAAAATTGAGTTATGGCATGGAGAACGTGCCTGCTCCTTAATCGGTGCATCCATTGGTGGTGGCAGTGTATCGGTGCATGCGATGAATGATTTTCGTGTTCAGATTAGTGGTGAGTTTCCAACACTTGTTCTGCGACATGCGGACAAAGCAGGGGTGCTTGCATCTGTAACGTCCACGATCAGTTCATCCGGGGTTAACATCGGGTATATGCAGGTGGACCGGAAAGCCCGTGATGGCGAAGCGCTTACCGCGATGGAAATGGATGGTGTGCCTAATCCCGATATGCTCAAGCGTCTAAGGGAGCTGGACCATGTGCTGGACATTCGTGTTATCGATTTGAAGAGAGGAGTTGATTCGGATGCGGTTTAAACATTTGCACGAACTGAATACGATCTGTACAGCAGAATCCAAAACCATTGCTCAGCTGATGATCGAGGAGCAGGTTCAGGAGACCAATACACCGGAAGCGGATGTTGTGAAACAGATGTCTGAATATTATCAGGTGATGAAGGAAGCGGTACGCAAAGGGTTAACGGAAGATACGACATCACGCAGTGGGTTAACGGGTGGAGACGGTAAAAAAATGGCCGAGTACATTCGCAAGGGTGAGACTTGCTCAGGAGATGCTTCCGCACTTGCCATGGCGTATGCCCTGTGTGTATCTGAAGTGAATGCCTCCATGGGTCGGATCGTGGCAACACCAACAGCCGGTTCCTGCGGCATCATCCCCGGTGTTTTTATTAGCTCACAGGAGCGTTTTGGCTGGACGGACGAACATTTGGTGAACGGGTTGTTCTGTGCGGGAGCGATTGGTTATGTTATTGCCAACAATTCATTTATCTCCGGGGCCGAGGGTGGCTGTCAGGCGGAAGTGGGTTCCGCGATCGGCATGGCTGCGGGTGCCATGGTTGAACTGCGTGGAGGTACACCGGAACAGGTCGTTCATGCCGTTGGTTTGGCGTTAAAAAATACACTGGGCCTTATCTGCGATCCGGTCGCAGGCCTTGTTGAAATCCCGTGCATCGTCCGTAATGGACTGGGTGCGGTTACGGCGCTGGCTGCGGCTGACATGGCCCTGGCCGGAGTGCGTAGTGCCATTCCGTCAGACGAAGTCATCGACGTCATGCTGGAAGTAGGCAGTGCGATGCCGAGCCGCCATCGGGAGACAGCCCAGGGCGGACTGGCCCAGACACCAACCGGCCGCAAAATGATGCAAAAGCTGGCTAAACCAAAGGCAAAGCGTGCCGAGCCTGAGCAGGAGTCGAAGCCAGCGGATTCTGACACAACTACAAGTGGGGCGGACAATGCTCAAGTGGACAAGGATACTCAGGTTTAAGCTGAACCGGGACCACCGATATATAAATCAGTGACATTATTATGTATAACGGCGAATACAAAAATACAAAAACAAGCGTCCGCGAACCCGAATCCGGGTTATGCAGGACGCTTGTTTTATGCTGCCAGATGAAGCGAAGTTAGGATACTTATATCAGATGAATGTGTATTATGACTCTAGTTCTGGCTCACAGCCGTACTCAGTACGGCATATCCATACGCAGGCAGTTCAATGGCGAGTACGCCATCTTCCTTGGCGGTACGATGGTTTCCGCCGAATAACTCGGTCCATTCTTCGTCACCGGCCTCCAGCTCGACAATAGCCGTCTCTTCTGATCGATTGAACAGAACCAGAATGCGTTCCTCCTCATTTTGCCGCTCAAATACCAGTTGGCTGCCATCGGGACGAGCCTGCAGGAAACGAACGGTGCCTTCTGCACGCAGGGCAGGATGAGCATGACGCAGGGAGATTAGTTTCTGATAAAAGTCGAGCAGCTCCCGGTCCTGCTTCGCTTCGTCCCATTCCATGCATTTACGGCAGCCCGGATCATGTTCGCCGTCCATGCCAATCTCGTCTCCGTAATAGATGCACGGAGCACCCATGTAACTGAACTGGAATAACGCAGCCAGCTTCATCTTGCGTTGGTCGCCTTCACACAACGTGAGCAGCCGTGGGGTATCGTGGCTGTCCAGCAAGTTGAACGCCACTTCGCTGGCCTGAAGCGGATAACGGGATAACTGTCGTCCGATGGAGTTCGCGAACTGTTCTGCGTGCATTGTATTTTTCACAAAGAAAGCATTTACGGCATCGGTAAACGGATAGTTCATGGACGCATCGAACTGGTCGCCTTGCAGCCAGGCAGAGGACTCATTCCATACTTCGCCCAGAATATAGGCATCCGGATTAGCCGCTTTGACTACACGGCGGAAATCACGCCAGAATGCATCATCCACTTCGTCTGCCACATCCAGCCGCCATCCGTCCGCACCCACTTCCTTGATCCAGTACTCGGCAACCTCCAGCAGATAGGCCTTAACCTCGGCATTCTCCGTATTCAGCTTTGGCATATGCGCTTCGAATCCGAAGGTCTCATACGTAGGAATGCCGTCCTTCACGTCCAGCGGGTATTCATGTACATGGAACCAGTCCTTATATTTGGATTGTTCTCCGTTCTTCTGCACATCCACAAACGGCGCAAATGTCTTCCCGGAATGGTTAAACACAGCATCCAGAAGTACACGAATTCCACGTGAATGGCAAAGCTCGACCAGTCGTTTCACGGTATCTGCGTCACCAAAGTGCCGGTCTACCCGCAGGTAGTCCTCAGTATCGTATTTGTGATTGGTGGTGGCTTCGAAGATGGGTGTGAAGTAGATCGCATTAATGCCAAGATCGCTGATGTAATCCAGATGGTCGATCACGCCCTGAAGGTCACCGCCGAAGAAATTGAAAGGTGTTGGCTCGCCACCCCACGGCTCTACCTTTTCCGGACTAATATCCGGGTTGCCGTTGGCGAATCGTTCGGGAAAAATCTGATAGAACACCGCATCCTTAACCCATGCAGGGGGTGTGAATACAGCTCCGGCATGAATATAAGGGAACTGGAACATACGACCCGGATCGTCCGGCTCTTCTTCCTGGAAGTCCGTCTCGGTCATCCAGATCTGTTCTTCGCCGCTTTTGAGCAGAAAAGAGTATTTGAGTCGGTGGTAGGGAGGTTTCACTTCACCCTCGTAGTAATCGAACATGGAGTCAGAGGTGAACTTGGTTAGGGGAACCAGCGCTTTGGTTGCATCCCACGCATATTTATCCCCGGTCAGGGCATGTACCTCGGTCAGATCATTCTTTTTGGCACGCAAACGCAGATGGATGGTATCTTGGTCATAGGCATAGGCCCAGTTTCGTTTCGGTTGATGATAGATGGCTTCCAGCAGCATAATGAATTTCCTCCCGTCAGGTGTGGATATAGTATGTACTTGGTAGACTTGATTAATATGACATTCCCCACGTTAATGAATACGCTATAATTAGAATGTGTGGTAACGTAAAGGACTTTAACATTGTTTCAACAAGACGTGAATCCATATGTTATAGACAGCTTTTACCATGATGATGCTCAGATATATCATTAACCCAATGGGGGCAGAAAGGAAACGAATATTCGGATGAAAACCAAACTGTTATATATTGAAGATGATACGGAAATTGCGACTTGGGTCAGAGCCGATCTGGAGGAGCGCGGTTATGAGGTGGTATGGCTCGGCAGTGGTGAAGGTGCAGCGGAGGCTGCTGTCGGCTGCTCACTCATTATTCTGGATGTCATGCTGCCTGGGCTGGATGGATTTACGGTGGGCCAGCGACTGAAAAAAGAACATCCCGCCGTGCCCATTGTCATGCTCTCGGCCAGAACGTCCATTGACGACAAGTTGCACGGTCTTGATTTTGCCGATGACTATGTGACCAAACCATTTCACCCCGATGAACTGGCTGCCCGGATTGAAGTACAACTGCGTAAGGCAGGAACGGCGGTATCCACGGATGCTGCCCTGAGGCTGGATCATCTCTCCATCTATGAGAAGGACAACCGGATCGTTAATGAGGAGACGGGAGATGAGATTATTTTATCGGGAAAACAGTTCCACATCTTCGCCTACCTGCTACGACATATGGGCATGATTCGAACCAAAGAGCAGATCTATGAAGCCGTCTGGAACGAGCCCTATCTGGATGGGGACAAGACTTTAATGGTACATATTCGGCATCTACGCGAAAAGCTGGAGCTTGATCCGGCCAATCCTGTAGTTATTCAGACGGTCCGTGGTGTGGGATATCGTGTGAAGAAGCCATGATTCGGTGGTTCAGAGAACGGAAGATCATGAAGGGAGAACGAAGTATGGATCAAAAGCAATCCGGGCGGCGCAAGCTTCGCTTTGGGCGGTCCTTGATGTCCAGATACATCCTACTGATCTTGGCGGCTGTATTATTTGTGCCCGTTGTCCTTCCGATCATATCCGTTATATATATTGTCGTAGTGAATAACACGAATACGAACCGCGACGCGCCATACGGTGATGTTACCCGGATCAGTAACCTCTGGTCACGTGAAGCGAAGAACCTGGATGGTGCTTCGGATGAAGAGATTAAGGCCCGGTTGGAGCAATTACATGGCTCGTATCCCAAATCTTCCATGTATCGTGTGAATGTGAGCGGTGAGACCCTCTTTATTCTCGGTGGTGAAGATGTAACGCTTCTGAAATCCACGTCGCCGGATGGCAGAACAGACACGACATTGAGATGGTCACTGGATTCCGGGCAAACGACAGAGACTCATATTCCATCCTTATGGAATGTAAACAATACGGTGCAATTCATGAAAGAAGCCTCCTTTCGCGATCCACTGACCGTAGTTGCATATATTGGCGGAGCTGAGCAGGACAAAGGACAGGGATTCATGATCATTGAAGTGCCGCGGTCACTTCTGCAAATGAATCAGAGTAACTGGCCGATGGAACTCTTGTATCTTGGTATCGTAATGACCCTCATCTTTCTGATCTTCATCATTATGTCGATTCTCTTCTTCGCACGCATTCGCAAACGACTTATTCGTTTGCAGACGGCCATGATGACCACCGGCAAGGAAGGCCTCCCGCTTCCGGTAGATATCCGCCGGTCAGACGAGATTGGTCAACTGGAAGAATCCTTCAATCAGATGGTGCATCAACTGTCCGACAGCCGCCACCGTGAACGCGAGGAAGAACAATTGCGCAAACGTCTCATTGCGGGGCTTTCCCATGATCTGCGTACCCCGCTAACGGTGATTCGTGGACATATGCATGCTTTGCACAAGGAAGAGCTGAGCGAGCAAGGTGACCGTTCATTACATCGCATGGAAGCAAAGATGGAGGACCTCGGTGGGCTCATTGACAACATGTTATCCTACAATTTGCTCACGAGTGGGAAGTATACACTGAAGCTGGAAGAGAAAGATATACTGCGGATCGTCAGGGAAACGGCGGCCGCCTGGTACCCGGTCTGGGAGAAAGAGCAATTTGAGATTGATATTGACCTGCCAGAGGAACCATTGATCTGGCATATGGATGAACAGGGGATGCGCCGTATTCTTGATAATTTGTTCCAAAACGTGATCCGTCATGCCGCCAGCGGGAAATATATTGGCATAACAACCCAGGAGATTCAGGGTGAGACGGCTATCGTTATTCAGGATCGGGGTCCGGGAATGCAACCTAATTCCGACACAAAAGGCACAGGTTTGGGCTTATCCATTGTAGACCTGTTGATTCGTGAGATGGGTCTGCGCAAGCGGGTAGACAGTTCCGATACGGGTGTCCAGACATATATCTACAGTGGTAAGGGAAGCAACAAACCGCTGAAATAACTTTTTTAAACTAAACTTAAACTGGAGACTACCTTGGCTTTAAACTTGGAAGGTTACGATAGTTCCGAGGTGATCATACAGTGAGTGAAAATATTATTCAAACGGCGAATTTATGGAAAACATACCGGGACCGTGCAGCGGTCCGTGAACTTGATCTGCATATTAAAAAGGGAGATATCTACGGCTTCCTCGGTCCCAACGGTGCCGGCAAAACAACAACGATTCGCATGCTTCTCGGCTTGATTAAACCAACCAAAGGCGTGATCCGTATCTTCGACAAGGATATCCGCAAGGATCGCATGGATATTTTGCGCCGTGTGGGTTCCTTGGTCGAATACCCGTCCTATTACGGACATCTGAACGCAGTAGAGAATCTGGAAACTTTGCGCCGCATCATCAATGTACCAAAATCAAGAATTGCTGAAGTGCTGTCCATTGTAGATCTGACCAAGGATGCCAAACGTTCAGTGAAGGGATATTCCCTTGGGATGAAGCAACGTCTGGGTATTGCCAGCGCTTTGCTGGGTGAACCGGAACTGCTGATTCTGGACGAACCAACGAATGGTCTTGATCCTGCCGGTATTCAGGAGATTCGGGAACTGATCAAACGCATGCCTCTGGAACATGGCATTACCGTTCTGGTTTCCAGCCACTTGCTGAGTGAAGTCGAACAGATGGCAAGTCGCGTTGGTATTATCCGTGAAGGCAAGATGGTGCTTCAGGATACCATCGCAAGTCTGCATAGTCAGACGGGTAGCTCTATCCGGTTAACGGTTTCCGAGCCGGAAGAGGCTATGAAGCTGGCGAGAGAACAGGGACAATTTGGTCAGCAACAAGGTTCTGCGTTAACGTTCCCTTATATGGATAACAGTTCAGTGGCACTGCTTGTGCGCCGATTAATTGAGCAGGATCATGATGTGTATCGTGTAGAGGAACAGCGTCAGTCGCTGGAAGATCTGTTCATGCGGGTCATTGGCGAGGGGGCTTCCATATGACCGGGCGTGCATTATCATCAGACTGGCTCAAGATTCGGGGGAAAGGGATCTGGTTTCTTGTCTTTCTGGCCCCTCTTGGATTGACAGCGATGCAGGCGCTTAATTTTGGCTTACGGCTGGACTATCTGAAAGAGCAGTATGCAGATAACCTGTGGGGCGGATTGCTGGGCAATGTGGTGGTCTTTGTGCCCTTGTCTCTGATGCTGGGAGCAACCATTCTCAGCTCCATGATCGCTAATGTTGAGCATGAACAGGGATCATGGAAACAGCTGCTCGCGATGCCGATTCCCAGACCAGCCGTGTATTTAGCCAAGTTCCTGCTTGCTTGTGTGCTGCTGGTGATCTCCTGCCTGCTGTTAACCGCAGGAATTGTGGGTCTGGGTCTGATCCTCGGATTCCATGCCAGCGAAATACCTTGGACACATGCGATCAAGCTGGGGCTATTGCCTTTGGCTGGTGCACTTCCCGTGTTGTCACTGGAGTTGTGGCTCACGATGGTTAACAAGAATCAGGCACTTCCCGTCACCCTGGGCATCGTTCTCGCGATAACGGGCATGTTCGCACTCAGTATCTCACCGAACTTTCCACTCGCTTGGGCGCAGATGGCCTGGAATGGACCCAATCCATATCTGTATGCAGGCATGGGGGCAGGTCTAGGGTTATTGATTCTGTTGCTGGGTATGGTGCACTTTAGCCGGAAGGATGTGGCCTGACATGAGCTTTGCGACAACTTACTTCCGAATTTTGTCCGCTGAACGATTGAAAATGGGCAAGTCCCCCATATGGCTTCTGATTCTGCTGAGTCCACTCATTGCGCTGCTCATCGGACTGTTGTCTACTCCATCGGGAAATTGGCAGGTATTGATGAACACGATGGTTTTCCTGCACGGATTGTTATTATTACCGATGCTGACTGGCGTGTTTACGTCCTTTGTCTGCCGTTTTGAACATGCAGGTGGAGGGTGGAAGCAGATGCTGGTTTTACCGCTCACACGTTCAGGCGTATATGCAGGTAAACTGACGATTGTGCTCATGCTTCTGGCGGGTACACAAGTATTATTGCTGATGTCCATTCTGCTGGCAGGCATGATTCACGGCATTACGATGCCTGTACCTTGGGGATTCTTGGCGAGCAAACTGCTGCTTGGGTTGCTAGCTTGTGTACCCTTGGCTGCCCTGCAGATGTTCGTTTCATTGGTGTGGAGCAGCTTTGCCGCACCGCTCGCACTGAATTTTGCACTAACCATACCGAATATTCTCATTGTAAACTCGGCGACATATGGGCCGTATTATCCATGGGCACAACCGATGATTCTGATGACACCCGTGGACGGCGCGGGTTTCGGAGCCTACAACGTGCCACTGATGACGATGCTGGCGGTTGTTGGAGGCAGTGCTGTTATTTTTATTGGAATCGGCATGATGTATTTTGCGAAAAAAGAAATATGAATAATCCGTTACACATTTGGTTATCGTAGATCAAAATCCTCTTTAAGCAAAACATGCAAAGCTCTATTGTATGTATGCTTCAGGAGGATTTTTTCTAATGTCTGACCCACCCATCATGAATGGTCAACTCCCGAATGATTTTGGCTGGTGCCCCGGCTACAAGTGTATTTTCGGGTACATCTTTGGTCACCGTGCTTCCTGCTGCCACAACTGCATTTCTGCCAATGGTCACTCCGGGCAAAATAAGCGCGCCTGTACCAATCCAGGCATTATCTTGAATCACAATCCGCTTGGCAGTCTGGCTCCCGTCATCCAGAGAGTCAATCCGGTGATAGGCACTGTCGAATATGCTAGTTCGAGGACCAATCATGACGTTATTGCCGATGGTCACTTCAACGTTAGCGGCAATCCCGACTCCTGCATTAATCATGACGTCATCGCCAATCGTTAATCGCGCGCCTTTGACTACGGTTAACTGGGTTCCCCATGGTTTGCCTATAATGTTAAGCCGTTTTCCCACCTGCAAGTCACCCAATCTATTCAGATAAACCTTACCCCTGATTCGTGGCAGCAGGCCCATAGAGGGCTGGATTTTACCAAAGATGGCCAAGCCTCTTAGTTTACCGTAAGCAATTTTAACTCTGTTGGGCAGCATGATTCATCCGTCCTCTCCGTAGTTGAAAATCGTTTTTTTAACGATTATAGCCTTTTTGATACAAATTGTATCGTTAATTTTATATCCAGGCATCGCAAGAGCAGATGATCTCTCTTTCCTTGAGAAGATTTGCTTTAGGCGGGGGGCGGGTTTATCCTCTCAACTCCCTAACGAATCTAAGGAGTCTTATTCAAGGATTTGAAGTGATCTCAGAAATCTAAGAAACCTGAGACATGTTATATCCAATGAAACGACCGTTTGCAGCGTTTATGACAGGAGATTATGGGGATTAACGTGTCTGATGTTCTTTAAAATTTAAAAAGGCCACATGGACACCAAATAAGAGGTCCTGAGTTCTTTAGAAAATCGTTTAGCCATTCGCCAGAATCAGCTGACTTGGAATTGAACTTCAAGCTTGTTAGAGGCTTACATTGATTCTTGTATAACTTGTCTTTCCTTGAAGACGTCTCCTGCGTAAAATCAAAATTTCCAAGTATTACATCACACATCATGTGAATTGGATCATAGATTGTAAGCAAAATGAGACGAGAATCTGGTAAAATAAAAAAAGCTGTTTCTAGGCTGGCTTACGTGGTTATTCGAGGGTAGGCCCATTTCTGTAAGGGATAATCCATCCCTGTTGTTAGATGAAGATATTGGCTGAGAAAAGAGGGGTAAGCCTTGGATATTAATAAAACGGAAACCCTGAAGCGCATTATTTCTGAGGGAAGTTCTTACCAATCACTGTTTTTTAACCATCCGGATGCCATTTATGTGATGGACATCCATGGAAACTATATTGATGCTAATCCCTCGGTAGAGCGGATATCAGGGTATACACTGGATGACTTGATTCGTATGAATCAGAGTGAGATCTGTCCTCCAGACAGTGAAAATTCACGGAAAGAATATATTAAAGAAGTGCTGGCTGGACGTTCAGTCAGTAATTCCATTACTTTTTATCATAAAGATGGTTCCCTGAAACAGGCAGAGATCACGTATGTGCCTATAACGGAGGGAAACGAAGTTGTAGGAATCTATGGTATTGCCAAAGATGTTACCGATATCCTGGAAGTGCAACGTGAGCTTAAGGAGGCACAGGAGAAATATCAGGTGCTGGCTGACCATGCGCAAGATCTGATTACGACTTGTTCTGCGGATGGAGAGTTGTTATATGTCTCCCCTTCCGTGTACGCCTTGCTCGGTTATAAGCCGGAGGAAGTCACGGGCAAGTCCTTCAAGGATTATTGTTATCCGGGAGACTATCCGGACCCTATGGATCTTTCCAAGATCGGCAATGGCTGCAAGATGCGTGTGTTGCACAAGAAGGGACACTATATCTGGATGGAGACATTGGCGAAACCTGTGGCTGGAGAGCGTGGCAAGAGTGTCCAGATTGTAAGCATCAGCAGGGATATTACCCAGCATAAGGATGCGGACAGACGTCTTCGGGAAAGCCGTCAGCGATACAGATCGTTGTTCGAACATAACCCGGCAGCTGTGTATTCATTGAATCTGGAAGGTAAATACAGCGCAGTGAACAGCAAACTGGTGCAAATGCTGGATATTCCGCGTAATAAGCTTATTGGCCAATCTTTTTTATCCAATCTGGATAAATGCGAAGTGCAATACGGCAAACATTATTTTGAAATGGTGAAGCAAGGCGAACCGCAATATTATGAGACACGAATCGTCAATTCAAGTGGTCGGAAGATTGAAGTATCTGTTACGAATGTGCCCATTATTGTGGATAAGGAAATGGTAGGCGTCTATGGGATCGTGTCCGATATTACCGAGCGCAAGGAATATACGGAACGGATTCAGGAGCTTAGCAAGCAACATGAGCTGATTCTCAACACGGTTACGGAAGGAATATTTGGTTTGGATGCGGATGGAATCACCATGTTTATGAATCCAGCAGCAGCTTCGATGTTCGGTTATGAGGCGAAAGAATTCATTGGCAAAAACTCACATCCAATCATCCATCACACCCGTGCAGACGGAAGTCATTTGCCACAAGAAGAGTGCCCGATCCACATGACCGTGTTGGATGGACAGAGACGTTCGATCAAGGAAGATGTGTTCTGGCGTAAAGATGGCAGCAGCTTTCTGGTGCAGTATCAGGTGACGCCGATTATTGAACAGGGACAGATTCAGGGTGCTGTGGTTGTGTTTAATGATGTGACTGGCGAACGTGAAATTGTACGTGCCAAAGAAACAGCTGAGCTGGCAGCTCAGGCCAAGTCAGAATTTCTGTCGATGGTTAGCCATGAGATCCGGACACCGATGAACGGGATCGTGGGGATGACAGAATTGTTGATCGGTACCGATTTATCGGAAGAACAGCGTGAATATGCCGAGATTATTCGAGACAGCGGCGATGCTCTGCTGAACATCCTTAATGATATTTTGGACTTCAGTAAGCTGGAATCCGGGAAAATGGCACTGGCTTATGAACCATTTGCATTACGCAAGATGCTGGAACAGGTTGCCGAGCTGTTTAAACCGCGTGCAGATGAGAAACATCTGGAGATCAGATATCGCCTCAATCCAAGCATCCCTGAGTTCATGGTCGGTGACGCTATACGTATCCGGCAGATTCTGGTGAACTTGGTTGGCAATGCGCTCAAGTTCACAGATCAGGGAAGCATTGATGTTAACGTGGATATTATCAAGGGCAGAAAGCCTGAAGACAGCGTTCTTGATTTTGCGGTGCAAGATACGGGAATTGGCATCCCGGCTGACAAGCTGGATCAGTTGTTTCAGTCCTTCTCTCAACTACACCCGGTGATTAACCGGAAGTATGGTGGTACCGGACTGGGACTGGTCATCTCCAAGCGACTCGTGGAGATCATGGGAGGCAGCATCAGTGTCGAGAGTATAGAAGGGGAGGGCTCAACCTTCCGGTTTGCTGTTCCTGCGGCGAGTGTAGATGCTTCAGCAGAACAGACAGCAAGTCAATTCCATCATGATCGTACACGTCAGAGTGATAAGGTCGCCATGCGTATTCTGGTGGCGGAGGATCATCCGGTGAACCGGAAGATTTTGCGAGAATATCTGGAGAAGCTCGGATACCAGGCAGATGTGTGTACTAATGGCGTGGAGGCAATTGATGCCATCTCTCAGAATGCTTATGATATTGTCCTGATGGATATTCATATGCCTGTGATGGATGGACTGAAGGCGACAGACCTGTTACACCGCCTAATTCCACAGGATCGCATACCTCCAATCATCGCAGTTACAGGCAATGCCAAACGTGAAGATAAGGAAGCTTGTCTGGAGATTGGTATGCGTGATTTTATTAGCAAACCGGTTATGCTGAGTGAGTTGAAGCGGGTGTTACAGCAATGGGGGCCAAGGGACGAACCTCAACTTGCGCCAAATTGAACAACTACTCAAATCAATTTCATAACTCACTAAAATAGATTTCTGTAACTAAATATAGACAAAATGAACCGTTTTGATCTATATCTAGCCTTGATTGAAGCTGCTGAAGGTATTATGAAATTGATTCATCTGGCTGTGAAAAATAATAAACGTAAACACGCCAATAATCCTCCACTGATGGAGTGTTATTGGCGTGTTTGCGTTGGCAGGCTTTTGAAGTTGAGCCGAAGCATACAAAAGTGGAGTAGTATACAAATGGCTTATACCAGTGTCAGACGATTGATGTTACCAGATAGGATTTCACAGGAATTGTTGAATTTCTCACGTTCCGTTGCATCCAGATTCAATTCGATAATCTCCTGAATGCCATTGCCACCGATGATTGCAGGAACACCGACGCAGACGTTGTGTTGCTCGTACTCTCCGTCCAGAATAGCCGATACGGCGATGATCTTGTGTTCGTCATTGAGGATGGAACGAGTGATGTGCGCGAGGGCATTGCCGATTCCGAATTGGGTAGAACCTTTACGGGTAAAGATTTCCCAACCGGCATCCTTCGTTTTGCGTGCAATATCGTCCAGATCCAGATGTTTGAAGCGCTCCTTGTGCTGATCCATGATGTGCATAATCGGTTTGCCACCGATGGTCACATGAGACCAGGCTACGAACTGGGATTCTCCATGCTCCCCGAGGGCATAACCGTGCACACTGCGTGGATCGATGGAGAAGACTTCAGACAGCAGCGTTTTAAGCCTTGAAGAGTCAATGGACGTTCCTGTGCCGATGACATGCTCACGCGGCAGACCAGATAATTTCCATACCATATAAGTTACTATGTCAACCGGATTGGCAGCGACGACAAAAATCCCGTTAAATCCACTTTTCATGATCGGGACCACGATGTCTTTAGCAATCGATTCCGCTTCCTCCAGAATATCCAGCCGTGTCTGTCCTGGCTTGGGATTCGCTCCGGCAGTTAAGACAATAACATCCATATTGCCACAATCCGCGTACGTGCCTGCATATACCTTGGTGCGGTTATGTGTGAAGTCCATACAATGAGAAAAATCCAATGCCTGTGCTACAGCACGGTCGTACGTCCGGTCCACCATCATAATTTCCCTGCATATCGATTGATTAATCATGGAATACGCACAACTCGAACCGACAAGACCCGCCCCGATCACCGCTACTTTGCCTGATTTGCCTAACACTGCCGTTCAGCCCCCATTTAGATTGATATTTATCCGTTACTAATGCGTCCTATGTTAAGTATAGTCCTTTATTTTATGCTGGAATGTACTTCTACGTTACATAAGATAACACATGGAAAAGCTGTGCAGCAATGATATCCGCTATCGCGGGAGCGTATTGGAGTAACGGAGTTAACAAAATTGACATGAATAATTCCTAATCATATGATTTGACGGCGTTTGCAACTGTGTCATTCGACATGACAGCATTCATGCTCATTGTCGGAATGGGGGTTATTTGTGCGGATCATATACCTGACAAAACTTCTTAGGAATCCGCAGAAACAGAACAAAACCGCCAAAGGGATCTGCCGAGAAGCTGACGAATACATACGGACAAGCAAAAGATAAGCCATACTTGATCCATGAGACAGGTTGCCCCGATCCGATGACGGTTCCAAAAAAAAGGAACGCTGAAGCCATAATGTTTTTATCCAAGAATCAATTTCATAACTCACTAAAGGTATTATGAAATTGATTCCCAAAAGACTTCATTCCGGGAGGGAATTAATGATGATTGAAGAAGCAGGAGCAACGACGGAAACGGCCAAGAGCCTGGGCATAGGTGCCAGTACTCTTCGTAAATATGCGGCGGCACTGGAAGAGCAGGGATACCGGTTCGAACGTTCCGCCAACAAATCCAGACTATTCAAGTCCGACGACATCGAATGCATTGAACGCCTGATGACTGAACTCCGAGAGCATAATCTGCCCCTGGCTGATGCTGTGGTGACTGTATTGGCTCCAGAAGTACCTGTAGCTGCAGTAGAAGTAGATGTACCGGTGATGGGGATTGAAGGTCTGTCAGAGACGGAATGTGCAGCAACATCAATGTCATCCGTATTCCCTGAAGAACCTGAAATAATGGGTAATCTGAGATCCTATGAAGGTCTGGGGCAACTGGTAAGTGAGGTGACTTATGGTGCTGTAGAACAACAGCAGGATGATCGGGTACAGCTGCTGCAACAGCGGGTCGATGAACTGGAGCTGACCCTTCAGCATCTGGCGGAGACACATATGGCGCTCCAGGAACAGATGGAGAAACAGCGCCTGTGGATGAACGAGAAGCTGGAGGAAGAGCGAGATCGCGAACTCGTGACCAACTTGCGCAGCTTCCAGGGAAGAAAACGCAAACCAAAAGGAGTATCCCTGCGTATGTTGTTCGGGTTCCTACCCAAGAAGCATAAGGAAGCTTGAATGACAGGCTCTTGCTCATCGTGATTTTGCATTATGGGCCTGATATAATAAGCTCCATACAACATGAAGACTGGCAGCGGACTGCTCAGTATAGATAAAGACTGAGTGGATCAGGAAGCTGGCGTGGGAGGATCTGTGGAGCTGCGACGAAGTTGGCAAAGATTGCTCGGACTATGGACGGATCGTCCTCGGCGGGAAGGTACGACCATTGCTGAGCGTTATACAATAAAGGAATTGCTGGGTATGGGGAGCTATGGGCTGACATACCTGTGTACAGATGACCAGAATGGCAGGGAAGTGGCGTTGAAGGAGTCCAAACCTAGCAAGGGCAGACTCTCTGCGCACCTGTTGGAGCGGGAGGCGGACGTGATGAGGCGTCTGCATCATCCGGCGATCCCTGATCTATTGGATGTGTTCACATCCGGGAGACGAAGTTATATCGTTACCGAGTATATTCGTGGACAGACGCTGGAAGATTGCATATTTGAGCAAGGTCTTCGATATACGGAGCGGGAATGTCTGGAATTGGCAGGACAACTGCTGGTTCCGGTGGCTCATGTGCATGAGCAGGGATATATTCATGGAGATGTGCGGATTCCCAATGTTATTTTACGTGAAGGGGCGGTACATCTAATTGACTTTGGCCTGGCGAGACGCTTGGGGGAGCCGTTGTTGCCGGAGCTGAAGCGACGTATGCGTGAAGTCCCTGAGCCTGAAGATGAGCGGGCTACACCGGATCATGATTTGCAGGATATCGGCCACTTTCTTCTCTTCATGCTGTATTCGGCTTATGAGCCAGAGAAGGGCCGTGAACCCGCCAGCTGGCAGGAGGAACTTAAGCTTACGCCGGAATTGCACCAGATGCTGGAGCGACTCCTTGGACTCCGTCCAGGTTATGAGGGTGGGGCGACAGAGTTACAGGCGGAGATTGCGAATGTGTTGCTGAAATTACAATGAAATAAGCTCTGTAGGTGGACCTATATTTGTTATCCGTGACCTCTTCGTATGATATCTATAGGGGTCTTTTTCCTTTTTGCTATATAGAAACAATAAAGGGGTGTTCTGTTAGCCGTGAGTATGGCTAGCGAACACCCCTTTATTAAATATTTTATTGTAGCGTCTAATAAGCTGCTGGTGTGTTCATTGCTCTTTAAAAGCAGTCGTGAGAGCAGCTTAGCTGGAGCTGTATTTTCTGCTTTTGTAATACCCGGAGCCACTGCGGCTGTCCCGGTATTTCACATCTGAAGAAGAATAGCGCTTGTAGGAACGCTTGCCTGAAGAACTGCTGTGACGTTTATAGGAGCGCCTGTCCGAGGAGCTGTAACGTTTGCGGTGAGATGAAGATTTGGAATCGATAAGTTTGCCGATAATCTTTTTGAACATGAGCTTTCACCCTTTCGACTTCAACTGTTTTAAGCATATACGTGGCTAGATCAGAAGGGGTTTCGATTTTTTCATGGATAATTGTATTCATTGGACAGGCGCTTGGCGTATAATAGGATGTTGCTGATTGCGCGGAATTTTTTATTTTGAGTGTTTAGCGTTACAATAGAGGACAGGATAAGATTTTAACGGACAGGAGTAGTTATTATGATTACATTGAAGACCAAAGAACAGATTGAATATATGAAAAAAGCCGGAGAAATTCTCGCCGCATGCCATAGAGAAATTGCAAAGATGATTCGTCCAGGCATTACGACACAGGAGATCGACCAGTTTGCAGAAGCTTTTATGAAGAAAAATGGCGCTACGCCGGAACAAAAGGGATATAACGGATACCAATATGCGACATGTGCGTCGGTTAATGATGTGATCTGTCACGGGTTTCCGGGAAAATATGCACTGAAAGACGGCGATATCGTTACAATCGACATGGTGGTTAATCTAAATGGCTGGCTGGCGGATTCGGCTTGGTCATATGCTGTAGGTGAAGTGACTCCGGAAGCACAACATCTGCTGGATGTAACCAAAAACTCTCTGTACAAAGGCATTGAACTTGCCGTGGTGGGCAACCGGATCGGAGATATCTCCAATGCGATTCAAGTCTATGCAGAAGGTGAAGGCCTATCGGTTGTGCGTGAGTTTATCGGACACGGCATTGGTGAGAAGATGCATGAGGAACCACAAGTCCCTCACTACGGTCCGCCTCATCGGGGTCCGCGTCTCAAGGAAGGCATGGTTATTACGATCGAACCAATGCTGAATATTGGTACGTTCCGAAGTAAGCTGGATTCAGATGGATGGACTGCTCGTACTATGGATGGAAGTCTGTCTGCCCAGTATGAACATACGATTGCGATTACGGCGGATGGTCCAGTGATTTTGACAGCACAATAATAGCCAAAAGCAGCTACAATGTGACGATATTTGCATATTTCAAGGCGGCCCACGTTTGTGATCCGCCTGTTTCGGTTTAAACTATTAAGAAGTGATAACACAGAGCCAGTGGTAAGTGATCTCAGCTGACAAGGGTTAACCTTGCGTCCACTTGGCAACAAGGAGGTAATTTTGGTGTCTTTAAATAAACAGATCGTACTTGCGTCTCGTCCCGAAGGTGCCCCTTCCAGAGAGAATTTCAACTTCATTGATGCGCCTCTTCCTGAACCGGAAGCTGGGCAAGTTCTGGTACGTACATTATATTTGTCGGTCGATCCGTACATGCGGGGCCGCATGAAAGATACAAAGTCCTATGCTGCACCGTACGCGTTAAATGAAGTGATCATGGGTGGAGCCATTGGGCAGGTTGTAGAATCTTCGGAACCCAATCTGCGCAAAGGAGATCTCGTATCCGGTATGTGGGGCTGGCAGCAATATGCCGCAGTGAATACGGGGGATCTGTCGCTGATCGATACGGAAGAAGCACCAATCACCGCTTACCTGGGTGCGCTAGGCCTGACGGGTCTGACGGCTTATTTTGGTATGGAGGACATCGGCAAACCGAAGGACGGCGAAACGGTCGTTGTATCGGGAGCAGCCGGAGCGGTAGGCATGATTGCAGGTCAGATTGGTAAAATTGTGGGAGCACGCGTGGTTGGTATTGCAGGCTCTGATGAGAAATGCGCTTATTTGAAAGAAAAGCTGGGCTTCGACGTGGTGTTGAACTACAAGAAGGAGCAGGATATGTCAGCGGCCATTGAACGGGCTTGCCCGGATGGTGTAGATGTCTACTTTGACAATGTGGGCGGTGACATCTCGGATGCAGTCTTGCGCCACATCAATCGGAATGCACGTATTCCGTTATGCGGTCAGATCTCATCCTATAATCTGGAGAAACCGGATATAGGCATGCGTCCACAGACGTTGCTGTTAACAAATACAGCATTAATGAAAGGTTTCCTGCTGGGTGACTATACGAAATCCTTCAAAGAAGGCCGCGCCAAGTTGGCGAAATGGATCCAGGAAGGTCATATCCAGTATGAAGAAAACATTGTGGACGGCTTCGAACAGACGCCGGAAGCATTCATGGGCCTCTTCTCGGGAGATAATCTGGGCAAGCAGCTGGTTAAGGTTGCAGATCCTGAATAGATATTGAATGGTTTACATGTACAAATTAGGTTGAAAACGAAAAGACACGTTCTGCACACCGAGGGTGCAGCAGAACGTGTCTTTTTATCTGTAAATCTGTGCGTGGTCTATGTAGGGTGACTAGTGTTCGGCGACCAGCACTTCTTTGTAGTGTTTGTACATATATACACGCCAGCGTACAATCATGCCAAAAGCCAGCAGGAAAAACAATCCGCCCGTTTGCGGAATACTTACATATCGCTGGATGACTTCATGCAGGATCAGGCGTACGGCCAACAATCCAAGCAAGATAAAAGCAAAGCTGCGAGAACGTGTGGCAAAAATTTCCTCACCTACTCGTTCAAACCGTGTACTGCGAATGAGGGGATAGGAAAAGAGGAACCAGCCCACCAGAAACGCAATGAATGCCCAGAGTAGAGGAACATGAGTCTCAGGTACAACAAACATGAGAAATCCTGTGCTCATGCCGAGCGGAGGAATAAGGATTTTACGAATAGTCACCGGTCTGTGACTGGCTTTCATGCGGATGAAGATGGCAAGCAGTGCCATGACAAGCATGCCCACGGTTGCTCCGATTTGCAGGTAGTACGGACTAATTTGAGCCACGTAGAACTCCCTCTTTCTGGAATAATATGTTATCCGGAGATCCGGAACCCAGTACGAATTGCCGGAATTTTCAGTTCCTATTATATCACAAACGCAGAAAGCCGATAGAAAGCTTAGTGTATCATATACCCGATATGTATTCACAGGGTGTATTTGAAAATTTTGTATTATTGTGCCCGTTGTAAGGCCGTTTATTCGATTAAGGGGAAATCATGCAATGATTGGACAACAATGGATGTATATCAAGCTTATTGGCTCACATCATAGAGGGTGGCTTATGGGTAATACAGATTGGTTAGTACATGTGGTCAGCCTTGTGTGTGCAAGTGTACTAGCTTTTTTGCTGGTTATCTACGGTTACATCTTATGGATGAAATATAGCAGTAGGCGCAGGGAAAAGGTTAAGACAGCACTGATGCAGGAATTACTTTCCGAAGATTCGGTGTTACAGCGGTATTTGGGCCAAGGAGAAGTAAAAGTAGACTTATTGAATATGAGTGGAGATCAACAGAGCGTTTTGCAGCAGCTGTTATTGCAACGGCTTGCTCAAGGTCCGGTAGAGCACGAGACTCTGCGAATTCGTCTGTTATCCTGGCAAGTCTTTGGAAGTTCATACCGGTCGGTTCTGAAGACGGGAAAGTGGAGTGAACGGGTTAACACGTTGTTATATATTGAACAGTTTCATATGATAGAGCTTCTGCCCAGGTTAGAGGATATGCTGCGGGTTACTTCCTGTACGCCGCTTGAACGCTTCATCATTTTGCGCATATATGCCCGAACCGGTTATTTCAGAATCGTGAAGGAATTGTTGCGTGAGCAATATGTATGGTCCGATTCGCAGTATCTGCAGATTCTGCTGTTGCTTACCGATTCATCCTGGACTCGTCTGAAGGGTCATTTCAAGGATGTACCTTATCAGGTCCAGTGTAATATCGTCCATGCCATTCGTATTCGGGATGACCAGACGGAGGGTGCTGTTGTTCTACTGGAGAAGCTCATTCTTGGAGAGGATGCGCTGCTGCGTACCCTCGCTTATCAGGCATTGGCTCAAGTGGGCAGAGGGCGTGAAGAGTTGCTGAAGGGGCTATTGCTGGTATGGAACGAATCTGGTGAGGAAAGGCAACGCTCGGAAAGACTAACAGTGACCCGGCTTATGGGTACTGTTCATGCGGATGCTTTTATTCCTAGACTGAAGATAATGATGGGTGATCCTTCTTTTCAGATCCGACAGGAAGCGGCGAATTCTCTTGCCCGGTACGAGCAGGGACTTGAAGAACTCCGGGAAACGGCTGTAAACCATCCGGATAAATATGCAAGGCAGATAGCGGAGGAAACGCTGGAAAGGATGCAGTATGGACGAAAGATGGATTGAGATGTTGCAGAGTTTTGTTTTGGCATGTTACGAGGGGGTATTTATCTATCTGGTGTTAGCGATTGTGATGTGCAGTGTTCTGGTAGTTGCTGCCGCTCGCACATTGATTCGCCAGAGGGATCTGGACCCGCTGCAATATCATGTGATGTTGGATGAAGAACTGGCTCCTGCGGTATCCCTGCTTGTCCCGATGCGTAATAGTGAGAATACGATCATACAGCGAATTAATTGTCTGCTGGATATTCAGTATGCACGCTATGAGGTTATTATCATTAATGATGGATCAGAGGATCGAACAATGCCACGGTTAATAGAAACCTATGATCTAATGCCCATTCGGAGTAAAGTTCATTATTCGGGACTCGGCCAGGAGACGGCTCAGGTTAAATGTGTCTACCAATCCAGGTTGCATCATCGTCTGATTGTGATCGACAAGGAATATGGAGGACGAATGGACTCCCTGAATGCAGGCCTGAATATCTCGCAATATCCTTATATCGCCTCTGTTGGACCCTGGACAGTTCTGGAACGGGATGCATTGGTGAAGATTATGAAACCCGTTATGGATGCTCTCCCAGGAGAAGAGGTCGTTGCTTGTAGTGGACGATTAGATCTCATGGCCCCCAGAAATACGGATCATACAGATTTAACGGATAACAGCACAAGACTTACGGGCAGTACGTTGTATGTAATGCAGACCATTGAATACGTGCGTGCTTTTTTGATTAGTGGTGTGGGACTTGTTCGTTACAACATTAATGTGCTTTTATTTACGGCCCAAGTATTCGGTGTATTCAAAAAGAACCGGGTGTTGGAAGTTGGGGGTTACAAGCGCGACGACCAGGTCGCTCACATGGAACTGGTGATGCGGTTACAGAAACATATGAAGCAGATCCGGGAACATGGCCGTATTATATATATTCCCGATCCGATCTGCAGGGTAGAAGTACCCGGTACATGGCGTCAGCTGTGCAGACAGCGTATCGGTTGGCACATGCAGCTTGCAAGCAGTCTATGGACTCAGCGGAGCATGATCTTTAATCCGGCCTATGGCTGGATGGGGATGGTATCCATCCCTTATTTTATTCTGATCGAATTGTTGGGGCCTGTGATGGAACTGGGAGCGATTTTGCTGTTCATTGCAGGCATAGGGCTACAGTTGGTGGATATCAACCTATGCATCATTCTCGCTTTGCTGCTCACGCTCTATGGTTCACTGTTGTCCGCTGGTATGGTAATGTTCGAAGTATGGTGTTCACGCAAAGCGTACACGTCCAGAGCAGTGACGCGTCTGTTATTGTATGCTTGTTCGGAGACGTTCTGGTTCAGACCGCTGAACAATATATTCCGTATGTTTGGCATTTTGCAGGCTATGGGATTGCGGAAGGCAGAGGAAAAGGACAGCAGACATGGATTAGGGTAATCTAACGACCGATCCTGACAATACCTTGGAACAGAGCAAGGAGGAATACGCTTTATGAAAAAAAGTTACAGGCCAGCCACGATGTGGACGCTGGCTTGTTTTACAGTGGTATCGGTGGTGCTGGTTGTCCCCTGGATTATGTGGCAATCTCAGGCCCCTGTTCCACTGAACATTATGATTATTGACAAGAGCAGACCGGACTTGTCCTATCAGGGGCACAAGGGATTGGTCTGGCTTTTGAATCAACAGAAGATTGTACAGCACACAGGGGAATACTACTCGTATGAAGAGGATTATTACGGCTATGATCTTCAGGACGGGCTTCCACGAATGAAACAAATGCTGCCTGATGAGGTGACAGACACGGATCTGATCTATTTGACGGCGAATCGCAGTAGTCTGTCTGCACAGAAGAGTGCAGGGAAACAAGGCGGAATCTATGAAGGATTAACGATATATGATGTGCAGAAGATCCGCGAGGCTGCGTATAAAGGGGTAACGATTGTCGCCGAATACAGTGCCTTGGCAAATACGGCTTCGAAGATGACCAGGGAGCAACTGTATCCCAGTTTGGGAGTGAACAGCAGTGGATGGCAAGGGAAAACGGTATCTAATCTGCAAAGTATAGAAGAAGTCCCCCGGTGGGTTCGGGCGAATTATGAGCAGCGGGAGAAGAAGAAATGGTCATATTCCGGAGCGGGTATGCTGCTGATACATATGGATGGACAGGTCATGGTACTGGAGAAAGGTCAGGATGTGAAGACAGGCAATATACAGATTGCATTTACACCGGAAGGCAGCGATTGGAGCGGTATAACCCAGGATATACATTACAATGGCTGGTTCGATATCATTGTGCCGCAACAGAAGAATTCCATACTGGCCTGGTATAAGACGGATTTGACGAAGGCAGGCGAGCAGAAACTGGGGAATGCAGGAATACCCGCGGAGTTTGCTGCACTTGTCCGCTACGATGACTATAATCGATCGTATTACATGGCAGGGTCATTTGGTGAGATGAAGCATTATTCCTTCTGGCGCCGAATCCGGGGATGGGAGGTCGTCCGGTCCAAGCTTACGCCAGATCAGAAAGATATCCCTGACATGTTCTACTGGAAGGTGTACGTGCCCGTGATGAAGCATATTTTGAATGAAGTGCAGGATGGACGGCAGCAATGGCCATAGGGTGGTTGTAAAGAAAAACGTTCGGATGGAGAGCAGGTAGTGAAAGGCCGTTCTTCTGGAGTGAGGACCGGGAGATGTACATATTAGAGAAGCGCGTAGATGTGAGGGGCAGGAGTTTTGAGCGGAGCACGATATGTATCAGGCGGAAATTGAATTGCAATGTGTAATGCGATGCCGCTATGGCATCATGAACTGAAGTAACATATGTAGCAGACTCTAACGAACTTAGCACGTCTTATTCGGCCTAATTTGCTACGTTGGTAGATCTAACGAATCACAGACACGTTAAATGACGGAATATGCTCATTTTGCCTGTCCTACTGCCAGTTTTCTGCGAAATAGGATGTGTGGAGTTCGTTAGATTTTTCTATCCACTCTAATTGGCGTTATAGCGTGTCCTGGGTTCGTTAGATTTTGGCAAGAAGGTGGAACAGCAACGTAAAAAGGACTGCAGAGGATCTGCAGTCCTTTTTCATGATACAACCCGTGCGTACTAGTTTTCGTGAAGATGCCGGAGTCCGTGCAGGAAGGCGGATACGGTCAGACGCAGACTTTCGTCCGGATCAAAGTTCATGCCGAAGCCGCCCTGTGCCTCAATGGAGGCAAATCCATGGCAGAGGCTGCGTAAACCACGAACGGCGTGCAATGCTTCCGCTTCGGTGAGCGGGTAGGGCTGCAAGCTGTGCAGCAGCAACTCCAGCGTGGCTGTGCTGGCCGCGGCGAGCTGTGGCTCCTCGCGGTCCGGGGCATGAAATGAGGCTTCGTACAGCCCGGGGTGCTCGCGGACGAAGCCAATGTATGCCGCAGCGATGGCCTGGATGGCATCGTCGCCTGTGCGGTCAGCGATAGCCTCGGTTAATGCGCGGCTGAGCTGTTGTACGGACATCAGCGCCATTTCCTGGCGAAGCCCGGGAAGTCCGCTGATGTGGTTGTAGAGCGACGGCGAGCGCACATCCAGCCGCTGTGCCAACGCGGCGAGTGTCAGCGCCTGAAAGCCGTCGCTGTCAGCAAGCTGGGCCGCGGCACTGAGCAGAGCGCCGCGATCCAGCCCTTGCCGGGGGCTCATAGTTGCCCTCCGGCAAGATCAAACCGCTGCTGTGCATCAGCGGTTGCCGCGCGCATAGCGGCAGCGGGCTGGCGCAGCATCCGTCCGTGGCCTACAGCCAGCACGGACGGTTCCAGCTCCGCCAGACGCTTCGCGCTGGCCAGAGCCGCTTCGCGGTTCCACGTCGCCAGCGCGGGGAACGGGAAGAGCGGGCGCACGCGGCCGGATACGGAAAGGCCGCCTTGCAGCTGGTACGCGTCGCCAGCGATGAGCACGCGGCTGCGCGTATCCATGAAGGCCATATGCCCCGGCGTATGTCCTGGTGAGGCAATGGCGACTAGTGAACCAATCTGCTCACCGTCATCCAGCAAGTGGTTTGGCTGGGTGCGCACCGCTTTGGGCTTAGGCACTCCGCCGCGTACCGGAGTTTGTGGCTCACCGGGAAGAAGGGAAGTATCACCCGCCAATAGCCGGGCATCCCGTCTGGAGATGAAAACCTCGGCTTGGGGCAGTGCCTCTTTGAGACGATCCAATGCACCAATATGGTCGCTATGCGCGTGAGTCAGAATGATCTTGGTAATGGGCCTTCCAAGGGAATGGGCAGTTGCCAAAATCCCCTTAAAACTGAACGGTATTCCGGTATCAATCAGGGTTAATCCATCTTCCTCTTCGACCAGGTATACGTTCACAGGGAAGAGTCTTGGAAAAAACGTAACTTGAACGACATCATATTCTCGGGTAATGCGCATCGTTGAACCCTCCTTAAAACTAATGGTATTAGTATAATAACTAATGTCATTAGTTTTAGCAATACCTGTTGTACATTTTATTCAAATAAAAAAAATTTGAAATAATGATTCACTTTACAAAAAAAGCGTTTTCAAATTGAAGATTACCGATTATAATAATCACGTAAGCCCTTTCATATGTCTATCTTATTGGAGCCCTTCGCGTAGCGGAAGGCTCACTTTTTTTGTCATTTTTAGATTAGAATGAAGATGGGATGTTAATCCTAGCTTAATTGTGTTGATGAGCTGTAAGTATTGGTATAACAGGAAAAATCACGTTTGATCTCCATCCTGGTTGAAAGTTGACAAACATAACTGTTATTCATATAATGACAGTTATACTTACCTTGGGTTGGAGTTCATCGGTGTTGTAAGCCGGGAAGGAGTAAGTTATGAACAGCGAATTTACCATAGCGGTGCATTGTCTTGTTTTTCTGTCGATGAGAGATGAGTGTATGGCCAATAGTGAAGATTTGTCCCAGAGTGTGGGTACACACCCGGCCAGAGTCCGTAAGGTACTTAGTGTTCTGCGCAAGCATGGTTACCTGACGACCAAGGAAGGTGCTCATGGTGGGTACTTGCTTAGCCGTCCAAGTGAAGAGATCAAGCTGGGAGAATTGTACAGACTGGTAGCTGGTGGTTCACTCGGTCCCAACTGGTGCTCAGGGGAGTCCGGTTCATCGTGCGTGGTGTCTTCCAATATGCAGGATGTGATGGGGAACATATATAACGGAGGCGAAGAGGCGCTCAGCGCTTATTTTGACCGTATATCCATTCAAGATGTGAAAGAGCGCATAGGTCATGGGGAAGCGATAACCTTGTCGCTAAATGGATTGCCTGCAAAGGAGAAGTCCTGACGGAGTCTACAACGAATGGTCCTTCATGACATGGCCTTGGTTTAGTCAGGCATGGTTGGACAAGTTATGGCATTGGCGTGTGCTCCGGTGAAAGATCCATTGATGTTCTCAGGCGATTCCGGGCATAACGTGAACACAGATGGGGAGAGATCGTCTGCGCTGATGTTATTTTCGGAAGGCAAATCCTTGGTAGAGTATACTTCAAGATCACCTTGCGAAAGTAAAAGAAGTATAAACAAATTAGATTCTGGGGAGTGGAACACATGTCAGGCATTGAAAAAAATGAAACACTTCGCGTTATTAGCGAACGCCATGCTGTCAAAAAGTACGAAAAAGGATTTGAATTGCCTGAAGCTGATCTCAATGCGATTCTGACAGCAGCTGCGGAAGCACCATCTTCATGGAACCTGCAACACTGGAGATTCCTCGTGATTGAATCCGAAGCAGACAAAGCGAAATTGCTGCCAGTTGCTTACGGTCAAAGTCAGATCGTGGAAAGTTCAGTTACGATTGCTGTTCTTGGAGATTTGGAAGCAAACCGTAACACCGTAATCTACGATCAAGCTGTTGAAGCAGGCGCACTGACTGCTGAGGTTCGTGACGCATTGGTTGGACAGATCAACGGTGCTTACCAAAGCCCGCAGATCGCTCGCGATGAAGCGATCCGCAATGCATCTTTTGCTTCCCAAAATATTATGCTTGCTGCACGCTCCCTGGGTTACGATACATGTCCAATCGGTGGATATAATCCACAAAAACTGATCGAAACATTCAACATTCCTGCACGATTTGTGCCTACGTTGTTGATTACTGTAGGTAAAGCTGCACAGCCAGCTCGCCCGTCAGGACGTTTACCGTTGTCTGAGGTTGTTGTTAAAGGTTCTTTCTAAGTTAGAAAGTTAAATCTGATGATTTTGCATCAGTGATATAAGTATAATACAAACAGCCGCACTTTCCTGTTGAGGGAAGGTGCGGCTGTTTGGCATATTGAGGTTGTATGGAAAAGTCCACTAACGGTGACTCCAATCGAGCGGATTCACCACTCAAGTGAGTTCTTAGCTCCTACCATGAAATGATTACTTCTCAGGTGTTTCCGGGATTTGTGGTGCATGGAACGATTCCATGTACTCGATTGCGTTATACATCATCACTGCTGCTTCAGCGCGAGTAATCGTTTGTTTGGGATTGAAGTTTCCGTTGGCATCCAGTTCATTGATTTTGAGAACGAGTGAACGCTGAATGGCACCTTGATACTCTGGCGTAAGTTCCTGTTCGTCGGTAATGTCCACAGGTTTGATATTAATCATTGGCAGACCGCCTTTGGCCTCGATACCTTGCATCAGGAACAGTGTGAATTGTTCACGAGTAAGCGGTTTGGACGGATCGATATCCTGTGACATCTGAATGCCATTATATTGTGCGCGGATAAATGCATCACTGTACCAAACGCCATCTTTTACATGAGAGAAGTGGTCACTTGGTAGCGGCTGTTTGATAAAACGAATGGTGTCCAGATTCAGATTCAGTCCGTCCGCAATCAGTTGAATACCCTGAGCGGTATTTAACTCCAGTTCAGGTTTGAACAAGCTGTCACTCACACCTTTGATGAATCCATCCTGATGGAGAGATTCGATTTTGTCTGCTCCTGCGATCCCTTGAATATCCGTGAATTGGGCCTGCGCAGCGTTGATCGGGCCTGCACTTAGAGACAGCGTGAGTAGAGCTCCCGCAGTTAATGTAGCAAGTATATTTTTTTTCATGATAGGTTCGCCTCACTTTTCCAGGGATGATCCCTTTATATAAAAGTTATTTGTCCCTATAGACGACCCTTCTGTTCAAAAGGTTGCTGCAATTTTCCAACTGAATTCATAATCATTTAGAAAGGGCTAAGTGAAGGCACTACCTCTAACCTTTGGATTTATTTCGATAATCTGTGGGTGAACGTCCCATCATTTTGCTGAACAGACGGGAGAAGTAGTACGGGTCTTTAAATCCAAGCTCGGAACTGATCTGCTTCACGGTCCAATCGGTAAAATCCAGATAGCGGCAGGAATGCTGAATCTTAAGCCGTAGGAAATAATCGATGGGCGAATGCCCCGTAGCTTGCTTGAATAACTGAGAGTAATGAGGGACAGACAGTCGCGCGTGAGCCGCCAGTTCCTTGAGGGTGATTCCATTCTCCAGGTGCTCCAGCATATATTGAACGGATTGTTCAGCCGCACGTTTGCTGCTCACGATCCCACCATCTGTTCCTGTCGTCTCCGGTCCATAAGCGAGCATACCAAGCATATAACCGATAATCTGGGAGGCATATGTCATCGTCTGTATGGAGTAACCTGTCTCTAGCGCGCCGTAACATTCATGAAAAAGCTCAAGCCATTTTTGAGCCTTGGCCGGTGGCATGGTAGTGATATGATGGGTTAACAATGGTTCTATGTAGGATAAAACGTGTTCCCCGCGCAGATGAATCCAGAAGATGCTCCATGGTTCAGCTGTGTTGGCACCATACACATGAAGAACATGTGCAGGCAATATGACAAGGTTTCCCGGGCGGACATCATATGTCTTGCTGCCATCCATCGTATACCAGCCTGTACCTTGGGCACAGTACATCAGAATGTGTGACTCACAACCACCGGGACGGTCTCGGTAATGATGCTCCGCTTCGTGAAAATAACCGATATCGGTAACATATAGTCCGGACGTGACTGGATAAGCTGCGGTTTCTTGCAGCAGTGAGTCTGGAAGCACAATGAGTTTTTGCATACGAAATCCGTCAGATTTACGCTGTAGGGGTGGTCTGTTGTTAGGTCTCATACTTTGTATTATGGTGAGAGGGGATAAGGGAGTCAATGACGGATATGAGAGCGCTCACCGGGGTTGTTATCGATTTAGAAAGCCACGTTACAGGAAGTGAAGCAGTTGCCTGTGAATTGGGTAAGTACATATCAGTGGGAAGAATCAGAACAGTGAATATACAGGATAAGGGAGAGATTAGATATGGAACCAGTCACAACTCAGGAAACACTTTTCTATACAGGTACGTATGCGTCAGCGGATGAACCAGGAATATTCCTATGTGCGTTGAATGCGGATACAGGAGAGATGCGAATCGTCAATCACATGGATGGTGTGGATAATCCGTCTTATCTGGCACTATGCCCGGATGGAAACTGTCTGTATGTGGCGAGTGAGACGGACGAGGGAGAGGTGTTGGTTTATCGCAGAGATGCGGCAACGAGTGAGCTGCACCTGATGGATCGAAAACAGACCAGAGGGGCTTCTCCATGTTATGTGTCTGTCTCCACGGATGGTCAGTGGGTGTTCTCATCCAACTATAGCAGCGGCAGTGTCAATGTATTTCCTGTTGGCGATCAGGGGACGCTTGGTGAGATGAGTGCATGGGTGGAGCACACGGGAAGTGGAATCAACGAAGAACGCCAGGAAGGGCCGCATGCACACTCCATTCAACCAGATCCTTCCGGGCAGTATGCTGTCGTATGTGACCTCGGTCTGGATCAGATCATTGTGTATCGGTTGGAAGAGGGACGTCTGGTTACCCATCGTGAGATGGATCAGCCACCGGGCGCAGGGCCAAGACATCTTGTGTTCCATCCCAACTCGAAGTGGGCTTATGTGATCAACGAATTGGACAACACGGTTACGGCATTCCTGTACGATGAGCGCAGAGGGGAGTTCACTACGGTGCAGCACATTTCCACACTTCCAGAAGGGCACAAAGGAGAGGGTACGGCTGCAGATATTCGTGTATCTCCATGTGGACGTTTCCTGTATGCATCCAATCGGGGAGATGACAGCATCGTACTCTATCATATTGATCAGGAGAGCGGCGAGTTGGAAGCCGTAGAGTGGACATCCACGATTGGGCAGACACCACGTAACTTTAATATTTTGCCAGGCGGGATTCTGGTCGTGGCGAATCAGGACAGCAATAACCTCGTAGGTTTCCAGATCAGTGAAGAAGATGGACGTCTGACGCATAACGGGTTCAAGCTGGAACTGCCTCGTCCGGTATGTATTACTCCTGTGGTATAAAATTGGTCTATAAGCTGTGAAATCATGGAGAAACACATGGTTTTACAGCTTTTTTAGGCTAACATGGGAATCGTCCCATATCCGTGAGTCAGTTGATTGCGATTCCAGTCGACTGAAGCAATTCGAAGAACGGGCAACGGCTAGCCGAAGGAGAAATCTTTCGGCTTTTTATGTTACCAACCATCCAATTACTAAATTAGACCTATAGATGGAATTATATGTTTAATTTAAAATAAATATATTAAAGCGCTTACATAAAAAGATGGCGCTACAAAGGCATCGGGCTTACCAATACAATTGGGGAGGCAATTGTTTATGGGAAATCGATCATCATTGTGGAAGCGCACATTACGTACAGCCGGAGTATCGTTGTTGAGTTCCGCGTTACTGGTCACTTCGCTTGGATTGGGCAACCCGTCGGTAACACATGCAGCGGGAGCAAGGCAGATGGAATATCTGGATCGCGGTGTGGTGGCTGTAAAGACCGGGACAGGTGTGTTTGTCAGTTGGCGGCTTCTAGGTACGGAAGGTTCGAATGTATCATTTAACGTTTATCGGGATGGAACCAAAGTGAACGCTACGCCCATAACAAACAGCACCAACCTTCAGGATGCAAGCGGGACAAGCAGTTCCAAATATACGGTTCGCGCTGTCGTGAGTGGAACGGAGCAGGCTGCTTCAGCGGCAGCAAGCGTATGGGGCAATAACTATCTATCTGTACCGCTCAGTGTACCCGCAGGTGGGACAACGCCCGATGGAGTAGCCTACACCTACAGTGCCAATGATGCCAGTGCAGGTGACCTGGATGGTGATGGTGAGTATGAATTGATTGTGAAGTGGGACCCTTCCAACTCCAAGGATAACTCCCAGAGTGGTTATACCGGGGAAGTGTTTATCGATGCCTACAAATTAAATGGAACACGCCTCTGGCGAATTAGTCTGGGCAAAAATATCCGTGCCGGCGCTCACTACACCCAGTTCATGGTGTATGATCTCGACGGTGACGGCAAAGCCGAGGTTGCGATGAAAACAGCCGATGGCACCAAGGATGGCACCGGCGTGGTCATCGGTGATGCCAGCAAGGATTACCGCAATTCCAGCGGTTATGTATTGTCTGGTCCCGAATTCCTGACGGTTTTCAATGGGCAGACTGGCAAAGCACTCTCCACGGTGAACTACGAACCGGCGCGTGGCAATGTGTCTGACTGGGGAGATAACTACGGCAATAGAGTGGACCGATTCCTTGCCGCCATTGCGTATCTGGATGGAGAGCGCCCAAGTCTGGTCATGGCGCGTGGGTACTACACCCGTACCGTACTGGTAGCTTATAACTGGCGGAATGGACAGCTAACCAAACAATGGACATTTGATTCCAATACCTCCGGTAACTCGGGTTATGCCGGGCAGGGCAATCATAATCTAAGTGTGGCGGACGTAGACGGAGATGGGAAAGACGAGATCGTTTATGGTGCCATGGCGGTAGATGACAACGGCAAAGGATTGTACACGACAGGACTTCATCATGGCGATGCCATGCATTTGAGTGACCTCGACCCGGACCGCCCTGGACTTGAGGTATTTCAGGTTCATGAGACGCCATCCAATGCCGGAGTGGAATTCCGTGATGCAGGTACAGGCCAGTTAATCTGGGGAGTCAAAACAACAAAGGATATTGGACGCGGTATGGCGGCAGATATCGATCCAAGATATAAAGGCGCTGAAGTATGGGCAGACGGCAGTCTGTATACAGCCAAAGGGCAGAAACTCGGGACTACCCTGCCTTCCTCCACGAATTTTGGAATCTGGTGGGATGGTGATCTGCTCCGTGAACTGCTGGACAGCAACCGAATCGACAAGTGGAACTATGCCAATAACACAACGGTGAATCTGCTCACCGCTTCCGGCGTATCTTCCAATAACGGAACTAAGTCTACGCCGAATCTGCAGGCCGACCTGTTCGGGGACTGGAGAGAAGAAGTGGTATGGCGGACCAATGACAGCTCAGCACTGCGGATCTATACCACAACAGCAGTTACGGACAAACGCATCTATACGCTGATGCATGATCCAGTGTACCGTCTTGGCGTCGCTTGGCAAAATGTAGCCTACAATCAACCGCCACACACCGGCTTTTATCTGGGGGAAGGCATGAACACACCACCGGTACCCAATATCCGGTATGCGGGCAGATGAGGAATGGACAAGATGTGACCGTCCAATTCCGTTCATGTTTACAATAGCCAGCGAAGCATGGGATTCGCTGAAGGGAACAACGGACGCTGGTTCGTTGTTCCTCTTTTTTTTGCCAATAGCCCAGAAATACGGTAAAAATCGGAAAAAACGTTTGACAGGTATATAGACTGCCTTTATTATACGTATATAACTTACTAAACAGGTAGGAATAATAAAAATGAATCTGTTTTCATTGTGAAAACGGTCATTTTACAGACAGATGCAACCATGCAACCTGAACAGAATAACGTTCTCACCGTATAGACGGAGGAACACCGCAGCGCATCCTTTCCGGATGAAGCATGCACGGCCTTAAGCCGGCATGACTTTATGGGGAGAAGTGCGCGGGGGTTCCTCCGTCTTCTTGTTTTTTACGGGGCGTTCGATCCTGTTCAGCCGGCCTGAGGTAGTCATGCAGATCTATATCGGGGGGGTATTATTCATGAAAAAGAGAATTCATAAGGGTATTTTGGTTGGTCTGGCACTGGTATTAACAGGAGTTCTGGCAGCATGCGGATCGGATAGCGGCGGGTCCAGTGCGGCAGGAACATCGGGGGGAGCGGAAGGCGGCACAGAAGGGCCCAAGGCCATCGAACTGCTGAATGTTTCCTATGATCCAACGCGGGAACTCTATGAACAATATAACAAAGCGTTTGCGGCGCATTGGTTGAAAGAGAAAGGCCAGGAAGTGACCATCAAGCAATCCCATGGGGGATCGGGCAAACAGAGTCGTTCTGTTATTGACGGACTGGATGCAGACGTGGTGACGCTGGCATTGGGATACGATATTGATGCGATTGAAGATAAAGGTCTGATTAACGAAGGTTGGCAGGATAAATACGAGCATAACAGCGCTCCGTATACCTCTACGATTGTATTCCTTGTGCGTAAGGGTAATCCAAAAGGCATCAAGGACTGGGATGATCTGATCAAAGGGGATACGCAAGTCATCACACCGAATCCCAAAACGTCCGGCGGGGCGCGCTGGAACTATCTGGCGGCATGGGGATATGCCCTTAAGCATAATAACAATGATGAAGAGAAAGCGAAGGAATTTGTTGGTGAATTGTTCAAACATGCGCCTGTGCTGGATTCGGGTGCTCGCGGATCTACGACAACGTTTGTTGAACGTGGCATCGGGGATGTGCTGCTTGCCTGGGAGAATGAAGCTTTCCTATCGGTAAAAGAGTTGGGTCCGGACAAATTCGATATTGTCGTGCCTTCGGTTAGTATCTTGGCTGAACCACCCGTTGCAATTGTGGACAAAAATGCAGACAAAAAAGGAAGCCGCGACGTGGCGGATGCCTATCTGAAATATTTGTACAGTGAAGAGGGACAGACGATTGCGGCTGAAAATTATTACCGCCCAACGCTGGACAGCGTGGAGGAAAAATTCAAGGATCAGTTCCCGGCGCTTGAACTGTTCACGTTAAAAGATGTATTCGGTACATGGCGGGATACTCAGGCCAAACATTTCAATGACGGTGGTATCTTCGACCAGATTTATGTTCCAGGCAGCTAAGGTTGCTCTGTTCAATGAACACCCGATCAATCGCGCTGTGAGCGGCCAACCAGCCCTACCGGCTGAAGGCAGAGAGGATGAACGTGCATGAGCAAGGTGATGGTGGCGCGGAGACGCACATTGCCGGGATTTGGATTAACGATGGGTTACAGTGTGTTCTACCTGAGCCTGGTTGTACTTATTCCACTGGCTGCGCTGTTGTTTAACTCAACAGGGCTGACGTGGGCAACCATGATTGAGGTTGCGACCAATCCCAGGGTGCTGGCCTCCTTCCAGGTCAGCTTTCTGACCGCAGGTGCAGCGGCCCTGATTGATCTCGTGCTGGGGTTACTCCTGGCATGGGTGCTTGTTCGGTATGAGTTTCCTGGCAAAAGGCTGTTTGATGCGGTCATTGATCTGCCTTTTGCCTTGCCAACAGCAGTAGCGGGGGTTGCCCTTACGGCGATCTATGCCGGCAATGGCTGGATTGGGCAGTTTGTAGAGCCTTTGGGCATTAAACTGGCCTATTCACAGGCCGGGATTACACTGGCGCTGATGTTTATCGGGATTCCGTTCGTGGTTCGCACAGTGCAACCGGTGTTGGAGGAGCTGGAGGCTGAGGTGGAAGAGGCGGCTGCCACACTGGGAGCAGGAAGATGGCGGATATTCCGTACCATTCTGCTGCCGGATCTGATTCCGCCACTGCTGACCGGGTTTGCTCTGGCTTTTGCCCGGGGCATTGGTGAATATGGCTCCGTTGTATTTATCTCAGGTAATATGCCGATGAAAACGGAAATTGCCCCCTTGCTGATCATGGCCAAGCTGGAGCAGTTCGATTATGCAGGCGCTACAGCTGTAGCTCTGCTGTTGCTACTGGTTTCTTTCATCCTGCTGCTGATTATTAATTCCTTGCAACGTTGGAGCCGGAAGGCGGGCAGGGCATGAGAATGAAACATGATGCAATAAGGATATTAGAAGACGTCACTCACCCAAACCAAAGGAGGTGCAGTATATGGCAGGTTCTGTCCCACTGAGCCCTGTTCCACCCGTAAAGTCCGGGCGTGGAACGAACCGTGCAACAACGGAAGCTCCATGGGTCAAATGGTTGTTGATTGGACTGGCAAGCCTGGTGCTCATATGGCTGCTGATTTTGCCACTGGCCATTGTGCTCATGGAGGCGTTGAAGCAGGGCTGGGGTGTGTACATCGCGGCTCTTACCGAGCCGGATGCCATGTCTGCACTGAAACTCACGTTATTGGTTGCAGCGATTACAGTGCCGCTGAATACGATATTTGGTGTGGCTGCAGCATGGGTCATTACCAAGTTCCAGTTCAAGGGCAAGGGACTCATGATCACCCTAATTGATCTTCCCTTTTCGATCTCGCCTGTGGTTGGCGGGTTGATTTTTGTACTGGTCTTTGGTTCGAATGGGTGGTTTGGGCCGTGGCTGTCCGAGCATGATATCAAAATCATTTTTGCGCTGCCAGGTATTGTCATTGCAACACTGTTTATTACCTTCCCCTTTGTAGCCAGGGAGTTAATTCCACTAATGGAGGACCAGGGAACCCGGGAAGAGGAAGCCGCGGTTACGCTGGGTGCTTCCGGGTGGCGAATCTTCTGGAGTGTAACCTTGCCCAACATCAAATGGGGGCTGCTGTACGGCATTATTCTGTGTAATGCCCGTGCTATGGGTGAGTTCGGAGCGGTATCTGTGGTGTCCGGACATATCCGCGGAGAGACCAATACGCTGCCGCTACATGTGGAGATTTTGTATAACGAATATCAATTCTCGGCTTCGTTTGCCGTAGCTTCCCTGCTCCTGATTCTGGCTCTCGCCACGTTGCTGCTCAAGAGCTGGCTTGGACACAAAGCCGTTTCAGAAAAGTGATGATGAGAAGAAGAAAATACAGATTGACAGCTACTGGAAGCCCTGCTAATGTATAAACCAAGTATATGGGTTGGATAAGAATGATTTATAAATCCGTTGGATGACAGCGTACTTAGGAATATGGCGGGCGGTAGCCCGAGAAGAGGAGGCGGCTCTATGGCTAAGCCGTTAAAAGTGGATGAGGTATGGTTGGACCGAATTGCCGGACAGCTGAATGACATGGAGTTTGGTTCTTTGCACATCGTGGTGCACGAAGGTCAGATTGTGCAGATGGAGCGGACCGAACGCAAGCGTTTCGAGAACACGCCCTCAGGCAGCGCCTCCAAATCCGGAAGCACGGCACGAAGCAGTTCAGCCCGTTCACTACGCGGATCAAATGCGAGTGCGAAGGGATAGAGAGTGACGTGGCGTCAGGAATCGAGGATTGGTGCATAGGAACAAACACGTATACTTTCCAGAAACTACTCATGGGAAATGTATGTTCCATATCGTCCCACCTATTGCGCGTGACTTGTCTCCTTATGCTCGTTATACCAATGATTCGCTTCAAGCAGCACCTGTTGCCCACCTGCATCCTTAAATTCTTCCACAAAAGTATCGAAATACCCCACCGGCTGATCGCCTGTGATGATGGAGATATACGCTCTGTCTCTCATGCGAATCAGCTCAGATGAATATTCAATCAGGGCAGGGGTTGCAACCTCCAGGCGATTATAGATACCATTCTCCGTCAACCCTGCAGATGCAGCCCACTGTTCACGTTTGTCCGAGGGTGTACCTGGAACCGTCATACCGATACTTGAGCCGATCATATTAATATAATTCTCCATTCTGTTGTATGGGTAAAGTAAATGGAACGAGTTTGAATCTTCAGCGCTCCAATTCCAGTGTTTTCCTGGGAGGCCATACTCCATTTTGATCTGCTCTACCGGATCGGGGTTGGCACTTACATAATCGAGGATCTCCAGAATTTTCTCCAGTTTTCCCGGCTCCTTTGCAGCCTCAGCACCTATAGCAATAAAATTCATCAGCAGATTGTTCGCTTTTGAACCGCTACGTCCATCTGGACCAATAACAGGAGAACCAAATACAACCTCTGCAGCTGGATTCTTCTGTAGCAGTTCATTGACATTGAACGAGGGTTCCACCGGGGTTTCCTCGCCATTTTCATTGAGGACACTGTAATCTCCCTCTTGATTCCAATGATAATAGTTGCCCATCGAGGTCATCCCAATTTTTCCATTAATAAAAGCATGGGATAGATGTTTATAGCCGCCTTTGTTTTCACCCGTTATGAACTCTGGGTCGATAATCCCGTCCCGATACCATTTTTGCATATAAGTTAGGGCTTTTTTCATCTCCGGCTCCAAAGCACCGACCACGAGTTGGTTGTTTTTTTCATTAAAATACAGTTGCTCGGTGAAAACGGACTGTCCAAAAGCGCCAAACACAACATTTAAGCCCTCTCTGGATAGGCCATACGTATCCTGTTTACCATTTCCGTTCGGATCATCTTTGGCAAAAGCATACATAACCGTTTCAAATTCATCTAAAGTCTTCGGAACGTCCAGACCAAGCTTTTTAAGCCAATCCTCTCGGTATACGACTGGAGTTCGATAGATGTTGGTCTGATTAATGGCCGGTATTCCATATAAGGAGCCGTTTATTTTTCCATACTCTAAGTAACGTGAATCATAATCGCGAATCCGCTGTACGATATTTGGCGCATATTGTTCAAGGACTTCCGGGGAGATTTCCGCTAAGACCCCTTGCATTTGATACTTAAGCAGATCATGCGGTTGTCTGATCCGGAACAGATCAGGTATTTTCCCTTGAGCAAGCTCCAGGTCCAGCAGTTCCTCGTACCGCTTGTTCTCAAGATTCCACACCTCCAGATCGACATCAAACCGATCCTCAATATATGCAATCATCTCCGCGTCTTCAGGAACAGGGATATTTTGATGCATGGTCCAGGATATCGTATACTGCGGTGCTGTCTCCTTCTCAGCGCTTGCTAGATGGTCCTGCTGTTGCACTTGTGATCCTTCCCTGTTTAGAAAGGTACAACCGCTCATCAATCCTATAAGAATAGATGTAGCAATCAATAGACATAGCTGTCTTGAAAGGTTGATGTTCATAGCAGCTCCTTTCCTAATTCTAAATTCTAAATAGGTTCAATTTAACAATACACAATAACGGTGAGGACAGAAAGAACCTGAAGAAGCGAAGCGTTTGCCTAAAAGCTTTCTGAAAGAAAGCTACTTCGAAAGCATACGCTATTCCCGGATTTCCCCTTTTAGAAAAGGGATCAAAGAAATCTGGGAATAACAGCGATCGGAAGGTTGTTCTGTCATCGGAGTGTCCGTGTAAATATTCCTAATTGACCCTATATAGATCCCTGTTCCATTAGACTGCGCATAAAGTTTTTTGGCGTACAGCCGTGAATTTCTTTGAACTTCTTAATGAAATAAGCGGGGGTACGGTAACCGACCGTACTTGCGACCTGCTCAACCGTAATTTCACGCTGTGTCATGAGTTCCCGTGCACGTTCCATTCTCTGATTCGTAACATATTCGGAATAAACAATCCCGGTTTCTTCCTTGAACAGTTTACTGAGATATTTAGGGCTGATGAATACTTGCTCTGAGACATGATCCAGTGTTAGATCGCCCGATAAGTGCTCGTGAATGTAGGCTTTGACAGCCGAGATGGTATCCACACTTCGCACCTCGCTGCGCTTCTCCATATGCATCACAAATTCGGTCACAAGATGAATCATCCACTCTGAATAGCGGTTGATATTGTAGAACAATGAAAATTGCTTGTACATACTTAATGAACTCGCTTCGGGGGGTTGCCAACGCACCTGATTAATACACTCAGCGTAAATAGATACCGTTTTTAATAAGATGATCCGACTGTATTCGGCTGAATAGGAGCCTTCCTTTAGTGCCGCGACCAATTCCTGAATGGCCTGAACTGTACCTTGCACATCCCGAGTCTGCAATTTCTTTTCAAAGTTTACGAGGTATGACTCCGGGATCTCCAAACTGCTGGCTTCCCTGTTCAGAAGATCAAGATCCTGAATGGCAGACTGCTCGGGAAAGAAGTAGCTGTATCGAATCAGGGTATTCGCTTGATGATAGCTTGTGTGAATCTTCGTGAAGTGTTCTACCCATCCGCCTAACGATAGTACAAATTCAAGACCAAATCTGCTGCTCGCCTCAGTGTGAATAAAGTCTACAATGTGATCAGAGAGAGGTTCTTCGGGTTGGTTGGTACAGATGATTACGGCTATTTTGTGATCCTGCAATTCCTCTGCCAGCAGTTGAGTTCCATCCATTTCTGCGATCTCCAGTTGCTGGATCATCGTATACAACGTATGCTGCAACTGTCGTGGCTGCAGATCCTTCCACTTCTCATTAACGGGGTCAATGACGATGCAACGGAAGCGAGAGTAGGCCATTGAAATGTGAACAGACTGGAGCTGTTCCGTAAGTTCCTCGGGTGTAAATCGATTATTTAACATATTGAGCATAATACTATGCTTAATCATTCTGTGATTGGCCTGTAAGGTTTCTTCAAGACTATCAACTTTATTGGACAGACTGTTAAACGTTGTATCGATGAACCGATATTCGTCCTGTTTTAAGCTGGTTGGGCTATCCATCCGGTTCTTGATGTTATTCAGGATTCGCTTAAGAGGACTATAGTTGGCCCTGGTAAAGATGGACGACATCGCTATTCCAACCGCAACAGCCAATAAACCGAGAAGAACCGAAATCTCCTTCAAGCTATCCAATTTATAATAGAAGCTTTCATTAGGTGTGGTTGTGTAAATTCTCCATGCATTTCCTTTAAATTGATCTTGGGTAACGACATGAGAGTCATAGTTAAATACAGGTGTGAAGCTCTCATCTGAAGAATGATAGGAAAGGAGCGACTGCGTTAGATTCTCCTTTGTGGAGGTGCCTAGCAACGTTTTGTCCGCTGCAGAAATGACCGTTCCATCCTGATCGATGATTAATGTATTCGCATAGTCAGCAGGGAGCATATTTTTAATGATCTGACTGATCGCTGATTCTTTGATATCAATCGCAATCATGGCCTTGCTGTCCTGTCCAGAAGATTGAAACGGGTAACTGTGGACATAGGAAATTAGAGGGCTCATCTTGCCCTGTTCCCGTGATTCGATATAAACATCCTTAGGCACCATGCGAGTCTTCATCCATAAGGAGCTTTCTGGAGTCTCTTTCATCGCAGCAATCCAATCCGTCGTATGATCCACACTCGAAGACGTGTCCTCATAGAGCATCAGCCCATATACAGATGAGACGATGAAGTGGTTCTTCGTATCGTACACATGAATAGCTTCAATGAGATCGGAATAATTTTGCACCATATTTTTGAGGGACTGTTCGATGTCCAGGATTTTGCTATGGTTTCCTTTTAAGCTATCTAAGTCGATACTTGCAGCGTTACCGAGTGCCAGGGACAGATAGACCTGATTCACCTTCTGGATAACGGAGCTCTCAATATAATTAACAGTGCTTTTCAGCGACAATTGATTATTGATTCGGATCTCTTTGCTGTATTGATGGGAGAAGAAGAGGTATAGAATGGAGCCGAAAAGAAGCGCAATGACAAGAACGACAGCAAGGTAGGAAAGAACCATCTTGGATCTCACAGACTGAAATGGCTTACGCATTCTTTTTTCCCCCTTCATTTCTCGTTTCTAAACAACTTCATCATTATATAGCAGGCCGAGGACTAGAAATCATGTTGATCGAAATTTAACAAACTCCCACTGAATAATTTACTTTCAGTTAATAAAGCGTTTACAAAAGTAGGTATTTTAATTGATAAATGTAGTATCTAACTCCATTTTTCTTGGCATATAAGCTCCGGAACGTACGATTTTGATATAAAACGGAATTTGTTCTATAGATGCGAAACGCTTCCTAATGCTACAGTAACGGCAGATCAGACATCTGTATAGAGTCTTTCTTACTCATTTGCAGATGCAGAAGCAAAAAAATAATTTACCATAACGGGAGCGTGTATTTGCAAGCCATGAGAAAACCACTTAAAAAGTCACTGGCATTACTTCTAATGTTGTCTATGGTAGGTCCGACATTTGCAGAGAAGAGTTTTGCAGCCGATCAGAAGATTCAGTTCTCTGATATTAAGGGACACTGGGCGGAAGCAAATATTCAAGCATGGGGTGATGAAGGATTAATTCGAGGCTACCTGGATCGTTCATTTAAACCAAATACGTATATTACCAGAGCAGAATTTATGAATTTGGTAAACGGTGCTTTTGGATATTCCGGACAAGCTAAAATTACCTTTAACGATGTGTCTGAGAGTGCATGGTATTACAAAGCAATTTCTATTGCAAATGCGAATGGATATATAGATGGATACACCGATGGCACAATGAAGCCGCAAGATCCGATCACCCGTCAAGAAGCAGCTAAAGTGATCGCTGGCATTTTGAATCTGGAGTTAAATGAAACAGCAGCAAATGTATTTAGCGATTCATCGTCTATTGCGGCGTGGAGCAAGGGAGCTGTAGGTGGAGCGGCAGCAGCGAAAATTATCTCTGGTTATGCAGACGGAAGCTTCAAACCGCTTAATTCCATTACTCGTGCCGAAGCAGTGTCTGCGCTCGTTAAGGCGGTGGAAACAGATGCTACTACAGCTGCCAAACCAGCTAAGCCAAAAGGAACGGCAACCGTATTGAATGTTAATCCTCCAGCAGATGAAGCTCGGTTGTCCGCCGTGAAGCACGGAGCCAATGCCGGAGACGACACCTTGAAAAATATTGCGGAAACCAATCCGTTTATTGATATTTTGGACGGTTTTGATCAAGTATGGTCCATGAACCAAGCGGATTGGAGAGATGGAACAGCGGCAACTAAAATTGGAGCTGACGGAAAGAATGCAAAGTATGGAGATGGACCGTCCCCATATTATGATGGCTTTAAAAACGATCCAACCGTAGCTGTCGCTGATCAGAAAACATATGCAAATGAAGAGATCCGAAACAAAGCGACTTGGGAAGCCAATATCAAATATGTAGAAAAGGTCACGCAAAATCGCACGGCTGAAGAGACATTGGCAGCTTATTATGATGACCAAAGAGATAAGATCTATAGCGTGATGGAGGGCTTTGGTCCGTTGGCTAACACGTATGTAGATATCATCAAGCCAAAGACAAACGTTGAACGAACGGTGGACGAGATGAATGTGGTATTGACCGAGGAAACAGTGGAAGATGAAAGCCAAGGCATTGGAGATTGGGAAGCAAAGACGGAACTTTCAGACTTGGTCCATTTAGTTGATCTGGTTCGATTCAAAATTCCTGCCTCATCTAATCCCTCTAAATATTTCTACTCTTCCCCTAGACCGTGGAGAATGAATTCCAATGGAGAAGTGAAAGAAGTTGTTGACAGCAAGGGACTGCCTGTATGGGAAACCTTGGGCGAAGGTGAGAAAAAAGAAGTACCTTTGGTTTCAGGCGGCACCAAATCAACAGGAGAAAAACATTACCAGCAATACGAAACCAACGTTAAGCTTATTCCTGCGTTAACTTATGTCAAACGAATCGCTGAGGATGGAAGAGGAAAAGATGGCGGATTTCCGAGCGGACATACCAGTGCAGCTTACTTATCCGTATTTCCTTTGGCATACGCTACACCAGAACGATTCACTGAATTGTTAACGAGAGCAGCTCAGTTGGGCGAGAATCGAATCGTAACGGGGATGCACTCACCGCTTGATGTTATAGGAGGAAGAATACAATCCACAGCCATGGCTGCATATGCACTTAATCAGGCTGAGAATAAAGATGTGTTAGAGAAAGGTTATGAGAATGCAGGAGAAGTATTTGGAGCTGCAGCCAAGGAAAAAAATATGAGTCTGTATGAGTATGCACATACCGTAACAGAGGATTACACGTTCAAGAGTGCTTACGATGAACACAAATGGGAAGATCATGATGCCAATAAAGCCTTCTATAGAGAAAAGATGACTTACGGTCTGCCACAAACAGGAACCAAAGGTTTGGCTCCAGTTGTCCCGCAAGGAGCAGAAGCCCTGTTGGAAACACGTCAACCGTATTTAACAGATGAGCAACGCAGACAAGTATTGTATACAACATCTATTGACTCTGGATATCCTGTACTGGATGAATCCAAAGGCTGGGGTAGAATTGATCTGGTCACGGCTGCGGATGGATACGGTGCATTCTTGAACAATGTAACTGTGGATATGGACGCTTCCAAAGGGCGCTTCAATGCACAAGACTGGTGGAGAAATGATATCACCGGTAGTGGAATGCTCACGAAAAAAGGAACAGGAACTCTTACATTGACAGGGAAAAATAGCTACACTGGCGGAACATTGCTGCAAGCAGGAACGCTGGTAGCCGAATCTGCAGCTGCTTTTGGTACAGGTGATCTGTATGTAGAAAATGGAACAGTTGTTGTAAATGTCGATGGAGCATTAACCTTGAATAGAAACTTCACCATGGATAAGGGGACACTGGAATTGGTTGTCGCTGATGGCAACAGTCAACTGAATGTTGGCAGAAAGCTCTATATTGATGGAGGAAACCTGAATCTGGACTTGTCCAACTATAAGATTGAAGGTTCCAAAGATATTACGTTAATTACGGCTAATGGAATTACAGGTGAATTCGACAGTGTAACGGCAGATGGTTATGACGTTACGGTCACGTACGAAAAAGGTCGTATCATTGCACATGTTGTAGCCAAATAAGTGAAGTAATTATCCATGATACAAAGTGAACTAATAAATGTTACACATGCCACTTCGATGACAGGGTAACTTTACGATGATTCTTCGCAAGACAAAATAAGTAATATAGAAAAGAGCTGAAGCTACAATGTAGTTTCAGCCCTTTTTGCGTACAGACTTGCAGAATTTAGAGCGTGACTTCAAACTTACTGAAAGCCGAGGCGCCCTGAACAGGTACGGAGTAAGTAAGCGTACTGCACATTGGATGTTTGAGTAGGGGATCAGGATGCCGCGCGGCTTTACTATTTTCCTCTAACAATGAAATTTCGCTTCGTACGAGAGGGACACGGGGTTGTCCCTCTCAGTCGCGCTTGGAACAGAGCATGAGCAGCGATTGAGCGCTAACGAATCTGAGGCGTCTTATCCAAGGATTTGAAGCACCCGCAGAAATCTAAGGAATCTGAGACACGTTATATCGAAATGTATGGCGTTTTAGAGCGTTTTTATCGAGCGATTTTGGGAAATAACGTGTCTGAGGTTCTTTACAATTTTGAAAGAGGCTGTAGAGGTAATATAAGACGTCCTGTGTTCCTTAGAAAATCGACTGGCTACTCAATAGGAACAGCCAGACGGGAGCTCGATAATTTTGGGACACTGACATTCATCATCGTATAGCATGCCGAGTAAGGAGACACGACCTGATCGGTGGAAATCCAGTCGAGAGAGGAACGAGTCTCGTATCATCGAGGTGAGTATCTAAGTTTAATCATACGGAAGCGGCTGGATGCGTAGGTTATTCGTCGGTGTTGGTACCAGATGTACGACGTGTATTTCCTTCCATCTCCGCAGAGACTTGCTTCGTTGGTTCCAGATCCGTATGTCCTGCGTAGGGACGGTCACTGCGAGAGCGTGTCCCAATCAACCCGAAACCCGAAGTAAATATAATCAGCTGTAATCCCAGAGCATAGGGAGCAGCAACAGGTCCAATCAGATGGAGCAAGGAGCATAGCGCGATCAGCAAGGAGAGCAATTTGGTTACTGTACGTGGCCTATCCCGGCGTGGGCTGGCCCAGAGCAGATAACCATATATTATGGTGATCATTAGGGAAACCGCGCGAATCCATGGCAAGATGCTCACCCATGAGTCTACAGGCACGTCCAACATTCGCTGACGAAATAACATATCTGTTACGAGAAACCCTGTGGCCGCCAGTGCGGTTGGTTCGGCTACGGGCCGAAGGATGGTCCAGAGCGCAGTGCCCCAATGATCTGCATGAGTATCCCGGCTGAGTTCATCCGATAATACGGTGCATTCCCGTTCCAGTGCTCTGTGCATCAGTCCAAATCTGGCAGGATCATGATCCTTAATACAGTCACGGATCTGGTCCTGTAGCTGAGGGGATAGGTAAGATGCAGCTTTGCAGGCTAACATTGCTGTTATCAGATCATTATGTTCGTGTTCCGACCGTTCATAATTCCGATTTTCCTGGATGGTAAGTTGTCCCAAGAGGGCTGTACTTATGTATAATGTATCTCGTATCCTTTGCATTCGCCTTTCGTGGCTACGGCGAACTTCAGTGGCAGACCATATGTATATCCCCAGAAGCAAAGCCATGACTCCAAACAGCACAGCCACAGTGCCTGGGCGCGATGTTAGATCTTCAATCCAACGTTGAAACACTCTTGTTCCTCCTTTGCACCAACTTCATGTATCATGAAACACGCTTCACGTAAGCTTTCTCTCACTATTACACAGGAAGTAGATGAATTCAAGCAGAAAGGGGCACAATTCATGGATCATGTGAATATTGAACACACACCACCCGCAGCAGTGGAGTATCTTGCCTTGCGGCAGATTGCCGGCCTTAGTGCAATGAGCAGGGAAGGGGCGGAGATTGGATTACCGAATAGCTTGTTTGCCGTATGTCTGCGTGAAGAGGATATGCTGATAGGCATGGGGCGAGTGATTGGAGATGGAGGTTGTTTCTTTCAGGTCGTCGATATTGCTGTACACCCGGATGTTCAGGGAATGGGGTATGGAAAACTGATCATGAGCGAGATTATGAATTATCTGCGTAAAGCAGTTCCAGCCCGTGGTTTGGTCAGTCTGCTGGCGGATGTTCCGGCTGATCGGCTGTATGCTCAATTTGGATTTGAATACACCAGCCCAAAATCGGAGGGGATGTGGTGGAGGCAAGGAGAAGAAGGACCGACTACCTAGTGGAACGAAAACTGAATTTTGGTGTGAGACCAAACTTCATATCCTAATGAAATTATCTCCGAATAGCCGCATTAGCGGCTTTTTTTCATGATCTGTGTTGGTTGATCGTGGGGAGAGGGGATACTTCTGAGTGTTGGTGTTTCATCTGGTAGAGGAGTAAAGATTATTTTTCAACATATAAGCTGTAAGAGATAGGTTTACAAGTGTCCACATCCGGTTTAAGATGGCGTGAGCCGTTTAAGGTATATAACAATAGGATTAAGTATTAAAATAACGGTAAGTTGATGAGAAGATATCTACAGAAAAGAGGGAATTTATATGAAAGTAGCCATTTTTGGAGCAACCGGAGCGATTGGTAAGACGATACTGTGGGAGCTGATGGATCGTGGGCATGAAGTGACAGCGGTGGTGCGTGACCCGTCCAAAATTGAGATGGTGCATGAGCGTTTGCGTGTAGAACAGGGAGATCTGCTTAACCCGGATCAGGTGGCTGATTTTGCAGCGGGTCAGGAAGCGGTTGTGAGTGCATATGGACCGAAGTTTGGTGGTGAAGAAGAGATGCTGGAAGTGACACGTTCGTTAATCGAGGGTGTGCGCCGGGCAAAAGCAGGACGTCTGGTTGTAGTTGGTGGAGCGGGAAGTTTGCTGACCGATTCCGGAGAGATGCTGATGGATACGCCGGGATTCCCGGAAGAAGTTAAGCCACTTGCGAAAGCCCATGCAGAAGCATATGACCTGATTGAAGCGTCAGGTATTCACTGGACCTACATGAGCCCTGCTGCAACAATCACAACAGGACGTCGGACTGGCCAGTTCCGAGTTGGTATGACCCGTGTGATTACAGATGATATCGGGGAAAGCTCAATTTCCGTTGGCGATTTTGCAGCGGCTTTGGTGGACGAACTGGACGATCCGCAGTTTATTCAGGCACGATTTACAGTAGGTTACTAAGCGTAGACAGGCTTTGGAATGGATAATTTAATCTGAAGGTCTCGTACACGGAATCGATAGAGTTTCCGATGATGTATCGATTGGATTGTGGTAACTGGATGGGGTAAGGGAATATAGTGATACACTTACAGAACACAGCGTTTAGGTGCGAAGTTGTTGCTTTTAGGTTTGAGATGAGCTTGTCACGGGGAGGGATGAACATTGTTTATCGTAACCGCTGAACAGATGAGAGCTGTGGACGAGCATACCATTCATCAGCTCGGTATTCCGGCAGCTAGTCTAATGGAGAATGCAGGCCGTGCCATAGCCGAGGAAGTCATCAAGCTGTGCCGGGAAGGGCAGGCAGAAGGCCGGCTTGTGGATTCAGGGCAGCTTGGCTATAGCAGCAAGACAGGTGTGAGGCGGGCACACACCGGGCCCGGTGATCGGCAAGGTTATGTTGGCGACATCATCGCCGATCCGGCGCTGGTGATGGAGCGTCCAGGAGATCAGCAGTGGTACATGCTGATCGGCAAGGGCAATAATGGCGGCGATGGACTGGTGGCCGCGCGCCATTTGGTTGAAGCAGGGCTTGGCGTGACATTGGTCTACGCCGATGCCCCTGAGGCACTGCGTGGCGAAGCTGCAGTGCAACGGGATGCCGCTGCTCAGCTCGGCATCCCTGCTCTTGTCCACGTGCGCGAAGCCGTGGACTTCAGCCGGTGCACAGGCATCGTGGATGCGCTGCTGGGCACCGGGTCGCGGGGAGCGCCGCGGGGGGCTTACGCGGCGCTGATTGAGGCGGCGAACGACAGCGGCAAGCCGGTCGTGTCTGCCGATGTGCCAAGCGGGCTGGACGCCGACACGGGAGAGGTGTACGAGCCCTGCATTCAAGCCAGGGTGACCGTATGTCTCGCGCTGCTCAAGCGCGGGATGGTGCAGTACCCGGGCGCTTCTGCCGCGGGGCGCATTGTGGTGCGCGCCATCGGCATTCCCGCGCGGCTTGCGCCAGAGCATGGCCCCTCAGTCCGTCTGCTGACGGACGAGGTGCTGCGCGGTGCGCTGCGCGTGGACACAGGCCGCCTCCGGGCACCGGACGGCCACAAGGGCACCTACGGCCACGTGTTGCTGGCCGCAGGAAGTCTGCCGATGAGCGGCGCTGGCCTGCTCTCGGCCAAGGCCGCGCTGCGCGCAGGCTGCGGGCTCGCCACATGGGCACTGCCCGCGGCACTGCTGCCGCATGTCATCGGCACCGTGCCCGAACTCATGCTCGCTGCCGCCGCCGATGGCGACAGCGGCGAATGGAACGCGGCTTCCGCGGGCGTCGTGCTGCGTCTCGCGGAGAGCCGCGACGTGCTCGCGACCGGCCCGGGCCTCGGCCGCTTCAAGGGCGACACAGACTGGCTGCGCCGTCTGTGGCAACATACGGATCGTCCGCTCGTCATCGACGCGGACGCCCTCAACATGCTGGCAGACGCTGGCCCACATGGGCCTCGCGACTGGGGCCAGCGAAGTGCGGCGACAATCCTGACGCCGCACCCTGGCGAGATGGGCCGACTGCTGGGCATGTCGGCCCAAGAGGTGCAGCGTGACCGCATTGGGCACGCTGCAAAATACGCCCGCGAGCAGGGCGTGACCCTTGTGCTCAAAGGAGCACGAACGGTCATCGCAACGCCGTCCGGCGAGGCGTACATCAACACCACCGGGCACGCCGGCATGGCGACTGGCGGTGCCGGAGACGTATTGACCGGCATCATCGCCGGTCTGCTTGCCCAAGGGCTCAGCGCGGAGCAAGCCGCCACGTTCGGCGTATATCTCCACGGACAGGCTGCCGAACGAGCAGCCCTACTGCGCGGTGACCCATCGTCCCTGCTGGCCGGAGACATCATCGACGCACTGTGAGGATGGGGCAGGTGTGGGACAAGCTCTTGGTTTTGGGTTACTGCCTATGACTAATCATTTCTAAACTGCAAGTGATCCAACGAACTAGCGCACCAGCGCATCAAAAGAGATGAGTGCACGATGTCCATTGCTCAATGCTAAATGATCAATGCCCGATGCCCATTGTCCATTGCTCAGTACTCACTACCCAATTCCCAGTGCCCTAACGAACCTGATACACCTTATACCACGGTTTACATCGAGGAGCAAAAGCTAACGAACCTCATCCACGTTATTTCTGTGTATTTCAGATAAAACACCTGAAAAACCGGACTAAATTAGGGAATAGAATGCCTGAGATTCGTTAGATTTTATAATCTGCAATTAATGGCCCAATAAGGTTTGCTCAGTTCGTTAAACATTTGGATCTGAAATGCTGATGTCTTATTATCTATATAAGTTGAACTAAAGAATATTTACACTGGACACTCCGGTGACAGAACAACCTTCCGATCGCTGTTATCCCCAGTTTTTTTATAAATTAGGAAATCCGGGAAAGCGTATGCTTCCGAGGCGGCTTTCTTTCAGATAGCTTTTAGCGCCGCTTTTTCAGGTTTTTTCTGTCTTCTCTGTTTTGTGTAAATGTTTAGTTCAATCTATATACTTTCATATCTCTGAAACGAATTAATTTTTAGATGAAACGACAACGATTAGTTACTGAAAAGGGGAGCCCTGTCATGATCCATGACTGAGGCTCCCCTTTATTTGTTTGTATGTTCACGCTACCTGATCCTGGCTCGGCTATAACCTGCCCATAACATGCCTATAATCTGCATCTAAACGACATCCGACCTACGTCTGGCCCAAGTTCTCGCGGCATCCTGCTTACAGCCGGAATCGCAGCAGTTCCTGATGCATCTCTGCACTAATATCACGCAATGACTTCACCTTGATACTTGCATCAGCGAAGGAACGTTGTTGTTCCGACGTGGAGGCGGTGATCTCTTCACTGCTGGCAGCCGACTGCTCGGTGATGGCACTGATATTTTCGATGGCCTGTTGCACCTGTGTACTGAGTTCATTGGATTGTTGCATGTCCTCAGCAAGTTGATGGATACCCGTACTGATGCGCTCCACACTTTCACGAATAGCAGAGAAAGATTCGCGAGTCTGGCCAGTGGCTTGTTCCTGTTCGCCGAATAACTGCATGCTTTGTGCTACAGAGTTCTTCACCTTGTCCATGGAGGTTGTGATCTCGCCCACAGCCGCATAGATATGTTTGACCGATTGCGCAGATTGTTCGGCGAGTTTATTCACCTCGCCCGCAACAACAGCGAAGCCACGTCCAGCTTCTCCAGCGCGAGCAGCCTCTATGGAGGCATTTAACGAGAGCATGGTCGTTTGTTTGGCAATCTCCGATACATATGCCGTCATCGTAGTGATTCGAACCGCGCTTTCTTCCAGTTCCCGCACCGTTTGTTCCACCTCGGCCATTGCCATGCGATTCACTTCGGCCAAGCGGAGTTGCTCTGCTACAGCCTTATTACCTTCCTCAACGGTAGTTAATACTTCACGACCATCGATCACCGATTGGGAAGTGGACTCCAGATTGCTATTAAAGGTAGACTGCATTTTGTCCACAACCATCACCGTTTCACTCAGATCCTCGGCAATCTTTTGACTGCCAATCGAGAGTTCCTCCGTGGTGCGTGATACTTGCTGCACAATCGCTTGGGCTGTATCATTGCCACGGTCAATATCTTGCGCCATCAAATCGACACGATGACCCGCTTCACCAATCGACTGAATAATGCCGCGGATATTATGAGTCATGATACCGAAGGAGCGACTCAGGTCATCGAGTTCATCTTTGCCCCGAGATTCCGGTAATTGTCCGGTTAGGTCACCGTCCGCAATTTGTCCCGCAGCGTCTTTGAGTGTTCGAATACGCTTGGCGATCTGACGTGAAGTATACATATTAAACAGCATTACGGCGACAAGCAATACGATGGCTCCTACCAGAGCGGTTTGCCACGTTTGCTGAATGTCACGTTCCAAATCGACGGTATATTGATCATAACGATCCCGAGTCATCTCATCTAACGAATAGATATCATTCTGTATGCCCCGAACCCGAGTGCTGTAACGTTTCGCTTCCGCACTGTTCATCGCACTCATCGCTTCGGTGGCTCCCTGGTTGAGAGCTTGTAATTTTGTCTCGATGGACTGAATAAGCTGTAACTGCTGATCTGTTTCGAGCAATCCGTCCGTAAGGTCCTGAATCATCGTTTGGCCTTCATCCAGCAAGCGGAGTACTGCATCCTGATTTCCTGCTGTCATGGAGAACGAATAGACATCCAGTGCCTGCTGGGTCTGAATCTGATTGGCATTCAGTTCACTAACCTTGAGCATGGCTGGTACCAGATTTTGATTTTTGGCATTCATACCGAGCAGTTGCATGATGATATAAGCGACCAGCACAAGGCTTAAAAGTAGTGAAATTAGAGCATTAAGTATCAGTTTTCCCTGTAGTTTCATGTGCGTACCTCCTTGTGTCCGATGGGTTATTGATCAAGCTTAATTTTGATTTGACCGGAAGAGATATTTGCCTTCAGATCTTCGAAGGTTTGCTGTTGTTCATCACTGAGCGTGATATTATGTAGAGCAGTCAGACCCACGGCGTTCTCCGCCAGCCCCTCCACGATTTCCTTTTGAGGGAAAGTATGATTGTTTTTAATAAACGTGTTAACGGCATTATAGATAGAGACATCCACATTTTTCAGCATGGACGTAAGAATGGCTTTTTCCGCCAAAAAGAATTGATCGGTATCTACACCGATGGCGTATTTCCCTAATTTCTGAATCTCCGTCAGTGCGCCCACACCTGTGAGACCGGCAGCCACATAGATCACGTCAGCGCCCTTTTTCTGAATCATCTGTGCAGCCAGTTGTTCACCGAGCTCGGCATTACCGAAGTCCCCTGCGTAGACAGCATCAACGGTTGCATCCGGCTTGACAGCCAGAACACCTTGCTTAAAACCCTGCTCGAAATTACGAAGGACCGGTATCTCCATTCCACCAAGGAAGCCGACATGATCTTCCTTTGAAGCCATAGCGGCAATAACACCTGCCAGATAACTCCCTTCTTCGGCCCGGAATGAAATGGAGGCGATGTTAGGCAGTTCGGACTGACTGTCAATCATGAGGAACTGTTGGTCAGGATATTTGGCTGCAACTTTCTCCATATCTGCTTGGACCGTATCACTCAGGCCGATAATCAGATCGAATTTGGCTTCTGCAAACTCCTCAAATGCAGCTTCGGCAGTTAAATTGTCGCCCGGTTCACGATAGTCAAAGACAATGCTTTTCTCATTTCTGGCTTGAACCAGCCCATCAAAAGCAGCATCATTAAAAGAACGGTCACCCAGACCCACTTCCGTAAGCACGATCCCAACCTTTGTTCTTGTGTCTGTTGCCGTTGTTGTATTATTGGCTGAACATGCCCCCAGGATCAGTACCGTCAGGATCATCATTAGGGTGAGACCTAGACCTGCGCGTCTGTTCTTGTTTGTTTTCATGTGTGTTACCCTCATTTCTGTAGTCGCATTTTTCTGTTTTGCATGGTTCCGTAGCTCCAGGGAATGACGTGTACATGATGACACGTATGGTGAGGATTTCCCTTTATCTATATCGGTAAGAAAGGCACTGTGAATTATGGTATGTAGTGAAAAATTACGAAAAAATAAATATTTTTCATGAATTACACATTATTTTTACATTTCTCTGGTTAAAAGGGTACATAAATATCTACAGTAAGTTGTTTACTGACGTTAAAAGTCCCAAAAAGGCACAAGAGAGGTGACATGAATCATCTCTCTTGTGCCATAGAATAGCACCCTATACGGATGATAAGGTGATCATCCTATTATAAAAATGAAGCGAGTTTTACCAAGCCGCAATCGAGCCGTCGGCTCGAGTTTCCGTACCCCCGCATAATACGCCATTGTCCGGGTTGCGCCAGATGATCTGACCACGTCCAAACTGGGATGGATCGAGTGCCACTTGAATATCATGTCCTTTGCGGGCGAGTGCCTGTGCAATGTGCTGTGGAAACCCCGGTTCCACGAGAATTGTTTTGCCCTTCGTCCACTGCCAGCGTGGAGAATCCAAGGCGGCCTGTGGGTTCAGGTGATAATCGATCGTATTCATGACCACCTGTACATGACCTTGCGGCTGCATGAAACCACCCATGACACCGAATGGCCCAACCGCTTCGCTGCCGCGGGTGAGGAACCCCGGAATGATCGTGTGATACGTCCGTTTGCCCGGCTCCAGGGCATTTGCATGATTCGGGTCCAGTGAGAAGTTGTGTCCACGATTCTGCAATGCAATGCCTGTCCCTGGAACAACTAATCCAGACCCGAAGCCCATGTAATTGCTTTGGATAAAGGAAACCATGTTACCTTCACCGTCCGCCGTAGCCAGATAGACCGTTCCACTTGCTCGTGGATCACCTGCCTCAGGTGCGCGTGCGGTATCACCAATGAGTTTGCGCCGTTCTTCTGCGTATGCCTCGGATAGCAATTCTTCCACCGTCACGCCCATTTTGCGCTCTTCGGTAATATATTTTTCCCCGTCGGCAAATGCCAGTTTCATGGCTTCGAGCTGCTGATGATACGCCAGAACGGATTCTTTCTCGTCGAATGCGTAACCTTTCAGCAGATTAAGCGCCGCCAGAGCAATCAGTCCTTGTCCATTCGGCGGAATCTCCCACACATCGTATCCGCGATAGGAGACGGAGATGGGATCAACCCACTCGGGCTGGAATGCCGCCAGATCATCTTTGGTCAGATAACCACCGTGTTCTGCCATAAAGGAATGAATGCGCTCTGCCAGTTCTCCTTCGTAAAAGTCTCGCGCTTCGCTCTCGCCAATCTGGCGCAAAGTCGCCGCATGATCCGGCGAGCGCCACATCTCTCCAGCTGCGGGAACACGCCCGCCTGGAGCAAATGTCTCAAACCACGCACGCCCTGCCTCCGCATCACCCTGGCGTGCATAAATCTCGGCTGCCCTTGCCCAGTGGCGGGCCAGCCCAGGCGCAAGCGGGTAACCTTCCTCCGCGTATCGGATGGCCGGTTTCAGCGCTTCCGCCAGCGTGAGCCGCCCAAAACGGCGGCTCAGCTCAGCCCAACCCGCCGGTGCGCCAGGCACCGTCACCGGAACAACCCCAAGCTTCGGCATCTCCGTATAGCCTGCCGCTTGAAGCGCCTCAATGGATATGCCCTGAGGCGCAGGGCCGCTGGCATTCAGGCCATGCAGTTTGCCCTCGGTCCAGACGAGGGCAAAAGCATCGCCTCCAATGCCATTAGACGTAGGCTCCAGCACGGTGAGTGCTGCCGCAGTTGCAATGGCGGCATCAATGGCGTTGCCGCCTTTTTTCAAAACATCCAGACCGGCTTGTGCAGCCAGTGGCTGAGACGTGGCGACCATGCCTTGCTTGGCATACACAGGCACGCGGTAAGAGGGGTACGGTTGGTAGAGTGGGTCGAAGTTCATCAGGTTGTTCAGCTCCTTGTCGCTAGATGTCAGGCTCCGGCATAACCGGATCATACTCCTAACCCTCTTCGCAACTGGAGAACCGATATCCTGCCACACCTGCCAAATCCAACCTGACATCAGCCTAAGTCGTTACCATATCGCCGCCATTTACATGAATGCATTCACCTGTGACGTAGGATGAATCGCGGGAAGCGAGATAAACGTAGGCTGCCGCCAGTTCGTAAGGCTGACCAGCTCGACCCATGGGTGTATCTGTTCCAAATACCTGTACATCCTCAGCGGAGAAACTGGCAGGGATGAGCGGTGTCCAGATGGGGCCCGGGGCGACGGAATTCACACGGATTCCCTGTGCAGCGAGTGATTGGGCGAGTACACGAGTCAGCGATACGACGGCTCCTTTGGTAGAAGAGTAGTCGATCAGTTGGGTATTGCCTTTATATGCTGTAATGGAAGCCGTATTGATAATGGAGGCACCTCTGCACAGATGGGGGAGAGCGGCCTGAATTAGAAAGAAATAAGCGAACACATTGGTCTGAAAGGTGTGATACAGCTGTTCTTCTGTAATATCAACGATGCTTGGCTGCACATACTGTACGCCATGATTGTTGACCAGAATATCGATCTTCCCGTAGGTTTCCATGGTTGTGCGAATGACGGCTTCACAGTTTTTCTTTAAGCGGAGATCAATCTCGATTAAGAGACAGCGCTGTCCCAGCTCTTCGATCCGTTCACGAGTCCTTTCGGCATCTGTCCGTTCATATAGATAAGCAATGACGATATCCGCACCTTCCTTGGCAAAAGCGATGGCGGCCGCCCGGCCGATTCCACTGTCCCCACCCGTAATAATGGCAACCTTACCTTGGAGTTTGCAGCTGCCAATATAGGCAGGATCTTCACTGATCGGTTCAGGCACCATCAGGGTTTCCAGACCAGGTTGCTGGTCCTGATGCTGGGGTGGAAATGCCAGCTTTTGCTCCTTGCATACCGTTTTCTCACCATAAAAAGGATAGACAGGATTCATTCGCTTTACATCCTCCTCGAACGTTCATTGATACGGATAACCTATGCATTCGCCCAGAAGAAGGTGCGGGAGGAAGCAGCAGAGCGGTTGTTTTTTGCACAGAATATACCATAATAAGGATAGATCCTTAAATTGATGGAGGTGTCAGGAGCCACATGAATATTCAAGGAATTAATCATTTGTGCTTTTCCGTATCCAATCTGGAGCGGGCCATTACCTTTTATGAGCAGGCTCTCGGTGCCCGAATTCAGGTGAAAGGACGCAAACTGGCTTATTTTGAGCTTGCTGGTCTGTGGATTGCCCTGAATCAGGAGGATGTTATTCGCAACTATACGGAACGAACCTATACCCATATTGCATTTACCGTTACAGAAGAGGAGTTCGATGCGTCTGTGCAGCAGCTGCGAGCAGCGGGGGCTGACATTCTTCCCGGAAGGCCAAGAGATCCGCGGGATGCATTATCTGTATATTTTACCGATCCGGATGGTCATCTGTTCGAACTGCATACAGGTACGATGAAGCAAAGGCTGGATTATTATCGCGAAGACAAAGCTCATATGACCTTTTATACGTGAGTTTCATGTACAAATCGAGAAAATCTGGAATTATAACTCACATATCTATTGTCTAAACATTGGCATTACCTATAATATGGACAAATGGTACCTTAATTTACTAATGTTAAATTCGTTGGTTCCATTCCAAGGAGGTTTGTCATGATTCAGTTCCCTAAACCGGATGTTGAGCAATATTTTCAGACGTACCGTATTTCGCATTTTGCCGTATCGGCAGACGAGAAACGTTTGTTCATGGACAGCAATCTGAACGGTCAGCCGAATATTTGGGCGATGGATTTGCCTGGAGGATACCCGTATCCTTTAACGTACTTGAATCAGAGCAGTCAATTTATCAAAGCAGACCCGCAAGGACGTCATCTTCTTACCGCATTTGATCGAGATGGAGATGAGAACTATCATCTGTATGCACTTCCACCCGAGGGTGGCGTTCCACTGCCTGTGGTTTCGGCAGAACCAAATGATCGCTGTTATTTCGCTGAGTTGTCCGAGGATGGACAACGTCTCTATTATGTTACCAGCGCGGGTAATCCGAATTATCTGAATTCACGCCGCATCGATCTGGAGACAGGGGAAGATGAACTGTTATACAGTGGAGAAGAGGTTACGAGCAGCCTGTTTGCTGTAAGTCCTGACGAGAAGAGTTATGTCATTTTAAAAATGTACTCCAATACGTATCAGACGGCGCATCTGTATCGTAACAATGAAGAAATGGTGATTCTGCCAGCTTCAGAACGTTATAGTCAGGTATCTGATCTGATTTTTGCAGATGATAATCGTCTTCTGTTCATTACCAATGATGACTCCGCATACGCCTATGTGGCTGAGTACCGTATCGATACCCGCGAATTCCGTATATTGTGCAGAATCGAAGGGGAAGATGTGGAGTTTATCCGCTGGCATCAGGCTTCCGAGACCTTATATTTCTGGACACTTACAGGGCCGGAGAATCGTATGTACGTATTGGGTAAAAATGCCGATGAGCCTCGGCGCATAGATATGCCGCTGGATACGATAGAACAGGTGAACGTTACGAAGGCTGGCAATGTATATATCCTCGGACGTGGAGCGATCCAACCGCATAACATTTATCGCAAAATCGCAGGTTCTGAGTCCTGGGAGCCGCTGACTGCCAATCGGGTAACCGGACTGGACCCAAGTGATCTCGTGTACCCTGACGTTATTCGGTATAACTCCTACGACGGACTGGAGATCGAAGCTCTCTTGTTCAAAGCAAAGCCAGAGCAGGCCAATGGCTACACCGTATTTTGGCCTCATGGTGGGCCGCAAGCATCCGAAGCGAAGTTTTTTCGGCCCATGTTCCAGATGATGCTCGCTCAGGGCTATCATGTCTTTGCACCGAATTTCCGGGGCAGTACCGGATATGGTGCGGAATTCGTCAAGATGGTTGAGCGTGATTGGGGTGAGGGTCCAAGGCTGGACTGTGTTTCCGGGATCAACTGGTTGTTTGATCAGGGAATTACATCGCCAGAGCGGTTGTTTGTGGTAGGTGGAAGTTACGGGGGATATATGACCCTGTTATTGGCAGGTCGCCATCCGGAGCTGTTCCGGGCTGCGGTCGATATTTTTGGGCCAAGTAACCTGTTCACATTCCTGGAATCCGTACCGGAAGACTGGAAGCCGATGATGGATAACTGGCTGGGTGACCCGGTCCGTGACCGCGAACGTTTAACGAAGGATTCACCCATTACGTATCTTGATCAGATGGTTAACCCCATGCTGGTCATTCAGGGTGCCAATGATCCAAGGGTCGTGAAGGCCGAATCTGATCAGATTGTGGCTGCGCTCCAGTCCAAGGGAGTTGATGTGGAATACATCGTTCTGGATGATGAGGGTCATGGCTTCTCCAGAAAAACAAACGAGATTCTCGTGTACCGCCGGATGCTGGAGTTTTTGCAGAAACATCAGGAGTCACCCGTCGCACAAGCTTAGTTGAGAGATTCCATCGTTGACTTAAATATAGTGAGATGAGGAAAACCGCCAAAGATCAAGGATGATCTTTGGCGGTTTTATGCGTGCGCCAGGATGTTGGGCGACATATATGGAATGATACATTCTACTAATCTAGCAATGTGACAATCGAATTAATGGACTGCTGCGCCCACTGTGCAAAAGGCAGGTCGGCTGCCCAAGTCACTTGTCCTGTGGCGTTGGCTTCCCCCCACCACAAGATACGTTGATAGAGCAGATGCATGCGGAGACGTGTGCGGAAGTGTTGGCATTTCTCCTCGTCTGCTGCACAGACCAGATCACGGTAGCAGCGAAGGAACTGCGCGGCCAGTTCTGGTTGACCCTCACGAACATACCTGGTGGATATTTTGGTGAGGTCGGCTGTTCCGTCTCCGAAATAGGCCGTTGTAAAATCGAACAAACCACTAATCTGCCACCCTGAAGAACGGCCGTCCAGATTTTGAATCAGAATATTCTCGACCTTGAAGTCTCCCATGACAAAAACCGGAACAGCTTTGGAACGAAATGCTGGTTCAGCATTCTTGAATTGCTCGTCCACCCACTGAACATCTTCATCCGTAATCACCGAGTACTGTTCAGCATCATGTAACCAGTGACGAATGGTTCCGTACAACCAGTCCAGATAATCGCCTGCAAAGGAAACAATCTGCTGCGCTACAGGATCATATTCCCCGGCATCAGGCACCTTCCAGCGGTGCAGCTCAGCCAAAGTATGAGCAAACATACAGGCGATCTCTTCCTGATCTTGCTGTGACAATGAAGCCTGAAATGCTGGATCATACAGGTGATTTCCAGGCAGGCGCGGCATTATGGCATAACTCCAGCCTAACAGATGGGTATCCTCATGTAATAAATATGGATCAGGAACAGGAATGGACGTATGTTTAGCCAGTTGTTCTACAAAGAACTTTTCTTCCTGTAACTGTCCTGCATATAAAGGATTGCCTTTCAGAATATACTCTCCACGGGAAGAGCGAATGAGCAGTGTCTGACCCATAACCCCTTTATCCGTTCGTCGATAATCTTCAAGGGTTCCCAGGTCAAGCTCATTCAGCGCATCCTGCAATGAAACTGCGGCCACTTCGCCAAGTTGATTGGAACCAAAATATATACGGGTTGTCATATGGCCGGACCCTCCTGGGTGTTAGTCCTCATTAACTTCGTCAGACAGGTCATACGTATCCTCATCGACCAATCCACGGATGAAAGCTTCAAAATTCGGCGCAAGATATGTAATCTCATAATCATTTTCCTGATCCACATGAACTACACAGGGTTCACCTTCAGGGCCACAGAAGCGATAATCCAGCATAACAACATCATGACCAGCGGATGGACAATCACAGATCACAATCCCCAGATCGGGGTATCCCCAATCTTCGATCATGAACCGACTTCCCAGCTCACCAGCGAGTGCGTATATTTTATCGTGTCCGATTCCCATAATGCTTGAAATGGCAATGTGATCCTCAGCCCAGGATGTTGCTTCTTTGGTGGGAAATACAGTGAGCGCAGGGATACCGCCGTTTTGCGTATTCATCAGTTGGATATAGGAAGCGGGCAGCTTGTAACCCAATTCTTTCTCAATAGTCAAAATCTCTTCTTCATCAAAAGGTTCTGATACATGGTTGTCCTGCGCATAATCACTCTGTACCCAGAACGTTGCGGGATCATAAGTCCCTGAAGCTGCTCTTAGATGGTTCTGTATACCGCTCTGCTCGAATGCGGCAAGCTCCTCTTCATGACGCTGGCGATCTTGACGCATCTTGTCCGCTTCGGGACGAATCTCGCGAAGGAATTCAAGGGTAGATTCATCATGGGGCAGAAGTTCATCAGCTCTCTCAAAAGCCAGTAATGCCTGTTCATAACTCGCTATATGACAGTATGCATAACCCAAACGGTATTGCCAGAGCGGGTCGTTTACTCCACGCTCCTGGACAGACAACAAATGTTGAATGGCTTCGCGGTAACGTGCGTCATTGTTATAGGCTCTGGCGAGTTGACCAATCAGATCATAATCCCGCTCTGAGATGGGGATACGTTCAATACGTTCAATAATGAGTCTGAATTGGTCCTGCTCATGCCATAAGTTGATTTGTTCCAGCAGTTCTCTTTCCATGAATAGACCTCACTTCCGTAGGAGGGGTATGAATCTCTTTCAAAACTATCTTACAAGGTTAAGGGACAAAAAAACACTCCCGCATGCAGATAGCCATGAAGGCATTCTATCAAAGGGAGTGCTTTAATTTGTGTTTATTTATACCGTAGATACTTAAGTAGTAGATACTCAATCAGAAGATTTTACAAATCGTCAAATCCGTTATCGTCGCCAACTTTACCGTAGTTACGGGATTTAGCTTCGAAGAAGTCGGTTTTGGTTGCATTCAATGCTTCATCGGAGAATGGTTTAATCCAAGGCATACAGTTTACATCCACACCTTCATATGCTTTTTCCATACCCATCAGACGCAGACGTTTGTTGGCGATGTACTTGATGTAATCTTCCAACTCGTTCAGGTCAATACCGCGCACGTTGCTGAGTGTGTAATGTGCCCAGTTGGTTTCAAGCTCAACAGCACGATGGATGGTTGTGTATACGTAGTCCATGTTCTCAGGTGTGTTCAGTTCAGGGAAGTCCACCAGCAACTGTTTGTACACTTCAGCGAAGAAGTAACAGTGTTGGTTTTCATCCCGCTGGATATACGAGATCATCTGGCTGGTTGCCATCATTTTCTGGTCACGGGCCAGGTTGTAGAAGAAGGCAAACGTACTATAGAAGAAGATTCCTTCGAGTACCAGATCGGCTACCATAGCCTGGAAGAACGTCTGTGGAGACGGCTCGTCCCGGAAGGTTTGGTAGATGTCTGCGATGAAACGGTTACGGTCAAGCAGGACCGGATCATGTTTCCAGTATTCAAAAATTTCCTTTTGCTCCCGATCCGATACGATCGAAGACAGAACGTAGGAGTACGATTGGTTATGAACGACTTCCTGTTGTCCGATAATGGCCGAGATCGCTTCGAGTGAAGAATCGGTAAAGTAACGTTTTACGTCACCCACAAACATCGTCTGCATGGAATCAAGTACCGCGAGCAGGGAGATGTTGATTTTGAATGTGCGTTGCTCTTCCTCGTCCAGCTGAGCAAATTGGGAAGCATCTTTGGACATTGGAATCTCGTCTGCGATCCAGTGGTTGAGCAGCAGTACTTTATACAATTTGTACATATGAGGCATGCGAATGTCGTTCCAGTTCAGGATACCCGAGCATTCACCTTCAATAATACGGGTTGATTGGTTAGGGGCTTCGGTGTTGAAAATTTTCTGTACTTGCATAGTCCGTTCACTCCTTGAATGAATTTACACTGTATAACTACGATGACAGAACAACCTTACGATCGCTGTTATCCCCTGATTTTTTTGATTCCCTCTTTTAAAGGGAAAAATTCGGTGATTAAGGCGAAGTGTATGCTTCCGAAGTAGCTTTTTTACAGAAAGCTTTTAGCTCCGCTTCTTCAGCTTTGTTTTGTCCTCTTCGTTATCGTGTAATCATTAATTCTTTTATATATTAGGGTTGTATAATGTGGCATCTATATCAACATCTTGCGATGCTGTGATCGTGTTTTAGGCAAAAAAGAACCAGGGCAACGCCATTTTGCAATCAAAACAGGATGCCCTGGTGGTCATCGTGAATCTAGTCAATCTTCTCTATCATGGATAAAACTTAGCTTGCGCAAGAATCGCATTCTTCAATGGTTAATGCCCGGCTACGAACGTAATACGTCGATTTCATGCCGGCTCTCCAAGCGTGCAAGTGCAGTTCCAGGAATTCCGTTGCTTTGATATCCGGACGAACATACAGGTTGAAGCTCTGTCCCTGATCGACGTGGCGCTGACGCGCAGCAGCCATATTGATGGAAGCATGTTGATCGACCATGAATGCCGTTTTGTAATACCAGATCGTTTTTTCGGACAGATCAGGTGCCGGATTGGCAATCTTGTATGTTGTTTTCTCTTCATAAGACAACAGCTCATAGAGCGGGTCAATGCTGGCCGTAGAGCCGGCAATGATGGACGTGGAACCGTTTGGTGCAATGGCGAACATCCAAGCATTACGAACACCGTTTTGCTGTACTTGGGTTTGCAGTTCTTTCCACTGTTCGGTTGTTACGAACTCGCCTACGCGCTCACCTGACGTGTACTCGCGTTGGTCGAAGTAGTGACCACTTTCCCAATCGGAACCTTTGAATTTCGGATAATGTCCTTTTTCTTTGGACAGCTCCATGCTGGCTTTCACAAGCAGGTAGTTAATTTTTTCGTACAGATTATCGTTATACGTTACCGCTTCATCAGATTCCCAGCGAATGCCTTCGAGGGCAAGCAGATGGTGAAGTCCGAATGTTCCCAGACCGACTGCGCGATATTGGCTGTTGGTGTATTGGGCTTGCAGCACTTCGATGTTGTTAATGTCGATAACGTTGTCCAGCATACGTACCTGAATCGGTACCAGACGCTCCAATACATTGTGAGGCACGGCACGTGCCAAGTGAATGGAGTTCAGGTTGCAGACAACAAAGTCGCCAGGCACTTTGGAAATCACGATGCGAGTTTGTCCATCTTTGGTTACGAGTTCTTCTTTTTCTACCACAGTGGCAGATTGGTTCTGCATGATCTCGGTACAAAGGTTGGAAGAGTAGACCATACCATGTGCACGGTTCGGGTTCGCACGGTTAACGGTATCCCGGTAGAACATGTACGGTGTACCTGTTTCGAGCTGGGACTTCATCACACGTTTCATAATATCAATCGCCTGAACGGTGATACGGGACAACAGCGGGTGGTTAACTGCTTCTTCGTATTTCTCACGGAACGCACCTGCACCAAATGACTCATCGTAGAAATCTTCCAGTCCGAGTGGACGACCGTTCTCGTCTTTCCAACCCATCACTTTCTTCGTTTCGTGTGGGCAGAACAAGCTCCATTCGCCGCGGCTAGATACGCGCTCCATGAACAAGTCAGGCAGACAGATTCCGTGGAATACGTCATGTGCACGCATCCGCTCGTCACCGTTGTTCAGCTTCAGATCGAGGAACGCCAGAATGTCTTTGTGGAAGACGTCCAGATATACGGCAATGGCACCTTTACGTGTACCAAGCTGGTCTACGCTGACCGCTGTATTGTTCAGTTGGCGAATCCAAGGTATTACACCGGAACTTGTGTTTTTGTGTCCACGGATATCTGATCCACGTGCTCTTACTTTACCGAGATAAACGCCGATGCCGCCGCCCATTTTGCTCAGACGTGCTACATCTGTATTGGAATCGAAGATACCTTCAAGTGAGTCGTCTACGGTATCAATGAAGCAGCTTGAGAGCTGTCCAGCTACTTTTTTACCCGCATTGGACATCGTAGGTGTAGCTGCTGTCATATACATGTTGCTCATCGCCCAGTAAGCTTCCTTAACGAGATCCATACGTTTCTCAGCAGGCTCCTGATGCATCAGGTACATCGCGATAACCATGTAACGCTCTTGAGGCAACTCCATCACTTTTCCGTCAAAATCGTGAGCGAGGTAACGTTCTGCCAGTGTGAGCAAGCCGATGTAATCGAAGAGCAGATCGTTGCGGTAGTCAATGCATTCAGCAAGTTCGTCGATCTGTTCTTTGGTGTAACATTCCAGCAATTCTTCACGGTAGATGCCTTTTTTCACGAGATCTACAAGAAGAGGATGGAATGCGCCATAAGGCTCGTCCGGGTAAGATTTGTATCTGCGGTTGGTAGCCGCTTTTTTGTACAGGGAAGTGAGCAGGGAGCGTGCCGCTGCAAATTTCCAGTTAGGCTCCTCTTTGGTTACCAGTTCCAGTGCGCTCATCATAAAAGCGTTACTGATTTCGTCTCCGGTAACTTCATCACGGCGGAGCTTGCTGTTTACCCCGCGTACCAGACGTTCCTTGTCGAGCATGTCCAGTCCTTCCAGAATACGGTCGGCATATACCGAGATGCGCATATCATCAAAGGCAAGCTGGCGGTTGTTCGGCTTGGTCACAACTTGTGGCATGAATATTCCTCGCTTTCGCATGTTTAAGAGATAAATTGGAGAAATTCTTTATATAAAGAATTGAGTGTCTTCTTACGGTGAGAAAAAGAAATAGGTTACGTTTTGCGGACTGAAACGGCGGTGACAAGTTCATGTCTTAAATCGCTCAACTTGAGGTGCACAAAGCAGCACAATGCAGAACATGCTCATATAAAAAGCATTCTCCCGCCTCGCGGCTGAAAATGCCCATGGATGCTCTGGCTTCCTTACTGTCTTAGAGGTTCAGGATATCGACAGAAAAGAGTGCTTATGTAAGCTTTTGTCTATATGCAGATGTGCCTGTAGTTTGAGGATACCGGATGCAGTCCAAACAGCCCCGTTAACCTCCGTGTCAACTCTGTTTCGAGAAAGCGATTTACACCTACAGGGACGTGCCTTTGGAGGTGATTTCATCCTGTTTTTCGCGAGATTGCAGAAGGTGACTATTAGAAGCGGAGAAATCTAGTGTTACTACATTTTGTAGCTGTCAACATACTGTAACCCAACATATTGTGTTTGTAAAGTGGGCAGAACCAGTAAAACGTAATTCCGAGTATACCATTTAAGCCAGGAATCCGCAAAGGAAAAGGACTGGAAGATTTGAAGATTTATCAAAAAAAATTTTTGAACAATTTGAATGACGTCTTCACGTCAGTTTGAATTGTAACGCATTCAACTGGTAGAATAAAAGTAGTCAAAAATCGACTAAAATCAGCGGCAGCGGTTGTTCACGGGGCCCAGAGGAGGCGGAGCAAAATGGCAATAGCAGAAGTGACTGTAATTCCAATCGGAACGGGTACAACCAGTCTAAGCAGTTATGTGGCGGACATGCAAAAGGTATTGGAACATCAACGGGGCATTACATATCAGCTAACTTCCATGAGCACCATTATTGAGGGACCCCTCAACGAGATCTTTACAGCAATTGCGGCTCTGCATGAAGCACCGTTTTTGTCAGGAGCTCAGCGTGTTTCCACATCCGTCAAAATTGACGACCGTCGTGATAAACCGGATGCCTCAAGTATACAGAAGTTACAATCGGTTCAGGATAAACTGTCGTCACAGCAGGCAAGACCCAATTAGTTCCTAATGTAAATACTTTATATCCCTAAAGCGAATGTCAAAAAGACCAGTCTTTTAAAGAGCTGGCCTTTTTGTATACTCATTTAACATTTTAATTAATCTGCAACTACCAATGAGGCTCCAATTAACGTGGCGTTGGTGTAACCACCGCCAACATTTTCAAAAGAGAAGTTGGTAATTGGAGCACCGATAACAGTGGCATAATCACCATCAAGCAAATCTCCGGTCGTTGCAGGATATAACGCTATAATATCGTTTCCGTTCTCATCCATGACATGAACGATAGAGAAAGTTGCTCCGAGAGAGCTATCTTCTTCAACGGAAATGACTTCCCCGTTAACTTGTACGAAAGTATTGTAATAGTTGGCTACATTTTTATTCAGATGACGGGTCGTTACATTGGAGTCAACGAGCCCCTGTACCTTTTTGCTTAGTTCTGCCGTAATGGCCGGGAATACATCGTTATGTTTACCAAAGAAATCATAAGATGCCTGCTCCATAAAGGCTGTGTCTTCTGTAATGTAGGGAGTTAACTCATTAAAGAAATCCGCAACTGATGTTGTGGCAGATGTATTTCCAGTCGTTGCAGTTGTTGCTGTTTGCTCCAGAGGAACAGTAATGCTTAGGGAATCCAAGATATCTTTGATCTCATCCTGATTATAAGTATCCTTGGCGTAGGTTAACGTCATGGTATAGAGTTCTGTATTGGTCGGAATCAGATATTGGACAAGGACAACATCTGTACCCGAGGTGTGTTTATAGGCTCCTTCCAAGACACCAGCGCTATATTCTTTATAAGGCTTGTTTGTGTAGCTAGTTTTTTTATAATCGGAAATGCCGATGCTTGAACCGTTTTGTGTGTAATAATCCACTATATTATTGGCGTATTCTTCAGGATTGATTGAACCGGTTGAGCTGGCCTCAATCGTCAGATTCATATTATCTGCAAATGTGGCTGATGAAGATTGGTCTGAAAAAGCAGCTTTAATGGATGGAACATTCATTTGACTTGTATCTACGCTTTTCCAGGATTCAGGATATGCAAAAGAAAATCCTTCTCCACTATATGTAGTGTATTTCGTAGCTTTTGCTTCTGTTGAGACAGTTTCAGTTGCCTTGGATGCTTCGGTCGTTTGGCTATTGGTTGTTGTGTTTGTTTCTGAATTACCACAAGCACTAAGCAATGTGGCTAATGCCAAAATCGTAATAAGTTTCTTCATTATGTCTAATTTCTCCTAATGTGCTTCCCATCGGTTGGGATTTTTTCTAAGGTCTTCATTTCGTTTTGGATAATCTAGTTTAAGTGGTGAGCATAGAAACTCCTTTCTACTTTATTAGTAAAATAATAACATAAATAAAGATTTCAGTATTCATAATTACTAAAAAGGTAATTTATCTGTATTTAACAAGTTAGAAGCTAATAATATACCGTATTGGTATCCATTTTGAACGATAGTACATACATTTGATGGATATAACCGTGAGATTTAAGTATGACTTAAATGTATTTGAATATAACTTTCAGACTTAAGAACTGACCCTTTATGTAGGTGCAATTAACGAATCGTCGGTGGAAAAAACAGCCCATTTTCGACCTGAGCCCGGTCCCATGTGTGATTGGTGCATATAGTGAACTGTACCTCAAATCAAAGGAGGGGTTTACATGAGTGGAGTAGTAGGTGGATACGGCGGCGCATGGACATCGACTGGCGCGATCTTGGTTCTCTTTATCTTGTTGGTCATCATCTCTAAAGCATTCTTGATCTAATAAACCGCTTGGACCCTAATATATTTGTAAAGGAGGGTTCTGCATGAGCAACGTAGTTGAAGGCGTAGGATACGGCGGCTGGACATCGACTGGAGCAATCCTGGTTCTGTTCATTCTTCTCGTAATCATCACAAAATCATTCTGGGTATAATATGACGAGCTCTGCCGGGCAACCGGTGGGGTTTTTTTTCTGGAGGACAAGCATGGGGGAGAGCCAGGAAGATAAGATAGCGTGTGGTTGAACGGTAGAATTGGTGGAATTCAAGTAATGGAATGACGGCGTATGCTTGGAAAATGGGGAAGGTACCTAATGGCTAAACGCCCATTTTGTCAAAATGAGGGCGATAGCCCGGTCCAGAGGTAGGCTGATTACATAGCTTAGGGGTGTAGGCAAATGTTAAGGAGGAATGAACAATGAGCGAAGTAAAACCGAATTCACCGAACGGACAGGGACACGTATACGGACATATGGGAGGTTATGAGCATATGCAAGGATACCAATACACAGGTCATGAAATGCATGGGTATGGATATGGTTGTGGAACAATGCCAATGGGATATGGCTATGGATACGGACACCATGCCAATCAGGCTCCAATGATGCACGGTTATCAACAGGGTTGTGGAGTATCCTATGGTCATGGCGGTGGAAGCTGGGGTTCGATGGGTACGATCCTCGTACTGTTCATCTTGCTGGTCATTATCTCCAAAACGATGTTTATCTAAGAATTTGTGAGTGCAAGGAGACTTTGCTGATCGTGGATCGTTGCGATAGGTGCTCTAAATAAACTCCGAGTTTGAGTTCCATGTTGGGGCATAACGTACCTATGATTCAGAGCGGGACAGCGTAGGATTTCATCCTGCGGTGTCCCTTTTTTATTAAAATTAAGTGAAGGAGCGTTGGGAGTACTTTCTTTAACGAACTCCACAGCCTCTATTCCATGCATTTTTGCCATTTCACAAGTTTAACGAATCGCAGACGTCTTATTTCCTCAATCTGGGCATGTTTGGAGCCTATATCCATGAAGTGACATGGATTAACGTGTCTGAGATTCGTTAGATTTTACATAGCACAGAAATCCACAATATAAGGTGTGCATGATTCGTTAGCGTCTGGTGAGCGTAAACATTTGCTTTATAAGCAGGGGTTATTTGCACAATTGGAGAAGTAAGGAAGTAAGGAAGTAAGGAAGTAAGGAAGTAAGGAAGTAAGGAAGTAAGGAAGTAAGGAAGTAAGGAAGTAAGGAAGTAAGGAAGTAAGGAAGTAAGGAAGTAAGGAAGTAAGGAAGTAAGGAAGTATCGAGGAGTGCAGTCAGTGGGAGAACGGAAAAGTTTTAAAAGCAGAGCCGAATATATCTGGTTAGTCTGATAAGTGAAAGGAAGACTTTTCTCAATGGTGGGGGGCGATTGTCTGTAGATGTTGCTAAATTGAATATGTAGACATGGATAAACACCCGGAACCCAATTCCGGGTGCTTTGTGTATGTTTTCAATCTTCTCAAGAATAAGTGATATCCAAAACAACAAAAGCCCTACCTCTCTTTTGTCCTTGCGGCTCCGATGACCGCGCCAGTGTGAATGGGAACATCTTGTGAAACTCTGTACTACCGGGTTATTGTGATTCAGGTTCTTCAATCTTCATAGGTTAGTTGTGCTTAAAATTCGCTGCGGTCGCAGCATGAAGAAAATATTCCGGGGTTTAAAGAAGACAGAAATCATATGAGGTTGTTTAATACAACTTTTATAGTATACCACAGGTTGTAATTTTCTGCAATAAAAAGGAAAGCACGACCAGAGCAACTATGTTTTCGGACTGTTTTTATGTTAGAAAGTGAAAGATTGTTTTGAAAAGATACAGAAAATTTTTCAAACTATTTCTTCATAGGGGTAATCCTCTTCAAAAGATTCTGCGTAGGTTATAATAAGAGGGAAGAAACAGAAAGGGGCCCTCGCATGACTGAATCGATGGAGGACAGCAGGTTAATGCGGCAGATCGCGGAACGTGATGCCTCCGCACTGGAGCTTTTATATGACCGTTATGAGCGAGCGGTGTATTCTTTTGCCTATCGGATCGTTGGTGATTCCATGACGGCAGAAGAGACCGTTCAGGAACTTTTTATGCGGGTCTGGAATAATGCTGAACGTTACGATGCCTCACAGGGGAAGCTGACCACATGGATGTTTGCGATTACGCGTAACATTGCAGTGGACATGCTGAGGCGGAGATCAAAAGGGGCAGCGGCTACTTCAGTTGAACACGAGACACTGGCGGCCTATGCCGATGAAGATACAAACACGGAAGAAGAAGTGCAGCGTAAATGGGAAGGTACCCGGATTAAAGAGGCGTTGTCCCAATTGAACGGTGATCAGCAACAAGTTATAGAATCGATATATTATGCGGGATTAACCCAGCAGGAAGTATCCAGCCGATTCGGGATTCCGCTGGGTACAGTAAAGAGCCGTGTCAGGCTTGCCATGCGACAGCTCCAAAAGTTGCTGGCCGATGCTGAATTGCATCCGGACGCGGGAAGGGAGGGCATACATCCATGATAGAACGACATGAGGAGTGGTCTGATCTGGCACCGATGTATGTGCTGGGCGGACTGGAAGCAGAGGAAGTGGCGGCGTTTGAAGCGCATATGGCAACTTGCGAACCTTGCCGCCAGGAGGTAAGGGAATTGCAGGAAGTGACTGGCTTCCTGCCACTTGCGGCGGAACCTGTAGCACCGCCGCAAGGCATGCGAGCACGTGTGCTGGGCAACGTGCTCGGACATGCGCAGGAGAGCGCCGAGGCGAAGCCAGCGGCTGCTCCTGCGGAGCCTGAAGCACCCGTGGTGCTTCAGGAGGATCTTGCGCCGCAGCACGAACGTGCGGCGCAGCCCGGGCCAGGCTTGCCGCCGGTAACGGCGGTGCCTACGGCCCGGGTGGAAGAGGCTGCCCAGGCACAGCCATGGCAGCCACAAGCGCGCGCGCGTGCGCGCAGCAGCAGCGCCTGGCGCATAGCCAGTGCCGGCCTTGCGGCTGCGGCACTGTTGCTGGGCGTGTACACGGCGCAGCTGCAGAGCAAGATCGACTCGCTGACGCAGCAAGCGGCGGGCTCGTCGGCTACGCAAGAGCAACTGGTGCAGGCACAGGCACAGAATGCACAGCTGCAAGAGCAGCTGGCATCAGCTCTGGAACCTGCACAGGGCATGCAGACTGGCGAGGCAGTGAAGCTGAATCCTGCAACGCAGGACATTGTAGCTCAGGGTCTCGCAACCATCGTTATTGACAGCAAAGGCACTCACCTGGTTGTGCAGGCTGAGAACCTGCCGAACCTGGAAGGAAACGAGGCTTTTCAGGTCTGGTTGATCAAAGGAGATACCCCTCAGAATGCGGGTACTTTCCTTAGTCGTGACGGAACGGGAGCGGTATATTACACATTGGATTCGGCCAACGACTATGATACGGTTGCCATCACGCTTGAACCGGATGCAATGGGAGATGAGCCGCGCGGTACAATGATTCTGGCTGCCAAGATTAAAGGATAAATATAGGATATATCACCAAAGGCTGCTCCGTCGTGGAGCAGCCTTTTTGTGTTTTCCAGTTCTGGTGCCCACCCATTGGATTTTATTAATTTTTTTAGTCGGAGCAACCGATAAACAAATAGAAGGCAATACCCTTAATCTCCCTGTGTCTCAAGGGAGAACTGGTTGCACATAGAGAGTGAGGGGTTCAGTTGGAAGCATACCGTTCATTTATCTTTCGCCTGATACGCAATTATCTGATCGGTTCACTGGCAGCTGTTTTTGTTGTCGGTACAGTAGTTATGGTATCTACTCTGCAAATACCCAATATTCAATTTGTTCGGCTCATCTTCATTGTACTGATTTCACTCTTGTTCATGCTGGTTGCTGAATTAATTACGCTGTGGGTGCAGCTTGGCCCCATAAGACAATTTTTCACTTCCGAGCATCATGAGAGAGACGAACTGAACCACATGTATGAGAAAATTCATCGTTTCCCGGGACAGACCATATATCGGATCATGGGTCCGCACATGCTTGGTTTTTCACTTCCGGCAGCCGGATTAACAATATGGATGATATCCACAGGGTGGCTTGAATTCCCTTACTTGTATATTGTCGTGGCCGCTGCGTGTGCCTTTCTGATTGCCATCATGCATGCGCTGATTGAATATTACCTAACGGTGCGGGCGATTAGACCCCTGTTACTTGAGATTCGTCATCGAGGCAAAGTCCAATACGGGATGGAACCTTCACTGGGAGGGCGCATCCTGGTATCGATCCAGCGTAAATTTCAGCTAAGTACGGCACTGATTGGCTTATTTCCTCTTTTTCTATTTTTCCTGGCTACATATATCAGACTTCAGTATATGGACAGTGAATTTGCGAAAGAGTACATACTGTGGGGAATTCTCATCGTTGTTCTGGGCGCGGGGTTTGCGCTGGTGGGAAGCTGGCTGTTGATTCGTGATGTTCGTGATCCAGTTGCTGAACTGACGCATGAGATGAACCGAATTCAAGGGGGAGATCTTGGCAGACGAGCTCCGGATCTATATGCGGATGAGTTTTCGGCACTGATCTCCGGTTTTAATATGATGATTAATCGGCTGGAGATGAGACAGGAACGCAATCGACAGCTGTTGCAAAGTTATTTTTCTACACTGGCTGCTGCTTTAGACGCCCGAGATAAGTACACGGCAGGACATTCCATGCGTGTGGCAGAGTATTCGCTGATGATTGGCAAGCTGAGCGGAATGAATGAGGAACAGGCGGATTTATTGTACAAATCAGCCCTGCTTCATGATATCGGGAAAATCGGCATACCTGATGAGGTACTGCTGAAGGATGGAAAACTAAGCGATGAGGAATTCGCGATTATTCGCACACATCCCGTGCAGGGAGAGAGTATTTTGTTGCAGATAGAGCCTATTGATGCCATGGCCGACTTTCTGCCAGGTGTACGATCTCACCATGAGAGATATGATGGCAAAGGATACCCGGATGGGATGGCTGGTGAAGATATTCCCCTTTTTGGCCGCATCATTGCGGTAGCGGATGCCTTTGATGCCATGACGTCTGATCGACCATATCGGAATGGGATGAGTCACGAGAAAGCGCTAACGATTTTGGAAGAAGGAAAAGGGACCCAATGGGACCCCTATTTTGCAGGTTTGTTTATTGATGAATGGAGACGACAACAGCATCTTCAGAAACCGTCGAAGTGAGGGATCAGTTGATCCCCTCTGTCCACTTCGATTCTTTTCTGCGTCTCCGGTGTAGAGCGAGGCCTGTTATGATGGTGAGAACACATTCGCCGAGTATGACTGCACCCAAGGCGTCATAGATCACATGTTGTTTGATCATTAGCGTGGATACGATAATGGTTGCTGCCCCGGCGGCCACCAAAATCTTGATGGGTTTGCGGATGCTTGGAACCGAGAGAACAGCGCGCATAACCAGATAAGAGTGAAGAGAATGAATACTTGGAAAACAATTATAAGGACGATCCTGGCTATAGAGCCATCCGAGAACAGATGCTCCCAGGCCTGTACCCGTCAGTTCCGGGCGCGGTACCATGGTCTGAAAGTTGAAGTAGATCAGATAACAGATCCAGACACAGATATTCATGGATAACAAGACACGGTAATACGTCAGGCGATCCTTGGCACATAGGTAAGCGAGCACACCGAATACAAACGGGTACCAGCCCAAATATGGAATGGACATGCCAGGCACGTAGGGAATGATCCGGTCGAGCGGTGAATCAAGAACTACGAACCCGCGTTCCGGACTATTAAGAATATCATAGAACAGCCCCATGACGGCCAAAGACAGCATTAAACTCAATGACAGCCAATAGGATTTGCTTTTTAACAATTGCACAACATCTTTCTCCTTTCATTCATGTTCCGACGAACATGACCCCAGCAAATAACTATATAAGTTGCACTATACTTTCATTTACACGAGAACGGAGAGGACAGAAATAACCTGAAGAAGCGGAGCTAAAAGCTTTCTGAAAGAAAGCTGCATCGGAAGCATACGCTTCGCCTTTATCCACGGATTTTCCCTTTCACAAAAGGGAATCGAAAAAATCTGGGGATAACAGCGATCAGAAGTTGTTCTGTCATCGGAGTGGCCAGTGTAATTATTCTTTAGTTCAATCTATATAGTAGTTTAAATTTAAACAACAATATATTCTACTACGACCAGCGCACAAATTGAATCCTGATTTGTGTATTTTTGTGTATTTTTTTGACGAAGAAGGAATGCGGAAGTTTCAATGGGCATGATATGATAGAGACACATACGGACGAAGTCACTTTGGCCAGTAAAGTCGGTACAACAGGAGTGAGTGAATGCAATTTTCAAAAATGTTCGTATTGAATATGGGGATGCTTATTACCATTGCATATCTTGCTAGTGTGTTCTATAAATATGTCGTAATACGTACCTCTTCCCGAGTGAAGCAGATCAGTTCCGTGCTTGTCCTTATTTTTGCAGGTTGGATCAGTACGGTTTTTGGGTTTCAACTCACCGATGAAGTGGTCTTTGACCTTCGATATGTTCCTTTAATTGTTGCCGTTCTAACGTATAGACAACCCTATAGCGTAATCATCGTGGGTATTGGAATTGGGCTGTCGAGGCTGACTTTTGGCATCACGGATGCTACATTGGCGGCAGTGCTTAACATGTCTATTTTGGGCGTGATATGTGCAGGTCTGAATATATGGATGAGACGCAGCAACTACAGGCTGATTATTAAAGGAATCCTTGTTACAGTTATCGTCAATGTGGTCAATAGTGTAAACATTGCTATCGTTGGTGTAATCCCGGCTACATACTTCTTTTCACATATTATGCCTTATACACTCCCTACAGGCATTTTGCTGAGCCTTATTTTTGCATTTATTTTACGTGATTTTCAGAATGAACAGAATCGAATTTTGCTGATCCAGAGTACAAACCGGCTTTTATCTGTGCAAAAGGAAGAGTTACAGAAAGCCCAGATTGTACTGGAGGATCGAGCGAAACAACTGATGATTGCCTCACAGTACAAATCCGAATTTCTCGCCAATATGTCCCATGAACTGCGTACACCACTGAACAGTGTCATTAACTTTGCCCAGATGATCAGCGAGAATGCCGACACGATGGATCAGGAGGATATTGTACGTTTTGCCAATATGATCGACCACTCCGGGCAGGAACTGCTCACGCTCATTAACGATATTCTGGATCTTTCCAAAGTAGAAGCTGGGCGGCTGGATATTGTACTGGAGGATATCAGTGTCGCACAACTTACAGAAGATGCCATGAGCCACTTTCAGCTCGTTGCCGAGAAAAAAGGTATTCAGTTGGTTCTGGACAAAAAACAGGGACTGCCCGAGACGCTTTGGTCTGATCCCCAGCGGGTTCAACAGATTTTGCGGAATCTGATGTCCAATGCCATCAAGTTCACTCACCGGGGGAAGGTCACGCTGACCGTAAGCACCAAGCAGATTAAGAATGCAGGTATTCAGAATCGATGGCTTATTTTCTCTGTTCAGGACACAGGCATTGGCATTGCTGAGGACAAGCATCATTCCATATTTGAAGCATTTCAGCAGGCTGACGGGTCGATTAGTCGAAAATTTGGCGGTACCGGACTAGGCCTGTCGATCAGTCGGGATTTAGCGAGATTACTGGGGGGATCGATTGAACTTGAGAGCACTGAAGGTAAAGGAAGCACCTTCCATCTCTATCTTCCGTTGGACCGTGAAAAAATGAGTTGACAACCTTCGCGCCGTGAGTAGAATTTGGGATGACAACTAGCATCGACCGGCTTTTGAGACCCGGTCTAAGGAGTGTATCCCCATACAGAAGACGGTCAACGTTAACCCTCCCCCGTTAGCAAGCAAACCACGGCGCAAGGGTTCGACACAACGCACGAATTTATCGATTGCAACATGGGAGGGTGTACCGGCAATTATTTTACAGACCTTGCTGGGAGGCCCGTTTTTAACCGGATTTCTGCTGTACCTTGGGGCCGGGTCGAGACATATCGGCTTTGTGCTCGCGATTACGACGTTTGTAAACATTGCCCAGATCGGAGCAGCTTATTGGATGCAGCGTATTCGCAGCCGTAAACGCATGCTGCTGCTGTTCGTGGGCACACATCGTATCTTGTGGAGTGCAACGGGACTGATTCCGTTTATATTCCCCAAAGAGTGGTGGGTAAGTGTATATATTGGCGTGTATACGGTTGCTTTTATATCAAATACCATCGGCGGTATGATCTGGACTTCACTGATTGGCGACATCGTACCTGCCAAGGTGAGAGGGCGTTATTTTGGAATTCGAAATACGATTCTGAATGCTCTTGGAAGCGTATGCTTATTCGCAGGCGGTATTGTTTTGGACCGTTACCCCGGAGAAATGGGCTTTCTGATCCTGTTTATTCCGGTGTGGATCTGTGCCATTGCCAATACAGTCATCTATTTTTTCTATCCGGACGTTCCCTTTGAACGTTCTACCGAAAAGGTTTTCTGGCGCATGTTCATCAAGCCGTTCCAGGATCGTTCTTTCCTGAAAGCAACGCTGTTCCTGGCTGTCTGGTTATTGATCCAGACCTTGATTGTTCCGCTCTATTCCTATGTTATGCTAGATTTATTGAACATCAATTATCAGACTGTATCCCTGATCACGGTAGTCCAGACGCTGGTTATGATGGCCGGTTTCTATGTCTGGGGCAATCTGAATGCCAGATTCAGCAACAAAACCCTTCTATTTTGGACACTGCCTGTCATTGCACTTTCCTGTCTTTCATGGGGGTTAATGTCGTTTATGCCCGTATTGATCGCACTATTTCTATCTCATATCTTCCTTGGGATCGGTGTAGGTGGATTCAATCAGCTGGCATTTAACTTTACAATCGGAGACACACCCAAAAGTGAAAGACCAATGTTTGTCGCGGTGTATTCGGCTCTGACCGGAGTAACTTCGTTTCTTGGGCCGTTGTTGGGTGGCTGGTTGTATGAAAAGATGGAAACCTGGTCCGATGCGCTCGCTTGGATCTCAGCCTATGGATTTCAGGTGGGGGTTGGTGTCGTGATGCTGATTCTGACATTTACCCTTGGACGTCGTGTACTGTTAAAATAGAAACGATATAATTTCAACTAATGAATATTTACACTGGCACTTCGATGACAGAACAACCTTGTAAATGTTTAGATTGATCATATGTATCTGATATGACTTCAAAAAAGATGGCGAAGTGGAGGGATGTAATTGAATCGTCTCGAACGGAAAGCCATGGTGATTGGAGCCACGGGGCTTGTAGGCGAATTACTGGTTCATAATCTGCTGGAGCACTCGGCATACAGCCTGGTTCGGGTTCTGGTTAGACGTCCGCTTGAGCTGCAACATCCCAAACTGGAACAGCATGTGGTGGACTGGGAACAGCTGGAGAGCCAAGACCACTTATTCGATGGAATCGATGACCTGTATTGTTGTTTGGGTACAACGATCAAAAAAGCAGGCAGTCAGGACAATTTTCGTCAGGTGGATTATCATTACCCGGTTCGTGCAGCTACTATGGCGAAGCAACAGGGTGTATCACAGATGATGGTGATCTCCTCCATGGGAGCGAGTGCAGATTCCCGGGTCTTTTACAGTCGGACCAAGGGGGAAATGGAGGATGCATTGTCCGATATCGGTTTTCAGTCATTGCATATCTTCCGCCCGTCCTTAATCCTGGGAGATCGAAACGAGAAGCGGTTTGGTGAGCAGATGGCTGCCCATGCCATGAAGTTTCTGGATCGCTGGATGAAAGGCAGAGCGGACAAATACCGGGCGGTCCACGCCGCAACCATTGCACAGGCCATGACCAATATTGCGATGGTGCAAGCCAAGGGAAACCATGTGTATCCGAATGATGTAATTCATGTCCTTGGTGTGGACGGGGGCTAAGAAACCTTTGAACGAGCTGTTTACTTCATGTGGCTAGTGAGGAGCGTTTCTCGCTTGAGGTAGATCGTGGTATAATAGGCAACAAAAATAAGTTCGAAACCCTGACTCCATGCGGCAGCAGGATAACGAACATGAAGGAGAACTCGTCCATGAAAAAACCAATCTCTACCGATCAGGCGCCAGGCGCCATTGGTCCATACAGTCAAGCCGTTGATGCAGGCGATTTCATCTACACTTCCGGGCAACTTGGCCTGAATCCTCAAACGGGAGAGTTCGGCGCAGATGTACAGGAGCAGACACGTCTGTCCCTGAGCAATGTAAAGGCTATCCTTGAAGCAGCAGGCACAAGTATGGATAAAATCGTGAAAACGACGGTGTTCCTGAAAGACATGAACGACTTCGTTCCTGTGAATGAAGTGTATAGCGCATTCTTCGAACAGCCGTATCCTGCACGCAGTGCAGTGGAAGTTGCTCGTTTGCCAAAAGATGCACTGGTGGAGATTGAGGTTATTGCCCTGAAATAGGACAACCTACATTCGCGCCGGTATACATAAAAAGCCGATTCCAGGTCAAATGACCAGAATCGGCTTTTTGCATTTTTGCATTATATTTAAGCGCTATAGAGAAGGAGAAATCTTAATCGCGATCCTGATTACGGGCGAAGAACAGCCATACCGCATAGATGGCCAGTACGATCGCAATGATGATTGCCGTATAATATACGGAAGTGACATCCTTTTGTTTAAGTGCAATGGCGATATACGCCCATGTGAATACAAGTGGGTATATGCTATCGCGATAACGGAAGCTAACGAGTACAGCCAGCACCATACCCACAATCAGCATAATGATCGTCCAGGTTGGTTCGCTGATACCAAAACCATCCCAGCCTATTTTATATAACAGCACCGCTGCATTGACAATGGTTGCCACGCTAATCCATCCAAGATAAATGCTGAATGGCAGCTTCACAAGCCAGATCTCAGCAGTGGTTGGCACAGTAATGGTACGTGTTTTTACATACAGCATGATCAGAGACAACAGAAGCAGTACAATAATCAGTAAAGCGAGACCGGTCTGCAAGTTTTGAAAAGCAAAAATCCAGGCTACGTTGAAAGCGCAGCTTGCCAGGAACCAATACCCGAGACGGGTAATCGAGTCCCTTTTCCAGGAAGCGGGCACGAACTGATAGATCACAAACCCTGCCAACAGCAAGTAAATCAAACCCCATATAGAAAAGGCATAGCCGGAAGGTGTGAGTAGCACAGGATACATATCCGATACTTCTTTATTGGTCTTGCCCCCGATCGGCAGAGCGTTGGAGAGGTAGTTCACGATAATTACAGCGATAAAACCAATGGCGTTTAACCACTTGTACGGATTGTTACGTGACATTGTGTTTCCTCCTTGGTTTAACGAATGAATGAACCACGGGTCAGTCTACAATGAATATACCCAGTTCTTGCACATTCTAATAACAGCCGCAAAAAATTCACAAGTTGATCTTGCAGATTCTTGTGCTCTGCCGCTACGTTGGAACAGTACTCTGTCCCAATGTACGCGAAACCAAACAGAAATATGTCCATGCCCACGATGTCCCACTGGAAGAGGAGGCAGAGAATGCTCACAAGAGAAACGATGGAGAAACAGCAGACTTGGTTCTATGTAGTTGCACTGTTCGTAGGAGCAGCGATAGGGCTGAGTAATCCGGCATGGGGGGATATTTTGGGCTACACCGTGTCTCCGATACTTGCCATGCTGTTATATAGCATGTTCGTACAGATTCCCTTTTTACAGTTAAAAGAGTCCTGGTCGAATCTTCGATTTATGGGGGCGCTACTGGTGGCTAATTTTATCGTTGTACCTGTAGTTGTTTGGTTGCTTACACTGCTCTTTCCGCAATCACCAGGCGTTCTGATTGGAGTCTATCTGGTACTGTTAACACCCTGTATTGATTACGTCATTGTGTTCACACAACTCGGCAGGGGCAATGAAAAACTGATGCTCGCCGCTACACCTCTTTTATTTGTCATACAAATGATCCTGTTGCCGTTTTATTTATGGCTATTGATGGGTACTGAGGTAGCGCAGTTCATGCAGGTAGGGCCGTTTGTAGAGGCTTTTCTGTTCCTGATCGTTATTCCACTGCTGCTCGCTGTTGTTACACAAGTTCTCTCCAGAGGTAAAGCGAGCGGGGAGCGGGTCATAAATGCGACGGCATGGCTCCCGGTTCCTATGATGGCACTCGCGCTGATCGTGGTTGTCGCATCTCAGATTGGCAAAGTCTACAATGATATGGCGATCATCGTGAACGTAATCCCGATCTACGTTGCTTTTCTGATCATTATGCCTTGGATATCTCGGCTCATTGCTACTTGGTTTGGATTAAATCCAGGCGCTGGGCGGGCATTGATATTCAGTTCAGCCACACGGAATTCGCTGGTTGTTCTGCCGCTAGCACTGGCACTCCCACCAGAATGGGCAACCATAGCTGCGGCAGTCATCGTTACACAGACGATGGTGGAGCTTGCAGGTGAGCTAATCTACATTCGACTTGTACCTGCGGTGATTTTGCGGGATCGGTGAGCGGACTAGGACGTATCTATGTTATGATTTAATATAATTAATAAAACCATTTTTGGTAAATAAAAGGGGCGATGAGTATCCTTACTTACCGGAAGATCATGTTCTACCTGGATATTATACTTGTACCGTTCACCGTTATCTTTTTTTCCATAGCAGCTCATACAACGGGAAATAAAGTTTATTATCTCTACTTTGGTGTAGCTGTAGCTGCAATCTTTCGGAGCGTATCCTATCTTAGAAAAGAAAGAGCCAACAAGTCGTCATGATATAGGCTATTTTCTGTAAAAGTAAAATTAAAAAGAGTACTTCCGATGGGCCAATCCGGGAGTACTCTTTTTAATTCGGATCAGGTACTCGTTACGTACCAGCCTGCAATAATGTTTTACGATATTCGACTGGCGTGATGCCCTCCATCTTTTTGAACACTTTGCTGAAATACTTTTCGTCCTGGAATCCAACCATCTCCGATATTTTGGCGACACGCAGGGAAGGGTTTTGCAATAGCAGCTTGGCGTTATTGATTCGCAGTTTGCCCAAATATTCCGACCAGTTCAGGCCAAATTGCTGTTTGAATTTACGGGAAATATACTCCCGGCTCAGGTAGAAACGCGCGGCAATCTGCTGCAAGGACAGGTCCTCCTGATAATGGGCGTCCATATAACGTGCAATCTCACTCATGGGATCAGGATTGGCGTGGTGATGAGCGGTGAGCGCCTTTCCTGCGGCAAGCAGTCGTTGTTCCAATAATGAACGAAGCAGGGGGAAGGATAACAGTCCTTCAGCGTCCAAAGGTAACTCGGCAAAGGGAATAGACTGTTCCTCCGTCACTTCTTCCTCTTTGAATGACGAACCTGCCGTATCATCAAGCCAGCGGCTCAGCATCCATTCCAGCTCATCGATCCATTGCTGGATCTGCTCAGCACTGACAACCCCAAGATCAGTAATCGGGTCAAGCCACTCGGCGACCGCAGCAGATACACTGGAAGCCCGGCAGCTCATGGCTGCCATACGCAGGGGTTCTTCATGGGCGGTTAAACGCCTGATTTTATTCCCATTTGATGATTCCACTGAGGCATGGATTCGCTGTTTAATCTGCACAGCATTACGTCGCCACAACCTTGAACTTGCTTCCAGATAGGCCGCTGAGATTCCGCCAGGGTAGGACTCACAGGTGGAGATGCCAAAATGAAGCCTGCGCTGAATCGTCTGCTCCAATCCATGATTGACCTTGTCCAGAATATGTTCCAATGAAGTGGATGAACCCCAATGTAGCAGAACAATCTCGTCCGGTTGATCCAACTGACGAAACATTACGCCTTCGTCTGGTGTGGATAACATCTCGGCACAGATATTGAGCACCGAGAACACAAGCAGATCTGGTTGACTGCGGTATTTTGCCAGACAATCTGCATCCAGATGGGACAGGCTGGTGACAGCGACACTACAGACAGGGATTAGACAGGGGAGATTTAACTCATCCTGCAATCGCTGCATGTGTGATGGGCTGCTGCCTCTGCCGACGGCAAGTTCGGTGAGCAGACGATCCTGGTAGTGGGGGCGCATTCGATTAACGACAATGGATTGCCTGGTGGATTGTATCCGAATGGCGTCTTCCTCTTCCCAAGCTGTAACGGCCTTTAATAGAGATGCATTCAGCTCATCTGCTTCCACAGGTTTCAGGAGGTAGTCCATGCCACCATGCCTGATTGCATGCCTCACGAGTTCAAAATCATCATATCCGCTGATAACCAGCACCTTGCTGTGTGGGGCATGAGTCGATATCCATTCAAGCAATGCCATACCGTCCTTGCCTGGCATACGCATGTCACTGAGTATGATTTGAGGTTGATGTGCCGTGATGGCGGCGATGGCTTCATCCCCGTCTGCCGCTTCGATTAACGTATCAATGCCAAACTCTTCCCAATGACCAAGCAACCTTATGGCATCGCGGACATGTTTTTCGTCATCTACAAGCAGTGCCTTCATGTTGTTCACTCTCCCGCGTATAGTTTAACCCTGATCTTCACACCATTGGGTTCCCGATTGTTGATCTCAAGCCTGGCTGAGTGACCGGGATGTGAGTTCAATTGAAGTCGGCGTATTACATTTCGTAGACCGATGGATTCAGACTCGTCGGATTCTTGTGTGGATAACCCGGTTGCTGTATGACTTTGATGCAGCCATCCGCGGATCTCCAGTAATTTATCTTCAGGTATGGAAGGTCCGTTATTATTCAGTTCTATTTCAATCCAATGATCGTTGATCCGGCGGCTGGATAGGGATATGTGACCTTTGCCAGGCTGAATATCTGCTCCATGTTTAAAGTAGTTCTCAATTAAAGGTTGTAACGTCATTCTTGGCATTTCGACAGATAGCGTATCTTCGGCAAAATTCAAATCCACCTCAAGGCGGTCACCGAACCGCTCCTGTTGCAGTTCCAGATATAACCGGGCATGCTCCGCCTCTTCGCGTAAGGTCACGGAGGTCTGATCCCGCATGCTGTAGCGCAGCATTTTGGACAGGGAAGAGAGTAGTGTATACGCCCGTTGTCCTTGTTGTTGAAGGGCAAGTGTACCGATCGATTGCAGTGTATTATACAGAAAATGCGGATGAATCTGCGCTTGCAACGCTTTGAGCTGATTTGTTTTATTGGCGATTTCGAGTCGATATTCCCGCAAAATAAGATTATTTACCGTATCCATCATATCTCGGAAATGACGAGCGAGCACCCCGAATTCATCTCGGCTGGATAGATGGATATCCACGTGCAGACGCCCGGCTTGGATCTGGTTCATATATCGCATGAGTTGCTTGAGTGGACCGGTGATTCGGATGGAGATGAACAAGGTTGCAACAATGACCAATACAAGTGCCGCAATGGCAATCATCGCGTTATTCCACGTAAGTGTGGTCGCTCTGGCGTATAACGTCTCATTCGGAATCTGTTTGACAATGGTCCAGTCGGCGTACGTGCTGCCAAGCTGCTGGTATACATACATGGAACGATCCTGTTCAAAATGTCCTGCGACATTCTGGGCTGTACCAGCGCCAGTTCGCGCGATATTCAGTTCAATGGCCGTTTCCTCTCGCAGTGCATCCGTATGATTGGCCTCGGAACGTCCCTGGTAAATGATCTGATTCTGACCATCCACAACATAGATCTGTTCCTTAGCCGGATCATACAGTCTGCCACAGATTGCTGCAATGGTATTCATATTCAGATCTATGGCGAGTACACCCAGACGCTCTGTGGACGGAATATCCTTGATCACCCGATGCAGGGTAATGACCGTTCTTTCAGGATCATCAGGGGAGGCAGCCTTGAATCCGTACGTGTGACTCATATGGGCCGATTCCACCCAGATATCCGGGCTGTCACCGCCTGTTTTTCCATGGAGCGAGCCGGAATAGGCCTGTTTGCGTTCCTCCCGCTTCGGAAAGGGATTTGTAATTAAGGTGGATTGATTGGCGGCAAAAGAGTGCAAATACAGCTGGAATACATCCGGCACAGCCGCGCGGATGGTCTGCAAAGTGGTGTACACCTCGGCAACCGCACGATAATCCCCAGGAATTTTTGCCAAGTTACGCAAAAAGTTCGGGTCGTTATACACAGCGAGCGACGCTCTGGCCACGTTATCCACATAGTTATTGAGATTGGTGGAAGCTTGATAGATCAGGCGTTTGTTCTCTTCCACGGCCTGTTCCCGTAGGGCCGTTTTGGTCTGGATAAACGTCATGCTGATCGATGCGAGCAGCGGAAGGGTGGTAGCAATGAGCATAAAGGCAATCAATTTGGTGCGTATACTGTAGTATTTGGACATCGGAACACCCCTTCTGGTTGCAGGTTAAGAGAGGACAATATTTTACCCCCAACTGTTCACAAGGGTCGGTGTTTCCCTCGGCGATAATGGGGTTTAATAGAAAAAGAGACCAATTTCATCCATCTATAGAAGGGGAGAACGATATGAAGCATCGCAAATCTTCACAGCTGTTACAGCAGCTTGTGTTCGTGGGTCCCTCCATCGTGTTTTTTATTCTCATCATCGTGGTCCCTTTCCTGCTTGGCATGGTGTATTCCTTCACGGATTGGAACGGGGTATCCGAGAACATTAATTGGGTAGGGTTTGACAACTTCGTGCATGTTTTTGCGAATGATCCCAAGTTCCAAACGGCGTTTTGGTTTACGGTGCGCTTCACCGTGGTTGGTGTGGTACTGACCAATGTGATTGGCTTTTTCCTGGCGTATTTCCTGACCAAACCGCTCAAGACGAGAAACATTCTGCGTACGATCTTTTTTATGCCGAACGTGATCGGTGGGTTGTTGCTCGGCTTTATCTGGCAGTTCATATTTGTGAAAGGGTTTTCAGCAGTAGGCGATGTAACAGGATGGTCCTTCTTCAACCTTCCTTGGCTGGGAGATGAACCGACCGCCTTCTGGGGAATCGTGATTGTGTTTGTATGGCAGACCGCAGGATATCTGATGGTCATCTACATCTCATCTCTGACGAATGTATCCCCTGATCTGCTGGAAGCTGCCGAGATTGATGGCGCAAGTCGCTGGCAGGTACTGCGGAGCATCATTCTTCCGCTCATTATGCCGGGTGTAACGATCTGTCTGTTCTTGGCGATCTCTTGGTCGTTCAAAATGTTCGATCTCAATCTGTCACTGACCAAAGGTGGACCATTCGGATCAACAGAGTCGGTTGCACTCAATATTTACAATGAAGCCTTTGTGAATAACAGATATGGCATCGGAACCGCCAAGGCGCTCGTGTTCTTCGTAATCGTTGCCATCATCACCATGATTCAGGTACGTCTGACGAAGAGCAAGGAGGTAGAAGCCTAATGGAGACGACGAAAAATTACCGCTTCAGTACCATTGTAACCGAGATTGTCATGGTACTCCTTGGACTTTTATTCCTGGTTCCGTTTTACTTCCTGTTTGTGAATTCGGTCAAAACATTCGGTGATCTACTTACCAATTCGGCTGCATGGCCGGAAGTATTTCAGTGGGGCAACTATGCGAACGCTTGGGAGAAAATTAACTTCCCGTCGGCGCTGATGAACTCGCTTATCGTTACGGTAGTCAGCAATCTGTTGCTTGTGCTGATCAGTTCCATGGCCGCGTATCGAATGGTCCGCAGTGATACCCGGTTCAACCGGATTTTGTTCGGCATGTTCATTGCCGCTATGGTGATTCCGTTCCAGTCTATCATGATTCCACTCGTTACTGTAACCAGTAATCTGGGATTGATCGACAGCCTTGGCGGCCTCATTATCTGTTATCTCGGTTTCGGGGCACCGATGTCTGTCTTCCTGTTCCACGGGTTTGTAAAATCCGTCCCGCTGGAGATTGAGGAAGCGGCTCGGGTGGATGGAAGCTCTGCCTACGGGGTGTTCTTCCGGATCGTATTTCCACTCATGAAACCGATGTATGTAACCGTCATCATTTTGAACACACTCTGGATCTGGAATGATTATCTGCTCCCATCCCTGATCCTGCAAAGCTCCAACCTGCGTACAATCCCGATTGCGACCTTTGCACTCTTCGGTCAATATACGAAGCAATGGGATCTGGCCTTGCCGGCACTTGTGCTCGGTATCATGCCGATCATTATCTTCTTCCTGCTGATGCAGAAGTATATCATTCAGGGGATTACCGCTGGATCAGTTAAAGGGTAAGTGCGAGTGCAAGTCGCTGGCGGGATCAAGTTGCGCTTTCGGTCGCTGTTGCTCCTCGGTGGCCTGAATGTATTAGGGCAAGGAAGCCACCGAGTATCAAAGGCGAACGCTCCGCTCCTACATCGCATCCTGATCCCTTTGCTCCCACCTCGCATGGAGGTGTGCAAAGGGAGTCATGCCTGCATAGCTTGGGCATGACTCCTAGGGAAGAGAAAAGACCGATAAAAAGAAATGACCAAGAAAGAAGCTTGTATAGCCAGGAACTTCTTCTGCAGAGTGATGGTATGCTCCCTGTTCAAAGCGCTAACGAATCCATCGCGTCTTAATAGGTGGATAATCAAGGAATACAAATTTTAACGAACCTCAGTAACGTTATTCGGGTGTAAAACGGCGCCTGAGCCTTAAAATTCGACCAAATCGACGAAATAACGTCGCTGTGATTCGTTAGAATGGGAACCTGTGCAAATAGGTGCGAATAACGTGCGCTAGATTCGTTAGATTGAAAACACGTTTCAAGGGAAGGTTATTCGTCATCGGAGTGCCAGTGTAAATATGCATTAGTGGAACTGTTATACTGAAACTACTATAGGGAGAGTGTATGTATGAAAAGAATGACAAAGTTGACGTTGCTTATGCTGATTGCTTTTTCGGTAATGCTCGCGGGTTGTGGCAATGGAGACAAGAGTGGTAGTCCGGTCAACACGGATACTCAAGGTGGCGGCGAGGCTGCTGCTGGAGATAAAACCATTAAAATCTTCCAATTCAAAGTCGAAATTGCGGAAGCGCTCAATCGTCTCAAAGCGGAATATGAATCCTCCCATCCAGGCGTCAAACTGGACATTCAAACTGTAGGTGGCGGCAGTGACTACGGTGCTGCATTAAAAGCCAAGTTTGCCGCTGGCGAACAACCAGACATTTTCAACGTTGGTGGTTATCGTGAATTGGATACATGGCTTGAATATCTGGAAGATCTGTCTGGAGAATCATGGGCCAAGGATGCACTCGAAGTAGCCAAAGAGCCAATGACCAAAGACGGCAAGCTCTACGGACAGCCGCTCGCGCTGGAGGGTTATGGTTTCATTTATAACAAAGACCTCTTCCAAAAAGCAGGTATTACCGAAATTCCAACGACATTGGAACAATTGGATCAAGCTGCACAGAAACTTCAAGCCGCAGGGATTACGCCTTTCTCGAACGGATATCAGGAGTGGTGGGTGCTGGGTAATCATAACGTAAACGTCGCATTTGCAAATCAGGCAGATCCGGTGAAATTCATCCAGGGACTCAACGAAAGTACGGAGAAGATTCCTGGCAACCAAGTGTTCGCCGACTGGATCAACTTGCTCGACTTAACGCTGAAATACAGCAACAAAAACCCGCTGACAACCGACTACAATACGCAAGTTACGTTGTTTGCGAGTGGAGAAGCGGCGATGATGCAGCAAGGGAACTGGACTCAAGTACAGATCGATGGAATTGATCCAGATCTGAATCTGGGTATCCTGCCAATGCCAATTAACAATGAACCAAATGACAAATTGTTTGTCGGTGTGCCAAACTATTGGGTTGTGAACAAGAACTCTCAAGTGAAACCGGAAGCAAAAGAGTTTTTGGAATGGCTCGTAACTTCGGATATTGGGAAACAATACATGACAAAAGAATTCAAATTCATCCCGGCGTTCAGTTCCATCACGGCATCGGAAGAGGATCTGGGTGACCTAGCAACAGAGATCATGAAGTATAGCCAGGAAAATAAAACACTCAGCTGGAACTTCAACCGTTTCCCTGAAGGGGTTCCACAAGAGTATGGCAGCACGATTCAGGCTTACGTTGCAGGCAAATCGGATAAAGCCGGATTGCTCGACGCATTGCAACAGAACTGGGATAGTCTGAAAAAATAATTCGGATCATGGACGGTATCCACAGGTTACCAAAAACTGTTCAGAAATTTTTGGATAGAAAAGTTAGTCTCTCGGATATATAAGTTAATTGAAACGGGCCAACCAGAAATCTTATTCTGGTTGGCCTGTTTTCGTTTTTCCAAGGAGTCAAAAAGTACTCGCTGGAAAAATGATAGATGGGAATATCCCTGAAATGTGGATAACCCGAAAGCAGTTTAACGATCTCATGACGTATTTAACACAGAGTTAATACTATATGTGGATATCCTGTGTGTATAACACTCTAAATGTGGACAAGTATAGAGTAGTTGGAGTAAGAGATCATCTTTTGTTAACAGAAAAACTTGTTTTTATTTAACTAGTACTATATAGTTCTAAATATGACAAATCAAAAAATGAACACGGGACCTGCCAAATCCAAGAGTTCCAATCCGGTGAACCGGACCAAGGCAGTTGAAGTGGCGGCACAATTATTTCTGCGTCAGGGGTACAGCTACGTCAGCATGGATGAAGTCGTGCGAGTGAGTGGGGTATCGAAGTCGAATATTTATTATCATTTTAAAAACAAGGAGGAACTGCTCCAGGCCGTGGTACAATACTGGATTGCCCAATATGAGTCGGAGCTGTATCTGCTGCTCAGTCAGCGTGAGCGAGGAGTGGAGGAGCGTATCTACTCATTTATGGCATTGCTGTCGGCAGGGATTGAGGGCCGAAATTACGAAGGGAGCTGTCCTTTTGTTACGTTATATATGCAGACACCAGACAGTGCACCCCAAGTGAAGGAAAGCATATCCAGATTCTTTCGTGAGCTTAGACCGATGGTGGAGAAGTTGTTTCAGCAAGGTTTGGATCGTGGTGAATTTCGCAAAGAAATTGAACCAGGACCGGCTGCGTTGTTGTTTATTGCAGCACTGGAAGGTTCACTAATCCTAGCGGGAACTGCCCGTGATGTTGGGATTATAGAACAATCGGCACGTACGTTTTGTCAGATGCTTCGTTAATCGAAGCTCTTTTTTTGAATATAACTAGTACTATATAGTACTAAAAGGAGCCGTAACAGAATGATTGTACATACTAACCGTGTATCCAATGAAGTAAACACAGCAGCAAATTCAACAAACATGAATCAGGTAATAAGCAAGTCTGATATTGCAGCCACGACCATTTTTATGACAGGAAGCACAGGTTTTATCGGCAAAGAAACGGTCAAACAACTCACGCAGGGAGGCGTAAAATTGCTCTTGCTGGTTCGTTCGGAACAGCGAGCCATAACTGTGCTGAAGGCTTATGGAGTGAAGGATTTCGACCGAATTACTTTTATTACAGGTGATTTGTCCATGTCGGGTCTTGGCCTTACCCCAGCGGATCGGGAGCGTGCTCTTGAAGCAAATGTGATCATTCATGCGGGAGGAACGATGGACGTCACTTTGGAACGAAAAGTAGCTGAGCAGATATTTATGAACGGGGCCAGAGAAGTCGCACAGCTAGCACAGGAAATCCACCGTACTCATGGATTGAGACACTTTATCCACGTTGTTGGTTATATGAGTCCTTATGGAGAGCGAAATGAACAGGGGAATTATCTACAGGTTGAGCATGTGGATAACAATGAAAGTGCATATGAAGAGATGAAGTTCCATGCCGATCTGCACATTCGCGAGCATGCAGAACAGCATCACTATCCCTTATCCGTTATAAATCCGAGTACAGTGGTTGGACCACGTCCCACAGGTGAAACCGAGCAAACGGGTGGGATTGGACTGCTCATTCAGGCGATTCAGAAAGGACTTATGCCGGTAGTGCCGGGAGGTTCATCCTATTGGTTACCGCTTGTGGAGAATGACATTGTTGCACAGACGCTTGTTTTTCTATCCAGGGAAGCTGCTCCAGTTGGAGGAACTTATCCACTGTTGGCGCGGAAGGAAGACAGTCCCAATATGAAGGAACTGCTGCAACTCTTGGCGCAGCAATTGGACGTACCCAAGCCCAAAGGGGCTGTGCCACTACCATGGATTCAATGGATCATGAAATCAGGTGGTACACGCATCAGTGGTGTTCCAGCGGAGTCGGTTGCTTTTATTACTAACAGGTCATTCCCGGTTGAAGAGACGGAGGCTCTGTTCACACGTATGGGGCAATCCTGGCCGGACATCCGGGAACAGCTTCCGCTGGTTACAGCCGATCTGGATTATCGTCTTCGTTATACGCCGTTACCTGAGGGTTTTCCGACAGATTATACCCGGTCACGGAGCGGAGATATGGCTATGCTTGGTTGGGAGGGTAAGGGAGAGCCTTGGATTATTGTACATGGTCTGCTTCAATCTGCGGATGAGATGTTACCGTTAGGAAAACAGCTTAGGGACCGGACCGGGAACCCGGTATGGTTAATCGATCTCGCTGGATTCGGACGGTCCCCGGTGCATCAGGGGGATGAAGCGTTTGAAGGTCAGGTGGATGCACTGCTTACGGTTCTTGGTGAGTTTGAAGGTCCGGTGAAGCTGGTGGGCCATTCAATAGGGGCTGCTATTGCAGCTGAGGCACAGATGCGTAGCGGGCGCAAAAACATTCGGTTAGGTTTGCTTCAGCCAGTTGCCAACAATTCGAATCCGAATGTGCTAAGATGGGTTTCCCGTTTGCCAAGAGGGGTGATGCGCTCCCTGCTGTCTGGACGATCGGAGAAAAGTTGGAATCAAATGTTCAGTTCATATAGCGGCGTAGGCGACAGCAGTGTTATGGCCCATACCATGGGCAAGAGAATACGCTCCAGTCTCCAGTCCCCTCGCATTGCAGGAGCGCATGCAGACTTGTTGCGCTGGATCCACTCGGGTCAGAGGAAAGGCGCCAGATCAACGTTGTGGGCGAGAATGGAAAGTCAGCATTATGCCAAGAATGTATTAGTTCTATGGGCCAATCAAGATCGGGAATATCACTATCCCCAGGATATGAACTCACAGGTCAAACGGATAGATGTACCCTATGGGCATTACTTTCCGACGTTTCAGTATAAGGAAACAGCTGCAATCCTCGCTGAATGGTCTGATAACGTGAGATGAGTCAGATTCGGTTCGGATATGCAGGAATCCCGTGCAAACTGTCGAAAGGGTCAAGTCGACTCTTGAGAGCTGAACCAAAGACAGGAGAGATGAATGTATGAGCAAGCAACGTGTAGAAATCAGTAAAAATGTGTTAACGGAATGTCTCGGACTGCGCAGCGGAGAGAATCTGGTAGTTGTCGCAGACGATATGAAACGGGATCTGGCTGAATCCATCTATGAGGCAGGCAAAGCACTTGGTGCAGAATCAGTCCTGTTAATCATGGAGGAACGCAGCAGATCTGGAGAAGAGCCACCTGCGCCGATTGCAGAGGCCATGATTCGAGCAGATGTAGCCGTGTGTGTAACGCGATATTCATTAACACATACCCAGGCACGCAAAAAAGCCGCTGCTTCAGGGACCCGAGTGGCAACAATGCCTGGCATTACAGAGGATATGTTTGTGAACGGAGCCATTACAGCTGAATATTCGCAAGTAAAGGCGTTGACCGAGAAGGTAACGGCTCTATTAACCGCAGGTCGCCATGTGCGAATAGAGAAGCAGGGCCATAGTCTTTCCTTTTCCATTGAAGATCGTAACGGTGTACCAAGCACAGGTATGTATTTGAACCCTGGTGAATCGGGCAACTTGCCGTCAGGGGAAGCCTATATTGCTCCCGTTGAGGGCAAGGGCGAGGGCAGTATTGTTGTAGATGGTTCCGTTGCTGGAATTGGGGCACTTCGTGAACCGATGTTATTAACCGTTAGTGAAGGACGGTTGGTGTCAGCTGAAGGACCAGATGGGGCTCAGTTACTGGAAACGCTTGGTGAGGGCGATGGTCGTTTTCTCGGCGAATTCGGGATCGGTACCAATAATAAGGCACGAATCACGGGTGTGGTGCTGGAAGATGAGAAGGTGTACGGCACAATTCATGTGGCCTTTGGCAGCAATAACACATTTGGTGGAACGATTGCCGCGGGTGTTCATATTGATGCAGTTGTACAAAAGCCGGACGTGTACATCGATGACAGGCTGATCATGCGTCAGGGTGAATTGATCGAATAACTACAGCGAAGGAAATTGGGCATGTCCACAACGTGTCCACAGTAATGGATAACTGAAGCGAAAATTCAGATTTTACGTCAGATTTACAAACAAATACACAACATGTCCACATTAAATTAATGAATATCCACATGAAACGCCAAAGATATCCACAACATGTGTGCAATATGTGCACAACTTATCCACAAATCAGGTATAACTCGTGTTTTCATCCGATAAAACAGTTGTTTTGGAGTAATAAAACAAGTTATCCACAGGAGTATCGCTTTTTTGTTCCAAGTATTTGAAAACATAGAAACAGATCCATAATATATGGGGAAAAAAAGACCAAAAATCGGCATAAAGCTGATCTTTGGTCTTTTTTTGAATATAATTTTTCAATCCAATGTCAGGTTACTTACGCTCAATACTAAAACGACTGACTTCCACCACCCTCCATAATAAGGCAAATGAGCAGAGCGGAGACAGCAACCGTAATGCAACGTCTGTTGAAGTTGGCAAAATTGCTCTGAAGCCTAAACATTTGATCAAAAATAACCGATACACCAAAGTAACATCTAATCGGACGAAAGTACCTGTGGTGACTTGGTGAATGCGAACCACAAGCAGGTCACTTAGCCAAAATAAAGTGCTCTTCTTATGGTTTTGTTTTTATATTTTATAATGATCTGATTATACGGAATGAGAGGATATGGGGATAACTATGGACGAGGGAATGCAATATATTAATTTTTCGGTAGGAGACCAGATCTTTGCACTACGAATTGATGAAGTTCATGAGATCATCAGAATGGTGCAGGTGACAACGGTCCCGTTTGGAAGCCCGGAGATCAGAGGTTTTGCTTCGTTGTACGGTAAGGTCGTTTCGGTGGTGAGTCTTCGAGTATTGTTAGGCATGCCGGACCAGGAGGATACTTCTTCTACACGTATTATTGTGGTGCCTTACAAAGGTGGATTCGTGCCGTTGATCGTAGATATGGTCGATTCTGTCGTAAGTTACGATCGTTTCGAGGAACCAGCTGAGGAACACCGCCGTTTCATGCTTGGCGTTTTTGACAAAATCGGGTTCTGTGAAGATCATCGTGCGGGTATTTTGAACCTGGATGTATTACTGGGCAGCTTGATCAGATCATAGTAGTATAACGATCCGTAATTCTTTCAATATTCAGTACAATCCTTCGGTTTACCCAAATGTTCCTCATCCGCTTTTCGGGAGAAGGGACATTTTTTTGTGTTGCTAGGGCGTTTTCAGACACGCCCTAACCATCGAAATAACCACTTTTTATGGGCAAAGGTTTTTAAATCCGGTCATTTTCGTATATGATGGAGAGTAACAATGCGAAGGGATGACGGGAGACTTTAATGATGCAATCGCTGTATGGAGTATGGCTTGGTGACGTATTTTTTTGTTTTTCCGGTGAAACATCGGAACCACGTGTGGATGCATGGAGCCACGTGGTAAGAAGGTTGAATTTTGGCGACGGGGGTCGTCTGTTTCAGCCTGCCGCTCTGCGTCTTGCGGAGCTGCGCTGGCCGAATCCGCTGAGGAACACGGCTGAGGCGAAGAACACGAAGCGGCGTCAGCTGCTGGGGCGCACATTGGAAGGATTGGCAGTCTCGCCTAAGGATGCCTTCAGGTTGCTGCTGCAATGGGATGACCGTTTGTTAAATGCAGCCGGAATTCAGGTTGGAGAAGAGATGCGTTACTGGATCAAAGCAGCGCAGTTCACACAGGAGCTGCTGTTGCGGGGAGCAATTGCTCCATCGGCTGAATTCGCAGCAAAGACCGGAGCACGGCGACGGACCGGGCAAGAGACATTAACAGGTGTATGGCGGCCACGCTTGCAGCAGGAGGAGGACATCGAACGCTTCCGCGATCTTGCAGAAGCGATGCCTCCAATTGGATTGGCTGCTCCTGGAGCTTATGCTTCATTGGAACCGGAAACGCGTGAAGAAGCAGGGGCTGCGGTATTATTTTCATTCATGAGTGGCATGATTCATGCTGTAGTGACAAGTGAACTGGAGGGCATGGACAGTGAACTGTCCCGTTATCGCACCCCATATCGACGCGGATCTTCGCCAGTAGCCGAACTCTGGTGGAACAGTCTGATCTCGATGTTCCGTCCTGTGACGGTGCAAGGGCCGACGGACGATATGACAGCGTTTATTCATACGCTGCAAGAAGTTGGTGGAACGTCTATGCCAATCGTGGGAGCAGAAGAGATGGCGCCTGCTGAAGGCCAATTGAAGCTGGTGCTCCGCTTGGAGCCTCCACTGGGCGAACATGAAACGATATGGGGAATAAGCTTTTGGGTGGACAGTGAGCAGGAACCAAGCCTGAGGTTGCCTGCACGGACCATCTGGGCACATCCGGAGCGAGATCTGGACCGAGGTAAGGTGTTATATACCTCGGCGGCAGAGCAATTATTGATGGCACTCGGGCAAGCAGCAGAACTGGCACCTGAATTGGAGACGGCGCTGCTTACCGCTCGCCCAGAGGAAATTAAGCTGGAGCAGCAGGGTTTCTTCGAATTTCTCACGCATGCAGTTCCACGTTTGCAGAAGGCTGGGATAACCGTTCTCATGCCTTCAAGGTGGAGTCGTGCCGGGAAACGTCGTGCGGGACTGCGTCTGCAGATGTTGAATAGGGGAACAGAACGGTTGCCTGGAGCCACATCGGCACTGGGCATGGAACAATTGGTTGCTTTCAAAGCGGAGCCTATGCTGGATGGTAAACCGGTCACGGCGGAGGAACTGGCAGCATTGGCTGAATCCACAGTTCCGTATGTCATGTTCCGTGGTGAATGGATTGAAGTGGATACAAAAGAGATTCGCCAAGTCCTGCGTTATATGAAAAAAGAAGAAGAACAATACATGCCTCTCTCCGAATGGCTGCATCTGGCAGCGGATGAAGGGGAGGATTCCGCATGGAAGGGTCTTTCCGTCTTTGGTGCCGAATCTGATGGGATGCTTGCTTTCCTGCTCGATGGACAGGTGCTTCGCAGCATTGAGCCTCGTCAGGTTCCGGCAGAATTGCATGGTGAACTAAGACCTTATCAGGAACGAGGATACCAATGGTTATCCGCCATGCGCGAGTTGGGCTTTGGCGTATGTCTCGCGGACGATATGGGACTTGGGAAGACGATTCAGGTAATTACCTGTCTGCTGGACCGCAAACACGAGGAACGCCAGGCGGCTGAAGAGGAAGCCCGCGAGAATGAGCTGCTGAATGGATCAGATGATTCTTTCCCGGCGGATCAGCACACGAATGAGCAGCCTGTTCATCTGCCTGCACTTATTGTGTGCCCTACCTCGCTGCTTGGAAACTGGCAGCGTGAGCTGAAGCGGTTTGCCCCGGATCTGTCGCTATATATTCATCATGGCGGACAACGGTTGCACGGGAATGATTTTCAGGCAGAAGCGCAGACGCATGACATTGTACTGACGACCTATCATCTGGCAGGCAGAGATGGCCCGGATCTGGCTTCATTGCACTGGTCCACCATTGTGCTGGATGAGGCACAATATATTAAGAACTACCGTACCAAGCAAGCGCAAAGCGTAATGCGCTTGTCTACACTTCATCGTATTGCGATGACGGGAACGCCTGTAGAGAACCGACTGAGCGAACTTTGGTCGATTTTCCAGTTTCTCAATCCGGGGTATCTGGGCACAGCTTCATCGTTCCGCCAGCGGTATACGGGACTGGGGCCATCCGAAGAAAATGCAGCATCCTTGCGTGAGCTTCATCGACTGGTATCTCCATTCATGCTGCGCAGGCTGAAAAGTGATCCGGATATTCGCAAGGATCTGCCAGAGAAGCTTGAACTGAAATCCTATTGTTCCCTAACACCGGAGCAGACGGTGTTGTACCAGCGTGTGGTGGATGATCTGATGGGTGGTCTGGACGGCAGAAATGGCATTGCCCGCAAAGGGATTGTTCTGTCCTCCCTGACCAAGCTCAAGCAGATCTGTGATCATCCGGTGCTGGCGGACAGTAATCGGAAAGATCACGGCAAGGCTGAGGCATCTGGTAAGATGGAAAGATTGCTTGAACTGCTGGACGCCATCCGTGATAACGGGGAATCGGCTCTGATCTTCACGCAGTATGTTGCTATGGGAGATCTGCTGGTATCGAGGTTGAAACAGCGATATGAGGAAGAACCGTATTTCCTGCATGGTGGTGTGTCGAAGGCGCAAAGAGATGATATGGTGGAGACTTTCCAAAAAGGAGAGGGGCCGTCCATGTTTGTTCTATCTCTTCGTGCCGGAGGTGTGGGTCTGAATCTGACACGGGCGAGTCATGTCGTTCACTATGATCGGTGGTGGAATCCCGCAGTTGAGAATCAGGCAACGGACCGTGTATTCCGAATCGGGCAGAATCGCAATGTGCAGGTGCATAAGTTGATCTGTCAGGGAACACTGGAGGAACGGATTGATGAGCTGATCGAAAGCAAGAAGGCACTCTCCGAGCAGGTCGTCGGTTCAGGTGAGAACTGGCTGACAGAGATGTCGGATGATGAGCTGCGTGGCCTAATCTCACTTCAGGGTGAGACGTGGCTGTGACCTTGAACATTCAGAGGAATATAGATGTTGAGAAAGGGGGATTGTTGTGAGCGAAAAATGGAAGATCGAGCTGCATATGTCCCCCGGTGGATGGACAGCAGAAGTCAATACAGCAGCGGATGCGGATCAGGAAGTTTCCGTTTCCGCTTCCGCTGCTGAGGGCAAGACCGGATCAGCCGCAGGCATGTTCACGGTCACGGCAACGCCTGCGCGACTGAGCGAGGCCCAGCGCGAGGCTGTACTGGCTCAGCTGCGCAAGCGCCCGCTGACGCTGTACGCCCTGCTGCGCGGCGGCCCGGCGTCCGAGGAACTTGCCGGGCTGTTGCCGGCTGCGCAAGCGCCCGATGGCTCGCCAGGCGCAGCAACGGCCAGCGCGGCCGTGGCGTGCACCTGCGGCCGCACTGGCTGCGCGCATGCCGCGGCCGCTGAGCGCGCTGTAGCCGCGCGCCTCGCGGCCGAGCCGCTGTTGCAGCTGGCGCACGCCGGCCTGCCGCGCGAAGCGCTGCTCGCCGGCGTGCTGGGGGCATGGGCGGAGGAACTCGCCCATGATCCCAGCGGCACCGGCCGCGCAGCGGAAACGGCGGGCCGCCCGCAAGTGCGGGGCGGCGAAGGCGGCGCGGCCGTCGGCGAGTGGATCGCCGAGGCAGCCGCGGACGGCGCCATGCACCAGCCAGGGCCGGGTTTTGGCGCCGTTGAGGTGCGCCTCGCGCAGCCAGGCAAGCCGCCGGCGTTGCCGGAGCTGACGGCGCTGCTGCCGGGCGTGCCGGCCACCGCAGGGCTGGATTTGATCCGCGAGCGTGTAGCCGCGCGGATGTGGCAGGCTGTCCAGAAGAAGACGGACAGCCCGGCAACCAAATGATGCACCCATCAGAGCGGGGGAGATCTCAGATCACCCCTGCTTGTTTTTATTGCAGCATGTTGCATTATTCGATTTAATTCATTTCCCGGTACAAGATGAATTTTGTCTTTATCCAACAATGCCAATGCTCATTAGTAAAGTGCATCTCGGTATAATCGCTTTTTTGCATATTGGATATATGAAGGCATATTCCCACTTCACTTCTATTTGTGTACAGCACGGGGATGTTGCTCTAAAAGTCCAAAAAACGATCATACAGGCTGTACAGCCCGTATATGTTCATTCGGATCTCTTCTAAAGGAGGTCTTTACCGGTGGAGCTTCGCTCCCAATTAAGGTATACTGTCGCAGGGAACACTGCACGCAAGAGAACTATATAACATTTATTTTATTGCGATAGGAGTTTTTACATGAAATCAACTACAGGAAGACAGCGCCGCATGGTGGTTATGCTGTCCTCATTGATGATATGCGGAGCATTGCTTGCCGCGTGCCAGAACGGTTCAGGCACAGAGGAGAGCCAGAATCCGAATGGAACAGGTAACACACAACAGGAGACGGACGGCACAACGGTTCATTTTACGGAGGATAAAGGAACGGATGGCGACAATGCTGGCGGCGATGACACATCATCTTCTGGCAACAGCGGTGAAGGCACGGATAGCGAGTCTGGGAATGCTTCAGCGGGCGAAGGGCAGGGCTCTTCGGACAATGGTAACGGGGCGACAGCGGAAGATCCATTGCTGGAGAAACGCAGTATCAGCGCACTGCAAACGACAATTGATGCAAAATCCGTGGTGACCAATGCCGAGTCTATGACCGTTATTGTGAACAAGCAACGGAGTCTGCCTGACGGTTACGAGCCGGACGATCTGGTAGAGCCGAATGTACCGTTCTCCTTCGACGAACCACACGAGAAGCGGCATATGCGCAAGGAAGCAGCCGAGGCACTGGAGAAGTTGTTTGCAGGTGCAAAAGCGGATGGCATTGAGCTTCGTGCGGTGTCCGGTTATCGTTCATATCAGCGTCAGGTATCCATCTATAACAATAATGTCAAAACCAAAGGTCAAGAATACACGGATCGCGTGAGCTCTGTGCCAGGCCGAAGCGAACATCAGACGGGTCTTGCCATTGATGTATCCAGCCCGAGTGTGGGCAATGTGCTGGAAGAGGTATTTGGCACATCGAAGGAAGGTCAGTGGCTGGCTGAACACGCTGCAGAATACGGATATGTCATCCGTTATCTGAAAGGTGAAGAAGATACCACAGGTTACGTCTATGAGCCTTGGCATATTCGGTACATCGGTACCGATTTGGCACCGGATGTGGCGAAGAGTGGGTTAACTCTGGAAGAATACTTCGATGAGGCTAATATCAAGTTGTAATTTGGATGTTTCATCCTTAAAGAAAAGATACTAATTCTCATAAATCCCCGAATGAACCGTCCTTGATCTAACCAATGGGCAGTCATTTAGGGGATTTTTTTCTGTGCAAAAATGTTAATGGAGTTAAGATAGAATTAAACTTGATTCCATTGTCCGAGATGATGGGAGACTGATATAATTCATGTTTAATCCGAAGAAACAAATTCAACCAAAGCGAGGGACAAGAGAATGAGCAGACAGCAGGTATTTACCGGCTCCCCATGGGAACCGTTGGTGGGATATTGCCGTGCCATCCGTGTAGGTAAGCGAATTGAAGTGGCGGGTACAACCGCGATGCAAGATGGTGTAGTTGTTGGGGCAGGTGATCCGTATGCACAGACAAGGTTCGTTTTGCAGACGATCGAGAATGCACTGAAAGAACTGGGGGCGGACATGTCGCATGTGGTGAGAACCCGGATGTTTGTGACCGATATCTCCAGATGGGAGGAAGTTGGCAAGGCGCACGGTGAATTTTTTGGACAGATCCAGCCTGTAGCCACCATGGTTGAAGTTAGCGCACTCATTGATCCCTTGTTGATGGTTGAGATTGAAGTGGAAGCGATTGTTGAAGATGAAGTCACAGCCGATTGATTCTGACGGTTATCCGGATGATTTCTAAGGAACCCAGGACGTCTTATTTGGCGATCAGGTCCTCTTTCTAAAATGTAAGGAACATCAGACACGTTATTTCCCAAATTACTCTGATAAAAATGCTATAAACAGCTATTTATTCAAATTAGCGTGCCTGAGATTCCTTAGATTTCTGCGGGTACTTCAAATCCTTGAATAAGACACCTCAGATTCGTTAGCGTTAACTCCGCTTGCTCTTACATTCAGTATGCAACTTATTTCGTATGCAGCGCACATCGCACGTGTCTGCTCCGGACAAGTTTCAGGTACGCTTCGCTTTGAGCAAGTTTGAAGACACAATCTAAAAACTAAAAACTAAAAACCAACAAACCCAAAAAAATAACCTTACCCGTGCTTGTCAGAAGACAAGCGGATAAGGTTATTTTGAATTTACTTCGCCGCCTGGCCGCACGGCTGAGCTCTTGATGCGCCAAACTCATTACACCGCGCGCCAGGAGCTACATGCGGATTGCTGGTCATTATGATGCTCCACACTCATAACCCCGTGCTAAGCGATGCACACGGTCGTCTGCAACAACATGTAACATGTGTTTCAGCCAGACGTTTTTCCAATCGTGCTATTTCGCTTCCAGCTCTGCTGCAGGTGTTTCAACAACCACTTTCCAAGCTGTTCCGATCGGAGGCAGGCTGCGTGTCAACACAGGGCTGTAGAACCCAATGACTTTAGCGCCTTTGGTCAGTTCTTCGGCTTTCACCGTTTCACCTTCGTGGTTCACGATCATCGTGTCTTTAGCAATGTTCAGCACGACATGGTCAGGAGCTGTTTCTGTTAAGCGTGTACCTGTAATCTCAATCTGTGAGATGCTGCCTTCAGCTGTTGTTACATTTTCAATCGTACCCGCTGTCCCCAGAACGTCTTTCAATTGTGATTCCGCAGCGTCATCCAGTACAGTGACTTTGTAAGTCGGCGTTTGTGGTGGCAGACTGCGGGTGGTGATCAGGGAATGTTCAGCTTCCACGTTCATGCCAATGGCCAGATCAGTCAGTGCAATCTCTTTCCCTTCAACTGAGATGAATTTCGTCTCATCGCTCAGATTGAGCACAATACCATCCGTACCTGCACCGCCAATCTGGATGGACTTATATTTATCTTGGTTCGAGATTCTGGTAATTACACCACGTTCAGTAACCGTCTTCACGTCCTCTTCACTGGTGATCGTCACCTGATTTCCTGTTGTGTTCACTTGTCCATGCAGTGCTTTTTCTGCAAAAGAAACCGGTACATACAATTTGCCGCCTGTGATTTCGGGCGCTGTACCCAGCGTGAGCAGCATTTTATTCACGGAATATTGATCCTTGCCTGTGATTACCTGTGTCCAGAGAGCACCACGAGTCAGCTCTGCAGTTTTAGTTTCTTTATTCCATTCCAGTTCAATACCCAGTGCGTCGGTAAGATCACGCAGCGGGATCATGGCTACTTTGCCATCTTTGTTCCAATAACCATCAGAAATGGTTGCACCATTCACGGATACGTTTACTACACTCACTGCGTTACTATCTGCTGAAACGGATGTTTGATGGACTGGTTGTGTGTTGTCCAGTGTTGCTGCATAAGCGGCTCCACCACCCAATGCCATGGATAGGGCCATCAGTGCACTTACTTTTTTCATGTTGTTGTTCATCAATATTCATCCCTTCTAATCTGTGTACTGACGCGGTAAAATCTTCCTTAGGGCCGCGCTTCAAGTTAATAGACGGGACAAATCGTCTAAGTGTTGCAGTTGAAATGCAATGAATGTAAGCGGTAGATTATTTTAAATTAGAAATATCGCTTGTATTGCAGGTTATCCGCAGCAGGATCAGGTTAATTTCAGGTAAGTGGCCAAACCTTTGTCCTATTTCACATTCAAGTACGAGGAGGAACGGATTAGATGAGTGATATGTTGGTAGCGCTCTATCGTTTACCGGAGCAAGAGAGTGGACTGAGAGCGTTGGAGGAATCCTCCATTGTGATTCGAAGAGCCATTGCCCCAGAGAAACAGCTTGTACTGGATTGGGTGAGGTCACATTTTAGTCAGGCTTGGGTGGATGAATGTGAGGTCGCTTTTGCGCGTCAGCCGGTGTCCTGTTATATTGCGGTTGAACATGGGAAAATGATTGGATTTGCCTGTTACGAAGCGACGTGTCGCAACTTCTTCGGACCGACAGGTGTGAGCCAGGATGCACGGGGCAAAGGTGTAGGCACAGCCCTGTTACTGGCCTGTATGCATGCGATGAAGGCGGACGGTTACGGGTATGCGATTATCGGATCAGCGGGACCTGTGGATTTCTATGCCCGGACGCTGGGTGCCGTGAAGATTGAAAATTCAACGCCGGGTATTTACGAAGGCATGCTGCGGGCAGACTAGACGATAATGATGTTGTGGAAGTTGTGGAAAAGGAAGGGAGGACGATGATGAGCACGAAACAAATGTTACACATCGGAATGATCGGTACAGGATCAATTTCGGATCTTCATATGAGGTGTTATGCCAAAAACGAGGATGCCGTCATCTATGCCATCTGTGATCTGAACGAAGAGCGGGCTAAAGCTGCTGCGCAGAAGTATGATGCTCAATCCGTATACACTGATTATCGGGAGATGCTGGAGGACCCGCATGTGGATGCTGTCAGTATCTGTACCTGGAATAATACACATGCGGAATTTGCCATTGCTGCACTGGAGGCAGGCAAGCATGTATTGCTTGAGAAACCGGTGGCAACCAATGTGGAAGATGCGCTACGGATTGAAGAAGCGGTGAAGAAGAGTGGACGTACCTTTATCGTTGGATTTGTGCGTCGATATGATAACAATATGCAGATGATGCGCAGATTCATTGATGCCGGGGAGTTTGGTGAACTGTATTATGCCAAAGCTTCCATTCTGCGGCGTCATGGCAATCCAGGCGGTTGGTTTGCTGACAAAAGCCGTTCCGGCGGCGGCCCCCTGATTGATCTCGGCGTACATATTATCGACCAATGTTGGTACCTCATGGGCAGGCCGAAACCTGTTTCGGTCAGTGGTAATACGTATCGGAAGTTGGGCAATCGTGCCCATATCGAACATCTTTCTTTTTACAAAGCAGCCGACTACAGCGCAGCTGTGAATGACGTGGAAGATATGGCGAATGCACTTATTCGGTTTGAAAACGGGGCTTCGCTGGCGGTAGATGTGAGCTTTACCCTGCATGCACGCGGAGATGAATCTTCTGTGAAATTATACGGCGAGCGTGGTGGGTTCGAACTGGAGCCGGAGACACTGATCGTCACGGAGAAAAATAATACCATCCTGAATATTGAACCCCAGACGGACAATACGGGTCTCCATATTCATAGTGCATTCCAGAACCAGATTGACCACTTTGTGGATTGTTGTCTGAACGGTACAGAGCCGATCAGCCCAATTGCGGATGGTGTGGCTTCCACGCGCATGTTGTGCGGAATCTACGAATCCGCTGAGAAAGGGCAGGAGATTCGTCTGGATTGAGTTCATTTTACATGGCAGTTGTCCTTCATCATATTAAAAAGCATGCGTCTTCCGCGTGATCTGCGGTTACGCATGCTTTTTGGCATCAGGTCATTTATTCAGTGGTGAATTCTCGTACCCAGGGTCATCATAATCCGTATCCTGCAGCCTTGGAAGCACGTTCATGCTCTCAATTGCCTGCCGGGTATCCGGCGTGCCATGGTCATACAGAAAGGTATACAGCAAGGTCATGCCATCTGAAAATTGCTCTGTTGCCTCATCGTGGTCTGCTGATTTGTAGGGTACGGGAGCCCGTTGCAATGTATAGGCATCGTCATCCTCCAGCACCTTCATCAGATCTTTTAATCGGCCCAACTGTTCGTCATCCACCAACACCTCAAAGGGTGTAGATTCGTTCTTTGTTTGCTCAATAAGATTATGTGTTACCGATACATACAGCTGTTGTTTGCCGTCCTGCATAATCCAACCCCCATTCTGAAATGGAAAAAAGACGCTTCTACTGTTAATAAACAGCAAAAAGCGCCCTGAAACGAGCTATAACGGTATCCCGTTTCGTTTATTTCCCAAATCTCCCCGTTACGGGCACCTGGCGGGTACTGGCCTCCATCGATCCTGAACACAGGGGACAGGCGGGAGGGCCTGATGATGCCTTCTTGGTTGCTTTAGAAGGTACAGCCGGCTTCTGTCTTAGCCACGCTTTACAGGTGGATGAACTGCATTTCCAGACCGCAACGGTCTCCGTACGCTCAGTATTACCTGAACCTGAAGTGTACGACTGTGAACTGGAGGAACTCGCAGCTGTCGGTCTCACACCAGTGGTGCTGAACGCCTTATGGTTGCGAATTTCACCACTGCCACGCCGTTCACCGAGGCGATCCTCATCACGTTCGTTGTGGACCTCGAAGTACCGACGGTCACTGTGACTGATGGCTCGGCGCTGTGCCACATCCCGACCTTCGGAACGGGCACCCGAGCCAGAGCGAGCATACTGTCCATTACCTTTCCCATATGAAGTCTGGCCGCTCGTCCGGCTCTCCTCACGAGGTTTACGTTTGTCCGGAACTTCCATGCCGAAGGCTTCAAGCAGGAAGCGGGACACATCCGCTGGCTTTCCGTGATGGCTCGCCGGTGAGGTAACGTACAAGTACTGCTTGGCCCGTGTGATGGCAACATAGGCGAGCCTGCGTTCTTCCTCCAGTGCCATGTCCAGTTCGGCGTCTGTCTGTTGCACAGCAAGCGCAGCTTTCTGATCCTCGGGGATATCCTGGCGTAGTGCGGTACTGTGGGGCACAATGCCTTCACTGGCTCCGATCCAGTACACACAAGGGAACTCCAGTCCTTTGGCCCGGTGAATGGTCATCAGCTGCACTGCGTCACTGTCCTGTGCGCGGCGCAGAGATTCCATCTCACGGTGTCTGCGGGAGAGCTCATCCGCGAATTGGATGAACTCTTCTACGGTTTCGAATTTTTTGACGGCAGCTTCAAATTCATCCAGGGTTTCCAGCATCGTTTCCTTATAATGGGTGAAGATGCTGGGATCACCACTTTCCATATACTTGTCGTAGAACTGCCTGCGCATCTCCTGAATGGCGATGATGGGTTTTAGTTTGTGCAGTGATTTGATCAGCTTGATGCGTTCCTTGACCTGTTCCTGCTGGAACGGTTTCAGCTTGTCCCATTTCACCAGATGAATGAGCGGATATTTCTTCGCCTGTTGTTGTTCACAGCGCTGAATCCACTCCAGCCCTGCATCCCGTGATACATAGAGCGGTCCCAATGCACTGGGGAGAGCATCCATGGCACGTGGATCAAGGGACAGACGCAGATGATCCATCAGGGGTCTGATGAGAGACTGGTCATAGAACACCGGAGAAGCACCATGCTGTACAAAAGGTACATCTTTCAACACAAGCTGCTCGAATACAGCCCGGCTGCTGCTTGCTGTCCGGTGAAGAATCGCAATATCACGATAGGTGTGTTGTCCTTCTTCAACCTGTTGACACAGCTGGTTTACGACCCATGCCGCTTCTTCCTCCGCATTGGATGGTGTGGCGAAACGGGGCGCATCGCCGCGGTTTCCGGCGGCACGCAGCCGTTTGTCACGTCTGCGTTTATTGCGGGCGACCAGTTCACTTCCGAGTCCCAGAATGCGTGCATCACTACGATAATTGATATCCAGCGTCACAATGCGTGCACCGGGGTATACTTTATCGAATTCCAAAATCGATTCCTGGCGTGCGCCATTAAAGGTATAGATCGTCTGGTCATCGTCTCCCACAACCATCAGGTTGCGGTGAGCGGAAGCCAGTTTTTGCACAATTTCATACTGTAGGTGGTTGGTATCCTGGAACTCATCTACCATAATGTACTGAAAACGCTTCTGAAGCGGCCCCAGAACAGCAGGGTCACGAAGCAGGGCGGCTGCCCGCAGTAAAATATCATCAAAATCCATTTTGCCCCGATCCTGTTTCCAGGCTTCGTAACCTAGCAGAACACGCTTGGCATCGCGTTCTTCCTGCGATTTTTCAGGCAGGTCGGTTGTTTCCGATCCTTGCATCTTCCATGCGGACAGCATGGCCAGCAGACTTTCAGGCTGGAAGGCTTCACTCATGCCATTTTGGCGAAGAAGCATCTTCAGAACCGTATGCTGAGCCCGCGACTCGCCAAAGATCTCTTCCTGCATACCGTAATGACGCAATAATGTCAGGGCAAAAGAGTGAAAGGTACGAGCCTGCACGGCTCTCGCGGCTGCCGGGCGTATACCTGGCAAAGCCGCGATCCGGTCTTTCATCTCGGTGGCGGCCTTGTTCGTGAACGTCACCAGTAGGATACTGCCAGCATGTACGCCGCTGACTTCTATGAGGTAGCCAGCTCTTGCAGCCAGCACAGTTGTTTTGCCACAACCGGCTCCGGCGAGCGTCAGAATCGGTCCTCTGCCGTGACGGACTGCCGAGATTTGTGGTGCGTTTAACTTGATGCCTGCCTCTTCCAGAGAACGAAAATAAAAGGCATCCTGTTGCTCATTACCCACGAGTTGCCGACTGGTCTCCAGCGGAGCAGACGGGGACTGGGGCAGGGACGCCGCCGGGGTAACCCCGAGCGGACGGGGGTAGAACGTTGAGTTCGGACTTAACATGTTTCATCCACCTCTGTATGCATTCAGGGATAGGAATATCCCGGTTAAAAGTAAACCATTTGCCCTTTTCACAATCGCATTGTAAATTGGTATGATAGAGTTAGTTGCCTAATCAGGCGGTTAAGTATGGTCAAAGCTTCATTATACCCGAACATATGGTCTTGACGAAAGCCCCCGATTTCATCCAGTATCGGTATAAAACGGGCACCTGCACGAGATTACGCAACTTTTTGGCATGATATCGTATAAGTTATAAGCCTGAGCATTTTGCATGAAGGATGTAATATGCTAATTTACTACTAAATAGAAATGATAATATTGGTTTTGACGGGACAGAGGAGGAATGGTCATGAAACTGCTTCAGCGCATCAAAGACGGAGCGAACAAAGCAACAGAGCGTGCCCAGCACGCCGTTGAGATTGGGAAACTGAACAACCAGATTGTGGGCTTGCAACAGGAACAGGAAGTCCATTTTACAGATATGGGTCGCATCTTCTATGAGGGTTATCGGGCACAGGATATGACGCGTGCAGAAAAAGAAATGGTGGATCTGTCGCAGCTCTGCGACGAATTGCAGGACGAGATCGATGGTCTGCGCAACAAGATTGCTCAGCTTAAGAACGAACGGTTGTGCGAATGTGGACACGTCGCTTCCCTGGATGCCAACTTCTGTCCTAAATGCGGACGCAAGTTGGGTGAACTCAAGACAGCAGCGCCCAAAGTAGGAGCAGTAGGAGTCGCAGGAGCCACCACAGCCGCGAGACAGGAGGCAGCTGTAGCTCAGACCCAAACTCCAGAGCCGGACTTCTACGATGCGCCACCTGAATTGGAACTGGAGGAAGATGAGCCGTATCACACGGTCATTCCGTCCATAGCGGATCTGGAGACAGAATCGGAATATAACAGTACGGAATTTACCCAGGAAGAAAAGGAAGCGTTCGATGCAGAGTGGGAACGTCGCAGAGATGAAGAGATGCAACGGGAACGTGAGCGTCAGCAAGAACTGGACGAACGCATCCGCTACTGGAAAGAAAACAACCCGATCGTGAACACGGTGGACGTACAGACCGAAGTATCACGTGAAATGGTGAATTGTCAGATTTGTGCAGCCGAGCTGCCCAAAGGTTCGAAGTGGTGCCCGCGTTGTGGTGCCGAACAGATCTGATGCAGTAGAAGCACTGCTGCATCATTGTGAGGCAGTGCGGGTTGCTGACAGCATGGGGGGACGGGAATATGGACCAACTGCTGCATCATTTGCGTCATCTCGGGTTTACCGAGATGGAATCTAAAATTATGGTGGAACTCGCCCGTCAGGGATCAGCCTCAGGATATGAGGTTGCGAAGCGGCTGGGCGTGTCCCGTTCCAATGTATATGCGACCCTGCAACGGCTGGAACAGCGTGGGTTCTTGCGGTGTAGTCCGGGGGAGCCGGCAAAGTATAGTGTGCTGAAGCCAGAGGAGATGACACGTATGATCTCCGATCAAATGCGTACCTCGCTGGATTATGTCCAGAGCAGCATGCCCAAGAGTGAACCGGAGAAGCCGGTCTTCTATAACGTCGAAGGGGACAAAAATGTGTTTGAGAATCTGAGCCGTGAATTGGCCGAGGCTCAGCATGAGATTGTTGTAGACGTTTGGCGTGAAGAGGCAGAGTTGCTACGTAATGACTTACAGCAGGCTGAAGCTCGGGGTGTGCGGCTGTTATGGTCGTGTGATGGTGGCGAAGGTATGCTTGATCAGCCTGTCCCTTGGCCGGGACTACCTTTGTATGGCACAGGTAATGGTCGGAAATTTTCCCTGGTGGTGGACCGCCGCTGGTGCATGCTGGGCATGCGCGGGGAATCATGCGCCACACAGGCAGTGGTGACGGAGCATCCGGTGATGACCGGACTGCTGCTGAATCATTTTGCTCAAGAGCTGGTGTTGTACGAACTGGAACAGGATATGGGTGAGGAACTGGAGTCCCGCTATGGGCACCGGTACGAAGAACTCTCTGCGCGTTATTGGTCTTCTCCTTCAGGAGAGGGTGACAAGAGCTAGACTGATCGGCGACTAATTTATCTCTGATGGAGTGAACATGCCAGCACAAAGGTATATCTTGATGAAACGAATACGTGTGTACATAAAGCAGGCGCTGCCCGGAGGCAGACGCCTGTTTGTGCTGGTTTGAGATATGACAGTGATGTTCGTCACAGCATCTGTTTCCAGTCAAGTCGATAGTAAAGGTATGAAGTTATGCTATTTTTGAGAAAATGAAGCTATGAACATTCGATTGAACTGGATCGGGTTGAACTGGATCGTACATGATCACTCTTTGGGCACGTGATACAGAGCTTCCAGCACATCGATATAATAAGCTGTACCATGGGGTACAAATTCCGTTGCCCGAATCTCGCGAACGACACGCTCAGGTTTATAAGCTGCCTGATCGCTTAACGGGTGGGTCTGAACTCCAGTAGCTTGAATGACGTCTATCTCATTACGAAACAAAGCGAGTAGATCATCCAGCGGCACTTCATACAGGCTATCCACCTCGCTGGGCTGCAGAACGTAGGCTTCGAGCGGCTGGTTCAGACATAGTCCATAGACGGCGCTGAATTCCCGATCTATGAATGGGACACCACGGACCTCTCCTTGGAGCTGCTGTGTAGCCGTGAGTAGATAGGTTAGTGCCTCGAATGGAGTATTCACACCCAGTTCTTCCTCCAGCTCACGAATGGCGTCTTGCAGTTGTTCACCTGCGGTAAGATGGCCTGCTGCTGTAATGTCGTAACATCCGGGAAAGGTATCCTTAATATCACGCCGCCGCTGAAAAAGGACCTGTCGCTGCTCGTCTTTGTCACGCACGATCCAGCAGTGGAATGAACGGTGCCAATATCCTTTGGCATGGACCTCGCTGCGTAGTGAAGTGCCGATCCAATTTTGCTGATCGTCATAAATGTCGAAACGTTCTGGGGTCATGAAACGTATCTCCTTATATAGCAGATTTTAAAGTTCAAAATTTCACAAAGTATGTTTTAAACGAAAGGGGAACGACCGTATGGAATGCATTGTACACTTTCAGGTGATTTATCCGCAACCTCAGGAACGTAAAAGTCTTAGAGGACTTATATTTGTAGGGCAAGGTCAGGAACCGGCTAACAGTCAGTTAAGCAGCATGTTTAAGGATATGGGATTTAATGTACGTTTGGAAGATGAGGCCCAGTTGTTGTTCAAGCCAGTGGATGCTTCGGCAAACTTTGAATATATTCGTGTGACAGAGCTTGATACTGGAGAAGAAGTTTACAAAGAAGATAAGGATCTGAAGTCGATCCTGGAGCATTTGCTGCCACGCCGCTTCTAATTCATGAGCATGGCCGCAAATGACATTCATGGGGGAGCACGTGTAACACATGTATGTTAGGCACAAAAAAAGGCCCCACCTTTACGGTGGAACCTTCAACCCTTTAAGCTACGCAACCATTTTAATCAAGCCCATATGGCTAGCTTTTCATACATACACCCTAGCAAGTAAGAGGTTGTCCCCCGCATCAGGATTTATATCCGTAATTCAACTCGGTGCGTCTTTATACGTTCATTGTGATTATGCTAGAGCGCCGGTTCCTTCTGCTTCCAGTTCTGAAGTACAGTGCGAGCAGCGGGTAGCCGCGGCTGGAATTTCCGATAGGCAATACTTGCAAGCCTTGGTCGTTTTTTGCGGCTCGGGCTTTTTGTGTTCTTTGCTTTTGAGATAGTTGATGCCCTTCACAAGCATGAAGATACAGAACGCAACGATAAGAAAATCAATCATGACGTTGATGAACTGACCATAAGCAATCACGGTAGCCCCAGCTTCGTTGGCTTGAGCGAGGGTGGTGATGTCCTGTCCGTTTGCTGTTTTCATGTCTCTATCCAGGTTGATGATTTTCTGACTGAAGTCAATTCCACCCAGCAGTTTTCCAACTGGAGGCATGATGATATCATTCACAAGGGACGTGACGATTTTACCAAAAGCAGCCCCAATAATGACACCGACCGCCAGATCGATGACGTTGCCGCGGACGGCAAATTCCTTGAATTCTTTAAGTACGCCTTTCATGTTTGCATATCTCCTTTGATCATTCAATTCAAAATATAGGTCGCGTTTCCATCCATTCTCCGTTCAGATCCGCGCTTCCGTTCTCATATTGTACATAAAAAATAGATTCCAATCACCCCCTGTTTGCAAATTAAGACAAGTTTCCGCAACTTCCATGAAAATACTTCTTTATTTCACGCCGCCGATTCGGTATACTTCTAACATTGTCAGTTATGTTTAACCTTTTACATTCAGGTTCGCGATCATACATTGTAACGAATCATGGAGCCAAAAAATTAAATATGCCGTTACTCGTATATGTGCAGGAATAGGCCTGCATGTCTCTACCCGATCACCGGAATGATCGGACTACGGGAAAGATGTTGCAATGTTTTGTATGGTTGGCATGAGATTATTCTCAGGCAGTTTGACTGAAGAGCAGGTTCAAGTAATTTCTATCTGTTTCTGATCACACTGTTTGGAGTTTCTCACGTCAGGAGTTATATCCTGTCATTCTGTCCATCCAGTACACTTGCAGCATCCATACGGCTTGTCCATATACGTACAAGTCCGTCTTTCCCGTCTCCGGTTATTCCGCAGCGTGTGAAAAGGCGGGCTTTTTGCTTTTTTACCATGCGATTGGAAGAGCGTGTGAGCTTCTGTGCGGAGGGCATTCAGGGGGAAGAATTACAATGCAATTGTTAAAAGACAAGGTAAGACAGGAAGGCATCGTCCTGTCCGAGCAAGTACTCAAAGTTGATTCATTCCTGAACCACCAGATGGACCCGGTTCTGATGAAGGAAGTGGGCAAGGAATTCATTCGCCGCTTTGAAGGTGAGAATATCACACGTGTGCTGACAATTGAGTCGTCAGGGATTGCACCAGGCATCATGACCGCTTTGGAGCTGAACGTACCGCTGATCTTTGCACGGAAGCAGAAGTCGCTCACACTGACGGAAGACATTCTGGTGGAGAAGGTCTACTCCTTCACGAAGCAGGAGACCAATGAAATCACCGTTGCCAAGAAATTCATGAAGCCTGGTGATCGCGTGCTGATCATTGATGATTTTCTGGCGAATGGTGAAGCAGCATTTGGTCTGGCTCGCATTGTGGAGCAAGTTGGAGCAGAAGTGGTGGGTATCGGTATTGTTATTGAAAAAGCATTCCAGCCGGGAGGTCGCTTGCTGAAAGAAGCAGGATACCGTGTGGAATCGCTGGTTCGCATCGGGGCACTGTCGGATGGACAGGTTACATTTGCGGACGAGGAGGGCACGAACTAATATGGCACGCGAACGTATTTTTCAACGGCATCGGCATCCAATCAAAACGTTCTCCCTCGGACTACAGCATGTGCTTGCTATGTATGCAGGAGCCGTCGTTGTCCCATTGATCGTCAGTAACGCATTGGGCTTTACACAGGAACAACTAACCTATCTCATTGCCATTGACTTGCTCGCATGTGGTGTGGCTACACTGCTTCAGGTATGGGGAAATAAATATTTCGGCGTAGGGCTGCCTGTCATGCTCGGTTGTGCATTCCAGGCCGTGTCTCCGATGATCCTAATCGGGATGAACAGTGGGGTATCTGCCATTTACGGAGCAATTATTGCCTCAGGGCTGTTCGTATTGATCTTCTCCGGAATCTTTGGGAAGCTTATTCGGCTCTTTCCACCCGTGGTTACGGGTTCGGTGGTTACGATCATCGGTTTGACCTTGATTCCGGTTGCTTTCCACGATCTGGGCGGCGGTCAGGGGTCAGAAGATTTTGGCAGCGGAGTGAACTTGTTACTCGGTTTCGGCGTGCTTCTGTTTATCATTCTGATGACTCGTTTCACAACTGGATTTATCCGTTCCATCTCGGTACTGATTGGTCTGCTGGTAGGTACGGTGGCAGCAGGGTTCATGGGTGAGGTTAATTTTGCTCCTATTCGTGATGCAAGTTGGTTCCACGTTGTTCAGCCGTTTTACTTTGGCAGACCGACATTTGAGATTGTACCGATCCTGACGATGATTCTGGTGGCGATTGTCAGCGTGGCCGAGTCCACAGGTGTATTTATGGCTCTGGGCAAAATACTGGACAAGGACCTGTCTTCCAAGGATCTTGCCCGTGGTTATCGCGCGGAGGGTCTAGCCATTGTATTAGGTGGTATTTTCAACTCGTTCCCGTATACAACGTATTCGCAAAATGTAGGACTGGTACAGATGACACGTGTGAAGACACGTGATGTCATTGTGGTGGCTGGTGGAATCCTTGTGGTCATTGGATTTGTACCAAAAATTGCAGCCCTTGCACAGCTCGTTCCAGGGGCAGTACTTGGCGGAGCCATGGTGGCCTTGTTTGGCATGGTGGTATCATCAGGCATTCGGATTATCGGCAGTCAGGTTGATCTGAACCGACATGAGAATCTGTTTGTCATCGCTTGTTCTGTAGGTATGGGCCTGGGTGTTACCGTTGTGCCTGAGTTGTTCGCAGGTGCACCGGCCTGGGCTCAGATTATGCTAGGTAATGGTATCATTGCAGGCAGTTTCACGGCGATCTTCATGAACCTGCTGTTCAATGGTCTGGGTACCAAGGAAACAGCCGCCAAGATGGCTGAACAACAGGCAGATGCCATCCTTGGAGAGACGGGCAAGTCAGCTTAATTAGCAAATATAGGCTAGGATTATTATCCAGCAATATTGTTATGTTAACTGTTATGAATAGACGATTCACAAGATGAATAATGAATCAGGTTAATCATGATGATATACAGTATGAATGGTTTATGACATACATCATTTATGCTGTGAATGTTCAAGCGCATGAACAAGCCCTCTTTATATGTGAAACACCGAAGATCCGTTGAAGTGGGACATATAATCAAAAGACGATCCAAACCCCGTTTGAAAGGGGATGGATCGTCTTTTCTTTTGAATCATGTCTTCCTCAAATTACAGATGACGCATCTGTTTCTCTGCAAAATCGCCAACCCACGGCAGTTTTAACCATTTCCCCTGCAGGCTGGTAACGACCATAATAAGCCAGACTATTACACCAAGCAGGGATAACAGCGATGCCACCAGTGGTCCAAACAACGGAAGGAAAGCCGATAATACATGCCCGACCATAATGATGCCAAAGACCGTTACAGATTGCAGCGCATGAAATAACACGAACCGGCTCCGCTTCTCCACAGCGAGGAAGACAATCCCACCTACAAAGGTAAACAGATAACAAAGCATACCGGCAATATTTTCATCCAGACCGCTAGACGATTTCATGGGGGACATCCGGTCCAGCCTCCTTTGACCTTTTTAACTAGGTTATGAGAGAGATGGACAGAACTGAACCGATGAATTTAATTGCCTGTGAACGAATGGGGATGCAACACATAGGAAAAAGCAAACAGGAGCAGAGCAAGCCATTGTACAGCTTGCTCTGCCCCTATTGTCGTTTACGAATAATACGTTACACGAACGAAATCGTTATCCGCCCTCGATCTGTCTGCGAGGGTTTGTAATCTTGCCAATTTTATCGGTGTCGTTTTCTTTGGGAACCAACCGCTCATCGGTTCGTCCTTCGTGGTGATTATCATATGCATATTCGGTCAGTTTCCATTCCGACTTGCCAAGAACGGGATCGGCCGGGAAATATTGCCCCCGGTGGAGATGTTCCTCACGTCCGGCTTCATTGATGTAAACTCCGTCTACTTCCACCTTTTCATGCGAAAGGGGCAGCATATCTTGTTCTTTGCGGTCCATGAGACGACGCCTCCTTTGGATACCAGTAATTTAACTGTATGGGTTGTCCGTGATAATATCCCCCGAATAGTTCAGTGTTATGCTGGATATATTAATTCCGTATAGAATGGTGGCATTCATAACATATGATTCGGAATTAAACTTTTTGGGCATGAAAACCGTTATATTTATTAGAGGAAATCGTCAAGTCGTAAGATACTTCCGAATATGCTACAATAAGATTATGATTCATTCCGAATCATATCGGGTATTTATAGTGTCAGGTACTTGCTTTCTAGCGAGGTTCCCGACCTAAAGCTTGCTTTAAGCCGCGCACACAACTTCATGGATGGCATTTAAGACTTATTCGGCATTCTCTAAACGGAGCATTCACTTTCAACGTTTTGGGAGGGAATTACAATGGCAACGAAAGGTCACAATGAGGTCAAAGAAAGTTTGAGGGAAATGACTCGGATTTTCCGTCCTAAAGATCCAAAAAAATTCGTGAAGGAGTACGTGAGAAAATACCGGATTACGGGTGGATACGAGGAAGAATTGACTTCTGTGGTTGAGCATGAGCTTGTCAAGATGGATTCTTCCGTGTCCTGAAACAACACACAACTCTGATTATACTGTTCCGATAATGAATAGAACCGTCTCCCGGGCGATAAGCTCCGGCAGGCGGTTTTTTTTGCGTTCCTGCTGCATATATATGGGAGTACACCTACAGCGGGAAGGATGAATGCATGTGGACCCTATTTTGAAAACCAAAGAAGAGATTGGCTACATGCGGGAAGCTGGACGAATTTTGCGAAATTGTCACCAGCATATTGAGCAGTGGATGATCCCCGGTATCACGACAGCGGAGATTAATGAGCGGGTGGAAGAGTTTCTGGCAGCACGAGGAGCCACACCGGAGCAAAAAGGGTACAAAGGATATCCGTACGCGACGTGTGCCTCTGTTAATGAAGTGGTCTGCCACGGATTTCCTGGGGAAGAGCAGCTGGCGAGCGGGGATGTAGTGACCATCGATATAGTGGTGAACAAAGACGGCTGGCTTGCTGACTCGGCCTGGACATATGGAATTGGCGAAACAAGCAGATCCATTCGCAAGCTGATGAGACGCACGGAGAAGGCACTTGAGCGGGCGATTGCCCAGGCAGTTCCAGGGAATACACTCGGAGATATTGGAAGTGCCATTGAACGAACAGCCAGATTGTATCGGTACGGAATTGTGAAGCCTCTCATTGGTCATGGGATTGGTCAATATATTCATGAACCCCCAAATGTGTTGTCTTATGGCAAACGCAGAACGGGCACGATGCTCACCGAGGGCATGGTTATTACGATTGAACCAATCTTTACAAAGGGCAGTTCCGGGGCCGTTGTGTGGGATGAAGATGGATGGACGGTAAGGACGGTAGATGGCAGCTGGGGGGTCCAGTATGAGCATACGGTTGCGATTACTGGGAATGGCCCCTTGATTCTGACCGATGGCACGTGAGATGAAGTCAGTGAAGAAGAGGACTTGAGTTGAACTTTCTCCGAAATGCTCCATGCTGTTTTGAGCTTGAAGATAGCGGTATGGAGCGATAGGCATGTCTTCTGAATGGATATGGAAGAGCTTTTCCATAAATTCTGATCTTTCTTTTGCATAATAGCACATGTTTTCAATGTGAGAAAAATCACCAATAAATCGAGTTTTATCACCGAAATTTGGCAAAAATTTTCAAATGTAGAGTGTAATACTTTTAACTGAAATCGTTTGCAAATCAAGTTGTAGAGCGGTTTTTTACATAAAGTGAACAATTTGTGAACATGTGTCCAAAGATTGACAAAATCATACCCTCAACTTATATTTAATAAGTGATTGAAGCATATAGAATGAATTGGAAGAATGCGCAGACATGCCCTGAGCAGGAAATCACGGGAGTACTGGAAGCGTTATTTTTGTAAGCGTTCTGTATGATGAAGAGGATTATGCGTATCGTGCTGAAACGTACCTTTTGTTGCCTTTCTACCGAACGACAACGGTAATCTACGAAAACGTAAAAAAGTGGGGTAGATCAATGATGAAACAGTGGCAGGTTGCAAAGCGAATTCTCCCCTTGCTGGCGGTGTTCTCTTTGCTGCTATCCGCATGCGGGCGGGAAGACTTGTCGGTAATGAAACCTCAGGGTCCTGTAGCGCAAGGCCAATATGATCTGATGAAGTTATCCATCGCGATTATGATCGTGGTGCTCATCATTGTATTTGCCATAGCGGCCTATGTTCTGATCCGGTTTCGTAGACGAGCCGGGCAGACTGAGATGCCCGAACAGGTTGAAGGTAATTTCAAGCTGGAAGTAATATGGACAGCCATTCCGTTATTGCTGGTTATTGTTCTGGCAGTACCGACGGTCCAAACGATTTTTGCCCAAGGCGAAGATCTGTCCAATGACAAAAACGCACTTAAGGTCCAAGTCACCTCACATCAGTACTGGTGGGAATTCACTTATCCTCAATATGACGTAACCACCGCTCAAGATCTCATCATCCCGACCGGAACAAAAATCGCATTCGAATTAAAAACCGCTGACGTGCTTCACTCCTTCTGGGTGCCGTCACTTGCGGGCAAAATGGACACAAACCCGGATGGAACACTTAACAAGTTCAGTTTCTCTGCACCGAATGAAGGCGTTTACCGCGGTAAATGTGCCGAATTATGTGGCAGATCGCATGCTTTCATGGAGTTTAAGGTAAAAGCAGTGAGTCAGGAATCCTTTGACAGATGGGTGAACCAGATGAAAGCACCCGCAGTCCTTCCTGAAGACACTCAATTGGCCGAAAAGTTCAAAACAAACTGCCTTTCTTGCCACGCTGTTGGTGATCAAGGTGGACCGGTTGCACCTAACCTGACGGGAATCGGCGGCAAGGAATCTGTCGCAGGCATTTTGCTGAATTCTCGTGAGGGACAGGAAGAAGGTAGCCCGGTACTGGATAACATGAAAGAATGGCTCCATGATCCACAATCCGTGAAGCCGGGCAATACCATGCCGAATCCCAAAGATCTTGGGTTGACGGATGAAGAAATCGACGGAATTGCCGAATATCTGGCCAACTACAAATTGGACTATGAATAGAACAGCAAGGACGAAGAAGGGGGTACACAACCTTGGCTCATGCGCATAGCGTCAAGAGGTACAGGGGCTTGATGGATTGGATCACCACCGTCGATCACAAAAAAATCGCCATTCTTTATTTGGTTGCGGGTGGATTTTTCTTTGGAATCGGCGGCATTGAAGCCATTTTGATTCGGATTCAACTGATGAAGCCTATGAATGATTTTGTATCGGCACAGGTCTTCAACGAATTGATTACAATGCATGGAACAACGATGATTTTCCTTGGTGTCATGCCACTTATTTTTGCCATTATGAATGCTGTCGTGCCTTTGCAGATCGGGGCACGGGACGTTGCTTTCCCGTTTCTTAACGCGCTGGGTTTCTGGACATTCCTGTTTGGTGGATTGTTGCTGAACCTGAGCTGGGTTATGGGCGGAGCACCGGATGCGGGCTGGACCTCATATACGCCGCTTTCGGGCAGTGAGTACAGTGGAACGCACGGTGTGGATTTCTACACCATCGGCCTTCAGATCGCGGGTCTGGGAACGCTCATCGGGGGCATTAACTTTCTCGCAACGATTATTACAATGCGTGCTCCAGGCATGTCCTACATGCGGATGCCGATGTTTACATGGACGACATTTATTACATCTGCCATTATCCTTTTTGCTTTTCCTGCCATCACGGTAGGGCTTGTACTTTTGACGTTTGACCGTATACTGGGAGCGAACTTCTTCGATGTCGCAGGTGGCGGTAACCCCGTACTCTGGCAGCACATCTTCTGGATCTTCGGGCACCCGGAAGTATACATTCTGATTTTGCCCGCATTTGGGATTATCTCGGAGGTTATTCCGACCTTCTCGCGTAAACGGTTGTTTGGATACAGCTCCATGGTATTTGCTACCATCCTGATTGCCTTTCTGGGCTTCATGGTATGGGCGCATCACATGTTTACAACAGGTCTGGGTAATGTAGCCAACGCGCTTTTCTCCATCTCCACGATGTTGATTGCCGTACCTACCGGGATCAAAATCTTTAACTGGCTCTTTACGATGTGGGGTGGACAGATCCGCTTTACAGCGGCAAATCTGTTTGCTGTTGGATTCGTTCCAACCTTCGTTATGGGTGGTGTTACAGGCGTCATGCTGGCATCTGCTCCGGCAGACTTCCAGTTCCATGATACGTACTTTGTTGTAGCCCACTTCCACTACGTTATTGTAGGAGGACTGGTGCTCGGCTTGTTCTCGGGACTGCATTACTGGTGGCCGAAGATGTTCGGACGTATTCTCAGCGAAACACTGGGCAAATGGACGTTCTGGACATTTATGATCGGTTTCCAATTAACGTTCTTTGTACAGCATTTCCTCGGTCTGATGGGGATGCAGCGCCGGATCGTTACATACTTGCCGAATCAGGACTTTGACCTGCTCAATCTGGTCAGCTCCGTCGGTGCGTTTCTAATGGGTGTTGGGGTTATCATGTTCCTCGTGAATATCGTAATCACAATGAGAAAACCGGCTGGCGCGCCAAACGATCCGTGGGAAGACGGCCGTACAATGGAATGGTCTATTCCATCTCCGCCGCCGGAATATAACTTCAAGCAGACGCCGCTGGTACGCGGAATTGATGCATATTGGAAGGAAAAAATGGCAGGACATACCGAGATGACGCCGGCAGAACCTGTAGGTTCGATTCATATGCCTTCAGCAACGCCGTTGCCGTTTGTAATGTCAGTAGGTATCTTTATCGCCGGACTTGGCTTGATGTTCAGCAAGGATGAATTTGGTAATGCATTTATGAATGTCATTTTTAACAATTATATTGTAGTTATTATTGGTCTCGTAATCACATTTGGCGCAATGGCACTTCGTTCACTTTATGATGATCATGGCTGGCATATTGAACCGGAGGATCAGGATGAGAAGGGGGCTAGAACATGACAACCTCACATGCCGAACCGGTGAACGACAAATTGCCGCATGAACCGGAGAAAGCAACGCTTGAAGGCCGTAACAAGCTTATCGCCTTCTGGTTGTTCCTTGGCGGCGAGACGGTACTGTTCGGTACACTCTTTGCTACCTTCCTGGCTCTTCGTGGCCAAACCAATGATGGACCTACGGCGAATGAACTGTTCCACCTGCCACTTGTGGCCGCTGCAACGTTCATTCTACTGGTCAGTAGTTTGACAAGTGTATTTGCGATTCAGGCCATGCATAAGGGCAAGCGAGATGCATTGGCGTTGTGGCTTGGCATCACGGTAGTACTGGGTATGGGATTTCTCGCACTGGAAATTTACGAGTTCTACGAGTATGTGAAACATAAAGAATTTGGCATGACCACGAGTGCATTCAGTTCAGCATTCTATACACTGGTCGGGTTCCACGGAGCCCACGTTGCTTTTGGTATTGTGTGGATCGGAATCATTATCGGTCAGCTGTTCAAAAAAGGATTGACGGTCGTAACTGCACCTAAAGTATACGTCTCCGCAATGTACTGGCACTTTATTGACGTGGTCTGGGTGTTCATCTTTACGGTCGTGTACCTGCTCGGAAAGGTGGGGTAGCACATGTCGGCACAGGATAAGACAGATCAACAGCCTGTGAAACACCGTCACCGGACGGAAGGGCCACAGAAACACGTCGTGGTGTTTATCTTCTCCATTATTCTCACGCTGATTGCGTTTGCGGCTGCTTCTGCCGGAGGGGTCAACACAACCTTTATCATTATTATTTTGCTCGTCATGGCTATTCTTCAAGTATTCGTTCAATTGGGTTATTGGATGCACTTGAAGGACAAAGGGCACTTGATGCCGATTCTGTTCATGGCCTTTGGCTTTTTCGTAGCCTTTACGTGCATCATTATGGCACTCTATTGGGTCTGGTGGTAAAAGAGATGGCGGCGGCGCATTGCCGCCGTCTTTTCCCCTTTTTGGCGAATGAATCTTCACAAAGTAATGAAGGCAACAACCAAATCAGGTCACGGGGAGGTTTCCCGTATGCTCGGGTTGCAATATTTTAGCTTCAACGACTTATGGAGTCCGCTTATATTGGCTTTATTTCTGATCATTGCTGCGGCTTATTTGGTGCTTGTGGGACCGTTAAGCGAGCAAATAAAGGATGCAGAACCTGCGACTGCTGCACAGAAAATCATGTTTATTACAGGACTGTTTGTCCTGTATCTGGCTCAAGCTGGCCCATTTAATCTGCTTGGTCACGTAATGTTTAGCTTCCACATGGTGAGTATGGCGTTATCCTATCTGGTAGCGCCGCCGCTGATGATGAAAGGTTTGCCGATCTGGGTATGGCGCAGAATCGTACGCTGGTTGCCAACGCGCCAGCTATCGTTCCTGGCTCATCCGATCGTTGCGGCTGTGATCTTTAACGGGCTTTTCTCGCTGTATCACCTACCGATTGTACATGATTATGTCATGCTGAATTTTACCGTTCACCGGTTGTATTATATTGCACTGTTCATCACCTCGATGCTCATGTGGTGGACATTGCTGAATCCGTTGCCAGAGGGTAGACAAGCGTCGGGGTTATCCAAGATTGGTTTTATTTTTCTGAATATGGTACTGCTCACGCCTGCGTGTGGATTGATTATTTTTGCGTCCGAGCCGTTGTATCAGACGTACAGCAACCCGGCAGTATGGGCTGAAGCCATGCGGTATTGTGTGTCTGGAGATTCTACGGCGTTACTTCGCTCATTCGGTGGGCCTGCGTTCTTCAACTTCCTGTCTTCCGCGAAGGAAGATCAGCAGGTTGGTGGCATTGTAATGAAGTTTATTCAGGAAGGAATCTTTGCCTCCATGCTGGCTTATGTCTTTTTCCAATGGTATCGGAAAGAGAAGCAGGAAGATGATGATGATTCGTATCCTGCAGGGGGCGCAGGGGGGCCGCTCAATCCGGCTGCCAAATAATTAAGTCAATGTTCTGACAAGAGGGGGAACACACGATGGATATGTATTTTTGGCTACCCACGATCAGTACTTCTTTCATTGTGATTAGTGCAGTACTGGTGGGGATTGGATGGGTACTGATTATTCGGGGTAAACGTGAGGCTCATCAGTCCGCCATGGTAGCAGGTGCGATTGCAGCTCTAATCTTCTTTGTGATCTATATGTCTCGTACAGTGTTCGTGGGCAATACAGCTTGGGGCGGGGACCCGGATCTGGAGATCTTTTATCGGATATTTCTGATCTTTCATATTATCCTCGCTACCGTGGCAGCGATATTCGGCATCTCCACACTGGTCCTGGGGTTCAAAAAGAAGTTCGGAACACATCGCCGCTGGGGCAAGTTCACGTCCATGATCTGGTTCGGATCAGCGCTAACAGGTGTTGTCGTGTATGTTCTTTTATATCTCTTATATCCTGGTGGTCATACACGTCCCGTATGGGAAGTTATCCTCGGCGTATAAAAGTATAGATATAACCTCCGGCTACTTGGGCGTGTGTCACTATGACCTTCTGAAACTATGAAAATAGACGAATCTAGTAGACGATTCGTCCACGCTCCCTCTCTCATTCATTCATAGAATGAGTTTGAGAGGGGGAAAGTAAATGAAAAAAACAGTCAATGTCAGTCAAACGTATCCACGTCTCACGGTGTATTCTGAAGAGAACTACAGAGGGAGAAGCCGCATTTATCGTGGCAATACGGGGCTCCGCAACCTGGACAATATTTTGGATGGGGTGGAGAGCCTACGCTTTTTCTCAACAAGTTCGAATGCAACGCTGGTTGTGTTTACGCGTCCTAACTTTCAAGGTGGATTCCGTGTCTTCCGTGGCAACACCAACTTGAGAGATTTGGATGATCTGATCCGTGGCAATGATGTGGAATCCCTGATCTCCACCAATCAACGGTTAACGCTGGCTCAGATTCGCGCAATCCGCAGGGATCGCAGTCTGCCTAGTGGCTACAACCTCGTTTAATCGTAAGACCTCTTCTGTAAACAGGTGCCAGAGAACGGCAAAGGGCTGTATCCGTTATTGTGTGTGTACACAATAACGGGTACAGCCCTTCTTTTGTGCTTGGGGAATTTCGTTTAATCCCCTAATCCCCGCCGTCCCCACTGTCGCCGCCGCCACTATCCCCACCACTGTCGCTGCTGCTACCACTATCGCTGTTGTGATGAGAATGTGTATCTGATGAAGAATCCGACTCATGATGTTTGTGATCCGGTGTGTGTCTGGAATGTCGATCGTAGGAGTCATCTCCTGTAATGACCGGATATCCCGAAGCAGAGTCGGTATAACCGTTGTTACGACGGATGCGATGTCTCCCTTTTTTGGCAGAATTACGATGAGGCTCATCCCGGAGGACCAACCAGATAACGACAATGAGGAAAAGGAGGACAAATCCGATCTCTACCAGCCAATCCATAGCTGTAACCTTCCTTTCTTTGAATCGTGACTTTAATTTATTTTAACGTAAATTCGTACTGTGTCCCATCCCGTCTTCCTGATTCAGGAAATTTAAGGGTTGACGGGATGAGAATTCGGTCTGTATACTGTGTATATTGATATATACAGTAAACACAGTGAATACAGTGAATACAGTAAGCAAGATGAGTGAGTGAATGACAGGTGAAAGGCAGGCAGGCATATGAACGAATGGAAGCAGGCGTGGTGGCTGACCCGCAGCCAGATGAGTAAGGATAAGCTCCAATGGCTATGGTCTGCAATATTCATGATATACACTGGCAGCATGAGCGGTGTGATGTTAGTAGGACAACAACAGACAGATTTCATTAATCCGGTGGTGGATGCCTTCTTTTTACTTATGTTGCCATTTCAAGGGTTTATGTTCTGCAGGCGCTCCTTCCGTTACATACATGAGGATTCCTATACGCAGATGCTGGCCTACTATCGCAGAATTCCTATCCCTGAACAAGCGGTGATGTGGTCCAGGTTACAGCAGTCTCTAATGGCGTTTGCTTACAACGGTATCTTTTTCTACGGATCGTTATATGTGGTTAACCTTCATTCCGAAGGATTCCGATGGGATCAATATCTGGCCTTTAGCCTTACCTGTACAGGTTATGGACTTGTGGTAACAGGATTGTATATTTACGGAGAGTTTCTGAACAGTGGCAAGAAATATTTGCTTCTCAGTACGCTTTTTGTACCAATCGCCATTGGCATGTCCTTACTGATTCGAATGTCAGGCAGTTACGGATTACGGCTTGTACTGGATGAAAGTAAATCATGGGGGCTACTTTCCCCGATCATGTGGATTGCTCTGGTGGCTGGCGTAGCGGGACTATGGCTGTTTAGTCGCTTGACGCTGAAGAAGCTGGTTCAACGGGATTTGAATTAAAATGAGAATTGAGCTTATGTACGAATACAGGATGAAACCGGCACGGTCAGGTAACAGACTGGAGTGTACCGGAGGGCGAGGTGCAAGATGTGAAAATACCCATTCAAATTAATGAAAATAGCGCTGAACCTTTATACCACCAAATTGAAAATCAGTTAAGATCGTTAATTATTACGGGTCAGTTGGGGGAGGGAACACATTTGCCGTCCATTCGTGAGTTCGCCGGAGCACTGAATTGCAGTGTTATTACGGTTAGACGGGTCTATCAGGATCTGGAGAATGAAGGCTTGCTTCGTACGAAGCAGGGGACAGGTACATTTGTGGCCCAGGTAGAAGCCGGCGACAGAGAGAATTATAGATTAAAGGCCGCACAGGAAGCGATGCAAGCAGCGGTGCAGTCCGGGAAATCGGTAGGCTGTACGGAAGAAGAGATGGAGAGCCTGTTCCGGGAAGTCCTGAAGGCTATTTACGCGAAGTAAGGGAGTGATTCATACGTGGAACCGATAGCAATCCAGTTGAACGGCGTATCCAAAATGCGAAAACGCAGAGTTATTGGCCCAATTGATCTGACCATCCCGGAAGGGTATATAGTCGCTATTCTCGGTCACAACGGTTCAGGCAAAAGCACCCTTCTTAACATGCTGCAGCAAGTGGTGCTGCCAGATGCTGGGCAGATTATATGGTTTGGTCAGGAACATGATGGGCCACTTCCTATTGAACTGAGACAACAGATTGGTTTTGTGGCAGATAACGCTGGTTCAGAAGAGAACCGGATAACAGCACAGGAAGCAGCCCATTTCCGGGCGTACTGGTATCCACGTTGGGATATGAAGTTGTTCGACCAACTGATTCATGATATGGAAGTACCTGTTGATGTGAAGCTGAACAAGATGTCCAAGGGAGAACGGCGAAAATTTGAGATTGCAGCTGCAATTGCAGCTCGCCCAAGACTATTGCTTTTGGATGAGCCTTCATCAGGACTGGACCCCTTTGCCTGGAAAGTGATGGTTGAGCAGTTCCGTACCTTCATGGCGGGGGGAGACACCACGATTCTGATTGCCACACATATTGCGGACGAAGTCAAAAGGCTTGCGGATTACATCGTATTGATGCACCGTGGTCAGTCGCTGGGGATGGCCGAGAAAGATATGGTGCTCGATCAGTGGAAAGAAGTCTGGTATGAAGGAGATTTAAGGCCAGAAAGTATTCCTGGTGTTGTGGAATCTTCTTTGGAAGAGGGAGGTCTGGTTCGCGTAATTACAACCCGGGTCAGCGAGGCGCAGGAGAGGCTGGAGCTGTCCAATAACCGGGTATTGAAAATCCGTAACTTGGAATTGGATGAAGTGCTGGCATTCTGGATTGCCGGGTATGGACCCGTACAGTGGAAATAACCGAAGGGAGACGATAAATGATGAACCGATTGGAATTGAAGCAAGTCGTCAAGCAATATGCAGACAAAACAGCCGTTAATGGAGTCACGCTCAATGTAAAAGAGGGAGAGATTTACGGACTGCTCGGAGCCAATGGTGCAGGTAAAACGACAACAATGCGCATGGTGCTTGGACTGATTCACCCTGACGGAGGGAACATCCTTTACAACGGCAAGCCCTATAATACGGAGCTGCAACAGATTATGGGTTATCTTCCGGAAGAGCGCGGATTGTACCCGAAGGTGAAAGTCAGCGAACAGATTAATTACCTGGCACGACTTCGTGGCATGAATGGTAAGGACGCAGATCAGAGCCTCAAGTACTGGCTGAATCGGTTTGAGGTACCTGAGTATTACGATAAGAAGATCGAGGAGTTATCCAAAGGTAATCAGCAGAAAATGGGCTTCATCGCGGCTGTAGTGCATAGACCGCAGATTCTCATCCTGGATGAAGCGTTCAGTGGACTGGATCCTGTGAATGTAGAATTACTCAAGTCCACCGTCAAGGAGTTGCGTGATGAAGGCACAGCTATTCTGTTCTCGACACACCGCATGGAGCATGTTGAAGAGTTGTGTCGTCAGATCACCATTCTGCATCGTTCCAACACGGTGGTACAAGGAGAGATCAAGGAGATCAAGAGCCGGTATCCGCGTGAACAGGTATTCCTGGGTACGATTGGTAGTGTGGAAGGACTTGAACAGTTGCCTGGTGTGAAGAAAGTCGAGCGGAATGAGCGTGGTTACCTGATACATATTAGTCAGGTGGAAGCGGCTCAAGAGATTCTGAGAACAGCCATGACTCAGACGACAGTGGAACACTTTGAACTGAAGGAACCAACGCTTAACCAAATCTTTATTCGTGAGGTAGGTGAGTCGAATGAATAAAATGGGAACGATTACGGGTTTTACATTTAAAAACAAAGTTAAAACGAAATCATTCATGGTGACGACCATTGTACTTGCACTTTTAATTTCAATCGGACTCAATGTCCCGTATTTCATTACCTTATTTAATGGAGGTTCCATTGGTGGAGCTTCAAGCAGCAATCCTGTAAATATCGGTCTTCTGAGTACAGGGCAGCCTGAAGTTTCGGAGAAACTGGAGAGCTTCTCTGCGGCTCAAGGAGATCAGGCCTATCGATTCATTGCCAGTGGTGCCAAAGATGAGGCTGCTCTTGCGGCGGATGTGGAAGCAGGGCTTACCGATGGTTATCTGAAGTTTGAAGCTGTTTCTGGGCAAGAGTTCCCACAGCCCATTCTATATTCAGCAGAAGACGTATCACCTCAGATCATTGCATCCATTGAAGCGGCATTACAGAGTGTGAAGCTGGATGTGGTTGTGAAGGATGTACTCACAGCGGAGCAGAAGGAACTGATTACAACACCTGTGAAGCTCACCGAGCAAAGCCTGAGCACAGATGAAAATGGGGCGGGTGCAGAGTCAGAAGGTGCGATGAGTCCAATTAACTATATTGTGGTGTACTTGTTGATCATCCTGTTGTTCACCTCGACCATGATGACAGGTAACATGATTGCCTCCGAGATCACGGCGGAGAAGAGCTCACGTATTATGGAGATTTTGATTACGAGTGTATCACCGCTCAGTCAGATGTTTGGTAAAATCATCGGTATATTCATGGTGGGGATGCTGCAAATCGGGATCTTCGGAGCGGTGGTTGCCGGAAATATCTTGCTGCCGCATAACCGTGCAGTATTAGGTGACTTCAATATGAGTCTGAGTGATGTGAATAGTGCAGTTATTGTGTACGGACTTATATTCTACATTCTGGGTTACTTCCTGTATGCCGTGTTGTTCGCTGCCATTGGTTCAATGGTGAGCCGTACTGAGGAACTCGGTCAGGCTGTTCTGCCGATTACGATGTTGTCGCTTGTTTCCTTCTATATTGCGATCTTCAGTATTTCTACGCCGAACATTCTGTTGTTGAAAATCGCAAGCTTCATTCCATTCACATCGCCGACCGCGATTCTGGTACGGATTGGTGCAGGGGTTGCACCAACCTGGGAGATTCTAACTTCATTAGCGATTCTTATTGTATCCATTATCATCTTCGGATGGCTTGCAGCCAAAATCTATCGCACAGGTGTGCTGATGTACGGTAAACGCCCAACCTTCAAGGAATTGTTTAAAGCGATGAAGGCTTATAAGATCTAAATTGAGTGTTTGAAGGGGAGGGATTGGATAAGTGCTGCTCCGTTTGTGGAGTGGCACCAATTCCCACTTTTATCCGTAGTATCTAAGTATGTCTATTCTATTAAAAATTGGATTGGCAACTATATTCAATAAAGGAGATTACATAATATGAAAAATTGGAAACGCATGCTCTTATCTCTTACCATCTCGGCAGGTTTGCTCGCATCTGCAGTACCGGCTATGGCTGCTCCACAAGGAACTTCCGTCAAGGTTAATGACCAGGCTGTGAAATATGCTACAGGAGCACCAATCCTGGATAAAGGTACAACATTGGTTCCACTGCGGACTACGCTGGATGCTATGGATGTGAAGTTAACAACTGCGACAGATGATACGATCACGGCTGTGGTAGATGGCAAAACGATTACACTCAAAAGCAAGCTTACACGTATCAACGGTGTAACGTATGCGCCAATCCGCATCGTCGGTGATGCTGCGGGTTATGAAGTACGCTGGGATGCTGCAACGCGCACCGTGTTGTTGGTATCCAAAGGTGGAGCAACGGAAACTGCTCAAACCGGTGGACGCGGCTTCATGTGGGAAGTTGAAAGCAATGGCAATACGGTCTATCTGGTAGGGTCAATGCATATTGCGGATGAGAGCTTCTATCCATTGCGTCCGGAGTTTGAAGAAGCCTTTGCGGAAGCCGACTATCTCGGGGTAGAGATTGATATTAGCAAAGCCGCTGATGAAGAGCAGCAAAAGCTGGTTCTAAGTCTGGGTTCGTACCAGGATGGCACAACACTGAAAGATCACATTTCCAGTGAAACGTATACTAAGCTGGGCGATGTATTGAAGAAAAATGGTCTGGAGTCTAACGCTTTGGATGCATTTAAGCCTTGGGTAGTAGAGAGCACACTTGCAAGTTTGAAGTCCACAACGGCAGGATACGAAGCGTCAGCAGGAGTGGATCTGTATTTCATCCAGAAAGCGATCGAGCGCAAACTTCCAGTTATTGAATTGGAGAGTTATCAATCTCAACTTGGCATGTTTAACGACTTTTCCAAAGAAACACAAGAGGAAACACTGAAAGCGACAATCGAAAACTTCGACGTGTTGGATAACAGTGTGAAAGAAATGGCAGAGATGTGGAAAACGGGTAATGACGAGCAACTGCTTGAACTGACAAACAGCTTCTCCACTAACGAGGAATATAACAAAGCAATGTTAGTTGATCGTAACATTGGTATGGCGGACAAAATCGATGGTTACTTGAAAAACGGCAAAGGTGAGGAATATTTCATTGTTGTTGGTGCGGCACACTACTTGGGCGATCACGGCATCGTGAAACTGCTTGAGGATAAAGGATATAAAGTAGAACGTAAATAAATATAGATTACTATAGAAGGTAACCCTTTCGTCTCGAATATAAGAGTTGAGAGGGCTACCTTCTTATATATAGAAGAAAGACAGATTAAATAAAGAAGATCAAGCTGTAGGATAATAGAATTGAACCTAGGAGTTCAATGTAGATTCATGGCCCTTAATATGGTTAGATTGTGGATTTGATATGTTTTGAAATTAACTCTTTACAAGTGTGTGTGTCGCATGGTATATTCTATTTCCGGCCAAAAAAAACACAAGATACACGGTGCGGCAAGCGAATAAAATAAGCTTCGAAAGAAACTTAAAAAAAGAGCTTGCAAAGTTGGTTCGGACATGATATTATATAAGAGTTGCTGAAGAGAACGACATTCGGTAACGAAACAAGTTTGATCTTTGAAAACTGAACAACGAGTGAGTAAACATTCTGCTTGCAGAATGAACGCGAAAGTTGGAAACAAGCCTTGGCTTGGATCGGCTGGAGCACAAATGAGATTTTTAATCTCGTCAGATTCAAAATGAGCTTATCGCTCTTTTCAATACTTTATTGGAGAGTTTGATCCTGGCTCAGGACGAACGCTGGCGGCATGCCTAATACATGCAAGTCGAGCGGACTTGATGAGAAGCTTGCTTCTCTGATGGTTAGCGGCGGACGGGTGAGTAACACGTAGGCAACCTGCCCTCAAGTTTGGGACAACTACCGGAAACGGTAGCTAATACCGAATAGTTGTTTTCTTCGCCTGAAGGAAACTGGAAAGACGGAGCAATCTGTCACTTGGGGATGGGCCTGCGGCGCATTAGCTAGTTGGTGGGGTAACGGCTCACCAAGGCGACGATGCGTAGCCGACCTGAGAGGGTGATCGGCCACACTGGGACTGAGACACGGCCCAGACTCCTACGGGAGGCAGCAGTAGGGAATCTTCCGCAATGGGCGAAAGCCTGACGGAGCAATGCCGCGTGAGTGATGAAGGTTTTCGGATCGTAAAGCTCTGTTGCCAGGGAAGAACGCTTGGGAGAGTAACTGCTCTCAAGGTGACGGTACCTGAGAAGAAAGCCCCGGCTAACTACGTGCCAGCAGCCGCGGTAATACGTAGGGGGCAAGCGTTGTCCGGAATTATTGGGCGTAAAGCGCGCGCAGGCGGTCATTTAAGTCTGGTGTTTAATCCCGGGGCTCAACCCCGGATCGCACTGGAAACTGGGTGACTTGAGTGCAGAAGAGGAGAGTGGAATTCCACGTGTAGCGGTGAAATGCGTAGATATGTGGAGGAACACCAGTGGCGAAGGCGACTCTCTGGGCTGTAACTGACGCTGAGGCGCGAAAGCGTGGGGAGCAAACAGGATTAGATACCCTGGTAGTCCACGCCGTAAACGATGAGTGCTAGGTGTTAGGGGTTTCGATACCCTTGGTGCCGAAGTTAACACATTAAGCACTCCGCCTGGGGAGTACGGTCGCAAGACTGAAACTCAAAGGAATTGACGGGGACCCGCACAAGCAGTGGAGTATGTGGTTTAATTCGAAGCAACGCGAAGAACCTTACCAGGTCTTGACATCCCTCTGACCGGTACAGAGATGTACCTTTCCTTCGGGACAGAGGAGACAGGTGGTGCATGGTTGTCGTCAGCTCGTGTCGTGAGATGTTGGGTTAAGTCCCGCAACGAGCGCAACCCTTATATTTAGTTGCCAGCACTTCGGGTGGGCACTCTAGATAGACTGCCGGTGACAAACCGGAGGAAGGTGGGGATGACGTCAAATCATCATGCCCCTTATGACCTGGGCTACACACGTACTACAATGGCCGGTACAACGGGCTGCGAAATCGCGAGATGGAGCCAATCCCAACAAAGCCGGTCTCAGTTCGGATTGCAGGCTGCAACTCGCCTGCATGAAGTCGGAATTGCTAGTAATCGCGGATCAGCATGCCGCGGTGAATACGTTCCCGGGTCTTGTACACACCGCCCGTCACACCACGAGAGTTTATAACACCCGAAGTCGGTGGGGTAACCGCAAGGAGCCAGCCGCCGAAGGTGGGATAGATGATTGGGGTGAAGTCGTAACAAGGTAGCCGTATCGGAAGGTGCGGCTGGATCACCTCCTTTCTATGGAGAATCGTTTCCTGCAACGGAAACATTCAAATATAAAATCTAGCCAGGTCGGCTAGTTACTCACTCGTTGCTCAGTTTTGAGAGCTCAAACTCTCAAACAGCTTGCTTTTGCATGGAGCTTGTTCTTTGAAAACTAGATATCGAAACGAAACAAACGCGAATTAGAACATTCCTTTAAGCTGATCTTGTGCAAACAAGTCAAGTGTATAAAGGTAGTTAAATTGCTTTTGTGATGGTATCGGGTGAGAGCGACTTTTGGATTTGGACGCAGTTCAAACCAAGGGAAGCGAGCGACCGAAACCGGAACAAAATGGTTAAGCTACTAAGAGCACACGGAGGATGCCTAGGCGCTAGGAGCCGATGAAGGACGTGGCGAACAACGAAACTGCCTCGGGGAGCTGTAAGCAAGCTTTGATCCGGGGGTGTCCGAATGGGGAAACCCAGCTGGGGTAATTTCCAGTTACTCACAACTGAATACATAGGTTGTGTAGAGGCATACCAGGGGAACTGAAACATCTAAGTACCCTGAGGAAGAGAAAACAATAGTGATTCCGTCAGTAGCGGCGAGCGAACGCGGAGAAGCCCAAACCAGAGAGCTTGCTCTTTGGGGTTGTGGGACGTCTCACATGGAGTTACAAAGGAACCGGTTAAGCGAAGAGGTCTGGAAAGGCCCGCCAAAGAAGGTAAAAGCCCTGTAATTGAAAGTCTGTTCCCTCCGAGACGGATCCCGAGTAGTGCGGGGCACGTGAAACCCCGTATGAATCCGGCAGGACCATCTGCCAAGGCTAAATACTTCCTAGCGACCGATAGTGAAGCAGTACCGTGAGGGAAAGGTGAAAAGCACCCCGGAAGGGGAGTGAAATAGAACCTGAAACCGTGTGCTTACAAAAAGTCAGAGCCCGTTTTAGGGGTGATGGCGTGCCTTTTGTAGAATGAACCGGCGAGTTACGTTCCCGTGCAAGGTTAAGGTGAAGAGCCGGAGCCGCAGCGAAAGCGAGTCTGAATAGGGCGAATGAGTACGTGGACGTAGACCCGAAACCGGGTGATCTACCCCTGTCCAGGGTGAAGGTGCGGTAACACGCACTGGAGGCCCGAACCCACGCATGTTGAAAAATGCGGGGATGAGGTGGGGGTAGCGGAGAAATTCCAATCGAACTCGGAGATAGCTGGTTCTCCCCGAAATAGCTTTAGGGCTAGCCTCGGAAAACAGAGTCGTGGAGGTAGAGCACTGATTGGGTGCGGGGCCCGCAAGGGTTACCAAGCTCAGTCAAACTCCGAATGCCATAGACTTACTTCCGGGAGTCAGACAGTGAGTGCTAAGATCCATTGTCAAAAGGGAAACAGCCCAGACCATCAGCTAAGGTCCCCAAGTGTGTGTTAAGTGGGAAAGGATGTGGAGTTGCACAGACAACCAGGATGTTGGCTTAGAAGCAGCCACCATTGAAAGAGTGCGTAATAGCTCACTGGTCGAGTGACTCTGCGCCGAAAATGTAACGGGGCTAAACACACCACCGAAGCTATGGCTTGATGCTTTGCATCAGGGGTAGGGGAGCGTTGTATAAGGGTTGAAGGTGTACCGTAAGGAGCGCTGGACATTATACAAGTGAGAATGCCGGTATGAGTAACGAAAAGATCAGTGAGAATCTGATCCGCCGAAAGCCTAAGGGTTCCTGAGGAAGGCTCGTCCGCTCAGGGTAAGTCGGGACCTAAGGCGAGGCCGAAAGGCGTAGTCGAAGGACAACAGGTCGAAATTCCTGTACCACCGTAAGCCGTTATGAGCAATGGGGGGACGCAGTAGGGTAGTGACGCGGACTGATGGATGTCCGTCTAAGCAGTAAGGCTGATGTGTAGGCAAATCCGCACATTGTAAGGCTGAGCTGTGATGGGGAGCGAAAATTATAGTAGCGAAGGTCATGATCTCACACTGCCAAGAAAAGCCTCTAGCCAGGTGAAGGTGCCCGTACCGCAAACCGACACAGGTAGGCGAGAAGAGTATTCTAAGGCGCGCGGAAGAACTCTCGTTAAGGAACTCGGCAAAATGACCCCGTAACTTCGGGAGAAGGGGTGCCCCGGTAGTGTGAATAGCACGAGGGGGCCGCAGTGAAAAGGCCCAAGCGACTGTTTAGCAAAAACACAGGTCTGTGCGAAGCCGTAAGGCGAAGTATACGGGCTGACGCCTGCCCGGTGCTGGAAGGTTAAGGGGAGTGGTTAGGGAGTAATCCCGAAGCTGTGAACCGAAGCCCCAGTAAACGGCGGCCGTAACTATAACGGTCCTAAGGTAGCGAAATTCCTTGTCAGGTAAATTCTGACCCGCACGAATGGCGTAACGACTTGGGCGCTGTCTCAACGAGAGATCCGGTGAAATTTTAATACCTGTGAAGATGCAGGTTACCCGCGACAAGACGGAAAGACCCCATGGAGCTTTACTGCAGCTTGATATTGAATTTGGGTACGATCTGTACAGGATAGGTGGGAGCCTTTGAAACGTGAGCGCCAGCTTGCGTGGAGGCAACGTTGGGATACCACCCTGATCGTATCTAGGTTCTAACCTGGTACCGTAATCCGGTGCGGGGACAGTGTCAGGTGGGCAGTTTGACTGGGGCGGTCGCCTCCTAAAGAGTAACGGAGGCGCCCAAAGGTTCCCTCAGAATGGTTGGAAATCATTCGAAGAGTGCAAAGGCATAAGGGAGCTTGACTGCGAGACCTACAAGTCGAGCAGGGACGAAAGTCGGGCTTAGTGATCCGGTGGTACCGCATGGAAGGGCCATCGCTCAACGGATAAAAGCTACCCTGGGGATAACAGGCTTATCTCCCCCAAGAGTCCACATCGACGGGGAGGTTTGGCACCTCGATGTCGGCTCATCGCATCCTGGGGCTGAAGTAGGTCCCAAGGGTTGGGCTGTTCGCCCATTAAAGCGGTACGCGAGCTGGGTTCAGAACGTCGTGAGACAGTTCGGTCCCTATCTGTCGTGGGCGTAGGAAATTTGAGAGGAGCTGTCCTTAGTACGAGAGGACCGGGATGGACGTACCGCTGGTGTACCAGTTGTTCCGCCAGGAGCACCGCTGGGTAGCTATGTACGGACGGGATAAACGCTGAAAGCATCTAAGCGTGAAGCCCCCCTCAAGATGAGATTTCCCAGTATGTAAGACCCCTTGAAGACGACGAGGTAGATAGGCTGGGGGTGGAAGTGCAGCAATGCATGGAGCTGACCAGTACTAATCGGTCGAGGGCTTATCCAATTAGCAAGTTCTAAATCGCATGTTTCGTTTCGAATCTAGTTTTCAGAGAACGATCTCTGAATGTAAGCTATGCGTTTGGTGGCGATGGCGGAGGGGTTCCACACGTACCCATCCCGAACACGACCGTTAAGCCCTCTAGCGCCGATGGTACTTGGACCGCAGGGTCCTGGGAGAGTAGGACGCCGCCAAGCAACAAGGAAGACACACTTGATCATATCGAGTGTGTCTTTTTTTGTTGCTATTTTTCTGCCGAGAAACAAACTAACTATATAGATAAGACAGCATCAATATAATCATTTATATGAAGACTCTCAGTATTAATAATTGGACTACGGATTAATGCTGATATACATACTTCCAATAAAAATGATCAACTTCTGTTTCTTAGCTCCTTCAGCAACCTTTCAGTTGAATTTAACGTACGTTTCAATGGAATAGGGTATAGTGAAGCCAAGTAAAGAGGAGGAGAACCATAATGAATATATCTTCTACAGCCAGCTCCACAACATCATACATATCGACATCTTCGAGCTCCGACAATTCAAGTAGCTTGGAGAAACAAAAGTCGAAGCTTGAGGCTCAACTGGAGAAAGTACAATCCAGCAAGGACGATGAGAAGACGAAGGATACAAAGACCAAACAGCTTGAACAACAGATCAAACAGATTGAGGCACAGATTGCACAGCAAAGCTCTCAAGGAGCCGGTACAACCGTTGCTAAGGAGGCGCCACCTGCCCAACCTCCATCCAATGGAAAGGGTGTAGCTACCCCAAAGGAAATTGCTAATGCAACAACAGATAGTAATGGCCGATTTGATATACGTATCTAGTTGCTTACATCTAATGTAGGATAAAACAAAGCCCTGACCGATCTATATTGATCGTGCAGGGCTTTATTAATTTGTTTATTAGATTATTTATGAGGTCTACCTACATTCTATCTACGTTCCATTTATCTGCTATCTGTTGCCGTAATTATCTGGTTACTACCGTTACTCAGGACGCAACGCGTTTATTCGATCCGTAAGGGATCGTTTTCTATAGTACACGGCTATGGTTGCAAGAACCAGCATTTCGGACAGCGGTACGGCAAGCCATACACCCGTGACACCAAAGAATGAAGGCAGGACTGCAATCAACGCAATCATGATAATCATTTCACGCGCAGCTGTAATCCAGATGGCCATTTTGGCATTCCCTACAGATTGGAAATAGGTACTCATGACAAAGTTAACACCCATAAACACATAGGCAAATGTAAATATACGTAATCCGTAAATGGCATTATCCGTTACGCCGCTGCTGAAGTTTCCAAAGATTTGCACGAAATAAGGTGCACCGATCTGAACAACAACCAGTAACAACAGACCGCATGCGAGAGCTGTTTTAGTGGCTAAACGTATCGTTTGTTGTACCCGTTTAATCTGATTGGCACCGTGATAATAGCTGATCAGAGGTTGGGCAGCGGATGCCAGACCCAGGAAAGCCAACAATACAACACCATGAATATAGTTCAATACGGTAAAGGATGCTACACCATCCGTGCCCGCAATGCGGTCCATCGAGATGTTATGGGAAACAGAGAAGACTGACATGCCAAGTTCAGCCAGAAAGCTGGGGAAACCAATGAGTAGAAGGGAAGCCAGCAGTTTGTTGTTCCATTTGAACCGGGTAAACGTGAGATTATTTGTTTTTTTGAATAAGTGAGTGAACAGAACAAGTAGCGTAAGAGACGCCGATACAATTGTACCGAGGGCCACACCGCGTACACCCCATTCGAGTACATACAATGTTACATAGTTAATAATGATATTGGCCACTGCAAAGGTAATCTGAGCGTACATGGATGTGTTGGGATTCCCATCGTTTCGTACAAAAATAGAGAGCGCATTTTCAATGGTGAAGACAAATCCGAACAATAACATGATATTCATGTAGTCCGAAGCAAACGGGAAGGTCTCGGCGTTAGCACCGAGGGAGTATACCAGCTTGTCTTTGAACGTAAATGCAGTATATCCAATGGCTATCGTAACTAACATAATGAGCATAATAGATTTGGTGAAAATTTGTTTGGCTGATGTGATATCTTTTCTACCCATCGCGTTGGAGTACAAGGTTGCCCCGCCCATACCAATCCACAGTGACATGGCAACAAAAAGCGTGTAGACAGGAGAGGCAATGCCGATCCCGGCCATCGCGGTAGAGCCCAGTTTGTGTCCAACCATAATGCCGTCGATAATAAAATTAAAAGCAACTACCAGCATCCCCAATACGGAAGGCACAAGGTAACTTATAAAAGCTTTACCTACAGATTGCCCTTCCAGTGGATGCGTCCATTTCGTATTCATATTAACCTCCGTTAGTAAACTGAATGTTCATTCTGTATTAAATAATACTGAACGTTCGTTCTGTATGATAACACGGCTTGAATTCTCTTGGCAACTTTTGCGTTTAAATATCGTTTATGTGGTAGAGTAGGTGGATATTTATAAGGCGGGAGGAATCGCTTAATGAAACAAAATAAATACGATGAAGTTGAGTTTTTTGATAACTATAGTAAGATGGCACGTTCCATTCAAGGGCTAGATGCAGCGGGGGAGTGGCATGAACTACAGACTCTTTTGCCTGATTTGAAGGACAAGCGTGTGCTGGATTTGGGATGTGGTTTTGGTTGGCACTGCCGGTATGCGCGAGAGCAACAAGCGAGTTCAGTGATCGGTGTAGATCTGTCTGAAAATATGCTTCAGCGTGCTCGTGAAATGACGGACGACCCGCAGATCCAGTACAAGCAGCTGGCGATTGAAGATATTGATTTTGCACCGGGACAATTTGATGTTGTGATCAGTTCACTTGCTTTGCATTATATTGAAAGGTTAGACACGGTGTATGCTAAGATCAATGATTGTCTCGTAGAAGGGGGCACATTTGTACTATCTTCCGAACATCCCATCTTCACCGCTCGCGCTGCGCAGGATTGGCATTACGGACCCGAAGGTGAGATCCTGCACTGGCCCGTGGATGATTACCACGATGAAGGGAAGCGTGTGGCGAACTTTCTGAATCAGGATGTGGTTAAATATCATCGTACACTCGCAACACATATGAATGAATTCATAAAGGCAGGGTTTGCTATTCAACAGGTAGCTGAATCCAAGCCATCACCAGAGATGATTGAACAGGTCCCAGGCATGAGAGACGAGAATCGGAGACCGATGTTTCTGATGATTGCTGCGGTGAAAGTATAACGATGAAAATGATACGTTAGATCAGAGGGCAGAAAGAAACTGTGGAAGTGGAGCGTTCCCCTAAAAGATTTCTGATAGAGATTTCTAACTAAGCAAACTTGAAGGAATCAGTGTGTTCAGCGATGTTGAACATGCTGTTTTTTTATTTTGCTACAATTATAAGAAATAATGTCCAAAACAGGGAACCAAACCACAGTAGACTCAGTCATATTAAGTGAGGTGAACAACAGTTGGATGATCAATTACTGGCACAGGCTCAGACCATAGACAATTACACACTTAGCAGCATAATGGATGACTACGGAAATGACGTGTGGAATTACGCTTATTTTCTGACCAAAAGTGCCGAACAGGCAGATGAATTGTCACAGGAGGTATTTATTCGAGCGTACTCGGGGATCGCTCATTATCGTGGAGATTGCTCACTGAAAACATGGCTGTTGACGATTACTAGAAACACGACTTTTACATATCGAAAATCCAGATTCTTTCGTAGCAGTCTGTGGGGAGAGACGTTACCCATTGAGACAGAGCGTGGGGGTTCGGGCCAAAGAGTCATGATTGCAGAGCAGCCTGCACATCCTTCGGCCGAGATGGAAGTGATGCGTAAGGAGCATATCCATGAAATCTGGGATATTGTTCTGGCGTTGCCAAAGAAGTTCCGGGAGATTCTTTTACTGAATCTGAAATATGAGCTTACGACGAGTGAGATTGCTGAGATGTTGAAAATCAGCTTAGGCACAGTAAAATCCAGACTTTCCCGAGGTAAGGATAAGGTACGGAAACAATGGGAGGAGCGAAGCGAATGAGACACAAGGATGAGCAATGGGAAAAGGAAATCCGGAAGGGACCGTTTGCGTCGTCTCCTTTTACAGAGGATCACAAGCGAAAGGTGCTTCAACAGGTGGAGTGGATGAAGAAGTCGGAAGTGGGAAGCAAGGGAGATAGGCCAGAGAGCAGATCCAGGTTGTCCAGGCCGCAAGTAGGCAACGTGTCACACAAGCGTCGCCCTAGAAGAGGACCTCTTGTTGCAGGCGCGGGTGCATTGGTTATTGCCGCTGGATTGTTCCTATGGATCTGGGATGATGGACAGCTGGTGAAACCCGTAATCGAGCAGGTCTATCCGACAGCAGCGTTACAGTTATCTGATGGTTTGAACACGAATCTGCTAACCGACAAAATGAAAAGAAATGTTGCGACTACGATGCGAGATGATCTGGGTAAACAGCTGAAGATTACGAAAGTGGGAGACTTGCCTGTGTCCGGCAGAATATATGTAGAGGCTGGTAGCGAAAGCGAGAAGGAGTATGCGCAGATATGGCTCGATGCGACAACAGGAAATCTGCGTGAAGTGCAGATGAGACGTGAGATGCAGCCAAGCGAACTGGAACACCGTTATTTGCGTCAAGTTCCATCGCTTTTGCAAAGTATAGGCAGCACTCCAACGCTTAAACCTGCATCAGTACAACGTTTTGTAAGTATGAAGCAAGGGGAAATGGAGCCGATATCACATACGACATTATGGTTAGAAAATGAGACTGGCGATGGTTATGGGGAGATTGTATGGCAACAGGACAAGGCTGTCTCGATCACAGGCGACCTTAGACCTGATCAAGTATCCCAGGCAGCGCTGACGGATGCCAGAAACGCGATTGAGGCTCTGTCTGGTAAAGCCAATCTTGATCTGGTAAGAGTAAGCCGAAGTAAAGATGATGAACTTGGCAAGGATACAGTCTTTTTTTCCTTTAAAGATAACTACTTTGTGCAGGTGACCGAAGGAAAAGAGGGCTTGGGCTATACCGTAGGGGATGCTAATTATTATGAGCAACAAGAAATAGGCAACATCGAAGAGATGGAGGCTTATCATGAAAAATTATATAATATTGATGAGTCTCTTCTTAGAGAAAAAGTGGGGCCAATAGTTAAGAAGATATTTAACATTGATTTTGACGCCTATAAACTTCACAGAAATGCTGAGCAATTGGGAGTCGTCACATTTGAACTGGAGTCGAGCACGGATGTTTTTCAGGTTGAATACAGGGAAGATGGACGGATCAAGATGATTACCAGAGGCGAGTTATAGGGCTGATCTTATATGTTACAATTTACTTCATAGATGGAATGAGTATAAGGAGATAACGATGAAATATTTGGTGAGTTCATGTCTGGCGGGGGTAGCCTGCCGTTACAACGGAACAGCGAGTCTGGATGAGAAAATTCAGGAGCTTGTGGAGAAGAAGCAGGCTAAGATGGTATGTCCGGAGCTGCTTGGCGGATTCTCCACTCCACGGGAACCGGCTGAAATTATCGGTGGCACGGGCAAGGACGTACTGGCAGGCACTGCAAAAGTGATCGAGAAAAGCGGCAAGGACGTCACAGAGCTGTATATCAAGGGAGCCTATCAGACGCTCGAATGGGCCAAAAAATTGAATGTATCTTGTGTGGTACTGAAGGAGTTTAGTCCGTCCTGTGGTACACAGATGATCTATGATGGGAATTTTGCCAACCACAAGGTAACTGGAGAAGGTGTCACCTCAGCATTGTTGAGGCAAGAAGGATATACCGTCATTTCTGAAAATGAATGGATGGAGCAATTGTAAACTTCATGTGTGAGATTATGCCGTCTAGGAGAAGATTTATGTCCTGCATCGGCTATTTTCCTTGTTAGGATACAATACTTACTTTTAGAAACTGAGAAACAATAATGTGCGTACTTTTCATTTTCGGATATAGATTCTAAACTAATACTTAAGTAAATCAAAAACTAGAGACTGACGATTCAACATAAAAAATCTATAAAAAGGACGTGGAGTTTCATGGAAGTTACAGCAAAGTCAAAGACAAAGGAAGACATCTTAAAAGCTTATCATTTCCGGCATGCAACAAAGATATTTGATGATACCCGCAAAATCTCGGATGAGGATTTCCAATTTATATTGGAAACAGGCAGATTATCTCCAAGTTCCATTGGTCTTGAACCGTGGAAGTTTCTGATTGTACAAAATCCAAACCTGCGTAAGCGTCTGTCCGAAGTCTCTTCCGGCGCTCAAAAGCAATTGGCTACAGCAAGCCATTTTGTTGTTATTTTGGCCCGATCAGATGCCAGTTATAATTCTCCTTATGCGGAGTACATGTTGAAGGAAACAAAGGGAATGCCAAATAACGTATTTGAGCTAACAAGTGAGGCTTATGGAAAGTTCCAAAATAACCAGAAAATTCTGGATAATCCACGATCATTATTCGACTGGGCATCCAAACAGACGTATATTGCACTCGGCAACATGATGACGGCGGCAGCTCAAATCGAGATTGATTCTTGTCCAATCGAAGGTTTCAGCCGTGAGGACGTCCACCGTATTATGGAAGAAGAGGGCTTGCTGGAAAATGGCGCATGGGGCGTCTCTATGATGGCAGCCTTCGGTTATCGGGTAGAGGAGCCCCAGCGTGAGAAGTCCCGACAATCCGTTGAGAAAATCACGCAATGGATCAACTGAATTCAGCATGAATCCAACATGAATTCAAAAACGATGATCTAAGTCTAACATTATAGATCAGGATCAAAGTAGTATCGGAACAGCCCGATATTTTCCATATGTTAGAAGGATGGAAAGGGCTGTTTTTCTTTTTTATAAAAAAGAACTTGAAATTACATAGATGTCTATGTATAATGAGGTCATGCCAAAATACAACGCAATTGCACTGATTGCAAGAATCAGGGACCATGTCAACAAACGGATTGTACACGAATTGGAACAGCATGAGGTAACAGGGATTGTTCCTTCTCATGGAGATGTATTGATGTTCTTGTACCGGGAAGAGACGCTGTCGATCAAGATGTTGGCTGAACGTGTTCAACGCACGCAACCAACGGTAACGGTACTGGTCAACAAGCTTGAGAAGCTTGGCTATGTTGAACGTAGCAAGAGTGCCGAAGATAGCCGAGTGACGATGATTCGCCTAACCGAACAGGGGAAGCGACTCGAACCGATCTTCCATCAGGTATCAGAGCAGATTAATGACATCATCTATAGTGGCCTGTCCGATGAACAGTCGGAGCAATTGGAGAGCTTGCTGTCCATTATTGTCCGAAAGTTATAATGAATGAACTCTTCTGTCTGCAACCCTTCCAGATTTGACTGGGGTGGAGGCAGAAGAGCCCAAATATTTTTTTAACCACATACATAGATATCTATGTATGCGGGAACGTATCAATGTAACCCATTTTCGCAACCTAACTCAAACCAAACCTGGAGGGATTCACACTATGAAACATCTTATCGTATATGCTCACCCGCACACAGACAGCTTTAATAACGCAATCCTCAATACTGCTGTAGAAGCGCTCGAAGCTCAAGGCCATGAAGTAGTCGTTCGTGACTTGTACAAGCTTGGATTCCAACCCGTACTGACTGAAGCTGACACAGCTTCCATGCGAGCAGGACAGACACCACAGGATATCGCTACAGAGCAACAGTTTGTTACAGATGCAGAAGCCATTACATTCATCTATCCGATCTGGTGGACAGGTCTTCCTGCCATTATGAAAGGATATGTTGACCGTGTATTCGCCTATGGTTTTGCATATGCAGCGGGTGAAGCGGGTATCGAGAAATTGCTGACAGGCAAAAAAGGACTCATCATCAACACACATGGTACACCAAGTGAAATTTATGATCAGATTGGTATGACTGCTGGGTTGAAAGTTACCTCAGACGTAGGTATCTTCGATTTTGTAGGCATTGAAGCAGTAGATCATCTGCTCTTTGGAAGTATTGGATACCTGGATGCACCCGCATATCAAGCCATGTTGGATCAGGTTAAACAGACGGTAACAACCAAATTCTAATATAGATGTTGTTTCCCTATAGGATTCCATATGATACCAGACCGACTCGATCATGAGTCGGTTTGTTTGTTCATGTGTTTGCAAAATGGTTGAAAGGGGGTATAATCGTACCCATGGAACCTATACTTATATTCAAAGCATTATCGAACGAGACACGTAGACAAATCTTGTTGTGGCTCAAAAACCCGGAGCAACACTTTCCACCGCTGGAACTATCTCAGCATCCGGATGGTGGCAAGAACGGAATCTGTGTTGGCACGATTCAAGTGAAGGCTGGACTGGCTCAGTCGGTTATATCCAGTTATCTGCTGACCATGCTCAAGGCAGGGTTGCTGCTCTCCGAGCGAAGAGGACAATGGACGTATTATCGGCGCAACGAAGAGACGATTCGTCAGTTTGCCGAGTACGTGCAGAACGAGTTATAAGCCGGATGCCGGAACGGAAGCTAGGATGCACATGCAGGCAGGGATTCCGTCCGGATGTAAACGGCTAGTTTATCATCACATCACCCTATCCAGTTGTGATTTAATTAATCTATATATCTGGATATACAAAAATATAATCATCGAGGAGATTAAACGATAATGACTACAGAAAATACAGCTTCATCCCATAAAGAACATATTAATGACGTTAAGCTTTCCATCCTGGATTTGGCTCCTGTTGTAGTAGGTGCAACACCTGCTGATGCTTTGCGCAACAGCCTGGATCTGGCACAGCATGCTGAGCGTTGGGGATATCACCGTTACTGGGTAGCTGAACATCACAACATGCCGGGTATTGCTTCTTCCGCAACTTCGGTCGTTATTGGATATCTGGCTGGTGGAACCAAAACGATTCGTCTGGGTTCAGGAGGCATCATGTTGCCTAACCATGCACCGCTTGTCATCGCTGAGCAGTTCGGCACATTGGAATCCTTGTATCCTGGCAGAATTGACCTGGGACTGGGTCGCGCACCAGGGAGTGACCGCCGCACATCGCTTGCACTACGCAAAGATCTGAACAGTGGGGAAGATTTCCCTGAGCTTTTGGCAGAACTTAGAGCATACTTTGATGCTTCGGCGACATCTTATCATGCGCCTGTTCGCGCAGTTCCTGGAGAAGGATTGAATATTCCAATTTATCTCTTGGGGTCCAGTGATTTCAGTGCACGTCTGGCAGGTCAGCTGGGATTGCCGTTTGCTTTTGCCAGCCACTTCTCGCCCGATTACACCCGTATTGCACTGGAGACGTATCGAAACAATTTCCAACCATCTGATAGCTTGAAGGAGCCACATGTGATTGTTGGTGTTAACGCTGTTGTTGCGGATACAGATGAGGAAGCAGCTTGGCTGGGTACAACGATGCAACAGCAGTTCCTGAACATTATTCGCGGTACAACGGGATTGGTACAGCCTCCGGCAGAGATGGAAGGCAAATGGACGGACCGTGAGAAAGCTGGTGTGGAGCAGACGCTGAAGGCAGCTGTTAATGGTTCGCCAGAAACCGTACGTGGACAGCTGGAATCCTTCATTCGGCAGACGCAGGCAGATGAGCTGATTATTACGTCGATGATCTATGATCATAAGGCACGTCTGCATTCCTATGAGTTAATCGCACAATTGGCGGGAAAAGCCTGATCTTAAATTTTTCAGCATAAAAGCTGCTTAAAGGTAAGTTATAGATACAAATTTACGGTTCGTCTCACAGTGAGGCGGGCCGTTTTTGAATAGGGAGAATTTGCAAATGTTTCGTGTGGGGCAGAAGACTCATTTTGGGGTAAAATGACTTTACCGGTTTAATTTGAAACGGTTAATCAGCACCATACGTATAAATCCAGAGTGTTATACATATGTTGGCTTGTACAAGATACTTTATTTTATTCGTGTGTAAGGGGCGTTTATCTAGATTTACAGTTTGAATTTTTAATTAAGGATACATGAGAGAGGACGACACGCCTATGGAGCAACCTGAGCAACCCCGCGTTTGGCCGGAGCGGTTCAAGCGATTTTTTCTTAACAACAAGTTTGTGCTATTTCTGCTAATTCTGCTGTTGGTGGGACTGAATGTCATGGTTCTGACCAAAGTATCCTTTGTTCTTCATCCGCTCGCAGTACTCATCAAAACCATTGTGTTACCTATTATTCTGTCAGGCATACTCTATTATCTGCTGAATCCGATTGTGGATGTGATGGAAAGGTGGAAAATCAAGCGCGGCTGGTCCATTCTGATCCTGTATCTTGCGATTGGAGGCATTCTGACAGTCGTAGTATTGGCGGTCATTCCGGTTGTGCGTAACCAGATTGTGGGGCTGATTGAAAATTTCCCAACGTACAGTGAGACGGTAAAACAGCAGTTTGAGGAGCTTACGGGCAGTAAATTGTTCGGTCAGTTCCAGGAAACGGTGAATCTGAATTCGCAGGACTGGTGGGGAACAATCTCCCAAAAGGCTACTGAAATTCTGAACTCGACCTGGACCAAATTGGGCGGATTCCTCGGAGCTTTCACGGAGACCGTGCTGTCCATCGTAACGGTTCCGTTCATTCTGTTCTATCTGCTAAAAGACGGCAAGAAGCTGCCAGCGAAAATTCTGTCTTTCCTGCCGATCAAGAGCCGTACGGGCGCAATGCATGTGCTGGAAGACATCAATCACCAGATCAGTTCATTCATTCGTGGACAGATTATCGTCAGCTTCTGCATCGGTATTCTGCTCTACATCGGTTATATGGTCATTGGTCTGGATTATGCACTGATTCTTGCAATTATCGCATCGTTCACAAGTGTTGTTCCGTATCTGGGACCTGCAATTGCGATTACACCAGCATTGATCGTGGCACTCGTCACTTCCCCGGTGATGCTGCTGAAAATGGTTGCCGTATGGACGATCGTACAGTTAATTGAAGGTAAATTCATCTCACCACAGATCATGGGTAAAACGCTGAAAATCCATCCGATCACGATTATCTTTGTCATTCTGACTTCGGGTAATCTGTTTGGAGTCGTGGGCATTCTGCTCGCTGTTCCAGGATACGCGGTGCTGAAAGTATGTGTATCGCATATCTTCAACTGGTTCAAGGACAGATCGGGCCTTTACGATCCAAACAAGAACAATCTTTTATAACCAAAGTGGCAAGTTCCAATGGATAGTTAATCAGAAGATTTAGTCACTTTTTATTTTGTACAAAACGGTACCCTTACCAAGAAGAACCCCCGTCCATCGGCAAATAGCCGAGAGGCGGGGGTTCTTCTTCATGAACAAGCTTGGCTGCTGCCTAGCTGTGTTTAATATGTTGGAGCGTTTGCAGGAAAATCTGCTCAATATGAGTATCATCCAGAGAGTAGTACACCGTCTTGCCTTCCTTGCGCCGCTTGACGATCCGCATGTTGCGGAGAGAACGCAGCTGATGTGAAATGGCCGACTGTCCCATGTCGAGCAGAACCGTCAGGTCATGAACACATAATTCCTTCTGTAACAGCGCATCAATAATACGTAGACGTGTAGGGTCGCTGAATGCCTTGAACCAATCTGCCATCTCGGAAGAGGTCTCCCGATCTATGAGTGAAGTGCGAATCGTCTGCACGTCCGCTTCAGTACCTGAGCAGGCTGCATCACATTCGCTTGGTGCTTTAACCGGTTGTTCCATTTCCTATCACCACCTATGTTAACAACTATAGCTCTATTATATCCAAAACCCGCCTAAAGCGAAATGATTACTATTAGCATAATCTGTATGAAAAATCAACAACGATTGTTGACACTCATGTTTAGGCGTGCATATAATAGGGGTAACCAAACATATGAATGAGTGCTCATATATTGAATACAATTGAAATATAACATCGTTTTTGTACTGCAAAGGGGAGAATTCACATGGGAACCGGACAGGAACAGGTGAAAAGGGAACTGCTGCTTGATGGACTGGATTGTGCGAACTGCGCATTAAAGATTGAGAATGGCGTCAAAAAAATTAAGGGCATTAACGAATGCTCTGTCAATTTTGTTACCAAAACATTATCGCTACACACCACTTCCGACATGGACGAACAGGTAGTGGAAGAAGCAAAACGCAAAGTGCTTCGGCTGGAGCCGCATATTCGCATTTCGGAAAAAGGAAAACACGTGAACGGACATGTGCACACCCATACAGGGAGTGCAGGTAGTGCAAATAACCACAGTCATGACCATACTGGACATGATCATGGACATTCACATTCACATGGCAAACACTCGCATGCTCATGATCAACATCAACATGGTCACGCACATGATCATACACATGAGCACGGGAGTCATGCTGGACATGATCACAGCCATACCCATAATGATGCCCATGCAGGCCACTCGCATGAACATGGTGCAGGACAGACAAAAGTGTTGCTTGCTCGTCTTGCTGCAGGTTCTGTGCTGCTCGCAGCTGCGATCTGGTCGCCGCTGGAGGGCTGGGCACAGTTTACGCTATATGCGCTCGCTTATCTGATTGCCGGGGGAGACATCGTGCTCCAAGCGTCCAAAAACATCATCCGCGGTCAGGTGTTCGATGAATACTTCCTGATGTCCGTCGCTACCTTGGGTGCCTTTGCTATTGGAGAGTATCCCGAAGGGGTAGCGGTCATGCTCTTTTATCAGCTCGGAGAGCTGTTTCAGGGCATGGCGGTTAATCGGTCACGCAAGTCGATTCAGTCACTGATGGACATTCGCCCAGACTACGCGAATATCCTGACGGGTTTGGGTGACGAGACCCGTCGTGTATCTCCAGAAGACGTACGGATTGGTGATCGTATTGTCGTGAAAGCAGGAGAGCGAGTACCGCTGGATGGTATCGTTAGAGCTGGGCGTTCCATGGTGGACACTTCTGCTCTGACAGGTGAATCGGTACCTCGTGAGCTGGAGCCCGGAAGTGATGTACTGAGTGGATTTGTGAACAAAAATGGTATGTTGACGATTGAAGTAACCAAAACGTTTGGTGAATCAACGGTATCCAAAATTTTGGATCTGGTGCAGAACGCGAGCAGTCGGAAAGCGAAAACAGAGCATTTTATTAGTAAATTTGCCCGTTATTACACACCGGTTGTTGTTATCCTTGCAGCCCTGATTGCATTTGTTCCGCCGTTGATACTTAGTGGTGCAACATTTGCCGATTGGATCTATCGTGCATTGGTCTTCCTGGTTATCTCATGTCCTTGTGCGCTGGTGGTCTCTATTCCACTTGGATTCTTTGGTGGTATCGGAGCGGCTTCACGTAACGGGATTCTTGTCAAAGGCAGTAACTACCTTGAAGCGTTGAACGATGTGAAAGTTGTTGTTTTTGATAAAACGGGTACACTAACCAAAGGTGTATTCAAAGTAACAGCCATTCGTCCCGTAGGCGGACGCACGGAAGAGGAATTGATGAAGCTGGCAGCCATTGCCGAAGCGAATTCCAATCATCCGATTGCCGAATCCATTCGCGCAGCTTGGGCCAAAGCGATTCCCACGCAAGGTGTGGAAGGTTATGATGAAGTTGCCGGACACGGGATCAAGGTGAGCGTGGATGGTCGGGAAGTGCTGGCAGGCAACGCCAAATTAATGAAGCAGGCAGGTATATCCTATACCACACCGGAGACGGCCGGAACGATAGTCCACGTGGCTGAAGCTGGCACGTATGTTGGTCATCTGATCATCGCCGATGAAGTGAAGGACGATGCAGCTGCTGCGATTCAGGCGCTGAAGAAGCTCGGCATCCGCAAAACGGTCATGCTGACAGGAGATGCGAAAGCCGTGGGTGAAGCGGTAGGACGTGAGCTGGGTGTGGATGAGGTCTATGCTGAATTGCTGCCACAGGATAAAGTCGAACGACTGGAGCAACTGGAAGCTGCCAAATCTCCGAAGGAAAAAATGGTGTTTGTCGGTGATGGCATCAACGATACACCTGTCCTGGCGCGCGCCGATGTGGGCGTGGCCATGGGTGGGCTCGGCTCGGATGCCGCGATTGAAGCGGCTGATGTGGTCATTATGACCGATGAACCGTCGAAACTAGCGAGTGCAATCCGCATTGCTAAGCGTACACGAATGATTGTGTGGCAAAATATCGCGTTTGCTCTGGGGGTTAAAGCAGTCTTCTTGCTACTCGGTGTGTTCGGCATAGCTACCATGTGGGAAGCGGTATTCTCGGATGTCGGTGTCACGGTGCTGGCTGTTCTGAACGCCATGCGTGTACTCCGAGTGAAGAATATCTAAGTTTACGAAACGATCCAGGCGGCTCTTCGTATATACGTAGAGCCGTTTTTTTATATTTTTATGTAGAAAAGTCTAACTAGACATTTATACGAGAACGGAGAGGACAGAAATAACCTGAAGAAGCGAAGCTGCATCAGCAGGTTATTCTGTCACCGGAGTGTCAGTGTAAGCAGGTCTATGGAAGACAACAGTGAAGGGGAGAACGTTTTGACAGGAGCAGTAGTAGGGATAATTATCGGAGTGTGTTATTTCATTCTGGGGTTAATGGTGTTCAAAAAACCACCGAAAATGATTAACGGAATATATGGTTATCGGACCCCGCGTGCAATGAGTAATCCCGAGTTGTGGGACGAAGCGCAAAGTTATAGCGCCAATCTGATGATGCAATTTGGTGTGATTATTACGGTATTCGGCATTATCGGTTTCTGGCTTACAGATGTACGAGCTTTGGTGCTGAGTCTGGTTGCTACAGGGTTCTATACGTTCAGACTATTTACCAGAGTTGAAGGCCGGTTGAAGCAAATGCAACGTGCTCAACAGCAACAGCAACAGAATGAGCAGAACGTTTAAGGTAAAGTGAATGAATAGTTTACAGAGGAAGACTCGCGTGTGAAGCGGGTCTTTTTTTGTTGAAGATAGAGAATGGAAGGCGATGTTGAACTCGCTAAGGCTTTATGTTTGAAATCTAACGTTGACGTTAACGTTAAAATTATATATAATTATGTACATAACATTACAGACATATGGAAGAGGTGAGGGAAATGAGTTTATATAAAATCGACGACGTAGCCAAGGAATGTGGTTTGACCAAGCGAACCATTCGGTATTATGAAGAGATTGGTGTCATGCCTTCACCTCAGCGGACAGATGGCGGTACGCGGTTGTACACTCGGGAGGATATCGATTATCTGAAAAAGGTGGTTCGCGCCAAAGAGGTACTTGGATTCTCCCTTCAGGAGTTACATACCTATGTGGCAACAGCAGATGCCTTGAACGAACAACGTTTTGACTACCAACAGACGACCGAAGTGAGAGAACGGATCGAGAAGCTCACCACGATGGAAACAACGCTGGATGGTCAGCTGCAACTGATTGAGCAGAAACTTCAGAGCATACATGCCGTACAGACTGAACTGGAAGAGCTGCGTGAACGCGTTCGGAGCGGTATTCAGAAGTTACAGGCACATGATCCGCAGGGTGATGAAGACGGCTAACCCAATTAGCATCTAATATTTAATAAACAAAACTGTATACACATAATCGCTACATGGAGTGAGCACCATAGTACCTGTGGCGATCCTGTACAAACACCGGATGTTTCGGTGTCATTTGTGCCGTTTTGTTACCTCTAATTCTGAAAATGTATAGAATGTTTTCATTATTTTCATAGTCATTTTCAAATAAAAGTTTCATCACATAAATTATTCACAGGAGGAATTACGTATGAAAAGAGAGCCATCATTACCGGACGAATTGCCGTCATCACGTGGGGGCTTGTTATCCCAACCGCGAGCGGTATGGGCGGTTGCCTTTGCATGTATCATATCCTTTATGGGTCTGGGGCTGGTTGACCCGATTCTGCCCGCGATTGCAGATCAGCTGCATGCTTCGAAAAGCCAGGTGTCGCTGCTATTTACCAGTTATAACGCTGTAACCGGGGTAGCGATGCTGATTACAGGTGTCGTATCCAGCCGGATTGGTGTGAAGTGGACGTTGCTCAGCGGTATATTGCTGATTATTATCTTCTCGTTCCTCGGCGGTACCTCAGACACCGTAGGTGCACTGGTTGGTTACCGTGGCGGTTGGGGACTGGGTAATGCCTTGTTCATCGCAACGGCGTTATCTGCCATTGTTGGACTGTCCACGTCGGGGACAGCCAAGGCAATTATTTTGTACGAAGCAGCGCTTGGTCTCGGGATTGCGGTTGGTCCGCTGCTTGGTGGTGAGCTGGGTTCCATCTCTTGGCGTGGCCCGTTCTATGGGGTGGCTGTTCTGATGGCGATTGCATTTATAAGCATTACATTTATGCTGCCCAAAATGGCTAAACCGAAAACACGAAGTTCTTTGTCCGATCCATTCAAAGCATTAAGTTATCCTTCATTGAAAACATTGGCGATTACCGCCTTCCTGTATAACTTTGGTTTCTTTACCTTGATGGCTTATTCACCATATGTCATGAATCTGGATGAGCACGGCCTGGGTTACGTATTCTTTGGCTGGGGCTTGATGCTGGCGATTACGTCGGTATTTGTTGCACCAAGATTACAACGCCGATTTGGATCGGTTCCGTCCATGAGTGTCATGCTTACATTGTTCGCGATTGATCTGGTTGTTATGGCAGTAGGTACGGTGATGGGTTCACCAACTACCGTTATTGTTGCAGTCATTGTAGCCGGGATTTTCCTTGGAATTAACAACACGTTGATTACAACGGCTGTTATGGAAGCTGCACCTGTGGAGCGTTCTGTTGCTTCTGCTGCATACAGCTTCGTTCGTTTCCTGGGTGGTGCACTTGCTCCATGGCTTGCAGGTAAATTGTCCGAGTGGTTCCTCCCGGAAACGCCGTTTTATTTTGGCGCATTAATGGTTCTGATTGGTGTCGTGGTACTGCTGGTACGCCGTCATCATCTGCGGGATATCGATTCCGCTATTACATCTCATTAATTCACAGGAGGGATTGCAATGCTGAAACATATATTGGTTGCTGTTGATGGTTCGGAACATGCGCATAAGGCTTTGGAACAAGCACTGATCCTGGCTGAAGATATGAAACAACCTGCAAGTCTGTTGATCGTGCATGTTAATCCTACCATCTCCATTAATGAACCTGCATTGGGTGTTGATCTGGAAGCTCGGATTGCCGAAGAAGGGCAGCATATTATAGAACCGGTGACCAGACAGTTGTCCGGACGAGACGTAGCATATGAGACACTGCTGATTGCGGGTGATCCCGTTAATGAGATCTGCCGTGTAGCGCGAGAACGAGATTGTCGAATGATCGTGATGGGAACAGGTGGAAAAGGCATGCTCGCAGAGATGATCGTGGGCAGTGTCAGCCATGGTGTGTTAAAACATGCAGATTGCCCCGTCCTGACGGTTAAATAGGTTGTGAAATCCTTTATAATGCAATAGCTCAAGATCGCCACAATGGCTCATCAGGTACGTTACAAGCTATGATTGCCAAATACCGTAGTGGGTTGATGGCACGGAAATAGTGTATAAATAGATTATATAAATTGAACTGATCTTTTACATGAGACAGCGATTGTATTGTTGTTGTTCTGTCATCGAAGTGGCAGTGTAACATTCTTTAGTTCAATAGGTTCTAAAAGGATGGAGGATGCAGCATATGAAAAAACAACATCTGTTTATCGGTGGCAAACTGACCGAATCCGTAGATTATAAAGAACTTCAAGCACCATACTCCGGGGAAACGCTGGCAGAAGTCTCTTCGGCTTCAGCCGAGGAAGCGGAGGCTGCTGTTGTAGCTGCGGTTCAAGCCGGGAAGGCAATGCGCCAGATGCCTGCACATCAGCGTGCAGATATTCTGTACAAATTGTCCTCCATGCTTGAAGAACGCAAAGAAGAAGCAGCGCGAATCATAGCGCTTGAAGCGGCGAAGCCAATTACGGCAGCACTGGCCGAGGTTGACCGGACGGTGGAAACGTATCGGTTTGCCGCCGAGGAAGCCAAGCGGCTGACCGGAGAGACGGTTCCGATGGATGCAGCCAAAGGTGGAGAAGGGCGTATCGGCTATACGATGCGGCAACCTCTAGGTGTCATCGGTGCGATTACACCGTTTAATTTTCCAATGAACCTGGTAGCTCACAAGGTAGGTCCAGCGCTCGCAGCAGGCAATACGATCGTACTCAAACCTGCGGAGCAGACGCCGCTGTCTTCCTATTACATTGCTAATCTGCTGCAGGAAGCCGGATTGCCGGATGGTGCACTGAATGTGGTGAGCGGTGATGGCAAAACGATTGGTGATGTGCTTGTGGAGCATCCCCGTGTTGCTCACATTACGTTTACAGGCAGTCCAGCGGTAGGCACGAACATTCGTAGCAAAGCAGGACTCAAACGCGTGACACTGGAGCTTGGGTCGAATGCAGCGGTGATTGTGGATAAGGACGCAGACCTGGACAAAGTGGTTCCTCGATGTGTGACTGGTGCTTTCACGTATCAGGGACAGGTATGTATCTCACTACAGCGAATCTACGTACATCGTGACATCTCGGAAGAATTCATCCGGCGTTTTGCTGAAGCGGCCAAACAAGTGGTGGTCGGAGACCCGCTGAGCCCGGATACGGTGGTCTCTGCGTTGATTACCTCCAAGGATGTACAGCGTACACTCGACTGGATTGAAGAAGCTAAACAGGCAGGGGCTGAAGTGGCAGCAGGCGGTCAAGCTGAAGGAGGCGTTCTGCGTCCAACGGTACTGATTAACGTTCCGCGTGATGCCAAGGTATCCTGTCAGGAAGTGTTTGCACCCATCGTTGTGATCAATACGGTAGATTCCGTTGAAGAGGGTATTGAACATGTTAACGACTCGATATACGGGCTTCAGGCAGGCGTATTTACAAATGATATTCATACCGCCCTCCGTGCTGTCGATCAGATCGAAGCAGGTGGAGTTATGATTAATGATATTCCGACGTTCCGTGTGGATCACATGCCCTATGGTGGGGTGAAACAAAGTGGGATTGGGCGTGAAGGTGTAAAATATGCTGTAGAGGAAATGACGGAATTGAAGTTTGTTATGTTTAACAAAGGGTGATTCTCTTCCATTCTTTTACTCAATATACCGTATGCCAATGAAAACATAACCACACACTCCTGTGCCAGAATAATGGCACAGGTTTTTTTATATGAAGATCATGGAAAAAGTTTCAAAAATACATATGGATTCTTCGCTGACTGCGGGTTCACATCTGATGAGACGGGTATAACATAGTTAACATACCGCAACATAACTGACCAAACGCCCTCATATTACCGAAGCATGATGTACCCATCCAGAGAACGAGCGGAATGAAGCGGTACAGCACTGCCGAAAGTCTTATATTCTCTCATTATTCAAATAAAATGCAGTATGAATTAAGCCTGAACTCTGGAGTTGCAGGACAGGCAGGAGGTGTATTCAAATGGCGTATTCCATGGTTGACGTATCGGGAATGTCAGGCGTAAGTCTGAACGAACTGAGCCAGTATGCAGAGACAGGTCTTCTGAATCCGGCCTTTGGGGATGTAGATGAGGACATCTATTATGAAAAGCAGGAATTGCTGAGACTCCAGCAAATTCTTTTCTGTAAGGAAGTAGGTATGAAGGAGAATGAGATTGCCCCGATGCTCCGGGATAATCCTCAGGATGTCATACGCATCATGAAGCAGCATCGCATTGATATTCTGGAGAAGGCACTCCGTCTGCATGGATTGATTCAGACACTGGACAAAACGATCTCTCATTTGCAAGGTGAACAGGAACTTGATGAACATGAACTGTATAACGGTTTTGTAAATAAGGGGCGTCACCAGTTGCTGAATGAATCGGGTTTTGACCCTGTAATCAATAAAGATATGAACCATGTGCAGACAGAGGGTGTTCAGAGGTCCGACATCCAATCTTCCAATTCATCCACATTGCCTGAAAATCAGGAGTTGAAGTCAAAAGAAGACTATCTGGATTCCCAGGCGAAAATTGATCAGGTCCATCTCGACTTACAACAGGCCATTGAGGATGGATTGGAACCCGGTAGTGCAAAAGTACAACGGATTATTGGCAGGCATCTTGAATGGATCAAAGGTTATTATACACCCACCGCTGAGATCTATCGGGATTTGGCCAATCTGTATGTAGAGCATAAAAATTTCCGTCAGATGTACGATGGTTACCACCCGAGGCTGGCTGAATTCCTGCGGGATGGGATGATGATTAAAGCGGAACATGATTTATCCTAGATGCATAAAGTAACATGGGCGAGCAAGAACATGGGTGTAAATCATAATGGATAACAAAGAGCGCAGACCTTTGAGAGGACTGCGCTCTTTGTTATTACGGGTTCTTCATCATCGTGTGTGATGAGACTCCGATCACCTTATTCATCATTTCCTAAAGGGGAATGGTTGCCTCCAACTGCTCTGTGAGCAGGCTTACGGCTTTCTCCAGGAAGACGCGGTCTTCGTCGTCAAAACGGTTTTTGATCGGGCTGTCGATATCCAGCACCCCGTACAGTTCGCCGTTTTTGATAATAGGTACGACAATCTCACTGTTTGATGCTGCATCACAGGCAATGTGGCCTGGGAAGGCATGAACATCATCAACGACCAGGGTACGTTTTTCCGCAGCAGATGTGCCGCATACACCACGTCCCAATGGAATTCGGATACAGGCAGGCAGTCCTTGGAATGGCCCGAGGACCAGTTCTTTTCCATCATACAGATAGAAGCCGACCCAATTGGTGTCGGTCATAAATACATTGAGCAGCGCAGCAGCGTTCGCCAGATTGGCAATCGCACTAGGTTCATCGCGGATCAGAGCACTTAACTGTCCCAGGACGGCGGTGTGCTGCTCACTTCGTGTTCCTTCATAGGAAACAGCTTGAAACATGGTAAATCACCCTCCCGAGCAAAATGGTACTTATTTTCAAGATAGTGCAGAGGATGCAGTTAGTCAAGCGGAGGATTTCGGAAAGGGAAGGGAATACCTGAAGAATCCTCCTGTTTCTCAGCTTCTTGCGCGGGGTAATTACTTAGCAACCACGGAGGGCTATAACCCGGGAAGGAGCTTGGCTTATGCATGCAGAGGTACAGAATCTTTTTGTACGGATTCATCTACTATATTTCGCGCAAAATCAGGATTTGAACGTTAGCGAGGCACTGCCCCTATTGGAAGAACGGGGATATCGCGTTGGAGAGCGGGAGATCAAGCAGGAGCTTGAACACCTGACACAGGAGAATTTCCTGACCGCCCACGGGGACCAATGGAGCCTAACCGGGACTGGCATCGAAGAATTCAAGGAAATCACGGCTGTGTTTGGCCGGGTTAGCGATGAATTACTGGGGAAGGGCAAGAAAACGTCCAAAGCTTAAAATTCATTTGGACAAGCCATGATTCCGTAATTCACTCAAACTTGAATGGATCCATACGTACAACAAGACCGGGAGCGACATTGGCCCGGTTTTTTGACGTGTGTCCATGACTGAACAGTTGCCATTCAGCGCAGGTTATGATTAGATGACTAGTGAATATTATGGTCTGCGGAGATAGATCGGATCGGAGTGTCTTTATATGTATAAATGCAAAGGAAGAATTCCCGAAATGGAGACTGCGCGGCTTCGTCTGCGTAAAATGCGTCGCCGGGATGCGGCCCAGATGTTCGCATGCTGGTCAGATCGCGAGGTGACCCGTTACATGAATCTTGCACCCATGATTGGGACAAGCGAAGCGGCGGACATGATTGCACTGCTCAACCAAATGGCAGGGGAAGAGGATGCGATCCGCTGGGGGATCGAACTCAAAGAAACAGGCAAGCTCATCGGCAGCTGTGGCTTTAACACATGGCAGCTTGAAGGCGCATTCCGGGGTGAGATCGGATATGAGCTGGGACGTGATTACTGGCGACACGGTTATATGACGGAGGCTTTCTCGGCATTGCTGCCCTTCGGATATGAGACCATGGGTCTTAATCGAATTGAAGCGCTGGTTGATCCGCGTAATCTGGCTTCCGGCGAGTTCCTGACAAACCGTGGCTTCACACGAGAAGGGCTGCTGCGACAAGTACAACATACGTCCACCGGATACAAGGATATGGTGATGTATTCGATGCTGTATGATGAGTTTCTTCGTAAGAAAAGTAAATAAAAGAAAAAATATATAATTGTTTTTTAATTTACACGTAAACGGAGAAACAGAACAAAGCTGGAGAAGCGAAGCGATCGCCTTTAAAGCTTTCTGAAAGAAAGCTACATCGGAAGCATACGCTATCACCGGATTTCTCCTTTAGAGAGGAGAAGAAAAAATCTGGGGATAACAGCGATCGGAAGCTTGTTCTGGTTCGTAGTAGATGTGTAATTTAACGTACCAATTATATAGAGAACAAAGAGAGAAGGGTTTGTGTGAATGCAACTGGAGGTTTGAAGCGCAGTTTCATCTTAACCGGGCTGTTGCTCGCGACATTTCTGTCAGCGATTGAAGGCACCGTAATTGGTCCAGCAGGGCCGACCATTGTCAGTGAGCTGGGGAGTGTACAGCTGCTGAGCTGGATTTTTACCGCATACCTGTTAACGATGGCTGTGAGTACGCCCATTTTCGGTAAAATCAGTGACCTGTACGGACGAAAGCCTGTATTTCTGATTGGCTGTGCGTTATTTTTACTGGGTTCACTCTTGTGCTGTCTGTCGCAGAACATGGAGCAATTAATTATTTTTCGTGCCATTCAAGGGATCGGTGCTGGTGCGGTAGTTCCTGTTACATTTACGATTATCGGGGACATCTACGCCATTGAAGAACGTGGCAAAATTCAGGGCTGGATCAGCTCCGTGTGGGGCATTTCCTCTCTGGCAGGACCACTGCTTGGAGGTTATTTTGTAGATAATCTGGGCTGGCAGTGGATCTTTGGTTTTAATGTGCCGTTTGGTCTGCTTGCGATGTGGTTTGTATTTCGTTATCTGAAGGAAGATATCTCTCCACGTACGGCCAAAATTGATTATGTCGGTGCACTGACCTTCACGGTGGGTATTACCGCGTTGTTGTTCGTCCTGTCGGCGGGTGGGCAGTATTATGCCTGGAGTTCTCCGTTAATTGTTGTGCTGAGTGTGGTCGCCGCTCTGTTTATTATTTTATTTTTTGTGGTGGAAAAAAGAGCTCAGGCCCCTATGGTTCCATTACATTTGTTCCGAATTCGTGATATCCGTGTGGCGAATATCGCTGGACTCCTGACCAGTACTTTGATGATCGGCCTGACCAGTTATTTGCCGCTTTGGGTGCAGGGTGTTCGGGGAGGTAATGCTACGGAATCCGGGTTGCTGCTCGCGCCGATGTCGGTGGGTTGGCTCATTGGTAGTGTGTTGGCAGGCCGCCTGTTGATGAAAATTGGATCACGGTTGACCGCATTGATTGGATTAACCGGAATTGCGATTGGATCGGGTGGACTCTTTCTGGTGGGCGGGACATCCCCGCAGGCTGTACTATTTATATTGACCTTTATTTATGGTCTCGGCTTCGGATTTGCGTTCACGATCTTCACCATTATTGCGCAGTCTTCCGTAGGGTATAAGGAACGAGGTTCCTCTACGGCATTGCATACGTTCATGCGTACATTGGGACAGACGATTGGTGCAGCGGCTTTTGGCACCTGGTTGAACTATCGAATCTCCACGTTATCGAGTGAGCAGAATCTGGCGGAGGCTGGAATTTCGGAGAATGATCTGAATGAACTGCTCGCACCACATACGGATGCAGCACTATCAGATGATAAATGGGCGCTGCTGCGTAACGTGCTGGAAGGAAGCTTGCATTCCCTGTTTGTCATTATGTTTGTCATTGCACTGGTCTCGTGGGTAACGACGCTTGCTCTACGCAAACGTTTAATTGTACCCGAAGATGCAGATGCTCCACCGCAGCCACAAGGCTCAAAGTAAAAGTGGATGTATATACGAAAAACATATAAAAAACCGGATTCGCCGATGTGAGGCAAATCCGGTTTTTTTTGTTGGCAAATGTGCAATGAACTAGAGTTTATCTTCAAACTCAGGCAAGTGATACGTTGGGGGATGTCCGGGTCTAAAGCATTTTGAAGTACAGGCTGGCTGATCCTGGTGAATCGTCCAGACGAATTTCTAAGGAACGGAGGACGTCTCATTTGGCCATCTGCTCCTCTTTTTAAATTGTAAGGGACATGAGACACGTTATTCCCCAAAATCACCTGAAAAACACGTTGTAAACGGCTGTTTATTCAAAGATAGCGTGTGTCAGATTCCTTAAAATGCTGCGAGCGCTTCAAACCCCTGAATAAGACGTCACAGGTTCGTTAGCGTTAGCGCTCCCGCTCCATATCTGCTCCAGTACATTATGTTACGCTCCGGCTTTCGGCAGGTTTGAAGATACGCTCTAGCTACTCGCGGATAAACGGTCTGCAGAATGTGCAAGCCTTCCCAAGAGTTCGGACAGCAATTCCTTGTCTTCCTCACTTAGTCCACTTACCGCCCGATCAATCTTCAACGCATAGCCTGGATAGATGTCATCCATGGTGCGCTGTCCTTCTTCGGTCAGTTCCACAAAGATGATACGTCTGTCCTGCGGACAATGTTTGCGGTGTAACAATCCTTTTTGCTCGAGCTTATCGATCACATAGGTCACATTACCACTTTGCAGCAGAAGTTGTGCGCCAACCTGTTGAATTGGCTGAGCTCCTTTCATATATAACACTTCGAGCACCCCGTATGCGGTGGGGTTGAAGCCATGCACTTTGCTTCCGGATACAGCGTGTTCATTCACGCTCTTGAATGTCTGGGCCAAGGTGCGGTACAGATGAAGTGAACGTTCGGTTCCGATTTCTTGTAATTCCAGCATGCTGATCCCGCCTTTTCAGATTAGTTTTATAAGTTGAAATGATAAAGTTACAACCTACCACTACGAGGACAGAACAACCTTCCAATCACTGTTATCCCCAGATTTTTTGAAATATTCTTCAAAGGTAAAATCCGGTGATAGCGTATGCTTCCGATGGAGCTTTCTTTCAGAAAGCTTTTAGGTGAACGCTTCGCTTTTTCAGGTTATTTCTGTCCTCTCCGTTATGTTGTTCATGTAAAAGAGTATTTCAACTTATATGAGTTGGTTAGTTATGTTTGACGATTCAGGTTGTCGCCATGGTTTAATTGTAAACTTCTATTTCTACGAAAAACATGCGATATGTCACAAGATTTGCATTTTTAGCATTTAAAATTTGATCATTCATCATGCTGAAAAATCATCCTTCAGATGTCGCTTCTTCTCCGCCTCTGGCAGGAGGTTGAGTCAAGCCCTAATCTCTTATAATGAGTTCATATTATGAATTCGGAAGGTAATGGAGGAGAAGCAGAATGACAAGTGATTTAACGTTTGAAGAACAACGACCGCTGAAGAATAACCGATCTTTTGTAACATTGATGGTGGCACAGGCCATTTCCAATCTGGGTGATTGGCTGCATCTACTCGCAATCCTGACCCTCGTGGGTATCCGCTGGAATGCAACGCCATGGGAGATTACATTTGTCACACTTTCCGCAGCACTACCTATTCTGTTGACAGGGCCATTCGCAGGCACGCTTGCAGATCGCCTGAACCGAAAATGGCTGATGATTGTAGCTGATGGTGCACGGATCATCATTGTGGGTGCGTTAATTTTTGCTGACCAGATCTGGCACGTTTACATACTGCTTGTCCTCAAATCCCTGTTCGATGTAATCTTCTCTCCGGCCAAAAACGGAAAGCTGAAGGAAATTGTACCTCGCGAACAGCTTGCGCAAGCTGTATCCATCAGCTCGGTGATCGAACAGATGTCCAAAATTATCGGTCCAGCGCTTGGTGGACTGCTGGTAGCCGCTTTTGGCATCACCTGGTGTTTTGTTCTCGATTCAGCGTCTTTTCTGATTTCCGGCATCATTTTATTGTGGATTCCTGGAACTCGGGTGATCCAATCTGCAATTCATAACGTAACAGAAGTAGAGGAAGAGACAGCTGGGGGTGTTCGGAACCGCTCAAAAGACTCTTTTTGGAAAGAAACACAGGAGGGTATCCGCATGCTCGCATCTCTCCCTTATGTAGGAACGTCTCTGATTTTGCTTGCTTCAGCCATACTTTTTCTGCAATTTGCCGATTCACAGACTGTGGTGTTATTCAGACAGCTTCCCGGAATTTCAAGTGATCTGCTGGGATGGTGCGTGGCAGCAAGTGGCGTAGGCACATTAATTGCAGCGATGAGTGTGCGGAAGTGGAAACATGCAGGGCATGTTTTGAAAATGGGTCTGGGTACCATACTCATGGGTCTGGTTATCGGCGGAGCCGGAGTTATTGTTGGGATTTGGCCGCACGCCGGGTTAGGTGCCAATCTGTTGTTAGTATCCCTCTTTGCCTTGGCAGGTGTCGGAATTGGGTTTGCGATTGTGCCCTTTCAAATCCTGTTGCAGGAACAGACACCTGAGGCGATGACAGGCAGGGTATTTGGAACGGTAGGCAGCGTGATGACAGCCAGTAATATTATGGGCCCGGTGGTAGGCGGATTCATGGTCACCTCATTTGGTGTAGTGCCGGCTTTTGTCTGTTCAGGCATTTTGCTGACCCTGCTTGGGTTGTTTTATTTGATGAAACGTAGCGGGGAAAAAGCCGATCTGAATGGCTCCATTGCAGCCAAGACCATGGTTGCAGGCGACTGAAAACAGGCCGAATCTGCTCAGGTTAGAACAGTTGAAATGAAGGTTTGAATTTACGTCAAATTTTAAGTTTATGATTAAAAAGCGTTTGAGTAAACGCCTTCACGTTTAATGAGGAACAGGCAGAAATCCCTGTATTCTAATTATTCCTAGGGGAAAACTCATATGCCTTGTCCCACCAACGCATTAGCGGAAAGGGGGTGAAGCAACTTGAATGTAAAGTTACCAAAATCGATTGTGCGTCTTGGAAGCATACCACTGGCTATACTTGCCGGGACTTTGCTTCTGGGAGTTGGATCGTCACATGTATACGCCGATGATGCTCAGGCATCTTCTGAAAAACCGTCCAGCGGATTGTCACTAAATTTGTTTTCACGTGATTCGGATGGCGGGTTGAATCTGACTCCGTCGGTATCGGTATCCACACCACTACTGGATGTTGAAGTTCCGTCGATCAAAGCGAACGAATCCACAGGTAAGCTGAGTGTATCTGAGCTGAAAGTAGATACACCGCTTGGATCGGCCGGAACATCAGAGATTGGGATTGATGCGAAGAAGGGAACCGTCGAACTGCCGTCTGTACAGGCGGATACACCGGTGATCAAAGCCGATGTATCAAGCAGTCAGGTGAACCTCAACGAAGGGACAGCTTCCTTGCCTGGCGTTACCGCAGAGGTACCCGAGGTCATCAAGGCAGAGACGTCTGCTGTGAAAACAGACCTTCGGCAGGGCAAGGTTGAATTGCCTTCCGTGAAGGTGGATGTACCTGAAGTTACTTCGGTCAACATCTCCTCATCCCGTGTGGATCTGAGTAAGGGAAATGTCCAGCTGCCATCTGTGAACGCAGAAGTTCCAGTTGTAGACGTATCCGCTGAACTCAGTCCTGATCAGGAAAAGGTGGAGATTCCAAGTGTGAAGCCAGAACGGCCTGTAGTCACTCCGGAACAACCGGCGGTCGTCAAAACACCGAATGTTAAAACTTCCAATACGAGTGCACTCGCAGATCCTGTTTCACCACAGAAAAATGAGGAAGGACAGGACGCGGTACAGGCTACGGGCAAAGTGGTGGAGGTTACCCTGGAACCAGAAGTACGTCCAGAACAACCTGTTATCCCGCAGGTATTGCCTGTGGAAGGGACCGATCTGACGCAGGATTCCGATGTTAATGCAGGTTTGCCCGATAACGAGTTATTCCTCGTAGATCAGTCATCTGCTAAACCAGCTGTCACTGAACAAGTGCAGAGTAACCAGGAAGCCAATCTGAAACAAGATGATGCTGATGCAGCATCTCCATTGCAGCCTCGCACAGAACGACCAACCAGTTGGTCTGTTGCAGCAACTTCTCCCGGAGCAGCTAATGCTTCCGCCGGGACAAGCTCCGGTTCGTCCGGTGTAACTGGAGGTGGAGCAACCGCTCCAGCCGCTGCACTTCCGGGAGCAACAACGGGTCTGGTTACGCCAGATTACGATTTTGCTTTCCGAATGGAACGGCTCGATGGATTCAGTCAATGGTCACAGGCACCGCCTGGGCGGCCGCCGCAATATACCTCTTTCTCTCAATAACAATGGCGTTAATTCAACCAAAATTGAGAAGGAGTGTATATCATCATGAAAAAAGTGAATCGTTGGGTAAAATTGTCGGTATTGTCGGGTACGTTGGTGGCTGGATTGCTGGGAGCTTCGCAGGCAACTTACGCAGATAGTTATAGCAATAACAGCAGTGGAAATCTGGATCTAAATGCAGGTTTGCGCCTGGAACTGGGATCTCTTCTGTCTGGACACCGTGACACGGGTTACGGAAACCTTGGTAGCTACGGAGGTTCATCCAGTGCAAGCGGAGCATTGAATCTGGATCTTGGCCTTAATGCCGGCTTATCCTCAGAGAGCACAAACCGATACAATGATCGTTCTTCCGACCACACAGCTGAACGTAGCAGTTCTGGCAAGCTGGGCCTTGGCCTGAATGCCAATGTGTCGGGAGAAGGTACAACGATGAGCGACTATTCACGAGGCGGCGATGATCGGAACGTAAACAGTAGCACTACGAGCGAAAGTCGTGGAGCGCTAGATCTGGGTCTGAACGTGAATGCCGAAAGTGAGAGTGCGACATGGACTCAATCTGAACGCAACAACAGCGTGAAAGACAGCGAGCGTAACGTGAGCAGCAACTACGCAAACGAAAGCCGTGGCGCACTGGATCTGGGTCTGAACGCTAAGGCAGAAGGAGAGAGTGCAACGATGGCTCAATCCGAACGCAACAACAGTGTGAAAGACAGCGAGCGTAACGTGAACAGCAACTACGCAAACGAAAGCCGTGGCGCACTGGATCTGGATCTGGGTCTGAACGTGAATGCCGAAGGAGAGAGTGCAACATGGACTCAATCTGAACGCAACAGTAGCGTGAAAGACAATGAGCGTACCGTGAACAGCAGCTATGCAAGCGAAAGCCGCGGAGCACTGGATCTGGGTCTGAACGCGAAAGCAGAAGGTGAGAGTGCTACAGTAGCTCAAACTGAACGCAACAACAGCGTGAAAGACACCGAGCGTACCGTGAGCAGTAACTATGCAAACGAAAGCCGCGGAGCACTGGATCTGGGTCTGAACGCAAAAGCCGAAGGAGAGAGTGTAACGATGGCTCAATCCGAGCGCAATAACAGCGTGAATGACCGTGAGCGTACCGACAGCAGCAGCTATGCGAGCGAAAGCCGCGGAGCACTGGATCTGGGTCTGAACGCGAAAGCAGAAGGAGAGAGTGCAACAATGGCTCAATCCGAACGCAACAACAGCGTGAAAGACAGTGAGCGTAACGTGAACAGCAGCTATGCAAGCGAAAGCCGCGGAGCCTTGGATCTGGGTCTGAACGCTAAGGCAGAAGGAGAGAGTGCAACAATGGCTCAATCCGAACGCAACAACAGCGTGAAAGACAGCGAGCGTAACGTGAACAGCAGCTATGCGAGCGAAAGCCGTGGAGCGCTGGATCTGGGTCTGAAGGCTAAGGCAGAAGGAGAGAGTGCAACGACGGCTCAATCTGAACGCAGCAACAGCGTGAAAGACACCGAGCGTAACGTAAACAGCAACTACGCGAGCGAAAGCCGCGGCGCACTGGATCTGGGTCTGAACGTGGATGCGGATGCAGAGAGTGAAACTACATCTGTGGTGGAGACAAATCGGTAATATGAGATTTTCACTGTAATATGAAGAAGCAGGGGCTCCGGAACCCCTGCTTCTTTTTTGCATTTATAAGACATATGAGTTAGCGTTCTTCTGAATGTTCTTCTAATAAGTGTACTATCTTTTCAAATGTATACTCGCCTTCGGCAATGTTGACCATAAATTCTACGGCATATTTACGTTCCATCTGCAAATGGTAGCCATTCACTCGCAGAAAGGACTTGGTTACAAGATAAGCTGTACGTTTATTTCCGTTATAGAAACAGTGGTTTTTAACCAATGACTCTAATAAGGCAGTAGCTTTATCAAATATGGAAGGGTAGGCATCCTCTCCAAACAAACTTTGGAGAGGTCTATTTATCGCAGAATCCAACAAAGCAGAATCCTTAACCCCAGCTTGTGCTGTATCATTCATCTTCTTCATCATAAAATGGTGAGCGGCTACTACTTCTTCAATGGAAAGGAATATGGCCATCTTAACGATCCCTTAAATCATTTAGGATATCCTCATCTTCTTCGAAAACGTCGAAGAAAGCTTCCAGTACTTCGGGTCTTACATGTTCGGGTATTTTCATTTGTTTAACCTTTTTTAGTACAATTTCTCCCTGACTGTTTTCAATAAATTCAATCTCATCGCCCTGAGAAACATGGAGCTTATCAATCAAAACCTTAGGCAAGCTAATGCCCAAGCTGTTTCCCATCTTGCCTATTTTGCGAGAAAGAATTTTTCTTTTGGAATGCTCCTCTTTCATCTGAGCCCCACCATTCATGATATATTCCTCCTATAGTATGATCTAACTTATGAAAGTAATACATTTGTATGTAATAATGTTAGTATGTAATAACATTATAACATGGTTTGTACTTCAAAATGCTCAAAATGATCAAACATACAACCCGCAACTCGATTACAATAAAACATAAAGAATGAAATAAACGCCTGATCAGAACAGGGAGTGAATGATATGGGAACGGAATATAACAGTACGGAAGTACAGGAGTCCATATTGGACGTACATATTACCGAGGCAGGATACGAGCCGGGAAAATCGACCATACGCAATATTCGAATGGATGTGGCGCGAGGAGAACTGGTGGGTATTATCGGACCAAATGGTGCGGGCAAAAGTACCACAATCAAAACACTTCTTGGTCTGCTGGAACATGCGAACTATGAAGTGACGATTGGAGGAGATGGTCGTTATGCCTATATCCCGGAGCAACCGGTTTTTTATGAATATATGACGCTATGGGAACATCTTGATCTGGCTGCAGCGGCGTATGAAATGGAGGAAGAAGGTTTTGTTGCCAGAGCGGAGGAGCTGTTGGTTCGTTTCGGTATGGACCATGTTCGGAATGATCTTCCAGCCAGTTTTTCGAAGGGCATGCGGCAGAAAATGATGCTGATGATCGGATTTCTGTCTTCACCGGATATCTATATTGTGGACGAGCCGTTCATTGGACTGGACCCTCGTGCAACCAAGGATTTTCTAAAATTACTAGATGATGAACGTCGCCGTGGTGCGGGTGTGCTCATGTCTACGCATGTGCTGGATACCGCTGAACGAATCTGCGACCGGTTTATTCTGATTGCTTCGGGCAGATCTGCTGCCGAGGGAACATTGGATGAGATCCGTGAAGCGGCAGGATTGCCGGAAGCCTCTTTGTTTGACTGTTTTGATGTACTGACGTCTTAGATAGAGAGAGGGTGAGAGAGAATGGAAACTTCCCAGCGTTATACCCCACTTCGTTTATACAGGCGAAGACGCAAAGAGCACTTCAGGGAACAAATGAAAAATCTCAGACTCGTCGTGGATTGGACGGTTTGGGTATATCTGCTTGTTCCGGGCGTACTCTATCTGATTGGGTGGTACACGAGTCTGTGGACCAAACCGCTGCCTGCATGGGCGACAGGATTACCACTACCCGTACTGACTGGGCTGATTGACGTCGTTATGCTTACCGGTGGTGTGTTGATATTTGTGGAGGAAGCGGATGTATTGTTTTTGAAATCAAGGCCGTTGTGGATACGCACGTTAATGAGGCAAGGGCTCTACCGGTCCTGTCTGCAACATCTTGGCAAAATGTTGTTGATTACAGCGCTGACTGCTCCCCTGTGGTCCCGTGTCTATGAGATGTCGAATCTCCAGATTGCACTTATGGCTGTCTGGTTTGGTGCAATAGCGTCATTTCAAGCCATAACACTACATATGACGAAGGTTCGACATACAGGATGGCGACGCTGGATTCAGATGATCCCTCTCGTCATTGGCATAGGTTATATGACCATTCATGCGACATCATGGATGTATGGACAGACGTGGAAAATCATATTTGGAATCGTAATTATCATGCTTCTTCTGATTACAGTTGGACAGATGAGGCTGTTGATGAAGGGAACGTTTGAAGGGGATGTGCGGGAGGATCTGCGGAGCAGGCTGCAGCTTACAGCTCTAATGTTAAGTCGGGCGGTGAGCAAGCCGAAAGCCCCACGAACACGGTCCATCATCTTCCGCAAACCGCGTAAACTGTTACGCAATCGTTCCATCGCGAATCGGACAGCGGAGATTGCATTCAAGGCATTTTTCCGGAACTCGGCCACGATGAAATTGTATCTGCAGCTTGGCGGACTATCCATCGCAGCAGTTGCATTACCACCTTTTCCGGTCAATATCATTGTGTGTGCGTTATTAATCATCATGTTGACGGTGATGTTTTATCGTTCTTGGGACGTTTTTGCCACGTCCGACTATGTTCAGCTTATAACATATGACTCGGAGGCGCTGCATCTTGCAGGTTCAGTGATGGTTCGGATGTTGTTTGTCCCGATTGGTATTCTTATGGGATTCACGCTGGGATTGGCTTGGCTCGGCTGGATCGTCGGTATTCTGACAGCTGCAGGTGCGGTGGCTTTTGGACTCTGTGTCTTATCTATTGCCGGATGGGTTCGGTTGACCCGGGCCTAAGGAATTCCTTTCTAATTCGGAGCATATCGTGCGCTATATCTGCCCATGCTATAGAAGAAGAATCTCATCTATGGATGATGAGAGATTAGCTGTAGCAAGGAGGAAGAGACGATGATGGATAATAGCGAACTACAGGTGCATTTTTCAGACGATTCAGCGTTGAATGCCGCCAGGGCAACCTTGGAGGAATTGGGATATAAACCGTATCAGTCCGGCCCGCTGGAATTGTACATCCCTACAGATCGCCAAGATCCTCAGTCTGCCGTAGAGATTGTACAATCTCATGGAGGAAGTGCCGTATTTGCCTCACAAACGGAAGAGTTGGATCAGTTTCAGAATATATCGATTCCGGCTCATCTCGTGAATGAAGACTGGAATGAGGGTTATGCGAACGGAAACCAGGGAAGCCAGACGGAGCAAGGCAGACATAACTATAGCGATGACCCGACATACGATGATTCGGCTGATGGATTCTCAGGCAGTGTCAAAGCATAGAAGGGAAAAGATCACAAGTTAAGAGTGGTTCGTTCCGTCTTTCTAAAATGGCATAATGCCCAAAAACCCCGATACTCCACAGATAGTGGATCTCGGGGTTTTTGACATCTGAAGCAATTCATCATGCGCTTAAAGTGTGTAATACCTAGTATTGAGAGTTCAAAAAGTTCGGTTTTCAGTACCGAGAAGATGGAATGAAGCTAGAAATGGAGTAGCGGAGTGTAGGGAAAACTACGTGAGCAACTACAATGTTTCTGAAGGAAACATACTTCGTAGGCATCAACCTATTTCGGCTGAATTTCATATTCGATGCTGATGATGCCATTAGGCATGATTCGTAATCAAAAGCGGACTTTTTGAATAACCTCTATTTATAGTTTAGCGTGTTTATATTCAGCTGCATGCATGCCAGCCGTATATCCCGTTGAGAATGCAGCGGTGATATTATACCCTCCGGTGTAGCCGTGAATATCCAGAACTTCACCGCAAAAGAATAGTCCAGGCAGCAGCTTGGATTCCATCGTTTTTGGGTATATCTCCTTTAAGTGGATTCCTCCCCCAGTGACAAAGGCTTCTTTGAGCGATCTTGTTCCGTCTGCACGGAAGGTAAAAGCTTTCATTAGCCCGCACAAGTTGCTTAACATACCTTTAGGAAAATGGTGGAACGTGAGGTCATCGCTGATCTCTGCCCGTTTCATCATTAATGGAATCATGCGCTCTGGAACCCATGTTTTCAGTATGTTTTTGACAGCCTTGCGGGACTCTTGTTCCAATACCTGCTGAACCTGTGCTTCCAATGCACCTGGGGACAGCTCCGGGAACAGATCAATGCTCATGATGACCTGTGGGTTTCCAGACTTCATCTGAACCTTGCGGATAAATTGGCTACAACGCAGTGCAACCGGTCCAGACACTCCAAAATGCGTGAAGATCATATCCCCCCGATGGGAGATGACGGTTTTTCCTTTGGCGTCCAATACAGATAAGCCGATATCCCTCAAAGACAAACCTTGCAGTTCTTTGGATTGAATCCAACTCTCCCCAGACACAATAGGCACTTCGGTTGGATATAACTCCGTAATCGTGTGCCCCGCAGCCTCAGCCCAGGGGTAACCATCTCCGGTTGATCCGGTTTGGGGTACGGATTTGCCACCAGTAGCGATAATGACAGAGCGTCCAAGGATCGTTTTACCTGAGAGCAATTTAACACCCTGTACGTGCTGACCGTTCTGAATGAGTTCCTTAACCGGTTCTTTGGTACGAATCTCAACGCCGAGGGAGACAATTTTGCCTACCAGCGCATCCACAACGGTTTTTGCTTTATCGGTTACAGGGAACATTCTGCCGTTGTCTTCTTCTTTCAGGGCAATTCCGAGATTCTCGAAGAAACGCATGATTCCCTGGTTGTCCAGATTTTGAAACGAACTATATAAAAAGCGTCCATTACCCGGAATATGTCGGATGAGTTCATCCGTTTCCTTGGCATTGGTTACATTGCATCGACCTCCGCCAGAGATGCCGAGTTTACGACCCAGTTGATCTCCTTTATCCAGCAGAAGCACGGAGGCTCCATGCTCGGCAGCAGCAACGCAAGCCATCAGGCCCGCAGATCCACCACCAATTACAATGACATCATACATATGTTATTACCCTCTTTTTTCATTGATTTTTGTCTGTTTTACGTAAAAATGTGTCTACTCCTGGCTTTTTCTGAAATATAATGGAGTTATGAGCAGTTCTATTGTGCAGTCTTAAGGGATATATTGTAATATACTGTCGCCTATGTTTTAATCAGAAATACATGAGGGAATGTGCAGGCAGAGGAGGAGATGGCATTGTGGTTGCGTTAAAGGACATGCTTTTACAAGTACTGCTGGCAGGGTCGGCGGTATATCTGATTCCCTTATTCCGTCTGGTACTTTCCAAGCGGGCTATTGCCAGAATGGAACATGCCGGAATCGTTCATACCAGTTTTGCTGTGACAAGTGTCGCTAGCATGTTATTGTGTCTGCTGTTTGCGCTCTATGCAAGCCCGGTGGCTGTGCCCATCTCATTAAACATCGTACCTGTGATACTTGTTATTTTGTATTGTAAGTCCGCTATAGGCGTAACGCTGTCCATTCTACATATTCTCTTCTATTTTCTTTTTGCGCATTCCTATGATCTGTACGGATTTCTCCTTCATACAGGCATTCTTCTCTATCCTATTGTATGGTTGTCTGCCAAACGATTCAAGCATAATACACCTTCACGCAAAATGGCGATCCTCATCATCCTGATTACAATGGAACTGATTGTAACGAGTCTGTTATGGATCGCATCCCTCCAGAATGAATCCACATACTCTGCGACCTACATGATACTTACAGCACTTGGATATACCGCTGGAGCCATTGTTGCGGGCAGTCTGAGTCTGCTATGGCTGGAACGGATGAAGCACTATCGCGGGCTGGAGCAGCATCTCTCGGAAGTCCACCACCGATACATAGCCGAAACGGAGAAACTTCATCAGATCCTGAATGCAGTGCCTCTCTCCATTGCTACCGTAGATAAACAAGGCACAGTCATGTTTGTCAATGAGATGATGGAGCAAACCGCAAGGGAGCAGCTACCTTGTACCTCCACGCCTGATCTCATTGGACAGCCTGCCAGTCAATTTGTTGAACAAGGTCAGGCGGATAAGATGGATAAAAGCATTCGCAGAGCCATCGTTCATGGTGAGATTAGTGGGTTGACCGTTCGTTACGGTGCATACGTATTTCAGTCCCGAACCGTACCGATCTATGCCTTTTCAACAGAGTCTGCGAGAGAAGTTACAGGAGCCATGCTGATCATTCAGGATATCACGGAGCTTGAGATGTTGCGAAGTGAACTGGATAATGTGGATCGTCTCAGTCTGGTGGGGCAGATGGCTGCAAGCATTACGCATGAGGTGCGTAATCCAATGGCGGTTGTGCGGGGTTTTCTTCAACTTATGCAGGAAAAGAGTCCTGACTCCCTCGATCACTATTACCGGATCGTTCTGGAAGAGCTGGACCGGGCCAACAGTATCATTAATGATTTCTTGTCTTTGGCTCAGAATCGTATTGCCGAGAAAGAAGAATCCCAGTTGCACGATATCATACATGAACTGAGTCCGTTGTTATGGGCGGATGCGAACCTGCGTGGTCAGAGTATTGAACTCATGTTGGCCCATAATGTGCCGAAGCTGCATCTCAATTCTAAGGAAATCAAACAGGTGGTGTTGAACCTGGCCCGTAACGGGATGGAAGCCATGAATGAGAAGGGCGTGCTTACGCTGGAGACACGGATAGTGGATGATAAAGTGGAACTGTGTGTACGTGACACAGGACCTGGTCTACCCAGAGTGAAGAAGGAAAAGCTGTTTGAACCTTTCTATACGACAAAAGCCAAGGGAACCGGACTTGGATTGTCCATGTGCCTAAGTATTGTGGAACGACATAACGGAACCATTACTGTGGAATCGGAGGAAGGCCAGGGCACGACCTTCAAGGTGGCATTTGAACGTTAGTCATTCAGCATATTTTGCCAGACATTGAGACATAATATTATGGAAGAGGCCTTTCCGCAGGCGGTTTCTGAATCTTGCTTTCATTGCTTATGGATGTATAATAGGAATAGCACATCATTACATCCATAATGTTCGATATGAATGTAACGTTGTTTTGGAGAGTTATTAGCCTTTAATTCTATCGAGATCATAGAACAACCATTTATAAGGAGTGAAACCGAATGTCGATGTCATTTGATCAATACATGAAAGATATGGTTCAACCCATGCGGGATGAGTTAACTCGTCTAGGAATCCAGGAGTTGCGTACTCCTGAAGAAGTGGAAGCAAGTCTTCCGGATGCAAAAGGAACAGCGCTGGTTGTCATTAACTCTGTCTGCGGATGTGCCGCAGGTCAATGTCGCCCAGGTGTGTCCCAAGCACTTCAGCACGATATTACACCGGATCACCTGTACACTGTATTTGCTGGTCAGGACAAAGAAGCAACTGCAAAAGCACGTGAATTCTTTGCACCGTATCCTCCATCTTCACCGTCCATCGCTCTGATGAAAGACGGAGAACTCGTTCACTTTATCGAGCGTCATCAAGTGGAAGACCGTTCTGCAGAGGATATTGCGGCTGATCTCAAAAGTGCATTTGACCGTTACTGCCGTTAATTCGCTCCATAGAACGCCCCGCCCTTCGGATCACCGATGCCGGGGCGTTTCATTTTGGATAGATAAGGTTATTGAACCATTCGGACCTTTCAAGCTGGACATCAAATTTCATTCATTTAGAAACGGGGTGTGTGAACGATGAGTTTGCAACAACAGATCATCGCTGAATTGAAGGTTAAACCAAGCATTAATGAGGAAGAGGAAGTACGCAAGCGTGTTGATTTTCTGAAGACGTATGTGAAAAATGCGGGTGCCAAGGGTTTGCTGATTGCGATCAGTGGCGGTATTGACAGTGCAGTGGCTACGGCGCTTTGCAAAAAAGCGACGGACGAGCTCACGCAAGAGAACAACCAAGAGTACAAAACGCTTGGTGTGTTCCAACCTTATGGTGAACAATCCGATATCGATCACAGCTACGCGGTAGCCAAAGCATACGATCTGAAGCATGTCGTGGAAACCAATATCGAAGATGCAGTTAACGAGATTGCGCTGGAAGTGGAGCAAGGTTTCAAATCTTTGGGCAGCCCACGCCATATGACTCACCAAGGCAAAGGTAATGTTAAGGCGAGAACTCGTATGGTTATGCAATATGCGCTTTCGTTTGAAGAAAACCTGCTCGTTGTAGGTACGGATCATGCGTCCGAAGCCATTACAGGCTTCTATACCAAATGGGGCGACGGTGCTGTGGATATTACACCACTGAGCACCCTGAATAAACGTCAGGTACGCCAGCTGGCAGCATATCTGAACGTGCCACAGGCAATTTTGGACAAAGCACCATCGGCAGGACTGTGGGAAGGTCAGACGGACGAAGATGAGCTGGGAATTTCGTATGAAGCGAACAGCGACTATCTCGAAGGCAAACAGATCGATCCGGCTGCACAAGAGCGCCTCGAAGCGTTCTATACGCGCACACATCACAAACGCAATGCCATTCCTGGGATCTAATACGGATGGATGAGCATGATCGATATATAGGGAATGCAAAAAGAGTCACTGCTCACGCAGTGACTCTTTTTGTTATGTGGAACGAGAAATCGCAAAAATCCAGGTGACTACTATATTAAAGATGAGTTAGCTATTCCAGTCTTTGATCTGTTGCAGGGTTTGGGTGATGGCTTGCTCCAGTTGCGGAGTGGTTTCTTTAAATGGATGTACCGTATTAAAGGTGTGGTTCCCTTCGGGTATCTGGTGCCATGGGATATCAGGGCGTGCTTGCACAAGTGCGGCAGAACCGTCACGCAGACGTTGGGGATCTTCTGTTCCCTGAATGAGTGCGACTCGCACAGGTGAAGAAGCCAAGCGATCAATGATAGCGTAACGTTCGCTATGCTTGTCCAGGTCTTCCAGAATAGCCACGTCCAGTGGCATCTGCTGGCCTGTTCGTCCGTTAACGACATGGCTGCGGCCATGCGTACGCATTTCTTCTTTTTGCTCTGCTGTGAAGAGATCCAGATTGGTTACGCCATTCCAGGAGATGACACCTGCCACCTGCTCGGGATGATCCAGTGCATAGACGAGACTTACGCCCGCACCGCGGCTGTGGCCAACCAGGTATACAGGAAGTCGAGTGAGTTCAGGTTGTGTAGCCACATGTTCCAGTACCAGGGCCAGATCGGCAAGCTCCCGGTTGTAGGTATTCACTGCGAACTTTTCAAGTTCAGAGAATTGCTCCAGATATTCGCCGATACCGTTGTGAGAGAAATTAAAGGTCAGCACATGATGTGTCTGGCTTAGCTGTGAAGCTGCGTAGGGGAACATGCCCCAGTCTTTGAAGCCTTTGTATCCGTGAGCCAGAATGATGACGCCTTGAGCGGATTGTTGTGCAGGGAAAAAGTCTCCGCGAATGATCGCATCTACGTCAGTGGGCAATTCAAAAGTTATGGGCATTATTCAGACCTCCTAAGAATTTCAGACGATTCCTGATTCATATTTTAGCATATATGGGAATGCGGATAGGTACTCGCTTCTGATCGCCCCTCCTGCTACAATAGAATACGTGTTCGGAGAGTTACGGATCATGTGATTGAAAGGATATCTTTTACAATGCATGTTCAAAAAGAGCGGTTTTCAGTACCAAGAAGATGGAACTTTTGAACAACCTCTTACAGTATAAAAGATTAAGCGGGTGAAGCGTTGATGATATATGGCATTGGTAATGATGTGCTGGAGATTGGACGTATGCGGAAGCTGCTGTCCGGTCGCCATGCGGAAGCATTTCTGAAACGAATTTTAACGCCAGCAGAGCGGGAGATCGCGGTTCGTCGAGGGAAGCGGATGACGGAGTTTGTATCCGGTCGATTTGCAGCGAAAGAAGCGGTGTCTAAGGCATTTGGCTGCGGTATTGGTGGTGTCATGGGTTTTACTGACATTGAGGTGCTGCCTGATGGGACAGGACGTCCAGTGGCCTCGCTGTCCAGTCAAGCCTGGGAACGTCTGCAGCTGCCATACGATAAGCAATATGACATTCATTTGAGCATTACGCATCAGACGGAATTGGCAGCGGCCTTTGCGATCGTAGAACAGATGGAAAAGTAGCTAGCTTGGCAATAGGAGAGGACGGAAATATGGGTTTACAGGAACAGAAACAACATTTCAGCGTGAATTTGCTGGACTGGTATATGGTCAACCGACGGGATTTGCCGTGGCGTCGCCACAACAATCCGTATTTCACATGGGTATCGGAGATTATGCTTCAGCAGACTCGGGTCGATACGGTAATTCCGTATTTCAATCGTTTTATCGGGAATTTCCCGACCGTGCAGGCGTTGGCGGAAGCACCCGAAGAGGATGTGTTGAAAAATTGGGAGGGACTCGGGTATTACTCCCGTGCACGTAATCTTCAGGCAGCCGCGAGACAAGTCATGGAGCTGCACGGAGGAGAGATGCCTCAGGAGAAACAGGCTGTCTTTGCATTAAAAGGGGTGGGCCCGTATACGGCCGGGGCCATTCTCAGCATTGCCTTCAACCAGCCGCAGCCTGCGGTAGATGGCAATGTCATGCGGGTACTGTCCCGATACTTCCTCATCGATGAGGACATTATGAAGGGCAGCACCCGGGTGTTGATGGAAGAGCTCGCAGGAGAGCTCATTCCGGAAGGGCGGGCGCGTGATTTCAATCAGGCGCTGATGGAGCTTGGTGCGCTGGTGTGTACACCCAAAGCGCCGCACTGCCTGACTTGCCCGGTCATGGAGCAATGTTCCGGCCGTATCGCCGGAAGAGAGCTTACGCTGCCGGTTAAGACCAAGGCGAAGCCGCCGCGCCCTGAGCAGCGGCTGGTCGCGATTGTGGAGGGCCGCGGTGCTCATCGCGGCCAAGTGCTAGTGCGCCAGCGCCCAGACACGGGCCTATTGGCCCGCATGTGGGAGCTGCCGCATGTGCTCGCGGCGCCCGCCGCAGCGAGCAAGAAGGCAGCGCCGCTGGCGGATGAGCCGGCCATGGCATTGCTGGCCGGCAGTCTATGGGCGGAAGGCTTCGCTGCCCGCCCAGAAGGGCTGGCTACCCATGCGGAGCATGTGTTCAGCCACATTGTCTGGAGCCTGCAGGTGTACAAGTGTACCGAGCAGGACCAGAGCAGTGAGCTTCCGCTGATCGCAGCGGAAGCCAGAGCCGCCTACGATGCACAGGCGGCAACAAGGGAGGGCACAGCCTCATCATCAGCTGTGTCACCTGAGTCAGACACAACGCATTCATCGGAGCCAAGCACGCCTAATCCGCAGAACATCTCAACATCGCTTAACGATGGAGAGATGTTGATGTCATCATCTGACGTTAGTGATCCGACGCTGAGCAAGCTGACACTGACAGGTAAAGGTGATGGCTTGACCTACCGCTGGATTGGTCCGGAAGATATGGACAAGATGGCATTCCCCAACATATTTCTGAAGCTGATCAGCAGTTATTTTGCCGGAGCGTATGATCAAGTGAATGATTAAATGGGGGAGCTAACGAACCTGAGTGACGTTATCATAGCCAAATCAACCCAAAAGTGCGCATTAAAGCTCGTATTTGGGGAAATAGCTACTCTGAGATTCGTTAGGTTCGCGATACGATGAAATATGGAGCAATAGCGTGTCCTGGGTTCGTTAAAAACAAAACACCCATTAACTATAACTATAGCGATAGCAAAAAGAGAGCCTGATCAACAACGACCGAATCAGGCTCTCTTTTATGTTAACTGTTGCATACTAACAGTCTTATTTTGCAGAAGCGTAACGTTTGTTCACTTCATCCCAGTTGATTACATTCCAGAAAGCGGCGATGTAGTCAGGACGTTTGTTTTGGTAGTTCAGGTAGTAAGCGTGCTCCCATACATCCAGACCCAGAACCGGAGTCAGACCTTCGAAGAGAGGGCTGTCTTGGTTAGGTGTGCTAGTGATGGACAACTTGCCATCTTTGCCAACTACGAGCCAAGCCCAGCCGGAACCGAAACGAGTTGTAGCTGCTTTAGCGAAATCTTCTTTGAATTTATCAAAACCACCCAGTTCGCTATCGATAGCTGCTGCGATATCACCTGTAGGAGCGCCGCCGCCGTTAGGTCCAATGATTTCCCAGAACAAGCTGTGGTTAGCATGTCCACCACCATTGTTGCGAACCGCTGTGCGGATGCCTTCAGGTACGCTGTCAAGGTTAGCAATCAGATCTTCCAAGCTTTTTTCTTGCAGTTCAGGAGCGCTTTCCAGAGCTGCGTTCAAGTTAGTTACATAAGTATTGTGATGGCGATCGTGGTGGATTTCCATCGTTTTTGCATCGATATGTGGTTCCAGTGCGTCGTTAGCGTAAGGAAGTGCTGGTAATTGAAAAGTCATAATGAAATACCTCCTGAGATTTTAGTTTTTTTGAGAACAGGTACATATGTAATAATACCCTTGCCACTAATATTAAACCGCATTCGAGCTAATTAAGCAACATTTTTGTTTATTAAGTCCCCCGAAGCGTTGATCTAATGATGGGCCAGAGATAACAAACATATTTTACCCATTATGCAACTATTTATGTGTTTTCAGGCGTTTTAATGGATGAAAAGTTTAATATTCGTATGTAAACGGTTACAATTAAGCGCTTTCAAAAGAAAATGCGTGTTTTATGGAGAAAAGTATGGTTTAATTGACGAAGAAGCGGTATTTTCTCGTTTTTTGTCATTATATGAACATTGGGTTTTTGGTAAAAAGGGATTCCCTTTTTGTAAAAAACCTCATCTAAGCTAACGAAAAGGGAGATTTAAGACATGCACGTTCGTTCCTTTCAGTTGAGTGATGCAAGCCAGATGACGGAGCTTCTCCAGGTTGCACTATCGGAAGAGTGTTATGAGAACACGATGGGCCCGTTTGCCCGTCAATTGTCATGGGATTCTGACCTGATCATGGTTGCGGAAGAAGAGGGAGACCTCGTAGGCGCTTTGATCGGTACGATTGATCACAACCAGGGTTGTATCTACCGTATTGCGGTACATCCAGACTATCGTCGCCGTGGAGTCGGCAAAACACTTGTCGAGGCTATGGAACAGCGGTTCCAGCAGCGTAAAGTCAGCCAGGTATGGGTGGCGGGTGATGAGCACAACAAAGTAGCCATGCCTCTATATGAAGCAATGGGTTACGGTGCCAATCAGATTATGAGCGCTTTCCAGACTCTTAGTATTTTGTCCAAAGCTTAGTTTGCATGTTTAAAAAGAAATAAAAAAAGATTTTCATTTCATATTAGGCATATCTCTTTAACGTGTAAGAACGTGAGGGATGTGCCTTTCTATTTATATGAGTGTTCTTCACGTCATATTCCTCTGGTTCCCTCATTTTATGAACATGCTTCGGAGTCTCCGAATTCTATTTAAATTAACGCGACTATCCCGGCTGTATTCACGATAACGAAGGTATTGGTGCTCATAACCAATTGTTTCACTCTCCCAAATGAAGTAGACTGAAAGGGAGTATGGTCACCATGTTACAAGTTTAATTCAACTATTTAATAAATGAGGTGTCCCTTTGAATTCCAATAATCATTCAATGGAACATGTGACTTCCGAGCAACGTAATGAACCGTCAAAGCCTGAACAACCGGGGAAATCCTGGGTTGTCGAGCTGTGGGACTGGGTCAAAACGATTGTTGTTGCTTTTGTAATCATGATGCTGCTGAACCTGTTTGTGTTTAATCTGTCAATGGTCAAGGGACAGTCCATGCAGCCGACACTGGTTGAGCGAGATCGCCTTTTCGTCAACAAAATCGTATACCATCTGGGTACTCCTTCCCGATCAGATGTGATTGTACTTCGTGATCCAAGTGAAGGTGTAGAGAAGAAGGATTTTCTGGTGAAACGGATCGTTGGACTTCCGGGAGATACAATTGAGGTCAGGGATCACCATCTATATGTGAACGGCGAGCAACAAGCGGAAACGTACACTGATATTGAAGTGCAGGACCCTGATTTTGGCCCAATCACATTGGAGCCGGATCATTTCTTCGTGATGGGGGATAATCGTCATGAAGGAAAAAGTAAGGATAGCCGAGTGTTTGGCAGTATTACATCCGACCAGATTGTAGGCAAGGCTGAATTTATTTTCTGGCCGTTTTCTGAATTGAAGAAATTGTAAAATGCTGACAGGACAACAACTTCAGACTGCATTTTGCGTTAAACCATATAGACTCGTTCCGTTTGAAATCAAGTATGCAAGGCATATATAGAAATTAACGCCTGTCCTCTTACCGTGAGGCGGGCGTTCACTATTTACGGAATAAGTGTCGGAAGAAGAGAGGGAAGAGAAATGACGAGCGTACAGACCGGGGCAGCACAGGATGCCTCCGTATGGGAGAAGTTAAAACAGGAGATCAAGGCAGCTGGCCCCGGACTGGGCATTGATGATATCGGATTTGCTTCGGCTGATCCCTTTGTTTCCCTGAAGTCGCTGCTGGAGCAGTCGCGGGATAAGGGGTATGCTTCAGGATTTGAAGAGCCGGATATTGAAAAAAGGGTGCACCCCGCCTTAAAAGATGGCGAGCCCGCTTCACTGATCGCAATAGCCGTGGCATACCCATCCAAAATGGTGAATCCGCCGAAATCGGAGCCTGGTGCGTATCGAGGCATTTTTGCCCGTTCGGCTTGGGGCCAGGATTATCATCAGGTCCTGCGTGCAGCGATGGACAAGCTGGTAAACTTTATACGTGAACGTGTACCTGAGGCCATGATCGAAAGTATGGTAGACACCGGAGCATTGGTGGATCGTGCGGTGTCCCAGCGTGCGGGGATTGGTTTTAGCGCCAAAAACTGTGCGATTATATCACCCAAATTCGGTTCATGGATTTTTCTCGGAGAACTGGTAACGAATATTCCTTTTCAACCAGACACACCTGTGACCGAAGACTGCGGTGAATGTACAAAATGTATTGATGCCTGTCCTACAGGAGCATTGGTGGGCCCGGGGCAGTTGAATTCACAGCGTTGTATTTCTTTTGTAACCCAGACAAAAGGGTTCGTGGATGAAGAATTTATGCTGAAAATAGGCAACCGTCTGTACGGTTGTGACACGTGTCAGATTGTCTGTCCGAAGAATCGGGGCAAGAATTGGGATCACCATCCCGAGTTTCACCCCGATCCGGAGATTGTGAAGCCACTCCTGCTGCCGCTGCTGGACATCGGTAACCGGGAATTCAAGGAACGTTTCGGTCAGAGTTCCGCCGCTTGGCGGGGCAAGAAGCCGATTCAACGCAACGCCGTTATTGCCCTGGGCAATTTCAAAGACAAAAGTGCTGTACCCAAACTTACAGAAGTACTAAAACGTGATCCGCGCCCCGAGTTGCGGGGAACCGCAGCTTGGGCGTTAAGCAGAATTGGAGGAGAAGACGCCATGAGAGCAATTGGGGAAGCTGCCGCTAACGAACAAGATGGGAACGTACTAAGCATGCTGCAGAAGGCCGAGGAGCGACTGAGTTCGTCCGAGACCTTACCCAAACAGCCACAGGCTGGGCAAGTGAGTGAGAAGCAGCAAGAGGAACGGAACAACGAGAACAATGCCTTGCGTGCGTTACAACAGGATTTGAAAATGGAAGCTGGGATTGAACCGGGTAGTGAGCAGTCTGCACAGCCTGCCAAACCGGAAGCCGCAGCGTGGAAACCTTCAGCCGTTACGGGTCTTCATGGCAAGCCCGTATACTACGATGAGATACTGACACCGATTGGTACTCTTACGTTATGCGCGACGGATGAAGGACTGTGTCACATTGATTTTGGCGCCTTTCACGTACGCGAAGCTCATCTGCAACAATGGGCCCGCACCTGGATTGGCGAGTATCGATATGAGAAGAATGAAGAGAAGCTTAGCGAAACTGCTAAGCAGTTAAAGCAGTATTTTGCAGGGGAGAGAAAAACGTTCGACTTGCAGCTTGATCGGCTTGGAACACCATTCCAGCTACAAGTATGGCAAGTTCTGTCCGATATATCTTATGGAGAGGCCTCATCACACCAACAGGTTGCGGAAATCATCGGCAGACCCAAGGCTGTTCGTGCAGTTCTGGACGCCATTAGCAAAAATCCGATTCCGATTATTATTCCCTGTCACCGTATCAGCGGTAGAGACGGTACCCTGGTGGGTTATGTAGGCGGTCTGCAAACCAAGGAGCAATTGCTCACATTGGAGCAGCGATCGTAACGTAAGAGCGGGGGACGTTCATGAAATATGTAAACGTGGAGAGCGTGGAAGCGGGGGAGCTTCTGGGCAAGACGGTATATTCCAGTAACGGTACGGTACTGCTGTCTGCCGGAGTCCAGCTCACCGTATACATGGTCAATACGTTGAAGCGTATTGGCGTGACCATGTTATACATCCAGGATGAAGCGTATAAAGATGTGGAACCAGAGGACATTCTGGATGAAACCACGAAACGGGCAATAATTAACGAAATGAGTGTCACACTCGAATCCATTCGCTCGGGGAAAGACTGGAGTCCGAGAAAGGTTGCCCTCAGTATAGAGAAGTTGCTGAATGATGTACTGAACGGGCGTGAACTGTTAGTGCAGCTCACCGATATTCGTACCAAAGACAATGCACAATATGTTCATGCGATGAATGTATGTTTGTTGTCTTCGGTCATCGGACTGAATATGGGACTCAATTATAATCAACTGAAGGACCTTGCTGTGGGGGCATTATTGCATGATATAGGCAAAGTGGGGGAACCTCCGGGCAGTGGCTCTGCTGCGAATTCTTCGCTGCACCATACATGGCGTGGATTCGAAGTGATTAAGAACAAACGGGAGTTCAGTCTGTTGGTCGCCCATACAGCCCTGCAACATCATGAGCATGTAGATGGTACAGGCATGCCGAGAGGGATCAAGGGGAGTGACATTCATCTGTTTGCGAGAATCGTTAGTGTGGCTAATATCTATGATAATCTCATTAATGGTTTATCCAAGGACAGTTTGATGCCACATGAGGCCTGTGAAGAGATGATGGCGTTGTCTGGTACAAAGCTGGATCGGGACATTCTGATTGAGTTCAACAAGAGTGTATCCGTGTATCCCAATGGTACAGCGGTACGACTGTCCACCAAAGAGACTGGAGTCATTGTGCGTCAACATCGGGGATTGCCCGGCAGACCTGTAATCAGGGTGGCGCGCGGAAGTACGCGTTATTCTCTGGATGTGGTTGAAATCGATCTGGCTCAGCATACAACCGTTTTCATTGAAGCTGTCATGACGTAGCTTGTGTGCGGTTCAACTGGAAAATCCGTTTGCTCAAGGCGTGCGGAAATGCTATGATACTTTCAGGAAATCCGGTCTGTGTCAGGTTTGCAACATGTGTGTTGAACATCATGAAGTGACACGGATTATCAGGCTTTTTAGAATGCATACAGAGGTGTCTAAGAGATGGATATTGTTATACCGATTATCACATTGATTGTTGGTCTGGTCGGGGGATTTTTCATCGGGGTGTTCTACTTGCGTAAACAACTTGAGAAAATGCAAAGCAATCCGGACATGCTTCAGAAAATGGCGAAGCAAATGGGCTACAACCTGAATGGCAAGCAAATGCAGCGTGCCCAGCAGATGATGAAGAATCAGCAGCCAGGAGCGAAAATGCCTCAGCCGCAACAGCATCCTGCGCGTAAAAGTTCGGGCCGCCGAAAATAATAGCAGGGAATAACTGCTTAAAGTACGTGTTCAAAAAGTTGGGTTTTCAGTACCGAGAAGATGGGATGAAGCTAGAAATGGAGTAGCGGAGCGTAGTAAACTACGTGAGCAACGGACATTTCGGCTGAATTTCATATTCGACGTTGATGATGCCGTTAGGCATCCATCGTAATCAAAAGCGTACTTTTTGAACAACCTCTTAAAGTATGTGGTTCGAAAGGAGGCGTTCGGCAGTGGCTGGCGTTAAAGATTATTTGAATTCAAAAGTATCCGACAATCGGGAGAAGATCGAGTATCATGTAGAGCAGATCCTGAAATTGATCGGAGAAGATAGTACACGTGAAGGGCTGCTTGAAACGCCCGCACGTGTGACCCGGATGTATGAAGAGATTTTTGGTGGATATGAAGTAGACCCGCGCGATGTGCTCGGTGTCACGTTTGACGAGAATCACGAAGAACTGGTTATCGTCAAGGATATTGTCTACTACAGTCAATGCGAGCACCATATGGCGCCGTTTTTTGGCAAGGTGCACATTGGGTATGTACCAAGCGGCAAGATCGTTGGTCTGAGCAAAATGGCTCGTCTGGTCGAAGCGGTAACACGTCGCCTTCAAGTTCAGGAACGTATTACTTCACAGATCGCTGACATTCTGACAGAGGCCGTTGAGCCTCATGGAGTTATGGTCGTTGTGGAAGGCGAGCACTTGTGCATGTGTTCCCGCGGCGTGAAGAAACCGGGAAGCAAGACGGTGACGTCTGCTGTACGTGGTTCTTTCCGTGAGAATCCGGCACAACGTGCAGAATTCTTGTCTTTGGTGAAAGATTAAGATCAGGTATGTCCACTCGCTGGACAAGCCGGATGAGTAAGTTCCTTTGGTTTTGGAAGTAGCAGTTTCTAAGCCATAGGATGTGATATAAATAAGCCGTGTTCCTTGGGAACCGGCTTATTTATATATGCGTTGTCATTCCTATATACTGGATACATATGAATTCGTTAAGCCGGAGGTAATGAAACGATGAGTGTACCTTCCCATTCAGATCAACCGGTTCAGCCGGAAAAGGGACTACAGGCAGATAAACAGGCTACATTGCGTCTACAAATCTGGGAGACACCACTCATGCGACAAGGTAGTAGTGTACTCGAAGCTTTTGCTTGGGAAGAAGTCATGTGCAGGCGGGTTGGGGCAGGGCATCTGCCTGTTGCACATATATGGAGACACCCAGATGCCTTTGTAGCGGGTTTGCGTGACCGCAGGTTGGCACAGGCTGTAGAAGCGATGGAACGGATAAGAAGCCAAGGGACAGCGGTCTGTGTTCGGCCTTCCGGTGGAGCGGCAGTGCCCTTGAATCCAGGGGTAGTTAATGTGTCACTGATTCTGCCTAATCCCGGACATGCCATCAATATTCATGATGATTTCCGGGAGATGGCTTCGATTATTGCCGAGTCGCTAACGCCGTGGTCGAATCAGGCGCAAACTGGTGAGGTTCAGGGTGCTTTTTGCCCGGGAGACTATGATGTCAGTGTAGGTGGGCTGAAATTCTGTGGGATTGCCCAGCGCAGGCAGGCTAAGGCGTATATTATTACTGCTTTTATCATCGTGGAAGGTCAGGGAGATCAACTGGCAGCGGACGTGCGTCAATTTTATCAGCATGCAGCAGGCGGGGCGAGTGAAGGATATCCTGATGTTCAGCCTGGCACGATGGCAAGTCTGAAAGAATTGGCAGGTGTACCTTCAGCTGCGGCATATACTGCGGCTTTGGTTCGAACTCTGCGTGATCGCTATCCGCAGGCGGAAGCCAGCAGGGTGCTTAGTGTTGGCTCTGAAGAAGTACGTCTCACAGCTGAGCAGATGAAACTGCGCTATGATTGAGTTCTTGATAATCGGACTTGGAATTGGGTAATAGAGATGATATGATGTGATTTCGGAAGGAGGGTGTTAGGATGGAAACGTTGAGATATACGTACTTATATGAGGTTGTATCTACAGGCGAAAAGTCTGAGTTCAGCCAAATGGCAACAAGCAAGGAAGAGGCTGCTGCACTGATCGTTGCTCGTATTGCAGATCTGGAGTTTACAGATGAGGCAGATATCAAGCTGGGCGACCTGATTGCTATTAGCAAACAGGTTGGCGACAACTATGTAGCGTGCGAGGGCTGTGCTTCTTAAGTGAGCATTTTGAAATAGGAAGTCTCTCAAAATATAAGCAAGTCTCTTTTTAAAAGAGGCTTGCTTTTTTGTCTACACCATAAGAGATATCTTTCAGTCATTCGGCTGGAGATATCTCTTTTTTTCTCTCATCCATCTAAGCTCAAGCTTAATAAGGCGGCCACAACAACTTGCGTGCTGTTTCGTACCGTTCAGCTACAGCCGGCCAGTAGACGACATTCCACCAATCCTCGATATACTTTTTACGTTCATTCTGATGTTTCAGATAGTAGGCATGTTCCCACACATCCAGTGGCAGGAGCGGTACGATATCGGACTGGGACAGGTTCTGGTGTTTTTCCGCCTGCAAAATCTCCAAACGGTGTGCTCTCGGGCTCCAGACAAGCATCGCCCAACCACTGCCTTCCACTTTGTTCGCGGCTTCCGTGAATTGATTCTTGAATGCTTCATAACTTCCGAAATCCCGTTTGATCTGTTCTGCGAGCATACCGGAAGGTTTACCGCCTCCAGCAGGATTCATAATGGTCCAGAAGATCGTATGCAGGTAGTGGCCTGCCCCGTTGAAGGCGAGTTCACGTTCCCAATGTTTGATGAGTTCAAAGTTATTCTTTTTTCGCGATTCCGCCAGCTTTTTCTCTGCTACATTTAGTCCGTCCACATAAGATTGATGGTGTTTGTCATGATGGATACGCATCGTCAGCTCATCAATATGTGGCTCCAGCGCATTGTACGCATAGGGAAGGGGAGGCAGTGTGTGTCCTCCAATGGGAACCGGCTTTTCTTTTACAGGAGGTGCTGTAGAGCTGGGTGTGGCTTGTGTTGTTCCGGTAGAAGGCGGTTGAACGGTTGCAGATTGGATCTGAGCTGAAGCGGCAGGTGCATTTACATTTCCCTCTGGAGAAGTTGGAGCTTCTGAAGCTTGGCGTTGGATGTTTCCTGACCCTGACGTATGCAGCGCATTTTCCAGAAAAAGTGACGGCTCCGAATCCGTTTCGCGCAAGATGCCAGGTTGGCCAAGCGTATCCAATACGCCCAGAAAATATTCCGATTCGCGGATAAAATGCAGAATGAGTACTTTGGCAAGCGGAACAGCTTGCACAGCAGCACTTTGTTCCAGAAGAACATACAGCTGTTTGATGAACTCTCTCGATTGCTGCCGAGCTGCCAACACAAGTTGATCGATACAACGAACCATGTAGGGAGCAGGTGGATGGGTTGCGGGCAATAGTTGTTTTAAAAGCTGATTGGCTACTCGCTCACTGTTTGCAAAGGTAGCCTCCCATTCCTCCAGTAGCTTGACGTATGGGGGCTCCAGATCAGGAACCAGGGCACGAATGACGAGTGTATGTTCTTTCTCCTGCTCTTTCCAGAAACGGATTTCCTCCAATGTCCGCAGAGGCAGTAGGTGACCATATCCATACCAGTTCATCTATGTTGAACCTCCTTCAGATGAAATTCATTACATGCAGACCATCTGTTCATGCGTCCCAAGAGTATATTCCGCGAGCTTGTTGTCCTATGATTGCAAAAAAAAGAGCCCCTGAGGGCTCTGGAAAAAATTCGATGATTGAAATTTGGTTATTCTCCACTATTCGTGTTTTGCACATCGTCACTGCTTGTCTTCGTTACATGACTCAGGAAAGTTGAGACACGGCGCAGGTATTCCTTTGGATGTTCCCGGAAGATCAACTCATGATGCGCATCCTGGACAATCCATACATCCGAGTACGGATTGGTCTGATTGGCGGCGAGTTGCTCCGCAATTGGATAAGGCGCCTTCTCGTCCTCTGTACCATGGATAAAGAAAATCGGGAACGGATAATCTTCCTTTTTCACTTCCTGATACGGGATCTGTTGCAATCCGGTACCATTCAGAACAGGGAACAACAGATTCATGATCTCGAGTGTGGGCTGACGCGGGAGATCGATCTGGTTATGAATGTTGTGGTACAGTGTATCCGGCTCAAGCAGGAACGTACTGTCCAGAATCATCGCATCCACTTCCTGTGTAATCAGCCCAGTCTGAAGCGCCGTACCGGCACCCATGGAGAAACCCCACACAACCAGTTCCTGCGCACCGCGCTGCTTGGCGAACTGGATGGCACCCAACAATTGCTGTGACTCAGCTTTGCCACCTGTGGCTACAGCTTTGTTCACCTGTGAGGCGAAGCCATAATCGAACATGACCACGTTGAACCCAAGTTGATGGGCATAATGTGCCAGGTCATACATGGGTACCCATGTTTCTTCACGATTGGCACCATAGCCGTGACTGAAAATAATCGTTTTGCTTGCAGCATTGTCAGCAGGTATATACCATCCCTGCATCGTCCGGCTGCCATCTGCTGCCGGGAACGTGATGTCTTCGTACTTCATGTTCTTGGCCTGCATCGGATTGGAGAAGACCGGCGCTACCGTTGGATTGGATAATACCCATGCGATGTAACCATGCAGTGCAATAAAACAAAACAGTAGAAAAAATACAACGGAGAGCAGCAACGCTACGATAATATGTTTGAACCGAATCAGCCTCGGTGATAGGGAAGAGGGCAGATCGGACACTTTTGTTTGCAGCGGGGCTTCGCTCTGGGATGTTGGATACATGAATGCCCCTCCTTTGAAGTTCAGTTGAAGATAACAACGACATGAAAAGAGAATTGCGTCGATTTCAGAGCCTGCTTCAGAGCGATATCTTAATCTAATATATCTTTATCGTATGTTCCAGTATAGTCAAAGTCAATTGATTGAGGGCATTTGTTACGCAATTGTTATATAGTTCTTAAGATATATGGGTAACATTACCTTAGTGTGTAAATTACAGGGGATTAAGTCTTATAAAAAGGAAAAATTTACAGGTTGGCCTATTTCGATTTTGGCTCTTTTTGGTTTACAGATGAGACCGTTTCTCATATAATTTATGTAACCAAGTTTCATGTGATGAAACATGAGGAGGGCATTATGCCATGGAAGATCGCAAGTTAACCGTCCGGGCTGTGGAACGGGCGCTGGATATATTATTATGTTTTACCACACGCAGTGATCTAGGACTCACCGAAATTGCCAGCCAGATCGGCCTGCACAAAAGTACAGTGCACCGTTTGATGGCTACGCTGGAGGATCGAGGGTTCGTGATCCGTGATGCAGCAACAGAGAAGTACCGACTTGGCATCCGAATCTGGGAACTGTCGGCTCATATGTCCCGCAGTGATGATCCCGCTATTCTGCTGCTGCCTGCGATGGAGCGACTGAGAGATCGATTGGGGGAGACCGTGAGTCTGTACCTGCGTGATGGGAGTGAACGGATACGGATTCAGGCTGTGCAAAGTGATCAGGCGATTCGCCGAGTCGCCCCCGTTGGTGTTAGACTCCCGCTGTCTGTGGGCGCTTCCAGCAAAGTTTTGATGGCGTTTGCCACGGACGAGGATCGTGAAGAACTGATGAACGGCCCGGAATGGCCGGTGTTTATTGATCCCGCGGTGTATTTGGCGCAAATGGGAGATATCCGGGATAACGGATATGCGACGAGTTATGAGGAACGTGAGCCGGGAGCTGCCGCGGTATCTGTACCGATTATGGATCGCAGAGGCAATATTGCAGCTGCGCTCTCGGTCTCAGGGCCTGTCAGTCGACTCTCGCAGGAGACATTGCATGAATACGCACCTGTATTGAAGGATGCTGCTACGCAGATGGGGCTCATGTTATCCTGATGTTTATGTAAGTTTTTTTCTCCAATGGAGTTTGATCATTTGGAATATAAAGGTTGTTTTTATGTTCCGGTTGCGCTACTCTGTAATGGACGGCCCTACGGGGCCAGCTTCATTGAATATGAACGGCGGCTTATGTAAGCCGCAACTTACTAACGTTACTGGGGGAGTCCGAATTGTCCGGACTGAGACGGAATCGCATGAGATTCCGGACCCTTTGCACCTGATCTGGATCATACCAGCGTAGGGAAGTAATCGGCGATATGACCTCAACCACCTCATGATGTGACCCTTGTAGTCTCCGTTAAGGAGCTGATTGAAGGTGCATTATTGGTGATGGACATAAAAGTCGGTTCCTTCGGGGACCGGCTTTTTTATATACAGTGAACGGGCTATATAGCGCGTACTCCATTGACTTCTTTTTTCAATAACCTGCGAAAGTGGGCTTGTATGATGAGAGAGAAGTCACCATAGATTCATGATCTGTGGCAGCCTCCGTCTGTTGTGAACTGTACATGAAAAGTGTCTCCCCTGGTCTGGCGTAGGATCGCTCTTTCTTCTCTGCATTGCGCATGATTTGGGACAGGTACGTAAGTAAGCTAATGACGATACCAACCAAACAAGCGACGAACACTGAGGAGGAGACAAGCGAACATGAGTACAGGAAATCAAACGGGACAACAAGCGATGGAGCAGGAACATAACGGTCAGCAGGTGGAAAAAGAAACAGGAGCGGCCGGACGGATTCAGCCCTTTCCGGGCAGCCGCAAAGTCTACATTCAGGGCTCACGGCCGGACATTGCTGTACCTGAGCGTGAGATAGCCCTTCATGACACGAATACTCCCCAAGGGGTGGAGCATAACGAACCGCTACGTGTCTACGATACGAGCGGGCCGATGACCGATCCCGAATTTCATGCGGATATCTGTGCAGGTCTGCCAGCCCTGCGTACCCGCTGGATCACAGAGCGTGGCGATGTTGAAGCTTATCAGGGTCGTACGGTTAAACCGGAGGATAACGGACTAAAGCCCGGAGGGAAGAAAGCTGGAGCCGAAGAGTACCCTGGATTGCGTGGCAAACCGCTGCGAGCACAGACAGGACGCTGTGTGACTCAGATGCATTATGCGAGGCAGGGAGTCATTACGGCAGAGATGGAGTTTGCCGCCATTCGTGAGGGCGTAGAACCGGAATTTGTAAGGCAGGAGCTGGCGAGTGGACGTGCGATTCTGCCATCCAACATCAATCACCCGGAGAGTGAGCCGATGTTGATCGGTCGTCATTTTCACGTGAAGATCAATGCCAACATAGGTAACTCTGCCGTATCTTCCTCCATTGAGGAAGAGGTCGAGAAGATGACTTGGGCGGTACGATGGGGATCGGATACGGTGATGGATCTGTCCACAGGCAAAAACATTCATACCACCCGGGAGTGGATTATCCGCAATTCACCTGTGCCGATTGGTACGGTGCCGCTGTATCAGGCGCTGGAGAAGGTGAATGGCGAAGCGGAAGCGCTGACCTGGGAGTTGTACCGTGATACGCTCATTGAGCAGGCAGAGCAGGGAGTGGACTACTTTACGATCCACGCAGGTGTACTGCTGCGTTATATCCCCATGACCGCCAAGCGGATGACAGGCATTGTGTCTCGCGGTGGGTCCATTATGGCAGCATGGTGCCTTGCGCATCATCAGGAGAATTTTTTGTACACCCATTTTGAAGAAATCTGCGAGATTATGAAAAGGTATGATGTGGCGTTTTCGTTGGGAGATGGACTTCGTCCAGGCAGTATCTACGATGCCAATGACGAAGCTCAGATGGCGGAACTGGCTACGCTCGGGGAACTGACGCAGATCGCATGGAAGCATGATGTGCAGGTGATGATCGAAGGGCCGGGTCACGTGCCGATGCATAAGATCAAAGAGAATGTGGACTTGCAGATGGAGATATGTAAAGAGGCACCGTTCTATACGCTGGGGCCGCTGACGACCGACATTGCTCCGGGATACGACCACATCACATCCGCCATTGGTGCGGCCATGATTGGCTGGTTCGGCACGTCCATGCTCTGTTATGTTACACCAAAAGAACATTTGGGCCTGCCCAACAAGGATGATGTGCGGGAAGGGGTCATCGCCTACAAGATTGCAGCCCACGCCGCCGATCTGGCAAAAGGCCATCCACGTGCTCAACGCCGGGATGATGCATTGTCCAAGGCACGCTTCGAGTTCCGCTGGCGTGACCAGTTTAACCTGTCACTGGACCCTGAACGTGCGCTGTCCTACCATGATGAGACGCTGCCAGCAGAAGGAGCCAAAGAAGCTCATTTCTGCTCCATGTGCGGACCGAAGTTCTGTAGCATGCGCATCACGCAGGACATTCGTGCCTTTGCGGCGGATATGAGTGCATTTAATTAACAATACGTCTTACAATGTCATTGACGTTGTGAGACGAGATTTTTTATCTGAAGTTTTGCAAATAGGAGGCTCTTCATCTACAAGTTGTTGCTAAGCGGGTTAAACCATAACCTGTTTTGTTGGAAGCTATAACTTGTTGTTTGATTAACATGTTTCCATCCTCATCTAGGGGCAAAGTAATAAGCAAATGCGCGACTTATGATTTAATCGGTCAACAGCATCGCGAGCTCTTTGTATATGACAAACGGCCGATCTTCGATTATTTACTCTGTTTCGATCACACCATCATTTTTAATTTTACTCTCCGAATTATCAACACTGAGATCTAAGTAACTCTACACGGAAAATATCATTCCAAATCAATTAAATACCATGAAATGAGAGTTCTCAGGTTAAATATGTCGCCTGACCATCTACTGTAACGGATTAATTGGGTTTCACCCAGACTGAACAGTTAAATTATTCACACAATGTTGAAGATTCTAACGCAAGTTACTATATGGAGCTACTGAAAAAACGTAAAATTATTCAAATGTTAGCATCTTAATCTCCCATCCGTCTTGTTGCGTTTCTGATTGGGTGTTTATCTATTTTGTTAAACATGGAATTAAATGGTTATATGTAACAACTGATTATATTTGTCTTTGTGAAAACTCTAACTTGAAAGCCAAAATCAACTTGACGACTGGCATATAGAGGGATACCATGGAAAATGTGGGTATATAACCGTCAATTTCTGTATTTAAGATGGATGTACTCTTCTATCTAATTATAGAGCTGAATTCCTGGAAATTACTAATTAAATAGAGTTATATAGTAATTTTGACGAATCCGCATCCATAATGAATTTTAAGTATTCCTTGTGAAGTATTGTCATTTGTATTCTTAAATCTATATTAAACACTCTATGAATGTGAGTTTTCAACCGTTAAGTTTTATTCTTCATCTGACTCATTTAGGATGAGAACACTTTTATAATAAGTGACTGAATTTTAAAAATAAACTGTGAGAGATGGATTTGAATTATGAAATTATTTTGTATACCTTACGCTGGTGGTTCTGCTGCCATCTACAATCAATGGTCAAGTCAATTAATTGGAATCGCTGAGATTATCCCTGTGGAGTTGGCTGGTAGGGGCAGGAGAGTGCACGAACCCTTTTATCGATCTTTTGAAGAAGTAGTGGAAGATGTTACATCAATTATTGTGCAGCAATTAAGTGGAGATCCCTATGCGATTTTTGGGCATAGCTTGGGGGCTATTCTCGCATATGAAACGACTCATAAACTGAGAAGTATGGGTTATAAGGAGCCTCGCGCCGTTTTTTTCTCTGGAAGATCTGCCCCGCATGTACCAGACAAGGATGAAAAAATCGTTCACGCGCTCCCAGATGAGGAGTTTATACAACACTTAGTGGAATTAGGTGGAACACCGCCACAGTTTTTTGAAAATACTGAACTGAAGAATCTTTTTTTACCTATCATTAGGTCGGACTTTCGATTATCCGAGACTTATAGTTTTAAAGAGAGAGACGACAAATTTCTGTGTGACACTTATATTTTTTATGGTAAGCAGGATGATAATCTATCAGGAGATATAAAAGAGTGGGATCAAGTGTGTGATAGCGCTTGCAATTATTTTGAATTTGATGGGGATCATTTTTTTATCCATAGCCATTCGCAATCTGTTATAGAGGCTCTTATTAAAGGTCTAAATTCTGGCTAGTTGGCAAGATTCATGATAGTTAGGATGAGCTAGGATTGTGCATAGCTATATTCAACAGAATTGAGGTAGTGTTTTTTATAAAAAACTCTTTATTTAAGCCAATGAAGACACTTTCCAAGATTCCCAGAAAACATTCTTCAACCCGTGGGACAAAAGTTTATTTGAGCATCTACAGTCAGTTCACTACGTGATTTGCCAGAAGAACGTTATAATTCATGAAAAACGGTCTACAGTCGATTTTGTAAATGGAGAGATATAGAATTACTTGTCACCATCTTCTGAGCGCTTCAATTAGAAATTGATTTTGAAAACGTAAGCATTGATTCTATATCGGTTAAAGAGACAAAGCTTATGGCTCAGAAGCTATTCGGATTGGATTAAGGCAAAACAAGCGTCCTACATCAATCCACCTAAAGTAAATAATGAAAACGTTAGGAAAGTCTATTGGTTCTTGTATAAAGAGCGCCACTTATTGGAGTATTTTTCAATGAAGTCAAACATTTCGCCGCGTAGCCACTTGTTAGGACAGGGATTCCAAGTCATTTTTGTCATTTGTATACGTGGCTTCCATTTTTAAATTGACTCAGTAATGAGTTTTCAGACACATCCTAGTCAGTTCATTCATAGTAAGCACAATTAAGAGGGGGACTCACTTGTATGAAACAGTTAAGCGGGAGTGAATCTACATTTTCATTAACACACGCACAGAAAAGAATTTGGATGATGGAGCAACACTATCCAGATACTTCGATAAATAATGTTACACTGTATTTTGTTTTTAAAGGAGAAGCGAATTTAGAGTGGATTGAAACTGCTATTCACTATAATCTTAGCAACCATGTAGGTTTTGGATTGCGATTTTCCCTTAGCCAGGATGGTGAGCCATATCAATATTATGTGCCTCACCGTAATACCCCGTTGCCAATGATCGATTTCAGTAATTTTGATAGTCCTGATGAGGAATTTAAACTTTGGACAGAAAAGCAAGCAACTATTCCGTTTCAATTGGAAAACAGCCCTTTATATTACGTTTCCCTTTTCAAAATCAGTAATGATGAATGCGGATACATTATTAAAGCGCATCATATTATTGCTGATGGCTGGTCGGGGTATGTGTGGCACCAAGATACTCTTGAAATTTATGAAAAGCTAGCAAAAGGCGAAAAACGTCCAGTCGGGAAGTGCAGCAACTTTCTGGATTTTGCTGAAAATGAAGAAAAATATTTAGTTTCTAAACGGTACATAAAGGACAAGGGATTTTGGTTAGAACGCTACCAAGATTTTGAGTCTCCCACGACTATGGGATCTTCTAAAGTTATAATCAACAATTCGGTTGGAACACGGAAATCCTTCCAATTGAATAAAGAGCTTTCTGAACAGATTAGAGAAAGACTTTATAAGAGTGGAATTTCACTAAATGCTTGGTTTATCTCTTTAATGCTTGCTTATTTGTATCGGACTACGGGGGAAAACGATTTAGTAATTGGGACTCCAGTCTTAAATCGTTCTGGAGCTAAAGAGAAATCTGCAATTGGCATGTTTGTAAGTACAATGCCACTTCGGGTTCAAATAAATGCTATGCAGAACTTTGACTCGTTTAGCAGAGAAGTCCAGCGGGAATTAGTTTCATGCTACTTCCATCAAAAATTTCCTTACGATAATTTAGTGCAAGAATTAGAATTGCGAAAAAGGGGATTAGATCAGCTATTTTCTGTTGTTGTGAATAACTTTGGCACCAGACTAGTAACTAATTTAGGGAATTTAACCATATATGCAAGTGAGGTTTATAATGGACATCAATATTATCCATTTCAGTTTACTGTTAAAGATTGGTCTGTGACTGATGAAATCGAATTAGCTTTCGACTATAAAAGTGATCACTCGGATGAGATTGTTAAGCAGATATATAGCTCTTTTATTGTTATGATCAAGGATATTATCAAAGAACCTAATCTCGTGGTTCAAGATATCCGTTTATTAGATGAAGATGAAGCAGGCCAGCTTAGAGATGCATTTAATGACACGACGAAAGCCTATTCACGGGAAGCAACAATTCATGGGTTGTTTGAGGCCCAGGTGGAGCAGACGCCGGATGCGGTGGCGGTGGTATACGGGGATCAGCAGCTGACCTATGCAGAGCTGAACGCGCGGGCGAATCAGCTGGCATGGACGCTGCGCGAGCACGGTGTGGGAGCAGAGTGTATCGTGGCGATTATGGCGGAACGCTCGCTGGAGCTGATGGTCGGGCTCTATGGCATCCTGAAAGCCGGTGGGGCGTACCTGCCGATTGATCCATCGCTGCCTGCGGAACGCATCGGGTATATGCTCAGAGACAGTGGTACGGCAGTACTGCTGCTAGATCCGGGCCAAGATCCATGCGGATTTGAAGGGGCTGTCGTCGAATTGGCACCTCAGGGACAAACACAATCGGAAAGTAACCCGCCGTTAGAGCAGGATTCTGACAGTTTGGCGTACGTGATCTATACCTCGGGGACCACCGGGAACCCGAAAGGGGTTATGATTGAGCATCGTTCCGTCATCAACCGGCTGCAGTGGATGCAGCATCGCTACCCTATCGGAGAACAGGATGTCATTTTGCAAAAGACGCCGATCACATTTGATGTCTCGGTGTGGGAGCTGTTTTGGTGGGGCATGACCGGGGCCCGGGTGTGCCTACTTCCGCCACAAGGCGAGAAAGATCCCGTGATACTGGCCGAAACGATTGAACGTCACGGGGTTACGGTGATGCATTTTGTCCCGTCGATGCTGAGCGTCTTCCTGGAGCAGGCTGGAGATGCGTTTAACCGAGAGCAGCTCGGTAGCTTGCGCCGTGTCTTTGCCAGTGGGGAAGCGTTGAAGCCGCAGCAGGTGACCGGTTTTTATAAGCTCATGGAGGGAAGCGAAGCAACACTTCACAACCTGTACGGGCCGACCGAGGCCACGGTGGATGTCACGTATTATGATAGTGCTTCGACCTTTGCGGAAGGGGTTGTGCCGATCGGTAAGCCGATTGCGAATACGCAGCTGTACATTGTGAATGATCATCGTCAGCTGCAGCCGATGGGTGTCGCGGGGGAACTATGTATCGCAGGGGAGGGTCTCGCTCGGGGGTACCTGAACCAGCCGGAGCTGACGGCGGAGAAATTCGTCGACAACCCGTTTGAGCCGGGGACGAAAATGTATCGGACAGGCGATTTAGCGAGATGGTTGCCGGACGGCAATCTGGAGTACTTGGGCCGGATCGATCATCAGGTGAAGATCCGGGGCTACCGGATCGAGTGTGGAGAAATTGAGGCGCAGCTTCTAATGCATGCACATATCCGAGAAGCGGTCGTCATAGACCAGAAGGATGAGCAAGGAGAGGCGTACTTGTGCGCGTATGTTGTGACCGATGAAACGGTTCCCATTGCAGAGCTACGGGGACACTTGGCAGCCCAGCTGCCAGATTACATGTTCCCGTCATACTTTGTGGAATTGGAGAAGCTACCGCTGACCCCTAACGGCAAGGTGGACCGCAAAGCGCTGCCAGCGCCGCAGGGACGGATGCAGGCGGCAAGGCAATACATGTCGCCGCGGAGCAAGACAGAGGCGAAACTGGTCACGATATGGCAGGACGTGCTTCGAATTGAACAAGTCGGGATACAAGACAACTTCTTTGAACTCGGCGGGGATTCGATCAAAGCCGTCCAGATCGCCGCGCGGCTGCGAGGTCACCAGTTGCACCTGGCAATCCGGGATCTCTTCCGGTATCCGACGATTCTGGAACTAAGCTCGCATGTGCAGCCGCTGGCCCACCAGATTAATCAGGGGCCAGTTGAAGGCGAAGTGGGATTAACGCCGATCCAGCAGAGACTGTTGGAGGGTACGGTGCAGCTGCCACATCATTATAACCAGGCGGTTATGTTGCATCGTCGGGCCGGATTCGATGAAGGCATCCTGCGGTGTGTGTTTGAACGGATCGTCGCACATCATGATGCACTGCGGATGAGGTACCGGGAAGAAGTTCAGGGCATCGTGCAGTGGAATCACGGGCTGACCGAGGCAAGTTTTGGTCTGGACGTGATTGACTTGCGCAGCGAAACAACTTTGGATACACGCATCCCGGCGGAAGCCGACCGCTTACAGCGGGAATTACATCTGGAGCAGGGGCCATTGATGCGCCTGGGGCTGATGAAAACCCGAGAGGGGGATCATCTGCTGATCGTGATCCACCATCTGGTGGTGGACGGGGTATCGTGGCGGATTCTGTTCGAAGATATACAGACCGGGTATGAGCAGATAGAACGAGGCGAGGAGATTCGCTTGCCGGAGAAGACAGACGCGTTCCAGACGTGGTCGGCGGCACTGGCGCGCTATGCGGACAGTGAGGCCCAGCTGGATGAGATCGATTATTGGAGGCAAATGGAGCAGACGTCCTTTGCGGCACTGCCCGTGGATGAGCTGGGGACGGGCGAAGCCGCTGGAGAGGTGACCCTCCGGCTGTCACGAGACGAAACGTCGCAGCTCTTGAACCAGGTGGGACGAGCGTACAATACGGAAATCAATGACATTTTGCTCGCAGGGATGGGCCTGGCGCTGCAGGAATGGACTGGCGAAGAGCGGTTTATGGTGGACCTGGAAGGGCATGGCCGGGAAGAGATCGGAGCAGGGGTGGATGTCAGCCGTACGGTCGGCTGGTTTACGACGATGGTGCCGACCTTGCTGGACCTGGGGGCGTGCGAGGCGTTGTCTGACTGTATCAAGACAGTGAAAGAAGGGCTGCGCAGTGTGCCGAATAAAGGGCTCGGGTATGGCGTACTGAAATACCTGACGGCAGTGGAAAACAAAGGGGAGCTGAAGTTCAATCTTCGTCCGGAGATCTGTTTCAACTACTTGGGCCAGTTCGATGGGGATGTGATCACGGATGCATTTGAATCGTCAGCGTACGGGACAGGCAGCAGCATTGATCCAACCCACCCGAAGGCGTACAAGCTGAGCATGAACGGGATGGTGATCGGCGGGGAGCTGGTGTTTACGTGCGAATATGCGGCGGATACGTACCGGAGAGAACTGGTGGAAGACTGGATGGCGCGATATACAGCGCAGCTTCGCCAATTGATCGCCCACTGTACCCAGCAGACGCACAGCGAAAAGACCACGAGTGACTTCCGTTTAGTAGATGTGGAACCGAAGGAAGCGAGCGATTTGCAGCAAACCTACGCTTACAAGGTGCAAGATATTTACCCGCTGACGCCGATGCAGGAAGGCATGTTGTTTCATGCCCAGCTCGATCCAGACGCGACGACGTATTTCGAGCAGTTTACGTTCCGGGTGGAAGGTAGGCTGGATGTTGCCGTGTTCAAGACCAGCTTGGAGCGTTTAACGGAAAGGCATGAGATGCTGCGTACGGCGTTCACAAGTGAGCAGGTGAGACGACCGGTACAGGTAGTGCTACAGGAACGACAAGTGGATCTGCAGGTGAGGAATCAGGTAGCGGATCTGGAGTCGATGAAGCAGGCAGATCGACAACGTGGCTTTGAGCTGAGCCAGGATGCACTAATGCGTGTCACACTTGTGCTCGGGGAAGATGGAGGACAGCATGTCATCTGGAGCTTCCATCACATCCTCATGGACGGCTGGTGCATGAGTATTCTGACGCAGGAGCTGATGGCGATTTATCGGGGGTTACAAACGAACCAGCCGATCGAGCTAGGGCCCGTAGAGCCATTTAGCCGCTATGTGCAATGGCTCAGCCAGCAGGACCGGGACGCGGCGCGGCAGTACTGAGCCAGTACTTGGCGACCTATGAGCAACAGGCGAGTGTGCCCCGAGCGTCGGGGAAAACTGAACATGGGGGAATCAAGAACCATGCCTTCCGTCTGGATCAGGAGCTGACTCGGGGGCTGGAACAGTTGGCACGCGAGGCGCAGGTGACGGTGAACACGGTGATGCAGACCATCTGGGGAGTGCTATTACAAAAGTATAACCAGAGCGAAGATGTGGTATTTGGGGCCGTCGTATCAGGGAGACCCGCAGAAGTGCCAGGGATCGAGCGGATGATTGGCCTGTTTATCAATACGACGCCGGTTCGAATCCGTAGTACGCCGGGGCAGAGTGTACTGACGCTGCTACAGCAGGTGCAGGATGCGGCGCTGGTTTCAGAAGCGCACAGCCATTACCCGCTGTATGAGATTCAAGGGCTGAGCCCACTGAAGCAAGGGCTGATCGACCACATTTTGGTATTCGAAAACTATCCGATCGCCGAGGTGATGGGCCAAGCAGGTGAGAGGGATGAAGCTACGTTTGGGATCCGTGACGTTGAAGCATACGAGCAGACGAACTATGACCTTACGGTGGTGTTAGTGCCGGGCGAAGCGTTATCGATTGAATTCCGGTATAACGCCAAGGTATACGAGGGAGCGTTCATCCGTCGAATGGAGGGGCATATCCGAGAGATTGCACAGGACATGCTGGCGAATGCAGAGCGGCCGGTGGGATCGATAGCGCTGGTTACGCCAGAGGAGAAACAGCAATTGCTGCACGGATTCAACGACACAGCGGCGGAATATCCGCGGGAAGCAACGATTCACGGGTTGTTTGAAGCGCAGGTGGAGCGGACGCCAGATGCGGTAGCGGTGGTGTATGGAGATCAGCAGCTGACCTATGCGGAGCTGAACGCGCGGGCGAATCAGCTGGCGTGGACGCTGCGCGAGCAAGGTGTGGGGCCAGAGTGTATCGTGGCGATTATGGCAGAACGCTCACTGGAGCTGATGGTCGGGCTCTATGGCATCTTGAAAGCCGGCGGGGCGTACCTGCCGATTGACCCATCGCTGCCTGCTGAACGTATCAGGTATATGCTCAGAGACAGCGGTGCGCTAGTACTGCTGTTAGATTCTGGCATGGATTCATGCGGATTCGAAGGAGCCGTTGTCGAATTGACACCTCAAGGGCAAGGGCAATCTGAAAGCAACCCGCCGTTAGAGCAGGATTCTGATAGTTTGGCTTACGTGATCTACACCTCAGGGACAACAGGGAACCCGAAAGGGGTGATGATGGGTCACCGTTCAGTCATTAACAGGCTGCAATGGATGCAACATTGTTACCCTATTGGGGAGCAAGATGTCCTGTTGCAGAAGACGCCAATCACATTTGATGCTTCGGTATTGGAGCTGTTCTGGTGGGGCACGACCGGATCCCGGATCTGCATGCTTGCGCCGCAGGGAGAGAAAGATCCCGTAGTACTGGCCAAAACCATTGAGCGGCATGGGGTTACAGTAATGCATTTTGTACCATCAATGCTGAGCGTCTTCCTGGAGCAAGCGGGCCAAGTATTCCACCAAGAAAAGCTGGGCAGCTTGCGGCGGGTCTTTGCCAGCGGCGAGGCACTAAAGCCGCAGCATGTGACCGGTTTTTATAAGCTATTGGAAGGAAGTGGAGCAACGCTTCACAACCTGTATGGGCCAACGGAAGCGGCCGAAGTTTCCTATTTTGACTGCATGTCCTCTCACATGAAAACAGCTATACCAATCGGTAAACCACTGGCCAATACACAGCTGTACATTGTGAATGACCAGTTACAACTCCAACCAATCGGTGTGTTAGGTGAGTTGTACATCGCGGGAGATGCATTGGCGCGGGGGTACTTTAACCAGCCGGAGCTGACGGCGGAGAAGTTCGTCGACAACCCGTTTGAGCCGGGGACGAAAATGTATCGGACAGGGGATCTGGCAAGGTGGCTGCCGGATGGGAACGTAGAATACTTAGGCCGGATGGACCATCAAGTGAAGATCCGGGGCTACCGGATCGAGTGTGGGGAGATCGAGGCGCAGCTTTTGACCCATGCCCAGATCCGGGAAGCGGTCGTCATGGACCGGAAGGATGAACAAGGCGAGGCGTACTTGTGCGCGTACCTTGTGAGTGACAAAGTGATGCCGGTACCCGAGCTACGGGAACACTTGGCAGCCCAGCTGCCGGACTATATGATCCCGTCTTACTTTGTGGAGCTGGAGACGATTCCACTTACCAGCAACGGTAAGGTGGACCGCAAGGCGCTGCCAGCGCCAGATCGGGAAGGGTACACGGAAAGCTATGAAGCGCCGCGGGATGCACTGGAGATGCACTTGGCGGAGCTATTTGCGGAAGTGCTGAGCGTAAGCGAGATAGGGATTGGTGACTCATTCTTCGCGCGCGGAGGACACTCGCTGAAAGCAGTGACCTTGGTGTCGCGCGTGCATCAGCAGCTGGCGGTGGAGCTGCCACTGCGAGAGCTGTTTGCGCGGCCGACAGTAAAGGCGCTGGCCGACTATATACGCTGGGCAGAACAAAGGGACTACGGCCGAATTGAACCCGCAGCAATACAGACATCGTACCCGTTGTCGTCAGCACAGCGGCGGTTGGCCGTACTGCACGAGATGGAGCCGGAGAGCACGCGGTATAATATGCCGGGTGTCGTAGAACTCGCCGGCAAGGTCGATGCAGATCGACTGGAACAAGCGATTCGTTCGATCATCCATCGTCACGAATCCCTACGTACGTCGTTTATCTGGGTAGATGGCGAACCCAGACAACAGGTGCATGAAGACGTGCCGTTGGAATGGGTCTACCGGGAAGTAGACGAAGCAGAAGCATGGGAGTTCAGTGAGCGGTTCGTGCGACCATTCTCTTTGGAGCAGGCACCGTTACTCCGAGCTGCACTGCTGCGAATGGCGGAAGATCGCTACTGGCTGGTGTGGGACATGCATCATATTGTGTCAGACGGGGTGTCGATGACCCTGGTGGTGTCAGACTTCCTATCGGCATATGCCGGAGAGGAACTGACACCGCTGCGGATTCAGTACAAGGACTACGCCGTGTGGCAGCAGAGCACGCTTGAGGTGGAGCGGATGCAGGCACATGAAGCGTATTGGCTGTCGGTCTACGCCGAGGAAGTGCCGGTATTGGAACTGCCGACCGACCGGACGCGACCATCGGTGCCAAGCAGTGAAGGCGGACAAGTCCATACGGAAGTGAATGCCAAGACCGTAGAAGGGCTGAAACGAATCGCGGATGAAACGGGAGCAACGCTGTATATGGTACTGCTGGCGGCGTACAACGTGTGGCTGCACAAGTATACTGGGCAGACGGACATGGTGGTCGGGACCCCGGTGGCCGGACGGACGCATGAGGATATGGCACCGATGATTGGGATGTTCGTGAATACGCTGGCGCTGCGTAACGCGCCGTCGGGGGAGAAGCGCTTCATGGACTTTGTGGGTGAAGTGAAGGAACGGACACTGGCGGCATTTGACCATCAGGACTATCCGTTTGAGGAACTGGTGGAGAAGCTGGATGTGCGTCGTGATCTGGGCCGCAACCCGTTGTTTGATACGATGCTGGTGCTGCAGAACATGGAGCAAGCCTCTTTGCAGCTGGAGGGTGTAGACGTTCGTTCGGTCGAACTCCATCATTCGACGACGAAATTTGATCTGCTCCTAAATATTACGGAGGAAAATCAAGGAATACAGTTGTGGCTGGAATACAGCAGCGCGCTGTTTAACGAGGCGACAGCCAAGCGGTACCTAATGCACTATGTGCAGCTGTTGTCCCAAATCACAGCGCAGCCGGAAGCAAGAATTGGTACGTATGAGCTGGTCACGCCAGAGGAGAAACAGCAATTGCTGCACGGATTTAACGACACAGCGGCGGAATATCCGCGGGAAGCAACGATTCACGGGTTGTTTGAAGCGCAGGTGGAGCGGACGCCAGATGCGGTAGCGGTGGTGTATGGAGATCAGCAGCTGACCTATGAGGAGTTGAATGCGCGGGCGAATCAGCTGGCGTGGACGCTGCGGGAGCAAGGAGTGGGACCAGAGTGTATCGTGGCGATTATGGCAGAACGCTCACTGGAGCTGATGGTCGGGCTCTATGGCATCCTGAAAGCCGGGGGGGCGTACCTGCCGATTGACCCATCGCTGCCTGCTGAACGTATCAGGTATATGCTCAGAGACAGCGGGGCGGTAGTGCTGCTGTCAGACCCTGGCATGGATTCATGTGGATTTGAGGGTGCAGTACTGGACTTGGCAGAAGCCGAGAAAAAACCAACCCAAGAGAATATTGTGCTTCACGCAACGCCGAGCGATATGGCGTATCTGATCTATACATCCGGCACGACCGGGAACCCAAAAGGGGTTATGATAGAACACCGTTCCGTGGTTAACTTCATGACAGGCATGACAGGAGTGATCCCATTCGCTCCGACCAAATCCATGTTATTGGCAACTACGCTATCGTTCGACATCTCGGTGGTAGAGACGCTGCTGGCGTTTACGGAAGGCATGCGAGTCGTGATAGCGAGCGAAGAACAGCAGAAGGATCCGCAGCAGCTGGCGAGGCTAATTGAGCGCCAAGGTATCGACATGGTGCAGATGACGCCATCGCGCCTGAAGATGCTGTTATCGGCGGGCTGCGAAGCATGGCTGGAAGGCGTAACGGAAGTACTGGTCGGCGGAGAGGCATGGCCTGACGATTTGCTAGCAGATTTGCAAAGTAAATCCAAGGCGGCACTGTTTAATATGTATGGTCCGACGGAGACGACGATTTGGTCCGCAGTGCGGGAAGTGACCGCTGAACAGACCGTGACTATCGGGGGGCCGATTGCCAATACACAGCTGTACATTGTGGATGATCAGGGGCAGTTGCAGCCGATGGGTGTCGCAGGTGAACTGTGCATCGCAGGTGACGGTCTGGCTCGTGGATACGTAAACCAGCCGGAGCTGACGGCGGAGAAATTCGTTGACAACCCGTTTGAGCCGGGGACGAAAATGTACCGGACGGGCGATTTAGCAAGATGGCTGCCGGATGGGAACATAGCGTACTTGGGCCGGATGGACCATCAAGTGAAGATCCGGGGCTACCGGATCGAGTGCGGGGAGATCGAAGCGCAGCTTTTGACCCATGCGCATATCCGCGAAGCGGTCGTCGTTGATAGGAAGGACGACCAGGGCCAGGCGTACTTGTGCGCGTACCTTGTGAGCGATGAAGTTGCTCCGGTGCTTGAGCTACGGGAACACTTGGCAGCCCAGCTACCAGACTATATGATCCCGTCTTACTTTGTGGAGCTGGAGACGATTCCACTTAGCAGCAACGGTAAGGTGGACCGCAAGGAGCTGCCGGCGCCAGATCGGGAAGGGTACACGGAAAGCTATGAAGCGCCGCGGGATGCACTGGAGATGCACTTGGCGGAGCTATTTGCGGAAGTGCTGGGCGTAAGCGAGATGGGGATTAGCGAATCGTTCTTTACGCGCGGGGGACACTCGCTGAAAGCAGTGACCTTGGTATCGCGCGTGCATCAGCAGCTGGCGGTGGAGCTGCCATTGCGAGAGCTGTTCGCGCGACCGACAGTGAAGGCATTGGCGGACTATGTGCGTAGCACGGAACGAAGCAACTATGGCCGGATTGAACCCGCGGCAATACAGACATCGTACCCGTTGTCATCGGCGCAGCGGCGGTTGGCCGTACTGCACGAGATGGAGCTGGAGAGCACGTGGTACAACATGCCGGGCGTGATGGAACTTACCGGAAAGATCGACGCAGATCGGCTGGCACAAGCGATTCGGTCGATCATCCATCGTCACGAATCCCTACGTACGTCGTTTATCTGGGTAGATGGCGAACCAAGACAACAGGTGCATGAAGACGTACCGTTGGAATGGGTATACCGGGAAGTAGACGAAGCAGAAGCATGGGAGTTCAGTGAGCGGTTCGTGCGACCGTTCGCGCTGGAACAGGCGCCGTTACTCCGAGCTGCACTGCTGCGATTGGCGGAAGACCGCTACTGGCTGGTGTGGGACATGCATCATATTGTGTCAGACGGGGTGTCGATGACCCTGTTGGTGTCAGACTTCCTAACGGCATATGCTGAAAAGGAACTGACACCGCTGCGGATTCAGTACAAGGACTACGCCGTGTGGCAGCAGAGTACGCTTGAGGTGGAGCGGCTGCAAGCGCATGAAGCGTATTGGCTGTCGGTCTACGCCGAGGAAGTGCCAGTGCTGGAACTGCCGACCGACTGGAAACGTCCGATGGTGGCGAGCAGTGAAGGCCAGCGGGTTCATACGCAAATCAGTATGGACGTAGCCGAGGGGCTGAAACAAATTGCAGTCGATACCGGAGCTACGCTGTACATGGTGCTGCTGGCGGCGTACAACGTGTGGCTGCACAAGTATACCGGGCAGACGGACATGGTGGTCGGGACCCCGGTGGCCGGACGGACGCATGAGGATACGGAACCGATGATTGGGATGTTCGTGAATACGCTGGCGCTGCGTAACGCTCCGTCGGGGGAGAAGCGATTCATGGACTTTGTGGGTGAAGTGAAGGAACGGACACTGGCGGCATTTGACCATCAGGACTATCCGTTTGAGCAATTGGTGGAGAAGCTGGATGTGCGGCGTGATCTGGGCCGCAACCCATTGTTTGATACAATGCTGGTGCTGCAGAACATGGAGCAGGAACGATTTGAGCTGGAGGGCGTAGATGTTCGTCCGGTTGAGATCAGCCACCTGACAACAAAATTTGACTTAACGTTGAACGTTACAGAAAGTGATCACGGACTGCAGCTAGTGTTGGAATACAGCAGTGCGCTGTTTAACGAGACGACAGCCAAGCGGTACCTGATGCACTATGTGCAGCTGTTGTCCCAAATCACAGCGCAGCCGGAAGCAAGAATTGGTACGTATGAGCTGGTCACGCCAGAGGAGAAACAGCAATTGCTGCACGGATTTAACGACACAGCGGCGGAATATCCGCGGGAAGCAACGATTCACGGGTTGTTTGAAGCGCAGGTGGAGCGGACGCCAGATGCGGTAGCGGTGGTGTATGGAGATCAGCAGCTGACCTATGAGGAGTTGAATGCGCGGGCGAATCAGCTGGCGTGGACGCTGCGGGAGCAAGGAGTGGGACCAGAGTGTATCGTGGCGATTATGGCAGAACGCTCACTGGAGCTGATGGTCGGGCTCTATGGCATCCTGAAAGCCGGGGGGGCGTACCTGCCGATTGACCCATCGCTGCCTGCTGAACGTATCAGGTATATGCTCAGAGACAGCGGGGCGGTAGTGCTGCTGTCAGACCCTGGCCTCGATTCATGTGGTTTCGAAGGGGCCACCGTTGAATTGATACCTCAAGGGCAATCCGAAAGCAACCCGCCGTTAGAGCAGGATTCTGGAAGTTTGGCATACGTGATCTATACGTCGGGAACAACAGGCAACCCGAAGGGGGTCTTGATTGAGCATCGTTCCGTTATCAACCGGCTGCAGTGGATGCAGCATCGCTACCCTATCGGAGAACAGGATGTCATTTTGCAAAAGACACCGATTACGTTTGACGTGTCGGTGTGGGAACTGTTCTGGTGGGGCATAACTGGGGCCCGGGTCTGCATGCTTGCGCCGCAGGGAGAGAAAGATCCCGTAGTGCTGGCCAAAACCATTGAGCGGCATGGGGTTACAGTAATGCATTTTGTACCATCAATGCTGAGCGTCTTCCTGGAGCAAGCGGGCCAGGTGTTCCACCAAGAAAAGCTGGGCAGCTTGCACCGGGTCTTTGCCAGTGGCGAAGCACTGAAGCGGCAGCAAGTGATCGGTTTTTATAAGCTATTGGAAGGAAGTGGAGCAACGCTTCACAATCTGTACGGGCCGACGGAAGCGACAGTCGAAGTCACGTATTACGACAGTGCTTCCACCTTTGCGGAAGATGCAGTGCCGATTGGCAAGCCGATCGCGAATACACAGCTGCATATTGTGAATGAGCATTTGCAGCTACAGCCGATGGGTGTTGCGGGTGAACTGTGCATTGCAGGGGACGGTCTGGCCCGCGGATACGTGAACCAGCCGGAACTGACGGCGGAGAAATTCGTTGACAACCCGTTTGAGCCGGGGACGAAAATGTATCGGACAGGCGATTTAGCGAGATGGCAGCCGGATGGGAACGTAGAATACTTGGGCCGAATGGATCATCAAGTGAAGATCCGGGGCTACCGGATCGAATGCGGAGAAATCGAGGCGAAGTTACTGACCCATGCACATCTTCGCGAAGTGGTCGTGCTGGCCCGCGAAGATGAACAAGGCGAGGCATACCTGTGCGCGTACCTTGTGAGTGACGAAGCGGTTGCGGTACCCGAGTTACGAGAACACTTGGCAGCCCAGTTGCCGGATTATATGATCCCGTCTTACTTTGTGGAGCTGGAGACGATTCCACTTAGCAGCAACGGTAAGGTGAACCGCAAGGCGCTACCTGCGCCAGAAGGGGAAGTGTACACGGAAAGCTATGAAGCGCCGCGGGATGCACTGGAAAGGCACTTGGCGGAGCTATTTGCGGAAGTGCTGGGCGTAAGCGAGATAGGGATTGGTGACTCATTCTTCGCGCGCGGAGGACACTCGCTGAAAGCAGTGACTTTGGTGTCGCGCGTGCATCAGCAGCTGGCGGTGGAGCTGCCATTGCGAGAGCTGTTCGCGCGACCGACAGTGAAGGCATTGGCGGACTATGTGCGTAGCACGGAACGAAGCAACTATGGCCGGATTGAACCCGCAGCAATACAGACAACGTATCCGTTATCATCGGCGCAGCGGCGGTTGGCCGTACTGCACGAGATGGAGCCGGAGAGCACGCGGTACAACATGCCGGGCGTGGTGGAACTTACCGGAAAGATCGACACAGATCGGCTGGCACAAGCGATTCGGTCGATCATCCATCGTCACGAATCGCTACGCACGTCGTTTATCTGGGTAGATGGCGAACCCAGACAACAGGTGCATCAAGACGTACCGTTGGAATGGGTCTACCGGGAAGTAGACGAAGCAGAAGCATGGGAGTTCAGTGAGCGGTTCGTGCGACCATTCTCTTTGGAGCAGGCACCGTTACTCCGAGCTGCACTGCTGCGAATGGCGGAAGATCGCTACTGGCTGGTGTGGGACATGCATCATATTGTGTCAGACGGGGTGTCGATGACCCTGTTGGTGTCAGACTTCCTATCGGCATATGCCGGAGAGGAACTGACACCGCTGCGGATTCAGTACAAGGACTACGCCGTGTGGCAGCAGAGCACGCTTGAGGTGGAGCGGATGCAGGCACATGAAGCGTATTGGCTGTCGGTCTACGCTGAGGAAGTGCCGGTATTGGAACTGCCGACCGACCGGACGCGACCATCGGTGCCAAGCAGTGAAGGCGGACAAGTCCATACGGAAGTGAATGCCAAGACCGTAGAAGGGCTGAAACGAATCGCGGATGAAACGGGAGCAACGCTGTATATGGTACTGCTGGCGGCGTACAACGTGTGGCTGCACAAGTATACTGGGCAGACGGACATGGTGGTCGGGACCCCGGTGGCCGGACGGACGCATGAGGATATGGCACCGATGATTGGGATGTTCGTGAATACGCTGGCGCTGCGTAACGCGCCGTCGGGGGAGAAGCGCTTCATGGACTTTGTGGGTGAAGTGAAGGAACGGACACTGGCGGCATTTGACCATCAGGACTATCCGTTTGAGGAATTGGTGGAGAAGCTGGATGTGCGTCGTGACCTGGGCCGCAACCCGTTGTTTGACACGATGCTGGTGCTGCAGAACATGGAGCAGGAACGATTTGAGCTGGCGGGTGTAGAGGTTCGTCCGGTTGAGATCAGCCACCTGACAACGAAATTTGACTTAACGTTGAACGTTACGGAGAGTGATCACGGACTGCAGCTAGTGCTGGAATACAGCAGTGCGCTGTTTAACGAGGCGACAGCCAAGCGGTACCTAATGCACTATGTGCAGCTGTTGTCCCAAATCACAGTACGGCCGGAAGCAAGAATTGGAACGTATGAGCTGGTTACGCCAGAGGAGAAACAGCAATTACTGCACGAATTCAACGACACAGCGGCGGAATATCCGCGGGAAGCAACGATTCACGGGCTGTTTGAAGCGCAGGTGGAGCGGACGCCAGATGCGGTAGCGGTGGCGTATGGAGATCAGCAGCTGACCTATGCGGAGTTGAATGCGCGGGCGAATCAGCTGGCGTGGACGCTGCGCGAGCAAGGTGTGGGGCCAGAGTGTATCGTGGCGATTATGGCAGAACGCTCACTGGAGCTGATGGTCGGGCTCTATGGCATCTTGAAAGCCGGCGGGGCGTACCTGCCGATTGACCCATCGCTGCCTGCTGAACGCATCGGGTATATGCTCAGAGACAGCGGTGCGCTAGTACTGCTGTTAGATTCTGGCATGGATTCATGCGGATTCGAAGGAGCCGTTGTCGAATTGACACCTCAAGGGCAAGGGCAATCTGAAAGCAACCCGCCGTTAGAGCAGGATTCTGATAGTTTGGCTTACGTGATCTACACCTCAGGGACAACAGGGAACCCGAAAGGGGTGATGATGGGTCACCGTTCAGTCATTAACAGGCTGCAATGGATGCAACATTGTTACCCTATTGGGGAGCAAGATGTCCTGTTGCAGAAGACGCCAATCACATTTGATGCTTCGGTATTGGAGCTGTTCTGGTGGGGCACGACCGGATCCCGGATCTGCATGCTTGCGCCGCAGGGAGAGAAAGATCCCGTAGTACTGGCCAAAACCATTGAGCGGCATGGGGTTACAGTAATGCATTTTGTACCATCAATGCTGAGCGTCTTCCTGGAGCAAGCGGGCCAAGTATTCCACCAAGAAAAGCTGGGCAGCTTGCGGCGGGTCTTTGCCAGCGGCGAGGCACTAAAGCCGCAGCATGTGACCGGTTTTTATAAGCTATTGGAAGGAAGTGGAGCAACGCTTCACAACCTGTATGGGCCAACGGAAGCGGCCGAAGTTTCCTATTTTGACTGCATGTCCTCTCACATGAAAACAGCTATACCAATCGGTAAACCACTGGCCAATACACAGCTGTACATTGTGAATGACCAGTTACAACTCCAACCGATCGGTGTGTTAGGTGAGTTGTACATCGCGGGAGATGCATTGGCGCGGGGGTACTTTAACCAGCCGGAGCTGACGGCGGAGAAGTTCGTCGACAACCCGTTTGAGCCGGGGACGAAAATGTATCGGACAGGGGATCTGGCAAGGTGGCTGCCGGATGGGAACGTAGAATACTTAGGCCGGATGGACCATCAAGTGAAGATCCGGGGCTACCGGATCGAGTGTGGGGAGATCGAGGCGCAGCTTTTGACCCATGCCCAGATCCGGGAAGCGGTCGTCATGGACCGGAAGGATGAACAAGGCGAGGCATACCTGTGCGCGTACCTTGTGAGTGACAAAGTGATGCCGGTACCCGAGCTACGGGAACACTTGGCAGCCCAGCTGCCGGACTATATGATCCCGTCTTACTTTGTGGAGCTGGAGACGATTCCACTTACCAGCAACGGTAAGGTGGACCGCAAGGCGCTGCCAGCGCCAGATCGGGAAGGGTACACGGAAAGCTATGAAGCGCCGCGGGATGCACTGGAGATGCACTTGGCGGAGCTATTTGCGGAAGTGCTGAGCGTAAGCGAGATAGGGATTGGTGACTCATTCTTCGCGCGCGGAGGACACTCGCTGAAAGCAGTGACCTTGGTGTCGCGCGTGCATCAGCAGCTGGCGGTGGAGCTGCCACTGCGAGAGCTGTTTGCGCGGCCGACAGTAAAGGCGCTGGCCGACTATATACGCTGGGCAGAACAAAGGGACTACGGCCGAATTGAACCCGCAGCAATACAGACATCGTACCCGTTGTCGTCAGCACAGCGGCGGTTGGCCGTACTGCACGAGATGGAGCCGGAGAGCACGCGGTATAATATGCCGGGTGTCGTAGAACTCGCCGGCAAGGTCGATGCAGATCGACTGGAACAAGCGATTCGTTCGATCATCCATCGTCACGAATCCCTACGTACGTCGTTTATCTGGGTAGATGGCGAACCCAGACAACAGGTGCATGAAGACGTGCCGTTGGAATGGGTCTACCGGGAAGTAGACGAAGCAGAAGCATGGGAGTTCAGTGAGCGGTTCGTGCGACCATTCTCTTTGGAGCAGGCACCGTTACTCCGAGCTGCACTGCTGCGAATGGCGGAAGATCGCTACTGGCTGGTGTGGGACATGCATCATATTGTGTCAGACGGGGTGTCGATGACCCTGGTGGTGTCAGACTTCCTATCGGCATATGCCGGAGAGGAACTGACACCGCTGCGGATTCAGTACAAGGACTACGCCGTGTGGCAGCAGAGCACGCTTGAGGTGGAGCGGATGCAGGCACATGAAGCGTATTGGCTGTCGGTCTACGCCGAGGAAGTGCCGGTATTGGAACTGCCGACCGACCGGACGCGACCATCGGTGCCAAGCAGTGAAGGCGGACAAGTCCATACGGAAGTGAATGCCAAGACCGTAGAAGGGCTGAAACGAATCGCGGATGAAACGGGAGCAACGCTGTATATGGTACTGCTGGCGGCGTACAACGTGTGGCTGCACAAGTATACCGGGCAGACGGACATGGTGGTCGGGACCCCGGTGGCCGGACGGACGCATGAGGATATGGCACCGATGATTGGGATGTTCGTGAATACGCTGGCGCTGCGTAACGCGCCGTCGGGGGAGAAGTGCTTCATGGACTTTGTGGGTGAAGTGAAGGAACGGACACTGGCGGCATTTGACCATCAGGACTATCCGTTTGAGGAACTGGTGGAGAAGCTGGATGTGCGTCGTGATCTGGGCCGCAACCCGTTGTTTGATACGATGCTGGTGCTGCAGAACATGGAGCAAGCCTCTTTGCAGCTGGAGGGTGTAGACGTTCGTTCGGTCGAACTCCATCATTCGACGACGAAATTTGATCTGCTCCTAAATATTACGGAGGAAAATCAAGGAATACAGTTGTGGCTGGAATACAGCAGCGCGCTGTTTAACGAGGCGACGGCCAAGCGGTACCTGATGCACTATGTGCAGCTGTTGTCCCAAATCACAGCGCAGCCGGAAGCAAGAATTGGAACGTATGAGCTGGTTACGCCAGAGGAGAAACAGCAATTACTGCACGAATTCAACGACACAGCGGCGGAATATCCGCGGGAAGCAACGATTCACGGGTTGTTCGAAGCGCAGGTGGAGCGGACGCCAGATGCGGTAGCGGTGGTGTATGGAGATCAGCAACTGACTTATGCGGAGTTGAATGCGCGGGCGAATCAGCTGGCGTGGACGCTGCGCGAGCAAGGTGTGGGGCCAGAGTGTATCGTGGCGATTATGGCAGAACGCTCACTGGAGCTGATGGTCGGGCTCTATGGCATCTTGAAAGCCGGCGGGGCGTACCTGCCGATTGACCCATCGCTGCCTGCTGAACGCATCGGGTATATGCTCAGAGACAGCGGTGCGCTAGTACTGCTGTTAGATTCTGGCATGGATTCATGCGGATTCGAAGGAGCCGTTGTCGAATTGACACCTCAAGGGCAAGGGCAATCTGAAAGCAACCCGCCGTTAGAGCAGGATTCTGATAGTTTGGCTTACGTGATCTACACCTCAGGGACAACAGGGAACCCGAAAGGGGTGATGATGGGTCACCGTTCAGTCATTAACAGGCTGCAATGGATGCAACATTGTTACCCTATTGGGGAGCAAGATGTCCTGTTGCAGAAGACGCCAATCACATTTGATGCTTCGGTATTGGAGCTGTTCTGGTGGGGCACGACCGGATCCCGGATCTGCATGCTTGCGCCGCAGGGAGAGAAAGATCCCGTAGTACTGGCCAAAACCATTGAGCGGCATGGGGTTACAGTAATGCATTTTGTACCATCAATGCTGAGCGTCTTCCTGGAGCAAGCGGGCCAAGTATTCCACCAAGAAAAGCTGGGCAGCTTGCGGCGGGTCTTTGCCAGCGGCGAGGCACTAAAGCCGCAGCATGTGACCGGTTTTTATAAGCTATTGGAAGGAAGTGGAGCAACGCTTCACAACCTGTATGGGCCAACGGAAGCGGCCGAAGTTTCCTATTTTGACTGCATGTCCTCTCACATGAAAACAGCTATACCAATCGGTAAACCACTGGCCAATACACAGCTGTACATTGTGAATGACCAGTTACAACTCCAACCGATCGGTGTGTTAGGTGAGTTGTACATCGCGGGAGATGCATTGGCGCGGGGGTACTTTAACCAGCCGGAGCTGACGGCGGAGAAGTTCGTCGACAACCCGTTTGAGCCGGGGACGAAAATGTATCGGACAGGGGATCTGGCAAGGTGGCTGCCGGATGGGAACGTAGAATACTTAGGCCGGATGGACCATCAAGTGAAGATCCGGGGCTACCGGATCGAGTGTGGGGAGATCGAGGCGCAGCTTTTGACCCATGCCCAGATCCGGGAAGCGGTCGTCATGGACCGGAAGGATGAACAAGGCGAGGCATACCTGTGCGCGTACCTTGTGAGTGACAAAGTGATGCCGGTACCCGAGCTACGGGAACACTTGGCAGCCCAGCTGCCGGACTATATGATCCCGTCTTACTTTGTGGAGCTGGAGACGATTCCACTTACCAGCAACGGTAAGGTGGACCGCAAGGCGCTGCCAGCGCCAGATCGGGAAGGGTACACGGAAAGCTATGAAGCGCCGCGGGATGCACTGGAGATGCACTTGGCGGAGCTATTTGCGGAAGTGCTGAGCGTAAGCGAGATAGGGATTGACGACTCATTCTTCGCGCGCGGAGGACACTCGCTGAAAGCAGTGACCTTGGTGTCGCGCGTGCATCAGCAGCTGGCGGTGGAGCTGCCACTGCGAGAGCTGTTTGCGCGGCCGACAGTAAAGGCGCTGGCCGACTATATACGCTGGGCAGAACAAAGAGACTACGGCCGAATTGAGCTTGCAGTGCCGCAGTCCACGTATCCATTGTCATCGGCGCAGCGGCGGTTGGCTGTGCTGCACGAGATGGAGCCGGAAAGCACGCGGTACAACATGCCAGGCGTGATGGAACTCACCGGAAAGGTCGACGAAGATCAGCTGGCACAAGCGATTCGGTCGGTCATCCATCGTCACGAATCGCTACGCACGTCGTTTATCTGGGTAGACGGTGAACCCAGACAACAGGTGCATGAAGACGTGCCGTTGGAGTGGGTCTACCGGGAAGTAGACGAAGCAGAAGCACGGGAGTTCAGTGAGCAGTTCGTGCGACCATTTGCGCTGGAACAGGTGCCGTTACTCCGAGCTGCATTGCTGCGACTGGCGGAAGACCGCTACTGGTTGATGTGGGACATGCATCACATCGTGTCGGACGGGGTGTCGATGACTCTGTTGGTGTCAGACTTTCTCACGGCATATGCGAGAGAGGAACTGGCACCGCTGCGGATTCAGTACAAGGACTACGCCGTGTGGCAGCAGAGCACGCTTGAGGTGGAGCGGATGCAAGCGCATGAAGCATACTGGCTATCGGTCTACGCCGAGGAAGTGCCGGTGCTGGAACTGCCGACCGATCGGATACGTCCGGCGGTGCCAAGCGGCGAAGGTGGGCAAGTCCATACGGAAGTGAATGCCAAGACCGTAGAAGGGCTGAAACGAATCGCGGATGAAACGGGAGCAACGCTGTATATGGTACTGCTGGCGGCGTACAACGTGTGGCTGCACAAGTATACTGGGCAGACGGACATGGTGGTCGGGACCCCGGTGGCCGGACGGACGCATGAGGATATGGCACCGATGATTGGCATGTTTGTCAACACGCTGGCACTGCGTAACGCGCCATCGGGGGACAAGTCGTTCATGGACTTCGTGCGCGAAGTGAAAGAGCGGACGCTGGCGGCATTTGACCATCAGGACTATCCGTTTGAGGAACTGGTGGAGAAGTTGGATGTGCGCCGTGATCTGAGCCGTAACCCGATGTTTGATACGATGCTGGTGCTGCAAAACATGGAGCAGGCACGATTTGAGCTGGCAGGAGTAGATGTTCGTCCGGTTGAACTCCATCATTCGACGACAAAGTTTGATCTGCTGCTAAACATTACAGAGAGTGTTGAAGGGTTGCAGCTAGTGTTGGAATACAGTAGCACGCTGTTTAATGAGGAGACCGTGGAACGATACCTGATGCATTTTGTGCAGCTCGTGTCCCAAATCACAGCGCAGCCGGAAGCAAGGATTGGTACGTATGAGCTGGTTACCTCAGAGGAGAAACAACAGCTGCTGCATGCATTTAATGACACAGCGATGGCATATCCGCGGGAAGCAACGATTCATGGGTTATTCGAAGCGCAGGTAGAGCAGACACCGGATGCGGTGGCAGTGGTATACGGGGATCAGCAGCTGACCTATGCGGAGCTGAACGCGCGGGCGAATCAGCTGGCGTGGACGCTGCGTGAGCAAGGTGTGGGGCCGGATACGGTAATTGGAATTGCAGCTGAGCGTTCGTTAGAAATGATCATCGGCTTACTGGGGATATTGAAGGCAGGCGGTGCATATTTGCCGATCGACCCGGTGTTACCGTTTGAACGTATCCGATCGATGCTTAAGGACAGTGGCGCACGTGTACTTTTGCGTCATCAGGGAATGGAAACTTATGAGTTTCAAGGGCGTATGCTGCAATTTGAGGATGTAGAGACAAGTGAGCGGCTTGAAACGAATCCCAATTTCACAGTGATGCCAAGCCATTTAGCGTATGTGATATACACGTCTGGGACGACCGGTCAGCCGAAAGGCGTAATGATCGAGCATCGCTCCGTCGTCAATTTTTTCTTTGGTATGACAGCGAGGATTACATTTGAGCCGACCAAGCCGATCCTATTCGCAGCGACATTGTCCTTCGATATCTCGGTCGTTGAGACATTACTGGCTTTAACCCGGGGCATGCGCATCATTGTGGCCACCCAGGATCAGCAGAGAGATCCGCAGCAATTAACGGAACTGATTAAGCGCTATAAAATAGCAATGGTGCAAGGAACACCTTCAAGGCTTCATACGCTATTAGCTGTTGGTTCTGATTATTCCTGGCTGGAGAGCGTGAGCGACATCATGGTTGGCGGGGAGACGCTACCAGAGGATTTGCTGAATCAATTGCAATCACTGTCTTCTGCAGCGATATATAACATGTATGGCCCGACGGAAACGACGGTCTGGTCGATGTTGCGAGATGTCAGCGTAGAGAAGACAGCGACAATTGGAAGTCCGAATGCTAACATGCGGTACTATGTTGTAAATTCATATAATCAACTACAGCCGATTGGCGTTGTAGGGGAGCTATGTATAGCAGGCGACGGTTTAGGACGCGGTTATATTAATGAGCCTGAACTGACAATGAAGAAATACGTGGATAATCCATTTGAGCCAGGTACGCGGATGTATCGGACAGGGGATTTTGGGAGATGGCAGTCGGGCGGTAACCTTGTCTACATGGGACGAATGGACCACCAAGTGAAAATTAGGGGATATCGTATTGAGTGCGGAGAGATTGAAGTTAAGCTGAAAGAGTACGAGCACATCCGCCAAGCAGTGGTATTGTCTCGGAACGATGAGCAAGGGCAGGCATATCTATGCGCTTATCTGGTATGCAACTTGCCGCTAGTAGTAACTGAAATACGAGCTTACCTGTCTCGATATCTGCCAGACTATATGATCCCGTCCTATTTTGTGGAGCTGGAGACCATTCCACTTAATAACAACGGTAAGGTGAACCGCAAGGAACTTCCGGAACCAGACCGAGAGACATACATGAAAGCTTATGAAGCGCCGCGGGATGCACTGGAGATGCACTTGGCGGAGCTATTTGCGGAAGTGCTGGGCGTAAGCGAGATAGGGATTGGTGACTCATTCTTCGCGCGCGGAGGACACTCGCTGAAAGCAGTGACCTTGGTGTCGCGCGTGCATCAGCAGCTGGCGGTGGAGCTGCCATTGCGAGAGCTGTTCGCGCGACCGACAGTGAAGGCATTGGCGGAATATGTGCGTAGCACGGAACGAAGCAACTATGGCCGGATTGAACCCGCGGCAATACAGACATCGTACCCGTTGTCATCGGCGCAGCGGCGGTTGGCCGTACTGCACGAGATGGAGCCGGAGAGCACGCGGTACAATATGCCGGGCGTGATGGAACTTACCGGAAAGATCGACGAAGATCAGCTGGCTCAAGCGATTCGGTCGGTCATCCATCGTCACGAATCGCTGCGCACGTCGTTTAGCTGGGTAGACGGCGAACCCAGACAACAGGTGCATGAAGACGTACCGTTGGAGTGGGTCTACCGGGAAGTAGACGAAGCAGAAGCATGGGAGTTCAGTGAGCGGTTCGTGCGACCGTTCGCGCTGGAACAGGCGCCGTTACTCCGAGCTGCACTGCTGCGACTGGGGGAAGAGCGCTACTGGCTGGTGTGGGACATGCATCATATCGTGTCGGACGGCATGTCGATGACTATTTTAGTATCGGACTTCCTCACGGCGTATGGTGGCGAGGAGCTGGCGCCGCTGCAGATCCAGTACAAAGACTACGCCGTGTGGCAGCAAAGTACGCTTGAGGTGGAACGGATGCAAGCACATGAAGCGTACTGGCTGTCGGCGTATGCGGAGGAAGTGCCGGTACTGGAGCTGCCGACCGACCGGACACGTCCGGCGGTACCAAGTAGCGAAGGTGGGCAGGTTCATACGCAGATCAGTGCGGAGGTAGCCGAAGGGCTGAAGCGAATTGCGACAGAGACCGGAGCAACGCTGTATATGGTGCTGCTGGCGGCGTATAACGTGTGGCTGCACAAGTATACGGGGCAGACAGACATGGTGGTCGGGACCCCGGTGGCTGGACGGACCCATGGCGATACAGAGCCGATGATAGGGATGTTTGTGAACACGCTGGCGCTGCGTAACGCTCCGTCGGGGGAGAAACGATTCTTGGACTTTGTGGGCGAAGTGAAAGAGCACACGCTGGCCGCGTTTGAGCATCAGGACTATCCGTTCGAGGAACTCGTAGAGAAGCTGGATGTGCGCCGTGATCTGAGCCGCAACCCGTTGTTTGACACGATGCTGGTGCTGCAGAACATGGAGCAAGCATCCTTGGAGCTGGCGGGCATAGAGGTTCGTCCGGTTGAGCTGAGCCACCTGACAACAAAATTTGACTTCACACTCAATGTGGTGGAGCGTGAACCAGGACTTCAGCTGATGCTGGAATACAGCCGCGCGCTATTTAACGAGGCGACGGCCAAGCGGTACCTGAGGCACTTTGTACAGCTAGTGTCCCAAATCACAGTACAGCCGGAAGCGAGTATTCACTCGTATGAGTTGGTCACATCAGAAGAGAAGCAGCAGCTTCATGCATTTAACGACACAGCGGTGGATTATCCGCGGGAAGCAACGATCCACGGGCTGTTTGAAGCCCAGGTGGAGCAGACGCCGGATGCGGTGGCAGTGGTATACGGGGATCAGCAGCTGACCTATACGGAGCTGAACGCGCGGGCGAATCGGCTAGCGTGGACGCTGCGCGAGCACGGTGTGGGAGCAGAATGTATCGTGGCGATTATGGCGGAACGCTCACTGGAGCTAATGGTCGGGCTCTATGGCATCCTGAAAGCTGGAGGGGCGTACCTGCCGATTGATCCATCGCTGCCTGCGGAACGCATCGGGTATATGCTCAGAGACAGTGGTACGGCAGTACTGCTGCTAGATCCGGGCCAAGATCCATGCGGATTTGAAGGGGCTGTCGTCGAATTGGCACCTCAGGGACAAACACAATCGGAAAGTAACCCGCCGTTAGAGCAGGATTCTGACAGTTTGGCGTACGTGATCTATACCTCGGGGACCACCGGGAACCCGAAAGGGGTTATGATTGAGCATCGTTCCGTCATCAACCGTCTGCAGTGGATGCAGCATCGCTACCCAATGGGAGAGCAGGACGTTCTCTTGCAGAAGACACCGATTACGTTTGACGTGTCGGTGTGGGAATTGTTCTGGTGGGGCATGACGGGGGCTCGGGTCTGTATGCTTGCACCGCAGGGAGAGAAAGATCCAGCGGTACTAGCGGAAACCATTGAGCGTCATGGGGTTACAGTAATGCATTTTGTACCGTCGATGCTGAGCGTCTTCCTGGAGCAGGCTGGAGATGCCTCTAACCGAGAGCAACTCAGCAGCTTGCGCCGCGTCTTTGCCAGTGGGGAAGCGTTGAAGCCGCAGCATGTGACCGGTTTTTATAAGCTCGTGGAGGGAAGCAAAGCAACACTTCACAACTTGTACGGGCCGACGGAAGCGACAGTCGAAGTCACGTATTACGACAGTGCTTCCACCTTTGCGGAAGATGCAGTGCCGATCGGCAAGCCGATTGCGAATACGCAGCTGTACATTGTGAATGATCATCGTCAGCTGCAGCCGATGGGTGTCGCGGGGGAACTATGTATCGCAGGGGACGGTCTGGCCCGCGGATACGTGAACCAGCCGGAGCTGACGGCGGAGAAATTCGTCGACAACCCGTTTGAGCCGGGAACACGGATGTACCGGACGGGCGATTTGGCGAGATGGTTGCCGGACGGAAATCTGGAGTACTTGGGTCGGATCGATCATCAGGTGAAGATCCGGGGCTACCGGATCGAGTGTGGAGAGATTGAGGCGCAGCTTCTGGCACATGCGCATATCCGTGAAGTGGTCGTCATGGATCAGAAGGATGAGCTAGGCGATGCGTACTTGTGCGCATATCTTGTAAGTGCTGAAACGGTTCCGGTTGCAGAACTGCGGGAACATCTGGCGGCACAGCTGCCGGACTATATGATCCCGTCGCACTTTGTGGAGCTGGAGAACATTCCCCTTAACCTTAACGGTAAGGTGGACCGCAAGGCGCTGCCGATACCGGATCGGGAAGCATACACCCAAAGCTATGAAGCGCCGCGGGATGCGCTGGAGACGCAATTGGTGGAGCTGTTCGCAGGGGTGCTGGGGGTCAACGAGGTCGGTATCGGTGATTCGTTCTTCGAGCGCGGCGGTCACTCGCTGAAAGCAGTGACGCTGGTGTCGCGTATCCATCAGCAACTGGCGGTGGAGCTGCCCCTGCGGGAGTTGTTCGCGCGACCAACAGTGAAGGCATTGGCTGACTATGTGCGCAACTTGGATGAAAGCGACTATGGCCGGATTGAGCCAGCGGCGCCGCAGTCCACGTATCCATTGTCATCGGCGCAGCGGCGATTGGCTGTACTGCACGAGATGGAGCTAGAGAGCACGCGGTACAACATGCCGGATATCGTAGAACTCGCCGGCAAGGTCGATGCAGATCGACTGGAACAAGCGATTCGTTCGGTCATCCATCGTCACGAGTCGTTGCGCACATCGTTTATCTGGATTGACGGTGAACCAAGGCAACAGGTGCATGAAGACGTGACACTGGACTGGGAATGTCGGGATGTAGAAGAAGCTCAGGCGCAGGAATACATGCGGCGCTTCGTACGTCCGTTCGTGCTGGATCAAGCGCCGTTGTTGCGAGCCGAGCTGCTGCGATTAGCAGAAGATCGCTATTGGCTACTGTGGGATATGCATCATATCGTGTCGGACGGCGTGTCAATGAATATATTAGTATCGGATTTCCTGGCGGCGTATGCCGGGAAGGAACTGGCGCCGCTGCGGATCCAGTACAAAGATTACGCAGTCTGGCAGCAGGGCACGCTCGAGGTGGAGCGGATGCAAGCACATGAAGCGTACTGGCTGTCGGCGTATGTGGAGGAAGTGCCGGTGCTGGAGCTGCCGACCGACCGGATCCGTCCGGCGGTATCAAGTAGCGAAGGCGGGCAGGTCCATACACAGATCAGTGCGGAGGTAGCCGAAGGGCTGAAGCGAATTGGGAGAGAGACCGGAGCAACGCTGTACATGGTGCTGCTGGCGGCATATAACGTGTGGCTGCACAAGTATACCGGGCAGACCGATATCGTGGTGGGCACACCGGTGTCGGGACGGACCCATGGCGATACGGAACCAATGATCGGCATGTTTGTCAACACGTTGGCACTGCGTAACGCGCCATCGGGGAACAAGCGGTTCATCGACTTCGTACGTGAAGTGAAAGAGCAGACGCTGGCCGCGTTTGAGCATCCGGACTATCCATTCGAGGAACTCGTAGAGAAGCTGAACGTACGCCGTGATCTAAGTCGTAACCCGCTGTTTGACACGATGTTGGTGCTGCAGAATATGGAAGAGACGCGCTTTGAGTTGGTGAATGTTGAGGTTCATCCAGTGGAACTGAACCACCCGACCACGAAGTTTGATTTCACACTGAATGTGGTGGAGCGTGAGCCAGGACTTCAGCTGACGCTGGAATACAGCCGCGCGCTGTTCAACGAGGAGACGGTGGAACGATACCTGAGGCACTTTGTGCAGCTGGTGTCCCAAATCACAGTACAGCCGGAGGCAAGGATTGGAACGTATGAGCTGGTCACACCAGAGGAGAAACAGCAACTGCTGCACGGATTCAACGACACAGCGGCGGAATATCCGCGGGAAGCAACGATTCACGAACTGTTCGAAGCCCAGGTGGAGCGGACACCGGATGCAGTAGCGGTGGTATACGGAGATCAGCAGTTGACCTATACGGAGCTGAACGCGCGGGCGAATCAGCTGGCGTGGACGCTGCGGGAGCAAGGTGTAGGGCCAGACCGAATGGTAGCCATTATGGCGGAACGCTCGCTGGAACTGATGGTCGGGCTTTACGGTATCTTGAAGGCCGGCGGGGCCTATGTACCGATTGATCCATTGCTGCCTGCGGAACGCATTGGGTATATGCTTAGGGACAGCAACGCGGTAGTGCTGCTAGTTCAACCTGGCCTGGATCCATACGGATTTGAAGGTACGGTCATCGAGTTGAACCCTGGAGGAGAAGCACCATCCGAGGTCAATCCGCCGCTAAATCTGGATTCGGGGCATTTGGCGTATGTGATCTATACCTCGGGAACCACCGGGAACCCGAAAGGGGTCATGATTGAGCATCGTTCAGTTGTTAATTTTATTGCAGGGATGGGACAATTGATTCCCTTTACTCTCGCGAAGTCAATTTTATCTGCGACGACGCTGTCGTTCGACATCTCGGTGGTAGAGACGCTGCTGGCGTTCACGCAAGGCATGCGAGTCGTGATAGCGAGCGAAGAAGAGCAGAAGGATCCGCAGCAGCTGGCGAGGCTAATTGAGCGCCAGGGTATCGACATGGTGCAGATGACGCCATCGCGCCTGAAGATGCTGTTATCGGCGGGCTGCGAAGCATGGCTGGAAGGCGTGACGGAGGTACTGGTCGGCGGAGAGGCATGGCCCGACGATTTGCTAGCAGATTTTCAAAATAAATCCAAGGCGGCACTGTTCAATATGTATGGTCCGACGGAGACGACGATTTGGTCCGCAGTGCGGGAAGTGACGACTGAACAGAGCGTGACTATCGGAGGGCCGATTGCTAATACACAGCTGTACATTGTGGATGATCAGGGGCAGTTGCAGCCGATGGGTGTCGCAGGTGAACTGTGCATCTCGGGGGACGGTCTGGCGCGAGGGTACCTCAATCGGCCAGAGCTGACAGCGGAGAAATTCGTCGACAACCCGTTTGAGCCGGGAACGCGGATGTACCGAACGGGGGATTTGGCAAGATGGTTGCCTAATGGCAATCTGGAGTACTTGGGCCGGATGGATCATCAAGTGAAGATCCGGGGCTATCGGATCGAGTGTGGAGAGGTAGAGGCGCAGCTTTTGACGCATGCACATATCCGCGAAGTCGTTGTGTTGGCTCGCGAGGATGAGCAAAGCCAGGCGTACTTGTGCGCGTACCTTGTAAGTGATGAAGCTGCCCCAGTGATTGAGCTACGGGAACACTTGGCAGCCCAGCTGCCAGAGTATATGATCCCGTCTTACTTTGTGGAGCTGGAGAACATTCCACTTAGTAGCAACGGTAAGGTGGACCGCAAGGCGCTGCCCGCGCCGCAAGGATTGGTGCAGGGGGCAAGGGAATACCTCTCGCCGCGCAGCAAGACAGAGGCGGAACTGGTCACGATATGGCAGGACGTACTTCAGATTGAACAAGTCGGGATACAAGACAACTTCTTTGAACTGGGCGGGGATTCGATCAAAGCCGTTCAGATTGTAGCACGGCTGCGAGGCCATCAGTTGCACCTGGTAATCCGGGATCTCTTCCGGTATCCGACGATTCTGGAATTGAGCTCGCATGTGCAGCCGCTGACCCGCCAGATTGATCAGGGTCTGATAGAAGGTGAAGTGGAATTAACGCCGATCCAGCAAAGATTGTTGGATCGGTCGCCGCAGCTGCCGCACCATTATAACCAGGCGGTCATGTTACACCGCCGGGACGGATTCGACGAAGGCATCCTGCGGCGTGTGTTTGAACGGATTATTGCACATCACGATGCGTTGCGAATGAGGTACCGCGAAGAAGCACTGGGTCTCGTGCAGTGGAACCATGGTCTGGCAGAGGCAAGTGTTAGTCTGGATGTGACCGACTTGCGTGGCGAACCCGCCGTGGATACGCGAATCGTCGCGGAAACTGATCGCCTGCAACGGGCATTGCATCTGGAGCAGGGGCCATTGATGCGCCTGGGGCTGATGAAGACCGATGAAGGCGATCATCTGCTGATCGTGATTCACCATCTGATGGTGGACGGGGTGTCGTGGCGGATCCTGTTTGAAGATGTGCAAACCGGGTATGAGCAGGCGCAGCGAGGGGAGGCGATTAGCTTTCCTGAGAAGACGGACGCGTTCCAAACGTGGTCTGCGGCACTGGCACACTATGCGAACAGTGAGGTCCAGCTGGGTGAAATTGCTTATTGGAGAAAAATCGAGCAGACACCGGTTGCGGACCTGCTGGCGGATGAAAGGCTTGATGATGGTCAAACCGCCGAAGCAGTGTCGATCCAGCTTTCACGGGAGGAAACGTCACAGCTCTTGAACCAGGTAGGTCGGGCGTACAATACGGAAATCAACGATATCCTGCTAACGGGGCTGGGCCTAGCGCTTCAGGAATGGACCGGCGAGAATCGGTTTATCGTAGACGTAGAAGGGCATGGCCGGGAAGGGATTGGAGAAGCATTGGATGTCAGCCGTACGGTTGGTTGGTTTACGACCATGGTACCTACACTGCTGGATTTAGAAGCATGCGAGGAGATATCTGACTGTATCAAGACGGTGAAAGAAGAACTGCGCAAGGTGCCGAACAAAGGACTCGGGTATGGCGTGCTAAAATACCTGACGGCAGCGGAGTACAAGCAGGAGCTGGAGTTTACCCTTCACCCGGAGATCTGCTTCAACTACTTGGGCCAGTTCGACTGGGATGTGACGACGGGGGTATTTGAACCGTCGGCATACGGAACAGGCAGCAGCATTGACCCGAACCGCCCGAGCGAGTACAAGCTGAGCTTGAACGGGATGGTGATTGATGGGGAGCTGGTATTTACGTGTGAATATGCAGCGGAGGTGTACCGGCGAGAAACGGTAGAATGCTGGATGACGCGTTATGCAGAACAGCTTCGCCGCCTAATCGCCCACTGCACCCAGCAGATACACAGTGAAAAGACTGCAAGTGATTTTAGTTCTAGTGGATTAGAAATTGATGAAGTTGAGAGTATTTACTCATTGCTTGAACAAATAGACTAGGTAAAACGAGTACACGTTTGGGGGAGGATGCAAAGACATCCCCCCAAACGTTTTTATTAATGAGGATATGAGGATAAGGACCAAGTATCTAAACTAAATGTTCGGGAGGGAAATATGAGTATAGGAAGAGATTCAATAAAAGACATGTATTATCTAACGCCTATGCAAGAAGGTATGTTATTTCATTCGATGTTTCAAAAATCAAACGAGTATTTTGAACAATATACCTTGGAGCTTGAAGGTGATTTGAATGAGACCCTAGTTAATCAGACATTTGCGAAGCTGATTGAACGATACGATATACTTCGAACCATCTTTGTCTGGGAAAAGGTGAAGAAATCTGTTCAAGTTGTATTGAAAAATAAAAATACGGACTTGAATTTCGAAGATATTTCTCAGCTAAGTGAAAGTGAAAAGTCTATTTATATAAACAATTATAAATTGAAAGATCGTGATGAGGGTTTTAACTTATTGAGAGGGCCTTTGATTCGATTAGCAGTTCTAAAAAAAGAATCCAATTCATACATAATGATTTGGAGCTTCCACCATATCCTAATGGATGGTTGGTGTGTAAGTATTCTTATGCAAGAATTCACACATATTTATCACTCCTTAATGACTAATCAGTCAAATCGACTTGATACACCAATACAATTTAGCCGATACATGCAGTGGATTGAAAAACAGGACAAGGAAGCAGCGCGGCAATACTGGAGCCAGTACTTGGTAAACTATGAGCATCAGGCAATTGTGTCGCGAACGTCGGGGAAAGCAGAACAAAGAGGAATTGAACTGGAGGGGCATGTCTTCCGTCTGGATCGGGAGCTCACCCAAGGGCTGGAGCAGGTGGCACGCCAGGCCCAAGTGACGCTAAACACGGTGATACAAACGATCTGGGGACTGCTACTGCAAAAGTACAACCAGAGCGAAGATGTGGTTTTTGGAGCAGTTGTATCGGGAAGATCGGCCGAAGTACCTGGAATAGAGCGGATGATAGGCCTGTTTATCAACACGATACCAGTGCGGATTAGAAGCTCTTCCGATCAGAGCGTAATGACGTTGCTGCAGCAGGTACAGGATGCGGCGCTGGGGTCAGAACCTCATAGCCATTATCCATTGTATGAGATTCAAGGGCTGAGCTCAATGAAGCAAGATCTAATTGACCACATTTTGGTATTCGAGAACTATCCGGTTGCCGAAGCGATCGGGCAAGCAGGAGAGACAGACGAAGCTGGATTTAGGATTCGTGACATCGACATATACGAACAGACTAATTATGACCTCACAGTCGTGATATCCCCGGGGGAAGCGTTGTCGATTGAATTCCGGTATAACGCCAAGGTATACGAGGGAGCGTTCATCCGTCGAATGGAGGGGCATATCCGAGAGATTGCACAGGACATGCTGGCGAATGCAGAGCGGCCGGTGGGATCGATAGCGCTGGTTACGCCAGAGGAGAAACAGCAATTGCTGCACGGATTCAACGACACAGCGGCGGAATATCCGCGGGAAGCAACGATTCACGGGTTGTTTGAAGCGCAGGTGGAGCGGACGCCAGATGCGGTAGCGGTGGCGTATGGAGATCAGCAGCTGACCTATGCGGAGTTGAATGCGCGGGCGAATCAGCTGGCGTGGACGCTGCGCGAGCAAGGTGTGGGGCCAGAGTGTATCGTGGCGATTATGGCAGAACGCTCACTGGAGCTGATGGTCGGGCTCTATGGCATCTTGAAAGCCGGCGGGGCGTACCTGCCGATTGACCCATCGCTGCCTGCTGAACGCATCGGGTATATGCTCAGAGACAGCGGTGCGCTAGTACTGCTGTTAGATTCTGGCATGGATTCATGCGGATTCGAAGGAGCCGTTGTCGAATTGACACCTCAAGGGCAAGGGCAATCTGAAAGCAACCCGCCGTTAGAGCAGGATTCTGATAGTTTGGCTTACGTGATCTACACCTCAGGGACAACAGGGAACCCGAAAGGGGTGATGATGGGTCACCGTTCAGTCATTAACAGGCTGCAATGGATGCAACATTGTTACCCTATTGGGGAGCAAGATGTCCTGTTGCAGAAGACGCCAATCACATTTGATGCTTCGGTATTGGAGCTGTTCTGGTGGGGCACGACCGGATCCCGGATCTGCATGCTTGCGCCGCAGGGAGAGAAAGATCCCGTAGTACTGGCCAAAACCATTGAGCGGCATGGGGTTACAGTAATGCATTTTGTACCATCAATGCTGAGCGTCTTCCTGGAGCAAGCGGGCCAAGTATTCCACCAAGAAAAGCTGGGCAGCTTGCGGCGGGTCTTTGCCAGCGGCGAGGCACTAAAGCCGCAGCATGTGACCGGTTTTTATAAGCTATTGGAAGGAAGTGGAGCAACGCTTCACAACCTGTATGGGCCAACGGAAGCGGCCGAAGTTTCCTATTTTGACTGCATGTCCTCTCACATGAAAACAGCTATACCAATCGGTAAACCACTGGCCAATACACAGCTGTACATTGTGAATGACCAGTTACAACTCCAACCGATCGGTGTGTTAGGTGAGTTGTACATCGCGGGAGATGCATTGGCGCGGGGGTACTTTAACCAGCCGGAGCTGACGGCGGAGAAGTTCGTCGACAACCCGTTTGAGCCGGGGACGAAAATGTATCGGACAGGGGATCTGGCAAGGTGGCTGCCGGATGGGAACGTAGAATACTTAGGCCGGATGGACCATCAAGTGAAGATCCGGGGCTACCGGATCGAGTGTGGGGAGATCGAGGCGCAGCTTTTGACCCATGCCCAGATCCGGGAAGCGGTCGTCATGGACCGGAAGGATGAACAAGGCGAGGCATACCTGTGCGCGTACCTTGTGAGTGACAAAGTGATGCCGGTACCCGAGCTACGGGAACACTTGGCAGCCCAGCTGCCGGACTATATGATCCCGTCTTACTTTGTGGAGCTGGAGACGATTCCACTTACCAGCAACGGTAAGGTGGACCGCAAGGCGCTGCCAGCGCCAGATCGGGAAGGGTACACGGAAAGCTATGAAGCGCCGCGGGATGCACTGGAAAGGCACTTGGCGGAGCTATTTGCGGAAGTGCTGAGCGTAAGCGAGATAGGGATTGGTGACTCATTCTTCGCGCGCGGAGGACACTCGCTGAAAGCAGTGACCTTGGTGTCGCGCGTGCATCAGCAGCTGGCGGTGGAGCTGCCACTGCGAGAGCTGTTTGCGCGGCCGACAGTAAAGGCGCTGGCCGACTATATACGCTGGGCAGAACAAAGGGACTACGGCCGAATTGAACCCGCAGCAATACAGACATCGTACCCGTTGTCGTCAGCACAGCGGCGGTTGGCCGTACTGCACGAGATGGAGCCGGAGAGCACGCGGTATAATATGCCGGGTGTCGTAGAACTCGCCGGCAAGGTCGATGCAGATCGACTGGAACAAGCGATTCGTTCGATCATCCATCGTCACGAATCCCTACGTACGTCGTTTATCTGGGTAGATGGCGAACCCAGACAACAGGTGCATGAAGACGTGCCGTTGGAATGGGTCTACCGGGAAGTAGACGAAGCAGAAGCATGGGAGTTCAGTGAGCGGTTCGTGCGACCATTCTCTTTGGAACAGGCACCGTTACTCCGAGCTGCACTGCTGCGAATGGCGGAAGATCGCTACTGGCTGGTGTGGGACATGCATCATATTGTGTCAGACGGGGTGTCGATGACCCTGGTGGTGTCAGACTTCCTATCGGCATATGCCGGAGAGGAACTGACACCGCTGCGGATTCAGTACAAGGACTACGCCGTGTGGCAGCAGAGCACGCTTGAGGTGGAGCGGATGCAGGCACATGAAGCGTATTGGCTGTCGGTCTACGCCGAGGAAGTGCCGGTATTGGAACTGCCGACCGACCGGACGCGACCATCGGTGCCAAGCAGTGAAGGCGGACAAGTCCATACGGAAGTGAATGCCAAGACCGTAGAAGGGCTGAAACGAATCGCGGATGAAACGGGAGCAACGCTGTATATGGTACTGCTGGCGGCGTACAACGTGTGGCTGCACAAGTATACTGGGCAGACGGACATGGTGGTCGGGACCCCGGTGGCCGGACGGACGCATGAGGATATGGCACCGATGATTGGGATGTTCGTGAATACGCTGGCGCTGCGTAACGCGCCGTCGGGGGAGAAGCGCTTCATGGACTTTGTGGGTGAAGTGAAGGAACGGACACTGGCGGCATTTGACCATCAGGACTATCCGTTTGAGGAACTGGTGGAGAAGCTGGATGTGCGTCGTGATCTGGGCCGCAACCCGTTGTTTGATACGATGCTGGTGCTGCAGAACATGGAGCAAGCCTCTTTGCAGCTGGAGGGTGTAGACGTTCGTTCGGTCGAACTCCATCATTCGACGACGAAATTTGATCTGCTCCTAAATATTACGGAGGAAAATCAAGGAATACAGTTGTGGCTGGAATACAGCAGCGCGCTGTTTAACGAGGCGACAGCCAAGCGGTACCTAATGCACTATGTGCAGCTGTTGTCCCAAATCACAGTACGGCCGGAAGCAAGAATTGGAACGTATGAGCTGGTTACGCCAGAGGAGAAACAGCAATTACTGCACGAATTCAACGACACAGCGGCGGAATATCCGCGGGAAGCAACGATTCACGGGCTGTTTGAAGCGCAGGTGGAGCGGACGCCAGATGCGGTAGCGGTGGCGTATGGAGATCAGCAGCTGACCTATGCGGAGTTGAATGCACGGGCGAATCAGCTGGCGTGGACGCTGCGCGAGCAAGGTGTGGGGCCAGACCAGATTGTGGCCATCCTGATGGACCGTTCGGTAGAGATGATTGTCGGGCTACTGGGTATCTTGAAAGCCGGCGGTGCATATATACCAATCGATCCAGATTATCCAGCCGAGCGAATTACCTATACGCTAAGGGACAGCGGAGCGAAGTGGCTAGTGACAACTTATGCCGTCAAGCTCCGGACAGAGGAGATATCGTTTAAGGGAAACTGGGTCTTTGTCGAAGAAACGACTTCGTCGCCAGCAGAGAATCCACCACATATAGTGACTCCAGTTCACTTGGCCTACGTGATCTATACCTCCGGGACGAGCGGAAAGCCGAAAGGATCAATGACTACACACCGTAACGTGGTACGGCTCCTGTTCAATGACCAGATGGTGTTTGATTTTAGAGACCAAGACGTGTGGACGTTATATCACTCGTATTGCTTCGACTTCTCGGTATGGGAAATGTACGGAGCGCTGCTGTATGGAGGGAAGTTGGTAATTGTACCACTGATGACGGCGAGAGATCCCGAGCAGATGGTGCAACTGCTACGGCAAGAGCGGGTAACGGTGTTGAACCAGACACCGAGTGCGTTTTATGCGTTGTCGCAACGGGAGATGGACGAGGCGGACGCGGGACTGTGCGTGCGTACTGTAATCTTTGGCGGAGAAGCGCTGGCGCCGCGGCAATTGTGGGCATGGCGCAGGAAGTATCCAAATACGGATTTAGTCAATATGTATGGAATCACGGAAACGACCGTGCATGTGACTTACAGGAAGCTGGGTGATGTGGAAATCGCAAGTGGTATCAACAACATTGGCAAGCCGCTTCCGACGTTGAGTGCTTATGTTTTTGGTGAAGGGCAGCAGCTGCAGCCGATAGGCATCGCGGGTGAACTATGTATCGCGGGCGATGGACTAGCCCGGGGGTACCTCAATCGGCCGGAGCTGACAGCAGAGAAATTCATCGACAACCCTTTTAATCCGGGGACAAGGATGTACCGTACGGGTGATCTGGCGAGATGGCAACCGGATGGGAACTTAGAGTATTTAGGCCGGATAGACCAGCAAGTGAAGATCCGGGGCTACCGAATCGAGTGCGGAGAGATTGAGGCGCAGCTTCTGACGCATGTACATATCCGCGAAGCGGTCGTCGTCGATAGGAAGGATGAGCAAGGCCAGGCGTACTTGTGCGCGTACTTTGTGAGCGATGAAGTAATTCCGGTCCCTGAACTGCGGGCGTACCTGGCGGTACAGTTGCCAGACTACATGATCCCATCTTATTTTGTTAAATTGGGCACCATTCCAATCACCACCAACGGCAAGTTGGACCGCAAGGCATTGCCGGTGCCAGAAGCGGCGCATACAGGTATTGTTTATGAAGCGCCAAGCACGCCGGGACAGCAACAATTGGCAGGAGTTTGGCAGGATGTGTTGGAGGTAAAGCAAATTGGCATCCATGATAACTTCTTTGTGCTCGGCGGTGATTCAATTAAGGCGATCCGCCTAATAAGCCGGATAAATCGGGAGATGGAAGCAGACTTGTTGTTAAAAGAATTGTATCTGCGTCAGACCATCGCAGAGTTGGCTGAGCTGTTGGGGCAAGAGCGTAAGCCGAACCGGCAGCTTGAGCAGGGGCATGAAATGCTGGCGCAGATGAAGTGGCGCATTATGGATGACCCGGAACAAGCAAAGCACCTGCCGGGTAGTTGGGAGGATGTGTACCCGCTTAGCAAAATTCAGCAGAGCATGGTGTTCTACTCGAGATTGCGGCCGGAGGAGCCCATTTACTATGATCAATTTATATTTCAGCTCAAGATCGAGTCACCAGCTAGGTTTGCAGAGGCACTGCAACGGTTATCGGATAAGCATCCGATCCTGCGCACCACCTTCGATCTTACGCATTTCGAAGAAGAGGTCCAGATTGTACACGACCGGATTGCGCCTGTATTATCAATTGAAGATGTTAGCTCCCATCACCAGAAGGAGCAAGAGAGCATCATCCGCAGGTATATTGAACAAGACCAGCGCAACTTGTTCAGGTTTGACGGGGAGGTGCTATGGCGAGTGCACTTGTTCCGGCTCAATGCCCAGCATGATTATGGCATGGTGTCTACATTCCACCATGCGATTCTGGACGGCTGGAGTGTGGCATCCTTCCGACAAGAGGCTGGAGACATTTATCAGCAACTGCTGCAGGGAAAGTGGAGCGAGGGCAAGCCGCTGCAAAGTACTTACAAAGACTATGTGGCCATAAACCGGTTCCGGGAAAGCGATGAAGAAAGTCGGCAATATTGGATCAATAAAATGGCGGGGTATACCCGAAACAAACTACCGTTTAACTATGAGAGCAAGAAGAAAGAACGCGGAGCGGCTAGCAAAATATACCGCAGGCAGCTAAAAAGTACGCTGCTTGGATCTTTGAAGCGACAGGCGAAGCTTTACGGGTGTACGGTTAAGGAGCTGTGTTTAAGCGCTCATGTATATTTGCTGGGCATCTTGACAACGGATGAAGAGGTTGTAACAGGTGTGGTAAGTCACGACCGGCCGGCTATCGAGGATGCGGACAAAGTGTTGGGCTGTTTTGTTAATACGGTGCCGATCCGCATGGAAGTCACGCGTCAGGTAGTCAAGAGGGAACTCGTGAATCGTACGAAACAGGAGCTTAAGCAAATGAAGGCGCATGAATTGGTTTTGGTTGATATCGCGGATGCGATTGGCGAAGTGTCAGGCCTGTCAGTCAACCCGATCTTTGATACGATGTTTAATTATACGGATTTTCATGTGCTGAAGGAGATGAGACCGGGACACGAGTTGGTATCAGAGACGGCTTTGAACTTGGAAGCAAACGAAATGACAAATACGTTGCTGGACCTAGAAGTATCCCAAACCCATCAGAACTTGAACATGCAGATCAAATACGCATCAATCTATTTTGATGATCGAGAGATCGAAATGGCATTTAATTGGTACGAACGCATTCTGGAAGCGCTTTGTAATGAAGAGATGGAATACTTGTCGATGGAGCACTTGATGACAGCTAGGGAACGGCAAGCGATGCTATATGAACGAAACCTGACGGCTATACCATATGAAACAGAGAAGATGTTACACCAATTGTTTGAGGCCCAGGTATCAAAGACGCCGGATGCGGTGGGGGTTGTGTACGGGGAACAGCAGCTGACCTATACGGAGCTGAACGCGCGGGCGAATCAGCTGGCGTGGACACTGCGCGAGCAAGGTGTGGGACCAGAGTGTATCGTGGCAATTATGGCGGAACGCTCACTGGAGCTGATGGTCGGGCTCTATGGCATCCTGAAAGCTGGGGGGGCGTACCTGCCGATTGACCCATCGCTGCCTGCTGAGCGCATTGGGTATATGCTTAGGGACAGCGGCGCGGTAGTGTTACTGCTAGAGCCGGGCCTAGATCCATGCGGATTCGAAGGAGCCGTCGTTGAATTGGCACTAGAGGGACAAACACAATCCGAAAGCAACCCGCCGTTGGAGCAGAATTCTGGAAGTTTGGCGTACGTGATCTATACCTCGGGGACAACAGGGAAGCCAAAAGGGGTCATGATTGAGCATCGTTCGGTCATTAACCGGCTCCAATGGATGCAGAATCGCTACCCTATCGGAGAACAAGACGTCATTTTGCAGAAGACACCGATTACGTTTGACGTGTCGGTGTGGGAACTGTTCTGGTGGGGCATGACAGGGGCTCGGGTCTGCATGCTTACACCGCAGGGAGAGAAAGATCCCGCGGTACTGGCCGAAACCATTGAACAGCATGGGGTCACGGTGATGCATTTTGTGCCATCAATGCTGAGCGTCTTCTTGGAGCAAGCGGGCCAGGTGTTCCACCAAGAAAAGCTGGGCAGCTTGCGCCAGGTCTTTGCCAGCGGCGAAGCGCTAAAGCTGCAGCATGTGACAGGCTTCTACAAGTTGATGGAAGGAAGCGGAGCAACGCTTCATAACCTGTACGGGCCGACAGAAGCGACAGTCGATGTCACATATTACGATAGTACTTCAACCTTTGCGGAAGTGGCTGTGCCAATAGGCAAGCCTATCGCGAATACACAGTTGTACATTGTGGATGGTAAGAGGCAACTACAGCCGATGTGTGTGGCAGGTGAGCTGTGCATCGGAGGTGACGGTCTGGCCCGTGGATATGTGAACCAGCCGGAGCTGACGGCGGAGAAATTCGTCGACAACCCGTTCAGGCCGGGGACGAAAATGTACCGGACGGGCGATTTGGCGAGATGGTTGCCGGACGGCAATTTGGAGTATTTGGGCCGGATGGATCAGCAGGTGAAGATCCGCGGCTACCGGATCGAGTGTGGAGAGATTGAGGCGCAGCTTCTGGCACATGCGCATATCCGGGAAGTGGTCGTCATGGACCGGAAGGATGAGCAAGACGAGGCGTACTTATGCGCGTATCTTGTAAGTGATGAAACGGTTCCCGTTGCAGAACTGCGGGAACACTTGGCAGCCCAGCTGCCAGATTACATGATCCCGTCGCACTTTGTGGAATTGGAGATTATCCCCCTTAATCTTAACGGTAAGGTGGACCGCAAGGCGCTGCCGATCCCGGATGGGGAGGCGTACACTGCAGCCTATGAAGCGCCGCGGGATGCGCTGGAGACGCACTTAGCAGAGCTATTCGCAGAGGTGCTGGGGGTCAACGAGGTTGGTATCGGTGATTCGTTCTTCGAGCGCGGCGGTCACTCCCTGAAAGCAGTGACGCTGGTGTCGCGTATCCATCAGCAGTTGGCAGTGGAACTGCCGCTGCGGGAGTTGTTCGCACGACCGACAGTGAAGGCATTGGCTGACTATGTGCGCAACTTGGATGAAAGCGACTATGGCCGGATTGAACCCGCGGTAGCGCAGGCATCGTACCCGCTGTCGTCAGCGCAGCGGCGGTTATACGTACTGCATGAGATGGAACCGGAGAGCACGCGCTACAATATGCCGGGTGTCGTGGAACTGACTGGGCAGGTGGATGCGGATCGGCTGGGACAAGCGATTCGTTCGGTCATCGCCCGTCACGAATCCCTACGTACATCGTTCATCTGGATCAATGGTGAACCAAGGCAACAGGTGCATGAAGACGTGCCGTTGGAGTGGGTATACCGGGAAGTAGAAGAAGCAGAAGCGCGCGAGTTCACCCGGCGCTTCGTGCGACCGTTCGTGCTGGATCAGGCACCGCTGCTGCGGGCGGAGTTGCTGCGATTGGCGGAAGATCGCTACTGGCTGCTGTGGGACATGCATCATATCGTGTCGGACGGCGTGTCAATGGGAATTTTAATATCGGATTTCCTGGCGGCGTATGCCGGGAAGGAACTGGCGCCGCTGCAGATCCAGTACAAAGATTACGCAGTCTGGCAGCAGGGCACGCTCGAGGTGGAGCGGATGAAAGTGCAGGAGGCGTACTGGCTGTCGGCGTATGCGGAGGAAGTGCCGGTGCTGGAGCTGCCGACCGACCGGATCCGTCCGGCGGTACCAAGTAGCGAAGGCGGGCAGGTCCATACACAGATCAGTGCGGAGGTAGCCGAAGGGCTGAAGCGAATTGCGACAGAGACCGGAGCAACGCTGTACATGGTGCTGCTGGCGGCATATAACGTGTGGCTGCACAAGTATACCGGGCAGACCGATATCGTGGTGGGCACGCCGGTGTCGGGACGGACCCATGGCGATACAGAGCCGATGATTGGGATGTTTGTCAACACGTTGGCACTGCGTAATGCGCCATCGGGGAACAAGCGGTTCATCGACTTCGTACGTGAAGTGAAAGAGCAGACGCTGGCCGCGTTTGAGCATCCGGACTATCCATTTGAGGAACTCGTAGAGAAGCTGAACGTACGCCGTGATCTAAGTCGTAACCCGCTGTTTGACACGATGTTGGTGCTGCAGAATATGGAAGAGACGCGCTTTGAGTTGGTGAATGTTGAGGTTCATCCAGTGGAACTGAACCACCCGACCACGAAGTTTGATTTCACACTGAATGTGGTGGAGCGTGAGCCAGGACTTCAGCTGACGCTGGAATACAGCCGCGCGCTGTTCAACGAGGAGACGGTGGAACGATACCTGAGGCACTTCGTGCAGCTCGTGTCCCAAATGATCGCGCAGCCGGAAGCGAGTATTGGCTCGTATGAGTTGGTCACATCAGAAGAGAAGCAGCAGCTACATGCATTTAACGACACGGCGGCAGAATATCCGCGGGAAGCAACCATTCATGGGTTGTTCGAAGCGCAGGTAGAGCGGACGCCAGATGCGGTAGCGGTGGTGTATGGAGATCAGCAGCTGACCTATGCGGAGTTGAATGCGCGGGCGAATCAGCTGGCCTGGACGCTGCGCGAGCAAGGTGTGGGAGCCGATTGTATCGTGGCGATTATGGCAGAACGCTCACTGGAGCTGATGGTCGGGCTCTATGGCATCTTGAAAGCCGGCGGGGCGTACCTGCCGATTGACCCATCGCTGCCTGCTGAACGCATCGGGTATATGCTCAGAGACAGCGGTGCGGTAGTGCTGCTGTCAGACCCTGGCATGGATTCATGTGGATTTGAGGGTGCAGTACTGGACTTGGCAGAAGCCGAGAAAACACCAACCCAAGAGAATATTGTGCTTCACGCAACGCCTAGCGATATGGCGTATCTGATCTATACATCCGGCACAACCGGGAACCCAAAAGGGGTTATGATAGAACACCGCTCTGTGGTTAACTTCATGACAGGGATGACAGGAGTGATCCCATTCGCTCCGACCAAATCCATGTTATTGGCAACTACGCTATCGTTCGACATCTCGGTGGTAGAGACGCTGCTGGCGTTTACGCAAGGCATGCGGGTCGTGATAGCGAGCGAAGAAGAGCAGAAGGATCCGCAACAGCTGGCGAGGCTAATTGAGCGCCAGGGTATCGACATGGTACAGATGACGCCATCGCGCCTGAAGATGCTGTTGTCGGCGGGCTGCGAAGCATGGCTGGAAGGCGTAACGGAAGTACTGGTCGGCGGAGAGGCATGGCCCGACGATTTGCTAGCAGATTTGCAAAGTAAATCCAAGGCGGCACTGTTCAATATGTATGGTCCGACGGAGACGACGATTTGGTCCGCAGTGCGGGAAGTGACCGCTGACCAGAGCGTGACTATCGGAGGGCCGATTGCTAATACACAGCTGTACATTGTGGATGATCAGGGGCAGTTGCAGCCGATGGGTGTCGCAGGTGAACTGTGCATCTCGGGGGACGGCCTGGCGCGAGGGTACCTCAATCGGCCAGAGCTGACGGCGGAGAAATTCGTCGACAACCCGTTTGAGCCGGGAACGCGGATGTACCGGACGGGCGATTTGGCGAGATGGTTGCCAGACGGCAATCTGGAGTACTTAGGCCGGATGGACCATCAAGTGAAGATTCGCGGCTACCGGATTGAATGCGGTGAGATCGAGGCGCAACTTCTGGCGCATGCACATATCCGGGAAGCGGTCGTCATGGATCAGAAGGATGAGCAAGGTGAGGCGTATTTGTGCGCGTATGTCGTGACCGATAAAGTCGTTCCCGTTGCAGAACTGCGGGAACATTTAGCAACACAGCTGCCAGATTACATGATCCCGTCGCACTTTGTGGAATTGGAAAACGTTCCCCTTAACACTAACGGTAAGGTGGACCGCAAGGCGCTGCCGATCCCGGATGGGGAGGCGTACACTGCAGCCTATGAAGCACCGCGGGATGCGCTGGAAACGCACTTGGCGGAGCTATTCGCAGGGGTGCTGGGGGTCAACGAGGTCGGTATCGGCGATTCGTTCTTCGAGCGCGGCGGTCACTCCCTGAAAGCAGTGACGCTGGTGTCGCGTATCCATCAGCAGTTGGCAGTGGAACTGCCGCTGCGGGAGTTGTTCGCACGACCGACAGTGAAGGCATTGGCTGACTATGTGCGCAACTTGGATGAAAGCGACTACGGCCGGATCGAGCCCGCGGCAACGCAGGCATCGTACCCGCTATCGTCGGCGCAGAGGCGGTTGTATGTGCTGCATGAGATGGAACTGGAGAGCACACGGTATAACATGCCAGGTGTGATCGAACTGGTCGGGAAGGTGGATGCCGGTCGACTGGAGCAAGCGATTCATTCAGTCATCGCTCGTCACGAATCCCTACGTACATCGTTCATCTGGATCGATGGTGAACCAAGGCAACAGGTGCATGAAGACGTGCCGTTGGAGTGGGTATACCGGGAAGTAGAAGAAGCAGAAGCGCGCGAGTTAAGCCGACGCTTCGTGCGACCGTTCGTGCTGGATCAGGCACCGCTGCTGCGGGCGGAGCTGCTGCGATTAGCAGAAGATCGCTATTGGCTACTGTGGGATATGCATCATATCGTGTCGGACGGCGTGTCAATGAATATATTAGTATCGGATTTCCTGGCGGCGTATGCCGGGAAGGAACTGGCGCCGCTGCGGATCCAGTACAAAGATTACGCAGTCTGGCAGCAGGGCACGCTCGAGGTGGAGCGGATGCAAGCACATGAAGCGTACTGGCTGTCGGCGTATGTGGAGGAAGTGCCGGTGCTGGAGCTGCCGACCGACCGGATCCGTCCGGCGGTATCAAGTAGCGAAGGCGGGCAGGTCCATACACAGATCAGTGCGGAGGTAGCCGAAGGGCTGAAGCGAATTGGGACAGAGACCGGAGCAACGCTGTACATGGTGCTGCTGGCGGCATATAACGTGTGGCTGCACAAGTATACCGGGCAGACCGATATCGTGGTGGGCACACCGGTGTCGGGACGGACCCATGGTGATACGGAACCAATGATCGGCATGTTTGTCAACACGTTGGCACTGCGTAATGCTCCATCGGGGAACAAGCGGTTCATCGACTTCGTACGTGAAGTGAAAGAGCAGACGCTGGCCGCGTTTGAGCATCCGGACTATCCATTTGAGGAACTCGTAGAGAAGCTGAACGTACGCCGTGATCTAAGTCGTAACCCGCTGTTTGACACGATGTTGGTGCTGCAGAATATGGAAGAGACGCGCTTTGAGTTGGTGAATGTTGAGGTTCATCCAGTGGAACTGAACCACCCGACCACGAAGTTTGATTTCACACTGAATGTGGTGGAGCGTGAGCCAGGACTTCAGCTGACGCTGGAATACAGCCGCGCGCTGTTCAACGAGGAGACGGTGGAACGATACCTGAGGCACTTCGTGCAGCTCGTGTCCCAAATGATCGCGCAGCCGGAAGCGAGTATTGGCTCGTATGAGTTGGTCACATCAGAAGAGAAGCAGCAGCTACATGCATTTAACGACACGGCGGCAGAATATCCGCGGGAAGCAACCATTCATGGGTTGTTCGAAGCGCAGGTAGAGCGGACGCCAGATGCGGTAGCGGTGGTGTATGGAGATCAGCAGCTGACCTATGCGGAGTTGAATGCGCGGGCGAATCAGCTGGCCTGGACGCTGCGCGAGCAAGGTGTGGGAGCCGATTGTATCGTGGCGATTATGGCAGAACGCTCACTGGAGCTGATGGTCGGGCTCTATGGCATCTTGAAAGCCGGGGGGGCGTACCTGCCGATTGACCCATCACTACCAGCAGAACGCATTCGGTATATACTCGAGGACAGCGGTGCGGCTGAGCTGCTCGTTCAAACTGACTTGGATCCATGCGGATTTGAAGGTACGGTTATCGAGTTGAGCCTTGGAGAAGAAGTACCATTGGAGGTCAATCCGCCGCTAAATCTGGATTCGGGACATTTGGCGTATGTGATCTATACTTCGGGGACCACGGGGAACCCAAAAGGGGTCATGATTGAGCATCGTTCAGTTGTTAATTTTATTGCAGGGATGGGACAATTGATTCCCTTTACTCCCGCGAAGTCAATTTTATCTGCGACGACGCTGTCGTTCGACATCTCAGTGGTAGAGACGCTGCTGGCGTTTACGCAAGGCATGCGAGTCGTGATAACGAGCGAAGAACAGCAGAAGAATCCGCAGCAGCTGGCGAGGCTAATTGAGCGCCAGGGTATCGACATGGTGCAGATGACGCCATCGCGCCTGAAGATGCTGTTGTCGGCGGGCTGCGAAGCATGGCTGGAAGGCGTGACGGAAGTACTGGTCGGCGGAGAGGCATGGCCCGACGATTTGCTAGCAGATTTTCAAAATAAATCCAAGGCGGCACTGTTCAATATGTATGGTCCGACGGAGACGACGATTTGGTCCGCAGTGCGGGAAGTGACGACTGAACAGAGCGTGACTATCGGAGGGCCGATTGCTAATACACAACTGTACATTGTGGATGATCAGGGCCAACTGCAGCCGATGGGTGTCGCAGGTGAACTGTGCATCTCGGGGGACGGTCTGGCGCGAGGGTACCTGAACCAGCCGAAGCTGACAGCGGAGAAATTCGTCGACAACCCGTTTGAGTCGGGAACGCGGATGTACCGGACGGGCGATTTAGCAAGATGGCTGCCGGATGGGAACATAGCGTACTTGGGCCGGATGGACCATCAAGTGAAGATCCGAGGCTACCGGATCGAGTGCGGGGAGGTCGAAGCGCAACTTCTGGCACATCGGCAAATCCGCGAAGCCCTGGTGGTGGCCCGTAAGGATGAGCAAGACCATGCGTACTTGTGCGCGTATGTCGTGACCGATGAAGTGGTTCCCGTCGCAGCACTGCGGGAACATTTAGCAGCACAGCTGCCAGATTACATGATCCCATCGCACTTTGTGGAATTGGAGAACATCCCACTCAACAGCAACGGCAAGGTGGACCGCAAGGCGCTACCGATACCGGATGGGGAGGCGTACACTGCAGCCTATGAAGTACCGCGGGATGCGTTGGAGACGCACTTAGCGGAGCTATTTGCAGAGGTGCTGGGGGTCAACGAGGTCGGTATCGGCGATTCATTCTTCGAGCGCGGGGGACACTCGCTGAAAGCAGTGACCTTGGTATCGCGCGTGCATCAGCAGCTGGCGGTAGATCTGCCCCTGCGGGAGTTGTTTGCGCGACCAACAGTGAAGGCATTGGCTGACTATGTGCGCAGCATGGAAGAAAGCGACTACGGTCGGATCGAACCCGCGGCAGCGCAGGCATCGTACCCGCTGTCGTCAGCGCAGCGGCGATTATACGTACTACACGAGATGGAGCCGGAAAGCACGCGCTACAACATGCCGGGCGTGATAGAACTTACAGGAAAGATCGACGAAGATCGGCTGGCACAAGCGATTCGGTCGATCATCCAACGTCACGAGTCCCTACGCACGTCGTTTATCTGGGTAGACGGTGAACCCAGACAACAGGTGCATGAAGACGTGCCGTTGGAGTGGATCTACCGGGAAGTAGACGAAGCAGAAGCACGGGAGTTCAGTGAGCAGTTCGTGCGACCATTCGCGCTGGAACAGGCGCCGTTACTCCGAGCTGCACTGCTGCGCCTGGCGGAAGACCGCTACTGGCTGGTGTGGGACATGCACCATATTGTGTCAGACGGGGTGTCGATGACCCTGTTGGTGTCGGATTTCATGACGGCATATACCGGAGAGGAACTGACACCGCTGCGGATTCAGTATAAGGACTATGCCGTGTGGCAGCAGAGTACGCTTGAGGTGGAGCGGATGCAAGCGCATGAAGCGTACTGGCTAACGGCCTATGCGGAGGAAGTGCCGGTGCTGGAACTGCCGACTGACCGGACGCGACCATCGGTTCCAAGCAGTGAAGGCGGACAAGTCAACACAGAAGTGAATGCTAAGACCGTAGAAGCGCTGAAACAGATTGCAACTGATACTGGAGCAACGCTGTACATGGTGCTGCTGGCGGCATATAACGTGTGGTTGCACAAGTATACCGGGCAGACCGATATCGTGGTGGGCACACCGGTGTCCGGACGGACCCATGGCGATACGGAGCCGATGATTGGGATGTTTGTCAACACGCTGGCACTGCGTAACGCTCCATCGGGGGACAAACCGTTTATGGACTTCGTACGCGAAGTGAAAGAGTGGACGCTGGCCGCGTTTGAGCATCAGGACTATCCGTTCGAGGAACTAGTGGAGCAGCTGAACGTGCGACGCGATCTGAGCCGCAATCCGCTGTTTGACACGATGCTGGTGCTGCAGAATATGGAAGAGACGCACTTGGAGTTAGCGAATGCTGAGGTTCGTCCAGTGGAACTGAACCACCCGACTACGAAGTTTGATTTCACACTGAATGTGGTGGAGCGTGAGCCAGGACTTCAGCTGACGCTGGAATACAGCCGCGCGCTGTTCAACGAGGAGACGGTGGAACGGTACCTGAGGCACTTCGTGCAGCTGGTGTCCCAAATGATAGCGCAGCCGGAAGCAAGCATTGGCTCGTATGAGCTGGTCACGTTAGAAGAGAAGCAACAGCTGCATGCATTTAACGACACGGCGGCAAAATATCCGCGGGAAGCAACCATTCATGGGTTGTTTGAAGCCCAGGTGGAGAAGACGCCGGATGCGGTGGCGGTGGTATACGGGGATCAGCAGCTAACCTATGCGGAACTGAACACGCGGGCGAATCAGCTGGCATGGACGCTACGCGAGCACGGTGTGGGAGCAGAGTGTATCGTGGCGATTATGGCGGAACGCTCGCTGGAGCTGATGGTCGGGCTCTATGGCATCCTGAAAGCCGGTGGGGCGTACCTGCCGATTGATCCATCGCTGCCTGCGGAACGCATCGGGTATATGCTCAGAGACAGTGGTACGGCAGTACTGCTGCTAGATCCGGGCCAAGATCCATGCGGATTTGAAGGGGCTGTCGTCGAATTGGCACCTCAGGGACAAACACAATCGGAAAGTAACCCGCCGTTAGAGCAGGATTCTGACAGTTTGGCGTACGTGATCTATACCTCGGGGACCACCGGGAACCCGAAAGGGGTTATGATTGAGCATCGTTCCGTCATCAACCGGCTGCAGTGGATGCAGCATCGCTACCCTATCGGAGAACAGGGTGTCATTTTGCAAAAGACGCCGATCACATTTGATGTCTCGGTGTGGGAGCTGTTTTGGTGGGGCATGACCGGGGCCCGGGTGTGCCTACTTCCGCCACAAGGCGAGAAAGATCCCGTGATACTGGCCGAAACGATTGAACGTCACGGGGTTACGGTGATGCATTTTGTCCCGTCGATGCTGAGCGTCTTCCTGGAGCAGGCTGGAGATGCGTTTAACCGAGAGCAGCTCGGTAGCTTGCGCCGTGTCTTTGCCAGTGGGGAAGCGTTGAAGCCGCAGCAGGTGACCGGTTTTTATAAGCTCATGGAGGGAAGCGAAGCAACACTTCACAACCTGTACGGGCCGACCGAGGCCACGGTGGATGTCACGTATTATGATAGTGCTTCGACCTTTGCGGAAGGGGTTGTGCCGATCGGTAAGCCGATTGCGAATACGCAGCTGTACATTGTGAATGATCATCGTCAGCTGCAGCCGATGGGTGTCGCGGGGGAACTATGTATCGCAGGGGAGGGTCTCGCTCGGGGGTACCTGAACCAGCCGGAGCTGACGGCGGAGAAATTCGTCGACAACCCGTTTGAGCCGGGGACGAAAATGTATCGGACAGGCGATTTAGCGAGATGGTTGCCGGACGGCAATCTGGAGTACTTGGGCCGGATCGATCATCAGGTGAAGATCCGCGGCTACCGGATCGAGTGCGGGGAGATCGAGGTGCAGCTTTTGACCCATGTACATATCCGCGAAGCGGTCGTGGTGGCCCGCGAGGATGAGCAAGGCCAGACGTACTTGTGCGCATACCTTGTGAGCGATGAAGTGGTTCCGGTTGCGGAACTGCGAGATCATCTGGCGGCACAGTTGCTTGATTACATGATCCCGTCGTATTTTGTGGAGCTGGAGAACATTCCACTCAGCAACAACGGCAAGGTAGATCGCAAAGCGCTGCCGGCGCCGCAAGGTCGAGTGCAGGCGGTAAGGCAATACATGTCGCCGCGGAGCAAGACAGAGGCGGGACTGGTCACGATATGGCAGGACGTGCTTCGAATCGAACAAGTCGGGATACAAGACAACTTCTTTGAACTCGGCGGGGATTCGATCAAAGCCGTCCAGATCGCCGCGCGGCTGCGAGGTCACCAGTTGCACCTGGCAATCCGGGATCTCTTCCGGTATCCGACGATTCTGGAACTAAGCTCGCATGTGCAGCCGCTGGCCCACCAGATTAATCAGGGGCCAGTTGAAGGCGAAGTGGGATTAACGCCGATCCAGCAGAGACTGTTGGAGGGTACGGTGCAGCTGCCACATCATTATAACCAGGCGGTTATGTTGCATCGTCGGGCCGGATTCGATGAAGGCATCCTGCGGCGTGTGTTTGAACGGATCGTCACACATCATGATGCACTGCGGATGAGGTACCGGGAAGAAGTTCAGGGCATCGTGCAGTGGAATCACGGGCTGACCGAGGCAAGTTTTGGTCTGGACGTGATTGACTTGCGCAGCGAAACAACTTTGGATACACGCATCCCGGCGGAAGCCGACCGCTTACAGCGGGAATTACATCTGGAGCAGGGGCCATTGATGCGCCTGGGGCTGATGAAAACCCGAGAGGGGGATCATCTGCTGATCGTGATCCACCATCTGGTGGTGGACGGGGTATCGTGGCGGATTCTGTTCGAAGATATACAGACCGGGTATGAGCAGATAGAACGAGGCGAGGAGATTCGCTTGCCGGAGAAGACAGACGCGTTCCAGACGTGGTCGGCGGCACTGGCGCGCTATGCGGACAGTGAGGCCCAGCTGGATGAGATCGATTATTGGAGGCAAATGGAGCAGACGTCCTTTGCGGCACTGCCCGTGGATGAGCTGGGGACGGGCGAAGCCGCTGGAGAGGTGACCCTCCGGCTGTCACGAGACGAAACGTCGCAGCTCTTGAACCAGGTGGGACGAGCGTACAATACGGAAATCAATGACATTTTGCTCACAGGGATGGGCCTGGCGCTGCAGGAATGGACTGGCGAAGAGCGGTTTATGGTGGACCTGGAAGGGCATGGCCGGGAAGAGATCGGAGCAGGGGTGGATGTCAGCCGTACGGTCGGCTGGTTTACGACGATGGTGCCGACCTTGCTGGACCTGGGGGCGTGCGAGGCGTTGTCTGACTGTATCAAGACAGTGAAAGAAGGGCTGCGCAGTGTGCCGAATAAAGGGCTCGGGTATGGCGTACTGAAATACCTGACGGCAGTGGAAAACAAAGGGGAGCTGAAGTTCAATCTTCGTCCGGAGATCTGTTTCAACTACTTGGGCCAGTTCGATGGGGATGTGATCACGGATGCATTTGAATCGTCAGCGTACGGGACAGGCAGCAGCATTGATCCAACCCACCCGAAGGCGTACAAGCTGAGCATGAACGGGATGGTGATCGGCGGGGAGCTGGTGTTTACGTGCGAATATGCGGCGGATACGTACCGGAGAGAACTGGTGGAAGACTGGATGGCGCGATATACAGCGCAGCTTCGCCAATTGATCGCCCACTGTACCCAGCAGACGCACAGCGAAAAGACCACGAGTGACTTCCGTTTAGTAGATGTGGAACCGAAGGAAGCGAGCGATTTGCAGCAAACCTACGCTTACAAGGTGCAAGATATTTACCCGCTGACGCCGATGCAGGAAGGCATGTTGTTTCATGCCCAGCTCGATCCAGACGCGACGACGTATTTCGAGCAGTTTACGTTCCGGGTGGAAGGTAGGCTGGATGTTGCCGTGTTCAAGACCAGCTTGGAGCGTTTAACGGAAAGGCATGAGATGCTGCGTACGGCGTTCACAAGTGAGCAGGTGAGACGACCGGTACAGGTAGTGCTACAGGAACGACAAGTGGATCTGCAGGTGAGGAATCAGGTAGCGGATCTGGAGTCGATGAAGCAGGCAGATCGACAACGTGGCTTTGAGCTGAGCCAGGATGCACTAATGCGTGTCACACTTGTGCTCGGGGAAGATGGAGGACAGCATGTCATCTGGAGCTTCCATCACATCCTCATGGACGGCTGGTGCATGAGTATTCTGACGCAGGAGCTGATGGCGATTTATCGGGGGTTACAAACGAACCAGCCGATCGAGCTAGGGCCCGTAGAGCCATTTAGCCGCTATGTGCAATGGCTCAGCCAGCAGGACCGGGACGCGGCGCGGCAGTACTGGAGCCAGTACTTGGCGACCTATGAGCAACAGGCGAGTGTGCCCCGAGCGTCGGGGAAAACTGAACATGGGGGAATCAAGAACCATGCCTTCCGTCTGGATCAGGAGCTGACTCGGGGGCTGGAACAGTTGGCACGCGAGGCGCAGGTGACGGTGAACACGGTGATGCAGACCATCTGGGGAGTGCTATTACAAAAGTATAACCAGAGCGAAGATGTGGTATTTGGGGCCGTCGTATCAGGGAGACCCGCAGAAGTGCCAGGGATCGAGCGGATGATTGGCCTGTTTATCAATACGACGCCGGTTCGAATCCGTAGTACGCCGGGGCAGAGTGTACTGACGCTGCTACAGCAGGTGCAGGATGCGGCGCTGGTTTCAGAAGCGCACAGCCATTACCCGCTGTATGAGATTCAAGGGCTGAGCCCACTGAAGCAAGGGCTGATCGACCACATTTTGGTATTCGAAAACTATCCGATCGCCGAGGTGATGGGCCAAGCAGGTGAGAGGGATGAAGCTACGTTTGGGATCCGTGACGTTGAAGCATACGAGCAGACGAACTATGACCTTACGGTGGTGTTAGTGCCGGGCGAAGCGTTATCGATTGAATTCCGGTATAACGCCAAGGTATACGAGGGAGCGTTCATCCGTCGAATGGAGGGGCATATCCGAGAGATTGCACAGGACATGCTGGCGAATGCAGAGCGGCCGGTGGGATCGATAGCGCTGGTTACGCCAGAGGAGAAACAGCAATTGCTGCACGGATTCAACGACACAGCGGCGGAATATCCGCGGGAAGCAACGATTCACGGGTTGTTTGAAGCGCAGGTGGAGCGGACGCCAGATGCGGTAGCGGTGGTGTATGGAGATCAGCAGCTGACCTATGCGGAGCTGAATGCGCGGGCAAATCAGCTGGCGTGGACGCTGCGCGAACAAGGTGTAGGACCGGATCGGATCGTGGCGATTATAGCGGAACGTTCGGTGGAGATGATCGTTGGAATCTTCGGTATCTTGAAGGCTGGAGGAGCATATCTGCCCATTGACCCAGCACTGCCAGTTGAACGCATTCACTACATGTTGGAGGACAGTGGTAGCCAGTGGCTAGTAGGCCATGAGAAGTTGCTCGCTGAAACTGCATTTGCAGGTGTCAAGCTTGGACTGACGACTATAACAAGAACCGGAGCAGATACGACCTTTGAAATACAGAATGAGCAAAACAACTTAGACGACGGTGACTTAAAAGCGATCAGCGGGCCAGAGCATCTGGCATATGTCATCTACACTTCGGGCTCTACGGGGCGGCCGAAAGGAGTTATGATCGAGCACCGAGGTGTGGCAAGCTTGACATCTGTCTTTAAACTTAATCTACAGGTTACAAAGGATGATCGGGTTCTCCAATTTGCTTCACTCTCGTTTGATGTATCTGTATGGGAAATGGTGATGAGCCTGTGTAATGGTGCACAGCTCCATACAGTTTCAACTGAAGTAATCCATCACATCGGTCGATTCGAAGAATACATCCGAGAAAATGGTATTACAGTAATCACTCTGCCGCCTGCGTACTTAATGCAGATGGACCCGGAGCAAGTTCGTTCACTGAGAACGGTCATCCCGGCGGGGTCCACGTGTCCGCAGGAGGTGGTCCGCAAATGGAGCCCTTACGTTAATCTAATCAATGCATATGGGCCGACGGAGATTACAATATGCGCCACGATGTGGCCAGCCGAAAAGGCAGCAGAAGGGTTGAGAACCGTCCCGATAGGGAAACCGCTGTTTAATATACGGGTATATATTCTGGATAGCCAAGACATGTTACAGCCGATTGGCGTCGCGGGCGAGTTGTGCATCGCAGGTGAAGGTTTGGCGCGTGGGTACCTCAACCAGCCGAAGCTGACGGCGGAGAAATTCGTAGACAACCCGTTCGAGCCGGGGAAAAAAATGTACAGGACCGGAGATTTGGCGAGATGGTTGTCAGATGGAAACCTGGAATACTTGGGACGGATTGACCAGCAAGTAAAGATCCGCGGCTACCGTATTGAGTGCGGGGAGGTCGAAACGCAGCTCCTCGCACAAACGTATATCCGCGAAGCGGTCGTGATGGCACGTGAGGATGAGCCAGGACAAGCATACTTGTGCGCATATCTTGTGAGCGACGAAACAGTCCCGGTTGCGGAACTGAGGGCGCACTTAGCGGAACAACTGCCAGACTATATGATCCCTTCCTATTTTGTTGAGTTGGATCATATTCCACTCAACACCAACGGCAAAGTCGATCACAAAGCACTTTCAGTGCCTGACCGGGAAGCAAAGGCCCATGTCTATGAAACACCGCGGGATGCGTTAGAGACGCAACTAGTGGATCTATTCGCAGCAGTGCTGGGGGTAAATGAAATCAGCATTGGTGACTCGTTCTTCGAACGTGGTGGTCATTCGTTGAAAGCGATGATGCTGGTGTCACGCATCCATCAGCAGCTGGCAGTGGAGCTGCCGCTCCGAGAGCTGTTCGCACAACCAACAGTGAAGGCGCTGGCGGAATATGTACGCCGTGCGGACGAAAGCTCCTACGGCCGGATTGAGTCAGCGGCATTGCAGGCATCGTACCCGCTCTCGTCAGCGCAGCGGCGGTTGTATGTGCTGCATGAGATGGACCCGGAGAGCACTCGGTACAACATGCCGGGTGTCGTGGAAATGAGCGGGCAGGTCGATGCGAATCGGCTGGAACATTCGATTCGTTCGGTCATCGCTCGCCACGAATCGCTACGCACTTCGTTCATATGGATCAATGGTGAACCGAGACAACAGGTATACGAAGACGTGTCGTTGGAATGGGGATGCCGAGATACCGATGAAGCGCAGGCCCAAGAACTCCTCCATAATTTTGTGCGACCATTTGCGCTGGATAAGGGACCTCTGCTGCGGACTCAGCTGCTGCGATTAGCAGAAGACCGATACTGGCTTATGTGGGACATACATCATATTGTGTCGGATGGCGTGTCGATGAGTATTCTGGTATCGGACTTTATGGCTGCATATGCTGGAGAGGAACTGGCACCCCTACGGATCCAGTACAAGGACTACGCGGTGTGGCAACAGGGAACGCTCGGGATAGAGCAGATGAAAGCACATGAGGCATACTGGCTGTCAGTCTATGCAGAGGAAGCACCAGTGCTGGAGTTGCCGACCGACCGGATGCGTCCGACGAAACCAAGCAGTGAAGGCGGACGGGTTCATGCAGAGATTCATGCAGACGTAATGGAGGGACTGAAGCAGATCGTCACCGAAACCGGAGCAACACTGTACATGGTATTACTGGCCGCATATAACGTGTGGCTGCATAAGTACACGAGACAGACCGATATTGTGGTCGGCACACCGGTATCGGGACGGACACATAGTGATACAGAGCCAATGATTGGAATGTTTGTGAACACGCTGGCACTGCGCAACGCTCCATCCGGGGATAAGCGGTTTACGGACTTCGTGCATGAAGTGAAGCAGCAGACATTGAAGGCATTTGAGCATCAGGACTATCCGTTTGAAGAATTGGTAGAGAAGCTGAACATCCGACGGGATCAGAGTCGCAACCCCTTGTTTGACACAATGCTGGTGCTGCAGAATATGGAGCAATCGAAAGTTCATTTAGGAGATATTGAGCTCCGAACCGTTGAACAAGATAACTCAACAACGAAAATGGATTTGACAATGGTTGTTGTCGAAACCCAACAAGGTCTACATTTATCTTTAGAGTATAGCCGTGATTTATTTGATGATGGGACGGTAAAACGATTGCTACAAGGATTTTGTGAACTTATCAAAGCTACTGCAACTGATTCTTACGTTTGTATAAGAGAACTAAAATTGGAAGTCTTTCAACATGAAGAAGAAGAGGATGAGATCGAATTATTCGAAACTATTCATTTTGAATAATAAGGTTTGTTGCTCTACTAAAATTAATTCAGTCACGAATGTTGAATGATTTCATATGAATGAATTACTATGTAAAACCCAAGTATGGTAAACTTCCATTTGGAGGCCACAGAATTCTAGTTCCAGCCTCGGGATGATTTTTGTAGGAATCTGATTAAAAGGCTGGAACTAGAATCTCTGTTATGGATTTAGCGGACTTTAGACGTCAGAGGACAACATGAAAAAGCTGGGATAGTGTATTCCCAGGCCTTTAGTGATAACTGCTTACGAAACGATTGCTTATTCTGCAGACTGTTGCTAAATAAAGAACATGGTAAGGTCCCCTCAGGGTAAAGAGTGAAGGAAAGAGGTCATGTTACAATGAACTCAACACTTATAACCAGAGGGGATTTTTGTCATGCCAGTAAAGTGAAATGGAAATTATAATCCGTACAATGAAATCAAAAAACGAGGAAGCTTGTTAGCGATAGGTAGAAAGTTTGGCATATTAGAATCGGAAGGTCTGAAAGCAAAAGGCTAGAGGTTATCAAATGAGTACGTAGTCGAAATGAGTGGGATTTTGAGATACACTGTGTACGGTGCTTTTACGGGAAAGGAACAAGTTTTTAATTTCATTTTTAAGTTTACATGAGGAATGAACTTTAGTTTGGTTGAATACAGTCATGAACTTTCACGTACAGACTAGACATGAAAGAAGAATTTTGCCTACAGAGAGAAGTGAGTAGAATTGGAATAATCTAAGAGCATAAGCTCTGAGATCTCCCCGTCCAATTTGAATTTCAGGAAAAGTTCACTATTCAATTTAACGTTTAAATGGACGGGGATGACCAGAGCAGGACTATTTTATTCCAGACGACAGAAAAACAACCTAATTAGTAGTTAAACGTTATATGATATATTCACAAATATATCTCTATTAATATCTTGCCAGTTTTTTATCCGCGTCAAAGTTATCTAAACATTCCTTCCAAGTTTTAGAAACAACTACTTCGATATTATTGTTATCAACTTGAATATGTTCGTGTCGCCCGCATTTAGAGCATAAAGGTTCGAACATCTTAGTCATATTCTCAACAGTTACCTCTGTCAAATCTTTAATCCCAATGTCATATTTGAAAAATTTATCTATAGCCCCTCCAACTGCACAACAATAAAAACCAGAGGCATTTAATCCGACCCCACATGCCTCAGTTGTCCAACAACCTTTATACTGATAATTAGGATCATCGTTAAAGTCACTGGCAGCATAATGAATTAAGTCAAATCCTTTTTGATAGTTGTTTACCTTAGCTGTATTTTCGACAATAATACTTGGATAGTTAAGCTCCAGCCAGTTTAACTTATTCTTTGTAAATTCAGTATGTCCATTGGTAGCAACAATTAATCTAAGGGATCTATTATATTTTTGTTTATAGTCATATAAAGTTTGAATAATTTTATTAAATTCAGGGTGAACCGTTGCCTCTCCCCCCATTATCCTTATCTGTTCCCAATGATGATTATTATCAACCGTCTGTTTAATTAATTTATTTATTTGTTCTAAACTTACATTTGTCTCTTTGCCCCCTGGCATTAGAGATAAACCTCTATCACAGTTAAAGCATTGAAGTGTACACACATGGGTAATATCAATTTCTAATTTTTTTACATTTGTTATATGCATAATCTCACGCTCCTAATTATTATGTAGTTGCTTGACAACTGTATTTAATATGCTAATTTCATTGATGCAAAGCTCATTAATGATAGATTTCATTTTAGTTATAATAGAGATATCATTAGTCAACATATACTTCAACATCAATGAGCGGACAACCTCAGCTTGTGATACAACCTTTTGATATGAATTTATTATTTCTGAATCATAAATCATATGATTTTGAAAAAAGAAATTTATTCGATTAAACATGCACTTTTTATGTTCCCACAAACATTGTAATGGACGAATATCTACATTGACTTCCTTGGCAATGAGTGCCTCGAAAAATAAATTAAGTTGAGTATATACGTCGACCCCAAAACCCCAATTTTCGCTAGATAAATTATGGTTTAAATCTCTCATATGTTCTGTTCGATTATCAAAATCATACTTCGAAAGATTCCCTGCACAATTATTAGAAAACAGATAGTCTTCTAACTTATCTATTACATTATATTTATCAAAGCTATAGTTGATATTCTCTCTTATCTTAATATAGCTAGAATAGTTAGCTTCAGAAAACTTCAAAGCTTTAGCTAAATCGTCAAAGCTAACGTAAGATTCTACATACTGCATTCTTTCATTGAAGCCAATTACATTAAAAAGATTGTTTGATAAATCATAACCATATATAAGTAAGTCATGTGTATTATGAAACTTCTTATACGCCTGTCTATTTGGAATATAATATTCATCTACAAAAGAGTAGTAGTAATATCCTTCATTGATTTTTGATAAAATATCCATGCATGAATCATGCTCATCTTCAGTTTTATGTTGAGTTTCGAGATAGTCTAGCCAAGGAATACCTCCATAAATATTCCCTGCTATAAAGTCAATATCAAAATCATCCTTATTTTTAATGAAATTTAGATTGCATTTTAAATGAATAAAGTTGCTGTAAAACCATGTTAGCGTTTCGGAATAATTTGATGTAATTGAGAGAGGAAAGGCCCTATATTGATAAACAATGATAGGAGGCGTTGGATTAATTGGGAGTTTTATGGTTTGCATATGTATTGTCTCCTCTTATGCTTCGATATTTATATTATGGATAACCCTAAACTTTGAGTATAGAGATTTCAGTAGTAACCTAATAATTGTTAAAAAAAATATATGTAAAATGTAGCTAAATAGCAGAATGCTTGTTCAAACGCTTACATTAATTTGATTTATCGTTCCACTACAGTTTTCAAACTGGGTACAATTCAATTTCATGCCTAAATTTGAATTGATGAACCGTTTAACATTTCAATTATTATAAAGTTTCTTTATAGTAGGAGAAAAAGGGTGACATTGTGTTTCTATTCAAACTTTGATATATTTTCATTGTATTGCCACAATTTTGCTGTGTCAATAGATGATATTATTAGGAAGTTTGCTCTAAAAAAGCGTTATAAGATTAAATACGCATCAATCCTATATTTTACAAAGTCCACATATAAGCTTGGCTACGCATATGACTTTGAAAAGCGACCAAATCCAATACAAGGATTGGTTAAAGTTCTAATTATTTTTTGTTGAAAAATGAAAATATGTATCATTGAGTACAGGCAGACAGCAAATCATTAGATCAAAGGGCATACGACATTATCAGTCATTTCAATTACCGTCGATAACTGAGAATTTTTTTGTTAAAGGAGGTGACAGAGAATGTTGAAATACAGTCAGGAGTTTTATGATCAATTAGAATCGCTAGAAAATTACGCAGTAGGACAAATTGAAAAACAAACTGATAATATGAAGCTTGATAATGGTAATGCTCAGTCATTTCAAAAAGCAAGTAATCAACAAGAAGTATATATAGAAATGAAAAAAATTTTTACAAAGCTCAGACTTGAATACCTACAATGCCACTAGTAGTTATAAACCATTAGAATCGAGAAGAAATATGTTATTTCTAGTAATTCGACGATTTTAAAACAAAAGTCTATTGTTGATTCGTTTAAAAAAAGCATAAAAAAGAAAAACAAGCTAATTCTTCTATCTTACCGGAGTCAGCTTGTTTTTCTTTTTTGATGATCATATATTTACAAGTTTTGCTTCTTAGATAAATTTTTAATGGGATGAAACTTTTCTGCCTTTAAATTAAGGAGAGAAATTAATACAATAAATATACATAAATAAAATAGATTCCTCGGCACCAGCAAGATATTTCAGGTTGCTGGGCATTATTGGATGAAATATAATATAAGTTGGAAGTATACACTTTAATGGGAGAAGGATAGTAGGCTATAAGATGCCTCCCTTCGTAGAGAAGGAGTGGTGGACAATGAATCGTTCGGAAATTTTTAAATCTTAGTTATGAGAACACATCCCATAAGGTATGGTATGTTTGTTTTCTTTTTTTCAAATTGTATTCACATACAATTTGAAAAATATATATAAGTTACAATAAATAGTTTTGATTACAATAAAAGTTTCTTCTTGATGGAGACTCACAATACACTTTGGAATAGACTAAACTTGGTACTTTGCTCAATCGGTTGCACGGAATTATTCGAAAAGGCCAATATAATCTCCTATCAAATAATACTTGAAGAAGGAGACCTTTCCTCACCGGACATAGTGTCACAGTGTATTTCTATGTTAGTAAATTAATGCATGACAGAGAGAAGTACAGCAGGCGTTACAGAGAAGCATGGGGTGGACTCTCATCATACAGGTAGAATAGGTATGGAGAGAAGAAATTCAATAAATTAAGGACCGTTGTGCCATTTAATTATATCCCTAGCAAACAAGCTATATTTCAGGTTTAAAGAGGTCAGTGGAAGAGGCGACGATTTCCATACAACATGTTGGCGCGGAATTTGTACCGGCCAACTCTTCCTTTCAAAGTCAGCGTATGTGGCCGTAAATGAGCGTATTTTCAGATGAGTACGCTTCATCCTTTGCGGTATCCAGTTCTGTCGAAGGTTGCGGTTTTTTTGCAAAAGAGAAAGTGATTTTTTCTCCTTGATTGCTAACCGATTAATGAAACTAGTTTTTTGGACCGTTTACATGAATAGGATAGAAACTCTGTCTGTTCATGCTTTTATCATTACTGGGTTTTGTGAAATAATATGCTTATCTACTGTTGCATGTGCAAAAAATTACAATTCAGATCCAACCAAATATCAAAAATATGTTATCGAACCGCATATGACTATTCAGAGAATAAAAAAATAACAGTTTAGGGATGGGACTAACAAAATGAAAGCGTTTTTTCAACTGATGCTTACTATTTTTTGAGGTGAAAAGCTCCTGACGGTCAGTTTGAATTCCGTTTGGAACAGGCAATCAACGAAACGGGTAAACCCTTGTTTTCTTAATGACAACCAGATAATTTAACTGATTGGTAGAGATGTAGGTCAATTTTATTAAATGTATTGGAGGTTCAAAATGGACTCTTTAACCGTTAGGCTTATGGCCTCTAGTGGTAGATATTCAGAAGCCGTTAGTTATTGGCTTGAAAAACTCGCAGATTCTCCCGCACCAACAACTATCTCTCAAGGCAGGGAAGGTGTTGCAGGCAATCCGTCGTTCCGACAGGTTGAACATCAGCTTACTAATGAAACCTTACAACGTGTATTGTCACTATCTAAGAATTCCGAACAAGCAATGTTCATGGTATTAATGTCAGGAACGCTATCTTTTCTTTCACGGTATTTGAATCTTACGGATGTATTAGTGGGGATGCCCACACTAAAAAAGAGAGAAAGTGAAGAACATGCTTCGGTTGTATTACCGATTCGCATCGGGATTAACTCTGACAGTACTTTCAGAGACGTGTTAATCCAGGTTCGCGATGGCCTAACTGAAGCCGCCAAACATCAAAATTTTCCTCATACTTACATTTCTGAAAAAACTGGCCTGCCCTTGAACCGAAATGAGTTGTTGAAATTTAGTACGATTGTTTCATTTGACGGCATACATCAAACTATTGATCCTGTTTTCTCTGAATGCAACATACATATATTTTTCCGAAAAAAGGACGATACACTTTCAGTTATACTGCAATATGATGTCAGTCGCTATGCTCATGATAGCCTGATCAGATTGAAACAGCAGGTCACTTATTTCCTTGAATTAATAATAGAACAAATGAATACGCCGCTTTCTCAGATCGACATTGTTTCGTATCAGGAGAAGCAGCAGTTGCTGCATGCGTTTAACGACACAACCGCGGGGTATCCGCAGGAAGCAACGATTCAAGGACTGTTTGAGGCGCAGGTGACAAAAACGCCAGAGGCAGTTGCGGTGGCGTACGGAGATCAACTGCTGACCTATGCAGAGTTGAACAGACAGGCAAATCAGCTAGCGTGGACGTTGCGTGAGCAAGGTGTAGGGCCAGACCGGATTGTGGCGATCCTGATGGATCGCTCGGTAGAGATGATCGTCGGAATGCTCGGCATTTTGAAGGCTGGTGGAGCCTACGTACCGATTGATCCGGATTATCCATCTGACCGGATTACTTATACGCTGACGGATAGTGGGGCAGCATGGCTGGTGACAAACCGTGCCGTTGAGCTTCGTACGCAAGTGCTTCCGTTTAAGGGATGCCGGGTATACGTCGGAGAAATGGATTCAATGCCAGTGGTGAATCCACCGCAGGCGATGAATCCAGAGCATTTGGCGTACGTAATCTATACCTCGGGTACAACCGGACAACCAAAAGGGACGATGATCACACATCGGAACGTGGTACGGCTGATGTTCAACGACCGCATGGCGTTTGATTTCAACGAACGAGACGTGTGGACGATGTTCCACTCGTATTGCTTTGATTTCTCGGTATGGGAAATGTACGGAGCGTTGCTTTATGGAGGCAAGCTGGTCGTCGTACCGCAGCTGACGGCACGAGACCCAGAACAGATGGTCCGCCTGCTACAACACGAGCGGGTGACGGTGTTGAATCAGACACCGAGCGCGTTTTATGCGTTGTCGCACCGGGAAATGTACGAAGCGAACGCTAAGCTATGCGTACGAATCGTAATCTTTGGTGGAGAAGCCATGTCACCGAGCCAATTGGGGGCGTGGCACCAGAGGTATCCTAATATAGATTTAATCAACATGTATGGGACCACGGAAACGACCGTGCATGTGACGTATAAGAAGCTGGGTGAGGAGGATATTGCAAGCGGCATCAGCAACATCGGCAAGCCGCTCCCGACGCTACAGGCCTATGTTCTCGGCACGGATCAGCAGCTGCAGCCGATGGGCGTAGTGGGTGAGTTGTATATTTCAGGTGATGGTTTGGCGCGAGGGTACCTCAATCGGCCGGAGCTGACGGCGGAGAAATTTGTCGACAATCCGTTCGATCCGGGCACACGGATGTACCGGACGGGCGATTTGGCGAGATGGTTGCCGGACGGCAATCTGGAGTATTTGGGCCGGATCGACCACCAGGTGAAGATCCGCGGCTACCGGATCGAGTGCGGGGAGGTCGAAGCGCAACTTCTGGCACATCGGCAAATCCGCGAAGCCCTGGTGCTGGCCCGTAAGGATGAGCAAGACCAGGCGTACTTGTGCGCGTATCTTGTAAGTGATGAAGTGGTTCCGGTTGCAGAATTGCGGGAACACTTGGCGGCACAGCTGCCAGATTACATGATCCCGTCGTACTTTGTTGAATTGGAGAACATCCCACTCAACAGCAACGGTAAGGTGGACCGCAAGGGGCTGCCGATACCGGATGGGGAGGCGTACACTGTAGCCTATGAAGCACCACGGGATGCGTTAGAGACGCAATTGATGGAGCTATTCGCAGAGGTGCTAGGGGTCAACGAGGTTGGTATCGGTGATTCGTTCTTCGAGCGCGGGGGTCACTCGCTGAAAGCAGTGACGCTGGTGTCGCGTATTCATCAGCAACTGGCGGTGGAGCTACCCTTGCGGGAGCTATTCGCGCGACCAACAGTGAAGGCATTGGCTGACTATGTGCGCAGCGCAGATGAAAGCGACTACGGCCGGATCGAACCCGCGGTAGCGCAGGCATCGTACCCGCTATCGTCGGCGCAGAGGCGATTGTATGTGCTGCATGAGATGGAACCGGAGAGCACGCGCTACAATATGCCGGGTGTCGTGGAACTGACTGGGCAGGTGGATGCGGATCGGCTGGGACAAGCGATTCGTTCGGTCATCGCCCGTCACGAATCCCTACGTACATCGTTCATCTGGATCAATGGTGAACCAAGGCAACAGGTGCATGAAGACGTGCCGTTGGAGTGGGTATACCGGGAAGTAGAAGAAGCAGAAGCGCGCGAGTTCAGCCGACGCTTCGTGCGACCGTTCGTGCTGGATCAGGCACCGCTGCTGCGGGCGGAGCTGCTGCGATTAGCAGAAGATCGCTACTGGCTGCTATGGGACATGCATCATATCGTGTCGGACGGCGTGTCGATGGGAATTTTAATATCGGATTTCCTGGCGGCGTATGCCGGGAAGGAACTGGCGCCGCTGCGGATCCAGTACAAAGATTACGCAGTCTGGCAGCAGGGCACGCTCGAGGTGGAGCGGATGAAAGTGCAGGAGGCGTACTGGCTGTCGGCGTATGCGGAGGAAGTGCCGGTGCTGGAGCTGCCGACCGACCGGATCCGTCCGGCGGTACCAAGTAGCGAAGGCGGGCAGGTTCATACACAGATCAGTGCGGAGGTAGCCGAAGGGCTGAAGCGAATTGCGACAGAGACCGGAGCAACGCTGTACATGGTGCTGCTGGCGGCATATAACGTGTGGCTGCACAAGTATACCGGGGAGACCGATATCGTGGTGGGCACGCCGGTGTCGGGACGGACCCATGGCGATACAGAGCCGATGATTGGCATGTTTGTCAACACGTTGGCGCTGCGTAATGCGCCATCGGGGAACAAGCGGTTCATCGACTTCGTACGTGAAGTGAAAGAGCAGACGCTGGCCGCGTTTGAGCATCCGGACTATCCGTTCGATGAACTGGTGGAGCAGCTGAACGTGCGACGCGATCTGAGCCGCAACCCGCTGTTCGACACGATGCTGATCCTGCAGAACATGGAACAGACGCGCTTTGAGTTAGCGAATGTTGAGGTTGGTTCAGTGGAACTGAACCAACCGACCACGAAGTTTGATTTCACACTGAATGTGGTGGAGCGTGAGCCAGGACTTCAGCTGACGCTGGAATACAGCCGCGATCTGTTTAACGAGGAGACGGTGGAACGGTACCTGAGGCACTTCGTGCAGCTCGTGTCCCAAATGATCGCGCAGCCAGAAGCGAGCATTGGCTCGTATGAGCTGGTCACATCAGAAGAGAAGCAGCAGCTACATGCATTTAACGACACGGCGGCAGAATATCCACGGGAAGCGACGATCCACGGGCTGTTTGAAGCGCAGGTGGAGAAAACGCCGGATGCGGTGGCTGTGATATGCGGCGACAAGCAGCTGACCTACGCGGAGCTGAACGCACGAGCGAATCAGTTGTCATGGATACTGCGAGACAATGGTGTTCAAACAGATACGGTAGTGGGCATTGCAGCGGAGCGTTCGTTGGACATGATTATCGGCCTACTGGGAATATTGAAGGCTGGCGGTGCATATTTGCCGATCGACCCGGTGTTGCCGTTTGAACGGATTCGGTCAATGCTCAAAGACAGCGGCGCAAGTGTACTATTGCGTCATCAGGGTGTAGACACGTATGGGTTCCAAGGGCGTATTCTGGAATTTGAGATTGCTGAGACAGGAGAGCTACTTGAAACGAACCCCGGTGTGATAGTCATGCCAGACCATTTGGCGTATGTGATGTACACCTCGGGAACGACCGGTCGACCGAAAGGCGTCATGATTGAGCATCGTTCTGTTGTCAATTTCCTGTTTGGAATGACAGCGAGGATAGCATTCGAGCCGACCAAGCCGATTTTATTTGCGGCGACATTATCCTTTGACATCTCGGTCGTGGAGACTTTACTGGCATTAACCCAGGGTATGCGGATTATTGTAGCTACCCAGGATCAGCAGAGGGATCCACAGCAGTTGACCGAACTAATTAAACGCCATCAGATAGCGATGCTGCAGGCAACGCCATCCAGACTTCATACGCTATTGGCTATTAGTTCTGATTACTCTTGGCTGGAGAGTGTGAGCGACATCATGGTTGGCGGGGAGGCGCTAACAGAAGATCTGTTGAATCAACTGCAGACCCTATCTTCGGCGGCGATATATAACATGTTTGGTCCGACAGAGACGACGGTTTGGTCAATGCTGCGGGATGTGAGCACAGAGCAGACCGTGACGCTCGGTAGTCCTAATGCTAATATGCGCTACTATGTTGTTGATCCAAACGGTCAATTGCAGCCTATTGGCGTCGCGGGTGAGCTATGTATAGCCGGGGACGGTGTGGGCCGTGGTTATATTAATCAACCTGAATTGACTCTGGAGAAATACGTGGATAACCCGTTCGAGCCGGGGACGAAGATGTATCGGACGGGAGATTTGGGAAGATGGCAGCCGGACGGTAACCTTGTGTACATGGGACGAATGGATCATCAAGTGAAAATCCGTGGGCATCGCATCGAATGTGGGGAGATCGAAGTTCGACTGAAAGAGCATGAACACATCCGTCAAGCGGTCGTGTTGTCTCGGAACGATGAACATGGGCAGGCATACCTGTGTGCTTATCTGGTATACAGCCTGCCGCTGACCGTAGCCGAAATCCATGATCACCTGTCTCGGTATTTGCCGGACTATATGATCCCGTCGTACTTTGTGGAAATGGAGAACATTCCACTCAACAATAACGGTAAGGTGGACCGCACAATGCTACCGGCACCGGATCGAGAAGCATACACGAAAGCCTATGAAGCACCACGGGATGTGCTGGAGACGCAATTGGTGGAGCTGTTCGCAGGGGTGCTGGGGGTCAACGAGGTCGGTATCGGTGATTCGTTCTTCGAGCGCGGGGGTCACTCGCTGAAAGCAGTGACGCTGGTGTCGCGTATTCATCAGCAACTGGCGGTGGAGCTACCCTTACGGGAGCTATTCTCGCGACCAACAGTGAAGGCGTTAGCAGCTTATGTGCGCAGCGCAGATGAAAGCGACTACGGCCGGATCGAGCCCGCGGTAGCGCAGGCATCGTATCCGCTATCGTCGGCGCAGAGGCGGTTGTATGTGCTGCATGAGATGGAACCGGAGAGCACACGGTATAACATGCCAGGTGTGATCGAACTGGTCGGGAAGGTGGATGCCGGTCGACTGGAGCAAGCGATTCATTCAGTCATCGCTCGTCACGAATCCCTACGTACATCGTTCATCTGGATCGATGGTGAACCAAGGCAACAGGTGCATGAAGACGTGCCGTTGGAGTGGGTATACCGGGAAGTAGAAGAAGCAGAAGCGCGCGAGTTCAGCCGACGCTTCGTGCGACCGTTCGTGCTGGATCAGGCACCGCTGCTGCGGGCGGAGTTGCTGCGATTGGCGGAAGATCGCTACTGGCTGCTGTGGGACATGCATCATATCGTGTCGGACGGCGTGTCAATGGGAATTTTAATATCGGATTTCCTGGCGGCGTATGCCGGGAAGGAACTGGCGCCGCTGCAGATCCAGTACAAAGATTACGCAGTCTGGCAGCAGGGCACGCTCGAGGTGGAGCGGATGAAAGTGCAGGAGGCGTACTGGCTGTCGGCGTATGCGGAGGAAGTGCCGGTGCTGGAGCTGCCGACCGACCGGATCCGTCCGGCGGTACCAAGTAGCGAAGGCGGGCAGGTCCATACACAGATCAGTGCGGAGGTAGCCGAAGGGCTGAAGCGAATTGCGACAGAGACCGGAGCAACGCTGTACATGGTGCTGCTGGCGGCATATAACGTGTGGCTGCACAAGTATACCGGGCAGACCGATATCGTGGTGGGCACACCGGTGTCGGGACGGACCCATGGTGATACGGAACCAATGATCGGCATGTTTGTCAACACGTTGGCACTGCGTAATGCTCCATCGGGGAACAAGCGGTTCATCGACTTCGTACGTGAAGTGAAAGAGCAGACGCTGGCCGCGTTTGAGCATCCGGACTATCCATTTGAGGAACTCGTAGAGAAGCTGAACGTACGCCGTGATCTAAGTCGTAACCCGCTGTTTGACACGATGTTGGTGCTGCAGAATATGGAAGAGACGCGCTTTGAGTTGGTGAATGTTGAGGTTCATCCAGTGGAACTGAACCACCCGACCACGAAGTTTGATTTCACACTGAATGTGGTGGAGCGTGAGCCAGGACTTCAGCTGACGCTGGAATACAGCCGCGCGCTGTTCAACGAGGAGACGGTGGAACGATACCTGAGGCACTTCGTGCAGCTCGTGTCCCAAATGATCGCGCAGCCGGAAGCGAGTATTGGCTCGTATGAGTTGGTCACATCAGAAGAGAAGCAGCAGCTACATGCATTTAACGACACGGCGGCGGATTATCCGCGGGAAGCAACCATTCATGGGTTGTTCGAAGCGCAGGTAGAGCGGACGCCAGATGCGGTAGCGGTGGTGTATGGAGATCAGCAGCTGACCTATGCGGAGTTGAATGCGCGGGCGAATCAGCTGGCGTGGAGGCTGCGCGAACAAGGTGTGGGACCCGATTGTATCGTGGCGATTATGGCAGAGCGCTCACTGGAGCTGATGGTCGGGCTCTATGGCATCTTGAAAGCCGGGGGGGCGTACCTGCCGATTGACCCATCACTACCAGCAGAACGCATTCGGTATATACTCGAGGACAGCGGTGCGGCTGAGCTGCTCGTTCAAACTGACTTGGATCCATGCGGATTTGAAGGTACGGTTATCGAGTTGAGCCTTGGAGAAGAAGTACCATTGGAGGTCAATCCGCCGCTAAATCTGGATTCGGGACATTTGGCGTATGTGATCTATACTTCGGGGACCACCGGGAACCCAAAAGGGGTCATGATTGAGCATCGTTCGGTCATCAACCGGCTGAAGTGGATGCAACATCGCTACCCCATAGGAGAGCAAGATGTTCTGTTGCAGAAGACACCGATTACGTTTGACGTTTCGGTGTGGGAACTGTTCTGGTGGGGGATGACTGGTGCTCGGGTCAGCATGCTTGCACCGCAGGGAGAGAAAGATCCAGCGGTACTGGCTGAAACCATTGAGCGGCATGGGGTCACAGTGATGCATTTTGTGCCATCAATGCTTAGCGTCTTCCTGGAGCAAGCGGGCAAGATGTTCCATCAAGAAAAGCTGAGTAGCTTGCACCGGGTCTTTGCCAGTGGTGAAGCATTGAAGCCGCAGCAAGTGACGGGTTTTTACAAGCTACTGGAAGGAAGCGAGACAACGCTTCACAACCTGTACGGGCCGACAGAAGCTACAGTCGATGTCACATATTACGAAAGTATTTCAACTTTTGCGGAAGCGACTGTGCCGATCGGCAAGCCGATCGCTAATACACAGCTGTACATTGTGGATGATCAGGGCCAACTGCAGCCGATGGGTGTTGCGGGTGAACTGTGCATCGCAGGTGACGGCCTAGCTCGAGGGTACCTCAATCGGCCAGAGCTGACGGCGGAGAAATTCGTCGACAACCCGTTTGAGCAGGGAACGCGGATGTACCGAACGGGGGATTTGGCAAGATGGTTGCCGAACGGCAATCTGGAGTACTTGGGCCGGATCGACCACCAGGTGAAGATCCGGGGCTACCGGATCGAGTGCGGGGAGATCGAGGCGCAGCTTTTGACCCATGCGCATATTCGCGAAGCCGTTGTGCTGGCTCGCGAGGATGAGCAAGGACAGGCATACTTGTGCGCATATCTCGTGAGTGACGCTGCTGTTTCCGTTGAAGAACTACGGGTACATTTGGCAGTACAATTGCCGGAATACATGATCCCGTCCTATGTTGTAGAAGTGGAAAACATCCCGCTAAATACCAGCGGCAAGGTGGACCGCGAGACGTTACCAGTGCCGAAAGTGCTGCATCCCGGCAGCAATTACGAGGTGCCAAGCACGCCGAAGCAGCAACAATTGGCAGGGATTTGGCAGGATATGCTGGGATTGGAGCAGGTCGGTATCCATGATAACTTCTTTGTGCTGGGCGGTGACTCGATCAAGGCCATTCGTTTGGTTAGCCGAATCAATCGTGACCTGGACGCATCCCTTCCGTTAAAAGAGTTGTACCTGCATCAGACCATCAAAGAGCTAGCGGAGATTTTAGCGCAGAAGCACAAGCCAAACCGGCAGCTGGAGTTGGGACAGGAGATGCTGGAGCAGATGAAGCGGCGCATCACGGACGATCCAGAACAGGTGAAATACCTGCCGGCAGCATACGAGGACGTGTATCCACTGAGCAAAATACAGCAGAGTATGGTGTTCTACTCGAGATTGCGACCGGAGGAACCAATCTACCACGATCAGTTTTTATACTATTTCAAGATCATATCGACGGATCGGTTTACCGAAGCACTGCAGTGGTTATCCGATAAGCATCCGATTCTGCGTACCACCTTCGATCTCACGCATTTCGAGGAAGAAGTCCAGATTGTGCATGCCCGGATTGTGCCTGAGATTTTAATAGAAGATATTTCTTTACTTGGCCAAGAAGAGCAGGAACATGTCATTAGCGCATATATTGAACAAGACCAGTGTAACGTGTTCCGGTTCGATGGCGAGGTGCTGTGGCGAGTTCGCTTGTTCCGACTGAATACACAGCATGATTATTGTCTGGTGTTTACGTTCCACCATGCGATTCTGGATGGATGGAGCGTGGCGTCCTTTCGACAAGAGGCCATAGACATATACCAGCAACTGCTGCAGAAAAAAACGATCGATATGAAGCCATTACAAAGCAGCTACAAGAATTATGTGGCGATCAACCGATATCGGGAGAGCGATGAGGAAAGTCAACAATACTGGATCAATGAATTGGCGGGGTATACCCGCAACAAGTTGCCATTTAACTACGCAGGTAAGAAGAGAGACCGCGGAGCGGCCAGTAAAATGTATCGCAGACAACTGAGCAGCACGTTGCTGGAAGCCTTGAAGCATCAGGCGAAGCGGTACGGGTGTACCGTCAAGGAACTGTGCTTGAGCGCGCATATGTATCTGCTGGGCATTCTGACGACGGAGGAAGAGGTTGTCACGGGTGTGGTCAGCCACGACCGCCCAGCTCTCGAGGATGCGGATAAAGTGTTAGGCTGTTTCCTAAATACGGTCCCAATCAGGATGGGAGTCACACGTCGAGTGTCCAAGTCGGAACTAGTGTGCCGTACAAAACAGCAGCTTGCACACATGAAGGCGAATGAACTGTTCCTGGTCGATATCGCCCATGCGATCGGCGAAGTATCAAGCCCGTCGGTCAACCCGATCTTCGATACGCTGTTTAACTATACGGATTTCCATGTGCTGGAGGAAATACAGCTGGAGGATGGAATGGTAGCAGAGACGGCGGCAATGAGCTTGGAAGCAAACGAAATGACGAATACATGGTTTGACCTTGAGGTATCGCAATTCCTTGAGAACTTGAACGTGCAGATTAAATATGCGTCGGCTTATTTTGAGGATCATGAAATCAATACCGCCTTCGTTTGGTACGAGCGCATCTTGGGAGCATTGTGCGATGAGGAGACGGATTTCTTGTCGATGGAGCATCTGATGACGGAAGCAGAACGGCAAGAGATTGTGTATGAATGGAACCGGACTGACATGCCGTACGCAGTAGAGAAGACACTGCATCAACTATTTGAGGAACAAGCGGCGAAGACACCCGAGCGACCGGCTTTACGCTGGAACGGTCAGCTATTGACTTATCGGGAACTTAACGAGCGTTCGAACCGACTGGCTTGGCGGCTACAGGCTCGCGGGGTGAACGTTAATGATCATGTCGGATTGATGACCGAACGAGGCTTTGAGATGATCGTGGGTATGCTGGCGATTCTAAAAGCCGGGGCAGCGTATGTACCAATGGACCCGAACTATCCGCAAAGCCGAATCGCACATATCATCAGCCATGCAGACGTACGGATTGTTGTGGTCGATCGGGAGTATGCAGAAACATCTGCGCAATTCATCGACAGCCGGGATCCATCGCTGATCGAGCATTCAAGTGAAGTGCTTCAGCTTGCTAAAGATTCCCACGAGCTGGCATACATTATTTACACGTCCGGTTCGACCGGAGAGCCGAAAGGAGTCATGATTGAGCATCATTCGGCAGTAAACTTGATCAGCTGGGTCAATCAGGAGTTTGACGTGCATGAGGAAGATCGGCTGTTATTCATTACTTCGATGTGTTTCGACTTGTCGGTGTATGACATCTTCGGCCCACTGGCGGTTGGAGCCCAGATTGTGATTGCAAGTCAGGAGCAGGTGCAGGATCTGAAACAGATACAGCTCCTGCTTGAAGAGGAAGCGATTACGATCTGGGACTCGGTGCCGACGACGCTAAATCATGTGCTGCATGGTATAGCGGAACAAAATGAAGCAATCAGCCAGCACACTTTGCGGCTGGCACTGGTAAGCGGGGACTGGATTCCGGTCGATTTGATGGAACGCGCGAAGGTATATTTCCCGAATGTTCATGTGATAGGACTTGGGGGAGCGACGGAAGCAACCGTGTGGTCCAACTACTACCCGATTGAGGAGGTGTTGACCGATCAAACGAGCATTCCGTACGGAAAGCCTCTGGGAAATAACACCTTTTACATTCTGGATGCAGATCGGCATCCGGTGCCGTATGGGGTGGCCGGGGAACTGTATATCGGGGGAGTGGGCGTAGCCAGAGGATATTTGAATGATCCGGTCAAGACACGTGCATCGTTCATGGCCAATCCATTTGTACCGCAAGGATGGATGTATCGGACGGGGGATATGGGACGGATGCTGCCGGACGGCAATATGGAGTTTCTAGGACGCCAAGATTACCAGGTGAAGATCCGCGGGTACCGGGTGGAGTTGGGTGAGATTGAGAACCAGCTACTGAAGCATGAGGCGGTCCGCGAAGCGGTAGTGATAAACCGAGAGGATGCCGCTGGTGGGAACTACTTGAGCGCCTATGTGGTGTTACAGGAGGAAACGTCTTCGGCAGATATTCGGGAACACCTGAGACAAGCACTGCCGGGATACATGATCCCTGGGTACATGATACCAATTGAGTGTTTGCCGCTCACCCCTAACGGCAAACTAGATCGCAAAGCGTTGCCGGAACCCGTTGCTAGAGTTCATTCGGAAGAACGTTATGAAGCGGCAAGCACCGAAACGGAACTGAAGCTGCTTAGTATTTGGCAGGATGTGCTTAATATAGAGAACATTGGTGTGTGGGACGATTTCTTTGCAATCGGGGGGCACTCCTTGCGGGCAACCACGCTGGTATCCAAAGTTCAGAAAAAGATGAATTTAGAGCTAACGCTGCAGGAAGTATTCCGACTGCCGACGATTAAGGAGCAGGCGCGGAAGCTTGAGGGAATGTCGAAGAAGACGTACAGCGCCATCGAACCGGCGAACCCGGATGAAGATTATCCACTATCGTCGGCGCAGAGGCGGTTGTATGTGCTGCATGAGATGGAACCGGAGAGCACACGGTATAACATGCCAGGTGTGATCGAACTGGTCGGGAAGGTGGATGCCGATCGACTGGAGCAAGCGATTCATTCAGTCATCGCTCGTCATGAATCCCTACGTACATCGTTCATCTGGATCGATGGTGAACCAAGGCAACAGGTGCATGAAGACGTGCCGTTGGAGTGGGTATACCGGGAAGTAGAAGAAGCAGAAGCGCGCGAGTTCAGCCGGCGCTTCGTGCGACCGTTCGTGCTGGATCAGGCACCGCTGCTGCGGGCGGAGTTGCTGCGATTGGCGGAAGATCGCTACTGGCTGCTGTGGGACATGCATCATATCGTGTCGGACGGCGTGTCAATGGGAATTTTAATATCGGATTTCCTGGCGGCGTATGCCGGGAAGGAACTGGCGCCGCTGCAGATCCAGTACAAAGATTACGCAGTCTGGCAGCAGGGCACGCTCGAGGTGGAGCGGATGAAAGTGCAGGAGGCGTACTGGCTGTCGGCGTATGCGGAGGAAGTGCCGGTGCTGGAGCTGCCGACCGACCGGATCCGTCCGGCGGTACCAAGTAGCGAAGGCGGGCAGGTTCATACACAGATCAGTGCGGAGGTAGCCGAAGGGCTGAAGCGAATTGCGACAGAGACCGGAGCAACGCTGTACATGGTGCTGCTGGCGGCATATAACGTGTGGCTGCACAAGTATACCGGGGAGACCGATATCGTGGTGGGCACGCCGGTGTCGGGACGGACCCATGGCGATACAGAGCCGATGATTGGCATGTTTGTCAACACGTTGGCGCTGCGTAATGCGCCATCGGGGAACAAGCGGTTCATCGACTTCGTACGTGAAGTGAAAGAGCAGACGCTGGCCGCGTTTGAGCATCCGGACTATCCGTTCGATGAACTGGTGGAGCAGCTGAACGTGCGACGCGATCTGAGCCGCAACCCGCTGTTCGACACGATGCTGATCCTGCAGAACATGGAACAGACGCGCTTTGAGTTAGCGAATGTTGAGGTTGGTTCAGTGGAACTGAACCAACCGACCACGAAGTTTGATTTCACACTGAATGTGGTGGAGCGTGAGCCAGGACTTCAGCTGACGCTGGAATACAGCCGCGATCTGTTTAACGAGGAGACGGTGGAACGGTACCTGAGGCACTTCGTGCAGCTCGTGTCCCAAATGATCGCGCAGCCGGAAGCGAGTATTGGCTCGTATGAGCTGGTCACATCAGAAGAGAAGCAGCAGCTACATGCATTTAACGACACGGCGGCAGAATATCCACGGGAAGCGACGATCCACGGGCTGTTTGAAGCGCAGGTGGAGAAAACGCCGGATGCGGTGGCTGTGATATGCGGCGACAAGCAGCTGACCTACGCGGAGCTGAACGCACGAGCGAATCAGTTGTCATGGATACTGCGAGACAATGGTGTTCAAGCAGATACGGTAGTGGGCATTGCAGCGGAGCGTTCGTTGGACATGATTATCGGCCTACTGGGAATATTGAAGGCTGGCGGTGCATATTTGCCGATCGACCCGGTGTTGCCGTTTGAACGGATTCGGTCAATGCTCAAAGACAGCGGCGCAAGTGTACTATTGCGTCATCAGGGTGTAGACACGTATGGGTTCCAAGGGCGTATTCTGGAATTTGAGATTGCTGAGACAGGAGAGCTACTTGAAACGAACCCCGGTGTGATAGTCATGCCAGACCATTTGGCGTATGTGATGTACACCTCGGGAACGACCGGTCGACCGAAAGGCGTCATGATTGAGCATCGTTCTGTTGTCAATTTCCTGTTTGGAATGACAGCGAGGATAGCATTCGAGCCGACCAAGCCGATTTTATTTGCGGCGACATTATCCTTTGACATCTCGGTCGTGGAGACTTTACTGGCATTAACCCAGGGTATGCGGATTATTGTAGCTACCCAGGATCAGCAGAGGGATCCACAGCAGTTGACCGAACTAATTAAACGCCATCAGATAGCGATGCTGCAGGCAACGCCATCCAGACTTCATACGCTATTGGCTATTAGTTCTGATTACTCTTGGCTGGAGAGTGTGAGCGACATCATGGTTGGCGGGGAGGCGCTAACAGAAGATCTGTTGAATCAACTGCAGACCCTATCTTCGGCGGCGATATATAACATGTTTGGTCCGACAGAGACGACGGTTTGGTCAATGCTGCGGGATGTGAGCACAGAGCAGACCGTGACGCTCGGTAGTCCTAATGCTAATATGCGCTACTATGTTGTTGATCCAAACGGTCAATTGCAGCCTATTGGCGTCGCGGGTGAGCTATGTATAGCCGGGGACGGTGTGGGCCGTGGTTATATTAATCAACCTGAATTGACTCTGGAGAAATACGTGGATAACCCGTTCGAGCCGGGGACGAAGATGTATCGGACGGGAGATTTGGGAAGATGGCAGCCGGACGGTAACCTTGTGTACATGGGACGAATGGATCATCAAGTGAAAATCCGTGGGCATCGCATCGAATGTGGGGAGATCGAAGTTCGACTGAAAGAGCATGAACACATCCGTCAAGCGGTCGTGTTGTCTCGGAACGATGAACATGGGCAGGCATACCTGTGTGCTTATCTGGTATACAGCCTGCCGCTGACCGTAGCCGAAATCCATGATCACCTGTCTCGGTATTTGCCGGACTATATGATCCCGTCGTACTTTGTGGAAATGGAGAACATTCCACTCAACAATAACGGTAAGGTGGACCGCACAATGCTACCGGCACCGGATCGAGAAGCATACACGAAAGCCTATGAAGCACCACGGGATGTGCTGGAGACGCAATTGGTGGAGCTGTTCGCAGGGGTGCTGGGGGTCAACGAGGTCGGTATCGGTGATTCGTTCTTCGAGCGCGGGGGTCACTCGCTGAAAGCAGTGACGCTGGTGTCGCGTATTCATCAGCAACTGGCGGTGGAGCTACCCTTGCGGGAGCTATTCTCGCGACCAACAGTGAAGGCGTTAGCAGCTTATGTGCGCAGCGCAGATGAAAGCGACTACGGCCGGATCGAGCCCGCGGTAGCGCAGGCATCGTATCCGCTATCGTCGGCGCAGAGGCGGTTGTATGTGCTGCATGAGATGGAACCGGAGAGCACACGGTATAACATGCCAGGTGTGATCGAACTGGTCGGGAAGGTGGATGCCGGTCGACTGGAGCAAGCGATTCATTCAGTCATCGCTCGTCACGAATCCCTACGTACATCGTTCATCTGGATCGATGGTGAACCAAGGCAACAGGTGCATGAAGACGTGCCGTTGGAGTGGGTATACCGGGAAGTAGAAGAAGCAGAAGCGCGCGAGTTCAGCCGACGCTTCGTGCGACCGTTCGTGCTGGATCAGGCACCGCTGCTGCGGGCGGAGTTGCTGCGATTGGCGGAAGATCGCTACTGGCTGCTGTGGGACATGCATCATATCGTGTCGGACGGCGTGTCAATGGGAATTTTAATATCGGATTTCCTGGCGGCGTATGCCGGGAAGGAACTGGCGCCGCTGCAGATCCAGTACAAAGATTACGCAGTCTGGCAGCAGGGCACGCTCGAGGTGGAGCGGATGAAAGTGCAGGAGGCGTACTGGCTGTCGGCGTATGCGGAGGAAGTGCCGGTGCTGGAGCTGCCGACCGACCGGATCCGTCCGGCGGTACCAAGTAGCGAAGGCGGGCAGGTCCATACACAGATCAGTGCGGAGGTAGCCGAAGGGCTGAAGCGAATTGCGACAGAGACCGGAGCAACGCTGTACATGGTGCTGCTGGCGGCATATAACGTGTGGCTGCACAAGTATACCGGGCAGACCGATATCGTGGTGGGCACGCCGGTGTCGGGACGGACCCATGGCGATACGGAACCAATGATCGGCATGTTTGTCAACACGTTGGCACTGCGTAATGCGCCATCGGGGGACAAGCCGTTCATCGACTTCGTACGTGAAGTGAAAGAGCAGACGCTGGCCGCGTTTGAGCATCCGGACTATCCGTTCGATGAACTGGTGGAGCAGCTGAACGTGCGACGCGATCTGAGCCGCAACCCGTTGTTTGACACGATGCTGATCCTGCAGAACATGGAACAGACGCACTTTGAGTTAGCGAATGTTGAGGTTGGTTCAGTGGAACTGAACCAACCGACCACGAAGTTTGATTTCACACTGAATGTGGTGGAGCGTGAGCCAGGACTTCAGCTGACGCTGGAATACAGCCGCGATCTGTTTAACGAGGAGACGGTGGAACGGTACCTGAGGCACTTCGTGCAGCTCGTGTCCCAAATGATCGCGCAGCCAGAAGCGAGTATTGGCTCGTATGAGCTGGTCACATCAGAAGAGAAGCAGCAGCTACATGCATTTAACGACACGGCGGCAGAATATCCACGGGAAGCGACGATCCACGGGCTGTTTGAAGCGCAGGTGGAGAAAACGCCGGATGCGGTGGCTGTGATATGCGGCGACAAGCAGCTGACCTACGCGGAGCTGAACGCACGAGCGAATCAGTTGTCATGGATACTGCGAGACAATGGTGTTCAAGCAGATACGGTAGTGGGCATTGCAGCGGAGCGTTCGTTGGACATGATTATCGGCCTACTGGGAATATTGAAGGCTGGCGGTGCATATTTGCCGATCGACCCGGTGTTGCCGTTTGAACGGATTCGGTCAATGCTCAAAGACAGCGGCGCAAGTGTACTATTGCGTCATCAGGGTGTAGACACGTATGGGTTCCAAGGGCGTATTCTGGAATTTGAGATTGCTGAGACAGGAGAGCTACTTGAAACGAACCCCGGTGTGATAGTCATGCCAGACCATTTGGCGTATGTGATGTACACCTCGGGAACGACCGGTCGACCGAAAGGCGTCATGATTGAGCATCGTTCTGTTGTCAATTTCCTGTTTGGAATGACAGCGAGGATAGCATTCGAGCCGACCAAGCCGATTTTATTTGCGGCGACATTATCCTTTGACATCTCGGTCGTGGAGACTTTACTGGCATTAACCCAGGGTATGCGGATTATTGTAGCTACCCAGGATCAGCAGAGGGATCCACAGCAGTTGACCGAACTAATTAAACGCCATCAGATAGCGATGCTGCAGGCAACGCCATCCAGACTTCATACGCTATTGGCTATTAGTTCTGATTACTCTTGGCTGGAGAGTGTGAGCGACATCATGGTTGGCGGGGAGGCGCTAACAGAAGATCTGTTGAATCAACTGCAGACCCTATCTTCGGCGGCGATATATAACATGTTTGGTCCGACAGAGACGACGGTTTGGTCAATGCTGCGGGATGTGAGCACAGAGCAGACCGTGACGCTCGGTAGTCCTAATGCTAATATGCGCTACTATGTTGTTGATCCAAACGGTCAATTGCAGCCTATTGGCGTCGCGGGTGAGCTATGTATAGCCGGGGACGGTGTGGGCCGTGGTTATATTAATCAACCTGAATTGACTCTGGAGAAATACGTGGATAACCCGTTCGAGCCGGGGACGAAGATGTATCGGACGGGAGATTTGGGAAGATGGCAGCCGGACGGTAACCTTGTGTACATGGGACGAATGGATCATCAAGTGAAAATCCGTGGGCATCGCATCGAATGTGGGGAGATCGAAGTTCGACTGAAAGAGCATGAACACATCCGTCAAGCGGTCGTGTTGTCTCGGAACGATGAACATGGGCAGGCATACCTGTGTGCTTATCTGGTATACAGCCTGCCGCTGACCGTAGCCGAAATCCATGATCACCTGTCTCGGTATTTGCCGGACTATATGATCCCGTCGTACTTTGTGGAAATGGAGAACATTCCACTCAACAATAACGGTAAGGTGGACCGCACAATGCTACCGGCACCGGATCGAGAAGCATACACGAAAGCCTATGAAGCACCACGGGATGTGCTGGAGACGCAATTGGTGGAGCTGTTCGCAGGGGTGCTGGGGGTCAACGAGGTCGGTATCGGTGATTCGTTCTTCGAGCGCGGGGGTCACTCGCTGAAAGCAGTGACGCTGGTGTCGCGTATTCATCAGCAACTGGCGGTGGAGCTACCCTTACGGGAGCTATTCTCGCGACCAACAGTGAAGGCGTTAGCAGCTTATGTGCGCAGCGCAGATGAAAGCGACTACGGCCGGATCGAGCCCGCGGTAGCGCAGGCATCGTATCCGCTATCGTCGGCGCAGAGGCGGTTGTATGTGCTGCATGAGATGGAACCGGAGAGCACACGGTATAACATGCCAGGTGTGATCGAACTGGTCGGGAAGGTGGATGCCGGTCGACTGGAGCAAGCGATTCATTCAGTCATCGCTCGTCACGAATCCCTACGTACATCGTTCATCTGGATCGATGGTGAACCAAGGCAACAGGTGCATGAAGACGTGCCGTTGGAGTGGGTATACCGGGAAGTAGAAGAAGCAGAAGCGCGCGAGTTCAGCCGACGCTTCGTGCGACCGTTCGTGCTGGATCAGGCACCGCTGCTGCGGGCGGAGTTGCTGCGATTGGCGGAAGATCGCTACTGGCTGCTGTGGGACATGCATCATATCGTGTCGGACGGCGTGTCAATGGGAATTTTAATATCGGATTTCCTGGCGGCGTATGCCGGGAAGGAACTGGCGCCGCTGCAGATCCAGTACAAAGATTACGCAGTCTGGCAGCAGGGCACGCTCGAGGTGGAGCGGATGAAAGTGCAGGAGGCGTACTGGCTGTCGGCGTATGCGGAGGAAGTGCCGGTGCTGGAGCTGCCGACCGACCGGATCCGTCCGGCGGTACCAAGTAGCGAAGGCGGGCAGGTCCATACACAGATCAGTGCGGAGGTAGCCGAAGGGCTGAAGCGAATTGCGACAGAGACCGGAGCAACGCTGTACATGGTGCTGCTGGCGGCATATAACGTGTGGCTGCACAAGTATACCGGGCAGACCGATATCGTGGTGGGCACGCCGGTGTCGGGACGGACCCATGGCGATACGGAACCAATGATCGGCATGTTTGTCAACACGTTGGCACTGCGTAATGCTCCATCGGGGGACAAGCCGTTCATCGACTTCGTGCGCGAAGTGAAAGAGCTTACACTGGCGGCATTTGAGCATCAGGACTATCCATTCGAGGAACTCGTAGAGAAGCTGAACGTACGCCGTGATCTAAGTCGTAACCCGCTGTTTGACACGATGTTGGTGCTGCAGAATATGGAAGAGACGCGCTTTGAGTTGGTGAATGTTGAGGTTCGTCCAGTGGAACTGAACCACCCGACCACGAAGTTTGATTTCACACTGAATGTGGTGGAGCGTGAGCCAGGACTTCAGCTGACGCTGGAATACAGCCGCGCGCTGTTCAACGAGGAGACGGTGGAACGATACCTGAGGCACTTCGTGCAGCTCGTGTCCCAAATGATCGCGCAGCCGGAAGCGAGTATTGGCTCGTATGAGTTGGTCACATCAGAAGAGAAGCAGCAGCTACATGCATTTAACGACACGGCGGCGGATTATCCGCGGGAAGCAACCATTCATGGGTTGTTCGAAGCGCAGGTAGAGCGGACGCCAGATGCGGTAGCGGTGGTGTATGGAGATCAGCAGCTGACCTATGCGGAGTTGAATGCGCGGGCGAATCAGCTGGCCTGGACGCTGCGCGAGCAAGGTGTGGGAGCCGATTGTATCGTGGCGATTATGGCAGAACGCTCACTGGAGCTGATGGTCGGGCTCTATGGCATCTTGAAAGCCGGCGGGGCGTACCTGCCGATTGACCCATCGCTGCCTGCTGAACGCATCGGGTATATGCTCAGAGACAGCGGTGCGGTAGTGCTGCTGTCAGACCCTGGCATGGATTCATGTGGATTTGAGGGTGCAGTACTGGACTTGGCAGAAGCCGAGAAAACACCAACCCAAGAGAATATTGTGCTTCACGCAACGCCTAGCGATATGGCGTATCTGATCTATACATCCGGCACAACCGGGAACCCAAAAGGGGTTATGATAGAACACCGCTCTGTGGTTAACTTCATGACAGGGATGACAGGAGTGATCCCATTCGCTCCGACCAAATCCATGTTATTGGCAACTACGCTATCGTTCGACATCTCGGTGGTAGAGACGCTGCTGGCGTTTACGCAAGGCATGCGGGTCGTGATAGCGAGCGAAGAAGAGCAGAAGGATCCGCAACAGCTGGCGAGGCTAATTGAGCGCCAGGGTATCGACATGGTACAGATGACGCCATCGCGCCTGAAGATGCTGTTGTCGGCGGGCTGCGAAGCATGGCTGGAAGGCGTAACGGAAGTACTGGTCGGCGGAGAGGCATGGCCCGACGATTTGCTAGCAGATTTGCAAAGTAAATCCAAGGCGGCACTGTTCAATATGTATGGTCCGACGGAGACGACGATTTGGTCCGCAGTGCGGGAAGTGACCGCTGACCAGAGCGTGACTATCGGAGGGCCGATTGCTAATACACAGCTGTACATTGTGGATGATCAGGGGCAGTTGCAGCCGATGGGTGTCGCAGGTGAACTGTGCATCTCGGGGGACGGCCTGGCGCGAGGGTACCTCAATCGGCCAGAGCTGACGGCGGAGAAATTCGTCGACAACCCGTTTGAGCCGGGAACGCGGATGTACCGGACGGGCGATTTGGCGAGATGGTTGCCAGACGGCAATCTGGAGTACTTAGGCCGGATGGACCATCAAGTGAAGATTCGCGGCTACCGGATTGAATGCGGTGAGATCGAGGCGCAACTTCTGGCGCATGCGCATATCCGTGAAGCAGTCGTTATGGGCCATGAAGAGGAGCAAGGGCAGGCATATTTATGTGCTTATCTGGTATGTAGCATGCCGCTAACCGTAGCTCAAATACATGCTCATCTGTCTCTTTATTTGCCGGAATACATGATCCCGTCCTATTTCGTGGAAATGGAGAACATACCACTCAACAATAATGGCAAGGTGGACCGTAAATTGCTGCCTGTTCCAGAGCTGACAATGCATGATCAAGAAGAAAAACTACCACCTATTACTGAGATTGAATCTGAAATCTTGAAAATATGGGAAGCTATTCTTCACAAGGGTGACATCGGGGTTATGGATAACTTCTTCTATGTGGGTGGAAACTCATTACGTATCATAGATGTATATACAAAATTAGAGCAAAAGTATCCGGGCGTATTTGTTTTAGCCGATTTGTTCGGAAAGCCGAACGTACGTCAATTGGCTCGGTACGTCGAAACGATTTATGCGCAAAAACAAACATTCAATTGGAAGCCCCTTGCATTCCCTACCTCAGGTTTGGTAGAGCAGGGAGATTACAATCCAGGCGATGTATTGCGCTTTGAGCTATCAGAACAAATGGGGCAGAGCTTGGCACGCGTTTCGAGTCACTATAGCGTCCAAAAGGTATCTGTGCTGATGACTGCTTTTGCATATTTGATGTCAGAATACGCACAAACAGAAACGGTTACTTTGCCTTGCTTATTAGAAAGTAAGGTATTATGCCAAGTTGAGGTTTCGTTCCAAGAAGTTGAAGAGTTGGAGGAAGTTTTTGAAATAGTAGACGGATACCTGAAAACGGAGGATCGATTTGATTGGGACCAGGTGAAGTATACTGCTTATGAGCAACAAGAAGCTCAAATACTTTGTGCATTTGTAGACGCTGTCCCATTACCGGCAGGATTTGCTAAACAGTTTGATCTCGTACTCAACTGTGGAGGCGATGGTCGTATCCTTTCTATGACATGTGAGTACAACCGCAGCAGAATTTTACAAGCATCGGTTGAGAGGCTGATTCGCCAGTTCGTAAGCTTATTGGAAAAAATCCTTGAACAGTGTGAAAAAAAGGCTGGTCTGCTAAAGGTATGAAGGGTATGAAGTGAACATTGATGATAGGGGAAGGGGAGAAAATCTCCTTCTCCTCCTTTGTTCTACAAATCATACATCAGGATTGGAGGGCAAATTGTGAAAAAAAAACTAGTCGATTTTGATGTTTCAGAAGTGCTATTAATGAATGAGAATATTCAAATTGAACAAATCTCAAATAAAGATATTGCAGTAATTGGTTTGTCTTGTAAGATTGGAAGCGCAAAAAATAAAAATGAATTTTGGGATTGTATGGTTGAAGGGAAAGCTTTAATTGAAGAACTGCCGCAAATACGCAAGAACGATATTACAGACGTGCTAAAACAAAGCGGGCTCACTTATCAGAAATTCAAGAAAGCTACTTATCTTCACAATATTGATACATTCGATTATAAGTTTTTTTCTTTAACCGCTACCGAAGCGCGATTAATGGATCCGCATCAACGACTCTTTCTGGAGACTGTCTATGCTACCATGGAAGATGCAGGATATGGGGGCCAGGAACTTTTTGGCAGCGAAACTGGAGTATTCGTCGGATTATCAAGTGACGGGCCAATTGAATACAAAACATTTGCGCACATGTCCGCTCCGGAGCTTACGGATCTTACAAATTCAGGTAATTTAAAATCGATTATCGCAGGTAGGATTTCCCATACGTTTAATTTTAAGGGACCCAGCAGCGTAGTGGATACTGCATGTTCTTCATCTTTGTCTGCACTTCATCTGGCATGTCGTTCCATTCGTACGGGTGAATGTAGTACTGCGATAGCTGGAAGCGTCAAGATTGATATGTTGCCGAACAGTCAATCGAACGACTACAAAATAAGCCATGAATCGTCAGAAGGGTATACTCGGCCATTTGATGCAGATTCTGACGGACCAAATTCTGGAGAGGGAGTCGCAGCTGTTTTGCTTAAGCCACTTCATCAGGCGATTTTAGACCATGATCATATTTATGCTGTAGTGAAGGGCAGCGCATGGAACCATGATGGGAGTTCAGTAGGACTAACAGCACCAAATCCGAATGCACAGGAGCGCGTGATCCTCAAAGCATGGCAAGATGCCGGAATCAATCCCGAGTCTATTTCATACCTGGAAGCCAATAGTACGGGAACAAAACTGGGCGATCCTATTGAAATCCAAGGAATACATAATGCATTCCGCAGACATACCTCAAAGATAAAATTTTGTGCTATCGGTTCCGTCAAAACGAATATTGGTCACTTGGATCACGCAGCGGGAATTGCAGGTTTTATTAAAGCAGTACTCGCCCTAAAGCACGAAAAAATTCCACCGATGCTACATTTCAAAAAACTTAATCCTAATATATCATTAATTGATTCGCCAGTTTATATTGCAAACCAATTAATTCATTGGGAGCGTTCAACAAGTTCGAGAAGAAGATGCGGAGTAAGTGCATTTGGTTTAAGCGGAACGAATTGCCATGTCGTATTAGAGGAAGCTCCTGAACGAGAAGAGACTTTTGTAGACGAGTCTTCTCATATTTTTACTTTATCTGCTATGGAGCAAGATAACATGTTGGATATTGTTAAAAAATATATAAGTTTCCTATCGAGTTCAGCCAACCATTATAATATAGGGGATGTGTGTTACACCGTTGCTACAGGGAGAGGCCACTACACTCATCGCTTACTATTAAAAGTGTGCAGTATAGAAGAACTGCTTAAGCAACTGAAACAGTTTGTTAGAACCCCATTTGTTACGATGGAAGATCATCATATTTATTACGGTAGTCATAACGTCAGTGCTAATAAATCTAGCTGGAAGAATCCTGAGACTGCGACCGACTCTAAACATGTCAAGGAGCTACTGTTCAGTTTAAACAAAGATATATCTAATGCGGGAAGGGTATTTCATGATTTTGCTCAGGCCTATACGCAAGGAGCAGAGATAGACTGGAAACAGTTATATCCAAAACGTTCTTATAATATAGTAAGTTTACCAACTTACAGCTATTCTAAAAGTAGATGCTGGATCAGCATTCCGAAGGACCATGTGCAGCCCGTTGAGAGGCAAGAGAATCTGACATCCCTATATGAAGAGAAGAGTTACTATTATCAGCCAAAATGGGTCCCCCAAAGTTTCATTGACAAGATCACAGAACCAATAGACGGGAAAACCGTTTTTTTTCGAACAACCGCTCCAATTTGCGACCATATTAGTACATTTCTAGAAAAAGAAAACGTGGATTATATTGAAGTTTATTATGGATCCGAGTTTAAAAAAGTAACTGATTGTAATTATGTAGTTTCGAGTAAAGATTCAGACTATCTGTTATTGATTGAACAAGTAGGGAAGATTGGGCATGTCATTCATACCTTTGATCTCGAAGAAAGGTTGGCATATCATACTTTGGAGTTGCAGGAAAGTCTCGTTCGTGGCTTGCATAGTTTAGCTTCTTTAACAAAAGCCTTGCTCAAGAATCAGCAGAGGCAAGAAGTGGTGATCACCGTGCTTACGAGGTTGGCAAACTCCGTGACAGGAGAAGAAAAGAACATTCATCCCATCGGTGCCGCTATCCTTGGAATGGCGAAGGTTATTCATCAAGAACATCCGTACTTATATACTCGCGGCTTTGATTTGGATACAACAATTGAGTCTGATGCACTTGGACAAATTTTATCACCAATCAGAGAAACGATGGAATGCGCGTACCGAAACGGTGTTAGGTATATAGAAAGCCTAGAAAGAGCAGAATTCAAAAAAACTGAAACGAGTGTCCTTCGCAACAATGGTGTTTATATCATTACTGGAGGACATGGAGATATTGGCTTAGAAGTGGCCAAACATTGGGCGAGGCAATGCCAAATCTCTATTGTACTTTTAAGCCGGACTCCAATCCCGAGCCGTGAAAATTGGAGTTTAATTAAAGCGGGGGATGATCCTAAGCAAAAACGCATTATTGAGAGCATCGAGGAAATGGAGAGCCGAGGTTGCTCCATATATTCTTACAATTCAAATATTTCTGATTACGATCAAATGAAATTACTCTTCGCGCAAATTAGGGATAGCTTGGGAGGAATAAATGGTATTTTTCACGCAGCAGGAATCACTGGAGACGGTATGTTGTTCAGAAGAAGCCAAGAGCAAATTGAAGAAGTCTTATCCCCAAAAGTAATGGGGACTTGGAACTTACACATGCTAACGAAAGAGAATGACATTGACTTTTTTGTGCTGTGTTCGTCGATTGCTTCGCTAACCGGAGGAGTGGGGCAGGGAGACTATACTGCTGCTAACCGATTTCTGGATTCATTTGCATCCTACCGAACTAGATTAGGAATGACGGCTTGTTCTATTAACTGGCCAAGCTGGAAGGAAGTTGGAGTGACAGTCGATGATAGCGTCAATGTAAGTAATAGTACTATCAGCCATCATATTAAACCTTATTCTGCGTTGACTGCACTTGATCAGATTCTACATTCGGATCGACCACGAATAATTCCCAGTGAGGTTATCCCTGCGAATGTAAATCAACAAATGACGCAAGGATCGATACACGAACAACAGTCCTTCATGGATGTACTATTGGTTGGAAGAGATTCTGGTGAGTATACGGAACTTGAGCAACGGTTGGCATGCATATGGGGTGAACTGTTCGAACGTGATGTAATCAGGATGGATGACAATTTTTACGACTTAGGCGGACACTCCTTACTGGTCGTTCGGGTTGAGGTTGAACTAGAAAAGCATGGAGTTGCGGTAGACCATTTGGATATTGAACGAGACCAAACGCTTGAAAAAATAGCGAGAGCTCTAAAAAAATCGAATGTTACGGTGGAGGACTAAGTGGGTGCTTTAACGAAAGCGGGGAAAAAGGAATGCAAAAGATCATTGAACCCATAGAACCTTTTAATGAAATTTATTATCAAAGCTGCTTGTATAATTCTTTATTTCCGGTTATAAGGCATTTTCAGCTTAGTATATTACCATTACTGATTAACGATTGGGCTGTGTATGAAACGAACCGGATAGGAGGAGGAGTACTCTGCGGAATCTCTCACAGGACCAACAAGGACCTTTCAGAAGCTCTTGTAGAGCTTGGAGTCGCAGCCGAGAAGGAACAGTTTGTCAGAACAGTCGTTGATAAAATTAAGAATGCGATAGATATGGAGAGACCCGTTGTGCTATGGGTCGATTGTTACGAAATACCGATGCGCAAAGACACTTTCCAAAAAAAACATTTGCCACACACCATTTTAGTTCATGGATATGATGATTCGACTGATAATTTCCATATAATTGAACATTTACAGATGGAGAATCTGTCCTATGACAAAAAAACGATTGGGGTGGATGCTTTGGAACGGGCGTACTTTGCATTTGATTATAAATTCAATCAGGGACCAATGAAACAGGATTCCTATTATGAATTTTACAAGTTAAATCAAGTTAACTCAATGGCACTTGACGAAGCTGAAAAATACCAAGAAATGACTAGGGCAAATATGAACGTAATTACGGCAGGTCTAGAACAACTGCTAGAAATTTCAGAATTGTTATATGGGAAGTTAATGCAGAAAACACCGTTATCCATAGATTATGCTGAGCAACAACTGGATAAGCTGAATTCACTCATTTTGGCGAAACAAGCCGAGCGTTATAAGCTGGAACTTTTGCAAATAGAACAGGAGCCCGCATGTGCCATACTAGATGGTATTATTAATGAATGGAGCATTATTAGAGCGATCGTGGCTAAGTATGTGTATTCCAATCAATTCAAAGTTGAACAATTCTCTCAATTGCCGGATCGAATCAACAACATTTATAATGCCGAGCTTAATTTTTATGAGAACTTCTTATTGAAGAAATAAGAGGTTCGAAGATGTTTTTTATTGTGGGTGTCAACATAGATTTAGAACAAAGGAGCGTCTTATGTATTCTATGGATACGATTACTCAAGAGTTACTTGAAATCATTAATGCTCATCTGCTGCAAAGAGCTGAAGAGTCGGGAACTTTGAATAAAGTTGGATTGCTGACCAGTCTGGAGGGAGATCTAGAATTGTCAAATTATATGGATTCCCTTGATTTTATCAAAGTTATTGTTAATATCGAAAAAAAGTTTGATGTAGTGTTGCAAGAAGAGCTTTATATATTAACGAACCAAAGTTTTATCCGAATTGCTGAATTTATTGAAAAAAATAACAGAAAGGATTAATGCTAGAGTGTGACAAAAGAGCTAAGGTCAACAAATAGAATGGTTGGGTAAGTATTATTTCTCGACACGCAAAATATCTCTTGATCAGGCAAGGTGTGTCTTTCACGCTGCTGGCCAATGCGGTTAGGATAGAAGAATACTGAAAAGTGGAGTAACATGTCATACTCTATGGACATGCCCTTTTCTTTTTCGTATGATTCCAAAATCCCAGCTATAGCATCTTCAGCTGTAACTTTACCTCATTGGTAGTAATAAATCTTGTTCGCTGAATTTTACCTAGTCAATGTCTTAAGAGATTTATACAGTAACAATCGGAATGCAAACGACACGATGGTTCCACGGAGTATCCGAAACGCCCTAGGCGTCGTTACAGCGCATTTTAGACAGTCTGAGTAGATAATGAGAACGTTGTGTAATGTCAGTTTCTTCATGTTTGTAATTAGCTCTGACCTGAACAGGATTTGCGCTGGATATTCCTCCGAGTGCAGCAAGTTCAGATGAAGTGACCCGTTAGGCCGTCAACCTGTGGCGGGTCACTTCTTTTTACGATCCATGTATGTCAGGAACGCAATAATTAACATCGCTAACACGATTACGTCGTTAAAAAGAGAAGTTCATAGGCTTGCCTTCACTGGAGACAAGCCTATTTCCCACCACAAATTGGCTGTACAAAGTGATTATGCCATCTGAAATGCTCTTCTTGGAGAGCATTTTTATTTTGCAAAAGGAGCCTATGTATTGTTTTTTACATGTTTTAGCTACTGTAATATGTCACTCCCAATCCGCTACCGCTTTCGAGCAAGGCCCAAATTTATCTCCAAATACGCCGCAAGCAATGCCAGCGGACTATGGATCTGAATACCACGATTCGTTGTAACCTGTGCAGCAGCGGGAGCCATAGATAGTTGGGCTGCCACTACCGTTTTACCCGGATACTGCTCAGCAATCTGCTGTAATCCTTCACGTACCGCTTCGAGATACCCTTGTTGATCTCCACGCATAATCAACTCAAATGTCCCAGGGATGCAAACCGCTTCCGTCTGAGATGTCTTGGCAACGTGTAGTTGCCCATTCTCATCCTCTTGCTGTAATGCCTGATTCACCCGTGCCATCGTTCCTTCAATGGTTGCCGGGTTGGTGAATGCTATTATGTAATCTCCCGGTATTCGCCGCATCTCCTGCAATAACGGATCATCTATGCCGATCACCGGCACAGGGACCTGTGTGGCTTCCTGCTCCAGTACTGTCGCAAACAGGGTACACGTGACCAGAATGGCATCGGCATGACACTCAGCGATCCATTGGAGCGTCTGGGCTACCTTCTCGCGAATGACGACATCGGAAAAGTCAGCGTCATGTTTAAGACGATCCAGACCTGGATCGACGTAATGGACCAATTCAACTTCATAAGGAGCAAGCGTCTCTTCAATTAAGGCGATGTTGGAATAATGAGCGTGAAAACAACCAATGGTGATCATGTGCTAAGTCCCCTTTTACAGTTCGTATATGTCATGGATCTCTTAGATATTTAAATCATTATAGGAAACATGCCTGAGAACTGTACAGTCATTTAAGGCTCAACGCCAATAACCGCCCTTCCACCAAGCTGCGGAAAGACGGTTCATAACCGGACAGGCAATCGTCCGGCTTTCATTTTATCTAAGGGAAGGAGAAGCAGTTTTCTTCGCCATTTTTTGCTGTAAAATTTCATGAAAGGATAGACCTTGAGTGTTCTCATTCTCCTTTTTAGGAGCAGTGGTCGCCGTGTTGCGCGGATATTGGTGATGGTACGGGATCATTTGCTGAATAGGCATGCGGATCATCTTGGTTCCTCCTTTGATGCATTTTTTGAATTATGTATTTCGACTGGTTACCATGCCAGGTGCGCATATAGGTAAATGTGACTTGTTAGACGAAATAGAAGATTTTAAGACGTAATTCCAATTGGATTGTAGTGATTTTACCCGGTTTTGGGGAGATGTAAACGTTTTTAGGGAAATTCAGGAGTAAAGGACCTGATATGAAAGGTTTGATATGGGAGGATCGAATCGGTTGTTATGTGAATAGTCCCAATTTTAAGGAAGTCAATGGTACCCGCTTATGAGGCATATTGTCTGGTTAAATGATGCAAAGCATGCTAACTAACTTGGTACCATGGTCGGGTTGTTTAGGTGGTAATGTAGTTCCGGATATAACAAAAAAACTGCCGAGTGAACTCGGCAGCTTGCATGATATACAGAAGAATGCGAGGAAACTTTGATCCTGTGTGAGGTGGTATCGTTTTGGGCTTTATCTACTTTGGCGAACGGCGATGTATATATCCACTTGTACACTTTCGGGATTCAGGCTGCGTTCATCATACAACTCGAAATCCCCGGTGAACGTACGATCACATTGTTTCTCCCATGCCCATACGGCTCCCCAAGCTTCGCCAACAACCTCTGCCATCGGCCCTGTTCTGGAAGTAAATACGGCGTAAGTTGCAGGAGGGAGTAAAATGTCATCCAATCCTTCAGGCAACGATTCGTTCGGACTGACCTCATGCCCTACCAGTATGGTGTATTCTCCGGTTATGCCATCGGTGTAATCCGTGTAACAGCCATAGCGAACAACTTCAGGTGCAGGGAGGTGCTCTGAGGCAAAATAAATGTTCCAGAGTCCCTGAATACAGCCTTTGCCACTGATCTCAATGGCGTTGGTTGTGCGGGCGGATACGCCGGCAAGACGTTTGCCTGGGAGCGTGACATAACGAACAGGCTGGGCAGAGAACGAATGATCTGTTGTTGCCTGGCCAGGATTAGCAGAAGCAGTAGAGTTTTCAGCGAGAGATTCTGCATGTTGATCCATTGTATTCGTGCGCCAACGTTTCAAAAAAGGAAGCTGATTACGCAGCATCGAACGAGCGGATTCCTCATCCATGCCCTCGTCCTTCAGAATGGCAGTGCACATCTCCGTCATGCCTTCGAGTGAAATACCGGGCTGTTCGAACTGGCCCTCTTTGTAACAATAGATACAGTACTCACGGGTTGTGCTTCCATCTGCTTCCGTTCCGAATTGGGCAGGTGCTGTGAGCGGCATGCCGCAGCTTTGACATACAGTGACGTTCATGATTGGTTCCTCCTTGTATATGTACAGATTGAATATATCTGAAGTATACGGGGAGGAACTGGACAGCAGTCTGTCAGGTTTGAGTTGGGGGTGTATAATTTTGTACAATTTGCCCAGCGATACGACAGATCTCATCTCGAACATGCTGAGGCTCAAGTACCTCAACGTCCGCGCCGAAGCCAAGAATGAATCCGTATAACCAGCCATCCTCGGGAAAAGCAACCTGACTTATGTAATACCCATTCCCATCAGGAATGACGTTCTCGATCCCAAACCATTCTTCCGCAATATGACGGACGCGAGGATGGAATTTCAAGGTTAACCCAACCTGATTGTCCGGACGGCTCCATTCCTGTTGCCAGGGTCTGACCTGTGGGTTGATGACTTTACGCTCGAAGTGCTCATTAGCAAGTGTGACATTTTGCATGCGCACAAGCTTGAACATGCGAAATTGATTCCGCTCGTGACAAAAAGCATACAGATACCAGGAATGCTTTTTGAGTACGATGGTATGAGGGTCGGCAGTTCGGTGAGTATGGATACCTTCCGCACTGCAGTAGGTAAAGGTTACGGGTCGTAATTGATCCATACCCTGTTCGATAAGTTCAAGCTTGATTTTCAGCGCTTCGGGATGTGTCCAGGTTGAATAATCCACGATGAATCGATTGGTATTGGCCTGGAAATCGTCATTTTTGGATTCAGGTATAATACTGCTGAGTTTTTCCACCAGTAGCTCACGCGCCGCATTGGCATGGGAAGTGGATACACTGCGCAGTGCAGTGACGATGGAAGCAAGGTCCTTATCTGTTAACACGTTTCGATCCAGCCGGTAGCCTTCTGCCAGACCAATCCCGCCGCTTGCCCCCTGATACGTCACCACCGGGATGCCTGCTTGACCCAATGTATCGATATCCCGATAGATGGTCCGAATCGATACTTCGAACATATCTGCCAAGTCTTTGGCTTGTACCCGTCCACGATTGATTAGCAGCACCACGATGGCTAATAAACGCTCCAGTTTCATATGTATGTATTCCTTTCATTGGTTTATCTGTTGGATTCAAATATGTTATAATGCCCAGCATCACACATAGGAGTGGAATAAGCAATGAAGCGAATTACGATTCTGATCGCAGACGATGAAGTTGAGATCGCTGATCTGGTTGCTTTACATTTACAAAAAGAAGGATATCACACCATCAAGGCCTTTGACGGGAAGGCGGCGGTTCAAGCTGTTCAGACCCAAGCGATAGATTTGGCGATTCTGGACATTATGATGCCTGGTATGGATGGGTATGAGGTGACCCGTAAAATTCGGGAGCAGCATCATTTACCGATCATTTTCCTGAGTGCCAAAACGTCTGATATGGACAAAATTACGGGACTTGTGATGGGCGCAGACGATTATATGACCAAACCGTTCAATCCGATGGAGCTTGTTGCCAGGGTTAACTCCCAGTTGCGTCGTTCGCTGCAATTCAGCCAGTCTGCGCCTGTTCAGAGGTCCATTCTGGAGAAGGGTGGGCTCATCATCACGCCAGATCAACATCGCGTTACACTCTACGGCAAACCAGTGGAACTAACACCGAAGGAATTCGACATCTTGTATCTGCTCGCGAGCCACCCCAAGCAGGTGTTCAGTGCAGAAAACATTTTTGAACAGGTATGGGGAGAAGCCTATTATGAGAGTGGGAATACCGTGATGGTCCACATTCGAACCCTGCGCAAAAAGCTGGGAGAAGATGTGAACAAGAACAAGTTTATCAAAACGATCTGGGGTGTGGGGTACACGTTTAATGACTAAACGAAGAAGTTTTCGCACAACCATGATTATGTTGTTAGGGTTAAGTATGCTTGCCTCTGGCGCAATCACTTATGGGATTTACAAGCTTTTACAAGCCTATTATTCGGGTGTCCGTGCAGAAGATCAGCTTGCTGAATATCGTCATTTTATGAGAAGTATCGGGGATATCTATTTCTTCATGATCTTATTTATCCCACTGGCCATTCTATTTTTCTTCTGGTTTACCAAGCCCTACGCGACGTATTTCAAGGACATTTCTACAGGGATCAGACAATTGGCCAATGGAGACTTTCAGCATCGTGTGCAGATCTCCTCGAAGGACGAGTTAGGTACGATTGCGGAGGATGTGAATCTGGCAAGTGAGAAGCTGAGGGAAGCGGTAGAACGAGGGGATTTTGCTGAAAATAGTAAGGACCAGCTTGTCGTCAATCTGGCGCATGATCTGCGAACACCGCTGACGTCTGTGCTTGGATATTTAGATCTGCTCATGAAGGATGATCAGTTGACGGAGGAGCAGGTGCGGCACTTTACGTCGATTGCATTCACCAAATCACAGCGTCTGGAGAAGCTGATTGATGATTTGTTCGAAATTACTCGTATGAACTATGGCATGTTGCCTATAAACAAGACACAGCTGGATCTTAGCGAACTGCTAAAACAGATGAACGAAGAGCTCTATCCTGTATTTGAAAAGAACCAACTAGTCGTCCGACTAAAAATAGACACTGATCTTACGGTCTCCGGTGATGGCGAGCTGCTGGCTCGTGTGTTCGAGAATCTGCTGATTAACGCTGCACGGCATGGCAAGGATGGCATGTACGTAGATATTAATGGATATCGGGATGCAGAACAGGTCATCATTCAGGTGATTAACTATGGTGGACATATCCGTCCGGAGGAGTTGCCACATATCTTCGATATGTATTACACCGGAGATCGTGCCAGGACACCTCAGGAGGGTGGGACAGGCCTCGGACTGTTTATCGCTCGCAATATTGTGGAGCAGCATGATGGTACGATCTCGGCCCAGAGCGACGTGGTACGGACGTTATTCGAAGTTCGTTTACCCGTATTCCAATAAGGTTGACGTCAAATTTAAGAAAAACTTTAAAATTGCCCTGCTTTTTCTTTAACTTGTGTTGTCTATCCTTGATGTATGAGGTAAAAGGAGGAACAAGCATGAAAAAGTGGGGCTTTTTGATATGTATCATTTTGATCGGATATATCGTTACGCAATCACCGGGATGGATTCAGCAGAAGGATGAATTGCCCATCGAGATCCAGAATACGCGTGAAAATCCCGCAGGTTATACCGTATCCGTCACCGGGAACATTCAGGATCAGGTACATAAGGGCAACTTGTTACTAGTTGATAAGCAATACCCCGTTCACCCGGAAGGAGTTAAATCCGATATTGTATATGTGGCACATGAGGATGATCTGCTTCGTGGATATGGAATACTGGATCAGAAAATCATGTTATCACGACAGGTAGCGCAGGAATTTCAGAGGATGGTTGAAGCAGCAGGCGAAGAGGGAGTCAGATATTTTCTCGTCAGCAGCGGGTACAGGGATTTTACGAAGCAGGACGAGTTATATCGGGAAAAGGGTTCAGACTATGCACTTCCTGCGGGTCACAGTGAGCACAATCTCGGGTTATCCCTGGATATTGGCTCCAGCCTGGGTGCCATGAATGAAGCACCAGAGGGTGCATGGCTGGAGAAGAATGCATGGAAATACGGATTTATTTTACGTTACCCAAAGGATAAAGTGCGCATCACCGGTATTCAGTATGAACCATGGCACTTTCGATATGTAGGGCTGCCGCACAGTGCTGTCATGTATAAGAATAATCTGGTACTTGAAGAGTATCTCGATATGCTTAAAGAGAAAGAGAACATTACTGTGGAAGTAGAGGGTGAGGAGTATCATATTCGCTATTATCGAGCCACCCGAGACACAACTGTTTACATACCTGAGGAAGGCCAAACTGAAATATCGGGGGATAACAAGGATGGCGTTATTGTCACCGTAAAGAAATAACAGGACAACACAAGGGAGGCAAAACAACATGAAGCACAACAACCAGAAGAAAAGCAAACATTACATCCTTTGGATTGCCGTTTTCATTATCTATTTATATCTGCTGACTAAGCTGATCCTGTTCAAAGGAAGTTCGGTCGATTTTGGCATCGTGAAGGATCGACTGATGGCGTTCTTGCAACAACCGGATCTGGTCCATACTCGAACCGTCAACCTGACACCATTTCAGGAAATCTCACGAGACTGGAACAGTCTGTCGTTACATCGTCCGGGCACCGCAATCCATCTGGTAGGCAATATATTGGCCTTTATGCCACTGGGCATCTTCATTCCTGTGTTGACGGGCAACAAGTTATTCTCTGGAGTAAAGGTACTCTTGCTGTCTCTGCTGCTCAGTCTGGGCTATGAAGTGACACAGTTAGTGACTGGAATGGGCATATTTGATGTGGATGATCTGATGCTTAATACAATCGGCGGCTTGATTGGATATGTTGTTTTCACTATGGCTATGGGTCTGAAAAAGGTGTTGTCGGGAGGAGAATCCCGCGTGACGACGAAAAAGTTAAATTCTAAGGAAAGTCACGTGTAAGGAGGAGAAGGACTTGATTATAATGGCTGTACTGTTCATTAGCGCAGGGCTAACGTTTCTCGTGTATCCACACAAGGTAACGGATGCTTCGGAAAAACAGATTACGGAGCGAGTGATCATGTCGAGATGGGTCGGAGGCTCGTTAATTGCTCTGTCGTGTTTGTTTCTGATCATGGGCACGATTCAACTGTTAGATCAAGCCTCACATCACATTGGGCATTAAAAGGCAGTTGGCCTTAAGTAAGGGAGGACACACACATAATGAAACCAAAGGCTCTCCATCACTGTGCAGATTGCACGTTACGGGGAGTCTTTTTGTTGTTTTATAAGGTATCAAATTTAGCATAGGACCAGTGAACTTTGCGAGTAACATCGCAAATGAGGTAGAGTAGAGATGATGCGTTAGTACCTATTCCTTACAAAAAAAAGGAGGACATACATTGTATTCATTAGCTAAACAACTAGCAGGAATAATGAAAGCCATTATGCAAATTGAAACTGAAATTGCTGAAGCTACGAATAATCACTACGATGAAGAAGTAGTGCGTGATTTAGAACATAAAAGAACTGATCTGATAAGAGCTTGTACACGTGATGAGTTGCTGGTGATAAAAACAGTCATGAAAGTGGGACAATCGGAGAGAGGATATCGTCATTATTTCGATTCGAATGATGTTGAGATTATTTATCTCCCTGTTGAGTTAAACGAGCATGATTTGATGCAGAAATATTCCTATTATCTTATACATAAGACTGAACGCGAACTTGCGGATAGCATTGAGTACTATACCGCTGTATCGGAACAACTGAGAGAAGGTATGGAGATCTTAAAACTCTAAACTGTGATCTGTAAGTTCTAGGAGGCTTGTAAATGTTAATGAAAATTGTTGTATATCACTTTGATGTGTTCTACTATTACGTTCCCAATCAATATGCAGGAAAAATCGGCGAGTGGAGAGGAGAATTTATCGATTTTTTGCAGAGCCTAGAGTATAAGCACCCATTCACCCTGTATATCGAGTCTATTGATCATGAGGGAAATACGGAATATGCTCACTTTATTCGTAGTTACGGGGCGGATGATTTTGTGGACTGGATCAACGTGGAGAAATTAAATTGCAGAGGTGTATATCGTATTCCTGAACCACCTGATGATTCAGAAGTTGGATTAAATTTTGAGTTTTAAGTGATAAGAACCTACTCATAATTAAATTGATGATGCATATCGACAGTTAAATAAAAAGCTCCCCACCACGTGCAGATCGCACGTGATGGGGAGCTTTTTGGTATAACTTCATCACATTAATGATTTATATCATTAAGCTTTTTTCATCATTTGACGCAATACAGTTTGCAGGATACCGCCGTTATGGTAGTAATCCACGTCAACCATGCTGTCCAGACGAGCGATAACAGGGAAGTCGAACTGTGTACCGTCTTCACGAGTTACGGTAACTTTCAACTCTTGTCCTGGCTTCACGTCATTGCTGAGGCCAGTAATGTCATACGTTTCACGTCCGTTCAGACCAAGGCTGGACCAGCCATGACCTTCCTGGAATTGCAGTGGCATTACGCCCATGCCCACCAGGTTACTGCGGTGGATACGCTCGAAGCTTTCTGCGATAACGGCTTTGACGCCGAGCAAGAATGTTCCTTTTGCCGCCCAGTCACGGGAGCTTCCTGTACCATACTCTTTACCAGCGATAACGATCAGGTTCTGTCCTTCATCCTGATACTTCATGGAAGCATCGTAGATGGACATTTCTTCGTCCGTTGGCAGGTACTTCGTGATACCGCCCTCAGTACCCGGAGCTACCTGGTTACGAATACGAATGTTGGCAAACGTACCACGCATCATGACTTCATGGTTACCACGACGTGAACCGTAGGAGTTGAAGTCTTTGCGCTCTACGCCATGCTCTTTCAAGTACAGTCCAGCCGGGCTGGATGGTGCAATATTACCTGCTGGCGAGATGTGATCCGTTGTTACGGAATCCGCAAGCAATGCCATAACGCGTGCAGAACGGATATCTGCGATATCGTTCAACTTGTCGCCAAGCTCCTGGAAGAACGGAGGATTCTGAATGTACGTGGAGTTCGGGTCCCACTCGTACAATTCGCCTTCCGGTACAGAGATCGCATTCCAACGCTCGTTGGCTGTAAATACGTTCTCATACTTGTTGCGGAACATCTGAGCGTTCAGGGAACTAGCGATGGTATCCTTGATTTCCTCGGAGCTAGGCCAGAGGTCTTTCAGGAATACAGGCTCATTGTTCGTATCATAACCGATTGGATCGGTTTCAAAGTCAATATTCACAGTACCTGCAAGTGCATATGCCACAACGAGTGGTGGCGATGCCAGGTAGTTGGCTTTAACCTGTGCGTGTACACGGCCTTCGAAGTTACGGTTACCGGACAATACAGCCGCTACGGTCATATCGTTCTCAGCAATAGCTTCGCTCACTTCGTCCGGCAGTGGGCCGGAGTTACCGATGCATGTTGCACAACCGTAGCCGGCAACGTTGAATCCGAGTTGGTCGAGATACGTGATCAGACCTGCTTTTTCCAGGTACTCGGTAACAACAAGGGAACCTGGTGTCAGACTGCTTTTCACATATCCTGGTTTGGTCAGACCGCGTTCAACTGCTTTTTTCGCCAGTAGTCCCGCTCCAACCATAACACTTGGATTCGAAGTATTCGTACAACTTGTGATCGCCGCGATCACAACAGCGCCTGCTTTCAGTTCACTGGTGGAACCGTTCGGGTGTTTCACAGGTACGGATTGTTCGATTTTCTCATCGCTCAGACCGTAGCCGCCTTTATCTACAGGTGTGCGAATGATGCTGTTGAAGCTTTCTTTCATTTGTGTCAGCTCGATGCGATCCTGTGGACGTTTTGGTCCGGCAAGACTTGGTACAACAGAGCCGAGATCCAGTTCAATCACATCTGTGAATTCAGGGTCAACGGTGCTGGAAGTACGGAACATGCCTTGAGCTTTGTAATAAGCTTCAACCAACTCTACTTGCTCGTCAGGACGGCCAGTGTTACGCAGATAGTTCAACGTTTCACTATCAACAGGGAAGAAACCGATGGTAGCGCCATATTCTGGTGCCATGTTGGCTACTGTTGCACGGTCAGCCAGACCGATGTTGGCAAGACCTGGTCCGTAGAACTCTACGAATTTACCAACAACGCCTTTTTTACGAAGCAATTGGGTAACGGTCAGTGCCAGATCCGTTGCTGTTGCGCCTTCACTCAGGCTGCCTGTCAGTTTGAAACCGATAACGTCCGGTGTAACAAAATAAAGCGGTTGGCCCAGCATACCTGCTTCGGCCTCGATTCCACCAACACCCCAACCAACAACGCCAAGTCCGTTGATCATGGTGGTGTGGGAGTCTGTACCTACGAGGGAATCCGGGAATACAACGGTCTCGCCGTCAACAGTTTTTGTTGCTGCCACGGAAGCCAGATACTCCAGGTTAACCTGGTGAACGATCCCTGTGGATGGTGGAACTGCACGGAAGTTATTGAATGCCGTTTGCGCCCAACGCAAGAAGCGGTAACGCTCTTCATTACGCTCGAACTCAACTTTGATATTGTAATCAAGTGCATCGTTGGTACCAAAAGCATCAACCATAACGGAGTGGTCGATAACGAGATCGACCGGTACGAGCGGGTTGATCTGTTTTGGATCGCCACCTGCTTTTTTCACAGTATCACGCATTGCAGCGAGGTCAACGACAACCGGTACACCGGTGAAATCCTGCAGAACGATACGTGCAGGGATGAATGGAATTTCCTTGTTATTGTCACGGCCATCTGCCCAGCCGGTCAGTTGTTTGACGTGTTCTTCGGTGATAGCACGTCCGTCGAATTGACGAATTGCTGCTTCAAGCAACACTTTAATGGAGAAAGGAAGCCTGGAAAGATCGCCGTGGCCGTTTTCCTGAAGAGCATCGAGACTGTAGTAGCGGTAAGACTTGCCTCCAACCTCAAGACTGCGAGCGGCGGAGAAATGATTCTTTGCTGACATACATGTACCTCCTTGGGATGTGTCGGTGAGATGAAGAAAACGTTCATTTAGGTGAAGAACAGGCCTTCATCGTTCCGTGTTCTTGTTCGTTAGTTTCATCAGATGAAACGTAATTTCATAATCATAACTTTAGTTTTAAGTATACCGTTTTCACCTCCGTACGTAAAGGTCTTTTTGCCTGATCAAGCAAGCTTTTGGACCGATGAAGGCGTTTTCGTGAAGCGAGCAGGAATAAGATATCTTGTGTACCTGTATTTGCCGAATTTCGGATCTCCCTCCTGAGCCGTGTACATACAACCGAAGACCCTTTCATATGAATAGTAGGAGTTTATATACGCAATGAAATATTCCAGACAGAACTCATGCCAAAGGGGGACATAGGCTTGGAACGGGAATGGAAGAGTGCCTTATATACTTACGTGAACCAGTACAATCGCTGTGAGATCGACTACCGTCCACAGACCAGCGAACGGATCGTTACCGATCCTGACTTCGTGGTGGAACGGGGAGAGCGTATGGCAAGGCTGGACGAATGGTATCGTAAGCGGCGCGCCGTGCCTCTTCGCAGCGAGACCAGCGCCAAGCTTGTGCGCACGCTTATGGATGGCCAGGAAGAAGCGGTGGTGGATGTACAATTGTACAGCAGACTGTTCTACGAGAAGAGCGGGATCACTCACCGGGAGGACCGGATTGAGCGGGAGCGGTTAACCTTTCTGCGGCAGAGTGGTGGATGGATCATTGGACGGGTCGAGCGAGAAGTGCCGGAGCGTCGCCCTGCTGGGGAAGGACGTCCGTTTCAACAAGCTGATTTTGTACAGGCGATGAATCGGCCGTTGCTGAATCGGGAAGTGCTGGGTCAAGGAAGAAGTTCACGGCAACAGTCATATCGCAGAGATCTGGCAGTTGCCTATGCAGATCGGTGGTGGAATGCGGGGAATCCGGCATTTGAGGAATTTGATGTGGATTGTACCAATTACGTGTCCCAATGTCTCTTTGCAGGGGGCGCACCCATCCACTATACTGGTAGGAGAGAAGCCGGCTGGTGGTATAAAGGGTATGTGAACGGCTCCGAAATGTGGAGTTACAGTTGGGCAGTTTCCAACAGTCTGGAGCGTTATTTGTCAGGCAGCAGCTGGGGTCTGACCGCGACAGAAGTGGAGCGTCCTGAGCAGCTGATGCTCGGCGATGTTATTCTCTACGATTGGGATGGAGATGGACGATTTCAGCACAGCACCGTTGTGACCGCGTTTGATGCGGGCGGCATGCCGCTTGTTAACGCACATACGGTTAGCAGCCGTCACCGATTTTGGGATTACCGGGATTCTTACGCTTGGACGGAGCGGACGGTATACCGGCTTTTTCATATTGCAGATGAGTTTTGATGACGAAAGATTTTCGGGATGCGGTGACGCAGACATTCAGTTCCGTGTAAAATAAGATCAGATAACGCAAGCAGAATAACAAGGGTGTTGAGCATGCAAACATGACAGCATCAGGCACAGATAATCGGAGGGTACACATGAGTATGGATAAATTAAAAGTAGGCGTCGTGTACGGCGGAAAATCAGGCGAGCATGAGGTGTCGCTGCAAACGGCGTTTGCTGTAACAAACGCATTTGATTATGAAAAGTATGAACTGGTTCCTTTTTATATCTCCAAGCAGGGGACGTGGAAAAAAGGACCTGTCATGCATGCGCCGTTCGCGCAGATTGAAGATCTGAAGCTGGAGCAATCGGCGGGTGGAACGCAGGATGCGCTGAACGCCCTGTTTGGCCGTTTGTATGGCGGAGCAGAAGCGCTGGACGTGATGTTCCCTCTGCTGCACGGTACGTTTGGAGAGGATGGCACCATTCAGGGCATGTTCGAGATGGCGGATATGCCATATGTAGGTGCAGGTGTACTGGCTTCGGCTGGCGGCATGGACAAAGTGGTCATGAAAAAGCTGTTTGCACAGGCCGGCATTGACCAATGTGCCTTTACGTATTTTAACGCGACACAATGGAAGCAGACAGAGCACGAAATGATCGTACAGGTCGAAGATCAGCTGGGGTATCCTTGTTTTATCAAACCGGCGAATCTGGGCTCCAGTGTAGGCATCTCCAAAGCACGTAACCGCGATGAGCTGAAGACAGCTGTCGAGTTCGCACTTCGGTATGATACGAAGGTTGTCATAGAGGAGTTCGTTGAAGCCCGCGAAGTTGAGGTCAGCGTCCTCGGCAATGACGAGCCCATGGCTTCCGTTCCAGGCGAGATCGTATCATCCGGTGAGTATTATGACTATGCAGCCAAGTATATTGATGGTCAATCACAGATGCTGATTCCAGCTCCACTGGACCCAGAGGCCGCAGATCGCATTCGCGAGGCAGCTTTGCAGGCGTTCCGTGCGATTGAAGGTAACGGTATTTCACGTGCCGACTTCTTCATTCGGAAAAATGATGGCGCATTGCTTATTAATGAAGTTAACACCATGCCTGGTTTCACACCATACAGCATGTATCCACTTCTTTGGCGTGAGACAGGTGTATCGTATGCCGAACTGCTGGATCGCATGATTGAGCTGGCACTGGAGCGTTACAACCGCAAGCAGGCACTGAATTACGAGAACGGCGTACAGGCGTAGCCTGCGACCACAAGATCAGGAGGGATATGCATGGGATTTCAGACTGAATTCAATTCCGTATGCAAGTTCAAGAATGAGCAGGAGCTGTTCGAATTGCTTGAATACGGACGCGGCAAAATGGTCAAACAGGGCTTCCGGGTATTTCCTACCGGCCAGAAAGTGATTGCATACACACCGGATAACGTGGCTGTAGCCATCGTCAAGATCGTGGTTTCCATTGCAGAGATCAACTTCCAGGGGCAAGAGGTAACTGAGGTGGAGATGCAACTCATCCGCAAGTTGACTGAGGAAGAATCACGCATTCAGACTGCCCTTGCGGATGAGATGTTCTTTGGGGAGCAAGCACAGGAGTAGTTGTTGACTGTAAGTGCGGGTCGGAAGGACGGATTTGCCAGAATACGATTATGGTCACTCTTTTAGGGTAAAACTTGGTTATATACAGTGACGGTACATCCTGACGGCTGAAGATGCCGTGCGGGTTCTCCGCCCTAATAGAGAGGAAGAGATTCATGCTCGTACGCTTTGGTTACGTGGCAATGTCCGTGCTTATAGAGAACGCCTCGCCTTCCCGGACCATGACCATGTCGAGTTTTAACAAAATCGATGACAGGGAAGCAGCGATCCGCAAGCTTGAACGGATTGCAGCCGAGAACCTGCACAATACATTACGTTTGCTCAGGCACAACAAGGGTAGCCATATTCATGTATATCGCTTCTCTTCCAAATTGATTCCACTGGCAACACACGAGGACCTGAATGACTGGGACCCGTTCCCGGCACTGAAGCAGGACTTTGCGGCCATTGGTGATTTTGTGAAGGAAAATCATATGCGTGTGTCCTTTCATCCGGATCATTTTACCGTACTTAGTACCCCCCGCGAGCAAGTTCTGCACAACTCGATTCGCGACCTTCGTCATCATGTTCGGATGCTGGATGCCATGGGACTGAATGCCACTGCCAAGAACAATATACATATTGGTGGTGCATACGGGGACAAGCCTTCGGCGGCGCTTCGTTTTGAAGAAAACTTTTTGAAGCTGGATCGGGACATTCAGGAGCGGCTCACACTCGAAAATGATGACAAAACGTTCAATGCGCCTGAGACACTAGCCGTGTGCCAGCGCTTGGGATTGCCCATGGTGCTGGATATTCATCACCAGTGGGTGAACAACGAAGGAGAACAGCCATGGGATCTGTGGCCTGATATCCTGAAAACCTGGGATTCACCGCTCGCGCAGGCAGATTCACCGGCTGATCAGCCATTGCCACCCAAAATCCATGTCTCCAGTCCAAAGAGTGAGAAGGATCTGCGAGGTCATGCCGATGGTGTGGAGGTAGAGCCTGTGCTCGACTTCTTGCGTCATATCGCGGCAGATACCCCGAGGCTTGACGTGATGATTGAGGCTAAACGCAAGGATGAGGCTCTTGTGCAACTGATGCAGAAGCTGGCATTCTATCACGAAGAGGGTGTGGAGTGGGTGGACGAGTCTACCGTCATCATTCATCCGTAGTGCCAAAAGGGGCCTGGGCAACGAGAAACTTTACGACCTGTGGGGCGTATACTTTTAACAAGTATTTCAACTTTTCGTAGATTGATATAGAAAGTAGAGTGAACGCTTTGAATGAGAAGGAAAAGACACCTTATGTCGTGACAAGCAAAAGCTATACTGCCGTTGCCATTAATGCAGCTTCCAAAGCTGGCGAATGGATCAAAAGCCGTCTTGGGACGGTAGCTGAACTTGGCACCAAATATTCACCCCAAGATCTGGTGACCGAAGTGGATAAAGGAGCGGAGCAGATGATCCGCCGCCTGATTCTCACGCATTTTCCCCACCATGCCATTCTGGGTGAAGAAGGCGTCGAACCCGGACCGGAAGCTTCGGCAAAAGCACTGAAAGAGGCCGAGGAAGAAGAGTTCCTGTGGATTGTTGATCCTGTGGATGGAACGACGAACTTTGTACACGGATTCCCGTTTTATTCGGTGTCCATTGCATTGGCTCACAATGGTGAAGTCATTGTCGGCGTGATCTACGACCCTTCCCGTGATGAAATGTTTGTTGCGGAAAAAGGGAAAGGAGCATATGTTCACGGAAACCGGATGCTTGTATCTGGTGAACAAAAACTGGCTCAGAGCCTGATTGCGGTTGGTTTTCCGGCAGACACAACCTTTGCGTTGCCACTGAATATGGCCGCTGTACAGGCGCTTGCTCCGCAAGTTCGTAACTTGCGTGCAGGCGGATCTGCCGCCCTTCATCTGGCGTATGTTGCAGCAGGACGTCTCAGCGCCTACACCGAAGTTGGATTGAAACCGTGGGATATTGCCGCAGGTGCGCTGCTGGTTGAAGAATCAGGTGGCAAGGTGACGGATACCATCGGAACGCCTTACCAACTGTCTGTGAACCATGTCGTTGCCAGCAATGGCAAAATCCATGATGCACTGACGGATGTGCTGAAGGAAGCGAAAGCTACTGGTCTGGAGTGAGTCTATTCAACTTATCGATGCTTTAATTACTTTTAATTGTACATTAACGGAGGGGATAGAAAGCATCTGAAGAAGCGGAGCGCTCGCCTTTATCACCGGATTTCTACCTTGGAAAAGGGAATCAAAGAAATCTGGGGATAACAGCGATCGGAAGATGGTTCTGTACACGAAGTGAAAGTACAAAAGTAATAGTTACGCATGTATGACTTTAATTAAAGGAGCGAAAACAATGGATGAATCCAAAGAACTGGAACGACGGCTCAGTGATATGCTGACGGAAGGGGACATGGAAGAGTCCGGCGACACCGATCAGCGTGAACGCCAGCTGATTCCTCCCAAGTATGAAGTGCGAATCCAGACGGAACGTGATCCAATTGTCGAGGAAACGTTAAAGTACCGGAAGATGGCACGCGAAGTGGATGATCGTTATGATCGGTATCTGGAGCGAGCTACCGGGAACAAAACGGCGAGCGACAAGGGTCATTCGAATTCTGAGGACTCGAATAAGCCGCAATCTTAACTACTGAACGTTATAGCTGTGCTTCACGAATAACAGGCTCCCCACCAGGGAGTCTGTTATTTCATGTGTGCTCTCAGCAGAGAGGACAACGCCTACTTTAAAATGATAGAATAGAGTAACACGACTTATATCATTGGAATGACCGATGTACACTATATTAGTGTAATTATAGATTCGCGAGAAGGAGTGTTATCCTGAATGAAGCGTAAACGTATATGGGAAAATACAGCTGCCGGTTTAACGGTAAGCATGTTGGCAGGAATGCTGCTCTTTACATCATCTGCATTGCCTGCACACGCGGCTGACACCAAAACCGGTGTATTGCCATCGGGTACAAACGAGACTTCGCTGACTGCGAAGAAAGATGCAGTAGCCGTAACCAAGGAGTTCCGCATCGTCACATTGGGAGATTCCATAACGGTAGGTTATGAGCCCAACACAAAAGAATTGCCTTATGGTTATGTAGAACGTTTGCATGAGCAGGGTTTGCTGCATGGACGTACACAGGTGGACAACTACGGGATTGCCGGATTGAAAACCAGTGGCCTGAAAAACTTCACTACTGCAATTAAGGATGGAAAAACACTGACTTCTGAAGCCATTCAACCAAGTCTTCCTGATCCAAGAGCGGGACAGATCGGAGCCAATACTGCTGCAATCCGTGAGAGTGTAGCACAGGCCAATCTGGTTGCAATTACCATTGGGGGAAATGATGTATCTGAGCTTCTCGGTACAGCAGACAAACTGAGTGATCAGGAACTGCAAGCGAAGGTAAAAGAATTACTCGCAACATATACAGCCAATGTTAGTGCAGCGATTAATGATATCCATGAAATTAACCCGACAGCTAAAATTGTCATCGCCGACCAGTATCAACCGATGCCAGAAGTAGCAGGCAAGGCACTCTATTCCAAACTGATGGAGGCATCCCAAGGCTTCACACAGACTATTGATGGCATTGCAGCACAATTCACTGCTCAGGGTACCGATGTCAAAGTCGCACACGTGGCCAAGGAGTTTGTTGGTGGTGAAGGCACGATGACACATATGATCAAAGATCGTGATTTCCACCCGAACCAATTTGGATATGCGGCCATTGCCGAAGTATTTGCCAAAACGATCTGGGGAGATTACACCAAGTTGACTGCACCTGCCACAGGTGAACCAATGAATATTATCGTGAGTGGCAAAACATTAAATACTCCGTACAAACCGATTATCCGTAACGGCAAAAACTTTGTGGCGATTCAAGACATCGTGAATGCGGTCGGTGCTACTACAGTGTGGGATAACAAGACTTCAACCGCAACCATTACATATGGAGACCGAAAGGTTGCTGTGAAGATTGGTGCCAATGCTGTGAAGGTAAATGGAGCATCGGTTACTGTGGATACACCTGCATTCCTGAATAAGGTAGGCAAGGAGTCCAAAACATATGTACCACTTGCCATGGTAGCTGAAGGTCTTGGCTTTGATGTGCAATATGTAGCGAAGCTGAAAACTGTTTTTGTTAATCCGTAAATTGTATTTTATGTTTTAACATGATGATATTCAACAGCCAGAATACCTTGATTTGTTCAAGGTATTCTGGCTGTTTTGTGTTCTTTTTACGTTGCTGACACAGGTGTATACCTTCTCTAATGACATGAAATGTTGCATAAATATATCTTGTCAGATGACCAATGGATGTGTAAATATGAAAATAACTTACAATAAAACCACTAACCTATAGCATGACAGGCACCCCTCGCAAGCCAAAGGAGCGCTTAGGATGAACAAAATTAAGAACGCTTTCACAACACTGCCGATTCATCACAAAACGATTCTTCTCATCGGACTTTTGATGTTAATCAGCTTTACGTTTTATGCGTCCGTACTTCGATATGTGTTCAGTATCTATGACCGTCAGATCTATGAGAAATCCTCGCAAGTCCTCAATATGTCTTCGGTAGGCATTGAGAATCAACTGCGTGAAATTTCCAATCTTTCCTTCAAGGTGATGTCGGACGAGCCGCTTCAGCAATATCTGCTCCAACTGAAAAAGGTAGAAACGGGTTATGAGAAAAATGGATTACGCAAAAAAATTACCAACAGGTTAGTCGCTTATGCCGGTTCCGAAAAATACGTCTATTCCATGCTATTTATCGATAATGATAATAACGTTATGGCCGCTGGCAATCGGGAGGGAATTTCAGAGTCGAAGCAAAAGGAACTGGTTGCACTGGGACAGCAATATTCCGGCTCCAATGCCTGGCACACCAGTGGGGATAAACAGTCCCGACTCTTGTCGGTCCGACAGGTGAAATCCTTTATTGGCGGAGCATTTACATTGGAGGACCTCGGCACACTGATCATCCGGGTACGGCTGGACCGAATTGTACAGGATCAGATGCAAGAACCGGCTGAGGACTCCCAATTACTCATTACCGACGGAATAGAAGTGATCTATCCAACAGAATCGTCGGTCAGTGAAGCCGAGATTGAGTCTGAGCTGAAGCGCACCCAGCCCTATGGAATTACCATGTTGGAGCAGGGGAGGCACTTTGTAGCTCGTGCTCATTCTTCCTATACGGATTGGACCTATTTGTACACAACCCCGTTTGACCAGATGTTTAAAAAGATCCAGTTTGTCAAACAGTTGGTCACGGTGATCTTCATTATGATTTTTCTGGCGGCGCTTATTATTGGAGCGAGATTCTCTCGCAGTATTACCCATCCGATTGCGCAGTTGATCAAAAAGATGCGTAATATCGAGAAAGGTGATCTGGATAAACTGGAGGAGGCTGCCCTCGGCAATATTCCGATATCTCCACAGAACGAGGTTGGGCTGCTGCATCGCACATTCAAGATGATGCTTCAAAGAATACGTGAATTGATTGATGAGAATTATGCCAAGCAACTGGTGATTCGTGAGACTGAGTTGAAAGCGCTTCAGGCGCAGATTAATCCACATTTTCTATACAACACGCTGGAATCCATTAACTGGCTGGCTAAAGTACAGAAGCAACGACAGATCTCGGAAATGGTTGAGGCTCTCGGATTTCTGCTGCGTAGCTCTGTGAATATGTCCGAGAAGTGGATCACGCTGGAAAGAGAGCTGGACATTGTCCGCAGTTACGTGACAATTCAGCGCACGCGTTTTGAGGAAAGACTGGATTTCGACATGGAAATTGCGCCGGAGGTAGGAACGGCTCGAATTCCCAAGTTAACATTACAGCCTTTGGTGGAGAACGCCATACATTATGCACTCGAACCAAGCATTGACCCTTGCCGGATCCGTATTAGGGCGAGAGCAGATGGAGATAAGGTGATTATTGAAGTCGAGGACGACGGTCCGGGGATGACACCGGAATTCCTGGAACAACTACACGAAGGACGTATTCAGACAAGAGGACAGGGCATTGGGTTATCTAACATCCAGGAACGAATCAGACTGACCTTCGGCGATGAAGGTGGAATGGTGATGAGCAGCAAGCCCGGATCAGGAACTGTAGTATCGATCAGCATACCTTGGATCAGAGAGGACGATGACGATGTACAAAGTGATGCTCGTAGATGATGAACGTGTCATTCTGGAGGGGATTTCCCAAGTAGTCGATTGGGCCGCAGCAGGTACGGAATTGGTGGGAACGGCGAGAAACGGGATCGAAGCATTGGACAAAATTGGGCAGTCGAGACCCGATATTATTATTACGGATATTTCCATGCCAGGTCTGGATGGTCTCGGACTCATAGAGAAGGCATCCGAAGCATATCCGGGTGTACGTTTCATTATGTTATCCGGCTACAAGGAGTTCGAATATGCTCGCAGAGCGATGCAATATGGCGTGAAGCATTATTTGCTCAAACCCTGCAACGAGAATCAGATCCATGATGCGTTAACTGAACTGTTGCAGGAACATCAGGATGCTCAGGTGAGGGAGCATGTTGCCGGTGAGATGAAACAGCGATTGCAGCGTGTCCTTCCACATGTGAAGGAGCAATTTCTGCTGGAGTTCATGACCAACCGCACCTATGGGCCGGTTGATCTGGAGTATTATCAGGAGCTGTTTGATCTGGAGCTTGAAGAGAACGCAGTTCGGTTACTGCTGTTCCGAATTGTAGATGAACATGATTACAGTCACTTATTTGCGATCAAAAACATAGCCAGTGACCTGCTCCCACATGTCCTGTTAAGCACAACCATTGAAGGCAAACTCCTCATCCTGCTTGCGGATTCAGCCGATTCGGCCGGACTGAAAGAAAGTATTGAAGAGGTTCGTGCTGCATTCACCAGACTATATAAATTGGAAGTGACCGCTGCGCTGAGTGAAGCAGATCGAATGATTCAGTCCCGGCGGTTGTTTCGTGAGGCGTTGCAGTATCTGAACCATCGTTTTTTCATCGGTGAAGGCAAGCTGATTACGAAGAATGATCTGGTACTGGCCGGAGAATGCGACGGATTGCATGTAGAACAGGATGCCGAGCAACTGTGTCAGTTGATCAAATCGGGCAATACCGAAGAAACAGCGGTAGAGGTGGATCGTCTGTTTGATCTATTATCACGCCAGCAGCTGGAAATTGAAGTGACTCGCTCTTACGTAGTGCAGCTGTACTCGGCGATGGTCCATGTCTGTCCGCCTGAGGAGGCAACGGAATTCACCCAGCGTATGGCAGAACTGCCGCATATCGATACGTTATCTGGTTTGAAGTCTTTTGTTGCAAGCAGTGCCGCCCGATTAACTTCCGGTTATTACAAAAATCATATCAGTCGTCAGTCTTCTGCCGTTGAGAAGATGATGGATATCGTGGATCGTCATTATGGAGAGGCTGATCTCTCGCTCAATGGAGTCGCCCATCAGATGTTGTATATGAACCCGGATTATCTGGGCAAGATTTTCAAAAAAGTCACAGGCGAGAATTTCTCCAATTACGTGAATCGTCTGCGCATTGAACGCGCATGTGACCATATTCGCAGAGGCGGGGATGTGAAAGTGTTCGAGCTTGCTGAATTGTTCGGATTCGGCGGGAATTCACAATATTTCAGTCAGGTGTTCAAAAAGTGGACCGGTATGACACCTACGGAATTCCGCAGGATCGGCATATAACAATGGACTATCAATCGTGTAATTCATGTCTGGGGAGGACGAACAGCGCCGAGAGGAGGCTGTTGTCCTCCTCTGTTTTTTGAACCAACAAGACGGTTTTGTGTATTCAACTCTGGTCGTACATTTGCGAAAATGACATTAACAAGTTTGTGAAAGCGTTATCAGAAATAAAAGGATAACTCGTTCACACAACCATATCAACATAAAAGGGGAGATTGGCATGGTGAAAAAGGCAATATTCCTGATGATGGCTGCATTGCTCGTTTTTACAGCGGCGTGTAGTTCAGGTGGAGGTAGCGAACAGGGATCATCGGATGGATCGGTTACCCTGCGGATCGCTTGGTGGGGTTCGGATGCACGGCATGAATATACACAGAAGGTCATCGACCTGTACAAATCGAAAAACCCGAATGTCAAAATCGACGTGGAATATGCTTCATTTGATGACTACTGGAAAAAGCTCGCACCACAAGCAGCTGCAAATCAGTTGCCTGACATCGTTCAGATGGATATTTCCTACATCAGCCAATATGCACAGAATGGTCAGCTTGAGGATCTAGCGCCTTATCTGGGCAATCAGATCAAAGTGGACGATGTGTCCGAGAACGTTATTAGCACAGGTGTAATTAACGGTAAACAATACGGTGTACCTGCCGGTGTTAACGTTCTGGGCTTCCAATATGACCCTGCTTTGCTTAAAAAAGCGGGAGCGGAAGCTATGCCTGAAAATATGACATGGGAATCATACGAAGCACTGGGTAAACAAGCCGCAGAGAAAGGCCTGTATTTGGATGGAGGGGTAGCTCCTGATATCTTCTTCCATTACTTCCTGCGTACCAAAGGACATTCGCTTTACAATGCAGAAGGAACTGGCCTTGGTTATGATGATGACCAATTGTTTGTGGAGTTCTTCGGACTTATGCGCCGCATGATCGAGCAAGGTGCAGCACCTACGCCGGATGTAGCCAACCAAACCAAAGGCATTATTGAGGAATCAGATCTCGTGAAGGAAAAAGGAATCGGCGTATGGCAATGGTCCAACCAGTTCGTAGCCTTGCAACAGGTAGCGAACCGTCCACTCGAAATCGCTCCAATGCCAGGACCGGATATGGAAAAAGGACTATATATGCAACCAAGTATGTATTGGGGTGTAACGTCCAACTCCAAAGTGAAGGAAGAAGCGGCTAAATTCATTGATTTCTGGGTGAATGACGTGGAAGCCAACAAACTGATCAAAGGTGAGCGCGGTGTGCCAATCTCAGGAGCAATCAAAGAAGCTATCGCACCTGAGCTGAGTGACGCAACGAAACAAGTCTTTGAATTCGTAGCAGCCATGGAGCCAAAAGCTTCACCAATGAGTTCTCCGCCACCGGTTGGTTCACCTGAAGTAATCTCTGCTCTGGCAGATGTGGTTGAAGAGTTGAACTTTGGCAAAATTACACCTGAACAGGCAGCAGAAACATTCCGAAAGAACGCCGAATCTGTACTTGCGAACAATAAATAACAGTTGAATGATGGCTTGCTCGTCCCACTTCAGGGATGGTCGGGAATGCGGCTACTCGCAAATGCGAGGGCCTTTCCCCGTCCAGATGACCGAAGCCAGGATGAGGGAGCAAGCTGATCCATGAAGGAGGTTCGTTCCATTGAGGCAGTATTCGTCGTTACGTAGAAACTTAACTGGATATGCGTTCATAAGCCCGTTTATTATTGGATTCCTGGGCTTCACACTCATCCCCATGTTTGTGTCCTTATATATGTCGTTCACGAGTTATAACTTGTTCACTTCTCCGCGGTGGATTGGGCTTGATAACTACACCAAAATGTTTTTTGATGACCCGAAATATTGGAACTCGGTCAAAGTGACGTTTCTGTATGTATTCATTGGGGTACCGTTAAGGTTGATCTTTGCCCTCTTCGTAGCGATGGTCCTAAACACTGGCTCTCGTATGATTGGAACGTACCGGACGCTGTATTACCTGCCATCCATTATCGGTGGTAGTGTGGCCGTATCCATTATGTGGCGTAACCTCTTCAGTAATGAGGGTGTTATCAACAGTGCTCTAACGGCAATTGGGATCGGGCCTATAAGCTGGTTTGGTGACCCAAATGCGTCTCTGGTTATGCTCATCTCACTGTCTGTGTGGCAGTTTGGTTCGTCCATGCTGATCTTCCTGGCTGGTCTCAAAAATATCCCTACTGAGATGTACGAGGCAGCAGGTGTGGATGGGGCGAATCCTATACGGAAATTTTTCAGCATCACCTTGCCACTGCTTAGCCCGATCGTCCTGTTCAATATGATTATGCAGACGATTGGAGCATTCATGACGTTTGTACCTGCCTATATTATCTCCAAAGGCGAAGGTGGTCCAATGGACGGTACGATGTTGTATTCCCTGTATCTGTTCCGTCAGGCGTTTATGTTTAACAACATGGGTTATGCTTCGGCAATGGCTTGGGTCATGCTCATCATGATTGGTATACTCACGGTAGCTGTCTTCCTGACATCCAAGTACTGGGTGTTCTACGAATCTGAAGGAGGGAAGTAACGATGGTTTGGAGAAATGTAAAATGGCCCGTTTATCACCTGTTCGTTGCAGCTCTTGCCCTCCTGATGCTCTATCCCGTCCTATGGATGCTATTCAGTTCATTCAAGGAAAGCCGTACGATATTCGTCACTGCGGATACCCTGTTTCCTGCGGAGTGGATCTGGAGCAACTATGTGGATGGCTGGAAAGGCACAGCTGGGAGACCGTTTATGGATTACATCACCAACTCACTTGTAATTGTGGTTATTTCCACGATCGGTGCCGTAATATCGTCATCGCTGATCGCTTTTGGTTTTGCCAGATTGAATTTCAAGGGACGCACGTTCTGGTTCTCCTTGATGATGTTAACACTGATGTTGCCACATGACGTGGTATTGGTTCCTCAGTACATCATTTTCACGAAGCTCGGCTGGCTGAATACTATCTTGCCAATCGTTGTACCTACATTCTTCGGAATGCCATTCTTCATCTTCCTGATGGTACAGTTCATTCGAACGATTCCGAAGGAACTGGATGAGGCTGCAACCATCGATGGATGTAACAAGTTTAGATTGTATATCCAGATTATTATGCCGCTGATCAAGTCTTCTCTGGCGACTGCAGCCATCTTCTCCTTCTACTGGAGATGGGAGGATCTGCTCGGTCCGGTATTGTACCTGAACTCGCCTGATAAATACACCGTGTCGATGGCACTGAAAATGTTCCTCGATAGTGAATCTGCTTCCAACTGGGGCGCAATGTTTGCCATGTCCATCGTCAGTCTGGTTCCGGTTGTAGCTGTGTTCTTCATCTTCCAGAAACAAATTGTTCAAGGGATGAGCACCAGCGGATTGAAAGGATAAGCCAGATTACTGTATCTTCGTATCTTCGCCCGAATGAACGTTTACGAAAGTTAACCAAGGAGGTTATCGCTTTTGAATAAAGCTCAGGGTAGTCAGGCCGTTGCCATGGAGGCAGCGGCAGAGGGCCAGGCAGTGTCCGTGACCAGCTGGAAGTTTAACTTTGGACCGGACTCGGGAAGAGCAGATGAGACAGGGGATTATCTGAAAGTAACTGCAACAACCGCATATGAGGAACGCGGAGGATACGGATTCGAGGCAGGATCTCTGGTGTATGAGAAACAACGCATTCGTGATGACGATGTGTCGGATCCTACGAAACAACATTATAACAATCCGGGGCAGACAACCATGTCTGCCCGATTGCGTTCAGGCTTCTGTATTCCGCTCAAAGCATCGTTCATCGTGGATGTTCCCGACGGAACTTACCAAGTATTACTCGTTGCAGGTGATGAATTGGCTGAGACAGTGACCCGCGTGAAAGCTGGTGAGGGTAGACTTGTACTGCCAACCATTCGCACACTTCCCGGACAATACGCAGAGGTTAGATTCTCTGTTGTTGTTCGCGGCGGCAGACTTCGTCTGTCATTCTCCGGTCCTGCACCGAGAATTAATGCTTTGGAGATTACTCTTGCGAATCAGACCATGACTGTATTTCTTGCTGGGGATTCTACCGTAACGGATCAGCCGGAAAGTGGATATCCGTATTGTGGTTGGGGTCAATTATTTCCAGCACAGTTCAAACATGATGTGGCAGTGGATAATCACGCCAAGTCAGGCCGAAGTTCCCGCAGTTTTATTAATGAAGGCAGACTCAGCGCCATTCTGGAGCGAATCAAGCCTGAAGATTTTCTGTTTATTCAATTTGGACATAACGATGAGAAGCCGGACCCTGAACGTGGGACGGACCCATTCACAACATATAAGGAATATTTGAAAAAGTATATCGACGCTGCACGCGAAGCCAAGGCTCGTCCAGTGCTCATAACCCCGGTGCATCGTCGCTATTTTGCGGACGATGGCACATTGACCGATACACATGGCGATTATATCATCGCCGTGCGTGAACTGGCGGAAGAGGAAGATGTTCCGCTGATCGATCTGGCTGAGCGCAGCCGTCTTCTGTTCGAGCAGGCAGGCGTAGAAGGCACCAAGGACGACTTTATGTGGGTGCTGCCAGGCGAGTATGTGAACTTCCCCTCAGGCGTGGAGGATAACACACATTTTCAGGAACGAGGCGCCCGCCGCCTTGCCCAGCAGGTGGCAGAAGCCATCCGCGAGTTGCAATTGCAGCCGCTGCAGATGTATCTGCGATAGGTTCATGCCCTAAATAATTAAGCGAGTTAAACGAAGTAACGAGAAAAACAAAGTTGCCCAGCGAAGAGCGAAGGCAATAAACTTTTAAAAACAGGCGAGCGTAGCAGCGGAGGAGGGCGGAATCGGGTAGAGGGAGCGAAGCGTCCGCCTTTGGAGCGGGATTTCCCCTGCTGAGGGGAAATGAATAGAAATCCCGAGCCAACAGCGGCCCACAGCCCGATCCGCCCGCCGAAGCGACTGCCCTGCGAGCTATTCAGGGTTTAAAAGCTGTAGCGAGTTAAACAAAGTAACGAGCCAGCAAAAGTTGCCCAGCGAATAGCGAAGGCAATAATCTTTTAAAAAACAGGCGAGTGTAGCAGCGGAGGAGGGCGGAATCGGGTAGAGGGAGCGAAGCGTCCACCTTTGGAGCGGGATTCCCCCTGCTGAGGGGGAATGGATAGAAATCCCGAGCCAACAGCGGCCCGCAGCCCGATCTGCCCACCGAAGCGACTGCCCCGCAGCTATTCAGGGTTTAAAAGCTGTAGCAAGTTAAACGAAGTAACGAGCCAGCAAAAGTTGCCCAGCGAAAGAGCGAAGGCAATAATCTTTAAAAAAACAGGCGAGCGTAGCAGCGGAGGAGAGCGGAATCGGGTAGAGGGAGCGAAGCGTCCACCTTTGGAGCGGGATTCCCCCTGCTGAGGGGGAATGGATAGAAATCCCGAGCCAACAGCGGCCCGCAGCCCGATCTGCCCACCGAAGCGACTGCCCCGCAGCTATTCAGGGTTTAAAAGCTGTAGCAAGTTAAACGAAGTAACGAGCCAGCAAAAGTTGCCCAGCGAAAGAGCGAAGGCAATAATCTTTTAAAAAACAGGCGAGCGTAGCAGCGGAGGAGGGCGGAATCGGGTAGAGGGAGCGAAGCGTCCGCCTTTGGAGCGGGATTTCCCCTGCTGAGGGGGAAATGAATAGAAATCCCGAGCCAACAGTGGCCCACAGCCCGATCCGTCCACCGAAGCGACTGCCGCGCGAGCCCACGGATTTTTAACCTAAATTGCAATCGCAAAAAAGGAGGATGTATTTCAATGACACCTGACCAGACAGAATTAGGCACATCTGCCCGTAAGAATTTTTCAGCAGCTACAGGTCACACCTACTGGGTCATTCCAGATGGTTACATTCCCCCGGAGAGCCGGGGCACATTGGAGAGTCATGAGAGCATCTGTGTACTGAACACCAGTGCCACGGATGCGGAGCTGCATATCACGATTTATTTTGAAGACAGAGAACCACTCGAAGGTATGGTCGCTGAAGTGCCAGCGAGAAGGACGAAGCACATTCGCACTGCATCGCTACGATCCGGGGAGCAGTCTATTCCACCGGGCGTGCCTTATGCGATTACGGTTTCGAGCAACATCCCGGTTATCGTCCAGTACAGTCGTTTGGACACGACCCAGCCTGAATTGGCTTTGATGAGTGTCATGGCGTATCCATTAGGATAACTTCCCCAATCGACAGCATAGCTGGAGATGGTAAGAAGCCCCGTAACCTTGCATCCAATGCAGGCACGGGGCTTCTTTTTCTTCATTTAATCGCTGTATTTATACGTGCTCGCATTAAGGATATCCACATGGACCTCTACTTTGCCGAGCTTGAAACGCTCCAGGGGGTCAGCACGTTGGGAGACCTCTTGTTGCCATAAGGGCAGATTGTGGCGATAGAGGTGTTCCACGAGACCGTATGAATCGATCTTGCGTGACTTGGTTTTTTCGAACGTATCTCGGATTTGGGATTCGATTTGTTTCTCCGCTTCCTGTTCCATGGCATGTGGAGACCGAGGAGCCCCGTGATCTTCGGTGATGGAGCTTTTGACCGAGGTAACTAGATCAAATGTGACGCCATCTCCTTGTTTTCTCGCCGTGATTCTCGTCTTGGGATGGCGAAGCATCAAGGTTAAATCAGGAGTTTTCCCACCATTCCCATATACGTATAGTGGGTACTGATGTACGCGCTCATAATTTACGTAACGTGTACCATCTGCATCTGCTCCTGCAACTCTACCCTGACTTGTGCCTTTGGAAATGACATAAAACCCGTCCATTCTAACAAGGGGTGGCGTTTTATCGCCGTTGAACCAGGTCTCGTTCCTCGTTGATACCGAGGGTAAAAGAACGACGGAAGCCGGCTCCCGTAGTCCATCGAGAAGCTGATGGAGCCGAATAGGTTCGAAACCGGAATGCTGTTTGTATAGCCTCATGGGCTCGAATAACTCAATCGTCTGGGCAGATTGGTTCAGCAGCGCAGATGGGGAGAGCACATCCGGAATGTTCTGCTCTGTCGCGTAAATCCAGGGTGTATATCTCAGTTGACCTGAATGCAGCAACGTATTAAATATTTCCTCCAGCTTCCCTTCCAGAGCATTTTTCGATAAAACAATGGCTTTAACATGAGTCCAGAGCGTTTGCTGCTGTGATGTTTCATACAAGTCGTTAATAGCCATGCTCAGTGTTGAACCTTCGCCCCGTCCAATCCAGATATCCCTTGTTTCCCGGGAAGTTGGCGTTTCCTGTTTTGCAATACTGGAGAAGTCAATCAACTGGGCATACGCAATATATTGGTTGTCCACATAGTCTATTCCAATGGCCGTGATGAAGTTAATACTTTGCACCTCTTTGGAATCCCAGCATCCCGTTAGCAGGATCAAGCACCCCGCAAGTAGGCCACTCATGGACATCCATCTGGTCATGACCGTTTTCTCCAGCGAGTGGAATCTTGGGTGTGAAGTGCTTCTGGACGCTTGTTTTTTTTCATGGAAGGGGGCATGGATACGGCTTGAGTGAAGTCTCCTGGAATGTAGGGAGATACGGGTGACAGATAGGATACGCCATAACACTCCAACGATACGAGGTGTACCAACAGAGCGAACAGTCCGATCATAAATCCAAATAATCCAAGGATCGAAGAAATAATGAGCATTCCGATACGAATTTGTGCAGTAGCCCCGCTGAGCACGGTATTCACGAGAATATAGCTGGAGATGACTGAGATCGCTACCGTAACTATGATGGTGGGCGATGTAATCCCGGCACGAATGGCTGCATCCCCGATGATAAGTCCGCCGACCACGCTGACCGTCTGCCCTAACGCACGTGGTAACCGCCGACCGGCTTCGTTAAATAGCTCGAACATAAAAATCATTAAAAAGGCTTCCAGCGTCACCGGCATGGGCAGGCCCATTCTAGTACCAGCAATTGTAGCCAAGAGAGGTAGCGGAATCTGTTCCACATTGAAACTGGTCAGGCCGATGTAGAAGGCTGGGAAGAAACAGGCAATCAGCAGACCGGAAATACGCAAAATCCGTTCGAAGGTAACTATGAAAAAAGGTGTGCTTTTGTCTTCCGGGGACTTCAACTGATTGAAAAGTGTAGTTGGTGCGATGACCGCCACAGGAGAACCTTCAATGAGAACGGCAAAACGTCCATTTAACAGGGAATCGACGACAAAATCAGGACGTTCAGTATTATCTGTGAGTGGAAAAATACTCCGAATCCCTCCCATGACAGCTCGCTCCATGATTGAGGTACCCAGAATGCCGTCAATCTCAATCTGATCCAGATTGTGTTGTGCTTCTTTCAGAATGTCTGGATTAATAATATCTTTTACATATAGAAGTCCAATGGCAGTTTGGGTACGACCACCTTTGACATATTTCTCATAACACATCGAAGATGTTTTCATTCGTTTGCGAATAAGGGCCACGTTGGTAGTGAGTTCTTCGGTGAATCCATCGCGCGGGCCTTTAACTGATGTTTCAATGGCTGATTCTTCTGGACTGCGTCCCGGGATATCAGCGATATCCAGACTGCAGGCCTGCACACCATTACCAAAAATGATCAGTAGTTGTCCACTAAAAATCAAAAGATTAAGTTTCTTGGAATCAGTGAGATCCTCAATCGGATTTAAGGTTAATCCCAGTTCGTGGGGATGTGATTCCTCAATGATCAGGGAGTGTTGTTCCAGACGGGGAATAATAAATTGATTGATTTGTTTGCCGTCGACCAGTCCTTCGCAATAGAGCAAAATGACTGGCTGATCGGATTCATCTTTGACAGGAAAGGTCTGAATAACAACATCTGCACATGGATTGAACTGCTCTTTCAAAGAGGCAAGCAGTGTTTCATGGGACGTGGTGTCAATCGCTTGATGCTCCATGATGTTTCCTCCTCTGATGGCGTGAATGGATAAAGGCAACCGTCGTCGCGATAATCGCAAGTCCGCTCAAATACACGAGATTGAACGGAAATATGTATTCGACCAGAAGCTTTTCGAAGGTCATATCATCCAGAGGATACAACATGGTTAGAATAAAGAAGACACCTAACGAGATACAACTGATAAGCCTTCTGGTAGAGCTCTTAATATTCCATATTTCTACTACAATATACATGGCGAGACTAATCCGGGTGAACGAGCCTGCGAGCCACTGGTAGATGGAAAAGAAGTCGGTCTGGGCGATGTACTTGCCCAAGGAGGCAATTCGCCATTCTTCAAAGGCGGGATATCGCATTTTGGCAGCCTCAAAAGGATCGAATTCCACAATCGCCCCGATGAGTGGGCCGACTGTTAGTCCCACAAGAATGATTGCGAGCATCAGATACTGCCATACACGTATACGTTTAGTGAGATGAGGCTGGATATACCAGATGAACAGCAGTTCAAACATGCCTGCAAGACTGTAAATCATGCCATTAAGCACCGGATGCCAGCCGTGTTCTAACACAGGCAGGAGACGACTGTAATCCTTGTATTGAGTGTTCACAATTGCAACATAGAAGCCCAGCAGTACCACCAGTGGAAGGATCAATCCTGCCGTAAATGCCAGTGAGCGGATGCCTTTATATGCCCCATAGGCACAGAGAGACATGAGGGCAATACTGGTTACCAGAATTGGCGTTTCTGTCAGGTAATTTGTTTTGGCCCAAGTCGTGGTATCGTGCAGGGTGAAATAGATTGCGCTCAGAAAAAAGAGACTGTTACCCACTCGAAAGAACAGGCCGATAGGCTTGCCGAGACGGGATGTTAACCATTCATGCAGGGTTTGATGCTGGAGGAAACGAGAGACATAGGCGAGCATTAGCGCAAATATCAGAAATGGTCCGGCTGATAGCAGGACGGAAATCCAAGAATCCCTTTTGGCCGCAGCCAAAAGGGCAGGAATAATCAGAACATGGCTGATCAAGCCAACGGACAACATGATCAACATCATAGCTTGTAAAAAAGAAGGTTGTGTTCGTTTCATGCTGAGGGGTCTCCTTTTCCCGATAGACTGTCCTCAGCAGTGTTAACGGGATTGGAGCGCTTCATACTGTCAGTCAAAATAACGAATACCCATGGCTTCTCTTACCTCTAACATCGTTTCCCGGGCCGCTCTCCAGTCAAAATGCGGGGTTCGGGGAGGATGGCAGCGTATAACTCGTTGAACCGGCGAACCAACTTCATCGCTGTCTCAATATGGGGAATCTGACTTGATCCCGGTGACCAGCCTATGTTTGCGACCGCTCATATTGGTGCCAAGCACACCAGCAATAATCAACAATGCACCAATATAGTGGTAGCTACCCACTGGTTCATGCAGTATCCATGCACCTCCTACGATGGAGATGAGCGTGGACAGATTGCTGAATACACTCATTTGCGAAGCCTCCAGATGGGTCAGGGCATAGCTCGCAAGCAGGGTAGAGATCATGGTGGAGAGGATCGCCAGATAAGCGAGCGCACCCAGATAGGATGTATCTCCAAGCGGTTTGATGTAGTCCATCATGGAACCGCTGGACGCATGTCGGATCAGGGAAGCGGCGTTGAATACAATACAGCCAACCATCAGTGTGACCCATGTTAATTCCATTGGTTTGTACTTCTGGGTTAATGGTCTTGCAAGCACACCATACCCTGCAAAACAGACCGTGGATAACAGCAATAATGCAATGCCCTTCAGGTTACCTATAGACATGCCGCTTCCTTGCATTATGAAAATAAAGACCACTCCAGCAACAGACAGAAGCAGGAACAGCTTCTGCATCGTGGATGTGCGTTCCTTCAGGAAGACTGAAGCGAGAACGAGTGTGAATACAGGGGCCATGGCCTGAATAATACCGGCTTCCGATGAGTTGGAAGATACAAGCCCAAAGGCTTGAAAGGCAAAAAATAAGACGGGAGATAACAGCCCCAGTGGAATGATTCGCCACAGATCACGAAGGCTCAGTCGGATTTTGATCCAGCCAAAAATGACAGGAATGCTAACAACGATCAGCGACAGGGCGAATCGGTGGGCAAGGACATCAATTGGATGTGCAACAGTGACGGTCATTTTAACAAATAAAAAAGATAGACCGATAATAGCTGCGTACAATACAGCTGCGATATAAGCGTATCCCCGAGTGTGTGTTTTGTTCATAAATGCTCCTCCAATACAGTAGTCATAGCGCTTTATCTTTCATTATCCTGAATTATGTCAGGTTTGAGGCATGTGCTGGACTTATTCAATATACTGCCGGGTGCATCGTGCTACAATAGATAAAAGGTTTAACTGTATCGGTACAATTGTGGGAGAGGGATGGGTGCAGTGAAAAAATACGAAGTGATTGCCGAAGCATTAAAGCAATGGATTCAGGAACAGATGCAGCAGCAGGATCGTCGCCAGTGGGCAGATAAGGGCATCCGTCTTCCAGCCGTTCGAGTTGTAGCAGAACAATATCAATGCAGTATAAGTACAGCGATTCGTGCATATGAGTGGCTGGAGCAACGGCATTTGGTGTACGCCATACCTCAATCTGGCTATTATGCCGTTCAGAACGGGACAGGTGCTCAGGACATGGACTGGCAGGGAGCGTTGGACTTTGCTTCAGCTGCTCCCGATCCAAGGGTGTTCCCTTATGCAGACTTTCGTCATTGTGTGGATCAGGCGATGGAGAAGAAACAGGCAGAGTTATTTATGTATGGCACGGATCAGGGATTACCTTCGCTTATCATGCTGTTGCAGAAGCAGTTTGCGGATTATCAGGTGTTTGCGAGAACGGAGCAGTTCTTTATCACATCAGGTGTGCAACAGGCACTGGCTGTACTTGCATTGATGCCTTTTCCTAATGGAAAGAGAAAAGTACTGCTTGAACTACCGACCTATCACAATATGCCCTCGCTACTGAGTGGATTAAATGTGCCGATTGCCGGTGTGAGACGTGCCCTGGATGGGCTGGACTGGGCATCGCTTGAACGTCAGTTCGCTGAGGAAGATATCAAGTTTTTCTATGTCATGCCTCGCTTTCACAATCCGATTGGCACATCGTTGACTGTTGCTGAGAAAAAGAAACTGATCCGGCTTGCACAGCGGTACGATGTCTATCTGGTGGAGGACGATTATCTGGCTGATCTGGAGGACAATACGAAACAGGACCCGTTATGGTCCTATGATACCGAAGGCCGGGTCATCTATCTGAAGAGTTACTCCAAAATTTTGTTTCCAGGTCTGCGCATTGGTGTAGCTGTTCTGCCCTCAACACTAATTCAATCTTTTGGGGCTTACAAAAAAATGCTCGATATCGACACTTCCGTTCTGTCTCAAGCTGCGCTGGAGATCTATGTCCACAGCGGAATGTTTGCTCATCACAGGAAAGTGATTCGTAACCGCTATGCTGCCCGGATGCACACGGTGCATGAGCAACTGGACACATATCCAGACTTTGCTCCGTTTATGGACGCTCCTCGAACAGGTGGGGAGCATACCGTATTGCCTTTGGCGGGTGATATGCCGCTTCGTGTTCTGCTGTCCCGGCTTCAAAAGCACGGAGTCATCGTTGATACGACAGAACGGTATTATCCGGAGGGAACATATCAAGCGCATCAGGATCAGATGCTGCGCTTGAACATCTCCAATGTGCCTAAGCAGCGAATCGAGGAAGGGATACAGAAGATCCGGGAGGAAATTTTGAAACTTCAGATCAGGCAGAAATAAGGTGAAGAATCGGAGTGTTGTTGGTATATAACAAAAGGCGTCCACACAAGTTGATCACTTGTTGGACGCCTTTTCCATGAGTTGTTAATCCATCGACCATACAGCTTGTACGCTATATTGTGAATGGAAATAATCCAATTTATTCCTGAGCCATCGCCTTGAAGGAAGCTTCTGCGGCTTCCAATGTAGCCTGAACATCCTCGTCTGTATGGGCCGTGGTCAGGAACCAAGCCTCATATTTGGATGGAGCCAGGTTAATGCCACGGTTCAGCATGTGACGGAAGAAGGAAGCAAACAGCTCTCCATCCGTGTCTTGAGCATGATCATAATTCGTAACCGGATGGTCACAGAAATGGGTGGAGAACGCACCGCGGATCCGGTTGATCGTCAGTGCAATTCCATGACGGTCAGCAGAAGCTTGCAGACCTGCCGTCAGGTCGATAGCAAGACGTTCCATCTCTTCGTATACACCCTCGCCTTGCAGGACCTCCAGACATGCGATACCAGCTGAGATGGATGCAGGGTTACCAGCCATCGTTCCCGCCTGATAAGCCGGTCCGAGTGGGGCAACCTGCTCCATAACGTGTTTGCGTCCGCCGTAAGCACCGATTGGCAGGCCGCCACCAATAATTTTACCAAGAGCCGTCAGATCCGGTTCAATCTCCGCATGGTTTTCGAGTCCGGCATACGTCTGAGTAGAACCGTAATGGAAACGGAAAGCCGTAATGACTTCGTCATAGATAACCAATGAGCCGTTAGCCCGTGTCATGGCACAAAGACCTTCCAGGAAGCCAGGCTCCGGCATAACCATACCGAAGTTCCCAACGATCGGCTCAACCATGACTGCGGCAACATCATCACCCCAGCGCTCCAAAGCATCCTTCAGGGCTTCCAGATCATTGTAGGGCACAGTAATGACTTCTTGTGCAATACTGGCTGGAACTCCCGCACTGTCAGGAATTCCGAGCGTAGAAGGGCCAGAACCGGCAGCCACAAGCACCAGATCTGAGTGACCGTGGTAACATCCGGCGAATTTTACAATCTTATTGCGTTTGGTGTAGGCACGAGCGACCCGAATCGTGGTCATGACCGCCTCTGTACCGGAGTTAACAAAGCGCACTTTATCCATGGAAGGAATGGCTTCCTTCAGCATTTTGGCGAGCTTGATCTCAAGCTCTGTTGGGGTACCGTACAGTACACCATTTGCTGCCGCTTCTGTAATGGCCTGCGTAATATGAGGGTGGGCATGTCCTGTAACAATCGGACCGTAAGCGGCCAGATAATCAATATAACGGTTGTCATCCACATCCCAGAAGTGGGCTCCTTGGGCTTTTTTCATAAATACAGGTGCACCGCCACCAACGGCTTTGAACGAGCGTGAAGGGCTGTTAACACCCCCAACAATATGTTCAAGTGCTTCTGCGTATAGAAGTTCGGAACGGGAACGTGATGTATTCATAAGATAACTTCCTTTCGTAATTCAAAATATGATAAAGGTACAAGCCACAGAAAGATATGATGATTTTCTCATAATATTATAGCTGGGCACAACGAGAGGGCAGCATAATGGCTGCCCTCTGCATGTTTGGATTTACTGAGCCGGTTGCTCTGACTTCTGATCGTCAGCGCTGGCTGTTTTATCTTCGGTGCTGTTCGTACTATCATCCGTTGTAGCAGGCGGGTGAATAATATCCTGAATATGCTGCTTCAATTTCTCTTCATTGGTAACCGTCAATACTTGTGCACCGCCTGCTGTACGTTCTTCTTTCAGCAGGTTCATTGGTGGAATCTGCTCACTGCCGTTCATGCTGCTCTGGTATCCGAGACCACCCAGCTTCCACATATCGGAGAGTGTCAGATTTGTATCTACATAAGGATTAACCTGTTCCAGAATGGCAGGCAGTTTGGCAATGGTTGTTGTTGACTGCATTTTCGCCGTTACAGCTTTTAGCAATTCACGCTGACGCTCGGAACGGGCGAAATCCGACATCGCATCATGACGGAAACGAACGTACATGAGCGCTGTCTCGCCATCCAGATGCTGATATCCTTTTTTGAGATCAATATCGTATTCGTTATTGTCTGCTTTACTTGTATAGTGCATGTCTTTCTCCACATCAAAATCAACACCGCCAACGGCATCCACCAATTTGATGAATCCCTGGAAATCCGTATACACATAATACTGTACAGGAATGCCGAGCAGGTCGCCGGCAGCTTGCATCGCTGCATTAGGACCATGGGTGATAGCGGTGTTGATCCGTTCCTTGCCATATCCGTCAATATTGACGTAAGTGTCGCGCAGAATGGAGAACAGATTGATTTTTTTGGTAAGTGGGTCGAGCGATACAACCATCATGCTGTCGGAGCGAGGAACTTCACCTTTTTTCAATCCACGTGCATCGACACCCATAACGAGAATATTTACCGTTTCTGTGCCTTCCCATTTGGGTGGGTCAGGAGTATTTACTTTCTCCACATTTTCGATGCCTGCAAATGGTGAATCGTCGCCGTCCTTTGCCAAACCGTCCAACTGATTGAGAATAGAACCGAAATAATATGCCGCTGCTCCTCCAATAATTAACACGAAGGCGGCAAGAGAAATCCATATGGTTCTCTTCGTCTTTCTGGTCATGCTAGCTCTCCTTTGTATTTGAGATGAAATAAAAAAACGAGTTCGAGTATTCAAGTAAGATGTAGTCGAAGCTTTCCGTACACGTCTTTTCCCAACATACAGGGCAGGACGCAGCTCCAGACTATTTTAAAGCTTGCTGAATTTTGACTGATACCATTATAATTTCTTTTTGGGCTACAAGCAATTTCAACAAAATCCAAGTGAGGTATAATCATGCTGGCGATTGATGTCAAAGATTTGCGCAAGTCGTTTAGCGTCCAGAAAAGCCGAGGTGGGCTGAAGGGCGCGTTCCAGGACCTGTTTGCACGTCAATACCAGGAGGTATTGGCTGTAAATGATATTTCATTTCAGATTCCGCAGGGCGAAATATGCGGATATATTGGGGAGAACGGTGCCGGTAAATCAACAACGATCAAGATGTTGACCGGCATTTTGGTGCCTACTTCAGGGCAAATATCGGTTGGTGGATATGTTCCGTATCAGGAACGTGAGAAGTTTGTACAGAATATTGGTGTTGTTTTTGGTCAGCGCAGTCAATTGTGGTGGGATATTGGTGTTATCGAATCCTTCCATTTATTGCGTAAAGTATATCGTGTAGGAGAGGTCGATTTCCGTAAACGGCTGGATGAACTGGTTGAGCGATTGCAGCTGCAGGACCTGTTAAGCCGTCCGGTGCGGAAGCTCAGTCTTGGTCAGCGTATGCGCTGCGAGTTAGTGGCAGCATTGTTGCACAACCCGAGTATTGTTTTCCTGGACGAGCCAACTATTGGTTTGGATATTGTGGTGAAGTCGGAAATTCGGGATTTCTTGAAAGACATGAACAAGGAGCATGGAACAACCATTCTGCTCACAACCCACGATTTGCAGGACATTGAGGCACTGTGTTCCCGGGTCATCATGCTTGATGCAGGCAACATCATCTATGATGGAGGTCTGGATCATCTCAAGTCCCAGTGGGGTAAGGAGCGGGAGATCCGCTTCAAGTTTGGTTCAGCTCACAATATCAGTCAGATGCAGGAATGGACTGCTGCGTTGCCTGTACGTTGGACGGTTGAGAATGAATTGTCCGCATCCGTATGGATTCCGCTGGAACTGAACGTTTCGGATGTACTCGGACGTGTCGTTGGACAAGCCGATATTACCGATATTCAGATTATTGAGATCAACACGGATGAGATTGTGCGCAGTATTTACCAATCCGGTTCCGCCGAGCGTCCCGAGATTGTGGGAGCAGGGAAAGAAGCGGTGGGTGTATCCTGAGATGAATAGTGCATTTATTGATTTTATGCGCATCCGTTTTTTAACGATGCTGGCATACCGGGTGAATTATTACTCCGGCATTTTGATATATACGCTGAATATCGGCGTGTATTACTTTACCTGGCAAGCTATTTACGGTAGCAGTGGTGAACTCGGCGGCTTCACGGCAGCGCAGATGACCACTTACATCGCTGTATCCTGGATGGCACGTGCCTTTTACTTTAACAACCTGGATCGAGAGATTGCCGCAGACATACGGGATGGGTCCATTGCGATTCAATTCATCAGGCCGATCAATTACGTTATGGTCAAAATGATGCAGGGTCTTGGCGAAGGCATTTTCCGCTTCCTGCTGCTCATGATTCCGGGGATGCTCATTGCCATTCTGCTGTTCCCGGTTGAACTGCCTACGGCGCCATCCGCTTGGATTGGCTTTCTTGTCATGCTGTTCTTCAGTTTCCTCATTAATTCCCAGATTAATGTGATAACGGGACTGGCGGCATTCTTTGTGGAAAACAACGAAGGCATGATGCGTATGAAACGTGTCGTAGTTGATTTGTTCTCCGGTCTAATCATCCCGATCAGCCTGTATCCAGGCTGGATGTCCGCGGTGATGAAGGTATTGCCTTTTCAGGCCATTACGTATCTGCCTGGTTCCGTGTTCACTGGAAGAGTGGAAGGTACCGCCATCTGGAATGTACTCGGTATTCAGGTGTTCTGGTTTGCCGTACTGCTGCTTCCGATGGTATTGATCTGGCGTAAGGCGCGCAAGCGTCTGTTCGTGCAAGGGGGATAACAGATATGTACTATATGGGTCTGATCTGGGAATATTTGAAGAATTACATGAAAACACGACTCACGTACCGTGCCGATTTCTGGGTGGAGATCCTATCGGATCTGCTGTTCCAGGCAACCAACCTGATCTTTATCTTTGTGGTCTTCCGCCACACGGATAACCTGGGCGGTTGGAGTGAGAGTGAAGTGCTCTTTGTTTATGGATATTTTATGGTGCCCTATGGCATCTTCAGTTGTTTTATCAATCTGTGGGGATTCAGCGAGCGGTACATCGTCAAAGGTGAGATGGATCGGATCCTGACACGCCCTGCACATAACCTGTTCCAGATATTGCTTGAAAATGTGGACCCGCCTGCACTCGTGGGCTCGTTTATCGGCTTGATCATCATGATCTTCAGCGGAGCAGAGATGGGTCTGATGCTGGAGTGGTGGCATATCCCTGCCTTAATTATATTGGCACTCAGCTCAGTCATGATCTATGCAGGCATCTATACCACATTGACTTCACTATCCTTTTATTCGGACGCGCCAACAGGTATCCTGCCGTTGATGTATAACATTCAAGGATATGGACGCTACCCGGTAACGATCTATAACCGTGCCATTCAGGTGCTGTTAACCTGGATCATTCCGTTTGCCTTCGTGGGGATCTATCCCGCAGCATTGTTCCTGGAAAGGTCCGAGATGCATCGTATGGCGCTCCTCACACCTGTGATGGGACTGGTGTTTGGTTCCATGGGCTTGCTTCTTTGGAATTATGGTGTGAAGCGGTATCGCGGAGCAGGTTCATAATAACGCCCTATAGCAATTCATGGGGGAGATTAGGGAGGAACTGACATGACGTTAAATGTAGGCGAATTGGCACCGGATTTTGAACTTCCGTCCAGTACGGGAGAATCGGTAAAGCTTTCGGATTACCGCGGACAGCGGGTACTGCTTTATTTTTACCCCAAGGATATGACTTCGTCCTGTACGCAACAGGCTTGTGATTTCCGGGATCGACATGCTGAATTTGAAGGGCTGAACACAGTCATTCTCGGAATCAGCACCGATCCGATGAAACAACATGACAAGTTTATTGCCAAGTATGGTCTGCCGTTCACATTGTTATCGGATGAAGAGCATGTCGTAGCCGAGCAATACGGGGTATGGCAGCTGAAGAAAATGTATGGCAAGGAGTACATGGGTATGGTTCGCTCCACTTTTCTGATTGATGAAGAGGGGAAATTGATCAAGGACTGGTCCAAAGTTCGGGTCAAAGGACATATCGAGGCTGCGCTTGAGGCTTTGAAGACATTGTAATAAATCATTTAGACATGTGTGAATAAATACATCTTAACCGTTTCATCATTAAAGGCTGTGCTTCGCGGAATTTCCGTGAACACAGCCTTTTTAGGTTGGCAAGCGCTTATGATTGGTTGAATTATTCTTGCTCTTGACAGAACGAAGCCGATGCACGAGCAGTAGGAATAGCGGAATAATAAAGCTTACCGTGATATCCCAATCCACCCAAGCGGGCATAATCGTATTGGTGTAGAAAATGACATTGGGAGAAATCAGTACAGCTAAAGCGAATAATAACATGGCTGATGGCAGGATGAGAGGTTTATATGTCTTTAATCGAAATAGCTGAGCTGTTCCAACGACAAAGGAGAACATGTACAGCAGGCTTTTAAAATAGGTAGCAATTAACCAAGCGGTCGCCATGAACGCCTCAATTCGCTCGAAAAAGTTGCCGATATTAATTTTCTGGGACAGGGTATAGGAGATGTAGATGTCATGCTGGGTCAGAAAGGGGCCAAATATCATCAGTGAAATGAGCAACAGTGTGGTTAGCAACAGCCCTCCACATAAAGTAGCGAGTAACATGTCCCGTTTGATGTGAGGCCCGGACATCACATAAGGAAGAACCATGGTGATCACGATTAGTTCACCAAAGGAAGTGAAAGCCCCTCTAATGACAGACTGCATCAGATGAAGCCAAGGGATGTTCAAGTAAGGCTGTAGATTTGAACTGTCTACTTTGGGCATCAGCCCCAGAAATAATAGAATCATAAATGCAACAACGATTGGAGTCAGCATTTCACTGCTTGCTCCTATTGTATGCAAGCCATGCATAAGCCCCCAGACCAGAGCGCACATAAGGATAATTAGGATGACCCGGATGGGGGTCTGAAGGTAGATCTGTGTGGTCATAAAGTCACCGACTTCACGGATACATATGACAGCGCCTATGGCGAAATAAAATAGATATGCAGCTGCCAAAACAGATCCTGCCCACCGGCCAAGTATTTTTTGGCAGATTTCAATAAGGGAAAGATCAGGATGCGTCTGATGAAGTTTGTATAGCACCCACATGATAAGTATGCCGATCGGTTGACCGATAAGAGAACAGATCCATGCATCCTGTTTACCGGAAGCAGTAACCACGGAGGGATAGAGTAGAATCATGTCCCCAATCATGACGAGAAAGGTAAGGACTGTAAATTGCCTAATGGTGATTTTCTCCTTAATTAACATAGACACCGTTCTCCTTCTCTATATTAGGCATGGATGATATTCATGAATGAACCATTTTTCCATCCACACCAGGCTCCTTCCCCCAAAAAAAGCACTCATTCCTGTGAGGCATTGTTTGGAGTAACCGATGATTTTCTGTAAGACTTGAGCAATTGTATCAGCAGAAGACAGCCGGGCAGAATGATCCCCAGTGTGGTATCCCAGTCTACCCAATATGGAACAATGGTGATCACGATAAAAGTAATGCTGGGTGAGATCAGATTGGCTAATCCGAACACAAGTATGGACGCAGGGAGTACCAGTATCTGATACTGCTTAAGCTTGAACAGTTCTGCACAACCAACAATAAAAGCGTATAAGTATATCATCGCTTTGAAGTACGTCGAGATCAGCCAGGAAGAAGCCATAATGGCTTCAATACGTTCAAAAAAGCTCCCAATACTGATTTTCTGGGACAAAACAAAAGAAGCATATATGTTATGTTGCGTAAGAAAGGCACCCAAGACCAGCAGCGATATGGTAACGAGCGTTGCCAATACCAAGCTGCCTAAACCAGCTGCAATAATTACGTCCCGTGTTCGATGAGCCTGCTTGGCAACATAGGGCAGTATCATCATGATGGGAACGACTTCACCGATCGGATATATAATGCTTACCAGAATGCCTTGCGAGATAGAGACAACACTCGTATCACTTACTGGCTTCAAATTTCTAGTATCAATCTGAGGAAGCAGGCAGACTGCAAGGACGACAATAAACACAATAACGACGGGCATCAGTAGTTCACTACTTCGCCCCATCGTCTCTAATCCGTGAGACACTCCCCAGGCGATCACGATGACGAACATCAGAATGATGATGCGAATGGGAGTGTACGGGAAGATTTGAGTGGTCATGAAATCGCCGACTTCTCTCGTATGCGTGGAAGCACCAATAATGAAAAAGAACAGGTAGAGGCAGGAAAAGAAAGTACCTGGCCAGAACCCTAGAATGCTTCGTGCCATCTGCACCAGATTTTTTTCTGGGTGCATGCTACATAGCTTCAGGATCATGGCCATCAGTGCCATCCCCAGAGGAACGCCTATAAAAGCACAAATCCAGGAGTCTTGTTTGGCATAGGACGTGATGACCGAGGGGTAGATCAGCATCATATCCCCGACCACCATCATAAAGATGAGAGTGGTCAATTGTCTTGTTCCAAGGCGCCCCTGTTCCAGCATAATGGTCCTCTCCTTTTTCTAGGTTCCTGTCAGATGTGCCAAGAATTGATTAACAGGTTCATAGATCCACATGATGATATAGAGCGGACTGGGGAAATCCCACAGGTTGGCTGCAATCACACTGAACCCTGTGGCTATGACGAGCATTCCGCTGCACACAGCTGTTTCCCTCCATTCCTTGCGGCGGATGAGACCTGGAAGATCAACCAAGCCTACGAGGCCCCCTATGACAATGACAGTAATTGTAATCAACATCCGGTCTCACTCCTTCAAATCCTCCTTGAATGAATCATCCAGTGTACCCACACGTTTGATCTGTACATTGGCTTCATACTTAACATCCAGATTCTCAAAATATTGATCCCAATCCTTTTCAATCTTTTTGAAAAATTTAGGATCGGCATGATACACTTCCTGACCGAATCCAAAAATGTCAATATGGAACTTTCGCCGCACTGAATTCACCGATTTTTCCATCAGTTCTATCAGTCGCTCCTCACTGTCCTTTTCCAACTCTTTGAGCGTTTTCATCGAACCAATTCTGATTCCGCACTCTACTGCACCAATGGAAGACACATTTTTGAGTTTGATGTGAATCACAGGCTGGTCGTTAATGACCTTTGCTTTTCGTTGGGTCTTGGTGCGGAGAGCTTTGAAAGTCACTTTTCCTCCCTTTCGGCAAGGCAGGTGACTGATAGTAGACACCACATTGTCACGGATGTAGTTGTATCCTTTCGATTCATCTTCCGTTAACCAGCCGATCAGTTTGTCCTTTTTGAAGATGCTTAATCCCGTAGAATTCAGATTGGCCGGAGATTTGATTGTCGCTATATTATCTTTGCTTCCGCTTATCGCTGAACTGCCAACAACCTCTACTCCGGTGATGACAGGCTGTATTCCGGGAGTTAGCATGTATTCCATTAACTGATCACCAGTTACCGTAGTAGTGGGAGACCAGGTTTTGGCAGATACGTCCAGAGAATTAAACATCTTCTCCGCAGGGATATTCTCAAGTGGGGTAAGCACGTTCAGTACTTTGGAAGCCGTTGTATTTCGTGCAACCATGACGTAATAATCGGGACGGACAGTAGGTTCTCGCATTAACGCTTCCATAACATCGTAGATGCCCTCTTTGCGTGCATATTCTTCTCCGAACACCAGTACACGGATATGTGCCATGAATATGCGGCGTGGGCTTGTCTCGGTCAGCTTTTGAATTGCTTCAAACAGCGTGGACGCGGACGCTTCGTACAGCGTGACAGGAGTACCATTGCCTCCCCCTGATTTGGAGGATACTTCATTCGGCACGACGACCTGAGCACTCACTTTAATCAAATCGCCATCCTTGTCTACACCAAGACCCAGCATAATGCCAAGTTCATTCAATTCCTGGCGATCCCAGCATCCGGTAAGGAGAGGGAACAGGAATACAATGCATACAATTAATCGGAAGCACTTGTTCATACGTTGTTCTCCTTACCGAATTAACGCTTCATTTTTTTGCTGGCTTGTCGGATTTTGTTCGGGGTACCCGTAGAGAATGGACGTGTTTTCATATGGGACCAGGGTACACGAAACAGCGTATCTTTCAGATCTTTCTGAATTAGAGGTGCAAAGGGGGACATATACGGTACGCCAAAAGAACGCAAGCTGCACAGGTGTGTAACCGTAATGAGCAGAACAATTAGAATACCGTAGAAACCAAAAGCTGCCGCGAGTATCATCAATACAAATCGCAAAATTCGGACAGAGATAGAAAGTCCATTCTCTGGAATGACATAACTGGATATGGCCGTTATGGAAACGATAATAACCATTGCGGCGGAGACAACTCCTGCATCTACGGCTGCTTGGCCAATCACCAGTGTTCCGACAATGGAAACGGCCTGACCGACCGTTTTCGGAATACGTATACCTGCTTCTCGCAAAATTTCATAGGTCAGTTCCATCAGTATGGCTTCAATGAATGCGGGAAAAGGAACGCCTTCACGTTGAGCTGCCAGACTAATGAGCATATTGGTGGGCAACATTTCCTGGTGAAAGGTGGTAATGGCAATATAGAAGGATGGAGCTAGTAAAGCGATAAAAAAGGACAGATAACGAATCAAGCGAATCAATGTGCTGATATCGGCCCGTTGATAGTAATCCTCCGGCGATTGGAAGAAATGCACGAACAAAGCTGGAACCAGCAGCACAAAAGGCGTACCGTCCACGATGATGGCTACTCTGCCCTCAAGCAAAGCAGCACAAACCGTATCTGGACGTTCACTATTGTAAACCGTGGGGAATAACGTTCTGGTTTCGTCTTGTACAAGTTCCTCGATATATCCACTCTCAAGGATACTGTCGATATCGATCTCATCGAGTCTTCGACGCAGTTCTTTTACAGTCTCCTGATCCACGATATGTTCCAGATAGAGCACAGCAACTCGGGTTTTGGTAACCCGACCTATTTCTCTTTCTTCGATCCAAAGATGAGGATTACGGATTCGTTTGCGGATCAATGATGTGTTGGTACGCAGGTTTTCGTTGAAGCCTTCCATAGGTCCCCGAACGACGGTTTGGGAGACAGGTTCTCCAACGGATCGATCTTCCCAGCCTGCTGCGCCAATCTTCATTCCTCGTTCAGATCCTTCAAGCAGTAAGATAGCTGATCCCGAAAGAAGTGCATTCATTACTTCATCCATATTATCGACCAGCAATACATCACTGGCGATCAGGATATCATTCTGGAGGTAGCTGAGATGTTCATCGTCTGCAGAGAATTCAGGGAGATCACGCTTTTGCAATAATGATTCCATGATGGAGTGATTGAGAATCTGCACATCCACTAATCCATCAATGTAAAACATGACTGCAGGCCATTTATGTAAACACTGGAGAGGGCGCATCATCAAGTCGTTGCTGTTCCCCATCACTTGCTTGCAGTATTCCATATTTTCGCTTAGATCCGGAGAGATTTGCCTCTGATCTTGGCGTTCCAGCGACGATTCACTCATGCCTTCACCTCCCTATACACCCTATATTTTCAAGTTAGTATGACCTGGATGAATTCGGATTATCACAAAAAAAAGGAGCCGCGATTATTCGCGACTCCTTGCCTGCTTATTATAGATGGACTTTTGTCCGAATTTACTTTTGTCTTTGTCGAACAGGGGCTGGCTTGGATACGGTGGATCTTGCTGCCCATGCTTTGCGGTAACGATAGAGCACGGCTACGATGAGCAATAGGCCGATTCCTCCCACGATATATGCTGCATATTGATGAGCCAGATGGAATACGGCGTTCCACTGAGGACCAAATATTTTGCCAATGCCCAGAAACAGTACAACCCAGAACAGTGCGCCTGAATAGGCGTAGAGAGCGAATTTGCGAAAGGGAACAGCGGCTATGCCCGCAAAATATCCGGTGAAATGCCTTACACCCGGAATGAAATAACCGATGAAGATTAAGGCATTACCATACTTGGCGAACCACTTTTGCGTTTTATCGAGCTTGTCCTGCTTCAGCAGAAACCATTTTCCGTATCGTGTTATAAAGGGCAGTCCTGCTTTGGCTCCAATAAAATAAGTGATTGTCATGCCAATCGTTGTTCCCAGAAAAGCCAGTATGGTGAGGATTCCGAAGTCGAGATGCCCCTTGTAGGAGAGAAACCCTGCGTAAGCCATCGTTGTTTCACCAGGAAAGGGAAGTGCGATGAATTCAAGCAACAAGCCAAAAAACAATACGCTGTATCCGTAGGACCCAAACAGATGTTGGATCTTCTCAAGCAATTCCAATAGATTTCACTCTCCTGAATACGGGGTGGGAGCATGAATACTCTCCAAGGTGTTTTAATGTGTTCTGCCTGTCCATTATGCTACCTAATCTGAAGCGAAGAATCAATCAGGCTAGATAGCAAATTGTGAAAAAATATTAAACAAAATCACGTCTTTTTTCAATGTAGCCTCCATATAATTCTAACAAATCTGCTGAAGTCTATCAGCAAATTACTAGAGACGGTGGAGGTCGATTCGTAAATGGTACAGAGACCGGAATTCAGAATCAAGGAAATAGGGGGAAACTCTGCAACAACCATACATACGTTTTTATCTGGACAATGGTATGTCATTCTCGTGCGAATTGCGATATTGCTATGTGCATTCGCTGTATATGCGGGCACGGCTTATGCATCTTCTGCTTCCGGCTCAGGTGATCCGATCCCGGGAGATAAGAATACTCAAGACAAGGTAGTCTATCTGAGTTTTGACGATGGACCGGGTAACCATACCCGTGAAGTATTGGATATTTTGCGCAAGGAGAAGGTTTTGGCTACATTTTTTGTGCTGGGTGAGCAGGCAGAGCGGTATCCCGAGTTAATCCGGGGGCTTGTGGAGGATGGACATGCTTTGGGCAATCATACGTTCAATCATCAATACGAACAGCTGTACAGTGATTTTAAAGTGTTCTGGAAACAGATCAAGCAGACAGAGGAAGTGCTGGAGCGGATAACCGGTTTCCGTCCAAATCTGGTGCGAGCACCAGGCGGTACCTACGGGCATTTTGACCAGAGTTATTTTGATTTGCTGCATTTGGGTGGATACACCGTCATGGACTGGAACGTCGATAGTGGCGATTCCAAGCGTAAAGGTGTTCCGGCCAAAGAGATCCTCAGCAATTCGACCAAAGTACCTGCGGGAGCACGTTCGGTCATTGTCCTGATGCATGACGGTGGTGCACATGCTGAAACGGTAAAAGCACTTCCGGGTATTATCAAATATTATCGTGATCATGGATATCGTTTTGACACCATAAAAAGTACGGATCAACCAGTTCAATTCCGTGTACATCCAGATGGTAAGTATAAGGCCCGCAAGGCGCCGGGAAAGGCCTGGATCGCAGAGCATGTAGAAGCAAATGCGACGTTGTGGCTCGCAACCAAGAAGCTGAAGGTAGAGGTGGGATTAGCCGCGGCTACCTTGCAACCGGGCGAGTTCCGCATGGAGGGGCAGCGAATCATGGTGCCTTTGCGTACTTTCATGAAAAAATTCGGGGGCAGCACTCGCTGGGACTCTGAAACAAGGACAGCCATAGCAGTATGGAAGGAAAGAACGATTCATGCAGACAGTGTGAGCGGAACACTGACAACAACAGGGGCAATTGAAACGGGGGCAGTACAGAGTAAGGGTGGAACCATCTGGGTTCCGTTACGTGAGTTACTGGAGCAGATGGGGTTGAGGGTGAATTCCTTAACCAGTAATGAAGCAGAGTGGACGGTAAAGGCGGGCACTTCCAGATCCATTTCGGCAATGAACAGTATATTTAAGTATAAAATGATCTGAAGAAAGTCATTCTTGCAGGACTATTCTCTCTACTTCCGGGCAACACTGAATCATAGATTACTATGGTTCAGGAATGCTGATGAACGGAAGGAGATCAGAGAAATGTCTTATATCCGAATGGAACATGAACATGCTGTTGAATTGCTAAACAGGGTCATGAAGCGTGTTGAGAGTGTGATTATTGGCAAAAAAACAGAGATTCGTTATGTCCTCACTGCAATGCTCAGTGGAGGTCATGTACTTCTGGAAGATGTGCCAGGTACCGGGAAAACGATGCTGGTTCGTGCCGTGGCTTCTGCACTGGACTGCTCCATGGGCCGGATTCAATTCACGTCCGATGTCATGCCGGCTGATGTTACGGGCACTTCAATCTATCATCCACATACAGCTGAATTCAAGTTTCGGCCCGGACCTGTCATGTCCAACATTGTCCTGGCTGATGAAATAAATCGCGCTTCACCACGCACTCAGTCTGCCCTGCTGGAGGCAATGGAGGAACGACGTATTACGGTTGATGGCACAACCTATGCCTTGCCACGCCCGTTCTTTCTGCTGGCGACACAGAATCCGTTACAGTTCGAGGGTACGTACCGTCTGCCTGAAGCGCAGCTGGATCGATTTATGATGAGAATTGGACTGGGGTATCCCGATCCGGAACAGGAATTGGAATTGTTAACCCGCATGCAAGGTAGAGAAGCGCTTGATGAACTTCGCCCTGTCCTGCTTGCTGAAGAAGTCGTAGCCATGCAGCGTGAAGTCAAACAAGTACATGTTGATCCGGTCGTCAAACAGTATCTGGTGGCTGTTGCTGTAGCCTCTCGCAGCCTTCCGGCGGTCAGATTGGGCATCAGTCCGCGTGGAACACTGGCCTGGATGGCTGCGGCACAGTCATTTGCCTATCTTCAAGGACGCAGTTATGTCATTCCGGATGATGTGAAAGAGGTAGCTGTGCCTGTCCTTTCCCACCGTATTCAATTGAAGGCCCAGAACAGAGCGGAGGTTTGGGGGCAAATTCAAGTCATTGAAGAAGCCTTATCATCGGTCCCGGTACCTGTACAGATGGCATCACAGGGAAGGGGACGGAGGCAATGACTGCGCTGGGACAACGGATTGTGAGTGCTGTCTTGGTGGTGGCTTTTGCTTCCTTGTATCAGTGGCATGGGGGCAAAGCGGCGTTGTTTCTTTCCGTTATGGCTTTCTTGATGTTCACAGGAGGCCTGCTTCTCCATTGGCTCAGACCACGGCGTATTCACATCCGTCGGAAAATACACGCGAACCGGATTGAGGCAGGCGAGCAGGTACGGGTTCTGGTCGAACTGGAATTCAATTGCCGTATTCCATTGTTATGGATCGTTCTGTGTGAGAACACACCTGCAGGTGTTCATCGCAAATTGATTTTCCCGGGCACACGGCGACAATTTTCCTATCAATATGAATGTTCCGGGTTACGCAGAGGAGTCTACAGATGGGATACGGGCAGATTGTACTGGGGGGATATGTTTGGCTGGAATACCCTCTCCGCAGAGACCGCAGGAGGTACCCCCCTGATTGTTGTTCCTCAAGCAACGGCTTGGGGGAAGGGTGATTCGGTAGAATTCGCAGCGATGATCGAAGGGACTCTGTCGGAGCGAAGAAATAGCCAGGGAAACCGTAGCCCTGAGTTTCGTGAATATCAGCAGGGTGACCCACTGGGACGTGTTCATTGGAAAAGTACAGCCAAAACGGGTAAACTTCAGACCTTTCTGCCTGATACCACGGATCTTGCCTCGCTCGGCATCCTTGTGTATGAAGGCGCGTCGGGTTATGACGTAAAACAACGGGAGAACATGGATGCACCTGCTTTTGAACGAGTGGTTCGTGCAGCTGCCCGCTGGATTCATACCGCTGAGCGGGATGACATTCCTTATCACCTGTGGATGGAAGGCGGCGATAAGAGCTATGATGCACAAGATCAATGGCAGCATGGGCCGTTCCATGCAGATGATGAGAATCATGGACTGGACAAGTTAGCGGGGGCACAAATATCCAAAGCACAATCAGGCTCTGTTTCACTCCGAACGGAGATGCTGGATGGACTGACGAGTGGGTCGCGAATTGTGGTTCTCACAGGTAAGATGGATCAGGTTCTGGCCGAATGGATCTTAACTGCAATCGGGTCGGGTTATCGTGTAGAGGTGCAATTGACTGAAGCAAACCAGGACCAATTAGGATCAACGGATAGATGGATGAATGGATTGAGATATGACAGCTTAAGTTTGGAGCGGCTTCGTCACAGCGGGGTGCCGATCCATGCGGTTACAGACGTTGCGTTATCTTCATTGGGAAAGGTGGAGGTAACGGATGTGGGAGCGTAATGGTAACCAGCAACCCAATTCCACTGTGGCCGACTTAGAGTCAACGGACCGTACGAGAATAGAATCGGGCCATTCCATATATAAAGCTGTGAACCAGAATTCTGTGACGGATATAAAGGATGAGGGATATGTGAGCGTACCTATCCTGTACAAAATTGTTATTTCGGCCATTTTACTTATACTGTCTCTGGAGTGGATATATCCTGTTACATCATCAGATCAGCAGGGCAGTGAACGGTTCTTGTCCGTAATGGCGGGATTAACGGGAGCATTGTTGCTCGCGGGGTTAATTCGTACAGGATGGATCACCGGAGTACTAATCCGATTATTCATTGCACTCGCTGCGCTATGTCTGATGTACGGAGGAAGTGAACCTGTCCGTTGGGCGGTCGCTTATCCGGGAATATTTTCAGCGGATATGGACACTTTTATAAATAACTGGCGATTTCACTCGATTAGTACAGAAACGAGAGGTTTGTTCATGATGTGCGGCTGGAGCATGCTCATGGCTTCTGTGCAATCCCTCGTATTGTTACGTCGAAGCGTTATGCTGTTTGGCAGTGCAACACTGCTCTATTTGCTTTTGCTTGAATCCTTTGCGGGGCTGGATGTGTATGCTTCTGTAATACGGTCTGTCCTATGGACTTTTCTTATTCAGGCTCTGCTCCAGCTATTACGTCTCAATGCAGGAGTCACGACTCCGAGTTATCGCGGCAGCCCCTATGGCCGTTGGAGTGCAGTAACTATCGTTGCTTCCGCAGGTATGGTGCTTCTCTCCGCGTTACCTGGCCAGTTTGCTTCCATTCCTCAACCGGAACGCATATCTCTGGAACAGATGGGTGAACGCATAGCTCGCTGGGCAGGTTATACACAGCACAGTAGTATCCCTGCTGCAACGGCAGTCACGGGATATAGCACAGCGGACGCGCCTATGGGAGCACCGTTGGTGCAGGGGAATTCCATCTTTTTTATAGCGAAGAGTCCGAGAGTGACGTATTGGCGAGGGGAGACCCGTTCATATTATAACGGTAGTACTTGGAGTGACCCGGGTCAAAGCTTCGAAACGGCAAGTCCATCCGGAATGCTGCGTGCTGATGGTTGGGAGAATCCAACCTATTGGAGTCGCATTCGCCAAACCATTACGATGCAGCGAGAGTGGAAAGGACCAAATCCACTCTTTACCGGGGGCATACCGGTCAACGTATCGTTCCAGGATAAGAACAAGGATAATCAGGAAAACATGTTTTCTTTGCTGTCTAATCGCGATTCGGCAACATTGTGGCTCTCGAGCTCAGGGGACGATAAGATAGTTAAAAATTATTCGGCAGACGTCATGGTTCCTGTCGCAACAGCTGAACAGTTACGTCTGCTTGAGGAAACGAATAAAGGGAAAGATCCGGCAGCCATTCGGAGGACCTATCTGCAATTGCCTGCATCACTCCCTGGTCGAGTGCAGACGCTTGCCAAGGAAATCATTCAAGGCAGTGAGACCCGTTATGACGCTGTGCAAGCCGTAAAGACTTATCTGGCTGCTCATGCCGAGTATACGTTGGATACACGTATGCCACCGCGAGGAACAGATTTTGTGGACGATTTTCTATTCGTCACCCGGCAGGGGTATTGCAATCATTTCTCCACAGCTATGATTGTGTTACTTCGTTCGGAAGGCATCCCCGCACGCTGGGTTAAAGGTTTTGGGTCTGGAATGGCTGACCCGGATGTGCCCAGTCAGTATGTGATTTCACAGGGAGATGCACATTCCTGGGTAGAGGTGTATTTTCCGGGTGCAGGCTGGATGCCGTTTGAGGCCACGCCAGGCTTCACCATGGCGCAAGGCGCGGGCGAAGATGTCTCAGCGCTCGCCGGGCCGCAGCCTGTTGCGGAGAATCCGCCGAATATGAGCGGCGGATTGGCTAACGCGGGCGCATGGCTGCTCGCCCGCGCACGGGCCATTGCCGCGGAGCCATGGCTCGCGGCAGCCCTTGTGGCAGCGGCCCTTCTGGGCGCCGCTGCTCTCCTCCGCATGCGGCGGCTACGCCCCGCGCTGCGGATCAGGCTGCTGCTGGCGTGGCCACGCAGCAGCTTTCCAGACCGCGAGCGGCTGCTGGGTGCCGCCGCTCCGGTCTGGGCCGCGCTCGCGCGCCGGTACGGCCCGCGGCCGCCGGGCATGACGCTGCGTGAATATGCAGCATCACCGGCTTTGGCCGCAGGCGCGGACGGCGCGGACATCGCGCGGTTTGCAGCCGACTGGGAACGGCTGCTGTACGGGCCAGACCGTCCGCTGCGCGCGGACAGTCTGGACTTCCTGCGCCGGGCACTTCGTTTGGCCCGGCGGTTGCAGACGTTGTAACACAAGGATGTTACAACGTTACACCAAAGATGCGAAGCAGCTGCCATACAATCGCTATCGCTTTCCAATAGAGCTTGGCCACTTGTAGGCAGATGAAGATCACCATTGGCTGGCGCATTGTTATTTAAGTGCAGCGTTTGGTTTATCGCTGCATGCCATACATAAGACGCCTTTCGCGCTAAGCTGCGAACGAGGCGTCTTTCCACGATCATACACTTGAACCAGCATCTTGCTGCCAAGCTTTTCTATTCGAAATTTCATATTTAGAGGCAATTGGTAATCCTGTTTTGATATGTCGAAAAAAGGAGTTTCGCCTTTCCTTGACGGTATGTTTTGTCGTTGCGTATAATTAGTTTCATTGAATTGAGGGAGGCACGGTTATGAATAAGCAGAATGAGATTGTGGTTGTCCTTGACTTTGGGGGCCAATACAACCAGTTAATCGCCAGAAGAATCCGGGATCTTGGCGTATACAGCGAGCTTTTGCCGTATAACACACCGGCGGAGAAGATCGCAGAAATGGCACCAAAAGGAATCGTATTTTCAGGTGGGCCGTCCAGCGTATACGCTGAGAATGCTCCACACGTGGACCCAGGTGTTTATGACCTGGGCTTGCCAATCTTCGGTATCTGCTACGGAATGCAGCTTATGGCCCAACAGCTCGAAGGTAAAGTAGAACGTTCCGAGAAGCGTGAGTACGGTAAAGCCGACCTGGAGTTTGCTGCTGGATCTACACTGGCAAAAGGGATTGAAGGCGAACATACGGTATGGATGAGTCACGGTGACCACGTGGTTACACTTCCTCCAGGATTCAAACTGGATGCAGGCACGGAAAGTGCGCCAATCGCTGCCATGAGCAACGATGAGCGTAAATTGTATGCTGTTCAGTTCCACCCGGAGGTACGTCACTCTGTTCGCGGTAACGACATGATTCGTAACTTCCTGTTCGAAATCTGTGGTTGCGAAGGCAACTGGACGATGGAGACATTCATCGATGACACCATCAAAGACATTCGTGAAAAAGTTGGCGACAGTAAAGTACTGTGTGCGCTTAGCGGCGGTGTAGATTCTTCCGTTGTAGCTGCATTGCTTCACAAAGCCATTGGTGATCAACTGACATGTATGTTTATCGACCACGGTCTGCTGCGCAAAGGCGAAGCAGAAAGTGTAATGGAGACATTTGTCGGCAAATTCGACATGAAAGTTGTCAAAATTGATGCACAAGAGCGCTTCATGTCCAAACTGGCTGGCGTGGATGATCCAGAACAAAAACGTAAAATCATCGGTAACGAGTTTATTTACGTATTTGACGAAGAGTCCAAGCAGTTCGATGACTTTGCATTCCTCGCGCAAGGTACACTGTACACAGACATCGTGGAAAGTGGTACAGCGACTGCACAGACCATCAAATCTCACCACAACGTGGGCGGTCTGCCTGAAGACATGAACTTCAAACTGATCGAACCGCTGAGCACGCTGTTCAAGGATGAAGTACGTAAAGTGGGTACCGAGTGTGGCCTGCCGGACGAAATTGTTCATCGTCAGCCGTTCCCTGGTCCGGGTCTTGCGATCCGTGTTCTTGGTGAGGTTACTGAAGAGAAACTTAAAATTGTTCGTGATTCAGACTACATCCTGCGTGAAGAGATTGCCAAAGCCGGTCTTGACCGCGAAATCTGGCAGTACTTCACAGCCCTGCCTAACATGAAGAGTGTCGGCGTTATGGGTGATGCGCGTACGTATTCCTACACTGTAGGTATCCGTGCTGTAACATCCATCGACGGTATGACTGCGGACTGGGCACGTATCCCTTGGGATGTGCTGGAGAAAATCTCCGTACGGATTGTTAACGAAGTTGATAACGTAAACCGTATCGTCTATGACGTAACTTCCAAACCACCAGCAACGATCGAGTGGGAATAGGGTATAGACTCTTAAAAATAGATTATAAAAAAACGCCCTTTTATCTGCGGTATTTCGCAAATAAAAGGGCATTTTTTTATAAAGTGAATATTGTGATAAAATTTTCATTTGGGTACTTTTTTACAAATAGTACACTCTCAAAATTAATCCCATTTTAAAGTTGACTTCATGATCCTTTCAGGTCCGGCCTGTACAATAAGTACATACTAAAGGCAATATGTCTACTGAAGGGAGAATTGAATGTATGCGTAAAACCGACTATATGAGCAAATGGAAGATGGGCATTGGAAGTGCGTTTCTGATGGTGATGCTGGCAGGATGCGGTTCAGGTATGCAAGATCTGGCTTCCGGTTCGGGGGACTTTCCATTTGTGAACTTAGAGGCAACGGATGCTTCTTCCGATCAGACCAGAAACCAGGAGTTATCCTCTGACACAACAACGAACGCAAATCAGGAACAACAAGAGGTACAAGATGCTCCGCAGACAGAGATATAATTAACATAGGACTGATCCGGTAAAAAATAGCCCCGGAACATGTCGCAAATTGCTCCATATACCTAATGAGTATAAGCCTTCGGAATACGAGACATCGTTATTCCTAGATATCATTCACCTGATTGCTAAAACGCATCAGAAACATAAGCTAACCTGATTAGAGCGCTTCTCGCCCTTGAATCAGGTTAGCTTTTTTATGTTATCTTGCGGAACTTTCGCCATGAAAGAATGGACATATTCCATTGAGATCTCAACGAAAAAAGCGTATTCAATTGGGTTGTAAACCGCTGAATTGGTTCAATCTGTTAAATAATACGAACGATATTATAAAAGGGTGATATTAATATTCGTTTTTCTCATTGACAAAAACATACTGCCCTCCTAAAATAGTGATGGGAAACAAACAAATAGCGCATACTTATTCGTATAATCCTGGGGATTGGCCCGGGAGTCTCTACGAGATCACCCTAATGATCTGGCTACGAAGAGGAGAAGGCTAAGCACATGAATTCTACATGATTGCGGGGACATCACGCACATTAGAATTTTTTTTGTTCTTAGTAAAGGCATCATGCCACTCCTTGTCAGCTGAACCCTGGGTGAAGAATCTTCATCAGGGTCATTTGTCGTTTTTCAATATGGCTTCAACATCTCTAAGGGGGAGTTAGTAATTATGGATCGTTTCTTTAAATTAAAAGAAAACGGAACAAACGTTAGAACGGAGATTGTTGCGGGTCTCACTACCTTTATGACAATGGCTTACATTCTTTTTGTAAATACGTTGTTCTTGGGTCAAGCCGGAGCGGGTATGTCGGATAATGCAGTATTCTTTGCAACAGCCGTCGGCGCCGGATTAATGACTATTATTATGGGATTGTTCGTGAATATTCCGATCGCGCTTGCACCAGGTATGGGATTGAATGCGTACTTCATGACTGTCGTTCTAAGTTCAAATGGGGCGATTACATGGCAGGCTGCTCTCGGAGCAGTGTTCCTTTCCGGTATCGTGTTCATTATTTTGACCGTGACAAAGATTCGGCAAATGCTGCTTGTTGCAGTTCCGCAGTCGATCAAAATGGCCATTACGGTGGGTATCGGTCTCTTTATTACCATTATCGGTTTCAAACTTGCTAATCTCGTGGCTGTAACAGTTAATGTTGCACCAGACGCAGATCTGAGTCAGCCGATTCCAGGTAGCAGTTTTAACCTGTCATTGGGCAACTTTGTAACACATCACGATGCATTGCTGGCTCTGATTGGTTTGCTCCTTATTGCTATACTGATGGTTATGCGCGTCAAAGGCGCTCTGCTGATCGGGATCATAGCAACAACGCTGATTGGTATTCCGATGGGAGTTACGAATCTGAGTGGTCTTTCAGGCGCAAGCTGGTTGCCTAACTTCAGTGATCTGGCAGTTGGACAGCTGGATTTGAAAGGTGCCATCAGTCTGGGATTGTTCGAGATCATCTTCATCTTTACCTTCGTTGAATTGTTCGACACGTTTGGTACGATGGTAGGTACTGCAACACGTATGGGAATTATGAAGGATAAGAAAAAAGGCGAGAAAACGATTGGTAAAGCGATGCTCGTCGATGCAGTTGGTGTCAGCGCAGGTGCTGCACTGGGTACAAGTACCATTACGGCCTACGTTGAAAGTGCTTCAGGCGTTGAGGCGGGTGGACGTACAGGACTGACTTCGGTAACGACAGGTTTGTTGTTCATTTTGGCCCTGTTTATCGCACCGCTTGCGCTTGTTGTTCCATCCGCTGCGACGGCTCCGGCATTGATCATCGTGGGTGTGCTTATGATGAGTCAAGTGCGCAGCATTGAGTGGGATGATTTCCTGCAAGCTTTCCCTGCGTTCCTTACCATTGTATTGATGCCTTTCACAGGTGGAATCGCAAACGGGATCTCCGCAGGTATCGTATCCTATGTGATTCTGGCGGTGTTCAGTAACTTGGTTACAGAGCGTAAAGTGAAAATTCACTGGCTCATGTGGATCTTGGCGATCATTGTAGTCTGCCGATACGTATTTATTGGCGGGGAGTAAGCGTACAATAGTTGTGATGAACAATACTGCGTTAAGTATGTAACCTTATATATGAAAGAGCGGAAGCCACGGGATTTAAACCCGGAGCTTTCGCTTTTTTATGTATTCTTTTCTTGAGCAAAATGAATTTCAAAAATGTTTTCCTTCTATATAGAAGGAATGAGTATAATGTTCTATGATCTGTTGGTTGTTTATCCAATGAAGTCATCGGTTAATAAGTTTCTATAACGTGATGAGTCTGTACTGTATACAAGATGAGTTTCTCTATAATTGGATTAAGGATTATATAAAAAACTTATTGCGTTTGTAAGTTAATTACTCCGATCATTAAAGTTAGTGCGCAGATGTATCATTTAGCCGTTTATAAGGAGATACTTGTTAAAAGGTCTACAGGTACTCATTGTATAAGAATTCAATGTTTATTGAAAAAAGACTTGCGTTCCATAACTGTACATGGTATATTCTATTTCCGGCCAAAAAAACACGAGATACACGGTGCGGCAAGCGAATGAAATAAGCTTCGAAAGAAACTTAAAAAAAGAGCTTGCAAAGTTGGTTTGGACATGATATTATATAAGAGTTGCTGAAGAGAACAACATTCGGTAACGAAACAAGTTTGATCTTTGAAAACTGAACAACGAGTGAGTAAACATTCTGCTTGCAGAATGAACGCGAAAGTTTGAGACAAGCCTTGGCTTGAATCGGCTGAAGCACAAATGAGATTTTTAATCTCGTCAGATTCAAAATGAGCTTATCGCTCTTTTCAATACTTTATTGGAGAGTTTGATCCTGGCTCAGGACGAACGCTGGCGGCATGCCTAATACATGCAAGTCGAGCGGAGTTGATAGGAAGCTTGCTTCCTTGATACTTAGCGGCGGACGGGTGAGTAACACGTAGGCAACCTGCCCTCAAGTTTGGGACAACTACCGGAAACGGTAGCTAATACCGAATAGTTGTTTCCTTCGCCTGAAGGAAACTGGAAAGACGGAGCAATCTGTCACTTGGGGATGGGCCTGCGGCGCATTAGCTAGTTGGTGGGGTAACGGCTCACCAAGGCGACGATGCGTAGCCGACCTGAGAGGGTGATCGGCCACACTGGGACTGAGACACGGCCCAGACTCCTACGGGAGGCAGCAGTAGGGAATCTTCCGCAATGGGCGAAAGCCTGACGGAGCAATGCCGCGTGAGTGATGAAGGTTTTCGGATCGTAAAGCTCTGTTGCCAGGGAAGAACGCTTGAGAGAGTAACTGCTCTCAAGGTGACGGTACCTGAGAAGAAAGCCCCGGCTAACTACGTGCCAGCAGCCGCGGTAATACGTAGGGGGCAAGCGTTGTCCGGAATTATTGGGCGTAAAGCGCGCGCAGGCGGTCATTTAAGTCTGGTGTTTAATCCCGGGGCTCAACCCCGGATCGCACTGGAAACTGGGTGACTTGAGTGCAGAAGAGGAGAGTGGAATTCCACGTGTAGCGGTGAAATGCGTAGATATGTGGAGGAACACCAGTGGCGAAGGCGACTCTCTGGGCTGTAACTGACGCTGAGGCGCGAAAGCGTGGGGAGCAAACAGGATTAGATACCCTGGTAGTCCACGCCGTAAACGATGAGTGCTAGGTGTTAGGGGTTTCGATACCCTTGGTGCCGAAGTTAACACATTAAGCACTCCGCCTGGGGAGTACGGTCGCAAGACTGAAACTCAAAGGAATTGACGGGGACCCGCACAAGCAGTGGAGTATGTGGTTTAATTCGAAGCAACGCGAAGAACCTTACCAGGTCTTGACATCCCTCTGACCGGTACAGAGATGTACCTTTCCTTCGGGACAGAGGAGACAGGTGGTGCATGGTTGTCGTCAGCTCGTGTCGTGAGATGTTGGGTTAAGTCCCGCAACGAGCGCAACCCTTATATTTAGTTGCCAGCATTTCGGATGGGCACTCTAGATAGACTGCCGGTGACAAACCGGAGGAAGGTGGGGATGACGTCAAATCATCATGCCCCTTATGACCTGGGCTACACACGTACTACAATGGCCGGTACAACGGGCTGCGAAATCGCGAGATGGAGCCAATCCCAACAAAGCCGGTCTCAGTTCGGATTGCAGGCTGCAACTCGCCTGCATGAAGTCGGAATTGCTAGTAATCGCGGATCAGCATGCCGCGGTGAATACGTTCCCGGGTCTTGTACACACCGCCCGTCACACCACGAGAGTTTATAACACCCGAAGTCGGTGGGGTAACCGCAAGGAGCCAGCCGCCGAAGGTGGGATAGATGATTGGGGTGAAGTCGTAACAAGGTAGCCGTATCGGAAGGTGCGGCTGGATCACCTCCTTTCTATGGAGAATCGTTTCCTGCAACGGAAACATTCAAATACGCAGCTTAGCTGCACAAACTACTCACTCGTTGCTCAGTTTTGAGAGCTCAAACTCTCAAACAGCTTGCTTTTGCATGGAGCTTGTTCTTTGAAAACTAGATATCGAAACGAAACAAACGCGAATTAGAACATTCCTTTAAGCTGATCTTGTGTAAACAAGTGAAGTGTTTATAAGGTAGATTGCATGAGCGAGTGATCGAAATGGAACGACTTTTGGATTTGCACAAGCAAACCAAGTGGAGTGACAGCTCGAACACGAGCGATATGGTTAAGCTACTAAGAGCACACGGAGGATGCCTAGGCGCTAGGAGCCGATGAAGGACGTGGCGAACAACGAAACTGCCTCGGGGAGCTGTAAGCAAGCTTTGATCCGGGGGTGTCCGAATGGGGAAACCCAGCTGGGGTAATTTCCAGTTACTCATAACTGAATACATAGGTTGTGTAGAGGCATACCAGGGGAACTGAAACATCTAAGTACCCTGAGGAAGAGAAAACAATAGTGATTCCGTCAGTAGCGGCGAGCGAACGCGGAGAAGCCCAAACCAAAGAGCTTGCTCTTTGGGGTTGTGGGACGTCTCACATGGAGTTACAAAGGAACCGGTTAAGCGAAGAGGTCTGGAAAGGCCCGCCAAAGAAGGTAAAAGCCCTGTAGTTGAAAGTCTGTTCCCTCCGAGACGGATCCCGAGTAGTGCGGGGCACGTGAAACCCCGTATGAATCCGGCAGGACCATCTGCCAAGGCTAAATACTTCCTAGCGACCGATAGTGAAGCAGTACCGTGAGGGAAAGGTGAAAAGCACCCCGGAAGGGGAGTGAAATAGAACCTGAAACCGTGTGCTTACAAAAAGTCAGAGCCCGTTTTAGGGGTGATGGCGTGCCTTTTGTAGAATGAACCGGCGAGTTACGTTCCCGTGCAAGGTTAAGGTGAAGAGCCGGAGCCGCAGCGAAAGCGAGTCTGAATAGGGCGACATAGTACGTGGACGTAGACCCGAAACCGGGTGATCTACCCCTGTCCAGGGTGAAGGTGCGGTAACACGCACTGGAGGCCCGAACCCACGCATGTTGAAAAATGCGGGGATGAGGTGGGGGTAGCGGAGAAATTCCAATCGAACTCGGAGATAGCTGGTTCTCCCCGAAATAGCTTTAGGGCTAGCCTCGGAAAACAGAGTCGTGGAGGTAGAGCACTGATTGGGTGCGGGGCCCGCAAGGGTTACCAAGCTCAGTCAAACTCCGAATGCCATAGACTTACTTCCGGGAGTCAGACAGTGAGTGCTAAGATCCATTGTCAAAAGGGAAACAGCCCAGACCATCAGCTAAGGTCCCCAAGTGTGTGTTAAGTGGGAAAGGATGTGGAGTTGCACAGACAACCAGGATGTTGGCTTAGAAGCAGCCATCATTGAAAGAGTGCGTAATAGCTCACTGGTCGAGTGACTCTGCGCCGAAAATGTAACGGGGCTAAACACACCACCGAAGCTATGGCTTGATGCTTTGCATCAGGGGTAGGGGAGCGTTGTATAAGGGTTGAAGGTGTACCGTAAGGAGCGCTGGACATTATACAAGTGAGAATGCCGGTATGAGTAACGAAAAGATCAGTGAGAATCTGATCCGCCGAAAGCCTAAGGGTTCCTGAGGAAGGCTCGTCCGCTCAGGGTAAGTCGGGACCTAAGGCGAGGCCGAAAGGCGTAGTCGAAGGACAACAGGTCGAAATTCCTGTACCACCGTAAGCCGTTATGAGCAATGGGGGGACGCAGTAGGGTAGTGACGCGGACTGATGGATGTCCGTCTAAGCAGTGAGGCTGATGTGTAGGCAAATCCGCACATTGTAAGGCTGAGCTGTGATGGGGAGCGAAAATTGTAGTAGCGAAGGTCATGATCTCACACTGCCAAGAAAAGCCTCTAGCCAGGTGAAGGTGCCCGTACCGCAAACCGACACAGGTAGGCGAGAAGAGTATTCTAAGGCGCGCGGAAGAACTCTCGTTAAGGAACTCGGCAAAATGACCCCGTAACTTCGGGAGAAGGGGTGCCCCGGTAGTGTGAATAGCACGAGGGGGCCGCAGTGAAAAGGCCCAAGCGACTGTTTAGCAAAAACACAGGTCTGTGCGAAGCCGTAAGGCGAAGTATACGGGCTGACGCCTGCCCGGTGCTGGAAGGTTAAGGGGAGTGGTTAGGGAGTAATCCCGAAGCTGTGAACCGAAGCCCCAGTAAACGGCGGCCGTAACTATAACGGTCCTAAGGTAGCGAAATTCCTTGTCAGGTAAATTCTGACCCGCACGAATGGCGTAACGACTTGGGCGCTGTCTCAACGAGAGATCCGGTGAAATTTTAATACCTGTGAAGATGCAGGTTACCCGCGACAAGACGGAAAGACCCCATGGAGCTTTACTGCAGCTTGATATTGAATTTGGGTACGATCTGTACAGGATAGGTGGGAGCCTAAGAGACATGAGCGCCAGCTTATGTGGAGGCAACGTTGGGATACCACCCTGATCGTATCTAGGTTCTAACCTGGTACCGTAATCCGGTGCGGGGACAGTGTCAGGTGGGCAGTTTGACTGGGGCGGTCGCCTCCTAAAGAGTAACGGAGGCGCCCAAAGGTTCCCTCAGAATGGTTGGAAATCATTCGAAGAGTGCAAAGGCATAAGGGAGCTTGACTGCGAGACCTACAAGTCGAGCAGGGACGAAAGTCGGGCTTAGTGATCCGGTGGTACCGCATGGAAGGGCCATCGCTCAACGGATAAAAGCTACCCTGGGGATAACAGGCTTATCTCCCCCAAGAGTCCACATCGACGGGGAGGTTTGGCACCTCGATGTCGGCTCATCGCATCCTGGGGCTGAAGTAGGTCCCAAGGGTTGGGCTGTTCGCCCATTAAAGCGGTACGCGAGCTGGGTTCAGAACGTCGTGAGACAGTTCGGTCCCTATCTGTCGTGGGCGTAGGAAATTTGAGAGGAGCTGTCCTTAGTACGAGAGGACCGGGATGGACGTACCGCTGGTGTACCAGTTGTTCCGCCAGGAGCACCGCTGGGTAGCTATGTACGGACGGGATAAACGCTGAAAGCATCTAAGCGTGAAGCCCCCCTCAAGATGAGATTTCCCAGTATGTAAGACCCCTTGAAGACGATGAGGTAGATAGGCTGGGGGTGGAAGTGCAGCAATGCATGGAGCTGACCAGTACTAATCGGTCGAGGGCTTATCCAATTAGCAAGTTCTAAATCGCATGTTTCGTTTCGAATCTAGTTTTCAGAGAACGATCTCTGAAATGTAAGCTACGCGTTTGGTGGCGATGGCGGAGGGGTTCCACACGTACCCATCCCGAACACGACCGTTAAGCCCTCTAGCGCCGATGGTACTTGGACCGCAGGGTCCTGGGAGAGTAGGACGCCGCCAAGCAACAAGGAAGACACACTTGATGATATCGAGTGTGTCTTTTTTTATCTAATTTGATTTATGAAAGAGGAACAGCTCACATTTGTTGGGCTTTTTCTTATTATTGCCCTCTCACTTAACTTACACAGTTGTAAGGCAATTGTAAGTTAGATCAATACAATCAATCTAGTGGCTCCTGTATACTAACCCTATCCATCGATGGGGTTGATTTTCAGGGGGAGTTGGCGTGAGGTTTATTGAAATTTTATTATTCTTCTCAAGTGTTTGTTTATTGGCATTTTTGTTCATTCCCAATCAACGTATACGAAGAACAGCTTTGCTCCTGACAAGCGGAGTCGGATTCATTTTTTTAGTGATACATTTGCTTGTTGAAGGATACAGGATTCAGCTTGTATTTTTATACGGATTTGCGACCCTGATGTTTATGTTTTCTCTTATAAAAGTTGTTCGAACGCAGAAAGGCGTGCGGCCAGTCTCCCGAATTCCTAGAGTACTTGCTCCCCTTTTTATTGCAATTGGGCTGATTGCCACAGTCTGTTTCCACTATGTGTTTCCGGTTTTTGACCTTCCAGCACCAACTGGCGAGTTAAAAGTAGGCACGCAAGTCTTTCATTTCGTCGATCCAAACCGGGAGGAGACATTCGGGAAATCAGAGACAGGCAAGAGAGAATTGATGGTTCAGGTGTGGTATCCGGCTGAAGCTGGTACTGAAAAGTATACTCCATTTATCCCTAATCCCCGAATCTTATCTTATATGGCGGAGAATTATGGTCTCCCCGGGTTTACTTTTCAACACCTGAAGTATGTATCCAGTCATGCTTACTTGGCGACTGAAGTCTCATCGGCTCAGGCCTCGTACCCATTGATTCTTGTAAATCCCGGTTTTGGTTCCTCCAGGTTTTTTCACACGTCACAAGCCGAAAATCTTGCGAGTCATGGATATATCGTGGCAGTGATCGACCACACCTATAATACATTTGCAACCGAGTTTCCGTATGGTCAAATCACGACCAATACAACCAGCGATTTGTTTTCACCCGAACATGATTACAGAACAGAAAGAGAAAACCGTGACAAGTTGGGAAAAGTGTTAACCGATGATGTGGTGTTTGCGCTGGACCAATTCGAACTGATCCAATCGGGGAAAATTCCAAGTCAGCTAAAAGGGAGGGTGGATCTGGGGCATATCGGAGTGTTCGGTCATTCCATTGGAGGAGCGACGGCCTATGATGCTTCTTACGATCCACGAATAACAGCTGGGATAGACCTTGATGGAGGACTTTATGGTCTGCATGACAAAGAGGGCTTGCGGAAGCCGATTTTGTTCATGAACTCGGAAAGTGTATACGAAAAATTAAAAATGTTGATCGATCACCGAGTCTACACGGATGCTGAACTTGAACGTATGGGTAATACAAGAGAGTGGGTGGATCAAGAAAGGAAAGACAAAAAGTTGGAGCTTGATCGGATGCGTAAAACAGTTGCCGCAGGGGGACAAGTTCTATATATCGATAATGCGGAGCATTTAAATTTTACAGACGTGCAGTTCATTTCTCCAATTTTCAAAATTCTGGGTATTACAGGGAAGATTGCGCCCGAAAGAGCGAATTTCATTATTAATTCCTATATGCTGGATTTCTTTGATATGTATCTGAAAGAAAAGAGCGGAAACTTAATGAACGGACCCGATAGTCGGTTCCCGGAAGTGAAGTTCATAACCCCACTATTATAATTATGGAACAGGTTGTCAATATTGCGACAACCTGTTTTTTTTATATGATTTTGTATCCGTTTCTTCAAACGTAGCTAGCAGAAATGTCAATCCGCCGTCCCCGTTATTGAGGTTCATCTTAACTTGAAATTCTTAATTCGACTGATGTAACCCTTATATAAGGACTAAGTGTCTATAGAAAGCTCGTAAATAGGGTAATGGTTCAGAAACATCTCTTCACGCAGATAAAAGTAATGCTGATTCCAAGTATAAATCGAGTAAAGATTATAAAAAAAATTAGTACCAAGTACTAAGACTTAGTGCTATAATGGTAAAAAACAAGTGAGGTGACTACCGGTATGAAGCATCAATCAAAGGCAACCATTACGGCAATGGGGACGTATGTACCGGATCGAATATTAACGAATGCTGATCTGGAGAAATTAGTCGAGACAAGTGACGAATGGATTGTGCAACGTACAGGCATGAGAGAACGGCGAATTGCAGCTGAAGATCAATTTGTATCTGACCTGGCCACGAAGGCTGTAGAAGATATGATACGTCGTTATGATGTAAGTTTAGAAGATGTGGATATGATCCTTGTGGCTACAAGTACACCTGAATATGCTTTCCCAAGTACGGCATCCAGAGTACAGGCTAATCTTAAGATCCCACACACGGGCGTACTGGATTTAAATGCTGCATGTGCAGGTTTTACCTACGGACTACAGCTAGCGGACAGTCTGGTGACCAGTGGAATGTACCGTAAAGTACTGGTTATTGGGGCAGAGACATTATCCAAAATTACGGATTATACAGACCGCACGACTTGTGTATTGTTTGGTGACGGAGCAGGAGCCTTCTTGGTGGAGAGATCAGCAGCTGCAGAAGGTGACTTTATGGCAGCCATATCAGGTACACATGGAGAAGGCGGTGTACATCTCTATAAGAGTGGCTTGTCTTCAGAGATGAATGGTGTGCCTTTACAGGGCGAAGGTTGTTTAGTTCAGAATGGCCGAGAAATCTATAAGTGGGCTGTACGGACGATTCCAGAGCAACTGGGTAAACTTATAGCAAAAGCTGAATTAATCCCTGAGCAGATTGACAGGTTTGTCCCGCACAGTGCCAACATGAGAATGATTGAGGCTGTTTGCGAACGTGGACCGGTTCCTTTGGAACGTACTTTAACCAGTGTTGAGTATCGTGGGAACACATCTGCCGCTTCTATTCCGCTGGCACTGCAGATTGCAGTGGATGAAGGGAAGTTGAAGTATGGACAACATGTTGCGCTGTTCGGTTTTGGAGGAGGACTGACCTATTCCGGTCTGGTTCTTAAGTGGGGTGTGCCCGACAAGGAGTAATCGCAATAAAGTGTCTATGAGTAAGTGTGATAAGGAGTAGCCAACCGCTAAGAGCAGCTTGAATGTTGTTTTTCTCAACCCTATCAAAGATAAATCGTTGATAGGTGTCTGTAAAAGACAAGATAATAAGGGTATGACTCAAGTGATTGAGTCATACCCTTAACTTAATGTTTAATCCTCCCAAAGCTTATTAAATTCATTAAAGTCGGTCCAATGATCAGAGAAAAAATATTCTAAATTTATTTCATCATAAGATTCTAATTCTCCAATAGCCTCATGGTCTCCAACCAATTTGCCTGTCCTTCTCAAGATGGGATAAAATTCAGCATAGTACGCACCGTCAAATGGTATGATAACTGGTGCATTGAGAACGTTTAGTCGCTCATAGGGATAAGTGATGCTTTCACCGTTCAAAGTGATCTTAAGGTCTACTGGTTCAGTAGCTTTAATCGCAAGATACAACGCTGGAGAGTCATCCGCATTAACCAGAGCGAAGTCATCCGTCATACCCAGCCCGCTTACTTGATTTCTATAGAAGTAGGTAAGAGTTCCATTCGGAATTATTTCATCCTTAGATGGCTGATATTTATAACCTGTTCCACCATAGTACTTATAAATCCGATGCAGAATCACTGCCGTTTCGGCTAAAGTCACCTTTTGATTCGGATAAAAGTATCCTTTTGAATTAGGCTTCATTATGCCCACCTGTGAGAATCCGAGTAGAGCATCTCGTTTTACATAATCAAGGTCGGAGCCTAAGTGATTATCATTTTTGGATTTAATAAAGCCAAATTCGGGTGCTAATGGCTGGTAAGCATATTTCCATTTTTCATAAGTATCATAGGAATTAAAATATCTTTTAGGAATATCCTTGAATTTTTGCAGCTTGGTGAGTGCCTCTTTCTCTGACATTTCATCCACGGAGTGACCGATATCCGGAAAAAGAGTATTTAGTGTAATTAATAAGTCCCAGCGAGATAATATCTTGTTGGGTTGATATGTAAACGTCTCATTGTGGTAATTGATTGTATCTGCTGCTGCAATTAATCCTGAGGGATTACTAGGTATACTTCCGTATACGTCTCTAAAAATTGGATAATATGTACTTTTTGCAGGAACACCAGGAATTTCTACATTTGTACTACTATCTACTCGGAACTCTTTAAATAAAAGATGAATCATATGAGTAAGTTCTGCTTTTGACACATTTTTGCTTAAATTCTTCTCTTCTTGCTTAAAGCTCTGCATGGCATTATGAGATGCCATAAATTCAACAGATGGTTTGGCCCATTCATATTTGCTGGAACTTGAAGCTGCGTTTGCTAGTGACGTAGTGAACGGTGATAAACTGAGAGTCAGAATAATAATGAAAATACTCCACTTTGGATACCTCATTCGAACCTCCTATGGTAATGAAAATTAGAATCACATCCTATTTATTGTATTCGACAAAGGATGGTAAGATCAATTTTTAATTGTATAACAGAGCAAACTTAATAAAAGTACACTTCATTCATGGATTACATGAACGAGGTGTACTTTTGTTGTTCAAACTTATATTAATTCCATAAACATTTTACGGCGTAAGCTTAGGAGCTTGGCGGTGATGAGTTCCTTGTTCGTAGCTGTAAGCCAGCTTGATCAAGGTTCCTTCATCAAAGGCACGACCCAGGAATTCCATACCTACAGGCAAACCATCGGTTGTGAAACCAGCAGGGACCGTGATCGCCGGGAAGCCGGAGAATGGACTCAATCGGTTGTTACCACCGGAGTTTTGCCCTTCGCCAATAACACCAGCGGCTTGTGTGGACGTAGGATAGATGATGGCATCCAGATTATTATCTGCCATAACTTTCAGCAAGGACTCACGTGTAACTTGGGTACGTTTCAGGACGATGTCCTTATATTCCGTAGTCTCGAGGGTTTGGCGTGCATCCCGAGTCTTCATGGATTGTTCTTGTGACCTATCAAACTCTCCGGAAGCAATGATCTCGGACAGACTGTGATATGGAGCGTCTGCACCCAATGACTCCAGATAGTCATTCAGCTGGAACTTGAATTCATATCCACTAAGGCTTGGGTATTTGTTGATCTCAGCCAAGTTCGGGATAGAAATTGGAACTGCGGTAGCGCCAAGTGACTTCAGTTCTTCTACAGCTGTGTTGATGACGTCAGCAACGGCTTTTTCTTCAGCTTTGGTACTTGGGATGAGTTCTGTGGCCACACCGATGCGTGCACCTTTCAGTCCGTTTACATCCAAGAAGACTGTATAGCTGGAAGGGATTTTTCCAACCGCGTAAGCTGTAGCGACGTCCTTTTTATCATATCCGGCTGTAGCATCCAACATGATTGCAGCGTCACTAACTGTACGAGCCATAGGTCCACCTACATCCTGTGTCAAAGCCAATGGGATAATGCCTTCACGGCTGGACAGTCCGATGGTTGGGCGGATACCCACAAGGCTGTTGAAGCTGGATGGGATTCGGATCGAACCGCCAGTGTCTGTACCCATGCCGGCTGCGGCAAAGTTAGATGCAATGGCAGCACCTGTTCCGCCGCTTGAGCCACCTGGATAGTGGTCCAGAGCGTATGGGTTCAATGTTTGTCCGCCCAATGAGCTGGATGTTGTGATGCCAAATGCGAATTCATGCAGGTTTGTTTTGCCCAAAATAATAGCGCCAGCTGCTTTGAGTTTCTTCACTTGTTCAGCATCGTGAGCAGGGACTGAATCTTTCAGACAGATACAGCCTGCGGTTGTCGGCATATCGTTGGTATCGAAATTGTCTTTCACCAGAATCGGAACGCCATGCAGAGGTCCACGGGCCCCTTGAGCTGCACGTTCTTCATCCAATTGCTCCGCAATTTGGAGCGCATCCGGGTTCAGGGTTAATACAGCGTTGATGCTTACACCTTGATCATCGTATTTTTCAATGCGGTCCAGATATTTCTGAACCAGCTCTTTTGATGTCAGTTTTCCTTGCGTCATTGCGGCCTGGAGATCCATAATGGTTGCTTCCTCCAGGACAAACGGTTTTATGTAGTTATAAATGCGGTCTTTCAGTATGGAGAGGTCATTCTCGGTAAGTACAGCGTTTGGAAGGAAGAGGGAATCGGTATAACCTTTCATTAACCCTGCGGTATTTAATGCACCAACAGCACTTGCGAAAGTGGCTTCATCCGGGACATCCTTGAATGATTCGGTAGTCGAATCCAGCTTGAGCCATTGTTGCAAGGCAACCGCAGCATCTTTACGTTGTACGGTTGTGCCGGAGAGCTTGTCCATGGTAAAAGGGACACCTGCAAGTGTAGCCGCTTCTTCCATAGCCTGAGTAAATGCTGCCGGAGTAGCAGGCGCTTTGCCTTTGGATACCGAAGCAACTGTTGTTTTACTCGTAGGCGTTGCCGATGCAGCTAATGCCGAAGGCACCGTTCCTCCCCATGTTGTGGCAACAACAGCTCCCGCCAGTAACAAAGCTCCACTTTTTTTCAATACAGATCCATGATAAGTCATGCATCCACGCTCCCTTCCTGTGTCTCATTGATGTGTTGTAGCAGCGATTCTGTTTCTATGCTTTTGACACATTGTATAGTCATGTTAGGTAAACTTACAATGTTTATATTTATCCAAAAAAACGTATACATCAATACTGTACTGTGTTAATACTTATTGATGCTTCTGATTCCGTGTACTCAGGAAAACTACTAATCTCCTATGTGTAATGAAATATGACATACATACGACATTGTGATTAATCATTGAGGTTACATGATGCAAACAGATTAGGAAAGAGAGATGACAGAGCATACCTTTACCATGAAATGATATAATGAAAAGATATAATGAAAAGATAGGAATAGAAGAGACATAAGGCATTAGAGAGAGGAAGAGATACGAAGTGAAGACATTGGTACTCGCAGAAAAACCATCTGTAGCACGTGAAATAGCCAGAGTCATGGGTGCGCGTGATAAACATAAAAGTTATATGGAAGGCCCGAAATATATCGTTACCTGGGCGCTTGGGCATCTGGTGGGATTAGCTGAACCGGAGGATTACGACAAGAAGTATGCAACATGGAATCTGGAGGATCTGCCCATTCTGCCAGAGCGTACGAAACTGAAGGTGCTTAAAGAGACCAACCATCAATATAAAGCCGTACAGCAGCTGATGAAGCGTCAGGATGTGGGTGAGCTGGTCATTGCGACGGATGCGGCACGTGAGGGAGAATTGCTGGCTCGTTGGATCATGCAGATGGCGGGGTGGAAAAAACCTTTTAAACGCCTGTGGATCTCATCCCAAACAGATAAGGCGATCAAAGACGGATTTGCTTCGCTGAAGCCAGGCAGTCAGTTCGACCGTCTCTATGAATCTGCACGTTGCCGGGCGGAGGCCGACTGGATGATTGGACTTAACGTGACCCGTGCGTTAACCGTTCGTTTCAATGCGCAGTTGTCTGCTGGACGGGTCCAAACGCCGACCTTGGGCATGATTATGGATAGAGAAAATGAAATTAATGGTTTCCGCTCGCAGGAGTATGAGACGTTAACGGCAGATTTGGGAGGTTTTCAGGCTGTGTGGCGGGCGGCTGGAGGAGATTCGCGAATTTTCAACCCTCAAGAAACTCAGGAATTAAAGAAACGGGTAGACGGGCGCAAGGGCACGATTGCCCAAGTGAAGAAAAGCGAGAAGGTGGAGCCACATCCACTGGCATATGACCTGACGGAACTGCAACGGGATGCCAACCGGAAATATGGTTTCTCTGCAAAGCAAACATCAAATGTCCTGCAACGTCTGTATGAACAGCACAAACTCGTGACGTACCCACGTACGGACAGCCGATACCTGACTTCGGATATGACAGCTACATTGAAAGAACGTCTGGACAGTGTAGCCATTGGACCTTATGCGTCTTTGGCACGTCCTTTGCTGCGCAAAAATCTGAATATCACCAAACGTATTGTGGATGATAGCAAGGTGACTGATCACCATGCAATTATCCCTACGGAGCAAACGGTGCTTCTGAATCAATTGAACCCGGAGGAACGCAAATTGTACGATCTGATCGTACGTCGTTTTATCAGCCTATTTTATCCGGCAGCGAAGTACGATTCGGTTGGGATCACGGTTCAAGTGGGGGACGATTCCTTCCATGTCAAAGGTACAACAGTAAAAGAAAGTGGATGGCGTGAAGTATACGGCGGCGATTACAGCGATGATGACGATGACCGTGTGGATGATGCAGCAGACCATGAGCGTGCGCTTTTGCCAGATGTGCAGCAAGGACAGTCCGTGACGGTTCAGCGTTGCCATATTAAAAGTGGACGGACGATGCCTCCCAAACGGTATACCGAAGCCGCTTTGCTTTCCCAGATGGAAAAGCATGGTCTTGGCACTCCGGCTACACGGGCGGATATTATCGAGAAGCTGGTCAGTTCCGACACAATAGATCGTCAAGGCAACAGCATGCATCCAACCGGCAAAGGGAAACAGTTGATTGAACTGGCTGCCCCGCAGCTTCGTACACCGGATCTGACTGCTCGCTGGGAGGCTGAGTTGGAGCGAATTGCCCGTGGGCAAGGGAAACCGGGACCGTTCCTGGATGGTATTCGTTCAATGGCCAAAGAGCTGGTGTCTACGGTCAAAGGCAGCAAAGCAGAGTACAAGCCACATAATGTGTCCAATAGCCATTGCCCGGACTGTAACGCACGATTACTGGAGAAGAAGGGCAAGCGCGGTAAATTCCTTGTATGTCCTACCGAGGACTGTGGATATCGTCGTTCGGCAGAGAAGAGACTGTCCAACCGACGTTGTGCCCAGTGCCACAAAAAGATGGAAATCAAAGAAGGTAAGGCGGGGTTATATGTACAATGTCTTCCTTGTGGTATTACAGAAACATTGGATAAGGACAAACAGCATGTGAACAAACGCGATCAGCAAAAGCTGGTGAAACAGTATGCTAAGCAGGAGTCCATCGGTTCCAATCTGGGTGAACTGCTGAAGGCGGCTATGGAGAAAAAGGGAGAGTAACACACTTGAGGGTAGTTGAGGTAATACTTCGTGCGGTACGAGCTATGCGAATGATGTACTCATTTACTCCAAAGGGACTGATTATAACTTTTCTCTACTCATCTATGTGAAGTCGTATAAGATCCTCCGTTTTCAGGCAACGTAAGCCAAGGAGGTGATACCTATATGCCGCATAACAAACCAGAGAAAATCCATAACCAGCAAAACAAAGACAGTATTCGGGAAGAGAGTATCGCTGTGCGCCCGGACAAAGCAGCCAAAAGAGCACCAAGCCTGAACGGAATTCCAAAACAGGAGTCCTAAGTCAGAGTGAGGTAGCGTTTATGCACCAATTTCCGGTTCCCTACCCGGTGCGTTGAACATGTCTCGAATGAGGACTATAATGGAGACAGGGAGATGTCCCGGGACAGGGGGATCGCTAGAATTATATGCAAACCGGACTTATATTGTGGTTTTTATTTATTAATGTAGTTGGTTATCTGGTGATGTCGGATGATAAGAGGCGTGCACAACAGCGTCGTGACCGTACACCCGAACGGACGTTATTCTTGCTTGCGTTTATTGGCGGTGCTTTGGGAGTCTGGATCGCGATGTATCGGAAAAGGCATAAGACCAAACATCCCAGCTTCACCATTGGTATTCCGTTGTTGTTGTTCCTGAATGCGGTAATCTATGGTTACTTTATTCAATGAATACATGGAACACATGCGTAACCGTTCATAGTAGGGTTTCATATGTAAATTCATTCGTATAAATGGTTCATTGTGGCTGCGGAACGTTTAAGGAGTTATATGGTTCTGTTAGTTAATTACATGTCAGACCGAAGCTTGCTTCGCGTGCTCTACATATAAAGGAAGGGACGGGATTCACATGTTATTTTCCAAAATATTAGTGGCTTATGATGGTTCCAAAGCTTCAAATAAAGCACTTGATCGTGCGATTGAGCTAGCTAAAGTGTCCCCAAATGCAGTACTGGATGTCATTCATGCTTTTGATTTCCCGCGTGTATTCATCGGTGAGGGGTTGGCTCCACTGCCACCTTCACTTAATAATGACTACTACAATCTGGCGGTGCAGACAACAGATGAAGCGAAAGAGCGAATTCAGGCTGCTGGTGTAACGGCCAACGTGGATCTGATTCAAGGAGCGGCTGCGGAAGTGTTGCTTGATTTTGCCAAAGAAAATGATTCTGATATCATTATTATTGGTAGCCGCGGACTCGGTGGAATTCGGGAATTTGTCCTGGGTAGTGTCAGTCACAATGTGGTGCAGCATGCTCAGGTTCCAGTACTGATCGTAAAATAATGGATGAAGTGTGTACTCACTGAAAAGCAGGAAGCCGGTTGTCTTCGAGAGATTGAAGAGGAGCCGGCTTTCTTTTATGGGATGAAATGGATGGTTAACCGAATTTAATGAAGCAATTCCCGAACATTATATTTGTCAATATGTTAAATGTTCGTCTTTAAGTTGACATTAGCTGTAGGGGATTGTTAGAATGTTAGATGTGTCGATCAGGTAAGAATAAGGTCGAGTAGGAACGAAATGTGTAATAAGAGATTACCAAAATGAACGAAGATAGTTTGATAGATATTTGCTCGTATAACGCCGGGAATAGGGCCCGGAAGTATCTACCCGGGAACCGTAAATTTCCGGACTACGAGGAGATACGGCTGAGAGTCGCATGCAACCAGATGCGGACAGCAAGCCCCCCTTTGGCATGCCCAAATGAGGGATACGTATTTCTTGGAGTCCGGTGTCCGAAGAAAATGTGATGTTTTCGCGGGTAGCGGATTTTTTCATTTCACACGTAATAAGAGTTCCTTAATATCAGATGTAATCAAAAAAGCTCAGACGGGAGTTGGATGTATTCATGTCACTGCAAGTCGCTGTAATTATGGGCAGCAAGTCGGATTGGGAAACGATGAAGCATGCGTGCGAGGTACTGGATGAACTGGAAATCGGATATGAGAAAAAAGTTGTCTCAGCCCATCGTACACCGGATTTGATGTTCGAATACGCAGAGCAAGCAATTGATCGGGGATTCAAAGTGATCATTGCAGGCGCAGGCGGGGCAGCACATCTACCAGGTATGGTCGCTTCCAAAACGATGCTTCCGGTCATTGGTGTTCCGGTTCAATCCAAAGCATTGAATGGCCTTGATTCCTTGTTGTCCATTGTTCAGATGCCTGGCGGAATTCCCGTCGCAACTGTGGCGATTGGCAAGGCAGGGGCAACCAATGCAGGATTGCTGGCAGCTCAAATGATCGGTGCTTTTGACCCGGATGTCCAACGTCGCTCTGAAGCTCGCCGAGAGCGCATCAAACAAGAAGTACTCGAAAGCAGTGAAGAACTATGAGTAGTACAGGGAACCAATCCGGTATAGCAGGTGAGTTGAAAAATGTCCTGCTGCCCGGGAAAACAACCATCGGCATTCTTGGAGGCGGACAGCTCGGACGTATGATGACGCTCGCAGGAACGGCAATGGGGTATCGATTCGTTACCCTTGATCCCGCTGCGGATGCACCTTGTGGTCAAGTTGCTCGTCAGATTGAAGCTGGTTATGACGATGCCAAAGCTGCACTTGAACTGGCTTGGCAATGCGATGTCATTACGTATGAGTTCGAAAATGTAGATGCAGAAGTCGCTGGGCTGCTCGAGCGTGAGTCTTACGTTCCGCAAGGAAGTGCGTTACTGTACACCACACAACATCGGTTGCGTGAAAAACGAGCAATTGAAGCTGCTGGAGTAAGAGTTGCGCCTTATCGTGAGATCACGAGTGCGGATACGATGCTTGTTGCTGTAAGCGAACTTGGAGTGCCATGTGTACTGAAGACGGTGACTGGAGGCTACGATGGCAAAGGCCAGCGTGTAATTCGGGAAGCGAGTGAGGCGGTTGCCGCATATGAAGAGCTTGCAGCTACAGGTGCGGAACTGGTGCTGGAACAATTCATCAAGTTTGCATGCGAGATATCGGTCGTTGTAGCGCGTAGTACAAATGGGGAGATCAAAACGTTCCCGCCAGCGGAGAACATTCATGTAAATAACATTTTGCATGCTTCAATTGTACCGGCTAGAGTTGCCGCAGACATCCAGATTGAAGCGCAAAAGCTGGCAGCAGCGGTGGCAGAATCAATGAAGGCTGTTGGATTACTTGCTGTGGAACTGTTTGTAGCGGCGGATGGAAGACTGTACGTCAACGAACTGGCGCCAAGACCACATAATTCCGGTCACTATACGATGGAAGCTTGTGCGACTTCCCAGTTCGAACAACATATCCGTGCGATCTGCGGATTACCACTTGGGGACACTTCGTTATTGAGTCCGGTTGTTATGGTCAATGTGCTTGGAGAACATCTGGAAGGCATTATCGCCAGAACAGGGCAACCTGATGCAGAAGCGATAGAGCTCGGTGTGATTCCCAAGCTTCACATATATGGTAAAACCGAAGCGAAAACAGGACGTAAGATGGGGCATGTGAATCTGCTCTGTCAGGATGTTGAAGAAGGATTGCAATGGATTGAACAAACTAACCTCTGGAGGAATACAAATTCATGATTGAACGTTATAGCAGACCCGAAATGAGAGCCATCTGGACCGAAGAGAACAAATTCCAATCGTGGCTGGAAGTTGAAATTTGTGCATGTGAGGCGTGGGCTGAACTGGGTGTTATCCCTAAGGAAGAAGCAGCATTGCTTCGTCAGAACGCATCTTTTGACATCGACCGCATCTATGAGATTGAAAAGGAAACGCGTCATGACGTTATCGCATTTACACGTACAGTATCTGAAAGTCTGGGTGCGGAGCGGAAATGGGTGCACTACGGACTGACTTCCACAGATGTCGTGGATACGGCTCTGGGTTATGTACTGCGTCAAGCGAATGAGATTTTGGAAAAGGATATTGTGAATTTCATCGAAATTCTTCGTGAAAAAGCACTGGCTTATCAGCACACACCAATGATGGGACGTACGCACGGCGTGCATGCAGAGCCAACGACATTTGGACTGAAAATGGCATTGTGGCATGAAGAGATGAAACGGAACCTGGAGCGTTTCCGTCATGCAGCAGACAATGTACAATACGGAAAAATCTCAGGCGCAGTAGGAACGTACGCGAACATCGATCCGTTTGTCGAAGAGTTTGTATGCGAGAAGTTGGGCACGAAACCTGCGCCAATCTCGACTCAAACATTGCAACGTGACCGTCACGCGGAATATATGGCTACACTGGCGTTAATCGCAACATCCCTGGACAAGTTTGCTACAGAGGTACGTGCACTACAGAAGAGTGAGTTCCGTGAAGTGGAAGAAGCTTTTGCTAAAGGTCAAAAAGGATCTTCCGCGATGCCGCACAAGCGTAACCCAATCGGTAGTGAAAACATCTCCGGTCTGTCCCGCGTCATTCGCGGACATATGGTATCGGCATACGAGAACGTAACGCTCTGGCATGAGCGCGACATCTCTCATTCTTCTGTAGAACGTATCATTCTGCCAGATGCAACGATGCTGCTGAACTACATGCTGAACCGTTTTGGCAACATCGTGAAGAACCTGACGGTATTCCCTGAAAACATGAAACGCAACATGGAGCGTACCTACGGGGTACCATTCTCCGGTCGCATCATGACAAAGCTGATCGACAAAGGTTTCAGCCGCGAGCAAGCATACGATACGGTTCAACCACGTGCGATGCAAGCATGGGAAGAACAACGTCAGTTCCAGGATATCGTGAAATCCACACCGGAAATCACGGAAGTACTGAACGAAGAGGAAATCGCAGATGCGTTCAACCCGTCATGGCATCTGAAGCACGTAGACACCATCTTCAAAAAGCTCGGTCTGAACGATTAATATATAAGGTATTCTACTCCCTAAAAGTATAGGTTGATTATGTGTTCACGCTGGAACGGAGAAGGCAGAAAAAACCTGAAGAAGCAAAGCGCTCGCCTTTATCACAGGATTTTCCCCTTTAGAAAGGGGATCAGAAAAATCCAGGGATAACAGCGATCGGAAGGTTCTTCTGCATTCGGAGTGGCCCTGCGTGATGAAGGGAATTGGACGTATACTTTACATCTCCTGAAAGAAGGTGAGCCCATGGCACTGTCCACTGCGGCAGATCTCGTTAAAGCACCTCTGTTATATAAAGGAAAAGTACGTGAATTGTACGATCTGGGTGAACATTTTCTAATCGTGGTTACCGACCGAATCTCGGCATTTGATTATGTGCTGGACCCGGCAGTTCCCGAGAAAGGAAACGTACTGAACAAACTCAGCAGTTTCTGGTTTGAACTGACAGGTAGCATGATGGACAATCACGTGGTTCATACCGATGTGAATCAACTGGGTGACCTGATCACAGACCCTGAATTGCTCAAAGACCGCATCATGGTAACCCGCAAAGCAGAACGCATTGATATTGAATGTGTCGTGCGTGGATACATCACTGGTGGTGGATGGAGACAGTACGAAACGAGCGGTGAAGTGAATGGCATTAAACTGCCTGAAGGACTGCGCAAGAACGCCAAGCTCGAAGTTCCCATCTTCACCCCGGCTGCCAAAAATGATGTAGGGCACGACGAGGACATCTCGATGGATCGCATGAAAGAACTGGTGGGAGACGGACTTGCAATGGAGCTTCAGGAAAAAAGCCTGCGACTGTACGAATTCGCTCGCGATTACTGTGATCAGCGTGGCATCATTCTCGCAGACTGCAAATTCGAGTTCGGCATCGTGGATGGCAAGGTCATCCTGATTGACGAAATCTTCACCCCAGATGCTTCACGCTTCTGGGCCAAAGAGAATTATGAACTCGACATCGAGATCGACAGCATGGATAAAGAGCCAGTGCGCACCTATCTCGCTGGAACCGATTGGGACAAGAACAGCAAACCTGATCCACTCCCACAAGCGGTAGTTGAAGCAACAACCGCAAGATACGTCGATATTTATAACCGTTTAACGAAATAATAAAGTTTAACGTTTGAGCGAGAGGCTATGGGAAAGTTTGAGGAAGCTAACGTTTGAGGTGGGCTGCGGGAAAGTTTGGCTTTCGATCGCTGTTGCCCCCGGAATGTTTTGATTGGAATCCTTTTTTCAAAAGGAAACATTCCGGTTGCAAAGGCGAGCACTTCGTTTCTCTAGCTCAAATCTTTCCCTCCGCCAGTGTTCAAACTGGTGGGTGAGGCAATGAAGAGCGGTGGCTTCCCACAGGTAGGGGAAGCCTGAGAAATTAAGAGAATTAAATTCATTAATTACTAAAGTTACTCAAAGACCATTTACTATTTCCGCGTAATGGTCAGTCTCGACCATTACACACCGTGCAACGTAAAAGGTTTAGGCCTTTAAAAAACGTCGCATGGACTAGCGGAGGGGCGGAATTGTTCTTAAAGGAGCGATAGCGTTCGCCTTTGTCCCCGGGTTTTGACCGCAGAGCGGGCCAAAACAATCAAAAAACCTGGGGACAACAAGCGACCGGAAAGAACAATCCGCCCCGGAGCAAGCTCCACACCCCATTTTTAACAGCATAAAGCATTTATCCCGTTCATTACTGAGGAGGAACATAAGGATCATGATCAAAGCAACCGTATATGTCACTATTAAGCAAAGCGTACTCGACCCGCAAGGCGTAGCTGTTCAAGGAGCCCTGCATTCAATGGGATTTAACGAAGTGGAAAGTGTACGGATCGGTAAAGTCATGGAACTGAACCTGGATACAACAGATCGTGCGGAAGCGGAGAAACGATTGAAAGTCATGTGTGAAAAGCTGCTGGCCAACACCGTTGTTGAAGATTACCGCTACGAATTGGAGGGTTAATCTCATGAAATTTGCAGTTCTTGTGTTCCCTGGCTCCAACTGCGACATCGACTGTTACAAGGCAGTGGAAGATGCGATTGGACAAGAGGTTGATTATGTATGGCACACGGCTACAGATCTTTCGGCTTATGATTGTATTTTAGTTCCGGGTGGTTTCTCTTATGGTGACTACTTGCGTTGCGGAGCGATTTCCCGCTTTGCACCGGTAATGAACGAGGTAGCGAAAGCTGCTGAACAAGGTAAATATATTTTGGGTATTTGCAACGGATTCCAGATCCTGACGGAAGCAGGATTGCTTCCAGGTGCATTGATCCGTAACACTTCCCTGAAATTCCGTTGTCACGATACGGTATTGAAAGTGGCGAATGCAGATACACCATTTACACGTGACTATGCACCGGGCGAAGAGATTATCATCCCGATTGCTCACGGTGAAGGCAACTATTATTGCGACGAGGAGACGCTCGCGAGTCTGCAAGCGAACAACCAGATCGTATTTACGTATGGTACCAACCCGAACGGTTCCCTGGGTGATATTGCAGGAGTCTGTAACGAGGCTGGAAACGTGGTCGGCATGATGCCGCATCCAGAGCGTGCAGTGGATTCACTGTTTGGTTCGGAAGACGGCAAACGTATGTTTACATCTATTTTGAAAGCATGGAGGGATCGGCATGACGCAGCAGCTATCCGCTAAGGAACCGACAGCAGAACAGGTCGCAGAACATAAACTTTACGCACAAATGGGCGTATCTGACAGCGAGTATGAGCTGATCTGTGAGTTCATGGGGCGCAAGCCAAACTACACAGAAATTGGTGTGTTCAGTGTAATGTGGTCCGAGCACTGTGCTTATAAAAACTCCAAGCCATTGCTGCGCCGTTTCCCAACCACTGGACCACGTGTCCTGATGGGACCTGGTGAAGGTGCTGGTATCGTGGATATCGGTGATAACCAGGCTGTTGTATTCAAAATTGAAAGCCATAACCATCCTTCCGCGGTTGAGCCTTATCAAGGTGCGGCAACAGGTGTGGGCGGCATTATCCGTGATATTTTCTCCATGGGTGCAAGACCGGTTGCATTACTGAACTCCCTTCGTTTTGGCAAGCTGGAGAGCGATCGCGTTAAATATTTGTTCGAACATGTTGTAGCGGGTATTGCTGGATACGGTAACTGTATCGGTATTCCTACCGTTGCAGGCGAAGTGATGTTTGATGAGAGCTATGAAGGCAATCCGCTGGTTAACGCGATGTGTGTGGGTCTGATTGATCATGACAAGATTCAGCGCGGCGTAGCTAAAGGTGTAGGGAACCCGGTTTATTATGTAGGGCCACCAACAGGCCGAGATGGTATTCATGGAGCAACCTTTGCATCGGTTGAACTGACGGAAGAATCCGAGTCCCAACGGACAGCGGTTCAGGTCGGTGACCCGTTTATGGAGAAACTGGTAATGGAATCTTGTCTGGAATTGATCGACACGGGCATCGTGCTCGGAATTCAAGATATGGGTGCTGCGGGTCTGACATGTTCGAGTGCAGAGATGGCAAGTAAAGCGGGTAACGGTCTGGAATTGTATCTGGATCAGGTACCACAACGTGAAGAAGGCATGACGCCTTACGAGATGATGTTGTCTGAGTCCCAAGAACGCATGTTGTTCGTCGTTGAGCCGAAGGATGAGGCACAGGCGATGGAAATCTTTGAACGTTGGGGCGTAATCTGTGCCAAAGTTGGTAAAGTAACGGATGATGGTCGTCTGAAATTGATTCACCACGGCGAAGTGGTTGGAGATATGCCAGTAACGGCACTGGTTGACGAATGTCCAGTCTATGACAAACCTTCTTCTGTACCTGCATACTACGAGCAAAGTGCTTCCATCGACACGCTTCGTTACGACGAAGTGTCGGATCTCGGCGGAGCGCTGAAACAAGTGCTGGCTTCACCAACCGTAGCGAGTAAAAAATGGGTGTATGATCAATACGATTACATGGTGCGTACAAGCACTGCCGTTCGTCCAGGTTCGGATGCAGCCGTAGTTACGATTCGTGGCACGCGCAAAGGTCTTGCGATGACAACGGACTGTAATGGACGTTATGTGTACCTTGATCCTGAAGTTGGTGGACGGATTGCCGTAAGTGAAGCAGCGCGTAACATTGTATGTTCCGGTGCAGAGCCGCTGGCGATCACGGACAACCTGAACTTCGGTAACCCGGAGAAGCCGGATATTTTCTGGCAAATGGAGAAAGCGGTAGACGGTATGGCAGAAGCTTGCCGTGTGCTGGATACGCCGGTCATCGGTGGTAACGTAAGTCTGTATAACGAAAACGCCAAAGGCTCCATCTATCCAACGCCAGTTGTCGGTATGGTAGGTCTCGTTCATGATACGGATCATATCACGACACAAGCATTCAAATCCGAAGGTGATGTCATCATCCTCCTCGGTGAAACAAAAGCTGAACTGGGTGGCAGCGAGCTGCAATACGCGGTTCATGGTCAGACGGAAGGTCGTCCACCAGAACTGAACTTGCAAACGGAAAAAGCGTTGCTCAGCACCGTACTGGAAGCTATTCAATCCGGTCTCGTTCGCTCTGCGCATGACTTGTCTGAAGGCGGCTTGGCTGTTGCACTCGCAGAGTCTTGTATCAGCGGTAACGTAGGAGCACAGGTGAATGTGGAGACTGCACTGCGTGCAGATCACGTCCTGTTCAGTGAGAGCCAATCCCGTATCTTGTTGTCCGCTACGCCAGAGCAAGCGGGTAAACTTGAAGCATTTGTACGTGAGCGCGGTGTACCTGTAGCTGTGATTGGACGTGTAGAAGGAAGTAACCTGACGATTGAATTGAACGGAACATCAGCCGTGAGCGAACCTGTAGGAGGTTTGGCTCAGGTCTGGGAGGATGCGATTCCATGTCTCATGAACTGACGACAGGACCGTTGTGGACAGGCGATTATTATAATGAAGGGTCCGGCAAGGAAGGACTCGACAAATTGAAGGAAGAATGCGGTGTGTTCGGGGTGTTCAGACACCCTGACGCGGCTTCGCTCTCCTATTATGGACTGCATGCGTTGCAACATCGGGGCGAAGAAAGTGCAGGCATGTGTGTGAGTGATGGCAGCCAGTTTAACTATCATCGCGGCATGGGTCTGGTGAAAGAAGTGTTCACCAAAGACCTGATGCAGACGTTAACCGGGGATATTTCCATTGGACATGTCCGGTATTCAACAAGTGGTGACAGTAAACTGACGAACGCACAGCCACTGGTATTCAAATACCGTGATGGCGATTTGGCAGTAGCGACCAACGGAAACATCGTGAATGCACCAACGATCCGGCGTGAGCTGGAGCAGAGCGGTTCCATTTTCCAAACAACGAGTGATACCGAGGTCATTGCGCATCTGATTGCACGATCCTCCAAAGGGCTTGTGGAAGCGGCAAAAGAGGCATTCCAGCGCATTGTGGGCGGTTATGCATTTCTGATCATGACCAATGACAAGCTGCTTGTGGCTTCCGATCCGCACGGACTTCGTCCGCTGACGATGGGTAAGCTGGGAGATGCGTATCTGTTTGCATCCGAGACGTGTGCACTGGAAACAATCGGCGCAGAGTTAATTCGTGATATTGAACCGGGTGAACTGCTCGTGCTTGATGCAGATGGTCTGCACGAAGATCGCTTTGATCATCACAAACACCGCAAGGCATTATGTGCGATGGAATATATATATTTTGCTCGTCCCGATAGTGATATGAATGGTGCGAATCAGCATGCTGCCCGTAAACGGATGGGAAGCCGGATGGCGATTGAGTCGTTTGTGGATGCGGACTTGGTTACGGGGGTACCAGATTCCAGCATCTCGGCGGCGATTGGATACGCTGAACAGACAGGCATTCCGTATGAGATGGGTATGATCAAAAATAAATACACCGGACGTACGTTTATCCAGCCAAGCCAGGAATTGCGGGAGCAGGGTGTAAAGATGAAGCTGAGCGCTGTGCGTCGCGTTGTGGAAGGAAAACGTGTGGTTATGATTGACGACTCCATTGTACGGGGAACAACCTCCCGTCGGATCGTTAACATGCTGCGTGATGCAGGAGCTACCGAAGTCCATGTACGCATTACATCACCACCTTTCAAAAACCCATGTTTCTATGGCATCGATACACCGGACAGCCGTGAATTGATCGCCTCACAACTGTCGGTGGAAGAAATTTGCCGTGAGATTAATGCGGATTCCCTGTCGTTCCTCAGTCCGGATGGACTGATAGCATCGATTCAGGGAGATAATCAGGATGATCCCAAAGGCGGGCTTTGCCTCGCATGTTTTGATAATGATTACCCAACCCGCCTCGACTTTGGCGGGGAAGAAAAATTCGGCTGCAGCTGTTAATCCATGCGGATGAGAACGAGTTATAACGAAGGCGATGTATTTCTGATTCCGATGAAGGATGGCCGATTTGCAGTATGCCAAGTGGTATGCGCGCTTAAAGGCCGTTTCAAAAAGGCATTTTCGTTCGGCGTGATGAGCATTCAGCGTGACGAAACCGAAAGGTTGGAAGATGGCGATTTTCTCGTCTGTTCTTTCGGTCAACGTAAGAGCAACGTGATCTTCACGTCGCCCAAATTGCTGAAAGATGGAACATGGCGAATCATCGGTAACATCCCGCTGACTCCTACGAAGAAGGAACTGCAAGTTTTCCAGTGCTCTGGTGAAGTATACAACGGAGATGAATACATTCGAATGATTCCGCCAGATGAGTACAAACAATATATTTCGCTGAGTGTCGCTGGATTTGAGTTGGTACAGAATCATCTGCTAGAGATGAGCACTAATAAATGAGTTGGACTATTTATTTACACAAAAACGGAGAGGACAGAAAAAACCTGAAGAAGCGAAGCGTTCGCCTAAAAGCTTTCTGAAAGAAAGCTGCATCGGAAGCGTAAGCTATCACCGGATTTTCCCTTTGAAAAAAGGGAATCAAAAAATCTGGGGATAACAGCGATTGGAAGGTTATTCTGTCATCGGAGTGTTACGGTGTAAATATCTTTAGTTCAATATTATATAGCTCAATTTATACAAGATACGAAGGGTGTGATGGTTGTGTCCGAAGCATATAAAAAGGCCGGCGTCGATATCGCGGCAGGTAATGAAGCGGTTGAACGGATGAAAAAACACGTGAAGCGTACCTTCCGTCCGGAAGTGATGACAGATCTGGGTGGATTCGGTGCCCTGTTCGGTTTGAACAAAGATAAATACGATGAGCCTGTGCTTGTATCCGGTACGGATGGCGTAGGCACCAAGCTGAAAATTGCATTTGCCATGGACCGTCACGATACCATCGGAATCGACGCGGTAGCGATGTGTGTGAACGACATTGTGGTACAGGGTGCAGAACCACTCTTCTTCCTTGACTATCTGGCATGTGACAAAGTTATTCCTGAGAAGATCGAAGCTATTGTTGCGGGAATCGCTGAAGGCTGTCATCAATCTGGCTGTGCGCTGATCGGTGGCGAGACGGCGGAAATGCCGGGCATGTACAGTGAAGGCGAATACGATATTGCCGGATTCACGGTGGGTATCGTGGACAAAGCAAAGATTATCAACGGCACAACCATTGCCCCTGGCGACACAGTGATTGGTCTGGCTTCCAGCGGTGTGCATAGTAACGGATTCTCGCTGGTACGCAGACTTTTGTTGGAAGATGCGGGTCTTGATCTGCATGATGAAGTAGCGGAACTGGGCAGTAAGCTGGGTGATTCCCTGTTGGAACCTACCAAGATCTATGTTAAACCCCTGTTGTCCCTGCTGGAAAAGGTAAAAGTAAAAGGCATGGCACACATTACAGGTGGTGGCTTCATCGAGAATATCCCACGTATGTTGCCTAGCAACGTGAATGTGGATATTAACTACGGCTCTTGGCCGATCCTGCCAATCTTCAACCTGTTACAGGAAAAGGGTGCTGTCTCGAACCGTGACATGTTCACCACATTTAACATGGGTGTCGGGCTTGTCCTAGTCGTTAATGAAGCAGATGCATCGGAAGCGCTGGAACAACTGAAAGCATCTGGTGAAGAAGCGTACATCATTGGCCGTGTTACTGAAGGAGATGCGCGAGTAACCTTCACGGGAGCGGATGTTTAATGGCGAACTACCGCATAGCTGTATTTGCCTCGGGTGAAGGGTCTAACTTTCAGTCATTGGTTGATGCAGTACGAAACGGTGGGCTGGAGGCATCCGTAGAACTGCTCGTGTGTGATAAACCGGCTGCACGTGTTGTGCAGCGGGCACAGGATGCAGGCGTGGATTGTCATCTGTTTACTCCGAAAAATTATGCTTCCCGTGAAGCCTATGAGGCAGAGATCGTGGAAGTACTTGAATCCAAAAAAATCGACTTGGTTGTTCTTGCAGGATATATGAGATTGCTGACTTCCGTTGTGGTGGATCGTTATGCAGGGCGGTTGATTAACATTCATCCGTCCTTGCTACCGGCATTTGCAGGCAAGGATGCGATTGGACAGGCTCTCGAATATGGCGTGAAAGTTACAGGCGTAACGGTGCACTTTGTGGACGGTGGCATGGATACAGGGCCGATTATTGCCCAGCATCCCGTTCCCATTTTGCCAGAGGATACGCCTGAGTCAATCAGCCGCTCCATCCATGCAGCCGAACAGCAACTTTACCCTGAAGTGGTATCCTGGTTCGCTCAAGGTCTGGTTCAATTAGACGGACGTCACGTTACTGTTAACAAACCGGTTTGATATAAGTTGAAATTTTTTTGCACATTAACGGAGAGGACAGAAAAAACCTGAAAAAGCAAAGCGGTCGCCTTTATCACCGGATTTTCCCTTTAAGAAAAGGGAATCAAAAAATCTGGGGATAACAGCGATTAGAAGGTTGTTCTGTCATCGGAGTGTCCCGTGTAAACATCTTAGTTCCACTTATATAACAGAAGTCGAATATTGGTACGCATTTTGTGATATTTCTCGGGAAATAAATCGGCTGTGTTTCGTCAGGAAACGCGAAGCCATGGGACATTAAAGGAGGAGCATATTGTGAGTATCAAAAGAGCGCTGGTCAGCGTATGGGATAAAACAGGCATCGTGGACTTTTGCCGCGAGCTGTCGCAAATGGGTGTGGAGATTATTTCGACAGGAGGTACAAGCAGCCTATTGTCGAAGGAAGGCGTACCTGTCATCGGAATTTCGGATGTGACCGGGTTCCCGGAAATCATGGACGGACGTGTTAAAACATTGCACCCGGCAGTTCATGGTGGGTTGCTGGCTGTTCGTGACAGCGAAGAGCATAAGCGCCAGATGGAAGAGAACGGATTGGGTTATATTGACCTCGTTGTCGTAAACCTCTATCCCTTCCAAGATACTATCGCCAAACCGGATGTGACGTACGAAGACGCGATCGAGAACATCGATATCGGTGGTCCAACCATGCTTCGCTCGGCTGCCAAAAACCATGCCTTTGTCAGTGTCGTTGTTGACACAGCAGATTACGGCAAGGTGCTTGAAGAAGTGCGCAGCAATGGAGATACCACACTCGAAACACGCAAACGGCTTGCGGCAAAAGTGTTCCGCCATACAACGGCTTACGATGCAGTTATTTCTGACTATCTCTCTAACCTGAACGGCGATCCGTTGCCAGAGCGTCTGACGGTTACTTACGAAAAACTCCAGGATTTGCGTTACGGCGAAAATCCACACCAGCAGGCGGCATTCTACCGCAAACCGCTGGCTGCACAAGATACGTTGACAACAGCCGAGCAATTGCATGGCAAAGAGTTGTCTTACAATAACATCAACGATGCGAACGCAGCATTGCAGATTGTCAAAGAATTTGAAGAACCGGCGGTTGTTGCGGTTAAACATATGAACCCATGCGGCGTAGGTATTGGTGCAAGTATCTATGAAGCTTACAGCAAGGCATATGCTGCAGATCCAACGTCTATCTTTGGTGGCATTGTGGCAGCGAACCGCATTATCGACAGCGATACAGCAGGCAAATTGAGCGAGATTTTCCTGGAAATCGTTCTTGCCCCTGACTTTACACAAGAGGCACTCGATATCCTGACGAAGAAGAAAAACATTCGTTTGCTCAAAACGGGTGAACTGAATGCTGCTCGTAAACGGGAAAGCCAATTCGTGGTAACGTCTATTGACGGTGGTATGATCGTGCAACAGTCCGATGTACACTCCATCGAAGCGAGCGAGCTGAACGTGGTAACGGATCGTGCGCCTTCGGAAGAAGAACTGAAACAGCTGTTGTTTGGCTGGAAAGTAGTTAAACACGTGAAATCCAACGCGATTGTACTTGCAGCGAATGACATGACGGTAGGTGTGGGCGCTGGACAAATGAATCGTGTGGGTGCAGCCAAAATTGCGATTGAGCAAGCGGGCGAGCAAGCAAAAGGTGCTATTCTGGCATCCGATGCGTTCTTCCCAATGGGTGATACGCTGGAACTGGCAGCAAAAGCCGGAATTACAGCGGTAATTCAACCTGGTGGTTCGATCAAAGATGAAGAATCCATCAAAGTAGCCAATGAATATGGAATTGCCATGGTCTTCACAGGCATTCGTCACTTCAAACACTAGAGCAAAAAAGATTTAATAAGGGGTGTCGCCAGTCATACTTATGACTTATGGTACACCCCCTCTTTTTTAGGTTTTTTAACACGCATTAGCGTAACAAATCCAGATATGTACGGAGGGGGAACAGAACGAATGGATATTCTGGTAGTAGGCGGCGGTGGCCGGGAGCATGCAATCATCTGGGCACTGGCTAAGAGTCCAAAGGTAGACAAGATTCACTGTGCACCGGGAAATGCAGGTATTGCTCAGCTCGCTGAGTGTCATGCCATTGCGGTAAATGAATTCGATAAACTAACGGCTCTTGCTGTAGAGCTTAAAGTGGGATTGGTGGTTATTGGTCCGGATGATCCGCTTGCAGATGGCATCGTGAATGCATTTGATTCGACAGGTATTCCGGTATTCGGACCTCGTCGCAATGCAGCAGAGATCGAAGGAAGTAAAACGTTCATGAAGGACCTGCTGTACAAATATAACATTCCAACCGCAGCCTATGAAAAATTCGACAACTACGAACAGGCTCAAACATATCTGAATGAGCAAACAATCCCGGTTGTCATCAAGGCAGATGGACTGGCAGCGGGCAAAGGTGTGACGGTAGCTTATTCGCGTGAAGAGGCTGATCAGGCACTTCGCAGCATCATGGTGGAGAAGGTATTTGGTGAAGCAGGAGCCAAAGTGATCATCGAGGAATTCCTCGCAGGGCAGGAAATGTCCATTCTGGCTTTTGTCGATGGGGAGACGGTTCGTCCGATGGCGGCAGCACAGGATCACAAACCTGTATTCGATAATGACCAGGGGCCAAACACAGGCGGTATGGGTACATATTCACCATTGCCACATATCCCTGCTTCTATTATTGAGGAAGCCGTGGAGACGATCATTAAACCAACGGCTAAAGCGATGGTGTCCGAGGGACGTCCATTCCAAGGTGTATTGTTTGCCGGACTGATGATCTCGCCAGATGGCAAACCCAAAACGATTGAGTTCAACGCACGTTTTGGCGATCCGGAAACACAGGTCGTATTGCCACGTCTGAAAAGTGACTTGTTCGATATCTTCTGGGCAACCGTTCATGGCAAGCTGGCTGATATTGAGATTGAATGGAGTGATGAAGCCGCAGTGTGTGTGGTACTTGCTTCAGGAGGATATCCGGGACCTTATGCCAAAGGTGTAGTCATTGAAGGACTGGATCAAGTAGATGATGCCGTGGTATTCCACGCAGGTACTGCGCGTAGTGAAGCAGGAGATTGGGTCACCAATGGTGGACGGATCCTGGGCGTAGTTGGACTTGGTGCAGATATTGCCGAAGCTAGAAACAAAGCCTACGCAGAGGCGGAGCGTATCCGATTTGATGGCAAACATCAGCGGACGGATATAGCTGCCAAAGCACTGGTATAGAATGAATACAAGAGCCCGTATAGATGTATACCGGAAAGGTATTTGCATCCTGCGGGCTCTTTGCTGCGTATATAGATGTATCTTGTGCAAACGGCCGGACTTGTCCATACGGGAAAGAACATGGGAAAGATACGAAACAGGATTAAATTAGGGAGATCAGGCATGTTTAATGCCCTAAAGTAAGGGGTAGTATTTTTATAAATTGGACTATACTAAACATGTGAAGATTATCACATTACGAGGTAATATCAATCATATTATATAAAGTACGTAACATACATAGAGACTAATTTGTGAACATTATACTGTAAGCTTGTGGCAAACCATAACGTGCAACTGGATGGTTGAGCGGGAAACATGGTATACTTTTCGGAAACAGGAATGAGTACGAGGGGAGGTGGATATCTATTGGGTAGGCGATATTGTAAATTGTCCAAATGGCGAATCTAGGTGGAGTTAAGCGAGGAACAATTGACAGCATGAGGGGTAACCCGATTTGAATGAAGAAGTTTCTGCAAGTCATTGACTTCATCTTGAATTCCTGTTTTGTATTTTACAAGGTCAAACAGTACGACATATACAAATATGATCATTATTCGATTTCATATAAGGCATACGCCATGATGAACGACAAACAGCGCATGAATGGTTAACCTAGTTAACGGATCACGCTGTAACTATCTCTGGAGGTGAATCCCTGAGAACCGGGGAAATCATTGGACATAATTACCATATTGAATATCGCTTTACTTATTATCTTGATTGCATTGACTGCATTTTTCGTAGCATCGGAGTTCGCTGTAGTCAAAATTCGTACATCAAGAGTAGATCAACTGGTTGCCGAAGGCAATAAAAAGGCAGTACTTGCCAAAAAAGTTGTCTCGGACTTGGATTATTATCTGTCAGCCTGTCAGCTCGGTATTACGGTCACTGCTCTAGGACTGGGAGCGCTCGGCAAACCGACGGTTGAGAGATTGTTATACCCGGTATTCAATTATTTAGATGTACCTGCTTCGATCTCATCAATTGCTTCCTATGCGATTGCCTTTATCCTCGTCACGTTTTTGCATGTGGTTGTTGGTGAGATGGCACCGAAAACGCTGGCGATTCAATTTTCAGAAAAACTGACATTAATGCTTGCCCCATCACTATACTGGTTCGGTAAAATCATGTATCCGTTCATCTGGGCGCTTAATGGAACCTCTCGTGTTCTTCTGCGAGGATTCGGTGTGAAGCCTGCCAAACATGATCAAGCCTACTCGGAGGACGAGATCAAGATCATCATGAACCAGAGTTATGAAGGTGACGAGAACAACAAGACCAAGCTTTCATATCTGGAAAATGTATTTGTGTTCGACGAACGTGATGCCAAAGACATCATGGTACCACGTACGGAACTGGTGACATTAGATCAGGATATGACCTATGACGATATTATTCCCATATTGGATGAACATAACTATTCACGTTACCCTGTCATCGAGGATGGGGACAAGGACCGCATTATCGGCGTTGTGAATGTGAAGAAGATTTTGCCTGACATGGTAGCCGCAAGATCATATCAACTAAGCGAGTTCGTTCGTGAGATCCCATTTGTTTCCGAAGTTACACGTATCCAGGATGCGATGATTAAAATGCAGCAGGAACGTGTACACATGGCCGTGGTCGTGGATGAATACGGCGGTACTTCGGGAATTATTACGATGGAGGATATTCTGGAGGAGCTGGTCGGTGAGATTCGTGATGAATTCGATGCCGATGAGGTGGCGGATATCCAGGAGACCGGAGAGAATCAATACCTCATTAATGGTCGGGTACTTTTGGATGAAGTGGAGCGGCAGTTCGGGCTTAGCTTTGAAGGAAACGAAGAGATGGATACCGTAGCTGGATGGATTCAATACCAGAAGGGTGTAGGTGTGGAAAAAGGCGACACGGTAGAACACGGTGATTATGTCTGGACCGTTGTGGATACCGAAAATTATCACATCAAGCAAGTTCTTCTGGAGCGGGTAAACGGCGCGCAGGTTGAGGAAGCTGCTAGCGATCTTGCGTAATGTTGGTTCGATCATAACTGTAATCTAGGGTCGACGGCCCTCAGAATTTAAATGTTTTGGCAACGTAACAGTGTAGGGGACGGAATCGATTCTGAAGAAGCGTAGCGTTCGCGTTTGCAAACCAATTCTATACCTTTGAAAACAACAATCAGGGAAATTTGGAGGCAATGGCGCTCGGAAGAACGAGCCGTCACCGGAACGTCACTCGTGCAACCTTATTTTAAATTTTAATGGAGGTGAATCCCTCAGGTTGAGGGAAATCATTGGACGGAATAATAGCCTTGAATTTATTTTTAGTAGCCGTATTTATAGGTCTGACAGCCTTTTTCGTTGGAGCCGAATTTGCAATTCTTAAAGTACGGATGTCCCGAATCGATCAATTGATCTCGGAAGGTAACAAAAAGGCAGTACTGGCCAAAAAAGTGGCGCACAACCTGGATTATTATCTGTCAGCATGTCAATTGGGGATTACCATCACGGCGCTGGTATTGGGAGCCTTGGGTGAACCTACCGTTGAGAAAATGCTTCATCCGCTCTTTGAGCGCATGGAAGTGCCGGCGGCATTGTCTACCGTGCTTTCCTATGGTATTGCTCTGGCGATCATTACCTTCCTGCACGTGGTTATTGGTGAATTGGCACCGAAAACGCTGGCGATTCAGTTTGCAGAGAGAATGACGCTGTTGTTGGCACCACCACTGTACTGGTTCGGTAAAATCATGAATCCGTTCATCTATGCGCTGAATGGAGCTGCTCGTCTGTTGCTTGGTATCTTTGGTGTAAAACCTGCCGGGCATGATACCGTTCACTCCGAAGAAGAGCTGAAGCTGATTATGGCACAGAGCTACGAGAGTGGCGAGATCAACCAGACGGAGCTGGACTATCTCAAAAACATTTTTGCTTTTGATGAGCGTTTGCTTCAGGAGATTATGATTCCACGAGATAAAATTGTTACTCTGAATAAGGAAATGCCGCTTGATCAGATCATTGAAACGCTGAATCGACACGAATACACCAGATACCCTGTTATTGCGAATGGGGATCAGGCGCACTTTGTGGGCTTTATTAACACAAAAGAAATGTTGACGAGTGTAGCAGCGGGCAGAGACTTTAATATGGAGACATTTGTTCACAATACGCCGAGTTTCTCCGAGCGTTCTCCAATCAAGGATGTACTGATCCAGATGCAGCAAAGCCGTGTACACATTGCTACCGTGAAAAACGAGGCAGGTGCTACGGTAGGTATGGTTACGATGGAGGATATCCTTGAAGAGATTGTCGGAGATATCAAGGATGAATACGAGCATAAAGATTTGGTGAATCCACCAAAAAGAATGAAACTGGTTTAAGAAGCAGTGATACAAACGTGATACAGGTATACGAAACAACTAATCAATCGTTATAACGCTAAGCAGGTTCCCTGAGTGATCGGGGCCTGCTTTTTTGTATTAAATCTTAATTTTAAAATAAAAGCTTGCATATTGAGGTCCAATGGATTAATATAAATTTAAAGAATCTTAATTTAAAGATAAATAACGAAAAGCAATAAATAAAAGAAGCAAAACTAACCTATGATACTACTAAAACCAAGGGAGTGGAGATTATGTTCAGAACTTCAGGAATTCATCATATTACAGCTTTTGTAGACGATGCACAGAAAAACGTTGATTTTTATGCAGGTGTGTTGGCGCTCAGACTGGTGAAAAAAACAATTAACTTTGATGCACCAGACGTGTATCACTTGTATTATGGGAATGAGCAGGGTGCACCGGGCACAATCATCACCTTTTTCCCACAGCAGAATTCAAGAAGAGGTGTCATTGGTTCCGGTCAGACTGGAGTTACCGTATATGCGGTTCCTGTAGGAAGCCTGTCTTTCTGGAAAGAACGTCTTGCTTCCTTCGATATTCCATATGAAAATAAAACCAGATTCGGTGAGCAGTACATTCGTTTCTTCGACAAAGGCGGTCTGTTGCTTGAACTGGTTGAGCGTGAAGGCGGTCAGCCAAGCAACTGGAGTTTTAACGGTGTGACACCAGAGCATGCCATCAAAGGATTCGGTGGTGCCGTATTGTTCAGTCATGTTCCTGAGAAAACCATGGACGTATTGGTGAGCAAACTCGGTCTGGAGCAGGTCGGTGAAGAGAACGGACTCCTTCGTCTTCAGGCAAGCGGCGATATCGGTCAGATCATCGATATTCAGTCAACAGGTATCCAGCGCGGGATTGGTGGAGCCGGAACGGTTCACCACATTGCATGGCGTGCCAAAGATTACGTGGAGCATGAACAAATTCAGCAGGATCTTGAACAATCCGGGTATCATCCAACGCCAGTCATTGACCGTCAATACTTCAACGCTGTGTATTTCCGGGAGCCGGGAGGTATATTGTTCGAACTGGCTACGGATCCTCCGGGATTTGCACGGGATGAACCAGCAGAGAGCATGGGTGAGAAACTGATGTTGCCTGAATGGTATGAACCACAGCGTGAGCAGATTGAACAATTGTTGCCACGAATTGAAGTACGTGAATGGAAAGGAGAGTCCAAATCATGACCACAACCAATACAATGAAACATATCTATAAAGCAGGTGCTCAGCCGGATGCTCCAACGATCCTGTTGCTTCATGGTACAGGCGGAACCGAGAATGATCTGATCGGTCTGGCGGAGATGATCGCACCAGGAGCTGGCATACTTGGGGTGCGGGGTAATGTATCGGAGAACGGGATGCCCCGTTTCTTCCGCCGCTTGGCCGAAGGTGTTTTTGATGAAGAAGATCTGATTGCTCGTACGGCTGAGCTGGGATCTTTTGTCGATGCAGCTGCGGTGGAATACGGTTTTGATCGGTCCAACGTGTATGCACTGGGTTACTCTAACGGTGCCAACATTGCGGCAAGCTTGATCTTCCATCAAGCAGATGTATTCAAAGGTGCAATTCTGCATCACCCGATGGTACCGCTGCGCGGACTCGAACTGCCGGATCTGAAAGGTCTGCCTGTGTTCATTGGTGCGGGCGAGAACGATCCGATTGTACCCAGACGTGAAACGGAGGAACTCGCTTCGCTGCTGAGCGGTGCAGGTGCCGATGTAAACACACATTGGGAGCGTCAAGGTCATCAGTTGACTCGTACCGAGGCAGAAGCCGCGGCAGCTTGGTATAAGACACAGGCGTAAATTGGGTGGATAGACGGTTATGAAACGTATAGAGACAGCCTGATTGTGAAGATCGGGCTGTTTTTTCTTTTTATTTAGTCATCGTCAGAAAGAGGAAATGATGGACTGGTGTTATGTAACCGTTACTAACCGGGTAAACATTTGAATGTGTGGTAGATAACCTTGTATGCTTAGTGATATAGCTATGTATCAACATCATGAACTGGAGGGGTTAATGTGGAACGTAACATCAAGGAACTGGTACAGCGGATGACACTGGAAGAAAAAGCGGGTATGTGCTCGGGACTGGACTTTTGGCATCTGAAAGGGGTGGAGCGTCTTGGCATTCCGTCCATCATGGTGACGGACGGACCTCATGGGCTGCGGAAGCAGGATGGGAGTGCAGATCATCTAGGACTTACGTCGAGCGTACCTGCAACCTGTTTCCCGTCTGCGGCAGGACTGGCTAGTTCATGGGACAAGGAGCTGGCGCGTCAGGTCGGGGTAGCCTTGGGTGAGGAATGTCAGGCCGAGGATGTAGCGGTACTGCTTGGTCCGGGTGTAAATATTAAACGTTCCCCATTGGGCGGACGTAACTTTGAATACTTTTCCGAAGATCCGTTGTTATCTACGCAGATGGCTACCGGTCATATTCAGGGTGTGCAGAGCCAGGGTGTGGGTACATCTCTCAAACACTTTGCAGTCAATAATCAGGAAGAACGGCGCATGTCGATTGATGCGGTGGTGGATGAGCGGACGCTGCGTGAGATCTATCTGGCGAGCTTCGAAGGTGCAGTGAAGGATGGACAACCATGGACAGTAATGTGTTCCTACAACAAGGTGAACGGTACGTATGCAGGTGAGAATGAATGGTTGCTTACGGATATTCTGAAGGACGAATGGGGTCACGAAGGCCTTGTGGTATCAGACTGGGGTGCGGTCAATGAACGTGCAGACGCCCTTGCAGCGGGATTGGAATTGGAGATGCCAACAAGCGGTGGAATTGGTGAGCGTAAAGTGATTGATGCCGTAGAGAGCGGACAATTGTCGCTGGACAAGCTGGATCGGGCGGTGGAGCGTCTGCTTACGCTAATCTTCAATGCTGTTGATCAAAAGCAAGACGGGGCTACATATAACAAGGATGAGCATCACCAACTTGCGCGCAAGGTGGCAGCCGAGAGTATGGTTTTGCTGAAAAATGAAGAAGGTATCCTGCCGCTGGGACGTGAAGGCGAAGTCGCGTTAATCGGGGCATTTGCTCGCAAACCTCGCTTCCAGGGCGGCGGCAGTTCCCATATTAATCCGACCAAAGTGGATGATATTGTGGAAGAGATGACCCAGGTGGCTGGCGAAGGCGTAACCTTCTCGTATGCCCCAGGTTATCGGATTGAAGCGGATGATGTGGATGAGACATTAATGCATGAGGCTGTTCAGGCAGCGCAGTCGGCGGATACCGCTGTTGTGTTTGTTGGATTGCCAGATCGTTATGAATCCGAAGGGTATGATCGTGCCCATCTGCGTCTGCCTGACAATCATATTCGGCTGATCGAAGAGATTGCGAAGGTTCAATCACGTGTCGTCGTTGTGCTGAGCAACGGATCTCCAGTAGAGATGCCTTGGCTACCGCAGGTGCAAGCCGTGCTCGAAGCTTATCTTGGTGGACAGGCTGTTGGTGGAGCGATAGCTGATCTGTTGTACGGAGAGGTGAATCCGTCCGGTAAACTGGCAGAGACATTCCCTGCCAAACTCAGTCATAATCCATCTTATCTGAATTTTCCGGGTGAAGGGGATCATGTCGATTACCGTGAAGGCATCTTTGTTGGTTACCGCTATTATGACAAAAAAGAGCTGGAGCCACTGTTCCCGTTTGGCTATGGACTGAGTTATACGACATTTGAATATGCTGATCTGAAGGTAGATCGCACAGAACTGACAGATCAGGATGAGGTGAACGTGCAAGTTAGGATCACCAATACCGGAGACAGAGCGGGCAAGGAGATTGTACAGCTGTATGTCAGCGATGTAGAGAGCACAGTTATTCGTCCGGTGAGAGAATTGAAAGCTTTTGCCAAGGTGGCTCTTGAACCTGGAGAATCAAAAGTAGTGAGCTTTACACTAAACAAGCGTTCATTCGCCTATTACAACGTAAATATGAAAGACTGGCATGTGGAGACCGGAGAGTTCGAGATTCAGGTAGGCAGTTCCTCAAGGGATATTCATGTGCACGCACGTGTGAACGTAGAGTCTACAGCGACATTCCTTCCAACCTATACGCGTAATAGTACATTGGGGGATATCCAGCGTGATCCCGCCCATAAACAGCTGCTGGAACAGGCTTTGCAGCAATTCCAGGAGGCTAGTGGATTTGGCGGTGATGATGCCGGGGATCATGCAGATATGATGGATGCGATGATGAAATATATGCCGCTGCGTGCACTTGTTGCGTTTAGCGGTGGGGCCATGACGGAAGAAGCGATGAATGAACTTCTGGAGCAGTTGAACAGCAAGGATCATGGTATTCGGGGATAAGGGGCTGCGGCCTTAAACCGAGTAGGCGCCCATCCTTGGATTAAGCGATTACGATTATGCAATCGTGCAGGAACTGCGCACGAAGCAACAAGAAGGTGTATGTGATAGCCAGCCGCATATTGGCTGGTACAGTTACCCGATCCGATTATGGATCGGGTTTTCTTTTTGCATAAGGAAAAAGGGGTGAAAGGAACGGTGGGATGGGGGATGATCCTAGTAACGTGACAGAGGTGACAGGACTGCTCTAACTTGCTGAAGCAACATGGTTGTCGTAAAGCATGGATTATTCTATAATGAAGTAATTGATAATCATTTTCAATTAGATTCGGTGAAAGATGACTATGCTTGTAATCAGGAGGGGAATATGAATCCTAACCCTAGCTCACATACATTTGGTTCAAGTGCGTTTGTTCAGACCCGCGATGGTCGCAAACTACATTATATGTCCAGGGGAACAGGAGAGCTGACGGTTGTATTTGAGTCCGGTATGGGCGCCTCCAGATCGAACTGGGGACTGGTTGCACCAGCCATTGTTGAGCATGCACGTGCTGTCGTGTATGACAGGGCAGGGGCAGGACGAAGTGATGTCGACTCGGCTCCCCGCAGCCTTGAACGCATTGCAGGGGATCTTGGAGAACTGCTGACCGCTCTGGGCCAGGGCCCATTCATTCTGGTTGGACATAGCTGGGGAGGTCCGATTGTACGGGCTGCGGCAGCTGCACATCTATCTCGATTACGTGGCATTATCCTGGTAGATCCATCAGACGAGCATTGCGAAATGTATTTTTCCAAGCTTACTAGAAAGAGCTTTGCCATCAATGGTTTCATTATTCCAATCATGGCGCGGACTGGCTTATATAAGTTGCTTGGCAGCAAAGCTGGAAGCATTCAGCCTGCTGATGTGGCGGCGGATCACCTCAAGGAGGATTTCACTGTACGGGCAGCCAGCACGATGCTTGCGGAAGGTAAAACATTTCTGGATGACATGGCAGCACTGCTGGAACATCCTCCGGCTCTGGGTAATCTGGAAGTTAGCGTGATCTCGGGTACGAACCCGGGCAAGGGAGAGGGGAAAATCAGACCTGCCCTCATCACGGCGCATCGCCAGACGGTGAGCCAGCTATCCAATGCGAGATGGATTGGGGCCGATCAATCGGGACATATGGTTATGTATACTGACCCCCAGGTCATTATCGATGAAATTGTACGAATGATAAATGAAGTGAGCTCAGGCGCAAGAACAGAACAAAAGTGATACAATACAAAGAAAAGCAGTGCGCGACATTGCTAGACCATAAAAGCGGAGTGTGGAGACAACATGAAACCAGTTGAACAAGAACCAACGGGAACCACAAGTCCCGGTCGTGCCAGTGTTGGCATGGAAGATATCGTGCGCGCACATCATGTGCTGCGTGAGGTCATTGTAAGAACGCCGTTGCAGCGGGACGCTGTATTGTCGGCCAAATATAACTGTAATGTGTATCTGAAAAGGGAAGACCTTCAAGTGGTGCGTTCGTTCAAAATCCGAGGCGCCTATAATATGATTCGCAGTCTGACGCCAGCCGAGATGGAGAAAGGGATTGTCTGTGCGAGTGCGGGCAACCATGCTCAGGGTGTCGCTTTTAGCTGTAATGCCCTTGGAATTAACGGCAAAATCTTCATGCCGAGTACAACGCCGAATCAGAAGGTGAAGCAGGTGCGTCGTTTTGGCGGCAACAACGTTGAAGTGGTGCTGATCGGAGATACGTATGACGATGCATACGCAGAAGCAATGCGTGCATGTGACGAACAGGGCATGACGTTCATCCATCCTTTTGATCAACCGAAGATTATTGCAGGTAATGGTACGGTAGCGATGGAAATCATGGAAAGTCTCGATGAGAATGCCGACTATGTATTCGTGACGATTGGTGGCGGAGGGCTGGCAGCCGGCGTGGGAACCTACATGAAGACTGTGAGTCCGGAGACACGCATCATCGGTGTCGAGCCACTTGGGGCAGCCTCCATGAGTGAGGCGATGTTCCGCAAACAGGTTGTGACGCTGGATGATATAGATAAATTCGTGGATGGCGCAGCGGTGAAACGGGTTGGCGATCTGACCTATGACATCTGCAGCAGTATACTTGATGACATTGTGAAAGTGCCAGAAGGCAAAGCCTGCACAACTATTCTGGAGCTCTATAATGAAAATGCAATCGTTGTCGAGCCTGCCGGTTCCTTGGCTGTTGCGGCGCTGGAGCAGTATCGTGAGCAAATTGTGGGCAAGACAGTGGTTTGCGTCATTAGTGGCGGGAACAATGATATTGACCGGATGCAGGAGATCAAGGAACGTTCCCTCATCTATGAAGGTCTGAAGTATTATTTCATGGTTAATTTCCCGCAGCGTGCAGGAGCTTTACGTGAATTCCTGGAGGAAGTTCTAGGGAAGAATGATGATATCACCCGATTTGAATATACGAAAAAGCACGATAAGGAAAATGGCCCTGCCTTGGTGGGCATCGAGCTGATGTACAAGGAAGATTACCAACCACTCATTGAACGTATGAACCGCAAAGGTATCGCCTATACCGAGCTTAACAAAAATCTGAATCTGTTCAACATGTTAATCTGATGAAACATTCCAGTATGCAATCAGATCACCAAGAAAAATCTCCTCTGATCAGACCTGCGCGCATAGAAGATGCAGATCAGGTCATTCCGTTACTGTATCAGGCGATCGGGGACATTGCTTACTCGTTAGCGGGTGAGGCGGATCATGAGAAGGCGATGCAGATTTTGCAGGAGTTCTATGTACAGGAAAACAACCGGATTAGCTATCGTCATGTGACGGTGATGGAGCAGGATGGGCTGATCGCGGGGATTCTGGTGGCCTATGATGGCGGAGACGCAGATCGTCTGGACCAGCCGATTTTGAACCGCCCTGGACGAAGCCGGGAAGAGAAGTATGCATTGGTCAAAGAAACCCGTCCGGGGGAGTATTATCTGGATACTCTCTCGGTAAGTGAAGCATATCAGGGGCAGGGCATCGGCCGGGCACTGATGGCTGCTTTTGAGCAGCAGGGCAGAGATCTGGGTCACTCGCAGGTATCCCTGATTGTAGAACGGGACAACGGCCGTGCGCTAATGCTGTACGAACGGCAGGGATATGTCAAAGATGACGTGATTGTCATCGCAGGACATGAGTATAATCATATGGTCAAACCGATTCAATAGTACAGAGCGCTGACGGTTTAGTCAGTTTTGACTATAGAAGCATGAAGAAAACCGCCACAGGAGTGAATCCTGTGGCGGTTTTTGTTGTGGTTATCTGTTGGGATTTAGCCTGAATTTTGGCCCGGATATTAACTTAGGAAACGGATTAACTCAATAATTCGCATAGTCGCTGACCGGCACATTCTGTTCCAACCATTTCTCAACAGTGGCCGTTTTCTCAAATTTGGCTTCGGTTACGATGTCCATGAACTTTTCGAGTTTGGTCAGGAAGGCACCGTCTTCGGATGAGTTACGTTGTAAGACAGCTTTGTAACCTTTCTGGGCATTGGCAGTCATTTTGTTCGTTTCATAGTCAAATAAAGGCGTATTATTCAGGCCATAAAACGTATACAAGGTATAGTTATTCATCAGGTTCTTCACCTGTTGTAATCGATTGGACTTCGGATATTCGTTCAGGAATCGTTCCTGATTCAAAGCGCGATTGAGTATCTCCTGATAGCCAATGACCAGTGCACCATCATCGGCGGCAAGGTTGCTGGTTTCAACTGCCATGATATTAATGTATTGTTTGATGTCTGGTTTCACGTACGAGATATATTTCTGAAAAGCCATATAATTCATGATCGGATAGAGGGAACCTTCCAGCATAACCAGACGATAGCCGCTATCCCGTGCCTGTTGAAGTAGTGCACGCAGACTGGTGTCGTTGGTGCGGGACATGAGTTGAGTGAAGCTATCATTCAACTTGTATGCCTTGATCATCTTGTCCTGAACATTAGGAACAAGCAGGCGGTCCGTCATGGCTGTTAACGCCTTGTTGCGGGCATTCTCCAGCTGTAAGACCATCAGGGTTGCATGATGAGTCGTAACTTGATCGATATGAGATTCGAGATAAGTATCCGCGGCAGGCAAGCCGTTCTTTTTGTAGAGCATGGACTGAAATGTTTTATATATCGTTGTTGAACTGGCAGTCGTGACTTTGGTATCTGTACTGGAAGATGCGGCAGCAGCGACTCCGGATAATGGAGCGACAGCCGTTTGGAGCAGCATGAGGATGGCGGTGGCTGTAATGAAGGTGCGCATGCCTTTACGTTTGGCAGATTGGAACGATGATGGCATAGATATGAACCTCCCGTAGTTATGAAATTGATAGGTGTTGTTCACTAGTCACTATACATTAACCCAATTGGTGCAGGATGTGGTTGCGGAATGGTGACAAATTCTTCTGTTATTTTTAACTTTTGGAGGGTGGAAGATAGAGGAAGATTTCTGCGAAAATATTTTTTGTACAACTGGAAACTTTTGAGCCGATCGGAACGTCTTAGTTGTGCATAGGAAAATACAGGAATTAATGAAAAGAACAGCGAATCTATTTCGATGTTAACTAAATGTGAGAATGGGGATATGGGATATGAGGAAAGCGGGAGGAAAACAAGTGAAGAAGGTAATGTCAGCGCTGGCTGTATCGGCCATGCTGATGTCCGCACTTCCAACATCGGTTATGGATGCAGCTGCGAGAATCAGCATATATATTAATGATGCAGAGTTATCATCTGCTCAGGCACCTGTCATGAAAGGTGGACGCGTACTGGTTCCGCTACGGTCGATTTTTGAAGGATTGGATGCGAAGGTACAGTACACGAACAGAACCAAAACGATTGTTGCAACTCGCGACGATCAGGAAGTTAAATTGACACTTGGTTCTAAAACGGCATACATCAACGGGGAAGCGATATCGTTGGATGTACCTGCGAACACGATTAAGGGCAACACAATGGTTCCCATTCGTTTTGTCAGTGAAGCTTTTGGAGAGAAAGTATTCTGGAACTCGCGCAATCAACGTGTAGATATCAAGACAACGGTAACACCTCCAGTGGATGAGACACAATATGCTGCATGGAACATCTATGGTTCGGTATCCGGAAGCAACGGAGATGGTCGTGACCTGACCGTGAGCTTTACACGTCCAACTTCAGAGAAGGCGGTATCTGCTTACCGGATTATGCTGGTAAAAACTCGCGATGTGAATAGCTTCACGGAGTCCTCAGCAACTGCCGTACCTTCTGCGAACTATACATCTGTTACACCGAATGGCAGCAACCCGAAACTGACTCTTAATGCACAGACGCGTGACGTGAACGGGGATTTGCTCAATAGTAATGAAACGTATCGTCTGTATGTACTGACTGTTGGTAACAGCAGCAATAATTATAAAAATGCATTGAACTGGTCTTCCCAAGCATTGAAGCTCAATAATGTAAAATCCACAGTACAGGCGGTTACAAGTCTGCGTGCTGCAGATATTAGTGACTATGGAGATGGCCGCGATCTGGAGATTAACTTCACGCAGCCGAGCACAACATCCAACATTACGTATTATCGTGCTTTTGTTGTTAAAGCAAAGGACTCTTCTGCGTTCAATCTGGCTGCGGCGAACAAAGTATCCAGTGCTAACTCCACGATCATATACAAAGGAAATAGTACCGCAGTGAAAAGCCAGCTGACTTCTTCAACACGGGATACGTCCGGCGAATTGATCAAAAGTGGCACAGCGTATGTGGTCTACATCTTGTCGGTAAGCACTAATACAACAACAGACAGCAAGCTGTCCGCAGCATCATCTTCACTTACGTTGTCCGTGAACACAGCAACGTCTCCAGTAATTACGCAGGTGAAGGATAACTCGGATTATGGAGATGGTCGTGACATTCAGGTGAGTTTCAACCGTTCATCAGATGAGTCCAAGGTGGCGAATTATCGCGTCTTTGTGGTGCGTAACTCGGTTGCCAGCAGCTTTAATCTGACAACGGCGAGTAACCTGTCCTCCAGTCTGTACTATACGGTGAATAAAACAGGCAACAACATTACAACGACATTACCTTCATCCATGAAGGACACAAGTGGCTATAACGTAACGAATCTGCAAGATTATCGCGTCTTTGTGATGGCGGTGGGCAATCAGCAAAATGGATACACCAATGCGCTGTCAGCTTCCTCCACTGTGCTGAGACTGACAACGAACGGTAACGCGGGAGTTATTAGCAACCTGGCTGTTGCGGATATTGGTGACAACGGTGATGGGCGCGATCTGCGGGTTTCGTTCAACAAAGCTGCGGATGAGTCCAGAATCTCTGGATATCGAGTATACGTTGTTCGCTCCGGTAATGCGGGCAACTTCACACTAAGTGCAGCTAATGCGTCGAACTACTATACGCAGGTGAACAAAACGGGTGGTAACTTGTCAGTAACTCTTTCGAATAGTGCATACGACACAAGCGGTTCCCTTATTTCTAATAACGTTTCCTATCGTGTATTCGTTATGTCAGTAAGCAATAGCGGAAACTCAAGTCAAAATGCGTTGTCTTCATATTCTTCTCAGATCACACTGACTGCAAACACGGCTGTTACCGCTCCGACCAGTGTGACTGCGAAGGACATCGCGGATAACGGAGATGGACGTGATTTGCGTGTGACATTTAATCGATCGTCGAATGAGACGAACGTGTACCATTACCGTGTATTTGTAGTCAAAACTTCCAACTTGAGTGGATTTGATTTGTCGGAAGCTAATCGGAACTCCAACTTTAAGGTGGTAAATAAAGCTGGAGGAAGCGGAGATTACACGGTGACTTTAGACGATACCAAGGCAACAGATAGTACAACTATTCGCAATGATGAGAACTATCGCATATTTGTACTTGCGGTAAGTAATACAGGTAATTCATCCAATGTGCTGTCAACGGCCTATGCAGATGTTAAATTGTCCGTAACTAGTGCAGTAGGAGTAGTTACAATTACTAACGTTGAAGTTAAGAAAGAAGAGCAAGCAGCTGGTGATGTAACGGATGTGACTTTGAGATATACGGAACCAGCTTCCAAAGCAGGCATTGGACGTTATGTTGTTATGGTTGCTCCGACAGGAAGCGCATTTGGGCTCAATGTAGCGAAGAATATAGCGAAAGAAAACAATTCCACTACAATAAAATACGTGGAAACATCTGGTGGAAATGCCATACTTCCGGGTGTACTGTCTGATATCAATGGTCAAAAAATTGAAGCAGGCAAATCATACACGGTGTATATTTTATCTGAATCAAACGACAATAATCGTGAATCAAGTTTGGCTTCATCTACATTCACTATTAATGCGAAGAAACAGACAGTAACACCAGTGCAAACGGTAACTGCTTTAGAAGCAAAAGTAACTGATAATTTAATCAATGTAAGTTTCGATAAGCCAAATGAATTAGGGATTACTCGTTACGATGTGTACATTGTTAAAGAAGGAAGCAATTCAGGAACTGCTGGGAAAGCTTTACAAACTGTTGATACGGGTGGTACTTCTTCAGGAACAGCAATAGTGGATATTGGAAATTCCGCCAATGATTCAAATAATATGGCTTTTGGAGAGGGTAAATACAAAGTTTTGGTAGTCTCAGTGGTGAGTGAGCCGACGAAATATACATCTGTCAGTGCAGAAAGAACATTTGATATTCCGCCAGCTTCTTCTGGAAATGGTCAGTGAACTGACAATACGGGCGCGGGAACTTCAGGTGGTAATGGCACTCAATCATCTGCTGCAGACCCCTCTACGCCAGGTTCATGAATCCAGATAGACAAATGCGGTTGAAACGCATACTGGGTAATTAATTTTTAGGAATTTAAAGCCATTAACTCCCTTTCCAACCGGAAAGGGAGTTTTTAATATTCCCACGTAGACACCGCTTAACATCCTCGCGGCAATTCACTTGATAAAAAATTTGTCGCCAGAACGGTCCCTTAGACCAATGTTGCATTTGAACCAATTATTGGATAATAAAGGGAAGCTGGGTATATAGATTGAACTTACATTTACATGAAACGGAGTGGCCAGTGTAAATTTCTTTAGTTCACCTTATGTAAAAGCCTATGAGCCGAAAGGAATGATGGAATGCTTGCATTTCGTTTGACGGGCCTGCCGGATTCCCGGTTGCCGCTGTACCTGTATTGTGTGGGCACGCAGGAAGAGAAAGTTCTGCATAGACCGGATGGATTTCCGGTGTATCAGTTGTTTTTGTCACGCGGTGGTGAAGGGCAGTTCAAGATAACGGGAAAAGGGACATGGACGATAGGAGCAGGGCAGTTATTCATCGTGGAACCCGAGGTTGCGCATGAGTATGTGCCTCATTCCAAATCCAAAGGGGAACTGGGTTATATCGGCATTGGCGGTGCATCGGCTGGATCGGTATTACAATCCACGGGTTTGCTTCAGAACGAACCGTGCCATATCTCCGGTTTTGAAGTCATCTGGTCACGCATGACCAATCTCTGGCACGCGCTGGATCAAGGAGCAACGGAGATGTGGAACACATCAACCCTGATCTACCAGCTCATTTTGGATATAGCACAATCGAAAATACCATCTGATGTCGGCATAGGAGGTATTGTATCATCTAGGGCACAGGATGGCACTGTAAAACACTCTAATCGGGAGCCCGATCCGAGCAAGGATGCACTCGTCCGAGCAGTAGCATTGATTCATACGCACTACCAGGATGACCTGTTATTGAAGCACATCGCTGACGCAGTTGGTTATTCGGTGCAGCATCTCAACCGATTATTTCACCAGCATTATGACGTGACAGGACATCAATATATGCAGCGATTGCGTTTGCAGAAGGCTTCGGAATGGCTGGACAAGCACCCACGAGCAAGTGTACGAGAGGCGGCAGAGACGGTAGGCATGGAAGTGAACTATTTTATCCGGATGTTCAAGCGGGAGTTTGGAGAGACACCGGGCAAAGGAATCAAACATCGGAACCACCTCCCAATGGAAAAAGACCTCACGAGTTCGTGAAGTCCCTTAATCGATTATATAACGTGTTATGCTGTTTTCTTTTGTCCAAATAAAGGCCTTAACGTTACAAGCCCTACAATGCCGATCACCGCACTCACCCACGGAGCCAGTGCAAATACTGGAAGTTTATCACGCAGTGGATACCCTACAAACAGCACAAGGACCACGATGACGATGTAGATGATGATTCCCTTAAGGTTAACCTTAGGTACGGTGTTCTTGTCCGCTCCTTCATCGTCCGGTCGCTCAGCAAGACGGCGAAGCATCTCCACCAATGCAATACCGCCAACTGCCGCAACGATCAGAGAGAACAGACTAATGTGTTGGAACGGTTCCGTATCTCCGCCAGTCCAACCCACGAACAATCCCACACATCCTTGAATCAACATGACAAAAGACAAAGCCGCCCAAGCGATCATGGCATACCACTTTGGAGTCCGTTTCACGGGCTCTGGATTCTCCGTTGACTGTGGTTCTCCAGCGTTGGCTTTCTTTTTCGATGGATCTGATGGACTATTACCACGGGTTGGGCTGGATTTACCCACCTCAACGGCAGCCGTCTTCTCCGGTGCTGTATTTGTTATCCCGAGCTGTGCATGGATGTCTTGTTCCAGATCAGGTCCGTATAGATCGCGAGCGGATATGTTATCCCGCTGAGCCTGCACGATCGCTTTTCCTGCGGAGAGTATCCACTCTTCCTGTGTTCTCTCGTCCGCTGGCGCATGACGTGCAATTGTGCTGATCTCGTCATACAGTTTCACATGTTCAGGTGTCATTCGACTCATCTCAGTTATTTGCCGATTCTGTATTTCTTTAAGCTTCTTATAGGAAATCCCCAATGATTGCTCCCCCTGTCTACACACGTTCTGATCTTCCAATTGACTGAAGACCCTGACGGTATTTTAGTATACGGGAAGGGCTCTCGTTTCGCAAAGTCATTCCTTATAAAAAAGCTGCTCATGGTGGACCCATATCCATACACAGGCTAGTATGACACAGGTGCATAACAGCACCAGTTTACCGTGATGTTGAATCCATTCCAGTAGATGTTCCATGAATTCATTCCTTTCGGTAGAAGGACTCCGAGGCATATGCTGCCAATGATTGTTCGTTTATTTTCTCCCGTTCATGTGAAAAAAATCCCTCACGCCTCCCAGATCTAACGATTGTGTGAAGTATGCATAAAGAGCAGCCGATTCCATCACAATAGTAGCATTTCCAACAGAAATCCAAGATTGGAGTGTGCTTGTTATGGATAAACAAACAGATTTGACGCGGAAGCTGCTACTGAACAGCAACTCCCGTGGAGTCGTAGACGAGGTTGTATCCTTTGAGGAGAATCTGGAGGACACGGAGTATGCAGAAGAACTGACAGATGGCAATTTGAGGGGAAGAAGTTTCTGGGACAATAGTGATTCGGGTCATGAGCATGAGTGGAATGGACGGGTGGAGACCCACGAGATGTTCCGTAGAAGCTACGAATAACGATCCTGCAACACTTGTTTGAATTCCAAATGATATCCGGGCCAGCTGTCATCAGCGTGGCTCATTTTTTTTTGCTTATTAACCGATAAAATGTAGAATAGCAGTCGACGTAGAAAGGGTTCTTACTTACGTTGACTTGAAGGTTACGGGATGATAATATATGAATAACATCTTAATACACACTAAACTTATCGGATTATATATATTTAATAAATGGAACTCAACAGGCTAAGCGTGGAAAGGGGAAATCGGTATGGAACGTCAGATCAGTATCCGTCATGGGCAAGAAGAATTAACAGCCACGATTCATTATCCGGTTGTGAAAGATATCAAGGAGGAGAAGAGTCAGCAGCGAGTACCTCTGGCAGTTATCTGCCACGGCTTCGTTGGTAGTCGGATCGGCGTGGATCGTTTGTTTGTAAAGACTGCACGGGAGCTGGCTGAAGACGGTTATCTGGTCCTGCGTTTCGATTATATCGGTTGCGGAGAGAGCAGCGGGGAGTACGGAGCGGAGGGACTGGAGTCCATGGTGCTGCAGACCCGTTCGGTGCTGGACTACGCGGTGAATTGCAGTGATGTAGATCCTACGCGTGTTACGCTAATTGGTCATAGTCTGGGTGGGGCCGTTGCGTTACTAACTGCTGTGCGCGACAAACGTGTTAAAAACCTGGTTATGTGGTCCTCCGTAGGTTATCCATTCAATGATATCGTGAAGATTACGGGACGGGAAGTATACGATGAAGGCGTGAAACTGGGTGCGGCTGATTATCTTGGATACAAATTCACACCGACATTCTTCGAGTCTCTTGCTGAACAACAGCCATTCCAGGAAGCAGTTAAGTTTAGCGGTGATGTTCTCGTCGTGCATGGTACATCAGATGAGATTATTCCTGTAGACTACGCATTCCTGTATCAAAAGGTATTCTGGATGCGTCAGGAAGGTCGTTGCGACAAGGAGATCATCTTCCAGGGCGATCACACCTTCTCTTCAGGTAAAGAGCGGGAACAGCTCATTACGCGTACGAGAGAGTGGCTGGGCGAACGTCAGAAGATCGAGCAGGATTGGCAGCACTGGATGATATAAGTGGCAGGATTACAACTGTTTGGGGATGTCAGCTTGGAAAAGCGCCTTCTTAAGGGTAAAATAGAGGAGTAAGCATTCTATCCGTGTCTGGAGGTTGGCAGCAATGACATTACCCGCACTTTTCATTGCGCATGGTTCTCCCGCTCTGGCGGTGGAGAGCAATGACTACACTCACTTCTTGAACCAGCTTGGAGACAGGCTGCCGGCTCCGAAAGCCATTGTTGTATTTACGGCGCATTGGGATTGTCCTGAACCGTCCGTGACGATGGATGATACACATCAGACCTTGCATGATTTTTACGGATTTCCTTCTACGATGTATACGATGGAATACCCTGCATCTGGGCAGCCAGATTTAGCCAACGAGATATGTGCTTTGTTCACCCGCAGCAATCTGGCACATCAGCCGATTCGTGGCCGAGGGCTGGATCATGGCGTATGGGTACCGTTGCTCCATATGTATCCTGAGGCTAATATCCCTGTGATCGCTGTATCGGTAGACTCGCTGCGTACGCCGCAGGAACAGTATGATATTGGCCGAATGCTGGAACAGCTGCGTCATGATGATGTGCTGATCATTGGCAGTGGTGGAACGGTTCACAATTTACGATTGCTTGGCAATACGGATGAACCGCAAGAGTGGGCGGTGGAATTTGATAACTGGATCGGGGAGCGCTTGGAGCAGTGGAACACGAGAGAGCTGTTTCAATATGAGAAAAAAGCCCCTCACGCACGCACGGCAGTTCCGTCGTATGGCACAGAACACCTTGCGCCTTTGTTCTACGCCATGGGTACAGCGGATATGTCCCGATCAGCGAAGCGTTTATTCCAGTCTTATCCTTATGGAACGCTCAGTTTGAACTGCTGGCAGTTTGGAGACGGCGTGTAACTTGGAACAGACAACAGCCTGATTATGGTGCTTGAAGCCAGTTTCTTACGGATAACGTGTATTAATGCATACAATTAAACAATATATAAACAAAAGAAGGTTCCTGTACACCCTTGAAGGGCTACAGTAACCTTTTTTTTAATACAAGGACTTATTCATGCAATAGATCTTTATTTGCGGATTTCGAACAATTCACAGTCTGTACGTGAATGATAAGCGAGCTCGCTGACACTGGATTGTACAACTACGGTGTTGCTGTCAAAACGGATAATGATGCCACCCGAGTCAATCTGGTGATTATCTTTAAAAACTCGAACCTTATACTTCATATTCATGGCTTCCTGGAAGTCCGCATCGGTCTCAAGACGTCGCTGGGTCGGCATATCGTGTACTCCTTTGAAGTTCAACTTTATTTCATCATAATACGATTTTCTGTGGCTGAGCAAGTCAGGCAGAGCATCCAGGCCATTTTTGAAAAGTAAAAAGCCCTGCTCTCCAGGGGGATTGGGAGCAGGGCCGAGAATTCTATGAATGATTGCTTAAGCTGTTTTGTGAGTTGGGCTAATCGTTGGTGTGTCTTTAGGCTGATTGCCTTTGTTGTTACGAGTGAACAATCCGCGAAGGTAAGGCAGTACCCAGTGATCCAGACCAATTTTACCTGCATTTGCACCAGCAACGACAAGGAAGATTTCCATTACAACCAGTTGAGCATTTGTGCTTACTGTTCCCGAGAAGAGGAACGCGAAGTTCATGACCATAGCCATCAATGCTGCCAGTGTGGTGAAGCAACCAAGGATGAGACCCAAACCTACAAGGAATTCACCCAATGGGATAACGAAGTCGAACAGTCCTGCGTTTGGTACTGCGAATTTCTCAAGGAACGTTCCCCACCATGCTTGAACTGCTGGATGATCACCCGTTGTTTTTTCCAATGCCCCTGCAAGGAACCCGCCAGCTTCGAATCCGCCAGTCAATTTGCTCCATCCGTGAGTCATCCAATCATAACCGATATACACCCGAAGTACTGTCAAAATCCACATTGCTACTTTGTTTTCTCTAAGCCATTGGTTGAAGCTGAACATATGAACCACTCCTTCATGGAATTTAGTGTGTGTTGTTTTTGTTTTTTCTAAGTGATCACCTTTGATGTCTTTATTGTATAGTTCAAAAGTCGTTTTGTTTGTGATTAAAATCACAATCTAGTTCAAATTTTAAGTAAGGTTTGAGAAGTTCACATTTAGGACATATTTTTCTCCCAAATCGCTGTTTCAAATGTGAATTTCACGCTGTATCAAGGCCTTCTGGGCGCAGACAAATCGGATGGGGTGTGATTAAATGGAAAGAAATACGTGAAATGGTTGCCCACATGAGACATATATCACAACTTAGAACCAGGCCATATCGTTCAGGAGGTCCTATATTGAAGCTTTTTAAATGGAACAAAGCAGCATCGGCTGCATCCCTGTTTATTCTCTCATTGAGTCTTGTTGCCTGCCAAAACCAGGAAGTGGCGCAGATGCCACTTCAGCCAGAACCGACACCTGCACCTGTACAAGAAGAACAGAACGTGGAGGAGTCCAACACGTCTCTCTATACAGCACCTCTGACGGGTCTGCCTGTAGATGAAGCAATTACGCGACGACCACTCGCCGTAATGATTAATAATGCACCAGCGGCTCGGCCCCAATCGGGTCTAAGTTCAGCCGATATCATTCTTGAAGTTCTCGCTGAGGGAGGTATTACCCGTTTCATTGCCATCTTCCAGAGTGAAGGCGGTGGGGAAACGGTTGGACCCGTTCGCAGTATACGTCCATATCTAATTGAGCTCGGCGAGAGTTATGATGGGGTACTTGTTCATGCCGGTGGCAGTCCGGAGGCGTATTCCATTTTGCAAAGGCAGCAGAAACAGCATATGGATGAAATCTCGAATGGTGGACCTTACTTCTGGCGTTCCTCGGACCGTAAAGCCCCACATAATCTGTATACTTCAGCGGACAAGCTGAGAGAAGGGTCAGATATCAAGGGTTATAGCCATGATTTCAAGTCTCCCGTATACATCTATAACGAAGAAGGTGCGACATCCGCAGGAGAGGCAGTGAAGCAATTCGATATCCATTATTTATTGGATAGTTACCGGGTGACGTATGATTATGATGAAGTTAGCGGACGATATATGAGAATGGTGAATGGTAAGGCAGATCAGGATCTGGATAATGGGACTCAACTTGGCGCAGCGAACATCATTGTGGCAGGTGCAGATCACAAGGTACTTGATAGTGTAGGTCGGTTGTCCGTTAATTTGGAACAGGGCGGGGAAGCCATGTTGTTCCAGAAAGGCAAGATGATTCGTGGGCAGTGGGTGAAGAAGCAGGGGGATATTATACGGTTTGTTCAGGGTGGCAGTGAAGTGGCTCTTGTGCCTGGCAAAACCTTTATCAGCATTGTTCCTAATCAACCTGAATTTTCCAGTCATGTGAAGCTGGCTGTGCAGCAATAAAAGGATGTAATGAAAGAAAACAATGAAACATGTGTCCATTTTATCGTCGAGAAGGCAGTATATTTTACCTTCGCGTGAAAAGTAGAAGCGTGTCGATTTTGAATTTTGATGTCGAATTGTAAACGCAGTGTAAAATCTTGACTTGAATTTACCATTATTCCAAATAATTAAGATTCATTTCAGATTAATGTGATAAGAATATAAAAAAGGATCACACCTTTTGTACAAACCATGAAACAAATATGATAAGATATCAAAGGTTGTCATTTCATGTTTCATCGGTTATCGGCAATTTTTCTCGTAAAGGGGATAGAGCTATGAAGCTTAAGAAGAAGAAGGATATATTTTTTGAGACACTGGAGAATATGGCAGATACGGTTGTTCAAGCGGCAGATTATTTCTCCCAGCATGTTTCCAACCTTCAGGATGTGACTCTTTTTGCCAATGAAATGAAGAAGTACGAGTCGAAATGTGATGATTACGTGCATACGATCATTACAGAACTCAACAAAACATTTATCACGCCGATCGAACGCGATGATATTATGGAGCTGACAACAACACTTGATGACGTATTGGACGGACTCGAAGCAACGGCTTCCCGTTTCTATATGTACCAACTGACGGATCCGGACGAATTTATCGTTCAGTTCTCTGAAATTTTGCGCCAATCGGCTTACGAAATTCAGAAGGCAATCCATCTGCTGTCACAGAAAAAATTGCTGGCCATCCGTGAATACACCATTCGTTTGAATGATCTGGAAAACCAGGGCGACGAAGTGCTGCGCATGTGTATCAAACATCTCTTCGCTACCGTGTCTGATCCGATTGAACTGATCAAGCGTAAGGAAATTTACGAACGTCTTGAGACAACAACGGATGCTTGTGAAGACGTGGCGAATGTGCTCGAATCCATCATTATGCGTAATTCTTAAGGAGCCAGAGAATAATGGAAACAACGATTTGGGTATTAGGTATAGTCGTCTTCCTTGCACTGGCGTTTGACTTCATCAACGGTTTTCACGACACGGCGAATGCCATTGCCACTTCGGTATCAACACGGGCACTAACGCCACGTCGCGCGATCCTTTTGGCAGCGGTGATGAACTTTGTCGGTGCGATGATGTTTACAGGCGTTGCGAAGACGATTGGGGGGAGTGTGACCGACCCCACCACGCTGGATAACGGGATCGAGGTCGTCATAGTCACCTTGATCGCAGCGATTATCTGGAACCTGGTTACATGGTGGTTTGGTATTCCGTCTTCCTCATCACATGCACTTATCGGAGCCCTTGCAGGTGCCGTGCTTGTTGGCGCAGGATCTGATAAAGTGAAATGGAGCGGATTCATTGATATCGTCGGAGGTTTGCTATTATCACCTCTGATCGCGTTTGCCATCGGTTATGTGGTCATGACGATTCTCAAATATATTTTCGCCAAACGCAGTCCGCATAACGTGAATAAAGGTTTCCGTACGGTACAGATTTTCACGGCTGCACTGCAAGCATTCACACATGGTACGAATGATGCACAGAAAGCGATGGGTATAATTACGTTTGCTTTGGTTGCAGCAGGTGTACAAGATCATCTGGAAGTGCCGCTGTGGGTTAAAATCTCAGCAGCAACCGCGATGGCTCTGGGTACATCCATTGGTGGTTGGAAAATCATCAAAACGATGGGTACCAAAATCTTTAAAATTGAACCGATCAACGGATTCGCCGCCGATCTGTCAGCTGCTTCCGTTATTTTCACAGCAACGTTGCTTCACCTTCCAGTTAGTACGACGCACGCGATCACATCAGCTATTCTGGGTGTAGGTTCCGCGAAACGTTTCTCTGCTGTGAAATGGGGACTAGCTGGACGTATCATTATTACGTGGTTCATTACGATTCCGATTACTGCGGGACTGGCAGGATTGCTCTACTGGATTATTTTCTAAAAAGAGAAGTTATCCCGAACGAATTCGGGGTTACCAGACAATCTGTTCATAACTGTGTGAATATCGGGATATGTGGATAATTATACAACCAAAATCAAGAGACGCCTGTGCATGAACGTGTGGACAGGCTGGATATGTGGATAGCCATCCGTGGAATGATAAACCAAAAGAAGATATTCCTGTGGATACAGGGAACTGTGGATAGGGAAATGAGAGAAGCCAACAGGGTTGGCTTTTTTTGTTGTCGAGTTTGAAGGTACCTGTGTACAATAACGTATAGATACAGGACAAGGATGTGATCTGATTTATGATTCGTACACTCGCCATTACACGAGAACATCAAGTCTCCGTTAACGTACCACTTACACAGCTGGATCTGAACGATTACGCCTGGGTATGGGCCGATTTTAACCAGCCAACGGAAGAGGAAAGCTGTTTGCTGGATACATATTTTCATTTTCATCCATTAGCCATAGAGGACTGTCTGCATGTGTTGCAGCGGCCCAAGCTCGATTATTATGATAATCTGCAGTTTCTTGTGCTGCATGCACTGAACCCGTCCACACTGGAAGCCGAGGAGGTTGACTTGTTTCTCGGATCTAACTTCCTAGTGTCTTTTCATCATGGCGTATTGGAGGAAGTGGATGAAGCGTGGGAACGCTTGTTGCACCATGCACATGAACGAACCATCTGGGCGCGAGGTCCGGTGGCAGCAGCCTATACGGTGATGGACAAGTTGGTGGATCATTATTTTCCGTCTTTATTTGCGATTGAGGATGAACTGGCTGAACTGGAGAACCGGGGTGGACAAGAGTCGGTTGAAGACTTGATGAACCAGGTGTTTGATCTGCGGACTCGATTGCTGAAGCTTAGAAGAACCGTAGTACCGATGCGGGATCTGCTCTATCGGGTGGTGAACTCCCAGCATGTGCAGCGAACAGGTGAACATACGGCTTATTTTACCGATATCTATGACCATTTATTGAAGCTGACAGACATGATCGAAGCCGATCGGGAGATGACCGCTGACCTGCGCGACAGTTATATTTCCCTGAACTCGAACCGGATGAATCAGATCATGAAGACACTCACGGTGATTACGACCGTATTTATGCCGCTCACACTGATTGCGGGTATATATGGCATGAACTTTGCCTATATGCCTGAGCTTCAATGGAAGTTTGGGTATGGTGCGGTGCTTCTGTTAATGTTTGTGCTTGGCGGGAGTATGGTGGCTTGGTTTGTGAAGCGGGGATGGTTTAAGTAGAAATGTTATACCTTACTGCTCCGTATACAGTTCCACCCTTTCGGTGATAAGCGCAAGCTATTGCGAGCAGATCATCAGAAGAAGATTGCATAGCTGAAGCAACGTTTGTTACATATAAAAAGGCCACTGGACAAGGATCTCGAGCAGGATTAACTGTCGGGAGATGATGCTTGCCAGGTGGCCTTTCTGATTCTTCTATAGAAGTTTTGAAAATAAATGTATCCACATGTGAATAATTATTCCGCAGCAATAAGCTGTGTATAACTTACGATGTCTTCCTGTTACTCCATTTCAAGGACAAAAGAAGTCGTTGCTGCCGCTTTACCATTCACAACAATTGTTAGCGTATGCAGACCGGCATAATATTTTCTCGTTGTGATGACTTTGAAAGATTGTTTGGTGGCTACCTTGGTTCTTCCTGTCGGGTACATTTTATCAGAGCATTTGAATCGTTTGGGAGCCTGCTTGCCGTTTGCTTTCATATAACCCATCTCATATTCAATTCGCAGCATCTGTGACTCACCGCTCTCATTAACGACATCAAACGAGAAATGAAGATCCTCGCCAATGCTAATCGTATCCTGGACAAGCTGAAGCTGCTCAATGTGAATCGAATCCTGCTCGTTATAACCAAAAAGACTTAGTGCTTTGCTATGTCCTTTCTTCAGTAATGATCTGCTGGCATGCCGGACAATCCAGTCGGTGTGTACATGTTGTCCGTACCAGGTCGTGGCCAGATCCATAACCAGTTCAGGGTGGTCCTTGGAGATGTCATTCAGATGATTGGCGACACTTTTGCGAACATAGAGGGACTCGTCCTGTTTCAATGCATGCAGAATCGGAAGTACAGGTGTTGGATCAATGATAAAGTTCTGGAGTTTGGCACCCCATGGCAAACGTGGCCGGCTGCCTTCACTGGCAAGTCTGCGGATATGCTCGTTGTTGCTCTCTGCCCACGCCATCATATGTTTCATCGTTTGGATTGGATAATGTTTAATAAACGGGCGTACCGCGAACTCGGAGCTGGAATAAGGTGTGAAGAGGGTCAGATACTTCATGGATAACTCGTAATCCTCTGGGTCAAGTCCGTTCACTTCGATAAAATCCGGTACAAACAGATATTCAACGCCTCTCATATTCGGAGCGGCTTGTTCAATAATATGTAATGCTTCCTCATAATTGTCGGGCAGTACTGCAGTCAGGGCCAGTGTGATTCGGCGAATGCGCGCTTTGAATTCCAACTGTTCCCAGCCTTCAGCAAAAACCAATTCATGAAATTGCTGTGTATCCAGCTTAGGGTAGAATTGACGCAACTGTTCGCCGGTCCGATCGATTAATGCGGGAGTGTATTTGTCTTTGATAAGTTCCATGGTCCGCCTCCTTTAGTTATTATCAAGTATACCTCAAATTGCAGAAATAAGAACATAAGTTCCTGAAATTTTTGATATATTAATGAACGGTGTTAAGGCACCCACCTTCTGTAAGGGGGTGCCTGGATGAATTTAACCTTTGCGACTTTTGGGACGGCGCTTGGTGGTATTGGATTTGCGGCGGACTGGAGTTGTATTGCGGCGACGTGTAGCATTCGTTGTTTTGTTCCGACGTTTGCTTTTACGTTTCCGGGGCGGCGTATATTCTTCATAGTCTGCATCAGCTGCGCTGTTATTCGATTTTCCTTTTCCAAAAGGCAGAATGCCCATAACGAGTTTCATCATCGGAGCCATCTGCTGGATACCACCAACGACCTTCTGCATTTTGCCTATTCCACTCATAATCCCGTCAATTCCGCCGAAGCGGTCAATCATTCCTTTTAACTCACCGATGTTGGCTAACGAAAACCCGGAACTGCCTGTAGCAGCAGGCGCCTGTACCGGAGCAGGGGGAACCACCTGAGCTCCACCTCCATAAAAGTTCCCGCCAGCCACACCTTGCCCATAGGGTACGACTGCAGAAGCTTCGACTTCACCGAAGCCCGGGTAATGGGGTTCTACGCCAGGATACATCGGTTGAATCTGAGTTTCATTTAAAGACCGCGGAACCACACCGGGCGGCATATAGGCAGAAGTATGTGCCTGCCGATGAGCATGAGAAGACGGACGCTGCCCTGGTGCTGGCTGGCGGTGATAATAATGCTGTGGCATGAACGATCACGTTCCTTCTATTGGATTTCGGAATTGCGTTCCATGAGTTGCATGACAGATGTACATCATAGACCCTTGTGGAACTCCCTTTTGTTATACTGTATGTCATTCGCGGAGAGACGGCGTAGGCGGGTATCCCGGAAAACGGGATATTTGCGGATTTGGGCGCATCTATGATGGCAGGTTCACGAAGAGTAAAATGAAGTTTAGACACAAAATTGTAACATTTAGGAGGATTGAAATCCTACATAAGTAATCGGATATATACAGGTGAAAACTGGGAAATAGCGCGTTAAATTCGCCCGATGTACGCGAGGGGAGGACAATAGTACCTTTTGTAAGCGGTAACATGTATTTTTATTCTGTAGTGCGTGAAATCGGTAACGCTTGAAATACCAACTCAGGGTGAGTACAATGTAGGTACACAGTAACCGCTAGGGGATGATGATGAAATGCAGCTGAAAAAGCTAAATGATAAAAGCATTGAACAACTATTCGAGGCTATTTTGACGCTAAAAGATATTGAAGAGTGTTATGTTTTCTTTGATGACCTCTGCACAGTTAACGAGATCCAATCCATGTCCCAGCGGCTGGAAGTGGCTCGTATGTTGGGTAAAGGCAATACGTATAACCAGATTGAAGCAGAGACAGGTGCGAGTACAGCTACAATTTCACGTGTGAAACGCTGCCTGAATTACGGCAATGATGGTTATAAAATGACGCTGGAACGCCTGGGACGCTAACATGAAGAAGCCGGGTGTACTCATCATCAGTCACGGTTCACAGGAGCAGACCTGGGTGGAATCCGTCGATGACGCGATCTCCCGGTTGAATCTGCCTGTTCCATTACCGGTTGAAGCCGGTTTTCTTGAACTTGTGGAAGGACGCCTGATCCAGGACGGTATCGACCGACTGGAAGCACAAGGCGTAACCGATATTCTGGTCGTACCTCTATTTGTTTCGTCCGGGAGTACACATGTGGATGAAATTGAATATGCCATTGGTGCAAAGGAAACACCTGATCGCGAAACGGATCTGGAATCGTTCGATGTGAAGGCTCGGGTTCACTTTGGTTATCCAGTGGATAACGATCCGGATATTGCCGTGATGGTGTGGGACAAAGTCCGATTGTTGTCGCAGCAACCGGAGAAGGAAACGATTTTGCTGGTAGGCCATGGGAGTATTCATGATGGTTTTCGCGAGCGTTGGGAAGCCGGAATTTCTTCCCTTGCAGAGCGTGTGCAGGAAGTTAGTGGTGTAGCCCATACGGATTATGCATTGCTGAATCCGGAGAGTGTGTACAACAAAGTGAAGTACTGGAGCGAAGAGCGGGGGAACCGAGTCATTGTGGCGCCGCTGTTTTTGAGTGCCGGTTATTTCACGAGGAACGTTATTCCGGATCGGCTGCAGGAACTGAACTATGTGTACAGCGGTGAGACACTGTTGCCACATCCATTGCTTGTGCAGTGGCTGGAGCGCCAGATCCAGATTTTGCTGGAGAGATGTAATGAGGTTAAAGCTTCTTCTTGAAATGATCGCTTTGGCATAGGTGTGTGATCACATCGCTCGCAGTAATGTCGCACCAATTGATTTGAACTCCATAGCTTCATAAACAATCAAACCACGTCGAAGGACGTGGTTTTTGTTTGTTGTAGATCACTTGAGCGAGGATTAGTTTATCCATTAATGGGTGCGTGCAATTGCAGATGTAGCTCCAGTAAACTTATTAATTGGTCAACGATCTCCTCGGCCGGATAAGGCATGGAATTCATTATCCACCACTCCAGAAGACCGACTGCAGCGGAAGCAAGAAACTGTATGGTAATCTCTTTTTTCATACCCTCCTGAATGCCACAGGCATCCATCTGTTCCTCCACTCCTTGGACCAACAATCCCATCAACTTACTACGGAATGCCGGAATACCTTTTTTGGTTAGAAGTGTAGTATAGGTAGAGGCATGCTGTTCCAGATAACGGAAAGTTCTGAGCAGCGCATCCTTGGCTGTAACGGGTGTTGTAGTAGAGCTTTCGATCATACAGGCATCCAACAACTGCTGCAAATAGGTCTCAATGCATTGATCCAACAGGTCGAACTTGTCAGCGTAATGCAAATAGATGGTTCCTCGATTTACATTAGCCCGATCAGCAATATCGTTTATCGTAATTTGCTCAAAATCCTGTTCCTCCAGTAACCCCACAAAAGCTTCAATTATCGCCTTTCGTGTCTTGAGTACTCGTCTGTCCATGGCCCCTCCTATGATGGTTTTCAACAATAAGGAATCATTCGTTGATTATTCAACAAAAACGGATATTTTAACGATTGAAGCACAGTAGGTGCTTTGTTACTCTTATTTTATCAACAAATGTTGATAAAACAACGATTATTTATAAACTATGAAATTGAGGGATAACCAATGAAGATATTAGTGTATGGTGCGGGGGTTTTGGGCAGTCAACTGGCACAGGTTCTGGTGCGCGGCGGCAATGATGTTACTATTCTGGCTAGAGGGAAGCGGGCAGAGGAGCTGGAGAAGGATGGAATCGTCATCCGGCATATTTTTCAATTCAAAACGACAGTTGATCCGGTTCGGGTAGCCAGAACGTTGGAAGTGGATGACCAATATGATCTGATTTTTGTAGTCATGAAATATAATGATTTTCCTTCTGTGTTACCTATTCTGGCAAACAATCAGAGCAGCAATATTGTGATTGTGGGAAACAACGCAGATGCACGAAGCATGCAAAACTATTTGGTGGAAAACAGTAAGGTGGCAAAACAGGTCGCATTTGGATTCCAGGTGAGTGGAGGTAAGCGGGAAAAGGACCGCATGTTATCGGTCGGTGGAGGCAGCGGACAAATGGTAATCGGCAGTCTGGACGGAGAGATAGGATTTAAACCTTTGCTGGATCAAGCTTTCCAACATGTAAAATACAAGTTGAATGTTCTGAGTGATATTGATGCCTGGCTGAAAAGCCATATCATCCCCATTCTGATGCTTAATGCGGTGAGCTTTAATGAGGAGCGTGAGTTGATCAAGTTGGACGGGAACAGAAAGCAAATCCAACATATGATTGGGGCGATGGATGAAGGTTTTAGTGTTCTTGAGGCTATGGGCATAACGATTATACCGGAGATTCAGGCTAAAATGATTCGCAAGCATCAACGGATGTTGTACCTTCTGTTGAAGATATACAGTGTTCTTCCAATTCATAAGCTGATTGCGGGTTCTTTTGGAGAGATTGAGGCGTTAAATAATGCATTTAACGATTGGAAAAAGACAACAGGCATCCCGACTCCCCATTGGGATGTGCTGAAAAGAGATTTTACTCCCCTTAAATGAAGTGTTGCTCATTCCCTGCATACCGACTACAATAAAACCAACTAATAAAATGGGGATAAGGAGATATACAGATGCGGGAAGTGCCCATGCGCTATGTGAAAGCAAATCAGGTCGGTATTGTATTGTTTGTTTTACTCTCGTTTGTGTTCAATCCAATTGTAGTTCTGGGCGTGCTGTGGGTCATTCAGGTGGTTGGTCTGGCTTCTGGTGGAAAGCTTAATCTGTTTGTGCAGATTGGGAAAGCTGTGTTAACTGGTAAAGGGACAGAGACGCAGGCGGTGGAGCTGCAGCGATTCAACAATATTCTGGCTGTGCTCTTCCTGTCTCTGGCACTCATCTCGTTCTCGCTTGGCTGGGTAGCCGCAGGTTATGTATTCTCCATTATGCTTCTCGCGGCTGCAAGCGCGGCTCTGCTGGGTTATTGTGTGGGTTGCACGGTGTATTTCTGGTACAAACAGCTGCGTGCAGGCAGAAAAATCGGATTTTGAGATTGGCTGAAGAAGTGAAACAGGTTCCGGGATACTACGATAACTTCATAACGAAATCCCCCTCAAATGAGCTGTTCACTTGAAGGGGATTTTCTTTTTTTTCTTATCTGAACCAGGCTTTATTTAAATTGTTGGTGAAATTGTTATCGTTGAAAGGCACGTTGGCACTGCCAAAGTTCGTCGTATTGAGCGCATTTCGTGCGGCAGAAGTCAGGTCGTCCCATCCGATTAAAGGTTGTGTTCCCCCAACAGTGTTGGTAACGCCAAGCTCATGGTTCAGCGGCCAGGTACTATTATAGGAAATCAACGGATGGTTACCTTGTGTATTGGTATTGCTCGGTGTGACGTTGGTGAACTGGCCGTGACCAGAATAGGCGATAGAGAGGATTTTGGAATTGGCCGCTGCCGGATTGTCTACCCACACGACGATACCTTCCCAATCATGACGATGGCCGAGTCCAGAGGAAGGGGAGTCTTTTGGGAAATACCACGAATACATGATTGCCCACACCCCATTGTGCCATGCGGAGCGGGAGTAGATCTGGCCTGTACTTGAGCTACAGTTTCCATTCGATGACCCGGACGTATTCAAGCCAGCGCTGGTATTGCCCTGTTGATCCACTGCGGGAAAAGGCACGCATCCATGATAGACTTTTAGAAATGGCTGAAAACGCTTGGCCGCTTGTTGTGTCACGGTGACTGGTGAGACTTCCTGAAATCCGACAACCTGATCATGATTAATTTCTGCCGCTTCAACAGTGGTAACCCAAGGAATACAGGCCATAAGCGAAACCATGAGCATTAACACGATTTTTTTCATTTACACTTCTCCTTCAAGGGTATGATGTGGTGCTAAGTAGAGGGTGCACTAAAACTATATTGGAAAAAGATTTATATTATTTATCTTTTTATCTTAAGATTTGTAAATTTGTAGCATATCTATGTCATAATCATATGAAGATCATCGAAATCGAAGACTAATTCCTGTCCAAGCGGGCAGAATGGTTGATTAATGAGACTATTTTACATAAAAGGTAGTGGGGAAGATTCAGGATCGGTGCGTGAGGTTTATTGGGTAATGGATGGATTAGTAGGTACCTATATGAAAAAATATACTTATGGATTACAGGCTAGGACATCTTTACATTTGATGATATGATAGGAGTTAAAGGCTTTGGAATGAGACGGAATTCCTGATGCATAGATATAGGTAAGACGAAAGATTAGAGCAACATTAACCGAAGTTCATTATTGTGTAAAAAATATGCCCTTTTGTGGACTGATGCAACGTAAGAATATGAGGTCGTTTAGACTCATGGATAATGTGGAATAGGTGGCGTATGAGATGAAAAAAGCTCGCTTAATATATAATCCGACCTCAGGCCGGGAAGAAATGAAGAAACGTCTGGCTGATATTTTGCAGCGTTTGGATCAAGGTGGTATTGAAGCTTCATGTCACGCAACAACGGGTGAAGGTGACGCAACCCGGGAAGCTGAACTCGCGATTGAGCGAGGATATGACATGATTATTGCTGCTGGTGGCGATGGCACGTTGTACGAAGTGATTAACGGTATGGCCGAGCGGGAGAACCGTCCTCCGCTGGGTGTGTTTCCTTTGGGAACAACGAACGATTTTGCACGTGCACTCGGCATTCCGAGACAGTGGGAAGATTACGTGGATCTGGTCATTAATCAGCAGCTTCGTCCGCTCGATCTGGGCAAAGCGAATGATAAATATTTTATCAACATCGCTGGTGGTGGCTCATTGACTGAACTGACCTATGAAGTACCAAGTCGTCTGAAAACGATGATTGGGCAACTGGCCTATTATATGAAGGGTATTGAGAAAATGGCGAGTCTGTCTCCTCAGGAGCTGATTATTCGCGCCGACGGTCAGGAAGAGATTCATGATGAATTCATGTTATTCCTCATCGCCAATACCAATTCGGTCGGGGGATTTGAGAAGTTGGCTCCAGGTGCAACCATTGATGATGGTCTGTTCGATGTCATTTGCGTGAGGAAATGTAATTTGGCTGATATGATCCGCCTCGTAACGCTTGCGCTGCGTGGGGAACATCTGAACGACAAGAAAGTGGTTCATTTCCAGACGAGTCATATGGAAGTTACGTCACCGGGATATGTCCAACTGAACCTTGATGGAGAGTTGGGTGGAACATTGCCAGCTACATTTACGAATTTGCGTCATCATCTGATGTTGTATCGTTAAACTTGGCACTTGGCGCAGAATGTGGTCGCTTGGGGAAAACAATGATGCCATAGTAGTCGTTGCACAGCACCGCACAAGTGATGAGGAGTGTTGGATTCAGCTCTGCCGTAAGGCGAGATGGAAGTAGATTTTCCAGTTGCTGTGTCCGGTGGGATCGCGTATAATCTCATGTGGTCACCATGCGTTGAGCTGTTACAGCAAGGCACATTGTGGTAATTGAGTGAACGTGAACAGCGAACAGGTGAATATTGAACATTGAAGGTTAAAAGTGCTGTTCTTGTTCGATGGTACTGCGATGTGGTACACCGTGTTGAATGTAACAGTTTGGTTGGGTGCCGGCTGGCGGCTAACGAACTCAGAAAGCCTTAATGTGGCGAAATCGTCGAAGCTGCGAATCTAACGAATCTCAGCGTCGTTATTTTGGAGAAAATGACCGGAAAAGGTCGGAAAACACCATCTTAGGATGATATAACGTTTCTGAAGTTCATTTGAAATTCGGAACGTTATTTTTGATGTGAATAAGGTGTGCCAGGTTCGTTAGAATCGGGAACAAAATGAAATAGAAATTTCCCCTCGCCTGCACAGGCGGGTACTATATAAGAAGAAAGAAGTGAATGTACGTTGTCTAATACGAACCGCAGCGGTCGTGGAAAAAACCGCCGGAATTCGGCTGCCTCTCAGGGGCAAGGGAACGCTTCAGCGTCCCGTCAGCCAAGTCAATCATCTCGTCCATCTACACGTCAGCAAGGAAAAGAGGTGCGGCCACAAGGCGCATCTCTTTCTGCCGTTCGTCCAAAGGGGAGAACGCGTGAATCTGCACCAATCGAAGGACTGCCCGTTAGCAAAAATGAAGAGACCGTCATCGACATCATTGGGATGAACCATGACGGTGAGGGTGTAGGTCGTGCGAATGGGTACACGCTCTTTGTGCAGGGTGCGCTTCCAGGTGAAACCGTGCGTGTTCGCGTGATGAAAACCAAGAAGCAGTATGGCTATGCCAAACTGCTGGAGATCGTGAAAGCAAGCCCGGATCGTGTGTCCGCGCCATGCCCGATCTACGATCAGTGCGGCGGCTGCCAGATCCAGCATATGAGCTATACCGGACAGCTTGCGTGGAAACGCCAGTTGGTGATCGATAATTTGCAACGGATTGGCAAGCTGAATGTGATGGTGGAGGATGCGGAGACGTTGGCATCCAATACGCAGGATGATAAAGAGGGCGCTGAACAGCGTGTGCAGGATGACGCTTCAGTTGGTGATGCGAATCAGACAACTGAACTGGCTACTTCTGAAGTACAAATGATCGGCAGCAATCGTATTCGCCTTCGCCTTGAAGGTGTCATGAACGAAGAGGATACGGAGCAGGGCATCCGCGTACTGCCTACGATGGGCATGGACGAGCCATGGCGCTATCGGAATAAGGCACAGGTGCCGATTGGAGCTGCCGAGGGTGGTCTGGTAGGTGGTTTTTACGCTAAAGGAAGCCATCGGATCATTGATATGGAGAGCTGCCTCATTCAGCATGAGCACAATGATGAAGTGGTTGCAAAGGTTAAGGAGATTGGCAGTCATTTTGGAATTAGCGCCTATAACGAAGAGACAGGTCGTGGCTTGCTGCGTCACGTGGTCGTGAAGAAGGCGTTCCGTACAGGCGAGATGATGCTTGTTCTGGTTACGAATGGTCGAGACATTCCGTACAAAGACGAATGGATTGGCAGTATCCGTGAAGCGATTCCGCATGTAGCGAGTATCTGCCAGAACGTGAACAAAAAACAGACCAACGTCATTTTCGGCGATGAGACCCGTGTCCTGTGGGGCCGTGATGTAATCTATGATTATATCGGTGATGTGCAATTTGCGATCTCAGCGCGTTCGTTCTATCAGGTGAATCCGGTGCAGACGGAAGTCCTGTATGGCAAAACGGTAGAGTACGCAGGACTGACTGGCAAAGAGACGGTGATTGATGCCTATTGCGGCATCGGTACGATCTCTCTTTTCCTCGCGCAACATGCGGATCAGGTGTACGGGGTAGAGATCGTGCCTGAAGCAATCGAGGATGCGCGTAGCAATGCGCTGCTGAACGAGATGAAGAACGTGAAGTTTGAAGTGGGTGCATCCGAGGACGTTATTCCACGCTGGAAAGAACAAGGTATCGAAGCCGATGTGATCGTTGTCGATCCGCCACGTAAGGGCTGTGACCCACGTTTGCTGGAAACGATCTTGGAGATGAAGCCGGAGCGAGTGGTGTACGTGAGCTGTAATCCGAGCACGTTGGCACGTGATTTGCGTGTGCTGGAGGATGGTGGCTATCGGACGGTTGAGGTCACGCCGGTGGACATGTTCCCGCATACGGTGCATGTGGAGTCGGTGGCAATGTTGGTGAGGGAGTAGTGTTTTGAAGCTAGATTACCTGTTTTAATAAATAGCTAATTAGCCCGAAGCTTCTAAAGCTCGGGCTATATTTGTTATAACCAAATTAATCCATTCAGCGAAGGACAATTTAATGAGGCTTCCGTTCGTCGGATGATGGTTTATATAATCATTAGTAGAGTTGATGTTGGTCTGAACAATATCAAGTTTTCCAGTTTATCCGTTTTTAATAATAGCTGTGTGTTGTTCAGTTTTCTAATGCCGAGGTAAGACGTGGCAAAGGTATACCTAACTTTTGGGCTTCTCTCACAACTTCAAGTACTGCAAAACTGGGCTTACTATTATTGTATTCAATGAAAAGTCGTGGTAAGCTGCCCTTTGCAAAAATAACCTTGTTAAACAGCGTGCCGAGAAGTGCTGGTGGAATCTTGGTCAACAGTAGAGTAATCGCGTCCATCTTGGCGCCTCTTGCTTTAAGAACAGGCTTCATTTCCCGCATACTGTTGCCGACATTTGCGAATGAGTCACTGTGATTCAAGATTGCTGGGAAACTTCCCCGTTTGAGCACCTCGGTCTCCATCGCCGCATTCATGGCATAGTGATTCCATAACCAGCTTTGCATATCCTTGATCCAATTGATTTTAAAATTGGCGCTTTCAAATAGTTCTTTGACCTTGTTGTTTATCTGTTCCGTGCCTACCCGTGGTTTTTCCAGAAATATCATTTTTAAAAAGCCGCCCCTAAGCTTATTGTCCTCAATGCCGCCTCCTGCTCCTGGGAACCCAAAGACAACGTTGTTCATAGACAGGGGCAAGATTGATGATTTTAAATCCTGCCAAATATTATTGAATATTAGGATCGGGGTGTTACCAGCAGTAGTCGAAAGTATTCTTGCTGCTTCGGGAAGTTGCTCCGTGTTGACACTCGCAATAATGAGATCGTAATTTGGGCTTATCTCCTCATGCAGCTTGATTTCCCAGCTTTCTTGGATGAACTGTTTTCCTCTTCGTGCGTCCCACATTTCAAGCGCGATATGACTTCCGAACGTTTCTTTTCTCCCTTTTCTAACGTAAAACTCAACGGTATGCCCTGCCTTCTCTAAAGCCCAAGCGTATTGGGTCGATATTACACCTCTACCGAAAAATAAAATTCTCATCTTAGCCTCCTAATATCCATATTCATCCTTGTTGATGATCCAACAACGTGTTGTATAATGTAATTGTATAGATTCACTATTTGGTCATCAACCATCAGATTTTTAATATCTGTCGTATAATCAATTCAACAGAAAATGGAGGTAAACAATGAAAAAGCAACCTGAAATTACGGAAAAAACAAGGCAGACATTTATAAATGTATTCTGTGATTTATATTGCCGAAAACCAATCGAAAAGATATCCATTCAAGAGATTGCTAACCAATCAGGATATAATCGGAGTACATTTTATCAATACTTTACAGATATCTATGAGTTGTTGGACTGCGTTGAAGAGCGTATGTTGAAATCGATTAAGGAGGAAATGGCAGGAAGAGAGTTTTCTACACATACTATCCAAGATGCACTTCAATGCTTGGAAAATGCAGAGGAAATTTCAGTTCTTAAAGCTGTATTGGGCGACTATGGATCTGTTCATTTTGTGGAACGCTTGAAAAGAGAAATTCCCTTTGAGCGATTGATTATGGATTTTTCAACAGATGATGTCTTGGCACCATACATCATTGAGTTTTACATATCAACATTAATATCTATGTTTCGTCTTTGGATACACAGAGACAAAGATCTATCGTCGGAGGAATTGATCAAGCTGATCGATAGTCTATTTTCAAAGGGGATAACACCGTATCATATCTTTGGCACGGTCAATCCGCAACGCTCTGGAGTGTAGCGATGATGGTTAGAAAGCGAAACATAAACATAAGGGGCTCGAGAATTTATATATTCTCGAACCCCTTTTTTGTCTTTGTTTCAAACCATCCATTAACTGTATTAGTCTAAAACTCCCCATCATCCCAGGCGGTAATTAATACACATGCACACCCGCACCAAGCACGGATTTGTTTTGAACGGAATTACCGGATAGATATACCTTTTGCAGATCAGGCAGCTGGCTTATGGTCTCTATACTGGAAATGGCATTGTTCTCGAGATGAAGTTCTTCTATGGCCTGCCAGTTGCTCATGAATTTGAGAGAAGCCAAACTGCTGTCTTGCAGAGTGAAGGAACGTAGAGCGGACATGTTGGCAAAGTATGGCATCATCTGGTTAACTTCAGTAACAGAGGTATTGTTTATGCTGAAATACGGTTGCTCTAAGGTCAAATATTCAAGCACGCTGTTCTCGGTTGCTGCCTTTTGTTCAAATTCCAGCCTGCACTCGGAGCACATCAGAGATTTCACCTGCTTCAAACGAAATAAAGCATCGCTCTCCCTATATAGTGAAGAGTCGTAAATGTTCAGGGTCACTAGGCTGGGCAAGCCATCTAGCTGTCTGTACTTTACAGGCGGCAGCTTTTTCAAATTCCATGGCCCTCAATCATGATTGTAATAGAAATCGTTAACCAACCGATTCCATTTGTAGCTCAGCACAAATCATTCGTTCAGGCGATTTTATTATAGGAGGGAACCGTTACTCAATGCTGAATATTGTCGATTCAATCATAAACATCATAAATTTTACTTTTTTCCACTTTGCAATAAAGATGGAATCTGATAGGATAAGTTTATAAATACGATGGTTTTAGTGAGGATTAAAAAGGAGGCCGCCTTGCCATGCAAGAATTAACACATCTGGATCAACTTGAGGCTGAAGCGATATACATTATCAGAGAAGTAGCAGCGGAGTGCGAGAAACCGGTCATGTTGTATTCCATCGGCAAGGACAGCTCGGTCATGCTGCACTTGGCCCTAAAGGCTTTCTACCCTGAGAAGCCGCCGTTCCCATTCATGCATATCGATACAACCTGGAAATTCAAGGAAATGATTGAGTTCCGCGACCGAAAGGCGAAGGAATTTGGTATCGAAATGATCGTGCACTCTAATGATGAGGCTATTCAGCAAGGAATTAATCCCTTCGACCATGGTTCCGCATATACCGACATTATGAAAACCACAGCCCTGAAGCAGGGATTGGATAAATACGGATTCACGGTTGCGTTCGGTGGCGGAAGACGTGATGAGGAGAAGTCGCGTGCGAAGGAGCGGATTTTCTCGTTCCGGAACAAGAATCACTCGTGGGACCCGAAGAACCAACGTCCGGAGATGTGGAAGCTGTTCAACACGCGAATCAACAAGGGAGAGAGCATTCGAGTCTTTCCGCTGTCCAACTGGACTGAGAAGGATATCTGGCAATACATTCGTCGGGAGAACATCGATATCGTTCCGCTTTACTCCGCGGACGTAAGACCGATCGTTAATCGTGACGGGCATATCATCATGGTGGATGACGAGCGGATAAAGCTTGAGCCTGGCGAGAAGGTAGAGATGAAGAAGATTCGCTTCCGCACGTTGGGTTGTTACCCGCTGACGGGCGGAGTCGAGTCCGATGCCGTTACGCTGGATGAGATCATTGAGGAGACATTGGGTGCGTTATCTTCCGAACGGACCAGTCGGGTTATCGATCAAGAAGCGGCGGGAAGCATGGAACGACGCAAACGGGAGGGCTATTTCTAACATGAAGAGTCTACTTAAATTCATTACCTGCGGAAGTGTGGATGATGGCAAGTCCACGCTGATCGGACATATGCTCTATGAGGCTAAGCTGCTGTTTGCCGATCAAGAACGCGCGCTTGAGCTCGATAGTCGATTGGGAAGCCGAGGCGGCAAAATCGACTACTCGCTGCTCCTCGATGGTTTGCTGGCCGAACGCGAACAAGGGATTACCATTGATGTGGCATATCGTTATTTTACGACGTCTCATCGTTCCTTCATCGTGGCGGACACACCGGGACACGAAGAGTATACGCGCAACATGGCTGTAGGCGCTTCCTTTGCCGATCTAGCCATCATTCTGGTGGACGCTACCAAAGGCATCATTACCCAGACCAAACGCCATGCTCGGATCTGCGCCCTGATGGGTATCAAGCATCTCGTATTGGCTGTGAACAAGATGGATCTGGTCGGCTTCGATCAGAGGACGTTCGAGGCAATCAAGGAAGAGTTCATCCAAACGACGGCCGAATTCCAAATCAAGAGCATTCAGGTCATTCCCGTGTCGGCTACGGAAGGGGACAACATTACAACCCAGTCGCCGAATGCACCCTGGTACGAGGGGTTAGCATTATTGCCGTATTTGGAAAGTATAGACGTTCATACTACCGATGATACGAAGCCTTTCATGATGCCAGTTCAGCGTGTAAGCAGACCGGACCATACGTTCCGTGGGTTCCAGGGCCAGATTGAGGCTGGAAAGATTTCGGTCGGAGACGAACTCATGACTCTGCCAAGTCGTGAGAAAGCCAAGGTTAAGCGGATTTTGGTGACGGACCAAGCTCAGGATTCGGCTTATGCTGGCCAACCGGTTACGATACAACTGGACCGCGAAGTTGATGTCTCGCGGGGCTGCGTGCTCACGATAGACAATCAAGTCCAAGAAGCTGACAGCTTCGCTTCTACGATCCTGTGGATGGACGATTCCGTCCTGACTCCGGGCAAGCATTATTGGGTAAAGGTCGGAACGAAGACTCTTCCAGGCACTGTAACGGCGATTACCCATAAAATTGACATTAACACGGGCCATACCGTTCTGGCCGATCAAATTGTTAAGAACGAATTGGCCAAGTGTGAATTCACACTGTCGGATCAGATCGTCTTCGATTCCTTTGAGCACAATAAGAGCATCGGAGGTTTTATCCTCATTGATCGTGTCACCAACATGACGTCTGCTTGCGGAGTCATCGATCAAGCTCTGAAGGGAGAAAGCCGATTTGCCACGCTGGATACGGGGATCACGAGAGATGTTCGCGCCCAGCAGAAAGGACAATCTCCGCTCACGCTCTGGTTTGCTGGCTCGGATACGGTAGCTCTCGCCAAGGAAGTGGAGAAGCGACTAATGTCATCCGGTTACCATACGATGCTGCTTGAGAGCGTCAGTGGAGAAACGCTCCGCGGTACGGCGGAGATGGCAAAGGTGTTGAACGACGCCGGCCTGATCTCACTGGTATCCCATGATTCTATCAGTGCGGGCGAACTTGAGACAGCTCGAGAGATCATCGGGGGTAAAGGATTTATCGAAGTTAACGCGGACGAGATCGGCGGAATGTCCACCCAGGATGCCGCGAAATCCGTGGTTAAACGAGTCGTGCAATCCGTTATCGATCACAGTCCTTCGAATAACTACGACATTTAATAAGCATGTATGTCCGATAAAGCGGTTGCCGATCAGGCAGCCGCTTGTTTGTTTCGTCTAACATCTTAACGAACAGTCTGTATTCAGTGGTGTGGCACCCGTTGATGTTCAAAGATGTAGAAAATCATTGGGCTAAGGATGCTGTCAATGATATGGGCTCTCGCCTCATTGTGAATGGCATTGGTAACGATCTATATAATTCAAATATGGATATGACACGTGCTGAATTCGCAGCGATTATGATGAAAGGCTTGGGACTGAAGCCAGTTGATGGCAAGGCGCCTTTTGCAGATGTGGATGCTTCCGATTGGTATCATTCCGCTGTTGCTGCAAGTATTGAGACAGGTGTGATCAGCGGCAGAGGAGCACATGAACTGGCTTCGAAAGCCAACATCACCCGTGCTGAGGTTGCAGCTATCGTCCAAAGAATATTGAAGGCTTCTGACTTGATTTAAAGCACCAAAAGGGTTCCCCATGCAGGAAGAACTGCATAAGGGGAGCCCCTTTTTTCTTTGTTCCGATACCATCCACTAACTACAGTAGTCTAAAACTCCCATCATCCCAATCGGTAATTAATACACCTGCACACCCGTGCCAAGCACGGACTTGTTTTGTACGGAATTACCGGATAGATATACCTTTTGCAGATCAGGCAGCTGGCTTAGGGTCTCGATATTGGAAATGGCATTGTTCTCGAGATGAAGCTCTTCTATGGCCTGCCAGTTACTCATAAATTCGAGAGAAGCCAAATTGCTGTCTTGCAGAGTGAAGGAACGTAGAGCGGACATGTTGGCAAAGTAAGGCATCATTTGGTCAACTTCAGTAACAGAGGTATTGTTTATGCTGAAATATGGCTGCTCTAAGGTCAAATGTTCAAGCACGCCTTTATCTGCGGCCGATTTTTGCTCAAAGTTCAGCCTACACTCGGAGCACATCAGAGATTTCACCTGCTTCAAACGAAATAAAGCATCGCTCTCCTTATATAGTGACGAGTCGTAAATGTTTAAGGTCTCTAGGCGGGACAAGCCGTCCAGGGCGGCAAGACGGGTTAGTTCATCGATCTCCCAGAGCGAGAGTTGCTCCAGTTTCGGGAATTTCCCCAGCGCAGCCAAGTTCAATTCCCCACTTCCGCCACGGAGCGTCAGACTGGTTGTAGTCGGGGCCTTTAGCCCGGGGAGAAAGGAGCTTGGAATTTCCGCTCGCTCTACTTTAGGCAGTGTCAGCGCTTCTGGATTCTCGTAGTAGCCGGACAACGTTAATTCCCGCAAAGAGGACAGGCTATTGATGGCTTTTACCGAACCAAGTTGACTTAGAGAAGCCAGGCGTAGTGTAGTAATGGAGTTTTTGCCGGTCAAGCGCTCTAGGCTCGAGATGTTTACATTTTCGATATCTAACGTTTGTAGAGCAGGCATATTTTGCACAAAGTCGATGGACTTTACGTTCGTTAAATAGGACAACTGAAGCTCCTGAAGCTGGGTCAAGGCATACAGCGGCTGCAGGTCTGTGGTTTCACTGTACTGTATAGATAAGGATGATAGCCCGGTCATGGACGACACCCATCCGAGTTCATCGACAAAGGTGAGCGACAGGGACTTGATTGGCAATTGGTTTAACAAGTGAAAATCTGTTACGGACTCATCCACATAGGTAATGGATAAAGAGTTCAGATTGGGGAATTCCAGTAGTAGGGCCAACTCCTGATTGCTGCGAAGCTGAGTGGAAAGCTCCGTAATTTTAGATTTGTCGCCAAAGTAGCCCGAAAATGTACTGAAGGATTCGTTAAAAGCGCCTCCATAACTTTTTAATCCCGGCATATGGGCCAAAGTGGTTTGGTCCGTCTGGGATATTTCATAGGTATTTGTCAGGTCCAATGCGGTCAGTCCCTTAAAAGCTTCAAAATCTCGCTGATCAATCCGTTGGCTATTCAGTTTTTTGTCCTGAGTAATATAAGTGATCTTCTCGGCCTGTTCATCGCTGAATGGATCGGAGAGACTATATGTAAACTTCCACTGATCATTCTCCGAATGCTCTACGGTTAAATAGCGAATACGAGCCAATTCCTCCTCTGTTGGCAAGGCGGACCCTTTATCGAAGATATCTCGCAAAAATGAGAGCAAAACCTCGCTTTCAGGCATCTTTCGCACAGGCAGATTGGCTTCTGTTTTTGGATAGGTGGAGCTGTTGCTATAATAAAAATATGTACCGATGGCGCCAGCCAGGACTAACATCAGTATCAGCATTACCTTTACGGAGGCAGTCTGCTTCAGCGGTGCTTTAGGGGGTGTTCCGTGGTAATGATTAATGGTCTGGTCTACGTAATAGACATGATTTTGCTTCAATAAAAGTTCTGTTTCACAATAGGGACACTTTAAAACCTCATCCTTCTTGTATTCAATTCTTCCGTTGCAATTGGGGCAGTTTAGCGGGATAAACGCCACGAATGTCCCCTCCTTCATTATGATGGTCATAAGATCATGCTGAACGGTCATCTGATTTCATTATACCTTGTAAATTTACGTTTGATGAGAGTAAGGAGTTTCACATAACGAAGGAGCAGGGAAATCCTGCTCCTTTTTGATCTTTTTTAAGTATGACTGGTGGCAGATCTTATTAAATAAATCATCAAGCAATAGATGTAATTGGATGTTTAACGTGAACAGGGTAGAGATGTTCACCATGGGTTCTTACAAATAAACCTTCATTGGTGATCAAACTTTTCAGATCAAGACCTTGATCATCTGGAGTGAAATGGAAGGTTATTTTCTCCGTATCCTCATCTGCAATCTTATCCAAGATATCTTTCATATTCATTTCGTTTAAGCTAACAACGTCGAAGAGATCGATATGATTGTCTTCTTTCTGATAAATAACAATGACGTTTTCGTTTTCCAAGTAATAAATATCATCACTAAAGACATTCAGGCAATAAAACATGAGTATTCCTTGAGCATGATGGGTTGCGAAATGCTGAGAAACAGGTAATCGTTCCGATGCCAATTTTTGAATAAGACGTAAATCCTCCGCGTTAGTAACATTTAGTTTACGGATATTCGCAGGTTCGGGTGATTTTTTTGCCGTATAATCCATTGAAAAAAGATGTTCTTCCACAGGTTTAAACCCAAACTTGGGGTAAAAATCAAGCACAGATTCATTGGCAAAAAGGTACATGTAATCGTACTTGTTCTCGTATTCCTCTAAAACTTTATTCATTAAACGTGTAGAGAGTCCTTTCCCCCGATAATCAGGATGTGTCATCACCGTGCCGATTTGAATCGCTTTTTTCTTCTCACCGTGAATGATGAGCTCAAGGATGTTAACAGAAACGTTGGCAATAACCTGGTCTCCATCGACATATGAATAAGGGATGTAACGCTCTCCCCAGTATCCTTGTTGATACCAATCTTCAAAATTGATCTCAAACGTGTTGACAGCAAGCTCGAAAAAACTCTTGCGCAGTACTTCATTGTTTTTATAATTCTTCATAAATATTAATTCTTGCATGGTATTACCCCCTTAATCCTCAAAAATGACTGTTTGTATAGTGGTACGATCCCCGTATTTAACTATGTAAAATATGATTACAGGTGACAAAAATCCTCTTTTAATACCGCGTTTTAAACAAACTTGGCGATGTTATTTAAGCAGGAGTTTTAATAAGAGAAAAAGGAGTTTGATATGGAAAGAGACGCGAGCGAATTCGCGTCTTCTTTTTTGCATGCTTTATAGGATATGCTTAAATGCAATTGCGTCAGTGAACTGTTTTTCACTATTCAAATCTTGGTCCATTAATCTACGTTAAAATGCACGATTGCACTATATAACATCTTGTTGCGAAAAGGGTCAAACGTTACTTGATGTTGAACTTGCTTCACGCGTAACATTAATGCTTTGTTCATTCCGATTCGTTCTTCGATCGCTCGTTCCAGTTCACGGAAGTCATAAGCCTGCAAGCATTCGACTTTGTCTTTGATCATATCCAGTGAAATTTCCATATATAATTCAGGCCTCCTTAAAATCTCGATTTGCAGGTTAAAAGCCTGTCGAGCTTCATTTTAGAGGAGCTTTTCCAGTTCGGCAAGAGCAATCGGGCTGAAAATCTAATAAAGACGTGATAAAATCGGGAAAGGGCAATTTCGAGATCATCGAACTTTCAATAATTTGAAGATCCAATGGAAGGAATAACAGATACTGCTGTTTGAACGAAGTTACATTTGCATGGTATAAGTGAAGAAGAAGCTAGGACACCATGATGTGAATTGCAACGAAACTGCGAATGATCATGTAAATGATAAGCAAGCAGATGCATGAGTTACGAGTTTTACTATTTTAACTATTAATGAGGACAAAGACTGTCCTGGAATGTATAGAGGAGCTTTTGAGATGACAAAGGAAAACTTTTGGCGTGATTTGCCACGACCATTTTTTATACTGGCACCGATGGAAGATGTGACGGATGTTGTGTTTCGGCATGTCGTAAGTGAAGCGGGCAGACCGGATGTGTTTTTTACGGAGTTTGCGAACACAGAGAGTTATTGTCACCCGGAGGGGCACCATAGTGTGCGTGGACGGTTGACGTTTACAGCGGATGAACAGCCGATTGTGGCTCATATCTGGGGAGACAAGCCTGAGTTTTTCCGCGAGATGAGTATCGGTATGGCAAAGGAAGGCTTTAAAGGTATCGATATTAATATGGGCTGTCCTGTAGCGAATGTTGCGGAGAATGGAAAAGGAAGCGGCTTGATCTGCCGGCCAGCCCTTGCGGCGGAGATTATTCAGGCGGCGAAAGCCGGAGGGCTGCCGGTCAGTGTGAAAACGCGTCTCGGATTTACTGAGGTCGGCGAATGGCGCGACTGGTTGACCCATATTTTGCAACAGGACATTGTGAACCTGTCCATTCATCTGCGGACGAGAGAAGAAATGAGCAAAGTAGACGCTCACTGGGAACTTATTCCGGAGATTAAGAAACTGCGTGACGAGATAGCGCCTAATACTCTTCTGACGATTAATGGGGATATTCCTGACCGTGAGACAGGCCTGAGACTCGCGGAGCAATATGGTGTGGATGGTATTATGATTGGACGCGGTATCTTCCAGAATCCGTTTGCTTTTGAGAAGGAGCCGAAGGAACACGGCAGTAAGGAATTGCTTGATTTGCTACGGCTGCATTTGGATCTCCATGATCAATATTCCGAGCTTGAACCACGTTCGTTCAGCCCGCTGGCCCGTTTTTTCAAAATCTATGTTCGTGGCTTCCGCGGTGCTAGTGAGCTGAGAAACAGCTTGATGAACGCCAAAACCACTTCTAAAGTACGCGAATTGCTCAATGAGTTTGAAAGTAATGAACAGGTGGAGTAGAGTAAGACGTAATCATGGATACGGAGTATGATTCAGATAGATTAAATAGAAAAAAGAAGCGGTAACTCTTCCGCTTCTTTTTTTTGCTTTGCTGTTTAACGCGTATACTCTGGCTTCTCTATAGTGACCGGCTGAGGATTGGCAAGCACCCATAATACCGCCAACTCGGATAATCTGGCAGGCGCATCAAAATCGTATCCATTATGAAGCTTGCTGGCCAAATCTGCTGCCTCTTGGAGAAGTGCGGGGGCGAGTGGCGCTCCAGTGCCCAGATAACGAATTAGCGCATCCAGCATTTTGCGATACTCCGCATCCCAGTTTCCTCCGCCATTATCCAATACTTCATGGGACACACGTCCTGTGATGCGAATGACCTCTCCCTGCACCGTTTGAGCGTGGCCCTGAGCCGGGATGAGATATTCCCACAGCTCTTGGTGCTGCTTGGGCCAGGTGGTTGCCTTTACCTGAATGGGTGCAGTTCCATCGTGCATGATCCGATTCGCTACCGGCTCGACATCAAATAACTGGTACAGTTTAATCAGCGCGTCTGAAACTCCATCGACCTTGTCCTTATTGAACTTCTCACGGACGAATTCAAAATCCTTACCGATCCGCTTCACCGATTCTTTCATATCCGGGGTGACCGATGCTCCGGCATCCAGAAGAATTGCGGCAATCTCTGCCAGATTAACTATATCGCTATTCCTACAATTGACTAACCCCTTAGCTAATGGCGTATTACCCTGTTTATTTTCTACGTTAATCGTAGCGCCCTGGTTTACCAACTCTTGAACCACTTTGGTTCGATACCCACTGACCGCTGCATGTAACGGTGTTTCATTTTGGTAATCCACAGCGTCCAGATCCGCACCTAATTCAAGGAACAGGGGTACATTTCCTGACCAGTGTGAGGCATGGGCATGTAAAGGCGTGCGTTGATATTTGTCACGTGCATTAATATCTGCCCCTTGCTCTAACAGCCAGCGGACCAATTCATCCGAAATATGCCGAAAGCTGAGGGCCGTACCTTTGCTGTAGCCCCCGCGGGCATCCCATTCGCATTGCTCAAAGACTTCTTTTACGGTTGCGATATCATTATCTTTAACGAGTTTTTCCATATGAGCAGGTAAGGTTGCTTTCTTCGTAGCCATTACACTCTTCCTCTCCTTTGTGAATAACAACGTAAGTTCCAATGGTAGGCTATGATGATTTAATAGTAAGTAGATAATTTTGTGCAATTTTATCACATAGGGGAATTCAAAACCAATAACTGGGTTTCTTCCATCATCAATTTGGTTTGCTATGTTATAATTTAAATGAATGTTGATACTGGAGACGGATTGAAAAATATTTGAAATGATCGCCGCAATTCATGCGGTAGGCTTTTGATAATAGGAGGATTTATGTCCTGGAGTAAATTGAAGCAACAACTGGAGAGTTTTCTTAGTCCTGCGTTAGTTGGAAGGGTGGAGTACCGTGCCACCAGCTATCGCTATTCACCTGATAAATCAGGCAATTGTTATATTACTGTAGATAAAAAGAATGTACTCAACATGAGTGATACAACAACCCCAATCCGATGGTATCAGACAGAGCAGGAGATCAAGAGCGATCCGGAGATCATGATTCCTGTGAGCGATGAAGAGATTGAAGTTATTCGAAAAGATTCCAAAGGACCCATTCCCGAGGATCGTCTTCAAGTCATGGCAAGAAGCAGAAAAATCTCCGTACATGCCAAGGAGCTTTTGTTGGCTCAGACCGCACTTAGTAAATCGAATTTTACCGTTGCAGCCACGACGTATTTATCAACTTCTATAGAGGATAATCTGGATAGCAAGGATATTTTGTTTAATATTCTGGCTTTAATGGACAGACGAGTTGGCAAAAAGCGAATTCTGAACATGTCGGAGCAGGTCAAATTAAAGCATCCAGCGGTACAATATTTTTATGAACTGCGTCGTCGTACGTTGTGAAATGGATTAACTTTTGATATAGCTTTTAACTATAACCAGTTATGGTTTTTAAGTATCCCTTCTAACTGCTCTCGGCGTGATATGATCATTTTATACAACGAGGGGGTTTTTTACATGACTGATAAGTTCCAGATCGTAGGAAGTTTATTGCGGCCGGATGAGCTGCTGAAATATAAAACGCAAATTGAACATAACGATGATATCCAATATCCATTTTATGAAAACTACGAAGGATATGAGAAGTGTGAGACGGAGGCAATTAAACAAGTTGTGGCTAAGGAAATCGAACATAACTTGTCCGTGGTTACCGATGGCGAATTTTCGAAATCGATGTGGCATTTGGACTTTGTATGGGGATTTGGCGGAGTGAAGCGTTACATCGCGGATCATGGCTATTTTTTCAGAGATGTGGATGGAACTTCGAAGTATGAAACACGCAAAGATATCGGACTGCGCATCACTGATAAATTGAGTGGAAAGAACCATCATTTCATTCAACTGTTCCAACAACTGCAAGACACGGCTGGCGAGCAACAAACGAAGCTTTGTGTACCATCGCCTTCACATATTTTCGGTGAGCTTTCCTGGTCGGATAACATTGGTGGAACGGATGCTGTATATCAAAACATACAGGAGCTCAAAGAGGGTCTTGTGATCGCGTATAAGGAATTCGTGGAGGAATTCGCTGCAGTGGGCGGTAAAATTCTGCAATTCGATGATTGCTTGTGGGAACTGTTTGCAGACGACAACCCGAACTCTCCTTTTACAGGGGAAAATATTAATCAAGATGAAGTAAAGGGTCTCGCTACCGAATTCATTGATATTAATAATACCGTGATTGACTTTGGTCATAGCCTTGGCTTGAAAATGTGGACACATAACTGCCGCGGCAATTATGATTCCCGCAACATGGGTGGTGGATCGTATGCCAAAATTGCGAATCTGTTCCTGAAGCAATTGAAATATGACCGTTTCTTCCTGGAGTGGGATGATGATCGTGCGGGTTCAATTGAAGCTCTGGAAGTGTTCAAGGACAGACCTGAAACGGAAATTGTACTGGGTCTGTTGTCATCCAAAACGAGTACACTCGATGATGAAGCACGTGTTGTCCGTTTGCTGGACGAAGCTTCCAAAATCATTGATAAGGATCGGCTGCTGTTGTCTCACCAATGCGGATTTGCATCTTGTGATGGTGGTAACGAATTAAGCGAAGCTCAGCAATGGGCGAAGATTGATCAAGGGCAGAAGATTGCAAAGCAATATTGGGGCAGCACCGTCTAGAATTCAAGCTGAATATATTGTGACCTTATAAACACATTGCTCGATCAATAGTGTTCTGTGCGATAATGAAACGGCGACTTTTCCTCTGGAATCTATCCAGGGAAAAGCCGCCGTATTTGTTGTGGAACGTACACATGGGTACGTGCTCATTTCTATAACTTTTTTAAACTAATGATGAGGCAGGCATGTCTTTCTTTATTACTTCGATTCACGATGTGCCAGCCATTCCTTTTTCAACAAAGCATATTGATACGTATTCTCGTATTTCGGTGTGCCGTCCTCATTTTTGACAAAAGAAATGAACTCCAAAAAAAGACCTTCCCGGCGCATGCCCAGCTTCTCACACAGTTTCTGAGAACGGAAGTTATCATCCTCGACATAGGCGTACAGTCTTCTTATTCCCTGTTCCATAAAGAGATTTTCGATGAAAGCATTGGCGCTCTCACTGGCGTACCCTTTCCCTTCAAATCTGCCATTAAAATTCCAACCTATACTATACGTATCTGAATTCGAATCTTTATCCGTATCGGAATCCCGATCTTCCCTCATACCAAACAGCTCACCGATCAGCTCGTTACTGTCTTTCAGGCAAACCGCGATGTGGGAATCGTCACTGTTTCTTTTTGCAACCTCTGCCGCCGCATCTTCCAATGTTGAAATTTGTTGATCCATAAAACAATTCACTCTGGGATTTGCTGTGTATTCCAACAGTCCGGCTGCGTCCGTTACGGTGAAATTTCGCAGGATTAATCGATTGGTTTTAAGTATTTGCATAAGATGATATACCTCCGGTTTTCATATCAATAGATTGGTTTTGTTCATGTTGTATCTCTTTTTATTTTACGAGACTCCCTATTCTTACTATAACTCGGTATAGCCTTGGGTTTGGCTTTGGTACTGTCTGACCGGGAGAACAATCCCACCAATTTCTCCCTATAGATATAACCGAGTACAAACCCGATCACAGCGATAACAGAAATAATAATGGCGATCGTGTATTGTTGCATATGAATCGTGGACCCTATAACGGTAGATGCGATGATCCACGGCAGACGACCGACGATAAGGATCGTGAAGAACCTAAACGAACTAATCGATGTAAGTGCGGCGACAAATACAAGCATGTCTTTGGGCAAGCCGGGAATCACGAAAAAGATAAATAAAAAAGCGGAGAACTTCTTCTCATCATGAATTAACGACATCCACTTATTATTTTTCTTTTGCATTAGTCGTGAAATATAGGCGCGACCGATATAACGGGTGAAATAAAAGGCGATCGCTGAGCCTATAATCAAGCCTATTGTAGTATACAAGGACCCAAGTGTAACCCCATAGATATAACCGCCTGCGACCTGTACCACTTCTCCTGGAATAGGTGCAACCACGATCTGAAGAATCTGGAATAAAATAAACATGACCGGACCCCAATGGCCTGTTGAATGAATATACGCTCTGAAATTGTCCATGGAAGACATGATTTTAATAATGGCAGGAGAATAATACACCAGTAGACCAATGGACAACATGATGAACAGACCCAACAATATGTTAATCATTACTTTTTTCGAAGTTTGTGGCATTCCTGACGACCCCTTTGTGTAATAACTTCTACATATTTACAGTATAAGACGAAATTATTAAGAGATACCTACATAACTTCTGAAGAATTCTTAAGTCGATTGTATTTGCTGGTAGTCGCTAATAGCGCATATTATACTGAAATTAGACGGAGGGATCAGATGAGCAAGAAAATTCTAATTGCTGATGATAACAGTGAGATTCGTGAAATTGTAAGGATTCTGTTAGAGAGTGAAAATTATGAAGTGATTGAAGCGATAGATGGTCAAGATGCGATTGATAAAGTGAACGAAGAGACGGATCTCATTATTTTGGATATGATGATGCCCAATAAATCGGGGCTGAAGGCGTGTCTGGAGATTCGTGAAAAAACAAGTGCACCGATCCTGTTTCTCACGGCGAAAACGCAGGATTCTGACAAACAATTGGCCTTTTCCTCAGGCAGTGATGACTTTTTGTCCAAACCCTTTTCCTATACAGAACTCGTTTCGCGGGTGAAGGCTTTACTACGACGATATTATGTATATCGGGGCAAGGAGAAGACCGAAGAACAGGACCAGATTATCGTTAAGGATCTTACCGTCCATCAGGATTCAAAAGCCGTGTTTGTTGGAGAGAAGGAGATTGCTCTAACTGAAATTGAATACCAGATATTGCTGCTATTGGCTAAGAAGCGACGAAAGGTATTCTCGGCAGAAAATATATATGAGAGTGTTTGGGGGCAACCCTACTTTTATACGTGTAATAACACGGTGATGGTTCATATTCGTAATTTGAGAGGCAAACTGGAGGATGACCCGCAGAACCCTAAATATGTGAAGACCGTTTGGGGGAAGGGGTACAAAATTGAATAGATTATTAATCGGAAAAAAGCTGAAGATTAAACTGGTTCTGGCGGTTATCATTTCTTTGGTCATTTCCATAAGTGCACTCGTTATTTTACAAGTTGTTGGTGAGACTGTATTAGATAGTTATTTAAGCAAATCCACTTTTGTAGAGAACAGGCAGCAAGATGCGCTCGATCGATTCGAAGCATTTGTGGATAACCAGAACGTGTCATCCCGTGATCATGAGCAATTGTCTGCTTGGATAAGACATGAGCGCTACTTAAATCTGTATATTTTTGCAAAAGACAAATTGATATTTTCCTCCAACACGGAGATTGATCCGGCCATTAATGAAGAACTGTTAACTCAATTCGTGCCATCGAAAATACCCATCACCACCATCCATTTTGCGGATCAGGATGCCCAGATATACTTGGTTAGCTTTTATGAGTATCAATACTACAACCTCATTCTGATTATTGGTGTTTTCATAGCGGCCATTGTGTTCCTTGTTTCATTTCTACTGATGATTAATAAGAAAACATCTTATATTGGCGTGCTTGAACAAGAGATCAAAATACTCGAAGGTGGAAATTTGGATTATTCGATTACGATATCGGGAAAGGATGAACTGTCATCTCTGGCCCAGAGTATTGATGAGATGAGGAAATCATTTGTGGAGCGGCTGGGCAGCGAGGAGAGGGTCAGGATGGCCAACCGTGAATTGATCACGGCGATTTCCCATGATTTGCGAACACCACTCACGATTCTATTAGGATATATGGATATCATAGAGCTCAACAAATATAAGACACATGAGGATCTGTTGCAGTATATTCATAATAGCCGGGAGAAGGCCTATCAGATCAAAGTGCTGTCGGACAAACTATTCGAATATTTTACGGTATCCTCTGCCGCTGAAGAAGAGGAAGTAGAATTTGAAATGTATGAGGGCAGAGCACTTATCGATCAACTTATAGATGAGCAATTAGTAGTTTTGGACGATATAGATGTGCAGGTTCAGACAGATTCACATCATGAGGAGTTTTTACTGGAAATTAATCTGGTCGCTATGCGTCGCGTAATGGATAACATATTTTCAAATATTGGAAAATACGCCGATCCAGGGCATCCCGTTCATATCCAGATTTCTTTGAAGCAACAATGGGTCATTCTTGAGGTGGAGAATAAGATTAAACGTGTTGGCAAAAAGAAAGATAGCAACGAAATTGGGCTCGTTAGTTGTCAGAAAATGATTCAGCAGCATAACGGGACGTTGACGGTGTCGCAGGAAAAGGATATCTTTTCACTACAGATTACGCTACCTGTCATCTTCAACAAACCAACTCAGACTCATATTTAATGGAAGGGAGAGAGACGTTATGATTATTGCGTGCAACAAAAAATGAACATCTCTCCACCATTCACACTATACAAAAAGAGCCATGCGACAGCATGGCTCTTACATATATCGTGAGAGGGCAAACCTTATGTTTTAAACAACAGGTGCATTCTGTTTCTTGAAATATTGTTCAATTAGAAACGCGAGCATCGGTCCGGGCTCAGCCTTCTGTAATTGAGCCTGATCGCCAAATTCCATGAGATACGGCTGTTCCGTAGTACAAGGAGTCCAATGAGGCATCAGCTTTCCGGTGGAGTCCGGACCGTTTGGATCACCTGTAGCAATAAAGTTGGATAAATAATTACACATCTGGCGAGCCAGATCATAATGCTTGCCTGTGAAAGGCCGCCAGCATTTGGCGAGTGTTTCGAAGAAGAACCACAGATCGACGGAGTGAAAAGTGCCTGGCTGGTCCCAGCCCGGAATCTCGGCGTCGAAGTTATAATAGTAGAGAGGCGTTTCAGACGGATGACCGCTGTTCGCGCGGATGGCGAGCAGAATGGCATGTTGGATCATGCGGACCGATGCTTGTTGCAGCGCATGCTCTAATTGGCCGGAATCAGCCTCACATAGCTGTAAAAAGGCAGGAGCATCCTCGCCAAACAGCTCCACAGCCATCTGCTTCAGTTCTTCCAGATTGGCTGCGGCGGGACGGGTCCAAAATTCGGAAGATGTATGCCCCAGCATTACGGGTATCGCCTCGCGCTCCTGCTGAACAAAACGAGTAAACGGATCGCCTGCACAGAATTGTTCGTCGATGACAGTTCCCCAGAAGCTTTTGTATTCGAGTGCTTTGTCACGGAGATATTCAGCATCCAGTTGTCTCGCCTCAGCCAGGGAAGATACGCCCAGGAAGCTGAAAAATTCAACCCCTGATTGTTCTGCATTCCTTAGTTTGGAGCGGACAGAAGGCACGCGGACCTTCGGGTACAACTCGGTAGCTATACCGCTCATGATGACGGCTCGCTGGAACAAGCCTTTATTTTGCGGAGAGGTCATCTGGCTGAGTACACTTCCTCCGCCTGCCGACTGTCCGCCGATAGTGATCTGGTCTGGATCACCGCCAAAGGCGGCAATGTTGCGTTTGACCCACTGGGTACCTGCTTGCTGATCGAGATGACCAAAGTTGGCGGGTGCATGGGGGGATTCGGCACTAATCTCAGGATGGCACAGGAAGCCGAAGGCATTCAGCCGATAATTAATCGTCACAACGATGATACCTCTACGAGCGATTCGCTCGCCATCAAATTCCATTTCGGCCGTATGGCCGACTTGTAGGCCCCCGCCAAAATACCAGACAAAAACAGGCAGCTTCTCGTCCGTGCGTTTGGCTGGTGTCCAGACATTCAGATACAGACAATCCTCGTTCATGGGCAGGTCAGGATCAACGGCCCATTCGCGGGTATAGATATTGTTATCATCGATGACTGTTGGGGCTTGCATGGAGATGGGGGCAAAATCAAAAGCTTGCAGTACACCTTCCCAGTTCGACTGCGGCTGCGGAGCGCGCCAGCGGTTTTCACCTACAGGAGGTGCGGCAAAAGGAATTCCCTTGAAGCTGGTAATCCGCGGGTCCGCCGCGGGCAGTCCTTGCACTTGTCCATGTTCTACCGTAACCATTCTAAGCATACAACATTCTCCTCTCTGGATTTTAGCGTGTAAGCGTTACCGAACATCTGATCAACGTGGCATTAGAAAGGGGGAATCAAGGTTGAATCCGATTTGGCATGAGAGCAGTAGAGCCAGTAATTTGTATTTTATCAGCGGTGGTCACAAGCCGGCCAACGCTCACCAATGGGGGCCAGGTGTACGTGACGTTTATGCGCTGCACTATATTATCCGCGGCCAAGGGACGCTGGAGACGGGCGGCCGCGTTTTTCGGCTCGTTACGGGGGAAAGCTTTATCATATTTCCGCAAAAGGAGATTTATTATTATCCAGACCCGCAAGATCCATGGGAGTACGTCTGGGTGGAGTTTAGCGGTGAGGATGCCGGTCGGTTGCTGGGGCTGACACAGCTCTCAGAGGTACACCCCGTGGTGGCGGTCTCGCCGGAGACACTGCAGCCTTTTTTTCACCTTGCCTGGAACGCAGGTGCATCATCCTATGAATTACTGCGGGCGGATGCACGTTTGCGTCTGCTGCTCTCCTACTATATGGAACATTATCCGAAGGAGCCGCAGGTGGACGCCAAGGATTATGTCTGGCTGGCGAGAAAGTACATCGAGCAGAACTACTGGAAACCGACATTGACCGTCACCGAGATTGTAAAAGCAGTTAATCTGGAGCGCAGTTATTTGTTTCGTCTGTTTAAGGCAGCAACCGGCAAGTCTGTTTTGGAGTATATTACATCCTGCCGAATCGAGCGCGCCTGTGAACTGCTGAAAACGTCGGGCCTGCCGATTCAATCGGTAGCCTATTCTGTCGGATACAATGATCCGTTATATTTTTCCAAAGTATTCAAGAAAGCAACTTCACACACGCCAACATTGTACATGATGCTGCATCGGACAAAGACATAACGTTAACGGAACAGGGCGCAGTTCCCGGACTCTCGGAAATAACGGATCAGCTTCTCAATAGGCTCGCGTCCACAGTTCAGCTTCACTCCTATACAATCGATGCACAGAAATTGCTGGGCAGAGCGCGAGATCAATTTGAGGTAGATGCCCACATCGTCTGAAGAGAGCGGAACCTGACACGAGGTGCACAGGCGATGTTGAGCCATCTATTTCACCAGTTTGGCACGCACAACTAAACAGTCATGTGCTGCGACAACGGGAGCGAAGCGTTCGCGGAATACGCCAAGCTCTTGATGTTCCCAGCAATCATACAGGGACAGAGCATAACCGGCAGCGTAAGGCAGACCCATATCCCAAAATTGCAAAGACAATTCCCGCTGGCTGTCACTCAGGTTGAAGAAGCCAATAGCTAGATCACCATCTGTGAGTACCTTCACCAGCATAAATACATCGTCTGTGTGAAACCATTGCGGCTCTGGTTTAATGCGGTAAGCTCCGCGCGCTTCTACATCCTGATTAATGGCAATCAGGTCAGGATTCAGGAGAATATCCTTTGTAATCTGGTTAGCCTTGCGCACGTCACATCCGATCATTAATGGGGACCCCATCATGGACCAGAGTGAGAAGTGGGTTTTATATTCGATGTCGTTGCATCCACCGATGCTGCCAATATAATCATTGTTGCTTCCACCGTACATACCTACAATCAGCATATCCATGTCGTTATGGCAGAAGGAGCCGGTGTAGCTTTGTTTTCCCAATTGAGACAGGGCAAGTTCCTTCACTGAATCCCAATTGTCACGGATATCGCCGGTGGAGCGGTACATATGAGCGCCCGATTCCCGAATCCAATCGTATACATCGTCGGCTCCCCAGTTGCAGGCGGAGAACAGGATATCGCGTCCGCAGTTTTTGAGCGCAAGGCTCATCCGTTTGTACAGCAGCTCTCCTGAGATATGGCGCGGCTTGAAGCAGTAATCATACTTCAAATAATCAACGCCCCATTCGGCAAAAAGGGCAGCATCCTGGAATTCATGCTCAAAGCTGCCTGGATACCCGGCACATGTATGCGTACCTACGCATGAATACATGCCGAATTTTAGTCCTTTGCTATGGATATAATCGGAAAGCGCTCTCATTCCACTCGGGAATTTATCCGGGTCAGCCACCAGATTGCCGCTCGCATCACGTTCCTTCAGGCTCCAGCAATCATCAATGACAATATACTCGTAACCAGCGGCTAGATAACCTTCCGATACAAATACATCAGCGACATCCCGAATTAATTGTTCGTTAATATCCCACGTAAAGGTATTCCACGAATTCCAGCCCAGGGCAGGGGCAAAGCCTAACACTTGATTGTTGCTCATGCTCTCGCATCCTTCCTCATCTCGGTTTTGTTAACAACACTAAACTGAACATAAACGATGAGCGACGTATCCTGCCATAGCTTAACGTTGCTTGGACATGGACATATGTTGCTCTGCTTGTGCTGGGGAAATTAGCTCTTCCAATCAGGCTCTCGGCAGGTTTTCAGAAGTTGCCGATAGAAGCATAAGAAAGGAAAAGTGTCTGTCTGCGAAGAAGTTATATCTATCTTTTCAGGGATCTGTGCGAAACATGGTATAGATGTTATGATCGGTGATAATGCTCGAACAGGTTGTCAGAGCAACAGGGAAATTTGAATAGTATTCAGTTTTTTTAGGAAAAATACCCCAGTGGGGAATCCCTCATAGGAAAGGTAACAATCCCGCCGTAACGATTATGCATATGGCAGAAGGGTTCCAATTGGATAATGTGCGATTTTCCATCGGTTTTTCGTTAAACATAAGTGTCCGTTTGATATGATCAGATATATAATTTATAGGATTGGGAGTGTTGCCAAATGAATCTAGATGAAGTGATGCAAGAGCTAGAAGCGCTGGGCAAAGAACGAACGAAAAAAATCTACATCTCCAACGGTGCGCATGAACCGTTATTTGGCGTGGCAACCGGGGCGATGAAACCAATGGCAAAGCAGATCAAAAAGGATCAGCCTTTGGCGGAGGAACTATACGCAACGGGGAATTATGATGCGATGTACTTTGCTGGCGTGATTGCCGATCCTCAAGCGATGACGGAAGCAGATTTTGACCGTTGGATCGATGCTGCTTATTTTTATATGATCTCTGACTTCATCGTTGCCGTCACGTTGGCAGAGACGGATATTGCTCAAGAAGTTTCGGATAAGTGGATCGCGAGCGGAGATGAGCTGAAAATGTCAGCAGGATGGAGCTGTTACTGTTGGTTGCTCGGCAGTCGAAAGGATGCTGAATTTCCGGAGAATAAGCTGATGGAGATGCTGGAACAGGTGAAAAAGACGATTCACGAATCTCCGGAACGAACGAAATATTCGATGAACAACTTCCTGTATACCGTCGCGACATCCTATCAACCGTTACACAATCAGGCGGTAGAGACTGCCAAGGCCGTTGGCCCTGTCGAAGTGAACAAGGACAAGCCCAAGAGCAAGCTGCTGAATGCCTCTGAGAATATCCAAAAGGCAGTGGAAAAAGGGCGGACGGGCTTCAAGCGTAAATATGTAAGATGTTAATGGGAATCACTGTAATAGACTAGAACATCAGGAGATGTAACACATGCAGGAGGTGCTCGTATGAACGTAGAGAGTGTCTCCCTTTTTGTGTTGTTGTGAGTATCACGTACTTGGGTAACTGAAATCTAGTAACCGTCAAGCTACAAGTTAGTCAACAAATTTTCTGTCGATCCTTTATACTAATAAAGCCAGAAACATATCTAAGGAGTTGCCGAATCCAATATGAATAAAAAAGAAGTCGCGCATATACGCAAGCAATTTAAACTCGATCACGATCTACTGAATATTTACGATATTCTCAACGTGTATATTACGAAGGAAACCAATGAGGTCTATCACTGGGAGCGTCACCCGTTCGAACTGGTGGACAGAGAGAAGCAGGAGCTGTACATGGGCAATTTCAAAAAATTGCTGACAGGTGATTTGGATCAGAAGTTGTTTGAATTGAAGTTCCAGGAAGCGGCGGAGGACCCGGCTCAGGTACTGCTTCACCAGGCGCTGGTAACAGGTGATCCGGATGAATGGCAGGATCTGATGCTGCTGCTCGTGGATCGAATGCTGGTAGATACAAAGTTTGAGCGGGACATGGTAGCTACGTTCGTGCGTGGACAGTATTATCTGCCAACCAAGGCTAGAAACGAAGCTACGGAAGAGAGTGAGAAGAATGAGGTGTTCGCCCATCCGTTCATTCTGTGCAGCGTAAATTCCACGGAGAAGCAGCGGAAGACACTCTTGTTTGATTACGTGGAGAGAGAATTCAAATACAACATTATTGTCGATCCGATTATCAAATTAAGCACGCCAGAGCAAGGGTTCCTGTACCCTAGCGTAACGGACAACTACTCCGATGTGAATCGTGTTCTATATTGTACAGGGAAATCGAATTTCCCGGACCCGCATTTTGTTGAAAATGTATTGAATGGAGAAAGATCCGTAACCGCACTGGAAGAACGGGCGATCTTCGAAGATATCGTCAAGGAAGTGGCCGGTGAACAGCTTGACTCAGCCACTATTGCACATGTATATGAGGAGATCAACCGAGTCATCGAGATTAACGAAGAGTCCCATGAGGAAGAACCTCCGAAGCTGGATTATAAAGATCTGGAACGTGTACTGACCGCAAGCGGTATAGAGGATCTGACAACGGAGAAAGTAGAACGTGCCTTCGAAACGATCGTTGATAACAAGAACTATGAGATGAAGGCAACCAGTGTTATGCCGAAGTTCACGTCCAAGTCTATTAAAATCGAAACCAAGGTTGCTACGATTTCGGTTAGCCCACAAGACCTGCGATATGTAAAACAGGTGAACTATCAAGGCAGACGTTGCATCATGATTGAAGTGGATGAAGATGTCGTGATTGAAGGGTTTACGCTCAATACCGAAAAACTTATAAATGAGGATTGATTGTAGACCATGATGATGTAAAATCATCAGACCATGACGAATGAACGTCTATATATGTTGAAAAAAAGCCCAAGCCTAGGCATTATGCCAAAGCTTGGGCTTTTTTTGATATTTCATGATTGACGCAACAGTTGTTTGATATCCGCTGCCGGACTGGAGCCAAGCTCCTCTTGGAGCAATTCCTCCAGTACCAGATACTGGCGCTGCGCTTCGGTTCTTCGTCCAAGCGACAGATACAAGAGGATGATCTCGCGATGAATATCTTCCCGAATCGAATCAATCTGGAGGATACGTTCAAAATAATACAGCGCCCGTAACGGCTCGCCTGCCTTCGCGTGATAGTGCGCCGCGGTTTCCATCGTCATGATGAAATCCAGCTCCAGCTGTCTGGACCACGCGAAAGCCCACTCATAATGCCTTCCTCTCAGGAGTTCACCCGTATACAACGTGTCCATCCGCTCAAAGAGCTCGGGGCGATGTGCCGATGCCTGACGCATCTGCCGGAACAAAGCCTCGAACTCGTACAGATCACAGTTAATGGCTTCCCGGTCGATACGGATACCGTTTCTGTCCTTGAGAATGATCGGCACGTCACTGTTATCACCGATGGCACGTCGCACGTAGTACAGTGTGGAGTTGATGTTGGTCCAGGCTTTCTGCGGACTGAGGTCTTTCCACAACGTATCGGCCAAGGCATCGCGGGTGGTCGATTTGGTATACAGCAAGAATGCCAGCAATTCTTCCGTCTTGGGCGTTCTAAGCTTGATGGGACTGTCTGCTCCGGCTCCACCAAACACGGTGAATTCACCGAACAGACGAACGTTCAGTTTGGGTTCCGGCACCGCTGGTTCAGGTGTTGGCATGGACTCGTGAAGCTTTTCCTGCAACCGCTTGATGCTGCGGTTCAGTCGCTCTGCCGTGACAGGCTTGATGACGTAATCGATCACCTCTTTGTCGAAGGCCTGCACGGCATATTCCTCATATCCAGTCACCAGCACGATTGGAAGTGAAGGATGATGTTTACGCAATTCACCAATGAGTTGCATACCCGAGATGCGAGGCATCGTAATGTCCAGAAATGCCGCATCGAAGCTATTCTCTGCTGCATATTCACAGGCTTCCTCCGGGTCGTGAAATGCGCGAGACACCTCAACTTCTCCGCTTTCTGTCAAAATGCGATTCAGTCGCTTCAGCGACAAATCCTCATCATCCACGATGATGACTTTTATCATGTTTCATAACCCCCATTCCCATCTATGCTTTGACGTTGATTTGGAAGATCAAATGTAATCCGCGTTCCCTCGCCGTCCAGACTTTCCATCTGAAGGTGTCTGCCATACAGCAGGTTCAACCGGCTGGAAATATTCCATAGTCCAACGCCGTTACTGCCGTCCGTGGATTGCCGAATTTCGTCCATCCGTTGCTTGGTTATGCCGATTCCGTTGTCCTCGATGGAGAAGCGTGTTTCCGTATCATTCAGATTACGTATAGACAACATGACCCGACCACCGCGAATGCTGGACATCAGCCCATGCCGAATGGCGTTTTCAATCAGGGGCTGCAACGTGAGGGGCGGAATGTCCATGTTCCGGTTCACATCCGCATCCACATCAATAATGACCTCTAACCTTGACCCAAAGCGGGCTTGCTCAATCGCTACGTATGCCTCGATCATCTCCAATTCGTTCATCAGGCTGGTTTTTGAGTCCAGATGTTTGAAGTGCACACTGCGTCTTAAATAACTCGATAATTGCAAAATCAATTGTTCTGCCCGATTCGGCGCATCCATGCACAATTCGGCAATGGCGTTCAGAGCGTTATACAGAAAGTGTGGGTTCATCTGTGACCGCAAAAAAGATATTTCCGCATCTCGCGCAGCTTGGACGGATGTTTTCATCCGAGTCAAACCGCCGATCCGTGCCAGCAGTTCCTCCGATTCGAACGGCTTGGATACAAAATCATTGGCGCCTTTCTCCAAGGCCAACTTCAATTGATTAGCTTTATTACTCGCTGTCAGCATGAGTACAGGCAACTCGGAAGGAGAGAAGCGCTCCCTGATCCGTTCCAGCAATTCGTAACCCGACATGTCGGGCATCATGATATCAGCAATGACAAGATGCACGGCGGGAAGCTGGTCGAGCAGCTCCAGTACCGAAGATGAGCGTGAAGTGACCGCGTAACTGTATCCTTCAAGCTTCAAGAGATTTACTATTGTTTGCAAATTAGCCGAGTCGTCATCCACAACGATGATCCATTCGTCTTTATTCCCTTGTACAATCGTTGGTTCTTCGAACCGGAGTAGCCGATTACCAGGACCTGTAGGAGCGATGGTAAGCGGCATAACGTTGGAACGTTTCTCTCCTTTTTTCTCTGCCAGCGGAAAGGTCAGGATGAACGTAGCACCCATGCCGGGTGCTGATTCCGCATGAATGGTTCCTCCGTGCAGTTCGACCAACTTGCGCGTAATGCTTAGTCCAAGACCGGTGCCTCCAGCAACGGCTGGACCGGTATCTGCTTCCTGCTCGAATGGCAGGAAGATGTGCTCCAGCTTGTCCTTGCCGATGCCACGACCAGTATCCACAATGCGCATTTCGGCTTTGCCTTGCACAACTGTAGCTTTGATGCTTACCGTGCCCCGTTCCGTGAACTTAACTGCATTGCCGATCAGATTATGCAAAATCTGAATCAGTCGGTTGCCGTCTGCATAGATCGGCGGGAAATGCGCCGGGATGCGGTTGATAAGCTCCACCTTTTTCGTGCCAAGCAGGAAGGAATGCATACGCATGACCGATTCGACAAACGAGTACAGATCGGTCGAAGACCGGTGGAGCGGGATGTCGCCATGTTTCATTTTCGAATAATCCAGCAATTCATCGACCAGATAGGTTAATCGTCTTCCACTTCCCGTCACGATCGCCAGATTGTGCGCTTGCTCATCGGTAAGGGGACCTTCTGCGCCTTTAAGCAGGCTTTCACTGATGTTGACAATCGCGTTCAGCGGTGTTTTGAGCTCATGCGAAGTATTGGACAGGAAGTCATCCTTCACTTTGTCGAGTAAGAGCAACTGATCTTTGAGGGTGCGAACCGTACGATAGGCCTCGAAGAACCGAAGCACCGCCAGAAACAGCATCAGGATGCTGAACAGGACAATGGAAGCCTGCCCGATATTCATGTTTTCCTTGAGCGAGATCGAGAAGAGATTAATGTCCAGACAGTACAGCATGATGCTTAAGAGAGCTGCGTACCACAGAAAAGTAGACAGCCGTTCGCCCTTCTCACTGGTTAGGAACTGTTTTGCACATTGATACAGCAACCAGAGCAGCAGCAACGTGTACATCACGACGACGTAAGGTGCAGCCAGCCCATAGATGGAAATAGGCAGGAGCGCGACCATGCATAAGTATGCTCCGAAGATGATGAGGATCACCGCTGTGAGCATACTGGACAGGATGCCTGTTTTGAATCGGTAGAAGTAAAAGGTTAACAGACCCAAACATGCCACGGAGCAGAAATCTTTTAATTTATAGAGTGTGCTAAAGGAGATTTCCGTGCCTGCCATGGATAACACACGTTCGCTGATCATGCCGTTATAGAGTGCATATAACAGACAGATTAGACCAATCAGCAGCAGGGAATCGTCCCTGTTTCGGTAGAGTGCAGACCCTAGGTAACTGATGAGGAATATGATCGAAATGGTACCCAGTACAGCAAGCGTGCCAAATTCGATAGCTGTGTTGAATTGATGTTTTTTCAGCATGGCTGCTTGTTCGCCAAAAAAGAGTGGACCTGGAATGCCAGAGTCCGTGTAATCGTAATTAGCCACCCGGATCAAAATCTCAATGTCACCGCCATGATAGGGGAAAAAGCCAATCTGGGGGGAGTTTCCTGGTCGGTAACCTGCGGATTTTGCCATGGCATGCCCGTCTTCCAGCAGCTTGTTGCCATTGATGTAGATTTCGCTGGCAAAACGAATGTTCATTTTTTTGATCGCCAGTGTTCCTTCAACAGGTGCATTACGCAGCACCAGTCGATACGTGGCGAAGCCGTGGGTTGGCAGTCGTTCGCCATCCACTTTAAGTCGATTCCAGGAGCCGGGAACGGTTGCATAGGTATCGGGTGCTTTCGTTGGACCAGCCTGATTCGGAGTTGCAGATTCGTCAGGAAGCAATCGCTCCCAGTAAAATTCCCACTCCCCGTCTAGCTTGATCCGCTTGTCCTGTTCTGGGTTCCAGTCCGATAGGTCCATAATACCTTGACGGGCATGAAGAGCCGCAGATTGGGGTTCTCTGATCGTTGACAGGAGCAGTACGGTAATAGCGAGTACAACAGTCAGGACAACGCCTGAAATTTTTAATAACACGAAATGCTGCTCCTTTAGAGTTTGTTCAAAACCTTTGGTAGATTCGGACAAAATCTCTTGTATTCTATCGGCATTGTAGCGAATATCTCTAGGGGGCGCAATCAAATTTCGACATTTTTTTCTGTTTATTATTTGTTTATTGTGAGGAAAAAGCCCGAAAGTCATCACGACTTTTGGGCTTTTTTGTACCTTTTTTATGAGAAAGGTTATTTCAATATGTTGTACTTGAATTCACACCCAACCCGTGAATTCCAATATCGACGCTTTTGCAGACTGTGCTTCGGTATGAGCCCCTTTGCGCCAGGCTTTAGGTGATTCGCCCATCAGTTTGGCAAAGCAGCGGTTAAAGCTGGAGATGGATCGGAAGCCAACTTGCTCGGAGATGGACAGGATGGAGGCCTCCGTGCTTTTCAATCGCTTGCATGCCTCTTCGACCCGGGTACTATTCAGAAAATCGAGTGGTGTGGTTCCCATAATTTCATGGAACTTGCGGCGAAAATGCGTTGTACTCAGATGACACAGATCAGCGAGATAATCGATGGTTACGGGCATCATGTAATTTTGGGTGATAAACTCCAGCACGGGTGAGATGACCAAGTCCCCTTGGAGGTCTCGTTCCCGTTCCTGATCCTGAGATGACAAGCGCTCGCTGCTCGCATGAATTCGAAGCAGTTCGATATATAGAGACATCAACAAGCCGTACGCGCTCTCCCGATAATAGGGAGACTGCTGCTTGATCTCTTCTACCACTGATGTTGCGAGCATGTGAATTTTGGGATACTGTTCCTTATTCAGAATACAATTGGCTCCCTGAATCGCCCATAAATTCGGTTCAATGTGAGTTTGTGCTGTTTTGAGCGAATGATGGAAGAGTTCTTCCGGTGAAAAAAAGATATAAGCCCACAGGCTGGCGTTATTAGGTGAACTGTATGTGGTATGCGGAAGGTATCGGGGAATGAAGGTGATGTCGCCTGCCCGAAAAGGCACAGATTCTCCCTTTATCTCCATGATTCCTCCATCGGAATAACAGATGCCAATCTCCATGTGGTTATGGAAATGAAGATGCTCACTCTTGATATCGGATATTCTCCAGCGGTCTCCACTGAGTAACAGGACAGGGAAATCAATGGGCAGGCTGTAGTGACGATATTCAATGACCGGTTTCTTCGGTTTGGGCATGTTCGAGGACTCCTATGTATAAATGATTGAAATTGCACAGTTTTGTTGCGAATATGCTTAGATTGAGACTATTTTACTGCGTACAATGGAATAAGTAAAGCGTTTACAAAAATGGACGGACACCTCTCAGGGCGCACTTGGGGGCGTGTGCGCAGGGAGAGGGGAATAACAATGCTTCAAGTGAAATATGACAGGGAACATATTCTAAACGTAATCGACAGCGTTACCAAGAAAACACTGGATATGGATCTGACATGGGATTGGCCCGGCGGTGTGGCTTATTATGGCGTATCCAGAGCCTATCAGACGACAGGTAACCAAGAGATTCTGGACAGGCTGGTGAAATGGGCAGACGAATATATCGAGCTGGGTCTGCCAAGTTGGACGGTAAATACATGTGCCATGGGTCATGTGCTCATCACTTTATATGAAGAAACCGGAGATCAGAAATATTGGGATATTGTCCTCAGCAAGGTCGATTATCTCCAGAATCATGCGCTTCGCTTTGGAGACAATGTGCTTCAGCATACGGTATCCGTTTCCAATGATTTTCCAGAACAGGCTTGGGCGGATACCTTGTTTATGGCGGCATTTTTCCTGCTCCGTGTAGGTAGTAAATTAAAAGATGAAGCCATGATTCAGGATGCGCTGAATCAGTACTACTGGCATATCAAATACCTGCAAGATCCGACCAGCAGTCTGTGGTATCACGGTTATAACAATATCAACAAGGACCACATGTCCGGATTTTACTGGGGAAGAGCGAACGCTTGGGGAGCCTATACCATGTCTCAGGTGAAACCTCAGCTCAACGACTGGTACTTATATCCCCAATGTATGGATGTAGAGTGTGCACTTCGCGATCAGTTGGCGGCTCTCAAGCTGGTGCAGACCGAGAATGGCTTGTGGCGTACGGTTTTGGATGACGAAGAATCATATGAAGAGGTGTCGGCTTCCGCGGGTATTGCAGCAGCCATGATCAATAACGGCAATCCACTGCATACCAAATACGTGCAAAAGGCACTGGAGGGCATCCTGAACAATATTAGCGAAGATGGACGCGTGCTTGGTGTCTCTGGCGGTACGGCGGTGATGAAAGATCGGGATGGTTATCGCAATATTCCAAAAGACTGGATTCAGGGCTGGGGTCAGGGCCTGGCACTCGCTTTTCTGTCCGATATGTTGAGATAGGGAGGGAACCACATTGTCCAAACCAACCAAAGGCTCCTTTACACTACCGGGAGAATCCGGTTATGAAGCACTGACGCTGGAACTTGCCGATCGCTGGGGTGCCGATGTGATCCGTGACAGTGACGGTACAAAATTGTCCGATGAGATTATCAATGCCGGATACGGCATCTATTCAACCATTTGCATTATTCGTGATCATAATGAGTGGGCATCCCGTAATCTGGATAAACTGCAGCAATGTTTTCTCATTACGAATCCTAAGGTCGCTGTGCAAGATTATGTCTCCATCTATCTGATGGAGGACTTCTTCGCTGAACAATTCAGGGTGAATGATTCCAAAGAAGCGTTTAAATATTGGCAGGTGTATGACCGAACGACTGGGGAAGAGGTACCTAGAGGACAGTGGAATTATGAAAGGGAATCTGGCAATGTTGTCATTACCGGCGTTGCTCCTTGGCATAAATACACGGTGAGTTTCATGGTTTATCGGATATGGGAAGAGATTTCCATGTACAACCATACGACGAATAACTGGGACAAAGAGCATCTGATGCAGATTGACCCGATCTATACCGACACACAAACCTATTTGCTGGATTGGATGGAAAAGTGGTGCCAAGACCACCCGGAAACAACGGTTGTACGTTTTACGTCCCTATTTTATAACTTCGCCTGGATCTGGGGCAGCGATGAGCGGAATCGCCATCTGTTCTCGGATTGGGGTTCATACGATTTCACAGTAAGTTCGAGAGCGCTGGATCTGTTTGCTCAAAAATTTGGGTATTCACTCTCAGCCGAGGACTTTGTAAATGGCGGTAAATATCAGGTCACTCATATGCCTGCGGATCAGCGCAAACTGGACTGGATGGCATTTATCAATGATTTTGTAATTGAATTCGGTAAGAAATTAATTGATATTGTCCATAAACATAACAAGCTGGCGTATGTCTTCTATGATGACAGCTGGGTGGGCATGGAGCCTTACAATGATCGCTTTGAGGAATTTGGATTCGACGGCATGATCAAATGTGTGTTCTCCGGTTATGAGGCAAGAATGTGCTCAGGCGTTAAGGCTGATACCCATGAGATTCGCTTGCATCCATACTTGTTTCCGGTTGGCTTAGGCGGGCTTCCTACCTTCAAAGAGGGAGGCGACCCTACCCTGGATGCCAAGAAATATTGGATTAATATCCGGCGTGCGCTGCTGCGGGAGTCGATTGACCGGATTGGACTGGGTGGATATTTGCATCTGGTTGAGCCTTATCCGGACTTTGTGGATTATATCGAGAAGATTGCCCATGAATTCAGGGAAATGAAAGAGCTGCATCAAGAGGGAAAACCGTATCAGATCAAAACAAAGGTAGCCGTGCTGCATAGCTGGGGCAAGTTAAGATCGTGGACCTTGTCCGGTCATTTTCATGAAACACATATGCATGATCTGATTCATGTGAATGAGGCATTAGCCGGGTTGCCTGTTGACGTACAGTTTATTGATTTTGAGGATGTTCGTCAGGGCGTATTGAAGGATGTAGATGTTGTCATCAATGCCGGCTCTGCAGGTTCAGCATGGAGCGGTGGAGAGCACTGGAGTGACCACAAGTCTGTGGACTTATTGACCCAATGGGTATATGAGGGTGGTACCTTTATTGGCATTAACCAGCCTTCGGCATTGGACGGGTATGACAGCTATTTTAGAATGGCTCATGTGCTTGGGGTGGATGAGGATACAGGCGCCAGAGTTGTTCATGGAAAATGGTCGTATGAGGTTAGTGATGAGTATGGTTTGGTGCCTGAGGGGGCCAGCATACTTTCGAAAAATAACATTTATCTTACTGATGGATCAGCAGCTGTAGTGAGTGAAACGGATGGTCAGATCACACTGTCCACACATGCTTTTGGAAAAGGAAAAGGGATCTATTTACCTTCCTTCGAATTCAGCTGGGAAAATACAAGACTGCTTCTGAATCTGATTCGATTCGCGGGCAATGAATTCCATGAAACAAAGTACATCACGGATAACTTGTATACCGAGTGCGCCTACTACCCTGAAAGCAACATATTGGTTGTGATCAATAATAGCGATCAGGTTCAGTCCACGACGATCAATACAGAGCATGGAAAACAGACCATGGAACTGGACCCGTATGATACGGTGATTACCAAAATTGGTTTAACAAAATCGGTATTCCCATAGAATAATGATTAATAGACCGTATTCCTTAATCAGGGAGCGGTCTATTTTATTTATGAGTTGAATCAATTTCATTAACGTATATATTGCGGATCTTACTGTATAGTGTTAAAAATATCTGGTAGAATATGTATATAAAGATAGGGATCATGAGCTCTACTATATTATTATTTTCATCTGTTCAAAGGAGAGAGTGCCCTAATGTACAGTTATAAATTGTTGGACAAGATCAGCATGGAAACACTCCACCAAGCGTTTGTGGACGCGTTTTCCGACTACCAGGTTAAAATGGATTTGCCTTTTTGGAAGTTTCAGCAAATGCTCCAACGAAGGGGGTATCAATCCGAAATCTCTATGGGAGCCTTTAAGGATGAGAGACTGGTCGGATTTGTTATCAATGGACTTCGAAACTGGAATGGAAAGACAACTGCATATGACCTTGGGACAGGCGTTGTTAAAGATTGCAGACGGCAGGGCATTACAAGCGATCTGCTCTTGAATATTCAAAAGCTGTTAAAAGAAAAAAATGTAGAGCAATATTTGCTGGAAGTGATCCAATCCAACGAATCTGCAGTTCAGCTGTACAGTAAACAAAACTTCAAAATTCAAAGGGAATTTTCATGTTTCCAGTTGCAAAAAGATAAATTCATACCGCAAAAGACCTGTACGGTGGAATGTGTGGAGAGAATCGATTTGGAGCAGTTTAAGGAATTTTGGGATGTGGAGCCCTCCTGGCAAAATTCAATTGATTCCATCTACGCTGTACCGGAGGCTTTTATCTATGTCGTTGCACGTCAGGATCACAGCATTGTTGGCTATGGCATTATAGATCAAAAAACAGGTGATATTCCACAGCTTGCAGTGAACCAAAATTACCGGGGCAAAGGTATTGCAAGCAGCATCCTGACAGAGATGGTCCAACGCACAGAATCGCCTAGAATCAGTGTCCTCAATGTGGAATCTCATCTAAAACCGATGGAAGATTTCCTCCTGGTCAAATCAGGTTTTACGTATCATGTCGGCCAGTACGAAATGCTCTTGAAATTATAGCATGACCGCATAATAATGTTGATATATGACATGGTTAGAGGAGACAAAGACATAACATGAGCCGCAAGACATACTGTAAGCGCATTCAGTTTCTGGATGATTGGAGTCTCAAAACCAAGTTGTACATATTGTTCATTTTTTGTGTGCTGGTCCCGGTCCTGGTCACAAATACCGTGTTTTACCAAAGTATCAAAGGTAACATTGAAGAGAAGGAGCATAGCCGATTTAATGAAATGCAGCAAAGGATCAAGTTCAACCTGCGGAACAGTATAGACAATAGCTTGTATGTGTCCAATTTTCTCTATACCGATGGAACGCTGAACCGGTTCATGGAGTTCAAGTATCGCGATCAGGAAGACTATTACTCTGCCTACTATGATATGCTTAGCAACAACAATCTGGTCAGGTACTACTACAGCTACCAGCAGGTGAATCAAATTACGTTTTATGTTGGCAATGATACCTTCGTCAATGGAGGAAACTTCATTAAGCTGGATGATGAGGTGAAGAAAAGTGATTGGTATCAAGCGCTGATGAACACAAGCGACCATATCATGATCTATTCGTATTTTGACAAACAACAGGCGGAGATGTCGCAAAGTCAGGGAGGACGCAAAGTAAGCATTATTCGTAAGCTGGATTACTTTGGGGAGCAGCAGGTGGAAAAGGTGTTAAAGGTTGATCTGGACTACGCTTTCATCAACAAATCACTTAAAAATGAGGGAGCAAATGGGAAGGTGTATGTCGTTTCGGATGGCAGGGTCATTTTCTCGAACGATTCAAAAATGAATCAGACGCGCCAGCCATTTCATCTGATTGCCGACAGTCCAATTGACCCTGTTCAATCCATGCAATCGATTCCCGTCGTATCCGAGGATTGGCAGATTGTCGTCAGCACGGAGAAATTGGACGTTCTGTCGGAGATTGTTAATTCCAAGCTTAATTTAACTTTACTAATAATTCTTAATCTGTTGGTTCCGACACTGCTAATCTGGTTGATATCCAGATCATTGGTCATCAGAGTTGATCGGATAGCAAAGCACCTTGATCAAGTGAAGCATGAGAAATTTGAGGTCATATCGGGATCTGTGGGCAAGGACGAGATAGGCAGCCTGACCCATAGTTATAATATGATGGTCATCAAGATCAAGAATCTGATTGAGATTGTGTTTAAGGGTCAGGTGGAGCGGCAAGCCCTTGAACTCTCTAAGAAGCAGGCGGAGTTGAAAGCCCTTCAGAGTCAGGTGAATCCCCATTTCATGTTCAACACACTTGAAACGATCCGTATGCGGAGTTTGATCAAGCACGAGCATGAGACCTCCGATGTCATTCATAGACTGGCGCTGCTGCTGCGTCAGACGATCAATTGGGGCGATGATCTGATTACAATCGCAGAAGAGATCAATTTTGTGGAGAGTTATCTGAGTATCCAGCGGTATCGCTTTGGCGAAAAGCTGCAATTCGCAATCAGGATGACAGACGAATCCATTGCTGCGATGATGATACCCAAGCTAACCGTTCTCACCTTTGTGGAGAATGCTTGCATCCATGGCATTGAGGGGACGTCGAATGATGGGGTCGTGGAGGTATTATTTGAAATTCGAAGCAAGGAGCTGTACATTTCCATTCAAGACACCGGAGTTGGTATGGAGCAGGACAAGCTCGCCTCGCTCCGCAAAATGATGCTAGACCCGAGTATGGATCGGATGAGCGAGCTTAGTAGCATTGGCATGATGAATGCATATATTCGGTTGCGGATGTATTTTGATGATTTCGTTCAGGTGCACATATTCAGTGAGAAGGGGAAGGGAACAACGATTGGTATTCGAATTCCTCTTATGCAGGCATCTCAAGAATAAGGAGCGAGGATATGATCAACGTGCTGATTGTGGACGATGAGCCATTTATTCGCCAAGGACTTCTCTTGTTAATTGATTGGGAGTCTTACGGATTTCAGATTTGCGGTCAGGCTTCCAATGGCATACAGGCATTGGAGTGCATACGCGCTGTACAGCCTGATCTGGTTATTTCCGACATCAAGATGCCGGAAATGGACGGAATGCAGCTTGCCCAAACCTTGTACGAGCAATATAGCGGTGACATCAAGCTGATTCTTCTAAGTGGATTCTATGAGTTCGGATATGCCAAGCAGGCAATTAAATACCAGGTAGATGACTATATTCTCAAGCCTATTGTGAAGACCGAACTGGTTCAGGTGCTTGAGGAGTTCAGGGTCGCATTTAATGCGCGGACGGAAGAGAAGCGATATCAGCAAAAAAAAGATCGGATTATTATGGCTCAGCATATGCAGTCAATCTTGCTTGGGGTGGCTGAGGAGGATGCTGTTACGAGTCTGCAGCCCCACTATCAAGATGCCGGCATACTGCGTTGCATCCTGATTGAGGCGGAAGCTGGTCCAGAACAGGGAACGGATTGGTGTGCTCGGGTTGAGGCATGGGTGGGCAAGCCCTTTCCGGGACAAATTTTGAAGCCATTTACAGGCGATAAAAATGCGGTTCTGCTCATTGTTACAGACCTGATGGTGAGCCGTGAGGCAGTGACCTTGGAGCAATATTTGACCCGGTTACATGCCGATCTGAGCCATGGTCAAGAGGCGGCTATTGCTTGTTATGTCGGGAAGGAAGTACATGAGTTGGAGGCGCTGCAAGAGTCTTATCAATCCTGCGGCATAATGAAAAGCTTACGTTTCTTCACCACTTGCAGGTCCATCTATTACTTCGAACTTATGGATACGACTTTATTTGTTAATCGGCCGGGACAGTTCGAAAAACAATTGTTTGATGGGCTAGTTAAGTCTATTGAGGAACAGCAGACGGATGAGTTATACAGTCATGCAACGGCGATTTTTCAATTTTTTCTGGATGAGCGAATCGAGCCTGGTATTGTCCGCATCCACTTGCATTATTTGGCATACACATTGCTGGATCTCGTGAATAACGATACGGTTACTCCAGATTCCACGCTGATGGAATCGACTTTTCTGAAGGTGAACTACGCGATGTTATCCATGGAGGAAAACATTGAACATTTATGCGAATTTTCGCTCATGTGCGCAGAGAAACTGAAGGAGCAGCAAAAGTCGAATGCAATGGGCGTATTAGCCAAAATTGAGGCTTTCATTCACGAGCATTACAGAGAAAATATCAGCCTGAAATTGCTCGGGGAGCAGTTTTACATGAATAGTGCATATCTGGGTCAGATTTTCAAAAAGCATTTCTCAATCAGCTTCAGTGATTATTTGAATCAATTGCGTATTGAGGAAGCCGCCCGGCTGTTGCGCAGAACAGATCAAAGAGTATACGAAATCGCAACAATGGTGGGATATCGGGATTCCGATTACTTTATTAGCCGGTTCGAGAAACTCATGGGGGAGACTCCTGCACAATATCGTAAAAGTGCCCATGCTGCGTACTCTCTTGATTAACATCCTGCACTCCTTGACGGAGCGGCGGGATATTTTTTTTCGCAGATGCTGGAATTAGTGGGATTCCATCTATAGTTTATCCCGTTGAGAGGGGCATGGAAGCATGATAATTTTAAGTCAGCCTTTGGAAAGCGCTTTCCAAAAAGCTTCTGTCAATATAATCGATGGAGGGGTCATGATGAAAAAGGATGTTAGAAAAAGAATCAAGTATAGTGCTCTGCTCGCTTTAATACTGGTCATCGCACTCGCTGGATGTACACCGGGATCGTCCTCGAAAGGGGAAAAGACAGCAGATGGAAGGGAATTGAAACAATTTTCCGCATTTTTTGCCGTACCGGGAAAAATTGCGCCTGACGATAATCGGGTGTTAAAGGCTATTGAGGAGAAAACAGGCGTCAGAGTCACGATGGACTGGCTTACGGGCCAAACAGCCAAAGAGCGGATTGGTGTACTCATTGCAGGCGGCGAATATCCCGATTTTATCGATGGGAGTGATGGTACTCAGCAACTGGTAGCAGCAGGAGCGTTAGTACCACTTGAGGATTACATCGATAAATATCCAAACATCAAAAATTACCTGGGCGAAGACTGGAAGAAGATGAAAAATACGACGGATGGACATATCTACTTCATTCCTCAATTCGGCAATATACAAGAGAAATCGATGAAAGTATCCCATGACGGAGAAGCATTCTGGATTCAGAAGGCCGTACTGGAGTGGGATAATTATCCGACAATCAAAACACTTGACCAATACTTTGACTTGATTGAACGGTACAAAGCAGCTCACCCGACCGTTGATGGTCAGCCAACAATTGGATTTGAAATTATCTCCTATGACTGGCGTTATTTCGCACTGGAGAACCCTCCGCTCTTCATGGCTGGTTATCCGAACGAAGGCGCAGCCATCGTTGATAAAGAAACGCTGACGGCCAAAAACTACAATACCATTCCTGAAGCGAAAGCATATTTCAAGAAGATCAATGAGGTATATCATCAAGGCCTGGTTGATAACGAAACCTTTACAGCAAACTATGATCAATATATATCCAAAATTTCTACCGGACGTGTGCTGGGTATGGTGGATCAAGGATGGCAGTTCCTTGACGCCGAGGCATCACTCGTGAAGCAAAAATTGTATGACAAAACCTATGTACCGTTGTCCATTACACTTTCCGAGGATGTTAAAGGGCGTTATCAGAACAATCCAATCCTTAACGTGAATGGCGGCTTGGCCATTACAAAGAGCTGCGAGGATATCGAGGGAGCACTTCAATATATTAATGATTTGCTGGACCCTGAGATGGAGGTATTGAGAACCTGGGGACAGGAAGGCGTGGATTATCAAGTCGATGACAAAGGCGTGTTCTCCAGAAATGAGGAGCAACGTGCGAATTCCAAAGATCCGGACTGGGTACTGGCGAACACGGGAAGCCCATTGGTCTATTTCCCGCATCATGAGGGCATGACCGCTGACGGGAAGAATGCTCTTGACCCTAAGGAGCAGCCGGAGGAGTATCTTGCCACATTAAATGACATCGACAAAAAAGTGCTGAAGGCTTATGGATATACGAAGTTTACTGACTTCCTTGAGCCTGCGGAGGAAAATGAACCGTGGTTCCCAATCTATACCTATAATTTCGAACCAAATAAACCGGAGACCATCGCCAGACAGAAGATGGACGATGTAAAACGAAAATGGCTGCCAAAAGTGATTATGACTTCACCAGCCGAATTTGATAAAGCCTGGGAAGAGTATCAAGCCACACTCAAGGAAAGTGCAGATATTAAAGCGTATGAAGATGCGCTGACGGAAGAAGTCCGCAGACGTATGGAACTGTGGGGGTAAAGTCCTGTCACACAGAATGGCTATGGGGAACCCCGTAGCCTTTCTTACACGCTAGATTTGGAGATTGGATAGGAATGGAATCGATTCACCCAGACTGGGTGATATAGATAACTCGTAAGCAAGGAGAGAAAAAACATGGCCAAAAAGGAGTTGCAGCCTTCGTTAAAAACCAGCCATATCCCAGCGGGAACAAGCTGGATCGGGTACAACCTGTCCAGAATGAAAAGTCAGCGACAATTAATGTGGATGTCATTTCCGTTTATTGCGTTTATCGCTATTTTTGCGTATGGACCATTATGGGGCTGGTTGATGGCGTTTCAGAATTATAGACCTGGCATTGGTTTTACGGAGCAGGACTGGGTGGGGCTGGATCATTTTCGAACGTTATTCACGGACCCTACATTTTTACGTGTCATTCGCAATACGCTGGCGATGAGCCTGATCAGTCTGTTTCTGGGATTTGTCGGCTCGATTGGTCTGGCGCTGTTATTAAATGAACTGCGAATGGTATTGTTCAAACGTGTGGTACAGACGGTTTCCTACCTTCCACATTTCCTGTCGTGGATCATCGTAACAGGTATTGTTGCGAATGTATTATCAACGGAAACAGGAATTGTGAATGTACTGCTGACGAAATTGGGCCTGATTGATGCACCGATCAATTTTTTTGCTGAACCCAAATACTTCTGGGGGATTGTGGGTCTGTCCAGCATGTGGAAGGAAATTGGCTGGGGCACGATTATTTATCTGGCGGCCATGGCGTCGATTAATCCGAGCTTGTACGAGGCAGCTTCCATCGACGGAGCCGGGCGGTTTCGCAAAATGTTCAATGTCACGCTTCCAAGCATCAAACCAACGATCATTATCCTGCTCATCATCAACGTTGGTAACGTACTGAACGCAGGTTTTGAGATTCAATACTTGCTGGGGAACGGACTTGTGCAGGATGTATCCGAGACAATCGACATTTTTGTTTTGAAATACGGGATTAATCTTGGTAACTACTCACTTGCCACCGCAGCAGGCATTTTCAAAAGTGTGGTCAGTCTGGTGCTCATATTTATCGCCAACGGGATTGCCAAGTCTCTTGGTGAAGAGCGATTGATATGATAAGGGGGGAGAGCTGTGAAGCGATTTAGTAGAAAACAAAACTTGGGAGATTCTATTTTTTCCATCACCAATGGCATATTTATGTTGTTTGTCATGGTGGTTACGTTATATCCTTTTTTAAACACTATTGCCGTATCTTTCAATAACGGGCTGGATACGATCCGCGGGGGGATCTATCTCTGGCCGAGGGAATGGACACTGCAAAATTACGTCTCCGTATTCCAGAATCCGAATCTGACACAAGCCGCATTTATTTCGGTTGCCAGAACTGTAGTGGGAACGGTTGTACAGCTGTTCTGTACAGCCATGCTGGCCTATGTGCTGAGCCGCAAGGAGTATATGTTCAACAAATTGGTCACGACGCTGTTTGTCATGACGATGTATTTCAGCGGCGGCTTAATTCCGGGATACATGCTGATCAAACAAGTGGGGCTGCTGAACAGCTTCTGGGTATACATTATTCCCGGGTTGATCGGGGTGTTCAACATGATCGTCATTCGTACCTACATTCAGGGACTGTCGGAGGGATTGATTGAATCCGCGAAGATGGATGGAGCCGGAGATTTTCGGATTTTCATGCGTATCGTGCTTCCCTTATCCAAGCCGGTTCTGGCTACGGTTGCACTGTTTATTGCTGTAGGTCAGTGGAACTCCTGGTTTGACTCCATGTTGTACACGGCGGGAAATCGGAATTTGACTACCTTGCAGTATGAGTTGATGAAATTGTTATCCTCTGCGACCTCACAGGGGGGAACCGTCAACGTGGATTCATTCAAAAATGTAACCAACATGGTGACGCCTGTATCCATTCGTGCAGCGATCACGGTTGTGACGGCAATGCCGATCGTTTTACTGTATCCGTTCTTGCAAAAATACTTTGTGACTGGACTAACCATTGGAGGGGTAAAAGAATGAAAAATGCAAATCAAAGCGAACAATGCACGTTTAACAATCCGATTATGCCCGGGTTTTATCCAGATCCATCCGTATGCCGGGTGGGTGAAGATTTTTATCTGGTGACATCAACATTTGCTTATTTTCCTGGCGTTCCAATCTTTCAGAGCCGTGATCTTGTAAATTGGAAACAGATTGGAAATGTGCTAGACCGCCCTTCGCAATTAAATCTTCAGGGAGCAGGCCATTCACAGGGGATATTCGCTCCAACGCTTCGGTATCATGAAGGCACTTTCTATATGATTACAACCAATGTATCGCATGGCGGTAATTTTGTTGTAACCGCTACCGACCCGGCTGGGCCATGGTCTGATCCTTATTTTATTGAAGGTGCAGAAGGCATAGACCCTACGATTTTCTTTGATGACGGCAAAGCGTATTACCTTGGTACACGTCCTTGCTCCGAGGGAGTTCGTTATAATGGGAACTGGGAAGTGTGGCTGCGGGAGTTGGATCTGGGCAGTATGAAGCTGGTGGGAGACAGTTACGTTCTGTGGCGCGGGGCGATGGTGGATGTCATCTGGCCGGAAGGCCCGCATCTGTATAAGATCGATGAATATTACTATTTATTGATTGCAGAGGGAGGCACAGGACCAAACCATGCCGTGACCATTGCTCGTAGCAAAAGTTTGACCGAAGGATACGTCGGGAATCCGAATAATCCAATCATTACACATCGCCATTTGGGTAAACGTTACCCTGTTGTTAATGTAGGACATGCCGACTTGGTGCAGGCTGAGAACGGTCAATGGTTCATGGTCATGCTGGCTTCGCGTCCATATGGAGGGAGCTTTAGTAATCTGGGGCGGGAGACGTTCCTTGCTTCTGTCGTTTGGGAGGACGGATGGCCTGTTGTCAATGAGGGCCGCGGAATCCTGGAGGAGCAGGGCACGTTGGATTTGAAGCCTGTTCCGGTAGAGCCGCAACTGCGTTTTGACCATTTTGACAGTGATCGTCTGGGCTTGCAATGGATGTTTCTGCGCAATCCCCAGGAAGACCTGTATTCATTAACCGAACGAAAGGGATACTTGCGGCTGAAGCTGAAACCGCAAACATTGAAGGAAAAAGAAAATTCCAGCTTTGTTTGTCTGCGTCAAAGGCATATGGATTATGTCGCAGCTACAGCGATGGAATTTGTGCCCGGGAATGCCAACGAAACTGCTGGTCTTGTCGTCATTCAGAACGATCAGTATCATGTTCGGATTGAGCGTGCTCTGGCCGAGAATCAGCAGGTGCTGCGTGTGGTGACTGTTATAGATGGTCAGGATACCCACATTGCGCAAGTCGCGCTGGATGATGAAGTATCACGAGTGTATATCAAAATGGCCGCGACAGGTCAGCAACTAAGCTTCTACTACAGCACGGATGGAAGTCAGTATCATGTGGTGGCGGAACAGGTGGATACAAGCAGCCTGAGCACCGAAGTAGCCGGCGGCTTTGTAGGTTGTTGTATCGGAATGTTTAGCAGCAGCAATGGTACTACTTCCAATCAGGTAGCGGACTTTGACTGGTTTGAATATGGTTCATATAAATAATATTTAGATGCCAGAATAACAGCAAGAAAGCTAAATCCGGTGGCTCTAGTCCAGGGATTGAGCTTTTTTTTCGTTCTTTTTACCAAAGGGCTATGGGGAGGCGTTACAGTCTATTGTCGAGTTTCATGTGCTGAGCTTTTTATGATGTTAACCATTTTACGCTGAGCATCCCTGGCTTCCGGAATCGGATAGAGGACAAAGACATGGTTCATTTTGGGGTAAACGTACGTTTGATGATCGATTCTTTGATCCGTCAGCAGTTTGTCGAGCTTCATATTATCAGGAAACAAACCCTCGTGGGTCCCGATAAAGATGCTGATTTTGCCCAGACCGGCGAAATTTCCGTAGATTGGACTGATTAACGGATCGTTCAACGGTTTATCAGCTGCCCAGATCCGCCGGATGACATCATACCCTTCGACAGCGAGCATAGGGTCGCGGGTCTCGTAATCAAATATGACTGGATTGTCCAGCACCATATCCACACAAGGTGATAACAAGATGATATCTTTGGGCTGCGGGAGATCATGCATCTTCAGATAATGAGCCAAGGCAAGGGATATATTCCCGCCTGCGGAATCGCCCATAATGGTGAGTTGTGCCGGGTCGTCCACGGAGGCAAGGAGATCCCGGTATAGATTGAGCAGTTTCGGATACGTGTGTTGATAATTAAAATGCGGAACCTTTGGATAGATGGGAGCAACAACTTTGGCATTCAGAGCCTGAGCCATGCGGTCCATAAATTTCCAGTGTAAAGACAGCGGCTGGTGTGTATGCGCCCCGCCATGAATATAGAGAATGACCCTCTGTTCACGGGAATGCTGATCGTTTAATGTGAATACCTGCATGTCTTCATGGGAGCGCTCTTTGATGGAAGATGATAGTTTTGTTTTACCCAAGATATAAGGTTTAATGTTTTCCAAGCCCATATGATCGAGGTGTTTGCGGGTAAGCTCGCGTGTTGAAAAAATTTTCTTGGTATCTAACGTTCCGATATATTTCTCGAATAGAAAGCTCGTCAACGAGCGTTTGTGATTATGGATATACATGTTCATTGAGGAATCACCCTTCCTGATGGAGATCAGATATACGATCTGTGGAAACTATAAGTAAAGTATAAAGGTTGAAGTGTACTTCAAGGTCAATCTTAATTTTTCCATTAAACCGTTATGGTTAGAGTAAAGCATGGTACCCGTTCTATGTTATGATATTTGCATCTTCAAAAGTTCGATTGAAGGGGCATAGCGTATGAATCAGAGCATTCAACAGTTTAAAGCGGATTTTTTCAAAGCGTTGGCACACCCGATGCGGATTCAGATTCTGGAACTGCTGAGTGAAGGAGCCAAAAACGTGAATGAACTGCAAAGCATTCTGGGATCGGAAGGCTCTGCCGTTTCACAGCAACTGGCTGTATTGCGCAGCAAAAACGTTGTCCACGGAATCAAAGAAGGGACAACCGTCACCTATTCGCTGCGTGATCCGCTGATTAAGGACCTGTTGGCAGTCACCAAACAGATTTTTGACAATCATCTGGTTGATGCCATTTCCATGCTGGAAGATATTCGTAAAGAGTCCTGACACAATAAACAAGAGCAACTGGGTTAATCACCGGAGGTTCTTGTTTTTTTGTGTTATGTTCCTGCTGGGATTGTGCGTAATCCGATTGACAGGACGTATGCAGGGGAGTAGTCTTTTAATTATATTCAAATATTCAAATATATGAAGAAAAGAAGGTTTTGGTACATGAAATGGATGGGGAGATATGCAGGGTATAATGCTGCCGCTTTTCGCAAGGATCTGTTATCGGGACTGATTGTAGGTATCATTGCGATTCCACTCGGTATGGCCTTTGCCATCGCTTCCGGGGTCAAACCGGAGTATGGATTATATACCACAGTAATCGCAGGGATTCTCATTTCCTTGCTGGGTGGGTCCAAGTTCCAGATCGGCGGGCCAACGGGGGCATTCATTCCAATCCTCTTTGCCATTGTGATGCAGTATGGATATGAGAATCTGCTGATCGCCGGAATGATGGCCGGTTTGATGCTTGTACTAATGGGCGTATTCAAACTTGGGGCATTAATTAAGTTTATTCCAAAGCCGGTGACTATCGGTTTTACGGCAGGGATCGCCGTCATTATTTTTAGCGGACAAATTACGAACTTTCTGGGACTTCGAGGCATCGAGAAACACGAGGATTTCTGGTCCAATATGAAAGAAATCGGGATGCATATCTCAACGATTAATATATACAGTGTGCTTACAGCTGGAATCTGTCTGGCTGTTCTTCTGCTTGTGCCCAAGTTTGCACCAAAGGTGCCTGCATCACTGGTGGGGCTGGTTCTTTCGACGGTAGTCGCGGCGTTCTTTTTTGAAGGGCAGGTGGCTACAATTGGTTCGTCCTTTGGAGAAATACCTAACTCTTTGCCTCAGTTTCATGTGCCTGAGATCACTTGGGAGCGTATCGTGAACTTGCTGCAACCCGCTTTTGTCATCGCCATGCTGGGTGGGATTGAATCACTGTTATCCGCAGTTGTTGCCGATGGCATGACCGGAAGTCGGCATAACAGCAATCGAGAGTTAATTGGGCAGGGGATTGCTAATATGGTGACGCCGTTGTTTGGTGGTATTCCTGCAACAGGAGCGATTGCACGTACAGCAACAAATATCAAATCCGGCGCAGTATCGCCATGGTCTGGCGTAATTCACGGTATGGTGGTTTTGCTGGTACTTGTTCTCTTTGCGCCATATGCATCGCACATTCCTCTTGCCAGTATGGCTCCCGTTCTCATGCTGGTTGCCTGGAATATGAGTGAACGGAGATCCTTCGTACATGTTATGAAAACCAAAACGAGTGATTCACTCGTTCTGCTGATTACCTTTTTGCTGACCGTATTTACAAGTTTAACAACGGCTGTAGAGGTTGGGTTGATTCTGGCTGTCCTTTTATTTGTTAAACGCATGAGTGAGATGTTGAAGGTTGCCAAAGTACTGCCCGATCCCGATCATAAACATGAGAAAGTCATGGCCCACATGGTTCGGGAAGGACATGACTGTCCGCAAATAAGTCTGTATACAATTGAAGGGCCACTTTTTTTCGGCGCAGCGGATATGTTCGAGAAGTCAGTCATGGATTCGATTCATCGGCGCCCAGGCACTCTGCTGTTGCGCATGGGCAAGGTGCCTTTTATGGATACGACAGGTGAATCCAATCTGGTCCGTGTTGTCAAACATATGGAGAGATCCGGGGGCAGGGTTTTACTTTCAGGCATTCAGGCGCAACCGTTGGAGATGCTGAAGAGAACAGGATTGATTGAACGGATTGGTTCGGATCATATGTTTGAGCACACGGGTGAAGCCATCAATTATGCATTAGTGCATCTGGATGTTCAAAAATGTAGGGGGTGCAAACATTTTGCCTTTCGTGAATGTGCTGCATTGTCGAGTACTGGCACCGACCCAGAGTGTAATAACCTGCTGAAATCTGGAAATCGAGTCAATGCAAATAGCCCTATCTAACCTGCTGATGAGAGAGAGGGAGCTATAGGAGTCTACAGAGTATTTGTTTATCAAAATATATATTCTGGAAAATAAACGAAAAATATACTATGTTATAGGTTGATAGGTGAAAAGGATTACATCGTTCATCAGATGAGAAATAATCATATTAAACCGAAGGAGTATACATATGTCCATTCAACCGACTGCTTTACGTTCAGTGCTTAACCCCAGGTACCTGGAGTCTGCATTGAGTAATCAATATGACATTGGAACATGGGAAGAATGTTTGTTTTGGCTTAGGGGATTGAATGATACCTACCGGGTTCGCACATCCAGTGGCATGTATATTCTCCGCATCTACCGCACTGAAATCACGGAGGCAGATGTTCAGTATGAGCTTTCATTATTGTCTCAACTCAAGAACGTTCTAGGTTCTGCGGAACATACCGACATTGGAGAATACATCGAGAAGAAAGATCATACGGAATATACGGTGTTGGAGGCTGCGGAAGGCAAGCGGGTTGCTGTAATGTTTCGGTATATTGAGGGTACGGAGAACAACCTGGAGGATGAGGAGTCTTGTTACGCCTTTGGCCAATCTGCGGCTGAATTGCATGAGGCTATGGATCAGGTGAACATGGAGCTGCCACGATATGAGCTGGATCTGAAGTTACTTATTGACGAACCCCTTGAGCGAATTATCCACTATATTGGTGAGAACAATGAAGCAGCAGCATTTCTCCATACGTTTGCCACAACGTTAAAAGAACGCATCGTTGCCGCTTCCAGACAAGATCTGGATTTTGGTCTGTGCCATGGCGATATGCATGGGAATAACAATGCGTTTCAACAGGAGCATCAGTTCATCCATTATGACTTCGAGTGGGCAGCCAAAAGCTGGCGTGCTTACGATCTGGCTCAAGTGAAGGTGCGAAAGAGACAGTCTGAAGATCGAAAGGCAGTATTATGGAAAGCACTCATGGCAGGTTATCGTTCAGTCAGAAGTTTTTCCTCGGAAGATGAGCAGGCTGTTGATCTCTTTATTGTTGCTCGTCGATTCTGGGTGATGGGTCTGGATGTTGCTTTTATTGAGAGTGATACGGGTGCGCTGGACTATGGTTCGGATTGGCTGGACAGTTTCGTGGAAGAATTCCGGGATACGGGGATTATATCCTAGCAAATGATGAACATTATTTAGGTGTAGGTTTGAATGTTTTAAGACCCTTCCGAGTCAACTTAAACTCGGGAGGGTCTTTTTCATCTTATATTGAAGGTAACAGGGTCACTTATTAGTTGGATGATGATGAAGAAGCGGCAGCAGCCGATGCTGCGGCAGCTGCGGCCATGGCTGCTTGTTGAGCGATGATAATATTTGTGATACTGGTTGAGATCGTTGTCGTAAGCACACCGTTTCGCAGATTCTCCACATGTTGAATGGCTATCAACGCGGATGAGAACAGGAGCAACTCCTGTTTATCGATCGACCAAGCCCCGAAGCCTTTTTGAGTCCGTAACCAGTCATTTGTTTCCGCGACTTCATCCACTAACGCGTCTCTGTCCGAAGGCAGTAGGGAAAGTATCCCGAGAGAGGGTAATGTGTATGTTTTGTCCATTCGGAGATCCCTTTTACGAAAAGCTTCATTTAAGGCAATCACACGAGCACCTGCATCCGGGTTATCCTCTCCAAGAACCAGTACCTGTGTTAACGCCTGCACACTGTTTCTGGAAGAGAACTCTGGTTTTAATTCCCTATAGAGTTGTTCCATACGTGCCACACCAGTATCCACGTTGAGATCGGAAAGGGCCAACATGGCAGCAAAAATGTAGTCATCCTGTCCAGTGAGGAAACGATGCTCTGCTTTCATGCCGTCATAAAATAATTTGGCCCGCTCCACCGTAGGTTGAAACTGGTCAGGTGATGTCTGAGTAGCGATCTGATAGGCGGCAATAACCAGATAATCGGAGTTGCGAAATTTGATCTCTTTCATCAAGTCATAGACATGCAGGGTGTCTGCCAGCTTCGTCTCTTCATCCGTTTTAAGGGAGAGCATGGCAGCAATGCTAATGGCCGAATTACCTCTGAATGCAGAGAAGAGTTTTGTGTTTTGCTTAATCAACTCTTGGCTTTGACGAATGGCTTCCCCATCCGCTGTTTTATTCTCCGCTGCATAGAGCAGGGCAGCCAGACGGTGCATCATCGCATGTTGCCATTTGAACGACTTCTTAATGATCTGAGTGTTGGAAACGAATAATTCAACTCGTTCTGCATGATGTTGTTGCATAGGCACACCTCCATATTCACTGTTATTCAACAATACCCTTCCAGCTTCCTTCATTCGGTCGTTGTAAAGAGATTAGATAATTAGGAATATCAAATGAATTAAAGCGATTATTCCCATAGGGTAGATCAATGATCTGGAGAACCCGTTTTTAAATTCATTTCGAGGATGTTTTTCGAAAAAGAAGTGTAATACGGTATGTATGATGAAAAAGATATCCAGCACCCAAAATGTAATGGTCTGATACGAGCTAAAAAGAAGAGAGAGGATGATGGTATACATTGGCAGGTGAATCCAAGTGAAATACCTATACGCTTTATCATCTTCCATATCTTTTAACACTATAAACAATTTCCACTCTGATCGCCTGATGGCATCCATTTCGTGAAGCAGAAAGAGAGACAGGTTAAACAAAAATAAAACCAGTAAAAAGTCAGGCATGTAAAGTCTCCCATTTTTCAATTTTATACAAGCAGGTCAATAGCGAACAAGTCACTTACGGTATTGCGACCCACATATACAATACGTGAGTTGTCCTTTGGGGGTTCCAGCAACCTCCCTGTCGAGTCATGTATTAGAAAGTCTCTGTCACTTTGTTTACACAACGCTGCAGTGAATTGTTTATTGAACTGTCTGCCATATTCATTAAGCGGTTATCCTATACCTATATGTGCAGTGAATCCGTTTCCTTACATTCCTTGTTGTATTTCTGCGGCACATCTCGTACAATTTGGTGAAGTAATTCTGCATTGCGTTAATGTGAATGTGAAAATTAAAGATTACATCAGGAATCTGTACACAAGAAAAGGGGAGAATCGTTTGGAATCAAAGCAACTATCTAGAGGGCTAAAGCCCCGCCATGTAGAGCTGATTGCACTCGGAGGTACAATCGGCGTTGGTTTGTTCATGGGATCGGCGAGTACGATCAAATGGGCAGGACCATCCGTGCTACTGGCCTATTTATTGGCCGGTATCGTTATCTTTTTTGTCATGCGAATTATGGGGGAAATGTTGATTCAGGAGCCGGTCACAGGTTCGTTTGCTACATTTGCTCACAAATATATTAGTCCGCTTGCCGGATTCCTGACCGCCTGGAGCTATTGGTTCCTGTGGGTTACGGTTGGTATGGCGGAAGTTACGGCGATTGGTATCTATGTCGGGTATTGGTTCCCGGATATTCCACAGTGGCTACCTGCACTTGCTGGGGTGCTCATCATTGCGGCGGCAAATCTGGCGGCCGTGAAGTTTTATGGGGAATTTGAATTCTGGTTTGCGATGATTAAAGTGACGGCTATTGTGGCGATGATCGTGATCGGAACCGGGCTCATCTTCTTCGGCTGGGGGAATGGAGGACAGCCAATCGGGCTGTCGAATCTGTTTAGCCATGGCGGATTCTTCCCTGGAGGGATCAAAGGTTTCCTATTTGCACTGTGTATCGTAACGGCTGCGTATCAAGGGGTGGAGATGGTCGGTATTACAGCAGGCGAAGCGGAGAATCCGAAATATACCTTGCGTAAAGCGATCAAAAATATCGTGTGGCGTATTCTTATTTTCTACGTTGGTGCCATATTTGTTATTGTAACCTTGTACCCTTGGAACGAAGTAGGCGAGACGGGCAGCCCGTTTGTGCTCACCTTTGCCAAGGTCGGCATTGTTGCTGCTGCGGGAATCATCAACTTTGTGGTGCTGACGGCAGCCATGTCGGGATGCAACAGCGGGATCTACAGTGCAGGACGGATGTTATACACGCTGGCTGAGAATGGGCAGGCACCTGCCTTTTTCAAAAAGCTGTCCAAAGGCGGGGTTCCCCGCAACAGTATCGTCATTACAATCTCCTTGCTGCTGATAGGGGTTGTGCTGAACTACCTGATGCCGGACTCCAAGCTGTTCCTGTACATCTACAGTGCAAGTGTTCTTCCGGGTATGGTTCCATGGTTCGCACTGGCGTTCAGCCAGTTCCGATTCAGAAAGCGTTGGGGCAACGAGATGGCGGATCATAACTTCAAGTCCAAATGGTTCCCGATCAGCAATTACATTATTATTGTGTATCTGATCCTCGTCATTATCGGTATGGCGTTTAACCCGGATACGCGCTTGCCTCTGATTGTTGGAGCTACGTTCATGGCCATCGTGGTGGCTGGATATTTCGCATTTGGCATCGGCAAAAGACAACGCATAGATGGTGGCGAAGATCGCTAGTCTAAAGTCTAATATTCAAAAATCAACTTATATCGTAATTTCAACCATGCATTCCTTGAAACGATTGGAAAACCTGAGGGTGATTCAGCGTTATTCAGGGAATGCATTTTTTTCGGAAAATGGCATGGGGTTAGGGGAGATTCAATGTTAGACGGTTGTCATGGAATCTGGTTAGCTTAGTTTAAATAACGCCCAACTCGGTTACAAAGGAAAGAGTGCAACATTTAAGAAAACAACTTCTGTGATCGTATTGATCAATATAAATAACCGAGGAGGAATTGAACATGGCTAATCAAGACCAGCACACCATGCAAGACCCAACGACACAATATCCGAAGGCTACACCGGAGTGGAAACAGCAACAGGATGAGCCGGGGCTCCAGCGTGAGATGACCCCTGTTCCCGATGCGGGTGAGAAAAGTTATAAAGGTAGCGGACGTTTAACAGGACGCAAAGCAGTTGTGACCGGAGCAGACAGTGGAATAGGCCGAGCGGCAGCGATTGCGTTTGCTCGTGAAGGCGCAGATGTCGTTCTGTCTTATCTGCCGGAAGAGGAAGCAGATGCGCAGGAAGTTGTGAAGCTGATTGAGGAAGCCGGGCGTAAAGCGATCACGAAGCCAGGTGACCTGAAGGATGAGAAATACTGTGAAGAACTCATTGAATCTGCTGTAAAAGAGCTTGGTGGGATTGATATCCTAGCTAACGTGGCAGGTAAGCAGCAATTTGTAGAGCAGATTGCAGATCTGACCACCGAGCAATTCGATGCAACGTTCAAAACAAATGTCTATTCCATGTTCTGGCTCTGCAAAGCAGCTGTGAAACACATGAAACCGGGCAGCTCCATTATTAACACATCATCGATTCAGGCATACAAACCTTCGCCAATCCTGCTGGATTATGCAACAACGAAGGCATCCATTAACACGTTCAGCAAAGCGCTGGCCCAACAGGTGGGTAGCAAAGGGATTCGTGTCAATGTTGTTGCACCAGGACCGGTATGGACACCACTTCAGGTCGTGGGTGGACAACCAGTCGAGAAGCTGGCTGATTTTGGCTCCAACACACCGCTTGGTCGAGCAGGACAACCTGCCGAGATGGCTCCAGCATTTGTGTTCCTGGCAAGCCAGGAATCCAGTTATGTGAGCGGCGAGACATTGAATGCGAATGGTGGTACGGTTAGTCCGTAAACGTTGGATATAAAAGGCCTATGAATCCTAGGTCAGTGATCATAGGCCAGTTAAACAAAGAACACCATTCCCTGTGCAGGTGAATGGTGTTCTTTGTTGTTATGCTATTTTTAAAAAATTATAAAATTACTTCTGATCTGGTTTCGGGTCCAGGATGGCATAACTGCCCAGCGTAGCCAATTGTGCCGTATTCAGAAGGGCTTCATCCACTGCAGCGAGGGCTTCGCCAGCAGCTGTCATCAGCTCATCAGAGTCAACAGGGGAGGCAAAACGGAGAATGACCCGGTTCTCTCCTTTTTTAAGTTCACTCTCCGCCTTTGTTTTGTACTCATTAAGGGATGCGACTTCGAGATCATTCTGCACATAATAATCATTGGCATCGCTCTCGCCATTAAACATCGCGAGCTCGGAATCAAGCCAGTAATCCTTATCCGCTATTGTTTTCTGACTTGCAGCAGTCTCATCGTTGGCATTGTACAAGAAGTAGGGGATGCCGGAGTTTGTCAGGTTGTTGGTGGCATCCACATGGAACCATTCGTTCCCGATTTTGACCTTGTTCCATGCATGTGGTACACCGCTGGAAGCGCCCGTTACAACGATGCTTTCCAGTCCCGAGAGATCGGAGAGCAATTTGTAGACGGAGGCATAGCTGGCACATACCCCAACACCTTTGACCAGAATACCGTATGTGGTAAACGAGTCATTGAACTGCGGATCGACATTTTTGAAGTTGTTTTGCTCCGCATTTTCCAGCGCTGCATCATCATACTTCGCGTTATCGTTCAGATAATCGTAGATGGCTTTTCGTTTCTCGTCTTCGTTCATGCCATCCTTGATAATGGAAGCCACAACTTCGTTTGCTTTGGCAATAATCTCATCTTGCTTCTTCTGGATACCACTAGCCGATTCATTATAATGAATCGAAAGGGTAAGCGTACCATAGTTGTATTCAAAACCTTCCACACCAAGAATCAAGGGATTCTGGTACATCACTTTCAGAACAACATCCGAGAGTGTCGTGAAATTTTGAGCTTCGGGGAAAGCTTTTAACGAAATTTTATCTTGTGCCGCAATCATGTTTTTGGCTAAAACTTCTTCCAATGCGGAATCTGCATTGATCATTGCATCGCCTGTAGCAGGCTGAGGCACGGTTTCCTGATTACCTTGTTCTACATTTTGCTGTGTATTCGATTTCTGCTCATCTACCAGATTGTTTTCTTCAGCTTCGGGAGCTGGAGCAGGTGTTTCGGTGGAAGTTTCTTCAGAAGCCATATCTGAAGAATTATCAGAAGTATCATTAGAAGCCTCGGTGGATACCGGTTCAGCTGCATTCTCTGAAGTCTCAGTATCGGTTGTGGACTCTGTAGTTGGAGTTTCCGAAGCCGGTGCTTCTTCTGTTTCCGTTGCAGACTCAGGTTCATCATGATTGTTGATGATCGTTGGCACATCAGGTGCAGGGACGTAAGGTGTGTTATTCTTTGGTTCCACCAGTCCGTTGCTGGACTCGGCTACGGTTTGCTGAGCGAGTCTGTCCAGGTCTGCTTGGGTCACATTTTCTACACGTACGTAACTTTTCAGAGCTGTTCCTTTAATGTGAAAAGGAATATTTGTTTCATTGAACTCTGAAATCTCTACGCTTTTGGTATCATAAACAATGGTTTCACGGGCTAGAGATCCGTCATTGTACTCAACTGTTGCTTTCTGAGGAAGTACATCTATATTCTTTAATTTCTCCCTATACAATTGTTCTTTCAGAGATGTTGGTAACTGGGAAGCAAGCGGAGCTGTAGGGACACCTCTGCTAAAATTGGATTCTTTGCCTCCACCGATTGCAGTGACGTAATATTCTCCTCGTAAACCATGGTTCTGATGAGTAGTTATCAGTTCACTATAAGTGCCCAGCCCGCCTCTTCCGTCTTTCATAAAATCATTGAAAGACGTCTCTGTCGTTACCGCAATATCTAAAGGCAGACTATTACTGAAAGCGTCCTCTGCGCCAGTTAGAGGTACATTTGTATCGAATTTGGTTAGGTCAGAACGTTCATAAATTTTATATTCGGTGGCACCCTCAACCTTGTCCCAGACCAACGATAACCGTCTGTCTTTATCAATCTCGTATCTTAGGTTGGGCACAGGCAACTCCGATTTCACTGTAAACGGAATAATGATGGGTTGATCGAGCAGTGTTAGATTTTCCGCATCCGGATCATAATTCAGACGAATGTAATAAATGGGGGCACCGCCCCAAGAGCCTTGATCCTTGTTCTTCATGGAATCTGAGGTTAAAACGCCCCACCCAAGAGGCCTAATGGAAACGTTGTTGCCATTGGTATCGCGAAGGGCATGTACATCGCTTGCTTTAAGTGCTTTAATATCGGTATGTACACTAATAATGTCACTAGCTCGCAGGTTACTTTTACGTAAATCTGCTTTAAACTTAAACGTAAATTCTTCATCCTGAGCTACGTTGTACATCGGCATGATGGCTTGTTCCGATTCAGAGCCGTATTTCTGCTTCAAACTTAAAATGGTAGAACCTTCTACTACTTCTGTAGGATTATTCTCGGACGGACTGCTTTCCTGCTCAGTACTCTGGCATCCAGCCAGTAACAGGGTTAGCGCAAACATAATGAAAAATAGACGTTTCATGATACACCGCTTTCTTGTTTTTCTGAGTTGCTCTAATGGCTACGTTCTATACGCCGAAAGATTATCAGATATGGTTAAAACCCTTACTCGAACCTCTTAACGGCCAAACCTCCTATTAATTTCCTAATATCCTTTGCTAGTTTATGGTCATATTGACGCATTGTCAAGGTGTGAGGGTAGGTTTTAAGTCCTGTAGAACAATAGAACAGTTGTAATTCCGTAGCGAGGGGACCATGTTAAAATACAAGAGTTACTACATATTTATATATATAACAGAATAATTTGAGGAGGCTGGGGTGGAGTATGACAGCAGAACAGATTGTCAGAACCTTTTTTGAAGAAGTCCGATCAGGTCGGAATCCTGATTATGCAAGCAACGTGATGGCAGAACAAGTACTGGCCCATCAAGTGATATCTGAAGATGAGGTCACGGTCACCCGAACACCTTCTGATTATGCGGATCATGTGCGAGAGATGATTGAAGCTTACGGGGAATTTTCACTCGAAATTCAAGAGATGCTGACGCAAGGCGATAAAGTTTATGTGCGCTGGAGACAAACAGGTACCCATATTGGCGAAGTGGACGGATACAGTCCAACCAACCTCCCGGTGATTGAAATTGCCAGTGCGGTATACCGAGTGGAAAACGAACAAATTGCAGAGTATTGGATTCAGATCGACAGGTTGGGCATCGAAAAACAATTGGAGCGTAATCGGAGCTGAGGTTCTCAGCTCTTTTTTAGTTTTTAGTTCTTTGTAAGCGTTCCCGTGTTATAATGGACTAAGTTGTATACAAGTTACCTAAAACGTTTTCTGTCTTTTGACTCCATTATCTGAAAGTGAGGTTCAGTGATGATTAAAGCAACGGAAGATAATCAATATGTTGAACTAACCAGCCCGACAAGTTTACCGAAGGCATCCGGATTTCTTTGGAATGAAAAGATGATGATTCATGTGAATTGCCGGGGGTACGCGGTGGCCCAATTCATGCAGCCCGAACCTGCTAAATACTCGTATGCCCCCAACCTGGAAGCGAAGACATTTATGCAACCGGAGCAGCCATATTATGCCCACCATCCGGGACGGTTTGTCTACATTAAAGATGAAATAAGCGGCGAAATTTTCTCAGCCCCGTATGAACCGGTTCGCAAGCAAGCAGATAGCTATACGTTCGCTGTCGGCAAACACGATATTCACTGGAAAGTCATCCAGGATGACATTTGCATCGAGATGTCCCTGCGTTTACCGAAGGAAGATGTCATGGAGCTATGGCGTGTGAAGGTAACCAATCTGTCTTCGAGAAAACGCAAGCTGAGTATCTACCCGTATTATACGGTCGGCTATATGTCATGGATGAACCAATCCGGTTCATATGTGGAAGATTTGCAGGGCATTGTCTGCTCGGCAATTACGCCGTATCAGAAATATCAGGATTATAGCAAAATCAAAAACTACAGCGACAAAACCTATCTGCTTGCAGATCACCAACCGACCGCCTGGGAAGTGAATCATGAGAGCTTTGAGGGCGAAGGCGGACTTCATAATCCTTCTGCTCTTCAATCGGAGACGCTCGCAGGTGGAGATGCACGGTATGAGACACCTGTAGCTGTATTGCAATATAGAGTCGAACTGGAAGCGGGAGCGGAGCAGGCGTATCGATTCATCTTTGGCCCGGCTCATGATGAGACAGAGATTGAGGGCATTCGTCAGCATTATTTTGTAAAGCAGAATGAGGAAGGACAGGATGGTTTCACCGCAGCGGAGCAGGAATATGCTGAGTATATTGCGGAAGGGCAAGGGAACATCCAGATCGAGACACCAGACAGCTGGCTAGATAATGTTGTGAATCACTGGCTACCTCGCCAGATGTACTATCATGGCAAAACCAATCGTCTGACAACCGATCCACAGACGCGGAATTATTTGCAGGACAACATGGGCATGAGCTACATTCAGCCGCAGGTTGCGCGGGCTGCGTTCTTGACGGCTTTGTCTCAACAGCATATAAGCGGTGCGATGCCAGACGGCATTATTTTGCACCCGGACGCAGAACTGAAATATATTAACCAGGTTCCTCATACCGACCACTGTATCTGGCTGCCGGTCTGTATGAAGACCTATTTGGATGAAACGAATGACTATAGCATTCTGGAGGAACAGGTTCCTTTTACAGACAGTGAACAGAAGGTCACCGTACTGGAGCATATGAATCTTGCGATGCGCTGGTTGATCCATGAGCGGGATGCACGTGGATTGAACTATATTAATCAAGGTGACTGGTGTGATCCAATGAACATGGTGGGATACAAAGGCAAAGGTGTATCCGGCTGGCTGACCATTGCGACGGCATATGCGTTCAATGTGTGGGCAGATATTGGTGAACAGGCAGGGCATGCCGAGGTTGCAGCGGAATTCCGTCAGGAAGCCATTCAGACCAATGCGGTAGCCAATGAGTATCTGTGGGATGGGGACTGGTATGCCCGCGGAATTACGGATGATAACGTAGTGTTTGGCATAAGCAAAGACGTGGAAGGACGCATCTATATCAATCCTCAGAGTTGGGCACTTATGAGCGGTGCTGCGGATCAGGAGAAGCAGGAGAAGTTAATCCGTGCGGTAGAGGAGCAATTGGAGACGCCATATGGTGTCGAGAAGCTCGCGCCGTCTTTCACCGCCATGCGGGAGGATGTAGGTCGTGTCACGCAGAAACATCCTGGAAGTGCGGAGAACGGAGCTGTGTACAATCACGCCGCGGCTTTCTATATTTATGCGTTGTATCTGGTGGGCGAGAAGGAGAAGGCGTATCGTCTGTTGCGCAAAATGATTCCTGGCCCCGATGCCAAGGATATTCTCCAGCGGGGTCAGCTACCCGTATTTATCCCGAATTATTATCGCGGAGCCTATCGTCAATTCCCACGTACAGCCGGGCGCTCCAGTCATCTATTCAACACCGGTACAGTACCTTGGGTGTATCGCTGCCTGATCGACGGATTGTTTGGACTGCAAGGTCATGCACAAGGACTTCAAGTGCGTCCGCAGTTACCAGAAGATTGGAACGAGGCGTCGGTTACGCGGTTGTTCCGCGGGGCTGAGCTGCATGTAAACATGAAGAAGGATGCATCTGTCCAGACAATTGAGGTGCATGTTGACGGCCAACGGATTGAAGGCGACATTATCAAGAACATACAAGCCGGCGTGAAATATGAGGTGCTGGTGAAGTTGCCTTTGTAGAAAATCGTACGGAGTAGCTGTTGTACGTTGTGAAGAGTTTTGTACATTAAAGAAAGCCGAATTAAAAACTGCCTTTCCTTTATAGGAGGAGGGCAGTTTTTGGTTTCAGTATGGTCAGGATTCATTCCATTCTTTGACTCTGTACCAATAGCTATACATCTCCGAATAACCCAGCTTGGCGTAGAGCTTTAACGCAGGGGCATTACTAGCTACAACTTGTAGATAACTGGCCGTGGCGCCCTGTTTTTTTGCCCAATGCAGGAGATGAAGGATCATCTGTTCAGCAAGTCCCCGATTCCGGAAGTTAGCGTCTGTAATGATGTCATATAATCCAATGTAGCTACGTTCAATTACACCGAACCCACAAGCGACGACTTGCCCATCGATCAACAGCGAGATGAAACCTACCTGTGTGCGGATATTGTTCAACATTAGTTCCGCCGTTTCCCGTTGCAGATCATTCACCTGATTCAGTCGGCAAAAGTGATCTAGCCACGCTGTGGTCAACTGTTCGTCGATCTGTACAGCTTGGTGCACAGGCTCTTTGATCTCTTCCAGACTCCGAGTTTGGATACGGGTCAGATCAACAACGCCATACCCTTTGTCTTGCAAAAGCTGGTCGAGATGATCCGGCTGAATAAACGGCGTGATTTTGAATATGGTACTTAATTGATTGGAAGCATAGATACGCTCACATTCCTCAATCTTTTCATGCACATCCAGAGTGGAGTAGTGGATCGGTTGAATGGAGTTGGCACGTTTGGTATATCCTTTGGCAAAACGCAGTACCCAGCCGTCATACAGTAAGGTGGACAAGGGCTGCCAGTGATTAAGCGATAGTTCTTCAATGGTTTTGTGTTCTGTATCTATTGTATGCGTCATATCCAACCTCCGATTTTATGATTAAATAATAATACATAATAATGTATAAAAATACAACAAAAACAGATATATCGCCGAACAGTATGCATTATATCTGGAGATGGTATACAATTTGATTTGGTTGAATGAATAACTTCAGAAGCGGAGCGCATTATGTTAACTATAGAATTAAATAATCACAGCATTAACTGTCATATCGAATACGGCAAACGCAAGAAAGTTTCCATCACGATGGACTTGCCTTACATGGTAACGATCAAGGCACCGAATGGTACCAGTGAAGACATGATCCGGCAACTTGTGGAGCAGCATGGGGATGTGATCTTGAAGAAATCCGCCCTGATGCAGCAAGCGCTCGACGGTCCTCAAGCCAAGGAATATGAAGATGAGGGCAAGGGGAAGTTCCTGCTTTTTGGCAAGGAACATGCACTGCATGAATTAATTCCTGTAGAGGGGCTTACAGAAGAGGAGCTGCGAGCGAATCTGAAGAAGTTTTATTTTGCAGAGTGTAAACGCATGATTGGGGAGCGCATCGGTCGCTACCAGCAAGAGTTGAAGGTGAAGCCGAAGTCGGTTGAGATCGTAGATTCTCCCACCAAGTGGGGCAGTTGCAGCTGGGACAAAAAGCTTACGTTCAATTATCGTCTGGCGATGGCGCCACTGGAAGTGATTGATTATGTCATCATTCATGAACTTTGCCATATTCACCACATGAATCATGATCGTTCTTTCTGGCGACGGATCGGCAGTATCATGCCGGATTACAAAACAAAAGAAGATTACCTGATGCGAAATGGTAGAGCCATGACGCTATAATTTCAGGCTTAAGTTTTCACAACCGATACATCCCTCAGTTGCAGGAAAATAGCTGTTCCGCTTGTCCATTTGAAGTACAATATAAGCAAATATGCCCGTACCACGAATCCATTGATGTATCCGTGGTGGAAGGAGTCCAAGATGGCTGAGAGTAACCATTATTCGGTGCTGGTAGATGAATATATCTCGGAGTTTGCACCTGATGTACAGGTGAGATTACAGGCAATAAGACAGATTATTCGTGAAGCGGCTCCGAACGCCGAAGAGAAGATCAGTTACAAGATGCCTACGTATGCACAGCATGGGAATTTGGTTCATTTTGCCGCTTACCAGCATCATATTGGGTTTTACCCTGCTCCCAGGGGAATTCAAGCTTTCCAGGAGGAACTCTCCAAGTATAAAGGGGGAAAGGGGTCTGTCCAGTTTCCGCTGGATCAGCCATTGCCCGAGGATCTCATTCGCCGGATTGTGGAGTATCGCGTGAAAGAAAATGTGGAGATCGCGTTGGAAAAGAAACGCAAAAAAGGAGCACCGAAGTAATTAAAGCTCCTATCACAAAAGCTCGTATCATAAACTATAAAAAACAGTCGGATGCCTATGCATTCCGACTGTTTTTGTTTTTAGATTCTAGGTTTTACTCTGGTCGTACTTCATTTTACTTTAGTTTATTCCTATGCTCTTTCTTCGCTTCTATTCAAAGTAATACGTAACGTCTGAATTACTTGCTGTAGGAATAAGATACATAAAGCTTGGGTCCACTTGCAAGTATATGGTCAGATCGGACACGCCGAGATTGGGAACGGTCAGACTGAACCGACCATTAGCATCCAGCTTCACCGTTTCAGTGCGAATATGTTTTTCGTCAGGTGAAGGACCGTAAATCTGGAATGAGAATGTTTTGCCTGCATAAGCCGTGAGTGTTCCCCGTACTTTCAGCGTACGATCCGCTGTATATTCGAACTGCATCAGATGATTATCCAGGTAATCCTCGTTCCCGGTATCCGGTTCTTGCGGCTCTGTTCCAGGGTCTTGTGGTTCTGTCCCAGGATTCTGTGGATCGGTTACAGGTTCTTGTGAAGGATTGCTAACCGAGAAGAAACGTGTCTGATATGAAATTTCTGCTTTGGACCCGTCTTTCTTTTTCAAACCGGTAATGCGAACGTTGAACGTGTCACCTGCCTTCAGGGATTTTAAGTTATCCGGGCGGAAAATGACAGCGTAGTTATATCCATAACCATCGGTATTTACATTGAAAAAGGCTTTTGCAGGATCACTGCTAACCGGTGTTTTTGCTCCCAGTACCCAAGTTTTCTGATCGGATGAACGGACGATCTCCACCTGTACTTCGGAGTTGGAAGGCTTCGCGAAGACGTCCGGATTCAGCTGTGCAGACCAAGCTTGTGACACATTGAATGCCTCAATCGGGAATGCCCCTTTGTTAGGATACAAGTTGTAATTGTAATTGAGTTTTCCAGACCGGCTCGTATCCATAACTTGCATGGTGCTGAAATGGCTTGCATAGTTTTTGTTGTCCCGGGATGCAATCCCGAATCCGACCTTCTTCAGTTGCGGACTCAAAATCCAGCGGCGATGGCCGAGTGCAGCAATGTTACTGGCATCCGAATCATCCATATAAGCTTCAACACTTTGGACTGCAAGGTTTCCTTGAGCACTATAGGAAGCGTACAGATTGGAGCTTGAAGCCGATTTGGCTCCCAGATCAAAAAAGTCTTTTGGCATATCTGCAGGACGGACTGGGAAATGAGTCAATTCTCCGGTAGAGACAACAACTGCTCCATGCTGGGCTTGACGATTAAGCGCAGAGTCCAGAACGAGATCTCCATCCAAACCGGAGAGATAACGATAGAAGTTGGCTGCACCTAGGGCCTGCTCTAATGTGGAATCACTTACTACACCAGCGACATAAGGTGCCTTGGTCGAGGGATTCTGTGTGAATGTGGCAGTTTGGTTCTTGCCACTCATCCATTGCGTCCATTTCTGACTGATTTCTTGCTCACTTCGCTCAGGCAGCAGACTGTCGACAGGGGCAGCAGCGATCTGCTGGGTTCCGAGCAGCATAAACAATAGACCTGCCAGAGGAAGAGAGAGTAACGAGCGGATGTACCTTTTTTGAATAAACATGTTCTAATCTCCTTCTAGTAAAAAAATATTATTATGTATTCGATGTATATTATCGACATTAAAGGTATAATTCGTTAGTTTTATGAATGCAATTGTTTATTCGAATTCAGCGATTTTTCAGCCAGAGCCATTATAATACTCACGGAATCCTGTAATGGAAAAGGAGTTTTGGCATGTCTAAGATGCTGCATAAGTCGTTTTATCTCATTTTGCTCGTGTTTGTTGCGGTGTTTATTGCTTCGTCCTTATTGGTGAGGGCACAGTACAACTACGCCTTGTATGGGGACAACCCCATTTTGGGCATGCAGCAGTGGAGTGTTTTTCTCCCGGTCATTCTTTTGCTTCTTGGTTCAGGTGTCGGGTTATATGCTCTGTGTCTGAAACTGAACAAATACAGCCCGAAGGTTGTTATTCCGATTGTGCTGTTATGTTCTCTGGTCATTCAGATCATCATCATTTTCGTATTTCCGAGAGTGCCTACCGATGATTCGCAGACCGTTCTTTCACTGGCCATGAACATGCTGTATGACCAAGACTACTCCTCGTTTGAAACGGGTGGTTATCTGCACATGTTCCCGTTTAACTACTCGATCGTGTTGTACTTGAAGACGTTGCTGTACCTGTTCCCGGATAACTATCTGGTCATCAAACTATTTAATATTTTGTTTTCAACGTTAACAACGTTCATGATTTATCTTATCTATAAACAAGTGAATGACAGATCCACGGAACGTGATTACGGTGTGTTGATCTTTGCAGCAACGTACCTGCCTTCCTTATTCCTTAACAACCTGATCTATAACGATGTGATTGCTACAGCATTTCTGACATCTTGTTTATACTTTGTTATTCGTTTTGTACGTGAAAAGTCTTGGAAAACAATCGTCATTGCCGCCGTTTTTCTCGCGATGGGTAATTACTTCCGAAGCATTGGCGTGATCGTGCTAATAGCTGCCATCATAACTATCCTGCTGAATATGCGGAGCATCGGAGCGAAGAAAGTTGTCATTTCCATCGGTGTGCTGGCTATGTTGTTTAATGTACCAACCTGGACTCAGAATGCGGTTCTTCAATCCTCTGGAGCTGTGAGCGAACCTGTTGGAGAGAATGCTGCACCGGTCTATATGTGGCTAAATATGGGGATTAATCTGGAGCGTTTTGGCTTCTGGGACAATATGGAGAGTTATCAGATCTATCAGAGGCAGGCCAACTACAATAAAGTTGAGAGCGCAGCATTGTTCAAACAAGAGATCGGCAAGAAGCTGTCTGAAGCAAGTGCGAGTGACTTGGTGCAGATGTATTACAAAAAGATCATATGGACCTGGACCGAAGGGACATACCAGATGGACCGCTACGGAATCGGCAATGAAAGTTCCATGGGTGCCGGAAGAGGAAGGGGAGGCGGAATCGCAGGCTCCTATAGTTACACGAATGTGATAACAGAACTGTTGCAAGGGGATTCGGCTTATCGGACGGGGTTACTCTGGATCGTATATGTGATGAATTTCTTGATGTACTGTTTTATTTTCATCCGGTTGGTCGGTGGAATTCGTCGTAAACGGTATGATGAAGTCTCCTTAATCCTGGTCATTCTCGGATTCATCGGGTTTTATATTCTGTGGGAGATTAAGTCCAGATACATCTATCCTGTATATCCGCTGTTGGTTGTTCTGTCCTATATGGGGTTCAAAGATACGTATGACTTCATATTCCATCGTAAAGGTACCTTGGAGCAATATTCCCTGAGAAAAAGGTGAGCATATGCGAAAAAATAAATATTTTACATCGGTTACGTCACTCCTGCTGATGGGATGTTTGGTTATGCTGACGGCCTGCGATGTTATAACCGCCCAGAATATTACCAACACCGGTTCTGTGCAAGGCATGAATGGATTCGGCATGCCGAATGGCGGTGGCCTGGGCATGAATGGAGGAACGCCTAGAGGTGGAAGGGGTGGCACGGGTATGAATGACCGTACAGGCAGTCCAGACATGACGCAGGGGATGATGAATGCCGACATGATAGGTAGAGTCATTTCTGTGAATGGAAACACAGTCACGTTAGCGTTACTTGAGGTGCAGGACACCTCATCCCCAAGCATGGAATGGAAGGATACCGGAATGGAGATGAAATTAAATATAAGTGATGATGTTGCTATCACGGAAGGCATGGGGACGCCGCGCTCGGGCAATTCCAGCCCACGTGCGAATTCGTCCATTCAAGTGTCTGATCTTCAAAAAGAAAACATCGTGATGGTGTGGTATAAGGACAACACCGAGACGGTGGAACGGGTGATGGTTGTCCAGTAAAAAATGATGGGATTATCGTCATTTTGTAATTGCTTACATTTGGCTTATCGGCTATTATGGAAACAACTGGTTTTTTGAAGGGAGTGAGCGTCATGAAACGACGGTCTAAGATGGTATGTTCCATTACTACAATGAAGGTAAGAATGAACTGAATAATTCCGGCAGATCATTCAGATGCAGTGTGGGACACATCCGGTTTCCCAGTCGATCTGAGATCTGCTGATATATAGGGATATAACTGCTCATTTTTTCTGGCGTATGCGAGGTTTATTTGCTTGTGCAAATTTCTCATACACTCAGAATTTTTAAAAGCCGCAGGCATAGCCTGCGGCTTTTTGCGCGCCAAAATAGGCACTCGATGGCTACGAGCAATCCACATGAAATGATCAAAAAGGAGAAATGCCCATGTTAACATTAAAATATTTATTTCAACATAATGATCTTGCCGAGATGATTTTAAAGAATTGGAGTTATGATCCTGAATCGCTGGACATGTTTCAGTATTATCGTATATCCTCCAATGCCGTGTATCCGTTTAGAGATCAGGGGGAAGTGCGATTGCTTCGATTTGCCCCGGTAGAGGAAAAAAATCGAAGCAACCTCAGCGCTGAACTGGAGTTCCTCCGTTATCTTCGAACGAATCAGTATGGAGCCATGGAGCCTGTACCTGCCCATTCAGGGGCAGAACTCGTAGAGGCTCACACGCCATGGGGAACGTACTTTGCTTCCGTATTCAAGCGAGTACCCGGATCGCATTTAGGAAGTATTGATTTGAATGACTCCATCCTGTACAGCTATGGTCAGGCATTGGGTGAGCTGCATCATCTATCGCGCGCATTCATGCCTGAGCAGAAGGAGAAACGCTGGACCTATAAGGATGTTTTGAATTGGATGCAGGAGATCCTAAAGGGTTTTCCTGGTGAAACGGCTGCTCTGAACGAGGTGGAGTTTCTCCGAACATATTTTGCGACTTGGCCGATGACCCAGCAAAATTTCGGACTCATCCACTACGATTTTGAATTGGATAATGTCTTCTATGACGAAGATAGCCAGTCTTGTTATGCCATTGATTTTGATGACTCGATGTATCACTGGTACGCGATGGACGTGGAACAGAGTCTGGATAGTTTACGTGAGGAGATCGAGCCTGAACAATGGGAGCTGAAGAAGCAATTGTTCCTGAATGGTTACTGGTCCGAGGCAGGAGAACGTTATGATCTGGAGAGTATGTTCCCCGCTTGTCGCCGTTTTGCCAACTTGTACGGTTATGTGCGTATGCTTCAATCTGTTGCAGAGCAGTGGTCACATGAACCGGAGTGGATGAGTGGATTAAGAGCGAGGTTAGCGAGGATAATGAATGAAAAGGCAGAGCAATTTGGTCATCCGACTTAAAGTCTACACTTAAAAAGTTATATCCACCAATAATTGAACACTGAACATTGAACGTATGTCATGTCTCATATCAAAATCAGTCCTCATAACAAACAAACCAGCTGGGAATTCAATGTAGAATTCCTAAGCTGGTTTTTACATGTTACTCGGTATAATCACTTATCGCAGTTCGCCCCGCCTCTACACTGATCCAGTAGGAATAATCTTCGCGTACGTCCACATAGAGGTTAAGTTCCTTCGCATCAAGGTTACTTACCGTGAGTTTAAAATTGCCATAAGCATCTGTTGTAACCTGCTGCGTTTGGATATGCTCTACAGCAGGCGAAGGACCATGGATTTTGATCGGCATCGTCTGGTTGGCATACGCCAGGAACGTACCTTGAAGGACCAGCGTTTGATCGGCAGAATATACAGCTTTCATGGTCTGATCCGGTAGTCCGCCGTTCTTTTCATTCTCGGTAGCTTCAGTGGCATTCTTTGGTCTGCTCCATAGTTCGAAGCCTTTTTCTTTCAGGTTCTGGAGAAAAACAACGGCCTCTGCCCGGGTCAAGGATTCTTGTCCCGCATAACCTTGCACCGTAGCTGCTGTTTTGCCTGAAGAGTATCCCATGTTCAGCAGATACCGGATGGCATCGTCATCCTGGGTATAATTTTTACCGCCAAGCCCCGCCACGATTACGGCTACTTCTGTTCGGTTCAAGGCATGATTGCGCAGCTTCGGATTCTGTTTGCTGGCATCCAGATTCAGATTCAACGCGGAAGCATAGGTATAATAACGATCACTCCAGATGTTTCCTTTGATAGCTTGTCCCTCTGCAGCATCGATGCTCTGAATGACATGGGAATTCGCATACAGCTTAAACAACATGGAGAGGAATTCGGCTTCACTCACCTGATTGTTGGGTTTGAACGTTCCATCCTCGTATCCACTGACCATCTCCTGTTGAACGGCCCATTGAATGGCATCTTTCGCCCAATGTGTGCGGATATCACTTAATTGGGGAATTCCCGTTACCGTAACAGAGACAACCGCTTCTTTCCCTTCAAAACGAATCCGGATTTCGGCTTTACCGGCCTGAAGTCCGACTATTTTTCCATCCTTGATGGCAATGCGATCTGACGTCGTGGTGAAGGAAACGTTAGATTGTGGAACATAGGATGTTCCGTTATCATTCACTGCAGTGATTGAAGGTAGATCAATCTGTTCTCCTGCTCGAACGTTCAGGTTTGGTTGTCCTGGCGTTATACGGGTAAGAGTGGCATCTTGAAGACCGTCAACATGGAAGAAACGTGTGGAGTATGAGATCTCCGCTGCTGTACCATTTTTCTTTTGCAGACCTGTAATTCGAATGTCGAACGTGTCGCCGTTCTTTAACAATTGCACATCGTCCGGACGGAAGATGATGGCGTAGCCATATCCATATCCACCTGTCTCTACATTGAAATAGGCTTGATTAAACCATTGTTTATCCGCAGGGTCCACGTTGTAATAACCGGTTGGAAAGCCGCTGTTCTGATTGTTGGCATTAAAGGTCCACGTACGTTGATCGGAAGTCCGAGTCATCTCGACCTGTACCTCAGTTAGTGATGGTTTCGCGAATACATCTGTATTCAGTTGAACAGACCAGGCCTGTGTACTGCCAAAGGCTTCGATTGGAAATGCACCCTGATTCGGGAACAGGCTGTAGTTGAACGAAGTTCCCCCAGTTCTGCTTTTATCAAATACCTGCATGGCACTATAGTACTGATCATATGTCTTGCCTGCTTCACTACGAGTGGCGAGTCCAAATCCGATTCGTTGCAGTTGTGGACTCAAAATCCAGCGCCGATGACCGAGTCGATCAATGTTGGAGGCGTCTGAATCATTCATGTAGGCCTGTATGCTTTTTGTCAGGACGTTATTCTTGGCACTGCTGGTAACGTACAGATTGGAGCTGCTGGCAGACTTTGAACCGGTGTCAAAGAAATCCTTTGGCATATCTCCTGGCTGCTCTGGATAATGGGACAGGTATTCACCCTTGGAGACCACAACAGCCCCATGCTGGGCTTGACGATTCAAGGTAGGATCAAGGACAAGATCGCCCTGTAGCCCCGTGATAAAACGATAAAAGTTGGCTGCGTTCAGCCCTTGTTCCAGATAGGCATCACTTACCACACCAGCAGAGTAGGGAGCACTTGTCGAAGGTGTCTCTGTATACAGGGGAGATGTATCATTGCCACTCATCCACTGATTCCACTTTTGAACGATCTCCTGCTGACTTCGCTCAGGCAACAAACTGTCGACCTGTTCCGCATGTGCCGCTTGAGCACCCCATAACAGAAACAGCAGGCCTGCCAAGGGCAGAGCGAACAGCGAATGCATTTTATTTTTCCGGTAAACCATGTTTCCAACCCCTCTCATATCTGAACGTACGAAGAACATATGCATGTACAGCATTATGGTATATTCATCGACATTACAGCTTGTTTTGCTTAGAGCCAGGCATGGGGAGCATAAGGCCGAGCGAATGAAGGAGGGAGTTTAAATTAGGGAGTTGGTGGTTCATTTGTTAAAAAAGAGCACAGGCCACCCCGCTGATTCGGGACAGCTTATGCTCTTTCTACATATGTATCTACTTTTTAGTCGAGACTCAGGTCGAAATCAGGCTCACACATATAATCTAATGGGTACAGATCATCTCGGGCCGAGATTAATGCACGGAAATGCAGATCCCTGATACCGTGCTCAGTTGCACTTTCATCTGAGCGATTGGAGACAAGTTCAGCTACCACAAACACATCTTCTGCGAGGTTACATCTAAAAAGAACATTCTTCGGATGAATGACTTCCTCCAGGTAACTGTATGTCATCACGTGAAATGTTTGTCCGCGCCAGTTTGTCTTGATTACTTTGTAGGACTGTGTGCGAACCAGATCCAGATAACGTTCCAGCTGGAACGTATGTTCAAATTGCGTAATATAACCTTTTTTATCTACATCAATCGTAAACTCTACATCATAGCTCACATGCATTTCATCTTTATAAGTTCCGTTCATGACCTTCATGGCGTCAAAGTGTGATCCGAATTCTGGATCCTCCACATAGGGAATGGTAACGAGTTCGGGATCAACATGATCTGTAATCTGGTTGTTACTGGAAGGTGGGGTGTAATACTTCGATGGCTGAAGATCAATCGATCCAATCATGCTTCCTGGGAAACCGGGGCTGCAAGTTATTCGCATAGTCATCTCCTTAGTTGTTGATCAGTAGTTAGACGAACGAATAAGAATAAAGTTGCAACAGAATAAGGAAATGAAAGATCGAGCCAGTAGTTCACACTCCTGAGAAAATTTAGATCAGAGTCAGTATATTAATACTTCTTTATTTGAGATTTTGTTATATTCAGAAAAATATACTCTATATTTTTGATCTTTTACAATCCAAATTTCGTTAATTGTTTGTAGAGGGGGTGAGGGAGCGTTGAATGATGAAGAGCTTATTCAAGAAATTCGTGAAGGTAGCCGAGCTGCCATGGAAGTACTGGTGAAACGGCATTATAAGTCGATATTTGCTTATGTTTACCTAAAAACTGGAGAGTACCATACTGCTTATGATCTCACTCAAGAGGTATTTGTAAAAATGATGAATTCCCTGAACAAGTATCAGAACACAGGACAATTCAGTCACTGGCTACTGAAGATTGCAGTGAACCATTGTAGAGATTATTATCGTGGGCGGGAGTTCAAGCAGCAACAAAGAGAGAGTGAATTAACTGAGGATGCGTTCCCTGCCAGTGAACAACAGAATGTTTGGAATATTTTTCATAAGCGATTTCAGAACGAGCAAGTCATGCGGGCAGTATTAAGTTTGCCTGATCACCAGCGAGATGCAGTCATTCTAAACTATTACAATGGATTGAAGATCAGGGAAGTTGCTGAACTTACGGGAACCAACGAATCGACCGTAAAGTCACGCATTCGATTGGGGATAACGAAATTAAAGGAGATTATTGTGGGAGGTGAACGGGATGAAAAGCAGAGGAAACGGAGATGAATCGAATCCTGTAGCAGAGTTGGAAATAGAAGAGTACAACGAAATTGCTTCATATCTGGATGAGTATCCGGTTGAATTTCCATCCGAGATGGAGATTGACAAGACAATTAGAATACTGGATACATATATGCCAGAACACATGAATGCTCACCTGAAACAAAAATCATCTGGGAATTCAGTTAAGGAATTGTTCCAGTTAGTTTATGGTGAGGTTGCTGTCTTCCACAAATCTTACTGGTTAGTCTGTTCAATGCTCTTGTTGTTCGGCTATTGGCTAGGTACCCACAGTACGACAGACCCGTACATGAGTGTGCTCTTTATAGTTCCTGTTCCATTTGTACTTGGTTTGCTAGAAGTTTTCAAAGGTCGAGATCAAGGATTAATGGAAATCGAACTGACCTGCAAAATTACAGCACAGCAACTGATGCTTACCCGTCTAATCGTAGTGCTTATTGGGAACATGGCGTTTGTTTTTTTGCTTAATTTACTTATATCAAGCGAAACAGGTATTTCCATATCATGGAGTGCTATCAGCCTTTCGTACACACAGCTTATGATCGCAGCAGGTACAAGTCTATGGCTCGCGATGCGTGTCAGAGGTGGGACAGCCGTCAGTATCTTTTTAATTGTATGGTTCGCACTGGTTTGGCTTGTACTAAGTAATCCCGAATTGAAGACCCTACTTCAAACGATCCAGCCCACAGTACTTTTAGCGATGGCTCTATGCGGAGTTCTACTATTAATCAGTCAGATCTATGAGATGGCAAGAAAATATACATTACAGACAGAAAGAGGTTACTCCTTTGATACTGACCATGGATAACGTATCCAAGAAATACAGGAACAAGTTGGCGGTAAAAGAAGTCTCACTGGAACTATCCAGTGGTGGTGTTTACGGTCTCCTTGGGCCGAATGGAGCAGGGAAGACAACATTGCTTCGCATGATAGTAGACATTTCCAAGCCCACGTCTGGACAAATTTTGTTGAACGGGCAGTCTATCCAAAACATGGGAGAGCGTTATCGAAGTTTGTTAGGCTACATGCCGCAACGATTTGGATTTTATAACCGATTCAGTGCTTATAAGTTTCTCATGTATATGTGCTCTTTGAAAGGGATCGGTATTAATCAAGCTTCAGCACGTGTGCAGGAAACGTTAGTGATGGTGGGCCTTGGAAATCAAGCACAACATAAAATCCGCACATTCTCCGAAGGAATGAAGCAGCGATTGGGAATTGCCCAAGCTTTGCTGAATGATCCACAAATTTTGATTCTTGACGAACCTACAGCTGGATTGGACCCCAAAGAGCGCATTCGATTTCGTAACATTATCGGCGGGCTGGGAAGAGATCGTATTGTAATGTTATCTACGCATATCATTTCTGATTTGGAGTTTTCATGTAAGGAGATGATTCTAATGAATGAAGGGCAGCTCATCGCCCATAATACTCCGGAAGAGATTATGAACCGGATGAAAAATACCGTATGGAAAGCGAAATTGAATTCGCAGCAACTTGCTGATCTTACCTCCCATTTCAAAGTAAGTGGTTTGTCTTATGAGTCAGATGGAATAGTAGCGCGAATTCTGGCCAAAGAACAGCCTGTTCCCCAAGCCGTACCAGAATCACCTCGGCTCGAAGATGTATATATGCACTATTTTGGAGAGGAGACGAAGTCTTGATTCGTTTAACTCAATTCGAGTTTTATAAAATTATAACGCGTAAAAGTATTGGTATAGCAATGTCTATTTTAATTGTTTTTCTAGTCGTATACTCTTTTTGGAGGCATCCTGGGATAATGGATGGTTCCGCTTTTTACAAACCTTATGAAGGACCTATTACAACAGAGAAGGTAAAAGTCGCACATAATCAATATGATTCCATTTGGGATAGTACCAAAGGTAGATACCAGTATGGTGCATTTTACGATATTGTGTTTTTTTCTCCAGAAACGATGAAGAACAGCACACGATATGATGATCGTGGCAACATTTTGGAGCGAACAGTGAATGTATCCGAGATTTATTATAATAAACCTTGGGGCTACCTACTGGAATATATTGATCAATTCGGTGTAGTTTTTATGATGATTATGATTCTGCTGGGGTTGGCTCCAGTATTTACCGAAGAATATGTACTAGGTACAGCATCATTACTGCGTAGCAGCAAAAGAGGCAAAAGCAAGCTCGTATCAGCAAAATGCATTGCTTCCATATTGTACGTTGTGATGTGTGTCGTTTTATTTACTGGGGTAAACTTGGTTTTATATTGGTTAAGGTTTGGTAATCTGGCTGGGGCGGATACTTCCATACAGAGCGTGGGCATGTATGTTTACAGCTTTGATTATGAGTTCTCACCGTATACGTTTACTGCTTTTCAATATTATTTAGTTCAATTGTTTACTCATATAGCAGGTAGCATGGTCTTTGCATCTATTGTTTTACTGGTATCCGTTCTAAGTTCTACATCCTTTATAGCTATAATTGTGAATACTTTGATAGTAGGTCTGCCATACTTGGCCTTTGACGTATTAAATTTAAATTCCGGGTCATTAAATTGGGTCGAGAAATTTTCGATAAGTACCATGATACGGGTAACAGGGCTTTATCGAACACCATTAAACTATTCCTTATTCGGCCTGAATATGTCTTATTTAACCGTATATATAATTGTGATGGCTTTCATTACTGCTTCGACTATACTTGCCACATATCGTATATTCCACAGCCGGGAAGTGTTTTCTTGAGTGAAGCTATGAGTTCCTTTTTTGAGAAATAAGGTTCGCAGTTACTGCGGGCTTTTTTTATTTGCAGGAGTACCGGTACTATTTCCAATCTATCTACTCTTTTGATACAGTAACTGTAGGACATATCGGAGGTATATATCATGTATGGAACAATGTTTTCATGAATGGGTCATGGAGAACCATGCTCCATATCGCCCTCAGAGAGGAGTCCATCTAATGAATGTGAATGATAAGGTGATCGAACAGCAGTCCCTTACCTTTGTGGGCATCAAACGAACGTTCTCTTGTGTGGATGGAGAGAATTTAAGAGAAATCCCAAAGATGTGGCAGGATGCTTTGGCAGAAGGAATTGAGGAACATTTAAACGGGTTCAATAACGGAGCCATTCCCGGTCTGGTGGGCATCTGTGTAGATCAGAGAGAGCTGCAGGACAATCAAATGGAGTACTGGATTGCTACCTCTCACTCTGGTGAAGTGCCTGAAGGTTTGGTGTCCATCGAACTTCCCGCGTCCCATTGGGTTGTATTTGAAGCGGATGAATTAAAGCCGGAGGCGATACAACGGTTGTGGCACCATATTATGACAGAGTGGTTTCCTTCCACTTCATATAAGCATGCAGGGATTCCGGAACTTGAAGTGTATAGAGGTCACGGCACACCTCCCCAAGTCTGGATACCTGTAAAATCTGTGTGAGCAAAATTGAATTAGGAGGTCTACGATGTTATCCAATAAAGTAATTGATCATTGCCAGGAGCAAGGCTGGTGGCATGAAGATGTTCCAGCAGCATACGAAGAAGCATTGCGGAAGCTTGAGATCGATCTTCAGTCGGATTTCGCACAATTTTATTTACATGCAGAGGATGGACCGACTTTTTACAGCAGGCATCAGGAGTTGTATCAGATCTGCTGGTTTATGGAGAACACCGTATATATGGAAGACATGAATGTAGCACAGCTTACACTGGGACTTCCCGAGGCGTATATTCCACTGGACAGTTTTGAAGGTGAAGGTGGATTTTTCTACAACCGTCAGACGGGAGAAGTGGTGCTGGTGGAACTGGGCGAATCGATTGAACGGTTTCTTAATGGTGAGAGTGAGCCGCAGTGGGCTGATTTCAATGCTTTTCTGGAGTGGTATTTCGTCCTGGAGGAGGAGACGGTGCAATGAAAGATCTGACACCGGAACATGCCGAACTGGAGCGACAAATTGTAGAAACGGTAGAAGCCGGTAATGTGCTGGATGAGACGCAACAACATGAACAAGCACTTATCTATTATGATCAGGCATGGGGCATGTTGCCCGAGCCTAAGATGGAATGGGAGATTGCAAGCTGGATCGCATCCTGTCATGCGAATGCACATATCGATCTGAAGCAGTATGAACTGGCGAAGCCGTGGGCTGAGATATCGTTAAGTACGCGGAGTTCGGATAGAAGTACGAGTCCGTTGATCGATCTCGGCATGATCTGCATGAGACTTGAGCAGCATGACGAGGCGTATTCGTATTTGCATCAGGCGTATGAGTTCGGCAAAGAGCGGGCATTCCAGGGAAGCCCAAGGGACGTGTTGAACTATTATAAGGAAGAGCGCGCCAAGCGTACCTAGAGTGATTCCGACCATACCATGAAACAAAAAGGGTACCCCGGTTTGGCCAAACATGACCACAGGAGTACCCTTTCGAGTTGAATATTCGTTTATTACTTATTACAGGATGTTCCACTTCATCTAATCCGAAATGTTACGCGTATAGTATTCAATAATATCCTTACGACGGATAATACCGAGGAAGACACGATCGACATCCACCACAGGCACAAAATTTTGGTCTGCTGCAAGTGTCAGCATATCCTCCATTTCAGCCTCAATGAATACACATTCATTATATACCCGATTGTTAATCTCATGGACTTGAACCTGATCCATCGTATCAAAAGTCAATCCGGGTGTATTTCGCATTTTCCATAACAAATCGCCTTCGGACAGGGTAGCAACATATTTTCCATCCTGGTCAATCACGGGAATGGCGGTGTAGTGTTGCGATTCCAATTGCTCAATAGCATCTTTCATGGAAGCGGTAGACTTGATATAGGCCACTTCGGCTTTTGGGAGTAAAAAATAGCTGATTTCCATCATCGGGCTCCTTTTCAGCCTTTTGCATAGCAAAAAAGCTTTAGTATGTAATCTCACTCTTCTTATTTAAACATATTATGTGAGCTTTCGGCTATTTTTAATGATAAATTCGTCAGATTTGTTTCATTGTTTAAATGACTCTGGAAATCTATAGTGTATATTAGAGGTGATGTAACCATGAAATCCAAACGTAAATTAATGTACGGACTGCTGCCCATCTTATTTGCAGGTGGAATCGGAATGTATCTATACATGCAGAATAACAAAGAAGCAGAGGCCAAACCCCAGACTACCGTGAATCAGTACATAGAGCATCTGCAAAAAAAAGAATTTGACCAGTTGTACACCTTGATGACACCTGCTTCGCTGCAAGAGTCGGGCATGAACAAGGAACAATTTGTTGAGAAATACAATGCGATCTATTCGGGTATGGAAGTATCCACCGTCAAAGCGGAGGTTAAGCCTATGGATGTTGCCGAAACGGCTTCCGATGGCAGTAAGACCGATACAGAGAAACAAAACAAGGAAACGTATGAGGTCGATTATAATCTGCAACTGACAACTTTTTTGGGAGAAGTCAGTGAGACGCATACATTGAAACTGGTCCGGCAGGAGCTTGAGGACGGCAGCAAAAACTGGCAAATTAACTGGCAGCCGTCACTGATCCTGAATGACATGGTTAAGGGTAGTAAGGTACGAGTGAGGACACTGTTCCCGGATCGTGGAGACATTGTAGATCGTGATGGTTTGCCACTCGCTACCAAGGGAACGATGAATGAATGGGGCATTGTACCGGAGAAACTTGGTGATAACCCGGACCAGATGATTACCCGAATCGCGAGCCATTATCAGGTTTCGGAAGATGCCATTCATAAGGAGCTTGCTCAGACATGGGTGAAGCCGGAGTATTTTGTCCCGATTGGTTCAACGGAGGAGTTTGACGTGCCAGAATCTTTAAGCGGGGTTACGATGCAAAGCAAGGAAATCCGTTATTATCCACTCGGCGAGGCGGCTGCGCACCTGATTGGTTACGTGCGCAAAGCCACCAAGGAAGATCTGGATAAGGATACGGAAGGGTATTATCGTGCCGAGGATTGGATCGGTAAAGCGGGTTTGGAGCAGTCCATGGAGAAACAGCTGCGTGGTGAACGTGGTGGTCTGATCGAAATCACCGATGAATCCGGTAACTCCCGTTCTGAGCTTATTCGTAAGGATGCTGTAGATGGACAGAATGTTCAGCTGACGATTAGCTCCAAACAGCAAAAGAAACTGTATCAGACATTATCCAGCGGAGGAGACGCAGGTGCGATGGTTCTGATGAATCCGACGGACGGCAACCTGCTGGCGTTGGTTAGTGCGCCTTCCTATAACCCGAACAAGATGGTTACAGGGCTTACTCAGGCAGAGTGGGATGCTTATTCGGCGAATGAGAAGCTTCCTTTTATCAACAGAGTCACTACCCGGTATGCACCAGGATCAACCTTCAAAGCGATTACAGCCGCAGCGGGACTGATGGAGAAGGTGACCACAGCGGACAAAACACATGATATCTCTGGCTTGCAATGGCGCAAAAATGATAGCTGGGGCGGTTACTATGTTAAGCGTGTGAAGAGTTTATCCCCGGTTAACATGGTCGATGCTCTGGTGTACTCGGACAATATTTACTTTGCCATGGAAGCGATCGAGATGGGCAGCGCCAAGTTTATTGATGGGATCCAGAAGTTTGGTTTTGGCGATAACTTTGGACTGGATGAACTGTATCTGAAGCCAAGCCAATATGCCAATGAAGCACATCTGGATCTGTCGTCTGAGGTATTACTCGCTGATACGTCCTACGGGCAAGGGGAGATGTTGATGTCCCCGATTCATCTGGCATCGTCATTTACACCTTTTATTAATGAGGGGAAACTGGTGAAACCTGTTCTGATCGAGGGAAAAGAAAGCACTGAGCCTGAGGTAATCATTACTCCGGAAGCCGCAAATACGGTTAAGGATGCATTGGGAGAAGTTGTTTCCCGGCAGGGAGGTACCGCCCACTCCTTGAACTCAATTCCTGTGGGACTCGCGGGCAAGACAGGAACAGCAGAACTGAAAGCGAAGAAGGGAGAGAAGGGACAGGAAAACGGATTTTTCGTAGTATTTGATACCGACTCTCCGACCTTCCTGTTATCCGCTGTAATTGAAGAGGTGAACGGCCGAGGCGGAAGCCACTATGTCGTGGATAAATTAAAGCCTTTTTTGGAAAAGTTGGAGATTGCGCAGTAACTCCGATTTAATATATAGCCTCCGCAAACATAATGAAAAGACCCGGTCACCATGTTATAGTTCGAACATGAGACTGGGCCTTTTTTGTTTCATTTTATTCAATATGGAATCATTTAATTCCGAGCAGTAATCACAAGTTGGAATATCACTAATTGTATTCAATTGACAGCGTATTCGCGAGGTGTTATTTTGAGGTGGAATCTATTCTATGAGTTCGAGGTGATCCATGGTGGCTATTCGTGCTAAGCAGATTTTTGTCAATTTACCTGTTCAAGATTTGAAGAAATCCGTTGAATTTTTTACCAAGGTGGGGTTTGAGTTTGACGCCAATTTTACGGACGAGTCTGCTACTTGTATGATCATTGGGGAAAATATTTACGCCATGCTTCTGGTGGAGGAACGCTTCCAATCCTTCATCTCGAAAAAAATCTCCAATGCTGCCGATACAACCGAAGTCATCGTTGCCCTGTCTGTAGATAGCCGTGAGCAGGTAGATTCGATTGTACAAGCTGCCCTTGATGCAGGAGCGAAGCCATCCAACGAACCGCAGGATCACGGATTCATGTACGGATGGAGTTTTCAGGATCTGGATGATCATCTGTGGGAAGTCTCCTATATGGATCTAAGCGCTTTTCCTTCGGCGTGACAAAATGAAAATAAGTAGAACCTTCCTATAATATAATAGGAAGGTTTTTTTGCATCTTTTCTTCATCCATTTATTATCGGAAGTATGCATTCACACATCCCCATGTACATGGACATGAATAGGATAACCCGAGCTTGTTAAAAACGATCACAGGGAGATGACCATGACTCGTTCAAACGTGAAAAGTTATCGCTATCGTATTGGTAAAAAGCAATATATCGTAATCCAGATTCACCAAACCGCGAAGGGTTATGCCGACTCAGGAAACGTACTTGCAAGTAATGCAGTCAACGTGCAGATCATGAAACAGAAAGGTCGCCGTTCTTCTCGCAGACGTTAGTCTGGCAGCAGAAAAAGAGAAGTGGGGAGGGGGATGAATGATGAGTACACGTAAAAAGAAAGCAAAACAGGTTAACCGGGTGGACGTGGACAAAAGCCGTTTGAAATTCCAGGCACGACAGTCAGCCAAAGCTTCGGTTGGACAGGGCGGTAATGCATTTGCGATCAATGCCAACGAACTGGGCAACATCCGGGTGCGCGCAGGACAGCAATAATAAACTAGATCGAGGTACCATACGAGAATGGTCAACTGAAAATATTGCATGGTAAAGGTAAAAAAGTGAAATGATTGTGGAGGGAGAGTTGGCCAATGTGCCAATTCTCCTTTTTCATTGCTTATATTCGATACATCTGTTAAAATACAGAACGAATGTTCAGTATGTATGGGATGGAGTGAAATGGAATGAATATGAATAAAAAGCAACTTCAAACCGAGCAGACCAAGAAGAAACTTGCGGATGCTTCCAAAGCCCTTTTTGTACAAAAAGGTTATAAAGCAACGTCCATTGAGGATATTGTAGCTGCGACGGGCAGCAGCAAGGGCAATATATATTACCATTTTAAAAGTAAGGAAGGTCTGTTCCTCTATCTAATCGATGAGTGGGACCGGGAGTGGGAAGAGAGCTGGGCGGCCAAAGAACATCTCTATCGCACCTCCACGGAGAAAATTTATGGTTTGGCGGAACAATTAGTTCTGGACGATATGAATCACCCGCTGACGAAGGCAGCTGATGAGTTCTTCACAGGGGAAAAGAAAGAAAATGATATTGAGGAGCGGATCTCCTTAATGTTTGAGCGGCATATTCAATTTAATAAACAAATGATAGAGCAAGGCATTGAGAGCGGTGAGTTCAAGGCAGACAATGTAGATAATCTCGCACTGATACTGGAAAGTACCATTATTGGTCTTAGTCAGATGTCGCGGGGGATGGAGCCTGATCAGGCTCTTGCGTTATACCGCCAGGCCGCCAGTGTATTCTTGCACGGGATTGCAAAAGATAAAGCTTAAGCAACATTTTGACAACTACGGAGGATGGAATCATGGCATTACTAACACGGAACAGGGGCGCATTGCTGCTGTTAATGTTTAATATTTTTCTTGTTTTTACGGGTATTGGTCTGGTTGTACCGATCATGCCTGCGTATATGGATCTCCTGCAGATCACCGGATTTACGGTTGGATTGCTGGTAGCGGCATTTTCCTTCACCCAGTTTCTGTTCTCCCCGCTTGCGGGTCGTTGGTCGGATACCTGGGGACGTAAAAAAATTATCGTTGGCGGCATGCTCATCTTTGCCGTATCCGAGTTTATGTTTGGTGCGGTCAATGCACCAGTCTTGCTCTTCGCAGCCCGGATGCTTGGTGGTATTGGTGCGGCGATGATCTTCCCGGCAGTTATGGCATACACCGCAGATATTACAACAGAGGAAGAACGCGGTAAAGGTATGGGATTGATTAATGCAGCGATTACAACCGGATTTATTATCGGTCCGGGAATTGGTGGATACATCGCAGACTTTGGCATTCGAATTCCGTTCTACGCCGCTGGGGTTGCCGGTTTGCTGGCATCCATCATTACATTGATTATTTTGCCTGAATCCACGCGAAGCACAGGAGAACAAAGTAAACCTATCCCTGGTTTAACGAAGGCCAAAGCTCCGGGTATGGTATCCCAATTGCTGAATTCATACCGTGAACCGTACTTTTTCAGTTTGATTATTGTATTTGTTATGGCATTTGGTTTGGCGAACTATGAGACGGTATTTTCACTGTTTGTGGATCACAAATTTGGCTTCACGACCAAAGACATTGCATTTATCATTACATTTGGTTCAATCGCGGGTGCGGTTGTGCAAGTATCTCTGATCGGTTGGTTGCTCAATCGGTTTGGTGAAAAGATGGTCATTTCAGTCTGTCTGTTATTTGTAGCCGTATTTGTACTGTTGACCTTGTTTGTAAGTACGTACTGGATGATTCTTGTCGTAACGTTTATCGTCTTTCTGGGTATGGACATTTTACGTCCGGCGATCAGTACACAGATGTCCAAACTGGCACAAGAACAACAAGGCTTTGTGGCCGGATTGAACTCGGCGTATACCAGTTTAGGGAATATTGCAGGTCCGATCGTAGCTGGAGCATTGTTCGATGTGAATATTAACTATCCTTACGTTTCGGCAGCTGCTGTTCTGGCCATCTGTTTCCTGTTATCCCTACGGGTACTCAGAGGGGCCAAAGTGGTAAAGCAACCGAAGGCTGAAATGTAATTTTATAATTGGAAAAGAAAGCTTCCACATCCATGCATCAACACCAAAAAAGTCGACTACACATGAAATATGTGCAGTCGACTTTTTTAATAGTTCGGTATTAACGAATTTCTCCATTCGTTTCAATCAGTTTTTGATACCAGTGGAAACTCTGTTTGCGGATACGTCTCAATTCCTTGATATCGAATTCCTCACGATCCACATAGATGAATCCATAACGTTTGCTTGATCCTTGATGTGTGCTAACCAGATCGATCGCAGACCAAGGGCAGAAGCCAAATACATCCACGCCGTCCGTGATCGCCAGTTGAATCTGATCGATATGTTTCTTGAAGAACTCAATACGATATGGATCGTTAACCACGTCGCCTTCCTCCAGTTTATCAAAGGCACCCAGACCGTTTTCTGTAACAATCAATGGCAGGTGGTAACGGGAGTAGATCTGACGCAGGGTGGAGCGGAAGCCGACCGGATCAATTTCCCAGCCAAACTCCGTTTTTTGCAGATTGGGATTCACAGATCCTCTATATGCGCCCGGTTCACCTACGATTTCATGCTGGTCTCCTGTATGGGAGAAGTCATTACCATCGTTCAGACTTTCACCAACCGTTTGGGAAGTATAGTAGTTAAACGCAATAAAGTCAGGGTTTCCTTGCGCCAGGATATCCATATCTCCGTCTTCAATGACAGGTGTATATCCTTTCTCTTCGAGATAACTCCAGGCAATATGATTATAACGTCCATATACCGCCATATCGAGATAGAGCCAGTTACGAATGGCAGCATAGTTATCGGCCGCGAGTGTATCTTCCGGTTTGGAACTCGCCGGGTAGATTACACCGATGTTGGGCGCTGGGCCAATCTTGGCTTCAGGCAGCATATCATGACACAGGGCCATGGCTTTAGCTTGAGCAACCAGCATATGGTGATTTTGTTGATACAGTGTTTTTTGCGGATCAACAAGTGTTGTATCCAGTGTACCCAGAGAGCCGGGATGCAGGATCAGCATATTTTGTTCGTTAATGGTCAACCAATATTTGACCCGATCTCCGTAGTTCTCATAAAGGGTCTTGGCATATTGTTCAAAAGCATCAATCGTTGCACGGTTGGACCAGCCACCTTTTTCTTCAAGTGCATAAGGAAGATCGAAGTGATACATCGTCACAATGGGTTCAATACCGTATTTAATTAACTCATTAATGAGAGAATCGTAAAAGGCGAGCCCCTTCGGATTCACTTCACCCGCTCCTTGCGGATAGATGCGTGTCCATGCGATGGAGAAGCGGTAGGCTTTAAAGCCCATTTCGGCGAGCAACGCCACATCTTCTTTGTACATATGATAGTGATCACTGGTTACCTTGAAGTCGGTTACGCCTTCCACATGGTTGCCCATGTCGATAACAGAAGGGCCTTTGCCATCTTCATTCCAGGCTCCCTCGATCTGATAGGCAGAGGTTGAACCTCCCCAGAAGAAATCTTTAGGAAATGGTTTCAGTTGAGTATGTTTCATGGTTAGTTCCTCCTAAGTTGAATTCATAATATATAAGTTGGGTCAGACAACGAGAGTCAGCAGGACATCATTTTTCTGTACATGTTCCTGAGTTGTTTCGAACACATCCACTTCTTGCTGCGTTAGGGTCACAATGACAGGTGTTACGGTTTCGTATCCAGCTTCCTTGATCTTATCGATGTCAAACTGGATCAACAGATCGCCCTGTCTGACGATATCCCCTTCCTGAACGACAGGAGAGAAGTGTTTTCCTTTCAGTGCTACTGTGTTGATGCCAATATGAATCAGGATTTCCGTTCCTGCGTTGGTGGTTAGTCCAATGGCATGTCCGGTCGGGAAGAGGGAGGTGACGACACCATCCACGGGAGCAACAACTTCACCAATCTCAGGGACAATCGCCAAACCTTTACCCATGGCACCAGTCGAAAAAGCCGGGTCATTAATGGTACTCAGTGCTACGGCTTTACCTGTAAGTGGGCTATAAATTTGTTCTTTCTTGATTTCTGTTGTTTTGGTCTCAGGTACGACAGGAAGCTCTACCGGCGTACTTTCAGCAGATGTGCTGGAGACAGATTCATTTTTCTCGGAAACTGTGTCTTTCGTTTTGCTTTCATAACCAAACATCACGGTTAATACCGCAGCTACCGCAAAGGAGCAGGCAATCGCAATTACGTAGACAACCGTTGGTGTATAGACGGGAATGGCAAATATATTGTGGAACACATAAGCAGTCATTTTAACACCAAAGTGACCATTGATGGCACCGCCGATCGCACCTGCGATAACCACGATAGGAATCACACGTTTATAACGCAGGATCAGACCGTATACGATTGGTTCAGTTACTCCTGCAAGTAAACCGGTAAGGCTGGTCGAGCCAGCAAGGGTTCGCAGGGTTTTGTTCTTTTTGGCTTTCAGGAAAATACCGAACGCTACACCGATTTGTGCAAATACGGCTGCAGCAGCCATGGCTTCGATCGGGTCGCCGCCAACCCCGATATTCTGAATCGTGATTGGAGTAAAGCCCCAGTGGAGTCCGAATACAACCATGAAGGTCATGAATCCACCCAGTACAACCCCTGATAATATACCGCTGACGCCAATGAGCCAAGTTACGCCGGAGGAGATCCAGTCACCTACCGTGGTGCCGAATGGTCCAAAGGCCATTGCGGACAGAGGAACCATAATCATCAAAGCAATCATCGGTACAAGGAACAATTGCAGGTCTTTTAAAATGATTTTCTTGAGTAACTTATCCAGAACAGCGTAGATGCTGATTGATATGAAGATTGGGAATACGCTGGCTGAATAATTCATCATGACAACCGGTATGCCCAGGAACGATACATCCGAGCCTTTATCCATCAGTCCGGTGAAGTTCGGCTCCATCAGAGCGGCACCAATTACACCAGCTACATAAGGATTGGCTTTCAGCTTCATACCCAGTGTGATGCCGAGGAAAATGGGCAAGAAATAAAATACAGCGTTACCGGCAGCGGATAAAATCAGGTATGTGTCACTTGTATCAGACATCCATCCAAGCATGGTCAGGACAGTCAGTAAAGCTTTTAGCATACCTGATCCTGCCATAGCCGGGATTAACGGCGAGAAACTTCCGGATATGATTTCAAAAACTTTGGATAATAGCGAGGTTTTTTCCCCTGTGGACTCAGCCGTTGAGGAGGAATCCCCTTCGAAATCCCGGTTTTTCATGATCTCCGCATATACATGAGCCACGTTACTACCGATGACAACCTGGAACTGGCCGCCGCTTTCGACAACGGTAATAATGCCTTCATGCTTCTCAAGCGTTTCACGTTCGGCCTTTTTCGAATCTTTCAGGTCGAATCTCAGCCGGGTCGCACAGTGGACAAGACCATTGATATTGGCTTCTCCGCCGACGAGACGAACGATGTCATCCCCCATTTTTTTATGATCCATGTTCATTCTCCTTTGTTGTTAAGATTGCCTGAAAACAAAAAAATACCTAAACGAATGGCTATGATCATCGGAAAGATGACCTGTTGCCAATCATTTAGGTATCGCCTGCTTAAGCAGTAACAATCCTTGTCGTTAAGTTGTGAGACCTACTATATATGACGCCGAAATCGTTTGCAAGCTTTTTTTATTCCGTGTCCAGCAACTCGTTACGGGAAGTGACACGTTGAATATGGATCGTTAAATACACCTTTTCATCAATGGACATGGCACTTTCAAACTTTTCCTCAAGGTACTGATTGATCCGTTGTGTGCACTCAAAAGCCTTGCTGTATTTGTCCTTCACCTGTTCATACAGAAAGTTATCTCCTGAAGCAAATTGCTCCTGTTCATTACTCAGCATTCTCTGGACAAAGTATTGCAGATGAGTAATAAACCGGGAATAATTAAACGAATTTTCATCCAGGGCAATTTGGTAATGATTAGTCACAATATTGAAGATATCATCAATAACTTCGGTAATTTCAACGGTTTGTTTCATGCCTTGAGCATCTTGGCGTGCGTTTACAAAATGCATGGCAATAAAACTTGCCTCATGTTCATCCATCTGGATGCCGAATTGCTCCTGGATCAGCTCCACAGCGTTCATTCCAATCCCAAATTCCTTTTTGTAAAACTTCTTGATCTGCCACAAAAGGGAATTCTTCAGCCCGACGGATTTACGGTACCGGGTAATGGCAAACTGAATATGATCGATCAATGATATATAGATATTATCACTAAAAATATCGCCCATTTCCTTTTTGGCATGGCCTACAATTTCGTCCGCCAACTTCAAATATTCGACCGACGTTTCTCCAATCAGATCAATGAGTTTTTGCGGTATTTTATCCGATTTCAGCACAAAAGTTTTTTCAATTTTATCCTCATCCACGGGTTGTCCGTTTTTCTTTTTGAAGCCAAGACCGTTGCCAATGACAACAAATTCGTGACCAACCTGGTTCTCTGCCCGGATGACATTGTTGTTAAAAATCTGACGGATGATCATATATGTGTTTCACCTCAATTGGTCGTAATAATAACAAAAAACCCAAACTAAGGCTTAAATAGACAGCCTTAGTTTGGGTATCGCCTGCTTACCAGTAACAATCCCGAAGAAGACGCAGCTTCCTCTTTCAATTATGTCCACTATACCGCTTTCATAACAGAATAACAATACAATGATTTATGGAAATGGACGTAAAGACGTGGATTTTTGGTATAATAAGAAATGCTGGAAGTGAATTAGATGGGCTGGGTTGCATGATAAGTTACCGAGGACGGTCATTTTTAAGCATATACAGGATTATTGGAGTGATAACATGAGCAATGCAAAAGGAAAAGGCGGCACCGGCCGTGGTACGGGTAAAAAAGGCTGGAACCGTTGGCAAGCCGCTGCTAACCGGGCGAAAAGTGCCCCGAAGCCTTATAAAAGTAAAGGCACAAAGAAGAAGGACGATACCGAAACTTCAAGTGGCAAGCCCGAGTAAGTATGGCTTGACGATGCCAGAGGAGAGAGCTGCCTGACTAACGGGTGGGTCTCTTTTTGCTTGAAAAGATAAAAAATTAAATTGACAGTATTGTAGATATGGTAATAATATAGAGCTTACGCAAATTAGATGGTAGTGCTACTATATAGAGAAAGGAGCATCAGCATGCCTGTTAATATGGATGAAAATCCACTTGGACTGATTCTGTCACGGACGTATCTGGCATACAAAAAAACAACAACCAGAAATCTGAGCGAACAGGATATTACGCCGGAACAATTTGCAGTCTTGAATGAATTGAGCAAGGCTGGAAGCCATATATCACAGAAAAAACTGGCTGAATTAACAGTGCGGGACCAGACAACGGTAGGCAAAATTATAGACAAGTTGATTCGCAAAGGTCTGGTGACAAGAGAAGAAGATCCACAGGACCGCAGAGCGGTTTTACTTTGTTTGACGGCGGAAGGACTGGAAATGAATAACGTTCTGACACCAAAGGCAAAACAGCAAGAGCAAGAGGCACTCGCCGAATGTTCCCCTGAAGAGCTTGAAGCATTCATGAATGTGATGAATCGCATCTACGAAAAGATGAAATAAATTTTTTTGGGCAAATATGTGCACGTGCATATATGTGTAGTGCAATTATTTTAATTTTAACTAACGGGAGTCGTGAACGAATGAAAAGCTTCAAAGATTTTCTTAAAGTGCCACAGACAAAAATAGGGTTGGTTTTTGCATTGATTGTTCCGCTGTTATTTGTTGTGATCTGGATGACGGGTTATCATCAAGCCACGGAGAGAGTGGATCAACTTCAAGTTGCTCTGGTGAACGAAGACGGGACACAGGGAACAGAGGTGCAGAAGCAGATTGAAACGCTCGCGCCTTTCCATGTCAATGTACTGGGTTCTGCCGAGGAAGCTGAGCAACAGATGAATGCAGGTAACTATGCGATGGTTATTGTAATTCCGGAAGGATTCACTGACCAGATTGAAGGAGGTACAGAGGCGAGCTTGTCCTTTTATATCAATCAGGGAAATGCTGATGTAGCCAAATCGATTGTGGAACACGCGGCGACTGGAATGACCGAACAAATGGGCCAAGGGATTCTGGAATCCAAGGTTCAAGTGACACTCAATGACGATAGTACAAACAGCGATGAACTGAGTACAGCTATTGGACAAGCGATGGCGAAGATGAATGAAGGGCCTGTGAAGGCTGAAATTAATAAAACGAACAGCGTGAGTGATTTTGCAACATCGATGCTGCCCATGATTCTGGGTTTTATCACCTACATTGCTTCGATGACCATGAATATTCAGTTCAATATTACGTCGAATATTATGAAGCGTACCCATTCCAAATGGGAAATCTTCTGGGGACGGCAATTGCTGTTATTGTGTATAGCTGTGATCGTTCCCCTAATTGTGGATACATTAGCTCTTCAGTTTACGGATGTTGCGAGCTCTTTCGGCGCTTTATATCTGTATCATGTGCTGGTGAGTCTGGCTTGTATCTGTTTTACACAAATGAGTTTTGCCCTGTTTGGCAATGCAGGCCCTCTATTTAATGTAGCGATGGTTCCACTCCAGTTGATGACTGCAGGAAATATCATTCCAGCCGAGATGCTGGTGCCATTCTACCGTTATATCGGAAACTTTCTGCCCGCTTCCAATGGGGTACAGGGATTTATGCGTTTGATCTATAGTGGAGAAGCAGTGGGGGGATACATGGTTCATCTTCTGTTGATCTCGATTATTACGTGGGGAATTACGTTGCTGCGAGTTGGCATGCAAAAAACAGGTAATGGACAAATGACGATGACGCCTCCAGCATCAGCACAGGCACAACATTAAGAGTTTCCTTCTATATATAATGTAATAACACCCAAGAAAGTGGTTCACGTATAGCGATATGCGTGCATCACTTTTTTTGTTTATCTTCTATAATACTTCTACTTAATACTCGTGGTAACACAGTGCCCCCAGTAATCTTGCATGATCTTGATAAAAGGACAACCTAAATTGAGCATATTAATGAAGCTAAAATATATGAGAGGAGATGTAGCCTAATAAGTTTGAAATCAATTAGACATGTATTACGATGTATGAATGGAAAGAATGTCATTTAAGCTATAATAAATTTTACACTGCGATAGAGGAGAGCCACACAGTAAAGGTAGTTGATTTGTAGTAAATGATTTTTTTTAAATTAAGTATTGTAATTAATATTTATACGTGATATATTATTAGTCCGGCCAAGAAAACACGGTTTACATGGTGCGGCAAGCGAATGAAATAAGCTTCGAAAGAAACTTAAAAAAAGAGCTTGCAAAGTTGGTTCGGACATGATATTATATAAGAGTTGCTGAAGAGAACGACATTCGGTAACAAAACAAGTTTGATCTTTGAAAACTGAACAACGAGTGAGTAAACATTCTGCTTGCAGAATGAACGCGAAAGTTGGAAACAAGCCTTGGCTTGGATCGGCTGGAGCACAAATGAGATTTTTAATCTCGTCAGATTCAAAATGAGCTTATCGCTCTTTTCAATACTTTATTGGAGAGTTTGATCCTGGCTCAGGACGAACGCTGGCGGCATGCCTAATACATGCAAGTCGAGCGGACTTGATGAGAAGCTTGCTTCTCTGATGGTTAGCGGCGGACGGGTGAGTAACACGTAGGCAACCTGCCCTCAAGTTTGGGACAACTACCGGAAACGGTAGCTAATACCGAATAGTTGTTTTCTTCGCCTGAAGGAAACTGGAAAGACGGAGCAATCTGTCACTTGGGGATGGGCCTGCGGCGCATTAGCTAGTTGGTGGGGTAACGGCTCACCAAGGCGACGATGCGTAGCCGACCTGAGAGGGTGATCGGCCACACTGGGACTGAGACACGGCCCAGACTCCTACGGGAGGCAGCAGTAGGGAATCTTCCGCAATGGGCGAAAGCCTGACGGAGCAATGCCGCGTGAGTGATGAAGGTTTTCGGATCGTAAAGCTCTGTTGCCAGGGAAGAATGCTTGGGAGAGTAACTGCTCTCAAGGTGACGGTACCTGAGAAGAAAGCCCCGGCTAACTACGTGCCAGCAGCCGCGGTAATACGTAGGGGGCAAGCGTTGTCCGGAATTATTGGGCGTAAAGCGCGCGCAGGCGGTCATTTAAGTCTGGTGTTTAATCCCGGGGCTCAACCCCGGATCGCACTGGAAACTGGGTGACTTGAGTGCAGAAGAGGAGAGTGGAATTCCACGTGTAGCGGTGAAATGCGTAGATATGTGGAGGAACACCAGTGGCGAAGGCGACTCTCTGGGCTGTAACTGACGCTGAGGCGCGAAAGCGTGGGGAGCAAACAGGATTAGATACCCTGGTAGTCCACGCCGTAAACGATGAGTGCTAGGTGTTAGGGGTTTCGATACCCTTGGTGCCGAAGTTAACACATTAAGCACTCCGCCTGGGGAGTACGGTCGCAAGACTGAAACTCAAAGGAATTGACGGGGACCCGCACAAGCAGTGGAGTATGTGGTTTAATTCGAAGCAACGCGAAGAACCTTACCAGGTCTTGACATCCCTCTGACCGGTACAGAGATGTACCTTTCCTTCGGGACAGAGGAGACAGGTGGTGCATGGTTGTCGTCAGCTCGTGTCGTGAGATGTTGGGTTAAGTCCCGCAACGAGCGCAACCCTTATATTTAGTTGCCAGCACTTCGGGTGGGCACTCTAGATAGACTGCCGGTGACAAACCGGAGGAAGGTGGGGATGACGTCAAATCATCATGCCCCTTATGACCTGGGCTACACACGTACTACAATGGCCGGTACAACGGGCTGCGAAATCGCGAGATGGAGCCAATCCCAACAAAGCCGGTCTCAGTTCGGATTGCAGGCTGCAACTCGCCTGCATGAAGTCGGAATTGCTAGTAATCGCGGATCAGCATGCCGCGGTGAATACGTTCCCGGGTCTTGTACACACCGCCCGTCACACCACGAGAGTTTATAACACCCGAAGTCGGTGGGGTAACCGCAAGGAGCCAGCCGCCGAAGGTGGGATAGATGATTGGGGTGAAGTCGTAACAAGGTAGCCGTATCGGAAGGTGCGGCTGGATCACCTCCTTTCTATGGAGAATCGTTTCCTGCAACGGAAACATTCAAATATAAAATCTAGCCAGGTCGGCTAGTTACTCACTCGTTGCTCAGTTTTGAGAGCTCAAACTCTCAAACAGCTTGCTTTTGCATGGAGCTTGTTCTTTGAAAACTAGATATCGAAACGAAACAAACGCGAATTAGAACATTCCTTTTTAGCTGAACTTGTGCAAACAAGTTTAAATAAAAACGGTAGATTGCTATTGCTCATATTGAGCAATTGGTTAAGCTACTAAGAGCACACGGAGGATGCCTAGGCGCTAGGAGCCGATGAAGGACGTGGCGAACAACGAAACTGCCTCGGGGAGCTGTAAGCAAGCTTTGATCCGGGGGTGTCCGAATGGGGAAACCCAGCTGGGGTAATTTCCAGTTACTCACAACTGAATACATAGGTTGTGTAGAGGCATACCAGGGGAACTGAAACATCTAAGTACCCTGAGGAAGAGAAAACAATAGTGATTCCGTCAGTAGCGGCGAGCGAACGCGGAGAAGCCCAAACCAGAGAGCTTGCTCTTTGGGGTTGTGGGACGTCTCACATGGAGTTACAAAGGAACCGGTTAAGCGAAGAGGTCTGGAAAGGCCCGCCAAAGAAGGTAAAAGCCCTGTAGTTGAAAGTCTGTTCCCTCCGAGACGGATCCCGAGTAGTGCGGGGCACGTGAAACCCCGTATGAATCCGGCAGGACCATCTGCCAAGGCTAAATACTTCCTAGCGACCGATAGTGAAGCAGTACCGTGAGGGAAAGGTGAAAAGCACCCCGGAAGGGGAGTGAAATAGAACCTGAAACCGTGTGCTTACAAAAAGTCAGAGCCCGTTTTAGGGGTGATGGCGTGCCTTTTGTAGAATGAACCGGCGAGTTACGTTCCCGTGCAAGGTTAAGGTGAAGAGCCGGAGCCGCAGCGAAAGCGAGTCTGAATAGGGCGAATGAGTACGTGGACGTAGACCCGAAACCGGGTGATCTACCCCTGTCCAGGGTGAAGGTGCGGTAACACGCACTGGAGGCCCGAACCCACGCATGTTGAAAAATGCGGGGATGAGGTGGGGGTAGCGGAGAAATTCCAATCGAACTCGGAGATAGCTGGTTCTCCCCGAAATAGCTTTAGGGCTAGCCTCGGAAAACAGAGTCGTGGAGGTAGAGCACTGATTGGGTGCGGGGCCCGCAAGGGTTACCAAGCTCAGTCAAACTCCGAATGCCATAGACTTACTTCCGGGAGTCAGACAGTGAGTGCTAAGATCCATTGTCAAAAGGGAAACAGCCCAGACCATCAGCTAAGGTCCCCAAGTGTGTGTTAAGTGGGAAAGGATGTGGAGTTGCACAGACAACCAGGATGTTGGCTTAGAAGCAGCCACCATTGAAAGAGTGCGTAATAGCTCACTGGTCGAGTGACTCTGCGCCGAAAATGTAACGGGGCTAAACACACCACCGAAGCTATGGCTTGATGCTTTGCATCAGGGGTAGGGGAGCGTTGTATAAGGGTTGAAGGTGTACCGTAAGGAGCGCTGGACATTATACAAGTGAGAATGCCGGTATGAGTAACGAAAAGATCAGTGAGAATCTGATCCGCCGAAAGCCTAAGGGTTCCTGAGGAAGGCTCGTCCGCTCAGGGTAAGTCGGGACCTAAGGCGAGGCCGAAAGGCGTAGTCGAAGGACAACAGGTCGAAATTCCTGTACCACCGTAAGCCGTTATGAGCAATGGGGGGACGCAGTAGGGTAGTGACGCGGACTGATGGATGTCCGTCTAAGCAGTAAGGCTGATGTGTAGGCAAATCCGCACATTGTAAGGCTGAGCTGTGATGGGGAGCGAAAATCGTAGTAGCGAAGGTCATGATCTCACACTGCCAAGAAAAGCCTCTAGCCAGGTGATGGTGCCCGTACCGCAAACCGACACAGGTAGGCGAGAAGAGTATTCTAAGGCGCGCGGAAGAACTCTCGTTAAGGAACTCGGCAAAATGACCCCGTAACTTCGGGAGAAGGGGTGCCCCGGTAGTGTGAATAGCACGAGGGGGCCGCAGTGAAAAGGCCCAAGCGACTGTTTAGCAAAAACACAGGTCTGTGCGAAGCCGTAAGGCGAAGTATACGGGCTGACGCCTGCCCGGTGCTGGAAGGTTAAGGGGAGTGGTTAGGAGCAATCCGAAGCTGTGAACCGAAGCCCCAGTAAACGGCGGCCGTAACTATAACGGTCCTAAGGTAGCGAAATTCCTTGTCAGGTAAATTCTGACCCGCACGAATGGCGTAACGACTTGGGCGCTGTCTCAACGAGAGATCCGGTGAAATTTTAATACCTGTGAAGATGCAGGTTACCCGCGACAAGACGGAAAGACCCCATGGAGCTTTACTGCAGCTTGATATTGAATTTGGGTACGATCTGTACAGGATAGGTGGGAGCCTTTGAAGTGGGAGCGCAAGCTTCCATGGAGGCAACGTTGGGATACCACCCTGATCGTATCTAGGTTCTAACCTGGTACCGTAATCCGGTGCGGGGACAGTGTCAGGTGGGCAGTTTGACTGGGGCGGTCGCCTCCTAAAGAGTAACGGAGGCGCCCAAAGGTTCCCTCAGAATGGTTGGAAATCATTCGAAGAGTGCAAAGGCATAAGGGAGCTTGACTGCGAGACCTACAAGTCGAGCAGGGACGAAAGTCGGGCTTAGTGATCCGGTGGTACCGCATGGAAGGGCCATCGCTCAACGGATAAAAGCTACCCTGGGGATAACAGGCTTATCTCCCCCAAGAGTCCACATCGACGGGGAGGTTTGGCACCTCGATGTCGGCTCATCGCATCCTGGGGCTGAAGTAGGTCCCAAGGGTTGGGCTGTTCGCCCATTAAAGCGGTACGCGAGCTGGGTTCAGAACGTCGTGAGACAGTTCGGTCCCTATCTGTCGTGGGCGTAGGAAATTTGAGAGGAGCTGTCCTTAGTACGAGAGGACCGGGATGGACGTACCGCTGGTGTACCAGTTGTTCCGCCAGGAGCACCGCTGGGTAGCTATGTACGGACGGGATAAACGCTGAAAGCATCTAAGCGTGAAGCCCCCCTCAAGATGAGATTTCCCAGTATGTAAGACCCCTTGAAGACGACGAGGTAGATAGGCTGGGGGTGGAAGTGCAGCAATGCATGGAGCTGACCAGTACTAATCGGTCGAGGGCTTATCCAATTGCAAGTGATAATTCGCGCGTTTCGTTTCGAATCTAGTTTTCAGAGAACGATCTCTGAAATGTAAGCTACGCGTTTGGTGGCGATGGCGGAGGGGTTCCACACGTACCCATCCCGAACACGACCGTTAAGCCCTCTAGCGCCGATGGTACTTGGACCGCAGGGTCCTGGGAGAGTAGGACGCCGCCAAGCAATAGAAGACACACTTGATGATATCGAGTGTGTCTTTTTTATTTTATTGTAATTCATAAGTTCCGATTGACTTGTTATATACATAAAATACTGGCGTTCCAATCCTTAAAGCTGTGATACAATAGGTGAGGTCTATATAGAAAACGGAAACACGCATAAGTACGAGGAGGAACAGTGAACACGATGAAATCAGCCCCGTTTATTGCCGTGGAAGGTCCGATCGGAGCGGGGAAAACAACGTTGGCAACGATGCTTTCCCATGAATTGAATCTTCCGTTAGTTAAAGAAATCGTAGAAGAGAATCCATTTCTGGCTTCCTTTTATCAGGATATCGACGAGTGGAGTTTCCAATTGGAAATGTTTTTTCTGTGCAATCGGTTTAAACAGCTGGAAGACACGGGCGCTCATTATGTAGAGCAGAATACCCCAGTCATTTCAGATTATCATATCTATAAAAATATGATTTTTGCCGATCGTACCTTAAAGGGAACGAAGCGGGATAAATATCGTCAAATCTATCACCTGTTAACAGATGATCTGCCCAAGCCCAATCTGGTGCTCTATATTGAAGCTGAACTGGATACGTTGATGTACCGCATTAACAAGCGTGGACGCTCATTTGAGCAGGATATGGACCCGGCATATATGGAACAACTCATTGCTGATTACAAAACAGGCATGGACTATCTGGCAAATAGCTCAAATCCGCCAGTAATCATTAAGGTCAATGCAGAGCAACTCGACTTTGTGGAACATCCTGAACACTTCAGGCAAATTGTTAATCACGTAAAGGAGTATATCATATGAATAACTATGGCATTCCAACGAATGCATTAATTACGGTAGCAGGTACGGTTGGAGTGGGTAAATCCACGTTAACGGCTGCTCTTGCACAGCGTTTGAATTTCAAGACTTCTCTGGAACAAGTCGATCATAATCCATATTTGGAGAAGTTCTATCATGACTTCGAGCGTTGGAGCTTCCATCTGCAGATTTATTTCCTGGCAGAGCGCTTCAAGGAACAGAAAAAGATTTTTGAACTGGGTGGAGGATTCGTACAGGATCGTTCCATCTATGAAGATACGGGCATTTTTGCACAAATGCATGCAGATCAAGGAACCATGTCTGCTACAGATTTTGAGACATACAGCAGTTTGTTTGAAGCGATGGTAATGACACCGTATTTCCCACATCCAGACGTGCTGATCTATCTGGAAGGTAGTCTGCCTTCGATTTTAAACCGAATTACGGAACGCGGACGCGAGATGGAGATTCAGACGGATCGTTCGTACTGGGAGCACATGCACGAGCGCTATTCCGTGTGGATTGATCAGTTTACGGCTTGCCCTGTGCTGCGTCTGAACATTGATGAGTATGATGTGCATGATCCGGCATCGGTGGATGCCATTTTGGCACAGATTGCAGCTGTCATTCGGCCTTCCAAGGAAGTGCAAAGGTAAGATAGAGCGAGTTTGCCAATATAGTTTTCTGGATTACAGAGGTTATATCTATGATACAGATACGGACAACGTCCCTTCTACGGCTATTATGCTGTTGAAGGGATGTTTTTTTATGTGCCAAGGGAATGATTATGAGATGTTTGTGGACAAAACTAAAAGGATATATTCGAGCGTATAAGGAAATGGATGCTTAATATATCTTTTCTATTATATAAATACATGGTCATCAAAAGTAGAAAAATGTTGAATAATAGGTCTTTTTGTGGTTTCATAGGAAAGGTGAATTCTGGAAAAGAAGCATATGCATGACTCAGGAGGGAAAGACAACGTGGAAGAGAAACAAGGAGTTAAAATCGGTATGCCCATCATTGGTGGCTTAATTGCAGCCATTCTGGGAGGCATCGTATGGGCAGCTATTGCTGCAATGACCGAGTATGAGGTGGGATTAATTGCGATTTTGATTGGAGCGCTCACGGGCTACGCAGTTGTGTTGTTCTCCAATAAACAAATTGCGACAGTACATAAGATTATTGCCGTACTGTTTGCGCTCGTAGGCATTTTGTTGGGGAAATATCTGACGGTGGTTTATTTTACTTCCGAACTGTTTGGTGATGTAAGCGTGATGGAACTTGTGTTTGATAGCGAGATGATCAGTGCGTTTGTAGAAACCTTCCAGGACTATTTCAGTCAACCGATTGATTTGTTATTCATTGTGCTTGCGATTGTGTCTGCATGGCAGATTCCTGGCCGGATGGCGAGAACCAGTCTAGCTACGGATGCATCTTCATCGGATCACGCGCCAAGAGCTTAATCGGATAGACGGTAGACGCTTGGCAGCAAAATGAAGAACGTTTGACAGAAGAAACTTCATGCTCATCATCCTAAGCACTTGTGAAAAGGTTATATCGAAGGACTGGGAGCAGAAGAAAAACGTAGTAAAGAGCATCTGCTTTAAAAGATATTTTTAAAGGACTCAGAGTGAGCAGCAGTTAGGCATGTTCACATTGCGGCTGAGTTACTTGGATACATAAAAGGGACGATACGCCTGAGGGTGTACGTCCCTTTTGTGTATCCACCAGGTAGGAGGTGGGATATTGCACATAACTGATGTAATAACTCGGATCGATTTAAATTGTATACTTAGGTAACCCTAGTAAATATCCAGCATGTTCATAAGGTTAATTACAAGAAAGATAGGGTCACCCCAGGAGGTAGGTTCAAATATCCGAATGGCCATTTACAGCTATAAAGCTGATGATGAGAGATTACTTTTACCACTAGAGGACAGAGCTTTAAGTTCCAGATTATCGTTTAAAGCGCATATCTTACGGCAATGAGAGTTGAATAATACTGTATGTGGTTGAAGACAGGGCTATATTATTTGTTTTGGTCAGCAAATACAGCCATAGCATCTCTCATAAATACTGCCAAACCATCGCCAAACTGATCAATATTACGCGTGAAGCGTTCATCGTCCACGTACATCTGACCAAGTCCTCTGAAGGCTTCAGGTGAGTAACTTCCCATTTGGTTTAAACAGGTGTACCATTCTTGAATACCGGCCTGTGCCTCGGCAGATGCTGGTTCTGTGTGACGAAGTGAAGCCAGATGTTTGTAGATTTCGTTCATTTGATCGGATAGAGCCTTCTGATCTATGGTTGATTTACTGTGCAGCTTCTGATTTGCGAGATCGACGGCATGGTCTCCCCAACGTTCCCGCGCTTCTTGTTCATACGGATTCTGGCTAAAATCAAATCCTTCGAATTGTTCTTTGGCTGTCATTTTAATTTCTCCTCTCACGTGTAAAACCGTTCTATCAATGGTAGCAATCATCTGGTCCAAGCGTTGGCGCTTCTCCAGTAGTATAAGTCGATGCATTTTAAGTGCTTCTTCCGGATTGAAGGAGGGGTTGGTTATAATGTTTTTGATCTCCTTCAGAGAGAAGTCGAGTTCTTTGAAAAACAATATCTGCTGCAACCGTTCCAGGTTGGCATCTGAATATAATCGATACCCGGCAGAAGTCACTTCGTCCGGGGTTAATAGTCCGATCTCATCATAATGATGCAGTGTGCGCACACTGATCGAGGCAAGTTCGGCAACTTCTTTTACCTTCATGGCCATGTGTGAAACCTCCTTACAACACCGATTGTACAGTGTCACGTTACGTGAGAGTCAACAGTTGAAAATGAAAAAACAAGATGCGAGCATGGAAGCTGCATCTTGATTATGGTCTGGTGGCTAAGTATGACTATCGGGTCTGGCAGTGCAGGGAGAGCAGGGCTACGCCTGCATCCCGCGCACTGCCGCAGCGAACTGCGCAGCCGCTGCGCGCACATCGGCCGCGCCCGCGATGGCGGAGATGACGGCTACGCCGTCGGCTCCAGCCGCCATCACGGCGGCCGTGGTATCGGGCGTAATGCCGCCGATACCCACAATCGGAACTGCGATGCCTGCGGCGCGCAGTTCCGCCACCCCTGCGGGGCCCAGCACAGCGTGGGCATCCGCTTTGGAGCGCGTCGGATACATGGGCCCGACGCCAAGGTAGTCGGCGTTCGCCTGCACAGCACGGCGCGCCTCTTCCACAGAGTGGGCGGATACGCCAAGCATCCGCCCATCTCCAATGCGGGCGCGTACTAGCGCCGCGTCCGCATCATCTTGGCCGACATGCACGCCGTCGGCCTCCACCGCTACAGCCAGCTCCACATCATCGTTCACGATGAACGGGACCCCGTGCTGGCTGCACACCTCGCGAAGCCGCATCGCAAGCGTTATGCGAGCTTCGTGAGCCAGGGCGCCAGTTCCCTTTTCACGGAACTGGAACAGCGTAATGCCGCCAGCAATGGCCTGGTGCAGCACTTCCACAGGGTCTTGCGTTGTATTAACGCTGCCCATCACCAAATACACCTGCATCGCGCGTTGTACCGCTTCTGCATCCCAAGGGCGCATCACTGCTCACCCCGCTGTCTGCGCTGATACGCAAAATGATTCGTCGGCCCATGTCCGGCCCCAATCCCCAGCTCATCTTCGATGGCCGCCTGAATGAATGCTCGCGCAGTCGTAACGGCAGCCAGAACAGGTGAACCCTTGGCTAACTCTGCGGTGATCGCAGCAGAGTATGTGCATCCCGTTCCGTGTGTATGACGTGTTACCACACGAACATTCTCCAGATAATGAAAAGACTGCCCATCGTAGAGCACATCCACGATCATGCCACTTCCTTCATCATGACCACCTTTGACCAAAGCATACGTTGAGCCCATCTGTACAATCCGTCTTGCGGCTTCTTCCCGCTGACTCAGATTCGTGATAGACATCTCGGTAAGCAATTCCGCTTCCGGAATATTAGGTGTTGTGATCAGGGCATGGGGCAACAGCTCCGTAACCAACGCCTGTACAGCTTCCTGCTGGAGCAGGGGGGCGCCGCCTTTGGCGACCATCACGGGGTCGATGACCAGATTAGACCAACGGTATTGCTGCCATTTCTCAGCCACTAGACGAATAATCTCGGCACTATATAACATCCCGGTCTTCGTTGCGGTTGGTTGAAAGTCCTCCCCGGTCGAGTCCAACTGTTGAGCGATACCATCGTAAGGGATGGGAAAGACACCCTGCACTCCTGTTGTATTTTGGGCAGCAATAGCCGTGATAACGGTCATGCCGTATACCCCAAGTTCCTGGAACGTTTTCAGATCGGCCTGAATGCCTGCGCCGCCCCCGTTATCAGAACCTGCAATGGTTAGCGCTTGAGCAATGCTCATATTGCACCTCCACGGATCTGACGGATCTGTGCGCGTTCTGCCAAAAGGTCGGGTGTTACTTGTGCCAGTTGATTCAACAATTCAATCTGAAAGCTGCCCGGCCCCTGATGAGCTGACCGCTCTGCCGCCAGTTCAGCTGCTATACCATAAAACGCAAGCGCTTCAACAACACTGCCTAGAAGATCGGCTTCCGATTCCGCTATGGCTGTAAAAGCACCAATCACCGAACTTAGCAGACAACCTGCACCCGTGACCTGAGTGAGCAGGGCATGTCCATTACTCGTGAGGAATGTGGATTGTCCATCAGTAATGATATCTTCTTTCCCGGTAATGACCACGACACAGCCAAGCTTATGCGCTGCCCGCTCGGCAATGCCGATCCGATCACCTTCACCTGATCCTGCGTCCACACCTTTGATACTCCAGCTCTCACCGATGACATTGGCGACTTCCGCCACATTGCCGCGCAGCACCGTGAGGCGAAGCTCACGAACGAGCATCTGCACGGTTTCCGTGCGATAGGTGGTTGCCCCTGCGCCGACGGGATCAAGCACCACAGGTACATGATGTGTATTAGCCGATTGACCTGCAAGTTGGATCGCCTGAACGATTTTGTCATCGAGTGTACCGATGTTAAGTACCACGGCTCCTGACATCTTGGCGACATCAGCGACTTCTTCATGAGCATAGGCCATAAAAGGGGACGCACCTAGTGCAAGCAGACCATTAGCTGTGAAGGGAGCAACGACAAGGTTGGTGATATTGTGTACCAGCGGATTTTGCGTACGAACACGTTCCAGATAAGACATATAATTTCCTCCTTGTTTTGAAGTAACCCCATCGGCGGAAGTCCGATATCTGGAGTCACTCAGCAGAATAATAGGATATGAGTCTCCTTGTTGAGTAGGGGCGCAAGTATAACAACAGCCAGATGCATTAATACGGAAAAGCAGAAACGTAAAATCTAAAACAATTTCATAACTCCCTAAAAATGGATTTTTGTAAATGGATATAGACAAATTTAATCATTTTGATCTATATCCAGCCTTGATTGAAACAGCTAAAAGGTAGATTCATATAAAATATAAATTCGCAGATAGACAACAATACAAATACAAATCAGTAAAAAAAGAAACAGTATAAAAGACAGAATAAAGAAAGTGGAGCCATGGTATGTCTGCAAACTCAGGCAAGCGATACGGTGATGGACGTTAGCGTTCAAAGAGAGTCCTAAAGCCCAGGATGTCGATACCCGACTGATCGAGGGGCGATCGGGCACCAATGGTCAGACGATGTTTCTAAAGAACCCAGGACGTCTTATATGGCTGTCAGATCCTCCTTTTGAAATGTAAGGAACACAGGACACGTTATTTCCCAGAATCTCCTGACCAAAACGCTGCAAACAGCTATTTATTCCGATATAACATGTCTCAGGTTCCTTAGATTTCTTCAACCGCTCCAAATCCTTGAATAGGGCGCCTCAGATTCGTTAGAGCTCGCTCCATGTTCTACACTGGGCATATTAGGGCGCGATTCAGCTCATGGTAGGCTTGAAGATAGGCGCTAATTTACATTACCAAATAGATATCAACAAGCTACCCAAACGCATATCAAGCCACCAAAACGCATATCAAGCTGCCCAGATGCACATCAGGCCACTTAGGCTTGTTATAAATTCTGATCCTCCGATGCTTGATTCAGGCCAATTCCATTTCGCAAACCTTCATGTATCCGATCCTCACGTTCTTGCTAACTTTGCTTTTGATCACATTGCTTTCATTCCCTTGCGTTCAGTTACTTTTCCTTTATTCACGTTGCTCTCCTTTATTTACTCTCCTTGCAGATGAATAAAAGCATCCTCGGCTTTCACCGATTCAGGAATCAAAGCCTTTTCAACGAGCCATGCGCGTACATTTTCCCATGATTCCATTTCCTGCCGGCCAAATGGTTGGCCTTCTTCATTCATGAGTGGCAGTAGAATAGCCAGACTTTTGGTTTCGATCTCCGGGTCAAGCGGAGACGTTTCATTCTCATGAGCGAGCAGAATATTCAAGGCTTCTTCTGGATGCTCCGTTACATATTTCTGTCCTTCCTGGATCGCTTTGACGAACCGGGTAAGTTGGTCTTTTTTTGCTTCAATGCCAGCTTCACTCGCGGTCAGAACCAATTCATAATAATCAGGCACACCATAATCGACGGGGTTAATGGATTTCATGGCATGTCCTTCTTTCTCCAGAATCAGTTGCTCATGGTTAATAAAACCACCCATAATTGCATCCGCCTGTCCGGAAGCCAGCGAAGGAATCAGATCGAACCCAACGTCGACCAAATTCATGTTGTCGGGGTTGCCGCCATCCTTGCTAATCATCGTACGAACCATCGCTTCATACAGCGGAATCGAAGAATAACCGACAGTTTTCCCTTCAAGACCTTTGGGTGAGCTCACGTTGCCATTTGCTTCGGTCAACAGATGCACAAGCGGGTGGCGAACAACAGCAGCAATGGAACGTACAGGAATGTTCTCACCACGAGCGAGCAAAATTTGGGGCTGGTAGCTTAGAGCCAAATCAATTTTTCCAGCAGCAACAAGTTTGAGTGAATCATTGGTATCCGCAGGCATCTGAATTTCGACATCGAGACCTTGATCTGCAAAGTATCCTTTTTCCTGAGCAACGTAGATGAAGGAGTGTACTGCATTCGGGTACCAGTCGAGCATGATGGACAGTTTATCTTTGGCGTCTGATGTTGGCTCGGTTGCAGACATGTCTGTCTGTTGTGCATTGGTTGCAGAGTCTGTTGTTGGCGTGTTTTTGCTAGTATTCGTGGTGCTGCATCCGCTAACGATCAGCAAAAGGCTAATGAGCATGATGGGAAGCAGGGAGTATATACCTTTGTTATTCATAAATGAAGTTCCTCATTTCATCGTTTTGGTTTGTAGAAAATGGACAGCAGCATGTTAACGGACAATGTGACAATGAACTGATTGAAGATGCTGCTGAAATTGTGCATAAGGTATGTTTTGAAGATTGTAACTCCTGTATTTACCTCTAATTTCTGTCTAAGTATTATCCAACTTTTCTTTTGCCTCCATGACGATGACGCCGTATGCTAAACCGTTTCTCCAGCCAGGCAATCAGTACAAACAAAACGATCCCAAGTAAGGATAACAGCACAATAGCAGCAAACATCGCATCCGTGTTCATGTTGCTGGACATGCGGCGGCTGAAGTATCCGAGACCTTTGCTGCCACCGAGCCATTCGCCAATCGTTGCCCCAACCACGCAGTACACCACAGACATCTTTAACCCCGAGAAAAAAGAGGGAAGTGCCAGCGGAACCTGGAGTTTGCAAAAAATATCCCACTTGCTGGCGCCCATGGTGAGCAGCAGTTCACGCTGCTCTGGATCGCCTTGGCGGAGTCCATCGTAGGTACTGACCACAATGGGGAAGAATGCGATTAAGAATACCACCGCGACTTTGCTCCACAACGTGTAACCAAACCACAGGATAAATACGGGGGACAGGGCAATCAGCGGTATGGTCTGACTGATCACGATGAAGGGATACAAGGCCTTTTCAATCGATCGGTTCATATGCATGCCTGTCGCTAGCGTAATTCCGGTCACTATGGATAATCCAAAACCTACGGCAACCTCCATAAAGGTAGCAGGCAGATGGATGGTCAACAGCAGATGACGATGCTCAACCAGTGAGCCTATGATGGCCGTGGGTGCAGGAATGATGAAGGAGGGCACCCATCCCATACGCACAATCACTTCCCAGATCGCCAGTGATAAGAACATGAGCATAATAAACAAACCATATTGGGAAAACGACCTCGAGAGCCACTTTGAACACCACGTCCAAACGCTAACCTCAGCTCTATCATTCTGCATGTAATTGTTCCTCCAGTTGTTGCCTCATCTGCACGAGAGCCGGTTCGTAGATCATGTCCGAATGCCTTGGGCGTGGTAAGGGAACCGTCATCTCCCGCAACTGCTGGCCTTGCCCCCCTGGAGTTAACAGAATGATACGGTCACTTAACAGCAGGGCTTCTTCGATGTCATGTGTAATGAACAGCACGGTTTGGACAAAGCCCTCCCACAGCTCCAATAACCAGCGATGCATTTGTCGTTTGGTTAAGGCGTCGAGTGCACCGAAGGGTTCATCCAGCAACATGAGCTGCCCGCCTGTAAGCAAGGTACGCAGCAATGCCACCCGCTGCCGCATGCCGCCGGATAACTCATCTGGATAGGCCTGCTCATAACCGGACAAGCCGAACCTTGCCAATCCTGCGATGATATCGGCTCGTAGTTTGTCCTTGTCCTGTCGGCCTGGTGCCAGCTCGGCAGGCAGCATGCAGTTCTCCATGACGGTACGCCAGGATAACAGCAGGTCTTTCTGCGGCATATAGGCGACTCGTCCGAGCCGTTGTCCTTGCGGTACATCAGCAATATCGATGGTGCCGACGGTAGGCTCATGCAAGCCTGCGAGCAGCTTGAAAAGCGTGCTTTTACCTGATCCGCTTGAGCCGATGAGCGAGACAAATTCCCCTTGTTGAACCTGAAGCGACACATTGGAGAGTACGGGGGAATCCATTTTTTCGGGAAAAGCGAAGCTTATGTTGTGAATGGTTACATGGTTGGTCATCTGATCCTCACCCCCTTGATATCAGACTGCTGGAATAACAACGGCATCTTGTGCTTTGCAGAAGTAACATAAGAAAAACGTCTATCGACGTACTTTTCGAGAAGACAGACCGCGTTTAGCTGAAGTGGTTTTTACGATATCGATTGATTCAGCTTCGCTGAAAACTTATAAATCTACATAAAAAAGACCCACCCATTTCCGGAGAAATGAGTGGGTCTGTAAGTTAAATTCGCAATTTATCTTCACATACATTGAGAAAATTCCGCTTACTAAAAGGCCGCTCCACTTCCCTCCGCTGGTATGATCCAGATCAGGTTCAAAGGGTCCGAATAGTCATATTCGTCTCAGCCGCAAGGCTCCCCTAGTGCAAAAGTTCAAGATATGCAGTTGTGTGTTCAGCATATATCACTTGAACATGAACTGTAAAGAGGCAGCATGATAACTGAACAATTTACCTCGGCTCAGGAACCCGATATAATAGGGATGGCCCGTATTGGCCGGATCACAAAATGCAGGTGGGATTATTCTCCCTCCTAGGCAGAATGGGGACCCGAGTTGAAAACGTTCAAAAAAGTATATATTGAGATCACGAGTATCTGCAATCTGGCTTGCAGCTTCTGTCCGCAGACGCAGCGTGCCAAAGGATTCATTGACCCTGAAGTCTTCAACAATATACTGGAACAAGTTAAACCACACACCAATCATATTTATCTACATGTCAAAGGCGAACCCTTGTTGCATCCCAAAATAGATCTGTTGCTTGATTCCGCACATGAGAAGGGACTCAAGGTGAACATTACAACGAATGGTACACTGCTGCCCAAGACTCAGCATAAATTGCTTGGCAAACCGGCGCTGCGGCAGATGAATTTCTCCCTGCACAGCTTCGATGGGCATGAAGGTTCAACAGATCGTGACGGATATCTGCGTCATATTTTGTCCTTTGTACATGAGGCCGTTAAGCACAATGTCATCATCTCTTTCCGACTGTGGAATCTGACGCAGGATAACTTCACGAATGCTCAGATGAATCGAAATCGGGAGACCCTTGAAGTGTTGGAACGTGAGTTCAATCTGGACTTCCGCATTGAGGAAAAAGTAGTTCCAGGCAGTGGGGTCAAAATTGCCCCGAATGTATATCTGAATCAGGACCATGAGTTCCAGTGGCCAAGTCTGGATGCACCTGAAGATGACGGCAGAGGCTTCTGCCATGCATTGCGTGGTCAGGCAGCTGTGCTTGTAGATGGAACGGTGGTTCCATGCTGTCTCGATGGCGAGGGTGTAATTAACTTGGGTAATGTGCACGAGAAGTCATTCTCGGAGATTATTGAGGGTGAGCGAGCGAACAATCTGGTATATGGTTTCTCCAAGCGGGAAGCTGTGGAAGAGTTGTGTCGAAAGTGCGGTTATCGTCAGAGATTCGGAGCCTGATATCTTATATCAGCAAGACAGAAGCCGTTCAAGATCACACATTTGGAGACAAATGTAGTGGTCTTTCTTTGTTATCGGGGATTCAAGTTAGGGGTACATACGTTACAAATGAGCATACCAGAGGTTGATATCAGCATATTGCTTGAGAGACCTGGCATGAAAAAAATGCCGATATGACAGGGATTGTGCGGTTTCATGATATATCTGATCTAATGATTATTCTAGTTACCTCCCTTATTTGGTAGGATTAGGTTGTAGGTCGGACAGAGGTGCACCTCTGACGAACTTCCAGGACAAGCTTAGGCTTGTACACCACCAAATAACGAGAGAATAAGGGAGGAATAAAATTATGAAAAAAATATTGACGTTGTTGTTGTCCGCTGGTTTGGTTGCTTCCATATTTGGTGCAGTTCCGGTTGCTGCTGCACCTACAGTTGTTAATTCAACGATTGTTGTTCCAAAGGGCACGACCTATGACGGTCAAGGCAAAACATTTGTAGCCAATCCTTCCACATTGGGTGACGGTTCTCAAGCAGAGGGCCAGAAGCCAGTCTTCCGGCTGGAGGCAGGGGCCACGCTCAAAAATGTAAATATCGGATCACCTGCTGCCGATGGTGTTCACTGTTATGGTAACTGTAATATATCGAATGTAGTCTGGGAGGACGTAGGCGAGGATGCTCTGACATTGAAGTCGGCTGGAACGGTTAATATTACCGGGGGGGCAGCGTACAAGGCTTATGATAAAGTGTTCCAGATGAATGCAGCTGGAACGATTAACATCAAAAATTTCCGTGCAGATGATATTGGCAAACTGGTTCGACAAAATGGTGGAACTTCCTTCGCAGTTAATATGACGCTGGATAACTCCAACATTTCCAATGTGAAAGATTCGATTATGCGTACAGACAGCAGTACATCACAAGGCAAAATTACGAATACCCGTTATTCCAAAGTACCAACGTTGTTCAAGGGGTTTGCTTCAGGTAAGACCAGTCAATCCGGCAATACGCAATATTAAACAGGAGATTGAATCGCTGGAGTTGGTAAAAGTTTAAGCTCCACTTGTGATTTGAAGTTAAAATATAACGCCAAAAAGAGCGTCCCAAGGTCATTGCCACACTGACTCTGAGGGACGCTTTTTGTAATGCAGATGTCATAGTATAGTTCTTATAGTTCTCCTGAGCAATGTTTTATAGCGGAGGCTCATATTATTTTTCTCCCAGAACTTCAACGATGATTTTGCCTTTCTCGGGGGTAACAGAACCGGTATCAATAGAGCCCAATTTGTTCATGATTTCGTAAGAGGTTTCTTCAAGCATGCGAGAGTACTTGAATGATACGAGTGTTTGACCTGCTACGGAAGGACGAGTCCCTACTTCAGCAACGGCTTTGGTTTTAATAAAGAACAGGTCACCGATGGTTCCAGCACTTTTGCTGATGTTGGCCTGCCATTGTAGTAGGGCACTTCCATTTTTGAGGATATAATAACTGATCAGATCGTTATCCTCAACAACGAAGAAACGATCTTTTTTGCCTTGTTCAAAAATGTATTCAATGGATGAATCCACTGGACCCAAAGGGTTGCGAATGTCCAGACGTGCTTGTCCCAGTTCAGAAAAGCGGGGCAGATGCAGTGCGGCTTCACGCGCCACAGTCAGATCGGAACTGTTATATTCTTTTACAATCGTAGCATCGGTAGTGTAAATGTAGGCTTCCTTGGCCTTCTGGTTCCACTGCACCTTGGCACCAAAAGCTTCACCGATGGCACGGAGCGGAAGCATCGCTTTACCATTCACCAGAATCGGCGCTGAAGACAATGTCGCATTTTGACCATTTTTCTTCATTGTTTTGCTGTTTGGTGTAAGTACATATTTATCGCTGCCTGTGCTAATACTGATCTCTTTTGTTTTGTTATTGTAGCCAAACGTATAGTTGCCGAGGAATTGAAGCTCAGTCAATGCCACGTACGTAATACCCTTCCGTAGGACAACATCATATTGAGCTTGAACATTGTTAATATAAGCTGTCGGATGAGGTTTAGTTGCTGCAGCTTCCGCCACAGTGGATGAGAGTAAGGCAGGTGCCGTTCCTGCGGTAAGTATCGAAGCGGCAAGGATCATTTTCCAGGTTTTAACCTGCCAAACAGAGTTGTACTTTTTCATTACTATCCATCTCCCTTCTAATTTTAAGACGCACTACATAACCTAAATGTTTCATATTATGGAAAGTGAATTATCAGATATCCCCTTCCCATATACCCCAAAAGAAGCATGATGATTCTTCAAGGGATTGCCACAAATACCCATCTGATGTACATTAGAAGCAATGAAATAAGTGAACCGGGAGCTCAATGAAGTTGGGCTGAGAGAGTGGCCTTGTGCCGCTGACCGTACATCTGATCTGGGTAATGCCAGCGTAGAGAACATGGATTTGCGATATGTAAGGGTGAATTGTGGGAATGAACGTGGATGAACAACAGACCTCTTTGAACTGTGGTGGTGTATCTGCCAGGGTGGAGAGGGAATAGTTGATATTCCGTATTTTCGACATCCATCCGATACATTATTGTGAGGATTGTATACTGCGCGTAAGGCCTGCCCGGAACCGGGGAGGCTTTTTCGTTTATTTTTAGAGGTTGTTCAAAAAGTCTGCTTTTGATTACGAAGGATGCCTGACGGCATCATCAGCATCGAAGATGGAATTCAGCCGAAATGTCCGTTGCTCGCGTAGTTTTTCCTACGCTCCGCTACTCCATTTCTAGCTTCATCCCATCTTCTTGGTACTGAAAACCAGTCTTTTTGAACACACACTTTTACAACCCTCACAGGGAACAGAGGAAGGACGTAGAGAACATGGCAACAACAGCAGGCAACAAGCGATTGAAACTAACGGATATTCTGGTAACCATCGTAATCGCAGTAGTGTTTGGGGTGATTTACAAGATATGGGGACCTACATATGACTTGATGAAACCATTTGGCGTTCATGCGGAGCAGATGATCTACGGCATGTGGTTTATGGCGGGCACGTTTGCTTTTGTTATCATTCGTAAACCAGGCGTGGCGATTCTTGCCGAAGTTGCGGCTTCAACGGTAAGTGCCTTTCTGGGCAGTGAATGGGGCATGTCCACACTTGTATACGGTCTGTTGCAAGGATTGGGAGCCGAGATATTCTTCGCAGCATTTTTGTATCGAAAAACCAATCTGTTTGTCACCTGTCTTGCAGCCATAGGAGCCGCAGCGGCTTCGCTTTTGCTGGATTATCAATACGGGTATATTGATTCACTCTCGGCCTGGAATTATACGTTATTTATCGGATTCCGCTTCATTGGAAGCATCTTGATTGCCGGAGTGTTTGCTTATTATCTCGCCAAAGCATTGGAACTGACCGGTGTAACACGCTCCCTCAGACCGGTATCCAAACAGGATTATGAGGCGTTGGATTAGATGAGCGGAGAGGGGAATTCGCAAGCGGTAAGTGTGACAAATCTAAGATGCAAGTTCCCGGGAGAGAAAGCCTTGGTATTTCAAGGCTTGTCTCTTTCTGTGCGTCAAGGAGAGAAAGTGCTGTTGCTTGGCCCGAGTGGCTCCGGTAAATCGACGTTATTGCAAATTCTGAGCGGTCTGATACCACGTTCGGTTGAGATTCCGATGAAATGTGATGATATTCAGGTTCCCGCCAAAGCAGGAGTGGTCTTTCAAGATCCGGATACCCAGTTCTGTATGTCCTTTACGGATGAAGAGATCGCATTTGTTCTGGAAAACCGAAATATTCCACGTGAAAAGATGCCGGCTCTGATTGAATATTATCTGAAACAAGTGGGGTTATCCTTTGAACAGAATCGTGTATTGATCCAGTCCATGTCTCAGGGGATGAAGCAGCGTCTTGCGATTGCTTCGATGCTTGCCATGGACCCGGAGGTATTGTTTTTGGATGAACCCACTGCACTGCTGGATGATGAGGGCACTTCCCAGGTGTGGGATACCGTTAAACGGATCGCCAGTGACAAAACAATCATCATTGTTGAACACAAAATAAACGAGATTGTGGATATGGTCGACCGCATCATTGTGTTGTCACCTGAAGGAAAGATTGTGGCGGATGGGCCAGCGCAGCAGGTATTCACGGATGAACGAGGCAAGCTGAAGGCTTATGGAATCTGGTATCCAGGCATATGGGAGGAGCAAGAGCAGGCAGCTAAGGAAGAAGAGGGAAGTGCTTTTGGAGAGCTTCAAGTGTGTGTGGATCACGGCATCTCAAACTTGGAAGCACAGCAATCGTCTGGCTTATCCGTTACACCGGGTATATCCCCCATATCTCACGTCTCATCCTTATCACCTGTCTCACCCACCTATCAGCCTGCACTGGACTTGAAGCAGTTCACCGGATGGCGTGGGAAAACACCCTTCATTCAGGTCGAGCAGGCCAAAGTATGGCATGGAGACTGGATTGGTATTGTCGGAGCTAATGGAGCTGGAAAGAGTTCATTGTTGTTATCTCTGATGAATATCCTGAAAACAACAGGTCATTATGAGGTTGAAGGCCAGCCTTCTGGCAAAACGGAGCAGCTTGCAGATCAAATCGCGTTTGTATTTCAGAACCCGGAGTTTCAATTTGTGACTAACACCGTCGCGGAAGAAGTGGAATTCTCATTGCTGGGGGGCAGGCTTACAACGGAAGAAAGACTTGTCAGGACTGATCATATGTTGAATCAATTTGGACTAATCGACCTCTCCGAGCGCCATCCCTACCAATTATCGATGGGGCAGAAACGACGCTTGAGCGTTGCCTCTGCACTGGTGAGAGAGCAGCGAATACTGCTGTTGGATGAACCTACTTTTGGACAGGATGCCCGCAATACGTTTGCCATGTTAGCACAGCTTGAGCAATTGCGGAGAGAGGGAACAGCTATTGTTATGGTTACCCATGATCGTGAAATTGTCAAAAGATATTGCACCCGAATCTGGACGGTAGATGAGGGGAGGTTATCTGATGCAACTGTCGTTTCCTCACCGTGAAACCTGGCTTCATAACGTCAATCCGGGATTAAAGATGATCATTCTGACGATGATGTTTATCATCGTTATCCTCATTCACAATCTGAATGTAATGGCCAACGTTGCGTTGGCGATGATGCTGTTACTGTGCTGGACAGGTCACCCATGGTATAGATTGATGCTGTACGCATCACCATTCATTTTGGTGTTTATCTCCACGTCTACAGGTATGATGATGTTTGGTAAGGGCGAGACCACATGGTATAAGTGGGGACTGATCCACATAACCGAAGAGAGCTTCTATCGCGGTCTACACTTGGGTTTTCGCTCGCTGACTATGGCAGCGGCTGGGTTACTCTTTGGTCTTACGACCAAGCCGGTACGGCTGTTTTATTCCCTGATGCAGCAATGGAAGCTTCCTGCAAAATATGCCTATAGCTTTCTGGCCGCGATGCGCATGATCCCGATTTTGCTGGATGAATTCCAGACGCTCCGTTACGCTATTCGTATACGTGGAACACGGCAACGTGGCTCTCGCTGGAACGTGTATGGTACACTCAAGCGTTACGCTATTCCGCTGCTGGCACAGAGCATTCGCCGTGCACAGCGAATGGCGGTAGCGATGGAAGCGAAAGGGTTCATAGATTGCGCGAGCCGCACGTATTACATTCAGATTGGCTATTCGCGAGCTGATCTGTGGTTTGTATTTTATTATATCCTCACCTTAACAGCTGCTTATTACATCGGGGTTACCTTTCCTTATCATGCTACGATGGTGGATGTAAGGTAATACGGGGAGATAGAGAGAAATATATTGAGGTAACCGGTAACTTTTTCCTGTTTACGGCGTCTATATGGAAATAACTTCTAATGGATGGGGATGAACGAGAGTGAAGACGGGTCCTGACTGGCAGAGAACGGGGTACAAATGGATTACCATGACTGGATTATCAGCTATGCTGTTGACGGGATGGATGCTGCTGGATTCCAAAATGGTCGCCTTTGGAGGACAAGCTTTGGCTACAACGCCACAAGCCTTGGGTGCAAGTTCCCAAGCCTCATCAACACAGTTGGCCTACAAACAAGGAGATACCGTTACACTCATGAATGACATACCTTTGTTCAAAAACAGAAGGGACGGCAGTGTGGCTGCTGACCAGCTGGGGATTGAATACTACACAACAAAAAACGAAAAGTATACGTTGGCCTCGGTTCGAGGCGAGTGGGTGCAGCTTAAGTCAACCGATCATGGAGACTTCTGGCTGCCAAGTTGGTATGCCCTGAAGGAGAGCAGAAGCATGACGGAAACGGCTCCCCAAAGCTTCACGCTCCAATCAGGCAGTAAGCTGTATCTGGCTCCAGATAGTTCTACAACCTGGTCTAGTGAGAAAGCGCTAACGGATAAGGCTGTTATTGTTGCAAGGTGGAAAGGATGGTATGGGGTCTCCATTGCCCCACGAGTCTGGAATAAAGAATCCTCCACGTATCGGCCAGGACTCTTCTGGATCAAGGCACAGGCTATAGAACAGCGGATGAATGTGGCGGATGGTTGGTTCCAACAGGATGCATCGCTGCCAACTTCGGTTATACGCCATCTGACAGATATTAAGCTGAACAAGGCAACCACCTCCAAACAAGTGGCTGGGTGGTTAGGCGAGCCGGATTGGAAAGAGAGTTCAAGCAATCTAAATTTCACGGGTTATTTAATGAGTATTGGACAGACCTGGAGATATGAGCGGGAAGATGCGCAATTTCTGGTCACATTCAACAAGAATGGCAGACTGGTCAGAACACGCTGGAATTTAGCACAGGATAATCGAAATGCTGTTGTTTCCGATTGGAACATCAGTCGGGCGGATGAATATGGGTTCACAACAAAAATCTATGGCACACCACTGCCAACGACAATCCCTTGGAAACCGGTATGGACCAACCAGGGGGATATTAACTACACTTTTTTACAAGTAGCCACGGATGATGTGCTCCTGATGAAAGGGGATGACGGTGGATTTAGCGGGGATTACTACGAAGGTTCCATATATGCCCTTGACCGACATTCCGGCCAGCAATTATGGGAGATCAGCGGGGGTTTTGGAAGACAGCAGGCAGAGGTGGATGCAGAGCGCAAATACGTTACAATCTACACCGATTATGACCCTGATAAGAAAAAATACGTGGATCGTATTCGTCATCTGAACTTGAAGAACGGAAAGGTCACATGGACGTACACTCCTAAGCAAAATTTTAGACTAAATGGCATCACCGCTGCGAAGAACGTTGTGGTTGTGGATAACCCGGTTGTTGAGAGCTCAAGCAACAGTTGGTTAACGGTTCTGGACAGTGCAAACGGAAAAACATTGTGGACGCGAAAACTGGCTATGGGTTATGAATTATTGAACAAGAGTGCAGATGACCCCTATGTGTTGTATTGGGAAAAGAATAAGCTGGTTGCAGTCGATCCGCAATCAGGGCGAACCGTATGGAGCTTAAAGGGCAAACGATCCACCATAGAACAATTTTGGAATGATCCATATACTGGTGGAATTGAACGTCTTGATCCCTTTGCAACCACGAATGCTGAAAGATGGCTATCACTAGATAATCAGTGGTTTCTGCTTGATCTGAACACGGGGAAAAAGCTTGCCCAATTTCCTGCTCGGGTAGGACAGCGATTTGAGGAGTTGAATGATGGCATGCTGTTGATCCGTGAGAACAAAAACGGAAATCATTACGGCGAATATGAAGATTTTACAACCATCCTGTATGATGCCAAGACAGGCAAAACACGCTGGACACTCAAGGGCAAGATTGAACGAGGACTGGTGGAAGAGGATCAGTTGTATGTGATTAAGAATGGCTACCCGGCGGCTGTGGATTATAAAACGGGGGAGACGCGTTGGAATGCCAAAGATACGATTGCAACACTAAGGCATCCGACGAATCAGGGAAGTTATCTGGTCATTGATGATCAGTTGCTGTTGCCCATGGACGAGAATTTGCTCGTAATGAACAAAAAGAATGGAGCACTGTTAGGTCGTGTACATGATGTTGTGATGGGAAACCCGGAGCATCGCGACCGGGATGCGAAGAATGGAACGATCAACCGGATCGACAATGAAGTGTACGTGGGTTCGTCCAACGGACGTTTTCGTGTATATGAAGCCAGCCGCCTGCAGGAGGCAATCTCACCTTAAAAGCTTGTCTCATCAGGGATGTTGATTTATTATAAATGAACAGGATTGCTCGCGCTCCGGTTATCGGCTGTGCGGGCTTTCTTCATGTGTTCTTGAAGAACCATGCATGATCATTCACGGGAGGACTCTCCATGATCTCATTATATGGTGTAAGCAAACGTTATAACGAGCGCGGTTCCCGTGCAGATCAGGGATTCGAAGCATTAAGCTCGGTGTCCCTCGAAGTGGGACAAGGCGAAATACATGGCATCATAGGTTCGAGTGGCGCAGGCAAATCCACGCTTCTGCGGATGCTCAATGGTTTGGAAAAGCCGGATGATGGTGAGGTTGTTGTGAATGGGCAGCACCTGACTCAGATGAATGAACAGAGTCTGCGTCAGGCAAGAAGATCCATTGGCATGATCTTTCAACACTTCAATCTGGTCAGTAATCGAACGGTGAGTGGCAATGTCTGCATGCCATTGGAACTGGCGGGTGTATCTCGTGCGCAGCGAGTTAAACGTGGACTTGAGGTACTGCGGTTTGTTGGACTGGAAGACAAGGCAGATCAATATCCTGCTCAGCTTAGCGGAGGACAGAAGCAGCGTGTGGCGATTGCACGAGCGCTGGCCAGTCGTCCGGATGTGCTGCTCTGTGATGAACCGACCTCTTCGCTTGATCCACAGACCACGAACGGTATCCTGGATGTGCTACGTCATATCAATGAAACGCTGGGCGTGACCATTGTTGTAGTGACGCATGAGATGGAAGTGGCTCGCAGACTATGTCACAGGATATCCGTCATGAAGGATGGGCGGCTCGTTCGTACGTTGTCTAAAGCGGAAGTGAGCAGTATCCCTGCTCCGCAGCCTGATCTGCTGACCTCCTTGCTTGCAGGTGACGAATACGGGATGGCAGGTTCGTCTTTGTTCCGTCAGGCAGAACAGGAGGACAAGTCATGAAGTTACCTGAGTCTGTGCTGAAGTATCAGCATGAGATATGGCAGGCGATCGGAGAGACTTTTGTCATGGTGGGCATCTCCATTGCGGCAGCTGTTCTGATCGGGTTACCTCTTGGTACACTGCTGTACTTATTCCGAAGAGGACAACGGTATCAGAATCAAACGCTGTCCTTTGTACTCGGCAGTGTTGTCAACATCGTTCGTTCGTTTCCGTTCTTACTGCTGGTTGTATTCATGATTCCATTCACACGGATTGTCGTGGGAACGTCCATAGGTACGCTGGCGGCAACCGTGCCACTCTCGGTTATTGCGATTGCCTACTACGCCAGACTGGTGGAACAAGCGTTGCTGGATGTACCGAGGGGAGTAGTTGAAGCTGCTGCTTCCATGGGGGCATCGACGATGCAACTTGTGGTGAAATTCTTGTACGTGGAGGCACGATCTGGCCTTGTACTGGGACTCACGACAGCTACAATTAGCTTCATCTCCTACTCGACGGTGATGGGCATTGTAGGTGGCGGAGGGGTTGGCGATTTTGCCATTCGCTACGGTTATCAGCGCTTCGAAACGGAGATTATGGTATTTACGATCATCATTATGATTATCCTGGTACAGATGATCCAATTCACAGGCAGCAGACTGTCCCACTGGCTGGATCGCAGATCTTAAGCGGATGACAGAGCAGTATCAAGAATAACCAATACAGATTATACGATGAGGGGTAGACATGAAATGAAAGCAAAAATGATGATGCTTATGTTGCTTGCAGTAATGCTGGTTGTAGCTGCTTGTGGCAAAAAAGAAGAAACACCTGCGGCTGAAGGAACGAAGGAAGACACACAAGCTGCACAAGAAGTTACGCTGAAAGTAGCTACGTTGATTCCGCCGATGACAGATGTGCTGGATATTGTTAAACCACTTTTGAAGGAAGATGGCGTCAACCTGGAAGTTGTTGTGTTGTCGGATAACGTTCAACCAAATACGGCACTCGCGAATAAGGAAGTGGATGCAAACTTCTTCCAACACGTGCCTTACATGACTCAGTATAATGAAGCGAACAATGCCAATCTGGTGGCTGTACAGCCTATCTATAATGCCATCTATGGCGGCTACTCCAAAAAGTACAAAACGATTGAGGAATTGCCAGAAGGTGCAACGATTGCAATTGCAAACGATCCTTCCAACATTGGTCGCTCTCTTGTGATGCTGGAGCAGAACGGATTGATTAAGCTGAAAGAGGGCGTAGGTTTTAACGCCACACAGGCAGACATCACCGAGAATACAAAGAACTTCAAGTTTGAGGAAGTGGACTTGTTGATGCTGGCTCGCATGATGGATGATGCTGATCTGGTAGCCATGACACCTGCATATGCGAGTCCGCTCGGTCTTACACCGAAAAAGGATGCACTGTTAACCGAGAAGGATGATTCCCATTTTGCGATTACCCTGGTTGCTCGTGAGGATAATAAGGATTCCGAAGCGATCCAGAAGCTGGCTAAACGTATGGCGGGTCCAGAGGTCAAAGCTTTCTTCGAAGAGAAATACGCAGATATTGCGATCCCGGCATTTAAATAGAGAATACGTTGGTCCAATGTAAATAACCTTTAGATCTGAGCGATAACGCTTGGATCTTTTTTTTGTCATCTGCATGCTTATTAATAAGTATTTAGAAAGTTAACAATTTGGTCATATCCCCGGAACACTTTATTTAATAGTTTTTTCGTATAATTTGTTTGAAAATAGTTCTTTAGGATTATAAATTAAGAGATTTGTTCGAGTTTCTTAGTGTAAAAAGTGTTTTTTACAAGAAGTGAGACCTAGTTTTTTTAAAAGATGGTTTACAATCTATGAGAGCTTTACAAGAGTTAGATCAAGTAAATCTAAAATTAATCTGGAAGAGGTAGAGAAATTTGTCCCAAAAAAATAGCAAATCGAATTGGTTCAACAAGATGCATAATAACTTTAAGACGAAGTTGATCGTGTCCTTTATTGCTTTCCTGGCCATTCCATCGTTCAGTATTGGAGTTTTATCGTATAACAGTGCAAAAGATGAAGTGGAGAAGCAAATTTTACATAGTGCGATGGAAAACGTGAACCTTGCCAGTGCAACGATTGATCTTTCGATCAATGCCAAGCGGAATCACATTGAATATTATGCGAATACACTTGCAGAGCAATTACGTCAAGATGATGCCGAGGTTCGGGTTGTGAACGAATTGAAGGGGTACGCTGCGCAGAACACAGATATCATCACCATAGGTGTGGGCACAGAAGCCGGTGTGTATCTGATGTCCTCTGATGCAGAGATGCCCAAGGATTACGATCCCCGAGTAAGACCATGGTATACCGAAGCAATGGGAAATCCAGAGCAGGTCATTGTTACAGACCCTTATATTTCTGCCGAGACAAACGAGATCACCATCACCATCGCCAAGGCACTGGAAGACCAATCTGGTGTGGTCCAATTGGATCTCAATCTGGCGGACATTAGTCAATTGGTTAGCGGAATTAAAGTAGGAGAAAAGGGACATCTGATTCTGCTGGATGCCAGCGAAAAGTATATCTATCATCCGACGATGCAACCTGGAACAGATGCAACAGAAGATTTTTGGACACAAGTGTATACGAATGAATCCGGTAACTTCAACTATACCTTTGATCAGGTTGATAAGGTCATGTATTACGCCACGAATGCATCCACGGGATGGAAGGTTGCAGGTACCATGTTCTCTTCTGAAGTAGAGGATGCGGCTGCGCCTATTCTGAATCGAACAATTATGGTGATCGTTTCCTGTCTTGTCATCGGAATTTTGATCATCTGGCTGGTGATGCGATCGATTGTTAAACCGATTCGTCAGTTGAAGGATCAGGCGATTCAGGTGAGTGAAGGGGATCTAACCCAGACCATAACAAGTACAAGCCATGATGAGATTGGTGAACTGAGTGATGCCTTTGGCAAAATGCAGCACAATCTGCGTGTGCTGATTCAAAATGTGGAGAACAGCGCCAGTCAGGTAGTCATCTCATCGGATGAAATGACTCAGAGTGCGGAATCAACCAGCGCAGCCAGTGAACAGGTAGCGCGAGCCATTCAGGAAATTGCGAGTGGTGCGGAGAAACAGACCGAAGGTATTGAACATAACCATCAGGCCATGAATGAAATTACGATTGGGATTACAAGAATCGCCGAACGTTCCATACATGTCGCTGATTTGGCGAAACATACAACTGTACAAGCAGAAGAAGGTGGCAACACCGTCAAACAGACGGTGAGTCAGATGCAATCGATTCAAGAGACGGTAGAACAGACAAACCAATTGATTCAGGCGTTATATGAACGATCACACCAAATTTCAGCGATCACGGAGTTAATCGGAAATATAGCCAAACAGACAAACCTGCTCGCGCTGAACGCATCCATTGAAGCTGCTCGTGCAGGTACACATGGCAATGGATTCGCCGTTGTAGCAGCAGAGGTTCGCAAGTTGGCAGAGCAATCCGGGCAGTCCGTCAATGAAATCACCGTGCTGACTACGGCGGTTCAGGAAGATATGGCTGCTTCCGTTCGCATGATGGAGAAGGTGACTTCAGAGGTTGGAGAGGGCATGGACATCTCCACAGAAGCGATTCGGAAGTTTGAACGTATTCTGGATAGCATGCGGGAAACGACACCTCAGATTGAAGAAATTGCTGCCACGTCGCAAGAGATCACAGCAGGTGTACAGGAAGTATCTGCTGTATCCAATGAGTTGGCAGGCATTGCGTCAGGCAACGCCGCAACTTCCGAAGAAGTGGCCGCTTCCTCAGAGGAACAACTGGCAGCGATGGAGCAGATTTCTTCATCGGCTCGTGGCTTGTCTACCCTGGCTGAAGAGCTGCAGCGCCTGATTAGACAGTTTAAGTATTAAACGGGATCGTAGAAGAGAGTATCACACAGCGACAGCATCATATCATGTTTCATTAGAGGGAGTGGACAACCATGCAACTGGAACTCAAAGCCTTCTTACTGCTAACGGATGCGGTCATGATTACAGATGAGGAGGGTGTGATTCTGGATGTGAATTCCGTTTATGTAACCAAAACAGGATTCTCACGGGAGAGCACCATAGGTCAGCCTGCCCGATTGCTAATGGATACCCACTGGAGAGGAAATCAGACCTGGTCCGGCGTAGCCAAACTGATGAAGGCCGATCAGGAAGTGTGGGAAGCCCAAGTTACGATTACATCGGTTCATTTGGATGATTCTCTTTTTTATATCAGCATATTTAATGATGAATTTTCATGAAAAAAAATCGTTGTTTGGTGATAAGGGTATGTTAGCTGAAAGTAGTAATTATTTTCAAAAAAATGGTCAATATCGTCAATTGAATAAGGGAGTGCGGCATACTATGATTTGTGTACTGGGGAACTGCGACCATGAATCTTACAACATTCATTGAATGCATGAAATCCTGAAGTCGTAATGTGGACGGTGACCATTTGCTACGCGATCTTGTATTAAATTTCACGCTAATTTTGATCTTTGTTTTCCTAATTCATCACTATCTGAACCATACAAATGCTACCCGTTCAACATCCATCACGACTCGGATCATTATTGGTATTACGCTGAGCATGTTGGGCACGGCGCTCTATTATTTCTCTATTGTGCTTGAGGATGGTACATTGTTGAATTTCCGGGCCAGTGTGTATCTACTCGCCGCTTATTTTGGTGGGACTGGCTCTGCATTCGTTACTTTTGCATTCATGTGGATGTTTCGGATTAATATGGGGCGTAATCCCTTGTTGGAGAACTGGCAGTATGCGTTGACAGAGTTGTTATTTGTTGTAGCCATATGTCTGATCTTTAAGTATATCAGGGGATTTATGCAGAAGTGGTTGTCCGGAGCGTTGCTGGTGATTACTGTGTATGAACTTTCTGTACTAAAGACACATTCCCCTTCTCTGCTAATGATGGGGCAGATTCTCCTTTTTCAATGTATCTGCCTGCTGTCCGTTATATTATTCCTGTATTATCTGAACCAAAATCATCGATATAGGAGATTGGTCATTCAGAGGGATCAGGAAATGCTGGAGATGCTTCGTATGCAGCCGGGTTTTACTTTTAAAATCCGAAAACAGAACGGAAAATTCGAGTATCTTGTGCTTGAAGGAGAGATGCTCTCCCAACTGGGCTTGGATATGAGTAGTCTGAAGCGAGATTACAAACTGGGCACATTGGATATTTTACCTCAGGAAAAGGTAGAATTTCTGCGAAAGCAGTTTAACCGGGCATGGGAAGGGGAATCTTTTTTTTACGAGATTGAGCATGAAGGTTACTATTCTCTGGTGAAAGTTCGCCCTCTGCGAGAAGAGGGTGTGGTGAAATATGTCGTGGGATATGGACTTGATATTACGGAACACAGAGCAGTTAAACGAATGATTCAAGAAAGTGAAGAGCGATATCGAACACTTGAGCGAGTGTCGGCAGACTGGTTTGTCGGTTTGGATAACAATAGAAGTATTGTGTCGGTTAATCAGAAATTTCTGGATGTTCTCGGTCTCGGCAGGCAGGAAGTGATTGGGCGTCAGCTTGAAGAATTGTTGTTCATTGAGCAGCTGGAGAACTGGTTGTTCGTTTTCCAAAAAGCCTTACATCACAATATAGCACAGGATACGGAACTGAGTTTCATTGTTGGAGAAGGTCATGAGCAGCATGTTCGGGTTCACCTATACCCTGTTAAAGTATTAAACTCGAGTGAGAAAATTAAGGCAGTCATTCGAGACATTTCGGATCACTATAGACGTGTTAAGGCCGACAAAGCAAGCCAGGCGAAGAGTGAGTTTCTCGCATTCATGAGCCACGAGATTCGTACCCCCCTGAGCGGCATTATCAGCTTTTCGTTGTTGCTTCAACGAACAGATCTATCTCCACAACAAAAGGATTATTTGAGTAAAATCAACGCGTCTTCCCAAACCTTGCTTGCCCTCGTAAATGATATTCTTGATTTTTCGAAAATTGAGGCAGGTAAGCTGATTTTGGAGAAGGTCTCTTTTTCACCAGAGGATGTGATCAAACGTGTGGCAGATCAGATCGGTGTAGCCATCGGGCACAAAGATATCGAAGTGATCTTTACAACCGATCCCGATCTGCCGTTAACGGTGATTGGTGATCCGTTCCGGCTTGAACAGGTGTTATTGAATCTGCTCAGTAATGCGATTAAATTTACGGAGCATGGATATGTAACGTTGCAGGCAGAGGTGCTTTCATTGGAGGCGGAGCGAGTTCAGATCCGTTTTGAAGTAGAGGATACGGGAATCGGAATGTCACCTGAACAATTGGAACGGCTTTTTGTCCCGTTTACTCAAGCGGAACCTTCAACGTATCGAACATATGGTGGTTCTGGTCTTGGGTTGGTCATCTGTTATCTTCTGGTGACCTCCTTGGGAGGGAACTTGCGGGTGGATAGTGTGCTGGGAGAGTACAGTCTGTTCTCATTCGACTTGATATTTGAACTTGCAGATTCGGAAGAAGAAAGTTCCTTCCTGCAAACATACCCTCTTCTATATTGTGCGGATGAGGTGGTTATCGTTGAAGAAGATGAACGGATGGGCGCAAATCTGAAGCAGATACTCTACTCATTCGGAATGAAGCCGAAGCTGTATCCTTCGTTGAACCATATGATGGAAAGTGATTGGTGTGTCTCTCATTTAGATGGGGCAAGTTCCATGTTGATGATGATGGATATGGATGCAGAGGACACCGTCAACGGATCGTTATGGGAAAGTTTCATGAAGCGATTGAACCGAACCAAATTTCAAATGGTGGGTTATACCCATGCCTTTAGTGAAAATGCCCTGTGGAGTGAAGAGAGATCCTTTCGCCCGGATCTCATGATGATCAAACCGATTACACGTCTGGGATTGTTCGAAGTGTTACTTGCACTTCAGGGTGAAGGGCCATTGGAGAAAAAGCGGATGATAGAAGGTGATGAATCTTATTTGCTTAAATCCAAAGGGCACATTCTGATCGCTGAAGATCATGAAATCAATCAACTGGTCATTCGGGCCATGCTGGAACATACCGGATTCAAGGTGACGCTGGCAGACAGTGGCACGGAGGTTTTGAAGAAATTGGATGAACAAACATGGGAACTGATTCTGATGGATCTCTATATGCCAGCTATGAACGGAATTGATGCAGCGCGACACATTCGCAAGATGAGGAAATATGATCGTACACCTATTATTGCGCTTACAGCGAATGGTTTAAAAAGCGAACATGAATTATATCTTGAAGCAGGCATGAATGCCATCCTGACTAAGCCTATACATGAACAACAGCTCGCAGACATTTTGGAAATATGGATTGATCTAAAAGGCATAAGGGAGATCAATGGAATTGATGCAGATAAGGCGATCAGACAGATGGACGGCAAGCCACATATTCTGCAATATGCGCTCACGAAATTCAGAATGGAGTATGGCTCGTTTCAGAAAAAACTGGCGATTCAGCTTCAGCAACAGCAGATTGCTGATGTCATTCGTAGTGTTCATTCTCTTCGAGGCGTAGCTGCGAATCTGCATGCAGTGGACCTGATGTGTGCGGTTCTCCAATTGGAATCGCTCTTGTCCCGTCCGTTATTCAAAGAAGAGGATCTGCGTTCGGCATTGGAGAAGGTACAACAGGAAATTGATAAAATTACCGAGTCCCTGCCATGGTGATCGAATGAAGCTGTGTGGTTTTAAGGTGTGAACTTATATCCGACCCCCCAGATGGTTTGAATGTATTGGGGGTTTTTTGGATTGTCCTCAATTTTTTTGCGAAGCTTGGTAATGTGCACATCGATGGTGCGATCATTAATGTACGCATCAATACCACGAATTGCTTCAATCAGGGCATACCTACTGTAGACCTTGCCAGGATTGAGAATAAACAGCTTCATGATCTCAAATTCGGAAAACGTCATCTCTACGCGCTGGTTATTCAACAGAACAGTTCTTCGGGCCAGATCGAGAGATATTCCGGATTCCTGTTCAGTGACAACAGAGCTGTTCAATATAGAGTAGCGGCGCAATACGGCCTCAATACGTGCCTTCAGCTCCTGCATGCTGAAAGGCTTACATACATAGTCATCAGCCCCATCTGTTAATGATCGAATCCGCTCAGAAACCTCGGTTAATGAAGAGATGACAATAATGGGGATTGCCGTATGTTGGCGCATGAGAGAACAAGGATTCTTATTACCCGAATCAGGGAGCATCAAGTCAAGAAGCAGGATATCAGGCCGCGCTTGAAGCTGTAGAAGACCATCTCTTGCGTTATCGACACGAATAACATCATACCCTTCACCTTGCAAATACAAGGATAATGTATCGCCTAACATGTTGTCGTCCTCTATGATAAGCACTTTCGTCATGATATTCCTTTCTGAACCCCCTTCTTGTAGAAGGACTAAGATCCATGAATTACTTAATATACCTGATATTTAAAACATGCAACATGAAGATGTCAAGACACTAACATGACTCCAAGAAGGTGAGAGACTCCGATTTAATGCTTGCCAAGATGTGGATCAGCTTCACGCTCGATCAGGCGCATCAGTTTGCGCTCGGTAGCGCTCTCTGGCGCAGGAGTGTAGACACTGCAACGCAGATCGGAACTGCCCTGAACCTGCAACGAAGTCAGATCAAACAACATTTTGCCTGCTTTGGAATGCCTGAATTCGATTAATACGTCCGGGGCACTGCTGACACTGCTTTGTTTCCAAAGGGTATGAAAATCGGGATGTCTGTTCACCATGTCATCCAGAAATAAATTATACCATTCATCATCAACATACTGGCCATAGTAAGCACGAAAAATCGCCAGAAATCCGCTAACAAAATCCTCCCAGTTCACCGCGAGCCTGCGAAACTCCTTTCGATCAAATAACAGACTGATCATATTCCGCTGTTCGGGGGCAATCTGTTCAAAATCCATAAAAACATGCCGGGCTGCATCATTCCAGCCGACAATGTAACAACGCCGATCCGAGATCACGGTAGGGCAGTGATGAAGTTCTTGCAAAATTTTCTGCAAGGAAGGGTGAAGTTGAACCGGTTCTTCTTCCAGTGTGGGCAGCTCTGTATGATGCTCCATGGCGAGCGAAAACAGATACTTTCGTTCATCTGCAGTAAGCCTCAGTGCTGAAGCAATGTTATCCAACACGGAATGGGATACCTGAATATCCCGACCTTGTTCAAGCCAGGTATACCATGTTGTACTCACTCCTGCCAGTTGGGAAACCTCTTCTCTCCTCAGCCCAGGCGTTCTTCTCCGACTTCCAGTGGGTAAACCGACCGATTCGGGAGAAATTTTGGAACGCTGTGTTTTCAGAAAAGTGGACAATGCCTGTAACCTGACATCGTAGTTCAATCCATCACCTTCAATCCTCGTTATCATGGTAGTCATTATACTATTATAATTGACAACTTGTAATAGGATATTCAAAAGTGCACTATTAGTGGCAGAGCGTAAGAGTAAGGTAGACAACAGGGCTGAAGGAGGATGGACATGGAACGAGTCGTGATTACAGGAATGGGAGTTATCTCTCCTCTGGGAAATGATGTAGATACATTCTGGAACGGATTGATTGAGGGTAGATCAGGGATATCGCATATAGAACATTTTGATACAGCTTCGTACAAAACGAAAATCGCTGGTGTGGTCCGTGACTTTGATGGTGAAGAGCGTTTTGGACGCAAGGAAGCAAGGCGTATGGATCGATTCGTTCAATTTGCTGTTGCTGCTGCGGATCAGGCTGTATCGCAATCGGGTCTTGTGATGGATGAACTGGACCGTGAACGGGTAGGTGTATATATTGGTTCAGGCATAGGCGGAATCCAGACATTGATGGAACAAGGCAAGGTCCTGTCAGATCGGGGACCTGCGCGAGTCAGCCCAACACTGGTACCTATGATGATATCCAATATGGCTGCGGCTATGGTCAGTATGAGGTTTGGTTGCTGGGGACCGACATTATCACCAGTAACAGCTTGTTCCATTGGAAATACCGCCATTGGAGAGGCTTTCCGGTTAATTCGTTATGGCGGAGCCGATGTCATTATTGCTGGCGGGACAGAAGCGGCTGTAACCGAAGTGTCGCTGGCAAGCTTTGGTAATGCGACAGCGTTATCAACAAGAAATGAAGCCTTCCAAACAGCAAGTCGTCCATTTGATGCGGGAAGAGACGGTTTTGTCATGGCGGAGGGCGCTGGAATTCTGGTTGTGGAATCACTGTCTCATGCACTGGGAAGAGGGGCGAATATTCTTGCCGAAGTGATTGGATATGGTGCCAGTTCAGATGCGTATCATATGGTAGCTACCCACCCGGAAGGACGGGGGGCATATCTGGCGATGAAAGCAGCACTGAAAGAAGCACAGATTGAGCCTGAAGACATTGATGTGATTAACGCTCATGCCACCAGTACGGAGGCGGGTGACCTCTCTGAGACGAGAGCGATTAAGCAACTTTTTGGGACAGGTGCCTATGATATTCCGGTCACAGCGAATAAGTCCATGACGGGACATATGCTTGGTGCAGCTGGTGGTGCGGAGGCGATCTCACTTATCCAAAGTCTGCGGCATGGCATCATTCCTCCAACCATAAACCAGGAGCAGAAGGACCCCGAATGTGATCTGGATTATGTACCAAATGAGGCAAGAAAAGCAGAGTTGCGGATTGGGATGTCTAATTCCTTTGGTTTTGGCGGTCATAATGCGGTTATTGTTCTTCAAAAATATTCTTCTTAAGCCAAAAAGAAAAAGCAGCTTTAAGCAGAAAGAAAGCCGTAAGCAAAGAAACAGCGCTGCCTTATGGGGCTGCGCTGTTTCTTTGCTTACTTATGGATCACTCGTAAACACTGTACCTTGGTTAACGGCCGAGTGGTTGTACGCCTCAGGAAGAGAGGGATGTCGAATCGGCCATGCCTTTGTTACCTCGGCTCAGCCAGCTTACACGCCAGCGGGATTGCATGAAGAGCACCAGGAACAGGGAAGCTGCTGCAATCAGGCTAAGAATGACAAAACCTGGTGTATAAGATTGATAGCTGCTATACAGTTGACCGAGAATCAGCGGCAGTGCATACCCGCCCAATCCGCCAGCGGCACCCACAATACCTGTCATCAGGCCAATCTCATTGCCAAAACGTTGGGGAACCAGTTGGAACACGGAGCCATTTCCGGCTCCCAGACACATCATACCGAGGAACAACATGACTACTACCACAGGAAGTGGTGGCATGAAGGATACACCGATCAACATGATACAGGCTCCTGTGTACAGGAAAGTCAGCATGCGGGTTCCGCCAATTTTGTCCGCCAAGTACCCCCCAACAGGTCGGAAGAAACTGCCTGCGATTACACAGAATGTGGTAATGTCTGCGGCACGAACAGGAGAGAGCCCGTACTGGGTATTGAAGAAGATGGTGAGATAGTTACATAATCCAACGAAGCCGCCAAAGGTTACACAATAGAAGGCACAGAATACCCAAGCATCTTTTTGTTTAAGCAGACTTCCATATTGGGACAATTTCTTGGGTTCAGGCCGGTTAGGGCTATTCTTGGCAAAGATAGAAAAGAGGATGAATACAATAGCGATTGGTATAATAGCAAGTCCGAACACAACTTCCCAGCTGCCAAAATGCGTAGCCAAGCGATTGGCAAACAACGTCGCGAGTACGGTTCCGCTGTTACCCGCCCCGGCAATACCCATGGCCAGACCCTGATGCTCCTTGCCATACCATTGTCCTGCCAGAGGTAGCGCAGCAGCAAAGGAAGCGCCTGCGACACCCAGCAAGAGTGCCACCACGTACAGTTGGCTTAAAGAGTCGACCCATAACCAGCCGAGTAATAAAGGAACTAAGGTGACGAGCATCCCGATCTGTGCGGTCAGTTTCGGACCAATATAATCAGACATGAAGCCAAGCACAAGGCGCAGGATGGAGCCGCCGAGAATAGGCAATGCGACCAGATTGGCCTTTTCCAGCGGAGTCATCGGATAATCCAACGCTATGACAACTGCGAGCGGACCAAGCATCCCCCATATCATAAAACTGATGTCAAAATACATAAACGCCCCGAAGAGGGTGGGCTTATGCCCGCTTTTCCAAAAACTTTTGCTCTCCATCATCCATCATCGCTCCTCATCCAATTGAGATCTTCGTGATTTGTCTATGTGCTTGTTGAGGCAGAAAAAGGCCGCAATTCGTCCAGATCTGAACGATTTGCGGCCCCGTTGCCGACAGGCGGTACACGTCATTGTGTTCCCGCATCTGAGTTGATCACAGCACTGTGATTTTGATTCAAATTATAATCAAGAGAAAATATATATGTCAACAAAAATTACATGTAATTTTAAATAATTCGTTTTTTAATCGTTATTCGCACTTTTAATGTTAATTTAGTTGACATTAGATTGAGATTCCCTTAATCTGAATCTAATATGAATCCACACAAAGGCGTGTGGATTCCGGAGGCAACGGTGCCCTTTTCCGAATTATGGAGAAGGGATTTTTCTGTTTATTTTCAGGTGAGAGAGATAGGGGGCAGCCCATGAGCAGAAGGAAACTGGTGATTATCGGGAATGGCATGGCTGGAGTGAAGTGTGTTGAAGAGATTATCGCACTGGAGCCTGATACGTATGAGATTGTCATCTACGGCAATGAACCCCGTCCCAACTACAATCGGATCATGTTATCGAAAGTATTGCAGGGGGAGCATTCGTTACAGGATATCATAATCAATGATTGGAGCTGGTATGCCGAGCATCAAATCCGGCTATGCGCAGGTGAAACGGTGCGCCGAATTGATACCCGAGGAAAATATATAGAGACAGAATCCGGACTAAAAGAAACCTATGATGTCCTGATTCTGGCGACAGGGTCTTCACCTTTTATCCCACCGATCCCGGGGATTGATAAAGAGCGGGTCATGTCCTTCCGAACGATTGATGATTGTACGCGCATGTCTGATTATTCCAAGAAATATCGCAAGGCCGCCGTCATTGGTGGCGGATTACTTGGGCTGGAGGCTGCGCGCGGGTTGTTGCATCTGGGCATGGAAGCTGTGGTGGTCCATAACGCACCTTACATTATGAACCGGCAGTTGGATCAGAAGGCTGCCGCGATGCTTCAACAGGAACTTGAAGCGCAGGGCATGTCTTTTCTTTTGACCAAAAATACGCAGAAAATTACCGGGCGATCGCAGGCCCAGGGGTTGCTATTCACAGATGGTTCCAAGCTTGAAGCTCAGGTTGTCATTGTCGCTGTAGGGATTCGGCCAAATGTGGATCTGGCCAGACGAAGTGGAATCGCTACGAATCGGGCAATCATTGTAGATGACTACATGCGCACCAGTGTACCGGATATATACGCAGTCGGGGAATGTGCCGAACATAGGGGAATCAGTTATGGTCTGGTGGCCCCCTTATACGAACAGGGGAAGGTGCTCGCACGTACGCTCTGTGGACAGGAAACGCCTGAATACAAAGGATCTATTCCCTACTCACAGTTGAAGGTATCGGGGGTTGATGTTTTTTCGGCGGGTGAGATCAGTGGGGAAGGCATGCAGACCGCAATTCAACATCTGGATGGCATTCAAGGCACATACAAAAAAGTGCTGATGCAGGCTGGCAAAGTGCGTGGAGCCATTTTATTTGGAGATACAACCGAAGGAACGGCATTGCTTGGACTTGTGCAACGAGGTGCAGGTGTGGCGGAATTGGCTCCGCGTGAAGGCGCCCCAGACCCTGCTGAGATGGCTGCTGCGGCATTATCGGCTCAGGAGACTGTCTGTGCCTGCAACAATGTGACCAAGGCTGCGATAATGAAGGCCATTCAGGAACAGGGTCTGGAAACGGCAGATCAGGTGAAGGAGCAGACCAAGGCGTCAGGTTCATGCGGTGGCTGTCGCCCGATGGTGGCTGCTCTATTGAAACATACGCATAACCTGAAAAATAACGGGGGTACTGGCGTGGTCGCCACACCGGATAAACCTGCTCCAATGCCTGTATGCAGTTGTACGGATCTTGGGCATGCAGAACTGAAGGAAATACTGGCTGACGTCGTTGTTCTGGAGACAGTGCTACCAGACATATCTTTGATCTTGCAGAAGCTGGGTTGGGGTTCGGAGCTTGGTTGCTCGGTATGTCGCCCCGTAATTCATTATTACTTACAGGTATCCAATCGATCGATTAATGACAGAGAGATCATGAATACGGAATATCGGATAGTTGAACGGAATGAAAATCAGGCTGAACTTTCCAGAGATGATGAGCTCGAAGGGCACTCAGAGATTCAGGTGCGCTGGGATGATCGTATTCCACAGTTATCCTATGCAAGAGATGCCAGGGGGTTGGCTGCACAACTTCGTGCGCGTTGGATCGACGCAGCGATGCCGTCGCCGGTGAATATGGGAGTCGCACCAGGACCCGGGTCATTGGTGAGCGCACTAGTGCAGGATATCGGCTTGCTGGCTTCACCGGCTGGATGGGAGATATACGCAGGCGGTCACGCAGAACATCCGGTCAAGCAAGGTGGCTTGCTCGGGGTGGCTGAAACAGAGATACAAGCGGCAGCACTCGCATCAGCCTGCCTTCAGTGGTATCGCCAAACTGCCTGGTATGATGAGCCGTTATGGGCATGGACGGAGCGTTTGGGGTTCATGACGATTCGGGAAACGCTGCTGGATGACCAGTTACAGAAGGAACTTGCAGCTACACTTCAAGCTGATATATAGATGAAAGGCGGGGATGGAAAGATGGGATTATCCGTGAGTTCAGAACCAACAGCCTCCAAGCTCTATGTAAAGGAAACCCAGTGTCCGTATTGCAGTGTGCAATGCAAGATGACTGTTGAAGAACTGGCTGCACCTGTTGCGGGCCAGCGTCGTGGTGAGTATACGGTTCAGGGTGTCCCGAATGAAGCCTCTCAGGGCAGGTTGTGTGTGAAGGGCATGAATGCTCATCAACATGCGCTTAGTGGTCAACGATTAATGCATCCGCTCATTCGTCGTAATGGCGAGCTTGAACCCTGTTCCTGGGAGGAGGCCATTCAGACCATCGCAGAGCGGGTTCAGGACTTGAAAGATTCATACGGGGCAGATACGGTCGGAGTATACGGAGGCGGATCTCTGACAAATGAAACAGCCTATCTGCTCGGCAAGTTTGCCAGAGTTGCATTGGGGACAAAATATATCGACTATAATGGACGGTTCTGCATGTCAGCTGCGGCTTCAGCTGGCAGTAAAGTATTCGGGATGGATCGTGGATTGACGTTCCGTCTGTCCGATATTCCCAAGGCGGGCTGCATTGTACTTGCAGGTACCAATATTGCAGAATGCCAACCTACCCTTCTGCCATACTTCAACCAAGCGAAGGAGAACGGAGCCTTCATTATTGTTATTGATCCACGCAAGACGGCAACCGCAGCCATTGCCGACCTTCATTTGCAGGTGAAACCTGGCATGGATGCTCTGCTGGCGGATAGCATGTTGAAGGTGATTATGGATGCCGGATTGGTTGACCCTCATTTTATAGGCGAACGAACGCATGGTTACGAGCAATTGATACAAGGGTTGGCTGATCTGCAACTCGAACAGGCGGCACAAGCGTGCGGGGTTGATCTGGCGCTGATTCGTCAGGCGGCGATGGCCTATGGTGAGGCGGAGACAGGCATGATCATGACAGCACGTGGTGTGGAGCAGCAGACGGATGGACATATGGCAGTGAGACACTTTTTGAACCTGGTGCTGGCGACTGGCAAAATTGGTAGAAAAGGCTGCGGATATGGTGCCATCACAGGTCAAGGCAATGGGCAGGGCGGACGGGAGCATGGGCAGAAGGCTGACCAGCTGCCGGGCTATCGATCCATTGAAAATGAAGCCGATCGTGCCTATGTGGCATCCGTCTGGGGTGTGGACCCTGCAAGTTTGCCAGGCAAAGGGGTATCTGCCTACGAGATGATGGAGAAGGTCCATGATCAGGAGATTCGGGCGTTGCTTGTAATGGGCTCCAACCCGGTCGTATCCAACCCCAATGTGCGTTTGGTGGAAGAAGGTCTGCGCAAGCTGGAATTTCTGATCGTGGCAGACATGTTTCTGTCCGAGACAGCGCGAATGGCTGATCTGGTTCTGCCGGTTACATCTTATATGGAGAATGAAGGTACATTGACCAATCTGGAGGGGCGTGTTCTGCTCCGTGAAAAGGGGCAGCCTGCGCCGGGAGAAACGCTCGATGATTGGGATATATTATGCCGGATTGCCGCACAATTGGGTAAAGCTTCTTATTTTGAATATGAAACTGCTGAGGATATCTTTAATGAGCTTCGGGTGGCGAGTCGTGGCGGAGTGGCTGATTACTATGGCATTACCTATGAGCGTTTGCGTAACGAGAAAGGGGTATACTGGCCGTGTTCTGCCCTGGAGGATCAGGGAGAAGGACTGCTGTTCGGTGAACGATTTGCTCACCCGGATGGCAAAGCGGCATTCACATTTGAATCCAGCCCGGGCTGGAATGATATATCTTCGGAGTTCCCCTTAATTCTCACCAATGGGCGTGTGCTGCCTCATTATCTTACAGGGGTGCAGACACATCGCAGTCCGGCACTGGCAGCTCGTGAATTGGAGAACTTTGTTGAACTTCACCCGGCTACCGCTGCCCGTTATCGTATTCACGATGGAGAGTGGGTAGAGATTCAATCGACGTACGGAAGCTTCACGGTTCGTTCGCGCATCAAGGATTCGATTCGGGAGGATACCTTGTTCGTGCCGATGCATTGGGGTGGCATTCAGAATGTGAATCGGGCCACCAGACCAGAGTTAGATCCGTTCTGCCGGATGCCTGGGTTCAAGACAGCAGCTGTAACCATTCGACCGTTGCGTCTGGCGAGATGATTCATGCAGGTTTCAGTTTATAAAGGTTCTCAGGCGACATAAACTGTTCTAATGGTAGCTTAGCGGCTGCGCAGTCCATATTTATATGAGACTGTGCAGCTTTTTTTGCGTATATGTACGCAAGTAGGCCATAGTTCCGTGGTTCCACGTAAACATGAGGATTGGCTCATGAATATGGATTGAATTTTAGTTATGATGTTTATTAGGGGTACATATGTACGTATTTTTGATTATATTTTGAGGCCGACAACAGTTTCGAGTTTAGGTTATTACGCATCATGGTATAGATATCGGGGCTTATGGAAGCTTCTTCAAATAGGGCAGGACATAGGGAGGGAACACGGTGAACATATGGATAACGGTAAAAAGTCTGGGTAAGCGCAAGCCGGCACTTGCCAAACAAGCTGCCGAACTTCCGGAAACAACCCATACGCTGAGGCAGCTCATTGAGAACATGGTGGCTCTGCAAGTGAAAGTCCTTCAGGACAAGAAGCAACAGGCAGAATTACTCGCCTTCCTCATGCCGGATGAGATTGAGACGCAGGGAGCGACGGGGAAAGTCGGGTTTGGCGCAGTATACAATGAGGGCGCTCCTGATCTGAATAGTGCGATGGAGACAGCTATAACCGCCTATGAGGATGGGTTGTACAAAGTGTTTCTCAACGATGAAGAATTGCAGGAACTGGACAATTCCGTGGTTATACAGGACGGCGACAACGTGGTGTTTGTTCGTTTTACAATGCTTGCCGGACGTCTGTGGTAGAGAACGATGAAGGAGGAGAACAGGATGAATCAGGAAGAACAAGTACAGGTGTATATGGATGAATTGCAGGATAGAGCCAAGTCGTTAAGAGGGGTACAGCTTGAGCTGGCAAACTATGTTGTGGAGATCGCCGGGTCTACGTATTTGCGTGGAGATGAAAAGATGTTTTTGAATACAGAAAAATTGCTTGGAAGGCTGGCTGCAGAAACGCAGCAACCATTATTCCAGCCACTATTGGATGTGCTCCAGCATCTGGCGAGCGAGTCATTGGTTGCACGATTCCGTTATATCGCTGAGCGTGCGACTCGTTTCCCATATAGTAACAACTATGAACGCCGACCTTTTCGCACATCCGATCCGGAGCAGCATGTAGCACAGGTCATCCGCAAACTGATGGGATTGTTCCGAATGGAGATGAAGAATTTCTCCCTGAGTGAATATGTTTCACTTCGTGAGTACAAGCTGGATTATCTGCATGAGATCCGTTGGGTTCTGGCGGATTGTATCGCATATGAACTGGATCATCAGGGCGGAGATATGAAGCAGGCATTGCACGATATTATCTATGGCGACAATCAGACGGCGCTGTTAACCCATGAAATGATCAAAGGCATATTCATGAGCGATCAGGCAGATGCCTATCAGATGGTGGGTGAGTTGCTCGTTGCAGCAAGGTTGCAGGAAGGGCTGCGCCAAAGCATTGTGGAGCGGATGGATGAAGGAACACTGGAAGCCTATATTTACATATTAAAAATCATCATCGACAACAACCTGATCCGTTTCAGTTCGGTGGTAAGAGCACTCGCCGTATGGACGGGAATTGGCATAGAAGCAGCCAATCAGCGTGTTGCTGCACAGCTGATTGAACAGGCGTATGAGGCGCTTGTGCAACCAGAAGTGCGCGAATCCTGGCAGCAGGAAGCGAACGCCAACAAGCTCTTTATCAGCCTGTGGGCGACAGCGGTCATTGAAGAGAATGAACTGACGAGCAAGATCATCGAGATTATGGATCAAGGCCAATTATATCAGAAGATTGTTGCCCAATACGTACTGGCTAACAGCCAGAACAGAGAGCTTCGTTTGCACATTGCACGTCGTTATCTGGAGGCGCAGGATACCGAGTTGATGCACTGGATTGTGACCAACTATGATGCCATGTATATGTACAACTGGAGTTTCGAGAATGGAGAGAATCAGCGTAGTGTCTACGTGTGGCCATTGCCTGCGCTTGAAGATAAGGCATTGAGACGTCAGGACTTTGATCAATTCAAACAGATGTTGGCTGTCATTCCAAAAGGCGGATCAGGTGGACCATCGGGTGTACTTGAGTATGTTCACTACCGGATTGATACAGATGATGTAGTGAAGAAAATGTTATATCTGGCCGCTTATGATATGGACCCGGAATGGATCGGCGAAGTCATCGCAATCAAGGACCGTTTGAGCCCAGAACTGCGCGGGGAACTGTTGTCCCAGTTTGTTCAGCATCCCGATAATGAGGTGCAAAGACAGTTTGTGTTTGAGAGTTTGTCTGATAAAAGCATCAGTAATCGGGAAAGTGCGCTCTCCAAGGCGAAGCAGCTCACGTTGACGGTTGAAGAGATGAAACAGATGGAGGCGCTGATGAAGCTCAAGACAGGCTCACTTCGTCAGAAGGTCATCCATGTATTGTTACTACAACCCGTGGATAAATTGACGGTTTCACTGAAGCGACTTTTGCAGGCCAAGAGTGAGTTGCAGCGTCTAGGCGCGCTCGAATTGTTGACCGAGATTGCGGCAGATCCGGATCGGGCAGATCAGCAGGAGCAATTGCAGCCATTGGCACAGCTGATTGAGACGCCAACCGCGAAGGAACAGAAGTTGCTCGACAAGCTGACGGATCAGGGGAGTCGCTATACGGCCGCTAATGGGTTTAATTTATTCGATCCGAAGCGACGTGAGCCATTGCTGGAAGAGAAGCGTGACCTCAAAGGCCACAGTCCGAAGGATATCTTTACACTTTCTCTGGATAAGACCAGACCATTCCTGCAGGGGCTCGATGAATTAGTGCATGAACACAGGGATCATGAGTATGAAGTGGAGTACTATGCTGGCTACAAAGACACGTTGTTAGTCGGAGCGAGTCTTCGCTCCAAGGTTCCGTATGGAGAGCGGAATGAAATGAAGCAGATGGAACAGTTCCCGCTACATGACATATGGGAAAACTTTATTCAACATGCTGGGTTTAGCAGTGTGGAACTGATGCAGCTATACATGGTTATACAGCTCCGGGATTTCAATGGCAAATTGAGTGACCATTACAGTTACTTCCATGATCAGTATGACTATGAAGAACTGCAAAAGATTCCGTTATTGGAAGGCTGGCGCAAGTCGTTTGCCGACCAGATCTATCCTCTGGATGACATCGAAAAGCTACAGCAGATGCTGGATTCGTTAACGTATAAGGATCAGGTAGTGGCACTGATATCGGCGGCATTTCTGGATAGCGATCCGATCGACACGTTTGAAATAGCTGAGAAAACCTGGGCCTCCATCATCGCGAGTATGCCTGCTGATCGACTCGAGAAAGAGTCAGGCATGCTTCATATTCTGACTGGACCTTGGAATTATGTGGTTCGTGGCAAAATCCATGACGATAACAGCTTCAAACGTTTCTTCCAGACAGCCTACCAGTTCGCCAGTCTTGTAGAAAATAGTCAACCGTTGTCCTTGCTGTCACTTGAAGATTTCCTGCGCGCGTACCAGCTGAACCTGATTGATGAACAGGAGATATATCGACAGGTTCTGGTCGGTGGGAATCGTCTGATGTTTATTCGGGACTTAACATCCACTCGTACAGAAGTGATCGCAAGTGATCCCAAGCTGATTCATTTACGGGATACGGTCGTTAATCGGATTCTGGAGATCGAGCTGACCCGGGGAGAACTCTCTACAGAAGTAAGTACACTTGCCATGAAACTGGAACGAATTGAAGGCATGGAACACTGGGTACATCTGGTCTCGGCGATGGATCAGGATACATTTGTCCGTGGATATATCTACAGTTATGGGGACAACACAACACGTAAAGAGACGTTTAGCTATCTAATTCAGAATTGTCATCCACGGGATGGAGAAGATGAGAAGCGTCTTGGAGAATTACTCCAGAAGTATCCGGTGAATGAGAAAAAATTGCTGGAAGCAGCTATGTACGCCCCGCAGTGGATGGAGATTGTTGCAAAACATCTGGGATGGGAAGGTCTCCGCAGTGCGGCATGGTACTTCCATGCCCATATCAATGAACGCTTTACTGCGGAGAAAGAAACCATCGTGGCCCACTATTCTCCAATTTCACCACAGGACTTTAATGAAGGTGCGTTTGATATCGCTTGGTTTGAAGAAGCCTATGCTGCTGTCGGGGAGGAACGGTTCAATCTGTTATACGATTGCGCCAAGTACATTTCCGGGGGAGCTAACCACCGCAGATCCCAATTGTTCGCAGATGCTGCACTGGGCAAGCTTCGATTGGACGATATGCGTGATTCCGTGTCAGACAAGCGAAACAAGGATCATTTGTTAACCTACAGCCTGATCCCATTCGCGGCTAATCGGGAACAGGATCTGCGTGAGCGATACGACTTCATTCAGAAGTTTCTGTTGCAGAGCAAACAATTCGGTGCACAACGCCGTGCCAGTGAAGGTGTGGCATCACAGATTGCACTGGGCAATCTCGCTCGTAATGCAGGTTATGCTGATGTTACGCGGCTGATGTGGGACATGGAAGCACGTAAGTTGGATGAGATGAAATCCTTCTTTGAACCTCATGCATTGGATGCTGACACGACAGCACAATTGGTCATTGATGAGGAAGGCCAACCCGAAATGGTTATCGTTAGCAAAGGCAAGACACTCAAATCTGTACCTGCCCGGTTCAAAAAAGATGGATATATCGCTGAACTGAAAGAGCTCAAATCGGATCTGGTGGATCAGTATCGCCGGGCACGACAGGAGCTGGAACGTTCGATGACTGCTGGAACATCCTTTACACGTGAGGAAATTGCCAGTCTGATGCAAAATCCGGTTATACATCCGCTGGTAAGAACGCTTATATTCCAGTCAGGTGACAAGACGGGACGATTCGATGTATCATCCAATGGTTTGGTTGCTCCTGGGCCGGAGGGTACGAACCATGCACTATCGGAACAGGATCAACTGTTGATTGCTCATCCGCTTCATCTGTATCAGAGCGGAAGCTGGAGTGAATTCCAGCGGGATCTGTTCACCCGTCAGGAGCGTCAGCCCTTCAAGCAGGTATTCCGTGAGCTGTATCTTCCTAACGAGGACGAATTGGCTAATGGTACGGTGTCTCGTCGATACGCCGGATATCAGATTCAACCGAAAAAAGCAGTAGCTCTGCTTAAAGGACGCCAATGGACTGTCAGTTATGAGGAAGGTCTGCAGAAGGTAAGTTACGAGCACAATCTGATTGCGAATCTCTATGCCATGGCAGATTGGTTCTCACCAGCAGATACGGAGGCACCTACCTTGGAGACGGTGCAGTTCTACGATCGTAAGAGCTACAAACCTGTAGCGCTGCAAGATGTGCCGCTGACGTTCTTCTCGGAAGTTATGCGTGATATCGATCTGGTGGTCAGCGTTGCACATGTGGGAGGCGTAGATCCGGAAGCCAGCCTGACAACAATCGAGATGCGTCACGTCATTGTGAACGAGTCGTTGCGTCTGCTGAAGATCGACAATGTACGTTTGGACGGGAATTACGCACGAATTGATGGTGAATTGGGTGAGTATGCTGTTCATCTGGGGAGTGGTAATGTGTTCAAACAAGCTACAGGTGCACTTCATATTGTTCCGGTGCACAGTCAGCATCGGGGTCGAATCTTCCTGCCATTCCTGGATGAAGATCCGAGAACAGCTGAGATTTTGTCCAAGGTGATGTTGCTCGCCGAAGATAAAAAGATCAAGGACCCGCAGATTCTTGCACAATTACAGAACTAGAAGTGATTGAACAGAAGTGAGCCGCCCCTCTTGGGGCGGTTTTTTATTTGCTACTCCGATTTTAATGTAACTTCGAATCTCAATATAACGAGTGTAGAACAAGAATCATGGACGGAAAGTGGACAATATGGAGCAATTCCAACATAAAGGCAGCTGAAGAACCTGTTAAAAGGGACCTAAGTTGCTTTTATATTTTTGGATATTTCAATGGACCGGATTGGTTCCGTTTTCAAATAGACTTAGGACCCAGAGTGTGTCGACATATTCCTTAATCTGATAATTAATTGCATTAATTGGTTTATCGGGAGTGGGTCGAACCGACTGTTTTTAAAAGTAAAGAATTTGTTCGAAAGTAGTTACGGAAATGTAAATAATTCGTTTTCTTGTTTTGTTATCTGAATTGTTAATATGGTGATTCCAAAGAACTAGGCTTGTTCTAATCGGTCATTTACCAAATTTAAGGGGATGTAATTCATGATCATGTCGGCTATCGTTAGGAAGCGAAATCTGCTGACTTGCTTGCAGGCTGCAGTTTCAGAAGCCATGTGCAGGACGACCTGAATGCTTGAAAGACTGGGATCAAGCCAGTTTGCATTCCCTTGTATACATGTATTCAATATGTGCACAAGAAAAATGATCAAGAGAGAAGGAGAGCTTACAACATGAACAGAAGACTCAATCTGATTTTCCTCAAACGATGGTTTATGTTATTAATCATCGTGGCGGTTGCGGCTATGCCGCTGCACGCCTTCGCCGCGGAGGCGGAATCTGGGGCCAATCGTCCTTGGATGAACAAATCCTTGTCTGCGGAGGAACGCACCGAGCTGCTGCTCAAGGAGATGACGCTGGAGGAGAAAGTTGGATTCGTAACCGGTAAAGTAAATAACTATTATGGTTTCTATAATGATGGATTGGAGCGCCTCGGCATTCCGGCATTACAGATGGCAGACGGACCTGCAGGGGTACGTGTGGCTAACCCGGATGTGCAGGACAAAAAGTCCACGGCACTGCCTGCACCCATCGCGCTTGCCGCTTCCTGGGATACCAATCTGGCCAAGAAATATGGCGATCTGATCGGTCAGGAAGCACATGATACAACACATAATGTAGTGCTTGGTCCTGGGCTTGATATTGCACGTACACCATGGGGTTCCCGGAACTTTGAATCGCTCGGGGAAGATCCATTGCTGGCTTCCGGCATGGGTGCAGCGTATGTGAACGGGATTCAAAGCAATCCGGTTATCGCTACAGCGAAGCACTACATCCTGAACAACCAGGAGACAGAGCGTTTTACCACCAATGCAACAGCCAGCGAACGTGCCATTCAGGAAGTCTATGCACGTCCATTCCAAGCGATGGTTGAAAAAGCGGATCTTGGTTCTGCAATGTGTTCATTTAACCAGGTGAACGGTACATACGCTTGTGAGAACAAGAAGATGCTGACCGATGTCCTCAAGGACCAGTTCGGCTTCGAAGGGTTCGTCATGAGTGACTACGGTGCAAACTTCAGCACAGCCAAATCCGCCAATGCGGGTCTGGATCTGGAGACACCTGGAGAGCCGTATGGCAAATGGGGAGACAAATTGCTGGAAGCCGTGAACAAAGGTGAAGTCAGCGAGCAAACCATTGATGAGAAGGTTAGACGTATTTTGCTTCAAATGTTCGATAAGGGGCTGTTCGATAACCCTGTAACGAATACACAAATCAATGCCAAGAAAGACGGCAAACAAGCACGTGAAATTGCAGAAGAGAGCATGGTTCTTTTGCAAAACAACGATAATGTACTGCCGCTGTCCAAGAAAAACGTGAAATCCATCGCTGTCATCGGACCGGATGCAGATAACGCATCTGCTGCTGGTGGAGGTAGCAGTCTCGTTAATCCGACGTATACGGTGAGCCCGCTTGAAGGGATTCGTAACCGTGCAGGAAACGGTGTAGATGTGCAATATGCAGCCGGAACCGATCCAATCTCGGCAGGAGATGCGTTTAACGGACCGTCCGCGGTACCATCCACGCTCTTGTCTCCAGCGGGTGTTAACGAAAGTGGTTCAGACAATGCGAAAAACGGACTGCATGCCGAATATTGGACGAACAAGGACATGGAGGGCAATCCTGAACTGGTCCGCACGGATAATCAGGTGAACATGAATCTTGGATTTTACAACTATGAAGGCTTCAATGCACAGTCGTCTAAACTTCCGGTGACGCCAACGAAGTTTAATAGCAAAATGTCCGCTCGTTGGACAGGTTCCATTACGGCACCGAAAACAGGTGATTACAAACTGTCTCTGACCAGTCTGGGTTCTGCAAAACTATACGTGGATGATCAGCTGCTGGTAGACAATCAAGGTGCGACACTGAGCACTACAAAGAAAGAAATCACGCTTAAAGAAGGCGAGTCTCACAACATTCGGATTGAATATCGTACAGATTTCCCGGTACAAACCAGTCATGATATGGGAGCTCAGGTTCGTTTCGGCTGGGAAGCTCCAGAAGATGCTGTTGATGCCAAGATGCAAAAAGCAGTTGAGTTGGCGAAAAAATCCGATGTTGCCGTTGTGGTAACTCGCACGTATGACAGTGAAGGTTACGTAGACCGTTCCGACCTGGAACTGCCGAATAACCAGGAGCAGCTGATCCGCAAGGTAGCGGCAGCCAATCCAAAAACGATCGTGGTTCAAATGAGTGGTCGCGCTGTTGAAATGGATTCCTGGCAAAAAGAAGTGCCATCCATCGTTCAGGCTTGGTATGCAGGTCAGGAACAAGGTAATGCAGTGGCACGTGTTCTGTTCGGCGATGTGAATCCATCCGGTAAGTTGCCGGTGACGTTCCCATCAGATGATTCCCAAACTCCGGTATCCACTGCGGAACAATTCCCGGGTGTGAATGGGGTGGGCAACTACTCCGAAGGTATCTTTGTAGGGTATAAAGGATATGACAAAGAAGGCATGACACCGGCGTTTGCCTTTGGACACGGACTGTCTTATACCGATTTTAATTATCGTAATCTGCATGTGAAAAACACAGGCAAAGGCGACAAAGCAACCGTAGAAGTATCCCTGAACTTACGTAACACCGGTAAAGTTGCCGGTGCGGAAGTTGTACAGGTCTATGTCGGCAACCTGCCAACCAAAGTTGAAACGCCAGAGAAGCAGCTTGCTGGCTGGGCGAAGGTTGATCTGAAAGCAGGCAAGCAGCAACGGGTCAACATTCAACTGGATCGCAGCGCATTGTCCTACTGGGATGAAACATCGCATGAATGGGTAATGCCTAAGGGTAAAGTCCAATTGTATGTTGGCAGTGCATCGGATGATATCCGTCTGACAGGCAGTGTGAATATCGGAAGCAAGTCCGGTAAATAAAATTGCAATCAGGGAGATTGGAAGGTTGTTCTCCCAGTGAAGTTATTCCGTTAAATGCAGTTTGTTCTACTTCATATAGATTAGGAAAATGAGTCGTGGCCTAGTGGCCGCGGCTTTTTCCACAATGGAAGGAGAGTGAAACGTGATGAATATAGGCTGGCGAGAGCATCCCAAACGATGGATAATCCTATTGATTGCTGTTTGTTGTGTCGGTATAGGAATCTGGCTTATCTTCACCCGAAGTGAACAACCCGCTCCGCCACCGGTTGCGGACAAGCAGAGAGCGGTCGAAGTCTGGTTAACCACGGGAGATCGGAAAAATCTGCTTACACCACAGAAGCCCATTCCAATTACAGATCACCATGATGCTGACCCAAGTTCTTCAGTTTTTTCAACGCAGGAGTCAGACACATCTTCGTCGGATTTCACCATACAGATTGACCCGGACAAGACGTATCAGACCATGGATGGATTCGGCGCAGCGATGACGGGTTCGTCGGTACATCTGATTAATCAGCTTCCAGAGGAGCAGCAAGAACAACTACTCAAGGAGATGTTCTCGACGGAAGGGCTAAACATGGATATGGTACGTCATACGATTGGTGCCTCCGATTATTCGGTAGATGAATCAGGCGCGGCTTCAAGTTATACCTATGATGATATAGAGTCCTGCACGGACTATGAGATGGAACACTTTTCGATCGAAAAGGATCAGGAAGTCGTGAATATGCTGAAGCGTGTAGCTAGTTTGAAACCGGATCTTAACGTACTGGGCACACCGTGGACGGCCCCGGCCTGGATGAAGTATGGGGAGAAGACCACTAACGGTTGGTATCTGGATTACAACGATCCCCAGGTGTATGAAGCGTACGCAAGCTATTTTGTGAAGTATATCAAAGCTTATCAGGCAAAGGGCATTCCCATCTACGGGATCACGTTGCAAAATGAACCGGGGTTCACCTCGGATAAATATCCGAGTATGAGTATGGGATCCGAAGAACAAGCGATGTTCATTCGCGATTATCTCGGCCCGGCGCTACAGGATGCAGAACTGGACACGCGAATCATCGCGTATGATCATAACTGGGATCAGGCGGTTGAATATACCGGTAAGGTACTTGGTGATGAGCAGGCTGCTGTATATATTGATGGATCTGCTTTTCACTGTTATGCAGGTGATCCATCTGCCATGTCGGAAGTGCATGAGCGCTTCCCGGACAAAAATATCTATTTTACCGAATGTAGTGGTGGGGAGTGGAGTCCTGATTTTGGCGAGAATCTGAGCTGGCAGATGTCCAATCTCATCATTGGTGCACCTCGCAACTGGGCGAAAAATGTACTGCTCTGGAACATCGTACTCGATCCGCAAGGTGGACCCACGAACGGTGGCTGTGAGAACTGTCGTGGGGTTGTGACGATTGACCCGGAGCGTGATGAAATCATTAGAAATGTCGAGTATTATGCGTTAGGCCACATCAGCAGTTATGTACGTCCGGGAGCTGTAAGGATAGACTCCACGCAAGAACAGGGCCAGATCGAAAACGTAGCCTTCCGTAATCCGGATGGAACGATGGTGCTGGTTGCAGCTAACACGGGTGAGGCAGAAGTTTCCTTTGATGTAGTTATGGGCGGAGATTCGTTTCGATATGTACTGTCTTCCCAATCGGCAGTTACCTTCCGTTGGAAACCAAAAATGGGGTAGAACGTTAACTCAAGTTTGGCAATTATGGGTACAGATTGAATGATGGACATGGTAAAATAAACGAAGAGTTATTTCAAATTTGATCTATCAAACAAGTCCGATCCCAGGATCGGGCTTTTACATAACCTTTTACTTTTAATAGAAAAGGAGAATACGTTGGACATGTTAGTCGTTGCATATCGGGAACAGGATCATGACAAGTTGGTCGAGATCTGGGAGAGTGCTGTTCGGGCAACACATACGTTTTTGGAAGAGCATCACATTCAGTTCTATAAAAAAGTGGTGAGTGATGTGTTGCAGCACAGGCAAGTCGAGGTTTGGGAAGCGCTGAATACAGAGCAACAACCCGTAGGTTTTATTGGTTTGGATGATAACTTTATCGAAATGTTGTTTGTAGATCCGAGTCAACACGGACAGGGTCTGGGACGTCTGCTCATAGACTATACCTTCAAAATCAAAGGCCGTCACCTCAAGGTGGATGTTAATGAGCAGAATACTGGAGCAGCCCGATTCTATGAAAAAATGGGATTTGTACAGACAGGTCGTTCCGAATTGGACGGTTCCGGTAATCCGTTTCCGCTGTTGCATCTGGAGATCCAACAGGAACAGGCTGAGAGATTGTCGTAATGGATAGACCATGAGTTATAAATGACCAGGATGAGGAGTGGCAGGATGACACAGATCAAGGTGACACCGGAACAACTGGAGACGGTCAGTGGGCAGTTCGCTCAGGCACATCAGCAATTATCGGGATTCATGTCCACATTGGACGGCAAGATGAGTGTCATGCGCAGCAATTGGGATGGGATGGAACGGGAACGTTTCTATAACGATTATTCAACGGCTCAAGGCACGATGAAATCTGTTCTGGAACTGGTTCTGTCCATTCAGTCGGAGCTTAAGAAGATTGCCGAGCGTTTCCGCACGACAGATGAAGAGGCGGTGAGCCAGGCAATCATGACGGCGCTGACCGCAGCGCGGGCGCTATCAACCATGGGCAAAAATAAAGGCGATGATCTGGACAAAACGCCAGGTCCACCAAAGAACATGGATGAATGGGCTGAGAAGGATGCCGAGAAATACCAAAACTATGAGGAAATGCTGAAGAAAGCCAAAGAGATGGGGGACGAAGAACTGGCGCAGCAGATTCAGGCCAGCATGAACATCATTCGGCTTCAGTATGAAGATGTAATCTATCAGACTGACCCCAATACGGGCAAGACGGTGAAAATTACCGAGGATTCCATCGTAGGTACGTATCAGGTGAAAAGCGACAAGGGCGAAACGACCACCATCAGTCTGGATAAACAGGGCAATGTGGTGGACTATACCAAAGATACGGAAAAGTATAAGTATTCGGAGCAAACGCACACCACCAGTCAAGGCGAGCATCTCTTTGGCAAAGCAGCACAAACGGCTACAGCCTACGGCATTGGTCTGTTGCTGACAAGCAAGACGGGCTCTGCCTTCACGGAACATGCGACAGGACTAGGTTCATCCTTCGTCGCGGACAAATTCCTGTTCTCCGTGCCGGAGGAAGGCGAGACACGTACGATGATCTACCGTACCAATAAGGAAACGGGCAAAATGGAAAATATGATCGTGGTCACGCGTGGCGACAACGATATTGAATATACTCCGTGGCGGGATTACTTCTAAGCCACGGATGAGGTTGGCAAGCGAGCAACGCAGGGGTACCGGGTTGTGGCCTGCTTGCCGACCCACCGCATGGAGCCATGTGGTTGTGTATCACATGGCTATGCGTGTGGAGGGCAGGCAGCTTATCCGTGAGCCTGCCCATAGAGAAACACCCCGGCAACCTTCTCCCTGAGATGGGAAGGTTGCCGGGGTGTTTATAGTTTTGCTTACCGATTCGCCACGGTCAATGGACCGGGCTGGAAGGGACTCTTTTTTTGCCAGAGATTAATGTGTCTCTTCATCCAGAAACGGTTTGTTCACCGCATAATACATAAAGCCCATCAGCAGCACACCACCCACCAGATTACCCAAGGTCACGGGAACCAGGTTGTGAAGCACACCTTCAAATGAGATCGTTCCCGGATGGTTCAGCACAAGTGCAATCGCGAATGTACACATATTGGCGATGCTGTGCTCGTATCCCGAGATGAAGAAGCAGAACACAAAGAGCATCATGGCGAACATTTTGGCTCCATTCTCCTTCATGAACATCGGGACAAAGAACGCCATACATACAAGCCAGTTACACAGGATTCCCCGGAAAAAGAGCTGCATGGTCGGAACTTCCATTTTGTGTTCCACCACGCTTAGCAGAAAACCGTTCACCTGGGACGAGTCGAACAATCCGGTCAGGTAGATTAACAAGGCAAACACGGCTGCGCCCATCAGGTTACCGCTATAACTCGCAATCCACAGCTTGATCACTTCGAACCAGCGCAGTTTCTTGCGCAGCGCCGCATACGTGTAATAAAACGTATTGCCCGTGAACAGGTCACCCCCGCCGTAGGCGATCAGGATGATGGCCGCGCCAAACGTAATTGCTGCCATCGGATAGGTAAACGGGGACTGCTCCATATAAAAGAAGTTACCTGTCTTAAACGCCACGATGACGCCGAATCCGATAAACATACTGGCCAGCATGGAGCGTGCAAGGTACCTGATTAAGCTTTGTTTGTAAATCTTGTGTTTCTTCAAAGCTAGTTGTTCCACGTTGCGTAAAGCTTCCGTTTCCATAATTATCCTCCAATAGCTAAGTTGAATGATTGCATTAACTTACAAATCTCACCAAGTTCCTTTTATTATAACGATTTTTGAGATAGTAACACGCTTTTTCAGAAAAAGAATATCTTTAACCAGTTTAAGTTATTTTGGATGAATACGTATAATATGGGTTTATATTATTTACACTTTTTGATTAGTTATTTGCACATTTTTCTTATGCCAAAACCCAAAAATTTATATAGAACAATGTATTCCCATGTTAAGCGAAATCAGTGTGGATTCCTTCTGTATAAGCTCCTTTGATCTGGAATTTTTTCTAGTTATTTTGTTCAGAAATTGTTCAGAGAAACTTGATAAACTATGTGCCGAAAACGAGTTTTATTGGGAGGAACAAATATGAATCAGGATTGGAAGAAAGTGTTTCTGACTTCACTTGTAGTAGGCATGTTGTGGGGAACTCAATTTGTCAACGCAGCAGAGCAAACTGGAGAATCAACAGACTCCATATCGTCGGTATTTACAGATCAGACCGATATTCGCTCGACCTCTCTTCAGGCCGTAAAGGAAGCAGTAGAGAAAGGATTAATTTCAGGTTATCCAGATGGATCATTTCACCCAGGCCAGCCTTTGACTCGAAGAGAAATGGCCGTGTTACTGGCCAAAGCATCACAATTAGAGATTGATAAGACTTCCAACACTGGACTTAAACATTCAGATTGGGCGACTCCTTATATTGAAGCAATTCGTCAAAAGGGATGGATGACTGGAGATGCAACAGGCAATTTCCGTGCTAACGATCCGATTCGTCGGGAAGAGCTTGCTTCCATTTTGGTAAGAGTGACAGGAACACAAGGAGCAAAAGGAGGACAACAACAGACGCTTGCAGATGAATCCAAGGTGAGTGGCTGGGCTAAAGAACAGGTACATACTGCGTTGAAATTGGGGCTATTGGATTCAAATGAGGGGAAATTTGAATCCAGAGCTCTGGTACAACGACAAGATATAGCGAAGGTTCTCGTAGATGTTTTCCAGACGGGTAAACGAACAGCTTCTTTGACTGCATTGGACGGAGATGTTGCCTATATGGATGGACGTCCTTTTGTGATCAGTCAGGAATTGCAAAGAATTTTGAATGATGAGAACAAAGAAGCATTGCAGAACGCAGTAATTACTTATGATGCACGTACACGTAACCTGTCTGCCTTATCAGAAATCCAGATTACCCAAGCAGGCACGCTTCAAAATTACGTGACATTGAATTTGGTCGGTACCTCCTATCCAGGTGTGGTTACAGTCTCTTCAAATCACGTTGCTCTGAAAGCTGATACCTTGTCCAAGGTTGTATTAAAACCAGGTGTAAGTGCTATAACGATTGATGGTGATATCGATGCGGTAACTGTAGATACGACTGACAAAGTCACTGTTCTTGGAAGTGGGACGTGGAAGGAAGTTGTGTTGAAAAACGTGAAATCCATTATTCAATTACCAACAAGTGTGAAAACGAATACAGTTATTCTTCCAAAGGGCGGCGTAACCTCACAGATCATTCGCAGTGCACCGCCACTGACCACACCATCCAGCAATACAGGGACAAGCAACTCCAATTCTGGCTCAGGATCTTCAACACCAGCTCCTACACCGACTCCCACGCCGACACCAACTCCAGAACCTGAGCCGCCGGTTATTGTACCTCCGTCTCCTCAGAATCAACCGCCTGTTGTTCAGTCTAGCATTTCTGACATGATGGTATATCTCGGAGATGGCATGCAAGAGATTGATCTCGGTGCTGTATTTACTGATGCGGATGAGGATGAGCTGAGCTATGAGATTACGGAGATCGATTCTAACATCGCTACAGCGAATATTCAGGGTTCAAAATTAAAAATTATGGCCACTGCTACAGGCCAAACAACGGTTACGGTGAAAGCTGCAGATGGAAAAGGAGGAAGTGTATCGGCTTCATTCACTTATGTGGTCAAACCGGTCTTAATTCCACCACCATTTCCACCTTTACCGCCATTTCCGCCAATCATCATTCCACAACCACCAATCAACCATGCTCCTGAAGTGGTAAAAACACTGCCAACTGTTGGAGTTGAACTGGGTACCGTGAGTAAGACGGTTGATTTGACTAATGTGTTCACAGATATGGATGGCGACATTCTAACGTATACAGCACAATCTTCTGATCCAGCTGTGGTAGAAGTGAGTGTCCAAGGAAATATATTGACTTTAGATCTCAAGAACGGTATTGGTTCCGCAACCGTTACCGTTAAGGCTACTGATCCCGCTGGTAAAGATGTTGAGACGACATTTACGGTTAAGGTGGAGGACCCGGATGCAGGAAAGGGCCTGTTTATTTCCGAGGTAGTCTGGGGAGAAGACACTACTCAGGCGATCGAACTGTATAATCCAACGTCCAAACCAATTGAACTCAGTCAGTTTGAAATTAAACGTAGTGATATAGACGATCCGATTACGTTTGCTTCTGGAACTATCATTGCACCTTATAAAACGATGGTCATTGCCGATGACTCTACAGATTTCCCGATTAATGAGGACGAGATTTATTATATGTCCTTTAATTTTGATATTGATCAACCCCAAGACATCACTTTGATACTCTATCAGATTAGCGATGGAGAACCTATGGATACAGCCATCTTGAAGCCTGCGCAATCTTTAACAAGAATGTCAGGTAATGTTCATGGTGATGCAAATTATGACGGGGCACGGTGGATCCAACAAGGAGAGAACTATTACAACGGTCTGGGTAACTACACATCCTCACCGTCCAATCCTTAATTTTTGAAATATCCCACATCATGAAGGAGAACCTCTATGCCAACAATAAGAAGGACTGTGCAGCTCGCTTTGATTGCGTTGCTTCTTTCCAACACTGTACCCGTATCTGCACAACATGATAAGTCAGAGGCACAGACTATGTCTGTGTCTGACATATCCTCAGCTCATCATAACAATAGTAAGTTAAACGATGTTATGAATAGGGCTGTATCCATGGGATTCATCAAGGGAGATCCAGATGGAAACGTTCGTGCAGCTGATCCAATCACCCGTCAGGAACTGGCAGTTGTTCTTGCTCAAGCTCTGGGTCTCACACTGGACAAGTCAGTCTCAGCATCTTTTACGGATGTGAAATCTACTAGCTGGTCAGCACCTTCCATTCAGGCGGTCAAGAAGGCGGGGATTTTGCAAGGAGATGCAACAGGGCGTTTCCGTCCACAGGCCCAGATCACTGGACAGGAACTGGTGACAGTCCTGGTAAGAGCCACAGCTTTGGCTAAACAAGAAGTTCAGGGAGATCCCCTTCCTTCAGATTGGAAAGGAGCGAGTACGTGGGCTGCTCCATATATTCGAACTGCTGAGAAGGATGAACTTCTAAGCGAATATCAGGGAGAGAATAAAGTTAAACAAGGGCTTGTTCGGGGCGAAGCCATAGGCATGCTGCTCTCGGCCATGTTCCCGGAAACCCGCTTGTCTGTCATTCAGTCAATCGAAGGAAAGCAGATTCAGATCAACGGTGTTATCTATCAGATCTCTGAACAAGTGGCAGGTCTTCTGAATAATCGTAATAAGGCTGTACTGGCTCAGGCTGGAATACAGTTCAAGAGTCGAAATCATACGCTCACTGAAATTAACGGGTTGGAAATTAGAACAGGTGGTCAAGAGGGGGGGCCCAGGAAAAGCTGAATTTAGCGGCAATCTGCTATTGGATGGCGGAGACGCTGTAATTCATGGGGATCTAACCACGAAAGCAGACTTTGTTTCAGTGGAAGGACTTACAGTCAAGGGCAAGCTGACGATTGCCCCCGAGGTGAAGCATGATTTTTATGCCAAAAATATCAATGTGGCACAGTCTGTCTTCGTTTATGGCGGCGATAGTAATACGGTTGTATTTGAAAATTCCATTCTCAATACTGTGGGTGTAGATAAAAGCGATGTACATGTTGCACTAACAGGGAATACCCGTACTCAAGAAGTTAACGTTAGATCAGACAGTATGATTGATATCGAGAAAACGGCTAATCTCTCGATATTAAATATTCTCGAAGGTGCAAGCAAAGTGGAGCTACAAGGAGCCATTGAGACGGTCCATGTGAATACATCCAAATATCTGCAACTTAACGGTAACGTCACTTTACAGCAACTCCATGTGGATGGGACAGGCGTTGTCAACATTAATGCAGCAGGCACCATTCAGCAGCTTCAAGTGAATAACCCTTCCACGCAGATTAATGTGGCGGGGAATGTGAAAGTTTCAGATATTTCCTTGGCTGCCGGAGTCTCGTCTTCAGTTGTGAGTGGAAATACAGGAACGGCATCTTCCAATACGGTATCTCCTTCGTCAGGGGGAGCGAGTGGGGGGAGTGGAGGCGAAACATCTCCTGTTGTTGCTAATCGTGCTCCTGAACTTCTGAAACCATTTGAAAGTCGCAAGTATACGCAGAATGGACAGGGAGCAACGTTAAACCTAAACAACTATGTGACTGATCCGGATGGTGACTTGGTAACTTATACGGTCAGTTCATCCAAATCTGCCGTTGCAAAGGTTATCCTTAATGGATCGCAATTAGATATTGTTCCCTTGGGGGATGGCACGGCTACCATAACGGTGACTTCCAATGATGGTCGTGGTAAAAGGCTGAGATCCACATTCGAAGTCTACGTGAATAGACCTCCTATTGCATCGCCAATTCCTGATCAGGAATTGATAGCTGAGTCAGGTAGCAAGGATGTGGATCTCATGGTCTATGTTATGGATGATGAGAAATATGAATCGGAATTGCTATACAGTGTAACGAACAGTGCTCCGGAAATCGTGGGCACAGAAATCGTAAAATCGAACTATGCTGAATCTGTATTAAGGTTAACGCCTAAAAAGGCGGGGGAAGTTGTTCTTAAAATTAAGGTGGATGATGGGCAAATTGCAGATGATGGCAGTACGGGAATTACTGAACTCGACATGAAAGTTGTTGTTCTGCCACCACTCAATCGTGCGCCTGTCGGCGAAGCTCCAGCGAAAATAGAGGTATACCTGGGGGATGAGATCCCTGTAGTGAAATTGAACGAGGTATATACTGATCCAGATGGGGATCCTTTGACGTATACAGCGACTTCATCCAATCCAGACGGGGTAACAGTAGAGGAGAATACGGGTGAATTGAAGTTAACATCACTTCAAAATGGGACGTATACGATATCTTATACAGTGAATGACGGTAACGGAGGAATCACTGAGGATTTCTTTATCATCGATATCCTACTAGTGCCAAATCATAATCCGGTAGGAAATTCACCAGGATGGGTTGAAGCATACTTGGGTTTCCTGACAGATCCTATCCCCTCGGTGGACTTAAATGATTATTATACAGATCCGGATGGTGACCCACTCACATTCAGTGCATACTCCTCTAATCCTGATTTAATTGTTGAGGAGGAATCGGGTGTACTGAGCTTTACCGCTCTAAAATTTGGAGAATACATCATTTATTATTCGGTAGAGGATGGAAAAGGTGGTTCCATTTCAACCGCATTTCAGATAAGGGTTAATCCTAAGCCTAATGCTTCTCCGGTGCTTACTCAGAATCTGCCTGCTCAAACGTTGTTTGTAGGCAAGGAAGATGCGGTCATTAATCTCTCGGAATATTTTAATGATCCCGATGGAGATGCATTAGAGTTTCATACACCACTTGATTTCAACAATCTCCTGATCGCAGAGATGGTTATTCAAGAAAACAAGCTGATTATTCATCCGAGACAGGTTGGTAAATTCCAAGCTAACATCAAAGCAAAAGATATGTATGGAAAAGAAGCGACAGCCTATATTGATATTGAAGTTCTTGAATCTGGAAATATCAGTTCAATTCCGGATCAAACGGTAACATGGCCTTGGTCTGCTCTGAATCTTGATCTGACGTCGTACCTGATGAATTTTGATACAGCCACGTTAACAGTGGATGCTTCCTCAGCAGATACCAATATTGCGACAGTCTCTGCCAATGGTTCACAGATAGCTGTTGCTCCAGTTGCTGAAGGGAATACAACAGTGACGTTGACGGTATATGACCAGAAAGGGCGTAGCGAACAAGCGTCCTTTGGCCTGGCTATACAAGGCGAGCCTGCTGGCCCTAACTTGCCCCCTGAGGTAGTAAGTAGCATTTACGAACAAGTTTTAACACCTAATGTAACGAATGAGCGCACGTTTGACCTAAGTCAACTATTCAGTGATCCCGATGGAGATGCGTTGCAATTCACGATAAGCAACAGCTCAAATGAAGCGGTGAATGCAAGCATTAATGGTAACCAGATCATACTAAAACCGGGGACTGGGAATGTAGTTGCTCCTTTAACCATAACAGCGAAGGATGGAAAAGGTGGACAGGTAAATTACACCTTCAACGTTCGGACTGCTTCTCTGGTTAACGGTGGTGTCATGCAGATCAACACGAAGTCCGGTGTCATAGATCCTCTGATTCTTACAGCGTCCAATTGGTTCCCTGGGCAGACGAGTTTTAAAGTTTATAGCGGTACACCAGATTCAACGTTTACAGGGCCGGATACGATTAATTCTTCCCAGATCCCTTTGAGTGTATCTCCATTATTATTCTGGATCATAGGGAATGACGGTAGGGCCGTGGTCGTTCAGGTGAACTCGAAAAATCAGGGCACGTCAGAGTTGTTCTTCTCTCAGTATGCAGATGCAGGGAATGGACGCAGTGTTGTTCAACTTTATTACACAGGTGACGGTGATCCGTCACATAAAGCAACCGGGTATCAATTGGAAGTTCATCAGTGGTTGAAAAAGACATCCACAATGAAAGTGACAACCAAAAACATATTAGATGTTACTTCGGGGTTACCTTATTTAAACATCAATTATACTTTTTACGATTTTTTCGATATAACGCCAGCTTGGTACTACAATGATGAGTTGGAATTGTATAATCCGAATGAGTATAACGTCGTTGCTTTGGTTCTCAAAAAGGATGGACGAATTGTAGATGTGTTAGGTGATCCAACTTCACATGACCAATTCATGCCTGCTGGCGGGACGTTTATCCGAAAACGCGGGATATATACAGGTTCACAACAGTTCTCATTAACCGGTGAATGGAATGAGTTCCCTCATGGAACTTTACAGTACGTGGGTAATCATACACCGTAGACTTGTATTTGCTACAATGGCGTTTAGTTTAACAGATAGTGTGATTCAATAAAGAATAAATCAAGAATCCTCCATGCTCCCAACGTGAGCATGGAGGATTTTTATTTAACAGGATATGGATACATGCAGGATCTGAGAATCTCGATCTTGTGTTCTTGCGTTCGTTCACGCGGTGCTGATTCTTCTGCATAAAAACGTCCCAGCTTGGCGCGCATGAAACGCTCTGCATATTCGCTCATTAATGATCGCTTCCTTGTTTCGAATGGAGTACCCGCATTGCAGAAGAGCCAAAATCAGGATCGGATTGAAGCGATTCTAACGCGGATGTTGCACCATTAACTTGTTGATGTGCAACAAGAATAGCAAAGGCAGCTCCTCTGACTAATATGTAGGCATTTCCCTCCAGCACTTCCTGAGCCAATTGGATCTCGGCTTCTGTGACGGGCAGTAGAGCGAGAGTTTGCAAGACGTAATTCTGTACATCCTCATCTTCTTCTGAGTCACGAACAAGTTGCGCCGCAGCATGAAGGATTTCACCCAGAAGAGCAGAGGAGCCTGCCATGCCTAAAGCTCGCCATGCTTCGATACGGATGAGATCTTCTTCATGTGTATCCATGCCAATAGCGAGAACTTGCTGAGTAAGGTGAATATCGGTTAGTTCGATCAGATCACGAAGTGCTTGTAGTTTTTCTTCTCCGCTAATTTCGTTAAAATCAGGGTGTTCATTGTTGTTACTATGATTTAAATCAGACATGTCAGACATATCCTACCGTTCACCTCCAGAGTTATATTATGGCTTGGGCGGAAGAATGATTGGACGGGCAGCCAAGGCTTCTTCCACAATCTGTTCAGGCGTCAGGTCTCGATCATCCCAGAAAATCAAATTGCTGATTTCCGCATGTGGAACCTGCTGCTGTAGCTCCGTCAACATGTCATCCAACTCGGCTTCCGTTCCTTCAGAGTCCATCAGTTTGCGAACCAATTCTACCAAATGTAATTGATTGTCCATATCGATACCTCCTGAATGATTTATATCATGAACCAACTAGTCTTTCATGGGTTGATTCAATGGATCATATATAATGAGCACCGGAAAAAATTTGGGCTCAAGCATCAGACTAATGCGTTGTTCGTCTTGATCAGTATAAGAAATGAAATAGTTCCCGAAATGAGACTCGTAGTTGAAGTCTTGGAATTGAAAGGAATGTTCGGGATATTTTATCTTCACATATAACGTAGTAACTCCTCGGGCTAAGGTTTCTTTTAACATAGGAATTTGGGCCACAATGATAGTAGCAATAAGAACAATTAGTATACGTTTAGCGAGACGGGTCAGATGGATTCACCCCATTATCGTAAATCAATTTTCAATAATTCATGAAAGCCCATCTCAAAATAGATGTCACTCCATAAGGATAGCCAGATTACCAAATTGCTCGCCTTTTTCCATACGTTCGAATGCTTTCACTGCGTCTTGCAACGGATATACCCCATCAATGACAGGATGTATGTCATGTTGCTCCACCCATTGCAGCATCTGGATAAACTCCTCACGGCTGCCCATAGAGGTGCCGATTAGACTGATCTGCGGGAAAAAGATAGAGCGAATTGGTACGGTCAGATCATCCCCCGAACTTGCACCATACATCACGATACATCCACCTGGTCTGATTATATCAAAATATTTTGGGAACATGGCTTGTCCGATGCTATCCAAGATGATATCTACAGGTTCCAGATCGTTCTGCAAACGCCAATCGGCATGACTATCCAGTGCATGGGTAGCACCCAAGCGCAGTGCCTCATTTCTTTTGGCTTCACTTCTGGAGGTGACGGTCACCGTGGCACCAGCCGCTACTGCCATGAGCAGGGCATAGGTCGCTACACCACCGCCAATACCGGGAATGAGGATGTGTTCACCTATCTTCAATACGCCGCGAGTGAATAAAGCGCGATAGGCCGTCAGCGCTGAAAGGGGCAGCACGCCAGCTTCCTCCCAGGATAGGTGGGCTGGCTTAGGCAGGGCATTTTCAGCAGGTAATGTTATATATTGAGCCAGCGTTCCATCCGTAGGGCCACCAACAATATCGGGTACGGTCGGCACTTCAGATGAATATTCCCAACCGAGTGTAGGATGGATAATGACTTCATCTCCTAGCGCGAACCCTCTTACGCTTTCGCCAATCGCTACGATAATACCTGCTCCATCGGAACCGGGAATGAGCGGGGTGTCCTGGGTTTCGCGTCCTGCCATGATGAATAGATCTCGATGGTTGATTCCAGCGGATTTTAATTGAATCTGCACTTCCCCGGCTTCTGGTGCCCGAGAGATTGAATCTGTATATTGAAGACCTGCAAGGCCGCTCTGGCCCGAATGGATAATAGCTTTCATGTTTAATATTCCTCCTGTCTGTGTAGCCAGATTTCACTACTGAGCCTCATTGTACAGACGGAGCAGATTCACGTAAAATGAACAAAAATGATTGTCAGTATCATTGAAAATAATAGATAAGCATTTTGCATGAATCGGATGATGCAGAATGCCGATATAACGACGAGCAGGTGATGAGGGTATGGATGCAGGTGATTTGAAAATATTTCAGGCGGTTGCCCGCGAAGGTAGTATCAGTAAAGCTGCACTCTCACTTAATTATGTGCAGTCCAATGTAACAACACGGATTAAACAGTTGGAGACTCAACTGCAAGTACCGCTATTTCATCGTTCCAATCGGGGGATGTCGCTTACACCAGCAGGCGAGAACCTGCTTGGGTATGCGGATAGAATATTGGAATTATTATATGAAGCAGAGCATGCCACACAAGGGGGTAACCCACCAGCTGGCATGCTTCGTCTAGGTGCCATAGAGACAGCAGCCTCCACTTTTCTGACGCCGCTTTTGGCTGAATATACTTCATGCTACCCAGAAGTACAACATTCGCTTGTCACGGGTGGGACCCATGAACTGAACCAGAAGGTCATCCAACATGAATTGCATGGAGCCTTAATATATGGCCCGATTGATCATCCTGAGCTGAAATATATGAAGATGTATGACGAAGAATTGGTGTTGATCGCTGAACCTGGAGTACATGAGATGTACACGTTATTGTCCAAGCCGATGTTGTTTTTTGAGATCGGATGCACACATCGCGATCAGGCGGAATCTTTTTTGAAAGATCAGGGTATTCACACGCTTAACATCATGGAATATGGAACACTAGACACGATTCTGAATGGTGTATCTGCCGGGCTCGGTGTATCATTGCTGCCACGTTCTTCGGTTACCAAAGCAGAATCAAGAGGTGAGATTGCAGTGTTATCTTTGCCTGATCCTTATTGTCGGTTGGAAGTAGGATTTGTGTATTCCCGTGGTGAACATATATCTAGTGCGCTCAACGCTTTGGTTGAGATTATTACAGAACCAGAACTATAAGAGGTTGTTCAAAATTCCGTTTATGAACATGCACTATAAAGGAGTGAGTGATCTTGAAAGAAACTCAGTTAACGTTGGCTGATGCATTTAATCAGGCAGACTTTATTGTAGGCGGTCACGGCAGTCGCCAAGTGAAGGTGCTTCAGAACGTACTGGAGCAGATCGATGGGGAGTTGTTTAGTGACCACTACGGCAACGGCCCCCTCATTGAAGAATTTCAGCAACAGATGGCTGACGTTCTCGGCAAGGAATCGGCGGTGTTTTTCCCAAGTGGAACGATGGCGCAGCAGATTGCATTACGGATCTGGTGTGACCGCAAAGGGATAAAGCGAGTAGCTTACCACCCTCTGTGTCATCTGGAAATCCATGAGGAAGACGGATTGAAAGAGTTACACCAGATTGAATCGATTTTGCTGGCGGACAAGGATCGTTTGATTCGTTTGGAAGATGTACAAGCGCTTGACCAGGACATTGCCTGCCTGCTGTTGGAACTGCCACAACGCGAGATTGGTGGGCAATTGCCAGCATATGAAGAACTGGAAGCGATCTCGGCCTATTGCCGTGAACGCGGGATTAAGCTGCATCTGGACGGGGCACGCCTGTTTGAGATTACTCCCTATTATCAGAAAACACCTGCGGAGATTTGCAGTCTGTTTGATACGGTGTATGTGTCCTTTTACAAAGGCATTGGAGGCATTGCGGGGGCCATATTGGCCGGCGACACGGATGTGATGCAAGAGTCCAAAGTATGGAAACGGCGGCACGGCGGAGATCTGATCGGCCTGTATCCGTATATTCTGAGTTCTCAGTATTATTACAATGAACGGATTGGCAAAATGGAGCTGTATTACGAGCAGGCTCAAGAACTCGCCTCTCTACTGAATGCGTGTCACGGGATACAAACGTTGCCCGAGGTACCTGTATCAAATATGTTCCATGTACACTTTGCGCTCGCTGCTGCCGAAGTTGAACCCATTCTTGTGCAAATGGCTCAGCAGTATGGCATAGGAATGACTTCATATCTGAACAAAACAAGTGGGAACAGCTGCGCCTTTGAATTGTCTACGGGTGATCGTTATGAGAAAATTCCCCAGGATAAACTGCGTGCAGCACTGGAATGGCTGGATCAAGAGTTGCGTAAACAAGTGAGATAAAAAGTTGATTTTAATGTTCGACTCTTTTTTGGGTAAGGTGTTGTGCTTCAAGCAGAACTATTGAATTCACAACGGCTGATCAGTGGGGAAAAGTACCTTAAGGGGGATTTCAAGTGACGTCAATAGAATTGAAACCGATTCGTGATCTTTTGGTGAAAGCCTACGATACGACAATGGGAGAAGGATGTACTCCTGAGACGCAACAGAGCATTGAGGATTTTGAGCAAAAGTATAATGTGAAACTGCCGGGAGCGTATCGTGCACTTTTACTTGAATTCGGTGCATGTAACTTCGGCGACCCTGCCTTGTATTCGGTGAAAGAACTGAGCTGGGCTTATCCCGAGTTTCTGGAAGCATACCGTGAAGTTGAGAAAGAATATGAGCTGCCAGCTGACCTCCAGCCTTTCCCGATTGGTGGATTTGGTGAAGGAAGTATGGCTATACTGGATCAAAGTTCAGGCAAGGTGCTGATGTTGATCCACGATGCAGGGGAAACTCCTCTGCGGGAGATTGCTGTGGACTTTAATGAATTAATGACAATGCTGGCTGAGTCGGCAATCTGGGTTCAGGAACAGATGAATTAACAGGGTAGACGGAAGGATGCGCAATCGGCTTATGGATATCCGAAAGTTAAGATACTTTATCACTGTGGCAGAAGAACTTCATTTCCACCGTGCAGCGGAGAAATTAAATATGACACAACCACCCCTGAGCCAACAGATTCAGAATTTAGAGGAAGAGCTTGGTGTGAAGCTGTTGGAGCGCACGAGGAAAATGGTTCGTCTCACCCCGGCAGGTGCCGTCTTTCTGGAACAGGCCAGACTTATCCTGGCCCAACTCGATCGATCCATTCAGCTTACACAAAAGGCAGATCAGGGTATCATCGGGCATATAACCGTAGCTTTCGTGGATTCGGCTTCGGGGAGCATTATGGTGGATGTCCTTAGGAAATTTCGCGCTGCATATCCGCAAATTGAATTGACGCTGCGTGAGATGACTTCGTCCCAACAATTGCAGGCACTGGAAGACGGACAGATCCATATTGGATTTTTGCGATATCAGGAAGATACTCGTCATGTCTCGTTCCGCCCCTGTCAGATGGAAACGTTGATTGCCGTATTGCCAGATCATCACCCGTTGGCTTCTCAGACTCAAGTTTCGATTCGAGAACTGGCCGATGAAGATTTTATTTTATTCCCACGGCATCTGGGTTCTCCGTTCCATCGTCTCGTTCTGGATTATTGTAGGGAGCATGGCGTAGACCCTCGAATTACGCAGGAAGCGATTCAGATGTATACGATTGTAAATCTCGTTGCGGCGGGCATGGGCATTTCTATTGTTCCTTCTTCGGTGGATGTGTTCCAGCGGAAGGGTGTAGTCTTTCTTCCATTAGAAGAAAATCCGCCCTCCGTACCGTTGTACACGGCATGGCGGACGGATATGAATCAGGAAGTGGTTTCCCGCTTTATGAGCATTGTTGAGGGGGAATATGAGTTGCACTAAAGGTTATTTACACTTACACTGCGATGACAGAACAACCTTCCAATCGCTGTTATCCCCAGATTTTTTCGATCCCTTTTCTCAAGGGGAAAATCTGGTGATAAAGGCGAGGTGTATGCTTTCGAAGTAGCTTTCTTGCAGAAAGCTTTTAGCTCCGCTTTTTCAGGTTTTTTCTGTCCTCTCCGTTATCGTGTAAATGATTAGTTCAACTTAGTATGTTGTGAGTAGTAAAAAAAGAAACTATCCCGTCTTGGTTGGATTACGCTCAATCCACGGATTCAATATTTCATCAATACGAGTCATGATGGCAGAGTCCAGTTTCACACCGGAGGCTTTTACATTTTCCAATACCTGCTCGGGCCGGGATGCACCGATAATGACGGAACTGACATACGAATGTTGTAGAACCCACGACACAGCGAGTTGGGGGAGCGTTAGACCAATCTCTTTAGCGAGTGGAACAAGCTGTTGCACAGCGGTAAGAACATCTTCACGTAACCACTGACCAGCCAGTCTATTGAAAAAGGGTGCTCCTGCCTCAGCAGCTGCACGTGATCCGGTGGGCAACGCTTCGTTAGGCGCATATTTGCCCGATAGTATACCCTGAGCCAGAGGAGACCATGTAATCTGTCCAAGTCCTGCTTGGTCGCTTGCAGGCACCACTTCTTGCTCAATCACACGCCACAACATCGAATATTGGGGCTGACTTGCAATGAAGGGTATATGAAGTTCCTTCGCCAAAGCGGCTGCTCGTGCAATCTGATCTGCGTTCCATTCACTTATGCCAATGTAATGAACTTTGCCCTGACGTACCAGATCGGAGAATGCCAGAAACGTCTCTTCCAGCGGAGTGTTGTAATCATAACGGTGAGCGTAATAGACATCGATATAATCCGTCTGTAGCCGCCGTAATGAACCATTGCAGGCTTCCATGATGTGTTTACGTGAAAGTCCACGGTCATTATGACCTGTGCCGGTTGGGTGACAGACTTTGGTGCACAGTTCAATACTTTCTCTTCTTACATCCTTAAGAGCCTGTCCCAGTACGGTTTCTGCCTTGGTATTGGAGTACACGTCTGCGGTATCAAATGTAGTAATGCCTGCCTCCAATGCAGCCTGAACACAAGCTTCTGCTATACCATCCTCGACTTGCGCTCCATGCGTAATCCAGTTGCCGAGTGAAATCTCACTGACGGTTAATCCACTGTTTCCTAATTTGCGATATTCCATTCATGTCGCCTCCCTAAGTCATCTGGAATCCATTGTAGCAATGGCAGATTAATAGGTGAAATATCTTTTAACCTCATCTTTGATACGAAAAAAGTATCAGTGGACCTACATTTTCTCATGGATGTATTTGCGATAGAGGGCAGGCGTAATCTCCTCAAACTTTTTGAATATTTTGATAAAATATCCCGATTCATTAAATCCCAACTCATCACTGATCTGTGAGACAGGCATGTCGGTAACCTCAAGCAATTGCTTGGCCCACTTAATCTTGAGTTTTGCCAGGTAGGTGGTGAAGTTCTCACCCGTTTCCTTGGCAAACAGTCTGCTAAAATAACTCGGACTCAGGTGGCATAGATCGGCCATTTGTTTGAGCGAAACTTGCTCGCTTTTGTGACTGTGAATGTATTCAAAAGCAGGCTGGAGCACTGGACTGGAGCTTTCCGTGTCACTTGGGCTATTTTTGAGATAGGCATCCGCTATCGCATTGGTCATCTCTTTTTTGATCGACTCAATATTGCGAATGGAGTACCCAGGAAGAATGGTGGAGAGGTTTAGAGACTCCTGATTGCCTGAAGCTTTCTCGAACATTTCAACTAACAGATTTTTGTTAAGCGCTTCTTCCACAATGTAGTTGCAGAGCAGGGATAACATGTTGGAGATTTTCACAATCTCTTCATAGGTCATCACAGGCAGCTGGGCGTAATCGTCCTTTAATTCCTCCAGCTTGGCTGCATGCATGGGTACGTTTTTGGACGTGACAATTTGCTCCAAGTCACTACCCTTTTCCGGATCGGCGAGTTTCACTTGTCCTGCCATGACGGCGCCGATATATTTGCCATCAATCGTGATCGGAATCGCGATATCTATAATATTGAAATGGCATAAATACACATAAGGCTCATTTAATCGAACCGCTTCCAGACCACCGCGCGAATCACATTTTTGGCAGTAGGGGAGCAGCTCCGGGTCTTTACGTACATTCTGGCAGAAGGCCTGACAGCTGCTGTGACTGGTTACGGGAATGCCTTTATAATCAACGGTTAGGATCGCCAGTTTGGTTACTGTTGCGAGAGAATCTTGTAGACGCTTCCATTTATTAAGGTCGAGAATTTTGTTGATATGCAGATATTGTTTGATCATTGGTGCAACCTCCATAGGCTAACCTGAATCATAATTTAGGCCGTTAAAAGTTAGCAAGTTGTACATATTAAGATGTAATGATGACGGGTAATGTATAATGGGAGGTCAAAATTCAACCATCTCATGACAATAAGATACCATGATTGTGCCAAAAAGCAAAAAATTACGATTGTAAATTATAATAATTTGTTATCAAAGTCCACTGTAAACCTGCTGCTCATGCGTTATATTAAGGTCAATTGTAAGAAATTAAAATTTGATGTAATCACTACACCCATTCATATCATTAGGAGGCATATATTATTATGAGAAAAGCATTTATCAGCCCAACCAAATATGTACAAGGCGAAGACGAATTGTTGAACCTGGGGTACTTTGTTAAATCCTTCGGAGAATCTGCCTTGCTGATTGCACATCCGGATGATGTACAGCGTGTCAAAGCAAAGCTTGATGCAACAGCCGAGAAATTTAATATTACGTTTGTTGAAAGCGGTTTTAAAGGGGAATGTTCCCGTGAGGAAGTTGCTCGTCTGCAAGCGATCGCGAAGGAAAAAGGATGTGACTCTACCATCGGTCTTGGTGGTGGTAAAGCCATTGATGCGGCTAAATGTGTAGCAGAAGGCGAAGCACTGATCATCTGCCCAACGATTGCGGCAACAGACGCACCGACAAGTCACTCCGCTGTATTGTACACACCGGATGGTTCTTTTGATGACTATGCTTACTTCAAACAAAGCCCAAGTGTGGTACTCGTTGATACAACGGTAATTGCTAATGCACCAACACGTTTCCTCGTATCCGGTATGGGAGATGCGCTCTCTACATACTTCGAAGCAAGAGCAACAGCGAAATCCTATTCCCGTGTAAACGCAAGTCTGCCAATGGGTTCCCGCGAAGGATATACACCATCTGCAGTCGGTACTAATGCGGCACTTGCATTGGCAAAACTGTGTTATGAAATGCTGCTGACTGACGGTGCAAAAGCAAAAGTAGCGAGTGACAGCAACGTTGTGACACAAGCGCTGGAAAACATCGTTGAGACGAACATTCTGTTGTCTGGTCTTGGATTTGAAAGTGGTGGTCTGGCCGCAGCACATGCGATCCACAACGGCTTGACTGTTCTGGAAGGCACACATCATTTCTTCCACGGTGAAAAAGTATCTTTCGGTACGATTGCACAACTCGTTCTTGAAAATGCACCTACTGAAGAGCTGCACGAAGTCATGGACTTCTGTCTCGAAGTGGGACTGCCAATCAGCTTGGCGGACATCGGTGTAGATACGATTAGTCAGGAAGAGCTGTTGAAAGTTGCCGAGATCGCTTGTATTCCGGAAGAATCCATTCACGCCATGCCGTTCCCGATCACCGTTCCTGAAGTGGCTGCTGCCATTGCAGCGGCTGACCGTATGGGTCGGCAGTACAAAGCAGCTCGCCGGGAGGCCAAATAATGAAGAAAATTATTAACCAAGCCGAACATGTTGTTATGGAAATGTGTAACGGGATTGCGCTTGCACACCCGGAGCTGGAATTTCTGAAAAAATATAAAGTCATCAAACGCAGAGAGATTCAGGCTGATAAAGTCAGCCTTATCAGTGGCGGTGGCAGCGGACATGAACCGGCTCATGCTGGTTATGTCGGTAAAGGCATGCTGGATGCAGCGGTATGTGGAGATGTATTCGCATCTCCTTCCCAAATCCAGGTGTATCAAGCGATTAAAGCAACAGCCAGCAACAAGGGTACACTTCTGATCATCAAGAACTACAGCGGCGACATGATGAACTTCAAGAATGCAGCGCATCTGGCTGAAGAAGATGGCATCGACGTACAATATGTGCGTGTTGAGGATGACATCGCTGTACAAGACAGCTTGTATACCGTTGGACGTCGCGGCGTTGCGGGAACTGTACTGGTTCATAAGATTGCTGGAGCAGCAGCAGAAGAAGGTCGCAGTCTGGCAGATGTGAAATCCGTTGCCGAGAAAGCAGCTCAGAACGTTCGTAGTATTGGTTTTGGATTCACATCCTGTACCGTGCCCGCCAAAGGCACGCCTACATTCGAAATTGCTGAAGATGAGATGGAATTCGGCGTAGGGATTCATGGTGAGCCAGGGATTCGCCGGGAGAAAATCGTATCGGCTGATGAATTGGCAGGACGTATGGTCGAAGCATTGCTCGCAGATATGAAGTTGGATAAGGATGCATCCGCTGAGATTGCGGTGCTCGTGAATGGTTTTGGTGCAACGCCACTGCAAGAACTGTACCTGCTCAACAATTCCGTTCAGCGTGAGCTTGCAGGACATGCAGGTCTGAAGGTCGCTACTACGTTTGTAGGCAACTACATGACAAGTATCGATATGGCGGGTGCATCGGTTACGATCCTGAAACTGGATGAGGAACTAAAAACGCTGTTGTTCAAGGAAAGTGATACACCTGCATTTAAAGTGTCTGGCCCTCCAGTAGCACAAGTGGCGTATTCCGAAGCACTGGAAGCTGTTGTGGGTGAAGACGCTCCCGTATCTTACGAAGTGGAGACGGATGCATCAGCTGCGGTAATCAAAGGCAATCAATTTTCACTGGACAATGTCGTCTATCTGATCGATAAAATGGGTGAGATCATCATCAAGAACGAGGTACCGTTCTGTGAACTGGATTCCCATGCCGGTGATGGCGATTTCGGTATGAGTGTGGCAAAAGGCTTCCGCCAGTTGAAACGCGAATGGAATCACATCATTAACGAAGATAAAAAAGACATCGGATCGTTCCTGGATGCATGTTCCTTGGTCATTATGGAATATTGTGGCGGCGCATCCGGCCCGATCTGGGGTTCGGCATTCCGTGCGGCTGGCAAAGCAGTAGGGGATAAACAGCAATTAAACGTTGCTGAATTCGCTGAGATGATCCATGCAGCTGTACAAGGGATTCAGTCTACTGGAGAGCGTTCCTTCGGACGTGGTGCCGTTGTAGGTGATAAAACCTTGATTGATGCGCTCGTGCCGTGTGCCGATTCCTGGACACAAAGTGCGGAGTCTGGCGATGACTTCAAAACAGCATTTGCCAAAGGTGCAGCAGCAGCCGTTGAAGGTGCGAAGAAAACCGAAGACATCGTGGCACGTATGGGCCGAGCAGGTACTGTCGGCGATCGTAGTCTGGGCTACCCGGATGCTGGCGCGTATGCGCTGGGTGTTATTTTCACAGAGTTGTCCGAGTCGATGAAGTAAAGTCGAGCCTGTCAGCATTTAAATGTGATATGCATTAAAAGTGAAATGGGTAATATAAGGTATAGGTAAAAAGACCGCTCTGGAGCATGGCTTACAGGGCGGTCTTTTTGATATGGAGATGCGATCTCGTGTGCCTTAAATTGGATTCGCAGTTCCAGATAGTGTAATCTGGAGGTTAGGTGCAGATCGGTAAAAACCATTTGAACGAGAAGGGATCGGGATGATTCAATGACGCAAAAAATCTATTATGACTCTGCTTATACAAGAGAGTGGCATACAACGATTACAGGCAAAGTGGACAAGGAAGACGGCGTATATGTCACGCTGGCGGAGACTGCTTTTTACCCGCATGGGGGCGGACAACCTTGTGATCTGGGACAAATTGGCGGCATCACTGTTCTGGATGTGAACATCGAAGATGGTGAAGTATGGCATAAGGTGGAACGCGCCCCTGAACAGAACGAGGTACATTGTGAGCTGGATTGGGAGCGAAGATTCGATCATATGCAGCAGCATACGGGTCAGCATTTGTTATCGGCAATCACTTTGAAGCTGACAGAAGCGATGACGCTCAGTTTCCATCTTGGAACGGAGTATGACACGATTGATGTGGCTGCGCCTGAACTGGGCGCGAATCAATTGACTGCCATTGAACAAGAAGTGAATCGTCAGATCTATCGTAACGCTTGCATCAACACCTCTTGGGTTACAGCAGAAGAGGCCGCACAATTGCCACTGGTGAAGCAACCTACGGTAACGGAGGACATTCGCATCGTCGAGATCGAGGGTGTGGAGTATAACGCCTGCGGTGGAACCCATGTGTCCGCGACAGGTGAGATCGGCATCATCAAACTGTTGAAAACCGAAAAAGTGAAGGGTGGCACACGCATTTATTTCAAATGTGGAACAAGGGCGCTGAATGAATTCACATCCACACAAAACGTGCTCAATAGTATCATGGTTAAATTAAAGACCAGCAAGGACGAATTATTGGAGCGTATTGAGAAAATGGAGCTGGAGCAAAAACAGCTGCAAACCGAGCTGAATGCAGTGAAAACAACGAACGATGCCTATTATGCGGAGGAACTTCTGGCCGCTCGGCAAGGGCTGGTGATTGCTCAGGTCTTTGAAGACAAATCGCTCAAGGATATGCAGAGCCTGGCTACCAAGCTGACGGCAGAACATGAAGGCCTTGTGCTCTTTGCCAGTATCTCAGAGGCCAAAGTTGTTCTGGCACAGAATGGACAGCCGTCTGAATGGGCTTGTGGACCTTTCTTCAAAGGCAATCTTGGAGCCTACAATGGCAAAGGTGGCGGCAGTGAAAAGATGGCTCAGGCAGGCTTTGCCAGCAGTGAAGATGCGCTTGCCTTTTACGAATTCACCAAGGACCAGTTGGGACATCACTGATTCTCATTTTCCTTTACGAAACAGGCGATATTGAAATAGGAGTAATGACAAGCACGTCACATTGTGGCGTGTTTTCCATTGCCAATAGTTGAAGGAGGTTGGAATATGACAGAACGAATTCCGTGTATACGGGAGGGGTGTGCAAATACCATTTTGCCAGCAACGGCTGCCAGAACAGGTGGGTATTGCATGCCTTGCAAGCAGGAGATGGAACGCGAGGAGCGCCAGAGGTACATTGAAGCGAATCGACGTGACGTGAACTTGTATGCAGGTATCACAGACCCGGTCGCAATTTTGAAAATCATGCACAAACCTCAGGTTCGCGATCCACTAATTCGTTATACACCCTATGAACAATCCGAGGAACAGGTATATCTATCTTTGTCTGTAGAGCAACAAGATCAGTTGAAGGATTACGCGATGCAACGGATTCGTACAGGTGATGAAGATACGGGCAAAGACATTCTGGTATATCTGGTCTGCTACCATGATATATCGTTGACTGCCGAAATTCCTGAGCTGCTGGAACAGGAGATCTATTATCCTGCCATTTTGTATAAAAGTGCCTCGGGTGAGGTTCGTGATCGTCTGTTGCAACAGGTGAACACCGATGATGAGAATCGGAACCACATATTGCTCATGCTGGCCCATATCGGAGATGATGTTGTCGTGCAGCAGTTCCAGCAGTGGAGACAATCTCCGCCATCTTGGGCGAGTGAATTGTACGTGGCACCTGAGCATTACACCACTGAAGCTGGTTGGGAGCTTACAAAAGACGGGCAGCGCAGGGAATTATTCATCACCCCAAGTTATTCACTCTATAAAGTAAAAGAGAATGAAGGACCTAACGTGGAGTCAACCGGAGGATCACTCTCGATGCTGACCTCAAGCACCAATTGCTGTCCATGGTGTGGCAATGCGTTAACCACCTTAATTAGTCTGGATGTTAAACATTCCGCTCTGAAGGACGTGTCTTGGCATGCCCAGAGACTTCAGATACAGACTTGCGTGATATGCAGCAGTTACGGTGTGGTTTACATGGAGCTGGACGCAGCAGGGGAACCGTTATGGAGTTCACATAATGTCATGCCTATGGGAATGGACGAGATTGACCTAGACGACTATGGTAAATTTGCACCGGATGTTGGCCGGCTGTTTCGGATTGCGAATGCATCACGTCATGCATTCCATGCCAGTGAGTGGGCGATGGAGCCATCGTTATCTCAGATTGGCGGCCATCCAGGATGGGTTCAAGATGCGGAGTATCCACCATGTCCACGCTGTTCCACGAGAATGAAGGCTGTCGCACAACTGGATTGGGGCGAGGTTGAGGAATATGGTGAGGGTATGTATTACATGTTCATATGTGAGCCGTGCCAGATGACCGCCGTATCGTACCAGCAATCTTGATGGTGAAAGTTAGTAGAAGCTATTATAAGCAGTCATTTTATTATAATATTACACCGCTGTTAAGGTTGGAATGACAGTAGTAGACAGACTATAACAAAGGGGCATCCCGTAAGTTCTTGGAACTTCATGGGATGCCCCTTTGCCCTGCGCAGGATGGATGGGAGATATCTTTTACAGTTAGCCGGTTATGTTATTTATTTAGCCACCAGAGTGAGAATGGGTTGTTTTTCTACGTGCAGAGGCCGCTTGTCGTACTCACACAGTCTAACGAACCTAGCACGTCTTATTGGGTGAATTTGCAGCACTGTAGAATTCTAACGAATCGTAGCCGTGTTATTACTTCTATTGGCAAGGTTTTATGAAGCAATTCAGAGGCTAATTCACCCCATACATACCACCGGCACATTACGGCCCAAACCATACGTTCCGCACATTACTACCTAAGTTACTACTTCGGCGTATGTGCCTCTTCACTACATCCGTCTACAAGTCCGCAGATGCCTGCTTTAACAAACCAGCCAACCATTCATAATCGGGTGTATCTTTTTCCTTGAGCTTGATCGTTTTGCGTTCTTCCGGGCCTTCGAAGATCCCATCGGGTAGATCAAGTCCGGTTGCATGGAAGATGGTGAAAGACACGGCCTGTTTGGATGGCGAGATGACCGCAGCATACTTTCCGTTTTTCAAAAAATGAGGTTTCTTGTATTGCACGCGTTCTTCTACATCAGGGATGGTATCATGCACTAACTCGCGCAATTGTTCAGAGACTTGTATTTGCCAAGGGATCTGAATCTGTTCAATAAACGCAGTAACTTCTGCATTCTTGGTCATACTTGTTCACCCTCCGTATGGATCTGATTGTGTGTTTCCCATTCTGGTCTTAGGATTCCCATCATCAAGCGGTCATAACGCTTACCATCACGATATACAGCTGAGCGTGCCCGACCCTCCAACTGAAAACCAACCTTCTCATAGGAACGGATTGCTTTGGCATTGTAGGCGATGACATCAAGGCCAACCCGGTCCAGATTCATCTCGTGGAACGCATATCGTAAAATAAGATTCAACGCTTCCGTGCCATATCCCTTGTTGCGATGTTCGGCAAGTCCGATGCCAATGGCGAGCTGGCCGCAGCGGTTGTTCCATTCAATGCTATGAATGACGACAAAACCAATCAGCATATCCTCTTTATGCGTGCGAAGTCTGAAGTAAACTTCTTTGTTCTTCGTTTCGCCCTCATCTTCCAACTGTTTCTCTGAATAGGGAATGGCCAGATCAGTATCCACATTCCGAAGGTACTCCGGGTCTTCGTTCCATTGCAGCATGGTCTGCACGTCTTCAGGGCGTGGTGGCGTCATCTTTAATCGTTTGCTATAAAACAGGTTGTCCGTTGTCAGTGTCATAGGGGTCTCCTTTAAATTAAGTTAAGCTTGCTTCACCTTAGTTCCACGTTTAACTCTATGTATATTTCGCAATAGACCTCGCCCCTTTGGCATATGATAGCCTCATCATACTGGAAATTACAGGTGAATCACAATAGCGTATTTTAGTGGATAAAAGTAACCTCTTGTCATAAAACCTGACACGGTAGTAAGATGAAATGATTGATATACATTCAGTGATAGACCCAATAAAAATGTCGGCGGGAGTGGTACGTTTTGGAGATTAAAGTGGATGATTTGAGTGGAGGACAAGTTAAGGCTTTAATTGCAGAGCACTTGCAAGGGATGGCAGCCGATTCGCCTCCAGAGAGTATTCATGCGTTGAATCTGGATGGACTCAAGAAGCCCGAAATTACATTCTGGTGTGCTTGGGAAGGAGACGACTTGCTCGGCTGCGGGGCTATCAAAGAACTTGATCCAGAGCATGCAGAGTTGAAATCGATGCGTACCGCTTCGGCTCATCTGAGAAAAGGCGTAGCGAGAAAAATTTTGGCTCATATTATGGAGGTTGCCACAGACCGTGGTTATAAGCGAATCAGTCTGGAAACGGGCTCAATGGATTCATTTATCCCGGCACGGAAGCTGTACGAAGATTTCGGATTCGAATATTGCGAACCATTCGCAGATTATATATTGGACCCGAACAGCACGTTTATGACGAAAAAAATCTAAAGTGATCTACATGAGAAACCAGATTTCTGTTTTTTACAGGATGCTGGTTTTTTTATTTTGCAACATATCGTACATTTTAAAAGTTGGAAAAAGAGTAGAATAAACTAAATAATACAGCATTAAAGCAACGTGGCCTTGTGACGAAGAATGTGGAGGGAGTCGTGCATGATATATTGGTGGTTCGATCATATGAATCCGCTGTTTGCTGTATTGATATTATGTCCCATCATTGCTGTGGTGCTTGGAGTATGCAGTTATTTTGCCAAATGGTTTAGACTCTGGGGAGCGCTGATTATTTCTTTTATGCTGCCTTTGTTGTATATCGCGAGTGATCTTTCAACAATGGGTAGTAACATAGGCGCTTGGTTCATCTATGGGGCAGTGTACAGTTTGCTCAGCTGGATTGTACATAGATTGCTTCATGCGATTGTGGGGTATAAAACATAGGTTATGTCCATATATGTTTGGGATGAATTGGCCATAAGGAACTTCTGGGCTGATTGATGGACAATAGGGTATACTGGACATTATGTCTATGAAACAAGACAGCATTACAGACGTTTTTTACATCAGGAGGACTTGAATTGGCTCAGACAGAAGGAACACTACAGAAGAAGCTTAAACCAAGACACATCAGTTTTATGGCTATGGGTGGTGTAATTGGAACAGGAATTTTCAAAGGCAGTGCAGAGACGATTGGACTCGCTGGTCCGGGCGTTATTGTCACGTACATTTTTGCTGGATTATTGCTGCTGGTTGTTATGGCCGCGATGGCGGAGATGGCTACGGTGTACAAGAACAAAAATATGAAAGACTTCGTGCAAGAAGCATTCGGTAGCAGAGTATCCTTTGTTATGGGATGGATGTACTGCTTTCTATGGTTATCGGTGTGTGTCATTGAGGTGATTGCTGCCGGGAGCTTTTTGCAGTATTGGTTCAGTGAAGTACCGCTGTGGACGCTGAGTCTGGCTTGTGCGGCGTTCATTATACTTGTTAACCTGCTCAGTGTGGGTGTGTTCGGGGAATTTGAGTTTTGGCTAGCCGGGATCAAAATTGCCATGATCATTATTTTTATCTTCCTGGGTGCAGGGTTGATCTTTGGCATTATCCCAAGTGATAACACCCCTTATCTGCAAAATTATACGCAAGCAGGCGGGTTCTTCCCGAACGGTTGGTCATCGATCTTCTCGGCACTGCTTGTGGTCATGTTCTCTTATGGGGGATCGGAGCTGATTGGTCTGACCCTGACCGAGACGGAAAATGCAGAAAAAGTGATGCCCAAAATCGTGGGCAATTTTATGCTCAGAATTATTCTGTTCTTCACCTTGCCGATTCTCATCATCTGTGGTCTTATCCCGTGGAATGAGATTGGGCCGGAAAGCAGTCCGTTTGTACAAGTGCTTGCCTCCACGGGACTGCCGGGAGCAGCACACATAATGAACTTTATTTTGGTGACGGCAGTTCTGTCTGCTGCGAATTCAGGGATCTATGGTGCATCCCGGATGATGCACTCCATGGCAGTGGGCGGGGAAGCTCCGAAGGCATTGTCAAAGACGAATCGCAACGGTAGCCCTGTTAACACACTTCTGGTGTGCTCAGTAGTTTTGCTCGGAGGTTCCTTGCTTGGCCTGTTCGCGCAGGATCAACTGTTCCGCGTATTGCTCGCAGTTCCAGGGTTTGTCGTAATCCTTGTGTGGATCTGTATTGCCTCATCACAGTTGAAACTGCGGAAGAGATATCCGGTTCAACCGACCTTCAAAGTTTGGGGATTCCCTTATATAACTGGAGTCGTGGTACTATGTCTCAGTGTGATTGCGGTGATGTTTGTGTTTGATGAGGGTAATCGGTTCAGCATTAGCATCTGTCTTGCCGTGCTTGCGTTGCTGATTATCTGGTCCCTGATTCGATTCAGAAGGACGAATGGACAAACAGTTTAGTATGGATGGGTAGTATGCAAATATAGAACAACATGACATCTCGGCGCTTGCGCCGGGGTGTTTTTTTTGTATTCAGTAAGGGAACGGTTTTATTTCGGAATGGGAAGATCTGTTTTTGTTATATCTGGGACAAATTAGGGGTAATACGAACTAGATAAATAAACCGACAGTCTCTACGAAATGATCTGTGTTCACTTTATAATAAAAGCCCATCTGTACATATAAAACTTATAGCATTCTAAACAACAAATATTCGTATAACAACGAAATATATTTAGAACGAGGTCTCACATGACAACAATAAAAGTAACACCTGAACAGTTGATATCTGTTTCGAAACAATTTGCAGCAGCTCAGAATCAGGTTTTTCAGATGAATAACATCTTGAAACAACATTTATTCGAAATCGAAAGGCAGTGGGATGGTAGCACGAAGGAAAGGTTTTATATTGATTTTATGGTTGTGCAGCGGGTGATGGATGACTTTGTTTCACTATCCTTATCCATCGCCAAGGAGCTCGAAGGGCATGCGGAAAAATTCAGACTTGCTGATCAGGAAGCTGTACAATCCTATGATGTGAATTGCGTACCACCACCGCCGGATGAATGCAGGGCACCATTAGCCGATACACGTAATGCTTTTCAGAAGTCTGCTGACAGTTTAGTCGAATTGGGACAAGCCTTTATGCAATCTGCGGATGATCGATATCAAAAGCGTTATGATAGTGTAGGTGGATTTCTGGATTATTGGACATTTGGTATTCCAAGTGGTCTTGTTCAGGGGTATGTAGACAGGGCGGATAAAGCATTCAACTCTCCGAATGATGCTGCCAACTGGCTCACGTTTGGTATCCATGGAACGATACGGGAAGCCACCTTTCCGACCAATGCCTGGTCCAGTGAACACTGGGCGAATATGATTGGGTTGGGAGGTCTAATGGTTGGAGGGGGTTATGCTTCCACGATGATCAAGCCGCATAATCTTCTGACTTCGTCAGGAGGCGGTGCGAAGATTAATTCATTCAATCGTCCGCCTGGTACAGGGCAGTTAACAGGTGGCTTTAATGGACTTCAAGATCAACGCCTTCGAGTTCTAGATAACATTGCTGAGAGTAAAAAGGCGAGAGAATCCTCTAAGTTTTCCGAATATCTGGAGAAGGAAAAAGAGGCGGGGACAGGGGATTATCGACAAATTTCATCTGATGGTTTAAGAAATGAAATAGAACTAACAGATGCTCAGAAAACTGAATTGGTTAGTTACTCTGTAAGATTAGGTTTTCCGGAAGAGAATATAGTATTTCGAGAACATTGGAATACCGGTATGATGTATGACAGACTGTATATCAATACAGATGTTTTACCAGCAGAGTCTCTTGGAATAGGCACATTAAGTGCGAATACACGTGTTTCGGGTAGAGCTACTATAGCTCATGAGATTATTGGACATTATGAAGCGTATAAAAGCGGAAGAGCTTTCGAATTATATAATCTTGATGATGCAACGTATGCGCGAAATTTTGCGTTGGACGAAGCACAAGCCAGTATAAGAGCAGCGAGATTTGCCCCAGAGTTAACTTCTGTAGAGAGAATAACACTACTCAGAGATGCGATTACGAGATTGAAAAATGCAGATCTCCGTGTAAAGGATGTAAAAAACGAACTTTATATTCAACATAGATAGAAGGAGAAGGGATTGTAATTATGTATAAATTAATGAATGTTGGAGATATTTTTGAATCGTCAGAACATGGCACTATTTTAGTGGGAATTAATCCTGATCTTGATAATCTGAGCCATGATCAAATTAAAAAGCGAATCAATAATTATATATTTGTACGAACACCTGACAATAAAGAATTTTCAATAGAAGTGGTTTCAATACAAATCTCAAGTTCGTTAATGAATAAAAAAAGCATTGGAATATGCGTTGGTAAATCAATAAGACAATCCGAGATCCCTATTAACTCAATAGTGTATACACAAAACTCCTAATACTGATCCAATGAACAAAGCTACCACGGCCATGATAGCGTTTTTATATTAACCCAATATTTTCTTGCCTAATTCGACATATTCGTTTACTATTTTCCCATACATAGTGCTTCAAGCATGCGTTTTTTGGGTAGCGCCTAGTCAAAAAGGCTTGGGTTCACGGGAGAGGAAGAGGAGCGGATGATTGGTTTTTTTAGAAAACGTTTGGTGGTGCGCATTGTTGCAGTAGTCACACTGGTCATTACGATTATAGCCGTTGGAAGCATGCTGTTACAGGTGGCCAATATGAAACTAGCTGCGCAGAAGGCCATTTCGAGTTACAACATCCAGATTGCTCAGAGTTATGTGAATCAGCTGGATACAGCATCTTATGCCGAGTTTGCCAAGGACCCCAAGGAGAATGACGAATTCGTGAAGATTCGTGATGAATTGGATGACTTTCGCGTAAGCATTGGTGCAATGTATGTGTATTTCGTCAAAATAGATGACAAAGGTACGCCACTTATTATGGTGGACGGCATGAAGGATACAGATAAAGCCTCGCCTATTAATGAAGTAACGGATGTCCCTCAAGAGGCTGTGCAGAAGCTGTTGCAGGGGCAAACAGCCAGTTCTTCGATTATTAACAATGAGGAGTACGGCGACTATATTTCCTCTTACGCTCCCATGCTGGATAGTAATGGCGCTGTAACAGGTGTAATTGGTATCGATACGGCGGTATCGGTCATCGGAAGCATTGAATCGGATATTATGAAATCGAGTATTCCCTTCTATGCCTTATTGCTACTAATTACACTTATAGGCATTGCTGTTGTCATGTGGTTTATCGTAAGAGGACTGCGACCACTTCAACCGCTGAAGGCGAGTGTGGAAAAAATGGCACAGGGTGAGCTTGCAGAAGCGAATCAAATTTTGACGTCATATCGTTTGCGGAGTGAAGATGAGATTGGAACCACATATCAAGCGATGATACATATGTCCGGTAACTTGAATAAGATTGTGAGTAACATGGTTGAAGGCGTAGCAGTAACCACAGATATTTTATCGGAATCAACGAAGGAATTTAATCGCAGTACCGAAGAGATGCTTGAGATGGGCAAGACGGTTGATCAATCTGTCGAACAGATTAGGCAGGGTGCACATACGCAGAAGCAGGGTGCAAGCGATAGCGCGCATGCGATGGAAGAGATTGCAAAAGGCATAACGGATATTTCCGAATCCTCGATGGTTGTATCGGATGCGGCAACAAGTGCGCTTTCTACGGCGGAGTCCGGTAAACAGAGCATGACACTGATGAAAACACAGATGGAGAGCATCTCAAATGTCTCAAGTGAAGTTGTAGCGATGGTCCAGGTGCTGAACAATTACTCCCAGGAAATTGGTGGTGCCCTGCACACGGTTCGTGATTTTGCGAGTCAGACGAAGTTGCTTGCGCTTAATGCATCCATAGAGGCAGCACATGCAGGAGAACACGGCAAAGGTTTTGCGGTTGTGGCGGATGAAGTTCGGAAGCTTGCTGAGGCCTCAAGCACATCCATGGAACGGATCTCCGACTTGTTGCTTCGTATTCAACAAGAATCACAGCAGATTGGCTCACAGATGGGGGTTACTGCAACCGAGATTGGACAAGGTGTTACGATTACCGCAGAAGCGGAGCAAGCTTTCGCTCATGTAGTTGATGCGTTCCAACTGGTGACCAGCCGCATTCAGGAAGTCTCCGCTGCGGCAGAGGAAATCTCGGCAGGATCGGAAGAGGCTGCAGCCTCCGTCAATACGATCTCGCAGATATCAGCTGGTGTGTCGGATCATTCGGATGAAATCTATCGCTTGATGCGTGAACAATCGGCCATGTTCAACAGGGTGGCGCAGACCTCCACAATGCTGGAGCAGCAGACGAACGAGATGAGTGAAGCCGTACGTAAAGTTAAAGTATAGTTTGAGTAAGGTGTAGTAATAGTAACGCAAAAAGTAGTTAGAAAAGTGTTCCGCTCTTGGAGAAGTTGGTGTTCATCCCAAACTTCCTTCAAAGGGTGGAGCACTTTTTTAGATTTAAACTTTTAAATGATCAAGCTCTATCGCCTGTCTGAAGCGTTGGGCGAATCGTTCTGCGGCTAGGGCGGCCTCCTTGGACTCCGTCTGTACGAAGCCAATTTGCATTTTGGGTTGATCGATTCCAGCGATCTCCACCATCTTCACCAGACCTTCTTTCCATAATTGATTTTGGTGAAAGGAAAAGTCGTGACCAATCGTGGCGGCAATATCGTTTCTTAATACCATGTTGATGGCTTCTGAATTATTTGTTTTAAACAGAATGGACAGAGGTCCATGATCATAGGTGAATTCCTTGATGAAGTCTTCGATGAAACCATCTCGATAGAGTGCCAGCTTGTGTTCTTTTAATTGATCAGGTGAAACACGGGGGTGCTTGGCAAGTTCAGACAGGTGATGCGTACCAACTACCAGCTTACCCGAGTACATGGGACTGAAGTGAAGTCCATCGAATTCCCGCAGCTGTTTCGCATAGATCGCGATAAAGCCCAGATGGGTTTTGTTATTGCGAATATCCTCGATAATTTCCATGGACCCTTTCTCTTCAATGGAGATGTTAAGTTGCGGGTGCTCGCGCTTCATATCCGCAGCAGACCGGACAAGATAGGGCATAACACTTGGAAAAGTAGCCACATGAAGCTCTCCGCTAAGAGAGGAGGCTTCTGCGTTCAGGGATTTCAATTCATCAATCCGCTGTAAAATGTCCAGTGCCTTGGCAATGAATTGTTTGCCTTCAGGAGTGGGATGAGTTCCCTGCCGCGAGCGTTCGAACAGGATGATACCCAATTCTTTCTCCAGACGATGAACCGATTGGCTGATCGCCGATTGTGTGACATGCAGATGCTCTGAGGCGGCGGAGAATGATTGCGTCTTCGCAATTTCAACGACATATTCGAGCTGTTCCAGATTCATGATTTCATCTCCGTTTAGCATTAATACAACTAATGTTAACATTAGTATCTATAAATATGAATAATACATGAACAGCGATATAATATATAGACAAGCGTTATAGTTTTTTACTATATAAGTAGAACCTTTCTTTTACACCAGAAACGCAGAGTGCAGAACCAATCTGAAGAAGCAGAGCGTGCGCCTTTATCACCGGATTTTTCCCTTGGATCAAGGGAGTGAAGAAAATCTGGGGATAAGAGCGATCGAAAGATGGTACTGCAACCAGCGTAATTAGGTGTAACATGTCTAGTTCAACTTATATAGACAATCATATAAAGGGGATGAACTTCATGAAAGCAGCAGTATGGTATGCCCATAAAGACGTGCGTGTGGAAGAACGGGAGGTTCCGGTTGCTCAAGCGGGTCAGGTCAAAATTAAAGTGGAATATGCGGGGATCTGCGGCAGTGACTTGCATGCTTATCATCATGGTGTGGGGATTCAAGAAGGCGAGAATCATCCGCTCTCAGGACAGAAAGCACCGCTGACACTGGGTCATGAATTTGCAGGAACCGTGAGTGAATTGGGAAGCAATGTAAGCGGTATCAGTGTAGGGGATCGAGTTGTGGTAGAGCCATTGTACCATTGTGGAAAATGCGAGTACTGTATCCAGGGGCGCTATAACCAATGTGCTCAATTTGGATTCGTTGGACTGAATGGTGATGGTGGTTTTGCGGAGTATGTTGTTGTTGAAGCATACATGGTTCATCCTATACCGGATAACGTATCTTTCGAAGAAGGCGCGCTCGTAGAGCCTACGGCAGTAGCCTTTCACGCGGTTCGTCACAGCAAGCTGAAAGTGGGGAACAAAGTAGCCGTATATGGAGCAGGTCCAATTGGATTATTGACCATTCTGTCTGCCAAAGCTGCAGGAGCCTCTGAGATCTATGCAGTTGATGTATTTGAGGAACGTCTGGACTTGGCAGCCAAGCTGGGAGCGATTCCGGTGAACAGTGCCAAAGTTAATGCAACAGAGGTGATCTTGCAACAATCGGGTGGCATTGATGTGGCTTATGAAGCAGCGGGTGTACAACCAACGATGGATAGCGCCATTGCGGTTGTCAAAAAAGGTGGAGAAGTTGTTGTCATCGCTGCGATACCAAATCCGCTTCAAGTGAACTTCTTCGATCTTCTGGTCAAAGAAGCGAATCTAACGGCAACGCTGGCATATCGCCACATTTTCCCTGAAGTGATTTCATTGATTGCAGAAGGGTCGCTCGATGTGAAACAGGTCATCACCAAGAAAATTAAACTGGACGACATCGTGCAGGAAGGACTTGAGCTGTTGATGAGCGACAAGAGCCATGCGAAGATTTTGGTGGAGATTGGCGGCTAAAAAATCAATAGCGATGTATCATTTCAAATGCTAATTGATCATCTATAAACGTAAAAAAGACCGTTCATGAAGATGATCGGTCTTTTTTACATTTCATTCTCTGTTCGCTGATCCCGGGTGGCTGTTACCCAACACTAGGAATCATAACGGTAACAGATCGCCTTGCCCCCGCCACTCTCGGAGCTGAATTCCTCATCCTCTGTAAATCCAAAACGCTCATATAAACGGATGGCATTGACCATCTGACCGCCCGTATATAAGTACACCGTATTTTTGCCCATTTCTTTGGCAGAATCTACGCATTGCTGGAGCAATACTCTGGCAATCCCGTGACCTCTCCATTTTGGATCAACACCCAACAGCCGAATAAACGGATAATCGATTGGCAATTCAAAGTTTGGATAAGCCTTGCGCGCTGTTTCGAATAATTGGACTGTACCGACAATCTGATCATCAATCTTCGCGATCCATAATTGTGTCAGGTACGGATTAACCACAGACTCTCGAATGTCTTTCAGGTAGGCTTCCCATCGTTCATTTTGTTCAAAAGTCTCCCGATACTCGGCATAACTTGCAACAAGGATATCTACAATCTCTGGATGGTCTGCTTCTGTGGCAGGATGAATCGTAACGGCAGCCGTTGTCATCTTATAATTCCCCTTCTCTTATGGGTTAAGTATGGAATATAGTTTTCTTGCATTTTACCATAACGGATTCAATCCGATTCATTCAAATTTTCTATAGGTAACTCAGTCATTTCTATTGATCAAAGCATATCAGCGATTGAGCTGTGTGGAATACAGATGATTGCGATATTCGGTTGGCGTATTGCCTTCGTACTGCTTGAACATGCGCAGAAACAGCTTGTAGTCGGAGAAGCCGCACTGTCCGGCAATTTCTTTTACACTGGCATTGGTGTTCAGCAGCAATTGTTTTGCCCGGCGAATACGTTCTGTGAGGATATAGGTTTTGAGCCCGGTACCTTTCTCGCGTTTCACCATTTTGGAGATATAGTCTTTGTTAAAATTAAAATTTTCCGCAATCTGACTCACCGTGATGTTTGTATGCAGATGAATATCCACCCACTTGCAGATATGGTCCACAATTGCATTGTGCGGGCGATAATCTGCCTCTATATTGCGCTCCAGTTCTCTGAACAACAATAACAAAGCAGCGTTGGCTTCCTCGGGTGAGAAGGATGACACATGCAGCAATTGCTTGAATAACTGATTGGCCATGGAAGGTACCTGAATGGTGGCATGTGTCCTAAACCAGTTGAATTCTGGCAGCATGGCATCATAGTGAACCCAGTAAAAGCTGACGGGGGCGTCGCTGATCTGGTAGCCATAGTGGGTGCGACCAGCGCGCAGAAACAACAGATCGTTGGCACGAACTACATATTGTTCCTCTTCTTCCGCGATGTACATCTCACCTTCCAGCATCAAAATAATCTCATGCACAGGCATGCTGCGTCTCATGTGGCTCCAGTTGCCTTCGGATATGAACTTGCCGCACAGGTAATGCTCCAGTGGCTTTTGCATAGGACGGATTTATCCACCTTTTCTTGGATTATGAGTCTGATGTAATTGTATTTTATTTGATAATATGAGGATATTCAAGCTCTAAAGTGGATTGATGAGTATTAGTCATATGGAACAGAACACGGATTTTACCCCTCAAGAATGAATGGATATCTATTACATCCCGAGAAGGAGTGAGTGTCATGATTGATACGAAAAAAGGATTTCTGGGACCGGAACATGTAGATTTGTTAAATGGTGTGTTCCAAACATCACAAGAGGTGGGGGAGCGTTACCTGTTATCGCTGGATATTGATCGATTCCTGGCTCCATGCTTCGAAGCTCATGGTTTACCTGCCCAAAAAGAGCGTTACGCGGGTTGGGAGGCACGTACCATCAGCGGACATTCCCTCGGACATTATCTGTCTGCCCTGGCTGTGACGTATCAGGCAACCGGGAATATCACGTTAAAAGAAAGACTGGATTATGCGGTTACCGAACTGGCGAGAATCCAGCAGACCACGGGGAGCGGGTATATCGGTGGTTTGTCCGAAGAACCTTTCCACATGGCTTTTCGAGCAGAGAATATTGGTGGATTCAATATCGGTGAATACTGGGTTCCCTGGTACAGTGTACACAAAATCTATCGTGGCCTGATTGATGCCCATAAACTCACTGGCAACGGACAGGCACTTGATGTAGTTACTCGATTTGCAGATTGGGCGGTAGAAGGTTTGCTCCCGATGACAGAAGAACAGATGCAGACGATGCTTCAAAGTGAACACGGGGGCATGAATGAAGTATTTGCACACTTGTATGGGATTACCGGCAAAGCCTTATATCTTGAGATCGCTAACAAGTTCACCCATCAATTGATCCTGAGACCCTTGGAGCACAAGCAGGACGATCTTCAAGGCAAACACGCCAATACGCAGATTCCCAAAGTGATCGGTGCAGCCGAAATCTACAACCAGGATCATACTCATGAGAGTTATCGGACAGCGGCAGAGTTTTTCTGGAACACCACGGTGCATCATCGTTCTTACGTATTTGGTGCGACGAGCATCTCGGAGCATTACGAAGCAAAGGGCATGGAGAGTCTGGGCATCAAAACAGGAGAGAGCTGTTGTACTCACAACATGTTACATCTAACGAAGCAACTCTTCGCCTGGAATCACGATAGTGCCTACATGGACTATTATGAAAACGCCATCTATAATCACATCCTCGGCGCGCAGGACCCCGATACAGGGAACAAAACGTATTTTGCATCAACGCTGCAAGGCCACTACAAAATCTATGGTACTCACGATACCGCTTGGTGGTGCTGCACAGGATCAGGCATGGAGAACCCGGGCAAATATGCCGAGGCCATCTATTTTGAGGATGAACAGGACCTGTACGTCAACCTGTATATCGCTTCCCAATTGGATTGGGCGTTACAGGGATTATCCCTGAAGCTTGAAACCGACTTTCCTTATTCGGAAAAGGTGACCCTGACGATCACCGGAGGCAACGCCTCGGCCCATCTAAGATTACGCGTGCCCTCATGGCTGCAACAGCCAATGACGGCAACGGTTAATGGGGATACGGAACATCCGTATACACGGATGGAACCCGGTTATCTTTCCATCGACCGCACATGGACAACGGGCGATGTCATCACAATCACACTGCCGATGTCACTCCGCCAGTACACTTCCCGGGATGATGCCCACAAAGTAGCCTTCTTGTACGGCCCAATTGTACTCGCTGGTGCACTAGGAAACGAGGGTCTTCCCGAGGATACGATTGTGGACGAAACAGCGCTGAATCCCAAGACTGCACCTGTACCTGTAATCTGGACAGAGCAGGAGGATGTACGAGAGTGGATCAAGGTTGTGGATGCAGATACGTTAACATTTGAACTTAGCAAAGATGTTACTTCCACAGGCGAAGCCGTGAAGCTCATTCCGTTCTATGATGTGCATCACGAATTTTATACCGTGTACTGGCCGTTTAACGATGAAGGGGATGCGCTGGAGAAAGAGTTGAACGATATCACGATCGACAGGGTTCAGGCTGACGGTCAGCAGGATGAGATTGGACATCAACTGGATAGCAACTGCCGTGGTGAGCACCACAACGGTTCAATTACAGATGGCCGTAAGAAGTTGCATATGTGGCGAGAGGCTTATGGTGTCAGTGGGGCTTACTTCAGTTACCAACTGGCGGTGGATCGCAGCGCAACCAATTATCTGTGTGTGGCCTATTGGGGTGGAGATTATTCGACGTTTGAACGGGAAGGTACGTTATATAACAGACAATTCACCATTACCGTGGATGGCACACGCATTGGAGAGCAGCGAATTCATATGAACAAAATCGGCGACGTATTCTATGTGACCTATGATATTCCTGAGACCGTTACTTCGGGCAAGGAGAATGTTACGGTCATGTTCCAAGCGAAGGGTGACAATGGCTGTGCCGGGAAAGTTGTCGAGGTACGCACCATGAGAAGCAAACCGGAATCCCTGATCTTGTAAGTCAGGAATTGGATAGAACGACATCCATAGTAATGTGAACTTTTAGGGCGAGTCGCATACGAGTCGCCCTGGAAGTCTACAAATTGGAGCTTCTATACTAACCATTCATTTTTCAACAATGCCCATTGAAAAGTGTTCTCATATTTAGGTGTGCCGTCTTCATATTTGGTAAATGAAATAAATTCAACAAAACAACCTTCTTTACGCATGCCTACTCGTTCGCATAATTTCTGTGATCTATAGTTATCATCCTCAACATATGCATAAAGTCTTCTGGCATCTTTTTGCAGAAAGAGATAAGACAAAAGAGTCTCCACACTTTCGCTGGCATAACCTTTACCTTCATATTGAGCATTGAAATTCCAACCAATAGAATATGTATCTGGCTCTTCTTTTAGAAGGAATAACTCTCCGATTAGATCACCGCTATCTTTTATGCAGACTGCAATATAAGAGTCATCTTCGCTTCTTTTTTTAACTTTTAGAGAAGCTTCTTCGAGAGTGGATGTTCTTTCGTCAAGGAAGCAGTTCACCCTTGGATTTGACAAATAATCCAATAGACCTTGAGCATGTTCCTCGGAGAAATTTCTCAGTATTAACCGATTGGTTTCAATATCTTGCATGAGAATGAGAACCTCCTAATTCGAATGTAGGTACTGTTTCTTAGAACAGATTATACCATGGACCAATCTAAGGCTTCGAAGGTGTTGCCCAGGCTGATTGAAGCATCTTCAACGGACACCAACGCATCCGCCTATCTCATATACTCCGGCACCTTTACCGGGGTATTTATTTTGCTCTTTTTTCAGACAAGTCTTATATAAAAAATGACACGCATAGATATTTTCCACGTATTACCTGATAACATTTCTTTTTCCACCCTCTGCTGTTTGAGAAGACGTACTTCTACAGATTGACCACAAAATTTCCTGCCAAGTTCCACGTTGTCCCTGAAAATATGAAATGGGATAAGCCCAAACCACGTATATTATGAGTATTCAAATATCCAATCATATCCACCTGAGAGCGTTAACATCATGTACAATAAGAATAAGTTGAACAGGAAAATTACGACATGAAGCACCAATATATAACATGAAAGGAGGTCGGATGATTGAACATGATCAAGTACATAAAATTGTTGGGAGTAATCCTCGGTATTGTGGCTGTGAATGTTCTCGCATTCTCACCCGGCTTTATCGGGCTGAATTTCGAGGGAGGGGCATTCACAACTGCGTTATCCGTTACCCTGTTGTTCGGCAGTGCAATGGCACTCATATATGGCAGTTACACCTTGCTGTTCAGGCAACCGGTAGTCCTGCCCGTGAAGCATATTGAAACGCATGAAAATTATGTGGAAGCCTTATCTTTTTATAGACGCATCAAAGTCCTCGAAGAAGATATTACGCTAGGGCTGTCCCAACTTAGCCGAATGAAAAAGAAGAAAGAAACACTCCTGAATGTGCTCCATCAACGATTTGATCCCGGGGAACTGAGCTACAAGAAATTTGCTTCGGTCACAATGGAAGTGGAGAAGCTGTTGTACCTGAACATCCGCAGTGTGCTGAACCGGTTGAATGTATTTGATGAAGCTGACTATGCCAACATGATGAAATCCAAATCCGAAAGCATTCCCCAGAAGCTTTTTCAGGAAAAAACCAAGGTATACAACGATTATCTGTCTTATGTGAAAAATGCATTACACACCAATGAGGAAGTTTTGCTCAAGCTCGATCAGTTGTTACTGGAGATTTCACGTCTCGACAGCTTTGAAGCCGGAAATATTGAACAGATGCCTTGTATGCAGGAGATTGATCAGTTAATCAAGCACACCAAATTATACAGACAGTGAGGGGTTGCTCGTATGGCCAAGAAGGGAAAGTTTTTTTTCATATCGATTGTAATGCTGGTACTCGTATTTGGTCTGGTCTATGCAGGGATTACACTGACGTCGAATTTTGGCAAGTCAACCACACAGGTGAGCACAGAGAATGCAGGTAAGGAACTGGGGAAACTGTACGCGGACATTGCGCCAGCGACGGCGGAACCGGTCAAAGGACAGATTGATCTCGACCCGGTCGATGTGGCAGAATCACTGCCGGATATCTCCAAATTTGCGATTGCCGTAGAGAATACAACGAATGATTACGTCGAAATCTTCTCTTCCACAGAGAAGTCAGGCAGCGGGGTAGACGGCTGGTTAACCGAAGTGGGCGAGGAGTTCAACAAAGCAAATATCACCGTTGGTGGGAAACAAGTATCGGTCAAAATCCGCAACATTGCTTCCGGAACGGCTACCGATTATATCAAGTCTGGTAAGTATATACCGGATGCATTCACACCTTCCAATGAACTTTGGGGCGAGATGGTTGAGGCCAGTGGGGTGAAAACAGAGATGGTATCCGAGCGATTGGTCGGGAATGTTCCGGGTATTGTTATCTCCAAAGCCAAATATGATGCACTGGTTGATACGTACGGCTCCGTTAATGTGAAAACCGTAACCGAAGCCATTGCCAACAATGAACTCGCGATGGGATATACCGATCCATTTGCCAGCTCCACAGGACTGAATTTCCTGGTGACCGCACTGAATACGTATGACAGCGCCAACCCGCTTGGCGAGAAGGCTATTGAAGGGTTCGAAAAATTCCAGACGAATGTACCGTTTACAGCGTCAACAACGATTCAGATGAGGGAGGCTGCGAAGTCCGGCAGACTGGATGCCTTTGTACTCGAATACCAGACGTATGTGAATACCGCTGATCTGAAGAGTGGATACGTTTTTACACCATTTGGCGTGAGACATGACAGCCCGCTGTATGCACTAGGTCAACTGCCGCAGAACAAACAGGAGATTATCCAGAAGTTTGCGGAATTCGTAACCCAGGCGAAGTACCAACAATCGGCGGAAGAGTTCGGTTTCAACGGGCTGCAGGATTACAAATCCGAACTGGCCACTGTGGATGGCGGCACGTTGCTGTCCGCGCAGAAAGTATGGAAAGAGAAGAAGAATGGCAGTAAACCTATTGCTGCCGTGTTCGTGACAGACGTGTCTGGAAGCATGGACGGCGAACCGCTTAACCGACTGAAGGAGTCCCTGCGCAAAGGGCAGAAGTACCTGGGCACAGACAACAGTATTGGCCTGGTTTCTTACTCCAGCGGCGTAACCGTGAATCTGCCGATTGCCAAGTATGATACGAACCAACAGTCCATGTTTGTTGGAACAGTTGATAGTCTACAAGCTGGCGGTGGTACAGCGACCTTTGATGGAATCGTGGTGGCAATGAAGATGCTGGAAGATTATATGGCTGCTAATCCGAACGTGAAGCCGTTGATTTTTGTCCTGAGTGATGGCGAGACCAACGAAGGTCATACCCTCAAGGATATCCGGGATCTGGTCGAGACGTACAAAGTGCCAATCTATACGATTGGGTACAACGCGGACATCAAGGCTTTGGAGAGTATCTCCAGCATTAACGAAGCAGCAAGCATCAATGCCGATACCGACGATGTCGTGTACAAGATTGGTAACCTGTTTAACGTACAGATGTAAATTTAAAGGGGGAACTGTAGATGTCATTTTCAATGGAAATACCAAGCCAGAAGGAAATTCAGAAGGTGATCGAAGAAGAGGTGAAACCTGTGCCTGCCGAGGTTGCGGAGCTTCAACAAGTGGCAAATGCCAACGTAGAGATGATCATGACACTGGATCTCGAATCCCTGGAGAAGCGCAAAGAGATTTTGCAATCCATTGACGGCTTTGGCATGAACACGATGAGATCCTCTTCTGAGAAAAACGCCTTGCTTCAAGTCTCCGTTGGACATCTGTCCAAGACGGGAGACGAGGGCGGTCAGGTCGCCAAAGGCTTGACCGAGCTGCATATGCAATTGAAGGATCTCGACCCGAGCGTAGTCGACTTTGCCAAGACCGGTTTCCTCGGGAAATTATTCAATCCGCTTCGCGCCTATTTCCTGAAATACCAGAAGGCTGACGCAGTCATTGCTGACATCGTAACCTCTTTGGATAAAGGCAGATCCACCCTGCGTAATGATAATACAACGCTGGAGATTGAACAGCAGAACCTGCGGGAACTTACCAAACGACTGCAAAAGGAAATTCAGCTTGGCGTGCTCATGGATGAGTCCATCGACGCGCAGATTGAAGCCGCCAAGGTTCGGAATGAAGACCCCGAGAAAGTCCGCTTTATTACGGAAGAAGTATTATTCCCGCTTCGTCAGCGGGTGATGGATCTACAGCAGATGTTAGTGGTGAATCAGCAGGGCATCATGGCGATTGAAGTGGTGATTCGCAACAACAAGGAACTGATCCGAGGCGTAGACCGTGCGAAGAATGTAACGATCTCGGCACTGAAAATTGCCGTTACGGTAGCGAGTGCTTTGTATAACCAGAAGATTGTATTGCAGAAGATTGAATTGTTGAACCAGACAACCAATGATCTGATCGCCGGAACATCCAAGATGCTCAAGGATCAGGGGATTGCTATCCAGAAGCAAGCATATGAAGCCAGCATCTCCGTGGATACGATGAAGCAGGCGTTCACCGATGTGCTGTCTGCGCTTGACTCCATCAGTCTTTATAAGCAGGAAGCCCTGCCAAGAATGCGCGAGACGATTAACCAGTTCCGTGAACTTGCGGATACCGGAGAGCAGCAGATTCAACGGTTGGAGAAGGGGCAGAAGCTGGGGTTGTAATGAGCAGATTAAGCCCAAGGACATAATCTGTCGGAAAAGACTCCCACGGAGTCTTTTTTGATATAAGCTTTGCTTAATTCATGGCATTGCTCCCGGGTACTGAAAATTCGACGAACAGAATCATTCCGATCTCCCTTTTGCTGATGGGGAGCTGCTTAGTGTTTTAATCCAACCATTGATGGAATCTCCATATACAATTATAGCCAATTGAATTAAAATTAAAGAGGTTTGTAGTCGGGGAGTTGGACTAACTATATACAGGAAATAGAGGGATACGATGAAGGGTCAGAAGGTTTTTGCCATACTGCTGGGGGCGTCTGTTGTATTGAGCGGTTGTGGCGGGATTGAGATTACCATTAAGGAAGAAGGGAAGAGCCAAGAATTACAGGAGACAACCAAACCAGTTGTACAGTCAGATGTAGTTCAAGGCGGAGAGCAGGTAGAGCTAGCGGTTGACTCGAAGAGTGAAGCTCAAACGGAAGTTAACAAGGTTCAAGAAGATACGGCTCAGGGAATAGCAGTAGAGAAGCCTAAGGAAGAAGCTAGCTACGCTGTGGCTGAGACGTCAGCAGAACAAAGTATTGATTATCTGAAGCCAACGTCTTCAGAAATAAATCTGCGCGTTGCACCTAGTATCAATGCAAGATCAGTAGGTATCCTATACCAAGACGATGAAGCTGTATATTTGCACCGCAAAAATTTTGACCCCTCGGACGGTCGTACCTGGTATCAGGTAAGTATTTCGGATGGAAGCATCGGATGGGTGAGCAGTAAAGTGGTGAAGCAATCGGATGGTCGTTATTACGAAGGAAATGCGTATTCCACATCTAAAGCGCAGTTCGTGACCGTATCGGTGGCCCATGCCAATATGCGAGATATACCTTCGATCAACGGATCTGCTGTTGCCGTTGTGGACAAAGGAGATCAATTAGAACACTGGGGCGGTTCCGTTTATGATCCATCGGATGGTCGTACGTGGTACGAAGTATGGACAAGTAGTGGGAAGTACGGATGGATTAGTGGCAAAGTAATCACTTGGTAGACGGGAGACTAGGATTTTTATATACCAACTTTAAAAGAGATACATATTAGCATTTTGCTATATTTACAAATTCTAAACGGACCAGAGCCTGAGGAGCACCAGCTTCTTTATTGAATTTACTCACTAGGATATGAGAAATACGTATATGGAAGATACATCCGCGAACTTACGGTTGAATGCAGGGTAACCTGCCGATTCAACCGTTCTTTTTATTTTGACAATATGGATCAAAGGCTAAGAAGGAGACTTTTATACAGGGGGACGCTTTAAAGTGTTGTCAGGCTTGTAATGGATGATCTTGAACAATTCCTCGGCCATGTAGGCGGGGCTGTGCTTGAAATCTTGTCTGATCCACTCCATGATCATGCCAAATATCGCATGAGATTGGTAGCTTGCCAATATTTCATGGTTGATGTGCGGAGGGAAGATGTGGTTCAGATCCTGTAAGGCCAGATCCCGAAGAACATCACAGATCATGCGCTGGAAGTTGGATGAAGCCTCAGATTTCACAACCAGTGTGTAGAATTGTGCGTGCTGGTGTACATGCTCAAATATAGTGATCGCCGAAGAGGGCATCAGATTGACTTCGAACTTTTCCTCATCCTGATAAGGTTTACGAAAAGAAGTTACCAGATCCTGAATCACATCATCGATGATTTCGTTGAACAGGTCTTCTTTGTACTGATAATGCCTGTAGAAAGTTCCCCGATTCAAGTCGGCTCGCTGCACAATATCCGTAATCGATATTTCTTTAAAGGGATGTTTCTGCATCAAATGGATGAGTGCATCCTTCAGTGCAGCTTTTGATTTTTTAATTCTTCGGTCCATCGAATTCATAGTTTCAGACATCTATTTTCCTCCTCGCGAGTTCACTTTATTAGTTAAAGTACATTCAGGCTTATAAGTGTTGTTTAACGTACAACTGGACAAGCTTTTACTGATTGAAGTGAAACGCTATGACTTATTATACTAAGGATAGGAGTTAATGAACATTTGTTTGTTAACTTAGTGTAAACGAATACACAAAGGAGGATACATGGAATGAAACTTCAAGATAAAGTTGCAGTTGTTACAGGTGCTGGTTCAGGTATGGGGAAAGCAATTGCCACGTTGTACGCCCAAGAAGGCGCGAAAGTCGTGGTATCGGATATTAACGAAGAATCCGCACAAGCGGTAGTGAATGATATTAAGGCCCAGGGCGGAGAAGCGATTGTCGTTCTGGCCAATGTAGCCAAAGAAGAAGACGTGCAGAATCTGATCGATACAACGGTGAGCACATATGGTACAGTAGATATTCTGATTAACAATGCGGGAATTATGGATGGCATGGAGCCGGCAGCAGATGTAACGGATGAGAAGTGGGAGAGATTGTTTGCTGTGAACACAACCAGTGTGATGCGGACAACGCGTAAAGTATTGCCAATCTTCCTGGAAAAACAAAAAGGTGTTATCGTGAACATTGCTTCGGCAGGGGGCCTACACGGCGGACGTGCAGGAGCAGCCTATACGGCGTCCAAACATGCGGTCGTGGGCTTCACCAAAAATACAGGGTATATGTATGCTGAGCAAGGCATTCGCTGTAACGCGATCGCTCCAGGCGCTGTGGCAACCAATATCAGCTCCTCCATGACAGGTATTAGCCATTTCGGTGCAGGGCGGCAACAGCTGGGCATGGCAATCAATCCACGCATCGGAACGAGTGAAGAGATTGCCAAAGTGGCTCTGTTCCTCGGATCTGACGAGTCCAGCTTCGTGAACGGAACTGTCGTTACAGCTGATGCAGGCTGGAGCTCTTATTAATCCATTCAAGTGCAGTCGAGCATGGAGTACGGAAATAGTGTGTGAATTAAGGAAGCCGCATGAGTATATGCGGCTTCTTTTTTTTGCACCTATGCACCTACGTACGGTGGATAACAGCATATTCCGTGTAGGACAAACGTTTGCATTACTACACGGATGCCCGAAATGAATCAATCTGAGGGTGGCTTTGGCTTGGAAAAGAGTGAGGATTCACGCACGATTAGACGATGGGGGATAATGACCGGATTATGAAGCTGTGGTTCCCCACTAAGAATTTTTAACAATACCTGAACGGCTGTATAACCAAGCTGATAAGTCCCGATGTCGATAGAGCTTAGGGGTGGAGAAGCCAGTTCCGATAATGCAATATTGTTAAAACTGACCACACTGATATCTTCAGGTACCAGATAATGAAGCTCGGCAAGAGCTCTCAATACCCCAAAGGCCACATTGTCATCGATGACAACAATTGCGGTGGGTCTGTCCGGCAAGGACATGAACAGCGACATCGCTCTGAATCCACTTTCCTGCAGAAATTCGCCTTCCACAATCCAATCACTATCCGCATCCAGCCCGGCTTGGGCAAGCGCTTTTTGGTATCCTAACATACGATCATGCGATAACGTAATGTCCGGAGGACCGCTGACAAATCCGATTCGCGTATGTCCCTGAGCGATTAGATGATGAGTAGCATCATAAGCAGTCTGCACATTATCGTTATCCACCATGGGGGCATTTGGATGAGCTTCACTGCGACCGATTAACACAAAAGGAAACTTTTCCGCTTCCAAAAATGAAATGATAGGATCGTCTCGCTTGGACCCAAGCAGCAGAATGCCATCCACTCTACGGCCATGCACAAGGCGGGATATCGCATGCAGTTCATTGTCTGATGATGTTTCAGTTGTTAGCAGCAATTCATAATTCATACGGGTGGCATGTGTAATAATACCTCGCAGCAGTTCCCCGAAAAAGTAATTCTGAAACAACTCTTCTGCAGGACGCGGAAGCATAATCCCAAGGGTATGTGTTGTTTTGGAAACCAGGCTCTTCGCGATGATGTTGGGATGGTAGTTCAATTCTTTCATGATTTGCTTCACTTTGAGAGATGTCTTGGTGCTGATTCTGGGATGGTTGGAAATCACCCGTGATACTGTAGAAGGGGAAACACCCGCCAATTTGGCAATATCCTTGATCGTAATCATGTAAAAAATCCCTTCTGAACAATCGTATAAATATTCTCCTATGGTAATCCAAAGGATACGAGAAATCAATTGCTAACTGCCGAGTAAGGGATGCACGTGAAGTAAATTTAAGGAAGAAAGAGTCAGAACAAGGAAACAGGAAATTACTGTAGGTAGAAGAGAGGAAATGGTTAAAATTGAGCAAATATGGCTTGTGCAAACGTTTGTGCAAAGAAAGTACATTATTGTATGATGTGATTGTTATTGTAGCGCTTACATCGTTGGATTTACATACTTCTTGACTTTTTTACCCCTACATATTGAACGGAGAGGTCATCTTGTCTTCCATTTGAGCAAACGTTTGTACAAAAGGGAATATGGGATGCAAAACCTGACAACATACGCAGACAAAAGGGTGAAAAGCGCGAACTTTGTTGGACCAAGCAGAGGGAAGGGGACATTTTACATGAGAAAATGGCAAGGGGCAACATTGTCCGTCATGATGGCTTTTACACTGGCTGCGTGCGGTGCTGGAGGCGGAAGTCCATCTCCAACTACGGCAGGTGAGAATCCGGAGGAAGTTGTAGAGCTGACATCCGAGAACCTTCAACCGGAAGAAGGGGCGACCCTGGTGATCTGGGAGGATAAAAATCAAAGCAGCTTTATTGAGCAAAGGGTCAAAAAATTCGAAGAAAAATATGGGGTAACGGTCAAAATGGAGGAATTACCTCCAACCGATCAGGTAACCAAGCTGACGACGGATGGCCCAGCGGGTCTGGCGGCAGATGTGGTTGTTTTCCCGCATGATAAGATTGGTAGCGCTTCAGAAGCGGGACTTATTCTGCCCAATGACATATTCGAAGCAGAGACCGTAGAGAACACCAGCGACAACGCGCTGAAGGCAGTGACGTTCAAGGATATCCTGTACGGCTATCCGTACAGCGTTGAGACCTACGCTCTTTTTTACAACAAAACATTGTATCCAGAAGCTCCGAAAAACTTCGATGAGATTATCAGTTTCGCCAAGACGTTCAATAATGTGAAGTCCAATCAGTATGCGCTGATGTGGGAATTGCAGCAATTTTACTATAACTATGCGTTCCTGGCTTCACAGGGCGGTTATATTTTTGGAGATAACGGGATGGATAGCACGGATCTCGGTCTGAATAACGAAGGAGCCCAGAAGGGTGGACAGTTCTTGCAGACGCTGAAGTCGGAAGTACTGCCGCTTAAGATGGGTGACGTGAACTATGATATCAAAAAAGGATTATTCTCCAGCGGTAAGCTGGCTATGGACATTAACGGTCCGTGGACCATTGCCGATTATCGCAATGCAGGTATCGACTTCGGCGTTGCTCCGCTTCCAGCAATCGATGGCAAACCGATGACCTCCTTCTCAGGTGTTAAAGCCTATTATGTGAATGCATTTACGCAATACCCGAATGCGTCGAAGCTCTTGGCAGCGTTCCTTTCCAATGAAGAAGCTCAGATGGAGAACTTTGACCTGAACGGTACACTTCCTGCGAACAAAAACGTAGCTGCTGATCCGAAGCTGCAAGAGGACCCAATCAATAAGGCATTCCTGGAACAGTTCAACAACTCAACACCGATGCCTTCGCTTCCTGCCATGGACAGCGTATGGGGACCGATCACTTCGGCCATTACGGATATATGGGATACCGATAAGGACGTGAAGGCGTCACTGGACAATGCAGTGAAACAGATCCAGGAAAGCCTTGCCACCGTCCAATAAGGACGAACGACGAATGCGAAGATATGCATAATTACTGCATAAATTGAACTACATATTTACACAAAAACGTAGAGGACAGAAGAAAGATGAAGAAGTGAAACTAAAAGCTTTCTGAAAGAAAGCTTCTTCGGAAGCATATGCTCGCCTTTATCACCGGATTTTCCCTTTTGGAAAAGGGATCGAAAAAAATCTGGGGATAACAGCGATCGGAAGCTTATTCTGTCATCGGAGTGGTCAGTGTAAGTACACTTTTGTTCAATGTATGCAGGTTAGCAATAGGCGGGGAGGAGAGAGCGAATGCAACAGCAGCATGTCCCGGTGCCCGTTGGACCGAACAGGGAAAGGCAGCACCGGATGACAGCGGCTATATGTTCCATCATACTGCAAGGTCTTGGACAGCTGTACAATCGACAGTGGATTAAGGGAATTTGTCTACTGTTACTGGAGGGAGCAGGGCTTGCGTACCTGCCTCCTCGCCTGTCACAGGCCGTATGGGGCATATGGACACTGGGGGGAAATACACAGCGTTTTGTCAAAGTGAATGGGTCCACTGTACTTCAAAGGGGAGACCATTCCATCTTTTTGCTGCTTGATGGCATTATCGTATTGCTGGTGTTTTTTGTGTTTATTCTGATCTATATCCTGAATATCCGGGATGCATACGTCACGGGACTTGCGAGGGAAGAAGGCAAGCAGACCCTGGGCGCAGCGGCATCGCTTCGGAACATGATGGACAAAAACTTTCCGTATCTGTTTCTGTCCATCCCGGCACTAGGCATTCTTTTCTTCACCGTTATGCCCATTCTGTTTACGATCACGATTGCATTTACCAACTATTCGGCCCCGGATCATATTCCGCCAGCCAAACTCGTGGACTGGGTGGGCTTCAAGACGTTCAGTGATCTGATTCAGCTGAAATCCTGGAGCCAGACATTCTACGGCGTTCTGACCTGGACGGTCATCTGGGCCATCCTGGCGACAGTCACCACCTATTTTGGCGGCGTGCTTGTGGCACTGTTGATTGAACAGCGGGGCATACGCTTCAAGAAGCTGTGGCGGACGATTTTTATTCTGCCTTATGCCATCCCGCAGATCATCTCCTTGCTGCTCATGCGTAATCTGTTCAATGGTCAGTTTGGTCCGATCAATACGTACATGAGAGCATTTGGGCTGGAGGGATTACCCTGGCTGACAGATCCGTTCTGGGCCAAGGTTACCGTCATTGTTGTCAACATGTGGATCGGTATTCCGGTCAGTATGGTGCTGATTCTGGGTGTATTAACAGCCATCCCTCGTGACCTCTATGAGGCTGCCGAAGTGGACGGAGCATCTGCGTTTCAGAAGTTCAGGATCATTACGATGCCGTTCATTCTTTTTGCCACAACTCCGGTACTCATCATGCAGTTCGCCGGAAATTTCAACAACTTCAATGTCATCTTCCTGCTGACCAACGGAAATCCACTGCGGGGAGACTACCAGTACGCAGGGGCAACGGACCTGCTGGTGACCTGGCTCTACAAGCTCACACTCGACAATAATAAGTTCAACATGGCTTCAGCGGTAGGGATCATCATCTTCCTTATAATCGCTTCATTCTCTATCTGGAACTTCCGCCGCTCCAAATCATTCAAGGAGGAGGACATGATTCAATGAAGACACGTAATAATCCGCTGCGTTTGGCCCTGAGTTATGTGCTATTGCTGATCATCGCCGTTGTCTCCATCTACCCGGTACTCTGGATCTTTCTCTCTTCCTTGAGACCCGGCGCGGCATTGTTCAGTGAACGGTTGTGGCCGGAAGCTTTCACGCTAACCCATTACGGTGAGCTGTTTAATAACCCGTCCTTTATGTACGGCAGATGGTATATGAATACGCTGAAAATTGCCTTTTTCACGATGATCTTCTCCACGTTGATGGTGACACTTGGGATGTATGCCTTGTCCCGCTTCCGCTTCCGTGGACGTAAAACGATTCTCTCCACCATGCTGATCCTCGGCATGTTCCCAAGCTTTATGAGCATGATTGCAATCTATATCATTTTGCTGCAAATTAAATTGCTCGACACCCACGCTGCGCTTATTCTGGTTTATTCTTCAGGGGCGGTACTGGGTGGATTTATCGTCAAAGGTTTCTTTGATACGATTCCCCGCAGTCTGGATGAAGCGGCCCGCATGGATGGTGCGAGTCACCTGCGGGTATTCACCAGCATCATCCTGCCTTTATCCAAGCCGATGCTGACTTATGTGGCATTAACCAGTTTCACCGGTGCGTGGATGGATTTTATCTTCGCCCGGCTGGTGCTGCGGACGAAAGAGAACTGGACGCTTGCGGTGGGCATGTGGGATCTGGTCAACCGGTATCAGGACAGTAACTTTACGATGTTTGCTGCGGGGGCGGTACTGATTGCTATCCCAATTACCCTGCTGTTTGTTTTCCTGCAACGATTCCTTGTTCAAGGGCTGACGGCAGGAGCTTCGAAAGGGTAAACGCAGACTCAGCAAGAAACATTATAGGTCTAGAGACAATATCATCAGCTAAGCTAACGACGGCATGATTAGTCTCGATAGAGTAACACTCACTTAACTCAGGCACTTCCGTATTGTCATGTCTTTATCGACTGGCAATGCTGCGGAAGTGCCTGGTTCTGTATGGGCTCGAATCATGATTAGGGAGGAACGTGATGTATGGGCATGAACCCGTCCAGTGAGCCCGAGATTATGGGATACCAAGATGGACAAGCTGCATTGTATAATACTAAAGCTCCGCCAACACTTTGGCGTAATGTTACCTTTCGAAGGATTTTGTACGGCTACGGCATCTCGGTCTTCGGGGATTGCTTCAATGGGATTGCGATCAGTCTGTGGGTGTTACAGACCACAGGCAGTGCAAAGAGCATGGCGGCCGTACAGATCTGCAATATGGCCGTCAGTTTTTTATTTGGATCGGTGGCAGGTACGGTCGCAGATCGATTGGATCGCAGGAAGCTGATGTTGGCGTCTGATGTATTTCGCGGTGTGATGGCTGTGCTGATTGCGATTAGCTTATTCGGTTGGCATGCGCCGTTCCCGGTGGTGCTGTTGTTGCTCTCACTGTCCATGTTTTCAAGTTTGTTTCAGGCACCTGCATTCCACGCCTCTGTAGCAAGTATGGTAGGCAGGGAGCATATTCAACAAGCAACCGGAACCATTCATATGGTGGATAATCTTGCCCGAATCAGCGGACTAGCCGCGGCGGGAGTAGCTGTTGCTGCATTTGGAGGATTTGTCGCCATATTAATTACGGGGGCAACCTTTCTGTTGTCGGCAGTCTGTGTGCTGATGGCGGGTCGCTTTCCTGAGGTACAGCGATCCGCTAGTCAGCAGACCACGTTTGCTCAGGAATGGCGCAGTTCGTTTAGCTACATCTATCGGAATCGTCTGATTCGATCCATCGTATTGCTCAATCCGGTGCTGATTTTGTTTTTCATGTCAGCCATGATGCTGGTCCAAGTGATGGCGGTCAAGGTATGGGAGGCGAATCCGGTACAGTTTGGATTAATTGAAACCTGTATTCCACTTGGATATATGATTGGCTCTGCAATGCTGATTGCTTCGGGGAAACGATTGAAGCGAAGAGGGAGATGGGTATTTATCGGTCTGATTGTATTAGGACCACTCTATATTTTTTTGGCGAATGTATCCTCGCCAATCATGGCGTTGCCGTTCATCGTGGGTGGAGGTGCGATGTTCGCCTGCTGTACGATGCTCACTCAGATTATGCTGAGGACAGCGGTTCCGGACGAGCTGCAAGGAAGGGTCTATGGTGTGGTTGGAACAATCACCAGTACAGCGCCTATTCTGGGATTGACGGTTGTCTCCGTATTAGCAGATCAGTGGGGGGCAGCTTCTGTGCTGCAAGGCGTGGGCATATTACTGCTGGCCACAGGTATTCTGGCCGCTACAACATTGAAGTCGATCCGAAACTATCAATGACATTTTATGATACATCAAAATGATATGAATTGAACCCACACGTACACATTCAACAGAGAGAGGATAGAAGCAATCTAAGCAACCTGGCTAGGTACAGCAAAACCCGGAGCATACGCTGCGTTAGCGTAACTCCGGGTTAGCTTGTGGACTGAAAATTTTATTGCCAGTTTACATTTACAGTCGCAGTACCGCTGGTTGGTGTGGTGAACGTGTGGTTGGAACCACCTTCCCACGTAATGGTTGCACCATTTTTCTTGAAGAATTTGAACTCCAGTTGTTTCCCGGCTGGCACGCTCACATCATAGTACCAAGTTGGGTAGGCGTGGATGACCTGATTGAATGCAGGTCCAATAGCTGTTGTGCCCGTACTCCAGTTGCCCAGTTCTGCTACGTTACCTGTAAGATAGATGTTCTGACCCAGTGTGGTGGAAGCATTGTTAATGACAAATCGTACAGTGACCTGATCACCCGTAAGGATGGTGAAGTTGTTATACGCATTGCTGTTGACTCCATTCGCAGCTACTTTTACAGCGTAATTGCCTGCTGCAACCACTGGGATCGTCACTTTGATCTGTGTATCTTCCCAGGATGTGATCGCAGCACCGGTAACGGCTGTTGTACCGAAGTATACGGTACCTTTGGTGGAGCCAAATCCACGTCCACTAATGGTAACGACATTACCCGGTTTGCCCATCACGGGACCTACATGTCCGATCGTTGGTGTTGTCTCGCTTGTTGTATATTGCCATACCGCGGTTGCTCCGGCTGCCAGTGTGAAGGATGAGATATTACCGTTGTTGGAAGTGATGTTATTACCGTTCAGTGCACCGCCCAGTACATCGGTGTAGTTGCCTGTTGGCAGTGAAGTGCTTAGATTTGCAATGCTTGCTGGTGTGGAGAGATTACGGTTCACCGCAACAACAGCTACACTTTTGCCGAATTTGCGTTCATAGACATACACATCATTATTGATCCAGCGTTGCTGAGTGGAGCCATAGGCGATTGCCGGATTGGATTTGCGCAGAGGTGCCAGCTTGCTGATCACATTGAAGGCCGTCGTTGTTTTGGAGAAGGAAGACATTTTGGCCCGGTTATCAGGGTCCCCGTTACCTGTCAGATACTGCTCGGTACCATAATAGATAGCAGGTACGCCGCGTGAAGTCAGCGTGAAGGCCAGCGCCTGTTCAAGACGACGGTTGTTCACGGCACTTGTTTTGAACCGATCCATATCATGGTTGTCGATGAACGTAACTTGATCATTCACCTGATTGTAATCTGCCGCTGTGCCTGTAATCATCGAATCGAGGGCATACATGTTGGATGTGTTATCCCGGAAGACGTTACGTACGGCAGAATTAAAGCGGAAATCAAGCAAGCTCATCCCGGATTCATTGGCAAATTCCGTGTTATCCGCATCAGATGCAGCAGATCCGAGGAACCATTCACCAAAGGTGAATACAGGTTTATGTGCATAGATGGAGGACATCCAGCTCTTTTGCCAGCCGAGAGGCATATGTTTCACCGCATCAACGCGAATGCCATCCACGCCCATATCAAGCCATAGTTTGATTGCGTCTTTGAAATATTGGTCAATAGTATTGTTGTTGTGATTCAGGTCAGCGAGGTCATAGAGGTTTTTGTAGATACCATTCTCCAGGGAGGAAAAATCGGAGCCGCCGTTGTGATGGAAATATCCATTTGTATCATTGGTGTATCCGCCAACAAGATTACCATTATCGTACAACTTGCCATTCTCAGCAAAGGAGGTATCGGTCTCCATGGCAGGAGATGTGTGGTTTGGGGCAAAGTCAATGACGATCTTGATGCCTTTGGCATGAGCGGTTGTAATTAGATTTTGAAAATCAGTCATCGTTCCGAAATACGGATTGGTCTTCTTGAAATCACGTGCCCAGTAGCCATGATACGCTGTGTTGATCACGCCGCCGTAGTTGATTGTGGCGAAGATATTTTCGACTGGTTGGGAGATCCACAGTGCCGTAACGCCCAGATCGCTAAAATAGTTATCGTTGATTTTGTTGATCAGACCCTGCCAGTCGCCTCCGCAATACAACTTCAGGTTACTACAAGTGGCATCGTAGGCAGCTCCGGTAGGATTGTTGGAAGGATTGCCGTCCAGGAAGCGATCTGTAAAGATCTGATAGATGACGTCTGTACTAAAGTTCTGCTTGTTGGTAACCGCGGTATCCGCATCGGCATAGATCGCTGAAGCAGGCAGATAGGGAAGTGCGCCCCCTGCAAGTAAACTGAGTGTCAGTGTTGTGCTGAGGAGTAAGCGTTTGGCCATTTGAAACATAGTAATCCACCCTTCTCGTGAATGTAGTAGTTTAGATAAACAACCAACCTGGCTCTTGAATAATAGCGCTTTCAATACAACGGAGTGTTACGCAGTGGATTGAAGACTTCCCTCCTTTTGACACGCTAACAACCCCGGCATCTCCTTCGGGAGTTACCGGGGTTGTCCTAAACCGCTCAGGTTTAAAAGCATGGCCCTCGAGTTATGATCACAACGTTATCGTAAGAAATATTGGATCTTATGTCAATAACTTTTTTGGGAGCATTTATTTTCTATTTTTATGTTTACAAAAGCACGTCCGGGGATTTAAACTATTCGCAGATTCACAATATAAGGGCTATGTATCCCCGGACAATTACGTGTGTTCTGGGACAACCCCGTCTCTTCTGAGGCGGGGTTATTTGTTTGTATTATGCGGTCGAATCGGGAGAAGAGAGGCGGTTGATGATCGTTGAGTACCCATTCTGTCATTGAATGTTTGGAAGGCATTCAGGCGTCACGGCTGGGCAATATCCGCAACATTTATGTGTACCTCCCGCCTGGTTATCATGAGCAGACAGCCCGGCAATACCCGGTTCTGTACGTTCATGCAGGGCAGCGGGCTTTTGGTCCATCCGGGCCAGGCAATGAAACATGGAATATGGACCAGGCAGCAGACGGTCTTATTTCCTCCGGGCAGATTGAATCCTTGATTATTGTCGGCATTACGCATGTCCGTCCAGTCACACACAACGAATTCTATCACTTCATCGCTCCGGAGAGAGAGGCCGTGAGTGTGGGTTGCTCAGGCATCGCCTATGAGCATTTCATCATTCATGAACTCAAGCCGATCATTGATCATCGTTATCGGACGCTGCCGGACAAGTCGAATACCGGGCTGCTGGGTTCATCTGCCGCAGCGCTTTGTACATTGCACATGGGGATGCGAAATCCGGATGTTTTCGGAAAACTGATCATGATGTCGCCATTCTATGTGGATGTGCAGCTGGACGACACATCGGAAAGTGGACTGTTGGAAGAGAACATGTATCGCTTGCCAGAAGAGGTACCCGACGTTCGAATGTGGATGGATATTGGAGATACGGAAGGTCTGTTTCTGCCTTCCCAGGTCAGAAGGGTAGCTCATCAATTACTTGAACGCGGAGTAGGATCGGGTGAGGAATTGGCATTTCTGGAACAGCAGGGTGCCTGTCATCAGGAAGGTGACTGGGGAGCACGCGTTCACCTCCCGTTACTGTACATGTTCGGCCACGTGGGTAAGCCCTCCTCGCTCGAACTGCTTGGAAGGGATGTCATCGGACTAGAGGGTGGAATGACCGTGTGTATCAATGCACAAATGCACTACGAGAGTGGGTTGGTTCAGAGTCTGCTTCATGGGAATTATACTTCGAGTGACCCAAATGTACTTCAGATTCATACGAATGGAGAGTTGGTTCCTGTCGGTATTGGAAATGCGTCCATCACGCTGACTGTAGGGGAACTGTCTGCTACACGCATCTACACTGTCGTTCCTGAATTGTCCACTCATGTGGAGGTCTGCATTCGTGCAGAGGTAGCTCCCGACGAAGACTCGGAGGAAACGATATATGGTGGCATGGGCATGAAGCTTGTCCGTTCCGGTAAAGGTCGATATGAGGGTTGTTACCGAGTCCCGCGAGATAGTGGGTTCTCCTTCCGATTTACTCGCGGTTTCCGTCGTTTCGAGACCGATGTGGATGGCAAGCCTATTGCCAATCGGGTATTTCGAGCGACAGATGATATGTCTGTGCATTACCTAATCCAATCCTGGGGCAGTACGTCAGCCAAAACGGGAACAGGAGGCCCAAAATGATCATTCCTTCATTCGCTCCAGTGCTGGACATTCCCTATTATTATCCCTGCAATTTCCCTCTGATTCATGAAGTGCTCCATCGACAAGGATCCATCACAAGTCTTGCACTGCTGGCGGCAAGTCGGTTGTACAGCCTTCCTTCGTGCGGGGATAACGGACTGGTGAAGCCTTATTTTCACAAATTGGATTATGTAGAGCCGATCTGGGAGATGTATGGTCAGCGGCAGCTGGATAGCTTCGAGGAAGGCAAGGCGGAGATCAGGCAGCATATCGGCGAAGGTGGGCTTTTTTTGGCTACAGGAACCAGTTATCATCTGCCTTATTGTGAGGATTATCAGAATCCCGAGTACATTCGCAAACACGTGAAGCAAGGCTCCCGACTGCATCTGGTAGATCATTGGATTGCCGTATATGGCTTGGAAGATGAGCATGTTCACGTCTACGATCCCGTGCCCTCCAAGTATAAGGGAAGGGTTACTCAAGCAGCCTTTCATGATTTCTGGAAAGGGAACCAAAGCATACCCGAGCTTGCTCAGGCCAAGCGCAAAGAAGAACTCCGAACGTATGGAACCATGGACATTCGGGCGACTGTAAAGCTTGACTCTGCCGGGTACCGAGACATGTTGACTCAGGCGTTAACAACGCAGATTGAAGAGTTTCTAACAGGCCGGACGATTACACAAGGAGAGCGGAATTATCATTTTGGACATGCGGTATCGCTGCAATTGTTACATGCACTGCATGTGGCGAATGAAGGGGAGCAGGCCAATGAAATGCTGATATCCAGTCTGCTGTTTGATATGCGGTGGAGCCGGTATTTTCTTCGAGATCTTCTTCAGGAGTCTGCCTTATGGCTCGGTTCTCCACTTGATCAATATGCAAGAGAATTCAGCGACATCATTGCACGGTGGGAGAAGGCATACAATATGTTGCAGGTCAGCCGGATGAAGAACCGTGAGCACTGGAAAGTACAGCTAACAGGTGTCATTAAAATGTTGGTCACGGATGAATGGCACTGGTATGAATCACTTCGACAGTCCATACCTCGGGCAGATTGCTTTCAACGTCAGACCGTGCCAAGGATTGGACAACGACACAGGGAGGCTTTGCTTCGTATCGTGCTGGATAGTTGCCGGGAGTTAAATGCATACCATAATACATCGATTCCGCTTGGTGAGGGTGGTAACGCTCCGCTATATGGACGAAATGGGCAACTGGATTCGCTGGAACTCGTGTCCTTGCTTGCAGTGGTAGAGCAGGGAATCGAAGATCGATGGGGGACGGGGATGGGAGCCGCACTGGCGGAGATGGCTGCTGCTTCTATGCCGGAAAGCCCGTATCAGACCGTGGGTTCACTTGTTGATTATCTCGCACAGCAATGGGCGCCTGCCGGTGAGGAGGATGCAAGATGTTGAACCAATTCTTGCTTGAACGATTCGCGGAACAGGGACAGCAACCTGCACTGATCTGGAAGGATCGGGAGTACAGCTACAGTTGGCTGCTGGAACAGGTTGACATCATGAGTGAGTGGATTACAGCAGAAGGGCTGACTGGGCAACTTGTAACGCTGGAGGAAGACTATTCCCCATATGCGGCGGCAGCATTGGTTGCTTTGCTCGGACAAGGGTGTATCGTGCTTCCCATGGATCGGTACCTGGTCGAAGCCAAACGACAGGAATACATCGAACTGGCACAGGTGAAATGGCGTTTGGGCGTTGAAGAAGGCAAGTTGTGCATTCGGCAAACATGTGAATTATCTGGAGAGGTTCCCGTGTTGTTATCCTCGCTGGCACAGGAGGGCGTAGGGGGCCTAGTACTCTTTTCATCCGGATCAACCGGAGTGAGTAAAGCGACTGTGCATCGTGCAGATCGGCTGTTACATCGTTTTCGGCGGCAGGTTCGGCCCTTGCGAACGATTCCATTTATGATGTTTGATCATATCGGCGGTGTGAATACAATGCTGCAATCCCTGTCCAGTGGGGGCTGTCTTTGTATCATTGCGGATCGATCTCCCGAAGAAGTGTGCCGAACGATTGAGAAGTTTCGTGTACAGGCGCTGCCTGTCTCTCCAACGTTCATGAATCTGTTGCTGCTGAGTAGAAATGATGAGGGGTATGATCTGTCGAGTCTCGAAGTTGTGTCATACGGATCGGAAGTGATGCCTGAATCCGTACTGGCAGCCTGGAACCGGAGATTTCCACAACTAAGGACGATACAAGCTTATGGCATGTCTGAACTTGGCATTCTGCCAACCCGCTCCAAAGAGCCAGGTTCTCTGCTGTTCTCCATTCAAGATGAAGAGGTCAAGTATCGGGTGGTGGAAGGAGAATTGCAGATTCATACAGCAACAGCGATGATCGGATATTTGAATGCACCATCACCTTTTACAGAGGACGGGTGGCTTCGTACAGGGGATGAAGCCGTGCTGGAGCAGGGGTACATTCGTATTCTGGGACGTCGTTCCGAGATCATTAATGTAGGTGGACGAAAAGTGTATCCTGCCGAGGTCGAGGGTGTTCTGGAAGAGATGGAATGTATTGAAGCGGCCGTAGTTTCGGGAGAACAGAGTGGTATCACCGGTCAGAGGGTGAAGGTGACTATCCGGCTGGCTGCGGAGTGTACTCTCACCGATCTGCGGCGGTCCATCTGGGAATATTGTCAGGACAAGCTGCCTTCATACAAGATTCCGCAGAAAATCGTAATTACACAGGAAGCTCTCGTAAGTTCAAGAATGAAGAAAATACGAAAACCGATGACTTCGATATCCTTCGCCTCAGCTGGGAAATAGGTCGCTGCCTCGAAGAGTTTCACCTCGCTTGAATGGCTATAGCTAACGAACCTCAAACATCCTATTGAGAGGATAATCAAGAAAAGTAAAACCTAACGAATCTCAGCAACGTTATTGCGTCGAAAACACGGCTTCTGCTCTCGAAAATGGACTTATTGGACGAAATAAGGTCTCTCTGATTCGTTAGACATTTAGCCCACGTATAATAAAGCAAATAACGTGTGCTGGGTTCGTTAGGGTATGACGTATGAGATGCACAAGACGTATAAGATACAGAAGAGGCTGTCCTTGGTCGTCAATATGACCTGGAGGACAGCCTCTTTGAAGTTATTTCCCTTGTTAGCCGTATTCATATCAGGCTTTCGCTGGTTGTTTGATCTCCATTTGCAGTAAGGAGAATCCGTATGCTTCCAGATCGAGGGTCAGTTTATTTTGCTGAGCTTCCACGGTGTTTGATGTGAACAGATTTCGCCAGATGTTACGATCTCCAAAGGGGAGTTCGAGGGTACACGGCTCATCACCAGCATTAAGAACAAGAAGCATACGCTCACCCGTATGCGAATCTAATCGTTCGATGGCAAGACAAGGGTCTCCGGCTTTTGCATATACGATCTTCAGTTCTGTGCTGCGCAGGGCAGGGTGCTGTTTGCGAAGGGCAATCGTACGGGTGAAGAATTCCAGAAGCTCGCGATTCTGCTTGGTCTCATCCCACTCCATACACTTGCGGCAACCCGGATCATATCCTCCATCAAGTCCCACTTCGTCTCCATAATAGATACATGGCACACCTGGATACGCAAGCAACAACGTAACGGCAAGTTTCATCTTGCGCTCGTCTCCATCACATAAAGTCAGCAGTCTGGGTGTATCATGACTTCCAAGCAGATTGAAGGCCGCTTCTGTTACAGGCTGTGAATAGGCTGCGAGCAGTTTACCGATCTCATTGGCAAATGCTAGGCCGTCGAGCTTGCCGTGCACCGTATAGTCCAATACCGAGTTGGTAAACGGATAATTCATCACGGCATCGAACTGGTCTCCCTGAAGCCACATGAGCGAATCATGCCAGATCTCACCAAGCAAATAGGCGTCAGGCTTGATGGCTTTTACCGTCTGACGGAATTCGCGCCAGAACTGATGATCCACCTCATTTGCCACATCGAGCCGCCATCCGTCAATGTCCATCTCCTCAATCCAGAAACGTCCTACCTCCAGCAAATATGCCTTCACTTCAGGGTGTTCCGTATTCAGCTTTGGCATAAGCGGTTCAAAGGCAAAGGTGTCATAAGTTGGTATACCATCCTCCACACGTGGCGGCCAGTCTTTGATATAGAACCAGTCTGCGTAGGGGGAAGCGGCTCCATTCTTCATGACATCGACAAAAGGAGGAAACTCTCTGCCGGAATGATTGAATACCGCATCCAGAACAACGCGTATGCCGCGCTGATGACAGGCATCCACAAACGCTTTGAACTGTTCATTGGTTCCAAAGTGAGGATCAACTTTCATATAATCGCCTGTATTGTATTTGTGATTCGTCGTGGCCTCAAACAGCGGACAGAAGTAGATGGCATTGATGCCAAGCTGGCTTATATGATCCAGATGATCAAGCACACCTTGGAGATCCCCACCGAAGAAGTTCACCGGTGTAGGTTCCCCTCCCCAGGATTCAGCATTTTTGGGACTGATGGATGGATCGCCATTGGCATAACGTTCAGGGAAAATCTGATAAAACACAGCATCCTTAACCCAAGCAGGCGGCTCAAAAATGTCGACCGGGTTCATAAATGGAAAATCAAAGAATTCAAGTGGATGATCAGGCAGCGCCTGCTCGAATCCGCGCTCTGTCATCCAGACCGATTCCTCTCCCTGAATCAGTTGGAAGCCATACCGTAATCTGCGATAGGGAGGTGAAGTCTCGGCTTCCCAATAATCGAACATTTCATCCCGGGCAAAGATGTGCATGGGAATGTGTGTAATCGTCCGATCCCAGGCATATTTGTCCCCGGTAATAGCGATTACCGCATCCAAATCACCGCGTTTTGAACGAAGTCGCAAATGCATGGTCGAGCGGTCATAAGCATAGGACCAATTGAGTTTGGGGCGATGGTAAATGGCTTCAAGAATCATGTGAGTCACTCCTCGTCAGATGATGAAATTCAATAAAAGTGGCCATTAAACGCAAAAAAGGCACAACCTCAATTGTTCACGAGGTTGTACCTTTCGGCAGCATAGCCTTTTGATTATAGTGTTATTATACGAACTAACGCAGCAAAAGAAAACACTTTTTTTCCTTAAATTTCAAATTGTTTTATTCGAAATGTAGGACGCATTTCTACAATTGTTTTTTATAAATCAAATCCAAGTTTATTGGCATATGCAGAGAATTCTTTGTGAAACTTCTCGATATTTTTCTTGCCGGAATCAATTTTGGCATTGGCCTGTTTCAGGACAGCGCTGTTTACCGTTGTTTTGGAGACCGCTTTTTTAGCGAGTTGGAATCCTTCCAGCTGTGTATAGCTACCTTTAATCAGGTTGGCATGGATTTTTTGCAATTCTGTATTTTGCGGTTTAATCAGCTTCAGCTTGGAAACATATTTGGTGTAGTTAGGAATCGCTGTGTTGGTCAGTTTCAGGAAAACGGACTTGCGATTGGACGATGTAATGTAGAATCCACCTCCCAAAGCATTGAAGGCTTTCTCCTCATATACCGATGCCTTATCCAACTGATCAAGGTAGCTCAGGAAATCTTCTTCTTCGACTGTAGGGATCGGTTCTTGTTCTGACGTGTCAACTTCTTCATAGTATTCGTCTTCCGAATATGTAGTGGTTGAGTCATCCGCAGCAGAGGCATAGGACCCTGCAGGTGCGAATACCCCTCCGAGCAAAACAAAACTCATAATGATTGATAGTACCCATGATTTCTTCACGTGTTAGTATCCCCTATCTATAGATGTGATTTTATTCCAATGGATAATCTAACATAGTACGACAAGAAATTACAGGAATTGTTTTACAGTAAATATCTTGGTTGAATGCATATGAATGAATAATGATCCACCAGCAAAAAGGGCATGTATTAGATGAAGCTAAAAGTAAGAAGAGAGATTTGTATATTTAGCAGGTAAGAAAAAAATCACATATATGGTTTATGTGTAGGCGTATTGTATCGATATATATTGTATTGATTTAGTTAATATATCTTTATTTAATGTTGTTTTACGAAGTTACAGAGTTCGACAGGGAGTGAGAAGTTTTTCCAAATAAAATGCTTGTATAATGATTTCATCTCCATTACAATACAATTGATAATGAGATTCAATATCATTTAGATAAAAAAGGGGAGACGGATTTCATGTATAAAGTAAAGAAAAAGCTATACATTTATGCAGCACTTATTCTGATGATTTCACTACTTGCTGGTTGTGCTTCGGGTGGAAGTGCCGAGACAACGAATACGTCCAGCCAAGCTGCAAGCAGCAATGAGAGCAATAATGAAAGTGATACAACTGCAAGTGCAACTGAAGATCAGACCCGAGTGATCAAGCATGCTATGGGCGAAACCACAATCAAGGGAACTCCGCAAAAGATTGTTACACTGTTCCAAGGTGCTAATGATGTTGTCGTTGCACTTGGCGTGAAACCGACTGGCGTGGTTGAATCCTGGGTTCAGCAGCCAGTCTACGAATATCTGAGAGCAGATCTGGACGGAGTAACACAAGTGGGTCAGGAATCCCAGCCCAATCTGGAAGAGATCAACAAGTTGAAACCCGACTTGATTATTGCTACGAAGATCAGACATGAAGAGATCTATGAGCAATTGTCCCAGATCGCACCAACGGTAGTGACGGAGACCCTGTTTGACTGGAAAGAAACGGTGAAAACTGTTGGAGAAGCGATGAATATGGTTGAGCAATCGGATAAACTGTTGTCTGATTGGGATGGCCGTGTAGCAGATTTCAAAGAGAAAATGGGCGATCGTCTGCCAATTGAAGCAACCATCACGAACTTTAGAGCCGATCAGGTTCGTATTTTCTACATGGGATACGCAGGTAAGATTCTGAATGAACTTGGGTTCACCAGACCTGCCGGACATGACGCAGACACATGGGGAGTTGAATTGACTTCCAAAGAGAACATTCCGGACATGAATGCAGACATGATCTTTAACTTTAACTCAGGCACAGAAACAGATGCCATTCAGAAAAATTATGATGATTGGACCAGCAGTCCACTGTGGAAAAACCTTGATGCAGTCAAGAACAACCAACTGGTTCAGGTCGATGAAGTGGCCTGGAACATGGCAGGTGGATACACATCGGCCAACATGATGCTGGACGATCTATATAAGCAGTTCAACCTGAACTAACTAACAGGAGCAGGACCTGCCATGCACCAGGACATTCGTTAACGAAGTGTATGGGCAGGCAGGTCCTATTTCATTTTACAGATGAGAGAGTGAGAGTATGTTTCCCCTTTTTACAAAGGCAAGCGCCAAGATCTATGGACTGGCTGGTTTATTCATATTACTTTTACTTGTTTGCCTAGCCAGTATGATTCTGGGACGTACGCATATCACGTTTCAGATGGCATGGGATGCACTGCAATTCTATGACGAGAGTTCTGTGGAACATGTGGTTCTGCTGACGGAACGGTTGCCACGTACGGTGATTGCTGCTGTTGTAGGAGCAAGTTTGGCCGTGGCAGGTGGACTGATGCAGGCATTGACACGTAACCCGCTGGCATCACCAAGTGTGTTCGGGATCAATGCAGGTGCGATCTTTTTTATTGTCATTGCCATTGTGGTATTGTCCGTATCTTCGCTCACCACCATGATGTGGTTTGGTTTTGCCGGAGCTGCGGTTGCCGCGGCGATTGTCTATGCACTGGGTTCCCTCGGTCGTGATGGTCTGACACCGATCAAAATTGTACTGGCGGGTACGGCTATCTCAGCGTTATTTGCCTCGTTCACACAGGCCATTCTGGTGCTGGATGGAACCGGATTGCAGGATGTACTGTTCTGGCTTGCCGGTTCAGTAAGTGGTCGGACGTTGGAAATGTTATATCCTGTTCTGCCATACATGACAGCCGCAGCTATTGTCGCTCTGTTCATGGGCAGAGCCATCAATCTGCTCTTGACGGGTGATGATATCGCCAAAGGGATGGGACAGAATGTACTTTTGGTCAAGGTGCTCATGGGAATTGTTACGGTATTGCTGGCGGGTGGTTCGGTTGCCGTAGCCGGTTCGATCGGTCTCGTCGGTCTGGTTGTCCCGCATATCATGCGTGCACTGGTGGGCAATGATTACCGCTGGCTTGTTCCTTACTCTATTGTAGGGGGAGCGATTCTGCTGCTGTCCGCGGATGTGGTCGCACGGCTGGTGATCATGCCGCAGGAAGTTCCACTTGGTGTCATGACTGCACTGATTGGCGGACCCTTCTTCGTGTACATTGCCCGCAAGGGGGTGACGAAGATATGAGGAAAATGTTGACTTTCCGCAACAAAAAAGACACCGTCTCGGTGCAAATGGAACAAAAATCTTTGGTTGTCATCGGCATATGTATCCTCCTGTTCCTGGTGGCAGGGGTTGTTGGTACCAGTGTGGGCAGTGACTTTATCTCTCCGCTGGATGTGCTTCGAACGATATTTGGTCTGAATGAAGGGGAGCTTGACTTCGTCGTGCTGACCTTAAGACTGCCACGGGTGTTTTTATCTTTGCTCGTAGGAGCAGCCCTCGGTATGTCAGGCGCGCTCCTGCAAGGTATTATCCGTAACCCGCTGGCCTCACCGGATGTTATCGGTATCACTGGCGGTGCGGCCGTTGCAGCTGTAGGTTTTGTTACATTGCTGGGTGGAACGGTGAGCATCAAGTTGTTGCCATTGTTCGCCATCGCTGGCGCAATTGTGACGGCATTAATCATCTACGTGCTTGCTTGGAAAAAAGGAGTCAGTCCGATCCGGTTGGTGCTGATCGGGATTGGAGTGTCAGCCATTACGGGAGCTGGAACGACCTTTATGCTGATCCTGAGTCCGTTCTACACGGCAGGTCAAGCCTATATCTGGCTGACTGGAAGTGTGTACGGAGCATCATGGACCGATGTTCGAACCATTCTCCCGGTTATCGTAATTGTTGTACCGCTGGCAATCTGGTTCGCCCGTAGCCTGAATGCACAGGAGTTCGGGGATGATCTGGCCACAGGCCTAGGGGTAACGGTCCAGCGGCATCGTTCAGCGTTGTTGTTATGCAGTGTACTGCTGGCGGGAATCGCCGTTGCGGTAGCCGGAACCATTGGTTTTGTTGGTCTGATCGCTCCACATATTGCCCGGAAGCTGGTCGGCCGGATGTTTGGCAGTATGCTGATTGTATCTGGACTGGTTGGTGCTCTGCTTGTATTTGCGGCAGATCTGATTGCCCGCACAGCCTTTCTACCACTTGATGTTCCCGCAGGGGTATTCACCGCAGGCGTAGGCGCACCATTTTTCCTGTATTTGTTGTTCAAGAATCGAAATCAGTTTTGAGGAGGAGAGAGCTGTGAGTATTCTGGAAGCCAAGGAGCTTACGATCTCCTATGGAGCAGATTCCATTATTGAAAATTTGAACCTGACCATTCCCAAGGGACAGATTACTGTCCTGATTGGCAGCAACGGCTGTGGCAAATCTACGCTGCTGCGTACGATGGCCCGGTTGCTGAAATCCAGCTCCGGTTCGGTGCTGCTGGATGGCGAAGAGATTGCAAAGCTGCCGACCAAGGAGATTTCAAGGCGTATGTCCATCCTGCCACAGGGCCCGACCGCTCCGGAGGGCCTGACGGTGAACCAACTGGTTAAGCAAGGACGTTATCCACATCAAACGTGGCTGAAGCAATGGTCACGAGAGGATGAGCGTATGGTCAAGCTGGCACTTGAATCCACACATCTGGCAGAACTCGCGGATCGACCTGTGGATGCATTGTCCGGTGGACAGCGTCAGCGTGCCTGGATTGCAATGACACTTGCGCAGGGGACTGAAACGCTGTTATTGGATGAACCTACAACCTATCTGGATATGACACATCAGATTGATATCCTCGATCTGTTGTTTGAGTTGAACGAACGGGAAGGACGCACGATTGTCATGGTACTTCATGATCTGAATCTGGCATGTCGTTATGCGCATCACATTGTGGCTGTTCACAACAAGTCCATCTACGCAGAAGGTAAACCGGAAGATATTGTTACACAGGACATGGTCCGTAAAGTCTTCCAGATGGAGTGTGAGATTGCAATCGATCCACTGTTCGGCACACCAACCTGTATCCCGCATGGACGAGGAAGGAAGCTGAATGGAGAACAGCGTTATACACAACTGGCTTGAGGATCAAAAAGTCCGCTTTTGATTACTTCAATAATGATTCAAAACTCCACATCAACTCCATTGTATGATCATGCAGATGACAAATTAGGCAAGCCGTTGGTAAAACCATGTCCCAGGCTTGCCCAGTTTGTTGTGCCTATTATTCGATAAAATCATACCTGAATCGACTCAAACCCACACTAAATTCATTCTTATTTTTCCTTAAAAGTTTATTATTGACAATATAACTCGAATTGCCATAAAATAGATTTTATATGATATTGATAATCATTATCAATATATAATTACAATAAAAATTGATGAACGTATGAGCCATATAAGTTGAATTAATCATTTACATGCAACGGAGAGGACAGAAAAAACCTGAAAAAGCGAAGCGTTCGCCTTTATCCCCGGATTTTTCCCTTGAGAAAAGGGAATCAAAAAATCTGGGGATAACAGCGATTGGAAGGTTGTTCTGTCATTGTAGTGTCGGTGTAAATAATCTTTAATTCAACTTATATAGGAGCGAGTACCTTCATTCGATCGAGGAGGATTTTCAGTGTTTCCGAAAGGGATTCATAATCTGCAAAACCGACTCATTATAAGCAAAGCGAGAGAAATGGGCATCACCTGTGAGCCACTTCTAGAGGGATGCGAAGATTTCCTGAAGCTGTCTGTAGGGGACAAAGAGATCATCATTAACAAAACCAGATCTCATCGTCTGCCGTTAATCGCTGGCCTGCTCGCGAAGAACAAGCAGGCATGTAATATGTTGCTGCATGAGCAGGGGATGTCTGTACCATCGTTTATTGTGATCCCGGAGATGGGGAGCGAAGCAGTAGCTTTTCTGAATAGATATGGTTCCATTGTAGTGAAACCGCTGGATGCGAGCAGCAGCATGGGCGTGACGCTGGATGTGCGTACTCCAGATGAACTGGAGGCAGCCATTCGTCTTGCGAGTGTCCATGGCAGCAGTATTATGTTGCAGCAATATGTGACCGGAATCGATTACAGAGTGCTGGTTATTAACGGTGAAGTAGCGGCTGTGAATGAGTATCGACCTGTCTATGTCGAGGGAGACGGGACTTCAACCGTTCGGGCGTTAATTGAGCAGTTGAATCAGGAACGAATCGAGATGACACCCATTGGCGAGTATGAAGCTTTTCCTCAGGTTGATGTAGAAACGGAACGAGTGCTGGAGGTATTACATGCACAAGGGACAACTCTGGATGAAGTTCCTGCCGCTGGAAAAGAAATCGAGTTATATGATCTCCGCAATTCTGCCGCCGGAAAAATCAGTGAATTCTACAAGGATTGTACCGAAATCATTCATCCCGAGAATGCGCGAATGATCATTCAAGCGGCCAAAACTCTTCAGATTGATGTAGCAGGAGTCGATGTTCGTTGTTGTGATATCCGCACTCCAATCTCCAGAGAACAAGGGGGCATTCTGGAAGTGAACGCCTTGCCAGATCTGACGCACCACGTCTTTCCCCATGGTGGAACAACTCGTGATGTGGTTCGGTTATACCTGGAATACCTGTGTCAGGAGCAACTTGAATATAAAATGTATAGCTTATAACAACGTATAGATGACAATGTATAACGGATAACGGATAACGGATAACGGATAACAGATGACGGATACCATTATGTATAATTCGGACCTTACATGATTTTGAACCAATACCATGTCATATGCAAAATGAAGAACAAGAATCACAGGCAGCAGGTTCAGCCTGAATCGATTATAAGGAGCGTTAGAGGGCTATGTCAGTAGAGGTGCAGACGGAATATCTGAAGATGCAAAATGAGAAGGAATCCAATGCAAGATCGTACCCCAGACATTTCCCGCTTGTCATTAGCAAGGCCCAAGGGGTGAAGATTACCGATACGGAAGGCCGCGTATTCTACGATTGCCTGGCTGGTGCAGGAACATTGGCGCTGGGGCATAACCATGACACGGTGGTCAACGCCATTCGCGATGTTCTGGATCAGCAGATTCCGCTTCATACACTGGATTTGGCAACGCCGCTGAAGCTTGCATATATGCAAGAACTGTTTTCCATTCTTCCGGCAGAGATGCGAGACAAAGCCAAAATCCAGTTCTGTGGTCCAACCGGAGCCGATGCAGTAGAAGCAGCCATTAAGCTGGTCAAACATGCAACAGGTGGCAAGTCCATTCTTGCCTTTCAAGGAGGTTATCACGGTTCAACACAAGCGACGATGTCGATGAGTGGCAACCTGAGCAAGAAACAGCATTTGCAAAGCCTGCTACCCGATGTTCATTTTCTGCCGTTTCCTTATGAATACCGCTGCCCATTTGGTGTTGGTGAAGGCATGACGGCCCGGTTGAGCGCACAGTATATCGAGAACCTGCTCGATGATTGCGAGAGCGGTATTGCCGCACCGTGTGGGGTCATTGTGGAAACGGTTCAGGGCGAAGGCGGGGCGATTCCGGCAGACATTGAATGGCTGAGGGAGCTGCGCCGAATCACAGCAGAGCGAAGCATTCCGCTCATCATCGACGAAGTGCAGACAGGCATTGGACGGACAGGGCGGATGTTTTCATTTGAACATGCCGGAATTGTACCTGATGTAATCATCTGCTCCAAAGCCGTTGGCGGAAGTCTGCCTATGTCTGTTGTCATCTACCGGGAAGAGCTGGACCAATGGCAACCTGGTGCACACACAGGTACGTTCCGTGGCAATCAGCTGGCCATGGCAGCGGGACTTGCGACACTTCGTTATATTCGGGAACAGGATGTTCTACACAACGTTCATCTGCGCAGTGAGCAGTTTATGAATCAACTGAATGCATTGAAAGAGCAGTATGCAGAGATTGGAGATGTGCGAGGCAGAGGACTGATGATTGGCGTTGAGGTGGTTGATCCAGTGGGACGCAAGGATCGTCTGGGACATTATCTGCCTAATGGTGCGCTGGCTGAGTCTATTCAGCGTGAATGTTTCAAGAATGGATTAATTGTGGAGCTGGGCGGGCGTCATTCAGCTGTTGTTCGTTTTCTGCCGCCACTGAATATTACGGAGCAAGAATCGGGCGCAATCCTTGCCATTTTTGAGAAATCGGTAGCTGAAGCGATTGCCTTAGCAACGGCTGCATGTTGAACCTATCCCTGATGAAGAGGCATGCAGTATTACTCGCGATTCTGCTCGGTGCTTTTTCGTTGGTACTGACCAACAGTGCATTTAACCTGCTGCTGCCTTATTTTGTGCAATATTATCAGATCTCTACGACAGCAGGCGGATGGATCATTGCCTTGTACATGCTGGCTATGACGTTAACGATGCCGCTGGCTTCCCTAATCGTGGACCGACTGGGGCGTAAGCAGACGTATATGCTGGGCATCAGTTTATATGGACTGTTCTCGGTGGCAGGTGCACTATTTTATCACTCTATTGAGGTACTGTTGCTGGTTCGTTTCATGCATGGCGTTGCCGCGGGGCTGATGATTCCGTTATCACTTGTGCTGTTGTTTGATGTATACGGACCAGAGGTGCGAGGACGAATTACAGGAGCGTGGGGCTTGCTGCTTATGCTCGCTCCGGCTGCCGGGCCAACGCTGGGTGGTTTCATCATTCAGTATGGACGACTTGAAATGCTGTTTTGGCTTAATGTGCCGCTGGCTATATTCTCGTTCATCGGGTGCGGTCGAGTCATTCAGACCTATATCCCTGCCCGCAGGAAAAAATGGCATCCAACCAGTGTCATGCTGCTGATCTGTGCGGTAGGTGCCCTTAGTCTGGGAGTACAGTTGTACGCAAGTCCTGTCGTGGCAGTATGGGTACCTTGGCTGCTGATTGCGCTCGGTGTGGTGCTGCTCATTCGTTTTGTCCAGACCGAGAACGGTCGGAAGGAACCACTTATCCGGTACCAGTTGCTGCGACGTAATGCCGTCTTTCCGCTGACCGTATTGATCTCGACGATTCAGGATTGTGTCATGTTTGGCGTGATCTTTGCATTGCCGTTATTGTTCCAGGACGTCTTCCACCTGTCGCCGGCCTTGTCCGGTGCGTTGTTCATTCCCTTGTCGATCTGTACAAGTCTGTTCATGTGGATTGGCGGCAGCTTGCTGGATCGCGGTCGGTCCATACATTTTATCGCATGGGGGACGTTGCTGGTGTCCATATCGATCTTGTCGTTTGCAGTTCTGCCCATGGGAGCATCGATCTGGATCATCGGTATACTCATGGCTTGTCGTGGAATTGGCGTTGGTCTGTCAGGCATGAGTATCTCTGCAATTGGCCTGCAAGCATTACCGGACGAAGACATGCACGAAGGGTCGGTGTTATCAACCACGATTGAGCGTCTGGCTTCTTCGTTTGCGGTGATGGGCATGACCCTATATTACGATATGCGTTGGCAATGGCTTGCCGGGGCAGGAACGTCCATGGAGATGGCAAAATGGGGAGCACTCAAAGAGATCTGTATCGGACTTGGCTGCGCCATACTGCTTACACTTCCCCTGGTCTTACTTATAACCCGAAAGAAGGTTGGCATCATTGTTCGAGATGGAAAACAAGCTCCGGTCTGAAGCTGAGCAGCAGGCGCATGAACATTCGTGCAAACTGCTGCTGAACTGTTACATCCGTGAACTTGCGCTAGAGAAGAAAAGCGATATTTGGATCAATCCAAGTACGCTGACGTACGCTGTTGCTTTTCAAGCTAGTAGGGTGAAGGTGACAGGACGCTTGTCTTATTACTCTGCCATGGGGGAGCATGAATACCTCAGCATGGAATCTGGCGGGGAAATAGTGCATTATGGCGACCTGGTTCGTTGGATCACATCTGAGCTAAGTGGGAATGGGGAACAGGGAGCGAGTTCGGATCAACATGGAATGAAGAAAAGTGTGATGGAAATGAAGCGTTCACTTGAGCTGGAGAATGTACATCCATTGGGTGAGAATACGAATCGCGTAGAGCTGGCGTATGCCAAAGATTTTGCACAAAAGGTAGATAACAGTGTCGGTAACCTTACATTGTATATCGAACAAGCGGCCGGTCTCGACATCCACGACTATCGCACATCGGAACAGTCATTGTTGGTTGGTCATCCGTTCCATCCGTTTCCGAAGAACTCCAAAGGCTTCAGCAAGCAGGATGTACAGAAGTACAGTCCGGAGTTACGGACATCATTTCAACTCTGTTATATCGCCGTGAGGCAGGATATCTACATGCAGGAATGGGTTGATAACGAGGCGGCAATGGATTTGCATGACCTCCTGCGGAACCATGTGGAGCCTATTTTAAAAGAAAAGAGTGAAATGTATGAGCTGCTGCCTGTCCATCCATGGCAATACGCATACATATCACGGTTGTCCGAGGTACAGCACTATATTCGAGATGAAAAATTAATCCTACTCGGTAGTGCGGGGCCTACCGTCTATCCAACCTCTTCGGTCCGTACAGTTTATGTTCCCGAATGGAACTGCAATATCAAGTTGTCACTGAACATGCAGATCACCAACATGATTCGCACCAACAGTGCTGAACAGATGCGCAGAACACTGGATGCCTCCAAGTACGTCAGGCAGCATGACTGCTTCAGTGCTGAACCGAACACGTATATTGCGTATGAGACAGGTGTAGCCACTTGTGCTTTTGAAGATGAAGAGTTAACCAGTCTGTTTACGATAGCGTATCGACCCATTGAGTTTGATGTTGAGAATACGTATGTCTTATCCAGTCTGGTAGAAGCACCGCTTCCCGGGATGCGCTCCAGGCTGATGACGATGCTGGGTGGTGGACGTGACATTGCCGAGCGTTGGCTGGATCGTTATCTGAAATGTTCTCTGCTGCCGATTGTACGGGCGGCGGGAGAGAAAGGCATTCATTTTGAAGCCCATTTGCAGAATACCCTTGTGACCTTAAAGGATGGGTTGCCTGTGGAGTTTATCGTCCGCGATCTGGAAGGGGTCAGTGTAGATGAGGAACTTATAAGTGAGCAGGATCGTGCTGCGTCCGATTTATTATTTTATTCGCGAGAGAAAGTCTGGGCGCGGACATCGTACTATTTTATCGTCAATCATCTGGGGTCTCTGATTCATGTCCTGGCGCGAGATGTGAACGTCCCGGAGGAGCATTTCTGGAAGCAGGTACGTGAGGTACTTGTGGAGGAACTGGAACGAACGGGCAATGCATATGTGCAACATCTGCTGACAACGGATGCATTTCTGGCCAAACAAAATTTGGTGAGTTGTCTAAGGGGGATCAGCCAGACCCCGGCCTACGTGCCGGTGAGCAATGTAATGAAACGAATAGGGAGTGAAGTGCGTGGGAGTCGTGGGATACAGGGCTGAAGCAGGCGGCAAGACAGAAGCAGTCTACGTGGGTGTACAGGAACGGATCATGCGGCAGACGTTGGAGGCAATGTGGTTCGAAGGCATTCTGGACAGTCATGTGAGTGGAAGCGCATGGCGAACCAGCGGCCTTACATCTTCCGGCGATTCTGTGGCGTACACGTGTGAAGCCGAGCGGAAGTTTTCATTTGGCCGGGTGAAGGTGAAGAAGGGTTCGATTCAAAGAGAGGGCGTATCATGCACCGATCTGGATCTGTTTTTGGAGGAAATCGTGCTGAACGCATTGAAGGGTGCAAATGTGACGGCTTTTATCCAGGAACTGCTCGAAACGATGGCAAAGGACAGCCAGTGCCGGGCTATATTGCCCTTGAACATTCCGAGTGAAGATCGGCATTATGATGCGCTTGAAAGTCACATGACCGACGGTCATCTGTACCACCCGAGCTACAAGTCGAGACTAGGATTTTCTTTGAAAGACAATCTCGCTTATGGCCCTGAGTTTAATACGGAAGTTGCTTTAGTCTGGGTTGCTGTGAAAAAAGAATTTGCTCAGACCGCTGTATCCGCGGGATATAGCTCTGAAGAACTGGTGGGGCAACATCTGACCGTAGAGGACGCACTGCGATTTCATCAGATCCTGCAACAACAAGGTCGAGGGGATATGAATGAGAAATCACAGGCGGGTGCAGACGGGTATCCAATCGATACAGAAGTTCGTGGGACCATTCGTGGAAGTGTTGGGAAGACCAATCATGAAACAGCTCATGGAAAGGACAGCGAAGCAGTCTGCGGCCCTGGAAGTGAAACAGGCAAGGTTGGAGAAATAGGCTCTGACGCAGGTGATCGATATGTGTTCATTCCGGTTCATCCATGGCAGTGGGAGCACCAGTTGGAATCGGTATATGCCCGTCAACTGATGGATGGGGACATCGTATATCTCGGTCCATCGTCTTCGCCTTATCGTGCGCAGCAGTCGATCCGTTCGCTGTCGAACAGAGTGAACCCGGAAGCCCCTTACATCAAGCTGGCCCTCAGCATTACCAATACGTCGAGCACCCGTATTCTGGCACAGCATACGACCCAGAACGCGCCATTGATCAGCGATTGGCTGAATGAACTTGTTCGTGAAGATGAGCTGTTGCAGCAGGCGCAGTTTGGCATTTTAAAAGAAATCATGGGACTGTCGTTCCGTTATGAGCAGTTACCTGCAACTCAATATGGACGGGCCTACGGCACACTCGGTGCGATCTGGCGAGAGAATGTATCGGTTCACCTGAAGCAAGGTGAGACGGCGTGGCCGCTGAATGCACTGATGTTGGTACAACCGGATGGTGTTCCGTTTATCCAGGATGCTGTAGAACGACATGGTGTGGAAAAGTGGAGCGAGGCCCTTGTTCGCACGGTAACTCTTCCGATTATTCATCTGCTCTATGCACACGGGATTGCGCTGGAATCTCATGCTCAGAATATCATTTTGGTACTGGAAGATGATCTGCCGAAACGAATCCTTATCAAGGATTTGCATGATGGTGTTCGCTATGTACCGGATCAACTGTTACATCCAGAACGGGCACCGAAGCTGAACCCGGAGCCGGAAACCCATCGCAAGTTCAATCGGTACTCCTTCATCTATGCGGGAGATGTGTCGGAAGTCCGCGACTACACGTATGATGCGTTCTTTTTTATCTGTATGACGGATATTGCGCTGGTTTTGGAGAAGTTTGGTTTGTCGGAGGCAGCATTCTGGCATCTGTGCGCAGGTGTAATTGTAGATTATCAGAAGCAGCACCCGGAATACGCAGAGCGGTTTGTTGCATTTGACCTTTTTGCCGAAGATGCACTGATCGAAGAGATGACCAAGCGCCGCCTGTATGGGGATGGGGAGTTGTATTTCCGCAAGGCGAGTAATCCGCTCAAGATATCAAAGGATGCACTTGAATCCAAGGGAACGCCCGAATTAAAGGGAATCGTCGAATGAGAATCAACACGCTGAAGGAAAAAATTGCACGCAAACAGCCTGTCTATGGCCTTTTTGTATCCATACCACATCCGGTGATCATTGAGATGATCGGACATGCAGAATATGACTTTGTCATTATTGATCTGGAACATGCCGCAACATCGATGGAATCGGTGGAAGAGTTGGTCCGTGCGGCGGAACTGGTCGGCCTAACCCCATTGGTACGTATCTCGAAAGTGGAACGAGCGGAGATTCTGAAAGTGCTGGACTGTGGCGCCCAAGGCATCGTCATTCCGCATGTCGAGCAACTAGAGCAGGTGGAGGAAGCGGTTCGCCACGCCTACTATCATCCGGTTGGCATGCGTAGCTTGAATAGCGGTCGTCCCGGTGTATTTGGGAAATATCCGCTTACGGGATACATCGAGGAAGCAAACCAACAGGTGATGGTTGTTCCCATGATTGAAAGTGTTGAAGGAGTTCGGCAAAGTGCACAGATTCTGTCTCACCCTCAGGTGAGTTTTGTATTGGAAGGAGCGGCTGATCTGTCGCAATCCCTCGGCGTGCCATGGCAGACAGAGCACCCGGATGTGAGACGTGCGCTGGATGAATTGCATGCTACCGCGCAACAGTGCGAAGTACCTTATGCAACGGTCATCAGAGGTGTGGAAGACATGTCGCTCTGGGCTGAGCAGGGAGTACATATATACGTGCTTGGTGATGATCGGAATACGGCGTTTCGGGCATATGCTCAGAAACGGAATGATTACAGGAATGCGGGTGGGCAGATATGAAACCTAGTGTATGGCAGGTGATCGATGAACTTCAACGGAGGAATGAAGACCCGGTATGTGCGTATGTCTATGATCTGGCTGGCATTCAGGAACAGGTACGTCAGATGCTAGGCAGCATGCCCGGCAACACACAGTTGTTCTACGCTATCAAGGCGAATCCAGATCCGCGGATCATTGAGGCGTTGCTTCCATTGGTAAAGGGCTTTGAAGTGGCTTCGATTGGAGAGTTACTCAAGGTTAGAGCGGTAAGTCGAAAGGTTCCGATTCTGTTTGGAGGTCCGGGTAAGAAGGAGAGCGAACTGCGGCAGGCGATTGAGAATGACGTGAGTTACATCCATGTGGAGAGTCTGTTGGAACTTCGGCGCATCATTGCAATTGCGAAAGAGCGAGAGATGGAGCAGGAGCAGGTGCATGAGAGCAGGCAGAAGCAAGAATGGGAGCAGAACCCGGAGCAGAGATATACGCAAGCATACGGCGAGGAACTGATGCAAGAGCAGAAGCAAAAACAGAAGCAAGCGCAGGAGGTGCGCATTCTGCTCCGAATCAATCTGCGAAGCAGTACGTTGCCTCGGACGAAGATTGTTATGGGCGGTGGGCCGAGTCCTTTTGGAATCGATGAAGAGGCAGTGGAAGAAGCCATTGAACTCATTCGTGTGGAAGGCGCGGGTGTGGTTCGGTTAAGCGGGTTCCATTTTCACTCCTTGTCCAACAATATGGACGCCAGGCTGCACGCCGAGATGATTGAGCTGTATTTGCAAAAGGTGGAGCAGTGGCAGCAGCAGTATGATCTTCCTGTGGAAGTGGTGAATGCAGGAGGTGGATTCGGTGTCACGTATGATGGCAGTCCCGGATTTGACTGGCCATTATTCACTTCCCTACTGGAGCAAAGTGAAGCCAGACAACGCCTTGCCTCACACGGAGGTCGGCTGTATTTTGAATCGGGTCGACTGCTGGTGGCAGACCACGGGTATTACGCAGCAGAGGTTACGGATATCAAAACCTCTCATGATCAGTATTTTGCCGTGTTAAGGGGAGGTACGCACCATAATCGACTGCCTGCTTCATGGGGACATAACCATCCGTTTCAGATTATGGCGACGGACCGTTGGAAGCATTCATTTGCCCGTCCAGAGGTAAGAGATCGTCGAGTCCATATCGTAGGTGAGCTATGCACACCCAAGGATCGCATGCATTCCGATGCGGAGGTAGCACTGCTGCGCGTGGGAGATATTGTTTTGTTTGAAAAGTCTGGGGCTTATTGCTGGACCATCTCGCATCATGATTTTCTGGGGCATCCGCACCCGGCATTCCATTATCTAACGGAGGACAATAATCATGTCAACACTGATGAAGCGTTCCAGTCTGCAAGCCGCTGAACGCCGGATTATGGCGGATCTGATGAATTCATTTTTGTCGGAGCAATTACTCCCACTGGAGGATAACCCATTCATTGATTTTGCCGAAGCACCTGCACCGTTCCGTCGATTGTACAAGGGATATGACAGCGGAGAGCATAATCAGATTGATGCTTCTCGCTATAGATTGCACACTCAAGGTGTACTGTGTCTGGTTGAAACAGGAGTCAGACAGGGGACTCAGTGGGTTCAGGGTTCACCGATCTACGAGGAGAAAACAGATGGAAGCTGGGTTCTCCTCGATTCTCCAGCAGAGGTTGGACGTGCAGTGTTACAGAGGGCTTTGTCGGATGAGGCCTACGCGCAGCCCGGAGTGGCGGAATTCCTGACTAGTCTGGATATTGCTGTGGAGCAGTTTGCTTTGGGCTGGGAACAAGTCCAGTATCTGTCCGCCAACGTTCCGGCATCTGCTTATGAATGGTTTACCAAAGGCGAACGTGTTGCTGCATTGCGGGATCGTCCATTTCACCCATCATCCAAAGCCAAAGTGGGATTCAACGCAGAAGATGTCACACGGTATGCAGCAGAATTCGGGAAGGCGATTTCGCTACGCTGGGTGGCTATACGACTGGATGCCGTGCAGCAAGGGTGTGAAGATGGATTGTCCATTTTGGATGTGTTAGCCGATGTTCAGCGCGGAGAGGTGGAAGACGATTTTGCCCGGAAAGGAATTACGTTGCACGAATACCTGCCGATGCCTGTCCACCCGTGGCAATTGGAGCATGTAATTCTGCCCCGCTTCACGAGAGAGATCGAAGAAGGCAGCATTGTGGTATTGGATGTGGAAGTGGGCGACGTACAGGCCACATCATCTCTGCGCTCGATGGCTCCATCAACCGAATCCACCCTGATGCTCAAGCTACCGGTTAGTGTGCTGTCTCTGGGGGCTGCTCGTTATCTTCCGGTAGTCAAACTGTTGAATGGGCTTGCTGGAGAACGGATGTTAAGACAAGCCGTTGCTTGTGACGAGACGTTGAAGGACAAGGTGTACATGTGTGAAGAGCAGAACTGGTGGGGCTTTATGCCAGAATCCATGGGACTGTTCGATGATCATCCCCGGCATCTGGCTGCACAGATTCGTGTGTATCCCGCTGAGTTATTGGGTGATGATTACAAAGTTATCCCAATGGCCGCACTGGGTGTGAATCTGGAAGGTCATCATCTATTAACGGAGATTCTGGGGGATAACCTGAGCAGCGATTATGTTCTCGACTTTTATACTAACGTAGCCACTGCGTTTTATGATATCGTAATGCGTCTGTTCAAGGTGGGCGTTGTACCTGAGATTCATGGTCAGAACTGTTGTCTGGTGTTACGGGATAATCAGGTAAAAGGTCTATTGTTCCGCGATCATGATTCAGTGCGTTTGCATCAGCCTTATCTGGATAAACATGGCATTGCTGACCCTGCTTATCATATTCGCCCGGGCTACTCGAACAGCTTGTATAATGAGACGCTCCAGAAGCTGATCTTCTATGTGCAGTCTTTGGGGACGCAGGTGAATCTGGCTGCGATCATGGAGGCACTTAGCGAGGTGTATCACATCCCTGAAACGAAGTTATGGGAGATCACGGAGCAGGCATGGAAGGGAGCGCTGCAACAAGTGCAGCTTCCCGAATCCGACCGGGACGCGCTCGCTCATGCGATATTCGAGAGTAAGGAGTGGCCCGTGAAGTTAGTTGTCCGTCCGCTGCTTGAAGCGGATGGGGTGCCTGGCGCGATGCCATCGGGCAAAGGCAAAGGGTGGAACCCTTTTTATAAGGGATAGAGGTTAAAGGTGCATAAAACATATTTAAAGAAGAGGTGACTTGAGATAATTCAAGTCACCTTTTAGATTTGCTTAACAATAATCTTGCAGTTCGAAGTGTAATAAATTACTGAACTATATACAGTCTTCATGCAGGGAATGTCATTTCCATGCCGAAACTTCTAATTAAGTTAGAAATAAGCAAGTTATGGAGGAAATTATGAGTAAAAATAATTGGTTTATTAGAGCCGGAGAGAATGCATATCTCTTTGAAGAGTTCAAAGAAACACAGATGATAGCCATTGGTTGGAATGAAGTAGGTTCATTGGCACAAGTGAGACATATCGATGATGTGAAGAAGCGACTTCGTGACGAGTATCCTGACTATAAGGATGGCAAAGTAAATATAACAGCGGGTCAGTTAATCAGATTTGCTAATGAAATGAAAGTAGGAGATTTGGTTGTTACATATAATCCTCAAACACGCGAGTATCTGATTGGGGAAATTACTTCAGACTATGAATTTGGTGAAGGGGTTATTTCGGACAAAAATCACTATAGAAAGGTGTTGTGGAACGGGCTAGTTAATCGGGATGTTTTAACAGCGAACACACGTAATTCTCTAGGTTCGATAATGACTCTTTTTGCATTGCAAAATGAAACAGTGAAGGAACTGATCCATTTTTTGAAATCCAAAAGTGCTGAGTCTTTTGAATCACAACCGGAAGAAACTGAGAAAGAACAGGCAGAACTAGATACAATCAAGGAAGATGTAATTGAGAGAGCACATGAATTTATAAAGGACAAATTCAATCATTTAGATTGGGAAGAAATGCAGAGTCTGGTAGCTGGTGTCTTAAGAGGCATGGGATACAAAACAAGAATATCTGTAAAAGGACCTGATCGCGGTAGAGATATTATTGCATCACCAGATGGTTTGGGGCTGCAACAGCCTAGAATTATGGTGGAAGTTAAACATAGGAAAAACGCGATGGGATCCAATGAAATTCGAAGTTTTATCGGGGGGTTAAGACCCGGTGATCAAGGAGTTTATGTTTCAACTGGGGGATTCACCAGAGAGGCTAAGTATGAAGCAGAACGTTCTAACATTCCAGTTTCTTTGGTAGATGCAGATCTTCTGGTAGAGCTGATTAATCAGCATTATGATGCATTTGATTCAGAGGCTAAATCATTAATGCCCCTAAAGAAGATATATTGGCCTTTATAGAACAGAGAAGGTGACCCGGTTGAAGGGTTGCCTTTTTGGTTTGTTGTCATCGAGAGTTACAATGCTTGCAGGGAATAAAACGTTCATCATTATGGCTAAAAAATCTTATGAAATGAAGGTATAGGAAAGAGACTGATGGTATAATCGGGTTATGTGTTATAGTCATACTTGTGTATTACCGAAAAGGTTTTCGGAAAAAGTGATATCTGTTGTTGTAACCGCAATCATAATTTACTTCAAGAAAGTGAGAATCTACCATGAATCAGAAGAGACTTTTTAATGATGGATGGCAATTTGCGAAAAGTAAGCTGGATGTTACGGAACCTGCGGGTCTGGTGTATGAACCTGTGGAGCTTCCCCATGATTGGCTGATATATAATACGCTTGAACTGTATGAAGACAGCATTGGATGGTACCGCAAGACGTTCCATTATACGAAGGATGAGCAGCAGCTTTTGCTTTGTTTTGATGGCGTATACATGGACTCTTCGGTGTATGTGAACGGGCAGCTTGTTGGGGAGTGGAAGTATGGCTATTCTGCTTTTGAACATGAGATCACGAATGCACTGGTGGAAGGCGACAATGAGATTGTTGTCAAAGTGGTGCATCAGAGCCCGAACAGCAGATGGTATTCCGGGGCCGGAATCTATCGCCATGTTTGGCTGAAGACGAGAGACCGCAACCATATTGTTACGGATGGAATCTATGTATCCATTAATCAGCAGCCGAATGGCTGGCAGGTGGAAGTGGATACGGAGCTGAACCTGGAACAGAATCAGCAAGCAGAGCTGGTGCATACGATCCGGTATGAAGGTCAGATGGTGGCATCCAGCCAAGCGAATGTTACGGCTTCGGTGGGTGAGAATGTGGTGGAATCGGCAGATAGCCAACAGATCATTGTGGAGAGTCCAAACTTGTGGAGCCCGGATGCACCGCATCTGTATGAACTGGTGACGGAGCTGCGATTGACCTCGGATGACCAGGAAGAACGGACAGTTGAATCGGTATCACAGCGTATTGGATTCCGGGATATCAAGCTGGATGCCAATGAAGGGTTCCACCTGAACGGAGTTAAGATGAAGCTGAACGGCGTGTGTGAACACCATGATCTCGGGGCACTGGGAGCTGCGTTTAACCTGACGGCATTGCGTAGAAGATTCGTTTTGCTCAAAGAAATGGGTGTTAACGCCATCCGCACCGCGCATAATATGCCTGCTAAAGAGTTCATGGAACTTGCGGATGAGATGGGTATGCTGATTGTGTCTGAAGCTTTTGATATGTGGGAACGTGCCAAAACGCCATACGATTATGCGAGATTTTTCCCAGAGTGGGTGCATACGGATGTGAAGAGCTGGGTGAAGCGCGACCGTAACCATGCCAGTCTGATCATGTGGAGTATCGGGAACGAAATCTATGATACCCATGCGGATGAGCGTGGACAGGAAGTAACCCGGATGCTGATGGATTATGTGCTGGAATTTGATCCAAAAGGTAATGCTGGCGTGACAATTGGTTCGAACTACATGCCTTGGGAAAATGCACAAAAATGTGCAGATATCGTGAAGCTGGCAGGTTACAACTACGCGGAAAAGTACTACGACAAACATCATGAAGAGCATCCGGACTGGATCATCTATGGTAGTGAAACGTCTTCGGTGGTGCAGAGTCGTGGGATATATCATTTCCCATTCGAACAGCCGATTCTGGCAGATGACGATGAGCAGTGTTCGGCTTTGGGTAACAGTACGACCAGTTGGGGCGCGAAGTCAGCAGAATACTGCATTCTGGCAGAGCGGGATACACCGTATTCGCTGGGGCAGTTCCTGTGGACCGGATTCGATTATATCGGAGAGCCGACACCGTATCATACGAAGAATTCGTATTTTGGACAGCTGGATACCGCAACGTTCCCGAAAGACTCTTATTACATCTACCAAGCGGCTTGGACGGATTATAAGAAAAGCCCGATGGTTCACCTGTTCCCTTATTGGGATTTCAGCCCGGGTCAGATTATTGATGTACGCGTGTGCAGCAACGCGCCGAAGATTGAGCTGCAACTCAACGGTAAAACCATTGGCACGTACGATATCGATCATGCCAATGGAACACAGCTATCCGGCTGGTGGAAAGTACCTTACGAAGAGGGCGAGCTGAAAGCGATCGCTTATGATGAGAACGGTGAGATCATTGCAACCGATGTGCAAAGATCCTATACGGATGCGAAGAAAATTCGTCTGCAAGCGGATCGGGAGCAGTTACAAGCGAATGGCACAGACCTGATTTTTGTAGAAATTGATGTTGAAGATGAAACGGGTAATCCAGTTCACAATGCAAACAACCGCGTACAAGTTCAGGTGACGGGTGCAGGAAGATTGCTGGGTCTGGATAACGGGGACAGCACCGACTATGATCCATACAAAGGATTGAGTAGAAGACTGTTCAGCGGCAAACTGATGGCGATTATCGGAGCAACAAATGAACCTGGAACGGTCCGAATTGAAGTTTCTTCCGAAGGGTTGGAAGGGGCTCTAGCTGAGTTTGAATCGCGTATTGTGGATGCGGAACTGGTTGATGAGAAGCAAGTGCAAACTGTCTTCATGAACAATGAACAACGTCCGGTGCTGACGGGGAACGCTCAGGAGATTCCTTTGCGAAAAATTGAGATCATCAGTACTGCAGGACAGTTGCTCGATCCGTCCAACCCGGAGCTTACTGTAACCGCCAAGCTGTATCCGGAGAACACCTCCTACCGGGACATCGAATGGGCTGTTGTGAATGATGCGGGGATTGAATCCAACATTGCCAAAGTGGAAGCCGTTCAAGCGGAAACGGGCGACAACGGCGAGCATCAACATGCGGTGAAGGTATCGGCTATAGGTGACGGGGAGTTCCGACTTCGCGCAACCAGTTCCAACGGTACGGATAAAACGAAACTCATCTCCCAGCTGGAATTCAAGGCGGACGGTCTCGGAACAGCTTACAAAGATCCATACGGCTTCATCACGGGCGGACTGTACGATTACACCAAAGGTGAGGTTGGTAACGGCAACGAACGTGGGGTAGCGACAAGTCGCGACGGAGAGACGCATGTAGGCTTCCGTAATATTGACTTCGGACCATACGGCTCCGATACGATTACCATTCCTATTTTCACGCTGTCCACTGAGGAGTACTTCATTCAGATCTGGGAAGGGATGCCGGATGAAGAGGGAAGTACGATGATCGCAGATGTGGTGTATGACAAGGAATCCCAATGGAATGTCTATCAGGAAGAGACATACCAATTATCCAAACGTCTTAGCGGAATTACATCGATCTGTTTTGTACTGAAGCAGAAGATTCATATTAAAGGGTTCTCTTTCGAACGCCAAAGTCGGGCCTTTGAACAGAATGCGGCTACATCCTGTGACCATCTCTATGGAGATACGTTCAAAATTGAAGATGATCGTGTTGAAGGCATCGGGAACAACGTGTCGCTGGAGTTTGAAAACATGGACTTTACGGCAGAAGGCACATCCAAGCTCGTGATCTACGGTCATTCACCGATTGATAAAAATACGATTCATATTCGCTTCGCAGGTGCGGACGGACAGAGCAACCAGTTGGTTGAGTTCACCCAGTCAGGTGGATATGAGGAGCGGGTGTTTGAGCTTGAGCAAGTGAAAGGTGAGCAGAAAGTAAGCTTTATCTTCCTGCCAGGCAGTCAGTTTGACTTCGGCTGGTTCCGATTCGAGAAATAAGACCATACTTGGAATAAAATAATATCCTCCATCGCTCCGTTGAGCGGTGTGTTGTTAAACAGATTAATCCTCTTCAAATAAACGATGTTCGTTACGAACAAGCCGTTTACTTGAAGAGGATTTTTTATATGTTAAGGGGATTCAGATGTTGTAAAAGCGTTCGTTTAGAGCCCTGACCTTTACTTGTCCACATCATCAATGGATAGCCTGGCTTTCTCTGGATCCCAGGACACGTTCAAACCCAAACTACGCAATACTTCAAAAGGTACAGTGGTTGCTCCTGAGTAGTTATTGATGGGTTCAGATAGCTCTATGAGTTGCTCTCCAGACTCATCCATGGAAGTTATTTGATAATGTGCTTCCTTAGGGTAGATCGTAATTGTTCGATTGTTATATTTTAACGTATAGTAACTAAGGCTACCTTCCGCCTTATGAACCTCAAATTTTGCTCCGAGTACTGCGGCGATTGCTTTGATTGGTAATTGTACGGTCTTGGGCGTTTCCACCGCGGGATACATCGACTGGAACAGCTCACCGTTCAGATAAACATCTGTGCCGAGCTTGGCCTGAACCGGTTTGTAGACCATGCCTCCAGAAGATGTTGCAGGTCCTCCCGCTTCCTGATATTTATCACTTCCCCAGCCCCAGACAGTCCCTTCGGAGGATAATGCAAGACTATGGTGATATCCCGCTGAAACATCGGTAATGCCAGACAAATGGTTTAATTTTCCTTCTTTGCCGGTCACTGTCCTTCCATAGCTATACACCTGACCAGAAGTAGTAAGTAACAACGTATAACTTGAATTGGCATCCATCTTCTTCACTTTGAGCTCGTGATGAAAGGGGGTGACTTTGCCCCCTAGGTCTAGCTGCCAAGCCTTTCCCTTCTTATCCAATGCAAGTAGAGATGCATCTGCACCGGTGATCGAGGATATGTTGTACAAATCTTTTAATTTGGTTGGTTTGGAAGGGGCTTTACCGGGTTCGTTTGGCTCGTTCCATGTCCATACGGAGCCATCTTTTTTCAGAGCATAGCCGTGCAGGCCAGCGGATTCAACTTGAATGATATCTTTTAGTCCACTGATCGTCTGTAGCTTACGTGTCTGTTCCAGGGCTACGGCTTGAGGCGGGTTTTGCCAAGACCGAACGGTTCCATCCTGGAGAAGGGCGATGGTTGAGAAAGCCCCTATGCTAACATTCGTGGCAGAGGTAATATTAGGCACTTGACGTGGCATGTTGCCGTTACCCCACTCCCAGATGGTTCCATCTGCTTGAATGGCTGCGTTGTTCCCACCACCGGAGGATGAAATAACTGTTACATTGGATAATTTGGGAATACGAATCGGACTAAATGTATGACGATATCGAACGTTGTCGCTCACACCAAGTTCTCCCCAGAGATTACGGCCCCAGGCCCATACAGAACCGTCACTTCTCAATGCGACTGTGTAATAATAAGCACCCTGTAAAGCGGTATAGTAAAGTTTCTTCTCTACACTGCTTGATGAAGTCGGTTGAACAGAGGTGTTACTAGTGGAGGGGGACATGTTAGTGGCTGCATGAGTCGTTGGCACATCAGCTAGCTCCATCAGCAGGCTTGACACAACTAATGTTGTAGCTATTGCAATGGTGAATCGATGGGTCTTTTTACCGTTACCCTTGGATCGATTATTCAAGCGTGAAGTGGAGCGTTTTTCTTTTGCTATGTGATCGGATGAGTTTACCGATTGCATGATATCGCCTCGTTTTCGGATGAGTTGGGCATGAATGTTGCCTTTCTTTCTAAACGCTCTATGAAGGGATGAAGTTACATACAAGTGATAAAATTTCCTTTATATTGAAGAGGGTTAGGTATTATTACAGTCTTCCTAACAGAAATTAGGTAACCTGCACGTAGTCTTTAGCGTCATAAAGATGAGGTGATTAGATGAAGAGAGTGCTGCTTACGGTTTTGTTAGTTTTAATAGTGTTAACAGCATGTGAGGCAAATGATCAGAAAGTGGATTTTCCAGTAATGACGAAATCATTCCCAGAAATTATTGAGCCCCATAATCCAGAGCAAGCGGAGCAAAGCGGGGATGTGGTTGTGCTTCATGGAGGGATGCGGAACGGGGATAAGTGGAATACATTTATGAAGAATGTGGAGAAAAAACAGCAGGATCAGGTTCGTGTGACGATGTATACCATTGAAGGTGGGCCCATTATCCAGGAATTGATCTATGATGGTACAGCTATTCAATCGACTTACGATAACTCAAGGGATGCCTATGGCTCCAAACAGGAAGTGAAGACCGACATCTGCAAAGGGATCGGTACGATGAAGAGTGAGCAGGGACATATTTTTTACGTGTTAACCGGGTGTGAGAAGGAAGAGAACCCCTTTTGGATGCCTAAGTTGTAAATGAACCTTCGGGGCTATGGTATATACGATTGGCAATTCCGGCGCAGGCTAACTGTTCTCCATCGGTAAAATGATGGGTTCGGTCTACCTGAGCCGGCGATGTTCATGGCTCAGGCATATGGGGTGGAGCTTACCATTACCCAGGTGCTGGTACTGCTCGATGTACTGATGCTGACCTCCAAAGGCGCTGCCGGAGTTACCGATTCCGGCTTCGTATCGTTGCGTGCAACGTTGAATAAGATTTATTTTGAGACAATTGGCTCCATAAGATTGCTTTTTACAATATTTGTTTGTTATGCTTAACTACATAGAAATGCATAGTAGGTGGTGTGTGAAGCTGAGAAACGAAATGATTAAAGGATACATCGATGGAATTGTACTGTCTGTACTGAATAAGCAGGATGCATATGGATACGAAATATCCAGAACGGTGAATGACGAGACCAATGGTCAGTTTGATCTAAAAGAAGGCACGTTGTATCCGGCACTGAAACGTATGGAGGCTAATGGATACATAGAGGGTTATTGGGGAGAGCAAATTAGTGGACCGCGGCGGCGATATTACCGAATCACCCCGGATGGCCAAACTCAGCTCAACACATTGAGGACAACATGGACGGAGAACATCAAGATTATTGATATATTCTTGGGAGGGGATCTGCATGGAAGTCATTGAACAGTATTTGGATCAAGTACTTCGATTTACATTTTTAACGAAGAGGGAAAAGTCTGAGTGGAGAGAAGAAATGGCCGCTCACCTCTATTCCTCGGTGGATCATCTAAAGCGCCAGGGGTTGGGAGAGACGGAGGCCATCGAACATTCCATTCAACAATTTGGCTCTATCTCAGAACTGCGCAAAACGGTAACCAAAGAAACGTATGGATTCAACATGAAAATGATTTTTGGCTGTGCCTTAGCAGGTTTGCTCCTATTCATTGTAACACTGGCGGGTGGACTAATCGCGAATCGATATGGTGTGCATAATCGGTATATCGAATTAATGCCTATTTTTTGGATTACGGTGTGTGCGTTAGGTGCCTGTCTTGTGTTTACGCGCAAACGTGTGGATCGTCTTTGCCTGTTATCTGTGCCCCTGTTATTCACTTTAGGGTATCTGCAAGCTTATTTTCAGGTGATGTATCATTATTGGGGTGAAGGACTTACGTTTAATATGTTTGAAAAGTTATTTTTTAGTGGCGTGCTTCATACGTCTGGTGGATTGGGGTCCACCTTGATCGCCTCTATCTTCTTGGGTGCACAGGCACTCATTATGTTTGCGATAAGTAAAAATAAGTATATATCCATTCTTCCCTTTGCCTTTTCCATCATGTATACCTTTGTTCATATGCTGATGTTTAGTCTCTATTATGTATTTTTTGCCTCAGAGCAGTTCAGTTCCGCGGTGACTCAGGGGTACAGCGTTTTCCTGAATGGGAATATGCAGCGAGTGTTGGAGATGGGGATGAGTTTGACCATGGCGGTAGCGTTGTGTGTAGTATTCCAAGGTTGGAGCTATTGGACGGCAAAAAGGAAGTTGAGCTCCGCTTCATAAGGGTATTCCGCATCCCTCATAATTAGACAATGAAGCCATGCTGGCAAGACAAAGGACAACTATAGCAAGACTCTTGTCTTTTTTATTGGGCTTCCCTCATAGTTATTCGCACACTCTCCGAATGTGCTAAGGACATAGTATAGGGCATATATACTGTGTGCCTTGGCCTAAGGAGATGACCATTTTGAAATATCTGAACAAGAGGACAGCCACCCTCAACAAATTAAGGCCCAGTCGTTCTACGTCGAAATGCAGAAAAAAACACTTGGGAAAACGAAAGAAATGCCATATTATCCGTAGATCTTATCGGAGAAAGCGCTGCTCACTGAAGCGTCCATTAAGATCACAGAAAATGGCCCGTGACAAAAAAGTCATTTCATTACCGAGAGGGATGGGTAGCAACCCGGTATGTTGTGAGCCCGGCCCCCTGCTCGCTCCGTTGAGACAACATGAATTGGAGACGGTGAGTCTCCCTGGAACGCAAGGTGTGGCAGGTGCCCAAGGCCCCGCAGGCCCTCACGGCGGGCCGGGTCAACAAGGGGTTCCCGGAGCGCAGGGTCCCGCCGGATCTCAAGGTGAGCCGGGTCAACCGGGGCTTCCCGGAGTGCAGGGTCCAGTTGGTCCTCAAGGAGGGCCGGGTCAACGGGGAGTTCCCGGAGCGCAAGGCCCCGCAGGCCCTCAGGGTGAGCCGGGACAACCGGGGCTTCCCGGAGCACAGGGTCCCGTTGGCCCTCAGGGTGAGCCGGGACAACCGGGAGTTCCCGGAGCGCAAGGTCCAGTTGGCCCTCAGGGTGAGCCGGGACAACCGGGGCTTCCCGGAGCCCAGGGCCCCGCAGGTCCTCAGGGTGAGCCAGGTCAACCGGGAACTCCCGGAGTCCAAGGACCAACGGGTCCCCCAGGTGAGCAAGGTCCACCGGGCACCGTACCCGGAATTGAAATCATTCCTACGGCAAACCGTTACTTCTATTTTCCGGACACCGATCTGGATTTGTCGGCCTCAGTTACAATTCCTGCCACAGCATTCACAAATGACGATGGCGGCAGCATAACCGAATTTGCCGGAATTGGACTTAACAGTTTTAACAATCTATATATCAACGGGATCGTCCAACAAGGAAACTCATACGATGTAAGTGCTGAGAGTTTGTTTTTTTCGTCACAAAACGGTGTGATCTTTGCAGGGACACCTATTACTATAGAGATCATTATAATAACAGTCAATATAATAAATGGTTAAAATTGGTTTTAGTTGCTGGTTCCTTTGCCTTCACTACTCCCAAACCTACCACATATACTATGTTAGGTAGGAGGTGAGAAACATGCCACTTGTGACACCATTTCAGAACAGTTTGAGATTTGCTGCAACCATTGGTGATGGGACCGGCACTGGAGCAACGTTTGCCATTGCTGCGACTGCCTTTACAAACGACGCTGGTGTAGCTGCAACCGCATTTCCAGGCACCTACAACTACTACAATCTTTATATTAATGGCCTTATGCAAACAGCAGATACGTCCTCGGCTACGACGACTACAATTACAATTCCCGGTGGAGATGCATTAAATGATGGAACTCCAATTGTTGTACAATTTGTAGTGTCTTAAAGAAGATTTAATCCTACTGTATCGTTATCTTGTGCGACTTCTATCTGTGATAGAAGTCTTTCTTTTTGTACAAGATACCCAGTCGACTCAACGGCATTCATCCATGCATTAATGTGCAAAAATAGTTACCCAAGGATGTTGCCCAACTACAAAGTTATGGTGACTAAAGAAACTCTCAAGTGTCCGATGACAAGAACATAATCGCTTAGAAAGTCGCCTATATGGCGGCTTTTTTTGATTTATGTATCGATAAAACAAGAGAGCTTTAATACAAATAATAGAAGGTCGACAAAATCTGAAACATAAACCCAAAAGACCCACCTCTGTAGAAGCAGGTGGATCTCCAATCTACTGATTATGATTAATGCTTTTTATAATGTTTATAGTGCTTAGAGTGCTTAGAGTGCTTGCCGAAACTTTTCTTAGCCAATTCTGTAGGTGAAAAGCGATGAGCTGCAACCAGTCGGCCAGTTGCATTTTTACCCCATCCTGACACAAGGACATGTTTGCTGTTTGTAGTATACTCAACTTCAAATTGAACCAAATTAGCAACATTCAGAACCCGGAAGCTAGAAGAGCCTGGTGCAAGAGTGAAAGTAAATGTGCTAACCAGAGCTTTTGCTCCATTCAAACGGAATAATCGAACACGTACCGTAGCATTGCTGCTTCCATTATTAACTGCCTTCGCGAAAAAAGTTCTGGACTCACCGGGAACTGTCGCCAAATTAATAGCATTTTCAACTGGACCAGTAGAATATTTTACTAGTGTCATAAATATCAACCTCCTATAAGTGATAGTTTATGTTATGTTATTAAATTCATTTTGATTGGGTTCATAGGAGAACAAAAAGAAATGGCCTTCTGCTGTATCTTCATCTCCTCGCTACACGAGTAGTGAATGTCATATAACTAACGGGCAGAGTGCTGGAACAGCTAATCGTTGCATACCCATCCTCCCGTTTGTCTTTTCTACCTTGTATACATTGGTTCATATGATGAAGTTCAGTCTCTATTATGGGTGTATTAGTGCTTGTGTTATTGACGTTATGAGGGAAATGGATTGCAAGGAGGAAGTTGAATTCGGCTTCATAGACGTGGTATTCAAGCGATGCTGAACATGCACTAATGCGCAAAATAGCTGCCTAAGGGATATCGCCCAACGACCGGATAACCTCTGAGGAAATGATCCTTCCGTTTGATTCCAATCCTCCTTCTCACTTGTTAAAATTTAGGTACATAAACTACGGTCAGGTTGGCGGGTGATAAGGAAATGCAGCGAATCGAGGTACATCCCGATCTATTGGAGGAAAAGGCCCGGTTGGTCCAGCAGAAGAAACAGGAACTGGAGCGAATGGTCTGGGAACTGGAGAAATCAATTTATATGTTGCAATCCGAGTGGTCGGGTGTGACAGGAGAGCGTTTCTTCTGGGATTTTATGCAGGTGAAAGAAGTGTTCCCGACTACAATCGGGCTGTTGGACGAAATCCAGAAAGAGTTTACGTTTATCGCGAAGAACTTCAAAACAACGGACGGCTCAGGCGAGGTTGCGCTGTACATTCCAGAGGAACTAAAGCGAAATTTCGCTGTAGGGCTGCTTGATAAATCAGTAGGAGAAACAATAACGGGAATGGGTCAGACGGCAGAAGCTTTCTTCGAGAACCCGTTCAGTACATTAAGCAGTGTGGCATATGCCATGACAGTGGGCAAAGTTGTAGACGTTGGGCGTGGTATTCAGTTTGCATGGGATACCGCTTGGGGTACGGGAACGGCGAGGTCAGATATAGAGAAATTTGTAGAAGAGCAGAAGAAGCAGATCGATGAGAGTGGCGCAGGGTATTACGGTGGAGCGATGACGGGACAGGCCCTTGCGTATGTTTTATTTGGCAAAGCCTTTCGTTCGAAGGACGACATTGGATCATCAGGTGGAGGCAAGCCGGAGAAAGGGAAAGGAATTGAGGGGGCAGGACAAGCTTCGAATGTCGGTAGTATAGTTAGGGATGGAAATAAAACAAAATATACGAATACGGCTAATAATGAATTAACTTGGGTTGATCAGCATCCCAAGAATATCAATCGTGATATTGATAGCTTTTTAGATAGCTTGGATGTTGGCAAGGCTACTGAAGCAAAAGTTGCTGACTTCGTAAGAAAAGAGCAGGAGGTCACGGGTTTTGGGCAAAAAGTTCTAAAGGAAAATGGCGAAGCTGCTGGAGATTTAGATGTAGTGACAAAAAATGCAATAATTGAGGTCAAAGCATCAATTAAGGCAGTAAAAGAAGATCAGTTTAATAAATTGACAAATGAAAACCATGATTTCTTTTTTAATCCAGAACAAAAGAAGGTAATCCTTTACATTGATAAGCCATTGACAAATTTGAGACCAGAGAATGCCAAAATGCTAGAAGACATTAGAAAGCAAGGAGTAACAATTGTTAATTCATTAGAAGAGCTAAAGGGGATAATAAATTAATGGGAACTTCAGCATATATCTTAATGGATCACAGAAAATATACAACTGAAAAACTATTGGCTGATTCAATAGTTGCAGCATTTAATGCTGATGCAATGCTCAACTTTCACAACAGTAAAAATTATTCAATGGATGGTCAATTTCTATCGACTACAATGAATATTAGTCATAAATTGGTTAAAGAAAACGGATGTTCATTTGTATATTACGTAGATGCAACAGATAATCCGAGTATAGAATTTTACTATAATGAGGATGTTGGATTAGAACAAAATAGAAAAATTTGCAAAGTTGGTTGCATTGAGGAAATATACGGCGTTCAAGAACTTATTTTTAATTTTATTTACGAATATCTCAAGCTAAACCCCGAAGATTATTTTTGGGTCACAGATTATGATTGGGTCTACAGTTGGGAAGATATGAAGAAATTAAAATCGTTACCGTATCACCCAGATTGGTGCTATAAGAACCCAAAGCTTGATTCAAATGAAACGTAACAAACAAAGTTAAGATTAAAGTTATATAGTCATTTCTACCAGACGAAAAGTAGAGTTGCTTGAACTAAAAGGTAGGTTAAACAATGAAAAAAGATTTCCTTTACACTAAGCCCTATTTTCCGGGGATAATAGACGATACACCAGTGGACCTCGAATCGTGGTTTCTAGATGATTCAAGAGAGAGGATGGAAGAGAAATTAAGAAATATTTCTCTGAATGACCTAATCATTGAGTTAATTAATATATTTAAAGACGGAGATCCGAATTATCAAGTTCTCTTAGGGTTATTAGGAGAAAAAGTGGTTAAGGAGGCTAGAGAAGACAAGATTGTCTATTGTCTAGGTGATATTTTGCGTGCTGACGACGATATAAAGAGAATTGAGATTGAAATTGATGAGGGTCTGAATATAAAGAAAATGAATATTTTTGTTATTCCAGCCGAGCTTTTGGTACTTCAAAAGGAGATAACTAACCTGTGTGTTGATATTCAAACTCAAAAAACAAGCAATTACTTATCAATCTCTATTAAAGATAAGATGATAACCTTATTTTCAATTTAAGAGAGAAGACTGTCATACTAACTTATAATTCTAATTGATACAGTGAAAAGATGGTATGAGTTGCACATATCTATGCATGATTTAAAGTCATATCATTAAGCACTTCTACCAGACCATAAGTAGAGGTGCTTTTTCTATGAAATCAAAACAACTAATGAAATCTTCCACAGGTTGGTCGATAATATAGAAGAAGTAATTTTTAGCGAACCCTATACATAGAGAACTATCCACAACCATCCTACACCCACACGAGGTACATTCATGAAACAAGGCATATATGAACAGCTTATCAACACAATCACCAGGCAGGAGATTTCGGAGCTGGACCCGGATGTGTATAACATTGGGACTGAGAAGTTGGATGCAGAGGAAGCACGCAAACTATTGTCCACGTATTTGGCGGCGGTGACCCGGCGAGCGCTCAAGATTGTACGGGAACAGACAGAAGATAAGACAGCAGTGTTAGCGCAGATCCGAACGTGTAATGAGATTATTGCTACCCTGAAAGGCACGCTTGGGGAAGAAGAGTACAATGAATTGCAACTGGATGAGCAGGGGGAAGTACTGACCCATGTGTATTCCAAGCTGAACAGCATTCGTGCGGTCAGGGATACCAAGATCGTTCGTCCAGATACGCCTATCTCCCAAAGCTCTTTGTTCACAGGTGCCAAGTCCGAGCCGAGTATGTTATTGGAGCTGCAGAAGGAGATCGTGACATCCGATCGGATCGACTGGTTGGTGTCATTTATCAAATTCAGCGGGCTTCGCCTGCTTCTGGAACAGCTTCAGCAATTTACAGCAGGCGGCGGGAAGCTACGTATCATCACAACTACATACATGGAAGCAACCGACCTCAAAGCTATTACCGAACTTAGCAAATTACCTAACACAGAGATCCAGATTTCCTATGATACCAAAGTGACCCGCCTACACGCCAAAACGTACATTTTCCACCGTGATACTGGCTTCACTACAGCTTATGTCGGCTCCTCTAACCTATCCAACCCGGCGCTGACCAGTGGTATGGAGTGGAACCTCAAGGTGACGGAGAAGGAGTCACTCGACGTGCTGCGCAAGATTGAAGCGACCTTCGAGAGTTACTGGAATGACCGCGAATTTACTCGGTATGTAGCTGAAGATGAGGGACATGAGGCACAGTTGAAGGAGGCTCTGAATCGCAAAAAAGATCAGTCCAACCACTTTCACCTCGACATCCAGCCTTACGATTATCAAAAAGAAGTGCTGGAACAGTTGGACGCCGAGCGTACGCTGTACGGACGAACCCGCAATCTGATCGTCGCCGCCACAGGCGTTGGCAAGACGGTCATCTCTGCCTTCGACTACAAGCGATTCCGTGCAAGCCATGCGGGAGCTAAACTTCTTTTTGTCGCCCATCGGGAAGAAATCTTGAAGCAAAGTCGGGACACGTTCCGGTATATCCTGAAGGATATGAACTTTGGTGAGCTGCATGTCGGGAATTACCGAGCAGAGGCGCTGGATCACTTGTTTGTTAGTATTCAGAGTCTTAACTCCATGAAGCTGACGGAGATCACAAGCCCAGACTATTACGATTACATCATTGTGGATGAATTCCATCATACGGCAGCGCCTTCGTACCAGAAGCTGTTGTCCCATTACGAACCGAAGATTTTGCTGGGACTCACCGCGACGCCTGAACGGATGGATGGCAAAGACATTACCGCCTACTTCGATCATACGATTGCCGCCGAGATCCGTCTAACCGATGCAATTGACCGGAAGTTACTGAGTCCTTTTCAATATTTTGGCGTCACCGATACCGTCGATCTATCCCAGGTGAAATGGTCGCGTAAAGGCTACGACCTGAATGAACTAGAGAAGCTCTATACCCATAACAAAATCCGTGCCAACCAGATTATCCAAAGTCTGAACAAATACGTAACCGATCTGGACGATGTGAAGGGGCTTGGTTTCTGCGTAGGGGTGGATCATGCGATGTATATGGCAAAAATATTTAACGAAGTCGGCATTCCATCCATAGCCCTGCATGGTGGGTCGAGCGAACAGGAACGTCATTCTGCGAAAGGACAACTGGTAAACGGGGAACTGCGCATGATCTTTGTCGTTGATCTGTACAATGAAGGTGTGGATATACCAGTAGTGAACACCATCCTGTTCCTGCGTCCTACCGAGAGTCTGACCGTATTCCTGCAACAGTTGGGACGTGGACTACGGATGGCGGAGGGCAAAGAGTGCCTGACCGTGCTGGATTTCATCGGGCAAGCGCATCAAGAGTACAGGTTCCAGGATAAATTCCGTGCTCTAATCGGAGCTACCAAACATTCCATCTCGTACTACGTCGAGAACGGCTTTTCGAACCTGCCACGCGGCACGTTCATTCATTTGGAAAAGCAAGCGAAAGAATACATTATGCGCAACTTAAAGCAAATGAGTCGTAATCGCAGAGCGTTGATCCAGAAACTTCAAACGTTCCAGCAAGACACCGGACTGCCACTGACCTTGGCTCATTTTGTGGAACATCACGGGATGACTCTCTATGAATTGTATGGTGGACGTACGGGGAGAAGGTATTTTCGCGGCCTGTTGGCCGAAGCAGGATTAACACCACCTATCGAGGGTGAACACGAGGAGTACATCCGCAGACTGCCCTCTGTGCTGACGATCAACTCACGAAGCTGGCTGACGTTCCTGATCGACTTTGTTGAAAAAGGCAAAGAACCAACCACCGCCGATGAACAGCGCATGGTCACCATGTTCTATTACACCTTCCACCGGGCTGCGCCTGAGAAGTTGGGAATGAGCAGCATCGAAGAGGGTGTACAGCGTGTGCTGTCTTGTGAGGCATTCCGGGCAGAGCTTGTGGATATTTTCAAATATAATCTGGCTCATCTGCGATTTGTGGATAAAAGCAATTCGTTCCCGTACACTTGTCCACTGGATATCCACTGTATGTACTCAATCGACCAAGTGCTTGCCGCCTTTGGCTACTGGAACGCTGAGCAATCACCCGCCTTCCGTGAAGGGGTGAAGTATTTTGCAGACGAACAGACGGATATCTTCTTCATTACATTGAACAAATCGGACAAAGATTTCTCTCCATCTACGCTGTATGAGGATTATGCGATCAACGAGCGTTTATTCCACTGGCAGACACAGAGCCGGGTGTCGGAGCATACAGCTACCGCGCAGCGGTACATCCATCATCGAGAGACGGGCAATCGGATTGCGCTGTTCGTGCGGGAATATAAGGAGGAGCATGGCTATACGTCTCCATTTGTTTTCTTGGGGCAAGCGGATTATGTGAGTCATGAGGGGAATAAGCCAATGAGCTTTGTATGGCGACTGCGGGAAGAGATGCCTGCGAAAATGGTAGCGGTGGCGAATAAGTGTATTGTGTGAATTAGCACTATAAAGAAATCAGACATCCTAAGTAGGCTTTTTGTTCTAATCATATTCGAACATGCGCAGGTCTCTTGGAAATAATACCTATAAATCTTAATTTTGTACCTTAAGAACCATAAGTGTGGTATATTTATCCTATAAAAGGTCATTTATTGTAGATTAGTGCTTCGCATTATTGCATGTATTGAATTAGTTCCTTTTTGACTTTATGTATGCGGGACCAAAGTATGGTCTATTACACAGTAATCAGCGTATGATGACAGATATGGTTCCTATAGGAGAACTATGTCTTTTTTTGTGGAGATTTATAAAAATGTGTTTTGGAGGATGGGGCATGTCTACAAATACTCATTTCATTGATGTTCTTAAGCGCTGTAAGCAGTCTTCGAAGGAAGCTGTAGAGAATCTTGAGGGATTCAGTGAATTTAAAAAATATATGCATGTTCAAAGACCAGTAGAAAAGGAACTTGAAAACTATATTTTAGAAGCCAATCAATCGAATCGGGCACAATTGATTTTGGTGTGTGGCGGAGTTGGTGATGGAAAATCACATATCTTATCCTATCTAAAAAGCAAATATGACTTTTTGGCTGATCCTGACCGTTTCTATTTACATAATGATGCTACTGAAAGTTTTTCTCCACGAAAAACTTCTGTTGAAACTTTGGCTAAAGTTCTTGAGCCTTTTTCTGATGAAGAGATTGATAGAGAGCAGAAGAAAAGTATCATTTTAGCGATCAACCTTGGTGCTTTAAATAACTTTATTGATGCTGAGGAAGGTAAGAAGTTCACTAGACTTAAGGAATATATTTATGCAAAAAAAATTATGGAATCCGTGATTACAGAAGAGGCTTTCAAAGATGATCATGTTTTCAAATATGTTAACTTCAGTGATTATCATATGTATGAATTGACGGAGAGTGGATCTAGTTCAAGCTACATTAAAGGGATCTTGGAGAAAATCACTCGGAAAACGGAACAAAATCCATTTTACGAGGCTTATCTTAGAGAAAAGAACGAAAATCCTGACGTCGCATTACAAAATCCGATTATTCAGAATTATGAATTACTACAATATGAAGATATTCAAGAAAAAATTATCGACTTATTAATCCAGGCAATGGTCAAAGAAAAACTGATTATTTCTACCCGAGCGTTACTGGACTTTGTTTACAATATACTTGTTCCTTCTTCACTCGATAATCTTGATCATAAAAGGATGATGGAATTAATCCAGATTCAGGGTTTTCAAACCTATATAGCATGTCTGTTACCTTTCCAATTATTTAATCGTGAAGATGCATCTTCTATTCATCAGGCTATAAATCAAATTAATCCTACTCAGTATCGTACAGAGTTACTGGATCAACATCTAATAGATTTTAAATCCAGCAAAGATGGCGCAGATCTATTTAGTCAATATATTGATGTGAATCGTATACCACATTTTGCGAAATCTCTGCTTTCTCATTCTCCATGGAAGAGTGAGGACAAAAAGGACATGTCCTTTAGAAATGAAATGGTAAAATTATTTATTTATTTATACTACTTAATTCCTCAAGAACCCCATAATTCATTTGAAGATCAGGTATACGACCAATACATGAATTATCTGTACCATTGGAATAGGAAAGCGTGGAGCAAGTTGTCCAAGCTCTACAGGGAAGATGTTCGTGATGCCATTTATAAGTGGAATGGTGAGGGACATGGTGGACTTATTTATGTTCAGATTGGACAGCCTCAAACTCATTATTATGCGCTACAAAAATTAGATATAGAACCTGCTCTGGAACGTGTTGAACCGCGAGAAGAAAGCATATTAACAAAATTTATCCCTATGTTAACGATTGCTTTCAAACCCAAAGGCGGAGAGCCTGTTGAAATAGATATTGATTTTTCACTATATTCTTTACTAATTCAGATTAAGAATGGGTATCGCCCCAACAAAAAAGACAAATTCCAATTCATTAAGTTTGTTGAATTCATTGATCAATTAAGTAGTAAAGGTAATGACCAAAATGAATTGATCTTCGAAAGTAAGAAATTTGGAAAGTCACAACGATATCGTCTGAATTACGATGATCAATTCGACCAATACTCATTTACGGAGATGTGAGAAAATGGAATATAAGATAGATTTGCAGGAGATCAAAGACAAGTTTAAATTTGATTCCTCTATTAGACATAACCCTAAGATGTCTGTCGAACTCTTACCTTACAATACGAAGTTTAAAGACACTCAGTTTAACTTTAGAGAAGTTATAGGTGAATTTTTACGTCTGGTGGGGCAAAAGAAAATATCTTCAGAGGCTAATCCAGATCAGTTAGTTGAACAGGTGCTTGATTCTATTGAGTTTAAACATGTAAATCAAAAGAGCGAATTTAAACAGATGATTAAAACATTGTTCATTGATGAGAATAACCAGCTTTTTTTATTCCACCCTCAAACGCTTTACTATATCAACACTGTAGAAAACGAAAATAAAAAATTGGCCGAATTTCTTTACATGGTTTTATGGAATGGGAAAGAACCGTGGGAAATTAACAAAACAGAACGTCATACAGAAGATCTGATGAGTTCTTTAATTTTTAATGCTTTACCAGAATTACAAGATTCACAGGGCCAATCCAAAAAATACGATGTGTTGTTGCCTGAAATATCGTCATTATTTGCTTCTGATTTTGAATGGCTTTCAACGAAACAGGACTTATTTACACAACAATTAGAAAAATTATTATCGTATTATTACTTTTTTTATATGACTCAAATATCACGAAAAAACGAAACTCTTTTTGCTAAATATGAGCAGGGCATAACGCCTGTCTACTTTACATTTGAAGAGGAAGAACGGTTGTCAAAGACGAGAATCAGTTATGAATATGGATGGAAGAACATCGAGAGATCCATTAATCGGATGTTCACTCATGTGAATTTTCTGAAAATGCTTAATGTGTCAATGGAGGAAGTAGGACGTTTTCATTCCTATGATGAGATTGCGGAATTGATTCGCAACCATTCATATGAGAAAAATCTTGAATTAGAAGAGATCGTAGATACAGTAATTGAACAATATCGTGCAGGAATTTCAGATGTGAAATGGTCTCAAATGAATATGCATCCTGAACAATATGAAATTCCGTTGTTGAATAAATTGACACTACTTTTCCACATGATAGATCATCAGTTTAATAACTCATATAGATCAAAATCATATAATGGATACAGAACGTGGTTTGTACATTTTTGTCAGAAAACATTCCTTAAATCTAGGGGGAGATCTGGGAAAATGTTGATTTTAGATACGGATTATTTGTTATTCCTTACGAAAGTTATCATTAAAGACGAACCAAAAATAAGGATGAAAAAACTATTTGAGGAATTTGAAGTAAGAGGCATGATTTATGACCGAGATACACAGGTTGCAATCATTGAATACTTTGAAAAGTTAAATCTGTTAGAGAAAAAAAGCGATAGTGGGGATGCTATTTATGTCAAAGCATTTTTATAGTTATCTTGCTCACCTTATAGATCGATTTTTGAGTGGAGTGAGCATTCAACCGGGGGAAAAATATCATATTCAATTTGAGCGTGAAGAACAAGTAGTGAATCTAGTAAATGAAATTAAGAGTATACATCGAGTTAGCTCGTTCTCCATGTCAACAGAGGATGGAGATTATGAATCTCACACTTTAGATTATTATCAAACTAAGGTGTTGATCGCATCCAATATGGAGGAAACTACCCCGGACTTTCTGACAACATTACGAAATAAAGTTGGCACACAAGAAGAGCGATTCGAAAATCTTGCTATGCTCTTAATTCATAATTCGAACTTAGATAGTTTGGTTCAGGGAATGACCTCGTTTGCAAAAGAAGGTATGCCTTTCCATATCAATTCTATTGAAAAAGATCTACAAGAAATGATGAAGCAATCTAATCTATCATCAGAAGAGAAGCAAATTCTTAACTTTTCGATAGAGTCCATGAAAGCACAGCAGGGGCTTCATGAGAAAGTGGCTTTATTCGATTATGAAAATATACTTACTGTACTGAACAATGAAAAACTGGAAATGGATGAATATAAAAATTTCGGACTTTTTTATGATGCTGAACTTTTTAACACGCCTAGAACACCTAAGGAAATAAAAGAAAGACTGAAGGAAAATCATTTGTTATATGGTGCAGTCGAGATAGCTCACCAGTATGGTTCTGCTGAGATCAGCCTGGAGCGCCATTTTGATGATCAGGGAATTAAGGTATTGACGGAGGCTGAAACCTGGCAAGATGTTGATTTTGGTTCAGTACGAAGATCGAATCAGAAGAAATTAGAAGGAAAAGGCCTGGAATATGTAGAGGCTAGTAAGAAATTGACTTTGGAAGGGTTAGAGTATTGGGAGAGAGCCGATGGCGAGACGAAGAGTAGACAACGTAAAAGAAACATTATCGTATTCAATCCTGATCCAATAGAGAATATTACTTTAGAGTTTACATTTAATGATTTTATTAAAAATCAGTATATCACTGAAAATAAAATCAAACATGCGATACAAGGAGAACAAGCAGGTAAAAAGATCCGTTTACACCTGAAACATGAAATCGGACAGACTACATTTTACGGTGTGAAATACAAGACAGAGGTATCTCCAGCATATGAATTTAAAATTACGGTTGTTGAGACACAACCTAAGCTTCTCCAAACGATCCAAACATCTTATGCAATCAACTTATCAAAATCTAAATCAAAAGGGTCATCCCTATTGATTAACTCGGATGCAGAGCATTGGTTCTTCAATAAGGATGCTGCTGAGATCATTAAGGTTAATTTGACCGAATCTCAAAGTACCTTTGACGTCACGGAAGACCAAGAGTTAGTTGTTTCTCGCAATGATGAAAATAATAGTGATGAAGAAATGATTTATTTTAACATCCAGCTTCCTCATACAAGTATTCCATTTGCTGTACAAGATTTAGTTGAACGTCCTGTTCCTATTGGAGGGTTCAGTGTCTGGAAGTTGAAACGCGAGAAGGAGGAACATTTCACATTCCGAATTGAGAATGAAAAGATGAAAATTGTTCAAGGAACAAGGGAGACTTTTGCTCAAGGGGAGTTTAAACGTAATTTAGAGCGAGAACGTAAGCTTTTAGAGACCAATCATCTGTATTTTTATGAAGATAACTTAGGCAAAATTGTTCCAGAGTCTATTTCGGTTTCGGAACCTTTAAAAGAAGCATATTGTGATCTTCTCCGATATTTCAGAACGAATGATTTGCTCCCTAGCTTAGCATATTTTGATGAGGATTATACTGCATTAGCCAGTAACTATATTGAAGCATATATGCAGGAGCTTGAGCAGTTACAAAATGGCCAGTCGCTTAACCAGACTCAAAGGGATCTTGCTTTGATTGGAACGATTCGGAAAGAACATGTGAATCCAGAATGGTTGTTCACACCGTTGCACCCTCTTCATTTGGCTTACCAACTACAGTTAAATCAATTGGTGGGTGACGAGCCGATCAGTGATGAATTATTGCATTCGATGAGACCAACTAATTTATTGCCTTACGTCAATTTCAATTCCAAACTGTACAAAGCAATTGAGATGATGGATTCGTATGAGTGGGCTTCTTACATGGATCAAAGCTTGCCAAGATTTGAATCTTCCAAGATATTTGTGAATAAATTGGTGCAAGAAAAAATCGAAGAATTTACGGGCCACTTTGGATATCTTTTTGAATTGGATCGTCGAGCGCCACTTAAAATCAACACGATTAATATGGGAGACTGTCAAGAAATTCTGCAAGGTCTTTTTGAATATTACAAGAAGCAACTAAAAGATAACTTGGAAAAAGGGAAACTCCTGCCGATTGAAATTCACATTTATGCTGAAAAAGGAATCAATAATGCATTTGAGGAGATGTCACATTATTCAGATGCTGAAGAGATCGCTAAACATTTCAATCTTAAATTGGAGCTGGAAGGATATCATCCGGAAGAATTGTTAAATGTTTTTAGAGACAAGGTGAGATTCTACTCTAAAAATGTGGATACAACGAGTTATGAATACAGTCATGTTACATTTTATCAAATGAATAAAATTGAGCAGATTGCTACAAGTAATGCTTCTGAAATGATTACAGGAGTATCGTTATTTGGACTGGTATCAGGTATTCCTTCCGTTTTCATCAACGAAGATTATAAAACGGGATTTGGAACCAGATATTATCCGACACAAGACGTACCGCTGTTGAAAATGGTACCTAAATTGAATTCCTTATTGAGAGTAGCACGAACTCTGGATAATTACCAAGAGGATATTAATATTGTTACAGCGATCTCGGCAGATCACAAACAACAGCTAGATCAGGTGTACGACTCTGCTCATTGGGTTACCTTCATAGAGCCTAAAGTGGATCTAAGTTTCTTTAAGAATAGTGACGCTCAAAAAGATTTGCTGGTTATTCACTACAGTGACCAATTCACAACATCCAGTGGTTTTGATGCAATTACAGTCACCAGACGTTCTAAACAATACCAGCGTCTAATCAAAGAATTTCTGGGTCAGCAGACAATTTATGTTGAGGACCAGATGTTACCTCCAATCATTAATTTTTTTAATGCCATTAACGGGAATTGGTTGCTTCGTCTGTTGGCACAGAAAAACTATTTTCCCAAAGAAAAGATTAGTATTCTTTCTGCGGTAAAATTATCTCTTGCTGTGTATGCACATAGCAACATTATATGGATTCCCATTTCAATGGAAGAAATCCTTAGAATTTCGGGTGGAACGGGTCTTCGACAATCGGAAGGTTTATTTTCTGCAAGAAAACTGGGAAGATTCGGATCTTATAGCGATGACTTGTTATTGATCGGAATTGAGCCGCACGAAGAAGAAGTATTGGTTCACTTTTACCCAATCGAGGTCAAAATAGGCCATAATGGTGCCAAAGTGCAAGAGAAAGCTATGAACCAAGTCAAGGAAACGAAACAGTTATTAATGGAGTTCTTAACAGGTGACGAGAAGAGTTTCCAATCGGTACTTTATCGAAATTTCTTCATGCAATTAGCGATTGCAAGTGCGGAAAAAATGAAGCTCTATTCAGTTTGGCCTGAACAAACGTGGAATCGGATTACAGAACATGATGTTCGCGAGCGTCTTCTTAATGATAAATACAAGATTGTAAATACGTTGGATCAACACATTGGTCAAGGTGCTGTGATTTCCTTTAAAAAAGATGTGGTGTTTACAGATATTAAAATGAACGATAATGTTATGATCTTTGATTACCCTGAGAAGAGTGGATATGAATTCATACTCAAGAGTGTCGAGGAGATGAAGGAGTATATACAGAGCAGTAAGGGGGACTTGTCTCCTGAGCAATTGCTCAGTAATTTATATGATTCTTCCAAACAAGATGAGAGGACTCAGATTGAAGACCAAGTCTTGCTTGTTACTGAAACTCGTGAACAATATGATGCAGGACTAGGTGAAGTAGCAGCTACCACGAACATAGCTGATGACACACCAGTTGAATTAGAATCTGCTGAAGATTCTCACAGTTCTGTAGTCTCTAAAGAACCCGTGAAACCATTAGAAGTTCTATTTGGACATCATGCATCTTCCAATGAAGAGGTGAAATGGTTCCCTACTTCAACTGATCAGATTATGCACACCAATACAGGAATCATTGGAACGATGGGAACCGGGAAAACACAATTCACAAAATCATTAATTACGCAGTTGAGTCGTAACAGCTACGATAATGTTAATCAAACACCAATAGGCATATTGATCTTCGATTATAAAGGTGATTATATTAAACCTGATTTTACAGAAAAAACAAATGCGAAGGTCTATAATTTATATCATTTACCATTCAATCCGTTGTCTTTGTATAAGGCGGAAGCATTTAAACCCTTGTTGCCCCTTCACACAAGTAACTCACTAACAGATACGATTGTACGGTCTTTCAGTCTTGGGCAAGTTCAAGCGAATACTTTGAAGGACTTGATGATGGAAGCTTATTCTAAAAAGGGAATTATAAAGGGAGATTCTTCAACTTGGGATTTACCTGCTCCTACGATGAGTGATGTATATGAACTATACGTTGGTAAAGAAAATACAAAAGTTGATTCTCTCTATGCAGCACTTAAAGAGTTATATGAAAACGAAGTGTTTGAAACTGACTCGTCTCAAACGATCTCTCTTTTCGATATGATTGATGGGATCACCGTAATTAACTTGTCTGGCTACAGTGAGAGCATTCAGAACCTGGTAGTTTCCATTACGTTGGATGTCTTCTACAGTCAGATGCAAATGTTTGGACACAGCGCAATTGATGGAGCCTATCGCGAAATTACACGTATGATATTAGTTGATGAGGCAGATAATTTCCTCAGCAAAGATTTCACTTCCATTAAGAAAATCCTGAAAGAAGGACGTGAATTTGGGGTAGGAACGATTTTATCAACACAGTTCTTAAGCCACTTCTCAACATCGGATAATGATTATGCGAATTATATTCTGACCTGGATTGTGCATAACGTCTCTGAAATGTCTGCGAAGGAGATTCGAATGGTATTTAGCACACAGAGTAAGTCTGAGGAAGATAACATTATGAATCGGATCAAGTTGTTACAGAAGCACTTTAGTATTGTGAAGGCTGGTTCAAGACAGCCGATTTTGATGAGGGATAAGGCATTTTGGGAGTTAAATTAATTACAGTTTCGTTTGTCACGGTTAGTTAAAAATGTTGTATTAATAAAGGCTCTAAACAGTAATCAGTGCTTGACTTAATAAAACGCTTATGCTGCACTTTTTTTTGTGGAAATTAGGTTGTGTAGATGCTCAGACAACTAAATTTCATTGGATACAATTTGTCAAGCACTGATTGTATAGGTTAAGCCTTAATAAATTCAATTAATTCCTTTTTTTGTATTTGACATAAAGCATAAAATTTGGCGGAGGGTTATAAATGGACTTTCATTCAGAACAAAAAACGATAAAAGAAATATTCACATCTGATAAAAAATATATTATACCAAGGTTTCAAAGAGAATATTCATGGACGATTGATGAGCTTACTGAACTATGGAAAGATATATTAACAAATATTCAATATTTAGATGATAGATTTGTTACAAGAAATTACTTTGTCGGCTCTTTAGTTATGGTCGGTGATCAGAGTTCTTCCAATCTACAAGTTGTAGATGGGCAACAAAGATTGACTTCAATTACAATTTTATTTAGCGCACTTGTTCAAACATATAAAGATTTAGATGAGGAAAAAAAAGCGAATGGTTGCTATAATTTTATTGAGGGAAAAACTCCTGATGACGATTCATATTTTAGACTTGAGAATAAAGCTTCTTCTGATTTTATTAAACAAGCTATTCAGTATGAAAAAAAAGAAGATTTAATTCCGAAAAAAGCTGAGGAAAAAAACTTAGCATTTGCATATAATTTTTTCAAAAAAAAATTAAAACAGCAAGATTTAATTGAAGAAATGAATCATTATACTAATTGTGGAAAAGACAAAACAAAAGAAAATCATATTAGATGTGTTACGGCAATTAGAGACCAAGTACTTGCTTTTAAAACCATTTATATAACAGAGCCGAATGAAGATGAGGCTTATAATATTTTTGAAACATTAAATGCAAAAGGCCTTGATCTTTCAATGGCTGATTTGATTAAAAATCAAATATTTAAAGTACTTAAGGATCAACATCCAATAGATTATGCAAAGAATCAGTGGAAAACTCTCTTGAAGAATTTACAAGAAAGAGAGAATCAAATTGATATTAAAATTTTTATGAGGCATTTCTGGATTTCAAAGTATGAACATACAACTGAAGCTAAAATCTATCAGTCCTTCACTAAACATGTCTCAAAAGATAATAAAAAAAATATGAAGTTATTTTTAGACCAGTTAGTGGATGAATCAGAACAATATAAATTAATAACCTCACCAACTACAGATGATTGGAAACAACAACAGGATTTAGAAATTTATCAATCTTTGCAAGCTTTAAGTGTTATGAGGGTGATTTCACCTCGACCTTTACTTTTATCTTTGTTAGAAGGAAAGAAAGATGGGAGGGTCTCATTAGATTCTATTAAAAGGGCTTTTAGAGCAATTGAGGAGTTTCACTTTGTTTTTTCAACAATTTGTTCGTCGAGTGCTTCAGGTTTAGAAAGTAAATATTCTAGATTTGCTAGAGATTTTAGGAAAGTAAAGAATAAACAGGAAAGTAATAAGGTGATAAAAGAATTAATCAATGATCTTTATGAAAAAAAACCAATCTATGACGAATTTCAACAACAATTTGTAAATAAGTTGCGTTTTTCAGATTCCTATACTAAAGAAAAAAAAGTTATTCAATATTTCTTTAAGAAAATGGAAAGATACTACAGAAAGAGTAATGAGTTGGATATAACTAACATTAGTATTGAGCACATACTACATCAATCTAAAAAGGTTGAAGAAGCCTACTCTATAGGTAATCTATTACCACTTTCCCAAGAGCTTAATACAAGATGTGGAACAAAAGCTTACTCTGATAAGGTGAACATTTATAAACTTTCCAATTTTAAAGTTGTTAATGAGTTTGTTAATGAGTACGATGGAAGAACTGATTGGAATGTAAAAGATATAAGAGATAGATCGTTATCGCTTGCTTCGCTAGCTTATAATGAAATATTCAAAATTAAATAACAGATTTTGAATTTATTGTAGGGACCTTCTTTTAGGTTGGTCCCTATTTAATTAAACCTGAACTTCAAAAAATGAATTGATTAAATCAGACATGTCAAGGAATACAAGTGCTTTTTCTTCCACCAATTTGGTGCGCGTTGTTTTTAGCAAGAAACTCAGTAATGTAGAGTCCTATAGCTGATTTGTTAACGTCTGTTTTCGAAATTTGGGTTAGAATTAAATCCCACTTATTTTGTTTTTATTAGTTAATCTCTCTAAACAAATCCAAATCAGATTCACTTACATCAGCGCTTAACGTGATTCTAATGGTCTGTCTAACCTCCTCTAACGATTTCCTCGCCGCGCTTAGAACATGACTTGGTTTACTTGAACTACATGCTGAACCAGATGAAAGTGCAATGAAGCTGGATAATTTTTTTAGCAGTAGCTCATTATTTACACCGATAAATTGAAGGCTAATTAATCCTGGAATTTTATCTTGTGTGTCGCTATTGAAAGTAATCTTGTTACCTAAATTTGTCTTAAGAATATCGACAAGATAATTTTCCAACTGAGTTAGACGCTGAACATTTTCCTCTAGCTTCTGTGATGCAAGCTCAGCAGCCTTGCCCAATCCAACAATATTGTGTACAGCGAGAGTTCCACTCCGATAATTGTTTTCCTGTCCTCCTCCGTGAAGGAGGGGGGTTAGGCGAGTGAAAATCTCTTTCGATTGTTTCCGTATGATGGCGGCTCCGATGCCTTTGGGGCCGCCTATTTTATGTGCTGACATCGAAAGGAAACGAATTCCTTTGTGTTTCCGCAAATCAACGGGTACTTTTCCGATAATTTGAGTTGCATCAGTATGAAAGAATAACCCGTTGGCTGCGTATAATTTGGAAAGTTCACCAATAGGATTCAGTGAGCCAATCTCATTATTTCCCCACATAAATGAAGTGAGCAGAGGTTGGATCTGGGTAACTGCTTCTGTGACATTTTCAATAATTACTCTTGCAAAAGAATCGACATCAAGGAATTTCGTACTGAAACCACGATCACCCAAGAATTGAACTGTTTCGAGAACAGATGGATGCTCGGCAGCAGAAGTCAACAAATAATTGGATGCGTTCTGTCTATGACCGTAGTAGTCAGCAACGCCTTTAATAATCATATTATTGCTCTCGGTAGCTCCACTTGTAAATACAACCTCGTCTGGATCACATCCTAATAGTTGAGCGACTTGTTGGCGAGCTTTAGCTACAGCTTTTTTAGCATTCTCTGCCAGAGAATAAAACTTACTGGATGGATTACCGTACTCCTCCTGAAGATAGGGAAGCATTACTTCTAAAACTTCAGGATGGATTTTGGTTGTGGCGCTATTATCCAGATACAACATTGGGATCACTACTTTCGTTAAGATAACAAATTACGAATGAATTTTTCGTAATTTCCTGCGCTTTTATACTCTGAAGCCAAAGTGCGTATGCCGCGTTCCAGATGAGCGTTAAAATAAGAAGGGAAGAATTCTTCATCTGTTAATTCGCGACCAGCGGCTTGTGTAACCATTGCACGAAAGGAGTAATCAAACTCTCCTGTAACTGTGCTCCGATTCAATACAAGACCATCTGTAAAATCTTTTGTAATAGGTACAATTGGATTACTTGAGTCATTATTTCTCAGAGATAGAGCAACTGCATACCGGATCAAAATGTTGGGAGTAATACCGGTTGAGGCATGAAGTTGTGTTAGCGTCTCTTTAGCATATTTGGATGTTTTTAATGTAAAGTTCATGAATTTTGTCCCGCCTCTCTAATGATATCAAAGTAGCGGTCTTTTACTATTACTGCGCTTTCTTGTGAGGCATCATATTCTAGCGTGTAACAACGAGCCGTAATCTCTTCAATCACATGAAATTGTTCTGACGTGATTTCAGAATCCGTTGTGAACATAAGGACTTGTTCTCCACAACGCGGGATGAAATGTTGAATAAGGGACTTTTTGTGGTCCTGGTCAAGTCTTCCCATGAGGGTATCGAATACAAACGGCAGTTTCCAACCTGAAACTCTAAACATAGCTAGTATTACTGTTAACATCAGCATTTCTTTTTCGCCAGCAGAAAGACGTTCTTTTGAAATTTCTTGGTTCATCAAGTTATATAGCTTTAATTCGAAAGTCGTGTGATCAATATGAATTTGTTTTATGAAATCTTTCTTACGGAAGAGTACGTCAATCATACGCACAGTTTCATTAGCAACGTCATCAAGTTTTTTACGCCATTGGCGTTCTCTAAAACGTTGACTAACTTTTAGTAATTTCTCAGTCATTTCATATGACTTTTCAGATTTATGATATTCTCGAATCTTGTCTTCTACTTTTTCTTTTTGCAGTATTTTAGCATGCAAGCTTTCAGACAGGGCTTGAATTTCTAACTCAATTTGTTCCATCATCATATTGTGTTGCTCAGCTTGTTTTGTTTTCTGTTCAATTCGTTCCAGAAGTTCCTTGAATTCACTGGCTTGATCATTCGTTTCTAATTGGGTTCTTAATTCTTGAGATTCTTTTAACAAGATAGCATTTTCATCGAAACGGCTAACATATTCGGTTACATTTAGTGCTTGAATTTGTTTATTCAAATTATGAATCTCGCTACGCTGCTCAAACGATGCACGATGAATTAATTTGGTTTGATCGGGTTTTATTAAATTCAGTAGACCTTCAAATACAGATGTCACTTCACGTTCATCTATCTCTTTGCTTGACCCAAGTACATTATTAAGAAGAGAAGCTAGCTTTTCTTCTACTAGTGAGTTTGCAACATAATCGTATGACTCAAATTGCTTTTCTCCATTTAACTGATGATATACTAGTCTGAGTTGTTTCCTCGCTATAAAGAAGGGAAGAAGAGATGAGACGAAATGCCGTACATGTTCTGAATTCGTTTTGCGTTTGTTCTCAATGATGTTTATTCTAGAAACAATTTCTTGTCTTTTTTCCTGAAGTAGGCCACCGTGAATTTCGAAATCCTTTTTATCTTGTTTAATAGCATCATTCAGATTGCTTATCTCTTCTTCATGCAGCACTGTAAGCTGTTGTTTTTCGTCGATTGTTGCTTTGAGTTGATCAATTTCAATCTCGAGTTGTTCATACTGAGCAACTTCTTCTGCTGCACTGGCATTTTGCTGAGCATATTGTATTCGGTAAGTGTTCAGATCCTTTTCCAAATTTACGAATAGATCCAGATTAAATAGGATTTTACCTGACTCTTTCAAGTACTCTGGAATTTTTTCTTCAGAAACAATACGTGAAATATCCTCACCATCAAAAAGGCAAAGTTCAAATAATTTTGGAGGCATTTCTTCACGTAATCGACTCTGGAAATCAGAAGTTTGTTGAGCAGATAAGAATTGATTATCACGTTTAACTGCAAAACTCTCACGAATACGATCATTTTTTATTCGCCAGCTTCTTACTAATGAATATTCATGTAATTCAAAATCCTCAGTGGAACTGTAATCAAGAGTAATCTGAAATGCGTCAGTCACATTCTCATTAATTGCTTTACGATTCAGTAATGTTCTAATTTTACGATAATAGGGTTCATTCTCAGTAACAAAACCATATGCCATGGAGCCAAATAAAACGATTCTTAAGGATTCTAGTATTGTCGTTTTACCAGCACCATTTTTCCCACCAAGTAGTATTACGTTACGGTTAGTCGTTGTACGAAAATCAAATTTATTGAGCTCTCCATGGTAAGCACCTATGTTTCGGAGAGCCAGTTTTTGAATGTGCATTGATTATTAATCCACCTTTATAAATGTAAGAAATCTTGTCTGAGTGTTTTATCAAATGCCTGGAATAGTCCTCTTCTTACTTTTACACCGGAGTATTCTTTCTCAACAGATATTAATTCTTTAAGAAGATTAAGGTTGACTCCTTCTTCTTGACAGAGAGATTCTAGATCGGTAACTTGGTCTTCTTTGAATACAGGACGATCATTTTGATGCCAATCGTAAACTATACCTGTTTCTTCTTCGACGATCAGAGGAAGTCGATCTTCCCACTGTAGGTCGTCATTCCAATATTTCCGAATCGCTTTAAGCTCTTCAAATGTGATTAATTCAACGTTAGGGTCATGCATTTGGCGAATTTCTTCTTGAGTTTGTAATAATTTTCGAAGAATTTCTTCCCGAGCTTTCATTGTGAAAGGACCGACGCCAAAACGTTTAGGAAGAGCATCAGGATTCTCATCATCAACGATCAAAATATCCAATTCCTCCACAGATGCAAGGTTAATTTTATTTTCTTCAATATAATGCTTCATTTCAGATTTGAAGATTCTAGGGTAACTCAAATCATCAGGATCTATGCCGCCTAAATTTGTTGTCAGATAGACTTCGCCATTCATACGATGTTTTTGTCTTTTCGTACGATCTTCACGTATTTGAACAAGGAAATTTCTAAAATCATATAATGGACGCAACCAATCTACACCGTTATTAATAAATCCGCTTAACGCCTTATCTTCATTAACAACTGTACATGTCCAACACCCAAAACGACTGTTTCCACAAGAACCTGCACTTTCTTTTATCTCTTTGTCTACCACGAGAGGGCATTCACTACTTGAATCTTGATAGAGTTGAAGCAGTTCATTATTATCATCGCCCCATGGTGACTCATACTGCAATAAAAATTCCCACACATCATCAAGAGTGTAGGAGCGAATCGGAGCAAAAACAAATGCGTTTCGAAGTGTAGAGTGGCGCATTAAATTTGAACCTTCTATAGTATGAGACTGCATTACTCCTGCTCTTGTAGAACTTTCGGAATCTCGAACTCCTAGTAACATAACCACTTCACCAAACTGATCCACTTTATCAAGAATGAAGCGGTTAGCAGGCTCGATTTTCAAACGATCCGTACACCATCTGAACTTTTGACGAGGAGTAGGATAACCTTTTCCAATAATAGAGGCCCAAAAGGTTTGCTCAACTTTTGGACGTACCTTGTGTGTTTCAATAGGCAAACCTACAGCGAGTGCTTTATTTTGTATGCGTCCAAGAGTTCGCGTGATTTTGTCTATAATTAAAGGAGTTTCTACTTGAGTATCTGATGAAATGACGTACACTTTTTTCTTCAGAAGAGAAGGCTCTAGCTCGGATAAGGCTTGAAAGACTAGCTGTACAACTGCCGTTGAGTCTTTTCCCCCACTGAAACCTACGACCCAAGGCTTCTCATCTGCTAAATAGACTTCTTTGACTAGTTCTTTGGCTTCAACGAATTTGCTTCCAGTATTAAATATATTAAACATCAGTAGATGTACCTTCTTTTATTTTATTTTCAATTTTCTGCTCGGCTTCTGTTAAGGGGAGCCCTAGTTTAAATTTTATGAGATTTGCAGTCAATTGAATGGTCTCATTTGTCTTGTTAATACGTCCGGTTTGTCCATAAGCACGGCCTAACCAATCCGCTTTATTATCGCGACTCCAGTCGATTTTGGATAGTTCTTTTACGTACAATTCCCATTGATCTGCATGATAACGATAAAGATATTGGCCAACTATACCAATAGCTTCGAGGAATACACCATGCGCTACAACCGAACCAATACGAAGATCTCTTGGCGAGGTTCGCTTATTGAGTACATCTTGCCATTCCAATATAGAAACACAAAGTAGAGCCCAGAACTCAGACACAAATTTTTTCTCGGGTTCTGAGATTAACTCACCTTTGCGCTTACCTAACAGTTTACAGATCGTATTGAAAATGTGATTCAGAGCAAACAATTTAGGAGAATTTTTGGACAAAGACACTTTCTCACGATCCGTATATCGCTCCAATAAAGGAATTTCATTAATTAAACTTTTAGTGATCAAAGATAGTTGATCACGGTGATCGTATAGAATTCCGATTGAAGATGTGGTATTCACTGCATGACGATTCAAATCCGAAAACATTTGCTGAGAGCGCAGAAGTCCAAGGTCATGAAAGAATACTACGGATATCGTTTCGTCACCAAGTTCAGGCGAAATTTTGAGAGCTTCTTCAATAGCTGCACGTCTATGTTGACCGTCATTAATGAGAAATTGAGCATCTAAAGAAATATTCAAATAACCAAGATCTTTAAACTCTTCTGATTGTGGCTGGAAAATTAGCTCGCCGTTTACTGATGCAGTTAACGAAGAGAAAATATAATCTTTAGGATTCTCAAGAATATAATTCGTAATATCCGGAATTCTTGATTTATTCATTAAACGTTGTGCACGGTGGTCGGCCGGAATTTCCTCCTCATCAAAAAGAAATATCCTAGGTATTAATTTCAATGGGCACATTACTGTATAAAAATCTCTTCCAGCTTGAATCCCGCGAATCGCTGGAAAACTATAACTGAAGTTCATAGGCATCCCCCTGTTTTACGTACGTAATAACGTAGAATGTATATTGATTTTATCGTAAGACGAACAAATGTTCAATGTCTAAATTACATAATAAAGTAAATATAGTACGTAATTACGTGAATAAAAGATGAAGGAATAATGAAAATAACGAGGTAACATTCCGGTCGTGTACGATCGGCGTGCTCCTCGTTATTTTAGTTTTTATCATAAGTATCGAAGATCTCAGTAATTATATTAAGCACCATTAAAATGTGCTTAGGTTCATGGGTTCTTAATAGAGAAATGATCTTAGTAATATTGGAATCATCTTGCGAGAGATCTTCACGCTCCTTAACGTATGTAAACAGTTCATATACCCCGACATCTAAAGCGGCAGCAATCTTTTCAAGATTTTTTAAAGATATATTTCGTTCTGCTCGTTCAATAAAACCAATGTAACTTGGATTAAAACCCGCATTTTCAGCTAATGCTTCTTGAGACAGATCTCTAGATTTTCTTAGATCTCTTATTCTCGCGCCCACTAATTCTAAAAGTTCGGACATATGAACACCTCTCTTTAATTAGAAGTGTAGAGAAAGAATCATCGTTAATTAACCAATAGATAATAAGTAATTTGTATTTAAAACTACTATGTAGTAATATTTTGTTTGTATCTTGCCCAAAAGTAAAAAAAACATGCAAAGTATTCGAATGTTATGTGGATTCTAAACTAATAATTTGAGGAGTTGATCAACTTGTATCACGCTTACTCCTACAAGAATCGGCAGAATAATGAATTTGTAAATGGTATAGATGATAAATTATCAGACGTCAAAAAAGATGTATTTGAATATCAACGGCTTTCCCAATATCACATCAAGCTTGCTGCAATTATGCGTGATCATAATCAATTCAAGGCTTGTTTGATTCTCTGTGACTGGGCTCTAGCCTCTATGATTAAAGCGTTGTATATCCATAGTTATCATTCAATGCATCCACCGAAGGAACTCACTATGAACGTAATCTTGCCTCTAGTTCATACAGACGCTGAACCGGGATTGGATATCGCTTTGTTCATCGGTACGATGCAACATATGTCATCCTTAGCGGATTGTCCATATGATCAACCTTTAGAACTGAATAACATCGAAAGACTTTTTCGACGAACGGAAGATATAGTGAGAGAGTTAACCGCACGATTGGTGAATGATTCAACAGAGTAGATTTTTTTTTTTTTAAAACTATTTTTATAAACCTTAGGGTTAAACGATCATGACAACGGAGAAGGACTGCTGATCGTCGGTTCGTCTAACTTTTCGTTCACGGCTCTGAAGACGGGGTATGAATGGAATCTGGCGATGAATGCGGAGGCGGAGCCGTATACGTTTCAGTCAGCTTTGGACAAGTTCATGCAGAGTTTCTACCACGAGACAACATTGCCGGTGAACCCGGATTCGATTGAACTGTATGAGGAAGAGTACCGAAAGTATCACCAGAAGAATCCGGAGATGATCCAGCGCATCACGGAGATGGAAGAAGCGGAGTTTGGCACAGGTCTACCTGAGGACAAAGAAGAAGAAACCGCCGAGCTGTCGCTTGCCCTGATCCAGCCGCGTTTGGCACAGTTGGATGCGCTTGAAGCACTCCATGGCACGATGGAGGAGCAGTACGACAAAGCGATGGTCGTCATGGCGACCGGGCTTGGAAAAACGTATCTGGCGGGTTTCTTCGCCCAGCAGTTCAAGAGAGTGCTGTTTGTGGCTCATCGGGAAGAGATTTTGTTCCAAGCGAAGAAGTCTTTTCAGCGGATCATGACGGAGCGCAGTCATGGGATATATAACGGACAGCATAAGGATGGGGCGGCGGATTGTGTGTATGCTTCAATCTTTACGCTGAGTATGCAAAAGCACCGGGATGGGTTTGCGGTGGATGCATTTGATCTGATCGTGGTGGATGAGTTCCATCATGCGGCGGCGAAGACGTACATGTTGGTGATTGAGCATTTTCAACCGAAGTTCCTTCTGGGCATCACGGCTACCCCGGATCGGCTAGATGGCAAGGATGTGTATGCGCTCTGTGACGGGAATGTGGCTTACCAGATGCATTTTATCGAAGCGATCCGGCGAGGGTGGCTGGCGCCATTTCAATATTACGGAGTATCCGATGACATCGATTATTCGAAACTCCGGTGGATCGGGACAAAGTATGATGAAGAACAGCTCATGGCTGTTCAGTTGCAAGAGGAGCATGTGGAGACGATCTATGCGGCCTGGCTGCGGCACAAGCAGACGAGAACGATTGGCTTTTGCTCGTCGATCCGGCAGGCGGACTATTTGGCTGCGTATTTTCGCAGTCAGGGCGTGAAGGTGCTCAGTCTGCATTCGCGCACATCGGAGATGTCGCGGGAGGAAGCCATTCGCCAGCTTGATGCGGGTGAGCTGGAGGTTGTGTTGACGGTGGATCTATTCAATGAAGGAACGGATATACCGCGTGTAGACACGCTTCTCTTTGTGCGTCCAACGGAGTCACTCACCGTGTTCACCCAGCAGGTAGGGCGCGGCCTACGGCTGGCGGAAGGCAAATCACATTGTGTCATCATCGACCTGATCGGGAACTACCGAAATGCGGATGTGAAACTGAGTCTGCTGGATGTGCGTGGGGAGCTGGAAGGAACCGCGAAAGATCGGGATTCGGCTGTGCCGGAAGTTCCGGCTAACTGTGGAATTCATCTGGAGACGAAGGTGGTGAACCTGCTTCAGGAGCTAAGCCGCAAACGGCTGCCCCGTCGTGAGAAGTTGCATCAGGATTTTCTGGATGTGAAACGAGAGTTGGGGCGTATTCCGACGTATCTGGAGCTGCATCTGATGGGACGTTCGAAGAGTATCGGGTACCGGAACGAATTTGGCTCCTATGTTGGATTTCTCTATTGGGCGGAGCTGCTGTCCCCGGCTGAGGGAGAGGTGTACGTTCGGCATGAGGCGTGGCTGCGTGATGTGGAGAAGACACTCATGAACAAAAGCTACAAAATGATCGTGCTGCTGTACATGCTGGAGCGAGGCGATGCGCACTGGATGGACCCGATCACACCGGGGGAGATGGCAAGGTTTTTCCATACGTACCTGACGGAGAAGGAGTACCGGAAACGGAAGGACTTTTCGGACAAAGGCAAACTTGCGATCTGGGAGTGGAATGAGAAGACGGCAACACGGATTGAAAAACTGATAATCGACATGCCAATGTCTATGTGGAGCGGGGCGAAGGGTAGTATGACCCGTTTCGAGGATGGCATGTTCTCGCTGAATGTAAAAGTGCAGGATACGGAGGAGAAGGCGCTACTGTATCGTTGGACGAAGGAGATTTGTCAGTATCGTTTGCATGCGTATTTTGAGCGGGGGACGGGGAAGTAGAGAAGAAGTTCTTATACAGTCAGTCAAACTGAAATTTTACTTGGCAAATAAAAAATTACCAAGAAGAAAAAGCAAAAAGCGTACCACTATTCCAATGGTACGCTTTTTACTTACTTGAAATTAACTTCTTGTAGTTCACTTATATTATTCGAATAGGGGAACTGTCTAATAATTGTAGAAAGACCGAACAACAAATATATCAACTTAAAAAAGATTAGATATTATTAATATTATAAGAGGGTTTTATTATAATTTATTGAATAATATATAATATATGGAAGTGGTATCGTCATAAGGAGGTGAACTATTTAGACCTATTTTTTATTAAAAAGTAGATTGTGCCAGAAACTAGTCCAGCTAAGATAAGAAGGCTAACAACGAGAATAAGTATATTATTCCACACAATATGCATTGTCGAAACCCCTTTCATAATAATTTTTAGGAGGTATTTAAAGTGAAGAAGATCAGTATGTTATTGACATTATTCTTGGTTTCAATATCCATTTCCGTTCTTTTTACTAATTCAGCCCACGCAAGTACAGGTGAGGAAGATACATCCTTAAAAATACAAAATATACTAGATAAGTATGAAGTGAACGAACCATTTTCTGACGAAGATACACAATATTTAAAAGAAAACTCAGCTTTAAACAATAATATAACATATATTCAAAATAAAGGGGACGTATCAGTCTTTTCGGTCTCAAAGAAATTTTTCACAGGTAACAATAAAACATTAGCTTTAACTGGTTATGTAGAATACGATAACGGATTCGGTAAAAATAGCTGGAATTTCTATATGGACGCATGGGACACAGCTGGCATAAAAAGAAACATCCGAGCAGAAGTTAAAATTGATTGTGTGGGTATTGTAAATTTTGAAACTGGAGCAATAGGTAAAATCTATAACAATACAGTAAGCCAGACATCATCTGGCAAAGTGGATTTCCTTACCTTAAATAAGTCTGATTCATTCACAGGCCTACCGATGTTTGTTTATTATTATCCCAAGGCTACATTTGACGGAGTTGATTTAACTGGTGAGTTCAGATAAAAACATTTCTAAAAATTAAAATATCCATCACTAACCCATGGCTAAGGTGCTCTAGCCATGGGTTTATTAGATAGATCATTTACATAATGGGCGTTTAATTGATATCACCATTGTTCCGTGTTTTTTCAGTGCGTTCTTTCGGAGGTCATCTAACATCTTTCACCGCTGATATGACTCCACCCTCCACATAAACCATAATCGCTTGATACAAAAACCTCAAAAAAACCTCATCGCCAAACTGATCAAAATAACCCGCATAGCGGCGATCCGTCGTATAGGCTTCCGCGATACATCTCAGAATCTCATCATCACAGCTCATGAACTGTTCCAGGCAACTCTTCCATTCACACACTAACGCTTGCACCTCACCAGAAGCAGGAGACAGATCCTGATGTCTCGCCAACGCATGAAATACCTGCTCCATGTTGACCGAGAACTGCTGGTAGGCTTTTTCTTGCTCTTCCGCAGACAGCTGACTCACGTTCGCTTCGAATTCCTGATATTTCTCGGTATCTCCGTAGACGAACTTTGCCTCAGATTCATATTGCTCTTGAATGGACAGAATAGAAGAGTCGTCAAACAGATGAAGATGAGAGATATCCGTTCCATCCACATACTCGTCCAACTGGTCGATGATTGTTTCGAGCTTTTGTTTTCGTTGAACGAGTGTACTCCGGTGCTCTCTCAGGATGTCTTTCTGTTCTTCTTTGGAGAGTTGCATCATGGCTGCAATGTCTTTCAAGGAGAAATTCATTTCTTTGAACAACAGAATCATCTGCAGATTCCCCAGTGCCTCTTGATCGTAATACCGATAGCCATTGTCCTCGACTTTGCTCGGTTTTAATAGATCCGTTTTATCATAATAATGTAATGCGCGTTTGGTGATGCCAGTGATCTGAATGATATCTTTAACGGTGAAATAGGGTGTCTTCATTCCAAAAGTCCTTTGTTTCAGCAAGGATGACACTTGCCGGAGTGATGGTTGCTTCGGTGATCGGTGTACCTGTTTTGTTCAGATAATATTGAATTAAGTGATAACCGCAGGCATAGCCAGCCGCATAGGGCATACCTACGGGCGTGAATTTTTGCATGATGGCAAGTTCATCGCCGTATAGATACGGATTAATCTGGTCAAAACCGGTGACATGCAGCTGGTCTTTCATCTTTGGTTTGATTACGGTATTCAATGTCTCCATATCCGTTTTGGCTACCCAGGGGCCTAACAATTCTTCTCCATACAGGGATGTGGCAAAGCTCTCGGCCAGCCCCTCGCTAACAACCATCTCGCCAAGCGTAATCTGTGGATTCCACTGGATATATTGATACCTCACGTTATGATTGCATTCATGGGCTAACACGGATTGGATACGAGGTAGAGTATATCTACTCGGGATCAGGTTCGCAATAATATAACCGGGGATTCCACCATCTCCGCTGATGCCTTCGTTCATCATGAGTGAAGGGCTGTTCTTATCGCCTAATAAAATCGTGTATAGATATTCGGAGACCGATAGCTCAATCCCGTGCTCTGTAAAGGTGGATAGACTCGTACAAACAGCTTCATGACACTGTTGCCAAAATGCTACAGACGAGATTGCTGCTAACGATTCGTTAATCTCAGGTGTGATATCTGCGGGAGCGATATTCATAAAGTTATTCATCATGATCACATCGAAGCCGTGAGGCTCTTGAGAGCGAAACGGGATCTGTTGAATGTTCCATTTGTTCATGAATGGACTCATCATTCGCTCGCGGTATAACTCCAATTTCTCATCGGGTGCAGCCTGGACGATCTCCTCATAGATTTGATCTGAACGTAACGCGGTAATCTTCATCCTTAATCTCTCCTTCATGTAAGCTTGAGATCATTATCAAGTATGACCTAACGTAACAGTCAAGCGTTGATGTTACGCTGCTGGCTCTCTGAGTGATTCTTCATCTTCAGTGCGAATATCAGAGCAGACAGGATGTAGATCAGGCTTAACAAGAGGTAAGGGAGTTGCAGCGAGAATACGCGATCAAATGTCGTCCCACTAACCCGCACCAATAATCCGCCAAGAAGTGTACCAATGGCACTAATGCCAAAGGACAAAAAGCGAAACACACTTCCAACCCTGCCGAGCATCTCATTAGGAACGGAACGTTGCAGGATGGAGGAACGGGTAACATTGTAGACAATAATGAAAAATGCAGCACAAAAGTACAGTCCGCCTACCATATACGCATTTGTAGTTAGACCCACCGCACCGTAGATGATTCCCATGCACAGAATGGAGGAAATAATCAATTGTTTTGTACTCCATTTCTTGCGCATATAAGCAACAGCCTGACTCCCTACAATGCTGCCGATCGTTGCGATGGAGATAAGGATACCGAATGCAAAGGCATCCAACTGAAGCACATCTCGTACAAAGAAGATCTGAGTAGCCAGAATGATGGAATACATCAGCGTAATGGTGACAGACAGAATGGCTAATCCACGGAGAAAACGATCATGATAGACATATCGAATACCGGACCACATCTCACGTTTCCAATTTTTCATCGGGCGAACTTCCTTCTTGGTTGTTTCCGTATCCCCTGGGTAGAAGTTTCCCTTCAAACTGATTAAAAAAAGCAGAGCAACTACAGCCGTTACGGCGTCTATGGCAAAAGGAAAAACAATATGCAGGGTGATAATGAACCCTCCCAGGGCAACGCCCAGAATATCACTTGTGATTAACTGTCCGGCGGTGAACTGCCCATTCGCTTTCTCCAATTTGCTCTCATCTACCAGTTGAGGGATGACCGTCTGCACCGTGCTGTCGAATACAACTCGGCTCAGGCCAATACCAAACATGAACAGAGCCAGAATCGGAATGCTCACCCATCCTCCCCAGATGCATAACGTTAGTCCAAGCAGAAGCATCATTCGAGTAAAGCCAGCCCCAATCAGCATATGTTTGCGTGAGTAACGGTCGATGAGGACACCAACAGGAAGACTGAATAGTAGCCAGGGTAAACGAAGTGCCGTCATGGTGACAGAGGCATACAGCGTATCGCTTGTAAGGGTTGATATGAGCCAAGGAACCGCAGCAAGTGTAAGTCCATCACCCAAAAATGTAAGCGAAAATGCACCGAATAACTTGGTATAGTTTGACTTGATTTTCATCGTTCCCTCCACCAATAAGATGTTAAGCATAGCAACTTCGAGGTTGGAAAATAATGTGTTTTCACTTAAACCAAATTTAAGTTATTACAAAATGGTTTTCAATCCTATTTTTACATTAAATAACTTCACAAAACGCTTACAAACTTTCAATTCTACCCTACCTTTTCCGCTACGAAGCTGAGATAATGGGAGAGGAATAAGGTATGAAACAGACGCGACAACCACGTTCATCAACAGCCAAAAAATAAAAAGCTGCATATCCATAGGAGGATTATTAATGACGACACAACCATTGAATCTGATCCAATCCACGGAGGGCCAAGCGCTGCTTGCCCAAATGTATGGACAATCACAAGTAGAGGAACAGACTGCACGTTACACGAAGCTGAACGCAACGTTCGAAGAGTACTTCGGCCCGCAAGAGGGAAGCAAGTTGTTCAGCGCAGCAGGACGCAGCGAGATTGGCGGCAATCATACGGATCATAACCATGGTAAAGTGCTGGCGGGCAGCATCACGCTGGATACGATTGCAGTGGCAGCACCAACTGCGGATTCCGTTATTACGTTTTACTCAGAAGGCTATGACAAGAAATATGTAATCGATCTCACGGATCTCACGCCAAATACGGAAGACGATGGCACAACAGCATTGATTCGCGGTATGGCTGCGGGATTTGGAGAATTCGGATATAAGGTAGGCGGTTTCCAGGCGTATCTCTCCAGTAACGTGTTCTCTGCATCAGGAGTGAGTTCTTCGGCTTCATTTGAGATGCTGATCTGTACGATTTTGAATCATTTCTATAACGATGGAGCACTGGATGTTGTGACCTTGGCCAAAATCGGTCAGTATGCGGAGAATCACTATTGGAACAAACCTTCCGGTCTGCTGGATCAGATGGCTTGTGCGTACGGCGGACTCATTGCTATTGATTTTGAAAATCCTGCACAGCCAGTCATCGAGCCTGTTCAGTGGGATTTCCAACAAAACGGCTACTCATTGGTCATTGTGAATACGGGCGGTAACCACGCCGATCTGACGGAAGATTACGCTGCTGTGCCATATGAGATGAGAGCGGTTGCTCAGGCGTTGGGGAGTGAGTATGTTCGGGAAATTACTACAGACGCAATCTATGCCAACCTCAAGAAGGTTCGTGAAGCAGCTGGGGATCGTGCCGTACTGCGTGCGCTTCATTTCCTGGAAGAAAACAATCGTGTCGATGGTCAGGTACAGGCGTTACGTGATGGACGTTTTGCTGATTTCCTGAAACTGATTACAGCGTCTGGTAATTCGTCATGGAAGTGGCTGCAGAATGTATATCAGAGTGGTGCTGTGAAGGAGCAAGAGATTGGCATTGCGCTGGCTGTGACGGAGAATTATCTGCAAAACCTGGGTGACGGCGCTTGTCGGATTCATGGTGGTGGATTCGCAGGGGTTATTCTGACGATCCTTCCGAACGAAAAAGTAGAAGATTATATGTCATGGATGCATGACATGCTGGAAACGCCGATTATCGTCGTTAATGTGCGTGCGCAGGGTGCAGTATGCCTGAATGCATTGATCGCTAACGCTGGCTAAACGGCACTCGGTTAAATAGTTCTAGCATCATTCAACGAAGTCCGGGCCATGCCCGGGCTTTTTGGGTTGTTCATTTTTTGAAAAAAACTTCAAACCTTGAAGGTCCGTAATGTGTTAATTATGTAGTGTAGTAGCTTAGTTAGGTAGGTAGTGACTAGAATACAGGCGTATTAATGATGGTTCGAATAGGTGAGAGGCTGTATCTCAATAATGTTCTCATGGGAGGAAGGATCAGATGATTACACCTACGGTGGCTGGGCAGGAAGAGGCTCAATTATATGAGGAGTTGCAGCGTGCGATTGAAGATGTGGAAGAGGGCGAGCAGCGGCAAATAGTTCTCAATCGGATGATCAAACAGCTCAGGTTCGCCAAGTGGCGCAAAGATCGGATGCGCAAGGTTGATGCATATTGCCAAAGGATCAAGCCCGCGTCGCTTTGGATCATATTAGCCACAGGCGCACTGGCACCAGTCTTGCTGTTTAGCATGTTCATTTGGGTATCGTTGTGGGTGGAATGAAGAGGAAATGGAGAGAATAGGTTGAGGTTAGTCAGTGACGGGCCTAATTATCACACATCTACTTAAGAGGTTTGATGTCTTCGGGCACTGAGCCTGTTTTGACTTCATAAGTATCATAATCCACCATTGAGAATATTTCTTGGGTTTTATTTCCTTTTACGTACCCTGTCAGTGACACCGTATGAGACAAGTCAGACGGAATGAACTTGTGGCCTGTAAACTCAACATCAATTCCATAGGTTTCTTTAAAATAAGCTAGGCTTGCGATCTCGGCTTTTTGTACAATTTCTTTTTGCTCGTTGGACATACAAGCACAAAATACAGTGATACTTAAACCAATTATTATTAATAGCGTTAGAAGTGTGCGATATTTTTTATTGAGCACATCTACCACTCCTTGTTGGAACTTATTTGATTTTCTTGTCGAGTAACTCTTTCGGTACAACAGCTGTTTGAACTTCAAATGTATCATAATCAATTATGATAGTGATTTCGGTTTCCTTATTATTTTTAACATGTCCACTCAAACTAATATTGTGGCTGAGATCTTTCGGCATAAATTTATGATCAATGAATTCCACTTCAGTATTATAGTGATTAATGAAGTATTGATGACCCACTTGAGTGGCTTCTTCAATAATCTTGTCTTGATTCGTTATAGAGTTACAACCTCCCAATATAAGGGATAAGATTAAAAGTATAAAAGATACAGATTGAATATTATTAAAAATAATCTTAAACCTCCTATATATGTTAACTTAGCACATTATAATATACTTTAACTTTTTAGATCAGTAAACAGAGAAGAGTTTTTATGGATACCTATATAACTGATAATAAGATATAAGGAAATTTCGGAATTGCCTTATTTTAATTTTTACGAAGGAGAGAAGATTTCGTAATGCTGATCAGTATCAACATTAATATTATTTATATGTAGATAGCAGGAGGGAAGTGGACATAGACAGAATATTCCGATCCTTGTCGGATTTACGAAGAGCTGTTTCAACAATGCGAGCAATTGCAGCAAGGACTCGTGCAACAGGAACAGAAGATACGTACGATTCATGGAAGGTTGCAGCAGGATACAGTAATTGTAATTGTCTATATCTGCTCACAAGTAAATAGTCAGATAGGAAGTAATCCTCCCACCTAACTATTTACTCCCTTGGGTAAGCAGTACTATAACTGATTAGTGTATATCAGTAGTATTCCTGTTCAATGTTTGAATTTTCTCTTGAATATACTGGTGGTAATCACGGAAGCTGCTGATGTGATGCAAGGAATCGGAGTTCTCAGACTGGATCTTAATTTTACCGTCCTGAGGCAATTTTTTCATCTCAGCAATGACGGATTTGGAACCTTGGATATCACTGGACATGTCTTGAATTCGCTGTAATAATGCCGGATGTCCTTCATACTGGAGCATTTCGGCGAGCGGTCGCATTTCCTCCAACTTTTGGCTCGATCGTTCAAGTGTGGTCATCACTTTGTCTCCATCTGTACTTGCACTAAGTGAAACCATTCGGTGGATATGATCTTTTTCCATACGCTCAAGTGCCTCGAGATGAGAAGCTTCTAGTCGTTTGGGATCGCTCCAACTCTCCGACCGAACGGTGTCATTCTGTTGCTGGGAAGCATTATTCGCAGTGCCATTACCACAGCCCCATAACAGAGTTGAGAACGTTAACACAGCTCCAACGGCGATGATACTTTTTAACCTCATACTGTCACTCCTTCGATAATTTCCTGAAGGTAGTATGAGCTATAATATCCAAAATCATGCTTATTCTCTTCATTTCTTTCCCAGTATGTAATTGAATAACCTTTTAAAATCGAGAGTACATATCTTCGCAAATTTTTGTAGCCTGTATTTTCACGTGAAATTGCAACGGTACGTAACGAGGTGAAAAATAATGAATCTATACACTAATAACATTTGGCGCTGGACCATTAACCTCCTGTATCCTGCCATTATCTTTGTCTTCCAGAGCTGGGGACCGATATTGGATTCCTGGACAGGTCCTATTTTGTTCGTCGCGCTGTTCTGCTTTCTATGGAGTGATATAAAAGATATGTTCATCTCCACGGGATTGACATGGTTTGTTGCCATCCCGTGCTGGTGGTATTGGATTGAACGTCCGAAGCCATCCTTCGGTGCAGAACATTTTGCCGCACATCTATGGTTAATTGTACTTATGTATATTGTCTTTGTGCTCATTCCTCAGACGTTAATCCTGACTACTCGGTTGCGGGTAATGCATTATTATAAGAAGTGAAAGTTAGTTGAGAGTAAGCGGCCGTTGGATGTCTTTTTTTAAATAAAATGAACACATGGGAGAGAGTTCGATTGTTGAGCAAAGATATAAGAAGAAAAGAAATAAGTTTCTTGTACATCATGATTTTCACCTTAATATATGGTCTGACATTACTGATCTGGCCATTGATCGCATTTGGCATGGGAATGTCGCTCGCTGCACCCACTCCTTCTGAGTATCAGGTGGCAAGTCGTTTGGAAGGCAAGATACTGATGTCATACCCACTTTGTGTTATTGCGGCTTTGGTTTCGGGATGGGTTTCTTATCATGAGAAAAGATACATCTTTCCTTACTGGATCATGCAGTTGCCATTGTTATGGATCGCTGCATGGATGCTGGTAGATTACTTCGGGACAGCACTATCTGACATACCATTTCTACGATAATTAATTGTTTATAAAGATTCAATTTTTAAGGAGACGTTAATCTATGCTCAAGACACGCAACCGTAAACAGGTAGCGTACGTGTTGTTCTTTGTATTGCTCGCTGCAACTTTGTTTTTGATACGCTCTTGTGGTCCGCAGGACCTCGATTCAGTGCTCAGCAAGAATGGTATTAATGCCGAACAGGTGAAGCTAGTTACAACTATTGAACCGCGAACACAATTGGTATTATATAAAGATCTCACTACGAATAACCTGACTCCTGCTTTGATCCAGCAAAAGATGTGGTTCTCCGAACTGGCCAGAATAGGCGGTGGTCTGCAGGATAATCCGGTCGAGCCGCTTTCTTCTCATATATCAGGATACGAGGAGTCCAAAGGCAAAATGATCTATATTATATACGGGTATCTCCACGATGCTGACATTACCCAGGTGCATATTCGCTACGAACCAAATCTGGCATCTTCACGGTTGGAAGCGGAAATCGTGGAATCATCTTCCGATCAATCCAGCCGCAGGTTGTGGTATGCGGTAATCCAGCGGCCGATTCACGAGATGATATGGGACATAAAAGGGTTGAACGACGAAGGTCACGTCATCTACTCATCTCTCGATAGTGAGGTTAGGAGGTAACATATGAGTCGTTTAAAAAGAATCAACAAGCCATACTTCATCTTCCTCATATGGAATGTACTCATGATTGGTGCTGTTCGTGGATTAACCTTCCAACATGAGCCTGGTAGAGGAGTGTCTGGTAACGGTAACCTGGGACTTCTAGTGTTAGCTCCATCTCTTCTGACCTTCCTGATTCTATGTATTTGGACGACAACTTTGTCCAAATGGTGGTTATATGATCAGCGTCAGCGCTGGGGAGGAAAGGTGCATGTCTATGTACCCTTGACTGCTCTCCTACTGTGTGTGTTGTCAGTCTTTCTGGAGTTACGTATTATCGATGACTTACGAATGCAACTCAATGGATTTACGAATGATCCGAATTCGGCAGTGTACCGTTTTGGCTGGCTGAACCAATACACGAACACACTGTTTTACAACGTGCCGATCCTGCTGTTTGGCCTATCTTTCTCCATATTGATAGGCTGGCTAATGGAATGGAAACTTCGCAGTAACAGATCCGCATGATTCGCATTGCAAACGAACGACATCCATCTACACAAACACCCCTTATCCGGCTCCAGACGGACAAGGGGTGTTTTACGCGTTTCCTACACTTTCCGTTTATATTTCCCTGTATACGGAATCGTGAGATGGATTTTCAGATCCTGAATCGAGTCTTCGGTAAGCATCATCTTGCTGCCATTGTTTGATAACTTACGCCAGAGCTTTGGATTTTTGCGATACAGCTTCTCCTGAAGGCCGTAAATATCGACACCACGCTCAAGGCCATGACGATAGGTCTGCATGATCTGCTCACGTAACTTCACTTCACTAATCTGGATCATCTCTTCATAAGAGGTGGGTACCAGGTATTCGTACAGGGCGGTGAGGTATTGGGCGTCAATGTTGAACTTGACCTCTTCCCCATGAATGACAGGTTTAATTTTTATTTTTGGCAAGCCTACACTGAGTGCTCCATAGATCGTTTCATCCTTCTGCACAAGCAAGGGAGCACGCCGCATGTCCTTAATTAGCCAGTGATAACCGGGAAGCTGACTGCGTGGAAAGTATTCAAAGTCATAGCCAGTCTTCTCAAAAAAGGCCCCTTCCACCAGAAACAAATCATGTTTCTTCTCATTCTCAGCCCACTGGGTATTGTTCAATGCAAGACTCGGCAGATACGTCGTGGTAGCCGGATCATTATGTGTTGCAATGAGTTTAAAGCTAAGCACAGGCGGATACAACGATTCTTCCATGTACGTCGGGAGCGGGTTGTGAAGAATGCTGTCCAGTGGCGACATATTATACATGGACGTTGCACTCAGAATTTTCTCCAGTGGCTCTCGTGTTCCATACACCCAGGTTGTATAACGGGATTCTGGAAAACGTCCCAGCATGTCGAACACTTCTTTGATGTGTTTGCTAGTCAGCACACCTTCGGCCATAACGATGGCTGTCACATGCCCCCAAGCCATGTGTAATTGAGCCGTACGGAACAGTTCGTTCAGCGCCAGACTCATCGTTTTCCCTTCGGCATGTCCGACCCATACAGGTGGTGTGTCTGCACTTTTGGTTGAACTTTCACTTTTGGCGACACTGGCAAAATCCAGTGTTTGTACATACAGGTGATACATGCCGTCCTTATAATCAATCCCAAAGGCTTTGGCGTAGTCTACCTGTTGAATCTCAAAGGCACTCCAGCATCCGCTTGTCATCACGCACATCGATAGGCTTAACAGACCCAGCAAACATCGCTGTAACAAGTGTTTCATCGTCCGTTTCCTTTCTTACGCGGTTCTTGAGTCTCAAGATAGACGGGTCTTCGTTTACCTAACCCCTTTGGCAGTTTGAATAATGAAGCTATCGCTTGTTTGAAATGAAGCGGTGTTAACGGCGTGAGATACGGAATGCCAAATGATTTGAGATCGGTCAGGTAGATGAGGAACAGAATCAACGACAGGATGAACCCATAGATGCCGAGGGATGCCCCCAAGACAAAACAAAGGAACCGCAAGATCAGCACAGAACTGGTCATGACCTGATTCACAATGGTTGCTCCAGCTACGACGGTAACTGCGATAATGACAATCATAAGGGGAGAGACCATGCCGGCTCGAATGGCGGAATCTCCGATAATCAGACCTCCAACGACCGTTAATGTCTGGCCGATGGCACTTGGTAAACGTACCCCCGCCTCTCGGAACAGCTCCATTAGCAGCATAATGAGAAACATCTCCACTCCCGATTCCATTGGAAGTCCCATGCGTCCAACCGATATCGTCGCGACTAGAGGAAAGGGGATCTGATCCATATGAAAGGATGTCAGCGCAATATAAAAGCCAGGCAGGAATACGGTGATCATCAGGCCAAGAAAGCGCAGCATCCGTCCTACGTTCACAGGCAAGAAGGGAAAGCTGGCATCCTCCGGTGATTTGAGCAAAAGAAACAGATTGACTGGCCCAATAATGGCGCTGGGATTACCGTCTACAATGAGGATAAAACGTCCATTCAGGAGACATTCTGCAGCAAAGTCAGGCCTGCCCGTATAATGGGTGACGGGAAACAAAGTAATCTTCGAAGGCGACAGCAATTCTTCCAGTTCATTGGCGGTCAAGATGCGTTCCGTCTCAATCTTACGCAACCGATCCTGGACGTCTTCGATCAGCTCCGGATTGGCGATATTCTTGATATACATCAATGCCACCTTGGTTGCAGAACGTGTACCGATCAGTTCGATATTACAGGCCAGTTGGTTCGTACGCAGACGGGTGCGTATCAAGGCAACATTGACGGCAAGGGGTTCGATGAACCCATCTCTTGCCCCACGAATCGAAACTTCGGTGGTTGATTCCTCCGGTGTTCGAGTAGGGATGTTAGATATATCAATACTCCACATGGTTTGCAGGGAAGGAATACAGATCAACATATGGCCTTCAAAAACACGGAGAGACATCAGTTCAGTTCCAAATGCCGGATCTTGCAGATCCATTCGGGTCCAATCCAGGCTGATGCACTTTTCAATGTCGGATGTACGGATAAAGTGTGTATTTTCATATGTTCGTTTGAGTTCCGGGAGAATAATATCGTAGATCGCTTCACTATCTACCATACCGCTGCAATAGGTCATAAGGAGTTGCATCGGAGGTTCTCCGATCATATGACTATTGATGATGACATCGTCAGATCCGGCAAAAAAGGTATTCAGGTTATGCTCGTTCATTCGGAACGGTTCAACGTCAGGATTATTCTTGGGCTGGGTTGAGATCGGCATGATCGGGAGCCTCCTTGTCCTTTTTATGGATTAATGCGGCAATGGTCAATATTACGGTAACGATGGATACATAAGCGAGCATGACCGGGAACTGAATATGATCCACGTAATAGTCGACGTAATCAATGCGCCACCATTGCATCGCCATGAAGCTCATGATGACGGTAATGGTAAGGATGGCGATATATCGTTTCTTCGGTCTGCGGAAATTCAGCAGATCCACGATGAGATACATGGATATGGCCACCCTTGCAAAGGAACCACTAAGCCACTGATAGATGGACAGAAAATCAACGTGTTGCAACAGTTTGCCTATATTCACAAGTTTCCATTGCTCATAGGGACTGTTTCGTTGTTTTGCTGCTTCCTCGGGACCAAATTCCACGATGGCTCCGATCGTTGGTCCTATCGCCATACTGAGCATAAACACGCCTAGGATCAGAACATGCCACCAACGAATTTTGCCTTTGACTTCATGTTGGAATAACATAAGAATCCAGATTTCCATAAGACCGGCTAAGGAGTAGATCATACCCCGCCACACGGGACCCATGCCGTTCTCCATAATCGGGAACAATAGACTGTAGTCTTTGTATTTCATATTGGCGGACATTACAAAATAACCAAGCAAAATGACAAAGGGCAGCAGCAGACTGGAAGTCATCGCAATGGAGCGTATACCTTTAGCCGCTGCCCACGCGGCAACCAGTGCTCCGCCACCAGCCAGAACGTAAGGTGGCGTGAATTGAAGATATGTGGATACGGTCCAGTTGGTTGTCTCATACAACGTATGTGTGCCAAGCGTGAATAGCAGAATGGAAGCGGAGATCCGGAAGATCCAGGAAGGTACCGCCCCGAATTCTCGGGTAATCCAATCTGTTAATCGCTGTCCACGTACTCGCCGAATGATGATATACATCATACATAGGAACAACATGAACAATGGAGCGGCGGCTACAACAGACAACCATCCATCTCTGCCGCCCGCTTCGAGAATTGCTGGAATGGACAAGACATGGCAGACTAGTCCGGCACTTAATAAAATGATGGAAAAGGACAACCAAATGGTAATTTGACCTTTTTCACGACTCATGGGAATCCTCCTTTCCAATGAAGGAAGTTTCCGTTAGGTTGTACAGCATACAGGAAGTTGATTCCTTTTTCAGTTTTTTTGAATCAAAAAACTCAACAAAGTAGCAAACGGACAATTATTGTCTGCCATATCTGGCGTGTATGCCTTCATACTGTTCATTGGCTCTGTAGAACAGACATATATTTCCTAACCGATTTCTGCAAAAAATGTCCCTACTGTGCCTGTCATCCAAGGTATACGGTTAAAGTACATCGCAGACAAGAGGAGGACGATGCGAATGAACTGGTGGTCTTCGAACCAGCTTCGCCTGATTCAGAACAATCTCCGTGAGATCGATGCGGGGATGAATGTGGACCTGTTGATGAAAGAACTTCAGGAGTTTCAAGCCAATGTGTTGATGATGAATGCGGGAGGCATCTTTGCCTTCTATCCTTCCACATTGGAGCACCAATACGTCACACCTTATCTTCATGCGGATGTGCTACAGGAAGCCGTCACTAAGGCGCATGAGCTGGATATGAAGTTTGTCGCCCGTTTTGATTTCAGCAAAGCCCATGAATCGCTTTTAGAAGCACATCCGGAATGGTTTTATCGTGATCGTGAAGGACAAGAAGTGAATTATTATGGCATTGTGCATACGTGTCTGAACAGTGCGTATCAGCAGGAAAAATCGCTTGAAACCATCACGGAAGTCTTGGAGAAGTATCCGGTGGACGGCATTTTCTTCAATATGTTTGGTTATCAGCACTGGGATTACAGTGGTAACTATTATGGTCCTTGTTACTGTGACAATTGTCAGCGTCGTTTCAAAGAGATCTGCGGGAGTGAGCTACTGGACTATACAGGCCCTGAGCATGAGCTGCATGCATCGTATCTTCAGTTTCAGGAGGTCACTTCCAGAGAGATTCTGAGCAAAATTCATGACTTGGTTAAATCCCGCTGGCCTCATGTGGCAATCAGCACCTACCATCCTCACCAGGTCGATATCATTCGCAAGGAATCCAACACATCACTTACCCGTGCCTTACCTTTATGGCAGTACTCTGCTTCTGAAAATGTAGCTTCTGTCGTACAGAGTTGGGATAACAAGCTGATCAGCAATTGCAGCATCAATGCCATCGACCTGACCTACCGGTTCACAGGTGTTTCTCCGTATGAGACTGAAGTGCGGTTACTTCAGAATATCGCGAACGGATCAGGGCTGGACTTCTGTGTCATTGGGGCATTTGAGGGATATCCGGATCAAAGGAACTTTCCCGTGGCACAGCGTATCTTCCGCTATCATGCAGACCATGAACATATCTATGGGCATCTCGCTTCCATGGCAGAAGTGATTTTGATCAAACCGTCCGCGGCTGGGGCGGGAAGGGAATATCTAGGATTGTTCAAAATGTTAAAAGAAGCCCACATACTGTTTGATGTCATCGTGGAAGAACGGATTGCAGCCATGGCGCATAAACTCGCCGCAGTGAAAGTAGTCATCTTGCCCGGGATGCAACGTCCTGAACCACTAACATTAGAAGCATTAAAAGAAGTGCAAAGTCAGGGAGTAGTGCTGCTTGCTACAGGCAATGCCTTCAAGAATGATGCGGAATGTTTGCAGGAATGGTTTGGGGTTGTCCACTCAGGGGATGTAGATATGCTGCCTGCCGCCTACTTGCATGTAGGTGACAATAATCTCTTTCCCAGTCTGAAGGATCGGGATTGGATTACGGTCAACGGCGGTTTTTCGCGGATGCAGTTCAATCCATCGCATACGGAGCGATATATGCCTTATATCGAACCAGCCTCTTTTGGTCCACCGGAGCGGGCCTATGGTCATCAGATGGGAGAGAGTTACGGATTGGGGATCACCCAATATGTTGATCGTGGGGCGGGCATCTATTACGGTTGGAATCCAGGTGCGTTGTATTACAAACACGGTTTCGAAGATCACAAACATGCAGTGACGGATATACTCGATCGGTTCATTGGAGAACGCTCATTGAGAACAGACCTTCCAGCCAGTGTAGAGCTGTTCCTGAACCAAATGGAAGATGGCAACCTGTTGGTTCAGCTATTGAACTTGTCCGGTTTCAATGGCACGACATATATGGAAGCGTTACCGTTATATGACCTTGCAATTGAACTTAACAACATCGGCACATCCATACATGCGTACTCCCTGTGTTCGTCCAAAGCTGTTCCCATCAAGAGAGAGGCAAGTGTAACAAGGATTAGCCTCCCTATGTTGGCACGGTATGAGGCCATTGTAATTGGCATGGATCATGCCTCGAAGAGAGAGGTGATGTAGCCGATGAACACCCAGTTAAAGACAATAAGCCGCTCAAGTGGCAAGTTGGAATCCGGCAGTCTGCTATCGCGCATGTACAAACACCGGATGATTTATTTACTCATTTTGCCGGGGCTGTTGTACTTCTTATTATTCAAAGTTGTTCCCCTCTGGGGACTGCTTCTCGCCTTTCAGGATTACAATCCATTCCTTGGATTTACGAGCAGTGAATGGGTGGGATTTAAGCATTTCAATGAACTGTTTGGCAGTTCCAACTTCTATATCATGCTGCGCAATACACTCGCCATCAATCTGATCGCGCTGGTGTTCCATTTCCCACTGCCGATCCTGATGGCACTGATGCTGAATGAAATCCGGCATGAGACGTTCAAACGCATCAATCAATCCATTGTATATTTACCGCATTTTCTGTCATGGGTTGTTGTTGCAAGCATGACGTTTTTCCTGCTCTCCACCGACGTTGGCATTGTGAACAAACTGATTGCGCAGAGTGGGAAAGACACGATTTCGTTTTTATCCGAACCCAATTATTTTTGGGGTTTACTTACCGCCCAAAGCATGTGGAAGGAAGCCGGTTGGGGGACAATCATTTTCCTTGCTGCGATGGCGGGGGTCGATCCTCAGCGTTACGAAGCAGCGGTTGTGGATGGCGCCGGACGTTTCCGGCAGATCTGGCATATTACCTTGCCAGCCATTCGGCCAACAATTATCATTTTGCTCATTCTACGCCTTGGGAGCATGGCGGATACCGGTTTTGAACAGATCCTGCTGATGATGAACCCCTTGGTGCGCTCGGTAGGGGAGGTATTCGATACGTATTCCTACACGTACGGCATTTTGCAAGGCAAGATCAGCATCGGAGTTACCGTAGGACTGTTCAAAGGTCTGGTCGGATTGTTCCTGATTGTGGCTGCCAACAAAATTGTGAAAAGACTTGGACACGAGGGAATCTATTAACCCGGAGGGTCGTTGCTCTTTTTGGACAGGAGGATAAGAAATGAGCTTTGTTGTGCAGAAAAAAGGTCTGACACTCTTTGACTGGATCAATTACAGCCTGGTTGCCTTGATCTCGCTAGCCTGCATTTTCCCGTTTCTGTACGTGTTCAGCGTATCGTTTACCGATCCGAAAGTGTATGTGCCGCTGAAGTTTTATCTTTTTCCGGAAAAATGGTCGCTGGAGTCGTATCGTTACATTTTATCAACGAATAGCTTCCTGAACGCTTTCAAAAGCACATTGTTTATTACGGTGGTTGGCACCATACTGAATATTATCGTATCCTTCACGATGGCCTATGGTTTAACGAAGAAGTCGTTGCCCGGTCATAAGTGGATCATGGGGCTGGTCATTTTCACCTTGGTGTTCAGTGCCGGCATTATTCCCAACTACTTGCTTGTTAAGGAATTGGGGCTGTTGAACTCATATTGGTCCATGATTCTGCCTGGACTGACGAATGCATGGAGCCTGATTGTGATTAAAAGCTTTCTCGAATCGCTGCCCTCCGAATTGGAGGATGCGGCACAGATTGACGGATGCAGTGACCTGACGGCCTTCATCCGCATCATAATCCCGTTATCGATGCCAGCCATCGCGACGTTTACGCTGTTCTTCGCAGTGGGACACTGGAACGCTTATTTCAATGCACTCATCTATCTATCCGATTCTAGCAAATGGACGCTTCAGTTACTCATCAAAACTCTTGTAATCGATTCGAATTCGGTCGCCGTGGCTCAGGCGGGAGCCAGTGACGAAAGTGTTGTGCCACAGGAGACGATTCGAATGGCTTCCATTGTACTGGCGATGGTACCGATCCTGATCGTATATCCATTTTTGCAGAAGCACTTTGCCAAAGGGGTCATGATTGGTTCGGTCAAAGGGTGACGGTTACAAAGTGAATAAACAAAATGTTTATCAATAAATATGCAAACGCTTACTAAAAGGTTTTAGGGGAGGAAATAACAATGCAAAAGCTCAATAAACGATGGACGACTTGGCTCTGCATTCTTTTGACCGTTTCCATGCTTGCCGGGTGCAGTGGATCGGGAGAAGCCACTAATCCAGGTATAGGGGAATCTGGGGGAGATGAGACGCTGAATATCAAGATGTTTGCAGGCTTATACAATGAGATTCCTGATATGGACAATGAATACTGGACCGAATGGGAGAAACGAACGAATGCCAAGTTGGATATCGAATGGGTACCCTCTGGAGATCTGGATACGAAGCTGGATCTGCTGCTCGCGTCGGGTGACCTGCCCGAAGTGGTAGCCTACCAGAATCAGATTCGTCCAACTCTGATTACGGCCATTCAAAATGGTGCGTTCTGGGATTTGACGCCGTTCCTTGGCGATCTCAGCGAATATCCGAATCTGAAGGAGAATCTTGCACCCGATGCCCTGAAGTATCTGACAGTCGATGGAGGAATCTATGCGGTGCCGCGTTCCCGCTCTCGTATTGATGGAGGGCTGAAGATTCGGGAGGACTGGCTGAAGAAGCTGAACCTGCCGATTCCCAAGACATTCGAAGAGTATAGGGAAGTCTTGAAAAAGATTGTAGATAGTGACATGGATGGCAACGGGAATAAGGATACCGTCGGCTTATTGTTCATCAACAATCCACCAGCAATGTTCCAGGCGGGATTCGGAGCTTATAATCCCACCTATGATAATGACGGCGGGTTGATGAGCCCCGGCTTAACATCTCAGTATATCGAGATGATTGAGTGGTTCCGTGAATTGTATGCGGATGGATTGTTATCGAAAGAGTATGCCGTCATGAAAGAAAGCCAGGCTGAGGAACTCTTCAAGACCAATCGGGCCGCTTCCTATGGACGTCCAATCTGGTGGGATCACGAATGGGAGCAGGCCATGAAGAAATCCGGCCAACCGGATGCGAAGATTCTGAATCTGTCCCTGACAGGTCCTCATGGAGATGCGGCAGTCGGGCTGGAAACCGGCGTAGCTGGTGGATTTTATATTTCGAAAAAGGTGCCGGAAGAAAAGGTGAAGCAGCTTCTGAAGTATTTTGACATGACGGCTTCTCAGGAGATGACAGATTTCTCTTACTATGGAATTGAAGGTGTTCATTATACGGAACAGGACGGTCAGAAGGTTCTGACGGAACAGGGAGTTAAGGAAGTGAATACGACCAGCAAAGGGGCGGGAGTGCTCGCTTACGCCAAATGGGGCAAGGTGATCAGTGCTTCTGGTGACAAGGCTTATAATGATGCCAAAATCAAGGAAGTCGAGAACTTTGATGAGATAGGCAAGATTGATTTCTATCGAGTCATCACTTCAGAAGCATGGAGAGAAACGTGGCCTAAATACGCAGACGAATACAGTTCCATGCTAACCCGGACGATTGTCGGTCAAACCAGTGTGGAACAACTCAGAGCCTATGTAGATAAATTGAATAATCAGCCTGACATCAAGCAGGCGTACCAGGAAATGGCCAAAGCGTACGATCAATTCAATCAACCTACAATAACGGAATAGAGGAGAAACGATGAAGAGCCCAATAACCGAGCAGGAACATCGTCCATGGTGGCAGCAGCCGCTAAGCATCATCCAGCCCAATATGCAGGTCAAGGATACGGCAAAGATTAATCCCGAAAAGCTTGCGGATCAGATCATGGAGATGGGCGCCAATGCGATGGTGTTCAATACCGGTGGGATCTATGCCTGGTATTCATCCCAAGTGAATTTTCATGTGCATAATGGCTATTTGTCCCGAGACAGTGATCTGCTGCGGGAGTTGATCGACAGTTGTCATCAGCGGGGAATTCGATTTATCGCCCGCTTTGATTTCAGCAAGGCAGAGGACTCCGTCTATCTGCAGCGGCCCCAATGGTTTACACGTAAGGAAGGAGGGCAACCGGATATTATTGGGGCTACACGCCCGGGTCATTGGCCGCTTCTCATGTCGACCTGCATTAACGGGGGTTATCGGAACGAGGAATTGGCTGTTCCAGTCATTCGGGAGGCGCTGGAACGTTATGAGATCGACGGTGTTTTCTTTAACGCCCCCGGATATGTCTTCTGCCAATGCTCCAAATGTCAGGAGAAATATAGAGGTCTATATGGTGCGGATCTGCCTGGAACGTCTGCCGAGCTCGAGCCCGATTTTGCTGCACGTTGCTTCGATGATAATCTGGGACGGATGTATCAGGAGATTAAGACTGTCCGACCTGAAGTACCAATGATTCTGTACTATAATCTGCACCGGGATCATCTGGAGAAGAGGGTTTCCATTACGGATATGCTCTGCACGGAGCCACAGGATGTCCTGTCACTGGGACATACACGTATACCGGAATTTTGGCAGCCGGCGCTTAGTATCAAAGTGGGGCGCTCCGTTCCTGGACGTCCAGATCCCTTCGGCATCATTCATTCCTGTCCGGGGATGGACTGGCGCCACACGGGGCTTCCACCAGCCGAGTACCGGTTCTGGCTCTCGCAGATCCCGGCCAATGGAGGCCAACTCTGGCACTCCCTGACCGGAATTCCGGATACAATTACGGATAAGCGAATCTTGCGTACGGTGAGGGAAGTCAACACGGATGCGGCAAAACTTGCTTCATATATGGACGGTGCACAGCCGGTATGTCAGGTAGCATTACTGTGGAATGCAGACCGTTCTGCAGAAGGTCTGGCTGAAGCGCTGATTCATAAGCAAATTCCGTTTGATGTGATTCTGCCGGAACAGTTGGCAAGCGTGGATCTGCATCGGTACCAGGTCATTCTTTTGCCTGAAGGATGCACGTATCCGCCTGATTTTGCAAAAACGTTACATGAATATGTGAGTCAAGGAGGCAGTGTGTTTGCAGAAGGGCAGTTGCCCGTGGAAGAAAAGCAGAGCAAGTCCCTTATGGCTGATCTGTTCGGTATTACCGGGGAAATGCAAGAGAGTGAGTATTTATTCGCTTCTTATTTGCGCTTCGAATCTTCGGCACTTGTAGGCATAGACACACCTAAGGGCACGAACCCATTGCAGCGTGAATTGGAAGAGACCGAACTTATCCCCCATCGCGGCAAGGTAATGTACTGCCAACCGATCGATACAGACGTACAGGTATTGGCAACATTGGTGCCTCCATTTTCTCCTTTGGAAAGTGTCGGCGCACCTCCTGAACGTGCTTCACTGGCTGTGAAGCAGACGGATCTGCCGCTGGCACTGCTTCGTACACTTGGAGGGGGGAAGGCGTGTTATTTACCTTTTTCGCTTAGCAGTCTAATCCAGGAATTTAAGCTGGAGGAACATTTCAGACTCTTTGCTAACGCCGTAGACCTTCTGCTGGATGGAAAGGCAACGGTATCTGTGACAGCAACTCCGGGACTACAATTAACGGTTTTTCGCAAAGACGACGAGCTGCTGATCCATCTGGTCAACGGAGCAGGACGCAGACCATTGTCTTCCGTCCTTCCGCTCCACGATATTGAGATTACGGTGGGCTCTGGTGAGGGGAGTCCTGCAGGAGAAGCGGAAGCCTTAATTACCGAAAATCTTCTGAAAACGCAATGGGTTGAAGGTGAATTGAAAATAAACGTTCCCCGACTTGATGTTTGGGAGTGTATCCGCATACCGCTCTTGATATAATGAACCCTAATAGTTGAGGGTAATGAGCATAAGGCAGCACACGGGGGTGAATCCATGAGACGTATCATGCATACCGTCCAATCCATATTGGATCGCTGGTTCGCAACGAATGGGTATTTGAAAAGGCTGATCTGGCTGGGCTGCATGTCGGTGGTCATTCCGGTGGTGCTTGCCGGAAGTGCTTATTATCATTTTTCTATGATCAAGTTGACCGGTCAGTTTCAGGATAACAACATGGCCTCTCTTAATTTGCTCAAAGACCGGGTCGAGAACATTCTGTCCAATATTGAGCATGAATCGATGCAGCTCGCCAGTGGTCCCTTGATGCGTAATGCACTGGGGAATGCCAATTATGAGAGCGATTACTTTCTGCATCTGGATCTGCTGGAGATGTTTCAACTTCACAAAAACACCAATAATCTTATTGAAGAAATGATCTATTTTGACGGCAAAACGGATATGGTTTTATCCCATTATTATGGATTGGTCCCGTTGGTAGATTACCGAGAGAAGCAGGATATGAAGGTCGCGCTTGAAGGAAGCCAAGGGGCAGGATGGATGTATCTGCCAGGGTCCGGAGAGGCGGGTTATATCTCCTATGTCAGACAACTGCCGATCATGGGTCAGGGGCCACCCAGTGGGGTGATCATTCTGCAGATGAAAGAACAGGCATTGCGAAGTCTGCTACGAAGTTATTCCGTTAGTCTGGAAGATCAGTCCCTGGCGATCTTGAATTCAGATCAACGAATTATTTTGCATACAGACGGACCCCAGGCGATTGGTACAGCGGCGTCTGATGATGCCATATTACAGCAGATTGCGTATCTGGAGGGGAGGGAAAGGTCAGGGCATGACGTACTAAAGGGAGAGCAGGGTAACGAACTTGTGGCTTATGTGGGGGCATCAATGGGAAGAACCTATGTGTCCCAGTTGCCGGAGCGGGAGATGATTGCCCAGTTGAACTGGATTCGCGTATTAATCCTGATCTGTGTGTCGATCTTTGTGTTCGTTGGATTACTGCTTACCTGGTTCAGCTCACGGCTGGCCTATAATCCAATTCAACAGTTGCTGCGTTACGGAGAACATCTGCGCAGAAATGGGCAGGAGTCAACTCCCCAAGGGAACGAAATTGAATATATCAGGTCTTCACTTAGTTATCTCAACGACCAGACGGAGAAGCTTAATCGTTATATTGAGGGCATACAACCTGATTTGCGTGATCGTTTCTTTCAGAAGCTCTTGCAATTCAGCGGTTCATGGAGAGGCACTCCGTTTGCTGAGGAATGCGCCAGACATGATGTTTCAACCGAAGGACAGTACATTGTGCTGGTGGTGAAAGTAGAGAATCTGGTGAAGAAGAAACGTTTTTTACCAAGTGAAGGTCCTGTCATTGTTTTCGCTTTGAAAAATGTAATGGATGAACTGCTCAGTCAGAATGATGATCTTAAAGGATACGTGGTGGATAAAAATGATAGTGACTCGGTAGCGATATTACACTTTGATGCAGAGATGTCTTCTGTTGATATAAGGCAGAGGGTATGTCGCTATGCAGAGGATATTCATGATGCTCTGAATCAGTACCTCTCCTTCTCTGGTACGGTTGGTGTGGGCCGTTCAGTTCAACTTGAAACTGTAGCAGAGTCGTTCAGGGAAGCACAGCTTGCGCTGCAATACCGATTGTTTGACGATGCGGAGAATGTCCTGTTTTACGAAGATATTGTAGCGATCGAGCGAAATCCGGTGTTTATGTATCCACGAGAGATGGAGACGGAGATGATGGAGTCATTATGGAATGGCACCCTTTCCGAAGCTGAAGATGTACTTCACAGGTTTTCCAAAAGGGTCCGTGGTTCCGAATCGTATACAATCATGATCCAGGGCTACCACATGCTGTTGTCGGCCATTATTCAATATATGGAAACCAAAGGGCCAGGCATGCTTGAACGTCTTGGTGGCAACTTGTTCGATCAGTTGCAGGAAAATCAGACGTCACGAGAGATGCATGATTGGTTTATTGGTGTGTTGTTTCCGCTATGCATAGAGATCAGTCAAGACCTCCGTACACATTCATCCCGTCATATTGTGCAGCGTGTATGCGAGCACCTTAACTTTCAACCTGAAGGTGTCCAATCCCTCTCGGATTGTGCGGAACTCGTGAACGTCAGCCCCTCCTATCTGAGCAGGCTTTTCAAGAAGGAGATGGGAGTATCCTTTATCGAATATCTGATGAATATGAAAGTGCAAAAAGCAAAGCAACTGCTAAAGGACACCGATTGTACCATTACAGAAATTGCTGAAAAGGTAGGCTATTCTGAACGTAATTTGAACCGTGCGTTTCAACGTTTCGTTCATATGTCCCCGAACCAATACCGCATGTCGGTTCGCTAGATTTGGAGACAAAAGATAGACGGCGGGGTACGAAAGCATTAACATACAGATATAGCTATCGATCTCAGAACAAGCACCCCACAAAACTTAGAGAAATAGGGAGGAAACCTGCGATGACAATAACGACTAAGGTACCTGGAGAGACTAAGGTTGGCTTTATTGGTACAGGCGTGATGGGTAAAAGCATGGCTGGGCACATCCAGAGAGCAGGGTATCCGCTGCATGTGTACACGCGAACTGCTGCCAAAGCGGAAGCGTTGGTTAAAGAGGGTGCCGTATGGCATGACACACCAGGCAAACTGGCTGCCGCGTGTGATGTCATCATCACGATGGTGGGGTATCCGAAGGATGTGGAGGAGATTTATCTCGGTGAGGATGGGCTTGTAGCCAATGCGAAACCGGGTTCATATCTGATTGATATGACAACATCCAGTCCGTTACTGGCTGCACGAATCTTTGAAGCTGCGGAAGCCAAAGGACTGCATGCACTGGACGCACCTGTGTCGGGCGGTGATATCGGAGCGCAGAACGCGAAGCTGTCCATTATGGTTGGTGGTAGTTCGGAGGCCTTTGAAGCCGTGCGTCCGCTGTTTGAGCAGATGGGCAGCAACATTGTGCTGCAAGGCAAGGCGGGAGCCGGACAGCATACCAAAATGTGCAACCAAATTGCCATTGCCTCTGGCATGATGGGCGTATGCGAAGCACTAGCCTATGCCAAGACGTCTGGTCTGGACGCGGAGACCGTGCTGAAGAGCATTGCTACCGGTGCAGCCGGAAGCTGGTCACTCAGCAATCTCGGTCCGCGCATGATCGCAGGCGATTATGAGCCTGGATTCTATGTGAAACATTTTATCAAAGACATGGGAATTGCACTGGAGTCTGCAAAAGCGATGGGCATGAAAACACCTGGGTTGGCTCTGGCCGAATCTCTGTATCAGGAAATAGCGAATAATGGTCTGGAAGAGAAGGGTACACAGGTGCTCTACACCTATTATCTTCAGGCTTAACATCCAAGAGAACAGCAGCGTATTCTTTTTCTATTCAGGAAAGGGTTGCGCTGCTTTTTTTCAATTTTGCGGTTTGTTTATGCTTCTAAAGTCACGGAATTGGTTAAATGTTCATATGTACTTTGCGTTTTAGAGAGATTTTGATCGTTTTCCCTTTATTTTTACCCCGCTTTATCCGACATAAGTAATAGAAGTTTACATAATGAATGTGTCAAAGGATGTTATTCCTCCTGTAATGGTCACCCGTAACCCACACTATAATAGAACGGAGCTTGCCCATGTTCAAGAAAATCCTGTCTCTGTTCAAGACACAACCAGAGCTTGCGAACCAGATTACAGCCTCCGCTTCAGCGTTACCATCGACGACAGCCATTCCCCCGCGTATGGTCCGTAGTAAGCGCAAGAAAAAAGCGGAAGGGGATTGGACACGCCAGCCGGAGGAGCCTAGTACAGCAGATCAGCTGATTGGTCTTCCAAGTCAATATAAAGTGCTGAACGACCTGCTCGTTACCAATCCAAAGTCACGCTCCGGTTATTCGCAGATTGATCATGTTGTGATCGGCCCTCGGGCAATCTTTGTGATCGAAACCCGAAATCTGACGACAGGTGAGATTCGCGGCGGAAGAAGAGAGGCCAATTGGTCAGTCAGCAGCAGCCGGGTCAAAATGTACAATCCGCTCATGCAGCATCGTGCCCATGTTGAAGCCATTCATGCACACCTCGGAGACTACAAAAGAGTACGTCTCGTCTCCATGGTGACCTTCACCAACCGTTGCCGCATCAGTGTTGATCCTGCTGTGAGGTATGTGAATTCGGATGAACTGATCATCTACGATCATGAATTGGTGGAAACGATTCAGCGCAAGACGGAACGACTTGAGACTGAGGTTCCCGAAACCGTATTTCAAGAGAAGGATATCCAGGCGATCTACGCTCTGTTATCATCGGTCAATTCCACGGATCCTCAGATTCGGTCAGAGCATATGGAGAAGGCTAAAGGAATCAAATAATTACGCTTCACGAACACTGTTGTCCATACGGGCGGCAGTGTTTTTGTGTTGCGGTGGTAGTTAATGCGCGCCTAGTAAAAGGCTTTAGACACAGGTATATCGTCGTATACAACCGATTTTTAACTTATGATAGAATGTAGACCATGTCCAATTGTGTGAATCAAGCATGTTATATGAAAGGATATTTTTGTAAGTAAGTGTTCAAGTCTTGGAGCAGAGGTTAATGGTTCTCAGGAATATACATACGATAGGGGAAGATTATACGATGAAATGGAATTATACGATAAAGACGTTCACAGTTATGCTCGGTTTGGCAGCGATTCTGACAGCTTGTGGTGGCGGAGCGAAAGAGACGTCATCGCCGGAGTCTGCTTCCGGTACAGAAGTTGCTTCGTCAGAGACAAGTAGCTCAAATGCGACCGTAACGGAAACCGCAGCAACCGGTTCGAATGGGAGTGAGGAGACAGGTTCAACTACAGAAGAATCTTCTTCAGCCGACGACGGCAAGATTGGAAAGGACTCCACATTGGAAGAGTTGAAGCAGCAGTATGCCGATAAGCTCGGTTATATCCGTATCCCGCTTACGGATCATCCAGTGCGTCGGGTCAGTGAGGCGGGTTCCAAAAATATTAATGTAGCCAATTATAGCGATGCCGTTGTGGACATGAATGCAGAGGTTCCAATTCATTCCGATTCGCAGCGGTTAATTGATGATGCTTTTCCTTTTTTTACAACCGTACAAGCACCTGATGAATCTTATGTAACTTGGGAAGAAGCAACCAATCTGGAGCGTGCCATGGTGAAAACACTGTTTATCGCCCGTGAAGGTCTGCTGATCACCGAAGATGCGATGAAAAATAAGGATTATAACAGTACATCGTTCCAGGATTCCAAGGATTTCTTCAGGGTCACAGCGAAATTTGAATCCATGGCACCTGTTGCACAACATCCGCGTGACATCACGTTGAGTACGCTATACGACAAGGCCCGCACGTCGTGGGGCAAGCTTGCTGCGATGGACCCGGAGCAGGATGAAGCGGCGTTTGCCGAGATGTATAAGACGACGAGAACCGATGCCAATAATGCGATGGGGTTGCTTAATGTTCTTTTGTCTACGAATGAGGAAGAACGGATCAAAGAGATTTACGGGGAATAAAAATGCCGTGATCCAGAGTTAATCTGGATCATCCCGGTAACATGTCTGGATCACATGCCTTCAAACTCTGACTACCGATTGAAGCGGGGTCAGGGTTTTTCTGGTTTTTTCCAATAGGTGTATGATATGTTTTTAGGAGTAAGACATGTACGGAATATAGGTGAGGTGTGTGAAAGATGTGGTGGATGAACTTTTGTAAACGCTTTAAATTTAAAACAAAGCTAATCTTGTTTTTATCTACCGCAACGGTCTTAATCTCCGGAATCACAGGATTGATCACCTATCGCATTCATATCGACCTGTTCAATGAAGAGGTCAGTCGCCAGTATAGTCTTACCGCAGAGCAGATTCTTGCACGTCTGGATTCCAGGGTACACGACATGTATAAAGTCACCGATTATATCACACTGAATCCCTCCGTAAAAAATGCCATCAAAGCACAGACCTCCGGCATCTCGTCCTACGATCAGATGAAGCTAGAAGATGAACTGGATGATCAGTTGTATCAGGTAAGGCTGGATGCACCGGAGATCATGGGGCTCCGCATATATGACCTGAAGGAAAACATATTTAATCTCGGCGCCTTTGCTGGCTCATTTCAACAGATGGATCCTTCCTATCTGGCAGAGATGGTTCATAGACTGGAAGGAACGGGCGGCGAATATGGTTGGAATCGTTTGGGGCCGGATGCTTTCTTGCAGGAGGAACAATCCAATTGGATTTTGGCGGGACGATTAATGCGGTCTGTTGATCTGGAGACCTATGGCGTAATGCTAATACTGTTTAACACCTCGTTGTTCGAATCGTATCTCAAAGATCTTCGGCTGAACGAGGAAGTTGCTGTCTACTTGTTTGACGCAGATGGTGAGCTTCTTTATGCATTTCATAATCAGGATGCGGATCCACCACCACTTACCGAGCTAAGCCTAGGGGCGACTGAGATCAGGGACGAGCAGGGAACAACCCAATTGTATACGAAGCAAACGTCAGACAAAGCGGGCTTCACCCTGGTCAGCAAAGTCTCACTCGCTCAGATTCAGAACAAGGGAAAGATCATTGTAAAAGTTGCTGTGTTCTCTGCGGTAGCCAGCATATTATGCTCGTGGTTCATCATTACCGTAATTAGCGGCAGACTGTTGCGTCCACTTGCGAGTCTAGTCAACGCGATGAAAAGAGTGCGTGATGGACAGTTCGATACACGGGTACGGATCGAGACACGGGATGAGCTCGGTTTCATCGGTGAACGATTCAATGCAATGGCTTCCCGGATTGATACGCTTATACATGAAGTGTACGAGCGGGAACTCAGTGAAAAAGAAGCTGAACTCAAAGCTATTCAGGCCCAGCTGAATCCCCATTTTCTGTATAACACCTTGAGCATGTTTTTCTGGAAGTTCTATATGCTTGGCGATGAGAAATCGGCTCGCCTGGTCACTGCCTTGTCCGAGATGCTGCAGTATACGCTGGAACCCGTGCAGCAACTGACGACCGTGCAGGATGAGATGAAGCAAATTGATCATTACCTGCAGATTCAGCAGGCCCGGTATCAGGAAGCTTTGTCAATTGAAATTGCCGTTTCTGCTGAATTGCTTCGCTGTCAGGTGATCCGACTGTTGCTTCAGCCCATCGTGGAGAATGTTTTTGTTCATGCCTTCTCGGACAAAAGGAGCAACCGCCATCTGGAGATTCGTGGCTCACGGCAAAACGGGCATGAAGGAGAGCCGGATCTGCTCATCATTGAAATTTCAGATAACGGCTGCGGCATGCATTCATCGGTCATTGAACGCATTATGACGCCAGTGGCACATGCAGATGAGGAACGTCAGCACATTGGCATGCGGAGTGTACTTCGAAGAATTGAGTTGATACACGGTGAACCCTACGGTGTACAGATCGAGTCGATTGTGGGAGAGGGAACGCTAGTACGTCTTCGTTTGCCTTATCAGATCGGTGAGGACTCATGCCGGGAAATTCAGGTGACTGAGAGGAGTAGGTTCTGTTGAATGGACGTATGCTCGTAGTGGATGATGAAGCATTATTTCGTCAGGGTCTGATTCATCTGGTTCGTAATAACCCCCTCGGGTGGGAGGTCGTTGGGGAAGCGGCCGATGGAGAAGAAGCGATACAGGCTGTACACAGCTGCACACCTGATCTGATCATTACGGACATCAACATGCCTGTGATGGATGGTCTAGATATGGCCGAACGCATACACGAGAGTGGACTGGACATTATGATTATCATTTTGACAGGTTATCGTGAGTTCGAATATGCACAGCGTGCCATCCGGTATGGGGCAATTGAATTTTTGTTAAAGCCGTTCTCGCTCGATGAAGCATGTCAGGTGTTACAAAAGGCACATGAACGATATCGCCGAAAACAGTCCGACATTCGGATCAGGGAACAATACAGCCAGGTGGACCGTACCGAGAGACTGCGAGAGGAACTGACTTCGTTGCTGCTCCACCATCAATTCGGATCGATAATGAATCGGATAGAGATGTTGCTAGAAGAAGCGTCCGGGATGAGCTTGTCACAAGGCAAAGCGGAGATTCATATGCTTATGAAGGTCATGACGGACTTACTGGTACAACAGCTTCAGCCTCAGGAATCCGGTGGTATGGACCCCACTTCCCCAGATCCACTGCTCTGGATTCATACCATACCTGAAGTCATCGCTTGGGCGAGATGCAAGAGCGAAGAGTGGCTGGATATGCTGATGCGGCTAACTCAGGAACAGCAGGATCATGTCGTTACACGAGTTATACAGTATATTGAAATGAACTATTCCAGCACATGCACGTTGCAGGCCGTGGCTGCCCATGTTCATGTGACACCCAACTACTTGAGCCATTTGTTCAAAAAAGAGACAGGACAAGGCTTTAGCCAATATGTCAGCAAGCGCCGAATTGATAAGGCGAAACTGCTGCTGCATAGCACTCGGCAGAGTATGGCAGATATCGCGGAACTGACCGGGTTCGATAACTCCAGTTATTTTACAACCGTATTCAAACAGATGACGGGGGTATCGCCCCGCGAATATCGCAAGCAAGTAGCCAAGTGAAGTGCCCGGTAGCAATCCTCCTTGAACTGCTGCAGGGTCACAATTAAAGAAGCCTTCTCTTAATATCTGTTCGTTTCCAAGGTCAACCCCACCATGTGGGGTTATTTTTGCGTAGAAAATTATAAAAGGATCGTTAAATAACAAATGTTTACGCTTACATTTTTATCTAAAATACAACTATAGTACATCAACAGCAGAGAGGAGTGATGGATGTGAAGGGGGAACTGACCGCAGGTCCGCCGTCTGGATTACAACCGCCGGACAGTGAAATGAAGCATCGGATTCGGCAGCAGCGGCTTCGACGATTCAAGATGAATATTCCGTTAATCTTGATGTTTGTTCCGGTGATTATGTTCTACCTTACCTTTCGTTATGCACCCATCGGAGGGCTGGTCATGGCCTTCAAGGACTACAACTTCTATGATGGGCTGTGGAACAGTCCATGGGTGGGCTTTCAGCATTTTCAGACGCTGTTCAGTGATCCGCGCACGGTGGAGATTATTCGCAACACCTTGTTCCTCAGTCTGTTAAGCATCATTATCGGGTTTCCTATTCCGATCATTCTGGCCATTATGCTGAATGAAGTGCGAAACATGGCCTTTAAGCGAACGGTGCAGACGGTGGTCTATATGCCACACTTCTTTTCCTGGGTCATCATTGCGATGATGATCATGACGGTTTTCTCTTTGGAAAATGGGATCGTCAACCGCTGGGTCGAGGCCTGGACGGGAGCACCTTATCCGTTCATGTACAACAAGGGTTCGTGGGTTGCGGTGTTTGTTGGCTCAGGGATCTGGAAGGACATGGGCTTCAATGCCATCATTTTTCTCGCGGCACTAACGACCATTGATCCGAGCCAATACGAGGCTGCACAGATGGATGGGGCCAGTAAAATGCGCCAGATCTGGCATGTCACCCTTCCGGGTATACGCTCCACCATTATTCTTCTGCTGATTCTTTCGATGGGGCGGGTGATGGAGGTCGGATTCGACCAGGTGTATATGCTTCAGAATTCCAATGTCAATGAGATAGCGGATGTAATCAGTACCTATATCTACCGCACCGGTCTTCAGGGAGCACAGTTCAGCCTGACAACGGCGATGGGATTGTTCGAATCACTGGTTGCATTTATCCTCATTTTCAGTGCAAATTATATCGCGCGTCGATTTAACGAAGGTTTGTGGTAGGGAGGGAGAACAGCATGAGAAAAACCAAAGGAGAAAAAGTCTTTTATCTAATCAATTATGTATTGTTGTCATTGGTTGCCGTCAGCTGTATCCTGCCCTTACTGAACATTGTTGCCTTGTCATTTAGTGATGCGAGAGCGGTTGTTTCAGGTCAAGTGGGGTTATGGCCCGTCGATTTCACCTGGTTCTCCTATCACAGCCTAATTACGGGAACGCCGATTCTAAATGCATTCTGGAACAGTGTGGAGATCACATTGATCGGTACAGGGCTCAGCATGGCGGTGACGATTATGGCGGCATATCCGCTGTCACGTAGACATTTTTATCACCGGCGCTTCTTTACGATGGCGATGGTGTTCACGATGATTTTTAACGGTGGACTCATCCCGACTTATTTGGTCGTGCAAAATCTCGGTCTTGTGAACAGTTACGGCGCCCTTTGGCTACCGGGCCTGGTGAGCACTTACAACATGCTGATTATGCGATCTTATTTTGAAAATCTGCCGGGGGAAGTGGACGAGGCTGCGCGCATCGATGGTTGTGGTGAACTGGGGCTTTTGTTCCGAATCGTGTTGCCATTATCCAAACCTTTGCTGGCGACTATTGCTCTCTTTTACGGCGTGGGTTACTGGAATTCGTTCATGAGCGTGATGATTTATATCAATGATACGTCCAAATACAACATGACCGTGCTCGTCCAAAATATGATTATGTCCAATCTGAATGTACAGGATTTTACCGATCCAACGATGATATCGAATCTGACCCCGGAAGGCATCCGGGCAGCAGCTGTCATTGTGATGGTTATACCCATTTTGGCAGTGTATCCGTTCTTGCAGAAGTACTTCGTTAAAGGGGTCATGCTTGGATCAATTAAAGGTTAAAGCAGGCTGTGGGTTAACCCGCATAGGTTCATATTACAGGAGAGAAAGAGGGTCTTATCTATGGCGTTAACGATGAAGGCATGGATGAAGTCGGGTCTCGTTCTGGGCTTGATCGGTGGTTTGCTGGCGGGATGTACAGGAGGTAACGGTAGCGAACAGGCGGAAGGTGAAGGCAACAGGGGGAGCATCACGTCAACGATCTATGATCGGGGCGCGGTCCCAAGCGGCATGGGTACGATCGAAGATAATATGTGGTCCAAGTGGATTAACGAGAATGGCCCGGCAAATGTAAAATATACAGCAGTTCCCCGCTGGGAATCTCAGTCGAAACTTAACGTATTATTCGCTTCTGGCAGCGCACCAGATATCATTTTTGAATTCGGTACGCCGATCCGTAACACACTGTTTAATCAGAAACAGCTGATGCCGCTGGATGAGTTGATCGAGAACTCGAGTGTGGAATACAAAGCCTTGATGGAGAAATATCCCCAGCTCAAGAAGGCTGGCATCAAAAGCGATGGTAAGCTCTATGAAGTGGGACGTATGAACGAGGTGTTTCCACTAACGAGCTTTTTCATCCGGGAAGATTGGCTGGAAAAGTTGAATCTGGAGGTACCGACCAATGAGGAAGAGATGTTGGCGGTAGCCAAGGCCTTCACGGAGAATGATCCCGATGGAAACGGAGCTAATGATACATATGGCATCGGTGGATTTCAGTTCGGCGATACAGCGGGTCTGTTTCGCTATATGTACAACGCCAACTGGGTGAATGTGGAGGACGGAGAGATGGTAGTTGGTCCCAACAACATGAAAGAAGCCACGGCATTCAAACGTGCATTATATGAAGCAGGTGTGGTCGATAAGGACTTATTGACCGACAAGGACGGGGCCAAGGCGAAGCAGGATTTCCTGAATGGCAAAATCGGTATGTACGCGGCCATGACTTCGGATTATACCGGGTTTGCAGCGAAGGAACTGGATACACTGATGCAGAATGTTCCTGAGGCCAAATTAAAGGTCATCGCTCTGCCAACCACGTCCGTAGGACAGCACACGATGGTGTGGAATAACCCCGTTCAGATGACTGCAGCTGTGAATGCGCGAGCCAAAAATCCGGAAGCAGTTATGCAATATATCGATTTTCTTACCAAAACAGAGTCAGGGCGAACCTTCAAAAATGGATTTGAAAACACGCATTACACGCTGAACGATCAAGGCTGTCCGCGCATCTCTGATCAGGAGAAATACAAGCAGGAGATCAGCTGGGCAGGCGATTACGCCATGTTGTACAGCCGTCTGGAGGAAGGCAAATGCGGGTATACAGAAATGCTGTTCAGCGAAGAGATCCCGTCGCAGAAGGAAGGACTTCGACTATTCAAGGAAGCGCGTGAGGTATACATGACGGATCTTCCGGTAGGAGAGGGTGTTACTCATTCAGAACATATGCCGCAGCTACCCAAGGAGCTTCAGGTGAAGTTGACCAATGTGACAACAGCGATCAACGATATTTTTACCCGTTCCATCATTGGCGGAAGCAAATATACGGTCGAACAGGCAGCTACGGAAGCACAGCAGAAGTGGGAGCAAGGCGGTGGCCCGGAGATTGAAGCATGGTACAAAGACTGGTGGGGCAAGGAAAAGGATAATGTACTAGTCTGGGACGACTTCTATGAAATCTATGAACAACAACAGGCTGATTTTGAAAAAGCAGAGTGAATTCAAGGATTCGAATCATTCATAAGATTTATAATTTTGGTGTTGGTAGAAATAAGCGCTCTGATCCCCTGATCAGAGCCTTTTTATGTTTGGGCTTCATATAGGGGAATATTAGACTGAAAAATGAAGTGAATAGAAAGTTCTCGCATCTCGCTTGAAACTATATCCAGAACGATGCGTATCATAAGGTATTAATTGTTTTTTAATGTAGAATATTGCCGTATTTCAGAGTATAGTTAAGGAATAATTTAACTTATATTCAACATGATGTAGACATGAAAGTTACTGAAAAATCTTGAAAATAATGTACGGAACACCAGGTTGAAACTATTGGAGGTTGAGTATGAGTTCATTTAAAAGCTGGTTAAATTCAACAAAACAAGGACTTGAAGAGCAAGTCAAAAAGTTTAAAAATAAAGATTTTATGGATGCCGTGGTTGCAGGGTGTGCACTGGTTGCTTTTGCAGATGGTTCCATTGACGAAGCGGAAAAGAACAAGATGGCCGGTTATATCAACCTGAGTCAGGAATTGAAAGTATTTGATATGGCTGAAGTGATTACACGTTTTAATCATTATGTCGCGAACTTTGAGTTCTCTCCAGAGATCGGGAAGCAGGAAGCGCTGAAAGCCATTGGGAAATTCAAAGCCAAGCCGGATGTAGGACGCGTTATTGTGGGCGTATGCAGTGCGATTGGTTCAGCTGATGGCAACTTTGATGATCAGGAGAAAAGAGTTGTTGCCGAGATATGCATCGTACTTGGACTGAACCCGAGTGAATTCAATCTCTAAGTAGCTATTTTACATATGAAGGGAGGTGAAAATCAGTGGCAAGCATTAATTTGGTCAAAGGACAGAAAATTGATTTAACCAAAGGCAATGCAGGACTTACTGAGGTGATTGCTGGTCTCGGTTGGGACCCGGTAACTGCCAAAGGTTTCTTTGGAAGAAAAAAACAAGCGGATATCGATTGTGATGCATCGGCGATCATGTTGAATGAGGAAGGCAAGTTGGTCAAGGATTCCAACCTGGTTTGCTTCCACAACAAGCAAAGTGCATGTCGTTCGGTTATCCATTCAGGTGACAATCTAACAGGACAGGGAGACGGTGACGACGAACAGATCAAAATGGATCTGTCCCGTATTCCTGCTGATGTTCATAAAGTATTAATCGTTGTTAATATCTACGATTGTGTCAATCGCAAGCAAGATTTTGGCATGATTGAGAAGGCTTATATTCGTATTCTGGATGGTAAAAATTCCAGTGAGCTCGTGAAGTTCAATCTATCCGATAACTACACAGGTTCAACAGCGTTGATCTGTGGTGAATTGTATCGTCATGGAGGCGAATGGAAATTCTCGGCAATTGGAGAGGGTTCCCATGCGGTACATATCAACGAACTCGCTCGCAGGTACTCCTAAGTACAAGATTTAACCTAAATCGACAATAATCCTGATATTCATATGTCACGATAACTACAATACACTCAAATAAGCGAGGATGATCATACGATGGCAATTAATCTTTCTAAAGGTCAAAAAATCGATCTGACTAAAACGAACCCAGGTTTGACAAAAATCACAGTAGGTTTGGGCTGGGATACCAATAAGTATGATGGCGGAAAAGACTTTGACCTGGATGTATCGGTATTCTGTGCCAATGCAAACGGTAAAGTAGAAGGCGAGAAAAACTTCATCTTCTTCAACAATCCACAAAATGAAAATGGTTCTGTTGTTCACACCGGTGACAACCGTACAGGAGATGGCGATGGTGATGATGAGCAGATCAATATCGACCTGCCTAACGTACCCGCAAATGTAGAGAAAATTGCATTCTCTATTACGATCTACGAAGCTACAGAACGTAGCCAGAACTTCGGACAAGTCTCCCGTGCTTATGTGCGAATCGTCAATGAAGCAAACAACGAAGAACTGATTCGTTTCGACCTGGGAGAAGACTTCTCCATTGAAACGGGTGTAGTTGTTGGTGAATTGTATCGTCATAACGGTGAGTGGAAGTTCAGTGCCATTGGTAGTGGTTACCAGGATGGATTGGTTGGATTGACACGCGATTACGGTTTGCAATAGGACGTACAGAACGACTTACAGGATGGGAAGAACCGTCTCCTGGACGGTTCTCCTTTTCATTTAATCACATATTTTGGAAAGGTGGAAAAACAAATGACGATCAGTCTTGCCAAAGGACAACGTATTGACCTGACTAAGACGAATCCGGGCCTTACCCGTGTGGTAGTTGGTTTAGGTTGGGACACAAACAAATATAGTGGTGGAGTCGATTTTGACCTGGACGCTTCGGCTTTTTTGTTGTACGAAGATGGAAAAGCCAAAGGTACGGATGACTTTGTTTTTTACAACAATCCAAGCGGCGGTGCGGGTTCAGTGACACATACCGGTGATAATCGTACGGGTGAGGGTGACGGCGATGATGAGCAAGTTGTCGTTGATTTTAGCAAAATCCCTGCGCACATTCACCGGATCGGAATTACGGTAACGATCTACGATGGAGATGGACGAGGGCAGAATTTTGGACAAGTCTCCAACGCTTTTGTTCGTGTTGTAGATGCTGCAAGTGATCGGGAAGTACTTCGGTTCGACCTCGGAGAAGACTACTCTACAGAAACAGCTGTGGTGTTCTGTGAGTTTTACCGTGCAGGTGCGGACTGGAAATTCCAGGCGGTCGGCAGCGGCTTCACAGGTGGACTATCTGCTTTATGCAAAAATTACGGACTGGATGCACAATAACTTGGCATAGAAAGGTGAGTCTGCTATGGCAATTTCTGTCGTGAAAGGCCAGAAGAGTGATCTGACCAAAACCAATCCGGGCTTGTCCCGTCTAACGGTAGGCATTGGTTGGGAGGCAGCCTCGGGTGTGGAGCTGGACACATCAGCATTCCTTCTGGGTTCAGACAATAAAGTGGCTGGAGATGAGGATTTTATCTTTTATAATCAGCCCTCTACCTCGTTCATCACGTATATGGATGGTGGACAGGTTGGTGGCGAGAAGAAACAATTCGCCATTGATCTTGGCAAAATCCCTGCCCGAATTGAGAAAATCGCCTTCAGTCTGACGATTCATGATGGTGAAGCACGACGCCATCATTTTGGACAGGTTCAGCATGGTTTTCTACGGTTTGCCAATGCAGCTACAGGTCAGGAAGTGATGAGATATGATCTGGGAAGCGGTTTTACAGTGGAGACCGCGATTGTCATCGGTGAATTGTATCGTCATAACGGAGAATGGAAGTTCAATGCGATAGGGTCGGGTTTTGCAGGTGGTTTGGATGCACTCTGCGCTAACTTTGGTGTGGATGTGGATGGTGGATCGGACCCTGCACCAACGACTTCAACCGTTCCTCCGACAGCTGTACCGACTCCACCACCCCCGGCGCCCGCATCAGAACCGACGCCTTCTCCTGTGAATTCGATCAATTTCAGCAAAATTGAATTGAAGAAGAAGGGGGACACCATTAACCTCAAGAAAAATGCGGGGGGACTTGGTGAAATCCTGATTAACCTCAACTGGAATCAACAGGGTAGCAAAGGGTTATTTGGTCGCAGCAAGAGTGTGGATCTGGACTTGGGCTGCCTGTTCGAGATGAAGGATGGTACACGAGATGTGATTCAGGCCTTGGGACAAACGTTTGGCTCACTGAACCGTTTCCCTTATATTGCACTGGATGGGGATGACCGGACGGGATCGGTTAAGACGGGAGAGAATCTGCGGATTAATGGTGCCCGTATCTCGGAAATTGAGCGCATTTTGGTATTCACCTATATTTATGGTGGTGTGGCCAACTGGTCTCAAGTAGACGGTGTGGTAACCATCCAGCAGAAGGACGGCCCGGATATCATTGTCCGAATGAATGAATATGGGAGCCCGCTTGGCATGTGTGGTATCGCGATGTTACGCAATGTGAACAATGAGACATTCAGTATTGAACGAATCGTGCAGTTCTATAATGGGCATCAGGCGTTGGACGAGGCTCATGATTGGGGAATGCAGTGGGTTGCGGGAAGAAAGTAATCATTTGTATTTATTCAATATATAAACGCTGTATCGGTCAGCACCATTGCAAGGATACTGTTGACCAACGTTATCCTCGATAATAGACCATCAATCCCTCCAGACTAAGGAGGGATTGGTTTTTATGCCCCGACAGCTGGAATCAACTATTGCAGATTGGCTATTGCCAAAGGTGCGAGGAGGAGACAATCCTGAAATATTTTAACTTTTTGAGTCTGGAAGAAGAAGATACTTTATTTTTCTCTTCACCCGTCTCGTTCAATCACCGGACATCCAAAGATCTACTGGCATATGCTGTTGGGGCTGCTTTATATATGCCCGCGACGCGCACACATATCGCGGACGACATTATGAATGGTAAACATGAAGGTCTGACGACCATTATTATTGATCTGGAGGACGCTGTGGGTGACGACCAAGTAGAGTTTGCCGAGCAGTGTCTGGTACAGCATCTAACTCAACTGATGACTTATATGGAGACAGGCATGCTGAGTCAGGATCAAATGCCTCTTCTGTTTGCTCGTGTACGTTCACCACAACAGTTGGAACGTCTCATTGATACGTTGGGAGAACTGGTGTCCATGCTGACAGGCGTGGCATTGCCCAAGTTTTGCGTGGACAATGGAAGAGCTTATTTTGACCAGATCCGCAAGTATAATCAACGGAAACCGGATCATTATCCCGTTCTCTATGGAATGCCTATATTGGAAACGGCTTCAATTATATATCGGGAGACACGTTGGGAGACCTTACTGGGTCTTCGAAACATCCTCGATGAAAATGTTGAATATGTACTCAATGTACGCATTGGCGCGACCGATTTCTCCAGCCTTTTTGGACTACGCCGAAGCCCGGAATTGACCATATACGATATCGCCACGATCCGTGACTGCATCTCCGATATTATCAATCTGTTTGGACGAATGGACAAGCCGTATGTGATCTCGGGTCCTGTCTGGGAATATTTCAGTCAGCGGGAGCGCGTGTTCAAACCTCAATTACGACAGACTCCATTCGAAGAAACCCTTGGCAAATCAGGGCTGCATCTGAGAATGAAATATATTACGAACACAATGGATGGATTGATGCGTGAAGTCATGATGGACAAGGAAAATGGAATTGTAGGCAAAACGATCATTCATCCTTCTCATATTAAGCCCGTACAAGCGATGTACGTTGTTACACATGAGGAATATTCCGATGCACAAGACATCATCGCCCGTAATGACGGTAGCCTGGGTGTGTTCAAAAGTAATTACTATAACAAAATGAATGAGATTAAACCACACTTGAGCTGGGCGAATCGAATTCTAATCCGATCACAAATATATGGGGTGTTACATGAACAGCAGCATTTTGTCGGGCTCTTGCCCAAGCACGAGCAACAACATAACTACGTTCCCAATTCTTGATCAATTCAGTCTGAACGTTCAGGTTACACATAACCCGCTGCAACTTCCACTAGAATCTCTATTTTCCATGGCCGCACGAATCAATAAGAAACGTTCATTTCTGTTTGTAAGCAGACTGCTGGGCAAGCACATCCCGGTTAACCCGTATACCTCGCTTCTGAGCGGCGCGGCATTGGCTGTTCTGTTATATGAGCACCTGACTGAAAAGACGGAAGAGACGAAAGTTCAGATCACCGAGTGGAAACGGGAAATGGTCGAAGGATTGATTGATCCCAAGCAAGCCCGGCAAGTGTACAACATGCTGTTGCAAGAAAGCTTGAGTTTGCCGGAAATAATTCGTTTTGTTGGTTTTGCCGAGACCGCTACAGCGCTGGGCCACAGCATGTATGAGATGTTTGCTGATCAAGCTTCCTATATTCACACTACTCGCGAATATGTTCCAGCGATGCATCCAGATATTCAATTTGAAGAAGAACATTCCCACGCGATGGCTCATCGTTGTTATGCGCTGGATCATGAAGCCTTTGCAGGAGAGGGCCCGATTGTTCTGGTGGATGACGAGATTACGACCGGTAAAACCACGTTGAATATCATTCGGGATATTCAGGCCAGATATCCACGGAAGCAATATGTGATTGCTTCACTGTTGGACTGGCGTACGGAAGCGGACGAGAATCGATTTGCCGAGCTGGAAGCTGAACTGGGAATTACCATTACACCGTTAAGCCTGTTGAAGGGCCGCATTGAAGTGGTGGGTACTCCACAGTTGGAACCAACACAGCAAGATGAGCAGCTATCTCATCCTGCCGTAACGCTTCAGACTTCTATCGTTGCAGATGCCTTCCATCAGCTTCATGCCACTTCGGAGGATGGTGAAGGTAAACGTAGCACAGCCAGCTATGTCCAGCATACTGGCAGGTTTGGTATGCAATCCCGACATAATGGCGTATTACGTCAGGAGATTAGCCGGATCGCAGAACGACTTCGCTCGCAGCGTGAGGGAGAACGGACGTTGGTGATGGGAACAGGGGAGTTCATGTACATTCCAATGCGTGTTGCTGCCGAGATGGGAGAAGGCGTGTTGTATCAATCGACTACCCGCAGTCCAATCCATACACATCCGGCTCCAGGATATGCTGTTCGTAGTGGTGCCGGATATGCCTCACCGGAAGACGCATCCGTTCGTAACTTTATCTATAACATCGCCCCGGGACAATATGATGAGATTTTTGTTCTGCTGGAGAGACAGATGTCCGAAGAACGAATGGAACCGATGGTGAAGGCACTGGAGCAGTTGGGATGCGGACACATTCATATTGTGTATTGCGGCTTGCCAGAGAAGACAGGGGACAACGAGCAATGAACTTAACTACACTGGAGCTAATCAGACAACGTGAGATTCAGTCTCCCGAACCGATGGGCAGTTATGCTGCATCGGACGTTGTTTTCCTACTGAAGGATATCAGCCATGTGGATCTGGAAAAGGGAACGGGTGAACGGGAGCAAGCGATCCAATCCGGGGTTCATTATTCGGAGATGCTGCCCGTGGAATATCAGCCCACAAAAGAATACATCGAGCTGTTCCATCAGACGCTGGAACAATCCGCTGCAAGAATCGCTCGTCATACCGCCATTGTGGCTGAGAAGATTGTAGAGCGCAGGGGACTGAATCTGGTGCTGGTATCTCTGGCTCGAGCCGGAACACCTGTAGGCATCCTGATCAAGCGTTATATTGAATTGAAATACAAGGTGACGATTCCGCATTATAGCATTTCAATTATTCGTGGCAAGGGTATGGACGAGAACGCAATTTTATATATTTTACAGCAGCATGGTCTGGAAACAGCCATTCAATTTGTAGACGGTTGGACAGGCAAAGGGGCTATTCGCAAAGTGCTGAAAGAGTCCTGTGACCAAATGGAACGGACTTATGGTGTAAGCCTCGATGATGATCTTGCCGTGTTGGCCGATCCGGGGCAATGCTCAGGCACCTTTGGGACGAGGGAAGATTATCTCATTCCTAGCGCTTGTCTGAATTCCACTGTCTCTGGACTGGTGAGCCGCACAGTACTTCGCGATGATCTGATTGGGCCGGCAGATTTTCACGGGGCCAAATGGTATCGTGAATGGTCCTCTGCGGATGTGTCGACCCAATACGTGGATACTATTGCTCAGCATTTTCAGCAAATGATAGATCTAGCGGAGATTCAAACGGAGGACAATGCTACTGGTACTTCGGAAATTACCTGGAAAGGCTGGCAGGATATCGAGGCCATCCAGCAATCCTTTGGCATTGCGAACATCAATCTGATCAAACCTGGAATCGGAGAAACAACCCGGGTGTTATTGCGTCGGGTCCCCTGGAAGATTCTTGTGGACCGTCTGGATAATCCGGATTTGCAACATATCATGATGCTCGCCAGAGACAGAAATGTGCCGGTTGAGGTATATCCGGGATTAACCTATTCCTGTTGCGGCATTATTCAATCCTTGGGAGGTGGAGGAGAATGATGATCTACGCAAGTGATCTGGACCAGACGCTGGTGTACTCCCGTCGTGCGCTCCGTATTCCCGAAGATACACCGGGACTTGTTCCCGCAGAGTGGATTAACGGCAAGTTGTCCGCTTTTATGTCAGCATATGCACTGGAGCGGTTGCAGTCTTTGCCACAAGACATTGTATTTATGCCTGTGACGACACGTACTGTGGAGCAGTACCGGCGCATTCATATTTTTCAGAGCGAATGTATTCCGAAATATGCGGTGACGAGTAATGGTGGCAACATTATTGTTGACGGTCAGGTAGACGATGAATGGAATCTGCATATTCGTTCTTTGCTTCGTCAGCAGGCAGCTGCTCCCGAAGAGATCCTGGATTTATTTGACGATGTGCTGAGTCCAGAATGGGTGATTAACCAGCGATTGTGTGATGAGCTGTTCTTTGCATTGCTGATCGAACGTGACAAGCTTCCAATGGAGCGTATTGCGGAAAAGATTCGGGTGTTAGAGACGCTGGGATGGGAGAGTTCGATTCAAGGTCGGAAGCTCTATCTGGTGCCTTCGGCCGTGAACAAACGAGCTGCAGTGGAGCATATTAGGCAACGCATTGGCGATGTGCCTGTAATTGCTTCGGGCGATTCCTTGCTGGATCGCTGTTTGCTGGACTTTGCGCAGCATGCTATTGCTCCGTCCCACGGAGAGTTACATGTGGAGAGACAGCGTGTACCTGAGCAAGTACCGTATCAATTTACGAAACAATTCGGTGCTTTTGCAGCAGATGAGATTCTCGATTACGTCCACCGTATTCATAACGATCAACAGACCCAGATAGACCATGCCGAGATAAGGGAGACCGTATAAATGAAAAAAATGAAGATTTACTTCAACCGTTGGTTCTCTGTAACGTATCATTATATGAATGCGATTCGGGACAATGAGGACGGCATGGAATTTGAGATCTACGGTACTCATCCTGATCCGGGACACATGGCATTACAGGGCTGTGATGTTGCGGAAGTTGAACCGCGTGTAACGGGCCGGGAATATGTTGATTTTTGCCTCGACTTTTGCCGTCGTCATCAGATTGATGTGTTTATTCCACGCTGGAACATGCTGGACATCAGCAGACATATCTCCCTGTTCGAAGAGATCGGTACACGGGTTATCGTATGCTCGGACACGGAATTGCTGGAACAATTGATGGAGAAAGACCGGTTCTATGAATCGGTGCGTGAGAAAGGCATTATGGAGATTCCGGATTATTTCACGGTCAGTAATGCTGCACAATTCCAGCATGCCTATGAGGCGCTGCGTGCACGTGGACATGATGTATGCTTCAAACCATGTAATGGTGAGGGCGGCATGGGATTCCGGGTGATCAACAATGAGCGTGATCCGTTGCAGGAGTTGTTCGGATACGCGCTTAACTCCATTTCGTATGAAGATGCCCTGCGTGCGTTCTCTTCTGCTCCGTCCTTTCCCAACGTCATGGTGATGGAGGTACTGGAAGGATATGAATACAGCATTGATTGTCTTTCGGACCGCAATGGGAAACTATTAACGGCTATTCCACGTAGAAAAGAAAGAGGACGTTTGCGTTTGCTTGAAGAAAACGAGGAATTGCTGGCGATTGCCCGCAATGTGGCAGAGGTATATCGGATTCCTTATAATTTTAATATTCAGATGAAATATCGCAAGGATACACCGAAGCTGCTGGAGATCAATCCGCGTATGTCGGGTGGGTTGCACATGTCTTGTCTGTCCGGTGTAAACTTCCCTTATCTGGCGGTCAAGTCGGCACTTGGCCATGATATTGGACCACTTCATCCGAAATTTGGCATACTGGGAAGTCATATCGAACAGCCATTTATAATCGACGTTCAGAAGGTAAGCGGAGTACACCACGTCTAGCTGAGAATTTTCCTCAACATTGACACCTTCTGGATGGTTTTTTTACAATACGGATGAGAGGTTATTCAAAAAGTCCATCTTCTCGGTACTGAAAACCAGACTTTTTGAATATGCACTGTATGTGTTGTTAAGGCAGGAGGACAAGTAATGTTACGGAAAACGAAGATAGGTATAGGCGCATTGGTCGGTTATGGTCTCGCGGCAATCTCGAGTCCTTTTCTACCGGATGTCATCACGTGGGCAATTCCGGCACTGGCAACTGTGGTCGGGGGACTGATTCCTTCACGATCCACGCCACGCACACAGGTCGAGGGTTCGTCATCAGCCCCTGTACCCATTACAGATATCGGAAATGAACCATCCCGCTTGAATGGTGGACAAGCGCCAAGCGCAGTGCCAACAGGGGCAAGAGAAGCTTCTCTGGCTCAGCCCCATTCGAGCTCCACTCCCGCACAACATGCGGGTTCAGAACAAGCGAAGCCTTCCCGCACCGAACCAGATCCTGTATTTGATCCAGTGATTGAATACCTGGAGGTTCTGGAGGATATGATCATCTCTGAAGGTCAGAAGAACGAGCTGGATAATGAGATCGTGGAGAAATCATTGGCGTTGTTTGCCCGTCTTCAGCGTGTGATTCCTTCCCTTCAGGAGTTAAACAACGGGGATATTAACCATACGGTGCGCAGACTGATTTTGAAAGACCTGAACGGTTTTATTAATCCATTTCTGCGTTTAAGTGGAGAAGCCAAACGCAATAATCGGCGTATGCTGCTGAATGGTCTTCGAGACGTAGATTCCAAGATATCGGATATTGTATCAACGATTGAACATAAAGACTTAATGGAGCTTCAGAACAAAGCGGAACTAATACATCAACGGTATAACAGCTCTGAATTATAGGAGGGATTGGCATGGCAACGGAATGGGCTCAGTTGAAGCAGGAAGATGAGCAACGGATTAACCAGGAAGCAACGCAGCTTATTCAGAAAGTGTCCCAAAGTGATCCGGCTCACCTGGATACCTTAATGGATGATATCGGCAAGTTGGGCGTGAAAACACAAGAGAGAGCAGGACAGACTCTCAAGCTGCTTGATCGTCCAGTCAATGAACTGATGTCCGGGAATCGGGCAGAGGTATCCAACATGATCCTGAAGCTCCGTGATGAATGTGAGAGTTTGCAGCAGAGTAAAAATGTGAGTTTTGTCGGGAAGTTGTTACGTAAAAGCCCGCTGAAAAACTATGTATACCGTTATCAATCCGTTCGCACGAACATTGATGCCATCATTAACGGGTTGCGGGACGGCAAGGACAACCTGGAAGAAAGCATCGTGAACATGCGTCAATTGAAACGTTCTTCCATTCAGGAGATTTACAATCTGCAGACCAAAATTTCCTTCGGTAATCAATTGAAAGCATTGTTTGAAACCGAGATTGCTAAGCCTGAGAACGAGAATCGTAAAGCACATCTGGAGCGTGGGTTGCGCAAAGTGGTAACACGTACCCAATCCATGACAGAGATGATCATGCTGTACAATCAGGCGATCGCAGCTACCGACATCATTAATGATAACAATGACAAGCTGATTGATTCAGTGAATAATGCCATTGATAAAACAGCGAATCTGATCACCGTTTCGGCCATGATTGCGATGGCTCTTAATGATCAGGAGAAGGTCATTTCTGCTGTGGAAGCTACGAATAAGACGATTGAAGATCAATTCAAGGAGAACGCCAGGTTGTTGAAGACAACAACAGAGAAAACAAATGAACTGTTGTCCAAACCGGCCATGTCTCTTGAAGCGGTCAATCAGGCGATGGGTGATCTGATGTCTGCGCTGGATCTGTCCGAGCAGTCTAATCGCCGGATCATCGAGAGCTGTAATGACTATACCAACAAGATGACAACCCTTAACGCTAAAATGAGCGATCGACTGGGTCTGGAAGGGCCGAAGGCTGCTGCTATTCCGGAGAAAAATAAACCGGATTCCAGCGCATTAGGATCTTTCTTGGATTAGGGTAATAGGGTAAGACTCGCTGTATATCGTATCAAGATTGCTACATGTATTTATTTTCTACGAGGGACGCTGAGTGCGTCTCTTTGTTTCATTTATTTGATAGAATATAGCTAAAATCTGGGGTTGTGCGAAGGAGCTTGCTGAACATGCTGGACTTTTCATTTGAGATTATTGATGAGACCAAGATTAATATTCAATACAAATATGGCAGTGAGTTCTTTAACTTTAACCTGTATTATGCAAACGGCGAGTGGACGCTACATCCATTTGACGGCATACTGATCCAAAATCGTGAAATGTGCAGTCTGATTGTGTCTGAACTGCTCCGTAACAAAGACTTTCATGTCATGTTGGCCAAAGAGAAAATCATCTTATCACAATTGCGCACCAGTGTTAATCTCCAATCCGACGAGCCGGATGAATGGGTTGCAGATCGAAGAAACGCAGATTATTCCAGTCATGATGATGAGTTGATGGATTACATAGGGAACCACAGTTTCGAAGACATATTACATCTTGAGCAAGAACAGATTGAGGCCAGAGTGCAATTCTTCCAACAGATCATTCAGAGAATGTTTATGGAAGGACTTGGACCTGAGGATACCGATTTTATCAAAGTTCAGGCTGTGATTCGGATATATAAGGAGACATACGATCGCCTGGGCGAGTTGAATGATGACTGGCGGGGTGAGCGTGGACGTAGAAGATGGTAGGATGTAAAGTTGAAAAAAAGGTTCATCAGCCATAGGCAGATGAACCTTTATGTTCTTTTGATATTCAAGGGAGATGAATGGTTTGGATATGATCGGTATGCATAATTAAAGAAGTTCCATCTGCTTCTACCAACGCAAGCAAGTGGCTATCTGCATTCTTCAATAACCCTGCTCGGTAAGGCTTGCAACCGAGGTTGAGTACAACAAGTTCACCTATCATTTTATGAAGTTGCTGATCAAGTGTACGGGAGAGTGACATGGATGAGGGTTGCATAGGGAAATGTTGTTTACTAAGGGAGTAGGGTGTGCTGTTAGTAGGAGAAGGAATAATATATTTCAGATGATTAATGGAAACATAGATAGAATGATATAACGGAGAGTAGAACATAAAGTAGTCATTCATAATATTGGTAATATACCCATGCAATGTTTTGCCTCCGATGGAGATTTCACTAAATCGTCCACGGGCGTTCATCAGTATTTTGCGGTAAGAGATGTTGGTGTGATCCATCTCGGGGTCAGGTGTTGGCACAATCATACTTGACTCATCTGCTGTGCCGACATGCATGGATTGAACATGATGAAGTGGAATATAAACAAATCGCTGGTTTCCGTAGACTACAATCAGATCCTGGCCTACATCAATGATCTCACCCTGGATCGGTAGTTTACAGCCAGATAGCTCCAATTCGACGGATTTACCCAGCCAATGCGTAAGAAGTTCCACAGTATTCCTCCTCTCAATAGAGAATAGATGTCCAAATATAGAGTGAAATTAGGCTAACAATTAGACTGATTGGTATCACAATAAAGGTAACTTTCATATACTGTTTCCAGGAGATTCGAATATGATGGGTCTTTAATATATACATCCAAATTAACGTTGCCAAGGTGCCAATAGGCGTCAGCAAGGCTCCGATATCACTTCCCAGAATGTTCGCAAGATATGCAAGATGCATTTGAGATTCACTTAGTGGAAGATCTGTAACAGCAAAGGTTCCAATCATGACGGAGGGCAAATTGTTGAATAGATTGGAAAGCAGAGTGAGCATTAACCCCGACACAGCAATGATGCTGGCATTTCCTCCTTCTATTATCGGTTTCATCCACTGAATGATCGATGCGGTCATGCCTGCGCGGTGAAGACTATCTACAATAACATAAATGCTGAAGGCAAAGAGTAGAATATGCCAAGGCGTTTGTGTTATCACATCTTTGAGTCCAGTCCGGGTGCGATACCAACGCACAGCGAGCATGAGAATAACACCAGTGATTGCAACTACCTCCATGCGTATACCGACTTGCTCAGCTAGAAAATATCCTGCACGGATAAATACAACGATACCAATACAGACACGGAACAACCACCAGTCTACTTTATTCTCGGATTCAGTTGTCTGTAGCGGATGATATCCTGAACCTGATGAAGGCTGCAGGGATACAGGGAAATGATGAATAACTTTGGGAATACTTCTGCGAAAATAATAGAATAGCAGTACGGTCATCACCATAATCGCAAGCATGGATGGCACAAACATCATCTGAGTATAAGTATTCAGATTTAAGCCAACCATTTGCAAAGCAATCAGGTTAGCCAGATTACTAAGTCCAATTGGCGCACTGGAAGCCGTAGCGATGAGGGCACCGGAGATCAGGTAGGGCAACTGTTGATGCATTTTCAGACGAAGGATAGAACAGATTCGAATAATAATCGGAGTTGTGATCAGAATACTGCCATCATTGTTGAAGAAGATGGTCATGAGAAAACAAAGTAATAGAATTAGCCAGAACAATCGAAAGCCGGAACCTCTCGCTTTCTCAATCATATTCAAAGCGATCCAGCGAAAAAAACCGATGCTATCTAGAATAATCGACATGACAATGGTAGAGAGAATTGTTACGGCTGCACCAGATACGATCCCGAAGATTCCAACAATGTGAGCATAGCTGCTCACTCCAGTTAAAATAAGAAGAAGGGCGCCAAGCGAGGTGGGTATAGATTCATTCAATCCGCCAGGACGCCACATCAGGAAAATGACAGTGATGATAAAGACCCCGAAGGTTAACCACAACTGGTAGTCAGGCATTTACTGTGATTCACCTCCCAGGGGGAGAAGTCCTGACGAAGCCTGAAGCAGATGTTCATGGGATGGAGTGGGCCTTCCCGGTGCAACGATCCAGTAAAAAGGCACACCAATCAAGACTAATGCGACGAAGATCAACATGATAATTCCCCCCTTTAAGCTGGTAAATAACTTAGTTTTCAGTTTATTTCAGTTACTTCTTTTTACCGCCGGATTTGTTGCCACGGGACTGGTTGCCTTGATTGCCTCGCGACTTGTTACCACCAGATTTATTTCCTTGGGATTGGTTGCCTTGAACTCGTTGCCCCTGAGAACGATTGCCTTGGTTGTTCCGTGACTTGTTGCCGCCGGACTTATTACCCTGGGATTGGTTCCCTTGAGCTGCTTGGTTCCCTTGAGAACGGTTGCCACGCGACTGGTTGCCTTGAGCCGCCTGATTACCTTGGGCTGCTTGGTTCCCTTGACTTGTATTACTACTGTTATTGTTGTTGTTGTTGTTGTTGTTGTTCCCGCCACCACGTACGAGGGATACAGATTTCACATGTTGCATCGGAATACGAACAATCTCCTGATTTTTCAAAGCCATGATCAATTGGTTCTGGTTGGCATCGGCCAGGATGCCTTCGACTTTTTCAGGTCCTCCCCGGTTAATCTGAACACGGCGGAAGCGGAGTGCTTGCATTACGCCCAGAAACGTATTGGAAGGAATTGGGTTACCCATGGCTGCATTTCGGTTACCACCGGAACGACCTGTATCTGTTATACTTTTGACATGTGATTCATTAACGTAGACAATCCCTTCTTTGCAATTCATTGCCATATAGTCCCAGCGTACGTCCGTAAGTGTACCTTGTACTGAATCAGGTCCTCCCCGGTTAATCTTAATCTCTCTTCCCAACAAACCTCTCATTCCTTGACCATTCATAGACATTGTGTTTGACCCCTTCCATGATATAAGTTCAGATGGACAAAAATGGTGGATGTGATTGTGATCCCTTCCATTCGTCATTCGTGTCTATCTGTAGTTTAAGCATATGTGACATGCCTCTTGGAGGGACTAGCCAGTTAACTATATTTATATTATTTTGGCTATAATCTATTAGAATTTATGTATATTTATAGATTAATAACTCGGTTATTCCGCATTATGACAAGTGAATTCGGATGTGATAAGTATCAGGAGTGTGCATTCGCCCGTACGACTTTCTGTGCATCTGCATAGGATGGTGTAAGAGCCTACGGGCGAATCTTACAGGTATTCGAAAGGCGGATGGAAATGGCTCTACCTGTCTACCATATCAGCTTGTCTCCAACCGAATATCAACAGTTAACGTCCAATATATGGTCAGAGACGTTTGTAAACAGCACGATGCAGATGGACGGCAAGCCGTTTCCGATCCGGCTTCGATACCGGGGAGGACATACACGCGGTTATCCCAAAAAATCATTTGAGATTCGTACAGCCAGCCGGACGTATCATTTTAATGCGGAGTATGATGATCCTTCGTTGCTGCGCAATGCACTTTCTTTTCGGTTTTTTGAGTCGATTCGTGTACCCGCACCGTCTACACAACACTGCGTACTCTATCTGAACGGGCAGCTTTTGGGTGTATACCTGCGGATTGAAGGGGTGAAATCCTTCTTTTTTCGCCAAAGGAAAATCCCTGTGCGCAGTATCTTCTATGCAGTGAATGATCATGCTGGTTTTACGATAAATTCGGATACCTCTTCAACAAGTACCGATCTATTATCCGGGTACAGCTTAATTCGGGGCAAAGATGTGGACCGCACAAGACTGCGTAATTTTATTCAGCAGTTGAACACAAAGTCCAAGCTGGAATTGTTTCGTTTTTTACAGTCGAGGGTGGATACGGACAATTATTTACGCTGGTTAAGCGGAGCTGTGCTCACAGGGAACTTCGATGGATTTCATCAGAATTACACATGGTATGAGAAAATCAAAAGTGGGAAATACGGTATCCTGCCTTGGGATTATGAGGGTACTTGGGGGAGGAACTGTTATGGAACACGAGTTGACCCCAATCTTGTTCGTATTCAGGGGTATAACAGACTTACCGGACGATTGCTGGCATTTCGCAGTTTCCGTCAACAATATAAGAAGCTGATGCGCCAGCATCTGATGAATGCTTTTACAGAGAAGCGAATTATGCCTCTAGTCCATCGATTGCACAATGAGATTCGTGAAGATGTCAACAAAGATCCTTACATGAAATGGCCCATGGATGTATTTGCAGGTGAACCGGAAAGAATTCGCGAATATGTGGTGAAACGTCGGGAGTATCTAAGTGAAAAACTACGTCAGCTGTAAGCACTTAACTAGCGTGGGGAAGGGAGACCTTCCTTTTTTTACTGCCAAAATGATGAGAAGTTTATTGTATTGGGAAAAGTAGGGTAATAAGAATAGAAGCGGCATTGTAAAATACGCTATAATAACCATATGTGTACATAGAAATGATTACATATTGGACGCTGTGGAGAAAACAACATGTCTAATGGAGGCTCTGAGCTGGAACGTGTTATCGGTTTAGGGTGCTCCGAGCCGGAGGAATGCTTATGATCAAGCTGTTGTACTACTTGAAGAAGTACCGAGTTGCCGCGATTGCAGCCCTGGTCATGATGTTAATTGAGCTTGCGGTGGAGCTGGCTCAGCCTTATCTGATCTCCAAGATCATTGATAACGGCATTCAACAGGGAGACTTGTCTGTCGTCTGGTTATGGGGTGGCGTGCTGGTCGGCAGTGCTGTTGTGGCTTTTGCTGCCGGAATTGCGAGTTCGTTCTTTGCATCCCATGCGAGCTTGGGGTTCGGATACGATCTGCGGGAGAAGTTGTATGAGAAAGTGCAAACGTTCTCTTATGCTGTCTTTAACCGGTTCGCGACATCGTCCCTGATTACCCGATTAACGGGGGACGTGACCCAGGTTCAGGACACCGTCTTCATGAGTTTGCGATTCATGACACGTGTGCCTCTGGTGGTGATTGGTAGCATGATTATGGCAGTGATCGTGAACCCGAGGTTGGGTCTGCTGTTGGTTGTCATGGTGCCTGTACTGCTCATTGTTGTAGTGTGGATGATCAAAAAGGCAGCGCTGCTGTTCCGCAATGTGCAGCGCAGACTGGATGCCGTCAATGGAGTCATCCAGGAGAATTTGACAGGCATTCGGCTGATCCGTGTCTTCGTACGGATGGGCCATGAGATCGAACGCTTTGCCGGATTCAGCGGCAAGCTGATGAAAGGCACAATCTCCGCGCTGCGCCTGACGGAGACCACGATGCCGTTCATGCTGCTGATGATGAACGTTTGTATCATCGCCGTGTTATGGTTTGGACGAGTCGACATTGCCTCCGGTAATGCAACCGTGGGTGAAGTGGTCGCCGTCATTAACTACCTGCTTCGCACAATTGGTGCCATGTCTGCGTTGTCATGGATTCTGGTAACCTTCTCGAGAGCAAGCGCTTCGGCGCAACGGCTGAATGAAGTGTTTAATACGGAGGATACATCGGAGACTGAACAGAATAAGGCAGTATCAGCGTCTGTACCATCTGCTGGATCTGTGAATTCTTCGCATTTTCCGCAATCTGTATATCCAGCGAAGAAACAGCGCGCTGTGCAGGGAGCGGTTGAATTCCGCAGTGTAGGCTTCAGTTATCCGAATAGTGAAATTACAGTACTGGATAACATCACATTCACGGCAAAAGCGGGGGAGCGCATTGCCATTATGGGAGCAACTGGCTCAGGCAAATCTTCGCTCGTACAGCTCATTCCGCGGTTATATACAGAGGATCAAGGAAAGGTACGGATTGATGGTGCCGATGCATCAGAGCTGGATCTGTCCATGCTGCGTGGTGCGATTGGTTATGTGCCTCAGGAGGTTGTCCTGTTTACCGGTTCCATTCGGGAGAATATTGCCTGGGGCCAGGAAGAAGCTACCTTGGAGGAGATCGTGGAAGCGGCGAAGCGCGCGCAGATCCATGAAACGATTGAGAATTTACCAAACGGTTATGATACATTGCTGGGTCAACGGGGAGTGAATCTCTCCGGTGGACAGAAGCAGCGACTTTCCATTGCACGAGCACTGGTACGTAGACCAAGAATTCTGATTCTGGACGATAGCACGAGTGCGCTGGATGTAGCTACAGAAGGCAGACTGCTGGATGCGCTGGAAGAATTGTCGTGTACCACGTTTATCATCACCCAGAAGATCAGTTCAACCACTTCGGCGGACCTGATTCTGCTGCTTGATGATGGACAACTCATTGGACAGGGAAAACATGAAGACCTGATGGAATCGTCAGAGCTGTATCGTCGAATTCATGAATCACAATACGGGGAGGGTGCACAGCATGTTCAAAGCATTCATTGAGCCTTTCCGTCAGCCGCCGCCACCGATTGATCCTGAGACGTTACGGTCAGGCGGTGGTCGCAAACCCAAGGCACGGGCGAAGAACTGGTCAGGTACGCTAGGTCGTATCTGGACCTATCTGGCACGACGTAAAGTCAAGCTGTCCATGGTACTGTTGATGGTGTTTGCCAGCTCCGCACTCGCTTTGCTTGGCCCTTACATGGTAGGGGTGGCCGTGGATGATTTCATCGCGGGGGAAGCCGGCGCAAGCTGGACTCGGTTTCTGATTGGATTAACCGCAGTGTATGTCTTGTTCTCTCTTACATCCTGGTTACAAAACATATGGATGATCGAAATTGCACAGGAAACCGTGTTCCGCATGCGGTATGATCTGTTCGCCCATCTGCACAAGCTGCCGATTCCATTCTTCGGTAAACGCCAGCAGGGGGAGATTATGAGTCGGGTGACCAATGATATCGAGAATGTCAGCGGTACGTTGAACAGCTCGGCCATCCAGATTTTCTCAAGTGTATTAACACTGCTCGGAACGTTTGGGGTTATGCTCTGGCTCAGTCCGCTACTGACCCTGCTTACTTTTATCGTTGTGCCTTTGATGGCCATTGGTATGCGTTGGATTACGCGCAGAACGGGACCACTCTTCAAGGAGCGTCAGCGTAATCTCGGTGAACTTAACGGTTACATTGAAGAGACATTATCCGGGCAGCGAATCATTAAGGCATTCTCCCAAGAGGAGCGGGTGATTCGCGGTTTTGAGGAACGAAATACCCGTATCCGGATTTCCGGTTTCTGGGCACAGACGATCTCCGGATTTATTCCGAAACTGATGAATGGTTTGAACAACCTGAGCTTTGCGATTGTTGCAGGCATCGGTGGTATTCTGGCGATTCAGGGTTCGGTTACAGTCGGGGTGATTATTATTTTTGTAGAATATGCTCGTCAATTCACCCGTCCGCTCAATGATCTGGCGAATCAGTGGAATACGTTATTGTCCGCAATTGCGGGGGCTGAGCGCGTATTCGAGGTGCTGGACGAAGATGAGGAAGCGAAGGATGAAGGGGCAGCGGTATCTCTGGACAAGGTAGAGGGAGCCGTTCGTTTCGACAAAGTATCCTTTGGATACGATGAAGGGCGTAACATTTTGCATGACATCAGCTTTGAAGCCAAACCGGGGGAGATGATTGCCCTTGTAGGTCCGACCGGAGCGGGGAAAACAACATTAATTCAGCTATTATCCCGTTTCTACGATCCAACAGGTGGCACATTAACGGTAGATGGTCGCGATATGACCACCATTCGGCGTGAGAATCTGCGGTCACATATGGCATTTGTACTACAAGATTCATTTCTGTTTCAGGGCACAATTCGGGAAAATATTCGGTTTGGCCGTCTGGACGCAACGGATGAAGAGGTGGAAGCAGCCTCCCGGCTGGCTAATGCCCATTCCTTCATTGTGAGAATGAAGGATGGATACGACAAAGTGCTCCAGGCCGACGGGAGCGGCATTAGTCAGGGGCAGAAGCAATTACTCGCCATTGCCCGGGCAATTCTGGCAGATCCATCGATACTCGTACTGGACGAGGCAACCAGCAGTATTGATACCGTCACGGAGATCAAAATTCAGGAAGGGCTGCAACGCCTGATGCAAGGCCGTACCAGCTTTGTCATTGCCCACAGGCTGAACACGATCCGCCAGGCCGACCGAATTCTGGTGCTGAAAGATGGGCATCTACTAGAGCAAGGCTCGCATGATGCGCTGCTGGAACAAGGCGGTTTCTACAGCGAGCTGTATTACAGTCAGTTGCGTAAAAAGGCACAGTAGTCATTTTGGATATTATGTGACATGAATTAGAAAACTTGTAGGTATGTAAAATGAGCAGGGATGAGGGCACGATGCTCCTCAATTCTGCTCTTTTTGCATATTTTATTGAATAAACATGGAAAATGGAAATGTGATTGTATGTTAAAATAAGGATATATTGGAATAGGTCTGTATTTGGAAGGTTGCCAGCGGTTTTGAAGCATGAGAATGAATTTTTACATGTATGCCTGTAGTCAGTCATGTGATGCATTAAAAGAGAGGAGGGCAATGTGGAATGGAATTCAAATTTGGGAATGCTGCTCTTCTTTTTCCCCCTTTACACATTATGATTATCGCAATCATTATTATTTTCATTCTAGTAAGGTGGAGCAAGCAATTAGAAACAAGACGTTTTACGGTTTTCTTTTACTTTTTGATTAGTACGTTCATTACTCCAATTTATTCTCAAAGTACAACAAAAGGTGTCTTTGAGCTATGGATCCCCGCAGGGTTTATTGTGGTTTTCTTATATTTGATTCGCAGCGAAAGAAATCATCCATCTAAAATGAAAGCGAGTATCTTAGGATTTTCGATAGCAATATATCAGTTAATCCTTCAATATATCGGATAACGGGACAGGACAGGACAGGACAGGACAGGATAGGAAAATTCAAATAAGAACAAGTAAGCAGCCGGTCAACCAACTGGTTGTTTTTTCTTTAAGCTAATGGTCAGTTCAATTCCAATATGTATTGAAATTATGAGGCTGAAATCAACTACATTACGTTTCTATACGAAGTTATAGGTTGAAAACAAAAGAGCAGATCCTGATCACAGGACCTGCTCTTTCTCATTTAACTTCCAATAACTTTCCAGTTATCCGCCTGCTCCACCGTTAACGGTTGATGTCTGCGGATGTAATCTTCCACCAGTGCGGCCATGTCCGTGGCACCTTCGTGCAGTACCTTTTTGCCCGGATACATTGCATAATCCCCGCCGCCAGCAGCGCGGTAGCTGTTCATCACCACAGAGTATGTGCCATTCATGTCCATTGGCTTGCCTTCACGTTCCAACTTCACAACTCGACTGCCCACAGGTTGGGAAATATCCAGTTCGTACTCCATGCCAGCCCACATATCGTAATTATAATGCTGAGGTTTGGGTTCCATATAAGCCGGATTGACTGCCACCTCGCCAGAAGCATTCACTTCAAAGTAACGAGCCGTTTGTTCCAGTGCCTCCCGGATATCCTGACCACTCAACTCCAGCACCGTCAGAGTATTAGGGTAGATGAAGTTGGATAACACGTCCCGAACGGTGATGTGACTCCCGAAACCGCGAGCTTCTTCACTCAGCATGGCGGTATTGGAGAGCTGCGCTCCAGTCGCTTCCATCTGCACTTGATGTACAAAAGCAATGAATGGATGTGCCTTGAGTCGCAGAGCCGTAGCATTGGTGATAGATAAATCCCCAGCCACCTCGCCAATAGGTTGATCAAGCCATGCTTGTGCCTCAGTTTCCAGCACATCCGTCAGTTTCATGACGGTTGCATCAGGTTCAACTTCATTATGTTCATCCAGAAGTAACAACCGAGCCTTCTTATCTGTAATCTGCCATTTCCCGCCCGATGATTGTTCCAACTGAACGGATACATGCCCCGCACCATTTCCACTGAATCCCGGCTGAATGACGGTTACACCATGAATATTAGCGATAAGCTGACGATGCTGATGTCCGGTAAGCAACACATCGATCCCTTCGATGTCCCGGCAGATGGAATAGCCTTGGTTTTCTCCAGTTAACCGTTCGGTTGGCTCGCCTGTCTCCAGATCACTCTCAAATCCGCCGTGATAACTGACAACCATTACATCTGGTTGTTCATGCTCATGGATATAGCTAACCCATGCACGAATCGTCTCCAAGGCATCAAGGAACTGTAACCCCTCAATATTTTTCGGATGCTCCCAGTTTGGGATGTAGTGCGTAGTTGCGCCCAACAGGGCAATTTTGACACCCGTGGACAATGTTTTGATTAGATACGGAGGACCGAAGGCAGGTACGTCTGGTTGCTCATCTTTTACAATATTGGCAGACAGCCAGGGGAAATTGGAAGCGTCAACCGCTCCGTGCAACAGATTCTGACCATAGTTAAACTCGTGATTGCCCATCACCGCAGCATCATAACCGAGTTCATTCAATACTGTTATGAATGGATGCACTTCGTTTTTGGAAACCTGTGAAGCTGCATAGGAGGAGAAGGGTGATCCTTGCAGCAGATCTCCGTTATCCACCAGCATGAGCTCAGGTGAACGTTCACGTTCCTTACGAATCAGGGAAGCTAGCAGGGCAAGTCCGGCTGGGCGGTATGCATTGGTATTGTAATGAATGGGACGGATGGCCCCGTGCAGATCACTGGTGAACAGAATGTCGAAGCTTGCCGTATGGTTTGTGGATGTCATTTTACAATCTCCTCTAATATATAAGTTCAGATATATGGAATTACCATAAAACGGAGAAGAATGAATAGCCTGAAGAACCGAAGTATACCCAGTTATCTCCGATGTTCTTCTTATATCTTCAACCATAATGAGCCTATTCTAACAGATACAAGTCGCGCTGACAGCCTGACAGGAAACTTTACAAAACTCCAAATTCCGTTTCACATCGCGCAAATATTTGGCAACTATAGTAGATAAGTACTGAAAAATAGAAACTCTTTGGAGGGTGTTCGTTTGAAGAAGTCTGCTTTATTTTTACCATTGTTGATTTTGGTTCTGTTTCTGAGTGCTTGTGGGTCTAACAGTAGTACAACAGGTTCGGCTAACGGGGATAATGCGAGTTCGAATGCATCCGGTACGTCTGCGGCAGAGACAGAGAAAGCTGTCGAAGGTTATGTGCCAACTGAACTTACAGTTCAATTTGTTCCTTCCCAGAATGCAGATACGCTTGAAGCTAAAGCGAAACCGCTGGAGAAGCTGCTTGGTGACAAACTGGGCATTCCGGTAAAAGTCAGCGTATCCACCGACTACAACACAATTATTGAAGCAATGGCTTCCAACAAAGTAGACGTAGGTTTCTTGCCTCCGACAGCTTATGTACTGGCTAAAGAAAAAGGCGCTGCACAAGTTATTCTGCAAGCACAACGTTTTGGTGTAAATGATGAGACTGGAGCTCCTACAGAGCAACTGGCAGATTCATATAAATCCATGTTCATTGTGAAAAAAGATTCGCCGATTCAATCCATCGAGGACCTTAAAGGTAAAAAAGTCGCTTACCAAAACGTAACGTCTTCCGCAGGTTATGTATGGCCAGCAGGTCTTTTGCTGGACAGAGGGATTGATCCATTAAAAGATGTAACACCTGTAACGTTGAAAGGTCATGACCAAGGTGTTATCGCTGTATTAAACGGTGACGTTGATGCAGCAGCTATTTTCCAAGATGCCCGCAACACGGTAGCTAAAGACTATCCGACTGTATTTGAAGATACACGTGTACTGGCGTTCACTGAGCCTATTCCTAACGATACCATTGCCGTTCGTACAGACATGAATGCAGATTGGACTGCGAAGATCAAACAAGCCTTCATCGATATCGGTAAAGATACTGAAGGTCACCAGATCATCAAAGAAATCTATACGCATGAAGGTTATGTAGAGTCCGATGATAGCAAGTTTGAGATCGTTCGCCAGTATGGCGAAAAAGTGAAAGGTGAATAATTCTGATCCAAAAGTAGTTCGGGATCTGTTCACTTTGTAGTAGCTTTCTTGGATGGGAACAGCTTAATCGTAGCAATGGACAGGCCAGTTCAGCGTGATCTACGCTGCGCTGGCTTGTGCCATTATAGCAAAGACTCATGTATGGTTGATCATTATGAATGAAAGAAGGATATTGTCATGATTGAGCTTCATAACGTTACCAAAACTTACGCTAACGGCACCAAGGGCCTGGATAATATTAATCTGAAATTTGAGCAGGGTGAATTCATTGCTGTAGTGGGTCTGTCCGGTGCGGGTAAATCAACGCTCTTACGCTCCATTAACCGACTGCACGACATTAGTGAGGGCGAGATTCTGATTAACGGAAGTTCCATCACGAAGGCACAAGGCAAACGGCTGCGCATGATCAGACGTGACATCGGCATGATCTTCCAGAGTTTCAATCTGGTGAAACGGTCCAGTGTACTTCGTAATGTACTCGCTGGACGCGTTGGATATCATTCCACCATGCGTACCATTCTGGGTCGTTTTCCAAAAGAGGATATTGAACTGGCATTCACTGCACTGGATCGTGTGAATATCTCGGAGAAAGCTTATTCCCGTGCAGATCAGTTGTCTGGTGGACAACAACAGCGTGTCGCTATTGCTCGTGTACTTGCACAGGAAGCAAAAATCATACTGGCCGACGAACCGGTTGCTTCACTTGACCCGCTTACAACCAAGCAGGTTATGGATGACCTGAAACGCATCAATCAAGACCTTGGGATTACGACCATCGTCAACCTTCACTTTATTGATCTGGCGAGAGAGTATGCGACCCGTATTGTCGGGTTGAGAGCAGGCGAGGTCGTATTCGACGGTCCGGTGGAAGAGGCGACGGATGAGCGCTTTGCAGAAATATACGGCAGACCGATTCTGGCTGACGAATTGTTGGACAAGCAGGCTGTGCATGAGCAGGGAGAAGTTGTGGTATGAAGGGGCAGTCCAACGTTCCACTTCAGAATTCAGGCGGAGTAGGGAAGGAACCTGGTTCCAGCCCGTCTCAGGTTGTGAATCGCCCGAAGCCGCCTGGGCGTACGAAACATTTGCTCACCTTAGTGATCATTCTGCTCCTTCTGTGGGCCAGTGCCAAACAGACGGATGCCAGCTTCACGGAGTTGTTTGAAGGTTTTCCCAACATGTTGGATCTGCTAAAGGAAATGTTCCCACCCCGTTGGAGTTACTTTGATAATATCGTGCAAGGCATGCTGGAAACGATCCGAATGGCCCTGATTGGGACAACCATTGGTGCGATTATTGCGATACCAGTCTCGATCATCTGTGCTGGTAACCTGATGCCAAGTCGCTGGATTTACTATCCGGCACGTTTTCTGCTGAACCTGATTCGAACCGTGCCAGATCTGTTGCTTGCTGCTTTGTTTGTTGCTGTATTTGGTTTGGGGCCCATCCCCGGAATCTTGGCACTGGCTGTGTTCTCGATAGGTCTGATTGCGAAGTTGACCTATGAGACGCTGGAAACCATTGATCAGGGGCCGCTGGAAGCGATGACGGCTGTTGGTATGAACCGGATTCAGCTCATTGTATATGGCGTAGTGCCGCAACTGGCTGCCCAGTTCACATCCTATGTGCTGTATGCCTTCGAAATTAATATACGTGCTGCTGCCATTCTCGGACTGGTGGGAGCCGGAGGAATTGGACTCTACTATGAGGCCACACTTGGATTCCTGGAGTATGACAAGACCAGCGTAATCATTCTGTTTACCCTCGTCATCGTTCTGATCATTGATTATGTAAGTACTAAGCTGCGGGAGAAATTGCTATGATGAAAAATGAAACAAGCCGCATCCGGCCTAAACCACGGAAGAACCCGCTTCGCTGGGTCATTGTGTTACTGCTGATCCTTGTGTATGTCTGGGCGCTTGCCGGTGTACCGTTTACTGGGTTCAAGGAAACCGCTGCTCAGATTATGAAGGCCATTGTCGCCGGAATTTTCTCACCGGACTGGGATTTTGTATATCTGCCTGAGGGAGAAGACTTGCTGCGCGGACTGTTGGATACGCTGGCGATTTCCGTGCTGGGTACCGTGATCTCGGCTGTGCTCTGTATTCCGTTTGCATTCTGGTCTGCCCGTAACATGAGTGGGCATCGTTCCATCTCGGGTGCAGGCAAAATGGTACTCAGCTTTATCCGCACGTTCCCTGAGATTATCATGGCCTTGTTGTTCATCAAGGCAGTAGGTCCCGGATCGTTTGCAGGGGTACTCGCCCTTGGGTTACACTCCATCGGCATGTTGGGTAAATTATACGCAGATGAAGTTGAGAATATCGACTATGGCCCATCTGAGGCGCTGCTTGCCTCTGGAGCCAATCGCATGCAGCAGTTGTGGTTTGCCATCCTGCCGCAGGTTATGCCTGGATTCCTGAACTATACGTTATATCGTTTCGAGATTAATGTACGTTCCGCGACCATACTGGGTGTAATTGGAGCAGGGGGGATTGGTACACCGCTGATCTTTGCACTTAGCACTCGGAACTGGCCGCGAGTAGGTATAATCCTGCTGGGTATAATCGTGATGATCACGATTATCGACCTGATCTCGGGGTATATCCGTAAGAAGTTGGTGTAGGGTTAACGTGGAGCTACGAATATATTAGATGATAGAGGAAGAAGAGAGGGCTATTCGGTGCCAGAATATTGGCAGGGATAGTCTTTTTTTGTGTCTGCACAAAAACAACGGTGCGTTCTTGTTGCACAGCTAACCGTCGAGGAATAAGAGGATTCCAAGAATATGTTATAAAGATGATTGAATTATTTTCCAATTACATGTAAGATTAATAGGTTTCTATATAAAGGGAATTAAGGATATTAATTAATACTACTCTTAGATATCCATACAAGAAGTGAGTTTTTAAAAGGAAGGTGACCTATGGAAACATTTTATTTTATATGGATTGGGTTTATGGTACTCCTACTACTGTACAGAATGATCTTTCAGAAGTTTAAAAAACATAACAGAGAAAATATTGGGCTCAGTGCAATCCTGATTATTTTCACAGGAAGCAGTTATACGTTTACACAGATGAACTTGATTTTTTTCATTAGTGTCATCGCCGTGGCCGCTTATTGTGCTGTATGGAACAGCATTCTATTTGTTAGAAATGGATATGAGCCGGAACGTTTGAAATGAACCAGGGTTCTGTATGGTCGTTAAGGTATTTAGAAAATGTAGCCTTGCTGGAGCTGGGCTAACGAACCAGAGAGACCCTATTTAGCCTCATAAGGCATCACTGGAATTCTAACGAATCGTAGTGACCTTATATGTTACGATTTGTCCGATTTGATCCATTAACAGCCCAAATACAGCTAAATAGCGACGCTGAGGTTCGTTAGATTTTAAAATGCGGCCCAAATGGCCGAATAAGGCCTGTCAGGTTCGTTAGCATTAGGAAAGTGAAACAATTAGGGGAGTCCGTAGTGTAAGTGAGTACTTTCTTGCCAGAGGTCCAGTATCTACTTTCTGGAAAATGTCCAACTTTAGAATGTCCAACTTTATTCAGCCAAAAAAACCGAAACCATGTTGCCCTGTGAATCAGGCAATGTTGGTTTCGGTTTTTTAGTTGCTTGGTTAAACGTTAGGCTTCTTAGCTGAGACTTAGCTAGCCAAAGGCAACGCTTTGGTTACTTGAACCGTAATTGTCTCGGTGCTGGTTACGCCTGCGGCGTTGATCAGCTCAGCACGGTACGTATACGTTCCGTTAGCACGACCGGACAATTCCGTTGTAGCACTTTGAGATGCTGGTGTAGCAGCTTTCAACGCTTGTGTATCAATCAATACATCATTCTCATAAAGACGATACTCAGTTGCGTTTGTACCCCACCAGAGGTTCATGGATACGTTGTAGTTGCCGTCACCATCCCAGTTGTTTTGGGACAAGTTCGCTTTCCCGGGAGCAGCGTTCGTTACTTGAACTGTCAGCTCGTCACTGCGTGTAGTGCCTTTGTCGTTGGTCAGCTCGGCTACATACGTGTATGTTCCGTTAGCCTTGCCTGTAATTGCCGTTTTGGCAAATTGGGCGGATGGTGTAGTTGCAGTTAACTTCTGCGTATCCACAAGAACGCCATTCTCATACAGCTTGTACTCGGAACCATTTTCGCCCCACCAGAGGTTCATGCTTACGTTATACGAACCTTCGAACAGGCCGGTTGTATATCCACTATCAGAGGAAAGCACCGGTTTACCCGGTGCTCCCGCAGCTGGAGTGGAAGGCAGTTCGCCTCCACCTTGATCTTCAGCAGGTACAAAATCATTCAAGCTTCTAGGTTTCAATTGATATACGTCTTTGAAAATAGCGGAAACGCCTGTGATATCGATTTTGTCACCAGCAGCATAAGGGAAGGCAGTCTCCGTCACACCTGTACGGGTGTCTACACGGATATGTGTGCTTGTGCCATCTGCTGCTACCGCGTCAAATTCAAAAGATCCAACTGGTGTAGCACTGATGATATTCTCGATCGTTACATCTTTCAGTTGAACCAGTTGACCCTGGTTCGCATCTGTAATTGCTGTAACTTCGATTGGAGCAGGTACGGCAGCCGTACCTGTTTTCTCAATCGCAACGATATCCGTAAGCTCGAACTCGCTGTTATAGATGGTTGTTGCTGCCGTTACTTTCACCTTGTCACCAGCATGGAAGCCGCTAGTATGCTGGAATACGTAGATTCCAGCAGTTTCATCTTGAAGATAGAAGGCTTGTCCACCAAATGCACCAGGTTCTGTCGTCACAACACCTTCGATAGTTACGGTAGTGCCAACCGCTTTGGTGCGTGCTTCAGCAACAGTGATAGCTGCTGGAATCGGTCCTTCTTCTTCTGGAAGCTGTTCTGCTGGCACATTGCCAACAGTCACGGCATTGGTGATCAGGTTGCTGCCATTCAGACGCAGACGCAAGCTGGCAGCACCAGTTGTACCCGGTTTAATACGGACGTTCAGGTCTTTGATCCCGCGACCTTGGCTGTCCGAGGTTACACTGAATGTGGAGCTATAGCCGTACGAAGTTGGCCATGTACCACTTTCATTCTGGATCATGGCGACCTGTGTTCCGCCAGTCAGATAGATACCGGCACTATAACCGGATACGGTTGTGTTTGGAGCCATATTCTCCACAACTACACGAATCTGGAAGTCTTCTGCATTTGGAAGTGTATCCTGCTTCACGAAGCTGTAAGCAGCGTTTGCGCTGGATGCAGGTCCGCCATAAGAACCAGCCTTAAACGTGGAACGATCGTACCACTTATATCCGGCAGCAGGTGCGGCCCAAGGTTCAGCCTGTGGTTCTGTGGAAGCAGCTGGCTCTTCAAATGGCAGCAGCGCTGTAGCTGTGTCCAGTTCAAGTCCGTTCACTTCAGTTAGGCTTGTGTAGTTCTCTTGTGTAGCGAGCCAGTTTACGGTGTTCACGAGCAACACGGCATCATCGGCTTCTTTGAAACCGTCATAAGTTGTTTTGCGTGTGCCTGTCTCTTCACGCAAGTATTTTGGTGATGCATCTTCTACTGGAGAGGAGTCACCGATGAAGGCAGCTTTACCTGCGCCCAGCTTGGATACAGCCACGTAAGGACCTTCTTCAATCCCGCCACCGTTGTAGACACCTTGGTCCACCGCGTTATTCCATTTTGCGTTGGTTTTTGGCAGGTACACAATACCTTTTGCCTTTTCCGGATCGGTAATTGCGAGTGTTGAACCGGCGTGCATGGCTACAGCCGATACCCCTTCTGTGATGCCAAAGGCTTGATCTGCCGGTACAACGATATTGGCGTTGATATCGCCAAGTGCGTTATAGCGGAAACGTACGCCGAAGTTATCGGACAACCAGTCCGTGCTAGTTACATTTTGCATGGCATCCGAGTTACGCTCATCGGTGCTCATACCTTTGGTTGGATCTTCAAAAGCTCCCCGACGGTAACCGTTGATGACTTCAGAGCCATCCCAGCGGTTTTTGTTACGGTCGGCATTATAGTGATCTCCAACAAAAAAGATGCTGCCACCCGTTTCAACATATTGTTTGAGTGCTGCTTGTTCGGATGTTTTGAAAGGAATTTGAGGCTCTGCAATAACGAATACGTTATACTCTTTCAGATCATCATAGGTAAATGGAGTTGTCTTGCGAAGTTCTTTGACATAATAACCATCATTCGCGAGTGCATTCCCGAAGTCGGAGAAACCTCCATCAATGACCCAGTCTGCAGCTCCAGCCGTTTGGCCGTGAGAGTTGTCGAACAATACTTTTTTACCTGCATTTTGGTTCACAACCTTTGCCTGGATGAACGGTGCCGGGTCTGTCGGCCCTTCCGCATGAACCGATGCATCTCCGTTCCATAATCCGATCTGAAGCGGCAAAGCCATGGACAATGCCAGGAGTGATTTTAGAAATACTCCTCGCATACCTGTTAATTTACCCAACCAAATCCCTCCCAAATATTAGTTGATTCATGAGTTCGTCCATATTCTACCACATGAAAATCTCACATAGTCATAACAATTTGTAAAAATTAACTCGATATTTGTAAAATTGGGTCTTTTGACATATCCATAGGTAATTCGATCCTGTCTTAACACTTCCATCCGCCGTCACTAATGATTTTTCGTAAAGAAAAAGCCATCTCTTATGAGATGACTTTGGCCCGAATTCGATTGACGGCATGGAAGACAGAGGATTTAATCATGCCTTCACTGCGATTCACCAGCTCTGCCGTTTCCTTAATGGAATATCCATGGATGAGGCGAAGTTCTAATATTTTACGATGCTCGGTGTTGTTAATATGGGAGACAAGATCATGAACACCTTCGCTAATTTCAAGGTGGGGTGTATCGACGTGATGGGTAGGTACCTCCAGACGGCTGTCTCGTCTGAGTGTACGGGTTCGCCTGCGGAAGCTGTCCATCGCCAGGTTACGGGCAATGCGTTTGAGATAATAGAGAATGCGGTCTTCAGGGATATCCACGGTAACGTTCATTAGTCGAATGAAACAATCCTGTGCCAGATCTTCTGCGTCTTGCGGTTGTTTGACGATATGGGATAGATACCTTGTGATTTCTGATTTATAGTTGACATAAGCATCATTAATTAGTGTGCTGTTCATATGATGTGAATCCCCCTTGGATACAGATCAGGCTTGGGTCCGGTCTGGTATGAGTCTCTTATGATCCAAGTATATCGGGATGTTGTTTCCAAAAGGTTCAGAGTTGTATCGGAGTTGTAACATTTCGTGCTTCCCTCTATTCAAGCATACGGCTTGGGATACAAAATATAGGCAGATGAAGGAAATTCATAGAGCAGGGAGATTACGAAGGTATCATGAGACAAAAAGAGATTTTAATTATTGAGGACGAGGAGTCCATTCGCGATATACTGTCCTATTCGTTACGTAAGGAAGGATTTGAGATCAAGGAAGCAGCTACGGGAAAAGAGGGTCTGGATCTGCTTCGGGATTCGAAGCCGGATCTGATCCTGCTGGATCTGATGCTGCCAGATATGAGCGGTTTTGATGTGTGCAGGCAACTATCTGTGAACTCCAAGATACCTGTCATCATGATCACTGCAAAGTCGGACATGCTGGACAAGGTACTTGGCATGGAGCTTGGGGCGGATGATTATATCACGAAGCCTTTTGATATCCGTGAGGTGGTTGCGCGCATTCGGGCGATTTTTCGCCGGATTGATCTGATCAGCGAGACACTGGAGAATCAGTCCTATGAGGTGGTAAGGCTAGGCAAGCATATTGAGATCCGCAAGGATGAACGGGAAGTGTGGAAAGACGGGGAACGGGCAGGACTCACGAATAAAGAATATGATCTTTTGTTATTTCTCGTGACCCATCATCGTAAGGTTCATACACGCTCTGAACTGCTGGATAAGGTATGGGGATTTGATTTTGCAGGGGATACCCGAACGGTGGACATTCATGTGCAACGGATTCGCAAGAAACTGGATAGTGGTGTGCAAGGCATTTCGATGATTGAAACGGTATTCGGTGTGGGGTACAAGCTGAATATTCAGGTACAGACATGAAGTGGACGATCCAGTTCAAAATGGTGGTGCTATTCTCGGTCATTGTATTTATCGGATTCTCCGTCCTGTTGATTCTGTCCAATAAGGTAGCTCAGGAGAATATGTACCGGGAAGTGCATGAGGATATGGTGCAATCCAAAAGAAATCTGGACATCGCGCTGAATCAGTACTTCCTGATACATAACAAACGCATGAGCAGAGACTCGCTTGAAGCAGGGAGTCGCGAGCTCGCGGAGCAGATTGGATCAGCCGTTGGCGGAAAGATTACGGTATACCGTCCTGATGCTTCGCCTTACGGATCTGCTGGCAGCGAGGTTAATGTTGCCAAGCGCTCTGACCATCCTGATGTGGAGCAAGCCATACAATCCCGGATCGCTTACACCACCGTTGTGGATAAAGGTCGGGTCACCTCCAGTCTGTCCTTCCCACTTCAGATGGATCAACAATTGATTGGCATTGTACAGTTGGAGAAGGATTACACGGACTTGTACAAACGCAATCTTCGGTTCCAGAATACGATCAAGCTGTTTGCAGCGGTTATTTTCGTATTTGTATTTATCGCATCCATCTTTATTTCCCGGAAAATTACACAACCCATCCGTGTACTCACGAAACGTTCTGCGGAAGTGGCCCAGGGAAGTCTGAATGCAGACATTCAGATTACAACCAAGGATGAGATCGGTGAATTGGCTTCAAGCTTCACTGTCATGATTAATCGGGTTCGGGAGCAGATTGATGTGATTGAGCGAGAACGGGACGAAGTGAAGCAAGTACAGGCGAGAAGCAAAGTCTTTTTTGACAATGTGACGCATGAATTGAAGACACCACTAACAACGATCCTGGGGTACGCCCAGATTTTGCGGGATAACGGATTTGCCGATCAGGACTTTTTTGACAAAGGCATGAATTATATTATCAAAGAAAGCCAGCGTCTCAACACGATGGTTGCGGATATTCTGGAGGTTTCAGTCTCGTCTGCGGTCATTCAGGCGTACCGATTCGAACGTATCGATGTATCCGATATTATCCGTGAAGCTTGCGAGGATATGTCGATTAAGGCCAGTAAGTACAATATAGGCATTCACTATGAGCTGGAGGAACATCAGTATCTACAGGGAGATCGTGATAAGCTGAAGGAGGTTTTCCTCAACGTTCTGGATAACTCGGTCAAGTACAGTGATGTGAACTCCATCATCGAAGTGCAATCCTTCCGGTTAGGTGATTCCATTGCTATTGTGATCCGTGATCAGGGAGAAGGAATCGGTGCTGAAGCGCTCCAGCATGTATTTGAACCCTTTTACCAGGATAAAGGAATCAACAGGGCCGAGAAAGGCAGTGCCGGGCTGGGTCTGTCTATTGTGAAGAACATCGTTGAGCGTCATGGAGGAACAGTGGAGATGAAGAGCATCATGCGGCAAGGGACACAAGTAAATATCAGTCTTCCGGGGGAAATGAACGCATGAGACATCCCGGATTTTGGCGTAAAAACCGCGACAGATTGATGCTGTCAGGGCTGTTGATCGCATTTGTCGGGGGAATATTCGGGATTGGCAGCCTGTTCAGTATCGGAAATCTCAAGCCACGAACCGTAATTTTGCCAAGTGAGCAATTCAATAGCCGTCTGGCACCGCCACCGAGTAGTACGATTCAGATCGAGTCAGCTACCAAGATTCCGAATGACTTTGCAATCTTTGATTTTGAAGTGGTAGATCGGAACACGATTATATTAAATCAACTGGAATCCTCCTATTCCGGGCTTCAGCTGTCTCTCCTGCATCTGGATGATAATGAAGTGAAGAGTATTGCGAGTAATACGGATTATGGCGTTGCGATTAGCCCGGATCACAAGAAAATCATCTACTCCCAGTACCGGGCGGGGCAGGCGCAGAAGACGACATATGAGTATGTGATTGAGAGCGGGGAACGTCGCAAGCTTCCGAACGACAACTCGTATTATAGAGTGTTTACAGGGAACGAATCCTACATCGGTCAGGATGATCTTTCATTTAAACAAGTTGATCTGAGCAAGGGGACGAATCAAGTCATCTACACGTATGATGAGCTAATGGGCATGTTCACAGGACCAAGACAAGGGAAGGGTTCGAGTGATACGTTTATCGTGATGGATGTATTGCAGGTCAGTGAAGATCTGAAGCAGTTTTATATGCTGGTGATGCTGAAAGAAAATTATGCCATCTATCGTGTATCGCTTGAGGACGAGCATGAAGTGAAGGCGTATGCTGCAATGGAAGACATTCAACAATTCAAGTTGCTGAAAAATGGTGATATGCTCATCCAGGGAACGATGAATAAGGTACAGGGGCTGTATCGGTATCGAGCAGCGCAGGAGCAGTATGATCTGGTATTACAAGGTTCCATCTGGAACTTCGAACTGGATGCAGATGAATCGCGAATCGCTTACTTTTATCCAATGGATAATCAGAATCTGAAGAATGAGTTGCATATTGCCTACCTGAATGACAGCAAGCTTTCGTCGGATACGGTGATCTACCGCAATATTGATAACTTCATCAATCTGAAATGGAAAGACGATGAGCTATTTGCAGTGGGCAGCACGATGGATAAAAGTGAGATGTACCGCTTTAGTTTCAGAGCCTGGTAAGCTGCGGAAGGCATACGAATATAAGACCTTGGTCTGATGGAGCTGGCGATATCTGCTCTGGGGACAAGGTCTTTTTGTTATGACATGTTACAAGTTGGATACAACTCCGGCCAGTCCAGATACATCTCGACCCTATAATGAAAAGGGAATATTCTACGCGAATCTTTTTGAACAACCTCTTTACATATTTAGCAAGTAGAAAGGAAGACATGTAGCAATGCTTCAAGTTGAACAATTATCCCACTCGTTCCGCAATGGCCAGGGAACCGTGCCGGTGCTTCAGGATATCAACCTGACGATTGGAGAAGGCAAGATGGTAGCCCTGCTGGGCAGTTCTGGTTCGGGTAAATCCACACTGCTGAATCTGATGGCGGGGCTGATGAAACCGGATCAGGGCAAGATTCTAATTGCGGGACAAGATATTGTACGTTTCAGTGAAAATCGCCTGGCTGAGTTCAGACGCAGTCATATCGGGTTTATTTTTCAATCCTATGAACTGCTGTCCAATCTTACGATCCGGGAAAATGTAGAGTTACCCTTGGTATTTATGGGGATAAGCCCTTCAAAACGCAAAGCAAAAGCATTGAAGCTGTTGGAACAGGTTGGACTGGGGGAAAAAACAAAATTGTTCCCGTCCCAGTTGTCGGGCGGTCAACAACAACGTGTCAGTATTGCACGCTCGCTCATTACCGAACCCTCGGTGATCTTTGCAGATGAGCCTACCGGGAATCTGGATACCGAGACGGAGGAAGAGATTATTGCGATTTTGCAGCAGCTTAACCGGGATATGAATACAACCTTTGTCATTGTGACACATGAAGCAGAGGTCGCGGAGCAGATGCAAGTTGTGCTTACACTACAACATGGAATATTGGTCGAAGAAGCTGTAAGGGATGTTTGAGGCAAAAGGAGAGGAAATGTGAGAATACGGGATGTAGCACGTATGGCCTGGGGACAGATCATTCGCAGAAAAATGGTCACACTGCTGTGCATGATGGGGCTGTCCATCGGCTCTGCCGCCATGATCATTGCACTTAGCGTGGGGCAGTCCGTACAGACCTATAGCGAGAAAACATTGAACGACAATTACAAGATGGATGAAATCACGATTACACCCAATGAAGGCATACGTACTGGGAACGGCAAGGGGAATGGTCAGACATCGAAGTTTGAACGGGGAGCATTGACGTTGGAAAAGATTCAGATTATCCAAAGACTACCCCATGTTGTTGCCGTGGCTCCCATGTTAAAGCTGGATTCGCTGGAAATGGTGCTTCCGGATGGTCGTAGCACGTATGTTGAGGTCATTGGTACCCAGCTGGAGACCCTGGGCGGGTTTGGATACAAGTATGCTGAGGGACGTGGGGCAGAGGATGGTCGTATGGCGGTAACCAGTTATGGGGCTGCATTTGGACTCGTGGACCCCAAAGTAACTCAGAAGTTATTTGAGCAGTTGAATGCTGATCCATATAACAACGAGCTTTTGGAACAGTTTACGGAAATGTCCGCCAAGCAGGATCAGCTGGTTCAGCAGCTGGTTCAGTTCCGATATGAAGATTATGCAAATGCGAGCAAAACCAAAATGAGTGGCTCTATACGCGTGTCTGGAGAGTTGACGAAGCCTTCCAACATGGATGAGATGAGTGCTCAAAATGATAAAAAGGTATTTCTGCCGCTCGATACAGCTCGTGCATTGCAGGATGAGCTTGGATTACAGCAGGCCGACAGCAGTGCGGCCAAACATCTTAACTCGGCTCTGGTCAAGGTTGAGGACAAACGTTATGTATCCCAGGTGGAAGAACAGATTAAAAAGCTGACGTTAAACACACAGAGTAATCTGTTCCAAGAGGAAGCGATGGCAGGTCAATTGGCGATGTACCAAAAAGCGGCATTGGGGATCGGTGGTTTTATCATGCTGTTGGCCTCATTATCCATTATTGTAGCGATGATTATGTCCACGCATCAGCGTCGTAAACAGATTGGTGTGATGAAGGTGCTGGGCGCAAATCTGTGGCAGATCCGTCAGATGTTTATTACAGAAGCAGCGATGCTTGGATTAATGGGCGGCATAGCTGGTGTGGGGATCGCCTTTGCTGCCCTCGACGGGGTGAACAGTCTGCTGGCGAGTCAGATGGCAGATCAGATGAATGGTCCGATGACCGTCGTTATTCAGCAGTCGGCTCTGCCACTTGGCATCGTTTTTGCTGTTCTGGTTGGCATTGTATCGGGTATATATCCGGCAATCAGCGCATCTCGGACCAATGCATTAACTGTGATCAAATCAATGTAATTTTATCAGCGAAAGGGAAATTGGGCACATGAAGAAATGGATTAAAATCATCATCACCGTTGTACTTTTGGCAGGTGCAGGATACTGGCTGTATGAAAAGTACAAGCCAAAACCGGAGGCGCCTATAGAAATTCCGCCCCCGATTACCTTTGATGTGACACAGGAAACGATGACGCAAACGATACAGGTGAAGGGGAAATCCGTATACACCGATCAGACGGATATTTTTGCTCCGTATGCTTCCAACATCAAGCAGTGGCATGTGAAAAGTGGTGAGCAGGTGAGCAAAGCTGATATCCTGTTTACCCTCGATACTTCCACGTTACAAACAGAAGTAGAACAGTTGCAGAGTGATCTGGAGAAAGCCCAGCTGGAAAATAAGATGAATCAGGTTAGCCTGGATCAGGCGAATATGAGCGAGGCGCTTGGCGTGACGGAAGAGGAGCGCAAGAAGGCATTTGCAGACCGGGAAGGCAAACGCCTGACAAATGAGTTGAATCAAAAAGCACTGGTCCTCAAGGAGAAGGAGATACAGAAAAAGCAGGCAGTAATAAGTAAGTCTGTTGTATATGCTTCTGCTACCGGTATATTTCAGATGAATGAAGAGGATAGCAAGACAAGTGCGGTGACGGAAGGACAGCTGATCGGGTCCATTACAAACATCAGCAAACTGAAATTTATGACGATTGTTGGTGAGGAAGAAATGTTCAGACTCAAGGTGGGCATGCCAGTTAAGGTGCGAATGACAGCGCAGAAAGACCTGCAATTCACCGGGAAGGTGAGTAAGGTATCCAAATTCGCCCGCAAGAGTACCGATATGGACCTCAAGCAAGCTTCACAGTTTGACGTGGTCATTGATCTGAAGCCGGACACCAGAATGTATGGAGGCGTGAGTCTGGAAGGCGATATCGAGACAATGCGGAAGGATAAAGTGACGGTAGTGTCCAGCCTCGCGATCATGCGGGATCAGACCGAGCCTTACGTACTGTTAGACAAAGGCAATGGACAGACAGAGCCGCTGACCATCCAGGCTGGAATGGAATCGGGGGACAAGACGGAAGTGGTTAGTGGCTTAAAACCGGGAGACATTGTCGTTTTGCCTTAGATGTAGGAATATAAGAACAAGGCATTATATGTAATGACTATCTAGACGAGCGGGTTCATTCGGCATTGAAAAACACGAGGTTCATTGTGGCAGATTGCCAGGATGAACCTCGTGTGTCGTTTGGAGCAAGGGATGTCCAGATTCCTGCCTCGATTATGGAAAAAAATATAATTAAATTTATATAATTCAATTTACAGTAATATTTACATGTCGTATAATCAGAACATAAGGAGGTGACACCGAACATCATGTTTGTAGATGGATAGGCGAAGACCTTTTTTTTTAACTGTTTGAAGAAAGCGCTTACCGAATTTGGAAATCAGACATCTCGTAAGTCATTGTTCACACTTCTTCATGTCTAACACACGTTCAACCACACCCACCATATTATACTCATTCACATGATTCGCCCTCACACACCATTTGTTTGCTCAAGATTCCAGTTATACAACCATTTCTTTTTGGAGGTGATACAACCAACTCATCCGAACGTTCTCTTCGTGCTAAGCATCATAATGACACAGAGGATCAGACATGAGTACAACCCAATCTAACTAAAGGAAAGGTGGAACTATGAAGACTAAATTGAAAACCAAATCGAGAGGTAAGAAGATCCTGCGCAAAGGTGTAAAACAAATGCTTGCTGCAACGCTGCTCGCTGCGGGGATTTTCCCTGGATTGTCTCCAGGCTTGACTCAGGCGGCTGAAGCACATGTGGATAATCCATTTGTAGGGGCAACGGCTTATTTGAACCAGGACTATTCGGCTCTCGTGGATACGTCCATTGCGCTGACCAACGATGCATCGTTGAAGGCCAAGATGGAGACAGTCAAATCGTATCCAACCGCAGTATGGGTTGACCGGATTGCTGCGATTAATGGCGGGGTGAACAATGCCGGACGCAAGAGCATCGAGGAACATCTGGACGCTGCACTTGCTCAAAAGAAACCGGGTACACCGATCACCGCTTCATTTGTTATCTATAACTTGCCCGGACGGGATTGTCATGCACTCGCATCGAATGGTGAACTTCCACTAACACAGGCGGCACTGCAGACATATAAAACGGATTATATTGATGTCATTGCAGATATCTTCGCAGATCCGAAGTATCAGGATATTCGTATTATTGCCGTCATTGAACCGGACAGTCTGCCTAACCTTGTGACCAACCTGAGTACACCAGCTTGTGGTCAAGCCAGCTCAACAGGTATCTATGAGGCGGGTGTGAAGTATGCATTGGACAAGCTGCACGCCATTCCGAATGTGTACAACTATTTGGATATCGGTCACTCTGGCTGGCTTGGATGGGATAACAACCGTTCTGCAGCAGTCGCGCTGTATACAAGTGTTGTGCAAGGGACAGCCGCGGGTCTGAGCAGTGCAGATGGTTTCATTACAAATACAGCGAACACTACACCGCTGGGGGAGCCGAACCTGTCTAACCCTGATCTTAATATCGGTGGACAACCGATTAAATCTGCCAAGTTTTATGAGTGGAATCCTTATTTTGACGAAACCGATTTCACCGCTGCGCTGTATGCCGATTTCGTACAAGCTGGATGGCCAAGCAGCACAGGTTTCCTGATTGATACTAGCCGGAATGGGTGGGGCGGGGTAAACCGTCCAGCATCTGCTACGGGCAGCAACATCAACGATTATGTGAATTCCGGACGTGTAGACCGCCGGGAGCATCGGGGGAACTGGTGTAATGCCAGTGGCGCAGGTATTGGTGAAGCACCTAAGGCTGCACCAGGACCAGCGCATCTGGATGCTTATGTATGGGTGAAACCTCCGGGTGAATCCGATGGCTCCAGCTCCGAAATTCCGAATAACGAAGGCAAAGGTTTCGACCGGATGTGTGATCCAACCTTCACAACTCGGGATGGTGTATTAACAGGTGCGTTGCCTAATGCTCCGGTATCGGGTCACTGGTTCCATGATCAATTCGTGGCACTGGTGAAAAACGCATTCCCTGTACTTCCTGCAAGTAACGGTGGAGGCAATCCTCCGGGCGGAACAACAGCTCCGGCAGCACCAGCAGCATTGACGGCTACTGCCGGTAATGCTCAAGTCTCCTTGACGTGGGCTGCTTCTACAGGGGCCACAAGTTATAGTGTGAAGCGGGCACTGAGTGCATCAGGTCCATTCACAACATTTGCAGCCAATGTAAGTGGAACATCTTACAGCAACACCGGCCTGATCAATGGTACAACCTATTATTATGTGGTAACGGCAACAAACGCAGTAGGTGAAAGTGTTAACTCTGCAACAGCAACAGCTACACCCGTTGCAGGTGTGACGGCGCCAGCTGCACCGACTGCTCTCACAGCAACTGCAGGCAATGCACAGGTGAGCCTGACGTGGACCGCTTCTACAGGTGCAACAAGTTATAATGTGAAACGCGCACTGAGTGCAACAGGTCCGTTCACAACGATCGCGGCGAATGTGAGCGGTACGTCCTACACCAACACTGCCCTCACGAACGGCACAACGTATCATTATGTGGTAAGTGCAGTGAATACAGCAGGGCAAAGTACCAATTCCGCTGTAGCTTCCGCGACACCTCAAAGTGTCGTTGTACCAACGAGTGATCTTGTCGTGCAATATCGTGCTGGAGATACCAATGCTCAAGATAGCCAGATCAAACCGTATTTCAACATCAAAAATCTGGGTAGTACTGCTGTGAATTTGAGTGATCTGAAGATCCGGTACTACTTCTCAAAAGAAGGCCCGGCTGCGATGGATTCTGCCATCGATTATGCTCAAGTTGGCGGAGCCAATATCCAGCGTACCTTCACAGACTCGTATGTGGAGCTGAGCTTCACATCTGGCGCTGGCAGCATTCAGGCTGGTGGACAGACTGGAGACATCCAGCTTCGCATGTACAAAACAGACTGGTCCAACTTTGACGAGACGAATGACTACTCTTTCGATCCAACGAAAACATCCTACCAGGATTGGAATAAGGTAACGCTCTACCAAGATGGAAACCTGGTATGGGGCATTGAGCCTTAAAATTTAATTGTAACTGTCTTAACCGCGATCCTCAGTGTGTTAGAGGATCGCGGTTTTTCGCTATGCATTACAAGAGTCATTCTAGATTGAAGTTCTCACATGAAAATGTATTTAAAATCGCTTGAAGATCCGTAATTAGGATGTGAGAGCGGATGTATTAAGCTGGGCTGTCCTCTGGTCATGAAAGTGATCAAAGGACTGCCCTATTTCTTTTCTAACGAACAGAGGGCATGCTATTTAGTTGAATTGATACAGTTTAAAATTCTAACGAATCGTAGACATGCTATTCAGTTAATTTGGGTGGATTTTGACCCGTTTAAACCTGTTTTGCTCCAAATAAGGTTACTGAGATTCATTAGGATTCGTTGGTGGAGTTTAATGCTCCAATAGGGTGTGTGAGATTCGTTAGAAAAAACTTGGCGGTGAGTCTGAATCATCCTTCAGCCTGAATTGTTCATCGGTTTGATTTCCCAAATGACTCCTAAAAACACTGATTATTGATCGTTTTGGACGGATATTTGCCTAGGGTCTGGCAGGCAGGATGTCTATAATAGAACCCGATGGGCGGGATCACCTCGCTCGGATTGGAAAGAGAATGGAAGGGGGACCGCACTCTGGTAGTCGGGCAAGCTGATTTCTCTTTTTTAATTTTGTAAGCGTAATCATTAAGGGTTGGGATCTTTCGTTGAAGAAGGCCTGTATGAATTATCGAACGTCTAATCATCATCGATGTGTACAAGCGTTACCCATTCTGTCTCAAGGAGCGTGAAGGTGGATGAACTCAGAAACAACAGCGCCGGTACATAAGGGATCGGTGTCAGGTCAGCAATCCGGTCGCAAGAAGGCTCGTATGCCACTTGCAGCCAAGGTGCTCTCTTCGGCACTTAGCGTAGCTTTGCTCATTGGAGGAACAGCTGGCGTTACGGGAGCGGAGGCTTCCAACGGTAATGGGTCGACGGAGGCCAGCCTGCAATCACATAAGGGGGGCAGTCACGTGAAAGAGATTCAACTGGAATATCTGGATCGGGGACTGGTGGCTGCATCGACATCTGAAGGTGTGTTTCTCAGTTGGAGATTGCTTGGTGACGAGGCCACAGGGTATAGCGACAAAGGGCTGACAGGTACGGACTTTAACGTCTATCGTGATGGCAAAAAGATCGCTACCGTCACCGACAGCACCAACTATGTAGATTCCGCGGGTAAATCGTCTTCCCGTTATGAAGTGGCAGCGGTGAACAAGAAGGGCAAGGAAAGCAAACGTAGTGCATCCGTCAAACCTTGGGCGAACGGGTATGTGGACATTCCACTGCAAAAACCCGCCGATGGTGTGACGCCTGCCGGAGAAGCTTATACGTATTCTGCCAATGACATGAGTGTGGGTGATGTGGACGGGGATGGCCAATATGAATTTTTCGTCAAATGGGACCCTTCCAATGCCAAGGACGTATCGCAGAAAGGATACACCGGTAAAACCTACATTGATGCTTACACCATAGACGGACAATTGCTGTACCGAATTGATCTAGGGGTCAACATTCGTGCAGGTGCTCATTATACACAGATGCTCGTTTACGATTTTGACGGGGATGGCAAGGCCGAGATGATGTTTAAGACCGCTCCGGGCACCAAGATTATCAAATATAACAAAAAAGGAAAAGTGACCTCCGAGAAGTACATCACACTTCCGAAGCAGGATCGCAAGGCAGGGTACTCGAACGAAGATGATTATCGTTTAAGTGCTGATGGGTATTACGATCATGTGGTGGATATGTTCAGAAACTGGCATAAACAAGATGAGGTTGTGAAGGGGAACTGGCCTGCAACATTGGAAGAGGCTTTTGGAATGGAGAAAAAATATAACTACCCATTATCTCAGCAGGATGCCGAGAGCCTGGCCGACTACTTCATTGATGTATATGCGGTAGAACGCAGCAACCGAAATGAGCTGCGCAAGTTCGAAGGTTTTATCGTGGATGGTCCGGAGTATGTTACGGTATTTGAAGGGAAATCAGGCAAAGAGCTGGAGACTATCCCATATGAACCTGAACGTCATGATGACGGCCTGATGTGGGGCGATTATGCCATGGCACGGATCGAACCGGGGAATCGAGTGGACCGTTTCCTGGCAGGCGTGGCGTATTTGGATGGCAAGAAACCATCTGCTATATTTGCACGCGGATACTATACACGTTCAACGATGGTTGCCTACAATTGGGACGGCAAGAAACTAAAAAAGGAATGGAAAGTGGACAGCGGTTGGACGCCGATGAAGAACCCGTTTAATGATGGACCACATGGTGTGGATGGCACAGATCCGCAGTATGGTTCCATTACAACTCAGGGTGCGCACTATTTCAGTGTGGCGGATGTGGATGGAGACGGCAAACAGGAGATCATCTATGGCTCCGCTACGATTGATCATGATGGAAGTGTGTTGTACAGCTCCACAGACCTGATGCCTGCCGAAAGTGCTGCACCGGGAACCATTGCTCGTCTGGGTCATGGGGACGCACTTCATGTGGCAGATATCGACCCGGATCGTCCGGGACTGGAGATTTTCATGGTTCACGAGGGTGGTCCGTGGGCGCCGTACGGCTATTCCCTGCGGGATGCCAAGACCGGAGAAGTGATCTATGGTGGGTACACGGGGAAAGATACCGGACGTGGCATGGTGGGTGATGTTGATCCAACTCGTCGTGGGCTGGAGACATGGGCTGTAGGTTTGTGGACAGCTAAGGGTGAGAAAATCAGTGATCAAGCACCGGGAACCAATATGAATATCCGTTGGGCTGGTGATATGACGACACAGATCGTTGATGGTGCGATTGATGTTACACCAACCATCAAAGACTGGAATCGTGGCACGTTGCTGACGGCAACAGGCACATTGACCAACAATCACACCAAAGGTACGCCTTCTCTCGTGGCTGATATCTTCGGGGATTGGCGGGAAGAGATGCTGGTGAGAACCACCGACAGTTCAGCGATTCGTATCTATCTGAGTACCGAGAAGACAGACCGCAAGCTGTACACGCTGATGCATGATGCGATGTATCGTGTGGGCATTGCCGGACAGAACAGTGGATACAACCAGCCTTCCTATCCGTCCTTCTACATGGCATCGGATATGGACTGGTCAAAAGTAACGCTACCTAAGTTCTACACGCCAGGTAAGGGGGGAAAGTAAGCAGGCCTAATAGCTAGCAATAACAACATAACATGTGTTTAAGATCAGCCCGTAACGTAAAGCAACGTCATCCGCTTTAAGTATTTTTATCGAAGCTTGGAAGCTCTGGAATCCCAATGTGTCTCGGCACATGGAGGTTTCAGAGCTTTTTTTACAAGGATCTGCGGGTAGAGCTTGGCGTGTTTCAATCCATCCGTGTTACATCATTCTTTTTCATAAGTTAAGTCTAAATAAGTTGAACTAATCATTTACACGATAACGGAGAGGACAGAAAAAACCTGAAAAAGCGAAGCGTTCGCCTAAAAGCTTTCTGAAAGAAAGCTGCATCGGAAGCATAAGCTATCCCCGGATTTTCCCTTTAGAAAGGGAATCAATAAATCTGGGGATAACAGCGATTGGAAGGTTGTTCTGTCATCGTAGTGTCAGTGTTAATAATCTTTATTTCAACTTATATAGATGCTCGGTAGAAGCGAACGCTTTAATTGTGTAGTTACCTTGATCATGGATCAATGTGGTGATGGAGCACTCGGGGATCAATTGGTTCTGCATAGCAATAAAATCGGAATGCCAGACGTTAAGCTCGCGCTCGGTAAAGGTTTGCACCAGAAAATCAGTAATGAGTCCACCATGTGCAACCACAATAATGTTACTGTTCTCTGGCTCTTCATTAGCTAATTCGGTTAGGAGGGAGGCCAGACGTTCACCAGCCTGTTTGGCCGAGTCTCCCACGGGTGGGATGTAATCTGGGTCAGACGTACATCGATCCCACATCGCAATGAATTCTTCGAATGACTGATCCGGGCAATCGCCCCAATTGGCACGTTCGCGCAGGCGAGGATCTTCGGTTATACAGGAAGGGGTGTGGCGGGCAATCATACTTGCGGTTTCTCGGGCTCGTCGAAGTGGGCTGGTCAGGATTTTAGTAACAAGATAGGTAGCTCTGGCAAAATGAAGTGCTGTGGCTTCGGCTTGTAAAACCCCTTTGGAAGTGAGGGAGACATCTCCGATTCGTCGTTCTTTGAGACCATGTCTCACCAAATGAAAGGTGGTACTCATGATTAGAATCCTCCTTAAGTATAGACAGTCACATACAATAATTAGATAACATGCTAATTATATATTTATCTAATAAAATAACGCAATGAGGCGTTTAACTAAGACAGTTTATTTTCAACCTATAGAATTGCTACAATGGAGAAAAGTGAGGATCGTTTGTTGAGGACTGGAGGTATGGACATGAGCATCACGAAGCGCTGGACAGGAAGCCTGTATCAGGAGGCATTGCGAACAGAGGACTGCGGGCCACGTTTCTACGCGTATTATTACAAACAATGGGACAACTATCGTATGTCCTATCACCATCATGATTCCACAGAGATCATGTATATCATTTCGGGAATGTGCCGGGTGGATGTGCAGATGCCGGATGGGAGCTCAGAGCAGACTATTTTGAAAAAAGGACAGTTTATTATGCTCGACGCAGGTGTCCCGCACCGATTGCTGGTGGAAGATGGTGTCCCTTGCCGGATGCTCAATGTGGAGTTTGGATTCTCAGACTCGCCTCCTGGACAGTTATCTATCCGTCAGCTCGCGTTGGAAGAGGAAGAAGTCCATACTTTACTAACTAATGCTTCGCCATATCTGGTACTGCCAGATCCGGAAGAGGTGTATCACATTATGAAGAGTCTGGTGCTTGAACTCGATCAGCGCGGTCTGCTGGAGCAAGGAAGATCAACTGCGCCGATGAGGATTATTCCGTCAGAGGAAAGGTCGCATCATCGCGAAGCCCGGAATCTCTCGTCCCTGGAACAGGGTATGCTGGTGCGTACATTGTTCATCCAATTGCTTGTCCGTGTTGCACGTCTGCGCGGAGAGATGAGCCGGAGTGCGCCAGATCAGGCGGAGCTGTATGTCAAACGAACTATTGAATTCATGCATCACAATATGGATCGCAACATTCAGATGAAGGATATCGCGGCAGCCGTCAATCTGCATCCGGGCTATTTACATCGCATTTTTCGTCAGCACACGCAGCGGACACCTACCGATTACCTGACGATGCTTCGAATGGAGAAGGCCAAGATGCTGCTTCAGCAGACGAATATTCCGATTTCGGAGATCTCCGACTATGTCGGAGTAGGCAGTCGTCAGTATTTTCATATGTTATTCAAGAAATATACAGGCCGTACGCCAGTTGAATTTCGCTCCTCGATGGAACGACATGTTAGCCAGTACCCGTCGGATGAATAGGCCAATTGCAGTTATTTTCGAATACATATCGATTAGTGTAACCGGCGCGTAAAAGTTAGGATTTTTGACAACAAGATCTTGAACAGGTCATGATTTTGATAACGCTTCCCTGTTTGCCGTTGGTACAATGATCTCATGAAGAGAGTCATTAACCGAAGCGAAAGATTCGGATTAGGGGAGGACTTAGGGATGTCGTTTAAAGTGGCGTTTATCGGGGCAGGAAGTATCGGATTTACACGGGGATTGTTAAGGGATTTGCTGACGGTACCAGAGTTTAACAACATCGAGATTGCGTTCTGCGACATTAGCCAGCACAATCTGGACATGGTGACTGAGCTGTGTCAGCGGGATATCCGTGAGAATGGATTGAATATTCAGATTCAGCCAACAACGGATCGGAAAGAAGCTTTAAAAGATGCGAAGTATGTACTGTGTACGATTCGTGTCGGGGGACTGGAAGCATTTGCAACCGATGTGGATATTCCACTGAAATATGGGGTTGATCAATGTGTCGGCGATACGCTGTGTGCGGGTGGCATTATGTATGGACAACGCGGAATTGCCGAGATGCTGGACATCTGTAAAGATATTCGTGAACAGAGCGCACCGGACGTGCTGCTCTTGAACTATTCCAATCCGATGGCGATGCTCACATGGGCTTGCAACAAGTACGGCGGTGTGCGGACGATCGGACTGTGTCATGGCGTACAGCATGGTCATCATCAGATTGCGGAAGCTTTTGGATTGAAAAAGAGTGAAGTGGATATTGTCTGTGCCGGCATCAACCATCAGACCTGGTATATTCAAGCGTCTCATGAAGGTAAAGACCTTACAGGAGATCTGCTCGAAGCCTTCGAGAAACATCCGGAGTACAGCCGCACCGAGAAAGTGCGGATCGATATGCTGCGCCGCTTTGGGTATTACAGTACGGAATCGAATGGTCACCTGAGTGAATATGTGCCGTGGTACCGCAAACGTCCAGAAGAGATCAACGAATGGATCGACCTGGGCAACTGGATCAACGGAGAGACGGGTGGATATTTGCGGGTGTGTACCGAGGGGCGCAACTGGTTTGAGACTGATTTTCCAAACTGGATGAAGGATGAACCGATGCAATTCATTCCGGAAAAACGGGGCGAGGAGCACGGTTCGTACATTATCGAGGGACTGGAGACCGGACGCGTCTATCGCGGACATTTCAATACCGTTAATAATGGAGTCATCTCCAACCTGCCGGATGATGCAATTATTGAGGCACCGGGATATGTGGATCGTAACGGTATCTCTATGCCGCATGTAGGCGATCTGCCACTTGGTCCGGCTGCGGTATGTAATGTGAGCATTTCCGTGCAACGGCTCGCGGTTGAAGCCGCGGTGAACGGAGATGACAAATTACTTCGTCAGGCGTTCATGATGGACCCGCTCGTGGGTGCCGTATGTAATCCGAAAGAGATCTGGCAGATGCTCGACGAGATGCTCGTTGCACAGGCCCAGTGGTTGCCACAGTACGGAGATGCGATTGCCGCCGCAGAAGCAAGACTTGCTGCAGGTAACTTGATTCCAACGAAGGAATATGAGGGCGCCGCGCGTCTTAAGGTGAAAACGGTGGAAGAGATGCAGCAGGATCGCGATGCTGCCAACAAAAACGCGGGTGAATCCGATAAAGGAAAAGATCGCGAGAAAGTGCAGCAATAAATAAAGGCAGGATGTACAACAACGAAATATAAACGGAATATGAAAATCAAGAAAAATGAATAAGAAATATAAAGAGTAGACGGGGCCCTCTCCAGTATTGGAGGGGCTCTGTTTGATTCTATTTTTTCTCAACGACACGAACCACAAACGTAAAAAAAGTATCTCCCAGGCTGATCTGTGAATCTTGAGGGGAAGACCAGCGGACAAATGCTCCATAATAATGTGTCCCTGGTTCCTTGGGAAGTTGGAAGGTCCCATCCGAAGAAGTAACGTATGCATTGCGGTTGTCCACATATTCAGAAATACTTATCTCATCCGGGGGGATATCTATACCCATGTCTATGGATAAATCCTCACCGGCAAGAACTTGGACCGGAGTGTTGTCTTCAAAATTTAGACTAGCGTAATCAGCGCAGGTGCCTCCCCAGCAATAACTGCCCTGTATAGCAGGAATAGAGATGCCGCTTTCGCTCTGAATAGTTGGCGTAGGCAGTTTCTGAGGTAAGTTGGGTTCCGGTTCCTGAACCTGTTTTGATCCCATTTCGACTTCCTTTGTACCATGACTTGAAGTAGGATTACAGCCGGATAATATCAGCATAGTTGAAAGAAAAACCAATGTGGTCAATGTTCTTATCGTATTGAAGAATTTTATTTCATCCACCTCCCTAATATTTTCCAGACGAAAAGCGAGAGAGAAATGTTGCTAATCAATGAGTGGGTACGGAGTTGAAGGGGCTACATAATTGGGATTTCCAATATGCGAGAAGCTGGTAGAACCGGCACAAGTGAAAGAGGTTTTTTCACAGATTGTTGACAATTAAGCTGCATGAAATAGAAGGAAATAGGCAAGAGACTCGACTCTTCTCCCATGCTATGTTATTATAAATCTCTGATAACGTGGTAACGAACTAAAGCGTTTGGGTTTTGGTTATAGACATGGAGGGGTTCGAGAGATGAGAAAAAAAGCGATTCTACTATTATTCATTAGTATATGTGTATTGATTGTGGCTGGTTGTTCCGGTTCCGCAAGCAAAGACGATAACACGATTGTTGTAGGAATTGATGACAAGTTTGCTCCAATGGGTTTCCGGGACGAGCAGAACGAAATTGTTGGTTTTGATATTGATTACGCAAGAGCTGCAGCGGAGAAAATGGGTAAAGAAATCACATTCCAGCCAATCGACTGGTCTTCCAAAGAGTCAGAGCTGAACAGTGGCCGGATCGACATGATCTGGAACGGGTACACCATTACAGATGAGCGCAAAGAGAAAGTGCTCTTCACGAAGCCGTATCTGGAAAACAGTCAAGTTGCTATTACCTTGGCAGACTCACCAATTACCAAGCTGGATGAACTCGATGGCAAAAATGTGGGATTGCAGGCGCTGTCCTCCGCGGCAGATGCATTGGCAGCAAGTCCGCTTAAGGATAAAGTCAAAGCTTCCGAATTTAAGGATAACGTGCTTGCACTGACGGATCTGAAGACAAAACGTCTGGATGCGGTCATCATTGATGAAGTGGTAGCGAGATACTACATGTCCAAAGAAGAGGGAACATTCAAACTGATGGATGAATCTCTTGCACCGGAACAATATGGCATTGGTATCAAAAAAGGCAATGAAGAGCTTCTGAATCAGCTGCAAAAAGCGCTGGATGAGTTGAATGCAGATGGAACAGCGGCTAAAATCTCCACTCAATGGTTGGGTGAAGATAAGGTTCTGAAATAGGCAGGTTATACACCTGATATATAGTTAGAAACAAAACGGACCCCGTATTCCACGCTGGAGTGATTCATGCCCCAGAGGAATGCGGGGTTAACAGATTAGAGGAGACAAAATAATGAGTTGGGATTATCTATCGACCATTTTAAAACCGATGTTAGAGGGTGCACAGACCACCATTTTCATGTTCTTGCTGGCGATCGTGTTATCCGTACCGCTTGGATTTGCGGTCACACTTGCGATGAGAAGCCAAATTAAACCACTGGCATGGATTGCCCATACGTATGTATATGTGATGCGAGGAACACCGCTACTGCTCCAAATTCTATTCTTCTGCTTCGGTTTACCGTTGCTTCCGGTGATTGGAGAGTATCTGGTGTTTGATCGTTTTGTTGCAGCGGGGATTGCGTTCATCCTAAACTATGCGGCGTACTTCGCTGAAATCTTCAGGGGCGGACTGCTTTCCATTGATAAAGGGCAACATGAGGCAGCGAAGGTACTTGGGTTAACAAAGTGGCAAACGATGACTAAAGTCATTATTCCTCAGATGATTCGTGTAGTATTGCCCGCAACGGCCAATGAGTCCATTACGCTCATCAAGGATACGGCACTGCTCTATGCCGTGGCTGTACCTGAGCTGTTGTATTACGCCCAAGCGGCGGTAAATCGCGACATACAGCTGTTACCTTTCTTCGTGGCGGCGGTTATGTATCTGCTCATGACACTTGTACTCACCGTGCTGTTCAAGGCACTTGAGAAGCGATTTTCATTTGAATAAATTAAATCTGATCAATCAAAGGACTGTCTGCATATGACACATATAATAGAAGTAAATCAGTTGAGAAAATCATTCGGTACACTTGATGTGCTGAAGCAGGTATCCTTCAACGTGGAACCAGGCGAAGTAATTGCCGTGATCGGGCCTTCGGGTTCGGGGAAAAGTACGATGCTGCGCAGTCTGATTCATCTGGAGGACATTTCGGGTGGAACGATTCGCATTCAGGATCAGACGTTGGTTGATAATGGCCGTTACGCGGGTGCCGCGGATATTCGCAAGATGACGGATCGTATGGGTATGGTATTCCAACATTTCAACTTGTTCCCGCATCTGACCGTACAGGCTAATCTGGAACTGGCACCAAAGACGTTGAAAAAAGAAAGCTTGGCAATCATCCGGCAGCGCAGTCTGGAATTACTCGGCAAAGTAGGTCTGTCGGACAAGGCCGATGCCTATCCAGCCAATCTGTCCGGTGGACAGAAACAGCGTGTTGCCATCGCTCGCGCACTGATGATGCAGCCGGACATTCTCCTGTTCGATGAGCCGACGTCGGCGCTCGATCCAGAGCTGACTGGGGAAGTGCTGCGTGTCATCAAACAACTTGCACAGGAAAACATGACGATGATGATTGTCACGCATGAGATGGGCTTCGCCCGTGACGTTGCGGATCGTGTATTTTTCATGGATAACGGTGAGATCGCAGAGGCGGGGCCTCCAGAACAGATCTTCGGCAATCCAAAGCTTGCACGTACTCGGACGTTTTTGCAGCGGGTGGAAGTGGAAGGATAGAAGGCATTCCAAATCTAAGAAATGTCAAAAGAACGCAATCCTATGAGTAATAAGGGATTGCGTTCTTTTTTTTGAAAGTAATAGCTTATGTCCACAGGTATATGTTCCAGATCATCAATACCAGGGTCAACACGATATAAGTTACTACATTCCAACGTGTTCGAATTCGATAAGTGGTGTAACTCATGATTCCAAACAAAACAATACTAAAACATAATACCGCTACATTATTTTGATAAAAAGCAATAAGTAGAAGCATCACAATCATAAGTATGTTCATTACTTTATCGATTTTCATCTGAGTAATCCCCCAAAGATATTCAGAAAAGTATTACGACTATAATAATATCTATATGTTAGAGGTATTCTTGATTTATATCATCACACGGATAAACGGTTCTTAAATTCATATCCTTGAAGTACAATCTATAAGCGTATGGAAGTGTCCAGAGATGATGGGAATAAAATAAATCTAATAGTAATTCATTATTAACACAATATGGATATTATTTTTCCTATTAATCAATTATAATGAACATACTTAAAGAACAGGGAGGATTTACCTTGGAACATCGCGAAAATGATGTGGATCGTTATTTTAATGACACATTGCCACCACCGCCTTATGTAGTACCAAAGACCAATAGTAAGTCGATTGTATCACTAGTTTTGGGGATTCTGTCCGTCACGATTCCTTACGTGGGTATTGTAATCGGCATCGTCGCGATTATATTTGCATCTTTGGCCTTCAAAGAGATCAGAGTTCGCATGGAGCAAGGCAGAGGATTAGCCATTGCTGGACTTGTTTGTGGAATCATCGGTACAGCGATGTATGTATTACTTATTTTGCTCGTGCTATTGTTTAGTTTCGCTATCTCAAGTTCTGAAATTTACTCTACATACTAGAAATATGAAGTTAGCAAACTTAGATTGTATCTTAAACTAAAAAAAGCAAAGGCGTACCTTAGCCGACACCCCTTGTTGTCCAGAAGAGGGTGGAGCTTAGGTACACGCCTTTGCTTTTTATTTTACTTTTTATAGGTCAAGTACGACCTCACCGCTAACGTCCTCAACCTCACGGGTGCGATGCACCATGAAATACGTTAAGGTTCCTCCAAGCCCAATCACAGCAAAGATGCACAGAATCCCGATCTGATCCCAAGCTACGCCGAACTGTCCACTTGAGATGACTGCTTTATAACCCGTTACCGAATAGGTCATAGGCAGCCATGGATTAAACACTTTCAGCCAATTTGGAATTAGTTCGAGCGGGAAGGTGCCCGCGCTGGTAGTAAGCTGGAAGATCAGCATCAGAATCGCGAGGAAACGACCCGGATTCTCCAGCCAAGTTACCAGTGCCTGAATGATGTACATGAAGCTTAGACTGGTAACAAAGCTGAACAAGAGGAACAATGGAACGCTCTGAACATTCAGACCTAAACCGTACAAGACCAGCCATGAAGCAAGCAGGGACTGTACAGCACTCATGAGCGTGAAGGACAGCGTTTTACTCACAAAACGATTCCAGCCACTTGCCTCACTAACTGTGCTGCCGCGTGTTGGCACTACCAATGTGGCAATCAATGCCCCGACAAACAGCCCGAGTGACAGGAAGTATGGCGAGAATCCTGTACCATAGTTAGGTACCTCATTATATTTATGTTCATCGACTTGAACAGGCTCTGCATACATGGTTACCAGTTCATCGGTCTTCTTCACACTACCCGTCTGCTCAGCCGCTTCATTCAGCTTGGTGGCAAGTTCGCCAGAGCCGTCCATTAGCTTAAGCGTACCTTCTTTTAATTGACCGGCGCCGTCATCGAGCTTATGTGAGCCATCTGCCAGGGTTGAGATTCCTTCTGTAAGCTGGCTTACACCTGCAACCAGCTTGCCTGCACCAGCATTCAATTGAGCTGAACCATCCGCAAGTTTGGCTCCTCCAGCGGCTGCTTCGGATAATTTGGAATTGAATTGTTTCAGCCCTGTTGCAAGCTTTTCTTGTCCGGCGGACAACTGCGTAGCTCCTTGTACCAGTTGTTGTTCACCCTGTACCAACTGACTGCTGCCTTGATGTAGTTGCTGTTGTGTAGCATACAGGTGTTGGCTGCCAGCGACTAATTGCTGTCCACCCTGATACACTCGTTCGCTGCCGGCGGCTACGGCCTGACTGGCTGCCAGTAGCTGCTTCACAGCAGGACTTGCGGCCAGTTCCGGACTGGCTTCAGCTAATTGGGCAAGCCCTTGCGCAACTGCTTTGGCACCCTCGCTAACTTTGCCACTGCCCTCAACAGAACTTTGCAGCCCAGCAGTCAGCTGAGCACTGCCTTCCTCGGAAGCCGCCAGTCCTGCATCCAGCTTAGCCGCGCCTTCTTGAGCGGACTGAATCCCTGCCTGTAACTGTTTGCTACCTGTTTCAGCCTGGGTTGCACCGTTACCAAGCTTCATGCCTGCTGCCGCCAATTGGGACAATCCATCGGACAGGGTACTCGCGCCAGTATGAAGATCATCTGTGCCTTGGGCGAGAGTGGACGTACCTTCTTTTAATGTAACTACTCCCGTTTCGAGCTTGTCGGTGCCAGCTACCAGTTTAGACAGGTTCTCTTTTAATGTAGCAGCACCCTCATCCAGCTTGATCGCACCATCATGAATCTGACCTGCGCCATCCCCGGCATCCGCCAAACCGCCAGAGATTTTTTCGACCTGATCCAATAGCGTTTCCGTATACGATTCTGTGACTTTGGCAGCGACTTTGGAGCGAATTTGTTTGACCGCCGTGCCGCCAATCTGACCTGCGAGGAAGTTGTATCCTTCATTGGGCTCATAGATCAGGTCTGCCGGCTCAGGGTGCTCATCCATCAGGGTTGTTGCTTTAGTGGAAAAGTCCTCCGGAATCACAATCGTCATATAATACGTGTTGGCTTGCATACCTTGTTCTGCTTGTTCACGAGTCACGAATTGCCAGTCGAAATCGTCACTTTTTTTCAATTCATCGACCAGATTCTGACCGACCTCGAGTGATTTGTCATTGTAGACTGCGCCCTGATCCGTGTTGACCACGGCAACAGGTAATTCATTCATTTTGCCATAGGGGTCCCAGAATGCGTTCAGGAACAGGCCACTATACAGCACCGGAATGAACAGTACAACGAGAATTGGAATAAATACTTTTGGTTTCTTAAAGGCGGACTTCAGATCCTGCCCAAATACGTGGAATGATTTCATCATGTTCTCTCCCTATCCTTACGCTAATCCGTTTGTTCTATCTCTATTATGTGTTGAATCTAGCGGCATGCCTTTCTCTAGGTGGGGGATAAGCCATTCTTGAGAAAGAGGCCCACAAAATCCTTGATCTGATCCTTATGCAGCGTAGGATGTGCTTTGTTCCAATCCGAGGTTAAGGTGACATACAGCTTCAACAGGACAAAAGAAACCAGCTTGGGATCATCTCTGCGAATCTGCTCTAATTCCATGGCACGGCTCACCTGACGCTCCAGATATTCAAGAATGGCTGTCTCCACTTTTTGCAGACCTTCCTTGGCCTGCGGCGTACCGAACTCGTTGACCTCCTGAAAGAGCTTGATCAAAAGCTCATGTTCCTCCCGATACTCTAGCAAAGAATCCATACTCATATGCACGTTATCCAGAAAGGAATTCTCTTCCTTCACGGTCTGCTCTGTAATCTGTCTCATATCCGCAATGATCGAGCGCAGAATCTCGCTGAACAGTTCTTCTTTATTTTCGAAAAAAGTATAGATTGTTCCCTTGCCCACATTGGCAAGTCTCGCTACCTGCTCCATCGTTGTGGCCTTGTAGCCAAACAGGGCAAAGGATTTCTCGGCAGAATCCATCACCTGTTGCCTTCGATCTATCGTTTTCATCGCATCTACACCTCCTTGTAGGCTGAAAGGCAATGGGTAAGGTAAGTTATCTAATGACCAACTTACTATTTTGGTCATTTGGTCGTTAACAAATGTAGCACTTGAACAGGGAAGATGGATGTGATCTTTGTCATAATGTGGGCTGGGGGATGAAAACAATAAATGAGTAGAGGAAAGTACGGATGAGGAGTTGCTATAATATGGAAAAGTGCTATATATATCAGTTATAGAGTTGAATAGCTATAATAGCAAAGGGTGGCGAAGAAACAGTAAATATTAAAATACAGCAAAGAATGAGGAGTACGTATGGAACACGTTTTATGGACGATCTATCTTGGATTGCTTGGCACAGCATCACTCTCGTATCTTATTAAAGGAAAGTATAAGTCTAAACTTAGCAAAATCGATTTTGTCGTATCCGTTATTACATGGATAGGGTTGCTAGGATATGTAACGGAAACGGCTATTTTAAATCCTTCTTTGTGGAAATTTATTACTGTGACAGCTCTGTTATGGGATGTATTATTCGCAATGCTTTTAAAGGATAACGAAGGGGAAGAGATTTTGGATGGATTACCAATTATGACGAGGAGAGTTTGGATGTTGATAACATTAGTTATTTCGATTGGACCTCTATACTATGGGCTGTTTAGATATGCTTTCTCTTAAGTGGAGAACTTCTTATATATTTTATTAACAATGTAACTTAATGGTACAATTCGCTAAGAGTCAGATTATATATTAGAGTGAGAGGAGGTCTACTTTGAAATATTTCTCCTACCTCCTGATGATGTGTCTTGTCCTAATGGGTTGTTCCGATTCATCATTGGAAAGCAACGATACAGCACCAGACCGAATTCAAAGAGAAGGACAGACGATGACGGCAACCAGGCAATTGGGTGAATATGAACTCCGATTAAGTGTCCAACAATTTGGTGATCACGACTTCACTTTTAAACCGGGGATAAGGTATAGGGGACAAGATGCCAACCACGAGATTTTCCATTCGAAACAGTTTTTCGATATTGATCTTCAAATGGATGGAAAGACGCTTCTCCCGCCGAGGTCAAGTACCAGTGAAGAATTGGTAACTAAATTAACGAAAGATAACTGGTATTCGGAAGAAGTTGAAATAACCCTTACGCCAGAACAGGTTCAACAATTATCGAATGGTGAGGTCAATGTTGTACTAAATGTTGGTTTTCGATCCGAACAATCAGGGTACAATGACGAGAAAAAGATGATTATACATGCAGAAGAAATACTGTCTGTTAAATGATACCGGGAAGGTATAGAACCTACCCGGGTAACAACAAAAAAACCAAGGCTTCGAGTTAGTCACTCATAAGCCTTGGTTTTTTTACTGTGTCTTATTCTTGCTAGCTGTTTCGTATTACTTCTATTCTGCTCGTACTTTAAAGAATGAGATCAGTTCTTGCAGTTGCTCGGATACAACCGAGAGCTCATCGGAGGCACTCACAATGGCAGCCATGGAGGCTTCCTGCTCTTCGATTGACTGCTCAATTTGTTTACTGCTGCTTGCTGCCTTGCTGACATTGGCAGACAGTTCATCGGCCGTGGCAGACATTTCCTGTGTGCTTGCCGAGATTTCTTCAGTAGAACTGGAGATATCCTGAATCTGGTTTGCAACTTTATTCGTAGCAGTCAGAATATTCTCGAAGAATACGCCAGTCTCTTGGGTAACTTCCAAGCCTTTGGTGACTTCCATGGAACCCAACTGCATCGCCTCGGAAGACTGCATGATATCCCGCTGAATTTCTTCAATCAACTGTCGAATTTGCTTCGCTGATTCCTGGGATTGCTCTGCCAGGTTACGTACCTCGCCTGCAACCACCGCAAAACCTCTTCCTTCTTCACCTGCGCGGGCTGCCTCGATTGAAGCGTTGAGTGCCAGCAAGTTGGTTTGTCCGGCAATCTCCGTGATCAGATTAACAATGTTGCTAATCTGGTTCGAGTTGTTTTCCAAAGACTGAATCGAGTTTGACGTATTTCGCACGGCACCGGAGATCAGGCGCATCTGCTCAATGACTTGTTGCATCACCACATTACCCGTGCTGGAGCGCTGCTCCATGCTGAGTGCTTCATCCGCTACATCGGCTGAACTGCTGGCGATTGTCTGCACTACCGTTGACATCTCTGTCATGGCACGTGCGTTCTCCACAGTGGCTTTGTCTTGTGACACCAGTCCAGTAGATATTTCACGAATATTGGTGCTGATGGATTGAATGTTCACATTATTTTTCTCGGAAATGCCCAGTAGTTGTTTGGAGGATTCCGAGAGGTGATGCGAAGTATTCTGTACTTTATAGATGGTTGTATTGAATCGATGGATCATCGCATTAAACTTCTCGTTGATGATACCCAGATCATCTCGCCCGGTATCGATGGTTACGTCCAGATTACCCGTGCTGACTTCTTCGATTCCTTTCATCAGATTGCGGATCGGAAGCAACGTTCTTTTCAGCAAAATGAATTGCAACACCATGAACAGGATCAGGAAACCGATCAGGAACATCAAACCGTACGTGAGTAGTTCGTTCAGTCCTTTTGGAACCGCGCTTGCATCGACATCGAAGTAAAGAGCAGCGTACATGGAGCCATCTGCGTTATTAATTGGATAGATCAGAGTGGTCCAAGTTCCGTATTCATCCGTGTAGAAATCACTGAAGGCAGGCTTTCCGTCCTTTTTCATCTGTTCCAGCACTACAACGTTATTCTGAGGCAGCGGGTACATGGCACCTGCGGGCAGATTACCTTCCTCGAATGGTTCCAACAGGTTCGTTGGAATCGCGATGATGGACGTTCCGTTTCCTTGCTCAAGTTCTGAACCAAAAATGTACGCTTGCGCAATGTTTGGATAGAACTCATGGATGGAATCGAGATAAGCTTTCATTTCCAGCTGTACAGGACCGGAGTAGCTTTTTTCCTTAGCCGCTTCTGCCACTTTGGCAGTGTCGAGATCATCGTACCATTTCTGGGTGATGACGGTAGCCTGATCGTGCAACTGTTCAACCAGAATGTTTTTTTGCAGCTGGTAAGCCGCAGTAATCAGGATAATACCAATCAAGGTGATGCTACCAAACGAGATCACCAAATTTTTAATGAAGAAAGGCATGGTACTCCAGCGAAGCTTAGTTAACAAGATTGTTCACTCCTTCTACGATTGTGACGAAGGACTTATCCTGGTGTTGTACACGCTATGTAATTGTTAACTTGAAAACTGTGAAATCGTCCCTAAATAACCTATCTGAGCAAATTCTTTTTTGTTTCTAAAAGTTTTTCATAATGAGTTTTGCTATTCACGTATATGAACTCCAGGTAAGTTCTACTCTTCAGATATATCGTTATAAAGGCATATTAATGTTAGATATTTGCAAAAAAATAGGACTTATGAACCGGTTCTAAGGTTATATTTGCGCTTTTTTCATTATATTTCTTGTATATCCATGAAAATTTCATAGTGATACATACTATTTATTTTTATGGTTTATCGCGTTTAAGATTCACTAAAGGTTCATCCCCTAACATGTTTACATAAGCCACAGTTGCTTAACAGAAACCAAGAAGGAGGATTCAACACTTGAATATTTTATTACGAAAAGCTGCAGTAACGGCATTATCCGTGACCATGGTAACGTCATCTTTTGGGCTGATCGGAAGTCCGAATGCAGCATATGCTGCAGAAAGTACAGCGACAACCACGAGTGCAGGCGTGACGCAAGCTTATGAATCGTTGTTCCAGACGGATAACGTCATTGATGTGAATGTAACGATTGATGATGCAGACTGGAAGAGCATGCTCGAAAGTCCGCTCGATAAGGATTATAAGAATGTTAGTGTGGAAGTGGACGGCAACAAGCTGGACAACGTCGGTTTCTCCACCAAGGGCAATCTGACCCTGAAAGCCGTAGCCTCAATGGAAGATTCGGACCGTTACAGCTTCAGACTGAAGTTTGATAAATACGACAAAACACAAACGCTGCTTGGACTGGACAAAATGGTACTGAACAACAACTACGCCGATCCGTCGTATATGCGTGAAGTTCTTCACTATGAAGCACTGCGGAGTATTGGCATGGATGTACCAATGACGAACTATGTTAATCTGTACGTTAACGGCGAGCTGGTTGGTTTCTATACTGGCGTTGAAGCAGTGGATGATAGCTATCTGGAGCGCAATTACGGTGAGGATTACGAAGAAGGCGTCCTCTATGATACGGATGAGAAGAGTTATCTTCAATATGAAGAGGGCAGTGACTACAGTACAATCACCAAAGACTTGGGTACGGATAAGGACAAAGCCAAACTCAAAACCTTCATCCAAACGTTGAACGAGATGCCAGAAGGTGAAAAAGGCGATATTGAAAATGTACTGGACGTAGATTCAGCACTTCAATATATTGCAGGCAACATGGTTTTTGGCAACTATGACAGCTATAACGGCGACAAAGGACACAACTACATGCTCTACAGTGATGCCGATGGCAAGTTCACCGTTGTTCCTTGGGACTTTAACATGTCCTTCAACGGGTACTCGGGTGGAGGCGGACGTGGCACAACAACCGGATCAACCACGACCAACACCAACGCAACAAACGTATCTGTGGACGAGCCCGTACTGGGCATTAGCATGGAAAATGTACCGATGATTAATAACCTGCTTGCTGTACCGGAGTATAAGGAAAAATATTTGAGCTACGTCAATGAACTGACGGACTATATGGAAGGCATTCAGGATCGTATTACTGGCCTTGCCAATGAGATTCGTCCTTATGTAGAAGCAGATCCTACGAAATTCTATACGACAGAACAGTTTGAATCCAACATTGCTTATTCTGCAAATGCAGATGCAGCAGGTGGTATGGGCGGTACACCACCAGAAGGATTTGAGGGAATGACACCACCTGAGGGTATGGAAGGCATGACGCCGCCTGAAGGTTTTGAAGGAATGACTCCTCCAGATGGAACAACACCTCCGACTCAGCCGGGTGCCGCAACTGGAAACGGTACAACAGATGCAACAACGGGTACAGATAATACGCAGACACGCCCTAGTGGTAACTTTGGCGGTGGGGGCGGAGGCATGGGCTCCATGGCAGCCGGATCACTGACGACATTTGCACTGAACCGTCTTGCGAACCTGCAAGAGCAACTCGGACGTGAAGTAACACCGCTGCCTGAGACTTCGGAAGAGACCGGTTCGAATACCTCATCCGGAACAGACGAAAAAACCATTACCGTAACACTCGATGGTAAATCGATCACATTCCCGGATCAGGACCCGCTGCAGCAAAGTGGCCGAGTGATGGTGCCTGTGAACGCAATTCTCGAAGCTTTGGGTGCAGAAGTGACTTGGGACAAAACGGCGAAGACGGTAACAGCCGTTCTGAATGACCAGACCCTTATGCTCAAGATTGGAAGCAGCACGGCAACCGTAAATGGGGAAAAACTCGAAATTGATGCACCAGCGATCATTCAAAACAGTCGCACACTCGTGCCCGTTCGCTTCATCTCGGAAGGACTGGGACTTACCGTGGACTGGGATCAAACCGCTGCAAAAGTAAGCCTTACATCCAAATAAGAAATATCTCCAGTAGAACAACGTTGTTGTATGGAGAATAAGAAAAGGGATTCGATGGTCAGATCGAATCCCTTTTTGTTCTGCTTTTCAGGTTAGACGGAGCGAACATCCAGTAAAATCCGTCTTGGCTGTAACGCCATACTGCGCTGCTTTTTCGGCAGAAGGCAGTTGAGTTAACGATACCAGTTTGCCCCCAGGCACTTAAATATGTGGTTGGCAACATAAATGAGCGGAAATATTTTTAGTACTACCTTCTATATGAATTTAGACATATCCAATTTCTCTTTCTACATTGTTTAAATTTCCAGACAGCAGATCATTCTCACATAATTACGGAGAAAGAGGAAAAACTTTGATTTTTAATTTCGATTACTGTGATAAATGTCACTGAAATATTATAAATATTGCGAACACTCCTACCGATAAGACTATAGTGATATTCGAAACGGAATCGAAATTGGCTTGGATATCCCCACAATTACATAGGGAAAAGGGTGGCTCACACACATGCGAAGCATGAGCATCGGTACCAAAATCAGTTTGATCGTTATCAGTATATTTATCGTCTTCTCTTCAGCCGTGGCGGTAAGTGTAATCCTGGAGATGAAGCAGGGGATCACGACATTTGCTACAGAGAAGGCAAAGCGAGATTTGGAGATGGCGAATCGTATCATTACATATAAGCATCCAGGAGATTGGGCCATTAAGGATGGACAATTATTCAAGGGAGATACCGCGCTGGAAGGCAACTTCGAACTGGTGGATGAGATTGGACAAGCATCCGGGGACACGGTAACGATCTTCCGAGGTGACGAACGTGTTGCTACGAATGTTATGGCGGACGGGGAGCGCGCTGTCGGCACGAAGGTATCGGCAGAGGTCGCTCAGACCGTTTTGCAGCAAGGGGAAAAATATTTCGGTGAAGCCGTGGTTGTAGGTCAGAAATATCAGACGGCCTATGAACCAATTAAGAACGCGTCCGGAGAGATTATCGGGATTTTCTATGTAGGGGCTTCTCAATCGTTAATTGATGTGATTATCTCTTCGTTCCTCAAGACGTTCCTGATCGTATTCCTGCTCGCGATGTTGGTCGCGATTACCCTGATCCTGTTGTACGTTCGCAGGGTGAGAGTGAGGATCGAACGGGTATCCGTGGCGATTAAGCGTGCGGGTACGGGCGATTTCACACAGCCAGTTGTGGACAACGTCCAAGACGAGATTGGCATGCTGGGAACGGGATACAATGAGATGAGAAGTAATCTGCAGGTCATCATTCAGGGTGGCCTTCAGGCTGCGGAGAAAGCAGAGCATTCGACCGGGCTGCTACTGAAGATTGCGGACCAAACGGCCAAAGAATCCGCGCAGATTGCATCCTCTGTTGAACAAGTGGCACAGGGAGCCGATAGTCAGACGATCAGTACAGAAGAAAATCTGCAGGCCATGGAAGAAGTGGCTATAGGTGTACAACGTATGGCGGACAAGGCCTCCAGCATCTCGGACGCTGCTTTGTATTCACGTAAACAGGCAGAAACCGGAGGTGAAGCGGTGCAACTTACCGTTCAGCAGATGTCTACGATTGAATCTTCCGTTACCACAACGGATGAAGTCATTCGTATGCTGGAAGGGAAGTCGGCACAGATTAGTCAGATGGTTTCCACCATTCATGAGATTGCAAATCAAACGAATCTGCTCGCCCTCAATGCATCCATTGAAGCGGCAAGAGCAGGGGAGCATGGCAGAGGATTTGCCGTGGTATCTACCGAGGTTCGTAAACTGGCTGAACAAGCTGGAGAATCTTCAGATCGTATTGAAGAACTCGTCGAAGCCATGGAGCAAGATATGCAGCAATCGTTATCGGCCATGTCGAGAGTGAAGGACGAAGTGCAAGAAGGACTGCGCTTGACCCGGGAAACGGAACAAAACTTCAGCCTGATCCGGGATACAAACCTGCGTATTGCTACAGAGATTGAGGACATGGCTGCGACGAGTGAAGAGATGTCCGCAGGCGTTGAACAGATCGTAGCTTCTGTGCATGAGATCGCTCGCCATGCGCAGACGGCCAGTACCAATTCACAGCAGGCTGCCAGATCTGTTCATGAACAGCTCCAGTCGGTAGAGCAGATCAAGGCATCTGCGGCTATTTTGTCCGATGTGTCGACAGAGCTCCAGACCTCACTTAGTCCGTTTAAGATTTAATATCTGTTACAATAGGGAAAAGGAGGGACTACGATATGGCCCCTGATAAAACAAAACTTTTCCCGAATGAGAATATCCGTACGGTATGTTACATTCAAAACCTGCCGCCGCGTTCCAACGTGGACATTGGTGATTATACGTATTATAGCGATAACACAAATCCGCCAGAGCAATTCTATGACCGGATACAGCATCATTATGACTTTATTGGTGATCGCCTGGTCATTGGCAAGTTCTGTGCAATTGCGGAAGGTGTGACATTCATTATGAATGGCGCGAATCATCGGATGGAGGGCATGACCACATATCCGTTCAACATTTTTGGTGGAGGATGGGAGCGTGTGACACCTACACTGGAACAACTTCCATATAAGGGTGACACGGTACTGGGGAACGATGTATGGCTTGGACAAAATGTGACGATCATGCCTGGTATCACGATTGGAGACGGGGCAATCGTTGCCTCCAATTCAACCGTTGTTAAGGACATTGAACCCTATACGATTGTTGGTGGTAATCCAGCCAAGACTGTTAAAAAGCGTTTTGACAAAGAGACGATTGCACTGCTGCTGGAATTGAAGTGGTGGGATCAGGATGAGGAATGGCTGGATACACATTTGGAACGTCTTGTCTCTACATATGATCTACAGATCTTGCGCGAACTTCTGAACAACGAATAGGATGGTTGTGCATTGTGCATAGAAGACAAAAAAAAGCTGGTTCCTGAAGGAGCCGGCTTCCAAGCAAATCAGGCCCTGGACCGTTTTGAGCGGATCAGGGCCTCTTGTTGTCCAAGATGAAATGTTAATTTAGCGGGTGGGTGGTCGTAGGTTGCAATCAGACTGTACTGATGGGGGTTTTAAATGAGTATGAGCTTCTGCGTGATCCGGGTTTGTCTGTTTGCCTGAATAAAAGTTAATGATATCATCAACGGTAGTAAACACGACATTTAAATCCATATTATCATTGTGTGTTTGAATAAAAACCTCTTTTCAATAAGTTGTTACGTGGTTTAATTTAAAGCTTCTTTCATGCTTAAGCCTGCTGTGAATACAGGAACTTTACCTGCAGGTAATTGAATTTCTTTGCCTGTTTTCCGGCTTCTTCCCGTTCTTGCCTCACGTTTCTGTACTTCAAATTTCCCAAATCCAACCAGTTGAACTTCTTTACCTTCTTTGAGAGCTTCGAGAATTGAGTCCAATACAACGGTTACAGCCTTTTCAGCATTCTTCTTGGAGAAACCGCCAGCCTTGGCTACTTCTGTGATCAATTGTTCTTTATCCATGGGGAATACCTCGCTTTCATTCTTGGGATGTGGAAACTTTGCTGTGACACATATGAGTAAATAAAAAGCTGCCTTATTAATAAGGCAGCTTTCATATAATTAAAGTTTAGTAACGTTCTCAGCTTGTGGTCCACGGTTACCTTGAGTTACTTCAAATTGAACGCGTTGACCTTCGTCCAAAGATTTGTAACCTTCACCTTGAATTGCACTGAAATGAACGAATACGTCTGTTCCTTCTTCAGTTTCGATAAAGCCGAATCCTTTATCCGCGTTGAACCATTTCACTGTACCTGTTTGCATGTGATTCCTCCAAAAAATAAGTTTTTAGCCGATCATTATGACGAGTATAATTTAAAATTGACACTCACCTGGTGCATTTAAACCACGAACTTGATGTCCGCTAATGTATCGATTAATATTATAATACCATGTCCGCTAATATAAGTCAAGATTTGGAGGTATTTTCTAATGAATCAGTCATCAGGCATATCGGTGCAGCGGGAACCGACGATAGAAGAATTCATTCATATGCTTACCAATGAGGATGAATTGCATCCCAAAACCGTGAAGGAATATGCAAGTGATCTGAAGCACTTTATCGAATGGTACAAGGAAAGCACCATGCTTAGCGAAGAAATGACATTGCGAATCGAAGATGTAGATACATCCACTTTAGTCAACTATCGCGAAGATGCACACAAAGTTATGTTATTGAAGCCAGCCACCATTAACCGAAGGTTGATTACGCTGAAGCGTTTTTTCAAATGGGCTGTCTTGGAATCCAGGCTCAGTCATGACCCTTCCAAACCATTAAAATTCATTCCGGAAGACAAAGTCAGTCCACGCCGAATGACATCCGAAGAAGAGCAGGCATTCCTCGCGGCAGTGGAGAACGGTGATTCCCTTCGTGATCAGACCATCCTGACCCTTATGTTTCACACAGGCTTGCGAACGATGGAGGTATGCAACCTCAAGCCTCATGATATCGAACTAGGTAAACGAAGCGGTCACCTGACAGTTAGAGCCGATAAACGCAACGTGCAACGTCTGATCCCTTTGAATATGCAGTGTGTTGTCATGTTGAATCAGTATTTATCTGATCTTGCTACCGATACTGCTTACCTTTTTCCTTCAGAGAAGACAAACGATCGTTTAACGGAGAGAGCATTGCGCCACCTGATTAAAAAAGTAATGATAGCAGCAGGGCTGGAAGGACTGAGTTCACACGACCTGCGTCACCGTTTTGGCTACGCCATGGCTGAGCATACGCCACTGCACCGATTGGCGGAGATGATGGGACACACCAATCCAGATACCACAATGATTTATTTTAAAGCATTAAGTTCGAATCATCGTAAAGAACAAGAATGATGACTCTGAATTATATTCAGAATCAAAACACCTCTTATTAGAAGCACTTCGAAATTTCCCGTGTTTGTATTACTTTAACCTACGCTTAGCATTCATATACTATCCTACACATTTCACTTAGGCAGTGCCCGACAGGGTTGCCTTACCTCCAATAAAGAAAGCGATTACATATCCCTGATAATATTGTATATTATGATGGCAACCTTGGAACAGATCAACATGATCCCTTTGCATTTTGCTTTAATTCGGTGGGCAATAAGAAATCAAATGATTCACAATGCTACATATATTATGCGTTGCTAGGGCATAAGGCTCGTCATAAAAGGGAGGAATCCAATCGTGTACCGGGTACTGCTGGTGGATGATGAAGAAGATGTGCGTGAAGGACTTGTTGTAGAGGTCGATTGGGAAGCGCTCGATCTGCGGATTGTCGGTTTGGCTGAGAATGGGCGGGAAGCATTGGAGATGGCGGAGCGGGTAGAGCCGGATATTGTGGTGACGGATATCAGCATGCCATTCATGAATGGTCTGGAACTCGCGCAAAGATTGAGGAAGCGTAATCCACTCGTGAAGGTGGTCATTTTGACTGGATATGATGAATTTGATTATGCGAGGCAAGCCATCTCGTTAAGTGTGGATGAATATCTGTTGAAGCCGTTCTCGGCAGGGCACCTCACCGAATTGCTCACAAGACTGCGCGCCCAGATGGCAGCTGAAGTAGCCGAGCGTGAAGATGTACAGCAGCTGCGTGAGCACTATCATACCAGTTTGCCTTTATTACAGGCAGATCTGATGGCGACCTTGCTCCATCGGCAGAAATCTTCGACATATATTCATAGTAAAGCCAAACAATGCGGATTGGATCTGACAGGAGAACGTTATGGTGTGTCCGTATTGACACTGCATATGGAAGGAGATGTGCAGCAGGAGAAACCTGAGGGAGTATTCAACGAGCTATCACAGCGACATAATCAAACTACATCTGAGGTAGCGGATCAGTCTGAGATATTCGTTCCCGGAGTCTCCTTGCGTCAATCTGAGGATGCTGAACTGAAACGCTTTGCTGCACTTAACATTGCGGCAGAAGTCTGGGCGGAGCATGGGGCTGGTCATGCCTTTATGCATCAGGAGACGATTGTCCTGCTCTATGTGGATCGTTCGGGCAGTACAGATGGAGCGAAGCGGCAACAGAAGGCATTGGAAAATGTGATGCGCAGCATCAACCACTATTTACGTATCCCGGCTACGGTGGGATCTGGTCAGATTGTCGATACACTTGCGGATGTGAATCATGCCTATGAAGATGCCCTGCTGGCATTGGATTATCGGCTTGTGCCCGGGACGGATTCAATCATATACATCGCGGACGTGGAGCGACAGACAGCGGGCAAACTGCGGTTCGACGAGTTGAAGCAGCAGACACTAACACGTTGTCTGAAGGCTGGTACGCAGGCAGAGCTGGAGGAAGCACTTGCGATCATTTTCCGGGAAATTACCGTGGAGCACGGGCGAAGTGATATTCAGCTTTATTTAATTGAAGTATTAACAACGGTATGGAAGGCAGCACAGGCATCAGGGGAAGAAATGGAAGACATCTTTGGTGCAGGGTTCCAGTTGTATGCGGATTTGTTCCGACTGCCGGGTCTTACTGAGGCACAGAAGAAGGTACGGGAGGTCTGTCTACTCGTACAACATCGCATTGCCAGCGGTCGCCAGCATGTATACAAGGATATTGTTGAGCAGGCATTAGTCTTCACCAAAGAGCATTATGCCGACCCGGACCTGTCCATTCAGAAGGTGTGCGGACATCTGCATATCAGCTCCGGTTATTTTTGTGGCATTTTCAAAAAAGAAGTGCAACTTACCTTCCTGCAGTACCTGATGCAGATCCGGATGGAGGCAGCGCGTGAACTGCTTCGCTCGACAGAGCTGAAGTCATTTGAGATTGCGGAGCAGGTTGGCTTTGCTGAACCCAATTACTTCAGTTTTTGTTTCAAAAAACATATTGGCGTCTCGCCCAAAGAATATCGTAAACAGGCTTCTCAGACGGCAAGTGAAGGTTCGATCCGATGAAGTTCTTTTCGAGATGGGTGAAGTCCATGGGACCTCAATTACGCTCCCGGCTGCGTTCGTCCAGAGTCAGCAGTATCCGATTTATTATTACGTGGTCCTTTTCCGTTTTCATCGTCTTGGTGCTGACCATCATGGCGATGCTTCTGCATGACAAGTTCACGCAGGCTGCCGAGCGAAGTGCGGAACTGACGACGAGACAGATTGTGGATCAGGTCAGTTATAACCTGGAGGATTACGTCCGCAGTATGTCGCATCTGTACCGTGCCATTGAGGAACACATGCTGCGTGACGGGACATGGGAAGGGGAACTGGTGGACAAACAGCTCGACACACTGCTCAGCAGTCGTGAAGATATCATCTCGATTACTCTGCTTGATTCCACGGGGAAATTGCTTAAGAACCGACCTACAGCCGAATTAAAACCGAGTGCCCATGTGACACAACAAGGGTGGTTTCAGTCTGCACTTCGTGTGCCGGATCATCTGAGTTTCTCGTTACCTCATATTCAGAACATGTACACAGGCCCATATAAATGGGTCGTTTCCATGAGCAAAGGCATAACGATAAGGCAGAATGGTCAGGATCGGCAGGTTATTTTGCTGGTCGATATCAATTTCAAACAGATGGATGAACTGAGCCGTCGGGTCAGTCTGGGGCAACGAGGATACGTGTATATCATCGATGAGAGTGCGGGCAATATCGTTTACCATCCGCAGCAACAATTGATGTATATGGGGCTCAAAAGCGAGAATATCGAACAGGCTTTGGTCGCTTCCGGCAGTTACGAAGATGAAGCAGATGGACAGAAAAGGCTGAATACCGTGAAGTCCGTTGCCAATATCGGGTGGAAAATCGTCGGTGTTGCCTATCTGGATGAGATTATGACAACGCGTCAGGAAGTGAACGGATATCTCATTCGTGTATTGGTCGTTGTTCTGGTACTGGTCATTCTCGTATCCCTGTTTCTTTCCTCCAGTCTGACTCGCCCCATCCGGCGAATGGAACGGAAGATGAAGGCGGTGGAGCGCGGGGATTTTAACGTGGAGTTGCCTACTACTGGGCCGCTGGAAGTGGAACGTTTATCCCGTCGCTTCAACCTGATGGTCAATAAAATCCGAACCCTGATGGATGAGATCATCCACGAACAGGAACAGAAGCGGCGTCTGGAACTGGGAGCCTTGCAGGCCCAGATTAATCCACATTTTCTATACAATACGCTGAATTCCGTGGTGCGCATGGTAGGCATGAGCCGCAATGAGGAAGTGATCACGATGATCACGTCTCTCTCTCGCCTTTTCCGCATCAGTCTCAGTCAAGGTAAAACGATTATCACGATCAGGGAAGAGCTGGAGCATGCGCAGCATTATTTGACGATCCAGCAGATGAGGTTCAAGCGCAAATTCAACTTTACCATCCATGCAGATGATACGCTCCTGGAATGCCTTACATTAAAGCTGGTGCTGCAACCCCTGATTGAGAACGCCATTGTTCATGGTATCGAGTACCACATGGACGAAGGAAGTATTGAGGTCGATGTTTATCGTGAGGACAACAAGCTGGTATTTCGCATTACAGATAATGGGGTCGGCATGACGGAAGAACAGATGTCGGGATTACTAAGTGGTCGTCCTGTGGTCAAAAGCGGTGCAGGCTCCGGCGTAGCGGTGCGCAACGTCCATGACCGAATGCGACTCTATTATGGGGAGGGGTTCGGACTTGAATTTGCAAGTGAGCTGGAAGAAGGCACCACCGTCTGGATTCGGATCCCCATTCAATCGCAGCAGAAGGAGGGCGAGCCTAATGGCATACAATAAGGAGAATAGGAGCGATATCCACAGCCACAGAGTTGTAGGGGCATACATTCGTACGTTTTGGAAAAAGGTTGCTGCGAGCTTCCCTGGAATCCGGAAACGTCGGTTAGTAACCCTGACAGTTGCAAACTGCTGTCTGCTCATATGCTGCGCCTGTGGCTTATCGAATCCCGATGCTACGGCAGTAACGCCACGTATCGCGCTGATTACGCCAGCTGGAACAGGGGAACTTGCAGAAGCCATCCGGCTTGGTGCCGAAGCGGCTGCCAAAGAGAGTGGAGCGGAACTGATGACCGTGGAGGCATACCCTTCCGAGGGTCATATGTACACACCTGCCATTCCTGACTCCGTGGGTAGTCAGTTACAGGTTAAGCAGGCCAAAGTGGGACGTGGAACGTTGTCTCGCAGTGTACGCGAGCAGGCTCAGGTGGAGGCCGCCGCATTGGCTCTGAAGCAGGGAGCATCAGCTCTATTGGTTGATCCCCTGAGTGAGAGGGCACTTAGTGATATCATTCAGGAGGCACAGACAAGGAATTCCGATGGAACCATCGTTCCTGTCATTGTGCTTAACGATGAATTTCCTGTGAAAGGCATCACCAGCATCATCTCCATGGATAATATTGAGGCCGGGAGACAGGCGGGTCAGGCCATGGCGGAGCTCCTGGAAGGGAAAGGGCATGTAGCCCTATTGGGTCCAGACCCCGTCAATTCCGGCCTGATTCAGAGAGAGCAGGGGGTTATGGAAGTTCTGGTACAGTATCCTGACATCCAAGTGGAACCCAAATCAATATGTAATACACGGGATGGATGTTGGCAGACTGCGAAGCAATTGCTGGACCAGCAGGAGGTGGATGGTTTTATCACGCTTCAGGAACCGGCTTCACTGGGAGCAGCCGATGAACTGAATCGACGTAAAACTGCGGACAAAGTAAGGATTGTTGGATTCGGCAGTGAACAACAGCAACTGGAGCAATTGCAGGAAGGGGTCTTTGATCATCTCATCGTCCAGAATGGATACAGTGCAGGTTATCTGGGATTGAATCAAGCTGTTGCGCGTCTGAACCATCAACAGGTGCAGGCGAGAGTGTTACTTGAGACAAAGCTGGTTAGTACAGATAATATGTTCTGGATGGATAACCAGAAGCTGTTGTTTCCTTTTGTACAATGAACGAATGTTGGAATGAAGCTGAATGAAGAAATTAAAGTGTTTGTTAACTTGAGGAAGATTTCGATAGAACAGGTGAAGATATTGTATTCGAATTTAATGTAAACCCTTTCATAATAAAGACATCGGTGAAGCCGAATGAACTTGGGGGAGGTCATTAGGATATGAAGAAAACATGGATGACACTGTTGATTACGGCATGTATGGTTGTGGCGGCAGGGTGTAGCAGCGGCGGAGACAGTGCGGGTGGAAGTACGGGAACAGATACAGGAGGCCAGACAGCAGCCGGTACGGAAACGCCCAAGATTGGTGTTGCTATCTACAAATTCGATGATACATTCATGACGGGTGTACGTAATGCGATGACCGCAGCAGCGGAAGGTATTGCAACCCTGGATATCGTGGATAGCCAGAATGCACAGCCAACCCAGAACGAGAAAGTGGATCTGTTTGTGTCCAAGAAATACAATGCAATGGCCGTGAATCCGGTGGATCGGACGGCGGCAGGGGTCATCATTGACAAGGCCAAGGCAGCGAACATTCCAGTGGTATTCCTCAACCGTGAGCCAGTGGCGGAAGATATGAACAAGTGGGATAAGGTGTACTACGTAGGAGCAAAAGCGGAGGAGTCCGGTACGATCTCCGGACAACTGATTGTGGATTACTGGAAAGCACATCCGGAAGCGGACAAAAACGGCGATGGTAAACTGCAATACGTCATGCTGAAAGGGGAACCGGGTCACCAGGATGCAGAACTTCGGACCAAATATTCGGTTCAGGCGATCCAGGATGCCGGTATCGAAGTGGAGGCACTGGCGGAAGACACGGCGATGTGGGACCGCGTGAAGGGTCAGGAGAAAATGCAGGCGTTCCTGGCTTCCCATGGCGACAAGATTGAAGCCGTTCTTGCGAACAATGATGACATGGCCTTGGGAGCCATTGAGGCATTGAAAGCAGCCGGATACTTCAAGGATGGCAAATCAATGCCAGTTGTAGGTGTAGATGCAACAGCGCCAGCCATTCAGGCTCTACAGGATGGCACGATGCTGGGCACGGTGCTGAATGATGCCAAGAATCAGGGTGCAGCCACGGTGGCACTGGCTTCCGTACTTGCCAAAGGTGAGACACCAACAAAGGAAAATACCAAATACGACATTACAGATGGTAAATACGTCTGGATCGCATACAAAAAGATTACAAAAGACAACATTGCCGACGCCCAATAACAGCACGAGACAGGGACGTCCGACATTCGGGTAGCGTCCCTTTTTTTGCCGGTCATATGGAAGGGAGGATACAACATGGAGTCACCTTACCTGCTGGAGATGAATGGAGTTTCGAAAGCATTTCCGGGTGTGCAGGCACTAAGTCAGGTCACATTGAAGGTGAAGCCGGGGACGGTTCACGCTTTGATGGGAGAGAATGGAGCGGGCAAATCCACACTTATGAAATGTCTGTTCGGGATGTATCACCCGGATGAAGGAACGATACGCATTGAAGGAAAGGATGTGGATATTCCGAATTCCAAAGCGGCACTTCAGCAAGGGATATCCATGATTCATCAGGAGCTGAATCCGGTCCCGCATCGTCCGGTGATGGAGAATATCTGGCTGGGTCGTTTTCCGATGAGGGGAATACTGGTGGACGAGAAACGGATGTATACTGATACACTATCTCTGTTCAAGGACCTGAACCTGGATATTGATCCGAAGGCTCAAGCCGGAACATTGTCTGTTTCCAAGATTCAATCGATGGAAATTGCCAAGGCGGTCTCGTTCAATTCCAAAGTCATCGTCATGGATGAGCCAACATCTTCCCTGACAGGCAAGGAAGTGGACCAGCTCTTCGCCATTATTAATGAACTGCGCAGTCGCGGTGTATCCATAATCTACATTTCCCACAAGATGGAGGAGATCCTGACGATCTCGGATGAAGTGACGATCATGCGTGATGGCTTTGTTGTCGGGACTTGGGATGCTGCGGATTTAACGACAGATCTGATTATTACACGCATGGTGGGTCGTGATCTGGACGAACGTTTCCCGGAACGGACGAACGTACCCGGTGAAGTGATATTAAAAGCCGAGGGGCTGACATCAAACCAGTCCAAATCGTTTCGTGATGTATCCTTTGAGCTGCGAAAAGGTGAAGTGCTCGGCATTGGCGGCTTGGTTGGAGCACAGCGGACAGAACTGATTGAGTCCTTGTTCGGACTGCGCGGACTCGCTTCAGGTACGATTTGGATTCATGGGCGCAAGGTGAAGATTAACTCCCCCGCAGCAGCGAAGCGTCATAATATTGCGTTGCTCACGGAGGAACGAAGGGTTACAGGGATATTCCCAGTGTTGTCGGTGTATGAGAACACAATCATTGCCAGTCTGGGGCGCTACCGAAATCGTGTGGGTTTGCTGGACGAGAAGAAGGGCCGGGAAGAGGCACGGGAACAGACGCAGAAGTTTAGAACCAAAACGCCTTCAGTTAACACACTGATTCGCAACCTATCTGGCGGTAATCAACAGAAAGTTCTACTGGCCCGCTGGTTGCTGACCGACCCGGAGATTCTGCTGCTGGATGAACCGACCCGTGGAATCGATGTAGGGGCCAAGTTCGAGATATACACCATTATTACGGAACTGGCTCGTCAAGGCAAAAGCATTATTATGATTAGCTCGGAGATGCCGGAACTGCTGGGTATGTCGGATCGCATTATGGTGATGAGCGAAGGGCGTCTCACCGGAATCGTGAACGGAGCCGAGGCAACAGAGCAGGATATTATGAGGCTGGCCGCGCAGCAGCGGATGGCTTAGTCAGGAGGGAAACAGATGAACACACAGATGATCAATCAAGTGAAACAATATGTAACACAGCGCGCCATCTTTATCGTATTGATTCTGCTCATCATTGGTATAGCTATTGCCGATCCGAATTTTCTTGCCTTCTCCACACTGCGGGACATCTTACAGCAATCCTCCACACGGGCTATTATTGCGCTTGGTGCAGCCTTTATCCTTGTCACGGGCGGGGTCGATCTGTCCGCTGGACGGGTGGTTGGTCTGACGGCTGTTGTATCGGCATCGATGCTGCAAATTGATGAGTATGCCAACCGCTTCTTCCCCGATCTGCCCCACTTATGGGTGGGTCTGCCGATCCTTGTCGGGATTACCGCGGGTCTATTCGTGGGATTGGTAAATGGACTGATTGTCGCCAAATTACATGTGCCTCCTTTTATCGCAACGCTGGGTACGATGGTTGCTGTGTACGGACTGAACTCCATTTATTTTGATACGGAACCCAACCAGTCACAGCCCATCGGAGGATTGAGACCCGATTTCACCGTTATTGGTTCTGGATACATTGATCTGGGCGGAGGTTATTCCATACCGTATATTGTCCTGATTGCGATTGCGGTAGCATTAATCTGTTGGGTGATCTTCAACAAAACACGTCTCGGCAAAAATATGTACGCGATCGGTGGCAACATTCAGGCGGCGCATGTATCCGGGATTCATGTGGCACGCAACCTGGTTGCCCTGTATGCCATTGCGGGTGCACTGTATGGTCTGGGTGGTGTACTTGAGGCAGCACGTACAGGTGGAGCTACGAACAATTACGGTAACATGTATGAGCTGGATGCGATTGCCGCATGTGTGGTAGGCGGCGTATCAACGGCGGGTGGTATTGGAACGGTACCTGGGGTTATGGCGGGTGTGCTGATCTTTGGAGTCATTAACTATGGTCTGACGTTTATCGGTGTAAGTCCATACTGGCAGTTGATTATCAAAGGGTTGATCATTGTTGCTGCGGTGGCTTTTGATATCCGTAAGTATATGGCGAAAAAATAAGATGAGCCTCAAGAGGTTACACCAGTCACTCCGATGACAGAACAACCTTCTGATCGCTGTTATCCCCAGATTTTTTGATTCCCTTCTAAAGAAGTGAAAATCCGGGGATAAAGGCGAGGTGTATGCTTCCGATGTAGCTTTCTTTCAGAAAGCTTTTAGCTCCGCTTCTTCAGGTTATTTCTGTCCTCTACGTTATCGTGTAAACAATTTGTTCATCTTATATGGAAAAGCAGCAAAGAAGCCAGCCCTCGGGATATAGAGAGCTGGCTTTAATTGTTATGCATTTACAAACCAATCTACGACAGTAATTATAGGGCCAATAATGCAAAACACTAGCATAAACGCAGCCACGTTACAGGCAACACTTGAGCCATAATGTGAACGATTTTTTTTGGCTATCCAGATGGTAGGGATCCAGAAGATTGCTGTGGCTACAAAGGGGATATGAAGTCCTTGATCTCCGTTACTATAAATAGGCAAGTTTAATAGTTCGAATAGTCGATAACCTAACCTGAAATTTTCTTCTCCCCACCCGTAGTTAAAAGCGAATCCCATAGCCAGTATGAGCAGAGATAGAGTACCCAGACCGAAAGGTTTTCGTTGTGTTGTCATGTGATATCCTCCATAACTAAGTATTTATCCTAAATTAATCCATTAATGTATTGTACCACAATAATGATATGCGAAGAGGAATTGTTTCACTTTTGTTGATTACAATTACATCATATGTCCTATTGCCTTCATAATTTATACATTCATGCGAATTTGACGAGCCTCCACTAATCGACAACATCAGCTAATCATAATCGATATAATACATGTACATAAGTTGTTTGATGTGAGTTTTATGTCAAAGGGGGCGAGGCTGTTTGCTTAGTTACACGATGAAAATGGTGATATTCCCGCTAGGTTGTCTGCTTGTCATTCTGTCCTCTTATGTTCTCAGGCTTACCCCTCATATGGCAATAATGTCACTTTCGGCGACATTATTGGTAGCAAGTATTTATGGGGAGAGACGATATCCTGTGCTGCGAAAGTTTCAGTGGATTTTTCTCGGGATATTCCACTATTTCAGTGAACTGAACTGGTGCAACATGCTGTATTATATGCTCATTATTTCAATGATCCAGGACAAACCACGGTTGGCGCAGACCTTGCCGATTTCGTTGCTGCTTATGCTGCAATATACGGTGATTCGGCTTTCGTATGTGCCTGTAGATACATATGCTTTGCTGGTTTCGTTATTTGACCTGTTAACCTCGGTTGTTATCATTTTTTTGTATCATACCTTAATCAACAGTGAGGTCGAGAAGCGCAGGCTTCGGGAAAAAAATCGGTTCCTGACCTTGCATGATCCGCTTACCGGACTGTTGAATTACGAAGGTTACATGGAGGTGTTACATAAGACAGTAGAAGAGCAACGGTCTTTTTTGCTTGTCCTTTTGAACGTCAATAACTTTAGCGGCTTTAAAAAAGATTCAGAAGATCCTTGGTGTACGGTAATCACAGGTACAGGTCAGATGATCAGCAATCATTTCACCGAAGCCTATGGCATATCCCGGTATGCAGGAGACCGATTTGCGGTCGTTTTGCCGGAGATACAGGATGTGGAAGAACGAATGTCGTCACTGTTATCCGTGCAGCTTCAAGGATTCCAGGTAAGCTACAGCATCTCTCTGTACCCGGAGATGTCGGATTCGTTGCAGCACTTTATGACGGTAGCCGAGGATAGGCTGCTTCAACAACAGCGCAGCAAGTGGCTGAAAAATGAAGAAGAAGTCTTTCGTTCCGAAAGACTAAGGGCCGTTGGTGAACTGGCCGCGGGTATGGCTCACGAAATTCGGAACCCGCTTACCGCAATTCGGGGATTCCTGCAGCTTTCCCGTGGACAAGCGTTTAATATCGCGCCATGGTATGAAGTGATTATGGGTGAGGTGACGAGAGTAACCGATCTGACAGCTGAATTTTTGCAGTTTTCCAAACCACATGCCAATCACATGAAGCCGGAACAATTGGGGCACTGCCTTGAACGAGTAATGTCTTTGACCGAGTCAGATGCGGCATCCCGTGGGCATCGAATTACGCTTGAAATGATTAATGAGCCAGTCGTGATCAACATGGATCGGGATAAGATTGTGCAGGTATTGATCAATCTGATTCGTAACGCTTTTGAAGCAATGACAGACCCTGGTGAGGTTCATATGGATTTGTTGCAGGAAGGAGATGCAGTACTCATTTCAATTACAGATACAGGAAGCGGCATTCCGGAAAATTCGCTATCCACAATCTTTAATCCCTTTTATACAACCAAAGAAGAAGGTACGGGACTTGGACTTGCACTTTGCCAGAAAATCGTTCAGGATCACAATGGTAAAATTACCGTCCATAGCGAAATGGGGGTTGGTTCCACCTTCACGCTTCATCTGCCCATGGAGACGTAAATCGTATAACTGACCCAGAGATAGCAATTAAATAGTCATTAAATAAAATCAAAAAAACGCCGCATGGGTCCTGAAGAACCCCGTGCGGCGTTTAATATTTCGATTAACTAATGTGTGGATTCCACATCGGTTCAGATCAAACTATATTTGGTTGAACTAATCATTTACACGTAACGGAGAGGACAGAAAAAACCTGAAAAAGCGGAGCTAAAAGCTTTCTGAAAGAAAGCTACTTCGGAAGCATACATCTCGCCTTTATCACCGGATTTTCCCCTTGTGAAAAGGGAATCGATAAAATCTGGGGATAACAGCGATTGGAAGGTTATTCTGTCATCGTAGTGTCTGTGTAAATAATCATTAGTTCGACTTATTGAGCTGTCCCTGATGTAACTGATAGTAGAATCCTTGTTGCTGCATCAACTCGTCATGGCTTCCCCGTTCAGCAATCTGTCCATCATCAATGACGAGAATCTGATCGGCTTCACGAATCGTGCTCAGTCTGTGGGCGATGACAAAGCTGGTCCGGTCTTTCATTAATGTGCGCATCGCTTCCTGGATCTTCATCTCTGTACGCGTATCAATGCTGCTCGTTGCTTCATCCAGAATAAGAATGGCCGGATCAGCCAGAATTGCCCGGGCAATGGTCAGCAGTTGTCGTTGTCCCTGACTTAGGTTGCTTCCCCCGGAAATGATGGGGGTATCGTAGCCCTGTGGCAGTTTGCGGATGAACGAATGTGCATTCGCCAGCTCAGCCGCTTGTCTGATCTGTTCATCCGTTGCGTCCGGCTTGCCGTAGGCGAGATTCTCGCGAATGGTACCCGAGAACAGGTATGCATCCTGAAGTACAATGCCGAGTTGCCGACGAAGTTGATCCTTCTCCAGTTCCGAGATGTCACATCCATCAATGGTAATCCTTCCGCCTGTAATCTCGTAGAAACGGGGCAACAGGTTGATAATGGTCGTTTTGCCTGCGCCGGTGGGTCCAACAAGTGCAATCATCTCACCAGGTTTTGCAGTAAAACTAACCTTCTTCAGAATGTCTCGCTCCGCACTGTACCCGAAGGAGACGTCTTCAAATACCACTTTGCCTTGAATCTGATCCAGTTGTTTCTTCTGTTCTTCCACGTATTCACCAGGCGTATCCATGATGTGGAATACACGTTCAGCACCTGCAATTGCAGCCTGAATCAAATTATACTGATTGGCTAGATCGTTGAGTGGCCGCTCAATCTGGCGGGAGTAAGCGAGAAAGCTGACGATCAGTCCGATGGATGTTAGATCATGATAAGCCATCCATCCACCTACAGAAGCCAGTATGGCAAACCCGATATTGTTCATCACGTTCATTGTAGGTCCAACCAGACCCGAAACGGTCTGGGCTTGTGTGCTGGATGTGCGAAGTTTCTCGTTCAGATTTTCAAAATGTTGATGTGCCTGATCCTGACGATTATAAGCAGCTACGACTTTTTGTCCAGCAATAGTTTCCTGAGCATACCCATTAAGCTCACCAAGCAATTTCTGTTGAGCGGTGAAGTGTTTGCGTGTTCTTGACGCGATCAGGCGAGTGGCGATGGTAATCAAGGGTACAGTCACTAGACTGAGCAGGGTAAGCCGAACATCCAGTGCAAACATGATCGACAAGGAGCCAACGAGCAAAATGGCGCTGGACATCAGTTGGGTTACACTTTGATTCAGCGTTGTAGATACGTTATCGATATCATTGGTGGCCCGGCTCATCAGGTCCCCGCTTTGATTTTTATCAAAAAAGCTGACAGGCAGCTCTTGCAGTCGGGAGAACAACGCATGACGCAGATCTTTAACGGTCAGTTGGGACACACCAATCATGACATAGGATTGAGCCCACATCAGCAGCGAACCAAAGACATAAACACTCAGCAAGAGGAGACATTCCTTCAGTAAACCCGCTGTTACTTTGGGAACGATATGTTCGTTAACGGCGCGGCCGAGAAGATAAGGCCCTGCCAGATTGAGCAGTGTGCCGAGAGCGGTTAGAACCAATGCAGCAATGACTCCTTTGCGATGACGTCCCATGTACGACCATACCCGAATCAGAGCATGGCGAGCATTTTTGGCTCGGACTTTGGGAACAGGTCCTCTTCCCGCTGGTCCGGGTCTTCCGATCGGAGGCACGACGGTTTGTTGAATGGAGGAAGATGCAGGTTTAGCCAAATTGAACATCCTCCTTCCGTTGCTGCGAATAATAGATCGCTTGGTAGTGTGATGAATGAGCCATAAGGTCATCATGTGTGCCCCTGGCAACGATCTGTCCTTCATCAATGACATATATACAGTCTGCATCCTTCACGGAAGAGATCCGCTGTGCAATCAAAAAGGTCGTGCTGTCTTTCATCAAGGATTGCAAAGCCTTCTGAATACTCGCTTCCGTGCGCAGATCCACAGCACTGGTGCTATCATCCAGAATGAGCACTTCCGGTTGCATGAGCAGGGCGCGTGCAATGGATATACGCTGTTTCTGCCCACCGGACAGATTGACGCCGCGTTGCCCCAGTTCCGTGTCATACCCGTCTTTCAGTTTCATAATAAAATCATCCGCTGCCGCAGCTTGTGCCGCAGCACGCAATTCAGCATCCGTTGCACCGGGCCGGCCGAAGCAAATGTTATCCCGGATGCTGCCGCTGAAGAGGATGGATTCCTGTAGCACAATGGACACACGGCTGCGAAGATCCTGAAGATCCCAGTGGCGAACGTTCACTCCATTCACGAGCACTTCACCCTGCGAAGCATCGTATAGACGGGGAATCAGCTGCACGAGCGAGGTTTTGCCTGAACCTGTTGAACCGATCAGAGCCACTTTCTCACCCGGGCGAGCCTTCAGGTTAATGCCGGTGAGTGCATGATCTCCGTCATAACGGAAAGATACGTCTCTGAACTCCACTTGACCGTCTGTGCGTGAGGAAAGGGAAGACGTTTGGTATTGGGATTGATCACGGGTAGTCGGGGGTGACTGCACATTCCCGGAGTTGTCGGTTCCCGATTGAATATCCGGCTGTGTATGTAACACCTCGTTGATCCGTGCAGCAGATACCTTGGCGCGGGAGAAACTCATCATCATCATGCCGATGGACGTGAGGGACGAGAGTACAACCGTGACATAGTTGATAAAAGCAATCAGATCTCCAGCAGCAATATCGCCTCCGACTACCTGGAAACCTCCGAACCACAGCACCGCTACAATGGTAGCGTTCAGCATCAGGCTGAGCACGGGTGCATTCAGCGTTACAATACGCCAGGCTTTGACGGCGGTTGTAGTGTAATCTTCGTTGGATTGCTTGAAGCGCTTTTTCTCCAGACGTGCACGTGCAAACGCCTTGACGACTCGAATGCCAGCAAGATTCTCCTGAAGCACAGCATTGACCTGATCAAGCTTGCTCTGCACACTGGCGAACAGCGGATAGGAAGCTTTTATCAGAATAAATAAAATAATAAATAGTACCGGCACAGTCGCAATAAGAATCAAAGCCAGTTTCACACTGATCGTAAACGCCATAATGATACTACCGATGATCAGCATCGGCGAACGGATAAACATCCGCAGCAGCATCTGCACAAAGGTCTGCATCTGGGTGATATCACTGGTTAGACGAGTGATCAGAGATCCTTCCTGAAACGTATCCAGATTACGGAAGGAAAAGGTTTGAATATGGTCAAACAGTTCCTGGCGCAGATCTGTGCCGTATCCAACGGCAGCTTTGCTTGAATAGAGTGTACAGCCTGCGCCGCCAACCCAGCCGATTAACGCAACAAGTAGCATGATCAGACCTGTAGTTATGATATGGGAAAGGTTGCCTGCAAGCACACCATCATCCACGATGCTGGACATCAGTTTGGGCTGGAGCAGGTCCATGGTAACCTCAAGTACCATGAGCAGCGGGGCGATGATCGCCGCCGACTTATACGGGGTCAAGAATCGTTTTAACGTCCACAATTAGGAAATCACCTCAGTTTTCATTGCGTAAGTGAATCAATTGGTGCGATGTTGCCAGTCTGCATCAATTCAGGATTCACGCAGGTTTTGGAGCATACGCTGTGCAAGCAGAGACATGATCCTGGATTCTTCCGGTGTAAAATCTTTCTGGGCCTGCTGTTCCAACTCCTGAATCACTTCTCTCAATTCTTGTAACGCGGAGCGCCCCTGATCCGTCAGATAGACCCGCAGACTGCGCAGATCCTTCGGGTCTGCTTCGCGTCTCACATAACCGGATGTTTCCATGCGCTTAAGCATGACGGTCACCGTAGCGGGACTGCGCTGAAGTTGTTCGGCCAGATTTTTCTGGGATTGGCCATCTTCCCGTTCAAGCTGGAACAACAAAGGGGGCTGCCCCGGATATAACTCGGGGTGGTTCACAAGTTTCTCATGAACCTTGTAACGTTTTAGTTTCACGAGTTCGGATAGCTGTCCCATTAACCGATCGTTTTGGACTGGGTTCATATCATCTACTCCATTTCTACCTTCATTCCATCTACTGAATACCAGACTTTTTGAACACGCACATTTAGTTAGTCGACTAACTAAATCTTAAGTTTGATTTGACATATCGTCAAGTGAATACAGATCATTTATTTTGGACTGGAAATATTGACCTAAGATAAAATGATGTGATAAATTGATATTATCTAATTGTTAATAACATAATGTTAATAACAGAATGGAGTTAGTATATTATGACTTACGAAGGTTCCTCAGGAGGAAAAGCCCCCGATTACCGGGAGCATCAGGATCAGATACATATCAGTGAACAACAGTTTCTGGAAACGTATAATGCTGGTGATTACGAACGTCCTTCCGTCACCGTGGACATGTTGGTCTTTACGATACGCAGTGAGGCTCAGGAGAACTATCGCAAGCTCGCGGAACCCGAACTCCAGTTACTGCTGATCCGGCGGGGTGGCCATCCCTATCTGGGACAGTGGGCGTTACCGGGTGGATTTGTCTCCATGCAGGAATCATTGGAAGATGCTGCTCGGCGGGAATTGTTGACGGAGACGGGGCTGGATGATATTTATTTGGAGCAACTGTACACCTGGGGAGATGTGGAGCGAGATCCGCGTACACGGGTCATCAGCTGTTCCTATATGGCGCTGGTGGATAGCAGCGAGTTGGAGCTTCAGGCTGGTGATGATGCCAGTGAGGCCAATTGGTTTCGGGTGGAACAGCGACTTCTGGAAGAGAAACGCCATATCCATGAGCGTGGACGTGTGACAGAACGCAGGCTGCAGTTGATTTTGACCAATGGAACAGAAGAGTTATCGGCAATTGTTGAGACGAAAGAAACAATAGAAGGAAAAGTACGGAGCCATCGTTTGACGTTGGGGGAGGTTCAGGGGATTGCATTTGATCATGCCAAGATCATTCATTATGCGCTTGAGCGTCTGCGATCCAAGATCGAGTACACGGATATTGCATTTAATCTGATGCCGGAGACGTTTACGCTGACTGCACTTCAGAAAGTACATGAGATCATCAGTGGCAAAAAACTGCTGGCTGCCGCTTTCCGGCGCAAAATCGCCGATTGGGTCATTGAGACAGGAGAGTATGCGAGCAGTGCCGGTCATCGACCATCACGCTTATACAGATTGAATCCAGAGAGACAGAACTTATAGAAGATGGTGTGCATCACTGAAATCGAATGAAGTCATTCAAGATGTTTGCGGGATGATTGCATACATGAGGAGCATGTAAAGAGGGGATATGGATGGAAAAGTTTACGTTTTTCTGGCGGACTGCATCTCCGTTCTCACAGTGGCACCCGGCGGATTTTACCGTGAACGGGATTCACTACACGAGTGCGGAGCAATACATGATGCACCAGAAAGCGCTGCTGTTTGGCGATCATACCATCGCAGACAAGATTCTGAAGGCAAGCTCTGCTTCGGTACAAAAAAAGCTAGGCAGACAGGTTGCAGGCTTCGACCAGACTTTATGGGAAGCTGAGTGCCAGCGCATCGTTTACGAGGGTAATTTGGCCAAATTTACACAAAACGAAGAACTGCTAACCGCGCTGCGTGCCACTCGTGGAACGACCCTAGTGGAAGCAAGCCCGGATGATCGCATCTGGGGTGTGGGACTGGCGGAGGAAGACCCGCATATTCGTAATAGAAGAACATGGCGGGGAACCAACTGGCTGGGTGAGATTTTGACCCGTCTAAGAGAAGATATAGGATGTGATTCAGATGAGTGATCAACAACAGGATAAAAACAATAGCAGTGGGCGATACAGCAACAACAGTAAACTCGATAGATCAAGTGGTATTGCCGGCTCCAATCCACGTACTATTCGGGCTAATATCGCACAGCAGACGTTGGCTATTTTGGATGAAGGGCAATACGTAAATGGGTATGATCGCAAGGTTGAGATAGGTACCGATGTGCAGCAAGCCATCCGAAATTCGGTGTTATACCGTCCAGCAGAATTGTCCGCGCTCAGAGAAAAGCTTCGTACAGAAGCTTACGTTGGAATTCAACCCACGGCCCCATCCGCTGGAGTTGAGGCTGCACCGGGTCGCATTGAAGTTACTGGCGAGACTACACTTGGAGCTGCTTTACGTTTGACGGTAGCTGAAGGAAGAGAAGATGTGGTCTGTCTGAACTTTGCATCGGCGAAAAATCCTGGCGGCGGTTTCCTTGGTGGAAGTCAGGCACAGGAAGAGAGTCTGGCCCGAGCGACAGGACTATACCCGTGCATCACCCAAATGGACGAAATGTACGAGTACAATCGCAAACAGCGATCGGGTCTCTATTCGAATTATATGATCTATTCACCGGATGTTCCGGTGATCCGGGATGACGAAGACCGATTGCTGGACAAATATTATGTATCATCATTCATTACTGCGCCAGCGGTGAATGCGGGTGTGGTGAAAGAGCGTGGAGAAGCGGATGATCTACAGATTGAGTCCGTGATGAAGGAACGTATTCGTTATATTCTGGATGTGGCTGTTTCCAACGGTCACCGTACGATTGTTCTGGGCGCGTACGGTTGCGGCGTATTTCGTAATGAACCGGCAGTGGTGGCGAAGTATTTTCATGATGTGTTAGTGGGAGAGGGATTTAAGGACTCCTTTGAACGAATTGTATTTGCGGTATATGATCGATCCGCAGGTCAGAGAACATTAAAGGCATTTCAACGTTTTTTGGCAGAGGGCTAATTAAGTAGAACAAAGGATGTAGCTTGAAGAAGGAAGCAGGACAAAAGGAGATGAATGCGATGCAGTTTCATGAGAGAGAACAGGATTTATTTGAACTGGGGGATGAGTACACGCTTGCACACTGCATATCAGCCGATGCAAGGATGGGCAAGGGCATTGCGGTACAGTTTCGCGAACGATTCGGTTTGGAAAATCTTCAAGAACAGGCGGGACAAGAGCCACTTGAGATTGGACGATGTTATCCGGTAGGACGGACGCTGAATCTGGTCACCAAGGCAAAGTTCTCCAATAAGCCGACGTATCAATCGTTGACTAATGCGGTAGAATCCATGCGAGACGTGTGTGTGAAGGATGGTATTACGAAACTGGCGATGCCCCGAATAGGATGCGGGTTGGACAGACTGAAATGGGAGAAAGTCAGTCCGATTATCCAGAAAGCTTTTGCCGATACGGATGTTGAGGTCATTGTCTGTACACTGTGAGCGCACTTGGTGGAAGAGGATGGACTGCAGCTTGCTGGCAGATCCAACGCAAAAAACCTCAGCTTTGAGGGGAATATACCGTAAGTATGATTCATACCTACGCTGTTCCAATTCAAAGTGAGGTTTTTTATTGTTTTTTATAGATGATAGGTATCAGATGTATCGGACACTTTATTTTTTGGAGAACATTTCTTTGGCTTCATCCATGGCCATTTTATTACCGATCGATGAGTAATCGAGCCAAGGTTGTGCACCAATCGGGTAGACATGACCGGCTTTGACTGCTTTCAGACCTTGCCAGATCGGATTGTTTTGCAGCTCCTTGAACATGGTCTGGGCTTCATCATCCGAATTCACAACCACAAAGATTGCATCTGCATCATAGTCCGGCAATATTTCACGGGAGACGACTTGATACGGTTTAGTCGAATCGATATCTGTGATCCCTTTGGCAGGAGTCAGACCAAGATCCTCATACAAAATGGGACCCATGGGACGACGTGTACTGAACACACGTAATTCCTTGGCAGTAACACGGATCGCCATTACTGTTCCATCACCAATCGTGTCTTGAATCAGAGATTTCACTTCTTCCGTTTCGGTCGCGTAGTCCTGAATGTATTGATCGGCTTCCTTCTCGCGATTCACGAGTTTGCCAATGTCTTTCAAATGATCGCGCCATGTACCGTCATCCAGATTGAAGACATGCACCGGAGCAATTTTTTCGAATTTGGCAATATCACCACCGGAGAATTCTTCGTCCAGATAGATCACATCGGGTTTCAGGGCAAGCAAAGCTTCCATATCCGGGTCTTTAACCGGACCAAGTGGCGTTGTATTTTGAAGTTGATCAGCAACATGGGACAGGAAACCTTTGGCTTCGCCACCGATAACGGAACCAACTGGAGTAATACCGAGAGACAGCAGATCATTGGTCAGATGGATCGACATGGAGGCAATACGTGGCTCTCCTGAACTTGCACTGTTGTCCTGATTTTTGCTTGAAGTATCCGTGGACGATCCGTCAGAAGCAGATGATGAATTATTGGCCGTTCCACAGGCTGCGAGCACAAGCACCAGACAGATACTCATGACAAGCATAAGATTTTTCTTTAACATGGGTAGTCACATTCTCCTTGAACATCTCTTGGATGTCTTTATTGTTTTTTGAAAAAAAAGATCACTTGCTTCGTACTAAAAGGTACAAAAAGTAAGGCGCACCAATCGCAGCAACCACCACGCCTGCCGGAATGGCGTTAGGCTGAAAGATCGTTCGCCCGATCGTATCGGCGGTCACCAGAATAACCATACCGATGAGTCCGGCAGCAGGGATCAGATGCCGATGCATCGGACCGACAAGCCTGCGCGCCAGATGTGGCGCTGCCAGACCGATAAAGCCGATCCCGCCAGCCATCGATACACTAACGGCAGACAAGGCCACGGCGCAGAGCAGCAAAATAATACGCTGGGATCGGACAGGTGTCCCGATACTGGTTGCGGCAGCATCTCCAAGATTGAAGGCATCGAGCGTTTTGGATCGACTCCAGATGTACGAGATACATAACACCACCCAAGGAAGCAATGCTTGCACATGAATCCAATCCCGGCCCCAGACGCTACCTGCCAACCAGCGAGCGGCAAAGGAATAGGTGTCTTCATCCAGACGCAGGGATAGGTAGAGTGTCAACGCATGGAACCCGGCCGCTACCGCGATTCCCACCAGAATCAGCTTAATGGGTGATACGCCGTTGTGCCGATCATAGGACAGCAGCATGATGATCAGAGCGGCGGCAACACTGCCTGCAAAAGCAAACAACGGGATCAGCAAGGCCACAGAGCCATCCATTGTAAAGGAGAGACTAACAAACACCATTAGTCCAAATGCTGCCCCCGCATGTAATCCCAGAATACCCGGGTCCGCCAGTGGATTGCGGGTAATCCCTTGCAGGGCTGCTCCAGCAATACCAAGTCCTGCTCCGGCCAGTACAGTTACAAGGATGCGAGGAAGTCGGTAATCAAACAGTACAATTTGATCATCCGAACTGCCATTACCAAACAAAGTCTGTAACACAGCCACTGGGGAGAGACGAATGGTTCCCGTGTTCAGGCTGATCACAATAACGGCAATGGCGATGCAGAGCAGCGTGATACTGACAACTATCGAACGTTTACCTCGTGAGGGTGTATTAAAATTCATCGCTACAAGGCCCTCCTTTCTTTACGGGCCAGATAGAGGAAGAACGGTACACCGACAAAAGCGACCATAATGCCTACCGCGAGTTCCTCGGGCGGGTTCACGATGCGTGATCCCAGATCGGCGAGCACCAGTAATATCGCTCCCAGCAGTGAAGACATCGGAATGATGAGTCGATAATCCACACCCAAAAGTTTGCGTGAGATATGGGGGATGACGAGCCCGACAAATCCAATTGAGCCTACTGCCGACACGGACACACCAGCTAGCACAACAACCGCTGCGAGGGCGAGAAACCTCGTCCAACGCAGGTTAATTCCGAGATTAATCGCTACTTCTTCACCGAGCGACATAAGGGATACACGCCGGGCGAGTGGCATAATCAGTACTAGTGTGGCGAGCAGCACGGGAAGAATCAGCTTGAGATGCCGCCATTCAATTCCGCCAAACCCACCAGCATACCAGAAGGCCAGATCCTGACTCAGGTCAAAATAAATGGCAACTCCTGTGCTGAGCGAGGTTAACATGGCTGCAATAACGGCCCCGGCAACGGTCAGTCTAATGGAATTCAGACCACCAGGTGCTGCCATTCCAAGCAGGAAGATAAGCAGTGTGCCCAGAACAGCCCCCACGAATGATAAAAACATAATCCAGCCGTACGGCAGTCCGGGCCAAAAGGCAAAGCTCAGTGCTACGAAAAAAGTGGCTCCAGCATTGATGCCCAGAATGCCCGTGTCTGCCAGCGGATTACGCGTAATACCTTGCATTAAAGCTCCTGCAACGGCAAAGGCAGCGCCGATAATAACCGCGGCAAGGACACGAGGCAGCCGCAGCTCATGAATAATCTGATGTGGCGTCAAAGCTGGGTTGTACTGAAATATGGCAGCCCATACGGTTTCCAGCGTTAACCCTTTGGCACCTAAAGAGATTGCGACAAACATACTTAGCAGCAGTATGGCTATGGCAGACAAAAACGTCAGCCCAACGGTCACTGCAGATTTTTTTGAATTAGACGGACGATGTGGCAGTCCCGGATGTTGAATACGGGTCACTCCTTTGGTACCAACAACGCATTTCATTGTTATTGATTATCATTATCAATTAGTGATCATTATAGAATCTTAATTCAGGCCCGTACATGGCATAAATTAAGATTCTGGAGATGGACATTTTTTAGATTACAAAAGTGAAGGTTTGTTCGTCAACATAGAGAGCGCTTCATCGAGCTGGATGTTGATGGAATATGGAGCATATACGACCCATGAGTTCCAGTCGATGAGATGTACACGTCCGTTTTTTACCGCAGGATGGCTGTTCCATAGTGGATTCGAAGCCATCTCTTTCAACAGTGTTGCCTTTTCATGCATAGAATTAATCGCCAGTACCAGCACATCTGCCTCCAGTCCGTCCCATTCCCCTGGTGTGAAGGGCAGCCAGTTGAATCCAACGCCGGGAGATTTGCCAGCCAGTTCGGTCTGAATCCGCTGAGGAGCGGCCAATTGCAAGGTTCGATAAAAGACATGTCCGAAGTTGCGATGGCTGTACATCCGTGGACCTTTAGGCGTTAACGTGCCAACGGCAACGGTAATCTCCCCGACCAATTCCTTCATTTTTTTGCGTGCACGCTCCGCTTTGCGCTCATGTCGATCGAGCCAATCTGTCGCTGCCTGGGTACGATCCACAATGGATGCAATCTGATGCAGATGACCAAAGACGTCTGTCTGGTTCCAGGGAATCGTGATGATGGGGGCGACATCGCCAATATGCTCCATCGCTTTTGCAGCTGCATTGTCCTTGGTCAGAATCAATTCAGGATTTACATCCAGGAAGGCCTGACGTCCCTGTTCCCACGGTTCATAAGCGTGGAAGGGCAGTGCCAGCGATTTGGGCATATGAGGCAGGTGGCCCTGAATCTGAGCTGCGCATGGCGTGATGCCAAGTGTCATCAGGTGGTCCGTGTATGGATAGGAGAGCGACACGATATTCCGATGGACCTGCTTCGCATAGGAAGTGGGGGCATATCCAGCATGGTTCCGGAAACGTCGGCTGAAATAGAATTCGTCACGGTAACCCACTTCACGAGCCACATCACGGATACGCAGATCGGAAGTGAGCAACAATTCCTTGGCCCGGTTCATACGCAGATGAGTGATGTATTCAATCGGATTTTTCTGCATGCGGCTCTTGAATAGCTGCGAGTAATAGGATGGATGCATGTCAGCCAGTTCAGCCAACTTTTCCAGCTTGATCTCGTGCATGTAGTTTTCGCGCATGTATTGCAGGGTGGACCTGAGCCACTGTTCGGGTTCATCCTGTCCAGCCACTACGTCAGTCTGGTCTTCTTGAGGCCAGAGTATATGTAACAGTTCTGTCAGGAGGAGCTGTGCTTTCAAGCCTGTTTCCAGTCCTTCTTGGGTTAATTGTGTAAGCTGTGCGGCAATGCGCTGTATACCGTAAAATGGGCCCTGAATCCAGCCTGTAACAGGTGAACTGAGCTCACGTTCGTAGATTCGTCTGGCTTTTGTCTTCTCCGTAGCCCGATACAGATCAAAGTGAATGATATACAGTTCAATATCATGGTCTTCATCTCCGATCAGTTCAATTGCAGTTCCTGGTGTGCACAGACAAGCTGATTTGCGAACCACGTGGGATTCGGTCTCATTCATGATCAGTTGGCCTGTGAATTTGTGCATGTATATGAAGGTATGATGAGCTAGCTCAGTTGTGGACCAGCGCCATTTCCCACGGGTTATTATATGTTCTGCCTGACGAAGTTCAATCAGGGTATCATTCAGGAAGGCATCCAGGCCTGCCCGGGTTGAGGATTCCTTTTCTGCATTGGGACTTGTCTGCTGATGTAACATGTGTGGATTCATGCCGCTGTGGGTGGTACCGGGAATGGTAGTCATGGTGCTATGCGACCTCCTCTCTTTTGAACAGTTAGGTAATGATTGAATCTGGAACGTACCATATTTTCTTGGACCTGAAGGTCTTTCTTGAACAACTATTGATGCGTTTTGAATGATGTTATGATTACTGGCTGCCTTGTCCAAAGCGCGTTTGCAGTATAGTCAGGGTTTTATGAATAGCACACGGGTATGATCCCGTTATCAGATGTGATCGATAGTTTAACCAGATTGTCGCTAGTTACAAGTATGTTTAGGGACAAGACTTCTTGGCCCTAGTCTGCTGATAATCTTAGCAAATCTACTGGAGAATTGAAATGTACACAGATATGTTCGAGGCCCTGATGAGCTTGAATTCTATTGAAAGCACATAATCGAAATCGTTTTCTGACGTAAGCGTTTCTTTTTGGTAAAATAAAGGGGATAACATGTTGGCCTGATCTGAATCATGAACCTTTTCAACTCAAATTGCAGTAGGGAGGCTTTAATATGACAGAAGTAGTGGGACGGGACAAAGTACGCTGGGGCATTATGGGCACGGGATGGATTGCATCCCAGTTTGCAAAGGATTTGGAGCATGCCGGGAACGCAGAGAAAGCAGCGGTAGGTTCACGGACAGCGGGAAGTGCGGAGAAGTTTGCAGCTGAATATGGTTTTGCACGCGCTTACGGTTCTTATGATGAGATGCTTCAGGATCCTGAGGTAGATATTATCTATGTGGCCACACCTCATCCTGTGCATAAGGAGAATGTAATGGCTTGTCTGGAGGCAGGTAAAGCGGTGCTCTGTGAAAAGCCGTTTACGATGAATGCGCGTCAGTTGGAGCAACTGGTGGAGACGGCACGGGAGCGCAACCTTTTCCTGATGGAAGGGATGTGGACACGCTTTTTGCCACCAATCGCTCAAGCCAGAGCATGGATTGCAGAAGGACGAATCGGTGAAGTACGTTTGCTCCAGGCAGACTTTGGATTCCGTGTTGGCTGGGAGCCGGAAGGAAGGTTGCTTAATCCGGATCTGGGTGGGGGCGCATTGCTGGATGCAGGAGTGTACCCGATTTCTTTTGCTTCGATGATCTTTGGCGAACAGCCCCAGCATGTATGGAGTACGGCCAATATCGGTGAGACGGGTGTGGATGAGCAGTTTTCCGTATTGTTGTCCTATTCCGAGGGACGTTCGGCATCACTGAGTGCTGCCATTCGTCTGAACCTTAGCAATGAAGCGGTCATATACGGTACGGAAGGCAAGATTCGTCTACCTTTATTCCTGGCGGGCAAAGAAGCCTATCTGCATGTGAATGGTCAGGACGAGCCGGAGAAGTTCACGGATGATCGAACATGTATTGGTTATGCTTTTGAGGCGGAAGAAGCGGGACGTTGTATCCTCGAAGGTCGGACGGAGAGCCACACCATTAAACTGGACGAATCCCTGGAAATCATGAAGCTGATGGACACAATTCGGGGCCAGTGGGGATTGCGTTACAAATCGGAGTAAACAGAGAGGAGCTGACGTGTGATGGTGAAGATTCTGATATCCGGGTTTGAACCTTTTGGCGGGGATGCGGTGAATCCCACCGGAGCGTTAATGGAAGCTCTTGCAAACGAAGTGATCGAGGGTGCTGAGCTAAAAACAGTACTGTTGCCCGTGCACTTCGATGAATGTGCAGACCTGCTGATCGCAGAGATGGAAGCCTATCGGCCAGATGTTGTCATCGCCTGTGGGCTGGCCAAGGGCAGAACATCCATCACACCGGAGCGGATCGCCGTGAATGTCAAAGACATTCCGCCTGGCTCCTATGCAGATAACCAGGGGCAGCGTCCGGTGGACGAGCCGATTGTAGACGGCAGCCCGGACGGATTGTTCTCCACGTTGCCCATACGTGCCATGGTGAATGACATGTCCGCAGCAGGTATTCCCGCTACCGTGTCCAATACAGCAGGTACATATATCTGCAACAACACGATGTACCGGGTACTGGATCACATTCGAGTAGGGCAACTTCCGATCCGTGCCGGATTTGTACACTTTCCCGCCTCCACAGAGATGGCTGTGTTGCAGCCTTCCGTCCCTTCGCTGCCTATTCCCGTGATGCTGGATGCGCTGCGGATGATGATCCGCACGATTGTGGCTGAATCGTAGGGAATGGTTGCGATCGTTTGGCTGCGGTTGCAGCAGATCATAGGCGATGGTTGGCTTCGTAGACCGCAGTTGTGAAAGGGAGAGTAGTGGGGTGGGATGATGGAGTACAGTAGGGTTCAAGATGACGTGTAGAGCGTGGAGTTGCATGGGGTTCTTTCTGCTTCAATCTTGGGTTGAGTAAAGTGATAGATATGAGTATAAATATGAAGTCGAATATAAAGTCAAAAAAAGAGCTGTCCCGTCGTCATAAGTCTGACGTTAGGGGACAGCTCTTTCTATATCATGTGTCATGTGTAGTCCAACATGGTTAGTGAGGCCATTAGTTTGCAGCAAGCATCTTGATGCAAGTTTTTAGCCTAGTTAAAAATTACACTCTAAAACCGCAAACCGCAAACCGCATACCACAACCACAACCACAAACCACAACCACAAACCCGAAACCCGAAACCCGAAACCCGGTAAGGCTTATACAACTTTTGCTGGAAAGTAGGGATTCAGTGAAAAAGGTAGGTGGGAGTTAAAGGACAGACTCCGATTCGTGTGCCTTCTGAATACAACCTTTATTAACCCAAAGTAACCAAGCCCTTAAAAACAAGACGTTAGAACACGACCATCACCTTGGCTAGCTAAGAAGTTTGTATCCACTAATGTACCCGATGCAGGACTCTAACGAATCGAGCGCACGTTATTCGCTGGAAATACGTACATACCAATTTCTAACGAATCGTAGAAGCGTTATTCTGTGGAATGAAGCGAGTTTATCGGTGATATGACCGATTTCTAGCTGAATAGAGTGTCTGGGATTCGTTAGAATTTTCAACGCATGATATTCGGCTGAATAAGGTGCATAGGGTTCGTTAGAGAAAAACCTGCGAATTTGTAGCACCCTAAGTCTACTTTTACAAACCATTTAAATTTCTAATACTAGGATAGGCTTTTGCGAAGCTTGCTCCTCAGAACACCGTGGGACCGACTCTAACGAACCGAGCGCACGTTATTCGCTGGAAATACGCACATACCAATTTCTAACGAATCGTAGGATCGTTATTTTGCGAAATTATGCGAGTTGGTCGGTGATATGAACGAATTTTAGCCGAATACGGTGTCTGAGATTCTTTAGAAATCTCATACCGCGTTATTCGGCTAAATAAGATGCGCTGTGTTCTTTAGATATAGAACGAAGAGAAACTAACTCAAATTAAAGCAAAGTTAGATCCGCAACAGATCAAGATCGAACTCGGGAACGAGTCCTTCTTTCATGGCACGTCCAAGCAGTGCAGTAATCGCACCGTAGCCATCATCGCCCAGGTTGGCGCTGAATTCGTTAACATACAGTCCGATATGCTGTGCAGCTACGTCAGGGTCCATTTCTTGGGCATGTTCCATAACGTATGCTCTCGACTCATCCGGGTGCGCCCATGCATATTCAACGGAGGCGCGTGCCCATCCGGCGAGGGCATGAGCATCCATGTTGCGACGTGCAATGATTGCTCCAAGCGGAATCGGAAGACCCGTATCGCTTTCCCACCAGTTACCAAGATCCGTCATTAGTTTGAGATCATAGTTCTGGTACGTGAAACGTGCTTCATGGATGACAAGTCCGGCATCGATCTTGCCGTCTCGCATAGCGGGCATGATCTGGTCGAATGGCATGACCACAATCTCGCCTACACCGCCCGGAACATTTTGCGCTGCCCACAGACGGAATAGTAGATATGCTGTTGAGCGTTCACTAGGCACAGCAACCCGTCGTCCAGACAGATAGGCTGGATCGGTTGTACCGTTTGCGGTCAGAACCAGCGGACCACAACCTCTGCCGAGTGCGCCTCCAGCAGGAAGCAGAGCATAGTCAGATAACACGTATGGCAGTGCTGCATAAGATATTTTCATCACTTCAGGTGTGTCAGGTCCATCGGGATTTGCCGCCAGACCATTGGTAATATCAATATCAGCATAACGGACATCCAGCTCAGGTGCGCCCGGGATCAATCCGTGCACCCACGCGTGAAAGATAAATGTATCATTTGGACAAGGGGAAAATGCAATTTTCATGATGTAATAACCTCCCGTAAAATGGAACTTGCAGCCTGAAGCGCATCGAGGGCATCCTTGATGCGCCAAGCGTCGCGGTCGCGTGGACCGACCGCGTTGGATATGGCCCGCAGTTCGAGTGCTGGCACGCCGAACTGCTGGGCAGCTGTTGCCACGCCGAAGCCTTCCATGCCTTCGGCGGCGGCATCCGGCACGCGGCGCAATAGCTCCGCGGCCGTCTCCGCTGTTCCGGTCGCCGTGGAAACGGTGACCGCAGTGCCTCCGCTGACAGCGAGCCCGGCCCGCTGCAGCTCATGGCGCAGGCGAGCGGCAAGCTCCGCGTCCGCCGCCACAATGGACGAGCCGAATCCGAGCTCGTCCACACTAAGGAAGCCATCTGGCGTCTGCGAGCCCAGATCGGCAGCAACCATGGCGTCGGCTACCACGAGGGAGCCGACGTCTGCCCGGCCGGGGAACCCGCCGCCGATGCCGGCACTGATCACCAGCATGTAGGCTGGTGAAGATCCGGCTCCGGCAAGGGGCCCCGGCCTTGAAGATGTGGCAGATGCCTGTGCCACATCGGATGGGCTTGGCGCAGTAGAACCTTGCGCCAAAGCCCTTGTGCTTGCAGCCGCTACGGCATATGCCAATGTAGCGGCTGTTCCTGCTGCGGCCGAGGCTGGGCCAACGCCCGCAGCAATGACGTCAAATCGTTCCGCGGCCGTGTCTCCCAAGCCGCGGAGGACCGCATCTTTCTCCGCATCAACTGCAGTTACAATTAACACACGTTGTGATGAATTTGCTTGGACCAGATTGGTATCTGAAGTCGTTGTTGTCCCGCTTAATTCTCCCTGTTGGTCACTGGTGTGGAGTGATGCGTTTGGTTCATTATTCTGATCTTCATCTTGTCTATGTTCATTCATCTCGGATTCTCCTTATGAGGTATTTGAAGCGTAGCGGATGCTTTCGAAGCAACTTCCTTATAGGAAGCTATTAGCTACACTACTTCGGGTTATTACTGCCTTCTATATTTCCGTGTACATGTATAGTTCAACTTATATAAATGGAATTCGGACATATATTTGTCCACTACAAAAGGACATTTATCTTAACTTTGTCTTTCAAAGAGTGGACACTTTTTCTAAAAAGGTACTATACCCATCCTTTAAAATAAAACACTACATATAGATGTTTTCGGACTAAAAATCACGAAAAATCTATATGTAGAATATCAATTCCAGGTTGATTACTCATGTCCGTGTCCACCCTTTGAAAGACATATCTACAATATGTATGCTCAGTGCGGACATCACGAGTTGGCACTCCAAACGAACAAATAAACGATTGAAAAGGCTGATGGTTGCCCCGACCCAATCAACGTTAATCATATATCGACCTTCGGACTTTAGACCAACAAACCCAATGAATAACGGGCCGATTCTACACTTGACCCCTGTATAGTAGCTCATTTGTGCAAACCCGAACTTAAAGCAATTACATAGTCTCGCTAACTCTAATATAGCTGCCTGCTGAACAGCCAACTACTGTGCAGACAATAGAGCTATAACGCAACACTACATATATAACGCATGACAGACCTAACAATCAATCAGGTTAAACGCGCACAAAAAAGTAATCAAGATACAGTGATTATCGAACAATATATCATCACCATCATAACGGAAGGGGAAAGACCTGAACAACCTTTGCATGTAATTCTGTCAAAAACGGTCAAGCAAAGGTTCCGTAGACGTATCACTTCAAGTAGCCAAATCTAGCCACATCGCTTCAGATAGCCATTTTGCCTCACCTCATATGAATGCTACCCTGATCGTGCCCCGTCCTAAGCCGAAATGAACCTGCTCCAAAAAAACAATATGTCAAATATACCATATGTTCTATCTTTCTTAACGTACTCCGAATAAAACAAGAAGTCAAAGTCAACGATTGACAATCTGATTCAACTGTATTAATAATAGTAGTACAGTTAATACACCTCAGATGCAGTCATTTAAACCCATAGGTTATTTCACACATTTACAGAAAGGAGGTGCGGGATGTTCGAATTAGATGTACGCAGCCGTAAGGCGATCTACGAGCAACTAGTGGACAAAGTCAAAGAAATGATCGTATACGGTATTCTAAAGCCCGACGAGCAGCTTCCTTCCGTTCGTGCGTTATCCACGCAGCTGACTGTGAATCCAAATACGATTCAGAAAGCGTATCGCGAGCTTGAACGTGAAGGTTACATTTATTCTTTGAAGGGAAAAGGGAGCTTCGTATCATCGTCTGTGGAACATCCGAATGAAGCCATGAGAGATGAGATCAGAGAGTCTCTGGTGAAGTTGATTGCAGAAGCTTCGTATTCCGGTTTGACCAAAGCGGATATGACGCTTTTGTTTGAGGAAGCGATGGCCCGTATAGAGAAGGAGGAGCCTCATGATTGAGCTGAATCAAGTCGTCAAAGCGTTTGAACAGGAAAAGGCAGTGGATGGCGTAACGATGCACATACATAAGGGGTCGATCTATGGTTTGCTCGGTTCCAACGGGGCAGGCAAGACTTCGCTGCTCAAAATGATGGCTGGCATTTACCGTCAGGACAGCGGGACTGTTCGTATCGAAGATAATGAGATTTATGAAAATATGGATCTCAAAGGCCGCACAATTTTTATGGCAGATTCGCCCTACTTTTTCCCGCAATCTTCAATAACTCAGATGGCTGCATTTTATCGTTCGGTATATCCGCGCTGGAATGAGGAACGGTTCAAGCAACTGGCTACCGTGTTCAAGCTGGATGTAAAACGCAAGTTGCATCGCATGTCCAAAGGCATGCGCCGTCAGGCAGCCGTATGGCTGGGACTTAGCTGTATGCCTGAAGTGCTGCTGATGGATGAGCCTATTGACGGCCTCGACCCGGTCATGCGCCAGCAGATCAAAAACCTGATGTTCCAGGAAGCAGCTGAGCGTCAAGTAACCATTGTCATCTCGTCGCACAACTTGCGTGAGATCGAAGATCTGTGTGACCATGTGGCGATTATGCACAAAGGCCGAATTATTGTAGAGAAGGATCTTGATGATCTGAAGGCCGATACGCATAAAATCCAGGTTGCTTTCCGCCACCCGGACCATGCGAAAGCCATGGATGAGCAGATTGATATTTTGCATGAAGAGAAACGGGGAAGTGTATCCCTGTACATTGTCAAAGGCAACCGACAACAGGTAACCGATCAATTCCGTATACATGATCCGTATCTGCTGGATGTACTGCCTCTGACGCTTGAAGAAATCTTTATCTATGAAATGGAGGACGCAGGGTATGATATTCAACCGATTGTTCTGTAACCGGGGCATCCTGATCCAAAATTTCAGACAGCATGGATGGATAGGCATTTTATATCTCATCACATTGTTGTTCTCACTTCCGCTATATATCGCTACCGAGTACAGGGATGTGCCACAACAGATTACAAGTTTGTTTCAGGCCAATGGTGAAGTGCAGATTTTGTTCGCCATCACACTCCCCGTAGCGGCTGGAATCTTTCTGTTTCGGTATATTCAGACCGGTGCACCTTCTGATCTGTTCCATAGTTTGCCGTTACGTCGTAAACATCTATTAACGGTTAACTTGTTGACCGGATATGCCATGATTTTGCTTCCAATCTGGATTACAACTGCAATTACCGGCTGGGTATGGGCAGTACTGGATCAACCTGCTTTTCTGTTTGATGGCAGTACGATCTGGATGTGGGGCTTGAGTATGAGCATCTACTCGCTATTTATGTTCATGCTTACTGTGGCGGTTGGCATGTGCATCGGGCAATCTGTGTTGCAGGGGCTTACCGTATACGCGCTCCTCTTGTTACCTGTTGTCGTATGGTTCATTATGTCACTTCATCTCCAGCATTATTTGCTTGGATATCCGTACGATGAATTGGGACGTAATTCGGAAGAAATGTCACTTGTTCTTCGCATGGCTTCAATCAGTTATGCTCCTATCACTAATGGAGAACTTATAATCTATTCGATATTCGCAATCCTGTTTGTTCCTCTGAGTTATCTGCTCTATTCGAGAAGACAGGTTGAATCTGCTACGCAAGCAGTTACGTTTACTCTTGTAAAACCTATATTCCGATTTGGTTTAATGTTTACGTTGGTTCTGATTGGCGGAGCTTACTTCACGATTATTGCTCCAAGAGGATCAGCTGGATGGGGAATATTCGGATATATTCTTGGTGGAATTGTAGGTTATATCGTTGCCGAGATGATTATTCGCAAAACATGGCTGATCTGGAGCAGCAGGCTGCTGCCCAAGCTGATTCTATATGGTATCATCGCTGGATTGGTACTGTACGTACCTATTGCCGACTGGAATGGATACGCTGCGCGAGTGCCTGAATTGAACAAGGTGAACAGCATCAAGCTTGGTGGGGAGAGTTATACCTACAGTAACGGTGTCACTCAGAAAAAGGACGATGCTCACCTCTATTCTAATGATCCGGAATACATGGGGGCAGTTATCGCTCTTCATCAAAAAATTGTGGATTCCGATCTTCCTATACTGAATGACCCAATCAATCCAGGTATGCGTAACGATGAGTATGTATTTATTAACTACAAGCTGGATAACGGCAAAGTGATCAAACGTAAATATTATATTCCAGAAGCCGAATTTCATCAGGAATTAATGGCTCTGAAACAGTCCCAGGATTACAAAAGAGTCGCCTTTGAAACGTATAAGCTGGAAGAGGATGCATTAAGTTTTGGCATTCGCTCTGCCATTAGTTCATACCGAAAGGTGTATATTAGCAATCCGGAGCAAGTCCGTGAATTCAAGGAACTCTTGAAACAGGACATTTTGGATCAGACCTATGAAGAACAGCGCTCTTCGTGGCAGTCGTTTGCTTACGCGGAGATGAATCAGGACTCGTCTTCAAAAGATCCATTCCAACCAAAAGAGATGTGGAATTTTGAGATCAAACCTGGCTATGATCGGGTATTGGCTTGGCTGAAGGAGAACAAATTATACGATCAGTTGCTTGTCCAGGCAGATGAGATTGTCTCTGCTCAGTTTGCGAAGCAGGAGATTAACAGTCCGGGTTCGCTTCAGTGGGCTACACCGCAGCCCGAATATATCGATGGAAATCTAAGTGGTAACAAACAGATAGCGACTAAAAACAAAGAAATCATTAGTGATTTGCTCAAACGTCAACGGTCTGGTTATCTAACAGAGAAAGATACCGTTTATCAGATCAAGTTGAATGTAATTCGTGGCGAGAACATCTATATGATGTTAAAAGAAGAGGATCTGACCGAGGAAATGAAAGCTATTTTGGTCAATCAATAAGCTGGGCTGTATCAGTTGTTAACTATATTCGGGAAGGGTTCTCCCGTTGTTTGAAGGGTTGATATTAGACCAGTTAAACTAGTACGACTTGACCAGATACAACGAATGGAATATATTAGAAAAAGAAAAGGTTCGAGCGACTCGTTCAATCGAATCTCATATGGAACGGCTTATGAGGGAAGCACCCGTAAGAGCAGGCAAATGCCTGACTTGCGGGTGCTTTTTTGTCGTTCGCTGATTTCGTTGGCTATTCTGCTAAGTAATTTAAAAGAAAGGGTGTAGAGATGGATGGAAACAGAAGCATGGAAGGAAACGATAAGTGAACAGGAGGCCATGGCATGTTGTTCCCTATTGGAACGATCAAGCGAAAATGATTTCTTAGATCATCATGGCTTGCTGGAAGGAAAGAAGGGTCGACAGCATATCGAAGATTTAGCTTTAAAGGACATAGATCCAATAGAGACAAGTGTAAGTGCATCTCATGTTCTTACAGGATATAGCGGTAGTCACGTAATACGTCAAAGTAAAGGCAAACCTGGTAAATTGCCATCATTGACTCATCTTATTTTCAGATCACGCCTGCTTATAGGGCTTGTAATTCTTTTCAGCGCAGGCACGATTTATTTTGCTTCAACAGCCGAGGCAGCGGGCATTGATCTTGGCGTAACAGCGCAGAAAGCCTGGGATTCCGTTTTGAACAAAGCCGACGCACAAACCAAGTTAACGTTGAAGCAAGCGTACGAGAAAGTGGGGAGCTGGAAGACACAAGAGCAGGTTTGGGAACAAAAAATAAAGACACTTCATGCCGCCAATACCGCGGAATTGGAGCGATTACGGGTAGAAATAAGACAAATCGATGATGCGAAGGTCGCAGCTCTAGTTGAAAAGGTGAAGCAAACACAAGCACGATATGAACCGCTATTCGCCCTATACAGTTCAGTCAATAGACAGTTGGATGCAGCCAAGGCCATCAAAAATAAGGAATGGAGTGCAGCAATCCGTAAGCAGGCCGACACATTGAGACCCGTTGTGAAGCTTGCCAGAGAAGACATCCGGATCAAGAAAAAGGAACTTGCTGAAGTACGTAAACGGAAGAGCGCTGAAATAAAACGTTTACGAGCTATGGTAGCAGGGGCCGACTCCACGAAGAAACAGATTCAAACGGCTAAAAAACAGGCGAGTCTGGCTAAAGAACGATATTCCAACGCATTACAACAGTTCAAACAGAGTACAAAGCAAGGCCAAACGTCACGTGTACTCAGCTCATTAAACACATTGGCTTCTGCAGCAGAGAAGTGGGCAAGCACAAAACAAAATATTCATACACTGGAGCAAAAAGTATCCACTACATATGTGAAAGTCAGACAGGAAATCGCCAAGAGACCCAAATAAGAGGAAACCTGGTTCTCCCTACTACGTACACCACTTTAGATGTAAAGACGCTTCGATGATGATGGAACGAGGTGGAATTATTGCAGTCCAAGTTGGAAACGAAACGTACGGGGGCAAAAGGTTTTAAACGTAAACGTTACTGGATTCCCAGCGTTGTACTAATTTTGATCATAGGTTTTATCGGGATTGGTACACAATGGACACCCAAAATAGCTGTATTTTTATTAAAATCATTAATTGAAACTACTAATCCAGATACGAGCAGCAAGGACCGTATGATCTCGGAAGGCGTAACTCGTGTTGTGGATGTACCCTATGCAGACGAAGGGCGTAATGACAGTACGCTGGATATCTATTATCCTTCCGTAACATTGGAACCTTTGCCTGTTGTGTTGTGGATTCATGGCGGAGGATGGGTCTTGGGTGACAAAAAGGATATCGCAGATTATGCCGTACAATTAGCCAAACAGGGTTACGTTGTGGTCAGTATGAATTATGCGCTCGCACCGGATACGAAATATCCCATTCCCGTGATCCAGACGAATCAGGCTTTGACTTACGTGAAGAACCATGTCAGTGAGTATCAGGGTGACCCGGAAAACATATTTCTCGCAGGCAATTCGGCAGGTGCCCAGATTGCAAGTCAGACCGCGGCAGTGGTGACCAATCCATCTCTGGCTAAACTGATGAATATAACACCAGCCACTCAGCCGGAAGAGTTGCGTGGGGTTCTTCTATTCTGTGGTCCATACAATCTAAGCACAGTAGCCGATACAGGCTTCCCACTCATACGGACATTTCTCTGGTCATATACAGGAGTCAAAACATACGAAGACTATCCACGTCTGCATGAAATGTCGACCGTGCTTCAGGCCACAGCAGCGTACCCGCCTGCTTTTATTACCTCAGGCAATAATGACCCGTTGACCAGTCAATCGATTGAGCTGGCACAAGTATTGAAGCGCCTTGATGTTGAGGTGGAAACCTTGTTTTTCTCGAACTCGTCAGAGAAGCTGGGACATGATTATCAATTTGATCTGGAGAGTGACGCTGGACAACAGGCGATACATTCGGCAGTACGATTCATGCAACAGTATAGTCGATGAGCAGACAAGTCTGTGGTACACTCGAAGCAAATGAGGCGCAGGAGGAGAAGCATGGCAGATAAAGAAGATTTGACCCGGTTCGGGGTGGCGTTTCCTACACCTCTGATTGAGCAGTTTGACCAGTATATTGAGGAACAGGGATACAAAAACCGATCTGAGGCTTTCCGTGATCTTGTTCGCAAAACATTACTGCAACCTTCTGCATTACAATCCGACCAGGATGTGGCCGGCACCATTGTGATGGTCTACGATCACCATATCAGTGATCTTCCCATTCGTTTGATGGAGCTGCAGCACGAGGCGCATCATGACATCATTTCCAATATGCACGTACACCTGAACCATGACCAATGCCTGGAGGTTATTGCCGTACGAGGGAATCTGGGGCGATTGCGTCATCTGCATCAACAGATCCAGGTGCAAAAAGGGGTATTGTATGCAGAATTGTCTGTGACTTATGTGGATGAACTCAACAAACTGGCTCATGCTCAGAGTCATGATCAGGATGGCAAGCCGGATCAAAGTCTGGATCACAATCACAGTGCGGGTCAGCATGGTCACAACCATCATCATCGCTCTTCGGAGTAAGACAAATACGAGTGTAATTTCTATGAAAATATAGCAAATCTAAAAAACAGACTATTGGTTAGATGCCAACCGTCTGTTTTTTTTGTTTGTTATAATACCTGACTCTATAGAGCGCTACAAATGCTCGGTTAAAGAATTTTTTAATTATTAAATCAAATATATGAAAATATTTGGATTTTTAAGTTAACTTTGTTGACATATGATTTGTGTTTTGTGCTACAATTTCTCTGAAAAGTAACACGAAATAAGTGAGTGCAGTACAACTTTAGAGGGGGAACGACCAGAATGGGCAGATTTTCATGGAGATGGGGAAAACGAAAAGTTAGAACAGGATTAGGCATCTTGCTTGTATGTTCCATTGGTTTATCTGGTTGTGCACAGGGCACAGCGCCAACAGCTTCATCAGCAGAGAATGGACAATCAGGTACAGCCTTAACCAAAGATGAATTGGTGCTGGCCGTTGGCACCGAACCGGAAGGTGGGTTTGATCCAACAACCGGATGGGGGCAATATGGGTCACCACTTTTCCAGAGTACCTTGCTGAAGCGGGATGCCAAGTTACAACTGGTTAATGATCTGGCTACAGCATACTCGGTTAGTGAAGATGGGCTGACCTGGACGGTTACACTTCGGAACGATGTAAAATTCTCTGATGGGGAGCCGCTTACGGCCGAAGATGTAAAATTTACGTTTGATACGGCTGCTCAGAGTGGGTCCGTGATTGATTTGACGAATATGGCTGATGTGCAGGCAACCGACGATAGCACGGTCGTATTCACATTGAAGTCGCCGCAGTCTACGTTCATCAGTCTGCTGACGACCCTTGGCATTGTGCCTGAACACGCCTATGGCGCTGATTATGCGGAGCATCCGGTCGGTTCGGGACCGTACAAACTGGTTCAGTGGGACAAAGGACAACAGGCCATCTTGGAAGCCAATGAAGAATATTACGGTAACGAGTCTGCATTCCACAAACTCACCTTCCTTTATCTGGATGAAGATGCGGCTTATGCCGCTGCACAGGCAGGTACGGTGGATATCGCTGCTATCCCGTCAGCGTTTAGCAAACAACAGGTGAATGGCATGACATTAGAGGCCGTGAAAACCGTAGATAACCGGGGCATCATGTTCCCCATGCAGCCTGCTGGTGCCAAGTCGGGCGATGGTCTTCCCGCAGGGAATGATGTGACATCCGATCTGGCGATTCGCCAAGCGGTGAACGTTGTGATTGATCGTAAGGCTTTGGTTGAGGGTGTACTGGAAGGGTACGGTCGTCCAGCTTATTCCGTCAGTGATGATCTGCCTTGGAGCAACGCAGAAGCTGTATTTACGGATGCCAATCTCGAAGAAGCAAAGCGCATTCTGGCGACTGGTGGCTGGGTGGATGCAGATGGGGATGGTATCGTTGAGAAAAACGGCGTTAAGGCCGAGTTCAATCTGCTTTATTTTGCAGGTGATTTAACAAGACAATCTCTGGCGTTAGCTACTGCGGATATGGTTGCCCAGGCGGGAATTAAGATCAATGTTGAAGGCAAAAGCCGTGAAGAGACAAAAAAGATGGCTTATTCCAACGCTGTATTATTTGGTTGGGGCAGTCATGATCCCTTGGAAACGTATAACCTCTATAGCAGTACTCACAAGGGAGACGGATATTACAATGTAGGACTGTACAGTAATCCAGTCGTGGATTCATGGATGGAGAAGGCCCTTCAGGCCACCAGTGAAGAAGAGGCATTGCCGTTCTGGCAAAAAGCGGAATGGGATGGAACAACAGGTTTCAGTTATCAGGGGGATGCGCCATGGGCATGGCTCGTAAATATAGATCATCTGTATCTGGTTAAGAACGGCCTGAACATTGGCCAGCAGCAGATCCACCCCCATGGTCACGGCTGGCCGGTGACATCCAATCTGGAGGAATGGTCCTGGGATAACAGCACGAAATAAGAAGCACAGCGGTAGCTTTAGCCTGAATTGGGGAGAGATTGGATGACGGGCAGGAATGAATGGGCCAGATTTGTTGGTTTTAAAGTGTTGCGACTTGTATCTCTATTGGTTGGAGTCAGTGTGTTGTCTTTTATATTAATGCAATTCTCTCCTGTGGACCCGATCGAAGCCTACATTGGTGGAGATATGATTAGGGTAAGCGCCGAACAGCGCAGTTTAATCGAAGAACGTTGGGGATTGAATGAATCTCCCATGGAACGATTGCTAACCTGGGGACAAGCGCTTATTCAGGGAGATCTGGGAACTTCGATGATCTACAGACAACCTGTAGCGGATATTATTCAGGAACGATTCATGAATTCTGTCGCACTTATGGCTGTAGCCTGGCTACTATCTGGTATCTTTGGGTTCACTCTTGGTGTAGTTGCTGCCATGAGACGGGATTCGAAGCTGGATCGCCTGATCTGCTGGTATTGTTATACACTGGCCTCTACGCCGGTATTCTGGATTGCGCTGTTGCTGCTGATGGTATTTGGGGTGTGGCTCGGATGGCTTCCAGTTGGTCTTGGGGTACCCGCAGGGATGTCGGCTGATCAGGTCACTTGGGGAGATCGGGCTATTCATATGATTCTGCCAGCGTTGACCCTCAGTTTGACTGGGGTAGCTTCCATCGCTTTGCATACCCGGCAGAAGCTCACGGATGTGCTCGAGTCAGATTATATCCTGTTTGCGAGAGCGCGAGGTGAGCGTGGATTTCAGCTGTTCCGTCGACATGGGTTCAGACATGTTGTTTTGCCAGCGATAACGCTACAGTTTGCTTCGTTCAGTGAACTGTTTGGTGGGGCTGTGCTTGCAGAACAGGTATTTTCGTATCCTGGGCTGGGTCAGGCAACGGTTCAGGCTGGGTTGCGTGGAGATGTTCCACTGCTGCTTGGACTTGTGATGTGCAGTGCAATTTTTGTGTTCACAGGTAATATGGTTGCCGACATTCTGTATCGTATGATTGACCCGCGGATGAAGGAGGAGCTGATGTCATGAAGCAGACGGTAGAACGCTCCTCCGAGCAGACGGCAGAAACAGCCGAAGTACAGAAAGTGAAAACTGCGACTCAAGAGGTAAGGTACAGCATTAATCCGGGGTTACTAAAAGCTGAGATTGGAAAAGGAACAGGAACAACACGCCAAACGAGAAAAGGTTATGCGGGTGCCAGAGACCAAAATTTCCGCAATCCTCGCCAAAGAGCGGTGATCTGGGGAAGCCTTGCGGTGATCTGGATTGCCGTTGTGTGGTTGACGGGCAGGCTGCTTCCGGCTGGTTCTACGCTGACTTCACTAATGGATCGGAATCTGGCTCCAACCTGGGCGCATCCATTTGGCACAGATTGGCTCGGAAGAGATATGTTCATGCGCACGTTAAAAGGATTGGCAACCAGCATTCAAGTGGGATTGCTTGCTGCATGTGGTGGTGGAATGATCGCAATGTTATTGGGTTTGGCTGCCGCTTCAAGCAAGGCTGCTGACCGGGTGATCTCATGGATTATCGACCTGTTCCTGAGTGTACCTCATCTGGTATCGCTGGTTATGCTGGCCTTTGTATTTGGTGGAGGTTTGGCAGGAGTGGCGGCAGCGATTGCGCTGACTCACTGGCCGAATCTGGCCCGGATTGTAAGAGCGGAGATGATACAACTGAAATCCGCAGAATACATTCAGATTTCACATAAGTTAGGTCGATCGCGGATACAAATTGCGGTGCAGCATATGCTGCCACATCTGGTCCCGCAACTGTTCGTGGGCGTACTGCTAATCTTTCCCCATGCGATTCTGCATGAGGCAGCCATTACGTTTCTGGGGCTGGGGTTGTCCCCGCAACAACCGGCAATTGGAATTATTTTGTCAGAGTCGATGAGATATTTATCTGCTGGCATGTGGTGGCTCGCCTTTTTCCCCGGATTGGCATTGTTGCTGGTTGTTCGTGCGTTTGATGTATTGGGCAACAGTCTGAGGACATTGACGGGGACAGGTAGTTCAAGGGAGGTGAGGTAAATATGGCTCTGCTTGATATTGAGGGAGTGTCGGTGTCATTTCGGCGCGCTCGTGGCTGGTTTGGGCAGGAACAGACTTACGTCATTCAGAATCTGGATCTTTCCATAAACGAGGGCGAGATCGTGGCTGTTGTAGGTGCAAGTGGATCGGGTAAAAGTGTGCTGGCGCAGGCCATTATGGGCATCCTGCCTGCCAATGCCAGGTTGGAAGGTAGAATTAGCTATAAAGGCAAGCCTTTGACTCCAGAGCGGCAGCTTCATCTGCGTGGTGAGGAGCTGATGTTGATTCCACAATCCGTCAGTTATTTGGACCCGTTGATGAAGGTGGGGAGACAAGTTCAGCCGGTAACCCGAGATTTGGGAAGGAAGCGCAGATTGATGACTCGATCCCATGTGACAAAGACGGAGCAGGAGCTGACGGAGCGATATCATCTTCCTCAAGGAACAGCCGGAAAGTACCCGTTTGAGTTGTCCGGAGGTATGGCAAGGCGGGTGTTGATGGCTACAGCGACCTCAGGTCAGCCTAAGCTGATCATTGCAGATGAGCCGACACCAGGCATTCATCCCGAAGTGCTGGCCGAGACGATGAAGCAGTTTCGCGAGCTTGCTAATGAAGGCGTAGGCATTCTGTGGATTACTCATGATATCACGACTGCCCTGACAGCAGCGGATCGCATCGCTGTATTTTACGCGGGGACCAATGTAGAGACGGCGCAGGTAGATGATTTTAAAGGGAATGGAGAACGTCTGCGTCATCCATATACAAAAGCGCTCTGGAATGCGTTGCCGCAGAATGGATTTCAGCCACTTCCGGGCTCCCAGCCATTGGCGGGTCTAGAGATTGCAGCAGGATGTTCATTTGCTCCCCGATGTAGCGCGGCAACCGTTGCATGTACCCGCCAACGTCCAGAGCTTCGTCAGATACGGGGCGGAGAAGTGAGGTGTTTCCATGTCACTTGAAGCACGAGATGTGAGTTACCGTTACGATCAGAAATCATGGGTATTCCAACAGATGAACATGCATGTGCAACAGGGAGAAGTGGTTGGCTTGTGGGGACCAAGTGGCTGTGGGAAAACAAGCCTTGGTCGCATTCTTGCAGGATATGCCGAACCTGTTGCAGGGCAAGTCCTTTTGGATGGGAAACCACTCCCACGTACAGGAGTATGTCCGGTTCAGCTGGTGTTCCAGCACCCGGAGAAGGCTGTGAATCCACGCTGGCGAATGAGTCGCGTGCTGCAAGAGGCGTCTGTGCAGGATGAGCATTTACTCGAAGCTTTGGGTATTCAGCCAACCTGGCTGGACCGTAGGCCGAGTGAATTATCCGGTGGAGAACTGCAGCGTTTCTGTGTGGCGCGAGCACTCGGTACAGCGACACGTTATGTGATCGCAGATGAGATGACAACGATGCTGGATGCGATCACTCAGGCACAGATCTGGCATACCGTGATGGAAGTGGCTCGCCAGCGTGATCTGGGGCTATTGATCATAAGCCATGATCGGGATTTGTTGGACAGGCTGTGCGACAGAATTACTCCGATGCCGATAAAGATGTCATTATCATTTTAATTATGTTTTGAATAAATAAAATGATCGAATACAAAAGGGGTGCCCCTTGTGAAGTCATTGACCATGAATGTGAGTCATGGACTTGACTATGGGGCACCCCTTTTCCCTTTTGACAAATATTCGCCATTTAACGAACCGTACACGTTCTGTTCGCAACGTACATTGATGTAACTGACAGCTTATTTGCCCGACAAATTGCTTAGCAACGCAGATAACCTGCGCATCGCCTCTTCAACCGTGGAACGTGGACAGGCTACATTAATACGCATGAACCCTGTACCCTCTGTTCCAAAGAAGCTCCCGTCATTGAAAGCCAGCCCTGCTTCATGAAGAAGCATGTTGCATAGTTGTGCATGTGGGATATTCAGTTCCCGGAAATCCATCCACAACAGATAGGTTGCTTCGGGCAGATGCATTTTAATCTGAGGCATATGTTCCGCAACATATTGCTGTACATATTCCATATTTCCACGGATATAGGCAATGCACTCATCCAGCCATTCCTCGGCTCCGTTGTATGCAGCTTCGGTTGCAACAGCCCCTAGTGTGCTGATATTGGCAAGTCCCATTGTTTTTACACCCTGCGCGAACGATTCCCGTAACTTGGCATTGGGGATGATGATGTTGGATGTGCAGAGGCCAGGAATGTTGAACGTTTTGCTTGGAGCTGTACAGATGATGCTTAGATCAGAGACGGCGTCCGAGATCAGGGTCAGAGGTGTATGAGTTCCGCGCTGATGAACAAGATCGGCATGGATTTCATCTGAAACCATCAGTACGTTGTATTGCAGACACAGTGACGTAAGTCCTTCAAGCTCCTCACGAGTCCATACCCGTCCAACCGGATTATGAGGACTGCACAGAATCAGCATTTTGACCCGACCGGTCTGCAAGCTGGATTCCAGTTGTTCCAGATCCATCGTGTAATGACCGTTATTCTCTACTAAAGGATTGGTGATCAGTTCACGACCTTGACCACGTACTACTTCATAGAAGGGCGCATACACCGGAGTTTGGATGACCACTGCATCTCCCGGCTGAGTGAATCGTTGTACAGCAATGCTGAGTGCGGGCACAATACCTGGAGTGAATACGATCCAGTTATCGTTAATTTTCCAGTTGTGGCGCCGTTCCATCCAGTCTGCAACAGCTGCATGATACGCTTCAGTCCGTACTGTATAACCAAAAATCCCGTGCTCCATCCGTGTTTGCAGGGCCTGAATGACGGATGGTGGAGCAGCAAAATCCATATCGGCCACCCACATCGGAAGCGCATCAGCAGCGCCGAAGATATCCTCAAGCGCATCCCATTTTTCTGATCCGGTAGAGATCCGGTTAATAGGCTGGTCAAATGTACTGTTATTGTTATTCATCGTATTTAATCCCCCTTGAGTTCCGTTCCTTCGACCACAAATCGACAAATAATTATCTAATACATTGGTTAATTTCGCAACTGTTGTGCGTGTATGATTAGCTTCATATGTATGGTCCGGAATTCAGGACTTTATTCATATAAGAACAACTTAACGAGCGAGAGTACAGCGGGAATACGATAAAGACTATTTTTGTACGCCCTTGGTCCTGTTTTGTTCATATATTATTTACAACCTCTTGTCAGATGCTATTATATTGCTAACATTTGGTGGAACAACGGGCTGTTATCCGAATAAGCTCGTGCCCATACATGATGAGCATAACTACATGAGTCTTTCGCGTACATCGAGCGATCGTCTTGAATCGTATTATGCATAAGGCTGACATTTGAACTCAGGAGGCGTTTAGGGATGAAAAGCAAAAAGTGGTTGATTGCTGCGGGTGTGTTTGGCATGGTGTTAACCGGATCGGCAGGTGTATATGCAGGTACACAACTGGAGACGATCAAAGCTTATCTGAACCATGGGCTCGCCATCGAAGTGAACGGACAGAAATTTACACCGACAGGTGACCAGGGCAAAAAACTTGCGCCAATTACATATCAAGGCAGTACATATCTCCCCGTTCGTTCGATTGCAGATGCGTTGAAGACCGAAGTGAAGTATGATTCCCAAAACAATAAAGTAAGCATCGGCTCTTCAAGCTCCTCTGGTGGATCAACATCCACAGGCAACAGCGAATCGACATCGCCCTCAACAGGTACAAACACACAGGCGGTAGGCGTAAAGTCCAAGTATCTGCCAGCAGATTTCCCTTTACCTAAGGATGCTAAGGCAACAAGTCTCATTGAGAACATAATGGATGGAAACAAAAAAGTTGTTCTCACCTACACAACCAAAGAAACGTTGCTAACCGTTGGAAAATCCTACAAAGACTACTACCAGACCAAAAATCTGAGTCAGAACACTCAGGATATCCAGGCAGACGGCTTCAGCATCGTGGGTCGTGAAGATGGCAAATATGCCGTAACCATCACAGGTTCGGTGTCTGCAACCAACAAGGATCTGAATGAAATCACCGTAGTGTGGGGCGAAGAGTAATCTTTCCTTCTATAAAAGGTGAACAGCAAAAGCCGCCCGTTGAAATCATTACAGATTTCATTGGACGGCTTTTAGAGTTGAATCCATATCTGGTTCTATACTCTGAATTAATATTCTAAATATTAGTCCGTTACAAGTACTCGTTAAACCAACCGGCAATATGCTCCAGACGACGTACTCTTAAGTGGGGATGACCTCCACGAGATAACTCGTGGTTTGCCCCTGGGAAACGAACAAGTCTTGTGGTCTGCTTGCGTCGTTTCAACGCAATGAACAATTGCTCAGCCTGTTCAATTGGACACCGCAGATCCTGTTCGCCATGTAAAATGAGCAGCGGAGTACTCACGTTGCCGACATAAGCGAGCGGGGAATGTTTCCACAGTTTTTCCGTGTCATCCCACGCGTTACCACCAATTTGATCTTCTGTGAAGAAATAGCCAATGTCACTGACACCATAGAACGATAGCCAGTTGGAGATGGAACGCTGGGTAACAGCGGCCTTAAAGCGGTCCGTGTGTCCAACAATCCAGTTGGTCATGAAGCCACCATAACTGCCCCCGGTTACGCCCAATCTGGATTCATCAATAAACGCATACTGGGACAGGACATAATCCACGCTCTCCATAAGATCGCGATAATCGCCACCGCCATAATCTCCGCGACAGGCGTTTACAAACTGCTGCCCGTATCCGAGTCCCCCGCGTGGATTGATGTATACAACAGCGTAGCCTTGTGCGGCGAGAATCTGGAATTCGTGCATAAATGTAAAACCATACATCATGTGCGGGCCGCCATGAATCTCAAGAATGGTCGGGATTTTGACCCCGTCGACCATGCCACGAGGTTTCATGATCCACCCTTGCAGCCGCAGGCCATCCGAGGAGTTGAACCAGAAAGTCTCTGGTGCACTAAGATGGATATCCTCCTCAAGCTGTGGATTGCTGCGGGTGAGCTGAATCGGTTCTACACCGGAATCTTCCGGTTGTTCATACATATAGAGGTCACCGGGACTTCGCGTATCAGCAACAGCGGCAACGATCTGTCCGTTTTCCAATTCCGCAAATTGATAAATCTCCTGTTCGTCAGGCAATATATACTCGGCACTGCTGCCGTCTCGTGCGAATTTGGCGATGCGTACACTACCATGAATGGTCGCGAGACAGAGGATGGATGAACCATCCCGACTGAGTACAGGCCCCGTGGTTGTCAGATGTGATCGCATGTCACCAACAATGCTGTGATTTAACTGTACGTCCCAATCCGTGCTTAGACATACGGGCTCACCACCTGATATAGGAAGGGTATATAGCTTCACAAGCGTGGCATTTCCATAAGAACGGTCACTGGCGAGCAGGGCCAGGGATTGTCCATCCGGTGCAAATGTCAGTCGGCTGAACGTATATCCTTCCGGGGTCAATTGCTGCACATCTGTTCCGTCTGCCTTGGCAAGGTACACATGATTGGTTAGGGTATAGTCATTATGATCCTCGCCTTCTTCAGGCATTTGCGTGATCCATACGATGGATGTTCCATCCGGTGACCAGGCGTAGTCACCAACGTCATAATGACCTGTAGTTACAGGGCTAGCTTCTGCGTCGATTAGCGCGATGGTGAAGAGATGGGAACGTCTTCCGTCCCATAATCCACCTGCATCTGATTTCATGCGAATGCGGTCCACGACATGTTCTTGCGGCAGTTTATGGTCATTGTCTTTAGAATCTGTAGGTTGTAATTCTTCTTCTCCGCTCATATCCACGGGTGATTTCACAAGTAAGGTATGGCCATCTGGTGACCAGAGAAAGGAACTGACGCCATGTTTCAAGTGACTGATTTGCTGTGCTTCTCCGCCATCAGCTGCGATAATCCACACTTGGGATTTTCCCTCAACCTCTCGTTGAAAGGCAAGCTGGGACCCATCCGGCGACCAGGCTGGGGAATGATCCTTCTCTCCAGAGGTAAAGGGCCTGTCCTTCTGACTCCCCAGATGCAACAGTCTTAGGTGAGAACAATAACCGTCACGTGCTTCATTCGTTTTCCGGCTTACATATACCAGTTGTCCGCCTTGAGGGGACGGAGTTGGATCATTAACCCATGTAATCTGATAAAGATCTTCCGCTGTTATGCCGCGCTGACTCATCATTGTTTGTCCTCCCACCATGAATTAGAATTGGTTAATTTCCTAACCTTTCCATTTATATTAACGGAAAGCTAGGGACAGGACAATAAGTGTAATGAAGGAGGGTAAGACATTTAACAATGTATATTAATTGAATTAAATATTTGCACGTAACGTAGAGGACAGAAATAACCTGAAGAAGCGGAGCGTTCGCCTAAAAGCTTTCTGAAAGAAAGCTGCATCGGAAGCATAGGCTATCCCCGGATTTTCACTTTGAAAAAGTGGAATCGAAAAATCTGGGGATAACAGCGATCGGAAGGTTGTTCTGTCATCGGAGTGACCCGTGTGAAAATTCTTTAGTTCAATTCATATAGGTGTGTTAAAGGATTTGCTCGAAGGATGACGAATCCTAATGTTGAATAAGCGCAGAAATGACGAAAAATGGTCTTAATTTAATGTTTAACATTGGTGAATTTGGTTTAATGTACAATGCAATTCCTGTTCAACATTCAGGTATTTGGTTCATAACCATTCGTTTATATAGAACTTGTATGATTCAGTCGCAATGGAGGAGGAACGTCACGTTGAGCACATCCTATGAGCAGCATGTAGAATATCCAAACCGGAAACGAATGGCGTGGCTTACGGCAGGGGCAGCACTTTTTGTGGCAGCCGGATTTTTTTTGATTTTTGATAGTTCCTCAAGTACGAATGATTCCATCCTCTCGGGTGTGATTGGACTTCTATCCATTTTGTTTTTTGGGCTATGTTTCTGCTACAGTTTGGTAAAGATGATTAAGAAGGAACCTTCTTTTGTGATCGATGAGGATGGGTTTGTGGATGCATCTTCTTATACCGCAGGAGGGGCAGTGGCCTGGAGAGACGTTGAGAATATTTTTATGTATGAATTGATGGGACAGAAAATGATTGGGGTCAAATTGCGGGACGAAAAAGCCTTTCTGGATCGCCAGAACGGGATGAAACGCAAATTGATGACGGTCAACAGCAATATGGTCGATGCGACCATCAGCGTTGCCCAAAGCAGCCTCACAGTGCCACTGGATCAATTATATATCATGATGATGAGCCACTGGAGACATGTGAGTGATAACATGATTTATGATTCGTATCATCGTCGTTAGAGTCAATATCCATCGAGTCTTCAGAATGGAGGAATATAGATGTTGCATGGTGATCAGACACGCACGGTTATGCTTCCAGATGGAACTGCCCTGCCCGCGATAGGACAAGGCACATGGTACATGGGAGAGAAGCAATCCAGCCAGGAAGAAGAAGTACGGGCACTACGTTCCGGTATTGAACTGGGAATGACCGTGATTGATACGGCGGAGATGTATGCAGAAGGTGGGGCAGAAGTCGTTACGGGAAAGGCCATCTCAGGCCTGCGTGATGAAGTCTTTCTCGTATCCAAAGTATATCCCCATCATGCAGATCGCAAGCAGATGATTACAGCCTGTGAGCGTAGTCTCAAGCGCTTAGGAACAGATCGCCTGGATCTGTATCTGCTCCACTGGCGCGGAGGAGTACCACTTGAAGAGACTGTCCAGGCCTTGGAACAATTGAAGCAATCCGGTAAAATCCTGCGTTGGGGTGTCTCAAACTTGGATACAAGGGATATGCAGGAATTATGGAGTTTGCCAGAGGGTTCTCAGTGCATGGTGAATCAGGTGCTTTACCATGCAGTTTCGCGTGGTATTGAACATGATTTGCTCCCGTGGATGCGGGAACGTAGCGTTCCTGTAATGGCGTATTGTCCACTGGCTCAGGGGGGCAGACTTCGCAGTGAATTGTTGGAGCATCCAGTCATTCAGAAGATTGCGCAGGATCGAGGAGTTACAACTTCGCAGATCGCATTAGCCTGGGTGATCAGGGACGGAGATGTGATGGCGATTCCCAAGGCGGTACAGCTGAATCATGTGGCAGACAATGCAGCAGCAGTGAATATCGTTTTGACACCAGAGGAACTCACACGGTTGGATGAGGCATTTCCTGCGCCTAAAGGTAAGGTACCTTTAGATATCGTGTGAAATAGATGACAATACGATTAATGAGTTATGCAGAGCAGATCTTCACGATCTGCTCTTTTTTTGTATGTATTTCGATAACCAAAGCTTGCTCATCAACTGAGCGATTATATATTTATAACAAATGGGCTTTACAACACTATTTCACTAGTGTACTATGTAACTAACACACCAGTACAGAGAGGAGCGAGAGCTTTGTGACTATAGAATTTGATAACAATTTACCAATCTATCTGCAGATCATGCAGTATATCAAAAGACAGATTGTAACCGGGACACTTCAGGCAGGTGACAAAATTCCTTCGGTTCGTGAACTGGCGGCTGAATTACAGATCAATCCCAATACAGTACAACGGACATTTCAGGAGCTTGAGCGGGAAGAAGTGGTCGAAACCAAACGGGGCTTGGGCAGATATGTGACCAGTGAGGAGCGGAAGATTATGACGATCAAAAAAGAGATGGCCGGTGAATTATTGGAACGTTTTCTGACCGGAATGCAGGAACTGGGGATTGAAGAGCAGGATATCTTATCCATCGTAGCCGATGCCGTTGCGGAAGGAAAGGGAGGAACAACGCATGAGTAACATCCTTGAACTGAATCAGATCAATAAGACATATGGCAATAAGAAAGCGCTCAGTAATATTACTTTGGATATTGCTCCAGGACGAATCGTAGGTCTGCTGGGTAGCAACGGCAGTGGCAAAAGTACGCTCATGAAGCTGGTTGCAGGTTTGCTGCATCCGAGCAGTGGAACGATTCAAGTCACAGGTAAGCCTGTGGGGCTGGAGACTAAGTCACTGGTTTCATTTATGCCGGATCGTCCATTAACCGAAAAGTGGATGAGAGTGCGGGATGCGATTGCGTACTACCGCGATTTCTATGCTGATTTTGACGAGGAGAAGGCACGGGAGATGCTCGATTTTATGAACCTTGTCGAGAGTGACCGGGTACGGCATCTGTCAAAAGGGATGAATGAAAGACTGCAACTAACACTGGCACTATCCCGTAAGGCTCGTCTGTATTTGCTGGATGAACCGATTGGCGGAGTAGATCCGGTTGCGCGAGGCAAGATTCTGGATGCGATCGTCAAGTTCTATGATGAAGACAGCAGTCTGATCATCTCCACACATCTTGTGAATGATATCGAACGGATTTTTGATGAAGTTGTCTTTATTCGCGAGGGCGAGCTGGTGATGCGGGAAGAAGTAGAAACGCTCCGTCTGAAATATGGGAAAAGTGTGGATGAGATGTTCAAGGAGGTCTATGCGGAATGATGACATTATTGAAGTATGACTTTAGAAGGAACTGGAATACACTGCTGGCTGGGCTAGTTATTTTGATTATCGCTCAAGTGGGGCTTTCCCTTTTCGTGTCTGAGGTCACAGGGATTGTGCTTGGCATTATGGGTTATGTTGGAGTTGGTGTGGCTATTTATGTGAAAATGATTAAAACATACACGTCCAATATCCGCTCTTATAATCGCCGTCTGTTACCCGTAACGGGCCTATCACATGTGTTGTCTCCTTTAATCTTTGGACTACTTTGCGGGTTGGGGTTAGTCATTATTTTTACGACTCATGCCTACATCTATATCTCAATGAAGCTCAGAATGAACATGGCTAGCAATATTGATCTTTCGGGTCTGCATGTTTCGGATTATATTAGTTTGTTGCTGTTTAGCGCATGGGTTATGGTATTCATGACCGTCATTATCTTCCTTTCGATCTCGATTGCAGGCAGCTTCCGCTGGAGAACAGGACCATGGATCGGAATCGTTGCATTCTTTGTCCTCGTTAATCTGATTGGCTGGTTGGAGAATATTATTACGACTGGACGCTTCAGTCCAAATGAGATGTTCCGGTATACGGAAGAAAGTACAGGTATTGCAATCACAGCCAATGGTGTATTATGGTCGGACGGCATGTGGGGAAGCATTGTATTTGAAGTCATTGTGGCGGTCATCTTGGTGTGGGCTACCATTTATCTGAACAACAAAAAAGTCGAAGTCTGATGACAGGATAACTTGAACATGATGCGAGCAACCAGGGTTGCTCGTTTTTTTTTACATCCAGTGTTAATCCATATTTTGAATCCACTACCATTAATTATACGTATATATAGATATATTGTGTGCTCGATGAGAGATTAGGTTAAACAGAACAAAAGGATATGTAAGGGAAAGGAGCAATCGTTATGGAACTATACTTTAGGGATAACTTTTTTAATGCGGGTTACACCGAGATCATGAATCCAAATCAGGAACAGGCCGGGCATCTCGATTTGAAAAGTGTTTTTGGCTCTTCGCTCGATGTATCAGATAACTCGGGATTGGTTTGCAGTGGCAAATTCCGCATGTTAACCAATCGTTGGGATATCACTGCAGCCGATGGGAGACATCTGGGCGTATTGCGAGCGAGATTTAGTTTCTTCAGCAAAAAGTATGAGTATGATGCAGGATCACGCGGTACGTATGATGTGTCTGCTCCAGCATTTTCGCAGGAATATGATATAAGTGGCAGTGGTGGCCGCATCGTGGCAAGTTTTCGTCGCACCAGCGGCTGGTTTAGTTCGGGGGCATTTGTACTAGATAACCAGTCGGAACAACTGGACACGTATGAATTAATTGCAGTGGTCATGGGCGTGCATGCGATTAACAAAAGGCGGAATTCAGCTGCCAGCAGTGGTGGAGCAACGTAAGTGGATGGAGTAGAAATACTTCCGCTGATAAGTTTACGACATTACGAGCAAGTAGGTATAGCAAAAAAGGTTTGGATAAGGTTATCCAGACCTTTTTTTCGTGTATGGGACCAAATCAATGACCATCGGCTTTCGCAAGGGAGCCTTCCTCACGTTGGCGGTGCTGAACTTCATTGGAGTGTTTGGGATGCATATCAGGATCTTTTTCCGCATAACGGGCCAATGCCTTGGCAGCTGTTTCGGACATTCGCTCCCGCAGCACTGTGTGGTCAGCGATTCGAACCCGTTTGCCGAGAAAACGCATTTTGGATAAGACGTAATCCATCTCATTGCGCGGAACGGTCAGCTCGATCCGATATGTCTGCTCGGCTTCCAGGTACTCGACCTGTTTCTCAAAGCAGGAGAAGGCATAGAGGATTCGGGACAGTTCCTGATTGAACTCGGGCAGTACCTCGATGGTGATGGTCGTTTTACGCTTCTCTGTTATCGCAGCAATTCGGGCAGTGTAACCAGAAGCGGTATCCGGCTCAACGGGTTGGGCTTCCACGGTAACGATGCTGTGCAGCTTGGTGGACATGAGCTTGTCGAAGCGAGGCGCGTACCAGAGCACATACCATTCTTTTTTGACCATGGAATACTCCAGTTTATACGGAAAACCAAATTCATCATGGCTTGTGCGTCCATTGCGGACGCGGCCTGTCATTCGAAATCCCTGATGATGCAGTATGATTAGCCTTAACTGTCGAAGTAGTGGGTGAGAGACACTGTTTTCTTCGCTTTTGGCTTTTTCGGTCAGGTAATCTTGAAGGTTCAGGTCCTGCTCACCATTCAGCATGTTGTACATTTTATCCAATGTTACAGCGCTCAGTGCTTCTCTCGCAGCAGGATGATTCAGCATCATGCGAAGCCAGGCCCGTTCCTGTGAGGTCCAGGTGAATAGTCCGGTTTCATTCAATCGCGTCATCATCTGATAGTTGAACATCTTCTCGAACAGGTTCATAATATTCCGCAATCTCCTTCCATTCCTTGATCATCTCCTGGCGTAGTCTCTGAGGTGCGATTATTTCGCAGCTTGAGCCAAAACTCCGTAACCACGGTTTGATCTCAGTGGTACCGTTGACCTGGATTTCGTAGAGAAAGGTATGGTCCGTTTCGGGTATAATCTTGCCCCATTGACCTTGCAGACGAACCCGATCCAGAATGAAGTTGCGCTGACCACGCTCCGGGTGGAAAAAGCGTGCTTGAACCGTCACGGTATTCCCCGTATCCACGAGCCAACTGTAGCGACTAATGTCGGTCCACTGCTGCTTCAATTCGAGCATGTATTCCTCTTCTACTGAATCCTGTTCCTCCAGTTGGGTTATGCCTTCCATCCGGAATTTAACAAAGCCGCGGCGCCCCTGATATCCAATTACATACCAACGACCATACTGATGGTCATAAATCACTTCAAGGGGCACGATCTGGTTGGATCGACCATCTGCTTCGCGTTCAAAGCGTGGATTCGTATTCTGTGAACTGTAGCTGGATGGTTTTTTCGGTGAATAGTATAGGAACTGCACACGTTTGCGCTGACGAATCGCACTAAGCAATGTGTAGAGATGAGCTTCGTCCAGGATACGAGAGTAATAGTGATACTTATAGATATAGGGCTCAGTAGCTTCTTCTTGCGGAAAACTTGCCGTAATGGCTTTCTTCAAACTGTCCCGCAATAAGTACCCTTGTACGGAAGGCACCTGGGTGTTGGCCATCATATCTACAAAATCATACAACTCCAGCTGTTCCTCCACTGTTAATTGGGTAAGGACATCTTGTTGTAAAGCATATCGATACGGTCTGCCACCCGGCTCTTTTCGAATAACCCCAACCTCTTCCAGATACTTCAGGTCGGAGCGAATGGTTTTCTCGTCAGGTAGTGCCAGATCTTCCGGCAGCTCAGCACAGCAGGCGTCCAGCAGTTCCATCGCGGTTAAGGCTTCATCTTGTAAGGTATGCAAAAGGACGGAAAGTCGCTGAACTTCAGTCTCTTTCATCGACTTGGCACGGAAGAGAAAGAGCAGCATAGGCTCTGCCGACTCCCCGTATTGGAAGCGAACGAGATCGGCCATTTCCCGGCTTGCTTCGGCACCTGAGCGTTGGTCGGCGACGGTCTGCATGATTTCTTTTAATCTGCGATTGGTTTTATCAAAGGTATGTACGGATATGCCAAGCCGCTCGGCATACTGTTTGCGGTTATATGCACCGCTTGTTAGGGATAACATGCGTAAGAACTGAATTTCTTTGTCAAAACTCTCTCTTGCCATGAACATTCACTCCTTGTTATCCCTTCATTGTAGCAGGAAGAGTGGCAGGTTTCATTTTAAACTTGTGAAGATTGACTTCATTTCAGAAAATGAGTCGTCGTCATACTTTTACCATGTTCGCGTGTAGGTGCGTGAGGCATAATGAGGTTGTGAAGCGGGGCAGCAACAAGCACTGTGGATCAAGGTTCCGAGGCGCCAGGGAGGGTTACTTCGACTGTTAATCGACCAGGTCGTTGGTTCGAATCCAATCGCCGCCGTTCATGGCGGTGTAGCTCAGCGGTAGAGCGGGTAATATACCTTCCCACCTTTTTCCTCGGATCATTTTATTAAGGAATATCAGTAAATAGACTCACACCGGGAGGTCATGAGTGATGAGCAGAGCGAAACAATTATTTAATCAACCTCAGCCAACGACACGTAATCATGGGGGTTATGGAGCCTATGAGCGATTGGTGGAGGAACAATATATACAGATGTTGATGACCAATACATTGAACAATACGTTCTATGCAGATACCCAGCAACTGATGGACGATGCGATGGTCAGTCATCAGGAGATGGCTGAGGTCGATGCGGGGTTTATGGCGCGGGCGCTGGTCTATGCTCGTAATGAAGGGTTGATGAGGTTACAGCCTCTATACGGGCTGGCACTGCTGTCCAAAGTAGACGCGGATCAGTTTGCAAAGGTGTTCTCCAAGGTCGTACAGACACCGGCTGATTTGGCTGATTTTCTGACCATTCTGAGAGGATTGGGTCGGGGGCAGGGCGGACGAGCGGTAAAGCGTCAGGTGAGTCTCTTTTTGAACGGGATCAGTGAATACTGGGCGATCAAATACAACGGACGCGGGCGTGGATATAGTCTGGGCGATATGATCGCTACAGCACATCCCAAGCCGATAGATCTGAAGCAGCAAGCCTTATTCCGTTATTTGCGCGGGCATGAGGTGGATCTTACGGAACTTCCGCAGTTGCAGGCCCTTGAAAAGCTGAAAGCTACCCCTAACCCGGCAAGTCGGATGCATCTGATCGTGAAAGGTAAACTTCCGTATTCGGTGGTCACCTCGATCATGCAACCGACACGTACGGTGTGGGAGGCGTTAATGTCACAGATGCCGACCTTTGCGTTGCTGCGCCATCTGAATGCAATGGATCGGGCAGGTGTTTTTGAAAAATCGAAAAATATCGATTACGTAACGGGCCGTCTAACGGATGCAGAAGCCCTGCGCAAGTCGCGAATCTTACCTTTCCGATTCGCCAGTGCGTATGAAATGATTGCGAGAGAAGAGTTGCGGGATGCTTTGAGGCAAGCGGTGGAGCTATCCATTGGCAACCTGCCAACACTGCCGGGAAAAACGGCTATTTTCCTGGATCGCTCCGGTTCCATGCAAGGGAATTATTTGCGGATTGGTTCGGTGCTGGCACTGGCGCTTTATAAACAAACACGAGGTAACGCACTGTTCTGGTTATTCGATCATATGGTTGAGGATGCTCGTCCCAAGATGGATGAGAGCATTCTTTCCCAAGCTCACCGTATTCGCGCACAAGGTGGAACAGACACGGGTCGACCAGTGCGGGAACTTCGGGATATCGGAGAAAAAGTGGATCAGATCATTATGATCACCGATGAACAGCAGAATGAAGGCAGCCCGTTATATGCCGAGCTTGAGCGATATCGCCGGATGATGAATCCGGAGTTGAAGGCATTTATTGTGGATATAGCACCTTATCGGCAGGCAATGGTACCGCCACGGGATGGCAAAACCTTTTACATCTACGGTTGGAGTGAAACGGTATTGACGTATATTGCCGAGACTGTGGCAGGATATGATACACTCGCGAACCGGGTTAGAGAGATAGAGATTTAATTGAGGGAATTTGGAGGCGGCTGACCATGACCTACGTTCATGAAGAAATGAGAGATACGATTAGACAACAGCTGAAGCAGATTGAACAGGACGAGCAGGTACGGATCATCTATGCCTGTGAATCAGGCAGCCGGGCGTGGGGGTTTCCTTCTCAGGACAGCGATTATGATGTGCGTTTTCTATATGTGAGACCGCTGGAATGGTACTTGTCGATTGAGGATAAAAGGGATGTGATCGAACGCCCAATCAGTGACCAGCTCGACATTAATGGTTGGGATCTGCGCAAGGCGTTGAAGCTGTTTCGCAAATCCAATCCACCACTTTTGGAGTGGCTGCAATCCCCCATTCAGTATGATGAACAGTATAACGTGGCACAGCATATCCGTGCACTTTCACCGTTGACCTTCTCGCCCAAGTCCTGCATGTATCATTATCTGAATATGGCAAAGGGGAACTTCCGCGATTATTTACAAGGTGAGCGGGTCAAGATTAAAAAGTATTTCTATGTTCTTCGTCCATTACTCGCTTGTGGCTGGATCGAACGTTATGATGCAATGCCACCGATGGCATTCGAAGAGTTGGTGCAAGAACTTGTACCTGCGACTACACCGCTATATACGGAGATTCATGAATTGCTGCGCCGGAAAAAGGCAGGCGAGGAACTGGATCTGGAGCCGCAGTTGCCCGCAATTCAGACTTTTTTGGCGGAGAAGATCGAGCATTTTGAACAACTGGCCGGACAGATGGATAATGAGCAAATAATTCAATTTGAAGAATTGGATCGGATTTTCCGTTTGGCATTGCAAGAGGTGTGGGGGAACAATTAGGGCGTTTCTTCTCACCCAGGCGAGCGATTCGATGATGAATGTCCGCGTCCCGAACGTTTTAAAGTTCAGGTCGGCTGGCCGATTGTGACGAGTTGCAATTGCTAGGGAGAGTATGTTCTAAGGAACACAGGACGTCCTATGTGGCCTCCAGGGTGCCTTTTTAAAATGTAAGGAACATGGGACACGTTATTTTCCGAAAAAGTCGGATAAAAGGATAGAAAAAGGCGGTTTAGCTCCATATAGCGTGACTGGGGTTCGTTAGGTTTCCGGGGGTGCTTCTCATTATGAAATAAGACGCCAGCGATTCGTTAGCGCTCCATCATGCACTTGTGCTGCTCTGGCTCCGAGACGTTTAAGAACGCTTGGGCTTTCAGCAGGTTTGAAGACACTGTCTAGTGCGTGAAACATTTTTCATATATTAAGGAGGAGAACTGATGCATCTGATCTTAAAAGCAAGCGGCGCTGACGCGGCGGTCGTATCCCATTTGTTAGCGAAGAATCCGCTGAATATATATGACCGCGTAGACAAAGGCGTGCGTGTAAGAATGGTGTACACCACAACTACAGAGAACGAAACGGAAGTGCTGATTCATGCCGAGCCTGATCCTGTGGATCTGGTCAGGGGTACACCCGATGGATATGACATAACGCAATATATCAATGATCGTGAGTTCGTGACCAGCAGTTTGTTCTGCTCCTACATACGTGGGGCGCTAGGGACGGCCCTGAATGGTAAGCCCAAGGAAGACTATGTGCAATGGGTAGGTCATACTTTTGAGTTGGAACTGACATTTGGCCCAGTGGCGTCCGATCTGCCGGATCGAGTTGTGGAAGAATTATTCTTGCCATTAGGATACGCCGTTTCGGTGGAGCGTGGAGAACTATCGTATTCATTTGATCTGAAAAGTAAAAGCACGGTTCGCCATATCATCCTGCGTGGACGTAATACGGTACAACATGCACTGCGTCAGCTTTTTCTACTGATTCCAGTGCTGGATAATTACAAACATTATTTCATCAGTGAAGATGAGATCGATAAAATCAAACGGTATGGTGAAGGCTGGCTGGATGCTCACCCACTGAAAGAACTCATTGTGAAGCGTACGTTGCGTTTTACCGAACTGATTCGGCAGTATGAGCGTCAAGAGGGTGCTTTGACTGTGTCCTTTGGACAGGAGAGAGGAATAGGCCACACCTCGGAAGCGATTATTCAGGAGAATAAAGCAGGGCATCAGGAAGAAGGAGAACAAGAGTACCTGGGGTCCGAGTCCGATAGCGATGAGAAGCAACTGAATGCAGATTCTAGAGGTCCAGGTGAAGGTACAGATGCAGATACAGAGATAGAAGATGGTGATGCAAAGATTGCTGATGTAGATACAGGTACAGCTGGAGGAGATGGCGGGCAATCTGAACAATCTGAACCTCCTGTGCGGTTAAACGAGTTGCGTTATCGTGCGATTACAGATGTGGTTGCAGCGTTGCCAGTCAAACGGAGCATTGTTGATATGGGAGCGGGTGAAGGCAAGCTGTCTGCCCGTTTGGCGTACATTCCCGGTGTGGAGGCAATTCTGGCCGTTGAACCTTCCGGTCAGTCGCGGCTCCGGGCCATGGAGCGCTTTACTAAGTTGGAGGGGCGTTCAGGAGTGGTGGCTATGCCGGAACCAATCATTGGTTCACTGTTTTATTTTGACGAGCAGATGCAAAACCAGGATGTTATGATCCTGTGCGAAGTGATTGAGCATATTGAGGAATATCGTCTAAACGGAATTATGGATACAATCATGAACGAATATCAGCCAGAAGTGCTGCTGGTCACTACACCAAACAAGGAATATAACGAAGTGTATGCAATGGAGCAGGAAAGCTTTCGCCACCATGATCATCGCTTTGAGTGGACCCGTGCGGAGCTGGTTTCCCGGTGTGAGGAATGGACGCAACAAGGGAACTATGCCTATGAAATTAAAGGTATCGGTGAGCATGCAGAAGGTTATGGAAAACCTACCCAACTGGTCATTTTTGAGCGGAGAAAGGAGAGCCAATCATGAGGAGAATAGTAACACCGAACGAAATCTCGGATGTAGGCAGAGGGCAGCAGGATAGGGAAAGTGGGACGGAGGAAAGACAGCGTGAGATTCATCTACCCAACGCAGGCATTGTCGTTCTTGTCGGCCCGTCCAACAGTGGCAAAAGTACGTTGCTGGATCGTCTTGTTGCAGAAAGCGTCATTCGCCGCACGGAAGCCGTCTCATCCGATCAATTCCGCATGCTGGTTGGAGATGATGAGTATGTGGATTGGAAACACCGTCCCCGCAGTGAAGCGGATGTGATCTATGCGGAGTATCAGCAAGTATCGGCCAAAGCATTTGAAGCGATGGAGGCGATGCTGGCAACCCGCTGCCGCCTGAACAAGCTGACCTGGGTGGATGCGACACATCTGTATCCCGAGGATCGCGAGCGCCTGATTCAGATGGCGAGAAAGGCTCATGTGCCTGTGATTGCTGTCGTGTTGGATATTCCGGAAAAAGAACTACTGGAACGTGATGCCCAGCGGGAGTATCCGCGTGGCCGTCAACGGGTGAAACAACAGGTGCAGCAGTTCAAGCGCACATTACGCTCGATCCGTGAGGATGGCTTTGATGCCAGTTATGTGCTGAAGCGGCCAGATGAGATTACGTTTGTCCGCACATCCAATCCGCTGGTGACTGACATGGGTACAGGTATTGATATCATCGGAGATATTCACGGTTGTTATGATGAAATGATGGAATTAATCGTGCGCCTCGGATATGTGGACAAGGACGGAAGTGGCCTGTATCGTCACCCTGAAGGACGCAAATTGGTCTCCGTTGGTGACGTAACGAGCCGTGGGCCAGAATCGTTACAATGTCTGTTGTTCTGGCAACGTCATTGTACCGCCGAGCTCGCCTACATGATTGACAGTAATCACGGCTGGAAGATCGCACGTTATCTGGATGGTCGAGACGTTACGCTGAGTCATGGTGACGAACGGGTGGAGATGGAACTGCTACAGTTTGAGCAGGAGCACGGCCAAGAGACAGCAAAGCGAGTACGTGCAGAGCTTAAGGCATTTCTGCTTGATGCACCATCTCATCTGGTGTTTTCCAGTAACGGGGTAAGACAGGTGGTTGTTGCACACGCAGGGATTCGAGATCATTTTATTGGAAAACAGTCCAAACGCATTCAGGATTACTGCCGGTATGGCGATGTGGAAGGGACGGATGATCAGGGTCGGCCTGTGCGCAAGGATTGGTACGTGGATCACAATTCGGGTGAATGCATCGTTTGGGGGCATGATCCTCGTCCATATCCTACGATTGTGAATGATACGGTCAACATCGATCAAGGTGTCGTTTTTGGTGGCATGCTCACTGCTTGGCGAATGCCAGAACGTGAGGCAGTCAGTGTTCCGGCGAAGCAGGATTATGCGGGGGATCCGGATAGTCCATTAAAGCGCTGGGAACAGCGGCGTTTTGCTCCGCCCAACATACGTAAGTTCAAGGAGGGTTTCACGGTTCAGACAGCATCCAAACTGGATGTGTCTGTGCACGGTGAGGTGGCGAAGACGGCAATTGATACGTTTTCCCATTATACTGTACCGCTGGAAGAACTGATTTACATCCCGCCTACAATGAGTCCTCCGCCAGGTGTATGTTCTGTAGAAGGATACCTGGAGCATCCACAGGATGCGTTCCAGTATTATCGCTTACAGGGCGTTACCCGTATGGTTGCCGAGAAAAAACACATGGGCAGCCGGGCCATTTTACTTCTCATCCGCGATGAACAAGCTGCGGTGCAGCGAGTGGGTAGGCCGATGTTGGGGAACATTGTGACCCGGACGGGCCGATCCTTTTTTGACCCTTCGATAGAGCAGGCTGTGCTCTCAAGGTTACATGCTGATTTGACCGCAGGTGGTTATTTTGATCGTCATCAGACCGAATTTGTATTGCTCGATGCGGAGATTGTACCTTGGAATCTGAAGGCGCGTGAGCTGATTGCTTCGCAATATGCACATGTGGCCGAAGCCTCGCTTATGGATCGCTCTACGGTACTGGACAAACTGCGCGAAGCTCAAGCAGCAGGTCGTAAGGTAGATGAGTGGTTGCAGGAGACAGCAGGTAAACTCGCTAATGCCGAGACGTTCCGCGATGTATTCCAAAAATACTGCTGGGATGTGGATGATATCGTGGACATTCGGATTGCGCCGTTCCACACACTTGCACATAGCACGGGAGCATTTTGGGAGCAAACACATGAATGGCATATGGAACAAAACCGTGAGTTCGCCTGAATGTCGACCTTGATGATGGAGACGGAATATCGCATGATCGCAAGTGAGGCAGATGAAGCGGATGTCATTCGTTGGTGGGATGAGATTACGGCGGAAGGTCATGAGGGGATTGTGATCAAACCTGAAACGTTCCGCGCTTGGAATAACAACAAAATGATTCAACCTGCGATTAAAGTACGAGGACGTGCATATTTGCACATCATCTATGGGATGGATTACCTGGCACCCGAGAATTTGTCCCGACTTCGTAAACGCAAAACATCCAAAAAAGAACGTCACGCCTTAATGGAGAGTGCTTTGGGCATGGAGGGTATTGAGCGCTTTATACGCAGAGAGCCAGTGGAACGAATTCATGAATGCGTGCTGGCAACGCTATCGCTGGAGTCGGAGCGAGTAGACCCGCGTTTGTGAACTGTTATGTGAAAATAAATTTTGTTATTCACCTATATTGTATGGGTAAATATGGTATGATACTCTGGCTAAACTAATTGCTGGAGGTTATCCGTATGCGTATCAAAGTAATAAGCAGTTTGCTTGCCATTTTCATGATTTTTGCTACTGTTGCGTCTGCTCATCCAGGAAGAACAGATTCGAGTGGAGGGCACACCTGTCGTACCAACTGTGCAAAATGGGGGCTGAAACAAGGGGAATATCATTATCACAACGGAGGTTCCTCTTCGAGTTCCAAATCTTCATCTTCAAGTTCATCCAGTTCAGGAAGTACCAAGAAAAGTAACAAGTCTTCAACGGCAACCCAAAAGAAAGCCACTCCTAAACCAGAATATATAACGTCTTCTGTTCATGTGAATGTGAATGGTTCCAAGGTTATTTTCACTGAATCTCCAATTGTAATGAATAACACAAATCTCGTACCCCTGCGTGAGATGGCCGGAGCGTTGAAAGCCAAAACGTCTTGGGACAGTAAGACTCAAACCATTACCGTTACCAAAGACAAGTACAAGCTAATCTTTACCTTGGGCAGTAAAAAGGTGAAGGTTAACGGGAAAGAAGTCACCCTACAGGCAGCACCCAAAGAAATTAAGGGAACGACGTACATTCCCCTCAGAGTTTTGGTAGAAGGGCTTGGGGCATCCCTCACTTCATCCGGTAATACGCTGACGGTGAAGGTGAAAGAATAAGATTAAGATTAAGAAATCAGAAAGAAGCAGGTTAGGAGTTTATCCGGCCCTGCTTCTTTTTTTGTGTATGAACTTCGTTAAAGCGAGACCTCATCAGGCCATTTTACTTGGCTCTGAAACGTTGGATATGACCTGGATCAGTTAGTCGGTATGAGCAATCGCTCGAATCTCAATCAGTTGATGAGGGAAGGCGAGTCCTGAGGTCCCAACCATCGTGACAGCCGGACGATGCGTACCAATATACTTTTTGTACACGGCGACACATGCCTCAAGATGCTCCTGCGGGTGAACCAGAAAAATCTCCAGTTCAGCAATGTTCAACTTGGTCACATTGAATCCTGCGAGCACACGATCCAAGTTATCCAGTGTCTGGCGAACCTGTGCTTCAATATCATCGACACCAATAAACGTTCCCTGCATATCATGCGAAAATTGTCCTGCAATGTAGATCGTACCGTTAACGCTGTATCCCTGAGCAACGCTAAATGCTTCTTCCCACGGGACACCGTGGCTATATATTTGAGCTGAAGACATATATTTCTCTCCTTTGGAAATTCAAGATATGGTTAGTATAAACGGAGAAAAACGACTTGGGCAGTACGCACTTTCATGACAGTGACTATCCATTAGGATAGTGTAAACACGGTGTTTGTGAGCCTAACGACTCATTCCAGAGAATCTTTATATCAGGATATTTAATTTAGGTATAACTAACTTAAGTCCTATATCCTTCCACTAGAATCTGGGTAATAATTATAGTAGGCAAGTGATTAATGGAATCTCATAACGTAACGATAGGGGGTAACCTGTATGGCATCTGTGATTCTGCTGGTGAAACAGACGGAGGACGATGAGAAGGTTATTTATCGCTTCGGACCGAATGAGCGAAAGATGGGGCTCATTGAGATGAATAAGATCAAGGAAAGTGTGAGGGAACTGGAACCTGTCCAGGTGGATGGGGTAAGTCCGAGTTTTTTCTTTAATCGAGCCGCGCAGCGACTGGTACGATGTTTATTCAGGGAAGGCGGCAAGTTCCCGGAACGAACGACGTTTGAATCATAGTCCTATGGCAGGCTGCATGACAAGTAGCTGAGCAGGCAGCTGAGAGTTCATGGGTTAAATAATGGAAGAAGTCCAAGAGACCAAAGGTGGTGGCTCTTGGACTTTTTTTGCGTGTGGTGCACATTTAAGTATGGGAGACAGGAACCGCGAAGCGATCGATCCATTCTCGCAATTGTCTACGAAAGGAGGAATTGGTATGCTGGTCAATCTCGATGTTAGAATTATTTTCGCTGGTGGAATCTCTGTTAGTCATGCTCCAGATACCTTGTTCGGTATGAAGCAGCAGGAGAGCTTGATCAGGCAGAGGAATTACATCTTCGGCATAATTGATGATACTGAGGTTATCCACACTACGACCAGAAGCTTCAAAAGAGTTATGCCATACCTTCAATAACTCGCGTGTTTCTAGAGGTAGCTCCCAATCGTCCATGAATCTATCTAACAAAATACGGTTTTCCTCGTTCGTCAAGACATTCCATTGTTCCTCCGTTATCGTGAACTGAGTAGGTTGATCAATGAATGGTTTGTGTTGCCCTATGTAAAATCGGAACAGTTCCTCTTCCCATTCTTCAGGTTCTGTCCAGGTGAACAAATGCACACGTTGATCCACTGCCAAATGATAGAGGTATGTATCGTTGTTATCTGTACTTTTGTGAATAGTTAATACCTTTTCTTGTTCAAGGCTGTCTGAGTACGCTCTAATCATGCTGCGGCTTTGGGCAAAATGCATAAGCATCTTCAAAAACTCCGGCTCGATCTCTATCTCGCTATCTTCCATATGCAAGATGAGCCCTTTGGATAAAAGACCGTGAGAGGCAGCCCTTAGAACGAGTTCCCAGTGTTGTTCAGATAACTCGCCATACATCGGTTTTAGGAGACCGACTGCAATGTCCTCTGCACCAAGTGTGGCCAGCGCAAATCCGAATTCTTCAATGGATAAGGTAACAAGTCGTTTATTCATGAGCTTAACCGCCTACTTTCTATGTAGATTGTTAGATAAAGGTTACTTTTTTAAAAGGTCATTTGTGCTCATTCCAAGTTTTTCGAAGTACTTTAAGAATGTCGCTTTCCTGATGTTTCAGTAGACTATACGTATATATTTTATAGCTTTTTCCATCAACCATTTTGAATAAGTAATAGGATGGAGTAGGCTGGATCCATTTGTTTAGTCCCGGTGCTACGAAATCAATGGTACGTATATCCTTCCAAGATAACTGTTTTCCTGCATTTGTCTTAATGCCAGACAGATCGAAGGAAAATAAAATGTTTGTTCCAAATATTCTCGTGGTGTTCCAGATAAACAGACGTCCCACAAACCAAAAGCTTAAGAATGCCGCACTAGTAAAGTACAAGGTTTGCAGAACGCTATTGTCACCATAAATAACATCACCAGTCAAGACAAGTCCAGCTATGATAAAAAGAGCAGATATCAGCGTGTGACGAATTGCATATTTGCGTTGGTATGTAACGAACTGCATGGATACCTCCTAAGTATTATTTGAAGAGTTTACTAACCCATCTAATCCCTTTTTCAGCCGCTGAGGCTATATGTTTTCCGGCATAACTACCTATAGCTCCGCCTACATAAGCTCCAACTGCTGTTCCTGCAGGCCCGGCGAACGATAATAGGGTCCCGCCAACAATAGCCCCGGCTCCTGCAGAGGCAGACTTGATCACGATATTCGATGTGGACACGGCGAGATCCGTTTTGGTTAATGTTCCTTCCTTATACTTGGAGACCGTTTTAACCCCTTCATCCCAAACATTAAGTCCTACGTTGATAGGGAACAGTTTTTTGCTTATCATTGTAGGGATTTTGGAAATTTTCATACCGTATTGTCCTTTATTCACACCGGCAATAACATTGCGGGTCCATTGACCGAAGCTGTTGGCTTTGTTGAAACCAAGCCCGATATCACCTACTTTTAATTTACCTGCAAGTCGATCAAAGCCCTTTAATCCTTTCATAACCAGACCGGGGTTGCGGAATTGTTTATCCAGTTTACGTGCCATGTTACTCAGAAAGGAATTCCCCTTTCCCTTCACCCACGGAGCATTATGAACTTTGGCACGGCTAGAGTTCCGGGGATCTACTTTGAAATGAACCGTTTTGGAGAGTACCATGGACGTAGCCATAGCAGAATATAGTCCTGTTCCAATCAGGCCTACATTCCCATGAATCCCATTAATTATATTCCAGGACTTACTTCCTTGATCATATATATCTGATAGCGTCGTTTTTACATCTTTCCCAGAAGTGGATTGGCTTGTACTGGTCTGTACACCATGCCCCTGAGATTGATCCGCTTGTGAGAAACGAGTTGCGATGGTATGTAGTTCCGTGCCAATCGCAGAGACTGAGCTAGAGAATCTTTCCATTTGCCGATGTGCCACCTGAAAGTTCTGAAAGAAACGCTCCTGTGTGATTCCCGACCACTGGCTTTGTAATATACTTATATGTCTGCTTAAATTGTTAATCATGCTACGACTATGTTCCGAAGCTTGAGCAAATTGGTTGGAGATTGCCTGAAGCTGCTCAGGCGGTACAATAATCCTGGTCACGACATTCACCTCGTGGAAGATAAAATTAAGAATTTCTACAGATTATGTATATATCAAAAATGAAACGCTATGAAATATTTACCCACTAATTTTAAAGGTCGAAACGTTTATTCGCAACGGATAATAAGCAATTGACGCGCAAAACAGTCCTTTGGTTGGGTTAAATAAATGCTCTTCGTAAGACTTTGTTCCTGCAAATGGGACGAAGAGTATAAACAAAGAAGCCCACACCCCCCTTTAGGGGGCGTGGACTTGTAAATTTTAGTTTGGCCTTAGCGGAGGGATGTACTTATGGGCATTTCCCATCTAGAACGTTTTGGCATAAGAGATCAGTGCCGTAATCGTGATGATATTCAAGAGCGTTGAGATCAGCACCGTCTGGGCTGCAAAATCGGGTTCGTTATCGTATTCTTCCGCCAGGATGGATGCGTTGACACCGGTCGGCATACCCGAAGCGATAATGAGTGCCTGTGCAGCGATACCTTCCAACCCAAGCAGTAGCACAATTGAAATCCCGATAGCCGGGCCAATCAGGAGACGCAAAAATGTGCTAATATACACATCAAGACGGTACAGACGAATTGGATATTTTACAATCTGTGCTCCGAGTGTCAGCAGCGCTACAGCGACCATACTTTGCTGCGCATAGGTTAGTGGCATGGACAGGAACGTAGGCAAGGGAACCTTCCACATGTGAAACAGAATCCCCAGCAAGAGCGCATATGGAACAGGCATTTTAAGAAAACCAATAATCACCGCACGGTAATTACCTTTGAGCTTCGCGCCCTGAATGGACAACACGCCATAGGTGAATGTCAGTAATGCCTGTAAAGACATGACCAGCGCCTGAATGGAAGAGGCGAGTGGATCGCCGCGGAATACCAGTGCATTGATGGGCAGTCCATAGTTGCCTGCGTTATCCAGCATAATGCTGTTGTTGAAGGCAGCCTTCATGCCTTTATTCATCTTAAGTGAACGCGCAAATACAGAACCTACAATATAGAGAATCAATACATATATCGCGTAAAAGAGTGTCACGGTCCCAAGCAGTTCGCCCGACATATCCGAGTGGTACATGCTCATAAAGACGGCTGCGGGGGTAATACAATAGAAATTGATTTTGGCGAGTGTGTACAAGTCCAGCTTGAACACCTTTTGCATCCAGGACCCGACGGCGATCAGGAGAAAGACGGGCAGGACGACTTCAAGCATGATGTCTGCAATCATTAGTTCAGCTTCCTTTTTCATGAAAATTTCAATCCGATTTCGAAAATGCTTTGCTCATTATATCATTTTATACACAACCGAATGTGTGAATTGGCTAAAAAACATCAGGAGGGGTTGCGTCATGATTCCAGATCATCTGGATGTTGGTTTATCGATATTGTTTATTGGTTTCAATCCGAGCATTACGTCTGGGGAGACGGGGCATCATTATGCTTACAAAGGAAACCGGTTCTGGCGCATCCTTGAACGGTCGGGATTAACCCCGCGTTTATATGATGCACAAGAGGATGGAGAGTTGCTGAAGCTGGGATACGGATTCACAAATATCGTGGCCCGGCCCACTAAAGGTATGGAAGATATTACGAAGGAAGAATATGCAGAAGGACGCCAGATTTTGCGGCAAAAGCTGGAGGAATACCGACCGGACATCGCCTGTTTTGTCGGAAAAGGAGTGTACACCCAGTATAGCAAACGTACCAAAGTGCAATGGGGATTCCAGGATGACCCGGTCGTCAAGGAGATTCAGGAGTTTGTCGCTCCCTCGTCCAGTGGACTCGTGCGGATGTCGATGGATGAGATTGTGGCCATCTATTCCCAGCTTGCTGATTTTGTCACGGAGAAGAACAGGGAAGATTAAGAGGCGAGTAAGCAGAGTTCACCCAGTCGGCTTCGCCGATAGGGCGAATTCTTTTTTTTGGATAAAGTGAGAGGTTTCGGGAACGGCTTCCGTCTATATAGTACAGAACCATGCATGGAAGCTGTAGAGAAGGGGGATTACATGACTCAACAGATACCGGAGGAGGAGCTGATTCAGCGCATTGTTGCAGGGGATAAGCAGTTATTCTCCGTGCTTGTGGATCGATATAAAAATAAAGTCTACGGCATCATGCGCGGAATGGGCGCGAGTCATCCGGATGCACAGGATCTCGCTCAGGATACGTTCATTCGCATCTATCGTTATCTCCCGTCGCGGCGGGAGGGAAGTCGTTTCTCGTCGTGGGTGTACACCATTGCGGTAAATCGGATGCGGGATTTTATACGGGAAAAGAAACCCGTCATGTCTCCGGTCGATCAGGGGATCGAACCTGTCAGTAATGAAACACCGGAAAAACGTGTGCTGCATAAAGAGATGCAGCGTGAAATATATCGACAGCTCGAACAGTTACCGGAATCGTATCGCCTGGTGTTATTACTGAAGTACACAAACGAGTTGAGCTATGAAGAGATTGCAGATATTACAGGCATGAGTTCAACCAAAGTGCGTAACGCCCTTTATCGCGGGAAAAAAACGCTGAGGAAGCAAATGGAACGCAAAGGAGGTTTAGCTACGTATGAAGCCTATTTCAAAGGATGAAGATCGGTTGTGGGAGGAGCACCTGTACCGTGAGGAGCCGGATGCGGATTTTACGCTTAAGGTCATGCGGAAGCTGGATGGGGTGTCCATGGAAAGTGGAGAAGACGAGCATCCATTCATGAAAAAATCCAAGAGAGCGCATTGGATGCGCCGGACTGGAATCGCTGCAGCGGCTGTTGTGATCCTTGCCGGAGGGGCTTGGTTTGCTTTTGACCGAACAGCAGAGCCAGCGCAACCCCTGGTAAATGCTGTGGATCGTCTGCCATTGCCTAACATACCTGTGCCTGAAGCATTGAAATATTCCTATTTTGCGGATGATTACAAGCGTCTTAAACCTCTCGGACTTGTGGTTAATCCGAACATCTATATTAATGACCAAGGCTACACGCTTAAAATTGAAGACGTGCTTGTAGACCGATCTCATATGGTAATGACCATGCAACAAACAACACCTGATGGATTAGGGGTATCACGGTTTCTGCCTGAGTTGGGGAGAATTCATGTTACTGATGAAGAGGGGCGACAGGTTGCCACTCTTGCAAGAGATGCAAGAACAAAGGGCCCTCTAACTGAACGATTGTTATTCCAGTTTCATGATGAAATTCCGGATCAAGTGGTCGTGCGGGGTGAACTGCGTAATTTAAATGTGGGCAGATATTATGATTACGAGAAGAAATCCTACGAAGATAGAGATGTTACGGTGGATTGGAGCTTCAAATTCAAGATCGATATGACCAAAGCCAAATCATTGGCTGTTGAAAATTCTATGGATAACACATATACGACGCCAGAAGGACTAAAGCTTGATATGACACAGCTTGTACGCACGCCAAACGGAACCCGGCTTGACCTGAATGTGAGTCTGGATGATGAACTTCGTGCCAAAGTTGATGAGAATTGGGCGAGCTATATGAGTATCATCTACCATCTTGAGATTCCTGAAACAAATGAATATCGAATTTTCAATGGAATAAGACCAGATGCCCGTCAAGCCAAGTTCCAGCTCCAAGATCAGAGTGACTTAAAGAACGGTGGGCCGTTGAAGTTGTCAGAGACATGGGACCCTGCGTTGGTAACGGTAGATGCGAAGAACATTCGCTTTGTTCTGGATGGTTACACCCTGCCGGTGAAAGAAGAGAAATCAGTGGAAGTTGATCTGAATAAGAGGCGTAAGGACACGAATTTTTATACTTTTGCACAATTTGAACAGCTTGGAGATAAAATATTATTCTATGATTTTGAGTACGAGCCACTGATGGAATCGTATGATCCTCCGAAGATTGATGTAAAGGAAGGGTATTCACTAGTTCTGAAGGGGAGTGGGACGTTCCGAAATGCTTTCATGGGTGATCGCTGGGTTGCAGTAGATTCGGATGGAAAAGAGTATCCTGTTGAAGTGAACGGTTATCCGGATCAACCTAATAATAACGGTGAATACGTTGAAGATGATCTGCAATTAAAAATTCGGGGGTTTAACGAAGAAAAGGGTACAAAATTCACTTTGAAAAGAACAGTAGTCAATAGAGAGTATCGTGATGTGAATTGGGAAGTGGACCTTCCATCGTACAATAGTCTACCATGGCTGAAATAACGATTAGTACATCTATTTTAATCAACAGCCATGAAGTAAATGAAGCTCTGAATGGATGGCATAAGTACTGATCTTTGGATTGGATTCTGGATGTATAGATAAGCATATAAGGTATATGAAAAAGGCTCTGCATAATGATATGCGGGGCCTCTTTCGTATGGTTCAATTTGAGGTTGGAAGCAAGTAACCAATAAATTTTTCTATCCAAGAGATCTTGTTTATGCTTTCTGAATTATGCCGATTCCCTTGGAATCAACGTAGTCGATAACATAACCGTTTCTTTTGGCGTCCCCGGGCGTTCGATCCGGCGTTGCAAAGCCTCTACGGCACGCTGTCCGAGTTCCTCTTTACACAGATTAACTGTGGTCAGAGGCGGGGAAGACGTAACGGCAGAGTGTACATTGTCGATACCGATGACAAGGCAATCTTTAGGCGTGGAGATGCCCATCTCCTGTAATTTGTGCATCCACTGCAAAGCAATATCATCATTAACACCGATCCAGGCATCGGGACGTTCATCATCTGGCATGTTTTGAATGGTGGTAGCCAGCTGGTTAACCCATTCACCGTTCTCATACGGAATATTCCATTCCCTGAAGCTGGTCGTACGACTGGTATCCACATGGAAATGGTTCAAGGCCAACTCAATCCCGATCTTCCGCTGCGCGAAGCTCGCAGCACGACCATCATCAGTGATAAGGCCGATCCGACGGCAATTCATAGACAGTAGATATCTCGCGACGGTGATGCCAGCTTCCAGATTATCGTGGCTGATCGTATCACAATTCAGCAGGGGTTCCTGATGATCTACGAGAATAATAGGCCGACCCGTTTGAGAGAGTCTTTGCAGTACCGTATGAGGAAAAGCACCCATAACAATAATCCCGGCACAACGTTCCCAGTCCAAATGAGGAGCAATCGCTTTTTCGGGAGAGGTGTTCTCGTCCGTCACTCCGAGTGAGGGAGATACAATGGCATGATGCCAACTACGCTCATTACAGGCGGAGATCATGCCTGACAGAACACGTTGCCAGTAGTGGGGTTCACCGCGATTGAGCTGATTCATGCATATGAGAACAAACGGGGGATCGGACGGATCCACATGGTTTGCAGCAGCAGGACTGCTGGTAGCACCCGGAGTACTTTGGCGATATCCCAAAGCACGAGCGAGTTCCAGTACCCGTGCGCGTGTCGCTTCACTGACACCTGTCTTGCCACTGAGTGCGCGGGAGACGGCATATTTGGATAATCCGAGCTGGTCAGCCAGCGTCTGAATGGATACTTTGCGTGACATATCATTACTCCTTCGTATGTGAGCAATTTGCATAAATCCAATGATCGTATCGATTGAATGAATGCAAATTTCAGATGTAAATAGTGAATTGAATTTTCAATGAGATGACCTTTATGAATTGACGATCATCTTCTGACACAGTACACTTACAAATAATAATGTTATTATAATTTATCATAACAAAAATAACAATAGTGTAAGAGTGTTAGGGTCAATTTAAACCAATCTATATATGTTCAACTAAACATTTACAAGATAACGGAGAGGGCAGAAATAATCTGAAGAAGCGAAGCTAAAAGCTTTCTGCAAGAAAGCTGCATCGGAAGCATAAACTTCGCCTTTATCACCGGATTTCCCCTTGAGAAAGGGGATCGAAAAAATCTGGGGATAACGGCGATCGGAAGGTTATTCTGCAATCGGAGCGCGGTTGTAAATAATTATTAGCTGAACTTAAATAAACCAATTTGAAGGAGACAACATCCATGGAACAGTTCAGATTACCGAAAATCTCTATGACGCATCTGGAATTACCGCAAGCTGTGCAGGATATTCTGACTGAAGCGGACGAGCGTTTGCAACATCGACCGAGGTTGCTGGCTCAATTTCGCAATTGTTTTCCCAATACGCTGGAAACGACCACAAAGCTGCTCGATGATGGGACAACCTTTGTAATTACAGGGGATATTCCCGCCATGTGGTTAAGGGATTCCGTAGAGCAGGTCATGCACTATGTTCCACTTGCGAAGAATGATGAGAAGTTGCAGCGTATCATTGGAGGTCTAATCAAACGTCATACGTTCTACGCTGATATGGATATCTATGCCAATGCGTTCAATGAAACAGCGAATGGATGGCATTGGGATGCCAATGATGAGACGGAGATGTCACCTTGGGTGTGGGAACGGAAGTTTGAGCTGGATTCCCTTTGTTTCTCCATGAAGCTGGCTTATACATATTGGCGGGAGACGGAACTGACGGATATATTTGACGAGCGCTTCAAGAAAGTGATGGAGAATATCGTACAACTATGGGAGACAGAACAGCATCACACAGAGCAATCACCTTACCGGTTCATGCGGCGCAATTGTCCAGCCCATGATACGCTGCGAAATGAAGGAATGGGTATGCCTGTGAATTACACGGGGATGATCTGGTCCGGATTTCGTCCGAGTGATGATGCATGTGATTTTCATTATAATATTCCGGCGAACATGTTTGCTGCGGTAACCTTGCGTCAGATGGGGGAGATCGCGAAGTGGGTGTTCCGGGATGAACAACTGGTAAGCCGAATGGCTCGTTTGGAAGAAGAAATACGACACGGTATTTCCCTGTACGGTACTTATCGTCATCCAGAGTATGGGCAGATTTATGCCTATGAGACGGACGGTTACGGAAACTTTTGTCTAATGGATGATGCGGGCACACCTGGACTCATGTCTATACCGTATATGGAATATGCTTCGATTGAAGACAGGGTGTATCAGAACACACGTCGATTTATTCTGAGCAAAGAAAATCCGTTCTATTATGAAGGGAAGGTAGCCAAAGGTATTGGCAGCCCCCATACCCCTCCGGGATACATCTGGCACATGGCGTTATCCATGCAGGGCTTAACCGCAGACAATGACGAGGAAATACTGGCGATGATTGCATTGCTGGAAAGTACGGATGCGGGTACCGGATATATGCATGAAGGCTTCCACGCCGATGATCCCAACACGTTCACCAGACCATGGTTCGCCTGGTCCAACAGCCTGTTCTCGCAACTGGTGTATAAGGCAATGAAAAAAGGGATTTTATAAAATGATGTAAGTTCAAAAAAAATTGCTCACTGCTCGTGAAGCAGCCGTTCCGGTTACGAATCGTTCTTTTGATCGCTGTTATCCCCGGATTTCTTGATCGCCTTTTGTAAAGTCGAAATCCGGTGATAAAGGCGAACGCTTTGCTTCTTCAGAATCGATTTCGTTCCCTACACTACTTTTACTATCGAGCGCGACTGTTTTTTGAACGACATCATTTTTAGAATAGGAGAGTAGGTAAAAAAACAAGAAAGCCCAAACTGCTGAACTTTGCAGTTTGGGCTTTGTTTAATTGAAAAACACAGGCGCTTCGCTATGTGTTTTTCAGCAGGTCAGCGATGAAGACTTTCTGGCCTGTGCGTGCGCTTTCCAAGGATGCGAGGACCATGGCCATGCTGAACTGGTTATCGCTGCAATCGGTCTCAGGTAATCGTCCGGATTCCAGTGCGGCGAACATGTCTTCGAGACAGCCGTGATGACCTGTTTTGTCCATGACAGGCAGTTCCGCTTCAATCCGCTCGCTTGGCTGGAAAAAGGATGGTTTGCCGTCAGCATCCAGGCTTTGCGGAGTAACTACTTCAGCATAGATGTCATCGTGACCATCCCAGATGGCGGTTCCTTTTTCACCGATTACGCGCCAGCTTGCTTCCCATGATGTGGGTACACCTTCTGCGCACCAGGATCCGCGATAGTTGAATACGGACCCGTCAGACATCTCAAATATACATAACGCCATCGCATTGCCCTGATACCAGGAACCTGGAGGATTGAACTCATGGCAGTACACCGATACCGGGTTGGCTCCGAGAATATATCGTGCCTGATCAAACGTATGTATTGCCATATCGAGCAGCAGTGGGCTATCCATCAGATCCCGGAATCCGCCGAAGTGTGGCCCGAGGAAGAAGTCGGCCCCTGCGTAACCTACCTGCCCTATAGCTCCGCCGGAAATGAGGTGCTGGTAGGCGCGGATACGCGGATCGAATCGGCGATTCTGCATCACGGCTTGAATGTGTCCTGTACTGCGAGAGGTTTGCACAATATCTGTGCAGTCGGAGAAGGACTCCGCAAGGGGTTTCTCGCCAAAGACATGACACCCTTCCTTCAGCGCTGTCATGGCAATGCCGTAATGACTCGCCGGAATCGTGACATCGAACACGATATTTGCACCAGTCGCTTGAATAGCCTCACGGATATCGGTGAACGTAGGGCAGGTGAGACCATGTCTTGTAGCAAAAGCAATGGCTGTCTGTTCATACAGATCGACCAGTCCCACGATTTCTGTATCTGGCCTTTGCAAGGCATAGTCCGCCCACGTGTTTGCCATGGCACCGCAGCCAGCAATAATTACCCGATAAGGATGAGTCATGTTCTCATCTCCTTCGCATGGATTGTGTTGTACAGCTCGCATGGTTTCCTATACCGGATTTGGCACAAAATCGCCGCCGCGGCATTGTTTCAAATATCGTAATGCATGTACCTGTCCGGTCATTTCGAGTTCGTCTTTGTAGACGGGATCATGCCAGCCTTCAATATCAATCGTACCCTGATAACCGTTCTGGCGCAGAATGGTGATAATGTCTGCCCAGTTGTTATCCCCGAAGCCGGGTGTGCGGTGCCAGACAAATTCACGTGGACCATGCACGCCATATTCCTTGACGATATCCCAGGCAATCGTGGCATCTTTGCCATGTACGTGGAAGACTTTATGAGCCCATTTGCGTAGCTGTGGAATAGGATCAATCAGGCTGGACATTTGATGGCAAGGCTCCCACTCCAGCCCAACATTTTCATCTGGAACAGCATCAAACATCATCTCCCAGGCCGTCGGGTTATGGGCAATGTTCCAGTCGCCTGTCTGCCAGGTGCCACCCATATCACAGTTTTCAAAAGCAATGCGTACACCCCGGTCTGCTGCCCGGCGTGCCAGTTCTCCAAATACTTCCTTGAACCGGGGGATGGACTCGTTAATGGGTTGATCGGTCAATCTTCCAGTGAACCCGGAGACGATATCTGCACCGAAGAGCTGTGCATTATCGATCACTCGCTCCCAACTTGCCAATGTATCGGCGTTGTCTCCGGCTCCTGTGAGTGGGTTACCAAATACACTCACCGCGGAGATGACAATACCTTGTTCGTCCACGATTTCACGGACACGTTTGGCTGTCTCTGCCAGGTCCAGATCACCAGTTGTTTGCCAGAAGGTCAGGTTAAATGATTCGAAGCCATGTTGCATGATCTGCGGGATAACGCGGACGGCGTCCTGCCCGCCTACAAGGGTACCGATGCGTAATGATTTATTCATGGTTGTAATTCACTCCAATATTGGCTTATAGTACTTCGTGACACACTCATTATAGCCGTGGATTAAAGGGATGGCTCTAAACAATCTTGTGTAATAATAGTCGGATCTTGTGAAGAGGGGGAAGAAGTTGTGCTGGATCTGAAAGCGCTTCACGAAAATACCCGAATTGACCATAAATCACATCCATTTCAGCTGTTCCAAAATCGGTGTTCAGATATGAAAGCTGAAGAATGCATTCTGTATTTGCATTGGCATGAACATTTCGAACTGATTATCATGCGCAAGGGAAGTGCGCTTTTTCATATTGATAGCAAACCTTATGTGGTTCGAGCAGGTGAGGTCATTATCATTCCGGGAGGCACATTGCATGTTGGATATGCTCTGGATGAGGGGGATGTGCATTATGATTCCGTTGTAGTGAACCGTGCACTGTTCCATGATTTCACTCATGATCCTGTGCATGAGCAATATGTCGCGCCGTATTTGGAAGGAAGAGTGAGATTTCCGGTCAAACCGGCAGAGGAAAACACAGCCTGCGTAGGCTATTATTCTTTGCTGAATGAAGCCGTAGAGGAAATGGCGTTACAGCCCCCGGCTTATCAGCTCGTGGTGAAATCCAAGCTGCATGCCTTGTTCACCCTGCTTGCGCGTACCTTTATGCCGCAGCAGCTACCGGATAAAACGGTCGGATCGTATTTTCCAAACCGCGAACGTTTCAAACAGTTGATTGCACAGATTGAAGCGGACCCCACAGGTAAGATGTCTGTTACGGAAGCGGCAAGTCATGTGGGATTGAATGCGTATCACTTCTGCAAAATGTTCAAAAAGCTGACCGGACGTACCTTTGTGGAATACGTGAACGGGTGCAGGATGAGTGAGGCAGAGCAACTGCTGCAAGGCAGTAGTCTGACCATTACAGAGATTGCCGCCAGAGTCGGCTGCGACAACGCCAACTATTTTACAAAGTTATACAAACAGTACAAGGGCATGACCCCCTCGCAGGGGCGGGGGAGAAAAGAAGGTTGAGCGCGACCAGTTTAGCAGTAGTCTCCAATAAAATGTCTATAAAGATGGTTGTGACCCTAAGTAACTCGCAGTCGCAATTGTGAGCAGAAGTAGAAGTAAAAGTAGAAGTAGAAGCGGAGCACACACAGCAGTGATTACCGTAACCATAATCATACGCATACGCACATATACAAAGAATAACCCGGATAAAGGCCTCTTTAAGGCTGTAATCCGGGTGGTTTTGATTCAATAATATTAAGACAATTATCTATGTGTACAACGTGCTCATTTCATAAATCTGAAGAACAGACGATTGGCTTTCTTGGCGAGGTCGTCCATTTTGATGTTGGCATGATCGAACTGATTGTATCCCCATTTGATCGTTTGCAGCATGCGTGGGGATATGGGCGTTCCTTTGATCCGTGGATAGATGTTGTGATAAGCCCAAACCAGATGCTCCCAGCGATTGTCATTGCCGTCCTGAATATACTCGGATACGTCAATCACTTTCCCACGTCCGTTCTGAAGAATTACATTTTTTAGATGAATGTCGCGAGGGTTCAGCCCGCGGCTGCGAACGGCTTCTCGCGCTGCGTCCACATCGAGCATCACCTGCTCGGGGACAGGGATTCCTTTTTCCAAACATTCCAGCAAGGTATCCCCGGGTTCAAAACTGATCACGAGCACGTTCCGGCCACTGCCGTAATAGGTAGGAAAGTATGGCAGGCCTTTGAGCTGTTCGTACACCTGCTTTTCATTTTCGAGTTTGTCCAAGGCATGATCCGAGTACATCTTGAAGGCATACTGCGGCAAGCCGTCATACGTAAATACAGCCGCGTCTGTACCTGTGCCAATGCATTTTAATCCTTCTACATCGCCGATGATGTTCACGAGCTCATTCCGGTCGCTTCCGATGACTTGGATCTGTTGTAATGCTTCTTCCGCCTGGAACCAATCCGGTCGATTCATGGGTGGTGCCTCCTTTTAGGATATGCCTGTACAATTTTTTTCATATAATCATTTTCTAACGAACGGAGTAAGTCTTATTTCACGAAAATCGGCAGATCTGAAAATGTAACGAATCAGAGACACGCTATTGGCTCATTTGCTTGCAATAAACACGTTCTACAATCGAAATAAGACTAATTAGCGTGTCTGGGGTTCGTTAGATTCCGTAAAACCTCATGATCCACATGATAAGGTGTGTGAGATTCGTTAGCTCCGGGCCCGCACTGGCCCCGGGCTAGACCAGTACTAGCATCCAGGTCCCGGATTCGCTGCCCTCTATGAAGTATATTAAGCGTTCTGCTCCGCAATTTCATCTTTTGGTGATGTTACTATATAAACGATACGGATCGAATCGGAAACGGTTGCGTCAGAAGAAAATAACGGAAGCGCGCTTGCGACAAGGTTGCCCGGGCTTTATACTGTGAGCATTAAGGGATCTCATGCAGATCCGGCATACAGAAAGGCAGATTACTTATGGCACAATACCCGCAGTGGTCTTATTCGCAGTCGCGGGCGAGTATGTTCGATGAGTGCCTGCGCAAATATTATTATCATTATTACGGTGCCCATAACGGCTGGAAGGCAGACTCTGCTGATGAGATGCAGGTTCGTCTGTACCGTCTGAAGCAGCTCAGCAATCTGTATCTTGTCTTCGGGGACCTCGCGCATCGGATGTGTGAGTCGGCGGTACGCAGCAGGGAAGAGGGCAAAGACAAACCGCGTGAACACTTTCTGGAACAGACGATACGCAAGCTGCTGAATCAGGCGTATATGGAATCAATGGACGCGGATCAGTGGCGACTTAACCCCAAGAATCGCACGATGCTGTCCGAGATCTATTACGGGGATGATACGTTGAATGACCGGATTGCCACGATTAAGGAACGGGCTTCGGCCTGTGTCGGTAACCTGTACCAGACGCTTACGTGGGAGGACTTGTCCCGGGCAAGTACGGACATTCTGGAGATCGAGAAATGGGATACCATGATGCTGCACGATACACGCGTGTATGTGAAGATGGACTTATTGTATCGGCGCAGTAACGGCAACATTGTCATTGTGGACTGGAAGACGGGCAAGGAAGATGACTTCTCGGATCAGCTAATGCTGTACGCATCCTATGTGAGAGAACACTACCGAATTCCTTTGGAGCAGATTGAGCTGCGAGTGGAGTATTTGTTAACCGGGAAACACCGAGAGTTTACAGCGACAGAAGAGGATATCCGGAAGGTGGAGGAGAACGTGGGTCGTTACATTGAGGAGATGCGATCCTGCGTGGAGGATGAGTATTATAACCGTCCCAAGGACGTCACCTATTTCACAGCGATGCCATCGCACCGGTCCTGCCGGGATTGCAACTTCCGCGAAGTATGCAGTGAGCGAGCAGTCTGAAGCACCAAAACCGGAGGAACCAAAAGGCCTTATACCAACCAACAAGCTATCCTATATGTGAAAAAAATCAAGAAGCGCAAGCCGGGAACATCATCTACCCGACTTGCGCTTCTATTGCGTTCCACAGGCCTGGCGACAAGGCGCCGGGTGGAACGATCATATCAAGATTACTGGACAGCGGCGGTATTCTCCAGCGCCTGACCCGCAGGCACATAGGCATGCCCGAGATCACGGGCAACCGCCTCATACGTGATATGTCCATTCAGCACGTTAACCGCGCTGCGAATGGACGAACTGCCGCGAATTGCGGCGGCTGCACCGTGGTTGGCCAGCTGCAGCGCATAAGGCATGGTGGCGTTGGTCAGCGCCACCGTAGACGTACGCGGCACGGCGCCCGGCATGTTCGCCACCGCGTAATGGACGACGCCATGTTTCACATAGGTCGGTTCATCGTGTGTTGTGATATGATCAATGGTCTCAACGATCCCGCCCTGATCAATCGCCACATCCACAATGACCGAGCCCGGTGCCATCGTCTTAACCACTTGCTCGCTGACAAGCGTTGGCGCCTTGGCGCCCGGAATCAGCACCGCACAGATCAACAGATCTGCCGCCGCAACAGCTGCTGCAATGTTGGACGGGCTGGATACCAGTGTGTGGATCTGATTGCCAAAGATATCATCCAACTGGCGCAGACGATTCAGATTCAGATCAAGGATGGTCACATCGGCGCCAAGACCAATAGCAATTTTGGCTGCATTTGTTCCCACCGTTCCGCCACCGATAATGACCACTTTCCCCCGACTGACGCCTGGTACACCGGACAACAGAATGCCCTTGCCACCTTCGGTCTTCTCCAGTAACTGTGCTCCGATCTGGGAGGCCATGCGGCCTGCAACTTCACTCATAGGGGTTAACAGGGGCAGAGCACTGTTGACCTCCAACGTCTCATACGCAATAGCCGTGACCCGACTTGCAATAAGCGCTTTGGCAAGCTCCGGTTCCGCTGCGAGGTGCAGGTAGGTGAACAGAATCAGTCCCGGACGAAAATATCCATATTCACTGGCAAGCGGTTCTTTCACCTTGATGATCATATCGGCCTCGGCCCACACTGACTTGGCATCAATCCGAATCTCGGCGCCCGCAGTTTGATATTCATGATCCGTGAATCCACTGCCGATCCCCGCGCCTTGTTCAATCAGTACCTGGTGACCGGCTCTGATGAAATCAGCAGCCCCGGCCGGAGTCATTGCTACACGATTCTCATTGTTCTTGATTTCTTTGGGAATTCCGATTCTCATCACCATGCACCTCGTCCATTTATTGGTTGTTAGCTTATACTACAAGTTTATGACTTGGATAATCGTTTTGCACCTTACTTGATGTCTAATCTTTAGGAATTGAACTCAACATATTGTCGAAAAAGACTGTTCAGGACATTTGTCCATGGATTATAATGTAAGAAAAAATAACACGAAGAGGGATCGCCATTGCGAAATGACCGTGTGTTTACGATCAAAGATATCCTTGCACGTCCGGTATTTAGCCGAGCACGACTAGCGGCAGGGAAGGATGGAGTGAACCGTCAGGTTGGCTGGGTTCATGTGTTGGAGATTACAAATGTATCTCCATTTGTAAGCCCCCATGATCTTATTTTATCCACTGGACTGTGGCTTCAATCGGAAGAAGGGCGCGAAGAGTATCTGCTTCAGCTCATTGGCAGTGAGGCAGCGGGGCTATGTGTAGAGTTTGGTACCAGCATATACGGAATCCCGGAAGAACTGATTGAACTGGCGGACAGACACCAGTTTCCGCTGATCGTATTTGAGCAACCGGTCCGTTTTGTCGAGATTACACAGGATATTCACTCTCTGCTCATTAATCATCAACACCAGCTGCTGAAAAGTCTGGAAGCATACTCCCGTCAACTTCAGCAACGAACTTTACAGAGTACAGATATGTCTGCTGTGCTGAACCTGCTGCATGAGTACGCTGCCAAACCGGTGGTGTACATTTCGTCCATGGAGCCGGGCAGTTTTGTGCCCGAACTTGTTCCTGAGATGGAACAGGCCATCTATACCTGGTATGAGCAGGAGGTAGAACATCTGGATTTGAATGATTCAGATACTGAATTATGGTTCCACATGGACGAAGAGAAAGCTCTGCTGTGTCATCCGGTCGTCTGTTTCGGCCAGGTATTTTCGGCTGTAGGCATGATTGTGCATCCCGCAGCTCCAGTGGAATATCTCAAGCTGTTGCTCGATTATACGGCGAAGGCGGCGGCAGCGCTCACGCTTCGTTCCCAGTTTCTTGAGGAGAAGATGGTCCGCAATCAGAATGAACTGATCCAGGATCTGATGAATGGCAACATCCATCAGGAGGAACAGGCTCAGACCCGAATGGGGCTTCGTTTGCTGGTAAAGGGACAGTACTGGTTTGCAGGAGGGGTCATCGAGATTGAGCATCGATTAAAGGGTACAGGCCGGGAGCGAATGGAAGCTAATCATCAGGATGTTCTTGTCCTGCTGCGTTCCCTGCTCAAGAAGAACAATCTGCCTAGCCTGATTATGCTGAAGAACAACCAGGTATATCTGTGCTGTGCGAAGGAAGCAGTAACGGCTGCTGCACGTCATCAACTGCTGCGATTACTGGAAGGGATTGCCCAGGACGTGAAACGGTTTGCCAGTCGTAACTTGAAACAGGTTATGATTCATGTGGGATTTGGCAAGTTACGCAACCGTTTGACCAGCCTGCCGGAGAGCCTTCAGGAGGCCTACCAGGTGATCGAAGTTTCGAGATCGGTAGATCCGATGGAACATGTTCACTTTTACGAACGTATGGGTATATATCAAATGTTAAAGGCGTTACCCCAATCCTTCCTGCAACCCTTTGTCCAGGATCACCTAGGTATGTTGATTGAACATGACCAAACGCATCACCTGCGATTGGTAGAGACGTTAGATGCTTACCTGCAGAACTTTGGTTCCAAGCGAGATGCGGCCGCCCAGTTATTTATTCATCGGCAAACGTTGTACAACAGACTGGAGAAGCTGGAAGAACTGATGGGTCCAGGTTACATGGATCAAGGGAGAAGAATCTGTCTGGAGATGGCGCTGCTCGCGCACGCGATGATTGAGAATGGACAGTGGCAATCCTCTTGATGAGGTGAAAGGGATGCAAGACAGACTGTGCATCGATCTTACACTACCTTGAGCACAGTCTAGCAGTTTTTACTAATCCGCCGGGTATGTCGTAATGAAGCAGGCAGGCGTTGCAGAGTGGAAGTGGAGCGTCGGCCCCGATAAAGCTTCGTTTGACCGGAGGAAGGTGCCAGTGATAATGAAGAAGGAGCAGCCAGCCGATACGGGGGTGACGACCGGTCGGGACGTCCTTCCTGTTCTGCTTCATTGTCCTCCATTGAAATGCCACTTTGGTGCAGCCATTCATTAAGTCGTTTGGGATTGATTCCAAGTTGTCCGCTCAGATTACAGATATCGAGGTTTATTCTCACACAAATCCGCCTTTCCTGGAATATCGGGCTGGTAGTAGGGTATGAAAGGGAAGCATGAATTCGAGATCAGTAAATGCTCATATGCATGTTGGCTGTGCTTGATCGGCGGAATGATTCATTACGTTGAGAAGAAGCGTGGAGGCGTCTATATACCGTGTTAAACGTTTCCATGTCCGCTGTTTTGAATATTTCCTATAAATTGGCTTTTAACAAGATTCTATCACTTCACATGCAATTGCGCGTCTCAATATAGTCTCAATTTTGTGAGGAAAAAAAGTATATTAAAAGTACCAGTATCTAGTACGGAGGACATATATGGGAGACAGTAGTGAGGCTCAATACGACAAATATCTTGAGGATGGCAAACGTTTCATTGGTCGAACCAAGGAACTGACGACACTGGAGCGGTGGTTCAATCATCCGGAAGCCCCATTAACCATATTTTCAATTACGGGCATGGGAGGCATTGGTAAATCTTCCTTGCTTTCAGAGATGTTATCTGTCTCTCGGGATCGAGGTGCGACGGCAATCTGGATGGATGGTCGATCATGTGGGGCGACTCCTTCCGTTTTTATGGATTATTTGTCCTCTACATTAGGCTTGGAAACAATGGATAGTGAAGGATCCCCGCGACCATTGAGTCTGCTGAGAGACACATCAATCGAGAAGAGATTGGTTCTGGCAGTGGATAATTATGAAGAGCTTGCTCTGTTAGAAAGCTGGTTCATGGAAGTCTTTGTATCCAAACTTCCGTTAAGAGGGATACTTGTCATTCTTGCATCACGCCCGGAACTGGCGTCCACCTGGCGGACACATCCCCGATTACATCAGAGGTTTATACAGATGCGGCTTCAACATTTCACAATTGATGAGATTACGGAATACATCACGGTGGCAGGCTTTCTGAATCAGGGGATGGCAGGTACCATTACGAGAATGACCGATGGGCATCCGCTGGGGCTGGCCCTTGCTGTAGAAGCTGCGGATCAGAGGAGGAATCTTCCGCAGTCCGAATGGGCTGAACTGTCACATATGATCAGTGCTCGATTATTATTGGAACTTACGACACCCCGTCTGCATCCTGTGGTGGAGGTACTAACACTGCTTGAGACAGCCAATCAGGAATTATTATCATCAGTACTGGATATGACCGTGACAAAAGAAGAGTACCACATGCTGAGACAGATGTCGTTTATCCGTTCCGGCCCGGATGGTCTTGCCCTGCATGATATGGCCAGAGTACATCTACTACGAGATTTTCGCCAACGTGAGCCTCATCGGTTGCAGACCATGCGTATCAAGATCGTGAAGTTACTGAAACCGCTGCATGAACAGGCGGGGCCGCGTGAGCGTCGCCAGATCGCTAGGAAGATGCTGTTGCTGTGTCAGGAATCCATGCTTCAATACCGCAAGTACGCGGATGTGTCCCGTGATTCCTTGTTCTCACCTCTCGAAACGATGAGAAGTGAGGATCTGCCCGTTCTGCACAGCCTGTTACAGCAATGGTGCGAATACAGCGTGGAACCATGGCAGGCGGTATCCTATGGCCCCTTCCTGGATGAACTGGCACACCGTTATCCCGAAGGAATTGTATTAATGCGTGACAAGCTTGGGGAGACAATTGCCATGTTCATAACCATCCTTGTACATAGGGAGAGTCGTGAGTTGTTACTAAAATATTTTCCAAATGAGATGCATGAATGCTTCACACCACAGGAACTTGAAAATGACCCGGATCAGAGTGATACTCACTTTGCTTTGCTAGCTGCGGCAAGAGATGATGTGCCTGGTTATACACGAGAAGAACTGGTGGGATACATGGCACTGGACCGGCTGTCTCTACTGGGTGATGGTGCGCGAGCGATGCTCGTTGCAACGAACCCTCACCTGAAACTATTTTTGCAGAGTATTGGATTCCGGATGCGAAGAACCCGCACTCGTGTCTGCGACAGATTTGAGGACCAGGCGGACGTACTTGATTTGGATTTGCGTAATGGGCAATTCGGAGAGTGGGTCATGTCTCTTCTTGCTCCGGAACCAACAGAGGATCGTATACAGCCGGAAACAACGGAAGTGGATGGTGTAATCTGGACTGAACAGGATGTTCGCAAGATGTTGGGGGATCTTCGTTCCCCGGGAGAATTGCATGAATATGCTGGCAGGGTTAGAGGAGTAAAGGATGGAATCCAGTTACAGCTGTATGTCATGGATCTGTTGGAAGGCAGAGTACATGGCCTATCTCCACAGGATCAGATGCTGTTATACGCGGCCTACTGGACGCATGCTGGCAATCCAACTGCCGCAGCCCAGACGTGTTCCATGAGTCGGGCGACATTTTATCGCCATCTCAGAACAGCGCTGACTCGCTTGGCGCGGATTTTGTAGGGTTCTATTCATTCATCATACTGATAATAAAGACAAGAAGAGGCTGGTCATAGACCAAGCCTCTTCATGCGATTATAGAGCGTTGCCCGGGAGATGCCAAGTTGCTTGGCGAGTGTTCGTTTGTTGCCACCTGCTGCTTTCAGATATTGAATTAGAAGTTGCGCCTCATAGGTGTCCAATTTTTGCTGGTAGGTAACACCGGAGACAAGTTCGGAATCATCCAAGGTATCTAATTCGTCCACATTTGCAACCGTTCGAGGTTCTTGTTCTGGTTCTGCTCCCGCCGAATCCTGACGTTGCTGATTTTCGATGTTGGCATGTGAATGAATTCCGGATGTCAGTTGAACTTCGGACTGTTCTTGCATGGTGAGGGAAGTGAGGGTATCAGGTAGATATTCCTGCTTCACCTCACCATCTGTCGTCAGAATGGTCAGGCGTTCGATCACATTTCGTAATTCACGTACATTGCCTGGCCAATCATATTGGAACAGCAACTTGAACACTTCAGGTGGAACCAACTCAATATGACGGTTATAGAGCAACGAGAATTCTTGAAGGAACGTCTGGGTTAATTCATATATATCTTCCTTCCGCATACGCAAAGGAGGGATGACAAGGTTAATGACATTCAGCCGATAGTAGAGATCTTCCCGGAATTGATTGCGGGCAATCATACTTAATAGATTCTGATTGGTCGCAGCGATAATCCGGCAGTCGGCCTGTTTCATTCGCGTTCCCCCCACAGGAAAGTAACTCTTCTCCTGCAACACCCGAAGCAGTTTCACTTGTAATTCCAATGGCATCTCACCGATCTCATCCAGAAAAAGAGTACCCCCTTCGGCAAGCTCAATCTTGCCCTTTTTGCCTTTGGGATCCGCTCCGGAGAAGGCACCTTTTTCGTAACCGAATAACTCACTTTCAAACAAGGAAGCAGGAATTGCCCCACAGTTAATAGCGATAAATGGTGCAGTCTGCAATTCACGAAGATCATGAATGGCTTTGGCGAATAACTCCTTGCCTGTGCCGCTCTCTCCGAGGATAAGTACAGTAGCTGAGGTGGTACTGATCTTGCGGATGGTCTCCATGCACTGCTTGATGACCAAGCTGCTGCCCTTGATTCTGGCGAATGGATCTAATTCGGGCCGTAGCCGAGCAACGGCTTTCTCCAGATGCTGGACTTTGGAGGTCATATGTAATAGTTCCTGATGTAATCGGATTTCGGTTGTTATATCCACTTCGGCAGCAACTGCACCCACAATATGTCCATCCAGTTGGACAGGACGAGCATTAATCAGGGCGAACAGGTCGGGCCGTGGCTGATGCTGTTTGCGATAGACCGTTTCGCCGGTATACAACGTCTTGAGAGACTGTAGTCGATCTGGAGGGAAAAAGTCCGCTGCGGGTTGTCCGATGATGTCTTTTTTGCTGATCGAAAAAACATGCTCCGCGCCAGTTGTCCAGTAGGCCACCTTGGCATCTTCATTAATTAATGTCAGAGCTGAACCCGCTGTCTCCAGTGTGGTCTCAAAATAAGCTTCTATTAGGCGATGTGCATGCATCATGGCATGCAAAACATCGGATACGGCGATATATCCCAATAGGGGTCCATCATCCTGAATGAATAGATAAGAAGATGTGTCGAATAAGGAGAAGGCATCTACCAACGATGTTGATGACGGAATGGTAAGTGTGGAGAGGTCTGTATCCAGAACATCCATATCCGTACGCAATAAAGACATTAATTCTGGAAGTAAATGTTTCATCGGTATCACCTCAATTAGAACATAACTTTTGGAAACAACTTCTTTTACACAAGTTACTTACAAGTGATCTGCTTATGAAATGACTGGAGAATGATGGTTACCCATATTATAACTTTCCAAATGAGGTGTGTATATATTTTTTGACATGAAGCATACATGTTGTCGGCACAGAAGAGAAAAATGTTGGATTTTCATTTCTGGAGTTCCCTTTTATTTTTATTAAAAGGAATTAATGCTAATTCGTATGGACCATTCAATAATCCAGGTGAGGGTTGAGTTATTTAAATTGACATTCGAGTTACTTGATTAAAACTGTTATCTCTCAATCTGCTACACGGCAGTTGAAGTGATTATTCATATAGTACATGCATTGTCCACACCATTAAGAAACTTCTGAATAATGCTATATGAAGGCAATCCGCATGAAGAAGAATCAAAGGAGGGTGATGAAATGGCCATTCTATCAACTGGGCCCATTGAGAATAATATTTCAGGGATAGCGGGGATCCGACCAACTCAATCCGTTACGGTCAAAATCGATAACCGGAATGCGACAGAAATGTTCACGGTACTTCTTCGGGGCTATTACCTTAATGGAGTCAGAACATTATATGTAGAAGAACTGCTCAATGTATCACCTAATCAGGTCATCACCAAAGTTTATAATGGGAATTTTGATGCTTTTGAGTTTGTATTTTCAACCTCAGACACGGCTGCTCCAGAAGCACAAATATCCGTATGGGGTAAAGATGGCGAAGGCGAATTAGTCGCGGCTCACCGATTGGTGTCCCAGGAGTTGTTGGGAGAAACGCTGAGCACAACGGGTGTGACAGGGGCCACGGGCGTCACAGGAGTGACAGGAGCGACGGGCATCACGGGCATCACGGGAAGCACCGGTGCCACCGGAGTGACAGGAGCCACGGGCGTTACAGGAGTAACAGGAGCGACGGGCATCACGGGCATCACGGGCATCACGGGAAGCACCGGTGCCACCGGAGTGACAGGAGCCACAGGGACTACCGGAGTAACAGGAGCCACTGGCGTTACGGGAGTAACGGGAAGCACCGGAGCTACTGGAGTAACAGGAGCCACGGGCGTTACAGGAGTAACAGGAGGCACTGGCGTTACAGGAGTAACAGGAGGCACTGGCGTTACGGGAGTAACAGGAAGCACTGGGGTTACCGGAACAACAGGCGTCACCGGAGTAACCGGAACGACAGGTGTCACTGGAGCAACCGGTACAGCAGGGCAAGGGTTGTCCTCGTACGCTTATATTTTTAATACATCAGCTCAAACTGTAGCTATTGAAGCGGATGTAATCTTCGACAGCAACGCAAATCTTACCGGTATTACTCACACGGCCAATACCGCTGCGATTATTATTGGTAATGCCGGGGACTATGCGGTGTTTTTCAACGTTGCAGGTGTGCAGGCAAACCAATTCACCCTTTATCAAAACGGAGCCCCTGTAGGTGGCAGTGTCTATGGTTCAGGAGCTGGCACTCAACCGAATCCAGGCATGGTCATTATTACGGCTGCTCCCGGTGATGTGCTGACATTGCGGAATCATTCCAGCGCATCAGCTGTTGGTCTGCAAACACTAGCAGGTGGAACACAGACAAATGTTAATGCTTCTATTCTTATTCAACAGTTAAGCAGTTAGCCTTTTCGAGCTTGTAATTTTGATTAATAAATGGGTGTGTCCAGAAAAATAGACATTTAAAATTGGGGATGCTAATTTTTTAGACATTAAGAGAAGAACCGGAGAAAAGGAAAGTTGGATGCTCTGGTAAAGTGTTTGTACAGAAAAAACCATGTGCCCAGAAAGAAAGAGGCAGCATGGTTTTATTTTTGCTGTTTTTTATTTATATATTGATACAGCTGGAAAATAACTATCGGAACATATTCTTAACGACCATCCAGAGATTAGCCGGTTTTTCAGCCAAACGACGGGTATAGTACGGATACCACATGGTGCCATAAGGTACGTAACAACGAATGCGATAGCCTTCTTTGGCGAGACGTTCCTGTTCGCTCATGCGCAGACCATATAACATCTGAAATTCAAAGGCATCCGGAGAGATTCCCCGATCCTTGGCGTATTGTTTCGTCCAGTTAATGATGTGATCATCATGCGAGGCAACTGCAGTGTACACACCCTGATCGAGGTGATTACGAATCATCGTTTTGAATTGATGAATGACTTCAGAAGCATTCTGATAGGCGACTGATCCGGGTTCTTTGTAAGCACCTTTAACCAGACGAAGCCGAATGCCTTCCCGAATCATATCACGTGTATCTTCTTCGGTGCGATGCAGGTAGGCTTGCAATACTGTGCCTGTATTATGCAGTCCTTCCGAGTGCAGTCTTCGAACAATATCCAGCGTCGCTTGAGTAAATGGACTATCCTCCATATCAATTCGGACAAATAGATCATGCAATCTGGCTTGTGCGGCAACGGTACGGATATTTCGATAACCCTCTTCCGGGTCGAGTGCGAGGCCCATCTGTGTTGGTTTCAGCGAGACGTTGGAGTCTGCTCTTTCACGTGCAATGCCTTCTACCAGTCGTACATACTCATCCCTGTATAATGCCGCTTCGCTCAGGCGGGTGATGCCTTCGCCTAAATGATCGAGCGTAGCCATGATGCCTTTATTATTGAGTATGCGGATCTCTTCGAGAGCTTCTTCCAAGGTGTTCCCTGCAATAAACTTGCCTGCAAGCTTCTTACCATATTTGATGGACAGGTTCTCTACAGCTTTGTTGCCTGCCACGGTCAATAAGGTTTTGCGATATATTTCCGTTCCCACACTCATTTTCGTTTCCTCCTTCAGCATGGTGCATCATTCGATCCAACTCGGTTAAATCATGCTTTTTATCCCTAATTAGAAGCAAGAAGCGTGCCAGATTTAGCGATGGTCTACTATTTTTTATGAAAATTATCGCGCTCGCCTTTATCCCCGGATTTTCCCTCTATAAAAAGGAATCAAAAAAATCTGGGGATAACAGCGATCGGAAGGTTGTTCTGTCATCGGAGTGGCCCGTGTAAATTTTCAGTAGTTGAATTTAACGAGAAAAATATTTCAATCCCAACCGGAGTTGGCACGGATTTTGCTACATATATTTGGTGATGAGTAACATGCAAAATAATTCAGGCGAGCAGCCAGCGAATCCCACATCCTGAAGGAGGAATCATTGATGAATATCCCTTTTGTTAACGAACCATTCACACCCTTTGCGGTCCAGGCGAACCAGGAAGCATTTGAAGACGCACTTCGTCAGGTAGAAGCTGAACTTGGGCAGGAATACCCGATTATTATTGGTGGGCAAAAAATAACAAGCAGCCGCACGTTAACTTCCGTGAATCCCGCAGCCAAGAATCAAGTTGTCGGAACGATCCATCAGGCAGATCAGGAATTGGCCGAAAAGGCTATTCAGACAGCTGCGGAGACATTCCACACATGGAAACATACTGACCCGAATGAACGGGCTCGTTATCTATACAAAGCAGCTGCCATTATGCGCCGTCGCAAGCATGAGTTCTCTGCATGGATGGTTTATGAAGCTGGCAAGACTTGGCCTGAAGCCGATGCGGATACAGCGGAAGCCATAGATTTTATGGAATTCTATGCACGGGATATGCAGCGACTGAGTGAACCGCAGCCCCTCGTGCGGATTGCAGGAGAAGATAATGAACTGAGTTATATACCGCTGGGCGTGGGCGTTGTCATTCCCCCTTGGAACTTCCCGCTGGCGATTATGGCAGGCATGACCTCTGCTGCACTGGTATCTGGCAACACGGTGGTATTAAAGCCCGCCAGCACAACTCCGGTGATTGCCGCTAAGTTTATGGAGCTGCTCGCAGAAGTTGGTCTGCCGGATGGCGTCGTGAACTTTTTACCAGGACCAGGCAGTGAAGTGGGCGATTATCTCGTGGATCATGCGCTCACCAGATTTATCAGTTTCACCGGTTCCAGAGATGTAGGACTGCGAATTAATGAACGTGCAGCACGAACAGCTCCAGGTCAGAAGTGGATCAAACGGGTTATTGCAGAGATGGGCGGCAAGGATTCCATCGTAGTAGACAGTGACAGTGATCTGGAACTCGCGGCAGAGTCCATTACCGCTTCGGCATTTGGTTTCTCAGGACAGAAATGTTCGGCGTGTTCCCGTGCCATTATTCATAAGGATGTATATGATGAAGTATTGCAAAAAGTGATTGAACGGACACAGAAACTGACGATGGGCAGTCCACTTGAAGTTGGCAGTCAGGTTGGGCCGGTTATCGATGACAAGGCATATGCAAAGATCACGGAATATATTGAAATCGGCAAGGGTGAGGGGCGTCTTGTGCACGGTGGCGGTACAGGGAACGTTGAAGGTTATTTCATTGAACCAACCATAATTGCCGATGTTGATCCGAAAGCCCGGATTGCTCAAGATGAGATTTTTGGACCTGTGCTTGCGTTCATCAAAGCAGAATCTTTCCAGGTCGCTTTGGATATCGCCAATAATACAGACTATGGTCTGACCGGCGCGGTGATCTCACGTAATCGTGAACATCTGGAACAGGCAAGACGCGAATACTTTGCGGGTAATCTGTATTTCAATCGGAAATGTACCGGAGCACTGGTAGGCACACATCCATTTGGCGGATTTAACATGTCAGGCACGGATTCCAAGGCAGGTGGAAGAGACTATCTGCTGCTGTTTACACAGGCGAAGCTGGTATCCGAGAAATACTAGACAGAAACCATGATCTGATTAAAAACTTCTTACATTCGCTTGAATAATATGCTATTATCCCTGCAAATCCTTTTGTTCGGATAAGAAACACAGATGCTTATTGCCGAAGGCATAAGGAGGGAAACGGATGTTAGGTGTTCAGTTGGTACAGGAACAACGTATTCGGCTGTCCATCACGCCGGAGATGAAACAATCCTTTCATTTGCTAACCATGTCTGGTCAGGATCTGACCCGTTACTTGCTGGATGCGGCGGAGGAAAATCCAGTACTTGAACTGGAAGAGCAAGCTGCGCCCCTCGCACGGATTCCAAGGCGAATAGATCAGCGCAGGTATGATTCCTATGATCCGTTGCTTCAGGCTAAAGGTGCAGAACCTACATTGGAACAATTGCTAATTGCGCAAATTCGAGTGATGACACTTCCAGACGAATTGGAAAATATGGCTGTGTATTTGGCAGGATGCGTCAATGATGATGGTTATCTGACGGTGGAACTGGCAGAGGTGCAAGCAGTTCTTCAGCTTCCGATGAGCAAGATTGCAGCGGGACTGGAGCTTCTCCAATCGCTGGACCCTGCTGGTATAGGGGCGCGGAATCTGCAAGAATGTCTGTTGCTCCAGATTAGACGTGATCCATCAGCAGCGCTGAATGCGGAGCGGATGGTGGAAGCGGGATTGGAATCACTGGTTCCTTTTCACCCAGGGAGAACAGGGAGTCGATTAGGCATGACTTCACGGGACGCTCAGGTTGCCTACGACTATATTACACGTCTCGACCCTAAGCCCTGCCGATCCATCGGATGTACGGAACGACCACATTACATTATTCCGGATGCCATTGTTGGGTTTCGTAACGGTGAGGTCCATTTTAGCCTGCATGCGGCAGGTAACCCTCATGTATCGATGAATGAAGCGTGCATCCGCTGGATCAGGGAAGAGGTGCCTGACGAGATCTGGGCAACCCGCGCGGCAGAGGCAAGGGCTATCATTCGGAGTGTACACCTGCGGCGCAGGACTTTAGTGCGTGTGCTGGGAGCCGTGATGGAAGAGCAGAAGCACTTTTTGGTCAAAGGCCCATCCGCGTTAAAACCACTTAATTTGGCTGTTATTGCAGAGAAGATTGGCATGCATGAATCAACGGTAAGTCGTGCGGTGAACGGTAAATACATTGAGACCCCACATGGTGTATATGAACTCAGGGCTTTTTTTGACTCCGGAATCAGTACAACGTCAGGGGATAAAACATCAGCATCAGCGGTGAAACGCAGATTAAAAGAAATCATTCGCATGGAACAGACTCAGCGTCCATACTCGGATAGTCATTTGGCCACACTGCTCGCTGAGGAAGGGATTGTTATCTCCCGCAGAACGGTTGCCAAGTACAGGGAGGAACTTCAGATTCTGCCTTCCCTTGAGCGGAAACGATGGGCTTAATCGAATAGCTGGCGTCTTATCTTCTCTGTATACAAGAACCCCCACAAACCGGATGAACGGTCTGCGGGGGTTGTTGTTAATCATTCGTGTTTAGGTTGCTGCACCAGTTTTCCTGATCACCTACAAACGTTCCATATTACGCAGGAAGTGTTCTCCGGCAATCCCTGGTGTAGTCATCTGTTCCGGATGAAGAATCTCTTCAAGTTCTTCCGGTGTCAGCAATCCGCGTTCCAAAATAATCTCTTGCAAGGAAAGTCCAGTCTTGAGCGCTTCCTTCACGATGGAAGCTGCCACATTATAACCTAAGTGCGGGTTCAACGCCGTAACCATACTGAAACTTTGGTTCATGATTAATTCGCAGCGCTCACGGTTAGCTTCCATCTCTTCCACTGCATAACGCGTGAAAACATCGATGCCGTTATTCATAATTTTCAGCGATTGCAGCAAGTTGAACGCAATAACTGGGCCCATGACATTCAGCTCGAATTGACCAGCTTCACAAGCCATACAGATCGTATGGTCGTTCCCCATCACTTGGAAGGATACCTGGTTAATGACTTCCGCCATAACGGGGTTGACTTTGCCCGGCATAATGGACGAACCTGGCTGACGCGGTGGCAGGCGCAATTCATTGAATCCTGCACGCGGGCCTGAAGCCATCAAGCGAATGTCATTACAGATTTTGGAAAGGCTAACCGCACATACCTTCAGCGCCGCTGAAAGTTCCAGATAGGCATCAGTGTTCTGGGTTGCATCCACAAGATCCTCAGCTGTTTGTAGTGGTAGTCCGGTAACAGCTGACAGGTGCTCTGTAACTTTGACGATATATTCGGGTTTGGCATTGAGTCCTGTACCTACCGCAGTTGCACCCATGTTAATGGTAAGCAAGCGGCGATTGGCGAATTCAAGACGCTCAATATCCCGTCCGATTACACGGGCATAAGCTCCGAATTCTTGTCCAAGGCGAATAGGTACGGCATCCTGAAGATGGGTACGGCCAACCTTGACCACATCGTTGAATTCCACTTCTTTTTTACGGAACGCATCCTGTAGTCTTCTCATGGTAGCGAGTAACGTCTCCGACAGTTGGTACGCCGCAATGCGCAGTGCTGTAGGAACCACGTCATTAGTAGATTGGGACATGTTCACATGATTATTGGGATTGCAATGGAAGTAGTCTCCCTTGCTTTTGGTTAACAGTTCCAGCCCGCGGTTGGCCAAAATTTCGTTCATATTCATATTCATGGAGGTGCCTGCACCGCCCTGAATGGAGTCTACAATAAAATGATCCAGATGATGGCCTTTCATCATTTCTTCAGCCGCCATGACGATCACCTCGCCAATCTTGCTTGGCAGCATCTTCAACTCCATGTTGGTAATCGCTGCTGCCTTCTTCACCGCAGCCAGAGCCGTGATCAGCTCCCGGTGTACCGGAACGCCGGTAATCGGGAAGTTTTCCACGGCCCGTACCGTCTGAATTCCGTAATAAGCATAAGCCGGGATTTCTTTTTCACCGATAAAATCTTTCTCCGTCCGTGTGGACATAGTAGACATCTCGTTCGCCTCCAGTGGCATCAATAAAAATAGTTCGGCTCCAGCGTTGCTGAAGCGCACTCAGTATATCATTTAAGCAAAATGGATGCCAATCTAAATCATTTGGCCTCTTGTGCCGATAATAAATAAAATTAGGGATTTTAAATGGAATATTATTCAATTTTTAAGAAAGGGAGGGACGGCCAAGCTTGTCTTATACATTATGCGCTTTATGGTAGAGAAGTCATGCATGAACGGCAAGTATGGGGGAAATAGAACGGTTTCAGTGATGTATATCACATGAAATTTGGTACATGATTGGTAAAATAGGAAAAAAGGACTACGGGGTGTGCACATGAAATGGACTTTAGGAGCAAAGACTGTCGCAGGTCTGGTACTGATTTCGATTATTACCTACGGAACTAGCGGCTTTTTTATATTTTTTGTCAAAGACTGGATTACGTTAGATATTCCGAATTGGGTATACATATCGATTATCCTGATCATGGGAGTATGCTGGAACGGGATTCTGGGATGGTTTGCCTCACGCTGGCTGACTCGTCCAATCGTCCACCTGTCCCGGGCTGCGCAACAGGTTTCAGCGGGTGATCTGACAACCGAAATTCCGCAGCGACGCACGCAAGATGAACTTACCGTATTATATGATGCTTTTCGCGCAATGGTTTCTAACCTTCGAAGTATTGTAAATGATATTGCAGACAGTACAAGAACGACTTCACAGAACGCACAGTCTCTGAGTGAAGCGATTACCCAGGCCGCCGAACAGATCGAGATGATGTCGGATGCGGTGGATCATATTGCGGTAGGCGTAGAAGAGCAGAAGGTTACTTCCCATCAATCTCTGATCACTGCGGATGAGATGCTGAACGATTTCCAGCGTATGCATAGCCAGTCCATGGACATGACAGAGATGTCCGGTCAGATGGAACGATCGGTGGATCATACAAAACAGACTTTTTCATCGTTGATGAAAGGGATGGACGAGCTGGCCGAGTCGCACAATCGTTCCCGCGACATTATGCTGTTGCTAGAGAAGGAAGCCTCCGATATCGAGGTAATTACCCAATCTGTCAAAAACATCGCTGAGGAAACAGGGTTACTTGCCCTGAATGCTTCCATTGAGGCTGCACGAGCTGGCGAAGAAGGTTCTGGTTTTGCAGTCGTGGCGCAGCAGATCCGCAAGCTGGCAGACGAAAGTAAGGAATCGGTACACCGTATTAATGAGCTGATTAGTCGTGTGCAGCAGCGGATCAGGGAGACAGCCCAACTGTCTCATGAGCAGCATGGTCTCGTGGTTAATGAATCGGAGCGGACCGTCTCTGTGGATCAGACGTTGCATGAACTGACAGGAACGGTGGAAGTATTTATGAAAGGTGCGCATGATATCGGTTCCAAGATTGCAGAACAGACTGGTCGCGTGGAACAAACGCACGGTCATGTGAAGAAGATCCAGGGGAAAGCCGGATCGTTCTCGGATGAGGCGAGACGAATTATGGATGCCGCACACGAAGAGACAGCCATCATGGAGGAGATTTCATCCTCGGCGGAAGAACTGAGACAATTAACCGATCGGTTATTGGACAAAACCAAAGCATTCCGAATGCAGCCTTAAGCTGTGTTCGGGATTTTTTTTGTTTTTGGAGAACAGTTTTGGTATGATAATTTGCTTATTCTGGTTAAAGCCGAACGTTCTTTCGTGAAAACGGAAATTTGTAAAGATTATTTTATGAAAGATTAACAAATTCGCAACTTGCAGGCGATAAATGAAGATATAATAGGATTATCACAACAGATAAAGGAGCCCAGTATATTGAAAACTTGGACAGGTATCCTGCTGATGATTATTTTGGCGGTAGCTACGATTAGTACAACTTCGGCTGCCAGAACCATGAATGAATCGCAAAAACAGCTTAATATAGATGATCAATCCAGCCAGACCGCAGAGGTCGAGGCTTCCAATATAGATAAACTGCATGACACAGCGAAGACAACACAGGAATCCATTCCTGTGAATGAGGAATATGTTTCGGTAGCTCCAGAGAATGAGAACGTCAGATTATACCCTATGAAAGTTGAGGGTTCAGGATATATATACAACGGAATGATTTTGGAAGTGGACGGCAAGACAAGAGAATTTAGTGATTGGCAGGGAGAAGGCGGGTCTTACAAACCCGAAGTGCACGAGCTGGATCTGAATGGAGACGGTCAGAAAGAAATTATCGTTTTGTACACGAAAGGTCATGGAACAGGTATTTATTTGGGACAAGCACGTATCATTAATCCGGTAACGCTGGAAGAGATGAAGATGCAATCTTTGGATGAGATTGCGAAACAGCATGTGAAATCAAAAGTTACGGTTAGATCAGACCGTGTGGATGTTGATGTCGCCGTTGATGGCGTTCAAGCAGAACCTTTACGGATCGAGGAGGATACGAGTGGCGGCGTATATAACGAAGAGTTGGGATTCGGTGGAGTAACCTATTACAGTGTAGAAGATGGTCAGCTTGTCGTATCAGCAGCAGGATCTTATGGTGCAGCTTTATATGCTGGTGATCTGACATTTGTTTATGAGTATCAAGATGGCGAGTGGAAGGCTGTAGATTTGAAGTACAGCATGGAAGTGTATGAAGAAGAATATTATGAATCTTTTGATTGATATCATTCTGTTGATATCGTAGTGCAGCGGGGATTGGAAGTAGTTCTCAAAGTGTGGGGGTTAGTGAGCATCTGATAAGAATATCTTCCTTTCTATCTTTGCGGACAGTGGGAAACAGGGCGAGGCTGAAAAAAATCGGGACATACAGCCTCGTTTTGTGCTGCCTACAGATAGGAACTTTGTACTAAAAATGCAGTAAACAATTGACATTATCACTTTAGTCGTTTAAATGTATAAAGGACAAATCATTTTAACGTTCAGGAGGGATTTTGATGAAGAAAAAGGTTGTACTGGGTCTGATGGTAGGCACATTAACGCTTGGGATCGGTACTGGTGCGCTTGCAGCAACAGGGTTGGAGCAGATTAAAGCCTATCTAAACAGCAAGATTACGCTAAAAATGGATGGTGCCACGGTGACAGCCAAAGATGCCAATGGTAAAACGGTGTTGCCTATCACTTACAACGGAACAACTTATTTGCCTGTGCGTGCTGTGGGATCATTGCTTGGGACAGAGATCACGTATGACAGTGCAACTTCATCCGTCCTGATTGGCGGAACGAATGGATCTGCGCCCGTAACCAACGGAAAAGTAACGCTGAGTGCACTTGGAACATCCGTACTGGGATCTACCGCTTGGCACACCAAAGATCCTAAGGATACCACATATAAAGGCAAGGATTACAAGGATGTTTATCTGCATAATGATCCTACGAAACAGGGGGATGATATCCAGATTAATACGGGTAAAAAGTATTCTTCTCTGCACTTGGAACTTGCCGCACTGAAAGGAAATCAGGAGATTCATATCTATGATCAGGATCTCGCGACACTCAAAAAGTTCAATATCACTCCAGAAAGCGGTATGATGAGTCTGGATGTGGATGTTAAAGGTACAGACGCTGTCTATGTAGAGATTGTATCTGAAGATCCGGGTTCGGCTCTGTTTGTACCGCTCACAACATCGTATCTGACGAAGTAAAACACAATCTGCAAGTTTGCCACCTTACAGACGTGGCAAGGCAAGCATAAACATAAAAAACGATGATTCACTAGGCAATTCCTGAACGTATTCAGAGTTGCCTGATGAACATCGTTTTTATTTTCGTTTTGTTACGATTATTAGCGGATCATGGTATCCAGCGGTTTGAGATTGGCTTCAATCTCGGCTCGGCGACCTTCAAGGAATGGAGGCAAGGCAAGCGATTCGCCCAGATGCTCCAATTCTTCGTCTGTATCAAATCCCGGACCATCGGTTGCAAGCTCGAACAGAATACCGTTTGCTTCACGGAAATACAGGGAGCGGAAGTAGAAACGATCTACAAAACCGGAATTCGGGAATTGGAAGTTATGAACCCGTTCCACCCATTGTTTCAGCTCTTCTTCATTATCCACGCGGAACGCAACATGGTGTACGCTGCCACGTCCAGGACGTTCTTGGGCAAGGTCATTTCGTTCCTCAACATGCACCTCGGAGCCGCTGCCACCTTCGCCGGATTCAAAAACGAGTACATCAGGTTGACCTGGAGTAAAGGCAGGGTAACTTCCTTTAGCTCTGAAACCGAGCAGTTCGGTAAGAACCGGAGCGGTAAGGGAAGCATCTTTTACCGTAAGATGGATAGGGCCTAGGCCTACAATGCCATACTCGGCAGGCACAGGGCTCTGATCCCATGGTTTACCACCAGCGACACCTGTATTGTTTTCATCCGAGACCAGAATCAGACGTTGTCCTTCAAAGTCTGTGAACGAGAGCGTGGCACGACCACCCCGTTCAACAATCTCTCCATGTGGGACTTCGAATTCGTCAAAACGTTGCTGCCAGTAAGTAAGTGCCGCATCACTTGGAACGCGCAGTGACGTTCCAGATATGCTGTTCACCCCTTCACGAGTCTGTCCGGCCATCGGAATCTCGAAGAAGGTAAGTTCGGTACCCGGATTGCCTTTCTCATCGCCATAGAAGAGATGGTAGACGGATACATCGTCCTGGTTGACTGTTTTTTTAATGAGGCGCAGACCCATGATGTTGGTGTAGAAACGATAGTTCTGATCGGCATGTGCTGTTAGAGCTGATACGTGGTGAAGTCCTTTGATTTGCATAATAATTCCTCCTAGTTAGGTTATACGTTCAACTAAGGATTATTTACACTGATACTACGATGACAGAACAACCTTCCGATCGCTGTTATCCCCAGATTTTTTGATTCCTTTTTTGAAAGGGGAAATCCGGGGAAAGCATATGCTTCCGATGTAGCTTTCTTTCAGAAAGCTTTTAGGCGAACGCTTCGCTTCTTCAGGTTTTTTCTGTCCTCTCCGTTATCATGTAAATGTTTAGTTGAACATTTGTTGAGTGCTGTATTTTTATAATTTCGATTAAGAAAGTTACTAACTTTTCGTTTGTTTTGGTTCTGGATTTATCTTAACATAAAGATATTCAAATTACAATGCTTATTTAGAATTCCAACTGGACAGTAATTTCATTCAATGGCAAAATGAAAAAGTTAACATTAAAGAGAGATAATGTTGGTGAGATCCTTGTAAAGGAGAGAAGAGATGCATGGCGTATCCACCATGGCTGGACCCTTATGACGCAGAGCCGTTTATTCTGTTCTCCACTTCACATATCGCTTCAATTAGCGTAATTACAGCATTGATTGTACTGCTGTTTTTGCTTCGACACCATCTTCGATCATGGTCAGAGAGGGCACGCCGCACCCTGCGGATTGTTCTGGCCTGTATCATGTTTGCCTGCGAAATCGTGCTGCAACTCTGGTATGTGTACGGAGGGATATGGAGCCTGCAGACTTCACTGCCACTCGAACTATGCAGTCTGTCTCTGCTATTATCGGCGTTGTTACTACTGACACGCAGTCGACTGTTACATTCTGCACTGCTGTTTGTAGGCATTGCTGGAGCCCTTATGGCGATCCTGACTCCTAATCTGGGTTATGGTTATGCACATTTTCGATTCATTCAATTTTTCGTCGCTCATGCCTGCATCATTCTGGCTTTACTCTACATGACCTGGGTGGAACAGCTGCGACCTAGCTGGAGATCTGTAGCCGGTTCCATGATATTTGTGAATGTGGCAGCACTAATCGTATACATTGTAGATGTCATGCTTGACGCGAATTACATGTTTTTGAGACACAAGCCGAGTACACCCTCGGTGCTGGATATGCTCGGTCCGTATCCCATGTACATCCTTGGGGAAGAGATACTTGCGCTTGTTTTGTTCTCGCTAATGTACATTTTGCTCTTTGCCATTCCAGACCGGTTGAAGCATCGTGTGAAAAAAGGTAAAAGTTCCGCAGTGTAGTGATAATCCTTGTAGTTGCAACTGCGCAGGATTATAAACTTCTTATAAATAAAACATCCCGCAGTAATCTGACCGGATCAGATCGCTTGCGGGATATTCGGGCGTTGTCCCTGAAAGGGGGCCAACTTATATTTATATTTTATCCACGGAGCAGAGATTCCGCACCATCCACATAGATTCGTGTACCTGTAACATGAGAGGCTTCATCGGAAGCAAGGAACAGAACGAGGTTTGCCACTTGCTTCGACGTTCCAGGTTCGCCCTTGAGCGGATGTTCATGACCCTCAGGGAATTCAACAGGAATCTGTACTTCTTTCAGATCATCCGACGGGTAGGTGTTATCATCGATGTTGGTATCGATGGCTCCTGGGCAGACGGCGTTTACACGGATCTTATAACGAGCCAGCTCCAGTGCAGCCATCTTCGTAAACGCAGTTTGTCCCGCTTTGCTGGAAGCGTATGCAGAGAAACCGATCCCTGAGAAGACCCGGTTACCGTTGATAGAACTGGTGATAATGATGCTTCCGCCGTGTTCTTTCAGATGGGGGATGGCATATTTGACGGTTGCGAAGGTTCCGCGCATATTGATCTCCATCGTCTGGTCCCAGTCCTCGATTTCCATCGTTTCAATCGGGGCCATCGTTCCGTTAATGCCGGCATTCGCAAATATGATATCCAGTTTACCCGCTTCAGCCGCAGCCTGATTGATTGCCTTCTGCACATTATCCGGTTTGGAGATATCACATTCGATCACATACGCTTCTCCGCCAGCCTTTTCAATCGTCTGCTTGGTTTCCTCCGCATTTTCGGGTGTGCGATCCAGCATGTACACTTTGGCCCCATGCTCGGCGAAACGAATAGCGGTAGCCTGACCAATCCCCGATCCACCTCCGGTTACAATCGCGACTTTGCCTTCCAAACGTTGTTCTGTCATCTCTGATCCCTCCATGAGTTAGATTATCGTTGTACGCTCTACTTCTAACATACCCGGCTCAAGATGCGTGAATCATATGTGTATATATCAAAAAGAACAGGACCGCAATGCGGCCCTGTTCTTTGAACAGATCATCTTCATGATCTGTCTGCTGTAATATTATTTTGGCATGTGTGATAGAAGACACCCTCAGGTCATGCCCGGCTTACTTATGGTTCTTCCAGTCCATAGCGCTGTTATTAAGCAAATATTCGAAGTCGTTATCCCGGCGCTTCTGCTCCGCTTGGCGAGCTTCTTCTGCTTGCTGACGTTCCTGCTCTTTAAGAGCCGCTTCGGCAGCCTTGGCTTCATCCGCCTGAGCTTTCAGCTTTTCCAGCACATCACTGCTCAGTAGATCTTTCAGTGTTGTGGGTTTATCCTGTGCTACTGTTGCTTTAGGAGCAGGGGGGCGTTTTTTGGATTTTGCCATAGGAAAATCTCCTTTCCAAACATGAATCAGGTTCCATTTGTCGTACAGTAGTCATAGTATATCAGGTTCCCGTAATGCATTCCATGAAACTGCGGAACAAAAGCAGGAAAACGAGGGTTGCGTGACGAATGAAATCGGGTATAAAATCATATAATATTACCGATACTACGACTATTCCCTGGAGAAAGGAGTCGTTGTTCGTGGAAGTAAACCGTGGTTTACTGAAAGGGCTTGCATGGGGCGTTGCCTTTAGCTGCCCGTTATGGATTGCGATTATCGGCTGGTTACGTTTGATGGGATGGATGTATTGAGGATGATGCCGGAAGAGGTCATTTTTTATAAAGTCATATATGTAACCGCTATCATTAAATAAAGCTCTGCCTTGCGACATTCGCACAGGACAGAGCTTTTGTTTGTTTAGAGTTTATTAACAAGTCATAACCAGGGATTATCATCCGTTTGGCAAGGATGTTAATTAAGGCATTTTTACCGGTTCTGGATACTCCAGACCGTAGGTGTCTACCGTAACTTTTTTCATAACTTGATCCTTAACGGGTTTGTCACCTTCACCTATTTCCTGAGCTGCAATGTTATCCACAGTTTCTATGCCTTCCGTTACTTTACCGAAGGAAGCATAGGCGTTATCCAAATGATCCGCGTCAGCTAACATGATGAAGAACTGAGAACCAGCCGAATCCAAATTATCTCCGCGTGCCATGGAAATGACTCCGCGGGTATGATTCAGGTGATTTTTGTGACCGTTGGATGTAAATTCACCCTTAATGGCGTACCCTGGGCCACCTCGACCATTACCGTCTGGATCTCCGCCCTGAATCATGAAACCTGGAATAACACGGTGAAAGATTGTGCCATCATAGAAACCCTGATTCGCTAGTGAAATAAAATTGTTCACTGTATTGGGCGCAATCTCCGGATATAGCTCAATGACGATCTTCTGTCCATCTGCCATTTCAATGGTAGCTACCGGATTGGGACCCGTTGGTTCAACTGGAGCTGGTGTTTCTGTAGCGCCACTCGAAGGGCGTCCACAACCACTAATGACGATAAGCAGCATCGCGATTACCAGCGAGACCACTGTATTTTTTTTCCACCGTAAAGACATGAAAACGTTCCTCCTTGCATCTCTGCATTATATATTTTCTCCAAATCATATTTGGATATTTACCCAACTATCATACCGTTTTTGTGGACAGGATGGCAATGTAATACATGTGTTTGTGGTGAACAAGGGATGGCCTTCGTGGAATGATGGGTGTAAAATAAGGAAAATGCTTCCGCATCGGGACGTACGGGTCTGTTCCGTCCGCTCCAATACACGGCAGTCCCGGCGTCAGTAACGGAAAGGGCGTGCGGGTATATGAACTTCTCGTGGAAGCGCAATCTGGTCATATTGTGGATTGGTGTATTTTTTTGCAGCACCGCCTATTCGATCTCGATTCCATTTCTGCCCCTGTTTCTAAGTGCTGACTTGGGGGTTCGTGATCACCTGGAGTTATGGTCAGGACTGGCATTTGGCATTACGTTTCTCGCGAGTGCACTCGTGTCTCCGTTCTGGGGATCACTGGCTGATAAATACGGACGCAAGCCGATGCTGATCCGGTCGGGATACAGCCTTGCCGTCTTGTATTTAATCAATTATTTCGTGCAGGACCCGTATTCGCTGATTGTTGTTCGATTGTTTCAGGGTCTGCTTGCAGGGTTTGTTCCAGCAGCGATTGCCCTGGTAGGCACGAATACACCTGAAGAGAAGACTGGTTATGCACTTGGTATTATGTCCACTGCAGGAGCCACTGGTGGTATTATCGGACCGTTAATTGGTGGCGTGGTGAGTCATTATTATGGCAACCGGAATGCATTTTTGTTTTCGGCTATTGTTGTGTTAGTCTCAGCAATCATCGCAACCTTCTGGGTAAAAGAAGAGAACTTCAACCGGAACAAAGCTCGTTCCCACGTCATGGATGACATTCGTGAAGCGAGAGCAAATCGTTTGTTTATGACGGTGCTTGGCATGATGGGCATATGTACATTCTCTGTCATGATTCTGGAGCCACTATTGACGGTCTATGTGATGGAGATGGGCGTTCAGCCGGATCGTGCCTCGCTCAGCTCGGGTATTATTTTCTCAGCGGTGGGGGTAGCAACAGTTATTATGGCGCCGCGGTGGGGCAAGATTGGTTCAAGGATTGGATACGGTAAAGTGCTGATCATTGGACTGGTTGGTGGGGCTGTAGGGAATCTTCTGCAGTTCTTTACAACAGGTTATATCGCATTCGGCATTTTAAGATTTGTGTATGGTTTATTCTTTGCGGCTGTATTTCCGGCGATTAACGCCATGATTGTGCAGGCTACCGCATCAAGTTTCAGGGGAAGGGCCTTTAGTCTGAATCAGTCCGCTGCCCAGATCGGGACGATGGCGGGACCGATCGTTGGTGGGGCTCTCGGTGGCTGGCTGCCGATACGCTGGATTTTTATCATTAATGGACTTGCACTGATTATCACTGCGATTGTCGCGAAGTGGTCGGGATTGGATCACAAACTGCCCGTGGCAGATAAGGTTTCCGCTAAGCGATGATGCTGAATCACTAAGAGTAAGTGAACTTACAGGTAACAAAAAAGATGACGCTGTGAAATTACAGACGTCATCTTTTTTAAGTCTACTACGGATCTATATAAGTTAGTCATCCGAAGAGGGCTTACGAGAAGCCTTCTCTTTGGGAATGGCATGCTCGACCGCATCACGTTGGTCCTCGTCCTCAAGTGCTTCGGGGAAGGAGTCCTCAGTGAACAGTCCGAAGTCCGGGTCAATATCCCGTTCGGTCACGAGATTAACCGGTTCATGCACCTTCTTTTGGCGATCTTCCTTCATCGTGTATGCACCTCCTCATTCAGGATGTCATAACAGCCGTTAATGGCGTGGTGGAATGTCGTTCTCCGGTTTGGCATCCGCACCAGCACCATTAAGCAGATCGGTACCATGCAGCGCATCCGGATCGGGTGCAGCAGGATCAACCGGACTGTTCGGTTGCAGAAGATCTGCATCCGGTACAGATTCCAGCGGTGTCTCAGCCAAACGTGAATCCAATTCCGGCTCGTCCACAGCAGTTGCGGCTACGGGTGCCAGATCCGAATCTTCCGTTACAATCCGTCTGCCGGAAACTTCATCAAAGGTATCCATATCGCCTTCCGGGACTTCTGTCTCTGGCGGAATATCGCGGGACCTCTGATAACGGTCATAATAGCGGTCGCTCTCTTCGTTACTAATTGGTTTGTCAGACATGAGTAACACTTCCTTTCGTTGTCGGTTGCCCAAATGCTTCTTACCCCGTAGTTACCCAAAGCGCTAGTGTTGTAATCTTGCACAGGTTATTATCTCCGGGTGTTCACTACGATATGAATGCCTTAGAATTTGGGGAATACATATTTAACCAAGAAGTATAAGAATCCGAAAAAGATAATGATATATGCGGCATATTTAATAAATGTGGAAGCGACCATACTTGAATCCGATTTATGCTGAACATCCTTATGTTCCACCTCAACCGTACGATGTGGCTCATTCATTGTAATCATCTCCTTAGCGTGTTTGTTTGCTTTGAGAAACCATTACACCCGGAACAAAGGATTGAATCGCAGCCACCGTTTTTACAGCTTTTCCTGTTTTGCCTATGTTATGATGAAGCTTGAATATGTAAGGGAGGAATTTCATGTGGACTGGTTCACACTGGGCAATATGATCACACGCATCCGTATCGGACAAAAGGCGTCCACACCCGGGTTCTCCCGTACCGTCATCCGTCGTCCGGATGGTTTATTTTGGGTAGGCGGTATATGGTCCGGGCAAGTTGTACAGTTACGGGATTTCCTTTTCTCAGACATATGGACCATCTATGATGATGAGGAGACAGAGCAGTGGCTTGAATTTCGCAGTCAAGTTGAACAGAAAGAACGGGAAATGATAGTGAACCAGTTCGAAGACTTGCGTGATTAATCGGGTAACTTTAACAATAAAATGGAAATAAGACTATAAATCGACTTAAATGTGAAATTTCATTTTATCTCAAGAAGGTGACGTGACAAACGGTGGCGAATGATAAATGAGAGAATTTAAGATAGGGAAAATTAGAACTTTGAGGTGCTGTGAATGAAAAATGTGCCCAAAGCTATCGTCATCTTATGGATGAGTGTATTGATTATTCTAGGCATGCCACATGGGATAGTCTTTGCAACTACAGGAGCGGTTCAGCAACCTGTATCCATTACAGGATGGGAAGTAAAATGGGGGAACGTTGACGATCAAGGGTTCATCAGTGAGGTTAAGGGAGCAGACGAGATATGGGAAAAGCAGGGCAGCGATAAGTTAGAGTATAGCAATACGGATCGATCGAATTCTTTATGGACTCGCCTGACCATCCCTGTGTTGAGTGAGGAAAGTTCAGCCATTCGATTTGAGAACATTAAAGGCAATCATATTGTTGTTTATCTGGAAGACCGAAAGGTCTACGAGAACTACCATTACAATTATGATAATAATGCTGTGTTGCTGCCCTTATCCAGCGAAAATTCAGGTGATACGCTCTATGTATGGTCGCAAAATGAAAAAGGCCGTCTGGGGATACAAGGTACTGTTCAGGTTGGACCTTATGCCGCGTTACAGGAGAAATATATTCATAACGGACTTATTGATGTAATTTTGGGCGCGACCTTTGTTTTCACAGCGATTACGATGCTGAGTTGTACGTTCTTCCTTGGCAAATTCCATAAGGGATTATGGATCTCGCTATGCATCGTGATGGGTTCCATCGGCACGATGATCATCACGTACTCGCAATTTTTGTATACGTTCTATCAGGTATATGGTGACCTGTATTCCGTAGTCTTTGATCTGGCGATGCTGCTGGGCATGCCAGCGTTATGTTATTTTTTTGAACAGATTATCGGGCCAGGACTGCATGGAATCTTCACCAAACTGCGAAAAATACTATTCATATATTCAGTTATTGCTGTGTTCTCTCTATGTATCTATGTTACTTCAGGTGGGCAATGGGAGATCCTCTACAATCTGCTCGTACAGCGTGTGGTTGGTATTGTGTTGGTCATTCTGCTGACAATCCTGTTGGTTGGTACCATCGCCAAAGCGCTGCAACGAAATCGGGAAGCTATGCTGCTTGCAACGGGATTTGGTACATTTGCCTTGATCAGTGTGGCTGAACTGTTGTGGTATTATCAGCGGAGTGGGACGTATCATCTGTTATGGTGGAAATGGTCCATGGTTGCATTTGTGATCTCGTTGATTGCCATTCTCGGAAGTCGTTTTGCCGAAAAACATACTAAAGTTCTAGAGTATTCCAAGGAACTGGAGCTGTTCAACAATGAGTTGCAGCGATCCGAAAAGATGGAGATTATTAGCGAACTGGCTGCTTCCGTTGCCCATGAAGTACGTAACCCACTTCAGGTGACAAGAGGGTTCCTGCAACTTATGACGGAACAGGAAGACAACAAAAATAAGGGGTATGTGCGAATTGCACTGGAAGAACTTGATCGGGCTTCGGGCATCATAACGGATTTTCTTACCTTTGCCAAACCTGAGTTTGACCATATTATCTCGCTCAATATCTCGGATGAATTCAATCATATTGAAGGCATTCTTGTACCGATGGCTAATCTGGAAGGTGGTAAAATCACTACCGACATTCCGCCAGATCTATATATTCGAGGCAATTCCTCGAAGTTTAAGCAGGCTTTTATCAATATTATCAAGAACAGTATTGAAGCTCTGCAGGGACAAGGCCAGATTGATATCTGGGCGTACAAGCAGGATGGAATGATTAAGGTACATGTCAGGGATAACGGAGAAGGAATGGACGAGGAAGCACTCTCCCGGTTGGGCGAGCCTTATTTCTCCAATAAAATCAAAGGCACAGGCCTGGGCATGATGGTGACATTCCGAATTGTTGAAGCGATGCAAGGACAGATCAGCTTTACAAGCACCAAAGGGGTAGGAACAGAAGCGGTTGTATCTTTTGCCGAGTTCGTCGATTGACGAACTCGCAGAAGGATACAGCGGCTTTTTTTGTTCCTACCCCTAATTTCTTACATTACCAATAACTCACCCGGTTTAACTTCTCCAAGGTCCGCAATTCACATCATAATTTACTTTGGAAGGATTGGGAGGTATGACAAGCACATAGTCATTCTGCTGCTCCTCAACGGTACGCACCTGAATGTGCTCCGGGATTACGATACCGAAAGCTTCACGAAGCGCCTGCTTCGGATTGGAGTGCAATTGTTGTCTGAAGTGCTCGTCAGTCCAAGCCTTTTCAATAATATCCTCATGCAACGTTTTCTCTGATACCATCATCGTCAACATTCCCTTCATATTTAAAATTAAACTGAATCAGCTTAGTCCTTATGCTCAGAATCCTAACTGTTGCTCGCTAATCCAGTGATGAAACCCGCCTTGGAGGAGCCGTTTCTTCCGTTGTGTAATGTCCTGAACAGCTTGTACTAAAGTGCTGCATAAATAAGAATTAAACGCCTCGAGATGCGATATTCCTAAGTTAGACGATGTCAGTGTACGATTATAGCGATAAGCAATGTCTACGTAAGAGTTCATGAGTTGTGTATTATATACATTGTCATGTATACGTTCGCTTAGAGGATGAACTGGATAGTTGTGATTCAGTGCTGCGGATATGTGGGAGAGGTAGCTGTTGTAGTTTCCATGCACAGCATCTTGTTGCGTGTCTGTGAAGTCATCGGTCATCTGGAGTGTCATGAGTGTGATGTTGATGGCAGAACACACCGGGATTATCCGGTCGGACTGATTCAGCAGAAGCAGTGCACCAGTAGCTCCAATGAGGAGAGGGGCAGCCTTTTGCGCAATCAACAAGGGATTCTGTTGGAAATAATCAATGGAATGCTCACCCGTAACACTCACGGCCCAATCCACTACATATTGTCTGAAATAGACCCAGAACGTGGAGGAAGGATTGAATAATACCGAGTAAGATTGAAGAGCATCCATGTAATATAGATTACCCAGGGATAACTTCAATGTGGCATTCTCCGGTTGTTCATCCATCACGTCGTCCTGATTCAGAAAATATAACATGTGAATGAGACAGGCTGTACTTAATTGGTGTGCTTTCTCTGGGGGTAGTTTATCTGAGTGTTGCATCCAAAGTGGAATGATGTACCCGATGTAGCTGTGTCCCGAATCTCGTAACAGCGGATTAACCGAACGAATCTGCTCTAATGCATGTCCTGAAAAGGGTTCGGGATATTCCCGTACGAGTTGTTCCGCTGAAGCAAACACGACCTCCAGATCGGATCTAAACGGATCTAACCAATCTCTCCGCATCGTTACATATCGTCCTTCCTGCGATAAGGTGATTAAGGACTGTTCGACTAGATCATGAAGTTACACTTAGTATAGCGGAAATAAACTGAAAAAAATAGGATTTTTTGTGATCAATTGTGAGAAAAATGATGACTTTTTGTATTTTATGGCATAAAAAAGTGGATTTTAGGCTCAAACTAGGAAGGCACAGGATTTCGACATCGGAAAGGCGGCAGAAAAATGAATTTGAAATGGAAAACATGGATGGCAGCCGGATTGGCAGCCGTAGTTATAACAGCAGCAACAGGACATGTGGCATTTGCTGATTCAACCGTTCGGGCTGAGGAACATGACGATGCGTCAAAAGTTTCTTCCTCCGGCAAACCAGCAAAGCCATGCATGCAGGCAGGACACGGTCTGTTTATGATTGGTGAGACGGCAGACTTGCTTGGGATTGGACTTCGGGATCTGAAAGAACAGATGGAACTTGGCAAGACGTTGTCCCAGATTGCGAAAGAGCGTAAGGGACTTAATGAGGAGCAGTTATTGCAGAAGTTGAAGCCTACACTTGCACAGCGTCTGGATCAAGCTGTCGATGAGGGGTGCCTCACCAAGGAACAAGCAGCAGCTACGAAGGCGGACATGGATACCAAGTTGAAAAAGGTCATTAATACCCCGCTGCGTGACTTGCGGCGTGAATTTGCCCACCATGGCAAACGTTCCATGGTAGATAAAGGCGAAATTGCCCGGTTTATTGGAGTCACCCCTGCTCAACTGCACGCGCAGCTTCAGGGAGGGAAATCACTGGCTGAGATTGCTCAGGCAAAAGGCATTAGTGAAACGCAGCTGGTGGACAAGCTGAAGGAACAATTAACGGGTGATCTGAAGAGATTTGTGAATCAGAAGGGCAATGTGCATCCAGCCCCGGGTCCCCAGGAACCTGTTCCTGGACGATCAACTTCGAGTGAAGTGAAATAAAGAAGAGCGTCTCCATAAGGGGACGCTCTTCTTTATTTCAAAACGGCTCACTCGTTCCCGGGCTGCGAGTGTGGCCGGGTGACGGAGTTCGCTCAGGTGTAATTCTTTTGTCCACAGCAGCTGATGAATGGGAGGTTGAACGTGGTTTGCGCATTAACCCTACCGTGAAACGTGAGCCAGGAAGCTTGGACAGCGCCCAACTGATTGCAAGAGCCATAACAACCGTTACAAGGAACGATAGCAACGTTACAGGCAGATGCCATCCACTGAGTTGAAGCGGTCTGGTTACATAAGCGATAGCGTAAATTACCAGTGCATGAACCAGATATCCACCAAATGAATAGCGGCCAATCCAGGATAACAGGCGCTGAAACCGTGTATCTTTGCCTCGCATCAGTACAAGGAAACCATACATCATAAACATCTGAGCCATAATGATCAGGAATGTGGTTGGTTTCAGATAGGTGGAGATATTCAGATTAACAACATCCCCGGACCCACGCAGCACATCGTAACCAAGCCATATATACATCCCTATAAACAGACAGATCGTCCATGGCAGCACCTTGGTGGTCCAACTCCTCCAGCTATCCACTGACCAGGCACATACGGCACCCAGTAAAAAGTAGAACCAGTACATCACCCATGAATAGGAGCGATATTGCAGCAACGTTGACCATGGCTCAGACATGGATTCTGTCCAGCTCCCCATATTATAGTAGGACCATTTCATAAGCAGGCCGTAGAATGCAGCTGCCAAGACAATGAGTGCCACAATGACTTGCATGGGCGTGAAACGTGAGGTGTTCTGGATACGTCTCTGAATGGCTTTCGCTCCCGCCAAAAAAAGGGGGAACAGAATATAGAACTGAAACACCATAATGACAAACCAGAGATGATATCCCGTCTGCGGGACAAACAGTTCACGAATCAGACTGCAAAAATCGGGTATGCCTGCACGCCAGAACGCGGGGGTGAAAATACGGACTGCGAGCCAATAGATCAGTGTCCATACGACAAACGGCATATAGATATCGCCAAATCGCTTTCGAATGAAGCGAGGATATTCCGGTTTGGTGTTACGATGATGGTAAAACAACATTACACCCGATAGAAATACAAACGTTGGCGTACCAAATCGGGTCAGATGATAAATCATGGTCAGCATAATGGAATCCGGTTGTTCAATATCAGCGCGATAGATATACTCAGCGATACTATGCTGCATGACGATTGCCAGAAAGGCAATGCCCCGCAGTTCGGTCCATTCCGCTATTCGCGGTTTTTTCACATTGTAATCCTCCCTCCAGGAACCGGAGTTCATCATATAAGGGTACCCGTTAAACATTAAGGCTGCATTAAATGGAGAAAATAGGTACTAAAAAAGACGGCTATGGCCGTCTTTTTTGTTGATATATCTGATGCTTATTTTAGTTCTGTTCCTCTGATGATGGAGTCTCTGAGGACGCGGCATCTTCTTCAAACAGTTTCTGAATGTAGGACTGGAGTTTGGTTACATCAACACCCAGCACCTGAGCTGAGCCGACCAGTTCATTGGTGAGGAGTTTGTTCGGTGGAATCTGCTGCTGATCGATATCGTTCACATGGATATCGAAGCCAAGTGATGCGAGTTTTAACATCTGGGTTGGACTGAGGTCTGTCTCAATATAGGGAGCGATGGCTTCCAGGATATCCGGGATTTTGAAGAGCGACGTGGTGCTCTGCATTTTCTTGGCCAGCTCGGTCATGAAGATCCGCTGCCGTTCGGTACGGGTAAAATCCGAGGTGGCATCATGTCGGAACCGAACATATTGCAGGGCGGTTTTGCCGTCCATATGCTGCAATCCTTTTTTCAAGTCAATGTCGTACATATGTTTATCTGCTTTACTGGTGTAATACATGTCTTTCTCTACGTCGATTTCAATGCCGCCTACCGCATCAACAAGTGCCATGAAACCTGTAAAGTCTGTGTAGACATAATGCTGAATGGGAATACCGAGCAGATCACTGACGGTTTGTTTGGTCAGCTCCGCACCCCCGTAGGAAAAGGCTGCATTAAGTCTGCTTTTGCCATGCCCTGGAATGGCGACATAGGTATCTCGAAGTACGGAGAACAGGTGGGCTTTTTTGGTGACCGGATCAATGGAAGCGACCATGACCGAGTCTGAACGCCCTGCATCATCGCCTCTGGAGTCCCCACCAAGTAGCAGAATGTTTACCCGTTCTTGGCCCTCCCATCTGGGAATCGTTGTCGTTGGAGTGTCTGAATCGCTGTTTGTGCCCGAAGAGGAAGAATCGGATGAAGTCCCGGAAGCAGTTGAGATGCTATTGGCAAAATGAACAATCGAATATCCGTAATATACAATGACACCTGTAATCGCAAGTGCCAGGGTCAGGGCTGTACCCCATAACCATTTTTTAAGCATAATCTTCACCTTTCTATGATTGAACTGATATGTAACCCAAACTAGTTTAACAAAAAGAAAGCAAAATGTCCTCTTTGATTTCGTAACTTCGGTCAAGATGGGGATTGTTTGACAAATAGTTAGTGTATATTTATTATGTAAAAAATAATCTTGTTTTGTGTAATGGGGGTATTAAAAGCCAGTTATGAATCAATCACTATTTAATTGGATTAATCAGTTTGCAGACCAAATACCGTTTCTGGACTGGTTTATGATCACATCATCCGAGTATGCGGTCTGGGTTATGATCGCACTGCTCGTTATCGTATGGTTTCTCGGCGATCCATCGAAACAGCGAATTGTTTTTTATGCCTGTGTAGCTTCCATTGTAGCTTTAGTTCTAACCAAATGGGGGATATCACCAGCAGTGGGTCATCCAAGGCCTTTTGTAGAAGGGCCAGTGCATCAACTGGTTGCCCATGTACCTGATCCTTCTTTTCCAAGTAAACATGCTTCCTTTGTATTTGCTCTAGCGGCTGCTTCATTCTTCATTGGACGTCGCTTCGGGTTATGGATGTTGTTACTCGCTGTGTTGACAGGGGTGTCTCGTGTATATGTTGGTGTGCATTATCCAGGAGATATTCTGGGAGGATTCATTCTCGGAAGTCTGCTTAGTGTGGTTCTGATTATAACCCGCAATTATACCAAGTCGATTCCCGACTTTTTCATTAACATACACCGACGTGTTTTTCGTTAGCTTCTGCACGTAATATGGAGCGAAATCGTAATAGTTTTGTTCAATAAAGAAGTCTCTTTCTCTGGTTCTGCCAAAGATGGGAGACTTCTTTTGCGTTATATTCGAAGTTAAGCGAAATTTATAGAAAATGAATTCTAACATCTACAATTCATGACGATAGGTGACGATATACTATAAATATGTATTATTTTGAGGAGTGGGACACATGGAAGACACGCGGGGGAATAAGTTGGGGATATTGAAGTTAACGATTCGAGGCAAGTTACTGACTGGTTTTTTAATTGTCGTGGCTCTGCTGGTTGTTGTAAGCGTTTATGCGTTAATACAGATCCATAATATGTCAGGTAAAGCCAATGATGTAGATCAGACTTGGATGCCGAGTGTAAGCCTCCTTGGCTTGATGAATGGCGATGTTTCGGATGTAGAGCGGTTGGCGCTGGCAATTATCGTTGAACAAGACGAAGAAGAAAATGTCAAGGTGAATGAAGCGTTAAAGTTGCTCCTCACGAAGATTGAGGATGAGCGTAAACAGTTGCTTACATACATTGAGAGCAATGATGAAGCGATGAAGCTCTACAATGATTTCAGTACGAATTATGATGCTTATGTGGAGAAAATGCCTGCATTCATAGAATTCGGTATTGCAAATAACTATGAAGAAGCAAGTAGACTGCACACTGAAGCCTATCCAATGTGGTACACAGCAAACGACTCTATCGCCAAGTTAATCACTTTAGGCAATGAAGGATCGGATGCAGCAACGAATGAGTCTGTTGTGATGGCAGAGAATACATTTAATGTGATTTTGGCAGTGACGATTTTTGCATTCTTGCTAGCTGTATTTATTGCCTTCTTCATTGCAAGCATCATTTCACGTCCAATCAAAAAAATGAATGAAGCGGCCATGGCTATTGCCAATGGTGATCTGACGGGTGAGACGATTGTACTTAAGAACAAAGACGAATTGGGAACGCTCGCGGCTTCCTTCAATACCATGAGTGGCAATTTGCGCTCCATGATTGAATCGGTATCGATGACTTCCGAACAGGTAGCCGCTTCATCGGAGGAGCTTCTTGCAAGTGCAGAGCAAAATACTCAAGCCTCGGAACAGATCTCCCAAACGGTCGAAGAACTGGCTGTAGGTACGTCTGATCAAGTTGATATTGTGAAGCGTTCTTCACAGGCGATGAATGAGATGGCTCTCGGATCAGAGCAGATTGCCGAGCTTGCTCAGAGTGTATCCGTATCTGCTGTAGATGCGGCGAATCAATCTTCCGAAGGAAATATGATTATTCAGCAAGCGGTTGAACAGATGGGTTCTGTTCGAAATTCCATTGCTTCGCTTACTGAATTGGTTACAGGGCTGGGGGAACGTTCAGCAGAGATTGGAACCATTACCGAGGTAATCAACAACATTGCCCGGCAGACCAATCTGCTTGCACTGAATGCAGCCATTGAAGCCGCACGAGCAGGAGAGCATGGACGTGGTTTCGCCGTAGTTGCGGGAGAAGTGCGTAAGTTGGCTGAGGAATCTTCTACTTCTGCGCAAAGAATTACGGATCTCGTTCAATTGATTCAGAAAGATACGGATCATGCTGTTCAGGCAGTCAAAGTGAACAGCAGTGAGACAGAAGCAGGAATCGAGATGGTTACTGCGGCAGGACAAGCGTTCGAGCAGATCTCGGATGCGGTCAACAAAGTAGCGGGTGAAATCCAGGAAGTATCTGCAGGTTCAGAAGAAATGTCGGCTAGTACAACTGAGGTTGTAGGATATGTAAGTCAAATCTCCAACATTGCTGGAGAGGCAGCGGGCGGGGTTCATAATGTATCTGCCGCAACTCAGCAGCAGTTGGCTTCGATGGAAGAGATTGCATCATCCGCAGGTTCATTATCCAAAATGGCCGAAGAACTGCAGGAGCAGATTAACAAGTTCAAAGTGTAACCAATGAGATGTTCTGACACCTAAGGTGTACAGAAACATACTGACAGGATGGTCAGAATGCCATTCGATTTATACTGTTGATGATAGCAAGGGCGAGAAGCTGTTTCTCTAACGCGTATATGTGTTAGAGAAACAGCTTTTTTTGTCGCATGACGCAGAGCAGGTCACAACAATGTTATTTCAGAAGTCACCAACGCTTATATAGCTAGTGAAACAAACGGCTATAATGGTAATTAATGGTGTAACTTACACTGAAATACACCATGGGGAGGAGCGATATAAACTTGCAGTCCAGAGTAATGCATACGGAATATTGATGAAGAGGAGATGAATAGTTGAACATGAAGGGGAGCTGGTGGAGACGAGTCGCTATGATCGCGTTATCGGCAGGACTACTGGCAGGGAGTTTATCGATGGGCACAGGAATTCCTAAGGCGGATGCGGCCGTCGGAAATCAGAACTATGCTGAAGCACTGCAAAAGGCCATTTACTTCTATGAGGCACAGCGTTCGGGCCCGTTGCCAGCGAGTAATCGGGTCGAATGGCGTGGTAATTCGGGCATGCAGGATGGGGCTGATGTAGGCGTTGATCTGACCGGAGGATGGTATGATGCCGGAGATCATGTGAAGTTTGGTTTTCCGATGGCTGCTTCCGCAACGATGCTCGCCTGGTCTGTCGTGGAATACGGCGACGGATATGAACAGGCCGGACAACTGGAGGAGATCAAGGATAATATCCGATGGGCGACCGACTATTTTATGAAAGCGCATACGAAACCAAATGAATTATGGGGACAAGTGGGGGCAGGCAATACCGACCATGCCTGGTGGGGACCCGCAGAAGTCATGCAGATGAACCGTCCTTCGTTCAAGATCGATGCTTCATGCCCGGGCAGTGATCTGGCGGCAGAAACGGCTGCAGCACTGGCAGCGTCATCGATTGTATTTGCAGATGATGATCCGGCATATTCGGCAAGACTGCTCCAACATGCGAAAGAGCTGTATAACTTCGCAGATACATATCGGGGGGAATACACCGATTGTATCACTGATGCTGCAGCGTTCTATAATTCGTGGACAGGATACGAAGACGAGCTGGCATGGGGCGGAGCGTGGCTTTATTTAGCCACTAATGATAGCGCTTACTTGTCCAAAGCCATTGCAGCTACGGACCGGTGGTCTTCTAGCGGAGGCTCAGCCAATTGGCCGTATACCTGGACACAAGGTTGGGACAGTAAACATTATGGTGCCCAGATCCTGCTTGCCCGTATTACGTCCAGTTTGAACATGCCGGAGGCGACGAGATTTATTCAGTCGACTGAGCGCAATCTGGATTATTGGACGGTTGGAGTCAATGGGACACGAGTCAAGTATACGCCAGGAGGTCTGGCGTGGCTGGATCAGTGGGGCTCGCTCCGATATGCAGCGAATGCATCCTTTATTTCTTTTGTATACTCCGACTGGGTCAGTGATCCTGTGAAAAAGTCAAGATATCAGGATTTTGCTGTCTCACAGATGAATTATATTCTGGGCGATAATCCACGTCAGAGCAGTTATGTGGTCGGATATGGGCAAAATGCACCTCAATATCCGCATCATCGGACCGCTCACGGTTCATGGCTGAATAACGAAGATACACCGGCTAACCATCGCCACATTCTGTATGGTGCCATGGTCGGTGGCCCGGATGCATCGGATGGATATACCGATGATATCGGGGATTACGTGAGTAATGAGGTCGCAACCGATTACAATGCTGGTTTTACCGGCGCACTGGCAAAGATGAATTTGCTATTTGGTCAGAATCATCAGCCCCTTGCGAACTTCCCTGCACCTGAGGTGAAGGGAGATGAGTTCTTTGTGGAGGCTGCAATTAAATCATCAGGTGCCAATTATACGGAAATCAGAGCACAGCTTAATAATCGTTCCGCTTGGCCTGCCCGAATGGGAGATCAACTGTCTTTTAAGTATTTCCTGGATTTGAGTGAAGTGTATGCTGCCGGACGTACGGTATCGGACGTGCAAGTGACAACCTCCTATACAGAGGGGGCGACGGTATCCCAACCCGTTGTGGTGAATGCAGCCCAGCATATCTATGCCATTACGGCGAACTTCGGTAATACCAAGATCTATCCAGGTGGGGAAGGAAATTATCGTAAAGAAGTACAGTTCCGCATTACAGGCCCACAGGGTGCATGGAATGCAAGTAATGATCATTCGTTCCAGACGCTGACCACAGGCACTCCTGTGAAGAGTATATACCTTCCAGTCTATGATGCAGGGGTAAAGGTGTATGGACAGGAGCCTGGTGTTACACCAGTCACGGTTCCAAGCGCACCTGCTGGCGTGCAGGCTGTAGCGGGAAGTAGTCAGGTTAACCTGACTTGGGCCGCTGTATCCGGGGCTGAATCGTATACGGTGAAGCGCTCCGAGGTGAGTGGAGGACCATATAAAACTGTTGCGACAGGGGTTAATGGATTGACCTACACAAACACGGGGCTGACCAACGGGACGACTTATTATTATGTAGTGACTGCTGTGAATTCAGCAGGGGAATCATCGGGTTCTGTGCAGGTGTCGGCTACCCCACAAGCAGCTTCGACGGTGCCGGGAGCACTGACTTTAAGTGGGACAGCTGGTAATGCGCAGTCGGTCCTGACCTGGACAGCAGCCTCGGGCGCTACTACCTATAAGGTACAACGTTCGGTGGCAGGTGGGACATATGCGGATGTGGCAACCGGATTGTCCGTGTTGACTTACACCGATACAACAGCGCTGAATGGCACCACATACAATTACCGGATTACAGCTGTGAATGCGAACGGACAGACACTGTCCAATGTCCTGGCACTGACACCTTCTGCACCTCCGGTGACGACCGGTACACTCGAAGTGCAGTACCGCAGCGGAGGGTCCGGGGATTCAAGTAATGCGGTGACTCCGCAGTTCAACGTGAAGAATACCGGAACACAAGCGATTGATCTCAGTACCGTAAAGATCCGATATTATTTCACCAAGGATGGTGCGGATCAAATGACTTTCTGGTGTGATTATGCCGAGATGGGCACGGCCAATGTTGAAGGTACATTTGTCGCAGTGAATCCGGCGAAGGGTACCGCAGATACGTATCTGGAGATTAGCTTCAAGTCGGGAGCAGGCAGTTTGGCCGCTGGAGCAGAGACCGGCGTGATTCAAGCACGCTTTTCCAAAAATAACTGGAGCAATTTCGATCAAAGTAATGATTATTCCTATGATGCTTCCAAGACGGCTTTTGCCGCATGGAACAAGGTAACCGGGTATCAGGGAAACACCAAAGTGTGGGGCTTGGAGCCGTAACTAGCTCAAGATCATTGGCCGAAGAGCAGCATGGTCAGACCGTTTATATTCAATTTCCACTATTCCAGGGAGGTATATATTAATGTTGAAATCAGCTGCGAAAAAAAGTTTAACAGCGATGCTGGCGGGAACCGTCATGTTGACCGGATACACCGGACTCTGGGCAGGGCCGCAAACAGCACATGCCGCAGATCAGGCCATCGAGATTCAGGCAGACAGCATTAATGAAGCCCGGTTTTTGCAATTGTATGATCAGTTGAAAGATCCGGCGAACGGATATTTTTCGCCAGAGGGTCTACCGTATCATTCCATTGAGACCCTGCTGAGTGAGGCCCCGGATTATGGTCATATGACGACGTCTGAGGCATATAGTTACTGGCTGTGGTTGGAAACCATGTATGGTCACTACACGGGAGATTGGTCCCAATTGGAAGCAGCTTGGGACAGTATGGAGAAATACATTATCCCGGTCAACGAAGGTGACGGCAAGGAAGAGCAGCCTACGATGAGCTCATACAACCCAAACAGCCCTGCTACGTATGCAGCGGAAAAACCTTTCCCAGATCAATATCCATCGCAACTTAATGGTCAATATGCAGCGGGTAAAGACCCGATTGATGCCGAACTTAAGGCGACCTATGGTGACAATCAGACCTATCTCATGCACTGGCTGGTCGATGTGGATGACTGGTATGGATATGGAAACCTGTTGAATCCATCACATACGGCTACCTATGTGAATACGTTCCAACGTGGGGAGCAGGAGTCTGTGTGGGAAGCCATTCCGCATCCATCCCAGGATGATAAATCTTTTGGTAAGACAAACGAAGGTTTCATGAGCTTGTTCACAAAGGAAAATCAGGTACCGTCAGCACAATGGCGTTACACAAACGCAACGGATGCCGATGCGCGTGCTGTACAGGTGCTGTATTGGGCAAAGGAGATGGGATACAACAATCCGGAATATCTGGATAAAGCGAAGAAGATGGGGGACTATCTACGCTATGGTATGTATGATAAATACTTCCAGAAAATTGGAAGTGCAAAGAACGGTACACCGACTCCGGGTACAGGCAAGGATTCCAACATGTATCTCATGGCTTGGTATACGTCTTGGGGCGGTGGCCTGGGTCAAGGTGGGGATTGGGCTTGGCGCATTGGAGCGAGCCATACCCATCAGGCTTATCAAAACCCGGTTGCAGCGTATGCTTTGTCTGATCCGGCTGGCGGCTTGATTCCGAAATCAGCAACAGCGAAGGCAGATTGGAATGCTACGCTGAAACGTCAGTTGGAATTCTACACTTGGCTACAATCCCATGAAGGAGCTATCGGCGGGGGAGCAACGAACAGTCTGGATGGTTCATACAAAGCCTATCCGGCAGGCGTAAGTACATTCTATGACATGGCTTATCAGGAGGCACCTGTATATCGTGATCCGGATTCCAACACCTGGTTTGGATTCCAGGCATGGCCGCTGGAGCGTGTAGCCGAGATGTACTATATTCTTGCGGAGAGCGGTGATTTGACCTCTGAGAACTTCCAGATGGCCAAAAAAGTAATCACGAAGTGGATCGACTGGAGTAAGGATTATGTATTTGTAGGTGAGCGTCCGGTGACGGATGCGCAAGGCTATTATCTGAATGCGGCTGGACAGCGCATTTTGGGTGGAACTAATGTTCAGGTAGCGACAACGCCGGCTCCCGGAGAGTTCTGGATTCCGGGTGGTCAGGAATGGCAGGGTCAACCGGACAAGTGGAACGGATTCAGTTCGTTTACGGAAAATCCGAACTTCCGTGTAACGACCAAAGATCCAGTGCAGGACACAGGAGTTCTGGGAAGTTACGTTAAAGCTCTGACTTTCTTCGCAGCGGGAACACAGGCAGAGAACGGCACACTTAACGCGGAAGGCCAAGAAGCCAAGGATTTGGCCGAGGCTCTGCTGGATACAGCTTGGGATTACAATGATGGTGTGGGTATTGTTACGGAAGAAGAGCGTAAAGACTACTTCCGCTTCTTTGCCAAAGAGATCTATATCCCGGCGAACTGGTCTGGAACCTTTGGTCAAGGCAACACGATTCCTGGTACAGCAGGTGTACCTTCCGATCCGGCAAAAGGCGGCAATGGCGTATACATTGGATACTCCGATCTGCGTCCGGCCATCAAGCAAGATCCGGCATGGGCTTACTTGGATAACCTGTACAAAACGTCGTATAATCCGACCACGAAGCAGTGGGAAAACGGTGCACCTACCTTTACGTATCACCGGTTCTGGTCACAAGTGGATATGGCTACAGCGTACGGCGAGTATGATCGTCTCCTCGGAGATTCCGATAGTCCGGAAGTGGAAGTACCCGCTGCTCCTGCTGGCGTAACAGCAACTGGAGGAAGTGAGCAAGTGGTTCTGAATTGGAACGCAGCCGCTGGTGCAGCCTCGTATACCGTGAAACGTGCAGAGGTGAATGGTGGTCCTTATACGTCTGTAGCAACAGGGGTCACAGGATCAACATTCACGGATACAGGCTTGACCAACGGCACAACGTATTATTATGTGGTCACTGCGGTGAATGCCGTAGGGGAGTCTGCACCGTCGACACAGGCATCTGCAACACCACTCGCAGGTACCGTTGTGCCAGGCGTATTCAACCTTACTGGAACGGCTGGCGATGCCCAGGCAGTACTGACATGGACTGCATCAACTGGAGCATCAAGTTATAAGGTACAACGTTCGGTAGGCAGCGGGGCATATGCTGATCTGGCAACAGGTTTGACTGCACTGACGTATACCGATGCTACAGCGGTGAATGGTACAGCTTATAATTATAGAGTCGTAGCCATTAATACGAGTGGTCAGACGAATTCAAATGTATTGGTGTTGACTCCATTAGCACCTCCAGTCACAACGGGAACGCTTGAAGTACAATACCGTAATGGTAGTTCAGGAACTTCGGTCAATGCGATTACTCCACAATTTAATGTGAAGAATACAGGTACAACTGCGGTGGACTTGAGCAAAGTGAAGGTCCGGTATTATTTCACGAAGGATAGTGCCGCTGATCTGAGTTTCTGGTGTGATTATGCACAGATTGGCAGTGGTAACGTGGAAGGGCATTTTGTTTCGATAGATCCGGCCAAGGGCACGGCAGATACGTATCTGGAGATTGAATTCAAATCGGGTGCCGGCAGTTTGGCCGCTGGTGCCGAGACCGGAATCATCCAGGGACGTTTCTCGAAAAACAACTGGACGAATTTTGATCAAACCAATGATTATTCCTTTGATTCCACCCAAACGGCCTTCAGTGCCTGGACAAAAGTGACAGCTTATCAGGATGGCGCCAAGGTATGGGGAATTGAACCTTAAATGAGTTGATCGACCAATTGTAGAGTGATGTTACTCATCATATAGGTTAAGCCGGGGAGAAATCCCTGGCTTTTCTTTTTTTATGGAAAAGCAAAAATGGAATACGAAATAATCAACGGACACTGCTGATAAATCGATCCGTATTGAGGCTGGAGGCAAAAATGTGAATTCGGGGAACGGTAATCGGCAAATGAATCATAGTAATGTTTACCATATTTGCGATTTTAAACATTAAAATATAGGTCATATGGCATATGCCCTGAATGAGAAACGACCTAGCTCTTGTATCGCGGAAAAATCAAGCACATCAAATAGTTACAATAATTTAACCTTTCAAAAAGAAGGGATCAGCAGTGAATTTTTCCAGCAGATTATGGACAAACCCTGATACTTAGTACTCAAGTTCGCCTGCATCAATACAGGACTTTTGACTGATGAACGTTATGGATAGCCCGTTTACAATGGGGCAAGCCCGGGAGAACCAAGCCAGGTTAAAATTCTGTAACATCAGGGGGAACTCGACATCATGAACTGGAAGAAAACGATTATTACGGCAAGTGTCACAGCAACGATGCTGATGGGAAGTCTGACGACAGGAGCACTAACGGCACAGGTATCGGCAGCTGCTGTTAACAATTCACAAGTAAAAGTAATTTGGGGCGTAAACCTACGCACAACACCTTCTTCTTCTGCGAAGATTGTTCGCTTGGTCGCTAAAGGGGAAACGGTAACGGTGCTTCAGCAATCCGGTTCGGATTGGTATAAGATTAAGGATTCTGCTAACCGGACAGGCTACATATCTTCTTCATCCAAATACACACAAGCGATTAGTGGCGGCACAAGCGGATCGAGTTCGAATAGTGGTACATCGGTGACTGGCAATGCATCTGTAGAAAAAGTGATTGCAGCGGGAATGAAATATTTGGGAACTCCTTATGAGTTCGGAGCCAGTCGTAACAGCACAGCTACTTTTGACTGTTCCAGCTTTGTACGCCAGGCCTTCATTGATGCACTTGGCATCAAGCTTCCAGCGGATTCCCGCAAACAGGGAGCCTATGTAAAAGCCAAGGGTACAGTTCAGACGAACTGGAAAAACCTGAAACGCGGAGATCTGATGTATTTCATGTCGTATAAAGGCAGCTCTGCATCATCGTATTCGGGCGTGAATAAATCTAGCGCAACCATTACGCACACAGGGATTTACCTGGGTGACGGAAAAGTATTACACACCTATTCCAACGCTGGCGGTGGTGTAACAACTAGTGATATCTCCGGCAAACACTGGGAGTATCGCTTCCTGTTTGGTGGCAGTGCGCTGTAGGTTAGAACAAGAACCTTACTAGATATTCCGCACATGTTCATATGCATACAAAGCACCTTCCATTCTGCCTTTGACAGGCGAGTGGGAGGTGTTTTTGTGTTATTTATTATTTTGAAGAACTCAATCGTGATAGTACAGTCGGAACAGGATATCCTGATTGTAGTTGCCGAATCCCTCACCATATAAGGTAAGCCCGCCTACATGCTGAGCATCTTCTTCCACCGAAAGACGAAGGGTCCACTGGTTGCGTTCAACCGGGATATCTGCGAGTGTAATGTCGGATAGATGTTGTCCATCAATAAACGTACCCTCATTGGTTATTCGCAGTACCTTGAGCATGCCGTACTGATTGACACTGTCACTCCACCATTCCGGGGTGAACATGCCACGTCCGTTGCCTGAATCTCCGGGGCTTGTCCATTCCCCTAATCGGATGCCATTAAGCATAAATGTAATATCCGAGGGCCAATTCGGATTAACCGAAGGTGCTTCTGACCCGATCTCGAGGGCCAATTCAATGGCATTGATCTGCTGTCCGGATAAGATATAGTTTGGAATTTTGTACTCCACAAACCCACGGCCAAACCATAAAATATGGGCATGCATCCGCTCAGGGTCGAGAAAATAACGAGGGTCATCATACTGTCCGATAACATGATTGGACGTAGCCAGACCACATGTCGGATAGACGTCAAAGTGGGTGTAGTGTCCCACAGGGACGGAAACCTCGTGCAGCTTGCGGGCTGTCCCGCTTTCCTGCGGCATGGAGATGCCAATCCAGTCTACAGCAAGGCTGTTCATTTTATGTGTGCCGCCGTCTTTGCGTATCATTTTGGACTGAATAATGCCCACATCTTGAAGTTTGCGGACATGCATGGTCACGATGGCACTACTCAGACCCAGTGAAGCAGCAAGATCCTTCACATTCATCGGAGTCTCTGCAACAAGGCGGATGATCTGTAGACGGACTTCACTGGCAAGTGCTTCATATAGGGGGAGCCATTCGGCATCGGTATTTGCTCTGATCACAGTTGTTCCTCCATTTTATCTGTATAGAATTAAGTTAAACATAAATTCAGTAAAAAGAATAACATTTTGCAAAATTCAGGTTGAAATTAAGGCTATAATCGATTTTAATATAAATATGAACGTTGATCCATAGAATATCAATTAATTTTTATATTAATCTTAAGGAGTTGAAATTCATTATGGAAAAAGCAAAAATGACGGTAGATAAAGATTTTACTATTGGTGTAGTGGATAAGCGCTTGTACGGATCATTTATTGAGCATCTGGGACGTGCCGTCTATGGCGGGATTTACGAGCCGGGGCATCCATCAGCGAACGAACAGGGTTTCCGCACGGATGTGCTGGAGATGGTCAAGGAGTTAAATGTACCGATTGTACGTTATCCTGGAGGTAATTTTGTATCCGGTTACAATTGGGAAGATTCGGTTGGACCTGTGTCAGAACGCAAACGCAGACTGGAACTGGCCTGGAGAACGATTGAGACCAATGAATTTGGCTTCAATGAATTCGTGGACTGGGCGAAACAGGCTAATTCTGAAGTCATGATGGCCGTTAATCTGGGAACACGGGGCGCCGATGCAGCACGAAATATTGTAGAGTACAGCAACCATCCGGAAGGTTCGTATTATAGTGATCTTCGCATCAAGCATGGATACAAGCAGCCACATGCGATCAAAACATGGTGTCTGGGCAACGAGATGGATGGCCCTTGGCAAATCGGTCACAAAACGGCAGAAGAGTATGGACGTGCAGCCGTTGAAGCGGCAAAAGTCATGAAGTGGACGGACCCAACGATTGAACTGGTAGCCTGTGGAAGTTCAAACCTGAATATGCCATCATTCCCGGAATGGGAAGCAACGGTGCTGGATCATACGTATGATCACGTGGAGTATCTGTCCTTGCATCAATACTACGGCAATCAAGAGCAAGATACGCCAACGTTCCTGGCACGCTCGCTTGAAATGGATCGTTTTATCGATACCGTGAAGGCAACTTGTGATTATATCAAAGCGAAGAAACGCAGCAAAAAGACGATGTATCTGTCCTTTGATGAGTGGAATGTATGGTATCACTCCAATGAAAATGATTCGAAGATGGACCCTTGGCAGATTGCCCCGCCACAGCTTGAGGATATCTACAATCATGAGGATGCACTGCTTGTTGGATGTATGTTGATCAGTATGCTCAAACATGCGGATCGGGTTAAAATGGCCTGTCTGGCACAACTCGTTAACGTAATTGCACCAATCATGACAGATACGGGCGGTGGTTCATGGAGACAGACAATCTTCTATCCATTCATGCATACATCTCTCTTCGGGCGTGGAACAGCATTGGTGCCATTGATCCAGTCTCCAAAATACGATACAAAACAAATCACAGATGTTCCTTATCTGGAAGCTATTGCGGTTCATAACGAAGAGCAGGGTGAAGTGACTGTATTCGCAGTCAACCGTCATCTGGAAGAATCCCTTCCGCTCGAGGTGGACCTGCGCAGCTTCGGGAAGTGTACCGTGATCGAGCATATCGTGCTGGAAAGTGATGATCTCAAAGCATCGAATACGGCGGCGCAACCAAACCGTGTTGCTCCTCATAATCGTGGGGGTGCAGTTGTATCTGAGACCCTGATTACGGCGAGCTTGGCGAAAGCATCATGGAACGTGATTCGTTTGAAAGTTCAGTAGGGGATTAGCGTAAGCGTAAAGGGATAGGACACGTGAGGGCGCAATTGCAGGAATGATGCCCAAGAGGGAAGCCAGCGGCTCAGAGGATCAGCGTGTTCCTTGAAGCCAAAAAAAGCTGGGTGCGAGTTCATCGCATCCAGCTTTTTTCGTTATATTTTATAGGGAAAGGGAAGACATGGGAGACATGAGTAATGAAGTGGCAGACAAGGTAACATATAAGTTAGGTAACGGCGTGTGTTGAGAATGAAGTACACGTTCCTGTGCATACGCGCTAACGAACTTAGGACACCTTATTGTGCCGATTATCGTTATAGTAGAAATTTAACGAATCGGAGACACGTTATCCTGGCAAAAAGATGGATAAATCTCGGGAAAAGCAAGCCCAGAGCGGAAATAACGTGTCTAGGATTCGTTAGAATATTAGAGTATCCAAAAACAGACTAATAGCGTGTGCTGAGTTCGTTACAATCCACCCACCTGTGTGAAAAGGTTATTTCTCAGCTTTGATTCAGCGTAGCTTCCGCTTCAAAACTCAAAACTTTCGCCGTCACGTGGAATGAGCACCTGACCATCCAACTGCTCGGATGCCAGATAAGTCGCAAGATCCGTACGAGACATCACACAATGGTTAATCGCATCCATGTGCACAGCGATGACATGAGCAGACGGCGCATGGCGCTTCACGGCGACAACGTCAGGCCCGTCCATCGTAATGGGATCACCCTCCACGAAGCGTGCACCTCCGGCATTTACAACAATGACTTCTGGGGCATATTGGCGGATGGCCTCAGCAGGTTCTTCACACCAGATCGTATCTCCAGCGATATAGGTGACAGGTTCTCCATCTGCTTCAAGTACGAAGCCGGACACCTTGCCCATACGTTCGCCGATTTCACCTGTGCCATGATGCCCGGATGTACGGGCGAATCGGACAGAGTGATGCTCATTTTTTTCATCTACAGCTGTTACATTGGTGAATCCAGCCTCCAGAAATACGTTCTCGTCCCCAGGCTGGCAGATCAAGGGAATGTCTTTGCCAAGTTGTTTCGCCGCGGCTTCATCCCAGTGATCCAGATGGGTGTGTGTCACAATCAACAGATCCGGATTCAGATAATCCGTTTCGGTTTCGGGCAAGCTCACTCTTGGATTACGTAACTCATTGGGTGTGTTCGGGAATGCAGGCATGACTTCGGCGTCCATCAACATCGGATCAACGAGAATGTTCAGCCCTCCGTATTCCAGCCACAGTGTAGCATTGCGAATCAATTGAATTTTCATTATATTTGCACTCCTTCGAGTTGTTTAATAGTATTACCCTATATGGTATACAACCCGTTTAACGGCGTACATAACATGATGAATGGAATTAGGCCACGCTAATTTCACCGTGAAAGGATTGCTGAAGTAAGATGAATGAAATGGTAGATGACACAGATATACGTATTTTGCAGATTCTGATTCAAGATGCCAAACGTTCTCACAAAGAGATCGGTGAAGAGGTTCATCTTACGGGACAGGCAGTTGGTGCAAGAGTCCGCAAGCTGCAAGATCTGGGCGTGATTGAAGGGTATACGGTAAAATGGAACCCGGAACGCCTGGGCCTCGGCCTACAGGCATTTGTCACGGTTTTCTTGAACTCCGGCGACAGACATGCCCCCTTTCGTACATTCATTGCTGATCGTAAGGACATCGTTGAAGTCCATCGCGTCAGCGGAGAAGGCTGTTATCTGATGAGAGTGCAGACTGGCACCACAGAGCAGCTTGGCCAACTGCTTGAAGCATTGCTACCTTACGGCAATTACAGAGTCAGTCTGTCCATAGGTGTTGAGAAATCACAGTGATATGTGGGGAACTTGCCCTCATCCATCCCGGTACTCAACAATCCTGCTTCTGTTGCTGCAAAGTCTCCTGAAGCAAGGTCACCGCCTGGTTCAACTCTTTTTTGCTCAGCAGATGATCTGTCTGAATATGAGAGCGTGTGCCGTCCTTTAAGTACAGGACAAACATGGGAGAAGCAGACAGGAGCCACTTGCTGCGGGCAGGTGAAGCGAGTTCAACTTTGCGAATTTGGCTCCAAGCAATCTTCTGTTTGCCTGTGCTCAACGCATCCTCATCCCAGGATAACAATACGGCAGGGGTTCTGGTTAGTCGTGAGACAAACATGAAGAATAGCGGTCCGATCAACCACATACCCAGCACGGCAGCGATGGAATAGTATAGGGTCTCCAGTCTTTCCGCTTGTCCGTCCACGATGATCCATAATAAGCTCACGCACAAGAGAAGGAACAGGAAGCATAAACTTCCTTTCCATATAGCTGTGCTGCGTCGGTAACGAATCTGCTGATGGTCACGCTTGGGTGTTTCATGTTGTTGCATAGATGTTCCTCCTAATTAACAATGCTGATCGATATGCCAAACGTGCCGCCTGCATAAGCAGAGCGGCATGTTCAACGTTCTGTATTTACTATAACTCAGGTTCATTACCCTGATATAGCTGAATTTTTACCTGCATCACGCGCATGGGTGTACAAGTCTGCATATACACCTTTGGCTGCGATTAGTTCCTGGTGCGGTCCTTCCTCCACAATCTCCCCATTCTCCATCACCAGAATTCGATCAGCATGCATCACTGTGGACAGGCGATGAGCAATGACAATGGTGGTGCGTCCTTGGGATACCAATTCCAGCGCCTGCTGCACAAGCTGTTCAGTGTGTGAGTCCAGATTGGCGGTTGCCTCATCCAAGATGAGCACGTGGGGTTGGAACACCACAATCCGGGCAAATGAAATCAATTGCCGCTCCCCGGCGGACAGTCCGCTTCCGCGTTCGGATAGATGCGTATCATATCCTTGTGGTAAACGTGAAATCATCGTATGTGCCCCGACAAACCGGCAGGCCTCAATCGCCTGCTCTCGCGTAATATCCTCACGAAACATCCTCACATTATCAATAATGGAACCGGAGAACAGGAAGGGTTCCTGTTGAATCAGACCCACGATCCGATGAAGCTTAGCCTGCGGCAGATGCCGAATATCGGTACCATCAATCTCGATACTGCCCTTGTCTACATCATAGAAGCGATTGAGCAGGGAGATCAGTGTACTTTTGCCAGCGCCTGTTGTTCCTACGATACCTACCATTTCACCCGGATAGAGGTGCAGGTTCATCTGTTGGATCAAGGGCCGGTCTGCCCGATAACCAAAAGACACATCATTAAAATCAATCTGGCCCATCACATTTTGTGGTTCAAGCGAGGAGGCCATTCCGGGTTTGGGATCAGCAACTTCAGGCCGCGTATTCAGAATGTTCCAGATGCGATCCATCGATACGGTCGTGGACTGGAATGTATTCCATTGCATCGTAATCTGGTTAATCGGTTGAAAGAACTGGCGGATATAGCTGATAAACGCATACAATACCCCGACTTGCAGGGACTCTCCCAGTACGGCGCGACCTCCAAGCCAGACCATCATGACCAGTGCCGCATTGCCAAGGATATCAAACGTCCGGTTGAAGATGACATTGGAGCGGGCTTGAGCAATGTTGGCTTTCAGATGAAGCGCATTCTGTTCCGAGAAACGTTTCTTCTGTTCTTCTTCCTGGTGAAAAGCCTGAATCAGGAACATGCCGGACAAGTTCTCCGCCGTAAATGCGATCAAACGGGAAAGCCGGGTACGGGCATTTTGATAAGCTTTCCGCAGTCGACTACGGAATAATACCGCAACCACCGCAATGACAGGCAGAACGATCAGGGAGTATGTCGCCAGCACAGGATCAAGTTGGAACATAAAGACGATAATGAGCACCAGCATCATACCATCCCGAATCAGACTGAGCAGTACTTGAGTGAAAAAGCTGCTGATGGTTTCCGTATCACTGGATACGTTTGTAACCAGACTGCCGATATGAAAACGGTCAAAGAAGGACATGGACATTTTGGAGATATGCTTGAACAGGTCCTTTCTGATCCGGGATACAATGTTCTGTCCTACGTGCTGCAACAGATTATTCTGGATATAGGTAAAAATAAAACTGATGACAGCCAGCCCAAGAAAGATGGCTGCGAGCTGAACGAGAAAGCCCACACTGGTCTGGCCCACGGCCAGATGATCATCGATGGCGATCTTCACCAGATAGGGTTGTAACAAATCTGCCGATATGCCAAGCAGTGAACAGAAGAAGATACCGGCAAAAGCCCATTTATGCGGTTTGGCGTATGCCATCATCGCTTTAAACGAAGTTCGTTTACTCTGATCGGCCTCTGCATCTGGGTGAAGTTCAGGGTTAGCGTTAGACATGATGTAATCCCTCCTCCTGCAAACGGTAGGTGGCCGCATATAACCCCTTGGCAACCATCAGCTGAGCATGTGTTCCCTGTTCAGCGACTCGTCCTTCATCCAGCACGATAATATCGTCCGCATGACGGACCGCGCTGATGCGATGAGAGATAATCAATGTGGTTTTGCCCTTGCCGATTTCGCGCAAACTGCGCAGAATACCACTCTCGGTGACAGCATCAACCGCGCTCATACTGTCATCCAGAATAAGTAACTGTGCTTGTTTGATCAGTCCTCTTGCAAGGCTCGTTCGCTGACGCTGTCCACCAGACAAGGTGAGTCCACGTTCGCCAAGCAGTGTATCGAAGCGATCGGGAAAACGGACAATATTGTCATAGATCATGGCTTGCCGTGCACTATGTTCCACTGTATCCAGCGATACTTCCCGGTCGCTAAATGCGATGTTATCCCGGATGGTGGTACTAAACAGGAATCCATCCTGAGGGACATAGGCGATGCGCGACCTTAGACTTTCCAGCGACAGCTGACGAATATCGGTACCATTGATGCGAATTGTTCCTTCAGGTGGTTCATATGTACGCAGCAATAGCTTGACGAGGGTACTTTTACCTGAGCCGGTCTTGCCTACAATACCGACCGTTCGCCCGGCACGGATATTGAGTTGAATGTTTTTGAGAGCAGGAGATGAACTGCCAGGATAGGAGAAGGTTAGATTCTCCATGGTGATATCTTGTACGGTTTGGAGCGCTGTGGCTTCAGGAAGTTCACGTACATCCGCTACTTCGCTGAGCAGGTCATTCACCCGCTCCAGTGATGCGCCTGAGCGCTGAACGGTATTAATAACATTGCCGATCTGTTGAAGCGGTCCCATGATAATGCGCAGATATAAGGTTAAGGCGACAAAACTCCCGAGTGTAATAGAATTCTGCATGGTCATAATACCTCCAACAAGCAGAGAAACGACCAATGAGATGGCTCCCAGCAGTGGTAGCAAGGCTTGAAACAAGGAAGACAGACGAACCAGTCGAAGCTGCTTGCTCTTGATTGCATCGACGGTAGTTCCAAAGCGTGCACGAGCACTGTCCTCGATGGCAAACGTCTTGGTTACGCGAATGCCACCCAGTTGCTCTTCCGCCGATTCCGTCATGGTAGCAAGAGCTTCCTGCACGTCGCGAGAGCGCTTGCGAATCCGCGGACCAAAAAACACGACCAGAAATGGAATCGCCAGCAAAGGGACAACACTGATTAGAATGAGCGTCAACGGAATCCCGCTAAGCAGCATCATGACAATGCAGGACAACAGCAGGAAGGTGGCATTGGTCATGAGTGTCACACCATTGGAGATCGCTTCACGAACGGAAGTAACGTCATTCATGACATAACTGAGCAGCTTTCCGTTCCCCTGTTTGGAGAAATAATGTTCGCTAAGTTCGGAAAACTTACTGAATATACGCTCACGCGTCATGAATTCGAAGCGTCGACCGAGCTTCATAATCATGAATTGCCCGGTACCGAACAGCAGATTATACCCGATGGCAATAGCCAAAAGGGACAGGCTGTACCTTACGACCGTCTGCATCTGAAGCGTGTTCTGCATCAACTGATCCGTGAAACTGCCGAGTATGCGGGGCAAGGATGCTTGCCCGACATTGGAGGCAATAATCAGAAGAACAGCAACCAGATAAACAGGCCAGTTCGACACAACATAACCGCGAAGTAATCCTTTCTTGGACATAAGCGTTGTTCTCCTTTTGTTATAGGTGAAGTCAGTTCAGCAGGTGGAGTCAAGAAAAGGGCCGACACCTGTTATTAGCGCGTCGTGCCCTCTTACTGTATGCGATCTAGTTCGTTGTTTATCCGTCATCCGATAGATTTCTCTATTCTTATTTTTGCGCTAATCCGAATGGATGTCAACGAAGCCAGTTAGCAAAAAGCAGGTGATCGGATTAGCTGCGTCGGAGAAGAGTTCTATGCCGTGTTCCCGTGTTGTATTCACCAGATGTCGAAATTACTGAAACATTTTTCATGGGTATGCCGTCTGTAGGAATGAAGAGGTAAAAAATAGGCTTTACTAATCATATGGAGGTGCCAGGAAATGAAACATAAAAAAGGTTTGGCTGCAACACTTGCGCTCTGCGTTTCTTTGACAGCAGGAGGTGCATCGGTATTTGCTTTCACAGATGTGAAGGATGAAGGTCAGAAGTCGATTGTGGATTCATTGAAATCAAAAGGCATTGTTAGCGGAGTAACAGCGGATCTGTTCCGTCCAGATCTTGCATTGTCCGAGCCACAGGGTGTTCAACTGATTGTAAATGCATTTGGTCTGAAAAATGCATATGCTGCGTCTTCCGCTCAAGATAAAATTAGTCCAGACACATGGTATGCTGACGCTGTTCAAGCGGCTACGCAAAACGGATTGTCCATTCCGGTAGAATTGAATCCCCAAGGCAAGATGACACGTGAGCAATTTGTTATTTTGCTGCATGAAGGCATTAACACAACCGGGAATTATCCGGTTATTATGAAGTATAATCTTGTTAAGGACGAAAATAAAATCGGTAAGGACGCCATATCTGCAGTCCAGAACTTGCTGAACATGAACATCATTGAACTGGATAAGGACGGTAACTTCCGTCCAGATCAGTCGCTTACCCGTATGGAGGCTGCAAGCATGATCTTCAATGCACTCGAATTTGTGGATAAACACGGCAATGGCGGCTCAGCAGAGCCAGCTCCAACCAATCCAGGTGAAGGCCAACAAGCGATCGTACCTGAAGTGACAACAACGAAGGTTGATGACAAAACAACCAAAGTTAAACTCACTGCTGAAATGCCACACCCTGGTTATGGATTGAAGATTGATGATGTGAAATTGGAGAAGGATGGACGCGCGATCGTGCTCTATTCCATTATTCAACCTGATCCAGACATGATGTATCCGATGGTTATCACAAATGTGACTGCAGAAACGGATATTCCAACAGGGTATACAGCAGAAGCTCAACCTTCTGGTAAGTAAATTCACTGCAACCCCTATAAACTGAACATGGTTAAAACGGATGTGTATCTTCAAAACCACTCTCCATACATGTATGGAGAGTGGTTTTTTTATTTGAGTTGAAACTGTACACAGGTTTATATGATCATTTATATTACATGTAGTGTGATTAATTATGTCATTTTTTATGAATAAAATTGGATATCTGCTTAGGTTGTAAAGCCAGTTCGTGTTAGCGGAATGGCTTTTTTTAAATGGTCTTTTCCGAAATATCTACTGTTTTCAGATTCCACACCTTGTGCAAAATCTACATATATGACTTCATATTTCCAGTGTTTATAAGCGCTTATGTATCCTGAAGGCAAAGATAAAAACAACATATATACGAAAGAGGGAGGAGAAATATAGAATAAAGGCAAGCCATTACAGGTTTGTAATGTGCGGAATATATATGACAGATAATATTACATTAAAGTATGATGCTTGTAGACATGAATACCGTGTCCAATGCGTATATGTGGGTTTTGACTTTAAGGTCTGTTTTCTAACCTAAGTTCGGATCTGACATCTTTCAAGTTCATGTGATGAAACACTCAATGACAACTACAGGAGGGAAATAGGTCAAATTCTACATGTTTTACAACCCCGAAATGACAATGACAAGCTGGCAACAAAAGTGTAAACCCCTGTTGTAACAGTATATTCCGTGATTTTAGAAGTGAAGATTGAAATGGCATATTTACGGATTAGGCAATGAACCATAAACTCGGTATGTAAGCGTTACCAAAAAAGGAGGAAACAACTGATGCAACCAGATGGGAAGTCCGCCTTATCGCAAAACTTATCGGTATACACCAATCCGAGCAGTAAGAAAAATAAATTATGGAGAAGGACGATTCGGAACTGGGAGTTGTATCTGTTTATTGCGCCAGCCTTTTTATACTTTCTGATATTCCATTATGGTCCGATGTACGGCATACAAATTGCATTTAAAAACTTTATCCCAACGCTTGGTGTCACAGGAAGCCCATGGGTCGGATTCGATCATTTCATCCGTTTCTTCAATTCGTATTATTTCTGGGATTTACTATGGAATACCCTTAGCATCAGCTTGTATGAGCTGGCTATAGGTTTTCCACTGCCGATTATTCTGGCGTTAGCGTTCAATGAAGTGAAGGATTCCTTCTTCAAGCGTACTGTGCAGACCGTCACGTATGCACCACATTTCATTTCGGTCGTGGTGATGTCGGGGATGATCATTACCTTTTTATCACCCTCGTCAGGCATGATTGTCAATTTGGTACAGGCCCTTGGATTTCAGTCACCTCAATTCCTGACGGACCCTGCGTGGTTCAAGACAGTGTATGTACTTTCAGGAGTCTGGCAAAGTGCAGGCTGGGGCACCATTATATACCTTGCCGCTCTATCGGGTGTGGACCCGCAACTGCATGAAGCGGCTGTGGTGGATGGTGCGAGCCGGTTCAAACGGATTTTGCATATTAACATACCAGCGATTATTCCTACGATCACCATCTTGTTAATTCTCAATATGGGCAGTATTCTGGGCGTCGGATTCGAGAAAATCCTGCTGCTGCAAAATCCGCTGAACATGGGCTCGTCTGATGTCATCTCAACATTTGTCTATCGGTCCGGTCTGGTCGATGCGCAGTACAGTTTCTCTACGGCGGTGGGATTATTCAACTCCGTAGTTAATGCGATTCTACTTATTACCGTAAATCAGATTGCACGCCGCACCAGTGAAAACAGCCTGTGGTAAAAGGAGGGAATACACATGTCATCCGCTGTGAAAGAAAGCAGAAGTGATAAATTGTTCTTATTGTGCAATTACATCTATCTGACGGTAGCGCTCGTCATTGTGCTGTATCCACTGTTATACATCATCAGTGCTTCAATCAGTGATCCCAAATATGTAGCCTCCGGTGAGATGTGGCTGCTTCCAAAAGGGATTACGTTTGAAGGTTACGCCAGGGTGTTTGAGAACACCAACATCTGGATTGGGTACAAAAATACGATTATCTATACCGTTGTAGGCACCATCGTTAACCTGATTGTTACACTACCGGCAGCCTATGCGCTCAGCCGCTCGGACTTTGTGGGACGTGGATTCTTCATGGCGATGTTTATGGTAACGATGTTCTTCGGCGGAGGGCTTGTCCCAAGTTACCTGCTGGTCAAGGATCTTGGTATGGTGAACAGCATGTGGGCACTTATTCTGCCCGGGGCTGCATCCATCTGGAATATTATCGTATGCCGGACGTTCTTCCAATCAACCATTCCCAAGGAGTTACAGGAAGCGGCGCATATTGATGGGTGTACCAACACCCGGTTGTTCATCAAGATTGTGCTCCCGCTTTCCATGCCAATCATTGCAGTGATGGCGCTCTTCTATGGAGTCGGACACTGGAACAGCTATTTTAGTGCCATGATCTATCTGAATGATTCTTCCAAGTACCCGCTGCAGCTCTTTCTGCGCCAGATTCTGGTGCTTCAGGAAATGGCGGCACAGGGGGGAGGCGCTATCGATACGTCTTCAGCAACGGCGATGAATACCAAAGCGGAGATTGCTGCACTGGTCAAATATGCAGTCATTATTGTTGCCACCCTACCGGTCATTGCGGTGTATCCATTCCTCCAGCGTTACTTTGTACAGGGTGTTATGATCGGTTCCGTTAAGGGATGATCTTAATCCATATACCACATTAAACAAGGGGAGTTGTTGTTATGAAAAAGCTTCGCAAGGCTTCATCCATTACACTCTGTCTCACCTTATTCGCAACATTGCTTGCAGCTTGTGGTTCAACCAATGAAGACGGAAGCACGACCTCCAAAGTAGAGGGGGTCAAAAAGGAAGGTTTTCCCATTGTAGACAAAACGCTAACGTTGAAGGTTATGTCCCAGGATGCGGGCGTAGCCGACTGGAGCACGATGCCTGTGCTGCAAGAAATGGAGAAACTGTCGGGCATCAAGCTGGAATACCAGCTCTCACCGATCGATAGCTTTGAAACGAAAAAAAATCTGGTTTTCGCGAGTGGAGACTTACCGGATATGTTCTATGCTGCGGACCTCAAGCCTGCCGAGCAGGTGACTTATGGCAGCCAGGGCATCCTGATCCCGTTGGAAAAATACATTGACGAAGGTTACGCCCCAAATATCAAAAAGATACTCGATGAGAACCCGGATGTCCGCAAATCATTTACAACACCTGATGGGCATATGTATGCACTCCCATTCATTGATAAAGCGGCCGTATGGTATAGAGGCCCAATGTGGTACAACGGGGAATTCTTGAAGGCACTTAACGTAGAAGAGCCCAAGACTACGGAAGAATTGTATACGTATCTCAAGCGTGTAAAAGAAGAAGATCCTAATGGCAATGGCCAGCAAGATGAAATTCCGCTTACTTCTGTGAAACTGGATGATCTTCGCATGTTTTTCTTCGGCTTCTGGGGAATGTACAACGAAGGCATCTATTCCGATAAGGACGGTAAAGTTCACTATCCTTATCAAGAAGAAGGTTACAAAGGTTATCTTACATTCATGAACCGCTTGTGGAAGGAAGACTTGCTGGATCATGAGACCTTCTCTCAAACAGGTGATCAGAAAAAAGCAAAAGGTGAAAGCAACAAACTTGCACTGTTTAACGATTACCATCCATACTTCACGCTTGGTGGTGAACCTAGCACGGATCATCCGCTGATGACACCCGTGAAGAGCGATGTGGCAGACTCTCCGGTATACGGCAAACATCCGGGCATGTCGGCTCGCGGTACCTTTGCTATTACAAGCAGCAACCCGTCACCCGAGGCGACAATGCGATGGATCGATTACTTATACAGCTATGAAGGTGCGACACTGTTCAATCAAGGTCCGGAAGGTGTGCTGTGGAAATTCAAAGACAAGGAAAATCACGTTAAAGAGTGGCTCCCTGTTCCTGGCGGCGGTGATCGCGAGGAATACCGGGGTAAAATTACGCCGAACTTTGGTATTTTGACACCGGGTATTAATGATCCGGATGTAGCTAAGGGTCTACGCACCGAATTTGATGAGTGGATTGACCAGCAGAATCAAGAGAAGTTGGTACCTATCGGAAAAGCACCATTTCCTAACGTTTATTTGACGAATGAAGAGCAAAGCGAAGCAACCGCTCTATTGTCTGATCTGGATACGTACGTTAAACAGATGGAAGCGAAGTTTGTGACCGGCCAGGAACCACTTGAGAACTGGGATAAGTACATTGCACAGATGAAGAAAATGGGCAGTGACCGTATCATCGAACTGTATCAGGGGGCATATGACCGCTGGAATTCGGGGCAATAAAGCCTATCGAGATACATCCCATGCAAAAAGACAGCAGTTAGCTTCAATAATGTTAGCTGCATTAAATTTTTCGCATATAAGAATTCTCGGGGGAGGTGTGGAGCGTTATGCAGAAATGGTTTGAAGAAGCCAAACTGGGGATATTCATCCACTATGGCATCTATGCGGTGGACGGGATTGCGGAATCCTGGTCCTTCTATAATGGCAGGATATCCTATGAAGAATATATGAAACAGTTGGATGGTTTTACGGCATCGGAATTTAATGCTGAGAAGTGGGCGGACTTGATTGAGAAGTCTGGTGCCCGGTATGCCGTATTGACAACGAAGCATCATGATGGCGTGGCGTTATGGGATACGCAATATAGTGATCTCAATGTTGTCAAACAGACACCAGCGAATCGTGACATTGTGAAGGAATATGCGGAAGCGATTCGGGAAAAGGGCATTCATCTGGGGATGTATTTCTCGCTCATTGACTGGTCACATCCGGATTATCCTAGCGTGTATGAAGGTGGAAAAGTACCGGAGGATCTCAGTGGTGTCAACCGGCATTCAAGTCCTGTGGACGGCGTTCAGGATCAGGCAAAGTGGCAGAAGTTCCTGCAATTTAATAACCATCAACTGGGAGAGATTTTAACAAATTACGGAAAGGTGGATCTGCTGTGGTTTGATGGGGACTGGGAACGGAGTGCCGAGCAGTGGAATCTGCCTGAGTTCAAGCATTATCTGCAATCTTTTAACCCGGATATCATCATCAACTCCCGCCTTCAAGGTTATGGGGATTACAAGACGCCTGAGCAGGGCATTCCGATCACAAGACCCGAGGGACCTTGGGAATTCTGCACCACGATTAACACATCATGGGGTTATGTGCCAACCGATCATAAATACAAATCGTTAAATCAGATCATTCGAATGTTCTGTGACTGCATTTCGATGGGCGGTAATATGTTGCTGGATATCGGTCCGCGTGAAGACGGCACCATCGATCAGAGGCAGGAGGATATTTTGTTTGGACTGGGAGCTTGGATCCGAACCCATGAAGAGGCCGTCTTTGGTACGGGTGAAGGCATTATGCCTCGCTATTATCTGGGGGGAAGCACGGTATCCCAGGATCGAAAGACGCTTTACCTGTTTGTGTATGACGATCCAAAAGAGAATGTGTGCATCAAGGGGCTCTGCAATCCGATCAAGAAAATTACCGTGCTGCATTCGGGCAAAGAGCTTAATCATGAGATTCATGGGGGCGTGCCTTGGTTCAATATCCCGGGAACAACGTGGATTAAGATGACCTCGAAGGATACACATGAACAGGTGACCGTTCTTAAGCTCGAATTTGATGAGGAGCTGGAAATGTACGGCGGCGCTGGAGCCGTTGTCACCCATAACTAACCATTACGGGGAGGGCATGTGCCGATAGATGCATGCCCTCCCTTACGAATTGGAGAGAGTGACATGAACCGAAGTGGAGTGCCAGAACCCAGGATTGAGTATGCTCCCAAACATTATATATGCAAGCGTGCGCAGGAACCACTGGTGTTAGATGGCCGTGTGGATAAGGCATTTTGGAATGCGGCTCATTGGACGGAGGATTTCGTTGATATCGAAGGGGATCTTCGTCCAAAGCCAGAGAAACAGACACGGGTAAAAATGCTGTGGGATGACGACTATTTCTATTTTGCTGCCGAGCTGATTGAAGATCAGATATGGGCTACCCTGACTGAACGTGATTCCGTTATTTTTTATGACAATGACTTCGAGATTTTTATCGATCCCGACGGGGATTCCCATCAATATTATGAGTTCGAGATCAATGCGCTCAATACGGTATGGGACCTGTTATTAGTGAAGCCGTATCGGGATGGTGGGCCTCCGGTTAACGGTTGGGATATTAGCGGTCTCAAGACGGCCGTATATATCGATGGGGAACTGAACAGACCTGGTGCAGAGAACCGGAAATGGAGCGTGGAAGTTGCGATTCCCTGGACCAGTCTAAAGGAATGTGCCGAAGGAAACCGTCCACCTTCGCCGGGTGAATTCTGGCGTGTCAACTTCTCGCGCGTGGAGTGGCAGACCGAGGTACAGGGCGATGAGTACTACAAGGTGCTGAATCCAGATACTGGTAAACCTTATCCGGAGGACAACTGGGTGTGGTCACCTATGGGTATTATCAACATGCATTACCCGGAGTTATGGGGGTATGTTGTATTCTCGGATGACGGAACGGATCAGTCATTTGAGTTGCCTGAAGACGAACGAATCAAATGGGAGCTTCGCAAGCTTTATTACCGTGAACGTAATTATTATGAAAAGCATGGTGAATTTACCCAAGATGTGAAGCTGCTTATGGGTGAGGAATCGTGGAGCTGTGAGCCTGTTATTGAAACGACTCGCAGCCTGTTCCAGATTACTGCGCCGTCTTTGGACGGAACGGCCTTGATCTGTATTCGGGAAGACGGAAAGCTGTGGAAGGAGTGAGAACGCAATGACCAGCCAAACCTTGGTATTTTCCCTTGATGCACAGTCATTGGAGAGGATCGAGCAGAAGTTCCAGGAGAAGGTACGTTTTGCAGAGGCTCGCAAATCGGAGTTATTTCATATTTTTCAGCAGGAGCTAACACAAGAAGAGACGTGGGCATTGAAGTATGTCTATGCCTATATGCCGGTAAACGACATGGCTGATTATAACGGGGACTTGTTCTTGAGTCATGTGAGCCGGGCATTGGACACCCGTAAACGTGTGCCTTGGGGAGAACGCGTTCCTGATCATTTGTTCCTTCATTTTGTACTGCCTTATCGCATAAATACGGAAAATATTGAAGATTACCGCGGCTTATTGTATGACGAATTAGCCGAGCGGACTACGAACTTATCCATGGCAGATGCCATTTTGGAGACGAATTACTGGTGTCATGAAAAAGCGACCTATATAGGCAGCGATCTGCGCACGATATCCCCGCTGACGATGATCCGGAATGCTCGTGGTCGATGCGGCGAAGAATCCACGCTGGCGGTGGCCGCTCTTCGCAGCATCGGTATACCTGCCCGTCAGGTCTACACACCGCGCTGGGCTCACTGTGATAGTAACCATGCTTGGGTAGAAGCCTGGGCAGATGGTCAATGGTATTACATCGGTGCATGCGAGCCGGAAGTCCGTCTGAACCAAGGGTGGTTCAGTCCGCCAGCCCGCAGGGCCATGCTGATTAATACAAGAATCTATGCCGACTATCCCGGCCCAGAGGATATTACGCTCTCCGAAAAGGGATATACGGAGATTAATCTGCTTGAGAACTATGCGCCAACACGCAACATCTATGTGAAGGTGAAAAATGAGCAGGGAGAGCCCGTACCCGGCGCGAGCGTCCGCTTTGAGCTGTACAATACGGCTGAATTTTATCCAATTGCCGAGATTAGGACGGATGCACAAGGGGAAGCGACCTTTAAGACTGGCTGTGGTGACCTTTTGATTCGTGCGGTTAGCGGCGGCAAGTGGAGTGAGATCCTATTCAAGGCTCAGGAAAACAAGGTTATAGAGCTTGTGCTGAACTCATCAGAGCAGCCTACAGGGATTGTAGATTTCGATATGGTTCCTCCTCCGGAAAGGGAGGGAGAGGCTGTGATTGTGTTACCGGAAGAGAAGATCCAGATTCACAATCGTCGGCTGGAGGAAGGAGCGCAGACCCGGAGCGAGTATGAGGACACGTTCCTGAGTGAGGAGGAAGCTGTCTCGCTGGCTAAAAAGGTTGGACTGCCCTCGGTACGTGTGTGGGATGTTCTCCAGCAGGCAAGGGGGAACAGTCGTGAAATTGCATCTTTCCTAGAGGAACGTTCCAATTCATACGGTGAATGGCCGCTCCGGTTGCTGGAGTCGATGAATGAAAAAGATTTAATTGATACCCTTCGCCAGACGCTGGACGATCATCTGATTGGTGCACTCTCGCAGCAAGGATCATGGGCGGAAGATACGTTTGTGAGATACATCCTGTGTCCGCGGATCTCCTATGAGATGCTGGTCCCTTATCGAGGTGTATTCCAGAATGCCTTTTCGGCAGAGGAGGTAGTGACGTTCAGGGAAAATCCTGCGACACTTGCCCGAATGCTGGAACAGGAATACGAATACTATGAAGATCTTCCTAATCTAAAAGGTAAAGGGAATCCGATAGGGACGTTTAGTCTAATGAAGGGAGACTCTCAGTCGCTGGATATTTTGTTTGTGGCTGTATGTCGCAGTTTGGGTATTCCGGCCCGATTACATCCGAGCGCACAGAAACCACAGTATCTAAGTGACAGAGGCTGGGAGGATGCAGTGTTTAGTCTCGCCTTACCTCAAACTCAGGAGAGCACAAGCTGGGGAATGCTCCAACTTCATAGGGATATAAAAGCTTCGCAGGATACACCTGAAGCATCCTATTTCGAGAACTTTACGTTTGCCCGTCTGGAAGATGGCGTCTACAAGACGTTGATTTATCCTTATGGCAGTACGGATGTCTATAGTGAGCCATATGAGGTTGAGGCAGGAGCTTATCGCTTAACGACAGGCATTCGTCTGAAAGATGGAACGGCAAAAGTACGATTCGTTTACTTTACCGTGAACGCCGGAGATACAACTGATGTTGTATTGTCTTATCGCGAGAATGAGGTTGATATTCCTGTACTGGGTAAACTGGCACCAGGAAGTATACTGACCCGTCTGGATGGTTCAGAGGTAGAACTGGAGGAACTTCTGGGATCGGAGGGTGCCATTGCTGCCTGGATTGAACCGGAGCGGGAACCGACCAAACATCTGATTCGTGAACTGTGCGAGCTGGCAGAGCCGCTGGATAAGCTGGGCATACCCATCGTACTCATGATCGGAGATATGGAATGGAACGCTGCCTTTGACCCTGCTGATTATCCAAAACTGCCTGTACGCACGGTTTTTGTACGAGATTCCAGTTATGCTTCCTTGTCAGGCTTCAATTCGAAGCCTGCGGCTTATGAAGCGGGTTATCCACATCTGTTTGTGCTGGATACTCAGCATCAAGTTCGTTATCTGGCTTCCGGGTACAAGATTGGTACCGGGAAGGAAGCCTTGCAGATTGCTGCTGCGATATCTCAATCATCGAACGGATCGGAGTGAAGAGAGTGACGAGATATATTGCTGCGGGTTATGCTGTTGATTCAGTTCTCCCCGATATGGCACATGAGGATCTCTTGAAGTTAACACATCTGAACGTAGCCTTCGGACATGTCAAGAATGATGCAATCACCACCGAGCATTTAAAAAACGGCCATGTGATCCAGCACATCAAGCGGGAGCATCCGAATCTTACAGTGCTGTTGTCTGTAGGCGGATGGAGCGCAGGCGGTTATTCCGAAGCCGCCTCAACCCAGGCGGGGAGGGACAGCATGGCTGCATCTGCGGTCCGGGTGCTGGAGGAATATCCATTTGACGGGATTGATCTGGACTGGGAGTATCCTTGTTATGGTGAAGCAGGTATCGCATCCAGTCCTGATGATAAACGGAATTTCACTTTACTTCTCAAGACGATGCGGGAGGCACTGAGTGCCAAGGGAGAAGAGGATGGCCGTTATTATCTGCTCACCATTGCGGCAGGGGCTGATCAATACTACGTTGATGGTACAGAGATGGCTAAGGTGCAGCAGTACCTGGACTACGTGCAGTTGATGACCTATGATATGCGTGGCGGTTTTCAAGTCCTGACTGGACATCATACGAATCTGTACACGCCAACCGGAGATCTGTTTCGAATCAGTACGGATGCTTCCGTGAACCTGTTTATTCGCGCAGGCGTTCCGAAGGAGAAAATTGTGATCGGAGCTGCGTTCTATTCCCGGATCTGGACTGAGGTTCCTGACGGAAACTACGGGCTCCATCAAATGGCCGGTAGTACAGGCGGATATGGACCATCATTTGCCGAGCTGGAAGCGAAGTACATTAACAAGAATGGTTACACTCGTTATTGGGATGAAGAAGCCTGTGCACCGTTTCTGTTTAATGGGTCCAGCTTAATATCGTATGATGATGAAGAATCGATCCAATGCAAATGTGATTACGTAAAGGATCAAGGTCTGGCCGGGATCATGTTCTGGGAGTACGGCTGTGATCCAACTCACCGTTTGCTGGGTGCAGTACATCAAGGGCTGAAGGTTCTTCCAGCTGGGAAATAGGATAAGCACGTCGAAGCCGACGGATCGATTATGTCTAAGGACTAAAAACATACGAAGGGGCCGTCCTATACGTCATGAGCATGGCGTATAGGACGGCCCCTTGTTTGCGTTATTTTGGTCTAATGAATCAGGCACGGTTATTCGCTCTCATATACATTGTTTACTGTTTTGAGATGTAACCATTCACAGAGACAATGTATCCCTTTATCCAATACATTCCTCGTCATCATCATCAGGGGAATCGGCGGAGCCGTTGGGACGGTGCATTTTACGGTATTGCCCTGGGGTATAACCCGTCTCTTTTTTGAATTTGCGGATGAAGTTTGGTGTATCCAGGTAACCGACACGCGTGATGATATCTTTTAACGGATCGGTAGTATGCAGCAGTAGTCGAATGACCTCATCCATCCGTTTCTGCCAGATATATTGGGTAAAGTTCATGCCGATCTTTTCTTTGAAAGAACGACTGAAATAGGATGAAGAGATCGTGAATTTCGATGAAATCGTACCCAGACTGAGATCATAATCAGAGAAATTGGCATCGATATAAGCAACAATTTCATCCATCAGGGAGCTTTCTTCCGTTTCACTCTTTGCCTCGACATGGGCGCAGATTTCGGCGGCAAGACCTGTCAGTTTTTTCTCCAAATCCTCCAACGAGTCGTAGGAAGTGATCCTTGGAAGTTGATCAACCACATGATGAATTCCAAGCTCCGAAGCGGTTTTGAGCATTGTATTCAGAATATCAAAGCAGATGCAACGCAGCAGCGGTACAGACGGCATTTCGGATTTCAGGGTATTCAACGCAGTTGACACCATCTGAACCGCCACATCATAGCTGCCTTGTTTTAAGCTCTGAACCAGCTTTAATAACACATCCTTAGGAACCCAGAAGGAAGAATCCTGTACATCGGAACCGGAAAGGTTGTTAAAGTATGTACTGCTGCCCTGTCCATGCAGCATCGATGCTTCCAGAGCGGTCGAGGCCTCAATGTAGGACTGATTCAGCTGTTTCGGATAAATGTACCGATTGCCTATCCCGATTGCGGGCGCGACCCCGGTGTGTTCTGTCACCATCCATTGCAGTTTTTCAACAATAGGCTCCATACGAGCATTCAGTCTACCTTCATGCTCTATTTCGGCATCGAATCCCACGATAAGGGCCAATTGGTCTGCCTGTGGCAGCTCCACGCCGTAAGCATATGCAGACAACTCCGGCAGCTCCACATCGTTCATCAGCTGCATGACAGTAGGTTGCTCGGGGTTATCACCGATAGGAAAAGCATGCATTTCCCAGCCCATGGTCATCACAAAATAATGGGATCGGTTAAAGCGTATGCCAAGCTTATCCGTAAACTCAGAGGGGAAATCTCCGGTGTGACCGTGCTTCAGCAACATGAGCAAAATATGATTGCGAGCATAGGGCTCCTGAAGATCTACGCGCTGACTATAATCATGCAGTGTTTTCTTGATCCATTCCAGCTCGTTGGTGGTGGAGGATGGATCAGGATCATTTTTCAACCGAATGAACTCCATTAAGTCTGAAATCGGATGGTAATGTCTTCGGGCCAACATAATGGCGAGGAACGTGCCCATCACCACCATGAAGGAGAAAACAAGAACAACAAAGGTGCGAATATGAACGATTCGGCTAAAAAATTGGTTGCTCGGCATAGCGGTCACATAAGTCCAACCCGCATCCGATTTAACGGATACAACCGAATGTGGTTCTTGATTTAAGGAGATGCTGTGCGTTCCGGGTTCAAGAGCAAACAGAGCGTTAACTTCCTGTTCGGATATGATTTCTCCCTTGTAATTGGCTGCCAGTACTTGCCCGAAATTATCGAAAATATAAGTCATCCCGTGATAGTCGCTGAGGATGGAATCAATTAGGCCCGTCAGATTGGACTCGTGAATCAGGTACATGACGGTTCCATGGGCGGGCGTATTGTTAGGTGCAATCGGTACAAGGTAGGCTAGCATGGAATTGGGTATTCTGGTTCCTTGGACGACCTGCTCCGCTGGACGTATTGTGGGGGACTGTACGTTATTCAAATCCCGGATCATGTCTGTTTTGTTCCACGTAGTAAATTTGTAGCGGCCAGTAAATACATCCAGGTTCTCAGAACCTTGAGAAGAATAGATGTTATCATCTCCGCGGAAGAACAGGAATAACTCATCGATAATGGAACTGGTAGCTTTGTATTTGACCAATGCGCCGATTGATTCCCGGCTATAGTACGGATGGTGGGTCCAATACCGCGTTAACTGCTCATCGTAGGCGATGCGAAAAGCGATGTCTTGTAGTTCCTTCATGCGATCATCAATGACAGTTTTGGCTTGAGTGAGCTGATTGACATTGGTCTGCTCGATCTCTGAACGGAGCGTGTCCACAGCGTTGTGATAAATAATGATGGTTAAAATAACAAGAGGGATAAGGAAAATGGAGATATAGGATAGGGTGTACTTAAACAGAAGCTTGGACTTGAAGTGATTCCATTTCATATCTGCAACCTCCCGTTTTTCTTTCGTGCTGCAGCGATAGCGCTCTCATATGGGCAGTGAAGGTATTGCCAAGATGGGAACTGCTGGGGTGTTCCTTCTAAAAATACTAGGAGAACTTCTCTAATAAAGCAATGGTTCTTTTATAAATTCAAGTGCAATCCGTAATAAAGATATAGCTATAGCAAAATCCCCTCAAAGTTCACTCATTTCCTTATGCTACCACACAAGGCTTTTCAAAGAGTATCTACTTTAAGGGGATAATTTTAGCTTATCATATATTATATTTTTCTATTACTGAATATAGGAGTTAAAACGATTATTCGTCCAGAGGTTCATAGTCAAACCAATCGTAACTTGCAGGCGTACACTCCCCCGATGGAGCATAAGCGTACATGGCGATCATCACACCTGTGAAACCACTTGCTACTTCGGTAGATAACAGATGTGTTTCCCCTGAACCCACTTCGATGGCATCGGATGAACCTTGCTGGTAGAGGAACGTGAAGTTATTACGGTCAGCCTTGATTTGAAATACAACCGGCCCCGTGTCACAGTCAAACACCTGCTCGGTTCGCAGAGAGCCGACGGTTCGCCGTAGTATGATTTTCTTTTGCCCATCGATCCGTGTTACAACCAAATCGTAATGATATTTATCATTCATAAATAAGGTTAATCCGGCTTCCTCACCGCTCGCATTTGGCTCATAACGTAGCTCGGTTGCCATATTGCATAAGAAATGGCTCAATCGACGCCCGACAAAGGCTGGATTTTGTCCATCATCGAGTGAAACCGAATGACCTCGGAGGATGAGTTGCCCGGGATTTTCAGTGAGCGTCCAACTACCCGGAACTGGATTACGTAAGAAGATCCAGTTCATGCCTAATGATGGTTCGTCAAAATCATCCCGAATAGCCTGGGGCGACCAAGGGTGCTCAGTCAACAAAGGCCCAGTCATCTCCTGCTCAATATGTCCGTCCACACCGATCACTGGCCAACCGGTGTCCGTCCAAGTGACAGGTGCCAGGAACGTTTCACGTCCCAGATGGTGCCGCATGGGGTAACCTGCTGGACGAATGCCAAGAGATACGGCCCACCAGCTTCCATCCTGGATCTGGACAAGGTCTGCATGACCGGTTGCATGAATGCTGGATTTCATGCTCCGATTGGACAGAATTGGATTATGAGGACACGGATCAAATGGTCCGTATGGCTCTGTGCTCCGAGCAATGGTCTCCATATGACCATACTCGGTTCCACCTTCGGCGATCATCAGATAGTAGAGGCCGTTTATTTTATACATGTGGGGAGCTTCGGGGGCTGCTCCTCCGGTTCCAGTCCAGATCAATCGGCTATCGGTTAGTCTGGCTCCGGTCGTGATGTCTATCTCGCATTGATAGATGCCCTCACCTTCATCGCCGTTACAGGCCGTTTGAAAATACACATGTCCATCTTCATCGAAGAGAAAAGAGGGATCAATGCCGCCCTGATCAACAAAAATCGGAGCAGACCATGGTCCCTCGGGCTGGGCACTACGTACATAGAAATTTCCGCCGCCGCTGACATTGGTTGTTGTCATATAGAACCAGTCATCATGGTACCGAAGAGTTGGGGCAAAAATGCCGCCAGAGCTGCCCGCGTTCGCTAGAGGGAGTTGCTCAGTCGTTGTGAGGACATGGCCGATCTGTCGCCAGTTCACAAGGTCTTTGCTGTGGAAGATGGGCACACCAGGGAAATATTCAAAGGTACTGGTTACCAGATAATAGTCTTCATCTACACGGCAGATACTTGGATCTGGATAAAACCCCGGAATCACCGGATTGGTATATTTCATCATGTTATGCTCCTATTCTTTTTGAGAGTTTAAAATAACCTGAACGTATGAGAGGTATCGTTGCTTCAAGGGGAATTATATCGTCTTCAATCATTTCCAACCTTGATTTTTCGGTCCTCGAATAGCATGATATAGACATTCAACCCAACATGGTTTGCGGAGGGGAATGCTTTTGAGTAATGCATATTTGAGATGGTTTACTTCGGATCAGCAATTTCCATTTTTCATTCAGTATGGTGGACACGACCAAGACATGGAGCTTCATAATCATGTGGACTTTACGGAACTTGTCATTGTTCTGAGTGGTCATGCAACCCATGTGGTGAACACCGAGGAATTTTTTATTAAAAAAGGGAACGTATTTGTGATTAATGGCGACACCCATCACGCGTATAAAGACCCTCATGATTTTAGGATCTGTAACATTATGTTCAGTCCTGAAATGCTTGCTTCGGCTGGGCCCGATCTGAGAAAATCTAACGGCTTCCAGGCGCTGTTTGTTTTGGAACCGTTTTATCGTAATATTCACTCTTTTCCGAGTAAATTGGCGTTATCCATTTCCAGTCTGGAATATGTAGAATCGCTGATATCGTTCATGATTGAGGAGTATCAGAGTAAACAGCAAGGGTATCAGACGATGTTGATCTCACGTCTTACGGAGATGGTTGTTTATTTGTCGAGACAATATGATACGCAGGAGAAAGGGATCGAAGGTAATAATCTGATGCATCTGGCAAATGCCATTTCATTTATTGAAGATCATTATCTTGAGCCACTGTTGTTGGAGGATATTGCGGGGAAGTCGAACATCTCAATAAGGCATCTGAATCGTATTTTCCGATCCTATTATCAGTTGACCCCGATCTCTTATCTGCAAAAGTTGCGTCTGGAGAAGGCATGTCATTTGTTGAAAAACGGGAATCTGTCCATCACGGAAATTTCGTATGAATGTGGATTTAACGACAGCAATTATTTCACTCGCCAGTTTAAGAAAGCCTTTGGCAAGTCTCCCAAAACATACAGGCAGAATCATTGAAATTGGAAACACCAAAACAGGGCCTCCTCATAGGGAGGTCCTGTCTGCTGTCTCAGTGAAAATTCAATAGTCCAATAGCTGTCCGTTGTCATGCCACTGACCGTACATTTTATTTTCCTTTGTGTTGATTATGAATTTATCCAATCTGCTCTGGAATAATGCTGGCTGATGTTTAACACTTTGGATCGTATCGATTCGAACGTTTTGATATAGGGTAGGAAAGGCCATGAAATTTGCATAAACCTGATGGTCTTCTTTCAGCCTTTGTTCGATCACACCATCCATAATGAAAGCATTCGGGTCCATAACAGGAAGAACCTGTCTACCTTCGTCATGCATGAAGCCCAACTGTTCAAGACGACGAACACGTTCCTTGTTCAATTCAGTCCATGAGCTACGTTTACTTCTAGGCGATAATCTCTGTGCTAATTGAGTCTCGGATATTTTCTTTTTGACTCCATCGATCCAGCCAAAGCACAGCGCCTCCTCAACCACGTCCAAATACAGCAGGGTATTCGGCACGGGTTTCATGCTTATAATTACCCAGCAAGATTTCTCGACTTTTCCATGCGTCCACAACCAATTTCTCAATTCTTCCCTCGACGTTACGGGGATACAATGTACATTTTCCATCCGATTGTCAACTATACTTGAGCCTGTTCCTGATACCAAAAGAGTGAATAGTCATTCATGATGGAGGCATGCCCCAATTGACGCAGTATAGTAGAAACATTGCCTCGATGATAGGTTCCGTGGTTAACCACATGGAATACGATTTCCGATAAGCTGGTTTCGCGAATTCCGGCAAATGGATTATCGAGTAGAATGGTTTGCTCCAGATCAGCTTGGCCTCGTAACCACTCACTGTATTGTGTCGACAGGTCGGTAAAACATTGGATGTACTCATCCACAGAACCGTGAATTTCACTATTGAGTGATATGCATGCTTGCAGTGCCTCGGGCATACCGGTGCCAGTTAACACCAGATACCACATCTTATCCACTGTATAGATATGGCTGAGTGCGTGAGCAATGGTTGGAAATGAACTGTTCACTTCCTGACTCAGTGCAGAAGAGGGCAGTTCCTTGATTCTGCCCAGGATCGTTTGAGTGGCCCATGTGTGGTAATTATACATTTGCTCTGGATGATTCATTGATAATCGTCTCCTTTAATTTGGCGATAGATTGGGTTAACTTACTGAGATGATTATAAAAAAAGAAGTATGACAACAGCGTGTCATACTTCTTCATAGAACTTAAGTGTGTTTCGAAGCTGTTCTTCCAGGATGCCTCGTAATTCAATCGGTTCGAGCACCTCAGCACCACTTCCCAAACTAAGCAGAAACGACCAGAGCCATCTGGCTTGTAACGGTTGATGAACCTGGATCCGCATCGTCATACTTCCATCCTCGTGAAATTGCTTATCTGCCTGTTGAAAATGATCCATGGCTTCCGCGAGCGCTTCCGGGTTCACCCGAAATACCACATCACTAACCTGATCTTGCCATGACGGATCTGACACAACTGTCTCTTGGGGAAGCTCAAGGTGGGGTTGGAAGTGTTCCGATGTCAGTTGCACGTTCATCATCCGGGACAGTCGGAACTCGCGATAATCCTGCCGTGTCTGGCAAAATCCATACACATACCAATTACGATATTTGAATTGTAGCCTTACCGGTTCCAGATGGCGGGGTGTATGTTCATTCTTGGTATTGATGTAGTCAAAACGGACAACCTGATGATCCGTAATACCTTTACGCAGATGAGGAAGGGCATCAGGTTCTGTTCGGCGAGTCTCCAGATCCACAGACAGACTTGAGTTCTGATGCTCCGGTCCAATCGTTTGCAGACGTTCAATCGTGCCTTGTGCACGTGCATCTTCGAATACTGTGGATAGACTGCTCAGGACCGTGATCAGGGAATCCACATCATAAGAACCAAGCAAGCTTTTATCCATCTTGTATCCGTCCATCATGCCGTAGCCGCCTTTGAGTCCCTGATGGGAGACGACCGGGAAGCCGGCGGCACAGATTACATCAATATCCCGATAGATCGTTCTTGGGGACACCTGAAACTCTTCCGCCAAGGTGGAAGCAGACAATACTTCGTGGTTCAGCAGTTTATATATGATTGAGATTAATCGCTCCAATTTCAAAAGGTATCCCCGCCCGTTATTCCATTTTTGTCATTACAGGCCATTATTATATCACGACATGGTGAACAACATGGAGGATCACAAAGGGTCTATAGGAAGTCACATCATCCAGTATGTTTGTTTCAACTTGGTTGAATAAGTTCTTAGGCGAGATGAAAAAAGAGTGCTGGATAGCACCCTTTTGAAGACACATTGTTGTTGCTGTTGTTGTGTTGAACAGTTACGTTAGCAAATCGGTCGAGGCTTAATATCGAGTTAATAGTCAGAGCCGGCTCTACTCTTCTTGCACGTTATAGAGAACCCGAGCGAGCAGATTCTGTCCATAGTTACCAAAGTTTTTACCAAAGATCGTTAAGCCCCGTTTGTTCAAAGGTTCGTCCGTAACCGCAATGCGGAAGTGAATATCGCTTTTGTAATCCAGCCCAATCTGGTCCAACGTCACGTCCGAGATGCGGCATCCGTCGATATAGCTGCCTTCCTGTGTAATCCGGATCAGCTTCAGCATGCCGTACTGATTCAAGTGCGGAGGCCACCATTCCGGGTTGAAGGTACCGCGTGTATTGCCAAAATCCCCCGGACTAGTCCAGCAGCCAATCTCAATACCGTTAATGTAGAAATAAATATCCGAAGGGTAATTGTCACAAAAACCAGGGGCCTCCGATCCCAGTTCCATCGACAACTGAATTTCGCTAAACGACTGATTAGGCTTGAGATAGTTGGGAATCCGATATTCCAGATAACCTTCAGCCAGCCAGATCATCTCCGCATCAATTCGCAGTGGATCAGCAAAGTAACGCGGATCGTCGAACTCTCCAACAATGCTGTCCCGGGTAGCGAGACCACATGTAGGTGCAGCCTGATAATCGCTGTAATGACCGACCTGAATTTCCACCTCATAACGATTGTTAATCTCCTGTGAACGCAGATCAACCATCAATTTTTCCTCATTGAGATAACATATCTTCTGAATTCCATGTTTGCCAACGGCGGTGTTGATCTCGATCAATCCGCTCTCTTCAAGCTTCTTGATATGCATTGTGATGGCACCATTGCTCAGTCCCAGCTTGGTTGCGAGATCATTGAGATTAAGGCTTTGGTTCTTGGCCAGCAGCTCGATGATCTGAATCCGGATTTCCGAACTGAGCGCTTTGAAGATATTCACACCCGACATCAGATCTTTAATATAAATCATAGGTGGATTTCCTTTCCCCGTTCTGAACAAAGTCTTCGACACAGACATTTGCACATTTATATGTTTTATTTCAGATAATTATAAATCATTCCCTCATGGAAGGGAAGGGTGGAGAAATAGAAGTCAAAACCCTTGTGTATAGCGCAAATACGAAAATATAATCTATATTTTATTCACTATTCCGGTTAAAATAAGTGTTAATCAGTTCACATATATTTGAAATATACCATTGAAATGTAATGTAACCGCTTTTATAATCCTATTATACCTAAATTGATTCATTACTTCATGAACCTAATTAACCATTTGATCAGGAAAGGTGGAGTTTGGTTTGGAAAAGTTAAGCAATGTGAAGAGGTTTAAGTGGAAACGGTTGGCGTTACCGGCATTACTTGTGATGGTATTACTGCTGGCAGGTCAGTCAAAAGCTTTGGCGGCGTTCTGGAATCTGACCGGAGATACCGCTGTTCATGATCCGTCGATTATCAAAGAGGGCAGTTCCTGGTACACCTTTTCAACCGGCCCGGGCATTCAAGTATTGAAATCCGATAATGGATCGTCCTGGTATCGTGTTCCACAAATCTTCTTAAGTAAGCCATCCTGGTGGGCTTCTGCCGTTCCGGGACAAAGCGGATTGGATGTATGGGCACCGGATGTAGAGCAGTATAACGGAAAAGTATGGCTCTATTATTCGATCTCTACCTTTGGCTCCAATCGGTCTGCAATTGGTCTTGCGTCTGCGAACAGTATTGGTGCAGGGCAATGGAAGGACGAAGGATTGGTGCTTCAAACCACGACCACCAATAATTATAATGCCATTGATCCGAATCTGGTCATTGATGCTTCAGGCAATCCATGGCTGGCCTTCGGTTCTTTCTGGAGCGGTCTGAAGATTGTCAAGCTGGACAAAAATACGATGAAACCGACGGGAAGTATAACTTCCATTGCTGCGCGCCCGAATAACGGAGGGGCTATTGAAGGACCAAGTATTGTATATCGTGGCGGTTATTATTACCTGTTTGCTTCCATTGATTCTTGCTGCCAAGGGGTGAACAGTACCTACAAAATGGTCTATGGACGTTCGACCAGTATAACAGGCCCTTATGTGGACAAAAACGGAGTTAATATGCTGAATGGTGGCGGAACGATATTGGATACAGGCAATGTGAAATGGAAAGGTCCAGGTGGTCAGGACGTGTACAACGGTAATGTCATCGCAAGACATGCCTATGATGCAGAGGATAATGGCAATCCGAAATTGCTGATTAATGACTTGCTTTGGGACTCGAATGGCTGGCCGAAATACTGATTTGTTTTATATAAATATAAAATGTTTTATAAAAGTGTTGACTAAAGTGATCTGGATTTGATAAATTTAACAACAGAAATCTTATTTCATCCAATTGAATACGGTTACAAGTCCAGATCAGGAGGGGTTCAGATGGTAAAGAAAAAGAGTTGGGTCACATTTATGCTTCTTATGCTGGTAAGTGCGCTGGTACTTGCGGGATGCGGAGGAAGCAGCGGTGCAAGTGGGGACAAGGAGTTAACATTTATGTTCCGCGGCGGTACAGACGAGCAGAAAGCATACCAAGCGGTGGTCAAGAAATTCGAAGAAGATCATCCGGGTGTGAAAGTCAAAATTATCGTAACGGCTGCGGATCAATATGCGACCAAGCTGAGAGCGGCAATTACAGGCAACAGCTTGCCTGACGTATTTTATATCAATCCGGGTGACGTGAAAGCGTATGTGAACAGCAATGTGCTGATGAACCTCACTTCGTATATTGAAAACAATCCGGATGTGGATCTCGATAATATCTGGAAATACGGCGTGGACCTGTATCGTTATGATGGAAAAATGGCAGGACAGGGCGATATCTACGGTATGCCGAAGGATCTGGGGCCATTTGCACTGGGCTACAACAAAACGTTGTTTGAAAAAGAGGGCATCCCACTCCCTGACAAGGATAAACCATACACATGGGAAGAGTTCATCAAGGTGAACCAGCAAGCGACCAAAGATACCAATGGGGACGGTAAACCGGATGTGTACGGTACCGGATTCAACGTACAGTGGGCACTGCAATCCTTTGTATGGAGCAACGGTGGGGATTGGTTGGATGAGACCAAAACTAAGGTAACGATTGATGATCCAAAATTCGCGGAAGCACTGCAATTCTTCGCGGATATGCAAAACAAATACAAAATCACACCTTCCATTGAGGAAGCGCAAACATTGGATACGTATCAACGCTGGATGAAAGGTGAAATGGCTTTCTTCCCTGTAGGGCCATGGGATATGAGTACATTTGAGAAATTACCTTTCGATTATGATTTGCTGCCATTCCCTGCGGGATCTACTGGCAAGTCGGCAACGTGGATCGGATCTCTGGGAATCGGAGTATCGGCGAAGACAAAACATCCAGAAGAAGCAGCAGCATTGGTGAACTACCTTACGGCTTCGAAGGAAGGCATGCAGCAACTGGTAGATGCCAAGGTACAGATTCCGAACTTGCTTGATATGGCAGACGAGTGGGCCAAAGATACATCCACGAAACCAGCCAACAAACAGGAATTCATTGATATCGTTGAGGATTACGGCCGGGCTCTGCCAGGTAACTACACGTACAATGCGGAATGGTATGACCTGTTCTTCACGGACATCCAGCCGGTATTGGATGGCAAGATTACAGCCGCAGACTATGTGAAGCAGCAACAACCGAAAATGCAAAAACTGCTCGACAAAGCGGTTGAACAAGAAAAGAAATCTCAGAAATAGTAGATAGGAAAGGGTGATGCCGGCAGCCTGCAATCATGCTGCTGGCATCATTCGTATTGGAACTTATTGGATTCCATACGGGCATGTGGCATTCGTTGATCGGCAAGGTTCAATCGAAGAATGCCACATGCTGATACTAGAAACAGGGGTGAACGCCGTGATTACGAAATCGAGTTTGTATCGCAAAGAGATGCTGTACGGATATCTGTTTATTTTACCTCCGATTCTTGGATTGCTGATCTTTGTCATGTTCCCGTTCCTCTACTCCCTTTATGGTTCCTTTACGGATTGGGACGGACTGGGACAGATGAACTTTATCGGTTTGGCCAACTTCAAGGATTTGCTCACGGATGACCTCTTCTACAAAGCGATGTTTAATACATTTTTCCTGATGCTTGGTATTCCGATTGGATTGTTGCTCGCATTGTTGCTGGCGATGGGTCTGAATCGTAAAATTCCCGGCACAACGACATTCCGTGTGATCTATTACATTCCGGTCATTTCTTCCCTCGCTGCGGTGTCCATTATGTGGAACTGGGCGTACAACGGGGATTATGGTCTAGTGAACCAGTTCCTTGATCTGTTTGGGATTAAGGGTCCTAACTGGCTCGCGAACAAAGACACGGTCAAACCCGCTCTGATTATTATGACGGTGTGGAAAGGTCTCGGATACACGATGTTATTGTACTTGGCGGCACTGCAAAGTGTATCACGTACATACTACGAAGCGGCTGAGCTGGATGGAGCGAATGGGTTCCAAATCTTCCGTAACATCACCTGGCCTATGGTGAAGCCAGTTACCTTTTTCCTTATTGTTACAAATATCATTGGCGGTTCCCAGATCTTCACCGAAATGAACATTATGACACCTACTGGTGGTCCTGAATATTCTTCGGCATCAATCGTCTTCTACATCTGGCAGAAAGCCTTCAGTAACTTGCAGATGGGTTATGCCTCAGCGATGGCCATGATTCTTGGTATTTTCATTTTTGTCATTACCCTGGTGCAATTCAAAATGAACGAAAAATCAGCCTATGATGGGGATTGATTGTCAAGGAAAGGAGTGAACCGGAGATGTCTTACAGTCAAAAGAGGAAATTAACAAACTCGATCATTTTTATCGTACTTGCGATTGGGGCAATTGCAATGATTGCACCACTGATCTGGATGTTGTCCACGTCATTGAAGGAGAAGCAAGATGTGTTCGCGCTTCCGCCTGTATGGATACCTGAAGTATTCCAATTTGGAAAGTATAAAGAAATCTGGGAAGCAGGTCCGCTGCTCAGCGGGATCAAAAACAGCCTCATCGTTGCGGTGAGTGTAACGGTGGTGGGTACGTTTACGTCCAGTATCGCGGCCTTTGCCTTTGCCAAATTAAGATTCCCACACAAAAATAAACTGTTTCTCGCGTTGCTGGCATCCATGATGATTCCTTATCCAACAGTCATGATCCCGCAATTCATCATGTTTGCGAAGCTGGGCTGGGTGGATACGCTGTTACCACTGATTGTTCCTGGCCTGTTCGGTAACGTAATCATGATCTTCTTCCTGCGCCAATACCTGCTTAGTGTACCTGATGCGATTATTGAGGCGGCCAAAATCGATGGAAGTTCCTACTTCCGGCTGTACTCCAGTATTACGTTTCCACTCATCAAACCGGCGATTGCTGCACAGTTGATTCTCTGGTTCATGGGCATCTGGAATGATTATCTGGCACCGATTATCTATCTGAATTCACCGGAGAAGCAGACGTTACAGCTCGTTATAGCAAACTTTAATGCCACGTATGCAATTCAAACCGATTACCCACTTATTATGGCGGCGTCGATTGTGGCTCTGTTACCTGTATTAATCATCTTCCTGATCTTCCAGAAACAGATTATTGAGTCGGTTGCTATTTCAGGAGTGAAGGGATGAACCAGCGGAAGAAATTCCGACGGTGGTCGAATTCAGGAAAAGGAGTGGTTGCTTCCATGTTGTTATTGTTAGTTGTTGGAGCTACAGGTTGTTCTGGAGAAGGAGCAGGAGAAACGGTGTCCCGTCCGCTCTTCCCTGAAGCTCCTCAAGATACTCAGTTGTATGACACTTCCATTTTGGACGATGAATCACGCTGGACGGTGAACAATGCGCATGATCCAGCCATTATCAAAACAGATCAGGGATACTACGTCTATTCCACAGACGTTCGTGTAGCAGGAGAAGCGAAACCCGGCGTCATGGTACGCAAATCGGATGATCTGATCCACTGGACATGGGTAGGTCAGGCTCTGCCCGGGATTCCGCAAGAAGCGCTGGACTGGACAGGTGCGGTCAATCTGTGGGCACCGGATGTGATTCAGGCTGGTGATACCTATCGGATGTATTATTCGGCTTCTTCTTTTGGCAGTACCCAGTCGGCTATTGGTCTTCAGACATCCTCATCTCCCGAAGGTCCTTGGACAGATGAAGGACTGGTTGTGAAAACTTCTGCGAATGAACAAGACAAATTAAATGCCATTGATGCCAATCCGATTGTGGATGCTGAGGGCAATTCGTGGATGGTATATGGTTCATTCTTTGACGGCATCTACATTGCGCCACTTGATCCCGACACCGGGAAATTCAAGGACGAGGGCTATGGTACTCGCATTGCTGCACGGGATCGTGCAACTGAAGAGGGCGCAGTGGAAGGTCCTTACATTGTGTATAACCCGGAGTTCAAAAAGTATTATCTGTTCGTCTCATATGATTCCTTGTTCGAAGATTATAACGTGCGGGTTGCGCGTGCTGATTCAATCACAGGACCATACACGGACATAAACGGCAATAACATGCTGGATACGGATCATCTGCCGCAATATGAGATCGGCACCAAAATTCTCGGCGGTTATCGCTTCACAGAAGGCGAGGGCTGGGTTGCGCCTGGACATAACTCCGTGTTGAAGGACGGAGACGATTATTACATCGTGCATCATGCGCGGGGTGAGACGGATAAAAACTGGCCATATCTGCATGTACGCAAAATGTTATGGACGAAGGATGGCTGGCCTGTGGTTTCACCTGAACGTTACGCTGGTGAAACAGCACAGGATGTTCCGAAGTCCATGATTGCCGGGGAGTGGGAAGGCATGGCAATTGATCCGTCCGTGGACGGGCAGATTCAAGCCGTGCCTTATACCCTAACGGACAAAGGAAAAATCCAAAGCGAAAAAGGTTCAGGAACCTGGACGTTTGATGACAAACAAACACTGACACTAAAGTGGAAAGAAAGCCCATGGGGCGGAGCTTCCACGGAAGAGCTGAAGCTGCTCCCGTCCTGGGACTGGGAGCGAAGCCAACCTGCGCTGGTGGTGACAGGGCTCGATGACCACGGCGTGGCGGTCTGGGGCAAGCAGATCAGCGCAGCGGAGGAGTAAGGGTCGACCCAGAGGTTGCACAGCTGGCCACAAGATTATAGGCCAGCCGTGCACTTGGTTGGGAGAGTCGGCTCAGGGCAAAGCGGTCCACACTATATTTACCGAGCTACATTCAAGGCTCGAAGTGAGGCTGTAACCCAACGAGCGCGAAAAAAGTGAGCTACCGCTCTAAGGGTGCACAAGCAGAGAGGGGGAGGAAGGAGCCGCAGGAGCGAGTTTGGCATCCGATTTCAACCGCAGAGAGCGGTGATAAAAAGAAATCGGAGGACAAGAGAGCACCAAGGTCCTACCGCCACCGAACGTCTGCTGTGCATGGCAAAGCTGGCCAATAGCTCTGCGGCTAGCCCTGCATTACATGGGGAGAGTTGACCAAGCGAAGCGGTCAATCCCATAAGACCGAGCCACCAAAAAGGCTCGAAGTGAGGTTGTAACCCAGCGAGCGCGGTGAGAGCGAGCTGCCGCTCCGAGGGTGCACAAGCAGTAAGGGGGAGGAAGGAGCCGCAGGAGCGAGTTTGGCATCCGATTTCAACCGCCAAGAGCGGTGGGCAAAAGAAATCGGAGGACAAGAGAGCACCAAGGCCCTACCACCCCCGAACGTCCGCTGTGCACCACCCCAAAAAGGTTTTCGTATTTTGCGCACTTGGGTTACATCTCCAAACTTCGAGCCAAACAACATTTGAAAGGGGAGCATTCCCATGACTGATTCCATTAAATTTACTAATCCCATCCTGGAGCAGCGCGCTGATCCTTGGGTGTACCGTCATACAGATGGTTACTATTACTTCTCCGCTTCTGTACCAGCCTTTGATCGGATTGAGATCCGGCGAGCAGAGACTTTGGAAGAGTTAAGAGATGCCAAGCCAGTAACAGCTTGGACCAAGCGTGACACAGGGCCAATGAGTGCCAACATCTGGGCACCGGAGATTCATTTTATCGATGGCAAATGGTACATACATTACGCTGCGGCTCACACCAGTGAGACCAACGAAGGACTGTTCGATCATCGGATGTATGTTCTAGAGAACGATTCCGCGAATCCACTCGAAGGAGAGTGGGTAGAGAAAGGGCAGATTTACACCCGGTGGGAATCATTCGCACTGGATGCAACGACCTTTGAACATAAGGGTATCCGCTATCTGGTCTGGGCACAGAAAGATCCTGATATTGTGGGCAACTCGAACCTGTACATTTCCGAAATGGAAAACCCGTGGACGCTACGCGGCGAACAGGTCATGATCTCTACACCGGAGTATGATTGGGAAATCATCGGCTTTAAAGTTAATGAAGGAGCAGCTGTGATGCATCGGAATGGACGGTTATTTATCGGCTACTCGGCAAGCGCGACCGATTACAATTATTGTATGGGTCTGCTCACCGCAGATGAAAATGCCGACTTGCTTGATCCGGCCAGCTGGGTGAAATCACCCGAGCCGGTATTCCAGACTTGTGAAGCGAACGGCCAATACGGTCCGGGCCATAACAGCTTTACGGTGTCACCGGATGGCAAGACCGATATTCTGATTTATCATGCGCGTAATTACAAAGACATCGAGGGTGATCCCTTGTATGATCCGAACCGCCATGCCCGTGCTCAAGTAATTCATTGGCGTGAAGATGGCACACCTGATTTCGGTGTTCCGGCACCGGATGGCAGAGCAGCAGCGGAAGCGAAATAAGATGTAATGAAACCTTATATCCGAGAGCCCTTAGTTAGCGAGTGATGCTGATTAAGGGCTCTTCTGTATGTGAACGATAAGATAGAGTGGTCTGAACATATGTGTCCTGGACACAAAACAAAGCAACCACAACGATAATTTCTGCGTATGAGAAGGATACGGATTACGATACACAACCTATTAGGAGGACCACATATGGATTCACGTGAAACATTGGACCACGAACTTGAACAGATTTTGAAATGGGAGAAACAACAGAAAGACTTATTTATTTGGGATAAAATCGGGCGTTTGCCCTTTGCGATGTTGGATAAAGTGATGCCTAAAGCACTGAAACAGAAGATCGGAGATTCCCTGAACGATGTGGGTCAGTATGTGCAGAATGGAGGCAAGTTCCTCGTACAAAAGAAAAAAGTAGCCAAACTGCTGCAAGAGGAAGCCGAGAGGTCCGGTTATTCCATGATAGATACGACCTATCGTCTGGAACAGGATGCTGAAGCTGAGGGCACAGCCAAGATTCATAGTGTAGAGAATCTGCCACTTCAAGTGCTTGATCAGGTGGCCGATAACATTACCGAGAGTCGAACGAAGTTTGCCGCGGCTCAGGGAGCAGCTACAGGTTTTGGTGGCATTGTAACCATTGCAGCAGATATTCCGATGGTAATGGGGCTTTCTCTGAAGGTGCTGCAGGAGATGGCACTATGTTACGGCTATGATCCCGATGAACCGCTGGAACGTATATTTATTGTCAAATGTCTGCAATTCTCTTCCGCTGATATTGTAGGCAAGAAAGCGATTATTGAAGAACTGGCAGCATACGACGATCCGGACAAGCCCATTGAAGTGGTATCGCAGATGCAGGGCTGGCGGGAAGTTTTTAACTCCTACAGTGAATCCTTTGGTTGGAAGAAACTGTTCCAACTCGTGCCTATTGCCGGCATGGTCTTTGGTTCAGTGAGCAACAAAAATACAATTCGAGATGTAGCCGAAGCAGGTAAAATGCTGTACAAAAAACGGCTGATCCTTCAGCGTTTGAAATAAGGTTACAGAATAAGTAGTATTATAAAAGAATATTTATATTGAAAGAGATGAATTTGTTATGTTAAACAAACAGGGTTTCTATGATCTTTTAGATCGCAATAATATCGTTTACGAAAGTATTGAACATCCCGCAGTATACACGATGGAGGAAATATTCTCTTATCAGATTCCGCATACAGAACGTATCGTTAAAAATCTGTTTCTGCGTGATGACAAGAAGCGCAATTATTATCTGGTGACGATTGCTGGGACGAAGTCCGTTGATTTGAGAAGTTTAAGCGAAAAGATACCTAGCCGCAAATTAAGTTTTGCCAGTGAAAAGGATTTGTTGGAATTCCTCGGATTGGAAAAGGGCCATGTAAATCCAATGGGGGTTTTCAATAATATACAGAAAAACGTGACGGTAGTTTTTGACAAGGATCTAGTCGGTCAGAAAATCGGAATTCATCCGATGGAAAATACAGCAACGGTATTCCTTGGATTTCAAGATGTGAAGGAACTGATTATAGCTCAGGGTAGCAGTGTTGTCATGTGTGACGTGGAATAAAACGGTTGAAGCTAAATACGAGAAAAACAAATATAAAAAGGGTTCCTGCCAGTCTGTGGATACAGAGTTGGCGGGAACCTTTTTGTTATGGTTCAAACAGTTTATTTAGGCTGAAAATGTAGGTGACTAAAGTGAAATCTAACGAACTCAGTAGACGCTATTAGGAGAAATTTCCCTAAATCCAGTTTCTAAAGAATCTCAGACACGTTATTTCTGCATTTCACACACACATTCCAAGGTTTTCGGCCTTTTTCTCGGGAATAGCGTTGCTCAGATTCTTTAGATTGGGAAACCGGAAGTATTCGTTCAAATAAGTGCTGTAAGGTTCGTTAGCGCAAGATAACGTCTTATAAGGGCGATGCTGCCACGTAAGGATTGGATCTAATATAGAATAAAAAGTGGACACCTGTTGATGTATTTTTTACTCTTCACTACCGTTTTCTTTGGCCCAGATATTCAGCAATTTATCGGATGGAAGCAAGAACGTGAAGATCCCGAGCAGGGGCAGGAAGCTGCACATCTGCATTACGGGTGATACACCGAAAACATCAATCCAATTGCCCAGCACGAGTGCACCCAGGCCTCCCATACCAAATGCCAGACCAGTAATTAGACCGGAAACTGTTCCGATTTTGCCTGGAATCAGCATTTGTGCGTACACAACCGTAACCGAGAAGCTGGATAACATAATAAAACCAATAATGGTAAGCAGTACACCTGTCCAGAACAGATTCGCATAGGGCAGCAACAGAGCCAGTGGAGCAGCTCCAGCCATGGACAGGAAGATCAGGTTACGTTTGCCGAATCGATCTGCCAGTGGGCCTCCGAAGAACGTACCAAGTGCTCCAGCAGCCAGGAACAAGAAGATATAGATCTGTGCGTCCTCTGTGGACAATCCAAAAGTATCTTTCAGATTAAATGCATAGAAGCTGCCGATGGAAGCGATATACCAGGAACGAACAAAGACAAGCAAGATTAATAACGTAATGGCGGCAGTAATCTTTTTGCGCAAAGCAGGATTGGGTGCACGACGAGCAGCAGCCTGTCTACGCAGATATCCTCCCGATTGCAGCATACGTCCATACCAACGGGCGATGTAGATCTGAACTGCAATTCCCATGGCAGCAATGCCTGTAAATCCAATGGCACCGAACAGTCCAAACGGGATAAAGATCCAGCGTGTGAGCAATGGGGCAAGGGATTGCCCAGCGTTACCACCAACCTGGAAGATGGACTGTGCCAGTCCACGGCGTTGCCCGGCAGCCATGTGTGATACACGCGAACCTTCCGGATGGAAAGCGGCGGAACCCAGACCCACAAAGATAACGGAGATCAGGACAGCCATATAACTGTCAGCGAAGGCCAACAGCAACATGCCGGTAAATGTAAAACCCATGCCAATGGGCAGGATGGATGGTGTCGGTTTTTTATCAGCAAACCAGCCTACGACAGGCTGCATAATGGAAGCGGTAAAGTTGATAGCAAATGAGATCCATCCGATTTGAGTATACGTGAGATGCATAGAGTCTTTCAGAATCGGAAAAATGGCGGGAATGACCGACTGGATTGAATCATTGAACAGATGAACCAGACTGATTGCAATGAGTATCCGGTATACGGTGCTTTGGGCATCCAATCCGGGTGGGTTTTTCGAACGCGCTGTGGCGTCCTTTGTTAATGAGGTTTGTGTAGACATGTACAATTCTCCTTTGGTCGCGGTCACGAGGGATCAGCGCCTGATGTTGTATTCTATGCGTGTAAGCATATTGTTACATAATAGGATAGATTGATTGGACCGACAAGGGGAACAAAGGAAAACGTTGATGAATTCAACTCTATTTCTGAGGTGTTTATTTATAGCATTACATTTACAAAAGAAACGTATTACTTTAGCATCTAATGTAAGAAAATCCATATTTGTGTGTAAAAAGGATAGAGGAGGGATGGATATGAAATCCTTATCACCTTATGAATCCGCCAAACGCGAGCTGGTAATGACCATTTTATATATGGCTGTCATAACGTTTCAGGCTATCTATGTTGCACCGAAATCTCTATCTGCTGCTATCGTCATCTTTATCATTTTTCAATCGATTGGTGTTTTGATGTTGAGACATTACGTCAAAAAAGTCAGAGAACTAAAGGACGATCAAGCCACTTGAACGTCAGTTGAATCGAGGATTTAGAAGAAAGCTGAACTTCGTATAAAAATCGTATAAACTGTAAAAAAACAAAAGCCGAACTTCTTCAGATGGAAGAGTTCGGCTTTTGCTTTTATTTTCGGAATCCATTAACGATTATCAATCGTCTCCGGATACATATCATGATTCATCATGCGGTGCTCGGCCATCTGCTCGTACTTCGTTCCTGGCTTACCATAGTTCGTATACGGGTCAATGGAAATGCCGCCGCGCGGTGTGAATTTGCCCCATACTTCAATGTAGCGCGGGTCCATCAGCTTGATCAGGTCGTTCATGATGATATTCACACAATCCTCGTGAAAATCACCATGGTTGCGGAAGCTGAACAGGTACAGCTTAAGTGATTTACTCTCGACCATTTTGATATCAGGAATGTAACTGATATAGATCGTCGCAAAGTCCGGCTGACCCGTAATCGGGCACAGGCTGGTGAACTCTGGGCAGTTGAATTTTACAAAATAATCGCGGTACGGATGTTTGTTATCAAAGCTCTCCAGGATGCCCGGATCATATTCAAACGTATATTTAACGTTCTGGTTGCCCAGCAACGTCACATCTTGCATCTCATCAGGTTGTCTCATCGGTTATTAAACGCTCCTTGTTTCCGCCAAAGCCCAAAGCCTCGCGGTATATATGAATAGGCCATTTGCCTGTTTAATTCTCTTCATTGTCTGAGGACCTTTCGCCCTCATCCTTACATCATGCCGCCCATTCCACCCACACTGCCCATCAGACGCCGCGTTTGTTGCCCCATACCAACGTATGAAGCTGTGGTAGCACACGAACGTTGTTCAGGTCATCGGAGGCACTGACTTGGTCGATCAGCCACTCATAACGAGCAAGCAATGAGGACGCCAGATCTGGCGTATCGGCGGAAGTCACATCCGGGTTCCCGGTTTGTAAAAATAAATCCGTGCCCGGATACCGCGCATGCACACGGCGGGCATAGTCCAAGTCTGTCTCATCGAAGATCACGATCTTCAGACTATAGCTTCTTTCTACCGAGCCAGCGGCCAGCCGTTCGATCAGATCATCCAGCACGGCCCAATCGGTGTCCATGCCGGAGCTGGGTGGCTTGGGCGAGACAGTGACTTCGTCAATGTCCGCCAGCCAAGGCTGCCAGCGGGAGCCCTGCGTCTCCACCGCAGTGCGGATGCCGTTCTCCCGCAGCAGGGCAACCAACCCGCCCAGCGAAGCGAGCAGGGCGGGATTACCGCCAGAGATGGTGACATGGGAGAAACGCGTGCCGCCAACGCGGCGCAATTCTTCCCATACATCCTCTGGCGTAATCATCCGAATCTGGTCCTTGCCACTGCCGTCCCAGGTAAAGGCCGAGTCGCACCAAGAGCAGCGATAATCGCAGCCCGCGGTGCGAACAAACATCGTTTTTTGCCCGATGACCATGCCTTCGCCTTGAACCGTCGGACCAAAAATCTCCATCACAGGGATACGCGCCTCTTGGTTGCGTTCGCGCGACTGTCTCTGTTCTACAATACTACTCATCAATCATCCACTCCCGTCTCGCTTCCGCGTAACTGGTGGGTGTCTCGAAGAGTCGGACAAACTCCGTCCGCCCACCATCGGTCAGCCCGGCATAGGGCTCCGTCTGGAGCGCATGTTCCATCTGTTCGAACAGCCAAACGACCATATTTTCAGCTGTTGTATTCATTAAAGGAAGTGTCTCGTTGAGGTACTGATGATCCAGATAGCCCTCAATCTGAGTTTTCCATATATCTTTGATATGTCCAAAATCAACTGTCAGCCCGGTTTCACCCGGATAACCGCTGATGCCAAAAATAACTTTATACGTATGACCGTGCAGGTTTTTGCACTTGCCTTCATAACAATGCAGGTGATGTGCTGCGTCAAAGGTGAATTCTTTGCTTACAAGCACACGTTTGCGGTGATAGCGCAGCTGGGTGGGTAGAATATCTTCTCCGATGCGTTGCAGATGCTCTACAATACGGAATGTTCCAGGTTCTCTCATCGTACATCCACTCCCGCCGATTCAGCAGCAGCACGTTGCTGTACATAACGATCCAGTCCGGCTTTGCGCAGTTTGCAGGCAGGGCATTCTCCGCATCCATCGCCGATCACGCCGTTATAACAGGTTAGGGTACGCTCGCGGATATAATCAAAGGCACCGAGATCATCGGCCATCTTCCACGTCTGGGCTTTGTCCAGCCACATGAGTGGGGTATGAATGACAAAAGGATAGTCCATCGACAGGTTAAGCGTCACATTCATCGATTTTACAAATGAATCCCGGCAATCCGGGTATCCGCTGAAATCCGTCTCGCATACACCTGTAACCAGGTGACGTGCTCCTTTTTGCTTTGCCATAATGGCCGCAAAACTGAGGAACAGCAGATTTCGTCCATCTACAAATGTGCTCGGCAGTTCGCCTTGTTCATGTGTAATCTCCACATCCGTGCGAGTAAGCGCATTGGGGGCAAGCTGATTTAACAGACTCATATCTAGTACCGTTTGCTGTACCCCCAGATCACGAGCGATCTCGGCTGCACATTCAATCTCCAACTTGTGGCGCTGACCGTAATCAAACGTAACAACCTCGACTTCGGCAAACTGCTGTTTGGCCCAGAACAGACACGTGGTACTATCCTGACCACCGCTGAATACAACGACTGCTTTTTCTTCGTTCAACATAAAAAAACCTCTCTATCTTCTTGAGATCAAACCATGCACATAGGCATAGAGTGTCGGAAGAACAGAGAAGTTCATGAACTGGCATCCATCAAAAAACACACCTTCTCGATAACCGCTTCAAAAAAGCAGGTAAGAGTAAGTGTCCTTAGTTTTTTACGTACATGATTGCATGGTGACCGCAATGTGTACGCAAGACTTATACTGACCATCAGATGTTCAAGTCTTATAGAGGGAGTTCGCGAACCTCTCCCATGCCACAGGCATGGATTTTCTTCTTCAATTGTCTGAACCATTATAACATGAAACCGCGTGGTGACCACCCCACTGGAGCATAGTGGCAGCTAATCGGTCGGCTCCATCAACTAACAGCTTATTTGATCAGTTTATTTGATCAATACATTGCCAAAAGGAATCACTTCTTTCAAAATTCGTTTGAACAGTCCCTCATCGTTAAGATCCTGTTCCAAGCGGTGATTCTCACGTCCAGCCTGAAAGAGTACAGATCCATGTCCTGTCATCTTCCAATGATAATTCATATGCTGACTGGCAAGGTTGTTACCATATACGGTGAGTTCCAGATGTGCATTTTCGGGATAGGCAATAATGCTGCCAGCATCCACATAGAGCGGCGCTGTTGGGTGAAGTTCCTGTTGGCAGACCTGGCCTTGAGTAAGCAATCCGATTTTGCCTTTGCCGGAAAATTTCATTTTCACTGCATCACGGGTGATCAGCATGTTTTTGATTTTCTGAATTTTGGTATGCATGGTTACACCATCAGAGTAGAAGAACAGGTGGCGGAAGTCATAGAGCAGATCACTGTCCTCCGTGAGCTCCACTTCCTTCATCGTGAATCCGGGAGGCAGGGCAGCCACAAATTGGCAAGGTCCGGTGATTTCGGATTTAATCAGCTTTTTTTTGCGATATATGCCCGTGATATTCATGAATTTATCATTGCGACTCCCACTTGGACCGCGGAAGGCCACAATTTGCTGCGGATGCAAAATATGAAGGCGGTCATCTTTAATGAGTGAAAATGTGACGACTTGTCCTGCTCCGCCTGCTTCAGCATTGTTCAGGTGTATGTTCATGCAGTTGCTCCTGTTCTTTTATACTCGGCCCGAACGGCGACGCATTCCCCAGCGCATCACACGAATCAGAACAAAGTAACCCAATATGAGAGAAACGACAGTGATGATCGTCGTCTGAATTCGTTTGGTGGTAGCTGCTTTGGCATTCTGGTCGTCCTGTAATTTACTTACCATTTCAGTGAGTTTCTGGTTCTGAGCCAGCAGTTGTTCGTTCTGGGTCTTAAATGCTTCGACATTGGCCTGGGCTTGTCCCAACTGAGCGGACGTTTGATTTAGTTGCTCCATCGTTTGCTTATAACTTTCCTGCAGAGCGTTCACTTCTCCGGGAAGTTCGGAGACTCGCTCCCATCCGCTGTATATATCCGTAAAAATATTGGCACTGGCTGCACTTACTGTTGAAGCGATCGAAACGGTAAATAGAATGCATGTGGTGAATAACACCCGAATGAAATAACCCTGAATGGATTTTGGCATCGTTAACACCTCTTTCTTCGGTTAGATAGATCAATCGCCGAATTCGTCGTCTATTGTTGAAATACGGCTCTTACATTATACGTCAAAACCGGGACGATGGGTTCAAGATGATATCGTTTTATTACCCGAAATATTTAAAATTATTTAGGAACAGGGCTGTTTAACTTACAAATCTGTGGGGTAATAGAACGATAGGCAAGCACACCGGACCGTTTTACAGATCTTTTACTTCAGTTCCGGGTGCATGCTATTCACAAATGCGCAATTTAATGAACGATACCAATATATCCGATTGAATATAAGATCGTGAACATGAAGGAGTAGAAACATATGTACACAACAGATCAGAACACATCAACCAAAACAATCATGATCACTGTGAATGGAGAGCCAGTAGGGCGTAAGCTGGTCATTGACAGTGTCACCTATGCACCGGTAAACGAAGCAGATGGTGTACAATATTTACACAAAATGGGAATCGATCATCCTACTGTTTAATTTGGGACTTGTCATAGATAAGTGATTGATAAGCTTGGCCTAGTGCCAGGCTTTTTCGTCGTTTATTGTCGTATTGAGACGGATTTAGGGATATAAAACTAATATATTGGAAAAATTTAATGAGAACATGTGTTCCGTGACAATATAGTGTCCATTCACCCTGATAACTTAGAAGATAATACATATAAATCGGGGGAGAGACTACCAGTGAACTCAGTCTTTGAAGTATCTTATTCGTGGAATAAAGAGGCCATACCGACAGGGGGAGCCGACCCCGTATATATGATGGTAGAGTGGCGTAACGGTGCCCCTGCCAAAAGACTTAGGAAAATAGCACCCAAAATTGTATCAAGAGATTTGGAACTTTTGCTCAAACCGGAATATGGAGTGCAGCTAAAAGGCATCTATGGATGTCGTTCCAAAGAAACGGATATTGGCTGGTTATTGAGGCTTGGGGATATGTACAAGGGAGAAAGTAAACAAATTTTGCTTGAATTCGTCATGGGACCCCGTGTATCAGGAAAAGCTGCCGTATGTTCAGCCTACTGGAGCACAAGGAAGTTGAAGCAAAGTCAACGTGTATTGTTACGAAGAGAACAGTTGTATATTCAGTACACCAGTCATCTGGGCATGTTGCGCCAACCGGAAGATCCCAAGGTGGAGAAGACGATCAAATTAAGTGAAACCGTGCCCCTGATCAAACAAGCCCTGCGCGCCTACGAAAGAGGCCGGGTTCAGGAGGGAAGTAATATGTTGCGTCGCCATGCTGATGCGTTGTTAATTGAAGCTGCGCGGAAGCAAGATCTGGACTATTACGCAGAAGCCGAGATCGTTGAAAAGCTGCGTTATCACTACGGGATCACCTTTACAACAGGATATCATGATCGTGAAAAAAAGATATTAGGGGAATAGGGTTGATTTCAGATGGTAACGGTATAGAGAGAGTCTACATATTTGAAGGTGAAGTTTAGGAGAAGGTCGAATGTATGTATCAATATCATATTAAACAATGGATGGAGTTGTATCAAATTTATTGAAACAACATCGTGGAGGGTCCGGCAAAATGACAGACCGACTAATCCGATTAATGCGCATTATCACACTGGTGCAGGCCAAGCCGGGCATACTGGCACGTGAGCTCGCCCAGCGATGCGAGACGACGGAAAGGACGATATACCGCGACATGGAGGCCCTCAGTGCAATGCATATCCCGATCGCCAATATGGGACACGGACAAGGGTACATGTTTATCAGCCAATTTGCCATGTATCCGCTAAATTGGTCTGATGAAGAAGCTCAAGCTTTCATGCATCTTGCTGAAGTTATGGAGAATATTCGTCCTTTGCTGAAACCTGCTTTTGAGAGCGCTTATGAGAAAGTGGTTGCTTCGAGTCAGAAAAACAAAACAGAACGAGTGGAATGGTCGGAGCAAATTAGTGGATTGTTCAAAGCGGGATTGCCCGCATGGCAAAATGAAAACAACGATTCGCAGAATCAATCCATGATTACCCTGCTTCAGGCTGGCATTTCACAGAACACCATTGAAGGGGAGTATCTGTCTCAAGGTAAAAAAGGGATCGTACGTATAGATCCTTACTGTCTTATCCCTCGTGAATACAGATTTGAGCTGTTAGGGTATTGTCACCTGTCGGAGAAACTTCGAATATTTCAGGTGAGCCGGCTGCAAAAGATACGGATATTGCCACGCACGTTTCGCAAAGAGGATTATCTGATGCAATCACACTTCCGCATTCCTTGGGCATACGAGGGAAGTACGGAGTGGACTGCGTTCAAAATTCGATTTGCACCCCATGCTGTGGAGCGTGTGATGCAGGAGCAATTTTTTATGCGACCCATCCTAACCATTGAACCGGAAGGTAGCCTGTTATTTGAAGCCATATTAAGTGATGTTGACGAATTTCTCGTATGGATATCTAAATATGGACCTGATGCGGAAATTCTCGAACCTGAGATCTGCCGCATCAAGATGAAAGAACGCCTAAACTATTGGCAACAAATGTACAATAAAAGTTGAGATTAGAATGCCATCCATCCTAAGCCAAGACACGATTAAGTACTGTGCTGTGGACGGTTACTCTTTGGTTTTGAAAAGGCTTGCCAGATTGCCAAATGGAGATTCTTTTTCTTCATCTTCTGTGGAGCTGGAATAGACAACCTTGGAAGTAATGCCCTCATCATCGGCTGCACAGTTGTTTTCCAGAGTGAAACGGTCAAATTGATGCATAAACACCTTGGCTGTATTGATGGCATCATCCAAAGCACGGTGCTGGGTACCATCAAATTCAATTCCGCAGATTTCAAGAGCCTGAGCGAGTCCGAGTTGACGGAACTTACCTTCTTTACGAACGGTGCGGGACCATTGTTGCTGGAGGTCGTTATGATTGGTGATCCAGGCCACATCAAGTTGATGGGTGCGACAATGAGAGATCAGTTTGCTGCGGTCATCGGGTCCCCAGGAACACATGTAATAGGGGTCACTTCCCATCCAGGCAATGAATTGGTTTAATGCTGCCGGAAAAAGAGGGGCTGCATCAATATCTTTCTGTGTGATACCTGTAAACTGAATCGTGTCAGTGGACAGAACAGACTTATTGGAAGGACGAACATACGTATGGAACGTACCCGTTACGACCAATCCATCCGCACTTTCCGTAACTTTGACGGCACCGATATCAATAATTTCAGAAGAATAGCGAGTATTGCGGCTTACTGTGAATTCAAGATCATATATGATATATGGCATAGGACAAGCTCCTTTATCAATTAATACCTGTGATAGATTTCTATTTCTCTATATTACAGGGAACGTGCTGCCATGTCAGCCATCGCTAGAGAATTCATTGTAGTCAGGATGAACGGACAGTCTGAGTGTTTAATGATCTTTCTGATACATTTCCGGTTTTGGTAAGTCTTTACTTCACAAAAAGTGGTCGTTATAATGAGGAAAGTTAGGGACTTTCCTATATTTTGTTTGTATCTATGGCAACATAAAAGTAGAACTTTCCGTCTTATTATCAAAACTTCCTAACACCGTTTGAAGTGTTGGGGAGTTTTTTATTATTTATGGCATACTCATGTAGGAAAGGAGAAAAAGTTAGTCGGTTGTTGGTATAACATAGGAAAACTACTTCACGAGTTAGTATTATTGAATTTAAAGTACATATGGAGGTTTGTTTCTTTGATTAGTAGAAAATTGAAAATAACAGCAATTACAGCTAGTGTGTTTATTGTTTTAATGAGCGCTGCATATGGTGCATTCTATATTTGGAACAAGAATTATAAATTTAATAATAATTATGTATGGCAGCCTTTGGAGGACGTGCAATCTACACTAAACCTGAAAGATTCCTATAACGTTATTGTAGCTGGAACGGATCCGGAAGGTATTACCGCTGCCTTATCAGCTGCTCGTAATGGGATGCGTGTATTGCTGGTGGAAGCAAGAGATCGCAACATGTTGGGAGGATTGTTGACCGAGGGAGGCCTTAATACGCTGGATCTAAATTATTCCCCTGAACAACCGCAGTTATTGAGTAGTTTACGGCAGCCTGACTTTTTGAACAAAGGCATTTTCCAGGAATGGTTTGACCAGATCGAGGGTAGTTCATTTGATACCAATACAGCGGCTAACATTTTCTATCGGATGGTTCGTTCTGAACCTAATATTGACCTGTTGATGAATGCTAAGGAATTAGTTCCACTTACTGAACAATCTACGGGAGATCACACGACAATAACGGGTATGAGTATAACTAAAGAAGATGGAACAACTGTTCAGATCTCAACCCGCTCCATCATTGATGCAACGCAAGATGCGGATATTGCAGCCGCTGCAGGAGTTCCATACTCCATAGGTAGACAAGATATTGGAGATGGTAAATCCAAAATGGTCTCTACGCTTGTATTCAAGCTAAGCGGTGTTACTGATGAGGTATGGCAAAAGTTTAGGGAAAGAGAGGGAACCGGGGTTGATAAGATGAGTGCTTGGGGGTACGGTGATGCTAGAAAATATGAATCCTCCAATCCACAATATATTAAGATTCGCAGTCTGAATATCGGAAGACAAAATGATGATACAATCTTGATTAATACGATGCAAATCTTTGGGGTAGATCCGTTAGATCCGATATCTGTGAAAAAAGGTCTGGAAATCGGGCGTAAGGAAGCCCCGCTAATTGTTGATTTTCTGAAGAAAAATTATGATGAATTTGCAGGGCTACAATATGCTGGAACAGCGAACGAACTTTATGTGAGGGAGTCACGTCATATCTATGGCGAGTACCGATTAACATTAGCTGATGTCATGGAAAATCGTGATCATTGGGATGCCATTGGATACGGTTCATACGATATTGATATTCAGAGCACGAGTGTTGGAAATCCCGGCACGATTATGTTGAGTCCAATTCAATATGGTGTACCCTTTCGCTCGCTCGTACCGCTAAAGGTTGATGGTTTGCTCGTCGTTGGACGTGCAGCAAGTTATGATACAATCCCACACGGTAGTGCAAGAGTTGTCCCACTGGGAATGGCAGAGGGAGAAGCAGCAGGGGCAGCGGTCAAGCTGGCATATATCCATAAGGAGTCCTTCCGCGAACTCTCAACTTCAGAAGAGCGAGCATCTGAACTACGTACGATGCTGGAGAATCAGGGTATGGATCTGAAAGTACATCGTTTCGAGCAGCCTGATTACATGGAGCATAAGGATTACAAGGGATTATTGGCTGCAGCGAGTATGTATATGACTTCAGGCAATTATAATAACGATGGTTGGGAACTGGATAAAGGAATGAATCCAGAACGATTTTTAAGTAAATTGAAAAGAATGCAAGCGATGTTTCCAGAAGCCTACACAGGCAGTGCCGACCAAGCTCTAGCAAATATGGAGAATGCCTTAACCCTACCTTTAACGTTGGATCAGGCTGCGTATATGTTATGTCTGGCAATGGGATCTTCAGAAACTGAAACTTCACTTGAACAGGCACTTGCTCAATTGCAAACACAAAACTTTATAAGTGATGACACGCTTGCTGGCATTGCTGACAAGAACAATCTTACCAATGGGGATGCGTTTATGCTCATTCGTGATGTAGTGGAGTATTATTCTGGAGTTGTATTCGACTAATTGGTTGACAATTACTTGTAAATGAACTAATGTGGTCAAAAATGATAACAGCGTTATAACGAGGACATGATTGTGCAAGCCAGCTTCAACAGAGAGGGGACAGTGTGGTGCAAGGTTCCTGTAGCTGCTTCATAAATTCCTACCTCGCGAGCTGCGGAAGAGAATGCCCATACAGGGTTGCAACCTCCGCCGGCAGGGCCCGTTATGCCCCGTAGGACTGCATGTTACAGATCGCATAGGTTGCGAACGGATTAATTTGCAGTTAAATAAGGGTGGTACCACGACACATTCGTCCCTTGACGGATGTGTCTTTTTGCTGTTTATGCGCCGTATTTGATAACAAAAAGGAAGATTAGGAGTGTGTTATGATGCGTCAAAGTGAAATGCTTGTCCCAACATTACGTGAAGCGCCAGCGGAGGCAGATGCGGCGGGACATCGCTGGTTACTGCGTTCCGGTATGATTCGCCAACTTGCTGCGGGAATTTACAGTTACCTGCCCCTTGGACGGCGTATATTGTTAAATGTTGAACGGATCGTTCGTGAAGAGATGGATCGTGCGGGATGTCAGGAAGTGTTGCTGCCAATTATGCAGCCTGCGGAGTTGTGGGAAGAATCCGGAAGATACACACAGTATGGTCCCGAATTGATGCGTCTGAAGGATCGTCATGCACGGGAATTTGCTCTTGGACCAACACATGAGGAAGTCGTAACCGCTTTAGCGCGGGACGAGGTGAGTTCGTATCGTAAGCTGCCATTCACCCTGTACCAGATCGGAACCAAGTTCCGGGATGAACGCCGTCCTCGATTTGGATTGCTGCGTGGACGTGAGTTCATCATGAAGGATGCGTACTCTTTTGCTTCGGACTGGGAAGAGCTTGATCGGACTTATCAGGCGATGAACACGGCTTATAGTCGCATTCTGGAGCGTTGTGGTTTGGACTATATCCGTGTTGAGGCGGACGCAGGAACGATTGGCGGTCAAGGGGAAACACACGAGTTCATGGCTCTTGCTGATGTGGGTGAGGACACGATTGTAACCTGCAAACATTGTGGATATGCTGCGAATCTGGAGAAAGCGGATTATCAGACTTCTGGAGATATTGAGAAAAAAGAAGGAAGCTTGGAAGTTCCAGCCGACTTTGCGAGTTCAGACTCCATTCAAACGGATGAACATTCAGGAGCGGAAAATGTAGTACGCATCTCCACACCTGGCGTTCGTACGATCGCAGAGTTAAGTTCCTTTGTGGGCGAAGGGGCTGAACATATGATCAAAACGCTGCTTTATGTGGCGGATGGTCAGCTCGTCGCTGCGCTTGTGCGTGGAGATCATGAATTGAATGACATCGCTTTAAAGCAGGTGTTGGGGGCAGAGGAACTCATCCTTGCAGACGATGCAGCCATTGCGGCACATCCAAATCTGAAGGTAGGATTCCTGGGTCCGATTGGACTAAATCTGCCGATGGTAGTGGACGCTGACGTGGCAGTGATGAAGAGTGCAATTACAGGAGCCAATGAAGTGGATGTGCATGTTTCCGGCGTACGCCCAGGCATTGATTTTGCATTGGAGCGAGTAGAACGAATTCGCTTTGCTGCTCAAGGGGATGCTTGTCCAACATGTGGATCACCGCTTGTGTTTACCAAAGGTATTGAGGTTGGACACATTTTCAAACTGGGAACAAAATATAGTGATGCCATGGGCGCTTCATTCCTGGATCGTAATGGTCGCCAGTGTGCGCCCGTCATGGGGTGTTACGGCATTGGCGTATCCCGCCTGATGGCCGCAATAGCTGAGCAGTATGCAGGAGATGATGGCATAAGATGGCCTGCCGCTGTTGCGCCTTATGATGTGCATCTGATTACAGTAAGTTGGAAGGATGAGCAGCAGCGTCAGCTCACCCTCGAACTGGAACAACAATTAATCGATGGCGGTTTCACCGTATTGGTTGATGACCGGGATGAACGTCCGGGTGTGAAATTCAAGGATGCAGAGCTGATCGGATTGCCTGTGCAGATCGTTATTGGCCGAGGAGCAGCAGAAGGACAGGTTGAACTGGGATCACACGCACTTGCAGCATCAGGTGAATCGAAACGAATCGCTTTGACCGCACAGGAGGCTGTGCTTTATGTGAAGGAACAACTCACTTCCTAAATTCAGGGGATTTTCTAATTATATGAGTTCATATAATAGTACCGAATATGATGCGGTAGATGATTTTGATTGCTGAAATTCCAATGAGAGCATGAAAAAGAGGGCTATAGGCATGCAATTTGGTAGGATTTTATGAGTGATATCATACGAAATAACTATATTTGGACATATGTATTTAGTATACAAATGATTTTATGATTAAGGATTTGAAGATGATTATACGCAGGTGGATTTATGTGCAAGTATGCAATGTTGAGAAGACAGAGATGTCGAAATTAAATGTACAATAAGCGCATGAATACGGTAATTCCGGAGAGTTTTTATATAGTTCGGTGTCGAAGGCACATGATAAAGTTGGTCCGTTATGGCCAAGCTGGGATTTATTTTTGCCTCAGATGATTGTCAGGATCAGCAGGATATGTCCACAGGAAATGTTCAAGTATCTGATGTGGATTGATGTTTAAGAACGGAGATACAAAAGGGTGTCCTCTTAACCAGTAATCTGGCCTGAGGGACACCCTTTTTGTTGTGACAAGATAGATTCGTAATGTTGTTGCACCATATAAGCAATCATGCCTATATGCACTTTGCTTTGCTGAGCTTAAGAAGCTGCAGGCAATTTCAATTGTTGACCTGGATAAATCCAGTGTGGATTTTTGATATTGTTCAGCTTTTGCAATGCCTGCCAAGTTGTGCCGTATTGTTTGGAGATAGAGTACAGGGAATCTCCGGATTTCACAACATGCAGTTTGGCTGGAGCTGGTTTGCTTGGTGTTGGTTTAGACGGTTTTTCCGGTTTTGGTGTTTCTGGTTTTGGCTTGGTTGGAGCTGGTGTTTCTGTTGCAGGAGTTTCCGGCTCTACTGCAGGTTTTACCGCTTCACTGATCCGACCATCTGTTTTGATGTCTACAGCGCCAAGCTTCTGCATGTAATTGATCAATGCTTCGTCCAGCGCGCCATACATACCCGTAGTTGGATATTTGGCAAACATGGTGTATTCGTCACCACCAACAGCTGTGAAATCATTGGTTGCCAGTGTATACGTTGCTTCCGGATCAAGGGCTTTATCACCCACGGTTACGGAATGTACACGGTTACCTTCTGCAGCGGAAGTGTCGATTTTGAACTTGATACCAGATACTTGCGGGAATCCACCGCTTGGTTCGGGGTAGGAACCTACACCGACTTCAAGGGCAGCCAGAATATCGGACCCTTTCACTTCAAGGGTTACCACTTGATTACCAAAAGGAAGCACTGTGATGATATCACCTTTGGTTACAATACCTTTTTCGATGGAAGCACGGATACCACCACCGTTAGTCAATGCGATATCGGCTTTGCTGACATCACGAATGGCATCTGCAAGCAGGTCACCCAGATTAGTTTCTCCTGCACGTACCTGTTCACGTTTACCATCCAGCAGAATAGCTGTATTGGCTACTTCTTCTTTCAAAATAGGTTCTTGTTCTTTTTGAATGGAGTTCACGAGAGTCGCGACTTTCTCATTCGGTTTGATGTCTTTTGCTTCAGTTTCATCAATTAATGTTGCTTGTTTTTTCGTTACTTTACCACCGTCTACCCACAGATCGATGACACCTACGTAGTTAGTGTATTCTCCTGCACTTGCAATCAATGTTCCATTATCGGATACAAGGCCATCTTGCAGTACAGTGTGGCTGTGACCATCGATGAATACATCGATGCCAGGAACTTCTTTAACAACTTTAAAGCTAGTATCCGTGCTGGACGCATCTTGACCAAGGTGTCCCAATACCACAACAACATCTACTTTACTGCGGATCTCGTTCACCAGAACTTTGGCTTCTGCAGATGGATCTGTAATATCAAGACCTTCTACATTTTTTGGATTTGTTTTGTACAACGTTTCCGGTGTAGTCAAAGCGATGATACCAATTTTCACGCCATCCACCTCTTTAATGAGGTAAGGATCGAAGAGACGTGTTCCGTCTTTTTTCTTCACATTGGCACTCAGCATGGGGAAGTTCATCATGTCTGCCAGTTCGATCAGACGATCCGAACCGTAGTTGAATTCGTGGTTACCCGGTACGATGGCTTGGTATCCCATTTCATTCATGACTTTCACGATGCTCTCACCATTCACAAGAGTGGCAAATGTTGTACCATGCACAGCATCTCCAGCATCGAGCAAGAGTGTGTTAGGGTTTTCGCTACGATATTTGTCAGCGATTCCAGCTACTTTGGCAAAACCCATAGCAGGTGAAGATTCAACTGCACGGGCATGCGTATCATTCGTATGTAGAATGGTAATGTGTTTACCTGTGCCCGGAGTGGTATCCGTTGCAGCTGAGGCAATACCTACACTGCCAAACAGCAAACAGACCGTTAGCAGAAGTGAAACGTAATTCTTCCAGATTTTCATATGAATCCGAAACCTCCCCAAATAATAATCTACTTGAGCGTTTACATAGCTCACGTAGTATTTTAACAGACTATTATTAGGAAATCTCGCGAATTACGTAAAAATACGTAACCTGAAAGTGACATGTAAATCTGCTGTTGGAAAATATAATCTTCTGAAAGAACGTATGTTCTTAAAGTGTGTAAAAAAAATGCTGCGCTTCACGCGGCAGTCCGGTACGTAAACAAAATTTCTCCAAAGATTCATCGGGTTCAGGCATCACTCCTGAGGTTAGCAATTGAATGGCAAAACGATTGGCCTGTCTTTCCAGCTTGCCTGGAGCAAAATAGGAATGTTCCTCCAGAAAGAATCGATTAATCCCTTTATGAAGCCGGTCGTGTCCAAGCTCATGGGCGCACACGAACCGTTGCCATTCCGGCGGCAAATCATTGTGTATGACGATAAACCTGCGCCGGAGCTTGCGAAAGTAGAGTCCCTTGGTGGACTTCCCCAAATTGGTGAAACGAATCTGTATTCCAACCGCGCGGGCAATGCTGAAAGGGCAGTTGGTCCGGTGTTTTCGAATCAGCTTTGTTACGATGTCATCCATATGATCTCACCTGCTGCCTCATTAAATTCAGTGGGTCATGCCTCATGGGCGATTGTCCGATTCGTCTGTCTTTTTGCGTTTGTTCATCTGTTTGGCTTCCCAGAACAGACCTGTCAGTACATCCTTGATTCGTTTCTTGTCCTCTTCATCGAGTGGAATGCCGTCAAACATCAGATCATCATCGTCCTCCAGCATCTTTTTGAAATCACGACGGTCTTTGTATGTAGCCCATTCCGGCACGTCCTGAAGTTCAGCAGCACTCCCTGGTTCAATATAACCGGCTTGCTTCATCATCTCTGTATAGGGCACCGAGAGTGCATCTGAAATCTTGCGGATGGTCGCTGGTTTCGGCACACCCCGGACCCCATTCTCAATACGTGAAATCTGTGAGTTGCTTATTCCGGCTGCTTCGGCGAGCTGATTGATGCTGTATCCCTGTTGCTCGCGCAGTTGTTTCATATAAGGACCAAAAGCGTGCTCCACAATTATGCCAACTCCTTCGATTCGTACAAGTGCTTGAGTTATAAATTAAGAGAGCTCGTGCTGCACAGATCACTCCGATGACAGAACAACCTTCCGATCGCTGTTATCCCCGAATTTCCTGAATGTATATCTTCATAGGTGGAATTTCGGTGATAAAGGCGAACGCTTCGCTTCTTCAGGTTCTTTCTGTCCTCTCCGTTAACGTGCATATCTAATCCACATCTTAACTTATAAAAATCAAATGACTTATACGGAAGTTCATTAATTAAACAGTACTATAACGTATATATACCATTAGGTAAAGAGATATGAAACAATTATGCCAAAAGGCATAGGAAATGAGAGCGAAGGTTTTATTTTATCGTCAAAACGAACCAAAATGAAGGTTTACTCCGATCTCCAGAAAGTGGTATCCTCAAATAGAAATACGAACACTATACGAACAAAATGTAAAGTTGAGGCAGAGCGTGTGTTTTGTAATCACCTTCTGAAAAGTTGAATTCCCCGGATTATAGCAGTTTGGAGTGATTCCAAAAGGCAACAGGGGGAAATTAAAAAAATGTCGTTACTTTTTTGGAAAACTGGACAACTCTATGAATAAGAGCGTTTTGCCATCGTGCAAAGAACGATTGCAAAACAACATGACGTGAACGATAGAGTGAGTGATATGAAGAATACTAAAGGAGGAAGATAAATATGGAATTGATGCTGCCCGAATTGGACCGACGCAAAACGCAAACAGCTGTTGAAGCTGCACTGGAAAAATACCGAATCTATAAAACCATAGCATTTGAAGAACGAGAGGTTATGGTGACGGCAAGTTATGCCGAGCGTTTCCACGGTGCAACCAATGTGACGGGTGATTCCACGGCGAGAACGGCGATCTACAATGTGGACGTGCAGCGCGCACGTCAGGCATACTGCGATACGATTGATTTTGTTGTATCCCGGCTGAGTGAAAAGGAACGTGTACTCGTCTGTGAACGATATCTGAAAGACGATGATGTGTTTGACTATAAAGTGTATAACCATGTGTTTGATCCGCCTGTCAGCAAGGATACGTATACGAAGATTCGTACACGTGCTTTCTACAAAATGGCGCTGGCTCTGTCAGATCGAGGTCTGATTAATATGGAGCCTTTGTCTGTGTCCCGCAAAGAGCGACAGAAGCTGGGCTGAGTGAGCGATTGAAGAAGTTGATCCTTTAATATCCAGGGTGGATTGGTTACAATAGTTGAACAAACCACAGTTGGCACAGCCAAAGGAGAGAAGTCTGCGATGTCGGAAGAAGTCGGAATGCAGGAAATGATCACGTTGAAGACAATCGCGGAAACGCTCAATACGTCCAATGATCTGAACTTAATGCTGGATACCGTGGTCGGCAAATTACTGGAGTTGACCGGATTAACGGCAGGCTGGATGTTTCTGATTAATGAACGTGGAGACTATACCTGTGTTTCGGATTACAATCTGCCCCCGGCATTACTGCGTAAAGATAAAGAGCCCATGCGAACGGGTACCTGCTGGTGTGTGAACCGCTTTAAGGATGGTCAACTCAATCATGCGGTCAACATCATTAACTGTAAACGGCTGGAGGATGCCGTTGAATTCCAATGGGGAGATACCCATGATATTACCCACCATGCAACCGTCCCGTTAAGATCAGGTGAGAAGATGCTCGGCCTGCTCAACGTGGCTGCGCCAGCCAAGGAACATTTCAGCGACAGTGAACTGGCACTGTTACAGGGCGTGGCATACCAGATTGGTAGTGCGATAGAACGGATGAGATTGTATCGTGCGGAGCAGCGACGGGCTGATCTGTATGCCAAGCTGGGGGAGTTCAGCACGGCCTTGGGTCTTGCAGTGAACGAATGCAGCAATTCTGATACTTTTTCTTTAAAAGTTGTACAGCTGCTTGGGCAGCATTATGATTGGCCTTTTGCTACAATTATTCAGCAGAAAAACGGAATGTTCGTTTTGCAGGCAGCCTATGCAGATGATAAGGTTCGAACGTTATCAAGTACTCCGTTATCTTCAGAAGTGACGAGCCACATTAACCATATAATCAATAGTCATCGTGTAACATCTTTGTCTGGGACAGAGATCGCTGAGATATTTACCTTGTGCAAGCCTGACGAGACTATGAATTCCATTGCCTCGGGAATTGCTGCTCCCCTTCCATACCATACGCCAGGGGAAACGGGGATTCTGGTGATCGGAATAGGAACATCAGGTCCTGCGCAGGCGGACCGTGAAGTGCTGGAGGCAGTGGCTGAACATATTGCTGCCTCATGGGAGAGTCTGAAGCTGGCGGAGAATCGCCGCGAACTGGCACGACTCGAAGAGAGGAACCGGTTGGCTCGCGATCTGCATGATTCGGTTAATCAGATTTTATTTTCACTGTCGTTAACGGCTAAAGGCGCGGAAAGTATGTTATCCGGCTCCGAGCAGCTGCACCCGGCAGCGGAAGCGATGAAGGATATTCGGGCTTTGTCTCAGGAGGCTCTCAAGGAAATGCGCGCATTGATTATGCAGCTCCGTCCCGCGGGACTGGAAGCAGGGCTGCTCCATGCGCTACAGGAATACGGCACCAGCCAGGGGCTTCAAGTGGTGATGAATCGGACGGGAACGCGGTCTTTACCGCGTAATATAGAAGAAGCATTGTGGCGAATCGGACAGGAAGCGCTGAATAATGTACGGAAACACGCTGATGTTTCTTCTGCTGAGGTCACCCTCAAGTTAAGTGATCATGAAGTGGTGTTCACCGTCACAGATCAGGGAAAAGGTGGTGCGAACAGGCCAAAAGTGTCGTCTGGAAGCTCGCTTGGCCTGTCCATTATGAAGGAACGGGCCCAATCGCTCGGGGGCAGCTTAGAAATAGTGAGTTCTCCCCGCAAGGGAACAACAGTAACGGCAGTCATTCCACTTCCGTTCGAATCTGTATAAAGTCAGGGGGAAGAAGAGATGCCGATTACGATATTGCTCGCAGATGATCATGCGATGGTGAGACGAGGGCTGCACGTTTTTTTGACCACACAGCAAGACATGGAAGTTGTTGGTGAAGCATCGAACGGGCAGGAAGCTCTGGCGCAGGCGGAATTGTTAAAACCTGACGTGGTATTAATGGATCTGCATATGCCGGTCATGGACGGAATCGAAACAGCCAGACGGCTGCGTGCATTAATGCCAGGAACGCGAATTATTGTGCTCACATCGTTTTCGGATCAGGATCATGTCGTTCCTGCTGTGCGCGCAGGGGTGAAAGGATATCTACTCAAGGATATTGAACCGGAGGATCTGGCTGTGGCCATTCGCAATGTGCATGCAGGTCAGGTAGAATTGCATCCCGCCGCAGCAGGTCAATTGATGCATGTGATGGCTTCATCCGATTGGTCTATAAATGAACAGCAACCACAGCATATACCGACAGATCAGTCAGCAGACAGTCAAATTCAAGAGCTGAAGCAGGTTGGAAAATCAAATGATACATCCTTTGGTGGTCCGGATATGCTTACTCGCCGTGAACAAGAGGTATTGGGGCTGATTGCTCAAGGATTGAGCAACAAGGAAATTGCAGTTCAATTGGTCATCACCGAAAAAACGGTCAAAACACATGTCAGTCATCTGCTCGACAAACTGGGACTGGCGGATCGGACACAAGCGGCTCTTCATGCCGTAAGAAATGGCTGGGTCGTGTGACCAATTCCGACATATGTTCATACTTAAGTCGTATAAACTCAACCTAAAGGTTGAGTTTTTTGGTATTTCAAGTTAAGTCTATCTGCTGACGATTTGGATGCAAAAGAAAGGTAAGATAAGAGTAGAAATAACAGATCGGTTGAAACATGAGAGTTTAAATTATTAAAAAACCAAGGAGAGTGACATGAATGAATATTGTTATTTTGGCAGGCAGCAATCGGAACAATGCAACCAGTACACGTCTGGGAGAGTATGCTGTGGAGATTATTCGCGGTCAGGGACATCAGGCCAGCCTGTTTGATCTGTATCAGACACCACTTCCATTCTATGCACCAGATGAAAAGCAGGCGGATCATGAACATCTGGCAGACCTGAACACACGTATGCTCGCGGCAGATGCCATCATCCTGTCTACACCAGAGTATCACGGCAGTATTAGCGGTGTGCTCAAAAATGCACTGGATCACCTGAGTCAGGCTCATTTCAGCGGCAAGCCCGTCCTGTCCATCAGCTCCTCTGGTGGAGCGGTGGGGGTAAGTTCGCTTTTACAACTACAAGCGATTGTTCGCAATCTGCATGGCATCAATGCCCAGGAGTGGATTTCCATTGGTGGTGCGCAGCGTAGACGATTCGAAGCAACATTTGACGGATACGAAGAGTACGAAGGTAGTCAGGATATAGAGGACCGGGTGCAGCGGGTTATTGGATCGTTTTTAAGTCTGGCCCTGACGTTAACGAATGCGCGGAATTCAATCATGAGTTGAGGACAAACGAAGATGAAATTGGGAAAAGGAAAAGAGGTTAAGCATTATGATTACAGGCATATTTGAAACACATCTAAACGTGACGGATCTGGAGAGATCCCATCATTTCTATGAAACGGTCCTGGGTTTACCTCATGCCTACGGGCAGAAAGAACGTGGAAACTCCTTCTACTGGATTGGTGGAAAAGGCAATGCCATGCTTGGATTGTGGCAAAAGGAACCTTCCGAGGTGAAACGTCAGCACTTTGCTTTTCATGTATCTCTGGAGGATATGAAACATGCAGTGGCTCACTTGGAGAACAAAGGAATCAAGACAAGCAACTTCCTGGATGATGATATCGGTGAACTGTACGTCTTCGGCTGGATGCCTGCGGTATCTGTGTATTTTACCGATCCGGATGGTCATTCGCTTGAATTCATCGCCATGCTACCGGATGAAGCGAAGCCTGAGCTAGGCATGGTGCCGTGGAGTCAGTGGGAGGAGATGCAGGAGAAGACCGTATGATGATCGAAGAATTACAGTTATATACAACACGGCTGGAGGACCTCAAGCATTTTTATCGCGATACGTTGGGAATGAAAGTGTCCAATGCGACAGATCAGGCCTTCAACCTGCAGGTAGGAAGGACAAAGATGATTTTCAAACCGTGTGAAACAGATCATGAGCCCTTTTATCATGTGGCCTGGTTGATTCCAACGAATCGGTTCAAGGAAGCAAAGCAGTGGGCTGCATCTTGTGTTGTTTTAAGTAGGGAAGAACATCGGGATGAGACATACTCTACTAATTGGGACTCTCATTCTCTCTATTTTGAAGATCCGGCAGGCAATATTATCGAGCTGATTGCTCATCATCGTATTCAGAACGAGAGTGACCATGACTTCTCGACTCAAGATATATTACAGGTGTGTGAAGTTGGACTGGTGACGGAGGATGTTCTATCTACGGTGAATGAGCTTCAGCAGATTGGACTCACGCGCTGGGGTGAGGTTAGTGATACCTTTGCTCCTGTAGGAGATGTACATGGTTTATTTATTGTGGTGAAGAAGGATCGGACGTGGTTTTTCTCCAAGCAAAAAGCAGAGATCTATCCCCTGGAAGTATCCATCCGTGGCGTGGGCAAGCTTCGAATTGGCTAAACTTTGCATTCCGGGGTAAAACGGGCATATGTGGAGCATTTCCATCATGTTATAGAAGTAAACGCTTTATTTATTAATTAGGAAATATAAGTTGAACTAAATTTACACGATAACAGAGAGGACAGATCTTAGTTCAACTTATATAGTTTCTCTGATGGACTTACATATGATGAAGGGTGGAGGTAAGCTTGGATCGACGTTTGTTGGAAGAGGGACTATCGATTATCGTTTCCAGTCGGGAACGTACAGGAGATCTATGGCACGCCCATTATGGGGCGGGTGCGATTGCGGCATATTTTTGGGTACGGGAAAATCGTCTCACTGCCCTTGCCGCCGGCAGTGTTACCGCCGAAGCAAAAGCCATGCTTCGCCAGCATGGAATCAGCCCTGGTCAGACCTCTCCGATTGGTGAGATAATGCCTAGGGAAGATGCCGAAGCGCGTATTACGGACGCATTGGATCGAACGATTGGAGAGCTGCACTGGGTTGGACACCAGGCCATCTACGGGGCAATCAGTCTGAAAGCTATTCGCGAACTGGATGGATGGGGCACTGCGGAGGATATTGGTCGGCTGGTTGAACTGATTGATTCATTCGATCGAACCATCCCGGGAAGATCTTGGATGAACACAACGCTGAAAGAAATTCGCAGTCTGAAGCCGGAAAAAAGCGACGGTTTTCCTGAGATCGAAGATCCAGTTCAGTTGTCACGTCTGATTCTGGATGAGCTTGGTGCGTTCCAGACCATATATCATGCGGAAGCACATCATGATCTGATTGGTCATATGCTGACCTATGGACATGCGCTTAACATATTATATGAATTGGGTTATCCGGCATTATTCCACAAAGGTATTCCGCCTTTCCTTACCATGGTGAAGGCACTACGCTTAAGCCGAGATGTGGATATTGAACAGGAGATGCCGACATTGCAATCACCCGTAGACCTGCTGCCACTGGAACGAGCGGAACGATCAGTGGCGCTCCCCCATGAGCTGGAATATTGGCTCACCGATAGACGTTCCCGTGACTGGAACGGAGGACATGTGTTCAAATTCCCGTTCAGCTTCTATCATCATGCGAAGAACGGGGAGTCTGTACCGGAAACATGGGAGAACTTTCGTTATATCATCGCGTGAGATAAAACATACATTTCAGAAGGGGTGTCCGTCATGACGGACACCCCTTGTAGGCATTATTCTGGTCTACCGAATTGTGGGCATCCTGAACCTTTTTAACGGGGCCAAATTTCAAGGAGAAAAAGGATCAGCATGACTCTGGACACCAGCATGTATGGTGATTTTCGTACGGGCTGACGCGCTGCCCATATTCCCCAGGAACTCATAAGTGCAATACTCCCCCAGAACATCCATAAGGAGATGCCTTCGGGCGTAAATAGAAAGGACAGCTTGGGCAGTCCCCTGTTGCCAGCCCCAAGAAGAACAGTAGTCATATAGACGAGGGGAAGGAAAAACAACTCGAAGAGCAGGGTTTGCAGCCAAAAATAATAGATGTTGAACACTCGTAGCATAATGACTGTGATCAGGATAAACAGGATACCAACGGATAAGAATGTTGCCGCGGTCCATCCAATGAGAGATGTTGTTACAACATCTGTTTCCTGATATAAGATGTACATCGCCAACGCATACATAGCGGGGCCCGCCATATAACTGGTGACAGCAATCCAAAGATAGAAGAAATACCTTTTTTTCATGGTCATATCCATCCTTTATTGTTCGTAGGATTTGAAAGCTACTTATGTCATATAAACATCATCAGGATGGGTTTGGTTGGATTATCGATAGGAGTTTCTCGCGAGAAATCGGCATTTAACCGCCATAGAGACGACCACATTCAGGCGTAATTCATCCCGATTACCATCAGCGCGAGTGGGCAAAGGCGGTAAAATGGTATTATCGGATCAGCAGCAAGGAAGACACACCGACAGCTCATACGCTAAAGTACAGACCGGCCATGGGGCCGGTTTTTTAAATCGGTGATTGCATCCTTGCCCTGATCGGGTATTAAAGACTAAACAGATAACAGGAGGCTACGTGATATGAAAACAGTATTGTATGTTCCACTGGATGATCGTCCAGCGAATCTGGATGATGTGATTGTGCAAGGGAAAGCAGCCGGTATCCATATCGTTACACCGAACCTGAGTGATATTAAGAATCGTCTGGACTCGGAGAAAACCGTAGATGGCACAACGCTGCTCGGCACCTCCACGCCGGTTTATGGCAAACCGTCCAAGATTCACGACTTTATTCTGAAACATGCTGCCAAGGTCGACGGATTCATTATCTCATCCGATATGCTCGCTTATGGCGGTCTGATTGGCAGTCGTCAGCTCCGCGAAGATGGAGGAGGCGCCTATCCAGAATACGATGATGAGACCACGCGTTTGCTGGATGTGATTCGCGTGATCAAGCAGAAATATCCACGCAAATCCGTATTCGTAATGGACACCATCATGCGTTTGGCTACAACCTCGTTTGCAGATGGCTTGGCGCTCGATGCATATAATGAGTCCCGTGCGTTGATGCAGCAGCCACGTCAGACATACACTGAGTTTGAGGACATTATTGAAGGTTATAACCTGTCCCCAGATGGGGTGGAATATGGGACAACGACCTATTTTGATAAAGAACAGTATTACAATACAAGACAACATAAATTCAAAACAAATCTGTACATTCTGGATCAGCTGGCTCGCACAGGTTATATCGATTTCCTTGCGGTTGGCGTCGACGATGCAAACACGCAGGGTGTTCAGATCAATGAAATCAAATATGTAGAAGCGCGGATCAATGAATGGCTGGGTGGAACCAATGGACAAAATCCGGATCGTGCTATCATCCTGCCGGATGCAGATGGTCTGGGGCACGCTTTGGTCGCTCGCATGGCTAACCAGTTGTTCCGAGGTGGGGCGAGGACACGTTACGCAGTGAAATATTTTGGTCCTCACGGCAATACCGTCATCAACACGTATGAATACATGGATGTACACGAAAATGTGGTTCGTCATGTGGATATTGTAGGTGGTGTGCTTGTAGCGGATTCGGCATATCCTGAACCTGAGGTGGTGACGGATGTGGGTGCTGGCTTGGAAAATGAACAGCTGGTGGCTGTATCAGCCGATCAAGTTGTCCCGTTTGACATGACCTCCGAACTGGATCGTATGACGAAGGGTCACCCGGGTAATTCCGGAGAGAACACGGGCATCGACATCGAGATTATTGCCATTACCGCTCTGGATCAGGTGCAAGCTGCGTTGGAGCAACTGACGCTGAATAGTGAGCAAGGTCTGCCTTCGGTATTGATTGATTTTGTGGGTAAAGGACCAGCCAATGTTGATGTTGCTGAAGCGTTGCTAAACAGTCCGTATACCGGACGGGTTCTGGGTTACAGTGCCTGGAATACACCGGGCAACAAGATCGGTATTGCCGTAGGCATGGGACAGTCGAGGTACGCGTTGATCACAACAGAGAAGCATGAGCATAAGTTGCGGGATGCGATGAACGCGCATGGCTCGTTGTTGTTTAAGCGTTTCCTGAAGGATTATTATTACAAAGCGGTAGCGATTGCAGAGATCCGCACATATTCCCGAGCCCATGCGCTGTATACCAACGTGGCTACTCTTTCAGATCAAAATATGTTGCTGTTCAACTCAGAGGAAGACTATGCCCATTTGCAAACATTGCTCCGTGATTTGATGCAGACTTATACCACAGCGCTTGCGAATAAAACAGCGTTCCAGACAGGCAATGTGGCGATCAAAGAGATCTGTGATGGTGATTTGTCTTATGCGACGTATGGCAGTGCGCTGCTGGAATATGGGAATCCTGATTTCATCTGGGGCCGTGCATTTGAGATTACGTTGAACCCGCAAGTTACACTGAACTAAACTGCTATCTCACCATGGGCTCCTCGTGTTTGGGATGATCACTGTTATGACTGTACTGCTTAATCTCTCTATTGTTAAAAATGATATATTGATATTTCGCTTCGGGTTCATCCGCGAATGTTACTGAGGCACCGTAAGGTGCTTCAGAACTTTTTGAGGAGTAAGTAACTTGTACTTCGATAAGCTGTTCGGGTGAGTAACCTCTCTGTTTAATCAGGTAAGTGGTTACCTGTTGTTCAGCATCATTTTGCTTGAAAGGATTACCAAGTAGTTCGATGTAAGCCCAGCAGGATATCCCGAGTATAAATGCTAAAACAGCAAGTGAAGTAATCTTGAATTTTTTACTCATATGTATTTCTCCTTCTTTTACGTAAGTGACAATGAATTTGATAATGAAATATTAATATATTTGGATAAATTTATCAATTTATTGATCTTAATGCTTAATTATTTATTCTTTAAAATGATGCCTCCAGAATCGTCTTTTTTCCACCCAAACGACTCCCTTAATCGCACCGAAGTCGTACGGAACACCATCCGCGCTAGGGATGAAAGGGTGTAAGATTGTATTATCGGATCAATAACAAGGGACGCACCGAAAGCACATACGCTAATGTACAGACCGGCCAAGTGGCCGGTCTTTTTGATGCGGTGAATGTAGTCCCGTTACTGGTTCGATAGCAATACAGACTCTGAGTTAAAAGGGGGAGTCTACTGCTGCTGCATTGACGCTGCATGGTGTTGGCAGATCTCAAACTTGCAGCCAAAGGGGGCCAAATGAATGTGTCTATGAGAAATGAAATTAGCACTGCCATGAGCACCAGTAAAATGAGTACGCTCATTAAAAAAACGCTGAAACAGAAGCTGGCGGTACTTGTTCCAGATTGGGACGGTCGTGTGCTGCATGCACCTGCGTCAGGCGAGGTGTTGGCCGGGCCTTGTGCCGTGGTTGCGTTTGCCGAAGAGGTGCCGAAGTCTGCTTGGGCGGGGTATCGACGGATCATCAAAATCTCACCATACGCTCGTCCGGAAGATGGTGGCGCTGAACAGGTGGAAGCTTGGTCAGACCTTCTAATCGAAGGGTTGCATCAAGTAAGGCTGGTGGATGAAGCAGGTGAGTCCTTCACTTGTATCTATCTGGGTTCTTCAGATAGTGACCGGGTGGATGCAGGATCTGGCATGCTTACGCGCAGTCTGCGGTTCGGAGTGTATGTTCCCGAAGACTCGGGAGTCGTCCTCGCTGAAACAGGTGACGCGTGGTTAGCTGCGCTTCAAGACTGGACACAGCAAGAGCTTGGCTCGAACTGGTCGGTATATGGGGATGTCTGGCCCGGTGGATACGAAATGCCGTCTGTGTTATGGCGAATGGCCATATGCAGCACGTCTGTAGCCGGGACTTCAGCATTGGAGGTTCGACAGCAGTGGATTGGGCATGTGCTCACCGATCATCCGGTGCTAACACGGCAGACCGTTACTCGGTTGGTAGAGCAACTTGCAGTGCAATCTCGTCTTGCCGTCACTGAAACGGGTGGCGAAGAGCACGAAGGTAACACACGGTATGTGACGGTGGATGAGATCACGGCAGATCTGCAGACGGATGCATATCTGAATGGTCAGATTCGCCTGACGTTGCAACAGCGGATTCGTCGTCCGGGTACGAATGTACCGTTCATTCGTGAGATTCACCATAGCAAAGGCATGGAGTAAATGTTAGTCGAGAGGAACCTTCTATTAGAGGTTGTTCAAAAACCCCGCTTTTGATTACAAAGGATGCCTAACGGCATCATCAGCATCGAATATGGAATTCAGCCGAAAAAGCATATGCTTACGATGATTGTTTCCTTCTGAAACATGTAGTTGCTCACGTAGTTTTCCCTACGCTCTGCTACTCCATTTCTAACTTTATCCCATCTTCTCGGTACTGAAAATCGATCTTTTTGAACATGCACTTTTATGAGTGGTTCCAGATTATAGCTTTGAGATGATAGATGTAGCTTCGACATTATAGCTTCAAATTTATAGGTTCATAGGATCGAAAATTCATAGGTCAAGTTTAAAGATCAATGTTCACAAATTTAGTAGTCCAAGAAATGAGGTGAGATGGCCATGGCAAGCTCAGTGAAAAAAAGCAAACAGACCGCTCCGCGGTATACACGGGCAGAACTGATGAATCATGCAGAAGCCCTCTTTGCCGTTAAGGCAGAGGTGCTGTACGGTGCGCTGTACGAAGCGGCGCAAGAGACGTTTTCCATTGAAGAAACGCAAGAACGAATTAACCAATTTATGAAAGCGAAGGTGAAGGGATAATGGCAGGTGGAACTTGGGAGCAAACGAATCGTCCGGTCCTTCCGGGCTTATATATGAATTTTCAGGCGGCAGCATCTTCGGCCATTCAAGCGGGTACGCGGGGAACAGTCGTTGTGCCAATCAAGGCCAACTGGGGTCCGGTGGGCACTTTTGTTGAAGTAGGTAGCGAAGCGGTGATTGAACGCATTTATGCAGCGAATGTGCTGGATAACGGTACGGCTTATACGTCCTTGAAGCTCGCCCTGTTGGGTGGACCGAAGAAGTTGCTCGCTTATCGGGTAGCAAGTGCTGCGGCCAAAGCAGCTACGCTTACTTTGAAGGACAGCAGTGATGCCAATGTGCTGCAACTGGATGCGAAGTATCCGGGGGAGCGTGCAAATGGATTCTACGTCACCATCCAGCCGGGTGTGATTGATAATACGAAACATGAAGTTCGTCTTTTTGAAGGTAACCGGATGTTGTATGCGCTCCTGACAGCGGATATTACAGCAGCTTCTTTGGCAAAAGAGATTAACGCGGATGAACAAAATGTCTGGGTAACGGCTCAGGCGATTGGCGATGGTGCAGGTGTAGTTGCAACAATTGCGGGTGCGGCATTCAAAGGTGGCGTAAGTGGCAACGATGACCTGACCAATGCGGAGTACATTGCAGTACAGGGTGCGCTGGAAGGGGAGCAATTCGACGTCTTGGCTTTGGATCAGGCGGCAGATGCACCTCTGCTTGCGAGCTTTGCGGCATGGGTGAAACGTGTACGTAGTGAAGGTAAACCGGTGGTGGCTGTATTTGGCGGTTCCGCAGCGGACGATACCTCTGCTACAGCAGCACAAAAAGCGGCAGCACGTTCGCTTGCGCTGAACCATGAAGGTGTGATTAATGTCGGTACAGGCGTGCGCCTTGGAGATGCATTCTACAGCTCGGCGGAAACATCCGCCTATGTTGCAGGTCTGATCGCCGGACAACGTCTGAACCAATCCACAACCTATGCAGCTACTCCGTTCGATGATGTGACACGTCGCTGGACGCGTGCAGAACAGGAACAGGCGGTACAGAATGGCGTATTTATTTTCTTCCATGATGGTCGTCAGGTGAAGGCACTTCGCGGTGTAAACACACTGGTAACGCCAGCCGCTGGACAGAATAATGCGTGGAAAAAAATCCGTTCCATTCGTGTACTGGACGCGATTAACACGGATCTGCAACGTTCCGCGGAAGATACGTATATCGGTAAAGTGAACAATACCGAAGAGGGTCGTCAGGCACTGATTAGTGCCATGAAGGCTTATTTGGCGTTGCTCGCACAGAGCAATGTAATTGAGGCCGACGGTTACGATGTCATTCTTGACCCGGCGTATTATGGTGCGGCACCAGTTCTGAAACCGGAAGCAGATCAAGTATTCCTGCAATGGAATGTGAAGCTGACGGATGTGATGGAGCAGTTGTTTGGTACATTTTACGTGCAATAAGGTTTCTAGAATAATTACTATATGTTGAACTGATGGTTTACACGATAACAGCGATCGGAAGATTGTTCTGACTGCGGAGTTATACCGTGTAATATTTATTAGTTCAACCAACCCAAGGAGGAAAATATATGTTGGATGCGTCAAGAGTAATTCTAGGTACCCATGGTCAGTTGCATATCGATGGTGTGTGGCAGACAAACATTAACAAGCTGGAAGCGAGTGTGGAGATTGAAAAGCGTGAGCTGAACCTGGTTGGTAACGACTGGAAGGTGCACAAGAATGGCGCGAAAAAAGGAACAGGCACGATGACGGGTTACAAAGTCACCTCTGACATGATCATGCGCGGCTTCACCAAATTTGAGATTATCTCCAAAGTGGATGACCCGGAATCATATGGACATGAGAGCGTTCTGCTCAAGGGCTGCATGGTGGACAAAATCCAGCTTGCCAACTGGACAGCTGGTGAGGAAGTACCGGAGGAAACGGGCTTTACGTTTGAAGGATTTGAGTTGCTGAATCCAATTGTGGCGAACTAAGCTCTGGAATAGGCACGTTATTGAGCGGGTTTGCTCAAGCGTGATTGCATAGTTACTTCGTATAATATGGACACCAATGCGGGCCGAGATGATCTCGGTCTCTTTGTTGTCTCTATAGGCTTGGAAGCTGGCATAGATAAACCCATTTGTGAAATAAGAAGGAGATAACGCCCGATGAGTATGAATGAAAATATGTCCGAAGAACAGATTTTGGATCAGTTGTTTGAAGCAGCAGAACGTTTGCCAGAGGAGAATGTGCGGATTCAGCGTTTGGATCTGTTGTTGACCTTGCGTGGACTGACGTCTTCCAAAGTGGATCACATTCGCGAACGCTGTACGATTCGTAAAACGACCAAAGGCCGCACCGAGGAAAAGGTGGACACCGAAACGTTTAACGCGCTGCTCATTTCCGAAGCAACGGTGAAATTGAAAGTCCGCAGCCTGGAATTGTCCGGCTGGGGGGACACCCGGATTACCGGCCGCATGAAGCTATCCGGTGGCGAACAGGCGGTACGCCGCATGCTGCTCGCGGGTGAATTGGATGCCGTAGGTGATAAAGTACTGGAGCTGTCCGGCTTCGGTGTGGAGATTGAAGACCTAAAAAACTGATTCACTCCGGCGGGATGACCACGTTCCTGTATCACATGTGGGTACGTCATCATCTCCGGCCCGGAGAGTTCTGGTCTTTGCCACGAGGGGAGCGCTCGCTGTTAATTGCGTTCTCGGAAGAAGAGATGGCAGCGATAACCTCGCAAATGAATCGATAACAATATAGGGCAGGAGGTGAAAAAATGGCAGAAATGATTGTAGGTTTATCCAAGTCCAATGTGGAAATGCGGACAACCCTTCGTTATCTGGATCAAATCCAACGCTCCACGGAACGTCTGGGCAGAGTTCGATATCAGAGTCTGATTAAGGTGAATAATGAGCTGAGAACGACAGGACGCAGGTTGGAGCATATTTATAGTATGGCTGTGCGAATCAGCAGGCTGCGTATTACACCGACGGTTGATCTGGTTGACCGTGCTACCCCAGCATTAAATGGTTTGTTGAGGAAAATGAAGCAAATCCGATCTAAGATGTTGAATGCTACAGCTAGTGTGCAACTCAAAGTCAGCCACCAGATTTCAGGTGTATCCGTTAATGTGAATTCACAGCCACTGATCGATGCTTTGAATATAAATACCCAATCGATTCATATGCTGAGTAGCAAGTTGGATTCCATTAATATTGGAACGGCAGCAGGAGGAAAAGAGGAGAAACCGAAAACTTTTTTGCAGAAGATGAAAGGTATGTTTGATCGTGGGAAATCAATCTCATCTGGTGTGGGGAAAGTCTTTGATGCAAGAAATAGTGGGAAGAAGCTATGGAAAGAAATCACAACACCTGCCACACCGGGGAATAAATTTAAAAAGGCGTTCAAGGTTACAAAACGTGGGGCAAAGTTTGTGAATGATTTCTCGTCCGCAGGGTCCGATTTGATCGGTGGATTCGATGGATTGTGGGGCGATGTAAAAGGTCTCTTTGGTGGCGGAGGTAGTGAAGCAGCAGGAGGCTCAGGAATCATCAGTAAACTGGGTGGAGGGATTGTCAAGGGAGCAGGTAAATTGTTGGCACCGGTTCGTATGTTTAGCAACATTAAAGATCTTGCAAGCGCTCCTCCTGAGGAACGCGCGCGTGCGATCGGTTCTATTGCTGGTAATGCAGTAGGGACTACGATTGGTGGTATTCTTGGCAGTGTGATTCCGATTCCGGTGGTTGGAAACCTTATTGGTGGTGCAGTAGGTGGCTGGCTTGGTGAGAAAGCAGGTGGCTGGGTTGGCGATAAGGTAGGTAGCTTGGTTAATGGTGGTGTGGAGGGTATCACGAAAATGACTGCCTTTGCTTTTAAAGGGGCTAGTAATATAGCCGAGAAATCAAAAGACTTATTTAGTCGGGCCGGAAGTGCAGCAGGCGGTTGGATTGGAGACAAAGCGAAGGATATTGGAAACTTTATGTCTAGTGCTACCGAGGGCGTAGGGGATGCATTGTCGGGTGCAGCTGATTATGTTTCTGAGAAAACAAAAAAAATCACCGATGGCATATCCGGCTTCTTTGGATTTGGTTCCAAAAAAGAAGAAAAGACGGTCTCGGCAGCAACGGTGGCTGCACCGTCTCCAGTTGCAACAGGCCCGCAGATGGCACCTGCCTACATGCCACCGGCACTGACAATGGCAGGCCCATCCGCATATATGAACAGCAAGGTTGGCCAGCCTACAACTGCTGGATTCGTGGGAGCAAGCATGATGCAGAACCAAGCGATGGCGCTTGGTAACGGTGCGCAGGCGAATGGGAAATCGTCCACGATGACGGTACAGATATCTGAAGACCAGATGAGCAGTCTGTCCGGCTACCTGAAGGATTTCAAAACCGAAACTACCAATCAGATTGCGATCAATATTCCACCAGGTGCGGTGCAGGTGACTGTGCGTGAAAATGCGATTGATTACGATGCTGTCTCCAGACAGGTCGGACAACGGATTACGGGCGAGTTCCGCCGTGCGATGGAAAACCGAAAAACGATTATGGCCTAAGCAGAAAGGAGGCCGTGTATGTCTGTACTTATAGATGAAGTAGGTCCTAACAAAATGGCATTTACGCTGAAGGATGGCGGCACTTCATTTCAATTCCCGGTGAACCCGGAAGAGGTGAGTATTTCCAGGTCCAAAGGGTACGAAACGATTAATATGCTGGAGCATGGCGAGTTTGATTTTGCGCAGGGGGAGAAGGTGAAGGAGATCACCTTCTCTTCTTTTTTTCCAAAAGAGTATGATGCGTCCTACTGCATGTACAAAGAAAATTTGCCTGATCCGCGTGTGGCGATGAATGTCCTAAACACGTTTCTGATCTCCAAAAAGCCGCTGCGCCTCATCATTTCAGAGACGGGCGTGAACGTGCCTGTTTTTATTGTTTCGCTTAATTCGAGCTTTCGTGGGGGGGAGACAGGAGATATTTACTTCGACCTGACCTTGCGCACATGGCGGGATTCCAAGGTGGAGAAGGTGGGCTCTGCGGCATCCGCGAGCAAGTCAGGTTCGCGTACCGATTTGAAAAAGAACAGCAAGACTTACACCGTCAAATCTGGCGACTCCCTCTCCAAAATAGCAAAGCTTGAGCTGGGCAGCAGTTCCAAATGGAACGAGATCTACAAGCTCAACGCAAAGATCATCGGGAGTGATCCGAACCGGATCAAGCCCGGGCAAAAGCTGGTGATGCCATGACCTACAAGGTCATTGTCGACGACAAATATGACATCACCAAGCTGGTGGAAACGATTACGCTAAAGGATTCGCTCGACCAGATTGCCTATCAGGCCAACATCCGGCTGGCGGTTTCTGCGTCTTCCGGTCTGCCTTCGATCTCACCTGGGATGGCGGTGCGGATTAGCGGGGTTCCTTTTGACGAAAAATCCATGGTTCATCTGTTGCATCCTGCGGTCATCTGGGAGGTGGAAAGCTCGAACAGCGGCACTAAGCGGCTGTCCCTCACGGTGTACGACCGAATGATATATCTGGAAAAATCGGAGGACGAGTTCCTACTGCCCAAAGATCAGACTGCTACGCAACGACTCAAAACCTACGCCAAAGAGTGGAAGATTCCATACGCCACGCTGCCGGATACCAAGACAAAGCTGGGCAAAGCCGTGTATCGGTCACAGACGATCTTTTCGATGATGTTTGCCGATCTGAAAGAAACGGCGAAGTCCGGCGGGGAAATGTACCATCCACGGATGACACCCGGCGGGTTGCAGCTCTTCCAGGTTGGAAGTAATGCAAAGGTGTATGAACTTGATCGACTGATTGATCTGACCCAGATGCGCACACTCGAAGGGGCGGTTACCAAAGTTAAAGTGATGGCAGCGTCGGAGTCACCGAGTGGCAAAGAAGTTCCTTCCAAAGTGCTTGCAATTGAGCAGAATGGTGTGGAAGAACTGGGCACATTGCAAAAGCTGGTCGAGGACGATCAGGTGAAATCGACAACTGCCGCGAAAAAACTGGCGAAAAGTCATCTGACGGGTATTCAGGAGACTTTTACGATATCCGCACCGGATGTGAATACGATCCGCGCTGGGGACGCAGTGTTGTTGAAAGGACTGAAGCTAATCGTCATGTCGGTAAGCCGTGATCTATCTGCCGGGTCTGGAACGATGACGTTGGAGCTGGGGACGGCTGAGCTGGTGAAAAGGAGGGTTTACCTTGAATAAAGATGATCCGTATGGGCATTTTGCCGACGTCATGCGGGGTGCGATGAGTACACATTCTCGTCAGGCTGTGAGCGGGCTGGGAGCAGTACTGGGTACGATGACCTCGTCGGGCGTTAAGCTGGATGATTTCAAGCACGAAGTGCAGGATTATCTCGTGGCCGAGTTGCCGGGCACGCTTGGACTGCCGGAGCGCGAGACTGCTGGCGCGATCTCGGGTATATCTGACGTGGCAAACGGCGGGACGACGGGCACGGGGCGGTTTCTTTTGCAAGAAGAGGAAGTGGAAGAAGCGGTGTGGTCTCTTGGTAAAGGGTTAAGAGCGGGAGATCGCGTGCTGGCAATGCGGGTGAATGGCGGTAATGACATTGTGGTGCTGTGTAAGGTGGTGAGTGCGCATGCCTAGTTTGTTCCCGGAAACGGGTGTGGTCTGGGAAGATGAGGAGGATCTGTCGGGGGCGGCTTCGGAAGAGGTGCGCTTTGGGCGGAGCTGGCGATTCGATTACGATGCAGGGGATTTTGTACTGACCCCAAGTGGCAAGGTAGCTGCGGCTAGTGGGCATGAAGCCTGGGTACAGTGGTGCATCAAGGCCGTGAAAACGCCAAGGTACAGACATGTGATCTATTCCCGGAACTATGGTTCGGAGCTGGAGGATCTGGTGGGGCAGGGCGACAGTCGGGGTGTGATGGAAAGTGAGATTACCCGGATGGTGACGGAGACGTTGCTGGCTGATCCACGCACGGATTCGGTAGACCAGTTCACGTTCGATTGGAATCGGGAGCAGTGCATGTTCTCGTGCCGGGTGGCGAGTGTGCAGGAAGAGATGTTTATTCTGGAAAGTGAGGTGATCTGACGGGATGGCTGAGATTCCGCGTTATTTGGAGGACCAGACGGAGGAACAGATTATGCAGCGTATGCTGGATCGTCTGCCCGCGGATCTGGATAAGTCGGAGGGTTCGTTCCTGTGGGATGCGGACGCTCCGGTTGCATTTATGCTGTCCGAGGCGGCGTTGTGGGCGCAGGAATTACTTCGGCGGGGGTTTGCAAGTACGGCTGCGAGCAGTGATCCGAATTTTCGTTCGGAAGAGCTGGATCTGCGGGCGGGAGAGCACGGTATTACACGGCGGGCTGCGGTGGCGGCTCAGGGTTCGGTGAGGTTCGTGGGGACGCCAGGTAAAGTGGTGCCAGCAGGCACGGTCGTGGCTACACTCGCGGATGAAGTATCTGCCGAAGCTTCGCTCGAATATGAGACGGTGGGACGTTTGGAACTGGATGCAGAGGGCTTCGGGGTGGTAGGCGTGCGAGCGCTTGTTGCCGGAAAAGAGAGCAATGTACCTGCGGGCACGGTAACTGTGCTGTCTACACCTGTAAGTGGTGTGACCTCTGTCACGAACGTTAATGTGATTAAAGGCGGTGCGGATGTTGAGGCCGATACGGCGCTGTTGGAACGCTTTTATGCCAAAGTGCGCAACCAAGGAACCAGTGGCAACAAAGCACAATATGTACAGTGGGCCAGTGAAGTGCCAGGTGTTGGTGCAACGCGTGTTATTCCGTTATGGCAGGGGCCGGGCACGGTGGGATTGTATCTGTTAGACACAGACAAACGTGCTGCGGGTACCGATCTGGTGGCAGCGGTGCAGAAGTACGTTGACCCAACGCAAGATGGACAGGGTGAAGGAGTGGCACCGGCGGGGCCAGTGGTGTCCGTGATGCCAGCCGTGGAAGTGCCGATGAATATTCAGGTGAAACTGACGCTTGCCAGTGATGCGACACTCGCTGATGTGCGGGCATTGATCGAACGCGGGGTGACCGCGTATTTGAAGCAGTTGGCTTTTGCCGATCCGCTCGTTCGTTACACTCGCATTGCCGCAATTCTGCTGGACATTCCACCCATTATCGACTATTCGGACCTGACCGTGAATGGTGTGAGTGACCAGAATATTGAGATGACTGCGAGCCAGGTGGCCGTGCTGGGGACGGTGGATGTGAATGAGTAGTGTTGGGCAGACGGTTGATCAGGATGTAATTGGGGAGTGCGGAGACTTAAGAAGATCGGGAGAAGTACGCGTATCCGGATTGGAACTGGTGAGCGAGACACTCCATATTGATTTGCAAGGAAGGGAGGGGACAGGGCATGAGTGCTCCTTCTATTGTAGATATTGGACTGACGAGTGAGAAAGGGCGGGAGCTGTTCTCGTATTTGCCAAGGTATTACGAGACTTCGCGTGTCATGCAGGCCGATATGCAGGCCAAAGGCAGTGAAATGGATCTGCTGTACAAGGCGCTGGATGAGACGCTGGAGCAGTTTTTTGTCCGCACGGCGACGTGGGGGCTGGACTTCTGGGAAGAAGAGCTTGGTATTGAGACAGATCGTCTCAAACCTGTGGAACAAAGGCGTGCGGTGGTCGAGTCGAAGCTGCGCGGGGCAGGAAAGTTCTCGGGCAGGCAGGTTGCGAATGTGGCTGAGGCGTATGATGGGGGCAAGGTAGATGTGACATTTCAGCCGGAAACGTGGAGTTTTACGGTGAGCTTTGTGGATACGATGGGCAGCCCGCCCAATATCGATGATCTCAAACGTGCGATTGAAGAATTGAAACCGGCCCACATGGCCGTGGAATATAGATATCGTTATCTGGTCTGGGATGATCTGGACGACAAACAGATGACATGGGACGAACTCAATGCCGCGTCCTTGACGTGGAATGAACTGGAGGTGTGGGCGTAATGCCAAAAGAAACAGATCGACTGAAATTGCCTCTTCCCTTGGGGAACGAGAATGTGACCCGAGAGAGTATTAACAGGATTTTTGAAAAGATTGACGCAGGCGTTGCAACACGTGAATCCATCCTTATACCTGCGGAATCTGATCTTAATAGCTATATTACAGAAGGGGAATATTATTGCCCAACGAATGCTACTGTAGAAACCTTGCTTAATTCCCCAACAGGAGAGGCATTTCACTTGACAGTCGAGCCGCATGCGGGAGTGTTGCAAACCCTGACCACCTTCCAGCCTGGCAACTTAGAGGTTTTTCAAAGAAACTACTATTTCGGATGGGGTGCGTGGAAGAAAGTACCTACAAGAGACGAACTTGAAGAGATACTGCCCCAGGCTGACGAGAGTGCTCAAGCATACGTCGATGATAGACCATGGCAGAAGTTCCCGCTTACACAGGATGACGGGTTTGTCACTACTCTTAGTTCTCAGGATTTAAACACCTTATTAACACCTGGTTTTTATTTCGTGGCAAGTGTGATTAACGGTCCGGTTGCAGTTAATTGTTTCGTGGAGGTTATAGCGAGAAACTCACTCACTTTGATTCAAAGAGTCACGTCTTTAACTGAAACCACGAATTCATATACTAGGTATAAAAACGGTGCCACATTTATTAATCCGTGGACATTGCAAACACTACAACCAAACGTATGGGGGGCGTTATAGATGCCAGATACAGCCGTAAAAATATACGCTAACTCAATACCTTTTACCGGACCCGCCGGAACCCTTATTTACACAGGCAAAGCAAATACAACGTGCATTCTGAAATCAATTGTAATCTGCAACACTGGCTCAACTGTCAGCCCTAGAATTTATATCATGATAAACTCAAATAGATTTTTGGTGGGAGGAAAACAACTTAAACCTTATGAAACTTTGGTAATTCCAGTAAGTGATATTATTATCGGACCATCGGAAACTATGCATATATATCAAGAAGGTACGCCGGGTGTTGCTAATATCAGGATTTCAGCCATTGAACGAGACGGAACCCCTACAACTTTAGGGTTAAGTACTAGCCGCTTAACATTGAATGCCAGTGGTATAGCAATAATTCCATCGGCCTCAGATAGTTCTAAAAGGCTGGTTAAGTCTCTTGTTATATGCAACACCGACAGTGTGGTAAGGACAATTAATATCAGATTCGGGGGAACTGGCGCTAACCTCACCTTAATATCGAATTACAAGCTGGCCCCTTACGACACAATTTTAATACCATTCACCGATATACTCCTCACTTCCGGCGAATTTGTAGAAGGTTCGGCTGATAGCTCCGTTGTCAGTGTTCATGTCGTTACTCAGGTGGTGACATAATGCCGACACTTGATTTTTTCTCGCTTGGCAATTACAGGTTGGGCGGTCCTCCAGGCGGGGGCAAGTATAGTTTGTTAAATCCCGGACCAAATGCAAGCACAGGCGTAACCTTAGGCCAGAACAACCGAAATTATCTGGCTTACACTTATGCAACGTTTGAGGCGGGTGCGAAATTGATAACAGGAACGGCGAGAAATACAGGAACCGTGTCGTATATTTCTCTACCAGCGACAATCGACAGCGTTTATGCTTTTTTCGCGCTATATGATGGGGTTAATTATTGGCCTATACATGGTTCTTCTGCCGCAGGTCAAGGTCTAAAAGTCTTGAATCTACTGTACTTTGTTATTGATTTGCAGTTGAAGATTTCGACTTGTCAATACAGGGCAGACAATTCATCTTACACTTCTACAAATACTATAAATTGGAATTTTTCTCAAAACACTGCTCCAGCTAACTTTGATGTAACCGCACCTTTGAAACTCGTTCTTTGGTCCGATAACACCAGTACAAGTTCAGTAACAGCTACGCATTATTTCAACACGACACTTGTTTCACTGTAATTTAAATAGATAGAGATAGCAGGGGGAAAGGGTGTGACGTTGTGAGCCGGGAAAGCTTATACTGTTGTCTGTTAAAACCCGAATAAAGATATTCAGGAAAGGAAGTGAAAATACAATGCAAACAGGAATGAGAATTATATATATGATCAATACGGTGAAATTGTAGCTTCAATTTGGCAAGGTGACGGCTCGACACGAAACGAGATTACGAAATTGGAACACATTGATCTGGAATATGATGAGACGCCTTAACATTTATCGAATTGTGAAAATTGATCCTTAAACAAAACTGCCAGTGCTGGAAAGGATTCATACCGAACTGATAGTGGAAGAGGACATAAAGAATTGGAAGACCAAATTTTGCTCATGGCTAATGAAAATACAGGAGCGATTTTGTAATGGTTAACCAAGTGGTTGTAAGGAATGCAACGGAAAAAATCTTGGACAAAGGACTTTATCCAAAAACGGGTCAGGTGTACTTGTTGGATGACATCACCAATGCTGATTATCGGCAAGCAGTCGAAGATTACATTTTAGAACAAACTGAAGGGATTTAATGAGCGTACCTAAGTGGTGCGCTATTTTTATGCTCTAGAGCCGTCAGGGGCTTTCATATTGAATTCAGGGGGAGTTGATTTGGAGACAAGTAGGTAAATGTATTTTGGCAGCAGGTAGCTCAGCGGCTTCATATATAGGATACGAAAAATCGGATGCCAGTCCGGTGTCATATAGAAACGATACCTTTTGTAAAAATATTCAACCCCAAAGGAGGTGAACCATGAGCATAAACCACTTAACCGACTCTATCTCTACAACACTAACTCAGCACTTCCCGAACATCCCGATCCTCCCCAAAACGGGCACTGGTTCCACCCCGGGCATATCCTACCGTCTGCAGTCCGCTCAACTCACCAGGGAACGAAGCGATCGCTTCGTGCAATCTTATGCCTTTGAAATCCGCTGGCTTGACGCAGACAATATCCCAGCGACCCTGCCGGACGAACTGTTCGAAGCGTTGGAGACCATCGACGTGGAAGGCACACCCTATCGTGCAACGGAACTGCGTTGGGAGACGGAGAACGATACTCCGCGAATGCTGGTGTATTATACCATGCGAACCACCAAAGTGTCGGAGTCCGCCGCTACCATGCAACAACTGGAACAACGACCTACTGCACTTAAAGCTACAAGAGAATAACTAACCAAATGAGGGGATCAGTATGAAAGGAATAGGAGGGGCATTGGCGATGTTTACAAAAAAAGAACCTGACCTTAAAAAACCGGAAGTTCAACAGAAAAACAATCAAAAATACAGCAAAGCACAGTTCGCCGAATCCCGGCAACTTAGCCGGATGGAGAAAGATATCTTGGCAGCAGTTCTGCTGGAACAACCAACATACACCTTACAAGAAGCACAGCAACACATCCAACAATTTATGAATGGGGAGGCACAATAATGGCTGGAGGAACATGGACAACACAAAACAAGGTACGCCCCGGCGTATATATGAATTTTGCATCAGAGGGCTCATTGCCGGGTACGGTAGGGGAGCGGGGAACGGTGGCATTGGCACTTCCATTGTCATGGGGGCAAGTGAGTACAATCCTGACCGTACAAGTAGGTGAAGATGTACAAGCCAAATTGGGCTATGACTGGACAGCACCGCAATTACTACTGATCCGCGAGGCATTGAAACGGGCGCAGACCTTGCTTCTTTATCGACTCAATGCAGGTACCAAAGCCAAGGCAACCTTGGATAAACTGACAGTCACAGCCCAACACGGCGGTGTGCGTGGTAATGATCTGGCTGTTGTAATCTCAGCCAATATCAATGATCCGGAACAACTGGACGTTTCCACGTTGCTTGCGGGTAAAGAAGTGGACAAACAAACTTCGTCCACCATCGAAGCTCTGGAATCCAACGCATACGTCACATTTACGGGTGAAGGTGCACTCACAGCTACAGCGTCACTTCCACTAACAGGTGGATTGGATGGTACAGCAACGAACCAAGAGCACGCTGATTTCCTGACCAAACTGGAAGTATTGGACTTTAACACGGTTGGTCTGATCTCAGACGATGCCACACTCAAGTCAGTCTACACAGCCTACATCAAGCGCTTGCGTGATACCGAGGGCAAGAAGGTGCAACTCGTTCTGTCCGATTATCCGGCTGCAGACCATGAAGGCATTATCAGTGTCAAAAATGGTGTTGTTCTCGCAGACGGTACCGTTCTTACGCCAAAACAAACCGTAGCATGGACTGCCGGTGCAACCGCAGGAGCTAACCTGAATGAATCGCTGACGTTCCGTGCGTATGACGACGCCGTGGATGTGAACGGACGACTGACACATACCGAGACAGAGGCAGCATTGCGTAATGGCGAGTTTGTGTTTACGGCGAGCAGCAACCGCGCAGTGGTAGAGCAGGATGTGAATACATTCCGTTCCATTACACCGGATAAGGCACGTCATTTTGCCAAAAACCGTGTAATCCGTGTACTTGATGGTATCGCTAACGATATGAAACGAATTTTCGAGTCCTATTACATCGGCAAAGTGAACAACAACGAGGATGGGCGCAGCCTGTTCCGTTCCCAATGTGTTACCTACCTTAAGCAGCTTCAGGATATTGGGGCGATTCAAAATTTTGATTCCAAAACAGATATCACTGTTGCTCCGGGCAATGAAACCGATAGTATTCTGATCGAGATTCAGGTCCAACCTGTGGATTCCGTTGAAAAAGTATATATGAAAGTGAAGGTGGTTTAAGATGGCATTTTTGAAAGCAAGCGACACGATTTCCGGCCAGGAAGGCCGCGCATATGCAACGATTAAGGGACAGACGGAAGAAATGTTCTATGTGAAGACGCTGGAAGCAACAGTGGAGAAACAAAAAGCAGAGGTCAAAACCTTGGGCCGCCGCGGCGTACAGCACAAAGCAACCGGTTGGTCCGGTTCAGGTTCCATGACAATTTTCTACACCACTTCCCGTTTCCGCGAGCTGATGCTCCAGTACATGCAGAATGGTGTGGACACGTACTTCGACATTGAAGTGACCAACGAAGATCCTTCCTCTACGATAGGCAAACAGACCGTGACCCTCAAAGGCGTCAACCTCGACAGTGTGATCATGGCATCCCTGGATACCGAGGCCGAGGCGTTGGAGGAAGAAGTGAGCTTTACCTTTGAAGATGTCGATATGCCTGTATCGTTCAATTTACCGAAGTAATTTATCGAGAAATCCTAATACCTTAAGATTCATAAAGAGTATAACTTAGCAGCGGGTTTGTAAAAGAAACCTGTTCAACTTGCCTGTGTTACGGGCTATTTGGCGTGTCAAAATACTGTTCTTCGCCGCTTCGTGCGGCGGGGGACCTAACTTTAGAGGAGGAACAATACATGAGTGGATTGAGTATGTTTTTTGCCCAAAATGCAGCAACAGATACAACGGAGGAGTTTACCGTATCCCCCCGATTCAAAGATGAGAAGGGCGAGCCGGTGGCCTGGAAACTGCGCAGCATGACCGAGGACGAAAACCAGGAATGTCGCAAGGCAGCTACCCGCAAAATCAAGGGCAAGAACGGTGTCTACACACCCGATATTGATGCGAATGATTACATGGCTCGCCTGATGAGCGCAAGTGTAGTATTTCCCGATTTGAAAAACGCAGAACTCCAGCGTTCATATGGCGTGATGGGGGCGGAATCGCTTTTGCGGAAAATGCTGTTGCCTGGGGAATTTGCTTCGCTTGGCGAACAGGTTCAGAAGCTGAACGGCTTCAATCAGGATATGAACGAACTGGTGGATGACGTAAAAAACTAATTAAAGAGGGCGATTCCGAAGCCAATCTGGCTTATTACGCTCTCCATGAACTGAACATTTTGCCGCATGAGCTAATGGCCTTCTCCATGCGAGAACGAGCGGCCATCTATGCAATGATCTCCATCCGGGTGGAGGAAGTGAAGAAAGAGCGGTCCAAGAGCCGCGCCCGGAAGAAATAAAAAGGAAAGGAGGGAGAAATGAATGTATGCCATGTTTGCAAGACTGTACCTTACTTCAACACGTATAGTAACGCAATTTCAACAATTACCTGCTGCTATAAGTACCATGTTTAATTCTGCTCGACTGAACAGTATTGCAATGGCATCCAAATTGCTACAGGACGTATCCGAGGAACAAGCCAAAGTGAACGCGGCTTTTGCAGAAGGAGCCCAGCGTGTGCGATCCTGGATCAGCATGATGAAATCAGCAGGGCAAGCGGTTCTTGTTCCAGCGGCACAAGAAGAGGATCTGAAGCATCGCTATATGGCTGCCACTGGTGATGATGCTCAGGGGGAGACGATCTTTAATCGCTACCGTGCAGAAGCATTCAAGAGTGGACAGAATGTTACGGATGCCTTGAAAGGTACACTATCGCTCATCCCGTATGCACAGAATACGGATCAGGTTGACCAACTGAGAGATATGACTAAACGGTTGAGCATGCTTTCTCCAGATGGAAAAAGTATGTCAGATGCATCCAGTGCCTTAGTTGCTGCCATGAACGGAGACAATGGAGAACTTGCCAATTCGTTTAACATTCCTGCTGAAGCTCTAAACGGAGCAGGTCTGCAACAAACCATTGATTCATCTAATCTGGATGGATTTATCACAAAGCTTGATGTTATTTTGCAAAAACAAGGCTATACCCAACAGGCTTTTGACACCATGTTAGATTCACCGTTGCAGAAGTGGAATGCACTAGTTAATCAGTTTAATGGAGTTCTCGGTCAGATTGGACAGGCAGCCCTCGTTGCCTTAACACCTTTACTGGATCGATTAAATGAAGCCTTTGCAAATGGGGATTTTACGGTCATTATTGAGTGGATTAGCAATGCATTTACGGTTGCGGCAAACGCGTTGACGATGCTGGTAGACGGCATTTTATACCTTGCAGCCGTGATTCAGCAGAACTGGGATATCATTCAGCCTATCCTGATGGCATTGGCAATTGTTGTACTGGCATTGGTCATCGCACAAGTCTATAGTCTTGTTGCTGCGTGGTTATTGTTGAATTGGCCGATTCTTTTGGCAATTGCTGCGATTGCGGCAGTTATTGGAATTTTGAACATGATGGGGATGTCTGGTACAGAGATTTTGGGAGTGATTATAGGTTCATTTATGATGCTTGGAGAAATCGTACGCGTAGTAGTGGCCACAGTGTGGAACCTGTTTGCTTCGCTGGGGGAGGCTATTGTTAACTTTTTCATAGACCCAGTATATGCCATACAGAAGTTATTTAAAGACATGGGTATTTTCATTCTTGATATATTCTATAACGTCGTAACTGTTATTGAAGATGCCATGGAACGAATTAATGGCGGACTTAACAGTCTGATCAAACTTGTTAACAAAACCTTTGGTTTCAATATTGGTTTGTTTCAAGAGTCAGATATTAATTTAGGTGGCAAGCAAATAAAGGAGTGGAAGAAAGGCCTGGAATCCTGGGAGCCTACGAGTGACAAAGATGTGAAGACATTTTTCAAAATGGACGGAGAATACAATCCTAAAGCTTTTGAAGATGGTCAGATAAAGGCTGAGGAGTGGGTTTCTAAGTTCTCTTCCAACCCGAAGGATGACTCCAAGGATAAAGGTCTACCAGGTAACTTTGGCAAAGACTTCACACCCGAAATACCCAAAACCCCTTCCATGCCTTCGATGCCAACTGCACCTGCTCCCACCGTTGTTCCCAACAACAATATGAGTAACATCAACAAAATCAACAATATCGGACAGGTGGACAAGATCGGTGACGTGGACGGCACAGTGGATGTAACGAGCGAGGATCTGAAACTGATGCGTGAGCTTGCAGAGATGCAGGCGATTCAGCGATTTGTCAGTCTGACGCCAACCGTTCAGGTCACCACGGGTGATATCAACAGCGGACATGATGTGGACAGCATCATCAGCAAAATCACCGATGGACTGAACAGTCAGATCGTCTCCAGTGCTCAGGGGGTGTATGGATAAGTGGAATATTATATTCAACTAAGCTTCAATAACCGTTCTGAATACATGTTTTTCCCGGTCACACCAGAGAGCATTGAGTTTTCGGATTCGGGAGACGGCAGTACGTTTAACGTTAGCGCTTTGGGTGAAATTAACGTGATCAAGTCGCCGAAGCTGCGTGAAGTCAGTTTCAGCGGGATTTTTCCGGCAGACTACAGCCCGTATCATCTGAACTACGATGCAAGACATCCGGCAATTCAGAAGCAGTTTTACCGTGATCCCTATGAATATGTGAAAAAGATCATCCGCTGGATGCAGACGGGCAGACCCGTCAGACTGTTCTTTTCCAGTGCAAGGTACACCATTAATATGGCGGTTTCCATTGAGAGCTTTGACTGGAAGGAGACAGCGGGTACGGTGGGGGATATCCAGTATGATATCAAGCTGAAACAGTTCATTTTCTATGCCGCCAAAAAAGTAGTGCCACTTAAGGACAACAAGGATACGGCTGCTTCGAGAACAAAAACCAAAGCCTCCCGGCCCAATGAAAAAATCCAGCCCAAAACTGTCACTCTCAAAGCCGGAGACTCCTTGTGGTCTGTAGCTAAAGCCCATCTGGGAGATGGATCTCGCTGGAAAGAGCTGCAGAAGCTGAATGGCATCAAAGATGCCCAACTGAAGAAGCTGCCAATTGGACTTGTGATCAAGCTTCCGTGAAAGGAGAGGGAATATGCAAGAGCAGATCAGGCTGGATGATAAGCTGGCAAACATGAAGGAACGGTTATTGCTGGATGACAAGCAGGGCAACATCTGGGACATTAGCGAACTTGCCGGTGACATTACGTACAAAACCTCCCGCATCGGCAAACCATCCTCTCTGGAATTCACGTTGATCAAGGGCAGTCTGTACCAAAATAAGAAATTCACATATGAGAATGGATATGTCGTGAAATATATCAGCAACGAGGTAGGCATATTTTACGGATATATCTTCTCGGTGGATAGTGGCAAGGACGAAAGTGTCAAAATCAAAGCCTACGACCAGACTCGTTATCTAACCGCGAATCAGACGTATAAGTTCGTTAATGCGACTGCTGCGGATGTAATTAAACGAATTGCAAAGGATTTTCTGTTGAAGACTGGTGATCTGATTCAGCCGAAATATGTTATTCCGCGTATGTTATTCGATAACAAAAAGCTGATTGACATGATCTGTGAGGCGTTGGACCGAACGCTGATCTATGGCGGTAAAAACTATATCTTCTACGATGATTTCGGCAAACTTGTGCTTCGGGATGTGGAAGAGATGCCTTACGGTTTTGTCATCGGGGATAACAGTCTGCTCACGGATTACAGTTATACGCGGTCAATTGACGACCAGACGTATAACAAGATCAAGCTGTATCGGGATAACAAGGATACGGGAAAAAGAGAAACCTATGTTCATCAGGACTCAGGCAGCATCCGTCAATGGGGGCTGCTTTTTTTGTACCAAAAAGCGGATGATGGCCTGAAGGAAGGCCAGATTGATGCCATGCTGAAGACCCTGATGACCCTACGTAACCGCGAGACGCAGACGTTGAAAGTGGATGCGCTTGGTGATTTCAAGGTGAGGGCAGGTAGTTTTGTCAACATCCAGATCGATGAACTGAAGATTAATCAATATTTTCTGGTAGACGAATGTACGCATAAGGTACAGGGGGGCGTGCACACGATGTCACTGGATTTGAAGGTGGTGTAACGATAAATGATGCTGGACGTGATTAAAAAGGCGGCGGTGGCCGCTGTAGATGCCAAGTCTCCCGTTCAGATAATGTACGGAAGTGTGACGAATACACAGCCTCTGGAGATCACCGTTGAACAACGGCTGGCATTGGCTGAACCTTTTCTGGTACTGCCAGAATCCGTAGTGAACAAAGCTTGGACCGTGGGTGACCATGTTTTGTTATTACGTGTTCAAGGTGGAGACAGCTTTGTTGTGCTGGATCGGCTGGTGAATCCATGATTCCACAAGGTGCGCAGATTAGTGCAGAAGATCTGGAAGAAGCTGCTGTGCTTCCGAGTCTGACGTATGTATTTCAAGCTTCGGGACAACGAATTGGAAGATTGCAACTGGATGGAAAAGATGCGGTAAAACAGGCGGTGTATAAAGCGTTGTCCACACGCCGCTACGAGCATCTAATCTATTCCTCGGATTACGGTATGGAATGGTCCTGGGAAGGAATGGCCGGGAGATCCATGGTTGAATCGGAACTGGAACGCTGGATTCGCGAAGCATTGCTTCCGGATGATCGCATTTCGGATGTAACCGAGTTCGATTTTGTCCACGAGGCTGACGGGGTACGGGTTTCTTTTACCGTGGAAACGGATTTTGGCAGCTTCAGGGAAGAGACGGAGGTGAACATGAATGTATGAAGAGCAGACGTTTGAAGTTATTTTAAACCGAATGCTGGATAGGGTACCAGATGGTGTGGATAAACGTGAAGGCAGCATTATCTATGATGCGCTTGCGCCTGCGGCTGTGGAAATGGCTCAGATGTATATCGAGCTGGATGTGAACGCCAACCTGAAGTTTGCGGATACAGCATCTGGAGAGTATCTGGATCGCGCGGTGGCTTGGTCTGGCATTAGTCGGAAAGCGGCCACGAAGGCACGTTGGGTTGGGAGTTTTCGGGATAACGAAGGTAAGCCTGTTGAGGTTCCTTTGGAGAGTCGTTTTTCCACTGGGGATCGGGTGTATGTTGTTGTGGAACGCATCGCGGCAGGGCAATATGTGTTGGAATGTGAGGTCGCGGGAGCGGAAGGTAATGAATATACGGGGGCACTACTGCCTATCGATTATATTGCCGGCTTGACGACGGCTGAATTGACACAGTTGCTGGTTCCTGGAGAAGACGAGGAAACGGATCAGGCCTTATATGATCGTTATCAGGATAAAGTTTCCCGTCCGGTCACGAGTGCCAACAAATATCAGTATGAGCTATGGGCACGGGAAAACTCCGGGGTTGGCAAAGCGAAGGCTTTTCCACTATGGGACGGGCCAGGTACAGTCAAGGTGGCATTGCTGAATAATGAAATGAAAACACCTGCTGATGCGGTTATTAAGGCGGTGCAGGAATATATCGATCCATCCCAGGATGGAATGGGTGAAGGTGCAGCTCCAATCGGGCCCGTGGTCACAGTGGTGGGGGCGGAAGAGGTGCATATTGATGTGGAGGTACAGGTTACGCTTGCTTCCGGTTCAACGTATGAGGGCGTGAAGACACTGATTGAAACGGGAGTTACGGCGTATCTGAAAGAACTGGCATTTGCAGATCCTTTGGTTCGTTGGACACGTATTGCCAATGTCATTCTGGATATCCCACCTGTGATCGATTATAGCGATCTGCTGGTGAATGGTGGGATGTACAATCTGGAGATTGCCCCCGGCGCAGTAGCCGTTCTTGGGACGGTGAAGGTGACATGAGTAAAGCAGAGGCATTAATGAATCTTTTGCCCCCATTGTATGAAAATGTGCTGGAGATGCAGCTTCTTACGGAGACCGAAGGTGTTGAGCTGGACAAGCTTACGGTGGGTTTGGAAAGTGTTCTGGATCAATTCTACCCGGAGTCTGCGACCTGGGCATTGGAACGTTATGAGCGGGATTTGCAGATTCCGACGAATCAAGCCAAGCCAGACGACCAGCGGAGATCCGTAATCATTTCCAAAATGCGCGGCAGCGGCAAAGTCTCTGGCTCCATGCTCAAGAACGTGGCGCAGGCGTACGAAAGTGGCGGGATTGATGTATCCGTATCGCCTGAGGAATACTTGATCCGAATTCGCTTCATCGACACATGGGGATTACCGCCCAATCTGGACGATCTGAAGGCGGCGATTGAGGATATTAAACCGGCACATATGACCGTGGAATACCGTCTACGGTATTTGACGATTTCGGAAGTTGAAAGCATGACGCTGGATGAGATTGAACAGACCCGGCAGGATAAATTTGCAGGAGGTGGAGCATAGATGAATGAACCAAAAACACCAAATTTGGGATTGAATAAGATTGACCGATCCTCGCCATCGACGACCTATTTTGATCTGGACAAGTATTTGGATCAGAACTGGGAGAAGGTTGATGAGGGTGTAGCGACTAAGCAAGATTTAGAGGAACTTCGTGAAGCGGTGGGTGAGATTGATGTTCCTGAAGCGTCTTTGACGCAGAAAGGTAAGGTGCAGTTGTCTAGTAAGACGGATGGCACGTCCGAGACGGTGGCGGCAACGGAGAAGGCGGTTAGGGATGCGAGGATTGCTACAAATTATGCAATTGATGTTCATGCCGACTCAATAGTTAATAGTTCGGAAACGCATGGCTTGCGAATCAAAGCTGGAAAGATGGAATATTATAATGGAATCATATGGACTCCAGTGGCTGCAGGTCCAACGACATCTACTGAAAACTTGACATATTATGTTAATGCTAGTACAGGATATGATGGTAATACAGGCTTATCTCCTGCCCAGGCTTTCAAAACTATAGCTAAGGCTATTTCAATCCTACCTGAAGTTATAAACCACAGAGTTTATGTAAGAGTGAATAAAGGAAACTATCCGGAGCAGATTATAATATCTGGAAAGTCAGGTATAGGTAGAATTTATTTGAACGCTTCCAACGAAGTGACAATAGGCAGCTGCTATTTAAATAATTGCTCAGTCGAAGTCGAGATATACGGATTTGATGTAATCAACACTCGAGGCACTTCTTTTCAAATTGAACTATGTAAATATGTACGGTTGAGCAATTGTAAATTTGAACAGGCAACTAGTGATACTGGTATTGGTGTTTTCATACGCAGTGCTTCTAATGTAGCCCTTATTGAAAATAAAATTAGCAACAAATATTATGCGCTATATGTGGATTTAATTAGCCATGTGTATGCTGAGAAAAACACAGGTAGTAATAACTATCTAGCTTTGTATGTCGTTGGTGGATCCGTAGTATCAAAATCAGATTCACAGCTACAAGGTTCGGAACTTACTTTTGGTGGTGGGGTAATTCGATGAAGTTTTTAAGTAGTTCAATTTCAGTTTCAATATTGGTTTCGAATTGTGACAGAGAGGAAAAACATAATTATGTATTAGGAAGTTGAAACCTTTTTTGGGGATTATTTATAAGTTAATTTTTGTATTGTAAAGTTGATAGATTATATTATACTTAACTTTTATTTTGAACAGGGAAGTACTGTTTGGGTTGATTAATTGGAAACTTTGCTTGTTACGTTTGAGAGAAGAAGAATACTAAAGAAACTTAAAGATTAATTGAGGTGAAACCATGGAACGATGGGATACCCTATGGAAATGGGGAATTGCACTCATGAGCAGCTCGGTAACCTACTTCTTCGGAGGCTGGTCAGGCGTGCTCGGTGTATTACTCGTATTCGTCATCCTCGACTACCTAACTGGTATCGCGGCGGCGGGTATGAGTGGGAAATTAGAAAGTAACGTAGGCATGTTCGGCATCGCACGAAAGGTATTTATATTTGCAATGGTATCGGTGGCTCATCTGGTGGACGGTGTTCTGGGAGACGGACATTTGTTCAGGGATGCGGTCGCCTTTTTTTATATCGCAAATGAGTTATTGTCCATTATCGAAAACGGGGGCAAGTTGGGCGCTCCGATTCCGCCTGTGATTAGACAGGCAATTGAAGTGCTCAAGGGCAAAGGGGGAACCGGGGAACTCCCCGGTAACTTCTCCCCGAGTGCCAAAGATTCTTTTTCACAGGCAGATCCAGATGACATAGATTCACAGACTGGAGATAGTAAGAAGTAATGCACTATAGCAAGCTAGCACTTGAAACTACACATATCTCAAACACATCAGGGACACGCACACAAGCAACCCCTAATCCAACCGCATTAACTATAGGAGCATTTTGCATCAATCCAGAGAGTGACATCCAATCAGCAATGTATAGATCAGAATGCTCTAATCTGTCTATACTTGTACCTGGGAACGCTTGAATCGAATGATGTAAAATGCTGATACAAACGGCAATTTGCCGCATAAAGGGTGTGAGAAACATGCAAACGAGAAGTTCGGGCAACACACAGGGCATTGACGTCTCCCGATACCAGGGCAATATTGACTGGGCGAAGGTGAAGGCAAGTGGCATGACATTTGTATTCATCAAGGCGACTGAGGGACAGACATATACCGATCCAAATTACCAGAAAAATGTAACAGGTGCACTGGCAGCGGGCATGCTGGTCGGAACGTACCATTTCTTCCGCGCGACATCTACCGATGGTGCCAAGGCAGAGGCGGCACATTATGCCAATACACTTAACAAAGTGGGAGGCGCCAAAGCGCTACAACTTCCACCCGTCATGGATTACGAAAACAACCCTGGCAACCTGAGCAAAGCGCAGATGAATACAGTTGCCAAAGCTTTTTTGACCGAATTACAACGTCTGACAGGTGTAAAACCGATCCTATACACGGGCAATTCATTTGCCGGGAATTTTGACACATCACTCAGCTCATACGATCTGTGGATCGCGCGTTACAGCAACACTCGTGTACCGGACGACCAGCCGGCATGGAAGCGTTGGACGTTCTGGCAGTATACGGATTCAGGCAAGGTGAATGGCATTAGTGGCAACGTGGATATGAATGAATTCGAGGGAACAGCGGCAGAGCTTAGAGCAAGATACGCAGCAGCTACTCCGAAACCACCGGAGCCTTCCAATCCAAGTAATCCGAATCCACCAACCGAACCACCGAAAGGGGGCGAACCGATGACAGCCGAAGAGAAAGCAGCGTTTGACGCGCTCAAATCCCAGGTTGATAAACTGCAGGCGCGTCAGCAAATGGAAGTTCCAGTATGGGCGAAAGCAGCTGTGGATGCAGCACTTGCATATGACACCAAAAATCCATTGTTCAGTATCGATAATGGGGCAAGTTATGATTTTTACCGTTTTATTACCGTGATGCATCGCAGAGGTTTATTTAAAAAGTGAGCAGATTCTTAGCAAATTAAAATGGTGATCTTATCTGAATGTGGATGGAGTGGAGAAGGGACACGAGACGATTTTTGTCGAACTGTGTTCCTTTTTTGTGTTTTGTGTAAGTAATATTAACGCATATAATAAAGTTGAAGACTTATGTCTGTAAATCTCTTGTCTAATTGATTAATGTGATGTAAAGTAAGTTACACGAAATTGTTTTTCACCACAGTTTATTTACACAATCCTCCTCATCATGACAAAACCATAACATATGAAGTTATTGTAATGTCTCCCTGTTGTACAATCCAACATCTCAAGATGACTCGTTCATACATTTTACTTATCCAATCTGCAAGAGAAAGCCACCGATTTAAACAACTTACACGATTCATCAAACAACCTAGTCTATGTTGAGTTTCTTTCATCCGTAATGCTTACGAACGATAACGATACCTAATCCGGTCTCCACACTCCATGCTCAACACGATACGCTCAAGGAACAGACTTTATTGCGTAGCCAGCAGCGTAGTATCCATATGCCTATCAGTATCTTTAATCTACCAACTTAAACTTGCTCTTACCAGTCCATACCCACTCACTGTTACTTATTGACCTTAGTTCAAATAAAACGCAACAATTTCATTCGATTTCATAGATTCATCTCACAAGATACGTTGTTGAACCTTTTTCATTTTCTATAAAAGTAATCAAACGACGTCCTCAATCCATGTGCACGATCTGAAATTTACCTGTATTCCATACGTGTCCCATGCTGTGTTTACATTTCATCCATGCCGTACTTTTCCCAGAACATTAATTCAGGTATCACAGGCATCTAAAGCCTTTTATATGATACATAGCACCAAACCGATTGCCAACATTGGAGATCTTTCATGCCAGCATCACACACATTATGAGACAGGGAAGGGTGTTGTACGTATGCGAATGAGAAAGAAATGGATGTCCGGTTTTTTGACTCTGGCTTTGAGCACCGTCTTGGTGTTGTCAGGCTGCTCAAGCAATGAGGGGGCTGGGAATTCGCCTGCTCCCGCGGAAGGCAGCGAGCCGCCAGCCGAAGTGACGGAAGCGCAAGATACGATGATTATGGGGCGTGGTGGGGATTCCGTCGCACTCGACCCGGCGATTGTGACCGATGGAGAGTCGCTGAAGATTGGACATCAGGTGTTTGATTCGTTGCTGGACTACAAGGAAGGTGGAACAGAAGTCGTTCCTGGACTAGCAGAGAGCTGGGAGATTTCGGCGGATGGACTCAAGTATGTGTTTAAGCTGAAGTCCGGTGTGAAATTCCATGATGGAACTGACTTCAATGCGGAGGCTGTTGTGTTCAATTTTAACCGCTGGGGTGATCCGGCGAGTGAATATAAATTCGAAGGAGATTCCTTCGATTATTACGATTCCATGTTTGGTCCAGAGGACGGACGTGTGATCAAGGAAGTGAAGGCGACGGACGAGACTACGGTGGAGTTCACATTGAACCAACCACAAGCGCCTTTCCTGCAAAATATTGCGATGACGCCATTTGGCATTGCCAGCCCAACCGCGATTCAGGAGAAAAAAGAAAACTTCAAGAGCGAGCCTGTGGGCACGGGCCCATTTGTATTCAAAGAGTGGAAGCGTAACGACTCCATCACCCTGGAGAAAAACGCGGATTATTGGAAAGAAGGACTGCCAAAGCTGAACAAAGTGATCGTGCGTTCCATTCCGGATAACACGGCTCGTTTCAATGCCCTACAAAACGGCGAGATTGATGTCATGGAAGATCTGAACCCGGACGATCTGTCCATCCTTGAAGGCAACAGCGAGTTGCAGAAGATCGAGCGTCCACCGTTCAATGTGGCGTATATCGGCTTTAACTTCAAGAAGAAACCATTTGATAATGTCAAAGTCAGACAAGCCCTCAACCATGCGGTGAACAAGCAGGCCCTCATTGATGCGTTCTTTGCTGGACAAGCTGAGCCTGCCGTGAACCCGATGCCGCCAACGCTGTGGGGATACAACGATACCATTGAGGATTACCCATATGATCTGGAAAAAGCAAAAGCTCTACTCGCCGAAGCTGGATTCCCTGACGGATTGCCTGATCCGGTAACCTTCTATGCAATGCCGGTATCCCGCCCGTATATGCCTGATGGCAAGAAGGTAGCGGAAGCGATCCAGGCTGATTTTGAGAAAATTGGTGTGACTACAAACATCGAATCCCCGGAATGGGCGACGTATCTGGATGATGCCAAGGCCGGGGAGAAAGATGATATCTACATGCTCGGCTGGACGGGTGACAACGGGGATCCGGATAACTTCCTGTACACTTTGCTGGACAAAGACGCCATTCCGGGCAATAACCGCAGCTTCTATGTCAACGAAGAGTTGCATGTGTTGCTGACCGATGCGCAGAAAGAAACAGATCAGGAGAAACGTGCCGAGCTTTACAAACAAGCGCAGGCAATTATCAAGGAAGACGCACCGTGGATTCCACTTGTGCATACCACCCCAATTCTGGCGGGTAAATCAAACCTGAAAGGTTTTGTACCATCTCCGCTGGGTAGTGAATCCTATGCCGGGGCCTACTTCGAATAGCGTAGAGGGAAGTTGAATCTGAATATGCATCTAACGCATTAACCATTCTTTCTATCAAAGCGCTGGTGAGACGAAATGCTTGGCAGAACCCACATCTGGACGTAACTATCCAAAGCATGCGTGTCTGCCGGCGCTTTTTATTTTTGCACGATTTGTCGAAGGCAGGTGAACAGGATTGAACAGCTATATTGTCAAACGTGTGCTTGTGTTGCTGCCCGTACTGCTGGGCATGACCCTGATCGTCTTTTCCATCATCCACGCGATTCCGGGTGATCCGGCCGAGACCATACTTGGGCAAAAGGCAACCGAACAATCCAAGCAGGCCCTTCGGGACCAGCTCGGTCTGGATAAACCCTGGTTCCAGCAATATTTCGCCTACTTGGGCGATTTGCTCAAAGGAGACCTGGGAACGTCCATCCGCACCAAGGTGCCTATTGCCCAGGAAATTGTGCCTTATCTGACAGCAACCCTTGAATTAACGATGGCAAGTATGTTGTTTGCTGTCATTATTGGGGTGAATGCCGGGATTGTCAGTGCATGGAAGCACAACTCCTGGTTTGATTATTGCTGTATGGTCATTGCTTTGGTGGGTGTATCCATGCCGATCTTCTGGCTGGGTCTGATGGAACAATGGCTGTTTGCGAACAAGTTGCAGTGGCTGCCTTCCATTGGACGAATGAATGCACGTGATCCGGTGGAAGCCATTACGGGCTTGTATGTGCTGGATACGATGATTGCCGGACGCTGGGATCAGTTGTGGACCGTAACCAAACATTTGTTACTCCCAAGTATTGCGCTCGGTACGATCCCGATGGCCGTTATTGCCCGGATGACTCGTTCCAGCATGCTGGAAGTGATGAGTTCCGATTACATTCGTACAGCGAAGGCGAAGGGGCTGGGGCCATTTTTTGTTGTATATGGACATGCACTCAAAAATGCGTTTATACCCGTGCTTACGGTTATCGGCATCCAGACCGGATCGCTGCTTGGGGGTGCGGTGTTGACCGAAACGATCTTTGCCTGGCCTGGTGTGGGACGTTATATATATGAAGCGATTAGTTCGCGGGACTATCCGGTGATCCAGAGTGGCATTCTGATCGTGGCGTTTTTTTTCGTGGTGATCAATCTGATTGTAGATTTGCTCTACGCCGTGTTTGATCCTCGTATTAGTTATAAATAGGAACTCCATCAAGAACCACACTGCAGAAGCGAAGCTAAAAGCTTTCTAAAAGAAAGCTACATCGGAAGCATAGGCTGCACATTTATCATCGAATTTTCACCTTTAAATAGGTGGATCAATATAATCTGGGGATAACAGCGATCAGAAGATGATACTGCAATCGTAGTGCTTGAGTGTAATAGAACTCGTTGATCTTTTGTTATATTCATATCCAAGAAAGGAGACGCCGCATGGCCAAATTATCGACCAATACCGGACCATCCATTGACGCTGCGTCGGCGAGCACATCCGGTCCATGGCGGGAAGCGTGGAGAACGTTTCGGAAAAATCGGCTTGCGCTTGCTGGTCTGATTATTATCGTATTTTTTATCCTGTTGGCCTTCCTTGCGCCCTACATCGCACCTTACGATTACAAGGAACAGGTGCTGGTGGATCGGCTTCAGGCTCCTTCGGCAGAGCATTGGTTTGGTACCGATGATCTGGGGCGTGACGTGTTTTCCAGAGTGCTGCACGGGGCGCGTATTTCCTTGTGGGTGGGCTTTTTCTCCGTCATTGGATCTATTATCGCGGGCACGTTGCTTGGTTTAATTGCAGGATTTTATGGAAAATGGGCGGACATGCTTATCTCGCGTCTATTTGATATCTTGCTCGCCTTTCCGGGGATTTTACTAGCCATCGCCATTGTGGCGATATTGGGCCCGTCTTTGCAAAATGCACTGCTCGCCATCGCCATCGTGAACATCCCGACCTACGGAAGATTGGTGCGTTCACGGGTACTCAGCTTGAGACAGGAGGAATTCATTACGTCGGCACGGACACTCGGAGCGGGCAACGGGCGAATCTTGTTTCGCCACATCTTGCCCAACAGCCTTACTCCTCTGATCGTGCAAGGTACACTTGGAATTGGAACGGCGATCATTGAGGCCGCTGCACTCGGATTTCTAGGTATGGGTGCACAACCACCCGACCCGGAATGGGGCAAAATGCTGTCGGACTCCCGTCAGTTTATACAAAAAGCCCCGTGGACACTGATTTTCCCCGGCGTTTCAATTATGTTAACCGTTCTCGGCTTCAACCTCATGGGCGATGGACTACGCGATACCCTTGATCCGAAAATGGCGAAAAAGTAGAATTCTCAAACTCTAACCGTAACACTAACTTCTGCTCAAACTCAAAATCAAAATCAAATCGTAACCGTAACCGTAACCTATAACCCAAGCTCGAACTCAAGCTGTAACTTTGATTTGAAACCCTAGCTCTGCAACCCTAACTTTTTCTGTAACGCAGCATACGCGCCATCGCTAACTCTAAAACTAATCGCATGTGCTAATTTTTAGACATAATCCTATTTGTAGCTGTTACGCTAACTTCTCCTTCAACTCTAAAGAACCCGGGAGCCCTTATTTTACGATTTCCAGACAATTTCCCAATCTAACGAACTTCACACACGATATTATGTGAAAAGCCTGAGGAAATTCTCGAAAGGTTGGCTAAAGGCGAGCAATAGCGTGTCTACAATTCGTTAGATAATAAATTCATCCTAAAAAGGCTATTTTACGCCTCTGAGGTTCGTTAGCGCGTAACTACCATGCTGTTCAGGACATTCAAGCAACCACAATACCAAGGTACCAACATACTAATATCCCAACGTACCCATACATCAGTCTCGACACAGTAAGGTCGAGGATACTCCAAGGTACATTAGATGAAATATGTTTTAACGCTATCTACTATATCAACAGACACATTATAATCTTTCACCATGCCGGTTCGAACTTTGGTTCGAGGCGGCTTTTGTTTTACCTGCGGGATTACGGTAAAATAATTGGTGATGTGCAAAAATTGAAGGGTTATTCGATCTTTTTGTTAAAATAACCGCCTGCGTATTGACACCCAATTTTCCCATATGTTATATAAAAGGAAGGGTTTAGCACTCCGATCATTAGAGTGCTAACAAATGATATTTTTACTATACGCCTACATATGGAATGGTTCTGTTTTTGAAAATAGATATTGAACCTGAGTCAGACATGCGAAGCCCAAAGGGGCACAACAGACCTGACGCGGCATTCCACGTTTAATAAAAGATATCACTTCATTGATGATCTCTATCCTAAAAATCAGTCGCTGATCAGATGCAAAAGTAGTGCAGGGGACGAAATCGATTTGGAGGAAGCGAAGCGTTCGCCTTTATCACCGGATTTCTCCCTTTTTAAAAGGGAATCAAAGAAATACGGGGATAACAGCGATCCGAAAAACGATTCGTAACCGGAACGGCTACATTGCAGAATGTCGTGCACTTATTTTTACAATGAGCCAGTTAGAAGTGAAGCACAATATCTTTGGACTAGAGCGATCAAAGGTTTTTGAGTCTACTGATGGCCGCAGGATTATCTCAGTTACTTTCTATTTTCAATCAAATCATTCGATATCCAAATTTGAAAGGAGTCAAACCACTCATGGCTAAAAAAGAATTCCAGGCTGAATCCAAACGTTTGCTGGATATGATGATCAACTCCATTTACACCCAAAGAGAAATCTTTTTGAGAGAATTGATCTCCAACTCCAGTGACGCCATTGATAAAATTTATTACAGAGCACTGACGGACGATTCGCTCGTTTTCAACAAAGAGGACTACTTCATCAAGCTCACGATCGACAAAGAAAACCGCACCCTCACACTGACAGATACCGGAATTGGGATGACGCAGGAAGAGCTGGAGAACAACCTGGGGGTTATCGCGAAGAGTGGCTCCCTGGCGTTCAAGAAAGAAAATGAAGCAAAAGACGGTCACAACATCATTGGACAATTCGGGGTTGGTTTCTACTCGGCATTTATGGTGGCGGACAAGCTGACCGTAACAAGTAAAACGCTGGGCAGCGACGAGGCTTGGAAATGGGAGTCCGAAGGCGCGGATGGTTACACGATCACACCAGCTGAGAAAGATTCTGTAGGTACAGAGATCGTCCTGACGATCAAAGGAAATACCGAAGAAGATTCGTATGACGAATTTTTGGAAGAGTACCGCCTGAGATCCATCATCAAGAAATACTCCGACTTCATTCGCTACCCAATCAAGATGGATGTAACGGGTCAACGTCCGAAAGAGGGCACGGAGAACGAATTCGAGGAATACCAAGAAGAACAAACCGTGAACAGCATGGTGCCGATCTGGCGTAAAAATAAAAGCGAACTGACCGAAGAAGATTACAATAACTTCTATATGGAAAAACGCTACGGTTTTGACAAACCGCTCAAACACCTGCACATCAGCGCAGATGGCGCAGTGGTATACAATGCAATCCTGTTTATTCCGGAGAATACGCCGTTTGACTACTATACGAAAGAGTATGAAAAAGGCCTTGAGTTATACTCCAACGGTGTATTGATCATGGATAAATGCGGGGATCTGTTGCCAGATTACTTCGGATTTGTAAAAGGTATGGTGGATTCCGAAGATCTATCCCTGAATATTTCCCGTGAGATGTTGCAACATGACCGTCAGCTTAGCCTGATCGCGAAGAACATTAAGAACAAAATCAAGAGCCAACTGCAAAGCCTGTTGAAGGACGAGCGTGAGAACTACGAGAAGTTCTACCAAGCGTTTGGACGTCAGTTGAAATATGGTGTATACAGCGACTATGGTGTGAATAAGGATACATTGCAGGATCTGCTGTTGTTCACGTCTTCCAAAGAGAGCAAACTCGTTAGCCTGGACGAATACGTCTCCAGAATGCCGGAAGATCAGAAGTACATCTACTATGCATCTGGTGAATCCATTAGCCGTATTGAGAAGCTGCCACAGATCGAGGGTGTTCTTGAGAAAGGGTACGAAGTATTGTACTTTACTGATGACATCGACGAGTTCGCAATCAAGATGATCACGAACTACAAGGAGAAAGAATTCAAATCCATCTCCAGTGGTGACCTGGGTATCGAAGATAGCGCGGACAAAGAAGAAACGGACGCTCAGGACAACGACAACAAAGAGTTGTTTGAAGCGATGCAAGCTCAATTGGCCGGCAAAGTCAAAGCGGTTAAAGCTTCCAAACGTCTCAGAAGCCACCCGGTATGTTTGTCCACTGAAGGTGAATTGACGATTGAAATGGAGAAAATCTTGAAAGCTATGCCAAACAGCGAAAACGTACAAGCCGACAAAGTGCTGGAAATCAACGTGAATCACGATGTTTTCAAATCGTTGAAAGACGCTTTCGCGCAAGATCAGGAAAAACTGAACCTCTACACTAGCCTGCTGTACCATCAGGCATTGTTAATCGAAGGATTGCCAATTCAAGATCCAGTAGAGTTCACCAACGATATCTGTAAGGTTATGGTGTAAACTTCCGCAATATCGCAGTGATGGAATAACGGTGCACTTAATCAAAAGTGATGGAATGTTCCATGCAGTTTCCGGGTCCAAGGCGCAGTGCTTATATGGCTTGGAAACTACAAAATACCGTTGCACCCACCATCTCCACCCCGACAGGGCGTTTCAGTCCTGTCGGTTTTTTTGTTTTTACCCACAACGGGGAGGGCGCGGGGGAGACAGACTATCATTGAAGCAAATGATGATATTATTATAAGTTGAACTTGATCTTCACTCCAATTTTAGCGAGATAACTGGTGAATACCATTATGTATTTTAAGTACAGCAAAAGTAGTGAAGGGGACGGAATCGATTCTGAAGAAGCGAAGCGTTCGCCTGAAAGCTTTCTGTAAGAAAGCTGCATCGGAAGCATACGCTATTCCCGAATTTCTTCCTTTTTAAAGGGAATTCAGAAAACCTGGAGACAACAGCGATCATAAGAACGATCCGTAACCGGAACGGCCACCTGTTGGCACAGTGAGTACTTATGGTTGTTCTGCTATGGGAGCGAGCATATGTGAATAATGAGTTCAATATGAATCATTGTCATTTAGATGCACGGATGATAGTCTGGCAGGGTATAATAAGAGAAGATGACTGTTCATTACAAGTTGATGTAAGAAGAGATGACAATCGCAGACAGGTTTTACTTTTCGAAACCACAGATGTTGTGTATAATCACTCAAAATAGAGACAGTCGGCTAGGAGTGATCCCCATGCAATGGAACGATCTGAGAGAACATAGACAATATCCTGAATTAACCAAATTGGATGGATCTCGTGCAGCGTATGAACGGGACTATTCCAGACTCATTCATTCACCGACCTTCCGTCGGTTACAGGGCAAATCGCAGGTGTTTGGCGCAGGAACGGGTGATTATTATCGTACTCGCTTGACCCATTCCCTGGAGGTGGCACAGATTGCACGAGAGGCTGCCCGAAGTTTGATTCGCCGTTTTCCTGAGGTAGACTGGGACCGTGCGGACAACCCCGGCCTTATTATTGATTCAGAAGTGGTGGAGTGCGCTGCAATCGCACATGATTTTGGTCACCCGCCGTTTGGACATAAAGGTGAAGAAGTATTAGATGGTATTCTGGATGACCTCATTAACACCGAGGCTAAGAAAATCATGAAAAAAAGCCGCAGTGCCAAAGTTCCCAAGGTGGAGTCTGAAGTCCGTGCCGAGTTAAAACGGAAATACGAGCATTTTGAAGGCAATGCGCATAACTTCCGTCTCATTATGCACTTGGAGAAGCGTGAAGATATCGACGGACTAAACCTGTCTGATGCGGTATTACTAGGGATAAACAAATATCCGTACCCTGGGACAGAGAGCAAAAAAGGCATGTATCATCATGAGTGGCAATATATTCGGGAGATTCGTGACCGCTGGAACGTGCCGGCAGGCAAGAAGACGCTGGAAGCACAGTTGATGGACCTTTGCGACGATATTGCTTACTCCTCACATGACCTGGAGGATGGCATCAAAGCAGGCAAAATTGAAGTACATGAGCATTTCCTGCAAGATCCGCATGTGAATCGATTGATTGTGGATAAAATTACAACGCTGGAGGATCTGTTCTGGAACGGATGGACCCGAGAAGCGATTGGGCAAAAGGTAGAAGAGGTCCTCGCTTCGTTCCTGCGCATCTGGAATGAGAAGATGCCGTTCTGCGAGCATGATTACTCGCGTACCCGTCGTGAGGTGAAAGCCTACTGGGTGAGCTTTTTTGTAGGCAGCCTGGGCGTTATTGACGACGGTGACTGGAAGAAGGTAACTTTTGTCCGTGAAGGGGCTGAAGACCTTGATATGCTGCGTACGGTGAGTGTGCTCAAGAGTTTTGCCTGGGTGACCATGATTCGTGACCTGCGTGTACAGCGGCTACAGAAGCGCAGTGAGTGGATGATTAAGCGATTATGGGATGCATTCCTCGATCCGGAAACGTCCAAATCCATTATTCCATCCGACTGGCTGCAGCGGTATGAGAAGGATCAAGCCAAAGCCCAGCCGATCTGGACTTGGGAGCACATGGTGATCGATTATATCGCAGGAATGACGGATGCATTTGCCGAGAAAATATATAATGAACTCTACGGTCTGAAGGTGGGTTCGATCTACGATCTGGATTAAAATTAACCGATATAAAGGGAGATGAGACGCGTGGCTAAGCGAATGAGTGAGACGTTCAGTCTGGGCGTACTTGACCTTGTTCCAAGGTTAAACGATGCCACAGCGGAACAGGCACTTCAACAATCGGTGACACTTGCGCAACATGCCGAGGCTTGGGGATACGTACGATACTGGACGTCAGAGCATCATGATATGGCTGAATTGGCATCGGCCTCTCCCGAAGTACTGTTATCGCACATCGGAGCAAGGACAACAACGATCCAGCTTGGCTCTGGTGCGGTCTTGTTGCCGCATTATAGCCCGCTCAAGGTTGCGGAGTCGTTCCGCCTGCTGGCTGCGCTCTATCCGGGGCGCATTGAGCTTGGGCTCGGACGTGCTCCTGGCGGTGGACCTCATGCCACGATGGCACTCAGTGGCAATTACTTGCAGCATGTGTCCAAGCTGCCTGAATCGCTCGCAGCACTCACGGAACTGCTCGAAGACCGCTACATGTACGAGGATCATCCCGTGACAGCTCGTCCGATTCCCAAGCTTCCGTTATCACTCTGGATGTTGGGAACTAACGTGAAGAGTGCAGAATTTGCGGCACGGTTTGGCATGGGATATGTCTTTGGTCAATTCATGAGTGATGCCGATGGTACAGAGGCTGTAAGGCGATACCGAGAAGGATTTATGCCTAGTGCAACGATGAAGGAGCCTGAAGTTATGGTGGCAGTCAGCGTATTGTGTGCCGAGTCAGAGACGGATGCTTTGGACTGGAGTCGTGACATGGCGGAGAGGCGCAAGCTGGATGGGAAAGAACATTCAACCGAGTCGAATTCAAGTGGTATCGCGGTCTCTAAGACGAATGATGCAGCCGTTATTGATCATAATGATTCGGTGCGGCATTATGCAGGTACAGCTGAGCAGGTATGGGCGCGATTGCAACAGGTGAGTAACAGGCTGGATACGGAGAGGTTGCTTCTGGTTACGGCAGGACCAGATTATGAGCGCAGGTTGGATTCATATCGATTGCTGGCTGAGCATAAGACAGCAATACTGAAATAGGCTGATCACTTTATGATGTTAGCCGTTGAAATCCGAACAAACCGAAGAGCTGCAGATCGGGACTTTACCGTATGCTGCAGCTCTTCGGTTTGGACTTTGTCAAGATTCAACAATCTTTTACAAAACCAAGCATCTTAATGACAAAATAATGTTATAATACTTTACGTCTATTTTCCTATCGATATAATATAGATAAGTTCTTTTGACAAGAGGTCAAAAGAAGGGGAAAACAATGACAAAAGCACCTGAATTCGGGATGACCGAAGAGGTCAAGGGGGAAATCATATGTTCAGCAGATTCAAGATCAAGAGTATCGGTCTGCGTATCAGCATCGCGTTCTACTTGTTAATCCTCTGTTTAATTATTTTGAGTGTCACGATTGTCACCCGGATGAATTCAATTGAAACCAATACTAACGAAATTACGAACAATTGGATGCCATCAATCCAGCAAATTAATCGGTTAAATTATACCACAGAGCATGTCCTGTCACTGAGTTATCGTCACTTTGACGCGGATGAAACAGACAAGGCATTTTTGTCAGAAGAGCGTACCAAGTATATTCGTGAAACGACACAGGCGATTAAAATCTATGATCAGCAAGAGAAGTCTGCGGATGAGCTCGAACACTGGACTGCGTTCAAGAACAAATGGGAAGCATATCTCAAGATTAATACGCAATCGATCAAGCTGAGTGATGAGGGTCAGACACAGCTGGCGAAGGAAGTATCTGATAAAGGTGCTGATTCCTTTGACACCATGCAAGTCGATCTAGATTATCTCGTGGAATATAATCAGGAACAGTCCAATCTTGCGGCGGCCCAAACAATCAGATCGGTGCAGGATGGTAGATTAATCATCATTATTGGCGTTCTTGTCATGATTGTCATTACAGCGATCAGCATTCCGATTATCCGTTCACAGGTCGTGAAACCACTGCTACGTGTCATTAGTGCGGTGAAACTGATTGCAGAAGGCCAATTGAATGTTCAGGACATACATACCAAACATGAGGATGAAGTCGGTGTTCTGGCCAAAGCGGTGAATGACATGAAAGGTAACCTGACTTCCATGGTTCTGAGCGTCAGACGAATTGCGGAAGCTGTCAATCTGCAAAGTGGGGAACTGGCAATATCCTCAGAAGAGGTTAAGATTGGTAGTCGCCAAATTGCTGTGACCATGGAAGAGTCAGCCAAGGCCGCAGAGAGCCAGGCAGAGACAGCCGTGGAATCAGCCCGGACAGTTGAAGCGTTGAATGATCACATTCAAAATCATACGGAACAAGGCAGCCAGCTGCGCGTCATGTCGGATCTTGTACTGAAACAAGGGCTGAATGGTCGCAAGGCGATGGAACAGTCGGTGCAGCAGATGCAACAGATTTCCGGTTCGGTCTCGGCTTCCATGGACAAAATGGAACGGTTGAATCGTAAAAATGAAGATATTTCCAAACTGGTTCAAGTCATTCATGACATTGCACGCCAAACCAATCTGCTCGCATTGAATGCCTCCATTGAGGCAGCACGTGCGGGAGAGAGTGGACGCGGATTCGCTGTAGTGGCATCAGAAGTGCGGAAGTTATCTGAGGCTGTGCAGACTTCGGTCGAAGAGATCACGGCGATTACCGAGGATATCCAGCAGGAGTCACAAGGGGTGGTTGCGGAATTACGTACGGGCGTTCAGGAGACCGAACTGGGTCAGGAACATGTGCTTGCTTCAGGTCAACTCTTCCATACAATTAACGAATCGGTGGAAGGCATGGTTGGTGTCATCAGCACGATGACAGATGGACTGGCAGGCATGCAGGAAGCAAGCGGACGAATGAATGATTTCAGTCAGCAGATTTCCGCTGTTTCGGAACAATCGGCAGCGAGTGTGGAAGAAGTTTCTGCATCGGCGGAAGAGCAGGTAAGTTCCATGGAAACGATTAGCGGCAACATTCAAAGTCTGAAAGAATTATCGGAAGATTTGCTTACATCCATTGAAAAATTAAAAATATAACCTTCTTCTTATAATAGAAGAAGCTGGAATCACGCAGGCGGCGATTGGTGAGAAATCAGTATGATATATGAGCTGTTGGCCTATAACGTTTGCTGGCAAGAATATTAGGTTTCCAATGCTACAATCTCAAAAAAAAGTAAGGTGTTCCTAAACAATGGGAACACCTTACTTTTTTTTCTTTCCAATTAGATACGTGTAAGGAAATGGATAGTTGTCTAGGAGCCTAACATTGTATACAATGACTACCTGAAGCAAACATATGAGTCGTATTTGATATGTCTTCAATGGGCTTACTATTTATATAGAAGAAACATGATTAATGAAGGAAGGAGAGGGGGATTTTGCCTGATGAAACACTTGGTATATACGCTACTTCTGGGAAACACCTCTACACTTTTGCTTGCCACGAGAACGAGCAGGAATTATGCATGCTGGAACTGAATACGCTGCTTGAACCGAGTTTGGAGATCCGTATGGATATGGGGTCGTATGTGTGGTCTGAACGATGTATTCCACCTGGACGCAGTCCTTTTATCCATGGCAGACTGGACGTGATCGGCGAAGGGAGCAGCGTGACTGATCTGCTTCCTCTTGCCAAAGAGATTCAGCTGTTGCCAGAAGAGACATTTAAGGTGATTTGTCTGAAAGAAGGGGATCATACCCCTGATTATGCACAGTCTCGTCAACTGGAAAAAGAAATCGGCATGTGCATTAAGGGCAAGGCACAGATGAAACAACCTAAGGTGACTTTCGGCCTAATCCGAACAGGAGAAAAATGGATCTTGGGCCAGTGGACAGAAGCGGATCGATCTTGGCAAATTCATAGGCAGAAGCCGCAAAACTACTCGACTGGATTTGGCATCACGCTTGCGAGAGCGCTGGTTAATATTGCTGTTCCGAGAGTAGAAAACCATCGCTTGCTTGATCCATGCTGCGGTATGGGAACGGTTGTGATTGAGGCTTTATCCATGGGAATTGACGCAAAAGGTAACGATCTCAATCCGCTGGCTGTCCGAGGTGCGCGAATCAATCTGCCGCATTATGGATATGATTCAGATCGAATCACACTGGGGGATATGAATGAGCTGCAAGATTTGTATGATGCAGCAATTCTGGACATGCCTTATAATCTCTGCTCTGTACTTCCGGATGCTGAGCAACGAGCCATGCTGGAAAGTTTGCGCATATTGGCAAAACGGGCAGTGATTGTTTCCACAGAGTGGGTAGAAGAGCACTTGTTGGAAGCGGGATGGACTGTAAAAGAGTACCGAACAGTACATAAAGGCACGTTTATACGTCATATTTGGCTATGTATGTAAGCGTGAAAAACAAAAAAATCTACCTCTAGGGAAATTTCCAGAGGTAGATTTTTTTATTGCTTACATATCCATTGAACTAACCGTTTACACTAGAACGTAGAGGACAGAAAAATCTGGGAATAACAGTGATCGGAAGGTTGTTCTGTCATCGGAGTTGTAAGTCTAAATCTTTTTAGTTCAATGTATATCGTTGATCTGATTTGCACAATATTGCATGGGAACGGGTGTTTGTGTTAATATTTATGACTATAATCCACAAGGTTCACCGGCAGGGTATCGCCAGCGACGTAAGCTTCCAGATTTTTGACGAAAATACCGACTGCTCGATCCGCGTATTGCTCTGTACTTCCTGCGATGTGAGGCGTAATTAACACGTTATCCATGCCCCATAGCGGGTGGTCTGCAGGAAGAGGTTCTTCTTCGAACACGTCCAGTGCGGCGAAGGCAACTTGGCCGTTTTGGAGTGCATTCAGCAACGCTTCCGTTTTCACACTGGGGCCACGGCCTACATTGACGAAGCAGGCACCGGATCGGAACTGCTCAAATGCAGTTTGATCATATATATGTTTGGTTTCATCGGTTAGCGGTAAAATGTTAATTACATAATCGCCCTGGCTCAAGGCTTCATGTAAACCGGTCATGTCGTACATTTGGTCCACATTGGGGACATCCTTACCTGAGCGGCGAACTCCGATCGTGCGCATGCCGAGTGCTTTGAGAATACGGGCTGTTTCCGTACCGATCTCACCTACACCAACGATGACCGCTGTTTTGCCATGCAGTTCCGGCAGTGGTTTGGCAGGAGCTTTCCATTCGGCCTGCTGTTGATGCAGCATAGCTTGTCTCAGCCAGCGACTGTGGGATAACATCATGCCCAGAATAATTTCGGTGATTGGAATCGCGTGAACTCCATTTGCACTGGTGATCTGAACGTTCTTTTGTTGCAAATCTGCGAAGGGGAGATTGTCCACACCAGCAGACCAGACCTGAACCCACTTCAACAGGCTGTCCTGTTTCAATGCATGTTCTGTGACGAGTGGGGACCAGCCGAGAATAATCTCAGCTTCTTTCAACTCAGCGGGGTCCAATTCCTTGGCTTTTCCGAATTTCAGGGTGTATCCCGGTGCAGCATTCCGAATGCGTTGTTGCTGTTCTTCGGATAGAGATGGAAAACATACAATTTTACCCATAATGTGTGGTCCTCCTGAGATAAATAGTTTGATGAGTTTGATAATTAAAGTGTATCAGATTTGGTGTTGGATGTGCATTAAGGTGGGAAATGCAGGAATCTAGCCTTATTTGCAAATGGTTATATTTGTGTCACTCTATACTTACCCAACTTGAAACGATATGTATAGTTATGAAATAATAGAGCGAACTTTAGAGAGGTGTATGCAATGAATAACCAATCACATCAGGATCATTCATCCCGACGGGAAAGATTGTTTGTAGCAATTCGTCTTCCTGTTGCTGTTCAGCAGTCTCTTCAGATGGATGTGAGGCTTGTACAGAACAAGCTAGATTTTCGTAAATGGACAGATCATAGAGATTATCATATAACCTTGCAATTTCTGGGGGATACGTTAGTTAGTGACATCGGGCACCTGCGAAAAGCATTGCGCTCAGCAGCAAGCGGATTTCAGCCGTTTGAACTTCAGCTTTCCGACTGGGGCACATTTGGACTTGAAGAAGCACCTAAGGTGCTTTGGAAAGGTGTTAGCGGAGAGCTAGAGCACTTGTTTTCATTGCAAAAACAAATCGTGCAGGCGACTTCGCCCCTTGGGTATGAAGCTGAATTAAGACCTTATGCTCCCCACATTACCATTGCCAGAAAATATCTGGGACAGCTTCCAGGTAATGAAAATAAAGGGGTATCTGGAGTGCTTCCGGAACATTCCGCAGGTGCTAATTCATGGATGGTGGAGGACATTGTACTTTATGTGACAAGGCTGGGCCAATCGCCAATGTATGAGGTCCTGGACACGTTCTCTTTTTCCTGATAATCATTTTTATGCCATAAAATCACATTGACATAACGTTTATCCCTATGTAATATTAGCCATCGTTATTCAAATTCTTTTTTTTGGGTTACTTAGTTAAGGGAATTGTTTCGACAGGAGGAATCTTCGAATGAACATTATAAGCAAAAATCGTTGGGTAGCACCGATGTTATCAGTGCTGCTTGTATGTATAGTGGGGGTAAATGTCGTTCAGGCGACGGGGAAGTGGAATGAAGCTAGTGATAGTAAACAGATGACCGAACTTGCGGCTTCTGTGCAAAATAACCAAACATCTACGCAAGAAGAGAGGCGTATGATGGAAGATGGGACAAGTCTGTCCTCTAATCTGTCTGCCCAAACCGTAGCGTGGACTGAATCTCTGCCAGCAAAGAACTGGCTTACGACTGCTCAAGAAGAGCAGGAACTGCAAGAAGCCAAGGCCAAGAACAAAGCTAGAGCGGTAGCTGCGGCCAAAGCCAAAAAAGAAGCTGCACTGAAATTGGCCAAAGTGAAACGTGCCAAAGAAGTCGCTGCTGTAACAACTCCCCCCCAAAAACTATACTTTACACGGACCAAACTTCTGAACCAGGAAGACTCGAAACTTGCAACCTGGTCATACAGTGTGTCCGATAAAGAACTGCATCTGCTGCAAAAAATCGTCATGGCAGAAGCGGAAGGTGAACCGTACGAAGGCAAAGTGGCAGTTGCCAATGTTGTCTTAAACCGGCTGCGGTCAGCCAATTTTCCCGATACCATTTACAAGGTCATCTATCAGAAATCCCAGTTTAGTCCTGTAGCGAACGGACGTATGAAACGTGTAGTTCCCAACGAGGACAGCATCAAAGCAGTGAATGCTGCGTTGAACGGGAAGAAGGAAGTTGCCGATGATACGTATTATTTCTTATCATTGACGCTTGCCGACGATCTGACAGTTGCTCGCTCGCAGAAAAAAGTAAAAACGATCGGTCATCATACTTTTTACAAGTAATCGACCCGTAAATTCTGCAAACAGGCAGGGTAGTTAACTGTGTGTGTATCACACGGCCCTTGAAAAAGCCTGAATCGTAGTTTTATTTCGTTATTTAAAATATCGTTATACTCTAAATTACCCTTTTTTCTGCCAAATCATACGGTGGAATTAGTGAAAATAAAAGAAGGTTCCCTTCCAAAAATTCGGAAGGGAACCTTCTTTGTATATCGTGAGCAATTGTCTTGTCCTCTATAACACCTCGTGAGAGCTGTTCTATAGGCCCATAGAGGCGTCAGAATGGTATTCTGGTACCTGACAAGGACGTGGCAGCAATTTCGGCTGTGAAGCGCTCCACGGAGGTTGTTGTGACTTCGGCCGTAGTCGGGAACAATAAATTATGAACAGCTTGAGCACAGCACTTCGGATCATAGACCGAATGGTTACCTGGAATATGCGCTACGTTCAGCGGGCTTTCAGTTTGAGTAGATGCCTGTTCCACTAGTTGTCTGAAACGATTGGTGATCACGTCGGCAGAGTGAATGACCTGGCCGTATCCGGCTTGTACAAAGTATTCACAGTTTTCTTCCTCTTGACCTGCAATCGGAGGAATGAACAACATTGGTAGACCCTTGGCCAGCGCTTCAGTGCATGTCATGCCACCTGGCTTCGTAATCAGCACATCGGATACATCCATCAGTTTGCTTACTTCCCGTGTATATCCCAAAATACGAATATTCGGATGTTGGAAGCAAGGCATTTCCTTCATTTTTGCAATCATTTTTTCATTGCTTCCTAGACAGAAGACCAATTGAACACGATCTGCCCAAGACGTGAGAGCTTTCATATGATCCTCATCAAACGAAAGTCCCCATCCGCCACCCATAAGCAGCGCCGTAGGCATGTTCTGAAGCCCCATCTCTTCCCGCAGCTTCACCTTATCTCCAGCTTCCCAGAAGTCTGGATGCACAGGGATTCCCGTGATCTGAATATGGGAGGGATCGACACCCCGGATCTCAAGCAATGCTTTGACCTGAGGGGTAGAGACCAGATATTTGTTCACTTCCGGATTAATCCATGTTCCATGCACGTCATAATCCGTCACGACCGTATAGAGCGGGATATTCAGACCCTGGCGTTTGAGCCGGGAGATGACAGCATTCGGAAAAGGATGGGTACAGATCACCGCATCGGGTTTTAGTTGGGATACAACCTGTGCCGTCTGTGTATAGAAAATTCGGTGCAACGCCAGCTTGGTAAAACCATTTAATGATTTATTGTACTGTGTGCGGTACAACAGGCTGACCAGTTTGGGTTGAACCGATAGTGTCTTTCGATATGCAGAGAAAATTAGTGGAGCTACCGTTGGGTTCAAAAATTTGCCTAGTTCAATGACACGACTGTGAACATGTGGACTGACTTTTTTGATGCCATGTGCCAGCGCATGAGCGGCCTGAGTGTGACCGGTACCGAAACCTTCCGATAATAAGAGCACTCTTGGTTTTCGCATGAGTTCACCTTTATTCATAAGTTTTAATTCAAAATGAAGATATTCATTGTTTATTCTAGCTAGGGAATGCGTTACTACATGAATATACATTGAAGCTCAAAATCATGTTTCTTCTATGAATATTTACACCATATATCTTACAATGAGACAACCTAAACTTCATTATATATACGTATTATCTGAGTCATCTTACACTATAGACGACGACAGAAGGAGTTTCCACTGCATTTAGGTTAAAAAATATTAACACAATTTTTAAAATGTTAGGGTTGCAATCTGTTTTCTAAGGTGGTATTGTATATTTTGACCGAATGACCGAATTGTATTTTTGGTCATTTATGTAGAGCGATTGAACAATGAATGTGTTTAAAGGAGGGATATGATGGCTCCGATTGACAGGAGACAGCAGGTTATTCATGCAGCAGCCCAGTCGTTTGCCATGTTTGGATACAAAGCAACGACGATGGATCAGGTCGCCAAGATTGCGAACGTTGGCAAAGGAACGATCTATACGTTTTTTACCAATAAGGAACAATTGTTTGATCAGATCCTGGTAGAAGTGATTCAGGAAATGAAGAACATCGCGCATCGTGAAGTACATCAGGAAAGTGCATTTTTCGATAATCTGTTTCGAGTACTGGATGCATTGTTAGAGTTTCGTCGTGATCACGATCTGCTTGTTAAGTTATCTCAGGAGCTGAAGGACTTTGGAACGCTGCAGGCCAAGGAAGGTTTGGACAAGGTGGAGAAAGTAATCTCCGACTTTCTGGCTAAGGAGCTTGAGAAAGCAAAAGACAATGGAGAGATTCGAGATTGTGATCCGCAAGTCGTCGCATTTATGATGATTCGCCTGTATATTGCATTAACCTCAGACTGGAGCAAACAACATCAACCGCTGAGCAAAGAGGAAATTAAGACTTACTTTCGCCTTTTCTTAATGGAAGGAATTGCTGCTGTAACGTAATCCGAATTTAATCTACTATAATATAAGGATTTTTACGTGTATCAAGCAGGGAGGCTTGTCGGAAGACAGGTTGTTTTTTTGCCCTAAAGTGACTGTTTGAGGAAAGTGGTCAGTTCGTGTTTCAGTATATTTTCTGGAATGCGACATTGTATTTCATTATGGTTATTCCTGCTCATGGAGCAGAGAGATTAAGGGGAGAAAATGACATGAAATCTTTATCCGTGTTTTTCAAGGATGTGGGATCGGCCGTGAGAAACCCGAAGGTGTTGATCCCTGTTATTGCAATTATGTTTATACCGATCCTGTATAGTGGCATCTATCTGGCGGCCTATTGGGACCCGTATGGTCATGTGGATGAGATGCCGGTTGCCGTTGTCAATTTGGATAAAGGCGCTGAGCTGGAGGGCAAATCCCTCCATGTAGGTAGTGATCTGGTGGATGAGCTGAAGAAAAATGCCGATTTCAAATGGGATTTTGTCAGTGCGAGTCAAGCCAAAGAAGGCATGAGTAATGACAAATATTATATGCAAATTACGATTCCGGAGAACTTCTCATCCCAAGCAACAACGTTGCTCGATGACAAGCCGGAGCCGGCTGATCTGATCTATGAACCGAATGGCAATTACAGTTTTGTCGGTGCACAGATCGGTAAGACCGCTATTAAGGACCTGAAAGCAAAAGTCTCAGCCAAAGTAACGGAATCCTATGCAGAGACATTGCTCGACAAGTTCTCCGAAGTATCGGATGGCTTGGCTGAGGCAGGCGACGGGGCGGGTGAACTGAATACCGGCGCAGGCAAACTGGATGATGGTGCTGTTAAGCTCAAGGATAACCTGGCGAAGCTTGCATCCGGAACGCTTGAACTTCAGGAAGGACTTTCTCCATTAAGTGATGGTGTTAACGCGCTGCACACTGGGGCAACCAAGCTTGAAAGTGGAACATCGAATCTTGTATCCGGTCTGCAACAGCTTCAGGCAGCTGCTTCGAGCCAGCTTCAGAGCGGGGCAGATCAGTTGAAGGATGGCAGCGCCAAGTTGGAAACGGGACTCCAGTCTTCACTGGATGGCACAAGTAAGTTGCAGGCTGGCCTGAAATCGTCAGAACAGGGCAGTGCGAAGCTGTCGGATGGTCTGCAAAGTGCCGTTCAGGGCAGCGGTACACTGGCAACAGGCCTGCAATCGGCTGTAGATGGCAGCTCCAAGGTTGCTGATGGTGCACAGAGCGTAGCCGCCGGATTGAAGCAGCTTGCTGCCTCGAACCCGGAATTGGCTGAAAGTGCTGATGTACAGAAACTGCTTGCGGCGAGTGAAGCCGTTGCCGATGGCAGTGCACAATTGCATGAGAGCGAGCAGAAGCTTGCACAGGGTGCAGATCAGCTGCATCAGGGCAATCAGCAGCTGGCTGCGGGCGCATCCGAGCTTCATGGTGGCCAGGAGCAACTTCTTGCTGGTGCAAACCAGCTGGTAGATGGACAAAAGCAATTGCTGGCAGGAGCCGGACAGCTTAGTCAAGGAGGAGCGAAGCTCTCCGATGGTCTGAAGCAGTTCAGTGGCAAACTGGGTGATGCTGCAAGTGGCGGTACATTGCTCGCCAATGGTGCCAAGCAGCTGGGCTCAGGTACAACAGCTTTGCAAACGGGTGTAGGCAAACTCAGTGGTGGTGTTAATTCACTTACCGATGGTTCCAAACAACTGGGGGATGGCGCAGGCAAACTGGCTGACGGTCTTACCGAGCTAAAAGATGGCTCAAGTGAACTGGCTACCAAGCTGAATGATGCCGCGCAGAAAACATCCGAAGTTAAGAAAACGGATGATGTAGTGAACATGTTCGCTGAACCTGTAAACTCCTCGGAGAACACAGCAGAGAACGTAAGCAATTATGGTACAGGATTGACACCGTTCTTCCTGTCGATCGGTCTGTTTGTGGGATCGTTGATTTCCACGATTGTATTGAAAATGCGGGAAACGTCCGTACCTGGTGCAACAGGCTGGAATCGTTTTGTCAGCCGGACACTGGTATTTGGCTCCGTGAGTATTTTCCAATCGGTTATTGTGGCAAGTTTCATGTTATATGGTCTTGGACTGGAGACGCACAGCGTAGGGCTGTTCTATCTGTTTACCATTATTACGGGGCTGACCTTCATGTTGATCGTTCAGGCACTTGTAACCTGGCTGGATCTGCCTGGACGTTATGTCGTCATTCTGCTTCTGGTCTTCCAGCTTGCGGCTAGTGCAGGAACCTTCCCGGTAGAACTGATTCCATCATGGCTTCAGGCATTTAGCCCTTGGTTGCCAATGACACACAGCATTATGGGCTTCAAAGCCGTTGTATCGAGTGGTAATCTGGATGTGATGTGGCATCAGGCAGGTATTCTTAGCATCTATGCAGGTGTATCCATTCTGCTGACGCTTGCTTACTTCCTCTGGAATGGCAGACGTCCGAAAAAAGAAGTCGAACAGGCTGATTCTGGTCAAGTTGTGACGGCATAAGTCGAACCTGATCTTCAGCAGGGTCATATTTTTGAAAAAAAACTTTATTTTCTTGTAGTGAAATTATGCAATATAGTAGTCAAATAGTGCAAATAGCCTGTGACCCCAAAAAGGGGTTGCAGGCTATTTTGTATACAAATGCATAGAGAAGTAAAGTTTCGCTGGCTTAAGCAGTGAAAATTTGGTGGAATTATGGATAAACGTAGGCTGCACATGGAACGATTTTCTTCTGTCAGCAATTTAATTCAGTTGTACTCTGGCTTAAAAAGTGTATAATTATTCGAAAAAGAGATGAATTTAAACGTCACTACTGTAAAGCTGTACTGCAAAACATTTCTTATCAGAGGTATTAAAAAGTTTAAATTGCGCTGATGTTAGGTCGGTGTTAAAATAATAGAACTATATCAAAAAAACGTCGCTCCATTTCAGTAGCCGTGCCAGCGGCTGCGTGTTGATTTATACATGCTGTTTGCCGGATCGTCCGGATCAGCTCATCTCATTCAATGGCTTCTGCCCAATAGCAGGCATTATTTTTGACAGTCTCATGCTGTCACCTCTTCTATCTAGCAGGCTCTATCGCAAGCGAAAGGCCAGCTCCTCCCGTTTCATTGTTGCCTGTTGCCTATGTTCTTGATCTTTCCGAAATACTTCATTATAGAAAGGTTGCGTTCCATGAGACACATCGGATTACCTCCAAAACAGGGTCTGTATGACCCGCAGTTCGAAAAAGACGCATGCGGAATGGGTTTTGTTGCCAACATCAAAGGAGTACCTTCACACGATATCGTTAGTCAGGCGCTCACCATGCTCAGTAACATGGAGCACCGTGGAGGACAGGGAAGTGAACCGAATTCCGGCGACGGAGCAGGTATCCTGATTCAGATTCCACATCGCTATTTTGCACAGGAAGCGGAACGTCTTGGTTTTGCATTGCCAGAACAGGGGTTCTATGGCGTAGGGATGTTGTTCCTTTCCCAAGACCCTGCCATTCGTAGTGCACATGAAGAGAGCCTTAAGAAGATTATTGAAGAAGAAGGACAGACGTTCCTGGGTTTCCGGGATGTTCCTACTTTTGATGAAATGCTTGGCCGTTCTGCGCTTGCAGCGAAACCTTATGTACGTCAGGTGTTCATTGGAAGATCCGCAGATGTGAAAGATGAGCTTGGATTCGAGCGTAAGCTGTATGTTATTCGCAGACGCGCTGAGCTGGCTATTCGTTATTCGGCAGATGAAGCAGAAGGCGGTTCATTCTACCTTCCAAGCTTGTCTTGTCGCAAAATTGTATATAAAGGCATGCTGACAACGGAACAGGTAGGAGAGTTCTATCTGGATCTGCAGCAAGACCTTGTTGAATCGGCTATCGCACTTGTGCATTCCCGTTTCAGTACAAACACCTTCCCAAGCTGGGAACGTGCCCACCCGTATCGCTTCATGATCCACAACGGTGAGATCAACACGATGCGTGGTAACGTGAACTGGATGCATGCTAGACAGTCCTTGTTCGAGAGCGAGTTGTTCGGTGACGACATCGCGAAAGTAAAACCGGTCATCAATCCGGACGGTTCGGATACAGCCATGTTTGATAACACGCTGGAGTTCCTGTATCTGAGCGGACGTTCTCTGCCACACGTGGCCATGATGATGGTTCCTGAACCTTGGAGCACAGATGAAGGCATGGACCCTGCCAAAAAAGCATTTTATGAATATCACAGCACAATGATGGAGCCTTGGGATGGACCAGCAGCAATGGCCTTCACAGATGGTTTGCAAATTGGTGCAACACTTGACCGTAACGGTTTGCGTCCGGCTCGTTATTATGTAACCAAAGATGACCGTATTATCCTGTCCTCCGAAGTTGGGGTACTTGATATCGCGCCGGAAGAGATCCTGTACAAAGATCGTCTGCGTCCAGGTCGGATGTTGCTTGTGGATACACAAGAAGGCCGCATCATCGCGGATGAGGAAGTAAAAGCAATCATTGCAGCCGAGAATCCGTATCAGGATTGGCTTGATGAGCATTTGATGGATCTGAGCGAGTTGCCGGAAGCACCGGAACTTCCTGATCCAAAACATGATAACGTGACCCAGCTTCAGCTGGCATATGGTTATACATTTGAAGAACTGCGTAAAATCCTGGAGCCCATGGCAACAACAGGTATGGAAGCTACGGGTTCGATGGGTTATGATGCACCGCTGGCTGTGCTGTCGGATCGTCCGCAGCGTCTGTACAACTACTTTAAACAGATGTTCGCCCAGGTAACCAACCCGCCGATCGATGCAATCCGTGAAGAGATTGTAACGTCTACGGCAACAACCATTGGTCCTGAGCGCAACTTGTTGAATCCTGAACCGGAGAGTTGTCGCCAGATCCGTCTGGATACACCGGTATTGTCCAATGAAGACTTTGCGAAGATTCGCCATGTGCGTCGCCCAGGCTTCCGCTCCATGACGATTCCAATCTTCTTCACCGCTGCGGAAGGAGCAGAAGGACTTCGCAAAGCGATGGATTTGCTCTTCGAAGCTGCAGATCGTGTCATCGACAAAGGTCATAACATTCTGATCCTGTCTGACCGCGGTGTGGACGCAGAGAATGCTGCCATTCCTGCATTGCTTGCTGTAGCAGGTCTGCATCACCATCTGATTCGCCAGGGAACCAGAACAAAAGTCAGCATTATGCTCGAATCGGCAGAACCGCGTGATATTCACCACTACGCGTTGCTGCTGGGTTACGGGGTAAGTGCAGTGAACCCTTATCTGGCCTTTGAAACGCTGGATGACATGATTCAGCAAGGGTTGCTGCGTGGTATCTCGCATGAGAAAGCAGTGAAAAACTACATTAAAGCAGCTACCAAAGGCGTTACTAAAGTGTTGTCCAAAATGGGGATTTCTACGATTCAATCGTATCGTGGAGCTCAAATATTCGAAGCGGTAGGTCTGAAATCAGACTTCGTTGACCGTTACTTTACTTGGACACCTTCCCGTATCGGTGGAATTGGGTTGGAAGAAGTGGCAGCCGAAGCGTTGACACATCATAACCGTGCCTTTACGGAAAAAGACGGTAACGATAAAGTATTGGATTCCGGTGGGGATTATCAATGGCGTAACGACGGAGAAGAGCATCTGTTCAATCCGCAAACCATTCATACCCTGCAACATGCGGTACGCACTGGGGATTACAAGCTGTATAAAAAATATTCCAAACTTGTACAAGGTGAGAATGATCAACTGTTGACCATTCGCTCCATGCTGAAACTGAAACCGGTGGGAGCTTCCATTCCACTCGAAGAAGTTGAATCCGTAGAAGATATCATGCGTCGTTTCAAAACAGGTGCAATGTCCTTCGGTTCGATCAGTAAAGAGGCGCATGAAGATCTTGCCATCGCTATGAACCGTGTTGGAGGTAAATCCAATACCGGTGAAGGTGGAGAAGACCCGGCTCGCTTCATTAAAGATAGCAACGGGGATTCCCGTCGCAGTGCGATTAAACAGGTAGCATCCGGACGTTTTGGTGTTACATCCAACTACTTGGTTAATGCTGACGAGATTCAGATTAAAATGGCTCAGGGAGCTAAACCAGGTGAAGGCGGACAACTGCCAGGACGTAAAGTGTATCCTTGGGTTGCTGAAGTCCGTGGTTCAACACCGGGTGTAGGTCTGATCTCGCCACCACCGCATCACGATATCTACTCGATCGAAGATCTGGCAGAGCTGATCTATGACTTGAAAAATGCCAATCCGCGTGCTGAGATCAACGTGAAGCTTGTATCTGAAGTGGGTGTGGGTACAATTGCGGCAGGTGTAGCCAAAGGCCGTGCCGATATCATCCTCGTCAGCGGTTATGATGGTGGTACAGGTGCATCACCGCAAGGTTCGATTCGCCACGCAGGTATGCCTTGGGAACTAGGTCTTGCAGAGACACATCAAACGTTGATGCTGAACAATCTGCGTGACCGTGTCGTCCTCGAAACAGACGGCAAAATGCTTAACGGCCGTGACCTAGCGATTGCAGCCTTGCTTGGAGCAGAAGAGTATGGTTTCTCTACAGCACCGCTCGTTGCACTTGGCTGTATCATGATGCGTGTCTGTCAAATGGATACTTGTCCGGTTGGTGTAGCGACACAGAATCCGGAATTGCGCAAAAATTATATGGGTGATCCAGCTCATGTGGTTAACTTCATGCGATTTGTTGCTGAAGATGTGCGTGAGATCATGGCTGATCTTGGTTTCCGTACCATTCAGGAGATGGTCGGACGTACAGATTGCCTTGAAACGGTAGAAGCCGTAGATCACTGGAAGAAAAAAGGTGTGGATCTGTCTGTATTGCTGCACGTGCCTGAAATGCCGGAAGGCTCTGCACGTTACCGCACACAGCATCAGAATCACCAATTGGAAGAAACGCTGGATATGCAACAATTGCTGCCACTGGCACAGTCTGCTATTGAATCCGGTCAACCGGTTGAAGCGGTGCTTCCAATTACAAACGTTAACCGTGCAGTAGGTACCATTTTGGGTAGTGAGATCACACGCAAATATGGACTCGCAGGATTGCCCGAAGATACGGTTAAATTCAAATTTGTCGGCTCTGCCGGACAAAGCTTTGGGGCCTTTGTACCTAAAGGTATGACCTTGACCGTTGAAGGGGATTCCAATGACTACGTAGGTAAAGGATTGTCCGGAGGTAAACTGATCGTGATGCCTTCTCCGAAAGCAACGTTTGAGGCGGAAGATAACATCATTATCGGTAACACGGCTCTCTACGGAGCAACAAGCGGCGAAGCGTATATCCGTGGTATTGCGGGTGAGCGATTTGCTGTACGTAACTCGGGCGCCAAAGTAGTCGTTGAAGGTGTAGGTGACCATGGTTGTGAGTATATGACAGGTGGACGTGTCGTTGTACTGGGCGATACAGGTCGTAACTTTGCAGCAGGGATGTCCGGAGGTATTGCCTATGTATATGATCCAGAAGGCACATTCCTGAAACGTTGTAATCTGGAAATGGTTCTTTTGGAGCGTATCGAAGATGTGGCCGAAAGTGCAGATCTGCGAGGCATGATTCAACGTCATGTTGCCAATACAGGAAGTGCTGTCGGTCAGCGCGTTCTGGATAACTGGCAAGATGCGCTGAATCAGTTCGTTCGGGTTATTCCGAAGGACTTCAAACGTATGACAGAACAGATCGAACGGATTCAAGCAACAGGTTTGACGGGAGAAGCAGCGCTGCTCGCAGCGTTTGAAGCGAATATGCGTGAACTTGCACGTGCTGGAGGTTAATAAAACTTCCTTGTTCAAAGGTGGAAGTGCATGAACAGGTTGTATTAAGAATAATAGGAGCAATATGGTTGCCATTCCGGCACCATATTGCTCCTATTTTGCTTTCGACAAAATTAGAACCCCTTCAAAAAACGTTATCGCCATGAGACGACAACATCGAGGAACATTCTCAAGTATAATAAGGCTAGTTTTGGAGGGCAGGGAAAGTATAAAGATAAGAGAGGTTAGCGGAATGAATATGAAGCATCCAAACAGGGACGATCGTAGGCCGACAGGTAAACCAGTCGAAGCAACCCAGATGGACATCATGAAAGTTTTACTGCAATGCGGAATCGACCCGGAGCGTTGGACCCATTTCGTATCCTCCGTCAACAACAAGCGTCCTTGACACAATAGACAAGCATGGAATGAAAGGGAATTAAGACACAAAAAAAGCCCAGAAGCCAGAGAGGTTATCTCTCGGGAACTGGGTCCTCTTTTCGGGTTTAGTCCATACTGCGTTCCATTCGGACAAACGCAATAAAACGACGTGCCTCTTCTTCTGTTAAGGACTTCCCATCAATCATCAGATCGAAGCGTTCCAACACTTCCTTATCCGATAACTCCAAGGTATCAACGAATTCACGTACGTCTTCATCCATCACGACATCGCTTTGCTTTGTACGTCCTATAAGATAATCAATAGACACCTCAAAGATGTCAGCAAGTCTCGTTAACACTTCGAAATCCGGTTTACGACGGTTCTTCTCGTAGTGGGAGAGAGCAGCTCTGGTAATATGAATGGAGCTCGCAAGTTCTTCTTGAGTAAGTCCCCGCTGTTCCCGTAATTCAGCAATGCGATTTCCGTAGCTCATAAGCTATTTCCCCCTGAACGACATCAAATATATATTGAAACAATCCTGAGCCAAGTGTTTGATCAGGGCAGCTTTCCTGCAAAAGAGTAACTCCTCATGTGTTTCCTTTAACCCATTTCCATTTGTAAATAGGTCTGTCTAAGGACATCTCAAATTGTCGTAAATCAAAAGAACCATGTCCAAATACCGCTTGACATGATACGTATTGTATCGTAAATTGGACGTATGGAGTTACAAAATGTATCATTTGGAATATTTTAAGTATCTCCTTGTTGCCTGGACCATATACCTGTGAGAAGGAAGTGTAGGCAGTCCATGTAGGCTAATCCATTCTAAAGGAATGAAACCATGTATTCAATAATTCAGGAATGGGCTGATATGAAATTAAATGTCCATATGTACATTCAGGAGTTTCATGGGAAAATGATAGACCGCAAAAGACGCCCTGTTCTGTTACTTGGAATGGACACTCAAGCAATCACCTTCCTGAGCGACCTGAAGTTGCCGGTATCATCAGAAATGCTCATTGGTTTGGATGTTGAAGATCAACATGTATGTGTACGACTTCACGCAAGGTTGCAATGGAAACAGCCCTTCGGAGAGCTCACAATGTATCATTCAAACTTGCATATTCAGCACGAACAGAAACTATATATAACTGGACAGTTAAACACAATGCTTACTGAAGTTCAGTTTCCCGCGGTTTCCCGTTTTCAGTATGAAAAGGCAACAGAACAAAAGGCTCTGCAGGAACCCTATCATTACATTGATTTCACCATATAATTCCAAGCGATTCTTAACATTTTCTGAACAAAACATGTACTTAACGCCATTTTACTATATTTCATAGCGTTATGCATTAGTTCTTTAACACCAAAAGCATTTGCGCAATGAATAAAGGGGCGAGGGGGCTCATACTATTTCAGGAAGTTTGGATATGGTTGAAATGCACTGCCACATATTATCCGGCCTGGATGATGGTCCTGTTCGAATGGAGCAGTCCGTTGCGATGGCTGAGAAGGCGGCAGCCTCAGGAATTACCTCCATTATTGCTACTCCGCATCACCTGAACGGGCAATACAACAATGAACCGATGGTGGTCAATCAGGCCGTGAACCTGCTCCATGCAGAACTTCGCAAACGCAACATTCGCCTGGAGATCCGTCCCGGACAGGAAATCAGGGTGCATGACAACCTGATTGGAGACTTATATGCAGGAAAGTGCTGCACACTCGCCGGAAGTCGTTACATGTTGCTGGAACTGCCCTTTGGTCATATTCCCTCACAGTTCCCCAGGATACTGCATGAATTACGAATAGCGGGAATTACCCCTATTATTGCTCATCCGGAACGCAATCGTGTCATTTTGAAGAAGCCAAAGTTGTTGGCTGATTACTTGAGTCAAGGCGGGCTATGTCAGCTCACAGCTCAATCTTTCACTGGGCTTTTCGGATGGAAAGTTCGGCAGTGGTGTTTTCATTTTTGCAAAGAAAACGGGTTTCATTTCATTTCATCAGATGCACATGATACGTGCAAAAGGACATTTGCCATAAGTGAAGGAGAGCGGGCCATCGAGCGTCGATTTGGAGCCGAAGCCGTTAAAAGGCTGGCAGAGAATGCGTCGCACATTCTATCGAATTCGTGTCTGGTCACAGAACGCTGGAAACCTCGCAAATGGCTGCTGTCCATCTGGTAGTTACATAGATAGATCACAACGTATAGGAGGAATGAAAGTGGAACTGAAAGGATATTTTCGACTCTTACAAAAGAAACTGTGGTTGATTGTTGCAATTGCTTTGATAGCCGGTGTGGGTGCAGGGGTCAAAAGCATTTTCTTCACCCAGCCCATCTATGAGGCAAGTTCCAAACTGATCGTGAACCAGACCTCTAACGTTCAAGGCCAGGCGATGATGGACTTCAGCATGATTCAAACCAATATCAAACTCATTAACTCATACAGAGAAATTATTAAATCTTCCGCCATTATGGATAAAGTCGCTACCACGTATCCAGACCTAGGCTTAACCTCTGCTCAGCTCATGAATAGCACCTCCGTCTCTACAGCCAGCGAATCCCAAGTGATGAGCATAACTGTACAAGGGACTACCTACGAAAAAGCCGCAAAAACGGTCAATGCCATCTCCAACGTGTTCCAATCTCAAATCCCCCTAATCATGAAAATCGATAATGTGGCTATCCTCAGTGAAGCAAAAGTGGATAGTAACGCATCTCCAATCAATATGAAAACCACATTAAGCATCATTGTCAGTCTGTTCGCAGGTCTTGTGCTCGCGATTGCACTTGTATTCCTGATGGATTATCTGGATGACACATTCAAATCCGAAACTGAACTTGAAAAAGAGCTGGGCCTGCCTGTGCTTACAGTGATATCCAAAATGAAAAAAGATGATCTGAAAAATACGAAAAATTACGTATCTCAACAGAAAGTGGGGGATGGCAAATATGTCGCGGCTAACCAATGAAAATAACAGTCTGGTGACCTATTTTAACTCCAAATCTCAGATCTCGGAGGGGTACCGTAAATTACGGACGAACATTCAGTTCTCCTCAATCGACAGTCATATCAAAAAAATCATGGTGGCTTCGGCTGAATCCGGCGAAGGCAAAACAACGACCATTAGCAACCTGGCGGTAACCTATGCCCAGGAAGGCAAGAAAGTTCTGCTGATCGATGCGGATCTGCGGAATCCTTCCTTGCATCAGGTATTTTCTGTACCGAATCATATCGGTCTGAGTAGTGTGCTGTCTAATCAGTACAGTGTGGAAGACGTGCTTAGAGAGAGCTATATCGATAATCTCCAATTGTTCACTTCTGGCCCAATTCCGCCGAATCCTTCCGAGATGATTGGTTCCAACCGGATGAAAAGGCTGATTGAGAAGTTAGAGGATCAATATGATGTCATCATGTTTGATACACCGCCGGTGCTCGCGGTAACGGATGCACTCATTGTGAGCTCGCTGTGTGATGGCGTGCTGCTGGTCGTGAACTCGGGCAAGGTCAAGAAGGAATTAGTGAAGAAGACCAAGGCTGCTCTGGAGCATGTGAATGCACGAATCCTGGGCGCAATTCTGAACAATATCAAAAACGTTGCAGTTCCGGTGGGCTACGGAGAGAAGTAAACCTTCCATCCAATGCTCCCAAGTAAACAGGTAATGTCTACTGCACCTTTATCACTGTAGGCACTCGGTCATGCTGTGGGTTCAATGAACCTTAGACGTTAATCGTCGAAGGTATGACGTGAGGACGGGTTAGATGCCCTGGTTCAACTTTTATCAAACTAAAAAAAAAGAGGATAGGGTGGTATTTATGAAAAAAGTGAGAAAAGCAATCATTCCTGCAGCTGGACTAGGTACACGATTTTTGCCAGCCACAAAAGCGATGCCCAAAGAAATGCTCCCTATTGTGGACAAACCAACTATACAGTATATCGTTGAGGAAGCCATTGCCTCTGGAATCGAAGACATCATCATCGTAACCGGTAAAGGGAAGCGGGCAATTGAAGATCATTTCGACAACGCTTTTGAACTGGAGCACAACTTGCTGGAAAAAGGGAAACTGGGCTTGCTTGAAGAGGTCCGCAAATCTTCTAACGTGGATATCCACTACATAAGACAAAAAGAGGCCAAAGGACTTGGTCATGCTGTCTGGTGTGCACGTAACTTTATCGGTGACGAACCTTTTGCCGTGTTGCTCGGAGATGATATCGTCGTATCGGAAGTTCCATGCACCAAACAATTGATTGATCAATATGATCAGGTTCAACATTCCATTGTTGGCGTACAGACCGTACTTGCTGAACAAACAGACAGATACGGCATTGTGGACCCGCTTCAATCGGATGGCCGTTTGACAGAGGTTCTCAGGTTCGTAGAGAAACCTGCCCAAGGCACAGCGCCTTCCAACCTGGCGATTATGGGGAGATACGTACTGAGTCCAGAGATTTTCGAACATCTGGAGCAACAAGAGATTGGTCAAGGGGGAGAGATTCAATTAACAGATGCGATTCAGCGTTTAAATGAGACACAAGGAGTGTATGCTTACGATTTCGAGGGAGTGCGTTATGACGTGGGCGAGAAACTGGGATTCATTTTGACAACCATCGACTTCGCTCTGCAAAAACAGGAACTTAGAATTCCAATGCTGCAAGCTCTGCAACAGATTCTGGAAAAAGAGTCGGTAGAACATGCAGCCGGGGGGGAGTTTGAATGAGTCCATCTCCCCAATCGAAGGAAGCGGAGATTGTTATGGACCCAAGTCTGGGGTACAATGCATCAACGATGTCAGGACAAAATGCGGATAAAGTGTATCTATTTATGAAAAGAATGCTCGATTTGCTGGGTTCTTTCATAGGTTTGATCATTTTGTGCCCCTTGTTTGCGGTCATCGGATTATTAATCAAAATCGAGGCCCCGCAGGGGTCTGTTTTTTTTCGTCAGGTACGGGTCGGACAGAATGGAAAAGAGTTTCATATGTACAAATTCAGATCCATGGTTGCGAATGCAGAAGATCTGTTGGAACAACTGATTGATCAGAATGAAGTGAACGGGAATATGTTCAAAATGAAAAATGATCCCCGCATTACCCGAATTGGCAAGTTCATTCGGAAAACCAGTCTGGATGAGCTGCCTCAGTTGTGGAACGTGTTCAGAGGAGAGATGAGTCTCGTTGGACCCAGACCGGCTCTGCCCAGAGAAGTGAAGAACTACACTTCCTATGACAGACAACGCCTTCAGATGATCCCGGGATGTACGGGATTATGGCAAGTCAGCGGTCGAAATAGTGTTGGTTTTGAGGAAATGGTGGAGCTGGATCTGACGTATGCCCGTGAGCGCAGCATGATGGTGGATATCAAAATTATCTTCAGAACGTTCAAGGTGCTGGTAGGTTCGAAGGATGCGTTTTGAAACACGATTCTGGCTTTGAGGTGGCATAGCAGATATGCAAAAGACCGGTATACTTGCTGCATTGAATATGAAGTCGTTTAATATCATTCTTTTTTCGCTGGTAATTGTCTTCGCAGCAATCTATCTTCCGTTAGTTTCGGTTGTTGCACTTATAGCTGTGATTCTGCTGGGCGTTTATATTAAACAGCCCAGCTGGATTTTTATGATTCTCATTGTAAGTTTTTCATTGTCCATTGATAAAATATTTAGCATTCATCTGGCAGGACTGGATTCGCTGTCCTTCTACAAGCTGGCGATTCTGGGTTTTGTGGTCTCTCTTTTTTTACGCTTTGGTATTCGCAAAGATCTGATCTATCCTGCACTGGCGATTGGGTTTTTATTTGTGGAAAGTTATTTTCTATCTGATCTGCCCAGCAAGGTTAGTCCGCTCGATCCATTTAAGGCCTTTCTAGGAGTAATTGTTCCTTTTTTGTTGCTGATGCCCCATTTTTCAAGAGAGATCAGTCAACGTATTATACGTGTACTCGCATGGTTGCCACTATTCAGTCTTGCTGGTGGTTATATTCTGCAACTCGCCGGCATATTGTCCATTACTAACCTGGAGATGTCGGGTGTAACCCGGTTACAGGGAGCTAACATCGCCGCGCATCTGGCCATGTTGTGTTTTATCTCAATCTGCGTCTGTCTGATTCAGATCAAGCAAGGCCATCAGGTTGTTCTGTATTACATGCTTACCTTGACACATCTGGTCATTCTGGTCCAGACGGGAACAAGGGGGCCGCTTATTGCGCTTATTCCGATTATACTGGTCTATCTTTTTGATCAACTGAAAGCCTTCATCAAAGGCAGAGTCAGTGCCATTATTCCTCTCATTCTGTTTGTTGTCGCTGTGGCCTATATGGTGATAGCGCAGTGGGACAATTATGAGATGAGGTCAGAGAGCAAAGGCTTGTCGGGAAGGGATGTAGCCTGGAATTATTTTATTGGCAAAGCAAATGAGTATCCGATATTTGGACGTGGACTCGGCTCAACCCTCGTAGCGAATGATGGAAGTATCTTTTCTGGATTCGTCGTTCCGCATAATGAATACATTCGTTTTTATTACGATGGCGGGTTAGTTGGAGCCATCCTGTTGTTTCTATCGCTGCTGCTGGTGTTCCGGGCCGTGTACTTCCGGTTGAGCGGCATGATCCGGTTGTATTTTGCCGGAATGATTATCGGTTTCCTGACCTATTCCTTTTTTGACAATACCCTGTCCACGGTTCATCTGATTGCTCCATTCTGTATCTTCCTGAACGCGTTATATGCTACGGGAAATGGAGTTCATTCCAAGTCAGGGGCTGAAGCAGAAGTGGATATACAGATACAGCGAGCCAAGGACGTATCCTTTTCAAAGGAGATTAGAACATGAAGGTCTGTTTGATCAGTTCTACAGGCGGTCATTTTGATGAATTAACCAAAATTATTCCTGCGGTTGAAGAACATGATTATTTCCTGATTACCGAGAAGAACAAAAGCAAAAAAGTAGATTCGTCTCAGGGTAAAGTATACTTTTTAATGCAGCAAGAGCGTAAGAATGCGATGTTTTTGCTGATTTTTATGGCTAACATTTTCAAATCATTCTTTTTATATCTGCGCGAGCGTCCAAAGGTGATCATTACAACAGGGGCGGGAGCTACCTACCCTTTTTGCCTCATCGGTAAAATCTTCGGTGCCAAGCTGATTTATATCGAAAGTTATGCCAAAATCTATTCCTCCAGTGCAACCGGGAGATTGATGTACAAAATCTCGGATGAGTTCTTCATCCAATGGGAAACGTTGCAGGATAGCTATCCCAATGCGAAATACAGGGGGGCTTTATTTTGATATTTGCTATCGTTGGAACCCAGCGTTTTCCCTTCAATCGGATGTTTGAGCTTATTGATGAGGCGATTGAGGCAGGAATTATTGAAGAAGAGGTTGTTGCCCAATCCGGATATACCGAGTATCAGCCGCGGAATTTCACTGTGATTCCCTTCCTCACGCAGGAAGAGATGAATGAATATGTGGAGCGCAGCAGATGCATTATTTCTCATGCGGGTGTTGGCTCCATTACAAATTGTCTTGAACGTGGCAAGCCGGTTATTGTCATTCCACGCCGGAAAGAATGGGGCGAACATGTGGATGACCATCAGCTTGAGATCTCCAAAGTTTTTCAGGATAACGGCTATGTGGCCGTCGCGGAGAGTCAGGCTGAATTGCAAAACTTGGTTCCTTGCATAGAGGAGCTGACGTTCCAGCCCTATGTGAGAAAACAGTCTGATCTGATCTCATCCATTAAAAATTACGTGAACAGTCTGTAAGAGGTATGAAGATTAACCATGAAAAAAAGGAGTCTATCATGAAACCAAAAGTATTGGTTGTTGGATCATCCTTGAAGGATATGGGCGGAATTGTGAGTGTCATCAAAAACATTGAGGATTCTTCGATCTCGGAAATGTATGCTATGCAGCGGGTCGAAACGTATATCACGGGCAGCGTGTTCTCACGGCTGCTTATTTTTATACGGGGATTCATTCAATTCTGGATGAAGCTGTACACGTTTAAGCCGGATATCGTGCATATTCATATGGCGAACAACGGGAGCTTTTATCGGAAGTCTCTATTTCTGCTAACGGCACGAAAGTTGTTTCGAAAGTCAGTTATTCTGCATATTCATGCGGCCAGCTTTGATGATTTCTACAATCAATTTGCTCTGCAGCGCAAGTATTGTCACTACATTCTGAATCAGGCAGATAAGTTGATTGTCTTGTCCCAGACGTGGAAAGAATACTTTGCTACGATTGTGCCGGAGACAGCGATTGAGGTTCTTTATAACGGGGTCTTTGTCAAAGAACCGTTTGTGAGAGAACAACAGGCAGCCGTTAATGCTCTCTTCATGGGCAGACTGGGTGAGCGAAAAGGAGTCTACGATCTGCTTCAGTCCATTCAGCAATTGAAGGCGCTGGGCGTTACAGCCACCTTTAATCTGGCAGGGGATGGCGAAGTCGAAGAAGTCAAAGCGATCGTGCAGCAGTATGGAATAGAGGATCGTGTCAATGTACTCGGCTGGATTAACGGAGAGCAAAAGGAAAAGCTGATGCGGGAAGCGGATCTACTGGTCCTGCCTTCTTATCATGAGGGATTACCTATGGCCATACTTGAAGCAATGAATTGTGGCTTGCCCATTATATCGACCACCGTCGGAGGCATCCCCGAAGTGATTACATCCGGTCATAATGGGCTGTTAATCGAGCCGGGAGATGTGCACGGGCTGACATCAGCGCTGGAATATCTCATTATGGATGAAGAGGTTAGAGCGGGAATGGGTTCACATAACAGAGAGATTATATCGGATAAGTTCGATATGAATCTTCTCGTAGGCAGATTGTCAGGAATATATGATGCACTTCAAGTGAAGGTATCCTAGTGAACAGGAAAAGGTGATGAAATGAACCCCTTGGTATCTTGCATCATTACGACCCATAATCGGGCCGAGTTATTGAAAAATGCGTTGAGAAGTGTACGTGAGCAAACACATCCGTATCTGGAAATTTTCATAGTAGATGATGGTTCAGAAGATCAGACGCCAGAAATCTGTCAGGCTTGGACACGGGAAGATTCACGGATTCGGTACATCCGGGTTCCATATCCCAAAGGAGCCAACCATGCACGGAATGTAGGGATATCCCAAGCCAATGGCAAGTACATTGCCTTCCTGGATGATGATGATGAATGGATGTCTGACAAAATAAAAACCCAGGCGGAAGTGCTGGAGCGTACACAGGAATCATTCACCTTTTGCAGCAAGTATCTCGCATACACGAATGAGCAGCATCAGGTGGTCAAACGGAAATTGTCGGTGGAACCTCGCGATGTTATTCGGTATGAGGATCTGCTTACATTCAACTGGATCGGGGAAACGTCCAAAATCATGGTACTTACCTCACTGGCCCGTGAAGTTCGATTCGATGAAAATCTGACATCCGCTCAGGATTATGACTTTTATCTACGCATATTGAAACGAGGCTACATCGCCGTGAATGTGAAAGAACCGCTGGTGGATATCAACATCCACAGTGGTCCACGAATTTCAACCTCTACAACGGCCAAGTACAAGGGCCAACGCAAGATTATTTTGAAATACTACAATGACATGTCCAAGGAACAGAAGCGCCGTCAATTACACCATTATCGAATGCTCGAATGGTCGAGAAATACGCTTCGCAATAACGTTTATTTGAAAAAAGCACTGTCGCTGTATCCCTGGTGGAAAGATTGGGTGCTGCTCAAGCGTAATACCAAAATTATGATGCAAGGATTTCTAATGAGATTTCATGCAAGGCGCGCAGTTGGAACGTATGCAGAGGAACCTGTGCGAATGAAACTAAAGTAAGAGGTGCCTGGATGGAAAATCCGACGGTGTATATGCTGCCCAAGATGATTGAGAACAATAAATTCAATGAGCTGTTATCCGATTCCATTGAGAATAAGGGATGGGAAGTGAAACAGTTTACCAAAAGAGATCTAATCAAACTGAAAAAAAATGATGTGCTGCATTTTCATTGGCCCAGCTTCTATTACAGAGGTTCATCCGTGCTGACAACAGTGATCAAGTCCATTCTGTATGTATTGATGATTTGTTTTGCACGTTTGCGCGGGGCCAAATTGTTTTGGACGGTGCATAACATCTGGCCTCACAACAGCGGCAAGACGCGGTTTGATTATTGGATGAGAAAAATACTGGTCCAAAATTGCTCCAAGCTGATTGTCATGGGTAAACCCTTGATCTCCGAGATCTGTTCGACGTTTGGGATTGATTCCAGCCGGATCGAGGTTATTCCGCATGGACATTACAAGGGAGTGTATCAGGGGAAAGGCGTGAATATCCGCTCCCGGTTTGGCATCCCGGAGGATAGTTATGTGTATGCGTTCTTCGGTCAGGTGTCGCCGTATAAGGGCGTGGATGATTTGCTGGAGGCATTCAAGGATCTGGATTCCGAACAAGCCCATCTGTTGATTGCCGGTAAAAAGGTAAAGGATTATGACCTTGGAGATGAATTTCTCAAGAGTGGACATATTCATACCCATTTTCATTTCATCGAAGATGATGAATATTCGGATTATTTTGATGCAGTCGATTCGATCATTCTTCCATACAAGCAAATTGCAACTTCTGGTAGTGCAATTCTGGCATTGACCTTCTGTAAACCTGTGGTGGCACCACGGATTGGCTTGTTGGAGGAATACCTGCCTGAAGATTGTGCGGTCCTCTACGAACCTTCTGATCCGGATGGATTGCTTAAAGCGATGAATATGATCCGATTAAAACAATCGGAGTTTCAGGAAGGCAGTGGTTTTGTCAAAGCGTTGGAGCGGCTGGATTGGCCAGTGATTGCCCAAAGGACACTTACCCTGTACTCCAGTTAGTGCAGATGAACGGGTGGACCTAATTGAAAAATATGGGGATGAAATGATGAAAGTAACCGTCGCGATCTGTACGTATAACCGTGCACAGGATGCGGTAGAGGCTATACGAAGTGCCGTACAACAGAATTACGCAAGCAGCGACTATGAGATCATACTCATTGATAACAATTCAAAAGACAACACACGAGAAATCGTGCTCCAAACCATCTTGCAGCATGAGAACCATTCGATCCGGTATGTGTTGGAAGAAAAGCAAGGCTTGTCTGTAGCCCGTAACCGGGCCATTCACGAGGCGCGCGGCGAGTATATCCTGTTCCTTGACGATGATGCCTTTGCTTGCAGGGATTGGATTCGCCAGATCGTTAGCGTGTTTGAGATGAATGAAAATATCGGTTGTGTCGGTGGCAAGATTGACCCGATCTGGGAAGTGCCTGAGCCAATGTGGATTCCACCAGAGAACAGGTCGCTGTTCACCATTCTGGATTTTGCAGATGAAGTCACTGAGATGAAAAGTCCTTATATTCCATTTGGTGCAAATGTGGCTTTTCGTTTATCCGTCTTTGATCAACTGGCTCCCTTCCGTGAAGACCTTGGAAGAGTGGGGAACAATCTTCTCTCTAGTGAAGAGAGTGAGTTAATTGCAAGAATACGGACAAAGTTCAAGGTATATTACACGCCGTATGGTGCGGTACAACATAAAGTAGCCAAAGAGCGAACAACGAAGAACTGGTTTCTGCGCCGAATCTATTGGCAAGGTGTGAGTGATGCCATTCGTGATCAGGACCGTGGTGTTGTGCGTACGGCCAAACATGGGATCAAGCTTGCACAGGGGATCACAACCTCACTGATCTACATTTATAATGCAGATCGGTTCACACGTCAGCTTGCCAAAGTATGTTACCGAAACGGCATGATCGTTGGGTCGCTTCGTCAAAACAGTAAGGGATGAGGATCGCTATGGCGCAAGTTGCACTTCGCAAAGTATTCAGAGGAAACGGCTTAATGAGTGCCATATTTCAGACAAGTGGAACCAATCTGCTGGTCATGACACTGACGATGTTGTCTTCCATTTTGACGTCACGCATGTTCGGGGTAGAGGGAAAGGGCGCATTCTCGGCCATCCTATTCTGGCCTGCGCTCTTAACCGGATTGGTCGGATTCGGACTACCAACTTCTATCATTTATAACATCAAACAGAGCGCAACCGAGAAGAGTGCACAGTATGTTCGGTTAAGCTTTCTTTTTCAAGTTCCGGTGTGCATCATCATTGGTATTGTGGCCTGGTTTGGATTACCTTTCTGGCTCTCCAGCTTTCCGCCGGAGGTCGTGCAGATATCCAGATGGTATACGATTGCTACTGTTCCTGTACTTATTGTCATCAATCTCATATCAGCCCTCTCGCAGAGTCGGGAGAAATTCGCTGTATATAATGGTATCCGGTTAATGATCCCCCTGTTTAATGTAGGCGGGCTTTTTGTGTTATGGGGCCTGGGCATGCTGAGCATTCAACTCGCGGCTGCAATCTATTTTGTAACCAGCTTCTCCGTGGTGGCGTGGGCTATCTATGCCAACCGTAATGAATTGAGACTGAGATGGTTCAAGGATCGGGTGGACCAGAGTTCGGCGAAAAAGCTTTTTGGTTATGGCAGCAAGGTGTATGGTGTTGAATTGTTAGGAACGTTGTATACCCAGTTTGATAAAATCATTATTTTGGCTTTGCTCACCCCGCGTGACTTTGGACTGTATTCCGTCGTATTTGCGTTATCCCGAATCTATAACGCAGTTCAGACGGCGATTAGCAATGTTGTTTTCCCAAAAGTGACCGGATTGCCCCAAGAGCAGATTATTCGAACAGTTGGCAGAGCCTTCCGCATCTCGCTCATGGTCATGATGATCATTGTAATACCCACCATGTTTGTGGGGAACTACCTGATGGGTCTTCTGTTTGGCTCCGAATTTTTGGAGGCGAGCGTAGCATTTTATATTTTGGCTGTGGAATGCATTATTGGTGGTGGCTCCTGGATTCTGGCATCCGCGTTTAATGCACTTGGTCGGCCTGGACTTGTGATGATCAGACAGCTCATTGCACTCTCGGTGACGGTGGCTTTGTTCTTTGTATTCACCCCGCTGTGGGGACTCAACGGAATTGCGATTGCCTTATTGATCGGGTCCATTGTGCGAATGGTGGTTACTGTGGCCGCGATGAAGATTGTATTTAAGGTGAAGTTTGCCGCCATGTTCTATGACAAGGAAGATATACCGTTTCTCTATGAACGGTTAAACAAAAAAAGAAGAAGAGTCACCCAAGGAGGAGATGGAGATGCTGGGCACTAACAATATTCATCCAATGGAAGAGTTGAAGGGACATTTACGTCAGATTTTGAAGGTCATTCCACCGCGTACCGAAATCTATTATTTGGATTACCCGGTGCATAGCAATGGTGGCGACTTGTTGATTATGAAAGGTACTGAGGCTTTCTTCCGGGACAATGATATTCAAGTACGTGCCAGATACAGCATTCTGGATTGCCCTTTGTCCCTCAAGGTTCCGGAAGGTATAACGATCGTGTTGCACGGGGGAGGTAACTTTGGTGATCTGTACCCTGCCCATCAGAAATTGAGAGAACGAATGATTGCACAACATCCGAATCACCGGATTGTCATTCTGCCACAGACGATGTTTTACAAGAGTGATATTGAATTGAAAAAGACAGCCCAAGTATTCAATCGTCATAAGGATGTGCACTTTTTTGTCCGGGACACCTTATCTTATGAGATAGCCAGTAAAGAATTTCAACAAACCAATGTGTACCTTTCTCCGGATATGGCGCATCAGTTGTGGCCTCTTAAGTCCAAGAGCAAGCCTAGTGCAGAGATGTTGTATTTCTTCCGTAAAGACATTGAGAAAACTCAGAATCAGGTGCATTACGAATCCGTCAGTGGACCCAAGGCCACGTTTAAAGACTGGGAGACATTGTACAACCGGGTAGACCGGAAGATCATTCGCATGATTACGTCCCGGTTAAAGTCAGGGAAAGGCAGCTCTTTTGCCCGCTGGTTGTGGTACAAATACTCTGATCGGATGGTACATACGGCCATTAAGGAATTCAATCAATACCAGACCATCACGACATCCCGTCTGCATGGACATATTCTGGCCTGTCTCCTGGATCAACCGAACATCCTGCTGGATAATTCATACGGCAAGAACTCGAATTATTATGCAGCTTGGACCAAGAGCAATCCGGCAGGCAGACTGGAATCCAATCAGACCAGCACATATAACAAGCCAACCGAGACCAGCAAGGGAGCGAGTACGGTTGTGCTGTCGGATGGTGCAGCGCTATGAGAAGTATTCTGTTATCCGGCGGTTCTGGCAAGCGTCTCTGGCCGTTATCCAACGATTCCAGATCCAAGCAATTTCTTAAAGTACTCCATGGGCCTGGGGGGAATCCGGAATCCATGGTACAGCGGGTATGGCGACAGCTGAATCATGCCGGACTTGCATCAAAGGCGCTTATCGCAACCAGTTTGCCACAGGTCGAGATTCTGACTTCTCAGTTGGGAGACGATGTCAGACTGGTCGTGGAGCCTGAGCGCAGAGATACGTTTCCAGCCATTGCACTCGCAGCTTCCTATCTGTATTCCGTAGAGAGTGTGAGTTTGAATGAGACAATTGCAGTGTTGCCTGTAGATCCCTTTGTTGAAAAAGAATTCTTCGAAGTGCTGGCAACCTTGCCGGAGATGCTCGATAAGTCAGGTGCCGATCTGGCCTTAATGGGAGTTGTGCCGACCTATCCGTCAGAGAAGTACGGATACATCATTCCGCAATCCCTTTCTTCCAGTGAAAATAACAATGAATACGTGAATGTAGCGAAGTTCCAGGAGAAACCCTGCGAATCCGATGCGGTCCTTATGATGGAGCAGGCCGCATTATGGAATTGCGGGGTTTTTGCTTTTAAGCTTGGTTATTTGATTAATCTGCTCATTGAGATGGAACTGCCGATCCAGTATGACGAAATGCTGAAGCAATACGGAAGATTGAACAAGATCAGTTTTGATTACCAGGTTGTCGAGAAGGCAAATCAGATTATCGCTATTCCGTATAACGGCTTCTGGAAAGATCTAGGCACGTGGAACACACTCACGGAAGAGATGGGAAGCTCGGTTGTAGGAAAAGGGTGGATTACGGGAGATTCCCTGAATACCCACCTGGTCAATGAATTGAACATTCCGGTTGCCATATTGGGGTTGTCGGATGTGGTGGTCGCCGTGAGTCCGGATGGCATTTTGGTCAGTGACAAAGAAGCCAGCCCACGGATCAAGGAAATCTTGAAGAACGAAGATCAACGCCCCATGTATGAGGAGCGTAGGTGGGGTTGCTACCGGGTTCTGGATTACACAAGAAACGAAGCTGGCGGCGAGGTTCTCACCAAACGAATCTGCATCAGTGCCGGGAAAAACCTGAGTTATCAATACCATTTGCTTCGCAATGAGGTATGGACGGTTGTATCGGGAACAGGGGAATTGATTCTGGATGGGCAGAGCCGAATGATCGGGCAAGGAGATACGGTGATCATTGACCGGAGTATGCTTCATTCCGTCAGAGCCGTTACGGAACTGGAGATCATTGAAGTACAGATCGGCAGCCAGCTGATTGAGGAAGATATCGTTAGAGTGTCTACCGAATGGCAGGACATTGTTCAGACATATGTGAAGCACGCGTAACCAACACATTAGAACATGGGGGAGATTATGGAATGAATATTACGGTGATTGGCACAGGGTATGTGGGTTTGGTATCGGGCGTATGTTTTTCGGAACTGGGAAATAACGTGATCTGTGTCGACAACAATGTGGAAAAAGTGAATATGTTAACGGACGGTCATGTTCCGATCTATGAACCGGGTCTGAAGGATATCATGAATGCCAATATGAAAGCAGGAAGGCTGTCCTTCACCACCAACATTCAGGATGCTATCAGTCGTTCGGATATCATCATTATCGCGGTGGGTACGCCATCCCTGCCTAATGGCGAAGCAAATCTGAGTTTTATTGAGCTTGTCGCGCGAGAAATAGGTTCTTATATGGATAATTATAAAATAATAATGACTAAAAGCACTGTTCCTGTCGGAACCAACGATCGTATTCAGGAATGGATCAGCAGTTTGACGAATCATCCATTCGACATGGCATCGGTACCGGAGTTCCTGCGAGAAGGTACCGCTGTACAGGATACGCTCTATCCTGACCGGATAGTCATTGGGACACATAGTGAGCGGGCAGTCGCCACGTTGAAAGAGCTGCATCAGCCATTAACCGATCAGATTATTGTTACGGATATTCGCTCGGCCGAAATGATTAAATATGCATCCAACGCTTTCCTGGCAACCAAGATCTCATTTATCAACGAAATCTCTAACATCTGTGAAAAAGTAGGAGCAGATGTCAGCCGCGTTGCCGAAGGCATGGGCTATGACAGACGAATCGGTGCCTCCTTTCTCAAGGCAGGCATTGGTTACGGAGGTTCCTGTTTCCCTAAGGATACACAGGCTCTGATTCAAATTGCAGGTAATGTGGATTATGACTTCAAACTGCTGAAGTCCGTGGTGGAAGTAAACAAAGATCAACGCTTCAACGTCATTCGTAAACTGGAAGATGCACTAGGCTCACTCGAAGGGAAGGAGATTGCCATCTGGGGGCTCGCTTTCAAACCGGATACCGATGACGTTCGTGATGCTCCGGCGATTGAGATCATTCAGCGTTTGCTTGAGCAGGGGGCAGTGATTCGGGCGTATGACCCCATTGCTACCGAGAACTTCCGCAAAGAGGTGGATTCCCCATCCATTACATGGGAAGAGCTTGCCATGAAAGCGGCGGAAGGTGCTGATGCACTCTGTGTTCTGACGGAATGGAAAGAGTTCATGGAGGTTAATCTGACTGATTTGGCAGCGCATATGAATCAACCCATCCTGATTGATGGAAGAAACATCTACGGAGAAGATCAGATTAAAGATACGTCCTTCCAATACTACTCCGTTGGTCGTCCAGGTCTAACCAATATTGATGGAAGAAAAACGGCAGTCATCTGACGGAGGCCATAACATGAGACGCGGGATTAAAATAACATTAGGTGCCATTTCCCTTGTTGCAGTTGTCATGATTGGATATTCTGTGTATCTGTATTCGCATGTTAAATCAGCGGCGGATCAAATGTATGAACCCCGGGAACCCATCAAGCAGGTATCTATTGTTGACCAGCGGGGTGGGGGAGATTTCCCTGTGGACATGGAGAATGAAGAACCTTTTAATGCTTTGATTCTGGGTGTGGATGAACGTTCCAATGATCGGGGGCGCTCCGACACCATGATTGTATTAAGTGTTAATCCTGCAAAAAAATCCGCACTTATGTTTAACATCCCCCGAGATACCAGAACGAATATTGTTGGTCACGGCACGGAGGATAAGATCAACCATGCCTATGCTTTTGGGGGCGTTAACATGTCTGTGCAAACGGTGGAACAATTGCTTGACGTTCCCATACATTACTACATGAAAGTGAATATGGAGGGCTTTGCACAAGTCATCGACATGGTGGGTGGAGTAAATGTGAATAACCCGTTTGCATTTGACTATGAGGGTTACCGGTTCGAGCAAGGGAATATTCATCTGGATGGTGAAGCTGCTTTGGGATTTTCGCGGATGCGTTATGATGATCCGAAGGGAGATCTCGGGCGGAATGACCGTCAGCGGGAGATCATCAAACAAGTGCTGAAGAATACGGTCCAGGTATCCAACGTGTTGCAACTGGAGACGTTGCTGGACGAAGTCAGTGCTCACGTCAGAACCGACGTTACCTTTGATGAGATGAAGCAGATGTTCTCCAATTATCGTTCGGTACTGGATCATATTGAATCCGTTGAGATTAAAGGCACGGGCAAAAAAATAGACGGAGTGTATTATTATATCGTGGAACAGTCGGAACGAGACAGGATACATCAGATGATTGAAGAACATTCAAAATGATCGGATAGGGCGGTGAACCAGATGCGTATCTCCAGGCTAATGAAATTGTCCCTGATTGTGCTCCTAATGTATATGCTCATGATACCGGCAAGTACAAATTATGTTCAATCAGCTCAAAACTATCAATGGAAGAATATACCTATTGGTGGTGGGGGGTACGTTACGGGGGTGGTCATTCATCCGACTGAGCCTGATCTGGTTTACGCTCGAACTGACGTTGGAGGAGCTTACCGCCTGGATGTAACCTCAGGAGATTGGGTTCCACTACTGGATCATTTTGGAGATGAGGACAGCAATCTGTACGGCGTGGATGGAATTGCGCTGGATCAGCAAAACCCCAATGTCGTGTATATCGCTGCTGGGAAGTACGGTAACGTGGGGCCGAGTGATATTCTGAAATCCACAGATCGGGGAGAAACCTGGACTCGAACCGGACTTAATCTTCGGAATGAATCGAATGGAAATATCCATCGAGCCATGGGAGAGAGCATCGCGGTTAATCCCACGAACTCCAATTACCTGCACGTGGGTACACGATATGATGGATTGTACACTTCCAGTGATGGTGCAGCCACGTGGAGTAAGGTATGGGATGTACCTAGTGGGCTGTCCGGTGAGGGAATTCGAAGTGTAGCTTATGGATTGAATCCCGTGACGAAGCAAGGTCAAGTTGTGTATGCGGGGGTTCGCGGCATTGGTGTGTATAGCAAAGCACCAAGAAGCAATGGGCAGACCACTTGGCAACTTACCGGGAGAAGTCCCGAATATCCTGCACGTATGACTGTGGCGAAGAACGGGACGTTGTATGTGACAACGGATAATCAAGGCGTTTACAAGTTCAATGGTGTGCAGTGGACGAATATAACACCCAGCTCCAGTTACTCATCTTATTATGGAATCACGATTGATCCCAATAATGATAATCACATCCTGGCAGCCGTTCGAACAGGCGGAGATAATCTGCCACTGTATCGTTCCGTTAATGGCGGACAGAGTTGGACAACAGTGAGCAAAACGTTGGTATCCAAACCGTCATGGTGGACACCCAACATGTTTTTCTCAGCGACATCCAGTATCAAGTTTGATCCGCATAACCCGGGCACCGTATATGCTACAGACTGGTTTGGCGTGTACAAGACGGAAAATATCAATGGTACCAATGGATTGACTGGCAGTACTGCGAGTACTTGGGAAGCTATTACCGATGGTCATGAAGAAGTCGTCGCACTCACGGCATCCACACCACCTCAGGGTGTTTCATTCTTTAGTGGTTTAACGGATCAAGTCGGATTTAGACATGAAAATGTAACCGATGTTCCTCTTAATAAAATACCGCTCTCAGGTATGCGAGAAATTGTGAGTATTGACTATCATGAGGCAAATCCGAATTACATGATATTTCTGGGAAGCAGTGACTGGTATGGTACGACCACACGCTTATTTGTCTCTTCCAATAACGGAGTTACAGTAACCCCGGTAAACGTTCCGGCAGGCTCTACACTGGGGCGGGTGGCCTATTCAGCCATTAATCCCAATGTAATTGTTTATTACCCCCAGACCGGTAATCCGGTCAGAAGCACGAATCGTGGCGCAACATGGCAAAATATGAATGGTGCCCCATTTCAGGCAATTGGGGGGAATATGGTCTTTGCCTATAATCATCCACTGGCTGCGGATCGCATCAATGGATATAAATTTTATATGTATGCTGCTGGTTATCTGTATCGGTCTACGGATGCAGGAGCCAACTGGTCCAAAGCGAATGCGGTTCGCCTTCCTATTAATACGGATATCAATACAAGCTTCATTAAAGTCGAGGCTGCACCTGGCGTGGCGAATAATGTATGGGTGAGTCTGGGAACCGATGGATTATATGCATCAACGAACTCGGGAAATACATTTTCCAAGATCCAGGGTGTGCAGAATTCCAAATTATTTGCCTTTGGTAAAGCGAAGCCAGGTAATTTAGTTCCAGCTGTCTATGTATATGGCACCGTAAATAACGTGAATGGATTCTTCCGTTCCGATGATATGGGGGCAACCTGGAACAATATAGGTCCTTTAGGTACTGGAATCGGGCTGGGCAATGAACCGCAAATTATGGCAGCAGACCGTCAAATCTATGGTCAGGTATATGTAGGTACAAATGGCAGAGGCATGTATGTTGGATCAATAGAATAACGAGTGAGATATGAAAGTGGTGAAGATTAAAATGATGGAGGAGGGCTCCGGGCGCACGAGACAAAAGCATGTACGAAGAACGTACGGATTTCTCATTGCTCTGCTGTTGATTGTGATCTGGATTCTGGTCATCTGGTCCATGTCCACGCAATCCTCTCAACAGCAAGACATTCAGCCGTGGCTTCATAAATGGTCTCAAAAATTGCACATCGGTTTTACACTTCCTGATGTGCAATTCACTTATGGGGAGTATGAGTATTCGCTGAAGCAGAGGCCGTATGATTTTGCAGAGTTCGTCTTTCGCAAGAGTGCACACTTATTTGTATACGCTGTGCTCGCCATGCTTGTGTACGGCGGGCTGCGGTACAGAAGAACATCCCTTATGACCAGTATCGTTTCTGCTCTGGCTGTGGTGTTTGTTATAGCCTCCATTGATGAGTATATTCAGCAGTTCAGCCCGGACCGGACAAGCTCGATACGTGATGTGGGAGTAGACTTGCTCGGCGGCTGCTGTGGGATTGCCATATATGCAGCACTTCAGTCCATTATCCGAAGGATTAGAAAGGGAAAGCGTACTTCCATTCACAGTGAGTGATTTCCCAGGAAATTAGATGTATCGTTCAACTTCTACTTGTCTGCCATCCATCATAAGTATGGAGTAGGACAAGGAGGACTGGACATGCTGCGAAGAAGGAACCGGAATGCTTTGCTCAAAAAGATCGGCTTCATCGCGATCATTGTATTATTGCTGTGGTTGATTGCCAGAACCATTCCGTATTTGTTTCAGGCAGATACATCGGATGAAGCTGCTGCTGTTGCCGAAGAGTTTTACAAATATGAGCAGACGGGTGACTTCGGCAGTTCATGGGAACTCTTTCATCCCCTGATGAAAGAGCGGTTTCCCAAGAGTGCTTACGTACAGAACAGAGCACATATATTTATGCAGCACTTTGGCGTGGAAACGTTTGAGTTGGAGATGGAAAAGCCGGAGCGTGAGTTCGATGTAACCGTGATCGATGGGGTTAAACCATTTTCTGAAGCCTACAGAATTCGGGTCACCCAGAAGTACTCAGGTACCTTTGGCCAATTCGATATTGTGCAGACCTGTTATCTGGTAGAAGATGGCGATGAGTGGACCTTACTCTGGTATTATCCAAATCAGAAAAATGAGGATACCTCGCAGGTCGAGAATAGTGATTGATCAGGCATCACATCGTGGGCATCGTTGTGAAAGAGACTGGAACTCCGATATGATGATATTAACCCATACATTGAACCGAATTGTATCATTTACCTAACATCAGGCTCCAAAAATGCGAGACTTTTGTCGCATTTTTGGAGCTTTTTTTGTGTTTTGCTTGTTTTTATGGCTGTAAAGCCTTGACATTAGTCCCGGTGTCAAGTAAATTACGAGATAGATACAAAATGTATCAATTTTCAGCGTCTAACGACAAATAACAAGGACTTCTAAGCTCCTTGTGAGGGGAAGGAATATCATTGATCGAAACGGGCCGCTTTTACTGTGTCAGTTGTGGGATGATTGTGTCGGTCGCTAGAAGCTCTGTCGAAATGAAGGAAGAGGGCAATGGAGGCAATCACGTATTTCGCACCGGATTCTACCGGAGTGAAATGCCGCTTGGATGCTGTGAAGCGTGTGTAGTTGAAGCGAAACGTCAGGGGAAATCCCAGTTTGCGGGACAATATACTAAAGATTATGATACACTATGTGCATATGAGAAACGGGCATGAGGTATGTGCTCGTCCATGAAGGAGGGGATTGAATGCAGCAGGAGCCGGTCGTCCGGATTCAGGGCGTCAGCAAAATCATATCCTCCCGATCATTGGTCAGCGACCTGACTCTGGATATTTCTCCGGGGCAGGTTTTTGGTTTTTTAGGACCTAATGGCGCGGGGAAAACAACAACGATTCGGATGATGGTTGGACTGATGTCCATCAGTAAAGGTGACATTTTCATCTCGGGACACAGTGTGAAGAATGAATTTGAGAAGGCGGTAGCCCAGGTAGGAGCTATTGTAGAAAATCCGGAAATGTACAAGTTTCTGACCGGGTACCAGAATCTCGTTCACTTTGCCCGCATGTCGCCGGGAGTCACGAAAGAACGTATTGCGGAAACGATTGAACGTGTGGGGCTTACGGCCCGTATTCACGATAAGGTCAAAACCTATTCACTGGGCATGCGCCAGCGTCTGGGTGTCGCGCAAGCGATATTACATAAACCGAAGCTGCTTGTACTGGATGAGCCGACCAATGGTTTGGACCCACAGGGTATACGGGAACTGAGAGATTATTTGCGTCAGCTCACCCAAGAGGAAGGTATTACGGTCTTTGTATCCAGTCATTTATTGTCGGAGATGGAGCTGATGTGTGATACGGTGGCCATCATCCAGAATGGCAAGTTGATTGATGTAAGAAACCTTCGGGCTGAAGCCGGTTCGGATGCATTAATCGAAGTTGCTTTTGAGCTGAATGATGCTGACCGCGCTGCGGATCTGATTCAGGGTGCTGTCGTACAGGGCAATGTCCTGGTGATGCGGGTGTCTCGTGAGCAGATTCCGGATATCAATGCCAAGCTGGTTAGCGAAGGGTTTCAGGTATACGGTATTCGTAACGTGACTCACACCCTGGAAGAACAATTCTTGCAAGTCACTGGGGGTGGAGGCATTGGGTAGTTTTGGTAATCTGATATTGAATGAAAATATGAAAATATTCCGTCGTCCCCGTACCTGGATCATGTTAGCGATTCTGGCGCTGATCTCGCTATTAATGCCAGTGTTACTGCGAGAAGGAATGGGGTCGGCTGGTGTTCCATTCTGGGAAGCGGCTGTAACAACTGTGCAAATTGTATTCTTTCTGAATACGATCTTCTGTGTTGTGATTGCAGCGGAAGCGGTAGCTGGAGAATTTACTTGGGGAACAATCAAACTGCTGCTTATTCGTCCATGGTCTCGAAGCAAAATTCTAGCTTCCAAATACCTCACCGTGATCATCTTCAGTATTTTGAGTACTCTGGTTGTCATTGTAATGGCAACAGGTATGTCCTATCTACTGTTCTCGCATGATGGTCCTTCGGGAAGTGGTAATGCTCTGACGTTATGGGGATATTTGTATGTTGATCTGTTCATTACACTTGCGATTGCCTTTATGGTGTCCTCCGTATTTCGTTCAGGTGCACTTGCGATTGGATTATCCCTGTTCATTATGTTCTCACAGAGTATCTTCTCACTCATATTCAATCCGGTCCGTTATGAATGGGCCAAGTATGTTCTGTTCAACAACATGGATCTTAGCAAATATATGACATCCGGGGCGGATTTTGCGCTAATGGGTGGTCCGAGTGCAGGAATGACACTTGGTTTCTCCATTGCAGTCCTGGCGGTGTATTACGTTATTTTCATGGTGATTTCCTGGGTTGTATTCAGCAAAAGAGATGTGGCAGGCTAACGCCTGCTTCTTTTTTTGCTCCAATGTTTGTTTTGGAAAGAAAAAGTGTATATTCAGCATCGGCTGTGGCATGACTGTCATTTAAGGGTACTTAGTATCATAAGTAAATGATTAGATATACATATGAACGCCGCAGTCACTTTGGCAGAGCAGCGCATGGAGGGATCACGTTTCTTGATAAATAACAAGTTCTACCGCATATGCACAGCGATTATTCTGCTGCTGCTCATCGTGTATTTGGGGGATAAAGTGAACTTTATTTTCAGCCCCCTGACCTCACTGATTCACATCATCATCATCCCGCTGCTGATTGCCGGTTTCTTCTATTATCTGCTGCGCCCGCTTGTCGATTATATGGAAAGGCATAAGATCAAACGTGCATTGTCAGTTCTGATTATTTATGTCGTAATTGCATTAATACTTGCAGGTTTTAGTGTGCTTGTATGGCCTTCCCTGCGTGAACAATTAATGAATTTTGTGGAGAATGCTCCAGCGTTGGTTACTTCACTCAGCGATCAGTTGAATGCACTTGAAAAGAGCAATTTTGTATCCAGATACCTGCCTGATGATTCCAATCTATTCTCACGATTATCCGATGTTCTGAGCCAAGGGATCACTCAGGCAACCAATTATGTCTCCGGGTTATTCTCCGTGGTATCCAATCTGGTTATTATTCTGGCAACGTTCCCGATCATGTTGTATTACATGCTCAAGGAAGGCAGCAAGTTTGGTACGAATCTAACCTTATTGTTGCCAAGACATTATCGGAAGGATGGGGAAGAAACCGTCCATGAGATCGATGAAGCACTAAGTAACTATATTGTTGGGCGGGTTATTGTTAATGTAGCCCTAGGGATTCTGATGTACATCGGTTTTCTAATCTTAGGTTTGCCTTACGCTTTGCTGCTGACTGTTGTATCCATTATTCTAAACTTCATCCCTTATGTGGGTGCTTTGCTGGCAGCTATTCCGGTTGTCATTGTTGCGTTTATCGAATCACCTTCGATGGCGATCTGGTCATTGGTCATCATTGTAATCGCACAGCAAATTCAGGATAATCTGATCTCACCTTACGTCTATGGCAAACAGCTGGATATTCATCCACTGACTACCGTTATCCTTTTGCTCGTGGGTGCTGACCTGGGAAATATCTTGGGTATGATCATCGTGATTCCGCTGTATATGATTCTGAAAATTATAGTTCGCAAAATCCATTATCGGATTGTCGAAGATAAGACTGAACTTTAAATGGAATCTGAAATATAACTCTGTCATGTGCCACTACTAATGTTTATTCTTGAATCACATCGATAAGCTCATAGGATAAGCCGCATATCCATGGTGAAGGGTCAGGTAAGTTTGCCCTCGCGATGGATATGCGGCTTTATTTTTATTTTCATTTTTATTGCTCACTCATGTTATAGCTGTTATACTTGATATATAACAGATAACAAAAAGAAGGTGAACCCTTGATTATTCAACTGGATATGCAATCCGAACTTCCCATCTATTCGCAACTTGTTTATCAAATTATTGAAGGCATTGCTAGTGGTGAGTTACAGCTAGGTGAGGCGTTACCTTCGGTTCGGAATTTAGCCGCAGATATTGGTGTTAACCTTCACACTGTCAACAAGGCTTATACACTACTCAAGCAAGATGGATACATTCTGGTTCATAGGCAAAAGGGAGTCGTAGTGAACCCTGATGGAATGCCTGGTTTAACGGATGATTTTTTGAAAAAGCAGCAAAGAGAATTAAGACCGATTATTGCCGAAGCGATCTGTCGCGGAATGACCAAAGAGGAACTATCTGCGGTGTTAGACCAAATGTATGATGATGTGAAGATGGGTCACAACAAAGAATAAAGGAATCGAGGGAGTGTGTTATGTATGCAACTATTTAGTATATTACCTATCATTTTAATCTTTGCTCCATTAGCTCTATTTCTATCTTTTGCACCATATGTGACAAGGGAAACAATCAGCTTTGGGGTTACGGTAAGTGAATATAATTACTACACACCCATCTTGCGTAAGCTGCGGAGTACGTTTGCTACCGTAAGTCTGATCGGAAACGGGATGATTATACTTGTCTGTCTGTATTTACTCCCATCTGCTAATGAAAAGTCTACGGCAATGATCACCGGTGTTTGCACAGTGCTGTTTATTGTATACTGGGCAGCACTACACATCTTATTTCATTTCAAGATGAAAAAGATAAAAGGAACACTTACAACTGTAGACGCACCTCAACGGGTTAAAATCGATACCACCTTCCGTCAAAATAAACTCACCTATTCCAACTATTGGTTTCTCATTCACATTGCTATTATTGTAGCCATTGGAATCATTTCAATCCTGAATTATAAGGCACTCCCTAACGTCATTCCAATGAAATATGATCTTCAGGGCAATGTCATTTCCAGTGCGCCTAAAACCTACCTCTCGGTACTGGCTATTAATCTTGTGCAGCTAGGCATCATTGCACTTATGATGTTGGTGAACTGGAGTATCAAAACAAGCAAACAACAGCTTACCGCGTCTAATCCGGCCCAATTTGCTGCTGAAAATATTCAATTCCGCAGTAAATGGTCCCTATTTACGATCATAACGGGGTTGCTTCTTACCATTTTATTTGCCTTCATTCAGATGAATATGTTCGTCCCGAATCTCGTCTTGTTAAAAGGTATTATCTTCATTACCCCTGTGCTGATCTTGTTAGGCGCGGTAGGGCTATCTCTCACAGGCAGACAAGGCGGTGGGAAAATTCGGAACCATCAAGAGGATCGTGAACGATCCAAGGAGCAGCCTGTGAATGACGATGAACATTGGAAGCTTGGTTTTATTTACTTCAATGCCAATGATCCTTCTTTTACCGTAGAAAAACGTTATGGAATAGGCTGGACGATTAACTTCGCTCGTCCACTATCTTGGGTCCTGTTGGTATTCATCATTGCTATTGTTGTTATAAGCAGAGTTCTGAGCCAATAAATGCTCATAGATCTATGCATAACATAAAAACTGATTAGGAGGAGTTATTACAATGAACAATTGGAAAAAGCTATTACTTTCTCTTACTTTCGTAGGTCTCATTCTTCCGGTGACATCCATCTCAGAAGCTGCTGAAAAATCCGCTGGTAGTGAAAATCTTGTTCCTGTTCGTGAGATTGCAGAAAAGAATGGGGCAGAGGTATCTTGGCAACAAAAAACAGGACAAATCACAATACGAAAAAGTGAGCTTACGATTATAGTTAAGGTAGGAGAGAAACAGGCGATGGTGAATGGGCAAGCCATATCCTTAGACAATCCTGTTCAGTTAACGAAAGGAGTTACCTATATGGATGGGACATTTCTTACCGAGACGCTGAAGGCAGCACCTGAGGACATATTCATTTCACTTATAAGTGAGGGCGATGGCGAGGAGGCTGCCAAGTATGTTCATACCTCTGTGAGTGGAGTGTTGTCACCCACGTTGTTGAGTCAGCTGTGGGGAGCTTTAGAAGGACAAAATGGCAAAATTAAAAGTGAAGCCATAGCTAAGCATGTAGAAAATAATACAGTGCATCGCAATGTTACCTATACGTTCAAAACAGAGCTGACTCGTTTAAACATTACGGTCAGAATGAATCAAAACGGACTTGTGGATGATTTGCATATTGCCGCCGCTACTCCAGATGTGTATCAAAAACCAAGCTACGACGACCCATCTGCCTATACAGAACAAAACATTACGGTTGGTCAGGGTGATTTAGCTTTGCCAGGGACATTAACTTTGCCCAAGGGAGAGGGACCTTTCCCGGTTGTCATACTGGTACACGGATCTGGGCCTAACAATCAAGATGCTGCCATTGGTGGTGCAAAGCCGTTTCGCGATCTTGCAGTAGGTTTAGCTTCACAAGGAGTTGCTGTATTAAGATACGATAAGGTTACGTATGAGCATACCTATAAGGTCGCTTCTCAGCCTAAATTCACATTAAAACAAGAGAGCGTAGATCAGGTAAACGATGCAGTGGAATTGCTTAAAAAGAATGCACATATCGATTCTACAGCGATTTTTGTAGCTGGACATAGTCAAGGCGGGTTTGCAATGCCGTTAATCATTGCTGAGGATAAACAACATGATATTGCAGGAAGTATTTTACTTGCTGCACCAAGTAGTAGCTTTGTGGATGTGCTTACCGAGCAGCAGGACGAATTGGTAGAGCGGATGAAGCAGCTTGGTTTAGACAGAGATGTCATTCAAGGGCAAGCTGATTTTTATAAAAATGTGGCTGCAATGGTCAAAGATCCAAAATATTCTGTAGATCATCTTCCTGAGGCGTTTCCACTTCAACCTGCTTATTGGTGGTTTGAGCAGAGAGATTATGTACCTGCGGAACTGGCTAAATCACAAAATACACCTATGCTTGTTATACAAGGCGAAAACGATGTGCAAGTGTCTATGAATCAATTCCAAACCTGGAAATCGTCTCTGCAAGGTCATTCCAATGTAACGTACAATAGCTATCCAAAGGTAAATCATCTTTTATCCAGCTATGATGGACTTTCAATCGGTCAAGAGTACGCTGAGCCATCTAATGTCTCCAAAGCCATTATCGATGATATTGCGAAGTGGGTATTAAAATCAAACTAAAACGGGAGTTCCAATCTTGGTTGAGTGATAACAATGGGAAGTGACACATGGGGCGAGATATAAAAAGAGGAACACTTACCAATATAGGCAAGTGTTCCTCTTTTTATTTATAAATTTGCTTTATTTAGACCAATTGGACTCTTTCTCGTCTTCATCGGTATAATCAGACATGGTCAGTGGTTCCTTGGGAACAACGGCCACTTTGTAGAACCGATTCTTGTCTTTTTCCAGCAAAACAAAGATTAGATTCTCGAACTCATATTCTTCCTGTTCGTTCATCTCGGGACGATGGCTGTAGAGCCATCCACCAATGGTGTCCCACTCATCTGCATCCAGGCTGGACATAAACATGTCGTTCACCTTTGATAAGGAAACCTTACCGTCCATAATGACATAGTTCTCATTGATGACTTGAATATCTTCCACTTCGTCTGCGTCGAACTCGTCGCGGATCTCACCAACAATCTGCTCAAGCACATCCTCAATGGTTACAATTCCGGAAGTTCCTCCATATTCGTCGACAAGTACGGCGATATGGACGCCATCCTTCTGCATTTTCTTGAGCAAGTCCTTCACAGGAGTTGTTTCGTGAACAGCCGATACAGGCTGAATCAGGGAGGATAGATCAACAGGTTCATCGTTTCCGTAAAGTTCCAGGAAGAATTGTTTCGTATTAATGATACCGATGATATCGTCTTTACTCTCATTCACTACTGGAAAACGTGTATATTGTTCTTCACGAATGATCTCCAGGTTTTCCTCGTTTGTTCTATTCACATAAAGGCAGACCATATCGGTCCGGGGTACCATAATTTCTTTGGCTAACATCTCATCAAAAGCAAAGATCCGGCTTACATAACCGAATTCAGCTTGGTTGATTTTACCACTTTCAAAGCTTTCATTAATGATGATCTGCAACTCTTCTTCGGAGTGTGCATCTTCATGTTCAGAAGCAGGTTTGATTCCGAACAGTTTCACCAGTTGGTTCGCTGAGCCGTTTAACAGCCAGATAAAAGGATACATAATTCGGTTAAACCAGATGATAGGTGTAGACGTCAGCAGTGCAACAGTCTCGGCTTTCCGGATTGCAATCGTTTTTGGAGCGAGTTCACCAACCACAACATGCAGATACGTGATGGAAGCAAACGCGATTACAAACGATAAGAATGAAGAAACCGCCTCAGGAATTTGCATGCTTTCGAACACAGGGTGGAGAATTTTCTCTACCGTTGGTTCACCCAGCCAGCCCAGTCCCAGAGATGTAATCGTGATTCCAAGCTGGCAGGCGGACAAATAGCCATCCAGATTGGCAACGGCTTGTTTAACAGCCAGCGCACGCTTGTTTCCTTCTGCAATCATTTGGTCGATCCGGCTCGGTCTAACCCGTACCAGAGCGAATTCCACTGCGACAAAAAACGCCGAAAGTCCTATCAAAATCGCAACCAATACTAAATTTAACGCATACCTCTCACTGTCCATTCACTACTGTTCTCCTTTAAGTAATAAGTTTTTAACGATTATTATATCTAATTTTACGTAAGAAGACCACCTCCAGACAAAGAAATGAGGAAGAGTCTGGAAGGTGGAATGAGCAGATTGGCGTCACAATGCGAATCTGTTCCATCATTAAACTGATATGTAGAAGGTAACACAGTCAGAATATACAATGAACAAAGTAGAAATTTGAATTTCCAGAATGAAGTATTCCGTCTGCTTATGTAAAGTTTTATCTAAGCAAACGTTACGAATAGGGGGTACATTGGGTATCTATGATTAGCTGTATACAGAATCGTCAAAGCTGTGTAGGTGAGAGAAGGGCAAGGTCATAAAGCTTGCCACTTGAGGAGGAAGCCGAATGTTCTGGCTGGTCATTATATTACTCGTATTTATTTTCCAGGCAGCCACAATTCTTTTGTTGGAATTTCGTAATCCGGCTAAAGCTGTGGCTTGGCTGTTTATTTTGTTCTGCGTTCCTTTGATCGGTTTTGTAGTGTACTATTTCGTGGCGCAGGATTATAACAAACGAAAAAAACTCCGCAAGGGTGGATCGCGCATCTTCCGTGAAATGAAGGAAACGATCTGGGAACAAGCACACATCATTGGAGATGTCAAACAGATGCCTGGAGATCGTTTCAGCCACCAGCATCGATTGTTTAACCTGTTATCCCATTTGTCAGAGAGCCCGATTACAGGTTGTAACCACAGTACGGTGCTCACAAATGGTGAAGAGGCATTTGCGGCAATGCTGAGGGAAATGGAAAAAGCAAAGCACCATCTGCATGTGGAATTTTACATTTTTCGTGATGATGTGATCAGTACGAAGTTTCAGGATGTCATGATTCGCAAGGCACAGGAGGGCGTGAAGGTTCGGTTTATTTGTGACGGTCTAGGCAGTCACAAGATGAGCTGGAGTTTTATCCGCAAACTGCAGGATGCAGGTGTGGAGTTTCATTATTTTCTACCGCCACTGATTGCAACGATTGACCGAAGAGTCAACTACCGGAATCACCGTAAAATTGTTGTTGTGGATGGACAGGTTGGTTTCGTGGGTGGCATTAATGTAGGCGATGATTACCTAGGGCAATACCCAGAGGTGGGTTTCTGGCGGGATACACATGTGCAGATTGAGGGAGATGCGGTATATTTCCTGCAAAGTACGTTTCTTAACGACTGGAAATTGGCTTCCGGTGAGCGAATTACCGAACCCCAGCTTGCGGAATTGTTTCCACCCCATATCTGTAGCGGGGAAGAACGAATTCAGATTCTGGCTAGTGGGCCGGATCAGGACTGGGATGCCATTCAGGAAATGTGTTTTGGGGCCATTTCAGTAGCCTGTGACCGGATTTACATTACCACACCTTATTTTATTCCTGATCCTGCCCTGTATGAGGCACTCAAAACAGCTGCTGTCAGTGGAGTTGATGTGAAAATTATCATTCCGTATCAATCTGATTCAAAGCTTGTTCATTTGGCATCCCTTTCATATGTAGAGGAACTTCTGCGAGCAGGTGTTGAGTTCTTCCAATATCGCAAAGGTTTTGTACATGCCAAAGTGATGATTGTGGATGAGTTGCTTGCAACGGTAGGCACGGCCAATATGGATATGCGCAGTTTTTTTTGCAATTTTGAGTTAACGGCTGTCCTGTTCGAGTCCTCTCCGATTCGTCGTTTGATCACTGACTTTGAACGTGATCTCGGGGAATGCAGTCAGATCGATGGGGAGGTATTTCAGAAGCGTTCACGACGGCAAAAAGGCGCAGAAATGCTTTCTCGGATGCTTTCTCCGCTTCTTTAGCCGATTTAGGGCAGATTTCTGAAGATAAGTTCACTTTTTGTGAATTTATCTTCTTTTTGCTAAGTATTTTGCGCAAATTTGATCTTTTATGATATAATAGATATATAAATCATGTCTTGGCGAAGGAGGGGAGTCTGCGGGAAAACAGGCTCCCTTTTGCTCTCTTTTGAAAGTGCAAACCGGGATGAATAACATTTTGAATCCATTTTATATCGCTTTTAGATGCTTGCGCTGTATAGCCAGGGTACATATAGAACGCAGTTTGCTGTTCTCCATATGTAGATTCACCCTGAGTATTTAAATGATTTATAAAATGGATTCACACACTGATTTAACGGGGGGGATACCATGTCCAATGTAACGGTGAAAGAACTAACAGCCAAGCAAGCTGACCGCGGGGTCAAAAGCTCGGTGTTTACATTAAAGTTGCTGCAACGTATTGTGATGATTCTGATCGGTGCTGCACTAATGGCTGTATCGCTTGAAGTGTTTCTCGTACCGAATGGTGTTATTGATGGTGGGATTACGGGGATTTCAATTATGGTGTCAGAACTTACAAATTTGCCACTCGGAGTATTCCTGACCTTGCTCAACTTGCCTTTCCTGATTCTGGGTTACAAGCAGATTGGTAAAACATTTGCATTATCCACGCTGCTGGGGATTGTGGTCATGTCCATCGGGACATCATTATTGCACCACGTTCCTGCATTAACACCAGGGGAGCCTTTGCTCGGAGCTGTATTTGGCGGATTGATCCTGGGTGTGGGAGTTGGACTTGTCATTCGGTCTGGCGGTTCACTGGATGGTACGGAGATTGTAGCCATTTTGCTTAGTGAGAAGTCACCTTTGTCTGTAGGACAGATCGTGTTGTTCATTAACGTGTTTATTTTCGCAGGTGCAGGATTTGTATTCGGCTGGCCGAATGCCCTGTATTCCATGATTGCATATTATATTGCGATGAAGATGATTGATATTGTGAATGAAGGGCTTGACCAGTCCAAATCGGTATGGATCATTAGTGAGAAATATCGTGATATCGGTTCAGCCCTGACAGACCGTCTTGGTCGTGGTGTAACTTTCCTGGATGGAGAGGGCGGATTCAGCGGGGACGAGAAAAAGATCATTTTTGTGGTGATCACCCGTTTGGAAGAAGCGAAGCTGAAGACTATCGTTGAAGATTGGGACCCGCAAGCCTTTGTGGCTATCGGTAATATTCATGACGTGAAGGGCGGACGTTTCAAGAAAAAAGGTATCCATTAGCGATTGATATACGCATGAATGATAATAGCCGACACCCTTATGATGAGGGAGTCGGCTATTTTTTCTTCAAATGTTTGAGAATGTGTTCAACGGGTTGGGGTTCAACAGCTGCGATTAAATCACCGGTTTGGTTCAAGCGTTCAATAATGTTCATCAGATGGTAATCCTGGATGGAGACGTTACTTCTAACCTCATCCCAAGTAAGTGGAGTGGAGACAGTGGCCCCTGCCTTGGCACGTGGTGTATAGGGAGCGGCAAGGGTTTTACCTCCATAATGTTGGAGATAGTCAAAATAAATGCGGTCTCCACGATCCTTTTTAAGTCGTTCCAGTGTGAATAGATCCGGGTACTTCTGAGTGACATATTTGCCCACAAAATAACCAACCTCTCTCAATTCATCAAAGGTTACCCCTTGCACAATGGGAACGATGATCTGAACTCCTGTTGCGCCCGAAGTTTTGGGAATGGACCTCAGACCAAGGGAAGTCAGGGTTTCGCCAACGATGAGTGCAGCTTGCATGATCCGCGGCTCATGTTCCTGAGAGGGGTCCAGATCAATCATCCATTCACTGGGCAGATGGCTTCCCACAGTATGCAGAGAAGGATGAAATTCAAGTGCAGCCAGATTGCCAAGCCATAACAATTCGGGAAGTCCATTCATGACCACATAGCGGATGCCGTCGTGAACTTCAGTGTGTACATAATCTGGTACAGGCTCAGGAGCATTCTTTTGATAGAAAAATGTTCCTCCGGCGCCGTGGGGATATCTTATCGTGGTGAGAAGTCGATTGCTCGTATACGTGAGCAGATAAGGAGCCAGAGCGGCCAGCTTTTGCAGATAGATGGCTTTGGTAACACCTGCTTCCGGCCATAAGAGCTTGTCCGGGTTCGTTACCGTCAGCTCAGTGCCTTCTATTATGATGGTTCCCTGGATCTTGGGGGCCATATGGAACACCTCCTATACGCTTAATGAATTATTGAAACATGGGCCGAAACACGAGGTGCAGCGAACTCTTCATCATGGAAGAAGCTGGTTCGCCAGGCAATCTTCGCGGGTTACATCCGCGAAGGTTTGAATACTGGGATGGCGTAGAGTGTTATGGTGAGTCAGCTCCATATATTGCACTTTGACTCCTATTCGCGGTTCCACCCAGGTGGTCTCTGCACTGCGCTCGGGTACATTATGGAACGGTCTGTCCTGCCTGATCAGAGGCTCGACTTGATGTGTGAGTTCCCGCCACGTATTGGAGTTCAATTTGCCAGTCCCAACATGACCAATATAGACAAAATCAGGCCCATCATATACACCAACCGCGACGGCATTTACAATACCGCTCCGGTACGTGACTCCCCCGATCATGGCATATACATCATGCATGATTTTGACCTTCTGCCAGCGCTGGTCCTTGCCCTGTATGCCATAACTGCTGGTGAGATCCTTGCAGACGATGCCTTCCATCTGATGTTGTCTCATGACCGTAAGTAGGGAAGCGGCATCAAGTGTATTGGTGACCTCCTGAACATGGGGAGCGGTGTTAAGGACCTCGTGCAACAGGCGCTGTCGATCTGCCAAAGGCTGATCCGTCACCCATTTCCCCTCATAAAACAGGATATCAAATACCATATATGTGACTGGAATCTGATGTATGGCTTGGGCGATACCTTCGGGTCTGCTCATCCGATCCCGCCGCAGAACGTGATAAAACGAAGGTTTTCCGGTGTCTGGGTCCAGCGCAATAACTTCTCCATCCAAGATATAAGAGGAGCCTGAACATAAATTGCGTGGTGTTACCAGCTCGGGATACTGTGCAGTTCGATCATGTAATCTGCGATTCACCAGGCGCAGCTCATGCCCGTCCTCATAGGCAAGCATGCGGACTCCATCCCACTTGACCTGGGCAATCCATTGCGGACCTGTGGGCAAAGTATCTCTGGAGATAGGTTCGAACGGAATCAACGGTTTGAACATGGGGAACTCCTCTCTCGTACACCAATTAGCGCAGGTTAATTCGGAATTTTACTATATTTTTTGAAGCGGGACTTCATATGATGCACCAGAATTAGAAGTAACGGAAGTGCTATGCCACAGGTCAGATCCCAATCAATCCAATAGGGAATAACAACCTTGAGATAAAAGTTCTCGTTCGGAGAGATTAGAATAGACATGGCGAGAATAAGCATGGCACCCGGCAGGATCAGAGAACGGTGACTGGACAAGCGAAACAGGTGAGCGACGCCCAGGACAAAACCATAGAAGAACAGAGCGGCTTTGAAGAAAACAGCGATAATCCAGACCGATGCTATGAAGGCTTCGATGCGTTGCATAAAGTTTCCGATATTGATCTTCTGTGAAAGGATGAATGAAGCGAACCAGTGATGCTGGGTCATCCATGGTCCCATAACGAGCAGACACATACTGAGCGTCAGTGTGAGTAACAATCCGCCAATCATCCCTGCTAACAGGATGTCCTTCTCCAGATGGGGCTCTTTTTTTGTGTAGGGAAAAAGCATCATGAAGATGCATAGTTCACAGTAGGGATATGTGAGTACAGCAACAAAACCTTTGAATGGATCAAGAAATCCTTGTGCAAGCACAGGTTGGATGTTGGCCAAATGTACATGAGGGATTAGACATACCGTCAGAATAAGCAGAAACAACACGATCAGCGGAAGAAAGACCTCAGCAGTTTTACCAATGCTCTCCAGACCCGATAGAAGCCCCCAGACAAGCGCACACATAAAAACCATATGCAGAATCAGTAATGGAGATTCCGGCAAGATCTGGGTAGACATAAAATCGCCAATCTCCCTAATGAACGTTGAGGTACTGATCAGGAAATAAAAGAGATAAAAAGAGCCAAACAAGGTCCCGATCCAGGGTCCCAGTGTTCGAAGGGCATTTTGAATCAGATTTAACCGGGGATGCAGTTTGTAGGCAACAAGCATAATGAAGAGTATGCCAAGGCCCCCTGCGACTCCCAACAAGGCTGATAACCAGGCATCCTGATGAGCGTAGGATGTGATCATGGAAGGGAAGACCAGAATCTGCTCTCCAATTGTGCACAGGAACATGAGTGAAGCGAGCTGTCTAACAGTCAAACGTCCCTTTTCGATCATGAGGTATCTCCTTAACATATCTTGTCTATGTATTGGTTAGAATGCACCAATTGTGCCAGTTTTATAAAAGCCAACTCAAAAAGCCCGTGCAGCCGATCTCTCTGAGATGTAGAGAAATCAGTTACCCGGGCTTAATAAAATGAGGTTAAGCAAACATATTGTAACGCCTAAACAAAATTCAGTTCGCAGTTGTCAGACGTATACGAATATGTTGTGGGTCTACCGTAAACCAGGTACCTTCCACTTGTGTAACGACTGCGCCTGATTGACGCAATTGTTCTAGTGCCTGATCCAATTGTTCCTTTGTGGCGTACACAATGGTGAAGTAGTCAATTCCTGTAGCGTTATCTGGATTGACAGGTGCATTCACTCCGGCCCAGATATTAAGTCCCAGATGATGATGATAGCCGCCTGCGGATACAAATAGTGCTGACATGTTCGCAAAGTTACCCACGATATCAAAACCGAGTATGCCGGTGTAGAAGTTGCGGGCTTCTTCCAAGCTGCGGACGTGGAAATGTACATGACCAATAACGGTGCCAGCAGGCAGACCCTGCCAAGGTTCATTCTCCGATATGGCAAACAAGCTTTCCACATCAACAGGATCACTTGCCATTACGTAGTTATTGTCGCTATCCCGTTTCCAGGTATCACGTGCACGGTCAGCATAGATCTCAATCCCGTTCTGATCGGGATCGGAGATATAGAAGGCTTCGCTGACCAAGTGATCGCCTTGGCCGATATCGATACCGGATGCAGCCAGATTACGAAGAGCAAGACCCAGGGACTTACGGTCAGGCAGCAGGATGGCGAAATGATACAAGCCAGCGTGTGAGCGTTCCGGCAGGGTAATTCCATCCGTGAGCTCTTCCAATCGCAGCAGGGACTGTTTTCCGTCTGCTGTCAACGTAGCCACTTTGCCACTACGCTCCAGTAATTTCAATCCAACCACATCGGTATAGAACTTAATAGAACGCTCTAGGTTCATAATTCGGAGACTCACTTCACCCAGATGGGTTGTGGCAGGGATTTGATACGTTGTATTCATGATTGTTTCCTCCTGATCATAGATAATATGGGTTCTCGTTTGATTGTGTATATGCGTTGAAAACGGATTATTTAATTGCATACTGTTAAAGCAGAATTACAGCGTGACTGTATATTTATAAATAAGTTACTTTTCATAAGTTAATATAAAATATAAATCAGCTTTCGTCAATCGTATTTTACGATTATAGCTGGAGTTTTACTGACAAGAACTGTTTCCATAGTTCTGTAAAACAAAAAAATCCGACTGTGAAGCCGGATCGGAGTAAACCTCATTACATGAGTTATATAACGGAATCGGTCTTGCCTTAGCGACATTCAAACTTTTGGTTTGGGTGTCGCCTTTTTTCTTTTGGCTGGTGTCGCAGGTGTATCGGATTCTCCTCCGGCAACCGCTTGAGCAGGCGTTCTTCGCGGTGCACGTTTCTTAGGCTTGGCCGTTGTTGTCCCAGGGTCAGCCGGAATAGGCTTCACGGCCTCGATACTAGCCTGTAAGGCAGCCATCAAATCCATTACATTGGCTTCAGGTTTGGCTGGAGCAATCTTGATTTCTTCGCCTGCCACTTTGTGCTGAATGAGATCCAGCAGTTTGCTGCGGTAGTCATCGGTGTATTTACCGGGTTCAAAAGGCGTGGACAATTGGTCAATCAGCAGCTTTGCCATCGTGAGTTCCTTCTCATTCACGTTCTGTACTTCCGGCAAGTTGGGCACCTGGGAGACAGGGCGAATCTCGTCCGGGTAGAAAATTGTCTCCATGGAGAGGCAATCTTCCAGCACACGTATGGCAGCCAGACTGCTCTTCGAGCGAATGGAGATTTTGGCGATGCCAATTTTTCCGGTATCCCGCATCGCGTTCATCAAGAGCTGGTAGGCATTTCCACCAGCCTGATCGGGCGATAGGTAATATGTTTTCTGAAAATAAATCGGGTCAATCTCAGTCAAGTCGACAAAATCCAGTATGGTAATGGTTTTGCCGGTGGAATCATTTAACGCTTCCAATTCATCTTTCTCGAAGAGTACAAACTTTCCTTTTTCATATTCATAGCCTTTGGTAATCTCTTCCCACTTGACGTCCACTTCACAGGAGGGACATTGACGAACATAAGCGAGCGGGCTACCGCAGACTTTATGGATATAGCGCATGGAGATGTCTTTGTCTTCGGTAGCCGAGAACATTTTTACAGGGACATGCACAAGGCCAAAACTGATTGCACCTTTCCAGACGGTATGCATAGATCGGCTCCTTTCATTGAGGTACCTTTTAGAGGTTGTTCAAAAATTCCATCTTCTCGGTACTGAAAACTGGACTTTTTGAACACGGATTTATATTTAATAGTATGGGCATCTGGCGCAAGGGATAATCGTCTAATGGACGAACGAATTCGTATGGTTCGGCGAGACTCGGGGATGATAACAGAAACATGCTTGAATTCCGACAGGAAGATGGGCATGGGATAGGTAGTTATTCTCGCAGCACATATGCCGGGAGGTGCAATATTGAAGAACAGACGTGATGAGGAAGAAGCACACAAGCATGCATTTTCTCCATATCCTCTTGCGGAAGCCGAAAGCGCTGAAGAATTCTATACACCAGCCACAGATGTGAATTGGGAAGCGGTCACTTCTGAAGAATTGCCCCTTGATCGGGAATCGTTCATGCTCGACATTGACCGGATGGTGAATGAAGGGTTAGGCGGTGGACAGGTTACGGAAGATAACGGTTATATTGGTGAAAGTACAACAGACAGCATGGTTAGAGAATCACATGATGATCCGGAAGGGGAGTATGAATAAGATGATGGATGCAAAGCGCGCCAAAGCGATCTATGATTCCAAGGATACCATTGCCGTTACCTTGGAGGGAGATCCAGTCTGGATCGAAAACGTGGATGAAGCCAATGGCATGGCGACCGTTCAGGTTGGCAGCAGACCGGGAAATACCCAGACGGTACGTGTGGATCGCTTGGAGGAGTAGATACAAGTAGCATATAGTTATTGAGGGATTCGAGAATGAATAAAAGCTGAAATATATGCATAACACGGCCGGTACCGAGAGGTGCCGGTTTTTGGTTTTTCCCAGTAGGTGTCTGAAACTTCGAAGGAAGCGAGTTTTGAGACACGTCCAATAATGCATGTTATAATTTCCGCTTGCCTCCTTGGATGTTGCGGGGGAAGAAAGGGACCGATATAATAAGGTTCAAAGTGAACTCAGGCGGCTGGACCGCCAAAGGTGGGGCGAATATTGAATCAGACGCACGAGCAGTGGGTGTATCAATCCCATGGCATTGCAGATACAGAAGCACTCGCTTCCGCACTCGCCAGACAGGCAAACGCCGGCATGGTGATTGCTTTGGATGGTGATCTGGGCGCGGGAAAAACGGCATTTTCACAGAAATTTGCCTGGCATTTGGGTGTACGTGATGTGGTAAGCAGTCCCACATTCACGCTAATCAAGGAGTACGAAGGGCGTCTGCCTTTATATCACATGGATGTATATCGCATATCGCTGGAAGAAGCGGATGAGCTTGGACTTGATGAATATTTCTATGGAGCCGGAGTCAGTCTGGTGGAGTGGTCGAGTATCATTCCCGAATTGCTGCCGCAAGAGCATTTGCATGTGCAGATTGAAACAACGGGCCTGGAGGATCGAACGATTACACTGGATGGGTACGGCGAGACTTATGCAGCCATGTGCCGACAGTTCAGACAGAATGGGGTCAAATGATGATGGAAGATTTACAAAAAGAGCCGCGTCAGCGGTTTTTGGCGTTGGATACATCCACCGCAGTGATGGCAGCTGCGATGATGGAAGGTCATGCGCTTCTGGAAGAACGCAATGAACGGGCTGAGCGCAACCATTCGGTACACGTTGTACCGGTGATGGAGCAGCTGCTGGCCGCCAGCAAAACACAGCCTGGCCAACTGGACGGCATTGCCGTTGGCGTTGGCCCAGGCTCGTACACGGGCATCCGCATTGCGGTGACCGCGGCGAAGACACTGGCCTGGGCGTGGGACATCCCCGTAGCCGGGGTGTCCAGCCTTCAGGCCATCGCCTGGGGCGGCTGGCACAGCGGCCTCGCCGCCAAGGCGGAAGCTGCGGCAGAGGATGCCGCAGCAGGGGCTGGCGGAACGCCATCCGCGGACCAGGGCAGCACAAGTGCTGCCCCTGTCCACTGGATCGTTCCGCTTGTGGATGCACGGCGCGGTCAAGCGTGCACCGCGCTGTTTGCCTCCGCCGGGAGCGATGCGCCCCGGCGTCTGGCGCCTGATGCCATCCGCAAGATGGACGGATGGCTGGAAGCCCTCGCCGCCCGCATGGCGGAGGCGGCGCCGGAAGAGCGGCCCGCAGCCGTCTGGATCGTCGGCGAGACGGGCCCTCATGCTGCGGCAGCGGCGGAGCTTCGCTGCCCCGCAGGAACGGCGCTCCAGCTCGTACCTTATGAGCTGGAAGGCCGCTGGGTTGGGCGCCTTGGCGCCGCCGCGCTGCTTGCAGGTCAGCGTGATGACGTGCATGCGCTGGTGCCAAACTACACCCAGCTGTCTGAAGCGGAAGCCAATCTTCTGCGCAAAGGCTGAAAGAGGTTGTTCAAAAAGTCCGCTTTTGATTACGAAGGATGCCTGGTGGCATCATCAGCATCGATTATGGAATTCAGCCGAAATAAGCGGGATGCTTACGAAGTATGTTTCCTGAGGAAACATTTTGGTTGCTCACGTAGTTTTCCCTACGCTCCGCTACTCCATTTCTAGCTTCATCCCATCTTCTCGGTACTGAAAACCGGTCTTTTTGAACACGCACTAAAGGGGGGAAAGCAGATGGACAACGTGGCGAATAATAAGCAGGAAGCAACGCTTCAGTTCAGGTTCATGACACTCGCGGATATTCCCGATGTGATGGAGATTGAACATGAGGCCTTTACCCTGCCCTGGACGGAAGAAGCATTTCAAAATGAATTGACACACAATCATTTTGCTAAATATATGGTGATGGAATTAGAAGGAAAAGCCATTGGCTATGCAGGTATGTGGACAATCATGGATGAAGCCCATATTACCAATATTGCAGTCAGAGGCGCGTATCGTGGACGCAAGCTTGGCGAAAAGTTACTGGATGAATTAATGAGCACAGCGGCTTATCTCGGGATGGAACGAATGACGCTGGAGGTCAGAGTCTCGAACAGCATTGCACAGCGTTTATATCAGAAAAAAGGGTTTGAATCGGCGGGTCTTCGTAAAGGGTATTACTCCGATAATGGGGAAGATGCGATGATTATGTGGGCGAACTTGCCGTCTGCAGGCCGGAGCGGCGAAGAGGAAGGAAGCGTACTGGATTCATGAACGAACTCAATGAAAAAATAAATTCTGCACCATCCTACATTTTGGCGGTGGAGACAAGCTGTGATGAAACATCGGTAGCAGTAGTCAAAGATGGACGGGAAGTGCTGTCCAATCTGATCTCAAGTCAGATCGAGACGCATAAGGCATTTGGTGGAGTCGTACCTGAAGTGGCTTCACGCAAACACGTTGAAGTCATTACGTTGATGCTGGAACAGGCGATCGAACAGTCCGGCATTCGTCCACGTGATCTAAGTGCAATTGCCGTGACGCAAGGTCCGGGGCTGGTCGGTGCACTGCTGGTGGGTATTGTTGCGGCCAAAACGCTGGCCATGGCACTGGGCAAACCGCTCATTGGCACACATCATATTGCGGGGCATATCTATGCCAACCGACTTACTCATGAACTGCAATATCCAGCGATGGCACTAGTCGTATCTGGTGGACATACAGAACTTGTGCATATGGAATCCGAGGGTAAGTTCAAACTGATTGGTCGTACACGTGATGATGCTGTAGGCGAAGCGTATGACAAAGTAGCACGTGCATTGGGTTGTCCTTATCCGGGTGGCCCGCATGTGGACCGGATGGCATCTGAAGCGGAGGACGTAGTGCCATTACCACGGGTATGGCTGGAAGCAGGTTCGTACGATTTCAGTCTCAGTGGTCTGAAGTCTGCTGTACTGAATGCGCTCAACCAGGCCAAAATGCGCGGAGAAACCTTGGAGCCGTCTGCTGTTGCACGTGGTTTCCAGGAAGCTGTTGTTGAAGTGTTGGTGGAGAAAGCCGTTAGAGCAGTTCGTGAGTATGGTTCACGTCAACTGTTATTATGTGGTGGTGTTGCAGCTAACCGGGGGTTGCGCTCGGCATTACAGGAGCGATGCACGAAGGAAGGGCTTGAACTGTTAATCCCGCCAATGGAATATTGTACGGATAACGCGGCCATGATTGGAGCGGCTGCATATCTGAAATGGCAGCGGGGAGAAATTGCTGAATTTGATGCGAAGGCAGATCCAGGACTTTCCCTGGAGGAATGGTCCGTTCAATCCGTATAGTCAGGCAGTTTGAGATTAAGAGTTGACAGCAGGGATGTAAAGAATGTATATTTAGTTACAAATTTAAACAGGAATTCAGATTCCTGAACTGATAAACGCGATGAACAGGAATAGTAAGGTCATTCCCGGTCTTAGAGAGCTGCGGTATGGTGCAACGCAGTCGAAGGAAACCTGAAACTCACCTGGAAGCGGAACGATGGAACACGGTGACTCCCCGGGAGAATCCGAAGGCCGATCATGGCCCAAAGTACATGGTTACGGGTTGCCTCCGTGAATGGGCCGTTGTCGGTAGGACCGTTATTACAAGGATCAACTGACGATAACTGAGGGGGCTTTCAGGCTGCTTCAAGGGATCCGGATATGCGAAAGCATTCAGGGGTTGTCTTGAATGAACAGGAAGTAAGTCAACAAGAGTGGTACCGCGAAGGTGAACAGCCTGTCGTCTCTTGCATTATTGCATGAGGTGGCAGGCTTTTTTTGATTTTCAAAATAAGGATAAATGAAGTTAGGTCATATTATAAATGTGATGAACGGGAGCAGTAGAACGATAAAGCGCTCAGAGAGCTGCGGGGTGGTGCGACGCAGTGGCTGGAATCATTCGAATCTCGCCCGGGAACGGAGCTGTGGAAGCGTGGGGACGATATCAATCGCCCAGTTGTCCTGATGGATGGACAACAACATGTGTTACATAGCAACGGTTAACCCCCGTTATAGGGTGTTTCTCCGAATTCCAGTGGTGTCGTGTGCACATGCACAATCCATTGGATCTCGGAGACGACGAGGTGGATGGAGTCTGGCGCAAGCCTGGCCCATCAAGCGAGAGTGGTACCGCGGAGGGGATAATAACCCGCCGTCTCTTATATGAGATGGCGGGTTATTTGTGTTTGCTGCCGGCAGCAGGGTGGGCATGGGAAGAACCATATGGAGATTGAAAAGTCAGAAGGTCAGGGTGTAAGTCGACGTACACTCTGTTATGAGGGTAAGCAGTATATGCAACGAGTAATGAACATCGAACATCAAGTATAGGCACTAAAAATTCAACAGGCTTTAATGATTACCAAGGACTAAGCTACAAACAACATACGCGTTTACAAACAAAATATATAACAACAGTGACGGCGATTAGCGGGTGTTCTGTGGCTCATGGATCGTAACGAAAATATTTATAAAAATTTGATGGAGGTTAATGGATATGACAACAACTAATAACAAACGCATGATTGAGATTTTTGATACAACACTGCGCGATGGAGAACAGGCACCAGGAGCAAGTCTGCAACCCGAGCAAAAGATTGAACTGGCACACCAACTGGCTTCTCTGGGTATCGACGTCATTGAGCCTGGATTCCCGATCTCCAGTCCAGGTGAGTTCGCGGCGGTTCAGGCGATTTCGAGACAGTTGCAGAACGTGGAAATCTGCGGATTCGCGCGTGCGGTCAAAGGTGATATCGATGCAGCTGTTCAAGCAACAGCGGATGCAGCACGGCGCCGAATTCACCTGTTTATCTCTTCTTCGGATATTCATATTGAGCATCAACTGCGCCGTCCGCGCAGTGAAGTGGTGGCTACCGCTCGTGAGATGGTATCTTATGCACGTCAGTTCACGGACATCGTAGAGTTCACAGCTATGGACGCTGCCCGTACCAAAATGGACGATCTGATTGAAATGGTAGAAGTCGCCATTGAAGCAGGGGCCAGCATTATCAATCTGCCGGATACGGTCGGATATGCCCTGCCACATGAGTATGGTGAGATGTTCCGCCGGGTGCGTGAGGGTGCAAGAGGCGGCGATCAGGTTCGCTATAGTGCTCATTGTCATAATGATCTGGGCTTGGCCGTAGCCAATAGTTTGGCTGCGATTGCCAATGGAGCTACCCAGATTGAAGTGACCATTAATGGTATCGGAGAACGGACGGGGAACTGTGCACTGGAAGAGCTGATTATGGCGCTGGAGACTCGGGGAGACGCGATTGGTGCAACGACGAACATTAAGCTGAATCAGCTATATGAAACTTCACGTCAGATTAGCCGGGCGATGCACTTCCCGATTGCATACAATAAACCGGTGGTGGGACGTAATGCGTTCCAGCATGAATCAGGCATCCATCAGGATGGTCTGCTGAAGAATCGGAATACCTATGAGATTATGGACCCGGAAGCTCTGGGTATTCCGCGCAGCATGATTATTTTGGGCAAACACTCCGGTCGTCACGCCCTGAAGGATCGGGTTCGCAAATACGGTTTTGAACCGGATGAGCAACAGATGGAGCAATTGTATGAGGTGTTCAAAGAAACCGCAGACCAGCAAAAAGTGGTCAGTGATGACCAGTTATTACAGATGGTTAGCCAGACCATGAATATTCCTGCACAGGACTATGAACTGGTTGAATTGCAGGTGACGGCGGGCAGCATGACGGATCGAATGGCCGCCGTACGTATTCGCACAAGCGCTGGAGAACAATCTTACTCCGCTGTTGGCGGTGGACCCGTGGATGCGACCATTCGTGCAATTGGTCAGAGCATTTCCGATGATATTGCATTTGTTGATATGGAGATGCATGCCTTGAGTGGGGGAGAAGGTGCAAGTGCAGAAGCTGTAGTTACCGTGGAGCGTGCAGGGCGTGAGTTCCGGGGAACGGCAACACATAATGATATCGTCATGGCTGCCGGTCTTGCGTATGTAGCGGCTTGTAATGCTGCTGGGCTGAAGGCCGAGTCTTCCGAACATCATGAACAAGAAGCGCATGCGTAAAACATCTTTGCCAGATCGCATCTACAGCGGCAATAGTAGCAAGTGCGATTTGATGTAAATATGCATGGCATATAGTAAATAAATGACGGGCAGGCCTTGAACGACAAAGGTCTGCTTTTGTCTTATTATGGAGGAACATTGAGTAGCGGGAGAATGCATTTGTCAAGGTGTGACTATAGTTATCCACATATCCAGTGTAATTTGTGGGTAACTACCGCAAAGTCAAACCAGTATAGTTTTCGAAACGAAAAGGGTTTAGGGGATAGAATGACTCCTTACTATTCACAAAGTTGTGGATAAAGTGGATAACTTAGTGGATAAATATGGTTTTTGTGTGTAAAAGGCTATTCTACCGCTGTATAATTAAGCTTATTAATGTGCTTGCTATCTTGCTTTCTTGTGGATAAGTGTGAGGGGAAGGGGGATAAAAATATTTCTCTTCATTCGAGTAAATTTGACAAAAGCCAAAACAGCTCTCCCAACCTCCGTTTGTTAGAGTTCAATCTCATGGAACATAAAAAACATAAGGTGCATACCTTCAATACTCATCCTTAACAAACAAAAAGCTGATCCCAATAAGGAATCAGCCGATGGTACAACTATACTTGTATGGACGCGATCAAACCATGTTATGAGTCTGTACTATTGGTACTATTCCATAGCTAGTTCTTCCCAGTCCTCGTATGCCTTGATGAGTTCTGCTTTGTGTTCCTCCGTTTGTTGCTGGAGTTCTTGCAGCTTCATATAATCCTGATAGATTTCAGGCAGAGCCATCTGTGCCTCAAGATCTGTAATCTTCGTTTCCAACTCCGCAATCTGTTGTTCCAGAGCTTCCTGCTTGCGTTGCCGGTTACGTTCTTCACGTTTCGCCTGTTTTTCCGCTTCGAATGAAGCCGCTCCGGATTTTTCGGTTGTGGCTGTGTTCAGATCGGATTTGGACGAGTTCTTGGCTGAAGCCTGACGTGCCTCAGCTGCTTCACGTGCGATGTCCTCAAGCTCCTGTTTCTTCTCCACATAATCATCATAATTACCGAGATAGTGTTCCGTGCCGCCTGGATGAAGCTCGACAATGCGCTCAGCCATTTTGTTGAGGAAGTACCGGTCATGGGAGATGAACAGCAGAGTGCCTTCATAATCCATTAACGCCGCTTCCAGCACTTCTTTGGCAAACAGGTCGAGATGGTTCGTAGGCTCATCCAGAATGAGCATATTCGCTTCCTTCAGCATCAGCTTGGAGAGAGAGACACGTGCTTTCTCACCGCCGCTGAGGGAGGAGATCTTCTTGAGCACATCGTCACCGCTGAACAAAAAGTTCCCCAGTACGGTCCGAATGCGTGCTTCTTCCATCCCGGGATAGGCACTCCACAGTTCTTCCAGAACCGTATTGGACGGATTGAGCCCAGTCTGCTCCTGATCATAATAGCCAATCTGCACTTTTGTTCCCCATTGGATATCCCCGGTTACCGGACGCAAACTTCCGGTGAGGCACTTCAGCATGGTGGATTTACCAATACCGTTTGGACCAATCAGAGCAACCGTTTCCCCGCGCCGCAGATCGAAGGATACATTGCGGAACAATGGAGAAGCCTCATCATAAGCGACAGACAGCTGATCCACTCGAAGCACTTCTTTGCCGGACATAAAGGCGGTTTCGAAGGAAAAATGAGCTTTTTTCAGATCACCCATCGGTTTATCGAGGCGCTCCATTTTGTCGAGGGCCTTGCGGCGGCTTTGAGCCCGCTTGGTCGTCGAGGCACGCACGATATTTTTCTGGACAAAATCTTCCATCTTGGAGATTTCACCCTGTTGTTTCTCATATTGCTTCATCTGAGTTTCATATTCGGCAGCTTTGAGTTCCATATAACGGCTGTAATTGCCCGTGTATTTTTTGGAGCGGTGACGTTCGATCTCCACGATGGTTGTTACGAGTCGATCAAGGAAGTACCGGTCATGGGATACCACGAGCAGTGCGCCTGAATAACCTCTCAGATAATCTTCCAACCAAGTAAGGGTGGCGATATCGAGATAGTTGGTAGGCTCGTCGAGCATGAGCAGATCGGGTGCCTGAAGCAAAATACGAGCTAGCGCAAGGCGTGTCTTCTGCCCGCCGCTTAGAGTAGCAATAGGGGTGTCTGGCGAAAATTCGCCGAATCCCATCCCGTGCAGTACGCTGCGAATGCGGGTTTCCATCTCATAACCGCCATGGTCCTTGAACCAATCGGAGCGTTTCGCATAACGTTCCAGCAGGTCCGCGTACTTTTTCTCATCTTCCATCTGGGCAGGGTCGGCAATATCGCGTTCCATCTGACGCAAATCTGCTTCAGCCTGTGTCAGGTGAGCGAAGACGTTCATCATTTCTTCCCAGATGGTACGGTCGGACTGCAGCCCGCTGTTCTGAGCCAGGTAACCGAGCGTTGTTTCTTTGGATTTGAAAATCTGTCCCCCGTCATAGGACATTTCACCCGCCACAATTTTGAGCAAAGTGGATTTTCCTGCACCGTTTACACCAACGAGGCCGATGCGCTCGCGTTCTAATATTTGTAAGTTCACGCCGTCCAGGATTGGATCGACACCAAAACGTTTGATAATTCCGGATACTTGCAGCAGCATAAAATTAAGTTCCTCCATAGGTCCAGTTCTTGATATGACAACTATATCCCAGTTTACATGAAATACAGAGCAATTGCACCGATTGGGAACGCATGGGGCATGTAGTCTTTTTGATCAATCAATGATAAACTGAAAGAAGGCATGTTATTACATGAGGATTTTGCAGAAAATGAATCATTTTAACCATTTCAACAAGATGACAACTGGTCATAACATATAAATTGTTTTTAATGAGAGCTTTTTTCTACCTTCCCTATCAACAGGAGGTTATTCAAGGATATGCAGGATCATGCGGAACTGAAAAGTCAGCTTCGATCCAGACTGAGACAGAGCCGTGATCTGATGGATGCAAGCATGCGTCAGCAGGCAATGACTAAGATTAACGCTGGAGTGAAGCGGGAGCTGGAACGCCTTAGACAGGCCAAGAGTAAGGTCGTGAACAGACCACTCGTCATATTCAGTTATTTGTCCTATGGAAGCGAAGCGTCCACAGCTTTTCTGTTTCAAGAGGGCTGGAAACATGGAGATGTGATGCTTGCACCAAAAGTATTGGCGAATCCAACCCGAATGGAGCTACGGCGAGTGACCGGAGAACAGGATCTGGAGCCAGGCATATGGGGGATACCCGAACCTAAGGATTCCTGTGAAGTCCTGACACCTGATGATTGGCCGGATATCGATCTCGTATTGGTACCGGGGCTTGGTTATGATCTCCATGGAGGGCGTATTGGTTATGGTGGCGGTTATTATGATCGTTTTGCCGAGACGCTTGCAGCAACATGTGCGATGACGGGCAAGAAACCGTTGATGGCTGCGATGGTATTGCCGGGTCAGTTACAAGAGGAGATCCCGATGGACCTGCTCGATCTGCGGATTGATCTGTTGATAACAACCGAAGGTATATTACATATCGAATAAAGGGTTGTGATGTGATTGAGTTCAGAAGTGAACAACGGCCAGTCTTCGGGTGGCAAACTGACCCATTTTAATGAACAGGGGCGGGCCCGGATGGTTGATATTTCGGGTAAGGAAATTACCGTACGTACGGCTGTGGCCGTAACCAAGGTGACGATGAATCCAGATACACTGGAAGCGATTCGGGAGGGCCGAATCGGTAAAGGTGATGTTCTGGCTGTGGCTCAGATTGCCGGGATTCAAGGCGCGAAGAAAACGTCGGACTGGATTCCGATGTGCCATCCGCTGGCACTGACGGGTGTGGATATTCGTTTTCATGATAACGGAGTGGATGAATTACACATTGAAGTTACTGTCAAAACCGAAGGCAAAACGGGTGTTGAGATGGAGGCGCTCACGGCTGCCTCAGTTGCAGCACTGACGGTCTATGACATGTGCAAGGCCATGCAAAAAGATATGATTATCGGTCCAACCATGCTGAATTCCAAGAGTGGTGGCAAAAACGGTGATTACAGCCGATAGGCAATATTTATTTTCATAGAGGAGAAGGGTGATCTTTATGGTGTGGAGAACAGCAATCCTGACAGCCAGTGACAAAGGAGCCCGCGGGGAACGTGAGGATACGAGTGCACAAGTCATTCGGGAGCTGGTGGAAGAAGAGCTGGGTGGTCAAATCGTGGAGTACCGTATCGTTCCGGATGAACCCGATGAGATTATTGCGGCTTTGATTGAGATGACGGATTATTTTCACGCCGATCTGGTGCTGACTACCGGTGGCACGGAGCTGGCCATTCGTGATATTACTCCGGAAGCGACCCGGCGTGTAATTGAGCGGGAAGTTCCCGGGATGGCAGAGGCCATGCGGTACAGTGTAATGAGCAAAAACCGTTCTGCAATGCTGTTCCGTGGGGTATGTGGCATTCGTGGACGCACGCTGATTGTTAATCTGCCAGGTACGCCAAAGGGTGTGCACGAACATCTGGCTGCCATTATGGATCAGCTTCCGGAAGCGCTGCTGATGGTTACGGGTCAGTTCAAGCAATAATCGAGCATGGACTCTGGGCAAGGATATCCGATTCGCCATGACTGTTGTTAGATTGTTCTAGTGACATCTCTTATTTGTGAATTTTGCGGGTTATGTAAGTGGTTACATCTATGGTATGATGGGCTTAAATTAAGAACGCAGCAGAGACATCTATGAACATCTGGCCGAATATGCGCATCTTCGAAGCTTGAGACGAGGAGGAATATCAATGTTTAGTTCCATTGGACCAACGGGGTTTATTTTGCTGGCCGTGATTGCATTGTTGTTGTTTGGACCCAACAAACTTCCGGAACTGGGACGTGCAGTTGGGCGTACCTTCCGTGAATTCAAAGAGGGCGCTCGCGAGATTATCTCTGAGGATGACTCGTCCAATCGCAAAGAGCAGGAGAAAGCGAAACCGCTGGCGGCTGAGAGCACACCTGCAGACAAGCCTGCTGATAAACGCCTGCCGGAATAATCTTGACGGCAATGAAAGAGAAATCCCTTCCTGCCGGAAGGGTTTTGTATTTTAAGCTGGCAATAATGGGGGGCAGGCATGACGCAGCAAATGGAAGAAATGTCGATTACGGAACATCTGAGTGAGCTGCGGAAGCGGCTGATCTACGTATTAAGTATTTTTGTGCTGGGACTGATTGCAGGATTTTTTGTGGCGGACCCGGTATACCAATATCTGACCAAGGCAGAGTCGGCAAAAGGTTTTGTGTTACATGCCTTCTCGTTCTGGGACGGGATTGGCATCTACATGAAGATTGCCGGTTTGTTTTCACTTATTATTACGCTGCCGTTTACGGTGTATCAGATCTGGAAGTTTGTTAGTCCAGGGCTAAAGCCGCGCGAACGAAAAGCAACGCTGAAGTATGTGCCCTATGTGTTTCTTTTATTTCTGACAGGTATGGCTTTCTCGTATTATGTTATTTTTCCGATGGCACTCGCCTTCACAACAGCGATAACGGAGAAGATGGGACTTGTGGAGACCTACGGGATGAAGCAGTATTTCAGCTTCCTGTTTGGCATTGTGCTGCCTGTGTCTCTGTTATTTGAACTTCCTTTACTTATTATGTTTCTGACAGGACTGCGGATTCTGAATCCAATTCGTCTTCGCAAGATGCGCAGAGTTGCTTATTTTGTTCTGATCTTCATTGCAGTGGTTATTACACCTCCAGACTTTATATCTGATCTGCTGGTGATGATTCCTTTGCTCCTGTTATATGAGATCAGTGTGTTATTATCCGCAATCGTATATCGCAAGCAGCTTGCAGCCGATGAAGAGATCGAATCCCGCTACGTTCGTGCCGAGGATAAGAAACATGTGGGCTGAATGAGGATAAGCTGTAATGTGCCCGGAGAAGACGGTGTGTTCTTATCCGGGCTATTTCTGTAGACTGCCGACCAACACGACAGGACAAGCAGGCATATTATGTTCAACAATGGATACAATGGGAAAGGGACTGTCCGCTAACGTTGCAGAAGGGCTAAACAATTTCGTAGAATAAGATTAGTGAATTGCAACATATAACCAGGCGCAGCGGGTGTAATTTGGTTATGTTCGTGTAAATTCAACGTAAATTCTCGCAGGAATTCGTCAAAAGGACTTGAAATCATGCTTCAAGTTGAGTATCATAAAGTTGGTTGTTAGCACTGAACACTGTCGAGTGCTAATACATATGGCTACAACCTACAATGTAACGTTATATAATTTCAAAAGGAGGCTATTTTTCATGATCAGACCTTTAGGTGAACGCGTATTGGTAGAACCACTGGAGCAAGAGCAAACAACTTCTTTCGGGATCGTACTCCCGGACTCCGCCAAAGAAAAACCGCAAGAGGGTAGAATCATTGCAGTTGGTGCTGGAGTATTGAAAGACGGCGTACGTGTAGCTCTGGAAGTGAAAGAAGGAGATCGCGTTATTTTCTCCAAATATGCCGGTACAGAAATCAAATTCGAAGGTAAAGAATATTTGATTATGAAAGAAAGCGATATTCACGCGATTCTCGACTAATTCAAATTTAATCGGATAACCGAACCATATAGCACGACCATTTTCCAACAAAAACTAGGGAGGTTTTCTTAACATGGCTAAAGACATTAAATTCAGTGAAGACGCTCGTCGCTCCATGCTTCGTGGTGTGGATGCATTGGCTAATGCAGTAAAAGTAACACTCGGTCCTAAAGGCCGTAACGTGGTTCTGGAGAAAAAATTCGGAAGCCCGCTCATCACTAACGATGGTGTAACCATTGCTAAAGAAATCGAACTGGAAGATGCATTCGAGAACATGGGTGCACAACTGGTTAAAGAAGTAGCAACGAAAACCAACGATGTTGCCGGTGACGGTACTACAACAGCAACTGTATTGGCGCAAGCGCTGATCACAGAAGGTCTGAAAAACGTAACTGCAGGCGCTAGCCCAATCGGTATCCGTAAAGGGATCGACAAAGCGGTTAAAGCTGCGGTTGCTGAATTGCAATCCATCTCCAAACCAATCGATTCCAAACAATCCATCGCACAAGTTGCAGCAATCTCTGCAGCTGACGAAGAAGTAGGCGAATTGATCGCTGAAGCTATGGAAAAAGTAGGTAAAGATGGCGTAATCACAGTAGAAGAATCCAAAGGATTCGCTACAGAGCTTGAAGTGGTTGAAGGTATGCAATTCGACCGTGGATACATCTCTCCTTACATGATCACTGATACGGACAAAATGGAAGCTGTTTTGGACAATCCGTACATCTTGATCACAGACAAAAAAATCTCCAGCACGCAAGATATCTTGCCATTGCTTGAGAAAATCGTTCAACAAGGCAAACCGCTGGTATTGATCGCTGAAGATATCGAAGGCGAAGCACTGGCTATGCTGGTTGTGAACAAATTGCGTGGTACATTCAATGCTGTAGCTGTTAAAGCTCCAGGATTCGGTGACCGTCGTAAAGCAATGCTGCAAGACATCGCTGCCCTCACTGGTGGCCAATTGATCACGGAAGAACTGGGTCTGGACCTGAAATCCGCTGTTGTGGAACAACTGGGTACAGCTCGTCAAATCCGCGTAACAAAAGAAAACACAATCATCGTTGACGGTGCTGGTAACAAATCCGATATCGATGCACGTGTTAGCCAAATCCGTACACAATTGGAAGAAACAACTTCCGAGTTCGACAAAGAGAAACTGCAAGAGCGTCTGGCTAAATTGTCCGGCGGTGTAGCAGTAATCAAAGTTGGTGCGGCTACTGAAACAGAATTGAAAGAACGCAAACTTCGCATCGAAGATGCCCTGAACGCAACTCGCGCAGCGGTTGAAGAAGGTATCGTATCCGGTGGTGGTACAGCGCTCATGAACGTATATAGCGCGGTTGCGGCTGTAGCTCTGTCCGGTGACGAGCAAACAGGCGTAAACATCGTCCTGCGTGCTCTGGAAGCACCAATCCGCACAATCGCAGCTAACGCTGGCGAAGAAGGTTCCGTAATCGTGGAACGTCTGAAAAAAGAACAAACAGGAATCGGCTTCAACGCTGCAACTGGCGAGTGGGTTAACATGATCGAAGCAGGTATCGTTGACCCTGCAAAAGTAACTCGTTATGCATTGCAAAACGCTGCTTCCGTAGCGGCAATGTTCTTGACTACTGAAGCAGTTATCGCTGACAAACCAGAACCAGCAGGTGCTGGTGGCGGAATGCCTGACATGGGCGGTATGGGTGGAATGGGCGGCATGATGTAATAAAGGTGTAAAAACCTTTAAAGCATCATGTGCCTGGCAGAGTGGATTCTCGTTACGATGTGACAAGAATTTGTGAAGCGGCCACTGTTACAAATCATAAATAAAAACCACTCCTTAGTAATTATTAAGGAGTGGTTTTTATTTTATTGAGTATTTTATAATCAAAGTCACAATGTGGGGGATTTCCTCTTTTTCCTTTAGTAATGAGATATGGAGGTCATACATCATGAAACCTGGTAGAAAAATAATAGTGGCAGGTTTGGTGTCTGCTGTTATTATCATCTTAATTTATAATTTCACTTCCAATTCTGAAGAGAGATTAGTAAAAGCAAATGAACCTAGAAGTACTCCAGCAACGACATTAACAGTAATCAATAATGAAGATTTCGCAGGTACTACAAATACACATCGGTTTGATATTCCGGCAGGATTTAGTTATGTTAAAGTGAGTTTTAAAAACACGGGTTCGAAACACTTCACGTTCACGATCAATGAAGGATCTACAAGTGGAACCGCAATAAAGTCTGGCATTGTCTCAGCAGATGGAGAAGAGCATACATATTTTATTGACAAAGCATTGTCCACGGGTTGGTATTATGTGAGTACCTCTTCTGCGCAAGGGATGTCTGGCGCATTAGATGTTTCTCTGGGGAACTGATGCTTATAAATGATTTGGGAATTTACTCTAAAGGAGGAGGAAATGTTTTGAGAAAGGGTACAAAGTGGACATTGTGGATTCTGGGGTTGATGCTTGCTGCAATTTTTATCAACTTCTTTATGAATCTATATAGCTTTGCTTATGCACTGATTACCGTGCTTTTACTTGCCTTTATGGGATGGGGATTCTTAGCAAAGTTAAAGAACGACGTCCGTCAGCATGAAGATCATCATAGAAGAGAGCACCAATCTGCGAACGATGATATTGATCAATACACAAGATAGGTTACACATGATTATCACACGTAACGTAGCTTAGCTCTGATTTGATAATATAGCCAATTGGTTTATCAGCCGTTTATGGAGATTGATTTTTCAATTTTTGGTTATTTTATTATATTGGAGGGATTTTATGAAATTATTTAAATTGCCATTGATTCTTTGTACTATATTACTTTTATCTATTGTCTCAGCTTGTAGTGCGGATGATAGACTACACGGAAAGAGCGATAACTGGGATGTGTCTCTTCAGAGATCAACAGGGATCTATAGGATTACTTATATAGGTGATGAAAAGCGTATAAAGGATTTTGTGTTTGACCTTACCGGCAATAATATAAAACAACAGGGGAAAGCGCTTGAGGAACAAGGGGTACCGTTCAGTATGTCGGGAACGGTTACTGAGGCGGAGAAAACGAAAGACCCGATTACCTTTAAAATGAGTTGGAACAATCAGAGCGAGATTGTAACGTTTGAGTAACTCTCGCATTCGGGAGGTGTTCATCATTGGTTTGGTGGCAACTACTGAATCATTATATAGTATATTCCACACGTTAGGCCGTTCCTTCAGGGAGCGGCCTTTTTCACAACGAAGTCTTACTTCGCAACAGTTATTTCAAAAGTCGAGAGATCATGATCCTGGATACTGAAGCGATATTCTAATCCATTTCGAACTGTCGCACCATCAAAATCAGACTGATTCACATCACGATCCAATAGACCGATATCCTGAATGACATCTTGTGCATCGTTATACGTGTACTCACTATGGGTTGTGAGAATGAGTGCGGCGATAGCAGTCAAAAAAATTCCACCCGTTGGTTTACGCGTATCACCAGTTCCATATAACCTGACTTCCTGTACGCTCTCATCTGCATTCACTACACCAACCAAGCGCAATGCATCATTGAATATATACTCGAAAGCGCTAGTGCCCTGCTCAGAAGAGTTATTCATATTCAAGCGGGTAATACTCAAACCATTCAGTCGATATTTACCCACGGCGCCATTAAATTTATTTTGGAATTCATCGGTAGTCATATGGAGGCCAGAAAGTTCGATTTGGGATGAAGGGGGCTGATCTATTTCAGACTGATTAGAGTTCGAAGATAAAGTCAGGATGCCATACAACCCAATTGAAGCAATCGCAAAACAGGCCGTTGTTAGAATAATGTATTTGATCGGCAACCTATTACCTTTGCGAATAGATAAGATCATCAGAACAAGAAATCCCAAGAAAGCAATGAAACCAAGAATGAAGAGAGCGGTAAACAGATATTGCAAATTCTCACCTCGTAATCAAAATAATTTCATCGTTTGAGCACCTCATTTATTATAATGTTCTCATGAAAAACTTCAAACTCTACTACGTACCACTCACCCAAAAAAAGCCAATGTTTATCAAGCATTTCAGGATGGTATGCTTCATCAAGGCACGTAGAAGTTGAAATCAATTCATTACTGCTGGGATCAAAGCATCCCAATTCTCTCCATTGATCTCTCCTTCAAATCGATAAACTGGCTGATAATAACCTTTTGAATCATAGGTGTAAGTCAGTTCATACTTGTTCACACTTAGTTTGTCTCCTTTCTTTAAGTTGTTATAGATCGAAAAGTTTCCCTTGGGAATTTCTTCGTATGCCTCAGCCGGACTGATAATATCAACCACTCGCACATAAATATTTTTATTCATAGAGTATAATAAATTCTGAGGAATCATAGGTTCTGCTGATGGGACAATCATAACTAGTCCGGTATCATAATCGCGGTCACCCTTCGCGATATCTGTAACTGTTTTTTCGATATCCCATCGGACCGTGTCTCCATTTTGCGTGCTGAATATCGCTTTCTTAGGCAATAAGTCATTCTCAATCAACCAACTGCCATACTCTTGTCCTTGTTTGATTAAATCTTCCGGCTCTACTGGAGTGCTTGCTTCAATATTAGATGCCAGCCACCATGTGCCTCGACTGACGTCATAATTAAAGGTATATTCTGTTCCCGTATTGTCAAGAAAACTCCAAATTCGGTTGTATCCATCAATAGATATGCTACCTTTCTGATGTAATTCAAAATAATCCTTCATTAGAGAGGCAACTCGTTTGGCATATTCCAGGTTGTGAATTTCACTACTGCGATAAAGAGATACTTTCTCGGCCTCATCCGGTAACCTTGTGTTAAGCGTTACTTCGACTTGATTCATATTTTGAGAAATAGCTGGACGTATGGAGAGATTACCAAGTTCTTTGTTGTGATAAATGATAAAAGCACTGGAAAAAAGCATCGTAAAAACTAGTGGTATGCAGAGTGCCTTCCATAGTGATCTTAAGGTGATCTTTCTTTGCTCAACACTGTCGAGGATCGCTCTCATCAACAAATATCCTGCCATACTACCTAGTGTATTATGTAGAATATCATCAAGTTCAAATATTCCCCTACCGGTGATCATTTGTAAAATTTCGATACCCAATGTTACCAACAGCGATATGAGTAGCACGGGCTTAAAGTGACGCGTTTTCATTCCGATATGCGGAAGTATAAAACCGAATGGTGCGAACATCAACATGTTAAAAATGATGAGCTGGAATTCGCTCAACGACCATTGATTCCATGCATTTATATAGCCACTGAATAGCTCTAAATTGATCCAACCCTCATAATTAGCTCCTCTGCTAAATGTGGTTAAAGTCATAACAATGACAAACCAACCCAAGATCAAAAATGACGCTATAAATTGCCTGTTAGTTATGCTTCTTTTACCCCCTCTTTTCCTATATGCAATATATACTGAATAAGTAATACCGATTACAACAACTCCTGCGGCCAATGCAATAGCTAAGATAGGCAATACTCTGCCTATAACTTGTATTAAATCCATTTGTAACTCCTCCATTTATTTTATGTTCATTGTCAGCATCTTGTTTGTTTAAAGTATAATCAATGGTGGTTGTAACTCCTATGTATCTATCTTTCACGAATCTTTCAAAAATGTAAGATTAGATTGTATGAATAAAAAAAGCACTGCCGGCATGCTGCCAGCAGTGCTTGCTTGATGTTATACAGGTCTTACCGTAAAGGTGAAATGATATGCGCGGTTGGCTGGCAAGGTGTACTCAGCGTGGGTACGTGCGCCCCAGCTGTCATCTCCGCCAACACCCATTTGTTTGTAATTGATGCGGGCAACGGTTTGTGTGCTCTGAGGTAATTTGTACACATGATCGTTTGCTTCCAGCTCCTCAGGTGTCCAAGGCAACGCATTGATTTCAAATGGGATGGAGGCTTCAATATGCAGACCACTTTGACCATCCGTTGACTTAATTTCAGCAAAGCGTACATCCGTTTTGTTACCACACTCTTGTGGTTTCAGATATGGAACAAATTGATCTCGAACCGCACCTGTGTAATAACCGAGACGTGCACTGGTTAGACGGTCTGCGTAGTTGTCGTGTGGCCCTCTGCCGTACCAAGAGATTGTATCCAAGCGGTTATTCAGTTGCAGCAGCATACCGAATTCCGGTAGATCAGGTAAGCCTACGCCTGGAATAAGAGTTTGGCTGATTTCGAGTACGCCATCCGGATCGATTCGATACGTGATCGAGAGCGTACATCCCGGATGTGAATCCCAAGTATAATCGGTCGTCACCAGAATGCCTTGTTCGTCTGCATGGTGCTCGAAACGAATTAAACTGCTGGTAGCGTGAGCATCTCTCCAGAACGCAGAACGCTCATTCAGGCGGTTACCCATATCGTTGTCTGTCATGGCTCTCCAGAAATTCGGCCGGACAGGTGCGAGCAATAGCTCCTGATTGTTGATTTGATAGGAAGTTAACGCGCCAGTAGCTGGATTGAAGCTCAAGTTGACTTGGCCTGTAGCCACTTTCAATTCATCTTGCAGATCCTGTACCTGCGGCGCATTGCCTTGTCCTTGGTGTATCGGTTGGATTGGACGCAATCGCGGAGATACCACGAACTGATCCCAGGCAATCTCATGACCTGTTCCTGCCCATTTGCTTGCAACTTTGGTGACCAGAGATACAGTCAGCACCGCTTCCTGGAACAGATCGGATGATGGCGTGTACGGGATTCGGACTTCAACCGATTCCCCTGGAGGGACCGCGATATCCAACGTGCTGTTCTCTACGGATACACCATCGTGTGTTACTGTCCATACGAGCGAATATTCGCTCAGATCCGTGAACAGGAACTGGTTTCGGATGCGCAGCAGGCCGTCTTTGACATCAATAGCTTCCATACGAACGTTCTGATAACATTTCTTCACTTCTTCCAGCTTCGGTGTAACCGTCTTATCTGCCAGAATGAGTCCGTTCCCGCAGAAATTGCCATCATGAGGGGATTCACCGAAATCTCCGCCATAAGCGAAATATTCTACACCGTCTGCCGTAGTGGTACGAATGGACTGATCGACCCAGTCCCAGATGAATGCACCCTGCAACACATCATATTTATCGAACAAATCCCAATACAGATGCAGACCTCCACAGGAGTTACCCATGGCATGGCTGTATTCGCAGATAATATAAGGTTTCTTCGGACCTTTCATGCGCGCGTATTGCTCCACATCTTGTGGGCTGATATACATCGTCGATTCAATGTCGCTTGCCGAATCGGAAGGGCGATAATGGAAAGTCCCTTCATAATGAACGAGACGGGTTGGATCGACTTGTTTCAGATAATCGTACATGGCGATAAAATTATCGCCGCCGAAGGATTCATTACCCAGAGACCAGATAATAACGGACGGATGGTTTTTGTCCCGTTGGAACATCGAGTTACAGCGATCGATTACATTATTACGCCATTCCGGCTTGCTTGCGGGAATGTTATTTTCATTCATTTCCTTTTGCCCATAATACCATGTGCCGTGAGTTTCCAGATTCGTTTCGTCAATGACATAGAGGCCGTATTCATCACACAGTTCGTACCAGAGTGACTGATTCGGATAATGGGATGTGCGCACCGCGTTAACGTTATAGGACTTCATCAGCTCGATGTCACGGATCATGTCTTCCCGCCCAATGGCTCGACCCTTATCCGGGGAAAATTCATGACGATTCACGCCTTTGAACACAATGCGTTTGCCATTGATTTGCATCAGGCCGTCCTTCAGTTCAAACTTGCGGAATCCAATCCGGCTGCGAACAGCCTCCAGTGTTTCGCCCGATTCATTCTGAATGGACAGCACAAGTGTATATAGATGAGGGAACTCGGCACTCCATAGAAGCGGATTGATAACCTCTGCTGCCAACTGGAATGAAAGTTCATCCTCACCCTGGAAAGTAACGGCCGCAGTAAGTGGCTGCTTCAGTACAGTCTGCTGCTGTGCGTCATAAAGCTGTGCCTGAACGGACCATCCGGCAGTAGTCTGCGCGGCATTATGATTAAATAATTTCAAATCCAGCAGTAGCTCCGCATCCTGATACGCATCATCCAGTTCAGTGCGAACAAAGAAATCGGCGATCTGAACCGGGGAAGGGGAATGCAGGTATACACCACGGAAGATGCCACTTAACCGCCAGAAATCCTGGTTCTCCAGCCAGCTCGCATCACACCAGCGATATACCTCCACAGCCAGCTTGTTCTCACCTTCCGTTAGATACGAAGTAATATCGAATTCTGCGGGCGTGAACGTGTCTTCACTATAACCGACCAGCTCTCCGTTCACCCATACATAAAAGGCAGATTCAACGCCCTCAAAGTGCAGCAGGACAGGACGCTCTTTCCAGTCAGCAGGAACCGTAAACGTACGGATATACGAACCCACCGGATTATAACTTGTTGGTGCAAATGGTGGCTTCAATTCAGGCTCGCGTTCGACCCACGGATAGGTCATATTCGTATATTGGGGATAATCGTAACCTTGTAGCTGCCAGTTGGAGGGAACGGCGATCTCGTCCCAGTCACTGGCATCATAGTTGTTCTCATAAAAGGATGTAATCCGTTGCTCCGGTGTCTCCGCAAAGGCAAACTTCCACTGACCATTCAGTGATTCGTACCATGGTGATGCGCTGGATTCATTGGATAACGCTTCTGCTACAGATGGAAACGCTACCATAGACGCATGTGCAGGTAGACGTCCTACTTGAAAAGTCTCGGGATTGTTGTTCCATTCCGGGTATCCATTTGCCGGAGGGGTGTGTACCAGTTTCTTTCGCATAACAGCAACTCCTTCTGGAATGTTATAATATTGTCATTATAGAATTGAATGATGACTTAGAGAATAAAGAATATTGCCCATATATATCACAATATGAAACTAACGATGAAGAAAGTGGTGTACTGGATGGATACCCGGATTTTTTTTGGTAAAACAGAAGAAGCTGCTCGCCTGCCGATCTATATGACCACGGTTGGTTACTGGGAACACCAATATGAAACCGAGCGTCCAGAGGGATTCCCGGATTATCAGATCCATCAGATTATTCATGGTCAGGGGAGGCTGATTATACAAGAAGATGAGTATATTGTCGGACCGGGTGACGTTTTCTTTCTGTATCCCGATGTTCCGCATCGATATATGCCCATCAGTGACCGCTGGGAGCTGGCTTGGGTCTCGTTTCAGGGGAGAGAAGCCAGCCAGTTATTATCTTATGCGGGGATAACCGGTTCACGCGTATGCAGACTCAGGACAGCAACGCTGCTGCGTGGCCTGGAGCAACTTCTGGTTAGAGGAGAGAATGGCGGTGATACGGATTACGCAGATTACGATGTGGAATGCTCCAAACAATTATATGCCCTGCTGCTGGATCTGAAGCCACTGCTCATCGCATCCGCCAATTATAATGATGAACTGGAGCGCTTGAAGCCTGTGCTACGTTATATCGCAGAGCATCTGGATCGTTCACTTTCCCTGAAGGAACTTGCCGATGTGGCTGTGGTATCTCCCCAATATTTGTGCAGGCTGTTTCAGAGAGCACTCCATACCAGACCTGTATTTTACGTGAACCAGGAACGGATCAATCGAAGCAAACAACTTATGTTCAGTGAGAGAGAGCTTCGAATATATGAAGTGGCTGATCGGGTGGGTTACGAGAATGCCAGTTATTTCTGTGCGATGTTCAAAAGGCATACAGGCATGAGTCCAGAGCGTTTTCGCAAACTGCACGGACTGAATTGAAAGTCTGAATGCTGTTATTCATTTTGAATTTTGATCTGTTATTCATCCCAATTTCAGTTTCCATTAAGGTTGGGAAGGTAAGATAAGTCTTGTAAACCCCTTCTCGTGTTAAATAGATGTGTGACTGGCCCTAGCGGATTGTCCTCCGGTAGGGCACTTTTTTACTTCATTTCTTCGGTTGATGGTATGATAGATAAATACATAATGTGTAACCAACTCTAGTGACCGGAGGATGGAATTGTGGATCACAGTTTGCACCCGTTGTTTAAGCCTATTCAGATGAATGGAACGTACCCTAACAGTTATTATGTTGAGAAAATACCTGCTGCCGGCTTGATGGCTTATGTGGCCTGTTATTGGGAATCAGGATCTCTTCCTAAAACACATGCGGATGTTGCTAAGAGAGAAGTTCCAGAGCGATCGATGACGACGGTACCTGCCCGGGTATTGCCGGATGGTTGCACGGACATGCTGATTACATACGACCCGGTCTGTTCAGAGCACTCCTATGCTTACTGTGGCAATTATACACAGCCGTTCGCTCTACCTGAGCCATCCGATGATGGTCCTTCTGCTGGAGACTACACCTTTGGTGTCCGGTTCTTCCCGGGTGGAGCGCATGTCTTCCATGGCATGCCTCTGGAGTGGTTTACGGATAAGCGAATTGCACTTCAGGAATGTTGGCCGGAGAAGCTGAACGAGCTTCAGGAACGGATGGCCGAAACGAATAGTTTTGCAGAGCGAGTAGAGGTTATGAATGCGTACTTGAGTCCGTTGCCCGTGCAGGCAAGCACATCTGAGAACAATTTGATGAAAAACGTGCTGCACCGCATCTTTATAGATGGGGGACGTATGACTGTCCAAGAGCTGGCGATGCGTGAAGTGATTAGTGAACGGCAGTTGCATCGCAAGTTCTCGGAATGGGTCGGAATCAGCCCCAAACGATTCAGTGAGGTGGTTCGTTTTCATCGTGTGCTGAGCGATATTCATCAGGGAAACACGGCAGACTGGGCAATGCTTGCCCAGAATCATGGATTTTTTGACCAAGCCCATCTGATTCGGCAATTTCGCAAGTTTTATGGAGAGACTCCATTGACGGCAGCCAGAGAGCATGGCAGGATGTTGTCCGATTTGTACAATAGATCTGTAGAAACGTCGGTTATACTTAAATCGTGAGAATAAAAGGTAAGGGAGACATCATATATGAATGGAACATTGCAGATTCGGGATCACTTGTTAAATGAATTGGAAACAGGCGTACGTACGGGGGCTTCGTTAATTCGCTTGATCCGTTCGGAGGATTGGTCTTATCGTCCACAGGAGAATATGCGTTCATTGGTGGAGCTAGTGCATCATTTTATCCAGATTACCGCATCCGATCTTGCCATTATGCAGGAAAAAGGTGAAGCTGAGGTTGGGCTGGTAGAGAATAGCCTGTCGGGGATTGAGGATATCGAGAAGCTTGAAGCAACGTTATGGAGCAATTTCGAATCCTACAAAGCCTATATCACGGGATTGAGCGAAGATGACTTTTTGAATCGTTCAACGAAAGCTTTTTATATGGAACATGGTCATTTGCAGGTTCAATGGCAGATTGAAACGGTAACGCATGTATTCCATCACCGTTCGCAGCTGTATAACTATCTCAAACAGCAGGGCCATGAACTGAACTTTTTCATGCTGTATGCGTAATTAAACCTGTAATAATAAAGTAAGCTTAGTTAGCCCCACCGGATGGTCCGGTGGGGCTTTTTTGCGTGCATTCGTCTATCAATCTATGAAGTCTATCAAAATTGGACATTATGACGCTGGTAATTCACCGTTGCTTTAATAGATTTCAAGCATAGAATACCGTATCACAGCAAAAGGAGGTGATTTCGATGGCCATCCTTTTACCGCAACAGTTTTACAATCTTCCAGCCGGTGTAGGCAAGTCTTACTACGAAAACTTGGCTGGAGGCACCAATGCCAGCGCTACAGTGAACAACTTTGGACCATTTCCAGTATCTCTCGTAATAACACGTGTTAATGAACCTGTAGTCACTTACGTTATTCCTGTAAACAGCAGCCTTACCATTTCTGCAGGTGGAGTTCTGGTGTTTGCCTTGTTAGCTAACCTTGGAGGCGCAGCTTCCGGAACAATTCAATTTGCCGTAGCAGATTTGTAATTGGTGTGGACTGAAATGGAATGACCTCTGTCGGACATCTTGTCGACGGGGGTCTTCTTTTTTTATGGATATACATAGATTTAAATTAATTAAGTGGCTGGTTTACAGCGCCTTTATACAGGTTTGTTTACTTTGGCGGTCATTCGATTAATTTAAGCTATAAGCTGCACGTGAACTGGTGTTGGCATAGAGGAGGTTAGTCGATGATGAACAGAACAATCTTATTTGAAACTGAACGGTTGGAATGTGCGACTTGGAACGAAGGGGATCGTGCGTTGGCGTTTGCGCTGTGGGGCGATCATGAGATTTCGAAGTGGATTACCAGCAAGGGATTTCTAAGCGAAGATGAAGTAGAAGCGAGATTAACACAGGAGATTCAAAGACAGAAGGAAGCGGGGGTGCAATATTGGCCCCTTTTTGAGAAAGAGTCGGAGGTGTTTGTCGGTTGCTGTGGCCTGCGTCCGTATTCTCCAGAAGAGGAGATCTATGAATTGGGATTTCATCTAACCCGGGATCACTGGGGCAAAGGGTATGCGCAGGAAGCGGCGCGGGCGGTAATTGGTTATGCCTTTGACAAAATGAATGTGAAGGCACTGTTTGCCGGGCATCATCCGGATAATGAAGTGTCACGTCACATCTTGATGAAGCTGGGATTTGAGTATACAGGTGACAAACAGTATGAACCGACAGGATTAATGCATCCGTCCTATGTGCTGAAAAAACCGTAAATATGCTTCGAATAGGGACAGGCCATAGGCTATCCTAATGAAGTGAATTCATTTATATGAGAAATGTGGTCTACTGTATATCAACCTGGTTTTCATGCTTTTTTTATTTCGCTTTCAGCTTCTATTAAGGTAGCGGAGGTATGATAAATCTTGTAAACCCCTTCTCGTGTTAAATAGATGTGTGACTGACCCCGCCGGGCGCCGGTGGGGTATTTTTTTGTTTGATTTTCAAATAAACAAAACTAAACAAAAATAAATAAAAGCTTATTTCTGTGTTTTTTATTGACTATCAAAGATAAACAAAGGTATAATGAATGTGAAATAAAGAACTTACTATGTACGTGGCAAGCCATATGATTTTCAATATAAGGAGAGATTGATCATGAACGTGACCCTTACCAATGAAACAACGCGGGCTGCAGGTTTCCATATTCCATTTGTCCGTGAGATGGCTGAGATTACCCAACATATGTGGAAAAATGGCTGGGATGAGCGTAATGGCGGTAATGTCAGCTATCTGCTGGAGGAAGAAGAAGTTGCACAATATATCGATATCCATCATGTGATTCGCAAGATCAAACCGGCATTTTCGGTGCAGGAGCTGGCAGGCAAGTATTTTATCGTGACCGCATCGGGTAAATATTTCAAAAATGTACTCGCTGATCCCGAGAGTAATCTAGGGTTGCTGCGTGTATCGCAGGATGGACAGGAGCTGGAAGTGCTCTGGGGATTGAAGTCGGGGGCCAACCCAACAAGTGAGTTGCCTACACATTTCATGAGCCATATCGAACGTCTGAAATTAGACCCGAACCACCGGGTGGTCATGCACAACCATGCCACTCATGTATTGGCTATGACGTTTATCCACGAATTGGATGAAGCAAAATTCACGAAGACGCTGTGGCAGATGTGCACGGAGTGTGTAGTTGTATTCCCGGATGGGATTGGTATTATTCCATGGATGATTCCTGGATCGAACGAGATTGGCCGCGAAACGGCTGAGAAAATGAAAGAATACCACGCGGTCATCTGGCCGCAACATGGCATCTTTGGAACAGGAACAACGATTGACGAGGCATTTGGTCTGATTGAGACCATTGAGAAGGCAGCCCAAGTGTACATGCTGGTTGCCGGCCACGAGATCCGGCAGAGAATTACGGATGAGCAGCTGACCACACTGGCACAAGCGTTTGGTGTTACCCCTCGTCCTGGCATTCTGGGCAGTTAAAATAGTCAACGCATAGATCAAGGAAGTGGCTTTTGGTTCATTGAACCAAAGGCCATTTCCTTTTTTTTGACGAACAATCGTCATTTTGGTTCAAAAAAGTTCAAATTGCTGAACAAGAATGGCTTTGTTATCGATTATTGAATCGTAGAATGCATTATCACGCGCTGGCGAATTTCGGGTGAAATGACGTATTGTCAATAGCTCTGCGATTTTGCATAATAACAATGCTTCACAGATGAGAGACGGAAGGAAGTTATGATCATGCTTGGCAAAATGAAGAGAATCTTAATAGGCAAGCCAATGAAATCGGCTGAACTGGATGGAGAAAAATTGGGGAAATGGAAGGCACTCGCCATCCTGTCCTCGGATGCCCTATCGTCCGTTGCCTACGGTACGGAACAGATTTTGCTGGTGCTCGTTGCGGCCGGATTCGCCGCCCTTTGGTACTCTGTTCCGATTTCCATCGCCGTGCTGGGATTACTCGTCATTTTAATTTTTTCCTATCGCCAGACGATATTTGCTTATCCAACAGGGGGCGGCGCTTATATCGTAGCCAAGGATAACCTGGGTACAACATCCAGTCTGATTGCCGGAGGATCTCTGCTGGTCGATTATATTCTGACCGTTGCGGTAAGTTCGTCCGCAGGGACGGATGCGATTACGTCGGCTTTTCCTATGCTGCATGACTACAGTGTTGTGATTGCACTCATTATGATTGTTTTTCTAACGATTATGAATTTGCGGGGAGTGACGGAGTCAGCGTCTGTGCTGGCGATCCCCATCCATCTGTTTATCTTTTCGATTGCAATTCTGATTATCTCGGGCGGAATCAAATTTCTTGCCGGGGGGATGGAAGCAGCTGCACCTGAATTCGGAACAAGTCTATCCCATGTAAGTATGTTTCTGTTATTGAAAGCATTCAGCTCCGGATGTTCGGCCTTGACTGGTGTGGAAGCGGTAAGTAACGCGATCCCAAACTTCAAGCAGCCTGCCGAGAAAAATGCCGCGGGTACATTACTGCTTATGGGTTGTATATTAGGAGCCATGTTCATTGGCATCACGTTGCTGGCTTTCGGTTATGGGGTGAAGCCTGATCCCAAAGCAACGGTCATTTCCCAGATTGCTGAAGCGACGTTTGGCAGGGGCACGATGTATTTTATCATCCAGGGTGTAACGGCACTGATCCTGTTCCTGGCAGCCAACACAGCATATTCGGCTTTTCCGCTGCTATCCTTCATGATGGCGAAAGACAAATACATGCCGCATGCATTTATGGTCAGAGGAGACCGCCTTGGTTTCTCGAACGGGATCATTTTTCTTAGTGTGATGTCTGCGCTGCTAGTGGTCGGGTTCAAAGGAAATACGGAAAGCCTGATTCCGCTCTATGCGGTAGGGGTGTTCATTCCATTTACCCTGTCACAGCTCGGTATGATGATTCGCTGGATCAAAGTCAAACCGTCTGGCTGGCAGATGAAGTTGCTGGTCAATACCGTCGGTATGCTGACTACATTATCCATTACCCTGATCTTTATTTTCACCAAGTTCACGCAGACATGGGTCATCTTTATCTTTTTACCGCTCGTTGTTTATGTATTCATGCGTATTCACCGACACTATTGCAACATTGCTGATGAGCTGCGGATTGATATTCAGATCGATAAGCCGGCCAAAAAAGGCAATACGATAGTCATTCCTGTTGCAGGCATTACCCGGGTCGTCATGAATACGATCAGTTACGCCCAGACGATGTCGGATCATGTGGTCGCGCTGTACATTGGATTCGATGATGAGGCCATACGCAAGATGGAGCAGAAGTGGGAGGAGTGGAATCCAGGTGTTCGTCTGGTCGTGATCAAATCGAGATACCGTAGCATTATGGGGCCGCTGAAGAAATTCATTGATACCGTAGAGTGGAAAACGGCCGAGACCGATCACATCACCGTATTGATTCCACAATTCATCACCAAGCACTGGTGGCAAAATGTACTGCACAACCAGACCAGCTTCATGATCCGGGCCTATCTGATCAATTACAAAGACGTGATTGTCACCACGGTGCCATATCATCTTAATCGTTAACTCGAACGGTTAATCGCTTTACCTCGTGTGGGAGATTTACAGATTATTGTAAAATGAGTCAAGTTCTTTAACAGACAAACGTTCATATTCCATTTACACATCGAACCGCAGGGATATCTCCAAAAAGGGGAGTTCTTGCGGTTTTTTTGTCATGAGATCCGGTCTGGATACCGCTTTCGAATGGATGCACATTTGCGTAAAGTCCCTTGTCCATGATTAACGTTACGTTGATTCAGAATGAATTTTGCTGTGACATTCGACTCTTACACTAGATAACGTGGTGCTGAAGTTGATATAACATTTCACACACACTGAATGCGTGAAACAAGGGGGAAGAAAATCCGATGAGTGAGCTTGATAACCGGATCAGCTTGCCTGCCGCCAAACGGCGCGTATCCGGTACGAGTGAGCGCCGGACAGCCTCGCTGCGTGTGCAGCGAATGCGGGAGAATATGCTGGCCTATGGTTTCCTGGCACCATCGCTGCTTTTGTTTGCAGTGTTTCTGTTTTACCCGATGTTTAAGTCCGTGTACCTCAGTCTGCATTCCACAGATCCGACGGGGCAGATTGCGGCTTACGTGGGACTGGATAACTTCAAGGCTGTGTTCCAGTCGGGACTGTTTATGCAAGGGATGAAAGTGACTTTACTATTTGTCCTGTTTACAGTGCCTACGGGTATGCTGGCTGCTCTGATTCTGGCTGCACTGACTCACAACCGATTCAAGGGAATGCGTGTGTTCCAATTTGTGTTCTCTCTGCCCGTGGTGTTATCCGTTGGTTCGTCAGCGGTCATCTGGAAGTTTCTATTCCATCCCACCCTGGGCATGCTGAATTATCTGCTTGGCAAAGTAGGCATCGATCCAATTCCCTGGCTCACCAGCCCGGATTGGGCATTGATCTCGATCTCCATCATGACGATCTGGATGAACCTCGGATTCAACTACATTATTCTATCCAGTGGTTTGGCAGGCATCCCGGATGAGATCTACGAGAGCGCCAAGATTGACGGTGCAGGACCATTGCTGACGTTTCGCAAAATTTCGATGCCGCTACTGTCACCCACGTTATTCTTTGTTACGGTCGTATCGATCATTGGTGCTTTTCAATCGTTTGGTCAGATCAACATTTTAACCCGGGGTGGCCCGATGGACAGTACAAATGTTTTTGTATATTCCATCTATCAGGAAGCCTTTGTTAATTTCCGCTTTGGTACAGGTAGTGCGCAGGCACTGATCCTGTTTGTGGTGATTATGCTGCTGACCCTGATCCAGTTCAAATGGGTAGAAAGGAAAGTGCATTACCAATGAGGGCGACATGGACCAAAACGCTGTTGTATGGATTACTGACGATCTGTGCAGCACTTGTGCTGTATCCGGTGATGTACACCTTTTTCATGGCCGTCATGACGCCGGAAGATGCGAGCGCTTATCCGCCGCATATCATTCCAAATTCCATCGATCTGTCCAACTTTAGCGAAGTGTTCGATATTGTTCCGATCGGCCGATTTATCGGCAATACCTTTCTTGTCGCAGGACTGACAACGCTTGGTCAATTGATTACAGCGAGTATGGCAGCCTATGCTTTTGCGAAAATGCAGTTCAAAGGCAAAAACGTCATCTTCAGCATGTTTGTCGCAACGATGATGATTCCATGGGAAGTGACGATGATCCCCAACTACCTGACGGTTCGCAGCTGGGGTTGGCTGGATAGTTACCAGGGGCTTATGGTGCCGTTTCTGGCAACGGCGTTTGGAACATTCCTGCTAAGACAGTTCTTCATGCAACTGCCCAAGGAATTGTTTGAGGCAGCGAGAATCGACGGGTGTGGTCATATTCGTTATTTCATATCGCACGTCTTGCCTTTGTCCCGTCCGGCACTTGGTACATTGGCAATCTATTCATTCTTAAGCATGTACAATTCATATCTCTGGCCGCTGCTGGTGACAAATACACCGGAAATGAGAACCGCACAGATCGGGATCTCGATGCTGGAGTTCCAGGAATCCACCGCGTGGAATCTGGTATTTGCCGGGACAGCAATGGTGATTCTACCGTCCTTGCTGCTATTGGTCTTCGGGTTGAAACAGCTTGTCCGCGGAATGGCCGCAGGCGCGCTGAAGGGGTAAGGAGAGAAAGTTTTAATACTATTTAATTGAAATGGAAGTTCTGAAGGTTTTGATCTAAAGATTTTGATTTAGAGGTTTTGATTAGAGGTTTTGAATTAAACCTTGTATCTTCGTACAAGGTCTAAGGTTTGGATACCAGGAGCGAATAAAATGAGGCTCGCATTTTCAATAAGTCTCTTGAAGAGCTGCAAAAGTAGTGAAGGAGAAGAATCGATTCTGAAGAAGCGAAGCGCTCGCCTTTATCCACGGATTTTCCCCTTTTAAAGGGAGATTGAAAAAAATCCGGGGGTAACAGCGATCAAAAGAGCGATTCATATCCGGAACGTCACGTTGCAGCACCCAAAGCACTTATGTTGAAGCGAGCCATATAAAAGGAGAGCGATTTCGTTTGAAAAAAAGAGGAACATTTGCATTAATGCTGGCTGCACTCATGTTGGTTATCTCCGCTTGCGGAACAAAAGCGGAAACAAGTAGCTCGGCAAGTGGAGCTCAAGCAGAAGCAGCCGCAGCTGAAACAACACAATTGACGTGGTGGCATTCCATGTCTGGCGCTGGGGAGAAAGCTATTAATCAACTCGCTTCTGACTTTAACGCAAGTCATCCGGACATTCAGGTGAAGCCCATCTATCAAGGGAAGTACGATGAAAGTCTGAACAAACTCAAAGCATCCATGGGCTCAGACAGCGGTCCTGACATTATCCAGGTTTACGAGATCGGCAGCAAGTTCATGATCGATTCGGGCATGATTACGCCAGTACAACAGTTCATCGACAAGGACCAGTTCGACCTTTCCCAACTGGAGCCAAACATCATCCGATATTACACCATCGATGGCAAGTTGAACGCGATGCCGTTTAACACATCGAACCCGATCCTGTACTACAACAAGGATATGTTCAAAGCAGCAGGTCTGGACCCGGAGAACCCGCCGAAGACGTATGAAGAGTTTGAGCAAGCGGCAAAAGCACTGGCAAAAGACGGTAAGCCAGGTGCATCCATGGCGATCTATGGCTGGTTTATGGAACAGTTCTTTGCAAACCAGAATGCAGATTATGTAAACAATGGAAACGGAAGAACTGAGGCAGCTACAGAGTCTCTGCTGAACTCCGAAGCTGGAGTGAAGACATTAACGTGGTGGAAAAAGATGATTGACGAGAAAACCCTCTCCAATCTGGGACGTAGCACAGACGATACAACAGCAGCATTTACAGCTCAGCAAATCGGTATGACCCTTGATTCCACGGCTGGCCTGCGTAAAATCGTAGAAGGTTCAGGTGGCAAGTTTGAACTGGGAACAGGCTTCCTGCCTCGTCCAGCGGATGCCAAAGAAGGCGGCGTTGTGGTGGGTGGAGCGAGTTTGTACATTATGAATAACAAATCGGAAGCACAACAACAAGCGGCATGGGAATTCATCAAGTATTTGGCTACACCAGAGGTACAAGCGAATTGGAGTGTTGCGACAGGATACTTCCCTATTACGACAGCAGCCTACAATGAGCAAGTATTAAAGGATAATATGGCGAAGTACCCGCAATTCCAGACAGCAGTCGATCAATTGCACGCTTCCGCGGATTCGACAGCAACATCCGGGGCATTGATGGGTGTATTCCCAGAAGCCAGACAACTTGTCGAAGGAGCGATTGAAACGGTCCTGAATGGACAAGGTACACCACAGGAAGCACTGGATGCAGCAGCCAAACAAATTACAGACAAGATTGCGCAATATAACAGCACGGTGAAGAAATAATTGTAGGTAAAGCTTTGGATTAAAAACAGATGCGGCGATCATTAATGATCGTCGCATTATTGTGATTTTATGATATCCTCTGAGACCTAAGACGGATTTTTCTTAATGTACAACCTGTTTGAACAAATGATGCAACGTTGATAACATGATGAACGTTAACAGATTTTGTCAGATCACAGGCCAAGTAACAAAAGTACGGCTGAAAAGGGTGAGGGATTGTATGTCGAAGTAAAAGATATTTAATTACCATGTGTCAGTAGTTCGATTTTATATACCACGGTTAGGCCTAAAGTCGATATGACGATTTATGTAAAAAATCCTCCTGCGCGCTAACAATCGGCAAAACTTACGAATAATTGCAAGATGTATTCATATTTCAGACGAGATATAGCTTAGAAAAGATTTCGCGAAAATCAGCGGGTATTGTAAAACTTAGTCTCTAAAGGCAAATGAATATAATATGTTTAACTCCTTAGAACAGCTTGCAGACTTACATCTGCAAGCTGTTTTTTTACTAATTAATGCCTGTTAATTTTCACCAAGTGAAGGTATAGTAGACAGGATTATATTGAAGGAGTGTTGACGAAATGCAAGATCAACCCGTTTTAATCGCACTATTTGCCATAGCGGCAGGAATTTTTAGTTTGCTCGGTGGTATCAACAATTGGGACTGGTTTATGAAGAGTTTCAGAGCAGGAATTTTTGTGAAGACTATTGGACGGCAGGGTGCAAGAGTGGTATATGGTATTCTCGGTGTAGTTATGATTGTCATTGGTGTACTACTGTTACTGATCGGATAGTTATTGGGAAATAACCGAACTCACCAAGTATCATCTACATACGATGTTCATGAGCGAAGGCAAAGTAAGAGGATATGTGAGAAGAGTCAAATGGAAAAAGCGTGTGAATACTTAAAGTAGCAGTATGCAGTATGACCAAGATAGAATATCAAATCAAATAGCATGCCTGAAAAAAATCATAGCCAAAACAAAAAGACCACCGAAAAATTTCGGTGGTCTTTTTACCAAATTCAGGTTTATCCATCTCAATCTGGTTTAATTATCTTTTAAGTCTTCAACAGAGTTGATATCCATGTACGTTGGAACAACCAGACCTTGTTTGACTCCAGTCATACTGACAGCTATGTCTTCAATCTGGTCTCCATAAGTCTCCCAATAATCACCATGTGTAAGCGGGAGCCATACGGCTGGGGAAGCATCAATATCACCTGCTGCCAAACCTGCCCACATGGGTCCAGCTTCGACTTGTAGTGCTTTGACGGTATAACCGAGATCCGTCTCCAGCACATACTTCATCAGGTTGGTACTCGCAATTTCAGAGTCCCATGCAACATAACCGAGACGTAAATTGTCACCTTTAACAGGGGTTAACCCCTTGGTCCACTCTTCAATTTGGTCCGGATGCTTTTCTGCATAAGTCTTGGCAGCTTCTTCAGGCGAAACGCCCTTTTGAATGTCTACCATGATTTCACTCATCTGATCCGCAGTCCAATTAAAGCGAGAGAAGAACTCGTAGGCAACGGGATGATCTTCCTTGATTCCCTTACGTCCAACCGTGTGAACTTCCTCTGCATCGCCGAAAATTAAGTCGGGATCGTCCAAATACTTCAGATCATACTGATTGAACATCCAGTGCGGCGTCCAACCCGTAACGATGATTGGTTCTTCATTTTTATAAGCTTTGTCCAATGATGCAGTCATTGCTGCTCCGGAACCTTCAATCAGATTCCAGTTAGACAAATCATAATGTTTAATGGCGTTTGCCGTAGCTTTCATCAGACCTGCACCTGGATCAATACCAACAATCTGGTGATTAACCTCTTCGCCCACATTAGCACTTGCCGATGGAGTGGAAGAAGCGGCACCTGTCTCCAGATCTGCAATCGAATTGACTTCAGTCATGTAACTAGGAACCACGAGGCCTGTACGTACACCTGTCATGTTGGCACCCAGATCGTCCACCTGGTCTTTGTAACGTTCCCAGTAGTCTGCGTGTGTCAATGGCAGCCAAGCTGCTGGAGAGGCATCTACGTCGCCTGAGGCAACACCCGTCCACATTGGTCCGGCTTCGACTTGCAGAGCGTTAACTTTATAACCCAATTCGTTTTCCATCACATATTTCAGCAAGTTCGTACTTGCGATTTCCGAATCCCAAGCCACATAGCTCAGTTTGAACGCATCACCGTTCACTGGGGTCAGACCTTTGGTCCACTCAGCAATCTGATCGGCATGTTTCTCAGCATAAGCTTTAGCTGCTTCTTCTGCGGATGTCCCATCCTGGATAGCAGTCATCATTTCACCCATTTCATCCGATGTCCATTGGAAACGGGACAGGAATTCAAATGCAACAGGGTGATCTTCTTTCAGACCTTTACGGGCGATGGTATGAATTTCTTCAGCATCACCGAAAGATTTCTCAGGGTCTTCCAGATATTTCAGATCATATTTGTTGAACATCCAGTGCGGAGTCCAACCTGTAATAATGATTGGTTCTTCATTTTTGATCGCTTTGTCCAGCGTGGCCGTCATGGCTGCACCAGAGCCTTCAATCAGAGTCCAGTCAGTCAGTTTATAGTCTTCGATCGCTTTTGCAGCGGACTTCATGATACCAGCCCCTGGATCGATACCAATAATCTGATAGTTCACTTCTTCACCCACAGCATTGGCTCCTGAGTTGTTGCCACCAGCAGAAGTTGTGCCACCAACGAAGTATTGTGAGAAACCAGCTACAAGCACAAGGAATGTTGCCGCAGCAGTGATCCAAGCTTTTTGCTTCGTTGTAATGCGGGAGGTCTTTTTGCGACCTGGCATAAACAGATTTTGTGTAAAACGGTCCAGTACAATCGCGAGTACGACAACAGCGAGACCGGCTTCGAAACCTTTACCGATTTGCAACTGTGTTACTGCACGATATACTTCCGCACCAATACCCTGCGCACCGATCATGGATGCAATAACAACCATGGACAGCGACAGCATGATGGTCTGGTTAATACCGGACATCACAGTAGGCAAAGCGAGTGGAAGTTGTACTTTGAACAACTTTTGCATGGAAGTTGAGCCGAATGCATCGGCTGCTTCAACCAATTCGCCAGATACCTGTTTGATACCCAGGTGAGTCAGTCGAATCGTTGGTGGAATCGCAAATATAACCGATGCGATAACACCTGGAACGACACCGAGGCTAAAGAATGTAACCGCAGGCAGCAAGTAGACAAATGCAGGCATTGTCTGCATGAAGTCAAGCAACGGTGTGACAATACGCGCCGCAGTTTTACTGTATGCGAGCCAGATTCCGACAGGCACACCAAGCAGGATCGAAACCAATCCTGAAGTGATAACCAGACCGAGTGTGTCCATGGATTGGGACCAGTATCCCAAGTTATCTACGAGCAAGAACCCGATAACCGTGAACAGTGTCAGTGGGAGTCGACCTACGAGGAACGCAAGAACACCCAATATCGCAATGAACAGGAGTGGATGGGGCAGCATGAACAGCCCGGAGAAGAATCCGACCACTTCCTGAATAACAACAGAGATAACTTTAAACAATCCGGAGAGCGAGGAGCTCATCCAGTCAACGATGGATTCAATCCACGATGCGAGTGGTATTTTGGGAATCATTCACAAGTTCCTCCTTTACTGCAACTTCACCGCTAAGCGCACCCAGCAGGGCACCGCGGACGATAACACCTTGCAGACGGCCATTCTCACCAACAACAGCGAGCGGCACATGGGCAGAACTTACGATTTCAAACAATTCATGAATCAGGGTCTCAGGCGAAACCGTCGGCCCGTCCGTGATCAGAATATCGTTCAATACTTTGTTTTCGCGCATGGCACGGGTTGCATCTTCAGCTGTAATAACACCAAGCAGTTTTTTCGATCGGTCAATGACAAACAGGTTGGAAATACCACGTTCGCGCATTAATTCGAGGGCAACACGAGGACCACGATCAAGCGTAATTGTTTCAGGGCGACGCATTACGTGAGATGCTGTAAGGACCTTGGACAGATCCACGTCTTCGACGAAGCGGGCCACATATGAGTTGGCCGGTTGAATCATGATTTCTTCCGGTGTACCGATCTGCACAACTGCGCCGTCTTTCATGAGGGCAATACGATCGCCGATGCGCAGCGCTTCGTCCAAGTCATGGGTAATGAAAATAATGGTCTTTTTCATCTTATCCTGAAGCTCGATCAACTCATCTTGCATATCACGGCGAATCAATGGATCAAGTGCACTGAAGGCTTCATCCATCAGTAGTACTTCCGGGTCATTGGCAAGTGCACGCGCCAAGCCGACACGTTGCTGCATCCCACCACTGAGTTCATCTGGCATTTTGTCTTCCCAGCCTTTAAGGCCAACCAGCTCCAGTGAAGTTTTTGCCTTCTCCCGGCGTACTTCCTTATCTACTTTTTGTATTTCCAATCCATACTCCACATTATCAAGAACGGTACGGTGCGGGAACAACGCAAACTTCTGGAAGACCATGCTGATCGTTTTCCGGCGCACTTCGCGCAATTGTTCTTTGTTCATCTTGCGTAGATCCTTACCATGGACCAGAATTTCTCCGGATGTTGGTTCAATCAAACGGTTGAACATCCGAACCAGTGTGGATTTACCACTCCCGGACAGTCCCATAATAACGAAAATCTCGCCTTCTTTAATGTCCATGTTGACCCGGTTGACACCAACCGTTATCTGTTTTTCTTTGGCCAACTTTTCTTTACCCCAACCTTGCTCCAGTAATTGCAGACCTTGCTCGGTTTGGGGGCCAAACAATTTACTTACGTTTTTCACTTCAAGTATGGTCATGTTTTCACCCCTTCTGATGTGTTGTGCACTTCGAACGGCTTTCAGCATCCATAAGCCCATACACTTATGCGCCCAGCCACGAAATCCGGTAGTTTTTGCTTCGCTTCCCGTCTTTCTGGGTAACGTTTTGTATTCTAACAATACTTACCCTGTATAGCAACCGAATAAACAGTACATAATGTTTGTACAGTAAAAACTGTACAAAGTTTTCCTCCCATATGCTCCGTCATTCTCCTTATTCTGCCTAATAAGGTTCCTTTACATTTGATATCGCTTTTTCTACAATAGAAAATGAGCTGAATTGAAGCTGAATTTTTTGGTTAAAAGATAGTCATAGGCAATTGTAGCCTGGTAAAGTTCCCATTTTCATACATTGGGTGAATGAAAGCCCTCTGGCATATATGATGTCCGGCCGAGTGCTTTCCCATGTAAGCAGGACTTTTAAAGTGTTGCAATTATTTCGCCAAAGACTGTGGAATGTTCAGAATGGAGGTTGCAAGCATGGGCTTGGACCATTTACAAGAGGAACAGCAGGCAACCGTGCTGAAGATTCGTAAGCGCGTCATTGAAGCCATTGGACGTAATATGGATCTTTACGGGGTTACGCTGTCTACGGGACACTTGTATGGATTGCTATTTTTTGCAGACAAACCAATGACCCTTGACGATATGGGACGGGAAATGGAAATGAGCAAAACGAGTATGAGTACAGGTGTACGAACACTGCTGGATTTGAAAATGGTAAATAAAGTGTGGAGCAAGGGCTCCAGAAAAGACCTATATGAAGTGGAATATGACTGGCATCAGACGTTTACGGATTATTTTGCGATTAAGTGGAGAAAAGCCGTGGAGAGTAACCTTCAGGTTCTACGCAAATCAATTGAAGAACTGAATCGATTAGTCGAAGATCTGGATAAAGAGGCGGATGCTGAACTTATCCACATCCTGATGGAAGACAAACACAAAGTTTTGCAAGCGGAAGCATATTACAAATGGTTGGATCGTTTGATTGATACCATGGAAGATGAAGAGATATACAAGCTGGTTCCGAAGGAAGAGATTAAGGAACATTCATAATTACATGCAAAGGGCCCTTTCCGTTATAGGAGAGGGCCCTTTGGCCTGTGCAATAACTTACTGAATTATAATGAAGGAACACGATGTAAAAGATAATCTTGCCCATCGTATCGACCTATGTTCACCGTCTAATGTCCGATCAGACCTGCCTGAGGAAAGACTACAGATTGCTGAGCAATCTGTTCCAGTTCGTTCAGAATCTGCAACCGGCCAGCCGGGGCCCAGCATAACCGTTGCCAGTTCGAGATATCGTGAACGTGACCATACAATACAGCAGGGGATCGATTCCACGATGCCGTTTGTTTCATGCGTCGGAACAGCTTTTCACTGGCAGACTGAAGCGAAGCACGATGGATCAACAGGTAATCCGTGTCCAGCACGGGAATACTATCCGCAACATACTCATTTCTGGAACTTTCGGGAGATACAAGCTGAGCAGGCTGGAGTCCCAATTCAGCATACAACAAGTGATTTAATGGATGCTCGCCAGTCCCTTGTAAGCGGATGAACTGACTCGTAATCTCCATCAGAGCAAACCGTTTTTGTCCGAAATAGGGTTGCAGGTTCAGGCTTGCTTCAAGCTTGCGAAACTCAAGTTCTTTGAAATTCAGCAACGCTTGTTTCTCACGTCCGACCAGTTCAGCGATGCGCATATGGTTCTCTTTCCAGTCATCAGTGGACTCCAAGATGATGGTGGGTGCAATACTTTTCAGGTGATCGTAATAGGGCTTGTGGTAAAAGTCACCGATGATCAAGTCTGGCTTCGCCTGCCGAAGTTGATCTAATTGTCTGGTTAATCGGCGTTCTTGTTCATATTCATCCGATTCTCGGTCAAACACACCTTCACCTTCCAGCACAGCTACCGGGTGCAGTCCAAGCGAAGCCAAGTTCTCATGGAATCCCATAATGGATGCTGTAGCTACGCGAAGTTGATCTCTTTTCATATATACGCTGGGAGCAATCCCCAAGGTTTGTTTGAATTTGCGGCTAAAATAATACTCATTGCCATACCCGACAGATACCGCGACGTCTTTGAGGACACAGGATTCCTCTGTCAGCTGTTTTTTGGCTTCGTCTATACGTAAACGATTCAAGTAATCGGTCGGTGACATGCCTTTGGCTTTCTTGAAACTGCGTGAATAAGAGCTGGGTGTGAGTCCAGCAATCTTGGCAAGCTGATCCATGCTGATTCCTTCACTCATGTAACGTCGCATATACATAATACTGCGTTCCAAGGCAGGGTCCACTTTCTCATGATTGGCTTCCAGCCTGTTCTCCGAGAGAAATTGCAGCAGCTCATGCAGCTGGCTATGTATGCTGATAAAGTGATCCGGTTGAAGACCGCGATAGGTTTCATACAGTTGTTCCAAACGTGATACAGCCTGCTGCTCATGACGAATCAGCAACCTGCCTGTCTGCCAATCCAGCGGGAAGGCGGGTGAAGAGGTCATTTTCCATTCACCGCGCACTTGCTGCAAACAAACCGTATCCATGCTTAGCAATATACATTCGGTCACATTCGAGCGTGCAGCGGCCTCAATGGTTGTTCCTGGCTTCAGTACAAACAAGCTGCCCGCTTGCGCCGTATAGGCTGTATCATTCAGGACCAGAACACCGTCTCCTTGCAAAATAAGACAGAGCATGGGCCGTGACACCGTCTTGCCTTGCACACGGAAATTCTCCCCACGACGCACACGGCACATAGAGGAGAGGAGCGGTAGAGATGAGGTTTCAGCAATGAAGGGAAACTGTTCAGTCATACGGACCATCCTTTTGTCTTATTTTCTTAATGATAACAATTATCATTCTCATATGGAAGATGTTTTTGAAAAATAGTTTTCGACAACCAAAAAAGGACTACCAAGAGCCTTATGGCTGCAAGGTAATCCTTTTTGTTATGGACAAGTCCGTTGAATGGGCTATACGCCTGAATCAACATTATATATTGATATGTTAGTACGGTGTCACCAATAGAATATTGTCGAGAAAAACGTCACTCATTACTTTTTTTCCTGTTCCACCCGTTTGCACGTGATACAAGCGATATTGATCTTTGGCATTGATGTAGAAGAGGCCCGCAACATCATCTCTGATATGGAATGCATCCCATTCGTCCCCGGTAAGTTTCGTTACCTTGAGAGCTGTATTGACCGAATAGAGACCGTTGTTGCCCGAGATGTAAGCAGCCGTAGGTGTGCCGTTGGTCAATTGATTCGCCACGTACGTTACATTGTTCAAATTCAGGTTGGCGGATTTGGTCACTTTGTTGCCCGAGACCGTTTTGGCATAAGCCTTTTTGTCTGCATCAATAAGGACAACCTTGTCTGTACCTAAAGCACTTACTTCCCGAACGCTTTTGTTATGAAGTTGAAGTGTTTTGGCTGAAGTTGTTAACGCAAACGCTTTGCCTTTGCCATAATTGTAATCTTTGTTGCTGTCGAGATCGATTCCTTTGTTATACACGTAAAGATTGTTTCCCCAACCACCGGAATATACAGCATTCACATCCAGTTTGGCTTTGGGATTAACAGCGGTCGCTTTACCAGTGTTGTAATTCACCTTATACATGACAACAGCATTGGTGGAATAGAAATCCTCGTACGGGTCTGTATTTACCATCAGTTGCAGTTCGTTTTTGGCTTGGTTCGTAAAATAACGTCCTTCCACTGCGCCTGCGGCAATCCGCTGCACAGCTCCAGAACCGTTGGACGTTTTGGACACGATCCACGTGTTTCCATTAACCAACGCATTATAGTAGGCACGCCCTTTGGTTACCAGGAGGAATGGGAAGTCGGTATCAGCCTTGTCAGCAATTTTGGTGACAGCTGAAGCATTACTATTGCCATTCGCGCGATAAATGGTACCTGTAGCATCCAGATAATAGATGAATCCGTTATCCGTATAATAGCTGAGTACATCTGTAGCAAATGTCTCTGCCGCATCGCTGGACCCGTCATTTGGAACCCGAAGCAATGTTGTGGAAGAAGCAGTCTGCGTGTAGTAGAGATAAGAGCCTGCCGCGTGCAAGTCCACCCCTTGGAAATCAATTAATACTTCTGTTGTATTGCTGCCATCAGCGGATACTTTGTACAGGACGCCATCTGACTCATAATACACTGTGGATTGGCTGAGTGAAGCTGCCTGGGCTGCGGTTCCACCTCCCAACGTCACTGCTGCAATGAGTGTAAATAACAGCAATGTACAGATGGTGCGCTGTAAGTATGTATACCCTGTTTTCATTCGTTCATCGTCCCCTTCGTTTTTCTATATGTATGTCGTTAATTCCTTATGTTATATCGGTAAACTATGGAAGATATGTTAGATCTCAAACATGAAAAAAAAGAAGAGGATGAAATTCAATTTCATAGTCATTCAAACCTGAAATCAAATTGCGCATGATGCTGCCAATCCCGTCCCAAAGCCTTCTCCGCCTGACTTGATCGTGATAACATTACACTCAACCAGAGCAGAGGAGTGAGCGATCATGTTCATGAATGTGGCGATCATCGGATTTGGGAATGCGGTGGTGAATTATCATTTGCCTTATCTGGACAAAAAGGAAAATATCAAGGTGAAGACGATATACCGTCGCGAGGAAGATCGGGTGGGCGATACAGAGCGTGAATTACTTTATCCCGAGATTGCTTTTTCAACCAATTTTGAAGAAATATTGCAGGATGATGAGATTGAGTTGATTGTTGTTGCTACCCATGTGGATAGCCATGTAGAATACGCCAAGCAGGCGTTGGAACATGGGAAACATGTGCTGGTCGAGAAACCTTTTGCCTCCACTTCTGCGGAAGCCAAAGCTGTCTTTGAACTAGCCAATCGTAAAAATCTCATCGCCATGGCAAATCAAAATCGCAGATTTGATGGTGATTTCCTGACATTAAAAAAAGTGATTGAGAGCGGCAAACTGGGGAATATTGTTGAAATCCAGTCCCACTATGATTATTTTCACCCACAGTATACGAGAAGTGGATTTGGATTGTTGCATGGCTTGGCCGTGCATACCATCGATCAGTTAATCTCCATCTATGGCGTAGCTGACCGAATTGATTATGATGTTCGGAGTTTGATCGCGCCGGGTGAATCCGATGATTACATCGATATTGATTTTCGATATGGAAGAATGAAGGCCACGATTAAGTGCAGTCTGCTTGTGAAGATCGAGCATCCAAAATTCATTGTCCACGGGGATCGAGGGAGCTTTGTTAAATATAGCAGTGGGCATCAAACGAAAAATGGAGATGGACGAACCCGGGTATCCATTCAAGCTGAACCGGAGGATAACTGGGGTACGATTAGTTATGTGGACGATGAGGGAACATCACATACGGAGAAAGTTCCTTCGGAAGCGACGGACTATGGCATTTTATATGATCAACTGCTTCATGCCATTCGACATAGCGGTGATAAACCGGTCAAGGATGAAGAGGTTTTATATGTATTGGATATTTTACATGACGGAATCGAAGCAGCGAAGAGAGCAAACCGACAAACAACCAACGACAGGAGCGAAACGATATGATGAATATAGCAACGATTGGTACAGGGTCCATTGTGGATGCCATTTTATCTGCGATCAATGAACTGGATGATGTTACGTGTACAGCGATGTACTCCCGGAAGAGAGAGACAGCACAGGAGCTTGCGGGTAAGTATGGGGTCGATACCATCTATACGGACCTGGAATCCCTACTTTCAGATACAAATGTAGATCTCGTATATATTGCTTCACCAAACAGCATGCACTACGAACAGGCCTATGAGGCACTTCAACATGGCAAACATGTCGTCTGCGAAAAACCGTTCACGTCCACGCTTCAGGAAGCAGAAACGCTGATTGCACTTGCAAAAGAAAAGAATCTGTTGCTGTTTGAAGCTATCTCCAACATTCATCTGCCCAATATTAAAGTCATACAGGAGCAGCTACCAAAGCTTGGTCCGATCAAACTCATCCAGTGTAACTACAGTCAATACTCGCGCAAATACAATGATCTGCTTGCAGGGGAAACGCCGAACGTATTTAATCCACAATTCTCTGGCGGAGCGCTGATGGATATCAATATTTATAATCTTCATCTGGTCATGAATCTGTTTGGGAGTCCAAATACCGTATCGTATACCGCGAATCAGCATGCAAACGGCATTGATACGTCAGGTGTAGTGGTTCTCCAATATCCGGAGTTTATTGCGGAATGTGTAGGTGCCAAAGACACAAACAGCATGAACTTTGTGCTCATTCAGGGCGAGAAAGGTTATCTTCAGGTTGTGGGAGGAGCAAACGGTTGCCGGGAGATCAAGCTTCAAATCGGGAATGAGCCTGCTGAGGGGTATAATGAGCAGACCAAATCCAATTGGCTGTACTATGAGTGGGAAGCGTTCAGGGACATCCATGCAAATGGGGATTACAAACGGTGTTACGAACTACTCGAACACAGCCAGTCTGTGATGAGTGTACTCATGAGTGCGCGCAAGAATGCCGGGATTGTATTTGCAGCGGACCAGCTTTAATCGTTAATACGTAGCGCTAATGCTCCCCATGTATAACATGTCGAAAATGTAGAGTACCGAGACCATCGAAGACATTTTGGATAGCCTTAATTGTTCATTGTATCCATAAGCCAGCAGCGTTTCATCACAATGTCTGGACAGGGTTGAATGGTTGTTGCCCGTGACCGCGATGACTTTCATCTGTTTGCTATTGAGCACTTTGGCGGCTTCAATCATGGATTGGTTCTCCCCTGTGTGTGAGATAACAAAAGACAGCGTCAGGCTTTTGGGATTCATCGTGTTCAAATAATGCATGTTGGGACTATTATGAGCAATGGCAGATATGCCGAGTTCATTCCACTTGGCACAAGCCTGTTGAGCCAGATAATAATTCATATCACTGCCATAGATATCAATGCGTACGGATTCTTTAACCCAGCTAGCGATTCGTAGCAAAACAGGAGCGTTTAACATCCGGCGGGTATCCTCCAGCGCCTGCTGGTACAGGTAAGGAACCGAGTCGATGGCAGCCAGCACATTGCCTTGTTCTGCAATTGCATGATCCTGCGTTTGCATCGCGGAAGGCATCTGTTGATATTCAAGAGCAAGCTTTAACTGAAAGTCTGGGTACCCCTTGGTACCCAGCTTTTTGCATAAGCGAACAATGGTGGATGAGCTTGTATAGGTCTGCTGTGCCAGTTCATGGGCTGTAGAATCAAATACAACTTCGGGATTGTTCAGGATATAGTCCACAATATGTTTCTCCTGTGCCGTTAATTGTGAAGCATATTTTAATTTTTGAAGTAGTTTGGATTCCATACAGTTGTTCCATTCCTCTCTAGAATCATCCCATAGCATATATCTCCACATCATAACCCGCGTATATTTATTTCTCAATCTGTATAGCGGAGCGACGGTGTGATCTGTTGAATTTCCTCGTTACACGCACATCATTCAGATCTGACTTTCCGCCAGTTGCTGACGACCATTCCACGCGGTGACCAGACGAAGAAGAACCAAACTTATGAGCAGGAGCACTGCTCCAATCATGAGTAACATCCAAGGACCAATGAGCAGCATGCCACTGGCTTGACCAGCGACTAAGGCGATGAGGGGAAGGACAATTAATCCGCCGAGCTGATAGGCTTCCTGGAACCCACGGACCTTGGCCGAGATCAGGACGTTCAATAAAATGACCATAAGACTGCAAGCGGGAACAACCCACACCACAAGTATTATCCAGTTCAGATTGGGAAACATCAACGTTCCAAACATGGGGTACATCAGAATATTGGCAATGATTCCGTAGATCAGGAAAGTAACCCAGGATAATAGAAGGGAAGGGATCAGGGCCGCTAGCACTTTGCCTTTAAAAAGAGTGTTCATACTGATCGGTGTGAACAACAATCCTTCCAGCGTCTTACGTTCCTTCTCACCAGCGAAACTATTGGCCGTCAGAATACTGGAGGCCATCACCGGAATGATGAGAAACAAGGGAGCGAACATATACATGGCCAAGTAATAGACAATACGATGATTATCTGTAGGCATGGAAGCAAGCTGAGGAATCTGTCCACCATGGGTTAACGCATCCAATGATTCGAGTAGAAAGCTGATGTTGCCCAGAGAACGAAGTTCCATTCTGGAGGCCGCCCACAGGAGGGCAGAGGGCATAATGATTCCGATAATCAGTGGGACGATCAACATGGGCAACCAGAGCTGAACGCTGGCTGTGACGGACCGGATATCTTTACGTACCAGTGCACGTATGGCTTGGCGGTTATTCATGGTGGTGTGCCTCCCTTATGGCAAAATAGATACTTTCCAGATCACTGCCCGTGATGCGGGCCTGATAGACTTGACCATGCTCCGTTAATTGCCTTAGGAGTAATGGAATGTCTTCACGCGATGTAAGCTGAAATACTGCTTGATGTGCGGAGATTATTTCAGGCGTGAAGTTGGTTGCCGTGTGCCATCCATTGGGCATGTCGGCTTCTACTTCGAGCGTCGGCGTGGACAGGTACCGGCTAACAATCTCCTGCTCTGTGCCTTCCTCCACGATGTGCCCCTTTTCCATGAAAATATAATGATCACAGACGGCTGACAGCTGGGACAGCACATGGGATGAGACCAGAATCGTCATCTTTTCTTCCTTATTTAACTGACGGATAATGCGCAGCACCATCTGAATTCCATCCGGATCAAGGCCATTGGTGGGCTCATCCAGAAACAGGATGGAAGGACGGTGCAAGAGTACTCGTGCAAGGCCCAAGCGCTTCTTCATGCCTGTGCTATAGGTGCCGACTTTTCGATGCTGATAATCCTGCAACTCGAACAGAGTTACAAGCTCGTCGATTCGTTTCTTGGCATGCTTCAGGCCAAAAACATCTGCGAAGAAAGTCAGATTGTCACGCCCGCTCATATTTTCATATAATCCACTTTGCTCGGTAAGGGTGCCACACATGGCCAGTACTTTCTCCGCCTCACGAGCGGCGTCCAATCCGTTAATGGTCACCTGTCCACCGGAAGCGCCCAAGACCCCATTCATGATACGGATCAGTGTGGTTTTGCCCGAACCGTTGGGTCCAATCAACCCGGTGACACTGCCTTGTTTAACTGTGAAACTGACATCATGCAGTGCTTGATGCTCCTTGAATTGCTTGGATATGTTGCGTACTTCGATCATGTATATTCACCGTCCGATCTGAGTTTGGAGATTATACGTGCGGTAGGCTGATATCGTTCAAATGGACGACAAAAAAGATATTTTCCTCCTTCAATAGTCCCGAATGTAGGATGCATATTTACCCTGAAGTCTGTCTGAAATCGGGTCTCAGGTTTGTTTTTTCTCTACCGTGTAACATGTATCCTTATTTTAGGGTAGAACATCCGTTTCATTGCCATTCATAATGTGGTAATGAAAGATAAGGCCATACGTCTCATGAATGCCTGTAATATTCATCTAACGCCGGTCTTGGTTATTCAGGGGCGGCTTGACGTGATGTTTAGGCGTGCCTGTCACGGGAACGTCTGTTTTTAACGATTACATAATGAATTCGTCTAACACATCCATATGATTACATCGTATGGGTACATATTGTGTTTGGACTTAGAGGAAGGTGAGTGAGTCATGACAGCATCCAATGAATATCGTTTTCAAGTGAACCTGAGCGGGATGATCCAGATTTTATCCAACCATCTATATAGCAGTCCGAAAGTGTTCTTGCGAGAACTGATGCAGAATGCGACGGATGCGATTACTGCACGAACGGAGGCCGAGCCAGGGTATCAGGGCAAAGTTCGTGTGGAACTGACAGGAACAGGTGAACAATTGACCATGATGGTGGAGGACAACGGCATCGGCTTGACTGAAGCTGATATCCATGAATTCCTGGCGATGATTGGACAATCCTCGAAGAGGGGGCAGCAAGCGCTGCTGGATGGAGAGACTTCGTTTATCGGGCGTTTCGGGATTGGGTTGTTATCCTGTTTCATGGTGAGTCACGAAATCGTCATGCTGACGCAATCCGCGAAGGGCGGCCCTTCGATGGAGTGGCGGGGCAAGCCGGATGGCACCTATACGATTCGACAGTTGGACACACAGCTGTCCCCGGGGACCAAAGTATATCTGCGTTGCATACCGGACGCGGCGCACTATTTTGAACCAGAGTATGTGAAAGAAGCTCTGTTCTATTACGGAGCGTTATTGCCGTATCCAGTCACGCTGGATCATGACGGCGCCCAATATGTAGTGAATAGCGAGACACCGATCTGGCTGATGGACCCTGCACTCGCACGTTCACGCAGATCAGAGGTATTGGCATTTGGTGAACGTCTGCTTGGCGAGCAGTTCCAGGACTTCATTCCGTTGACGACAGCTTCAGGCCGTACCGGGGGTATTGCTTTTGTACTGCCACACGCGGTTAATCTGAATGCCAAGCGTTCTCACCGGGTTTACCTGAAGAGAATGCTGATTTCGGAGAAGGCAGAGAACATTTTGCCTGAGTGGGCGTTTTTTGTGAAATGCCTGATCTGGACAGATGAGCTTCAACCGACGGCATCACGGGAACATTTTTATGAAAATGAAAAGCTGGAGGAAGTTCGCTCCGAACTTGGAGACGCACTTCGCCAGGGACTGGCCGACATGGCTGAGAGCCAGACGGAACGGCTGCAGAAGCTGATTCGCCTGCATGCTCTGTCCATGAAGGCACTGGCTGTGCAGGATCAGGCATTCTACGCCATGATTCATCGCTGGCTGCCATTTGAGAGCACAAGGGGCCACCGGGAGCTGGGTGAACTAATCGATGAAGGAGAGACGTTGTATTTCACGTCTTCTGTGGATGAGTACCGTCAGATCCATCATGTGGCATCCGCACAATCGATGCTGGTGATTAACGGTGGGTACATCTATGACAGCGAGTTGATGACGACATTGCCGATGGCTGTACACAATGTACAGACGGAGCGTCTACAACCGGACCAGGTCTCGATGAGTTTCACCGATGTACCTCCCGCTGAACGTAATCAATATTATGATGCATTGCGACTCGCAGATTCTGCCTTACAGCGCTTCCGTTGTCGGGCTGAGGTGAAAGGTTTCAAGCCAACGGATCTGCCGGTGTTGTTCACGCTGTCTCAAGAATCTTCAACACTTCGCGCACTTGAAAAAGCAAGCGAGGAGAGCACGGAATTGTTCTCGTCTGTTCTGGGTTCATTGTCTTCTGGCATGAGTTCAGCAGGGTACTCAACCTTGTATCTGAACGTGAGTAATCCGATCATTCAGCGGGTACTGACATCACCGGATGATCAGATGACGCCGATTGCCATCGAAATGTTATACGTCAATGCACTGATGATGGGGCATTATGCCATGAGCAAACAGGAGCTTGAAGTGTTAAATCAGGGCATTGTTCGTTTTATAGATTGGGGTTTGCGTGCAAATACAGATCGTAAGGGGGATGCGTGATGAAGACAGAGATGGATTTTGAAGAATTGATGGACGAGGCCTATGGCTTACCCAATGGTCCGGCGAAGCTTGGTATGCTGGAGGAAGCAGCGCGGGTGGCCGATGTCAGTGGTATGGTTATGGAAGCGTACGAAGCACGCTCAGAGATTGTGGATGTAGCCACCTTCTGTGGATATCCGATGAAAGCTTTGATTGCTTTTTCCTGGCAGCTGGGCAAGTTCGACCAACAGCCCGAAGAATATGATGAAGAAACATTAATGTGGTCGTACAAATGGATATTGGGCAAGATGCCCGACTTCCCGGAAATATCACGTGAGAAGATCATGGAGTTGTTGGAGGATTTCGGACGGCGTTTCAAGTCGTACGGTTACAGCGAACGCTCCTACTGGTATTATCGATTCCGGATCTTTATGGATTTTGGGGAGCTGGAGGAAGCGGGACGCAGTTATGATCGATTCAGAACGATGGATCGTGACTTTATGAGTGACTGCGAAGCCTGTGAGCAGGATGAGATTATGCGATATTTCCTGTTAAAAGGAGACGATGAGAAGGTGTTGGAGGCGGCACAGCCTATCCTGAAAGGGCGTATGAGCTGTGCGGAGATTCCGCATCTGACTTTGTCTGAAATTTTGATGCCGTTATATCGGTTGGGACGGACTGCCGAAGCAGATAAACATCAGACCAAGGGATATCGCCTGATCAAAGGCCAGAACGATTTTGTGCAGAGTTTTGCGGAACAGATGGATTATCTCACACGTACGAACCCTGCAAAAGGCATTGATGTGCTGGAGGAAACACTGGTGTTCGCTGCTGATCATGAAGATCCTTACGCCAAAATGTTGTTTTATGCCAGAGCAGCATCGTTGCTTCGCCGCTGGGCGGAAGAATCTCCAGAATACCGATTGCGTCTGCCATCATCCTTCCCGTATGAAGGCGATCCAGGCGACCTGCTCAAGCTGGCCGATTACTTTGCGGAGCATGCTCAGACCGCTGCAGCCAAGTTTGATCAGCGTAACGGGAACCACCATGTATCTTCGTTGATCGAATAGAGACGGATATAACTCAATAACAGATCGCTATAATAAGTTATGAAAAGTAACGAAACAGGCTTGTTCGAGAAGGATCTTACCCTTCTGAACAAGCCTGTTTTTTCTTGCCTCATAAGCATGATAAATCTAATTTTATTTTTATTGTGCTGATGCTGCAGAAGGGACCGGCGCTGGTACAGGAACCGGCGCAGTTTCAGATGTCTCCTCTGCAGGCTCGGCTCCTTCAGCAGGTTCAGCTTGCGGCTGCTGAGCAGCCATCAGTTCAGCGACGATTTGATCTGTTGGTTGGGTAAGCAGCGCATACATAATCGCAGCCTCTTCCTGACGAATCAGAGGTTTGCGGGAAAGTAAATCAATGGATCCATCTTCCAGCACTTTTACCTCAGGTCCATGGATACCAAGCTTCGCCATCATCTGAACGGCTGGTACAGCCCATGGGTCCGTGTGTCCCGCAAGTTTGACATCCGTGAACAGTTCACTAGGATATTGCAGTTGGAGAGATCTCCAGATCATTACCATCGCTTCCTGTCTGGTGATAACTTGATCTGGTTTAAACTGTTGTTGATCCGTACCTGTAATCATGCCAGATTCAAATCCAAGCTGAATATATCCAGCTGCGGTATGATCGGCCCAATCGGTGCCCGTAGGTGGTGTGGTTTTGCTGGCTTTCAATCCGCTCAATTTAAGGACATTCTCAATAAATTCAGCTCGTGTTACTGCCGTTTTCGGTTGAAAAGATTCGCTTACATCATTCACATAATGTCCGAGTGATTGTAATCCATAGATAGCCTCAGCATAAGGACTGTTCTCACGAACATCCCGGAAGCCCATAGGATTTTGTCCTTTTTTCTCATAACCCATAGGGTTGAGGTAAGGTTCTTTCATATAGATGGTTCCATCAGCATTTTTCTTGAATGCTGTGAATTGACCGGTCAATTCATCTTTGAAGAGATTATCTTCCACTTGAATCAGGTTGCGTTGACCCAGAAAAACGTCCGAAATGCTCAGTTGTCCAGGCTCTGTACCAGCATTTTTCAGGGAGCTGACGATCGTGCTAATTCGTAGATCCGCGTACAATCCGGTGAAGCGTTGCAGCTCAGCTGCTGATTGCGGCATGTATTCCTTGAGCTGTCCAGGCTCTGCATATTGCGGGAAGAAATTCTGAATGAATGCAGGGTAGAACAGATTACGAAGTGCTCCATTTTGATTATACGTCAGGAAAACGCCTGTATTTTGCTCGGGAATAAGGAAGAGATAAGAGCTGAATCCGATCAGGTCGCCTGCTTTCGTAATAACTTTTGGACTACTTCCTGCACCGGGAATCTGAAATGCTGCTTCGAATCCATAGGTGGCGTCCGGCAACAATGGGTGAATGGAAGAACGGTATTGTTCCATGCTTTTCACCGTGGATTCCTTGAGAATCCGCTCGTTGTCCTTCACGCCATCATTCAGGAACGCAATCATGAACTTCCCGATGTCCTCAGCGGTAGACAACATGCCACCTTGAGGCATTGGTGTTGGAGAGATGGTGTACAGATCAAGCGGATTGTGTGCCGCATCATAGCCTGTAGCTAGCTGCTTTTGGAACTTTTTGTCCAGCATGAAACTGCTGTTACCCATTCCTAGCGGTTTGAAGATATGTTGTTGCATGTAGGATTCAAAGGGCTCGCCGCTTACATTTTCAACAATCATGCCAAGTAGCAAAAACGAGAAATTATCGTACATGTAGGCGCTACCAGGCTCCCGAACGACAGGAGGCATATGTTGCTGTGCGTATTCCTCCATCGCTATGTACTTGTCAAAATCAGTATGGATGTCTTCCTGCTGCGGATCACGGATCTCGAATCCGGTCGTATGGGTGAGCAGGTTCTCCACAGTTACAGGTTTGTCAAAAGGATTATCGAATTCGAGCCCTTTCACATAGGTCTGAAAATCAGCTTGCAGATCAACCTTGCCTTGCTCGACCAGCTGCATAACAGCTGCTGACGTGAACGTTTTGGAGACAGAGGCTACACGGAAGGCCGTATTTTTCGGATCGATCGCTGTTTTACTCTCCACATCGGAGAAGCCATATCCTTTTTCCGCCAGTACTTTGCCATCTTTCACAATAACCACGGAGGCTCCCACATAATGGGGCTTTGCCTCAGGGGAATCGAAGAATGAATCCAGAAATGCTGTAGCCGATTCAGTTGTCAGCGCTTTCGTCTTTCCTTGTTCAGCAACTACTGGAGTCGCGGTCTCCGCCTGAACTGCGGGTACCCACAGACTGAGAGACAGAACCACAGCCATAAAAGCGCCTGTTAGGGAGGTGAACCTGAAACGGGTCTTTCGTTTGGATAAATGCATGCAAACACTCCTTTATGAAAATATTTACAAAATAGTTACCTACCCATGTATTACTGATTACTCGCCCGATAGGTTTCACGATAATAGATTCCGATGTTGGCAATCCAGATTACAGAGAGCACTACAATCGGGAATGGAGCAAAGGTAAAGAGTATCGAATATAGAACCATAGAGACCATTCCAACACCAAGAAGTACATTCATCATCTGAAAAGAACGATAGGCTGCGCGATACACGATCCATTTCTCACCTTCATCTAATTTCTCGAAGTGATCTTTTTTCATATTGCGCGAGTTCAAATCCAGCGCACGATCAGGGAAATAAAGGTTGTATCGCTTCACAGTCAGAGTTTGCACGACCACAACGATGATAATAGAGATGCACGAAGCAACAAGATTCAAGAGGTTAAACAGTTCTGGAGAATTCGGCATGGTTCGGTTGGATGCATACAAGGACAAGGCAAGTGCTGCCCAGGTAAACGTAAGAATAACACTGAATCCGCTGAGGATCATCGCTTTTCCGAGGGAGCGCTCTGCGGGAGAGATGAGTGAATCGGAATCTCCATAAGCATCATCTTCCATGGGAGGGACAGATGGCGTGCGGGAGAGACTGAAGATGTTCCACACCGTCATAACTACCACAAGAGCCGCCAGTATTGCGAATAAAAGATCATAGTCATAATACACGGACAGCGTCCAGTTCAAGTCAGAAGGGACTTTACTGACTCCGCTAGCTCCGAGAAAACCAACTACAGCGCCACCTGCTGCATACAAGGGAAGACGCAACCGCTTTTTAATGGACGAGGATGATGAATTTTTCATTTTAATCTCCACCTTTCAGTTCAAAGATTTTTTCGACAGGTTCACCAAATACATGTGCTATTTTTAGTGCCAGAACGACCGACGGAGAGTAATCTCCACGCTCAATCAGGGCAATGGTTTGACGGGATGCACCAATGAGTTTGGCCAGTTCTGCTTGGGATAGCCGGTCTCTGGCTCGTAACTCCCGAACGTGATTGTGTAATTCTTCCACTTGCTCACCTCCATGAACCTAATGTACATGATATTTGACTAAATGTAAACTATAATATACAAAATGTTAAATATAATTTACTTCTAAATGTTGATAATGGACATGAAAAAGAGAGCCTGCTGGGCTCCCTTGGATGATTATTTTGTTTTCGGAAAAGTGAAATCAAGATGCATCTGCACACGGCAGATGTTGATTCTGTTCCTCTGCCTTCCGAAGTAACATTCGGAAAAAGACGAGCGCTCCAAGCCCCATCAGGACATACAGACCAGCCATTGCATAGGAGGGCAGAAAGGCTCCAATGGTTAACCCGAGACTGCCTAGGAGAGCAGCAGCGTTGTAACTCAACCCGTCAGCAGCCATATAGGCAGCACGGTCCGAGTCTGGAATCATGCCCGCGAGCAGGACCTGACGAACAGGGGCGTACATCAATTCTCCAATGGTTAGCAATATAGCGGATGAGATGAGTAACCAGGCCCAGTTGCTGAAAGCAAGTACGGTGAAACCTGCGGTATAGAGGAGCATACCGACAGTCATGATAGATCTGGACTGGAAGCGACCTATCCATCTGGAGAATGGAATGGCAACCAAGGCGACCAGTACGGTGTTAATAACCATGATCAGGCTGAACATATGCAGACCTGAGATATCTGAGCCGAACAGTTGAGCGGTGAATTCATTTTTTAGACGAACAGCGATGTATTTATCCAACTGAAATTCCAGGGAGACTGCAAGTACAGTAGCCGTGAAAAATATCATGAAACGTTTGTCCTGAAAGACCGACCAGTACGTTTTCAGTATGTTCCTCTGGATGGGAGCATCGCTATAAGCTAATGCACGTTTATCCATTGTTTCACGAATCATAAAGATCAAAATAAACAGGGTAGCTAGGCTTTCAAGGCATACCAGACTGAACAATAGGAAACGAAATGATTCGAAAAATAGTCCGCCCATCAGTGCGCCAAAGGTTACAGCAACGTTTGTTGTCCAATATTGCAATCCATATACATAATGACGTTCATGTTCACTGCTCACGTCGACAATCATGGCATTAGCAATCGGCACGGTGATCCCTGAACTGAGACTACTGAGCAGAAACATGAGACAAGTGACAATGATCGAATCCATCCACGGCGAATTGGCGATGGCCAAGCCCAGTAGAGCCATGACCTGGAGACTTTGTGCGATCACCATCAATTTCTTCCGTCCAATCCGGTCAGACCAATATCCTGCCCACATTCCCACAATCATGGACGCCACAATATTGACAGTCAGCAATAACCCTGCCAAACCTGCGCCAATCTGAATACTCAGATAGATCGCCATGAATGGAATGATGGACTTTTGGGTCAGATCCGTGAAAAAATCAGTAATGATACGTATCCTGATGTTAGGGTGCAGATCGGCGTATTTCATAAATCGTTTTTCTTCCTTCCCACTGGTCATGTTGATGTTACTGAGTATAATGGAGGAAAACCTGAAGAAAAACTGTAGAAGTATCCGGATGGATTTCGTATTTTAGCAGAAGGGAGGACATATATGGACGTATCAGAACATTACATTCAACTGCGATTAAACTTTCCACATGTGCATGATGAACAAGAAGTATATACAACGGTAGGTGAACTTGCCGATCTTTTATGTTGTACCATGCGCAACATGAACCTCATTATGAACAAATTCAAGGAGAACGGGTGGGTCAGGTGGAACCCGCAGCGTGGCAGGGGCAAAAAATCGATGCTGGTATTTTACATCCCGTTGCTTGAAGTGGCGCGTGAACGGTTCGATTATCTATTGAGTGGCAACAGGATGGAGGACGCCTATGAACTGGCCGCCGCTTTGCCAATTACGATGCGAGAACATCTGATGCAGCAAATGCAGACTCAATTCGGTCTGCGTTCGAATGAAGGGGACAGAGGGCGAGTGGATACTTTGCGAATTCCGCAGAATACACCTTTTAAGACTCTCGACCCAACGCAGACGGGGATGTGGGGAGAAGTTTTCATCATTGCAGAGGTCTTTGATCGTCTGGTTCGTTATCATGCTGAACGCCAAGTATGTGAGCCGAGTCTGGCTATAGCATGGGAGAGTCATGAGGACGGAAGGGAATGGACCTTTTATCTGCACAAAGGCATACCTTTTCATCATGGAAGGATACTGGATGCAGAGGACGTGAAGTTTACCTTTGATCGCATTATCTCTGACAAGAGTAACCCGTGCAGGCCTCTGTTTAGTTCCATTGGGAGCATAGAAGCGTATGACCAGTTGACTGTACGTTTTGTGTTGAATAAGCCCAACTTCATGTTCCCGGATCTAATGAGTAGTATGTCTGCATCTATCCTGCCTAGAGATGTGGAGATGAACCCGCTCCATCCGATTGGAACAGGACCTTATCAATTGACTCGTCATGATTCGAAGCTGCTCGTGCTTGAGGTGTTCCCTACCTATTTCAGAGGGCGGGCTTATGTGGATCGCGTTGAAGTGTGGCAGCTCCCCCACTCGGGAAAAGCGGAGTCCATCATCAAGCATGATTTATTTCCGGATGCACAACCTCGTGCTGTACAGCATGAGATGCAGGGCGGAGTGTATATGACGTTTAATATGCAGAAGGAAGGGCCACAGCATGATGTGAATTTTCGCCGGGCTGTTCAACAGCTATTGAATGCGCAGGAGTTGTCGGAAGCACTCGGAAGCCCGAACACGCAGGCTGCTTATAGTCTGATTCGAGGACGAGTACAGAAGCAACATCTTACGGAGGGTGCGGATCAAGGGGAGCTATGGAAACAGCAATCGGAACAATCGGATGGTTCGGTCACACCTGAAACAGTACTTTCTGTCGAGACCTCACTGGCGCGGGCCTCAGTATTATTGCGTCGTAGCTCTTACCAAGGGCAAAGTTTAAGTCTGGGGGTGGAAGAAGGAGAGAAGATGGAGGCAGATATGGTCTGGTTTGCAGAGAGATGTAAACAGATTGGCCTACATATTAACATTATCCCGGGAGATCCGGTTCATGCAGTCTATCAAGATGGATTCAGGGATTGTGATCTGATCTATACGGGAGAAGTGTTCGATGATCATATCGTGCTGAGTCTGGTGACGATGTATACCTTCCAGAACACGTTATTCCTGATTGCGATGAATGATTACTGGAGACATGAACTGGAACAGGAATGTGGACGAGTGGTCATGATCCAGGAACCTGCGGAGCGGTTGAGTAGATTGATTCGGCTAGAAGATCGACTGATTCAGGAGGCGTTGCTTCTGCCCACATACAGCTTCAAGGAAGAACACGCCCATCATGATTCGTTGCGAGATTATCGTCTTGCGGGGTATGGTCTGCCTGATCTGCGCAGATTGTGGGTGAAGAGAAGCCCTGGTGCCGAGGAAGAGGATACGAGTTACCCAGTGTATATTCCGTTGTGGTAGGTAGGTTTGGCTACCACAACGGAAATGAAGCAAGTGTTCTCTATATAAATTGAATTAAACATTTATACAAAACGGAGAGGACAGAAATAACCTGAAGAAGCAGAGCGTTCGCCTTTATCCCCGGATTTTCCCTTTATGAAAAGAAATTAAAGAAATCTGGGGATAACAGCGATCAGAAGGTTGTTCTGTCATCGGAGTGACCAGTGTAAACATTCATTAGTTTAATTTATATAGGTTCTGATTATTTACGAAACCCTAATGAATTCAATAGGCTTTGTACCCGGTTCAAGCAACAAAGGAATGGAGATGGATTGTGCAACTTCTGATGATTCATTCAGGGTGAACGTATATGTGATCTTCAGACCGAATAACACAAATTCGACGGAGAACGTATCTTTTCCGGTGTATACCATGGGCATTTCAATGGCGTTAAAGGTTGCCTGCAACCCGTCCGTTGTCTCCTGAATAGACATCTCGCCATAACCAGGATGCGTGTAAATACCCGCATAAGCGGTGTAAGGACGATCACAAGGTGTAATGTGAGGTTCTTCAATTTTTTCCTCAACGGCAGTGTCTGGTTGAATAGGTACTTCCAAAGGATTCTCCGGATTAGCCTCCGTGTCTGCTGATTCTTTCCCCATTAATTTTCTTAATTTGGAACTCCAATTGACAGGCTCCAATCCAAGCAGTTGGTCCATGATATGAAAAGCAACCGTATACGGAATTATACTTCCGTGGGTATTGCTCAGAACCACGATTCCAATCTGTTCCTCTGGCAAAAAGGCAACTTGCGATGCAAAGCCATCAATAGCCCCACCATGATGAATCATGGCATGTCCACGATAAGGCTCAATCATCCAACCCAGACCATATGTACTCACAGGCAGTTCTTGGCTTATGAACGGCGAATCACTGGGCATCTGAGGACTATGCATAATCTTCATCTGTTCCTTCGATATCAATGACGTTCCTTCCCATTGACCTTGATGCAATTGGAATTGAAGCCATGCAATCATATCGACTAGATTGCTGTTAATGGAACCAGCAGGTCCTATGGCATCAATGGCTCGAAAAGGTATTCTCGTATTCTGACCATCCTTCTCCATATAAGGGTAAGCATAGTCAGGCTGAAGTTGCATTTTTTCAACAGAGAACAGACTTGAGTTCATACCCAGCGGATTAAATAGGGTCTTCTGAACCATCTGCTCCCACGAAGTTTCATTGAGCTGTCCAACCAGATAACCTGCCGTCATGTACATTAGGTTCTGATACTGCCATTTGTTTCGGAAATCCTGATTTGGCTCCAGATACTGTATGTACGAACAAGTTCTTCTCTTGTACGTGGGGAGTTGTACCATACCAACTCATGCCTTGGAAGACCCGAACGATGACACAGCATGTCGCGAATAGTTATACGTTCTGTTGCGATCGGATCGAACATCTGAAAATCTTTCATATACGACTTCACTGGGGTATCCCAGTCGAGTATCCCCTGATCCACAAGCAGAGCAGCGGTTGCTGCGGTAAAGGCTTTGGTACTTGAACCGATGGCAAACAACGTATTAGGGGTAACTTCAAGTTTGGACTCCAGGTCACGATAACCGTAGCCTTTTTGCCAGAAGACTTCATCCTTATGGATCACAGCCACCGCTGTGCCGACACCATTCCATAATTGAAGCTGCTCGTTGATGAATTCATCCAGTCCTTCCAGTGATGTGCGAAGCTTTGTTTTCGTCATACCTTTTCCCTCCCAATATTCAACAAAACGAATAATATCCTACAATTCACTATGCCTTTTCTGGATAAAGTTAACATCCTCCCCGAGACTGATTTTGCATAGCAATGCCGTATTAACGGACTTCACCGATTGCTTGTCAAACTAGTCCGCATATATCGAACAAGTCCCTCATAACATGTACTAATCAAGTAGGGGTTCTGCTGCAAGCACAATCCTGAAGTGAAAACATGTGCTAAAGGGGATGATGTCATGCGCCGAATATCATGGATGCTTGCCATGGTATTGGTCTTATCGGCCTTACTTGCCGCCTGCGGGAAGAAGGATGCGGCAGCTGTGGTCAAAGATCTGAACGAAGTCGTTGGAGAGATGGAAAGTTACCAGGGGGCAGGCGTGATGACGCTGCATACCGGAGATGCGCCGCAGCAGTACAAGGTCGAGGTATGGCATCAGAAGCCTTCCTATTATCGTATTGCGTTAACCAATGCCAAAAAGGATGTAACACAGATTGTACTGCGTAACGATGAAGGCGTGTTTGTTTTGACACCGAGCCAGAACAAAAGCTTCCGGTTTCAGAGCAATTGGCCAGATAACCAAGGACAGGTATACCTCTATGAAACATTGATTCGGAGCATTACGGGAGATACAACCCGTCAGTTTGCGGATGAGAAGGAGAGCTATGTTTTTGATGTAGCTGCCAATTATAATACACATGCACTCGTCAGACAGAAGATCTGGCTGAACAAAAGCGATTATGCACCTAAACAGGTGGAAGTATCCGACTCCAATGCCAATGTTGTGGTCGATGTGAAATTTGACTCCTTCAAATTCGGGACTGAATTTGAGAAAGATGCCTTTGACATGCAACGTAACATGTCAGCAGCTACAGAAGAAGGTGGCAAAACAGGAACGGACTCCGGTGTGACTCCTGTGGAGCAAACCGGTAATGAGGGTGGTAAAGAACCTGCCAATCCTCAGACTGCGCCTGAACCTGACGGAGCTGTCACTGATGGACAGACGGGTGTAGGTGGGGACACAGAGCAGCAAGGTACAGAAGGTGCTGCAACAGGTCAGGAAGGCGAAGAGCCAACCCTTGCAGAACCGGAAGGCTCAGACAGTTTCGGCGTAATTCAGCCGACCTATGCGCCGGAAGGCGTGCAGCTCAAGGATGATCAGATTCTGGAAGAGGCGGGAGACTATTCGGTTATGCTTCGTTATGAAGGAATATATAATTACACCATATTCGAAGCCAGACCGCAGGATCGAGCTGTGTCGCTTGCTCCATCCAGTGTAGTGGATCTTGGATTCACACTGGGGATGATCAGCGGAGATGCATTGAAGACACTGACATGGATGACAGATGGTATAGAATATCGGATCACCAGTGCAGACCTGCCTCAGAACGAAATGGTACGCATTGCAACTTCGATGCAGGAAGAGTCAGGCAAATGATTTTTGAACAAATGAACGAATAGTAGCATAAACATAAGGAATGCTAAGAAGCATCGGAGACCCGTTCTCCGGTGCTTTGCTTTGATGTAAGACAGGTATTCATCTGGCGCCGTTTTTCTTACTCGATACACCCAATAATGCAAAATGCGCTTCTACGCAGAGGGAACCGGGTAAATAATCGATATAAGCAGATTTTGCTGGGGTGGAAAAGTGGAATTTAGCCCTGCCAATCTCGCTTATTGGTCTTCTTCTGTGATCGCATTTGTTCCTCAAACGGCGCACCTTACATCTGTTTTTGAATGCGAAACTTCGGTTCATTTGACAGTCACATGCTGGAGCATTACGATGGAGTCTGACGTGAGCCGGATTAAGATGATTAGAGAAGGTGACTTAACGTGCAAGGACAATATCGGCCGACCCAAGCGGACATCAATTTGGATCATTTGTGTACTAACGTAGAAGCTTTCCGCGAGGCATTGCCTCAGGGCATGAAATTCCTCGCCTGTGTGAAGGCCAATGCCTATGGACATGGAGCGGTGGAGACGGCTAGAGAACTGGAACGAGTGGGTGTGGATTACTTAAGTGTGGCTTTTCTTGACGAAGCTCTGGAACTGCGACAACATGGGATTACGATTCCAATCCTGGTACTGGGTTATACGCCGCCTGAAGGGATCGCTGTTGCATGGCAACATGATGTGACCGTCACACTGTTCAGCAGGGAAGTGCTTGACGCCATTCGACATCTGGATGCGAGCACATTCGCTAACCAACTGAAGGTTCATATTAAAATCGACAGCGGCATGGGCCGATTAGGTCTGTTGCCTGGCGATGAGGCATTGGCTTTCATTCAGGAAGTAGCTTCGCTCAATCAGGTGATGCTGGAAGGCATGTTTACCCATTTTGCCAGAGCAGATGAAGAAGACAAAACCTATACACTGGAGCAGTATAGACGGTTCCAAAGCGTGGTTCATGCGCTCAGGGATCAGGGATGTTCCATCCCGATTATACATACGGCGAACAGCGCCGCTGCCATTGATACACCGGAATTGTCCTATGACATGGTACGTGTGGGAATAAGCCTGTACGGACTGTATCCTTCGGCTGAGGTGAATCATCAGGTGGTGAAGCTGTCCCCGGTATTGACGCTGAAGACAAAAGCGGTTCTGGTCAAAACACTGCCACCCCATTGGGGGATCAGTTACGGAACCCGTTATTTTACGCAAGGGTACGAACGAATAGCGACCCTGCCGCTCGGATATGCAGACGGATTCTCCAGAATGCTGACAGGTAAAGCACAAGTGCTTGTACGCGGCCGCCGCGTCCCTGTCGTCGGTACGATCTGCATGGATCAGTGTATGGTGTCGTTACAATCTTTCGCGGAAGAGGCGGAAGAAATTCAAGTCGGCGAAGAGGTTGTCCTCATCGGTCATCAGTCTGGTGGCGTAATAACCGCAGACGAGGTGGCATCCCAGCTCGGTACGATTGCTTATGAAGTGATCTGCATGATGGCGCACCGCATTCCGCGGGTATATACCCGCGGGGGAGCAGTAGTCGCCAAAATTAATCCACTTTTGACATCCTGACAGGTAAACTGGACGTCATTCCCAATAAACTTTTTTTCAGAACAGAAGGAAAACTGTCGGAGCATCTCGAATTATGTATGACGGTAAGGATTTAATTCCTGAATTGAGATGTTTGGTCTGTACGAATATTGTTCCCCGTGTTTATAATGGAGTACAGCATACTTGATATACTCGGGGCATATATATTCCTTTGTATAAAAGTTCTGGAAAAACGTAATACTGGTTCACAATGGCGAAAGGTTTGTGGGGGTGGAAGAAAGGTGGCCAACTTGCAGAACACCAAGCGGATCATGATCAGTTTACCTGATTATCTTTTGCAGGAAGTGGATGGCATCGTAGCGCTGGAGAATTCCAACCGCAGCGAATTGATTAGGCAGGCTATGAAGCTGTATTTAACGGAGCGTAAGAAACGTTACATCCGTGAAACGATGCAGCGAGGGTACATGGAGATGGCAAAAATTAATCTGACCATGGCATCCGAAGCCTTTCATGCGGAGGAAGATGCGGACAGCACTCTGGACCGCTTAGTTAGCGGGGTGTAGACATTGATCGTAAAACGTGGTGACGTTTTTTTTGCGGATCTTTCTCCCGTTGTCGGTTCCGAGCAAGGTGGAGTCAGGCCGGTTCTGGTGATCCAGAATGATATCGGCAACCGGTTCAGTCCAACTTGTATTGTGGCGGCAATCACCGCCCAAATCCAGAAGGCAAAGCTGCCAACGCATGTTGAAATTGATGCGGCGGCACACGGCTTTGACCGGGACTCGGTTATTTTGCTCGAACAAATACGGACGATTGATAAACAGAGGCTGACTGACAAGATTACCCATCTGGACGAGGAGACCATGAAATTGGTCAACGAAGCCTTACAGATCAGCCTTGGTTTAATCGATTTTTAAGGCAGCAACCAGCGTCTTGTACGCTGCCCTGCCGTTCGTTGGCAATGGATGTTCCTGTAAGGGAACACACTGAATTCAGACTGTAACCAAAAGAGCGTATGACAACCTTCGGGCTGTTATGCGCTCTTTTGATTAAAGCTTGATGAAAGCGTAGAACATTGGCGATCTTTTCGTTATAATGAAACCTGAGAAACCGTTTACCCGAAAGACCTATATATATAGAGGTGGAGGAGACATATGAGCATTTACATCAATCAGGAGAAACTTCAATTTCATTTACAGACCCGTGAGGCCAGTTACGTATTTCAGGTACTGCCTTCAGGATATTTGGTGCATTTGTATTATGGCAAAAAATTACGTGACACCGATCTGAGCTGGTTGCATGTTCGTACAGAACGAGCATCTTTCAGTCCGAACCCGGTACCAGAGGATCGTACAATCTCGTTCGATACGTTGCCAGTAGAATTACCAGTGTATGGCACGAGTGATTTCCGTAATCCTGCAATCCAATTGGAACTTGAGAATGGCTCAACGGTTTCGGAGTTTACGTATACAGGCCATCGATTGGTCAAAGGAAAGACAGCGCTTACTGGATTGCCAGCAACGTATGTTGAATCCGATGACGAAGCAGAGACACTGGTTATTGAGTTGGAAGACCGCGTCGCTGGTATCAAAATCGAGCTTTCTTATACAGCCTTTACGGCATTTAATGCGATTACACGCTCCATGCGTATCGTTAATGAGAGCGCTACCTCAGTGAATGTGGTGCGTGCGCTCAGTTCTTCTGTTGATTTGCCGCATGCGGATTATGAATTGTTGCAATTGTCAGGTGCATGGACACGGGAACGTGATATCGTTCGCAGACCGCTTGCGTCAGGCCTGCAAGGGATTGAGAGCCGTCGCGGTTCAAGCAGTCACCAGCAGAATCCATTTATTGCGCTGATGACACCAGGCACGGATGAAGACCAAGGTGAAGTTTACGGATTCAGTCTCGTTTATAGTGGCAGCTTCACCGCACAGGCTGAAGTGGATCAGTTCCACACCACCCGTGTATCGCTCGGGATCAACCCGTTTGAGTTCAGCTGGAAGTTGGAGCCACAGGAAGCGTTCCAGACACCTGAAACAGTTATGGTATACTCGGATGCAGGTTTGGACGGCATGTCACAGTCCTACCACGAATTGTATCGGGAGCGTCTTGCGCGTGGTAAGTTCCGTAATGCGGAACGTCCGGTTCTGGTCAATAATTGGGAAGCAACCTACTTTGGATTCAATGCAGATAAGATTGAACAGATCGCTCGTGCTGGACAGAAGCTGGGTATTGAGCTGTTTGTTTTGGATGATGGCTGGTTTGGACACCGGGACAGTGACAACTCCTCGCTGGGCGACTGGATTGTAGATAAGAACAAATTGCCACAGGGACTGGATGATCTGGCTAACCGGGTAACAGGTCTGGACATGCAGTTCGGATTGTGGTTTGAGCCTGAGATGATCTCACCAGACAGTGAGCTGTACCGTGCGCACCCAGACTGGTGTCTGCATGTGCCTGATCGTCGCCGGACAGAAGGACGTCAACAATTGGTACTCGATTTCTCTCGTCAGGATGTACGTGATGAGATTGTGCGCATGTTAACAGACGTACTTGGTTCTGCACCAATTACTTATGTGAAATGGGATATGAACCGGAATATGACGGAAGTGGGTTCCGCGTTGCTTCCGGCAGATAGACAGCGTGAGACCGCGCATCGTTACATGTTGGGATTGTATGACGTCATGGAACGAATCACTTCGGCGTTCCCGAATATTCTGTTCGAGAGTTGTTCAGGTGGTGGTGGCCGCTTCGATCCAGGTATGCTGTATTACATGCCACAGACGTGGACAAGTGATAACACGGATGCTATATCCCGTCTGCGGATTCAGTACGGTACCAGTCTTGTGTACCCGGTGAGTTCCATGGGATCGCATATCTCAGCTGTACCAAATCATCAGGTGAACCGGATCACTTCGCTTGAGATTCGGGGACATGTTGCGATGTCGGGCAACTTCGGTTACGAGCTGGACCTGACGAAATTCACTGAGAAAGAGAACGAGATCGTGAAAGCACAGGTAGAGCTGTACAAGGAGATCCGTGGAACAGTTCAATATGGAACATTCCGTCGCTTGCTCAGTCCGTTTGAAGGCAATGAGACAGCGTGGATGTTTATTGCACCGGACGGAAGCGAAGCCGTTGTATTCTACTTCCGCGTGCTCTCTGAGCCTAATGCGCCACTTCAGCGCCTGAAGCTGAAAGGATTGGACCCGAATGCGGATTATCGTCTGAAAGGCGGATCGGAGACCTTTACCGGCGATGCCTTGATGTATGGCGGTATTTCGGTAGGCAGTGCATCAGGAGACTATCTGAGCGAACTGTTCCGGTTTGAACGCGTCTAGATAAGTGAACTACATTTTATTTACACGGATACTACAATGACAGAACAACCTTCCAATCGCTGTTATCCCCAGATTTTTCGATTCCCTTTTCTCAAAGGGAAAATCCGGAGATAGCGTATGCTTCCGATGTAGCTTTCTTTCAGAAAGCTTTTAGGCGAACACTTCGCTTTTTCAGGTTTTTTCTGTCCTCTCTGTCATCGTGTAAATGAGCAGTTTCACTTATTAGATTGCTATTGTATTTAAAGTTTTGAATAAGGAAAGACCGAGGAGCGTCGTATTGACGTTTTTCGGTCTTTTTTTGACGTATTGGGGAAGGCTGGAGGATGACATCATTCTGTCAGAACTTGTATGCTTGCGGATTGATGGAAATCTGGACGTGATTCTGTGATAATATAGGGTAGAGTGGAAGAAACAAATGGTTCAACTATACTGTAATTACAGCAGCAAAGCTGCCCTGAAATGATTGTAACGAACGATTCAGGAAGGAAAGAGGGATTTATTTTGTCTGAACAGGAAACGGTTCTGGAACCCAATGAAGAAACAATAAAGGCAGAACGCCATGAACGAATCATCAAACAGGTAGCCAAGGAACTGTCACTGTCCTTGAAGCAGGTCCGCACAACGTCGGAGCTTCTGGACGAAGGCAATACGATTCCATTTATCGCCCGCTACCGTAAAGAAATGACTGGAGAGCTGGATGAGAACCAGCTGCGATCGATTGAAGAACGCATTGTTTATCTGCGCAATCTTGAGGATCGCAAATTGGAAGTCATCCGTATTATAGAGGAACAGGGCAAGCTGACCGGAGAGCTGAAGAACTCCATTACCCAAGCTGTGAAGCTGCAGGAAGTGGAAGACTTGTATCGTCCGTTCCGTCAGAAGCGGAAAACGCGTGCCAGCGTGGCCAAGGAAAAAGGTCTTGAACCCCTTGCTGTATGGATCTGGGGTCAACCGAAACAAGGCGATGCACTCCAGGAAGCTGCGAAATATATTAATGCTGAACTGGGTGTAGAAGATGCGGAGTCGGCGCTTCAGGGAGCCAAAGACATTCTCGCGGAGAATATCGCAGACGATGCTGCCATTCGTGCCTGGATTCGTCGGTACACCTTGGATCACGGCATGCTGACTTCGGAAGCGAAGGATGCTCAAGAGGAGTCCGTGTACGAGAATTATTATGATTACCGCGAATTAGCCAAAAAGATGCCTCCACACCGTATTCTCGCGATTAATCGCGGTGAACGTGAGAGTATTCTGAAAGTCGGCCTGGACGTACAGGCAGAACCGGCCCATCGCCATATGGAAGGACAGATCATTCGTGGTGCTTCTGCCGTGCAGGATATCCTGCGTGATGTGATTGAAGATGCATACAAGCGGCTTATTGCGCCTTCCATCGAGCGTGAAGTTCGTGGAGAACTCACGGAAAAAGGTGAGAATCAAGCAATTTCAGTATTCTCAGCCAATCTTCGCAACCTGTTGCTTCAGCCGCCGATTCATGGCAAACGTGTGCTTGGTGTCGATCCTGCCTATCGTACTGGTTGTAAACTGGCTGTGGTCGACGATACGGGCAAGCTGCTGGAAGTGGCTGTTACCTATCCAACGCCACCACACAACAAGAAACGTGAAGCAGCCGAGGTTTTCCATCGGATGATTAAGCAATATGACATCGGATTGATTGTCATCGGTAATGGTACCGGGTCCCGTGAAACAGAACAGTTTGTTGCCGAGATTATTCAGGAGAACGGGGACGAAAGTCTCGTGTATCTGATCGTCAATGAAGCTGGGGCGAGTGTGTATTCTGCATCCAAGTTGGCCCAGGAAGAGTTCCCGGATCTGGATGTTGCGGAGCGCAGTGCTGCTTCCATTGCACGCCGGGTACAAGACCCGCTTGCGGAGTTGGTTAAGATTGATCCAAAAGCCATTGGTGTGGGTCAATATCAGCATGATGTATCCCAGAAGATTCTGGAAGAAAGCCTGAAGGCTGTCGTGGAATCCGCAGTTAACCATGTGGGTGTGGACGTGAATACGGCATCACCTTCGTTGCTGTCATATGTTGCCGGAGTTAACGCTACGATTGCCAAAAACATTGTGAAGTACCGCGAAGAAAATGGCCGGTTTACGAACCGCCGTCAGCTTCAGAAGGTGCCACGTCTGGGTGCCAAAACCTATGAGCAGTGCGTAGGATTTATGCGTATTGGTGAGGGCGAGAATCCATTGGATCGTACACCTATTCACCCTGAGTCTTACAAGGTTGTGGATCAGTTGTTCAAGGAGCTTCAGGTTGCACTGGACAAGCTGGGCAGTAAGGAACTGTCGGTATTACTGTCAGAGCAACAGCCAGAGCAATTGGCTGTGAAACTGGACGTAGGTGTGCCTACATTGCGTGACATTCTGGACAGCTTGCAGCGTCCGGGTCGTGACCCGCGTGAAGAAATGCCGTTGCCAATCTTCCGTACAGATGTATTGAAAATTGAGGATCTGGTAGAAGGCATGGAGCTGCAAGGTACGGTTCGGAACGTAATTGATTTTGGTTCCTTTGTGGATATTGGAATTAAGAGTGATGGGCTTGTCCATATTTCACAGCTCAGCAACGGATATGTTAAACACCCGATGGATGTTGTATCTGTCGGGGATAATGTAACGGTCTGGGTTATGAATGTGGATACCAAAAAAGGCCGTGTCGGCCTTACGATGAAGAAGCCTGCTTCTGCGCAACAGTCTTCTTAAGTAATAGGATTGGAGAACAGCCTTCCCTGACCAGGAAGGCTGTTTGTTGTCGACAGTAATAGTCCCGTTGTTCGTTCTAATTCCTCTAGTAAGTACGGTGGGCAATATGTGCATTTTCTTAAAGTGCGTGTTCAAAAGGCCATCCTTCGTAATCCAATGCAGACTTTTATGAACAACCTCTTAAAGTTCGTTCTCCGCGCTGCGTGGTGTGCCATTTGCTGGTTTGTTACGATAAAAGAACCAGCATTCGTTCAGCAACTTGATTTGCCGGCTGTCCTTTTTGTGAAATGCACGCATCAGTTGATTGCAAAGCCATTGAGGCAAGGGTATCTCCTCCTCTTGCATAATTCATCTGTACGTTAGCATATGTGGCAATAGCCTGGACTGTGCGGGATAAGTGGAGGCCCTCCGGCAAATCAATCTTTTTCACTCAAAAAAACACAAATCCCAATTCAGGGAGATGTGCTTTTCGTTCTCATCATTATAAAATGATACCTGCGGTGAATTAGAGAGCTTCCATCTCTTCTTCATACCATTGTTCCAATTGGGCCTGAAGAGCCCGGATTTCGGTAAGCAGAGAAATTAAAGGATAATGGCTTTCACGTAGTGCTGCAAAAGATTCTTCAAGCGCATTGATATAATCAAGGCCGCCGATGATAGTAAGATTTTCGTTTAGGAGATCGAGGCTGTCACATTCGGCGATCGCCCAAGGCAGGACAGGGACATCTGCTGCAGTGAGTTTATCAATTTCCTTGTGCAGGCGCAGATTGAGCGCACTGAGTTGATAGGCGTAATCTGCCGGCATTTCCACGAACTGCAATTGTTGTTCCTGCTGCAGGATGACATAGCGCATTGTAGGCATAACGAGTAATAATCTCCCCTCATACATTCTACTTGACAGTGTAGCCTACGAAACGGTTAAAATTCAAGTATTATGCCGGAAAAACAAATGCTCCGAGGGGGTGCAAGGAGAGATACCGATGAAAAATGAGGAATTGCAACAATGGATTGAACAGGTATCACTGGATCATTTCGGAGTACCGTTCACCCATGAAGCGTTGTTTAACAGTCGCCTGACCACGACGGGTGGGCGTTATATGCTCAAAAGTCACCGGATTGAGATCAATCCGCATCAACTCGAAGCCTATGGGCGAGATGAGGTTGAGAAAATCATCAAACATGAGCTGTGTCACTATCATCTGCATATTCGTGGGCGCGGCTATCAGCATCGTGACCCGGAATTCAAGGCTTTATTGCAGAAGGTAGGCGGCTCGCGTTACTGCCAATCACTTCCTGACGGTAAAGGCAGAAAGCCGCTGCCCTATCGTTATAAGCTGGTGTGCAAGAGCTGTGGTACGGAATATTTGCGGAAGCGGAAAATAGATCCGAAGCGTTACCGTTGTGGTCGTTGCGCGGGAAAACTGGGCCTTCAAAATATCTGATGTGTGTATCATTTAATGTATTAAAGAAAGTGATGGAAGGGATGTTGACTTGGATTATTAATCATGATAAATTAATCTTATTCAAGTTAATTTTCCCTGATAGCTCAGTTGGTAGAGCACTCGACTGTTAATCGAGTTGTCACAGGTTCGAGCCCTGTTCGGGGAGCCATTTCTTGGAGAGATACCCAAGTGGCTATAAGGGGACCCTCTGCTAAGGGGTTAGACTGCGTAAGCGGTGCGAGGGTTCGAATCCCTCTCTCTCCGTTCTGAATTAAACTTCTCTGCAAAGGGATGAGAACCCTAAAGGTTCGTTGGAGCATAAGCTTCGTTAGCAATACTTCGCAGTCTCGAACGAAGTGAGAGTATCCCTCTCTCTCCGTTCTGATTCACCAAAAAAATCCTCTTCACATTAGACCGGTTAACGGTCAGTGTGAAGGGGATTTTTTGCGTTTATTCATCTTTGCGTATCCCTTGTATACGCTTCTGCTTAAAGTGAAATGCTCAACACCTCGTATAAACCTTTCTTGCCTGCTTCCGTCACTTCGACAGAGCGACTTCCTGTTTTTTGACGAATCCAGTCCAGTTCCGATAATCGATGTCTGAGTTGTTCCCCAAGCATACCTGAGAGATGATGACGGCGTTCGCTCCAATCCAGACATCTGCGAGCGATGGCCCGGCGTGATCCTGGCTGCATCTGAAGTTTAATTCCAAACGTAGTGAACCACTGTATTCCTTTCTCTGTAACTTGGTAATCCTTGCTATGTGCCTCTTCGGGCTCTGAAAGATAACCCTTCTGTACTAAGGCTTCACAGAGCGAGATTCCCAATTTTCCGGCCAGATGACCATAACAGGTCCGTGCATAACTCAGTTGTTGAAGCTGGTCGGATTGTTTGAGAGAGCGGATCTGAACAGGCGGGGCAATACTGGCCATCGTTTCAATCAGATTAGCAATTTCTTTGTTTGCAAGACGGTAGTATCGATGGCGTCCTTGTTGTTCAACTTCAAGTAATCCTCCCTCTACGAGTTTAGCTAGATGGCTGCTTGCCGTCTGGGGAGTGACACTTGCCATATGAGCAAGCTCACCTGCGGGCAACGCACGGCCATCCAGTAAGGATGACAGAAAAATAGCGCGGCTTGGATCAGCGATTAACGACGCAATAACAGTAATATTCGGATATACATTCATACTTCGATCATATCTGAACTATTACTGTATTACAATCCAGTTGTATCGTCCCATATGGGTCAGATTGAGCTTATAAATCATTGGAATTGGAACAGGAGAGGTACAGGATGAAAAAGATAACGAAACAGGACTTTGCTACAGGGCAGTTGTCCGAGAGTCCAGCAGTGATTCAACATGAAACGATTAATCCCAGTATTTTATATTATGGTACGCCTGTATTGCTGCTAAGCACATTAAATGAGGATGGGTCAACCAACCTGTCACCATTATCTTCGTCTTGGGCGCTTGGAGACTGTCTGGTTCTCGGTCTAGGTACTCAAGGCAAAGCCTATGAAAATCTGAGTCGACATCCGGAGTGTGTGATTAATTTACCAGATGCGACCATGTGGAGACAGGTTGAGGCATTGGGTCGTTATACGGGAGTTAACCCGGTTCCTGAGGAGAAAAGGCAGATGGGCTATGAATATTGTCATGATAAATTCACTGTAGCTGGACTGACATCCGAATGCTCGGTTCAGGTGGCACCAGATAAAATAGTTGAATGTCCGCTCCAGGTTGAAGCGGCTGTACAACACATACGTATTCCCGAACATACACCGTTCATGGCGATTGTTGAAGTGAAAGCGTTGAAGGTGCACGCGCACACACGCCTGATATCTGGACCGAACAAGATTAATCCAGAGGAATGGCATCCGCTGATATATAATTTCAGACATTATTACGGATTGGGAGAGAGACAAGGGGAAAATTTCCGGGCAGAGAATTGACCTGGACGGAAGTTCTTTATTAGTCATGTAAAGATTGGGTAATAGTAAAGATAGACTAATGTAAGCATATACATAATGAAAGAGGTGATGTGCATGGAAGTGGAATATTTGATGCGTGTACTCATAGCTGGAATATGTGGTGTGCTAATCGGATATGAGCGCAAGAATCGAATGAAAGAGGCGGGAATTCGTACTCATTTTGTGGTCGCTGTCGGTGCTGCCCTGATGATGATTGTGTCCAAATACGGATTCCAGGATCAGGCTGGTTGGGACAATCTGTCTCTTGATCCTTCAAGGATCGCTGCACAAGTCGTTAGTGGTGTGGGGTTCATTGGAGCGGGCATGATCTTCACACAGCGTCACACGGTCAGGGGATTGACCACAGCGGCTGGCATATGGGCTACGGCAGGCATGGGACTTGCTGTGGGTTCAGGTCTGTATTGGACGGGTGCAGGCGTGACACTGCTTATTGTCGTGGCACAGATGTTACTGCATAGACCCACACGTTGGCTGGTATCCGCCCGAACAGAGACGTTAACCATCCATCTGCAAAATGAGGGAGAGGCCCTGAAGACTGTTTTGGCACTGCTGGGACAGGAGAAGATCTCGGTCATCGGATTTAAGACTGAACAGCAAACAAGCACAGACTCCGTGGAAGAGACTGTACTTGAGTTCACGTTGCAACTGCCGGGTTCATACCGGGGCGAGCAACTGATTATTTTGTTACAGGACGTGCCTCACGTTCGATCTGCGGAGTTAAAATGAAGCGAACCTGCATGGCTCAACAGACGACCATGCAGGTTCAGTGCTTAATTCAGTATGGGTTCAATTACTGACCTTCTCCGACAATCGTTTCTGGACGGGACACCGGTTTACCTTCAAGCAGGCACTCGATGGCATGGGCAACACCGTGCTCCACATTGGTCAGCGTTATGGCTTTGGCTAATGCCTGGATTTCGGGTTCGCCATTACCCATGGCGATGCCGAGTCCTGCCATTTTTAACATGGAGACATCGTTGAAGTTATCACCGATCGCTACTGTATCTTCCATGGAGATGTTCAGGTGAGCCGCCAGTTTGGTGAGGGCATTACCTTTGGATACGTCCGGGTGCTGCATTTCGAAGTTATGCTCAAAGGATACAACCATGGCGACATCGGATCGGGATGCGAAGTATTCTCGTCCTCTCTTTACTTTGTCCGGATTCATGGAGAAGGCCATAATATTATAGACGTAGGCTTCTGCCGGAATTTCCAGATGGCTGTTTACGCGGTGATAGTCTTTTTTGTCATAGTGTTTCTTGATGGAGCGAATCATGCGTGCAATGTCCTCACCAGGGTTCGAACCAAGAACACGTTCCATCTCGGCGAGCAAGGTCTCATGACTGCTACGCGGGGCATAGATGCCTTGTTGCGTTGAAGCCTCATAATAGACATCATGATCTTCCAGCCACTGCATGACGGAAGCTGCTGTATCACGCTCAAGCGGAAGATGGAATAAACGTTCACCGTCTGCATCATGAATTGTCGCTCCGTTAGAGCCGATAATTGGGGTTTTGATTCCGCCTTCGCGGCTGATGGTCACAACATCGGAATAGACACGTCCTGTAGCAATGGTAACCTTCATACCGGATTGCTGGGCCTTTTGGATGGCTGCGGCGTTCTCCGGGCTAATCTGGCTATCTCTGTTCAACAAAGTTCCATCTAAATCTGTGGCAAATAATTTCATATATTTACAACTCCTTATCATCTGTTGGTTCAGGAATGAGAATCTCAACCTGTTGTTCAGCTAGAAAAACAAGCCATTCTTTGGTTGGCCATTGATCCGTAATCAATACATCCACCAATGACCAGTCGGCAAAACGATAACCATAACGTCTATCAAACTTGGATTGATCTGCAAGAACAACAACCTTCTTGGCAGCTTTCATCATTTGGTGTTTAATTTTCCCTTCCTCTTCGGAAGCGCTGAAGCCATCCATGGTGATACCGCCAATACCGATAAAGGCTTTATCTACATAATAGTGGGAGAGAGTCTCAATAACAGAGGTACCGTAGACATAACGTTGTTCCTTATCTACTTTGCCTCCGAGCAAACGAATCTGGACAGCAGTGTGATTGGAGAGAAGATCAGCGGAATGAATCGAATTAGTAATGACGGTACAGGATTTGCCGTCTAAGTTCTCGGCACAGGCCTGCACAGTCGTGGAAGAGTCCAGAATAATGATCTCGCCTTGCCTTACAATGGCCGCAGCAAGTTTGCCGATGGCCCTCTTTTCCTCAGATACATCGAGTAAACGGTCTTTGTAGGATCTGAATTCTTGCGGAGGAGGGGGGAGAATCGCGCCGCCACGGGTTCGGATAATGGCATCCTGTTCCTCAAGCTTAATCAGATCCCTGCGTGCAGTATCCCGTGATACATCAAACAAGGCGACAATATCATCGGCTGAGATGCGATTGTGTTTGCGTAGATGTTCAACAATGAGCTGCATTCGTTCTTCTTGAAACAAACATGTCACCTCCGAGTGTATGGATGACCGTACTTATACTTATACTGATACTTTAATTATAAGTATTCTTAATGTGATTTGCAATATTATAAGTGAACGTAAGTTTTTATAAGTGTTTTAATGAATAGTTAACATTGTTCCTGCACGGGGATGACACTGGCATGAATGGGGAGATGGCTAATATTAGGGATCTGAAGAGCCGTGTGCCAAAGACAAAAACGCTTGAAAAATAAATTTTAAAAAAAGTATTGCAAGTTCAAATTGTCCTGTGGTATAATCATTCTTGTCGCCAAGAAAGACAACTTGTTATTAAGGCCCGTTGGTCAAGGGGTTAAGACACCTCCCTTTCACGGAGGTAACAGGGGTTCGAATCCCCTACGGGTCATATCTTCACCACCTCATGAGATCTACATTTTCGATGAGTAATCCTCAAAGTCATTGCTCTTATAGACAAGAATGAAGCATGGCACATCCGGTGAAGTTTACAGCAAGAGCCATTAGCTCAGTTGGTAGAGCACCTGACTTTTAATCAGGGTGTCGAAGGTTCGAGCCCTTCATGGCTCACCATTTTTACAATTGAATATGCGGTCGTGGTGGAATGGCAGACACGCTATCTTGAGGGGGTAGTGGGTGTATACCCGTGGAGGTTCGAGTCCTCTCGACCGCATCACAGCAACAATATAAGATAGACTTCTATGATCATTCATGGGAGTCTATCTTTGTGTTATACGATATACATCATTCTGTGCCAGGCATATAAAGGCTGAGCATTCAGGAATAATGTGGTATAATTCAAGCAGATGAGTTGATTATTACGGTTGGAAGGCGGTTCTTGTATGCAGTCGATCTATGAGCGAATTGAACACCTGATTGCCGAACGAGGAATGACCAAGAAGGCTTTCTGCCAACAGCTGAAGATTAGCACAGGCAATCTGGGTGATTGGAAACGTGGCAAGTCTATTCCGAGTACGAATAAATTAATTGAGATTGCTTCGTTTTTTGATGTGAGCCTCGACTGGCTCATGATTGGACGTCCATCGAAGGAAGCGATGGTTCGGGAAAAACGGGAGGATTATTTTTTTGACGTTTTGCGGCAATTGAATTGCCAAGAAAGTGAATTATCGACTGTGGAACAGTCTTTTATCAGCGAATATATTGAGTTCACCCGTTACCGCAAATCGAAAGAAAGTAAGGATGCAGGCGACTATCGCTATAAACCTGAGAACAAATCAGAGAACGATTCTGAGGAAAACGAAGCGTAAGTGATATGAGCAGCATCCATAGACTGAATGTACAAAAACCTCTGGACTAATCCGAACACACTCGGAGACAGTTCAGAGGTTTTTTGTGTTAACCATGCATGCTTCATGCCCTTATTTACGAAAGACAAGAGTTTCTTTGCCCAGCAGATGGGGGCGGAGTGTGTTCCAGATCTGAAGACACTGCTCCTGAAGCTCCCAAGCTGCCATGCCAAGGAGTCGAACGCCGATGCCTCCGGTTGCCAGCAAACTTGCACCTGCGAGCATCCGTCCATCTGGTGGCAGCGCGGATCTGACTTGCTCCAACTCCGCAGTACCAAGCCCCGGTGCGATCATCCACAACGCAGCGGTATGGGTATAGTGAAGGAGAGACGCGGAGTGTTTGGGATCATCGGTATCCGGTTCGAGTCCGAATCGATCCCAGACAGCCAGTTGTTCACCTTGCCATATCTCCGTCAAGCTACGGTAACGCTCGAATTGGAAAGCTTCTCCCCGATGAATCCGTCCGGCAGACCAGATATCTGCATAGGCCAAGATTGCCCTTTCTTCCAGCTCAAAGGTTACAGCGAGCGAAGAAGAACTTCCTTTGAAGGGAATGACGCATTCAGGAAAGTATTCCAGCGTGGCCCCTTTTCCCAACCGAAAGTAATGATTAACGGATGAGGGAATGGAAGGTGTAGGATGAAGTCTGGTAGCAGATGTGCTGCTCAGCATGACATGGGTGCCTTCACCTAATTCCCATTCGGAATGATAATGATCCCCGTTAAGGACTCCGGGAGAGACGTCTGACGTGTACACACATAATTCGGTTCCGCCTCCGGGAGGTCGAAAGGATCGGCTAAACCGGAGAGGTGCGCTGTAATAACGATCAGTCATGACAGTCCGGTCGCCTTGAAAGGCAAAGGTGGCCCGAAGCTCGCTGCGGCGTGTGACGGGCGCACCTGCACTTTCATTCCCATTTATCTCTGTTCCCGTGGGGACAGAAGATAAATTAATGCGAGTGAGTGCCATGTTCATGGCTGTGTGAATGCAGATGTGCAGCGGAAGCATCGTCATCCATATATTGATGTTCAAGCCAGTGGACAATCTCGGATACACCTTCACCGCTCATTAGATTAGACATGACATAAGGGCGGCCTTCGCGTACCCGCTCGGTATCATTTTTCATAACTTCCAGGCTTGCTCCAACGTAAGGGGCAAGGTCGGTTTTGTTGATTAACAGCAGATCTGAACGTGTGATGCCGGGACCGCCTTTGCGAGGAAGTTTTTCTCCTTGAGCAACGTCGATAATGTAGATGAACACATCAGCGAGTTCCGGACTGAATGCAGCAGAGAGATTGTCGCCGCCACTCTCGATGAAGATCAGTTGCAGATCCGGGAAGCGTTCAATCAACTCGTCAACCGCTTCGAAATTCATGGAGGCATCCTCACGAATAGCCGTGTGCGGGCATCCGCCTGTCTCTACGCCGATAATACGCTCTGGTGCCAGTGCATTCTGACGCAGCAAGATTTCGGCATCTTCCTTGGTATAAATGTCATTCGTGATGACAGCAAGGCTATAACGTGTACGCAGTGCCTTGGACAGCTTCTCCACCAGGGCTGTTTTACCTGAGCCTACCGGTCCACCAATTCCAATTCGCATCGGACGACTCCGATCAAATGCCTTACGTTCCCACTCCGGATGATGCGTATGATTAGCTCCTCCACACATAACAATTCCTCCTTGGTTAGATAAAAGTATTAGTTATGACATAAACAGCCGCGCGGGTAAGGTCTCATGCCGCATGGCGTAGATTTCCTGGGCGATTCCGAAGCTGTGCATATCTTCGGGGTCATTGTCCCGTATGAGAGCCCATTCCGCTTCGATATCATCAAGCAGTTTCTGAATCAACATCTGCGCTTCGGTTTGTCCGATGGGCAGCAGGCGAAGTGCGCTGTTCACATAAGCGTTCACTGAGGTATACAGATGCCCGGTAACGGCTTCATCCAATTCAATCTCCAACTGATAGTTGATATAACCGTGAATGGTTGTGATGCCGCAATACGCGCCATGTTCCCGTATGGCCTTATCAATCAGGGAAAAGTCCATCCATGGATAGAGTGAACGGGCCAGCTTGAGCAGTCGTTTTCCCATTTTGTGGCCGCTTTCCCTGAGTTCCCGAGGGGAGCGCTGGGCGTGGACACGTTTATCATACAGGGCAAGTAGATCGGCATCTTGCTGTTTTATCGCCTGATAGACGCCTTTGATGGCAAGACCATCTAGTCGTACAAGACTGGAATGAAGCTGGCTGCGAATAAACTGTTCAAGCTGCGCGGTATTTTGCACGGTGCCATCATGCGTGTAAGCTTCCAGACCGAAGGAATGGGAGAAACCACCGATGGGCAGGGCCGAATCCAGCAGCTGAACATAACGGAGTAGCTTCGTGCCACTGTTCATCATGAGTGCCCCCTTATCAGCTAATCCGTATTTCTATCAAAACATAAAGTACCGCTGTGCCATAGGCAACTCGTCTGCGGGTTCACAGGTGAGAAGCTCGCCGTCGGCGCGTACCTCATAGGTCTCGGGATCGACTTCAATGACAGGGGTGACGTCGTTATGAATCATGTCTTTTTTACTGACCGAGCGACAGCCCTTGACGGGTTCAACCCGCTTTTTCAGGCCCAATGACTCTTTGATCCCCGCATCTGCTGCGGCTTGGGAGACAAAGGTGATGGATCCGCTGGCAATGGCGCTCCCATAAGCTCCGAACATGGGTCTGCCAAATACCGGCTGAGGTGTCGGGATGGATGCATTGGGATCACCCATCTGGGCGAATGTAATCATGCCACCCTTGATGACAATCTCGGGTTTAACGCCGAAGTAAGCCGGTTTCCATATGATTAGATCGGCCAGCTTTCCAACTTCCACCGAACCGACGAGATGACCGATTCCGTGTGCGATAGCTGGATTGATGGTGTATTTGGCGACATATCTCTTGATCCGATCGTTATCGGAGGGAGAATCCGGGTTGAGTTCAAGTTTACCGCGCTGTTTTTTCATTTTGTCGGCTGTCTGCCACGTACGGATAATGACTTCGCCCACTCGGCCCATGGCCTGTGAATCGGAACTGATGATGCTGAACACGCCAAGATCATGCAAAATGTCTTCTGCTGCGATGGTTTCGGGACGAATCCGTGAATCGGCAAAAGCGACATCTTCCGGGATGGAAGGGTCCAGATGGTGACACACCATCAACATATCAAGGTGCTCTTCTACGGTGTTGCGTGTGTACGGTCGTGTTGGGTTGGTTGATGAGGGGATAACGTAGGACTCCCCAGCGGCCCGGATAATATCCGGTGCGTGTCCGCCACCAGCGCCTTCCGTATGGTACGTGTGGATCGTCCGGCCGTTGATCGCAGCCAGGGTGTTTTCGAGAAATCCGGTTTCGTTCAGTGTATCGGTGTGGATAGCGACTTGAACATCATGTTCCCCGGCGGCAGTAAGACAAGCGTCGATAGCGCTCGGGGTAGTGCCCCAATCTTCATGCAGCTTCAGGCCGATTACCCCAGCTTCAATCTGTTCAATTAAAGGTGCGGTACTGGAACTGTTGCCTTTGCCAAGGTAACCGATGTTCATGGGAAAAGCCTCTGCCGATTCTAACATCCGGTGGATGTGCCAGGCTCCTGGTGTGCAGGTGGTGGCTTTGGTTCCTGTTGCGGGTCCTGTTCCGCCGCCGATCATGGTCGTGACCCCGGAGGATAATGCAGTCTGAATCTGCTGTGGGCAGATGAAATGAATATGGGTATCAATGCCGCCAGCAGTTACAATCATGCCTTCACCAGCGATGATTTCGGTGGAAGCACCGATGACCAGAGCGGGATGAACGCCATCCATTGTATCCGGGTTACCGGATTTGCCAATGGCGCAGATGTGACCATCCCGAATGCCGATATCCGCTTTTACAATGCCCCAATGATCGATAATGATAGCGTTGGTGATAACAGTATCAGGAGTGCCGTCACTTCGCAGAGCAGTCGTAGACTGGCCCATCCCGTCGCGGATAACCTTGCCGCCCCCGAACTTGCTCTCATCTCCGTATACGGCATAATCATGTTCAATCTCTGCCCATAGTTCGGTATCTGCAAGTCTTACGGCATCGCCGGTTGTCGGTCCAAACATGGACGCGTACTGTTCACGGCTCATTCGTTTCATGAAGATTCACCCCCATCTTGTATGGGAGGAGAGAACGTCTTCAGGAATGCCTCCAGTTTCAGTGGATCAGGAGCTTGATCCGCAGAGCCTTCGGTTAATCCGTTGAACCCGTGAATCTGGCGTTTGCCGCCAAAGGTTGTGAGTTCAACAGGTTTCTCTTCACCAGGTTCGAAGCGGACTGCGGTGCCTGCCGGAATGTGCAGGCGATGTCCAAAAGCTGAGGTGCGATCAAAGTCCAGTGCTGCATTAACTTCATAGAAGTGAACGTGAGAGCCGACCTGGACGGGGCGGTCGCCGCGGTTAAGGACAATGAGTCGTAGGGTTAAACGATCCGGATGACAGATGATGTCGTCATCTGGCTTCAAACGGTATTCACCAGGAATCATGGTTTCTCCTGCCTTTCTCAGCGTATAGGTTCATGTACGGTAACCAGTTTTGTACCGTCAGGAAATGTGGCTTCTACCTGTACTTCAGGAATCATATCGGGAACACCATCCATACAGTCTTCACGTGTCAGGATGGTGCCTCCGTATCTCATTAATTCGGCAACACTCATTCCATCCCGTGCTCGTTCCATCAGTTCGGAGGTCAACAAGGCGATGGCTTCGGGGACATTCAACTTGAGTCCGCGTGCTCTTCGTTCACGGGCGAGGTTAGCGGCCACGGTAATCAGGAGTTTTTCCTTTTCCTGCTCAGTCCAGTGCAAGGCAATCCGACCTTTCGCTTATAATGTCTGATATGTTCATGGATCATGTTATATGTTAAATATACTCACACAGGGTGAATCCTTTGTCAATAAGCTTCAAGGCATATTAGCAGTATGCATGAAACGAGTAGGCATGAAATAAAATTATGTAAGCTATATTGACATGAAGAGTGTAACCCTCCATAATTTGGATCAACGAACATTTCGGACGCAAATGACCTTAATGTTCGTCAATAGACTAAAAAAAGGGAGTGTAGGCTATTGAAGAAGAGGTCGGTCAAGTTATGGAGTATTTTGCTCGGTGTGGTCATTGTGATGACAGGGTGTGTGGAGGGCACTGCGCCGCCTGAAGCTTCGGGTTCAGGTGGTACAGGAGAGCCGGCTGCCTCCGGTGATACGATTAAAGTTGGCATTCTTCACTCTCTCAGCGGAACGATGGCGATTAGTGAGGTATCTGTTAAAGATGCCGAGATGCTTGCTATTGAAGAGATCAACGCCGCGGGCGGAGTTTTGGGTAAACAGATCGAGCCTGTAATTGAGGATGGCGCTTCGGATTGGCCTACTTTTGCGGAGAAGGCTGGGAAGCTACTACAACAGGATAAGGTAGCTGCTGTATTTGGTGGATGGACCTCTGCAAGTCGGAAGGCTATGCTCCCAGTGTTTGAACAGAACAAAGGTTTATTGTTTTACCCGGTGCAATATGAGGGATTGGAATCGTCGCCAAATATTTTTTATACAGGAGCAACAACCAATCAGCAGATCGTTCCATCTGTAACCTGGTTACTGGAGAACAGGGGCAAGACGTTTTATCTGCTCGGTTCAGATTATGTATTCCCGAAAACGGCCAATCAGGTCATTAAGGCACAACTCGCAGCAGAGGGCGGCGAAGTGGTGGGTGAAGAATACACACCGCTGGGCCATACCGATTACAGTACCATCATAAGCAAAATCAAGGCTGCGAAGCCGGATATTGTATACAATACGCTGAACGGAGATAGCAATGTGGCCTTCTTCAAACAATTGAAGGATGCCGGAATCTCCTCGGATCAGATGACAACCCTCTCGGTAAGTGTGGCGGAGGAAGAAATCCGTGGTATTGGCGCAGACGTATTGAAGGGGCATCTGGCTTCGTGGAATTATTATCAGACAACCGATACACCTGAAAATGCTACATTTGTTGCCAAGTACAAAGAAAAATACGGTGCTGATCGAGTGACAGCTGATCCGATTGAAGCGGGATATGTGGCGGTTTATCTCTGGAAAGCGGCGGTGGAAAAAGCAGGATCAACCGACGTAGAGAAGGTGAAGGCAGCTGCCAAGGGTCTGGAGTTTGATGCCCCGGAAGGTAAGGTAACCGTGGATGGAGAGAATCAGCATATCTACAAAACCGTACGGATCGGTGAGGTGCAGGAAGATGGGCAGTTCAAGGAATTGTGGAATTCTGGTGAGCCTGTCAAGCCGGACCCTTATCTGAAAACGTATGAATGGGGAGCTTCCCTCAGCGCTAAATAACATAGAAACCTCGCAATAAAACAGGTAACTCGCTTCAAAGCAGCCAAAACATAAACGAGGGTGTGACAACACATCCTCTCACCGTATCGCGGTAAAGCGTTACTGTGGTGTAGGAAATGTTGTTGCCGCTAATTGAAGTCATGTGAAATATCGAGAGTCACGGTATGGAGGAGGGGATAGCGATGGATATGTTTATCCTGCAGATGTTCAACGGTCTGAGTATCAGTTCAATTCTGTTGTTGATTGCATTGGGGCTTGCAGTAACGTTTGGGCTGATGAATGTCATCAATATGGCTCACGGTGAACTGATCATGATCGGTGCATATGCAACGTATGTAACACAAAATCTGTTCATGTCCTATGCTCCAGCGGCGTGGTTTGGTGCCTACTTTGTTGTGGCTCTACCGATTGCGTTCATTGTAGCTGCTCTGATTGGCTGGTTGCTTGAAGTGGTGTTGATCAGGCATCTATATGGCAGGCCACTTGACAGTCTGCTTGCGACATGGGGTGTAGGCATGATGCTGCAACAACTGGCCCGTACGATATTCGGAGCGCCAAATGTAGGAGTATCCAGTCCGGCCTGGCTCAATGGGGGATTGGCGATCTCGGATGGCATTGTATTTCCATACAAGCGAATTTTCATTATCGCATTGGTTGCGGTTGTGCTGCTGTGTATGTATCTCTATATCTATCGAACCTCATCCGGAAGACGAATGAGGGCTGTAATGCAAAATCGGAGCATGGCGGGGTGTCTTGGGATTTCGACCAGGCGGGTAGATGGCATGACCTTTGCGATTGGTTCGGGCATTGCCGGAATTGCTGGCTGTGCATTAACGCTCATTGGTCCGATTGGTCCTTCACTTGGTACGTATTATATTGTGGATGCGTTCATGGTCGTTGTCCTGGGTGGGGTAGGGAAATTGGTTGGAACCGTGTGCGGTGCACTGGGGATTGGTATGTTCAACACGCTGTTCGAAACCTATACCTCGGCCTCCATTGGCAAGGTGCTTGTGTTTGTATGTATCGTTGCTTTCCTGCAATGGAAACCACGCGGTTTGGTCGCGATGCGCACACGGAGTCTCGATTAACGTGAAGAAGGGGGTTAGTTCATGTCGGCATTACTCAAGACTGGCAGTCTGAAAATGAGGATTATCTGGGCGGTTGTACTCATCATGATGTGTCTTGCTCCACTAATCTCCACGGAGTTTCGTCTGAGTCTGTTAGCCAAGTTTTTGGCGCTGGCGATCCTGGCCATTGGTCTCGATCTGATCTGGGGTTATGGCGGTGTGTTGAGTCTTGGGCATGGGGTGTTCTTTGGTCTGGGTGGATACGCGATGGCGATGTATCTGAAGCTTCAGGCCAGTGGAGCAACACTTCCTGACTTCATGGGATGGAGTGGTCTCAGTGGTCTGCCATGGTTCTGGGAGCCGTTTCGTTCTTTCCCGGTGGCGCTGTTATTGGGGATAGCCCTTCCGGCATTGCTCGCCTTTGCCCTGGGGTGGTTTACGTTCCGTAACCGGATCACCGGTGTATATTTTACCATCCTGACTCAAGCCTTGGTTCTTATTACGGTAACACTCTTTGTTGGTAAACAGGAATGGACGGGTGGGACAAATGGCATTACCGGATATAATTCGATCTTTGGTTTCACACTTCATTCCGCAGGAACAACAATTGTTCTCTACTATATAACGCTTGCTGTTCTGGTGATCGCGTATGTGCTCTGTCGTCGAATGGTGAACAGTCGGTTTGGTCAAGTGCTAGAAGCTGCGCGTGATGGAGAGAATCGGGTGCGATTCCTCGGATATGATCCGGCAGGATATAAAACGCTGGCTTTTGCTTTTTCCGGTGCGCTTGCAGGCATCGCGGGCATGTTGTTTGTTCTTCAGGTGGGTATTATCTCGCCATCGATGATGGGGATTGTGCCTTCCATTGAGATGGTCCTGTGGGTTGCATTGGGTGGTCGCGGTACGCTTATTGGAGCGGTCATCGGAGCGGTGGTGCTGAATGCAGCCAAAACAGGCATAAGTGAGGCTTACCCTGAAGGGTGGCTGTTCGTTATTGGTGGGCTCTTTGTAACGGTAGTTTTGTTCATGCCAAACGGTATTGTAGGTGTATATCGTCATGTCGTTCGCTTGCTGAAGCGGAGAGGAGAGAGTGCGCATGTCCAAGTCACTCGGGAAAAACCTAAAGTCTACTGAGGAATCAGCGGTGTTAGTAGCCGAGGACATTACGGTGGCCTTTGGTGGGTTCGTTGCTGTCAAAGGCATGAATCTGAAGCTGCATGAACATGACCTGCATTTTCTGATTGGACCGAATGGTGCGGGGAAAACCACGATGCTGGATGTGATATGTGGCAAAACCAAACCGATGTCCGGCTCGGTAAAGATGGCGGATGGTACGGAATTAACAAGACTGAAGGAGCACCAGATTGTTCGCAAAGGGGTGGGACGCAAATTCCAGGCGCCATCGATCTTCGCGGGTCTGACGGTACAGGAGAATCTGACGCTGGCGGCGGAGACTCGCCGTTCTCCTCTACAGGCCATCGGTATTCGTCGATATGGAAAAATGAGTGCTGCCATGGAGCATGTTACTCTCCAGATTGCTCTGCAAGACCGTATTAACGCCCGTGCAGGAGCATTATCCCACGGGGAGAAGCAGTGGCTGGAGATCGGTATGTTGCTCTTGCAGGAGCCTCGTGTGTTGTTGCTGGACGAACCAGCGGCGGGCATGACGGATGAAGAGACACACAAGACCGGACGACTTCTGCAAGAAATTGCGCGTGAGCGCTCGGTTGTGGTGGTGGAGCATGATATGGAGTTTGTGCGAGAGTTTGCAGCCAAGGTGACCGTGATGCATGAAGGCAAATTGTTGAAGGAAGGTACGATGGCGGAAGTGCAGGCGGATCCGAAAGTGGCAGAAGTGTATCTGGGCAAAAGGAGGGATGACCATGCTGTCGCTGCAACGAATTGAATCCGGCTACGGGGAAAGCAATGTGCTTCGGGGTGTGAGCCTGGACGTACAGCCTGGGCAGGTGGTGTGTCTGATGGGCCGTAACGGTGTAGGTAAAACAACGTTGATGAAAACATTGATGGGGCTGCTCAAAACACGCAAGGGCAATATTCAGTGGCAAAATCAGGAGTTATCCACGTTGGATACAGCCAAGCGTGCAAGGGCAGGGATTGGTTATGTACCGCAGGGGCGGGAAATTTTCCCGCAGCTTACGGTGAAAGAAAACTTATTGCTTGGTCTGGAGACAAGTGCGCCGGGAGTAAAAACGTTCCCGGAAGATGTGCTGGCGATGTTTCCAGTGCTTGCGACGATGTATGGACGGCAGGGCGGGGATCTGAGTGGTGGACAGCAGCAACAGTTGGCATTCGCCCGGGCATTGGCTTCGCGTCCGGGGTTGTTGCTCCTTGATGAGCCGACAGAAGGCATCCAGCCTTCTATCGTGGAGGACATTCGGCAGGTTATTTTGCAGCTCAAGGCAAAGGGGAACCTCTCGGTTCTGCTAGTAGAGCAGAGTATCGATTTTGTACGAAGTGCCGCAGATTACATCTATATCATGGACAAAGGAACCATAACCCTGCATGGGACACCGCAAGAACTGGATATGTCGCAGTTTGAACATCATCTCTCCGTATAGTTGTAGTTAGTCGGCGAGTGGAGGAAGGTTTCAGGAACGCTTGTCCAGGATATTCGAGTATTTGGGATATAACCGCCGGATGCATTCCGGACAGATGTCATGGGTAAATTCGGCGTGGGTATGCTTCTCTAGATAACTCTCAACGGAGTTCCAGTGTTCCTCTTCGTCCTTGATTTGTTTGCAGACGGCGCAAATAGGCAGCAGTCCGCGCAATGTGCGCACTTCAGACAATGCCTTCTTCAATTGGTGTTCTGTCTTTCTCTGTTCGGTAATATCCATGTGTGCAATCAAAGTGAGATCGGTATCCTGAATTGAATTTGCATAAGATAGAGGGGTGAGTTCTACACGAAACCACCTCTTTTCGTTGTATACAGTATACACGCAGATGTCATATGTATGATTTCGATTAAAGGGTATTCCGCGTTCTTTCAAATTCTGTGCGACAAGTGCCATGTTAGCGTTCTTGCCTCGTTTTGCCCAGGCTTCCGTCAGATGCAGGTAATGTCTATGATTACTGTGTGTATCCGGGGATGGTGAGCATTGACCGAGTCCCTGTTGCCAGGCACGGTTACAACTTTGGATAATCCAATTGTGATCAACGATGATGAGCTGGTGACGTATGGACTGGAACGACAGCCTCTCCAGATCGGATGTAACATGTCTCATGGATGGGACCCTCCTTTGGCAGAAATCTTATCTCAGTTCATCTGGAATATCCAAAATATCAGCGACCAGGTGCCTGAATCGGGTTGCTTTGCGTGTGCCGTGAATAAGATTGGATAAACGATAGGGTGGGATGCCATGCTGTTCACAAAAGGTCTTCTGGTCCACTTGAAGTTCGGTTAGCCGTCGTTTGATGGCCCATCCGAACGGTGTAACTGGTTTTTTCTTGTTCAAAAGGGTTCACCCCTGGTTAGAATGTAGTATTCAGCCGCCCTTTCTTCATGTAAAATATATAGAAATGCGAGCTGTATGTTTCATTATATACGTAAATTCGTCATCTAACAATTAAAAAAGACGGAAAAAAGTGTATTTTGTGATGAAAAATGGCGTAAATACGTAAATAAAACAAATAAAATGACAAAAAACACGTCGGCAAGGAGGTTGCCGCGTGTTTTTTAGTTTGTTTGAATAAAGGGGAGCAGGTATGAGGAGGAAGAGGATTAGGCCCTGTAGGCATGAAGTCCAGCTCCAAGCATATGGAAACTGGGGAAAAATGATTTCATGGACATCGAGGTTGGCTGTGCCAGTCCATCCGCAGCCGAGGCGCTGACGGTCTTCCATTCATTCTCCAGATCTGTGGCCAGGCGGACCATCAGATCCTTGGTTGTATCGTTGTTCAGGGGAATGACTTTGGAGGCTTCGGTTATGCAGGCATTCATGGCTGAATGCAGGTAACCAAGGACCGCCTCCTCGACCGGGATGTCGAGGTGGTGGTTAATCCAGGCGTGAACAGTGGAGAGGCAGCCAACCGAATCGTATTTGGCAAAGATCTGTTCGAGCTGGCTGAATTCAATCCAGGGGTGCAGAGCGCGTGCAAGTCTGATCAATCGTTTACCCATGGCGGCAGCTTGTTCTCTGAGATCTCCAGGGGTTCGCTGAACATGGACGAGCTTGTCGATTAGAGCTATCCGCCATGTATCCTTGTGATCTGCTGCGGTATAGATGCCTTTGATGGCCATACCTTCTAGACGAACGATGCTCGGATGCAACTGACAACGCATGAATGATTCGAGATCTTCAGCATTACGAATGGTACCCTCCCTGATATGGATATCCATGCCGAAGGAATGGGTGAACCCTCCAACCTGAATAGAGGAATCAAGCAGTTTGACATAATCGAGCAGCTTATTCCCACGGTTCACAATCATTCGCCTCCTGTGTTCGTTAAATGTCACTTAAAGTGACATTTATATTCCTTTTTGTTTGCATTATGTTTAAAAATCCGAATTATATGATAGTTATCATCCCATAAATGTCCGCTTTTTGTCAATAGTATCAGTTGAATTTAATGTATTTAAATCTGGAATTCAATATTTGTGTTATTTTATATAACATTTAAAGTTAAATATCTGCGAAGTCTAGGGAGGACTAGATATAAATGAATCAATAAGATCAGCTCAATCCGGAAAGGAGGGGATCAAATCTAATGTATGCAGTTCAAGGGTAAAGATGACGAGATTATGCGATTTTTGATGAAAATGCCTAGCTGAAAAAGAAGTATTAAAAAATACTTTACTTTTGGTTCTGAACCCGGTATAATCAATTCTGTTGCCGATTATTTACGACATGCGGTCGTGGTGGAATGGCAGACACGCTATCTTGAGGGGGTAGTGGGCGTATGCCCGTGGAGGTTCGAGTCCTCTCGACCGCATCATATGAACGATTAAAAAGAAGCTTTCCATTAATGGAAGGCTTCTTTTTTTGTCTTTTTGAACAGTTTGACATCAAAGTTGATAAAAAAGGCCATCCATTACCGGGGCAATGCTGCTCTACCTTCCGGCTACGGGTGGCCAATGTATTATTTTTGCAGCAAGTTCTTGATATCTTCTTCAATCTTGTCCGGTGTTGTTTTGGGAGCATAACGTTTAATTACCTGTCCGTTCTGATCCACAAGGAATTTGGTGAAATTCCATTTGATTGCTTTGGAGCCGAGCAGGCCAGGAGCTTCTGTGCTAAGGTGCTGGAAGAGAGGGTGAGCGCTTGAGCCGTTCACATCAATTTTCTCAAACATAGGGAAGCTCACGCCATAATTCATCTGACAGAACTCGGCGATATCGTCGGAAGATCCTTTTTCCTGGGCAAACTGGTTGCTTGGAAAACCAAGGACTTCAAATGGCGCATCCTTGAACTTGTCTTGCAATTCTTGCAGACCTTTGAATTGAGGTGTAAGGCCGCATGAGCTTGCAGTATTCACAATCAGTAACACTTTGTCACGGTAGTCGGACATTTCAACTTCTTGACCGCGAAGGGTATTCACTTTGTAATCGTAGACTGTCATCTAAATCGCCTCCATGATATCATCTGATACCTCTTATTATATTGGTTACAATTAAATAATGCAAAACTAATATGGTGTTAAATGAATCAAAAGAGGCAAGTTGTGCAGAATGCGTGAATGAAATGCGTAGTGATTTTCGTCAGAGTGAGAATTAGATAGATTTAAAGAGAAGGATAGAGTATGACCTTGTTGTAAGCGCTATTATATGTGAGTATTGCCGAAAATCTGTCGATTCGGTGATCTGTGCGGACTTTACACCGACATGGCGCGGGTGTATGATTCATAACGTAATTTCAATTTAAACTAAATTGTACCTGAAAAACGAAACAAACGATAATATCGCTCGATCTTATTTTAAGATATACGAACGATGTTTTAATCGCTGAGTTTCCATTCATTGATGAGTGGGAAACGGGGGAACCAACAGAATGCGCTGTCCAGGACAGTAGGCATTCATGGGGTGAATTTTCCGGTGACAGCCGGAAATAGGGCGACTCTCGCGCCCGAATCCGTCAGCTAACCTCGTAAGCGTTAAAGGGAGAGGCAACAAGCCGTACGCTGGTTCATGGCGTTTTCGCCATGGGTTCTTTAAGAAGCGTTCGGGAGGCCTTGGTCCCCCACGCTTCTTTTTTGTTGTCTTTTCACGCCAAGGGAGGAACGAATGATGGATACTGAGATGATCTTAGTGACTGCTCCAAATGAAGCAGGACGCAAATTTATCAAATTGCTGATGTACAAAAAAATGCCGTTTGCCGTTCTAACCAACAGTGCAGGGGAAGAGCGCAGACTCCGTAGAATCGGAGTAGAACATGTCATTCGCATGAATACGGCTGCAGCTCAAAAATGGTTTTTGCCGCAGGGCAGCGTAGGCAACGTGTTTATTTTCGAGAACAGCCTGAATCTGACCTGTCGTTATTTACAGATCTGCCGTTCATGGACATCGAAATCCCTGTGCGTCATTACAGAGCAGAGTCATCCTAAGGGCATCTATCGGGGCATGGGCGCAGACCGGATTGTATATTCGCTCAATGGGGAAGTTGGCTTTCTCCTCAATGGGTAATGCCATAGCTTGTGATTGCTCAGGTGTAAGGTGCCTGTTATAATTGAATGTATCGATAAACGGAAATTTGAGGAGACTCATGCATGATGGTGAGTCTTCTTTTTTATGGTTTTAAAGGTAGTTCAAGACTTTTTGAACACGAACTTTTAGATTTGGATCAGGAATCACCTGTGGCTTACAAGGAGGAATTGGCGTGCCGGATGTAGGTGGATTGAAATGGTTGTTTTTTGATGTTGGAGATACGCTGGTGGATGAATGGGAGCCGGTTGATGATATTATCGGACAGTTCGTCCGTGAAGCCTGTGCTTTGGGATATCCGGTAAAGATTGAGGCGGTACGCGAACTGTTCGCGAACTGTTACCGAAAATATGAGCAATGGCCTATGAGAGTGGCGATTCACACATTCGTTGAAGACGAGGGACACCAGAAACAGATTCAGGACAAGCTGAAGTTTCAAAAAGATCTTGAACGTCCTTTTCCTTCAGCGGATTCCGTTCTTCAGCAGTTGTCACGGTATTATCGTATTGGCATTATTGCCAATCAGAGTCCTGGAACGGAAGAAAGACTGGAGAGCTACGGCTTGCGGAAGTATGTTGATGTTCTGGCGTGTTCGGCTGAAGAAGGAGTGTCCAAGCCAGACCCTGAGTTATACGCTGTGGCCTTGAAGCAGGCCGGTTGTGAACCGGAGGAAGCCGTCATGATCGGCGATCGGATCGATAACGACATTATACCTGCTCGGAAGCTGGGCATGCGTACAATTCGGATTATGCAGGGTTACGGAAGATTCCAGCCAGACCGATCGGATGACGAACGTGCGGATTGGACTGTTAATTCATTGGATGAACTCCTGCCATTACTGGTGCCCAATCAGGATTAGATAATTGTTTATTAGAGTTTAGCGTTTTATTATAAAAGGAAACATGTTGCTGTATTGCAACAATAAAGGCTGATCAACTTGGGTATAGAATACCGCAGTTGATCAGCCTTTTTAGTATTTAGTCGATAAGAACGAGATTAGAATAACCGAATCGTCTGAATGATCAGATATACATTCAGCACAACGATAATCGCGGCAATGACCCATGATATGATTTTGAGCCACAATTTGTTGGCGAATGCACCCATGCTTTTTTTATCACTCGTGAACATCACCAGGGGAATTACAGCAAAGGGTAATTGAAGAGACAGCACGACCTGGCTCAAAATGAGCAGTTCTTCTGTGCCATGTTCTCCTGCAATGGCTGTGACAATTACCGCCGGGATGATGGCGATCAGACGTGTGACCAGTCTGCGCAGCCAAGCCGGAATTCGAATGTTCAGGAAACCTTCCATAACGATCTGCCCAGCGAGTGTACCTGTAAGGGTGGAGTTCTGACCTGATGCTAACAGCGCCACACCGAACAGAATACTTGCAACCGTAGTACCCAATAGAGGTGTCAGCAGATGGTACGCATCTGCGATCTCGGCAACCTGTGTCATACCAGCACTGTGGAATACAGCAGCAGATACAATCAGGATGGCTGCATTGATGAACAGGGCCAATGTCAGCGCGATTGTAGAATCCATGGTCGAGTACCGAATGGCTTCTTTTTTGCCCTGTGGTGTCTGTTCGATCTGACGGGTCTGCACAATGGAAGAATGCAGATACAGATTATGCGGCATCACGGTTGCTCCGATAATACCAATGGCAATATAGAGCATGGCCGGGTTTTGCAGAATCTCGACATTTGGCACAAAACCGTGGAGCACACCTCCCATATCCGGTTTCGCCAGAAACAGGTCAATACCGAAGCAGAGGGCAATGGTTGCCATGAGCACAATGACGAGAGTTTCCAAAGCGCGGAAGCCTTTGTTTTGCAGCACAAGAATCAGGAGTACATCAACTGCGGTGATGATAACGCCGTATAACATGGGGATGTTAAATAACAGCTTTAACGCGATGGCAGAACCAATGACCTCAGCCAGATCGGTAGCTGCAATGGCAAGCTCACACAGTATCCATAACATCATGACAACAGGCATGCTGAATCGTTCACGACAGGCTTGAGCCAGATCCCGTCCAGTGACGATGCCGAGCTTGCCAGCCAGCGACTGAAGGACAACGGCCATCAGGTTCGATAACAGAATAACGGATAACAAGGTATACCCGAACTGTGAGCCGCCTGCGATATCTGTTGCCCAGTTCCCGGGGTCCATGTAACCTACGGCAACAAGGTATCCTGGGCCTACAAAGGCGAGGAATTTCTTCCACCATGCAGCATTCTGCGGAACTTTCATTGAACTATGCGCTTCTCCAAGGGAAGGGGCCATGCCCGCAGTAGACAATGATTCTCTTGAAGGAGCGTTGAACGGATTTTTTTTACTCATACGATAATCACCTGACTTTGAATTATTGATTTTGAGATATTGATGCGGGACAAACCGCTCATGATATATCTAAATTTTTATGTTTATTGTTACATTGTACTCCTTCAATTGTTTTTGTCTAGTGCAACTTTTATGTATCGGCACAAAATTTCGGTTGCAGCTTTCAGATGCCCCTTCGTATATTACCCAAACATAGGGAAAATACAGCCATCGCATTGAAATGCATGAAAATAATAAAGTTGTAAAAGCTGATAAAGATACAAAATTGCGTTTCAAAATGAGCCAGAAGTTTAAATTGAAAGGAAGGCAGTAAAAACTATATGGATAAGGGAGAGATTCTTAATGGAAGCTTTATATACAGCAGTAGCGACAGTTAAAGGTGGACGTACAGGTTCCGTGACTTCTTCGGATGGCGTACTCAAGCATGATCTGAAAATGCCAAAAGAGCTTGGTGGCTCCGGTGGTGAAGGTACTAACCCTGAGCAGCTTTTTGCCGCTGGATATGGAGCATGTTATGAAAGTGCCCTTGCCAATGTAGCACGCAAAGCAGGTGTGAAATTGGAGGATGTGGTCGTTACAAGTAACGTATCCATTGGTAAAGACCCTTCGGATGACGGTTTCCAGCTGTCTGTTCGTCTGGACGTTAGCATGCCTGGTGTAGATCATAGTCAAGCAGAGGAATTGGCCCGCAAGGCGCATGATTTCTGTCCATATTCGAAAGCAACACGTGGCAACATTGATGTTGTTTTAAACGTAGTCTAAGATTTGACTCCCGGCAAGTAAAGGGAACATATAGAGCAGGGTATCGTCCCAGATACCTGATGTTCGACTACAAAGCCCTGCTGGCAATCGGCAGGGTTTTGTGTTGATTATAATATATGGACATGATGCAGGAGATTAGATGCCAGATCGCGTACTATTTTACATAATTGCACTCCCACTTCATGCTACACATTCCATAAAGGGGGAACGAAGATGAGTATTGAAGAGATGATCGAGCGGCGATTTGTGTGTACGAAATGCAGGGGCACGGATTGTAACATTAAGGAAGTCTCCATGTCAGGAGCAGGCCTGAGCAAGATGTTTGATATACAGCATAATCACTACCTGTTTGTGGCTTGTGCTTCCTGCGGGTATGTTGAAGTATTTGATCCGGATGTCTTGAAAGGGAAAAAACAGGGGCAGGTAGGGACTATTCTGGATATTCTGTTTGGCGGGTAGACATGCGCGAGTTGACATTGAACTGAATTTTCTTTAATATAACTTAGTACTGAGTAGTGTCATTGCATGAACCAAATTTGAATTAAACAGGTGATATCCATGTCTTATAGACCGCGTATTGCAGATTTAGAATTAGCTTATGGTAACAAGGAAGACGGATTGTACGAATTTAAAATGAATTTGGTAGACGGTACAAAATGCCGTGTATTCTACTCCCGTTCCCCGGAATGGAAGATGACCAATATCAGTCGTTTGCAGAAAACGCCTTGTCCAGTATGTCGCAAAGATTTCATTTGCAAATGTATGGACCAGTGGGCAAGTGACCTGCATCAACAGATGATCGATGACCAATGGATGGAAAAGGCAGTTACGGAGTAATTGTCGGACAGATACGAGCGCGGGCACAATGCCTGCGCTCTTTTTCTTTATATTTCCAATAAATGCGTGTTCAAAAAGAGCGGTTTTCAGTCTTTTTGAACTACCTCTAGAAATAAATTTAGAATTAGTCAACAAGAAGGCCCAGATTGGGTAAGTTACTCTAACCGCAACAATAGGAGGCAGCCAATATGACAGCAAATCAAACAGATGTGCATCAGGGACATCCGATCGTACTGGTGGATGGTGTCTGTCACTTCTGCCAGGGCTTAACCAAATGGATTATCAAGCGTGACCCGGAAGGGAAATATCATTTTGCTTCGCTCCAATCAGATGTAGCCAAGGAACTGCTGGAGAAGGGCAATCTGTCGACAGACAGTATGGACACCTTTGTTCTGATCGAAAATGGAAAATACTATACACGTTCAACCGCCGCGCTGCGATTGGCGAAAGGTCTGAAGTTTCCTTATCCGTTGTTATATGTGTTCATTATTGTACCGAAATTTATTCGTAATGCAGTCTATAACTTGGTTGCTCGCAACCGTTATCGCTGGTTTGGCAAGGATGAAGCGTGCATGTTGCCTACCCCAGAGATCAAAGATCGATTTTTGTGAGTGTGATTAATAACGGAAATAATTGGGTAATGACTACAGATCATATCTATTTTGGGAGGACAACAACTTGAAGAAGTGGACTACATTATTTATCGGGGCATTATTAGCAGTGAGCTTGGCAGCATGCGGTAACGATACAGATAATACCGCAACGCCGCCAGCGACTAACAACGAAACATCTAACGAGGGTAATACACCTGCGGAGCAGGAAACAAAGATCCCTACCTTGGACGAATTGATTACCAAAACCAATGCAGCAACCAAAGAAATGAAAAGCTTCACAACTGAAGCAAACATTGATCAGAATCTGAAACTGGATGCTGGTGAACAGTCGCAGGATCAACAGGTTAAAACATCGCTCAAGATGGATATTATCAAAGATCCAATGATGATCTATCAAGAGATGAAAATGGAAATGTCGGGACAGGAAGCTCAGAACGTGAAGCAGTATATCACTTCGGATAAAATCTACTCTCAAGTTGGGGATCAATGGGTTGCGATTCCTGAAGCTCAAACCAAGGAACTGATAGAGCAGATGAAAGCAAGCATGAATCCCGAAGGTGAATTGGAGCAATTCAAAAAGATTGAAGAAGATACTAAAGTGACCGAAGAAGGCGACAATTATGTGATTAACGCTGACGTATCCGGTGATAATGTAAAGGAACTGGCCAAAGCCGTAATGGAGCAGAACGGATCGGATGCCCAGATGCAAGCCATGCTTGATCAGATGAATATCACCAGCATGAAGATGAAATATATGATCAACAAAGAAACCTATTTGCCTGCAAGTACGGACGTAACCATGGTCATGGAGATGGAACAGAATGGACAGAAAATGACGATGGACATGAAGATGACCAGTACGTTCTCCAACCAGGATCAAGTGGAAGAGATCAAGATTCCACAAGAAGCATTGGATAGCGCAAAATAAAACAGGCACCTCTGAACTAGATTTGTGTGAGCCGAGAGGTTTACCAGATTAGAATCAGGGGTGTTTTTCTGTTTAGCGGAGATTATGGTCAGGGTTGAAGGTGTTATAGTATAGTCATATTGAAGTAGAGAGGGGATATAAAAGATGATCGAATATGCACACATCCACCATGTTAGTCTGGCTGTACGTGATCTGGAAATCGCGAAGAAATTCTATTCGGGGTTACTGGGAATGCAGGAGATTGAACGCCCGCCTTTCCGCTCCACAGGTACATGGTATGCCATCGGTAGCCAGCAACTTCATTTGTTACAGCACCCTGACGGTCACACGTTACGCGAGGCTGGAATTGATACAACAGACGGCCACTTTGCGATCTGGGTGACCAGTTATTCAGGGACTATAGCCTGGTTGGAACAGCAGGGAATTGAGTACGAAGCGAGACCTGATAGTGTGGCTGGATTCGCACAGATTTTTGTACTTGATCCGGACCGTAACATTATTGAGTTCGATTCACCGTACAACTCTTAAGGAGAAATGGGTTAGAATAAATCCCTTGCTCCCCCAGAAATTGTATGCTATATTATCCATACATTCATAGCACGTGACGGAAGCACCGTCCATATACTGCATATTCATGCGGTTATTGGACGGTGCTTTTTTTGTGCTTTTTGACAGGGAGGGAAGGGAAATTTGATTGTACTGAAGGTAGTTCTGGTTTCAAAAGATAGAGATTACATTAGCGCCTGGCTTGATTATGTACAGGGAAATTCGTCGGGTCTCCATGTGCGTTTCACGGCATTCTCCCAAGGGGATTCGTTCAGGGATCATATGAATGAGAAAGAAGGTCGGGAATTACCAGATCTGGTTATTGCGGAACCGGAATTTCTGAATGACTGGCTGAATAACGGGGGAGAAGGATCAGGTGTACCTTGGCTAATGCTTAGTGAAGGGATGGAAGAGGTGGATGAGGCCAAGCGGCTGATGAAATATCAACCCTTGCCTGCTTTGCTGGATGCTGTGATGCATGCTTGCCGACAGCCACGCCGTAAGAAGGTTCACCATTCGGGGCAAGAGACTCTCTCCATCGGTGTAGTATCCGCTTCGGGTGGAAGTGGCAAAACGGCAGTAGCCCTGCATATGGCGAAGCAATTGGGACTTGCGGGATATGCTGTTCTCTATCTTAATCTGGAGACGCTGGACAGCACGCTCCCGTTTCTGGAAAAGGGACTAATTAGAAGTGGGCAGCGTCACCCGGATGCGGAGACGGGATTGTCACGCCTGTTATACGATCTGAAGGTGGGCAGAAAGGAATCCGGCAAGCAGTTACAGGCGCAATCGAAGGGCGTAGATGGATATGTGGTCCGGCATGAAGCGCTGAGATCCGATGTGTTCTGGCCATTATCGAATCGGAAAGAACTGTTGCAAATGACTCGTGAGGATACGTCGAATCTGCTTCGTTATTTAACGGATTGTGGACAATATGACGTGTTGATTCTGGATGGGGATTCCGGTTGGGATGGGCGCAGTGAAGGGGTACTGGATGCAGCAGATGCTTTTGTCTGGCTGGTTGAGGATGATATATCTGCCATGCATCGTTGGGGACAATGGTTACAGCATGCTGAGCGTACGAAGCCAGACTTGTACGAAAGTATGCTCGAGCGTTCACGCTTTGTGGTTAACAAATATCGGGACAATGTCGTCAATGCACTCCCACGCCCTGATCTGCATCTGGATGCAGTGTTGCCCTATATCCCTTCTTGGAAGCAACTCAGTCAGGAGGAAGTCATGCTTAGTTCTCCGATCTTCCAACGTGAAGTGAAGAGATTATGTGCCATGCTGGTACAAGATGGCGAAGAAGAATTGAAGCAGACGGGACGAATTCAGAAGCAGGATCGGTGGGCACTATGACGGATCCATCCAATAGAATACTGGATCGTGAAGAACAGTTTCAGATGATGCGCAGGGAGGTCAGGGCCGGACTCGATTTAACCTCTTCAGCAGGAGATGATGAACTGTGGCAGGGGATAGAACGCAAAGTTCTGTCTGACCCGAAGCTGGATGATCTGACCTCAGGAGAGCGTCACACGCTGGTACAGCGATTGTTTGATTCCTTTCGTGGATTGGATATTTTGCAGCCACTTGTGGATCATCCCGATATTACGGAAATCATGATCAATAGTCACAAGGAGATTTTTGTGGAGCAAGAAGGTGAAGTCAGCCAGATCACCCTTGAATTCGAGTCCAGGGAACGGCTCGAGGATATCATCCAGATGATTGTGTCCGGGGTAAACCGGATTGTGAATGAGTCTTCTCCAATCGTAGATGCCCGTTTAAAGGATGGTTCGCGGGTCAATATCGTGTTGCCTCCTATTGCCTTGAAAGGACCCACGATGACGATTCGTAAATTCCCCAGTGAACCGATGAAGATGTCCGATCTGATTGAAAAGGGAGCCCTACATGAAGAAGCGGCAGAATTATTGCAGCAGTTGGTGCGGAGCAAATACAACATCTTCATTGGAGGTGGGACCGGATCGGGAAAAACGACCTTTCTGAACGCCTTATCGCAGTTTATCCCTGCCGATGAGCGAATTATAACGATTGAGGATTCGGCTGAACTACAGATTGTTACGGTACCAAATCTGGTATCACTGGAGACGCGGAATGCAAACACCGAAGGCAAGGGACAGATATCTATTCGGGATCTGATCAAATCTTCCTTACGGATGCGTCCCAACCGGATTGTGATTGGGGAAGTCAGGGGCGCAGAAGCGCTGGATATGTTACAGGCCATGAACACTGGCCATGATGGATCTTTGTCTACAGGGCATGCGAATACCATCTCTGACATGATTAGCAGACTCGAAACGATGGTACTTAGCGGTGCAGATCTTCCTATTGCGGTTGTAAGGCAGCAGATTAGTTCAGCAATCGATATTTTTGTACATCTATCCCGGCTGCGAGATCGTTCACGGCGGGTGACAGAGATTAGTGAAGTGATTGGCATGCAGGACGGTGAGGTTATGCTGAATCCACTGTTTCGTTTCCAGGAACAAGAAGAGCGTGAAGGCAAAATTATTGGCGGGTTAGTACAGGTTGGAAAGTTGAATCAGGTGGATAAAATTCAGATGGCGGGGCTTGGGGAATGGCTGGATGGATACATAGAACAATATAGTATTGAAACAAATTCATCAGATAACAACGTGAATTAAAGTCATTGGAAGGTGATTACTGTTGGGTGAAGCTAGACAGATGTTGACGGATTACACCGTATATACGCTTTCCCGGAGACAACGAATGGTCTGTATGCTGATTAGTGGTCTGCTGTTTTTTGGCATTGGAATTCTGTTCTACCATCACTGGTTGGCTGGAGCGATCCTGGCTGCGGGTTGCATATGGGTACCAAAACATTGGACTAAAGTGCTGTTGGAACGAAAAAGAATGACACTCAGTTTACATTTTAAGCAAGCATTATATGCATTATCTTCGGCACTGGCCGCAGGAAAATCGGTGGAAAATGGATTCAAGGAATCCGTGGAGGATCTGCGGATGTTGAACCCGGAAGCGGATACCGATCTGATTCGTGAGTTCACGATATTGCGGACACGGATGGAGTATGGACAACCAATCGAAGAGGCACTACAAGATTTCTCGGATCGGGCACAGGTTGAAGATATTACGAATTTTGCAGATGTGTTCATTACGTGCAAACGAACTGGCGGGGATCTGGTTGAAGTTGTGCGTCGTACCTCTGCGGTGATTGGTGAGAAGCTGGACATTCAGCAGGATATTATGGTCGCGGTATCGCAGAAAAAGTTCGAATCAAAGGTGATGTTTGCCGCTCCATTTATTTTTCTGATATTCCTCAATCTGACTGCTAAGGACTTTATGGAGCCATTATATAGCGGGATGGGGTACATCATCTCAAGTGGTGCATTGGCAGTACTCGCCTGCTGTTATCTGTGGATTAATCGCATTATGGATATCAAAGTATAAGGAGCTGAAACGATGCTGCTTCCCGTTATAGTCGCAGGGATGCTCGGAGCGGGATGGCTGGTGCTGGATCGAACCCGGGGGCAGACCTACCGGCATCTGCGCAAGCTGGATATGGAAGGATTACGACTGAAAAAATTGCATGGTCCCTTCCTGTTTATATTGGACAAGTTTGAGATTGGACGCAGATTGCCAGTGCTCATGTTTCGAATGCAACATGCCATTCAGAAAATGTATGGCATACAGCACAGTGGAGAGAAAACGATGCTGTATTGCGCCGAAATGTTGACCTACACATGGCTCATGCTGCTGGTGGGCTGCCTGTTATCACTCGTTGGAGATATGGGCATCGGAGGTATGGCGGGTGGGCTCGTGCTCGGTGCAGCGTTGCCTTTTGCGCTCTACAAAGACCTCAATACAAAGGTGCAGCGAAGAGACCAGGATATTCTTATGGAACTGCCTGAGCTGCTGAACCGAATTGTACTGCTGGTTGGCGCAGGGGAGACCGTGCAACGTGCCATCGTTCACTGTGTGACAAGCCAGGGGGAACGGAATCATCCGTTGTACAACGAACTCAGAAAGACGGTGGGAGATTGGAATAATGGTTACTCGTTTCAAAAATCATTTGAACAGTTCAGTCGTCGCTGCGGTGTACAGGAAGTGACGATTTTTACGACAACAGTGCTGCTGAATTTCCGGCGTGGGGGAGGTGACTTTGTATTGGCGCTGCGGGATCTGTCACATGTGTTGTGGGAGAAACGCAAGGCTGTCAGTCGGGCGAAGGGAGAACAGGCTTCTTCCAAACTGGTGTTTCCGATGGTACTGATCTTTTTTACGATTGTGGTCATGATCGGGGCACCTGCTTTTATGATGATGAATATGTAGGAGGAATTGGGATGATGGAAGTATTGAAAAACAAGGTAAACGCGTTTTGGGAGGAAGAGGACGGACTCGGCACGTTGGAGCTGATTCTGATTATCGGGGTTATTATCATTATTGCTTTGATTTTTAAAGACCAAATTAAAAAATTGGTAGAAAGACTGTTAACTAATGTGAGTAATAAAAGTAATGAATTCTTCGAATAACAGGTTCAAAAAGGAAGAAGGGAGCTTCACCGTTGAAGCCTCCCTGATCTTCCCTGTCGTGCTGTTTATTCTTGTGTTATTGCTCTTTTTTACCATGTATATGTATCAAAAAACATTCCTGAATCAACATGCCTATGCAGCTTCCGAACGTGCAGCTTATAGCTGGGACAACAGCCACAAGCAGGCGATGACAGGTGAATTTGTCGCTGGAGAACATGACAATCTGTACTGGAGACTGACGGATGACCGTATGCTTGGAGCGTTGTTTGGCTGGGCGGGAGCGGACAATCAGGTTAGCGTTTCTGTACCTGCTGGTGAAGGCGGAAGTCTCTCGGAACAGAAATTAGCACAAGCGGTGCAGCATATGCCTTCAGCCATGAAAGGAACGATTGAGTATCAGAACTCTCTAATTCAGCGGAAAATAACGACCAAGCTGGATCAGGTAATTTCTTTGCCTCTTCCTTCTTTTTTATTCGATTCAGGTAACCGTGTCCTCACTCAAGGATCATCCGCAGTTGTTGAACCGGTTGAATTCATTCGAACGGTAGATCTGGTCCGTTATTATGCAGCCAAGTTTAAAGGCAAGGGCGGCGCGGCGACCAGTACAGCGGCAGAAGCCGGACAGGTTGTGCAGCATTTTGGCAAAAGCAAAAAGTGAGAAAAGGAGGAGGGCGGAGCTGTTTAGAAAAAAAGACGGTGAGTCGGGGGCAGTAAGCCTTTTTTTGATATTAATATTGGCTGGAGTTTATATGTTTGTCGCAATATTTATTGATTACGCTCGTATAGCGGCATTCAAGGTGCAGACCGAACGCATGACTCATGCTGCGATGAGATCCGTCATGTCAGCCTATGACACCTCACTGCGGGAGTATGGTTTATTCGGGTATGGCGACAGTAGTGGGGATGCAATTATGGCTAAAGTGCTGAATGATAGCGTGAAGCCTTCCTCTGTAAAAGATGGTTTCCCCATTCTGGATATCCAGTGGGATACCATTAAACTGAGCATGGAGCGTGAACTGGGCAGATACGATATATTTAATCGTCAGATTCAGGAGGATATGAAGTATCGGGCTCCGGTTGATTTTACCCTTGAAGTGATCAATCGGTTCAAACCGATGTCAGACGAGATGAAGGAAGCTGCACACACGGTAGACTTGCTGAAAAAATTACAGAAGTTATATGACAAACGTGAAGAATTGCTGGATGAAGCCATTGCCAATCAGACGGAATCCGCGGAGAAGCTGAAGAATCTTCCGAAGTTAATCATGGACCCGCCCTCACAGGCCATCTATGAAGAAATGTTGGAAGAAACACCAGAGACAGCTGCCGAGGCAGCAGCACGTTATGCAGATTATCTTAACAAGAAACAGGCGGATGAGGGATTGCCATTCAGAGAGCAACAATACATATTGGAACTGGCTCGTTATCGGACGGGTGTTGGTAATGTGGTGACAGGCATCAGCATGATCATACAACCGGCGTTACAGGCCCATCAAACAAAGCTGGAGGAAGCACAGTCCAAGATCGAAGAAGCACGCAAGATCAATGAGGAAATGAAACGTGTAATCGCGGAGGGGGAGAACCGTTCGCAGAATGCCAGCTACGACAATGTGGGCAACTCGAATCTTCCTGGGACGAGTCCTGCATCTACTGGATCAGGCACTGAAGCCAAAAGTACACGTTCTCTTGCTTCGGAGCTTGTGAGGGCAGATAGCCTATTTGATCAGTTGAAGGCACGGGTTGTTTCCCAGAATACGGACTTCTCTAACGTCAGAAGAGACAACATGGAGTTGAATACACAGCTTCGCAGCGTCACGGCCATGAGCGGTGTTCCGATTAAACCAGCGGTCAGACAGGCAAGTCAGGTTACGGAACGATATATGGACACCTATGTACGTAGCGGTCCTGCCAATCTCATCCTCCAAAGTAAGCAGCAGCTGGAAAGTGGTCGTGGGTCGGATGCCCAACGCAAAGCGAATGATAAAGAATCCAAAGGGAAATTGAAGGAAGTCAAACGAATCTTGTCGCAGATTCAGAATGGAAGTTCGGGTTCCATGGACGCTTTCAAACAGTTGGAGGAATATTACAACGCTAATATTGCTTTTAACGAGGCTAGTCGTGAGGAAGCCAAAAAGGCAGAGATTGCTGGAGATCCTTATGACTCTGGTGGCGATGCCATGAAGAGAATGGACAGTTTGTTTGGCGGGATGTCCGGTCTGCTGGACAGTCTTGGTGACGAATTATTTCAGAATGAATATGCTTTAGCCTATTTCAACTCCATGGATTTTGGTCAGTTATTTACCTGGACTGAAGGTGGTGGAGATGCTGGTGATGTCTTCAAACTGGAGAATCAGGAACTGGAGTATATCGTTTACGGGTTTCATAATCCTTCGGGTAACATCGCTGCGGCATATGCGGAGATATTTGGTTTGCGGCTGGCTATTCGGACGGCCGAAGGGTTAATTGAGCATAGCAAGCTTGGGAACCCACTTCTGGTTTTATCGGCGGCAATCTTATACGGGATTACAAACGCCATCGCGGATATGGTGAAACTAGCAAAAGAGGGCAGTGTGGAATTGTCCAAGTATATCAAAGTCAAACTGACGTACAGGGACCATCTCCGATTGTTCCTATTGATGCATAGTAACAATGAACGCAAAATGTCCAGAATGCTGGCGCTAATTCGATTGAATACTGGTGTGAATCCAGATGAGAAACAGACGTATGCTTCGGGTAACATGCGCAGCAGCATCAAGCTGTGGTTTTTACCAGGGGTGGTTAGAAGCATAGGTACAGTTATGGGTAGTGCGGATCAGGTTGAAGATGGGCGATTTTTCATTGAGCGGAAGGCGGATTATTCCTATTGAATGATCAGGATCGTTTCGGTGGAGGGATTATGGATAAGCAGCAACATTACGAAAAAGAAAGCGCACAATTGCAGATTCGTTTAACAAGAATAATCAGATTGCAACGATTGAAGTCTCTGAATAAGCAGATATGTTCTCCGAAAAAGGAACAGGGAAGCATGGTTCTGGAAGCTTCACTGGTGTTACCTGTTTTTCTGTTCTTTATCATGTTTCTCATCTTCATTGTGCAAATGACTCTAATCTCCACAGCGTTACAGAGCACAGCAGGGGAAGCGGTGAAGCAGTTATCAACGAAAATATATCCGGTTTCCCTTGCCTTCACACCTTCTGATTCTGCAGGTGGTGAGGGCTCTGGAGGGGGTTGGAAGATACCGGAGTTGTCTCTGACGGAATGGGCAGAAGGTTATGCTTCTTCTCTACCCGAGCCATTAAGTGATTGGGTACGTTCAGCGGCGGCCAGTGGTGAACAACCACTACAGGAGATCAAGACATCCGTCTTGGAAACGGTGCTTGATCCGATGGTCAAACCGCTGCTGCAACCATTTATCGAGCCAACTCTACTGGATATGGAACGTGTGCATGTGAACGGTGTTTCCATACCTGATCTTAAAAACAAAACAAATCCTTATTTCCGACTTGAACTGAGTTATGAATTGCCGATAAAAGTCCCCTTTCTCAGTAAACCGCTTCGGATTCAGGCTGCTGCGGCAGAACGGATATGGATTGGAGATACCGGAGAAGGGTCAGATGGCAGCGCAGGAGACGGGGATACTGCGGGTTCAGCAACGGTACTGTCGAAGCCTGACCCGGCTTACATAGGCAATAATGCAACGATTAAGGTGAAGGTAGAACCAGGAGCGACAGCCAACTTAACGATATTTTACAAGTCAGGTGAAAGTTCTGCGAAGCACATTGGCTGGGCCACCGCAGATGAGAATGGAATTATTGAATGGAACTGGTTTGTTGGTACTCGGACAACAGAAGGAACATGGAGTTTTGTTGTCGAGACAGGGGACGGTGCCAAGACGGAGACTACGTTTACGGTAGCCTCCAGAAAATAAGGAAGGGGATGATGGAGGTGGAGTGGTTTTACATTGCCTGTGGCATATACGTCATTGCAGCTTTTATTACAGATATTCGTTCCATGAAAATTCCAAATCGATTGACTTTACCTGTGACTGTTGCAGGCGTATTGGCCCATATCATATGGGGCGGTTGGGATGGTTTCTTGTTTTCAGCCGCTGGATTTGCAGCAGGTTTTGGTATTTTGTTTCTGATGTATGCGATTGGAGCCGTAGGGGCAGGAGATGTGAAATTGTTTGGTGGGATTGGCGCATGGACGGGGCTTGCTTTTGGCATTCATGTCATTATTTACTCCGTTTTGTACGCGGGCGCAATTGGTCTAGTAATACTTCTATTCCGTAAAGATTCAGCGAAACGGATTCGAGGCATGGCAAGTAGTCTTGCAGGTTTTTTCATGCTCGGTTCGCTCAAGCTGGTAAATAAAGAGAAGACATTGAAGTTTCCATTTATGCTGGCGGTGTTACCTGGATTTATCACGGTCCTTGTCTCGGGACTTTTCCCTTGATATCAGGAGTCTGGAAAACGTTAGGATAACAGTGATCGAAGATAGCACTGCGATTGGAGTGGAAGAGTGTGGTGTATTGTAACTCAACTTATATCAACTAAACTTTTTACACGAGAACGGAGAGGACGGAAAAAACCTGAAGAAGCGGAGCGCTCGCCTTTATCCCCGGATTTTCCCCTTTACAAAGGGAATCAAGAAATCTGGGGATAACAGCGATCGGAAGGTTGTTCCGTCATCGAAGTACCCAGTGTAACTTTCTTTAGTTGATCCTATATAGCAATGGAAAGAGAGGATTGGCATGTATGGATTAACGAGAGATTTTATTCGTAACGGCGGAGCGTTCATGGTTTTGGAAAAAGAAGACGGGTTACGAATGGAGGAATTGAGCCGGGTACAAATGGGGATGTTGTCCTCCAATCAGATTCCTCGACTTCTTCCTGTTCATATTCGGGAAGTCGATCGAAATGTAACTTTGCAGTACGACATTTCAGGGTACAAAATGTTATCCCAGATGTTAAAGTCAAGCAAAATCAAGTTGCGTGTTCTGTATGGTCTGTTGTTCCAACTAGCCGATGCCTTCATGGAATGCCGACAGTATATGTTGGAGCCTCGTAAATTATTGATCCAGGAAGAGTACTTGTTCATCAACGGTTCATTTGAACAGGGTGAGCTTGGAATGGTCTATGTACCAATCATGGATACGGTTGAAGTTGATCCAACGCCGCAGCAATTCCGTGAGCTTGTGATCAGGCTGATGGCCCAGGTGCAGGAACTGCAAGGAGAAGGCATTCAGCGTGTTCTGCAGTTATGTGACAATGAACGTTGGGATATCAGACAGTTGCGAGAGCTTCTGCTGGAGTTATATGCTGACGAGCAAGAGAATGGAGGAGTCGCAGCATTTCTCTCATCCAGAACTTTGGAAACACCCAATGATTCAAGAGGTGATCTTCATTCGTCGATTTCTGAGCGAGAGAGCAGGCAAGCCACTGGTAATTCTCGACCATATCAACCCAGTGCTCCCGTTCATAATGCTGCTGTGGAGCCGCAATTAAATTTTCGTCAGCCGCAAAAAACGAGTGAATCCGAGGTGGAAGACATTCCGGTGAGATCTCGAACCTTTCCAGGCAGGCGCTCGCCTGAGCTATCTTCATTTGAGAGCTCAAACAGCATGGATAAGGGACGAAGTAACCCGTATGATTCCCTAGAGCGTGTTGATATGGACGCGGAGGAGAAGTCCGGATCTTCCAAAGTGACCTATATCATACTGGGCTGCATGGTTGCCATGGCATTGGTATGGAGATTTATATACATGGAGCAACCGGGACAGACGCAGATGATCCTGTGCATGGTACTAAGCCTTGGCTTGCTTGGTGTAGCAGGATGGACGTGGAAGCGCAAGGGAAGTCCTCATAATGACGCAGAGAATAAGCGGTCTTTTTCATTCAATTTAGGTAAGAACAAAGGCAAGCAAATGGAAGATGAAGAGGAACAATTTCAGGAGAGTTGGCGCTGGAATACAGCTGAAAGGTCAGCGGAACGCATAAACCAAACGGTTGCATCCACCTCAGAAGGTGGTGGCGAGCATTCCCGTTTTCAAAATTTGCATATGACACCTGAACACTCCGAACCACCGTTCGTTCAGCACCATGTGGAGACGGTAGCTTCAACTTCAGAGCTAATTCGACAGGATGCAGTTGCGGAAGCAACCGTGAATTTGCAGAATCTGAGTGGAGGTAATGTTACAGGGGCAGGACCAATGATGGCGTCTTATTATCTTGAACGAAGATCTGGCACCGGTGACCAACATGAACGGATGGATGTGCAAGGAGCATCTTTTGTCATCGGAAGATCAGCAGACATGGTTCAGTGGGTGGACACAGCGACCGGCGTGTCCCGTGCTCATGTGGAATTGAGCCGGAACAAATCGGGCTATGTGATTAAGGATCTGGGTTCCGTCAATGGCACCATTCTTCAGGGCAATATTCTTGCTCCGTATAAGGAATATCCATTGGCGGATGGAGACACATTTACACTTGCGGAATCAGTCTACACTTATCGGTCGGTTGGATAAGACATAGTTCAATCAGTCAGATAAGCCGCGGTGCTTCAGATCTTCCAGTGCCTGGGTTAAGGTAGGGAAAGTGAATTGGAATCCGTGGTCGAGTGCTTTTTGCGGAATGACTCTCTGCCCCTGAAGCAGAACAACGGATAGTTCACCAACTAAGGTTTTAATTAAGAAGCTGGGTACGGGGAACCAGTGAGGGCGATGATACACTTTACCGACCGTACGACCGAATTCATCATTGGTGACAGGGTTCGGTGAGGAAGCATTGACCGGACCTGACACTTGTTTATTTTGAATGCTAAAATCAATGAGTCTTACGATATCCATAATGTGAATCCAGCTAGTCCATTGCTTGCCACTGCCGATCTTGCCACCAACACCCAGCATATAAGGGAGTTTCATCAATGGAAAAGCACCTCTTTTGTGTCCAAGCACCAAACTCACCCGGATTTTAACGAGTCTTACATCTTTGATTGCATCTGCAGCAACTTCCCATTGTTCCGAGACCCGGGACGGGAAGTTCATGGATTTTTGCGGACTACTCTCGTCAAAGGTTTCATTAGGGGAGGTTCCATAGATGGCCATGGCAGAAGCTTGAACGACCACTTCCGGCTTTTGTTCCAGAGATTCCACCAATCGGGCTACCCGTGCTACGGTTGTTACTCTGGATTCAACAATCTCCAGCTTCGCCTTGGTTGTCCAACGTTGATTCAGCGTTTCTCCGGCAAGGTTAACGAGAGCATCCATACCTTCCAGCAAGTGAGGTTGTTCTTCGACTTGTTCCCACGATATATATGTAAGATTTTTACTTGGATTATGCAAGTCAGGCAGTTTTCGTGTAATAACTTTCACATGGTGCCCGGCTTGCAGCCAGTAATCTACAAGTGCTCCTCCCACAAATCCGGTACCTCCACAAATGGCAATTTTCATATCAAACATCCTCTCTGTATTTTCACTGCGCTGATATACCGTTGGATCGACAAACAGCCCCGTAAGGTAAGCAATGCCTGTTGGGAACAACTTACCTGACGGAGCATATCTGTATCTAATTAACCCAATTTATATGCCACTTAACTCATCTTTTATTTTATTTAATCAAATGTTGATAAGGGGAATAATCGATTTTGTTTTTCTCCAAAAACTTTACCAAAAACTTATTATCCCGCTTCGGTGTGGCAATGATGTATCCTTTGATACAATGATCTCTCGATACTTCCGTGGCGTTGTCTTCAACTGCAATCTTACCGATCTCTGCAGCAATGGAATGTTTGGCTATGTCACGAAATGGCCCGGGCACAGGCTCCACAAGTTGATCCAAAAAAGCTTTGGCTTCATCTGTCCACAAGTGACGGCTGGCTTCAACCCAATAATTCTGCCAATCCAGCTTGGACTTTCCGTCCGCTTTTGGTAGCACTTTCAAAAACTTGCGCATCATGAAGAATCCACCGATACACATGCTGCCAAGCAATAAAAAAGTCCAGAATGCGATTGTATTCATAAACCAATTGCTGGGGGAACTACTGGTCAGTATCATCGCGTAGGAGTCGAAAATCATTGCGGAGTCACCTCGGTTCATTGATTTTCACGGAAAGACGGATTCCGCCTACCCATGTTCCACATATTAGCTGTAAAAAATAGCCTCTATCCCGAATTATAGCGCATTTCTAGATTTATTTCGATAATCGCGTTAGAATAAGGGATAATTCAGATTAAGGGGGATCAATAATGCTGAAAATCGGCTCCCACGTGTCCTTTTCGGACAAGGGATTATTGAGTGCAACGAAGGAAGCGTCTTCGTACGGTTCCAGTTCGTTTATGATATATACGGGTGCACCACAGAATACACGTCGCAAGCCAATTGAATCCATGTATATTGAAGAAGGCAAACTTGCCATGCAAGAGGGTGGAATGGAAGATATCGTTGTCCATGCACCGTACATTATTAATCTTGGCTCATACAAAGACAACACGTATAGACTCGCTGTAGATTTCCTTCAGGAAGAGATTCGTCGTACACATGCCATTGGTGTGAAAAACATCGTATTACATCCTGGCGCTTTTACAGATAAAGATGCCCACTATGGGATCGGACGGATCGCAGAAGGTTTGAATGAAGTGCTGGAGGGTGTGAAAGAGACAGATGTGAACATCGCTCTGGAGACCATGGCTGGCAAAGGTACGGAGATGGGGCGTAGTTTCGAAGAGATCGCTCAGATTATCGAGAAAGTAACGTATAACGAGCGCCTCACTGTGTGTATGGATACATGTCACATTCATGATGCCGGATATGATATCGTTAATGATTTTGACGGTGTACTGGAACAATTCGATCGCACGGTAGGACTTGACCGCATTGCTGTAATGCATATTAATGATAGTAAGAATGCTATGGGTGCGCACAAGGACCGTCATACACCAATTGGCTCTGGCTGGATCGGGTTTGAGGCGATTAACCGCATCGTCAACCATGAGAAGCTTCAAGGACGTCCATTTATTCTTGAGACACCTTGGATTGGTAAAGAGGCCAAGACCCAGCGTCCAATGTATGAGGTGGAGATTGCCCTGCTTCGTGGGGATGTTGCCGGTCGATTCGGCCAGGATTTCCTGACAGAAGTAGAACAGTTGCAACACTTTTTCAAAGGTAAAGAGATTGAGTCTCGTTCGTATATTCTGGATGTGTGGACGTTGCTCAAAAATGATGCCAAAGCCAAAAAGGCAGATCCGCGCGAACCGCTGGAACGCCTCTATGACATGGTGACTGAAGCTGCATTGTTCCCGCATTTGAATGAAGAACAACTGAATCATCGCTTGATTGCATGGCTTGCGGGTTAATCCCGCAGGTCATGGCTTAATTGAAGGAGGAAGAATAACCCGATGGAGATCCACGCTAAACAAGTACGCCCTGATTCTAAAAACCGCGCCGATCGTGCGCGCATGCTTATTTCCTGTCCGGATGGTCCAGGAATTGTAGCTGCCGTCTCTCACTTCCTGCACCAGCATGGTGCAAACATTGTTCAGTCGGACCAGTATACAATGGACCCTGCTGGCGGCATGTTCTTTATGCGGATTGAGTTTGATCTTCCGCAATTGTTGGTCAATTTGCCGAAACTGGAAGCTGATTTTGAAGAAGTAGCAAGCCGTTTCCAAATGGAATGGACGCTATCTGCGGTTAGCCGCAAGAAGAAATTGGCTATCTTTGTATCCAAAGAAGATCACTGTCTGGTTGAATTGTTGTGGCAATGGCAGGCTGGCGACCTAGATGCTGATATTGCTCTTGTGGTCAGCAACCATCTGGACATGAAGGACTATGTAGAATCATTTGGCATTCCATATCATCATATCCCAGTTACAGCAGACACGAAGAAAGAAGCCGAACAGCGTCAACTGGACGTCATCGGCAACGATGTGGATGTGATCATTCTGGCTCGTTACATGCAGATTATCTCTCCGATGTTCATTGAGCATTACCGCAATCGAATCATTAATATTCACCATTCGTTCCTGCCAGCCTTCGTTGGTGGTAAACCGTATGCGCAGGCGTACAACCGCGGTGTCAAAATTATCGGTGCGACAGCGCACTATGTTACGGAAGAACTGGATGGCGGACCAATTATCGAACAGGACGTGCAGCGTGTAAGCCACGGGGACGATGTAACCGAGCTGAAGCGTATTGGACGTACCATTGAGCGTGTTGTGCTTGCACGTGCCGTGAAATGGCATGTTGAAGACCGCGTTCTTGTTCACGAAAATAAAACCGTTGTATTTTAAGCTCACGCTTTAATACTGTGCAAGGTTGATTCGGAACCACATAATAGATTATCCAAAAAGCGACCCCAATTCGTTTACGAAACGGGAGTCGCTTTTTTTGTTGTGTTGATATACTTTCCGCACAAGCCAAGCATAATACCAAATAGCAGATGTCCTGCAATCCAATAGAGGATGGCAAAAACATCGTACAGGTCTGGCACACGTGATGACAATTGAGAGAGTGGGATATAGAGCACGGACGAGACTGAACCAAGTATAATTCCTTTGATCATTGGGCGGCCTGAATGTCGTATCCACCACACATAGAAGATGCCGATGATAACGGATACGATGAGATGCAAAGTAAATTCAATAAATTCGGGTAAGGTTGGTGGAAGACCAGGCACAAAATCAATATTCAACAGCAGGGTATATACTTGTTCGCCTGTGTTGGCCTGAATCATTTTGAGGAAAAATCCCAGGACAACTCCGGATAGAATCCCCGTTAAAATACCGGATAACCAGGGTAATGAGTGTTTTACCGATGTTGATGGGTGAGCAGCAGGATCTGGCATGATCGCGACCTCCTATGATTGACGCATGGACATCTGAAAAGTAAACCACAGCCCGATTTTCAAATCCATATTAAGGAACATTATATGTGAATTGAGGATGAATATCTAAAATATGCATGGTTTTCAGGTTAAAGGTTATACTTCATGCGATGGATTTGCGAGGCTCCTTAAGTCTGCTTTTGGAATTTAGTACCTTTTAAAGTACGATTTTTGCTTGATTGGCCAAGGATTATTCATCACAAACAACCGATTTTTCATGAACTTCTCAAAGAAGGTTATGGAAAAGCTTCACGCCAAGTGATACAATACAAAAGTGAATAAGTCAAAATGAAACACTCAAGCGGATTCACTTATTGTGAAATTCGGTTTGCTTGTATGATGAGAGGGATTCGCTTGCGCACCCGACTTATCTAAAGACATGAGGAGGACAAACCATGACTGACAAGAACGAAGCGATTCAAAAGGACGAGAACACTACAATCGACAACCTGTCGATTACTACCGTACGTACTTTGGCGATTGATGCAATTGAGAAGGCAAATTCCGGACATCCGGGTATGCCTATGGGCTCCGCTCCAATGGGGTACCAACTTTTTGCAAAAACGATGACTCATAACCCGGACCACCCAACTTGGGTTAACCGGGACCGTTTTGTCCTGTCTGCAGGACATGGCTCCATGTTGCTGTACAGCTTGCTGCACCTGAGCGGATATGATCTTCCAATGGAAGAACTGAAACAGTTCCGTCAATGGGGAAGCAAAACTCCGGGTCACCCGGAATTCGGACATACTGCAGGTGTTGATGCAACTACCGGCCCACTGGGTCAAGGTATTGCAATGGCTGTAGGTATGGCGATGGCTGAAGCTCAACTGGGCGCAACATACAATAAAGATAAATTCAACGTAGTTGACCACTACACTTACGCAATCTGTGGTGATGGTGACTTGATGGAAGGCGTATCTCATGAATCAGCTTCCCTGGCTGGACGTTTGCACCTGGGCAAACTGATCATGTTGTTCGACTCCAATGACATCACGTTGGATGGTAAATTGGATCTGTCTTCTTCCGAAAGCATCGCGAAGCGTTTTGAAGCTTATGGCTGGCAAGTGCTGCGCGTTGAAGATGGTAACGATCTGCCTGCAATCGAAAAAGCAATTCAGGAAGGTCAAGCAGATACACTGCGTCCTACACTGATTGAAGTTAAAACGGTTATCGGTTACGGTAGCCCGAACAAACAAGGTAAAGGCGGCCACGGCGGTACTCACGGATCTCCACTGGGTGCAGACGAAGCCAAATTGACTAAAGAGTATTACAAATGGGTTTATGAAGAAAACTTCCACGTACCAGCTGAAGTTCGCGATCACTTTGCACAAGTGAAAGATCGTGGTATCTCTGCTAATAAAGCTTGGGACGAGAAATTTGCCGAGTACAAAAAAGCATATCCTGAGCTTGCAGCTCAATTCGAAACAGCGATTAACGGCGACCTTCCAGAAGGATGGGACCGTGATCTTCCTAAATATGCAGCAACAGACAAAGCGCTCTCCACTCGTGTAGCATCCGGTAACGCTCTGAACGGTCTGGCACACAACGTGCCACAACTGACAGGTGGATCTGCTGACTTGGAAAGCTCCACAATGACTCACTTGAACAACCTGGAGAACTTCACACCTGAAGATTACTCCGGCCGTAACATCTACTTCGGTATCCGTGAATTCGGTATGGCTGGAGCAATGAACGGTATGGCACTGCACAGTGGTGTGAAAGTATTCGGAGGTACGTTCTTCGTATTTACCGATTACCTGCGTCCGGCTGTTCGTCTGGCTGCCCTGATGGGATTGCCTGTAACGTATGTTCTGACTCACGACAGTATCGCTGTTGGTGAAGACGGTCCTACGCACGAACCGATCGAGCAATTGGCATCCCTGCGTATCATTCCTAACCTGACGGTTATTCGTCCGGCTGATGGTAATGAAACTTCGGCTGCTTGGGCTTACGCGCTTGAGAACAAGAGCAACCCGGTTGCACTCGTACTCACTCGTCAAAACCTGCCAATCCTGGAAGGTACCGTTGAAGGTTCGCGTGAGAACGTGAAACGTGGTGCTTATGTTGTCTCTGATGCAAAAGATGGCAAAGCGGTAGCACAAATCATCGCTACAGGTTCTGAAGTGCAATTGGCTGTTAAAGCTCAAGCAGCACTTGCAGAACAAGGCATCCAAGTTCGCGTAATCAGCATGCCAAGCTGGGATCTGTTCGAGAAACAAGACAAAGCTTATAAAGAGTCCGTTCTTCTTCCGGATGTTAAAGCTCGTCTTGCAATTGAAATGGCTTATCCAATGGGCTGGGAGAAATATGTTGGAGATCAAGGTGACATTCTCGGAATCAGCACATTTGGTGCTTCCGCGCCTGGCGACCGTGTTATCCAAGAGTATGGCTTTACAGTGGATAACGTGGTTAGCCGCGTAAAAGCATTGCTGTAATAGAGGTTGTTCAAAAAGTCTGCTTTTGATTACGAAGGATGCCTCACGGCATCATCAGCGTCGAATATGGGATTCAGCCGAATAAGAATATGCTTACGGAGTATGTTTCCTTCGGAAACATTGTAGTTGCTCACGTAGTTTTCTCCTACGCTCCGCTACTCCATTTCTAGCTTCATCCCATCTTCTCGGTACTGAAAACCTGACTTTTTGAACACGCAATTAGCTTCATAAACGCTGCTATGGTTGGGAGGGCATCATGCTGTCCTGATCCATGGCAGCAAGTTATTTCCGCAGAACAGGGGCGGTGAAGCGTTATCGCCCTGATCTGTTTTGCCTTTTGTTTTCATTAACTTCAGGGGAGCGGGTACGCATGTCACAATTCGATCAAGTTAGTGTAGTGAAAGAGGCCAACATTTATTATGATGGTCAAGTAACCAGCAGAACAGTTATTTTGGGGGATGGCAGCAAAGTGACTCTGGGCATCATGCTTCCAGGCAGTTATGAGTTCGGTACGGATTCTCGTGAAATTATGGAGATTCTGTCCGGAGATCTGAAAGTATTGCTTCCCGGAGAAGAAGAGTGGCAAGAGATTCAAGGTCAAGCTACGTTCCACGTGCCTGCCGAATCCAAATTTAAACTGGAGATACGCAGCGTTACTGACTACGTCTGCTCGTACCCGGCGGAATAACATAAGAAGGGTAAGCAGAACCGCAACCTGCGGATTCGGTTTACCCTTTTTACTTCTTGAATTCTAACGACAAAGTTCGAGCTGCAAGCTTGTCAGCCCCGTGGATTTGAAGTATCCTTAAGGCAAGTTGTTTAGAATGGAATACGGACATAATATAAGAGGTTGTTCAAAAAGTCCGCTTTTGATTACAAAGTTTGAACACGCAATATAATCGAAATCAGGAGGTTTTTGAGATCATGGCAAAAAAAGTGACATTTGACTATAGCACGGCATTGCAATTTGTAAATCAGCACGAAGTGGATTATTTCGCAGAACCGATTCGTCTGGCTCACGAGCAGCTTCACAACGGAACAGGAACAGGCTCCGATTATCTGGGCTGGATTGACCTGCCAACGGCTTATGACAAAGAAGAGTTCGCTCGCATTCAAAAAGCGGCTGCCAAAATCCAAAGCGACTCCGAAGTACTGATCGTTATCGGTATCGGTGGATCATACCTGGGTGCACGTGCAGCGATTGAAATGCTGACTCACTCTTTCTATAACAATCTGCCAAAAGACAAACGCAAAACGCCTGAAATCTATTTTGCAGGAAACAATATCAGCTCCACATATGTAACTCATTTGCTGGACCTGGTTGAAGGCAAAGATTTCTCCGTCAACGTTATCTCCAAATCCGGTACAACAACTGAGCCGGCTATTGCATTCCGTATCTTCCGTGCAGCACTGGAAGAGAAATATGGTAAAGAAGAAGCTCGCAAACGCATCTATGCTACAACAGACAAAGCGCGCGGTGCACTGAAAGAACTCGCAAATGCAGAAGGATACGAATCTTTCATTATCCCTGATGATGTAGGTGGACGTTACTCCGTTCTGACAGCTGTAGGTTTGCTGCCAATCGCAGCAGCTGGTATCAGCATCGAAGAAATGATGCAAGGTGCGGCTGACGCATCCAAAGAATACAGCAACCCAAACGTAGCTGAGAATGAAGCATATCAATATGCTGCAGTTCGTAACGCATTGTATCGCAAAGGCAAAGGCACTGAGATCCTTGTAAACTATGAGCCTTCACTGCACTTCGTGTCCGAGTGGTGGAAACAACTGTTTGGAGAGAGTGAAGGTAAAGACTACAAAGGGATCTATCCTGCATCTGTTGATTTCTCTACAGACTTGCACTCCATGGGTCAATTCATCCAGGAAGGTAGCCGGAACATCTTCGAAACTGTTATCCAGGTTACTGAAGTTGCTGAGCATATCTCAATCAAATCCGATCCGGACGATCTGGATGGTTTGAACTTCCTTGAAGGAAAAACCATGGACTTTGTTAACAAAAAAGCGTTCCAAGGAACACTGCTTGCACATACAGATGGTCAAGTACCAAACCTGATTGTGAACATTCCAGATATGACTCCATATTCTTTCGGATATCTGGTATACTTCTTTGAAAAAGCATGCGGTATCAGTGGCTACCTGCTGGGTGTCAATCCATTTGACCAACCAGGCGTGGAAGCTTACAAGAAAAATATGTTCGCATTGCTGGGCAAACCAGGCTTTGAAGAAGAGAAAGCAGCGCTCGAAGCGAGACTTTCCGAATAATTCATCGGTCTGCTCATATAGTTGAATAAGGTAATGTAAATCTAACCGGGAATCACTGTTCGTTTAAGATGCAGGGTTCCCGGATATAGATAACCAGGGCAGTTCGTCCGCGTTCGCGCGGTGAACTGCTTTCTTGTAAAATGGACTCAGGAAAAGATCAGAAAGTTGGATTTAGGATGATTGAACGTTATCGCACGGTTCGAGGACCGGGCAATCTGGAAATTGTAATCAAGAAGTCGCGATTTATCGGTCATATTATGCCGGTCACGACAGAGGAAGAGGCTGTTGCCTTCATCGATGAGATCAAGAAAAAACATTGGAATGCGACTCACAACTGCTCTGCATACATGATTGGGGAGCGAGACGAGATCCAGAAGCAATCCGATGACGGTGAACCCAGCGGAACAGCAGGGAAACCCATTCTTGAAGTGATCAAAAATCAGAAATTAAAAAATGTGGCAATTGTGGTTACGCGATACTTCGGGGGAATTATGCTTGGAGCCGGTGGGTTAATTCGTGCTTATACGGATGGAGCTGTAGCAGCCATCGAAGCCGGAGAAGCCATTACCAACGTGCTGCATCGTGAAGTGTTTGTTGAACTGGATTATACGTGGCTGGGAAAAGTGGAAAATGAGTTAAGAAGCCGGGAAGTCCGTACAGGTGAAACTGGATTCACCGATAAGGTTACGTTGACTTGTCTTCCGCCGGATAGTGAAACCGAGGCATTTATAGCCTGGATCACGGATTTGACGCAAGGGCAATCCCGGATCACGGAGGGACAGCGGCTTTATTTTATTGAAGGGGAATAAAATATATGGCTAGAAGAGCAGTCGAACAGGAGTTGTCGAGGGAGCGGATACTGGAGGCGGCGAGGCACCTTTTTATTACCAAAGGATACCGCGCCATTTCGATGCGAAGCATCGGCCAGCATCTGGGCTATAGTCATGGGTCGCTGTATTATCACTTTAAGGAAAAGGCAGAGCTGTTCTATGCCATCGTGGTTGAAGATTTTAATCATCTGGGGCATTTGCTGCTGCAAGCTATGGTCAGGCCGGTTCGTGATGATGTGAGCAAGGTAGAGCACATTATGATGGAGTTTATTCGCTTTGGTCTGGAGAACCCATATCAATACGAAATCATGTTTATGATCAGGGACGAAGAACTGTTGTCTTATTGTCGTACCGAACAGGGACGTTGCTTCGAATTGTTTGCATCGATTATAAGGCAGTATATGAATGAAGAGAACTGTACGGAAGAGGATATTCAAAGGGTACCGCGTACGCTATTTTTGGCTATGCACGGATTCATTTCTTATTACATTCAGGACCGTTTAACGTTTGTGGAGATTGAATCGTCTGCGCTGTCTCATGTCAAAGTGCTGTGCCGCAATCTGGGTCAGCAGCCTGGCGTCCAATAATGGCGCTATTGTTGCACCCCTACACTTCAGGGCGGTGATTTGTCATAACTTTAATTCTTTATAACGTTATCTCGCGAAAGTTAATATGCGCAGCAGACCAAGTCAGGCGGCTCCGACCCGGAATGAGGGTGGACCGCCTGTTTGTGTTTGCAAAAATGAATGAGTAGGTGGCAGGTCTATTGGACCCAACTAACCTTCCATGATTTTGAGAAAATATTCCCGCTCACGTGGTCCATCGAATTCGCAAAAGTAAATGCCTTGCCAGCGGCCAATCAGCAGTCTGCCTTCGTGAATAATAACTGTCTGTGATGGCCCTGTTGTAATGGATTTGAGGTGAGAGGCTGTATTGCCTTCGGCATGTCGATACTCGGGATGCTCCCAAGGGTACACTTCGTCAAAGCGTAACAAGACATCATGTTTTACATCCGGGTCTGCATTTTCGTTGATGGCAATACCTGCCGTTGTATGTGGACAGTAGATGAGCACCGTCCCATTCTGCACCCCGCTACTCTGGACAACCTGCTTTACGTCCCATGTGATATCCTTCATTTCATCTCGTGTGGAAGTGGATATATTCTTCGTATATAACATGTTAGATCGCTCCTTATCATCTCTGTTCTTACCCTCGATTGTACCTTAACCACTACATACCAAACAAACCACATATGCAAGGTGAAAATAGCAATTCGTATGATAACGGAGAGGACAGAAATAACCTGAAGTGATATTTAGTAATCGATCTCATATGTGCCCCAATTTTATTCAATAAAAGCATTGACGATTAGCACTGCAAACTGGTAAAGTATCAGAAAAGCAAAACCAAGTAGACTAATGGGAATAATATTAAAGCAATATCATCCAACTTAGGAAAAATGTTGTATTGAAGCCAGGAAGACTGCCGACCGGAGCTAAAGCCGGAGGCTGGGAGGGAACGCAGCAATGAATACCGTTCTTCGTCATAAGGGATGGACTTGGGGATTTCGCAGTACCGTATTGTTATATTTTATCGTACTTATTGTACTTCCAATCATCGGTGTGTACGTCAATTCCTTCTCCGAAGGATGGAGCAACTTTGTTCAGAGCATTATGGACCCCATCGCGTGGAAAGCCGTACTGCTGACCATTCGACTGGCTGTGATTGCCACGCTGATTAATGTAGTTCTGGGCACGATGATTGCCTGGGTGTTGACAAGGTATCGCTTTGTGGGCCGATCGTTTCTTAACAGTCTGGTTGATCTCCCGTTTGCACTGCCAACAGCGGTGGGCGGCTTGATGATTATGCTGCTTTTGGGTCCGGTCAGTGCCATCGGGAAACTGGCTGAATCCATGGGATTTGAGATTGTGTTTCATCAGCCCGCCATTGTTATCGCGATGACCTTTGTCACGTTTCCGTTTGTTATCCGTGCAGTGCAGCCTTTGCTGGAAGAAATCGATCCTTCCGAGGAAGAGGCCTCGTACACGATGGGGGCATCCAAGACTCGCACGTTCATGCAGGTTATTCTGCCGTCCATGGCACCTGGCATGATCAGTGGAGGGATGCTCGCTTTCTCCAGAGGACTGGCTGAATTCGGGGCTGTTGTGCTGGTGGCTGGTAACATTCCAGGAAGAACACTGACCGCTTCCGTATTTATCTACGGGGAGATTGAAAGTGATAATCCAACGGGAGCCGCTGCTGTATCCGTGTTGCTCCTGACGCTCTCCTTCCTGATCCTCTGGCTGATCAATCTGGTGCAGATGCGGGGGAGAAGACGATGAGACGACTCTTAATCGGACTGACGTTTGCGGTATTTATTGTACTGTTGATTATCCCGCTTGGCCGTATTTTTATTGGCGCATTTGAAGACGGGGCAGGCGGATTCCTGAAAGGGCTGATGCGCCCTGAGGCGTTACACGCTTTGATGATGACCGGACTGGTTGTCCTGGTGGTCACCCTGTTAAATACATTGTTTGGCATCATGATGGCTCTGTATCTGGTTCGTGCCGGATGGCTGAGTGAACGGATAAAAGGGCTGCTGAACAGCATTGTAGACCTGCCTTATGCCGTATCTCCTGTCATTGGCGGCTTGATGATTGTGTTGATGTTGGGACCTAACAGCATTATGGGCGCTTTTTTTGAAGGGATTGGATTCAATGTGGTCTATGCCTTCCCAGGTATGGTGATCGCAACGTTATTTGTTACGTTTCCACTGATGGTCAGAGAGGTTATGCCTGTCCTGCAGGAACTCGGTTCTCAGCAAGAGGAGGCCGCATCTACACTTGGCGCTTACGGCTGGAGAACGTTCTGGAGTGTGACATGGCCTTCAATCCGCTGGGCGGTAGTATATGGTCTAGTCTTGACGGTTGCACGCTCGCTTGGGGAATTCGGTGCAGTGCTGGTTGTATCCGGTAATATTATGAACAAAACGCAGACCGCAACAACCCTGGTGTATCAGGATGTTGAGAATTTTAATGTAGCTGCCGCAAATGGTGTGGCATTGGTGCTGGTCACCTTCTCCGTCGGGCTGCTGCTCATGATGGAATGGGCCAAGAAGCGAAAGGAAGTGCATTGATATGCATGTAGAAGTCCGTGATCTGAACAAACATTTCGGTGATTTTCATGCGGTAAAAGATGTCTCATTCGATATTGCCAAAGGCCATCTGATCGGTCTGCTTGGACCCAGCGGAGGCGGGAAGACGTCCATTCTGCGGATGCTCGCGGGTCTGGAGAATCCGGGTTCCGGAGAGATTCGCTTTCACGGAAAAGTCGTGAACCATCTGCCTCCACAGGAGCGGGGCATCGGATTTGTATTCCAGAACTATGCCTTGTTCAAACATATGACGGTATTTGAGAATATTGCTTTTGGACTTAAGGTCAAAAAGACACCGAAAGCCCAGATTCGTGATCGGGTTATGGAACTGGTTGAATTGACCGGGTTAAAAGGTTTCGAACAGCGCTATCCGCATCAGCTGTCTGGTGGGCAGCGTCAGCGTGTGGCTTTTGCCAGAGCGCTCGCCCCGGAGCCCCAGCTGTTATTGCTGGATGAACCGTTCGCGGCCATTGATGCCAAGATCCGTCAGGAACTGCGTTCATGGTTGCGGGAGCTAATCGAACGGGTAGGAATCACTTCGATTTTTGTAACGCATGACCAGGATGAAGCGATTGAAGTGGCGGACGAGATTATGATTATCAGTCAAGGTCGTCTGGAACAGAAGGGCACACCTTGGGATATCTACAAAAACCCGCAGACACCGTTTGTCGCTACCTTTATCGGGGAGTCTACGGTTGTGGAGGATGCTTCCCAGCTGAAAGGATTCGAACATGCTGTCGAGGGTGAACATACCAAAGCGCTTATTCGACCGGAGTATATTGAGATCGGCTTGAAAAATGAGTTCACCATGTTGTCTGCAACGGAAAAAGGTACAGTCAAACATCTTCATTTCCGGGGCAGTGAATGGATGGTAGAGGTGGACGTACAGGGTCATAAGTTAATCACATATCGTTCCCTGGAAAAAACGACCTTGGAGATCGGTCAACAAATTCGAGTCCTTGTACACCGTGCATATCTGTTCAATGACTCCAACAGTTGGGTGGTTGAGAACCGACTGAAGGAAGATCCGATGCCGGTGATGATTTAGATCAAGTGGAAGAAAGGGGCTGCCCATGCAGACGAGGAAGAAGAAAGCCATACTCTTATATGTTGCCCTCATGCTTCTGCTCGTCTGCATGACCGCTGGGTGCAGCAAGCAGGAGGGGGCAAGCGAACAGAACGAGCCCTCTAGTAACGATTCATCCACTACGCTGGTGATTGGTGCTTATAGTGTAGCAAAAGACGCTGTAGGCGAATTGCTGCCCAAGTTCCAAGAGGAGTGGAAGGCAAAAACCGGACAGACAATTAACTTCCAGGAATCCTATGAAGCTTCGGGTACACAGGCAAGAGCCATCGTTGGTGGATTCGAGGCTGATGTGGCCTTGCTCGCGATGGAGAGTGATATCGAGAAGCTGGTCAAAGCCGATCTGGTTAGCTCCGATTGGAAACAGACCCCTAATGAGGGCATGATCACCCGTTCGATTGTTGTTCTGGGCACAAGAGCAGGCAACCCGCTCGGAATTCATGATTTTCAGGATTTGACCAAGCCGGGAGTGAAGGTACTCTACCCTAATCCAAAGACATCCGGGGGCGCACAATGGGACATTAATGCCATTTACGGTGCTGGATTAAAACTGTCGGAGGAACAAGAGGGGAAGAAAGATCCTGCCGCAGCCAAGGATTTTCTCGAACAGGTACATCGCAACGTTGAATCATTGGACAAGAGTGGGCGTTCTTCGATGGCGGCATTCGAGTATGGTGTCGGTGATGTAATCGTCACGTATGAAAATGAATTGCTTGCCCGGATCGCTAAAGGTGTAGATTATGACATCGTCATTCCGAAAAATACGATCCTGATTGAGAACCCGGCAGTTGTGGTGAATAAATATGCCGATAAACATGGGAATCGTGAATTGGCGGAAGCTTTTGTCGCATATCTGCGTACACCAGAAGCACAGCGCATTTTTGCCAAGCATGGTTTTCGTTCAGTAGATCCGGATGTATTTGCACAGACCGAGTCCACATTCCCAACGCCTGAAGGATTATTTGATATCAACTATCTGGGTGGATGGGATGAGGTACGCAGTACGTTGTACTCCAAACGCGGCGTGTGGTATCAGGTGCTTGCGGGAATATGAGCATAGCTGATGTAATCGAACAGGTAACCGAGCATATGGATACTAAACCTTCATTTCAATGGAAGTAGAGATGGAGGTTTTTTACTGCCAAAAGGTTATAATAGAGGTATACTGAATCATGATTGTTACATAGTACTAGCAGGAAGGTGTGAGTTGGATGAATGCAGAGATCAAATTATCCCAAAGTACAGCAATTCGACTGGAGCAGGCCCGCGGTAAGGGGATGCCTGAGGAAGAAATATTAAAAGCCATTCAAGCCAAAGACGTTTCCGCTTTTGACGCCGTGTCTGAAGAGGAATACCGATATAACGAATTTTTCTCGTATGCGGACGAGCATGGTGAAAATCTGGAGGCAGCAGTGAAAGACGGCTACCGGATTACCTTTAACACGCGTGGTGGACTCGGAATCTGGTTGGAGAAGGCCTTTAAGGTGCAGCCAGAGAAAGATTTCACGGTGGGTGAAGGTATAGTAACCGGATTACAGCTGAAACCGGAGCAGGCAGAGGTGCTGGCGAAGCGGCTTGCATCGAACTGGGTCATTACAGAATCGAAGGATGTACCTGCGGGTCAGGAACTGACTTTGAAGCTGCGGGCACTGGTTTAATTCTAGCGTTGGGTTAATGTGACTCGATTCAGTCGGTCATGGCCTGTGAAAAAAGGTAAGGCCTGCTCTTCATATTGGCGACCCAGCTATAAGAGGGCGCACCAGATGTGGATGAGCGGAAGCTCCCGAATGGAGCGTAGCATGGAATTAAAGTCTGACGGTGAACAGTCAGACCACGGACTGTCCCGAATTGCAGTGGAGAACTGCAGCGGGATGGTCTTTTTTTTGCAAAAACAGAGGTGGACGATTACAATTTACATATCATTAATTCAGGGGGAATGCGGATTGAATCAGCTAACATTTCTGGGCACTGGCGATGCGATGGGCGTTCCACGTGTGTATTGTGATTGCGACGTATGTACAGAGGCAAGGCTTACGGGAGAAAATAAACGGAAACGCTCTTCTGTTCTGATTGACGGTGGTGTTGGGGATGGTGCGAGTGAACAGTTCATGATTGACTGCGGACCAGACTGGAGATCACAGATGGAGGATCAGGGATTGCGTATGGTGCATACGCTGCTCATCACTCATGCTCATTTTGACCATATTGGAGGATTGCCGGAATGGGCGGATGCATGCCGCTGGTTGGGTGTAAAAGGGCGTTTGTATGCACCGAGTGAAGTGATTGCCACCATTCAGGGACAGTTTCCCTGGTTGGGGCGTCATATGGACTTTCTGGAAACGGATGATGGTATTGAACTAGGCGGCTGGAAGGTGCATTCCTGGAAAGTATGCCACGGACATAACGGGTATTCTTACGCCTATCGACTGGATCGAGACGGGTATAGCTGGGCGTACTGTTCAGATGCTATTGACCTGAAAGACGCCGAGAAAGAGCCATTGCACGGACTGGATATGCTGGTGCTTGGAACAAGCTTTGTGCATGAGCTTGCGGAATTCTCAACACGTTCCGTGTACGATATGCGTGAGGCGCAGGAGCTGCTGTGGGAACTGAAGCCGGGTCATACTTATTTTACACATATGTCTCATGACGTAGATGTAAGGCAGAATTATAATCTGGATCAAGGTATTACGATTGCCCTTACCGGGATGAAGGTGCCGCTTGGAACATTAAAGCTGGAAACGAATGCGTAACCCAACTTAACTAGCGTAATAAAATAAATTCAGAAGAGCGTATCCTTTACAAGGGGTTCTTCGTTTACATAGTGTAAGTCAAAATCAATCAGGAACCAGCAAAGGGGGGCCCCCAAGATGGCCTTTGTGAAGTCCGTGGATTGCAGAATCAACAGACCACATGATGATGGTAAACAAGATAAATTCGATATTGAATTCAATGGCAACGACAGAAAAAATCAATTGAACCAAAGCATTCATGCCGTATTACCCGATCTGATGGGTTCGTTGTATGCGTATTGTTTATCTCTGACGAAATCAGTTCCAGAGACGGAGGATTTGGTTCAGGAGACCTGTCTCAAAGTATTGTCGTCGAGAGTGGTTGGAACTTCCGGGATGAATAAAGATATAAACTGGGAAGCTTATCTGATTCGTATTGCACGCAACAGCTGGATTGATATCTTACGCCAGCGGGAGAGATTAGCCTATAAACTGGATAGCTTGAAGCCGTTCCTGCACGAGATGGAGGAGGAAAGGCGATTCGAGGAATTGGAGTCTGCCGTACAACTTCTTGTAAATGCGCTACCACCGTGGCAGCGAGTGATATATGTATTACGTGAATTAATGGGTTATAAGGCGGCAGAGACTGCGGAAATGTTGGATACAACAGAAGGGGCTGTGAAAGCAGCGTTAAGTCGTGCCCGCTCTGCCATAGCCGAGGTGAGGCACAGGTTGGAACAATCAGACGGTGAATTGCAGTATGAAGAGGGCACAGTGGTGGACAATCGGGAGGAACTGCGCAGTTATCTGCTGGCATTTCGTAATGGAGATACAGCTCAAATCATTGATCTGTGCCTGAATCGTTCGGATGATCCGATGGCTGTGGCGGGGACGATTTTGCAGCAGACTTTGCCGTCTCCATCCATGCAGCCAATGATGTACGGGTACCCCACTTCTGGTATGAACTCGATGTCGTATGGAGGCGGGTACACGGTCAACATGGTTGCCTAAACCGAGGAGGCGACATATATGAATGTAGTGCCGTATGTAGTGGAACAAACTGCTCGCGGAGAGCGGAGTTATGATATTTATTCACGTTTGCTCAAAGACCGGATCATTATGGTGTCCGGAGAGATTGAGGATCAGATGGCAAATGCCATCGTGGCCCAGTTATTGTTTTTGACTGCAGAGGACCCGGAGAAGGATATCCAGATGTACATCAACAGCCCTGGTGGGTCGGTGACTGCGGGATTCTCGATCTATGACACTATGCAATTTGTGAAGCCGGATATCTCCACGATCTGTACAGGTATGGCGGCAAGCTTTGGTACGATATTACTGGTGGGTGGAACCAAAGGCAAACGTATGGCGCTGCCCAACAGTGAGATCATGATCCATCAGCCACATGGCGGTACGCGGGGGCAGGCGTCGGATATGTTGATTCATGCTAACCGCATCATTCAGCATCGTCAGCGCCTTAACAAGCTGTTAGCCGACCATACAGGGCAGTCGATTGAGCGAATTGAGAAGGACTCGGATCGAGATTATTTCCTGTCCGCTGCTGAAGCAGTCGAATATGGATTGGTGGATAAGGTCATATCCAGCTCATAACAGTATCCCGGAAGGTCATGTGACCTTTCGGGCTTGATTAATCAAGAGGACGAACAGGAAACTGACGTCCTCTTTTTTGTCGTCCAGATTAGCCAGTCCACGTCTATGGAATGATTCAGAATGAGAACAATCTGAAATAAGGATTGACCATCGGTAGGTATAGTGTGTATATTATATATATACACTATACCTACTGAAAACTATTTAACATCAATGAGGTGAGGAAAGATTAACATTTTAATATCGAACGCTTCGAGCGATCCGATCTATATGCAGATTTTAACTCAGATCAGACAGAGCATCTTGAGCGGAGAATTGGTTGCTGGAGATAGTCTCCCCTCCATTCGGCAGCTCGCCAAGGATCTGCAAGTCAGTGTTATTACAACTAAACGTGTCTATGAAGAGCTGGAGAAGGAGAAACTGATCGATTCAGTTGTAGGAAAAGGGAGCTTTGTATCCGGAGCCAATCAGGACTTTATTCGAGAACGGCGGATGAAACAATTGGAAGAGAAGATGCTCGAAGTGATTCGTGAGAGCAGAGAACTGGGCATGAGTTCACAGGATGTAATCCATCATCTTACATTGTTGGTTGAGGAGGAATAAGCATAATGAACGCTATCGAATTACGTAATGTAACCAAAACGTATCCCTTATTTAAAGTAGATAATGTATCTCTTGATGTGAAAAAAGGATATATCACGGGACTTATTGGTCCGAATGGGGCGGGAAAGAGTACTTTGATCAAAATGATCACGGGTCTGATCCATCCCGATAAGGGGAGCCTCAAGACATTGGGCAGTGAGATGCCCAATCAGGAAGTTGACATCAAGCAGCGCCTTGGCATTGTGTCCGATGAATGCTTTTATTATGAGCATCTAACGATCCGGGAGATGACACAAATGATCGCTCCTTTTTACACCAAATGGGATAATAAAGCGTTCAATGACTACTTGGATCAGTTCGAACTGTCTCCCAAAAAGAAAATCCAGGATCTGTCCAAAGGCATGAAGATCAAGTATTCTCTCGCCGTAGCTTTGTCGCATGAAGCAGATTTGCTGATTATGGATGAACCAACATCCGGGCTTGACCCTGTATTTAGGAGGGAACTGCTCGATCTTCTTGCGGATATGATACAGGACGAAACAAGGTCCATTATTTTCTCGACACATATTACGACCGATCTGGAACGTATTGCAGACTACATTACGTTTATTCATCAAGGAAAACTGGTGTTTAATGAAGCCAAAGATGATGTGCTGGAAAGGTATACGATTGTAAAAGGGGATACGAGTCTGCTTGATTCCGACATTCGGAAACATTTCATCGGAATACGAGAGACAGCCGTTGGTTTTGAAGCATTGTCGGATCATAAAGCAGAGGCCGAACAGTTATTTGGCAGGTTTGCTCTTTTACAAAGACCCACGTTGGAAGACCTCATTTATTTTACGGCGAAGGGAGGACGCAAATATGCTTAACCTACTTCGTAAAGACTTCATTGTACTGAAAAGTTCACTATGGACGATTGGATTATACCTGGTGGTGTTTAGTCTTGCATTTATACCAAAGAGTGAAATGTCAATGTATTTTGTAGGCATCTACACAGCCTTTGGTTCGGTCATGCTGGCAACTATGATTGATATCAAGAACCATAATCATAATTTCCTGGTCACGCTCCCGGTTAGCCGCAGACAGATTGTGAAAGCCAAGTACCTCTCTGCTATAGTCTATACATTTTTCGGGGTGCTCGCGTCGTACGGAATTCACGAGCTTGTGAACCTGAATTATCCTGAACTGAACAAACCGAATTATTCACTTATGGATATTGCCATTTCCGTAGGCATGGTGCTTGTGCTAGTCTCCATATACATGCCTCTATTCTACGGACTTAGCAAAAAAGGGGCAGGCATTATCAATGCGATATTCATGGTCTGTATGATTATACTGGCGCAACCCGTTGCGTACCTCATGAGTATGGCCAACGAGAACGGCATGATTACCACAACGACAATGGCATTGGTTTCTGTAGGCATAATAGGTTTGTTTGTAGTGTCTTATCTTATTACGATCCGCCTGTTTGCAAGAAAAGACCTTTAAGCACAGAGCGGGTGCAGGTAGAGAATATAGAACACCAAAAGTAAAGTCGCCACAAGGCGACTTTTTTTGATGTAGCGGGGCCAGCGGCAAATTGCACTTGAAAGTTTTCGGAGTGGCTTCTGTTCTAGGAAATCCAAACCTTATATTTCTTTGGCCAGCGTAATAAGCCTGCTCATGCCTTCCCGAATCTGCTGCTCATGTGCATAAGAGAAGGACAGGCGCAGCTTGCGACTGGCTGAATTATCCGAAGAATCAAATACGGTTCCGGGTACAAAGGCAACGGATTGTTCCATGCATCGGTGAAGCAGTCTTCCGGTATCCACACCCTCAGGAAGCTCTACCCAAAAGTTGAGTCCGCCCTCCGGCCGGGTCCACGTCCAGTCCGTTTCCAGCAGAAACTGTTCCATCACTTCCATCCGTAGCTGGATGGCGGTCCGCAGCTTGGACAGATGCTGATGCATACGTTCTGACTGAAAATAACGGAGAAAAAGCTTCTGGTTCAGAAGGGGCGTTCCGTTATCTGTCAGTGATTTTACAGCCTGTAGTCCCGGCATGAAACGCTGACGGCATATGATGGCTGCAATCCGTAGCCCGGGTGCAACATACTTGCTGTAACTACGGATGTACAGGGTGTGTCCGGTGGTGTCATAGGTGAAAATCGGTGCAGGAGGTTTATCCTTAAAATAGATATCATAGGTACTGTCGTCTTCGAGCAGAAAACATCCATACTGCTCTGCCAGTTCCGGTAACTGCTTGCGCTGTTCTACTGGAACATTCATGCCGGTTGGATTCTGAAAGGTCGGTGTCATATAAAAGAGGCGCGGCTTCTCACTTTTCATCAGATGTTCGATCTGCTCCAGATCATACCCGTCCGAGTGAATATCCGTAAAGACCAGACGAGCACCTTGTTTGCGGAAAATCTCCATTGCTGGTCCATACGTAGGCCGTTCCATCAACACCCGATCTCCGGGTTTGACCAGCGTCCGCGAGATGACGTCGATCGCTTGCTGGGCACCTGATGTAATTAACACCTCGTCTGCGGAGAGATAGAAGCGTTCTTTTTTCGTCAGATGGCTTGCCAGCGCGCTTCGCAATTCCAGATCACCCTGAATTGTGGAATACGTTCCGAGCAAACGGGGATATTGATCTAGCAGATCACGCATCAGTTCTCCCCAATACCGATTGGGAAGCAGGGCGGGATCAATCAGTGATTTGGAAAACTGGAATTCAGCTTCAAGCGACTGTACACGTGCGAGGGAGTCCCAATGCAGCCAGGCAGACACGGCGGGATCATCCGCCTGATCCGTTACTGAGAATGGAGTTGCTGGACTGACATAATAGCCGGACTTGTCCTTCACATAAACATTCCCACGTTCTTTTAACTCCTGATAGGCTTTGAAAACAGTCAGACGATGTACGCCGAGTAGCTCGGACAGGCTTCGTACAGATGGCAGCTTTTCATGTTCTGCCCACTCTCCCGCTTCTATACGTACAACGAGATAATGGATTACTTGCTCATATAGTTTCAGGCTGTTATCTGTCATCATCATGGTTCTGCCCACCCGGCTCACACTCCTTTTGAACTCTATTGTAACAGCTAATAGGCGACAACTGTTCTGTTTTGTTCATTCTGTTCTGTAGACCATGAGATATGATGAAGAACAGACAAAGGAGTGGTTATCATGGTGGGGATTGCATTTACGGTCATGTGTCTTATTTTCGGTACAACATTTCTGGCTATTAAAATTGGAGTAGAGGCAGGCATGCCGCCTTTTCTGTCAGCCGGATTGCGATTTGTAATCGCGGGAGCGCTGATGTTTGCATGGATGTGGATGAAGGGCAAAGTGAGCTGGTCACTCCTGTTCCGCAAGGAGATGTTGTTGACGGGAGCGGGTCTGACCTTCGGCACCTTTGCCACATTATATTGGGCTGAACAGCATGTGAGCTCGGGTGTGGGTGCCATTCTGTCAGCGACAGGGCCGCTGATGATTATGTTGATGCAGACGGCGTTGTTACGGCAAAAAACATCTGGCCGTATGATTACAGGCTGCCTGATCGGGTTCACCGGTGTGGTTCTGGTTGTGCTGCCAGGTGTATCGCTTGGTGCAGGTTCCTTGTTCATGTGGGGTTGTATCGCGGTACTGGTGGGAGAAGTCTGTTATTCAGCAGGTGCATTATACTCCAAAAAGGTCATTCATCAGTTCAAGGAGGCTAGTCCTGTAGCGATTAATGCGGTGCAGATGATGTATGGGGGATTGCTCTTAACTCTGCTCTCGGCCGGAACGGAATCGTGGAATATGTCTGCTCTGGACTGGGTGCCTGCCGTCTCGTCGGTGATCTATCTGACTGTCATAGGCTCCATGGTGGGGCATAGTCTGTTCTATTGGATTATGTCGCGAACCAACCCGTTATTCCCGGCAACCTGGTTATACATTTCTCCGCCCATTGCTGTAGGTCTTGGTGCTGTTGTCTATGGTGAGCATGTCAGCTGGGTTACATGGATCGGCGTGGTACTGGTCGTTTCAGGTCTGCTGGCGATGAATGAGAAGGTGAGCGGCTGGTTGAAGAAAGGAAAGCGTTCCTATTCAGTATCTCAAACCTCCAAACCTGTGGTGAAATAGGTGATGCGTAATTCTGCACAGGAATGAGAGCGATAATTCAATGAGTAGTACAGGAAACTAAACCATCCGTTTACGACATCTTGGATGACGTAAACGGATGGTTATTTGTTCATAAGAATTAAATATAGGTTATAAGAAGAAGCAGGATATGATATAGTGTGGAGTGCGTTTAACAAAGCGGAGAGGAGAAAGTTCTACCAAGCGAGAGTTTAATCGAGCATGTAAGTGAAAAGAAATTCTTAGAGTTCAATGAGTTTATGCAAAACAACTAGACTGGCATTAGGGAGTTACGTTATTATGGAAGATGAATTTCATGTGATTTCGATTGTTTTAGGTTTTGTTGCATTTTTAATTTATCTACTTTTTGCATTTAGTCATCGTTATCTAGCTTTTTATGGCTATTTTATCATCTGGGGTGGACTTTTATTTCTAAGTATTAAACTGGATATGGATTTTTACTGGGTGAATCAGGCGGTTCCTAGTATAGTGGGTAGTTTAATTGGGATGCTCTGGGGATTCTTTAGCAGTGCTGGAGAGGATGCAAGTCACTACCGGGCTGTGAAGAGGGAACAACGTGAGCGTGCCGTTAGAGCACTAGAGAAAATGGCTAACAAAAAATGAGTTTTGAGAAAGATGATAATACATAGTTACACTTAAAATAACAGCCCTACACAAGCGAGTTATCGTTGTACAGGGCTGTTGTTTTTTTATGTTTTGATCAGAACATAGTTTGTGCTGAATGCTTCGCTTGAACCGTAATCCGCCTTAATCACAAACTTCTCAATAACCGGATCTCCAGGTGAGCATGTCAGCTGGGTTACATGGATCGGAGTGGTGCTGGTCGTTTCAGGACTGCTGGCGATGAATGAGAAGGTGAGCGGCTGGTTGAAGAAAGGAAAGCGTGCGAGGGTGACAGTGCAGGCTTCCGAAACTGTTTTAAAATAGGTAAAGTTTGAAGGTATGCAGCTCAATCTCAAAATCAGCCCTTGATTTTAGGTTGAGCTGTTTGTTATTCCAACATGATGTTCTCGTTAACCAGTTGGTAGTAATATTCATCCATCTGTTCTGCCGTAACATTTTCATCGAAATGTTGTATCCACCACGTCACAAGTAAACGAATAACCCCCGAGTGGAACTCGGCTACCAGTTCAATGGGAAGTGAAAAATGTTTACCTCTTCTCTTCAATTCCAGAAAATCTCGTCTGAATATCTCTCCGATATAATGTATGAAAAAGTTGTTAAACCCCTCATCCTTCTGCTGGTTCTGCACGATAGTCTCCAGTACATTTCCGAACAGAATTTTAGATACGCTTTGCAAAGGCTGCTGTATCCGATCTTCTACATTCATGTGTAAATAATCCCGAAGGACCCAAGTTAGGGTGGAGGACAGTAGAGCAAATTTATCCTTAAAATGTTTGTAAAATGTTGTTCGGTGAACCATAGCTTTGTCACATATTTCATTAATTGTGATGTTGCTGAATAGCTGGCCTTTCTCACATAACAGATCGAGAAGCGCCATCGTTAACAATTTATGAGTTCGGGTAACTCTCAAATCCACCTTTTTATCAATCATTTTCATCTACATCATTTCCTTATTGTAGTTTAGCTATATAGTATCCTGATATTGATTCTTACTTGATGCGAGATTCCAAGTGTATATTGGTATTATAAGTAATTTTTTGATAGGGCTACAAGTGTAGATAAAATATGATGGATTAGAGAGGATGAAGTGGCGATGTCCGATATGAAAAAAGCTGTGGTAATTGGGGCAGGTATTGCAGGGTTAATCACTGCAAGGATGTTATCTGATTATTATGATGAGGTATGTATCATTGAGCGAGATGAATTACCTTCTGAACCGGGGAATCGGCAGGGTGTGCCTCAATCCTTTCATCCACATCGTGTATTACCGCGCGGCGGACTCATTCTGGAAAAGTACTTTCCCGGATACAATGACGAATTGGTCGCGCTTGGCGCCATTCCTTCAAATGAAGAGAAATTTGTGATTGCCAATCGCTACGGTACATTAGTTAATAAGGCAAATGCTAATTCCTCATTCAAAATTGCATCTAGCAGTAGAGCTCTGCTGGAGTGGGTACTGCGTCAGCGCGTCCAAAACATCGATCATATAAGCTTCTTAACGAGTACGGAAGTTACCGGGTTAATGGCATCAGAAGATCAGCGTTCGATTACAGGCGTGTATACCAAGGAAAGAGGCCGGAATAACCGGGAAGCAATGCTTGCAGCAGATATGGTTATTGATGCCGCGGGGCGTTCTTCCAAATTGATCAGATGGCTTGAACAGATAGGGGTGTCCGTGCCTGAGCCGGAAGTGCTGAAGGTGTCTCTTGGTTACAGCACCCGCTATTATAAGATACCATCCTCTATTCAAAATGACTGGGGAACGGTGATAACAGAGTCCGATCCTGTGCAAGGAACTCGTGCAGGCATGTTGTGGCGCATTGAGAATGAGATCGCTGGACTATTACTGTTCAACGCAGGAGGAGATGAATATCCTTCAACCCATCCGGATGAGTTCCAAGAGCAAATCAAACATCTGTTTGCTTCGGATGAAATCGTAGCGTTGGCAGACCAGCTGGAGCCGTTTCAAGGACCGCGGGGATACCGTATTTCCGAGTCTGTCCGTCAACATTTTGAACTCATGGAGAATTGGCCCTCCGGATTACTCGTCCTTGGCGATGCATTTTGCAGCTTCGATCCGATCCATGGCCAAGGCATGACGGTCGCAGCAATTGAAGCCGAGACCATAGGAAAATGTTTGGATGAGCAGCGAATACATCCTGAGCCGCAGTTTGAGCGCCAAATCCTGCTTCGTATGCAGCAGGCGATTGAACCGGCCTGGTGGCTTAGTTCTGTGGCCGATCTGCGCTGGAAAGGGGTCGAACAGGTTGGGCCTTCCCGAATGAAAGGGGTTACGTTTGCTCAGAAGTATATAAACTTGTTTACTAAGCAGGCGATGAAAAAGGCGAGTCAGGAAAATAATAATCATCTCTTTTTTACCCAGTTCCTGATGAATGCTCTAATCCTTCCTCCAAGTGAATACTTTAAAGGTGAAATCCTGAACATGATCCTGAACGACAATGGTTCCGAAGAAGAAATGGAGTTAAGAGCGGAGCTTGGTGTCCAAGATCCGGAGCTATTCCAGCAAAGAATAGATGAGATCATTCCGCCATTTCAACTGGAATTTGATGGGCAAATTAAGAAACTGTTGGAGTCTTTCCAGCATGCCATGAGCAAGTAAGAGACAATGAATCGTGGTGCGTGAAAGTAGGCAAAACATGAAACGAATAATTTTCAAATTCATAGCTAGCATTGTAATCTCATTCATTGTATTTTTTATTGTTTTTTTTTTTTTGCCGATGTCCCAGATACAAATCGTGTCATCTTATCTATGGCGATTACGATTTCACTACAATTATCCTTGATTACCGCATTGTTGCTCTCAAAACATAAAAAAAACAGAGAAATATACCTAATATAATCGTTTAAATAGGATAATGAACATATTTTTAAAATCAAAAAAACAGCCCTGCACGGCGAAATTCGCCGACTGGGCTGTTCGTTGATCTTATTTACTCTGCGTTCAGCACAAACTTCTCAATAACCTCTTTTACACCGTCTTCGTTATTACTTGCCGTAATGTAGTCTGCCAGCTCTTTCAGGGCAGGGATGGCATTGCCCATCGCTACACCAAGACCAGCAACTTCGAGCATCTCATGGTCGTTCCAGGAGTCGCCGATGGCAATACACTCGCTGAGCTGGTGACCGAAATGGTCAGCGAGGAAGGTCAGGGCGTGGCCTTTAGTTCCTTCATTATGCATGATCTCCAGGAAGTAAGGTTTGGACTTGGTGATATGCACTTGTGGTCCGAGCAATTCACGCAGGTCAACGGCAACCTTATCCAAGTAGTCTGGCTCATCGATAATAAGCAGCTTCGGAGTTTTTTGTTCGATCACTTTGATGAAATCAGATTCGATGTAATATTGGGTGCCGTTTAATTTGGCATAATCACGCAGCTTGTCGTTTTCCTCACGGGCATACAGCTTGTCGTCAATGTATGTTTGAAGGTGGAGATTGTTCTCCAGGCAGTAATCATACAATTTGCGAGAAGCTTCCTGTGGAACGTAACGCTCATAAAGGACTTTTTCGTCCAGCAGGTTTTTCACCAATGCGCCTTGATACGTAATGATTGGCACGTTAAGTCCGGTTTGACGAGCCAGCGCTTGTGCGGAAGCATAAGCACGTCCAGTCGCCAGCGTTACAGTTACACCATGGGCAACCGCTTGTTCCAGTGCAGTCTGTGTAGCAGGGGTTACTTCCTTGTTGTCGTTGATCAGTGTGTCATCAATATCGATTGCGATTAATTTGTAGGTCATCTGTATTTCTCTCCTTTTTTTATCTGTATCTATCTGGTATCTATACCCGACTTAATCTATATCAGTTCAATTAAACGTCTTACACGAGAACGGAGAGGACAGAAAAAACCTGAAGAAGCGGAGCGTTCGCCTTTATCACCGGATTTTCCCTTTGAAGAAGGGAATCAAAAAAATCTGGGGATAACAGCGATCGGAAGGTTATTCTGTCATCGGAGTGGCAGGTGTAAACATTCTTGAGTTGAACTTATATACCTACTCTTCCAGGAAAACAAGGCCAATAAAGTCTTCCAGCTCAAGGTTGCCGAAGTAATGTTTTACATCCAGGCCCTCAAGTGCAGTACGCACCTCGGTTTCCTCATACCGCTTGCCGCGCAGCATATTTTCAATATCAGCTACATCACCTACGCCGAAGAAGTCGCCAAAGATTTTGATATCTTCGATGCGTCCATCCTTGATGTTCATGCGCAGATCGATGATGCCGACAGGGAATTTGCGAGTGTGCTTCACATTGCTTTCCGGAGACAAGCCATAGTTCCAGTCCCAGTTGTTATAACGCTCAGCGGAGATTTCCTTGATTTTGTCCCAGTCCTTGTCAGTGAGCGTGTACTGTGGAACGTCCTTAGGCTCCATCCGGAAAATGTGACGTAACAGCTCATCGCGGAACTGCTCAATCGTCAGGTTGGTGTCAATCAGATCACGTATGTTGGCGACCCGGCTGCGCACGGACTTGGTGCTCTTGGATTTGAACTTCTCGGGATTGACGTTCAGGGAAGCCTGAACATGCTCCAGATTCAGATCAAACATCAATGTGCCATGACTGAACATGCGCCCACGTGTGGAAAACTGGGCGTTGCCCGAAATTTTCTTTTCGCCGACTTGCAGATCATTACGCCCGGTCAACTCGGCATTTACACCAAGCTCGTGCAAAGCTTCAACCACAGGTTGGGTGAACTTGCGGAAATTGTGGAAGGATTGACCGTCATCCGCTGTAATAAAACTGAAATTCAGGTTGCCCAGATCGTGATATACCGCGCCGCCTCCCGAAAGACGACGAACTACCTGCACACCGTTATCCTGAACGTACTCGATATTAATTTCTTCAATCGTATTTTGATGTTTTCCGATGATAATCGATGGACGGTTGATGTAGAACAGCAGATAGCTGTCATCCTCCATCGGCAGATGTTTCAGAATGTACTCCTCAATGGCAAGGTTTACAGAAGGATCTGTAATGCCCTGGTTGTCTACAAACAGCATGGTCATTCCTCCATTAATGTATGTGAGGGATTGCTAGTCCCTTATGTAGTGAACCTTGTATATCAAACGGAACCGAAATTCCTCTTCTATTGTAAACGAATTATGGTTGGGACACAAAGAAAACAGGATTGACCCACACCTCCCGTGCCATCCATAATAAAAAGGACATACAGAAAGGATGACGGAAGAATGACCGGTTATATCGAAGTGTTCGGACATGGCGGGGACGTGGAGACGGCTGCGTCACGATTTGGGAGGGAAGCCGCCGATTTTCTGGATTTCAGTGCCAACATTAATCCGCTCGGTCCGCCCAGAGGGGTGCTGGAGGCTATACAGCAAGGATGGCAGTCGGTGATTCGGTATCCCGATCCGGGGCATCGGGGATTCAAAGCACTGCTTAGCGAGCGTCTTGGTGTGAGGCAGGAGCAGATTTCCGTGGGCAACGGTGCAGCCGAAAGCATGGCGCTCATTCTGTTGGGGCTTGCCCCGCGCAAGGTGGGTACGGTGGAACCGGGATTCTCGGAGTACCGGGCGTTGGCACGACAATTCGGTGCCGAGGTTGTGCATACGGAGGGCAGAGAAGAACTGGCGTGGCGAGCGGGACCTGAGGAGATCGAGCAGCTCATGGAAAAGGTAGACCTGCTCTTCCTTGGCCAGCCCAACAATCCAAACGGTGTACAATATCCGCTTGAGGTATTGCAAAGGCTTGCCCTTAAAGCGGAAAAAACGGGAACCGTACTCGTTATTGACGAGGCATTTATGGATTTTATTCCGGTAGCCCGGCGTCAGTCCCTGGCAGCACATCTGAATGACTATCCAAATGTGATCATCATTCGCTCGATGACAAAGTTTTATGCCATTCCGGGCTTGCGTCTCGGATATGCTTTGGGCCGTGCGGAATACATCCAGGCGATGACGAAGAAACAGGTGACCTGGAGTGTCAACGGTCTGGCGCTCATGGCAGGGGAAGCCTGTCTGCGCAGCGGAGAACGGTACGAACAGGAGACCATAGCACAGATCACGCGGGAACGGGGGCGTCTCATCGAAGGACTGAAGGCGTACGGATGTGCGGTGACACCGGGAGAGGCGAATTTTATTTTGGTACGTGTGCCGGCCCCTTGGACAGCAGCATCAATGCAGGAGGCGCTGGGCAGAAGAGGCATCCTGATTCGCAGTTGTGCCATGTATCCGGGGCTTGACGAAGGGCATGTACGTTTCGCGGTCAAGGATGCAGACGCCAATGCTACATTGCTCGAAGTGCTGGGCAGCGTGCTGGAAACCAAGGGATATCCGAATGTCGATCAGTCCTCCATTCATGAATCAAGTCAGCAGGAGCAGACGAAAGATTCGGAACAGGCACAGGGAGGGAGGCGGTCGTGACACTCCCGTTTTATAACTACTTTGCGAATGGAGAAACAGGAGAGAATGAATATGCTTCCTCTTCCTGGCCCGGACTGAACATATCCGCATATGAACGACATATCAAAGCACAGAGCCCAAGGGCTGCCCAAGCGCTGTCGAGTGCAGTATATGGCGGTGGGATGATAGAACTGGATCGCATATTTAACATCTATGTGGACAGGCATTACCGCTGTGATGATCCGCCGCGTGATATCGAACAAGCGCTGAATGAATGGCATGAGCCGCGAGATCAATGCGCCGGATTATTGACGGCCGTAAGGCTGGAGCATACCTCCATTCAGGAATATACAAGTGATGAATTTGGTCTTCTGTGTTGCACCACTGCGGGTGTATCGAATGCCGCACGCGCGGGGTCGGAGAGAACGGTATTTGATGCGGCGGGAAATAAGACGATGTCTTCCGGCAGGGAGCGCTCTGCTCCTTCAGCACGGAATCTAACGATTCACCCCTATGTCCCGGGTACAATTAACATCATGCTCTGGTTGAATGGACGCATGACCACTGGGGCGATGGTGAATGCGGTACAGACGGCGGTGGAATCCAAAGCGGCCGCGCTGGCGGATGCGGGTGTTCTGGATTCGGAGAACGGGTTGCCCGCCACCGGTACCACAACCGATGCCATTGTGTTGGCGGTACGTCAGGCAGTGGAGGAACCTCATCCGATGATCACTTATGCCGGGACAGCAACTACGGCAGGGGCGGCAATTGGCAGATTGGTGTACGACACGGTGACGGAGAGCCTTCAGGCCGGACTGTTATGGAAAGAGAGGATCAAGCACAAATGACTTTTGAGCTGGAGCATCTATGGACCTGGCCATTCTGGACAGGCATGGCGGGAGCCTGGATTATTATACTGGCGTACCTGTTGGACCGATGTATCGGAGATCCGCGCTGGATTCCCCACCCGGTGATTGGCATGGGAAAAGGCATCTCGGCATTGGAACGTGTCATTCGCTCGCGTGTGCGCACAGAATTGGGGCTGAAGAGAGCAGGGCTGTTGTTCCCAATTGTGATTGCAGGGGGTTCTTTTGCCATCACCTGGGGACTCGTATATGTGATTGGGCTGATTCATCCTGTCATTGCAGCGGCAGCTGAAGTGGTGCTCATTGCAACGACCATTGCTTCAAAAGGGCTGAAGGATGCAGGTATGGAAGTGTATCGTCATCTGAAGCAGCAGGATTGGCCGGCGGCCAGAACTTCACTGGGCATGATTGTTGGGCGTGATACGGCGCATCTGGACGAACCGGAGGTTGTGCGGGGAACGGTGGAGACGGTTGCTGAAAATATCGTGGATGCCATTGTATCACCGTTATTCTATGCACTTATTGGAGGCGCTCCACTAGCCATGGCTTATCGCGCCGTCAACACGTTGGATTCCATGGTCGGATATAAAAATGACAAGTATCTGCATCTTGGCTGGGCCTCGGCCCGTCTGGATGATGTGGCGAACTGGATACCTGCGCGGCTGACCGCGATTCTGTTAATCGTGGGTGCCTGGGTCATGAAGCTGGACGCCAAAGGAGCAGCACGCATGGTCGAACGGGATGCAAGACTACATCCAAGTCCGAATAGCGGTTTTCCCGAATCAGCGGTGGCCGGAGCACTGGGCATCCGGCTTGGCGGACATAACGTGTATCACGGCGTTGCTTCATTTCGTGCCTACATGGGTGAAGCCACAAGGCCGATGGAAGCCGAGGATATTGTGCAAACGTCACGCCTGATGTTCTGGTCGGCAGGGGCTTTTGTGGTACTATGCGTGTTCATAACGCTGGGGGTGTGGCTAGCAGGAGGGACGCTGTTATGGTCATAAATGGAGGCAATGAAGTACATACGAATCAGCCTGAGCCGCTGAAACGAAACATTCTGTGGGTCCGTCATGGGACAACGTTATGGAATGTGGAAAAAAGATATCTGGGGCATACCGACATCGGTCTGCTGCCAAATGCCAAAGAAGAACTGGCTCCGCTTCATGAACAATTGAGCGGTGTTTCGTGGAATGAGGTATATTGCAGTGATCTGCTTCGCTGCCGGCAGACGCTGGAACAGATTCTTCCTGATGCCATCGGACAGGTGAAGTTTGACTCGCGCCTGCGCGAGAATGATTTTGGACAGTGGGAAGGGCTGACGTATGATCAGCTTAAGGATAACCCTGTGTACCGAAACTGGATTGATGCGCCGCAGGAGGTCACTCCGCCCGGGGGGGAATCGTGGCAGGAGTTTACCGGACGGTTGGATTCCTTTCTCCAAGAGATGTTGTTGGAGGGTCGTGCTTCGATGCATGTTGATGAGGGGCGCGAGTCAACCATAGTTGTGGTTACGCATGGTGGTGTCATCCGGTATGCCTTGTCCCGTCTGATTGCCGGGCTTGGGTTCTGGGATACACATGTCGTCCCGGGACAGGCGATTCAGGTTCAGCTTGATCAACAGGGGAATCAGTGGTTTGGCAGCAGAGTGACTTTTCCGCCGATCGGGTTGTAAGGATGTACAATATACCCTATAATCACAACAGAAGTGTGACTTCAGCATGGATACAGATACGCTGCAGGTGTGATGCCTGAACGATTATGCAGCATGCAGAAATTACACGACAATGGTTTACCATATCAGCGACCAAGGGTCCCGCGTGTGAAGGCTGTTTTCATGGCAAATTTAGTACGAGTCATGAAACACACATGGGTGAAATGGGGAAGCCGGTGCAAATCCGGCACGGTCCCGCCACTGTAAAACAGGATGATTCCTGTAAGTCAGGTTACCTGCCCTGGACGTACAAACCGGTGTTCCTTCGAGGAAAGGACAGCGTTTCGGGCTATTCTATGCGCATGGACAACCCTTGGTTGAACATGTACAGATCGCCATATGCGAGACGTCATCCCTGATCCTTGTCCAAGGATTGGGGATTTTTTATTGTTCATGTAAGATGAACCGAGACCAATTTTACACGAGGTCACTCCGATTGCAGTACCATCTTCCGATCGCTGTTATCCCCAGATTTTTTGATTCCCTTTTTGAAATGGAAAATCCGGTGATAAAGGCGAACACTTCGTTTCTTCAGATTGGTTCTGCACTCTCCGTTAGCGTGTAAATGTTGCAGTTCAAACCTTACACAGGAACACCAAGGCATGGGGAGTAAGAGTTCGAGCACGATGCAAGAAAATAGTACAAATAGAGAAGGGGAGAATAACAGAATGAATATCAAGAATTGGAAAAACGTAGCGTCCCTGCTAAGTGCAGCGGCACTCGCACTGGCTTTGGCCGGATGTGGAAATGCAACAACAAACGAGGGTACAGGTACTTCACAGCAACCGGCACAGGAGCAATCCCAAGGCCAGGCGCAGACGGACCTCAAAACACAATATCCACTTACCGTTACGGATGCAACGGGTGAATCGTTCACCTTTGAAAAGGCACCAGCCAAAATCGTATCCGTGTCTCCGGCTGAGACGGAATCCCTGTTTGCCCTTGGATTGGACGATCAAATCGTTGGTGTATCCGACTATGACGATTATCCGGAAGCGGCAACAACCAAAGCTAAAATGGGCGGTATCACCAAGCCCAATGAAGAGTCCATTATTGCAGCTGAAGCCGACATTGTCTTCACAGGTATCTCCATGAGCGAAGATGCGGTGAAGAAACTGCGTGAACTGGGCATTACCATTTTCAAAACGGATCCTAAATCCATTGACGATGTGATGAATAATATCGAAACCTTCGGTAAAATTACCGATCATCAGGAAAAAGCACAAGAAATCATCACTCAGATGAAACAGGACGTTACGGATGTAACGGAAGCAGTGAAGGCAGTTAAACCGGAAGATAAGAAAAAAGTATACGTTGAATTCTCCCCAGGCTGGACTGTGGGTAAAGGCGAATTTATGGATGAACTCATCACTGTAGCCGGTGGCAGCAATATTGCTTCGGACAAAGAGGGCTGGTATGAAATCAATGAAGAGAACGTGATTGCCTCCAACCCGGATGTGATTCTGTATGCTAATGATGTAATTGATGAAAACTCCAAAACACTGGATCAGATCATCAAGGCGCGCAGTGGCTGGGATCAAATTACGGCTGTGAAAAATGACGCGGTTATTGGCCTGGATGCCAACCTGCTGAGCCGTCCGGGTCCACGGGTAACTCAAGGGTTGAAAGAAGTAGCCAAAGCGATCTACCCTGACTTATTCCAATGAGTAAAAAGCTGATCCTGTTCGGAACGACGGGCATGGTGCTGCTGGTGCTCACCGTGCTCATCTGCACGGGCATTGGTTCAGTAGCTTTGCCGATCCGGGATATTGCAGGTATCCTGATTCACAAAATTCCCTGGGTGGGCGATTGGATTACACCGGATTGGAATAAGGCAGCCGAACAGATTATCTGGAAAGTCAGATTCCCACGTGTACTGCTTGCCGTGCTCGTTGGCGCATCGTTGGCGATTGCTGGTGCGGGATTCCAGGGGGTTCTTCGGAACCCGCTGGCAGACCCGTTCACCCTGGGCGTATCATCCGGTGCTTCGGTGGGTGCAGCCTTTCTGATTTTCTTCGGATTGCAGTATGCACTGATCGGAATCTGGACGTTGCCACTGGTGGCGTTTTTGACGGGTGTAATCACGTTATGGTTTGTTATGGCACTGGCTCGTGAAGGGCGTAAAATACCTACACACAGCCTCATTCTGGCTGGTGTGGTCATGCAAAGTTTCCTGGGCGCAGTTGTTTCCTTCCTGTCGACCATGTCGAAACAGACGATTAATGAAATTATATACTGGACGATGGGAAGTCTGGCTCTGCGTGGGTGGTCGTATACGGCCATCCTTTTCCCGTATTTTCTGTTAGGGCTGGTCTTTCTCTGGAGCCGCGCACGCTCGTTGAATGTGCTTGCACTGGGAGAACGTCAAGCGGCACATATCGGGATCGGAGTGGACAGACTCAAGCTGTCCGTGCTGGCAGTTGGCACACTGCTGACTGCTGGGGCTGTCTCGGTATCGGGTGTCATTGGATTTGTTGGATTGGTGATCCCGCATATGTTGCGGCTGGTGGTGGGGCCGGATTACCGACTGTTGGTACCTTTGTCTGCCATTGGTGGTGCGATCTTCATGGTGTGGGCAGATACCATCGCAAGGTCGTTGCTGGCGCCAACTGAAATTCCGCTCGGTGTTGTCACCGCCTTTGTTGGTGCGCCGTTCTTTGCTTACCTGCTGCACCGGAACAAAAAGTTGCAGAAGGGGATGATGCCATGAATTTCAGTACCAGTTCCAACTCGACTTCACTTATCTCCATTAAGGGAGCAGGGAAGTCATATGGCAATCATCAGGCATTGCGTAATGTAGACTGGCATGTTGGCGAAGGTGACTGGTGGGGAGTTGTCGGACCAAACGGCAGCGGCAAGTCTACCCTGATCCAGCTTATTGCCGGAACGGAACAGTTAAACGAAGGTCAGATCCGTATCGATGGTCGAGATATTGGCTCTTACAGCCGTAAGGACCTGTCGCGCATGATCGCTGTATTGCAGCAGGATGGCTTGCCAGCCATCTCCTATCCCGTGCGAGACGTGGTGGAGATGGGGCGATATCCATACCAGAACTGGCTGGGGCGGGAAACGGGTGATGGGGCACTTGTAGTGGACAAGGTGCTTGAAGATCTAGGATTGACAGAGCTGGCGGACAGACCGCTGGATGCACTCAGCGGCGGGCAACGGCAGCGAGTCGCACTAGCCAAAGTTATGGCTCAGGAGCCGCGGTTACTGCTGCTGGACGAGCCGACCACGTTTCTGGATATTAAATATCAATTGCAATTCATGGAATTATTATCGGCATGGCGACAGAGAAATAACATTACAATTGTGGCTGTGCTGCATGATTTGAATCTGGCCGCGTTATTTTGCGATCACATTCTGGCGCTCCGTGAGGGTATGGCGGTTGGAAAGGGCACACCTCATACGTTGATCAACGATGAGAATATCCAGGATATATTTCGCGTCAAACCCGCGATTGTCTCCCATCCCGACCATGCCATACCTCAACTGCTGCTGCGGCGGGACATCGATTAAATGAAGCGGGGCAACCATATTTTGATGAAGGAAGTGCTGGTTGTATGAATAATGAACAGGTGTTGGAGCATTTAATAAGTAAGATTACTGCTCCTGACCAGGAAGTGGCGGCAGAAACCTCTGCGCATGTGGATTCGTTGACGAAGCCGCCGGGGAGTCTGGGCAAATTGGAAGAGCTGGTGATCCGTTTGGCAGGCATGACGGGCAATGCACGTCCGCGTTTTGATCACAGGGCGGTCATTGTCATGGCCGCAGATCACGGCGTAGTGGAAGAAGGCATCAGTGCCTTTCCTGCTGAAGTGACCCCGCAGATGGTCCTGAATTTCCTCGCTGGAGGTGCTGCGGTGAATGTGCTTGCACGTCACGCCGGAGCTGATGTGATCTGTGTGGATATCGGGGTGAATGCCGATCTTGAACATCCGGACCTGCTCTCCCGCAAAATTCGCAAAGGCACGGCCAACATGGCCCGAGGGGCAGCGATGACCCGGGATGAGGCAGTTCGGGCTATCCTTGCAGGAGCCGAAGTTGTATCGGCAGAGGTGGCGAAGGGAACACAGCTGTTTGTCACCGGGGAGATGGGAATTGGCAACACAACTGCAAGTGCTGCGGTAATGAGCGCGTTAACCGGAGTTGCACCAGCTGCCGCTGTGGGGAGAGGTACAGGGATTGATGATGCAGGCTTGCAGCGCAAGGCTGCTGTAGTCAGCCAGGCGCTTAGTGTAAACGCACCGAACCCGGATGATGCACTGGATGTTCTGTGCAAGGTGGGTGGACTGGAGATTGCTGGACTCACGGGGGTTATCCTCGCAGCAGCTGCTCATCGGTGTCCGGTCGTTGTAGACGGGTTCATCTCTACCGCGGCAGCGCTGGTTGCAAGACAACTTGCACCTCTGAGTACGGCTTATATGATCGCTTCTCATACTTCACATGAAAATGGGCATGGAGCGCTGCTGCGTGAACTGGACCTGAAATCGATGCTGGATCTGGACATGCGTCTGGGTGAAGGCACAGGCGGTGTGCTTAGTCTTCATCTGATTGACGCAGCATGTCTCATTCTGAACGAGATGGCAACCTTTGCAAGCGCGGGTGTCTCGGACGGGGCAAGCCATGCTTCGGACTCTGCTGCGTCGGTTGATTCATCCCTGCAAGGAGAGAGTTCCCGATGAGCGTACTGGTGACAGGCGGCGCACGCAGTGGCAAAAGTTCCTTTGCCGAGCGTCTCTGCATGCAACGTTCCTCGGAGGCCTGGTATGTGGCGACAGCTCAGGCCTACGATGATGAAATGCGTGAGCGTATCGCCATGCATCAGCATCAGCGCGAGGCATCGGGGTATCTGTGGCATACAACGGAAGAGCCGATACATCTGCCTGCTTTGATAAGCCGCATGGGTGAAGGGCATACAGGGACTTCTGCACCCACCGTTCTGGTGGATTGCCTGACGCTGTGGCTGACAAATGTTCTGTTAGCGCATGAGCATGACGAGAAGCAGGTGTTACAGGGACATTTGGACGAGCTGGTTGAAGCGATTCGAACCTATCCCGGTTTACTTGTTCTGGTTACGAATGAAGTGGGGGACGGGATCGTACCGGAATATGCCCTTGGCAGGAAATATCGGGATTTGGCCGGTGTACTGAATCAGCGCATTGCAGCGATATGTGGTGAAGTATTTCTGGTGACCGTGGGCATTGCGATTGAACTAAAAAGCAAGGAGTACCGCTTATGAAGGAGGGCACGCCTGCTCCTCAGCGCAAACATGCGGCGGCCGCCGCTTTTCAATTTTTGTCCCGTTTCCCTGTCAAAATGCAAATCGATTTTGTCCCGCCGCTGCTGCGGGAAAGTGTAGTCTTTTACCCGCTGGTCGGTGCTGCAATTGGTCTGTGTGTCTGGCTCTTGGGAGCCTTAAGTGGTGCAGTGCTTCCCGCATTTCCGGCTGCCATCCTAACTTTGACGTTATGGGTATGGCTCACCGGAGGGCTCCATCTTGACGGATGGATGGATACGGCGGATGGTTTGCTCAGTTATCGTACCCGTGAACGAATGCTGGAGATTATGAAGGACAGCCGTGTCGGGGCCATGGGAGTAATTGCCTGTGTGCTGCTGCTCATGATGAAAGCGGCGCTGATCGCCGATTTTATTGCCCAGGGCCACTGGGTGTACGGTGCGCTGCTGATCCTGCCCATGATCTGGAGCCGTTGGTTCATGGTGTATGCAATGTCGGCCTGGCCGAATGCACGCGGAGATGATGGACTTGCGGTATTGTTCAAAGGTCTCGGTGAGCGGAAGGAAGTCCAGCGTGCACGCAGCTCAGCCGTGGGGCTGACCCTGATCGCAGGGGCGGTTACGTTTGCCGCGGTGTGGCTTTTCAAGCCGGATATGGGGATTGCAGATGCGATGGTGAGTGGGCTGGGAACACTGCCATGGTGGCTATACCCGGTGACGGCAGTTATTATACTGCCTGTGGCGTGTTATTATATCGGCCGATTCGTGGCTGCCCGGATCAGTGAACGGCTCGGCGGTTTAACCGGGGATACGTATGGTGCCATGAATGAGCTGCTGGAGGCGGCTTTGTTGACCGTGCTGAGCGTGCTTCAAGGACTGTTCTGGCTGTAACTTTTGAAGTAAGAAGCAGTATAGAAAGTGTTACGCATGAGGTTGGGAGCAAGGTGATCTGGATATAACACGGAGACAGGGGGAGAGAGCGTGGAAGATAGGCCATCACAACCAGCGGCGGTACTGATGCTGCAAGGAACGGCTTCTGATGTAGGCAAAAGTGTCATCACAACGGCATTGTGCCGGATTTTTAAGCAGGATGGCTTCAAGCCAGCCCCGTTTAAATCACAGAACATGGCACTGAATTCCTATGTGACGGAAGATGGCAAGGAGATTGGTCGGGCTCAGGGAGCACAGGCCGAGGCCTGCGGTATTGAGGCGACAACCGATATGAATCCAATCCTGATCAAGCCGGTGCGGGACATGCATTCGCAGATCGTGGTACATGGTGTACCTTTTGCCCAGATGAGTGCATCAGATTATCGCCAGAAGTTTCTGCCTGAAGCAAAGCAGACGGTGATGGATGCGTTGAATCGGCTACGGGATACCTATGATATTGTGCTGATGGAAGGAGCGGGCAGTCCGGCCGAGATCAATCTGAAGGACCGGGATATCGTCAACATGAATCTGGCAGGCTGGGCCGATGCGCCGGTGATTCTGATCTCCGATATTGATCGGGGCGGAGTGTTTGCTTCCATTGTAGGTACGCTGGAGCTGCTGGAACCCCATGAGGTGGCGCGAGTCAAAGGGTTCATTATCAACAAGTTCCGCGGTGATCTGTCCCTGTTGCAGCCGGGACTCGACTGGCTCGAAGAACGGACAGGCATTCCAGTATTAGGTGTATTGCCTTACATAAGAGATATTCAGATTGAAGCAGAGGATTCAGTGGTGCTGGACTCCATGCGTCATGGGAAATCCGGCAAAACCGAGCTGGATCTGGCGGTGATCCGATATCCGCGAATCTCCAACTTTACAGACTTTGACGCACTTTCCCGTGAACCGGATGTGAATGTGCGTTACGTGACCTCGCCAGAGGAATTGGGCAGTCCTGATGCCATTCTTCTACCGGGTACGAAGGATACCATAGGTGACCTGGCATATCTGCGTGAGTCTGGGCTGGAGCAGGCGATTGCCAGTCAGACCGAACGTGATAACGTTCAGCTCGTAGGGATATGTGGTGGATACCAGATGCTTGGAAGACATCTGAAGGACCCGTTTGCAGTGGAGGCGAATCAGATCCAGGAAGCGAAGGGACTTGGCTGGCTTCCGCTATCGACAACATTTCTTCAGGAAAAACAGACAGTCAGGGCTTCCGGACGGGTGCAACCTCAGAATCCGATTCGTCTGTTTGGTGAACCAGATGTGGAAACATCTCCATTACCTATTCATGGATATGAGATCCATATGGGTGTTACAGAGTGCCACGAGCCTGAACGTGTAACCGCACTATTTGAAATATCCCATCCAGGTGGCCAACCTTTCCAAGAAGGCTGGGGCTCAGTAGATGGCAGCGTGTGGGGAACCTACCTGCATGGTTTGTTTGAAAGTGATCAATTCCGACGTTCGTGGCTGAATGCCTTGCGTGCAGGAAAAGGACTGCCGCCGCTTCAGGAGACATATAGTGCGCATGAACGTAAGGAGATGGAGTTCGATCGGGTAGCCGAATCGTTGCGTTCGGCATTGGATATGAAGCGTGTGTACGAGATTATGGGTGTTCAGGCACCCAAGTGAAACAACAATACCCCCATGTCCGACAAACCGTTCTCTAAAAACGGAATGTTAGCGGCATGGGGGTATTATATATCCTATGATTAAATGAGGTTTAAAACAGGTGATGATAGGTTAATGGTTAACCTGTTAGTTTATTTTGAAATTCTTCATAGCGGATTGCAGCTCTACAGCTTGTTCATGCAGATGACGAACTGTATTCGAATGTGAATCCATCTCGCTGAGCTGAAGATCTGCTGTTGAAGCAATCTGTAGCATACTTTCACGGGATTTGGTCGTAATTTGTGCCGTTTCTTCAACGGACGCACTCACTTCTTCAGCACCAGCGGATACTTGTTGTGTAGAAGCAGAGACGGTCTGAATGGTCAGATTCACGTTCTGGATCAATTCATTCAGCTGCTGGAAGGCTGAGCCTGCTTGTTGAACAACAGTTGTACCTGAACCAATCTCCTGGGTTACACGGTTCATGGCATCAACCGAGCGTTCAGCATCTTCACGAATGGTACCCAGATAATCCGATATTTCTTCCGTGGCTGTCTTGGATTGCTCGGCAAGTTTGCGAACTTCTCCAGCAACAACAGCGAATCCGCGGCCATGTTCTCCGGCACGTGCTGCTTCAATGGAGGCGTTGAGTGACAGCATGTTAATCTGTTTGGTGATTTCAAAAATGGAAGCAACAATGGTGCCGATGGCTACCGAACGTTCATTCATAGTTTCGACATAACGCAACGATTCGCTTGCTGTCTGGCCTACACGCTCCATCTGCTCAATGGCATTCTGAGCCAGTCGGTTACCGTTTACTGCCTCGTTGGCTGCTTCACCAATCTGGTCAGATACTTCAGCGGAAGAAGAAGCAATATGCATGATACCTTGCGTAATTTCTTCCATAGCTCTGGCGTTCTCGGATGCGCTTGACGCAATGCTGATACTACCTTTTTCTGCATCTTCTGCGGAGCGGCTGGAGTTTCGAACCATACCAGACATCGATTCAACTCGCTGAAGCAGGTCATTGGAACCTGACACAACTTCATTGGATGTAGACAAGGCACGGCTAATCATTTCTTTCAGGTTATGCGTCATCGTCTGGAAGCTTGCGGCAAGCTGGGCAATTTCATCTTTACCTTTGATCTCTAGTTCAGCGGTCAGATCGCCTTGGGAAATTTGTTTACTATGTTGGACAAGCTTGATGATCGGTTTGGTCACTCTTTTGATCATACTAGTGGAGATAAGCCACCCGAGCACAAACACTAATGCTGTAATCCCAAGACATAACCAGAAAATCTGGGTAATCTTGTCTTGAATGAACTGGGCATCCATGCTCACAGCCATAATCATGTTACTTCCTGCAATGGGGATAAAGGCTGCTTTATGTACACCAAAGGAATCGGAGTAGACCTCACTGATTACCATTTCTTTGTTCTCAATAGCTGCATTCATTGCGGGTTCTACACTGATCTCATCCTGCGCTTTCATGCCTGAGGAAGAGTTGGCAACAACCACTTTGGCTGAGCCATCTTGAATAGCAACAACGTAAGCCGCATCCAGATTATGTTCTTTTGCTTTATCTGCCAGATACGATTCCACGGTCATGGCAGCACCTTCAGAACCGGCTCCGCCACTCTGTACCTGTAGGATTTTGGATGCTGAAGTATTCTTGTATATATCCTGAATGGACGTGTTTAGGACTTTGTCAAACTGCGGCAGCACGTAGCTTTGAATAATATTCATCGAAACGGCGTAAAAACTAATACTGAACAACAGGGAAGCAACCAGCAGAACGAGGAACAAAGTGCCTCTGATTTTACCGGCAACGGTGCGATTACGAAACATATGATCATCCTTTCACGTCAAGTTCATTAACATTGTCGCTTTTCCGTAATCCTAAGACCTATCTACCAATGAAGAAAGACCTAAATTATACGTTGAGAAAACTTGGGAATAAGCGGATATACCTATATTACAAAATTAACCGGAGGTTGAATAGAACAATTTTCACGATTTGGTGTATTTTTTTCAGAAATAGATGAATCTGTTACATGCATATTACATAATATCAATTAATACCTACCAGAATAGTTTGTTATATGTTATATTGTAAAATGTCTTTGTCGGAAGTACAAAAGATAAAAGAGAAAATCGGATATTTTCCGGTTACACACATACCTGAGGAGGATTTAAAAGAAATGGATACTTTTCTAGTCATATTGAATGTAGTGGTTATGCTTGCCTTACTTGGCATCCTCTACTGGATGCAGAAAAAGCATATCTCCTTTACGAAACGCGTATTTGCGGGTCTGGGACTGGGGGTTGTGTACGGGGTTATTCTCCAATTGGTGTACACATCAGGTTCTGATGTCGTTACGAAATCAGTCGATTGGTTCAATCTGGTCGGTTCAGGATATGTTCGTTTGTTGCAAATGGTCGTGATCCCATTGATCATGGTGTCGATCATCTCGGCCATTATGAATCTGAAGGGCAAGCAAAATCTCGGCAAGATGAGTGTTTCCATTATTGCCATTCTGTTGATCACCACAGCCATTGCTGCCGGGGTCAGCATTGTGACCAGTCTGGGCTTCAACCTGACTTCCATTGAGATTCAAGGAGGAGACCGGGAGAATGCGCAGATTCAGAAGGTGGAGGAACGGCTTGTTGATGTGAAGGATCAGACCATCCCGCAGCAAGTGCTGGAATTCATTCCTTCGAATCCATTTGCAGATATGACAGGAGAACGTCGTACATCCACACTGGCGGTGGTTATCTTCTCCGCGTTTATCGGTGTAGCCGTACTTGGACTGGATCGCAAAAAACCTCAGCAGGCGGAGACGTTCCGCGGTATGGTTAATGCGGTATATGCGGTGGTTATGCGAATTGTTACACTGGTGCTGAGGCTTACGCCTTACGGGATTTTAGCACTGATTACAAAGGTAACGGCGACAACGAATGCGGAAGAGATATTAAAGCTCATCAAATTCGTGATTGCGTCTTATATCGCGCTGGCGATCATGTTTATTATTCATCTGATCATTATCTCTCTGTCCGGCTTCAACCCGGTTACGTATTTGAAGAAGGTGCTGCCAACACTGGTATTTGCCTTTACGTCCCGTTCAAGTGCAGCGGCGATCCCGCTGAATGTGGAGACACAGACGAAGAAACTCGGCGTATCGGACGGTATTGCGAACCTGTCTGCAAGCTTTGGGGCTACGATTGGGCAAAACGGCTGCGCCGGGATCTATCCGGCCATGCTGGCGGTAATGATTGCTCCGACGGTCGGCATCGACCCGCTGAGCTGGGACTTCATTGTGACTTTGATCCTCGTAGTCATGATCAGTTCGTTTGGTGTGGCTGGCGTTGGCGGCGGGGCAACCTTCGCTTCCCTGATCGTATTGTCCACCATGAATCTGCCTGTGGCTCTGGTTGGACTGCTCATTTCCGTGGAGCCGCTGATCGACATGGGTCGTACAGCGCTTAACGTGAACGGGTCAATGACATCAGGACTCGTGACGAGCAGAATTTTGAAGGAAAACGATCGGGACACGTTTAACGATCAGAGCCGTGAGCTGGATTCTGCGGCTCAGGCTTAATACAGAATGGATTAGATAGAAGCTCACATTAAGATAGCTAGAGCCGTCTACAAATCAAGTGAGAAAAGCCGTCCTTCGGAGGAATCTGGAGGGCGGTTTTTTTTTGCGGAAATCAAACTATGCTGTGCACGGTGTGTGAAGCCGTCTTCTTTTTCGATACACGGTGTAAGGCAAGGAAGTACAAAAACAGTCGTATGGTCGAGAGTGACAGAGGAGAAATATAGAAGGGATCATATTCACTCAGGCAGACTTGGAGTTATTTAGTTCTGTTCATGGGACGAGAAATGTGATAGAGTATTCATGTTTTGGCCCTGAGCCAAACCGCGGTTCGTAACCATCCCGCGTAATCAAAACTAGGAAGGCAGTGTATGTATTTATGTTTAACTTAGGGTGGGGAGCAGTTTTTGTTCTCGTAACTTATGGATTTTTCCTGCTGTGTTACCGCTTGTTCGGTAAAAAAGGTCTCTATGCCTGGATTGGTGTGGCTACGGTTATAGCCAACATTCAGGTGACCAAAACGATAGATATCATGGGTATCGTACTGACGTTAGGCAACACGATGTATGTCAGCATGTATCTGACCAGTGATCTGCTCAATGAGAAATATGGACCAGGTGAGGCACGCAAAGCCGTATGGTTCGGATTCTTCACGCTCATCATGACGACGGTTCTGATGCAGATGGTGTTGTTCTTTGACCCGGCACCAACGGACTTTGCACAGGAATCCATGGCGAAGCTGTTCGGTCTGCTGCCACGTCTGGCACTCGGAAGTCTGACGGCGTACTTCATCAGTCAGTTCCTGGATGTTCGATTATACTCCTGGCTGCGCAAGGTGGCCCCAGGGCGCAATCAGTTGTGGATACGCACCAACGGTAGTTCGATCATCAGTTCATTCGTGGATACACTGGTGTTCTGCACGATCGCATTTGCGTTCATCTATCCTTGGGATGTTTGGCTGGAAATCTTCCTGACTACGTATATTATCAAATTTGTATTAACTGCAGTCGGAACGCCGTTTCTGTATGCTGCACGCAGCTTTAAGTTTAAGGATGAAGCTTAGAGAATATTCAAAGAGTATCACTTAAAATTACCCTCTGCGCAGTCCATTGTAATTCGGACTCTGCAAGGGTTTTTTTCATAGAAAAGACCCGAAACAAGAAAAATCCTTTTTACATTTTTATGAAAAAGTTATAATATAAACGACCTGTCGTTATGAGCGTGTATCATTAGCCAACGATGATTTCAACCAAAGGGGAATCGCACATGTACTCTACACTGCGTTATACACTGGAAAGCAATGGCACAACCTACGAGAATGATAACATTAATGCCTCATTATTGGTGGAGTTGATCTCCAATCTGGAATTGCATGAATACGTAGTACTTAAACCTTCGGAGCTGGTGGAGGGAAGTATGTATATGCAGGCTGCTGCGCTTGAGGAACCAGGGCAAATGGTGGCGGAGATTCGTTTGCAGGAAGGCGAGGTCGGTTTCCGGCATTACAGCTGCAGCACAACAGATACAACTGGGATTATTCAATGGTTTCTGGATTACTGGGGGAAGCAACAGTTGCCACAGCTAGAGTCTTGGCAGGATATCACGCATGAGTTTGACTAATGGTAAATGAGTGAGCAGGAATAAGATTACGTAGAATGCAGACGGAGTAATTTAGGATATGCTTTGTATTAATTAAAATCCCGCAACCCATGATATTCATGGATTCGCGGGATTTTTGCGTTCGCGTGTGTATTTTATATTATTGAAGATACAGTTCAGCACAGTTGCGTGCAGTTTAGTTCATGATACATAATATCGGCTGAGCATTGGATGTATATGGGCTGTTTTTGACATAGATCCAATTGAATTAGTCGGTAAGGATTTGCAGTTCTTTTGGATATGTCGTCAGAACTTCGACACCCGTCTCGGTCACAATTACATCATCCTCGATACGAACGCCGCCTGCTGCGGTATAGATGCCCGGTTCAATCGTGAATACGGTACCTTCATTCAGGATGTCCATATTCTCTCCATGGAGGGAAGGATACTCATGTACGTCGATACCCAATCCGTGGCCTACTCTATGCATAAAACGTTCGCCGTATCCCGCTACTTCCGTTACCTGGCGTGCTGCACGATCCACTTCGGCGCAGGTAATGCCTGGTTTCACGATTTGGATAGCAGCTTCGTTCGCTGCAAGCACAGTGTTATAGATGGTTTTGAGTTCAGGTGAGATGTCACCAAAGGCGAATGTACGTGTGATATCCGAGGCATATCCTCCAGCATACACACCCATGTCAAACATCAACAGGTCACCATGTTGCAGTTTCCGTTCACCCGGTGTACCGTGTGGCAGACCTGTTTTGGGTCCCGTAAGCACCATGGTATCAAAGGAAGGGCCATCGGCACCCAGCTTCTTCATCTGATACTCCATCTCTGCGACAAGTTCAATCTCGGTTACGCCTGCACGAACATGAGAGAGGCCTTGACGAAGAGTTTCTTCAATTAGATGAATGGCGTGGCGAATGCGGGCTATCTCATCTGGTGTTTTTTTCACACGTAATGTGCGAAGCAGGGGGCCAACATCTTCAAAGCTGGCTGCACCGAGAGCGGCGGTCAGCTGCTCATAACGTGCGACCGTCACGTATTCTTTCTCGAGACCAACCCGGCCCAAGCGCCCCTGATAACGATCAAACAAAGCGTACGGATTATCCGTATCCGTGTGAGTGGCAATATTGGATACCGAGGAAGCGGCTGCGGCAGCTTCAGCGTCCAGTGCGGGTACAATCAATAAGGGTTCTTCGCCACGTGCGAGAACCAGACCAAGGAAGCGTTCATGCGGATTGCTTGCAAATCCAGTTAAATAGTAGATATGTTTTGGATCTGTGATCAGCATGGCGTCCAATCCTTGCCCGGACAGATCGGCTTCAAGACGAGATAAAGAATTTTGATTCATAAGTGTAGTTGTCCACCTTTCCATTCATACTATCCTTCTATTATAAAAGATTATGATGGAATTCCAAACTGCGATGATTTCATGTCCTCGGGATCCCTTGAATTCTCGGTTTAAGCGGCTGGTATGAAGGGTAATACAGGGCGAAACCGCTTTACACATGAATAATAACACCACAACAATAGAGTACAATATATTAACAATACGTTGAAGCTTGGCTTAATTATTTTATACAAAAGAACGATATGCGAAGGGAGATGTAGTCATGAATAATCGAGTAAACGTTCCACTGTATGCTTCATTATTAAGTGTGGCACTGTTAACCGCGTCTTGTTCTTCAGGCGAACCTTCTACGGGAGGAACAGAGCAGACGTCTCAGGGACAGGGAACAGGTCAGGGACAGACAGCCAACGGCGGCAATACCAGTGTGGGTGGAAAAGAGAGTGAAGCGCAGGGGGAGACGGTTATTCCGTATCAGGCGTCCGTTCTGGTTGAAGGATTGGATGCACCATGGGAGATTGTAAGTGTGCCTGATGGTCGGATGTTTGTAACGGAACGCCCTGGTGCAATTCGAGTCATTGAGGATGGGAAACTAGCCCCTGAACCACTGATTGAATTCTCAGCTCCGTTTAATGAAGAAGGCGAAGGAGGTCTGATGGGTCTTGCAGCTGATCCGGCCTTTGAGGAGAACGGTTACTTGTATGCATACCACTCCTATCTCGAAGGCGACAACATTGCCAATCGGGTGTTACGCCTCAAGGTGAATGATGGCAAAGCGGTCATAGACAAAGAACTACTTGGTAACATTCCAGGCGGAACAAATCATAACGGTGGGCGGATCAAGATTGGCCCGGACAAGTTGCTCTATATCACGACAGGTGAACGTTATGAACCGGAACTGTCACAGAACCAAGATAGCCTTGGAGGTAAAATATTGCGGATAGGTCTCGACGGATCGATCCCGGCAGACAACCCATGGCCGAATTCACCTGTATACAGTATGGGACACCGTAACGCACAGGGACTGGCCTGGAACCCGGACAACGGTTATCTCTACTCCACTGAGCATGGTCAGCGTAATCATGATGAGATCAACCGGATTGTAGCTGGTGAGAATTATGGCTGGCCTGAGGTGGAGGGAGACGACGATGACAATGGCGCATATCAGGCTCCGCTTGCACATAGTGGGAATGATACATGGGCACCGTCTGGTGTAGCTTTTGTTGAAGAAGGACCTTGGGCTGGATCACTGATTGCTGCGAATCTGCGTGGAGAGCAGTTGCTGAAAGTTACTCTTTCGGAGGATGGTACACAGGTCGAGCAGGTGGAACCGATCTTCGAAGATGAATGGGGTCGAATTCGCAATGTGAGTGCTGGTGAGGACGGAAAGTTATACGTGCTTACGAACAATCGGGATGGACGAGGATCGCTACGTGATGGGGATGACAAGCTGATTGTACTTACTCCGGAGAGCTAAGTCGGGGTCAAAGGAGATAAAATCAGTGTTACAGGACAGCGTCGAACCGAATTAGTCTCGCCTTAAGGTTGAGGATGGACTAAGTTTAAACCTAACGGTTGCCGCTTATCTTGAGCCAAAGCCCTGAAATGCCCTGAATCTAAATCGCTCTAAATAATATTTTTCTAACGAACCTGACGCACCTTAAATAGAGGTTTGGTGGCGTTCATAGTATATAACGAACCTCAGTCACGTTATATCGCCAAAATTCACTCGAAACCTGCCGAAAAACCAATGAAATGAGTAACTAAGGTGTCTGGAGTTCGTTAGAAAATACTGATACTCAAAATTCTGCGTATAGGGTGTCAGAGATTCGTTACAAAACAACTCCAGTGCAGTAGTATATGCACATGGTTAGTTAATTAAAGGAGCTGTTCCCGTCAAATTCATGACTTATGGGACAGCTCCTTGATTGTAATGTATGTGTCGCCCTAATCTTGAATGAGCTACTCCGCACAATGCCGCACGAAGAGAAACAGCGTTAATAGGATGCTTGTGTCATCCAAAAACACTCACAGCTCCGCATTCTTTACCTATTCTGCGCTCTCCGCAAGTGTGGCAATACGCTGAGCCGGATCATTGGTGTACTCTCCACCATGATAACAGAGAACCTTATTGAGCTTAAGGTTGGTCAGTTTCTTCAGGCTTCGCAGCGCTTCAGGCATGTCCGGTGTCGCGGGTGGCGCTGGGCCAACCAGTTCATCATCGACCACACGAAGTTCATCGGCAGCGAGCAGGAATTGTTGCTCCCCGAAATACAGGCAGATATGGCCTGGGGTATGTCCCGGTGTATGAATGACCTGTGTACCGCCTTGAAGGGGTAATATGTCCCCGTCTGCCAGCGTTCTGCTAATGTTCACTTCAGGCAGCTGCAAGAGCAGTTGATCTGCCAGTGCCAATACGGGCGCGGGCAGCAGCGCACGACGTTCAGGCGTGAACTTGATCAAAGGTTTCTCACCTGTTATATAAGGAATTTCATCGGTATGTGCCCAGATTTCCAGATCGGGAATAGCATCCAGAAGAACGCCCAGATTACCGATATGATCGATGTCCTGATGGGTAATAATCACACGTTTGACGTCCGAGAGTTGAACGCCTTCTTGTTCCAAAGCGGATTGAAGTTCAGCAAATTGTCCAATCATGCCCGTATCCACCAAGGTAACACCATCTACATCACGAAGCATGACGGGGAATATGGGGCTGTTCCCGGAAGGTGTGGGAATCTGGAGATTTAGCACAGTAATCGAAGTTGTTGGATGGCTCATGGTTGTCCGGACCGTAGTCCGGTACACCTCCTTTTCTTTTTTAGCAATGATTGTTGTTATTCAGGGCGATTATATTTTAAGTGTTTTCTATATTTTTTTACCGTATGGAGTAATGTTTCAAACGTTTCTTCTTCATTACTGCCATCCTTAACGATGGAGACAAATGAGAAGTTATCATGAACAAGTTTGTTCCTCGTCTGAAACACCTGGCTAAGGGCTTCTGCGAAGTGTTCTTTTTCGGATTCAAGAGTAATGAATTCTTTACTCAGTTCGGCTTGAATAATCTCCATGTTGGAGCGCGCACGATAGGCAGGAGTTTTTATCAGCTGGGTCGAATTAAACTTTTTCTGATATACGTCTTTGTACAGTTGATGTAACATTTGTTCAGTAATGGCGCATAGTTCGATGACCAGTGAAGCATATCTTCGGTTTTTGCGTTTTCGGGTGAGCTCACGTGTTTCTTCTTTGTCCAAAATACCGTATTTTTCATACAGCGTAGAATCAACGTTCTGCAAGATCTCCTGATATTCCTGTTCGAGTAGTGCGATTTCAAGTTTGGCTTGTTTTTTAACTTTTTTAAAATCTTCTTTGGTCAGCATACTTGTCCTCCCATGGAAACCGAGATGTGATCCTATCATTATCTCATATTGTCCGTCGTTGCGCCTCTAATTTCGGAACCTCAGGTTCAGAAGGGAAGTACCTCATGTCCAATCAGACAGCAATTGTAACAGGAGCTAACTCAGGTATGGGGTTGGCAACCACCATTGAACTTGCAAGACAAGGATATCACGTAATCATGGCGTGCCGCAGTGAGAAGCGTGGACAGGAGGCTCTTCAGGAAGCTGTGCGTCAGTCCGGCTCTTCTGCGATTGAATTGATGTTGTGTGACCTCGGTTCACTCGAAAGTATACGCCAGTTTGCCTGCACATTCCGCGAGCGTCATGATCGCCTTGACGTTCTGGTTAATAATGCGGGGGTGGTGATGGTCAAGCGGAAGGAAACCTCAGACGGGTTCGAACAAAGTATCGGTATTAACCATCTGGGGCATTTCCTGTTGACCTTACTTTTGATAGAACCTCTGAAAGCTGCGAAGCAGGGACGGGTTGTGAACGTTTCGTCAGGTGCTTACAAGGCTGGCAAAATCCACTTCGAAGATCCACATCTGCACAAAGGTTATAATCCGATCAAAAGCTATGCTCAATCCAAACTGGCGAACGTGCTGTTCACTCGTGCATTGGCTCGCAAACTGTCAGGTACGTCGGTGACAGTGAACTGTCTACACCCTGGTGCGGTGGGAACGAGCATTGGCGTAGATCGCAATACCGGATTTGGCACACGTATTATGGCGTTTGTGGGCAAGCTTCCATTCTTTCTGTCCCCTGAAGAAGGGGCGCGAACGGCTGTTTATCTGGCCACAAGCCCTGAAGTCGTCGGCATCACCGGGCGTTACTTCTATCAACAGAAAGAGCAGCAGCTGAAGGCACATGCCGTTGATGATGCTTCAGCTGAGCGTTTCTGGACGTGGAGCGAAGAACAAGTTGGGCTGAAACCTGATGAGAAGTTGTAATTCAGCACAGGCTGATAAGTGACCATTGAATAGGGGCGTTACTTCGTTTATACTTTTGCCTTCACAGCTTGTTGGATCATTTCAATAAAAGCTTCAATACGTTGAATGCCTTGATCTCCCTGACCGTATGCACGGACAGAGGCGGATGAGGCATTTTTCTCATTCTCACCAAGCACGAGTGAATAAGGCACTTTTTCCATCTGGGCTTCACGGATTTTGTACCCGAGCTTCTCGCTGCGCAGATCTGTTTCTACCCGAATGCCCGCAGCCCGGAGCTGGCTCTGTACTTGGAGCGCATAATCTGCGTAATGATCTGATACAGGCAGCAGCTTCACTTGCACAGGTGCGAGCCAGAGTGGGAACGCTCCCGCATAGTGCTCAGTCAGGATGCCGATGAAACGATCAATGGAACCGTAGATGGCACGGTGAATCACAACAGGACGGTGTTTCAGGCTATCCTCGCCAATGTAAGTGAGGTCGAACTTCTCCGGCATTTGAAAATCAAGCTGGATTGTTCCGCACTGCCAGCTGCGCTTCAGTGCATCGAGGATATGAAAGTCAATTTTTGGTCCATAAAAGGCACCGTCTCCTTCGTTAACGCGATACTCCACGCCGCGGCGATCCAGTACATTTTGCAATGCACGTTCCGCCTGATCCCACAGTTCCTCAGATCCCATGGAATCTTCCGGACGAGTGGACAATTCAATCTTATATTCGAATCCAAAGATATCGTACATACGTCCGATCAGTGAGATCGCCTGATTGATCTCGTCCTCGATCTGCTCTGGCATGACGTAGAGATGGGCATCATCCTGGCAGAATGTCCGCACACGCATCATACCGTTCAGGGCACCTGAGAATTCATGACGGTGAACCTGACCAAATTCCATCATGCGAATCGGTAATTCGCGATAGGAATGGAGTGTATTTTTGAAGATCAGCATGTGCCCCGGGCAGTTCATCGGTTTCAGTGCAAAAGTGGCATCGTCCACTTCGGAGAAATACATGTTGTCCTTGTAATGCTCCCAATGGCCGGATTGCTCCCACAGCCTGTTGTTCATCATGAGAGGAGTCCGAACTTCCTGATAACCTTCCTGTAATTGCAGCTCACGCGAGAATTGCTCCAGTTCAGTGCGAACAGTCATGCCTTTGGGCAAGTAGAAGGGCATGCCTGGCGCTTCTTCGGAGAACATGAACAGTTCAAGCTCTTTGCCGAGTTTACGATGATCCCGTTTTTTTGCTTCTTCGAGCATGTGCAGATGTTCATCCAGTTGGGCTTTGTTGGGGAAAGCAGTGCCGTAGATACGTTGCAGCATCTTATTATCCGAGTTACCCCGCCAGTACGCACCGGCTACATTCAACAGCTTAAACGCTTTGATTCGACCAGTGGATGGAAGATGGGGACCGCGACACAGATCGAAGAACTCTCCTTGATCATAGATTGAAAGTTCGGCGTCCTTCGGCAAATCCTGAATGAGTTCAAGCTTGTAGGGGTCCTGGATCTCTCCGAAGATACGGAGGGCTTCCTCCCGGTTAACGACCCGGCGACTGATCTTATGATTCTCCTGAATGATTTTGCTCATTTCCCGCTCAATGGCAGCCAGATCACTGATGGACAAGGCATGCTCCAGATCAACATCGTAATAGAATCCATCTTCAATGACTGGGCCGATACCCAGTTTCACTTGTTCTGCACCGTAGATGCGTTTGAGCGCCTGTGCCAGCACATGTGCTGCGCTGTGACGATAACGATACAGACCTTCCGCGCTGTCCAAAGTAACAATAACGAGTTCGCAATCTTGCTTGAGCACCCAATCGAGATCGACATTCTGACCATCTACAATACCGCCGATAGCCTGTTTCCCAAGACTTGTGCTGATGGATGAGGCGACCGCCCCTACAGTGATGCCTGCTTCGTAAGAACGTATCGCGCCACCTTGCAGACGGACCTCAATGGAATGACTGGATGGTTGAAGATCATTTGCTTGGTTGTTTATTTCGTTACCTGATTTGTTGCTTGCTGAGTTACTGTTTTCTTGTTTGCTCATGTGAACCACTCTCCATTTCTTGAAATGAAAGCGCAAAAAACACCCGTCCCGGAAAAGGGACGAGTGCGCTTGGCTCGTGGTTCCACCCTAATTTTGGTTATGGTGCACCCTGATCTCGGCCAGCCGCCGGAACAGAAAACATCATAACCCTCATTGGAATCCGTTATCGGGGATCAGGCGGTGAACTCTACTGACAGCATGTCGAACATCCAAAGGGGTCCAAAATGCTGAGGTTCGAGGTCACGGCTGCAGAGGGGTAATTCCGGTCCGTTCGCTGAAGAAGGTTTCACCAATCCCCTCTCTCTCTGGGCAGCACGCAAACGAAATCTTGTCTCTGGTCATCGCCAAATATGTTAGATCAAACTCATTTGAATTATTCTGAAATGTGTTGCATTCAATATCAATATATTGGAACAGGTGTTATTGAGTGTCGATTATATAGACTGAAAATGGAAAGGTCAAGCGGAACATTTTATTTGGTTTCGGACGGCTCATCCCATATTAAGCGAATGATCGTTCCTTCACCAGGGGTGGACTGTACCTCAATACGACCATTCATGGCTTCGATCAACCCTTTGGTTACCGCCATGCCCAGCCCTGATCCAACGTCCGATGTACCTGTATCTGTGCCGCGATAGTATCGTTCAAATAACTTCCATACCGTTTCGGAGTCCATGCCTTTTCCATTATCGGCAAACTGAATGCTGAATTCATCTGCCTGCGTACCAGAATGCACACTGACAACCAGGATGGATTCGGGCGGATTATGAAGAAGGGCATTGGCGGTCAGATTATCCACAATTCGTTCAAACGACGGAATATGGACAAGTCCATACACAGGCACTTCGGACGGTTGGAATATGATGCGACCTTCTCCATATGCCGGATTCCGTTCAGCGCGCTGGATCAGATCACGGAGTAACGTATTTACGTCAGTCTTTTCCACCACAGGTTGATATCCTCCACTGCGTAATCGATAGGTCATGGCAAGGTCGTTGACAAGCCTGTCCATATACATGGACTTATCGAGCATTATGCCTGCGAATTCTCTGACTTCCTCCGCGGTCCAGCTATACTTATCCGCCTCAAGCATATGAGCATATCCCTGAATGGAGGAGAGGGGTGTCTTCAGGTCATGTGTTATGCCAGCAATCCACTCCTCCCGCAGAGAATCGGTCTGTTTCCGAAGTTCTTCATCTTGTTTCAAAGTGTGAGACAGGGCCTGCATGGAGCGAAGCACTTCAGCATACACGTTGTATTTTCGCTTCCACTTTCCGTTACGACGCTGACTGCGAGGCACTCCAAAGGCTCCGGTAGGTTCCTCGTAATGTCCTCGTTCCAGACGCTGTAACCATTGGAGCATATGCAGCATAGGTGAGCCGAAGCGGTTGGCATACCAGAAGGCAAGCAAAATGAGCAGAATGATGATGGACACGATCAATACAACCAATGCCGGTTCCAGAATAAAATTGTAGGGGTTTTGATTTCCGGTCGCCAATGGATCGCCAGGGATGCTAATCAGCCAGGTGGTTTCATTCTTCTCATCGTACCACGTGGCAACAGACATGCCTGATCGACTCGGATAGCGAATTTGCAGAACCAGTTCCTGAATGGTGTATTCGCTTGGTACGCCCATGGCCGGTTTGTTATAGGAGGAGAGTTCGCTTCCTGACGCGTCCAATACTTGAAGATAAGCATTGGCGGCACGGAGGGCCTCCTGTTGGTCGGGCTGAAGATCAAGCTTCCCGTTGGTGAAAGCAAGGTCTGAACGAATGTTATTCATTAAGGACTTGGCCGGGTTACTCTCGCCATATAACAAAGTGAATTCCTTCCCGTTTTTCTCTCGAATCAGCATGACAATCTGATAAGGGAACGGCTTCTGGATTTCCCAGTATGCAATCAATTCCCCCGGTTTATAGTGAGTAGGAACATCGGCAGGTGTGTGATATTCATCAATAGCGTAACCTTGTTCATCCAGAACCTGGAGCCAGCCTTGATTTTTATCCACTTGTTTCAGCAATTCGGGGTCATATCGGATCGTATTATCTGGCAGAATCTCTGCTGTATTAATCAATTGGTCCAGACCATTAACAGCAAAATCATCCACCAGATTCACTTCATTTACCTTTTGCACAACCCAGTAGGTGGCTACAGACCCAAGCAGGATGATAAGAACGACTGCACCGGCAAGCATCCCGATAAACCGGGTCATTAACCTGCGACGAATACTCATGGGCGTGACACATGTTCCGGCTGAATCAGTTTGTATCCCAAACCTCGGACGTTAATGAGAAACACTGGATTGGAAGGATCGGCTTCAATGCGCTCCCGAATGCGGTGAATATGAACCATCACGGTATTGTCATCACTAATGGCTTCAGAGCCCCAGACCCGTTCATATAGATCTGACTTGGTGAAGATGCGATTGGGATGTTTGCAGAAAAAGAGTAGTAGTTGAAACACAAGTGCCGGACAGGATACGGACTCACCTTCAACACGAAGCTCACCAGCCCATTCCAGCACTTGAAACCGTCCAAAGTCGTACACGCCTTCCGATGTGCTGGGAGATGACGTATTTACGTTAGATGGGATGTGATCCGAGATCGCTGCGGTTTTGGAAGGTAAATAACGCTTCAGTAATGATTTAATTCGAGCAACGACTTCCAGCGGATTAAAGGGTTTGGCGACATAATCGTCGCCACCAACAGCGAATCCGGTTAATTTGTCATAATCGGTTGTTTTGGCCGTCAGAAACAGGATGGGCGCATCGGTGACCTGCCTTAGAAAAGGACAGATTTCCAGTCCGCTTTTGCCAGGAAGCATGATGTCGAGCACGATGCAATGATAGGTCTTGTTGTTGCATGCCTCAATGGCAGCTTCGCCTGTTGTAACGGTATCAATATCGAGAAACTGCTCTTTGAGCAGAACGGTTTTGAGCATATGCAGAATGGCCTGTTCATCATCCACAAGCAGTAATGAGACGTTATCCATAGTTTAAAAATGACCTCCTGATCCTTCCGTTGTGTGTATTGCTAATCATACCATCCAAGAAGGCTGTATAGCGTATGAGCTATCTTAACGGAATCTTAATTATACAGCGTTAGAGGGCAAGACGAGTTTATCTACTGGTAAGTTAGGGTTAGACGAAGGATAAGACTCATTCTGTACACTTAACTGGAAAGTATAACGATTAACAGAAGGGATGTTGAGAATGAACAGAGAAGGTCATCTGAAATCAGAACATCATACACATTCAAAATTACAGCATAGAAAGGGCTGGAAGGTGCTTGCGATTACCCTTGGAGCTTGCGTGATATTGTCTGCTTGCGGCAACAGCAATTCCATTACTTCCGACCAGGCAGAGCAGCAGTCAGCCGAACAGGCATCCAATAATGAAACGAGCGAGAACTCTAATCAGGAGCAGAACTCAAGTTCAGAGGTGAGCGCGATGGTTACACCGGACAATTTCATAGATACGTTGATGAACGGTTCAAAGGATGCAATCTATAATCAGTTCTCTCCTGAGTTTAAGGGGACGTTAACGCTTGAACAGTTCAAAACGACCGCTGATCCTTTTCTGGAGGGTGTTGAATCGTGGGAGCAAGTGGTAGACGCCAAAATGAATCAATTAACCGAGGTTGCCTGGAAGGATCAGACTGGGACCAAAGGGATTCGAGCCTATTTTTCCGAAGAAAATCAAATTGAAGGCCTCTTGATCCAACCGCTGCAAGCTTATGAGGACACGGATGCCAAATTCACCAAAACGGAATTTCAATTGCCGATGAAGGGGGAATGGTACGTATTCTGGGGAGGCAATGATGCCTTGTCAAACTATCATTATGAGCACGAAACGCAGCGTTATGCACTGGATATCGTACGGACCAAAGAACAATCCAGTTATCAAGGTGATGCAACGGCAAACGAAAACTATTATGCTTTTGGTGAACCACTCTATGCAGCTGCCGATGGAACCGTTGTCGATATCAAGAACGATATACCGGACAATGTACCGGGTGTGATGAATCCAGAAGAGCCGGCGGGTAACTATGTGGTGATCGACCATGGCAACAGTGAATACAGCATCACGGGACACATCAAGGAAGGCAGTGTTTCGGTCAAAAAAGGAGATAAGCTCAAGCAGGGAGACCCTATCGGTGAGCTTGGTAATTCGGGTAACTCCAGTGAAGCTCATCTGCATTTCCAGGTATCGGATGGCCCGGATCTGTTCACATCTCGCTCAATTAACATTCGTTGGGCAGACCAGAGTCAGCAGTTAACTCGTGGGAACACAATACAGGGACTGGCGGAGTAATGATGGAGTAATTCTCTGTCAGAATGTTAGGGATGACGAAGGCTTCTATTTTCCATTATAATATCCTCTATGATAATAGAACGATCTGGAATGATGGAGGAATAGCGATGAAACTGGAAGATGTGCAGATTGAATATGCGCGCCTGGAGGACTTGCCGAGGATTGTAGAAATTTATAATTCTACCATTGAGGGCCGTATGGCAACAGCGGATTTGGAGCCGGTGACGGTGGAGCAACGTTTGCCTTGGTTTGAGGAACATACACCGGAACATCGTCCGCTTTGGGTGATGAAGCAGGCAGGACAGGTGGTCGCTTGGGCGAGTCTCAGTTCATTCTATGGACGTCCTGCGTATAATGGAACGGTGGAAGTCAGTGTATACGTGGATCAGCAATGCCGTGGAATTGGGGCTGGTGGACGTTTGCTCGAAACGGTATTTGCAGCATGTCCTGCACTTGGGATTACGACCATTCTCGGATTTGTTTTCGGACATAACGAACCGAGTCTGGGGTTATTGCGCAAGCATGGTTTTGAACAGTGGGGTTATTATCCCGAAGTGGCCGTGTTGGATGGTGTGAATAGAGATCTGGCGATTTTGGGCAAAAAAATATAAGTGTCGTTCTTGTTCGTGAGATAAGAACATTGAAAACCTCCAACCTAAATGATAGGATTGGAGGTTTTTTGTCGTTCAACTATATTCGTCGCTATGTGAAAGTGTAGGTTGTGCTTACACGCCAAGCTGATGTTTAATCTCTTGAATCTGTCCCAGATGACGTTCCTCATGATAACTTGTAAAGTCAATCCATTGGGTAAGATCCATCTCACCAAATACGGGATGAGGAAAGGACTTGCTGCGCAGCAGGTCAGGATCATGATCCAATGCAAAGTTGTTTAACGCTTGGTGAGATTCGTCCAGATCACCGCGTACATCTGCAAGTGCTTCAGGCGCTGCTGGAGGCTGAAGATGGGGTGGTGCCTCGACGGAGCGGCTGCGGTCCAACGATAATTCATATGGTTTTTTGTCCACAGACACCGTCTGTTCCTTTTCGAGAGCCAGGCGGGCTTGTTTTCCAATTACATTTTCCATCAGGTTCAGATGACGTAGTACTTGCATAATACTCCATTGCGCGGGTGAAGGTTTTTGGTTCAATTGTTCTTCTTCGAGTCCCGAGACGGCTTCCCAGATTTGGTTGCGTATATCGTCATTACGAGTAAACATCGTATAATCCTCTCCTTATATATGGGTTCTGTGATGCGGGCAGTCTGTGTATGTTCATTACCCCAAATGTGGATGCTTATCCTATAAGCATAAAGAATGGAAAGAATGAATGCGAATCATAGGCAAGATTAGCCTTGTTAGATGTAATTTGTGCCCAATAAAAAAAGCCGTTCTCTAATGAACGGTTCGTTTCAATCCATCTCAAGTCCAAAAAAAGATTGACGGGCAGACCCCGGCAAACTATAATCGGTACAAGTAACTTGATATGTAAGGAGTCCTGACATGATATGTTAGTAATCGACGAGGTGTATCACCATACAGCATTGCAAATATCATCGTCCGATTTATTGTACCTTATCGAACGGCTGAAGGTCAAAAAAGAAAATGAGATCCAAACGCTCAAGCAGAAGATCGAACAGTTCGAACAAAAGCGTCGAGCGGAAGAGATCGCTTATCAATCGTTGTCGCCCGTACGCAAATGGTTTGCGGGACGTCCAGCATCCCATCATCAGGCGGTGGAGTATATGGTGCAGGTGAAGGAACGTTTTCGCAAGATGGAACAGATTCGCAGACGCATACGTGAATTGGATCAGATCGCAGAACGAATTAAGCATCCGGACAGCATTGAGCGGGACGAGATTGAGCTTGCGCCCGATACAATCCGTGAGCTCAGACAGCTTAGTGAAACGGAGGATGTACAAGCATGACTTTGGAGACGTTAAGCACCGGGATTGATACGGTCTGGGTCGTACTGAGTGCAGCGATGATTTTATTGATGGAGGGTGGATTCGCCCTGCTCGAGGCTGGCTTTGTGCGTTATAAAAATAGTGTGAACATTATTATGAAGGTATTTGCTGACATTACAATTGGAACGTTACTGTTCTATGCCATCGGTTTTGGACTGATGTATGGTTCGGACGTTGGCGGTTTTGCGGGAGTAACGGGATTTTTCCTGAATGGGGATTTGTCTCATCTGGACGTACCGGTATCTCTGGAGACATTCTGGTTGTTCCAGGCTGCCTTTACCATTGCCGTTATTTCCATCGTTTCAGGAGCGGTAGCAGAGCGGATCAACTTCCGTGCCTACCTGTTGTATATCATATTGATGACGGCGATCATCTATCCAATTGGTGGACACTGGGCATGGGGCGGCGGCTGGCTTAGTCAGCTGGGGATGCAGGACTTTGCCGGTTCGGCTGTCATCCATGCACTCGGCGGATTCTCTGCACTCGCTGCTGCGATTATCATTGGTCCGCGTAAAGGAAAATACACGCCGCTTGGCGTAAGTGCCATCGCACTTCCGAGCAATCTGCCACTGGCCTCTGTAGGTGCATTTCTGTTATGGTTCGGCTGGTTTGGCTTCAATGCTGGGAGTACACTCAGCGCGACGGATGTAAGAATTGGTCACATTGCGATTGTCACGATGTTATCTGCGGCTTCGGGTGGTGCGGTTACGTTACTGTATACGTTATTCCGCTTCAATCGTTCAGATGCACCATCGGTCATTAACGGTTCGCTTGCGGGACTGGTCGGCATTACGGCAGGCTGTGCTTTTGTTGGCGATGTAGCAGCGATATTCATTGGGGCAGTATCCGGCTTATTGATGATGGCTGCCACCAACTGGCTGGACCGTCGGCAGATTGATGATCCAGTTGGTGCTTTCCCGGTGCATGCCGCATCAGGGATGTGGGGCACGATTGCTGTAGGTCTGTTTGCCACGGATGGTGGATTATTCATGGGTGGCGGCTGGAGGTTGCTGGGTGTTCAGGCACTTGGCCTTACAGCCTTGGTCATCTGGGGATTCGCCATGACCTGGATCGGGTTAAAGTTGATTGGCAAAATTGTGCCTGTACGTTCGACAGAAGAAGAGGAAGATCTGGGTCTGGATATCAGCTATCATGGTGTGATGGCAGCCCATCAGGCCCATGAATTCCTGGACGGTGAGGAGCATATGCGTGCTTACCAGGAAAAGTCCTCTGATCCAAATCGTTAAATGGAATATAGGATAAAGAAGTAGACTGACAGGGGATGTCAGTCTCTTTTTTCTATATAAATTGAACTACACATATTTACACGAGAACGTAGAGGACAGAAAGAACCTGAAGAAGCGAAGCTAAAAGCTTTCTGCAAGAAAGCTACTTCGGAAGCATACACTTCGCCTTTATCCCCGGATTTTTACCTTTCCAAAGGTGAATCTAAAAAATTCTGGGGATAACAGCGATCGGAAGGTTGTTCTGTCATCGGAGTTGTAAGTGTAAAATATTCTTAAGTTCAATTTATATAGAAGCAGGGAAAGACGTCCGGGCGGAAGAATATACAGGTGTGAACCTGAATATGTCTCAGCATAGGTGTATTGTCAAAAGGGGAGGATCTATATGATTAAGCCAGAACAATGTGAACGTCTGACCAGAAAAGCCCGTAAAACACTTGAGGAGTATGGTTTGGGAGTTGCTGCAGATCTGCTGTTGTCTTCAAGCCGCTGGGGAATTCGCCTCGATGTATCCACACTGGACGAATATCGCAGAACAGGAAACTCACGTGTGGGTGGACATCCGGATTTGCCGAGTCGCATGGAATGGCCCGTAACACAAGAAGGAATTCCAATGACTTTCCTGGCCCAACTGAACCTGGTGGATTTGTCGCCGTATACGCCGAATGATGGGCGCGGGACATTGCCTGAACGTGGCATGTTATACTTTTTCGTTGGCACGGATGAATCTGCTTGTCCCATTGAACATCGTGTGATTTTTGAGCCGAGTTCTCATAACCTGATAAGGCGAGAGCCTGAGGGAGATACCGCGCTGGATGGAGCCCCGTTTGTTGCACATTCGGTGACTGTGCTGCCTAATCTTGAGTTTCCTACATATGCATATATTGACGTCAACGCGCTGAATGAGCTCTCGCCGTCTCAGCTTGAGAGCGATGAGGCCGAAGCGGAAGTGAGTCTGTATGACCGATACCTTGAATTCGAGTCGAGCTGGAATCATCCGAGTATGCTGAATTGGGGTGGTATGTTTGGATATCCTGACGGGCAGCATCCAGATGCCGAGCATCGTGCCGTATTACAGATCGCACTGGGAGAAGAGTATGATTATAATGAGCAGGAGTGTGAGAAGAAGCTGACCAAGCATTACGGCGGTGATGAGGATCGGACATGGCAGGAACTATCCGATACGCTGCTGCTGTTAAAGATAGATACACATGATGCTATTGGTTTCCAATGGTGGGATTGCGGGGAATTACAATTTTTCATTCGCAAGTCTGACTTGGAGGCTGGACGATTCGAGCATACGTATTGTTCGTTATACTCAAGTTGAGCAAAGATTTGAACTCATATAGGCAACAAAATGTCCTGAATCCCGTCTATAAGAAGGAGGAAGGACTTTTTTGTTCGTAAATTGTTAGATTTGGTATATAACTTGTTTATATATTAAGGAGGGATATCTTGGTTAATAACCGATCATATGTTCTGTATAATGGGATAAAAAGGAAGTGTATCTGTTGATTCAATCTGCGTTCAAACATATTGACGTGGCTGTAACATCGTTGATTGATATATGTGATCAGTTGTCGGAAGAAGATTTGGCTTTGACTCCAATTGAAGGTAAACGGCCTGTTGGAGAATTACTAGCCCATCTGTCTGTGATCTGCCGAGCGGATGTTTATATTTCCGAAGGTGCAACGGAAGAAGAGATGGCTCAATTCTATGCAGAGAACCAGGTGCATTCGCTCGATGAGATCAAGCAGGCTTTAATTGATAACCAGATGTATCTATACCAACGGTACAGGCAGTTTAACACGGAAGAGTTATTACATGTGACGGATTCGTACTGGGGAGCTTCCTATAGTCGGCTGGAGTGGTTACTTGAGATTATGGGGCATGTATATCATCACAGAGGACAATTGTATACGATGCTGACCCTGACGGGCAAAGAACCCGAATCAGTACTTTTTAAATAGAAACAGATAGAATACATATAAGCATGTTATAGTAAACATCATGGGATAAAGTGGTAGTAGACCGACGATACTACACGTTATACGTGAAATAACGGAGGATTCTGGTATGGAACGACATAATACATGGAATGCATCGATGAACAATACGTTGATTGACAGGTTAAAACAGATTCCTGAACTTGATAAGGCTACACGGATTGAACCCGTTATGAAGGGTTATTCAGCGGATGCTAAATTCAAAATGTTTGTCCCTGACCAAGGCCATGTGTTGGTGAGGGTATATGATGTTGCTGAGGAATGGATGAAGCAAAGGGAATATCAATGTTTGAAGAGCATGCAACAATTAGGTGTACTGTGTCCTTCAACGTTGGGCACAGGTAGATTGGATGAGAAGAACGAATATATGATTCTTAGCTACATTGAAGGCGAAGATGCTTCCGAGAGACTGCCTCAACTGAGTGAACAGCAACAGTGGGCGGTTGGCTTTGAAGCAGGAGCGCAGCTACAGCTGATTCACCAGTTGCCGATGGAGGAACAGACCGAATCATGGTACATACGCAAGAGCACGAAGCATCAACGTTACGTGGAGCGCTATAAACAGTGCCCGATCGTGATGAAAGAGGATCAGCCTATTCTAACGTTCATTGCAGACCATCTCGGTTGGATGAAAAATCGTCCAGATGGATTTCAGCATGATGACTTCCACCCGAGCAATCTTGTCGTTAAGCAGGATAAGCTCGCAGGAGTGATTGATTTTAATCGTTATGATCAAGGGGATCCCATTCATGAATTTTTGAAGCTGGGTTTGTTTGCTTCGGAGATCAGTATTCCATATTCCATTGGTCAGATTCAGGGTTATTTCGATGGCAATGAACCGAATGAGTTATTCTGGAGATTGTATTCACTGTATACGGCTATGGCACTCGTGTCTTCTGTGGTGTGGATTCAGCAGGTGAAGCCGGAAGAGACACATGAGATGATGACCAAGATCGAACGTGTCCGTGAAGATCACGATGATTTTCGCAGTTTCGTCCCTCGGTGGTATACTTTGAACAGGTAAAAAATTGGGGAAGGGAAAGGAATAATGCCGTGGCACAGCCAGCAACCATTCTGCTTGTGGATGATGAGCAGGAGATTATTAAACTGATGGAAATTTATTTTGGCAACGAGGGTTATCGGATTCTCACCGCGAATGATGGGCTTGAAGCACTGGAACAATTGAAAAAAGAGTCGATCGATCTCATTATTCTAGATGTTATGATGCCAAATATGGACGGAATCGAAGCTTGTATGAAAATTCGGGAAGAGCAGAAAATGCCGATTATCATGCTGTCCGCCAAAAGTATGGATATGGATAAAATCACAGGGCTAAGCATCGGTGCTGATGATTATGTGACCAAACCATTTAACCCGCTTGAACTTGTCGCACGGGCCAAATCCCAGCTGCGCAGGTATCATACCTTCAATGAAGGTCGGGAGAACAAAGAGCACGAGTGGGTTATTGATGATCTAGTCATTAATACAGATACACATGAAGTTTGGGTTGATGAGCAGCCGGTTCGTCTGACTCCGCGTGAATTTGCTGTTCTTGAATTACTGGCTCGCCACCAAGGTTCAGTACTCAGTATGGAACAGATCTATCGTCAGGTCTGGAAGGAAGAATTCATGGAGTCGAATAATACCGTCATGGTACATATTCGCAAGATTCGTGAGAAGATTGAACTCGATAGCAAACATCCCAAGTTCATTCAGACCGTATGGGGTGTTGGTTACAAGATGATCAAACCGCAATAAACATGTACATCCACAGGATGTCATGTGACATGAACACATTCAGGGAGTTCCTACTATGAATTCAAAGTTGATTAATACAGTCCGTTGGAAATTTATCTATGCATTTCTGCTGAGCGGCATATTAACTGCAGTTATTTTGTACGGGGGCAGCCAGGTGGGGCAGACCATCCTGGAAGCTCAGGCGTATCCGGATTATTCCATTCCGGCCCAAGGGATCAGGTGGTTGGTGAATAATATCGGTTCGGTGCCTTTGATGATTGTGGTGGGCGTGCTTGGTTTTGTGCTGTTTTTTTTCCTGTTCTCTCGTAAGGTGATGCGGGTTCTGGATGAAATTACGGCGGGAATTCAGGAAGTTGCCAAAGGAGAGTTATCCCATCGCATCGAAGTGAAGACCTCGGATGAATTCGGAGTGGTTGCTGCAAGCATTAATCAGATGGCTGAACAATTGCAGTTATCGCTTCAGGAAGAGCGTAATGCAGTTGCTGCCAAAAACGATCTGATTACGGGGATATCACATGATCTGAGAACACCACTCACTTCTATTCTGGGATTTCTGGAGTACATTGAGAAGGATCGCTACCAGGATGAGATTGAGATGCGCTATTATGTTAGCATCGCCTATGAGAAATCCCTGACTCTTCGTAAGCTGATTGATGACTTGTTCGAATATACGCGTGTGAGTGGCGGGAGTCTTCCGTTGTCTTTGCAAGCATTGAACCTGAATTCGTTTCTGATGCAGCTGGCTGAAGAGTTTACTCCCATGCTGGAGGATGCTGGCATGACCTACAAGATCATCGGCGGGCAAGAGCCACTATGGATACAAGCTGCTCCAGGAGAGCTTGTAAGAGCGTATGAGAATCTGTTCAGCAATGCCATTCGGTATGGTTCGCAAGGTAAACTAATGGAGATTGGGCTGGCCCTTGAAGGTGATGAGGCTGTAGTCCGCATCAGTAATTATGGTGAACCGATTCCGGCGCAAGATCTGCCACATCTGTTTGATCGATTCTATCGTGTGGATAAATCGCGTTCCCGTGAAACGGGAGGTACGGGTCTAGGCCTGGCGATTGCCAAATCGATGATTGAATTACATCGAGGAAGTATCGTTGCCTACAGTGAAAAGGGCAGAACGGATTTTGTTACCCGATTTCCTGTAACTGCTGCTCCGCCAAGTAATTACGAAGAGTAGTAATAATTAAGAATTTGGTAAGAAGTTAACTACTTCCTCATTAAGAAATATTCGGTATGCTACCTCTATTACTTATTGTTGTATAGAGGAGGATACGAATATGAAGACCCGATTCAGTACTGTAAGACTAAGATACATATACATTGGAGGAGCAAGCGCGTTACTGAGCGCAGCGCTCCTTTTTGTCGTTTATCACGTGCTGCGATTTGCGCATCACCACGTCCTTCCTGATACAGCATGGATAACGCGTATGATGAACTGGGGAATCAACCATATTGGAACAAAGCCGTTCTTCATCTTCATTGGTGGAGCCGTGTTTGCGATCTTTTTCTGGATTCGATCCCAGAAGATTGCGGAAGATCTCAGTCAACTTGCGCGTGGAACAGCCGAACTTGCATTGGGCCACAATCCTGGAAGAATTGATGTTCTAAGTGGTGGTGAACTACGACAAATTGCTGCCAATCTGAATAGGATTGCTATTCTCCTGCATGAGGAAGGGCGGAGCAGATCAGAACCGAAACAGGAGAAAAGAGAGATACAGGGAGCTTCTATTAAGCATGAGCAACCCGGACTTCAGCAACATGTGGAAGAAGACAAGGAGAACGCCCAAACTACTTCTACACAGGTTGACTTGCCGATAAAACTTACTCTCTACGGTATTGAATCTTCTCTGGATGAGATCATCGAAGGGCGCTGTCAGGATGAGGTGGAAGTTCAGCATTGGGCCAAGTTGGCATATGAACAGACATTGCTGCTTCAACATGCTCTAGAGATTACACAACGGAATGGACAGGAACGCGGAGTTTCAATGGAACAGGTACACAAGGAGCCTGAATGTTGAAGCACAGGGGCAAGCGACGGATGTATCACGTATTTGATGGAGCAGTGGTTGTCGTTTTGATCTTGGCCTTTTTCTATCTCTATCTGATTACTTATGGCGAAGGATTGCTTCGCAATCGTCCTGAGGCCATGCAGGTGGCCTCCTCAACCATTATTACGAATGCAGAGGGGACCGAAATTTCGAGGTTGCATACGCAGACCAAAGGGTATTCCGAATATGCTGATCTGAACGCCATGCCGGATTTATTAAAGATGGCTTTTTTGGCTACAGAAGATCGACGTTTCTACAACCATGATGGACTGGATTTCATCGGACTCGGCAGGGCCATTGTGCAAGACATTATACATATGAATCTGAGTCAGGGAGGAAGCTCCATTACACAGCAACTGGCAAGAAATCTGTATTTGAATGGGGATAAAACGTTGAGTCGAAAGGTGAATGAGATATCGATTGCGATGGCCCTGGAGAAGAGGTATAGCAAGGATGAACTTCTGGAGATGTATCTGAATCAGATCTACATGGGACGCCAGCAGTATGGTGTAAAGGCGGCAGCCTGGCGGTATTTCGGAATTAAGGATATGCACCAGTTGGAACTATGGCAGATTGCTACATTGGCCGGAATGCCCAAAGGTCCATCCATATACAATCCAGTAGATCATCCTGAACTTTCCAAACAAAGACGTGCCGTTATCCTTGGACTAATGCATGAACAGGGACTAATTACACGAAAGCAGATGCTCAAAGCCCGTGACGTCGATTTCACGCCGCCTGAAACCGTATTGAATGCAACAACTTCACCGGGCTTGAGCAAGCCCGCATATGTGTCTGCCGTGGATGCTGTGATTCAGGAGGCTTCTCGGCTCACAGGTAAAAGTGAAGCGGAGATTCAATCGGCAGGTTGGGTTATTCAAACCGGGCTAGACCAGCAGGCACAACTGGCGATGGAAGAAACATTTGCAGACACTACCCGATTCCCCGATGATCGCCAAGACGAGCTAGTCCAGGCAAGTATGGTTATTATCGATCAGCACAACGGTGAAGTGAAAGCGATGATGGGTGGACGTAATCCCTTAAAAGGGGGCATCAACCGGGCGATTATGGATGCAAGGCAGCCAGGCTCTTCTTTTAAACCGATTATTGCATATGGCCCTGCGTTGGAGTCGGGGAAGTTCAAGCCAGAGAGCATACTACCGGATAAACGCATGCAATATGGCAGCTATCAACCTTCCAATCTCGGTGGGCGTTACAGTGGTTCAATATCCATGTCCCAAGCCCTGCAAAAGTCCATTAATGCACCAGCCGTATGGCTGCTTCATGAGACAGGGCTAAACGATGCACATCAATTTGCGGCACGACTCGGCATTGAACTGGGGAAAGAGGATATGAATCTCTCGGTTGCTCTGGGCGGTGTGCATCAGGGGGTATCACCAATGAAGATGGCTCAGGCCTATACCGTGTTTGCGAATAATGGCAAGTTGAATACAGCCCATCTGATACGCCAGATTACAGATTCCCGTGGACGAACAATATATGCTCATACGTCGGAAAACAAGCAGGTAATCTCCTCTAGCACGGCGAATGCCATGACCAGAATGCTGCAAAATGTAGTCAGTCAGGGGACCGGAAGCCGGGCACAGTTAGGGCAGCACAAGGTAGCGGGTAAAACGGGAACAACACAGGCTGCAATACAAGGTGTGGGAAGAGAGGCCAATCGGGATCTGTGGTTTGTGGGCTATACGAGTAATTGGACTGCGGCGGTTTGGATGGGATTTGATCATACAGATACAGAACATTATATGAGGTCAGGAAGTGGTGTTGCAGCGGAGTTGTTTGCAACGGTAATGAAACGCGCGATGCGATAAACGTCTAAGGGAGGAGATCATAGGCCAGATGCTCCGTTTATCCTCTTAAATACACAGAATCTAGATTTTAATGTATAATATGTTTTTTTATCTAGTGTAAAAGGAGGATGGAATGAACTATAAATACAGTAACTCGGATACAGATACGGATATGAACTCGCTGCAACCCAAAACCGGGATCAGACCGGAACGGCCTGGTATCTCCGGATTGGGCGGATGGCTTATTTTAATCCAGATCAGTCTTTGGCTTGCGCTGGTGTTTCTCATCTCGGATGTATCGCAGGTGAATGTTATCATGGACCCTGCCAGATGGGAAGTAGGCCGTGGTGTCGATCCTCAGATTTACAGGGAGACGATCCGTCCACTCCTGTGGTTTGGTTTCATAAGCAGTACCATTCTATTGATGATCGTTATCGTGAATCTCATTCTTTTATATAAACGGAAGAGACAGTTTCCGCGTATGATGATGGTGATGTACCTGATGAATGTGATCATAAGCATCGTGACGTGGATTCTGATTGCGCGCAATGAAATCCCAAGAGAACAGCATGTGCTTGATGCAACTCCGGCTTTTCAGTTGATCGTACGATCCATTCTGACGTGCTGTATCTTTATCCCGTATTTCCTAAAATCGGTCCGTGTGAAGAATACGTTCGTGAAGTAAATAGACTTCTTTGATTGTCTCACTGCACTATAGTGCTCTATAGGATAGTGGCACGTAAGGCCCGTTGTTATACAAGATTTTATCCTGTATGCCAACGGGCCTTACGTGTGCTGATATATGAAAAGAATAATCATTTCGATGATGATTTTGCCCGAAGTGAGGCGGGAATTCGGCGTATCATCTGGTTTAATACCTCGGATAACACCAGGCCTACGGCAATGGCGCCGGATAACATGAGTGCCTTGGCGGCCATCTCCATAGCGGCACTGTAGTCATTTTGCACAAAACTTCGCATCGCATTATACGCCAGTCCACCAGGAACGAGAGGGATGATGCCTGCGACGCTAAAGATGATGACGGGTGCGCGAAACATGCGAGAGAATACCTGGCTGATGACACCTACGGCTATGGTCGCTGCAAGTGTAGCAGGAACCGCATCCGCTGCATATTCAAGCACGATATAGATAATCCAGCCAATCATGCCGACAAATCCACCGTGGAGCAGCATGCGCCTTGGTGCATTGAAGATGATCCCAAACGCGGCTGAAGCGACAAAACTGGTTAAGGCTTGTTCAATAAAATGGAGCATATCCTGCATTCCTCCGTCTTACATAAAAAGTGAAAATACAACTGCAATACCGGTACCTATGGCAAAGGCAGTCAGAAATGCCTCGGCTCCCTTGGATAATCCGGATACGAGATGTCCGGCCATCAGGTCGCGTACAGCATTGGTAATCAGCAGCCCCGGAACCAGCGGCATAACCGAACCAATAATTATTTTGTCCCGTTCATGACCCACTCCCATATAGATCAGGAGAAAAGCAAGTAAGCCAATAACAAAGGATGCCGTAAGCTCGGCAAAGAATTTAACCCGCACCAACCGGTGAAAGGCAATAACGGCTGCATAACCTATGCCCCCACAGATCAGCGCCGGAAGAAAGTCGCTCCAACCTCCGCCAAACATAATGGTAAAACAACCACTGGATAACGCCGCGGCCGTAAGCTGCACAGCCGTTGAATAGGAGGAGGGCTTGCCTTCGATCTGTACCAACAGATCATGGGCTTCCTGAGCGGATAGATCACCTTGTCCGATGCGGCGGGAGACCGCATTCACCTCGGACACCTTGTCCAAATCCGTCGTACGCTCGGAGATACGAATCAGCTTGGCAGGTTCGGTTGCATCAACAGAGAAAAAGATGCCTGTCGGAACAACGTAACTGTGCGAATGGGGTAAACCCAGCGCAGCCGCCATACGTTTCATCGTATCTTCCACACGGTAGGTTTCACCACCGCTTTGCAGCATGATTTTGCCTGCGAGCAGACAGATTGCAATCACGCGGGATTGTTCAGTAGGGTTGCTGCCAATCATACCCGTCTCGGCTTGTGATACGGGTGATGAATCATGATGTATGTATTCCAACCGGATCAAGCTCCGTTTCATATGAGATATGGGGTGGTGCGACACCATTGTATCATATTTCACACGCTCGCAAGGAATCATACCGCACCATCGCCGAGACCATAAAAAAGCTTCGTTCCCAAGACTTTGAAGATCTCAGGAGCGAAGCTTCTTGGAACAGGTTCGGATATAGCAGTACAATGCCCTACATCAACAGTGTGATAACCAACAATTCATACAGCACAAGCGGCAAAATTGTTGGTCCAAATAAGGCGCGCGGTTCAGGATATCCATGCATCGGGGTAACCTGGAGATACAAAATCCCCCGGTCTGCACTGATGATGACACCTTCCCACACTTGCCCATCGATATTCTGGACTTGTACCTTCTTGCCTATATGCTGCCGAGCTGTATGATGAAGCATATTCCGCACACTTTGCACGGATTGAAGCATCGGTTGATTGGCTTGATACACGACACGCGTGGATGGCGTGGATGTGGATTCAGACATGATGCACAACCCTTCCTCAAAATAAGTTCTTACTTCAAGGTATGCATCTGCCTATAAAAGGTGATTACACAAACGCCATCTCAAGGCTCCCGCGTCCATTTTCATAAGCGACTTTGCCCAATGCTCCATTCACAAAGGTGAGCTGGGGCGGAACATGGCCGAGATCCACATCGTACAGTACAGGGACATCCAGATCCCCAAGTGCAGAGGATAGGGCATCAGTAAAATTGAAATCGGCTGTATCGGAATAACCCGCAGGTCGGCCGAACATGAAGCCTTTCACACCTGCAAACCAGCCGGCCTGTCTCATCTGCCACAGATGACGGTAGATATCCCCCGCATTCATCTCACAGCTCTCCAGATACCAGATCGTTCCTTCGTCTGCACAGTACTGATCCAGATACGATTGGACGGGTGCGTATGGCGTACCAATCAGACTAGTGATCGTATCCATACAGCCACCGATCAGCCGACCGGAGAACGACACAGCGGTATCTGCATCTTCCGAGTGGCCTAGCTGTTTCCAGCGCGAAGGTGTATCCAGGTTAAAACCAGGAGATTCCGGTTTCCATGCCGATTGATAATGTGTGGAAGACGATTGTGTGATCTGTCCGCCATCTTTGGTCTGTAACACATCAATCCAGCGCGCAGTCACGGGATCAATGGCGTTTGATCTTAGATCAATATAATTGGTGCCATGTGCAGATGCTGTTCCGGTGATCAAGGTGTATGCGAATAAAAAGGTGCTGATGTCCGAATAACCCATGATCCATTTGGGCGGCAAGGTTTTTAAAGCTTCCCAATGCAGCAGGGGCAGGATATCCATCAGAAACTCCCCGCCCCATGGTGGGATAATGGCTTGAATAGTTGAATCGCGGAAAAATTCATTCATCTCTTGGGCGCGTTCCTCTTTGGAGGCACTCACGCATTTGGTGTTATGACGTAGAGAGGGGCTTTCCATCACGCCAAAACCCAGGCGCTCCATATTGCGTTTGCTCTCCTCAAGATAATGGTGCAGGGATTCACCTACACCGCTGGAGGGGGCTGCCACACCGATGGTATTTCCCGGAGCGAGTGGCTGCGGATAACGGATCGAACGTTGATTCATTATGGAAACACCCTTTCTTGTGAATATTGCTCATCTTCATGAATATTTCCATTATATAGATTAATCCGATTATTGAAAGCACGTTGTGTTCAGATTAAGGATTCACAGGAATCTCCAATGAGAATGGTGACTTGATTTTCATCGGATAGGTGGATATGTTCATCTTCAATTCACCTTTTAACTTGGCTCCATTTTCGATAGTAGAAGAAACAATCGTATGACTATCATCCGTCCCTTCCCCACTACTCCAACTGGTTCCAGGAATCTCATATGACTTCCCTTCACTGTCTTTAACATTTTCGAAAGAGAGAACGAACCCACCTTGCATACTGCCAGCAACAGAGAAGTCAATAATTAAATCGTTGCCTTCAACCTTGCTGCCAACCATCTTCAATCCAGGAGGACCACCTGTAATCTGACGTGACTTCAGATCAAGTGAAAGATTCAGATCCTTTTTGTCCAATCCCGAGAAGCCAGATCCCTGTAAGGTCAGCTTTTTCGGTATGGAGAAGTACATGCTTTCGAAATAAATGGAACGTTCATCCCCACCTGTTGAGGTATCTGTTCTCCACGCGCGACCTTGCTCGTCGACCAGTTGAAGATCACTGAGGCCAAATACCTTCTTGGTATTTTTAGGATCAAAATTCACATCAAGCACAAGACGGGTTGGATACAGGGTAGCCTGTTTCACATCAATACGCTGCCCATCCACCGTTAATGTCTGATTCACGGGAATGACTTTTTTCATGCCTTTGGTAAGATTTTTGTCTACCGGGAATGTCAATTTCCACTCTTCAGCACTTGCTGTATCTCTGGACTTAAACACAACACTCAGCTCTTCAGGAGGAAGGGCTCCATCTGTGAAGATCACATCAATCATATCCTCATATACATTTTTGTCTGAAGCCGGTTTAGGTGAAGCGTAACTAAATGCAACAGGAAGATCTTTTCCGTTCTCATCCAGCAAATCAATGTCATAATTGAATTTCTCCGAATCTTTCATGCCCTTCATCGTGTAAAAAATGACCATACGTGACTCGTCTGTAATAATGCCTTCAACGGTCAAGGAAGCACCATCATGCTCGTCGGTGACACCGACCTGCTGTAAGAGGGACTTATCGATGGCCATCATTAATCCTTTGTCCTGGCGAATCATACTCACAATGCCTTCCATGCCGGGCAATTGCTCCACGAAGGACGCAAAAGCGGGAGAGACACGGATACATCCGGTAAATAGCAGGATGAGGGCAGCTGCCGAGATGGAACTCATATACCAGCGCATCCGGGACTTGCGTTTGCGGGCAGCTTGGCGGATTCCGGACTGAACAGCCTGATAGGCAGCATCCGGTACAGGCATGGTTTCGTATTCCGTCTTGCGAGCATTCAGCCGTTCTTCCAATGCGTCAAATGATTTTTGTTCATCCGTCATGAGGGTGCATCTCCTTTCGTTTCAAGTTGATCACGGAGCTGTCCGAGTGCCCGATGTAATCGGGATTTTACAGTTCCGGTCGGGATTTCGAGAATATCGGCAACTTCAGTTAAGGAGAAACCTTCGAAATAACTCAGGATAATAATCTGTTTGCAATCCCGGTCAAGGGTGGAGACGGCTGCAGCAAGATCGGGGTCCGCAGGATGATCCCAACTGCTGGATTCATGAATCTCGGTGACGGGACTGAACCGACTTTTGCGTTTGCGTTCGTCCGCACAGTAGTTGAGCAGAATGCGGATGAGCCAAGTGCCAAAGTAGGAGGGCTCTTTTAATTTTTTGAGTTTATGGAATGCCCTGAACGTTGATTCCTGAATCGCTTCGAGCGCATCACCTTCGTCATGCAGGTAGGCATAGGCGATACGGTACAGTTGGCTCTGATGTAATTCCATTAAGGCTGCAAAAGCCTCGGCATCCCCTTTTTGTGCGGCGATGGTGAGCTGAGTAGGGGTCACATGGCTCCTCCTTTCATGGATATGTTGAGTATTAGACCGCGTAAGGCTCCAAACGGTTCTTATTTTCTAAAAAAATATGATGTATTGCGATTTCTATAGAAGTTGAACTACCTATGTATACGAGAACGTAGAGGACAACAAATAACCGTCAGGCCTTCTCTTTGTACTCCAAAAAGAGTCCTGACGGTTATTCACGGTATTGCTCACGTTATCTAATCATTGTTGCTACTGTGCTGCCAAGGCTGCTCGCAGACATGAAGCTGTAGACGTGTTGCCACGTTCAAGTGAAATCTCCAGTGCGGTCTGGCCCGCTGAGTTCAGCGCGTTTGGATCAGCTCCATGCTGAAGTAACATCTCGATAAGTTCAATCTGATCCGTATGAAATGCTGCGGAGTGCAGCACATTTTGTCCATCGCTGTCCAGAATACTCGTTGATGCCCCATGTTCGAGCAAAAGGCGGATAACTTCTGGCGAGCGTTCTCCGGCAAGCGCGGCATGCAGTGCAGTATTGGACGGAATAAAGGAAATCTTGGAATGAGAAAGGGCGTTAACATCGGCTCCATAATCCAGAAGAAGACGAACTACTCCAGCTTGTCCATAATGAGAGGCATACCCCAGCGGAGTTAACCCATCCTGATTTTCAGTATTGGTGAGTTCCGGGTGAGAAGCGAGCAATAATTGCAGGTTGGCCACATCTCCAGCCTGTGCAGCCTGAAATAGTTGATTAATCTGTTCTGCATGATTCATAAAGGAATACCTCCATCTGATGAGATAATGTAATTATAGATGTTCCTCTTCAGAGGTTCTTCTTCATAATCACCTTTTTGCCCGCAGCTGGGAAGGAGAGCTATGGAAGCGTCTAGTGAATAATGAACTGAACGAACCGAGGCTTTCGAAGCCCACATCATAACAAATATTGGTGACCGACCTGTCCGAATCTAGCATAAGCCGCTTTGCAGCCAATAGCCTGCATTCAGTCAGATAACGATGGGGTGAAGTACCAAACAACTTTTTATAACTGCGTAGAAAATGATTCACGGATAGTTGTGCAGCCGATGCTGTCTGTTCTACCGTTAACGGCTGATCATAGTAGGCGGAGATATACTCATGCCCGATATACACTCTTCGATACAATTCTTCTCTGGTTGAACGTCTGATCATATCCAATTCGTTGATCTCTTGCTGAACGTTACGGTGTAGATCCAGCATGTGAACAGCAAGATGATGAAGCTGCTCCGCTATTGCCCAGGAATCCAGCGTGTCTTGACTGTAGAAATTACGCAAATGATTCAGGGCTGCGCCAAGCCGATTATCCATCGCGTATGTACGTTCTACCCACTCCATCTTGTTTGAGGATGAATAACTATACGGCTCATCAAGTAGCTGAAGATCACTGGTAATTAGATTCCGGCCGATCTCTTCCACATAACCAGGAGGGAAGAAGATACAGAAGGATTCAACTGGAGTAGATGAATCAATGTGAAGACTATATTCCTGGCCCTCATTCAGAAGCAGATAGTTCTCATTATTGACTGCGAAGTGACCGCGCCCCGCTTCATAGAGCGTTTTTCCGTTACGGAATGTTTTCAGTGATAGCGAGCCGCTGCCTTTCCAATCGAATTGGGAACTCGATTCATGCAGAATGAAGGGGACGAGTTGAGGAAGAGGAATCTCCAACACTTGCAAGCACCTCCAAGCTTAATTCTGGTTATACAGCTTCTTCACAGCTTCCAGTCCAGGCACGGCAAAGCAGGCGAGTGGAGAGGGCAGATCATGGAGTGGGAACCAGCCGATCTCACCAATGGCTCCGCCTTCTTCCAGATTACGAGCATGGCCGCCAATCACCTTGGTGGAATAGAGCACGGATATCCAATGTTCCCTCTGTTGTGGCTGGATCGTCTCCGCCGTACAGAGCAGACTGTCAATGGTGATATCCAGATTCACTTCCTCCTTGATTTCACGGATGACGGCAGTTTCCAGTGATTCATAGGGATCTACTTTCCCACCGGGAATACTCCAGGTGTGCTGTTCGGGCTGACGATTCCGCCAGGCGAGAAGCACTTCGCCCCGTTCATTCAGGATGACCGCACCTACGCCGATGCGAGGTGAAATTTCAGATTCACCTTTTGGAACAGAACTTAATTCCGACAGGGACAGCGCAGCTTGTTCGTTCCCATTACGTTGTGAAAAACCACCCGCTACCATATCCCCGGATTCAGGAGTACGATTAGACCGGAATGATAAAGGAAGCCCAGACTGTGCCGACCATTCTTCCGCAAGGATACTCATCGAGATCAGGTCATAATGCATGCCATCCCGCAAAACTGCAGAACGCTGGCGACCCTCTTCCCGGAATCCGGCTTTTAGGTACGCACGTCTCGCGGCTTCATTGTATTCGATGACTTCCAGCGCAATCCGGTTCAGGTTCAATTCGTGGAATCCATATCGAAGAATTAGAGCAAGGGCATCACTGCCGTAACCTTTACCCCGATCATTTTCTTCGCCGATACCAATGGCCAAACGAGCAGACCGATTGTTCCATTCAATTCGGTATAGGGCTGTGAATCCAATGAATCGGTTACCCTCCAGTGTACGTAATGCAAATTCAAATCCGTTATCGCGGCGGACGGAGGAGGACCCTGTCTCATCCGGCGTTAACGGGATCGCGATATCGGTATCCATGTTGCGCAAATATTCATAATCGTCTGTGAAGCGGGAGAGACGCATGCAATCTTCAGGGCATGGGGCCGCTAATCTGACTTTGGAACCTTGAAAACCATTTAAATGACGTGGAGACATGTTGCACCTCTTTTATACGATATGAAATCATTCGTTTCTTCCCATTATACTACGAACAGGAGAGGATACCGAAAAATGGCACCAAACGAGCTGCACTCAGGGAAAAAGATCATAAAAAAAGCAGCCATTTCGGGCTGCTTGTACATTCATTATTTCAGATCATTCAATAAATTCTTCATTTTTTTGTAATGTCCACTGACCCGATCAACCATGTAGTTATACATGAGCTGGTTCTCTGAAAGGTCCGCCATTTCCTTGTCAATGTCAACGTTATTGTTGTTATTGTTCATCGTTGTTTCGTTGTTCTCGACAATTCGGTACTGTACGATGGAAGAATTGGGATCACTGACAGGGAAGTGTTTGGTATGAGTCCGCTTCATGGCGAGCTGATCGGTTTTGCCATTTTCAACGATACGTCTAAGCTCTTCCTGAAACTCTACCGTTTTCTTTTTGTAGTTGGGTGTGTCTGCATTGGCAATGTTATTGGTAATGGCATTGTGCTGTGCAGTCAGTGCTTGTAACAGTGATTCGTTACGTCTTGTTGTATTCGTTTCGATCACGGGCTCAGTCTCCTTCACTGTAGATTGTACAGTTACTTCTATAATAAGAAATAAAGTTGCACACTGTCAACAAAACAAAGAAAAAGACAAGCACATGCCGGAGGTCCCCCGAAAAGAAGAACCCTGCCTTCATGAAGTCTTGTCTTAGACCTTGCCCTTATGGATCAGCGTTGAACAACCTCTTTAAGAGGGACGATTAATATTTTTGCCGTAATAGATCTCGTCCATCTCCAGCTTCAGCCACTCCGTAATCTCCTGTTGTTCCTTCTTGCTGAGCTTATCCTTGGTGTACCCAAACAGATAATTGTCGAGATCAAATTCCCTCAGTTTACACTTGGTGTGAAAAATATTCTCCTGATAGACGTTCACGTCAATCATGTCAAAGCTGCTCTTGATCTCGTCCGGAATATAATTCTGAATTGAGCCGATCTCATGGTCAATGAACAGCTTGCGTCCGCTTGTATCCCGCGTAAAACCACGCACCCGGTAATCCATCGTCATAATGTCCGTATCAAATGAGTGGATCAGATAATTCAGCGCCTTAAGCGGTGAGATCTCACCGCAGGTGGAGACATCAATGTCCGCACGGAAGGTACTGATACCTTCACTAGGATGAAATTCAGGGTAGGTGTGCACAGTGATATGGCTTTTATCCAGCTGCATAACAACGTTATCCGGCAGAGGGCCGGGAGATTCATCAAGTGATTCCTCGGGGATCTCCACAATCGGGCCTTCCGAAACGAGCATCGTCACACTCGCACCTTGAGGCACGTAATCCTGCTGGGCAACATTAAGAACGTGGGCTCCGATGATGTCAGAGACGTTGTTCAGAATTTTGCTCAGCCGGGCAGCGTTATACTGTTCATCAATATATTCAATGTAAGCTTCGCGTTCGTCTTTGGTTTTGGTATAACAAATATCGTACATATTAAAGCTGAGCGACTTGGTCAGGTTGTTAAATCCATGCAGTTGAATGCGCTGCTCTGGCGTAATTGTCATGGTTGCAGTTCCCCTTATCCCATACGACATATCATCGCAGTTATAATACTACTTATACCCAACCTGCCTCGAAAAAAAACATATGTACGTCATTCGAAACACGATTCCCCTCTGGTGAAAGCTATGTATGAATAGACTCCAGATGATCTACATTTTTTCAGAATGAAGAATCGTCAAAGTCTATAACATCGTTCATACGCTCATCCTCAGCTACAGATTGAATATCCTCTGAAGTGACACTGATGATTGTATAGTCCTCGTTCTGCTGTTTCTTCACGGCTTTTTCCTTCACAAAACGGGGACTGCCTTCTCCGGCATCTTCGTCATAAACGAGCAGAAGACCGTCGCTTTTACGCAGCAACAGGTCATCCCGTGCAGTGAACTGCCACGGCCCGATATAAGGTTGATTGCTAATCGCACCGTAATAGTCCACACCCGAGAGGATGGAACGGTAATACTCCTGCTTGTCTTCTTTCCATTGCTCCTCCGGATTCTGAAAGGCAGTGATGATCGACAGCTTCAGATGTGGATACGTCTTCTTCAGATCAATGACCACTTCGCAGGCCCACAGGTCCACACCGTATTGTCCCGGCGTCAGCACCCATTCCAGACCATCCTCGACAAGGGGAGTGAGGCGGGAAGAGATGGCTTTTTTGATATAAGGAATACCTTCATGTTTCTGTCCAAAAATTTGCAATTCATGTGCCCGGTAACCGGTGATCAACAGGTTTTTCAGTGTCCGTTCCTCCTTTCAGGCATGATCAAGGTGCAGTTATTTCGAAGGTGGAGCATCTGCACGGAACGGATACAGGAATGGCTTCGGAATATCCGTTTCAAATGACATCAGCTCATCCGTTGTGGGATGAATAAACGAGAGTATACGTGCATGAAGTCCGAGACGGCCAAGGTCTCTTGTGCGTGCACCATATTTTCTGTCACCGGCAATCGGATGTCCGAGATCTTCCATATGCACACGAATCTGATTTTTACGCCCTGTCTCCAGACGCACTTCCAGCAAGGAGAACTCACGGTTCGACTTCAGACGTTTGTAATGTGTAATGGCGTGTTGTCCATCATTCGGACGAGAGCTGGAGTACATTTTCAGCGTTTTGGTTTCCTTCAGCCAGGAAGAGATGGTACCTTCTTCTTTGGCTACTGCACCTTCAACAAGGGCAACGTAGACGCGGTCCTGCACATTTTCCTTCCAGTTGTTTTGCAGCTTCTGCTGTACCTCTTCACTTTTGGCAAACATCATGACACCCGACGTATCCCGATCCAGACGATGGACAACAAAGATCCGGTTCAGCGGATTGGTGCGACGCACATGCTCTGTCAGTTGGCGGTATGCCGTCAGGTCATCCGTCTTGTCAGCGGCAATGGACAACAGTCCAGCTTCCTTACGGATCACAATGATATCATCGTCTTCATGCAAAATGTTAATACCCGTCAAGGACGGAGCAGCGACTGCACCTTCTTTTCGAATATAGACAATCTGACCTGGCGTCAGCGCTTCATTAAACTTGGTTACGACCTTCTGATCCACGGATACCTGTCCACGACCCAGAATGGATTTTACTGCATTCCGTCCCGATTTCAGATGTTGCAACAGGAAGTTCAACAGTTCATCCGGTTCGGTCACTTTGTACTGGCGTGGTGGTTCCTGCTTGCGATAATAGGAATTGCCTGGTCGTTTGGATGCGCTGGCATTTTTGGGTTTGTTGCCTCCAGCTTTCTTGGGTGCACCCGATGATTTCGCGGCTATTGGCTTCTTATTCTCCTCCGTATTGCGTGATGCGGAAGCACCTGATGTTTTGGCAGATGAGAAGTTGGACTTGCCGGACCGTGCTGAAGATGAACCTGCATAAGATTTCCCCTTGGCCGAGGCCGATGTCTTGCCTGTTGGACGTTTGCGTTTATTCATGAATAGTAATCTCCTTCTGAACAGCCTGTACCGCTTGTGTGCATACGATCCGTTCATTTTCGTTATGCAGTTCAATATACCATTAACAGTCGACAAATAAAAATAGGTTCATGCAATCTGCTATACATCCAATCATAAGAGTAGTGAGATTCATAGGATAGGGTATCCCATAGCATTGGAGGTGTTACTCATGGGCGTGTTTCTCGATATGAGAACTTCGATGAACTCGGCAACCGTAGGACAGCCCGGTTTGTCACTGTCAGAATCCCCGGCAGCCTTCGGCACCATTGGTCTACAGACGCAGGGTGTGGTGAATCCCATTATTACGTTGAACGGGACAGTAGGTGTTACGGGAGAACTGGGAGATACCTTTGTTGTGGAGCTTGTGCGGGGTTTTTTATATGATCCATTCTATATCATCTACCGTGCTGAAGGTACGATTGGGCAGAACGGAGGTGCCGAATTCCATTCGTTCACAGCTCAGGATCTGTCTGCACCACCAGCATTGGAAAGTGTGTATACTTCGTTCATCTCGGGGGTGTCCACAGCAGTAAGAACCGGACCGGAGATGTTATACGGTATTGCAGCCACCGGTTAGTAGTGAAAGGCGAAATATAACAAGCAGAGTGCTTCGTCATCACTTCTGTTGACGGCAGAGTTCGCTTCATACCCCAGAAACGCAAGACAATACAGCGATAGGTCGACTAGCGCTCAGCAAGAAACCCCCGGCTCAAGAAGTCGGGGGTTTCTGCCGTACAACCATATGCAAGTTTCGCTGCAACTCACTGATTCGAGGTTGGAGGTGCCTGAAAATCAGTTGGCACGGCCTTTCAGAATGATGTTGTTGGCTTTGCCAAAGTCGATGGCGACTTTACCTGCGAGTGCGGCTGTTCGCTCAGCAAGAACAACCGCGTTGACGCCGCAGGAGAAGAGAGCAACATCGAAGGTATGTTGATTGGTCTGAATCCAGTGCAGCGTTTCATCCATTTGATCATAGCTGTCGAAGGGCAGGGCAGTCACAATGTTCAGATTATACGGCTCACGTTCAAGCATGACACGCAGTGCCTCAATCTCACGGGTAACGAGTAACACACGCTTGCCTGCAAGCATCTGCCAGAAACGCGGGTTCTGCGCCAGTTCCCGATTGACACAGGCGTGACAAGTCAGTGGAGGAGAGATGCCAAAGTGTGCAAATACCATGTCGGTCAGGGGTCTTTTGAGATAATCCGGAGCATTAATGGTGCTGTCACCGCGAGGAAGAATGCCGACGATATCGGCACGTTGCAAGGAAGAGGCGACTTCATCCCGGAGTTTCGGGTTGGGAAGGCGAAGTCCCTTTTGACCTAAGTTGGCCTTCTTGGCCCAACGCTCCTGAAGGACCTGTTCCGTGGTCCACACGGTTTCCTGGGACATGACGATATTCTCTCCATCACCGACTCGTACAAGAGACAGCGGTCGGTGTTCCAGAAGTGCCGCTTCGAGCTGATCAAGCACATCTTCCATTTCAAGATAGATCGAATTCATTTGATGGGTTGCCTCCTTTGAAAATTGAACTGTTCTATTCTATGTTGCGAATACCGTAACGATATGTACGTTCGACCCGAAGGGCGCCATCTTCGGTTGTATATCAATCTATTTATATGAAAGTTAGTACATCTGTCGGTACCGCTTCTATCAACGTTTCATACGATATAGAGTGCTGGATTCACAAGTGAGATGTGGCTTGTAAACGATCAGATAGATAGAAGATGGTCTTCGTAGGAAGACGGCATCAAAACTATGAAAACAGTCTGTATCCGACAAACGTAACATGCAGCGTACATGAGGAGGAGTGTTATGTCCAGGAAAGTTGTGATTGAGATTAACTTTAACAATTACGGAATGGACCCGCAGCGATTGACGCGGGAATGGCTGGAGCGTCGGATGGGCATCTTCCGCACGTTCACATTGCATTGCCTGAAGGCACAGACGAATCAGGATTTCCTCACAGTGGTGAAGTTGTCCAAGGAATCGGGGGACTTAATGCGGGAGATTCTGGCGGATCAGGAGCCGCTTCCTTCCAATATTCGTTTTGGAACCAACATTGAGAGTGTGCGTGCCATTCTGGCGTTTGCCGAAGGTGCGGAGCAACTCTATATTGCCCGTCTGGATTCGGATGATCTATACCATAAAACCTTTGTTCAACAACTCTACGATATTCAACCACAGCCGCAGACGATGGCACTGATCAACCAGAATGGTTATCTGTGGGACAGTGTAAATAACGAGATGGCCCCGGCGTTTCACCGTTCTCCGCAATTCTATGTCTACTTATATCAGACAGCCGAATACGCAGCAGGATACCGGGTCAAGCTTCCGGGCAGAGGTACGCATGGCAATGTCATCGATCTGCCGCATGAGCTGCTGACGCCGCGTAACTATGTCAACATCGTGCATTCGAGCAATACGTCAGTCAAAAAGGTACCACCCAAAGACCGATTAAGCCGCGAAGAGATGGCACAGGTATTACGCGAATTCATGATCTGATCAGGGAGGGATTCATCCATGATTCAAGGACAAACAATTCTGATCACCGGAGGAACTGGATCCTGGGGTCAAAAGCTGACTGAGGTACTGCTGGAGCAGGACCCGGCTGAGATTCGCCTTCTGTCACGTAATGAATACGCCCAGATTGCGATGCAGCGAGAGTTCAACCATGATCCACGTCTGCGATTCATCATTGGGGATATCCGCGATTATCGGGCAGTGGAAGATGCATGCAGAGGTGTGGATGTGCTCTTCCATCTGGCTGCGCTGAAGCATGTTCCGGTGTGCGAGGACCAACCTGATGAAGCGTTCAAGACCAATGTGATCGGTACTCAGAATATTATTCGGGCAGCGATACGTATGCAGGTTCCCAAAGTCATCGATGTGTCCACCGATAAGGCGGTAGATCCGATTAACGTATATGGCATGACAAAGGCTTTGGGTGAAAAAATGATGATCCGTGCCAACTGGCTAAGTGAGGGTACTCGGTTTGTCTGTATCCGTGGGGGCAATGTGCTTGGAACCAGCGGTAGTGTCGTGCCTCTGTTCCGTCGTCAGATCGATGAAGGCAAAAGCCCGACCATTACGGATATAGGCATGACCCGTTTTTTCCTGACGCGTACCGAAGCTATACATTTACTGCTTAAAGCGGCTGAGGCGGCCGTAGGCGGAGAGACTTTTGTGATGAAAATGAAAGCTTGCAAGATGACGGAACTTGCATCCGTCATGTTGGAACAGGCAGGTCGTCCATCCTTCGATTATAAGGTGACGGGAATACGTCCAGGCGAGAAATTGCATGAAGTGTTAATCTCGCCCTTTGAAGCGCCACGTACGTACCAATACGATGCGCAGTATTATGTGATCCTGCCGGAGCACAAGGACAAAAGCCTGACGGATCAGTACAGCAGTCTGCCTCGTGTGAACTTCTCCGAGTATCGCTCGGACAGTGCCATGATGAACAAACCAGCGATTGCCAGGTTTTTACGTGCAGGCGGCTATATCGACTAGGGCGTGCCTGAAAACTCGTTCGGAGTTCTCAGACACGCCCACCGAAGGGAGGCGGAGCGTTTGGAGGTGGAAGGAATGGAAGAGAATCATCAGCCTGAGCAGAACGAAGGAAATGAAGAGTTACAGCAACGTACTCTAATAAAACATATTAATGACCGCTCCCTGAAAGCTGTTGTCATCGGTCTCGGTTATGTTGGTTTACCCATGGCCGTAGAGATGGCACAGGCTGGTTATCAAGTCCACGGGATTGACATTGATACTTCGAAGGTAGCTAAGCTGCGTGCCGGTGAATCGTATGTCATCGGTATAGAAGATGATGTTGTGCAATCGCTTATGCAGGCTGGGTTATTCAAGGCAAGTGCTGATTATGCAGCTGTGGCGCAGGCAAATGTCATTGTAATCTGTGTGCCTACCCCACTGACTGCCGAGCATCAACCGGATATCTCGTATATCTCGGCGGCGGTGGATGGCATGACTCCGTATTTGCAGGAAGGCAGCCTGGTTATTCTGGAAAGTACGACCTATCCGGGCACAACGGAGGAACGCGTGAAACAACCGATTGAAGCGGCAAACGGCTGGCGAGCTGGAGAACAGTTCTACGTCTGTTATTCTCCCGAGCGGGTAGATCCGGGCAGTGTGCATTATGGTGTGAAAAATACCCCAAAGATTATTGGCGGTTCCACACCTGCTTGTCTTAATTATGGTAAACAGTTCTATGGCTCGTTTCTCAACGAAGTTGTTCCGGTTAGTTCAACAACGGTAGCGGAGACGGCAAAGTTGTTCGAAAATACATTCCGCAGTGTCAATATTGCCCTTGTGAATGAGCTGACCCCAGCCTGTGAACAGATGGGGGTAAACATCTGGGAAGTACTGAATGCGGCGGCAACCAAGCCATTTGGTTACATGCCATTCTATCCCGGTCCCGGAATCGGCGGACATTGTATTCCAATCGATCCGATCTATCTGTCCTGGGCTGCAAATCGTCAGGGATCGGAGTTGCAATTCATTCAGCTGGCGGATGCAACCAATCGGCAAATGCCAGAGAGAGTGGTAAAACGTGCCGCGGAGCTGTTGGAGCAGAAGGGTGTATCTGTGCGGGGAGCACGTGTTGTACTCGCGGGTATGGCTTACAAAAAAGACATTGATGACTTGCGCGAATCGCCTGCGCTGGACGTCTTCCGGCTGCTGAGCGCAGCGGGCGCAGATGTGGTTTTTACCGATCCAATGGTGCCTGTCTTCCGCAAGGATGACGGTACAGTGCTTCACGCTAGTCCGGCGGTGCCGGAATTGTGGACAGGAGCTGATCTGGTGATTATTACGACGGATCATTCGGGTTTTGATTATCAGGAGATGGCAGATCATGCAAAGCTGATTTTTGATACACGCAATGCAACGGCCGGATGCCACGGGGGAAATATTGTGGTGCTGGGTCAGCCTGTACGGCATGAGGCGAAGAGAGTTTACGAGCAACAGGAACGAGTAGAAGGGTCCGGGCAAAAAGAGGAATTCAAGGTGGCAGTCGAGGGCGCCGTAACTCGCCGTGAAGCTGCGATCGATCCCGACGAGGATCAGGGAGATGCCCATGGCAAATCATGATCGTGTAAGCGAACGCTATTACGGCGAGATTAATTCGGAAGATTCTCATGAAGCGACGAGAACACGTGTCCACTGGATGTGCCGTGAGGCAACAGGCAAACGCATCCTGGATGTCGGGTGCAGTCAGGGCATTACGTCCATTCTGCTGGCACGTGAAGGATTTCGTGTCACTGGCATTGATCTGGAGGAAGAGAGTATCCGGTATGCCCAAGGCGAGCTTGCCAAAGAATCCCGGCCGGTTCGAAACAATGTGGATTTTCGGATGCTGGATATTACGCAATGGAAAGTAAGAACTACTTTTGACACGGTGCTGCTTGGAGAAGTGCTGGAGCATTTTGCTCATCCGGAGACGTTATTGATCCAGATTCATCGGCTGTTGCAAGAAGATGGGACGCTGGTGGTAACCGTGCCGTATGGGTATCACCCGTTCTATGACCACAAGCAGACCTTCTATGCGGGAAGTCTGGCGATGACCCTGATGCCGTATTTTGTAGTCTTGAAACTCGAAATTCATCATAAATATCTATGTTGCGTGGCCCGCAAACGGCGGAGTACACAACTGCATATGTCGCCGACTTTGGATCAACTGATGAAGTGGATGGAGCTGGATCATATGCATTTTGCCGAGGTGGAGCAACAGCATCTCCGTGTAATGAAACAGCGCAAGAAGGCCCTGGACAGTGCGGTGGAGCAGGTGAAACGGCTTCGCCGTCAGGAGAGTGGGGAAGTGTAGCGGTGTTGTTTAGTATGACGACAGAGCTATCCTATGTTCTAACGAATCTCACACGCCTTATTTAGATGATTTTGCAGAGATAGGAAATGTAACGAATCTCAGCGACGTTATTTCATCTGAAAGCTGCAATAAACGACGAATGGATGCCTATAATGCGAGAATAGCGGGTCTCAGATTCGTTACATTTTCCAAGTGGCTGAAATACACCATATAGCGTCACCTCAGTTCGTTAGCCAAGGTGGAAATGAAATGAATTCCGTGACCAATACTAAATACCAAATAAATTGGAATAAACATTTACACGAAACGGAGAAGCCCAAAAGAATTAAGAAGCTGAGCTAAAAGCGTTCTGAATGAAAGCTGCATCGGAAGCATATGCTTGGCCTTTATCCACGGATTTACCCTTTATAGAAGGATCAAAAAAATGGGGATAACACGATCGGAAGGTTGTTCTGTCATCGGAGTGTCCAGTGTAAAAATCTTTTAGTTCAACTTACGATAGTACTTTGTTCGAAGTATTTAACCAACGCAAGCAAATCGTTATGACATTTCGCAATACGCGTACGACAGGAAGGGGCTCAAAACGTGATCACCATCAGTCTGTGCATGATTGTGAAGAACGAGGAACGCACGCTGGCGCGCTGTCTGGACTCGGTTGCCGGCATCGCGGACGAGATCGTCATTGTGGATACCGGTTCATCGGATCGCACTATGGACATCGCTGCGCAGTATACCAACCAGGTCTACACGTATGAATGGAAGGAAGACTTTGCGGCAGCGCGGAATGAGTCATTCGCCAAGGCTACGCAGGAGTATATCCTGTGGCTGGATGCAGATGATGTGTTGCTGCCCGCGGAACGGGCGAAGCTGGAGGTGTTGAAGCAGCAGCTTCCGTCTGAGGGGGAGACGGAAGCTGTGATCTTAAACTACACGCTGGCCGAGGGGGCGGAGGGAAGTCCGCTTGTGACGGACCGACGCCTTCGCCTGGTCAAGCGGGATGCCGGGTGCCGCTGGCATGGCCGGCTGCACGAGCAGCTCAGCTTCCCGCGCGGCGAGGTCATTACGGCAGACATTGCCGTCACGCACCGCCGCGAAGCGGGACATCATTCGGCGCGAAACGTGCGCATTCTGCGCAAATGGATCGCTGAAGAGGGCGTAGCCCAAGGTCGCCTGCTGTTTTATTATGCAGGCGAATGTTATGACCGCCAGCGTTATGCGGCAGCGGCACGCGGGTACGCGAAGCTGCTGGAACAGCCAAGCGGTTACCGCGAGGATCGCTTGATTGCTTGCGCGCGGTTGGCGGAATGTTATGAACGACTGGGCAAGCCGGGCCGTAAGCTCGGCGCATTGCTGCAGTCGTTCCAGTATGATCTGCCACATGCCGACTTCTGCTGTGCCATTGCGGCCTGTTTCCATGAGCGGCAGGAACCCGTCTCGGCGATCTACTGGTATATGCAGGCGGTAGACGTGAGCAGCCGTGATCCGGGACTGCGCCCGGTACCTGTGGCCTGTCGCACTTGGCTGCCACATGCCCGTTTATCCCTTTGTTATGCCCATCTGGGCAACTGGGAGCACGCATTGATGCATAACACCAAAGCCCGTGAGTATTTGCCCAACGATCCCGGATTGCTTGCCAATCGGCAGAAGCTCGAAGTGGTGGTACGCAAAGAGATGAAAGAGCGGGAAGAACGTGGTGAAGTGTCACCTCGTAAGTAGGTAGATGAAGTGGGACAGATGAGGACAAACGAGTTTGAAGCGGGAGTAGAGATAGAGAAGATAGATTGAAGCAGAAGTGAAACAACAACAAAAACTAACCGTTGCTGGTAGCATGCGATAGGGCGGATCAGTGAAAATAAAGGTTGATTGGAAGTAGAGTGTAAGGCACAATTGTGAGCAGAAGCAGAAGCAGAAGCAGAAGCAGAAGCAGAAGCAGAAGCAGAAGCAGAAGCAGAAGCAGAAGCAGAAGCAGAAGCAGAAGCAGAAGCAGAAGCAGAAGCAGAAGCAGAAGCAGAAGCAGAAGCAGAAGCAGAAGCAGAAGCAGAAGCAGAAGCAGAAGCAGAAGCAGAAGCAGAAGCAGAAGCAGAAGCAGAAGCAGAAGCAGAAGCAGAAGCAGAAGCAGAAGCAGAAGCAGAAGCAGAAGCAGAAGCAGAAGCAGAAGCAGAAGCAGAAGCAGAAGCAGAAGCAGAAGCAGAAGCAGAAGCAGAAGCAGAAGCAGAAGCAGAAGCAGAAGCAGAAGCAGAAGCAGAAGCAGAAGCAGAAGCAGAAGCAGAAGCAGAAGCAGAAGCAGAAGCAGAAGCAGAAGCAGAAGCAGAAGCAGAAGAGGTAGAATAGATGTGATAGATAAGTTATGTGCTGCCATATATTTAAAGTTCCATAGCTACGAAGTTGTTAATAAACAAGCATATTAGATCACAATGAAGTATAAGTAATTACACGATAACATGTAGAACAAGAGCAGCCCCGCTTAACCGAAAGAGTCGGTGAGTGGGGCTTTTAATGCTTCTCGTGCCGCGTGTATCTCCTACCATGGTGTAATAAAAGTAGGCATGTGGCGAAAATTTCACAAGGCTTACAGAGCGTTGGAACTTCTGACATGCGGTGCAGTGAGGATTACGCATCAAGATGAGATCTCGAGTGTTAAAGGCCATCATATTAGCTGCTAAGTTGTTTTATTTTTCGGGTGCCGGGCATCGCACAGACTGGTCCTTCATTCGTATGCTTTTGCACGCCCAGCCCCATCCATCATATATTTCGTCATCGATGTTGAGAGTAATGGTCTCATCCGTGTATTCATTCCAGTTTTCAATCCGGAGTGTGTTTTCACTTTCCCATTCGAGATGGTTATTTCCGTGGTGCTTGGCACGATAGATCGTTTTTACCGTGGCGTCCTCAGGGGCATTTGTCTTCTTTACATCGACCCAGATCGTAACCCCACCTGCGGCACCACCATAGGGCACGCCGTAAATCTCGGCAGTATAGTCACCATTCCGTGAAGGGATGGAATAGCTCAATTCCCCCTGTTCGGAACGGTCAAATGTGGAGAAGTATGGACGGAGCCAGAAATACAGGAATACGGCAGTAAATAGGATAAGAATCAATAATGTAAATGTAGTGATAAACGGGTGTCTACGTATCCAAGGTTTGCGAGAATCTGTATGAGATGAACTTGAATTAGCTTGAGTATTTGAGTCCATAAGCATCTAACCTCCACCTACAGTGAAATTTGCTTTGCAGGAATATAAATGTCCATTTCTCCGTAGTGGTCCTGAGCCAGACTGCCATCAATTCTTTCAAAATAGTATGGATCACTCTTCTCGTACCCCGAATGGCTCTGCCAATATTCATCGATAAATGTCCAGACACTGTCCAAATGATCAATGTTGATCAGACTTGGATGGAAATCACAGACGAATTTGAAAACGGCATACTGGTTGGCCGGGACCTCAATTCCGTCCAGTTCTTCAGGGATATGATCCAGAGTGGTCACTTCTACAGACGGCTGATATGTACTGTAATCCTCATTAATTTCATTGGTAAATCCAATATACACGTTAGGCTGCAACACATTAGGAATCGAATGAAAGTGTTTTTCAAAAAAATCGTTGCCTGCTGAATTGGCTTCATAGTGCTCTTCATTATCTGTATACCGAATGTGGGATCGTTGCCCAATGAGTTTCATAGCCGGTTTTCGTACATATGTTGGTGTGAAAATATATCCGTACGGAAGCATCGTGATCATGGACGAAGTCATGCGGGCTGTGAATTCAAGGTCTCCAGCTCCCTGTTTGCGATATTGCAGGGGGGTGATACCAAAGGCTTGTTTGAAAGCACGTATGTAGGATTGTTCATGTTCGAACCCGTAATGTCCGCTGATATCGATGATTTTCCAATTCAGGTTCACCAATTGTTCCAGGCTGCGTGCCAGTTTGCGTGAGCGAATGTATTCTCCAGGCAATTGTCCGCTTACATGTTTGAACATGCGATGCAGGTGGAACTTCGATATATGAGTCACAGATGCCAGATGATCCAGCGTTAACTTGTCTTGGATATGGTCTTCTATGTAGTCGAACAGCTTATCCAATGTGCCTAGCAAATCGTGTTGCATATCAATCTCCCTACTTCTAATAGTACTTACAGCAATAAATGTTCATTTTTTCCTTATCACCGATGATATCATAACCAAGTACATAATTTAATGACAAGATTGGAGAAACCATCCATGTTTGCTGACAAAAGAACTTATACAACGTTAGGCATGTTAACTCGATTATGGACACTAACGGGCAAGTACCGTATGTTCATCATTCTGTTACTTTTCGCCGCATGTTTGGTCTCCCTGATTGAGGTCGGTTATTTGGAATCGATCCGAAGACTGGTCAAAGGCGCGACTGAAGCACAGTTTTCTTTACTCTACTCAGGTTTGATCATAGGCGTTAGCATTGTCGTATTACGATTGATTGTAACCGCATTCATGACGAGGGTCGAGACGTTATTCCAGCAAAAGACATTATTGTCTGTGCAGTCTCTACTGCTCTCATCCTTTAGCAACACAGAGACACGTGATCTGGCACAATATCATACGGGTGACCTAACCTCCAGGATATGGACTTCAGCCAAGGAAGCACAGAAGGGGATCAACCAACATGGCATTGAACTCGCCAAAAATATTATTCAGCTGATTCTTGCCTTTGCTTACTTCAGCTGGGTGAACTTGCCGCTGTCGTTGGCTATCATTGCATTTACATTGATCTATCCTCTTGTAACGGTAGGACTTGGTAAACGTCTGCAAAGACAGCATGATCAGTTGAATGCCAGCGCAGCGTCAAGAGATGAGATGCTGACTGAAATCATCCAAGCCCCAGTTGAGATCCGCAGTTACGGACTCGCAGGTTATGTACACCATCATTTTAAAGATCGAATGGATCAAGTGTTCAGACATACGATGTCTGTATCTGTGTTACAACGACTTTCGGAAGCAGCCGGACGGGTCTCGACGTATGGTGGCATGATTCTGATTCTCTATCTAGGCGGCATGCAGGTCCTGAATGGACATATGGATGTAGGCGGACTGGCAGCTTTTCTGGTAGCAAGCAGTCAGTTAACTCGTCCCATTGAGTCGTTATCTGGGCTGTGGAATAATTTTATTGGTTCGGCTTCTCATGCGTCCAGAATCTTTGAAGTGTTGGATTTGGAGAAAAAGAACAGGATTGCGAATACCAGTACAAATGCATATGTACAGTCCGATACGCATTTGGGGCAGCTTGAAAAGCAATCTAAACCAGCTGGCATCAATGTGCAGCATGTGTCTTACAGGTATGCGGAGCAAGAAGAAGTGTTAACAGATATTTCTTTTGAGGCCAGGAAAGGAAAACTTACTGTGATCACGGGGCCAAGTGGGTGCGGTAAAACCACGTTATTGAAATTAATAGCCGGATTAGATACACCGGTTACTGGTTCGATTAAGGTCAAAGATCAGAAGAATTCACTGAAGGATATGCACGAAGTTCAGACAGCGCAAGTCAATCAGGTGTATGTTCCGCAACAAGCCTTTATTTTCACAGGTACAGTGGAAGAGAATATTGTTTTTGGACAAGAGGGGATATCTGCCGATCAAGTAGAGGTTGCGGCCCACATGACGCATGCACATGACGCGATTATGCGTCAATCACTCGGCTATGGAACAGAGCTTCAGCCACAAGGCGGGACGATGTCGGGTGGAGAGCTTCAGCGTATCAGTCTAGCCAGAGCGATGCTGAGAAACCCGGATATTCTCTTGTTGGATGAACCGACGTCATCTCAAGACCCGTGGCATGAGCAACGATTGAATGATCTCTTTGCCCGAATCTCTGCTGACAAAGGCACAACGGTTATTGCCGTTACTCATCGATTATCGCTGATCGAACGGGCGGATCAGGTCATCTATATTCAGAAGGGACGCGTCGAAGATACGGGGACTCATCGTGAATTGCTGGATCGGCCAAACGGATATCGAAGTTATATTGCGGAGCAGGATACGGAAGTGGAGGGACAGCATGAGTAACAAGATCGAAGATGCAGCATATGCCGATGACGTTGAAATGAAGAGCAGTCATGAGAAAAGTGGAGCATATGAGAAAAATGAAAATAATGAAAATGAAAAGTCTGAAATAGAAGCTCCTCATCAGATGAACAAAAGTGATGTTCCAGATGATCCAAAGCAAGCTGTATCATTGGCAACGGTATGGCCCGTTATTTTTCGCTGGATGAAGCCTTATGGATTAGCTGTAGTGATCTTGCTCATTTTTATCGCAGCAGATGCGGTCTTTGATTGGGGACTTGCCTTTGTACAGGGATTCTTCGTGGATGCTATTCATGATGGGGGACAGGAACAGCTTAATGCCACCGCAATGATTTTCATCGCTATTCTGGCAGGATTTATTGTATTGCTCGCGATGCATCGTTACGTGCTGGTATGGCTCAAGGAATCGATGCAACGGGATATGTCCATGGATCTGTTGAAACTTTTAAACCGGATGCCTTATTCCTGGGTGCGCAGACAGAAGTCCGGAGATGTGATGCTTCGCCTCAAAGAAGACACCAAGCATGGTGCAGAAGTTGTGGAGGCTATTGCAGAGGGTGTTACGGTTGTATTCATCATTGCTTTATCGCTGGGTTACTTGTACAGAGCAGATGCATGGGTTGCGGTTATCGCCTTGGTAAGTGCAGGGGCAATCTGGTTTACGGCGAGGTTGTATGATCAGCGAATTGTACATCTGTCCGATGAGGTCGAATCCCGGGAAGGCGAGTCCCAAGAACAGATCCAGCAGTATGTTGAAGGGATACCGGTGATTCAGATGTATGATGCTTCACCGTGGTTTCTTGCTCGTTTTCGAACACAACAGCAAACACTGAATCGTGTTCAGGCCAAGTTACAGATGACCCTGAGCATGTCGGATAACGTGGCGATGGCGGTGTTTGGTCTGGCTCAATTGGCAGCCTTGTTCCTTATTGCTTTGTCAGCGGCTAGGGGAACTTTGTCTCCGGGCATGGTTGTTGCAAGTAGTCTGCTGTTTGAATTGGTAGTGTGGCCAGTACTCGGCTTGTCCAGCCAGTGGAGTCAGATGCAAGCCAGCGTGGGCGCATTTGGACGTATCTCTGCATGGTTGAAATTGGCGGAGAACAAGAAGACTGACGCATCTAATACGAAGCACGAGGAGTTTGCACAGGAAATTTGTAACCAAGATCAAGGGAGTACACAAAAAGGGGCACATAAAGAGAACGAAATGGCTATGCTACGTCTTCAACAGGTTACGGTAATAGATGAAAACAGTGGTCGGACGATTTTGGATCAGATTACGCTTAATCTGGTTCCTGGTGAACTGGTTGCGGTAGTTGGCGCCAGTGGTGCAGGCAAATCTACCTTATGCCATGTGTGTGCAGGGCTGATTGAGCCAACAAACGGAAGCGTTTTGCTGGGTGATAAACATGTTGCAGAGTATGTAGAGATGGATGACCAGTCCAGACTGACGTATATGCCGCAGACACCAACTTTTTTCACAGGAAGTTTTGAAGACAATATCCGTCTGGGTTCAGACGTTACATTGGACAAGGTAAAGCTTGCGGCAGGGCAGGCAGGTTTGCATGAATACATTGAGGCACAGGAAGGACAATACGCAGCAATGTTGCAAGAGAAAGGGGCCAATTTATCTGGAGGCCAACAGCAGCGACTGTCGCTTGCCAGGCTCTTTATGAGGTCATCGGATCTGTATATTCTGGACGAACCAACGTCATCACTGGATATTCAGACAGAACAGAAGGTGATGAATCACTTGTTGAACTTTATGAAAGGCAGAATAGGATTGCTCGTCACACATCGCATGGAGGTTGCCCGTCAGTGCTCTCGTATCCTTGTGATGGAGCATGGCCGAATTGCCGAAGATGGAACGCATGAACAACTGATGCAGAGGAAAGGATTGTATTATCGCATGAATGCAAGAGGCGGTGATATAACATGAATGAATCTGGGGTTAAGAAAGTAAGGGATACGTCGGAGTTACTCAGTCAGGATCGGGAGGCACGTCGTTTGTATGAAGAGCGGCAGAAGTATTTGCATGATGAAGCTTCCATGATTGAGTGGGCTACGGAAAAGGGAATAGAAGGGGAAAAAAGAAAGGCGATTGAGATTGCAAAAAACATGCTCTCATTTGGAATTGAAGTTTCAGTTATCGCCAAAACAAGCGGCTTATCTGAGCCTGAAGTTGAAGCATTGAAAGATTAGAAGTACCACCAGTGCAAAACAGTCGCTGTATGACTTAATTGTTTTTTAAATTAAATGCAATCGTTTGTCCAAACGGGGATGAACGGTTGTTTTTATTTTGATGAAGAAGGTTCAAACGTTTTACAGTAAAACGCGGTTGCTCATTCGTGGCTGGGCCGTTAAACTAAAGGGAGCGGCGTTTGCTTGACGGACAAGTCATGAGAACGCCATTTTGTTGTCAAGGATGCGGCATATGAGCTGCTTTCGGATGTCAGAATCGGATCGGACCAAGCTGGTGGAGAAACACCGGTGATAAGTAAGGAGTCTTTACATGAGTGTGCAAACACCTACATTAGAAGAAGCGCAGGGTCTCCTGCAAAAATATTATGGCTACCCCGACTTCCGTGAGGGACAGAAAAAGATTGTAGCCAGCCTGCTCGAACGTGAAGATACGTTGGGTATTATGCCAACCGGGGGCGGTAAGTCGATCTGTTATCAGATCCCCGCCTTGTTATATTCGGGACTGACACTTGTTGTCTCCCCGTTGATCTCATTGATGAAGGACCAGGTCGATGCGTTGACGACCGCCGGAATTGCTGCCGCGTATATTAATAGTACACTTAGCGGCAAAGAAGTGAATGATCGCATCCGCGCGGCGCAGCGCGGTGAGCTGAAGTTGCTCTATGTCGCGCCTGAGCGACTGGAGCTGGATTGGTTCCGCGAGGAGATGGGCTATTTGCCGATCTCATGCGTTGCTGTGGATGAGGCCCACTGTGTGTCACAGTGGGGACATGATTTTCGGACAAGCTACCTGGCGGTAGCGCCGTTTGTGGACAGTTTGCCGGAGCGGCCGGTGGTTGCGGCCTTCACGGCAACAGCGACGCCCGAGGTCATGGGCGATATTCTGCGGCTGCTGCGTTTGCAGGACCCGCAGACGTATGTGACCGGACTTGGGCGGGATAATCTGGCGTTTAGCGTGCTGCGCGGCGAGAGCAAGAAGGACTTTGTCCTGAATTATGCGCGCGAGCATGCCAGTGAGCCAGGGATTGTATACGCCGCGACCCGTAAGGACGTGGACGATCTGCATCAGCGTTTGTTGCAGGCGGGATTGCCCGCAGGACGCTACCATGCCGGGATGACGGACGATGAACGGGCCCAGAGCCAGGAAGCTTTTTTGTACGATGATATCCGTGTGATGGTGGCGACCAATGCGTTTGGGATGGGGATTGATAAATCGAACGTGCGTTACGTTATTCATAACAGCATGCCGAAAAATATGGAGGCATATGTGCAGGAAGCCGGACGTGCAGGCCGGGATGGAGAGCCAAGCCAGTGTATTCTGTTATTCGGGGCACAGGACATTATCACCCAGAAGTTCCTGATTGAGCAGAATCCGATGGAGGGCGACCGCAAACAGAACGATTACCGGAAGCTGCAACAGATGGTGGATTACTGTTACACAACGCGTTGTCTGCGCAGTGCGCAGCTGGATTATTTTGGTGAGGTGCATGACGATACGCCTTGCGGTATTTGCAGTTCCTGTACGGACGACCGCGAGCTGGTAGACATGACGATTGATGCCCAGAAAATATTCAGCTGTATTCACCGCATGCGTGAACGGTATGGTGTATCGCTGGTCGCTTCGGTGCTCAAAGGCTCCCGTGCCAAAAAGGTGCTTGATTACGGCTTCAACTCTCTGCCAACCTACGGCGTGATGGGCAATCGGACAGAGCGCGAGATATCGGAGATCATCAACGTGATGGTATCCGAAGGATATCTGATGTTGTCCGAGGGACAGTATCCGGTTGTACGTTTGCAACCACTTGCGGTGGAGGTGCTCAAAGGCCAGCGTGAAGTGATGCAACGTGTCGTCCGCAAGACAGCGGCGACGGCTTCGGGTACGAATTACGGCGGACGTCGTGGACGCGATGCAATGCCATCTGCGGTTAATGAGACGGTATTTGAACAACTTCGTCTGATCCGTCGTGATCTGGCGGCGAAAGAGCATGTGCCATCGTACATTATTTTCAATGATGCGACCCTGCGTGAGATGAGTGTGGTATGTCCACAGACAGAACGTGACATGCTGGATATCAAAGGGGTCGGCGAGGTCAAGTACCGCAAGTATGGACTACCGTTCCTGGAGTTTTTCCAGAAGCAATCGGGCGAAGAAGTGGATACGGATGATGATGCGTTTTACGAGTATGAGTAAGTGTGAATTGAGTATGTATTGTTAATTTTCACTTTCGAATCTTTGAAGTTGGTTGTTGTATCTCTGTAGAGTGGACAAATGATGGCTAATTGTCTTTCAAAGGGTGGACATTGGCGTTAGAAATGGCTGACCTTATCGTATACAACATGTAGTTTTATTATATGGGTTATTTACTGTATGTTGTGGTTTGGGTTTGGCGAGGTGTATATGTCTTTTTGAAAAGAGTGTCCACTCTTTGAAAGACAAAAGTTGGATATGTCCATGAGAGATGAAATGGCTAGTTCAAAAGAGGTTTAGATGAACAGCATCCCGGGCAGGATGGCTGTGCAGCTTTCCTTTTACCAAAAAATATGGTCTGGGTGTCCAGGCAAAGGTTGTGAACCATGAAGGTTATTCTTTCTACATTAAATGCAAAGTACATCCATACCTCCTTGGCCTTGCGGTGTCTGAAGGCATACAGTGAGAAGGATTTTGATATTGACTTGGCGGAGTATACGATCAAGGACCCGGTGATGAACATTGTGTCTGATCTGTATCAGCGCGGCGCGGATGTGATTGGTTTCTCGTGTTACATCTGGAACATCGAAGAGACGATCAAGGTCATAGATAATCTCAAGAAGGTTATGCCGAACGTGAAAATACTGCTGGGCGGGCCGGAAGTGTCCTACGACACGGAATATTGGATGAATCGGATTCCCAATGTTGATTTCATCGTGATGGGTGAAGGGGAAGAGACGTTGCATCAGCTTTTGACGGAGCTGGAAGGAAGCAAGAAGTTCCACTTCGTGTATGGACTGGCGTATCGCAAAGGGGAAGAAGTCATTCTCATGCCAGGACGGCCGAAAGCGGATCTGAACGATCTGCCTTCACCGCACCGATTTGAAGAGGATATTCCCGATCTCGGGAAGCGTGTTATTTATTTTGAGACCAGCCGGGGCTGTCCGTTTAGTTGTCAGTTCTGTCTGTCCAGTATTGAGGTCGGCGTGCGGTATTACGATATTGAGCGGACGAAGTCGGACATTCTGTACTTGATCGAGAAGGGTGCGAAGCTGATTAAGTTTGTGGACCGGACGTTTAACATTAAACGGGATTATGCGCTCGAAATGTTCAAATTCCTGATCGAGAATCATCAGGGGACAGTGTTTCAGTTTGAAATTACGGCGGATATTATGCGTCCTGAAGTACTGGACTATCTGGCAGAGAATGCGCCGCCGGGTACATTCCGGTTCGAGATCGGGGTTCAGTCCACGAATGATCCGACCAATGAACTGGTGAAACGCCGTCAGAACTTTACCAAGCTGAGCCGTACCGTAAACAAAGTGAAAGCTAGCGGTAAAATCGACCAGCATCTGGATCTCATCGCCGGACTGCCGGAGGAAGATTACAATACGTTCCGCAAAACGTTTAACGATGTGTTTGCACTGGGGCCGGAAGAGCTTCAGCTCGGATTCCTCAAAATGCTGCGTGGTACGGGTCTGCGTCTGGATGCGGAAAAGTACAACTATACGTATATGGATCACGCGCCATATGAGATTCTGGGCAGTGATGTCCTGCCGTTCAGTGACATCGTGCGCTTGAAGCGGCTGGAGGATGTGTTGGAGAAATACTGGAACGCACACCGGATGGACCATACGCTGAAGTATCTGATGGAGCAGGAGTTCAACTCGCCGTTTGATTTCTTCCAGGCGTTTGGGGATTATTGGGAAGGTCAGGGTTGGCAGAAGATTGGGCACCAACTGGAGGATCTGTTTACTCGTCTGCACAGCTTCCTGGAGTCGCGGAATACGCCGCATATGGATATCGTGCTCGGCCTGATGAAGCTCGACTATTTCCTCGGACACAAATACAAACCACGCAAAATCTGGTGGGAAGATCCGCTCCAGAAAGACCAGTGGGCGGGTTATATGAAAACGTTGGCTGAACGTCCGGAAGACGTTCGATTGCCACGTGTTGCCGGTGCCGCAGGCACGGCATGGCTGGAAAGCAGCGGCACGGGTCCGAGTGCCGCTGCGGGAAGTTCGACTGCTGCCGAGGAAGACTCTGCCGCGGATGCGGCGGGTGTGATCGGCAGCGAAGCCGGGGGTGCAGCGTCGCTTGCTTCGGGCGACGCAACAGGGTCCGCCGCGGATGGAGCGGCGGACATGGTGGACGGCAACGCTTCGCGTGCGTTGCCGATGACCTCGGCCATGACCGCACAGACGGTCATGGGTGCCCGTGCTTTCGCCGACCTTGGTCTCGGCGAAAAGGAACTGCAGAAGCACACCGTATTGGATGTGCTTCCGTTCCGGCTTGAGCGTGTGCTAGCTGGCGCCAGCCCGCTTGCCGCGAAAGGTCGGACGCTGCTGGTCGTTGTGTACCAGCAGCATGAAGGGCAGCAGGCGCAGTATTACACGCTGCCGCTGGGAGAAGAAGCCGCTGCTATGTAGGTGCAGCGGCCTGAGATAAGCTGCATGGGCTAATTATTGCCATACAGCAAGAGGAAGCGCCACGACTATGAGGTCGTGGCGCTTTTTTTGCGTGCATCACGGCGTCGCACCCGTGATGCTGCTGCAATGATGAGCACCGCGGTTATTCAAACGCGGTGCAACCCAATGGAACTTAAAAAGGATGACCCCTGTAGAGTACGAGGCACTGAAAAAGTCCCTAGTACAATTAAGGGAGCCCCTACCTCGATAAATCGAGATAGGGCTCGCTGTTTTTATTTTATAATAATTGTGGGGATTTATAGCAGAAAAATACTTTTTTTACATAGAGCATTGACATTTCGATATGACCATCATTATATTTAATTTACTGGTAATAAAATCCATTTTTTAAGGAGTGTTTACATGTAACATGTTAAGAAAGCATTATTACTGTGCGGTCTAGCAGGAATGTTGTTTAGTAACTTACAAGTTTATGCGACTCCAGTAACTGGTTACTCTTGGGGAAGCAGAAATATAACTTATCAAAACAATGGGACCAATAATGTCTACACCAATATATGGACACATGCTAGAGATGAGTGGAATCTTTCTACTGATGTCTTTCTAAAAGCTGGGACCAATTCTAAGTTTACTGCAGGCAATAAATCTGACAGTGGTGTTACTTGGGACGGATTTGCACAGTGGACCACTAGTATTATAACCGGAAATTATTCCACCATGAAGACATGGGTTAATACATACTATACAGCTCAAAGTCATTACACTACAGATCATGTAAAGGGCATCGCAACTCATGAATTTGGTCATGCTCTTGGGTTGGATCACGCTCCATTTGGTAACCCTACCGTTATGACTCCCAATACATTTGAACGTAATTCTTCTGGAACTTTAATTGACGGACGTCCAAACAAGTCGCCAACTTCATGGGACATTAATACCATTAATGTTATCTATAACAATAACTTTGCTAGCGTGCAGAGTGATGAACCTGTGTTAGATGTTCCTGATAATGTTTTGGAAAAGGTTCAAACCACACAAAAAGACTTAAAAATAAATCATTATTCCTGGGCTATCGGCTATAGCACCCTTGAAGCTCGTGCACATGATGCCGATGTTATTGTGAGTGGAATGGTTAAAAACAAACTTAGTCCTCTCATCAAAAATGATGGTGAAACAGAGGAAGCATTTTTGGCAATCGGAGGTAGCTATAGATAATGTCATCAAAGGAGAAGTTTCAGAGGGAGATCTAATTAATCTACGACAAATTGGCGGAGAGACGGATACGTCCATTATTTATCATGAGCATTCTACCGAACTCCAAGAAGGTACAGAAGTATTATTGTATCTAAAAAAGATTGATGATAATGTATTCATTCCTATTAACGAGGATGAAAGTATCTTTATTAAACAGGATGAAAAATCGTTTAAAGTGGCTGATAGCTCGTATAAAAATCTTTACGATAATCGTTTAGTTACTCTTGACGAAGTTTCAACTTCCGCTTTCGGTAAATAAAAGTTCAAGGTCAAGGCCCCGTTGAAATAGGGGCCTTCGTCTATCTATGGAGGAAATATGAAAAGAAAATTGCTATTTATACCTGTCATTTCATTGATTTTATTTTTGTTCGGGTGTTCATCGTCCTCTGGAAGTTTTGCTTCAGATAAAATGATAAAATTAAAGGAAGAAGTCTATATTACAAGCAATGACACCATTACAGAGGATGAACTAGATGAACAAATAGGTGAGATAGAAATATCCTCAACGAATGAGAGTGATCATGATGATGAGAACATTATAAGTTCCAACACATACAAAGTAGGTACAAAACTATTTAAAATTAAACACGAAAACAGTACAGATATGATTGCTGTAGAAGATTCTAAAACGAGATATCTCATCGCCTATAATAACAAGTATACAAAAAAATAGTATATTTGATGAACTTAAGGGCCCTATAGTCTGAGATAAATAGTAACACCTCCGAGAGAGTGCAATCCGATCGTAAGATACGGAGCCCAATTTTGGAGGTGTTTTTACGTGTTAGATGGTGAAGTAGGGAGAGTTTATCACAGGGGGACTATGGTTAATTTACGGATGATTTGTGCGGTTAGACTTGATCTATAGACCATACGCTGAAGTATCTGATGGAGCAGGAATTTAACTCGCCGTTTGACTTCTTCCAGGCGTTCGGGGATTACTGGGAGGGTCAGGGCTGGCAGAAGATCGGTCACCAGCTGGAGGATCTGTTCACCCGTCTGCACAGCTTCCTGAAGTCGCGCAGAACGCCGCATATGGATGTCGTGCTCGGCTTGATGAAGCTGGACTATTTCCTCGGCCACAAGTACAAACCACGCAAAATCTGGTGGGAAGATCCACTCCAGAAAGACCAGTGGGCGGGTTATATGAAGACCCTGGCTGAACGTCCGGAAGACGTTCGCCTGCCGCGCATTGCCGGTGCCTCAGGCACGGCATGGCTGGAAAGCAGCGGTACGAGTGCGACTGCCGCTGCGGGAAGTTAGCAGAAGATGGAAACATATTAAATAGATTTTGGATAGAGATTTGAAAGCTATTCAAAGAAGAGGGTACTGCGCCTAACAACATAATCAAGCTGCGGATCCTTACGGAGCCTTTAGAAGAGGGTATTTTATCAAAGATCAAATACATAAAATTTTGTTTGGAGATATTAGTAATGATGGAGAACATTGTGATTGCGTGTTTGTTCCTTCAAGTAAAACAAGTAATAAATATAGAACTCTAAGATAAACGGGAATCGGCTGTCGACTAAGGGCCAGTTATTCCGTGCCCCTACCATGGGGTCTAATTGTAAGCAGAGGTCTGACATAGTAGACTTGGAAAACTCCATGCCACAGAAGTTCGTCGGTATTCTCAGTAACTTTGCGAATTACTTCTTGTGTAATATACTTAGTATATTAATATTATGATGTCAGGGTGGTTTTGTGGAATTGCATTTATACGAGCAGATATATATCTATATTGTACAAGAGATTAAAGAAGGTCGTTTAAAAGAAGGAGACCGAGTCTCTTCTGAAAAAGAATTGGCTGAAAAATTTGGCGTCAGTCGTATTACATCTAAAAAGGCTCTGGAGAAATTGGCGGATTCTGGGGTTATCAAACGAATACAAGGAAAAGGTTCATATGTGGCCGATGGTATAATTGGAGGACAAGAACCGAAGCATTATTCAGAGGTAAGAACGACTTTGGTTCATGAGGATGATAAGCGGTTGATCGGGTTTATTATACCGAATTTTTCTGACGAGTTTGGCCTACAACTTCTTAGATCGATGGAAAAGCGGAGTGCTGAGCATAATTATCAACTCATTATCAAGCGAACTTGCGGGGATCGGGATGAGGAAAAACGCGCGATCGACTTATTTATTGGTTTGGGCATCAAAGGATTAATCGTGACCCCCATTCATGGTCAACACTATAATTCGGAGCTGCTTCGACTTGTATTGGATCGGTTTCCAATTGTTTTGGTCGATAGATACCTAAAAGGAATTCCGGTTTGTTCGGTGTACACAGACAATCAGAAAGCAGCCATGGATCTTACACGTCATCTGATCAGCAAAGGTCATAAAAAAATTGCCTTTTTATCTCCGCCGGAAGAGAACACTTCAACATTGGAGGAAAGGCTGCTCGGGTATACGTTTGCCTTCACCCAAGAAGGAATGAACTTGAACAAAGATTATGTATTGACGAACTTGAAGGGTACCCTTCCCATAAACATAAACGGAACAGCGATTGAACGTGATAAAGAAACAGTAGAGCATTTTTTGAAACAACACCCTGATGTAAAGGCGTTTGTCGCGTCGGAATTTCTAATAGCTACCATGCTGGCTCAGGTCATCAACTCGATGGGGAAATCTTTGGAGGAATTCGAGATTGTTTGTTTCGACTCCCTGAACGATTACCTAGGTCAACCCATCTTCACTCATATTAAGCAGGATGAGAAGCAGATGGGTGAATTGGCAGTGGATATGCTCATCTCTCAGTTGCATGGAACAGCAGTTCCCGAGCTAAACATTATTGATCATCGTATGGTCGTTAAAAATAACAGGTAGGGTTAATACAAGCACAGCTCAACAAAAGCTAGGATATTGTTCAATGTGTCGAGAAGTCTCCAGGGGCTTTTCGGCCTTTTTTTGATATCAGAAAGTATAAACTTCGAAGCATGGACCTTCCTGATCTCGCTAGAAAAACGTCTTCTAAACGCGGTCTGTCTTCTGTGAAGTAGCCATACATCAATGTCGTAATATTGCAATTGACACGCTGCATGACGTCATATTAACATACTTAGTATAACTAGTGGATTCCTTATAACAAATTCACTTTGTTCATCATTTTCTGTTTTGCATAGTTCATGTCACCAATGTTGTTAGCGCTTACATAAAATGTGGATTTATCGGAAAATGAAGTGGATCTTATAGGAATCCAAGTTAAACTAATGAATTTAACTTAAGGGGGACTTTGAATGAGGAGATCCAAAAAATTCGCATTTCCAATTCTTGTTTACTTTCTGGTTATGTTACTACTTGTAACCGCTTGCTCAACGAAGGGAGGCTCAAACGATCAGGCCGGAGAGGGGATTACAACGGTTACGATGTGGCATGGTCTTACCTCAATTGATTTAGATAATATGAATAAAGTCGTGAAGGCATTTGAGGAGAAAAACCCTACCATCAAAATGAAATTGGTTTATACAGAATCCAACGAGGGATCCGATCAGAAGCTGCTGACTGCAGTCGCAGGCGGCAATCCTCCTGACGTTGCACTTTTCGATCGGTTTAAGGTCGGTACTTGGGCTGCGCAAGGTTCTCTGACTGACTTATCCTCGATGGCAGCAGAATCCGGAATTCGTAAGGAAATGTATTATCCATTTGCATGGGAGGAGTCCAGTTATCAAGGAAAGCTTTATGCAATGCCGATGGATACGGACTCTCGCCTGCTATTTTACAATAAGGATCATTTCAAAGAAGTAGGGCTGGATCCCAACAAACCACCACAAACGATCGCCGAGCTTGAAGCGGCCGCCGATAAGTTAACCATCAAGGAAGGTAAACGTTTCAAACGGATCGGGTTCATCCCATGGTATTCGCAAGGCTGGCTGTATACTTGGGGATGGGCATTTGGAGGAGAATTCCAGGACGCTGCCACCGGCAAAATTACCGCAAATGATCCTAAAGTCGTTGAAGCATTACAATGGATGACCGACTTTGGCAAAAAATACAATGTCGAGGATATTGCCGGATTCACAAGCGCAGCTGGCTCGGAGGAAATGGATCCGTTCATTTCCGGTCAAGTCAGCATGAAGATAAGTGGAAACTTCACGGTGAAGGGTATCGAAAAATTTAAGCCGGATTTAAACTACGGTGTTGCACCAATACCGACCCCAACAGGTACTAATTTTACGACATGGTCGGGAGGCGGGTCCGCTATTATCCCTAAAGGCGCCAAGAACGTCGCTTCTGCTTGGGAATTCCTCGAATTCTTAGGGAAAGAAGAGGGGCAAACGTTATTAAACGCTGACTCTCAAATTTCCGTTATCGATTCGGTTAACGACCAATACGGTTACAAGGACGATCCGATTATGAAGGAATTTATTAATATTTTGCCCAATTCACATAACCGCCCGGTTATTCCTGAAGGACAACTGCTGTGGAATGAGTTAGCTTCCGCTACGGAAAAGGCTACCCGCGGTAACGGTACTCCGAAAGAGAACCTGGATAGAGTAACAGAGACTGTTAATAAGGCTTTGGAAAAATACGACAAATAGGGTGCTCGGTAGGCAGGGAGCGAACTCTCTCCTTGCCTATTCATGAATGACAATTGGAAGGAGAATGTACATGGCGAAACTGGCCGATCCAGTTCAAGTAAAAGCAATTCCATCGGCAAGGAAACGAGCACTTCACAGAACTAACGTGATTGGGTGGCTGTTTGCTTCACCTTGGGCTATAGGGCTGCTATGCTTTTATGCAATTCCCATGCTAATGTCCATCTACTTCAGCTTCACTACTTACAGCATTCTGCAGCCTGGTGAATTTGTCGGAATGAATAATTATAGAGATCTTTTCCATGATCCTCTGTTTTGGAAATCCATATACAACACGCTTTATTTTACCGTATTTTTTGTTCCCTTAAGTATATTTATTGGTGTGGCACTCGCTATGATGTTGAATATGAAGGTCAAGGGTATGGCTGTATTCAGAACGATCTTTTTCTTACCTACTCTCGTGCCACAAGTGGCTCTGGCTGTTCTGTGGATGTGGCTGTTACATCCAAACTTCGGATTGGTGAACGGGATGTTAGCGAATATCGGTATCGAAGGGCCTCCTTGGCTTGGTGGTGAGTCATGGTCCAAGCCCTCTCTCATTCTGATGTCGCTTTGGGGTATTGGGCAAGCTGTCGTTATCTACCTTGCTGGATTAGGAGACATCCCTGAGGAGTACTATGAAGCGGCGCAAATCGATGGAGCTAACTGGTTTCAGAAAACGAGAAAGGTAACCCTGCCTTTGCTCACTCCCGTTATTTTCTACAACCTTGTCATGGGAATGATTGGTGCATTCCAACAGTTTACTCTTCCCTATACGTTGACCAAAGGGCAAGGAACTCCTGCAAATTCCATGACTTTTTACGTCATGTATTTATATGAGAACGGATTCAGATATTTCAAAATGGGTTATGCCTCCGCAATGGCCTGGATCTTATTTATTATCGTTATGGCATTAACCGGAATTATTTTTATTACGTCTAAACGCTGGGTTCATTATCAAGGGAAATAAGGAGGAGGAAGTAAGGGATGAATCCTACCGCTATCAAAAGAATCAATCGTGCGTTAGCCTATTTATGTCTAATTGTTGCTTCTGCATTTTTCATGATTCCGTTCATTTGGCTGCTTTCGACTTCTCTTAAACCACTCACACAAGTCTTTACATTTCCACCCGAGTGGATTCCGCATCCAATTCTGTGGAGTAATTATTCCCGTGCTGTTGAGTATATCCCTTTCTGGACATATCTGAAAAACACGGCGATTATAACTATCGTTAGTACGCTTGGTGTGATCATATCCTGTCCCTTGGTTGCATATAGTTTTGCCAAGTTAGAGTACCGTGGGAGAGGTATACTTTTCTTTGTTACCCTTGCTGTTATGATGATCCCCGGACAGGTGACGATGATTCCTCTATTCCTGTTGTTTACTAAATTAGGTTGGGTAGGAACACCTCTTCCACTGATTGTACCCCAATTTTTTGGAGTGCCCATTTACATTTTTCTATTGCGGCAGTTTTTCATGGGACTGCCTGATGCCCTGCGTGAAGCGGCCCGCTTAGACGGCGCTAGTGAGTTCCGTATATATTTACAGATCATGTTTCCACTAGCCAAATCCGCCGTTTTAGCCGTGGCATTGTTTCAATTTATGGGGAGCTGGACTGATTTCATGGGCCCCTTGCTCTATTTAACCAATGAACCATCTTACACGGTTTCGCTCGGATTGCAGCAATTTCAGAGTCAAAAGGGATCCGAATGGGGTCTATTAATGGCCGTATCCACCTTGATGACATTACCTATTATCGTTTTGTTCTTTTTTCTTCAAAAGACGTTTATTAGCGGCATTACATTTAGCGGTATAAAAGGTTGAACATCATTTATATGAATTAAGCTCCAGCGATGCGGAACCCCAGGGATGTTAGGACGGACCATTCCGCGACATGGATCGGCTGTTATGGACCCACAGGCATCAATGGCATTATCGATCAGATCGCTCAGGCTCTGTTGGCTTGAGAGGCAGCTTTTAGATGAGGAGAAACATCCAGCTCGTGGCCTGTCCCCTAAGTCGTAAATGATTAGCATAGCCCCATTATTAAAATTGTAAAATCAAAAGAAACCGTTATGCTGCGCCAATGGGACGCAGTAGCGTAACAAAAGCTGCATGGCCGATTGGCTTATGCAGGAGGAAGCGCCACGACGATGAAGTCGCGGCGCTTTTTTGCGTGCATCACGGCGCAGCTATCGTGATGCACCAAGTGTTGCCATCATGAAAGTGTGCTCGTGATGGCAGCATGAGCACCGCACTAATGCACGCGGTGCAACCCCATGAGGTACTGCCCCATTGGGCGCAGCACCTCATCCTGACGCGGCTTGCCATTGCATAAGCCGCGCTCCGTTTCACCTTTTACAACACTAAAAGCATCATTTAAATCGGAGAGAACAACATGATATAATCAAGACCATTACACCGAAAATGCTGTACCCGAGCACGTGAAAAGTCAGATGAAGATTAGTAATAAAATAAGAGGAAATCATGTGACGTTGATTGAAGAAAGACAAGCCTTTCGAAGCGAGCAATGGGTACAGATGCCGGTAGCACAGTTCAGATTAGATGAGCAGGCATGGAAAATCTATTGGCAGGACAGTAAGGGCAGATGGCATTTCATTGATGATATTAAACCGAATGAAGATTTTGAAACACAGCTAAAGATCGTGGACGAAGGTCATAACGGAATGTTCTGGGGTTAATTTTTCAAAAAAAGTGTTGGAGAGTTGAGTAAGCTAATTAACATTAAAAGATCTGAATGTCAAACGGGAAACCATTGAAGAGACGGACTCATTTTTTAGCAGGCATTCATCTTTAAAGAGAATTTGGAGGCCACAGAATGGACCTGAAGACATACCTGGCAGAGCATTTTCCAAACCTGACATTAGAAAAACCGCCTCTTTTTTATAATTGGGATGTTGCAATACGATTCGAACTTGGCAATCCTCTGATGTTTGGGATAAATACGGAGCATTACATGGAACAAGTTTATCATCGATCGCTTGACTTATTTAAGGCTCTTCATGATCAAGAAGATGAAGTCCTATTAATAACTCAAGCTTATTTTTCAGATAAGCCTAAACACAAAGTGAAGAAATTGAACCTGTACAGGAAATATATCAAGAAGAAAGGGCCAATTAGAGCCTTGAGACTTGAGATACTTTCAGGTTTGGATTGTGAACCGGATGAAGTCCCAGACCCAAGGAACAACATGTATAGGTACTGGACTAAATGTAGAGTTGAGGACTTGAAATATAATCAGTTAATCAAAGCTATATGTAATCATGATGTTGGAATTAAGCCAAAGATTTATCATAGTGTGTATTTTGTTAATATAAGTAAGAAAACGATATTTCACATCTATGATGATAGAGGTTGCGATGTTATTTCAGCAGCAAAGGAAGAGCTAATGGATGTCTATACAGAATATAACGATTGGATTCTAGATTATGATCGAGACAAAATTAACAATATATTTATAGGATAATGCGGGAAAACCTGAAATTAAATTGATCATAATCCCTAATGGAATGGATGATCGATGATCCAAGACAGTTTTCAGATGTTGATCGCGCAGGGGTAATGTATTATTTGAAACACAGGTTTGGAAAGAACTTCAAGAGTGTTCTGATGTAAGGAGTAAGGAGTATGGATAAAAAAGAAAAGAAGATTATTATTGCTATGATTGTACTTGCTGTAGTTGTATTAGGAGCTATATGGTACCTAAAAGTAGGCTATCTATTAAAGAAACCGCAGATGCCCGAAGCAAATATTGCAATTCAGACCCAAATGGTTGATGGTGGTGCGATTAGTATACGAAATGCTGATTACACGGAAAATCAAATCAAGGTTGGATATGAAGTGAAAGGGTTCAGTTTGGAGGAATATAATATTGCTTGTGAGCTTTATCATGACGGATATTTGATTTCAACTTCTGGCTCAACAGGTGGAGGTTTGATAGAACTGGACGAAAAGCATCATTACTTCATTGGTTATGAGAATATAACTGAAATGAATCTTCCTGAATCTATACATCTAAACGTGAAGATTAAAGTGACACCCAATGATTACAGACAAAAATCGATAACTTCATCCTTTGACGTTAGTCTTGATAAAGAAGTGCAATAGATTAAAGAGGGCAGCTATGTCCGCAAAGATCACCGTTGTATGATGAAAATCTTATTTCAAATGGTATCTCTCCATAACGGAGTCACGGAAAGTTTCGTATTCGGATAACTCTTCTACAGTGGAGGCTTGAGGTAAACTATATTGAGTTATCCCTTCAAGGCTGAATTTGCCTAAGTTATCATTGATTAATCCATAATCACCAAAGGAGTTTTTCATTAAGAAAAGCACACTTTTATCACCTTTCTGCAGTTCTACATAGTCATTAACTGTGTACTTGACGTCTCCTTCCAGGCTGACGGGTTCAATGATTGTTAATTCGTTCTGATCCGAAGGGAAATCTTCAGGTTTCTTCAATATCTTTTCAATCTTGATGTTTGTATTGGTGTGAAAGGATTGCATGGTTCCATCATCAAATGCAGTAATAACATGCTCTCGATCTCTGAAATCTGCTGTTGCATAACCAATAACGATCAGTTCAGCGAACGCATCCAGCTTATCTATTTCATGAAATATTAAAGAGTTGGCCGAAAGGTTGACGACTTTATGAATGGGCACGTCCGGTTTCGATTGACCATTTGCATAAGCGATTGCAACAGCAGAGATAGCCAGTACGAATAAAGAGACTAGTACAACCTTCCTTTTGAAAAAAGACATGATCTCATCCTCTCCGTCAGATTTAACTTCTTTTGAAAACATCTTGCTTCATTTCTACTATACACATATCTGAAAATTATTGTAAATTAATATCTGACAGAATTTCAATCCTGAATTCAGAATCAAAATATGGTGGCACCATTTCATTGATTTTTGGAACGAAAAGACAAAATATGTTGAAGGACCTAAAGCGTGACCATAAATTTTGATAGAAGAAACTCAAGGAGGGTCCTATGAAGACCATCGTTTATATGGTAAGGCATGCGGAGTCACCGTATACGGAAGGAACGGAAAGAACGAGGGGGCTTACTCTGGAGGGCAAGATGAATGCAGAACGAATAACGGAAATATTAACGAATGAAAGAATACATTCCATTGTCTCAAGTCCTTATGCCAGGGCTATTCTGACCTTAGAGGGTGCGGCAGCAGCGTTAGAATTAGATATTCAGATCATGGAGGATCTGCGGGAAAGGCATTTTTCAGATGATATGATTGCGGATGAAGAGTTCGAGCCTGCTTCGAAGAAGATGTTTGATGACCCGGATTATGCATTGCCAGGAGGCGAATCGAACACGGTTTGCCAGAATAGAGCAGTGGGCGTGTTGAAACAGATTTTAGAAGAATACAAGGGTAAAAAAGTGGCGATCGGCACACACGGACATGTAATGACGTTGATGATGAACTACTTTGATTCGGATTACGGATTGGATTTTATGAATCAAACCAAGAAACCGGACATTTATCGATTACAATTTGACGAGATGGAATTAGAGAACGTGACAAGGCTATGGAGTGAATAGGGTGAAAGTGAATAGGCGTGAACGCTTGTTCATAATTTGGGTTACAGGTAAAATATAGATATGATTAAATATGGAAGGGGTTGATTCCATTGACATTACAAAACTTGTTTCATGAAAAACCAACGAAACTATGGAACGAGAGAATGGTTAAACACGGAGATGAGATTTTTACAGAAGAGAGATTACTCATGTCTGATCAAGCCCTGGATACATATTTGCACCAATTAATAGCATTACAAGAAACGCAAGATTCTGAGCGCATGATGAAGGCTGTAGAAGAAGTTGTGCTTAGGTTTAATGAAATGAATGAGGCCAATGGTTACTTTATTGAAACGATGGAACGTGAAGAATTGGCTGATTTTATAGACAAGGCGGCTAGGCTAGCTGGGTTAGACATCCAGGATGAAGATATTACGGAAGAATGGAGAGAGTGGTAATTCGGCAGAACAGTGTTTTCCAATTTAATGATAAGGGTGATCAATATGGAACGAGGACTCATTATATTTTTGAACGGAACGTCAAGTTCGGGGAAGACGAGCATTGCGATGGAAATGAAAAATCAGGGAGATATTCCGTTTCATCATCTATCTGTAGATCAATTTCTGCATAATTATGATCAGTTTATCGACAATACATATCCAGATATGAAACCAACAAGAGAAGTGGAACACCATGTGATGACAGATATCCTGTTTGACCCCATCAATTCGTTGTACTGTGCAACCATTAAGCTGTTTTCGGAAATGGGTTTGAATGTCATCGTGGATACGGTTATCAGCAATGACAAGTGGTTTAACGATTTTTATAATTTACTATCGGATTATCCGATATTGTTTGTAGGCGTGCATTGCTCGAAAGAAGAACTCACCAGAAGAGAGCAGAGCAGGGGAGATCGTGAGATTGGACTTGCCCATTCCCAGTTCGACTACATCTACTCCTATGATGAATATGATCTGGAAGTAAATACGGAAGAGCTTAGCTCAGCTGCATGTGCGGAAAAGATATTAAGTTATATGAAGTCCGATCAGGAATACTCGGCATTTAAGAAGTTAAGCAGAAGAGAGGTAAAAACATCGTAAAAGAAATGAATTTAAGACCAAGGCTGGTAAGCTGGCGCTTTGATGATGAGGTGAGATCGGATAACTCGGAAGAATGGAATTGGATAGAGATCACGATGGTCTTTACAGATGGTTCCAGACGATGGAGCATCTTATATACACCAGAACGTTTGCTAAATAATTTGTCTCGACCGGACATTGACCCACCAGGTCTTCATATGCAGCAACTGATTGTTGTTAGAAGCTATGAAGTGGATGACATTGAGAGAGTGCTGAACGTTTTTGATGAAGAAAATAAATTGATCGAGGCATCAAGGGAATATCCAGAGTAGCTTCGAAATGATGAGTTCTACATCAGATGAGTTAATACATGATTCATGTTTTGAAAAGAAGATTGGAAGGTTGTCTGATTCTCTATGGAATAGAGAAGGGCCTTCCTCTTTTTGTTTTTAGAACTTTGCTGGACAAGGGGGAGAACGCTATGAATCCAGAAGATCATATTCAACACATGTTACAGGTAATCATTGAACAAACACAATCCATCATCAACGATAGTCGTAAACAATCTTTTGGATCACTGGAATATTTCCTGGGACATATTTTGGAGTATCGGGATGAACAGCAATACCTGACAGATGAGTGGCATATCCGCACACCGCGCTGGTTAGGGGAGTATGAGAATACGCCGGAGGAAGAAGAGCTTCTTTCGGACATCTACCGACTGCAAGGGTATATCGCTGAGAAATTAAAGGGCGGATAAAAGGCTCGCGATGTCGCATTAGTCCGGCTGAAATGTCGCAAAAGTACATGGTAACACGATACGGAGATCGTTTATACTCTCTTTATGTTTCGACAATGAAAATCATTATCAGTATTATGCATAAGGGGGATTCATCATGAAACAAGGAACAAAGGGGCAAGCGGCTGGTAACAAGGGCTATGCTGCTCACAAATCACGATTACTTATGGGCTTGATGCTGGCCCTTATTCTTGTTTTGACGGCTTGCGGTGCCGCAACAGGTACAGATAGCGGTAAGCAATCTGCGGCAACACCAGCGGAGACACCTGCGAATGCGGAAACGCAGACGGACGGAGCTTTTCCTGTAACGATCAAGGGTATGAAGGGTGACATCACTCTAAATGAAAAACTACAGAAAATTGCAGTGCTTGATGTTAAGTTTCTGGATCAGATGTTAGCGGTTGGCGAGAAGCCAGCTGGTAGTGTTATCGCTGGAGGCAACACCGATTTTCCAGAATACTTAGGTGATCAACCGAGTGATGTACAGGTTCTGGGTACACGGGACGAGCCTAATCTGGAAGCGATTGTAGCGTTGGACCCGGATCTGATTATCATGACGGACTTCCAGGAGAAACAGTATGAGAGTGTAAGCAAAATTGCACCTACCCTGGTACTCGATTTCTATGAAGATTGGCGGGATACGTTAGCTACAGTGGCTAAGATTACAGACAAGCAGGACGAGGCAGAGAAAGTGCGCACAGCCTATGAGGAGAAAGTTGCTGGTCTGAAGGCACAGCTGGCAGAGAAAATGGGAGATGAGACAGTCGCTCTGATTCGTCCGCGTAAAGAAGGCATTCGTGTTCATGGTATCGAGCACCGCACAGGTGGCATTTTGTATAATGATTTGGGCTTGAACATGCCTGAACTCGTTAAAGAGATCAAGGATGATACTTCTGTTGAAATTTCCATGGAGAAGGTTCCTGACATTGGGGCAGATCGTTATTTTGTGCTGTCGGATGAGCTGTTTGCGGCAGAAGCAGAGGCTATGTTGATTAATCCCGTGTGGAAGTCCCTCGATGCTGTGAAGAATAACCGCACGTATGACGTAAACTCAACACTGTGGATCGCTTATTACGGACCGCTTGCGATTAATCTGATTGTAGATCAGGCATCGGAAGCCCTGCTCGGATCGAATTAATATGAACCCATATCTCTCGACAGACTTATGGAAAGAGACGGTAGAGGATCATTCGATTTTGCTTGGTGAGCCGCCTGAACATAGTGTCCGTACCATTGCTTTGATTGAGTTGCATGACGAAGAGGCGTGTCGAGAGTATATCAGCTGGTTTCAGAACTATATCGATGCGCCTGACATGAAAGTCGCAGCCTCCATGTTAGCCAAGAGGCTTGGCTATCTATGGACGACTCCGCTCGTGACCGCGATGACGTTTCATCATCAGCATGTTACCTTTCAGCTGGAGAACAGCTTTCTCTATCATCCGGCGCTCTCAGATCATGAGGGCGGCACACGATTTCCTTTTCTAGCGGTGAACGGGCTTCAGGCTGAAGAACTGACTGGAGACAGGAGCGTATGGCGGGAAAAGGCAGTCCAGAGCATGTTTGCGGTACAGCTGACACCTCTGTTAAAGACACTTGCTGCGATTGCGCCTCTTTCGATGAGTATTCTCTGGGAGAATATCATGGTACGTATCGGCCGACTATTCGCTCCTGATGAAGCCGAAACTGAGCAGGAAAGTAAGATCATTCAAGAGGACTTTTCATATCTGACGCAGGTGGCATCCGGGGAAGTGTTTGGTGAGAGGAAGAATCCGTTAACCCGCTTCACCGATTGTAAGGACAATGTGCATGTTGCCAAAAGCGAGCGAATTACCTGCTGTTTCTATTACCAGATGTCAGGCGAATATTGTCTCAAATGTCCGAAAATTGACAATGAGAAAGAATCTCAACTAAAATGACAACAGCAAGAATTTTACCTTTGCTATTGTCAGGAGATGAGAGAAATGCCGCTGCAAGAACAGACAAGTCTATGGAGTGATACAACGATCAAGATGCTTGACGGGTATAGTGGTACTTTGCAGACAGGCAGCGTTTTACACGAAACGGATTTAACTTCAAATGTGCTGCTGCTGGCATATGGAGGGGAAGGGGAGCTTGCAATGGATGGCGAGGGTAGCCACATTGGAGCTTCTTTTGCCTGTCATGTGGTGAAGGGATCATCCTTTACGCTGACGGCCAGATCAGACGAACTTTATTATATCGTAATCATGTACGAGGCTTCTTCCATGGAAGGAGCCTCCCATGCCATGCCCTCGTATCGCAAACATCCGCTGCAAAATTCGTTTATTCAGAACCCTGTGACTCAGGCAGAATGGATCCAGAATGCGGAAAAAATCGTTGCCAAATGGCGTCGTGGCGAAGGACTTGAACGATTTCATGCCCATGCGTTGCTTCAGGGGATGATCTATGAACTGATCATGGAGTATGAACGTGGTCAAGGCGGAGCAGAGTCCGACATGGTGGATGTGGTCGTGTCATATATATCATCGCATTATCGCCAGAATCTGGAGCTTAAAGAGCTGGCGGCTCTTGCCGGATGCAGCGTAAGGCAGTTACAGCGACGATTCAAACAAGAGAAGCAGCTTGGACCAATGGAGTACGTCATCCAGCTACGAATGGAAAATGCATCGCGGATGCTGCATCATACAGATGCGTCCATTGGGGAAATTGCTGACAAGATGGGCTACCGCGACATGTATTATTTCAGTAGGGCGTTTAAGAAATATTATGGCGTCCCTCCGCTGCGTTATCGGCTTGATGCGGCTAAGGAAACAGATGCAAATTATGCTCAATCCTTGCTGCGGAATCGCATGGCTTCTTCGTACGAGTCGGACCAAGGCCCTGTGATATGCCATATGCGAGGTGAATATCCTGTCACCCGTTCTCCGCAACGTATCGCTGTACTTGATGTTCAATATGCGGATCATTTGCTTGCACTTGGATTGTCTCCAGCAGGAAGTGTGGGATTGGGAAGTGGAACGTTCCATTTCCCGCAATATATCAGGGCAGGACTTCAGGGTACCGAGATACTCGGAACGTATGAGTACCCTGATCTGCTTGCGGTAGAACGATTGTCACCGGATCTGATTATTTGCACCGAGGTACATGATCAGTACTATGAACGGTTAAGCCGCGTCGCTCCAGTTCTTATGTTTAAGCGCAATGAGAGCTGGCAGACCATTCTTGGCCTGTTCGGTGAATTAACTGGTAAACGAGCAGAGGCAAAACGTATACTTGCGGATTATCACCGACGAACCACATTGCTTTCTGAAGAACTTGCTCCAGTACTGGCAGGTAAGAGCGTGGCACTGATTCGTCCGCTGGATTCTCTGGTTCGCGTACATTCTGCTTCGCATCGTACAGGTGCTGTGCTGTACCGTGATCTGGGTCTGCCTGTCCCGTTATTTGTAGCAGATACCACCGACACGGCCTATCATATCTCCGTTGACAGACTACCGGCTGTGCAGGCGAGCCACTACTTTTTGCTTAGCAATGAGATCATGCAGGAGGGTATATCCGCGACCGAGCAACGTGTCTGGAGGATGCTTGATACGGATGAGAGACAGCAAATACACTCCGTAGATGCGGCGACATGGATCGGTTGTTATGGACCAACAGGCATCAATGGCATTGTGGATCAGATTGAACAGGCGTTGTTGGCTTGATAGGTAGTTGTTGGCCCTAGCCTGCTTGCAGCGAAAGTTGGTACGCGCTACCTTTCAAAAAGTTGATATGTTCCAAAAGCATCGGAAGGCCGTCGGATTCCCCATGGAATGAAGAAGGGCCTTTTTGTTTTATTACTATAATAAAGGACTCACTGCATACTCGCACTCTGTACAACCCTGCATATATTCAGCGTATTTAAAGCCCGTAGGAGTGTATGGATACGGGGTTGAGAAAACTAATAAATCTCCCTTATTCGCCAATTTCCTTTCGCAATTGTAACAATATGGGTTATCATATACGTAGTTCAGGCACTATTAGGAGGGGATTCAATGAAAAAAAATATAGCAATAATCATACTAATGGTTGGATTGGTAATAAGCATGTACTTCAACTATCAATTCAAAGCGTACAAAGACAATCAAGAAGTTGATTACGCGGTTAAACTAAATCATGGAACTCAATTTGGTATAAAAGAATCCATCTACAATTTAGATAATGTGATAAAAAGCTTAGAGGACGGCTCTTCCAAGGAAACAGTCATACATGCCTTAGGAAATGTGGCGGTATCTTTGAAAGTTGGTGAAGAATCATTCGTCTTTCTGAATTCCGACTTCAAGGAAGATCAATTATCATCAACCAATTTAATCTACAATGTGTTTAGAGATATGTATACGTATATAAGTGTAGAAATCACAGACGACATTTTATCGAATAAGATATCGCTAGAAAAAGAATCGAGAAATCAACTGATTAAGGATATAGGAGTGCTTAAACAAGATTTGGAGTATATCGATAGTCAATTTAACGAGGATATTCTGAAAGAACAAAGTCCTAAGTGGATTGAAAATAAATGGAAAGAGTTAATTGGAGAGATTGTAAATCGAAATACGGAATATAAGTTATATGAAAGAATGAAAACGAAATACAATCTATAAGTGTTTTGTGGAAGACAATTGACATCTAAATAACAACATATCTACGCTACGTTGCCTCCACTTCTTTGTATACCGAGGGTTTCGAAGAAGTGGAGGTAGCAGGTAACCCTGAACTACCTTATTGAATTGCGACAAGTCGCTGCACTCTTTAAGGTAGTGAGGGTTAGTAGATATAAGAACACTTTATGAAATTCTCGATAATACTTTTTTGGGGAGAACTGATGAAACCATTACAAATTATCAAAATGCCTCCATACTTTAAGATTCTAAATTGTAATATCACCGAGGTTCTAGATGGATTACTAATAGAAGATAATTCTATTTTATTTTTAGACATTTACCATGAAGAAGATCTCGATACCTACTTATCTAAAAATAAAGTATTAAAGTTAGATAATGTGATACAAATAATCGATAACTCAAATAAGATGAGTTTTATACCATATATCAAATCCAAGAAAGATTTATTAGAGCAATATAGGTATCAAGACTGGGACTTTTCTTGTATTGTCTTTGATAAAAATTTAAAGTGTCTTTTCTACATAAGAGGGATAGAGGACGCAGGAGAGAATGGAATTAGAATAAAAGAAATGGAGCCAAATTTATATAATAAATATTTTTTTAATTATCAAGAATAGAAAGTAACTCTTAAGTAGATGAGTAAGGAGGGACATTATGAAGCTTTTTCGTGGAAAAGAAGCCTTAATTCAAGGTACTGATCATATAAAACCTTCAATATATACGCCTCTAGGAACAATTGAACTTTCTCTTGCTGTCTCCAGCGAATGTTATCTTCCTACTCACTGTGCTCAGCTCAAACATGGCGGCACACTATACCAGTATTACTACGACTCGTTTGATTGCGAGTTATTGCTCTGTAATCTGAACCATAATCTTTCTTCACCTCAGGAAGTAGACGAATGCTGGGGAGCCGTATATAGAATCAAACCCAATGCATATCATCAGATAAGCACGTGTAGCTTTTCTGCTTCGTGGAAAGAGGGATACAGCTGGGAAGATCACGGAGCTGACACGGGAGAAAATCTTGAAGCTGTAGAATATGAGAATGAACAATACCGTCTACACATAGGAACTCAAGAAAAACCACTGATAATGCGAAAAAGAAACCAAGGTGATATGATTCCTAAATTTCTTGCTTTAAACTCTGATTTTGAGAAGTATAGTTCTGTCTTACATTCTGATCAAGGCGTTGAAGTACCTATGATACAGATGGATTCCCGCGAGATATGCCAAGTACATTTTTTGATAGCGTGGAAGAGAAAAATAGAAGGGGATATTTCTACTTGGTTAGCTGTAGACCAGCCCACCAAAGAAATCTTAAAGGAAGAAGATATTTGGTAAACGATAAACGAAAATAGTATATAAAGAACAAGAGACACATCCTTGATCAAGTAGTGGGAGAAGTATATATAGGATATTTTTGGTACGTCTAAGGTAGAAGGAGAGAATGGATATGAACAACATAAACTCTCATAATTGTAACCTAAATATAAGATATGACCTGCCTGTTGAGGTATGGGATAAAGTTTCTAAAGTATATGAGAGTATGCCAGGGTGGATTGGTTATAAAAGTGGAATTCCATATTGGTTTGGAACTGAAGAGGATGATGTTTTCATTGAAGCATCCGTTGAGCCTAGTGGATTATCATTTTATGCACAGATGGATAGCGATGTATGGATGTCTTGGATAGAAACATTTAAGTTGGAAGCGACAAAAGTGTTGGGTTTTGATGTTGGTGAACCTGAAGATGGATATGTGTGATGAAAGAAGGAGGATAAAAAGAAAAAGTGATAAATTCTATTAGCATTGATGAACGGAATGGGACCACATTTAATGAAGAGATAGTTATGAACCCTACATGGGCAGACAGTTTACGTTTTTTGAGAAAACTCGATGGAGATAAATTTACATTAGTTTTTTTTGAGGTATCAGACACAGGTTCAGCATTAGTTGGAGGCGGACCGGAATATTTTGTAGTGTCTATTACAATTGATGAACATATATATACGCTTATGAACGATAAGCAGGGAAATAGTGAATTTTCTCTAGTTATTGGTGGTCAGTTGGGAAATTATTGCGATAACATTTGTATAGAATTAATACCCATGCTTGAAGTACTAAAGTATTTTTATGAAACTGGTAAACTACACGAATCACATCAATGGAAGCAAGAATAATAATTACTGGTCAGTTAGGGTTCTTCGGCTCGTAAATACCAAATGTTATGTGCAATTGTATTAAAAGAGTTGGAGTAGCGGAGGTCCATACATCCATTTTTAAAGAGGTGAAACTCCTGAAAGACAAAACCGAAGTAATGGCCTATTTTTGTTTGTTTGGAGATGAAGTCGATCCGAATCATGTAACTTCAATACTTAAAATTGAACCTACGAATACGGCTTATAAAGGAGATATAATTAACGAAAAGCTTCGAGTAAAAGAAACATCATGGACATTGGGTACAGAGTATGAAGAATCATTAGATGTAAATCACCAATTAAGAAAAGTAGTCGATACATTAAGAAACAAAGTAAAAGAGATCAATTCGATTCGGATTGAACATCAATTAAGCACGAAATTTTTCATTGTAATAAGAATAGAAGAGGGGGAAACGCCTGCTCTTTATTTCGATTCTGATTTTATTGAATTTGTTAATATGATTCATGCTGAAATTGATGTTGATTTGTATGCAAATCCATATAATGAAGAATTAGAATAACAAATAAAGTTTGTAAGACACGCTTCCAAGGAATGGACATCAGATAACATTGTGTAGGAATAAACGAACCTTAAGGCTCATCAATATCGGATAATAAAGTGTTAATGATGTGGGGCGAGCTGCTTTTTTGCTGAAAATAGTGGTGTTTTTCTTTAAGGAGGATCTTACATAATGAGAAAACGGCATTCTATTGATAAAGCGGAGTGGTCAGAAACAAGAGAGAACCAGTATCACAAAGAATGCAAGGATATTGTATTTGCATATGGCGATAGACTCATTGAAGTGGATGGCACGGTTTATTTGAAACGAAAAGAAGTCGAGATTAAGGTAATAAAACCTCTTAAACGAAAAACATTCTGGTATGAAACTTGGCTAAAGATCAAAGAAATCTACAGTACATAGTCTAATGAAATTCAACATGATCGCTTAAGAGCCAGTGAAGGTTGATTAATCATTTGGTGAGTAATATTTGGAGGTAATTGAATGACGATAATTTGTCTCGAAGGTGCCAGTTCTGTAGGTAAAAGTACCACTTGTCAGCAGTTCGCTACACAATATGATGCATTTATTGTTCCAGAAACAGGGCTTCTTTTTGAATCTCCTCAACTTGACGGTAAGGAACTTATGATGTGGTTGCTGGAGAGACAAATCGATAGATGGCATATAGCATATGAGAAGAATCAACAACATGAGTATGTGATTTTGGATGGCGATGTATTTAAGATTTGGTACAGCTGGATATATGGTTATGAGCACCTATCTCTAGATGAAACAGCGAACTTTTTTAGAAAGAAGTTATTGAAGAATGAAATATCATTACCGGATGCTTATGTACTATTCTGGGCTGAAGAAGATGAGCTGCGCAAGCGAAAGGAGATGGATCAGACAAGATCCAGAAGAAATTTTGATAAACATCTGCACATGATTGAACCTCAAATGAGATACTTCCATTATCTTAATGAACTGGTACCAGGATATGTAGGGATTCATAAAGCAGAGACTGTAGCAGATAATATACATCATATTGTAAAGCATAGCGAGACATTACCGGACATAAAAAAACGAGAGATCGAAATCTTTGATAGAGTAATTGATTTTTACAAGAGTACTACTCCTTAATCTTAGTGTGATTCTAATAACAGATCCCAAAGCTACTCTAGCTGTGTCTTAGATAACTGACCCAATACTGCGAGTAAAGGGAAAAGAACATGTGAGGTGAGTTATGGGCGTAAGAAAAATATAAACGTAAAATCGTTCGCTCCAATCGATTATTTTATTGGTATGTTGAACCGGATATTGACGATGAAGGAATAATTAAATTACATATCGTTTCTGAGGATAAGAAGTTAATCGTTACTTATGAAGTGGGACAACATAGTATTAAGAACAAGATCCCATTTATAGTCATCATCGGAGAAGAATTCGAAGGCTGGACAACAGAATATATAGGATACAGAAGAGTACTAACACCGAAATGGAGCGATGAGATCATCACGCCAAAATGGATAGGTGAAATGATTGATTGGTGCCTCTTGAAAGATAAAGAAATAAACATCGTTAATTGGAAAGGTGAACTTCTCCGACCTCTCTCTTGAATGGAGTGTAATTGCATTTGAAAATAACTTGGATTCATGTGGACTCTTTCTGAGAACGCATACTCGAAAACAAGAGATGTGATTAACATTTAATATAAAAGGAGAGAAGCTAATGCAGATGAATCGTGGACATCACACGGTAAAGAAAGTAATCGCTTGTATTCTGTCATACATATTTATCATCATGGCAATAGCATTACCTGCCCAGGCTGATGAGAAACAGGTTGAGACTACACCTTCCAGGATTCCTTTATCCAAGTTAGAGGAAACGATTGATGCTTATGTTGCATCGTATGAGAAGTATACCGCTGCCGTTTCGGTTGTAGCTATCAAAGATGGTGAAACCATTGTGAATAAGGCATATGGTTACGCAGATATTGAGAATCAGCGAAAGGCGGACACCTCTACGGTTTTTGAATGGGCTTCCATCTCGAAACTGTTGGTCTATACGAGTGTGATGCAGCTTGTCGAACAAGGAAAGCTTGATTTGGAGACGGATATCCAGGAATATCTGCCATAGATATACTCCATGTAATACAAAGACTCGTGAATGACTTCTATATATCAATGGTATTAAGTGGGGTCAATTAAACTGAGTAAAGGCAGCAGTTCCTTATGTGGGACAGCTGCCTTTGTGTTAGTTGTTCTTTGACAACTTGTGCCTCGGCATATTGAAGGGGGAACAAGATCATCCTATTTTTTGTCTCTCAAAATAAATAATTTAATAGAACTGTAAATAACCACTAGAATATTCAATAATAATAGACCTATATACCCATCCGTTAATTTTGTTCGTTCAATCCACTTATTCACTAACTCTCCAGAGAGAGCTTGTTTTCCTAAATATTTATCTATATCCTTTTGATTTATTTCATCCCTATATATAAGTGGAAACTCCATGCTGTTGGAAGAAGCAGCTAGCGGCGGATAGAACTCTACCCATTTTTGACCTGCCCATCGATCATACTTATAACGAAAGTCTGCGCTGGACTCAAGGATGTCCCACCTCAGAAAACCCAATATGATTAGAATACAAAGTGTGATGACGCTAATTATTAGCTTCTTGATAATCAAATACACCCCCTCCTTATGTTTTACTACCAAAAATATAACTGTGTGAGAACAACATTATCATCCATATATTCTATCAGCATTTTCCGTTATCTGTAAGTGGATTGTCTCAATGAAATGCTAGTAAGTAAAAAAAACAATCGATCAAAGAATTGTTGCAGAAAGCGCTAAAGTTGCGAGGATACAACCTTAAAATGATCAAAACGTATTGTAATCAGGTCAATTGTTTCTGATCTATTCTTCCGGGCTACGTGTAGGTGGAATTATATGTATTCGTTGCAACTTTCTCGATATTGAAAGGAAAACACTCCTCGTGAGACAGGGGAAGTGATAAAAGGAAGGGAGGAAACTTCTTTCAAATCTCGGCTGGGATATCGTGTAGAAATACATAGCTGAAGATAGACCCAATCGTTAATGTCTCCGGGGCAATCTTCTGATTATCAACATTTTACCGAGCGGAGCGTGCAGGAGGTTTTTGAAGAAACCAAGCAACGCACAAGATTTTTGAGAATGCTTATATTCATATCCTGAGGCAGCTTCTACACAAGTGTTTTGAATATCGTGCAGATATTTCCTTGTTAGAGATGCAAAGTCTTAGAGTGCGCGAATAACTCAACGATATACGAGTTTTAATGATAAAAATACCTATAATTTAAAATATTGTTGAAGTGAAGGAATATTGAGAAATGTTTTCTCTGCTGAATCTCCCTTTTTCACCAAATTTTTCTTCGCAAATATCTTAACATGAGTTATCATATATGTTAGTTCGTACCCTGAAGGAGTAGTAATCATATTTTACATAGATTAGATGTTATCTGAGATATTTGAATAATTTTAAACCCCAAATATAAATTGAATTATATTATTTTAACGAAGGATGAGTAAGATGGCGAATGCTGAAAAAACAAAAGAGATTATTGAAATAGCACCTGAAGTGACTATTGATCAGGGATTTGTCAAATTACCTATCAATCATGATGCATTGCGAGGCTTCGTATCAAGTTTGTTAGGTCGGCCACAAGTGGTGGAGAATGTATTCAAGGGATCATTTAGTGTCGAGATAAGCAACATAATAAATATTCATCATGTTTTAACGCAAAGAGTACGTCAAAATCCTTCTGAATTACTTGATTTTAGAGCAACAATTACATTTGAAGATGATTCATCTATTAAATTAGGCTCATTTGAAGAGCTTAGAACCTACAATTCAACCCAGCCGTTAGTAATAACTCGTCTTAATGTGTATTGGTCATTCTTAGTTCATTTTCCGGATAAGAAAAGTCCCGAAAAACAAGAAACAGAAATGGTTTTTATTTCAGATCAAACTATACTTAACAAAAATATAGATAGAATTTATTCACTATCAGAAGTAGGGGCAATAAAATTTGTTATTGGGTATACAGATCGAACATGGGGAAACGATATTCAAAACTTGTTATCCAATCAAGTTAAGGTGTTACTTGAAGACGAAAGATCATTTTATAAAACCATTAAAAAGAACCAAAATAGAATCACACTATTAAGTTCAATTTCATTATTTTTAATTGTTTTATTTGGTTGCATATATACTGTAAATTCTTACTCAGAGTATTCTGTAAATAAAATTAATAATATCATCATAGGAACAAACGATATTAACATAAAGTTAAATTATATTTCTGAATATATTGCTAGTGGCGATTGGCAACAATTTAATTTATATGCGATTATTCTCTTAATTGGAGGTGTTTTTCTCTCAATATTAGCTGGTTTTTTATTTGACGGTATTTTGGGGAAAATGACACTACATGAAGCATTTATATGTCTCAATGAACATACAAAGAAATATAAGGCCAAAAGTAAGAAGAAATCAAGGAATAGTATAATAAAATTTATAGCTTCCTTTGTTTTTAGTGTTTTTTGTGGTGTGATTGGAAATGTAGTGTTCCAAGTTCTAATAAATTGATAGATTGTAATAAAACTAGAATTTCTCCAATCTTGTTAATGAATTTAGGTTAATTGGTAGAATATAAACAATTCGAACGCTGTTCCAGTTTGTTATCCTTCGACTTAAATGGTTTCAGCACAACGACATGAGAAGTGTTTATAGAATCGTTTACTGAATTTTGTAAGAGAAAGGAAAATATATTATGGAAAATAAAAACTATAAATTGTATAAATTGGAAAGTAAACATGATTTTATTCATTATTTACGCTTCCTTATAGTTACGGCTCATAAACAAGTACTACAGTATAGAAAATACATTAATGAACTAAAAAAAACAATAGAGGAACTGGATCTTAACAGTGATGAAGTTAAGTTTTTTAATGGTGAGATTTATGACGAATTTAGAGACAAACTTGGTTTTGTCTCTTTAGGGTTGCTGAATATATTTGCAGACGAAACTAACACAGCGGCATCATATAAAAAGTTGCGAAAGATAATAGATAGAAAAAAAGATATTGATTTCGGACTTTCTGATTTATCAGATGATATACAATCTATTATTTCTCAGTTTAATAATGGTCGGAATTGGTCGGCACACATGCCTGAATCTATTATACATGCACAACTTGAGGTATTAGAAAAGAATAAAGGTTCAGAAATTACAAATAAGTTAATAAATAACTACAACCCTATTACTGCTTATTTATATAAGCGCTACGATAAGAAATGGCTGTTTAGTTTACTTGATCAATCCTCACAAAACTATGAGGGGTTCCGTAGAGTGTTACAACAAATGAAAAAGGACTATTCAGTACTAATAGGGAAAAGTATGGAGTTAGTTACAAATCATCAGGATATTAGATTGTTTGATGAGGATTTTGAGATTCCTTCACTTTCTATGGAAATGCAAAATAAGAAATACAAAAGAAATTAATAAAATATTGAATAGCTATTTCTCTAAATCATATTGATCGAAAACATGAGCTGGGTTTAATTTATAAGAAGAAGGGTGGAGAAGCTCCGCCCTATATTTTTATCTATTTATCATTTTCAAAATCATAGTAATAAACCACACCAGAGTATTTGTCTACATGATACCAGCCATAGGTAGCCATATTGTCAGGAAAGTCTTCATATGCCCGAATTACATATTGGCCCTTACTTTCTCTCTCCTCTATAAAATGAATCTACATAAAGGTAGATCTTCTAAATTGTTGCTTTGACTGGGGTTCCTTATGATGCAAATGCTAATACTCCGGAAATAGTTGAACCAATTAAAATAACTATGAACAAGTCTTTAACTTTTAAATTAATCAAATCTCTTAACGATAGATTGTTACGAAGGACACCCTTTGTTTGTGTATGGTCGCTTACAGGAAATCTTACTTCGTATGGTTCCATAGTATACCGAAAAGAAGGTGCTGATTTTTTGTCGAAGTGTAATGCAAAAATAACGTGCTTAAATATGATGTACTTTCTTCAATCCTCAACTTCCCTAAGCAAATACCCCACAGAAACCTCCAAAGCCTTTGCAATTACCACTACTTCGTAATCCTGAACAAGACGATATTGCCCCTCCAATCGTGAGAGACTCGTTTGACTGATATCCAAGCCCAGTGTTTGTAGTCTGGCGAGGAATTCTCTTTGTTTGATTCCTTTGCTTTTACGAATAGCTACGACTCGGGAGCCGATGATGTTTTTGTCGCCAGGCGGTTCTTGTCTATGCTTCATTATTTACACCCCTCATTTCAACCAAATTGTATGAGAGATAATGGTTGTTTTAATGCGGAAATCGAATTAAAATGAAATAAACCGATAATCGCATTAAAAATGGCTGCTCACGTCTAGTTTTAACAAGACCTGGCGCAGCTTAGACCCATCAGAGAGGTGGATGTATGAGCCGGTTGCTTGACTTATTGGAAAAGGAACGGCGCAAGCTTAATCAGCTTGGTGAGGCATCCTTGAAGCAAGCGATTCCGTTGTGGGACAATCTCGAGGTTCAGGAACAGAGCCGAAGGGTAGATGAACTGGTGGCACGAGTGAGTGAAATGAAGGCGAGACATAACCGAGTTGTACGATGATGAGTGAGGTACATAATGCGCAAGGGAGGATGAGCAATGAATTTTCCACCGTGGTTGGAACAAGCGATTCAGGCCAGGCTGGATGAGGTGTCTTCGCGGATCGAGCAAGAGCCTGAATTGAGTCGCGTTCGTAATGAAACAGACGAAGCTTTCAAAGGATTGTTTGCTGGCGAGGATATGGAGCAGACACCTGGATACGCTGAGTGGGAGAGCCGATACATTGTCACCAAAGGGATGGAGAATGAGCGGTTGTACATGCAAGGACTGAGGGACGGCATTCAGCTCACAGTTTCCTTGTTGGGACAGTCGATGTTTGAGGAGACAAATACAAAGGCTGTTCAAACCATTAACGCGAACCCATAAGTCAGGGGGAGCGACCTTATTCTCTACCTAAATAAAAACAGCCGAAGCGTGTAACTATCGCTTCGGCTGTTTTTATAATCTCTACTTTTCCCAAATCTAATTCTTACTTCGCACTTACCGATTTAAACCAATCATTTACTTCTTGCGTGATCTGATCTCCGCCATTGGATTTCCAGTTAGCGACGAATTGGTCAAAGGCATCAATTGGCAGATTGCCGTAGATGATTTTGTTGAAGGTTTCCATCTCAGACTGACGGAGCAGGTTCCATTTGGATACCATAGTTGGTGTTGCAGCGCCAGTGAAATAGTTTTGTTTACGGACGTCGATCTGGGACATAACGACTTTACCTGCATACCAGTTTTCCGGTTTGCGGAATTCGGCCATTTGTTTCTCGTAAGGTGTTTCAGGCTTCTCGCCGTTGGCCAGTTTCACGAGTGTTTTCATGTACAGATCCGGGATACGTGCTGGGCCGGTCAGGAAAGGGAATTCGTTGGAGAAGTCTTTGATCTTCTCTTTGTCACTGGTCGGTTGTCCGTCAATGATATCCCAGTCGTAACCTTTGGCGAAGCCGTATTCATACTCACTGCCCGCTTTCGGGTTCGCGAGGTTATCCAGCAGGTAGTTGTAATACAAGAAGATGGCTTCTGGATGCTTCGCATCTTTGTTGATCATGATACTTGCGTTGACACCAGAGTTCTGCCATTTCGTACCGATCTTGCCGTCTGGGCCAGCTGGAACAGGGTAAGCTTTATACTTTGATCCAGGTACGTTCTTCAGCAGGTCAGGTGCAGGCCAGTCCGGTACCCAGTTTGCGCCAGGCAGAATGCCCGCTTTGCCGGCTGTCCAGCTTTCAGCGGATTTGCCTTCGTCCCACAGAGCGGAGTCAGCGTGGATATAACCTTTATCCATCCATTCAGCCAGCTTGGCAAGGGCTTGTTTGGCACCCGGGTTAACGGAGCCGTACTCGAGGTTGCCGTTTGCGTCTTTGTTCCATTGCTCCTCGATTGTGCCGTATGCACCGAACAACCAGTCAAGCTGACCCATCCAGGTGTTGGTGTTATTTTTCAGCGAGATCGCCAGCGGGAATACTTTGTCTGGAGACAGACCGTCCGGGTTCTCGTTCTTGAATTTGTCCATGATGTTCTCAAGGTCTGCGATGGTTTTCGGAGCTTCCAGGTTCAGCTTCTCCATCCAGTCCTCGCGGAGCCAGAGCAGTGTATCGTCGTTATCGGTGTACTCCATGATCGGCATGTTGTATTTCTTGCCGTCCTTGGTGAACGGATACCACAGTTCAGGATGTGCTGCTGCGTGATCTTTCAGGGTCTGACTCGCATACTTGTCGAACAACTCATCGATGGCGATGAATTGACCGGAGTCGATCAGCTGATTGGTCAGTACCGCATTGGTGGGTACGGTAACGAAATCAGGCAGTTTCTCGCCAGAGGCGATTGCCAGTTGCAGCTTTTGTCTGTATTGATCGTCATTGGCCGGATACCAAGTATCTTTGTGCTTCATACCCAGCGTTTCGAGCATCCAGCGATCGTGCACGTTATTTTCTTTGGTATCTCCTTGCACGTATTTCTTCGGCATTAATACCGAACTGAACTCGATGGGTGGGTCATATTTTCCTTTGGCAAAAGCAGCTTCTGCTTCCGCTGAGCCGACTGTTCCCGGCGTATTATCGCTACCATTGTCACTGGCTGTCTCGCCACTGCCGCACGCAGTGATCGTGATGAGCGCGATAACCATGAGCAGTGACCACCATGTTTTGAATTTGATCATTGTTCAATCCCCCTACGGTGTATGATCTTTACAAATGCGTGTTCAAAAAGGCCGGTTTTCAGTACCGAGAAGATGGGATGAAGCTAGAAATGGAGTAGCGGAGCGTAGATAGAGCTACGTGAGCAACGGACATTTCGGCTGAATTCCATATTCGATGCTGATGATGCCGCTAGGCATCCTTCGTAATCAAAAGCGGACTTTTTGAACAACCTCTACAATGTAACTGTACCAATTTGGGCGGGAGGGCATCTATATGAGTTTGTTAGTTTCGATAGGACTCTATTAGTGAATGTTCCAATGAATGTTCAAATGAAGTTCAAAAAATTCGGTTTTCAGTACCGAGAAGATGGGATAAAGCTAGAAATGGAGTAGCGGAGCGTAGGAAAACTACGTGAGCAACGGACATTTCGGCTGAATTCCATATTCGATGCTGATGATGCCGTGAGGCATCCTTCGTAATCAAAAGCGGATTTTTTGAATAACCTCTAAGATGTTATTTGTGCTGGTCTCTGTATTCTTGCGGCGTAACGCCGAATTGACGCTTGAACACTTTGATAAAATAAGCCGGGTCCATATAACCAATCTCCATGCTGATTTCATACACTTTTTTGGTGGTCGTGACCAGCTTGTGACAGGCCCGATCCATACGCAGGCGCGAGATATAATCACTGATGCCTTCGCCCGTTTCGATCTTATAGATCTTGGACAAATGGGTCGGGTGCAGATTGACATGGTCGGCCAGTACACGCAAAGACACATCCAGATGCAGGTTTTTATCTGTAAAATCCTGAATCTTCTTCACATACTCAGAACGGATGTCCTTGATCTCGTTGGACGTGCCTTCCTTGAGTTTGCCAAGCACACTGAGCGACCATTTCCGCAGTTTGCTGATGGTAGCGAAAACTTCCCCACTTTGTAAATCCTCGACATCATTTCCCATTAAGGTGGTCAGAGTCAGCTTGTTTCGGTGAGCGATGTTGGTGAACGATGCTGTAATGAGAAAACCAGCCTCCATGCAGTGCTCCCATGATTCCGACCATTTCTCATCCAGCTCTGCGCAGACCGCGAGGATTTTCTCTTCCGCTGCATCCCACTGTCCGCTCTCTAGCAGACTAATGAAGGTGGGCGGGGTATACAGCACATCGAGTGGACCTTGCGCCGCAGGTGTCTCAACATCGCTAACGCGCATGACGAATTCGCGTTCGTCGCCGACGATCTGCCGGAAATAGGCTGAAGCCTGACGGAAGCGATCGTAAATCTGGTCCGGAAAGGTGAACCACTCGGTGATGACAATGGAGAGGGAGCCTTTCAGAAACTGTTTTACTTTGGATTGAAGCTGAATCGATAACTTCTCCAGGATGGTTTCTTTGCCAATATCGCCTTTCCGTTCTTTCATTTGCAGTAGAAACACCAGATATCCGTGCTCCTCCTTCACGCCCCACACTTCCATAAACTCACCCATAATCTCTTCCGCCATATTGATGATCGCATATTCGATCAGGGTCTGATCATTGCTGTCATAGTGTCCGAATTCTTCTTCCAACCTTACCAGCATTAAAGCGGCATCCCCGGTGTGAAAAGGCAGAGCATAATTAGCGAGCTTCCGATCCCATTCCGCAACCGCGATTCGTTGTCCCTGCAAAGCCCCCAGAAGCAGTCGTCCCCGCAAATGGGGGAGATTCTCTCGCAATGTAAACTGCGTCCGTGTCAGTGAACTGACAAGTTCCCATTCATTGTTCAATTGATCGATGGCCTTCTGAACGGCCCCCATTAATTCATCGTCAGTTGGGGGCTTGAGCAGATAGTCCACGGCCTCGAACTGAATGGCTTTTTTGGCGTAATCAAATTCGGAATACCCGGATAACAGAATACATTTTATTTTTTTGTCCCGGATGCGGATGCGTTCGATCAGTTCAATGCCTGTCATTTCGGGCATCTGGATGTCCGAGATCACGATATCGATGGGATGGGTGTCAATCATTTGTAGTGCTTCGTGGGCCGAGTATGCTTTATGCACATGTTCGATGCCTAGCGTGTGCCATGGTTTGGTCATGGACAGGTTATCGACCCAGTGTGCTTCATCGTCTACGATCATCATTTGCATTATAATGTCTCCCTTGGTGGTTGGTATATAAGGCCAATAATCAAAATCAAAGGATACGTGAAGTGAACAAAATCGCTACGGATTTGAAGGGTTCTTTCGATCGCTGTTCAAGCCCCATTTTCTGAATTGAAAGATTGGATGGTTAAAATGGTGCTTGAAAGGCGAACGCTTCGCTTCTCCAGAATCCCTTCAATCCTTCGCTTGAGTTCACGTAAAATCTAATCATTTATTTTAAACAAGGCCTTATATAAATGTTCATGTGTAAATGGTTCGTTCAAAATCAAATAGTCAACTTATCGTTAATAACGTATCAATTTGTATCGGTATTTCCTTTATCGGAATTTGTATCCTCTTTTGGTATCTCCCAGATGATTTCGGTTCGGAACCCGCCAAGTGGGGATGGGCCGAATAGGAGGTAGGAATGACTGCCGAACAGGTGCGTGATTCGTTGATGCGTATTCCAAAGGCCGCAGCCCATTTCTTCTTGTAAAGGTTCCTGCATCTTCAAGTTGAGTGCTTCGTACTGTTCCGGGCTTAAGCCTGGACCATCGTCGTCGATGTATATTCTGCCAAAACCATTCAAGCGCTCCCCGGTAATTCGAATTTCCCCGGAAGAATAGGACTTCGCCACGCCGTGAATCACGGAATTCTCGACCATCGGCTGAAGCATTAATCGTGGCACCGACTGGGAGAGCATATCCTCAGGGATATCGATGTGATACTCAATTCGACCATTGCGCAGCTTCTGGATATCCAGATAGTTGATCAGCAGCTTGATCTCTTCTTGTAGCGACGACGTCTCCCGTTCCATACGGGTGGTGTAGCGATAATACGCACTTAGGTTATGCGCCATGGAGACGACGGCTTGCTCGTCCTTCATTTGGGCCATGTTGATGATATAACCTAGACAATTATATAGGAAATGCGGATTGATCTGCGCTTGTAATTGCTTCAGCGTAGCTTCCCTGGCTCTAATTTTCTCATGGAATACATTCTCGATCAGATCCTGAATCTGATGGGACATATCGTTGAATCGGCGGAACAGGAATGAGAACTCATTCTGGTTTTTGCTATGCAGTCGGACAGAATAATCCCCTTGCTCTACGCGGCGTAAGCCTTTGATCAGCTTTTTGATCGGATATTGAACATTCCGGTACAGCAAGATTGAAGCAGAGATGCCCACCACCAACAGTAAAATCATACAGGTGTAGAACAGATTCTGACTCAGCGAGATGGGTTTCAAAATCTGATACAGCGGGATCACGTCCACCAGATGCCAATCCAGATAAGTGGACTTCACAGAGCTAACCAGATATTTCTTCCCGTTCAGTTTCACGACATCTTGTGTGGTGTCTTCTGGGGAATGCATATCCAGATACTGAATGAGTTCTGCGGATAATTGCTTGTCCGCGCTGCGATTGAGAATGGGTGAATTTCCTTTGTGATACAAGAAAGGATCGCCTTGTCCGCCCGCTTTATACGTATCCAGCATATTTTGAATATTCTCATAACTGAAGCTCGCTTCAATCACCAGATTACTTCCTGTGAGCATCCCTGGCTGTGCCAAGGAATCGGTATAAAACCAATAGAAGGAATTTAGTTCGTCCTGTGATGCGGCTCCCTGATCCCCATAGGTCCATCGTCCACTCATATTTTTTTTCAAATACGCTTCATCATATCCTGTCGTTTGGTTGTAGTTGGCTATGACATCCTTATTCTGCTGTGAATACACCGCATATCGGGTGGGCCATATATCCGTAACGCCGGTTTGCAGCGTCATCTTTTCTTGTATCACATAACGGGTCTGCATCCGGTCATATCGATCATCCCACATGTTAAGGCCGTTGAAAGCTCTGACATTGGGATCTCGGGAGAGAATCAGGCTGAAATCCATCATCTGATTGATGCGTGAGTCGATCTGACTGGACAGAAACGTGAGCTGTTTGGTGTTGGAGATCTGCAGTTCTTTGCTGACGACATCATAGGTGACGTTATTCGAGTAGGTGTACATGATCAGAATGGGGATGAACAAGACCACAATTAACAAGTTTATTTTGGCAAAAAGACTGAATCGGGATCTGGTAGTACCTTGAAAAGGCATTAAGCGCTTCCATATATGCATGAAAAGTCTCCTTCTAATTCGTGTGTAAACAACCTCTTCCGATGATACCCTAACAAAACACTATCAAGCCTAACAATGTTATATAGTCAGACCTCAGAACGGCTTGATACTATTTATATCAGAGAACCCGATCACACACAAAAACTTTTTTTGGGAACAGGAGAAGCGCTATGGAGGCTAAATTGGAGGGTAAGCGGATCCCGCAGGCAAACGTTGGGAACAAGCTGGATAAAAAGAGAAAAAAACGCTACAAACAGCCATGGATTCTGCACTTCATGGTGTTGCCGGCGGCTATTATGGTCTTTATATTTTCATACATTCCGATGTCCGGGATTTTGATGGCATTTCAAGATTATAAACCTGCACTGGGATTCTTTAATTCCGAATGGGTAGGACTGAAGCACTTCAGGTATATGTGGGAAAATGATTATTTCCTGCAAATTACGTGGAACACGCTGTTTTTTGCCTGTACGAAGATCGTCATGAATCTGATCATTCCGTTTATCTTTGCCTTATTGCTTAACGAGGTACGGAAGATGGCGCTGAAAAGAACGATTCAAACACTCGTGTATCTTCCTCACTTTCTGTCTTGGGTTACGTTGTCAGGCATCCTGATCGACATTCTGGCCCAGACGGGTATTGTCAATCAGTTCCTGGTATCCGTATTTGGTATCAAGCCGATCTTCTTCCTGGGGGATGGAAGCTGGTTCCGATTCACGATTATTGCGAGTGATGTCTGGAAAGAGTTTGGTTTCAACACAATTATCTTCCTCGCGGCACTGTCCGGCATTAACCCTGCACTTTATGAAGCAGCTGAAGTGGATGGAGCAGGACGCTGGAAGCAAACGATGTATATTACCATTCCGGCACTGATTCCCATTGGGATTGTAATCGCAACACTGGCACTGGGTAATGTACTCAACGCCAACTTTGACCAAATCTTTAACTTATATAGTCCGTTAATTTACCAACAAGGTGATATTATCGATACGTTTGTGTATAGAGAAGGTCTGTTAAGTGGGCAGTTCAGTTTCGCTACCGCTGTGAATCTGTTCAAGTCGGTCATCAGCCTGATCCTGATTGTGATCTCGTACCGACTGGCTTACCGATTCGCCGGATATCGAATTTTCTAGAAAGGATGACAAACGAATGTACCATAAAACGATGCCTTACCGCATATTCAGCATATTCAACAATGTGTTCCTGACCATCCTTTCACTGCTCTGCTTGCTGCCTTTGTATCACTTGCTCATGGTATCACTTAGCGCATCTGCGCCTGCAAATGCTGGTCTCGTAACGTTCTGGCCAATTGGATTCACACTGGAGGCGTATGCGAAGACATTTGCCAATACAAACTTCCTCTCCTCCTTATGGGTATCTGTGGAGCGGACGGTACTCGGTACTGGACTTGCGTTAATTGTTAATACGCTTGCAGCCTATGCGCTTTCCAAAGAGACGCGGGTGTTCCGCGCACGTAACATCTATCTGTGGTATTTTGTCATCACGATGCTGTTCAGCGGTGGCCTCATTCCGGGGTATATCCTGATTCTGAAGCTGGGACTGATGAACACATTGCTGGCCTTGATCCTGCCGGGATTGGTTGCGGTGTTTAACATCATTCTGTTGCTGAACTTCTTCCGTACCGTTCCCAAAGATCTGGAAGAAGCTGCATTTATCGATGGCGCAGGTCACTTGCAGACGTTTATCAAAATCTATCTGCCTGTCTCCGTACCTGTTATTGCAACGGTTTCTCTCTTCATGATGGTTGGACATTGGAACGCGTACTTTGACGGTATTATCTACATCCGTGATGCGGAAAAACTTCCACTCGCGACATTCATGCAGACGATCATCGTGCAGGCCGATATGTCGAAGCTTGATCCAGAAGCGGTGAAGAACCTGTCCCAACGGACGATTCGGGCTTCGCAGATCTTTATCAGCGCACTGCCGATCCTGCTTGTGTACCCGTTCCTGCAACGTTATTTTGTAACGGGGATTGTGGTTGGAGCTGTTAAGGAGTAGTTGAATGTAGGGAATGAATAGGATTGCAAAATGGAGTCACTGAACTGGGGAAGGCCAGGGAGGTGGCTTCTTTTTGTGGAAAAAGAACGTTGCGCATATGTAGTGTATTACCTTTATTTGAATAAAATGGTACGATGGAAAAAATGAAATGCAAGTATATCCTGATTATTCCTATCGAGGAGTTGTACATAGTGAAAAAGATGATGATGTTGACACTTGCTGTAACGTTATTAAGCTGCTCCATGGCTCACACCGTTTCAAGTGCACCTAAGAAAATCAGCGTAATTTTCAATGAAAAGGAACTCAAAACACAGGCAGGAGCCGAAGCAAAAATGATAGACGGCCGAGTATATATCCCGGCTAATATTCTTCGAGGTGCGAGATTCTCGGTAGAGTATAAAAACTCAACGCTTCATTTGATTAATAGCTATTTTCTGTACACCAGAAATTTGATGGAGATGCATGTGTTTAATCATGTCTTTACAACGCGATTCAACAAGATGGATCAGGAAGTGGTTCACATTTTGGGCAATGTGCTGCTGGAAGAGCCGGTAGATTTCTCGAAATTACACGAGTTCATAGCGGAAGCTGAATCAAATGCGGGAATCCGACCGGAGAACTTTACTCCCGTGCTAGACTATAATTCCTTTGATTTTGGATCTGCGAGACGAAGTGTAGAAGCATACAAAAAAGCAAGTCGAGAGTTAATCGCTTATGTCGATACTGGAGACAAAGAGAGGTTGAAGTCGTTTTACGAAGAGAGAAAACAGGCACTTGAGTACTATGATTCTTACACGAATGTGTATGATCTTATTTTTAAAGCGAGTTTTACGAGTGCAGTGAGATAGAGAAGAAAATAGTAATGATGATTAGTGCAGGAGGGAATTCAAAATGGATTTTAGAAGAATAACTTGGGATAATTTTATCGAATGTATTGAACTTAAAGTTACTCCAGACCAACAAAGATTCATATCCTCGAACCAACATGCACTTGCTGAAGCGTACGTTGCCTCAGATGAGGGGCAGATTATAATTACTTTTGCAGTCTATAAGGAAGACAATATGATAGGTTTTATTTCGATGTACTATGATGACGGGGATGGCAATTTTGATTATAGCAGTTATGGCATCTTCAAGATGATGATTGACCAGCGATACCAAGGTAAGGGATATGGTAAAGAAATGGTAGTAAAAGCAATTGAGTATGCGAGGACTTTTCCACGAGGAAAAGCCAAAGTTGTAGAACTCACCTACAATCCTGAAAATGTAGTTGCGAAGAAAATTTATGACTCTCTTGGCTTTATTCAAACCGGTGAAATATTGGCATGTGGCGAAGTACAGGCGGTATTAACCTTGTAATTGTCCGTTACAGCTCCAATCCTGCTCTTGCTTCATGAGGCCATTGAGCAGTCAGCAGTAGATCATTTCGTGGAAAATGGGAAGAAAGCCTAAGATGTAATTATATTTCTTGAACAGAGGAGATTGGAACGAAGCCCGTTGCCTACACTATGCTGCCCTGCTATAATTTCGATATATCTATCGTATTGGGGGTTATGACGTGGCAATATGGATGATGCCGGATTGCTCGTTCGCTAGAAAGCCTTACGCAAAGCCTGAATAGGGGCGGACTTTGTGTAGGGCGCGACAAAAATGAGATTGTTGCCCTGAAATCAATATCAACATAATGTTACATCCCGCAGGCTTTGCACCTTATTTGTTCTTCCAATAAAAATAAGGGGCTGAACGCCATGCTAACACCATTTATTCAGAATCATCAATTTAATTATATTCAAAAACAAGCTGATTTCCTGCTGAAAACGCTACGCTCGGTTGTAGATCCAAAAGTATTGGAAACCGTCCGTTATACGGTCGGCACAAATGCGGTGAGCATCTTCGATGAACTCACTCCGGAGCAGAAGCAATTGCTGGAGCAGTTATCCACGTATGAGACGACACATGAATTGCAGACGTATCTGAACCGACTGGAATCATATCTGATTCCATATCCGCAAATATCGGCCAAGCAGATCCAAAAGCTGTTTCCAAAAGCCAAGAAGCTTAAATTGCCCGATCTCGAATCCATCGACTACGCACGTACAACCTACCTGAGATGGACCGACATTGCGACCAATCGCTTGTTCATCGTGTACCCGCACGAGGGCAAATTCCTTGGTATTGAGGGACGGCTTACAGCTACGAACAAAAAAGGGTACTGCATGTTCTGTCATCGCCATCAGGAGCTCGGATTCTTCAACGTGAAGACCAAGAGCCATACGCCGGATAATATTTCTTCCGTTGCCCAGTATGTATGCATGGATAACACAGCTTGCAATCATAGCATTACTGATATCACTATGCTGGAGAAGTTTCTTCTCTCGACAGTAAAATAATGCAAGACACACAAGCAGGGTCGCTCTTCGGAGCGACCTTTTTGCGTGTTCAAGCGTTGTGATTCGATATTGAACGTACCACAAAACTTCAGAATACATATTCGGGTCATACCTTTTTTCTCATACGATCATGGAGTCGGAATATCGTTGGCATAGTTCAGTCCCAAGTGATGTGCATGGTTCAGCAGTGCCTCATAATGCTCAGGCTTGGATTCCAACGTTTCATATAAAAACTCAACCCTCGATTGGGACACGCCGCAGTAATCGGCAATCCCCACATTGAGCAGGTTGGCGATCGATTGACCATAGTTGCGCTTCTGCACCTGTTCTTCCGTCACACCCGAAAGAGCGATCCACAATATCTGCTGATGAGGGAGCTTGTTTGCGCCATAGGCAAATCCGTTGTTCATGACACGATCCACATAACCTTTCAACATGGCTGGCAAATGCCACCACCAGAGAGGAAACACAAAAGCCACAGCATCGTGTTTCTTCAATCGCTTCATCTCGGTTTCAACCTCAGGCGAGAACACCTGATTTTCTTGGGTATAGTCAGGTTCATCCATCTCTCGGAGAATCGGGTCGAAGCCAATCCCATGCAAATCCAATATCTCATAACCGTGACCAGCTTCGGTAAGCCCCTGTGCAAAACGTTCAGCTACCTGGAAGGTCAGGGAATCTTTTCTGGGGTGGGACACTACAACGAGTACGTTCATCTTATCTTTCACTACCTTTCTGGATTGCAGTATTGTAGCCATAAATCAGTGGCTGATGCTATTATAAACAGGTATGAAAACATCTGGAAGTACGCACTTTGATGTTCTATAGGAAGAATGAAGTGCTATAGGAACATTAAAGTACCCTAAATGGATGCCTCGAAATAGGCTCAAATAATAGAAAGAAGAGCACCAAAAAGATTAAGATTCACCTTGATATAGCCTGATTATGGAGGGGTTCAAAAATGACGGAACATGAAGACACAAACGCTACAAAGAAATATAAAGTTGGCGTGGAAGCGGCCTTGGAAGTGATGGGTGGGAAGTGGAAGCCTTTGATTATTTATCATTTGATGACGGGACGGAAACGTACGTCGGAGCTTCGAAGATTGATACCGGACATTACGCAGAAGATGCTGACAACACAGCTCAGAGGTCTGGAAAAGGATGAGATTGTGCAGCGCAAGGTATATTCGGAGGTTCCTCCCAAAGTGGAATATGAGTTAACGGACTACGGTTGGGGACTCAAGCCTGCCCTGGATCATTTGTGTTATTGGGGAGAAGATCATCTGGACAAAATCTACGGGGATAAGTTTAAAGTGTTGGAGGACTTCGATTCTGAAGAGAAGGGGGCGAGAAATTGAATGGTGCGGAGCACGTGAAACAGGTAGTTCCTATTCGTTGTGAAGGCGTGGCTGTAGTTCTGTTGAAGAAAAGCCTCGATCAATACCGTGTACTGATGCTGAAGCGGGCTGGTCGTATGTTGCATAACGAGTGGTGTTATGTTGGCGGCGGGATAGAAGAGGGCGAGAAGGCATGGGAAGCTGCGCTTAGAGAAGTTAACGAGGAAACAGGTATTACGGAAGTCCGGTTGTACTCTGCCAATCAATTCGAACAATATTACTCACCCATAGAGGATTATATCTATACCGCTCCCGTATTCGTAGGATACGTGGATGAAAGACAGCCTGTCCGGTTAAATCATGAACATACCGAGTACCAATGGATGACGTTTCACGAAGCCAAAGAAAATGCGGCATTACCCGGTATTGATGATATTTTGGATTTTGTTGAAAAACATTTTGCCAGAAAAACCCCTTCCGAGTGGCTTCGGATTAATGAAGAGAATAATTAGGAGATGGAACTCATCACATACAAGACGATTTATCCAAGAGCATGGTTGGGCCTATTATGTATGTTGGTCATTGAAGCTATACTTTTCAGGGATGGTATTTACTATAAAAATGGTATTCTGAAGTACTCCCTGATCGTTATATTGACCTTTAATCTCGGTTATATCGTTTTTCTGCTCTGGCGTTTATTTTTCACTAAACCCAGTATTACGCTGGAAAGCGATCATGTGATTTCTATGAAACATCAGAGATATGATGCATCTCAGATTGAGTGTATTTATATGAATTACAGACGGATTGGCATCAAACTCTATGGTAAACGGTTAGTACCGATGGATCTATGTTTTTATTTTCAACGAGGTCAGGAGTCCGCAGGCCTAGAAGCTGTGTATGAATGGGCGGCGCGAAACGACAAAGAAATAAAACACAAATTGTTTCAAACCTTGGGGTAGACCAGTACGTCTGTTGAGTATAAGGAGTCGTTAAGGCTGAAGATTTTCGAGGAGTAGCGATGAAAAAAAGACTTCTAAAAATTACCAGGAGAGATGCCCATGAGATATCTAACGAAAGAATGGTATGAGCTTTGTCAGCAGACACATCTTCATTTTGGTTTAAGAGTACATAACGGAGCTTACGAGTCAGATGAGGATCTATTTTTAAGGCTGTATAAAAGAAAGGAAAAAGCACATGTGAAGCAGGAGCGAGAGCTATATAACTTGGACCCACGTTTCATGCTGGAGCATGATGGTCAAGTACTTACTCGCGTAGACAAAGCTTTCGGTGAGGAAGAAGTGACTGAAGAGGATCAGATCGTATTTCACATGCCTCCGGAAGAACGAGAGCATATCGAGAAACTCATTGCAGAATATGATGTACGTCCTCCTTTTGATGAGAAGAAATGTAAGGAAGAGTACAAAGAATCGATGGAGTGGAATTTTCAATACAAGGCGGAGAATTTGCCACAGGAAATCGTTGAACAAATTGCGGATATCCGTGTCTTTACGTTGGGTTATTGCACGAGAGAAGTTATGCTCCAGCTGAAGAAACAGAGTGCAGAAAATAGAAGAGAAATGGAACGCATATCGAAAGAATTTAGAGAAGTGATGATCGCACAGGATATTTCCGATGAAATACATAGCCGGGTTCAATATCATGATTGTACAGTGACGGAACTGCTGACAGGGGATGAAGTGGTCATTCGTTTTGACACCCGTGGGGGCTTCACCAATATAAATAAACTCACGCTCGTTGCGCCGGAAATCCTTAAGCAAGACGGTGGGATTGTAGGCAGTTACTGGCTGTATCAAGAGCTGTATCGGATCGATAACGGATATGAGCTTCATGTTCTATTTGGTGGAGAAAATATGCCTGAATTGATTGTGCGCTGTGCTGACATTCTCGTAGAGGAAGAATGTGAGAGCTTAAGAGGATGAATATGGAGGAAATATAGTGAAAATTAGCACCATAGAAACCAAGTTAGCTTCAAGATACGATGAGTTCGATCCTGAACAGGATGGGAATAAAAATACGAGATTTGCTGACATCATTATTGATGGTACATCGCTCTATCAAAAATTGAAAAAACATGAATTGGTACCAAGTCTGGGATGGGTCAGCGATGAATATCAGAGACTTCTCATTGATTATTTTTTACTTAAGAAACCACATGAATCCATGTATTATAGATATCCCATTTTAGTATGTCCTTGGTGTGGGGATGAAGAGTGTGGATTTATTTCTGTCAAGATTGATAAGGAAGATGATGTTGTGATCTGGAGCGATTTCATATTGAACGACAAGAAACTACAGGTAGGCCCGTTTTATTTTGGTTGGGAAAATTATAAACAGGCCATCGAAAATACGTTTGGTACGGCGGGAATTCAGTAAGGAAAAAAGGAGGATGGAGGAAATAGAGATGGAATGGACCAACAGTACGTTTGGTTATTTATCTACTCCCGTATTTGTCGTGGGCATTGCATGTTACTTCTTTCCTGATTTTCTATACAAAATATTTGTCCTGATGAGATATCGAAAAATTAAACCGAATTACGAGTTTGAAGATAACCCTCCTAATAGTGATATCTCTAAACATATCGAAATAATATTAAAAGTACTAGGCATCACTATGGTTATCCTGGGGATTATATGGTTTTGGTTTTCAGAAGAGTTTTACAACTTATTTTTTTGACAGCAAGGAGTTGAACACCATTTTGGAGTTTTATGGAGCTTTAGTAGTATCACTTATAAGTTTTATTGTCGTTCTTATCTTTGCTGCAATTGTACGTTATGCGATAGATTCATCCAAAACATCGAAAAAGCTGGATGTATTAATCAAAGAAGTACACTATCTGAAAACTGAAATTAAAAAACAACAACACAATAAACAGCAAGATGGCAGCAAGCATACTATCGATGAGAAAGTATAGATGAACGACACGACTTGAAATTTTTCTAAGAAAGGAACAGACCATGATGAAACCACAGGGGAATGTACAAGCTGTTTTTATAGACAGAGATGGAACAATCGGTGGTACAGGTCATTTTATTCATCCGAGAGATTTCAGATTATACCCCAATGCTCAAGAAGCAATTATGCTTTTGAAACGAGAAGGAATTATGGTGCTGGCTTTTACGAATCAATATCGAATTTCTCGTGGAGAGGCAAGTGTTCAGGATTTTGAAGAGCAATTTCGCAAGTACGGATTCGATCACTCCTATATATGTCCGCATGAGCAAGAATGCAGCTGCAGAAAGCCACAACCCGGAATGTTATTACAGGCATCAGAGGAACACGGTCTGGATCTATCCAAATGCGTAGTAATTGGAGATGTAGGAGATACAGATATGCTTGCTGCCCATGCCGTAAGAGCGACCAAAATCATGGTGAGAACAGGCTGGGGGGAATCTTCATTAACCAAATTTAGAGACAAATGGACGGAGACCGAACCTGATTATATCGCAGAGGATATTTGGGATGCCGTACAATGGATCATTGATGGAAGGGAAATCAGAAAATAGAAGACAGGAGATAACTGTGCATGGGCATGTCAGACTATTACAAAAACCTTAGGGAAAAGATCGGCAATGAGCTTATTTTTATGCCGGGTGTAGCTGGAATTATCCGAAATGAACAAGGAAAGATCCTGTTCGGTCGTAAACATAACGAATCAACCTGGGGGCTGATTGCTGGAGCAATTGAGCTTGGTGAAATACCGGCGCAAGCGATGGTAAGAGAGGCACTGGAAGAGACAGGTCTGGTTGTTGAACCGGAGAAGATTATCGGAATATACGGGGGTGAAGCAAGAAGGTTTACATACAGCAATGGTCATCAGGTCGAATATTTGACTATCGTATTTGAATGCAGGATCAGATCTGGACAACTCACGCCCGATAATGAAGAGATGAAGGATCTGCAGTTTTTCCCCGAGGATCAGCTCCCACCCATGGCAAACCAGTATCCAGATTATATTTTTAGTTCCAATCAAGAAGAACGAGTCCATTTTGAAAGATAATTCAGCGTGGAGCTGGAGCTTAATGCTCACCTTAACTTATGTTTACCAAATGAATCAAGATCCTAGTTATATGAGGAGAACCATATGTTAATTAATCCAACGATAAATGAGGTCAATAACTTATTCAAGATGCATCATATCAATGAAGAAATATCTGAAATTCAAAGTTTGTCAGGTACCACAGCTGGACGTGTTTATCGGTTGAGTACGAGTCTGAATAAACACTATATTTTGAAATCGGATGAACCCGAACAGATTCACATCGCCCAGCAGTTTTTGGATACGTATAAGAATTCTTCGTTATTGCCTGAAGTTTTGTACACTGACCCGGCTAACACTTATTTTATTTATACGTATATGGACGGTACGACCCATTTCAACCGGGGCCTAAAGAGAGAATGGTTAACTCGTCTGGTGAAAGAGTTATTCAATACATATGTGCGTTCTACAGATACGAAATCATGGGGCAGAATAGAGCTCCCGCAGAGGACATGGAAAGAATTCAATCAGATTAGTATTCATGAAGCAAAGATGAATATCGGAAATATTTTAACGAAAGATGATTATAATCTGGTTCAATCCAAAGTGGATCGTCTCTTTCATGAGGAAGAAGAGAAGTTTCTTTTGCATGGAGATACGGGGGTTCATAATTTTGTATATGATCAAAATGAACTCATCGGCGTTATTGACCCATCTCCAATGGTTGGACCTATCGTCTATGATTTCTTGTATGCTTTTAGCTCCTCGCCAGATAATATCAACACCGAAACATTATTTGCTACGTTCGAACTTCTGGAACAAGTGGAAATGGATAAATCCAGATTGATCGAGGAAGCTCTGGTCCATCTATATTGCCGAATTGGGCTGAGTAACAAGCATCATCCTGATGATCTGCCTGAATATTTGGAGGCATGGAATGTATGGAAACGATTATGTCAGGAACTTTGAACTAGCAGAGTTATTATAGCTATCGCTAATGCCTTAGTTCAGACTGTATAAGACAGGAGAGATATCACAAGTTGGATAACAAAAGTAGTTTGAATCGTTCGAATGCTTGGACAACCCCCGATATACTTCATGGTGACTTACTTGCCAGTAAAGCACTTATCTATGACAAGTGTGGCTTTGTATGCTCACAACCACATGAAGAAGCACAAAATGCTGAATACGGGGCGTATGTATTCACCTTAAATTCTCTCTCCATTCGATTTCGCGTCGCAAAAACCACCCCAACCAAGATTGGACAATTTGTTACCCTGTGGCAACGAAGTGAGGATGGATCGACACAGCCATATGACGTAACAGATCCAGAAGATATGTATGTCATTAGTACGCGCTCAGGCAGCCATTTTGGTCAATTTGTATTTCCAAAACCTGTATTGTTACAGCGAGATATCGTATCGGATCAAGGCAAAGGTGGCAAGCGCGCCATACGTGTATATCCGCCTTGGGACAAGCCAACAAGTAAACAGGCTCTAAAAACGCAGCAATGGCAGTTGGAGTATTTCTTGGAAGTACCTTTTACTGAACCATTGAATTATGAGCAAGCCCGGATACTTTATGGCACTCAACAATTGAAGTAAACGAAACAGTATCCAGCAACTCCTAGTTCTTTTCCTCCGAAGTTCAGTTTCACCGATCTTTTTGCAAGATGGTTAAAGAGTGTAGGACCATGCAGAATGTTGTATCGCGGATTGGCAGGGGGCGAAAAGGCAAAAAAGGAAGTATGATTTAGTGGCATAGCCTGTATAATTTAGAGAACAATCATGTTTGCATTTCTGTAGAGAATAAAGGGTCTAAGATTGGTAAGGAATCCCTATTATGGGAGTGATTCTACTGCCGCTTTGAATACTGGAGTGTGGTCATGATCGTATTAACGTCAGCAATAGCATTTACCATATTGATCCTAATCGTTATTCTCTTTCAGGTTGCTTTAGCGGTAGGTGTGCCTTGGGGGGAGTACGCCATGGGTGGAAAGTTTCCCGGGAAATACCCCGTTTCCATGCGTTTTGCTTGCATATTCCAGATTGCGATTTTAGCATTCATGGGTATCATTGTTCTGAGTAAAGCAGGATTGCTTTGGCCTCAGTGGTCTGTTTTTGCAGAGACAGCGATCTGGTTTATCGTCGCGTATTTAGTACTTGGGACGATTTTGAATCTGATTACGAGAAGTGTATGGGAACGAAGAATCTGGGCGCCCGTAACGTTGTTGATGTTGATAAGTAGTATAATCATTGCCATTACATAATATTTGAAATATTGATTACAGATTGAAAGAGGTGATTCCATTGGTAAATCCATAAACGGAGAAAAATCCATGTATTAGTTTGGATAAGCATGCGGTTTTTCTCTGCCTATGATATGAAAATACTCATATAGAGGAGAAGAATTGACATGTTAAATCAATTAAGCGATTCCATTTATTATATGTCCAACGATAATGATAGAGAAAGACCGGTACTAGGCTTGGTGTGTGGGGAAAAACATAGTCTGGTGATCGATGGTGGGAATTCAGTTCAACATGCCAGAGACTTTATCGAGGAGATTCGATGCTTAGATGTGCCTCCCGTTCAGTATGTGGTTATTACTCATGCGCATTGGGATCATTTTTTGGGAATGAATGAATTTGGTGCGACGATCATCGTTAATCGGTTGACAGAACAGCGGTTGAACGAATGGAGATCTTATTCCTTCGATGATCAGTCACTTCGTGAGTATGTAGATGCCGATATAATCAGCGCGCATTGTATGGAAATTATACAGGCGGAAATCCCGAGGAGAGAATCATTTCTACTAGATAAGCCCGGTATCGTCTTTAAAGATTCCCTCCAGATTGACCTGGGGAACAAGCTCTGTATGCTGGATAGGATTCAAAGTACGCACACAGATGATTCAACAATTGTTTATATTCCGGATGAGAAGACTATTTTTCTCGGAGATAGTCCTTATGGAACAACAACGGATAAAATGTTTCATTTTAAGCAATCCTTGCTTAACCACATGATACAAGATATCCAGATGTATGATGCAGAGCATTTCATTCTCGGACACGAGTCTATCTGTGATCGGGAAGAGATGGATGTATTCTGGAGAGAGCTTACAACCAGTAGCAGAGCGGTGACATCTACTTCCTTGGAGCAGGCGATAACATCGTTTGAAAAGGAACAGCTGCGGGAGCCTAATGGGAATGAACTCTTCTTCTTGAAAGCATTTGTTAATGATCAACTGTTACAGGCACAGAAGAAATAGATGGACAGTTCGAAAGTAACTAAATACTGTGATCTTCAGATTGGTTATGCGGTTTATAAGGTCAAAGTCTCTTAAAGAGAATTTGAGCTTACCTGAATCGAAGAGCCCTGGCATATGTGCTAGGGTTCTATTATCCGAAAGGAGGGGAAGTATTGCGCAGCTCCAGATTCACACCGTATTTAAGTTTTATAGGTTTTGGTTTAGTCATTCTGACTTTGAGTGTGAATGTAAGCTTTAAGCTAGGAATTGAGAAAGGTTTGGATGAAGGTTCCCTTATGCTATTGTCGGGTGCAAATGCGTCCTTATTGATGTTTACATTGGTATGGGGTGTATTTGGTGTAATCGAGTTTGTACTTTTATGGAAAGAAAAACAAAAGATGAAGTCTGAGCTGGAACGCGAAAAAATGAACAAAGAAGATTTCTTGGATCAGATCAAGAAAGTTAAGACCAGTTTGAGAATCAACATCAGTTATATTGTCATCCTGTTGTTTCAGCTTGGATACGTCATTATAAACTGGGACGAGGTTGATGTTTAGTCTTCTGACCGACCTTTTCTGATTTTGAATAGAAATATACATAACCTTTAGGAGGAATATTCATTGAAAGCATTATCGATCGTCAGTCTTATTTGGTACGTACTTAATTTTTTCTTTTTAGTGGCTTTCTTGGAAAGTTCGGAAGCCGCAGCAGGAATGGGGATTTTGGCTGTCCTGTATGGTCTGCTTTTCTCAATCCTAGCTTTGATCATATCTAGCAAGAGAAAAAAGACCCCTGTGAATGTTCATGAACAACTGCTACAGTTGGGTGAATTAAAAGAGAAAAATATCATATCAGAATATGAATTCGATCAAAAGAAAGAGAAGTTACTCTCCAGATACAAGTAGTCCAGAGCCCGCTACGGTTAGGTAAAGGCTATTCTATTTTCTACTCATACCAAGAAGCTGAACTTAGGAAAATAAAAACAGGGCGTTCCCTTCACCGGAGAATCTGCCCTGTTTTCATTTAGAAGCAACTAATATTTGTTACCCTTCTCAATGGTGATGATGTGCGTGAGCATCGGGTGCGTCTCCTTTGACGGTACATAGTACTGAGGTATCGTGCAGATGTTTTTCGGACTCCACTTGGAGCGTCACATGTTTGATTTCTTTATGCTCCAGCATATGTTCAATCTTCTGAACCAGGATCTCGGATGCATAAACATCCATCGTTCCATCCACCACGATATGAGCGGTCAGCGCATTCAGGTTACTGGTAATGGACCAGACATGCACATCGTGTACACCTTTGACGCCATCGACTTGTTTGATGGTTTGCACCAGTTCATTCACATCCACATTGGCCGGAGTTCCTTCCATCAAGATATGCAGGGATGATTTGGTGACATAGAACCCACTACGCAATACCAGTGCCGCGACAATCACACTCGCCAGTGGATCGGCCCAACCCCAGCCAAAGAACATCATGAGCAGTGCCGCAGCAATGGCCCCGATCGATCCCAGCATGTCGCTGATAACATGGAGATAAGCACCGCGCATATTCAGGTTATTCTCCGTATCGCTACCACGCATCATGATCCAGGCAACAAGAATGTTTACGAGCAGTCCAATGACGCTGATGATTAACATGCCTACGGTTGCGACTTCTGGAGGGTGGATAAAACGACCAATGGCTTCGTAGAAAATGTAAAGCGCGATGGCAATTAACGTGATTCCATTTAACGTGGCAGCCAAAATCTCGAATCTTCTGTAGCCGTACGTTTTGCCAGTATTCACTGCTTTTTCACCAAACGTGAACGCCAGCAAAGCGATCCCGAGCGCAATGGAATCGGACAACATATGACCTGCATCCGAGATGAGCGCTAGGCTGTTGGTGATGAATCCACCAATGGCTTCGACGATCATATAGATGGTAATAATAATGAAGGAAAACAACAGGACTTTCTTGTTATTGGTGGTGTGAGCGTGGTTGTGTCCATGATCGTGCCCATGGTTCTGATCGTGATGATGTCCGGACATTTAAATCCTCTCCTTTGGAGCCTTGCTCCGTTATGTAATATGATTTCTAGTGTGGAATATAGATGATTCTTGGCAATGTTTGATCACCTACAAATGAATATATGAGCGTTTGTTCATATGTTATGATTTTATTATAGTTGCGCCTCATAATAGTGTCAACCAGATTCATGGAAATGTAAACATGGCCGCGGTGTTTTCGGGATTGTGTGCTGGCGAATGAAGTTGCTTTTATGCTACCATCTGTGCAGGATCAAAGTGAGATGTACTCGTTACATAGAAGGGCGGACAACCTTATGAAACATCTGCTGCTGGCAGACGATGATGCCAATATTCGAGCACTCCTGCGGCATGTCATGACCAAGGAAGGGTATCGGGTTCATGAAGCGCAGGACGGACTGGAAGCGGTCAAACTGATGCAAGAAACACCGATCGATCTGGCAATCTTAGATGTGATGATGCCAGGCATGGACGGACTGGAGTTATGTGATTACATTCGGCAGCATTACGACATTCCCATTATGTTGCTGACGGCACGAGATCAGCTATCTGACAAGCGAGACGGTTATCTGAAAGGAACGGATGAATATGTGACCAAGCCGTTTGAACCTGAAGAACTGGTCTATCGGGTAAAGGCGTTGTTTCGTCGGTATCATCGCACATCCAGCGATATCATCCGCATGAACCGAATCGTTATTGACCGCAACAATGTGGAGGTTACGGACGGGCAATCCATTCTCTTTTTGCCAATGAAAGAATTTGAATTACTCTCACAGCTTGCGCAGTTTCCAGGGCGGTTGTTCTCACGGGATGAGCTCATTCGGCTCGTTTGGGGAGCAGACTACGAAGGAGATGACCGTACCGTTGATGTGCATATCAAGCGGCTGCGTGATCGTTTTGCCGATTATACGGACGATTTTGTCATTCAGACTGTGCGGGGCATTGGTTACAAGATGGAGGTGAAAGCACCTTGAGGACCTTGTACGTCCGGGTATTCCTCATTACGATTGCGGTGATTATGGTCAGCGGCATGCTCGGTTTTCTTTTGTCGAATATCTACTATCATGCAAAGCTCAAGGATTTTAATGATGAGAAGCTGGTGGGCATTGCGACGCAAATGAAACAATTTGTGGAGCAGCAACCGGACACAATGGAGCAGTATCTGAACAATGCCGCCGCACTTGGGTACGAAATTTATGTAACGGATGGAAAAGCCAACGACCAATTCTACGGCCGCGAATTCCGTGAAAAAGATCTGGACAAGCAAGCTGTAGAATTGGTGCTGAATGGTGAGGTATACCATGGCGTCGCCCAGTTTCCAAGCAAACCGTTCATTACCGGTTTCTTCGATAATCAATTAAGCAATACCGTGGGTGTTCAACTACTGTTGGGCAATACCAATTACGCTCTCTTTATGCGTCCGGATGTAATTCTGCAATTCGGTGAGCTGCGAATCTTTTTTGCGCTGATTGGAGCATTTACGATAGGTATTAGTATCCTGATCTTTCTGATCAGTACACGCTATCTGGTTCATCCGATTGAACGTCTGTCCGAGGCGACCAAGCGGATTGCGCAAGGAAAATATAATCTGAAATTGCCTACCGCAAGGCGGGATGAGATTGGACAGCTGGCTCAACATTTCATGACAATGAGTCGTGAATTGGAGAGGGTCGATCAGGCGCGGCAGCAGTTTGTATCCAACGTATCCCATGAGATTCAATCACCGCTGACCTCGATTCAGGGTTTTGCCCAATTAGTTGCGGATCGGGATCTGCCTGAACAGGAAAGAGAGCACTATGCATCGATCATTGAGGAGGAGAGCCGTCATCTCTCTTTGCTCAGCAAACAACTGCTACTCCTGTCCTCCCTAGAACAAGGCAACGAAGATCTGTCGAAAGTAAAGTTCTCTTTGCGAGATCAATTCCGGCAAGCGGTTCAGGTGTTACAATGGCAACTTGAAGAAAAAGTACTGCTGCTTCGGATATCGGTGCCCGAATCTATTCAGCTGGTCGGCAATGAAGTGCTGCTCATGCAAGTGTGGATGAATCTGCTGGGAAATGCAGTGAATCATCTGCCGCAGGGAAGAAGCATTGAGATTCATGCCGAGCAGACGGATAACCAGTGTGTGATTCAGATCCGGGATACTGGAGACGGGATTGCTGCGGAGCATCTACCTTTCCTGTTCGATCGATTCTATCGGGTGGACCGTGCGCGGGAACGTTCTTCCGGACGAACCGGGCTTGGACTTGCCATTGTGCAGAAAATTATCCGAATTCATGACGGTACAATCGAGGTTTCCAGTTCGCCTGAGGGTACGGTCTTCACCGTGACCCTTCCGCAGATGTAATCTGTTATTCATTTGCCGTTCATTTTCGCCTCCTATACTTGGGTTATCAAGAGGGAGGTCACAGAACATGTACTTGGCTATTCGGGAAATGAGGTATGCCAAAGGTCGGTATGCCTTAATTGCTACAATCATGGTACTGGTTTCATTTCTGGTACTGTTTGTTACAGGTCTTGCACAGGGGCTGGCTTATGATAACGCAGCTTCGGTCAAAAATATGGCAGCAACCCACTTTGTGCTGGAACAGGATTCGAATCATCGGTTTACCCGGTCACAAGTGGATCAGGATCAGCTTAATCAAGCTCGCTCCGTAGTGGGGCAAGAGAATGCTGAGCCACTGGGTGTGAAAATGACAACTGTTAGTCCAACGGGCGACACGAAGAAGATCGATGTCACGTTGTTCATGGTCAACCCGGAAGGTTGGCTTGCTCCAACCGTTACCGAAGGATCTCCGATTACAGATCAGACGAAAGGGCAGGTTGTGGTGGACCAAAAGTTGTCTGAATCTGGTGTCACAATTGGCACCGTCTTGGTCGATCAAGCTTCGGGAACGGAGTGGACTGTTGGTGGATTTGTTCAAAATGAGTCCTTCAGTCACTCCCCTGTGGTGTTCCTGAATGAACAGGAGTGGCTTGCACTTCAGGGAAGTTCACGAACTTCGCAAGGTTCAGCAGACACCAATGCCAATGCTCCGATATACAATGCTATTGCGATTAAGGATGGGGGCGATAAGGTAGACCGCCTGAGTGCTGCAATGCCTAATACGGAAGTCATTACGAAGTCTGATGCCGTATCGGCCATTCCTGGATATAAGGAAGAGCAGGGATCATTGCTCATGATGATCGCTTTTCTATATGTCATCTCGGCGTTTGTGCTTGCGGTATTCTTCTATGTCATCACGATTCAGAAGACGAGTCAGTTCGGCATATTAAAAGCCATCGGAACGCGGAATGGTTATCTGGCGGGTAGTGTTTCGTTACAAGTGTTGGTTCTGTCGGTTGGCAGTCTGGTGATTAGCGTACTATTGGTTCGACTGTTTGAGTCCATCTTGCCAGCATCGATGCCGTTTCAATTAGGTTTATCCACCCTCGCACTGACCTGTGTATTATTCATACTCATGTCTATGGCGGGTTCATTGTTCTCGGTGTGGAAGGTTACCAAAATTGATGCACTTGATGCGATTGGGAGGACAGCAGCATGAGAAACCGATTGGTATTGCAGGGAATTACACAGACCTTTGAAGATGGTGGCAGTAAACGGACGATTCTGGACAAGTTGCACCTTGAGGTTGCTGAAGGGGAACTTGTGGCTGTGATGGGGCCTTCCGGCTCGGGCAAAAGTACATTCTTGTCCATTGCAGGCGCACTTCTTGAACCGACGGAAGGACAGGTTTTGCTGGACGGAGCCTCTATTATGGGCAAAAGCAAACAAGATATATCCGATGTACGGCTTCAGCAGCTTGGTTTTATATTTCAAAGTGCCAACCTCATTCCGTATCTGAAAGTAGAAGAACAACTGATGGTGGTCGCAAAGCTCGCCGGAACGGATAAAAATAAGGCGGAGAAGCGAGTGGATGAGCTGCTGGATACGGTGGGGTTGACCCATCGGAGGAAGGCATATGCAGAGAAGCTGTCTGGCGGGGAACGTCAGCGGGTCGCCATTGCACGGGCATTGATGAACGATCCGGCTGTTCTGCTCGCGGATGAACCAACAGCCAGTCTGGATGCGGAACGTGGGCTGGATATTGTCGGCATGATTGCACGGCTCGTGAAAGAGCAGGGCAAGAGTGCAGTGATGGTTACGCATGATGAGCGGATTTTGCCGCTCTGTAGCCGGGTTCTTTTTTTGGAAAATGGGAAACTGGTGCAGCATTAGAAGGAGAATGGTCTGAGAGTCTGGAGAGAACACTGATTCAAGGCTTAAGGGCAGAGAGCGTAAGAAGAGGGTCACGTATTCCCCGGTGGGAAGGTGGCCTTCTTTCTGTGTTTTCGACTATAATTGGAAGAATAGTGGAATTAGATAGAGAGGATCGGGTGCGGATGAGTAGCTTGAGTGCGGAACTATTTCCGGCGCTGAGTACGTCAATTCATTGGGGAATTATTGAGGCGGAGTTCAGATTGAACGACATCGTGGATGAAAAGCTGGTGAGTAATATTAGCATCATTCCGTTTGTCGGGGATCAATGTGTTGTCTTCCAACTGGATAATGGAGCCTGGGAGCTGCCTGGGGGTACGCTTGAAGCAGGTGAGCATTACATGGATGGACTGAAGCGTGAACTGATGGAGGAGCTTGGGGCAAAAATGCGGTCCTATCAGATCTTTGGTCAATTCTATTGCACATCCAGTGCTTTGGAACCGTATCGGCCGCATATTCCGCATCCCCATTTTGTACGAATCATCGGATATGGAGATGTTGAACTTGTCGGTGATCCACTGAATCCGGAAGATGGCGAGCAGGTGGTTGCGGTGGAAGTGGTAGAGATTGATAAGGCAATACGAAGATTCCAGGAACAGAACAGGCATGACATTGCAGAAATGTACAAACTGGCTCATATGCTACGAGAAGAAGCTAAACAGTCAGGCAAGGGCCAGGTATTATAATTCCAGATAACTTACGGAGGTAATGATGATTCGAGATAAAATTAACGAGCTGCTGGATGCGTTACCCGAAATGGAACTGAACCGAGCATATTGGGGGATTGAGCGTATCCATCAGGAATATATGTTCAAGAAGAAATTGCAGGATAAAGGGGTTGTCGTATCCGAACTGTATGAGGAATCCGAAGGGATTGTACAGCAATGGGACAGCGTATTTGCCCATAATATCGATGATGTGGTCAAAGAGTCTATCCATTATAGCCAGTACAAGTGGCATATGTTCAGTTATGAACAACAGAAATGTCTGACACATGATGAAGCACGAGATGCTTTCGATGCCGAGCCGAAAGATGAAGTATATGTGATGTATGAAAGTGGTGGTTGGGTGCTTTTATACGAAAACGCGAATCGGGTCATTGCAGCGGATTTTGATTCGGAGCAGGATATCTATATCTTCGACCGAGCGTTTACATGGACGTACGTGTATACGCACGAATCCATGTGTGGCCCTTATTTTTATAAAATAGAACAAGCATGATTCTGAACAAAAAAGGGTAACAACGAATTAAATAAACTTTGCCTTGGGAGTGATATCAATGCAGGAACTTTTTAAGAAGATCATCAAAACAGACGTCAAACCCGTATTTGCCAAACACGGCTATTCGAAGAAAAATCTGAATTTCTACAAAGCGGATGGAAACCTCGCATATAAGTTCAACATTCAAAGAGCAAAGTATAACACCAGTAGACAAGTCCAGTTTTATGTTAATTGTGGTGTTCATTCCACCGAACTTGCGGAGTTGCATTCCGTTGGATTGAATGGAGACATATTGGAGTTCACATCTCATTTTACCTGCCGAATCAGAGAAATAGCCCCTTCCGCTCCGGCCCACTATACCTTAACGCCTGATATCGATCCAGACGCTTTATCGAAAGAACTGGTGTCACATTTGGAAGAGGGTATGTCATTCTTACACTCGCTAACAGGGGCCAGAGATATAGTCCATTATTATATGGATAAGACAGCGCTACATTTAAGCGAAGTAACCTTCCGTTTCCTGCTAAAAGCCGGCGATACGGAAGAAGCCAAGCATTATTTACAGCAACTGCACGCCAAATACGGAGCCGAAAAGCGCTGGACGATATTAGAAAAGAAATATGCAGCCGTTTTTGCCGAGTACGGAATGTAAGCTTTGCTCCAGACAAATAGCCAAAATGAGAGGGGATAACATATGAACGATACTCAATATAATTTAAATTTTGAGAAACTGTGTAATGAATTACAGCTTGGTGAATTGATCAGTTCGCCCAAACCGATTTCAGGTGGACTTCTTCATCGAATGTACGCCATTGAAACGACGCAAGCTAATTATGCAGTTAAGGCATTGAATCCCCAGATCATGATACGACCTGCTGCTGTGCAAAATTATATTAATTCAGAAAAAATAGCAGACGTGGCAGCTGAACATATCCATGCTCAACCTGCAAAAAGGTTAAAGGGTGCTTCTATACATAACATTGATAATCAATTCTATCTAATATTTGATTGGATTGAGGGTCAATGTTTGAAACAAGATGAAGTTACTATCAATAACAGTTCTCTGATGGGAACGATCCTTGCAGATATCCATAAAACGGATTTTAGACAACTAGAATTGGATAGTCCACAGGCGACTAATTCTAAAAAAATAGATTGGATGTTTTATCTGAACAAAGGAAAAAATGAGAATTCGGAATGGATTGAGATTTTGGATTCTAATATCAATAAGCTGTATGAGTGGAGCATGAAGGCTAAGAATTCATCTTCAATGCTAGCATTCAATAAAGTGATTAGTCACAGAGATCTGGAGCCTAAGAATGTGATGTGGAGACAGGGCATACCTATTATTATAGATTGGGAATCGGCAGGTTATATTAATCCGATGCATGATCTGGTAGAAACAGCTGTGTATTGGTCAGTAGATAGCGCTGGAAGTATAAACAAGGAGAGGTTCTTGGCTTTCATAGCTGGATATGAGAAGAGAGTGGGTAGTCTAACAGCGAATTGGGAAGTGGTTCTGGATAATGGTTTTGCTGGAAAGTTGGACTGGCTCGAGTACAGTCTTAAACGGTCACTGTGGATTGAATGTACGGACGTAGAGGAACAGTTAGTAGGAACATCACAAGTCATTTGGACTTTAGAGGCTTTAAAACAATACGAAAATATGATTTCAGATATTAAGATCTGGTTGAATACTTAAATTAGGGGGAGACACCCAAATGACAAACGATAAAGGAACACTCAGAACATGCGAACAAGGACATTCGTATTATAAAAAAAGTGACTGCCCAACCTGTCCAACGTGCGAAGCTGAACGTAAACCGACAGAGGGATTTCTAGCCTTGTTGTCAGCTCCCGCCAGACGTGCCTTGGAGAATGAAGGGATTACAACACTAATGCAACTTACGGAGTACACGGAGAAAGAAATCCTGATGCTGCATGGAATCGGGCCATCTGCCATGCCTAAACTGCGGAACGCATTGGAAAAAGAGGGATTGTCTTTTAAGAAATAACCCTCTTCAATCCTGTCATTTAATCCAAACCAGAAGCGGATGTAATCTCCTCCATCGTTACCCGATACAACAAGTTACCTTCACTAAGTAGCAGACGATGTTGGCGAAAATCTTGCCGTGCCTGCTTGAAGGGCTGATCATCTTCATTTAGGAAATCAATCTTCTGCCCCTTGCTCAATCTACCGGGTTTCTCCATTTTTTTTAGCACAAACGTCCCATGTTTACCGTACCCCGCATCAAACAAGAAATGATAACCATCCGTACTGAAGCCCGAGGAACCGGAGATGTTTGGATTCATGAATGTAACGTCGGGTTCACTGGTTCCCCCTGAGATACAACCGAGTTCAAAATCGGTATAGAAGTAGAACCAGACCTGCTTCTCATTCACCACATTGAGTGCGTAACAATCTGCAATGTCAGCTGCGCGGTTTTCGTACACTTTATTACCGTGCTCATCCCAGGCCAACAGACCGTTTGATCCAATTGGATCGCTCCATCCGTAGTTACCAAATACCCCTTCATCGAAGTAACTGGTCCAGATCGTTCCCTTCTCTGTGACCTGTACACTTTGGATACCGTCTCCCAACAGAAACTCGCGAAATGTATTTCCGTCCAGATCACACACTTTGGCATTCAGATCAAACTTTTCATTTCCGTAATTCGCACATCGTGCTCCGACGAGCAGCAGATGATCATGTAATGGTTGTACGTAATGATAATTAAACGTCTGCCCCCAGATGACAACTTCCTCGATAGTTTGATCTGTCACAATAAGCACTTTGTACGTATAGCTTTGCTTCAATTTACTTTGGACGAACATACCTCGCTCTCTTTCCGGGATCTGATTCATCAACAACACATAGACAAGGCCATCACCGCCCCACTGGGTGGAAACGATATCGAAGCCCTCGACATAATTTGAAATATCGGCAAAAGGCAGAAGTTTTACTTTAGGATTGGGCATATCCATATCCTCCTTTGTAGTCCAATGCAGAGTCACCACCTGTATCTGTATAGGATTATGACGTACGTGTACTTTGCTGAACATGGCGGAAGTATAGCGAAGGCCTTGTTTGCTTTCACAGTGTATGAGTACGATGTTTTGAAATGGATGTTGCGTCCTTGACACGCGTAGTACAATAAGGAAGTTGTGTAAAATTCTATATAGGAGGAGGGCGGAGAGGTCGCTATAAGAAGAGTGTGAAAATACATACAGCGCACGTGAAGTAACGGAGTGAAGCACCCGTAGATTCAATTGGCAATATTACGAGGAAGACTCATCTCAGAAAAACAAAACTACATAAGGAAGTGTTACAAGGTGGAACCACATATTCATGAGCAAAAAACAGACTACCGTCCACTAGGTGTATCGGGATTGGGTGGTTGGCTGATTCTCATCCAGATTGGATTATTTCTTACCATTATCCTGCTCGCAGTACAGTTGATGCAAAACACGTTACCAGCTTTAACACCCGAAATGTGGGACTTATTTGTTTCCAAGGACTCCGAATACTATCACGTTCTGTGGGGGCCATTAATTATTTTTGAAGCTATATATAATGTGGTCTTTTTATTGTTCACGATATATATAGTTGTGACTTTTTATAGAAAAAAAGCAATCTTGCCCCGGTTAATGATCATCTATTACAGTGTGAGTTTAGTGCTCTATATGGTTGATTATATACTCGTGCTACAGATTCCTATGATGCGAGAATTGGAAGATGGAAGTGGAATACAGGAGATTGTGAAATCTGTTATTAGTTGTGCCATCTGGATTCCTTATTTTATCAAATCCGAGCGAGTTCATAACACATTTGTAAGATAAATGGTAAGCAGGAAATACCCGATCTTGGATAGAAGCTATCTGAGGTCGGGTTTATTTTATATATACCGGGCTAGTCATACAGTGTAAAGGATATTGTTCATGAAAAGGAGGAGAGATCTTGAAAATTTATCTGGTAAGGCATGGGATGGATGAGGAAGGGTATCGAGGCGGATGGAGCGATCGTGGACTTACGGAACAGGGAATCAATCAATCCAGAAGACTGGGAGAGTATTTACATCATCATGCTGAGGAGTACAACATACATACGATCATTAGCAGTGATCTTCCTCGTGCAGTGCAGACAACACGGGAAATTGAGAAGAAATTACATATGCAGGCTAGCTTAATGAAAGATTGGCGGGAGATGAATAACGGAGATATGGCAGGCATGCTCCATAAGGATGCAGAAGAACATTACCCGGGAGTTTATTTCAACACCCTTGAGATGGATTCACCTTTTCCGGGAGGAGAAAGTCCAAGGGATTTTTATAACCGGATAAGCACATCTTTCGAGAGTCTTCTTAGAGATATGGAGGAACAAGCAGTCAAGTCTAATGTTCTGTTAATTACTCACGGCGGAGTGATTAATATTCTGTATTATCTGCTTGGAAATAGGGAGTGGAGTAATAAATCCAGCTTTTATCCCATGGACAACACCAGTGTACATACCGTTGAAAAGGGAAGGCATGGTTGGAAACTTAGCAACGCAAATGTGTTAATTCATCTTGATTAGTTGTTTACTATATAAATTGAACTGAACATTTACACAAAACGGAGAGGACAGAAAGGACCTGAAGAAGCGGAGCGTTCGCCTTTATCCCCGGATTTCCCCTTTATAAAAGGAATCAAAAAAATCTGGGGATAACAGCGATCGGAAGGTTGTTCTGTCATCGGAGTGTGCAGTGTAAATATTCTTTAGTTCAATTTATATAGATGCTAGATCATGAGCGGATAAGTCACCTTGATTAGAAAATAGAAGACGGAGGCGATGACATGAGTGATCAATCCATTTCACTGTTACAACATTTGAAGTCTTTATCCGGACCATTTCCAACATGGGATATGGGGCAGTTGCCGGAGCGGCCAGGTAAGCTATTTTTGGATTGGTTGAGAGTGGCGGTTGAGAACGAAGTGAAAGAACCTCATGCCATGACGATCTCGACCGTGGATCAAGATGGTTATCCTGATGCGCGGGTGTTGATTTTGAAAAACGTAATTGACGAAACGTTTTATTTTGCCTCCAGTTCGGAGAGCCGAAAAGGTCAGCAGTTGAAGGAGAACCCTCATGTGGCTCTCACCTTCTACTGGCCTTCCCTTGGAAGACAGATTCGGATAAGGGGAATTGCCGAAGATTGTGGAGATGAAGCGGGCGCTGATGATTTCCGCAAACGTTCAGCTGGAGCGAGAGCAGTTGCCATGACAGGACATCAGAGTGAGGTTTTGGATAGCGAGGAAGTACTTGATCGTTCCATCGAAGCTCAGAAGGAAAAGATAAGACGTGACCCCAGTGTTGTTACACCTCATTGGCGTTTATATGCCGTGAATGCACAAGAGGTAGAATTTTGGCAGGGAGATTCGGAGCGCAAGCATGTACGAGTCCAATATGTAAAGCAAGATGGGCAGTGGAAGACACTCAGATTGTGGCCTTAATTTTAGAAAAGATGAGTTAGGCAATAGTGACCGAACTGCTGTGTGTTTCTTTTTCCTAACAATCTGAGGGAGGATAAATCTATGAAAACGATTGAAAGTTTCTTCGAACCATTTCCGGTGTTGGAAACCGAACGGACGTTACTCCGGCCTCTTACCTATGATGATCTGGATGATATGTATAGTTATTGCGTTGTACCTGCTGTATCGGAGTTCACCACTTGGGACGCGCATCAGAGCATAGAAGATACAAAAGCTTTTTTAAATTTTGTCATGAGTCGCTATGAGACGGATCTAATAGGCCCATGGGGGATTGAAGATAAACACACCAAGAGGCTGATCGGTAGTTGTAACTATCTAGGGTGTGATAGCGATAACAGGAGAGTTGAGCTGGGATATGTGTTATCTGATCAATTTTGGAATCAAGGCTACATGACCGAGGTAGTGAAACGAATCATCCAATTTGGATTTGATGAAGTGGGGCTCGAGCGAATTCAGGCCAGATGTTTGGTGAAAAACACAGGTTCCGCCAAGGTTATGGAGAAGTCAGGCATGCAATTTGAGGGTATTTTACGGAAGTACATGCGGGTGAAAAATGAACTTCAGGATTTGAAGATGTATGCTATCGTAAAAGATGATTTCTATACTCGTGTTAAATAAAGAACGTGTTATTGAAAGTCGTATGTCATTTATCATGCTGGAGAGCCATGGATTTTCCTATAATCCTGAATTTATCAGTGGTACACAATAAAAGCAGAAGTAAGAAAGAGTTTGAATTGCTGCATCAAAAGGTCAAGGTATCCTATTTTATATTGTCTAATTTAATAATCATATGCCAAGCTCTGACCCATTCCCGATCATTGAGGAAATGGGTTTTATTTTTGTTTTCAGCAAGCAACGTACATAATGTCATATCGTGAACGGGGTGCCTTCCGCTATAATCTTCAAGTTATCCAAACATGAATTGAATGAAGGAACCAGGAGGTACAACGAATTGATATCCAAAAACAAATATAAATCACTCGAACTGGAGACCCCCGGCGTATATGAGCTGGAAGGGCTTGAGGTGGGAGTGACATCGAACTGCAATTATAAATGTGACTATTGCTGCGCCTACAATCGGGATGATGGAGCGTGCATCGATAGTCAGGAAGTCATCCGTATTATTAGTGAACTTCCTCGTCTCAAGCGAGTGCGATTATCCGGAGGAGAAGTAACACTGAAATACCAGGATTGCCTGGAGATTGTGATGTACTGTGCAGCACATGGCATTGATACACAATTGAACAGTAATGCCAGTCTGCTGACCGAAGAACGGATTCTTGCGTTGCGTGATGCAGGCTTGTCCAACATTCATATCTCGTTCAATTATACGGATGCGGATGCCTATGCTGCGTACTACCGTGTGCATCCTCGCATGTATGAGAGACTGGAGCAGAATATCCGTTTGTGTACGGAAGCTGGTCTGGAGACGGTGTTGGAAACGTTGCTGTTTAAAGGTAATCAAGCGAACATGCAGGCCATTAGCGATAAGGTGTATGATCTGGGTGTGCGCATCCATGAGATCCAGAACAGCATTAAGATGCCGCATACCGACTGGAGCCAGATTGTATCCAGGGAGTCTCTCGTTCGATCTGTAACGGAATTAATTGAACATAAGAAGCCAGATACAACGCTCTATTTTACCTGTATGGATCGGTTCGCTGAACAGTTGAATTTGCGTGAACAACCTGGTGTGTATTTCTCTAATTGTGTGGATGGCACGAAACAGCTGCACTTGCACGGCAACGGGGATATTCTCATCTGTGAGTTATGCCATCCTGTCGTGATTGGTAATATCTATAATGGAACGTCGTTGAAGGATATCTATGCCCAGCAGCCGCTGGCGTTAACTGAATTTTTGGAAAAGCGGCCTTGTCCCGCATACGATGCTCTTTTTGCAGACGCATAAAAGGAAGATCTGTTGAAGATATGTGATATGTATGTTGAACGAGATATATAAACGATAACAGTGACATTTAGGGTTATATAAACTGAAATTAAGGTGATCTGATTTCCTTACTAGGAAAACGGATGGCCTTTTTTGATATGGTTTCAGATTCATTTAAGCTACCCGGCCTAATATGGCCTTAAGAACTTAGATGAAGAGGTGAGCTTTACATGATGAAGATCTATGAGAAACCAACCCGGAAAGACCCAAATAAACGACCGATCTCCCCAAGAAAGCGCAGATGGCTCATCATCACACTTGTCATCGTGCTTGCGATAGGTGGAATCCTGTACAGCCTGGCTGACCGTTACCTGATCCGGCATGTGCAGGTGGTTGTGGCGGATGAGAACACGGCAACGGCAGCAACGAACAACGCGAATGATTCCACCAACACTTCAATCACAGCGACTGAGGTGAATGCAACGTCAGATGATTGGAATTATTCGAGTGATGATATGAAAGTCAGTATTGAAAAGGTACAGACTGGTTCAGGCTCGGATCAGATTACGTATTATGTCGCCGATGTTCAGCTAACAGATGCAAGCAGCCTGCGAACCGCGCTGGCAGACAACAGCTTTGGAACAAACATTACCGAGAATACGTCAGAGATTGCCGCAGCCAACAATGCGATTTTTGCCATTAATGGTGACTATTATGGATTTCGTGATGATGGTGTCATTATCCGAAATGGAACATTGTACCGGGACAGCCCCACGCGGGATGCACTTGCCCTGTTCAATGACGGAACGATGAAAACCTATAACGAGAACGAGATTTCTTCCTCGGAATTGCTGGCCGAAGGTGCAACCAATACGTTATCCTTTGGGCCCATTCTGATTCAGGATGGCGAGATTGTCAGTGATTTTAGCAGTGTGAAAATCGATAACAACTTTGGCAACCGCTCGATCCAAGATGCGAATCCAAGAACAGCGATCGGCATGATTGCTCCGAATCATTACGTCTTCGTGGTGGTGGACGGACGACAGGACGACAGCCGTGGCATGACCTTGGCAGAACTGGCTGATGTCATGAAAGGCCTCGGAGCAACCGAAGCCTACAATCTGGACGGCGGCGGTTCATCCACGATGTATTTTATGGGCAGAGTTGTCAATAATCCGCTAGGGCGTAACCAGGAACGTGGCGTAAGTGACATTTTATATCTGACGGAGGGACGAGGATCATGACGATATTAATTCCATCATATGAACCCGATGTGCGTTTACTAAATCTTGTTCTGCAGTTACAGACATTTAAACTTGGACCCATTGTGATTGTGGATGATGGCAGTGGACCCGGTTACCGTGGCATTTTTGAAACGGCAGAAGCCTATGGCTGTACGGTCCTGACACATCCCGTCAATCTGGGTAAGGGGAGGGCTTTAAAGACGGGCTTTCAGTATATTAAGGAGTTTGGACCACAGGGCGGTGTGGTGTGCGCAGATAGTGACGGACAGCATCTGCCACATGATATTAAGCGTATCTTCGAAGTACTTCTTGCACAAACGACACCAGGAATTGTACTCGGCAGCCGTCGCTTCAGTGGTAAAATTCCAGCACGTAGCCGTTTTGGCAACACCGTCACACGGGCGGTCTTTTCGCTCACGACAGGTACCAAAGTATATGACACGCAGACGGGTCTACGCGGTTTTCCTTACTCCATGCTGGACTGGTTGAACCAGATTCCCGGGGATCGGTTTGAATACGAGATGAACATGCTGTTAACGGCACACAAGGAAGGGTATGAGATTACGGAGGAGTTTATTGATACGGTGTATTTGGATCACAATGAGTCCTCCCATTTCCGCCCGCTGGTTGATTCATTCCGGATCTATATGCCAATCCTGATGTTCAGCACATCTTCGGTGCTGTCTGCTCTGATTGATTTTGGACTATTATTTGTTATTCAGTATTTCACACACAATCTGTTTCTGTCGGTTGTTGCAGCAAGACTATGCAGCTCCATCTTCAACTATACGATTAATCGGAAGTACGTATTTTCCGCTGGACGAACCTCGAAGGTTCGGCAGTCTTTGCCCAAATATTTCTCACTTGTCTTGCTGGTGCTGTTATTAAACTATGGTTTACTGTACTTTTATAATGAAAAACTGATTATTCCACTGCTCGCAGCCAAATTATTGACCGAGGTATCGATCTTTGTATTCAGCTATTGGGCGCAGCGCAGATTTGTCTATTAACACAGAGAGAGTGGCATATAGCTTGCTCTCTTTTTTTTCAATCAAAACCGTTTCAAAAGAATATCCTGCGCTTCTTGGTTAACAAAAAAGGTCGAGAACAGGGGGAAACATACCCTTGTTCTCGCCTTTTAAACTCACAGGAGGACGAGTGTTACATCAGCTTCTTAATCTCATCCTTCAGGATTTCGGACTGAGTGCCGAAGATGACCTGCACAGCTCCACCACCGAGCCTCATGACGCCGGAAGCGCCAAGCTGTTTGAGCGCCTGATCGTTGATGGCTTTGTCGTCCCTGACAACTAACCGGAGGCGAGTGATGCAGGCGTCAATGCTCTCGATATTATCTGTTCCCCCGATCTCGGCGAGCACTTTGCCAGCCTTGGTGTCGGCAGACGCTGCCACGGCGGAAGTATCAGTTGGGGGATCGGCATCATAAGCGTCATCCTCGCGCCCCGGCGTTTTCAGGTTGAATTTGACAATCATGAATCGGAACAGGAAATAATAGACGACCGCAAATGCGAGTCCTACCGGGATCAAGAGCAGCGGATTGGTCGACAGCTTCATGTTCACGAGGTAATCGATCAGACCTGCAGAGAAGGCGAAGCCCAGCTTAACATTCAGCAGGTACATGATCAGGGCCGCTGCACCGGTAAGAATAGCGTGCACCACATACAGCAGAGGCGCCGCGAACATGAAGGAGAACTCGAGCGGCTCGGTAATACCCGTTAAGAAAGAAGCCACCGCTGCGCCGATAAAGATCGAAGCGACCATTTTGCGCTTTTCAGGCCGGGCTGTATGAATCAAGGCTAGCGCCGCCGCCGGAAGAGCGAACATCATAATCGGGAAGAAGCCAGACATGAACATGCCTGCCGTAGGGTCTCCGTTGAAGAAGCGGGTCAGGTCGCCGTGCACGACTTCCCCGGCTGCATTGGTATAATCTCCAATCTGGAACCAGGCGATGGAGTTGAGGACATGATGCAGACCAAGCGGGATGAGTAGGCGGTTGGCGATCATAAACACCATGGAACCAACGCCGCCAAAGCCTACAATCCAGGCGCCGAAAGCGCCGATGGCATCCTGAATCGGGCTCCAGACCATGCCGAACAGGATGGCCAACACCAGCATGGAGCCGGCGGTGACCATCGGCACAAAGCGTTTGCCGGAGAAGAAGCCGAGCCAGTCAGGAAGCTTAATATTATGGTATTTTTTATACATATAGGCTGCAAGCAGTCCGGCAAATATCCCGCCCAATACGCCCATATCCAGCTTGACATCGTCAGGAATATAGCCGAATACACCTGGAACAGCTCCCAGAATCCGCGTCAGCACCATATAAGCGATCAGGGCGGAAAGCGCGGCGACCGCATCCCCCGCCAGTCCGATTGCCACCCCAATGGCGAAGATGAGCGCAAGGTTGCCGAAGATCGCCCCCGCTCCCTCATTCAGGAATGGAACTACATACTGATTAAGAAATCCCCCGATCACGGGACCGAGCGGAATGTCCTTTTCATAATTAAGAAGACCGAGGCCTTGAAGAATACCTGCCGCAGGCAGGGTTGCTACAGGAAGCATCAGGGATTTTCCCAGCTTTTGCAGTGATTTCAGCATATTGTTCTTCCTTTCTTTTTTGATTTAGGTTATTTGGACAAGCTGACTTTCATGATAGTTCCCATGCCTGCTTCTACGCTGCCATACTCCGGGTGCGACTCCCATGGCTGTTCAGCCGCATTCGCAACGATGACAGGGGTGATGACTGGATAACCGGCCGAAGCGATCGCATTCAGGTCAAATTCAATCAGAGTCTGACCGATAGTGACCTGATCCCCGGTCTGCACTTGGGGTGTGAAGCCCTGTCCTTGCAGGCTGACAGTATTGATACCGATATGCAGCAGCAGCTGCAGCCCGGAAGCATGCTCAATCATTACGGCATGGTGCGATTTGATCAGGTGCACCACAGTGCCGTCTATAGGGGCGACCAGCCTGCCTTCCTGGGGAATCATCGCGACTCCCGGTCCCATAAGTCCTTGCGCGAACGCTTCGTCAGGCACTTCTTCCAAACTGACGCAGGTTCCGGTGAGCGGGGAGGCGACGGATATTGTTTCAGATGTTTTGGCAGATTTGTTGTTTTTCCATTTCCAGATCATTGTGTGTTGTCCTTTCTGTTGTTGGTTTTGGCATGGGTTTGAAAAAGCCGGTATAAATGCATTGCGAGAAAAGCCGTTTCTTCCTCGGGCACTTCTGTACCCAAATCCTCGGCCATTACAGCGCTCAGTTTTCTGGCCAGCTGATATTCGGACGTATATTCATTTTTCACATATTGTGCGAAGGTGGGGGCCGTCATCGGCTGCTGATACAGGCGTTCCATGGAGAAGCGCAAGTGTATCATGAGTCTTGCCTGGCTAAGGCTGCCCTGATCAAAGCGAACGCCACCCTCCTCTTCAATAATCGACAGAAGCTTGCTGATCACATTGGATACCTTAACCAACTGTCCGACAGTGACGTGATTTACGGAGGAGTACACATGGTATGTCAGGAACCCGGCCTCATCCTCCGGTATCTCTACGCCAAAGGCCTCTCCGATCATGGCCGCCGCTTCCGAGGCGATTTCGAATTCTTTTGGAAAACTGAGCTTTGTCTCCGTAAGAAAAGGATTCAGAATCTCCATCCCGTTGCGGATACGATATAAGGTGAACTGAATATGACTCGGAAGAGCAAGGTAGATCTTGTCATTCAGCTTGCCGGGAAACTGATCAGCGATGAGACGGATAATTTGGTCAGAGATGTCGATGACATTGGGATCCAAGTCTTTCATCAGCTCCTGAGCCTGCCCCCATTCCTCCCGGTCTTCCAGCCGGAACCTTTTCTCAATCCGCGGATCATCGGACTGAACGGTGCTTTCCACCTTGAACGCAAATCCCAAACCTTTGCCAATCAGTACGTACTCCTTGGTATTCTGCTGCGACCGGGCCAGAACAATATTGCTGCCGACGACCCGCTCCACCTGCAGAACCATTCCTTTACTCACGGTTCACCGCCTCCTCGTTTCTAAAGTTAACGCTTTCATTCCTCCGGAACGCAAAAAGAGCCAAGAAGCGAGTATAGTCTCATGTTCGCTTCTTGGCTCATGCCCTCTGGGGTGGTAACACGCCAATTCATTTTATGTTTTCATCAGAACGTTCTTCCTACATAATATAAAAGCTGATCTGCCCCCGTCAACCATAATTTTGTCATCCGACTGTTCGTCGTTTAATATAGGGAATGTGTAAACGAAAAGGTACCTGCCGTAGTTGGAGCTAAATCTAACATGAATAGGAGTATGCCTATGTATCTTCGAAGTGTGGAACTCCTGTCGGCCAAGATCGAGAATCGGGACCAATATCCTTTTGACATCCCCGCGATCCGGTCCTTGGAACGATTGGAGCTCACGAATAACGTTACTTTTTTTGTAGGTGAAAATGGTTCAGGGAAATCTACGCTGCTGGAAGGCATCGCACATCAATGTGGCTTCAATACCGCAGGGGGTGGCAGGAATAATACCTATGAGACACATGCTTCGGAATCCTCGCTCGGGAATTATCTCAGGCTGGCCTGGTTGCCCAAAATAACGAATGGTTTCTTCATGCGCTCTGAATCGTTCTATCAATTCGCATCACATGTCGATGAGATGCCGGCATCGCTTCAATATTATGGCGGGCGTTCATTACATGAACAATCACATGGGGAGTCTTTTCTCAGTCTGTTCGTCAATCGCTTCAGTTCCAAAGGCATCTATCTGCTCGATGAGCCCGAAGCCGCTTTATCTCCAGCAAGGCAGCTCTCTTTATTGCGTATCCTTCATGATCTTTCGGGCACTTCACAATTCATTATTGCGACGCACTCACCTATTCTGCTCGGGTATCCGGGGGCGGAGATTTTAAGTTTTGACGATAACCATATTCAAGAGGTAACCTATGAGGATACCGATCACTACCAGATTACCCGCAGCTTTCTGGAGAACCGTGACCGGATGCTGAATGAATTATTTAAAGATTAAGTTGAGATGTGATACCAAGATTAATACTACATTTTATGAGGAGAGATTGGATGAAAGTAGGATTCATAATCATTGATATGCAAGAGAGTATTGTGCGGAAAAAGATGGACCAGAGATCGATAGACCATGCTTGCGAGTACATTAACCATGTAGCTAACGTGCTGCGCTCGAATGATCATGTGGTCGTTCACGTGCAGGATGTGGAGGGCATGGAGGAGACACCACCGGAAGAATATCGTATTATTCCCGAGGTAGATGTGAATGAGAAGGATATCACAGTTACCAAAGAAGCTTCCAATGCTTTCTGGCAAACTAATCTGGAGCAGGTTTTGAAGAGTCATGGAATTGAATTGGTGATTATCTCCGGGTTTGCCGCAGAGGAATGTGTTCTATTCACATACAACGGTGCGATGGAGCGAGGTTTCAGGCCGGTGATGTTGCAAAATGGAATTCTTAGCACACATCCCGAAGCGGTGACTTCAACGTATAGAGATCGAAATGTGATCTCATATCCTGTGGTTGATTATCTATATAAGTTCAACTAAAGAGGTTTACACTGAGCACTCCAATGACAGAACAACCTTCCGATCGCTGTTATCCCCAGATTTTTTTGATTCCCTTTTTAAAGGGGAAATCCGGTGATAAAGGCGAATGCTCCGCTTCTTCAGGTTATTTCTGTCCTCTCCGTTTTTGTGTAAAAAGTTTAGTTGAACCTATATAATTCAATAATTATTAGCTAAGTGTTAATGGATACTTGGTGAAAAATAAAGATAAGACCAATAATCGGACTCTGTAGGGAGTCTTTTTTTTTGCACAAATGTACACTTCCACTACGACAGTTAAGGTTACTCTATGGTTTAAACCAAACTTTGCCTATATCTGCTGTGGTTGAAAGGATATATTGAGAACAGGGCACAGCAAACGTGCTGTGGAATCGGTAAGGTTATGTATGGATCACTAGCCAACTCATTTACTAAGGGAGATGTGCAATGAAGATCAACGTACAAATTACGAGTGTTTTGGCAGAACAAAAGGAATTGTTTCTCAACCTGTACAACTTGTACTTATATGACCTGTCCGAATTTTCTGGTGAGGATCTGCTTGAGGAGGGGAAATATGATCCAACGAACACCTATCTATATCTGGAACGCGATGAATTACATGCGTTTTTGATTCAGTATGAAGGAAAGGTTATTGGATTCGTACTGGTGTGCTCACCTCCATATGTGCCGGAAGACGTGGATTATACCGTCCAAGAGCTGTTCATGGTGAAAAAGTATCGTGGACAGGGGCTGGCAGCACAAGCGGTTGACTTGGTTTTTGCTCAATTTGAGGGTACATTCAAAGTAGAACAGCTTGCTAATAATGCAGCCGCAGTTTCATTCTGGAAAAAATATTATGAGCAACATCAGATTGAATATACTGAGTCTGAATATAACATTGAAATTGACAACATCACTGGCACCCACCGGATTTTGTCCCAGACTTTTGTGCGTGAAAGAGAGAAATAATATTTAAATTAGAAGGTGATTAGTTTGTTCATTATCGTAGCAACCAAGGGGGATTTGAAGTGGGTTTCGGGTGTGTTTCAGACAGAAGATGTAGCTAGACAGTACATGGATCTTATACCTGAAGAGCTTAAGGGATACCAGAAATTCATTCAGATAGAGAACCTCACATATCCTTTTTATATTGTAGAGCGTCAGGCATCTCCATTTAGGTTTCTCGGTAAAGATGAAGTGAGTTCACTTTTCGATCATACGGATATATCAGAGGACGAAGATGAGGTGCACTTCAATATCTACATGGTGGATTCAGATTATAGACCAAAGAAACCTGGAACAGATTATATGGGAATACTGAGGCATGATCATGTGACCAATGAGTTTATAGAGATGTACCGAGAAGAAGGAACAGCGTTTCTGAGTAGACGAAGGATTTTATGAATGTAAGGAAGTTTTTTCACGCTCCTATTTGGCTTCTCCTAATTTGGGAGTTAGATAGGATCTTTTTCAATTTCCATTTACCAATACATGGGTTATGATGAATTAAGAGGAGTCTATGGGAGTGACGTGTAAGGGGGGAAGTACTTAGGTATGCCGAATCATCATTTTGTTATCGAAAACAAATCGCAAGTAGACGGGAATATTCATACCTACTACTCATGGGATTCACAAGGGAGAATACATGGAAGTGGATTAACCACAGAGAATCATGCGACCTTGGAAGACGAATTCATTGCGTACATCTATGATTCCCTTTGTTGGTTGGATACATGGAATCCATCTACCTGTATGCGGTGTAGTGGACTGAACAACTATGGAATAACCGTTATTGAAGAACAGGATGTTTTGTTGAAGTTTCATCAAATCATTCGGGCCTGGATCGATCTATTCAGCCATGCGGCGGATCCGATTGTTCTAACAGGGAGTTACTGTTTTGATGGAGAAGAACGGAAGGGCTGTCACGAAAAACTCGTGTACAACAAAGTTGAATTAATCAACGAATTAAACAAGCTTGCAAACATGGCAAAGTATGCTGAGGTAAATGGGAAATGTATTGTGCATTTTGGGATATGAATCAATAGAAAAGTTTCCTGATTAAAATCGTAAGCTGTTGAGAAGCAACTCAACAGAGAGGAGCAAGAGCAATGACTAGTCGTATTGTGGTTACGGGTGGAGCTATTATTCGAGATCATATGGGGAGAGTTCTGCTGCAAAAGAGATCAGATTATGGGGATTGGGGATTACCTGGTGGTGGTATGGAGCCAGGTGAACGAATCGAAGAAAACATGATTAGAGAAGTGAAAGAGGAAACAGGGCTTGAGGTGAGTTCTTATGAATTGGCCTCGATCTACACGGGTGAGAGGATGCACTATACGTATCCGGATGGAAATGAAGTAGTATTTGTAATGTTTTTATTTGACGTTATTGCGGAGTTGGAAGGAAAACTCTGTGATGATCAGGTAACTCTTTTATCTGAAGATGAACAAAAGGAGTCATTACAGCTTGTTTTTAAAAGTCTGGATGAGATTGATATTTCCACAATTAACAATGTGCAGAAGCCTATATTTGTAGACTTGAAGCAAGGAGAGTCTAAATTGCTACGCCAGTGATAGCGTTAATATAATAGTTCTAAATGAATAGAGGTTAGATCATGGTGAAAAACATGGCAATAATTCAACCTTTTATTCCAGCCTTTTCTGTTCAAAATTTGGAGTGGGTTGCTGGGTTGAATCTGTATATAAAACAAGACAAATATTATGAAAATATTTCGATAGCAGATATTACATTTTTAATGAAATTCTCCATTGTTACATATGAATTACTTTTTAGATTCACTAATATTGAAAATTTTCATTATAAGCCTCATGGTGTTCTAGTTCAGATAAGTGGGTTTAATATTAAAGATCTGAAAGACCACGGATATCATCCGATGAAATATTACGTTGAAGACTATGAGGACGGAATATTAGGATTTTATTGTGAGGATATTGAATTGATACATGTACAAGAGAGTGAGCACTTAGCTTTGTAAGTCATAGAACATCAAAGTTGAGCCTTTTAATAAAGAAAGGAGTTTTTACATTGCCTTGGCCTATGGTTCATTTTGCAATTGCTTCGGAAGTGATATCAGATCCATCCCCTGAATTATTATTGGGGAGCCTCGCTCCAGATTCCATCCATGTAAGAACCAATCTTCGTACCGAAAAGGCAAAAACCCACCTCATGCCAGAGGCAGGGAGATTTGCAACAGACGAAGAACTTGAAGCCTTTTTTGAGTTAAACAAACAGTTAGCTTATAGTGATCCCAAATTCATGCAATATCTGTGCGGTTATATCGCACATATCTATACGGACCGCGTGTGGACATTCGATATTTATCCTGCATATGAAGTTCATCCCAATGGAAGAAGTGTGTATACACAGGATGTCACGAAGCTGGAGTTTATGATTCTACAGAATTGGAACGGGGCCAACGATTGGTTAAGTGAGCTGAAAGTGGGGAGAGCATTTAATTTAGGGGGATTGCTGGAATCTGAGGTGTATCAGTATAGGGGAGAGAAACTGGCGTTTTTAGCTAATCCTGACAACGAACCTTTGGTTGATTTAAATATTTTATCCATTGAAGCTATGGAAGAGTTTATACATACAAACGGATTGGCTATAAAACAATTGTATACGAAATGGGATGTTTATAAAGATTTACGTGAAGGGAGATCCTATCATGCAAAAAACAATAATAGAACTATCTGATCTAATGAAGAAGTATCCCAAAAGTGCAGCATTTTTATTATCTATCGTTGTGCTAAATTTGGTATATACCTTTGGTAGGGATATCGGGGTGTGGCTTTACCACCTGACTCATTAGAAGATGATTGTAATGAAAGGAGAGGGTCTGGAAATGGAAAACTCAATTCGGTTGGCTCTTTATCACGAGCAATATGACCAAGATTTGGATGATTTCGCTCTAAATGGAGATCAGCTTCAGTTTACTGCAATGCCTGCGGATGTGATTGATGAAGCGATTCAAAATCCGGACAAAGACCCGATGGTTATCCTTCATGAAGAGAAACCTGTTGGATTCTTTATATTACATAAAAATTCTGAATACGTTGAAGAGAAGGATGCATCTCATACCATACTGATACGGGCTCTATCCATTTCGATGGAACACCAAGGAAATGGGTATGCGAAGGAAGCAATGAAGGCACTGCCTAAATTCGTTCGCCAGCTCCATCCGGAGATCAATGAGATTATTTTAGCAGTAAATGAAGGAAATATTGCGGCAAAACAGTTATATCTGAAAGTGGGTTTTCTCGACAGGGGCGTTCGAAAGATGGGCATCCATGGTCTCCAGTTAATCTTGCATCATAGAATCACATAAAGGAGGATGGCTGTGGAACCGGAGGAGTATCACAAACGGTGGAGTTTTGATTTCCCACTGGATGCCTATGAGCGGATAGGAAGGGTCGTCCAGATCCGATGAAATCGAATGTTTTTGACGAGAAGGAGAAGTGACATGGCGAACATACATAAGGGAAGGTACTCAGCACAGATTGAGGGAGAATTTGTTGTTTTTATTATCGGAATGAGGATCAATCGTTTGTGGGCTATACACAAATGGTTGCCTGTCTTAAAGTCCATGGGCCCGATGATTAAAGAACTCTATATGAATCCGGAGACCGGATTTCTGAGTACAGAGTATTTTATAAGCTGGCGTGGGGTGACGCTACTCCAATACTGGCGTTCTTACGATCAATTGGAGAAATACGCACGGGGCGGACTACACTTGGAAGCTTGGAAAAAATTCAACCGATCCATTGGTACTGACGGAACAGTAGGAATTTATCATGAAACATACAAGGCTCAGTCAGGTTCCTTCGAGACCATATACGCCAACATGCCCACATTCGGATTAGCTAAAGCGTCTGAACATGTGCCTTCGACAGGGAAGATGGAGACAGCCAGACGCAGAATGGGCGGAGAGAATGACCCGGCAGTGAAAGCACCAGAGAATCCTTGAAGCGCTGAATAGAGAGGAGAATGTTATGAAGGCTAGAGTGCGAGCAGAAGATGTACATTCAAAGCAGCTTAGCTGGTTGTGTATTAAACCGATGCTTGTTTCTGTACGGGGCAGAGATATGGCAGCCAAAACAGAGATATACCGAAAGTTACACGAAGGGCAACAAGCTTTATTTCTGTTCTATTCCTATCATAATCATACGAAGAGTCTGGCAGAATTTTATTGGTTTTCGGCATATAACATCATTGAGATCAAGAGTTGGCATGGGATTAAAAAAGGGATGCACTTTTTTTGTATAGATGAGATGGTAACTGTACTGGACCAGATAGAAAGTCTCATTACGGACAAAAATAAAGTGGGTGAAGAGTGGCGTGAGGTGCTAGCAACGGATCTGGAGAAGGACCCAATCTTGCTACAGAGAACAGAGGTGTTGTATGCAACCTATCAGACCGTGGCGCAAGCAGCTATTGCACACATGAATAAGATAATCCTGCAAAATCAGGAGATGTATCTGGAGGTCGAGTAGGTTAAGGCAGCACCTTGATAAAAAAGAATAGCTCATGCCTTGAATACTCTGGATGAGTACATAGAAGAACTGCTCCCATGGAGTGGTTCTTTTTCGTATCTATGGAGTGCCGATGCAACAAACCTGCAAAATCATGCAACAAAACGCAATACAGTGGGATAGTCGTAACTATGCTTGTAATATGAGTTGTGAGAGGGGGGCAAACACATGAAAGTCATTTTTGAAGAGGACACGACAGTTGAAAAAAGGTTAGCCAAGGTCATAACACATCCGGCGGAGAAGTCGAAGTGGGACCGTATTCAGAAGGCAATCTGTGAATCGGAAACTCAATTAACGGTCATCCATGCCAAGAATAATCGCAATATACAGATCCAACTGAGCTCGGTGGTTGCCTTTGAATCAGAGGATCGGATGTGCGGTGTCCGGGTGATCTCAGGTGAGAGGTACTTGCTTCATAAACGTCTGAAATTTGTAGAAGAGGATCTCGATGACGTTCATTTTGTGAAAATCAATAATCAAACGATCATCAATACGCGGTACATCACCGCATTCTCTGCAACAGACCATGCCCGAATCAAGGTAGACCTGAGCGATAGCTCCAGTTACTTCGTCAGCCGATTTTATATTAAAAACTTTAGGGGGAAATTATCATGATCATTCAGCTTAGGCATTCCTTTTTCCAGGTGTTCACCGTTACTTCACTGTGGGTGACTGTGCTATTGACCTTATTCTATAGTGATCAACCTATCCACATGAGCTACCTTTGGAATATTGCTGGAATTTCAACTATTGCTGCTGTGCTGTACGGCGTGATGTACAATGTGCTTTGGAACCATTTTACGTTGAAACCATTGTGGAATATTGTTATATCTTCTACCTTGAGTATCACAGGAGGAATGGCGATCGTATGGTTATTCTCCACGGAAATGTTCCATATGATTGCTCCCTGGTTCCCCGGCATGTGGTTGTTATCCATTGTGCTGCACATCATCGCTTTTTATTTTTATGCTAGAATGGATAGCAGGAAAAAAGCGGAAGAGTTAAACAACATTCTCAAGTAGGTAGGGAGTACACGTATGAACGAGGAAGAACTGTTGGAGCTGTACGGATTGGATCCTGATGAGGTAAACCGGGAGGCCATTCGACAGCTGCTTCACCAAGAGATAGAGAATCAAAACTTAGAGGATAACGAAGTTCTGAAACTATTGTGCATTATGTTGTTCTGTATCGGAAATGTAGAGGACACTGAACTGATCTGGCAGGCCAAACAAATGAATCAGGATACGAGCAGTTATATTGATGTGCAATTATTATGTGGTGCAGGGTATGAGGAGACATTGTTTTATCTGGAAAATATGAATGGGGAACAGGCGCACAAGGAGGTGCTGTACCTTAGACAGTGCGAGCCGTATGATTTTGTTAATTTTTCCAAAACGGAATGGGTCTCAAACTATAAACAATATTATGGTGTTTGATATATGAGCATACAGCTTACTGGAAGGAGGGGGAATATGCCAAGTTTGCATGACAACATCATATTAAGCTACGAAGTTGATTTAGAGAACGAAAGGATAAGGATGTGTACTCGTTCGAGTCATGATGTGCCGAAAAATATGGATGTCTTATTCTCTGGTGTAATGGCCCATGCGTTTGATACACCGCTGCATGGCAGTATTATTTTGGATCTCGATGAGTGGGACGTAGAGCATTTTATCCCTCATAATCGAGAGTTGTTAGAGTCGGGAAAGGGCTACGGTTGGCCTGTCAGTTATGTTTCCTATGAGGAATTACAAACTTGGCTAATAGAAGAGAAATACAAGTACATGGTGATCTCATCCTCCTATGGATTGAGTGGTTGGGTTTCGGCGAAGAACGTAGAGATTTCTGTTCAAGAAACGGGGTGAACGGGTTGAGGCGTGAGTACACACAGCATGGTAGCAAGAGGGGAGCAGGACTAAGAACGGGCATTGTTGTGCTTGTTGTTCTGTTCGTTATTCTAGTAATGACCAATCCAAACGAAGAAGAATTTGTTGCATGGCTCGCAAGTGAACATGATATCCATTCTTCGTTTGATATGAATGAAGGCAGGACGTTTACGCAGACGATCAACGGTGAGGAAAAGACGCTTCATTATACAGGTGGACATATACAGCATATGGGGATTTTTTCAACATATAGTTACCTTTTCTCGGATAATGAAGAAAAAGAGATCCAGATTAAAGCGGTCGGCATAATGAATATGCTATTTAATAGATAGGTAGAATGATTGTGGACAGTTACAAAATTTGGGAGGAATTTCTGCTGATATCCGCGCTCTTTACATGATGTAACTTGTGCAGAGAAGCGTGTTTTTTTGCGTGAAATGCCATATAAGCAAAGATGGCTAATTTCGTTCGTTCGCAAATTCCACATTATGGGTTATGATGTACCTTGAGAGAAAATTTTACAACATAGGAAGTCTTCGTTCTAAATAAAAGGCATTTAAGGTCTTTACCAGGGGAGTGTTATCCATGATTAAATGGAGGGCTGATGATGAAAAAGTTAACTGTAGTTTCATTATTATTTCTACTTCTGGTGGCGTGTCAGAACCAGGAAAACCTGACGATGCACAACAATCAATAGATTCCCCACCTCAAAATGTCACAGAAAAAGAGACACAACAGGATAAAGAAATATCGGCATCCCAAGAGACGGAAGACATCCCACCAGAGTACCTCGATGAAACAAGCTATACCGGGGACAAATTGGAAATTGTCAAACTTATGAATGCACGTATGCGTTATTTATACGAAGAGGATGAAGCAGCATATATGAGTCTGATTGATCCTGAATCTCCTATATTAGGCATGGGAAGATACAAAGTTCTCAAGGTTACTTCCATGAGCGACATAACTATACAGGAGCAAAGGAAGCTCTATCAGGCAGTGGTGGTGATTAACGAGTTAAATGAGAACGACGAAGAGTATAGCAATACGATGGTGTTTTGGAAAAAGAAAGAAGATGGCGATTCTGCGCAATGGGTTATTGCAGATATTGATTAATAACATAGTGTCTGACACATGGAAGATCCATATCTTCACACAACATAAAGGGTGATGTAATGATGACAAGGCGATTAATACTGATTGAAGGGTTACCGGGTTCAGGCAAGTCAACGATTGCCGAGATGGTTTCCGAAATTTTGATAGAACAAGGCAAGAAGGTACAACTATTTCAGGAAGGAAACCTGGATCACCCTGCTGATTACGAGGGCGTATCTTTTTATTATGCAGGAGACTTCGAGACTTTATTGAAAACGCATGAAAAATACAGAGAGGTTCTGGAAAGTAATGCGATTGCCCATGATCAAGGTTTCTTGATTCCTTATCGTAAGATGAAAGAACAATGGGGAACAGAGCTTCCCGATCACATTGTACAGGATATTTTCAGCCGAGATATTTACGAAATTCCTTTTGAGCAAAATGTTAAGCTGATCACCGAGAAGTGGCAAGATTTCGCCCGAAATGTGTTAAGCACGAATGAGGACTGCATCACGATATTTGAATGTTGTTTTATCCAGAATCCACTAACCATGGGTCTTGTAAAATGCAATCAATCCAAAGAGCAGAACGTGCAGTATGTATTGGAACTGGGGCGTATCATTCATGCTCTGAATCCGCTTCTCATCTATATCGACCAGAAAGATATATCCTATACCTTTGATAAGGCAGTTAGTGAAAGACCAAAAGAATGGTCAGAGGGATTCATTAACTATTATACGAACCAGGGTTTGGGGCAGGCACAGGGTTATAAGGGTGTTAAGGGTACGGTACAGGTTTTGCAGGAAAGAAAGAAGCTGGAGTCCGAAATCTATGGGTTACTTCAGATGGATAAGGTCTGGCTGGATAATTCGGATTATGACCGCGAGGCTTGTAGGCACAATCTAGAAAAGATTCTGCAGTAACCTTAATGAAATACGAATACATACCGGAGGTCAGTTTTATGACATTTTATGGAGTAGCCTTAATTGCAACAACCGCAATCTTACTTATTATAGGTGTTCGAAGCAAACGGAAAGTAATTCTTAGATGGGGCATAGCCAGTTTAATTTTATTGCTCGTACTCATCATTCCCTCATTCATCATGGGATTCATGGACGGATTTGCTGATGGATGGTCAGCGAGATGACCACTGCAGATAACAATAATATATCGTATGAACAAAATCACAACAAATTCAACTTCCGTGTGGCAGGTATTGTGATGGATGCGGGAAGAGTTCTTTTGCATACGACTGAACAGGATGATTTCTGGAATCTGCCCGGAGGTCGGGTGGAATTAAACGAGACAACAGAAGCGGCTATTGTGCGAGAGATGATGGAGGAACTGGGTGTTCATGTAGAAGCGCACAGGCTCGCATATGTTAGTGAAGATTTCTTTGAATATGATGGCCTGAAGTATCATGAAGTTGGCTTTTATTATGTCATCACATTGCCTGAAACCCATAAACTTTATAGTGAAATAGAATTCAAAGGTCTAGAGGATAACGGTAAGTTAATCTTCCGATGGTTTTTCTTGGACGAACTGGAGCGGATGGAAGTCTATCCTGTGTTTTTGAAAAAGGAACTGAGTAACCTTCTTGATGCAAAAGGCATCAAACACTTCATTCAGAAATAGAGGAATAGGTGTCTATGGACATTACATTTATTCGTCATGGTCATGGCGAACACTTGAAAGACTACCCAAACCAATTAAATTGTCTGCATCCTGGCCTCACTGAATTGGGAAAAAGTCAAGTCATAGCGTTGCGTAAACAAGTGGTTTTTGCGCCTGAAGACGTCATTTTGGTTAGTCCAACGAAACGTACGATCGAAACAGCACTCCTTCTAACCCCTAACAAAAATCTTGTGTTCTTCAGCCCGCTGGTTGGCCCAAGAATATTTCCTCAGAATCCAGAGTTTGTTCCTTTCGTCTGCGATCAGATCTATTCCAAGGAAGAGCTCAGTCATCAGTATACTGACATAAGATTGGTTGAGCTGGGGTTGGATTGTTGGGGAGAAAGTATTAATCAGATAGATGCATGTCGATTCAAGATATTAGCTGAACAGCTTCTTGAGTGGTGCAGGCAACAGAGCGGCAATACGTTTATCATTTCCCATGATGGTACGATATCGAACTACAGGATGGTACTCGGAGAAGAAGGGTTAACCAAAAGTGATTTTCTTGGTGAAGCAGGGCAGTACACGATCAAGAACTTTTAACTTTTAAAGGAGATCCCGACAATCTCTTTTACTACACATTAGACAAGGATCTGCTTTATAAGCGACTATAACTGCACTTAGGGGGATTTTCAATGAAGTTATCGGATTATGAGTATCTAACTTTGGCTCTGGAAGAAGCAGAACAATCATTTACTGAAGGAACGTATCCGATTGGTGCGATAATCGTGGATGTGGATGGGATTGTCGTGAGTAAAGGCCGGAACCGAGTCTTCTCGGATTGCGACCCCACCGCACATGCTGAGGTGGATGCCATTCGTCGGGCAGGAAAACATTTGCTGGATGTAGAGAAGAAGAAATTCTCGAAGAAGAAAGACTTGACGCTTTATACTACCTGTGAGCCTTGTCCCATGTGTTCGTGCACCATATTAATGTCGGGGATTAAGAAGATTGTATGGGCAGCAGATGATGAAGAATATGGCGGGCTTCGACGTTTCAAGGAAGGGCCTCATTTTATCCAAATGTTCGACACATTATCCTGTGTTGCAGCACCATACCTTGATCTGGAAAATAAACAGAGAGTATTGCTCGCCAAATGGAATATTGGTAGAGGTTTGCTTAATACAGAGTGGGAGATTCCCAAACAATGATCTTTCACTAAGGGGATGTTGGTATGTCTCAAAACAAATATGTTCAAGCCGCTATTAATGCAGTTCATTACGTACAGAACAAGAAATTTGTTAACCCAGTTGAGGCTTGGAATTTTGCAACAGGAGAGTTGTTCGGTGAGGGAAGTTGGGGACAACGGAAAGGCTGTCCAAGAACTGCTTTTCTGGGTCTGTGTGAGGATGGTTATGTCAGAGGTATTCCCCAAGGGAGATATAATCATAAAGAGAACTCGTTAAATAAAAGGTATGCCATTGACACGGTGAAGTTATTTCATGAGGACTCTAGTATGGTTCATGTAGATAGTAAGAAGTTGTGGACAGTTGTCACTGAGGGCAAAGTGATTAAGTCAAACTATCAGGTCGATATTGTTAAAGGACTATGGGGAAAAGGAATGATCCTTGCAGAACGGAGATGAATCCACATGGAATTCGTGGGAGAGAAGGTCAGAATAACAACAGTCACAGAGCAGGACCTCGACTTCATAGGTCAACTTGAATGTGATACAAACATATGGAGCTTTGAGGAAACTGTTGAAACGGATGAGGAAAAGGTCCGTGAGAAATATCGCAGCCATTTTGCTGTCGCAGATGAGAAACCGTATGCCTATGATTTCGTTATACGACGCATGAATGATCCGGAAGATACACCCATTGGTATCGTTCAGATGTGGAGTTATGTGGATTACCGAAAAAGTTGGGAACTTGGATACGGTGTGCTTTCAGAATGCGCAGGCAACGGATATGGGAGCGAGGCTACCCGTCTTTTGTTACAATTTGCATTTCAAGAGTTACAAGCTCATAAGGTCGTCGGCATGTGCAATTCAAAAAATGTTCGCTCAGCAGCACTGATGCAGCATGTGGGAATGACACGCGAGGCCGTTTTCCAGGAAGAACTATGGTGGAACAATCAGTGGACAGACCAGTATTTTTTCTCGATTTTGGATAGAGAGTTTAAGCCAGTCTAATAGGTACGGGAGGAAATCAGATGACTACGTTGGTTCTGCTAAGTGATTTGGTATTCGAATCTAACGATAAATTGGATCAGAAAATATTACGCTTATTCAACAGTGAACAGCCTTCCATCGGATATATTCCTTCGTGTTCCGATCCGGAGCGGAAATATTTTGAACACACCAGACGTTATTATAATCAAGTAGGAATCGATAACATTCAATATTATGATCTTGATCTGGAGTATGAGGAGAGCACATTTGGCTCTATTTTCGAATGTGATGCGATTCATCTATCCGGAGGAAATACGTTTTATTTTCTAAGTTTATTACAGAAGAGAAATGTGCTTGGTTTGCTGCGTTCCTATGTGAAGAGTGGTGGCATTCTGATTGGGGTCAGCGCAGGCAGTATTCTGACTACACCTACGATAGAGATAGCTGGGTATGGGGAAGATGCAGATGAAAACAATGTAGATCTGAAAGATATGAAAGCACTGGGGCTCGTTGATTTTGAGTTTGCACCGCACTGGGATGGTTCGGAAGACGCCCTGAATTCATTAAGAGAGTATACCCGTGTTAATCGTACGGCGGTTTATGTGTGCCAAGATGGTGGCGGGCTTGTAATTGATGGTGAAAGCGTAGAGTTATATGGAAATGTGAGTCTCGTAGATTACAGAGAGAGTGGGTCTGTTGATGAGTAATATTACGGTCTATCATTATGACGCTTTCTCCACAGTTCCCGGCCAAGGGAACCCTGCAGGAGTGGTTTTTGATGCTGATCATTTGAGTGAGATCGCGATGCAGCAGATCGCTTATCAAGTTGGTTTTAATGAGACGGTATTTGTGTTGAACTCTGAAGTAGCTGATGTCAGATTACGTTATTTTACCCCGGGCCATGAGATTAATCTGTGTGGTCATGCCACAATGGCATCACTCTATGGTTTGAAGACGCGTGGTATGTTGAGTGACAGCGAGTTAATCACGATTGAAACCAATGTAGGTACATTACCCATACGATTTGAGCGCATTGCCAACACCATTTACATGGAAATGAAACAGGATCAGCCGCAGTTTATACCGTTCCAGGGGGATATCGAGAAGCTGGTAAGCGCCATAAACCTAACTCTGGATGATGTTGACCTTTCTACTCCAATCGTTTATGGAAGTACAGGAACCTGGACGTTATTAATCCCGATTCGTGAACTGAACTCTTTTATGAAAATGAAACCGGATTCTTCCCTGTTCCCTGGTATTTTACTTGAAAATCCGAAAGCTTCCCTACATCCATTTTGTTTCGAAACCCGTGATTCCGATGCGATGATGCATGCCAGACATTTCTCTTCACCTTACTCAGGTACGACGGAAGATCCAGTGACTGGAACAGCCTCCGGTGTGATGGGTGCTTATTATTTAACCTATTTGAAACCGGAGATTGATGAGGTGAAGTTTTTGGTAGAGCAAGGACATGAGATTGGAAGAGATGGAAAGGTTCAAGTGAGTGTGATTCGGGATGGTGAGGATATGGATGTCAGAATGAAGGGGACAGCTGTTTTTGTGCGTGAACTGAACGTTGAATTGGATACCTGATCCTATACGGAAGCAAAAAGCGCGAAGGGAGATTAACATTTTGCAAATTTTTGATATTCGGCAGAAGCCGGACGTGCTGCAAGAAGCAGTACAGTATTTCTGGAAACAATGGGGCTCGGAAGCAAGCTTCCATTTCTATCGGGATTGTATAGAGCGTTCTGTGGAGACAGAGAGTGATGTGCCAAGATTTTATGTGATGTTGGACGGAGACCAAATTATTGGTGGGTATGCTTTGTTACGAAGTGATCTGAATAGCAGGCAGGATCTCTTTCCCTGGTTTGCGTGTCTTCATGTTGATCCAGAATATCGGGGCCAGAACCTGGGCGGACAACTCCAGACCCATGCGATGAATGAGGTGAAAGCGAAAGGGTACGACAAGCTGTATTTGTGTACTGATCTGACTGATTATTATGAGAAAAATAACTGGGCCTATATCGGTAAAGGATATCTGCTTGATGATGAAGAAACGAGAATCTATGAATATAAGATTTGATGAAATCATGTTTCATTATTTCAAAGATACCCAGTATGCCTTGGCAGCCGTTCCATTTGGCTTGACGAATACGACCAAAATCCTTGAAATACAAGGACAGAGGTTTATCGTTCGTATCTATAACAAACATCTCAAAACGATCGATGATATTGAACTGGAATGTAAAGTGACAGCTTTCCTTGAGAGCACTCATTCTTCGTTTCAGATCCCACTCTTTCATAATGCTATAGATGGCCAACACTATTTATTATTAGAAGACGGGACACTTGCGGCTATTACTACCTTTCTGGAAGGTACTGTACCCCAATTGTCTAGCGTAGACAAATCTAAGAAGTTTGGGCAGCTGGTGGGTGAGTTTTCGACACGAATGCAAGGGTTCCCAATAGGCAAGCAAGTTTACAGGGGAATTTCATTTACTAAAGTGTACGAAATTCATCCGTTAGCTAATCATCAATCGATTATGGCTTTTTACAAAAATTCACCTTTTGAATTATCAGTCTCAAAGGTTACCTTTTACCAGAAAATGATCACAGAAATTGAGAGTTCCAATCTGCAGTTAGAGGTGTTACCACAACAGTTGGTTCATCATGATTTGTTGATTTATAATTTGCTGGCTCAGAATGAGGAGATCACAGGCGTACTGGATTTTGATTTTATTGGTATGGATACTGCGTTTATAGAGTTTATCATTAGCTTCAATCATGTGGTTCAGGAATCCCAAGGATCAATGGAAATGATTGAGTCCTTTCTTCAAGGATATGGCAGTGAACGCAAGCATTCAGCGCTTGAGTTTAGTTACTTACCTTTACTTACAAAAATCTATTATATAGCAGTACTTCATTTCTATATTGGTCAGTATTATGCCGGAGCAACGATTGAACACAACTTCACATTTATGATTGAACAGTTTGAGAGGAACATGAATTGGCTGGAAAAGCATAATCTTAGGATTCAAGAGTTGCTTAATATATACTTGGTTTGATTACACGCTTGATGTAATAATTCCTGAGCTGTCGTTATAGGAGGAATGAACCTATGATTACCGAGATTAATAAACATGATTTCCACAAAGTAAAACATCTCACGGACTCATGTCAAAATATTGAAGTCAAAGCGGTGGCGTATGGCTTGAACCCGGGACGGATCTATGTAGATGATGCAGAGAATATAACAGCAGCTCTAATTTGGATACATGGACAATCTGGTTTTCAGTTGATCGGAGATTCTCGAAGTGAACCCTTTCTGAATGAATTGAAAGAGTACATGCGGGAACGTATTGAACCTGAATTATTAAACTTACATATTCATGCTGTTGAAATTGGTGTGATGGACGAAGCCTGGGAAGATGTTCTTCGGCACATCTCCGGGAAAAGAGATATCCCCAGTGATATTCAGCATGTATTCAAGTTGAATCCAAATCTGATAAGTCAGCAAGCACCTCTCGACATATGTGATTCACAGGACGAGAAAGTCAGAATTCTCAGGATAGATGAAGTACTATTAGGAGAGAAAAGATATAACAATTCTCCTTTTCTGATGGATAAAATCTCTCACTTCTGGACGACAATAGATGATTTTTTGCAACATGGCTTTGGCTATATTGCAGTGCATAATGATGATATCGCGAGTGTTTGCCTTTCTGCATTTATCGCAGATCAGACACATGCGGTTGATATTGAAACGGTTGAAGTCTACAGAAGAAGAAATTATGGTGCGATGGTGGCAAAAGCTTTTGTAGAAGAATGCGGTCGTGTAGGCATACATCCGTATTGGGATTGTTCACCGGATAATGCTGGCTCAATTCGTCTGGCACAGGGTGTGGGCATGTCACTGGATTTTAACTATAGAGTTTACTGGTATGATCTATCCACGTAGACGGGTATCGGATATGAAGGAGGATGTGCTGTGAGCGAATCATTACAGGATCAGATTCAATTTCTCATTGAAATTGATAAACTCAAAACGATTGAACGAAAGACGAGAATTATGCATGGTGAGAGACTTGAAAATGATGCAGAGCATTCTTGGCATCTGGCGATGATGGCTTTGGTTTTACAGAGTCATGCCAACAAGGATGTGGATATTCTTAAAGTCATTAAGATGCTTCTCGTTCATGATCTGGTTGAGATCGATGCGGGAGATACTTTTGCCTACGATACGGTGGGGAATACGGATAAATATGATCGTGAACTCCAGGCGGCTCATCGGCTGTTTGGTATGTTGCCCAAGGAACAGACTGAAGAATTACTCCAGTTATGGTTAGAGTTTGAAGCCAAGCAGACGCCTGAAGCACAATTTGCCTCATCTCTCGATCGGCTGCAGCCTCTTATCCACAATCATCAGAATGAGGGAGATACGTGGCAGAAATATTACATTACAAGTGAACAGGTGTTAAACAGAAACCGTGAGATTGTAAACGGTTCCGAAACATTGTGGGAGTATGCGCAGCAGCTTATTCAGAAATCCGTGGATCAGGGAATCTTGACCAAATCATAAGGATGCGTTTTCACGTATGCACTTTGAAGATGGGGGAGAAGCATGGATGGGATATATCATGGAGCTAAGAAAACTGGTGGGTTCGCGTCCTCTAATTATGGCGGGCTCATGTGTACTCGTGTTCAATGAGGAAGGTCACCTGCTGCTACAAAAACGTACAGATAGCTTGGATTGGGGGACACTTGGGGGATCCATGGAACCCGGGGAGTCTTTGGAGGAAACAGCTGCGCGGGAATTGTATGAAGAGGCCGGACTGAGAGCGGAATCGTTCAAACTCATTAGCATTTTTTCAGGTGAGGACATGTACTATCAGTATCCACATGGTGATGAAGTTTACAACGTCATGGCTGTTTATGAAGCTGCAGGCATCAAGGGCAGCCCAACCATTATGGATGATGAAGGTCTGGAACTCCGATATTTTAATCTGAATCAGCCGATCCCTGAGATCAATCCGTTTACGGAATATGTGTTGAAGAAGGCAGGATATATCAGAACTTAATAGTAAGAGGGGGGATATTATGACACAGGACTTCTATTGTGATGAGGTGCTGAGTGGTAAAACGCAAGTCAAAGTTGTCATGGAAACAAATAACGTTATGGCTTATCATCACACTCGGCCATACTACAAGCATCACATTGTTGTAATTCCCAAGATTCATATTCAGTCCTTCATTTCAGAAGAGGAAGAGAATAATGATGAGCTACTCTTAGAAATGATGCAGGTCATTAAAAAAGTAGCTGCTGACTTGTTAGCTCAGACAGGCTCATCGAAGATTGTAACTAACTTGGGCAGTTATCAAGACTCGAAGCATCAGCATTGGCATATAGTCAGTGGTGAACGAACTTAGAAAACTGTATACCGGATTATAAATCTTCCACCGTTCACTTACGGATGTGGAAGTTTTTTTCGTTTTGAATCAATAAGTACACCGAATGACTTTTACATCCACCATAAAAGTTAACTGAGGAAAAATATGCTAGAATAGGGAGTGGTAGTTTAATAGGTTCATAGGAGGAATAACAATTATGATTACGATATTTCTAATGTTGATTAATGTGCTGTTATACGGACTGGGTGTGTATGCACTGATCCTGTTTATTAAGCTGGCCCGGCGTGGGATTCAGGCACTGGATATCTACCTGTATGAGAAACGCGGAGAGCGGTTCTAACGTTCACCAGATCACATTCGAACAGAATTATCATTTTTCTCTCAGTGTTTTATCTTTCCTATTCTAGTATGATTAACGCATCAATCCAGTAAAGAGAGGGTTAATGACATGGATGCTTTTTTAGAGCAAATTAACGAGTTAAACGAGCTTCAGAAGGACTTGGTTAGCCTACATCCTTTGTTTGCAGAACATTATCCAGTGGTTGTAGCCTATGAAGCTTTATTATATATCTATGATTATTCGTCCAAAACGCAGCAATATGAGTGGGTGAAGACGGTTCCGGACGATTTATATATTCCAGATGAATGCCTTGCCGCTATGCCGGTGCACCATATGGACGGACGAATGTGTGCGATTGTAACGGATACAGCGTTCAAAGATCTGGAGCAGAAAGTTTATCTGTTCCACGAATATGTTCATTGTTATGTATATGAGAAATATGATGAGCGGATCGTGAACCGTCTTCAGATTAAACATAAAATGGACCAACTGAAGCGTGTGACATGGGAACTGGATTATGAGTTTCCGTATGAAGATGAAATCGTTATGGAGCGGATTAACTCATTGTTGTCTGCTTTGAAGAGTAAAGACCTGACACTAGTACACACAGCTAGAAAGGCGTTGTTTAGCTCATTAAATGAAGAACAAGCCGAGTACTGGAGCTGGTTGGAGTGGAACGAGGGTTACGCGCGTTATATTGAGAATCTGATTCGGGCAAAATTCGGGCAGGAGAGCAATCATTTTGGAGATACAGCTCCGTTTAATCGTCTAGTATTCTATGAGTGTGGGTCGGAATATATTAGTCTGCTTGTGAAGGAGCACCCGGAGTACCATACGGATCTGGAGCAGTTGTTTGATCAAATGCAAGTGGAGAGAATTCAGGGTTAATCACGCATCTACGGTGAAAAAAAGGTGGAACATCGAAGTCTCACTATTCCAGTGATCTGTACGTTGCACCAGTAGGTTATATCGTTTCTTTTCCTAAGTATAGTAGAATACTTCCCGGATAAAAGGAGATCAACTCTATGCCGTTACCTATGGTTCATCTCAATATTGCTAATCTGATTGCAGACTCGCTGCAAATGCAGGCTGATCGAGGTTCATTCTATCTGGGGAATATCGCCCCGGATTCCATACATATGCGCGAAGGTACAACTAGAGATGATAAGGAATACACCCATTTTAACCCGAAAGATCATGGAGATTACGTTGGTGAACTGAAGGATATCTACTCAAGCTATATGCAACAACTTACCGATGAAGGATGGAAGTGGTTTGTGCGAGGATACTTTATGCATGTGCTGACAGACTATTACTGGTTTCGTAGTGTGCATCCTGAATTCGTCGAACGGGTCAACAAGGTAGATCAATATACAGGCAGTAGCAGATCGAAGGATGAACTAGCGCGTTTATATTACCAGGAGACGGACCAGATCGATTTTAATCTCTATCAAGGTTCAAGTTGGAGCGAAGAGGTATGGCAGGTGCTCAACAGTTCACCGGGTTATGACATGACGGATCGTTTAACTGCGGATGAGATTGTACGCTGGCGGGACCACACGTTTTCTTTTCTTAATGGGGAAGAACCGGGAATTACTCCTGAGTTCATCACGGGTGAGAGAGTTCAGGTATTTGTGGAAGAGACCGTAGAGCGACTGATCGCTATGTTGTCTTCATGGGACCCGGAGTTACGTAACTTGATATGAATATAGATAGTTAGTGAAATTGAGTCATTTCATTATATACTGTATTTAGTACTTCTCTACTCATTACTAGTTTATTTAATACTAAGTCAGGGAGGCATGCAGTATGGTGAGATATGTAGGAGTGTTGCTCGTTTTTGTCATTGCCACGTTCATTGCAGGGTGCAGTAAACCAAATGAATCGAACGCGGAAGAGGGACTTCCTCTGTTGATCACCTTAACCTGTAATCCAGACCTCACTTTGGAACCATGCCAAGATGTTGAGTTTGATCGATCTGATGAGATACGGATCATGATGGAGGCCATACATAAGGCTGAGCGTTTGCCCGGCATTCTCGATTATGGTACACAGTACGACATGAGCATAACAAATGCGGACAGCTCGATAACACGGTATGATTTTTCATTAGGAATGGATCCCAAGATGCAAGGCCTGTTAGTCAACCATGAAGACACGAACACTGGATATAGCATATCCCTTGAGGATTCGAATCAACTAAGAAGACTGATCCAGCGACTTACTGATTAAGAAGGTATATGGAACGGAGAAGAACCTGTGGATGACAAAATTACCATTGAACCTTTGACGCAATCAGATGCAGATGGAGCGTATCAGGTGTTCGAGACAACCATTCCCGCAGCATTTGATCAGGAGGGAATAGGCTCGCTTCTGGATGATATTCAGGATGAAATAACACACAAAAAAGCGATGATTCACGAGGAATTGCATGCAAAGGACAACATAGAAGCAAATGTATTTTTCCTCGTCGCCAAAATGGGAGATGTTATTGTAGGCACTATCTCGTATGGACCGTGTGGTAAGGAGATTCGAGAATGTACAGAGGGCCGGCTGAATGATATCGGAGAACTGGGTAGCCTGTATGTGTTGCCCGAGGTTCAAGGACAGGGGGTTGGTTCGGCGCTCATTCTTGCACTGGTTACTGAACTGCAACGGCTGGGAATCCAGCAATTCTGCCTGGATAGCGGTTACCAGATCGCACAGAAGAAGTGGCAACGCAAATTCGGTGAACCCTATGTCGTGGCAAAGAACTACTGGGGCGAAGGAACAGATCATATGGTTTGGCTGTGTGAAGTACAGGATTTTATACTAAAATGAAACGTACAAAAGAGATGACGACCTGTATTATATAGGGGTCATCTCTTTATCTTTTTGCATCGATCGTGAACGATTGTTCGTACAGTGTACCATGTGTGTTTTTATGTACCCGAGGAAAAAAGGAGTGAACATATGTCAATGCAGTGGAATACACCCAAGCAACGGCTGTCCCCTCATGCAGTAAACCTGTGGAGAATTAGCGCCATCCTATGGAATGTAATAGGTTTCCTGATCCTTGCCGTACTGTTAATACTCGACTCCATCTATGGATGGAAGACGTGGGTCGGTTGGTTGTTGTGGGGCGTTACGGCCATATCGGTGCTCTATGCGGTGTGGGATATTTTCATCCAGCCGTCATGGTTATACAAGCATTGGTACTATGATGTGAATGAGGAGTTCCTGCAGCTGAAGCGTGGGGCGCTAACTAAGGTACATCAGATCATCCCCATGGCGAAAGTGCAATCGGTTACAACTAATCAGGGACCTTTGATGCGAAAATATGGACTCTATTCCGTATCGGTTGGCACGATGGGTTCATCACATGAAATCCCCGCCTTGCCAGAGGAAGTCGCGCTTGCACTTCGGCATCAGATTGCGTCCTATGCGCGAATTAATGAGGTGGATGAATGATCGATATGAAGCGACATCATCCATTAACCATGCTGTGGAGTCTGTGGAAACTGGTGAAGAATTCGTTCGCCATCGTCCTGTTTTTGTTTGTTTTCCGTCAGGGCTCAGAGTCCCAATGGCTCTTCTATGGAAGGATCACCTTTTATGCAGGGATTTTCATCGGCATCGTCTCAATCATCTGGAAGTGGTTTACTTCTCGTTATACAGCAGACGATAAGGCCTTTCACATCTACAGTGGTGTGTTCAACCGTACTCGAAGAACGATACCGTATACCAAGGTCCAGAACGTGAACCGACATACGACGCTGTTTCATCGGTTGTTCCGCGTGACGTCGATTCGATTCGAGACCGGAATCAAGGGAGAAGATGCTACCTTCCAGTTACACGTTGTTTCACTTTCCGAAGCGGAGCAGTTGGAGAAGATTGTAGCGGGTTATATGGCAGAAGATGCAGAAACAGCAGGAGCAACAGAGGAACGTGATACTTTGGATGCAGTTCAGGCTATGAAAGAGGGAGAGACGCAATCCGACCCTGTTATAACTGATGAAGCCATGTCTCTACCTGCAAAAGAAAAACAGGAACGGATTGTTCATTATCATTCCACCCGCAAGGACATATTCAAAGCATCCTTTACCTCGCTCAGCTTTCTCGTACTGATTCCGGTCCTGGCTACGCTCTATTCCTGGGTGAAGGACTTCTTCCCTGATGAAGAAGTAACGGAAAGTATATTATTAACCTGGCTTGATTCCTGGTGGATTGCTGGTTTGATGATTTTGGTTTTGTTGATCATATCTATTGCTCTGGGCATAGTCAGAACCTTCGTAAAGTATGGCAATTTCCAGATCACCTCGGATTCCAAGCGGATCTATATCTCGAAGGGCATGATGGAGCAAACGTCATTTTCAATCCTGAAAGAGCGAGTCCAGGCCGTGAAAATTACACAGTCGCCAATGAAAAGGCTGCTTGGACTGGCGGAAGTAGAACTGACCACTGCAGGTAGTCTGGGAGAATCCGAGCAGGAGGTGAACTCGCTCTATCCCTTCTTGCCTGTGAAGCAAGCCTATACCCTGATAGAGGAGATCCTGCCATCCTATCGGGTTACGCAAGAGATGGAAAAACTTCCACGAATATCACTATGGCTGCGCCTGCTCAAACCTAGCTGGGGATGGATCATGATCACAGGTTTATTGTGGTATTTCAAACCATTGGTGTTTGGGCAGAAGCATGCCTGGTGGATGATTTCGGCGATTCTGCTTGTGTGGATTGCAACATGCAGAGTGATGGACTTTTTCCATACCCGATACATTCTGCATCAGAATTTCATTCAACTTCGAACCGGTGCACTTACTTCAACACTCTTCATCTCCAAACGTGAGAAAGTCATTGAAGTGCAGATCACCCGTAATGTGTTACAGCGTTGGTTCGGTGTGGCTTCCATTCATACGGTAAACCGCGCCAAACCTGTTCTGCATCATCGGGCACATGACATTCCCTTGGATACGGCGGAATCATTTCAATTATGGTACATGGGACGTACCCAAGATGTTCAAACCCGTTAATCGCAAGAGCAAGTGCAGGAAGACTACATCAGGTTATTCTGTACTTGCTCTTTTTAATTGAAGACAGAGGAGGAAGAATAATTTGATTAAAGCTGTGTTCTTTGATGTGGACGGTACATTGCTGAGCGAAATAGATCGGAGTTTATCACCGCGTACAGCTGAGTCGATCCGGGAGTTGATTCGTAAAGGCGTTCAAGTCGTACTCGTCACAGGCAGGCCCTATAATTTATGCGAAGAATTCAGAAATCTCGGAATCGATACGATCATTTCGGCTAATGGAGCATTGATCAAAGCGGGTGATGAAGTGATACATAAGTCTGTACTTTCAGCACAGATGGTTAGAGCATTCAGTGAGTTTGCCGAGTTGCAGAGGCACAGTATTTCATATTTTACAGAGTCATTTGATACGAACGGGTTGTGTACAGCAGATGATCGTGTTACTGACGCCTTAAGAGATACGCTTGGACTCATGGATTCCCCGCAGAAAATCAGCACGTTGGAACAGGACGTATATTGCATCTGTTTATATGCAGATGAAGCGGAGACGGATAAATTCCAGTCCAGATTTCCTTTCTTACGATTCGTGAGATTCCATCCGTATGTAGTTAATGTGCTGGAAGCGAGCGAAGTCAGCAAATCTATAGCCGCAGAGAAAGTTCTCGACTACCTGAAGATATCCAGAGAGGATACAATGGCCTTTGGCGATGGGGAGAATGATGTGGATCTGCTAGATTATGCGGGAATCGGAATTGGGATGGGGAATGGCGGAGAACGAATTAAACAAAACGCCAATTATGTCACCCTGCGGGCAAGTGAAGATGGAGTCACACATGCATTGAAGCAATTTAAGATTTTATGAGAATGGATCGGCTAAAAAGATGAAGGATATCCAAAATGTGGATTTTCATGTAGAATGATATAGCATGTATTAAGCCCTAAAGCATAGGGTGTTGATCGAAGGGTGACTTATGAAAAAGGTTGTTATCGTAATCCTGTCTCTTGTCGTACTTGTTGGTGTATCCTCTTCCGCTTATGCTCATCCAGGCAGACTGGATAAGAACGGTGGACATAACTGTTCAGCCAAATCCAAACAAAAGGGTCTGTGCACGGGTTATCACTATCACAAAAAGAAAAAATGAGAATGAGCTGTACAAGATAAACCCGGCCATCGTTCAATGTATGGTTGGGTTTGCATGTGTACCATTGATTTAACATGTTGGAGGCGGTTACACCATGCGGATTCAGGAGATATCGGTATGGAATCATGACGAATTAGTGCCGATGCTGGCTGAAAGCTCCAGTGAGGGGTTCAGACATATCGAGCGATTAATCCATGAATATGAGACAGGAATCAATACATTTGAGCAAGAAGGTGAAGCGCTTTTTGAATGCAGAATGCACGATAAGGTTGTTGGGATCTGCGGTTTGAACAGAGATCCTTATTCTGAAGTGACGGATACCGGAAGAATTCGCAGGCTTTATGTGATGAGAGAATTTCGAAGACATGGGGTTGGGCGTAGGCTGATGGATGCGGTTATTCAAAAAGCGGAAAATCATTACGCTCGACTGGTTCTGTACACGGATCAACCGGTTGCTGGATCTTTTTATCACAACTTGGGATTTAGAGAAGTGACGAGTATGGAGAAGATAACGCATGTACTGGAATTGGGGGAGAAGGAAGATGGATCATATTAAAGCGGTTATTTTTGATTTGGATAATACGATTCTGAACAGAACGATGACCTTTGACGGCTTCACACAGCGTTTAATTAAGACATATTTTGGTCACCTTAAGTCAACCGAAGATATAAGTAAACGAATTATTGAACTCGACCAGGATGGTTATAAGGACAAACCCCTCCTGTTCAACGAGTTGTTGCATGAACTGCCTTGGGCAGAACATCCGCCACATGCAGAACTAATGGAGTTCTATGGCAGAGAGTATGTGCGAAGTTCAGTTCTGATGGAACAGGCGCGAGAAGTGGTTCAGCATCTGCGGGGGAAATATCAAACCGGGTTAATTACCAATGGGCAGACCGATATCCAGTATGGAAAAATCGATCAACTCGGTATCCGGGAGGATTACGACCATATTATTGTTTCAGAAGAGGCAGGAGTCAAAAAGCCCGATCCACGCATATTTCAGCTTGCGCTGGATCATTTCGGTCTAAGCCCAGAGCAATGCATTTACATTGGCGATCATCCGGTGAACGATATTGAAGGAGCAGCAAGCGTAGGCATGAGCACCATCTGGATGAAGGTCAACCAGCCGTGGCAGGACAGCATTACAACGGGTCCTTTACATACGATTGAGCATCTAAGTGAGTTGAAGAAACTGCTTTAGAAGACGGTTATATAAATTGAATATAACATTTACACAAAACGTAGAGGACAGAAATAACCTAAAGAAGCGAAGCGTTCGCCTTTATCCCCGGATTTTTCCCCTTAGGAAAGGAATCAAAAAATCTGGGGATAACAGCGATCGGAAGGTTGTTCTGTCATCGGAGTGGCTAGTGTAAATATTCTTTAGTTCAGTTTATATAGATAAAGATTACTATAAACAAAGTTTGGAAAGCGAGGAACATATGGAGATTAGACAGATGGCTACAGCGTTTTTGAGCAATGGCTCAGACATGCTGATGATGAAGAAGGCGGGTAGCAGATTGTTTGACTTTGAATTCTGGGGTGGCATTGGCGGACATCTGGAACAAGGGGAACTGAACGTACCCATGAGCGCCAGCTATCGCGAGATTGAAGAAGAGACCGGGTTCACGCAAGAGGATGTCGAACACTTTCGGCTTCGATATATTCTGTTGGAAGTTAACGGTGGTGAGATTTGGCAGCAGTTTGTATATTTCGGAGAGACCAGGCATCGACATTTTGTGCCCTCGGATGAAGGCGAGTTATTCTGGATACCGCTGGATGAGGTGTTGGACTTACATTCGTCTATTCTGATCAAAGCAACGCTTAGGCACTATTTACAACATCCGGGAGCAGAGGACATCTGGATTGGCAACGTTCAGAGCGGAACAGACCAAAAGGGCACTCCACAGGTAATATGGAACAGAATGCAGGAAACGATATCATTTGAGCCAAAGGGGGTTAATCGATAATGTTGAAATATAGAATGGAAAGAAAAAAATTGAGATGGATAAATTACCTGTTGATCATTGTACTGATTGCTATCATTCTTCCGAGTAGTCATGTAGAGGCAGGCAGCACGATTACAGTGAAAACGAAGGTCCAATATTACAAAGGACAGCCATACATACATCTAACAGGTGGAAATAAATCTGTGACGGATAAGCTGAACAAGACATTTAAACTCCACGCAGTGAAAGCAGCTCGCTTGGACAAAGAAGAAAAGAAATCAAACAAAAATTATTTCTACATTACCATGGCCAGTGTAAAATACAATGCAAAAGAAAAGTTATCTGTGGTATATGAAGATCATGTATACACTGGCGGAGCACATGGAATGGATGCGACAAAATCATATAACTATGATTTAAGAACGGGGAAAGAACTGAGGCTAAGCGAGTATGTCAAAGACGATACTCAGATGGAGAAGGTAGAGAAATCAATCTCGAACAGTCTATTAGCCATGTATAATGCAGGAGTTTCTATTTTTGAAGAAAATATTTATGATTTTCAGCTTGATCAAACAACTGAATTCTTTTTATATGATAAAGGAATTGTCGTCCGATTCCACCCTTATGAGGTTGCACCTTACGCTAAAGGGTTTGTAGATATCAAAGTCCCGTTCAGTAAATTCAACACATAGATGGTATGCAATAAAAGGCATGATCCAGTCAATGAGATCATGTCTTTTTTCTATATATACAATCATTCATAATATTTTAAAAAAATTCAATAACTTAGGCTTCTAAATGTCTGCATACCGTGTGAATAGCTCAACCCGATCCAAGAAGGAGGTTTTGTTATGAAACGTATTGGAGACATGTTTCAGGCTAACCGTAGCAGATTGTGAATGCTATGGCAGCCTGAACGAGCGAACCGGTTTAATTTTGCATAGGGCAGTGGCGGTTGTTATGGGTTGTTGGAATAACCTCAAGACATCTGATTACGCTGTAATAATTCGATCTTTCGTTCGTCTGTTCCGATGTTCTATAGCCTCCTCATAATCCCCGATTAGTGTATCAAAAATATGCTCCCACGACCGCTGCTCAGCCAGCTTTCTGCCTTCCAGTCCCATCATCCTCAATTGGTTCACGTGATTTCCCCAGAGACATATCTCCCGAATCAGTGCATCAGCCTGACCTGGCTCAAATAACACACCATTGCGGTGGTGGGACACCAGATCCTTTACACCTCCGGCATTGGCCGCCACCACAGGGAGTCCTGAAGCCATCGCTTCCAGTACCACATTGCCAAATGTCTCCGTAGAGGAAGGAAACACAAACAGATCTGCCGAAGCATACATAACAGCAAGTTCCTCGCCATGCATATAACCTGTAAAGGTGACATTGGGTGGGGATTGCAGACGCATTTTCGGGAGAGATGGGCCGTCACCAACGATGATCCAGTGTACACGGGACTGCATTTCCTGGGGCAGCTGCTGCATGGTAGTCGTGAGTGTAGCGATATCTTTTTCCGGGGCAATGCGTCCAACGTAGAGTAAAATAAGGGGAGCGGTGATGTGGTATCGTTCACGGATCTCCGAGCTGCGTTTATCAGGGGAGTACAGATTACAATCAATCCCGCGAGACCAAAGTTTCAGACGCTGAATGCCTTGGGCTTGCAGGGTGTTTAACGTTTCCTGCGATGGCGTTAGGGTTGCATCACAGGCACGGTGGAACCACTGGATATACTTCCAGTAGAGAGGAATCATGCTTTTCAACCGGTAGTATTCGAGATAACGATCAAAGTGGGTATGGTAGGAGACAACATGCGGAAGATGGTGTTTGAGTGCATACCTCAGGCCAAGCAGCCCCATATTAAAAGGCGTAGCGATGTGCAGCAGATCGGGTTGGAAGGTTTGTAGCTGCTTGTGCGTGTCTGCTCTGTTGGGTAGAGCGATGCGACATTCGGGATACAGAAAAAAAGGGATGTTGGCAACCGATCGGACTTGAGTCTCATGGCTTCCTTCAATGACGGAGTTCGGAGTAAACAGCAGATGTTCAATTCTTCTGCGGTTCAGATGGTTACTTAAGCGGTGGAGCGTGCCAGCAACACCATTGGTTTCCGGAAGATAGGTGTCTGTGAACAAGACCAGGCGCATCATTACCCCTCCCAAGACTCGTGATGCCAAGATCATAACAGCGGAACATTTTCCAGAGGTCAAGTGCACGTTAACTTGACGATATTCCCTGTAAAATGACTTCGGTACGAACATGTAAACTTCCATAAGTTCAACTTGTATAGCGTATTCTGCTATGATGTAATAACGTGTCGGCGTAGTTGAACTTGAAATTTACACGAAACGGAGAGGGCAGAAAAAAACTGAAGAAGCGGAGCGTTCGCCTTTATCAACGGATTTTCCCATTTAATAAAGGGAGTGAAAAAATCTGGGGATAACAGCGATCGGAAGTTTATTCTGACCGCGTAGTGGTCCAGTGTAACATTCGTTCAAACTATTCAGACAGAGAGATACAGGAGGCAGAGAAAGATGAACAAGTTACAAGAAGAATTGCAGGAGTTGTTACCACTCGATCAGCTTGAAGAGATGTCAGGTGAAGAAGTGGTGGGGAGTGTTGCCATGGACCTTTACCGGGCTGAATTTGCGACAATTCGAGAAAGTGGGCAGGAACTTCCGCAAGTATTGCGAGATATCATTCTGATCACCGATCTCGATACCGAGCTGTCCATGAACGGGATGACCGGTTTCCTTGAGAATGCCAGCGGGCAGTACCTGGGTGAGACGATAACAGCTATGGAGCGGATCGGCAATGATGCAGATGCCGTGATCTTGAAGAAGATAGAGCAGATGTTGTCCGAAAGCGGCGTAACGCACGGGCAATTACGAGATAATGTGAATGGGCTGTCCGAGAACGACATCACGACAAGCCTGCAAACACACGGGGAACAGATTCATGAGGTATTACAGCAGATTGAACTGGAAGCCGCGAATTTGAGCATGCAATCGGATAACGAAGAAAGCTTCGACTTGCTGTATCAGTATGTGGATGAAAATAAAGATCGTCTAAAACAGGAGATGCAGCACATTTTGTCCAATTAAATGGAAAGAGACTTCGTATAAAGCAATCCTTCACAACCATAATTGAGGAGGTAAATGACAAGCATGAACAAACGATTAGCAATGGAATCCGTTCTGGTTACCCTGTTATTCATCATCGGTTTTGCAGCTTGGAATGTCGTCCAAGGTATGATCATGACTATGAATTACGTACCTGATCTGACAAACACCGCTACCTACGGTAACCCATTACAATCCAAAGTTGCTTTTGGAACTATTGTTCGGTGGGATACAACATCCATGATCATGGCTGTTGCCGGATTCGTTTTGCTCGCCGCAGCATATTACGGGCTTCGATCAGGAATGCAGCGTTGGACACAGCGTTCTTGAAGTATTGTCTTGTGAAACTGAACCAACCAAAAAACCGTCCTTCATCAGATTTGTCTGATAGAGGACGGTTTTTATTCGTTAACACAAACTATAGATTAGATATGTTTGGAAATGATTTCTTCCAGTCCTTGAGCGACAGAATGCGCCCCTCGCGCCAGATGTCTTTCATACAGATGCAGGCGGACAAAGCTCTCATCCGTACCCATGGCTTCGGAGAATATTCCACTGAGCCCACGAGACCGGCGATCGATCTGTAATAGCAGCTCCAGCGAATCGCCCATCGGATAGAACAGCACTTCCAACTCATCCAGATGCCCACGGAATTTGTTTGTTGGTACAAATTCAAATTCCTGTACAAATGGCAGATTGCCGCCCAGCTTTGGTGCGTAGTCATTGGTTACTTCACGCAGTTTGAAACCAAGGATATCAATTGCATCGAGCACGGTGTTCATGTCTTTACTAGGAACAACATGCAGTCTGTCCCGGTCTGAGGGGTCTACAGCACTTGAAATATCGAGGCCCGTCTCTACCCATACCTCTGCACGATGCAGTGTAATCGGCAGATTTTCTGGCAGGTCAAATGAGAAGTCTTTCTCCAATTTGGCTCCGGGCTGTAATGTGAAACCTTCGGTGAGCAAATATTTGGCTATAACGGCTGTTTCTTTTACTTTGCGATCATCGCGCTCCCGTATGTAATGGGTTTTAATTGAAAGATAGATTCGATCTACATTCTGTTCCACATCTCCACCTTCAATGTACACAACCCCCGAGATGATTCCTCCAGGCGTGACCTCTGGTGTATGCAATTCCGTATTTACTTTGGCTGCTCCAACACCTACACTGGCTAACATTTTCTTGAAAAATGACATGCGCTCAACCTCCAGATCAGATGGTTTACTATTTGGGGATAAATACGACTTCGACCTTAATACGGAAACTGGAAGAGAAGCGTTTCAAATTTTAGCAAAGATATATCGCATATCCAAACAGGAGAATCGACTTACCTATGTCGAATGTTTAAATAAAGGAATTTTTTGTAAGGAGGAACTCTATGAGCATGGAATGGTACGATATGATTGCACGACGTAATGGGGGCTACAAGGGTAGAGCTTTGTTTACGCTGGAAGGTAACTCTGCTGAAGATATTTTTGAAGAGCGGTTGATTAAGCTTCTGCCTCAGTATACATCCGTGCTCGATGCAGGCTGTGGACATGGGGAGTTTACGTTGAAAATGTCGGAATATACCGATCACATTATGGGGTTTGATAATTCGGAAGAGATGATAAAGATAGCCCAAAACAGTCTTTATTCAAGCACGATAACAAATGTGGAATTTGTCTGCGTCAGCACAAAAGAAAAGATGCCATTTGAAGATAAGCAATTTGGTCTGATCTATGATCGCAGAGGTCCAACTTCCATTATTGAACATGGGAGATTGCTGCAAAAGGCTGGAGTTATGATTGGTATTCATACGGATATAACAAAGGTACGTGAGCGTTTGGAAAGAAATGCATTTAAGGAGATCAAGATCGAGGAATATAACGAGGCACTTATGATTTTCTCGGATGAAAAAGAGTTTGCCATCTTTCTCTCCGATATCCCCGGTAACCCGGATTATACACAGCCTGAGTACCGGGAACAGCTGGAAGTCAAGCTGAAGGAGAACCAGGTTGATGGTAGAATTGCTGTAAGAGAATGCAAGTATATTTGGCAGGCCATAAGGAGCTGAAGCCGAGTGAACATAGAATTTTCAGAACAGAAATATGGTGAAACGGGTGTCAAAACCAGCTTCGAGCAGATGGCGAACGGGGAACAGAAATATAAAATGATAGCAGAAGATGGCAGTTATTATTGTAGAACCGTTGCCTCTTCCCACGGAGCATGGCAAAACAGTCATGTACATATCAATCTAACGGAGTTTTATGTGGTGCAAACCGGATGGATTGCGTATGCCAGTTATGGAGACGATCAGATGTTTTCGATTCGAGTGATGCGTGCAGGAGAGCACATCATTGTCCAACCTGGAGTCCACCATAATATATACATGTCTGCACATAGCGCGATACATACCATTAAGCATGGATTGAACACCTCCAGTGATTGGATGGCATCACCTGAGTTGGATAGGTTAACTCAATCTTTAACAGAGAAGAAGCTACTCCAGAAGTATGATTAACCAGAGGGGAGGATCAGACAGATGCGTAAAAGTACAATATTTTGGCTTACGGGAATAGCCATAATTCTCTTGGTGACTCTGCTCATATACAGCTATGTAATTCCAAGTGTGAGTGCACAGGATGTTGTGATGGCAGGCACAATCAGGCAGATTGATACGGATGCAGTTGAGATAGAGTTAGAGATAACGCGAAAAAGAGAAGACAAGGATCAACATATGCTGTATCCCGTTGTCCCTGGATGGGAAGGGGTCACATTCACTGAGGAACAAGATGATGCGTGGTACATGCCTTCGTCTGTTGGCAGCTCCTATTTGGATCAAGTCATTCTGGAAAAGTATCTGAAGGCGCAGGGGAAAACCATGAAATCAACTGATAATCTGATAGGATTTGCGATACCTGATGAGATAGGGAGCTACAAGTTGCGGTTAACGCTCAAATCTTTGGATGGAACGACTCAGCCGCTTGAGAATCCCATGGTGTATTATGTTCACAACGAACATTTGTTAGGGAAGGATCTGAGTTGGGTTACGGGTGAGAATCTGGAGATCAATAAGGAGTAATCAGAATGATGAATGTATATGAATCGAATGAAATCACCGTACGTTTCTTGGAAACAGAAGATGAACGACATCTGGTGAAGTGGCTGTCAGACCCGGAAGTTCTTCAATACTATGAAGGACGTGATCGGCCGCATGATTTGGAGCAAGTGAGAGAACATTTTTACAATCAGAAAGATGATGCTACTCGTTGTATCGTTGAGTATGGAGGACATCCGATTGGATACATTCAGTTCTATGAGCTTGAGGAAGAAGAACGAACGGAGTATGGTTATGGAGATACGGATGATATCATCTATGGAACGGATCAGTTTATTGGTGAGGTAGACTACTGGAATAAAGGCATGGGTACACAATTGATACAATCCATGCTGGCTTATCTGATTAATGAGAAACAAGCCCGTAAAGTGGTTATGGACCCTCAATCCTGGAACTTGCGAGCGATATCCTGTTACGAGAAATGTGGTTTCCAAAAGATTAAGCTGATGGAGAAACATGAGCAGCATGAAGGACAGATGCGAGACTGTTGGCTTATGGAATATGCTCCTTAGATAATGTTAAAAGTTATTTTGAATCATAGAAACAAGGAGGAATAATGAATGGATGAAAGATTTCCGATAGGACCTTTTGTACACACGGGTGAAGTTACTTTGGCACAGCGGGAGAAGTGGATTCAGGACATTGCTGAGTTGCCTGAACGCGCACGTGAAGCGGTAAAGGGACTAAGTGAAGAGCAATTAAGTCTGCCGTATCGAGAAGGTGGATGGATGCTCAAACAGGTCATTCACCACATGGCAGACAGCCATATGAACAGTATGATTCGTTTCAAGTTGGCACTGACAGAGGATACACCAACGATTCGGCCTTATTATGAAGAACGCTGGGCTGAATTGAGTGATTCAAGAGACTTGGATGTTGAATTCTCGCTTCAGATTCTGGATGCCCTCCATCGTCGTTGGGTGTTTCTGTTAAACGCGCTGACAGATGCAGATTATGCCAAACAATTTTATCATCCCTCATCGGAAGAAACGACAAGACTGGATTATAATCTGGGCATGTATGCTTGGCATGGCAAACACCATGTTGCTCACATCACATCGCTTCGGGAGAGACTGGGAATATAGCAAGGAGAAATATCTTTTTAAGGAGGATTCATCATTGAGTGTACATATCAGACTATTAAATGAGAGCGATCCTGTAATCATATCAAAGGCGTTTCAGGAGCAGGGTTGGGGGAGATTCGCTGAGCAGTATCTTCGTTACTTGGCTGAACAACAGAATGGGGAGCGCGTAACCTTGGTAGCCGAGTTAAATGGAGAATTTGCCGGATACGTGAATGTATTGTGGTATTCCAGCTACCCGTCTTTCAGGGAACAAGGCATTCCCGAAATTAACGATTTTAATGTGCTGATGAAGTTCCAGCGCCAAGGTATTGGTTCACGGTTGATGGACCGAGCAGAGGAAGTTATTCTGGAACGAACGGATGTAGCAGGCATTGGTGTAGGTGTGTTTTCCGATTATGGCAAAGCGCAAGTTCTATATGCCCATCGCGGGTACATACCAGACGGTCACGGTGTACACAAACATGATCATTACATTCAGCCGGGTGAAGAAACGATTATGGACGACGATGTTGTACTTTATCTTACGAAGAAGTTAAAAGACGCGCAATAATTTTCATCATATATATACAGTGATGAAAGATGTCATGTATACTAGTTGTTAAATATCTGTTGTGTGTGACTGGCGTAAACGTGGAGTGAACCACGAGGAAGCACATATATTATATGCCGTACGCCTGGGCAAAGTGTTTGATCTTTTGATCAAACACTTTATTTATTATTCAGGGAACGAAAGGACTGGCGGGGGCAGCAGGTTTCCTAAAGGAAAAAGGGCTACTACCAACTCATCTGCTTATGATTTATTGAATCCTTATTGTGCAGAAGTAATTTCAGCGCGTGTAGTGCGTGATGGTAATACGGTAACGGGTGCGGGGGTTACGGCTTCTATTGACCTGGGACTATACTTGGTCGAAATGTTAACGTCTACGGAGATCGTCCTTCAAGTTCAGCAAAAACTAGAGTATCCATATTATGAAGCTGGTAACTTAAAAGATGTCTACATGCACACTAAGAGGTAGGGGATAAAAAGATGACTATTCGCCTTTTTCAAGCGATTGATCAGCCAGCAGTGCTGAAAATGATGACGGATCATGATTTTCAATTTCCTTCGTTTATACGCGATCAGTATCCTACGCGCTGGGATTCATTTTTAAAAATGACGGATGAACGTATCAGTGCTTATTATGTCATGGTTGACGAAGCAGATGTTGTCATAGGTCATGCTGGTTATATCTTTCAGTCTACTGTTAACCGGTATGAAATCGTTGGTGTTGTTACATGCAAATCACACCTTCGACAGGGCGTAGCACGTACACTAATTACAAATATATGTTTAAAAATAGCTGAATTTGGCTGTAGTGATGTCATGCTGTACACACTTGATCATGAAGAAAATGAAGCAGCGCTCGTATTTTATGAACGAATGAATTTTCAAAAAGAAGGTGTCGATATGAATTATTATACCGCGGGGTTTCATAGACTTTCCCTTGTCAAAACCCTATAAGGGAACTTCAAAAAACTTATTGTAGTGGAAGCATAAAAGTGTACTTCAGTTTAAGTTGCATGTACTTGCAGAGAAAGATGATAAAAAAGCTGTCTTGCATGTTATACTCTATTGGAATTTGAGGAATGATAAGCAGGATGTTGAGAGATTAGATGATTAGAGGAGTGAAGGATGCATGTTTAGCAAAGTCGGCCAGATTATGTTGTATGTCAACAATCAGGATGAATCATTGGCATTTTGGACGGAAATTGCGGGGTTCCATATTGTGGATGAAGTAAACCTTGACGAGGGTATGAGATGGATTGAGATTGCGCCTACCCCAAATTCGCAGACGAGCATTATTCTTCATGACAAGGCGTTTGTGGAGCGGATGTCGGCGGGTGTAAATCTGGGCACACCTTCGTTAATGTTCTTCACCGAAAATTTGGATCAATTATATGCCGACTTGTCTAGTAAACATGTAACGGTTGGAGAGATTGTCGAGATGCCGACGGGGCGTGTCTTCAACTTTGCCGATAACGAAGGAAATTACTTTGCTGTACTGGAACGGGCGAAGTAAATTACAACTCAAAACAGCACTATTGCAAGCGATCGACATCCCATGTCGGTCGTTTTTTGTTGGGAAAAAGCTTATGTTTTCGAATATAAAACACAAGAAAAATAGAGAACTACTGGGTAAAAATGTTATAATAGAGTGTGGCTGATTTAATGAAAATAACAAGAATTTGATAGCGGAGAATGAGGAGTGGAACGGAGAATTAAGGAGGAATGTAGTTATGGAAAAGACGATTAAACGTGTACAGGATCTATATGATATGCTCGATGCGGACTTCAGATCTGCCAAGCAATTTTGGGAACCTTTCTATGAGGATCGGAACAGACCAATCCCCTTTTTCCCAAACAAACCGGATGAAAATCTGGTAGCGCATGTGAACACAGGTGTGCTGAATGGCGGCAAGGCACTGGAACTGGGGTGTGGCCCGGGCAGAAATGCGCTGTATCTAACACGCCAAGGATATCAGGTAGATGCTTATGATCTTTCCGAGACAGCGATTGCCTGGGCTAAAGAGAGGGCGGCAGAAGAGCAACTGGACGTGCACTTTGAATGTCGCACTGTGTTCGAATTGTCCCCAGAGCAAGAATATGATCTTGTCTACGACTCGGGTTGTCTGCATCATCTGTTACCACATCAGCGCATTCCCTACATAGAGATGGTCCACAATGCACTCCGGCCTGGAGGATACTTTGGAATGACTTGTTTTGCTCCTGGTTTTGGCGATATTGGTGGACCTGAGATTGTTATGAATGATTGGCAGGTGTATCAAGAGAAGTCGATGCGAGGTGGTCTTGCATTCACGGAGGAGAAGCTTCGCTACATGCTGGAAGATGGCTTTGAATGTGTGGAGTTCCGTGCAATGAAGGCGATGGAGCAGCATGAACCGTGTTTTGGTGTACCTTTTCTGTGGGCCACGTTGTGGAGAAAGAAAGATTCATAAGCTTATATGGGGATATGATCGATTGAAAATAGAGGAGGAGTGGTATCGAAATGGGAACAGAAACAGGAAGAAGACACTTTATCATTACAGGCACATCCAAAGGGATCGGTTTACAACTTGCAGAGTTATTATTGGCTAAGGGAGACTACGTTTACGGTATTTCACGCGGGGGTTCGGATCTGTTGGAATCAGGCGAGGAATGGAGCGGGCGTTACCGCCATGTTCAGTATGACCTTGCCGACCTGAATGGGATCGATGATTTGATTACACGTATATTGGACCAAATACCTTCTCAGGAAGCTGAATTGATTGGACTTATTAATAACGCAGCGATGTTGGAACCTCTAAGACCTATCGATCAGTGCAGTGCGGCAGAGATAAGTCAAAGTCTCAACATCAGCCTCGCAGCGCCAATGATATTAAGTTCATCTTTTATTCAACAAACGAATCACCTGTCCGCCAGACGTAAAATAGTTAATCTCTCATCGGGTTCGGGAAGTTATCCCGCGCCTTCAATGGCAGTGTACTGTACATCCAAGGCAGGCTTGAACATGTTTACCCAATGCGTATCTTTGGAACAAACGGGCCAACAGAGCCCTGTTGAGATTATTGCTTTTGATCCGGGGATGGTTGATACGGAATTACAGGCTGTTGCACGAGGCAAAAGTACAGAGGAGTTCGCCCTTGCAGGTATGTTCAATCAAGTATATGAAGCAGGACAATTAAGATCGCCACGAGACGTAGCGATGCAGTTGATCGAGCGGATGGACGAAAACAGTGATGCAAGCCATGTTATACACACCATTGAGAGCTAATGTGATATATGTATTTCGGATCGTTTTCTTTACGAAGTAAGGATACCTTTTGATATAAGCCCAACTTCCCTGTACACTGATAACAGCGATCGGAGCAATGATTCGTAGTCGTAACGGTGACCCTGTAACAACGGAGTCTAATTACTTATTCAACCTTAGAAGATCAGAAACGTGGTGAAGTCTCTTGTTTAAAATTATGCTCATTGAAGACGATGAATCGTTATTCAGTGAAATCAAGGAACGCTTAACCCAGTGGTCGTATGATGTGTATGGTGTGCAGGATTTTGGAAAGGTATTGCAGGAATACAGCGTAATTCAGCCGCAACTGGTCATTATTGATATTCAGTTACCCCAATATGACGGGTTCCACTGGTGCCGGATAATTCGTTCGCACTCAAATGTGCCGATTATCTTTTTGTCCTCACGGGATCATCCTGCGGATATGGTTATGTCCATGCATTTGGGTGCAGATGATTTTATCCAGAAGCCTTTTCACTTCGATGTATTGATTGCCAAGATTCAAGCGACTTTGCGGAGGGTGTACAACTATAATACAGAGCATATTGAACTTCGAACCTGGCGTGGTGCTGCTATTGAATATGTGAAAAATACGTTGACCTGCGGGGATGAATCTGTTCTGTTAACCAAAAATGAGATGTTCATCCTTAAAGTGCTGGTCGAGCACAAAAATCAGATTGTTACCCGTGAGGACCTCATCCGGAGCTTGTGGGATCACGAGCATTTCGTGAGTGACAACACGCTAACGGTTAACGTTAATCGGTTACGGAAGAAGCTTGAACCCATCGGCTTGGAGCGGTACATTGAAACCAAAGTAGGGCAGGGGTACATGGCAACGGAAGAGGCAGAAGCATGATCGGAAAGTACATACGAGAAAGGGCTAGTTGGTTATGGCTACTGGTAAGCATGCAACTTATTATTTTACTGGTGGCCTACCTGGACTCGTCCATTCCATTCCAATCTGTGGTGTATATCGTAGGACTGAATGTGGTGGTATGTCTTGTTTTTATCTGGGCGAGATACCTGAAAGAGACCCGTTTCTATAAAAAATTGAGCACCTGGGATCATACCTATGATCTGAGAGAACTCGAGATCGCCGAAAGTCCATATGAGCAGATTGTACATGAGGCCGTCAGTTCCCAGACACAGCGGTATCGTAAGGAGTCGTCACATCATTTTATCGCTCTGGAACAGGAGAAGGACGAGATGTTGTCCTGGATTCATGAGGTGAAGACCCCGCTGACTGCGTTGCAACTGATGATCGAGCGCTTGCCAGATGACAAGCTACAGAGCCAAATGACATATGAATGGTTACGAATTCATCAGTTGCTGGATCAGCAGCTTCATCAGAAGCGTATTCCGTTCATGCATAATGATCTGTTCATCGAAGAGACGGAATTTGAACCGGTATTGAATAGTGAGATTCGAGCGCTGAAATCGTGGTGCATATCCAAGGGCATTGGCTTTGATGTGTCTTTAATGGTATCCAGTGTGCTCACAGACAGCAAATGGTTAGGTTTCATCCTCCGGCAGTTGTTAAGCAATGCGGTGAAATATAGCGATTCATCGGACATCCTCATTGAAAGTCGGGAACAGGATGGACACATCATACTCATGATTCAGGATCACGGGCGAGGGATTGAAGCTCAAGATCTGCCGCGTATATTTGATAAAGGATTTACGTCTACCCGAGGCAGAATGGATGGAGCGGCTACCGGGATGGGGCTGTATCTGGTTCGTCAGGTGGTCCAAACCCTTCATATGAAGATTCATGTAGAGTCTTCTCTTGGCGAGGGCACAACCGTCACACTTACTTTTCCGCGAAAAAACGACATGGTGCATCTTGCAGGCGTGTGACAACAATGTCACATGCTTTTTGGTTTTGTTCGGTGAATCACACGATAACACTGCACATTCCGCCTATGATATAGACATGAGCATTTTGCAGAAGATCTAAGAGGAGTGAGTGGGATATGTGGATACTGGAAGCCAAAAAAATTCATAAAGTCTATGGGAATAAACTGAATAAACAGGAAGTGCTGAAGGGGATTGATCTTGGGGTAAGTAAGGGAGAGTTTGTTGGTATTATGGGGCCTTCGGGTTCGGGTAAAACAACGCTGCTTAATGTACTTTCCTCCATTGATCGGGTGAGTCAGGGCACGATTGATATTGAGGGCAAGGAATTCACCGGAATGAAGGAGAAACAGCTGGCTGAGTTCCGCAAACATCATCTGGGCTTTATTTTTCAGGAATACAATCTGCTGGATACCCTTACGGTGAAGGAAAATGTATTATTACCGCTCTCGATTACGAGCATTCCAAAGCAGGAGGCACACCGGAAGTTTGAACAGATCGCGCGTGAACTGGGAATCTACGAATTGAAAGACAAGTATCCATCTGAGATTTCAGGGGGTCAGAAGCAGCGGACTTCGGCAGCACGAGCATTTGTCCACGAGCCGAGTATCATTTTTGCGGATGAGCCGACAGGGGCGCTGGATTCCAAGTCCGCTTCGGATCTGCTCGGCAAGTTAAGTGATATGAACAGCGCACGAAAGGCGACCATTATTATGGTTACCCATGATCCGGTTGCCGCAAGTTATTGCAGCAGAGTGATTTTTATTCGAGACGGTCAGATCTACACCCAGTTGAATAAAGGAGACGAGTCACGGCAATCGTTCTTCAACGATATTATCAAAACCCAGGGCGTATTGGGTGGTGTACAGCAATGAGCTTGAATTATATTATCTTCCGCAATCTCAGGAAAAATCTAAAGAATTATTATCTCTATGTATTTGCGCTTGTGTTCAGTGTGGCCTTGTATTTTTCCTTTGTGACGTTACAGTATGATCCTTCCATGGATGAGGTGGCTGCTTCAACGAAAGGTGCGGCGGCTATAGGCGCATCTTCGGTACTGTTAATCGTCATTGTCGGCATCTTTTTGCTCTATGCCAATACGATCTTTATCAAGCGGCGTAGCAAAGAAATTGGATTATTTCAATTGATCGGACTGACGAAAGGCAGAATTTTTGGTATTTTGAGTGCGGAGAACAGTATTCTTTATTTTGGCTCCATGGCCATTGGTGTGTTAATTGGGTTTCTTGCGTCCAAGCTTGTATTGATGATATTGTTCAAAATTCTCGGTGTGGACGCGATTACGAGATTGTATTTCTCTCCGATGGCACTGATGCAAACGGTGATTGTCTTTACGATTATGTATTTGCTCATCATGCTGATGAACTACACCTTTATCAAGAGACAGAGCATTCTCTCGCTCTTTCGGGTGTCTGCCACTTCGGAGCAGCAGGTGCAGAAGATGTCGTTTGGACAGATGATTATTGGCGTCTTGGGTATTGCCCTGATTGTGTATGGATACTTCATGTCTGCACGGTTGTTCAGCGGTGAGGCAATGGATATGCAGCAGTTGATGTATACAATGATCCTGATTCTGTTCTCGGTCATACTGGGGACATACCTGTTCTATAAGGGTTCGGTAAGTTTTATTTTTAATCTGATTCGCAAAAGTAAAAATGGCTACCTATCCATTCATGAGGTGTTGTCTTTATCTTCAATCATGTTTCGCATGAAATCTAATGCATTGCTGCTCACGATTATTACAACCGTGTCGGCGCTTGCTATTGGCATGTTGTCACTCAGTTACATTTCGTATTACTCGGCAGAGGCGCAGGCCAAGGAAAGTTTGCCGGAGGATTTTTCTTTTGCTCAGGTGGATGTAAAAAATCGCTTTGTAGCGGAGTTGGATAACAAACAGATTCCATATGAAGAGAATCACAGAGAGCCGATTTATATTGAAATTGATGCTCAAGAAGTGATGGATGAGTCGATGACGGAAAAATACCTGTTCAGTAGTGTGGTGAGTGACAACATGGTAGATAACATTGATTTGCAAGCGGGTGAAGTGGTCTTCATGGGATATGGAAATGCCATTCAGCAGTTAATTTCCATTCAGGAGAAAGGTCCAATCGTCTTGCACGGGTTGAAACATACGCTGGCACAACAACTGATCGGAACAACCAAACGTGGAGTCCTTCCCGCGTATTATACTGGGGGCACACCTGTAGCGGTGGTAGATGAGACGGTATATCAGCAACTGAGGCAGGATATCGATCCCAAGCTGCAAAAATCCGAGTGGGCTGACTACTATGGTGTACGTATTGTGAACGAGGGGCAGGCTGAAGAGGCATATGCCATATATAAGGAGCAGGAGTTGGAAGCCCCAAGCTTCTCCCAGATTGAGTTCAGAAATAACCAGCGTACAACGATGGGACTGATTATGTTTATTGTTGGTTTCCTGGGGCTGACGTTCTTAATCACATCGGGATGTATCCTGTACTTTAAACAAATGAATGAGAGTGAAGAGGAGAAGGGCAATTATACCATTCTGCGAAAACTCGGATTTACGCAAGGCAATCTGTTGCGTGGAATTCAGATCAAGCAGTTGTTTAACTTTGGTATTCCACTCATCGTGGGATTGAGCCATAGTTACTTTGCCGTGAAATCAGGTTGGTTCTTCTTTGGTTCGGAACTGGCGACACCTACGGTCATTGTCATGATAGTCTATACATTGTTATATTCGATTTTTGGTCTGTTGTCTGTGTGGTACTATAAACGGGTGATTAAGGAAGCTTTGTAGAATTGGGATCTGGAGTATGCTGATATAGCAAAATAGCTTGAGTAAAGGGCGGCTGTAATGATTACAGACTGCTCTTTTTTCTTTTTCTAAGTATAATGCCTCATGAAAAAAAAGGATGATAATGGAATTGGGTCGAAATGATGATAGAGTCCATGCTTTTGATTCATGTAAAACGGTGAAACGAGGGGAGCGGAGTAGCGTGCCTGGAGTTCTATATGCATCGAAGAAAGAGTTAAGTGAGACGATTCGACGCACCTATGAATTGTTTGAGGGTGAATTCAATGACATCCATAACAGCGACAAAGATAAGTGGGTTGAAGGTGTGGATAAGACGCCTGCCCAGATGATCGCCTATCAGCTGGGATGGATGAACCTGGTGATGGATTGGGAGAGAAATGAACAGTTGGGACATGAAAGTCATATGCCGGCACCAGGATATAAATGGAACCAATTGGGGGCGTTAAATGAATCATTTTACGAAAAATATTCAAGTTATACGCTGGAGGAGCTGCGCTCTTTGTTTCGGGAGACAGAACAAAAGTGGCAGAACTGGATTGACTCCCTTAGTGAAGAGGAGTTATTTGTACAGGGGATAAGACAGTGGACGGGTACCAAGCCTGGGTGGGCTATGGTGAAGTGGATCCAGATTAATTCGGTAGCCCCTTTTAAATCCTTTCGGACCCGGATACGTAAATGGAAAAAAGGTCAGTTAGCCAACATGGATGAGAGGAGTGGAGATATCTAATGAATCTGGCAAATAAAATCACGTTGGCTAGAATCGCGTTGATTCCATTGTTTATGATCTGTTTTCTCAATCAGCAAAGCGTGATGATTGCACTAATTATTTTTGCAGTAGCGGCAGGCACGGATAAACTGGATGGATACGTGGCAAGAAAATATAATCAAATTACGAATCTGGGCAAGTTGCTTGATCCACTAGCGGACAAACTGTTGATTGCAGCGGCGCTGATCATGATGGTTCAGGAGAATATGATCAGTTCATGTATTGCTGTAATCATTATAGGACGTGAAATTGTGATTACAGCTTTACGAATGGTAGCCACAGAGCAGGGCATTGCTCTTGCAGCGGATCGATATGGCAAGATCAAAATGGTACTTCAGGTGGCAGCCATCATTGCCATTTTGTTGAACAATGTTCCGTTTAGTTTGCTGACTGAGGTGCGGGTTGATGTAATTTTATTGTGGCTGGCGGCAGGAGTTACGCTGTTATCGGGATTGAATTATATTGTAGTAAACTATAAGTTGCTACAGACAGGAAGATAGAAAGCTTCGATTGGATCATGGCTTCACAACGCAAATGGTACCCTGCATTCAACGTGCAGGGTTTATTTATCGTTTGTTTCTGTTCAAAAATATGTGGGGCCTAGTCATGGTTCCTTGTATACTTAGGGTATCTGAATGTACATATAATGAATCGGAAAAAAGTGCACCACGGTGCTGATTCGGGAGGATCTCATGCAACAGGAACATACCGCTGGTCTCCACGGGGACTGGCTTCAATTTATGATTTTAACAACCAAACTGGAACTTCCACCCTTGCCAGCAGATACAATGGACCGTCCACGGCTAAGTTTGCAACGCAAAGAATTGTTCCAATCCAAAGTCACTTTGTTGACTGCCCCGGCGGGTTCAGGGAAATCAACACTGTTAGGCAGCTGGGTGAGAAGTGAAGCTGTTCATGCAGCCTGTGTCTGCCTGGATGATAAAGATCAGGACCCGCTTCAGTTTTGGCTCTACATTATTCATGCACTGGATCGAGTGAGTAAGGAACTCTGCAGAGATGTACTGCCACATTTTTTGCAACGGTACCCGATAGACCCCAGGTCAGCATTGATATTATTGTTGAACCGTGTTGCCCAGACCAATCAACATACGCTGCTCATTCTGGATGACTATCATGCAGTGACCCAGCGGGAGATTCATGAACAGATGCAATACTTTATTGAAAACCTTCCCCTTACCATTCATCTAGTCCTTTCTAGTCGAACATACCCTCCATTCAAGCTTGAAAAGCTGCGCCTGAGAGGTGAATTGAAGCAATTTACGCTTCAGGAACTGGCATTTACGCCAGAAGAGGGCATTGAATTTTGCCAAGAGATCATGCAATTGGATATTGCCGGGGGAGATGCGCGTGGTTGGGTACAGCAGACGGAGGGGTGGGCTGCCGGATTGAAGCTGCTCGCTTTATCTCACGCATGGGGTGGCAACGCGTTGGTCAGCCCTATGCATTCGATATCGTCAGCTCTGTCTCGTCAAGATCATGGACCAACTGGCGAGAGGACGATTTCGGATTACCTGCTTGAAGAGGTGTTCCAGCGTCAGTCACCGGAAATGCAGCAATTTCTGCTCCGAACAGCGATCACAAGAAGAATGAACAGCAGTTTATGTCAGGTATTAAGTGATATACAGGAAGCCCCACAATTGTTAAGGCAATTGGAGAAGGAACATCTTTTTCTTGTTCCACTTGATCGGGAAGCACACTGGTATCGTTATCATCATTTGTTCTCTGCATTTCTAAAGCGTGAGCTGGATCGTTGTGGTACAGAAAAAGTAAATGAATTACATGCTCTTGCTGCACTGTGGTATGAGCAACAAGGATACCCGGCAGAAGCGCTGGATCATTATATTCTCGGACAACACATGCAGGATGCAGCGAGACTGCTGGAAGAGCTGTTTGCCCATTTTATTATGGGAGAGTGGTGGACGCTCCGGCGATATTTTGATGTTTTACCACTGGAGATCGTGAAATCACGTCCAAAATTATATATGTCTTACCTGTTCCTTGTTGCACGTGAGATGCCTTATGGACAGATGGTAAAACAGCTGGATGAACTGGAACACCTGATTCGGGTCCATCTTCAAGGGCAGCTGGAACCTGAGATCATCGGGTATTTGTTGCAAGTTATATGTGTGATGCGAGCATACATGGCCTATTTGAACAGAGATTTGGATGGGCTGGCTCATTATTTGGTGTCCTACATCGATCAGGGTTATCCTGATGATATTGCCTTTCAGTATATGGACTATGATCGGAGAGAGAGCATGCGCCTACGCAGCTTTCATGGCGTTAATGGCTACTTGAGACGTGGGGAAGCTTGCTTCGGGGCGATTACGGAACGTTGGTATGCTGAACATGCCTACGTAACGTCCTACTATGGTGTTGGATATGGTGAGATTTTAATGGAGCAAAATCAAATTGCAGAAGCGGTCAGATATGCGGACCGAGCGCTTGAAGTGGCTTTGCAGATCAAGGTGGCTGCGTTGCTCGTTCCAGCTTATGTACTCAAAGCCAGACTTGAACTTACACTGGGTCGACCTGAAGAAGGCTTGAAACTGCTTCGACAGTTCTCAGGGATATTATCTGGGAAGGATATGGAGTACTGGCAGCCAGCACTGGAAACACATCAATACCGAATTTTAATTGAAATAAGTCCGGTGGAATCGGCCCACACCATTCTGGCTAAGCCTGCAAATGAAGGAGATGTGGCTGCTGAGTTCAGTTGTGATCAGTTCTTCCGTTCCATGGTTCGCATACGTGCGATGATCATCCTTGAGCAGTATGATTATGCACGAGAGGAACTGAGACGACTCCGTAAACAGGCTGAAGAACGGGACTTGCTTGCTGAACAGGTAGAGTGTGCTCTGTTAGAGTCAATCATGCTGCACAAGCAGGGATTCACAGATGCCAGTGTTGTGGCGTTATCCCGTGCTCTGGTGCTGGGAGGACCCGAAGGATATATCCGTTCATTTGTTGCTGAAGGTGAACAGATGAAACAGTTGCTGCAGCACTATCTCTATCTGCGTCGTACAAAGGCGATACACGATGATGGTGTGAAAATGGCTTATGTGAAGCAGTTATTATCTGCTTTTGCAAGAGACAAACGATTGAGAGGCCCCTCATCTGCAGGGGAGGCAAAGCTGGATACAAAGGAAGTGGGACTCAGCCCGATGGAGCAAAAAATATTCGGTCACATCGCTGAGGGCCTGACCAGCAAACAGATTGCTGCCGAGTTTGGTATCTCTCCCGGAACTGTTAATACACACATTCGCCGAGTGTTCGCGAAGCTGGGTGCGAGTAGTCGTACTCATGCTGTTCAAATTGCGGAGCAACGGGGATTATTATAATTTTGTGAAACAGTGTCTACTCTTTTGTAGACTGTTTTCAAGCCAAGGTCTCTCCTACAATGAAGATAATCAAATAACGCTGACGAGTCTTTGCTGACACCAGAGTTATGTTCACGTGGGAGGTAACGTTAAGAGATGTCAACACGAATATCCAAACGAAAAGTTCATACGAAAAATAAGATCCGTAAGGTCTCGCCTTATCTTGCAGCCCTTCTGTCTTTATCCGTCATTACTGTGTCCGGGACAGTGCATGCAGCGTCCGATGCAGTAAACATTCGTGACTTGCAGCAGGCAGCGCCGTGGGCCAAACAAGCGATTGAAAGGGCTGCCGAACAACAGATGATTCTGGCGGACAAAGCAGGGAATTTCAACCCGAGCGCAACGTTAACAAGAGGGGATCTTGCGTACACACTGGCTCAACTATTGGAATTGAACGTGCTGTCGTCCGTCCAGCTTCCAGATCAGTTATTCAGGGATCTGGATCGTAACGCTGAGCATGGTTCCTATATTCGTGCACTTCAATTAGCTGGAATTATGAATGGTTATCCGGATGGTACGTTTCGTCCTGCCGGTCTGGTAACAAGGGAAGAGCTGGCAACAACGATTATCCGGGCTCTGAAGGCTAAAGGGTATGATGAAACATTAAATTTGACCAAAGAGTTGTCATTTAAGGATACTTCCGACATCAGTGCCTGGGCTTTGCCAAGTGTACAACAGGCTGTTAAGTTGGGAATCTTGAAAGGGGACAATGGAAACTTTGCGCCGAAGCGTTCTACTTCCAGACAGGAAATGGCCGTGATCGCATTACGCGCAACTGAAGTCATTCAAGCGCTTGATGAAGCTGCGAGTCAAGGGGGCACCAATCCGGAATCCAATCCTGATGAGCCAGGAAAGGTAACTGAGGTACAGGGTACAACTTCAGGCGGTAATAACGCAGGGAACGGTGTAGGAAACACAAATGGCAATTCCGGGGCGGCACCAGGTAATGGAAATGGAAATGGAAGCACGGGTGGAGGAGGTGGATCTACGCCAACTACTCCGACGAATCCTTCCACTCCGTCCAATCCAGGTACGGGGAACAGGGCGCCACTGGTTATTAGTGGCGGTTTGCCTGATCAGGAACTTACACTAGATCATGCCGGATTGAACTTGAACGTCTCGACGTATTTTAGTGATCCAGATGGTGATGAATTGCAATTCAGTGTCATAGCCGGAGAGGAAACCATTGTATCCTCCACTGTGGTAGAAAAAGTGATTCGACTTGTTCCACAGGCTGCTGGAGAAACAATGCTGACGATCAAAGCAGTTGACGTCCAGGGCGCCAGTATCACGGCACAACTCAAGGTTAAGGTACAGCCCAATACGATAAGTCGCCAATTTCCTGATCCACATTTAGCTGGAGCTATTGCTTATTGGTTGCAAAAGAATGTGGATGATCCACTGACCAAAGATGAATTGGTGGAAGCTCTCATTCAGACCAATGGAGGATTGTATGCGAGAAATGCGGGTATTTCCGATCTGACAGGAGTCGAGATATTCAAAGGATTAAATGTAACCGAAATTGATCTGTCCGGAAACGCCATAAGCAAAGCGGATGCCTCTGGATTCGATCGTTTGAATTGGCTTGATTTATCCCGTAATGAACTGACGCAAATTAATGTGACAGGACTGGACCAGCTAGAGTATCTGAATCTCGCGAATAATCGACTTCCTTTATTGGATGTGACTGGAATAGACTCCTTGCAAGAACTACATCTGTACGGTAATGAGCTTGTTCATCTACCGATTGGAGTTGCTGGGTTGTCTGATCTGCAATACTTGGATGTGAGTAACAATGCCATACCCCTGAGAGAAGAGCCTGATTTCGCTCTACACCAGATGCTGCTGCAACGTTTGGACATGTATGACTTTGATGATGCTCCCCCTGTACTGGTGGAGGCACCTGCGGGTATTACCGCTTATGTTCATGGAGATGAGATTGAGATCGACCTGGCCTTTATGTTTGAGGATGAAGATGACGCTAGATCTACCCTCATTCTACTGGCTGACTCCCCTGATCCACAACTGGCAGATGTCAGAATGGTTGGACAGAAACTATACGTTACTGCACTGGGAACGAGTAGTGAGCCTCTTCGGATTGAGGTGAAGGCTACGGACCCTCTGGGCAGAGTTGGTGTAGGTCACGTGTACGTGGATCTGAGAGAAATAGAGTAGCGTATTTTAAAACAGCATATGTGAACTAATGCAAGTTACATCAACGTGCCTTCCTCTATGGAAGGTGCGTTTTTTTATTTTTGTAAGGGATAACTTTATGTTAAAATATGCAAGAAATGAATGAGGTTGTGAGTAATGACGACAGGGGGGAAGAGGATGTCTCAAATAAATATTAATCCAAGTACTTCAGAGGATTCAGAGTATGTTCGCGAGCAACTTATCGCATTTAATGCTGCGCATGTGAGCGAGGAATTAAGGCATCGTTACGAAGAACTGAATTTCAATATCAAAAATGAGACGGGCGAGATTGTTGCAGGTGTGCTTAGTACACTTTGCTGGAACTGGCTGGAGGTTGATATTCTTTGGGTGGATTCTGAACAACGGCATCGGGGATATGGTTCACAGTTGTTGCTTGAAGTTGAGCGAATTGCACGAGAGAAATCTTGTGATTTTGTCAAGTTGAACACCTTCTCCTATCAAGCACCGGAATTTTACAAGAAACATGGCTACCAATTGATCACAACGATCGAGAATGCACCGACTGGACACAGTCATTATTATTTTAAAAAGGACCTCACTTAAGACAAAGCAAGCGAAATAGGACAAAATCAGGAGGGTTATCATGGTTACCATTAAAGGAATCGAACTTGAAGATTTACCGGCACTAAGCCAGCTATACAATGAGTTGATGGGAATGCCTACCAATGAACAGCAGATGAAAAAGATGTTTCATTACATACAGCAGAATGGCCATTATCATGTCCTTGGGGCATTCTACAATGGCAAACTGGTTGGGTCCGTTATGGGGATTGAGTGTATGGATCTGGTAGGGCCATGCAAACCGTTCATGGTTGTAGAGAATGTGATTGTATCGGATCAGGTACGCAGGCAGGGCATTGGGCAGAGGTTAATGCTCCAGATTGAGCGGATTGCAAAAGATATGGGTTGTGATTACATGATTCTGGTGTCTGGCGATCAGCGTAAGGAAGCACATATATTTTATGAGAAATTAGGTTTCAAGGATGAGAAGGTGCAGGGTTACCGAAAACACTTTAACTAAAGACGCATAAAAGAGAGAGGCAGTGGCTCTCTCTCTTTGTGATCTTACTTTACAATTACTCTTTCGAGTTAGACGAGTTGAATCTCATATATTGAGGTGGATGGACATTGTCGATCATGAGAATACCATCAAACTGCTCTTTTGGAACAAAGCTCTCTGGATATATGCCCCAGCTATAAGCAAATCGAGGTTCGAACATCCAGGCGTTCCCTGCCTCTCTTTTTTGATAACGAAGATCAAGGAAACTGTAGGGTGTATTTGTCGCAGACATGATAGCTTCAATTGAACCAGGCAACGCTGGTTCGACATTGTGAACTTCGCCTGCATTATCCGCTGTTTGTCCACTTGAAGCATATAACCCCAGAACATAGCTGATTTCTCTCAATTCCTCGGGGAAGATCTCTCCCATTAGTGGAACTGGATATGAAGAATCCATCACTTTGCTGTTTGCTTTACGTATATGATCGTTATGACCCCACACAATGAACTTTTCGTTCGGATATACTTCCGTAGCTAACCAGATCAGATTGTCATTCATGGCTTTATCCCGCCAAACAAGGGAGTCCAGAAATGCATCCATCTTCCCTTCCTCCAATTCAATCATGGAACGGATAGAAATTTCAATATACTCCTGAGCCAAACGAATTCGATCTTCGAGGCTTCGTTCCAGCAACTTGGATAGTTCCGGATGATTGGGATATTCTTGTTGCAGATAGGTTTGGTTCTCTTTGGATTGCAGTGATTTTAAAATATTTTTGTACGTTTGAATCATTTCCTGTTTCTTTGCACGGTAGGATTGAAGGTCAGCCCCGATATAAAACTCGGACAATTGTTTTTCTGTTTGTGCTAGTTGTTTGGCGAGTTTCTGATCTTTCAGCCAGTGACCATCAAGTAGGGGGGATTGCAGTTGCATGTCAAAACCCGTCAGAATTAATGGCTGTTCAGTTTGAGCACTCGTTTTGAGATAATCAAACAAGGGTAAAATTTCTTTGGACCACCAGACGCCGAAAATGGAGCTTTGCATTGTTTGCTCTGCGCTTTTTTGATTTATTATGGCGTTAGCTAGTGATGTATTAGAGAGACCGCTCTCAAAGGCGAGCACATTGTAGCCCATCTCTTTATGTAGAAACTGAATTAATCGGGTTTTAGCTAAGTTGAATTCTGCTACTCCGTGGGAACTTTCACCCAGAAATACGATTCGTTTATCCTGGAGCAGTGGTTTTAACATATCCAAGTCTGTAAAGCTATTACTCTCAATATCTTCATGAACAGGTGTAATACTCTTGATCCGGTAAGCATGTTCTCTGGCCCATTGTTTCCACAGTTTAATTTTTTCATCTGATGTTCTTGCTGTCTGTATTTCAGTCACATGACCCTGTATGGTCTCGATGGAAGATTGGGCATGGACTTGCCCTGTGGGGAACAACGTTGCAGTAGCCAAAATAACTGTGGTTAATGTAAGAGCGGCAACTCTTTTCCTTTTTCTGAAATGATACAAATAAATACCTCCTTTAATAGCGAATAAAATGAAAATGATTGAGATAAAGGCTATATATGGATTTAATTACACTATATTTAATATTAGTACTAATGTTGTATTTTTGCAAATGTTGGGACTTATCTAGTGAATTTAGGATGATAGGAGCAGGCCATATATATATATGGAATTGGCTCTCTGTAGCTGGCCTATACTCCCCATATACGGGTTTCGTGTCTCAGAGTCAGAGTTCTGATAGAATGGATTAAATTAAACGAGTTAAAAAAAGTACATAGGAGGTTAACACAATCATGCGTATCGTAGATAACATTAAAGTCTGGGGGGAGCCGCTGGAGAACGCCGTAAGTCAGGCAGTGACTTGCTCGCAATATGGAGATGTATTGGGTGTGGCTCTGATGGCCGACCATCACAAAGGTTACTCACAGCCTATCGGTGGTGTTGTTGCTTATCGGAATATGATCAGTCCATCAGGGGTCGGATATGATATTGCCTGTGGCAACAAGGCTGTGCGCACAAATCTGATGTGGGATGATATTCGGGATCAGATTGTAACGATTATGGATGACATCAATTCGACCATATCTTTCGGCGTGGGTCGTAACAATCCAACACCCGTGGATCATGAACTGTTCGACGACGCGAGCTGGAAGCTGTTTGATACCATTGAACCGGGATTAAACCATAAGCTGAAGACACTTGCACGCAACCAACTCGGAACCGTAGGCAGTGGCAATCATTTCGTGGATATTTTTGTAGAAGAGGCAACGGGAAAGGTGTGGATCGCAAATCATTTTGGCAGCCGCGGGTTCGGTCATAAAGTGGCGAGTGGGTTCCTTAACCTTGCGGCAGGACGTCAGTTCAGTGGCAAAGCTCCTGGCGAATCGATGGATCAACCGCCTACGTTGTTTGACCTGAACAGCGAAATGGGTGATATGTATTTGGATGGAATGACTTTGGCGGGCCGATATGCCTATGCAGGACGTGACTATGTTATTGAACAGGTACTCGGAATTCTGGGGGCAAGTGCTGAATACGCCGTACATAACCATCACAACTTTGCCTGGAAGGAACAACACATGGGTGAAGAGGTAGTTGTGGTCCGCAAAGGTGCAACGCCATTGGCACCCGGGCAACTCGGTTTTGTTGGAGGCAGTATGGGGGATATCTCGGTAATTGTGGAAGGGATCCACAGCGAGGAGAATACCGAGTCATTCCGCAGCACCGTACATGGGGCAGGGCGCACGATGAGCCGAACCCAGGCGGCTGGCAAAATGAATTACAAGCTGCGCACACGCATGGGTGGCGAGATTAGCGAAGCACAGATGCATGAGGCGATTCGTGCCTATGGTGTTGAGCTGCGGGGAGCGGGCACAGACGAAAGTCCGTTTGTGTACAAGAAACTGCAAGACGTGCTGAACGCACATGCGAATACGCTGAAAATCAACCATGTGCTGCGTCCCGTTGGTGTCGCCATGGCCGGAGGTAATGAATTCGATCCGTATAAGGATTAGTCATATATGTTCAACTGAACATTTACACGATAACGGAGAGGGCAGAAATAACTTGAAGAAGCGGAGCGTTCGCCTAAAAGCTTTCTAAAAGAAAGCTACATCGGAAGCATACGCTATCACCGGATTTCCCCTTTCAAAAAAAGGAATAAAAAAATCTGGGGATAACAGCGATCGGAAAGTTATTCTGCCATCGGAGTGCCAGTGTAAATATTCATTAGTTGAACTATATATAGAGAGAGGGTGAACTTCATGAGAAATTGTGCGATATATAGCTCTCAGTTTGACCTGGATCAGCTGTTTGAAGTGATTCAATCCATTTATCCTGAGGGTACGATTGAACGCCGGGAAGACAAGACCCATATTCAAGTGACTCAGAAGAAATGGCTCAATAAGAAAACCAAAGGCTTTAATATCATGACCAGCCAGACACATCCTGAGGAATTTACGACAATGATTCAGGGGATGCTTGGATTTTTGAGTCAGATTAAAGGGCGCAATGCTTCGCTTCAGGAAAAGGTATTGATCAAATGTTCTACACTGAATATGGTGATTGGTATTGAGACGGAAGAAGATATCTCGGAAGAATTCTTCGGCGAGTTATTGCGATTGGCTGATGCTCTGGATGCTGTTATCTTCTGGGGAGGTGGATCTCTGCTGAACGCACAAGGCCAGTTATTGCTGGATGTGAATGGAGAATCTGAGGTAGAGGATTACACGGTGACAGCGCACACCAGTTTCCTTGACGGTGACAGCCCCCAGTCGGAGTCTGGCATTCAACGTAAAGCGCGTTCAGAGCAACGGTTGACTGAACAAGGCATTCCGTATAATGCGAACTTGCCCGCAAGGGCCGGAGACGAGCACATCACGATTCGGAGTAAAGAGGAAGTTGCGCGCCGTGCGGTTGCCCTATGTCTTGCCGCGCTTAAGGGTGAGTGTCTGGGAGCAGGCGAAAGTGCGGATGATACCGCAGCACTGGTTCAGGAAGTGATCGACAAGTATGAGGCTGAATCCTTTTTCTCACCCGTAGAGAAGAGGTTTATCGACCAGCACGGAGCAGAGCAGCAGGAGATCATCTCCTTTTCCTGGGGATATGAAGCTTACCACGTAATGTTGTGGGCGCTTGGTTATGTGAAGGAATTGGGTGCACCAGCGGAGTTATGTAACGTAGGGAAGGATGTCGGTTATTTGCAACAGAAGGATAGTTTTACCGACTTTCTCTCCGATGCATCTCTGCGTAATAAGAGCGAGATTCTGGATGAAGCAGATCTGATCTACCGTTATAACTGGGTCTGTGTCGATAGTCGTGTGAATGACAAAACACCTCCCGTTGGACTGAATGGTGGAGTGGCTTATGAACGTCACCGTGCATTGAACTGGCTGATCTGTTATCTGGATCAGGCGTGGGATGATGTGCGTACAGATACGTAGAACGGGATGATGTAACGGCCTATTGTAATAGACAATAAATTACACAACATACAACAGTGCAAATACCCCTATAGCCGCACGAATACGGTTAAAGGGGTGTTTGGCGTGCTGTTCTGTGTGGACATAAGCTTTATTCCATATATGCTTTTATCCACTATGCCTGCCAAACTGTTCACGAATAATGACGTCAGCAAGAATTAATTTTTTCTCGACGTTGCTCTCTGGATTCGCAATGCGCCATAACATCTGATCCACTGCACGCGCACCAAGCAACTCCTTGTTCACGTTAACTGTGGCAAGTAATGGGATATTGTCGTATAGATTATCAAATCCCGTGACAACACACTGATCGGGTACACGAATACCCATACTCTCAAGGGCTTCTATGGTGTATAGCCCATAGAAATCATTCGCACATACAAACACTTCAGGCAGGTTATCCTCATTGATCACCGAAGTGAACGTCTGGCGGAACTCATCCAATGCCTGATTACTCAGCTCGGGAATCTGATGTATTTCCATCCCATGGCCCATGAGCACAGAAGTATAAGCAATCCAGCGTTCATAGAAGCTATGAGCATCCCCGATATTGCCAACAAACTGGAAGGTTTTGAAGCCCTTGCGGAGCAAATAGAGCATGATCTCGCGCATGGATGCAAAGTTATCGGTGAATATGCTGTCACTGTGAAAAACAGGGTCCAGGTGATCCACCATCACAACCGGAATACTGAGACGCTTGATTTCAAGCAGAATCGGGGTCGAGATAGAGCCAACGGTAATGATTCCACGAATGGCATCCGGGTTGAGCAGGGTAAATAGCTGGTCTGCTGAGGGTTCCGTTAAGGTCAGAATATTAATCCCTTTTTGGTTCAGCTTGGAAGAGATCCCGTTAAAGACGGGTCCCCAGTATACGGAGTCTTGATTTTGGTACCGAACATTGGGAAACAAAATCAAGATCGTTCCGCTTGAACGTGTGTTCTTCGGTTCCTGAGATTCATTGTTGTTATACAGTTCACCAGACAACATGCTGTTATCTTTGAAATATCCAAGCTTGCCAGCGGCCTTGAGAATGACATCCCTCGTTTGATCGCTAACTCCCGATTTTCCAGACAAAGCTCGTGACACCGCGAATTTCGACAAACCCGTAAAATGTGCAATCTCCTGAATTGTTACCTTTGTCTTCATCATACCATCCTTACACTCGTAGTTCTGCCGTATTCCTTATTTGGAGCGATATCCAACTGTTCCTAGTATAACATGATGTATTTCTCTTAATCTAATAACGGACAGAGAATTCAAAATGTTAGTGATGCACAGTATTTTAGGATGAACGTTCAACGTGACGGTAAGCATATTTTCAGATAGAATGACGAATTTTGTCTGTTAAATTATTATTTTGTTATTTTATAAAAATAACAAAATAAACAAAGTTATAATCATGTTTTAATAAGTTTGTACTTAGAATCCAGGATATTGAATAAGCTGTGATACAGATAAATTACAGCTTTATCAGCATTTTATCAGAATAATTAGAAAATGTTAACAACAAAAATGTTGACGCTTACATTTTGCTGTGTTAAATTTTGTTTGTCAAAAACAAACAAGAAAATAACAAATGGTGGTGGTTGTTTATTTTCGATTGGTTGGTGAATGGGGTTAACGATTTAGGGTGAACCATGATTGGTATACACATTCGGGGAGGTTGTTAAAATCATGATGAGAAGATGGAATGTTCTACCTCTGATGTTATTGGCCGTGATGCTTTTTGTATCCGCTTGCAGTGGTGGGGGGACAGCGCAGACGGGGACCGAAGCAGAGGGAACAACGAACTCAGGTAACAGCACCGAAGTCGCTGAGACAGAGAAAGAGGGCGGAGCGGAAGAAGCTGTGGTTAATGTGCCTGATATGGGTGGGCGTGTCATTAAGGTTGCGGCCTGGTGGGACTTGAAACCAGCGGGAGAGACGGCCTCCGATAAGGCCAGACTCGATAAAATTGCAGAGGTCGAGAAGAAATACAACGTGAAACTGGAGTTTGTTAACGTACCTTTCGAAGAATACATGAACAAATTCACAACGTCTGCACTGGCTGGCGAACCGTTCGCCGACATCGTTCAGATGGAGTACAAATCCGCACTACCTGCCATCCTCAAAGGGCAACTATTGCCCATCTCCGAATTCACTACACCTGAGAATAACATCAACCAAGAGGCTAACCTGATTGCAAAATTTCCTGCCATTGCAGGCAACGAATACGCTTTCGAATCTCCAACCAGCATTGGTCTGGGACTTCACTATAACCGTGACTTGTTCAAAAAATTATCTTTGCCTGATCCTCAAGAATTGTATAACCAAGGTAAATGGGATTGGGATAAATTCATGGAACTTGCCAAACAGGCAACCAAAGATACCAATAACGACGGCAAAACTGACGTATACGGATTTTCTGGCTGGGCGCTTGATGTCGTTCGCCATTTTACCGCAGCCAATGGTGGAACGATCGTGGATGATACCAATAGCAAAGAAGGATTGTCCGATCCGAAAACGATTGAAGCTGCCGAATTCGTCAAACGCCTGTATAACGTGGAAAATGTCGTGAAGGTCAAAACCGGCGACAAAACCAATTGGGAGGAAAGCAATACGTTCAAAGATGGAGATGTAGCTCTGTTCACCGCTGCTGAATGGCAGTTGGGCGATCTCACCTTTGCAGTTGGTGTTGTGCCGATTCCGAACGGGCCACAGGGTAGCAAAGAGGTAACGTATGCAAACAACGCGGCATCGGCGAAGTTCATTCCAAAAGGTGTGGAGGATCCAAAGATCGTCTACCAAATCTATGAAGAGACCTTCGACATCCCGCAGATTGAAGAGTATCCAGGTCAGGATTATCTGGAGAGTCGTTATACCGACGAGAAGGATATCGCCATCATTCGCGAGCACATCGCTGGAACGGGCCGCATTTTACTGGATGATGCCTACACAGGATACCCGTTCGGGGATTTTGTGAACGATATCATCAAAAACAATGCTTCCGTGACGGCAACAGCCGAGAAATACAAAGCACAGGCACAAGCTGCCATTGATAAACTCGGTAAACAATAAGAACTTAACACCAGCAAACGATTCAGGCAGGGGCTCGTGTCGGCAATGTTGCACGGAGCCCCTTTTCCTGAACCACCAAATCGGCATTGCTGGCATCAGCCTTGATGAGGAGGACTCGTAGGATGGCTGGAATTCTACAACGTAAGACATGGGTATTGTCCACAGTAATCATCGTGGCGGCAGCCTGCATCATTCTATATGTAACTTCCGGCGCTGATGGGAAGAGTGCAGACATTCCACCTGGCAGTCTGCCTGCCATTGAAGTGGATGCAATCTTGCAGCAGACCCGGCAGAAAAAGGGATACGAACAGTATCGATCCGGAACGGATCAGGCTACACAGCCGAGTGTGGACATCACCATTGAAGCAGGAGATTACATAAAAGCCGAAGGTGAAAACGTCCGCAAACTGACGAATTATGAGGGAATGGATGGTGTATCTCTCCATACCGGAGAGACAGGACAAGTCGAGTGGAAAATTAGCGTGCCGGAGACCGGGCTGTATAATCTGTCCGCAATCTATTTTCCCGTTGAAGGCAAGAGTTCGGCCATTGAGCGTGCATTGTACATTGATGGTGAACTTCCTTTTGCGGAAGCCGCCTATTTGCAGTTTGACCGGGTATGGGCGAATGAGAAAGATGTTGTGGAGCAGGACAATCAAGGCAATGACTTACGCCCGAGACAAGTGGAGAAACCTCGCTGGATGGAAGAAACGTTTCAGGACTCCGACGGGTACGAACAGGCTCCATTCAAGTTTTATTTGGTAAAAGGGGAACACACGCTAACGCTAAAATCATCGCGTGAACCCATGGTGATCCGGTCCATTCGTCTTTTCAATGAGAAGACAGCCGTTCCTTACGCAGAGACTGCGGGTGCACAACAATCGGATTCCTCCGGGCAGCCGAAGGATGTACTTATTCGCATTGAAGGAGAAGCCGCTGTTGCCAAATCTTCACCTACGTTATACCCGACGAGCGAAAGGTCAAGTTCTGCTGTATCTCCTTATAGCGCTTCCCAGGTACGCATCAATACGATTGGCGGCTTTAACTGGCGTCTGCCAGGACAATGGATTGAATGGGAAGTGGATGTACCGGAGAGTGGACTGTATCATATCGGTTTTACCGCACAACAGAATTTTGTTAAAGGCATCTATTCTACACGCAAACTAACCATTGACGGTGAAGTTCCGTTTGCAGAGATGGCCAAAGCCCCTTTCCGTTATCACAGTGATTATCGCATTGACGTCATGGGCGGCAAGGAAGCATACAAATTTCATTTGGAAAAAGGAAAACATGTACTGCGGCTGGAGAACAGCCTGGGTGACTTCGCGCCGCTTATCCGCAATGTGGAGGACAGTCTGTACAACTTGAACTCCATGTACCGACGCATTCTGATGATCACAGGTACGAAGCCTGATGAATTCCGGGATTATCGGGTGGAAAAGCAGATCCCGAACCTGCTGGAAGTGTTCAGCGGGGAAAGTAAACGACTCAAAGACGTGGCTGCACAGCTTCGTCTACTGTCAGGACAGTCCAGTGATCAGGAAGCGCTGATCAATACGATGGCGCTGCAACTAGACGAGATGATCGACAAGCCGGATACCATTCCAAGACGGCTTGCGGCTTATAAAACCAACACAGGCGGTCTCGGCACATGGGTGCAACAGGCACGAGAGCAGCCTCTTGAGATTGACGCACTGTACGTCACTTCGATTGACCAAGATATTCCCGGAACAGGTATGGGGCCACTTGCCAAGCTTGGTCATGAAGCGAAGATATTCTATCATTCGTTCTTCATTGATTATAACCAGATCGGCAATGTAGCCACATCGGAAGATCAGCGTACGGTAACCGTCTGGATTGGTAGCGGACGTGACCAGGCGAATACGATGAAAGCGATGATTGACAAGACCTTCACACCAGACAGTGGCATTAACGTGAATCTGAAGCTGGTCAACATGGGAACCTTGCTACCAGCGACGTTGTCCGGTGAAGGACCCGATGTTGCCATGCAGATCGGCAATGATCTGCCGGTGAACTTTGCGATGCGGAACTCGGCTGTAGATCTTACGCAATTCAGTGATTATAGCACCGTGGAACAGGAGTTCAGGGAAAGCGCGATCGTGCCGTATGCCTATGATTCAGGTGTATATGCCCTGCCGGAAACACAGACCTTTAACATGCTGTTTTATCGTAAAGACGTGCTCGAAGAACTCGGACTTGAAGTGCCTCAGAACTGGGAGGATGTCGAGGCTCTACTCGCGATTCTGAGCAAAAATCATATGGAATTTGGCATGCCGATCGTGACTCAGGCGAATATGCAGGGTGTCAATATTCCGCCGAACTCACAGTATGCCACGATGCTGCTCCAGAACGGTGGCGCCTTCTATCGGAATGATGACAAGGAATCGGATCTGGATTCCCGGATTGGAATCGAGACGTTCAAGCAGTGGACGGAGTTTTATACCGATTACAAGCTGGAGCGGGAATATGATTTTGCCAACCGTTTCCGGACAGGACAGATGCCTATTGGACTAACGGATTACACCATGTACAACCAGTTGTCCGTATTTGCACCGGAGATTCGGGGACTATGGGGCTTCGTTCCTGTCCCGGGAACCGTTCAGGCGGATGGAACCTTGAATCGGGACGTACCGGGTGGAGGCAGCGCAGTCATGATGCTGGAGGGTGCCAAGGATCAGGATGCGGCGTGGGAGTTCATGAAGTGGTGGACCAGTACACCGATTCAGGCTGAATTCGGACGGGAGATGGAAGGACTGATGGGTGCCGCTGCCCGTTATCCAACGGCCAACATCAAGGCGCTGGATTCCCTGCCGTGGCCTGCGGAGGATTACGCCAATCTCAAGGCACAATTCGAAACGGTGAAGGGCATTCCTGAAGTACCCGGTGGTTATTTTACAGGCCGCCATCTGTTCAATGCATTTTACAAAACCGTTGTTGGCCAAGTGGAAGCCAGGGAATCCATTATGGATTATACCCAATATATTCAGGACGAGATTCGCGTCAAACGTAATGAATTTGGTCTTCCGTAAGCAGAGGGAGGGTTAATCGTGCCACAAATATCACTCCGAGACGGACAAAACAGTCCTCCTGAGAAAGCGTCAAGGATGGGCATGAAATCGTGGTGGAGCTGGAAGCTCCAGGAAATGAAGGCCAGCAAACATTCCTATGTTCTGCTTGCACCTTATATGCTCCTGTTCCTCATGTTTACCGTGATTCCGGTTGTCATCTCGATCATACTCAGCTTCACCTACTTTAACATGCTGGAATTTCCACGTTTTATTGGCTGGCAGAACTATACTCGCCTGTTTCTGGAGGATGATGTATTCCTGATTGCAATCAAGAATACGCTGCTGTTTGCCATTATTACCGGACCGATCAGTTATATTGCCTGTTTTGTCTTCGCGTGGATCATTAATGAGTTAACACCGAAATGGAGAGCGTTCATGACGCTGATCTTCTACGCGCCCTCCATCTCGGGCAATGTGTATTTTATCTGGCTGATGATTTTTTCGGGAGATCGTTATGGTATTGCCAATGGGCTGTTGATCAAATGGGGTTTTCTGCTGGAGCCGATCCAATGGCTGAAGACAGAAGCTTATATTATGCCTATTCTCATTCTCGTGCAGCTATGGCTGAGTCTCGGAACCGGATTTCTGGCGTTTATCGCCGGTTTGCAGACGGTGGACCGGACATTGTACGAAGCGGGAGCGGTGGATGGCATCAAGAATCGCTGGCAGGAACTATGGTACATTACCCTGCCTTCGATGCGTCCACAGTTGATGTTCGGCGCAGTCATTCAGCTGACAACCTCGTTTGCCGTGGCCGATGTGTCGATCGCACTGGCCGGGTTCCCAAGCGTGAACTATGCGGCAGAGACGGTGGTCACCCACTTGATCGACTTCGGTACAACACGGTTTGAGATGGGCTACGCATCGGCGATTGCCACCATACTGTTCATGATTATGGTGGGCACCAACTTGCTGGTACAGAAACTGCTTCGAAGGGTGGGAGAATAGCTATGGCTGCAATTGCGACAGGCAAAAAGCGGGTGAATCGCTCGCTATCGGGAAGTCTCTCCCTGTTTGCCCTTCTGCTCGTATTTGGTGCCTTCATGGTGCTGCCGCTGATCTATGCAATCAACAATGCATTCAAACCATTGGATGAGATTTTCACCTTTCCACCAACGCTGTTTGTCAAAAATCCGACGTTCAGCAACTTTACAGATCTGCTGAACCTGCTGAGTGACTCGTGGGTGCCGTTCTCACGTTATATATTCAACACGGTGTTTATAACCGGCATCGGTATCGTAGGCCATGTGCTGCTAGCTTCCGCAGCGGCTTACCCGCTTGCCAAACACAAGTTTCCGGGCAAAGTATTCATGTTCCAAGTGGTCGTACTGTCACTGATGTTCACACCTGCGGTGACGGCAATTCCGAACTATATGATCATGTCATGGCTCGGATGGATCGACACCTACTGGGCCGTTATTATTCCGGCATTTGCCTATTCACTCGGGTTATATCTGATGAAGCAGTTCATGGAGCAGATCCCGGATGCGCTGCTGGAAGCGGCCAAAATTGATGGTGCCAGTGAATACCGGATCTTCTGGTCCATTGTTATGCCCAATGTGAAGCCAGCCTGGCTTACATTGATCATTCTACTGTTCCAGATGTTATGGGGCAGTGATGGCAATGGATACATCTACAGCGAGCAGCTCAAGACCCTGCATTATGCTGCAGGTCAGATTATTCAGGGCGGAATATCCCGGGCAGGAGCGGGTGCTGCGGTAGCACTGATTTTGATGAGTGTGCCGATCACGCTATTTATTTTCTCTCAGAGCCGAATCATTGAGACGATGGCGAGTTCGGGCATGAAGGATTAAGGGGGAACGATATGGCACGCACAGTGAAAAGATGGCTTGTTCTCCTGGCGGCAGTATCTCTGCTGCTGGTGAATGCCGTGCCTGCGGCGGCCTCCCCGGCGCCGTATGAGAGTTATAACTACAACTACTGGAAAGAGGCTGTACCTTCACCGGATGCCTATCTGCCCGAGCGTACTCTATCAGGCCGTGACCTCGGCATTAGTGAGTTCAAAGACCCCGGTGATGTGAACGTTTCACCCTCCGGGTTGATCTATATTTTGGATAGCGGCAACAATCGAATCATCGTATTGGAACCAGACTTTAAGCTGCTGCGCGTCATCGATGGATTCATGATGGATGGTGGCAAGGAGACCTTTAACCTTCCAGGTGGATTGTTTGTAGATGAAGAAGAACGCATATACATCGCCGATACGGGTAACAGTCGTGTGGTTGTCCTGGATGGAGAGGGGACGCTGATTCAAACCATTACAAAGCCCGAGTCGGATATCCTGTCGACCCAATTCCAGTTTCAGCCTTTGAAACTGACGGTGGACCATGTAGGCCGAGTTTACGTTGTGGCACAGGGGGTCTACGAAGGCATTATGCAGTTTGACGAGAGTGGGAAATTTATCGGATACGTCGGTACGAACAAAGTGGAGCGGGACTACGGCGAATATATCTGGCGCATGTTATCAACCAAAGCCCAGCGCGCACAGATGGTCCTGTTTGTCCCGACGGAGTTCTCCAATGCGGATATCGACCACAAAGGATTCGTGTATGCAACGAATATTGATCCTGGCTCAAATGAACCGATCAAACGCCTTAACCCGTCTGGCGAAGATGTACTTAAGCGGTTTGGTTATTACGACGTCAAAGGCGATATCCGGTTCCGTAACAATCCGGGTCCATCCAAGCTGATTGATGTCAAAGTGCTTGGCAATGGCATGTACAGTGTATTGGATGCGACACAGAACCGGGTGTTCACGTATGACGATGAAGGTCATCTGCTCTACATATACGGTGGCAAGGGAAATCAGGTGGGCACGCTCAAAACACCTGTCGCGATTGAACAATCGGGTGAGCATCACTTGGTTCTGGATCGAGGCAAGAACAACCTTGTCGTCTATGAGCCAACCCGTTTTGGTGCCCGTGTGAATGAAGCGGTGGCACTCCACTATCGGGGCGAGGACACAGAGGCCGTGAATATATGGAGAGAAGTGCTGAAGCTGAATGCCAACTATGACATCGCTTATATCGGTATCGGCAAGTCCTTATTAATGGAGAAGAAAAACGAGGAAGCGCTAGGTTACTTCGAACTTGGAATGGATCGCAAGAGTTATTCTGTGGCGTTCAAGAGGCATCGGCGGGAGATGATGAAGGAACATTTTGGTACATTCCTGACCGCTGCAATCGCGCTGATTGTCATTCTGATCCTGACCCGGGTGGCGGTTAAATGGAGACGGAGGAGGCAGGTTGATCGTGAAGCAGGATTTCATTAAGTTTCCGCTGCATCTCATTTTTCACCCCATTGATGCATTCTGGGACCTCAAGTCGGATAACCGGGGACGGCTGCTTGTTGCTTTTGCAGCATTGGCGCTTACCATTGTCATGATGATTCTGCAAAAGCAGTACGCAGGATTTCTCGTCAATTACATCGATCCTCGTACGATTAACAGCATCATCGAGATCGCCACGGTTGCAGTACCTTTCTTTCTATGGTGCATGGCCAACTGGGCAGTAACGACTTTGATGGAAGGGGAAGGCAAGTTCAGGGAAATCGTTCTGGCGACAGGTTACTCGCTCATTCCGGTTATTCTGATCTATGCCCCAATGATCGTGATCAGCCGGTTCATGGTGCAGGAGGAGACTGCTTTTTATTATCTGTTCAATAGCATCGCGTTTTTCTGGTTTATACTGCTTCTGTTCATTGGCATGATGACGGTACACCAGTACACGGTGATTAGAACGATCATTACGATGGTGCTGACACTCATTGTGATGGGCATTATTGTATTCCTTGGCGCACTGGTCTTCAGCATGCTGCAACAGCTGTACGAATTCGGTTATAACATTTACCGCGAGTTGATTTTTCGGACCTAAAGGAGGCGGCATCCGTGAACAAAAGGCAACGATTATATACGGTGCTGGCTGGTGGTACAGCTGTGATCATGATTGCAGCCGGGCTGCTGTATATAAACAACAGGGGGGTTCCTGCCGTAGAAGCCGCGGCTTATCTGGATACGACAACCAGAGCCATGCCCGTCACGGAGGACCCGTTGCAGTTCCTTAGCGACTCTTCGCAGGGTGTACCTGGTATGCAGTTGGTCGCCGAGGATCAGGGGTTGGCCCTGTACTATAACGAGGAGACAACGGAAATTGCAGTACGGGATGGGAAAAGTGGAGAGATTTGGTACAGCAATCCGAAAGAACGGGCTGAGGATGGTCTCGCTTCTGCATATGAAAAAGATGTGCTGTCCTCCCAGTTGAACGTGTCTTTCCGGGATTCGATGGGCACACTGGAGAACTTTCCAAACTTCAGTTCGAGTATAAGCAACAAACAATTCACAGTGGGTCAGATCGATCAAGGAATTCGGGTTAACTATACACTTGGTGATACGTCACTTGGCATTGACGCGCTGCCTAAACTGATTAGCAAACAGCGTCTGGATGAGAAAGTGCTTTCCAAGCTAGATGCTACTGTCGCAAGGTACACATCTGCCCGTTATTATCCAACCAAGAACAATCCGGATATTCTGGAACGGCTGGATGGACAGATTTCGAAGCAGCTTGTGCTGAACAAGATGCTGGGAGCCTTTGAGACGGCGGGTTACACGGCGGACGATCTGGCTTTTGACAATCAGGAGAACGGGGTCGAAGGCGGAGCTGTATCAGATAAGCCCAGCTTTGTCATTTCTGTGGAATATCGACTTGAGCAGGGGGCACTCGTTGTGACCGTGCCTCTGAGCCAGGTAGAGGAAAGTGGGCAATACCGCATTCGGAACATTGATTTGCTCGCTTATTTTGGTGCTGCGGATACAAAGGACGAGGGTTATATGCTCGTACCTGACGGTTCCGGCAGCCTGATCCACCTGAACAATGGGAAAACCCAAGAAGAGCAGTATGTACAGCGCGTATACGGCGCAGACCCCAATGATAATTCGCTCAGTCGTCCTCAGGTGAGTGAATCCGCGTATATGCCTGTGTTTGGTCTGAAAAACGGGGAGAATGCCTGGTTTGCGGTGATTGAAAAAGGGGACGGCATTGCCAGTATTTCCGCAGATATTGGAGGCAGGCAGAACAGTTACAACCACGTGCATGCGACCTTCTCCCTGCGGGGTGAAGATGAGCTGGAGATGTACACCTCGCAGAAAATGCAGGAGATTCAGCTGCTTAGCGAAGAGCCCTACCGTGGAGATATTCAGGTCCGCTATCATTTCCTTCATGGAGAAGATGCCAGTTACTCGGGGATGGCCCGCCTATATCAGCAACAGTTGATAGAGCAGGATGTATTGAAGCCGCTCGGAGAACAGATGGAGTTGCCGTTCTATGTGGATGTACTTGGTGCAGTGGACAAAAAGGCTTCGTTCCTAAGCGTGCCTTATCGGACCACTTTAGCCATGACGACGTACGAACAGGCCACCGAAATGGCGGCGAAGTTACAGCAAGAAGGTGTGAACCGCGTTCAAATGCGCTATCAGGGATGGTTCGGCGGTGGCATCAGCCATCATACGCCAACCCAGGTGAAGTTGGACAGTGAAGTAGGCAGTCGTTCCGAACTTCAGGCGTTGTCCGCCAAGCTGGAGCAGTCGGGGGGAGCTTTGTTCCCGGATGTGGCTTTCCAGCACATTTATCACGATGATATGCGTTTTGCTCCTTCCTCGGATGCGGCGCGGTTTGTAACGAAGGAGACAGCAGAACTGTATCCATACAATCCTGCGCTTAATCGCATGGATCAGAGTAGGGACAGCTATTATTTGCTCTCAGCGGCCAAGCTTCCTTATGTAGTGAGTGAGTTTGCTGACAAATTCAATCAACTGGACCTCGGCGGATTATCCCTTCGTGATCTCGGGCAGGCCCTGACTTCAGATTACCGGGATAGTCGGGTGATTCATCGGGAGACGGCGAAGCACATTGTGAAGGAGCAGCTGGGAAAATTGGCACAGTCTTATCCGAACCTGATGATATCTGCCGCAAATAGCTACGCTTGGGGTAGTGCACAACATGTTGTGAATGTACCCGCAGGGTCGAGTCGGTTCAATATTACCGATGAAGAAGTTCCGTTTTATGCGATGGTCATTCATGGATACATGAACTATGCGGCATCTCCGATGAACACATCGGGGGATCAGGATCTCCGCAAACAGTTGCTGCACAGCCTGGAGCTTGGGGCAGCTCCATTTTTTCAATGGACCTATGAACCATCATCCAGGCTGAAGCTGACGAATTATGATTCGGCCTACGCAACGGAGTACAGCTATTGGGTGGATGAAGCCGTTACCTTGTATAAGCAGGCCAATGAAGTGCTGGGAAATCTGGCGAATGAGCAGATTCTCAAGCATGAACGCATTCAGAATGGCGTGGTCCGGATCATCTATACTGGCGGTACATCTATCCTTGTGAATTACAATGCGGATGCAGTTACCGTGGATGGAACAACAGTTGGCGGGACGGATTATGTGGTGGAAGGAGTGAGCCGATGAGAACCATTCGATTATCGCTGAAGTCACGGAGAGCTTTGCTTGGACTTGCATTTATATCGCCGTGGTTGGTCGGCTTCATCTTCCTCTTTGCCACACCGCTCCTGCAATCAATTCGATTCAGTCTGAGTAATCTGTCTGTTGCTCCGGGCGGATACGTCCTGGAATACGTTGGTTTTAAAAATTTCAAGGATGCACTTCTGGTTGACGCTACATTCAACCGGATTCTGGTCGACTCCGTTGGAGCGATGCTGCTGAATGTGCCGATGATTTTGTTCTTCAGTCTGTTTACGGCGACATTGCTCAACCAGAAGTTCAGAGGCAGAACGATGGCACGTGCAATCTTCTTTTTACCGGTTATTCTGGCTTCCAGTGCAGTTGCAGCAGCTGAGTCTGCGGGATTAATCAATCTGATGGGAGATGCAAGTGCGGTCGATGCGTCTGCTGATGGCGGGGCTTCGTTCAATGTGGTGTCCATTGTACGGATGCTGGCGGATGTGGGATTGCCGATGGCCTATGTGGATTACATTGTAGAAGCCATCATGCGGATCTATGAGATCATTAGCAGCTCTGGCGTTCAGATTCTGATCTTCCTCGCCGCTCTGCAATCGGTGCCGGGATCGATGTATGAGGTTGCGAAGATCGAAGGGGCAACAGCCTATGAATCATTCTGGAAAATTACATTTCCCATGGTTAGTCCGTTGATTCTGACAAATGTCATCTATACGATCATTGATTCATTTGCCGGGAGTCCGGTCACACAGGCTATCTACCAAACTGCATTCAAAACCCAGAACTTTGGTTTAAGCTCGGCGATGTCCTGGCTGTACACACTTGTGATTGGTCTTGTACTGATCGTAGTGGGCTGGGTGTTGTCACGACGGGTTCACTACAACTGACGGTTAAGGGAGGCTTCAGATTATGGCTGCATCAGGGACAGATCGCATGGTAGTAGTTCCTAAGCAGAATTATCACATGCAGCGGGTGCGAAACAAGACATCGGACCTTCTCTATTCCATATTCAGATATGCTTTGGTCATCGGCATTTCATTTATTATTTTGTACCCTTTATTTCTCAAAGTGTCAGTTGCGTTCAAGGATAAGCAGGATATCTATAATCCAACGATCTATATGATTCCTCAGCACGTTACATTGGATAATATCCGGCTTGCGGCGCAAGTGATGGATTACCTGCCTTTGCTCGCGAACACCTTATTGTTCGTTACGATTACAACGCTTCTGACAGCCATGTCCTGTGCGCTTGCCGGCTACGGCTTCGCCCGGTTTTCATTTCCGGGTAGCAATGTGCTCTTTGTGCTGGTGATTCTCACGATTCTGGTACCGACAAGCACACTTATGGTGCCGATGTATCTGCATTTCCGCAGCTTTGACTTTATGGGCATCATCCAGTTGTTCACGGGAAAGAATGGCATCAATCTGCTGAATACGTATTGGCCTTCTATGATTACGGCCGCTACAGCGGGAGGGCTTAAGGCGGGATTGTTCATCTATATTTTCCGTCAGTTCTTCAAGGGAATGCCGAAGGAAATCGAGGAGGCTGCTCTGATTGACGGCGCAGGCGGATTCAAAACGTTTGCCCGAATCATGTTGCCCAATGCAATCTCACCGTTGATTACGGTTATTCTGTTTTCATTTGTCTGGCAGTACAATGATACATTCTATTCGGCATTATTCATGAGTGAAAGTCCACTGATCTCGCTGAAGGTGGCTTCCTTGCCTGCTCAGGCGAACCAATTAATTCCGCAACTGATGGGCTTTGGCTCGAACTCGGGTATCAAGGCTGATCCGAATTACGTGGCCATGATCGTGGACACAGGCATTTTACTGGCGATTGCACCGCTGATTATTTTGTACTTATTCGTGCAGCGTTATTTTGTGGAGAGCATTGAACGTTCTGGTGTTGTGGGTTAACATGGTAAATCCAATTGGAGGTGTAGAGATGACAGTGCGTGAGATCAGCAGTGTTCCGGTGAATGAAGCAGCGACACCTGAAGCGAGAGAACTAATGACGTTTCTGGTTGAGCGTTATGGAAAAGGGATGTTGTCAGGTCAGCAGGACTACAGCAATCTGAACTGGATTAATGAAAATACAGGCCAGAAGCCAGCTGTGATTGGCTTTGATCTCATGGAATATTCGCCATCAAGAACAGAGCGTGGTGCGGTCTCCCAGGAGATTCGGGATGCGATTGCATGGCACCAGCAAGGCGGGATCGTGACGCTATGCTGGCACTGGAACGCACCAACGGATCTGATCGATGAACCAGGTAAAGAGTGGTGGCGGGGGTTCTATACGGATGCGACAACCTATGATATTGCCTCCGCGCTAGCTGATACTGAATCGGAAGCATATCGGTTATTGATTCGGGATATCGATGCGATTGCAGCCCACTTGCAAGAGTTGAAGGATGCGGGTGTACCTGTATTATTCCGACCACTTCATGAAGCGGAGGGTGGCTGGTTCTGGTGGGGAGCGAAAGGTCCTGAACCTGCCAAACAGTTATATCGTTTGTTGTATGATCGATTGGTTCAAGAACATCAGCTGCACAATCTTATCTGGGTTTGGAACTCGGAAAAACCGGAATGGTATCCCGGTGATGATGTCGTGGATATTGTCAGTGTGGATGTATACCCTGAAGCAGGAGATCACAGCCCGTTGGCTGCGCGTTACACCAACCTGAGTGAGCTTGTGAAGGATAGCAAAATCATTGCTCTGGCCGAGAACGGCTCCATCCCGGACCCTAAGTTGATGAAGGAGCAGGATGTACACTGGAGTTGGTTCTGTACCTGGACAGGTGAATTCCTGAGGGATGGTAAACATAATGAAGTCGCCTTTTTGAAGGAAGTATACCGTAGTGAAGAGGTTATCACGCTGGATCAGTTACCGAAGTGGAGTTGGACATAGGGCTGTCATCTGAAAGGATACTCAACTTACAAAAAGCGTCAGCAAGGCATGAGAGAATTATGCCAATGCTGACGCTTTTTATATGAAACGATCTCTTACGAATGGATGCAAGTCTCGATGAATGAGCTAACTTGCTGTGCTGGATACCAAATCACTAATTTTCGGAAACAATGCTTCGTTAGAAGTGAACAGAATGTAGGATTGATTGGTAGTACGGATCAGGATGGTTTCGGAGGCACCATACGCTGCTCCTATTCGAACGGCTGATAGTTCGCTGCCACCATATGTATCGTCAAGGGTAACTGACGTAATGTTGGAGATGGGAATTTCAATTTTGGAAAACTGCCACCGGATGACCAGTTGATCTTCTATTTTTTTCACGTTAACACCTAACATAATGCGACCTCCTTTTAAGCCTGCTGAAGATAAATACTTTTTATTAGTCTACCACTTATTGGGTAATATTTCCTTAATAATAGTGAATTTCCCCCGTTGCAATTGAAGTGCCCAAGGGTAACTTTATCTACGGGTAATATTTCGCTACAGATATTTCCATAAATGTTGGCATGATGTACACTATGACTAACGAATCTGGATACCGAACGATATATTGAAGTACAAGTGTGGGACGAGCGCATTATCAGACCTTATCGTTGAAGCGAAGGCGTTTAGGGCGCATTTTCTAACGTTTCTAACAGGTGCAAAAAAGTGCAATTGCAGGAAATACGGGTGTTCGTTATAGTGAGTGAAAGCTTTGACCGGTCAAGAAGAATCTTCTTCAAAGTCCTGTCAAAGCCCCTTTTTTAATCGTTAATCCGATTAAGACTATAGGTTTAATAGACTAAGGAGGATGGGAAAGCCTATGCAAAAAGTGGGGAAACGCAACACCCGTAATCTAGCCTGGATCATATCGGTTGTCATGGTCATGTCCGTGGTGCTTAGTGCATGCGGAAATAAAGAAGAAGGACAGGTAAGTGGCAACAGCGGCAATGCCGACGATCCGTTGGAAGTCAGCATTATGACCATCACGCCGAGTGCCGTCCCTGCTGCTGATGATAATGTAATCAAACGCGCCATTGAAGAAGCAACTAACTCCAAAATGAATATCCAATGGGTCTCCAACAATATCTACGGTGACAAGCTCAATCTGACCCTGGCTTCCGGGGATATACCTGATCTCATCATGATTAATGATCCATTTGGAAGTACCTTCACCAAGATGGTCAAACAAGGTGCTTTTTGGGATATCACCCCTTATATCAAGGACTATTCGAACCTCAGCGGAGGCATTCCCGATATAGCTTGGGATACAACCAAGGCAGCAGACGGCAACAATTATGGTATCCCGCGGCCTCGTCCAGTCACTGGAGATTCTTTTTTCATCATCCGCAAGGATTGGCTCGACCGATTGAATTTGCAGGTGCCGGAGACCACGGATGAGTTGTTCAACGTGATGGAGGCTTTTGTAGAGCAGGACCCTGATGGTAACGGAACCAAAGATACCACAGCACTTGCCGCGTATATTAGTCCCGATGATCTCGGCTGGGGAGGTAATCTGGGCCCCGTTCTGGGTGCCATTGAGAGTTCTTTTATCGGAACCAATAGCAGTTGGAAATGGGATGAGTCTCAGGGGAAGCTGGTCTACAGGGAGCTGTTGCCTGAGGTGAAAGAATCCCTTCAATATCTAACCAAAGCCTATAACAGCGGCATGATGCCGGAAGATCTGCTTTCGCTCAAGCTGACGCAGGCCAGAGAACTGTTCAAGCGCAATCAGGCGGGTATTATCGTAGACAAGACAGGCACGATGCGCAAAATCTATGCCGATGACCTGAAGAAGGTCGATCCTTCTTTTAAATATACGGATTTCTATCCTTTGACCAATCTGAATGGATATAATCCGAAGGGTTCGGGATACAACGGTATTCTGGCGATCCCTGCCAGTGTGCCGGAAGAGAAGATGAAACGAATTCTCCAACTCGTCGATACCTGGATGAATCCGGAAGTATTTGAAATCCAGCAGTTCGGGATTGAAGGTACACATTATGAAGTGGTCGATGGCAAAAAGGTAGCGAGTAGTGAAAAGTTGACGGCGGATAACGCGTCGGATTTCAATCATATCGTTAACGTCATCGACCTGCCTTGGGATACCACGGGTGAAACGGATGAAGAGACACAGGCCAATGAACTGTTCAAAAAAGTGGAGGCAGAGCGAGACAAAACGAGCGTGGCGGACCTGGCCGCTGGCCTTCAATCTGATACCGGGCAGAAGGTGCTACCTGAACTCAACAAGAAGATCCAGGATCTAAAAGCAAAGATTATTTTGGGCCGGGAGCCGATTCAAGCTTGGGATGCCTTTGTGGAAACCCTGCGGAATGATCCGAATTTCCAGGCGATGAGTGATGAGATGACCGAAGCTTACAAGAAAAGAAATGGACAGTGAATCTGAGGGAAGGAGCTGCACACCATGAGCACCCATGAGCAACGAATGAGTACGGTTAAGGGGAGGCAGACTTCATCCAAAAAGAAAGGGTTAAACCTGCTGTCCGCACTTCGGCGTGACCGGTCGTTATATTTGCTCGCATTGCCGGGCGTATTGTTCTTCCTCGTTTTCAAATACATCCCGATGTGGGGCATCATCATTGCATTTCAGGATTACTCGCCCTTTCGGGGGATTCAGGGCAGTGAGTGGGTAGGCTTGCAGCACTTTACAGCACTCTTTGGTAATCCGGATTTTGCTTTGTTGTTCCGAAATACGCTGGCAATCAGCCTGCTCAATCTGATTTTGTTCTTTCCTTTTCCGATCCTGATTTCCCTGGGACTCAATGAACTGCGAAGTGTGGCGTATAAGAGACTGATTCAAACGATTATCTACATGCCGCATTTCCTCTCCTGGGTGATCATTGCCGGGTTAACACTGCTGCTGTTCGCCAAAGGGACGGGACTGATTAACGAGTTATTCACTTTATGGGGATGGCCCCGCGTGGATATATTGACGAACCCGGACAGCTTCTGGATCATGGTCACTTTGCAAGCGATGTGGAAAGAAGCTGGTTGGGGCACGATTGTGTTTCTGGCTGCCATGGCGAGTGTGGATACTCAGCTGTATGAGGCGGCACGAATGGATGGAGCGGGACGATTGCGTCAAATCTGGCATATTACGTTGCCTGCCATCCGCAGTGTCATCATCGTACTCTTGATTTTAAGACTCGGAGACATCATGGAGGTGGGGTTTGAGCAAATCTTCCTGATGTACAACGGCGCTGTATCTGAAGTGGCCGAAGTGTTCGACACCTATGTATACCGCACAGGGATCGAGCAGGGCGATTTTAGCTACAGTACAGCGGTTGGACTGTTCAAATCCGTAATTGGTCTGGTGCTGGTCGTTGTCGCAAATCGTGTGGTTAAGCGCATGGGTCAGGAAGGCGTCTACTAGTTTACCCATACCCGGGCAGCCATTAATCAATGGAGAGGAGGCTTCGAATGCATCGCATGAAATGGAGTGAGCGGATGGGACAGTCCCTGAATGTGGTTACGCTTGGACTACTGGCTGTGGTCATGTTTTTCCCGCTATATTATGTTTTCGTCGTTTCATTCACGGACCCTGGAGAATATTTGCAAAAGAAAATTGTACTCTTCCCGGAACGCTGGTCTGTTGAAGCCTATACGTATTTGTTATCCACGCCTGCCTTTGCACGCTCGCTGGGGAACAGTGCATTTCTGGCAACCGTCGGCACGGTGTGCAGCCTGGCTGTATCATCCTCTCTGGCATATGCGCTGTCCCAGAAGCGATTCCACTTCAGAAAGATACTGATGTTCCTGATTGTACTAACCATCTTGTTTAGCCCGGGCATCATTCCAAATTACCTGTTGGTGCGGGAACTCGGGCTGATCAATAATATCTGGGCATTAATTCTGCCTGCGCTCGCCAATGGCTGGACGGTGTTGCTGATGAAAAATTTCTTCGACAGCCTGCCCGCAGAGATCAGCGAAGCGGCATCCATGGATGGCTGTAGTGCCATCCGAACCTGGTACACGATTGTGTTGCCCTTATCGATGCCTGCGCTTGCTGCTTTTGGATTGTTTTTCGCTGTAGGCTACTGGAATCAATTCTTCGCGGCACTGTTATACCTGAATGATTCTGCGAAATGGCCCATCCAAGTATTATTGCAAAACATGTTGCTGAACGCATCCAATATCGATCTGGTTGCGCCTGGACAGCAGGTGGAGACACCGCCGACAGAAATGTTGAAGATGGCCGCGATTATTGTAGCCATATTGCCAGTTCTAGTGGTGTATCCGTTTATACAAAAGCACTTTGCCAAAGGAGCCCTGATCGGCTCGGTCAAAGGATGAATCTGCATTTAGGCGGGTATTCCCGGAAAGGAGGTCCATACAGATGATATTCAAGCGCACAGCAGACCCATTACCCAAAGGGCGTTATTTCAGGCGCAGCCTGATGATGATTCTGTTTATCGCTTGCATTCCGGGAGTTATTACAGGGGTGCTGCTGTATGGCTGGGTCACCGTCAAAATGGAAAAGATTTTGCAGCAAACCCACCTGCATCAGTTTGAACAGCGTACCGTGTGGGTTGGCGATCAATTGGATGCGCTTGAATTGACCTTCTCGCAGTGGGCCTTCGATCCGGTTTTCGATAATCGTCTGAAAGAGCTCGATTTTGTATTCAAGTATAAACAGGTGCATGAACTGTACCGATTGCTGCTGATGATTCAGAATTCCAATACACTGATCGGCAAAGTTCAGTTGTATCTGGGGGAACCGCAGGCCGTGAAGATGGATTCTGAACGATATGATTTTATCAAAGATGCTGGGGAGATCGAGAAGTATGAACGGTTGACTCATCGGCCCCAGACCACATATTGGTCACGCTCCATGGAGGGCACATCCATGATGATGGTGAATCGACTACCGGGTGGAAGCGACGATGGACTGGGGGCACTAACAGTCACGCTGGATAACAAACAATTGAGCAACATGCTTCAGACCTTGTCTCCGTATAATGGCGGGACGACTTTTTTGCTGGATGAGCAGGGCAAGCCCATGCTTCCACAAGCCCAAGAATTTGGTGGATTACAGCATGCTGTCCGTGAATATATGTTGAACCTGGAAGGGAATCTGTCTTCATTCCTGATGGAATATGAGGGACTGACCTACTCGGTTCAATCGGGCACCTTCCGCAGACTGGGTACCGATTGGACTTACGTTTCCGCGGTTCCCCTCAATGAAATTGTAGCTCCGATTGTTTCCGTACCCCGAATTGTTCTTCTCGTCAACGGATCGGGACTGGTGTTGGCTCTGATCCTGTCTTGGGTTGGTTCGCTCCAGCTCTATAAACCGTTTACGAAATTACTGCGAATGTTTACCGTGACTGGAGCATCGGTCGACGCTATAGCGTCAGAAGTGTCATCCTCTCCTAAAGTGTTGTCCATGGCTTCTGTCCGCTCGAATGGGTCTGTACAACTGGATGAAATCAAGCATATTGAACAGCGCTGGATTGGCGTTAATCAGGAGAGAGAATCGTTGCAGCAACGGTTGGAAGAGCAACTTCCACTCGCTCGGGAAAGCTTGCTGGTTCAGCTTACTCTAGGTCATCTGTTACTATCATCCGACCATGAATGGAAGGAACGCCTTGCACAGCTAGGATGGGTTCTTCGGGATGAACAGTTCATCATCCTTTTTGCTCATATTCGTCCGAGTGCAGTTCTTCTATATGGGGCTAAGGAGCGAAATCGGAGTGAGTCTCAGGAGTGGATCAGTTTTGCCGCAACCGATATTCTGAACAGGCAGTTGGAGGAACTTCCTTACCGGGCCGAAACAATCAATTACCATGACATGTCCATTGCGCTGTTGCTCGCTGTCCCTCCAGAGATCGAGCCAGAAACGCCTGAGTTCAGAGAAGAATTATCTCGGATGGCCCACCATTGGCTTGAAACTGTACAGTCGGAATGGAACGTTCGCATGACAGTTTCGATCAGCAAACTTACATCAGATGCCTCCCATATCCCACAGCTGGTTAGAGAATCAAGGTCTTTGTTGAGGAAAAGACAGTTCTCTCCCAATATGACCATCATTGATATGAATGAGGAGGCAGAGCAGGATGTGAATGAACATGGAGTATATCCGCTTGAGCTGGAGCAGGCCATCATCTCGGCATTACGGAGTGGTGAACAGGACTCTGCCCTTGAACAGTTCAGCATATTTATTGGCACGTATGCGGGATCTGAAGTGCCGGAGAAGCATGTACGTCAGGCCTTATTCCAACTGCTCGCACGCATACAACATACCCTTTTGCAATTAGGGGAAGATCCGGTCGAACTGTTTGGGGTAGGGATGTATGAAGAGGTGCTGCAACTGCATGATCTGGATGAACTGTTCCTGTGGTTCAGAGAACGTATTGTGCACGTATGCGTAGAGGAATTCACAGGCAAGGAAGAGAAGCAGATACAGATGGCTGTTCATCAGATGAAGGAGCATGCGGAGCAGCAGTATGCAGAAGCGTTATCGCTGGATGAATTGGCAGATCTTCACGGAATTCATTCCTACACATTAAGCCGGGCATTCAAGCAGGCATTTGGGCAGAACTTTGTGGACTATCTGACTGAGGTAAGGCTCCACCGGGCCAAAGAGCTGCTTGAATCGACAGACGTCAAGATCAGTGAAATTGCGGAGCAGGTGGGCTATCAGCCCAGTTACTTCAATCGTTTGTTCAAAAAAAGTGAGGGAACGACGCCAAGTCGTTACCGGGAAGACATTCACAAGCATACCGGGCACAATCGGGGTAACCGCTCCGTTTAAATCACGCCTTAGTTTTCAGCCCAAAGGAGAGTGGGATGTGACGTGTCACAGGATAAGCCAAATATTATTTTTCTCATGACGGATCAACAGCGATGGGACTGTATTGGAACGTTCAATGAACATATTCATACACCGAATCTCGATAAACTTGCAGCCGAGGGAATCACTTTCCGCGATGCGGTCTGCCAATCGCCAATGTGTGCGCCAAGTCGAAGCTCCATGATGATGGGATATTATCCGTCACAGCTTGGGGTTAGAACAAATTATGGCGGATTGTTCGAGGAAGACAAGCTGCCCTCTGAACCTTTGCCGGAGTTGATGCATCGGGCAGGGTATCAGACAGCCGGATTCGGAAAAACGCATTGGAACCATAGCGAGGGCGTAGAGGAGCCTTCCACGCGAGGGTTCGAAGTAAGATCCATCGGACTTTCTCGTCAAAGTGGTCATTATGAACAGGGAGCGACAATGATGGGTGACTCCCATCCCGAAGCGTTGGAAGCCTACCATCAGGAGACCAAGGATTTTGGCGGCGGTGAGGAAAATGTCAATGGTTATACAGGGCTTACGAGTCAGATTCCGATGAATCAGCATCGGGATGGCTGGGTAGCCGAACAGGCGCTGCAATTTTTGGATGAAGGGGTAGACCCGGAGCGGCCGTTATTTTTTTATCTGTCTTTCCTGAAGCCACATGCTGGGTTCAATGTGCCCAAAGCATTCGAAGACCTGTACAGGCTGGAAGATATTCCGGATATCCCGCAACCTCCGTGGGAGGATGAAGTGCAGACTCACCTGGCAGCTTCCGATGAACTGAATTCGAGTAGTCGCCAGTCGTACCTCGATAAGAAGAAGGTATGGGACCAGCGCAGTTCGGAGGAGCGGAGGAGGACCACGTTAAGATACTGGGCCAATTGCTCCTGGCTCGATCATTACTTTGGACTCGCTTTGGAGAAGTTGGAGAACCATGGGAGGCTGGAGAACGCGCTGATTGTATTTGTCTCGGATCATGGAGAGATGCTGGGGGAACGACAGTTTCGCTTCACCAAATATAATCTGTATGACAGCAGTGTGAGGGTGCCGCTCATATTGTCCGGTACCCACATTCAGGAGCAGAAGCGCGGAACGATTGATCAGGAGCCTGCGGAATTGGTGGATCTGGTGCCCACATTGACGCGTGCAGCCGGACTCGAAGCGAATCCGATGCTTCCTGGTGTCGATCTGCTGGGCGATCTCCGGCATCGCGGAACGTTCTGTGAATTCCATGGGAAGGGGGTAACCGCACCTCATTCGGCTCCAGCCTATATGTGGCGGACTGCGGAGTGGAAGCTCATTCTGTACATGGAAGGCTCTGTCGCGGAATCCGCATCCAGAGTGCATGAAACGAAGGGGGAATTGTATCACCTGACGGTTGACCCTCATGAGTGGAAGAACCTGTATGATGAGGAGCAGCATGCTGTAATTCGGGAGCAATTAAAGACCGAACTGCTGATGCATCTGGCTGTCAGTTGGGCGAAAGGCCCCTTTTTCTATGATCGTGGAGGAACCAAGCCGTTAGAGCGGTAGATAGACCATGTTGACCGGGCAACCGGAGGCAAAGCAGTTATTGCTGAACCAGATCAGTCGATCTCATTAGATTGGCTCGTAGGGACAGAGATAACAGGCTTTGCTTTTTTTGTACGCATATACTAACCAATCGATGGAGGGGAATTGTAAATGAAAACCAAAACGACTGTGGCCAGAGGAACAAAAGTACTATTCACATTGCTGTTAAGTGGAGTTATTGGATGGACAGGCATTGTTTCACCGGGAGGGGGAGTACTTCAGGCAGATGCCGCAGAAGGGTCTGCACCACGTCTGGTTGAAAATCTGGGACGAGGTCTTACTGCCGTATATCTGGGAGAGAACAAGGTATATTTGAGCTGGCGTCTGCTTGGGACCGAATCGCAGCAGGTTACATTTGATATCTATCGTAGGACGGGTACAGAAGAGGTGAAGCTGAATGACCAGCCTTTGACGCAGGGAACCAATTATACGGACACGAATGTAGATGTAACCCAGAGCCATACGTATATCGTGAAGTCTTATGTAGACGGTAGATTACAGGATGAGAGTGCCGAGGTTGTATTGGCAGCCAATCCCGAGATCCGCAATTACTTCAGTATTCCATTGCAAAATATAACATCCAATCCGTCGGATTATTTTGTGCAGCATGGCTGGCCTGGGGATCTGGACGGTGATGGGGAATATGAATACGTGGTCACCCGCATTCCGGTGAACGGAGGCAATAAATATGTGGAAGCCTACAGTCTGACCGAAGGTTTCCTGTGGCGGATTGATCTGGGTCCATACAGTGTCACAACGATAGATACATATAATGCGCCGCCTGCTTCTGTCAGTGAATTTGGAGTGGCTGGACTTGGGGGCTGGCGGGACAACGACAATATAACGGTATTTGATCTGGATAGTGACGGGAAGGCTGAAGTACTGCTACGTACCTTTGAAGGGGTAACGTTTGCAGATGGTCAGGTCGTTCCTGCGACAACGGAGCGTGCTCAATATGTGTCCGTCGTGGATGGATGGACCGGAACAGAAGCGGCACGCACAACGATAATCAATGATTATGCAGTCGATGGTCCCCTCAGTGGGCACTTTGGCATTGCTTATCTGGATGGTGAACATCCAAGCCTGATTACGGCGCTCAAGAATCGTGCGCTTAGCCGCAACTTTCAATATGTGACGTCAGCCTATGATTATGCAGACGGTGCCCTGACCGAGCGTTGGAGACATGCTGGAGCGGATGGCGAGTTTTTCCACCAGATTCGTATACTTGATCTTGACAGGGATGGGAAGGATGAGGTGTCATTCGGAGGTTGGGCACTGGATGATAACGGAGAGACCTTATACAGTCTGCCGGGTGTAGTCCATGGGGATCGTTTCCACATTACAGACATTGATCCGGATCGACCGGGGTTGGAGCAATTCGGGATTCAGCAGGCGGAAAACGGAAACGTCAATCAATTCCCTTGGTTTTATGCCGATGCGGCGACAGGCGAGATTATTCGTACAGGGGAAATCCCGCAGGACGTCGCACGGGGAACACTGGCGGATATTGATCCAACGCACAATGGGCTTGAGATGTGGTCCAGTTCAGGCAATATCTACAATGTGGATGGCGAAGTGATTAGTTCAGTTCAGCCCTCGACCAATTTCAGAATTTGGTGGGATGGTGATGTGCTCGGCGAGTTGCTGGATAAGAACTTTGTGGAAAAGTGGGACTGGCAGCAGAACACGACGGCACGTCTGTTTACAGCCGATGATGTTCGCGTGAATTCCAGAAATGCTCCTGTGCTCTATGGCGATCTGCTGGGGGATTGGAGAGAGGAAATTCTCTATGAAACGAGTGATTTCACAGCATTGCGTCTGTATACAACAACGATACCATCCGATGTTCGCATCTACACGTTGCCGCATAACCCGGCCTACCGCAATGGGCTAGCGGTAAAAGGATATATGCAATCCTTGTTGACGGATTATTATCTGGGTGAAGGAATGACAACACCAACCGTTCCGGACATTCTTCCTGTCGTGTACAATGGGGATCAGGAATCTTAAACCAAGGGAAGGGGATGCTTCAGATGCATGGTCAGATACCTGAAAAGGAAACTTCCTGCTGTTGTTCTGCAAGTCGGAGCGGCACGATGGAAGTGAAAATTCAATCAGAGGATACGCCTGAATCGACGGCTTCCCGTGAGAGGAGTGCAGCGTCCGACCATGCACTTTCACTTTCCGTTGAACGTCTACCACCTAGTGCGCTGGCGGGGGACGATAGATACATCTCCGGGCGAAACGACAGGAACAGCATATTAATTGACGGTGGAAGGTTCCTTATGGGTACCAATGATCCTGAAGCTTTTGCAGGAGATGGGGAAGGTCCTGTCAGGGAAACACAGGTAGACTCCTTTTATCTGGATGAATGCACGGTGACCAATGCACAGTTTGGACAGTTTGTAAGGGAGACAGGATACCGAACAGAGGCCGAGCGATTCGGCTGGTCCTTCGTTTTTCATCTGTTCGTTTCTCCGCAAACGTCTGCACATGTTCGTACCGTGGTGCAGTCAACGCCATGGTGGTGGGTTGTCGAAGGTGCGGACTGGGCTCATCCTGAAGGGCCTGACTCCGATGTGAACGAGAGGGCTGACCATCCCGCTATTCATATCTCCTGGAACGATGCCAACGCGTATTGTGGCTGGGCAGGTACGCGCCTGCCCACAGAAGCAGAGTGGGAATATGCGGCACGAGGTGGATTAATCCAGAAGAAATATCCCTGGGGCGACGTTCTTCGGCCGGATGGACAACACCAGTGCAACATCTGGCAAGGTATCTTTCCGACTCAAAATAATGCTGCTGATGGTTATGCGGGCACGGCTCCCTCCCGATCCTTTCCTGCCAACGGATATGGATTGTACAACATGTCAGGTAATGTATGGGAATGGTGCGCTGACAACTACGTTACGGATCACGAGAAGTCTATACTTGCTAAGACTGTTATTTCTTTCAATGAAGTTCGCAAGGTGTTAAAAGGCGGTTCATACCTGTGCCACCGTTCCTATTGCAACCGGTACAGAGTGGCAGCGCGGATCCCCAATACACCGGATACATCCACCGGACATATCGGTTTCAGATGTGCATTTGATGTATTGCCGGTATAGCGTGCTATTGATATGACATACCGAATACGATTATGTATATGTGAAAGGATTACAAGCGACTCATGTGAGTCGCTTTTTTCCTTTTACTGATCCGAAAGGATAATTCCGTTATTTCACGAATACAACAGAGAACTCAGCGAATTCAAAATCACAGACAAAGGGTGTGCCATATGACGAATCTATTCGAACATTGTTCAGGTCAAACATTATCTGCCAACCTGGGATGGCTGAACGAGCCAGCAGATTGGTCCATTGAAGACGGCAAAGTAACGATAACCGTTTCGGCGATCAGTGACTTTTTCATTGATCCGGGAGGTGAGCCGGTGAAAGCTTCAGCTCCATTTTTACATACGATAGTCAAGGGAGATTTCAGCATCGTCACTCGAGTACAGGTGGACATGAAAGAACAGTATGATTCGGGCTGCCTGATGGTGAGGGTGGACGATACGAATTGGGCTAAAGTTTGCTTTGAGTATTTTGAAGAACAGCCTTCTATTCTTAGTGTTGTTACTCGAGGTAACTCGGATGATTGTGTATCAGCACCTGTAGACGTTAACAAGCCTTATTTACGTGTAGCCCGGGCAGGCAACAGCTTTGCTTTCCATTATTCTCAGGATGGAGAGAAGTGGAAGCTGGTTCGTTATTTCGGCCTCGACTGCCCGGAAGAGATCAAAGTTGGTATTGTGGCCCAATCTCCCATTGGGCAAGGGACCACGGTTATTTTTACAGATGTACAGCTTCAACATGGGGTGACCGGAAGTGTTCGCCGGGTAGAATAACAGTGACCGTAAGGTTGTTCTGTCATTTATTTCACCCGAATTAGCAATCCGAACAGGCCGAGTACAGCAAAGGCCAGAAATGCTGTTGTATTGGAGAACATTTCAATCGTGTAACCTGCCATGGATGAGCCAAGGAATTGTCCAACACCCAGAGCAAGAAAGGCAAGACTAATTCCGATGGATACATTCGGCCTGAATAGTCTCGTTGCCCAAACGATAAATACACTGGTCAGGAAAATATATGTGCTGCCAAATATGATCGCAGAGATGAGACTGGCAGTCATGGATGGAAGAAGGATTACCCCCAGCGAGATCGCCAATAACAGTATGCCTATTCGGTAGGACCACCCAATCTCAATACGTTCAATAATGCGACCAGCACATCCACCGAGTATCCCCATAACCCCCATCACAATCCAGAACAACACGGCTTCCGAATCGGAGGCCCCTTTCTCGTCTGTGAGGAAGTTTCGGGCAAAGGTCCAGTAGATCGCTGAACTAACACCAGTTAACAGACAAGCCATCAGCAAAGCAGAACCCGCTCTGGTTGGTTTCATACATGTCCAGATGGATTTGGTACAAGGCAGTGTCTTTGTAGGTGGAATAACACGTCTGTTCCACATCAGAACCACAACACCGATTACAGCAAACAGGATGTAGGTTAGACGCCAGTAATCCGTGAACAGCCAGTAGAGTGGACCGGATATAATAATTCCGAAACTGGTTCCAGTGTTAATCCAGCTGTTGCCTCTTGCTTGCAGATCGGGTGCAAGCTCGGCGTTAACCGTGTTACCGAGTGCTGGAGAGGCCCATCCTGTACTCAAACCGGCGAGAAATACGCTGAATGCAAGGACCCATGCATTCTGAGCAAGAGCAATCCCGATTAATCCGAGCACAGCGCTGATCCCGGCCAATTGGATGACATAATGATGCCCTTTGCGATTAATTAACAGCGGTGCACTTAGAAGGGACAAGCAATAAGCAATGTAGGTTCCGGAGTTAATCGCACCTGACGCTGCATCGTTCAGTTGTAAAGCTTCTGAAATTTCCGGCATAAACAATCCATAACTGAATCGCCCGAATGCATAACAGACAGCGATTAGTGCAATGCCTGGAAAGATAATTTTTTTCATTAAATCCACCGCCTTTTAGATAGAACGATCATTATATTTCTCATTAAATAAAAAAGTGAGTTGAACTACTAACTCACCCTTAATGGCATTACTTGAAACTATTCTTCGTCATATGGATCAGTTCGCGGCAGACGTTATTTACATTTTCTGTCTCGGCGAGTGCAGTGGAACCCTCCAGCAGTAGGGAGAATTGCAATAGATCTCGATCACTTGCAGCAGGCGCCAATGTTTGGATTAACGTTCTCATATGTCTTTTATGCGCATTCACTGTCTGCACGATGATATGGTCTGCATGACCACCGAATTCTTCTTTGGCGCGCAAAAATAAGCACCCTCTTGATTCGTGTTCTTTCAGCCAGGTTGCATGTCCTTCAGCCAGATTGAGGAACATGGGTTGAGTTGTATTGTTTGCATATTGCCTGAGCTGTTCTAAATAACGCTGTTCGCGCCGCAGAAGCACCTGGACGATGAGATCATCCTTGGACTCAAAATGGTTATATAACGTCATGATGGCGATCCCGGCATCTGATATAATCCGCTTCAAGCCGATGGAATGGAAGCCGTGAAGGTAGAATAATTCTTCAGCCACGTTCAAAAGCATTTCTTTTTTGCTGCTCATATTCAATGATACTCTCCCTTCAAAATAAGATAGAACGATCATTATACTCGTAGGCTATAATAAATCGTTTACATTGTCAAATTTTGTGACTTCCCTTGTCTTTGGTTAGTTCAAAGCCTGGGCAGGGCGTTATATGAACAACGTCTTTGCACATTAACCGGACATATGAGAGCACAACATGACAGGTTTTTGGGTGGTTTATCCGTTATATTAGACATCAAGGAGTGATTATTACATGAACTGGATCAACGCATTACAGGTCGCTATTCAATATATGGAAGACCACTTGCTCGAAAATATGACGATGGAGCAGATTGCAGCGCAGGCCCATATCTCTCCTTTTCATTTTCAACGTACCTTTGCCCTGTTAACAGATGTTACTGTAGCTGAGTACATAAAACGCAGACGATTGACACTGGCGGCACATGAACTTCTGCAAAGTGATCACAAAATCATTGATCTGGCGCACAAGTATGGTTACGACACACCCGAATCTTTCTCCAAAGCATTCCGGAGACAACACGGCATCGCACCAAGCGAGGCACGCAAGAATAGTAGCTCTGTCCAATCGTATAATCGTCTGGTTATTCAAGTAAGTCTAAAAGGAGCAGAACCGATGAAATATAAAATTGTTGAACATCCCGAATTTACATTAGTGGGGGTGAAGCAGGCTTTCTCATATGTAGATGGAGAACATTTGCAAGGGATCGGGAAAATGTGGCAGGAAGCGTGGAAGAGCGGTACAGAGGAGCGTTTATTTGAACTGAACAACGGGGATATTCCAGGGTTACTTGGCGTCGTTGTGGATCAGAGCGAAATCAAGGAAAAGCAGATGGAATACTGGATTGCTACGGCTTACGACGGTGAAGTGCCGGAAGGATTATCAAGCTTCACCATGCCTGCTTCCAAATGGAGTATATTTGAAGTAGAAGGCCCGATGCCGGAGAGCATGCAGCTTCTGTGGAAACAGATTATTTCGGAATGGTTTCCATCCAATCCTTATGAGCACGCGTATATGCCAGAGCTGGAAGTATACCCTGGGCCGAACCAACCACCGCAAATCTGGATACCTATTAAATAAATTTTAACCGTTTCAAACTCGATCATTGTAGCCCGTAAACACTCGGATAACCGAAGCTGTTTATGGGTTATTTGGTTGTGATTAATCAGAGATTCGAAGTTGTACAGAGGATGTTCAAGCGTTGTTCATTTTATTGCAGCCAGGTAAACATGATATATTGGAATGAAGGTTAACAGCTATAAGAGGACAATGAGGTAAACCGCAGGAGGCAGATATGTTATATGAGGACCCATTCATTCAGACGATCATCAAACACGAGCAATTAATGCATGACCTGCGGAGAGTTCGTAGTCTCCATTTGCCACAATGTTACATAGGTGCAGGATATATTCGTAATTACATCTGGGATGTTCTGCATGGATATGCTCTTCGTGAACTTCATAGCGATATTGATGTTGTTTATTATGATGCGTCAGACCTGCGTGAGGAACGAGACATCCAGTTGGAGCGTCAGCTTCGTGAGTTGACAGGTAATGCCAAGTGGTCGGTCAAAAATCAGGCGAGAATGCATCTGCGCAATGGCACAGTTCCTTATCATTCTACTGAAGATGCGCTTCGCTATTGGCCAGAAGTTGTGACTGCCATAGGAGTACAGTTGGATGAAGAGGATCAGGTGAACATCTGTGCTCCGCATGGTTTGCATGATCTGTATCAACTCGTAGTCCGCAAAAGTCCGTTCTTCACGGATGCTGACTATTATAATCAGAGAGTACAGAAGAAGCGCTGGCAGGAACAATGGCCGAAACTAACGATAATAACAGCTTGAATAATAAGTGATTTGCGGAATAGTGGGTACAAGAAGGAGTGTCTACGGATTTGATAAAAAAGTTCTTACAAAAAAATGGACTGATCATTGATCTTGTCCTGTTGGCATGTTTTGTGGCATTTCTGGCCTTCTGGGGCCAAAGGTTTGCAGTCATGTTTTTTGGAATGATCACGGTGGCTTTTATCGTACTAAGACGGATTGACTATCAGAAGCATGTTATTTTGAAACGGATTATCCTTACCGGATTTGGCGTGGTTGCCGTCTCTTTTGTCATTATTGAAGCACTTGTATTCACACAGCTTGGTGCGAATGATCCGGAAGAAGCGGACTATGTCATTATTCTGGGTTCAGGCATCCGTGGAACGGAATTGTCATTGACCCTAAAACAAAGGTTAGATGCAAGTCTGGACTACATTCGTAGTCACCCTCAGACACCGGTCATTGTATCGGGTGGACAGGGACCCGGGGAATCGATTCCCGAAGCGCTCGCCATGAAAAACTATCTAATTGAACAGGGGATTCCCCCCGCCCAAGTCATTATGGAAGATCGCTCCACAAGTACACAGGAGAATTTGGCCTTTTCCAAAAAAATCATTCTTGAATCCGGGTTAGAGCACCCTGAGATCATGATTGTCACCAGTGACTATCATATGTTCCGTTCCAAATACATCGCCGCCAAGAACGGTTATGCGGCAGAATACGGCATATCGGCTCCGTCACCGGGATATCTGAAGCCCATCAACATGATCCGTGAATATTTTGCTACGATCAAAACATTTATCTAATGCACATGACAGAAAAACGGAAACAGGACGAAGCGGAGATCTATGATCTATGCTTCGTCTTGTTTGCATATAAGGTGGCTATTGCTTCTTAAAGATAGGTTATTTTTCTGAAGGAACAGCTACAGCTTTGGTGACCTGGGCCTCGGAAGGGACGGATACGATTTCAGGAGATCCACCCGTAGAAGGAACAGTTGCTGCTTCTACAACTTTAGCCTCAGAAGGTTTAGTAGTAGAAGGTACAGTAGCAGACGGAACTGGCACAGCTTCGGAAACTTCATCCTCAGGGAGAGCCACGATTTCAGGAGTTTCGGAAGTAGAAGGAGCAGTTACAGCTTCGGAAATTCCGACCTTGTTGGGAGAAGCTACGATTTCAGAAGATCCATCAGTAGAAGGAACAGGCACAGTTTCAGAAGCTTCAGCCTCTACTTTAACCGTATGGTTTGATGCCCATACTGCGGTGGACGTACTTACACCTGTAATAAGCAGGAGGGCTCCCATACCTATCATCCAATGTTTCTTTTTCAGTTTCTTTACATTAAACATAATTATCAATCTCCTTTTTAATTGTTTGCCTTCACCCGATAGGGACGAACAAAATTGAGCAGGTATTTTCTTGGTTCCCGCCATCACATTTAAAATTGTCTCACCATATCGTCTTCGCTCTTCATGGGACATCTCTTTCACCACATCTTCATCACAGGCCAACTCGCTCCAGGTATGAATGTCCCCGCGAATCATATGAATCAGGGGATTGAACCAGTGCAGTGCATTAACGCCCAATGTCAAAGCCTTGACCCACAGATCTTTATGTTTTAGATGTACCAACTCATGATGAATTACCATGCTGATGTCCATTTTCACCGTATTTTCGGGTGGCAGATATATCGTTGGTTTAAACAAGCCAACCAGTATAGGGCTTCGTACTATGGTGCTGTGAGCAAGCGTGATATTGCGTTTGAGACCCAAAGCCTCTTGGATTAATGGTAGCTGTATAGCTGCCTCACTATGACGGAGGACTGGCGTACGTGTACGAGATAGTTCATTCAAAAATCTTCGATAACAGTACACCTGCCATGCAGAAAAACCTATGGCTCCAATGCCCCATACGAATAACAAGAACCAGGCTGTGGTTACCGAGATGGTTTGTTCCGGGATAAACGTTCCTGCAAGTCCGCCCGAAGATGCTGCATTCTCCGTACCCGGTATAGTTGATGTCGTTTGGAAGGCAATATCCAAAAGCCATGAAAGGCCAAGAGATACCGGGAACAGATAAAACAAGATAGCCAGTTTACCGAGTCTGTAGAGCCACTTGGTCGGAAAAACAGATACGGGTATAAGTCGTAGTGCCAAAATACAAACAGAAACGATACTTCCCGCCACGGTCAGGCTGCACAGAATTTCAAAAAAGATGTTCATCATCTGCACCTACTTTTCCGAAAGCCATTTTTTCAGTTCTGAAATGTCATCGTCTGAAAGCTTGTCGCCATCATACATGGCCGAAACCAAATTCTTGACTGAACCTTGATAGAGTCCATCAAGAACATGCTGCGTTTCCTGTAGTTTGTAATCTTCGGGCTGTAGAAGAGGTACATAATCATTGGTTCGTCCACGTCTCGTGACGGTAAGTGCGCCTTTATCCACCAACCGTGACAAAAAAGTAGACATAGTCTGCGCTTTCCACGCTTTTCCCTTATCAGCGAATATGTCTAATAGTTCTGTTGAAGTGACGGGTGGATCGCATGACCATATAACGACCATTAACTCCATTTCTGTTTCGGATAATTTTTGAATCTGGTTCACCGTGAACACTCCTTAACATCGTTATGCGTCCATAACGATCGTATTACTACACTACGTAGTACGTATAAACTACTACAACTCGTAGTAGATAGTCAAGTTATCCTGATAGATGATTGCCAAACCATGTTATAATATAGGTCATTAATAGAAGAACGATGTAGGAGTGAATGATCATTACAGCATATCAATTACCTGCTCTCTATGAGCAGAAGCGAGTTTCAATGCATGAGATGGAAGAGATTGTACGCCTGTTGTCCCAGACACCGCTATTATACGATGATGGACAGATCATTCAGGTTCAGGATTACATGGGAGGCTTGGAGGTCGAACTTGAGCATGAGGTACGCCGTGCAGTGACCGAGTTGTATGAACTGGCTGTTCAGGCCTGCCGCGTCTTCGTCGATCCATTGGCATACGAGCAACTTCAGGATGCGCTTGGGTTACAGGCTGAGTTATGGCAGGAGGAAGTGCTTACGCTTGCAAAGTGGATGGATTGGCTGAAGCAGATCAGTGAAGGGAAGAGAACACTGCCCGAGTACAACTTTACAGCCATGCTTGGCAATCTGCCAGACGGATTCATGATCCATGATTTTTATGATGAACTCCGATATCAACTGGAACAAAACCCTGCAAACGCTTGGGCGATCGAAGAGCGGGATCGCTTGTACGCAGCCCTGGGTGCGAATTAAATCAAACCAACGAGTCACCGGCGGTGTTTAAGCTAATATCTGCATTTTGCATGCATAGAAACATTCCAATCTATACCTTACGAATTCTTTACCCAGTATGGGAAATGAGGGGATACCGTGAAGAAGGTTGTATTAGCTGGTGGAACAGGATTTGTCGGACAGGATTTTGCCCAAAGATTCAAGAAACTGGGTTATGAGGTATTGATCATCTCGCGTCAGCCCGGTCATATTGCTTGGGAGGATCGTGCAGGAATCATAGAGGCACTGGAAGAAGCAGAAATGTTGATTAACCTGGCAGGTAAATCGGTGAACTGCCGTTATACGGAGGAGAATCGCAAAGTCATTCTGGAATCCAGAACCCGGACAACGCGCATTCTCGGCGAAGCCGTCTTGGCTTGTAATCATCCTCCCGAACTATGGATTAATTCGAGTACAGCAACCATATACAGACATGCTGAAGATCGTCCCATGACGGAAAAAGAGGGCGAGATTGGCTCTGGATTCTCGGTCGACGTTGCCAAGGCGTGGGAACAGGCTTTCTTTGAATTCAGTCTGCCGTCTACGCGTCAGATAGCACTGCGGATTGCCATTGTGCTGGGCGAGGGTGGTGTGATGGTGCCCATGACAAACCTCGTCCGTTTTGGCCTTGGAGGATCGCAAGGCGCAGGAACACAGCAGTTCAGCTGGATTCATATCGAGGATCTCTTCCGCATGGTGATTTATCTGCAAGAGCATCCGCACTTAAATGGTGTGTTCAATGCGTCCTCTCCACATCCGGTTACGAATCGTGAGCTCATGGCACGTCTGAGAGAGCAGATGGGTGTTCGGATCGGCCTGCCTTCTCCTCGCTGGATGCTTGAACTGGGTGCACGTTTCATTCAGACCGAGACGGAACTTGTTATCAAGAGTCGTTGGGTGATTCCCGAACGAATGGAGAGGGAAGGATTCACTTTCACATACGGTACACTAGATACCGCTCTTGCCGAGATTCTGAATAAGAAGAAATGACAGCACAGTATAAATAATAAAACACAACAGGGAGGGCAGAGGCATCTGCCCTTTTATTGTATATTTCAAAGCTTCTATTTGTTGGGGTTTCGCCATTCAAGGTGAGGTGTAAATTTCATTTATATCAGTCAGATGAACAGAAAGAGGTTGGGGAAATGCAACTTAGAAGAGTAAGGATCGCGGGAACAGGGAAGTACCTGCCGGAACAGGAAGTCACCGATGAGGAACTGGATCGCCGCTTGGGCGTGCCTGCGGGCTGGGTTAGCAAAGCCACAGGTGTAGGTGTACGCCATTATGCTTCGGGTGAAGAAACCTCCTCTTTCATGGGCGCGCGGGCTGCGGAAGCTGCACTGGCGGACGCAGGATTACAATTCAGTGATATCGACTGTCTGGTGTGTACCAGTGGCACGAAGGAACAACCATTGCCAAGTACGGCGGTATTTATCCAGCAGGCCATGGGGCAGCAAGATTCAGGCGTACCTGCCTTTGACATGGATGCAACCTGCCTGAGTTTCCTGAACGGACTCGATGTGATCTCCTATATGGTAGACGCCGGACGTTACCAGCGAGTACTGCTCGTAGCCACCGAGATTGCCTCCGCGGGACTAAATTGGTCTGATAAAGAGAGTGCGGCCCTGTTCGGAGATGGAGCGGCCGCTGTTATTATTGAACGTTCGCCTGAAGGGTCATCCTCACAGATTGTACATGCTTCCCTTCGAACCTACAGCCGAGGTGCTCGCTTCTCGGAGATTGCAGGTGGAGGTACACGGCTACATGCTTCTAATTATAAGGTAGATCAGCCTGAACCCTACCTATTTCATATGGATGGACAGGCGATCTTCCGCATGGCTTCAAGACTTCTGCCTGGATTTATTGGTGATATGCTGCAAGCGACCGGGAATCGAATGGAGGATTTCCAATTGGTCATTCCTCATCAGGGAAGTGCCATGGCGATGAGACTGATTCGCAAGAAGCTTGGCATTCCTGAAGATCGGTTTATGGACATCACACGAAATCACGGCAATACAATTGCGGCATCGATCCCAATGGGTCTGCATGAAGCGATTAGACAACAGCGTATTCAGCGTGGAGATCGGGTGTTGATGATTGGCACGGCTGCCGGATTATCATTGGGAGGACTCATTTTTGACTACTAGATCTGGGGAAACCAGACATCGTACAGCTGCTTCTCTCCGTGTATTGCTTACAGGCGGAAGGGCTCCCGTAACGCTTGATCTGGCACGCATGCTTCATCGGGCAGGCCATCGGGTTTATGTTGCGGAGAGTGCTGCACGGCATCTGACCAGATTATCCAGTGCAGTGGAACAGTGCGCTGTGGTCCCGTCGCCACGTCATGACACACGTGCGTATCTGGCGGAGCTGGAACGGTTGGTTCAGGATTGGCAGATCGACCTGTTGATTCCGATGTGTGAAGAAGTATTCTATGTTGCTCAAGGGGCAGACAGACTGCGTGCATTTTGCCGTGTTCTGGTTACGACTCTGGAGCAGCTGCATGTGCTGCACCATAAATATGATTTTATCCAGCTTGCAGGGTCACTCGGTCTTTCGGTTCCGGATACACACCTGATCCACAGTCGGCAGGAATGGATGGAAGCCCAGTCTGTTCTAGAAAAAGTAGGAGATTGGGTGTGGAAACCGGTGTATTCCCGCTTCGCAGCCAAAGTTCGCATGCCAACACTCATGAACGATGAGGCTAGGGCAGGGACGGATCAGGAAGGAAACGTAAGTGAAAAGAAGCGTCGACATATCCGTAACGACCCACCGGAAGAAGGGGAATTATCCTCTATTTCACCTTGGGTTGCACAGGCCTACATTCCTGGTCAGATGTTATGTACATACAGCATAGCGCATGAAGGGAAACTGGTTGCGCATGCCACTTACGACAGCCGCTATCGTACAGGTAGTGTGGGAGCCAGTGTTTTTTTTGAACAGGTGGAACATGAAGGTGCTCTTGCGTGGGTGAGACAATTTGTTGAGGCAACGGGTTTTAGTGGACAGATTGGGTTTGATTTTATAGAAGGTCAGGACAGGCGAGTGTACGCGATTGAGTGTAATCCGAGGGCAACGAGTGGGATTCATCTGTTTCACCCCGGAGATGACTTGGTGCGTGCATTGACTGAACCGGAGACGTTGGTCAAAGAAAGAAAAATGATCACGCCCGCACGGGACAGCAAAGCCATGCTCATGCTTCCCATGTTGGGAAGTGGAGTACAGCAGATCTTTGGCAAAGGGAAACTCCGTGCATGGATAGCTGCGTGGCGTGGAGCCAGGGATGTGGTCTATGGAGGGCAGGATATCCAGCCTGTATTTGAACAATTTGCAGTGGTGCTAGCCGCATGGCGTCTGTCAAGATCGCAGAAGTTCTCGCTGACTGAAGCTTTGACTCACGACATAGAATGGAACGGTGAACAACAATGAATAGAGCACTGGTTACAGGAGCTACGGGATGTCTGGGCAGGCATCTCGCGATACGGCTTGCACAAGAGGGATGGGAAGTAACTGGCATGGGCCGACAGCCCAAAGTTGGGGCAGAACTTGAGTTGGCAGGAATCCGATTCCTGAATGGAGATATACGGGATGAGGCTTCAGTAAACGAAGCATGTGCGGGGCAGGATATGGTCTTTCACTGTGCGGCACTATCATCGCCATGGGGCAGATATCGTGACTTTTACAGCAGCAATGTAGAAGGGACACAAAACCTCATTGATGGCTGCCTACATCATGAGGTGCAGCGATTCATACATGTCTCGACTCCAAGTATATATTTTAACTACATACCGCGATATAACGTACATGAGAATGACCCGTTGCCATCCAAACCAGCCAATCATTATGCTGCCACGAAGCTTCTCGCTGAGCAGGTTGTAATGGAGGGGCATGCGAAGGGACTTCCGTCGATCATGATTCGACCGCGAGCGATCTTTGGTCCGTATGATCAGACGTTATTTCCCAGAATTGTCGCAGCAAACGCAAAATCGGGCGTGCCCATGATCGGTGGTGGACAGGCTTTAATCGATCTGACCTGTGTGGATAATGTGGTGGATGCCCTATTATTGTGTCGCGATGCCTCTGACGAAGCGCTCGGAAGAGCTTACAATATCTCCAATGGTGATCCAAGGGCGTTCAGTGAGTTGGTGAGCAGCCTGTTTGGTATGCTGGATATGCCCTTGCGTCGTCGAAACATTCCTTATCGGATGGCATATGGTGTGGCAGCGTTGCTGGAGCAAGTTCATGGCTATATTCCTGCGTTGGGTGAACCTGCGTTGACACGGTATACAGTCGGATCCTTATCCATCCCACAGACGTTGGATATTACGGATGCACGGGAGCAATTGGGATACATTCCTCGGGTGTCCATTGAAGAGGGATTGCAACAATTTGCAGACTGGTGGAGGGCTGAATCATGCTGACAACAACTCCGGTGAAACTATATTTGGGTGCGGCGGGTTACTGTACACATCCAGAGTTTCTGACGTTGCGCGGTGGTCGGTTGAGCCCGGTGCCTTTCCCGGCAGGATTTGCCTGCATCATTCATCCCGTACATGGACCGATCCTGCTGGATACGGGATATAGTTCCCGCTTTTTCGAGGAAACGGCTCATTTGCCTAACGCACTGTATCGTCATATTACACCTGTGGTCTATCGTGAAGAGGATAGTGCCGTTCATTTTTTGGCTCATATTGGACTGAAAGCTTCGGATATTCGGTATATCATCCTCTCGCATTTTCACGGCGATCACATCGCGGGTGTACGTGATTTCCCGGAGGCACAATTCATCTATCTGCCAAGAGCCTATGATGCTGTGCGCTCACTCGGTCCAATTGCGGCTGTAAAGGCAGGTTTTCTTGCCGGGTTGTTGCCCGAGGATTTTATGGCCAGATCATGGCCTGTTATGTGTCAGCCTGAGCGATGGACGAGAGCGGGGAAAGAGTTCCCTTTTGATGAGGTCTACGACATCTTTGGTGATGGCAGTCTGCTGGGGGTGGATGTATCCGGTCATGCAGAAGGCATGATGGGACTACTTTTGCGTACGGAAGAACATGACTATTTCCTGTGCGCGGACGCGGTGTGGTCGAGTCGGGCTTTTCGTGAACAGCGCAGACCGAACATTCTTGCTGGGATCATTATGTCGAATCGACAGGAATACTATCGTAACTTTGACAAGCTGGTTCAGCTGCATCAGCAGTTTCAACAAATTCGTATTGTGCCGAGTCATTGCCGAGAGGTACTGGACGCTTGGGGTGCAGGAGGGACGAAACGATGAGTAGTACCTTTCGTATTGTGGTTCATTATGCACTCGCACGTGGGCTGCGAACATGGAAAACGCGAGAACAACTGGAGCGCTGGCAAGAGCGCCGGATTATTCGGCATGTCCATCAGATCCGTGCCCGATCCCCCTTTTACCGGAAGTGGTGGGACGGCGTGAACGCATCCGACTGGAGAAGATTTCCGTTGATTGACAAATCGATCATGATGGAACATTTCGATACACTGAACACGGTGGGCATTACCAAGGACGAAGCGCTGGCTCTTGCAGGCGAAAGTGAAGAAACACGTGATTTCAAACCTTCCATTCAAGGCGTGACCGTTGGATTGTCTTCGGGCACGTCAGGGAACCGGGGTATATTTCTGGTGAGTGATCGGGAGCAGGATGCGTGGACGGGCACGGTGCTGGCCAAGTTGCTGCCTGGTGGACTGTGGAAACCTGCCAAGATTGCGTTTTTCCTGCGGGCCAACAGTAATCTGTATGAATCGGTGCAACGTGGTAAGTTACAGTTCCAGTACTTTGATCTGCTGGAGCGTGTGGAGAACTTGGTGAAGCGGTTGGAAGAATACCAACCTACCGTGTGGGTGGCTCCCCCATCCATGCTGCGTCTGTTGGCGGACGCCTATGTGGCGGGCCACCTGACCGCTGTACCGGATAAAATCATCTCTGTTGCCGAGGTGCTGGACCCCCTGGATCGCAAGGTGCTGGAGCAGGTCTTCGGACAGACCGTTCATCAAGTCTATCAGTGTACAGAAGGATTTCTGGGTGCGACCTGTCGCTACGGCACACTGCATTTGAATGAAGACATCGTGCATATTGAAAAAGAGTTCATTGATCCCGCCACCCGGCGGTTCGTGCCCATTATTACGGACTTCTCCAGAACATCACAGCCGATCATCCGGTATCGGTTGAATGATATTCTGACCGAGGCGGCGCTGCCATGTGCCTGTGGTTCCCCGTTTACCGCCATTGAGCGGATTGAAGGCCGCTGTGATGACACGCTTTATTTTACACAACTACATACGGGTGAGGCTGTACCGATCTTTCCGGATTTCGTTACCCGTTCGGTCATTGCGGCTTCGCCGGATATTGAACATTATCGTGTGGTGCAGCAAGGAGACGGAACAATGGAAGTATCCCTTCGGCTTGGCGGGAGCGCAGTGCTGGAGCAGGTCGAGACGGATGTACGGAGTGAGCTGATGAAGCTGGGAGAGCGTCTGGAATGCACCTTACCTGAGATCAGATTTGTTCCGTATACGTTCGAACCGGGAATCACGAAGCTGCGCAGGGTGGAGAGAAAAGATAACGGAGTGGCGGATTAAGCAGCAGGGGCCGTGCGGTATAGGTAGGAACGGAAGTAAGTAATTTACCGAGGAAAGAAGGACACACCGTGACAGCTGATGAACACTTAACAGAGGACGAGCAAGGACGAATTAATACGGGTCTTGATTCAGTGAGTAAGACAAAGGAGAGAGATAACGCTCCGGTGGCCTTAATTACAGGTACCTCCAGTGGTTTTGGTATGCTCACCGCAATCACCCTTGCCAAGCAGGGGTATCGCGTTGTTGCTACAATGCGTGATCTGAGTCGAAGAGAAGAATTGGTGAAACTGGCTAAACGGGCGGGGGTAGCTAAACGTTTGCAATATGTGCAACTGGACGTGACCGATGCTGAATCGGTGCAAAAAGCTGTGAGGTCCGTACTTCTTAATAATAGCCGAATCGACATGCTGGTGAACAATGCAGGATTTGCGGTGGGCGGGTTCATTGAGGAAGTATCGATGGAGGATTGGCGGCGCCAGATGGAAACGAATCTATTTGGATTAATCGCCGTGACACGTGCGGTCCTGCCTGTGATGCGTGAACAGAAGCAGGGGCTGATTATTAACTTGTCCAGTGTAAGTGGGTTGTCCGGTTTTCCAGGGTATGCGCCCTATGCTGCCTCCAAATTCGCTGTGGAGGGATTCACGGAAAGTCTGCGGCATGAGATGTCTTCGTTTGGCGTTCGGGTGGTATTGGTTGAACCAGGTGCTTATCGCACGCCGATCTGGAATAAAGGTTTGGGTGAGATTCACCGGAGCGAGAACTCCCCATATAAGCATAAGCTGGATGCGGTTCTTCGTTATTCCAAACATGCGAGCGAGACGGCACCTGATCCACAGGAAGTGGCAGATCTGATTGGCCGAATTGCGCGGATGCGTGCACCAAGACTTCGATATGCGCTCGGAAAAGGTTCGCGTGTGCTCATCATAGGTAAAGCACTGCTACCGTGGAAGTGGCTGGAGCGGATTATCGCCCGTGGTTTAAAATAGAGATTAGGTACGATTCACGATTGCAGAATTTCCGAAAGGGAGGGATTAACCATCTTCGAATTCATCGTCATTATTTTACTTCTTGCGATTGTGGTTCTGCTCTTTCGAATCAACAGCAAGCTGCCGGAACGTGATTGGGTGAAGGAAGCGATGGAACGGGATCGGAATGAGAAACTTAATCAGGATGCTCCAAATTAAAACGCGGAGGTTACCAATGAAAATTGCATTCGTTTTGTTTGATGGACTGACTTTCCTTGATTTTGCAGGGTTTTATGATGTGATCAATCGGTTGAATTTCTTTGAACCAACCAAAGGAACGACGTGGGAAACCTGTGCCATGACAGATCAGGTCACGGATGAGTCAGGTTTAACGATGAAGGTGGATCGAGTGAAGCCTGACCTATCGGAATATGATCTCGTGTTCATCCCCGGGGGCATGGGAACGCGCAAGCTTCGATATGACGAGGCATTTGTAGGTTGGCTGAGACAGGCTGCGTCTGTACCTTTGAAGGTTTCGGTGTGCACAGGATCTCTGCTGCTGGGTGCAGCTGGTTTTTTATCCAGCAAAAAAGCAACAACACATCCCCGTGCATATAATTTGCTTGAGCCGTATGTCACCGAGGTGATTCAGAAGCGGATTGTAAAAGATGGAAATGTAATTACGGCTGGTGGAGTAGCCACGTCCATTGACCTGGGGATTTATGTTGTTGGGTTGCTTGCAGGACAGGAAGCGGCAGCGAATGTAAAACTTCAGATCGATTATCCTTATGAAATGCAGGGAGTGGTCGAAGAATGAACGAAGATCGAAAGCAAGAGACATATATCATTCGCAATATTCAGCGGGATGAAGCAGACATTTACTGGCCTTTGCGACTGGAAGCACTGAAAACACATCCTGAAGCCTTTGGGGCTTCGTTCGAGTTGTCCATTCAACTCCCCATGAGTGAAGTGCAGGAGCGCATACATAATGAACCGGATGATTATATTCTGGGCGCATATACAGAAGAAGGAACTTTGGCGGGAATGATGGGTTTCAAAAGGGAACACGGCCTGAAACTCAGGCACAAAGGCATGATCTGGGGCGTCTATGTTGCTCCGCCATATCGGGGAAGTGGGCTGGCTTCGCGCTTGCTCCGCGAGGTGCTGGATCGGGGAAGACATCTGGCAGGTATCAAGCAGATTAATCTGAGTGTAGTGACAACAAATGAATCAGCCCGACGTTTATATGAGCGATATGGATTTGAAGTTTACGGAATCGAGCGTAACGCATTGGAAGTCTGCGGTCAGGGATATGATGAGGCGCATATGAATTACTTTTATACAGAGCCCTCAAGATTGGATGATGATATCACCACAGGAGGAGTCCGATGACAGATCATGTTGAACTTGAGATCGATGGTGTTTCCTTTGTCTTAAAAGAGTCTCATTCTTTCGATTGGTTACGGCCCTTGGGTACGGTCTTTCGCGTATTCGATCAGCAAGATTCAGGGAATCTCTCCTTCGGTATTGTGCAAAAGGATGGAAAGAGATTGTTTGTAAAGTATGCGGGAGCACATACAATTCATGCGAATCATACGGGAAGTCCCCCGGAAGCCATTAGTAATCTGAAATCATCTGTTTCCGTTTACGAAGATTTGGCGCATGACACGTTGATTCGACTAACGGATCATTTTGCAACGGATGAGGGTTATACCTGTGTATTCGATTGGGTGGATGGGGAGTGTCTGCACTCCCACTGGTATTTTCCACCTCCTGCCAAGTATGAAGATCCGCGTTCGCCCTATTATCGGTTCAGACAGCTTCCAGTGGAGACACGCATTCGGGCGATGGAACAGATTCTGGATTTTCATATCGAGGTGGAACGAAGAGGTTATGTGGCTGTAGATCTGTATGATGGCAGTCTGATCTATGATTTTGACAGAAACTTTATGAAAATTTGTGATATCGACTTGTATCGGAAGGGCTCTTTTACCAATACCATGGGTCGTATGTGGGGATCTTCCCGCTTTATGTCTCCCGAAGAGTTTGAGCTAGGCGCGCCCATAGATGTGGTTACCAATGTATTCAACATGGGGGCAACGGCTTTTGCGTTGCTTGGCGGGGAGAAAGATCGTTCCTATGCCAGATGGGATGCCGGAGAAGCGTTGTATCAGGTTGTGATGCGTGCAGTGAGCGATGATCGGTCCGAGCGGTACGCAACGATTGCGGAACTTGGTGAGGCCTGGAGACAAGCCGCGATTAAAGGTCAATAGTGAGTGGGTGGAATTTTCGCAAATATGCAAAATCCATTCGTATGTGTGTGTGAAATCCCGTATAATGGAAATTATTAAGGGGGGTGCAGACGATGTGTAGATATGCCATGTCAGGACCATATAAAGACATCTATGCATGTTTTAATTGTCGCAAATCATTTAAACAAGTTTCCAGACATGACCTAAGCCCTGAGGTGGTGGCACAACTTGAATATAAATGCCCCCAATGTGCCACGTCCATGGTTAGCATGGGACAGGATTTCCAGGCACCCAAGCAAAATGATACCAAACAATGGACCAAAGTGATGATGTTGTATCGTCATGGTTATACCTATCATAATTGCGGGTGCGGGGCTGGATATCGCCCGTCTGATTTACGTGAATTATCCGATTTTCTGGAGCAGCAGGAAGCTGGTAAAGGCAGTGTAGGCAAACGATTATTGCAAAGGTTAACTTCATAATTATGGTTCCAAAATCCAACCTGTCGTCTATGGAAATGTTGAAAATACAGGTGAGCACGTTGTATACAATCAATGAGCAGCAGCGTCTATTAAGCATTAACGAGCCGGGTGGTGGGCAGGCTCCAGCCATTTTTATTGGCATGACTTCTGCCGGTTCACTGATCTATTATCATGAGCAGTTACCGCCGGATCTAATGAATGAGTTGGGTAAGGATTTCGAGCTTCCGTTGGATATTCCAAAACTGATTCGCAAGGTGGAAACCTTTGAGCCAGTTAACCGTGTGTGGATGGGACCTGCCTATGCTTTTCCTGAGTTATCTCACGAGTGGAATCAGAAGGTTCAGTTGATTGGTGAGGAGCAGCGTTATTTGCTGGCAGAGCATTTCCCTGAATTAACAGATCACTTGCATGAAAAATGGCCTGTTGCCGCTTATGTTATTGGTGAATCTGCTGTGGCAGTGTGCTGCTCTGCAAGGCTCTCCGATTATGGGGCGGAAGCGAGTCTATATACGGCACCCGGTTATAGAGGACATGGATATGCAGCAGAGACGGTAAAATGCTGGCAGTATTATGTCAAGGAGCGTGGACGCATGCCAATCTATAGTACATCTTGGGATAATCTCGCTTCACAGCAAGTTGCCCATAAACTGGGATTAATTCAGTTCGGTGTGGATTTCAGTATCACAACTGTGGAGTTGAGGAAAGGCTGTGATGTCTGATGATCCGCACTTTCGTACAAAAGGATCTGCAGTATGTCATTGAAGCGCATATCCGAATCTATCGAAACGAGTATAATTATGATCATAGCTTTGCTGAATTTATCACGAATGCGGTGAATTCGTTTGGACTGACGGGTAATCACTTGAGGGAGATGTTGTGGATCGTTGAGTTGAATCAGTCAGCTTCCGGCTCCATAGGTCTTACTCAGGTGAATGAAAATACGGCTCAACTGCGCTGGTTTCTGATCGAACCGGAAGCACGTGGTGCAGGATGGGGCAGGAAGCTTATCGAACAGGCAGTTCTTTTTGCAAAAGAAAAAGGCTACACATCCGTGATCCTGTGGACCAATGAGTCTTTGATCGGCGCGCGTAGATTATATCAATCTGTGGGCTTTGAAGTGAAGGAAGTCCGCAAGCAGAAGTTGTCTGGTCAGGAGCTTACCGAAGAACAATGGGAACTTGTTCTGTAGTTGGCCGAGGGCTTGAGCATGAAAGCTGCATATTGCGTTAACTCGTTGTTGAAAGGAGTGTTACAGTGAATCGCAGAAGACTGATTCTGGGTTTGTTATCCGTATGCACAGCATTGATGGTAGTAGCATGTTCGACTCGGACAGAAGACCAAGCATTATCAGCAACCATTGAAAGCAAGTTGCAGCAGATGGTTAGCGACCCTGTCCTCCTGACCAGCAGTAATCCCAATGATTATATTGCTGGTAACCGGGAGGCTTACGAGGACATCCTGAGTACGGGTGAGGCGGGACTGTTTCTCCTGTTACAGCAGCTCGAATCCAGTCCGGATAACGGTCTCAAGGAATGGATCATGGCTCAGGCCAGTAATGAACTGCTTGGAGAGCATAACCCCGTAGAGGGGTGGCATAGTGGCAAGGACTGGCTCAGGCAGTATAAAATGAACATAGAATAATGGTTCATCATCCATAGTGTGTGATGAGCCGGAAGTACAAACCTCACCTCCAGTCAGCATGAGCAGCATTGAGAGGTTCTTGGAACCCGAAAGAATACATTATAGAGGTGAAATCCTTGACTAAAAAAATTGCTTTTTTTGATTCAGGCATCGGTGGTTTGACCGTTTTGCATCAGGCATTACAACAGTTTCCGGAAGAAAAATTTCTGTATTATGCGGATACTTTACATGTCCCGTATGGAACCAAGTCTGCGGATGAGGTTAGAGGACATATTTTTGATTGTGTGGAAGCCATCGTTCAGGAGGATGTCCAGGCAATCGTGATTGCTTGTAATACAGCAACAAGTCTGGCTGTGAAGGATCTGCGCGCCAAGTACGATATCCCGATCATTGGCATGGAGCCTGCGGTGAAACCAGCCGTGGAGATGAATCGTGATAGTGGTAAGAGAGTGCTTGTATTTGCCACGGCCCTCACCTTGGGCCAAACCAAGTATAACGAACTGGTATCGCGTGTTGATGATCACCACAGTGTGGATTCCATTGCGCTGCCGGAACTAGTGGAGTGGTGTGAACAGCTGGATTTTGATCCGGGCAAAATCGCTGATTATTTCCGGTTCAAGCTGGCAGATCTCGATCTTCATATGTATGGCACAGTGGTGCTTGGTTGCACGCATTATCCTTACTATACGTCCATTCTGCGCACGGTTCTGCCCGATCATATACAGATTATTGATGGCAGTACAGGTACGGTGAACCATCTGAAGCAGCGGCTTGGACTGGTGGCTCAACATGGAGACAGAACAGGGGAACAGGTCACTTTCCTCAGTTCATCAGGCCGACCGGAAGAGCAGGAGAAGATGTACAGTGCACTTCAATATCTTGAGATGAACTCCAAGTAGGTTACACCATAGGAGGTGATAGCTATGCAGTCCATTTATCTTATCCGTCACGCCAAGGCCACAGGGCAAGAACCCCATGCAGAGCTTACAGATGAAGGGATCAGGCAGGCTGAAAAACTTGCAGATATCCTGGCTCATCATTCCATAACGTATATTGTCTCCAGTCCATGGAAAAGGGCCGTTCAGACGGCTATGCCACTGGGCATAGCAATGCTGCAACATATACATACGGATGAACGTCTCCAGGAGAGGATACTTAGCTCTCTTGATCTGCCAAACTGGATGGATGTACTGAAACGTACATACGATGATGTGGATTGGGTGGAAGAAGGCGGGGAATCTTCGAGAAACGCGGCTGCAAGGGGGCTGGCACTACTGGAAGAGTTGTGGAGCAGACCGGAACAGCACGGGGCCGTGGTTACACATGGGAACTTGTTATCACTGCTTATTCGTGAGTATGAACCATCCTTTGGTTATGAAGAGTGGACCAAACTGTCTAACCCGGATGTGTATGTGCTGGAGCGACAACGGCCAGATGCAGGGCTATCCACCATTCGCAGAATCTGGACAGATTAAACAGCAAAAGAGTGCTCCAGCGATATTACATCAGCCAGAACACTCTTTTCGTTTATCCACGGGGCATATTTACAATGCGGCAATCATGATCATAACCCATCCAGCCAAAAATGCGACTCCGCCAAGTGGGGTAATGGCTCCCAATTTGCGAACCCCCGTTACACTTAAAGTGTACAGGCTGCCGGAGAACAGGATGATCCCGGCGAACATCAGCCATCCGGCAAGCATGACGAGTGAAGAGGATTCAAGACGGTCTGCCAGCAGTCCGATCAGGATGATGCCAAGTCCATGGATGAGGTGATATTGAACACCGGTTTCATAGATTTTGATCATGTCAGCGGATAGTTTGCGCTTGAGCGCGTGTGCACCAAAAGCACCCAATGCAACAGCCAGGAACATCATAATACTGCCGAGTATAATCAGGGTTTGCAATGTGTTTTTCTCTCCTTTTAAGGGTAATTAGATATAACATCAAAGTGTACTGCACGAGTGTTGTCTACAGTTTGCGCAATTGAATCTGTCCAATGGAGTGATCGGCTTCCTTTTTCAGAATCAGTCTGGCACGCCCTTTGGTTGGCAAAATGTTTTCATGCAGGTTTTTGGCATTGATATCCTGCCAGATCTGGTTGGCCGTACGCACGGTTTCCTCTTCATCGATATTGGCGAATCGTTGATGGAAAAAGGAATCCGTGTTCTGGAACGCTGTATTGCGGAGCAGCTTGAAACGCTCAACGTACCAGTGTCGTATATGCTCTTCTTCTGCATCTATGTAGATGGAAAAATCGAAGAAATCACTAACCAGCAAAGGCGTTTCCTTTTTGATCTGAAGTACATTGATACCTTCAATAATGAGAATATCGGGCTGACAGATCTGCTTCTCTTCCCCTTGAATGACATCGTAGGCGAGGTGAGAGTAGACGGGTGCTTTCACTTCGGGCTTGCCAGATTTCACATCACCCATGAACTGAATCAGGGATTTGATATCATAACTTTCCGGGAATCCCTTGCGGTTCATAATGCCCTTCTCTTGCAGCACGGCGTTGGGATATAAGAAACCGTCGGTTGTGACAAGGTCAACCTTCGGGCTGTTCTTGCCTCTGGCGAGCAGTGCCTGTAGCAAGCGGGCCGCTGTACTTTTGCCCACGGCAACACTTCCCCCGATTCCAATGATGTAGGGGGTGGGGAGAGCTTCTTTTTTCATAAAGGAGGCCGTCAGTCGATTCAGCTCTCGTGAAACTCTTGCATATAGGTCAATAAAGTGGGTAAGAGGCAAATATATATCTTCGACTTCTTGAATCGATACCTCTTCATTCAATCCCTTTAACTGTTCTAATTCGGCTTCCGTCAGTGGAAGAGTGGTCTGATGTTCTTTAAGTTCAGCCCATTCCTTGCGGTTAAACTCGATGTAAGGAGAGTATAAATTCATGAGATCCCGCTTTCTGTATGTAATATAATTGTGGACACAACCTTTAGTGTATCAAATTTCAGGAAACTGACAACACCTTTACATTGTGCATTTCATAATGTCTTTCGTCAAAATGGAGCGAAAACCAACTTATAGGAAAGTTTAACCCAATTTATGTTAAAGTCAACGTATACCATGCGGAAGGGTGACAGCACATGATCGTATATGAGAGAGAGCATGATTTTGTTTTGACCGCACAGCATGAGCATGGATTAGTAGCCGGAGAGATGGCTTCCCACTGGAAAAATGAATTACTAGCCGATGCTGGGCATCGGGATGAATTGATTCTAGCGGCCAAGGAACATGACCGTGGCTGGATTGAACTGGATTCATCTCCATTCTGGAATGATTACAGTCAATCGCCGTATTCGTTTCGTGATTTTCCATTGCGTCCGCGTTTTGTATTCTACCATAAAGGGATTGAAGAAGTTCGTCAGAAAAACCTCTACGCCGGATTATTGTGTAGCTTGATGTATACGGAACTGTTTCAGAAAAATCTGGGGGCCAATGCTCAGGATGATGATGACATCCGAGATTATCTGCAACAAGAACACGAACGTCAGCTGGATTGGGAGAAACAGCTTGGTGGTGATGCTGAAGCACTGAAACAGAGGTTGCAAAGTGATGTGGAGATCATGCTTTTCTGTGATCAGCTCAGTTTGTTTCTCTGTATGGAGGAACCTGGAACACCTGCTGCGCGTTATGATTTTTTTGCAGAAGGGCTCAGTTGTACGTTTGATGCCTGTTCCAGACAACCAATTCAGGCAGAGTGGTTATCCAATGAAAAAGTAGGCCTGTCTTTTTTCCCGTTTGATGAGGACTTTACGGTCGTTTTGCCTTATAAATCGGTGCCAAAGGCAAGTATCCGCAAATTTGGTATGCAACAGGCTTATCGCCGGGCTGAATGGAAGGAACGCCGGGCGTTGATTACGGAATTGAACTGAGAACTGGAAACTCCAAGCTTGAGTACAGAGCAGCATAGAATATCACAAAACAGGCGGGCTTCTATGTACAGGTGTACAGGGCGTCCGCCTTTCGTATGCATATATATCATCATAGACTATACTGTGAGACCGGTGAAAATTGCAATGAAACAGAGTGGGAATAAAGAAGGAAAACACAGGTTATTCCCAGAAATGTTAGTGTACAGCAGAGAAGAGCATGTTAGCAGGAGGACGAATATGGATACTAGAATTGAGATATTAACGATGTGTATGGTATGGGACAAAATGAATGATCAGGTGTTGCTAATGAATCGGCCGGATCGCAAAGGATTTCCGGGATACATCGCTCCTGGGGGGAAGGTAGACTTTCCGGAGAGTATCGTGGATGGTGCCGTGCGGGAGGTTCTGGAGGAGACGGGGCTAGCGGTCAATGAGATTACGTATAAAGGGCTTGATGAGTTCTGTGATCCCGAACAAGGATTGCGGTACATGGTATTTAACTATTTGGCGACTTCATTCGAGGGTCAGTTATTGCAAGATCCGCCCGAAGGCGAACTGTTATGGGTGCCTATGAAGCGGGTTTTTGAGCTGCCTATGCAGGATTGGTTTGCTGAACGTTTCCTGCGTTTTTTCCAAAAAGGCACTTTTGAGCGGAGCGTGATCTGGGAGAAGTCATCCGGACGTACGTTGCAAGAGACATTTATGGTGTATAGCGATTCGGTACTTGAACAGAGTGGGACCCGATAAGTTAAAACGTCAGAAGGAGGAAAAATCATGGGATACCAGCATGCCCTGCAAGGATACATTGCGGCGACAAATACACATCAGTTTGATGAAGTCAGTAAATGGTTATCGCCACAAGCCGTATATTGGTTTACGGGAACGTCCTGTACTACCCCTAACGAAATTCGGGCTTATTTTGAGAACGCTTGGGAGACAGTCAAGGAAGAAGTGTACAGTGCTGAAGATGTTAAGTGGATTACGACTAGCAAAGAGCAGGCCGTTTGTATTTATATCTACCACTGGAAGGGAATTTATCAGGGAGAGCCTGCTTATGGAAAGGGTCGGGCCACGAATGTATTTGTTGCTGGGTTTGATGGGGAATGGAAATTAATTCATGAGCATTTAAGCTTGGGTTAGGATATAAAATAATGCCTCATAATGTATCATCCATATCTATATATTTATATCCAAATATTATGATATAATGAAGTTTACTATTTTTATAGGAGATGACTAGTCTGTGGGTAATAGTGTGTGATTAATAGATTGAGTAAACTAGTTTGGCGAAATGAAGAATGATATATTTGTGGATTTGCCATACATAGGCTTCTGCAAACAGGACGTAAATGAATATTGTACGATGAAAAGGTGGAGATTGGCATGAAATTGTCGTTCCGGATTTTGGACTGGGAAGAAGAGAGACCCTACGAACTTTTATTGATGGCTGATCCTTCAAAAGCAATTGTAGATGAGTACCTGAGTCGGGGTGTTTGTTTTATTGCCGAGTATGAAGGAGAGATGGTTGGGGAGTTCGTATTGTTGAAGACTCGTCCGGAGACTGCGGAGATTGTTAATATTGCCGTACAGGAAGAACTGCAGGGTCAAGGTGTAGGCAAACACATGATTAAGGAAGCGATGGAAGCTGCACGTAGACTGGGATGTCGAATTCTAGAGATTGGGACAGGCAACTCCAGCTTTCATCAATTGAAGTTATACCAACGTTGCGGTTTCCGCATTATCGGGGTTGATCGTGACTTCTTTGTGAGGCATTATGAGGAAGAGATTATAGAGGATGGTATCCGCTGTGTGGATATGATCCGTATGGCCATAGATCTGGATGCTGTTACAGAGGATGAAAACGAAAGGAAGAGCCCTTAAGTGAATCGGCATACACATATTGGGGTATATGGCTTGGTCGCTTGGGAGGACCAATTCCTGTTGATTCATAAGGCTCGCGGAGCATATCAGGGGCAATGGGATTTACCAGGCGGAAGGCTGGAATTTGGCGAGCAGCCAGAGACTGCTCTTCATCGTGAGATTGAAGAAGAGACGGGCCTGACCCATCTACAAGTGATGATTCGTTCTGCGGAGTCTACGGTACTGGAATGGGTGTATCAAGGTGAGCCGGAAGAGCTGCACCATATCGGGATGTTGTATGATGTTGTTTTGACCACAGCCAGTCAGCCGGATCATATCAAAAAAGAACCCGATGGTGAAGATTCGCTGGGCGCGGACTGGTTTACACTGGAGCAGGTTAGAGATCTTTCCTTAACGCCGTTTGCAGAGTATATGATTAACCAAAGTACATCTTGATGCGCATCCTCAACTTTATTGTTAACTTAAATTTGCTGAATCCAAAGAAGCTGCTCGGATAATTTATGTCTGGGCCAGCTTTTTCAGTTGGTCTCCTGAAGAAAACCCCAATTATTTGTTGAATGTGACGTCAAATGGTTAATGTTTAACTTGACGGTTTGTTTTTGAACATAATGGACCACAATTCAATTAAGGAGGTAAAATGGGAGATCGTATGCCTATTTTGTTGTAATTAAGCGTTCGTTGTTCTGCTCAAATTGATCGATTTATTCGATTCATCTAATTTATGCATCAATTGAACTAAAAATAGGAAATGCTCCTGAGCGTAAAAGTTTATAGAATAGATATTAGAACATGGACTTCACTTGAAGAAGAGGAGAAAGTGTAACCTTCGAACGGATCAGGACAGTATTCGACATCTGTGCGACGGTATATACAATCATTGTTTTACTTTGATTTTGAAAACGCAGACAAACCTTGACGGGAGCGTCGGACTAACGTTACTACCACCAACAGCACGATTATTGGACTTCATGAAAAATTTCGCTTAAAATGTTGAACGAACGCAAATTACGGCTTAGTCAATGATTTCCGTCAAAAACTTATGACTAAATCAAGACGGAGGGAACGTCGATGACGATCGTGGAAGGCAACAAGAAGCCCTGGGAAAGTTACTATGGCCCCAATATGGGATACGTACAGGAACAATATGAATTATTCACTCAAGACCCTGGTTCGGTTACACCAGCTTATCGTGAACTATTTGAACAATGGGGTGCACCGCCAATGTCTGGCACGGATGCACGCACAAACTTGAATTCCGGCAACGCCCAATCGGCTTCCGGAAGCGTAGACATTCAACTATTACAGAAAGCGGTTACAGCGGGTAAACTGGTATGGAACATCCGTACCTATGGTCATCTTGCTGCAGATATAGATCCGCTTGGAATCAGTGAAGATACAGACACATCTTTGCTGGAACCTCAGCATTTTGAATTAAACGAAGAAGATCTGAAAGCTTTGCCTGCTTCCCTGATCTGGGAAGGTGCAGATGGGCAGACAGCAACCGGATGGGATGCAATCCAACGTTTGCGTCAGATATACACTGGACCCATGGCCTACGAATTCAGTCATGTGCACGAAGTTCAAGAGCGTGAGTGGCTGAATCGTCGTGCGGAATCCCGGACATCACCGGCTCCGCTTACGCCGAAAGAACGTAAGGCTTTGCTGGAACGTTTGGTTGAAGTTGAGCAATTTGAAGATTATCTTCACAAAACATTTGTTGGGCAGAAACGTTTCTCCATCGAAGGTAACGATGTGCTTGTGCCGATGCTGGATGAAGCTGTTCGCATCATGGCAGAAGCCGGATCAAGCCACATTCTGATGGGTATGGCACACCGTGGACGGTTAAATGTACTGGCTCATGTTTTGGGCAAACCGTACAGCAAAATTTTCTCTGAATTTCATCATGCTCCGAACAAAGATTTGGTTCCATCGGAAGGTTCGACTGGAATCAACTACGGTTGGACGGGGGATGTCAAATATCATATGGGTGCCAACCGTTTTGTGAAAGACGGGGAAACTGTACAGGCACGTCTTACTCTGGCGAATAACCCGAGCCATCTGGAATACGTCAATCCGGTTGTACAAGGGTTTGCACGTGCGGCTCAGGATGACCGTCGTGACCCAGGATATCCGAAGCAGGACGTGACGAAGGCAGCTACCATTTTGATGCACGGTGATGCAGCATTCCCTGGAGAAGGGATCGTTGCAGAGACGCTTAACTTCAAAGCTCTGCCAGGATATCAGAATGGCGGAACCATCCATATTATCGTCAACAATCGTCTGGGCTTCACTACAGATAGCGGTGATTCCCGTTCAACGTACTACGCAAGTGACCTTGCTAAAGGGTACGAAATTCCGATTGTACACGTGAATGCGGACAATCCGGAGGCTTGTATTGCAGCCATTCGTATGGCAGCAGAGTATCGCAATCGTTTCAAAAAGGATTTCCTGATCGACTTGATTGGTTACCGTCGTTACGGCCATAATGAAACCGATGATCCCGAAACAACTCAACCTATCGTGTATGACAAGGTGAAAAACCATCCAACGGTAAGTCACTTGTATCAGGATCAGTTGAAACAGGAATCGGTTATCGATGATGCGTCCATTACGAGCATTCGCGATGGAGTAACGAACAAATTAAAAGAAGCTTATGACCAGATGAAGAAAAACGAAGTACATGAATATTACCAACGGAAAATCAGTGAGCCGGAGGCTGTTACGATTACTCCGACTGCGGTACCACTGGAGAATCTGCGCAGCATTAATGCCGATCTGCTGAAATGGCCTGAGAACTTCAACGTGTATCCGAAGTTACAGCGAATTTTGCAACGCCGGAGCACTTCCCTGAACGAAGGGGAAAAAGTGGATTGGAGCCTTGCGGAGACACTCGCATTTGCAACCATTCTGGCAGATGGCAAGCCAATTCGGATTAGTGGACAGGATGCAGAGCGTGCAACATTCGCTCATCGGAATCTGGTGTTGCATGATTCGGAGAATGGAGCAAAGTTCTGCCCATTACATCACTTGCCACAGGCAAGAGCATCCTTTGCAATCTATAACAGTCCGTTGTCTGAAGAATCCGTTGTTGGATTCGAATACGGATATAACGTATATTCACCCGATACATTGGTCATCTGGGAAGCTCAATTCGGTGACTTTGCCAACTGTGCACAAGTTATCTTTGACCAGTTTGTATCAGCGGGGCGTGCCAAATGGTCTCAAAAATCCAGTCTGGTCATGTTGCTTCCACATGCGAATGAGGGTCAGGGACCTGAGCATACAAGTGCTCGCCTTGAACGCTTCCTGCAGCTTTGTGCAGAAGACAACATGACGGTTGCCAACTTGTCGAGTGCATCTCAGTACTTCCACTTAATGCGTCGACAAGCTTCGTTGACTGAAACCGAAGATGCTCGTCCACTTGTGATGATGTCACCGAAAAGTCTCATTCGGAATCCGCGTGTTGCTTCACCGGCAGTCGAATTCAGCGAAGGCAAGTTTGAGCTTGTGCTGGAGCAAGCTGGACTGGGTACACAGCCGGATCGCGTAGAGCGCATTATTTTGTGCAGTGGCAAGATTGCCATTGACCTGGAAGATGCTTTTGAAAAAGATAAAGCAGATTGGTCATGGCTTCACATCATTCGAGTGGAACAGCTATATCCGTTCCCGGCAGAAGAGATCAAACGTATACTCGCACGTTTCAGCAATGTAAAAGAACTGGTATGGGTACAGGAAGAAAACAAAAACATGGGTGCCTGGACATACATGGAGCCTCGTCTTCGTGAAGTTGCCCCGGAAGGCACAACCGTTAGATACGAAGGTCGCCCGGAACACGCAAGTCCTTCCAGCGGTTATCAGCTTGTGCATAGTATGGAACAGCAACAGATTATTACATCTGCGTTGAAACAAACGACGAAGAATAATATTCCACTGGGGAGGTAACAGCTGTGAGTGAAATTAAAGTACCTGCAATGGGTGAGTCAATAACTGAGGGAACTGTATCCAGATGGATGGTTAAAGAAGGGGATACCGTTAATCAGGGTGATGTGCTTCTCGAACTGGAAACGGATAAAGTAAATATTGAGATCAGCGCAGAAGAAAGTGGCGTGCTGGAGAAGATCATTCGTCAGGAAGGAGAGACGGTCGAGATCGGTGAAACGATCGGTACACTCTCAGCTGGTTCTGGAGGAGGAAGCGGTGCACCCGCTTCCGAACCAGCAGCTGAAGAGAAAAAGGCCGTTACTCCTGCACCTGAAGCTCCAACACCACCACCAGCACCTGTTGCGGCAGCACCGGAGTCATCCGATAGTGCCAAGACGGCTTCACCGTCTGCTCGTAAGCTTGCACGTGAACGTGGTATCGAGTTGGATCAGGTTCAGAGCAAAGATCCGATTGGACGGGTATACCAGGATGATGTGAAGAGCCATAACAATCAGGCGTCTGCTCCTGCTGCTCCACCTGCGAGTAAAGCTCCAGCAGCACCAAGTGCTCCGGCAGCTGGAAGTTCTACCTATACCAAACCAGTAGAGCGTCAGCGGATGTCTCGCCGCCGTGCGACCATTGCCAAACGTCTGGTAGAGGCTCAGCAGACAGCAGCCATGTTGACTACGTTTAATGAAGTTGATATGACTGCGATCATGGATGTGCGTAAACGCCGTAAGGACAAGTTCAAAGAGAAACATGAGATCAACCTGGGCTTCATGTCCTTCTTCACCAAGGCGGTTGTGGGAGCTTTGAAAAAATTCCCTACAATTAACGCAGAGATTGATGGCGAAGATGTTGTGCTCAAAAAGTATTATGATATCGGCATTGCCGTATCTGCGAAGGAAGGACTGGTTGTACCGGTTGTGCGTGATGCCGATCGTCTGGGCTTTGCCGAGATCGAGAAGAGCATTGCGGACCTGGCATCCAAAGCTCGTTCCAACACGCTGGCGTTATCTGATCTGCAAGGTGGAACGTTCACCATCACCAATGGTGGAACATTTGGCTCCTTGTTGTCTACGCCAATTCTGAATACACCTCAAGTGGGTATTCTGGGGATGCATAAGATCCAGCTTCGTCCAGTGGCGATTGATGCAGAGCGGATGGAGAACCGTCCAATGATGTACATCGCGTTGTCCTACGATCACCGGATTATCGACGGTAGTGAAGCTGTACGTTTCCTTGTGACCGTGAAAGAACTGCTTGAAGACCCGGAATCCCTGTTAATTGAAGGTTAATCCATAAAGCTTGTTTATAGCTATTATTCATATCGCTTAACAAGAATACCCCTGAACTGGAGTGCAGCGTGAGCTGCACATCCGATTCAGGGGTTTCTTTTGCTGTTGCTCTTGGTATGTTGCCTCCGACTCTATTATATAGAGTCAGCCGTCTCAGTAGGGTTCAACGGACTAGGGTGTGTATTCGAGCCAGGGGTATTCCGCTCTAGCCAGTTCACAACGTGCTGAGCCACTTCTGTTCGGTTGATCTCATGCAGCATTTCATGGCGTCCATCCGGATACAGGCGATACTCAATATTCTCCAGTTGAAGCTTCTTATACTGGGAGACCAGATTAAGAACGCCTTTGCCATGAAGTCCGACAGGGTCCTTCTCACCTGAGAACAGGTATACGGGTTTGTGTTTGGGTATGCGCTCCATATTGTGTGGAAGATGGACTTCAAGCAGCAATTTGAAGAAGTCGCGGAAAAAGCCTGCTGTACAGACTGCTCCACACAGGGGATCATCAATGAATCGCTGAACCTCTTGTGAGTCCCGGGACAACCAATCAAACGGTGTCGCCGCAGGGCGGAAAGAGCGGTTGAATCCACCAAATACAATCGCGTTGAGCAACATGCTGGGATGAGTAGCCCCCTGAATGCCGCATTGCAAAAAGGCGAGCTTCTCTCCAAACCGGAGCAGACCACGTCTGCCGTTTGTCCCGGATAAAATAAAGGCATGGTACTGCTCATGACCAGCGTACATGAGATGTTGTACCAAGAATGAGCCCATGCTATGTCCCATTAGAAACAGAGGCACCCCAGGATTCTCCTTGGCGGCTACTTCGCCCAGATTGATCATATCACTCGCCATCCAGCGGAAGGCATCGATACCAGCATTACCAAGCAACTTGGCATTCTCCACAGTTTTGCCATGACCCCGATGGTCATTGGCATAAACCGCATAGCCATTTTGGGTAAGAATGTCGGCAAATTCGGCATATCGGGCTGCCGTCTCGCCCATGCCATGTGCAATTTGCACTACACCTTTAACGTTGCATTCCGGATCGGGAAGCCAGCGGTACACATGAATACGGGTACCTTCACTAGCGACCAAGGCAAAGGTAGATTCCTGCATCTCGTGTAATTCCTCCTTCACAGGTTACATATAAGCTTGATTTATGGCAGATAAGAGCGAAGAACAGTGGTATTTCCATCTAATGTATAAGAACCCAGATTGGCTGGCAAGAGATAACATTGTCCAGCTTTCAATTCAATACTGTCTGATTCAGCATGTGCCCACTCCAAAGTTCCTTCTCCTTCACAGACAACGAGAATCGTGAAGCTGTCAGGATTGGTGGAGAGTTCCCACCGTTCAGTCACAATCCCTTTTTCCACCACAAAATAAGGGCATTCCGCAAGCTTGAGCCATTCACCAGGAGTAGCGTTATTTGTTTTCATCGTTGAGGCACCTGCGCCCTCATAGGCGGTGACATTTAAGGAGTCTTCAACATGCAACTCGCGTGGTTTTCCATCCAGCCCTGGACGATTGTAATCGTATATCCGGTACGTCGTATCCGAGTTTTGCTGAATCTCAGCAACAACGACACCTGCACAGAGCGCATGTACTGTTCCGGCAGGGATAAAGAACGTATCACCAGCTTCAACAGGTACCTGACGAAGGGTATCCATCACCGTGCCGTTTTCCAATGCTTCTTTTAATGTTGCCCGATCAACGCCTTCATTCAAGCCATAGATGATATGTGCGCCCGGTTTTGCGTCGAGTACATACCACATTTCTGTTTTGCCAAGCTCGCCAGGAGGAAGTGCCTCATACTCGTCTGTTGGATGAACCTGAACGGACAGGTCATCGTTGCAGTCAAGCAGCTTAATCAGAAGGGGGAAACGGCCGCCTTTTTCGGAAACGCCTTTGGTTCCAAGCCATTCGGTGCCCAGTTGTTCACGAACTTCATCCAGACCCTTGCCAGCAAGTGCTCCATTTAATACCTTGGTTGTACCGTTTGGATGATCCGCAATCATCCATCCTTCTCCGATATGTCCTTCAGGGGGAGTAAGGCCGAATTGCTCCAGCGCACGACCGCCCCACACACGTTCTTTGAATTCAGGTTGGAATTGTAATGGGTATGGCGTAGACATCAGTAATCTCTCCTCTAGTATATGAAGTGGTGGATCGCTTTAATCAGTCATGGGCATGTAGTCGCCATGAGCAAACAAGTGAATACGTTTGCATATGTAGATGTAGAACACAGATCGCAGTAAGAAGAAGCCGTTAAAAGATCGTTTTGCGATTGTGTCTAGTTTATTGTATTTGGTGAACAAAGGAAATTATTTTTTCTCGATTCCGATCAGAAAAGGAGAAGTTTCTCGCTGCAATTGGCGATACATCACAACCTGTGCCTGTTCCACCGACAGGGCAGAGGACCATTCCAATACGGCTGCTGCTTCCTGTTCCCCTCCGTCATGACCGGGGTAGAGCACAACCGTAATGATGCCGCGAGGGCGTAATAAAGCGAGTGCAGCCTCAAGTGCAGCGATCGTGCTGTCTGTCTCGGTGATGATGGAGGAATCTGCACTTTCTGAAGGCAGGTACCCCAGATTAAACATTACTGCACCAACCACACCAAGCCATGACTCAGGCACCGCTTCTACCATTCGATCATGGCTGAGTTGAAGCATGGAGATGGAGCCAAGCTTGGCTTCGTCGTTTTGTTTTCGAATCCGGGCCTGTGCCAGCGTGAGGGCTTCACTTTGAATATCGAATCCAATGACTTGACCACGCCTGCCTACTTGTTGTGCCAAAAATAGTGTGTCTGCTCCTGTACCAACCGTTGCATCTATGGCTAAATCACCTGGCTGCAGACGGGAAGCAATCCACTGATGTGCACAGCTGAGAACCGAAAGAAAGCCCATCTATGCTCGCCTCCAATACTTACCTTGCCATGAATCCCGCTCTCGCAGCTCACGATCAATGGAGTTCAAAACTTCCCATTTGTTCATGGACCACATCGGTCCAATCAGCAGATCACGCGGTGCGTCGCCTGTAAGGCGGTGTACGATCATTTCCGGTGGAAGCATCTCCAGTGTATCTACGATCAGCTTGATATACTCGTCCTGATCCAGAAAACGTAAAAGACCAGCTTCGTATTGCTTCACCATCGGCGTTTTGCGCATCAGATGCAGCAGGTGAATCTTGATTCCCTGTACATCCATATTGGCAACTGCCCGTCCAGTGTCCAGCATCATCTCATGTGTCTCTTGAGGCAGACCATATATGATATGTGTACACACACGTATATTCCGTTTGCGCAGTTTCTCAACGGCTTCTTCGTAACACTTCGTGTCGTGCGCGCGATTGATCAATGTTGATGTGGAATCATGGATGGTTTGAAGCCCCATCTCAACCCACAGGTAGGTGCGCTCGTTCAGTTCAGCCAAATAATCAACAACGTCATCTGGCAAACAGTCCGGGCGAGTGGCGATGGACAAACCAACAACACCGGGTTGCTCAAGAATTTCTTCAAAATATTCGCGCAGCTCCTCAACCGGAGCATACGTGTTCGTATAGGCTTGGAAGTAGCCAATATAATGGGCTGTAGGCCACTTGAGGTGCTGTTTATCTCGAATTGTATTGAATTGGGTGACCAGATCTTCACGTCTGCTGCCAGCAAAATCGCCTGATCCACGCGCACTGCAGAAGGTGCAACCACCTTTGGCAATGGAACCGTCACGGTTGGGACAGGTGAATCCAGCATCCAGCATCACTTTGAAAACCTTATTGTTAAATTGATCGCGCATCTCATAATTCCAGGTATGGAATCGTTTATCTCCCCACAACAGAGGGGACTGTAATGCAGGTGCATTCATCTTCAGGGTACTCCTTTGGCTGTCGAATTACAGTAATCATACGTGAACAAAAGAAGAAGCGCTATGCGATTTCCGTCATAGACGATTGATAGCGATTATAGGTGTCTTCATGAACTTTTATCATTGTATCAAAAAACTAAAAAAAAAGGGAATCGAAACGCAAAAATAGGCCGTAAAATCAAGGTTTTCTCCTTGCTATAGTTTACACATTATGTTATATTTAAATCAGCGTCAGACACCATCTAGTGGGTATTATTCATCATAGCATTTGAATCAAGATTGACGTCATGGACCATACTATACCGTGAGGTGATATGAATGAATTCCCAAGTTAAAAACAATGAATTGAATCATGTGTCTGTTGAATTGACAGCAGAAGAAGCACTGGCTTTAACAGGTGTTCGTTTTAATGGAAATCCGAAAGTGAAAGCGGCTGCAAGACAAAAAGTTCGCGATGCTTTCGAAAAGACATTTGATTTTTCACACCAAGATAAGGTAGACTATGAACTACTAAAGTAGTTGGACCCCAATTCCAAATAAATCGAAGAGGGAATCTTTGAGATTTGCCCAAAGTGGCAGATCCGAAGATTCCCTTTTCATTGCTCTTTACAATTTGCCAGTTCTTCGGCAAAATAAGTCTGAGACAAGTATGGGACAAACGGAGGAATAAAATGCGTTTACGTGGCAGAAAAGGGATAAGAGAAAATCTGGAGCAACAAGTTGATCTTGTTGTACTGGACCCCAAGCAACATAAAGGAAAATGGTCTGAACTGTTTGGCAATGATCACCCGATCTTCGTGGAATTTGGTATGGGTAAAGGTCAATTTATCAGCCAAATGAGTTTTAAATATCCGGAATTTAATTTCATCGGTATTGATATGTATGATGAACTGGTGCGTCGTGCCAGTGAGAAAGCTCGTAATGCGTGGAGTCAGGCTGATGTGGAGACACCCCCTAACCTGAAGCTTGCGCTGGCAAATATCGAACAGATCGAAGAAGTTTTTGAACCGGAAGAACTGGAGCGCATTTATTTGAACTTCAGTGACCCTTGGCCAAAAGCAAAGCATGCACGTCGTCGGTTGACGCACCCGCGCTTCCTGAAGAAATACACGGAATTGCTTAATCCCAAAGGTCAGATTCATTTCAAAACCGATTCGGAGACGCTGTTTGATTTCTCTCTCAATGCTATTGCCGACTTCGGCCTGCAAATGACCAATATTTCTTTGAATCTGCATCGTGATGGTTTGAATGAAGAACATGTGATGACGGAGTACGAGCAGAAATTCATGGGTAAAGGTATGAACATTCACCGGGTTGAAGTGATCGTGGGCGAAGAGGCCCTGCGTGAGTATCAGCAGACACGACTGGACAAGTATAAAGTTCGTGAAGCTTCTGATGAGTCCGGCGAAGATCAGGAACAGGAATAAATCGAAATTTAACTTAAACTCATTACAGAAGAGCGACACATGAGGTGAATGATTCATTCTCATAGGTCGCTCTTTTTTTTGCATTAACAATCGATGTGCAATACTCCATAAACTCAAGTCAGGGATGATTTCAAAAGTTCTCTGAATGAAACTCTTTGCGGCGATAATCGTTTGGTGTAACACCGTTGAACTTTTTGAACATGCGATAGAAATATGAACTGTTGGAGAATCCGGTTCTCTCGGCAATATCGGCAACGGAGTTTTCTGTCTCCACCAGCAGATGCTGGGCCTTGGCTATGCGGGTTTCGTTAATCACGTCCGTGAGCCCTTTCAGGGTGAGCTGCTTGTAGAGCCTGCTTACATAAATGGGCGACATGCCCAACTCATCTGCGATAGAAGTTAGACATAGATTGGGGTCCGCATAGTCCCGCTCAATAATGCCATTGATTTTACGAATCAACTCTTCGTGCTTAAGTGTACGTTTCTCCTCAACTTTGGAACCAAGCTCATCAAACATCCGATAGAAGTGTTCATGTACTTCACTGATGTCTTCCGCGTCTTTGACAGGCAGCATTAGACCATCCGAGACTGAATCAAGCGTGAGTTGATTATTCTTCTTGAGGGTATTTCGTACATGGTTCAGTGTCATCGTCAGATGGGATAAGGCTAGCTGGAAGACGGTAAACGGATATGCAGCTGTTTCGCCGACGATATCTGCATAGACTTGTTTTGCTTCTCGTGTCTTACCTGTCATTAAGTGATCGACAAGTTGTCTTTCCTTACCTGCTGGAAATGCGTACTCCTTGGTGTGATAAGCCATGATGTCAGCGGTATAGATCAGACAGCCTGGTCCCATGAACAAACGATGCAGTGAGGCTTCGGCTGATCTGGTGTAGGATGCAATACTGTCTTCCAATGAATCTTCTTCCGTGCCGATCGTACAGGAGATGGAGCATCTCAGATGGGTCATTACAGCTGCCTGCATCATTCGTAGCAGCTCTTCGATCCGGTTATGAGCAGGTTGCTCAAGTTCATGGCTTTCCGCTTTTTCATTGAAGATGAGTGTGATCAGATCACCGCCCATGTCCACAGCTTCTGCGTTGTAGTGGAGATCGGCTGTCTCAGTGCATATGTTCATCATGGCGTATTTTACAAGCTGGGTCTCATCACGGTACGTTTCGCAGAATTCGGTAAAATGGTCAATACGCAGCAATACCAGTCTGGATGCACGGTGAACATCAATGGAGGAGCCGTAGAACTTCATCCGTTCTTCCAGCATACCTCCAGTTACTGTTTCACGGCCCTGCAGCGCCCCCCGCAGAAAATCCTGCCGCAACAAGTGAAGACTGCCACGTCGCTCTGCTTCCATCACACGTAAACGAACAAGCACCTTATCAATAGGGTGATATAGTTTTCGGGACACAAGGTAAGAGAGCAGTAACCCTGCCAAGAGAAGTCCAACACAAAACAGAACGGTATGTGTGCGCATACTCCGTATATCTGAGGTAATCAGATCATAAGGTGTTATTCTCACATAACGCCAACCCAAGTCATCGGGAGCGGTATAGGTGATGAGAGATTTTTCTCCGTCGACCTTCTCGGTAAAGTAAGCTGACTGCTCCGTATCCTGCATAATTGGCTTCATAAAAGCTTCGCTGGAGAGATTTTTCATCAATGCACGGTCGCCAAAGTCAGATAAAAGGTCTCCATTCTCATTCACGATAAAGGTTTTGCCTGGTTGATCCACAGCATTCATATTCGGACTGAGCCAATCATCCTTGATATTAACGATGACAGCATAGTTTAGCTTCGCGTTATCATTAATCGTGTCATAACAGAGATAGGTGTAGCTGTTAACCTCTGTTGCTTCGGTAGACCCGACCTGATATGTACGCGGGATGGGCACAAAAGGTTTATAGTCATGGAAGCGTTGGAGGATGCTTGTAATCCCCTGATCATCGATCTCCGAGATGGACTGCTGCCCATTGCGCACGTTGGAACTGATGAAGAATTCATTACTTTTGGAGTTATATACATAGATGGATTCGATAAAGGGAAGGGACATACGGTAGTTGTCTAGCTGCTCCATCGCCGATGTGATCTCATAGATATTTGGTTTGGAATAAAGCAGTAATGAAGAGATGGTGTAGTCCTGATAGATCTGATATGACAATGATTTCGCAGTCTCGGTCATTTTCGCCACTTCACGGCTGGTTTGTGTAAGACTGTTCATATCTGTACGATACACCTGGCGAAGAGCAATCCGATTATAGTTGACGTACAAAATAGTAGAAGCCACAAGTAAGGTAGCGACGGTACTGATAATAATGCCGATCAGAATCCGTGTGAAGACCTTCTGACTGTCCTCTGAACGTTTACGCATTCTTCTTCCCCCTCGAACCTCCTGTTTTGGGTGAGCAGCATAGAATTTCATATACATAAGTGAGGCTTCATATATGGATGAGCAGAAGAGCAAGAGTAACTTGAATTATATATTATGTATGCGTTTACATCAATGCTGGACAGGCCATTTTGCCTGTTTCTCTACATAAAGTTCAACTTTCGCTGGATTGTTCACTAGGTGTAGCCTATGCACGATATCAACATTTGTGAACGGATGTGTGTGGATGTCTGTTCATTTCATGGTTCGTTCATTTTGTTCATAGTTCATTTCGCAGAATCGTTCATTTTCTGATGGGAAGCTTCAGTATTCGTGAGTGAAGAGAGCATCTACAATAAAAAGAGAGCTCCACCACGCAGCACCGCAAGAAATTCGGGAGGGATCGAGCCATGCTCAAAGAATTGAACAAAAACAAAATCATGTTTCTGATGCTGTTGCCCACGCTGATCTTTTTTCTCATTAACTCGTATTTTCCGATGGTCGGCATCTATTATGCGTTCACCCGGTATGATTTTGAAGGCGGATTATTTGGTAGTCCATTTGTCGGTCTGGAGAACTTTAAGTTCCTATGGCAATCCGGAATGCTGTTGAAGCTCACAACCAATACCGTGGGTTACAATCTCGCCTTCATTATATTAGGAAACGGTCTGGCGATCTTCTGTGCGATCATGCTTAGCGAAATCCGGGTCAGGTTATTCAAAAAAATCACGCAATCCGTCATGTTCTTGCCGTATTTCATCTCATTTGTACTATTAAGTGTAATCGCTTACAACATGTTTAACTACGAGTCGGGTTTTGTGAACACGGTGCTCAAACGTTTTGAGGCAGGCCCGGTCGACATTTATAACACACCCTGGATCTGGGTGTTCCTGATCATCATCTTTTATCTGTGGAAAAATCTTGGATACAGCATGGTCATTTATCTGGCCGCCATAACGGGTATCAGTGACGAGTATTATGAAGCTGCCCGAATCGACGGGGCCAATATATTTCAGCGGATCTGGTACATTACGGTACCGATGCTGAAGCCAACCTTTGTCATATTGTTGTTGTTCTCGCTCGGCAGCATTATGAAGGGGCAGTTTGATCTGTTCTATCAACTGATAGGTAACAACGGGGTGCTGTACAACGCTACAGATATTATTGATACGTATGTGTATCGTTCACTGAAAGTAACGTTTGATATCGGGATGGCAACGGCAGCTGGTTTGTATCAGTCGTTATTCGGATTCATTTTGATCATGACTGTCAACTATATTATTCGCAAAGTAAATGAGGACTACGCCTTGTTCTAGAACGCCCGCAGGGCAGGAGGGAGAACGATCATGAACACGCCAATGAATACTCACACGCGTACGAATACTCGTCTCAGAGATTCGGAATTCACTTTTATGTTTCAACTGATTTCCTACAGCTTCATCATCATTTTATCAATCATGTGCTTGCTACCGTTTCTGCTGATTCTATCCGGTTCATTCAGCAGCAACGAGTCCATTGTGAGGGATGGTTATCACCTCTTTCCAACGGACTTTTCCCTGGAAGGTTACAAAATGGTGTTCAAATTCCCGACTCAGGTACTCAAGGCTTATGGGGTAACGGTTTTTACAACGGTGGTGGGGACTACGCTAGGGCTGTTCCTCATCACGATGGCCGGATTTGTGCTCCAGCGTAAGGATTTTAAATATCGGAACACGTTCTCGTTTTTTATCTACTTCACAACCCTGTTTGGTGGGGGACTTGTGCCTTGGTACATTATGCTGGCGAACTACTTCAATCTCACAGATACGTACACCGTGCTTATTTTTCCGGGGTTGATGACGCCATTCCTCATTATCCTGATGAAAAACTTCATTCGCTCGGCAGTGCCGGATGAATTGATTGAGTCCGCCAAAATTGATGGAGCGAATGACTTTCGCATCTATTTCAGCATTGTGTTGAAACTGGCGATGCCTGGTATCGCCACCGTAGGTCTGTTCCTGGCACTCGGTTACTGGAATGACTGGTTTACCTCATCCCTCTTCATTAACAACCCGGATATGTACCAACTGCAATTTTATCTCTACAACACGATGAACACGATTACATTCATTGACCAGATGGCGATTGGCACAGGGATCACGCTCAGTCAGGATGTGCCTACCGAATCAACCAAGATGGCAATGGCGATCGTTGTAACGGGACCGATTTTGTTTCTATATCCGTTTGTACAACGTTATTTTGTCAAAGGACTCACCATTGGTGCAGTGAAAGGTTAGAACGTGAACACGCTGTGGGTGTCAGGCCATTGACATCATTTCCGGTCTGAAACATGGCGAGTCTGCGCTAACATATAAAGGTTCACCACAAAAAGGGAGGATGCGTATGCGTAACAAAACAATTCGGCACCTGTCTCTGGTACTTGCCCTGATGTTGTTCGCTGGGGTGCTTGCCGCATGTAATAACGGTTCGGGGGGATCGACGCAAGGAAGCGGGCAGGGAGGAACATCCGGGAACAAAGGCGAGAAAGTCACGCTTCAATTTTACATGCTTGGGGATGCTCCAAAAGATCTGCCTGTTATTGAATCCGAGATCAATAAGTTGGCTGAGGCTGATCTGAACGTCAATGTGAAATTCAACTACACCTCATGGACCGACTGGGATCAAAAATATAAACTGCTGCTGTCTTCCGGACAGCCGATCGATCTGATCTTCACAGCGGATTGGACATTCTACCAGTCCTATGCCAAGAAGGGCGCGTTCCTGCCACTGGATGAAATGCTGCCTACAGCAGCGCCAGCACTGAAAGCTCATGTACCTGATGACATGTGGAATGCGGTCAAAATCAATGACAAAATCTATACTGTTCCATCAACTTGGATTGAGTATGTAACCGAGGGAATTGCGTACCGCGAGGACTTGCGCGAGAAGTACAATCTTCCAAAACCGGAATCCTTGGAGACGCTCGAAGCGTATCTGGAGGGCATCAAAGCCAACGAACCCAATATGATTCCGATTGCGGATAGCAATGCCAACCATACCCATGGTATTCGTCAATTGACATCCAAGCTGGTTAATACAGCAGGTCAACTTCCATATGGACTGGATATTATGTATGACACACCATCAAGCGTGACGTCCTACTGGGGATCCGCGCAACACCTGGAAGACTTGAAAACATACAAACGTTGGATGGACAAAGGATTTTTCCCGAAAAACGTACTGAATGTAAAAGATACATCCAACTCGTTGTTGCAAAATGGAAAAGCAGCTGTTGTTCTGTCCGGGGAAAACCCTAACAAATTTAATGCAGATGTAATCAAGGTGCAGTCTACGCATCCAGATTGGAAACTGGCTTATTTCCCTTACCCAAATGCAAAAGGGTTTGCACAACCGGTTCACCCGATCCACAACGGATTTGCGATTCCGCGTAGCAGTAAAAACCCGGAAAAAGCCTTGGCATTTTATGAGAAACTGGTTACAGACAAACGATATAACTGGTTGACTGAATACGGCGTTGAAGGCAAAAACTTCGAGGTAGATAATGGATACTACAAAATGGTGGGAGATGCACAAACAAACGGCTTCCCGCGTGAGGGCATGAATGGCTGGGCTTGGCGTAATCCGGAATTCATGCTCTATGATAAAACCTTTGATGATGTCCTGACCATGTTTGAAGATCTAGACAAAATCAAAAAGCCGGATATCTTTACAGGATTTGCTGAAGATTGGACTCCGTACCAAGCCGAGAAGGCTGCATTGGAGCAAGTGGAAAAGCAATATTTGTATCCGCTTAATGTAGGTTTGGTGGCAGACGTAGAAGCTGGATTGAACACATTTATGGAGAAGGCTAAACAAGCAGGATTGGAAAAAATTCAGGCAGAATACACCAAGCAGTGGCAGGAGTACTTGAAGTCAACAGGCATTCAATAGTTTGTACTTTCCTTCATAAAGAAAAGGTGCCTTCAAATCCGAAGGCACCTTTTCAATGTGGTTGCAGGCTTGTTTGAAGCCGTTGGTTAGAGGCATGATTGACGATGAATGCGGGAAGCAGCACCTTATTTGGATAAATTCATAAACGGGCCTCTTCTGCGGATGAAGGACGGACGTCCTCCAGCAGATCGATAATACTTTGAGCGCTCTGCATCGGATGAACCTTGGCGATTTCCGCCAGATGACGTTTGCGTTTACGTACAACATCCGGGTAGTGATGCAACAGCTTGTTCATCCATTTGACCACTACGTCGAGCGAAGTTATGGGTTCTCCCAACCCTCTTGCCGTAAAATAATGGACGTTTTCTTCTTCCTGACCAGGTATAGGGTTGTGGAACAACATAGGAATTCCTTTGGCCAAACCTTCGCTGCATGTCATTCCCCCAGGTTTGGTGATCAGCAGGTCAGATACTTCCATCAATTTGTCCACTTCGTTGGTGTACCCCATAATATGAATGTTTTCTTTGCGATACATGGGGTTCTGTTCCATGCTGATCCGTGCTTTATCATTGCGACCCAGACAAAAAATGATCTGAATATCTTCATGCCAGCGTGTCAGCAGCGGATGGACCAGCTTGTCGCTGAGCATTCCCCAGCCGCCACCCATCACCAGTACAGTAGGCATGTTCTTGAGGTTAAATCTGCTTCGGATCTCTTCTCGCCCGGGATGCTCCCAGAAATTTGGATGTACCGGAATGCCCGTGACTCGAATGTTGTCTGTAGGTACGCCGCGTAGCATTAGTTTGGACTTAACCTCATCTGAAGAAACCAGATAAAGGTCTACTTCACGGTTAATCCACGTCCCATGTGCATCATAGTCGGTGATGACTGTGCATAGGGGAACCTGTACACCCAGACGCTTCAGTCTGGATATGACAGCACTTGGAATCGGATGTGTACAGACGATCGCATCGGGACGTAACTGGCGCACAACGCTGCGTGTATGTGTATAGAACAGTTTATGCAGCGCCAGTGTCGTCAGCCTGTTCAATGATTTTTTATATTGGTGTCTGTATACGTATCCGACAAGTTTGGGTTGGTTTGTAACCGTTTTTTTGTATGCTGTTATAATCAGAGGTGCAACCTTGGGATTTAAGAAACTTCCCAGTTCAAGCACTTTTGTCTGCACGTCTGGCGAGAGCTTTCGCAAATTGCTGGACAGTGCATAAGCGGCTTGAGTATGACCCGTACCAAAGCCTTCAGATAATAGTAATACTCTTTTTTTCTCCACGCTTGCTTCACCTGTTCCTGCTAGGTTTTTCTGAGTCTAACATATCGGCTTTAAGACCAGAATGCAACTGTTGCAAGTGCGACTAAAGTACCTATTGTGGCACCCGCCAGAACATCGGAAGGATAGTGTAATCCCAGATAAATTCGAGAGAATCCGACAATAAGGGCCACAGGCAACAATATTAGCAATAAGATCGGATCAGTGGTCATAAAGGGAACCGTGACCGAAAAAATGGCAGTTGTGTGCCCTGAAGGAAACGAGTGATCCGTCAGGGGATTACGGAACGTAATTGTATCCGGCAATGCCAGATAAGGTCGAATGCGGGGATACAATTTTTTCGCGATGGCTACAGGGATGTGGCTGACCGCAAGAGCGATACATGCCTGGAGTCCTGTTGTGCTCCAAGGAGCTGGAGCAAGCAGCCAGATTAACAGTGATATTGCAATAGAAGAAGTTGCTCCACCCAGATGGGTGAAATAATACAGCCAAAAATTCATAAAACGATTATGAAGTCGGCCGTTGATCCACATAAAAACATTTCGATCATAATCTTGAAACTTTAAGAATAAACGGCTCATATTGGCCTCCTGCCAGTCAGGCCGCCCGTAATGGCGGCATTATTTCCGGTGATTTTCTGCATCCGGTTTCGTCCTGATTAGTATATAACCGTTTTTCATGAACTTGAGGTTATTTCAGGTATATGTTTATCATATTTTTAAATGTTGTCCTTTTCAAGAAGAACCCATGTAAAGAACGTTAAATTCATGTTAAAGAGTGGATATATACCCATCTTAACTTTTTGACTTGAGTCAGCCAAAAAAGATACAATGATTCAACATGGCTGAAATGAGGTAAAAAAATGTGAGTTCTGTTTCAAACTTTTTGAGGTCTGTTTGCGTTATTTGTTATAGAGCCTCTGACGAAGAATAACATGCTGATGAAAAAAGCAGGGACTTTAGAAATAAAAATCAAGTAAACGGCTGAAAATAAGATATAACAGGCATGAATGCGAGGTTGTGGTATCACGAAGTGTCTATTCAGCGTTTAAAGATCACATTTCTGCTTCAGAAAGTGGAATTGGGGTTTTGACAAATGACTGAAAAGGATACAGAATCGATAAAGCAGCCAACTGATAGCAACCAAGCTTTGAAACATTGCCTGATATATTCACGTAGTACACAAAAGAACAGGGTCATATTCTGCAGATCAAAAAAAAATAAATTGCAGAATCAGGAAGAGAAATGCTTGAGTAAACTGGGTTTTGAAAAAAAGGGGGTAACAGAGAACGATGTTGGACGCTATATTCGTCACGATGCAGGTCATTCTGGCACTGCTAGCCGTGTACCAATTCACGTTTTCGCTGTTCGGTCTGATTAAGAAAAAGAAAAAGAAACATTATCCGGCGACAAAATCATTCGCTGTACTCGTCGCAGCACACAATGAGGAACAAGTCATTGGTGCCTTGATGGAGAACTTGAAACAACTTGATTATCCGGAAGATCTGTACGATGTGTTTGTCATCTGTGACAACTGTACGGATGGAACGGCTCAAATTGTCAGAGAGCATGGATTAAACGCCTGTGTACGTACCAATGCCGATTTAAGAGGTAAAGGGTATGCCATCGAATGGATGCTTAAGTACCTGTGGAAATTGCCGCGTCAGTATGACGCAGTTGTTATGTTTGACGCGGATAACCTGGTTGACCGTAACTTCTTGCTTGAGATGAATGATGACTTGAACAATGGTTCGCGTGTTATCCAAGGATACATTGATACGAAAAATCCGGAGGATTCCTGGATTACTGCAGCTTACGGAGTATCTTACTGGTACATCAACCGTTTGTGGCAGTTGTCTCGTCATAACTTGAATATGGCGAATTTCCTCGGAGGAACCGGAATGTGCTTCGAGACCAACCTGTTGAAGGAAATTGGTTGGGGTGCAACAAGTCTGGTTGAAGATCTGGAGTTTACGATGCGCAGTGTGCAACGTAATGTGTATCCTGTTTTCAACTATGACGCCAAAGTATTTGATGAGAAGCCATTGACATTCAAAGCTTCAGCGAGACAACGTCTGCGCTGGATGCAAGGTCACTTTACAGTTGCGCGTAGATACTTCTTCCCGCTGCTATGGCAGTCCATTAAGGAAAGAAGCCTGGTGAAATTTGACCTTGCTATCTATGGAGCCAATGTCTATGTGGTATTGCTTACGTTCCTGATGACGGCTGTGATGTGGGTAGACATGGCTATATTCAGTGGTCCGCACATTGCTAATATTTATGGATACTTCCCGTTATGGGTTGGGTTCGTGGCTATTGGTTTGAACATCCTGACGTTCCTGTTGTCCATGGCGCTGGAGAAGGTTACCTTTGCCAAAGTTTATCTATATCTGATTTTGTTCCCGATCTACCTGCTGTCTTGGTACCCGATTACGTTCTACGCTTTCTTTACGCAGAACAACAAACAGTGGAGCCACACTCAACATACACGTGTTGTACGGTTGGATGAGGTGCAGAGCAAACAAGGGTAAGGAACATGCATGCGATACTTTGTTGACATCTGATATAACAAATGTATAATTCACAAAAAAAGTTGTGAAGAATGTTGACAATGTGTTTTGTGGGTGATATAGTATTCAAGTGCCTTAAAACGAATAGAAATGGAATCACAAGCAGAAGTCCGACTTCTCACCTGATCAACAAACATGTTGGCTGGTCAACGATCCCAATAATTTATGAAGTGTATACTCATGAAGAATTGTGTTGATTACAGGGATGTCGGTAGCTTGACCGGCATCCCTTTTATTTTTGTTTAACTGGATATTCAAAATGACCTGGAGGTGGACGATTATTAGTAAAGATCACATGATTAATGATGAGATTCGGGCGAAGGAAGTACGCCTTGTCGGAGCTGAAGGAGAACAAATTGGGATTACGCCCATTCGCGAAGCACTGCAAATGGCGATTGACCTGAATTTGGATCTGGTCAATGTGGCACCACAGGCTAAACCGCCGGTGTGTCGTATTATGGACTATGGCAAATTCCGCTATGAGCAACAAAAGAAAGATAAAGAAGCCCGTAAGAACCAGAAAATTGTTGATATTAAAGAAGTATGGTTCCGTTCCAATATTGAGGAGCACGATTATCAAACGAAGCTTCGTAATGTAGTTAAGTTTTTGAACGAAGGCGACAAAGTGAAATGTTCTGTTCGTTATCGCGGACGTGAAATTGCACATGCCGCGATTGGTCAACGGATTTTGGAGCGCGTTAAGGTAGAAGTTGCAGAACTTTGTACTGTTGAACGTCAACCAAAATTGGAAGGCCGCAGTATGATCATGATCTTGGCTCCTAAAGCCTGATAACATTGGAGGAGGAAACACAAAATGCCTAAAATGAAAACACACAGCAGTTTGAAAGGACGCTTCAAAATTACCGGTTCCGGTAAGGTCCTTCGTTACAAAGCTCACAAAAACCACTTGCTTTCCCACAAATCCAAACGTGCTAAGCGCGTTCTGAACGGTAACCCAGTTATGGCTGCCGGGGATGTTAGACGTTTGAAACAAGGTTTGGCTAACTTGAAAGGCTAATTCTAATTAGTACATTCCGTATGGGGGATCGGCTACGGCCGTACACATACCACGGATACATTTATATTTATTTGGGAGGTTCTTTAATATGGCAAGAGTAAAAGGCGGTTTTGTAGTACGTCGTCGTCATAAAAAGGTTTTGAAACTGGCAAGAGGTTATTTCGGTTCCAAACACCGTATTTTTAAAACAGCTAACGAGCAAGTAATGAAATCCCTGGTATACGCATACCGTGACCGTCGCAACACGAAACGTAACTTCCGCAGACTGTGGATCGTTCGTATCAATGCTGCAGCACGTATGAATGGTTTGTCTTACAACAAACTGATCCATGGTTTGAAACTTGCTGGAGTAGACATGAACCGCAAAATGTTGGCTGATCTGGCCGTTAACGACATCAATGCGTTCAACTCTTTGGCTACTGTAGCTAAAGGCAAAATCAACGCTTAAATTGTATGATACAAGCCGCCGTACCTATATGGCGGCTTTTTTTACGGCTTGGAAGAAATTCGAAGATGAATCTCTGAATGAATAGAGCGAATAGGCTGAAGTCTGGAAGGGAACAATGAAACCAGATAACTGGTGAATAAAGGCCCATGGGAATACATAAAATACGAACGGTGAAATAATACAAAAAAAAACAGGTAAATCCCACTTATCACTAAAGTTCGCGATATGTTTTTGTTATATAACATCACATCGTTGTAACGTTAGTGTGTTAAAACGTTAAATTATTAAGCGTTTTCAATAAAAAAAGAACAAAAATATGTGATATTTGGTGATGAAACATCTGGATTTTAACACTGGTTGATTGTATAATCACCTCTAGTAGGCTAGTCCTAGATCTTTCTCTCCATGTCATAATGTTCGGTTTTTCGACAGATGATAGGATGCTACAAGGGTGAGAATGCGCTTTTAATGTCGAAGAAACCATACATTCTGCATAAAAGTCATTCCTGCTATCTGTTAACCGTTCAATTGTAGGCTGGATTGGAATGAGGGATATATCATTAAGGGGGAAAAAGAGAAATGAAAAAGATGCTCAGCTTGTCTTTGGTAATGTTGCTGGCGGTATCGGTTATGCTCGCAGGTTGCGGTAGCAAACCGAAAGAAGAAACAAATGCCGGAGGAGATACAGGTGGCACTTCCACTGAAGCGAAATCCGATCTCAAAATCGGTATGGTTACTGACGTAGGTGGAGTTAATGACAAATCCTTTAACCAATCCGCTTGGGAAGCTCTGCAAGCGACTGAAACAGAAACAGGTACTGCTGTTAAATACCTGCAAAGTAAATCCGATGAAGAATACATTCCTAACTTGAACGAATTCGTTAAAGGTGGATATGATCTGACTTGGGGTATAGGTTTCCAATTGGCTGACGCAATCAAAACGGTTGCTGACCAAAACCCGGATGCTAAACTCGCGATCATTGACAGCGTAGTGGATTCTCCTAATGTTAAATCCGTAACTTTTGCTGAAGAAGAAGGATCTTTCTTGGTTGGTGTTGTTGCTGGTCTGACAACAAAAACGAACAAAATTGGTTTTGTTGGCGGCATGGAAAGCCCACTGATCAAAAAGTTTGAAGTTGGATTCAGAGAAGGTGTTAAAGCAGTTAACCCTGACGCTAAATTCATTTCTAACTACACAGGTGCATTTGATAAACCTGACTTGGGTAAAGCAGCAGCAGCAACACTTTACAATGAAGGCGTAGATATTATCTTCCACGCTTCTGGCGCAACAGGTAACGGTGTGTTTATCGAAGCAAGTGCTCGCAAGAAACAAGGTCAAGATGTATGGGTTATCGGTGTTGACAAAGACCAATCTCTTGAGTTTGGTGATGAGATCACTTTGACTTCAATGATCAAAAAAGTTGACGAAGCTGTTAAGCGCGTAAACCAAGAAATCATCGATGGTACCTTCAAAGGCGGAGCTGAGAATCTGACTTTGAAAGACAACGGTGTAGGTGTCGCTGATACTTCCACGAAAAATGTTTCTGCTGATACACTTGCAAAAGTGGACGAGTACAAAGAAAAAATCATCAGCGGCGAAATCAAAGTTCCTACAGAGTAATTTGATCTTCGTTGCAAAAGAATAATCATTGGGGCCGGTCTTGACCGGCCTTATGATTGCAAAAACAGGAACATTTGATCAAGTCATCATAACAATTGTACAAGGTCACTGTGCACCAACGCTCCGGGAGGAGCTTTTCTTAAGATAATAGAATGTACATGTTCTTATTGAGCTGAACCATTCGATTATCGCAAGAAAAACTTCAGCTAAGCGCGGTCTGTCTTCTTTGAAAGTACGTCGATAGACGTTTTTTTTTACGTTTGCGGAACCACACTATATCAGTTATAAGGGTGATTACATGGGTGCAGCAACCCCCGTCGTTGAGTTAAAACAAATTACGAAGCGTTTCCCAGGCATTGTTGCCAACGACGCCATCAGCCTTCAGCTTCGTAAAGGCGAGATCCATGCGCTACTGGGCGAAAACGGCGCTGGTAAGTCAACGTTGATGAATATTGTTTTTGGTCTCTATCAGCCAGATGAAGGTTCCATTGAAGTGAATGGCAAGCCTGTCATCATCGACAGTCCTAACCGAGCGATCGATCTTGGCATCGGCATGGTGCATCAGCACTTTAAGCTTGTACAGCCGTTCACGGTAACAGAGAACATTATTTTGGGATCTGAACCAACGAAGGGTCTCAATATTAATTATAAAAAAGCAGCCGCTGAAGTTCAGCGTCTGTCTGAACAGTATGGACTGAAAGTGAATCCTCATGCCAAGATTCATGATATCTCTGTCGGAATGCAGCAGCGTGTTGAGATCGTTAAAACATTGTATCGTGGTGCAGATATTTTGATTTTTGACGAGCCTACAGCCGTATTGACTCCTCAAGAGATTAAAGAATTGATAATCATCATGAAGAAGCTTGCTGCTGAAGGAAAGTCCATTATTTTGATCACACACAAACTGAAAGAGATTATGGAAATCTCCGATACGGTAACCATTATTCGTCGGGGTAAAGTAATTGATTCGGTTAAAACATCGGAAACCAATCCGAATGAGCTGGCAGAGAAAATGGTGGGGCGGAATGTCACATTCAAAGTGGACAAAAAACCGGCTACACCTGGAGCTAATGTGCTCGAAGTCAGTAAATTAACGGCCAAGAATAAAGAAGGTATTTCGGTTCTGAACCAACTTAACCTGAACGTACGTGCAGGAGAGATTGTCGGAATCGCAGGTGTGGATGGTAACGGTCAAAGTGAACTGATTGAAGCCCTTACCGGACTTCGTAAAGTCGAGAGCGGTTCGATTCTTTTGGAGGGTAAGGAGCTGTCCAATCATTCTCCGCGCCATATCTCGGAGTCGGGTGTAGCCCACATTCCGGAAGATCGACATAAACACGGACTTGTACTTGATTTTTCAGTGAGTGAAAATATCGTTCTGGAATCGTATTATAAAGCACCATACACACGTAAAGGGTTCCTTAACTTCGATGCGATCAAAAAGCAGGCTAAGCGGCTTGTTGAGGCATTTGACGTGCGTACACCAAGCATCGAGACCAAAGCTCGTTCCTTGTCCGGAGGAAACCAGCAAAAGGCCATTATCGCCCGTGAGGTAGATAAAAACCCTGAACTGCTTATCGCTGCACAGCCAACGCGTGGTTTGGACGTAGGGGCTATTGAGTTCGTGCAAAAGCAACTGATTGCACAGCGTGATCAAGGTAAGGCTGTTCTGCTGATTTCATTTGAGCTTGATGAGATTATCAATGTATCTGACCGAATTGCTGTCATCTATGAAGGCCAGATCGTTGGCGAGGTGCTGCCGGAAGAAACCAATGATAGGGAGCTCGGCTTGATGATGGCGGGCAGCACTCAAAAGAGAGGTACTGCGCATGAATAACGTATTGAAATGGTTTACGCGAGATTCATTTATTTTGCCTGTAGTAGCTATTATTATGGGTCTTATTCTCGGTGGAGTTGTCATGCTGATTGGTGGCTACAATCCAATCGAAGCCTATGGAGCATTGTTCACCAAGGTATTTGGAGACATGTACAACTTTGGTGAAGCAGTACGGGAAATGACACCATTAATTATGACTGGACTTGCATTTGCATTTGCATCACGTGCAGGGCTGTTTAACATCGGGGGAGAAGGTCAATTTCTCGTCGGAATGACAGCTGCGACATTTGTTGGTGTTAAATTTGCAGGGTTGCCGATCTACCTTCATGCGCCACTGGCTTTGATTGCTGGTGCACTGTTTGGTGGTCTCTGGGCAGCTATTGCTGGTTATCTGAAAGCGGCACGTGGGGTCAATGAAGTTATCAGTAGTATCATGTTGAACTGGATTGGTCTGTATCTGGCCAACCTTATCGTACGCCAATTCTTGCTGTTGAAGGGCGAGAATCGCTCCGTGGATATCAGCGAATCGGCTTCGATTAGTCTCACATGGTTATCTGAACTGATGGGCAACTCCCGTGTACACATGGGGACGTTGATTGCCCTTGTGATGGCTGTGCTCTTTTATATCTATATGTGGAAAACAAAACAAGGTTTTGAAATCCGCGCGGTAGGCTACAACCCTAATGCGGCTGAATATGCAGGTATGCATGTTAACCGGAATATCGTAAAAGCGATGTTTATCAGTGGTATGCTTGCCGGTCTTGGTGGTGCATTCCAGGTTCTTGGTGTGTTCCATTACCAGACCGTAATGTCGGGTTCACCAGGTACAGGCTTTGACGGAATAGCTGTTGCGCTAATTGGTTTGAATCATCCGTTTGGGGTGTTGTTGGGTGCAGTGTTGTTTGGTACCCTCACGTACGGATCTGCAGGTATGAGTTTTGCTGCGGATGTTCCGCCTGAGATTATTCGGATTGTGATCGGTTCGATTATCTTCTTTATTGCGGCACAAGGCATCGTGCGCTGGATACTCAAACCGTTCTATTCGAAGCGTAAGAAAGAGAAGGTGTTGTAGATGGACTTGTTGACAATTGGGCAAATTATCAATACGACGCTTGTCTTTGCTACGGCATTGATTTTTGCATCACTCGGCGGAATCTTTTCGGAAAAATCAGGTGTAACAAACCTTGGACTTGAAGGTTTTATGGTCTTTGGTGCCTTTGCAGCTGGAATCGGGGCGCATTATGCTCAAGAAGCGGGCATGGGTGGAACGACTTCGGCCTGGATGGGGGTTTTGCTTGCGATTGTATTGGGCGTACTGGTATCGCTGATTCATGCCGTTGCGTCTATCACATTTAAGGCAGACCAGATTATCAGTGGTATCGTCATTAACTTTTTGGCAGCAGGAAGTACGTTGTACTTGGTTAAACTGTTGTTTGAAGGTTCTGGTGATTCACCGTTGGTTCAAGGCTTCAGCAAGTTTGATGTGCCATTCTTGAAAGACATTCCTTTGCTTGGAGAAGCCTTTTTCAAGAACGTATATCCAACGACATATCTGGCCATTCTGTTCGTATTCCTGACGTATTACATTATGTTCAAAACGCCATTTGGTCTGCGCCTTCGTTCTGTAGGTGAACATCCAAGTGCGGCTGATACGGTTGGTGTTAAAGTGCTTCGTTATCGCTATATTGGCGTTATGATCAGTGGTGCGCTTGCGGCCATTGGTGGAGCTGCGATTACGTTGACGACTACGGGTACATTCTCACACAATACAGTTTCCGGCCAAGGTTATATTGCCATTGCAGCTATGATCTTTGGTAAGTGGAATCCGATTGGTGCCTTTGGTGCGGCTGTCTTCTTTGGATTCTCACAAGCGATCCGAAACTATGTACAGTTGTTTGAATGGTCACAAAGTATTCCCCAGGAAATTATTTTTATGTTGCCTTACCTGCTTACCATCATCGTTCTCGTTGCAGCGGTTGGACGTTCTTCGGCTCCGTCTGCACTCGGTGAAGCGTATGACCCGGGTAAAAGGTAAACTTGCAATATGTCAATTTACTATCCAAAAGCTTGATAAAAGGGTCCGCCTTGTGCGGGCCTTTTTTTGTTTTCTTGAGCGTCACCAATCCACTTTTTCACGTTTGTTTTGGTTCTCATGCAGATACCCATATTTTCAGGTAGGGACAAAGAAACAGGCGAATTCAGTGATGGACGAATACACTGTTTTGAACGATCCGAGGAGGAGGGGAAAGTATGAAACAACAAGTTACGCGTGATGAAGCGATGAAATTAATAGGCAAAAATATTGTTGCAATCAAAAAAGACGGCACTCGGGTTACGGGAAAGCTGTTGAAAGTATCGGGCAACAAACTGGTACTCAAGCGTTTGAATGGCAAAAAAGTACGTACAAAAGCGATTCTGCCACTGGTATTGTTTGATCTGCTCGCTATTGCCACACTGCCTTATGCTTATGGAGGTGGTCCCGGCTTCGGTCCCGGATATGGACCTGGACCAAAACCAGGCCCTGGATATGGTCCTGGCTACGGACCGGGATATGGACCTGGAGGACCTGGTGGCGGATATGGACCTGGTCCTGGATTCGGCCCTTATGGTCCAGGTCCACGCCCACCAGGATTTTTCTAGGATATTCTACAATGTTTTTTCCAATTCGTAGCAGCGGCTTATCATGATGTATCGAATCGCGCTGTATCCATTTTTTTGATAAAACTGAAGCCCTTTGGTATTGCCCTCATCCACCATCACTTTAGATCTTCGACAACCCCGAGATGCCGCAAAGCTCTCTGCTTTGAGCAACAAAGTTTGCCCGTAACGTTTGCGTTGTTCTTTCGGACTAACGGCCATCATATCGACATAGAGCAATTCCCCATGCATGAGAAAATGGATGAATGCCACAGCAGCTTTGTCTGGCTCCGGCGAGACAACAAAGGTCATGCCCCTGTTCATTCGCAGGGGTATTTCTTTGCGGATTTTATTAATTTCCTTTTCGCTCATATGGGATAAAGGAACAAGTTGAGTGTCAATCAACTTCATGATGGCGCCATCATCCAGCTTGGATGTGCGTTGCCGAATCACCATGCGGAGCCTCCTTTCAGGACCAGTCGTGCTGCTCGTATATCCTATGCCCGAAGCAAGATAAAAGGTGACTGAATGAAGCGCTGGGATTAGGGCAACCTTATAGGCTGAAGAGGGAAGAAGGAAGGTTCTCTGAATTTTTATGCAAAACAGGTATTGACTTATCGGTTGGAGGAATCATATAATGTTCCTAACATTTAACGAGAATATTTCATCGGCTATGAAGAGGACGAAGTTTTAAGGGCTCTTTTGCTCAGAGAGTGGCTGGAATTGCTGAAACCACCACCATTATCCCTTATATACGAGCTCACCTCGGAGCTGTTTTCCTGAAAAGCACTGGATGTCACTCCTTTCGCGTATTAGGGAAAATCGTATGTCTGCGTTACAGACAACAGGTATGGGAAACGACTATGTTCGTTTGAGCTATTCGTTTTGTTGTACCTGGTAAGGTCCGTTATTGCGAAATTTCGGGCAAAGTTGGGTGGTACCACGGAAGCGATAACCTTTCGTCCCTCGCAAGCATGAACTTGTTTGCAGGGATGGAAGGTTTTTTTTGTAACTTTAAATGTCAGAATGGTGTAAATTTCGAGAGGAGGATGACTGATGGGAGCTCAAATTCCAGAAGTACGGTCAACAGATGAATTACGTGAAAAATGGATGAAGCCGGAGGTCATTAGCGGATCCGAAATTCTGCTGAGAAGTTTGTTACTTGAAGGTGTCGAGTGCGTATTTGGTTACCCGGGCGGCGCAGTGTTGTACATTTACGATGCGATGTATGGTTTCGAGGATTTCAAACACGTTCTCACTCGTCACGAACAAGGTGCAATACATGCAGCTGACGGATATGCACGTGCAAGCGGCAAAGTTGGTGTCTGCATCGCTACTTCCGGACCAGGAGCAACAAATCTGGTTACGGGTATTGCAACAGCGTATATGGATTCAGTACCACTCGTAGTCATTACGGGGAATGTTATTTCAAGCCTGATCGGTTCAGATGCTTTCCAGGAAGCGGATATTACCGGGATTACAATGCCAATCACTAAACATAGTTACCTGGTGAAAGATGTAAAAGATCTGTCCAGCGTAATTCATGAGGCATTCCATATTGCCAATACCGGTCGTAAAGGTCCTGTACTGATCGACATCCCGAAAGATGTATCAGCGAACAAAACATTGTTTGAACCGACAACTGAACCTGTTATATTGAGAGGGTACAATCCACGGACAGTACCAAACAAACTGCAGGTTGACCGTTTGGCCCAAGCCATTCAGGAAGCAGAACGTCCAATGATTCTGGCTGGTGGCGGTGTGGTATACTCGGGAGGACATGAAGAACTGTTCGAGTTTGTTGAGAAGACAGGCATTCCAATTACGACTACTCTCCTTGGTCTAGGCGCTTTCCCAAGCGGTCATGAATTATGGACGGGTATGCCAGGTATGCACGGAACGTACACTTCCAATCAGGCTATTCAAAAAGCAGACCTGCTGATTAATATCGGCGCTCGATTCGATGATCGGGTAACAGGCAAGCTGGATGGATTCGCTCCACATGCCAAGATCGTTCATATCGATATTGATCCGGCTGAGATTGGTAAAAACATTGCAACCGATATTCCAATCGTTGGTGATGTGAAGACGGTACTGGAAATAGCCAACAAAGAAGTTGGACGTGCAGAGCGTGCAGATGCATGGAGAGACCAGATCAAACAGTGGAAACAAGAGAAACCTTACAGCTATACGGATTCAGACGAAGTGCTGAAACCCCAGTGGGTTGTTGAAATGCTGAATGATACAACCAAAGGTGAAGCAATTGTAACTACGGATGTGGGACAACATCAGATGTGGGCAGCACAATATTATAAATTTAATCAACCGCGTTCATGGGTAACTTCGGGTGGTCTCGGAACGATGGGCTTTGGATTCCCTTCTGCCATAGGTGCTCAGATGGCCAATCCGGACAGACTCGTTATCTCCATTAACGGTGACGGCGGAATGCAGATGTGTTCCCAAGAACTTGCGATCTGTGCCATTAACAATATACCGGTAAAAATTGTGATCATTAACAATCAGGTACTCGGAATGGTTCGCCAATGGCAAGAGATCATCTATGAGAACCGTTACAGCCATATTGATCTGGCAGGAAGTCCGGATTTTGTAAAACTGGCTGAAGCTTATGGCGTAAAAGGTTTGCGTGCAACCAATAAGGAAGAAGCCCAGCGTGCTTGGCAGGAAGCCTTGGATACACCAGGACCGGTCGTTGTTGAATTCGTAGTACGCAAGGAAGAAAATGTATATCCAATGGTTCCGCAAGGAGCGACAATTGATCAAATGCTGATGGGGGATGCTGACGAATGATAAGACATACGATCTCGATACTGGTAAACGATCAGCCTGGCGTCCTTCAGCGGGTATCAGGGTTGTTCGGTCGACGCGGATTTAACATTGAGAGTATTACAGTAGGTCAATCGGAAGAACCTGGACTCTCCCGGATGGTTATTGTCACCATTGGTGACGATAAAACGCTGGAGCAGATTGAGAAACAATTGTACAAAATCATCGATGTCATTAAAGTGGTTGATTTCAGCCTGAAACCGATGGTCGCCCGTGAACTCGCCCTGATCAAAGTGAAAGCAGAGCCTTCCGAGCGTCCTGAGATTCTGGGTGTGGTAGAAACATTCCGCGCATCCGTTGTAGATGTAGGTCCAGGCAGCCTGATTGTGCAGGTAGTCGGAGATACGGACAAAATTGATGCTATGATTGAATTGCTCAAGCCATATGGCATTCGCGAATTGTCCCGTACAGGCATAACTGCATTGGTACGCGGCAACGTATAAAGCTATAATGAATGAAGTAGGGACGACGGTTAGCTAACATATACAGTTGATCTTATGTGAGTGTCAGTCCCTTAACAGTTGTAATTTAACATTTTAGTGATGTAACGCTTGAAAATATAGCTACATTCCCGCATTAATGGGCGGGTGTCTGAACGGATCGGATCAGACCAGAGATGCTTTTGACACTCCAAGCGAGTCGGTCCCTTGAGACACCCGCTCATTAATGAAGGGTTCTTTACAATACAAAGGAGGACTTATAAACATGCCAGTAACTACTTATTATGAACAGGATGCAGAGCTTAACGTATTGAAAGGAAAAACGATCGCGGTAATCGGTTATGGTAGCCAGGGCCACGCCCAAGCTCAAAACCTTCGTGATAGCGGATTGAACGTAGTCATCGGACTTCGTGAAGGTAAATCCTTCGACACTGCAAAAAATGACGGATTTGAAGTTCTTTCCCCGGCTGAAGCAACAAGCCGCGCAGATGTAGTTCAAATCTTGCTGCCAGACGAAACTCAAGCTTCTGTATACAAAAACGAAATCGAACCAAACCTGAAAGAAGGCGCTGCATTGCTCTTCTCACACGGTTTCAACGTTCATTTCGGTCAAATCGTTGCTCCAAAAAACAGCGATGTATTGCTGGTTGCTCCTAAGTCCCCTGGTCACATGGTACGTCGTACTTATGTGGAAGGTTTTGGTGTACCGGGCCTGATCGCGATTGAGCAAGATGCAACGGGTAAAGCTAAAGAAATCGGTTTGGCTTATGCTAAAGGTATCGGTTGTACACGCGCAGGGGTTATCGAAACTTCCTTCCGTGAAGAAACAGAAACAGATTTGTTCGGTGAGCAAGCTGTCCTGTGTGGTGGCGTGAGTGCATTGGTAAAAGCTGGATTCGAAACATTGACAGAAGCAGGTTACGCTCCTGAAATGGCATACTTCGAATGTCTGCACGAACTGAAGCTGATCGTTGACATGATGTATGAAGGTGGACTTGCAAGCATGCGTGATTCCATCAGTAACACAGCTGAGTACGGTGACTACGTAACTGGACCTCGCGTTGTAACTGAAGATACGAAGAAAGCAATGAAAGAAGTGCTGACGGATATCCAACAAGGTAAATTCGCACGCGACTTCATCCTGGAAAACCAATCCGGACGTGCATTCTTGACAGCAACTCGTCGTAACGAAGCTGAACACCCAATTGAAGTGGTTGGCGGACAATTGCGTGAGATGATGCACTGGATCAAGAAGTAAGCATTAACTTCTAGAACATGCACTTTAAGGTATTCAAGTAAACTTAGAGCTTTAACTGGGAATAGCGGCCGTGCTTATGCGTGAGCCGCTATTGCTGGTTCAGAGAAACATATAATAACAAGTACAGGAGGTGCGAAGCGTGCGTAAAATCTATGTATTTGACACAACGCTGCGTGATGGAGAGCAATCCCCGGGAGTCAATCTGAACACTCGTGAAAAGGTGGAAATTGCCCATCAGCTCGAGCGGCTTGGCATTGACCGGATGGAAGCGGGTTTCCCGGCGGCATCTCCAGGTGATCTGGCAGCTGTCAATGCAGTAGCAAATGCGGTCAAAAATGTGACTGTAATTGGCTTGTCCCGTTCCAGAGAGCAAGACATTGATGCGGTTAAAGAAGCACTTAAAGGTGCACAGGACCCGTGTATTCACGTTTTCCTGGCAACTTCACCTATTCACCGCCAACATAAATTGCGCATGGACAAAGCGCAGGTACTGGATACAGCTCGTTCCGCGATTCGTTATGCAAAGAAAACATTCTCAAAGATTGAATTCTCACTTGAGGATGCAGGTCGTACCGAGTATGATTTCCTTGTGGAAATGGTAAATATGGCTGTTGAAGAAGGTGCAGCGGTCGTGAATATTCCGGATACGGTTGGTTACCTGAGCCCATATGAATACGGAAACATTTTCAAACATCTCAAGGAGAATGTACACGGTATTGAAAAGGTACAGCTGAGTGCCCACTGTCATAATGACTTGGGTATGGCGACGGCCAATACACTTGCTGCCATTCTCAACGGAGCCGATCAGATCGAAGGTACGATCAATGGCATTGGTGAACGTGCCGGAAACACGGCGATCGAGGAAATTGCTATGGCACTGGAGACACGTCAGGAATTTTTCCAGGCGAAAACATCGCTGCAGTTGTCTGAGATTGCACGGACCAGTCGTTTGGTTAGCCGTTTGACAGGTATGGTTGTGCCTGGAAACAAAGCCATTGTTGGCGCAAATGCCTTCGCACATGAATCCGGCATTCACCAGGACGGCATGCTGAAGGAAAAAACAACGTACGAAATTATGACTCCAGAGTCCATCGGTCTGAAAGAAAGCAAGCTTGTACTGGGTAAACATTCTGGTCGTCATGCCTTCCGTGAGCGGTTGATTGATCTGGGATATGAGCTGGAAGAAGAAGCATTGAATCGGGCTTTCGCCCAGTTCAAAGATCTGGCTGATAAGAAAAAAGAAGTTACTGATGAAGATCTGCTTGCCGTAATTGAAGAGAAATTGCAGGATGCACCTGAGGTGTATAAACTGGAATCCATCTTCGTAACGTACGGAGATGAATCGGTACCAACGGCCAAAGTCCGCATTGCAACGCTTGAAGGGGATACGATTGAGAAGCAAGCAGAGGGTAATGGATCGGTAGATGCAATCTACAATGCGATTGACCAAGTGAGTGGGGAAGACGTAACGTTGTCTGACTACTCCATCAAATCGGTAACGCATGGCAAGGATGCATTGGGTGAAGTACATGTTGTGCTGACTCAAAATCAGGTTTCGGTACAAGGACGTGGCGTAAGCACAGATATATTGGGTGCAAGTGCACGTGCCTATGTAGACGGTCTGAATCAATTGATTGAGAAGCGTAAAACATACACGAACCGTGTAAACGTTAACCTGTAGGCTCCGATGCAAGAAGCACGCACCCTTCATTGAACTGAACTTTAGCTGAGGCATATGTATGCTGTTAGAATGATCTATCTTTAATTTAATGGATATAGAAGATCGTTCGGCTTGCTTTGTTACGTTTAGTGAGGTACGTAAAGAGTCTGACTCTCCTGTGGAGGGTCAGACTCTTTTGCTTGTATTTAAGCATTTTGCATAAAGCCTCTAAGCGTCTTCCAATCAGCAAGATATAGATCGAAATGATTCTGTTCGTCTATATCTTGTACCCGTGAGCGGTATAATTCGAATTATGCAAAATGCTGATTTATATAATTATGGCAGTGAAACACAGAACCTTTTCTTCGCTTACCTATTGCATTGGCTTACGCTATCAAGCTATTACCACGCGTATGCATTAGGGGCATGTCCACCTGGACCCGGGAAAATCTCATCCAGACGTTTGAGCACCGCTTCATCCAAAGTCACGTCCAGACATTTGAGTGCGGTCTCAAACTGCTCCAGCGTACGCGGTCCGATAATCGGGGCGGTCACTGCCGGATTGGCTGCAACCCATGCCAAAGCCACCGTATCCTGTGGTTCACCGAGATCACGACACAGTGCGGCAAAGTCTTCAAGCTGAGTTTGCTGCTGCTCGATCCGTCCAGCGATGCCCCCGCTGCGTGTTCCTTCCAGCTTCTGCAGAGCGTTACGTCCCAATAAACCACCATCCAGTGGACTCCATGGAATAACGCCGAGGCCCAGCTCTTTGGCAGCGGGCAGTACTTCCAACTCAGGCAAACGACAGTTGAGGCTATATTTATGTTGTTCGGAAACCAGGCCGAGGAAATGACGATTCTTGGCTTCGCTTTGAGCGATTGCAATCTGCCATGCAGCAAAGTTACTCGATCCTACATAACCGATTTTACCCTGATGAACGGCATTTTCAAATGCGCCCCACAGCTCATTCCACGATATGGCAGGGTCTACATGATGCATCTGGTATAGTTCGATATGATCGGTCTGTAAGCGGCGGAGGGAACCCTCGAGATGCCGTCTGATTTTGTAGGCGGAGAGGCCAGCTTCGTTGTTGGGACCATCTGTATCATCATGCATGGAGCCATAGACTTTGGTGGCCAGAACCACTTTCTCACGTCTGCCACCACCCTGGTTGAACCAGCGTCCGATAATTTCTTCGGTAAGACCGGAATTCTCACCCCAGCCGTAGATGTTAGCGGTATCAAAAAAGTTCACGCCTGCATCGAGTGCTGCGTCCATAATGCGAAAAGCTTCTTTTTCATCTGTAGCAGGCCCGAAATTCATGGTACCGAGACAGATTCGGCTGACCTTGAGTCCTGATTTACCCAAATACGAATATTGCATGTTGCTTATCCCTCCTGCGTACCTAATTTGAATTCAGCTATATTTTAACCCAGCCGGGAGGTCAGAACAACTTGGAAAGGCCAATCTCTATTGGCTTATAGGTAAAATCTATTAAAGTCATAGATTGTATATCTTGGTCAAATGACCTTGGAATATGATACAAAAGAGAGAGTTAATATGAGACGTTACTTTATGAATAATTAATGAATGAAATATAAGGAGTGGACAACCCAATGGCAGATGTGAAAAAAATTGCAGTTATTGCTGGTGACGGAATCGGCCCTGAAGTCGTAGCTGAGGCTGAGAAAGTTCTTAAACGTACGGAGGAAGTATTCGGTTATCGTTTTGAGACAGAGCATGCGCTGTTTGGCGGAATCGCAATTGATGAGAAGGGTACACCTCTTCCTGAAGAAACACTGACTGTATGTAAAAGTGCAGACGCAGTCCTGCTTGGAGCAGTTGGCGGTCCAAAATGGGATAACAACAGCAAGGAGCTTCGTCCGGAAACAGGCCTGCTGGGTATTCGCAAAGCACTTGGATTGTTCTCCAACCTGCGTCCAGCTGTCGTATTTGATTGCCTGAAGGATGCTTCAACTCTGAAGCCTGAAGTCCTGGAAGGTACAGATCTGATGGTGGTACGTGAGTTGACAGGTGGTATTTACTTTGGTGAGAAGTTCAGACGTGAAAGTGCACAGGGCGAAGAGGCAGTAGATACATGTGCGTATAATGTAACAGAAGTGGAGCGGATCGTTCGTCAGGCATTCGAAATTGCGCAAGGACGTCGCAAAAAGCTGGCTTCTGTAGATAAAGCCAACGTATTGGAAACTTCCCGTCTCTGGCGTGAAGTCGTGAACCGGGTAGCACCAGATTATCCGGATGTTGAACTGGAGCATGTACTGGTAGACAACTGCGCGATGCAATTGCTGCGTCGTCCGTCCAGCTTCGATGTCATCGTAACGGAAAACATGTTCGGAGATATCTTGAGTGATGAAGCAGCGATGCTGACTGGCTCCATCGGTATGCTTGCATCTGCATCACTGGGAGAAGGCAGCTTCGGACTCTATGAGCCGGTACACGGTTCTGCACCAGATATCGCAGGTCAAGGCCTCGCTAATCCGATTGCAACCATTCTTTCTTTGGCGTTGATGTTCCGCACAACCTTTGGTTATGCAGAGGGTGCAGATGCCATTGAAGCAGCTGTGTCGGATGTATTGAACGCAGGACATCGCACAAGTGATATTGCTGTAGACAAGAGCACAGCGATCAGCACGACCGAGATGGGCGATTTGATCGTAGCGGCTATTCAGAAACAGGCGTAATTATATTACCAACAACATGGCAGCCCTTTGTTTCCAGTTATGGAATGTACAGAGGGCTGTTCCTTTATCATTTTTGCCACGAAAAATCCTTATTTATAATGATTATAAAAAAATAATGTTTATAATCTTGACTTTGGGAAGTCCGGATGATAACATTTTACTTGTACTTGTTATCAAGTATCAAATCATTTTAATTACAGGAAAAGCGTACGCGTTTTTCTTGATGATGAGCAATCCGCAAGGATGCTTACATAATCCCAAAGGAGGAATTTTTAGTTATGGCAGAACGTTTGGTAGGTAGACCAGCACCGGATTTCGCAATGGAAACAGTATCGGGAGACGGACAAGACTTTGGTTCCGTTAAACTGTCCGATTATCGTGGCAAATGGCTTGTATTCTTCTTTTATCCTTTGGACTTCACATTTGTGTGCCCAACTGAAATTACAGCTTTGAGCGTTGCTTCCGAGCAATTCAAAGCTTTGGATACAGAAATCCTTGGCGTGAGCGTAGACTCCGTACACAGCCACAAAGCATGGATCAACACACCAGTAGACAGCAATGGTTTGGGTCAATTGAACTTCCCGCTGGCTTCTGACATCACGAAGCAAGTGGCTAAAGATTACGGCGTTCTGATCGAAGAAGAAGGCGTAGCATTGCGTGGCTTGTTCATCATCGATCCAGAAGGCGAATTGAAATATCAAGTGGTTAACCACAACGATGTAGGCCGTAGTGTTGAAGAAACACTTCGCGTACTGCAAGCACTGCAATCCGGCGGATTGTGTGCAATGAACTGGAAACCAGGCGACAATAACCTGTAAGCCAGATTAACTTGAACGTTTTTTGTTCAAGCCCTCATCCCGTTAGGGATTGAGGGCTTTTTGCACCCTTTTGCCGGAAGTTATCACGAAGTTAATCAAAAGTGTTTGAACAAGCAGCTAAGCGTGTTAATAATATATTAGAAGAAAGTCTTCTTTTTATCTGTTGAAAGAGGAATTGATGGCCTTTAAGGCGAATAGGGTATGGAAACCCGGTAAATATTCCGGTGCTCTGCATTTATAATCTGTACATGAATGTGATACACTGATGGAACTATTCCTTTTCGGAAGTGCTGGAAGTGTACGGGATGGCATTTTAACAAAAAAGTCCCGGCACGTAATAAGGAGGGTGAACAAAAATGAGTTACTGTTGTGGGGCAAGTATGGTTGGAACGAAGGGCACGCTGAAGCATTACCGCACCCAGGTTCATAATGTTCCCCTGCTGTTTTGCCCGGTGTGTCACCGGGTTGAGGTGCATTATAAAGTGGAAAATGAATATGAAATTCTGGCTGAATATGCGCATGGAGACGGTGCATCTGAGATCGACTTTCAAGATTATGTTACAGAAGATGAGGATGCGATTTTTGAAAACTGTGTAAACCGTGAGAGCGAGGATGCCATGGTTATTGTGCAGCGCCAGATTGATATGGCTCTGGATTTGCTCAGGCTCGCGAAGGAAACCAAAGACGAGAAGTGGGAAAGCGAACTTAAACGTCGATTAGCTGTGATGAGTCAGCGCAGACTGAAAATTCAGCATAATAAGACCGGACTATAGATGAACTCGGATATATCACAAATTAAAGATATTAAAAACGAAGCTGATTTGCCTATTGGGTGAAATGGCTTCGTTTTTTTTCTGTATTCTGGAACTAGTTCGAGGTTTTTTTTAAAATAATTTCCATTCGACACTTTCTCCGATTGACTCTCTTCTATAAACTTGTCTATGATAAAAACAGACTTGCAAAAGAGGCGGAGCAAAAAAATGTTCGTGTTTGGGAATAGGAGAAGGTCAGAATGGGACAAACGTATATGATTTTCCGGATCGACTGTTGGTTACCGGGAATAGACCAGCTTGAGTTCCGGCCATGCCATCCATATTTTCGGCTCAGCCCCCCAACGAAAGGGCACCGGTAATGAAAAATAAAATCGGCCCTTCCTGTTTCTGTGATGATATGATGTCCGAATGGCAAGTTTATCATTTACGTGAAAAGGAGGAACCTGACATGATTAGTGAATTTCAGGATACAGTGCCTCAACCAACGGATGGTTTCCCGCCTGTGCATCTGGATAACAACAAGTACGAGAATGTACTGGAACATCTGGATAGCGGTATTATGTTGTTTGACAGTCACGGTGTATTGACGTTTATTAACGTTCAGATGGCAAAGTTGTTGGAACTTCCAAGAAGTCTGTTGAGCGGCTGCACCCTGATGCAAATGCTGCATCATCCGCAGATGAGCCGATTCAAGAAAAAGAAAATTTTACGTATCTATCGGGAAACTATTTTTCACCGTAAGCGCTATCATGAGTTGATTGATGAATACGGAAGGCATTGGCTGGTTACTGTGACGTACGGTGATCAGATGGATGGCGACTTCTTGTTCAGCGTCAAAGATGTATCTGATTATAAACAAATTGAACAGACCGCTTATCAAAATGACAAACTTGCGATGCTGGGGCGAATTTCAGCATCTATTGCTCATGAAATTCGTAATCCGTTGACTGCAATCCGTGGGTTCATCCAATTGCTCAGGCCCCATTTGCTGCAGCTCGGCAAAGACGAGTACGCTCGAATCATACTGACGGAGATTGATCGGGCGAATGACATCATCTACGAATTTTTGAATTCTTCCAAACCGTCAGCTCCACAGAAGACCGTGATGTCCGTCGACTCTTTGCTCAAAGAGGTGGTCTTGCTGACCGAAAGCGAAGGTTTGATGAAGGGATGCGAGATCATACTGGATGAAGGGGATGCCCCGCTGAATGTGTCCATTGATGTCAAACAGATTAAGCAGGTTATTTTGAATATGGTGAAAAATGCAATGGATGCCATTGAGGAAGTTGGCGAAGAACATACGGGTTTAATTCGAATATCTACCGCTACGGAAAACAAGTTTGTGCAGATCTCCATCGCGGATAACGGTCATGGAATGGACCATAATACGCTTGTACGTTTGTTTGATCCATTCTTCACGACCAAGGAGAGCGGAACGGGGCTTGGACTTTCGGTGAGTTACCGAATCATCAAGAACCATGGAGGCACCATCTCTGTGGATAGCAAAAAGGGCGAAGGAACGCAGTTTATGATTATGTTACCCTTGGTATTTTGAGAAAAGCGGGGAGTCAAGGAGTTGGCCATTTGCCAACTCCTTTGTTTTATGTTGCCAATTAGGGTTATAGTTAGTAATGAATGCGAATACATAAGCTCCATAACGGAAGGATGAGATGCAGATGGAAATCCAAGGAATGGAACAAATGAATCAACAACTGATGGATCACGTGGGAAAAGTGATTGTGGGAAAAGAGCATACCATAGAGCTGGTGATGACAGCCATCATAGCGTCAGGACATGTGCTGTTGGAGGATGTACCGGGTACCGGGAAAACGATGCTTGCCAAATCGGTAGCCTCTTCATTGGACTGCACATTCCAACGGATACAGTTTACACCGGACTTGCTGCCCTCTGACTTAACAGGGATTCATTTTTTTAATCAAAAAGATGGGGATTTTGAATTCCGACCCGGCCCCTTGTTTGCCAATCTTGTACTAGCTGATGAGATTAACCGTGCTACACCGCGTACACAATCAAGCTTGCTGGAGTGCATGGAAGAGCGCCAGATCAGTATCGACGGTTCAACGAGACAGCTGGAACGGCCATTTATCGTTATCGCTACCCAGAACCCTGTAGATAACCAGGGAACTTTTCCACTACCTGAAGCGCAGATGGATCGTTTTATGATGAAAATTCGCATGGGTTATCCAAGCAGTGAAGAGAGTGTAGAAATTTTGAGACGTACGGTAGCCAGTCGTTCAGTTGATGATCTCTCGGCAGTGATCAGTCGTGAAGAACTTTTGAAGGCGCAGGATACGTATAAAACAGTGCAAATCAACGAAGATTTGCTGCGATATATCATTCAGTTAACCGAAGCGACAAGGCAACATCCCGAGCTCTCGCTTGGCGTAAGTCCACGAGGGGCTCAGGCATTACTCAAGGCAAGTCAGGCTTGGGCTGCACTGCATGGCAGAGATTTTGTTTTACCTGATGATATTAAAGTGCTGGCGGAACCTGTGCTGGCCCACCGACTTGTATTCCGTAACCGGATCAGACAACAAGAGGGCTTGGCTGAGCGTATCATCCAGGAACTTCTGAATCAGACAGAAGTGCCTACGGAGAATCTCGCTACAAGCGGGCGTTAATCTTATGGCATTATTATGGCTTGTCCTTGTTGGAGGCATTGTCGTAGTTATACATGGTGTGTGGTTTGGACGACCTGCACTGCGAAAACTCAAGTACAGCAGACAATTCAGCAAGCTGCGTTGTTACGCTGGAGATGAACTTGAGATGGTGGAGACGATATCGAATGAGAAACGAGTCTCTGTTCCGTGGCTCAGACTTGAATCGATGATGCCAGTGTCGTTTGTATTTCGTTCCGGCTCAGGTATGGATATTAGTCAAGGCGAAATCTATCAGAACCATAAGAGTATTTTTACGTTAAAACCGTTTACTCGTATTACGCGTAAGCATCCCTTTACATGTACTCAGCGTGGAATTTATCCATTAAATACAGCAACGATGACAGGTGGGGATCTCTTTGGCGTGTGGCGTTCCACCAAACCGATTCCTTTGCAAATGTCTATGATTGTGTATCCTTCATTAGTGAATGCAGAGGATCTTCCTGCAATTTATCAGGTATGGCAGGGAGAAGTGGAAGTATCACGATGGATCGTTGAAGATCCGTTCTTGATCCTGGGTGTTCGGCCTTATGGTGCAGGAGACCCCATGAATCGTATCCACTGGAAAGCGAGTGCACGTACAGGTGAATTACAGGTCTACAAACAGGGATGGACAGCTGATCCGCAGTCCTGGATTGTAGTCAACATTCAAGAATCTGCAGATATGTGGAGTGTAGTCACTCGACCGGAAAAGATTGAACGGGCACTCCGTTATGCTGCCACGGCTGCAGTGGATGCCATTGGTAGAGGGTTGCCGGCAGGCTTCGCCCATAATGGTTATCATGTGGGTGGAGGCCGCGATACACTTCGGATTGAGCCGGATTATGGCACGCCTCATCTGGAACGGTTACTGGAAGCTATGGCTGAGACAGAGTTGAAATGCATGGTGCCCATGGAGCAATTCCTGAATGATGAAGTACGTCTGAATGAAGAAGCACAGCAAATCCGCAGCTATCTGCTGATTACATCCTATGTATCTGCCGCTATGGAGCACGAGATTGCACGTCTGCACGAACAAGGACATCGTGTAACGATTCTCCCGGTAGAGGACGTGAAGGGTAATACAAAGGCGGTGAGTGCATGAGGAACAGACCGGTAGCGACGACCAAAGGACTCATAGCAATGCTTGCCGTCTTGATGGCTGGCATCTACCTTTTTCCGATATTTACGCTTGCTTCATTCTACGCAATGGAACATTTGCCGTTCACATTATTCATCCTGGTCATTCTTGTAGGTTGGTTAGGACAGTTCATTCAACATAAAATTCCAGGTTTTAGCGAGAAGAGTACATTCATTCGTGGAGTAACGGCACTCGTCATAGGATTTCTCTTTGCACTCGTTGTTGGGATGAGCCTCATTCTCCCGTTGCCGGATATCATCACATTGGTACTGTGTGGAGTCATCTCGGCTTATGCAGGTCTGACCTTCCAGCCAGTCTTTCATTCTGTGTTGTTATGGCGTTTGCAGATTATGGGTGTAATCAGTGCAATCGTGCTTATGATTGCTTCGAACTCGTTGGAATTCATGCAGCCGATACGAACCTATACCCTATGGATTTATATTGCGGGAGTGATCAGCTTTGCCTTTTGGCTGGTTGGACGATATATGCTGCAACTGGATCAGGCAATACTCAACGATGGCAAGAGAAGATTGGTATTAAGAGATTTTGCACGTGCGAATCATCAGCGGTTCATGTGGATGTTTATTGTTATCGTCGCGATTGGTGCTTTCCCAAGTCTGGCTGCCTGGCTGGGACCGCTACGTGATCGCTTGCTCGCATGGATCAGGGGATGGTTTGGTCCGATTTCCGGCGAGGAGCCACGATTACCAATGGACAACCCCAATCAGCAGTTAAATATACCGAATGACTGGAGAGAGCCGCCATCCGAGCCCTCAGTCTTCTGGAACATCCTCGGATGGGTAGTGATGTGTGCTGTAGCAGGAGCAATTCTGTGGCTGCTTCTGAGGTTGGGACAAAAAACGATAAACAGACTTATGGACCGATTCAAGGGGATGTTACAACCCGGTGAAAAGAAGGCAGAACCACGGACGGAGTATATCGATGTCAGTGAGACGCTTGATGCGCCAGCAAAAGTCCGAAAGAATTGGTTTCGGAAGAAAGAAGCGCCCCCTGCACAGGATGCCGAACGTGTTCGGTATTACTATCGGACATGGATTGAAAAAGCAGCTCATCGAGGCGTGGTAATACAGGGGACGCATACTCCGCTGGAGGCTGCACAGACCATTATTCAGAATGGTGTGAAGGTAGAAGAAGATGAGCTGTCTGCGAGACTGCCAGATACGTATAATGCCGTTCGTTATGGAGAGAAAGCTCCCGATCGTTCCGATATGGTTGAGATTGACCGAATCTGGAGATCTTATCGAAGTAAATAAGTCCGGAATCCCTTTACTTTTCTTGTCACGTTCAAGTATCATGAGAGGAATACACAAGTTGGTCAGAAAAGGAGCAGACATTAATGAAGACAAATCATTGCAAAATTGTAGATTGTACGATCCGTGATGGCGGATTGGTGAATAATTGGGACTTTAGCGTGGACTTTGTTCAACAGCTGTATGCTGGATTGAATGAAGCTGGCGTTGATTATATGGAAATTGGATATAAGAACTCTCCGAAGTTGCTTAAAGGTGCCGAGGAAGCAGGACCATGGCGTTTCCTGAACGATGATTTCCTGCGTAAAGTTATTCCTCAAAAAGGAAATACCAAACTGTCTGCTCTGGTTGACGTAGGTCGTGTGGACGAAAATGATATCTTGCCTCGCAGTGAGAGCATGCTGGATCTGATCCGGGTTGCCTGCTACAGCAAAGATGTGGACAAGGCACTTGCTCTGGTTCAAACATTCCATGATCGTGGATATGAAACTACACTTAATATTATGGCACTCTCCAATGTTATGGAGAATGAGTTGCTGGAAGCATTTGAATTGATCAAAGAAAGTGCTGTGGATGTTGTTTACATTGTAGACTCCTACGGTAGCTTGGACCATAATGATGTGAAATACCTGGTAGAGAAGTTCAAGACTCACTTGCCTAACAAGCGTCTTGGTGTTCACACACATAATAATATGCAGCTTGCGTTTTCTAACACATTGGTTGCGGCAGAACTTGGCGTCGAACTGCTTGATGCTTCTGTGTATGGCATGGGACGTGCGGCAGGAAACTGTCCAACCGAATTGCTCGTAGCTCATCTGAAAGGAACGAAATACAATCTGCGTCCAGTACTTGGTGTATTGGAACAGCTGATGGTTCCACTGAGAGAAAAAGAAGAATGGGGTTACATTCTGCCTTACATGATTACAGGTGCGTTGGACGAGCATCCACGTTCAGCGATGGCGATTCGCTCATCGGAAGACAAGGATAAGGTTGTTGATTTCTATGATAAATTAACAACACCAGAAGTGAATTTTGATAAGTAATATAGTCTGAAATACAGTTGTAAAATAGGAAAACATGGACTCTAAATGGAGATCCATGTTTTTTTAGTTCTTAATGCCTTGTTTTTCTCTATATTTATGAATAAATATTCCTAGGAGTAACTATTTTTTAGTTCACGTATACAAAATTAAATGTTATTATGTACCAGATAGCATGTGTATGCATGTGAATTGAACGTTGGTTAATATTTTTTTTTTGTCGAATCGTGTAGTAAGTTGTTAGGTTTGGTTAATGTAATTCAGGATAGGTGATCCCGGGAAGGAAAACACGGCATGAAGGTTAATCTGCAAGATCAGAGAAAAATAAGTTGGGTCGCTGTGTGCGGCTTATTGTGTTTCCTCGCAAGTCAATGGTTTCGTTCTTCTTCAAGCTCTGATCTGATCATATCGGGTTACCCGGTTTTGACACTCTTGGGTGGATTCGCTGCGGCAGCGGCTTGTATCGGCATCTACAATCAAAGCTGGTTGTTTCGGACACAGAAGCTAACTCTTCGGAGGACATTATTGACAACACTCTTTTTATTGATTGGTCTGTTTGAACTGGTTCATATTGTTTCATTTGCAGAAGAGATTCCAAATGGAGCCATGATGGAATCGGAGTTCTCCTTAATGATGTCAACCATGGGATCTTTGGTATGTTCCGTAGGTTTACTGCTCGTGTATACCTTAAATGAGAAAGAAATTGCATTACCACGCAAATTCTTACTGTTCAGTGGGACATTGGGTACCTTTGTTATTTTGTACATACTGGCTATCCAGGAATGGAGCATGTTACCAAGTATGCTTGATGGGGAAGTGCTTGGTGGTATCTTCACCCGAGTTCATTTTATGGTCGGATTGCTCTATGGCATTATTGCAGTTCTTTTGTTTGTGCAGTGGAAAAAAACCAAAGATGGTGATCTACCAACCATTCTATGTGGCATTCTGTGTTTCTTTTTTGGTGAATGTTATTTTGTTTCAGCAACTGGGGTGAACGATCTCAATCTGTTATTAGGATTGCTGAGTAATTGCATGGCGTATTTTTTCATTCAAAAAGGCCTATATACGTCCGTTGTGGACACACCTTTCCTGCAACAGCAGGTCGCGGAAGCCAAGATGAACTATATTGCTCATCATGATGATGTAACGGGACTTCCCAACCGTCGTCGCCTTTCCCAGCGGTTGAAAAAGATGATGGATGATGCCGTGGTGCAGGAACAGCTTGTTGGTGTATTGGTCCTGAATATTAATCGGTTCAAAACCATTAATGATTCGCTCGGACAGCAAGCAGCTAATCGGGTTTTGCGTCAGGTAGGTCAACGACTGAAACATCTGTCACTTCCAGGAGAAGAAGTCTTTGGATTGGGAAGAGATGAGTTTGCATTAACGATGACAGATTTCAGTTCAACCGATACAGCGTTGCGTCGGACAAGATCCATTTTGCAACTTTTTGAGAAGCCCGTCTTGGTTGATGGCAATGAGTATCATCTTACACTTGGAATCGGGATGGCCATTTTCCCACATGATGGGGAGTCACCACTGGAGATTATTCAGAATGCAGATACGGCTTTGCACAGTGCCAAGGAACAAGGAATGGAACTGAATCGTTTTGCCCATGCGATGCAGATGAAGGCACAGGAGCGCTTGCAGCTTGAGAATGATCTGCGCAAGGCGTTGGATCGAGGTCAGTTTTACTTGGTCTACCAGCCGCAGGTTAATCTGCAAAGTGGGCTAATCGTTGGCATGGAAGCCTTGGTGCGTTGGCAGCATCCGCAGCGAGGCTCGGTATCTCCGGCGGAATTTATTCCTCTGGCTGAAGAGAGTGGGCTCATTGTGCCACTTGGCGAATGGGTGCTTCGTGAAGCGTGTGCACAGAACAAACAGTGGCAGGAAGCCGGTTATCGTAAACTGTGTGTTTCGGTGAATCTATCGATGAGACAATTCAGGCACTCCCATTTGTTGGACAATATCAATGGCATTCTCAAAGAGACGGGACTAGAGCCTGTATGGCTTGAACTGGAGATTACAGAGAGCATGACATTTGATAAAGACCGGTCATTCGAACAGTTGCGCAAAATCAAAGAAATTGGTGTGCATATCAGTATTGATGATTTTGGAACGGGATACAGCTCGTTGCACTATCTGAAGGATCTGCCGATTGATCGGCTCAAGATTGACCGTTCATTTGTGAATGAAGTCATGGAAGACAGCAATAACGCTGCGATTGTATCCACCATTACTTCAATGGCGCATCATTTACAGCTGAAAGTGACAGCTGAGGGCGTGGAGAACGAAGATCAGATGGTCTTTCTTCGCAATCAACACTGCCACGAGGCTCAGGGTTATTTCTTTAGCAAACCGATTAAAGCAGCTGAATTTGAAAAGCAGTTTTTGAGAGATGTGGATAAGCCTACAGGCTAGGGAACAGCGGGGGCGCGAGGGTGCTCCTGCTTTTTTTGATGGATGCGTAATGAAAAAAATGGGAAATATGACTTGCATGCTATAGAGGATCATGGTATATTATTATTTGTAAAATCACTGTTAAATTCCTAAGGAACTTAACAATAAAATCTTCAATCATGCGGGTGTAGTTCAATGGTAGAACTTTAGCCTTCCAAGCTAATAGCGTGGGTTCGATTCCCATCACCCGCTTAACGAAGCAGTACCGGAGTCCTTGCGATGCAAGGACTTTTTTTATTGCGCTAAAGGAAATCCCGTGGTAACAGCGAGCAGAAGGTTGTTCTGTTTTCGTAGTGGCCAGTAAGTAAGTATTCTTTAGATTAATTTATATAACCTTTGCTTTTTTACAATGATCTGGTACAATAACGGAGAAATTGATACTACACATGAATGAGAGGTAACCATACGTCCCATGAAGTAAAACACATGAATTGAACCCCAGTTAACTGCAGACGGTTTTATAACGCAGTCAGCCAGAGCGGCTGAGCAATGAGGGGATTCGTGTGTCCAAATTCAGCTATGGGAAAAGGTATGGAACAAGTAAGCCTTGAAGGTTTACGTGTACCCTGTGTTTGGGGTTTCTTTGTTCATGCCGTAGCTTACCTTAGATCTGTCTTTGAATGCTTGATCCAACCCTGAATTGCCAAACCGCCGGCTGATGCCAGCGGTTTTTTTTGTTCAGCAAAAAGGATGCAGGAAGGATGAGGCCTCATGATGACATTGGTACGCTTACATGAAGTATCAAAAGAGTGGAACGGTAATGAATTGTTTACAGGATTGAATTTGGAGATTAATGAGGGCGAACGACTCGCCATTTTGGGTCGCAACGGATGTGGCAAGACAACGTTGTTACGTATCATTTTGGGCGAGGAGCATGGTGGCGGACGGATAGAACGTCATATCCCTCAGCAGGAATGGGGGTTCATGCGCCAGCGCTCGGAGATTGAGGCCGGGATGAATGTACTGGATGCGGTCCGGCGTGAGAGCGGTCAGATCTATGAAGTAAAACGGAACTTGGAAGAACTGGAACAACGTCTGAGCATCAGCACTGAAGCGGATGAAGAACTGCTTGCAGCTTATACACAAGTGATGGAGCAATATGAACAGTTGAACGGTTATATGTGGGAGACTGAGGTAGAGAAAGTACTGACTCGCCTTGGATTATCCGCAGAGCATTGGAATAGACCCTATCATTCCTTGAGCGGTGGACAAAAAACAAAGGCTCGTTTGGCGGGGCTGCTTGTCAGCAAACCCAAATTCCTGATCCTGGATGAACCGACGAATCATCTGGATGAGGGAAGCATGCGCTGGCTTGAAGAGTGGTTATCCTCATATGAAGGTACGCTGTTATTTGTATCACACGATCGTACGTTTATTGATCAGGTAGCAACAGGCGTCATTGAGTTCAGTCCAGATGCCCTGACCAAATACAAGGGCGGATACTCCGACTACAAGATCCACAAAGAGCGTGAATTACGCGAACAGGAAACGATCTACCGCAGGCAGGAATTGGAACGTAAGGCGCTGGAAGAAACGATTCGAAATTATCAGGAATGGTTCCATAAAGCGCATAATTCGGCAACCGATGTGGAGGTGAAGATCACCCAAAGCTTCTACAAGGCCAAAGCCAACAAAAATATTTCACGATACCATGCGAAACAAAAACAGCTGGAGCGTTTGGAGCGGGAACGGGTGGATAAACCTCGTGAAGCTGCAAAATTGAACATGGAATTACATATGAATCCACTGGCTGCACGCCAGCTGCTTGCGCTGGAAGAGGTGAGTTTTTCATATACGGGAGACAAACTATTGCTGCGGGATCTTCGGATTACTTTGGAACGTGGAGATCGGCTTGCTGTACGAGGTCCTAATGGAACGGGCAAGACAACACTGCTGAAGTTGATGATTGGTGAGCTGGAACCTTCACAAGGCAAGGTCACACGGCATCCACAGCTGAAAATCGGTTACTTTTCACAGGAGCTGGAAGGGCTCCCGGAGAATCAGACGCTGCTGGACAGCTTGCTTACTCTTCCATCCATGACACAAAGTGCGGCACGTACCATTCTGGGATGTTTCCTATTTTCCAGAGATGATGTGTTCAAGCACATTGGGGATTTGAGCATGGGGGAAAAGTGCAGAGTGGCATTTCTGAGACTGTATTTTGGCGGAGCAAATCTGCTGGTGCTGGACGAACCGACAAACTACCTAGACATCGATACCCAGGAAGTCATGGAGAATGTATTAAAACAGGCTTCAGGTGCTTTGGTGCTTGTATCCCATGACCGGATGCTGACGAAGTCACTCGCGAATCGGTTATGCGATCTGGAGACTGGTGGCACAGCAACTCTGTTTGAAGGAGGTGTGTCGGATTGGGAGCAGTCCACCAAACTTCGGGAGGTGGCGCTGGAGACCCGGGAATCCGATGATGAGCGGTTACGATTGGAGATGCGCCTATCGGAGTTGCTGTCTCCTGTAAGCACTGCTGGAAAAGACAGTCTGACACAGCCCGAGCATTCGAATGAGCGAGCAGTCGAGGCAGCTGAGATTCGCGAAATCCAGCAGCGCCTGAAACAATTGAAAGATAAGGGTGCAAGCATAAATTAGAACATGGACGGCTTGCTATTTCGATCTATTTTGCATATAATTATGAACGACCATCGATGATTACATCGATATGGGTATGTGTTCAAAAAGATCGGTTTTCAGTACCAAGAAGATGGGATGAAGATAGAAATGGAGTAGCGGAGCGTAGGGAAAACTACGTGAGCAACGGACATTTCGGCTGAATGCCATATTCGATGCTGATGATGCCGCCAGGCATCATTCGTAATCAAAAGCGGACTTTTTGACAACCTCTAGAGGTTTAACTAACAAGCAAACGTGATGATGGAGACAAGTAAGCAGTACCTCTGGACAGGGAGGAAGCGCCGTAGATTGAGAGCGTTTCTGTAGAACAAGGCTGCCGAAATTCACTCCGAAGCGGTTCCCTGAACCTGTTTGTGTGCAGACACAGAGGCAACAGTAGGGGCAAACGGTTAACGGTCGTTATTCCGTACAAAGTGAGACAAAACCGGTTGCAGGCCAGAAGGTCCGTGCAGCAATGGATGTCTAACAAGGGTGGTACCACGGTCTTTTCGTCCCTTCAGGGGAGAGAAGGCCTTTTTTTGTTGCAAAAACACCACAAAAAGGGGGCAATTACACATGAAAGAACGTTTAGAGGCATTGAAGATCGAAGCGCTGGAGCAGTTGTCTGGTGTGAATGATCCGCAGACGCTCGGTGATCTGCGTGTAAAGTATTTGGGGAAAAAGGGTGCATTGACTGAGATTTTGCGAGGTATGGGTGCACTTAGTGCAGAGGAACGTCCGGTTATTGGTCAAGTAGCCAACGATGTTCGAGCTGCCATTGAGGAAGTTATCGACAGCAAGCAGGATCAGTTCCAGAAGGAAGAGACGGCGAAGCGTCTGCAATCCGAGAAAATTGATGTAACTCTGCCAGGACGTCGTGGACGTCAAGGCGGACTGCATCCACTGACCAAAGTGGTACAGGAGATCGAAGATATTTTCATCGGTATGGGATACCGCATTGCGGAAGGTCCTGAAGTCGAAATGGATTATTACAACTTTGAAGCATTGAATCTGCCGAAGAATCACCCGGCGCGGGATATGCAGGATTCCTTCTATGTTACAGAAGACTTGTTGATGCGTACCCATACGTCTCCGGTTCAAGTACGTACCATGCAGAGCATGAAGGGCGAAGTGCCTGTCAAAGTCATCTGCCCAGGCAAAGTATACCGCCGTGATGACGACGATGCGACACACTCTTTCCAATTTAACCAGGTTGAAGGATTGGTTATCAGCGAAAACATTCGTATGAGCGATCTGAAAGGGACCCTATTGCAATTCGTACGTGAAATGTTCGGTTCCCATACGGAAATTCGTCTGCGTCCAAGTTTCTTCCCGTTCACAGAGCCAAGTGCGGAAGTGGATGTAACTTGTGTACAATGTGGCGGCAGCGGCTGTCGCGTATGTAAGCAAACAGGCTGGCTTGAAATTTTGGGCGGCGGTATGGTTCACCCGAAAGTACTGGAAATGGGTGGATACGATCCGGAGAAATACAGTGGTTTTGCATTTGGTATGGGCGTAGAACGTATCGCCATGCTGAAGTATGGTGTCGATGATATACGTCACTTCTACAACAGTGATCTGACCTTCCTGAAGCAATTCGGACGGCTGTAACTTTACAATAAATAGATTAACGTATATAGAGCAAGCGTTATGAACCGGGAATACCAATTTATAGATGAAGGAAGTGAACGTCCATGAGAGTATCGACAGATTGGCTGTCTGATTATATTTCCCTTGAAGGTGTGACGCCACAGGAATTGGCGGAGAAAATCACCCGTGCGGGTGTCGAAATTGATGTAGTGGAGAACCGCAACAAGGGCGTGAATAAAGTTGTTGTAGGTTATGTGAAGAGCAAGGAGAAACATCCTGATGCAGACAAACTGAATGTATGTGTCATCGATGCCGGCCAAGAAGAAGATCTGCAGATCGTGTGTGGTGCGAAAAATGTGGATGCTGGCCAAAAAGTAGTCGTAGCCCTGGTTGGAGCGAAGCTCCCTGGTGGATTGGATATCAAAAAAGCCAAACTGCGCGGTGTTGTCTCCCTTGGCATGATCTGTTCCGCCAAAGAGCTGGGCATGAACGACAAATTGCTGCCCAAAGATCAGCAGGAAGGTATTCTCGTTCTGCCAGAACAAACGGAGGTTGGCACGCCAATCAGCCAGGTTCTTGGTCTCGACGATCATGTGCTTGAACTGGACCTGACACCAAACCGTTCCGACTGTCTCAGCATGCGTGGTGCAGCTTATGAAGTGGGTGCAATCCTGGGTCGTGAAGTGAAGCTGCCAAGTCCCAAAGACCAACTGGTTGAAGTTGGTAATGCAGCCGCAAATCATATCTCTGTAGAGATTAAGGCACAGGAGCAATGCAGCCACTATGCAGCTCGTTATGTAACTGGCATTAAGCTGGGTGCTTCCCCGCTGTGGATGCAAAACCGTCTCATGGCTGCAGGTGTTCGCCCAATCAATAACATCGTTGATATCACGAACTATGTCATGCTTGAATACGGTCAACCGCTACATGCATTTGATGCGGATAAGCTGGAAAAGGGCCATATTGAAGTGCGGATGGCCAACGAAGGCGAAACGATTGTTACACTGGATGGACAGGAGCGTAAGCTGGAGCCGCACATGTTGCTCATTACGGACGGCGTGAAACCGGTAGCCATCGCTGGGGTTATGGGTGGCGAGAATTCCGAGGTATCGGAAGGCACGGTGAATCTGCTCTTGGAGTCCGCCAAATTCGACGGCGGAACCGTTCGGAAAACGTCGCGCCAACTGGGGCTGCGTTCCGAAGCAAGCATGCGTTTTGAGAAGGAAGTAGACCCGGGTGCGGTGATTACGGCTTTGGATCGTGCGGCTGAACTGATTCAGCGTTATGCTGAAGGTGAAGTGCACCAAGGAATCGTGGAAGCTGGAGCTGAAGCTGCGGAGAAACGTGTAATTCAATTGTCGCTGGATAGACTGAATCGTTATCTGGGAACCGATCTGTCTTTGCTTGAGGTAAAAACCATCTTCGCTCGTTTGCACTTTGCATGTGGTGATGCTGATCAAGGATTGCTGGATGTGGAAGTACCAACACGCAGAGGGGATATTACGCTCGACGTAGACTTGTTTGAAGAGATTGCACGCCTGTACGGATACGACAACATTCCAACCACATGGATTGAAGGACCGACGACTCCAGGGGCATATACACGCTCTCAAGCGATGCGTCGCACCATTCGTGGATTGCTCTCCGGCAGTGGCTGGCAGGAAATGATCAGTTACTCCTTTGTACACCCGGATAAAGCGACATTGTTCCCGGCGTTGACACAAGGAAGTAAAGCCGTGAAACTCGCGATGCCTATGAGTGAGGACCGCAGTGTGCTTCGTACGAGTATTTTGCCGCAAATGCTGGATGCAGCGGTGTATAACATGAACCGTAAACAGGATTCACTGGCTGTATTTGAAGTGGGCAATGTGTTCTTCACCGAAGAAGATCAGCTGACCAAGCAACCGCATGAGATTCCGGTACTGGGCTTGCTGCTCACCGGGAATCGTGCAAGCCAGCAGTGGAATGTTGGAGCAGAGAAAGTAGACTTCTTCGATCTGAAAGGTGCACTTGAGCATCTGTTCGCCTATGTGGGGCTTGAACAACGCATTCGCTTGGTAGCAAACAGCCCTGAAGGATTCCATCCGGGACGTTCCGCATCGGTTTATCTGGAAGGTAAGGATGGCGGGGAAGGCACATTGATCGGTACATTGGGTCAATTGCATCCGGAACTGCAACAGCAGTATGATCTAAATGATGTGTACATCGCAGAGATTGCACTTGAATCAATCTACAACGAAGCAGACGCTGACATTCGTTATCGTGAACTTCCGCGTTTCCCAGCCATGGAACGTGATATCGCGGTTGTTGTGAATGAGGATATTGAAGCTGGAGATATGCTGCGCGCCATTCGTGAATCGGCGGGTGAATTGTTACAAAACGTACAGGTATTCGATGTGTTTACTGGCAGTAAACTGGGTGAAAACAAGAAAAGCGTGGCGATGGCACTGGTATACCGGAATCGTGAACGTACACTGACCGATGAGGAAGTTACTGAAGTTCATGCCCGTGTAGTGGCTCGTCTGGAAGAGCAATTCGGAGCGGAATTGCGTAAATAGGACAAAAGAAGATTTTTTGAACAAAGATTAGCAGGAATTGTTTGAAGTCACATCGAATCCTTAGCATTAGAGGATCGATGTGACTTTTTTGTGATTACAGCTTAGAATCAACATACAGACTTGAAGGAGGGCACAACTGTGACTACACCTGATCGTACACGCGTCACCGTAGAGATCTACGGGACTTCCTATAAACTGGTTGGCAGCAGTGCCGACTATATGAAACAAGTAGCTAACCTGGTAGATGAGCGTATGGGCGCAATCTCCAAGCAAAATTCCCGTCTGGATACTCCGCGTATTGCGGTACTGGCGGCTGTACATATGGCTGAACAGTCTCTTCAGACTCAGGAAATCCGTAATGAACTGAAGATGCTTACTGGAGAACGTACAGAACTGAGAAACGAATTGAATCGGTTAAACGCCATACAAAATGAACATCAACAAGAATTGGAACGGCGTGACCAGGCTCTTGCTGATTTGCAAAAGCTGAAGATTGAAGCAGAGCAGGCGTTGCAAAAGTCCGAATCGGACAAAAATTCAGAGATAGCCAAGTTGAATACGCTGCTGGAGCAAGAACGCGCTCAAGCAACGGAGCGAGTGCAGAAATTGCAGGCCCAAGCGACGGCACAACTGAAGGAAGCAGAAGCCAAGGGAACGAAACAGCTGAAGGAAATGGAAGAGAAAGCGGCTAACCAGCTTAAAAATGCACAGGCACAGGCTGCTTCCCAGCTCAAAGAAGCTCAGAACCGTTCTGCAGCCGAATTGCAGCAGGCGCAGGCCAAAGCTGCGGCGCAATATAAAGAGCTGCAGGACAAGACTGCAGCTCAATTAAAAGAAGCCGAAAGCCGTGCCGTTGCAGAACGTCAACAGATTGAAGCCAAAGCTGCGCAGCAGGTTCAGACAGCCAAGGAAGAAGCCGAGTCGGCCATTCTGTCCGAGTTGGAGCAGGCAGAGAGCAATCTGAAGAAAGCTCAGGAAGAAGCAGCGCTACAGTATAACGAACTTCAGCAACAGATGGAACTTCGTCTTCAACAGGCTGAAGAAAAAGCGCTGCAACAGACACAAGAGCTCACGGATCAGGCGAATCAGGAACGGGCTGACTTGCAGGCACAAGCGGAGCAGAAGCGCCTGACTGAGATAAATCAGTTGAATGCGGAGTTTAAGGCGTTATCCGAGCAGTTGGAACTCGAATGGATGGAGAAAGAAGCAGCCCTCGAGGAACAATTACAGCAAGTCAAGGAAGCAGCAGCGTCCCAGGCGAAAGAAGCCGAAGCGGCGGCAGAGGCCTTATTGCAAGAAGAACAGGGCAAGCTCAAGCAGCAACTTGAGGAACAACGTAAACAGGCAGAGACTCGACTATTAGATGTCGAAGAGCAATTAGAAGAAGTGATGACCCAGCTCATCAGTGCACAGGACATGGTTGCTGAACAAGAACAGCAACTTCAGCACGAGCGTGGTCAATTGGAATCGTTACGTCATGAGCATGGGGTCCGTAAACAGGAGCAGGAAGTTCAGACTCGCCGAATCACGGAACTGGAGCAACAACTGGAGCAGTTGAAAGAGGACCGTTCCCAGTTGCAGGAGCTTCTGCGTGAAACGGAACAGGCTGCCCAGCAATCCCGTGATTCACAGGAACAATGGAAGCAGAAGTATAATGAAACTGTGGATAGAGAAACCTCTCTCACAGCACAGCTACGCAAACTTCAGGAGCAACATGCACAGCTTGAACAGGAAGTTCAAAAGCTTCGTGAGGCTGAAGTGAAGTCGGAAGAGGAACAGCGTAGGTTGCATAAGGTGCTTGAACAGGCTCATGCCGCGGTGCGTACATTGCAGAATGAGATCGGCACGCTTACGGAACGTGAGCAGTCCTGGAAGGACCTTGCTGAGCAGCGATTGGCTGAGATCGGGGACCTGGAGAATCAGATTCTTGAAGTTGCTGAACAAAATGAAACGTTGGAGTCTGGTGTGCAATCCCTTCATGATGAATTGTCCGTGGTGAAGGAAGAGTCTCGTTTCAACCATGAAGAGGCTGTGCAATACCAGAAGGATGCAGAGCTTTTGGAAGAGAAACGCAATCAGCTTGAAGTTGAGCTAAATGTTGTTCGGGAAGAGCTGAACCGACTTCAGGATAACTATAAACAAATCCGTAATGATTACAGTGATGCATTACAACGGGAAGAGAATTATAGTTCCAAGCTGGATGAATTGAGCAAGGAGAAACAAGAGATTGTGAGCGCACTTGAAGAAGCGAGACAGTCTTCAGCTAAACTTTCCGAGCGCTACTCGGAGCAAGAGAGCCGGCTAGCCCAGACTGAGGAAGAAGCGTTGGAGTGGCAGATCAAATACGAAGAACTGTCAGCCAAACAGACCGAGTTGGCATCCCGTCTGGAGCAGTTGACAAGACGTGAAGAAGAACTTCGCTCAAGCGTTGAACAAGCAGAGCAGAACGACCAGGTATGGCAACGCCGTGCAGATGAATGGGCGGCTCAGGAACAATCCTGGCAGGAACGCTGGGCTGCACTTGAGAATGAACTAACGGTTTGGAAGAGAGAAAGTGCGGCAAGTAGTGAGTTGCTGGAGGGACTGGAGCAAGAACGACAGCAGCTGGACAAGTTACGTGTAGAAGCGACCCAAGAGAAAGAGATCATGGAAACTGAACTGCTTGAGATGGGGGAACGTTACGAACTAGCGGCCAATCAATTACGTTTGTTACAGGTTGAACGTGAAATGGAGCAGGAGAAGGCAGAGCAGCTGAACACGGAATATCGTCAGTTGCATGATGAATATACGAAATTGCAGACGGAATATAACGAATGGATTGAATTGATTGAACAGGACCAGACCTAGCGTAATGAATGTAGCAGAACTGGCTCGTGGGCAACGCACTCTGGTACAATTTGTTATACTAAAGAAGGAGCTCCCGTCGCTGCGGGGGCTCCTTGTCTTGAATACTATTCTTCAACGATAATTTTGGAGATCATGCTGCTGTGTCCTGAACCACAGAAGACGGAACAGGACATTTCAAACTCACCAACTTTGTCCGGGGTTATGACTTTGGAGCTATTTCTGGTATCCAGTTGAAGATTCAGCTCAGGCACAAGGATACCGTGATTTCCGTTTTCATTTTCATAAACAATGTTGACCGGAACGCCTTTTTTAAGATGGTACTCAGGTTGATCGAATTCATAGTTACTCGCCTTGATGACCAATTCTTCACTGGCTGTAACTCCAGCATCAGCATCGGATCCATTGCTGCCAGATTCTGCGGACTGTTTCGCTCCTCCACATGCAGTGAGGACCAGAATTAACATACAGGCAGCAAGCCATGTTATGCCTTTCTTCATCATGTGCCTCCTTAAAGCGTGATTTGGATAAAATTTGAATGATTGCTCCAGTCATCATACCGCAATATGTGGATGCCTGTACACGCTGCGTATGTCGTTTTTTTGAAAATTGAACGTGTACGGCAGAGCGTGCGTACTGCCCGAATGAAATAAACCCCTTCCGGCACAGGGCCTTCAGAGGTTTAGGAGAATTCATGGGGACTTTAAGGTGAAGTGGAGATTAACTTTTGGAGCTTCGTCCGGCATCAAAAGGGGTGGATACCGGGATGAAGAGATCGATAATCCCGATGACCAGCGCAGCGAGAATGGCACCGAGCAGGCTGACTTCAACATGATCTACAACATATTGACCAAGCCAAATCACCAGTGCGCTAACGATAAATCCGACAATACCGCGACCAAACGGGTTGACTCTTTTGCCGAAGATACCTTCAACGATCCAGCCGAGCAGGGCAATGACGAGAGCAAGCAACAGGGCGCTCCAGAAGCCACCAACGGCGAATCCGGGAACGATCCAGCTAACCACCATTAATACAATTGCAGCGATGATAAATCGCACGACATGTCCCAGAAAATTCATGGTGTTTACCTCCTTTTATTCGGATTGAACTGAGCAGGGCAACTCCAAGGGGATGGAGAGGTTGCACAATCCTGACACCTGTAGTTTGTGGTGCTATGGTTGAAGTTATGTGTGGAAGGATTCGTTAAATAGCGTAAGAAAGTTTCTTTCGTTATAATACAGATATAGTTTGGAAGGAGTTGTACACTTGGACACGAAAATTTTACACACACTGGAATATCGCAAAATTTTAAATACATTGCTTAGCTTTGCTCAGACAACCATGGGAAAAAAGAAAGCGGAGCAACTTGAACCAAGCAGTGAACTTGAAGAAGTGAAACGGTTGCTGCAGCAAACCGATGAAGCCTTCACATTTGATCGTCTAAAAGGCTCACCGTCGTTTGGAGGAATTGTAGATATTACGGCTTCCATCAAACGTGCTGAAATTGGAGGCACACTTAACCCTCACGAACTGTTGGGAATATCCAATACAACCTTTGCGGCGCGGCGATTGAAACGTCAGATTGGTACTTTGCATGAAGATGAGCCCATCGAATCATTGTTCTATATCAGTGATCAACTGTCAGAGCAAAAAACGCTTGAGGATGCCATCAAAATCTGTATTGACGATAATGCAGAGGTTGCCGACAGTGCAAGCGTAGCGTTGGCGCAGATTCGTCGTGAACTGCGAGGCGGAGAAGCGCGGATTCGCGAAAAACTGGATTCCATGATTCGATCCTCTACCGTATCCAAGATGCTTCAGGATCAGCTCATCACCATCAGAGGAGACCGTTTTGTTATCCCGGTGAAAGCTGAATATCGTTCGTACTTTGGCGGGATTGTGCACGATCAATCCGGTTCGGGTGCGACATTGTTCATTGAGCCGGAATCGATTGTTGCAATGAACAACAAATTACGCGAAACCCGGATTCGGGAAGAGCGCGAAATAGAAATTATTTTGCAGAAATTGACGGCACTTGTCAGTGAGCAGGGAGAGTGGCTGTTGTATGATGTCGACCTGCTGGGATCACTTGATTTTATCTTTGCCAAAGCACGTCTGGCTCGTGAACTGAAAGCAACATTGCCTGGCATGAATGACCGCGGGTTCATCAAACTTAAAAAAGGTCGGCATCCGCTGATTGCGATCGAAAACGTGGTTCCAATCGACATAGAGCTGGGCAATGATTACACATCCATTATCGTGACAGGTCCGAATACGGGTGGTAAGACGGTAACGCTCAAAACAATTGGATTGCTGAGCCTGATGGCAATGTCCGGTTTATTTGTTCCAGCTGAGGATGGCAGTCAGTTATGTGTATTTGATGCGATCTATGCAGACATTGGGGACGAGCAGAGTATCGAGCAGAATCTGAGTACTTTCTCCAGTCATATGACCAACATCATTCGCATTCTGAAAAACATGACGTCGAAAAGTTTGGTGTTGCTCGATGAACTTGGAGCAGGGACAGACCCAGCTGAAGGTTCCGCACTGGCGATCTCCATGTTGGAGCATATGCACCGGACGGGATGTCGCATGGTTGCAACCACTCACTACAGTGAACTGAAAGCATACGCATATGAGCGTAAAGGTGTCATTAATGCCAGCATGGAATTTGACATCAACACACTGAGCCCGACCTATCGCCTTCTGGTGGGTGTGCCTGGACGAAGTAATGCATTTGCCATTGCAGAGCGACTGGGACTGCCGGGTTACATTCTTGACTACGCCCGTGGCGAAGTGAAGGAAGAGGATCAACGGATTGAGCACATGATTGCTTCTCTTGAAGAGAACCGTCTTACGGCTGAACAAGAGCGTGAGAAGGCAGAGAGTTTGCGCCAGGATATGGAGAAATTACGCAGTCGTCATCAGACCGAACTGGAGAAGCTGGAACAGCAGCGTGATCGCCGGATTGAAAAAGCAGAAGAAGATGCACGCAGCATTGTGGAAAAGGCTCGCGCGGAAGCGGAGAAGATTATAGCAGATCTTCGCCTGTTGGCTATGGAAGAAGGTGCTTCCGTGAAGGAGCACAAACTCATTGCTGCCCGCAAACAGCTGGACGAGGCAGAACCTGAGAAACGTAGGAAAACGGTCAAGAAGACGGCAACCACGCCGAAGACTCGTGCCATCGGTCCTGGTGATGAAGTGCTTGTCTACAGTTTGAATCAAAAAGGCCATGTTGTAGAGATGGCGGGCAGCAAAGACGCTATGGTACAACTGGGGATTATGAAAATGAAAGTATCCCTGGATGACCTGGAACTGCAGCAATCGGCTCCCGCAGCCAAACCGAAACAAAAACCGGTAACGGGTATGAAACGTACACGTGATGACAATGTGAAAAGTGAATTGGATCTGCGTGGTACCAACCTGGAAGAAGCCCTGATGGAGACAGACCGGTTCATTGATGAAGCTTTCCTTGCCAACCTGGGCCAAGTTTATATTATTCACGGTAAAGGTACAGGAATTTTACGTTCCGGTATTCAGGATTACCTGCGTAAGCATAAACATATTAAAAGCTACCGGCTGGGCAATTACGGAGAAGGCGGGAACGGTGTGACCGTCGCAGAATTGGAATAGCCGGTCCATGAATCAATGATATTCTGCGACCTTATTCATGAAGGTCGCAGATGGGGAGAGGGGAACGGTGCGTGATAGAAAGCATTGACCAATTGCTGTCTCATCCCTTGGGGATGGTACTCGGTTTTTTCTCGGTAGCGATTATGGAGCTGCTTGTATTTCTGGCTTGCTTCGAACTGGTGACTAAGTATAAATGCTGGACTGAGATCAAGAAGGGCAATGTGGCCGTTGCGATGGCTACAGGAGGTAAGATCTTCGGGATCTGCAACGTATTGCGGTTCTGCATACAAGCAAAATCTTCGGTATATGAAGCCATGACGTGGTCGTTTGTAGGGTTTATCCTTCTGCTCATTGCCTATTTTTTGTTCGAATTCCTGACACCCGTGTTCTCCATTGATAAGGAGATCGAATCGGATAACCGAGCTGTCGGATTGATATCCATGATTATTTCAGTCTCGCTGTCGTTTGTTATTGGCGCGAGCATTATCTAGGGGGACCGGTCATGAAGATATTGATACGGATTCTGTTTGCGGCATCGATCGTGTTTTTTGCCATCGGTGTGATCTATGTAATGAATACATGATGATTTGAAGAGAGAGGTTGATTCAATATGGAAACAACAATATGCCCTTGGTGTCACACGGAAATTGTATGGGATGAGGAACTCGGTCCTGAAGAAGAGTGTCCATACTGCCACAATGAATTAAAGGGATATCGAACGCTCAACATTAACATCGGTGACGAAGAGAACGATGAAGCTGAGGACGACATCTATGATGTGGATGATGTAAAGGATGAGGAGCAGACTACGGATCTTTCAGATCTGTGGGGGGATGAAGTTGAACTCAAATTGCCGGAGTTGCGAACGTTGACCAAATATGCGGATGAAGGTAATGACCTCATTCAGTATGAACAAGGTGTTCAGAAGCAACTTGATCATCAGGAAGAAGTGCCTGAGTGCCCGAATTGCCGGGAATTCATGATTCTCGCAGGTACGCAAGCTACAACGCAGGATAACTTCATGCCAGTTGCTAACGCAGCTTCAGGCGAAGGATCACTATTGTCACCACCGTTTAAAGTATTGACCTATGTATGTTCGGGATGTTTCCAAGTTCAATACAGTCTGTCTGAGGAAGATCGTCTGCGTCTGATCAAGAACCTGAGTACGCAGGAATAAACATTTCGGAAGATTCTAACCAATTTCATAGCAATCCTGAAGATTCATCATGTTTTCCTCTTGCTTGGGGCACGTTAACCCTAAGACCTACCTGTACACAATTCACTTCAGGTGGATGAAGGAGGAGCAGATGAAGATTACTTTAGGCCGACAATCCATTCTGCTTTTGGGCGTGAATGGATTGTTTGCGTTAGCCGGAGCGTTGTCGGGAACCTTTTTGAATGTGTTTCTGTGGAAAAGCCGTCCGGATTATGCCATGTTGGGGTGGTTCACTCTCAGCCAGCAACTGTCCATTGGACTGACATTCTGGCTTGCTGGCAAATGGGTCAAGGAACACAATAAAATGAGTGCACTACGATTAGGTACTGCGCTGTCCGGCATATTTTATATGATAGTCCTCTGGGCTGGTTCCAAAGCTGTAGACTGGATATGGCCTCTGGGTATACTACTGGGTTGTTCCCTGGGGCTATTCTGGATCGCATTTAATGTTGTGTATTTTGAAATAACGGATCTGGAAAACAGGGATCTATTCAATGGCTGGGTTGGGTTACTTGGTTCGATGACCGGAATTATAGGTCCATGGTTCTCCGGTCTGATTATTACTCGCATGACAGACAACACAGGATATCGGCTCATCTTCACGGTATCACTCGTTATTTATGTCATAGCGGTAGTTTTCAGTTTTTTTCTGAAAAAAAGAAAGGTGAGCGGTACATACCGCTGGTCAGAACCTTGGATACAGATATCCAAGCGGGATAGTCCCTGGAGGACCTTAGGCTTGGGGTTATTCGCTCAGGGTGCCCGTGAAGGTGTCTTTGCCTTCCTGATTGCACTGCTTGTATATTTGGCTACCGCACAGGAGTACAAATTGGGGCAGTTCTCACTCATCACTTCAGCTGTGGCACTAGTAAGTTATTGGGCAGCTGGGAAATGGTTCAAACCACAGTATAGATCAAAAGGCATGTTCATCGGAGCCCTCATTCTGCTCGTTGTGCTTCTTCCTCTTCTCTGGAAAGTGACCTATGGAACGCTGTTAATCATGGGGATTGGGAGTGCTGTTGCGATGCCGTTATATGTACTACCGATGATATCAGCGGGATTCGACATGATGGGCACAAGTGGCGAAAATGTGGAGAAAAGGGTTGAACTTGTCGTTTTGAGAGAGTTATGCCTGATGCTTGGCAGACTATGTGGGTTGGTCATATTTATTGTGACAGTCTTAAATGCTCCGTCTCTACGCATGTTAACCTGGCTTATTATTGTCCTCGGTGCTTCTCCGCTAATTGGATGGATCTTTATGCGCAAGTTATTGAACCAAACGGAAGGGCAAGAGCCCTCGGCTTAGCAGGCTTCCCAATATATAGACAGGGTACAGCGGCGGGAAAAGAGAACTTTCCGTGTGCTGTACCCTGTTTGTAGTTGTATTGGTTCAGTTGTTGGTTATACAGGAGATGGTTTACTTGTACGTGTGAGAGAGAACAGATCCATATCAGGGTTTTGTTTGCCCGTAATGGCATCCACAATTAAGGAAGCAGCAATCATACTGTATACGGTCCCGTTACCTCCATACCCTTCTACAAAGTACGAATTCGGATAGTCTGGGTGTGGACCGATTAACGGAAGACCATCATGGGTGCTTCCAAAGACAGCCTCCCAAGCGTAATCGACTTCGAGATCAGGTAATGGGAAATACTCGGCAATCTTTTGTAACAAAATCTCACCTTTATGAACCGCCTTGATAGCCCGTTGTTCTTCTCGAGGACGATTCTCATCAAGTCCACCTGCAATAATTCTTCCGTCTGGAGTTGTGCGCATATATAGATAAGGTCGTTCGGTCTCCCATATCATGCATTGCTTGTACCAGCTGCTGAGATCCTGTAGTGGCTTGGTAGCGATAGCATAGGTGCTTTGAAGGTATGCGCCTCTATCCTTTTTAATTTCTTGTGTTTCATAGCCTGTTGAGAAAATAACATGTTTGGCACGTACAGTGCCAAGAGGTGTGTAACATAGGACACCATTTTCATCATAATCACAATGGGTGAATTCACTATGAGCATAGACTCTTGCTCCTTGACGTGAGGCTGAGTGGAATAGTGAGTGAACCAAACGATACGGATTAACCTCAGCATCCCCGCTTGTGTATAATGCAGCACGTTTGCTGAACGGGAATAATGCACTAATTTTTTCCTGATCCCACAGCTCCACATCAAATCCATAATGTTTCAGGTTACGATATTCTTCCTCCAGCAACGATACATCTTCCTCGTGACTGGCACAATAGAGACTTGTGCGAGGCACAAACCAAGGATCTATCTCAAGCTTCGATGAAATTTTTTCGAGATGGTGCATGGCATCCCGGCATAATTCGTAGAATCGAACACCACGTTCTTCTCCAAATGTCTGGATACAAGAGGTGAGCGTTTTGTCATTCGTATATTGGAGCAGGCCCGTATTTGCCATACTACTGCCATAACCGATATCTCTTTTGTCAATAACAACGGTGTCAATCCCCTGATCCGTCAAAAGCTTAGCAGACAACGCGCCTCCCATTCCACCACCGATGATTAGACAATCACAGGACAGGTTTTCTTGCAAAACAGGATAATGGGGATGGGAAGCAAAGGTAGTTGGCCAAAATGTTTTTCCGTTAATAAGTTCCATAATTGATCACCTCTGTTGAATATAGTTGAAGTATACTTTTTCAGGTTAGGGTAACAATAAATTCGCAATAACTTTAGATTAAGGAGGTCAGATATACATGCAAAACTCACAAATGCAAGCACTGAGCCCCAAGGAACTGAACTATATTGCGGATTCAATTTCCAATGAGGAAATGTTAATCAAACAATGTGCAGCCACAGCCTCCATCACACATAATCCGCAAATTCAACAGGCGCTGAATCATTATGTTCGCTCACATGAGCAGCATCTGAATACTCTTGTCAATACGTTACAGCAACATCAATCTCTTGCACCAGCGCAATCACAGTAAAGTTCAAAACATGACAAGTTATTTCAAAGTATAGGAGGAAAATACGTGTACACTCAATCTTTGTCATCTGGTGGAAATTTTATGCAGGAGCAGGATCTGCTGAAGTCGATTCTTGCAGATTTAAGACGAACCTCACGCGAATATACAACTGCGACAACGGAAGCTTCCTGCCCCATGACACGTCGAATGTTCACAGATCTGACGAACGATACCCTAAGATTACAAGGGGAACTGTTCAATCTGATGCAGCAAAACAACATGTATTCTGTCTCATCCAAGGCACTTCGTCAGGATGTGGACAAGCAAATTCAGTCCGCCCACCAGACCCAACAAAAGTGTCAGCAATTCATTCAGGAAAAGAATACACAGAACAGTTCATATAGCCAAGCTCCTAATGTGCCTCAGCATCAACCGAATAACGGTAACCCTTATTACATGTAACCTTTGCAAAAGAGGTTTGAAGCACCTAACGTTCCAGGACCATACCACCGCTTGCCTGAATTCAGGGCAGGCGGTCTTTTGTCTATGCATCAACGTCAAATTCATGTAATATAAGTATTAATTCATTTTCAGGAACCTGGATGATGCTGGAGGGAAAACCATGAAAGATTTGAACGATCTGCAATTAAAAGTTCTGGATCTGCTGAAGGAAGACGCGAGAAGGACTCCCGCACTGCTGTCGACGCTGCTGGGGGAGTCGGAAGACAAGATTAAGAACGCCGTGGCACAGCTAGAACAAGACCACGTTATCGTAAAATACGCAACCGTCGTGAACTGGAGCAAAATAGATGATGAGAAAGTAACGGCCCTGATTGAGGTGCAGATCACGCCGGAGCGTGGTCGTGGTTTTGAAGGGATTGCCGAACGCATTTATCTCTATCCGCAAGTGAAGTCCGTATATCTCATGTCTGGTGCATACGATCTGCTCGTTGAAGTGGAAGGTGGCAACCTGCGTGAAGTCGCTAATTTTGTGTCAGAGAAACTGTCTCCGATAGACTCTGTACTTTCAACCAAAACGAATTTTATTCTTAAAAAATATAAGCAGGACGGGATTATTTTTGAAGACCATCAGGAAGACAACCGTCTCATGATCTCGCCGTAAAGGAAGATGTGTCATGATAGTGAATGAACAGACAACCGGGAACAACAAGAAAATGACATCTTATCTGGCACCCCTCGTGCAGCAGATACCTCCATCCGGAATTCGTAAATTTTTTGATCTGGTTGGAGACAACAAGGATATTATCACATTGGGTGTGGGTGAACCTGATTTTGTTACACCTTGGCATATGCGTGAAGCTTGTGTATACTCGCTGGAAAGAGGTATGACCAGTTACACATCCAACGCAGGTATGCCGAAGTTGAGAGAAGCCATCAGTGAATATCTGGATACTCAGTTTGATACCAAATACGATCCCAAGGATGAGATTATTGTTACCGTGGGTGGCAGTGAAGCGATTGACTTGGCTTTGCGAGCATTAATCGTACCTGGCGACGAGATTCTCATTCCTGAACCTTCGTACGTGGCTTATTCACCCATCGCTTCAATCGGTGGCGGTATACCGGTTGGTGTTGAAACCTACGCGAAAGATCAGTTCAAGTTAACGGCCGAAGCACTTGAAGCTGGCATCACGCCGAAGTCGAAAGTGGTTATTCTGTGTTATCCGAGTAATCCCACTGGAGCCATCATGACGTATGAAGAGTGGCTGCCTATTGCTGAAGTGATTAAAAAGCATGATCTGATTGTGATCGCGGATGAAATTTACGCTGAATTGACGTATACGCAAAAACATGTTAGTTTTGCAGCTATCCCTGACATGAAGGAGCGGACCATTCTCGTAAGCGGATTTTCGAAGGCTTTTGCAATGACAGGTTGGCGGATCGGTTACATGTGTGGTCATCCTGAGCTTATTGCAGCCATGCTCAAAATCCATCAGTATACGGTAATGTGTGCGCCGGCCATGGGTCAGGTTGCTGCACTTGAGGCGTTGACAAATGGTTTGGGTGAGAAAGATCGGATGGTAGAATCGTATAATCAGCGTAGACGTTTAATTGTGCAGGGCTTCAGGGATATTGGACTTGATTGTCATGAACCTCAGGGAGCATTCTATGCATTCCCAAGCATTCAAAAGACGGGTATGAGTTCCGACCTGTTTGCTGAACGATTGTTAACGGAGAATAAAGTGGCTGCTGTTCCGGGCAATGTTTTTGGCCCTCAGGGTGAAGGCTTCTTGCGTTGTTCTTATGCTACTTCCGTAACCCAATTAAATGAAGCTTTGGAACGAATCGGAAACTTTGTTTACAAACTGCAAAAAGAGGGTTAATACTAAAGTAGAATCTTTTTACAAATGTGACATTTTCATTATTGGAAAAAAATAACTTTCTTTTACAAAATAATGTGATATAATTTCAATTTGAAATAAGTTTTCATAAATTTGGAAACCATTTTTCCAAGGAGGGGTTAGCTTTGTTTTGTGTTGAATATGATTTACCGACGAATCGTGGGCACTATCTGGCAGAAGGCGATCATGGCGACCGATGGTCGGTGAAACCCGATAACGCATCTTTGCATGACATTTCCTTGGAAGATGAAATTCATATGCTTCGTCGCAAGATGGAACAGATCTTCCTCGAAGAGAAATCATTCACATCCGATATTGTAATTGAAATCAGCAGTTTGCTGGATTTAAAGATTAATGAATATATGAAGGCTAACCCGATTAAAGGAAAATAACGTTTATGCTGGAGTGAAACGTTTCATTAATTGAATTAGAAAGGGAGACCTGAGAAGGTCTTCTTTTTTTGTGTGAAAAGGCAAGGTGATCCCCCGATAAACTAGGTTATTTTTTTGCGTGGAACAATTGTGATATATTGGACATAGGAGACTAAAGGGGGAACTGGAATGAAGAGATTTTGGGGGCTTACTGCAATCATTTCTATCGTTTTTCTGCTTGCTGGTTGTGGAGGTAAAGATGGTTTTTCCATATTCATCATTGATAACCAAGGAAATCCATCTGTAATCTCAGAGCAGTTACAGGCCAATCTGCAACAGAAACTGGGTGAGGAACCCAAGGTGGAAGTGATTACCAGTGCAATGTATGATGTTCAGAAAATTATGGTAGAATATGCGGCTGGAGGACATGATATTTTCATTTTGCCTGAGTCCGACATGAAACAATACGGAAGTAATGGCTCCAATGTTCCGCTGGATGATACTTTTGATCCGAAGAAGTTTGAACGGGGTGTATTTGAGGGTGGAGTATTGGTAGAGAAGGGTGAAGGAGATGGAGGTTCAGATCTCAAGCAAGAATCACATCTTTACGGCATTCCACTCGAAGATATGAAAATGTTTAAAGATGTAGAATATGCTGCGAGCAATTTGTTCGCCACCATTCCAGTGTCATCTTCCAATGTCGAAGAATCCAAAAAAGTGCTGAAGGCGCTGACAGAGTAAAGAAAATTCAGAATGGCTATGGAAGGAGGGAAGCGGATTGCTGATTACGGTCACAGGCGGCATAGGTAGTGGTAAAACCCGGTTTGCCCTCAAGTACGCAGCCGGAATTAGCCGGGAGGGTGTATATTTATCCACTGGTGATCATGATCCCGTTATTCCCGAATTGCCATCCGCTCATTATCGTGCCATTCATGCCGGGAACGGTCAGCATCTGACAGAGGTGATCACCCAGATTAATCGGGAATCCAATCTGTTTTTGGCGGATCAGCGAATTGTAATTGTAGACAGTCTGACCTCCTGGATGGCTGCCGGTTTCAGGGCAACAGAGGATCTGGATCATCAGCGTTCAGAGACACAGCTTTTGCTTGATGCTTTATTGTCTTATCAGGGGAAGTTGCTTGTGATTACCAATGAAATGCATGGCACATTGCATCCTACCGAGGAAGAACGAATATTTACAGCGAGAATGGCTTCGGTTAATCGGATGTTGCAGATACATGCTGAAAAGATGTACTTGCTGGTATCTGGTCTGGCTATCGATCTTAAGAGTCAGGGCATGCGAAATGAAGATGAACGATAGCGAGATGACATAAACGGGTGACATAAAGAAGCCTCCTTAACCACGAATTGGTGACGAGGAGGCTTTATTTATTAAGTTATCCTTTTTATTTCTGCTTTTTGCTACGTCTGATCCACCAGATGATACATCCGATGACAATGATGGCCAGAATGACGTACACTACAATGGAATAGACGTCCATGAAGTGCAAAATGCTCTCCCATGATGCGCCAAGCGCAGCACCAACGCAGACCAGAATGACATTCCAGATCAATGTACCAATGGTTGTAAAGAGAAGGAATAAACCAAATTTCATATTGGACATGCCTGCGGGAATGGAGATAAGACTACGGACGAGGGGAACCATTCGGCAGAACAATACGGTCCACATGCCATATTTGTCAAACCATGCATCGACACGGTGAATATCCTCTTTTTTGATGCGCAGAACATGTCCCCAGCGTTCCACAATTTTCTCAAGGCGTTCGACGTCAATGAGTAGACCAATACCATACAGGAGAACAGCACCAAGGACGGATCCAATGGTTGCGGCGATAATAACTCCTGGAAGAGTGAGACTGGTATAGGTGGTCATGAATCCGCCAAACGGCAGAATGATTTCGGATGGAATCGGGGGAAATACGTTCTCAAGAGCAATAATGAGTGCAATGCCTATGTAGCCGTATTGTTCCATGAAATCGGTTATCCAATTTTGCATAATCGTCTCCTTTACTTTTGGTTTCCTTCGATTTGTCGTATACTCGGCAGAGCACACCAATTCTTATATACGTGTAAAGCGATAGACGGGTTTCTGAAAAAATGGCATTCCCGTATTCATTATTATATTACCAATTGGAGGGATAACGATGGGCATATATACACGAACAGGTGACGAAGGACAGACTTCGGTCATCGGTGGACGCGTCATCAAGGATGATGATCGGGTTGAGGCTTATGGCACGATTGATGAATTGAACTGTTTTGTAGGCCAGGCGATCAGCCTTATTGACTCTGCTCAAGGGGAATTTGAAGATCTGCGTGAGCATCTTCTGGAAGTTCAGCAGGAACTGTTTGATTGTGGGTCGGATCTGGCCTTTGTGAAGATTAGTGAGACCAAATATAAGGTGAGAGATGAAATGGTCACACGTTTGGAACAATGGATCGACCAGTATGATGCAGAGAATCCAAAAGTGGAACGATTCATTATTCCTGGTGGCAGTCAGCTGTCTTCTGCTCTTCATGTGTGCCGTACTGTATGTCGTCGCGCAGAGCGTCGCACGGTAACACTTGGACAACATACAGATATTAATCCGTCTGTACGACGGTATCTAAACCGACTGTCTGATTACTTCTTCGTGGTTGCACGGACGGCCAACGCGAGACAACAGGTGGCGGATATTGAATATGTGCGGAGCAAAAAAGTATTCCGCCGCAAAGAATGAGCCAATATTATTCGCCGATTGTCTACACGGTGACCGAACAAGAAGATGGCTGGCTGCTGAAGACCGTGCTTCAGCGCCGGTTGCTGGTGTCGCGTAAGCTTTTGTCTAAAATTAAGCTGACTGAACAAGGTGTCATGCTAAATGGAGAGCGCGTTTATATTAGCGTCAAGGTGGCTGCGGGTGATGTCGTTGAAGTTCGGATGGAGCAAGAGGAATCGGATGATATTTTGCCTGAACCTATTCCATTTACCGTTCTGTATGAAGATGAGCACTTGCTTATTGTTAACAAGGACGCGGGCATCATCGTTCATCCGACACATGGACATTACACGGGTACTTTGGCAAATGGCGTTGTTCATTATTGGAAATCCAAGGGCGAGCGCTTCCGGTTCAGACCGATTCATCGACTTGATCAGGAAACGTCAGGAGTGCTGGCGATAGCCAAGAATCCTTATGTCCATCAGCATGTCTCTGAACAGATGATTGCAGGGACAGTGGATAAGAAATATATTGCACTTGTGCACGGCAGCCCTGTCCCGGAACAGGGCGCAGTGGATGGCCCGATTGATCGTGATCCTGAAGAGCCGCACCGCCGAATCGTTACACCTGATGGTTACGCTGCAAGAACGTTGTACACGACCTTAACACGTTGGGCAGAAGGCAGAGCTAGTGCGATAAGCCTCAAGCTGGAAAGTGGCAGAACCCATCAGATCAGGGTACATATGACGTCCATCGGCTGTCCATTAATCGGTGATCGAATGTACAAGACACTACCTGTACACGAGATCGATGAGCAGACCATGGCTGTTCGAGAAGAACGGGACAGCTGGATCGGACGCCAGGCCTTACACGCCTGTGAGTTGACGTTTGAACATCCGATTCTACAGGAACGAATAACGTTCCAGGCTCCTTTTCCAGCAGATATGGCCGCGCTGGAGCAGCGTTTGAATGATGAGGCAGCTCCCAGAGAAGAACTGTAGGAAGCTGCGACGGGACTCTTAGTTCTGCACCCTATGTCGCATTCTCTTGCACGGCCCGTCCTGCTTGGGAGCAACAATGATTGGCTATTCCATGTGAGGGGGGCTTAATGCACCCGAACAACATGCCGTAGGCTAATCTTACGGTTTCATGGTTTAATGTATTGATGTTTACCAATTTCATGTTAAATATTTCAAAAATTCAAATCTCAAAAGCTTTTAAGGATATAAAAGCTGTAAGATTTTGATCCAAAAAATATAGCCGAATGTGTGTTTTTGATCTCATTCGCAAAAGTCAGTAAAATTACATGGCGATGGTATCGATTTGGAGCGACTTTTGGATTTGCGAAGCAAACCAAGGGAAGCGAGAAGTCGAAACCGGAGCCACACCGGAGCCACAGGAGGAACACATACCATGAGTAACTTAAAAGTATATCAATATGCCAAATGCGGCACATGCCGCAAAGCTGTAAAATGGCTTGAAGCTCAAGGACATGAGCTGGAGTTAATCCCTATTTTTGACTCACCGCCTTCAGAATCTGAACTAACAGAACTCATCCAAAAGAGCGGACTGGAAGTGAAAAAGTTCTTTAATACGAGCGGGGAAGTGTACAAAGAACAACAACTGAAGGACAAGCTTCCGGGCATGTCAGCTGATGAACAGATTCGTTTACTGGCTTCCAATGGTCGTCTGATCAAACGTCCGATCGTTACGGATGGAGAAAAGGTGACGGTTGGATTCAAGGAAGAAACGTACGAGCAGGAATGGAATAACGCGTAAAATAGATTTTTGGTGGGATCGGTCATTCGATGATTGTTATGATTGTCGAATGAACTAACACTTAATGGGCTCTGAATGTTCAAAAATTCAGGGCTTTTTTGGCTGAACGATGGTTGGCGGAACTATGCTATAATGATAGAATTAGTTTCGATATTTTATATGCTAGATTTAGATAGGAGAGAACAAATTCAAGTGAATCAACGTAATGAACCTACTTTGTTGCTGGTAGACGGTATGGCGGTGTTGTTCCGTGCTTTTTATGCGACATCTGCAAGCGGATATATCAGACGTACAAAGGCAGGATTGCCTACCAACGCAGTCTACGGATTTATCCGTTATTTCTGGGATGCGGTTCAGACTTTTGGGCCAAGTCATGTCGTATGTTGTTGGGATATGGGCGGTAAGACGTTCCGCGGTGAAGAATATGCAGCCTACAAAGGCAACCGGGCCGAAGCTCCGGATGATCTGATTCCCCAGTTTGCCCTGATTCGTGAAGTGATGGATAGCCTGGGTATTCCGAATATAGGTGCACAAGGATTCGAAGCCGACGATTGTATCGGGACGCTTGCGAAGTATTATACCGAAGAGACCGATATGAATGTTATGGTACTGACGGGTGACCACGACATGTTGCAACTGATCAATGACCGCACAAGTATCATTATTATGAAAAAAGGCCATGGCAACTACATGGTGTATAATCCTGAAACGCTCATGGCAGAGAAACAATTGACACCTCGTCAAGTGATTGACATGAAGGGTCTGATGGGAGATGCCAGCGACAATTATCCCGGAGTGCGGGGAATTGGTGAGAAAACAGCGTTGAAGCTTGTACAGGAATACGGCTCCATTGAAGGGATTTTGAGCAACATGGATAAACTGACCCCTTCGGTGCGTAACAAGATTGAGAATGATCTGGACATGCTTCATCTGTCCCGCAAACTGGCAGAGATTCATTGTGCTGTTCCGGTTGCCTGTGCGCTGGATACCTGTGAATTGCGTCTTGATCCGGATATGGTGATGGACAAGTTTGAACAACTTGAGATGAAGAGCCTTGGCTCTTGGATGGGAGTGGCAATAGGGTGAGCAACAAGCAGAACGTACGAACAGGCAAAAAGTGGTGGACAGGGGCTATGGCCCTCGTCCTGGCCTTGCCCGTAATTCTTTCGGGAGCAGTAAGTGCGCCACAGACAGTGGATGCCAAAGCAGCAATTAGCACCAAAGTACAGAAAGTAAAAGCAGCAGGACGTAATTTTACCGTGCAGACCGTTTCGATTCCGAAGGGGACACCGGTTACTGTGGGACTCGCGAAGAAGCAAGTTGGCCAGACGGCAACATTGCCATCGATTGTGAAAGCCTATGGTGCACAAGCAGCCATTAACGGAGCATTTTTTGAAGCATACAACGGAGCGCCAGATCCATACGGCATGTTAATAGCAAATGGTAAGGTCATACATATTGGAAGATACGGAACATCCATCGGATTTAAGGAAGACGGCTCGGCGATCATGGATTCACTTCAGGTGAGTTTGACAGGTAAAGTGATGGATACAAAAGGTAAATCACGGAGTTGGTATGCAACCTTTATTAATCGAACACCTTCAGCGAACGCGAGCATAACAATGCTGTATACGCCTGAACGAGGTGCCACAGTCGGGTTCAAAGGTGGCACTGCGGTTGTCATGGAGAAAGGTATCGTGACCAAAAAAGTGCCCAATACAAATGTAGCGATTCCTAAGAATGGCTCGGTATTGGTCTTCACAGGTAATCAGAAGTCTTCTTCGGATCGTTTCACCGTTGGTTCGACCGTAGAAATGAATTATAAGTATACGAACGCAGCAGGCAAAGAGATCCCTTGGCAAGATGTAGTGACTGCTGTTGGGGCAGGACCCCGTCTGGTGAAAGACGGCAAGGTAGCTGTAAATCCGACGAGCGAAGGTTTCAAGGATGCCAAGATTCTTAATGCTTCCGGAGCCAGAAGTGGTATTGCGATCATGGCAGACGGTTCTGTTATGCTGGCTACCGTTTCCGGAGCAACAATCAAGGAGTGGGCAGCGGTGATGCAGAAGCTTGGTGCCAAACAGGCCATGAATCTGGATGGTGGTGCATCCTCAGGCATGTATGCCGGGGGCAAAATGCTGACTTCTCCAGGTCGGCTCTTGAGTAATACACTCGTATTTGGCGGCTCTGTGCGTTAAAAGAAAGTGATTATGGGAGGTATGATGCCAAATGACACTCACATCTGATCGAAAGCCAGAGGAGGGCAATACAGCTGTTCTGGCCATTAATGTAGGACTGCCGCAGCCGCTCCCTGGGCAGAAGCGTGAAGTGCTGAGCGGCATTGTGAAACATCCTGTATCCGACGCGGTTTTCCTGTCATTCACTGGAATGACAGGGGACGCGCAGGCGGATCTGGTGCATCATGGCGGCCCTGACAAAGCCGTTTGTGTATACGATTACAGTCGTTATCCGGCGCTGGAACAACTGATGGATCGCAAGCTGAACTGGGGAGCTTGTGGAGAAAATCTGACGGTTGAAGGCTGTGCCGAAGAAGACGTCCGGATTGGTGATGTGTACGAGTTGGGCGAAGCCACAGTGCAGGTCAGTCAGCCCAGACAACCTTGCTTCAAGCTGGGTGCGAGGTATGACTATAAGGAGCTGCCTGTTTATTTTCAGGAGAGTGGATATACTGGCTTTTACTTTCGCGTACTGCAAGAAGGTGAGGTAGGGCCTTCATCGATATTTCGACGGATCAGCACCGATCCAGCCTTAATGACGGTTCTTGAAGCCAATCGAATTATGCATCAGGGGAAAGAAAATGTCGAAGGTATTCAGGCCTTGCTGGCCATTCCTGCACTGTCAGACAGCTGGAGGCAAACGTTAATGAAACGATTGTCCAAGCTGGAGAACAAGTAGCAGGGTAATTATAGTGTCATCAAGTAAAGCAATTCGAATTCCTTTTTAAACTAACTTGGGAGTGTGACTAACATGACGATCTTAGGCGCAATTGAAGCAGGCGGAACCAAATTTGTATGTGGTATTGGCACAGAAAACGGAGAAGTTCTGGAACGCGTAAGTTTTCCAACAACAACACCGGAAGAGACAATGGCTCAAGTGATTTCATTTTTTGAAGGCAAAGGCATTGAAGCTCTGGGTGTAGGTTCATTCGGTCCGATTGATCCGATTGAAGGAAGCCCAACATATGGCTATATCACAACAACACCAAAACCACATTGGGGACAGTATAACGTGATTGGCAAGCTCAAGGAGCATTTTGATGTACCGATGACATTTGATACGGATGTGAATGGTGCGGCACTTGGAGAAGCAACCTGGGGCGCTGCACAAGGTCTTGAGAGCTGTCTGTATATCACTGTGGGTACAGGTATTGGTGCAGGTGCTGTGGTTGGCGGTAAAATGGTCCATGGATTGTCACATCCAGAGATGGGACATATCATTGTACGCAGACATCCGGAGGATACATACGAAGGTTTCTGTCCGTATCATGGTGACTGCCTCGAAGGCCTTGCAGCAGGACCAGCCATTAACAAACGTTGGGAGCAACCGGCTTATGAACTGCCTGCAGATCATAAAGCTTGGGAGATCGAAGCACATTACTTGGCACACGCACTGATGAATTATGTTCTGATTCTCTCTCCGCAGAAAATTGTCATGGGTGGCGGAGTAATGAAGCAGGAGCACCTGTTCCCGATGGTTCGTAGCAAACTGCAGGAGTTGCTGGCAGGGTACGTTCAGCATCCGGCACTTCAATCCGAGATTGACCAGTATGTTGTCTCACCAGGACTTGGCGACAATGCAGGGCTGTGTGGTTCGCTGGCGCTTGCCAAATTGGCATTGAATAAGTAGAGCAATAAGGGATTGACGAATTTTACCATTGTGGTATGATATGGGCAACAGCATAGTACGGTTAATGAGGAAGCACCTCTCTTGCATGGATTTTGCAGGAGGGGTGTTTTTTTTGTGCTGCCTATAGGTAGTATCTCTAACTCGTATAAGCTGAATATTCAAAGGGAGGGAACGAAAATGGAAGTCATTTTCATGAACAGATTGTCCAGAATGTCAGATCAGAATGCAGAGTATGCACAGTTATGGGTTGGGGAAGAGGAAGATAGTTGGCAGCTGGGATGGAGTCGCTACGAGGAAGGAGAGCGTGAGGACAGCATCTGGTATGAAGGGACTTCTTGGGAGGAGCTGCTTCATATTTACCGTCATCAGCTTGCCATACAGATGAGTGAGGGGTATCGACCGCAGTTGCAGGGGTTATTTCATGAGAATGATGATCTGAAGTCACGCAGTTATGGTGGACAGCGCCTCCATTGTTACAGTGAGTTATACGGCAATGAGCAATTATATACGGATCTTTGCACATGGCGCAGGAAGAGAGCTGTGTCTGACCGGAAGGCACCGTATTTTATTGCAACCAATCGTCTGCTGCGTTTGATTAGTGCCTTTGTTCCGCAATCGCTGGATGAACTGATGCAACTGCCGGGCGTAGGAGAGAGCAAAGCAACTGAGTATGGTACGGAATGGATGGAGATTACAAACGGGTTGGAGCGTTCAACGACATTCCCGCTGGACTGGGTATACACGGCGCTGAAGGAAGAAGAGTATGAGAGTTGGTTATACAAGCAGAGAGAGCAGAAGTACAAGCAGGAACTTGATAAGTTCACCACGCGTAAGCAGGTGCTTGAAGGCATGAAGGAAGGGTATACGTTAGAGGAGATTGTTAATCGATCCGGATTATCTCGACGCGAGTTGGTTGAGCTGTTAGAGGCACTGGATCACGAAGGTTATGACACCGATTGTCTTCTTGATGTGGAGTTGGCAGTGATGCCAGAGAACGAACAAGAGGCCGTATGGAGTGCGTATGAGGAGCTGGGAGATACGTTCCTGAAGCCAGTATTACATAAGGTGTATGGAGGAGAGAAACCCGATGGAGGAAGTCTGGAGCAGGTCTATGAAAGACTGCGCATGATTCGAATCCGCTTCCGTCGGCACGCAGAGACAGAGAAGAATGTTGGTTAATGATTAGAATGAAAAAAGACGAGGCGTTTTTCCCGGAGGAGCGCTTCGTCTTTGTTATTTCATACCAGTTCATACCCAGTCTTTCTTGCGGAAAATGAAGAACATGCTCAGGCCCAGTGTAACCATCAGACCAATCACAACAAAATAGCTGTATTTCCAGTTAAGCTCTGGCATATTCGTAAAGTTCATGCCGTATATACCGGTAATGACCGTCAGCGGCATGAAGACCGTGGTAATGGCGGTAAATACACGCATGATCTCATTCGCCCGGTTCGCAATACTGGATTGGTAGGCTTCTCGCAAGTTGCCCATCAGGTCGCGATAAGTCTCAAAGGTTTCAGATATTTTTACAGCATTCTCATAGATGTCACTGAAATACTTTTGCAGTTGATCATCGATGAGACGCAGATCTTTTTTGTTCAGGGTGTTAATGACCTCTTTCTGAGGTCCAAGGACTTTTTTCAGCCACAGAATCTCACTGCGTAGCCCGATAATTTCATTCAGATGTGACTTTTTGGTGTGCATCAGAATGTCTTCCTCAAGTTTCTCGATCCGTGCTTCAATTCGGTCACCTACGGTGAAATAATTATCAACGATCAAGTCAACCAGCAAATACAACAGACGATCCGGTGTACTGATTTCCTGTTCCCACAGGATTGGTTTCAGTGTGCGCAATTCGCTGACCTTTTGCTTCGTAACACTAATAATGAAATGTCTGCCGAGGAATAAGTTCACCGCACGTAGAAATATCTCTTCATCATCGAAACGGATGCTATTAATCACAATAAAATAATGGTTCTCATAAATTTCAATCTTCGGACGTTGTTCTTCGTCACTAAGACAGTCTTCCACAGCCAGATCATGCATCAAGAACAGCGGCTGAAGTACCGCCAAATCGTCTACGTCTGCATCAATCCAGTAAAACCCTTCCGCTGGTGGAGTCAGCGCCTGCTGAATGTCGTCCACCGGAATAAATACACCGTTGTTTACCAACCGGATTTTCATCGTTAATCTACTCCTTCTGCACCCGCCAACTTGGCGGATATTATCATTATGGGCGCAAAAAGAACAAATCAGCCGGTCGGCAGCGGAGCCTGGAGATCAGGGCTGCGTTCACTATATAATCAAACGGAAGTCACGTCCCGCTGCCGGCATGCTGATGTCAATTCTCTATGCAGTTTGTCGGAATTCGGCTGCCAGTCAGGCCTCGGGTCGCCATCCATTTAATATGTCACCTCTCACATAAGGGTTTATAACACCTTGTTTAGTATACCGCTGGTACAAGGTGCTTTCAAGCGCAAAAATGTGTCTATTTCGCGCCCTGAGGCAGTGTATGACAACGGATGATGAACGGTTCCGATCTGGGAAGCAGACATCGAACTGCATCTTGACGTGAGGGCATTAATGTAATAAAGTAGACGGTGAACCATATTTAATTACAATCTAATACAGCGAAATCTTATCAAGAGTAGGTGGAGGGACTGGCCCGATGAAACCCGGCAACCGGCGGTATACCGCACGGTGCTAATTCTTGCAGCGACTAAGTGTCAAGTGGCACTGTTGTAACTGAGAGATGAGAGAGGCGCATATCTTTTTTACATATGACCTTTCTCGAAATCCGAGGAAGGTCTTTGTTATATGCCCCGACTTCTCAGCAGTGATTTTCGCTAAGGAACTTGAGGTTGTTTGTAACGTTGGATGAAAGAGCAATTCAATGTTTTTACAAGCTCAAGGCAGTCTATACCTGTATTGATGTGAAGACATCAAGCCAGGGGTGGCTGCATCTATCTATGCAAAAGGAGGAGTTAGACTTACTATGCCAATCAAAATACCCGATACTCTACCAGCAAAAGAAGTACTTGAAGGAGAGAATATCTTCGTCATGGATGAAACTTCTGCATATCAGCAGGATATTCGTCCACTCCGTATCGCTATATTAAACCTGATGCCCACAAAGGAAACGACCGAAACACAATTGCTTCGTCTGGTGGGAAACACGCCTATTCAGGTGGATGTCGTTCTCGTACATCCCAAATCCCATACGTCGAAGAATACGTCTCAGGAGTATTTGGATCTGTTCTATAAAACCTTTGATGAGATTGAGCACCGCCGTTTCGATGGAATGATTATTACGGGTGCCCCGGTGGAACAGATGGATTTCGAAGACGTGAACTATTGGAATGAAATCCAGGAGATCTTCGAATGGACCAAAACCAATGTAACTTCAACCCTCCACATATGTTGGGCTTCCCAGGCAGGTTTATACCATCATTTTGACGTACCCAAGGTTGCACTGGATGAAAAGTGTTTTGGCGTTTTCCCACATACCATTAATAAACCACATGTTCCGTTGTTGCGTGGATTCGATGAAGTATTCAACGTTCCACATTCCCGTCATACGGAAGTGAGACGCGAAGATATTGAAAAGAATGAGAATTTAGAGATTTTGGCTGAATCCGAGGAAGCGGGGATTTTCCTGGTTGCTACCAAAGACGGCAAACAGATTTTTGCCACAGGACATGCCGAGTATGACCCGTTCTCATTAAAGTGGGAGTATGACAGGGATGCAGCCAAAGGGTTGGATATCGCATTGCCTAGACATTATTATCCGAATGATGATCCTTCCCGTGTGCCACCGGCTACTTGGCGCGCTCATGCCAACTTATTATTCTCTAACTGGCTCAATTACTATGTGTATCAAGAAACACCTTACGATATTGGCCCGCAAATCTAATCGAGATTACAGGAGGATGCAGCAATGGAAGACAACAACAAGTTGAAAATCGAAAGCCGCTTAGCACAAATTGGGTCCATCAATGAACCGGTAACAGGCGCCATTAACTTTCCGATCTATCAATCCACTGCGTTTCGCCACCCGAAGCTTGGACAAAGCACGGGGTTTGATTATATTCGTACGACTAATCCAACCCGTAAAGTATTGGAAGAAGCCGCCGCAGCGCTGGAGTCTGGTGATGCAGGGTTTGCCTGTAGCTCGGGAATGGCCGCGCTGCAAACGATCTTTGCCATGTTTGGTCAAGGGGATCATCTGATTGTATCGCTGGATCTGTATGGTGGAACCTATCGTCTGCTGGAACGTATTCTGTCCCGTTTCGGCGTAACGGCAAGTTATGTGGACACGAATGACATTGCAGCACTGGAGAAGGTTCGTCAGCCGAATACAAAAGCTGTATTTATTGAGACACCAACCAATCCACTGATGATGATCACCGATGTGGAAGCCGTTGCTTCCTGGGCGAAAAGTTACAACCTGTTGACTATTGTTGACAACACGTTGCTGACTCCATTTTTCCAACGTCCGATTGAACTGGGTGCCGATATCATCATTCATAGCGCTACCAAATATCTGGGCGGACACAATGATGTGTTGGCCGGACTAATTATTACCAAAGGTGAAGCGTTATCTGCAGAGATGGCGTTCCTGCATAATTCCATTGGAGCGGTATTGTCTCCAAGTGACTCCTACCAGTTGATGAAAGGTATGAAAACGCTGGCTCTTCGCATGGAGCGTCATGAGCACAATGCACTTACTATTGCCAAATACTTGCTTGAGCACCCAGCGGTGGTTGAAGTATATCATCCAGGTCTATCCGATCATCCGGGGTATGAGATACAGAACAAACAATCCACGGGTAACACAGGTATCTTCTCTTTCAAAGTGAAGGATGCACGTTATGTTGAACCATTGCTGCGTCATATCAAACTCATTGCTTTTGCCGAAAGTCTCGGCGGAGTCGAATCACTCATGACCTACCCAGCGGTACAAACGCATGCGGATATTCCGCTTGAGATTCGTGACGCCGTAGGTGTGGATGACCGTTTGCTCCGGTTCTCCGTAGGCATTGAACATGCGGATGATCTGATTGCAGATCTCGGCAATGCGCTGACAGCTGCACAACAGGAAGTGGAAGGAGGCGTGCACTCATGAGTGAGTCCAATAACAAACCCAATTCCGAGTTGAAATTTGATACCAAATTGCTCCATTTTGGAGATGAAATTGACAAAACGACTGGAGCATCCAGTGTACCGATCTACCAAGCATCAACCTTCCATCATTTTGATATCTTCAATCCGCCTCAGCATGATTACAGTCGTTCGGGTAATCCGACACGTCAGGCTTTGGAAGATTACATCACATTGCTGGAGGGCGGTGCACGAGGCTTTGCCTATTCTTCGGGGATGGCTGCGATTTCAAGCGTGTTCATGATGTTCTCCGCAGGGGATCACATGATTGTAACGGAAGACGTATATGGAGGTACGTATCGTTTGCTTACTTCCATATTAAGCCGTATGCAGATCGAGACAACCTTTGTAGACATGACCAACATTGATGAAGTAAAAGCGGCACTCAAGCCAAACACCAAGGCAGTTTATATGGAAACACCGTCCAACCCTACACTGCGAATTACGGATATCGCTGCCGTAACTGACTGGTCGAAGGAACATGACCTGATCACGATTCTGGATAACACCTTTATGACTCCGTACTATCAGCGTCCAATTGAGCTTGGTGTGGACATCGTCGTACATAGTGCTACGAAGTTTCTCGGAGGTCATAGTGATGTACTGGCAGGGTTAGCCGTTGCTCGTACGGAATCACTTGGCGTACAACTGAAACAGTTACAAAATGGACTTGGAACTGTACTCGGGGCACAAGAATCCTGGCTTCTGATGCGCGGGATGAAAACCTTGGGGGCTCGCATGGCTCATAGTGAACGGAGCACAGCCAAACTTGCGGCATGGCTTAATGAGCGTAGTGATATTACCGCTGTCTTTTATCCTGGACTGGAGGATCATCCGGGCCGTGAGGCACATGAGCGCCAGTCCACAGGATATGGAGCTGTCGTTTCATTTGACGTCGGTTCAGGCGATCGCGCAAAAGCAGTTCTTAACCGGGTGAAGCTACCCATTGTTGCTGTAAGCTTGGGAGCTGTGGAGAGTATTCTATCCTACCCAGCCATGATGTCTCATGCGGCAATGCCAGCTGAGGTTCGCCGTGACCGTGGCATTACAGATGGTTTGCTGCGCTTCTCCGTAGGTCTGGAAGATATCGAAGATCTCATTGTAGATTTGGAGCAAGCACTTCAGGAATCCTAGTAAAAGTGGATGACCGAATACGCCGATGCGTATCACTTAATCTCGAATAAATTCCATTCCATATGTAAAAATTTTTACTTATTTTTAAAGCACCTGTACATAAGGTGCTTTTTTTCACATGTAACCTGTGTTACGATATGTGGAGTACAGAAATACGATGTTGCCACCAGAACTTGCTTCTCTTGAACAAGTTGGGACGGATCGTTATATAATTTCTCTTCATGAGGGAGGCTTTTTTACGATGAGTACGGTAGACCGTATCTTAGATAAAGCCCTTCGGGGCGAACGTTTGGACTTGGAAGACACGATTGAGCTATTTGAATCGAATGAAGTGGACAAAATCGGGGCAGCTGCTAATGTTATTATGAAACGCATGCACCCTGAACCATACAGAACATTTGTAATTGGGCGTAACGTCAACTACACAAACGTGTGTGATGTGTACTGCCGTTTTTGTGCTTTCTACCGGAGACCTGGTTCGGATGAAGGTTATGTGCTTCCGGACGAAGTTATTTTCCAGAAGATTCAGGAAACGGAAGATGTGAATGGTACCGAGATTTTGATGCAAGGTGGAACAAATCCAAACTTGCCTTTCAGCTATTATACAGACCTGCTGAAAGCCATCAAAGAGCGTTTCCCGAACATCACGATGCACTCTTTCTCCCCAGCGGAGATTATGAAAATGGTTGAGGTTTCCGATGGTCTTACGTTGGAAGAGGTTGTTCGTGCCATTCACGAAGCTGGACTGGATTCTTTGCCAGGCGGCGGCGCTGAAATTCTGGATGATCGCACACGTCGGAAAATCAGTCGCTTGAAAGGTTCATGGCGCGATTGGATGGACGTTATGCAAACTGCACACCGCATCGGCATGAACACCACGGCAACGATGGTTATCGGCCTTGGTGAATCAATGGAAGAGCGTGCATTACACTTGCTGCGTGTACGTGAAGCTCAGGACGAATGTATTGCGAACAAGTATGATTCCGAAGGTTTCCTGGCGTTCATTCCTTGGACTTTCCAGCCAGACAATACCAACCTGAAGCTGGAGCGTCAGACTCCAGAAGAGTACTTGAAGACTGTAGCCATCAGCCGACTGGTGCTGGATAATATCAAGAACATTCAATCCTCTTGGGTAACCATGGGTCCGGAGATTGGTAAGAAGTCGCTTGAATTTGGCTGCAATGACTTCGGTAGTACCATGATTGAAGAGAACGTTGTATCTGCTGCTGGTGCAACATATAAAGTTAACATTGAATCCATTCTGCGTTTGATTCGGGAGTCCGGTTATATTCCGGCACAACGTAACACGCGATATGACATCGTGCGCATGTTCGACGAAGAGAATTCCGTGCATGAAGATTTCGTAATGCAGAACTAATCCTGATTATTTGAATACTACTCCCATAAATGCTGATCGTTAGATAAGTATTTATGAAACCAAGCCCGCTGACTACTCCGTTTGGAGAGACGGCGGGCTTTTTGATTTGTTTCTGCGGATTGAGGTCATCAAACAGTACATGTTACGCAATTGGCGATATTTTATATTGAAATTGAACTGTTACAATGAAAGGGAACTTGTGTAGTCAGACACGCTGGAAGGGGTAAACCGATGAAGAGAAGAATACTTGGCAAGACGGAACTGGACGTACCTGTATTGAGCTTTGGAGCATCCTCACTCGGTTCTGTATTTCGTGACATTGACCGGGACGAAGGGATTCGCACTGTACATGCGGCCGTAGATGCGGGGATGAATTACATAGACGTTTCACCTTACTACGGCCTGACAAAGGCGGAGACAGTGTTGGGTGAAGCGATCCGCAGCTTGCCGCGCAGTTCATATATGTTATCAACCAAAGCCGGACGGTACGGGGAAAATGAGTTTGATTTTTCACGTCAGCGGATTCTGGATAGCGTGCAAGAGAGCCTGGATCGACTGCATACAGACTATATCGACATTCTGTTCCTGCATGATATTGAATTTGTGCCAGCAGAGATCATCGTAGAAGAAGCCTTTCCAACGTTGCTGCGACTGAAAGAGCAGGGAGTTATACGACATGCGGGCATTTGTGGATTGCCCTTACCGTTGTTCGAGAAGGTTCTGCCGCAGATCGATGCGGATGCGATCATCTCGTATTGTCATTATTCATTGAATGATACCTCATTATTATCGTTATTGCCCTTGTTGGAAAAAAAAGAAATTGGCCTCGTCAATGCTTCGCCTCTTTCTATGGGCTTGTTGAGTACCCGAGGTGCTCCTGCCTGGCATCCGGCAGATGATCGGGTGAAAGAGCTCTGCCTGAAGGCAGCCCGCTTCTGTGCAGAACAAGGTAGTGACATTGCCAAGCTGGCCGTGCAATTCTCCACGTCGAATGAACGAATTCCAACAACACTGGTGAGCAGTGCCAGCCAGCGCAATATCCTCAATAATGCAGCCTGGATAGAGGAACCGTTGGATCAGAGCCTGCTGGATGAAGTGCTGCGCATTTTGGCTCCATTGCATAACGAGACGTGGTCAAGCGGACGACCCGAATATAATATTAAGCCAAGCAACACGACAGCTAAAGCATCCAAGGGGGAACAACGATGAGAGCCATTGTATGTGAAGAAATAGATCAATTGAAGCTCCAGGACCTGCCTCAACCGGAACGAGCAGAAGGAGAGGCGTTGGTTGCCATTCGGCGGATTGGGATCTGTGGAACGGATCTGCATGCATACAAAGGCAACCAACCATTCTTTACCTATCCTCGTGTTCTGGGTCATGAACTGGCGGCTGTTATTGAAGAGATCGGTCCGAACGATGCAGGGCTACAGCCAGGGGATCAGGTAAGTATTATTCCGTATCTTCATTGTGGTCACTGTATTGCATGTCGCAGTGGAAAAACCAATTGTTGTGCGTCCATGCAAGTCATGGGTGTGCACGTAGACGGAGGCATGAGAGAAAAAATCAGCGTGCCTGTCTCACATTTACTCTCAGCAGAAGGTTTGACGCTGGATGAGACGGCAATGGTAGAACCATTAAGCATTGGAGCCCATGCCGTCAGAAGAGCAGGAATTAAACCTGGTGAGCATGTGGTTGTGATTGGAGCTGGCCCTATTGGATTGGGCGTGATGGCATTTGCCAAACAGGCGGGGGCGCGTGTTATCGCTGTTGATCGTAATCTGGACAGACTTGAGCTTAGCCGGACTTGGGCTGGAGCCGATGACCTGGTCCAAGCTAATGAACATACTGTACAACAAGTGGCTGAAATCACGGGGGGCGACTATGCTACGGCTGTCTTCGATGCAACAGGTAACGTGAATTCCATGAATGAGGCCATTCAATATGTTGCGCATAGTGGTCAACTCATTTTTGTAGGACTGGTGAAAGCGGATATTACCTTTCATGATCCTGAGTTTCACAAGCGGGAAATGAGTATCCTGGGCAGTCGGAACGCAACCCGTGAAGATTTTGAACAGGTCCTGTCCACCTTGCGTCAAAAGAAATTAAGTATGGATGGGTATATCACACACCGAGTGGAATTTGATGAGTTACCTACTGCAATAGACCAATGGTTATTGCCAGATTCACATGTAGTCAAAGCTATCGTTGAACTATAATATCAATTAATTATAAAAACAGAAAAAAACGCTCTCTGACCTTGTTGAACAAAACTGTTCATCCATAGGGTAAGAGAGCGTTTTTTTATTTTTCCGGATTCGTCATAATACCCGCATGTGGATCAATGTGACGAACAATGGACTTCAACCAGATCATCTCCAGCACATGTACCTCATAATAAAGTGCACCCGGGATCTGCCTGATCCATCCTTCAGCCATAGCGAGTTGTGTTGAGTCAGAAGTGGCTTCCAGCGTTCCAGGTTCACGGCGCAGCCGTTTGCGTACAGCTTTTTCAACTTGAGAGCTTTGTGTGGTCAAAATGCATACTTTGCGTTTGGAAGAGAAACCCCTGAACGCAATGTACACCATTTCATAAGCAATAAGGTAGGCGATTACGGAATACATCGCTTGGTCCCAGCCAAAGACAACACCAGCGGCTGTCAGTATCAACAAGTTAAGCAGCATGATTATTTTTTCGATAAGCATCCGTTTTCCGCTAAATACACGTTCAGGTGGGCGGGAAGACGGATCACCGATTTCCAGCGTATCCAGTGTCCCACCATACCGCACGACGAGCCCAATTCCGAGTCCGAGGCATAATCCGCCAAACATGGCGGCAGCCAGCGGATGCTCTACAAGTGGCGGCATGGGATGAAGCACAATGGCACCGATCGAAAAGACAACCAGACCCAGAACAGTAACCAGTACAAATTTCTTCTGCACAATCTTGTAGGACAGAAATATAAACGGAACATTGAATAAAAATAGGAATAATCCAATTCTCATTTCGGTCCAGTGGGCGAACAGGGAGGAAATGCCTGTAATGCCTCCAATAATGATCTTATTGGGGTGTAAGAACAATTCAAGTCCCACGGAGGCCAGAATTCCACCAACAATCACAAGCAACAGGTTTAACCAGCGGCGGGTTGACGAGATTCTGGTCTTGGCGGTGTTTGGCACCGGATTAGCCGATATCAGAGGTGCTTTCATAGGTCATCCTCCTTAGTGCGGCTTTCGAGCCATTCTCCCTGGGTTAGTCACAGAAAGATCGGCGTAAGAGCCGCGAAGTACGTTAGTATGTCTGTTCTGCACAGACATAGGGATTATCCTTCTTTCTGCAGAACCTTCGGTTCTTCTTTCTTTTTCCGAGGATCTTTGAACTTGAATATTTTATCCAATAAACGGAATACATGTTTGGACTCTTTGGTTAATAAAGGACCCAGAATGGCCAGAATTAGGACATACAGTGCGGCAAACGGTTGAATCATTGGCAGCAGTCCTCCTGCTTTACCCATGTTGGCCAAGATGATGGAGAATTCACCCCGTGACACAATGGTTAATCCAATGTTGGCCGATGCTTTGGGCGATAGTCCTGCACTGCGTCCGGCCATCATTCCTGCCAGGAAGTTACCGAACAATGTAATAACAACTGCAATCAGAGCTAACCATACGGCTTCGCCACCCAGAGACAATGGATCAATGGACAATCCAAAGCTGAAGAAGAAGATGGCTCCGAAGAAGTCACGGAACGGCAGAATCAAGTGCTCAATCCGTTTCGCGTGTTCTGTTTCAGCAAGCACCAGTCCAACCAGTAATGCACCGATCGCTTCGGCAACATGAATGGTTTCTGAGAAACCGGCTACCAGGAACAAGGCTCCGAATACTACGAGAGAGAATAACTCATTCGATCGGATTTTAAGCAATTTGTTTAGTAGCGGTGTTGCTTTGCGTCCAAGGATAATCACGATAAGCATGAATCCGAGGGCAATAAGTGCGGACATGATGACGCCTCCGATGGAGGATGAATCACTAAGCACAAGTCCGGACAAGATCGAGATATATACAGCGAGGAATACATCTTCGAACATAATAATACCCAATATCATCTCTGTTTCCGGGTTGGCCGTTCGTTTCAAATCGACGAGTACCTTGGCCACAATGGCACTGGAAGAGATGGTAGTTATACCTGCGATAATAAGTGCTTCTGCAACGGGGAAACCGGACATAAAACCAAATATTAATCCCAGCGTAAAGTTAATGCCGATGTAGATCGAGCCGCCAACTGCAATAGAGCGACCCGATTTAATTAAACGACCTACCGAGAATTCAAGTCCAAGGTAGAAGAGAAGGAACAGGATACCGATCCGACCCATAAATTCAATAAAAGGCTGACTCTCAATAAAACGGAAGTCCAGATGCCAGATTTTCATGGCATGTGGCCCAACGGCCATCCCGATCAGAATATAAAACGGAACGACCGAAAATCTTAGTTTTGCCGATAAAAGGCCGGCTGCCGCAATGAGCACAAGGGCCAGACCTACTTCGAATATCAAATGATCCATCTATTTACCCCCTTCCAGTCAGGAGGAGGGATTTAAACAGTTTCTGCTGATTGCGTTCGCCAACGGCTACCACCGTGGATTCTGCACTGATAACTACCTCCGGACCTGGGCTGATATGTTTTTTGTGATTTTTCTCTACAACGGCGATAACCGTTGCCCCAGAGTTTTGACGTACGTCCAATTCACCGATGGATTTGCCGATACATCCGAAGGATGGTTCGATTTTGTACCACTCGATAATCAGGTCGTCAAACGTTACTTCAATATTTTCAAGCTGCTTTGGTTTGTAAGTTAATCCGCCAACAATAGCAGCAATCTGTCGTGCTTCATAATCGTCAAGTGTGATCATCGAGATGCTTTGATCGGGATCATCATACTCGAAGTGGTACATTTCCCGGCGACCGTCATCGTGAATAATAATGACAATTTTATCACCGCTGCTTGTTTCAATCTGAAATTTTTTGCCGATTCCCGGCAAGTCTGTTTCGCGTACATCCATGGATTGTTGCCTCCTTATAATTAGGGGCTGGCCACAGAAGATAGGCTTATTTCCCGAAAATGATTAATCTGCTGCTCAAAGGAACATCAAAAGATGCGGGTAAACAGAGCCAGAAATTCCTGACACAGCCATATGATTTGAATTTGTCGGTGTGGGTACAACAAAAATAGGTACTGTCATAAACATGGGTTTATCTAACGTGTGCTAAAAGGGTTATAAGTTATGCACAAGCACACCGTCTTATAAATACAGAGGTGTCTCCATGCAAAAGCAACCTGTAAATACGTCGTAACGGCTAGTGAAGAGCGTTCACGTATTTTGGTGCTATAGGGGTGAGGGATACATACATGCTGGTAAACTTAATAGGTAGCAGAAATAATCTGCGTTTAAACAGACAATACCACGGTTTAAAGGACAGACCCGTTGTAGGGATTCGCAGCATCAATAACAATGCGAGGATAAGAAAGACAGGCTTATTATGCGTAACCGCAATCAGCTTGGACATGACTTGTGGGTATTTGCGAATGACAGGTTTCTGCTGGGATTCGGGTATTTGCAACAGCACTTCTTTGTTGGAAGTTGCTTCTACAGACACCCCAACGGCAGATTCGGACTGCATCGGAATAGGGAAGCACAAGGCTTGGAAAACGCACAAAATGATAATGATAGTATAGTGGAGTATTCTAGGTTGTTGTCTCATTTTGGCTTCCCTCCTTTTCCGTGAAACATACTGTTATTAAAATAATAACACATTTTTGTCTTAACTCCAAACCTCTTCATAATATACTGAGAAATCATGACACGCTTTCCATCAATCCGCTTCGTATATCCCCATCGGCCTTGCCATATACTTTGAACAGGAAGGAAAGGAGTGATTCTTGTGGAACTGTTTGCTGTATGGACCGATGTATCAGGGCAAGAGGAAGCGGATCAATTTTATCGTTGTGTCAAGGAAAAAACCAAAGGTTTACATATAAGTAAAAGAGGATTCCGGCTCACCTTCAAACATAATGATGGAAGAGCAACCTGGGTTTGCAGAGGGAATGAGAATCACGAAGACTTCCAGCAATGGCTTCCCCGGATTAGTGATCTGCTCTCCCTTGGACTCGCCGACTTCATTATGGAGACACAAGAACGGAGCATGGTGGAGGATATGATCGCCAAGGCGTGTTCTGTCATGGATGAGCATGAGGTGGAAAAGGTCAATCGAATCTGCATGCCACTTCTATTAAATGGTGATCTGGATCAGCCCGGACTTCGGGAGCGCCGCCGTACTACGTTAGCCAGTGGACTACGGCAGGATCTGGAGGATGTTCACTTTTTTCACCTTGAAGGTATTATCAACTTCCGCATACGGCCATATAAGCAGGAGCTTCAGGAATTAGTGGAGTATGCGCTCGATGAGTTCTGGATGGATCGGCAGTATGAAGAGTTTATGGGGCTGTTAAAATATTTTGTGTTTTTTCAAGAAGCCAAAGTACCTCTGGTTCATCTTGTACACAAGGGAATGCATGAATTTCAGGTCCTGGATGCTGGACTTAATCTGTTACCCGTGCAAAAGGATGAACAGGTCGTTGTGGAAATGCCGGGTCTGGAACTGGAGATGGATATCGAAGATATGATTGTAAGTACACTCATCTCCATCTCTCCTGAGAAGGTCATGCTCCATACACGCACCCCGGATCTGCCAATCATCTCGACCATATGCCAGATCTTCGAAGACAAAGTGCAAATATGTCATCATTGCCCGGAATGCGAAGTGCTGCGCTCAGGATTGTTGACAGGTCTTGACGCAAGTGATCTCGGCAATTATAATAACTGTTGATCCATGAATTTATCATGTGAACCATTGAACCAAAAGCGTTGACAAAGACAACAACCACACGCAAGATCGGTGCAGAGAGAGGAACCTAGGCTGAAATTTCCTCCGGATATCACGTATGGTTTACCCCTTTGTAGCTGCAATTTTGAAAGTGGAGTTAGAATATCGCCTTTATTGGGGATTATCCGCGAGTAAGGATCTGCCGGGTCATGCCCGTTATCGTCATGCCAATGAGGGCTGTATTTCCAATATGGATGAATCAGCTGAATTAGGGTGGAACCACGAGTATATATCACTCGTCCCTTTGCCGGGACGGGTGTTTTTTGCGTTCCTTTGCAAAATGACTGGAATAGCAATAGATAATCAGTCCATAAATATCTGGACACGAAGGTTACATTAACAGGAGGAATGAGACAAATGGCAGTGAACATTAAACTACCGGATGGTTCGGTACGTGAGTACGCGGATGGCAGCACCATTGAAGACGTAGCCGCTTCGATTAGCAGCGGATTGCGCAAAAATGCCGTAGCCGGCAAGCTGGATGGTATCGTGGTGGACTTGTCCACAACACTTCATGAGGGAGCATTGGTGGAGATCGTAACTCTGGATTCACCAGAAGGACTTGAAGTGATGCGTCATAGTACAGCTCACTTGATGGCTCAAGCAGTGAAACGTTTATATGGTAACCAAGAGGTACGCCTCGGTATCGGCCCTGTCATTGAAGATGGTTTCTACTATGATATGGACCTCGAACATGCGCTCAATCCTGAAGATCTGCAAAAGATCGAGAAGGAAATGGAACGTATTGTGAACGAGAACTTGCCAATTGTACGTAAGGAAGTTAGCCGCGAGGACGCGATCAAAACGTTCGAAGAAGTGGGCGATCCTTACAAACTTGAGTTGATTCGTGATTTACCAGCGGACAGTGTGATCACGATTTATGAGCAAGGTGAATTCTTCGACTTGTGTCGTGGCCCTCACGTACCATCAACTAGCAAAATCAAAGTGTTCAAACTGATGAATGTCGCGGGTGCTTACTGGCGTGGAGATAGCAAAAACAAAATGCTTCAACGTATCTATGGTACGGCTTTTGTGAAAAAAGCACAGCTGGACGAGCATCTGCACTTCCTCGAAGAAGCTCGCAAACGGGATCACCGTAAGTTGGGTAAAGAGCTGGAAATGTTCACATTCTCCCAACTGGTCGGCCAAGGCCTCCCAATCTGGTTGCCAAACGGTGCGAAGCTGCGCCGTACTCTGGAGCGTTATATTGTGGATCTGGAAGAAAGCCTTGGATACCAACATGTATACACACCGGTTCTGGGTAACGTGGAATTGTACAAAACATCTGGACACTGGGAGCACTACCAGGAAGATATGTTCCCGAAAATGGTTATGGATAATGAGGAACTTGTTCTCCGTCCAATGAACTGTCCTCACCATATGATGGTGTACAAGTCCAGTATGCACAGCTACCGTGATCTGCCAATCCGTATTGCCGAGCTTGGAATGATGCACCGTTATGAAATGTCGGGGGCATTAACAGGTCTGCACCGTGTACGTGCAATGACACTGAATGACTCACACATTTTTGCACGCCCGGATCAGATCAAAGAAGAGTTTGCTCGTGTTATCGAGTTGATTCAAACCGTGTACAAGGATTTCGGTATTAACGAATACCGTTTCCGTCTGTCCTATCGTGATCCGAAGGATACCGAGAAATACTTCCAGAACGACGAGATGTGGGAAATGTCCCAACGCATGCTGCGTGAAGTTGTGGAAGAGCTTGACCTTCCATTCTATGAAGCAGAAGGTGAAGCGGCGTTCTACGGTCCGAAGCTGGATGTACAGATCAAAACAGCCCTGGGCAAAGAAGAGACATTGTCTACGGTTCAACTGGACTTCCTGTTGCCTGAGCGCTTTGAACTTGAATATGTGGGAGATGACGGACAGAAACATCGTCCAGTTGTTATTCACCGCGGTGTAATTAGTACAATGGAACGTTTCACAGCATTCTTGCTGGAGAACTTTGCAGGAGCTTTCCCGCTGTGGTTGTCTCCAGTACAGGCAAAAGTGATCCCGGTATCCGGCAACTTCGACGATTATGCGCGTGAAGTGGAAGCGAAGCTGAAACGTGCGGGAATCTCTGCTGAAGCCGATCTGCGGAATGAGAAGCTTGGATATAAAATCCGTGAGGCGCAGCTTGAGAAAATGCCTTATATGTTTGTTGTTGGTGAGAATGAGCGCAATGCAGAAGCAGTATCTGTGCGTAAGCGTGGAGAAGGCGATCTGGGCATGAAACCGGTCGATGAAATTATCGCTCAATTGAAAGAAGAAATTGCAACACGTTTGGTATAAATGAACAAATGATCTATCAGATAACCAGTGCATAAGTTGCGCTGATCACTCTGCATAACGCCTGGATAACATGGGATTGACTATGTTATTCAGGCGTTTTTTCGTAGTGTTTGCAGTAAAAAGTATAGATTAATTGCTTTTTGGAAAACCTTTGCAGTGAGGGGGAGGTTATACAATGAAAAAGCAATTCTCAATTCAAAAGAAACATATACGGGGTTTATTGGTTGGCTGTGTGATATTCGCCGGGATGATGATTAACCTGAATCAGGCGGATGCCTATACATTTGAAGAGGAAAGTACAGTACTGCATGTCGAGAGTCAGAGCAGCAGCAGTGAAGGTCCGATTATTGAAACTTCGAGCCAGTCTGATCAAGAATTTCCAGAACAGGTCAGCCATCAATACAGCGATGAGGCCCAGCTGACCACCATGGTGTATATGGCTTTATTGTGGTCACCACAACCAATGGTCATTCCAAGACCTGAGCTTCCAGAAAAACAAGTGGCGGATCCGTCTATGCCGGTGCTTGCTCCGCGTTCAGAACAAATCCTGGGTACACAAAAGGTTACAGCAACGGGATATACGGCAGGAGTGGAGTCTACAGGAAAAGGGCCTAAACATCCTCAATACGGAATTACGTATTCCGGTGTCAAAGTACGTCGTGATAAAGAAACAGTTTCCACGATTGCAGCTGATCCAAAATTGTTCCCGATGGGTTCCATTCTGTATATTCCGGGTTATGGATACGGTATTGTTGCAGATACTGGTTCGGCGATCAAAGGTAATAAAATCGATCTGTATTTCCCGACAACCAAGCAAGTGTACAAAGAGTGGGGCAAAAAGGATGTGGAGGTACAGGTGATCAGGCAAGGCGCTGGAAAGTGTACAGAAAAGATGCTCAGCGAGTTGGCCGATGCGATCGATGTGTACAAATCTGTACCGGATTCCTGGCTGGACAAGGCCATTTAATTTCACATGTGAACATGAATAACAGAAGTGCTCTCTCCACATAATATTGACTGGGGACGAACCCCGCGGTGCAGCAATGCATCGTAAATATGAAGAGAGAGGTGATTCGTTGTGGCTAAGAAATCACAAGGGTACCAAACGCCAAACGAGAAGTACAATGCAGAGTTTGGAGAAGAGAATGCAGCAGCAAAAGTGAAGCAATCCGCTCAAAACAAAGTACAAGATAATTTCCAAACACCTGATGAAAAATACAATGCCGAGTTCGGTGTAGAAAACACAGGCCAAACTGGCCAAGGTCAAGGCAAAGCATCAAAATACAAAAAATAATTGAAGATTCATTAATCTAATGATGATTCAGCACCCTGGAGCAGCAGCTCCGGGGTGTTTTACATATGCGAAGTTTTTTACATTAATATCCTCTCATCTCAGTCTCGAGACCGAGATGAATTCCATCTGCCGCCGCTGTTCTCATTGTCTTGTCTGAGTTACACTGGATACATAATACAGACAAAGGAGACATGAGCGATGAAACGATCGACGCGTGACCGCTGGTGGGTTGGCATACCTCTTATTGCTATTGGTGCGATGATCTTGTTCAGACAATTGGGATATGACATTGATGTAGGATATATTTTCAGAACATATTGGCCGTTATTTCTAATCTGGTGGGGGGTCAAAGGAATCTCCGAGATTCGTCGCAACGGGGGTTACGCCTTTATTGGACCGGTAATTGTACTGGCGATTGGTGGTTACTTTCTTGCTCGGAATCTGGGATGGATTGATTACTCCATGGGGGAGTTCATTCGTTATCTGATCCCGGTTATGCTGATTGGCGGAGGATTGTTTGTACTGATCGGGCCACGACGTCGTGATCGGAAACATCATGACAAGATGCAGCCACCTCCAGCACCTGAGCAACCTTATAAACCGTTGGCTCCGGAGGATCTGGAGATGCCGTCGTCGTTTGACGAACAGTTCGAGAAAACATTTGGCAAACCAAAACAGGAACAGAAGAACGATCCACATGGCCCTCATTTCACAGGATCAACGGATTCATCATCACAAGGGCATCAATATAAGAAGAAACATCAATCGTATAACTCTAACGATACCGGTTATGGAGAACATTATGGTGATGGCTACGGAAATGGTTATGGGGATTATGGCAGTGGCAATACCATTAACAAATCGGCGTTCATCGGTGATCTGTACATGGGGCAGGAAGTGTTCTCGTTGAAACCAATGAACATCTCGGCTTTTATCGGAGATACCGTAATTGATTTGACTAAGGCGCAGATTCCTTACGGGGAGACGAAGATTGTCATTTCTTCATTTATTGGGGATGTGAAAGTATTTGTGCCGGAAGATATGGATCTGGGTGTGACGGTGACGACAAATTCCTTCATTGGAGATATGTCACTGTTGAACCAGAAACGCGGCGGATTCCTGAGTAGTGCCCAGGCTGAAACTTCCCATTACCATGAAGCAAGCAAAAAGGTACGGATTATTGTAAGTGTGTTTATCGGAGACGTCAAAGTGAATAAGGTGGGTTAACGCATGATTCGAACAATTCTCAAGGCCAATAAATGGGAACTGATGATGTATTTTGCGCTAACCGGTCTGATTACGCTGGGCGGATTCTATCTATTGTATGGAGAGGTATTGATGGGGGCTGGTCGTCAGCGGGCATGGACCTATGTTGCCGTTGTTGTGCTGGCCACCGTTATCACCGGATATATCGCTGCATTACGGCTTCAGCGTAAGATCGACCTGCTAGATCTCAACATGTTGAAAGTTTCCAAGGGTAATCTGGCGGTGCGCATGCCTGAAGCGGATGACGCTTCGTTTGGTCGTGTCTATCAGGAGTTCAATGTCATGATGGATTCGATTGAGAAAAAGATGAGACTGCTTCAGCGCCTCGGTGAGCAGGAAGTCATTGAGAAGGAGCAAGCCTCGGAGCGGGCTGTGCTTGAAGAGCGCAAACGAATGGCAAGGGACCTTCATGACACGGTTAGCCAGCAGCTGTTTGCCATGCATATGTCGGCTTCGTCCTTACCTCGTCTGCTGGAGATGAATCCTGAACATGGCGGTAAAGTACTGGACCAGTTAATCCAGATGTCACATATTGCACAGCGTCAGATGCGAGGACTGATTGCCCAACTTCGACCGGTGGAGCTGGAAGGGCGTGATCTCACCGCAGCACTGGATAGCTGGTTTCCTGATTATTGCAGGCAGAATGGTCTTAAAGGTGTGAAAGAGCTGGAACTGGATGGCGGAATCTCGGATGCCATTGAGCACCAGCTGTTTCTTGTTATTCAGGAGGCGGTTGCCAATGTTGTGAAGCATGCAGAGGCGGGAGTGGTTAGTCTGTACATACGGGAGAGTGAACATCAGATCAGCATGAGCATCAGCGATGATGGTCAGGGATTTTTACAGCAAGCGGAGCGTCCGGGTTCATACGGATTATCTACCATGCGTGAACGGGCGGAGAAGCTTGGGGGGCAAGTTCAGATTATATCGAAACCGGGAGCGGGAACGACGGTGCGGGTATTGATCCCGAAATTCCCGAACGTTCCTGAGTGAACCAGAGGGGGAGACGGAATGAGTGGTAAAGTAAACGTGATGATTGTGGATGACCATGATATGGTGCGCATGGGGTTGAAAACATATCTGATGCTGGAACCTACTTTTCATGTGATGGGAGAAGCGGGCCACGGGCAGGATGCGCTTGATCAGTTACGTAAGTTAAATGATAGTGAAATGCCGGACCTGATTCTAATGGATCTGATGATGCCTGTAATGAATGGCGCTGAAGCAACAAAAGCCATCATGACTGAATTTCCAGGGATGAAAATTGTGATGCTTACCAGTTTCCTGGAGGATGATTTGGTTGTACAAGCGATTGAAGCGGGTGCGGTAAGTTATGTACTGAAGACAGTCTCTGCTGAAGAACTGATATATGCTCTTCAAGGGGCCTATAGAGGCATGCCTGTTATGACAGGTGATGTGTCGCAGGCATTAACCCGGGGAATCAGACAACGTACAGCGAGAGAGAGTGAATCGGGTCTGACTGAGCGGGAGAAGGAAGTGCTGCTGCTTATTGCAGAGGGAAAGACCAACAAAGATATCGGAGAAGAATTACATATCAGTATCAAAACCGTCAAAACACATGTGAGTAACCTGCTGATGAAATGTGAGATGGACGATCGTACACAATTGGCCATCTATGCGCATCGTCAGGGTTGGGTGAAAACGAAAGGGTAAAATGCTGTCATGACGGGGAAAAGAGTCTATTCTTACGTGCTTTTATCTCCTTTTTAATTGTTTTTAAGGTACGGTTAAGGTTTAAAGTACAAAATAAGGACAGTTAAAGAATATCTCTTGGGAATAAGAGATTGGGAGGTAGAGAGGCATGGACGAACGCAACTATAGATCGAACCGTCAAGACGAGGAAAACGAAACTAAACAAACGGAGAATCGCAATTCTTCCGGAACGGACGAATCCTCCTATTATTATTCTTATGGACCTTTTCAGTCCGTGAATCAGGAAGATACAGCAAATCACATGGGAAGCACTAATCAGCGTGAAGAAGGAAATGTAGAGATTACAAAACCTGATCCGGTGAGACCCGTACCTACTTACTATAATAGTGAATCATCAGAACAAGCGAAAAGATCATCAGCAGGCGGTGGAAACGGCTCAGGTAACGGTGGAGATCAAGGGAATGGCGGCAAAGGCAACTGGAACTATAATAACCGCAAGCCGCGTTCTTCCGTAAGATCACTTCTATTTTCCTTTATTGCCGGTATGCTGGTCATCACCGTTCTCATGTACACAGCTGACAGAACAAACATGTTCACACCGGAGACGGCACTTACGAACACGGACAATCAAAGTTCAGGACAGGAAGCGTCCACAAACACAGGCGGAGGCAACAATGTGACAGCGTCGTTACTGCCAACAGGCAAAGAAGATGTGTCTTCCGTAGTAACAAGTACAAGTCCGGCTGTCGTCAAAATCGAAACACTCGCGAAGCAGTCCTCACGTACAGGATTAGGTCAGGGTGGATCAAATACAAGTGATCCGCTGTACCAATACTTCTTTGGTAATGGGGGCGGAACGGAAGGCAATCAAGGCCAAAGCCAGCAACCACAAAGCGGTAATCAGCTTGTACCTATGGGCATTGGTTCCGGGTTCATTTTTGACAAAGAAGGATATATCCTGACGAACCAACACGTTGTTCAGGGTGCAGACGTAATCCAGGTAACCCTGGAGAACAACAGCAAGCCTTATGAAGCTAAACTGCTGGGAAGCAGCTTTGATCTGGATTTGGCTGTATTGAAAATTGAGAAAAACAGTGGTGACGATGCGTTCCCTGTAGCTCCACTGGGTGATTCCAATAGTACTCAAGTCGGTGAATGGCTTGTAGCTATTGGTAACCCGGAAGGATTTGAACACACCGTTACAGCAGGTGTACTGAGTGCCAAAGAACGTACGATCAGCATTCCAGATGAAGAAACAGGAAAAACACGTGAGTACAGCCATTTGCTGCAAACAGATGCTTCGATTAATCCGGGTAACTCCGGTGGTCCGTTGCTTAACCTGAATGGGGAAGTCATCGGAATGAACGTTGCAGTAAGTGCAGATGCACAAGGGATTGGTTTTGCAATCCCGTCGAGCGTCATTTCTGAAGCTGTTAAATATCTTAAAGAGAACAAAGAAGTTCCCAAAGAGCCAGTACCCTTTATCGGTGCATCTCTGATGGCTCTCACGCCTGAAGTTGCTAAACAAATGGGAACAGATGTAACCGAAGGTTCTGTCGTAGCCAGCACGATCTTCCAATCACCGGCTTATCAAGCAGATCTTCGTGCATATGACATCATCACAGGTGCCAACGGTACGCCTTACGCGACAAGTCAAGATCTGATAGATTTTATCAAGAAACAGGAAATCGGCAGTGAAGTGACATTAAACGTGGTGCGTGACGGTAAGAAAATGGATCTGAAAATCAAAATCGGCAACAAAAATGATTTTGATACTTCACAAACAACAGGTACACAACAGCAGCAACCATAAATATCGGGTACGGATTGACAGAACGGAAGGGTTTGAAGGCCCTTCCGTTTTTTTGCCCTGATGGGGCAAGGTTCAATGGACTAGTACGGATTGGAGTCCGCCTACTTGAAGATGCAGATTGTGCTTCTGCCTGTTACAATGGGATAAAACGTTAGGATAAAGGAGAAAGACCATGCGCTCAACTATTTTGATTGTGGATGATGACGAAAAAATTGTATCCATGCTCCGCCGGGGGCTGGCTTTTGAAGGATATGAGGTACAGACGGCTTCCAACGGAGCTGAAGGCCTCAGCAAACTGATGGACAAGGAGCCGGACATCGTTGTGCTGGATGTGATGATGCCGCAGATTGACGGATTTGAGGTATGTCGCAGATTGAGAGAAGCAGGCAGTAAAGTGCCTGTGCTGATGCTGACGGCCAAGGATGAAGTGCAGAGCCGCGTGACCGGACTGGACACGGGAGCAGATGACTACCTTGTAAAACCTTTTGCGCTGGAAGAATTATTGGCACGTGTCCGTGCATTGCTGCGCCGCAAGTCAGATAGTGGGGGTACGCCGGACAACCGCTTAATGTATGAAGATATCATTTTGGACAATGACTCACGTGAAGTATTGCGAGATGGGCAGCGTCTGGAGCTGACTGCCAAAGAATTCGAACTGTTGAATCTGTTCATGCAAAATCCAAGACGGGTACTTTCCCGTGATCTGATTATGGATAAAATCTGGGGTTATGATTACAGCGGTGAGTCTAATGTGCTTGAAGTGTACATTGCCATGCTCAGACAGAAGACCGAAGAATACGGTGGCAAGCGTCTAATCCAGACCATCCGGGGAGCCGGCTATATCCTGAGAGGTGACTCCTGATATGTCCATCCGGTTAAGACTAACCGCATGGTATTCTGGCATTTTGGCGGCTGTTCTTATCTTTTGGGGCGTTGTAATTTATGCCTTTGTTTATTTTAACTCCTATCAGGAAGTCGAACAGCAATTGAAGGTGAAGAGTACCCGGATTACGGAGCAGATCGGTGTTAATCCTCTTTCACAGTCGTTGGATCTGGACCCATTTACAGAGAGTCAGCTTCAGGAGGCACAAATCTATATTCAACTCTGGGATTACCAGAGCCGCTCGGGCATAATTTCCGGCAATATGAAGAAATTAGGGATTCAGTTTCCGGTATTAAAAACCAATGAAATTCTTGAAAAGCGTGGCATATCCAAGATCTATGTGGATGGGACACCGTTTCTGGTGAATCAGCTTCCCCTTTCTCTTCAGGGTACCAATGAAGTACGTGGAATTCTTCAGGTTGGTGCGAATGTAAGTTCACAGGAGCGCCTGTTGGAAGCGTTGCTTAATATTTTGGTTTTTGGTTGGCTGGTAGCGATGGCCCTCGCTATTACCTCAGGTCTCGTCTTGGCTCGCAAGTCGATGCGTCCGCTCGTGACTGTCATTGATGCCGCCAATCAGATTCAATCGGGAGATGACTTAAGTGTACGTATTCAATATGCTGGGCCGAAGGATGAGATCGGGCGTCTGATTGAAACGGTGAATAATATGCTTGAACGTACAGAATTGTCATTCCGCGGTTTGGAGGAGACGAATGCTGCCCAGCGCCGCTTTGTATCCGATGCATCGCATGAACTGCGTACGCCGCTGACCACCATTCGCGGGAACGTGGACTTCCTGAAGAAGTTATGGGATCAGGAGGGAACCGACCGACCGAATCTGGATGAGGAGACCGTCAAACAAATGTCGCTGGAAGCCATTGAAGACATGGCGGACGAGGGAAAACGTATGAGCAGGCTGATCAGCGACATGTTATCGCTGGCGAGAGCGGATACGGGTCAGAAAATTGAACTGAATCCGATCCCGCTGCAGATTCTCGTACAGGAAGTAGCACGCAGAGCACAATTTCTGGATCGTCAGGCAGATTGGCTTCCGGGAGATTTTTCCATCCTTAACGGCATTTATGTGAACGGTAGCAAGGACTATCTGCAACAGATGTTATTTATCTTCATCGAAAATGCATTTAAATACACACCTGAAGGCTCCGTGACGCTGGATGCCGTATTATACAAAGGCCAGGTGGGATTACGCATCAGCGACACCGGTATTGGGATGGATCGGGACGAAGTGCCGTTCATCTTTGATCGCTTCTATCGGGCAGATGAATCCCGCGGGGCTACACCGGGCATAGGTCTGGGACTTTCGATTGCGAAGTGGATTATTGAGGAACACCATGGATCGGTTGAGGTTGTGACCAGACGTGGAGAAGGAACCACCTTTATTATCTGGTTGCCGGTTGTCTTTGCTCCGCCTATCGAATAAAGGTATAATAGACAGGACTGCAATTACATCGGCAACGTTGCCGAGAAAGAAAGCGGGTGGCAACCAAGTGGAAGTACTACGAATTTCGCCGCGGGGATATTGTTACGGCGTTGTGGATGCGATGGTGCTCGCGCGTCAAGCGGCACGCAATCTGGATTTACCACGACCTATTTATATATTGGGTATGATTGTGCATAACCAACATGTGACGGATTCCTTTGAAGATGAAGGTATTATTACATTGGATGGTCCGAACCGGATGGATATTTTGAGCCAAGTGGAGAGTGGCACGATTATTTTCACAGCTCACGGTGTATCTCCTGAAGTGCGCAAGTTGGCACGGGACAAAGGATTGACAACAGTGGATGCAACATGCCCTGATGTCACCAAGACCCATGATCTCATTCGGGAGAAGACGGCAGAGGGTTATCAGATCATCTATATCGGCAAAAAGAATCACCCTGAACCAGAAGGTGCCGTAGGTGTTGCACCAGATCTCGTTCATCTGATCGAGAAGGAAGAAGAGATCGAAGAACTGAGCGTATCTCCGGGCAAAATCCTTATTACGAATCAGACAACGATGAGCCAGTGGGATATCAAACACATTATGAGCCGTCTGTTGGAGAAGTTTCCGGGCGCAGAGATTCATAATGAGATTTGCCTCGCAACTCAGGTTCGTCAGGAAGCTGTTGCTGAACAGGCAGGTCAAGCGGACCTGGTTATCGTGGTGGGTGATCCTCGCAGCAATAACTCTAATCGTCTGGCACAAGTGTCGGAGGAGATCGCCGGGGTTACGGCCTACCGTGTATCCGATGTTTCCGAGATTCAGCAAGAATGGCTGAAAGGTGTAAATAAGGTGGCGGTTACTTCGGGTGCATCAACACCAACACCGATTACGAAGGAAGTCATCCTTTATCTGGAGCAGTATGAACATGACAAGCCGGAGACGTGGGAGATCAAACGTACCGTGAACATGAGCAAACTGCTGCCTCCAGTTCGAGAAAAAACACGTACACCATAGGGCGAAAGAAATGTAAAATGTAAGTCTACGTGTATGTGAATTAAAAACGAGTTGTGAATGAGAAGAACCCTGTTACGCAGATCCGAATGTCGGAGCCTGTGGAGCAGGGTTCTTTTTGATATAGGGATAAAGAATGTGTACCTTGACGCAATAGGAGAACTATGTTATATTCACTTTAACGGATAAAAGCTTAAAAGCGAACAAGCGTTTAAGCGCGACAGAGTTTTTATATTTAATCAGACGCACATTAAGAAATAATGGTGCTCTCATACAAGGAAGGATGGGAATTAATATGATCGTTATTGCAGGCAAGGCTACGCCGGAGGAACAGATTCAGGATATCGTTGCAGTTATTGAAAAAGAAGGGCTTCAGGTGCATATCTCTCGCGGAGAGGATCGTACTATCATTGGTTTGATTGGAAAAGTTGAACCTAAAATGCAAGAGCATCTTCGCCAAATGAAAGGTGTCGAGAATGTCGTTAAAATCTCGAAGTCCTACAAATTGGCAAGCCGCGACTTCCATCCGGAAGATACGGTGATCTCCATCAAAGGTGTAGATATCGGCGGAAAAGAACTTGTTGTCATGGGCGGACCATGTGCGGTTGAATCCGCTGCCCAGATTGATGAGATTGCCGGGCTTGTGAAAGCTGCTGGTGGGCAAGTGTTACGTGGAGGTGCATTTAAGCCGCGTACGGGTCCTTACAGTTTCCAGGGAACGGGCGTAGAGGGATTGATCATGATGGCAGAAGCAGGCAAGAAACATGATCTGCTGACCATTACAGAAGTCATGACACCTGAGTATGTGGATATTTGCGCCGAGTACGCCGATATTCTGCAAGTAGGTACACGTAACATGCAGAACTTTGATCTGCTCCGCAAATTGGGTGAGTGTGGCAAACCGGTATTGTTGAAACGTGGCTTCAGTGCGACATACGATGAATTGTTGAATGCGGCTGAGTACATTCTTGCGGGTGGTAACCCAAATGTCATGCTGTGTGAGCGTGGTATTCGTACGTTTGAATCCTACACACGGAATACGCTGGATCTGTCAGCGATCCCTGTTCTGCAGTCTCTGAGCCATTTGCCGGTTATTTCTGACCCAAGTCATGGTACTGGACGACGTGAACTAGTGGAGCCGATGACAAAAGCTTCCGTTGCTGCGGGCGCCAATGGACTGATCATTGAAATGCATACCGATCCGGATAACTCCATGACAGGAGATGGTGTGCAGTCCTTGTTCCCTGACCAATTCGCCAACCTGTTGCAGGATCTGGAGAAATTGGCACCAATCGTGGGTAAATCATTCAGCACAGCCAAACAACCGGCAGAATTTTTCCCGGCACGTGTAGGCGTATAATAAGAATTTCATAGTCAAGGTCTGGATCATCATCCGGGCATCTCCTCCGATCTCGTTCATTGCAACGGAATCAGATAGATGCTCGGTTTTTTGCATATTTTGCAGTTTTGAACGTATTTATTAATCAATAGTGATAAGAAACATTTATGATGTGAAGTTTTTTCCATGATTTAGGTTAAAATAGAGGTCGCTTTACCGCATTAAACCAGTTAAATGTATATGAAACTAGTTGTTATATGAATTTATGTTATTTATAAAGTGTGAGTATATCTAACATCCCTTCAAAAAATACCTTACATAAGTATTGACGATGTCATGTTTTAAAATTTATAATGACGACAGAAAAAAATTCGAATTTAGACATTTTCTTAGTGGGGTTGTTTAATGTTCGGAATATTTGGGAGGACGAATACATGTCGGTTGAAAACGTATTGAAATCAATTCAAGAGAACAACATCGAGTGGGTAGATTTTCGTTTTGTAGATTTAGCTGGTCGTGCACATCACATCTCGTTGCCAGCTTCGGCTGTTGATGCAGACACGTTCGTAAATGGAGTAGCTTTTGACGGTTCTTCTATCCAAGGTTTCCGCGGAATTGAAGAGTCCGATATGGTTATGATGCCAGATCCTGAAGCGACTTATGTCGATCCGTTCACTGCACACCCTACATTGAATGTTATGTGTGATATCTTCACTCCGGATGGCGAGCGTTATGAGCGTGACCCACGCAGCATCGCTGTTAAAGCAGAAGCTTATTTGCAAGAGAGCGGTGTAGGTACAGCGGCATTCTTCGCACCTGAATCCGAGTTCTTCATCTTCGACGATGTACGTTATGAGAGCGGCACGAACAGCTCTTCTTACTATGTAGATTCCGAAGAAGCTTCATGGAACACTAACCGCAAAGAAGAAGGCGGAAACCTGGGCTTCAAAGTTCGCACTAAAGGTGGATATGTTCCAGTAGCGCCAGTGGATACACAACAAGATATTCGTAGCGAAATGTGTCGCCTTTTGGAAGAAGCAGGCCTGTCGATCGAGCGTCATCACCATGAAGTGGCGACAGCGGGTCAAGCCGAAATCAACTTCCGTTTTGATACACTGAAGAAAACAGCAGATAACCTGCTTGCATACAAATACATCGTGCACAACACTGCACGTCAATATGGTAAAGTAGCAACTTTCATGCCAAAACCATTGTTCGGTGATAATGGTAGCGGAATGCACGTTCACCAATCCATCTTTGATGGCGACTCCCCATTGTTCTATGACAAAGCGGGATATGCTAACCTGAGTGAAATGGCATTGCACTATATCGGAGGTATCTTGTACCATGCTCCGGCACTGATCGCTTTGACTAACCCTAGTACAAACTCATTCAAACGTCTTGTACCTGGTTACGAAGCACCAGTTAACCTGGTTTACTCCAAAGGTAACCGTTCCGCAGCAGTTCGTATTCCAGTTGCAGCAGTGACACCAAAAGGTTGTCGTATCGAGTTCCGTACACCAGACTCCACAGCTAACCCATACTTGGCATTCTCCGCAATGTTGATGGCTGGTCTGGATGGAATCAAACGCAAAATCAACCCAACTGAGCTTGGATATGGTCCGCTCGATAAAAACATCTATGACCTGTCTGATGCAGATAAAGAAAACATCCGCAGTGTGCCAGCTTCTCTCGAAGAAGCACTTGATGCATTGGCAGCTGATAACGAGTTCTTGACTGAAGGCGGCGTATTCACAAAAGAATTCATTGAAAACTACATCAACCTCAAACGTGATGAAGCAAAAGCAGTAGCGATCCGCATTCATCCGCACGAGTACAGCCTCTACTTCGACTGCTAATCGGTTGGGGTCGGAACAGTTCTTGTTCCAACTTAAAGCCTCCGGGACACGTTCTCGGAGGCTTTTCCTTGAATTAAACAATGTAGTGCTTTAACTTTGCAGGGTGATAAAGGAATTTGATGACCTGAATTCAACACTTCAGTGCATATTGCCCTTGAAGCAGATAGAGAATACTGATATCATAGCGATAATATTCACTTTGAGTGCATTTTGCGCAAATCCATAGATCGACTTTCAATAAGTAAGATATAGATCAAAATGATTCGATTGGTCTATATCTTATACCCGTGAGCGATTCTAATCGAATTGTGCAAAATGCTGTTTGTATGTCAGAGTTACGGATGGAAAGGGCGGGGGATTTTGTGACAAAAAGAGCGTATAACTTTAATGCAGGACCTGCGGCGTTACCACTTGAGGTACTGGAGCGTGCACAGGCGGAATTTGTAGATTTTCGTAATACAGGCATGTCGATTATGGAGATGTCTCACCGTGGAGCGGTGTATGAGTCTGTACATAATGAAGCTCAGGAGCGGTTGTTGTCGCTTCTAGGCAATCCAAAAGGATACAAGGTTCTCTTTCTGCAGGGCGGTGCAAGCACTCAGTTCGCGATGTTGCCAATGAACCTGCTCGGTGCAGGGCAGACTGCAAGTTACGTGATGACTGGCAGCTGGGCCAAAAAGGCTCTGTCTGAGGCGAAATTGATTGGCGAGACACATGTTGCTGCATCTTCAGAAGCAGAGAAGTTCATGAAATTGCCGGATGTTTCGAATCTGAGTTTGCCAGAACGTACGGCTTATGTACATCTGACTTCCAACGAAACGATCGAAGGTACGCAATTCAAGTCGTTCCCGGATACCGGTTCAGTACCTCTGATTGCGGACATGTCGAGTGATATTTTCTGTAAACCATTTGATCTTAATCAGTTTGGCATGATCTACGCGGGTGCACAGAAGAACCTGGGTCCATCCGGAATTACGGTTGTAATTGCTCGTGAGGAACTGGTGAGCGAATCGCCTAAAACGATTCCAACCATGCTTCGTTACAGCACACATGTAGATAACAACTCCCTGTACAATACGCCGCCATCCTTCTCGGTATATATGGTGAATGAAGTATTGAAATGGATTGAAGAACAGGGCGGACTGGCTGGTATTGAGCAAAAAAATACGAAAAAAGCGGAATTGCTCTATAACACAATTGACGCTTCCGGCGATTTCTACCGTGGTTGTGTGGAACCAGAAGATCGTTCCCTGATGAATGTAACCTTCCGTCTTGCTTCTGAGGAACTGGAGAAAAAGTTCATCAAGGCATCGGAGGGAGAAGGATTTGTAGGTCTGAAAGGACATCGCAGTGTGGGTGGTCTCCGTGCCTCCATTTATAATGCTGCTCCTTATGAGAGTGTTAAGGCACTGACAGACTTTATGAGCCACTTCCAGAAGACAAATGGATAATTAGTATAGGGTACGGTGTAATGGACCTTCGTGTCTTATCCTGTGCCTTACCAGAGCCTTCCACATTGACGTGTGGAGGGCTTTTCTTTAAGATTAGAGGGTTGTCGTCAACATGAAATGAAAAGGAGATTGAACACATATGGCTTTACACATCGTTCTGGTTGAACCAGAAATTCCGGCGAACACAGGAAATATTTCGCGTACTTGTGCGGCAACCGGTACCCATCTGCATCTCGTGCGTCCACTTGGATTTCGAACAGATGATGCTACATTGAAACGGGCAGGGCTGGACTACTGGCATGCCGTTCATATTGAATACCACGACTCATTTGCAGAGGTTCAGGAAAAATATCCGGAAGGTCGCTTCTTCTACGCAACTACGAAGGCAAAGAACCGATACAGTGACTTTAATTTTCAGGATGGGGATTTCCTCGTTTTTGGTAAAGAGACTAAAGGCCTGCCACCTGAATTAATTGCTGCGAATCCCGATACATGCATGAAAATGCCAATGACTGGTGATGTTAGATCATTAAATCTGTCCAATTCGGCAGCAATTATTGTGTATGAAGCACTGCGTCAGCTTAATTTTCCGGGGTTAGAAGGATAAATCCGGGTTATAAATGACGGCTAGAATTCGGTAAAAAAACATTTTTCAAAAAAAAGGACAAAAAATGTTTATTTCCAGCAGGATTCGACAAAATGTTGGCGAATCTATAAACATAGTACAAATGTACCTAGAAATTTAGAGTAAGATAGGAGAGGTGTGCCGTAGCTATGAAGCCAGCTGGAGTAGTTCGCAAAGTTGACCAATTAGGTAGGATCGTATTGCCTAAATCTTTGCGTAAAAGGTATCAAATGAATGAGGGAGATCCTGTAGAAATCTTAGTACAAGGGGACCATATTATCTTGGAGAGATATCGTCCAAAATGTATTTTCTGCGGATCCATCGAGGAAGTCAACGAGTTCAAAGAGCGTTACATATGCGCACAATGTTTAGATGAAATGACTCAGCTTCCACAACACGGATAAGAAGTAACGCCATGGGGTTTATTAACCCCGTGGCGTTTTTTTTGTTTTCAGTATCCAGTGCATGGTTCAGTTCCATATGAATAAAAGAAGAGTATGAAATCTAAGGTTGAATACATATAGGTAAAACCTCACTCCATACGGCATTCAGGATGCCTTGCATATTTTCTTCCTCACTATTAATACATATGACAGCTTCCTTTGAGGGAATTACGATACACAATTGACCATAGGCTCCATCCGCGCGATAAGCGCCATGAGAACACATCCAGAACTGATAGCCGTAACCTTTTCCCCAATCACCGTCTCCAGTCGTTTCGATTTGCTGGGACGTAGCCTGTCGAATCCAATCCGCAGGTACAAGCTGTCTGCCTTCCCAAAAGCCCTCCTGCAACAGTAACTGTCCAAATCGACTCAGTTCCTCATTGCTTATCCAAAGACCTGCACAGCCAAGTGTTACCCCCAATGGAGAGGTTTCCCACTCTACATCATGAATGCCAAGTGGATCAAATAACCGTGGAGTCAGGTAATCTTTCACGGTTTGGCCTGTAGCAGCCTGTAGCATGGCTGAGATCATAAATGTATCCCCACTGCTATATGTAAATTGTTCTCCAGGTAGCCGGTCCAGAGGCAGCGACATGTAATATTTCGCCCAGTCCTTTTCGGTCAATGAAGCTCGTTCATCAGCCCAAAGAGGGGGAGAGTCATGGCCCGAAGACATTCGGAGAAGATCACGCAGTTTCAATTCCTGCGGCGATGGAAGATTGCGCTGTGCAGTTGGTACATGATCATAAGAGAAATAATCACCAAGTGTCGCATCCAGATGTAACAGACCTTCTTCAAGCGCAAGACCAACGGCCATACACGTGAAGGATTTACTGATGGAATGTTGTACCCTGCGCTGATCCTTATCCCGGTCCCAATGGGCAAGCAGATGCCCTTTTTGTAATATGCGAATGGAAAAAACGTTCAATTTTTGCTCAGTAATCGTATGAATGAAACCTTTGAGTTGCTCAGACATATTAACCTCCCTAATATCAGGTGAAACCTGAGTAAAATCGGTTGGTGAAACGTTTCCGTAATTCGAATGCAAAATCAGAACTCATGTTAGTATAAACCTGGTTTGGTGTCAATTAAAGTTGTAATAGCACTTACTAAATTTTCATTTTTTCGTAATAATAGTGTCTTTCGATGCAAATTTAGACTTAAAAAAGCATTTTTTCGAGAAAAAAACGCGAAATTTGTAAAAAGGTTATTGACAGGATTTACTCATCGGGCTTATGATTTATTCGAAACGATTCGAAGAAATCGCTTCCACATTAAAAGTGTTGTAATGAAGTCCATGTGAATCAACGTTGGCTATGTTTTGAAACGATTCGAGAAAATAGTTTCGATAACCCATCGTAATACAAGGGAATCTACAACAGCCTGCAATCCAACGCCAGAGAAACGAATGAGTAAAGACAGCAGGCGATGATGAGAGGGGTTACATTATGGCACATATAACGATCGAAACTGGATCGCCAACTTTATGCATGAACACCAGCATACATGTTGTGTCCAGTGACTCCGGAGAGACTTCAGGCGGTACACTATATCTGTTGCACGGGGCAGGCGATAATGCGAGTACCTGGCAGCGGTTAACTACAATTGAGATGTATGCAGCCCAATATGGCTGTACCATCATTATGCCGGAAGCGAATCGAAGCTACTACACCGATATGGAATACGGCCTGAATTACTTCCACTACATCACGCAGGAGTTACCTGAAATATGCAAGCGTCTGCTCAATCTGAATCCTGATCCGGAGAAAACATACGTCGCCGGTTTATCCATGGGTGGATATGGTGCACTGAAATGTGGACTAACTTATCCAGAGCGATATCGCAAAGTAGTGTCTCTATCCGGCGTAACGGATATCCAGACACGACTTCATGATCCCCATATGCCAGCGACCATGATCAAGGAAATGAAAGCGGTTTTTGGAGAACGTTTACAGGTGAAAGCCGATCAGGATATTTACGCACTGTCGGCCAAGTTGCTGGAACAGGGTGTTCCTTTACCGGATATCCTCAGTTGCTGTGGCGATAGTGACCCCTTCGTAGAGATGAATCGCGACTATGCGAAATACATGCAGGGGACTGCCTTTGATTTTCGGTATGTGGAGACGCCGGGGGCTCATGAATGGAGATTTTGGGAGCACCACCTGAGAACGATGTTTGATTTTCTGTACAACGACAAGACCATAGTAGAGTGAGGAGATGCAATGTGAAACCTGCAGCCGAAGGACCTAGCAAAAAGCTGAAGGGAAACGTGAAGGGCAATTCGCTCTGGACTGAAATCTGGAAGCACCGAATGACATACACCCTGCTTATTCCGGGGCTTGTCTGGCTAATCCTGTTTGCCTACATGCCGATGGGTGGCCTGTCTCTGGCATTCAAAGATTACAAAGCCAACCTGGGCATCTGGGGAAGTCCATGGAGCGGATTCGAGAACTTCAAATATGTTTTCCGTGATCCAACCTTTATCGACGCAGTATGGCGTACGCTGTACATCAATATTCTAAAACTGATTATTCAGTTCCCATTCCCGATCATTCTGGCGCTGTTGTTGAATGAATTGCGGATGCGAAGAGGGAAAAAATTGTTCCAAACCGTTCTTACGTTTCCGCACTTCCTGTCCTGGATCATCGTATCCGGGGTAGTCATCAATGTGCTGGCATATGACGGACTGGTAAACAGCGCGCTCGGATTACTCGGATTGCCAACGATTAACTTCCTGGGGTCTGAATCCAACTTTGTACCAATGTTGCTGTTGACTGATATTTGGAAATCAAGTGGATGGGGCGCGATTATATTCTTGGCTGCCATTTCCGGTATTGATCAGGATCAGTATGAATCAGCACAGATTGACGGGGCTTCCCGTATGCAACAGATGTTCAAAATTACTTTACCTAACATCCTTCCAACCATCACAATCATGTTTATTCTGTCGGTTGGTGGATTGATGTCTTCCGGGTTTGACCAGATCTTCAACTTGGCAAATGCCGCTACCAAAAATGTATCGGAAGTACTCGATGTATATATCTATCGGATTACGTTCCAGTCATCTACCGATTTCTCATTCTCGACAGCGGTCAGCTTGTTCCGTTCCCTGGTGAATATGGCCTTGCTGCTTCTTGCTGACAGATTTGCCAAGTGGCTTGGCGGAGACGGTTTGTTCCGATAAGAGAGGAGGAAAAATGAGATGAGCAAGAAAGCTAACAAAAAACCGAGAATTGGTACAGAAAAAATGACACTTCTCGATTACATTATCTTTGCCGTATTACTAGTGCTTGCCCTGATGATCCTGATTCCGTTCTGGAATGTCATCATGATCTCGTTTGCAACACAAAAAGAATATGCTGACAATCCATTTTTGATGTTCCCTAAAGAATGGACATTGGATTCCTACAAGGCATTGTTCGCTGACGGAACGATTCTGTCGGGGTACAAAAATACAATTATTTTGCTAGTCATCGGCTTGCCACTCAGCTTGTTCCTGACAACAAGCATGGCATATGGCCTTAGTCGCAACAAATTTCCGTTTAAGAAATTTATATTTTTCCTGGTACTGTTCACCATGATCTTTAATGGTGGTATCGTACCGCTGTACCTGATCATGAAATCACTTCATCTTACTGGTACGCTGTGGTCTGTTATCCTGGCGGGAAGCTTTAGTGCTTTTAACATGATTCTGATGATGAACTACTTCTACACCTTGCCTGAATCACTCATGGAATCGGCGAGACTGGATGGAGCCGGAGAGTGGAGAATTTTGTTCTCTGTTGTTCTTCCGCTGGCTACACCAATTATGGCTACAATCACGTTGTTCTACGGTGTAGCTTACTGGAACAGTTGGTATGATGCGATGATATTCCTTCGAAAAGCGGATCAGTTACCGCTCCAGAATGTACTCCGAAATATTATCGTGACATCTACGACGAATGCATCCAATGCATCCAGTGTGGATGCTGCCCAGGCAAGCAACTTCTCAATGGGCATGAAGATGGCAGCCGTATTTGTCACCATGGTACCAATTATGTGTTTCTTCCCAATGCTGCAAAAACACTTTGCCAAAGGGGTATTAACAGGGGCAATCAAGACCTGATTATACGTATAGGATTTTGCAATAAAATTCTACTAAAAACATGGGGGTAAAACATGAAAACGAACAAAAAGTTGTCAGTACGAGCTCTCTTTGCCATCACGCTTAGTGTAGTTATGCTGATGGTGACCGCTTGTTCCAGCCAAGGAGCTTCAGGTGGTAACGAAAAAGATGCAGAGGGAAATTACAAAGACAACCTGACCATCTCTGTAGCTAACCTGACAGAAATCAAAAACGGGAACCTGGATAATGACTTCCACAAGTTCTGGACAGACAAATTCAATGTAACTTGGGACTACAACTATATCGATTGGGATTCATGGGGCGAGAAGCTTCGTCTGTGGATCAACTCTGGCGACTTGCCGGATGTAGCGGTATGGAACTACGTACATGGCGATGCCATTAACAGTATTGAACAAGGTTTGTTCTACAAATTCCCGGATGACTGGAAAGAACGCTGGCCTAACGTGGCAGCAGCTTACAATTTGACGGGTCTTGGAGACAAATTGGAAGAATTGACGGGTGGAACATATGTCCTGCCTAGACCAATCTATTTCGAGAACAAACCGGCTGACCCACTGACGAACCAAATTGGTGTCATTGCGCTTCGTAAAGACTGGGCTGAAGCGGTTGGTTTTGAACTGAAAGATGCTTATACAACAACCGAATTGAACGAATATGCTGCGCTAGTGAAAGAAAAAGATCCAGGCAAAGTGGGTAACAAACTTGTACCTCTGTCCTACAATGCGGCAGATGCCATGACAAACATGATTATGCCTAACAGTGTGCATGCCATGACTGACTCTCCGTTCTACAAAGGTGAAGATGGCCAATTCCACTGGGGACCAGCAGATCCTGAAACGCTGACAGGACTTAAATTGATGCAAAAAGCCTATAAAGATGGACTGCTCAATCCTGAGTTCTACACATGGAAAAACAATGAAGGTCAAAACAACTTCAAAGTAACAGGTACAGCTGCTGTAACAAGTCTGGGCGGACTGGCTTCGTACAGACAAGGTCTGGATTCCGATATGAAAAAAAATCTGGGTGTAGATAGTGATGAACTGGTACACACAGCAATCGTAGTAGGCGATGACGGTAAATACCGTAACATGGAGCAAGCCAACTTCTGGTCGGCATTGATCTTCAATCCGGACATCAGTGACGAGAAATTCGAACGGATCATGGATCTGATCGATTACTCCGCAACAAAAGAAGGACAGTTGCTCATCAACATGGGCTTTGAAGGAACCGATTGGAAATATGATGAAAACAACGAACTTGTTAGCTTGTTGCCAGAAGGAACGGTATTGGAAGATAAATACCCAGCACGTTTCGAAGGTCTGTACCTGCTCGGTGACGACTTCAGTGTTGTAAACCCTGCAATCAAAAAAGATTACCGTGATAGAGCCGTGAAATTGTTCGAAGAAAAAGCAAAACTTGGTACAGAAGGCAAATCGCTTGCACCATACGATTGGGATGTCAACCTGTACGATTCCAAAGCTAAGAGTCAGGCTTCATTCGACTACCAGAACGAATATGCCAACTTGATCCTCAAAAACGGAGATCTAGAGGCGAACTGGAAAGAATGGGTAAACAGTAAAATGTCCCTGGTTCAACCTTATCTGGATGAGCTAAACGATAAATTCTAGTAATCATTCAGTAATTCATTTTGAACCCGGTGCGCGGTCTCTCCCCGAACGCAGCCGGGTTCTTTATTTCAACAACTTATAGTGGAGGATACGATCAGATGAATAACGAGCAGTTGCTAGATCTGGTAAAACAGATGACGTTGGAGGAAAAAACAGCTCAGCTTCTTCAGTTGACTGCCAACTTTTATGAAGGAACAAATGTCGAAGGTCAGATCACAGGGCCGATGGAAGAGATGGGAATTACGGAGCAGTCCGTGGATGCCAGTGGGTCCATTCTGGGGTTGTCCGGTGCGCAGGCCATCATTGATGTACAGCAAGCTTATATGAACAAAAGCCGTTTGGGCATTCCGCTTTTGTTCATGGCTGACGTAGTTCATGGATTCAAAACCATTTTCCCGATTCCATTGGCGATCGGTTGTTCATGGGACACAGAACTGGCTGAGAAAAGTGCTGAAATTGCAGCACGTGAATCAGCTGTATCCGGTTTGCATGTTACCTTTGCACCCATGGTGGATCTGGTTCGTGACCCGCGCTGGGGCCGTGTGATGGAAACGACAGGAGAAGACCCTTATCTGAACAGTTTGTTTGCGGCTGCGTTTGTACGTGGATATCAGGGTGATAACTTGAAGGATGAGCCAGATCGTCTTGCAGCCTGTGTTAAACACTTTGCGGCGTATGGGGCGGCTGAGGGTGGTCGGGATTACAATACGGTGGACATGTCTGAGCGTAACCTGCGTGAGTACTATTTGCCAGCATACAAAGCAGCATTGGATGCGGGCGTGGAGATGGTCATGACTTCGTTCAATACGGTTGACGGTATTCCGGCAAGTGGCAATGAGAAGTTAATGCGCGGCATTTTGCGTGACGAGTGGGGCTTTGATGGTGTATTAATCTCGGATTGGGCTTCCATTCGCGAGATGATTGCACATGGTGCTGCACAAGATGATCGTGAAGCGGCATATCGTGCCATTCGTGCAGGGGTAGATATGGAGATGATGACACCTTGTTATGTTCATCATTTGCCTGAGCTGATTGAGAGCGGTGAAGTGGAAGAAGAGCTCATTGATGAAGCCGTTCTGCGAATTTTGCAACTGAAAGAAAAGCTGGGATTGTTCGACAATCCGCTGCGTGCAGCTGATCCTGAACGTGAACGTGAGATTGTGTTCTCCAAAGAGCACCGTCAGGTATCGTACGAACTGGCAACAAAATCAGCTGTCCTGTTGAAGAATGATGACAGTGTGCTTCCACTTCAACCTGACGCTAATGTAGCCCTCATTGGTCCTTTTGCACAGAGTCCTGACATTCTGGGTTGGTGGTCCTGTGAAGGAGTTAAGGAAGATGCAGTTAAGTTGGGAACAGCTCTGCAAGAACGCCTGACAGGTGGAAAAGTTCAATTTGCTCAAGGCAGTAATGTTCATACGATTACAGCTGAGCAGATTGCCGAAGCCCTGGAAGTGGCAAGCAAAGCAGATCTGATTGTTCTCGCTCTGGGTGAAGACTCTGAGATGAGCGGAGAAGGTGGCTCACGCACGGATATCCGTCTGCCAGCAGCCCAATTGGAATTAATCAAACAGCTCAAAGCAGCCGGCAAACCGATTGCCACCGTTATTTTCAACGGCCGTCCATTGGATCTGCATGGTGTAATCGATGAATCGGATGCCGTTCTTGAAGCCTGGTTCCCAGGTAGTGAAGGCGGAGCAGCGATCGCAGATGTTCTGACAGGTGTAGTGAATCCATCCGCACGTCTGACGATGTCCTTCCCGCAGTCCGTAGGTCAGATTCCGGTCTATTACAACCATTTCAATACAGGTCGTCCACTGAACCCGGAGAAGACGGAAGAACGTTACGTATCCAAATACATTGACAGCCCGAATGAACCTTTGCTTCCGTTCGGTTATGGTCTCTCATACACTTCGTTCTCTTATGGTGATCTTGAAGTCTCAAGTAATGAGATGACTGCAGATGAGTCCCTGAGCATCCAGGTACGTGTTACAAACACGGGTGACCGTGCAGGTGTGGAGACCGTTCAGTTGTACGTTCGTGATGTAACAGGTGAAGTCGTTCGTCCGATGCGTGAGCTGAAAGGATATGTGAAGCTTGCACTGGCGCCAGGCGAGAGTGGTACAGCCACGTTTACGTTAAATGAAGAACAGCTTCGTTATCACCATTCCGACTTAAGCCACCGCAGTGATCGAGGCGAGTTCCATATTCTTGTGGGTGCAAACAGTCGGGATACTCAGAAGAAATCATTCAGACTTGTTTAATCCGGTGAATGGAAAGAGTAATGTGTCAGGCCTTTTGTTATGAAAGGCCTGATAAACATAACAGGGGAGCGAAGAATGTGGTCAGTATCAAGGATATCGCCAAACAGGCGGGAGTTTCCATCTCTACTGTGTCATATGCGCTGAATGGCAGCAACAAAGTGACCGATGAGACGAGTTCCAAAATTTTGGCCATTGCCAAAGAACTGAACTATGTTCCAAATGCCGCAGCAAGAACACTGAAGAAGAGGGAATCCAAAATTCTAGGTGTATTCTTGACCGATTTTAGAGGAGATGTGTACGGAGACTTGCTGAGTGGCATGAAAGCCGTATGTAATGCTCAAGGTTATGACCTGATCGTGTGCAGTGGTAAACAATCCCATCGCATGCTTCCAGAGAGGATGATTGATGGTGCGATCATTCTGGATCATACGTTTGCAAGTGAGGAACTAATGCAGTATGCCGATCGTGGGCACAAAATCGTTGTATTGGACCGTGAGATGGATCATCCCAACATTAATCAGGTTCTGCTGGATAATAAGGCCGGGGCAACACTTGCGATGGAACATCTTATTGAACAGGGACATAAGAAAATCTACGTGGTTACAGGACCGGAAGGTTCGTTTGACTCTGTGCAGCGGTTAAAGGCTGTGAGACAGGTTGCTGAACGTGAAGCCGATGTGGAATGGATTGAGATTACGGGAGATTTTGAAAAGAGTGGTGGAGAACAAGCCGCAGATCAGATTGTGCAGGTGTATGATGGACCCGCAGCGGTATTCTGCCTCAATGATGAGATGGCTATTGGCTTGTGTGATCGTCTGGCAGACAGTACACTTGGCGTTGGTCAGGAGATTGACGTCATCGGATTCGACAATATTGAATTGAGCAAATACGTCCAGCCGAGACTGGCAAGCATTGATTATTCCAAACGCAAGTGGGGATCGCTCGCTGCTGAACAATTGATCAAAATTATTGCTGGAGAACCCGTTGATCATGAACGAATTTATGTGACATTAGTTGAGGGTGGGTCGGTGAGTGGGCCTATTTCGTCTGATTCGGTTATATCTATGCGGAATGACCGGGCGGTTAGCTATTGATCCCGAATACAGCAAGAGACAAGGCTTAGAAGAATCGAATCATTCTTTTAAGCCTTGTCTCTTGCTATTTCGAGGATGAAGCAATAGAAAAAGCCTCTCCGGAGAGAGGCTTGGCCTTTACAAGCCTTTTGTTTTGTCATTGTTGTAGGATGAAGTGAGAATGCCTGTAATGAAGAGAGTCAATACAATTGCAATAATCCAGAATGTCAGTGAAAATGACATGCCCTTCGCACCTCCTGCACAAGCTCATTTTCTTCTATTATAACCATTATAGGTAGAAAAGAAATGCTTCACCCTATTATTTGTAAAATAAAAAGTGTGTGGGCACCGGTCTGAGGCTGCCATCTGAAGGGTTATTCACGACCCGATTATTCAGAATAAGCGAGGATGATCCACCGCCATCCAGATTATAGGCGTCGATCACCCCAAGCTTGTACAACCGCCCTTGCAACTCTTCAAGGGTAGCACCGGAACTTCCGCCCTCATTATATCCGTCAACTACAATAATCAATAACTGATCATCCTTATAATTGCCAATGACTGTACGTGGTGCTCGTTTTGGTGATACTTTCCATTTGTCGGGAATTGCGGTTTTACGTCCATTCTGTAACAGCACGGGTACAAACGTAGCTCCAAATTGTGGTTGCAGGCGATCCAGTGAGTTTTTGTCAAAGAACTTGCCTCCAACCAGTTTGCCGGCATCATTAAGTCCTACAAAAAACAGATCTTTGAAACTGGCCTGGAAACCGTTCACGTATTTCCCGTCCATGACGGTTGTGCTAAGTGGATAACGTTTGCCTCCACTGTCAGCAAATCCACCTGCGTTGATCCCGGCAATTGCGCCGTTACGCTTCACAGCCTGCATGGTCGTCTCAGAACGCCCAGGTTCACTGTCTAGAGCCATCTGCATGGCCGTAGGGTCTTTTAACTTGATCTTCATGGCATAGCCCTTATAGCTGCCAGGATTCACTCTGTACATTTCAATCGTTAGCCGGTCACTGTCTACCCGTTCAAATGGAACGCCAAGCTTGGATGAAATCCGTTTGTTGTAGATCGTTTCCGGACGATCCGCTTGGGCGGAAGCCTTCTGCACAAGTGTAGACATCGTACTTGTTGTTTTATTATAGAGCTGTGTCGTTCTTTTAATAGAAGAAGAAGTCTGGACAGCAGCATCTTTTGCCCCCGCAAGCTCTTGGCTAATTGCTTGGGTCCGGGGTGTAATCGTATCCTCTGACAGTTCGGTAGGCATCAAACCTCCGGGTTCAAGTGGAGGACGAAGCAGCAGCAGGCATAATATCAATCCAACAAAAGGAGCGAGTGCAAGCATAAAAAAACGATTAACCTGTTTGACGGGTGTAATCATTTGAGCAGGTCCATCTTTTTCTGGAGTGTCTCCAGTTGTTTTTTGACTTCGCTCAGCTGGGTATACAGTTTGTTGCTGTTATCCGTTTTGTCACTTGCATTATCCTTGGTGAAAGTCAGCAATTCATTGAAGGATTGAACCTGTCCCTGCAGGTCTTCTACTTCCTTAGATATCGTTGTTAGCTGATTTTCGTAGTCGGTTTTTAGCGCTGCAATCTGCTGCTGATTATGGGCTTGAAGCTGGTTAATCATCTGTTGTTGGAGATGGTTACTATAATAGTAGGTTCCAACGACTCCTAGTGCAATGAGGACAATCCACATTACCAGAAACAGCTTGATTGAAGATCCAGCCTTGCCTTTGGCGCTCCGGGTGTGATGGATGTCAGAGGACGGGGCAGATGGTTTCATATCATCACTCCTGGTCATTAATAGGTACAAAAAAATTTCCAGTCCTCATTCTATCATGCCCCTATTGATTACGCAAAAATGAAATTCTTTACTTAATAGAGTAAAAAGAGATTGCATCGGAAGGAAGTCCTAGGATACAATTTCTTATAGATGCAATAAGTAGGAACTTTGGGCAGGTTTTTCGACTTTTTTAGATAGAAATGCAGGAAATTTATACTATATTTTGACCTTTCCGGGGATGGGAAGATGGACGTCATGGTGTTTTTATAACAAAATACAGTGAAAATAGAGCTTTTTTATCGGCTGCCTCCTGTATTTTTCTGTTTTTCGACATAATCCGACCTATGCTTCTTCTATACTCGGACTGTCGCATAGACAATGGAAATATCATGATAGAAGCTAGAAGTTATTTGTCCAATACATAACAGGGGGAACAACAATGAAAAAAGTATGGCAGGTGGTCATCATAGATATCCACCCCACCAGCATGCTCGGTACAAAATTGATTTTGGAAGAGCAGCAAGATCTGACGGTACGTGGCATGACTTCGACCGGAACAGAAGGGCTCGATCTGGTGAATATTCACCAGCCTGATCTGATTCTCATGGATTATCGTCTTCCAGAGGGCCAGGCAGATCAATATATTGCCCAGATGAAGAATCTGTCAGCTCACAGTCACATCATCATTTTGACGGATGAAGACAATGTGAAGCTGTTTCGTCATCTGATGAGCCTTGGTGCAAGCGGCATGTTATCCAAACAGGCTTCCCCTAGCCAGCTGATTCATCTGATCTCTGGATTACGTGAGGGCCATGTGTCCATTCCATTGTCGTGGTTAAACAGTGCGGAGTGGGCGCAACCTGTGGAGTCTCCGACAGAAGCACGTGTCATTGAATTAACAGAAACCGAAACTTTTATCATGGAAAGAATTGTTCAGGGTGTAACCTATGATAAAATAGCGAATGAGATCAACGTTAGCAGACGTTCCATTGATAATTACCTGCGTAAAATATACGTGAAGCTGGAAGTAAGCAGTAGAGCACAGGCCATTGAACGTTATGCCTTGTATGCAAGACAAGTGAAGACGGGATCCTGACGAAACAGGTTTGTTCTTCCCATGATCACAACAGTTCTGTATGCATCCGGTCATATTCGATGGCGCGCAGGAATAGGTTGTAGGGCTGCGGACTGCGATTACAGTTTCGGAATAGGGACGAAAGGGGAACGGATCGATGAAATATTTCTTTGCTTCCCGTACCAACAGGCTTTTGTCATCACCACTGAGGGATATACGTGAGATGTCTGGCAGGGATTATTTCATTTCTCTGGCAGAAGAATTGCCTGCGGAGGAGTTGTTTCCTTTCAAATTGTTGGAAGAAGCAGCCGTGTCTGTCTTTAGTTCAGGCCCCTCCGCATTGCAATATGGAGAGCCAGCAGGCTACACGCCCCTAAGAGAGTGGTTGAACAAAGACTGGAATGCACGCAAAGGCATACGAACGGTACCCGAGCAGATTCTGTTGACCACTGGTACCCAGCAGGCCATCGATCTGGTGATGCGTCTATTGCTTGAGCCAGGAGATTCTGTACTGGTTGAACATCCCACATCTCCAGGCTGTCTTGAGGTATTGGAGATGCAAGGAGCCAAGATTGTGCCCGTAATGGGTGATCGGGACGGCATACTGCCAGACCTTTTGGAGCAACACATGCAGCAGGTTAGACCGAAGCTGCTTTTTGCTGCACCCAGTTTCTCGAATCCGACCGGTGCTTTGTGGAGTATGGAGCGGCGGGAGGCTGTCCTTGAGCTGTGTTCGCGCTATGGTGTACTGCTTGTGGAAGATGATTCTTACGGAGAGCTCCATTTCGATGGCCTTGAGCCAACGGAATTCTATCGTAAATATCCTTCACTCTTTGCACTGGATACTGCCGATCAGGGTGGACATGTTCTCTACATTGGTTCATTCAGCAAAACAGTAGCGCCCGCTCTTCGAACCGGATGGGCTGCTGGACATCCTGCGCTGATTCAGGCAATGGCCTCGGTTAAACGAATTGCAGATGGTCAGTCCAGTCCGATGAATCAGCGGCTGTTGTATCAATTGCTTGCCCATTCCCCTTTTCGTTGGAGTGATCACCTATCCATGTTGAATAGGGAGTATAAGACAAGACTCAAACTGATGCTTGAACTGTTGAAGAGACCGGGCTGGAAAGGGTGTCAGTACAACATCCCTCAGGGCGGAATGTATCTGTGGGTACAGTTGCCTGAAGGTTTGGATAGTGGCGCTCTGCTTAAGGCGGCTTTGCCCAAAGGTGTATCTTTTCTTCCTGGATCGCTATGCTCCACAGGTGTACAGGATCAACGTTACATTCGATTGAACTTTAGCCATCCAGGCCGGGATGAATTGCTGCTTGGCATGAACCTGATCAGTGAAGCCATTTCCGAATTTACGGCTCGTAGCTAAGTCAGATCAACAAATAGATTGTAGCAAAAATTAAAATTGGTTCATGACCAAAGTGATTACGTTATTGCATCCACTAACATTTTTATATATAATATGTATTAATGAGTTGTTGGTTTCTTTATATAAGCTACAATGGTGGCCAGTTCAGAAAAAGCACTCATATATTTTATTTAACGGGGGAAAATTCAACATGTCTAATATTTTATTCGTAAAAGCAAATGACCGTCCTGCAGATCAAGCAGTCAGCGTTAAATTGTACGATGCATTCTTGAGCGCATACAAAGAGTCCCACCCAGGTGACACAGTTACTGAGCTGGATCTCTACAATACAGATATTCCTTACTATGGCAACACTGTAATTACAGGTGGCTATAAAGCAGCAAACGGCATTGAAGCAACTGCTGAAGAGCAAAAAGCTGCAGCGCTTGCTGCACAACTGCAAGATCAATTTTTGGCAGCAGACAAAGTGGTATTTGCATTCCCACTCTGGAACTTCACTGTTCCGGCTCCACTGGTAAACTACATCTCCTACCTGAGCCAAGCTGGTAAAATGTTTAAATACACAGCTGAAGGCCCTGTAGGTCTCGTAGGCGACAAAAAAGTGGCATTGCTGAACGCACGTGGTGGCGTTTATTCCGTAGAGCCAATGGCTTCTGTTGAAATGTCTGTTAAATATGTAACTAACGTATTGGCTTTCTGGGGCATTCAAAACCCTGAATTGGTTATCGTTGAAGGACATAACGCTTCTGCAGATCGTGCTGAAGAAATCGTTACTGCAGGTCTGAAATTGGCTTCCGAAGTAGCAGTAAAATTCTAATAACAATCTTCTATATAGAACACATCAAAACACCTGTAGTCTCCAGTGGAGATTACAGGTGTTTTTTGCATTCTCATTTTTTCACATCCGTTACTTCAGATGATTCGGCTCAGATCTTGCCTGTATTTTTCAAGTAAAACTCCGCTGCTTCAGCGATGTGTGCAAGGTCGTCCTTATTATCACCAGATACAGAATACGTTACATCGAGTTCATTAATGGTTCGTTCAATCATATCATTATCCTCAAGCATGTGTGCATGCTCGGTTAACGCCTGTACTCCCTTAATTGTCAGAATATACTTTCCGCGGGAGAGGCGTTCAAACCAGCCATAATAATTTTTTTGCAGAATCGCCGCTGCAGAACCTACACCTGTCTGTCTGGCAAGGTTGGCCGGTGAGGCTTCTCCGTTCGTCCGTAGAGCGGATGCGACACGCAAAGCCTTCTCACGATATGCTGTGACCAGCTGTCTTCGTGTGCTACCTCCCGTATTGTAGTCTCCGCTGCGTTCATCGAATTCCTTGAGCAATCGTTTCCGCCGAACACCGCTTTTGCGGGCAACTTGACTGGCGCTAGTACGGGGCGTCTGAGCGGAAGGTTCGCACAGTACATCAATCAGGGGAGCTTTGGTTTTGTAAAATGTGACAGTCAGCAGCCCCAGACCGAGTTGTCTGCATAGTGCGGTCAGTTCGCTCCAGCGTTGGTTCACGGCTCCGCGTTTACTGCGATTGCGCTCGACGGCCAGATACACGAACGGGCTAAGCTTCAAGCGCTGCATACCCTGTAACAACAGGGAGAGGTTAAAAGTTTTTTTCATCTCCACAATGAGTGGTTCGTCCTGGTCCGATCTGACTCCGACGAGGTCACAATGTCTGACTTCCGCCTTGACGTCGAAGCCACGCTGCTCGAAGAAAGCCTTCACAGGCGAATATAATTCGGTTTCGTATTTCACTGCCATCGTCCGTGCTCCTTTCCAGAAGTGGCCTGTCTCTGACCATGTGTTGTCCGGTTTCCTGAATTTAGAACCCTCATTATATCATATTCGTTCTTTTTTTTCTGAAGGCACAAGATGTCTGATAGAACAGGGAAAAGCCAAAATTCGAAGCAGTTGATTGAAAAAAAGAGGTCAACTTATCCGAATTGCCGCATAGGTATGTAATACACTTTTCACAACAAAACAAGACGTTTGGACAGAGGGTGGCGGGACTACACAGGACCGCAAGATTGGTATTCAAGCAGGAGCCGCAATTCTATTGATTTCTTCATACCATTCGGAATGGTTGACAATCACACTAAAGGAGCCATGGGAGGTACCAAGCATGAATATTTTTGAACGCGTTGCGGAACATCGGGCAGAGAGTGACCGTTTGACATGGAACGGAACATTTGAAGATTATATTGCACTGCTGAGAGAGGACCCGACTCCGGCAATGACGGCTCACGCCAGAGTGTATGAGATGATTGAATCGTTTGGCGTAGAAGAAGTAGGTGGGCATAAGCGGTACAAGTTTTTTGAACAGGAGATCTTTGGACTGGATCGTTCGATTGAAAAGTTGGTTGAAGAATACTTCCACTCGGCAGCACGTCGTCTGGATGTACGTAAACGGATTTTGCTCCTGATGGGTCCCGTAAGTGGAGGGAAATCAACGCTGGTGACGCTGCTGAAGCGGGGGCTTGAACAGTTCTCACGGACAGAGAAAGGTGCCATATACGCCATTGATGGATGCCCGATGCATGAGGAACCGCTGCATCTGATTCCACTGGAGCTTCGTCCTGAAGTGGAAAAGGAAATTGGAGTCCGTATTGAGGGTAACCTTTGCCCATCCTGCCAGATGAGACTCCGTACCGAATATGGTGGTGATATCAGCAAGGTGCCGGTGGAACGGGTCATTGTTTCCGAAGATAATCGGGTGGGGATAGGAACGTTCAGTCCATCCGATCCGAAATCACAGGATATTGCCGATCTGACGGGTAGTATCGACTTCTCCACCATTACCGAGTTTGGTTCCGAATCCGATCCACGTGCCTATCGTTTTGATGGGGAGTTGAACAAGGCGAACCGTGGGTTGATGGAGTTCCAGGAGATGTTGAAATGTGATGAGAAATTCCTGTGGAATCTCCTGTCGCTCACGCAGGAAGGGAACTTCAAAGCAGGACGCTTCGCCTTAATCAGTGCGGATGAAATGATTGTGGCGCATACAAATGAATCGGAGTATAAATCTTTTATCTCCAACAAGAAGAATGAGGCACTGCAATCCCGGATGATTGTCATGCCGATTCCGTACAATCTGAAAGTGTCCGAGGAAGAGAAAATCTATGCCAAGCTCATTCAGCAAAGTGACATGAAGCATGTTCATATTGCACCGCATGCACTGCGGACTGCAGCCATTTTTTCGATACTTACCCGCTTGAAGGAAACGAAGAAACAAGGCATGGATCTCGTTAAAAAGATGCGCATGTATGACGGTGAGGAAGTAGAAGGTTATAAAGAAGCCGATCTGCGCGAGATGCAAAATGAGTATTTGGATGAAGGGATGTCCGGCATTGATCCACGGTATGTTATTAACCGGATCTCCAGTGCTTTGATCAAGCAAAATCTTCAGTGCATTAACGCGTTGGACATTCTGCGGGCCATCAAAGACGGTCTGGACCAACATGCCTCGATTACAAAGGAAGAGCGGGAGCGTTATCTGAACTTCATTGCTCTTGCACGTAAGGAGTATGATGAACTGGCCAAGAAGGAAGTGCAGAAAGCCTTTGTGTACTCATTCGAGGAATCCGCAAGAACGTTATTCGAGAATTACCTCGATAATATTGAAGCATTCTGCAACTGGTCCAAGATTCGTGACCCGCTCACGGATGAAGAGATGGACCCGGATGAGCGTCTAATGCGATCCATTGAGGAACAGATCGGGATCTCCGAGAATGCAAAGAAAGCGTTCAGAGAAGAGATTCTGATCCGAATCTCGGCATACTCCCGCAAGGAGCGCAAGTTCGAATACAGCAGTCATGACCGTTTGCGTGAAGCGATTGAGAAGAAGTTGTTCACCGATCTGAAAGACATCGTCAAGATCACAACCTCAACCAAAACACCGGATGCAACACAATTGAAACGTATGAATGAAGTCATTAAACGCTTAATTGAGGAACATGGATACACCGCAGCCAGCGCGAATGAACTGTTACGTTATGTGGGCAGTCTTCTTAACCGCTAATCGGCAACGAACCATTCCGGATCAGGCTCCTGATGCCTGTTGTGAGGCTCCTTCACAGCAGGGTCAGGGCCTTTTTAATTACATGAAGGTCATATTAATCTAAAAAAGCTGACAAATAAGGTTAATTTTAAAGAGAATTAGTTCTAATGGTATATGTATATTTAGGTATTTTAGTCTATAATCAATACATATATTTACAATTTAAAGTAATTTAGTGTTTATTAAGGAGCTGACTGAACCAGATATGAGCAGTATTTCCGCAACAAGACAGAAGCAACTTGATTACATGGGATTAACCGCAGAGGATCTAAAACTGCTTGCCGATCATCGGCCTGTTTTTAAAAAAGTCGTTAATGAAGTGGTAGATCATTTCTACAATCATGTGGGAAATTATCCTGAATTGGTAGATCTGATCGCTCGATTCTCTACCATTGATCGTCTAAAAGAAACACAGAAGATGTACTGGTTATCGATGACGGATGGAATCGTGGACGACGCATATATTGAGCAACGGATTGCAATTGGGCTTGTGCATTCCCGTATTGGCCTGTCCGAAGATTATTATCTGGGCACCTATATGGTCTACCTAGATATTGCAACGAGCATATTCCAACAGGTTATCCCTGATTCCTGGCATCTTGTCATTCAGGCGCTCAGCAAAATGTTTAATCTGGATTCACAGCTTGTCCTTGAAGCCTATGAGAAGAAAGAAAAAGAAAAGTTACATCAGCTTGCCGATGACCAACAACATACGTTGCAGGCGATTACGCAGATTACCCAAGAGCTTACAGGCATGATTAGTGAATTAAATGAGAGTGCAATGGCTATATCGAGTGTAGCCAAAGAAACAGCGGCTTCTCAGGATCAGGCTCAAGTTCTGCTCACGGAATTAACAGGGGAGATCCAGCAGATCGGAAAAATGGGTGAACTCATTCGGGAGATATCGGATCAGAGTCATCTTGTCGGTCTGAATGCAGCGATTGAAGCTGCTCATGCAGGAGAGTTCGGACGTGGCTTCGAAGTGGTTGCCAGTGAGGTGCGCAAGCTTGCAGCCAGTTCTCGGGATGCCCAGGGTAAAATTCAGTCTAATCTGGAGCAGATCATGAAGAAACTGAGCAGTGTGCAGCAGGAGTCAGATCATACCTCTCGCGGAGCACGTAGCCAAGCTTCACGCTCGGCTGAACTCGCTGTATTTGCAACAACAATGGAGAAACTGTCTCTGGATTTGAAGAATCTGGAACAGCAGGAATAGAGCTTAAAAGCATTAGGAACCTTCCATACCGTTTCAGGCTGTTTTAAGCTATAATGGGTAGACAAACCTGCCGATGTTATAGAAAAGCAGCCGGAGACAGGGGATTTGAAAGAGGTTGAGGTGATCAGATGGCTTCTATCCATGATGTAGCCAAGGAAGCGGGAGTATCTGTTGCAACCGTTTCCAAAGTGATAAACGATTATCCTGATGTAAGTGAAAAAACACGCAAAAAAGTCAATATAGCCATCGAATTATTGAAATATCAACCCAATGTGGTCGCACGTGGACTTGTCAAACGCCGTTCATGGACGGTGGGAGTGCTGTTAACGGTTCCGTTTACGAACCCTTTTGTGTCGGAGTTGCTGGAAGGGATCAAAACAGCGCTGGAGAACAGTGGATATGATCTGGTCCGGTTGTCTACTCGATTTGATGATCCGGCGTACTCGTTCATCAAACATTGCCGTAGTCGTAATGTGGATGGGGTTGTGGTATTCGGGGAAGGCAGAGAAAACGCGAGTATTCAGGAACTGGTGGATGCAGAGATTCCAACGATGTTTATCGATACGGACATGTTGGGCAAGCGTGCCGGTTACATTACTACGGATAACGCGAACGGGATCTCGATGGGTGTCAAACATCTGCATGAGCTTGGGCACCGCAAAATTGCCTATATCTCAGGGACACTTGGACCTGCCGTAGCCAATCTGCGATTGGAAGGATATCGGGAAGGGCTGCGAGAATGCGGCATCCCGTATTCTACGGTATATCTGGAGATCTGCGATTATTCCTTCGACGGAGGAAGCAAGGCTGCCCGACGATTGCTGGCACTTCAGGATCAACCAACGGGAATTGTCTGTGCATCAGACATGTCTGCGTTTGGTGCGATTCATGAAATTGAAAAGCATGGACTGAGTGTACCAGAAGATATCTCGGTTGTCGGGTTCGATAACACGTATTATGCTGAGGTATTCAAACCGGGGTTGACCACGGTGAATCAGAATATCTATTCCATCGGCATTAAGTCCATCGAATATCTGATTGCCATGATCGAGAATCCATCTTATTCTCCTCCTGTGGTGACGGAACCTTCCAATCTGGTCATTCGTCAGACGACAGCACCCTTAAAAGCCTAAATAGTAAAGATGTTTACACGAAGCACAGCTAATAAGCTGTGCTTTTTGTCGTTCTATATCTCATTTGGAAACATATGGTTTATGGAGTGGTGCAAGTCCTATAGTTTAACGGGTAAACAAAGTTCGCTGGCAATCGTATAATGAAAGTGCTTTCAATTTCTATTGAATAACGTCTATCCAATCCTGCACAACGATCTTGTAAAGGGCTGGCGCATGACAGAACAAAGGTTACTCTTCACAACCAACCAACAAGGAGGAGATCGGATGCATTTGAGAAAATGGTGGAGCTTGTGCTTGTCGGCTGTATTGATCTTCAGTTTGTTCCCAAGTGTGGGAACAGGAGGGACACATGTTTCGGCAGCGGACGTTAAGACTGGCGATGATGAAGTACTGTTTGAGGCTAATTTTGAAGATGGTGTGTTGGGACAATGGCGTCCACGTGCGAGTGAAAAGCTAGATATCGTAACGCAAGTAGGTCACGACAGTACACGCAGCCTGAGAACCTCTTCCCGTACCGAAACGTTCCATGGACCCTTAATTGAAGTAATAGACCATGTACAAAAGGGCAGCACGGTTCATATTTCGTTTTGGGCCATGTACGATGAAGGACCGGACAGTCAGGTCATTAACGGTTCGCTTGAGAAAGAGTACAATAACGATGCTTCAAGTCGTGAATATGCTACGTTTGCCTCTGCAACTCTGAACAAGGGACAGTGGAAAAAAATCGAGGCAGATGTGGTGATCCCTGGTGAAAATAGCGGCATCACTGGATTCCGCATGTATGCAGAGACACCTTGGAAGACGTCAGCGGAAGTGACGCCGGCGGATACAATTACATTTTACGTGGATGATGTTCTGATTACGGAAGCCGAAAAAATTGAAATAGAGCCAAACATTCCGAATCTAGTGGATGTTGTGGGACAACACTATGCAATGGGAGCGGCAATCGACCAGTCTGCACTGGATGCAGAAGATCCACATTCCCAGTTGTTAACGAAACATTTTAATAGTATTACAGCGGGCAATTTTATGAAAATGGATGCGATGCAACCAAAGGAAGGGCAGTTTGTCTGGTCAGAGGCGGATCGTCTGGTGAACTTCGCCGAAGCAAATGACATGGAGGTAAGAGGTCATACGCTGTTATGGCATAGTCAGGTGCCGGACTGGTTCTTTACCGATCCGAATGATGCTTCAAAACCTGCCACGCGGGAACAGTTGCTTGCACGGATGAAAACTCATATTCAGACCATCGTGACTCGTTACAAAGGAAAGGTTCATACATGGGATGTCGTCAATGAAGTCATCTCAGACGGAGGCGGCTTGCGGAATGGGGCCAGTAATTCCAAGTGGAAAGATATTATTGGGGATGTGGATGGCGACGGAGATGACAGTGATTACATTGAGCTGGCTTTCCGATATGCACGCGAGGCTGACCCTGATGCGGTATTGGTGATTAATGACTATGGAATGGAGGGCAATGGAAACAAGCTGAATGATATGGTGAAGCTTGTAGAGAAGCTGCTTGCTAAAGGAACACCGATTGATGCGGTTGGATTCCAGATGCATGTATCCATGTACGGACCGGATGTAAAGCTCATTCGTGAGGCTTTTGAGAAAGTGATCGCTCTTGGTGTGAATGTACAGGTTACAGAGCTGGACGTTTCGATCTATTCAAGTAATTCTGAACTGGAGATGCCTGTCACAGATGAATTAATGCTGCAACAGGCTTATCGTTATCGTGAACTGTTCGACCTGTTCGACGAGTTAGGAAAACGCGGTGTAATGGACAGTGTTACGGTCTGGGGACTTGCGGATGATGGTACATGGCTTGACAATCATCCAGTCAAAGGACGCAAAGATGCACCGTTGCTGTTTGATCGTAAATTGAAAGCGAAACCGGCCTATTGGGCACTGGTGGATGCTACCACTCTTCCGATCTATCGTAATGAATGGACAGCACTGAAGGCCAGCCCTTCTTTCCCGAATCACAAAGGACAGGAAGATATTCTTTGGGGTGCTGTGAAAGGACTTGAAATTAATCATCTGGCAGATGGTACATCTGCGGTTACGGGTGAGGCTCGTATGATGTGGGATGCCAAAAAGGTGAATTTACGAGTGGAAGTGAAGGATACCACACGTCGCAAAGGGGATCAGGTGCAGGTTTTCCTCGCGGAAGAAGTCAAGGGGACAGGCGCTGCAACTTCTGAAGCTGATCTGTCTGCCAAGAAGAAAAATCCGTCGTCTGCAAATGGTCAATATACATTTAAACGGGATGGCGGTAAAGGCAAAGATAAAAATACTTACAACGTACAGGAGACAAAAACCGGGTATGTTGTATACGCATCACTGCCTATGTCAGCTGCTTTACTTACCGAAGGCCAGGTCTTGTCTCTGGATTTTAGGATTACGGATGAACATGCTGCTGGAAAGACAGCGACCATTGTTTGGAATGATATTTCCAATCAGCAGCCCGACAAACCAGCCAACCGGGGCAAACTGAAGCTCGGTTCTGTCTTGAAACAAACCAAGGTCACTTATGGCAAACCTGTCATTGATGCAAAAAAGGATAACGTCTGGAAAAAGGCTGCATCTATTGAAACGGATGTCTGGGTGGTCGGAAACTCAGGTGCAACGGCGACTGCACAACTGTTATGGGATGAGAAATACCTGTACGTATTGGCAGATGTGAAGGATCCCTTGCGAAGCAAATTAAGTTCTAATGCACATGAGCAGGATTCGATCGAGATTTTTATCGACCCGAGCAAAGATCAGACAACATTCTATCAGGAGGATGACGCCCAGTACCGGGTTAATTTTGATAATGAGGCTTCTTTTGGAGGAAATGCACGGAAAGAAAGTTTCGAATCAGCTACCCGATTAACAAGCGGAGGGTATACAGTTGAAGTGGCAATCCCACTAGATAGCGTTCGTGCTGAAGGCCAAAGATGGATTGGATTTGATCTGCAAGTAAATGACGATGGCGCGGGGGATGGCAAGCGAAGCAGTGTGTCCATCTGGAGTGATTCATCAGGTAATTCTTATCAAGATACTTCCGGTTTTGGCAGTCTGTTACTGACTCGCAAATAGAATATTCAGTTGTAAATTAGAATATGAGAATGTTAGCTATTCGACATCGTATATCTGGAAATAAGTGTTGATTTTAAATGCTGGGACGTTTAGACTATATACATTCAAATAAACGGGTTCCAATGTATGACAACGGCTTCAAACTAAGTCTGTGGTCACGAGTCAAATGATGCGGAGGGAGTGCCTGTCATCCAGACAGCGCACTCGCTTCTTTTTTACATTTTTGCATACATACAAGGCATTTCCCGGTTGAAAGGACAGAGTGAGTGGAGCACCTACATGGTACGTACAACTTAGAACTTGTTATTTTATCCTATATTATTGCATCGTTAGCTTCATACGCAGCCCTCGACCTTGCAGGCCGTGTAAGTCAGGCCAGCGGGATGGCGCGAAATGTATGGCTTACCTGCGGAGCAGTCTCGATGGGGTTGGGAATCTGGTCCATGCATTTCGTAGGTATGCTGGCTTTTGTTCTGCCTACGCAAGTCTCCTATTCCACCGGTAAGGTTGTTTTATCTGTTCTACTTGCTATTGTCGCATCGGGGGTGGCCTTGAACATTGCGGGTAGACAATCGGGCAGGATAAGCAAGCTCATGATTGCTGGAGTGCTGATGACAGCGGGGATCAGCTCGATGCATTATGTGGGAATGGCAGCGATGTCAACTCCGGTTACGTATGAACCAGGCAGAGTGGTGTTATCCATTCTGATTGCAGCGCTTGCTTCCTTTGCAGCATTGTGGCTTATGTTTTTCTTCCGTTATCATCAATCAAGACATACCTGGGTTTACAAGATGGGCAGCGGTCTCATTATGGGTATTGGAATCTCTGGCATGCATTATACCGGGATGTCAGCCGCACATTTCCATCACTCACATGGCTCGATGGCAAGTTCAGGTATGCAGATTGAGCCAGGCATTCTCGCCTACTTGATCGCATCGGGCACATTTATTGCTTTGGGCTTGACGTTGTTTGGCATATTTATCAATCAGCGAATGTCACAGAAAGATCGGCGGATTCATGAGAATGAGCAATGGTATCAGGCCCTGTATCATAACCATTCGGATGCTATTATTTCAGTGAATAAGGAAGGTATTGTCAAAGGGATTAATGCTGCTGTAACAACAATCACCGGATATCCTGAAAAAGGGGTCATGGATCGTTCCATTGATGAGATCGCTCAGCAAATCGATATCCAGTGGATAAGTGAATTTGATTCCATCGATTGGAATGATCATGGGCTGGAGCAGGCGCACTACATGGCCAAAATGAGAGACGTGCAGGGTGAACTTCTGGACCTTAGTATTGTTGTAGTTCCTGTTGTCATTGATGACAGACATGTGGGAAGTCACATTTTGATCAAAGACGTTACGGAGGAGAAACAGGCTCAGGAGAAGATTCGTCACCAAGCTTTGCATGATCCGTTGACGGGGTTGCCCAATCGGCGCAAGTTGGATGATGTGCTGGCTTGTACGATTCACGATTCAGCAGAAAAAGGGAATTCTTTTGCCGTTATGGTGATGGATATAGATCGTTTCAAGATGATTAATGACTCGCTGGGACATTCCATTGGAGATGTATTTCTAAGAGAAGTCAGCAGCCGGATCATGAAAGCCATAGAAGCTTCTGATCCCTTGGCTATGGAGAATGTCATGCTGGCCCGGATGGGCGGTGACGAGTTCACACTCGTTGTGACCCAGGATCAAGCGACAGAAGTAAGAGTGGCAGAACTTGCAAAACAGATTGTTGAAGCCATTCAGTTACCTTATCGACTGAAGGAAAATGATTTTTATGTGACCGCCAGCATTGGGATTGCGATGTATCCGGATCATGGAGTGGGCGTGGATGCTTTGCTGAAACATGCGGACTCCGCCATGTATGAAGTGAAGAAAAACGGCAAAAATGGCTTCCAATTCTACACTGCCCAACTGGATTCCGAACTATATGAACGCATTGAGCTGGAGGGTTATCTTCGTAAAGCTTTGGAACGCGATGAGATGGTCCTATACTATCAACCACAGATTCGTACCGAGGATAGCCGCATGATTGGTGTGGAGGCTCTTATTCGTTGGAATCATCCACTCAAAGGTCTGCTCGCACCCAATGTGTTTATCCCGCTTGCAGAAGAGACAGGCATGATCTATGAGATTGGCAACTGGACGCTGCGGGAAGCTTGCAGACAGATGAAGCTCTGGCACGCCAGTGGCGGACCGCTCATTCCGGTATCGGTTAACTTGTCCAGCCAGCAGTTCCACCAATCCAACTTGGTAGAACAGGTCAAGAACGCACTCTTAGAGACAGGGCTTGAGTCCCGATATCTGGAGCTGGAAATAACAGAGAGCATGATGATGGATGCAACGGTATCTACGGCGATTCTGAATGAACTGACAGCACTGGGTGTCAAGATCAGCTTGGATGATTTCGGTACGGGATACAGTTCACTGAGTTATCTGAAGCATTTCCCGATTCACAAACTCAAGATTGATCGTTCATTCGTGACGGACATTACAGAGAGTCACAGTGATCAAGCCATTGTGGCGACCATTATATCGATGGCACAGAATCTCAAGATGGAAGTCATTGCGGAAGGCATTGAGACGAAAGGCCAACTGGATATTCTGATGCAGAATGATTGCCGGGAGATACAGGGGTATTATTTCAGTCGTCCACTGCCAGCAAGTGAAGTGGAGCATGATTTTTTTGTTCCGCTGCGATTGCAGGGTAATGGTACACCGCCGGTACCATCCTAATTTTATGTATGCCAAGCGGCAAGTTCCCGTGTATGTCGGGAACTTGCCGCTTTTTTAGGTCTTATCTTTTATTAATCACTAATCTCACTCATGATAAGAGCATTTATATTTTAGTTTCAAATAGGATAATTTACAACCTCACAAAAACTTGCGGTGGTGTTTCTTACCATCATACGTAAACCAGATTGGTTTATCCTCGACACGTGTCTCCACATGTACGGTACGTCCCCAGAGGCGATACAGATAAGGCAGGGTGCGTTCCATATATTTCAGATCCAGCTCGATGCCCTCATATTGGTGTTTGAGCACGAGTTCACCGGTCCGAAGATAGTCAGCATCTTGCACGACTAAGTAAGGGGAGCCCCCGTTGACACGTGAAAATACGAGCTGATCCCGTATGTTCTCCCAAGACTTGTCGGTGATTTTCCAGTCCGGGCCTTTTTTCTCAAATACGTAGAGGTCGAGATCCTCGGTTAATTGCTTGGTCATGTAATTGCGGATAAAGGAGGTATCGGAATCGAATTCACGCACCTCGAACATTTTGGCACGACCTTGCCCCGGTTTACGGCCCCAACGTTCCTGTTCTTCACGGGTTGGGTTATCCCAGCGCCGTTCAATATCCTCGAAAATCTTCAGTCCCAAATAATACGGATTCAGACTTTGTTTCGATGGCTGCACCACGGAGGAGTTGAGTTTGGCAAATTCGATCGTATCCTCACTGTTCAGATCCAGTTCACGGATAATGCGTTGATGCCAGTAGGAGGCCCAGCCTTCGTTCATGATTTTGGTTTCCATCTGTGGCCAGAAATATAACATCTCTTCACGCATCATACTCATGATATCCCGCTGCCAGTCGGTCAACACTTCCGAGAACTCCTGAATAAACCACATGATATCCTTCTCCGGTTCAGGTGGAAAGTGATGAACCTGAATACCTTCGGCGGGTGCTTCTTCGGTCTGCACGTCATCAAGTGACCACAGATCATCATAGCGACCTTCCGGCCGTGGTGCTTTCTCACCGCGCTGCTCCCGCATTTTCATCTCCATATAGCGTTGTTTGTCCAAATGACGGGGTTTAATGAGTTGTGGGTCCACATGTTCCTGAATCGCGATTACGGCATCGATAAAGGCTTCAACCGCTTCGGTACCATACTCCATCTCATAATTGCTGATTCGGTCCGCCGTAGCGGCCATACTTTCGACCATATTCCGGTTGGATTTGGAGAAGCGGGCATTGTTTTTGAAAAAATCGCAGTGTGCCAATACGTGGGCTACGATCAATTTGTTCTGAATCAGGGAATTGCCATCCAGCAGGAAGGCATAACAAGGGTTGGAGTTGATGACAAGCTCATAAATTTTGCTGAGTCCAAAATCGTATTGCATTTTCATCTTATGAAATGTTTTGCCAAAGCTCCAGTGGCTGAATCTGGTCGGCATGCCGTAGGCTCCAAATGTATAAATAATATCCGATGGGCAGATTTCGTACCGCATGGGGTAATAGTCCAGACCAAAACCATTGGCAATCTCCATAATCTCGGCAATAGCGTATTCTAGGTCGCGGATCTCATCTGTCATCTAACGCTGCCTCCTTCCCGTTTCTGGAAAAAGCTGCGCAAAGCTTTGTACACTTCGCCTTTTTCTTTGATCACATAATACATGAACTGATCCATCTTGATATGACGATAAGCCGACATCAGTGTACTGCTGCGGTTGTACTGATTTACTTCGCCGTATCCAAACATATTGCTACGCTTCATTAACTCACCGATCAGCTTCACACACCGTTCGTTATCCGAGGTCAGATTATCCCCGTCAGAGAAGTGGAAAGGGTAAATGTTGTAGCTGGAAGGTGGATACCGACTGTCAATAATATCCAGTGCCTTCATATATACAGAGGAGCAGATGGTGCCTCCGCTCTCGCCACGGGTAAAGAACTCTTCTTCGGTTACTTCCTTGGCTTCCGTATGATGGGCGAGGAAAACAATCTCAACTTTCTCATACTGACGGCGTAGAAAACGAGTCATCCAGAAGAAAAAGCTGCGCGCGCAGTATTTCTCAAACGAACCCATGGACCCGGATGTATCCATCATGGCAATAATAACGGCATTGGATTGTGGAATGATTTTGTCTTCCCACGTCTTGTAGCGCAGGTCATCCGGACTGATGTGATGGATGCCTGGCGTACCGGTCGTTGCATTACGACGCAGATTCTCCAGAATGGTACGTTTCTTGTCAATATTGGACTGCATCCCTTTTTTGCGAATATCGTTGAAAACTACCGTATGTGTCTCAATCAGGTCTTTATCTTTCTGCTTCAGATCGGGTAATTCCAGCTCAGCGAAGAGCATATCTTCCAGTTCCTCAATACTAACTTCGGCTTCCACAATATCATGACCAGGCTGATCGCCAGCTTTTTCACCTTTGCCGGGTTTCTGCGAAGCAGATGGATCACGACCGATGACGTCTCCGACCTGACTGTCACCGTCTCCCTGACCGACATGTTTTTGCTTCTGGTAGTTATACACAAAACGGTACTCATCCAGACTGCGGATTGGTACCTTGATGATTTGTTTTCCATCAGACATGATGATGTTTTCTTCCGTAATCAGATCAGGCAGATTCTGCTTGATGACATCTTTCACCTTTTGCTGATGGCGCTGTTGGTCCTGGTACCCTTTGCGGTGAAGCGACCAATCTTCCTTCGACACGACGAACGAGTAAGGCTGGTGTGAATTTGACATGTAGGCACCCCCCATTGATTACGCGGCACAGTTTGGCCTGTCGGTAATTAAGTATATTCACGGGCGAGGACGATATGTGATGAGAGTGGATATAAAATGATACAATTACGCAAGTTCACCTCGGAGGTGAGGTGAGTCGTAAGAACAGAACTGCACCATTTTTTACAGAAACAGTGAACAAGTGTGATATCCTTCCTTTACAATAGGAGAAAGACATCGATCTGGCATCTAATAGAGGTTGTTTAAAAAGTCACTTAGACTTGTTGAACTCGCACTAATATAGAGATGCATGTAAAGGAAGGATTTATGTGAATAAAAAGGCGATCAAGGCTTGGATTATGTATGATTGGGCCAACTCGGCTTATGCAACAACTGTGCTGGCCGCAGTACTGCCTGTATTCTATGCTTCGGTGGCTGCAGCAACGCTGGATACGGATACCGCCGCCTCCTACCTGGCCTATACACACTCCATTGGCATGTTGTGCGTAGCTCTGCTAACACCGTTGTTAGGCACGCTAGCTGATTTGTCAGGACGGAAGGGCGACTTCCTGCGTGTATTTGCAATTATAGGTGTCCTTGCTACATTGGGATTCAGCGCAATCGGTGAAGGGGACTGGTTCCTTGCTTCCGCGTTGCTGGTCATATCCACGATTGGTTTTGCGGGTGGTAACACCTTTTACGATGCAATGCTGCCGGATCTGGTACCCGTGGAACGAAGAGACATGATATCCTCCAAAGGTTATGCTTATGGTTATATTGGAGGAGGTTTGCTGCTTGCAGTGAACCTGCTGATGATTCAGCAACCGGGCTGGTTCGGGATGAGCAGTACACTAGCAGGCACAAGACTTGCTTTCATCTCCGTCTCGTTGTGGTGGTTGCTGTTCTCGATACCGATCTTTCGCCATGCTCCGAGACGGCCTGCATCACCGGATCTGCCCGGAACGTGGACAGGGTATGCTGCGGTGGGCGTACGCAGACTGCGGCAAACCTTTCGTCAGATGCGGCGTTTTCCCCAGTTAATCCGCATGTTAGTGGCTTTCTGGTTTTTTAATGACGGCATTAATACCATCATTCTGATGGCTACAATCTATGGGACAAGTATAGGCATAGGCACAGCCGACCTGATGCTCGCGCTACTGTTAACCCAGTTTATCGGTTTCCCATGCACGTTGTTACTGGGAGCCTGGGCACAGCGTTGGGGAGCGAAGCGGGTATTGATCTTTAGTTTATCGGTCTACATATGTATTGTAATTCTCGGTTATTTCATGACACAAGCGATCCACTTCTATGTGCTCGCCGGGTTGGTTGGTGTCGTGCAGGGTGTGAGTCAATCCACAGCGCGTTCACTATTTAGCAATCTGATGCCGGCAGGCAGAACAGGAGAGTACTTTGGTTTTGTGAATATTACAGGCAAATTCTCTTCGATCTTTGGTCCATTTGTGTTTGGTTATGTTGGGCAGATCACGGGTTCCACGCGTTGGGGTATTCTGTCGCTCATCTTCTTTTTCGTCGCGGGAATTGCTGTATTGTTAACCGTGAAGGTACAGAAGGGGATGCAGGATGCTACACGGGCAGATCAGGAAGAAGAGCGAACTAGGAGCGTTGGAGCTCCTGGGAAAAGTTCAGATGTAAGGTTTACCTGATGTTTGTTCACCCGTTTTCAAATTAAGTTTCTCAACGGATTACGTATGGCTTCAGGCATTGTTCCTCACAGAACATGTCTGGAGCTTATTCGCGTTTGTGCAATCAGAACATAATTGATCATGAATAAGTGCTTAAATGACAGACAGCAGAATACAGTGAAAGAGTATGAATTTATGAAAAGGTGAAAATAAAAGATTGACATGATACATTTTGTATCATAGAGTAAAACTATAAATACATATTGTATCTGAGAGTTGTCGAATGTAACCATGTGTTTTGCTTCATTCCCGGGTGAACTTCCGACGGAATATTGCAAAATGCTGACCTATAGCGTGCATATTACTCGTTTTGCCAAACACAAAGGTAGAGTCTGGTCTATCCCAGCTACATATTTATACTAATGAACAGAGGAGAGGCTGCCATTGATCGATGCTCAAGGTAACGGACTTGTTTTCTTACTATGTGTTCCCCGCAGTGGTAGTTCCTTATCCACCGTAATGCTGCAAAATCATAGTCGTATATTTGCCACCCAGGAAATGTGGTTTCTGATGAATCTTGTCGATTTGCCCAAGGCTGATTCACGTGCTTATGGTGGCAGCTCCATCATTCGTCAGTTCTACAATGCCATGGTATCCGAGGATGTCTTCGAAAAGGCGTGCAGAAGTTTTGCTCTTGAGATCTACAATGGATTCCTGGAAGGGAGCGGAGCAGACTTCATCGTTGATAAATCTCCACGATACTATTACATGCTGGAATGGCTGGATCGTCTGTTCCCTCAGTCCAAGCGTATTCATCTCCAACGTAATCCTCTGGCCATAGCTGCATCATTCAAAAAGGTAAACCGCCACACAGGAGAAGGATTCGACCTGATTCATAGTCTGCAGAGCCCCAAATTAAATATGAAATCCGTAGATCTTACACTGGGTATGCTCCGCTTGAATGAGTATTTTGCCAAACCCCACTCCAATGCGTATGAATTGCAATATGAACGATTGGTTTCCAATCCTCAAGAAGAACTTGAGAAACTATGCGCGTTTCTGGGAATTCGATATGAACAGGGAATGGAGCAGTATGGACAGTTTCTGGACAGTGCCAAGTCTGACATGTTCTACAGTATGGGCGTGGGTGATCCTTTCCTCTCTTCGCATCAAGAGGCACATCATGGTTCTGTTAACAACTGGAAAAACATATTAGAACCACATGAAGTTGAACTGTATTGCCGTGTGATGGGGGCAGATCTGTTCCACCGGATGGGATACAGTGAACAGCTGGCAGAAGCCGAACAATGGACGGGTGTACATTATGATGCAAGTCCAGATCAAGAGGTCATTGACCGAATCACGCATCAGTTGACAGCAGCGACCGGTTGCCAGTGGCAACCGCAATATCGAATGCAACCGGCAGATTCTGTCGTTCATGATCCGCTTGGGAATCTTAATGACCAAGTTGCCGAAGAACCGGAAAAGACAGACCCGACGCTAGCTGCACTGGTGACGATCAGACAGCTGCAAGCCGCATTACGGGCAGCAGATCATCGTCTGGAACGGGGTTACAGTGAGCGAGAACGCTTGAAAGTCCAGCTGGCTTCTGCTCAAAGCAAAATACAGCGTATCAAATCATGGGTACCATTTGGTCATCAGATCAGCGCCTGGGCTTCACAGCGCAAGATTCTACGGGGAGGCAAGTCATGAGCGCCATAGCAGGAATTGTTCACAACGATGGTCAGCAGGCGCTATGGGAAGACAGCTGGCGTCTGTACGCAAGCCTGGGGCATGTCCCTGCGGATACAACAGGGGTGTGGAAAGGCAACGAGGCGTTCCTTAGCTGTCACGCCCAATGGATTACACCGGAATCGGTTAGCGAGAAGTTGCCTTTATATGATGAGGAAAGTGGTCTGACCATCACGGCAGATGCGATTCTGGATAACCGGGAACAACTGGCAGATCAATTACAGATATCCAGAGCTGAACTGGCTATGTTGGCGGATAGTGAACTGATCTTGCGTGCCTATCAGCGCTGGGGAGACGATGTGGCTGTCCGATTACTGGGCGATTTTGTATTCGCCATCTGGGATGAGCGGAATCGCAAACTGTATGCAGCGAGAGACATTACAGGTATGAGAGCTTTTTATTACCGACATGATGGTTCACGTTTTGCTTTCTGCACACTCATGAATCCGTTGCTTGGGCTTGAAGGGGTACATAAAGAACTTGATGAGACTTGGCTGTCCGAATTCCTTGCCATTCCTGACATGCATGATTCAGCAGATATCAATTCGACCGTATATCGGGGAATAAGCCAACTGCCTTCTGCACATACACTTGTCTTCCGGGATGGGAGACTGGAACTGAAGCAATATCATCGCTGGAATGAAGTCGAACCTCTGAGGCTTAAATCCGATGGTGAGTATGTAGAAGCGTTTCGGGAGATCTTTGGGCAGGCGGTTGGATCACGACTACGAACGCACAGGCAGGTGGCTGCTGCTTTAAGTGGAGGGCTGGACTCGGGAGCCGTGGTTGGTTTTGCTTCCGGAACATTGAGAAGTCAGGGCAAACGGCTGCAGGCCTACAGTTATGTTCCCGTACCGGATTTCACAGATTATACGTCGAAAACGTTGCTCGCAGACGAACGGCCCTTTATACGTTCAACCATTAATCATGTCGGCAATATCACAGAGAACTACCTTGATTTTGAAGGCAGAAGTCCACTCAGTGAAGTAGATACCTGGCTCGACATTATGGAAATGCCTTATAAATACTTTGAAAATTCATTCTGGATTCGCGGATTCTATGAAAAAGCGAGCCAGCAGGATGCAGGCATCCTGCTCACAGGCGCACGTGGTAATTTCACCATCTCCTGGGGGCCGGCTCTGGATTATTACGCCAGTCTACTGAAAAGTGGCCGCTGGTATCGCTGGTTCCGTGAGATGCAGCAGTATAGTGAGCGGACCGGCATGCCCTTCTCCCGTATAGCTAAGATCACCGGGAAAAAGGCATATCCGGAATGGTTCAAGGCTCAGTCCAAAGGAGCAAGCCAGGCCGCGTCCGTGCAGTTGATCCATCCTGATTTTGCGCAAAGAACAGGTGTACTGGAAAGACTCAAATCCATTATTGTTCTGCAGGGCGGTGCCCAGGCTGATGCACTCAAAGTACGTGCCGAGAAATTCAATAACCTGGCCATCGCCAACAAAAACGGTGCTGTAGCTACGAAATGTTCTCTCCGTTACCGGGCTTGGGAACGTGATCCGACAAGTGATGCCAGAGTCATCCGGTTCTGTCTGTCCGTTCCGATTGAACAATATGTGAAACAAGGGACGGATCGTTCATTGATTCGCCGGGCTACTTCACCGGAGTTGCCTGACAAGGTCAGACTGAATCAGCGGGTACGGGGTGTACAACCGGCGGATTGGCTGCATCGCATCATTCCGAATTGGGATGCCTTTACGGCTGAGTTGCGTGCTTTGTGTTCTGACAGCAAGGTCGCTGGCATATTAAACACGGAGCGTATCAAATCTGCCCTGGCGAACTTTCCGAGTCCGAGACCAGAGCTTGCTTCACATCCAGATCTGCGATTGATGATGCATAGTCTGATTGTCTATCGGTTCATTCGGAAATTCTGAATGAGGGCACATGAAAGGAGGTGAATACGATGCAAATGGAAAAAAAGGAATGGCAAGCACCAGCTCTTGAAGTGTTGGAAGTCAATCAAACGATGGCCGGTACTGGCTACAGACAAATTGACTGGGTAACGGTTCACGATGCGGATCTGTACGATCCAACTTCCTAAGTTGTTAAGTTTTATGAAGTGTCATCATACTTAAAGGGCGGAAATGCAACAAATCCAGCTTTTCGCCTCCGCCCTTATATTGAGCAACATGAATATAAGGGCTTTTTTTTACATTTTATTACGAAGGAGGCGTCGTTCATTGTTGCCTGTGCATTATGTGGCGTATGGTCTACGCTGGTCGAGCCAAATTCGAATGCCTGAACTACAGATCGCACCCAAGGATGCAGAGACTGATTTTGATGTCGTGGATGTGCACATCGAGTCTTCAGATCTGGCTCTATTGTGGGAGGATTGGGATGTAGGCAACGACAACTTTGTGGCACGAGAGGGCAGTCTTTTTTTCAAAATCGAAGATACAGGTCTGTTTCTAATGGAGCAAGGAAAGCGCATTGTCGTATCCCCTATACCGGGTGCAGATGAGAAAAAGGTCAGATTATTCATTCTGGGCACATGTATGGCGGTCATTATGATGCAGCGTGGCATTCTTCCACTGCATGGTAGTGCAGTTGTTATTGATGGCTGGGCTTACGCATTTGTCGGACATTCGGGAGCAGGCAAGTCGACGTTGTCGGCCGCACTGGCATCACGCGGATATCCGCTTCTCACCGATGATGTTGTTGCACTGACCTGGGATGCCGGAGGAAGAGCTATCGTATCACCCGGTTACCCGCAACAGAAGTTATGGCAGCCCAGTCTGGACGGCTTCGGCATGAAGGAGCAGGATTATGCAACGGTTCACGCAGAGATTACAAAGTATGCGATACCTGTTCAGCACTATTTTCATGAGATGGCTGTGCCACTAGGTGGAATATTCGAACTGGCTCCACAACCGGAGGAAAACCATACATCTGTTCAACTGGTTGAAGTGACGGGGCTAGAACGACTGCATCTGTTATGCTCGCATACGTTCCGTGGTGGACTCGTTGCAAGACAGGGGCTGGCACAGTGGTTGTTCGAGACGGCTTCAAGACTTTCAGCAAGTGTGGAGATTGGCAGATTGGTCAGAACGGGTGCGGAGTTTACAGCATTTGAGATGGTGGATCGGATCACAGATCATATACGTAAAGGAGTGCATACAGGACAATGACAGCGACTACGCCGATGAATGTGGAAGACCGGGTAACCCGGAAGGAAGGCAATCTGGTCAGTGATATGGGCAGTGAGAAAGTTATGATGAGCATTAGCTCTGGAAAATACTATAATCTGGGGAGTACCGGTGGACGAATCTGGGATCTGATCGCAGAAGAACGCACGCTGGGTGAGGTTGTTGAGGTACTTGCAGCGGAGTATGAGATTGAGCCAGATGTATGTCGTGAGCAGGTGGTGCAATTCCTGGAACATCTGTCCCGTGAAGGTTTAATCGACGTTACTCGCGGAGTGTAGAATCATGTTGCGAAAAATAAAGGTTTATCTCTCGCTCCCGCGGTCGATGCGTCGACTGGTATGGGAGGCCTATATCCTCCTTGGCTGGGCACGCATTCAGAAGGCTATGCCATTTGCCAAAATCGCGCCAGGGCTGGGTACACCCATGGTTGAAACACCGATGACAGGACTCGAACGCAGCGAGGTCATCACTATAAGGAATATTTCCAAAGCGATTTCGCTCGCCAGTAAATATACGTTATGGGAAAGCCGCTGCCTTGTAATGGCGATTGCTGGGATGAAGATGCTTGAGCGACGCAAGATAGAGAGTACGTTATACATGGGGACTGCACGGAATAAGCAAGGACATATGATGGCTCATGCCTGGCTACGAAGTGGTAAATTGATCGTGACCGGAGCTGATACTATGGACCAATATACGGTTGTCGGTGTGTTTGGCAAACGGTGTCCGGAGAAGGGATCTGGGGAGATTGTCTATGATACATGAAAGTGAACTCTATTCATCAGGGTTTCCGAAGGAGCTTAAGCTGATTTTGAGCATGATTAGAGGTGATCTGACGGCTCTATCCCCTGAAGAACTTAAGGCGGGTTTGCAAGGAACCGATTGGCAGCTCTTTCTGCGGCTTGTCTATCATCACCGCTTATACTCTGTCCTTTATTTGAAAATGAAAGAATTGAACTCTGCAATCATTCCTGCAGATGTTATGGAGAGTCTGAGACAACAATATACGGTCAATACGTTCCGCATGTTACATCTGACAGCTGAAATGGAGCAGGTGTGCGGAGCTTTTCGTGAACGCGGCATCCGCAATATTACACTAAAGGGACCAGCGCTCGCACATGATCTCTATGGCGATGTATCGATGCGAACCTCCAAAGACCTGGATATCCTGATTCCGTTTGATGATGTGGAAGCGGCTGAAGGCATTCTGGCTACCCTCGGATATATATCCAAGGAAGGGGAGCGGGCACCTACGGTGCGCAGCTGGAAATGGCGGGAACATCATATCTGTTACACCCATCCGGTCAAAAGGACTCAAGTGGAGATCCATTGGCGCCTGAACCCGGATTCGGGCAAAGAAACCGATTTTGAATTGCTGTGGAAACGCAGCCGGTTCAGTTCATACACACAGACACCTGTCCGTATGCTCGAACAAGAAGACCTATGGGCTTATCTCGTAACCCATGGTGCACGACACGGCTGGTTCAGACTGCGCTGGTTACTGGATATCGACCAGATGATCCGCAGCATGCCACTCGATGTGAAGAAAGTAGAGAGACGTCTGAAAGCGGAGGGACGTTTATCAATCGGTTCACAGGCTCTTTATCTGGCCTCGGAGCTGCTGAACACGCCGCTGGATGTAGAGTACAGATCCTTGATGTCCTTAAGTGACCGTACAGGCAAGAGATTAGCCAACGAAGGCGCAAAGTTCATGAACGACATGCTGGAAAGTCCGGCTGATATGAAGTCTTATCAATCGTATTTGTTTAAACTTCGAAGTACAAAACAGAAATGGTTTTTCTTTATTGAACGTTTATATCCTAGTACATGGGATGTGGATCAATTGCCGCTTCCGCGTTCTTTGTTTTTTCTGTACTTTCCGTTACGTCCGTTTCTCTGGTTCTGGCGGCGAATTAAAAGGTATACGGTGACGGAAAGGGGTAAAGTATGATCTCGGAATTAAGGTATTTCATGCGAAAGTTGCATCATGTCACGGGGCCCATTTTATATTGGAATCTGCTAGGGATGATCTGTATCAGTCTCATGGAAGGGATCGGTATCTACATGCTTGTTCCGATGCTGAGTCTGATTGGCATATTTGAGATGGGCTCCACAGGCTTAAACATTCCCTGGCTTGGCGAAATGTTGAATCGTTTTTCTGAAAATAGCCAATTGTTATTCGTATTGTTCACCTTTGTGTTGATTGTCTCCGGACAGGCCTGGATGCAGCGTCTCCAAACGATCCGTAATACTCGAATCCAGCAGCAATTTGTACGAACGCTGCGCATGGAAACCTATGGTGCTATTATTATGGCGCAATGGTCATTTTTTCTCCAAAAACGAAAATCCGATTTTAACCATATATTAACGACTGAACTTGCACGTGTGAGCCAGGGAACGAGCATTATGCTGCAAATGGCAGCCTCTCTGATCTTTACGGGCATTCAGATCGGTCTTGCTTTCTGGTTATCCGCCAAGCTGACGGCACTTGTGCTGGTCTGTGGATTGTTATTATTTTTTGTCTTGAGAAAATTCGTCAAGCGGGCCAAGCAGATCGGAGACCAGACCTCTGAATTCTCGCAAAGTTATTATAACGGCATTACCGAGCATTTTAACGGCATTAAGGATATTAAGAGCAACATGCTTGAGCGCTCACACATGAACTGGTTTGAGCGTATGTGCAGACAGATTGAACGCAACGTCATTCAATTTAGTCAATTGAACAGTGGAACACAGCTGATTCACCGGATGTCCGCGGCAATCATTATCGCTGCATTCATCTATCTTTCTCTACGTGTAATGACGGTGCCTCCAGCAAGTTTGCTGCTCATCATCCTTATCTTTTCCCGATTATGGCCAAGATTTACGGCAATTCAGTCCAATCTGGAGTACATCAGCTCCATGCTGCCTGCATTTCGGATAGTCAGAGAACTGCAAGCGCAGACGGCGAAAAGTCGTGAGATTAGTGCAGAGATTGCTTCGGCAGGAGACGTTGGAACTGATGGGATTCAACCTATGGAACTGAAGGAATCTATTACCTGTGAGGATGTCTGCTATCGCTATGAGGGAAGTGATACGTACTCATTGAGAAATGTGCAAGCTTCGATTCCAGCAAGGGGTATGACCGCAATTGTAGGTAAATCCGGAGCAGGCAAGAGCACGCTGATAGATCTGATTATGGGCCTCGTAAGGCCTGAAACTGGTCGTATTCTGATTGACGGTGTGCCTCTGTCAGAAGAACGATTATTGAGCTGGCGAAGTTCCATCGGATATGTCTCCCAGGACCCATTCCTGTTTCATACGAGTATTCGTGAGAATCTGCGTCTGGTTGATCCAAATGCAAGTGAAGAACAGATGTGGCAGGCTTTGCAATTTTCCTCCTCTGCGGCATTTGTACGGAGGTTGCCTCAGGGTCTGGATACGATTATTGGTGATCGGGGTATTCGTTTATCTGGGGGTGAACGTCAGCGATTGGTGCTCGCCCGGGCCATGCTGCGTAATCCTTCGGTCTTGGTACTGGATGAAGCAACAAGTGCACTCGACAGTGAGAATGAACAGTACATTCATGAGGCGTTAGAACGATTGAAAGGACATGTGACCATTATCGTGATTGCGCACCGATTGTCCACAATTCGGACGGCAGATCGTGTAATTGTGCTTGATGAAGGCCGGGTGATTCAAGAGGGCGGGTACCAGCAGTTATCTACTGATCCGGTAGGGACGTTCAGCAAACTTCTTAATATGCAAGCGGGTGTTGTGGGGCAGTAAAGTGAGTGAGTGAGGGGACATCAAAAGACGTTAAACCGCGATGATAGAGTATTGTATCTTCTTCTGTATATTCATTTATCGCTGGTATAACCAGCAATGTATCACGTAAAGAGGCGCGCCACTATGGGCGCGCCTTTCATGTAAGTAGGTTAATATAATGAGCAAGAATTAATGGACCAGTTCTGTATTGGAAGGGCGCGGAAGCTGGAGAGCGCCGATCTGTTCCAAATGTTGTACGATCTCTTGCACGGCTTCCTCAATGGAAGATTGCTCCGTATCAATGATGAATGAAGGAGATTTTGGTACATCATAGGGGGCGGAAATGCCTGTGAAATGCGGGATGTCACCGTTGCGTGCCTTTTTATAAAGCCCCTTGGGGTCACGCCGCTCACATTCTTGAATTGAACAGCTCACATAGATTTCAATGAAATCTTCTGGTTCAAATAACTGTCTGACCATCTCCCGATCCTGTTCATGAGGAGAGATAAAAGCCGAAAGTACAAACAACCCGGCATCTACCATTAACTTCGATACTTCACCAATTCGCCGCAGATTTTCTTGACGATCCCCTGCTGTAAAACCGAGATCACGGTTCAGGCCATGACGTACATTATCCCCGTCCAGAACATAACAGCGTACGCCTTGATCGTAGAGATACTGCTCCAGGGCAAATGCAAGGGATGACTTTCCTGCACCTGATAACCCGGTAAACCATATGGCACGACTACGGTGCCCATTATGCTTCTCCCGGTCTTGTCTGTTGATGCTGGATGATTGCCAGGTTATATTGCGCTCTTCCTTCGACATGAGTATCCCGCCTTTTCCCTACCATGATATGTATAATATTTTAACATATTTACAAGATTATAGCACCTTACAGATTTCTTCAAAATAAGCGTGAATCGACAAAATATCGGGTATAGATGTAGTACATACATAAGCATTATGCATATATCCAAGGAGTATTTTGCATTGAATGATGCAAATGCCCACATCGCAGGAGGAACAATGTCATGAACGAAAACATACAAAACATACAAGTTGGATTCAAATGCCCGGATTGCCAGCAGGATATCCGAGCGGAATTTATAGATGAACAGGTCAGTACGGTTCGTTGTAAAGGTTGTGACAGAGCGTATACACTTTTGAAGCCAACCATCGGTGATGAGATTCTACTGGATTGGGAGCAGGAGGCTTTGTATCACAAGCTGAGGGCAGAGCGGTCTGAACTGGATAATCACAATATGTCGGCCTTGATTATCAAAGTTATCGAGCTGCTTACATGGCGTGATCGGGGAGATGGACAGACCCGTGCCATACAGACCGTGAGGGAATGGCTTGCTTCCAGTGGCAAACCTCAGACCTTGCTTGAATTGTTCCATCAATCTCCGCCACAACCTGAAAATAAACGTTTCGATCGTTTATGATTTACATACATTAGCCGTTCCTGTGGCATATTACCTGAAGGTATTCGTGTGTGCAAACGACTAACCGAATTTTTCAGGAACAGGAGCGGATAGAATGAAGCGAATGGTTCTATATATACTGTTGGGACTGTTATCCATCAGTATGATACCGGCACAGACTGAAGCATCACCGGTTACCGGAGCGTATCACTTTGGCTTCAAAAAAAGTCAAAACGGTCAACTGCCCTCCATTGATCAGGAAGGCTTTAAATCGATCTTACAACATAACGATGCCATTTTCCTGGGGGATACAAAACAGAAGGAATTGTATCTCACGTTTGATAACGGGTATGAGAATGGATTCACACCTGCCATACTGGATGTATTGCGTACCAAGAAGGTGCCAGCTGCTTTCTTTGTGACAGGTCATTATCTGAAAGATCAGCCTGAGTTGGTCAAACGTATGGCGGCTGAAGGTCATATTGTCGGTAATCATTCATGGAGTCATCCGGATATGACCCGCATCTCCAATGAAAAGCTTAGAGAGGAACTCGAGAAGGTCAAGTCGGAGGTCAATCGGCTGACGGGTCAACAAGCGACCTTTTTACGGCCACCGCGCGGGATTTTTAACAATCGTACGCTCGCAGAGAGTCATGCTCAGGGTTATGTGAATGTGTTCTGGTCTGTTGCTTATAAAGATTGGGATACCAATGTGCAGCGTGGCGCACAATATGCTCATCAACAGGTGTTGAAACAACTCCATCCGGGGGCTGTCATTTTGCTTCATTCGGTATCCAAAGATAACACGGAAGCTCTGGGTTCCATCATTGATGAGGCCTGCAAGCAAGGATACGCATTCAAAAGTCTGGATGATCTGCGGATCAAAAATTATTGATCTGTATCGTAATGACCAAGGTTACTCTTGAGTTTGGCAAAATATTAAAGGGCATCCTGAGCGATTAAGCTCGGAATGCCCTTTTTAGTTATAACGGTATGCCAATCCAAGTATTGGATGTACCACATACAGATTAAGAAGAAAGGATTGGGTAATACGATACAATGTAACGTGTAATACTATAAAACAGTGTTATAGATGATTCCAATCGTTTTCGGGCCGCAGTGACTGCATACTACACAACCAGCAGTGGTCAGTTCCACACGGGCACCCGTTTGTTCCTGCAAAGACTTCTGCAAGTCAAGCGCATCCTCTTCAGCCATGGTGTGCACAACAATCAGCAGGTCTGGATCGATCTGATCCTTCTGGCTGAGCGTATTATTCAGCATTTGTTCCAGAGCTTTCTCCCGTTTGCCGCGGACTTTATAGGCAGGTGCCATCTTGCCATCCGTTACCCGGATGACAGGACGAATCTTCAACAGGCTTCCAATCAGATTCTGCATGCCTGAACAGCGTCCACCTTTATGCAGATACTCCAGTGTATCGATGACAAACTCCGTGCGTACATTTGATTTCATCGCCTCAATCAGGTGTGTAATCTGAGTCAGGTTTTGCCCTTTATCAGCAGCATGTACAGCTTTCATCACCATCAGTGCAATTCCTGATGAGAGATTCTGTGAGTCAATGACCGAAATTCGACCTTCCGGGAACTCGGTACTCGCTAGTCGTGCATTTTGATAGGTAGAGGAAAGTTCAGAAGATAAGCTGATATATAAAATCTCATCCCCTTGATCTATGTAAGGTTGAAATGCCGTTATGAAATCAGCGGGGGAAGGTGCAGCTGTTTTGGGAAGACGCCCATCTCGGCTGACACGTTCATATAGCTGTTCAGGCTTAATCTCAGCACCGTCTTTCAGTGATTCTTCACCGAACACGACATATAAGGGGATGATACCGATATCGTGCTGCTGGATCCATTCTGGAGCCAGATCACTTGTGCTGTCCGCAAAAATTTTGATTCGTGACATGTCAATCTCCTTTGAAAACAATGATTTTGGCAAAAAATATAGATTATACTTATGTGTAAACCCATTCATTTTAATTATAAGGAAACATGACGCTGGTGCAAAGCGTTACATCAGCGTCATGCCTACCAAGATAAGTCCAACGAATAACAGAATCATGATCCCATTTAATATGGTTCCGATAATGGCAAAAACTTTCTTTCGATTCTTGAGAACAAGACCAATAATTCCGACGATACCTCCGGCCAGATTGAGAATCAGGCAGACCAGAATGGCTAATGAAGCCAGAACCACGGCTGGATGCAAGGCTATCTCTTCTGTCTGCAACGGGGTTAGAACTCCGATGGACTCGTTTACAGCCATGGTGGCAATAAAGAATATCAGAATATAACCCAAGATTGCAACCAATCCAATGACAAAGCTGGCGATTCCAGGTCCGGAATGTTTCAGTGGTACCATTGGTTGCCTCTCATGATCTGACGGGTATGCATCATAACTGTTGTTATTGTATTGATCTGCATGGCCAGCGGTTTGATCCGTGTTATTATAACCTGAATTATAAGAATCGCGATTATCCATAATGTTGACTTACCTCCCTTAATCATCGTACTGAGTGTTATTAACCTAATCGATGAGTAATGATTCTCCTTTTAGAGGTTGTTCAAACTCGGTACTGAAAACCAATCTTTTTGAACTTGCACTTAAAATACAACGATTACATACCTGTTACTTTTCCATAATTATCGATAAAAATCAAGGATTTACGCCAGTTTTCTAAGATATATAGGGTAAAGATAGGATCAGTAAGTATAAACAGACATATGATCTGTGAAGCTCCACCCCGACTGGTAAAGGAGGAGTGGATTCGCTACAATAATAGGAGTGAAGTGTAGTTGAATTAAGGGAGAGAACTTATATGCAACGAAGATGGATGATGCTTGGAGCTGTAATGACCATGCTGTCGGTGGCGATAGGTGCTTTTGGTGCTCACATGCTCAAGGATACGATTGGGCCCGCGGCCATAGCTACATATGAGACGGGTGTGCAATATCACATGATTCATGCATTGGGCCTGCTCATTATTGGTTTGACGGCTGGTCAACTTGGAGCATCTACAAAACTGAAGTGGGCAGCGCGCCTGTTGTTTATCGGAATTATCGTGTTCTCGGGCAGCTTGTATGTGCTTAGTATTTCTGGCATCAAGATTCTGGGTGCCATCACACCGATTGGTGGGGTAGCCTTCATTGCCGGATGGTTGTTATTGGCATTAGATGTATGGCAGCGAGGTAAGGATCGCTCCTGATCGGTCCAAACAAATCTCGGAGGGTTCAATCCTACATGAACCATAGAACTAAAAAAGCAACTTGCGTTAGAATGTCCCGTCATTCTAACGCAAGTTGCTTTTTGTTTTAATCCGATGAAGTTAGTTACAGAAACTCATCGATTTCATTGGTTCGGAACGTATACACCTGTTTTTCATCGACATGGTAGATGCTCACAATACTGGTATCTCGATCAAAATTCAGAATGCGGCAAGGAATGCTCTGATGTTTACCGTTCTTGTTATTGACAACAATACGGGTGAGTTTGTTCTCTTTAATGAGCGTGTCAATCCACGCGTCAAACGAGTTTCCATCGGAAACATTGGATGTTTGGGTGGCAGGCTTTTTCTCGCTAACCGGTTTTTCTTGCTGATTCTGTGTTTTGACTGGAGCAGGTGAGGCAGGTGTCTGAGCTGCAGTGGACGCCTTCTGTGCTGCGTTGGCTTTTTTGCGTTCGTTGTGAAGTGTGACGAAAGAGTCCTTCTTGGACTGGAGTGTCGCTTCAATAATTTTGCCTAGCTCTATGCCGGATTGAATCCGAAAGTCCGCAATTTGTTCTTCATTGTTTATGAACTCCAACAGGGACTGCAGTGCCAATGCATTTGAGCGGCTCTTAATAAGTATATCGACATTAAATAAAAAGCCGATGTCCTCTTGATTGGATAAGGTTTCTTTCATTCATCCCAGCCCCGTTAAAAAGTATGTCAGCTCAAAAAAACGCTTCAATTCACTATATCATTAAAAAGGAAATTATCATAGTGCTAGAGACGCAGAAATATGCCGAAACAAATGGGTGAATATCACAAATAAACCTTATTATTCACGTCTTTTAGAAGGTGTCCACAAGACAATCCAGAATGAGGAAAACAACATTCGTGAACTATGGAAGAGGAGGTTGAACGGGAAATTTGTTGACCGATGCAGTCCATTATTGTTGGAGAGCATGTATCGGCATGTGCGGAGCAACTTATCGTACCTCATTTTGGAGTAGAGTCGAAAAGTGCTGGTATATGTAAATAATCAACCCGTATGAGACAACATTCATTAGTTTTCAAAAGTGTTTAAAAGGAGTTGAGAATGCTAAAAGAAATCAATTGTGACTGTATTTTATGACGAGATCCGTAAAGGCTGTGCTTTTGCTTAACTTCCCTTTATTATGTTGATCTCCAAAATAGGCTCATGCCCACTCTAATTGTTTGTACTCTGACGTTTAACAACCGTCTTCTCGTTATTATGTTACAATATGCTCATCACACATTAAGGAATGAAGATCATGCATCAAGAGGACAGTCTATTTGAACAGATTATGAAGCAGAAAAGATTGAAACCTATCAAGCCTGCAACTACAAAAGTTCAAGTAAAACCAATACATAAAAAGAAACTAGCTCAGGAGCAATTAAGTGAATTGGATGTCCAGTTCAAAAAGTCGGTAGCTGAATCAATAGATCGAAGTGTACTTCATAGACGTGTACTGGGAATTAGAAGAGAGTTAACGGAGATAAGGAAATTAAAGAATGATGAGCATACGTTTTAAATTAGGCCTAATTCAACTCATCTTGGGTGAGAGTGGTTTTTATATTATGGCGTTTATTCCCTGCGTTCTAATCCCTTCTATCGAATCCCATAGACCCGCTCCTTTTGGCATGGTATAATAATTCCATAATTTAGGAGACGAGGTCTACATATGAAGAAGTTGGTTTTATCGTTTTTAGCTTTATTATTGTTTGTCGTTTCAACTACATATTCACCGGCACCAGCAACAGCGGCTACTAAGTATGATTTTAAGAACGTAAATTGGGGTATGACAGTTAATCAGATTAAAAAGAAAGAGAAGTCGAAATTGTTAGATACAACCAAAATCAAGGATATCTCACTACTGGAATACAAAACAACGGGATTCAGAGTAAACGCAAAACTAGTATACATATTCTATAAAAATAAATTAGTACGGGCAGTATACGAGATTTATCCTAATGATTCTAAAAAACCACTATGGATAAGTACTATAAATACTTCAGTATAAAACGTGATCTCTTTGACGAATATGATGGTTCAATTAACTTCAAAGATGGTTTAACTCCAGGTGGGAAACGAGTACTTTATGATAGCGAGGACGTAGAAAAAGATTTAGTCACGGGTGCTATTGCTCTTGAATCTAATTGGGTAATTGACAAGAAAAAAAACAGTATTAGTTTGATGTTGGCTAGAGTTACTGATGCTGTAAGACTTAGAGTGATATACACAGATTATAATTTAAAGTATGACCTTGATGAACTTATAGACGCTCAAAAATATTAACGATTATTATAAGAGCTGCCTCATTCCTGAGGTAGCTTTTTATATTCCAACTAAGCATATTTCTACTATTTAAATCTGAAAGAAGAATTAGCAACAATATATTTGAACTGTAAGTACCTACATTTTCTCAAACACGGCAGGTGTCCACACGACAATCCAGAATGAGGCATACAATTATCGTGACCTGTGGAAGAGGAGGTGGATCGGGAAATTATGGTGACGATGGAGCCCATTGTAGTTGGAGAGCATGTATTGGTTGGGGTAGAAGTCAAGCTGCCCAAAACAACGTTGTTGACCATTAATACATCCAAAGGATATATCATGTGCGGAGCACTCGACGTGGGATTACTTAATGAGAAGCTCGGGGATCGCAAGATTATTGCGGCTCGGGCGGTTGGTGTGCGTACACTGGAGCAGTTGCTGCATGCACCTATGGAGTCGGTGACAACAGAAGCCGAGGCCATGGGCATTACGGTTGGCATGACGGGTGTAGAAGCTTTGTTGAAAATGATCTAATCACTAACAAAAGGGCTCCCCATATGGGAAGCCCTTCTTTAGCGTCGAATACAGAGCCTGGCACATCATAGCTCCCACCTCTATACACACGAACGCTTTCCATTTAATTAAACTTCTTCCTTCGCGAACAAGGCAGCCAGATTTTCTTGGAAAGGTGCGCGAACAACGCCTTTTTCCGTGATAATAGCTGTTACATATTCGTTAGGCGTTACGTCAAATGCTGGATTAAATACTTTAACACCTTGCGGTGCTGTACGTTTACCAAATCCTTCGGTCACTTCCTCCGCGGCACGTTCCTCAATTGGAATCAGGTCGCCGGATGGAGTGGACAAGTCGATGGTCGACAATGGGCTTGCTACATAGAACGGAATATTGTGAGCCTTGGCAAGCACGGCTACGCTGTAGGTTCCGATCTTGTTAGCTACGTCACCGTTCGCTGCCACACGGTCTGTTCCGACGATAACAGCTTGAATCCAGCCTTTGGACATCACCATGCCTGCCATGTTATCACAGAGCAGCGTGACGTCAATGCCGGCTTGCTGTAACTCAAATGCAGTCAGGCGTGCACCCTGAAGTACAGGACGAGTTTCGTCTGCAAATACTTTCAGGTGAATGCCACGTTCCTGTGCGAGATACATTGGAGCAGTTGCCGTACCGTATTTCGCAGTAGCCAGTCCGCCTGCATTACAGTGAGTGAGAACACCCATGCCATCTTCGAATAAAGGCAGTGCATTCTCGCCGATCATGCGGCATACTTCTTCGTCTTCCTTCTGAATTAACAGAGCTTCTACTTCAAGAGCATCATTGCCCTCATCCAGGCTCAGGCCGGATTCAACGACCTCATTTGCTTTTTGCATCATGCGATCCAATGCCCAGAACAGGTTCACCGCTGTTGGACGGGAAGTGGCCAGATGAGCACATATGGATTTCACGTGGTCCAACCAACCTTGAATGGTCGTTCCGTCATATGATTTGGCACCCAATACAACACCAAATGCAGCAGCAATACCAATCGCCGGAGCACCGCGTACTTTCATGGAGTGGATGGATTCCCATACTTCCTCGGGTGTATACAGTTTCAACATGAGGATCGTTTCGGGCAGCAGACGCTGGTCAAGCATTTCAAGCTTGTCCTTTTTCCAGATGAGAGAGGACAGAGGCTGATATTCAGGGGTTGTCATGGGTGGTTCCTCCGTTCCTTATGTTAAGCCTTAGTAGTAGTAACAGCTGTGGATACAATATCCAGTACTTCGCCGATGGTATTCAAGCGACGATTGTTCTTGATCAATGCTTTACCAATGGACAATGCTTTACGCTGAGCATGTTCACGTTCAGTCGCATTTGGAATGGTATCAATATCCGCCACGTGAGCGAGTCCAACGATACGACGAACCATTTTGGCACCTGCGAAGCCAATGGAATCTCTGAACAATTGTTGTACATACAGATCCTGATAGCCTGGCGTTTTTGCCATCGGATCAACGAGATCATTAACCCAGAGGGCACGGAAACGAGATTCGAATTCAGTCCATACATCACGAACCATGTTCAGCAAAAGCGTCTCACGCTCACGCAAAGCAGTCTCATCCTGAATCCATCCTGGCAGGGATGCGTAATTCAAGAGCAGGTTCGCGAGGACTGCACCAACATCGAATCCCATGGGTCCGTAATATGCAAATTCGGGATCGATGACTTTGGTCGATTCAGGTGTAACAAAAATACTGCCTGTATGCAGATCTCCATGAAGCAATGCCTGCCCATGTGTCAGGAATTTTTCCCGCAGCAAGGCCACTTCAAGGTGAAGCTCTCCATCTGTGCGAAGGGTTTCAGCCTCGTCTTCAATGGAAGCATCATAATTATTTTTCTCGGCGATCCGGTAGGGTTCATCAAAGATCAGATCCTCCGTTATTTTGCATTGGTCCGGATTAATGAATCTGCCCTGTTGTTCCTTCTTCAATTGCTGATCCATGCCCAAGTCGGATGTGAAGAACAGCGTTCTTGCCATGAATTCCCCAATATGCTGTGCAAAAAGAGGATAGGAAACACCTTCGATCAGGCCTTTGCGCATGATCACATGATCACTTAGATCTTCCATAACCGTTAACGCGAGGTCATCATCGTAATGATACACTTCGGGTACCATCCCTGGACACAGACGATACTCCTCCTGAAGAATCTCACGTTCAATGCGGGCACGTACCAGAGACAGTGGCCATGATTCTCCAACCACTTTCGCATAAGGAAGCGCCTGTTTGATAATGATACTTTTATCGGAGTTCAGATCCGTGATGTGGAAAACCAAATTCAGATTGCCGTCGCCGATCTCGTGACAATCCAGATTTGCATCTGCCGCAAATGGACCCGGTAATGTTTTGGCCAGTTCAATTGCATCCTGGGGGGTAAACGGGCGATATTGGGACAAAGGTGCCACCTCCATATATATGAAGAAACAGGAAAACCCACTTCTTTGCTTGGTATATGTCAGTATATCGGAAATAGCGTGGTTTTTGAACTTTTTTTTGAGACAAGCCAAGTTGATCCTGATTCGAACTTCCTGTTCCAGGGTAAAAACAAATAGGCCGGACAGTTGAGAGAAACACTGTTCATAAGCCTCTCCGCTAGCAAGCGGTGACACATTATTAACTCTCTGTTATGCATTGCGGGACAACCTGCTTATCATGCCATGACAGACTAATTTTAAATAAAGGATGGGATTAATATGGCTACAAAAAACAAAACAGATCAAGCAAAATCGGTGGAACAAGTACTTAATCGTCAGGTAGCTAACCTGAACGTATTGTATGTTAAAATCCATAACTATCACTGGTACGTTAAAGGACCTAACTTCTTCACGTTGCATGTGAAATTCGAAGAGTTCTACAACGAAGTTACAGTACAAATGGATGAAATCGCAGAGCGTATCCTAACGCTGAAAGGTAGCCCAGCGGCTACAATGAAAGAGTATCTGGAGCTTTCTTCTATTCAGGAAGCAGCAGGCGGAGAAGACGCAAAAACAATGGTGCAAAACCTCATCGAGGACTTCGCTACACTTTCGAATGAATATCAGGAAGGTATCGAAGTTGCAGATGCAGCTGAAGATCAACCAACATCCGATATGCTGACAGGCTTCAAGGCTGACCTGGAGAAACACATGTGGATGCTTCGCTCTTTCCTGGGTTAATATAGCCAAGATTTTGCCTAATACTAGTGGTTCTCTTACGTAAGCTTTCTGAGCTCGGATCTTTGTTGTCAGAAACGCCCTGAGCGTCTATACTGCTGACAAGAATGATAGGGGAGGGAACCGCTTATGTTAGAACCAACGATACCGGCTTTAAAAGAATGGGCTTCTGCAATCAAAGCACTGGAAACGGGTCGCCAAATTATGGTGATGCGCAAAGGTGGTATTGTAGAGGAAACCCGACATTTTGAGCTGAAAAGTCCGGCGTTTTACCTGTATCCGACTTATGAACATCAGCGTAAAGAACTGATTAAGTCCTCGGATCAATCCTATGTTGAAGAATCACTGGCCGAATGGGTGCCCGAAGCTTCGACAATCCGTATTACTGCATATGCCGAAGTAACGCAGGATCTGGAGATACGAGATCAGGAGATGCTGGATCGACTTCTTGACTTTCATATGTGGACAGCGGATTTTGCCGAAGACCGTTTGAAATGGAAACGGAAAGATCCGCTCCATGTATTGATTTTACGTGTGTACCTTTTGAAAGATCCGATGGAAATCCCAGTACTGCCTGAATATAACGGTTGTCGTTCATGGATTTCTATTCCGAATGGTCCGGTGCCGCGCGAAATGACGCCGGTAGTGGACGTTGCGGATTTTGACGAACAGGTACAGAAGATTAACGAGATGCTCAAATTGTAATATTATTAATGAAGGGGCTTGTCCATAATATGGATAAGTCCTTTTTTGGATTAGTGTATAGCAGATAAGATAAAAGCTTGATTTTCTGTGATTTTTCTCACTGTCTATCTTGGCGGGAGATGTTTTCTCATTTGATTCAATCTGGTATTTATTATAGAATCAGAAAGAATAATGTTTCCTGCAAGGAATATACACTCTGAGGAAATAGCTTGATTATCATTGAGAATCAGTTTAGAATTATTCTAAAGTGTTCTTGCTTTAAGGAATCGAGTACAAGAGAAATTCAGGGGAAGCCCTGTTCAGATATAATAGGCGCTTTTTCGTTTTCGACAGTAAACATCAATTTAATCAATGGAGGGAAACAATACACATGGCTACGAATTTCGTCATTGAAGGTCTGAAAGCGACGATCGAAGGTAAGGAAATCCTGAAAGGCATCAACCTGGAAATGAAAGGTGGAGAAATCCACGCAATCATGGGTCCGAACGGAACAGGTAAATCAACTCTGGCTTCTGCATTGATGGGCCATCCGAAATATGAAGTAACTGACGGTACAATTACACTTGATGGTGAAGATGTATTGGATATGGCAGTAGATGAGCGTGCACGTGCAGGTCTATTCTTGGCTATGCAATACCCAAGTGAAATTGCAGGTGTTACAAACTCCGACTTCTTGCGTAGTGCAATTAACGCACGTCGCGGCGAAGGTAACGAGATCTCCCTGATCAAGTTCATTCGTCAAATGGAAGGTAAAATGAAAGAACTCGACATGAACCCTGAGTTCGCTCACCGTTACCTGAATGAAGGTTTCTCCGGTGGTGAGAAAAAACGTAACGAGATTCTGCAAATGATGCTGCTTGATCCGAAAATCGTAGTACTTGATGAAATTGACTCCGGTCTGGACATCGATGCTCTGAAAATCGTAGCAAACGGTGTAAATGCAATGAAGAGCGAAGATCGTGGTTTCTTGATCATCACTCACTATCAACGCCTGCTTAACTACATTACTCCTGACTACGTACACGTTATGATGCAAGGTCGTATCGTGAAATCGGGCGGACCTGAACTGGCACACCGTCTGGAAGCTGAAGGATATGACTGGGTTAAGGAAGAGCTGGGAATTACAGACGAAACTGTAGGTCAAGAAGCGTAAAGACAAAACGGAGGAGGATTAATCAATGACTACACAAACAATTCTTCCGGTTGAATCTGAAGCGCTTCGCGCCTTGTCGGAAAGCAACAATGAACCCGGCTGGTTGACCGAACAGCGGCTCGAAGCTTTAAAGCTTGCGAGCGGGCTTGCGCTTCCTAAACTGGAAAAACAAAAAATCGAACGCTGGAATGTCAGCGAGTACGGAACATATAAAACAAGTGAAGCTATTTCTTCTTTGACAGAAGTACCTGCTTCTATCAAAGATCTGGTTCAGGATCAAGCTGAAGGCAGTCTGGTTATCCAGCGCAATTCCGGTACGGTATACTCTAAAGTGTCTGCTGATCTGGCGGCAAAAGGAGTTATCTTCACGGATCTGGCTACAGCGGTTCGGGAACATGGCGATCTGGTAAAACCATATCTGAACACAGCGGTGAAAGCGGATGAGCATTCTCTCGCTGCATTGCATGCGGCACTTTGGAATGGCGGGGTCTTCCTGTATGTTCCGAAAAATGTCGAAATCGAAGTACCACTGCAAGCAGTGTTGCTTACGGATGACGCATCTGCAACGTTTGCACCTCACGTGCTGGTGGTTGCAGAAGCAAACAGTTCAGTAACTTATGTTGATAACTATGTATCTGGCGAATTGTCCGCACCTGTTTTCCATAATGGTGTTGTGGAAGTATTCGCAAAATCCGGTGCTAAAGTACGTTACGCTTCGGTTCATCAACTGAGTGTGAATGTAACTGATGTTTCATTCCGTCGTGCAGTGTTGGATAATGATGCTTCGATCGAGTGGATTGTAGGCGAAATGAACAATGGCGATACAGCGAGCAACACGATGACTGTGCTTAAAGGCAATGGATCAAGTTCTGATTCCAAAGTCATCGCTGTAGGTTCCGGTTCACAGAAAATCAACTACACCACAGAAGCTCGTCACTTCGGTAAGAATACACCAAGTCAGATGATTACACGTGCAGTTATGCGTGAAGAAGCTTCTGCAATCATCAACGGGATCACGAAGATTGAGAAAGGCGCTACCAAAGCCGATGGACAGCAGACAGAGAAAGTGTTGATGCTGAGCCCTAAAGCACGTGGAGACGCCAACCCAATCCTTCTGATTGATGAGGATGATGTAACAGCAGGTCACGCGGCTTCTGTTGGTCAAGTCAATGCCGAGCAGATTCATTACTTGATGTCGCGCGGAATTAACCGTACGGATGCCGAACGCCTGATCATCTATGGCTTCCTGGCTCCGGTGGTGGCGGATATTCCTTTGGAAGCACTGCGCACCCAATTGCAGTCCCTGATTGAGAAGAAGCTGGGACAATGAACCCGTCCATTCGCGAGCAGTTCCCGATCCTCCACCAGGAAATTAACGGACACCCGCTCGTATATTTAGATAGTGCTGCGACTTCACAGAAGCCTCGTGCTGTGATCGAAGCAGTCAAACATTATTATGAGTATGAGAACTCCAACGTACATCGCGGTGTACATACCCTTGGAAGCCGTGCAACCGACGCTTACGAAGGCGCACGTGAGAAGGTAGCCAAGTTTATCAATGCCCGTAGTACACAGGAGATTATCTTTACTCGCGGGACAACGACAGCCCTGAATCTGGTGGCTTCATCATATGCCCGCGCCAATTGCAAAGAAGGCGATGAAATTGTTATCACGCAAATGGAGCACCATAGTAATCTGATTCCTTGGCAGCAGGTTGCCAAGGAGACAGGTGCAACATTGAAATACATCCCGCTTCAGCCTGACGGTCATATTGAATTGGCTGATGTCGAGAAGACGATTACGAACAATACTAAAATTGTAGCCATCGCTTATGTATCCAATGTTATGGGTCTGATCCATCCTGTGAAACAAATTGCTGAAATTGCACACCGCAATGGTGCTGTCATCGTTGTTGATGGCGCACAAAGCACACCTCACATGAAGGTGGACGTTCAGGATCTGGACTGTGATTTCTATGCATTATCCGGTCATAAAATGTGCGGACCAACCGGAATCGGTGCACTCTACGGCAAAAAGGCGCTGCTGGAGTCCATGGAACCCATTGAGTTCGGCGGTGAAATGATTGATGATGTGGGTCTGTACGAATCCAACTGGAAAGAACTTCCCTGGAAATTCGAAGGTGGAACCCCGATTATCGCAGGTGCGGTAGGGTTGGGAGCTGCCATTGATTTTCTGGAGCAGATTGGTATGGATGAGATCGCACATCATGAGAGTGTGCTGGCAGCTTATGCAACAGAACGACTGGCCGAGATCGATGGGTTAACCATCTATGGCCCAGCCAAGCGGCATGTGGGTGTTGTTACCTTTAATCTGGGGGATGTTCATCCGCATGATGTGGCAACTGTGCTGGATGCGAGTGGCGTAGCCATTCGTGCCGGACACCATTGCTGTCAACCGCTAATGCGCTGGCTTGAAGTTAGCTCAACAGCTCGTGCCAGCTTCTATCTATACAATAACGAACAAGATGTAGATCGGCTTGTCAGCGCCTTAATCCAGACAAAGGAGTATTTTGGCGATGCAACTTGATGATCTGTACAGACGTGTTATAATGGACCACTACAAAAACCCGCGTAACCGCGGAACATTTGATAATGACGCTGTCACGGTGAATTTGAACAATCCAACGTGCGGCGACCGGATTTCACTGCAAATTTTGCTGAAAGACGGAATCGTTCAGGAAGCCAAATATACGGGTGAAGGCTGCTCCATCAGCATGTCCTCTGCATCGATGATGACGGAGGCTGTCAAAGGCAAAACGATGGAACAGGCACTCGATATCGCTAACCGTTTTTCCTCACTGATGAAAGGTGAAGAAGTCGATTTCGACGATTATGAAGATCTCGAAGCCCTATCCGGTGTGAACAAGTTCCCTGCACGCATCAAATGTGCCACTCTGGCCTGGAATGCATTACGCAAAGGGATTGACGAAGAGAACAAAGTACAATAACGATAGGGAGGTAGAGCAAGATGGCTAAAAAAGCACCAGAAATGGAAGAGTACAAATATGGTTTTCGTGACGAGCACAAATCCATCTTTCAAACCGGTAAAGGTCTGACTGCAGAAGTGGTTACCGAGATTTCCAAGATTAAGAATGAACCGGATTGGATGTTGGAATTCCGTCTGAAATCCTTGAAACAATTCGAGAAGATGCCAATGCCGAAATGGGGCGGAGATCTCGACGGATTGGATTTCAACGATATTCAGTATTATGTGCGTGCTTCTGAAAAACAAGGTAAAACATGGGAAGAGGTCCCTTCTGAAATTAAGGAAACCTTTGATAAATTGGGTATCCCTGAAGCAGAGCAAAAGTTCCTTGCAGGTGTATCGGCTCAGTATGAGTCCGAGGTTGTATATCACAACATGCAAAAGGAATTGGAAGACCAAGGTGTAATCTTCATGGATACGGATACGGCTCTCAGAGAGCATCCGGAAATCCTGCGTGAATATTTTGCAACAGTTATTCCTCCAGCAGATAACAAATTTGCTGCATTGAATAGTGCGGTATGGTCCGGAGGAAGCTTTATCTACGTACCTAAGGGCGTTAAATGTGAAGTGCCTCTGCAAGCCTACTTCCGGATTAACTCCGAGAATATGGGACAATTCGAGCGTACACTCATCATCGCCGACGAAGATAGCTTCGTTCACTATGTAGAGGGCTGTACAGCTCCAATCTACAGCACGAACTCACTGCATAGTGCGGTCGTTGAGATCATTTGTAAGAAAAATGCCCGTGTTCGTTACACAACGATTCAAAACTGGGCACCAAACATCTACAACCTCGTTACGAAACGTGCGGTTGCAGAAGAAAATGCAACAATGGAATGGGTCGATGGTAACATCGGTTCCAAACTGACAATGAAATATCCAGCGGTTGTACTGAAAGGCCGTGGAGCTAAAGGTTCCGTACTCTCCATCGCTGTAGCTGGTAAAAACCAGCATCAGGATGCAGGTGCGAAAATGATCCACTTGGCTCCGGATACAACATCTACGATTGTATCCAAGTCCATCAGTAAACATGGTGGTAAAGTAACGTACCGTGGTTTGGCTTCCTTTGGCCGTCAAGCTGAGGGCGCGAAATCCAACATCAAGTGTGATACACTCATTCTCGATAATGAGTCCACATCGGATACAATTCCTTACAATGAAATCATGAATGATAACATCATGCTGGAGCATGAAGCTACAGTATCCAAAGTGTCTGAGGATCAGCTCTTCTACCTGATGAGCCGTGGTCTGACTGATGCAGAAGCAACACAGATGATTATCATGGGCTTCATTGAGCCATTCACGAAGGAATTGCCAATGGAATACGCCGTTGAGATGAATAGATTGATCAAATTCGAAATGGAGGGCTCTATTGGTTAATCCAATGCAGCGCCTTTCGAAGCCGCAAAGCTGAAGCAAGTTGCTGATGTTAAGCGGTAGATATAGTTTTATGTGATCGAACACCCTTTAGAGCAGACTTTTGAAAAGTCTCTCTAGGGGGTGTTTTTTTTTCGAAAATCTGGTGATAACAGCGTTCAGAAGGTTGTTCTGTCATCGGAGTGCGAGTGAAAATATTCTTTAGTCCAATTTGTATATTTACAAATGAATAGACCAGAGTTATTCTTCCATTAACGAATATTACATATATTTGAATTGATTCAAATATGAGGAGGTATATAATGCGAAGAAGTACAATTAAAAAAGGAGCAGCCTTGGTATTGTCTGCTGTTGTTGTCTTTACGAGCTCTCCTTTATTTTTATCCTCGGCCAGTGCAGCAGAAGGTGGTACGGTATCCGGTTCATTCAACGTACTTAGTTACAATGTAGGTGGTCTTCCGGATCTGGTATCCAGTTCCAACCCCAAGGAGTACACCGTTCAGATATCCCCAAAATTAAATGACTATGACATCATTAATGTGCAAGAGGATTTTAATTATCATAATGAGCTGATATCCCAAGTCACTCTGCCGTATTTGACGACAACAAGCGGAATTGCGGGTTTTGGTAGTGGGTTGAACAGTCTGTCCAAATATCCATTCCGTGACTTGAAGCGTGTAACCTGGGATAAGCGATCTGGTCTTTTTGACAATGGAAGTGATGAATTGACTCCAAAAGGATTTACAGCAGCTACATATGAGATCACACCTCAGGTGAAAGTGGACGTGTACAACTTGCATGCGGACGCAGGTAGCGATGATAAATCGCTTGAGGCCAGACGAGATAATATCAGACAACTCTCCAATTACATCAAGGAGCACTCGGACGGGAACGCGGTTATCGTATTTGGGGATACCAATACACGGTACACCCGTGCGGCTGACAATATAGAGTTGCTCATGTCTGAGAATGGTTTAAGAGATCCGTGGATCGATTTGATTCGAGGTGGGAGTATTCCCGCTGATGGAGATGCCCTTATGGATGCAACCAATTTAAATGGACCAAACTATGAGATAGTGGACAAAATTTTGTATCGTGGAAGCAAGGCATTGTCCCTGAATGCACAGAGCTATCGATTAGAAAATCAAACATTTGTTGACCCGGGTGGGAAGCAACTCTCCGATCATTATCCGATTACAGCGGAATTTGTGTACAGCACATCTTCTCAGTACCAACTAAGTTCAACAATCGGAGGATCTGGAGGAACTGGGTATAATGATCTAAATCATATTCCGGAGTCCAGACCTAGCTCAGTGGTGCTTAACTCGGGCAACCGTGTAGACGGCATTTCAACGTTGTACAGGGATGGAACGAACCTGGCACATGGTGGTCAATCCAATATTGGCATACTTACCTTGGCAGACGGAGAGTACTTAACTCAGGCAACAATTGGTCAGGGGACACGTAATGGAGATAAACGAATCTTTTACGTGGAGTTGTCGACCAATCTTGGAAATAAGATTGAAGGCGGACAAAAGACATCGGATCAAATTAAACTTGAGGCACCAGCAGGGTGGTATATAGCCGGATTTTATGGAAGAGCAGGACAGGAACTCGATCAGTTAGGGGTCATATACAGAACTCTGAATTAGGAGTGTGTAGTGGTTGAACTAAAAACATAGTATATGTAACTGATAGAGTAATCATAGTAACATAGCGCGCCGCTTGGAATATACGTTGGAAAGACCACAAGGTTTTCCCAATGCTATTCTGAGCGGTATTTTTGTGGAATAAAATAAGACCAATAGCACAAGCCATTTCGTAGATTTAAGCATTTAATGATAGAAAAGGATGTGAGTGTATGAGCGTAAACCCTTTCGAGGGCTATCGGATTACAAGTTCATTCGGCTATCGAATTCATCCTATTCATGGTGGACAGACATTTCACCGCGGAATTGATCTCGTGACAGAGCCCTGGAATGGCCCCGTCTATGCCTTTATGGAAGGTAGGGTACGTTTTGCTTCCGAAGGAGTTACAGGCTCCGGATTCGGCGGTTACGGGCTTACAGTTGCCCTTCAAGATCATCGTGGCTACTTGCATTGTTATGCTCACCTTTCGCGGATTGCCGTAACCGTTGGGCAGCGTGTGAAGCGAGGGCAGCTTATCGGTAATCAGGGAAGCACGGGTCAGAGTACTGGCCCTCACGTACATTATGAGATTCGTAAAACAAGTGCACCATCTTACGGGTATACAGCCAGCGAAGATGGTGTGACGGAACCGGGTGCGTATCTACAGGCCGAATACGGAACTGCATCCCAGGAACAGGAGGCTCCGCCGATGACCATTGAGCAGAAGAAAATGTTTGAAGCCATGCAGAAAACGCTGGAGATTCAAGGGGGATGGATTCAGCAACAGGAGCAACTTTCCAATATGGATTGTCCCGCATGGGCGCAGCAAGCGTTTGATTATTATCGACCGTTTATTATGAATGACAAAGGCAGTTATGAATTTTGGAGATTACTTGTTATCATGTACCGCAAGGAAAAAGGCATTCAGGTTCATTCGGATTCCGACATATAGATCTCTGCAAAGAACAGGGAGTAGCAAAAGGCTGATCCACTCAGGTAGATGCAGACAGACAACCATTTATTGAATGTTGCCTGTTCGCCCGGTTCATTCCAACGGAAACGTCATATGTTAGGGTATACCTGATGAAGAGGAGGCAATCACATGAGCGAAGTAGGATATGGCTGTGGTGGCAACGTAGGCGGAGTAGGCGGCGTTGGCGGATACAATATGTTCACAAACACTGGTGCAATCTTGGTACTGTTCATTCTGTTGGTTATCATCACAAAAGCATTCTGCGTGTAATTCCAACATGATCGAATCGGAATAGACAAAAGGGAAGCCGATTACGGCTTCCCTTTTGTCATATGCCGACCTATGAGTTGGCTATTTCAGTTACTATGGAGTTCTTCGTATACATGCTGTGTACAATGAACAGTTACTGTACATAGATCTCAACGATAGCAATATCTCTTTCTTTCGCTAAATCGATAAAGGCCGTAGAGGTCTGAACGAGTGGTCGGAAATAATCCGCAGGATTATTCATGACAATGAGTCCCGTCTGACCCGTGGTGAGCAGAACCCTTTTACCGATAAAATTAGGCAGCATGTGCTTGATCAGTTCCTGCGTTGCTTCAGCATTTAACTGACCAAAGCTGAGGCTGTACAGTTCACATAGAACAGAGATCAGTTCCTGTTTGGTCTGGTACACCCGATTCGTCGTCATGGCGCTGTAAACGTCTGCTACAGCAGTTATACGGGCATATGGGTGGATCTCGTCTCCTCGCAGTCCATGAGGATAACCACTTCCATCCTCGCGCTCATGATGCTGAAGTGCAACCGTTGCCAGAATTTCATCCTGCGTGGATTCTTTAATGATATCGTACCCATAGAATGTGTGTTTCTTCATTTCGTCAAATTCTTCCGTGGTCAATTTACCAGGTTTATGTAACATTTCAGAAGGAATCTTGGACTTGCCGATATCATGAAGATATCCTGCTTTGGCTACCGTTAGACATTCCTCGGGGTTGTAACCCATCCAGCCGGCGATATAAAAAGCGAGCATTCCGACTTGCAATGAATGGTTGTACGTATAATCGCTATCCCCGTCCAGCATAAGCAACAAGGAGACAACATCTTTTTGTTTTTCCAACTGTTCTGTTAGGGTGAACAAAATCTCGTCGACCTGTGTCTCATCAATAAAACCCTTCTCCATCGCTTGTTGAAATAGAGATTCAGTACCTTTGATCGTATCGTTAAACAAGTTAGTTAACAGACGGGTTTGATCGGAAGGTAAGGTTTGTGCATCAGAGTGTAGGTCGGATGTTGTGTGTTCTACATCTGCGTACTCGATTCCATGTTGCAACAGTTTGGATAGGTCATCTTCACTGAGGGTGGAACCTTTCATCAGCATGTGGAGACCCGAACTGTTGTATACATCATTTTTTAACAGGTCACCCGGTTTAAGATCAGTAACATGCACTCTCACGTATAAACCACCTTTTCTCGACTAATATCGACACATATAATTATAATAACAAGAAAAAAATGGGTTGACAACGACTTATTTACTATTAACCCACTCTGTCTAAAAGGTGTAAAGGCTCATTATTTAGTTCTCCATGGGGTTCCATGGTCCTAATTGATGTCCCTTCCATTCAGATCCATCTTCCCAAATTTCCTTTTTCCAGATCGGAACGGTCTGTTTGAGTCTCTCTATGGCGTAACGGCTTGCATCATAACAGTCGTTGCGATGAGGCGAGGAAACGGCAATGACTACACTAATCTCTGCCACATCCACTTTGCCAATTCGGTGACTGATTGCACATAACACACCAGGCCAGCGATCGGAGATTTCCACACCAATGGCTGCCATCTGAGAAAGAGCCATCGGCACATAGGCCTCGTATTCAAGATGAACGGTGCGTTGTTCACCAGTCATTTCACGAGTCGTACCTACAAAAGTAAGAGCTGCCCCGTGATTCGGGGTAATCACTAGCGCCGTTGTTGCTTCCACGGACAAGGTGGACTCTGTAATCAGAAATAAGCCATCTTCAGTCCGATGCTCTGGAAAGGTAGAGCGATGCTTCTCATCGGATATATCCGTACCATCGCCTCCAGAGACGGGAGGGATCAACGCAAGTTCATCTTCTGAGCTAAGTATAGTATCGGCAGGAGCGTACTGCTGGTTAACTGCCAAAAAGGATGTCCTTATCTGAGAAGCTGCCTCTGGGTAGGCCAGACTCAGTTTTTCTTTTAAATTGGCAGAGGTTGGAAGGTCTCCAATGTACTCAAACTCCAGGAGGGATGTATTTAAACGTTCTGCAATGCCTGCAAATAGTTGAATTGTCAATTTCATAGATATGACTCACCTCTTTTTGATCTCTAAACCCTTTAAATATATCATAACGACGCGGAAAATGTTATGCTTATCCATTAGAAGAATGAACGTTTATTGAAGAGCAGGGGAGGCGGTGTGATGAGCACCAGGGAGAAGCAAACGTTAACGATTCTACACACCAATGACATCCATAGCCACTTCGGCTCCATGAGCACCATCGCCGCTATGATCAATGAGGAACGTGACCAAGGTGGCAACTTCCTTGTATTGGATATCGGCGATCATATGGACCGGATGGCCGTTGAAACAGAAGGAACACTGGGTACGGCTAATGTTGATGTTATTAACCTGACGGGCTACGATGCCATTACAATCGGTAACAACGAAGGACTAACCTTTACGCCAGATCAGCTCTCGCAGTCCTACGCTGGACTTCTGTGTCCTGTGGTATGCGGCAATGTTGTGGAGCAAGATACTGGACTTCCACCAGTGTGGATGAAACCTTCTCTGATTGTGGAGAAAGGTCCATTTCGCGTTGGTCTGCTGGGGGCAACTGCCCCTTTTACCACGTTTTACGAACTGCTCGGGTGGGATGTTCTGGACCCTGTGGAGTCACTAAGAGCTCAAGTGGAAGCATTACGTGATGAAGTGGATGTGGTGGTTGTTCTTTCGCATCTGGGACTTTCGACAGATCGGAGACTGGCGGAGCAGATTACTGGAATTGATGTTATTCTCGGTGGACATACCCATCATGTTCTCGAAGAACCATTAGTGATTGGTCAGACCGTGCTGGGTGCAGCTGGGAAATTTGGCCAATGGCTTGGGAAAGTGGTTCTGGAACGAACAAGCGTGGGAAAACCTCTCCAACTGGTAAGTAGCGGTTGTATGGCTGCCAAGAGTATATTACTGGATGATCAGGTCGCGCTGGCAATCGCTACGAATCGTACGGAAGCCGAAAGGACACTCAATCAGACGGCAGTGATAACGGATCGGGTGCTGCCCATCGCGTATGACCGGGAATCCCCGTTTGCAACCTTGCTTGCACAAGCTGTTCGTCATTTCACGGGGGCACAGCTGTCTCTGGTGAATGCAGGTCAGCTTCTGGGAGATCTTCCACAAGGTAATATTACAAAAGGAATGTTGCATTCCCTATGTCCATCTCCTATAAATGCTTGTACAATATGCTTGAGTGGAAGTCATATTCGTGAAGCACTTGAGCAGTCCTTGTTGGACGAGTTTTCAGGTAAGCCCATTGTGGGATTTGGTTTTCGTGGTCATATACTAGGCACGTTATGTATGGACGGAATGGAAGTTCAATACAATCCACATGCGCCAGCCTATGAGAAGATCCAGACCATATCCATTAATGGTGAGCCTATGGACGAACAATGTGAGTATATCGTTGGGACACTGGACATGTTTACGTTCAATGTGGGGTATCCTCCTCTTGCTCATGGAACCCGTACGCTCTATCATCTTCCGGAATTCATACGCGATTTGCTGGAAACGGAAATAAAACGACCAGGGGCTCTGGACGACAGCCTGCGAGCCCGCTGGCATCAAAGCTAAATTTAAAGTACTTGCCTTCTGCTGAAGCGGCGGCTAGTGGTAATTACATCTACGGAGCGGGAGAGGATAGGCTGTGCGTTTAGTACATATAAACTTATTGCAGCCTGGCATGAAGCTGGGGAAACGTATTTATAGTGAAGAAGGCCTTGTATTACTTAGTGAGGATGTAGAGCTAACCAGTCGATTGATTGGACGCCTTAAGGATCTCGGAGTCGGTTATGTGTATATTAAAGATGCTGCGACAGAGGACATCATCGTTCCTGAAATGTTGCAGGAAGAGACCAGGAGGAAGGCACTGGTCGAGATCAAACAGCAATTTCAGAGTATGTCAGGGCTGAAAACCAAAAATCAGATTCCTCATTTCGGTAAAGCGCTTAGTGGTGTGATGAATGCGATTCTGGAAGACATCGGCAGTCAGAAGGAAGCCATGATTATGCTGATGGACATGAACTCCAGCGATTTTGACCTGTATAACCATTCTCTGAATGTATGTGTGTACACGCTGGTTCTTGGTGTCGCTTCGGGTTACACACGCCAGCAATTAATGGAGATTGGTCTGGGCGCTTTGTTGCATGATATCGGCAAAACACAGATTGCACCAGAAATTTTGCATAAACCCTCCAGATTGAGTGACGAGGAATTCAAAATCATTCAGCAGCACACTACATATGGACACCGTATTCTCAAAGATGAACCAGGTATACCGCTTCTATCCGCGCATTGTGCATTGCAGCACCATGAACGAATTGATGGCAGTGGATACCCTTTTGGTTTGAAAGACAAGGAAATTCATGAATATGCCAAATGGATTGCGCTTGCTGATTCGTATGATGCCATGACAACGAATCGGGTGTACAAGCAAGCCTTGCTGCCACATCAGGCAGTAGAGGTGTTGTATACAGGTTCAGGAACCCTCTATGAACAACGGATGCTGGAAAAGTTCAGGGATTGTGTCGCGATATACCCAGTAGGTATTTCAGTCAAGCTCAGTACGGGAGAGGTCGGGGTAGTTGCATCAATTCATTCACGTGTTCCTCAACGTCCACTTATCCGTGTTCTAAAAGATGCGGACGGTCAGACTTTATCTTCGCCTTATGAAATTAACCTGCTGACAGCTCTGTCTGTGATGATCACAGGTGTAGAGGGTGTGGAGGATACACTTTCAGCGGCTCAAAGTGAACAGGTGGAAAGCTGAACTAATTGAAAGTTGATTAGCGCTCATGTCGTAATATCCGGGCCGTTTCGTAATTCGGTCCAGAGTTGCCTGAGCGTTTTTTGTCATGTAATGGACAGGGTCTGCGTATGCCGGAGCATTCAAAATTGTGCTATGATAAAAGATAACTCCAAAAAGAGAAACACAAGGTATGATGTAAATAAAACTTTTTAGGTTAATAAAAGGAATAAGGTGAAGAACAATGACCATGCTAAACTCAGGATCGGTACAACCGATGCCTTTATCGCCAACGAATGATCCGTGGGATCCGATCGGCTCTCTGCGTACATATGGACGCCATGTGCTGACCAGTGTAGAAATGACCGTGACACATCTATGCAATATGAGGTGTGAGCATTGTGCCGTGGGAGATATGCTTACGATGCGTGAGGCGCCGGCTCTTCCGCTCCCTCTGATGCTGAAACGATTGGATGAAGTGGAGCATCTGCAGACGATTAGTCTGACGGGTGGCGAGCCAAGCTTTAGCCAGAAAACAGTGGATGAGATGATTATCCCGCTGCTCAAATATGCCAAGGAACGTGGAATTCGTTCCCAGATCAATTCGAATTTAACGCTGGATATCAGCCGGTATGAGCAACTTTTACCTTATCTGGATGTTATGCATATCTCATTCAACTATCTGAATGCTGACGATTTCCATCAAGTTGGATTTGCGAATAGTGGCAGACCTGTGAAACGTGAAGTAGCGGTAAAGATGTATGAGAAAATGATTGAAAATTCACGCAAACTGAGTGAGGCAGGCATGTTTATCTCTGCGGAATCGATGATTAACTTCCGTACGCACGACAAGCTGGATGGTATTCACCAATTAATTCGTGAGATGGGCTGTGTCCGTCATGAAGTGCATCCGATGTATAATTCGAACTTTGCTTCGTCGTTGCCTGTGTTATCACTGGACCATATGAGAGCAGCCATTCATCGTTTGCTTGATGTGCGTGACAAGGATATGTGGATGCTCTTCGGTACCCTGCCATTCTTCGCGTGCAGTGCAGCAGAGCAGGATCGGGAACTGATCAACCGTTTATACAGCGAACCCAATGTGACGGTACGTAACGATCCGGACGGACGCAACCGCGTTAATGTCAACATGTTCACGGGTAATGTGTATGTGACGGATTTTGCAGACATCCCGGCATTTGGCAACATTCGTGATCGTAAACTGGATGATGTGTTCCATGAATGGTCAGCTGAACATCCGTTGAATCAAACGGTCAATTGCCATTGCGATATTGCATCCTGTTGCGGACCAAACCTGCTAGTGGCAGATATGTATTACAAGGGTGTGGATTTCAAATCGAGAAAGGCAATCACACGTTGATATTCCAGGTGTATTCCTGAAATAGATAGAAAAGGGGAGTTTCAACTTGGATATTCATACCGAATTTCATCTTGGACAGCTGGTATTTAATCTGGTCTGTGTCTTTTTGCTCGTATTTTTGAATGGCGTATTTGTCGCAGCGGAATTTTCCCTTGTTAAAGTAAGGCAAACGCGCTTAACTCAATTGCAGAGTGAAGGAAACCGTTTGGCTGGTTATGCACTGAAGGTGAATAGTAAACTGGATTCCTATCTATCGGCAACTCAGTTCGGGATTACATTGACATCGCTTGGACTCGGGTGGCTGGGAGAACCAGCCATCTCTGAATTGCTCGTTGAGCCTCTCATGTTTAAGCTCGGTGTAGGAGATACAGGGCTTATTTCGACCGTGTCGGTCATTATCGGTTTCTGTATCATTACGTTTCTGCATATTGTGCTGGGTGAGCTTGCGCCTAAATCGTTGGCAATTCAAAAAACAGACGGAGTGGCATTGTTTTTATCTGCGCCCTTGCTGTTGTTCTACAAAATCTTCTTCCCGTTCATCTGGGTACTGAATGTATCGGCTAATGCATTGCTGCGTCTGGCGGGTATCGAACCTGCCAGTGAAGGAGAAGCTCACTCGGAAGATGAACTTCGAATTTTGATGAAGCAGAGTGCCAAAAGTGGTGTCATCGATAAAGATGAGATCAAACTGATGGACAACATCTTTGATTTCTCTGATATGCTGGCACGTGAAGTGATGTTGCCACGTACAGACATGGATTGTCTGTACACGCATATGTCTTTGGAAGAGAACCTGGAGATCATTAATGCAACCAAACATTCCCGGTATCCCGTAGCAGTAGAAGACAAGGATGAGATCATTGGATTTATACACATCACCGATCTGTTGCTGGCTAAACCGGAGCAACAACATGATCTGGCTTCACTTGTTCGTCCAATCTTAAACGTTCCTGAATCCATGGAAATCAGCCATGTGCTGCGTCTCATGCAGAAGAAACATTCTCAGATGACGCTGGTTGTGGATGAATATGGCGGCACAGCTGGATTGCTGACTGCGGAAGAAATTCTGGAAGAGATCGTTGGAGACTTGTATGACGAGTTTGAGGATGAGCGTCCGCATATGGAACGCAGTGGAGATTCCTTTTCCATTGATGGTCGTTCGCTTATTGAAGAAGTTCATAAGTGGACCGGAGCCATCATTGAGGATGAAGAAGTGGATACCATTGGCGGATGGTTGTTTAAAGAGCTTGGAGGTACTCCAGCCAAGGGCAAAACTCGGGAGCTGAATGGATACGTCTTTGAAGTGGAAGAGTCCACTCGTTTGCGAATTACTCGGGTTCGAGTGTACAAGCAATCTGTTCCTCAAGACATGAATTCGGAAGAAAATCCAGCAGAATAGAACTCGTTGCAGGAGCAAGATAAGACGAGCAAAAGTATGAAATGACGCAGATTATGAAAATCTGCCAGGATATAAGACCTTTGGAAGTTACCTGAAAGGGGAACGAACCGAAGGTCTTTTTTTATTTTAAAGAAGAATTTGGAGAAATTCTGCACATAGTTGAAACGAATTTCGGATTAACTTTGGGGACAGCGTCATATGGTTATATAGACGGGAAACTGGAAGGACCTCAGTAATATTCAGTTGCACCAATGATGTATTATAGGAGGCGTTGTTCTGTGAAAGATCCGCAACTTCGTGCTTACGCCCCTTTTGTGGGGCCGTTTGATCCTTGTCCGCCAGTAGAGATTCGGACGTATCTGGTACCTCCGCAATTATTTATTCCATTTCAGCCTATGGGCTGGCCACAGTACAGTCCGGCAGAAGCATTAAGAGTGGGGACGTTATGGCCTGCATTATACAGCCCTTATACACCAGCAAGATCGAAGGGAAGGAAGGTGGATGTGGATGGAACCTGAAGGAGCAAAAGCGTGCGATACCCAATACTATGAGCTGCTGGAGGAGCTTCAGGCTCTGGATTTTGTATTAGTGGAGTTGAATCTGTACCTGGACACCCATCCTGGGGATTATCAAAGCATAGAGCAATATAACAAATTCACGCAAGAACGTACGCGGGTGGCGCAGGAGTTTCAACAATTGTATGGACCCCTGATGAACTTTGGTCATGCCTTCTCCAAGTATCCGTGGGAATGGTCTCAGACGCCCTGGCCATGGCAAGTGTGACACATCAGCCTCAGGCTTCCTTGCAGGACTTTAGGGACAGGAAGCCCGAGGGTTAGAAGAAGAGCTGTATTTTGATAACGTAGAGGGAGGCGTCTTACATGTGGGTGTATGAGAAAAAACTGCAATATCCCGTAAGGGTTAGTAAATGTGATCCTCGTATGGCGAAATTGCTGATGGAACAATATGGCGGTGCAGATGGGGAGTTGGCCGCTGCCCTTCGATATCTGAATCAGCGTTATACAATTCCAGACAAGATTATCGGTCTGCTGACGGATATTGCTACAGAGGAATTTTCTCATCTGGAGATGATTGCCACCATGATCTACAAGTTGACCAAGGACGCATCAGTGGATCAACTGGAAGAAGCGGGACTTGGGCCGAACTATGCTCAACGCGATTCTGCCTTGTTTTATACCAATTCCTCCGGTGTACCCTTTACAGCTGCCTACATTGCTGCAAAGGGTGATCCAATTGCGGATCTGTACGAGGACATTGCAGCAGAAGAGAAAGCCCGGGCTACATATCAATGGTTGATCGACCTGACCGATGACGTGGATCTGCAGGATAGTCTGAAGTTTCTAAGGGAACGCGAGATCGTTCATTCCTTGCGCTTCCGGGAGGCTGTAGAGATCCTGAAAGACGATCGGGAGACAAAGAAGATTTTCTGAACGTTTGGTATAAAAGCAGAAGTCTGGCAGTCCGATAGGGCTGCTTTTTGCTTTGAGTTAATTGCTATGAGTTAATAAAGCCCGAAGCAGTGTACGTGGTGTATTGAGGGTTGCTTTCAAATAAAAAGACGATCCTTTTTGAATTTAAAATAAAAGGGATCGTCCTGGTTATTATTTTGGTGAATTATGGCCTAATATTCAACCACCATGGCAACATTTTGCCATCCAGCTCCAACGGTCCAGAACAACACTTTGTCACCACGCTGAATCTGACCAGTTGTAATCGCTCGATGTAATGCGATGAACGGACTGCTGGTTGAGGTATATCCGAACTCATCTCCGATATAGACGGCAATATCGTCACCAATGCCGATGTTCTCGGATACAGCCCGAATGTTACTAATGGATAGCTGAGAGAAGCAGGCGGCTCTGATCTCGTCTGGTCCAATCTCGTTGCGTGTCAGCAAGGTACGAATGGACTCCGAAGCGGCGTCCACACAGATCGAATCATCAAATGGGATGAATTTCACATGAAAGGCACCTGCATCCACACCTGTTTTGCCCAATTTCGCCAAGCCTTCTGCAGGAAAAAGAGAATTACCATACACACAGGTATCCGTCTGATAGATGGAATCAATGAAACCGACAGCATGTTCATCCCGCTCTACAATAACCGCCGCTGCTGCATCACCGAAATTGGCGAAGTATACGGGATCATCGGGACTGGCGTGAGGAGCTACGTAATCCGAGCCGATGATTAATGCCCGGCGAATTCGAGGATTGCCCAGCATCTGCCGGCTAACCTGTTCGAAAGCAGCGGTCATGCCTGCACAGTTCGCGTTACTGTCAATACAGATCGTGTGAGAAGCTCCGTTAATCAGGCGATGAATCATCAAGGAATTCGTAGGAAAGATGTATTCCGGCGTTTGGCTTGCATAAGCAATCAGATCAATATCTGCACCGGTGAGTCCGGTTTTCTCCAGTAGGTTACTGGCTGCCTCAAAGGCCATGCTTAGTGAGTTTTCGTCATCGTTGTCAATTTTATAACGTGTATCACGACCAAGTGCCTGTAACAATCCGCGAATATCTACACCTCTTGCGTCAAAATGTTCAATATAAAAATCATTGTGCACCTTGGTTGCAGGATGATAGATATCGATATCTACAATACGAATTCCGGCCATCTTCATTCTCCTCTTGAGCGGAAGGTTGAATTCACAGCTTGTCCGCCTGGTTTATTAAGTGGTAACGGTAGATATGATTTCGAGATTGTCCAGACCGACTGACCGGCCGAGCCGGGACAATTGCATTTTTAGAATCGCGTTGTTCTCGAGGGTCAACACGACTTTTTTATATTCATCTTTTTTGAACATTTGAAGGCAGCCTTCCAGAAGAGGAACAATCTCCGGAGCAGTAACATTCAACTTTTTGCAATCGATGTTCAGGTCATACTCCTTGGTGTTAAGAGGAGCGATCGTATCCTGATATGCCGAGATGGAACGCAAACCGTCTTCTTGAGAGAAAGAACCCTCCAGTTCAATGTTTAACACCTTGTTCGGAACGTCAGTCTTAAGAATGAAATTTCCCATGTTTGATCTCTCTCCTTTAAATGAGTTAAGGCTATCCTGCTAATGGATACACAGCCCCATAGGACCTCTGTTGAAAGCTTCTAAGATGAGAGCTGGTTCGAAGGATAATTTAACCATATTATAAAGGTAGGAATGTAAAAAGATCAATAAAAAAGTCGAATCATGTATAAAAATGTAGAAAAGTGAATTACTGTATTTCTTCCAAGGTAGCAAGCAAAATATTGAATGCACTAATGATGCGTGGAGCACCCACACAGGGTGCCAGATGTAGCAATATTCCCTTGAGCTGATCCACCGTCACTCCCACGCTCAGAGCCATCGTGTAATGTACCCCTAATTGTTCATACTGTCCTTGGGTGATCAACGAAGAGATGATAGCAACTTCCTTCCATTGATCCGTAATCGTGGTGCGCTGAAAAATATCCCCGTATGCCGTCCCCATAATAAATTCCGACAATTCGGGAAAATGTTCTTTGATGGGTGCAAGGGCTCTTGCGCCGTACTCACCAGAAAGTTTTGCGAAACGGTCTAGTCCCTGAGCTACATGTTCACTCATGATCTACTCCTCCTAATTTAAAGTTACGGTGCGGTGAGCCGTGGGTGGGATTTCATCTCGATCGGTCAGAAGCTCAATAACAGTTACCTGATTTAACGTCTGGGCTGTGTTCAGCGCAGATGAGAATTCAGCAAGGGTTTCTGCTCGAAACGCAACCGCACCGAGAGATTCGGCGAATTTGGCTGCATCCATAGGAACTTCATATAATGTGCCATCAATTCTGCCTGTTGTTTTTTCCATTCCTTTGAGTGCCATGTCCAGTTGTTTGTTATTAACGACAATGAAGATGACATTCAGATTGTTGCATACCGCGGTATTGATCTCCGTCCCCAGCATCATGAAACATCCATCCCCGGTGATACATACAACGGTCTCTTCAGGTGAAGCGGCCTTTGCACCTATCGCCATACCAATGGCGTTACCCATGCAGGCAAAGTACGCGTCAAACACAAAGCTGCCTGGTTTTTTGACTTTATATCGCTGGACCGCATGAAATCCATGGCTGCCATCATCAACAAACAGCTTATGATCGTAAGGAAGAAGTTCGCTCATCCCGTCCAGCACAGAAGCCAGAGACAGGCGGGGCAGATCTGGTAATGGGACAGTGTAATCCATGGGTGTCGTGGTTCTCTCAGGAGTAGGGAGGTCTTCTAATGTGCCCAGCAAATATTGCAGGTTGTCCTTCAAATCACCGGTGATATGTAAGGTTTGAGCGCTCAGAATCTTGCCTACAAACGTAGGATCAGCGTCAAATTGGATGAGGTGTACCGGATGATGTTCAGGCTTCAGATTGCAGAGGGTCATATCACTTAGACGTGAACCGAGTACGATATAAAGGTCACTTTGGTTCAGGATGTCGTCTGCATGCGGGAAACCTCCAACACCACAAGGTCCATGGTATAGGGGATGGTCCCACGCAATCGCTCCTTTTCCACCAGGAGTAGTAATGACGGGAATGTTGAACGATTCGGCCAAATGAAGCAATTCATCATGGGCTCTGGCGCGACTTACACCTTTACCAGCAATAATTAAGGGACGGTTGGATTGCTCAATGAGAGGAAGAATGCGATTCAGATTAGATACGCTAAGAAGAGGTTCCGGTTCGGGAATGACAATCCGGCATTGGGATAACAACTCGGTCTGTACGTCAAAAGGAATACAGAGGTGAACAGGGCCTTTATTAGGGCCGAGTGCAATGGAAAGGGCATGATTCAGCAGTGTGCCGAAGTGATCTCCACGCTCAACCAGTTTGCTGAATAGCGTAGCAGGCCTGAACATCTCAGCCAGATCAGCCAGATAGGAAGAGGAATCCTGGCACTGGGGTAGCCCCAGTTCCTGAATGGATTGATGGCCCGTAATAAACAGTACCGGCAGATTGTTGGCCTTTGCATGGGCTGCTGCAGTAAGCAGATTGGTTCCGCCTGGACCGGATGTGGCAAAGGCAACGCCGAGTTTACCCGTCTGTAATGCATAACCGGATGCGGCAAAACCTGAGCTGGATTCATGACGGCCTGGAATGAACTCTAATCCGTAATCCACCATTTTCAGTACAGCAGGACAGATGGATTTACCAATAATACCAAAGACATGAGTAACGCCTAGATTACGCAGAGTTTCTGCCAAATAGTCCGCAACTGTTCTCATGCGGGACACCTCGCTTCATGAAATAGGTTATTAGAACCATACGCATATTCCATTTGTTGAATGCAAGTTACTGTCTAAGGTTGTAAGAGGAAATATTCATTGTTATTAGGAAGAGTATCTTTTTTTGTGGTTTTTTGTCAACCTGTTTTTGTGAGTCTAAATTCCTGATTCTTAAGTTGGTAACGCTTTAAGTGTTGCTGGATAAAGTAAAAATAATTGGTTATATATCCCTGCAACGAATTACCCAATCGCAACAAAGTTACAAATAATGTAAAATGATGACTGTAAATGATGAATTTCAGCCACAAATAGCGACTTGAAAGCTTGAGATTTATCTTTTTTCGTATCAACGCATCATCGCATTCGCATTTCTTTGCTTTCTGCTATACTGGAAAGGAATTGGGAGGGGATGGAATGACAATCATCAAGATGGCTCTGATTGGGCTGGGTAAAATGGGACTACATATGGTTCATCTAATCGAGAATACGAAGATGGATACAAAGATTGAGATTGTAGCGGTGTGTGATGCGAATGAGGACGGTTTGGCGTCTTTTGCAGCTTCTCATCGGGGAGTTAGGACGTATACGGATTACAAGCAATTGATGAATGAACATCAGATTGATCTGTTGTATATTGCAGTTCCGCCGAAATTTCATTATCCGGTTGTCATGGAAGCGCTGGAGCGCAAAATTCATGTATTCTGCGAGAAACCGCTTGCCAATAGTGTAGAAGAAGCCAAAAAGATGCTGGATGCAGCAGAGCAGGCGGGCGTTGTTCATGCCATCCATTTCTCGATGCCGCATGAACCTTCTGTGCTGAAGTTGCAAGAGATGATTGAGCAGGGTACTGTGGGGGCCATTCGCAAAATGGATCTGATTCTGCAATTCCCGCAGTGGCCACGATCATGGCAACAGAATGCATGGATTACGAGCCGGGAACAGGGTGGATTTATTCTTGAAGTGGGAATTCACTGGATTCATATGATTCAAAAGGTGTTTGGTCCCATCCGGGTAGTGAGTACCCAGGTCCAATATCCTGAGAATGGAGAATGTGAGCATGAAGTACAGGCTGCGCTGGAACTGGAAGACGGGACTCGAATTCAGCTAAACGGCATCTCTCAATTTGCAGGAGAAGAACGTGTATCCATGGTGGTATACGGCACGGAAGGTACAATTGCCTTGGAAAATTGGGAGGAATTGAAGACGGGTATGGTGGGACAGCCACTGTCTCGAGTAGAAGTGCTTGAATCCGCCAGTGAATTGCCGGTTCTTAAACATGTCATTGCCCGTATACAAGGCAAACCAGCTAAGATATATGATTTTAACGATGGGTATCAGGCACAATTGATACTTGAAGCGCTACGGAACACGGAACAATCGAGATAAGAAAAGGAGTGCTTAGGTTTTTTCATATGAGGTGCCCGGTGCACCTTTTCCTGATTCAGCTCTCCTTAACACAAAGAAGCATCGCAGAGGCTCGGGTGAGTCTGTCTGCGATGCTTCTTTCCTTTGATATATGCTCATGATAGAGCTATATAGACATTCTATCGGTATGTTGATTCAGTTCAAGCCAGCTTGAATCGCTTAACCAGCTGATCAAGTGCATCGGACATTTCATTCAACTGCTTGGACGTGTCAGACATTTCCTGCAGAGAAGCAAGCTGTTCCTCCGTCATCGCAGATACTTCTTCCGTGGCTGATGCAGTATCCTCCACAACAGCCGATACTTCATTGATGGACTTCATCACAGCCTCACTACCGGAAGTTAACTCTTCGACAACAGCAGATACCTCCATAATTTCACCACTAAGGTTATGAATATGCTGAGTAATGGTTGAAAAAGCATTACCTGCATCCTCAATGGTCCGCAATCCTTCATTCACATGTAGCGTGCTCTCATCAACCACCTGCACCGTACTTTGAACACCTGTTACCACGGTTTCCAATATACTTGTAATCTCTTTGGCTGATGTTGCACTTTGGTCTGCAAGATTACGGATTTCCGCGGCAACGACAGCGAAGCCGCGTCCATTTTCCCCAGCGCGGGCAGCTTCAATTCCGGCGTTAAGTGCAAGCAGATTGGTTTGTCTTGCAATACCCGACATTGAATCTGCAATGTTGATCACTTGATCAGACATCTTCGAAATTTCATTAATGGCTCCCTGTACAGAGAGGAAGGATTGCTCAATGGAACTCATTTTACCTACAGCATTATCAATGCGCTGTTGCCCATCCACGGCAATGGATTCGGTACGAACTGCACGGCCTGCCACGTCACTTGCCGAGGAGGCGACACGATTAAGGCCATTTAGGGATTGCTGCATCGCAGCTACCATGGTTTGCGTAAGAGCAACCTGTTCATCAGCGCCTTCAGCGACGCGTTCCATGGCAGTGGCAACTTCTTTTCCTGCAAGATGGCTATCGGCAACCCCTTTATCCAATCGATCCGAAGCTGTGCTCAGAATCATGGCATTGCTCTGAACGTCCAGCATCATTTGCTGCAAACCAGTGAGCATTGTATTGGCTGCCTCCGCAAGTTCACGAGTTTCGTCTTTCATTGGCGTAGCGATTCTCAGTGTCAGGTCACCATTGGAAGAACCGATGTCATTTAATGCCTGTTTTACGGTACGAATGTTTCTAACAATGGCACGTGACAGGACCAATGCAGTAATGAACGAGATAATGGCCACAACGATAAGTGCGCCATACAGTTCCAGGTTTAGTAGTGTGTTTTTTTGCTTCAGTGCTTCTGTGCGGTTATCGGTTAACGTATGCTCGTTGGTTCGAAACGTATCGAGAGCAGTCCGAATCTGGTCCATGTCTCTTTTACCTGGATCATCTGCGAAAAAATCTCGAATGGCCTGCGTATTATTGGCTTGGCGAAGGGCGACCATAGGTTCACCAGCGACTTGGACCCAGTTCTCCATATTAGTATGTATGTCTTCCAAAAGTGCAAGTTGAGCCGGATTATCCGAAATTAAAGCAGCAAGTTCATCTCTTAGTGTAATAAGTTGCTCTTTTCCTTGGGTGTAGGGATCGAGATAATTGTCCTGACCCGTGATGATGTAACCACGTTGACCTGTTTCCATATCTACCATGTTTCTTTCGAGTTCATAGGTGAGGGCGTGTACCCTCATATCGTGATCGACCAGAAAATCCAGTTCCCGTTGGAGCTGACTTGTGCTGTTCTGAATCAGCAGGATGCAACCAGCCAGTACAGCCAGTACGAGTAAATATCCTAATCCGATCTTATAAAAAATCTTAAAGGTCTTACGCTTTTTCATGTTTGTTATTCCTCTCTATGGGGTATATGTAGTTGTCGAAAAAACCGGAAATGTGATAATTATAGGTCTTTAGATTAGGTGTCTAAAGCACTATTTTTTTAGTATTATACGTAAAGAAACTTCTTTTGTATATAGTTTGTTTAACTACAATATAACGTTTGATTAATGCTGTATAAGGTTGGGGATGATGATGTTTTACAATCGTTGGTTTACACGTTGAAACGTTATGTTTATCATGGGAAGGGAACGATTCCAATTACATATACAATATCCCAATCCGAAAGGAACATTGGACATGAATAAAGAGAAGGTATTGCTCAAACCGGAAGCGATGATTTTTGACATGGATGGTACGCTGTTCCAGACAGAGACCCTGTTGTTGCCAGCATACCAGCAACTATTTGATACATTGCGTGCCGAAGGGCACTTTGAAGGAGAAACTCCACCCGAGGAACGGATGCTGGGAAGTTTGGGCATGTTGCTCGAAGATATATGGAAAGTGGTTATGCCTGAGGCATCGGAAGCGGCACATCGCCGTGCAGACGAACTGCTGCTTCAACTGGAGATTGAGGGGCTTGATCAAGGAAGTTCTCAATTGTATCCGGGTGTGAAAGAAACGCTGCAAGCCTTAAAACAACAAGGAGTGCGTCTTTTTGTCGCAAGTAACGGGCTGGAGGACTATGTGAAGGGTGTGGCGTTTGCACACGAGATCATGCCTTTCTTTGAAGGGGTATACAGTGCAGGCCAGTACAAGACTCCTTCCAAAATTAATCTGGTGCAGATCCTGCTTGAGAAACATCGTATTCAGGACGCATGGATGGTAGGGGATCGCTCTTCTGACGTGGAAGCTGGTAAAATGAACGGTCAGGCGGTCATCGGCTGTGCTTATGCCGGGTTCGGTCGTGATGAGGAGCTTGCGGGCTCAGATGTGCTCATCTCTGATTTTACAGAACTGCTGCGTCTGTATGATGAAGCAGAGTAGCCTTTACGCTGCATACGTATACTGAGATTTAAGATTATGAACCACATGATATGAACCTGTATTCAACGGAAATCCGTTGAATACAGGTTTTTTTATTTGGTCATGCAGTCACATTCTCCCCTGTAGAAAGTTGATTTCCCTATCCCGCTTTCCTTCATATTCCCTCTATACTTCATTCAAAAGCTATAGGGGGTCCGATTCTGGTGAAACCATCCAAAATACATGCCTATATGTTCATCTTTCCAAGTCTTTTTTTAACTGTTGTATTCGGGATCTATCCTCTGTTATGGGCGCTGCGTTACATGTTCTATGATTATCAAGGCATCGGGACGCCTGTCTTTATTGGGCTTGACAATTTTGGACGCATTTTGCGTGACGGGCAATTCTGGGATTCTGTAGGCAACACGGGTGTGTATGCCCTGGGCAAACTCGTCGTTACGATTCCACTGTCGTTAACTCTGGCGATTATTCTGAATCGTAAATGGAGAGGTCGATCCCTCTTTAGGGCGATCTATTATCTTCCCACTATTTTCAGCGCTTCGGTCATGGCGATTGTATTTTTTATTATTTTCAACTCCTATAACGGAATATTGAACCAATTGCTGCTTAAGTATCATGTGATCTCCGAATCCATTAGCTGGCTGGGGGCTGAACATGCCATGTTAACAACCATCATCATCGCCATCTGGGGGGCTGTGGGCAACTATATGTTGTTGTTCATTGCGGGTCTTCAGAGCATTCCTGAAGAGCTTTATGAGGCGGCATCGCTGGATGGAGCAAGTGAGTTTCAGAAACTGCGGAATGTAACGATTCCGTTGCTGGGTCCTGTCTTGCAGATGATCATCATGCTGGCAATTACCACGGCGCTGAAAGGTTACGAGAGTATTATGGTGCTGACCGAAGGGGGGCCATATGGCAAAACAGAGGTGATGTATCTGTATTTGTTCAAACTGTTGTTTCCCGTGTCGGCTGAAACACAATCACTCCAGCAGCTCGGTTATGGCAGTGCAGTCGGTTTTACAACGGCTCTCATCGTAGGGGCTGTGACGCTCATTTATTTCCGGATATCCAAAAAGCTCAATGATGTCTATTAAACTGAAAAACAGACTTTTTGAACACGTATAAAATTAATCAGGAGGAAACGATGATGACTCAAAAAGTACTTGCGCCCTCAGGGTCTCCCCAACTCATTCGCTGGACCAAACGAACAGTACTTTGGCTGTTTTTGATCGCAATCGCTCTGCTGTCGCTGTTCCCCATCATACTTGTATTGCTCGGTTCCTTCAAAACGAACCAGGAATTGACCGGAGGAGCTACGATCTGGCCGAAGATTTGGCAGTTCTCCAACTATGCTCAGGCTTGGCGAACCGCCAATTTTTCGGGTTTTACGATTAATAGCGTGTTTGTTAGCATCAGTACAACAGTTGGCACGTTGCTGGTAGCTTCGATGTCAGCCTACGCTGTGGATCGAGTGAATTTCAAAGGGAAAAAGGGGTACACCCTGCTCATGGCATCTACTCTGTTTATTTCCATAGGCGCAGTTGTGCTGCGTCCGCAATTTGACCTCATGGTCAAGCTGGGGCTGAATACCACGTTGTGGGGCGTTATTATTATACTGATCAGCGCACACGCTGCCACATACTTTATTCTCATTGGTTTCTTCAAGAGCATCCCGCGCGAACTGGATGAGGCGGCGATGATTGATGGCTGTAATTTCTTCACCACATACTGGCGCATTATTCTTCCGCTCCTGCGGCCCGGACTCGCCGTTGCAGGTCTGGGTGTATTCCAGAGTTCATGGAATGAATATATTCTTCCTTTTGTGTTCACCATGAGCAATCCGGACTTGCAGACTTTGCCGGTTGGGCTGGCTAATCTGCGATATGGCATCGGAGCTGCAGCTGAGGTCCAACTGATGATGGCCGGAGCCTGTCTGTCCATTTTGCCGCTGCTCATCGTTTATATTTTTGCCAACAAATCATTCATGCAAGTGACCTTGGGAGCTGTGAAAGGATAGGCGTGAGCACAATCATGGAAACGGTTTTACGGGTTATTCCACTGTGCTATACTCATTTTAATTCACAGCGGACGGGCCAAGCCGTGTTCAAGGAGCGAACGCCGATGATATTCGACTTTTATAAAATGTCCCTGAAAAAAAGAATACAGCTGCTGTACATTTTTCTCGTTGTCTTATGCATCAGTGTGACCGGGATATGCTCTTATCTCTTTGCTGCACGAAGCATTGAGCAGAATGCACTTGAACTGAAACAAAGCATTCTGAACAAATCAGTGCAGGTTATGGATGAACATCTGAGGCACATTGTTGTATCCTCTTTTTCTTTTATGCTCAATGAAACGTTCACCCAGGTCATGAAGGACGTGGGAAAAAATAACACATCTCATTATTATCAGAATCTCTCGCTGCTGCAAACATCGTTTGCTCAATTGAAGCTCGTAGAGCCACTGATTGATACGGCATATCTGACAACACCCATCGGTGATTTTTTCTCGACCAAAGATTTTCCGAATCGGAACAACTCGTTCGACAGGGAATACGGACGCTACGTGAAGCTGCAGGGCTGGAATACGATGTGGTTTGGTTCACATCAGAGTGAATTGTTCCAATCCAAGGGAAATATGTTATCTCTGTTGCTCAAACCTATTGTGATCGATAATCATACCTATTCGAATGTATATATGGTCGTCAATATGAAGGAAGAGGCGATGCGAGACATTCTGACGCAGGATCTCATGAATAACCAGATTCAACTGTTTTTGCTGAACAAAAACGGAAATGAAGTCATTCGGCCCAGGTCCCGAAATTACGATTTCATTATGGAGCCTGACTTTACACAACAGTTTAGCCGTGACGATGCTGGGGATTTCACCTACAGGAACGATCAGGGGGAGGACATGCTTGTTAACTATTCGGCATTGTCGATGAACGAGGATTGGGTCATGGTAAGTGTACAGTCCAAGGCTGACTTGTTGTCCCCCCTCCAAAAGATACGCTGGCTGATCATCCTGATCATGTTGTTTTGCATTTTGCTTGCACTCGGGTTGTCCAGGCTGCTGGCCTCCGCTCTGCTGAAGCCACTGAACAAACTGCGACGCTTGATGGTTGAGGTGGAGTCTAATGATCTGGATGTACGGTTTCGCAGCAAGTATGACGATGAAGTCAGCGCTGTAGGGCATCGTTTCAACCGGATGTTGGACCAGATTCAGATTCTGTTTGAAGAAGTACGGACAACGGAGCAAGATAAACGGCGGTTTGAAGTCAAGGCGCTTCAGGCGCAGGTTGATCCTCATTTCCTCTACAATACGCTTAATACGATGTTCTGGAAAAGTGAGAGCGGAGAGAAGAAGGATGTAAGTGAGATGATCGTCTCCTTATCCTTATTATTCCGTCTGGGCCTGAATGATGGTAAAGACATCACCAGTGTGGAGCAGGAGATCAAACATGTCGAACAATACATGCAGCTTCAGCAAAAATGTTACGAGGATCTGTTCGTTTATCGGATTGAGGTGGGGGACCCCTCTTGTTACGCTGTTGATATTTTAAAAATATTACTTCAGCCCTTGGTCGAGAATTCCATCCTGCATGGATTCAATGACAAAGAAGATTTGGGCGTTATCCTGATCCGCATTGATCGTCAGGGTGACACACTACGGCTGGAGGTGGCTGACAATGGATGTGGTATGGATGTAGCCGGCATCTATGCTGAGGATGTTCCTGACGGGGGACGCAAAGGTTATGCCCTATCCAATCTCCATGGCAGATTAAGCCTGCACTACGGGGATGTGGCCTCAATTGTATTTCATAGCAGTACAGATGTGGGAACAACGGTTGTTATCACGATTCCGATCACCTGAGGAGGGGCAGTATGGGCCAATTGACGATGTGTGTTATGGATGATATCCAGGCAGTTGTAAAGGGCATATCTTCAACTATTCCGTGGGAGGATCATCAGGTTCGGATTGTAGGCACGGCGGGCAATGGAGAGCGCGGTTGGTCCTTGTTGCTGGAGCAGCAACCCGACATCGTGATTAGTGATATCAGGATGCCCAAGCTGAGCGGGCTGGAACTAATGAAGCGGGCATTGGATGCCGGACTGCGAGCCAAATTTATTTTCATCAGTGGTTATTCTGATTTTCAATATGCACAGGAGGCCATCAAGCTTGGTGCATCCGATTATTTGCTCAAACCGTTTACCCCTGAAGAAATACTAGGTGCGGTGTTGAAGGTAAGACAGGTGATTACGGAAGAGCAGGCACAGTGCAAACAGTTGGAACAGTTGGAGCAGAAGGTGGAGAGTAGCAGCCAGTACGAGCGTCACAGCTATCTCCTGGGCTTGTTGCGTCATGAAATCGGGGGCTACCTGAATGAAAGTCGCTGGAACGAGCTGCACATTGATCTCGATTCATCCAATCTTCTCGTCATGGTCATCGAGGTGGATGGTTATACGCGATATGGATACACGATGCATCTGGATGCCGAAATCGTTCCTTTTGCGGTCCAAAATATTGTGGGAGAAACCTTAAACCGCTATACCAAAGGCGTTGTTTTACGGGAAAACCGATACCGGCTTGCAGCCATATTTAACACACCAAGCCAGATCGACGTCTCTGAGCTACTGGAGCAATGCCGCCAAAATGTGGAGCGATTCAGCAAAAAAACAGTCTCGATTGGTGTTGGTACGATTGCCCGCAGACCACAGGAAATCTGGACGTCCTACGCACATGCAGATCAGGCGATATCCTATCGTTTTTACAGAGAAGGAAATTGCATCCTCCAGTATACTGAACTGGAAAAACAGGCCTGTGTGGCTCCAGTATATCCTTTGGAGAAGGAGAAAGAGCTTTTTTACGCACTCAAATGTGGTAATGAGAGCACCTGTCACCGCATCATTGATGAAATTCTCGAAGAATGGCAGGTCTCCGAAGGTTTTCCCGAGCCGCTCACGATGATTCGTTTGCTGTCTGGACTGGCTTTTGCCATCTACCGTGCCTTTTGTGATGAGATTACAGCAGAGGAACGCTTGCGTCTGGAGGCCGACCTGACAGTGCTTGAGGCGATGCGCTCCTTGACGTTTGAGGGCTGGAGGGGATATATCAAACATTTTAGCAGTATGGGTTGCGAGATTATGGACAAAAAACGACTCACCGATGTCAAACAGGCGATTAGCAAAGCCCAGGAATATATCAGTCTGAATCTTGCAGAGAATCTGACGCTGCATGCCTGTGCCCAATCCGTACATTTAAGTCCGAGTTACTTTGCCAATGCCTTCAAAAAGGAAACCGGCATAACGCCGATTCAATATATTACTAAGATGAGGATGGAAAAGGCCAAAGAATTGCTAGTTGCAGGTGTACAGGTGCAAGAGATCTGCCAGAGGCTGGGTTATGAGGACAGGCCTTATTTCAGCGGTTTGTTCAAGAAATATTGCGGCATGACGCCAACCTGCTTCCGACAAATGTATGAGAATTGAAACCGATACGGAACGTCATTTTTCCCACCATGCAAAGTCAGAATGTCCCTCACCTCCATGAAAGCGTAGCGATTATCATTACGTTAACGGATAACCAAACGGGTTGTCCAGACAAGCATAAGGGGGCATATCAATGGTTAAAAAGTGGATGGTGACTACGCTAAGTGCATTGCTGGCGCTAAGTTTGGCAGGTTGTTCTGCTGACAGTGGTACTTCGGCAAATAGCGAATCGGGGACCAGCGGGGAGAATGCCGGAGGGAAAACCAAAATCATATATTGGACACCGGACCGCCATGATGCTGATTTTATGAAATCCAAGATCGATGAGTTCAACCAGACAAACAAGGACAATATTGAAGTGGAGATGACCGTGATGGGGGACAACTATCCACAGGCGGTTGATATTGCTTTTGCCAGCAAGCAGGCACCCGATGTGCTGCAAGTTAATGATTTTCAGACGTATTATCAGAAGGGGTATCTCGCCCCGATCGATGGATACATGAGTGATGAGATGAAGGCCGTGTTTAAAGACAGCTTGATTGAGAATAAAAACACAATTGATGGAAAAATATATTCCCTCCCCAATACAGGGCAGGTCTGGCGGCTTGTGTATAACAAAGATATTTTCAAAAAGGCAGGGATCGAGAGTCCGCCAAAAACGTTGGCTGAGATGGTTGCGGATGCCAAAAAAATTACCGAAGTTGGTAAAAGTGAAGGCATCTATGGTTTTGCCAGCCCGTTCAAGAGCAGCAGCGGTTTCTGGAGAGCAGCCAATACGATTGCAGGTGCAAGCAATAATGTTGGTATTGATGGTTACAACTACAAGACTGGCCAATTTGATTTTGGGATGTACAAGGATATCGCAATGGCGCTTCGTCAGATGAATCTGGATGGCAGCATGCTGCCAGGTGTTGAAAGTCTGGACATCGATCCGCTCAGAGCCCAGTTTGCTCAAGGTAAAATCGGAATGTACATTAACCACTCTGGTGAACCAGGGGTATATAAAGATCAGTTTCCTACAAAAGAAAAATGGGCAGCGGCTCCTGTGCCAACAAATGATGGAACGATCAAGGGCGCTTCGCAAGTCATCGGGGGCTCCTACATCGGCATCAATGCAGATTCTGCCAACAAGGAAGCGGCATGGAAGTTTATGGAGTATGTGTACAGCACAGATCTTCAGAGTGAGTATTACGAAAAAGGATATGGGATTTCACTGATTCCTGCTGTATTAAGCTCTGGTAAAAAACCAAGCATTCCGGGCATTGAAGGTTTCCTGCCCAAACGTTATGATGCCATTTTCCCGGCAAATCCAAGTGTGGTGACCGAGAGTTCACTGGAAGGAAATAAATGGAGCGATGCATTCTCCATCTATGTATTCACGGGTGGTGATCTCGATAGTGTAATCAAGGATCTGGATACGAGATACAATGCAGCTCTGGAGAAAACCAAAGCAGCAGGGCTGACCAATATAACTGCTGATCCATCGTTTGATTCTTCCAAGCTTCAGGGCAAATTGTCCACAGAAGACTAATAAACGTTCATAGCGGCCGTGGTTTAACTACTTCGGTCGCTTACTCACAAGGAAAGGGGAAAAGCAAAATGATTATTAATCATGCGTCTATCGATGCACATATCATTAACGAAACGAGTTCCCGCAAGATTTTGGGCATGGGCGGTACATTAATGATGGTGGAGGTTACCTTTGCTAAAGGGGGTATTGGAGAAGTTCACTCCCATGATGCGCACGAGCAGGTCAGCTATATCGTCAAAGGCAGCTTTGAGGTACAGGTCGGTGAAGAAACTCGCATCTTAAAAGCAGGGGACAGCTTTTATGCCGGTTTTAACGTCCCGCATGGGGTCAAGGCACTGGAGGACTCCGTCATTCTGGATGTTTTTACCCCGTTCCGTCAGGATTTCCTTGAGGCGTCCCAATGAGCGATTTTTACCTTTCGGCAACGGATCTGCAACGGGCTGCCCAATATTATGAAAAACATTTTCCGGAAGAAGCCCGAAATTCGCTCACGATAGCCAATCGTGCCATCCTGAATGAATTTATCGTTCCTTATACCAACGATCTGAATCGCTGGATTCCGATGGGGACACCTGTGGACTGGCTTCACAACCCGACCAATGATCTGGAGTTCACATGGGGCATCAATCGACACTGGCATATGCTCGATCTGGGCAAGGCGTATCTGATGAAGGGCAATCCACTATATGTGACAGCTTTCATTGACCACTTTCGCAGTTGGAGGCAACAGAACCCGGTACCTGTAAATCCGGTTTATGACGAGGCCGTGTTCTTTCAAAAGCCCGGTCCATGGCGCCTGCTGGAGACGGGACTACGTGTGCAGTCCTGGATATCGGCATATAAATATATGGAAGCAAGTTCATTGATAGACGAAGGCTTTCAAGCGGAGTTTCGACAAGGTCTGAACGAGCACGCCGAGTTTTTGACCCGTTACCTCGGCAGCACGGAAATCAATCATGCCATTATGCATATGCAAGGGTTGTTCATGATTGCTACGTTCTACCACCAGCATCCGCGAAGTCCATACTGGCGTCAAGTGGCGATGGAACGTCTTGAGTTGTGTTTGCTGCATCAGTTGGGTGAAGAGGGAATACAGGTTGAACTGACAACACATTACCACAATGCCAGCATCGAAATGTTTGGCACGCCTTATCGGTTGGGCGAGATATCAGGACATCCTTTCTCGGCATGGTATGCCCGCTGTCTGCGCCAAATGGCTGCATTCACCGAGGCGCTGATCCGACCAGATCATCAGTCTACCGGTATTGGTGATTCGGATTGGGTTGGTGATGGACGACAACGACTGACCCTGCTTGGAGCGATTCTGGACGATGATGATTTGATGGCTCGCGGAACAGATAGCTCGGAGTGTCTCTGGTTGCTGGGTGTGGAGAAATATGAGCGATGCCTCAGATTACAGGCTTCTTCTTCTCCGGCGTTGCCGAGTCGGGCTTTTCCGCAGACAGGATATTATGTCATGAGGGACAAGTATCAATATCTTTTTTTTGATGCGGCTGCCATGGGCGGAGCACACGGACATGCGGATGCGCTGAATGTGGAGTGGATGTGGAAGAACCAGCTTTTCTTCACGGACACCGGACGTTATACGTATGAAGAAGGGGAATGGCGGCGGTATTTCAAAAGTACGCGGGCGCACAATACCGTCACGGTGGATGGTCTGGATCAGACACCTTATCTCTCCACACAGAAATGGGGTGAACCGGAGGCTCAGGCCACAACGCTACGTTGGGAGAGCAATGACAGCTATCACTTCATTGATGCTTCACAGGATGGATATACACATTTGCCAGATCCAGTTACACATAGTCGGTGGATGCTGGCAGGGGTGGAGATCCCTATACTATTAATTGTGGATTGGCTGGAAGCAGAAGCAGAGCATACGCTGGAGCAACGTTTTCACTTGCATCCGCAAGCGGATATTGCGTTGAGAATGAATGAAGCTGGAGAAATGACGGCGGATATGAGCTATGAGGCATCTTCCATAACGCTGACGATGCAATGGGTTACGGCAGGCATCGGGAAGGGAGCCTTCGCGTTGACGGAGCAGCCCGGCTGGGTATCTGAGGTGTACGGTTCCAAGTCGGAAACATCGGTCATTCAGGGCAAGACTGATTTCTCGGGTAAAGTGGGTATTCTGACGTTGTGCCTGCCTGCGGATCATATTGACCAGGTTACACGTGTTACCACATGTCAATTAGAACCTGATCTGATGAGATTGACATTATCTTATGTGCAAGGTGAGGAAAAAGGGTATATTGTGATTGACAACGACACGCTGCAATGGACGAAAGAACAGAAATAAAAAACAGTGAAGCAGGAGCAGATGCTCGCACTTGGCGAACATACACTCCTGCTTTGTCTTATCCATTCACTTGACTTTCCTTTTTCTTTTTACTTTGGCGTTTTTTTGCGAAACGGGCTTGGGAATGGCTGGCTTTCTGGACGTTCCGGGAGGTCTGTTGCGATATACCCATAAGGCGTACTCCAGCGGTTGAGTGATGGCTTTATAATAGATATCCCGCTCCCCGATACGAGCGAATACTTCACGCGCAGGTTTGGGATTAACTTCAAGCAGGTAGATACGTCCGCTTCTGTCAATCGCCAAATCCAGTGCCAGCTCACACAGGTCCCCATACGTATCTTCCAGAAACGAAGCAACATCAATGCCAAACGTTTCTGCAGTTGTGTTAATTTCTGCCCGGAGGTCGTCATCTTCGATCCATTGCTTCATGAGTCGGTTCATCGCTATTGCCTGACCGCCGCCATGCAGATTGGAGGTCACGCTTTTTTCTGCACCCATGCGTCCAGCACATCCAGTAAGCTCCCATTGTCCTTCACCGTTCTTCTGAACGAGCATGCGATAATCATGCACACGTCCATTCGGAAGCTGAAGTTGAATGCCCTTTTGTACAAGATACTTGTCTTTCATGTTCCAGTGCTGGAGCAACGCGCCAAGTCGTGATAAATGAACTTTACGTGGAGTGATGATACGACGCTTCTGATCCCGCCCCTGAACAAGCACCGTATTAGCCTCGCTACTGCTGCGTTCAATGCGCAGAATACCACGTCCGCCTGTTCCATTAATGGGTTTGAGATAGACCAGAGAAGAAACTTTGAGCATCCGGTTTACATCGGACATATCCTGAAATAGAGCGGTTTCCGGCAGATGTTCACGAAAGTTTGCTTTTTGTAAAAGGGTCTGATGGATGGTCCATTTATTGCGCAGTGGCCTGTTCAGAAAGAGCAGATGCCCATATTTCTCACGAAAAGCAAGCAATTGCTGGAACCTTCGATTACGCTGAATCCGGCAGCGATCAAAGATCAGGTCCGGGAATGATCGCCACTCCCTGGACCAGCCTTTTCCCTCATGAAAAACCATGGCTTCAATTTGTTTGCCGCCGGGGTGTACGTCGGCTGGTGTGAATACATAGATATCGAGTCCCCGCTTGCGCCCTTCAAGAATCATTCTGCGATAAACGCTTCGTTCTTCAAGAGCGCGATGTTCATTTAAGTACAACGTCATAATGCCCAGAACAGGTGAGGACACAAACAATCACCTTCTTTTTGCAGTATTCCTGTCTGTCATCGTTTGGACTGACGGGCAAGATAAGCGCTGTAGTGAAATATACGTTCCAATGACCGCCGTCTGATCTGTGGTTCATCAAACTTCATGGGCTTTGCATTGGCTTCGAAGAACCAGAGTTCCCCCAGGTCATCAATGCCCAGATCCATGGACATTTCTCCGAGCGTGTAACCTGATCCCCGTTCTACCTGTCTTGCTATCATTAATGAAGTGGATTTCACACGTTTCATCAGGGTTGTTGACATTTCTTCGCCAAAAAGCTCAGTCAGCAGCTTCTCAGGGTCTTCTACGCTCCCGCCGCGTGGCACATGAGTTGTAATGCTGCGGGAGCCAGCAAGTCTCGCTCCTACACCGGTTACGCTCCATTGGCCCTTGGTGTTCTTTTGTACAAGAACACGCAAATCGAAGGGGCGTTTACGAGAGGATGCCAATTCAATGCCTTGTTGCATGATATAGGGCGTATGTCCGGTTTCTTTGCGGATTCGTGCCCATAACTTGGAGAGTGTAGCTGCTTTATAGGTCGTGCTTTTACGTGTGGTTTGTATTTTGAGTCGGTAGGGAAGCCGTTCTTTTTCCTGGAATTTAAGCATCATGATTCCTTTGCCAGCTTTGCCGCTCTCGGGCTTAAGGTACAGATAGGGATACGCCCGTAAAACGGCACCCAGAGAAGAAGCACTTCGCATCCGCCGAGTATAAGGGATCAGTTGCTGAGTCGATTTGGACTTCTTAAGCCATTCGAACAGATCCCATTTGTTAAAAAAGAATGGGTTATACAGTTCGATTCCTGATTGCATGCATTCGTCAATCTTGCGCTGAACGGAAGGTTTTCCTTCGTCTTCCCGGTTGGGAATACGATTGTACAGAACATGGGGAAGGGGGAAAGGTTGTGAAACCCACTTTCCACTCCCCTTGTTGTACGTATATCCTTTCACGGTGGGACCACTCACGTTCAGATCCCGCACAGTCACAATGTACACCACGTATCCCATGCTCTCGCCTGTCTGTAAGATATCCTGAAAATTTTGATGATTTCCCCTGAACATGCGCTGTTTATCATGCATGGTCAAAACAGCAATGACAGGTTTGAAATCATCATGAAGGCTCATCAAATTTCTTCCTTCTTCCGGAACTTGCTCAAATACAGGCAGTGTTCCAAGATGTGCTCCACCGACGATTTGCCCTCCACCCGGAGTGAAGGGTGACGGAAAATGGAGCGCCCGGGTTTGGCGTTCGCTTCGAACATCCATACATGTTCCTCCTGATCAATGCCCAGATCAAAGCCAATCTCACCAATCAGATGCTGGTGCTGGGTTTCAATCGCCTGGGCCAGTGTAATAGCGACGGATTTGGCCTGCTGAAGAACTTCTCCCGCACGATCGCCGAAGTTGCGACTGAGCGCCTGCTCAGGAGTCATTAGGGAGCCGCCATTTTTGATGTGTGTTGTGACGCTGCCACGTCCTGCCTTTTTGGCTCCAATCCCGACAACAACCCATTGATTGTTACCATTTTTGTGCATGTGAAAACGAAAATCAATTGGACATTCATCAATCTCAATTAGACGTATTCCCTGCTGAACAACATATCCGCGTAGCTGTTTGCCATGTCTTCCCTGAAGCATGCGCATCAGACTGTTGAAGGACCCAAAACGCAGGAGTGCATTACCGCCTTTTTTGCGATAACGTGCGAAATATCCGCGTTTGGGCGAATAAGTCAGGCGGTAGATCCCGTTCCCCAGACTTCCAGCAGTAGGCTTATAGTAGACGAACTGATGGCGTTCCAACATTTCCTTCATCTGTTCAACGGAAGGATTGGTAATCGATTCAGGGATATAACGTCCTGCTGCCGGCTCGTTCTCCAGCAACGTATAGATATCCGATTTGTTGAAGAAGCTCCAGTTGAAGAACGGAATTTTTCGGCGAACAAATCGTTCCCGCAGCTGGTTGATTGCTGGTGAGAAGTCTGAGCGTCTGCTCGGCAATCGGTTGTAGACAACATCGGGCAGAGGTACTGTTTTGCGTGTGAAGCTTCCGTTATCATTCAGAAAAAAACCCGATACCGTCTCATTCTGCCAATTGATATCCCGGGGAGTAAAGGCATAAATATAGGATTTTCGGCTGCCTTCACGCAGTAACTGTTTGATGAAACCAGTACGGGAACCGAATGGATTAGTGCTCGTCGCAGGTCCATCAGAGAGTACGCCAATCAGTGGACCTAACTGGACCTCATCATTTTGCAAATTCCGGAGATAAATACTGCCCCGTTTGGGAACGTTCATCATATTACGGATACCTGAAGCGAGATACAGATGTTTACCTGCTTTTTTGATTGGTTTGATCGTTGCAGGTACCCGGTCACGCCCGAAGCGAAGGTGCACCGTTTTTTTGCCGGACAGGTTGAGGCTCTTCATTAAAGCGTTGGATACATAAACCACTTTATCCGGTTGCTTGGTGAAATGCAGATTGCAAAAGGTCAAACTCATGATTTATCCTCCTATCCTGAAAAGATCCTTGGGCTCCATGGCAAGCGGGCGCTGCGGGCCTCAGCCGCCGTGAATCGGGATGGGTTTCAGGCCAGCTTTGCTGGATGTATTCGGCAATTTCATTGGACGAACGACGTCCGTGAGAACATGTTGTTGCAACAGATAACGGGCATAGGCAAGCGGCCGGGTATAAGTCAGGGTATGCATGCGTCGGTCGCCCGCTTCTGCGAATGAGGTGCGGCCTGGTTTGGAGTTGACTTCAATTAGCCAGAGTTGGCCCTCTGCATCTGCTCCGAAATCAAGCCCCAATTCGGCTAACCTGCCGAAACGGCTTTCCAGCAGGGTGGGGATAAGAGTAGCAGTCTGCCGGATGCTCTTCAGCAGAGTTTCCGTGCGGATTGTTCCATATCGCTGGAGCAGATATGCGTGGGCAGGATATGCTTTACCCCCACCGTGAAGATTGGACGTGAGTGAACCTTCGGGTCCTTCCCGTACCATACATCCGGTAAGCGTCCAGCGACCTTGCCCATTCTTTTGCATTAGAGCCCGTATGTCGAATGCTCTTCCATGATGGCTAAGATCCAGATATGGCTGCACGATCATCTTACGCTCAGCCTGATGTAATGCTAGCCAGGAAGATACAGCCTGGGTATGGTTGAATGTAAGAAGAAAGGGTTCATTGTCCTCGTTACGCCCCTCCACGACCCATGTTGATGGAGTCGCTCCCTGAGACAGGCGAAAGGTGTTTTTGCCATGAGTCCCGGATACCGGTTTGAAGAACAGTCCTCTGGGCCAACGGTCGAGCCATGTTTCCCAAGGAATATGCGATCCTATCCGGGTTGTGGGAGCAAGTTGTGACCTCAATTCAGGATTTCGGGACAACACACGATGTACCTCCCATTTTCCTGGAAGGGAAGCAGACCAATAACGGTGTTGATCTGTGCCGTTGGTTGGTATCCATTCCTTAAGCTGTTGTCTGACGTACCTGGAGATAGGGCGAAGACAACGATCCATAATGAGATCGACTGCAGGAACAGGTGCCGAATTCCACTTCCCTTGATGATAGGCATATCCCCATTGAAGAGGGAGATGGACTGCATCATTCGATATCGGGATCACAATAATCTGAAGGGCGTATCGCATGCTCCCCAAACTGAGACGACGGCAGAAAAGTTCATCTGTAAAGGGAGGTGAGCCTTCGGTTGCACGTACCAGAATGGCCAGTGTCTTGGTCTGAGATGATGGAAACATTACGCTGCACCTCTCCTCTATGAAATAACTTTTCAAAAACCCGCCAGGTACGTAGAGTATTCAAGCATGGCTTTGACGGAAGGGCGGATCTTGCTCTCACTCAGTGGTGTATTATCATTCTTGGATGGTTTGGAGTTGACTTCGAGCAGCCATACGCGCCCAGTGGTGTCCAGAGCCAGATCAATACCAAGTTCACCAAAATGAGCAGGGATGGCACTCTCGATCCCTTTTGCGATATCCAGTGCTGCGGTGTGCAATCCTGCATACGCGGAAGCTTTGGCTGATCCAGACAACTGTGTTTTGGCAACAGCATCCTTGACGGTGCTGAGACTTCCACCCCGTGCCAGATTGGATACGTAGTGACTCCCGCCCGCAATCCGGGCGACGATGGAGGTTACACTCCATTTACCTGTACGGTTTTTTTGCACGAGCGCACGGAAATCCACGGGTCTGCCACTGTTGTCAATGAGAGTCAGCCCTTGTTGGATCTGATAACGCGTTGTTTTCATTTTCCCAGACATACTGGCATACAGTTTATCCAGAGAAGTATACGTTTGTTTCCGGGTACCCCCGACGCCAGTCGCCAGAGTCAGGAAGCTTCCGTCAGTCTGACGTGAGACCCGGATGATCCCTTTACCCAAAGAACCGCGTACGGGCTTCAGAAATACAACCGGATGTCGGTTGCACATCGTCTTGAGCATGGCGGACGTCTTGAGCAAATGAGACTCGGGAAGAACTCGTTTAAGCGTTGAAATGGACTTGAGTGCGTCAAACACTTCGTTTTTGTCCAGAAACTTTTCATTGAAGGTTTGCGTGCCGTAGAGCGATTTTACTTCTTTCATAAAATGCTGTACGCTAGGTTTGTTCTCAAGCTTGCGGGACGTTAGCCGGTTATTGACGACGTCTGCTACAGGCAGAACAGTCTTTTTCCAGCCGTCATCATACACCCAGCCTTTCATATAACCCGTTACCGCTCCAATATCCTCCGGTGTGAAAAAGGATACATAGGCGCCTTGCTTACGGCAGGCGTTCACCAGTTCTTGACAGAACATCGTGATGGAGCCAAAGGGCCGATCGGGCTGATCGGGATAATCCTGGCTAACCAGTACACTGATGTAGGGTCCAAGGCGAAGCGTACGGCTGGCTGAACGATAGGATACCCTCAGGACCGAACGTGGAACGAGACCGGTCTTGCTGGCAACTGTCTGATTGATGCGTAGCCCGTCATACCTTGGAACCGGAATGACAGTGACTTCTCGGCGGAAAGAGCCAAATTGCAGCTGAAGCGGCCTTCCTGAAGGGATTTTAAGCGCCTTGAGTACCCCTTCGCCCAGCATGATGACGTCGTCCTGCAGGATGCCCGAGCCGGTAACCTGAATCGTTACTTTTTTAGTGGACATCACGGATCTCCTTCCGGGCGGCAACTTGATGTCTGATCTCGAAGTTGAACGGCATCTGAACATGGCATGTGCTTCATCATATGAGGACATATAACCCTTGGTGATTGACCCATATGGATTAAATGCATTTGATTTCGAGGCAGGTTATTGATGACCTGTTTCAGATCGCCCTTGTTTGACAGGAGAGAAAAGCGTGTATTAACACGGATGAACAAACCAATCTGAGGAGGAATAATAGTGAACATTTATGACAAAGCCAATGATTTGGCCAAAGCACTGAGAGAAAGCAGCGAGGTGGAAGAGATTACTTCCGCGATGAAGCTGATTGAAGCTGATCCGGATGCAAAAGCAATGTTGGATAACTTCCGTGATCAACAAATGGAATTGCAACAACGTATGATGAGCGGGGATATGCCAGCTCCGGATGAGATGGAGAAAATGGAGAAACTGTTTGAAGTACTGAGCTTGAATCTGAACATCCGTCGCTTGTTCGATGCGGAGCGTCGCCTCAGTGTCATCATTGAAGACGTGAACAAAATTATTGCTGATAGCCTGGGTCATCTGTACGGTGGCGCTGAAGCGTAAAAAGGTAGTTCAAAAAGTCCACTTTTGATTACGAAGGATGCCTAGAGGCATCATCAGCATCGAATATGAAATTCAGCCGAAATAAGCGGGAGGCTTACGAAGGTTGTTTCCTTTGGAAACATTTTAGTTGCTCACGTAGTTGTCCTACGCTCCGCTGCTCCATTTCTAGCTTCATTCCATCTTCTCGGTACTGAAAACTGATCTTTTTGAACACGTACTAAAAGGTTGTCTTGTTTTTTTACCTGAACCTTTCATATTGGCTCCTTATCGTTCATAGACTAGACATATAGAGTCGATCAAGAACGAAGGAGCTGTGAATGGTGAAGAGGTTGAAAAAAGCAAAACATGTGATCTATCTGCTTATTGCGTTGTCGATGCTGGTCATTGCACTGCCGCGGATTTCCTTTGCTGGAGGAATGGACTGGGTTAATATTTTTGGCATCGTATGGGTGCTGTTCTCCTTATTAATCGTTGGTGCACATCTGCATTTTATTCTCGGTGTGGATGAAGAGAAGAAGCGTGCACTGGAAGCCGTTCGCCGGGCGAAGCTGCGGCAGTGGGAGATGAAACTGCTGGACAAGCAGGAGCGGAGCGAGTCTGTATAAGGTACAGTATGAGATCCAACATGGAAGACCGGAATCCCTTGATACAAGGGGGCCGGTCTTTTTTGGTACATACAGAATTAGAGGTTAATCAGATGATTAAATTCAGATGGCGAACTTGCCTATGAGAATGGGTAGAGGTGGGGTTATTTTCCTAGAGCCGTGTTATAATAGATACAGTATAGTACAGATGCATCTTCGGGGGTGGTACAGTTGGACGGACAGGAAGAGAACGTCACGAAGCATGAACAGTTACTTCAACATATTGAACAACTGAAGGTTGGCAGCAAAATATCAGTACGTGGACTTGCGCGGGAGCTGGGTGTAAGTGAAGGGACAGCGTATCGTGCGGTGAAAGAGGCGGAGAACTTCGGGCTGGTCGTGACCAAGGAACGAATTGGAACGGTGCGGATCGAGAAGAGACCTCGGGGCATGTCGGAACAGTTGACCTTTGCTGATGTTGTGACCATTGTGGAAGGCCATGTGCTGGGGGGGAACGAAGGTCTCGCCAAACCGCTGCACAAGTATGTGATTGGTGCGATGAAAGAACAGGCAATGGCCCGTTATATTGACGCTGGGAGTCTGCTGATTGTAGGTAACCGTGAAGATGCTCACTCGCTTGCCCTCGAACAGGGAGCGGGCGTGTTGATTACGGGTGGTTTTGGGACAAGTCGTGAAGTAAGAATTATGGCTGACGAGCTTGGGCTACCGATTATTTCATCCAGACATGATACATTCACGGTGGCTTCGATGATTAACCGTGCGATCTTCGACCGGCTGATTAAGAAAAAAATTATGCTTGTTGAGGATATCATTGGTCAGAAACCTCGCTTGCAGGTGCTGAAGGTGACCAGTTCAGCTGCAGATTTTCATATGTTGGTATCGGAGACGGGCGAACATCGCTTCCCGGTGGTGGATGAATGGAACCGGGTCATCGGGATTGTGAGTCTGAAGGATGTCAGTGAGCTGAAAGAAGATCAAAGTATTGAGAAATGTGTGATACGCCGCCCGATTACGGCCTCATTGCAGACATCTCTTGCTTCTGCTGCCCAGATTATGACCTGGGAAGGCATCGATTTTCTGCCCATTGTGGATCGGAATCGCAAACTGATTGCGTCCGTCACACGCAAGGAAGTGCTTCAGGCGATGCGGGATGCACAGAAGCAGCCACAACTGGGAGAGACGTTTGATCATCTGATCTGGAACGGGTTTGCCGAGGAGCGTGGTGAACAGAACGAATTGTTATTTCACGGATTCATCATTCCCCAGATGGCAACGGATCTGGGTACGATCTCCGAAGGTGTTCTGTTGAATGTGATGACCCAGGCTGGCCGGCGGGCAGCCTGGGATGTTACAGGGAACGACCATGTGGTGGATAATATAACGACTTACTTTGTTCGACCGGTACAGATTGAGGATCAGATCCTGGTTCGACCGTTAATTCTGGAAACCAGCCGTCGAACATGCAAAATGGACATTGTGGTTACCCGTGAAGGCAGTGTGGTATGCAAAGCGGTAATGACATTGCAGTCGATTGACCATGCCTAATAGGGTACGTTGCCTCGGGCATAAACAAAGAGAGTACTCCCTGATCGAGAAGCTCTGCCGGGTTGCGCTGTCGCGCGGTTCTGGCTTCGCTTAACGAAGGGGAAGTACTCTCTTTTTGCAAAAACAACGAGCGATTCAACGGATCATGCAGATTGTCCGGAGGTTGTACCTGATCCATTACTGGACCGTTGTTGAAGCCGTGCATAATAACTGCGGTTACGTATTCCGGCAAATACATTATACGCACCCATAATCAGAAATAGCGCTTCCACAACCACAGATAAAGTGGAACCCGTGAAGACAAACATCAGGATCAGCGCAAGCACGACAAGCATGCCACCCATCCAGATATTTGTCCACGAACGGTACAGACCGGCTCTGGCAGCATCCGAACTTCTGTGTGAACGAATACTGTTTAACGCTGCAAAAACCATGGCAACAGCAAAGATGGCAATTAGAGCATATTTGAGTACATCAATGAACACAAAGACGCAGCTCCTTTTCTGGAAAGCATTTACTGCCCTTATTGTACCATGGAGAGATGTAGACAAGGGCAGTTTTTTGCTGTTACGCAGGAACGTGCATGCGAATCTGTACCCAAACTTGCAGTACGCCTTCCATAACCAGCATCGTTTTGACCTGAACGGTGTACTCCTTTTCCCTCACCGAGTACACTTTCTGATTCAGCATGATTCTCGTCATTTTGCTATACTCATCGATGTTGAATACATCTCTGCCCCGAAGTACCTCAAGTTCGTCTCCAAGCTTCTGTAACATCACTTTCAGAGAAGCCTCATCTGGCCCCTTATCCGATTCTTCTGCACGGACCTTGATTTCCTTGATAACGGTTTGGCGTTTACTGTATTTTTTCAGCGTTTTGATATCCTCCTCATTCTGATGCAGCTGAAGCTGCAGCTCCTGATTATTCAGCCACAACGCATTGTAACTCAGGTGAAATACACCGTTGTAGACGACACATCCAGCGATCATTCCCAGAACAAACACAGCGGTCATTCGCATTAGGGGGCGGTAACGGGAAAATGGCGGAATTCTCATGAACGCTGTTCCTGTCTCATATTAGCTCCGGCCTCCGCCGCACACCCATTTCACCAGCTCGGTTCCCATATGCGCGCCCATAAAAGCAGAGATCAAATACAGGATTTGTTTGACCGCCGGAGACAGGTTACCATCCAGGAAATTGCTCTCGATGACACGCATGGGATCTATTGTGCCGCCGACAGCGGCTGCGAGTGCCCATATCTTTATTTTTCCAGAAATATCGAGCATCGTCTGTGTTGGAGGCTGGAGAGAGATCACCGCTCCAATACCTCCGATCATCGCGCCGCCCAGCACGATTCCAAACGCAATAAAGAAATCAAGAATGGCTTTGGACAAAAATGTGCTCACTGGCAACACCCCTTTCAGACCTAGCAGCACACCTCCTGTCTTCGGTCTGTCACAGGGGGAGCGGCTTGTACTTCTATTGTATGGGCGTGCCCCCGAACGTTATGATAAAATAGAATAATAAAGTCTCCTTTTTATGAGGTTGTCATGAATTTTAATAGGAGGTTCCATTTTTTTATTTATTTAATTCATATATATATGAGATAGATAGGGTAGCAGACGGATCAGAAGATCGATGCTGCGACTATCTGCGGCGAAAGGAAGAAAAAAACATGAGTTCTTTTGTGCATTTGCACGTTCACAGCGAATACAGTTTGCTGGACGGCGCTGCGCGTATTCCGGATCTCGTGAATAAGGCTGCAGATCTCGGAATGACGACACTTGCGCTGACCGACCATGGCGTGATGTATGGTGCAATTCCTTTTTATAAAGCATGTATGGAGAGAGGCATCAAGCCGATTATAGGTTGCGAGGCATACATGACAGCAGGGTCCCGCAAAGAGCGGGGAAGCCGCAAGGATCAACCGATTCATCATTTGATTTTGCTGGCCAAAAATATGACGGGTTACCGTAATCTGATGAAATTGTGCTCGATTGGACATCTCGAGGGTTTTCATTACAAACCCCGTGTAGATATGGAAAGTCTGGCTGCCCATCATGAGGGCATTATCTGTCTAAGCGCGTGTCTGGGTGGTGAAGTACCACAGCATCTGCTGCATGGGCGAGAAGAAGAGGCAAGACGTGCGGCGTTACGCTACAAAAATATCTTTGGTGACGACTTCTATCTGGAACTTCAGGATCATGGGCTTTCCGAGCAAAAAAGGGTGAATCCGCAGTTGATCAAACTGGCTGCTGAGCTTGAGATTCCGCTTGTAGCGACCAATGATGCGCATTATCTGTCGGAAGAGGATGCTGAGCTTCAGGACGTGCTGATCTGTATCGGAACAGGCAAGACCGTGGATGATGAGAATCGGCTTCGGATTGGAACCAATCAGCTCTATCTGAAAAGTGAAGAAGAGATGGCTCGTCTGTTTCCTCATGTACCGGAAGCTCTGGCAAACACCGTCCGCATTGCAGAGTCCTGTGAGTTGAAGCTGGAATTCGGCAAATCGATTTTGCCGGAATACAGACCGCTTCCTGATGGACTCAGCCCTTCGGCGTATCTGCGTCAGCTGTGCGAAGAAGGAATGGAGGATCGTTATGCACAGTCCACACGCTGGACAGATGCGGAGCTTCGATCCGAACTCGAACAACGATTGGCGTATGAGCTGGGTATAATCGACAGCATGGGATTCTCGGATTATTTTTTGATAGTCTGGGATTTTATCGCCTATGCGCATAAACAAGGCATTGTTACTGGACCAGGCCGGGGCTCCTCGGCAGGAAGTCTGGTAGCGTACACGTTGCACATCACCGATGTTGACCCGATGAAATACAACCTGCTCTTCGAACGGTTCCTGAATCCTGAGCGGATCTCCATGCCTGATATTGATATTGACTTCAGTGATGAACGGCGTGATGAGGTCATTGATTATGTCGCGCATAAATATGGCAAAGCCCATGTCGCCCAGATTATTACGTTTGGAACGATGGCTGCCCGTGCAGCTGTACGTGATGTTGGGCGGGCCCTGAATGTGCCTTATGGTGAAGTGGACAAGGCTGCAAAGCTGATTCCGGCGCAGCTTGGCATTAACATCGAGCGGGCCATGGAAGCTACACCTGAACTGAAGGCGCTGTATGAAACCAAGCCCAAGACACGTGAACTGCTGGATATGGCGATGAAGGTCGAAGGTATGCCACGCCATGCTTCGACGCATGCAGCGGGAGTGGTTATCTCCCGTGACCCGCTGACCGATGCGGTGCCCCTTCAGGAGGGCAGTGAAGGGACAGCGTTAACCCAGTATTCCATGGAAAACCTGGAGTCGATCGGGTTGCTTAAGATGGACTTTCTTGGTTTACGTACCCTCTCAATCATTGAGCGGTGTGTACGCTGGATTGGGGAACATGGAGAAATTCCGGATTTCCGCCTTATCCCCGATGATGATCCGTTAACGTACGAGATGCTTGGGCGAGGGGACACGATGGGCATATTCCAACTGGAATCTGCCGGGGTACGCCGTGTGCTGAAAGAGATGAAGCCAAGTAGTTTTGAAGATGTAATCTCTGTACTTGCCTTGTACCGTCCGGGTCCGATGGAGTTCATATCCAAATACATTCAGGGTAAGCATGGACAGATTGAAGTGGATTACCCCCATGTGGATCTGGAGCCTATCCTGAAAGATACGTACGGTATCATCGTGTATCAGGAACAGATCATGCAGATTGCTTCCCGGATGGCGGGTTTCTCGTTGGGTGAGGCAGATTTGCTCCGCAGAGCGGTCTCCAAGAAGAAACGGGAAGTGCTGGATCTGGAGCGTGGACACTTTGTACAAGGCAGCCTGAAACAAGGGTATAGGGAAGAAGAGGCAGACCTGGTCTACGATATGATCGTCAAGTTTGCCAACTATGGCTTCCCGCGTGCTCATGCCGCGGCATATGGTGTGCTTGCGTTCCAGACGGCGTATCTGAAGGCGCATTATCCGGTTCATTTTATGGCATCCATGTTAACAGCCGTAATGGGCAGTCATCGGAAAGTGGCAGAGTACGTGGTGGAATGTCGACGTATGGACATGGAGGTGCTTCCGCCGGATGTGAATGAGAGCGGTATTTTGTTTACACCTGTATTTGTGCCGTCCGGCCGCGCAGGAGCTGGGGATCAGAGCAATGTATCGCAGCAGAATGCGGGAGCAGATGCAGAGAGTAACCCCGGAAGCTCGGCTGAAGAACATGCCGCGAACGGTAATGAGAGCTCCTTCAGGGAAGATCGCGTTCATGAGGATGATGGGCATTCGGGACAAGCAGAATATGGTGAAGCACCTCTGCCGGATGATCCCGGTCCTGGACCGGAAGAGGACAGTGGCGGATATGAGTGGCAAGCAGCGACATCCATGCCTGAGGCATCCGACAACCGGAAGGAACCGGGATTGGTGACGGCTGCTTCAACGGAAAATGGTAATGACCAGGGGAAAGAAGCGTCTTCTTCGCACTCGGAGCAAGGTGAACTGTACTCTGTGAAGAAAAACGATGCAGTGTCTAATGCAAATGCGGATGAAGATAAGGAAAAATTAACGGGTGCAATACGATTTGGTCTTGCCGCTGTGAAAAATGTTGGTACCCAAGCAATGGAAAGCATTATGATCGTAAGGCAGGAGAGACCGTTCGACAGTCTGCTCGATTTTTGTCGTCGTGTGGATCTGCGTGTATGCAACAAACGGGTGATTGAATCGCTGATCCAGGCCGGAGCTTTTGATACATTACCTGGTCACCGGGCCCAATTGCTGGCGATGCTGGATGAAACTGTTGAGGCGGCGTTGAAATGGCGCAAGGAACGCGAGGATCTGCAGATTCAATTGTTCGACTTTGTTGAGACGCCAAACTGGGAGATTGAATACCCGGAAATTCCTCCTTATTCCTCAGGGCAGCAACTGGAGCTAGAGCGTGAGTTGTTAGGTTTGTATCTCTCCGGGCATCCGCTGGATGACTATGAAGATGTGTTGGAATCGAGTGGGGCTGACCGGATCATGGAGCTGACCGAGGCGGCAGACGACACGATGACCGTCGCCGCAGGAATGGTTGTGTCCGTGAAGTCGATCACGACGAAACAGGGCAAGGCTATGGCGTTCATGGAGCTGGAAGACCAGATTGAACGCTGTGAAGTCGTTCTCTTTCCCGAGGTATGGCGGCGTAGCCAGCAGCATGTCGGGAAAGGTGAACTGCTCGTCGTGCGTGCCAAAGTGCAGCAGCAGGACGAAGGGTTTAAGCTGCTGGCTGAGGAAGTGGTGCCGTTGTCACCGGCGGCACTGGAGCAGCAGCTGCGCAGCCGTGACCGGCGCGGCAAGCCCGGCAGCGGCAGCTCTTCGCGCCCGGCGCAGTCGGCTTCGCCGCGGCGGCCAGCGGGCGCAGGAGCCGAAGCGCAGCGCAGCAGCGCAGGCGGGGATGCTTCCGGTGCGCGCAGCAGCGGGAGCCAAGGCTCGGCAGCGACGCGCAGCGATGCGGCGGGTACGGGCGCAGCCACGGCTGCGGCTTCCCGGCCGGGCGGTGCCGCTGAGGCGGCTGGCAGCCCGGCGCAGAGCCGCGAACTGCGGGCGGTGGAGCAGCGGGTGTTCGTGAAGATTGCCCCGCATGCGGAGAAGCCTGAGCTTCTGGCACGTCTGAAGCAGCTGCTTCAGGAGCACCCCGGCCCTGTGGCAACGGTGCTCTTCTATGAGCAGCAACAGAAGCTGCTAGCGCTGAGTGATGCCTATCGGATTAAACCATCACCAACCTTGTTCTCCGATATGGAGAAGATGCTGGGTGAAGGTACAGTCAAAATTAAATAAGCGGTTATCCCGTAAGTTATAGTTCTTATCCATAATATGAAACCTGTTTGGCTCAATGCTGAACAGGTTTTTTTGTGATTGTTTTAGCACGGTTCCCCTGACGAAATAATTTAAACAAACGAATTGCAGAACCACTACAGTTCAGCGCTGAATGTACAATCCTATATCAGTCCAAGGTGTTACTGGTCTCAACCATCCGCACATTTTATGAACATTTTAACAGGTTGCTGCATACACTTGAGAACACCGAAGGACCTCGCGGTCCTCGGGGGATTGATGCGGGAGGTCGAGATATGTCATATGAAATCGTAGAAGCCATGCTGGCCCGGCGGGGTGTACGGATTGATGCAATCGCAGCAATTGTATACCGTCTGCAAAAAGGGTACCACCCCGAACTGACCTTGGACGACTGTGTAACCAGCGTGAAATCCGTTCTGCAGAAACGAGAGGTGCAATATACGCTCTATACCGGTATTGCTCTCGACGAACTTGCGGAGAAAAAACTCTTGCCCCAACCGTTACAGGCTATTATGGAAGCGGATGAATCCCTGTATGGAGTGGACGAGACTCTGGCCCTCGGCATTACTCATGTGTATGGTATGATCGGTTTAACCAGCTTTGGTTATCTGGATAAAGAAAAAATAGGTGTAATTCATGATTTGAACGAACACACAACAGCCATTCATGTCTTTTTGGATGATCTGGTCGCAGGGGTGGCGGCTGCCGCATCTGCCCGGATTGCACACAAAAATATTAAAGCCAAAAAATACCCCTCAGACCTGTAACCCCCTGTATTTCCATGCTTATATGCTGTTGTCACTCCAATGGCTCATATGAAGTCATCAAGGGCGGCCGAGGCTGCCCTGATAAGCTTGCGGCTGCTTATGGAAGAGGTAAGAACAAGAAGATTTCGTCAACCATATGAGTTATTCGTGGGGGACTAATGTCCCTCATGATCCCAAATTCTCCCCAAAGGTCCCGAACCCTTTCTTGCAGAAAAAAAGTGAGGTATGTTATCATTAGTCCAATATACGGGCTCTGAACATTAGCTTAGGGGGCGGACAAGGCATGTGGACGGTGATTTACATTGCGCCGACAGCAAAGGTTGCGGACAAGATTAAGACCAAGCTTTCGGAAGAAGGTTTTCTGGTACAGACCCGTCCCATCAGTTTATCCAAGCAGCAATTTGAGATTCGCGTCCCTTCTGGGGAATTGGAAGAGGTCCAGGAAGTGCTGAATTCCATTCTGCATTCCTGATTCGTTCGACATCAACGTGCCTTGGCAGATGAAGAAGTACCATCGGTACATAAGGGACTAATCGCGTAAGCGGAGAGAGGAATCGACTTGCATGTATTGTATGCTGCTGTCCTTCCTTCTTTTTTTGTTAGGACAAGGACCGACCTGGTTGCTCCCGGAGACCCTACCAAGATAGATTCAAACATCGGCGCAACAATCTTTCGGTTTTTGCAGGTAACATCAATCGTGCTGACAGAAGCCGGTGATCCTTGCCCTGTACCGGCGGATTTTTTTGTTGTGAATGCTGGACAAGGCCCATGGCAGCGTGTGGGTCGTAAGCGGTTTACCGTAACACGCGGATGAAGCTGCCACAAGCAGCGCTCTGCAGGTTGCGGCCATCAAATCAACGGCTGGAGAGGTGTAGTTGTGTTCAAAGATATATTCCAGAAGAAACGGAAGTACGCTACCATACCTTCCGAGCGTGCACTTCCCGGCGAAGGCCAGGAAGTCCTAGAACGCCCAAAACGTGAAATACCTGAAGGGCTTATGAACAAGTGCAGCAAATGCGGCACCATTCAATATAGCAAGGAATTGGAGAAAAATCTGAAAGTATGTCCTGCCTGCGGTTACCATATGCGTCTTAACGCTATGGAGCGCATTGCTATGGTACTTGATGATCAAGGATTTGTTGAGTTTGATGCTGATATGATATCGGTTGATCCACTTGGCTTTCCTGGATATAGCAACAAATTGGAACAACAGCGTCTGAAATCGGGTCTGAAGGAAGCGGTAATTACAGGGGAAGGAACCATTGATGGCCTGCCTGTAGTTGTGGCTGTCATGAGCTTTGATTTCTTCACAGGCAGCATGGGTTCTGTTGTAGGGGAGAAAATTACCCGTGCCATTGAGCATGCCACAGAGAAACGGTTGCCATTGATTATTTTCTCAACATCAGGTGGTGCCCGGATGCAAGAGAGTATTCTCAGCCTCATGCAAATGGCCAAAACAAGCGCAGCTTTATCCCGTTTGGATGAACAGGGCGGGCTGTACATTTCGGTCATTACGGACCCAACGACAGGTGGAGTCTCGGCAAGTTTTGCGAGCTTGGGCGATATTAATATTGCCGAACCTGGCGCTGTATTTGGTTTTGCCGGCAGAATTGTTATCGAACAGACAATCCGTCAGAAGTTACCTGATGATTTCCAGACGGCTGAATTTAATATGCAACATGGTCAGTTGGACATGGTTGTGCACCGGAAAGAACTTCGGGCCACTCTTGGCAAGCTTTTGGATATGCATAGTGAAAAAGGAGGGGTCTAAATGGCGGGTGAGTTGCCATATGAAGCGCCTCTGGTTGAGATGCGCAAAAAGATTGATGAACTCGTGCAGTTTGGACAGGAAAAAGGCATCGACTTTACGGACGAGATTGCCCGCCTGGAAGAACGTTACCATAGACTTGAAGAAGAGATCTACACTGGCATAACAGCAGCTCAGAAGATGCATCTGGCCCGTCATCAGCAGCGCCCAACGGCGCTGGACCTGATCCAGCTGATATTTACAGACTTCATTGAGCTGCACGGTGATCGCATGTTCGGAGACGATCTTGCGGTTGTTGGCGGACTTGCCAAGTTGAATGGAAAGACAGTAACGGTAATCGGACAACAGCGGGGGAAAGATACGAAGGATAATATCGCCCGCTTTTTCGGCAGCGCTCATCCAGAAGGTTTCCGAAAAGGACTGCGTCTGATGAAACAAGCGAACAAATTTGGCCGTCCTATTATTACGTTTATTGATACTAAAGGGGCGTATCCGGGTAATACTGCAGAAGAGAGAGGTCAATCGGAAGCGATTGCTCGCAACTTGATGGAAATGGCGAAGCTATCGGTTCCTGTTATTGTTGTGGTCATCGGCGAAGGTGGAAGCGGCGGTGCCCTCGCTATGGCTGTGGGTAATCGTGTGTTGATGCTGGAACATGCGATCTATTCTGCAATCTCTCCGAACGGCGCTGCTTCGATTCTCTGGAAGGATGCATCCAAGGCAGATCAGGCGGCTGAAGCAATGAAAATAACAGCCAAAGACCTGCTCGAGATGGAAGTCATTGAAGAGATTGTCCCTGAGCCACGCGGCGGTGCTCATCGGGATTATGAAGCGTCTGCTGCTTTCATCAGTGAAGCCTTGGTCCGTCATCTGGACGATATGAAGGGTTGGAGCGGGGATCAGCTGAAACAGGATCGTTATGAGAAATTCCGTAAAATTGGATCGGTCACGTTTGAACCTCAAGCAACCATTGAAGCCCCTCAAGAGCTTGTAGAAGTCGATGTTGCGAGTAATTTGTCGGGAAATGCTGAATAATGTGACGAATTTCCTATACAAATGAGCAAAAGTATAGTAAATTTAATAGTTGGAAAAAGAAAAATAGATAAAGAGTAATACCTTTAAAATCGGAGGAAACCCAAAATGCGTAAAACGAAAATTGTATGTACCATTGGTCCATCCAGTGAATCTCTGGAGAACACCAAAAAATTGATTATGGCCGGTATGAATGTGGCCCGTCTGAACTTCTCCCACGGTGATTTCGATGAGCACGGCGGACGGATCATTGCGATTCGCCAAGCATGCGAAGAGTTGAACAAAACAGTAGCGATCCTGCTGGACACCAAAGGACCGGAAATTCGGACAGGTAAACTCGAAGTTGAACCAATCGAATTGGTTCAAGACGAGTACATCACTTTGACAACAGAAGAAATTCTGGGCACCAAAGAACGTCTTTCCATTACGTATACAGATCTTCCGAATGATGTTGAACCGGGATCTACAATTCTGATCGACGACGGTCTGATCGGACTGACTGTGGTGGAAGTGCAAGGCACCGAGATCAAATGCCGTATCGTTAACGGCGGATCGATCAAAAGCAAAAAAGGTGTTAACGTTCCGGGCGTTGCCATTTCTCTGCCGGGTATCACCGAAAAAGACGCTAACGATATCGTATTTGGTATCGAACAAGGTGTCGATTTCATCGCGGCTTCTTTTGTACGTAAAGCAAGTGACGTACTTGAGATTCGTGAATTGCTTGAAAAACACAATGCTGGACATATCCAGATCATCTCCAAAATCGAAAACCAACAAGGTGTCGATAACCTCGACGAAATCCTTGAAGTGTCTGACGGCCTGATGGTTGCTCGTGGAGACCTGGGTGTTGAGATTCCTGCGGAAGAAGTACCATTGGTACAAAAACGCATGATCCAAAAATGTAACGTTGCAGGTAAACCGGTTATCACAGCTACACAAATGCTGGATTCCATGCAACGTAACCCGCGTCCAACACGTGCGGAAGCAAGTGACGTGGCGAATGCGATCTTCGACGGTACGGACGCAATCATGTTGTCCGGTGAGACAGCTGCGGGTAAATACCCAGTTGAATCTGTTCTGACTATGTCCCGTATTGCTGAAAAAGCAGAATCGGCTCTGCCTTACCAAGAGTTGTACCTGAAACAACGTGTTGCTCAACAAACAACAGTTACAGAAGCAATCAGCCAATCGGTTGCTCTCCAAGCTCAAGATTTGAACGCAAAAGCGATCATTACTTCGACTGAATCAGGACATACTGCACGCATGATTTCCAAGTATCGTCCAGAATCTCCAATCATCGCTGTGACTACGGAAGATAGAACTTCCCGTCGTTTGGCTCTGGCTTGGGGTGTAACTCCTGTTAAAGGAAGACTGGTTGATTCCACGGATGCTTTGTTCGAAAATGCAATTGAAGGCGGCGTAAAATCCGGACTTGTTAAAGAAGGAGACCTGGTTGTGATCACAGCAGGTGTACCTTTGGGTCGTTCCGGTTCTACCAACCTGATTAAAGTAAGCCAAATTCCAAACAACGCTTAATAGCGTCTTGGATGGAGAAGCAACAGGAAAGAAGCAATGGGGCGTTCTTGTCCCGTTGCTTTTTTTCCATCTTATTGACACTTTACAACCATGTAACACGTATGAATGATAGAACGAAGGAGGCCGATAACGTGCGAGAACAGAGCAATGGTAACTGGTATGCGGCACGTCTTCGTGTACGCTATCAAGAAAGTGACCAGATGGGCGTGGTCTACCACGCGAACTATTTGAATTGGTTTGAAATCGGTCGAACTGAGATGATTCGCCAAATGGGGTATACATATCGTAAAATGGAGGAACAGGGGTTACTGCTTCCCGTAACCGGACTGGATGTGAAGTATCACAAGCCTGCCCGATATGATGATGAGATTATCATTTTCACCCGTATTGCTGCATTTAGTGGTCTGCGACTGAACTATGAGTATGACGTAAGACGCATGTCTGAAGAACCTGATGAGCATATGGCGTTTGGAGAACGGGTATGGTCAGCTGATGAATCACTCCCTGGTGAACGGCTAGTTACAGGTTCTACCCAGCATGTATGGGTGAATGGGGACTGGAAGCCAGTTCGGCTGGATAAGGCAGCCTCTGAGCTATACAGCGCGCTTGAAAAGGTGTGGCTTTCGGGAAAGGGGTAATACGTCAATGCGAAAATGGATGTGGGCTTTACTCTTAATCATTCCGGTGATTGAATTATTTGGTTTTATTCTGATGAGTGACTGGATCGGAGCCGGAAAGACATTGCTTCTCATGATTCTCACGTCCTTGATTGGTATAGCAATGTTGCAGTTTGAAGGGCGAAAAGTACTTGTGGACGCCAAATCCGAGATGGAGCGTGGCAAGGTACCTGGAAGAAAAATGGTCGATGGTCTTTTTATTTTTGTCGGTGGTTTCCTGCTTTTGATTCCAGGTTTTGTAACGGATCTGATCGGGTTTACACTGGTATTTCCATTAACACGTCCGGTTTACCGTCTGTTCTTCCTGGGGTGGCTGGAGAAAAAAATGAAAAGTGGTAAAATTACGTTTTATCGCCGTCCGAAATGAAACACCAGTTGTTATGCATAGTGGCAAAGGCTCCGCTCAGCAGATGATTTCTGTTGAACGAAGCCTTTTCTATTTTTCCTGGGTGCTCATAAGATGATGCCTCATCGGACACGTCCGTTGATGATATACGTTCTAAGGTCGCGTAATACGTTAGCCCGATTGAACGCATCGAGAATCACGAGACTGACAGGGCCAATAATCAAGCCCAGAACACCGAACAACTTCAAACCCACAAACATGCCAACCAGCGTGGCAAGTGGGTCGAGACCTACACTACTTGCAAGTACCTTCGGTTCAATAATCTGACGGGCGATCAATAAGATCAGATAGATAATACTAATGCCAATACCCAGATACAGATCCCCATTCATAAAGAGATATGCTGCCCAAGGCACCATGACAAGGCCAACACCCAGATAAGGAAGCAGATCGACCAAACCAATCATCAGAGCGATGGTGAAGGCTGAATTGACTTGCAATATAAGCAGTCCAATCATGACGAATAGTGCTGTAATCGAGATCATGATCAATTGTGCTCTTACATACCCAAACAAAGCCTTTTTAAGGTCAGTCCATATGTCTGATATTGGCTTGCGAATGGAAGAAGGCACCCAGCCCGATACGGTAATGCCATGCCGGGTCCAGCTTTTGCTAATGAAGAATGTAGACAACAACACAACGATTAATACCGCGCCCATGTTAGGCAGGGAAGTCAGCAGACTCAGAATCATGTTGAAAAATCCGGTGACCAGATCGGTCACGGCTGTACCTACTGTTTCGGTCGTTTTACTAATATTGCTGTTAATAGTTTCCTGGTAGTTGGGATTTTCCTTGTAAAATTCATTGATCTGCGCAGTCAAACTTTGAATGGTGTCATTCTGGGTCCAGCGCACAAACGTGTCCTTAATCTCATCAACATGAAGATCAAAGCTTGTCGTAAGTGAAATGACTTCTTTCACCATGCGGGTAATCGCCGCAGACAACACCACTGCAATGGCTCCAAAATAAAGGATCAATGAAAGAGTCACAGCCAGCCAGCGCGGGAATCGTGCTCGATGCTGAAGCAGTTTCACTAATGGATTCATGGCATAGGCGATAATCCAGGCAATCGCAAAAGGGTACAAAAGCGGGAACAGCAAGTATATGGCAACGGCGATCAGAACGGCCGCAATGATAACCCATAAGCCACGGAGCAGGCGTTTCATTATAATTCTATCCAAGCATCAACTCTCCTTATTTCAATTAAGCCGACCTATGTATATCCGTGAAGCAGTATTAGAAATAGATGGCTATCTTAATTAATATAGAGCATTTACAAGGTTTTGAAACGCCGGGATGTTACCAGATCTTGTTCAGAAGTGGACTTTTGAACAAGATCTACGGGGATTCTTTCTTTTGCCTAGAGTATGCCTTAGTATTACAGAATATAGCAATAGAAAGTTCCTCATACGACAGGATTGGTTAAAAAACATTAAATGTCAACCTTGTTTTTGTAAAGGCTTTCAAAAATGCTTTATCAGTCCGATAAAGAAGTTTGATGTGCGAATGAACTCTCATCATGTTCACATAAACGACAAAATCCAGTATGATGTTATAAGTAAATACCGATTGACAGATAGGAAAACCGCAGTTTGAAATATTTGTTAATTTTAAAATGAAAATGTTTACAAAAAGAGAATAGGTGCATTTTGGCACTTATATGACACTCTGGAATGGTTCCTGATTTCGCTTATTAAAGGAGAGATGTATATGACAGCTACCAAAGGTCTGGAAGGCATCGTTGCAACAACCTCTTCGATCAGTTCTATTGTAGACGGTGTGCTCACATACCGTGGTTACGATATCGACGATTTGGCTGAACATGCTAGCTTTGAAGAAGTTGCCTATTTGTTGTGGTTTGGTAAATTGCCGACAACAGATGAACTGAAATCCCTTCGTAAAAGCCTGAGCGATTACGCGCCGATTCCGAGCGAGTTGATTGCACAAATCCAATTGTATCCGAAAAACGTCAGTACCATGGCAGCACTTCGTTCCGCGATCTCTGCACTTGCACTGTACGACGAGCAAGCGGATGAGATGACAACGGAAGCGAATGAGAACAAAGCCGTTAAGTTGCAAGCACAGTTGCCAACGATTGTGGCAGCCATCGCCCGTATCCGTCAGGGCAAAGAACCTGTGGCTCCAAAAGAAGGCGCTTCCATCGCAGAGAACTTTTTATATATGATGACTGGTGAAGAACCATCCGAGACCGCAGTAAAAGCATTGGACCAAGCGCTTGTCCTGCATGCGGATCACGAGTTAAACGCTTCGACATTTGCAGCCCGTGTAACGGTTGCTACGCTGTCGGATATCTATTCCGGTGTAACTTCCGCCATTGGCGCACTGAAGGGGCCACTGCATGGCGGTGCTAATGAAGCCGTTATGAAAATGTTGAATGAGATTGGCACGCCTGATCGTCTGGAAGCGGCTATTCAGGAAAAACTGAACAACCGTGAAAAGATCATGGGCTTTGGACATCGCGTATACAAAAACGGTGATCCACGCGCCAAACATTTACAGAAGATGTCCAAGGAACTTGGCGAGATGAACAATGATACGCGCTTGTATGAGATGTCTGTGAAGATCGAGGAACTGGTAACAGGACAAAAAGGACTGAAGCCTAACGTAGACTTCTATTCTGCTTCTGTATATACCCAACTGGAGATCGAACAGGAATTGTTTACTCCGATCTTTGCCATCAGCCGGGTGTCTGGATGGACTGCGCATATTCTGGAACAACTTGCGGACAATCGCATCATTCGTCCACGTGCGGAGTACACTGGCCCTACAGAACAGAAATACGTTTCTATTGAACTTCGCTAATAGCCGCAAAAACAGTATAATAATATAGACGAGGTGAAGGGTTGGAAAGCAGAGGCGTTACTGGCTTAAGCTCTCAGGACCCTTCTCTCAACAAGACTAGTGGTATGATGAATACTGCATATACGAAACCTAGGAGGAATTTTAACTATGAAATTAGAAAAATTTGCTCACCCAACTGAAGGCGAAAAAATCCAAATTGATAACGGTACACTTCAAGTACCTAGTAATCCAATCATTCCATTTATCGAAGGTGACGGTACAGGCCGTGATATCTGGAAAGCTTCCAAACGTGTATTGGATGCAGCTGTTGAAAAAGCTTATGATGGCAACAAAAAAATCGCATGGTATGAAGTGTTTGCTGGACAAAAAGCATTCGATACATACGGTGAGTGGTTGCCGAATGATACACTGGAAGCCATTCGTGAGTATATCGTAGCGATCAAAGGCCCATTGACTACGCCAATCGGTGGCGGTATCCGTTCCCTGAACGTTGCCCTGCGTCAAGAGCTTGACCTGTACACATGCTTGCGTCCTGTTCGTTATTTCGACGGTGTACCTTCTCCGGTTAAACGTCCTGAGCTGGTAGACATGGTCATTTTCCGTGAGAATACGGAAGATATCTATGCAGGAATCGAGTATGCTGAAGGTTCTGAAGAAGTGAAAAAAGTGATCCAATTCCTGCAACAGGAGATGGGTGCTAACAAAATCCGTTTCCCTGAGACTTCCGGTATTGGTATCAAACCAGTTTCTTCCGAAGGTTCGAAACGTTTGGTACGTGCAGCAATTCAATACGCAATTGATCACAATCGTAAGAGTGTTACATTGGTACACAAAGGTAATATCATGAAATTTACCGAAGGTGCCTTCAAAAACTGGGGATACGAAGTGGCTGAAGAAGAGTTCGCTGACAAAGTATTCACTTGGGCACAATATGACATCATCAAAGATAACGAAGGTACAGATGCAGCGAATGCAGCACAAAAAGCCGCTGAAGATGCTGGTAAAATCATCGTAAAAGATGCGATTGCCGATATCGCTTTGCAACAAGTATTGACTCGTCCAGGCGAATTTGATGTTATCGCAACATTGAACCTGAACGGTGACTATCTGTCCGATGCACTTGCAGCGCAAGTTGGCGGAATTGGTATCGCTCCTGGAGCGAACATCAACTACGTAACAGGACATGCTATCTTCGAAGCAACTCACGGTACTGCACCTAAATACGCGGACAAAGATGTCGTGAACCCTGGTTCTGTTATTCTGTCCGGAGTAATGTTGCTTGAGCACTTGGGATGGCAAGAAGCAGCTAACCTGATCTACAAAGGTATGGAAACATCCATTAACAATAAAACAGTAACGTATGACTTTGCACGTCTGATGGACGGCGCTACTGAAGTGAAATGTTCTGAATTCGCGGATCAAATCATTAAAAACCTGTAAGGGGAGATGTGAATCTTGACTATTCAGCGCAAAAAAATCACAGTAGTCGGCGCCGGTTTTACCGGTGCTACGACCGCATTAATGCTTGCCCAAAAAGAGCTCGGGGATGTTGTGCTGGTTGATATTCCTCAACTGGAGAACCCGACGAAGGGGAAAGCACTCGATATGATGGAAGCAAGTCCTGTTCAAGGATTTGACAGTCATATCGTCGGTACTTCCAACTACGAAGATACTGCAGGTTCTGAGATTGTAATTATCACGGCTGGTATCGCCCGTAAACCGGGTATGAGCCGCGACGATCTGGTCAATACGAATGCGGGTATTGTGAAGTCCGTTTGTGAAAATGTGAAAAAATATTGCCCTGATTCCATCGTCATTATTCTAAGCAACCCGGTGGATGCGATGACTTATGCTGCTTATCAGACCCTTGGTTTTCCTAAAAACCGTGTTATCGGTCAGTCAGGTGTTCTGGATACAGCACGTTATTGTACCTTCATTGCGCAAGAGTTGAACGTATCCGTTGAAGATGTTCGTGGATTCGTTCTTGGCGGCCACGGAGACGATATGGTACCCCTCGTTCGTTATTCGAGCGTGGGAGGTATTCCGATCGATACGCTGATTCCGGCAGACCGGATCGAATCCATCGTTCAGCGTACACGTGTTGGCGGTGGTGAGATTGTGAATCTGCTTGGTAACGGCAGTGCATATTACGCACCGGCGGCTTCACTTGTTCAGATGACCGAAGCGATTTTGAAGGACAAGAAACGTATCATTCCAGTGATCGCTTATCTTGAAGGTGAATATGGCTATAATGATCTGTTCCTCGGTGTACCAACCATTTTGGGTGGTAAAGGCATTGAGAAAATATTCGAACTTGACCTGACTGCGGAAGAAAAAGCAGGATTGGACAAATCTGCTGATTCGGTTCGCAACGTCATTTCGGTAGTAAACCTGTAAGTTTGAAAACTTTTTGAACAGAAGCTAAAAGAAAACCTCCGGTAAACCCGGAGGTTTTCTTTTCTTTGGATAAGTTCCCCAGTATAATGGGATGTGATGTATAGCACACCGAAAATGTTGAGGAGGATGAAAATTTTGACAATGATTATGTATCTGCTCCATATTGTTGGAGCACTGGCGATGGGATTCTATTTGATTCTGCCATTCGTGGTCGGTAAAATCCGTACCTTGAATGCTGCAGCACAAGAGGGAGCCTTTGCATCGCTTCGTTCTTTGAACAAAGTCGCGCAGTATGGACTTGTAATCCAACTTCTTACTGGTGGTTACCTGATGACCAAAGGTGAGTATTCTCATGTCTGGATGGCTGTCGTTGTTGTTCTGCTCTTGGCTATTGCGGCTATTGGAGGAATTATGGGTAAACCGCTCCGACTCGCTGCAGAAGGTGTGAAAAACAAACGTGATGTGGGTCCTGAGCAAAGCAAGATCCGTATGTTCAGTACACTTCTGGCTGTATTCTTGCTAATCATGGTGTACCTGATGGTGAATAATCAGGTGATCTAAGTGCGTTGTGGACGGTTAATCCACCCTACAAAGATGTATTGTTAGTCGTTGGTTAAGCGTTTGCAGACGGAATTAGGACAAGCCGGATGATATGTAAGATGGTGTTTCGTTGAAACAAACAAAAAATAGACAGCCTCATTGGCTGTCTATTTTTTGTTATTACCAAGATAAAATCAACATTCCTGGGTTTATTTGAACTGGAACTAGAGTGATCACTATCATACATAACAGCATGCATACTCCATCAGACACGGTCTACATTGGTTAGGTTGTACTCACAGTATACGCATGAACTGCATTTCGACCATTACGCTTGGATTCGTACAAGGCAGTATCAGCGTCGCGTAACAAGGACTCCAGCGAATCGGAACCTCCATTGTACTGGGCAATACCAAAGCTTGAGGTCAGCGTAATAGGCACTCCCTTAACATCCAGGGGATCATTCAACAAGGCAACTCTCAGTTGTTCGGCAAGTTTCTCGGCTTCTTGAAGCGAGGTATTCGGAAGAGCGATGACAAACTCTTCTCCTCCATAACGGGCAAACAACATCTCAGGGCTTAAATATCGATTACAAACGGAGACCACATGAATGATGGCCTGATCGCCAACATCATGCCCGTACGTATCGTTGATGCGTTTAAAGTGATCAATATCAAATAAAATAAATGAAACAGGTTGCGGATTAAGCTGAGCTTCACTCAAAATCTCCCGTCCTCTATGCAAAAATTGAGTGCGATTATAGATTTTGGTCAGACCATCGAAATAAGCCAGTTGTTTCAGCTGTTCTTGCAAGAAGCGTTGTTCCGTTATATCGATTAACATAATTAGACTGCCCACAGTCTGTGCATCCTTGTTATACACGTAAGATGTCCTGACCTGATAACAAACGGTCTCTCCATTTAACTGCCAGTACAGATCGGTTTGCAATCCTTCCCTGCCGTATTCAACGGGAAACGTCTTTCCAGCAAGATTAAGCCAGGTATCATCCAAGGGTTGGCCAATCATGGTTGTATTAAGCTCTGGCAACATGTCACGCAGAGATCTGTTGTAATCGACCAGTCGATTGAAACTATCCAGTACAATAACACCTTCACGCATGCTCTCGAAAATACTGTCTTTGGCGATGGGGACGATGGTCAGTAGACGAGAGGATAGGATGGCCCAGATATACATGGCAGATGTGATACACATGAGTACGGGTACGGGGTCCATTCCGCCAGGAGTCAAACCAAGCAAGTACAGAAAAGCTGCGACCATAGGAATAATCTGTGAAGTAATCAGAGTAAGTAATTGACGACGATACATCTTCTTGGTGTGTCTCCATTGTCCAATTAGAATGAGACAGGCACATAACAGACAGGAGAAGGTGAATGCACCGTGCACAACATACCATTGACCCACTGCGATATCCATCAGAGGAACGGGACTATCTTCTCTCAGCCATACTTTTTTATAAAAAAGATGATGAAAGTCATTGGTTGCAACCATACATAGTGTAATGGAAGGGATTACAAACAATGCGGCAGTTACCTTTTTGGATAACGTTTTTCCTGTGTACTTTATCATCAACATGAGGCCAAGAGAAGCGGAGAAGGGCATGCCTATATACTCCACGGTGGTCCAAAACTTCATCTGCTCCAACGTGTTGCTGGCCAGCTCAATTGCATAACCAAAAGTGTATATGGAGAGTGCTGCTGTGTAGAGAATGAATATTCTGGAACTGGGGATCTCGGATCTTCTGAAATAGGTATATAAACACAAAAAGACATTCAGCACGGCTGAAGTGGCTACGAGTGTTATATATGAATTAATATGCGATTCCATTGTCAGGTCTCCATGTTAGGTTAGGATGATTAAACCAGTAAAAAATGAAAGTTAAAGCACATCAGTATACTGTACATTGTACATCAGCCCAAGCAGCATAGGAATACACTTTGTATCATGAAACAGTCTAATTTCGAATAAATTTCGAATTTTGGCTAAACACGTATTGAAGCAAATCGATTGTTTGATGTCCGAAGATCGTGGTAAATAACGATTAGAGACAGCGCGCTGAGGCTTGAGTTGCTGTTGATCGCAGAAGAATAATCTGGACTGTTACTGCCATCCTACAGAATGAGACTTTTTTCAGAGAACGAAAGACAAGGAAGTGTGCAGTTATGTCCATGTCTTCTGTAATCCAAATATGTTCACATTTTGAGAGGAGAATGTTAGATGTCAACTACACCACAAAATCAAAAAACAATGCCGGCACAGCACCAGGATCAACGCCCCGGAATCGAATCAGAGATGCATCCCAGACCGGAATTTGAGAAGCCTGAATACAAGGCAGCAGGTAAACTGACGGGTAAGGTGGCGCTTATTACAGGGGGGGACAGCGGAATTGGACGTGCTGTTGCTGTTACGTATGCCAAGGAAGGCGCGGATGTCGCCATTGTATACCTGAGCGAGCACGAAGATGCCAAAGAAACGAAGCGTCAGGTCGAACAGGAAGGACGCAAGTGCATCTTGATTGCAGGTGACATTGGTGATGATGCCTTTGCGAAGAGATCGGTTCAGCAGACAGTAGATGAACTGGGCAAACTGGACATTGTCGTGAATAACGCAGCAGAACAGCATCCACAGCAGAATCTGGAGGATATTACGCCAGAACAGCTGGAGCGTACATTCCGCACCAATATCTTTGGCATGTTCTATGTGACGCAGGCAGCCCTGCCACATTTGAAGAAGGGCAGTACGATTATTAATACAACCTCCATCACAGCCTATCGCGGCAGCCCAACCCTGCTTGACTATTCATCTACCAAAGGAGCAATAACTTCGTTCACTCGTTCGCTATCGATGAATGTGATTGAGAAGGGAATTCGTGTTAATGCCGTTGCACCAGGGCCGATCTGGACACCACTCATTCCATCTACATTTGATGAGAAAAAAGTAAGTGAGTTCGGCGCAACACAGCCAATGAAGCGGCCAGGACAACCGGATGAACTGGCTCCCGCCTATGTATATCTAGCTTCAGATGATTCTTCGTATGTAAGCGGACAGGTGATACATGTGAATGGCGGCGAAGTGGTGAACGGATAATACGTTAAGAACATTTAGACTCAGGATAAGATTGATTATATAAAGAGGCGTATCGCTTTCAGCATGGCTGAGCGGTGCGTCTTTTTTATATCAGGTGAATATGTATGTCAAAGATGCGGTTTAGCACCTGTTTACAAAAGTCGGCATCTCTGTTGATACAACTATGATAATTTATTAATAGCCATGTCTGACTGGAAACTCCCTAATCTGTGATATGATAGATCGAGCAATTATACTCGGAGGGACAAGTCATATGAAAATGAGCAAACAGAATGCAGCACATTATATATGGGGTGCACAGTGCGACGGTTGGCATCTCGTTCAAAATGAAACACTGAGCATTATTCATGAACGCATGCCCGCAGGAACGGCTGAAATACGACATTATCATTCGGTAAGCCGTCAGTTTTTTTTCATCCTCAGCGGTGAAGCATGTATGGAACTTAATGGAGAAACGTTTGTGCTGGAAACCCATGAAGGAATAGAAATTGCACCCGGAATGCCGCATCAGATGATGAATCGGAGCAACGAAGAAGTGGAGTTTCTTGTAATTTCCAATCCGGGTACCCGTGGGAACCGAATTGAACTGGATTCAATGTAGAGCAATTCATTAGATATTATTCTGATCATAAAGGAAGAGATAGATGAGACCGTTCCGAATTCGCCTTGCCATCATTATGATGGTGCTGATCGGCGTATCCGTCATTGTGGCTGGATATACGATGGGCAGAGTGTTTAAGACTACGCATATAGCCGCATTGGAGCAAACCATGGTGCGCGAGATTAATTTGCTCAAAGCAACTTTTCCATTCCATGATGCAAGTGATCCAACCTCGGAAGCCACACGAAAGTATTATTCAGATCGGGCGCTGGAACTGGATCGTCTGACGGATTCCCGTGTAACCTTCATCAATAAAGACGGCATGGTCATTGGAGATTCCGAGAGTGATCCGGCATCCATGGATAATCACTTGAACCGTGAGGAGATTAAGGGTGCCGTCGGAGATGGATACGGGCAATCCATACGTTACAGTGAGACATTGGGACAGGACATGCTGTATGTAGCACTACCTGTGAATTCGGATCAAAGTGACATGATTGAAATACCTAGCGGCAAATTTGATGGCTACATTCGCCTTTCCATGAGTCTGCATGCGGTTGATCAGGGTCTTCAGCGTGGTTGGATGATTATGTTTGCTGCACTTGGGCTATTGTTCTTAATTGTCGCGTTTGTCAGTTATCGGGTTGCACGCGGATTAACCTCCCCGATTGAGCATATTACAAAAGTTGCCCATCGGATCACCAAGCTGGAATACGATGCGAGAGTTGATGTAACGCGAAGAGATGAGATCGGACAGCTGGGGCTTGCGATAAACGGAATGGCAGACAGCTTGCAGTCCCAACTGAAGACGATTCGTGACAATGAAGCGTTGCTACAGAGTGTCCTCGCGAACATGACCGGAGGAATTGTCATGATCGACGCAGGGCAATCCATTGCACTGGTCAATCGGGAAGCGGAGCGTATGCTTGGTATTCAGGCAGGAAAAGTTACGGGTAAGCCTTATACTGAATTGAAAAGACACTACGAATTAACACGTACCATTGAAGAGAGTGTTGCACTGAAAGAACGGATGCATGAAGAAGTGAGTGTGTTTAACCCGGAGGAAAAACTGATCCGTCTTGATGGAGTACCGATGTCCGAAGATGATGGCGGGTATCGAGGCATGTTGTTCCTGTTGCAGGACGTGACGGCGATTCGCCGATTGGAGTCAATGCGCAGTGAGTTTGTTGCAAATGTCTCTCATGAGCTCAAGACACCAGTTGCTGCGGTCAAAGGGTTTGCCGAAACGTTGCTCAGTGGCGGGGTACAGGATAAGGAGACAGAGCGATCATTCCTGAAAATCATCTATGATGAAGGAGATCGACTTAACCGATTAATTGGGGATATTCTGGAGTTATCCAAAATTGAATCGAAACGCGCACCGCTGCAATGCTCACCTGTTCATGTACACTCTTTCTTCGAAATGGTACTGGGCACCTTGTCCAAGGTGGCGGAGAAAAAGCAAATTCGTCTGGAAATGCATGTTCCGGAGGAACTGTACATTGAAGCGGATGAGGACAAGATGAAGCAGATATTCATCAATCTGTTATCCAACGGAATCAATTATACCCCCGATGGTGGGCGAGTGAAGTTACAGGTGACGATGGATAACGATGATGAAGTCATCTTTGCGGTGTCAGATACAGGAATTGGCATACCGAAAAAAGATTTGCCGCGAATCTTCGAACGGTTCTATCGTGTTGATAAAGGCAGATCCCGTAATTCAGGGGGCACAGGCCTTGGACTTTCCATCGTAAAACATCTGGTGGAACTGCATCATGGCAAATTGTCTGTAGAGAGTGAACTGGGCATGGGGACAACGTTCCGTGTGATCCTTCCATTCATTCAAGACGAAGAGATGTAGGCGTCTGGTATCAAAATGTAAAAAGTGTGTATTGTTTTACACCGCGTTAACAAATTAGTGCTATGATAGAAAAAGTGTTGTGGCAACAGACAACCTATGAAGAGAGAAGGGGTATCATGGCACAGCGTTTACTAGTTATTGAAGATGAACCTACATTATCAAGATTACTCACGTATAACCTGACTCAGGAAGGTTACGACGTTACGGCAGAGGATCACGGATCTGCAGGATATGATCGGGCCTTATCCCAGGAATTTGATCTCATTTTGCTGGATTTGATGCTTCCGGGCATGAATGGTCTGGACATTCTGAACAAGTTAAGAATACAGGGTGTCAGTACACCTGTTATCATTCTGACGGCCAAGAACGGTGAAGCCGAGGTTGTACAGGGACTGAAATCAGGTGCCGATGATTATATTACCAAACCGTTTGGTGTATCTGAGTTATTAGCCCGAGTGGATGCGGTATTAAGACGTTATTCCAATGGCGAAGATTTACCACAGCTTGAGGACAAAGATGGCTCACGAATTATTCTGGGAGAGCTGGAGATTTATCCTCTGAAATATGAAGTGACACTGGGTGGACAATCCATCAGTCTGCGTCCGAAAGAGTTCGAAGTACTTCTATATTTGGCTAAAAAGCCGGGTGTAGTACTGACAAGGGATGATCTGATGAACGCTGTGTGGGGCTTCGATTATATTGGAGGTCAACGAACGGTGGACGTACACGTCAGCTCATTACGTAAAAAGCTGGAGCTGGACCCGGAATCGGTTCACATTGATTCGATTCGCGGTGTAGGTTATAAATTGGTTGTCAAAAGAAAAACTCCCCATCATTCAAGTTAGCAATGATCGGGGAGTTTTATTTTACGTTTGTTTAACATAAAGGAGGATTTTACTTTACGTAGAGGGAGTAGCATGGACTTATCTGGGTGATACTTTATACCTACATAATCTATCTCAAGACGGAGCTAATACGTAAAGGAGATTGCGCATTTATGCCCATGTTGCTCGAAGTGAAACCTGACCAGCCTCATGTTGTTTTACATAGTGAAGAATTAATAACATCCCAAATGAAGCAGAGTGAAGAAACGGTTGTTGCTGAAGAACCTGTAATCCATTTGCAAGACTATTATCGTCAGGTTCCTGTCGCCGGGGTCCATACGACCTGTGGAGAAGCTGCGACGATGATGAATCAGGATCAGGAGCACCCATGCATCGTATTATGTGATGAGCAGATGAAACCTACTGGATTGTTAATGCGAGAGACGTTATATCGGATGTTAAATGGCCGTTTTGCCGCAGATTTATTCTACCGTAAGCCTGTCATCCAAGTAGTGAATACATCTCCGGTTATTGCAGATATTCATATGGAAGCCACTACGATTATTGATATCGCACTTGGACGGGATGAACAGCATTTCTACGATTGTCTGCTGGTTACGAACCAAGGCAGACTGCTTGGTGTGCTGACGATGCGTGACGTAATGTCGCTCTCCCGCAGATTGCAACAGGCTTCTTCAGCAGAACGGGTACGTACGGTGTCCGAGAGCAGACAGGAGATATCCAGAATCAACGATGCGGTCACCAAGCTGGTGCATGCAGCGAATCAGACCGTTCATGAGGCCCGTGAGATCATGGCATTGTCCAAGCAGGGCGAAGAGAGTTTGAAACACGTTGATGCTTCCTATAACCGGGTACATCAGCATATGGAGAGTCAAGGACAACATGCGGATCACATGCTGAATTCGATCAAAACAGGCTCAGGCATGGCACATTCCATTCGCTCCCTGGCAGATCAGAGTGGTCTCCTTGCCCTGAATGCTTCCATAGAAGCAGCTCATGCCGGTGAATATGGACGAGGTTTTCAGATTGTTGCAGGCGAGATTCGAGCGCTCGCAAAACAGACCCGTGAGGTTGCGGGGAACATGTCTTCATTGTTAGAGAATATTGGTGGGTTGACCCTTCAGACTGTTGAACTGGTTAAGGCAAGCGGAGCGGAGATTGACGACAGTTCGGTGCATGTCACCGCAGGGGGAGCAACGTTCCGACAACTGAACCGTGCGGTGAGAGATCTGTCCCAGATAGCAGAGGAGATCGCCATGGAAGGCGGGAAAGCTGGAGAAGTTGCAGAGCACATTCGTACGAAGCTGGATGAGATGGTTTCGAATAGTGAGTAATATAAAGTAGTCAATAAAGCAGGCATCAGCAATCAGATTGATCCATCAAGCAGATCATGAAGGTTAAGGATGTCTTTTTTACATTCCGTTAACATGAAAGTGATACTGTTTTTACAATGAAAGGGTAGGATATTAAAGATGGCCGAGCAGCGATGAAAGATTATCAGCATCGGTCTCAACGTAAAGGGAGTTTCCGTGTCCCTGCAACGAAGGAGAAGTGAACATCCATGAAGGACCTCATTCACATTGAAAATCTTAATTTATACTATGATACGCATCACGCGCTTAAAAATATATCGATGGATCTGCCGGAAAAAACCGTTACTGCGTTTATCGGGCCGTCAGGTTGTGGTAAATCGACATTGCTTCGCACGTTAAACCGGATGAATGACATGATTCCGGGTGTTCGTGTGGAAGGACAGGTTATGCTGAATGGCTCCGATATCTACAGTAATGAGATTGAAGTGGAGACACTGCGCAAACGAGTTGGCATGGTGTTCCAACAACCGAATCCTTTTCCAAAATCCATATACGATAACGTGGCTTATGGACCACGCTTGCACGGGGTAACCCAAAAGGCTGAACTGGATCAGTTGGTGGAACAAAGTCTTGTCCATGCTGCCCTGTGGGATGAAGTGAAGGATGTATTAAAAAAGTCGGCACTTAGTTTGTCCGGCGGACAACAACAACGTCTCTGTATTGCACGGGCGCTGGCTGTACAGCCTGACGTTCTGCTGATGGATGAAGCAACGTCTGCACTCGACCCGATCTCCACATTGAAGATTGAGGAACTGGTGAAGGAATTGCATCACAAGTACACGATCGTTATGGTTACGCACAATATGCACCAGGCGGCACGGGTATCTGGACGCACGGTATTTTTCCTGAATGGTGAAGTGGTGGAGGCAGCTGATACGGAGACGTTATTCTCCACACCGCAAGATTCCCGGACCGAGGATTATATATCTGGAAGGTTCGGTTAAGCGAGCTGAATTGGAATGATCCCGGCATACCCGGAGATGATGGATAAGGAGGACATGAAATCTATGATTCGCAGAAAAGAATTTGATCAGGAGCTCGAAGAGCTGCGTACCTTGCTCAAACAAATGGGTGAACATGTAGGAGCAGCATTGGATGGTGCTATTGAGAGTTTACAAACGATGAACGCGGAGAAAGCTCAGGTCATCATCAAGAATGATGCGAATCTGAATGCCCTTGAAGACAAAATTATGGAACTTGGCTCCAAACTGATCATCACACAACAGCCGGTGGCGAAGGATCTCAGACGAATTATCGTGGCATTCAAAATCTCCAGTGATCTGGAGCGTATGGGAGATCTTGCGCTCGACGTGGCAAAGGTGACACTCCGAATGGATGGACAGAAGCTGATTAAACCTCTGGTGGATATCCCGCAAATGGCAGAAATCGTGAAATCCATGATCGATGAATCCATCGAATCTTTCCTGAAAGAAAACACAGACCTGGCCTACAAAATGGCTCAGACTGACGATCAGGTCGATCAACTGTACAGTCACATGATCAGTGATCTCTATACGTTAATGACAGAGCATCCTAATCAGGCTTCACAGGCTATGCTGCTGATGATGGTTGGACGTTACATTGAACGTATTGGCGATCATGCCACCAACATTGGTGAGAGCACGGTATACCTGGTGACAGGTAAACGTCCGGATCTGAATCAATAGAAGAGTATTGCTATGGAATTGGGGAATCAGTACTGATTAAGTAATGCAATCATATGAATGGAAAGGACTTTCTCTCAGGTAGGCTGTATACAGCTGTCTGTGGAGAAGGTTCTTTTTTTGCGATTAAAATGAAGTGAAAAGAGGCTATTCTTTTTGATGTGACAGGTGGGTATGGTATCATGAGAGTAGATGTAATTTGAAGAGGTTGACCATATAATACGCGAGGTGCTGGAATGGACAAGTTTATTCTCATAGATGGAAATAGCATTATTTACAGGGCGTTTTTTGCAATGCCGCCTCTGACCAACTCGAAAGGTCTGCATACCAATGCGGTATATGGCTTCACTACGATGCTGCTGAGACTTCTTGAAGAGCATAAGCCTACACATGTCATGGTTGCATTTGATGCAGGCAAAATCACGTTCCGCCACGAAGGGTATCAGGAATACAAGGGTGGACGGGAGAAAACACCACCAGAGTTGTCAGAGCAATTCCCTTTGCTCAAAGAATTGCTGAAAGGACTTGGCATCGCTCAGTTTGAGCTCGCTGGATTCGAAGCGGATGACATCATCGGAACGTTAACCAAACGCGCAGATGAAGCGGGCAGACAGGTGCTCGTTGTATCGGGTGACAAAGATATGTTGCAGCTCGCCTCCGAACATGTACATATCGGGCTGACGCGCAAAGGTGTAACCGATATTGAGCTGTATGACCCTGCTCAGATTAAGGAGCGTTATGGTCTGACGCCGCTGCAAATTATTGATCTCAAGGGTCTGATGGGCGATGCGTCCGATAATATTCCGGGTATTCCCGGGGTTGGTGAGAAAACAGCTTTGAAGCTGCTGCACCAGTTCGGATCGGTAGAGGATGTGCTGAACGGCACAAGTGAGCTGAAAGGCAAGATGAAAGAAAAGATCGAGGCCCATGCCGAAGATGCCCGGATGAGCAAACAACTCGCGACGATTCACCGGGAAGTTCCGCTGGAGCAGACGTGGGAGGATATGCAATTTGCTGGATTACAAGAAGAACATGCTGGCCCTGCACTAGCTAAGCTGGAATTCAAATCCTTGCTCGAACGCCTGTCGTTCAGTGGCAGCACTGGTTCTGAACAGGAAGCGGTCCCTGCTGCCGAAGTTGAATCCTCCATTGCAACAGAGGACAACATCAGTGAGCTGTTCAGTTCACTGGATTCCATTGATGTCCTCCACGTGGAGACACATGGGGATAACCCGCACCAAGCGAAATTGGTTGGACTAGCTCTAGGTTCCGCTGGAACGTATACGTTCATATCTCCCGAATTGCTTCATTCCGAGGCTGCGGCTCCAGTGCGGGCATGGCTTGGTAATTCAGAGCAGCCCAAGCGCGGGTATGATCTTCATCGTGTAGATCTGGCCCTGCATGCGCATGGCATTGAATTCGCTGGTGCGTCATTTGATGTACAACTGGCAGCTTATTTGCTTGATCCAACGGAATCCAACCAGACGATTAGTGGACTCACGACCAAGTATGGTCTGCCATCACTTGTGGAGGATGACACGGTTATGGGCAAAGGGGCCAAGTACAAGGTGCCGGAAGTAGAGATCTTGGGTGATTTCCTATGCCGCAAAGCTGCTGCTGTCGCAGCCATTATTCCACTTCAGGAGCAGGTGTTGGAAACGGATGAGATGAATTCGCTGTTCCATGAACTGGAGATGCCGTTGTCACGCATATTGGCGGACATGGAGAAACAGGGCATTAAGGCCAATACAGCCGATCTACAGGCTTTGGGCAGTGAGTTTGAAGAACAGATCAGCAGGTTGATGGCTGAGATCTACAAGCTGTCAGGAACGGAATTTAATCTGAATTCACCGAAGCAACTGGGTGAGATTTTATTTGATAGACTGGGCTTGCCGGTAGTGAAGAAAACCAAAACGGGTTATTCCACAGATGCTGAAGTATTGGAGAAATTGGCTCCTTATAATGATGTGGTCAAGCATATTCTGCAATATCGTCAGCTTGCCAAGCTGCAATCCACTTATGTGGAAGGATTACTCAAAGAGATATCCGATCGGGATGGCAAGGTGCATACGTATTATCGTCAGACCATTGCTGCAACGGGACGACTTAGCAGTCAATTCCCGAACTTGCAGAACATTCCGATTCGGATGGAGGAAGGTCGCAAAATCCGGAAGGTATTTGTTCCTTCCGATCCCGGATGGTCCATTTTGGCAGCAGACTATTCCCAGATTGAACTGCGTGTTCTGGCACACATTTCGGACGATGAGCGCTTGAAGGAAGCATTTGTGAATGATATGGATATTCATACAAAGACCGCTTCGGATGTATTCGGCGTGAAGCCTGAGGATGTGGATGGGGATATGCGTCGTTCCGCCAAGGCAGTTAACTTTGGTATCGTGTATGGAATAAGTGATTATGGCTTATCACAGAACCTGCATATTACACGTAAAGAGGCCGCGCAGTTTATTGATCAGTATTTTGAAGTTTTCCAGGGTGTCCGCCGATATATGGATGACATTGTGAAGGAAGCTCGTCAGGATGGTTACGTCAAAACGTTGTTGGAACGACGTCGTTACCTGCCAGAGATTAACGCCAGTAACTTCAATCTGCGTTCCTTCGCAGAGCGTACGGCGATGAATACACCGATTCAGGGAACTGCGGCAGATATCATCAAGCTGGCCATGGTACAGATGGATGAAGCGTTGCGGGAACGCCAGCTGAAGAGCCGTATGTTGCTTCAGGTGCACGATGAGCTTGTATTCGAAGTTCCTGCCGATGAATTGGAACTGATGAAAGAGTTAGTGCCTTCAGTTATGGAAAAAGCATTGGCACTGTCGGTTCCGCTGAAAGCCGAAGTCAGCTTTGGTGATAACTGGTACGAAGCGAAATAAATCAAGTGCTGCGCGGTTTTTCCGGTATTTTACAAAAGGCCTTTCCATGTTTGAGATATAAGAAAAGGGTCCCGCTGAGCGCCATCTTCCGTTATAATATAGGGGAGGTGAGAACATCATGCCGGAATTACCGGAAGTCGAAACAGTCAGAAGAACATTGAATCAACTTATTGTGGGCAAAACGATTGATCATGTTACCGTTAGCTTGCCGCGGATTATTCAGCGGCCGGACGACATAGATGCATTTGCAATGGAACTCGCGGGACATACCGTCATTGGTGTGGAGCGTCGAGGCAAGTTTTTGCGTATTTTGCTGGACGGGCTGGTGCTTGTCTCTCATCTGCGGATGGAAGGAAGGTACGGTGTGTACGAGCAGCATGAAGATGTGGAGAAGCATACACATGTGATCTTCCATTTTAATGATGGTACGGAATTGCGTTATAAGGATGTGCGTCAGTTCGGTACGATGCATCTGTTCAATGCAGGTGAGGAACTGGTGTCCAAACCTTTGCTGAAGCTGGGACTGGAGCCGCTTGATCCCGCCTTTACGGTAACTGCATTCCGTGAGGCGGTTGGCAAGCGCACAACCAAAATCAAGGCAGTGCTTTTAAATCAGGCATATGTGGTCGGTATCGGGAATATTTATGTGGACGAGGCTCTATTTCGCGCAGGTATCCATCCCGAGACCATCGCCAAGACACTGACCGAAACTCAGTTAACGGTGCTGCATGAAGCGATTGTAGCTACGTTGCAAGATGCAGTGAATGCAGGGGGATCTTCCATCAAGTCCTATGTGAATGGACAGGGTGAGATGGGGATGTTCCAGCATCAACTGAAAATCTATGGACGCAAATCAGAACCTTGTACAACATGTGGTACGTTAATTGAAAAAACGGTGGTTGGTGGCCGTGGCACGCATTTTTGTCCGAACTGTCAGCTGCTGTAACATGAACTGAATGAACGAAATGATGAAATCATAGCACCCTTGGATTCCTCCCTCCATATACTGATATGGCAGAAATAAGCGGGCGTATACCCATACTGGCATCTTCAGTTGGCACGAGTACCGCACAGAGGAGGAGTCCGGGGTGCTGCATCATTTTATTTCATTGCTGGCGCTTGCTTTGGCGCTTAGTTTAGATGGTTTTGGAGTCGGGATTACATATGGGTTACGGAGGACTAAGATTCCCCTGTTATCTATCGCTGTTATTTCGATCTGTTCGGGATTGGTTATTGCCTTGTCGATGCAAGTAGGTGTGTTGTTGTCCCATGTGGTGTCACCGGATATCGCTTCGATTGTGGGAGCCGTCATATTGATAGGTATTGGCGCATGGTCATTGTTGCAACTTATTCGAAAGCAAGGCAAAGAACAGCTGGAAACAGACACTGGAACGGGTGAGGGAAGAGAAGCAACGGTAACTGGGATGGGAGAAGCACAAGAGAAACTGTCGGATTCAAAGGGCAGGAATCAGGTGCTCGCGCTGGATCTGGAACAGTCGGCTTCAAGTGGATCACTGGAACGAATGGTATTTACACTGGAGCTGCGCAAGCTGGGCGTTGTCATTCAGATCCTTCGCAGTCCCTCCAAGGCGGATATGGATAACTCGGGGAGTATATCTGCCCAGGAAGCGATGTGGCTTGGTATTGCCCTGTCTCTGGATGCGTTTGGAGCAGGATTGGGAGCGGCACTTCTGGGATTCCCTACACTATGGACAGCACTCATTATTGCACTGTTTAGTGGGGCGTTTCTGTCACTCGGCATGAAGGTTGGCCTACGATTCTCAGCTCTGCGCTGGATGCGAAGACTGTCTGTATTGCCAGCACTATTGTTAATGATTATGGGAATAATGAAGCTGTTATGAGGTGAAACGATGAATATAGGCTTAACCGGCGGGATCGCGACAGGCAAAAGCAGTGTTTCCGCCTATCTCGCCAGTAAGGGAGCGTTGCTCATCGATGCAGACGTTATTGCCCGGGAAGTTATGATGCCCGGGCATCCCGTGTTGGCCGCCGCTGTTAAGCGGTTTGGACAAGCCATACTGAACGAGGATGGAACACTGGATCGAAAAAAGCTCGGAAGCATTGTTTTTCAACAACCCGAGGAACGAAAGGCACTGGAGGCTATTACACATCCGGCGATTCGAAGAGAGATGCGTGAACGGGCTGCTGCATACGAATTGCAACATCCGGATAAACTTGTGGTGTCAGATATTCCTTTGCTCTATGAATCAGGTCTGGAAGATGGTTTCGAGGAAGTCATGGTTGTATATGTTCCAAGGTCGATCCAACGAGATCGCTTGATGAGTCGGGATGGAATGACTGCAGCACAGGCTGAGGCACGAATGAATGTTCAGATGGATATTGAGCGCAAAAAACAGCTGGCAGACATTGTCATTGATAACAGCGGCTTATGGTCTGCGACGGAGCAGCAAATTGACTCATTTCTACAGCGTAAGGGTTTGTTATGAGAGTATTACGCAAGAAACGTGTACTGCTGTTGATGTTTGTGTCCTTTGTACTGGTATTATTTCTGAATACTAACTGGATGGCATGGTTCTATCCCATTCATTATAAGGAAGAGATTCGTACCCAATCTCAGAGCTATGAGGTTGATCCGTTTCTGATTGCTTCCATTATCAAGGTGGAGACCAATTTTAAGACAAGCAAGGAATCCAAACGAGGAGCCATTGGGCTCATGCAACTGATGCCAGACACGGCCAACTGGATACTGGAACAAGCCAAAATTCCCGACACTTCGCTGGAGGAATTAAAGCACGAGCCTGAACGCAATATTCAGTTAGGTACATGGTATCTGCGAAATCTGTCCGATCAATTCGATGGCAATGAAGCAGTTATGATCGCTGCCTATAATGCGGGTCCAGGCAAAGTGAACAGTTGGCTTAGAGATGGTGTATGGGATGGCTCGTTCGATACGGTGAAAGATATTCCGTTTGGTGAAACGCGTCACTATGTACAAAGAGTCATTTACTATTATAATCAGTATGTAAAGATCTATAATACGTTCTAAGTATATAAGTAGAAGCACAGAGCAGGCCGGTTATTCACCGGCCGCTCCATGCTCCTCTTGTAGCGTATTACGATGCAGATATTATTGGTATTGACCTGCCAATTGCTGTTCTGCAATTGTTACCAGACGCTTCGTGATGTATCCACCGATCGAACCGTTCTCGTAAGAAGTCATGTTACCTTGGTATCCGTCTTGTGGGATGCTGATTCCGAGTTCTTGAGCAACTTCGTATTTCAGTTGTTCGAGGGCTGCGGAAGCTCTAGTTACCACCAGGTTGTTGGAGTTACCGTTGCTTTGTGCCATTGCTGTTCACCTCCTCGCGGGTTGGTAAAAGTATTATGTGTCGGCAATGCGTTTTTCATTACAAAATCAGTACAGGGAATATGTGGTAAAAAGTAAAACGTGGGAAGTGATCTGATTTGAAGTGTCCTTATTGCGGTTATATGGGTACCAAAGTGCTTGATTCGCGTCCGGCCAACGAAGCAAAATCCATTCGTCGTCGCCGTGAGTGTGAGCAGTGTGCCCGAAGATTTACAACGTTTGAGATGATTGAGGAGACTCCACTGATTGTCATTAAGAAAGATGGCAGTCGTGAAGAGTTCAGCCGGGACAAGATCCTTCGCGGGCTTATTCGTGCCTGTGAGAAACGTCCAGTCTCAGTAGAGACCTTGGAGATGATGGTATCTGAAGTGGAGAAATCTCTGCGTAATACAGCTGATGCTGAAGTGGAGAGTCGCCAGATTGGTGAGTTATTGATGGAACAGTTGTTTCCAGTCGATGAAGTGGCGTATGTCCGTTTTGCATCGGTATATCGCCAGTTCAAAGATATCAATATGTTCATGAAAGAACTGAAATCCCTGTTGTCCAAAGACGATCTGGAGGATTAGTGAAGTGGGTAAAGGGAGAAGAGCAGTCTGGAGTTCCAGTCCGTATGTGCCAGTGAAATCGGTTGTTCTTCTCCAAACACTTTGGATCATGAAAAAGTGATTGACAGCGAAAGCTGGATTTTATATGATATAGGAGTCGCCTGTGGAACGTAGCAGTGTTGGACAAGTTATCTATTTCATATCCTGGGGCCTTAGCTCAGCTGGGAGAGCGCATCGCTGGCAGCGATGAGGTCAGGGGTTCGATCCCCCTAGGCTCCATAATCAAGAACGCCATCACATTATTGCGATGGCGTTTTTTTGTGGTGAAATAAATCAGAACATTTATTAATGAAGTAGAATTTTGGACTTGGGGTCGAGCTTGGGGACGAATATTCTAGATGCAAAAATCGAGGGTTTAAAGTCCTGATCGTAGAGTTGTCAAAAAAGTACAGTTTGAAAACAAGGAGACCCTTCCGGCTGGATATTGTCCAACCGGAGGGGTTTGTATTTTTATGTATACGCTTTCACTTAGCCAGATATTCGACGAACCTTACAAAGATCGTGGCTACTTCGGCGCGGGTGGCGGTGGTTTTGGGAGCAAAAAAGTTGTCCGGCTTGCCTAATACAATGCCGATGTCCCGCAGTGCCTGAACGGCCTCCAACGCCCAGGAACTAATTTCACTCTCGTCCGTGAAGGACTTAGAGTGTCTTTGAGGTATCTCATAGCCCTTGTACTTCATGTAGTTGTACAGTATCACCAGCATCTGCTCGCGCGTCATCGGTGAATTGGGGTCAAACAGGTCTGCGTTTGTACCGTTGACTATGCCTTTTTCGGCCGCCCACTCGGCTGCCGCCGTGTACCACTGTCCGTCCGTCACGTCGCTAAAGCGGGAACTCGTATAGCTGGAGAGGTTTACGTTCTCAAGATTGGCCAGTACCTGCACGAACATTGCACGCGTCATTGCGGTGCCGGGTGAGAACGTTGTGGACGTCGTGCCGTTGAAAAGATCGTATGTGTAGGCGAAATTTATATCGTTGTAGAACCAGTCGTCCATGTTGGCATCCCTGAAAGGATTGCCTGTTATCACGAGGAAGCCCAGTGGGGTGGCGTCATCAAACGCCAGCTCCGTAGCCTCACGGATGTTCAGCGAGATGCCGTTGTCTAAGCCAACTCTTGCGCCACTCGGTCCTATCACAACCGCTCCGCCGCTCCGTATCTTCGATCCGCCGTGGATATCCACACGGTTGCCATTGGGCAGGTTCACATGCGCGTCTTTGCCACCTACTGTAACCGTACCGTCGCTCGCGATCGTCGAGCCGCCCGAAATGGTCACTGTGCTGTCGCCGCCGGGTAGTGTCACTTCGGCGCTCTTGTCTGCCGGAATGGTTACCTTACCGTTTGAGTCTATCGTTGTGCCTTCGGGCACCTTAATCTTCGTCCCGCCTTTGGTTGCAATCTCGCCGCCGCCGGGGAGGGTGGTGTTGCCGTTTTTGTCTGTGACCGCGGGTTTATCCTTCGGTGTATTCACTGTGTAGGTCGACTTTGGCGTTCCAGCGTCTGTCCCGGTGGCCGTATTGTCAGTGTTGCCCGTATTACCGATGTTGCCGGTATTTCCGGTGTTGCCCGTATTGCCGCCAGAATCAGGCACAGTGGGGTTCGTCGTCTTCATCGGCGTCGTCGTCGCACTGATCTCCGCGCCGTCGCCCTTTGCGTTCAGCGCGATGATGGTGAAGCTGTAGCCTTGACCGTTTGTCAGGTTCTTGAAGGTATATTTGGTCTCCGCCGCATCCAGTGTGACCGGCGTCACGTTGCCATACCATACCTTGTAGCCCAAGATCGCACTGCCGCCGTCGTCAGCAGGGGCGGTCCAGCTTAATGTGACCTGTCCGTCACCGGCTGTCGCCTTGAAGCCGCTCGGTGCACCGGGTACGACCGGTTTTCTCTGCGCGAACATCCAATCAAAGACATCTGTGTAGTCATTGTTCCAAGCCGGCAAGTTAGAGGACTGCGCCGTGGGAGCTATACTCCAAGTTCCCATAGTTATCTGATTGTAAAGAACCGCTGCTTCAACTTCATGCGCTATATAATCAGCCATAACAGGTGTATTGGCAGGATTAGGCCTCAGATTCGGCTGATCAAATTGATTGTAGGGCCACGTAAGAGCCTCATTACTCTCAAAGCGTGAAGCCCTTGCGTTGATCATTTTCGGAATATTGTTATTGATGAAGTTATTGAGGTTAGTCTGGTAGCCTCCAACATTATGAGCATTTAAAAACATCCAATAGGCCAGGTTGTTGTGAGCGTCATTGTCCTTAGCGTTCGGTGAACCGCTTACCGGGGCCATAGGTGCAGCGGCAGCGAAGAAGCCAGGATAGCTGTTAACTAAGTTGTTGGTATACTGGCCGCCCCAGGAGAAGCCCGCCGCGTAAACACGGTTAGGGTCTACTTCGCCGCTAGCAATCAAGGCGTCTATGACCTTCTTAACATTTTCTGTTGAGGGAACAGATACGCCATTATAGGAAATATTCAGTACATGGCTGGCGTACTTATCGGGATTTTGCTCCATCTTTTTCATTAGAGCGACTGAGCCGTTGGCGGATTTCATGGCCGCTTTTTGGTCTGTCGCAGCGTTTGTGCCGCCGCGTGACATGCCGTGAGTATAAACATACAGTGGCAATCCTTTCATCACCTTACCATCATCATCCCTGTGAAGGTAGAGCGAACGATTGACCGAATTGTCCGTGAAAGTAGTGAACTTATCGAGGATTGGATTCGCAACCTTTTCCTGTTCAAAAACCACGTTGTGAAGCGGATTTCCTTCTGTCAGTATGATTTCGCCTTTTTGGACAATGGTGTAAACCTGCTTTGTCGAGTTACTGCTGCCATCCAGCGTTGTATTGCCGCCGCTCTCTGAATAAAACTCAGACTCAACGACGATGTAACGACCGCTCGCCAGTCCGTCTTGATAATCTGGTGAATTGTTAACCTGCCCCACATAGCCGCGTACTTTTGGCTCGTCATTAGCGTATACCCTTGTGATTTTGCGTGGTCCTTCAAAGGTCACCGCTTCGCCGTTCAGAGTCGTGTTCCTAGCTGACAAAGTAAACAAGCCCGGATTAAGCTCGGAGCCTAACGCAGCCTTCCCCTCGCCTAAGTCAATGATGACAGCCGTTGTGTATTCGCCACTGGCGAAGTTGTCATTCCATACGATAAAGGGGAGTATCCCCGCGTCCGGATCATTTTTGAATGTCACATGAATGGTATGGTCTGTTTCAATATTCGTAAAGGTATACGTGCCAGCAGATAGAGTTACGATCTCGCCGTCTACCGTTACAGTATCCACAACTTTGCCGTAATCGGGGGTAAACGTAATTTCTTTGTTAGAGCCTCGATCTATTCTCAGAACATCGCCGGGTGGGTTCAACGTTATTCGGCCCCCCGGTCCTGCAGTTGCGGTGATTGATAATCTGTTGTCCACTTCATTGGCTAAGGTGAGCTGCAGGCTGTCTGTAAATGAAACAGAGCTGGTATAAGCCGCGTCCGGATCTCCGAAACTGGAAACGACTTCATAGCGGTCACCGCCCTTTTCCGTTGAGTTATTAATGTAAACCTCAAAGGTAAGCATTCCCTCCTGTAAGATCAAATTTCTTTTGGGTATTCTCATCTCCACGATATATCCTGTTTCCGTGATCTGGGTCCATGCAGCTCTGCCTGGAGCGGCCTGCCCTGAAAACACACCCGTCGCGCTGACGCGCCATTGGTTTGAGCCTGAGGTTCCGGTGCCAACATAAAACTCCAGACTGTCGTATCGGTGATCTCCACCGGCTCCCTGATATAGATTACTGTCTTGTACAACTACGCGGGCATACAGATAGTCATGATCCCAAAGGATTCTGGCTGTGCCCGTGGCATGGGGTCTTGGGTCGGTGGGCACAGTGCTTTTGTTGATGTGATGCTCCATGGTCTGGCCCCAGAGTGGGTCGTTTGACCCGAGTTCGGGAGTTCCAAAAATGGCGGTGGGTGTTTCATTCGCTTCTGCGTTCTCGATGTTGTCAGTGGCGGCGGCATAGCTGGTAGGCATTAGCGACGCCACCATTACCAAGCAACAGAGGAACGCGAGCATTCTGCTAAATCGTTTTGGCATAAATGAAAATCCTCCTTATTTTTCGATCCGGTGCGCCCACGGCTTACCGCATCGATTTCGGACACGTTGTCCATATGACAAGCGCCCAACTATATATATTAAGTTTATCAGGGGTTCAATCCTTTAATTTACACATAAACCATACGTAAACATCTAGAACGGCAGAGATGCCGTTTTATTGTTTTGATAATCTTGTACGCATCTGTGCATGTAGATTGCTTCATATCAATAGTGTTGCAGTCTGCATTCATTTCAAATTGCAATAAAAAAATCCACCTTATTAACAAGAAACTACATTGAATTAGAAGTGTTGAAGACGTAATATGAGGAGAAATGTAAGCGCATTCATTTCAGGGTGTTTCTTTAGCTCCTTGAAACGAGGTGGTCTTGTTTTAAAGATGAAATAAGGATTACGTGCTTTTGAATATTAAACGAGGGGAAGAATGCTATGCGGAAGCGAATATCAATCATAATGTTAGCTTTTCTTTTGACCTTTAGTAGCTGTTTTAGTCTTGTTCTGCCATTTAGCAATCAAGCTTCAGCGGACACAATAACACCAACGATGTTGGCGCATTATCCATTGCTTGAGGATGTACAGGATATATCAGGTAATAAAAAGCATGGAACGGCCGTAGGAAATATTACGTACACCGATGGTCTCACTCTACCTGGGGGAACAGATAGTAATACGAACTACGTTCAGCTTCCTACGGGTTTGTTTGATCATCAAGAAAATACAACGATTTCTGTATGGATCAAGAGCAACACGGGGAGTGGGAACTACTCAGCATTATTCTACGGTACGCCAGCAGCTGGCAATAACTTGCCAACAAATTACTGGATGTTGAATCCATCGAATCCAAGTGGTGATTTTAAGTCAGTATTTACGAATAGCAATAATGTTGACCAGCCTTGGACGACTGAGGTAGGGGTATCAGGCACTTCTACGTCACAGTACAAAGGTCAATGGGTTCACTATACGACGGTTATTACAGAACGCTCTATTACAGGTTATATTAACGGTGTTCATATAGGCACGACCGCCAAAGAGAAAACAACAGCAAGTTTTGGTACGGATTTGCATGCTTACATCGGTCGCTCCAATTATTTAGGGGATGCTACTTTTGCGGGCAGCTTTCAAGATTTAAGAATTTACGGAGAGGCACTAAATAATGAAGATATCGCTGTAGTATATGAACAATCATTTAATGACAAGCAAGTACAAAAAGGCAAAATAGAGCTAACGTTAGGTGATATATCGGCAGTTACAGAATCTCTTGAACTACCTACTGAAGATAAGAATGGCGCAATGATCTCATGGACTTCTAGTGATGAGAGTGCGGTTAGTCCAACTGGTGAAGTGTTCTTACGAGAAATGGAACAACAAGTGACGTTAACTGCAACCATTTCTTTAGGTGGAAGCCAGGCAACGAAGGAGTTTATTGTTACCTTACTACCTAAGGATGACTCTATTGAGCAGATTGCCGTTAAGAATGTTTCGCTTAATGAACCTACATTTATTTTATCAGTGGGGGACAGCGAAACATTAGTGGCTACTATTTCACCTTCAAATGCAACGAATAAAAGAGTTATCTGGACATCTAGTGACTCCAGTGTAGCGATTGTCAATTCAACGGGTAAAGTTACAGCTGTTAGTGAAGGTACAGCCACAATTACGGTACAGACGGAAGATGGAGAGTTTACAGCTTCATCAGCCCTTACCGTTAAGGGAAAATCGCTAAAAGATGATCTTATTCTTCATTACAACATGAAGACAACTGAAGAAGTAGACGGTCAACTCGTACTGAAGGATGTTGCCAATAAGGCAGTTACATTTGACGGAATATTTAGAAATCCAAACAATGGACAATTCATTTCAAACAGTGAGGTTGGCTTTGTTTCCTTCAATGGTGGAAGCTCTACATCTAATAGTGGGCATGTTGAGATTCCTAAGGGCTCAAATGGACTAGATCTACTACACGGTCTGAATGAGATTACAGTATCTTCAATCGTGAACTGGACGAATGATGGGACGAATCGCTGGATCTTCGGTTTGGGTACTGTGTTAACACCAGAAACGAACAAATATTTCTTCGTAACACCACGTCACGGTAGTGGATCAGGTAATATGATTGCTACAGGTATCTCTAAAAATGGCTGGCCAAACGAAGCATTAGTTACAGGTAGCGCAAACTCAAACCTGATCGGTGGGCAGTGGAAGCATGTAACGGTGTCCTTGTCCGAAGCTAGCAATAGGATAACGTTATTCGTGGATGGAGTTAAGGTTGCTTCAGGTAATGCGAAGGGACTAAAGCTGTCAGAAATTATTAATTCGGATGCTCCGTTCTCTGGTTTTATCGGTAAGTCAATCTTCTCGAACGATCCGTATCTTCAAGGTAGCGTAGCTGATTTTCAAGTATATGATCGCGCCTTGACGGAGCAAGAAGTAGGCGAGTTATATCAACAAGAAGGAGCAACTCACATCTCAAAAATACGTCAGCTCACTGTTGATGATGCCGCGAATCAACTTGACATCAGTCGTTACTTAGGTGAAGGCGATAAGAGCACCGATAAGATAACGAGAAACGTTACATTACCGACAAGTGGTAAAAACGGTGTGAGCATTACTTGGAGCTCTAGTCATCCTGATGTCATTTCTAACAGTGGCACTGTAAAACGTCCAGCTGTTCAGGAAGGTAATGTTCAGGCAGAGCTTACGGCTACTTTAACGTATCAAGGCGTATCGACTACAGCTATATTCCCTGTTACGATCTTGAAGCAATTCGATGATCAGCAGAAGGTTGATTTAGACGCTGAACAGATAGAGATCTACAATGCTGACAACGTTAAAGGTAACTTACGTCTTGTCACTACAGGTGAACAAGGCTCCGCAATCACATGGGTATCTAGCAGACCGGCAGTTGTTAAAGGAACGGCTGAAGCGGCTGGTAATACTACACAGCTAGGCTGGGTAAGCCGTCAAGCTACGGATACGCCCGTTACGCTAATAGCTACAATTACGAATGGTGCAGCTTCTAAAGAGCTTACGTTTAACGTTACGATTAAACAAGCAATTGCGCCAGTACAGCATGATGCTTACTTCTTTGCATACTTTACAGGTGAATATGAGGGTGGTGAAGAGATATCCTTCGCTACAGCTGAAGATCCATTGTTCTGGAAAGCGCTGAATAATGGTAAGTCGATCCTTCAATCCGATATGGGTGAAAAAGGACTTCGTGATCCATTCGTTATTCGGTCACCAGAAGGTGATAAATTCTATATGCTGGCAACCGATTTGAAAATGGGTGAAAGTACAAATTTCGACCAAGCTCAAATTACGGGTAGTCATTACATGATGATTTGGGAGTCGGAGGATCTCGTAAATTGGAGTGAGCAGCGTATGATCGAGGTTGCTCCTAAGACTGGAGGAAATACGTGGGCACCAGAAGCTATCTATGATCCAGTAACTGGAGAGTATATCGTATTTTGGGCATCATCGATGAAAAACACAGAGACATATGGTGATTATAACGGAAGACCTGTAGGTCAGTACAATGTGATGTATTACGCAACAACAAGAGACTTCTACAACTTCTCTGAGCCAAAGGTCATGATTGATGAGTCACTTCCAACCATTGATACGACGTTTATTGAGCATAATGATATGTTGTACCGATTCACCAAGTCAGAAGTGAATACTAAAGTGTATGTGGAGAAAGCACCAACTTTTTACGATGACAAGGACAATATTGCAGCTAACGGCCTTCAATACGACGCTGTTCCTGGTACACGTGATAATAAACTTGGCTTGATCGGAAATAATGGAAACAACGAAGGGCAGACGATTTTTAAGGATAATAATAAAGACAAATGGTATCTGTTCCTTGATTCATGGCCATATCATGCCCGGTATACAACAGATCTGGATAGTAGCACGCAATATATGAACAATGTATTAAGTAGTGATCAATATGCACTTCCGCCAGGACCACGACACGGAACGGTAATTCCAATCTCACGTGCAGAGTATGATGCTTTGCAAGAGAAGTATGCATGGAAAGGTCCAGCACCTTCAACAGACCCGGTTGTACATTACTCATTTGATGCAAATACAGTGAATGGTACAACGTTGAATGACATTTCTGGTAATGGTCATCACGCAACACTAGTAGGTGGAGCAACGATTAATGAAGAGGATCGTATCGGTAAAGCTGGTGGTGCACTAGAACTTAATGGATCAACAGGATATGTGAAGCTGCCAGATAACTTGATTCAATCCTTGAATCTTGAGAAGGCTACGTTCTCTACATGGGTTCAAATGGACAGAAATCAAGCAAATCAAAGAATATTTGATTTTGCTTCTGAAACAGGCAGACAGGTTAACCGCAATACCATGTACTTGAGCACACAAGGGGATACAGGTAGTCTGGAGTTTGCTGTCGTAACACCTTTTACAGAGAAATTTAGCAGTGACAGCACGCGACTGGGATCAGAATATAAATATGCGGTGAGAAATTCCGGGCTATTACCAACGAAGACTTGGCAGCATATTGCCATTACAATGGATGAATTTGATGCAGTATTGTATGTGAATGGTCAAGAGGTTAAACGTAGCTCGACATTTAACGTTGAGCCGAGAATGTTACTGGAAACAACGATGAATTATATTGGTAAATCGAGAAACAGCTCTCATAGTTTATTTGATGGTAAATTGGATGATTTCCGTATTTATAATCGTGCATTATCCGTTGAAGAGATTGCAACATTAGCTGATGAAGACGTTACTCCTCCAGTAGAGCAGCCATCTGGGGCAGAGCTCATTCTTCACTACGATATGAATGATATCGATGGTGCCATGGTTATTGACCAAACAGGAAACTTCAACGGAAAATGGATGAATCCGTCTAAAGCTGAATGGATTCGTACACAAGATGCTGGTGTACTAAGCTTTACTGGTGGCACAACTAACTCTTATGTAGAGCTACCACAAGGAGTACTCGATGGATTAACGGATATGACCGTTTCATCCATTGTGAACTGGAGCGGTAAAAACGCTGCGGAGTGGTTGTATGCATTAGGAAGACCAGACAATAACACGCACTATACGTATTTCACACCACGTTATAACGCTAACGGTCTAGCTCGCCTTGGTATCGCGACGAATGCTTGGAATAATGAGTCATCAACTTCTACCACGGGCTTAAAGAATAATGAATGGAAAGTAGTTACAACTGTTGTTTCAGGCACGGATGGTACACTAACGCTTTATATTGATGGTGTTGCTGTTGCATCAAGCTCAACGAATGGAATGACACTAGAACAAATAAAAAATACTTCAGGCAGTAGTGGATATATCGGTAAGTCATTCTATCCAGCTGATCCATACTTCGGTGGTATGATTGCAGACTTCCAAATCTATGATGGTGCTATGACTGCGGCAGATATTACATCACTTAAGGCCCATTCAGATCAGAAGATTGCTTTAATGGAGGGCATGCTTGTATCGGCTGCGACAGAGAAATTAACGATTAATGATCTTCTTGCTTCTAATGCATCAAAAGATACGATTATAAGCAATGTAACATTGCCAACATCAGGTGCTTATGGCACAACAATAAGCTGGACTTCAGATAAGGGGAATGTCATCTCAACTACAGGTGCCGTAACTAGACCAGCTAACGCAAAAGGTGATCAAGTTGTAACGTTAACAGCAGTATTTACAGATGGTACAGAGACAGTTAACAAAACTTTTCAGTTGACGGTTAAGGCATTGCCAAACGATGGCACTTCTGTAGATGAAGCAAAAGCAGCACTAGTCGTTCATAACATTAATGATGTAAGAGGCCATATCGAATTACCAACATCCGGACTATATGGAACAACAATTACTTGGGCTTCTGTACAAACAAACGTCGTTTCAGTTACTGGAGAAGTAAAACGTCCGGCACACGGTAGTGGAAATGTAGACGTGAAGCTTACAGCTACGATTACATTAAATTCAGCATCCACTACGAAGGAATTCATTGCAAAGGTGAAGGAACTGCCTGCTGATGAAAATTATGCGGGATACTTTTTCACATATTTCACTGGAGAAGGTACTGCAACAGGCGAGCAAGTTTACTTTGCACTAAGTAACGGTAATGATCCGTTGGACTGGCGAGAATTGAATAATGGTAAACCTGTATTGACCTCTACCTTAGGGGAAAAGGGTGTACGTGATCCGTTCATTATTCGTTCGCCTGAAGGTGATAAGTTCTACATGATCGCTACCGATCTGAAAATTAACGGCAATGGTGACTGGGGTAGAGCACAGACATGGGGCAGTCGTTCCATTATGGTTTGGGAATCGAATGATCTAGTCAACTGGACAGATCAACGCATGGTAGAGGTTGCACCGGAAGAAGCGGGTAATACATGGGCACCAGAAATTATGTACGACAAGACAACGGGTGAATATATCGTATTTTGGGCATCAAGAATGTTTGAGGATGCATCTCATACAGGCAGTGCTTATCAAAAAATGATGTATAGCAAGACAAGAGATTTCTATACGTTTACGGAACCGCAAGTATATTTGGATTATGGATATTCCATCATTGACACAACGATGATTGAGCATGAAGGAAAAGTGTATCGCTTTACGAAGGATGAGCAAAACAACGGAGCTTCTGCTCCATTTGGCAAGATGATCTTCCAAGAGGTGGGTGACTCGATCTTAGATCCAACCTTCAAGATGATTAATCAAGGCGTTGGTAACATCAAATGGGTCGAGGGTCCAACGATCTTCAAATCGAATACAGATGAAAAATGGTATTTATTAGTAGATGAGTTTGGTGGAAGAGGTTATGTTCCATTCGAGACAACCAATCTTGCATCAGGTGCCTGGACATTATCTTCTAACTACAACTTACCAGCTAGTCCGCGTCACGGAACGGTAATTCCAATTACACAAAGTGAGTATGATGCACTCAATGGGAAGAACGTACCCGTTAGCGGAATTAGCTTGGACAAAACGACGTTGTCCATCGTAGAAGGTCAATCAGGGCAATTGACAGCTACGGTAACACCAGCTAATGCAACGAAAAAAGCAGTAACATGGAGCTCAAGCAATACAGCTGTAGCCACTGTAAGTGCGACAGGTCAAGTAACAGCCGTGGCACCAGGAACAGCAAGGATTACAGTAACTACAGTGGATGGTGGTTTATCATCCAGCGCTACGGTAACGGTAACATCATCGGTTGATGGAACACCACAAGCACCAAGCAGTGGTAATGGAAATGGTGGCGGTGACGGTAACATCCCTGCACCTACAGTACCAACAGCTCCAGGTGGAAGTGAGCCAGTGGTCATGGACAATGGTCAAATAAACATTAAGCCAGTTGTAAATGAGAGCGGTACTTCTGAAGTGAAGTTAAGTGCGGATACAATGAAGCGTGCGCTTGATCAAACGACAGGCGGTAAGTTACACATGCGAGTTGAAGCTGATGCAAGCTTGAACGGGCTAACGATTGAGCTAGCCGTAGATCCGCGTTTAACAAGTGGATCTTCTACGGTAGATCGCATCGAGATCAACACAGGCTCTGCAGTCGTAACCGTGGCAACCGAACTGCTTGGAACAGGAACAAATGCGGGGAAAACGTTAGGATTGTCGATTAAGAAAATCGCAGCTAATCAACTGCCAGCTGGCGCCTCAGCTCAGCTGAACGGTGAAGTCGTATACGATATCGAGCTAACGATGGATGGTAAGAAACTTACAGAGTTTGATGGCAGAGATGATCTCGTGATTGAATTGCCATACACACTAAAGGCTAACGAAAATCCAAACAACGTCGTCGTATACGATGTGAAGGACAACGGAGAGTTAAGAGTGGTGACGAATGGTAAATACAATGCAGCGACAGGAAAAGTAGAGTTCAAGCCAACGTATCTAAGCAAGTATACGGTAGCATATGTTGCAACGAGCTTTAAGGATGTGACCCAAGACTGGGCGAAGGATGCAATCTCAGCATTGGGAGCAAGAGGTATTGTGAAGGGTGTAGGTGACGGCGAGTTTAATCCGAATGGTCAAGTGACAAGAGCAGAATTCATCACCATGCTGATGAATATGTTTGAGTTATCGGATGAGAGCGCAACGACAAGTTTTAGTGATGTGAAGCAAGGAGAATGGTACCATGGAAATATCGCAACCGCGCAGAAGCTGGGGATTGTGAATGGGAAACCAAATGGAAGATTCGGAGTTCATGAGAACATTACACGAGAAGATATGGCGGTTATGGTATACAAGGCGATCCAAATGAAGCAACTAGCGTTAGCAAGTGGTGAAGTTACAGCCTTCAAGGATGAAGCAAACATCGCAAGTTATGCGAAGCAAGCGGTAGAGGCAATTCAGGGGGCGGGCATAATAAACGGTGTAGGCAACGATGAGTTTGCACCGAAGAAGAATGCTAGCCGTGCAGAAGCAGCAGTGATGATCTATAATGTGTTGGGTTTGATGTAGACACGTTAAGTATAGGGCAGTTGCTATTGATTCACTCTGATAATATGAAATGTGGGTGCTCTAATAAATACTTGATACAAAAAAAGTTGGGCGGAAGAACTTTTTCCGTCCACTTTTTTATCTGTTTAATTTAACGCCGTAAAGTGGCTCCTAAGGTGCTGGGGTTTTGGCGTAGGGGGGATAATTTCTGGATTCCCCCAAGGGAATAGGATACTATAACTATATAACTTCTAACGGACGAAAAAGTAATCGGAGGGACACAAATGGATTTAAGTACGTGGTTAGGTATAATAAGTATCGTTATCTCGTGTATTGGTTTGTTGGTTACAGTAAACAAAGTAAGTTACAGGAATAGTCATAATAGTAATGTTAATGGTAGTTTTAATAAGACAAAGATCATTGATAAAAGTAAGACTACGTATGAAAATCATAATCATGTTACTGTTACCCCAATAGCTCAGCCCCAACTAATAAATCAAGAAGATGACTCAGCTATGAAAATTGCTGGTGGAATTGCAGCATCAGTTGTGTCAGCGATACTGATATTTTATTATGTTAAGTACAGAGCTTTTATTATCGACATATCTTCTATAGTTATGATAGTTGGGGTGTTGACAGCTTTGTTAGTAGTTACTCTGAAAGTTTCTCTTTCAAGAGGGTATAAAGTTTACATACTGCTTGTTTGGATTATCCTGTCTGGGCTTATTATTCTATCGAATCATCCGATATACCCACCAGATCAACTTGATAGTGCATTAAGTAAATTTAGTCAAATTGAAGTGAGTTCTGCACCTAAAACATTATGGGAACTTCATAATAGCAACCCTAATGCATCACTTTTTTTAACGTTTCAAATTGGTGGATTAATAATGATAGTATTCTATTTGGCTACTTACTTTAAATTAATCTATAAGATACTAGCAAGCAAACCTCTTCAACCAATTAAGACTTTGTTTAAAGGTGACATTATGTTTTGGGCTATTATCTTTGTATTCATTAGTGGAGCGGCAGTAGAGTTTATTCGATTCCTACAAAATTTATCTGTTTAAATATATCTAAGTTGCTGACGAGAGATATGTTGAACTGGATTGAGGTGAGGCTCCTGCCGCTTTGCAGGGGGCTTTTTCTTTGTAAAAGAACGGCACGATATTTGTAATGTATAACGCAAAAAGCCGTTAGATCCTGGCTTAAAGAAGTAGCTGTTAACTTACCTTAATACAGGCTCAATTCTTCCCCTAAGATTATCGGTATAGGCCAGATTTCCATCCGTCGTAATTACGGCAGCTTCGATATCCTTCATATTATTTACTTTATGAATAATCGAGACCGCATCTAACCCAAACAATTCTGTAGTATATATGTCGCAGTCCAGCGATTTATCCGCAATAATCGTTAACGAAGCAATATTACTTTTGATGGGATAACCTGTTCTGCTGTTAAATATATGATGGTACTGACTCCCTTCCTTCTCTAAAACTCTCTCGTATATTCCTGATGTAACAACGGATTGCTCGCGTATACTAACGAGTGCTGCTGCATTTCCTCTAGGTAAAAAGGGATTTTGAATTCCAACCTTCCAGTGACTGGACCCGGTAGGAGAATCGCCATGAACCAAAACATTGCCGCCCATATCGACCATAGCTGATGCAGCTCCGTTTTTTTTGAAAAATGACATAACTTGATCGGCAAAATAACCTTTAGCAATCGCTCCAAGGTCAATTTCCATGCCCTTTTTGAATAAATGAACCGTTTGCTGCTCATCGTCAAGCTGTATATGCTCCGGATTCAAGAGCTCCAGCACCGCTTTAATCTCTGTATCCTCCGGCACATGTGCCTCGCGGAAACCAATTCTCCACAATTTGATCAAAGGCCCTATCGCAATATTCAGAAAAGAATCCTTATTCAGGCTGTGTTCTTTGCCTATCTTAATAAGATCATACAGTTCCTTGTCTACTCTAAGCGGATGTGATGCGGCTTCTTTTTTTAGCATGGCAAGCTGCGATTGCTCACTGTTGGCACTAAACACTTGTTCATAACGGACGAGCATATTCACGGCTTCCTCGGCAAGCTCTTCAGCATCTGTCCCCTCGATATAGAGGGATATGTTAGTTCCCATAAGCGATATCGTTCTCGTAAAAGGTTTCATGATAGCCTCCTATATTGCACATTGTTGTCCGTGATTGAGAAAAGTATGGATGAGGTCATGATCCACGCTATTCAGCTTTTTTTCTCCATGATGGGCTATAAAATAATCCAGACTCATCTTCTCTATAGGGATTGGATAGATGTTGTATTCCGAAGGGCACTCCTTGATATGGATACTTTCAGGCACAAAGGTCAGACCTAAATTATGCTTTGCCAGCTTCAGTACCGTGTAAATTTCTTTGCTCTCCATCACGATATTAGGCTGTATCTTGTAGACACTGAGCAATTGATCAATCTGTTTTCGGATTGCCGAACCCTTGGACGTTAGAATAAGCTGTTGATTCAAAATGGTGCTAATCTCAATCGTGCCCTCCGGGATAATTGCAACATTCTCTTGATATAATTCACAGCAACGCGGAATGATGGCCTGGTAACTGTGCCTGCCCCAGTTAAACGAGTTCAAGTTAGGGGAGATACTGCTTGAATTTTGCCCGATCCAGAAGTCCAACTCATTATTTTGGAGACGTTTCTCATTTTTTTCAGGTAAATCCTCGACAAGATTAATTTTATAAGCAGGATGAAGCTCCAGAAAAGCTGGTAAAAAAAGGGGCGTTAAGTACGCACCGAGGCTCGGAAGAATGCCGATCCGTAACACTTTATTGTCGAGATCCGATACATATGAGATTTCCCTCATAAGCTTGGCGTAGCTATGTTCGAGTGACGTTAGGTATTGATAATATATTTTTCCCTGCTCGGTTAATCGGTACGGAAGTTTGTTGCGAGTGATTAGCTCACAGCCCAATTCACTTTCGATTTTCTTGATAACCTTAGTGAGGTAGGGCTGAGATATGTAAAGGGATTGTGCGGCCCTGCTATAGTTACTGTATTTCAATAGGCTGTCAATGTAACACAAGATATCTTGAGATTCTAACTTAGACATGTTCCTCACCCTTTGTGAAAAAAGTAACAAACTTTGAATTTGAGGTGATTATAACAAATTAGTTATCAAACTGCAATGAATAACTATTAGATCATTTGAGCTTTGAATGTTAGAGTTATGCCGAAAGAACGAGTCTGACATTTACGAACATCATCTTGAATGACAGAGAGGGGATTATGATGAACTATTTAGCAATCGTAGGCACAAATTCAGATGTGTCAACCAACCGGACGTTACTTCAATTTATGCAAAAGCATTTTTTTAGTGAAGCCCAGATTGACTTGTTTGAAATTAAGGATTTGCCTGCTTTTATTGAAAAAGATGAATTAGAGGATGCTGAAGTTGATATTCCTGTGAAGGTACAAGACTTATTAGATCAAATCTCTAGAGCGAAAGGTGTCATTATCGCTACTCCTGAGTATGACCATGCGATTCCTGCCGTTCTGAAAAGTGCGCTGGAATGGATCAGTTATACCACTCAAACCTTGAAAGACAAGCCGGTTCTGATTGTGGGTGCTTCACATGGTGCACTCGGTTCTTCCAGGGCACAAGCACATCTTAGACAAATCCTGGATTCGCCTGAGCTTGGTGCGAGAATGATGCCTAGCAGCGAGTTTCTTTTGGGAAAATCACAGAGTGCATTTGATAGCAGTGGTAATCTCATTGACGCTGACAAAGTAGCGGAGCTTGACGAAATCTTCAGGGAGTTTGTTTTGTTTACGGAGATCACTACGGAACTGCTGTCAAAACGGACGTTGAAGAAAAAAACGAAGAAATTTTCCTGGCAAGAGTAGGGGGCTAATCACAATGAAAATCATAGCGATCGTTGGCACAAATGCAAAGAAATCGTATAATCGCAAGCTGCTTCAATTCATACAAAAGCATTTTGAGTCCAGAGCAGCCATTGAAATCCTCGATATTACAGATGTTCCGATGTTTAATCAGTCCGATAACCAAACAAACAGTGCAATTATACAATCGTTTAATGAAAAAATTATGGCAAGTGATGGTGTCATTATTGCGACTCCAGAATATAACCATTCCATCCCTTCATCCCTTAAAAGCCTGCTGGAATGGTTGAGCTTTGAAATCCATCCGCTGGCTGGAAAACCCGTGATGATCATAGGTGCGTCACAGGGAACACAAGGTTCCTCGCGTGCACAGCTGCATCTTCGTCAAATTCTGGATGCACCAGGTGTCGAAGCTAATGTGATGCCAGGGTATGAATTTTTGCTTGGCAGCGCACATAAAGCATTTGACGAATCAGGCAACCTGAACAATGAAGGAACGATCGATTTCCTGGAAACATGTTTCCTGCGGTTCCTTCGGTTTGCCAAAATTTCAAATCAGCTGAACGAAGAAGAAGAATTCACTTATAATCCCGGTGTGTATGAGGTCAATGCCATAGGTCATAGTGGCAATCTGCCGATGAAGGTATCCTTTAGTGAAAATCGGATCGAAAGCATCGATATTGATTCCACGGGAGAAACCGAAGGTATCGCGGATGTTGTTTTTGTAAGAATTCCGAATAAAATTATCGAGGGTCAGACGCTGAATGTGGATGCTCTCTCTGGTGCTTCTGAAACAAGTAACGCTGTGATTAACGGTGTATCCAAAGCGGTTAAACTTGCCGGAGTTAACCCGGATATTCTGAAAAGACGTCCAAAACCTGCCAGCAGTCAGATGAAGAATGATGAGGAATATATTTGTGATGTAGTCGTTGTAGGAGGCGGCGGCGCTGGACTCAGTGCGGCTGCTACAGCTTTACAGTATGGAGCAAGTGCGATTGTGCTTGAGAAATATCCTGCTGTTGGGGGAAACACGATCCGTTCAGGTGGTCCTGTTAATGCTGCAGATCCTGTATGGCAACAACAGTTCACTGAGAATCCAGGGGAAAGACAGACGATTGAGAATTTATTAAGTACCGATGAGAGCTTGATCCATCCGGAATATATCGATGATTTTCATGCACTCAAAGAAGAGTTTACTGCGTATCAGGATAAGTTCGGCACAGAAAAGGCTTATTTATTTGATTCCCCGCTGCTTCACAGAATGCAAACGTATTTCGGGGGCAAACGAACGGACCTGAATGGAAACACGATCTATGGACAGTACGATCTGGTTAAAGTACTTACAGACTATGCCTTGGAAAGTGTGCAATGGCTTGAGGATATCGGTGTTGAATACGATAAAAGCATCGTGTTTGCTCCAGTGGGTGCCCTTTGGCGCCGTGGTCATAAACCTGTGAAAAGTTATGGCTCTGCATTTATCATTGCACTTAGCAAATATGTAGAAGAGCATTCAGGAAAAATTATTACAGATAGCCCGGTCAAACAACTGATCATCGAAGATGGAAAAATAACAGGTGTCATCGCAACCGGAGTTAACGGACAGAGAATTACCATTCATGCTAAAGCGGTTGTTCTTGCTAGTGGTGGTTTTGGTGCAAATACACAGATGCTCAAGGAATATAACACGTACTGGAGCCATATTGACGATGATATCAAAACAACAAATTCCTATGCGATGACTGGTGATGGAATATCGCTTGGTAAGAGTGCAGGAGCAGCACTGACAGGCATGGGCTTCACTCAAATGATGCCGGTAGCCGATCCGGAAACGGGCGAACTCTTCAGTGGACTGCAAGTACCACCTGAGAACTTTGTCATTGTGAACAAAAAGGGAGAACGATTTGTTAATGAATTCTCTGGACGAGATGTCTTAACAAAAGCGGCAATCGAGCAGGGAAGTTTATTTTACCTGATTGCGGATGACGAGATCAAGAAAACCGCAGCGAATACAAGTCAGGAAAAGATAGACCGTCAAGTCGAAGCAGGTACCTTGTTCAGAGCCGATACCATAGAAGAACTGGCAGTGAAAATCAATATGGAACCTGAAGTTCTTAGAAATACGATTGATAAGTATAACTCATATGTGGATGCGGGCTTTGATCCGGAGTTTCATAAGGATACGTTTAGCTTAAAAGTCGAGAAGTCTCCATTCTATGCCACACCTAGAAAACCGGCGGTTCACCATACCATGGGCGGAATTAAGATCGACACCCAAACTCGCGTATTGGATGAAAACGGTCAGCCGATTGCACATCTGTATGCCGCTGGGGAAGTAGCAGGAGGTATACATGCAGGCAACCGTTTAGGTGGTAATGCCTTGACAGACATATTTACTTTTGGACGAATCGCAGGTAAGACTGCTGTTGATGAAATGAACTAAAAGCCTCCCACTAAACACAAGGATTCTCGAGTGTTTAGTGGTTTTTTTATGATTCATAGCAGTGATACTTATTTGTTTGAAAACGCTTTAAAATTACTGTGGACAACAGTTATGTCGGATGATATATTGTTTCTGTGAGAAACAATATCATTTTTAAGTGAAATAATAATAAGCGTGTCCATGGTAGGGCGGAGGAAATGATCTCTCGGAGCTTAAGCTTGGACATCACAAAAAGGACGGGGAAACGATGACTAAAATTGAGACAAAGATTCAATCCTTTGACGGTACACAGCTTTATTTCAGCAAGGATACAGTAGAAAATGCAAAAGCCGCTGTCGTTATTGTACACGGACTAGCTGAGCATGCAGGGCGCTACGTTTATGTGACAGAGAAGCTGAGCCAGCGCGGGTTTAACGTATATCGGTTTGACCATCGCGGTCATGCCAGATCGGAAGGACAGCGAACGTTTTATAAAGAATTTGATCATCTTATTGAAGATGTTCATGTCATTGTCGAGGCGGCATTGCAAGAGAGCGGAGATCTTCCGCTGTTTGTCATCGGACATAGTATGGGCGGTTTTGCAACCTCATCCTTTGGAACGAAATATCCTGGCAAGGTTAAAGGCATCGTGCTATCCGGAGCGCTCACTCGTTACAATACAAAAGTTGCCGGAGAACTGCCGATGGATCTTCCTACAGGCACGTATTTCCCAAATGAGCTGGGCAGCGGTGTATGCAGCGATCCTGAAGTTGTATCCGCTTACGCAAATGACCCGCTGGTGGAAAAGCAGATCTCTGTAGATTTATTTAACAGTCTGGGAAATGGCATAACATGGCTCAAGGAGAACGCCAAACAGTTTACAGATCCCGTGCTTGTACTGCATGGAGCCAATGATGGACTGGTCAGCGAAAAGGATTCCCGTGATTTTTACGGCGATATCGCTTCGACGGATAAAACACTCAAAATATATGCTCATCTGATGCATGAGATATTTAATGAACCAACTCGTGATGATGTTATTGAAGAAGCAATTACATGGATTGAAAAACGAATCTGATTTCAGTAGAGTAAGAGAGAATCTGAATATGAAAGGGATTACTCATGAAATTAGATTGGATGGGCGACCATCGGGAACTGATTGAGAAAATTATCAAATACGGTAATGCGTACTCGAATACCTATAAGCTGCAGCGAAGTTATGGTACAGACATGATGTTCTCGGCTTCACAGATTCAGACGCTGGAATACATTCTGGAAGCCGAGGACAAAGAAGAGAAGATGTCGGAAATGGCGGCACGCCTGGGCGTAAGCCGCAGTACATTTTCCAAGAACGTGAAGAATCTGACGGAAAAAGGCCTGCTCGAAAAATTTCATCTAAGCGGTAACCGCAAAGACATATACGTCAAACCTTCGCCGAAAGGTCGCGAGGTATATGCGAAGTATACCGAATTTGTAAGGGAGCTTTGCTTTGATGAGATTTTCAAGTATGCAGATCAGATTTCAGAAGTGGATAAGCAGAACTTTGTTCGCATCATGGATTTATTTGCCGACGTGCTCGTCTGGTATGGTGAAAAAGAACAGGAAGCACGCAAGTTAATCAGAATTGATTCCGATTCGGGCAGCGACTAGTTTCGAGATAAAAGGGATTTTCCTCAAGGCTGTTCTGTGGCCTAACTCAATCCGAAACACGAACCTTGAAATTAAGGGCACCAGCCCATTCCCTCCGCGAATGTCCGTCATACAGTATAAAGTGCTTGATGCAGTAGAGGCTGTAGGACGATTATTCAGCAGGGAGTGGGACGTGTGAAATCATCAACAAAGCTTACCGGACGGGTTATTTACAAGGGTGATCCAGGATATGAAGCCGCGCGCAAGAACTGGGACCCGCATACCGACAAATATCCTAAAGTTTTTGTTTTTGCCCAAAAGACGAAAGATGTTTCCAACGCTATCCGATGGGCTCGTGAAAATAATGTACCGATCAGGCCGCGAAGCGGCAGGCATGCACTTGAGGTTAATCTTTCACAGGTTAACGGCGGAATTGTGATTGATGTGAGTGATCTGAATTCCATCAAACTTGATAAAAAAAATGGAACGGTTGTTGTTGGAACAGGAAACCGAGTTGGAAGAATTGCGAATACCCTTGCCAAGCAAGGTTTCATAGCTCCTTTTGGTGACAGCCCTACTGTAGGGATCGGTGGAATTACATTAGGTGGGGGAATTGGACCTCTCCAGCGTACCATCGGTCTTATCAGTGATAACCTGCTTGAGGTAGAGATGGTGGACGCCAAAGGAAAAGTGATTCGGGCCAATAAAAATCGTAATGCAGATCTCTTCTGGGCCTCTCGGGGAGGAGGCGGTGGTAACTTCGGAGTATACACCCGCTACAAATTCAAAGTGCGCCGTGCTCCAGCGAAGGCGACTGTATTTAAAATCACCTGGCTATGGTCTCAATTCGAGGAGGTACTTAAAGTATGGCAGAGGTGGGCTCCCTCTGTGGATACGAGACTGGGCAGCGAGTTGTCCATCGGACCGAAAAAGGGTGGCAACGTCCTTATGGAAGGGCTGTTCTTAGGCTCTAAAACAGAGGCTCTCCGTTTATTACAGCCAATTACGAGTGTTGGCAAACCGACAAGTTCCATTGTTCGTTTGTTACCTTACACAGAAGTTGTGAAGTTCTTATTACAACCTGATCCGACCGAGACTCAACGGTATAGCAACCAGTTCTCGTCCGGTTTTGGACGAAAACCATTCCCCGACAAAGCGATTAAATCGATGCGCGCATTTTTGGAGAACTTGGAAGAGGGACCAGGCGGGTTCTATTTCCTCAACTGGGGCGGAGCGGTAAGTCGCAAATCACCTAGATCTACCGCGTTCTTCTGGCGCAAAGAGAAGTTCTATGTGGAATGGACCAGTACGTGGCTCAAACCATCCCATGCCGCCAAAAATATTGCACTCGCTCGTAATACTCGCAAGAAATTGCAACCATACATTGTGGGTTCCTATATCAACGTTCCAGACCAAGGGATCAAGAATTCCGGTCCAGTGTACTATGGAGCCAACTATGCCAGACTGCGGAGAGTCAAAGCCAAGTATGACCCGAAAAATGTGTTTAACAATCCGCAAAGCATCACGCCGGCTCGGAGAGTATAAGGTAGAGCCATTCATTTATACTAGCAGCTAGTGCTAATCAGAAGTTAAATTCATCGATGTACTACTAATAATAAAGACACGTCTTTTATGGCGTGTCTTTTTGATTTTTATGGTAGTATAGATGCCAAAACGATATATGAAACGATACAGTTGCTGTTCGAGACCCTTGAATGGAGGTTTGGCTCATGTATGCACCGATCTTATCTACGAAATTAACCATTCCAGTTCAGCGCTCCCATGTAGTCGATCGTCCCCGCCTGTATGTCCGTTTGGGCGAGGGGATGCACGCTAAACTTATACTGGTCTCTGCTCCTGCAGGATCAGGAAAAACACTACTAGTCAATCAATGGGTTAAGTCTTCTTCAATAGATACAGCTTGGCTTTCGCTGGAAGAAGCGGATAACGATCCTTCACGTTTTTTGACATATATATGTGCTTCGTTACAGACGATTGTCCCCCAACTTGCTGAAGGAATCATGGGATTTGTTCAATCTTCCGAGCCGCCACCTCTCGAGACCATTATTACATACCTTCTTAATGAAGTTTCTGAAATAACAAATCATTTTGTACTTGTTCTGGATGATTATCATCTCATGACTTCAGAAGTGATCAATCAAGCGCTTGTCTACTTACTGAGGCACATGCCCCCGCATATGCATATCGTCATGACTACGCGTCAGCAACCCAAGTTACCTTTGGCTCGACTACGGGCAAAGGGGGAATTGATTGAAATACGTGGTAGTGATCTGCGTTTTACTTCTGCCGAAAGCAGTGAGTTTTTGGATCGGGTCATGGGATTGAAACTTTCAGAGGAACATGTCGCTCTCCTTGAAAAACGAACAGAAGGCTGGGTTGCCGGGTTGCAGTTAGCGGCCTTATCCATGCAGGGTTCTTCTGATCCAAATCACTTTATGGAAACGTTCAGTGGCAGGGACCCATTTGTACTGGACTATCTAATGGAAGAAATATTACAAGGGCTAACCGAACAGGTACAGAACTTTTTGTTGAAAACGTGCATGTTGGATCGATTATGCGGTTCATTGTGTGATGCGATCTTTGATATAGATGAACCAAAGGAACATGAATCCGTTGATTTTACCGGACAGGACATGTTGGAGTGGCTGGAGCAAGCCAATCTTTTCATCGTTCCCCTAGATAATGAGAGGCGATGGTATCGTTACCATCATCTGTTTGCAGATTTATTGCGTACAAGAGTACACCAAAATTCAAATTACGCCGGCTCAGCTGAGACCGATCTGTCTGTTACTGAGATACATAAGCGAGCGAGCATCTGGTATGAGAAGCACCAAATGGAGCTGGAGGCTTTCAATCATGCTGTAGCTGCGGCAGATACTCATCGGGCATCGAATCTGTTGGAAGGTAAAGGTATACCACTTCTTTTTCGCGGGGGTGCTGTTCCTGCCTTGCAATGGTTGAGTTCTCTATCCTCAGCAGAAAAGGATTCAATACCTTCCCTATGGGTGATGCATGCGGCTGCGTTATTAGTGTCAGGACATATGATAGACGTGGAACCCAGATTGCAGTCTGCTGAACAAGCGTTACAAAATACGGAACCTGAAAAGATCAATTCTGATCTCATCGGACATATCGCTTCCATCCGAGCCACGCTGGCTGTCAGCCGGCACGATGCGGATACAATTATTACGGAGTCACTTCGAGCACTCAAATATTTGCATCCTCATAATCTGCCCATTCGTGCAGCAACAGCTTGGACATTAGGATATGCATATCAGCTTCAGGGAAAACGTGTGGAAGCCGAATTGTCCTACGAGGAATCATTAGCGAACAGTACCAGGATCGGACATCATATCATCACGATGATGGCGACACTGGGCATGGGGAATATGCAGGAATCCAACAATCAGCTACACCTGGCGGCTGAAGCCTATCAGCAGGTGGTACATATGGCAGGTAAGCCACCGCTGCCCATTGCATGTGAAGCCCATTTTGGTCTGGCGCGAGTTCATTATGAATGGAATAACCTTGATGTGGCGATGTTGCACGCTCAACAGAGCGTGCAGTTGGCACATCAATTTGTCCAGACGGACAGGGTTGTTGCAAGTGAATTATGGCTCGCCCGAGTGACGCTTGCGAAGGCGGATCTTCATAAAGCCGCTATCATGTTAGATAGAATCAACGAAACGGCCCAACGGTTAAATTTTACAAAGGTGATCCCTGATATTACTGCTGCATACGTTCTTGTGCTCCTTCGTCAGGGCGATCTGAAAAAAGCAATGCGATTATCATGGGACAGAAATCATGCGCTTAGTCAGGCCAGAGTATTGCTGAAGCAGGGGAACACCTTGGAGGCACTTGGTATGATGGAATCCTGTCTTCGCTTGGCCATAACCAAAGGCTTCAAGGATGAACAGCTCAAGGCAACAATCCTTCTGGCGGTTATCCATGAGGAACATGGAAATAGAACACAAGGTATGGAGCTCCTGACTGAGGCAATGATGATGGCAGAGCCAGCAGGCTTCATTCGTGTATTTGTAGACGAAGGTGTTGTTGTGTACAGCCTTTTGAAGAGGATAACAGCACGCGGTGACTCACGTTTATATTTGCTTCAATTACTGGCTGCATTTGATGAAGCTGAGGACAACAGAATAGAAATGATTTCGGAAGAGACAGATGTATATCCGTACGTTTCTGAACTGCGAATTGATCCGTTAAGTGTGAGAGAGCTCGAAGTATTACATCTCATTGCGCAGGGAAGATCCAATCGGGAGATTAGTGAGATACTTCATATTGCACTGCCTACCGTGAAAGGACATAACCGGATTATTTTTGACAAAATGCAGGTGAAGCGACGAACCGAAGCAGTGGCAAAAGCACGTGAATGGAAACTCCTGTAACGGGTGTATCTTTGAAACGATACTTTAGTATCTAGGGGCCGAACCCACTTCCAGATATACTCTTGGCAAACAGGAACATGTGGGGGGAAAGATATGAGAGCTATCATATGTACGAAGTATGGATCACCAGATGTGTTGCAGCTTAGAGACATAGCGAAGCCATCACCCAAAGATCATGAGATTCAGATTAAAATACACGCAACAACTGTAACATCCGGGGACTGCAGAGTTCGTGGTTCCAATGTTCCGTTTCTGTACTGGGTACCGATGCGTCTTTTTTTGGGATTCCGAAAACCTCGAAATTCGGTCCTGGGCGTAGAGTTGGCAGGAGAAGTTACGGCGATTGGCAAGGAAGTAAAGCAATTTAAGTTAGGTGATCAGGTGTATGCCATCAATGGATTGTCTTTTGGTGCCCATGCTCAGTATATATGTCTATCCGAAGAGGATCCAGTCGCTCTGAAACCGCTCAACGCAACGTATGAGGAAGCAGCAGCAATTCCGTTCGGTGGAACTACGGCCTTATATTTTCTGCGCAAAGGAAACATTAAACGGGGAATGAAAGTGCTCATCTATGGAGCTTCGGGAGCCGTAGGAACTGCTGCTGTACAGCTTGCGAAATATTTTGGAGCAGAAGTGACGGGGGTATGCAGTACAACGAATGTGGAGTTCGCGAAGTCACTTGGTGCCGAGCATGTTATAGATTATATGAAGGAAGACTTTACAAAAACAAGTCAGCGGTATGATCTGATATTGGATGCAGTTGGCAAAGTCTCGAAAGGTCAGTGTCGGCACCTATTGGCACCTAACGGCACATATGTCACTGTTGAGGGGCAAGGCATCGCAAGGGTCACTGCAAAGGATCTGCTACTTCTTAAAGAGTTGATGGAGGCTGGTGAGATGCAAGCAGTGATTGACAGACGTTATGCCTTGGAGCAAATTCAGGAAGCTTATCGTTATGTGGAAACAGGGCGAAAGAGGGGAAATGTCGTGATTACGGTCAAACATGAGAACTAAACGACGTCATACACGGGGGATGATCTTCTAATGGAAATGATTTAGCTCCCAATCAGCTATCTTAGTCAATCTGAGGATCGTAGAATTACTGGTTTTGCTGAAAGAACATTTTATAAGGCCAACCAGTAATTACTGGCTAACCTGATAATACAAAAAGCTGCCCTCGGTCATATGACCAAGAGCAGCTTATTCACATGCAAGATACGCATGGCAGTTAATGAGCTATTAAGCTTTAACTTGTTCTCCAGCAAATACTTCAACGTTCATTGGAGCGGCCATGAATGCTGCTGCTTGTTGAACAAAAGCTTGGAAATGCGCGCTTGTGTTGTGGGATGCTGTAGCAGCTTCATCTTTCCACAGCTCGATCATCGTGTATTGTTGTTCGCGTTCTGTGCTTTTTGCCAAATCGTAGCTGATGTTATCTTCTTCTTGACGTGTAGCAGCAATCAGTTCTTTCGCAGCTGCGAGGAATGCTTGCTCTTGATCCGGTTTAACTTGCAGATGAGCGTGAATGATAATCATAATGTAAAACCTCCATATTGTGTTTGTTTGGAATGTGTTAAGAATGTATGCTTATTAACTAGTAAAATCGTGACTTACAGGGAAACCGTCCCTGATATTATGCCCAAGTTGTGATTGTTTCTACAGGCAGACGGTAGGATGGGTGACCTTCTTTGGCCGATTTACCGATCGAGATCAGCATAACCGCTTGATAACGCTCTTTGTCCATGCCAAATGCTTCTGCAATTTGATCTTTTTCGTAACCACCGATTGGGTTGGTATCATAACCGTGAGCACGTGCTACAAGCATTAATTGCATGGAAGCAAGGCCAGCGTCGATCATATTAACTTCGCGAATAGCGGAAGCAGGCATACTTTCATAATAAGGCAATACTTTTGAGAGTTGCATATCTTTGACTTCTTGTGGCATATAACCGAGTTCTACAGCTTTACCAAAAATTTCTTCCATATGTTCCGCGTTTTTCATGTCAATGAATACGCCAATGACTGCGGAGGAAGTCAACACTTGATTTTGATTGAATCTTGCAAGTGGAGCAAGTTTTTCTTTACCTTCAGCCGTATCTACAACCAGAAAACGCCAAGGCTGCAAATTGATCGAAGATGGTGCACGGGAAGCTTCTGCCAGAATTTCAGTCATTTCTTCACGGCTGATTTTTACTTCAGGATCGTAAAGCTTAACAGAACGGCGGCCGTAGGTAATTTCGTTAAAATCATTGGTTTTTTGGAATTTGCTTTGAATTGTACTCATGAATGGATCTCTCCTCTATATATATGGGTTTAGAAATTGTTCTGCATACGTTCCAGGAAATCGGCGAGTGACTGAACTTCGTCTTCACTAAAATCCTGTAAAATCTGATTGATAAAATTGGTCTTCTCTGCTTTGTAGCCTTCAATCTGCTTCCGACCGTGGTCCGTCAAACGAACAAAAGTGACCCGATTATCATCGGGATTCTTACGTCTTGTAACCATCAGGTCCGCCTCAAGCTGTTTCAAGTGGCGTGTAATCGCAGCACTATCAATATTAATGATTTTCTGCAACATGGATTGGTTAATCTCATCCACCTGATCCAGCTCATGCAGAATTTCAAAGCGAGAGGAACTGATACCTGTACAGCGTTCAAACTTGGGACTGATTTTATTACCCAACACGTTCAACAGATTGATGATTTGTTCTTCTTTGGAAACAATACGTGTCATGACTAGACCTCCCGGGTGAATCTGAATCATGAACAACGGCGTATGTTAACCAATGATTAATGTTGCAGTATACAATGCCATTGCCTAATGATTATTTGGATGCTCTCGATCATTGATGTATCAATATTTGATGCGTCAATCATTGATGGCTCAATTAATATATCATGCCTTTTATGATTTTGCAACAGGTTAGAAAATGTTGCTGATTCTAGCGTTATTATCCCGCTACGTTACATTGTAGTCCGTATAGGATGTCCAAATAGATAAGTTAATATTGATTGTTTATGTTATTGAGAATTGTTATCAATCTATCTATAATTAAATGAAAGGCAAAAAATATGGTTTAATCAGACGATTACAGGGTTCGATCCAAACAGGGAGGTGACGTCATCATGGAGGAAAATGATTGGATCAAACAACTGGAGCAACTACATTTCTCTGCTGTCCACGTCTGCCATTACTCTAGCAATCCGGGGGCTGTTCAGCGTCGGATCTGGAAAAGGTTCGCCATTTGCAGGGTCATCGCTGGCAAGGGATCTTTGTCTATGGATAACATTGTACATACAGTGTCTCAAGACGAGTGGTTTTTGTTGAAGCCAGGAATGCATGTGGAGTTTCAGACGGATATGGAAGCACCTGTCCGATATCAGATCATTTTATTTTCCTGTGTTACACTTACCCGGCGTAAGAATGCTTGGCATACCGGGGCATTTGATCTCCCTGTGACGGGCAAACTTAATGTTCCTTCCAATACACGTGATATTCAGGAGATGATGGATACCCTGGTGAGTGGAAAGTACTCCATCACGAGTCTGGAAAAGACGCGCAGGAAACATCTTTTGCATCAGTTGTTGATTCAGTTAATGATGCACGTGAAAGAAGCAACTCCCCCTGTAGCAGGGATGGATTTGGCACTTGAGTATATGACGCATCAGTATACGGAAGACATTCGAATTGATCAGATGGCCCGCATGGCAGGGCTTAGTGTGAATCATTTTATAAGAACATTCAAACGACAATTAAATATGACCCCGATTGAATATATACTGAAACTACGTATGGCAAAGGCCAAGCGACTGTTATTTTCTTCAGATAAGATCAAGGAAATTGCGGAGCAAGTGGGTTATAAGGACGAGCACTATTTCAGCAGAGTCTTCAAGAAAAACGAAGGAATCGCCCCAACGTTGTATATGAAAAATAAAGTGAATCGCATTGCTACCTTGTATTACGGGTTGGACGATTATGTGATAACGCTCGGTTTGAGGCCAGTATCCGCTTTATCCTATGGTCAGAGGGTGGCTCGTCATATTGCCATACCTGCGCTTCAAGCACACAGTCATCAGGGACTTATCCTGGATAGCTTCAATCAGAACTATGATGATTTGAGGCGAGTCCAACCGGACCTGATCATTACAAGTGATCGTTTGGAGCCAAATGACTCCCTGCATCGTATTGCGCCTACCACCATGCTGGAGCACACCAACCATTTTGGCGAGAGGCTCCTGTATATGGCGGATATTATGGGCCGCACCGAGCAGGCTGTACAGTGGATAGAACAACATGCTGAACTGAGCCGGGTTCTTCGAGGGCGCATTCAATCGAGGTGGGGGAAACAGAGTGCCATGTTCATCCGGGTGACTTCTCATTTCTACCGAATGTATGGATTGAATAATCAGACAGGGGCCCTGTTGTATGATGATCTGGGATTTTATTTGCCTCGTGATTTTCCGGAACAACAGTGGGCTGTAGAGAGTAAAGTTCGCGATTTGCATTTATACGACGCGGATCATGTGTTTGTAATGGTCGATCCCACAGAAGAGGCACGTGCTCAACTGAGGCAATTGCAGCAATCCAGCGCATGGTTGGCATTAAAGGCTGTTCAAGTAGGCCATGTATATAATGCAGGAGATATTTTCTTCAAAACGCTGGGTCCAACCGGACGCATGTGGGCCATGCAATATGTGGCAGAGCAACTTGGGGTTACCTTACGGTGATATTGTGCAAGAGAAGAGAGTGGAATAATCCATGGTAAGCCTGTACGCTTTTCCCTACTATAGTGATAATGATTATTATTATTAAATAGTAGAGGGGATTCACTACAAATGGTAAGACAGAGAGCAGCAACGATGATACTGTTGGCCCTGCTTGTGCTTGTTCTGACGGCATGTAGCAAGGCATCAGAAGTAACGGAAGCAACGCCTCCGCAACAGGATACACCTGTGGAAGAGAGTGGTACGCAAACGATTGAGCATCTTAAAGGAAAAGCGGTTGTACCGCAAAAGATAGAGCGTATGGTGGTATTATCTGCTGCTTACATCGATCACATGTTGACGATTGGTGAGAAACCAGCAGGCGTTAATGTAGAAGTTCGTTACGGAGGAGATTATTTGCCTTACCTTGCAGATCAGCTTGCCGGCGTTGCAACGGTAGGGTCGGCAGATAGTCCTAACCTGGAGGCTATCCTTCAGATTGATCCGGATGTCATCGTTGTTGAGAGTCGAACTGCGGAGAGCACGTATGAACAGTTGGAGAAAATCGCTCCGACGATTGTACTTGGTACTGAATGGCTGGATTATGCAGATGATACAACTTATTGGACACAGGATCTGTTGACCATTGCCGGGATGTACAACAAAGTGGATCTGGCAAAAGAAAAGATAGCCGAGGTAGAGCAGCAGACGCAGCAACTAAAGGCGAAGATCGAACAACTGGATCAAAAAAAGCTGGCTTATCTGCGTGTAAGAGAGAAGACCTTGCAGATTTACGCGGCAAAAGGACATCCAACCAACACACTTTTGTATCATGATCTTGGATTTGTGCCAACGACTGTGACACCTGCCGAACAACGTGAGGACCTGTCCATGGAGAAAATTGCAGATGTGGATGCTGATTTCGTAGTTCTGGAGATTGACCCGAATGCCGATGAGTATTTAAACAACATCAATGCAAGCTCACTCTGGAAGGGAGTACCGGCTGTTGGTGCAGATCAGGTCTATACGACAGATTCGTTCTGGTTGTTTAAGGGCTGGGGAGCAATTGGGCGAAGCGAGATTATCAACGAAGTTGAAGACATGATTAATAGATGAGACGTTATCTAAGACATGATTTTTCAGAGATGTCTGAAGCATTACAGCAATTTTTTGTGACGACGATTCGAGTGGACTGCGATGATTCCAAGTATCCTATTCGTGTGAAGGATGTGCTGAATGATGAGAAACGAAACTCGATATTGCATGAACAGGCTGTGCAGCAAGGGCTTCAACTGGGCGGCAAAGGAAGTGTGGCCGTCGGTACACTTTTTGCCAAACGTTACTCCGTATTTGTTATGTCCGTAATCTCAGCATTCAGTCTATACGATACTATACTTAGCATTGCAGACGATGATGTTCGGTTTGAATTGAATGGAGCAGGTGGCATGCGATATGAGACTCGGCTGAAGAGCTCCTTTCTGGAGGGTGGAGATCCTGTTCAGCGCAGATCAGAGAGTGGCTTGCTCAAGAAGAGAATGCTGTTACATCTGGAACCTGTTCTGCGAGCAGTAGCCGTTAGTACAGGAGCGAGCGATAAGGTCATGTGGTCTCTGGTTGCCCATAATGTGCAACAATTGTATGCACGAATGATCAATGATCGGAGCATTTGGAAGACAGATGAACGGCTTGAACAGATCAAGGAAGATCAAAGCATATGGCTTGACAAACAACAAAATGAAAATGCATTTTCATTTGCCTTCGAGCTGCATCGCTTTGATCATCCCAAGTGGCAGGGACCGCCGTTCCTGATACGCCGATATTGTTGTTTGGCATATCAGGTTGGGAGCGGCAGTCACGCACATGGATATTGTAATAGTTGTCCGAAGCTGGATTCGGAATCCCGATTGCGCAAACTTCTCCATCAGTGAACAGACACTCTTGTAATGCATGGTACGAAACTGTTTCAGACAATCCATGTTCTCTTCGGTTTCCAGTGGGTAGAATCTATGATCGACAAGCTACACCTGCAGCGGCTTGAGCCAGCGTCTGCGGGTTTGTTGGCTTTGTACAAGGTCAAGATACCTTTGCATTGAGGGATAGTATTCGTTATACTTCAAGCTATTGATCAATTAATCACTAACTATTGGAGGGAGGATTATCATGGCTAAGGAAACAATAGCGTCAGTTAACCGGCGAAATGATATTATCTCTGCAGCAATTGACGTCTTCGCGGAAATTGGCTATTATCGTGCGACTACAGCTCAGGTGGCTGAACGGGCACAGATCTCACAGCCGTATATATTTCGTTTTTTCAAAACAAAAGAAGCTTTATTATTAACTGCAATTGAGGTCTCATGGACACGGGTGATTGATTCGTTTCGAATTGTGGTGGAGACGGCGACGCCAGATCAGTTAGAGAATGATCTCATAGAAGCCTATGATAAGATTCTGGAATCGCACAAGAGCGAAATCTTGCTTCAGATGCAGGCGCAAACGATCCGGGAGGAAGTCATTCGTCAGGCCATGCAAAAAGGCATTAGTGATGTACGAAGTATGGTACTGGAAGCTTTCACCGTTGCAGGAATGGCTGAACCGCTGAAAAGAACCATGATTTTTCTGGCAATCGGGATGTTGTGTAATGTATCTAATGCACTGGATATGCCGGAGCTGAAGGAACGATAGAGGGGGAGGGAAAGTCCCTTTTTGAATTTTAGTTATTGATCAATCACTAATTATGGTTTATATTGTTTTCAGGTAAGTAATTGATCAATAACTAAATGGGTGAGAGAGGTTGATATATGATGAAAAAAGCTATTGTGATTGGAGCCACAGGTGGAACAGGTGCAGCGATTACGGAGGAATTGATTAGACGAGGGATTTCTACGATCGCATTTGGGCGCTCCCGTCAAAAACTGGAGCAGCTTGCGGTAAAATTGGGATCTCCGGATCACCTGTTAATCGGAGTTGGAGATGCATTTCGGTCGGATGATATTATTGCTGCTACACAGGAATGCGATGTCATATTTCATTGTGCGAATGTCCCTTATAACGAGATGGAGAGCAGGCTGATTCCGCTCGGCGAATCCGTGATGGCGGCAGCAGAACACTTGGGTCTGAATGTGGTGGTAATAGACGGAATCTACCCTTATGGCAGAAGACAAATGAAGGAAGTAACCGAAGAACATCCGAAACAGCCACATACCCGCAAAGGCAAGACACGACTTGCATATGAACAGATGTTATTCAGCACAAGATGGACCAGAGCTCAGGTGATGATTGTTCGCTTGCCAGACTATTATGGCCCATCGGCCAATCAAGCTTCCTATCTGGGTTCAACACTTGAAGCAATAGCAAAAGGAAAGATGGCTTTTTTTATCGGGAATATGAAGGTACCCAGAGAGTACATCTATTTACCGGATGCTGCGGTCATGGTGGTGGAGCTGGCAAGCAGAGAGAAGACGTATGGACAGAACTGGAACATTCCTGGATCGGGGATCATCTCGGGTCATGACATCGTGCGATTGGCACAGAAGGCTGCTGGAAGAAGCAAACCTGTGATGGCGTTAGGAAGAGTGGGATTGTCTTTGATTGGACTAGGTGTACCCGTTATGAAAGAAATTGTAGAGATGTTATATCTGACCGAGGAACCCCTGATCTTGAGTAGACAGAAGTATGTGGAACGGATTGGCCCAGTTGTGGCAACATCTTTTGAAGAAGGAATTAAGTTGACGATTAAGGAGTTGGAGTTGCGGGGGGAGTAGAGGGGAATATATTTTTTTGGAGAAAAGTAATTGATTGATCACTAACTTTGAAGGTTTCATAGGTATATTCAATTGGGGGCGCACAAAGCTAGTCCGGGGCATAGAGTGTACTATTGTAAAATGCGGGGATTTGACGTGGTGTACAAGGAGGGGGGATTTTCTTGTGAGCGGTATGTCCAAAAGGAAACGCAAAATTTCCTCAATCAGTACAGGTAAACGGAAAGCAAAAAAAGCAAAAAAACACTCTATCCCAAAGAAGAAGAGTAAGTCTTGTAAGAAAAGCAGACGTAAATGCAAAAAAAAGAAAAGTCACAGGATTCCTTTCCTTCGCGGCCCACGGGGTTATCGGGGAATGAGAGGATACACGGGAGCAACAGGTGCTACTGGGTTAACCGGAGCTACCGGACTGATGGGCACGACAGGTGTGACTGGAACTACAGGATCTACAGGTCAGACCGGTCCAACGGGTGAAGCGGGAGCAACTGGATCTACAGGAAGCACAGGAGTTACAGGTGCGACTGGGACTGGATCGACTGGAGTCACAGGAACAACCGGCGCAACTGGAAATACCGGATTTGGTGTTACAGGCATGACCGGGGCTACAGGAAATACAGGTATAACCGGCTTTACGGGCAGCACCGGAGTTACAGGTCCAACTGGAGTTGCAGGATTAGCTGGGGCTACCGGGTTCACTGGAGCAACTGGTCCAACTGGAATTGGTGTGATGGGACTAACAGGATCTACTGGTGAAACAGGATTTACTGGAGCAACGGGCTTAACAGGACCGACTGGAGTAACCGGTATTACTGGATTCACAGGGATCACGGGCGTGACTGGAGTGGCGGGAATTACCGGTTCGACTGGTGTGACGGGACCAATCGGGGCTACTGGAGCAACAGGCATAACCGGTACTACAGGAGCTATGGGTCCGGCTGGTGTAACGGGACCGACAGGGACTACAGGCGAAACTGGGATTACAGGTACGACCGGCTCAACCGGTGAGACTGGTTTGACTGGATCTACTGGAGAAACAGGTATCACCGGAGTTACAGGCGCTACAGGATTTACTGGGGCGATAGGAGCAACGGGAAGTACGGGTCCAACTGGAAATACTGGCATAACCGGCACGACAGGGATTACAGGTGCGATCGGCGCAACTGGTGCCACTGGGGGGATTGGGTCTTCGGGAGTTACTGGAATTACGGGTGTAACCGGATCTACTGGAAGTACTGGTGAGAGTGTGACGGGAGCAACTGGCGAAACAGGCACGACAGGCATCACTGGCGTTACTGGAAATACTGGTGCTTCAGGGATTACTGGATCTACGGGCAGTACAGGTGCGACCGGCACGACTGGTTTGACAGGGTTCACCGGAGCGACAGGAAGTACTGGTGAGGCGGGGCTAACAGGAGTTACAGGTACGACTGGTCTAACGGGACCCACCGGGGTCACTGGTGAAACAGGACCAACAGGTACAACCGGATTGACTGGCGTTACTGGAATTGCGGGCACAACAGGAACGACTGGAGTGACCGGTGCAACAGGTATTACTGGATTTACAGGTAGCACAGGTGCGATCGGAGCAACTGGTGCCACTGGCACAACCGGAGTCACAGGTACGACTGGTGTGACAGGACTCACTGGGGATATAGGAGTAACGGGAAATACCGGTGCCACTGGAGAGACGGGTCTATCAGGGATCACCGGCACGACAGGTGAGACAGGACCGACCGGCGCTACTGGAGAAATAGGAATTACAGGTACGACAGGTACAACCGGAGTTACAGGTGCTACAGGATCTACTGGGGCAATAGGGGCAACGGGAAGTACAGGTTCAACCGGCGTTACTGGCATAACCGGCAATACTGGTGTAACAGGAGCCACAGGAATTACTGGTGCAACTGGAACTACTGGAGATACCGGTCCAACAGGGGGAACCGGAATCACCGGTGAGACCGGAGCCACAGGGATTACAGGTACAACTGGACTAACTGGCTTTACTGGAACCACGGGTATCACAGGCGTGACCGGAGCTACCGGACTGACTGGTGTCACTGGGGAAACGGGTCTAACAGGATTCACAGGCACGACAGGAGCGACGGGACCGACTGGGGTGACTGGAGCAACTGGAGCAACCGGGGCCACTGGTGTCACTGGAGAGACGGGTCTAACAGGAGGTACAGGTGCAACTGGTATTACAGGTCCTACGGGTGCGACGGGAACAACTGGTGTTACAGGTGCAACCGGAGTTAGTGGCACAACAGGAATTGCTGGTGTAACTGGCGCGACAGGACTCACCGGAGCTACTGGCATAACCGGGGTCACTGGCGAAACAGGGCCAACCGGTTCGACTGGCTTAACTGGCGTTACGGGTACAATTGGTGTGACCGGTGCAACAGGCCTCACTGGAGAGACCGGAGCTACTGGAGATATAGGTCCAACAGGGGTCACAGGTGCAACCGGAGTTAGTGGCTCAACAGGAATTACTGGAGCAACCGGAAGTACGGGTGCTACAGGAAACACCGGAACGACGGGGATTACGGGTACCACCGGAGCTACTGGCGTCACTGGAGAGACGGGTCTAACAGGAGGTACAGGTGCAACTGGTATTACAGGTCCTACGGGTGCGACTGGAGAAACAGGAAGTACCGGTGCCACAGGAGTAACCGGCGCAACCGGAACAATTGGTACAACTGGAGAGACGGGGCTAACAGGGGTGACAGGTACGACTGGAGTTACTGGTATAACCGGTCCGACAGGCACTACTGGACTAACAGGGATTACTGGTGAAACAGGACCAACAGGTACGATTGGGGCAACGGGTATCACGGGAGTTACTGGTGCAACCGGAACTACTGGAGCTACAGGTCCAACAGGGGTGACAGGTACGACTGGTGTGACGGGATCAACTGGAGAAACAGGGTTCACAGGACCAACCGGTGCGACCGGAGCCACTGGGGTCACAGGGGAAACGGGTACGACTGGAGCAACGGGAAGTACGGGTACTACGGGAGCTACTGGTGTAACAGGCATAACTGGCATAACTGGCATAACTGGCATCACAGGGGAAACAGGTCTAACAGGAATCACTGGTCCAACGGGTATTACTGGTGAAACAGGAATAACCGGCACAACTGGCCAAACTGGTGAGACGGGTCTAACAGGGGTCACAGGTACGACTGGTGTGACGGGACCCACCGGGGCTACTGGAGCAACAGGAACCACGGGCATTACAGGAGAGACTGGTGTAACAGGCGCAACCGGTACGACAGGTGTATCGGGACCCACCGGAGCCACTGGCATAACCGGCATAACCGGAACTACGGGTATCACAGGTGTGACTGGAACAACCGGAGCTACTGGCGTAACGGGCACAACTGGCATCACAGGGGAAACAGGTCTGACAGGAATCACTGGTCCAACTGGAGTTACCGGATTAACTGGAGCAACAGGAAACACGGGCATTACAGGAGAAACGGGTGTAACAGGCGTTACAGGTACGACAGGTGTAACGGGACCAACCGGTACGACTGGTGTGTCAGGTCTGACTGGGGTAACAGGAGCATCGGGGAGTACGGGTATCACAGGAATCACTGGCGCCACCGGGACGACCGGTATTACGGGATTTACGGGCAGTACCGGTGCGACGGGAGCAACTGGTGGCACTGGGGAGACGGGACCCACTGGTTCCACAGGACCAACCGGCACGACTGGTTTAACTGGAGTTACGGGTACAACCGGTGCGACCGGAGCCACTGGGGAAACAGGTATAACAGGGGGTGCAGGAACGACTGGGGCGACCGGATCTACGGGAGTTACTGGAGTAACCGGCACGACAGGTACAACCGGAGTCACAGGTACGACTGGTGCTACAGGGGCCACCGGTCCAACGGGTATTACTGGTGAAACAGGACCAACCGGCACGACCGGCGTAACTGGCATTACGGGTGTGACTGGAGCTACTGGAATTACAGGTGCCACCGGCACAACTGGCGTAACTGGTGTTACGGGTACAACAGGTACGACTGGAGCAACAGGAACCACGGGTATTACAGGAGAGACGGGTTTAACAGGCGTAACCGGCACGACAGGTGTAACGGGACCGACCGGCGCGACCGGAGCAGCTGGGGCTACAGGGCTCACAGGTGTATCAGGAGCCACAGGCACAACAGGAGTTACAGGTATAACTGGCGCGACCGGAGCAACTGGAGAAACAGGAATAACGGGAGCTACTGGTTCTACAGGTGCAACTGGGGTCACTGGGGTTGCCGGAGCTACTGGAACTACTGGGGTTACAGGCATCACAGGTCCAACCGGCCCGACTGGACCAACTGGTGCTAACGGACTTACAGGAGCTACCGGCATAACTGGTGTAACTAGTGCAACCGGAGCTACGGGAGCAACAGGAATTACAGGAACAACAGGGGCCACGGGATTGACAGGAGCCACTGGACCAACCGGCCCCAATTTTGCAACACAAGGGTTCTCGGCCTTCCTGGCTACACTTTCGACAGCAACGAGCGCACAGTTAACCAACTGGACGACAACGAGTCCTTATTACGGTAATGCCAACTTCAATGCAACAACAGGAAATTATACGGTCCCGGTGACAGGGAGATATTCCATTGTGGCCACGATCAATTATGCAACGACCGCAGCGATCGCCCTATCACTGGGTGCTGGAGTTAACCCAGCCTTTCTAGTCCAGAGGACATCACCGACAGTTACAACGCTAGTTAGTGGTTTATTGCCCGTACTCAATATAGCAGTTACACTACTAACACTGCGGGCAGTGCTGGGAAGCGGTGCAGTTACTTTGGCGGTAGAAGTGGCATTGAATGCGGGAGATGTGATTGGACTGTTCTATGCTGCAAACGGGCTGACGATTACGTTGAATCTGGGCAGTGGTGCTACAAATGGCATTGTGTGGTCTGTGCATGAGATCACCTAAACACTTCTCAACGGATTGCGCCTATGGACAAATTCGTAAAGTTGTAATAAGTTAGTTTGAAGATATTCGAAATATCTTCGGAAATTGGACTAACAAGTGAGGTGGATTACATGATTCCTATTTTGGGACGCATCAATGAATTAAGTCGAAAACAACGCAGCAGCGTGGGCTTGACAAAAGCAGAAAAAAGCGAGCAGCAGGAGCTTAGAAAACAATATTTGCAGGCTATTCGAGGTCAGGTACTGACAACCATGCTGGCAGTATCCGTTGTGGACCCACTGGGGCATGATGTGACCCCTGAGAAATTAACCAATGAAAAATTGCAGCGCCGTGAACAAGCCGGCCAATAGCATTCCTTTAATAAGACAGACCAAGGTTACATCTTGGTCTGTCTTTTTTTTCTGCAAATCATTCGTTCAGCACGAACTGCATCAAAAATCTAGTTCGGATTTCGTGCGAATTAACAAGCATGTTAGATATTTTTAGTGTTGATGACAATAAAGCTACCGCGAACTTCAAATGATCTCTGATAACTCATATAATAACGCTAATATATTTCAGAAAACAAACAAAAAGCACAATTCCCCTCAATATAACTGACAAAAAACTCACATCAAATAATTAAAGAAAGACTAGTTCATATATGTATCTCGAAAGGGTTGATGAATCATGAGTCTGGAGGCTTTGAATGAACGTGTGAAGAAAGATCTAGCTTATTTGTCATTTGGTGGCGCGAATTGGGTGCGTCCAAGAGAACATGCGGATGGTCATGTCTATGATGTTGTCATTGTGGGCGGAGGCCAGAGTGGATTAGGGGCGGCATTTGGACTTCTTCGTGAACGGATCTCCAATATTGTCGTCATTGACGAGAATACATCGGGGCTTGAGGGACCTTGGGAGACATATGCGCGTATGGTTACTTTGCGTACACCCAAGCATCTGACTTCCATCGATCTGGGGATCCCCTCGTTAACCTTTCGCTCATGGTGGGAAGCACAGGTTGGGCCCGAAGGTTGGGAAGAGGTAGACAAGATCCCGCGTGGAGACTGGATGAATTATTTGCGCTGGTATCGGGAAGTATTGAAGCTGCCTGTGCTTAATGAGGTGAAATTGACACTGGTTGAGCCAACAGAGGACGGAATACATCGACTTCATGTGAACAAGGCAGGAACTCAGATGGATGTTATACTTGCTCGCAAAGTAGTGTTTGCTACGGGAATACAAGGTGGTGGAGAGTGGCATGTGCCATCCATGATTGCGGATAGATTACCTCGGGATCGGTATGCCCATACGTCGGAAGCGATTGATTTTGATCGGTTAAAAGGTAAAAGGGTTGCTGTGCTTGGCGGCGGCGCTTCTGCTTTTGATAATGCCAGTTATGCGCTTGCCACTGGTGTGGCAGAAGCTCATGTATTTGTGCGGCGGGAACAGCTGCCTAGTGTTAATCCTATTCGCCAGATGGAACAATCCGGTATGATCGAGCGATACCACGCTCTTCCGGTTGCTGATAAATATGAAGTGATCTCTCATTTCTTCAAATTCAATCAACCGCCAACCAACGATACGTTTAATCGTGCGGCAGCTTGGCCAGGATTCGAGCTGCATCTGAACGCTCCATGGCTGAGTGTAGAAGCGACGGACCAAGGCGCGATTGTGCATACCGCACAGGGAGCATATGAGTTTGATTTTCTAATTATTAGCACAGGTCTTCTCAGTGATCCGGCACTCCGTCCTGAACTGAAGCTTGTGGAGCCATACATCGCGCGCTGGGAGGACTGTTACCAGGCTCCGCCAGAGCATCGCAATGCGTTGCTGGACGCACATCCATACCTGAGTTCCGGGTTTGCAATGACAAGCAGGAGTGAACAGGGTGAGAAGCAGTTGCATGGACTGTTTGTATTCAATTACTCTGCACTTGCCAGCTGTGGTCTGTCGGCATCGGCAATATCGGGAACCAAGAGCGCGGTGCCCAAACTGGTCTCTGCCATAGCGGATCAGTTGTTCCTCGATGATCGGGAGGTTATTTTGCAACAATTCTATGCATATGAAGAACAGGAATTTACGGCTACGTGGGTGAAAAGTGGTGCCCTCGCTGAGTAATCGCACTCTATAATATTGTGAACGTGTGGCATCTGTTGCTGCACGTTTTTTTGTTTTTCATATGATGAAGGTTACACTTGCCTTTAATTTGTTGTAAAATGTCGGTTGGAACATGTTAAAGGCAGGGATAATAGATGAATGAAATGAACTATGAACAATTTAGAGCCCATTTGAAGAAAGCGTCACGTAAACGGAATGTACCTTTGATTAAGATCGTTGCATTTCAAGAGAAATACATGAAGATTGAAGAAGTTCAATTTTACGATGTGGAACAAAATCATATGAGTGTTCAGGCCTGCAATACGTTGTGGATGCATCTGGAGAATAAATCTTTCCGTAATATGGTGTCCCAACATTTGCAGTTTTATAGAGACATGGAGAACCTGGGTCGGCATTCTTTTGAGAATCTGATCAAAGAACTATATGATACGTCTGTTCCTGTGCTGCTCGATTACAACCCCGCTCATTATTACACCTCGGGGCAGCTCGCTGAAATTTTGGCCATGGATGAGGAGAGGCTGATTGAACAATTGGAGATGGGCCGCTTCAAGGGGGCTTTTATTAATGAAGATGGAAAATGGCTTAAACCCAAACCGGATGCAATGTTTGTAGATTCATAAACGTCATAAAGTTCCCATGATAAGCAAAATCCTGCAACGCCGCGCATCAAGCGCTGGAGGCTGCAGGATTTTTAATGGAGACACGAAGGGCAAGGAATTGCAACTTTAAGAACATGAAGTAAGTCAGGTTACCACCATTCGATAAAATAGGGACTAAAATATCAGATGTGCGTTCAGGCGTCAGAGAAAGGGACAATTGGACAAGGAAATAAGTCGAAAGATGCGTGTTTTTGAATGTTTTTAAATTATTTTGAATGAAAGTGGTTGTTTTTTGAGTGGATTATGATACTATAGAAGCAGTTGGAGGAATGAAGATGCTGACTGAAGAACGATATGCTGCAATTATAGAGCGCTTACATTTACAGGGAATTGTGAAGTTACAAGAGCTTGTTGATGTGTTGGGTGCTTCTGAATCAACGATTAGGCGTGATTTGATTGATCTGGAGAGTCGTCAGATGCTCAAACGCATCCACGGCGGTGCCGCACTGGTGAATGAAAAAACGCTGGAACCGGGCATGGAAGAAAAAACGTTCAAAAACATTCAACAAAAAACGACGATTGCCCGTTTGGCTGCACAGGAGATCGAAAATGGCGAATGCATCTATTTGGATGCAGGAACGACAACGTTAGCCATGATTCCTTTTATTGAAGCTAAGGACGTAACGGTTGTTACCAACGGACTTTCACATGTTGAAGCTTTGGTAAGCAAACGTATTCGCAGTTATTTGCTTGGAGGTATGATGAAAATTCATACAAAAGCAGTCATTGGCAGTATCGCATTACAGAACATGGATAATTTCCGTTTTGATAAATGTTTTCTTGGAAGCAACGGAGTAGATCCCGAAATGGGGTATACAACACCGGATCCAGAGGAAGCCTTGATTAAAAGGCGTGCACATCAATTGTCGGGAAAATCTTATGTGCTGGCTGATTCCAGCAAAATAGGGGAAATTACTTTTGCCAAATTGTTTGATTTGGAGGAGGCCGATTTGATTACCGAGCAGATGCCAGAACACTGGCGGCCTGGAATCGCCCAGAAAACTAAAATAATTGAGGGATAACGATGATATATACGATAACACTTAACCCGTCCATTGATTACATCGTGGAAATTGATGAGCTGAAGCTTGGCGGATTGAATCGAATGAATCGGGATTTGAAGCTCCCTGGCGGCAAAGGCATTAATGTCTCTCGCATACTGAATCAACTTGGAGCAGATAACACGGCCATTGGTTTCCTTGGTGGATTTACTGGACGTTTCATTAATGACAAGTTGCAAGAAGATAACATTCGGACAGACTTTGTCACGATTGCAGACGATACTCGCATTAACATCAAGCTGAAGCATGGAGAAGAGACAGAGATTAATGGTCTTGGACCTGCAATAAGTGCAGAAGAGGCAGAGCAGTTGCTTCACAAATTGTCTTCGTTGGAAAAAGGAGATATTGTCATTCTCTCCGGAAGTGTACCGCCTTCACTTGGAACGGATTTTTATGATCGTCTCATTAAAGTCTGCAAGCAAACGGGTGCTGAATTTGTGATTGATACAACTGGCCCTGCGTTAATGGAAGCTCTTGAACATGCACCATTGCTGGTGAAGCCAAATCATCATGAACTGGCTGAACTGTTCGGTGTAACGATTGATACTCGCGAGGAACTGGTGTTATACGGGCGTAAGTTGCTGGAAGCCGGTGCCAAACATGTGTTGATCTCCATGGCAGGTGAGGGTGCATTATTCATTACCAAAGCGGAAGTTCATCATGCGAATGTGCCAAAAGGCATTGTGAAAAACTCGGTTGGTGCCGGTGACTCCATGATTGGCGGATTCGTAGGTACCTATGTACAGAGCGGAGATTTGCTGGAAGCTTTTCGCACAGGGGTTGCATCTGGAAGCGCGACTGCGTTCTCGGATGATCTGGCAACACGTGAATTGATTGATGAATTGCGCAATCAAGTAACCATTACGACAATCTAGTCTAAAGGCCATATAAAAGGTTTTCATTGTAATTGTAATGTAGTGAGGCCTGCCTATGCAGGCCGACTGAACTTAAGGGAGTGTACCAAGATGAGAATAACAGACTTGATGATCCAGGAAACGATGATCATGGACCTGCAAGCCACAACCAAAGATGAGGCTATTGATGAACTAATTGCAAGCCTGAACCGAAGCGGACGAATTAATGATCCGGTCCTGTTCAAGGAAATGATCTATAAAAGAGAAGCTGAGTCCAGCACGGGGATTGGTGGCGGAATTGCAATGCCACATGCCAAAACAACAGCGGTGAACGAACCAACAGTTGTATTTGCCAAAAGTAGAAAAGGGCTTGATTTTGAAGCGTTGGATGATCAGCCAGCTCATGTGTTCTTCATGATTGCAGCTCCAGAAGGCGCAGGTAATACCCATCTGCGTACGCTTGCAGCTCTTTCCAGGTTGTTGATTGATAGCGATTTCATCTCACAATTGATGAGTACAGATACACCTGCCGAAGTTAGTGCCTTGTTTGATGCCAAACAGGCAGAAGCAGCGGTGAAGGAAGCAGCCAAAGAAAAAGCAAAAGCTGAAAAAGCAGCAAATGTTGCATCCACTTCTACTACTGGTCAGCAACAGAATACCTCTGGTGTGATTGTAGGTAATGCAAATTCGGAAGATTTTGTTGTTGCGGTTACAGCCTGTCCAACTGGTATAGCGCATACGTTTATGGCTGAAGATGCACTTAAAAAGAAAGCTCAGGAAATGGGCATCAATATTCGCGTAGAGACAAACGGCTCTGAAGGAGCGCAGAATGTTCTGACTGCTGATGAGATCGCTCGGGCTAAAGGGGTTATCGTTGCCGCAGACAAAAATGTGGAGATGGCACGTTTCGATGGCAAACCGGTATTGCAAAGACCGGTGAGTGATGGAATCCGTAAATCCGAAGAGCTGATTCGCAAGGCCGTTAACGGTGATGCACCGATCTATCGCAGCCAAGGCGGAAATGCCAAAGAAGAGGGCGCAAGCGGTGGCAAAATCAGTGTAGGTAGCAAAATCTATAAAGATCTGATGAATGGTATCTCGCATATGCTGCCATTCGTTGTAGGTGGCGGTATCCTGCTAGCAATCTCCTTCTTGTTCGAACAGCTTGCTAGCCCTGAGAATCCGATTGTGCAACTGCTTCAAACGATCGGTGGCGGAACAGGTGCATTCCACTTCCTGATTCCGGTACTTGCCGGATTTATCGCGATGAGCATTGGTGATCGCCCGGCCCTGATGCCTGGTATGGTCGGTGGATTGATGGCGGTTAACTCAAACGCCGGTTTCCTTGGTGGTTTGGCTGCCGGTTTCCTGGCGGGTTATGTAGTTATTGGTCTCCGTAAGTTGTTCAAAGGATTGCCAAAAGCGATTGATGGCTTGAAACCAATCTTGCTGTATCCGGTATTTGGTTTGCTGATCGTGGGTGCCATCAGTTTCTATGTCTTTGATCCAATCTTTGGTTCCCTGAACACATGGCTTGTAGATGCACTTGGTAACTTGGGTACAGGTAATGCGGTATTGTTGGGCTTGTTGCTTGGCGGTATGATGTCCATCGATATGGGTGGACCGTTCAACAAAGCGGCTTATACGTTCGCTATCGGCGTATTCACATCCAGTGGTAACACAGACGGTGCATGGATGGCAGCGGTTATGGCAGGCGGTATGGTGCCTCCTCTGGCGATTGCACTTGCAACAACGTTCTTCAAATCCAAATTCACAGAGCAAGAACGTAAATCAGGCCTGACTAACTATGTACTTGGATTCTCTTTCATTACAGAAGGTGCAATTCCATTTGCTGCGGCTGATCCATTGCGTGTATTGACTTCTTGTATTCTGGGTTCCGCTGTTGCTGGCGGATTGACACAACTGTGGAGCATTAATGTACCAGCTCCGCACGGCGGGATTTTTGTTGCAGCACTGGCGAACCACGCATTATTGTTCCTGCTCGCTGTTGCGATTGGTTCTGTGATCTCCGGTCTGATTCTGGGACTGTGGAAGAAGTCACCAACGCTTGTGAAGTAACAAATATAAGAAACATCTCCTGGGTGAAACTCACTTGGGGGATGTTTTTTATTTCAGCTTTTTCGTCAGGTAGTGGAAAGTTGCCTCCGGATTTGTGTAAAATGCTTATTTAGATTTTACATTCATGTGTGGTAAACTAAATATAATTATATTTTGAAACTATGTTTCGTCTAATGAAACTTATGCAGGAGGAATTGGAATGTCTGATGTAATTAAAAGTCAGGTGCAGAAGCAGTTTGCGAAAAATGCAGGAAAATACGTGACGAGTGCGGGGCATGCCAAAGGTGAGGATCTCGCGTTGCTCGTGGCTTCATCTCAAGCCACTCCGGATATGAACGTGCTGGATATCGCCACTGGAGGAGGGCATGTCGCTAATGCATTGGCTCCACTTGTTCAGCGGGTGACAGCCCTCGATCTAACGGAGGAAATGCTTCAGGCAGCTGAACGATTTATCCAGGGGAATGGACACGGTAATGTAGATTTTGTTGCCGGGGATGCAGAGAAGCTGCCGTTTGATGATGATATCTTTGACCTTGTAACCTGCCGAATCGCTGCTCACCATTTTCCGGACGTTTCTTCGTTTGTTCATGAGGCATTACGAGTTATGAAGCCCGGTGGAAGGTTGTTATTCATTGACAACGTGGCACCTGAACGTGATGAGAATGACCAGTTTTACAATGAAGTGGAGAAGTGCCGAGATGCAAGCCATGTTCGAGCATGGCGCAAGACAGAATGGATTCATATGCTGGAGTATGCCGGCTTCCGAATGGAAACGATGGTTTCCTTCCAGAAGCGCTTTAAGTTTGAAGAGTGGTGTAACCGTGCAGCACTGCCGGAACGGGAGAGAAGGGAACTTGAAGCGAGCATGTTGAGCGCACCATCCATCATCAGAAAATTTTTTAATTTTGAAGTGACAACGAACGGGAAGCTCGACAGCTTCCAAGGAGAAAGTGTGTATATCCAAGCGATTAAACCAACTCATGTCTGATTAGGTAAAACAAATGATTTAGCTGAGCAGTTTATGAAAGAGTTAATGGATGAATGTCGATAAAATAAAACAAGCAGAGTACCTTGAACAGGTAGATCTGCTTGTTTTATTTTGCATATTTATAATCAAAGCAACGGTTCAGGGTTTTAGTATAACTTTGGTGCACTCGTCTTCATGATCGTTGAAAATGCGATACGCATCGCTTGCATTCTCCAGTGAAATTCGATGGGAGATGATCTCCGTTGGATCAAATTCACCAGCAGTGATTTTGCGGAACAATTCAGGCATGTAATGTATAACAGGAGCTTGTCCCATTTTAAGATTGATATTGCGTTCAAACAGGTTGCCTAACGGAAACATGTTGTAGGAAGAGCCGTATACACCCGTAAGTTGGAGTGTACCGAATTTGCGGATTGCTTTCATGCCGATTTCGATCGCACTCAGTGAACCGCCATGAAGTTTTAGCTTCTGTCCGATCTCCTCCAGCGTGGTTTTTTTACCATCCATACCTACACAGTCGATAACAACGTCGGTTCCGCCTTGTGTAATCTCACGAATGTGCTCACCCATATCATCGTAATCTTCGAAATTAAAGATCTCTGCGTCATTCAAACGTTTGGCTTTCTCCAGTCGATAGGGCAGGCGATCCACAGCAATAACGCGTTTGGCACCTTTCATCCAGGCGAACTTCTGCGTCATCAGTCCAATGGGTCCACTACCGAGTACAGTGACCGTATCTCCCGGTTTAACCCCGGCATTCTCGACGCTCCAGTAAGCCGTTGGAAGAACATCGGACAGGAACAATAAGGCTTCATCTTCCAGTTCACAGGATTCCGGAATCACAAACGGAGTGAAGTTCCCGAAGGGAACACGCAATAATTCAGCCTGACCTCCGGGGTGATTTCCGTAGCGTTCGGTGAACCCAAAATAACCACCTGTATGAATATCCGGATTGCCATTGGAATTATCGCACTGGCTCTCCATGTCATGATTGCAATAGAAGCATTCACCACAAGCGATGTTAAAAGGCAGGACCACACGGTCCCCCTTCTTCACACGTGTCACTTCCGGACCTACTTCTTCCACAATGCCCATCGGTTCATGACCGATAACATAATCTTTGGCAGCAGGCAGAGCTCCCTGATAAATATGCAAATCGGATCCACATATAGCTGTGGAAGTAATACGAACGATAATGTCATCCTTCTGTTGCAGTTGGGGATCTTCAACCTCTTTGACTTGAATGTCCTTTATTCCCTGAAACGTAACGGCTCTCATCTTTCATATTCCTCCTTATATAGTGGGATTCTCTGACAATTACCCCATTTCAGCATAAATGATAGATATACATATTAAATTAAACGACAGGCCATTTTATTTTACGCAAGGCATCGAGTAACTCGGGTGGCGCATTCAGATTGTCACGGACCAGATCCCGCGGGGTTAACGCCATCCACTGATTCAGCGATACATCCTCGAATCGATCACTTCGGAATATCTCCAAAAACCATAAAGTGTCTGTGCCGGTATTCTGTATATAGTGTCCCATAGCGACAGGAACATATCCGACATCTCCAGCCCGATAATCAAAGGTACGAGCAATGCCATTGCCTCCAAACACTGTCATTCTTCCTTGTCCTGTCAGATAATATTGCCATTCATCCGCATTGGGATGCCAGTGCAGCTCACGCATGGCGCCAGGTCGGATCTCAACAAGTGCTGCTGCAACGGTAGTTGAGATGGGGAAGTTGGTGGAGTCGACAATCCGTACGCTTCCGCCGGGTGTGATGAGTGGTTCTTGGGCCAGCAATCGGTGTTTGAATGTGAGAGGAACGGTGCCGTATGGGGATTGAACTTCCTGGCTTTCGATGGAACCCGGGACGGTATCTTGGAAAATGTACACTTGTTCCTTCGGCATCGACTGAAAAGCGGATTCGGGCACGCCGAAATTGACAGACAATACCTCTGGTGGGGTATGGGCAAACCAATCCGATATGGATAACGTATTCAGATCGGAGAAGGACCCGTCATCAAACACAAGCAGAAATTCACAACCATCCTCCAGTCCCTGAATGGAATGGGGTAGACCTTTAGGAAAAAACCACAGATCACCGGGCCCGACATCCGCAATAAAATTACGTCCGTTCTGATCTACCGAAGTGATTCTTGCCGTTCCCCAGATCATATAGGCCCACTCGGATTGTTGATGCCAGTGCAATTCCCGTACACCTCCCGGTGTCAGGCTCATGTTCACACCAGCCAGTGTAGTGGCAATAGGGAGATCCCGTACGGTGATTTCACGTGACCAGCCCCCATGGTTCAATTGCATATGTGTATCGGAAAAAGACACTCTCAGATTGGGCAATAACCCGTTATCGGTTGCCGGAGGTACCAACATATCGGGGTTTTGTATATCTCTCATGACGTCTCTTGGTCCCAGATCAGGTCCACCAGCGCCATCACTGCGAATGGGTTGCGGGATGATAAATGGTTTTTCGTTAGGTTGCTGTCCTTTAGTCATTAGGTAATCCCTCCAGATTCAATAACATGTCACACGCGACATTGTATCGTTATGTTTACACCTATGAATCAGGGCCTGGATAATATGAGGGACAAACGAAAAATAAAGACGTGACCGCATGCGGTCACGTCTTTATACGGATGTGAGAAAGTCGAAAAATCCATGAATCCGGTTATCGAATCAAATGAAGGCAGAATTCCAGATCGAATTGAAGATGATCTTCAATGAGGAAAGGCACTGATAATATAGTGCCCAACATCCATCATGGTTAAGATGGGTTGGTTGTGGGCTTTCCAGACTTCGTTGTACGAAAACGCTGCTCATAAATCTCGTTTACCCGGTGGAGAACAGCAGGGCCTTGCTCTGTAAAACGAAGTGCTGTCGCTTTATTTTTCACCAGAAATGTACCGGATTCATGTCTGGTGGGTGATAAAGCCGCACTGTAGAGTAATGAAGCGCCATGACTTGGATGGGGAAAGAACCATTTCATAATGGGTTTGATATAGAAGGGCAGGCCGGATGTTTTGTTGCCCCTTAGCGTATTATTTCCACCGGGATCTACGCTTAGCAGTTGTATGCCATTCGCTTTGGCAGACTTGGCAACCTCACGTGTCCACAGAGATAGACCGAGCTTCGAGACAGCATAGGGACCAAACAGCTTTTTGAATTCAGCTGGACGTTCCAGGATGTTTAGATCAAATTGTTTGACCATACTGAACGCGGTGGTGGAAGTATTGACGACTGTTTTCATCTGTCCTTTAAGCAATAGCTCCACTAATTCCATGTAGATGATGTAAGGGACTACCGTCTGAAGTTCAAAGTGCAGTTCATGCCCCTGATCAGAGAAACGAAGCTCCGAAGCGCTGCCACCCGCATTGTTAAACAAGACATCGATCGAATCGGTATCGGATTTAATCTGATCCAGTGCAGTTCTCAGACTGTCGTAGTTGGTCAGATTAGCCTGAACCCAACGAAGCTCTCCTGAACGTAAGGCGTTCTGAATATCGGTATCCTCGGCTGGGAAAGCAGAACGGTTGAGGCCGATTACCTGCCATCCTTCAGCCAGTAACTTGCGTGTCAGTTCAAGACCAATTCCTGACGTTGAACCTGTGATGAGAGCGGTGCGAACCTGATTTTGTATATTCATATATACCTCCAGATAGAATGGGATTACAGAACGAATCTGTATGCTGCGCTCATTCTATAACTTGGAGTCGACTCCAAGTCAAGAGGTGTTGGGATTGAATGGATCATGCTTGACTTGGAGTCAGCTCCAAGTTGTAATATGGAGAGAAATGAATGTGGAGGAGGCCCATATGATGAGCGAGAAAGAAGTATTCTCCATTAAAGAAACGTCAGAACAGGCCGGATTATCGGAAGATACAATTCGTTATTATGAGAAGATTGGGTTGCTTCCCCGAGCGGAACGCAAAGCCAATCGCCATCGGGTATATCGCTCGGAGGATATCCATACGATGAAGTTGATCACTTGCCTGAAAAAAACAGGAATGTCTCTGGAGGAAATGAAGCCTTATTTACAAATGTCCATGGATTCCGATCTCGCAGATTTCCCGGATGAACGGGAGATGCTGGTGAATCACCGAAAGAAAGTTGAAGCACAGATTGCTTCGCTACAGCAAGTCGTTGATTTTATCGATGAGAAGTTGGAGAAACGAAGTATGTATCCTGATGAATGTCCTATTACCAGGGAGAACCAGTTGTCTGTTTTTGAAAAACAGAACATATTCTCTTGATGGCGCTGCTGCCTATTTAAAACTGAAAACCCACGTCATGATGACGCGGGTCTTTTTGTTGTTTCTAGTTTTAAATATCGAGTGTATGACGAAGTCGTTTGATATCGCTTTTGGGAGGGAGACCATACATGCGGGCATACTCCCGGCTGAATTGAGACGGACTTTCATAGCCAACCTGGAACGCAGCGTCGGCGGCATCGGTTGAACCTGCAAGCAGCATTCGCCGGGCTTCATGCAATCGAATTTGTTTCTGGAATTGCAAAGGGCTCATGGCGGTAATGGCTTTGAAATGATGATGTAATGAGGAAGAACTCATGTTGATCATGGCAGCAAGTTGCTCAATCCGAAGTGGCTTGGCGTAATCGGATTGGATGACTTCGATCACCTCGGCGATGTGCTGTGCATGACTGTCCTGAATCGCAAACTGCTTGATGGAATGTCCATGTTCATCCTGAATAATACGATATAGAATCTCGCGGATAAACATAGGGGCAAGGACGGGAATGTCTTCAGGTGTATCCAGCAGCCGAACCAATCGGATCACAGCTTCAAGAAGGGAAGGTTTGGTTGAACTAACAAACAGTCCTCTTCGTGTTGAATGGTCAGGTTTGGGTTGTGCAGAAGGCGTATCCTGAATCAGATCGAAAATCTGTCCTGAATCAAAATCGAGTCGAATACATAGATAGGGATGTTTGATTGTAGCCTTTACAACCTGCCCTGAAATAGGCAAGTTTACGGAAGCTACCAAGTATTGTGACAAGTCGTAGGTGTAGCTCTCGCGGCCGAGTATAACTAATTTGGAACCTTGGGCGACAATGCAGAGGGCAGGCTGATGAACGGAATATATGGGTTGTGAGATCTCGGAGGCACGGATTAAGGCAAGGGATGGAATTGCTGTTGTATGTATCCCATCATTTGGGGTGAAATGCTCAATAAGTTGAGCCAATTGTTGCTGCTGCTCCGTGATGCCCGTATCCGTTTCATTTGTTTTGATAAGCATGAATGGTAGCCCCCCTTGTAAACCGCTATTACTATTATTTTAAAATGCTCTGGAGGAATAGGCAAGAATACTGTGGGATTTTTCTATCGCACAACGACTGATCCTCTACATAATGGAGATAAGCAACGGAATCTTTTGAAGCAGAGAGGAGTGAGAAACGATGGGACGCAATTCAATGGGTGACCAACAGGAACCAAAACACCCGTATGTGGGGATGTGGGTCACGAAGGATGGATATATCAGACACGAACTTCTTCCTTGCGGTAGATATGATGAAGCGAGAGGAGATCGGCAAAGTGCATATCAGGGTCGCTACTTTGTTCATGAGAAACATATAGAATACGTGGATGATACGGGATTTACAGCGGATGGAGACTTCAGGGGCGGCGTTTTGTATCATGCAGGCATGGTTTTGTATAGAGAAAATGTACAATAACAACCAAATAAGGAGCGATTTAATATGTCCAATGTAAAAGGGAAAGTTGTTGTCATTACCGGTGCGAGTAGTGGAATTGGTGAGTCAACAGCTCGATTGCTTGCACAGCATGGAGCACACGTAGTTATTGGAGCTAGACGTATGGAACGTTTGGAGGCATTGGCCTCCTCGATTCGTATGGAAGGCGGATCGGTGGAGTATCATTCGCTGGATGTTACCAGATTGGAAGAGATGCATACGATCGTTGACCTCGCTCAAACTCGCTATGGACGTGTCGATGTTATTTTAAATAACGCTGGAGTCATGCCGCTATCTCCCCTTGAATCGTTAAAAGTAGATGAGTGGAATCGCATGATAGATGTTAACATTCGTGGTGTTCTGCATGGCATTGCGGCTGGACTACCCGTCATGAAAAAGCAGGGTTTCGGCCAGTTTATTAACATCGCCTCTATTGGAGCCTATGCCGTGTCACCAACGGCAGCGGTGTATTGTGCAACCAAATACGCGGTCCGCGCCATCTCGGAGGGGTTGCGACAGGAAGTAGGCGGAGATATCCGTGTAACCCTTGTATCACCGGGCGTGACGGAATCGGAACTCGCGGATACGATTTCTGATGAAGAAGCACGTGATCTCATGAAAGAGTATCGGCGCATATCCATTCCCGCCTCGGCGATTGCGCAAAGTATCTTGTATGCCATTAGCCAGCCGGCAGAGGTGGACGTAAATGAGATTGTAGTCAGACCGACAGCAAGCATGGCTTAAGCTTGGATCCTCTTTTGGTATATAATAGGTTCAATTGATACGAAAAGAGGAATAGTGCAGTGACATTACAACAACTAAAATATGTGATCGAAGTTGCCACGCGCGGTTCCATGAATGAAGCAGCCAAGAGGTTGTTTATCTCGCAACCCAGCCTTTCGAACGCCATTCGGGATCTGGAGCAGGAGTTGCGAATTACTATTTTTGAACGTACCAATAAGGGGATATCTCTGTCTAAAGAAGGCGTTGAGTTTCTGAGTTATGCACGTCAGGTGGTAGAACAAGCTGAACTGCTGGAGAATCGTTATCTGAACGCCAAGCCATCCCCTCAGCACTTCTCCGTATCGACGCAGCATTATGCGTTTGCAGTAAATGCCTTTGTTCGTCTGGTACAGCAGTATGGTCAGGATGAATACGAGTTGGCGCTTCGGGAGACAAAGACCTACGAGATTATTCAGGACGTGAAAAGCCTGCGGAGTGAAATTGGCATCCTGTATTTGAATGAGTTCAATGCCAAGGTCATTAACAAATTGTTAAAAGATGCGGGATTGGTTTTCACGAGTTTGTTCATAGCCAAGCCCCATATCTTTATCAGTGTGAAGAACCCGCTGGCGAAGCAGGAGTCGGTTGCAATCGAGCAACTGCAGGATTATCCGTACTTGTCATTTGATCAGGGGGAGTACAATTCCTTTCATTTTTCCGAAGAAATCCTAAGTACGTTATCTCACCCCAAAAGCATACAGGTTAATGACCGCGCAACATTGTTTAACCTGTTGATTGGTCTGAATGGTTATACGATCTCTACGGGTGTACTTAGCGCTGATCTGAACGGAAACGAGATAATTCCTGTACCGCTGGAATGTGAGGAATCGATTAATGTAGGGTGGATAAGCCACAAAAGTACTTCTCTCTCTAATCTGGGCGTAGCATATGTCCAGGCTCTGCATGAGGCCATAGGGTCTTAGTGGTGTTGTATGGTTCATCAAAAGGCCGTTTCCGAATGATCGGAACGGTTTTTTTGTTGTACTACGATCTTTCAAGTATAGGGTGGTATGTTGTCATCCCGTGTAATAGAATGAAGGTATATGTCGAATAGGTGTGAAAGCACGAAGGGAGAACGGTTAGTGAGAGTTCTGTATCGAAATAAAAGTGAACAGCATGAGCTGACGGTATATGATACCAAAAAGCTTTATGGAGAGAAGGGCCGGTTTCGTGTATTAGAATTCTCCAACGCAGCTGTGCAGGGAGCCATGGATTTGGATGAGCCTAACCGGATGGTGTTGGAGTATCCGAGAGCGATGGTGCATCTAATGGAACGGAATGATCCTGAGTTTGATACCGTATTTGTGGTGGGACATGGTATTGGCACATTGCCAACCTACTTGTCTGATCGTCAGGTAAAGGTGGCTGAGCTTGACGCAGAGGTCGTGGAGTTGAGCCAAACCTTTTTTGGATATGAGGGAAGTCCTGTGCTCATTGGGGATGGTCGTGAATTATTAGGCCAGGAACCCGCTGCGACATATGATTATATTATTATTGATGCCTTTACGGCAACGGGTACACCCGAGCAGTTTATATCCAGTGATTTTTTTGCCATGGTCAAGGACAAGCTGGACTCGGACGGAGCTGTGATCCTTAATGTGTTTGGGCGTGCGGGCAACGATCGGCTTGTCAATGCGATCTATACGACACTTCAGGCACAGTTTGTCTATACACGTGCATTCGCATTACCTACAGAAACAGCGGATGAAGTTCAAAATCGCATTTTAATGGGTAGTCATCACCCGATCGAATTTCAGGTTCGTCAGATGGCAGGGTTTGTTGAACAAGAGCCAGAAGAAGGATATATCATTGTCGATTAGGGCGATCCTGAACAGTGATTCTTCCAGGGAAAGTAAAATGTCATTAAATCGTCAATCTTACGATGTAATTGTTAAGATTTCTCAAATTCTTTATTTGATCTTAACAACTTTCGTATAAGATAGAAGGAATATGCCTTTTCATGAAAATCCGGGGGAAGTAAACGATGATTGCACAGATCAAGAGATATAGATTACGAAAAAAAATAAAAAACATCAAGAAGATCAGCCTCACGGCTTTACTCGGCGGTTTGGTCACTATTTCAGTTATAATGACATTGACCCTCATGGTCATCTCATCTTATACATCTCAGAAACAGTCACTCATTGATAACACCCTTTCGCTAAACTATGCCAGCGCTGTGCAAATGAGCCAAACGCTGGATTCGCTTTTTTATTCCATGCAGGAGAGCTTGAAATATGCAGCCAATTATTTCCCGGATATGGATCAGTCCAATACAAAAGAGTTGAATTCCACATTGGATTTGGTTCGCAATAGCAGTAATTTTTTTAATTCCGTTTCCTTGGTAGATAAAGCGGGAGTAATCAAGTCTACCTCACCCTACTCACAGGCTAGTGTAGGTCACCATGTTAGTTCCCATGCAGCAAAAGAAGCGGTTAAATTGAGGACTTCGTATATCTCCGAAGCGTACCAGACACCCAGAACGAAACGCAGAATTGTATTTGTCAGTGAACCGATCTTTGATTCGGCAGGGGAGTACCAAGGAACAATCGGTGGAAATATCTTTCTGCAGGAAAATAATATATTGAGTCTGTCTTTTGGCAGTCAGCTCAAGACAAGTAATGGTTCCTACTTTTTTATTGTGGATAAGAAGGGCACTTTGTTATTTCACCCAAACACCAACCGAATTGGTGAAAATGTCAGTAAAAATGAAGTGGTGCAAAAGCTGCTAGTAAACAAGCACGGTAAAGAACAATACAAAAATCTGGCAGGTGTGGATTCGCTTGCAGGTTATTACAAAGTTCCATCAACAGACTGGGGTGTCGTAATCGTGTCTCCAACCCAAACGGTGTACGATCAGTTGAATCATCATATCCGTATGTTGTTGCTGTACACCTCAGTTCCTTTCCTGATCCTGACCCTTATTGTGGTTCGGGTTGCACGCAAGCTGGCCAGTCCTTTTGCTATGCTGGCTGATTTGGTGAATCAGGTCGATAAGGGACAAGTGGATCTACCGGTGATGAAACCTCACTGGAATAGAGAGGCAGACCTTCTAACAAGAGCAGTTGTTGGCGCATTGGCGAACTTTAGGAAACAGACAAACCAGCTTGTCTATGATGCCAGAACAGATGTTTTAACAGGTATGAACAATCGCAGAACCTTCGAAGAAGTTATTCAGGAATGGATTCAGGATGAGGCGCCATTCTCCATTATTGTTCTGGATATCGACCGCTTCAAGTCCATTAATGATACATTCGGTCATCATGCTGGGGATGAAGTGTTGAAACACATTGCCAATATCATTCAATTGTCTGTTCGACCAGAAGATGTCTGCGCACGGTTTGGTGGAGAGGAATTTGTAGTCTTGTTAAGAAATTCCGAGTCTAACGTAGCTTTTGAGATTGCTGAACGTATCCGAATAACGGTCGAAGAAAGCGTATTGCCTATAGATCGTTCCGTCACCATCTCGGCTGGAATTGCTGAATATCCGAAACACTCCACAACATCCACAGAACTGTTTCACTTGGCGGATAATGCACTGTATCAAGCGAAGGAAGAGGGGCGTAACCGTACGGTTACGATCCAAACGGTTATTAAATAAGCAAGCAAAGAAGCTGTTCCCTAAAAACTAGGAACAGCTTCTTTTGTGTTTTATACCTCTTGTGAGGATCTGGCCAGAACCTCATTTGTATACGTTTCTCCCCAATCTCGCATGCTGAAGATGATCGGCCGTAACGTTTCACCAAATGGTGTGAGGGAATACTCCACTTTAGGTGGGATCTGGGGGTATATTTCACGATGAACAATTCCGCTGCCTTCCAACTCTCGAAGTTGCAGGGTGAGCATACGCTGGGTAATGTCAGGAAACAATTTTCGGATCTCGTTAAATCTCAAAGGACCGGAGAATAAATGATACAAAATGGCACCTTTCCATTTGCCTCCGATCACGCTGAGGGTAACTTCTACGGAACAGCCGTATGGCGCGGGACATGGCTTGGTTGCGTCCTTTTTCATTATAGTACACCTCCACTTTAAGGGTGATTTTCTATGGTATCTATTTGGGTGGTTACATTACATAAAGTACGTATAGTTCATGAAAGAGCATATCATTTATGATGCAGATTATAAACCCTAATTATAGTCGAAGGCAGATGTGTTGATGTCTATAATAAAAAAAAAAGAGCCCCGGTTTCGTCTTGCGAAACATTGAGGCTCCATGTGATGAATTTTGTACATTATATCAGGGCATCGAGGGAATATGCACCGGCTCCAGCGAGAGCAACACCAAGTAATGATCCGATCATCACAAGGTTATATTCGAATCCTCCGTTCAGATTCCATAGACCTTTATCGGCATGTACCTTGGCTATGGCTACAATCATCGGAAGAATGAGCAGAACGGCACCAACGATAATCCATAGACCGACTCCAAACAGGAACCCACCGATCAGTTCAGCAAGTCCGGCACACACTGACAAGGGTCTAGCGGGTTTCAGGCCAATCGCTCCGAAGAATTCAGCCGTCCCTGATATACCCTCGCCTCCAAACCAGCCAAACAGTTTCTTACATGCATGTCCAATCATAATGAAACCAATCACGAGACGAATGATAAGTAGACCTGTGTCCAACATGAGATTAGTTCCTCTTCTCTGGATGTATAAAATAAGATGATGAGCGTATTTACGCTACTTTAGTGATGATAGAATGGAGTCACATAGAGCCATCGTTGTAATATTATCCTTGGCGCTGGAATATGGGACGGTCTGATTCTGGCAACAATTGATGAAGTGCACCATTTCACCAACAAACCCGCGTAGATAAAGGTCGCGATAAGCTCCTGACATGGGAGATCCGGAAGGTGTATATACAGTATCTTGCTCCTCGAGAGATTTCCAGGGAAGGTTGGTCGAGCTTCGGGATTGATGAACAGTAAGTGTGTTGATTTCTTCAGATGACGCAAATCCGTTGTCAAAGGTGACGAGTACACTTTCACTCTCCCGTGACCAAGCGCTCATGCCGGTAAAATAAGCACTGCCTACTACGTTATTCTCAAACACAAGGGAAATGCTTTGATTAATGTGTTCCCCATCCTTCACGGTTGTGCCTGTAACCCGTATTACTTCTCCGAATAAGTAACGCATCAGATCGACCGTATGTATGGCAGCGAGCTTCATGAATTGTTCCTCATCTTTGCAAAATGGGGTACTGTCTACAGCGAATTTCATCTGGAATGAACGTACTTTACCTAGCGAACCACTATCAATGAGCTCCTTGAGCTTCATATATACCGGAGCATAACGTTTCATAAAACCGACCATGACAATGACGCCAGCCTGCTCGGCAGCTTCTGCTACAGCGGCGGCTTCCGCTGCATTCCATCCGAGCGGCTTATCCACGTATACATTCTTACCAGCCCGAATGCATTCAAGGACAAGAGCGGTCTGATCTACAGGCTGTGCGACCACAACGACACCGTCACAAGTTTCCTGCTGTAACATAAGCCCAGCGTTATCATACGCTTTTCCGTTGCTGCCAAATCGCAGCAGAGCTGCTTCAGAGCGTTCCATACTGCGTGTGGCAATGGCCTGGATCTGCGCTCCGGCTTCAACAACAGAAGGGTAAATATTTGTGGATGCATGAAACCCGGCACCGATAAAGCACAGATGGGTTGTTTTCAAGGTGGATCTCTCCTTCATTTTTGCATTCGTATGGATGGTATATTTGTTTAATGTTACGATAGGGTGTTTGAAGTTAAGAAAAAAGGACATATGTCCTATTCTTGAATGAATAAAAAAGAAGTTGCATTTTTATTTTGGAGCATGTATACTCTGAATTACGGTAAAACAAGGAATTGCTTCACCGGAACGCTTTTCATCGATGGATGAGGAGATACATATTATGCGGTCGTGGCGGAATTGGCAGACGCGCACGGTTCAGGTCCGTGTGGGCTAACCCCCCGTGGAGGTTCGAGTCCTCTCGACCGCATCTAACAAAAAAGGTTCGTGAGTTGCTCTAGGGCAATCCACGAACCTTTTTTTATTTTGTGGATCATTCGTGTGAAGCCTACATTTTGCTACCAGCATGCTAATGCTAATGTTGCCGCTGGCGCAGAATGACTGCCATGATGATTCCGGCAATGGCTCCTGCAATACCAAATAGCGTAACACTGGCAACCACTTCAACCGACTGGAGACGAAACAAAAAAGCGATACCACTGCCAAAAGTGGTTCCAGCGAGAAATCCGAGCGAAATTCCTAATTCTTTGGTTAATTTCATTGCTTCACCTACTTGGAAATGTGAGATATGGATTTGCAAATATTGGGTACAGGCAGTAAAGTGTGATCAGGAAAATCATCACATTTTATTTCCTTTTTTATCTTGTGGTTTTAACCCGTTAATTATGCATGATATCTCATATGGGAGGGTAAGAGCGAATGAATATGAACGAACGAATTACAGCATGGAATGAGGAAGCACAACAGTGTGCTTGCGGTCATCAACACCGGGTGGTGGATATGCTGATTCATCTGGAAGCTGGGGCCATTCAGAGGTTACCGGGTTATTTGTCTGAGCAAGGATATCGTCAGGTGACGGTTGTTTATGATCGACATACGTTTCTGGCCGCTGGATCTGATGTGCTGAGCAGTATTCGGGAAGCGGGAATGGATGTGGATGAGATCGCTCTACCGGAGAAACGTACGGGTGATATCATTGCGGATGAAGCAGCTATTGTACAGGTCATGTTGGGTGTGAAACTGGAAAGTCAGGCTGTAATTGCGGTGGGTTCAGGTACCATTCATGATCTAGTGAGATTTGTTTGTTCCAAAATGAACAAGCCCTTTCTGTCGATACCGACAGCGGCTTCAGTGGATGGGTTTACCTCTGCGGGTGCACCCTTAATTGTAAGCGGCGTCAAACAAACATTTCAGGCGGTTCCGCCGGAGGCTATCTTTGCCGACCTGGATATTCTGGAGCAAGCTCCCCAAGTGATGACAGCTGCCGGATTCGGAGATATGCTTGGTAAATATACTTCACTTGCAGACTGGATTGTTTCTCGTGAACTGGGCGGAGAACCGTTCTGTCCAGTTGCTTATCGGATGACAGAAGAAGCGTTGAATACCTGCATAGATCATGTACAAGCTATTGCGGAGGGGCGAGCAGAGGGAGTAGCTGTATTAATGGATGCATTAATTGTTTCCGGTATCTCCATGCTGATCATTGACCATTCCCGTCCGGCATCCGGAGGTGAGCATCATCTGTCTCACATCTTGGAGATGGATCTGATGCAAGCGGGAGAAAGACCGGTTTTGCATGGTGCCAAAGTTGGCGTAGCTTGTGCATTACTTACGGTAAAATATAAAGAACTTGCACAGACATCGGGTGAACCGGTGTTTGGGATATATGACCAATTGCCGGAGGCTTCTCAGCTCATCGCATGGTTGGAACAAGTAGGTGGACCTGTGACTACTGAGCAACTCGGTGTAACCCCGGAGATGGTGGAACATGCGTTCAACACAGCGCATACGCTTCGTCCTCGATATACGGGGTTGAGATATATCAATGAAGTGTTGAACACGAAGTTAGGATGACCTTTTAGTGAGAATGGTCATGATGAAATGCATAAACTTAGCTTGTAGCGGGCTGTGATGGCTCTCCTTGGGAGCAAAAGGCGAAAAAGGGTAGGTTACCTGACACTTCTGATGGAATAGCCAGAACAGTGCTTCAAGTCCGAGAGAGAAGGTATGCATTTCATTTTAAAAAGGCTCTGGCCTCCTAAGAGGAGGTCAGAGCCTTTTGGCTGTTCGCTTATTTAGTTGTTGCGACGATCTTTCAAGATGACATCTGCGAACAAAATAGTTTTCGGGATACGGAAAAATTGCTCCGCTTGTTCCTGAAACGCAGCAGAAGGCAGTGTTCCCTGATGCAGCCATTTGCGGAAAGTGCCGGGATGAACCCCGATCCAGTGGCTGACATCTGTCACCGACAAATCATGGACCATACACAAGCCTGTCAAAATACGGTTACTAACCGGAGAACGGGTCACCGTACGCTTCATGAAGCGGGATGACTCGGGTTGACATATGACAGGGCTATTACGCACAACTTCTTCATTGAAGAGAATATGACGCGGGTAGCCGAGTAATTGGCAAGTCTTGTCCAAATTGGTACTGCCGGGTATCCGTCCTTCATATACCCACGCACTGACACTGCGTGAAGAGATGGAGAGGTCTTCAGCAAGCTGGGACAATTTGATATCATTGGCCATCAGCACGGCAAGAAGAACCCGATTGCGGATTTGACAGCGTGTCGGTTTTCGGAATCGTTTAACACGGACGCCTTTTCCCAAGTATTTACGGTTGATCAGAGACCACGCCTGGATGGAATGTTGTTCTGGTTGATTAGGCATATTTCCTCCGATTTTTTTTAACCAAATACTACAATAAACAACGGGGTACTTTCAAGTGCCGGGTTTACCGGTTATAAATGCGTCAATGCGTCAATTCATGATAAAGAGGGAACTACGAACTAGACCATGCGCAATTCACATCCTAGTATATTCCTAGATTACAATGTTTCACTAAAAATGAGGGGAGAAATTGAACAGGAATAAAAATAATATAGTTCTAATTACTTATTATTAGGTCTAAAGAACTTTTATCTGTTTTTTGTTGATATGATGCGGTTTATTTCCCTGAATTCCCCAAAAGCATGTGATTTTCGTTCTTCTGTTATGAAGAGGATGTGCACAAATCTGAAATGATAAATCCGCATGTTCAGCATGACATGTGACCTGTCAAATCTCTTACTTTTACATATATTGTATGATACTCAAGTGTAAGGGAGAGGTGAGGGACGTGAATCTATCTGTGAATACCTTTGCTGCCATCTCGGGAGCATTTGTTACGTTTGCTTTTGGCGGATGGGATCAGTTACTGAGCCTGCTCGCGGTCGCGATGGCTGTGGATTATATAACAGGTTTGGCAGCGGCGGTAAGAACAGGTACCGGGTTGAATAGCAACATTGGATTCTGGGGGATTGCTCGCAAAGGGCTCATGCTGACCGTTGTTTTGCTTGCTCATCGAATTGATCTGATCATGGGAACCGATTTTATCAAAGGCGGAGCTATTTATTTCTATCTGGTGAATGAACTCATTTCAATTACCGAGAATTATGCCAAAATCGGTCTTCCATTGCCTGCAAAGCTCAGACAGGCCATTGCAGTGTTGAAGAAACAGGAAGATCAGGAGTATCTGATGAATCGTGAATGGGCCAAACCGCAGCAAACTCCAGACAACATCAAGCAGCAGGCTGAAACAGGACAAACTTTGGAGGATGACTCAGCAAAACAGACGGAGGATGGATCGCAAAAGAAATCCGAATCGAAAGGAAACGGTTCGGATTAGTTTTTCTTATCAAGAGAACGTTTCCAAGTATCCTTTCGTAATAGAGAACGTTATGATATATTTTGGATACATGAAAATTCATTCATTTCTACTATTATATTAAACGAGGTGCTTGCCCAGATGATAAAACATATTGTCCTGTTCAAAATGAAAGATCGCTCAGCAGAAAGTATTGAAGCTGCAGCCCAGGTGCTTCGCAATCTGGAAGGTAAAATTGATGTTCTGGTTTCACTTGAAATTGGGATTGATGTGCTTCGCTCGGAGAGATCGTTCGACATTTCACTCACGGCGGAGTTTGCGTCACTGGAAGATCTTCAGGCGTATCAGGTACACCCGCTTCATCAGGAAGTTATCAAGTACATGAACGAAGTCAGAGAACAGTCAATTGCAGTGGACTACGAAATCTGATCTGTCATTTAAACTACGTTGAGATAAAGGGGACTCTGCATGAGCGATTTAAGAGACGTTATGGAATTTCTATATATTTTTGTTGTGTTTCTAATCGCTTGTCCTGTGATGGTATTCTGGCTTAAGCGAAGAGGGAAACGGAACCGATAACTCACTGAACGGGAAGTGAACGAATGTATTATGTGAACAGAGAACAGATTGCCCGCCGGCTTGCTGCTGTACCGGAAGTAGCTGAAGGACTTCGTGGGGCAGCAGAGGCTTGGGATGGCGGTCTCATGCTGGGGATGGTACAGGAACGTTGTCTTCACCTGGCGATCGAAATTGTTACCGATGTGGGAAGTTATCTGATAGACGGCTTCATCATGAGAGATGCGAGCAGTTATGATGATATTATTCAGATTAATTATGAAGAAAAGGTTTTTGATCATTCGACCTATGAGATATTGCGTCAGCTTGTCACGTTACGCAAACCACTGGTGCAGGATTATTACAGTTGGGAGCGGTCTGAGCTTCATCCGCTTAGCGTAGAGTTGCCGAGTATACTTGAACATTTTACTACTCAGGTTAGCGCCTACGTGGAAACAGAACTTGGTCCTTTCAATACGGCACAGGCCGAGGGACAGCGTAAGGAATGAGGGAAATCGCATGACAAATGAATCAAAAGAATTTAATGAAGTAAATACTGAAAGTAACGAAACGAATGAAACACCTTCCGGATTCCATCCGGTGTATATGGTTGAACTCTTGTTCCGGGAACGTCCAGAGGTGGATCGCCTGCGTTTGCAGGAATCGATGATTCGTCATACAGGACAAGTCCGACTGGATGTGAAACAAGGGAGTGGAGAGCAAGAGCATGAGATGCTTGTCTTCTATCATCTGGACCATAAGGTATCCTTCCAGGAAGGAAATATCCCTGCGCAGACCTGTATGCTCCCTGTGAATAAAATTGCAGATCGTGCACGCTTTGGCGGGGCTCTGCAGCAAGCATGGCATTGGCCGGAAGTGGGACAAGTTGTAGAAGCTTCACGTTACTCCATCCGGATACATGATATGTTCACGGCTGCTATGCCTCGTAAACAGCGCTTGGAGCTGTTTCAGAAGACTGTACTGGCAATCATGGAGAGTGTCACCTGTGACGCGCTGTATTGGTATGGCAGTGATAAGCTGGTTGAACCGGAAGCATATACGCAAGCTCAGGAACGTGAGGAACATCTGTATGCAGCCATGAACGTTCGAATGTATCAAGCCGGAGGTACAGAGGAACAACGCGGGTTGGTCATGGATACCGTGGGATTATCTGCGCTGGGTGTACCTGATGTCCAGTGTCACTTCGTCGGTCTTGATCCAGATACGGTGGCTCAGACCTTACTGGGTGCAGCGTATTACATATTTGATCAGGGGGATGTTCTGCAAGATGGACAGACGCTGGGTTCTTCAGGTGGACGTCGCTGGCGTTGTGAACATCAGGCGGCATTGATTGCACCGGGACGATATGTGATTGATTTGGACCCGGGGGATGAGCATGCCGCGGCTGATCTCGAGCCGGCTCGTCAGAATTGAGTTTAAGCCAAGTCATCTGCATCCATTCAAAAAGAGCGTTCAGATTATTTTTAACATCTGGAGTGTCAAGTCAAGCCTGTGCTGCTTATAATGCATCAACAGAGTAGGCATTCGCCCGGATGGCTGAGCGACAGACCGTTGCTTCTAGTCCGGTACTTAAACAATAGTAAAGGGAGAGATGTGACGTGAAGGATTCTAACAAAAGTTTGTTGTGGGGAGCTCTAATTGGCTCCGTGGTTGGCTCAGTAACGGCATTATTGCTGGCGCCGAAATCGGGACGTGAACTTCGTCAGGATATTACAGAAGGTGCTCGTCAGGTATCGGAGAAAGGTCAGGAACTGGCTGGTATCGTGGGAGAACAAAGTTCGCAGATCGTATCCAAAGTTAAAGAGACCGCAGATGTCGTGATTCAGGATATTCAATCCTGGCGCAATTGCGCTGAAGGGAAAGAAATTCGCATATCGGCAGCCATTGTTGATAACGATATCGATAAAGCAGTGGATGAACCCGGAATTGACATCGTAGCGAAGCTTCCTGCGGATGAGTCCAAGGACGACAACTAAGCAAAGCTTGATAAGCAGGCTTTCCTCTATTAGAGGAGAGCCTGCTTTGTTGCGTGTCCACACATAGATGACGTAGCGCGTGGATTTAATTTGAACCCTGCGATGAAATCGGGTAAGATGTAGGTACCTTTTTGCCGGAATGTTCATACGGTAGGAAGAAAGCTTTGAGAAACAATCGTTTTGAGAACCAATTCAATGAAGAAGGAAGCGGTGTGTTCGTGCAGCAAGCAATCGCTATATTAGACTCCGGTGTGGGGGGATTGACCGTCGCCAAGGAAGTGATGCGTCAGCTCCCGCGGGAAAAGATCATTTATTTTGGGGATACTGCCCGGACACCGTACGGACCCCGTTCGTCCGAACAAGTAAAACAATTTACGGAACAAATCGTTGATTTCTTGATCCAATTCGATCCGAAGGTTATCGTTATCGCCTGTAACACAGCAACAGCAGCCGCGCTGGAGTATATCCGTGCCAAGGTGAATGTGCCTGTCATTGGTGTTATACATCCAGGTGCGCGGGCCGCAATCACAGCGACACGTACAGGACGTATTGGTGTGATTGGTACCACGGGTACCATAGGTAGTGGGGCTTATACATCGGCACTCAAACAGTTGTCCCCCTATATTGATGTGGTCAGTCAGGCTTGTCCGGCGCTGGTGCCGTTGGTGGAACAAGGTGAATTTCGTTCCGAGCACACGACACATACGGTGGAACAATCATTGGGCGAGATTAAACAACAGCCAATCGATTGTCTTATTCTGGGTTGTACGCATTATCCCTTTCTCATGGACACGATTCAGGAAGTTATGGGGCAGGAAGTGAAGTTAATCAGTTCAGCAGATGAAACGGCACGTGAAATCAGTACGATTTTATATGATAAACGAAAGCTGGCCAGTGGGGATGAGACTCCGGTGCATCAATTTTTCTGCACGGGTGACCCGCGAATGTTCCAGAATATCACCCGTCGATGGTTGGGGGAGCAGATCTCCAAGACCCCTGTTGTCTGGCAGGTAACGCAATTATCATAGTTATACTCAAAATATGCATGAATAAGACTTTTAATTAATGTATTTTGGTTGTGGACGATCCCGGAACTGTGAAGTTCCGGGATTTTTTGTCGTCATTATGCATTAACCGGAGAGAAACATGATTCATGTCACATGACGGACAACCTGACCTGCATACATATGTTACAGACACGAAATCGGTCAGAACTGGACAGGAGAACTGTCTTTTCCTGTGGAAAGGAGAACAACATGGATCTGCAGTGGATTATCGTTCAGCGGGGAGATACATTGCCGCGAATTGCGTCAGCACATCATATGACCAAAGAGTTTCTTGCTGCACTGAACCCGGAAGTAGCTGCCCAGCCATACTTGCTGGCGGGTCAGATGCTGCGTATTGTCCCCGGGACAGGTCGCAGATACGCTGTACCACCTGGAGAAAGTGTAGGGGAGATTGCAGGCAGATTTGGTCTGGACGAAGAGGTATTGCGCCAGGCCAATCCCGAAATCACCAATGTAACCGACTGGGTTGGTCGCTGTATTCATATTCCGGCTTCGAATGGAAAAACTATTGTGAAGATTCAGGGAGAGTATGGTTATCGAGAATTAATCAGGGATATAGACAAGCTGGAGAATCAATACCCGTTTATCGAGACGGGGTCCATTGGAACAAGTGTCATGGGGAAGTCGCTGCCTTATTTGCGTATTGGGCAAGGGTCCAGACATATCCATGTTAACGCTTCCGTTCATGCTAATGAGTGGTTGACAACTGCAGTTCTGATGAAGTTTATCGAGGAGTATGCCGAGGCGTATAGTGCGCATAGGACATGGCATCAATACCAGACTGAACGCTGGATGCAAGAGACGACACTCTGGGCCGTGCCTATGGTTAATCCGGACGGGGTCGAACTGGTTCAGGAAGGTGTGGTCAATCAGCATCCACATGCACAGCAGTTGTTGGCCTGGAATGCCGACAGATCACATTTTACCCATTGGAAGGCCAACATCAGAGGGGTGGATCTGAATGATCAATTTCCAGCCCATTGGGATGAAGAGGCAGCGAGAAGAGGTGTGACCTCACCTGGCCCCAGGGATTATGCAGGGACAGCGCCATTGACAGAACCGGAGGCACAGGCCCTTGCGCAGTGGACGCAGCAACATACATTTGATGCGGTTGTATCCCTGCATAGTCAGGGACAGGAGATCTATTGGAACTACCGTGATCTGGAACCTAGAGAGAGTGGACCGTTGTCGCGTAGACTCGCCAAAGCTTCCGGCTACAAGGCGGTGAAGCTCGGTGGCAGTGATGCCGGATACAAGGACTGGTTTATTCAAGATTTCGGTAGACCGGGCTTCACGGTAGAAGTTGGATTAGGTGTTAATCCGCTTCCCGTAGAACAGTTTGATGATATTTGTATAGAAGTGGGAATGTTGCTGGCTGAACTGTTATCCAATGGACAATGAGGCAAGACCCCGAATTATGATGGTGTGAAACTTAACAGTAGATCATTCGTATAACAGGAACGGACGCTATGAGCGACGTTCCGTTTTTATTATTTTTTATAATGACATTCTACGTCATTCGTTCTGAAATTTTTTGAACGGGTAATGATGGATGTGCCGTTTCGGCGACATATATTATTTTACGGAGGGATTCAAATGAAGTGGAGAAGACTGCTATCGTTCAAACGATGGACACAAGTTTTCAAAAGGCTCCCCCGGCTGCTCCGGGCTCCGCAGATTCCTTTGGGAGAAAAGTTGTTGTTTATTATTCCGGCGCTGTTATACTGGGTACTTCCTGACGTCATGCCGTTTATGCCCATCGATGATATCGGGGTCACTTTGATTCTGATGAACTGGTTTGTAAGCCGGGCAGAACGTAAATATCCTGTGCTTCAGGAGGGGACACCTTCTTAATTTGCAGCCCGATGGATCATTTTAACATTGAATTCGCATCAATGTTATTGCGAAGAGCGGTAACTTTCTTTACAATAGATGCTGTAGTTTAAGAATGCTGAAATTGTTGAAACCTGCAATTACAATATAGGAGATGAAGAGAATGAACTGCAAAATTACGCGTAATGCTGCTAAAGTATTGAAGCTTGAATTGGACAAGCCGGAGAACGAAGGAAAAAAACTGCGCGTTGTCATCACACATGCACATGGTGACCATGCTCACTACGGGCTTGATCTCGACACACCAAAAGAAAATGATACGGTTGTATCTACGGATAAAGAGATTGATGTCATTCTCGCGAATGATCAGCCTTTGTTGAACGGTGTTAAAATTGATTACCTCTACTTCCCGGAAGAGGGATTTGTTATTACGAATCCGTCCCAAGGTAATCACGGCGACCACTAAGGGCGCGAAGAAGGGGAACTCATGGCTAACGATATCCGCGTATGCGAAAAGTGTAATCATGTCCGACTGAAATCGATTGTACCCAAGTTGCAAAAAATGGCTCCAGACACGGAGATCAAGATTGGGTGCAAATCCTATTGCGGTCCTTGCGCGAAACGTGCGTTTGTCTTTATCAACGGTCGGTACATCAGTGCGCCGACAGAAGAAGAAGTGCTCGCCAAAGTCGCAAAGTTCGTGAAGTAACAGGATATAACAAGGTGAGTGGAGAAAACTGTCCACACATCAGAAAGGAGGGGCTGCGTGCCTCTCCTTTTTTTGCGTTTGGGTAGCAGTGAAAGGATGTGTTACTCCATAGCACCTTTGACCATTTCAGTAATTTGGAAGGAATCTTCTCGAATTTCAATGGCAATGACCGTATTATCCTTTTTCAGAAAATGTACATGCCCCAGTCGTTCTTCCTCCAATTCGACCCAACCTGTATCCGCTAACTTCTGAAAATAATCCATTGGTGGGTAGAGTCCTTGTTCACCCCCAATATGTTTCAGTTCATACTTAGCCCCTTTTTTAAGGTTGGGATCATCCGAATAAGTTATGTTTTCAATAAGCTTTGCATTAGTTGGAACAGGAATGTCTGGGTTCATGGATGACCCTGTATATCCTTCTATCTCATATGTTGCTGGAGCGCAGCCTTGCACCCAAATGAGGAAGGGCAACATGCAGAGTGTCAATATTATTTTCTTCAAATGAATTCCTCCTGATTCGGCATGATTATCTAATAAACGTAGCCAAATCAACTAAAGTTACGATAAAAACACAAAAGAAGAATAAGGAAGGCTTGTGTTATCCATCCTAAAGGGGTAACAGGAACATGATAATCCCAAGGAGGAATACTCATGCCGAAGCGTTATGATTCCAGTTTGCAAGCAGATACCACCGTATCTCAGGCGCAAAATGCGGTGAACAAGCTTCATTATGCTGTATCTCAGGCCATGTCTCATCCGACGGCACAGACCATTGTACAGGCGGAACGTCGTCTGGCACACACGGAGCAGGCGATGCGACAAGCAGAGCTTTCACTCGGAGGGCAAGGTGTTGAGTTGGCAGGGGAAATGTTCATCGAGGAGAAGAGAAGATTGAATTCAATCCAGAGTCAGCACGGTCAAGGGAATTTATAACGTTCCTGTCACATCAGAACCCGCAGGGCAGCAATGCTTTGCGGGTTTTTCATATCATTTGCAAAGACTCTGGGTCCATGGGTTTACTCCGACAGTATGTCGAATGGTCGCTTAAAATTCTGTGAGAAGGTTAATAGAACAAGAGCGGGCAAAATTCCATACGGGAGGTACAGAATGACAAAACATATTACAGATTGTACGATTCTGAACAACGGAGTAACGATGCCATGGCTAGGATTTGGAACATATAAAGCAAAAGGTAAGGAAGTACAACAGGCGGTTGAGACCGCTTTGGAGGTTGGATATCGCAGTATTGATACCGCGTCCATCTATGGAAATGAAGAAGAAGTGGGACAAGCTATTGCAAGCAGTGGTGTTGCCCGTAACGAACTGTTTGTGACGACCAAGCTTTGGAACGAGGATCAGGGATTTGATTCAACGTTGAGAGCATTTGAAGCTAGTCAGAAGGCACTTGGACTGAATGTAATTGATCTTTACTTAATTCACTGGCCTGGCAGAGACCAGTATAAGGAGACGTGGAGAGCATTCGAACGTCTATATAGCGAAGGAAGCATCCGTGCGATTGGTGTGAGTAACTTTCAAGTACATCATTTGCAAGATATCATAGATGAGGGCGGAACGGTGCCTGCGGTAAATCAGGTAGAGCTGCATCCGGGTCTGATCCAGCAGGAACTTCAAGATTTCTGTGGGGCGCAGGGAATTCAACTGGAGGCTTGGAGCCCGATCATGAAAGGCAAGCTGAACCAAGAGTCCACCCTCAAAGCGCTGGCCCAGAAATATGGGAAAACGCCAGCACAGATTATTCTGCGTTGGGACATTCAGAATCAGATTGTGACGATTCCGAAGTCCGTTACCCCGGAGCGTATTCGTGAGAATGCGGACATCTTTGACTTTGAATTGACACCGGATGAGTTGAGACAAATTGATGCACTGGATTCGGATAAGCGGACGGGTCCACATCCAGATCAACTGTTCTGGGATTAAGTGGGTGGCGCTAATTGAATATAAGTGTTTGATGAACTACTTGTGTTTGTTCCGGTTACGGATCGTTCTTTGTGGTTTAAGATGTAAGCATAATCGGTCACGCTAAGACACTACTTGTGCAGAACAATCTTTCGATCGCCGTTATCCCCGAATTTTTTTGAAATTCCCTGTATCAAGGGGAAAATCCGGTGATAAATGCGAGCGCTCCGCTTCTCCAGCTTTTTTCTGCCACTCCGTTATCGTGAAAATTATAAATCCATCTTTAGATTTGGTGGGTAATTAAGAAGCATATAAAAAAAGCAGCAGGATCGGGAAATATCCCCTGATCCTGCTGCTTTGTGTGTGTGACTTGGCTTAATTTTTTTTCGGGACTTCGCAACCGTCATCTGTGCAGACTCCGCTGCCGTCTGTTTCTGTTGTGTTGGATTCAACCATTGTGAATGGGGAACGCTCGTCCCATGCTTTTTGAATGGCATCCAGGAACACCTCGTCAGGCTGAGCGCCCGATACAGCGAACTTGCGGTCGAATACGAAAAAAGGTACACCACGGATACCGAGTTGCTCGCCTTCTGCTTGGTCAGCGCGGACATTGTCGGTGAATTGATCACTGGACAGCACTGCCGTAGCTGCATTTCGATCCAAGCCGACTTCTTCTGCTAACTGAGCCAACACTTCAGGGTCGCCGGAGTGTTTACCTTCAATGAACACAGCTTGGAATATCCGTTCACTCAGTTCAAGCGCTTTGCCTTGTGTATCCGCCCAGTGTGTCAAGCGGTGAGCTGAGAAGGAGTTCGTAGGGATCATGGCATCGATATTGTATTCCAGTCCTGCCGTACGAGCATTGGCATTCATCTGGGCATTCATACCTTTGGCCTGTTCCACGCTCATATTATATTTGGCAGCCAGATATTCCGAATTGGTTTTGCCTGGGTTCAATGCTGCGTTTGGATCAAGCTCGAAGCTTTTGAATTGCAGCTTCACTTCATCACGGTGTGGAAACTGTTCCAGTACATTCTCCAGGCGGCGTTTACCGATATAACAGAAAGGGCACAGAAAATCAGACCATATCTCAATATTCATTTTATTATAACCTCCATCATCCTTTTAGTTGAAACCAATATGGTTACAATTATAAAGCCACTTTCTATAATTCGCAAGGAGATTACTTTTTATCCCGATATGCCTTGGACCAATGGTACGGTTGGATCTCATCCAGTCTCTTGAAGACCAGTTGACCAGAAGGGTCGTATACGGCAGCTTTGACTTCTTCGCCCCAGTAAAATAATCGTTCCTGGCATACACCGCAAGGTGTAAGGACCTTAAATTCTGAATGCTCGTCATCACGAGCGATACAGAGGGAGTGGGTGACACGTTCGTTCAATTTGTGAGCTTCCAGATAAGCCCCTGTTTCCATACATAGATGTGTGGCATCGTTGATGACCTCTGGCGCTACGCTAATCAGTAGGGAACCGGCTTCAGTATAGACGGCACCTGCGCCACCCCATCCCTGAGGATAACGTTGCTTCACAAATTCTGCGGCTGCATCGAACAATTTCTGTTCCATATTAAGTGGTTCAGTGTGTAATGTCATGTAATACAAGTTCCCCTTTTTAAATGCAAATACAAATTCAATTCATTTCGTGTATTGTTTAGTTTGTCATTACGATATTAATCATTGAGATGTTGCTGCTCCACTGTCTTCCTCTCGAAAGCGCTGAATCAAATCATAGGTAATCACGGTGTCCGAGACATGTAATCGCTTGGCTGCTTCATCATGACCTGGACGGCAAGCATTGATATCTGTTTTGTCACGTGTTGACAGGTCATAACAAGCGCCATTCTCGTAGATATAATCATCCGATGGAATATAAAATTCAGAACCATCCGAGAATGCGCCATTACGCAGCACAACCGTACGTGCAGACCCGTCATATACGTCGTTGCCCATATGATAATAGGACTGGTCGGACACGCCGAGCAGATGCAATACGGATGGCGTGATGTCCAGTTGTCCCGAAGGTTCGTCGATGGTTCCGGCATCTGCTCCGTCCGGTAAATGCACGAGCAGGGGAACCTCGTTCATGATTTGTGCCATATCCAGTTCGTTCAGCGAACGTCCCAGGAACTGTTCGTATTGTGATTGTTCCTTGATCGAGTTGTCGTGGTCTCCGTAGAACATAAAAATGGTATTTTCCCATAATCCCCGATTTTTCAGATCCTCCACCATCTTGCCAAGCGCCGAATCCACGTAATGAACGGATTGCAGATAATCACCGAACATCGTTCCCTGGAACTCGCCTACATCCAGTTGCTGCTTCTCTTTTGGCAGGGCGTATGGGTGGTGACTGCTGAGTGTAATGAGGAAGGAATAGAACGGTTCGGTCACCTCACTACTCATTTTCTCAACGGATTGCCGGAAAAAGGATTCATCAGACAGGGACCAGCCAAGCGGGTCATCCTGTGCAAAATCATTTTTACTATAAAACTTGTCGTACTTCATGTTCTGATACATCGTATACCGATTCCAGAAGCCACTCTCATAAGCGTGAAATACGTTGGTGCTGTACCCGTTGTCCTTCAGAATGGAAGGAAGGGAATCATACGTATGGTCTGCATATCGTACAAAGGCTGATCCAACCGGAAGTGGATGTAGGGAAATATTTGCGCCAAAATCGGCATCTGACGTTCTGCCCTGACCGGTCTGGTGATAAAAGTGACTATAATACTGACTTTCCTTCATCAGTTCATTAAAATGGGGCGTGATCTCCTGACCGCCAATGCTCTGGCCAATCATGAAGTTCATAAAAGCCTCACCCTGGACAATGATCACATTGCTGTCTTTATATTTGCCAAACAAGGCATCATTCTGCGGGGCAGTTCCTTGTCTTTCAGCGAAGAATGCCTTTGCTTGCTCAACATCAGCGGGTTCAGCCTGCGGCCCGGAGCCGATGTGGTCTTTGGCATAGTTGTACAGATCATAACCGTGAAAAGCGAGCAGTCCGGTCACATTGTACATGGATACATTCCACCAGTTGTTATCAAACAGGCCTTTGGCCCATGTTTTGCTATAAAAATAAATCGGGCCGACGGCGAGGCCAAGTCCCAGCACAAGGGCAATGCTGCCAGCCGTGAGACGGCGGCGCAACCGTGCCTTGACATCGTTATACGAATAACTCCCGTAACCAGTAATAGACGTGCTGGAGTGCTTCGAACGGTAACGTCTGCTGAACAGTACGATAGCTGCGAACGGAATGACGACAAGCCAGTCGGCAAAGAACCAGAGATCGCTTGTGTAGATCAATGTGGCGATGCTGTCACCCAATGCGTCAACTTGTCTTGCCTGCAACAATACCGGGATGGTCAAGAAATCCTGGAAATAGCGATAATACACCATATCGGCGTAGATTAGTGCGGTAAGCAGCATGTTAAGGACGGCGAGAGACACGATCATGCCTCTACGTGGCAGCAACCAGGTCCAGAAGGACAAGAGTAGTAAAGATCCAATGGCAATGACTTTATCCAGCAGTCCCATCGTAATGTTATAAGCGTGAAGATTGTGATGGAGCCACATGAGTTTGAGCAGCATAAGTGCTAGAAAAATAAGATATAACATTAATGGATGATTTAGAAGCCCGCGTGGCATGGAACTGCGCGTAGGCCGAGTGACAACCATATGTATGTCCCCCTTGCTTTTTGTTGTTTTGTTATCGGAATGTAAAATAGGGCTCCATTCATTATAGCGTGGCCTCATGTGTTTTCAACTATGCCTCAGAAGAATTGATTTCTGCTGAAGCGAAGAGCGAAGTCGGTGAATTCTTATGACCAGAAAAGCGCATAAAAAAAGTGCGCCGGCCATGAATGGCAGGAGCACTTTAGATTCGAAATAATTATGAAGATTGTGGTGCTTTATTTCGTGGGGGCAGTGGGCCCAAATACTGATAGTACTGGGTTTCAATTCGTCCGTTAAACAACTTGCGACGTTTGTCTGCCTTATGACCGAAATACTCCTCGAAAGCTTTGGTCGACGTAATTGCAAAAAAGGACCATGTTGGCATGTCGAGGTAACTGCGCCCTAATGAGCGGAGCAACTTCTGAACTTCTTTTTCTTCACTCAAACGTTCACCATATGGGGGATTGGTAATGATGACACCATATTCACCCTGTGGTCTTGCGCGATGAGCGGGCAGGACGCTGACTTCAATATCTTTGGCGAAGCCAGCACTTTTAATCGCTGCCATAGCAACTTCAATCGCTTCAGGATCAATATCGCTACCTGAAATCTGTAACGGGACATCGTCACGTACAGCATCGAATGCTTCTTCGCGCGCCTGTTCCCACAATTCTTCAGGAATGACAGCCCAGTCCTCGGAGTTGAAGGTACGACGAAGTCCTGGTGCAATGTTCCAGCCGATCATAGCGGCTTCGATCAGCATTGTGCCTGATCCACAGCATGGGTCATAGAATGGACGGGATACATTCCAGCGACTGAGCTGAATAAGAGCGGCAGCAAGTGTTTCTTTGAGTGGTGCTTCGGTGACGAGTTTACGATACCCCCGTTTATGCAGACCTGGTCCCGTTGTATCTAAAGTAAGCAGGGCGCGATCGTTCAGCAGAATAACCTCAATCACATAACGAGATCCATCCTCTGGGAACCACTCTGTGTCATAAGTCAGCTTCAGTTTCTCTACGATTGCTTTTTTCACGATTCCTTGTGATGCAGGCACACTGCTTAACTGGGATTTTTGAGAGCGACCCTCTACAGGGAATTCGCCGTCGGCTGGAATCCACTCTTCCCAAGGCAGTGCTTTGGTGCCTTCAAACAATTCGTCGAAAGTTGTGGCAGGGAATTCACCCATTTTCACCAATACGCGATCCGAACTTCTCAGCCACAGATTACAACGGCATATATCAATATAATCTCCTGTAAAGAAAACCCGGCCGTTGTCGATCGTAACATCTTCATACCCCAGTTGCTTCAGTTCCCGGGCAACAACAGCCTCGAGTCCCATCGCCGAGGTTGCAATCAATTGCAATTGAGCCATGTGATTCATTTCAACTCCATTTCAAGCTGGAGAAGGGAGATCCTTCTCTCTGCTGTATAGTAACGGTGCGGCCTTGCCGCTTTCCGTGAAAAAACTTACAATGAGAAATGCGGTGAACGTATGCACTCCTCTTTCGAGGTGATGCATCAGTCAACCGCCTGTGTTGATAACAAACATTTATTATAGAACATTGGCATCCATATGGAAAGCAGTCCAAGTGTCCAAGGAGGATTTTAGTGGTGAATCTGACCCCTGATGAATATGTAAATCAATTATTTCAAGAGGATGACCTTTTGCTGAAAGTGAAAGAGGCCATCCGTTCGAACGACATGCCTGAGGTTTCGGTTGCGGCGGCATATGGACGATTGCTCACGTTTCTAGCGAAGACATCCAAAGCAGAAGCTGCGCTCGAAATCGGCGTGCTGGGCGGTTACAGTGGGATCTGCATTGCACGAGGTTTGCGTGAGAATGGAACCCTGACTTCGCTGGAACTGAAAGAGGAATATGCGGCAATGGCGCGTGGTCATCTGGAAGAAGGCGGTTTTGGCGAAAAGGTAGAGTATCGCATTGGCCCGGCGGCAGACAGCCTAGAGCAATTGGAGCAGGAAGGTCGCACATTCGATTTTTTCTTTATTGATGCAGACAAGGAGAATTATCCGGTATATCTTGACTATGCCATTAAGCTGGCCCGGCCAGGTGCGGTCATTGTAGGTGATAATTGTTTCCTGCGTGGTCGTACGCTGAATCCGGACAAGCAGGGCCCGGCCGTGCTTGCTGTTCGCCGTTTCAATGAACAGATGGCAAGTGACCCGCGTCTGGTGACGACGATGTTGCCGGATTACGATGGGCTGGTACTTGCCTGGGTGAAGTGAAAGTGAAAATTTCCTAAAGATAAATAAAACTCCGACGGAACACGATCTCACCTTTTATGTTTGTGAGGGGGATCGTGATTCTGTACGGAGTTTTCTAAAAACACACAAAGAAAGAGATGACAACATTTTGAATGATCAAAAATGTGTCGTCTCTTTCTTTGTATTTACAGATATCGTTGTAGTCGTTCTATTTATACTTCAGGTGTTCCGTACGTTTCAAACCATTTTTTGATGGTGTCAAAATCATCACTGAAGGACAAGCCCAGCATCAATAATACACGAGCTTGTTGTGGACTCAGGTTGTCGCCTGCAATGATACCTTTGCCACCGCCGTACACACTTCCTGAACCCGTCCGAGTGGTGGTCACAAAGATAACACCTTCTTCAATGGCTTTGGTACGAGCTTGTCCCATAGCTCTGGAGATACCGCCAGCTCCAGTACCGGAAGTCACGATTCCTTTGGCACCACTGCTCACGAATCCTTCGATGGCTCCGCCGCCAGCTTCTTGATATGAGATCGCAATTTCTACTTTGGCCAGATCTGCCTTTGTGATTTTACTTAGATCAAATACGGGCTTTGCTGTGCCTTCAGGTTTCAAGGCACGTGCAGGAGCGCGGTAGATTCGGATGTTTTCTTCATCAATATATCCTACAGCGCCGAGCATCGGCGTTTCAAACGTATCTGTCCGATAATCATTTGTCTTGGTTACACCGCGAGCAAGCTGGATTGTGTCATTCAACATGAGCACTGTGCCAAATGAAGTGGTACGACCACTACCTGCAAGTTTGATTGCGTTGTACAGATTGGCTTGAGCGTCAGAACCGATGACAGTCCATGGCCGCATGGAGCCTGTGATCACGACCGGTTTGTCACTCTGAACAGTCATATCGAGGAAATAAGCGATTTCTTCCATTGTATCTGTACCCGTGGTAACGACAACACTGTCGTACGTTGCAAGAGCTTTGTCTACCGTCTGCGACAAGTCATAGAGGTCGGCCATGCTATAGGAACCTGAACCTGAGTTTCCGAATTGGAGCGTGCTAACATCAGCAATCTTCTGTTTATCCGGTAAGGCGTCTACCATCTCTCCAATCGGAAGTGTACCTGCCTTGTAATTCTGGAAGCTGGTGGCATCCTCGGATTGACCGGCAATCGTTCCGCCAGTTCCGATCACCAATACATTAGGAAGTGCAGATTGTTTGGAAGAGTCTGGTATTGCAGGAATGGAAGTATTGCGAGCCGGAGTAGTGGTTGCTGTCTGAACAGCGCCTGTTGTGCCTTTCACCTCTACCGTAGCTGCGTGCGCAGCGTAGGTTCCAATGGGGGACAACGAGATGGTTAGTGCTGTTAAAGCTGCGGTACTCCATACGGCCCAGGGACGAAGATTGGATGTTTTACTCATGAATAGCACTCTCCTTCAAGTAAATGTGATGTTAAGTTTGTTAAGAAGAATATGTATACCATTTCAAATTGATTGTATTTCATGTTAAGTAATATGACAAACATAGATAATGGTAGAGTAATCGGTTACATTAGTAGATAATGAGAGTAAAATGATTATTTATGAGGAATTACGAAAGAATATTCAGTCTGATAGAGATATATAAGAGTTGATTTTAGTTGTTTTGAAGAGAAATACGCCTTCATTGTGTTAGTTAATATTACATATTGAGTCTTTTGTCCTGATAAAACGATGTATTTTAATAAAAGAATGTCGAATTGGGACTCATATCAGAAGTAGGTAACAGAATGAGAGGATGATAGTAACGCATATTAGGTAATGGGGCTCAATTACGGTCTAAAGAGTGGTTTCGTTATAGAGTTATGTTTATAATAGGGGGGTCAACATATGTAAATAAATATATAATAATTGATTGGAGGAGAAACGATGAAACAGGCACCGAGAAAGTATGCAAATTACATTCCGATTCGGGAACTGGAGACTTTGGAAGAGAGGTTATCTCCCTTCAAGGTGTATGCAGAACTTCGTGATAACACTCCAGTCCGATATGATGAGCATCGAGAATGTTGGGATGTTTTCGGGTATGAAGATGTGAAGTACGTTCTGAAAAATCCCAAACTGTTCTCTTCTGCACGTGATCGTGCCAATACGAGCATGTTGACGACAGATCCTCCCAAACACAAACAGCTACGTGATCTGGTGAACCAGGCGTTTACACCCAAGGCAATTGAAGCATTGGCTCCACGTATTCAGGAAATCACAGATGAGTTAATTGCTCCACACCTGTCAGAAGGACATATGGAACTTATTGATGACCTTGCAACACCATTGCCCGTCATTGTCATTGCGGAATTGATCGGAGTCCCTGCGGCGGATCGTCAAAAGTTCAAGGACTGGTCTGATGTATTGGTGAAAGGCGCACGTGATGATAGTGAGCAGGCTTTCCAGGAGTTATTGGAGGAGAAAAAAAGAAATATGCAGGAGTTGCATATCTATTTCACTGGCATTATGGAAGAACGTCGGTTGCAGCCAAAGGATGATCTGATCTCGTTACTGCTTGCTGCGGAGATTGATGATCAGAAGTTGACCGCAGATGAAGTCGTGGGCTTCTGTATTCTCTTACTTGCTGCCGGTAATGAAACAACAACCAACCTGATTACCAATGCGGTTCGTATTCTGTCTGAACAACCCGAGCTACAACAGGAGTTGCGCGAACATCCTGAACGGATTACTTCTGCGATTGAAGAGACGCTGAGATATTATCCGCCAATTGTCGCGATTGGGCGGGTCGCCAAGGAAACTGTAGAGTTGAATGGTCAGATGATTCAAGCCGGGGAGCAGGTGATTTCCTGGGTTGGAGCAGCCAATCGGGACAGTGCCCAATTTGAAAACCCGGAAGATTTCATCTCTGATCGCAAGCCGAACAGGCATATGGGCTTTGGTTTTGGCATTCATTTTTGTCTGGGTGCACCACTCGCTCGATTGGAGGCAAGGGTAGTTCTTCATACATTGCTTCAGCACATGGGAAACATTCAACTTGTTCCGGGAACGGCTCTGCAACCGATACAAAGTGCTTTTGTATTTGGTGTGAAACATTATCCGATACAATTCAATCTAATAAATAAATGATGAATGGCGCATGAATGACAAAAGCCGCTCTCAGGCCAATTAGGCGCTGGAAGCGGCTTTTTCAAATGAAAAAGTTAAGATGTACTAATTAAGAAATGGATAGGGAATCAGGATTCCCGAATAGAAGCAGGTTTGTTATACAATTTGAATCGGACCCAAACCATATTAAGCAGCAGCAGTCCGCCAGATACGATAAACAGACCTTCGATTCCGATGAATCCTGCCATAAATCCTCCAATGATCGCTCCAAGCATGTTGCCCAGCGCCAGAGTACTCGTATTAAAGCTGAATGCACGGCTGATCATGCTATCGGATGTATAGGAACGGATCAGGGCATTAACGCTCGGAAGCAGTCCACCCATGAACACACCCATCATGAAACGAACAAGAATGAGTTGCCATACGGTCTGAACAAATGCCTGCGGAATTAGCATGAGTCCTGTACCTATGAGGGAGAACGTCAGCACCTTGTGAGGACCAATCCGGTCACTCAGCTTCCCGAGAATCGGAGACATCGCCATATTGGATAGTCCCGTAACTGCACCGACAAGTCCTGCCCAGAAGGCCACATTTACATCCGAACCATGCAATTTTTGCACATACAACGGCAAGAGTGACATGGGGCTAATCATCGCAAACTGCAACAGAAACGTCACAGCAAACAGTGCGGGCAGTTGAGGTGACTTATTCAATTCCTTCAGACCGGACAATACGGATTGTGCCGGCAGTTTGGCTGCTTCTTGACGGTCGAACTTCTCCCTCACCAGGAACATGGCGAGCATGGAAGCGACAAAGATCAGTCCACCTGTAATATAGAAAATGGGGCGGAAGCCTACCGCATCCGCTAACAAACCACCAATGAGTGGACCCAGGATTGTGCCGGCAACCTGCCCGGACTGACTGATTCCCATGGCAAAACCCATGCGGTCTTTCGGTGTGGTACCCGATATCAGCGCAACAGCTGCAGGATTGAAACCGGAGATGGTACCGTTAAGCAAACGCAATAAGAGAAGCTGCCAAGGATTCTGTGCCAGACCCATAAGGGCAATTACGATGGCCATCCCGAATCCCGAACGCAGCAGCATAACTTTTCGGCCATACTTGTCCGATAACTTGCCCCAGAGCGGTTGGAACAAAAATGAGGTGAGGAAATTGGCTGCAAAAATAAATCCCGCCCATATGCCAATTTCATGTTCGCCAACAACGCCCAGATCTCTTGCGAGATAAAGAGACAAAAATGGGGTAATCATGGTCATGCCCGAATTGACCAAAAATTGTCCGAACCAAAGCACAATGAGGTTTACTTTCCACGTTTTCAAAGTGCTTTCACTTCCTTTCAAAGATATTTCTGTAATTCTCAAAAAAACACCATTCTTTCATTATAACATAATTGGCATATGAGGGATGGGTGTAAGGAATGTCATAGTATTGTCACGTAGAACGCATCTGCATGTGGTTGTTACGGCTGTTTAAAAAGGGCATAATGGTAATTATGAGTCCAAAAACTATTGGAGGCTTCTTACATGAGCTATAATGATCGACTGATTCGGGCAAGTTTCAAACAACAGGTAGACCGTGTCCCGGTGTGGTACATGCGTCAAGCTGGACGTTACGATCCTGAATATCGCAAAATCAAAGAAAAATACTCCTTGTTAGAAATCTGCAAACAACCCGAGCTGGCGGCTGAAGTTACACTTATGCCGGTACGCAAACTTGGTGTAGATGCGGCTATTTTGTATTCCGATATTATGAATCCGGTTGCCTCATTGGGCATTGATTTTGACATTGTAAAAAATATTGGTCCAGTTATCGATAATCCTATTCGGTCTGCTGCAGATGTGGATCGGCTCCGTCCCATCGACGTAGAAGGAGATCTGTCACATATTCTGGAAACCATTCGAATTCTGGATAAGGAGCTTGATGTGCCTCTTATTACGTTTGCGGGCGCACCATTCACGATTGCGAGTTATCTGATTGAAGGCCGACCTTCGAAAGGTTATATCCGCACCAAAACGATGATGTACAGCGAGCCTGAGGTGTGGCATAAGCTGATGCAGAAGCTTGGTGATATGGTTATTACATATGTCCGTGCGCATATTGCGAATGGCGGTAAGGCATTCCAGTTGTTTGACAGCTGGGTTGGAGCACTTTCTCCCAAAGACTTCAGAACATATGTGTTGCCTACGATTACCCGTATCTTTACCGAATTATCGGATTTGAATGTACCGAAGATTTATTTCCCTGGTGTTGCATCGGGTGAGTTGTTGCCAGCACTGCATAATCTGCAAGTCGATGTAATTGGATTGGACTGGAGAGTATCCATTTCAGAAGGGCGTCAACGTCTTGGTGGCAAGTTTGCAGTACAGGGTAACCTGGACCCATATGTGCTGACTGCCCCGATGGAACTGATTAAAGAGCAAGCCAAAGTGATTATTGACGAAGGAATCAAGGAGCCGGGTTATATTTTCAACCTGGGACACGGATTGTTTCCTGAAGCATCGCTAGAGAAGCTCAGAGAACTAACGGCGTATATTCATGAATATTCTGCCGAAGCAATGAAGACTGGGGTGACGGTAACTAATGACTAATACTGTAGGTGTACTGGTGATGTCGTATGGCACACCCGAAAATATGGAGAGTGTTGAAGCGTATTACACACATATCCGCAGAGGACGTCCGCCTGAACCGGAGCAATTGAAAGAACTGACGGATCGTTATGAAGCCATTGTTGGCGGTGTTTTCCCCCTTCGGGAGAACACAGACAATCAGGTCAAGGCCCTTCAAGAGACATTAAACCGTGATGAGCGTAGCACGGATGTGGAATTCCGTTGTTATCAAGGACTGAAGCATGCCTATCCGTTTATTGAGGATGGCGTGGAGCAGATGGCGAAGGATGGAATTCAGACAGCGATTGGTATTGTACTGGCTCCTCATTTTTCCACGATGAGTGTAGGCAGTTATATCAAACGTGCGCGTGAAAAAGCAGAAGAGTTGGGCGTTCATATGTCCTTTATTGAGAGTTATCATCTGCATCCGAAGTTAATTCAGGCGTTGTCCACACGTGTCAGTGCCAAGTTGGATGCGTTCGAAGAAGCTGGAGCAAAACGCGGAGATGTGAAGGTGTTGTTTAGTGCGCACAGTCTGCCGGCACGTATTGTGGAGATGGGTGATCCATACCCGCAACAATTGCTGGAGACTTCGGAAGTGATTGCCTCACGTGTAGGCATAACCAATTGGCAATTTACGTGGCAGAGTGCCGGACGAACAGCTGAGCCTTGGCTTGGACCGGATATTCTGGATACGTTACAGGAGCTTTCGCGTGAACAGGTAGAGGATGTGCTAGTGGCACCAATCGGGTTTGTCTCGGATCATCTCGAAGTGCTCTATGATCTCGATATTGAGGCCAAATCGATTGCCAAAGAGATCGACATGCGCCTGATGCGTATTGATTCTCTCAATAGCGATCCTCTATACATGGAGACGTTAAGCGACGTTATTATAAGCCAATGGCAGCAAGGGTCGGATGAGTAATGGGTGATAAGAAACGCCGTGTTGTTGTTGTCGGCGGTGGCCTTACCGGCCTCAGCGCGGCATTTTATATCCGCAAGCATTACCGGGAAGCAGGAGTTGAACCCGTGATTACTTTGGTCGAGAAAAGCTCGTCCATGGGAGGCATGATTGAGACACTGCACCGGGATGGATTTGTGATTGAAAAAGGGCCCGATTCTTTCCTGGCTCGCAAAACAGCAATGATTGACCTTGCTAAAGAATTGGAGATTGATCATGAGCTGGTCAGTCAGAATCCGGAGTCGAAGAAAACGTATATCATGCAGCGTGGCAAACTTCATCCTATGCCAGCAGGACTTGTTCTTGGTATTCCTACAGAACTAAGACCATTCTTGAGAAGTGGTCTGGTCTCTCCGGCAGGCAAACTGCGGGCGTTGATGGATTTTGTCATCCCGCCGCGTCGTACAACAGAGGATGAATCGCTCGGTTATATGATTGAACGCCGTCTTGGAGCAGAAGTGCTGGAGAACTTGACGGAACCACTGCTCGCAGGAATCTATGCAGGTGATATGCGGCGATTGAGCCTCCAGGCTACCTTCCCGCAGTTCGGAGAAGTAGAGCGCGATTACGGCAGCTTGATCCGGGGTATGATGACGGGTCGCAAACCGGCTGAGACGCATACCGGAACAAAACGGAGCGCTTTTTTGAACTTTCGCCAGGGACTTCAGAGCCTTGTTCATGCACTCGTCCATGAGTTGCAGGATGTGGATCAACGTCTGAACACTGCGGTGAAGTCGCTGCAACGCCTTGATGGAGCGCAGACCAGATACAGTGTTGAACTTGGTAATGGCGAAATGCTTGAAGCCGATGATGTAGTGATTACTGTGCCGACCTATGTCGCGTCGGAGCTGTTGAAGCCTCACGTGGACACAGCGGCACTGGATGCGATTAACTATGTGTCTGTAGCCAATGTCGTGCTCGCTTTTGAGAAAAAAGAGGTGGAGCATGTATTCGACGGGTCGGGTTTCCTCGTTCCGCGGAAAGAGGGGCGGAATATTACGGCTTGCACGTGGACATCGACGAAATGGCTGCATACCAGCCCGGATGATAAAGTACTGCTCCGCTGTTATGTTGGTCGCTCCGGTGACGAACAGAATGTGGAGCTTCCGGATGAAGCGCTGACGAATCTGGTTCTCAAGGATCTGAGAGAGACGATGGGTATTGAAGCAGTGCCAATCTTCTCCGAGATTACAAGGCTTCGTAAGTCCATGCCACAGTATCCGGTGGGACACCTCCAACATATTGCCGCCCTCCGTGAGGAGCTTGGCAGCAAATTACCGGGTGTGTACATTGCGGGTGCAGGTTATGAGGGTGTAGGTTTGCCTGATTGCATCAGACAAGCGAAGGAAATGTCTGTCCAGGCTACACAAGAGCTTGCAGCAGATTAAGTACAGCAAGAGAGCTGTCTCAAACGTAGAATTATCTACTGGAGAGATGGCTTTTTTTATATGAAGATCTGGAAGCTAACCGAGTTAATACCCTTTCAATCGATACAGTTCCAAGGAATGATGGAAATCCAGAATATGCCTGATATAATGGTATGTATGGCTGTGAAGAAGAAGAGGAGTTGCTTATGTATCCCCCAAGATCAGAGCGAAGTGTAAAGAAGAAAAAAGGCAAACGCACGCGCAATACAATCATCTGGACAGTTAATATTGTATTGATCATGGCAATTGGTCTGGTGGGCATTTTTTATGTTATTAATACACGTCAGCAACAGGCAGACCAGCCAGTGAAACAAGAAATCGTCGATCAGGATAAGCCTTCCATTGGAGACGATGCCAAAGGCGGGGATCAAGTAAGTTCTCCAGACTCGGAATCTGATGAGACTTCGGAAGAAGAACCCGAAGCTTCGGATGAAGAGACAACAGCGGATGCAGATAAGACATCTGGAGTAGCGACACCTGACACTTCAGGCAATACCAATAGTGGGAAAGCAGAATCCGGAACGAAAAAACCTGCGGCAGATTCTACACCGTCCGGCACCAAGGGAAATGCAGGTGTGGATCAGGAATCAGGGACATCGAAACCTTCCAATTCAGCGAAGGATGTCACGATTAACTTTGTGGGTGATATTCAATTCTCGGGCAAAGTTGCTGAGCTGTTGGATAAGAACGGTTATGATTATCCCTTTGCCAAACTCGGCAGATTATTCAAGGATGATGATCTTACCATCGGCAACTTGGAGACACCGATAACCCTGGGTGGTACTGGTGCAGTCGACAAAACCTATGTATACAAATCTTCGCCCAAAGCATTGGCGGCGATGGCCTCTGCGGGGTTTGATGCTGTCAATTTGGCTAACAATCATATTCTGGATCAGGGCGTAGAGGGTTTGGTGGATACGTTAACTTATCTCAAGGAATATGGCATAGCTCACACCGGGGCAGGGATGAACAGGGATGAGGCCTATGCACCAGCATATCTGGAACGCAAAGGTATGAAGATTGCATTGCTTGGATTCTCCCGAGTGGTACCGGAAACGAGTTGGAAGGCGGAAGGCAATCGGGCTGGCGTGGCTGAAGCCTATGATTCCACAGGAGCAGTCAAAGCGATCCAGGAGGCCCGTAAGAAGGCTGATCTGGTGATCGTGGTTGCACATTGGGGAGAGGAACGTGTAAGTACCCCGAATAGTGACCAGACCCGATTGGCTCATGAGTTTGTAGATGCTGGCGCTGATCTGGTCATAGGTGGTCATCCTCATGTGTTGCAAGGGTTGGAGTACTATAAGGGGAAGTGGATTGCATACAGTACGGGAAATTTCATTTTCTCCAGATCAACAACCGAAGAGACATGGAAAACGGCGGTATTTCAGGCTCGTTGTAGTCAAGATGCAGCTTGCAGCATGAAAGTTATCCCTTATGAGGCCGGGCTAGGTCAGGCCATTCCGATGATCGATGAGGCGAACAAACTGCTGTTGGAACAGATGGCAAAGCTCTCCCCGGGTATTCGATATGATGGGAATGGAGTCGCTTCACCTAATTAAAAACCTTTTTGAGGAGGGAATCGAATGAACAACCTTTGTGTAGCGCACCGTGGATTTTCTTCTATTGCACCAGAGAATACGATGGCTGCATTCCTGATGGCCATGGAACGGCCTGAAGTTCAGTGGATGGAGCTGGATGTGCAGTTGTCGCGTGATGGTGTACCGGTGGTCATTCATGATTTTACAGTGGATCGCACGACAAATGGCAAGGGCCTGGTTCGGGAAACCGATTGGGCAGATCTGCAACGACTGGATGCCGGATCGTGGAAAAATAAGTCTTACAAAGGCGAACGGATTCCGGCGCTAAGTGAATTGTTAGATCGCTCGTGCGGCAGAGTACGTTTGAACATTGAACTGAAAACGCAGGGAGACATGTACCCGGGTCTGCCTGCGGCTGTTATACATGAAGTGAGAAAAAGACATATGCAAAATGATGTTGTGATCACCTCATTTGAACCAGCCGCTCTGATCGAAGTGAAGAAACTTGCACCGGAGATCCAGACGGGGCTGATTATCGATGCACGACCAGGTGATCTGTTAACCGCCCTGCGGCAGATGAATTGTACATTCCTCTCGATTGGATACACCAATGTGGACAAATCCTTAATGAACGAGATGAGGAGTGCAGGCATTCGGGTGATGGCTTGGACAGTGGATGACAAGACCATTATGAAGAAACTGGCGGCAGTTGATCCAGAACTCATGTTATGTACGAACAGTCCTGACGTATGGGAGCTGGCATTTCAGGAGACGAGCAGCCGATTTTTCAGACCCTAATTTACACCATACACACTAATGAATCCAATAAAGGTGGTTATATACCCATGTTGACTAACATTCGCAATGTATACTGTGTAGGACGCAATTATAAACTTCATGCGGAAGAATTGGGTAACGCGGTTCCGGATGAGCCAATGATCTTTATGAAACCTTCTCATGCAGTCGTGTCCCTGAATGGTGAAACGCTTGAATTGCCTGCTACCAAGGGTGAAGTTCACTATGAAGCTGAACTGGTCGTGCAAATCGGCCGGAGTTATGAGCCAGGTATGGCGGTAGATGAGCTGGTGGATGCGTATGCGTTTGGTATTGATTTTACATTACGTGACGTACAGACCGTGATTAAGAAAAAGGGCCACCCGTGGACAGCGGCCAAAGGGTTCAGAAATTCCGCTCCGGTTACTGCATTTCAGGCATTCCCGGGTGCGGCAGCATTACTGGAGAAAGACTTTACATTGACCAAAAATGGTGAGGAAGTCCAGCGTGGTAACATTCGTAACATGATCTTCAGTTTACAGGATATTGTGGAATATGTAGGTCACCATTACGGCTTGGGGCCGGGCGATGTCATTTTTACAGGAACACCCGAAGGTGTTGGACCAACACAAGCAGGAGATGTGCTCGAACTGGCATGGGACGGCGAATCCTTGGGTGCCTGCACGATTGGGGCAGCGCAATAAGGATTACACATCATACCTGCTTGAGATGAATAGGGTACAAGAAAGGGGCGTGCATACGCTCCTTTTTGCTGTGTTATCGTGGATATATGTTTATATCTTCATCGTACGGATACGCTACTAATTTACGCCAAGCTGTATGCTGTATTTGCGCTCTGTGTGACCAACTCTTCCAGTTCAGCTTGTTGTGCAGCATGTTGCTCCGAGCTGATACTTCCACTTGCGAGCCGTTCATCCAACTGCTCTCTGAGCTGTCTTACTTGTATAGCAATGACCTCATCCAAATTCCCGTTGTTTTCTTCCGTAATCATCCTCAGTGATTTGCCGTTGTACAGTTCATGATACAGATCCGCTTCTGAAGGCTGATTCAGAGCGCTGAGCAGCTCGTCGCTACTTCCCTCACGAGTGTCCAAGTCAACGATGGACCATTTAGCAGTAGGTATGGGAGAGATGGCGGATTGGCCCCATGCTGTTCCGGCGAAGGACATGGTGACAATCATTGTGCCTATAATAATGACTCTTTTCATATTCATATGGATAATCCTCATTTCTGTAGTTGAGTACGAACTGAATCGTAACTTGTCGTTGATGTATTTGTAGATGTTTCGATCTGAGAATAGTGTAAACGGGAAACCTGAAGTGAAACTTAAAACAGGATAAGTAATTTCAACCTAGCGGAGAATGGCTGCAAAAAGAAAAGATCACTAATATAATTCACACTTGACAGGTTGGGTTAGTTGGTTATATGATAATCTCAATTATTTTAATACTCATTAAATGAACAGTGAAATAATTTGAACTGAAAACTGCATTGAGCTGATTGGACCACCAAAGGCTCCCGGGACTACTCCTCTAAGGAATGTCCTCGGGGGCCTTTTTCCTATGCTGTTGGGGTTTCAGACGATCAAGGAGGTTATGGAATGAGTGATAGAGACTGGGAAGCGTTGGAGCGGACGGATTGGTTATTTCGCAAAATGGTCAGACGATTTGTCAAAGAGCGGGATCGCATCTCTGTAGAAGGCATCAGCCTGCCAGGCATGCTTATCCTGCACAAGATCATTCGTGAGGGAGAACAGAGGCTTGGGGATTTGGCGGAACAATTGGACTTCACATCGGGTGCCATTACAGCTCTGACCGATAAGTTGGAGAAAAAGGGACTCACCATCCGCAGACGAAAGGAAGACGACCGCCGGACGGTTTTACTGGACATCACATCCAGCGGGCGGGAGATGTATGCGAGAAACAGTAATATCGGTGCCCGATGTATCACGCTTCTGTTTGAGGGTTTTACGAGTGAGGAACTGGAGCAGCAAAGTCAATTCTACGAGCGGGTAGTAGCGAATCTGGAGGGATTTTCGGACACGGTACTGGAATTGGCGGAGAACAACGGGATACAAGAACATGATCGGTCCTCCACAAGTAACCTTGAGCAGAAGCAGCGGGACAATACCGGGAAGAGTAACTATCTCAGTTATTGAGGTTGGGTTACAGTAAGGACATTTGATATACCACAAACATTCTAGGGGAGAGATGATCAATGGGACACTCAACAATATATCCAACTGGAGCGACGTTATACAATCCGGATAAGGCTTGGGGCGGTTATACCGTTTATCAGGCAGGTGAGGAAGGCGTAGTGTTGATCGATATGAATGGCAAGGAGGTTCACCTGTGGAAAGGATTGTTAGGTTTTCCGGCTAAAATATTACCTGGCGGCTACGTGCTGGGCAGCACAGGCCGGAGAGATCCGAAGTTCGGTATTCAGGATAATGTCGATCTGGTTCAGGTGGATTGGGACGGCAACATTGTATGGAAATACAATAGCTACGAACACATCGAAGATCCGGGGTATGAGCCATTATGGTATGCCCGCCAGCATCATGATTATCAGCGTGAGGGAAATCCGGTAGGTTATTATGCACCTGGCCTTGCGCCAAAGACGAAGAGTGGCAAAACACTTATTCTGGCACACAAAAATGTGAGTAACCCGCAAATTTCAGATAAGCCATTGCTTGATGATGCCATTATCGAAGTGGATTGGGAGGGGAAGGTACTCTGGGAGTGGCTGCCTAACGAACACTTTGAAGAATTAGGTTTTGATGAAGCTGCTCGAAATGTTCTGTTCCGTGACCCGAATACACGCTCTTTCGGTCATCTGGGTGGTGGTGTTGGTGACTGGTTACATATTAATTCTGCTTCTTATGTTGGACCCAACCGCTTCTATGAAGAAGGAGACGAACGGTTCCACCCCGACAATATTATCTGGGATGCCAGAGAGGCCAACATAATCGCCATCACAGACAGACAGAGTGGAAAGATCGTGTGGAGATTAGGGCCAGACTATACTTCACCTGAAGTGAAACACATCGGCACAATTATCGGGCAGCATCATGCACATATCATTCCCCAAGGTCTACCGGGAGAAGGCAACTTGCTTGTATTCGACAATGGCGGCTGGGCAGGTTATGGCCTCCCCAATCCGGCTTCTCCATTTGGATTGAAACATGCGATTCGGGATCACTCCCGTGTACTGGAGATTAACCCGGTCACCCTGGAGATTGTCTGGCAGTATACCTCGGCAGAAGCAGGTTTCTCGGTTCCGACGGATTCTTATAAATTTTATAGCCCATACATCAGTTCCGCCCAGCGTTTACCTAACGGCAACACCCTGATAACCGAGGGTTCCAATGGCAGATTGTTCGAAGTCACAGCGGAGCATGAGCTGGTATGGGAGTATGTCTCTCCTTACACCGATCGGCGGAATACCAATATGGTCTATCGCTCGTATCGAGTTCCTTATCAGTGGGTTCCGCAGTTGGAGAAGCCGCAGGAAGTTGCGATCGAAGCTATTGATGTCTCCAACTACAGAGTGCCGGGAGCAGCACCCAAAGGTTCTGCATCCATCGTGAGCGTAGAGACAACTCTTCCATTTGTGGAGGGTGCAGCCTGTGTGGCAACGTCGGATGAAGGCAAGTCAGGCGGTTAAGCGTCAAGAATCATGACTAGATCGAATGGGGTGTATATTTTGAGAAAACCATCCATAGTAACTGGCGTATTGATATTATTTCTGGCCACGGCACTCCTATTATCCGGATGCAGCTCAAATGCAGCAGGATCTGGAGCCAAAGACACTACCGGCAAGAATGCCGATAATGTAAAAATTCGCATCGCAGATACAAGTACGAACCCAACGTTCAGGGTAGCCATTGCCAAAGGTTTTTTTGAAAACAGGGGCATTGATGCAGAGAGTATTACCTTTGGCTCACCGGCTGAAGGTGTAAATGCACTATTTATCAAACAGGTAGATATTGCGTACGGGGCGGACTTTCCTGTATTAAATGCTTTGGCTAAAGGGGAATATTCAGTCATCGCTTCTGCAGGTCAGACTACGGATGAAGCGGCAGCCGCCTGGAAACTGTATGCAAGGGATGATATTCAGAGTGGAGCGGATTTGAAGGGCAAGAAAGTGAGTTTCATTCGAGGTACATTTATTCCATATCTATGGGATGAATATTTGAAAGATCAGGGGGTGGCGCTGAGTGATGTGACGCAAATTGGTCAGGGGGCTTTTGATGAAGCCTACATCGCACTGAAACAGGGAGACCTTGATGCCGCTTGGGTTATAGGTTCAGCGTTAACCGATAAATTCGATGCACTCGAAGGAGTACATCAGCTGACGGATATGTCTCAGACGCCTATACGCCTTGGTATGGGGCTGGTATCGAGTAATGACTTCATCCAGGCAAACCCCGAAAAGATCAGTGACTTCCTCGCGGCTCTTGATGAGGCATCCACGTATGCCCAAGCGCATCCTGAAGAAGTGGCGGATCTGATGTATCAAGAGACCAAACAGCCTAAAGATGCCACCTTGAAAGACCTTCCGATCAATCCATGGGAAGTTGGATTTACGCAGGCCGCTTATGATAGTTTGGCAGGTCAGAAGCAATATATGGTGGACACCGGAATCATCGAACAGGATTTTGATCTCGACACCAAACTCAATCTGACTTCTCTCCAGCAGGCGTTGCCGAAAAAAGTGACATACAGTAAATAATTCTTATTGAAATGGGAGGTGTCCGTTATGTCCTTACCTGCAACTCAGCATACCATTCATATTGAACAGCTTCGGAAAACGTATCATGCCCCGACCAATGGGGATGTGCATTATATCATTAAGGATGTTGATCTGGTTATCAAGGGAGGGGAGTTCTTTGTCCTGCTTGGTCCCAGTGGGTGCGGGAAGTCAACGCTGCTGAACATGATCGCTGGTTTTATTTCCAAGTCGGGTGGGCAGCTCAAGGTAGACAACAAGGAGATCGAAAGACCAGGCAGGGATCGGGCAATGGTATTCCAGCAGGCGGATTCTTCTCTCTTTCCATGGCTAACTGTGAGGGAAAATGTTGAATTCGGACTTCGAATGTCCAAGGTGCCTAAGACACAACGACGTGAGATCTCTGATCGATACATCCAGCTTGTTGGACTGAGTGCTCATGAGGGAAAATTTCCAAAAGAACTCTCGGGTGGCATGAAGCAGCGGGTTCAATTGGCCCGCGTACTTGCGAATGACTCGGCGATCTTGTTGATGGATGAGCCATTCGGTGCACTGGACGCGATGACGAGACGGACCATGCAGAAGGAACTGGTGAATATCTGGAAAGAAACCCATAAAACCGTTATCTTTGTCACACACGATATTCAGGAGGCGTTATTGCTTGGTGAGCGCATAGGCATTATGTCTGTAGGTCCGTCTTCGAATATCACGGATATTTACCACAACACGTTACCTTACCCGAGGAACATCGCCTCGTCTGAGTTCAACACTTTGTATGACCGAATTCAAGGCCACTTTGAAGAATGATTGAGGTGATATACAAGATGAAATGGTTGGAGAAAAAATGGGTGTCTATCCCGCTTCTATGGGTAACGGTCATCTTAATCTGGCAGCTTGGTGCCCTTATCTATGGGCCTGACGTAATCCCTGGTCCGTGGCACACGATCCTGGGAGCACGCGAACTGATAGCTGACGGTACGCTGATGGAGTATATCGGAATCAGCTTCACTCGTGTACTGGCCGGCTGGGTACTCGGAAGCATCATTGCTATTCCGGTAGGGCTGATTATTGGCAAAGTTCATCTCATCCGGCTGTTCGCCGAACCGTTCCTTAACTTTATACGTTTTATCCCGCCGATCGCCTTTATTACCTTATTTCTGGTGTGGTTCGGAATTGGTGAGCAATCCAAGATCGCGCTCATTATGTACGCAACCTTCTTCATTGTTGTATTGAATACACTGACAGGTGTACTCTCCGTTGAAGAAGATAAAATCCGGTCGGCCCGCAGTATGGGAGCCAATGAACGGCAGATTCTGCTGCATGTGATTGTTCCGGCGACAACCCCGTATATCTTCACGGGTGTGCGACTGGCGATGGGAACTTCTTATATGGCCATAATCGGTGCTGAGATGATTGCCTCGAATGAGGGAGTCGGTTACTTGATCTGGAATTCCAGACTCTTTTTCCGAACAGATTGGATCTTTGTCGGGCTGATTTCCCTGGGTTTTATGGGATTCCTGACGGATCGATTGTTCAACTGGTTTGGTCGCAGAGTACTCTACCGATATGGGGTAATTGGCGGAGCGAAGCGGGTCTGAATTAGAACATAGGAACATTGAATTCCAGACGTTACTTGAAAAGGGAAGTTATCTTGTTTTGACGTTTGATCGATAACCTGTTTTGGCACTTCTACACGAGGCCAAAACAGGTTTTTTGTGTGCTGGCGTAAGGAGTTTCGGCATTGGGATCAAACCGTGGTATAATTGAATTTCAAAAATACAATAAACGTCATGCGGGCTGTACATACGCTGCATGCAGGAGACATTATGGATTGGATTATTGGCGCCGTATGCGCTTCTATGGTGGCAGGTGCTGCCTATGCGAAAAAGTCGCTAACCCTGTCTGGCTGCCTGGCAGCAATCATGATGGGAACGATATATTACGGAGCGGGGAACCTGTTCTGGTTTGGCACGTTATTGTTGTTTTTCATTACTTCAACGTTGCTCTCCAGGTTCCGTAAAGATCGGAAGCAGGAGCTGGAGAAATCCTATGCCAAGTCAGGAAATCGGGATGCCGGGCAAGTGATGGCTAATGGTGGAATGGGCATGTTCCTATGTCTGGGATACTGGATATTTCCGCATCCGGCATGGGTGTATGCTTTCATTGGTGTAATGGCTACCGTTACATCCGATACATGGGCAACCGAAATTGGGAGTCTTAGTCGCAAGCCGCCGCGCTCTGTGCTCACGTGGAAGGTACTTACGCCAGGTGCTTCAGGAGGTGTCTCACTTCTTGGCACCGGGGCTGCAGCCTTAGGCGGGGCTCTGATTGGTGCGGGAGCATTCTTGTTTTCCTGGATCGCCGGGATAGAAGGGCTTGTTCTGTTTAGTTGGACTTTTGTGGGCCTTGTAGGTGGATTGGCAGGCGCTTTTGCTGATTCTTATCTTGGCGCAACGGTGCAGATGATGTATCGTTGTACCGTGTGTGGCCGTGAAGTTGAGGTACATGAACATTGCGGGCATCCGACGGTTCGGGCTCGTGGCTGGGCATGGATGAGTAACGACCTGGTGAACGTGCTTAGCTCGGTGATCGGCGGATGTGTGGCGATTGGTTTAGGTAACATTTTGGCGTTGTAGGGGGGAGTACATTTTGAGCACTGTACAGGGAGACAAATCGGAGGCTATTTTGGATGCGGCCTATGGTATTTTTGGCTCGAAAGGTTTTTATGAGACCAAAATGTCTGATATTGCAGACGAAGCCGGCATCGCAAAAGGCACCATTTATTTATATTTCAAAAGCAAGGAACAACTTTTTATCGCAGTATCCAAGCGGGATTGTAACAGTTTTATCAGCCGTCTTGAATATGCTTTGAACTCGCATGAGAACACAGGTGATAAACTTGGAGCAATAGCCAAGACCCACCTTACGTATTATTATGAGCGTCGCAATCATACCAAGCTCTTTTTTATGGCACCCAATAATGATCCGGATCTGATGAAATTCATGAAGGCATTCATGAATCAATACATGAGTATGGTGTGTGAGGTACTGGAGAGTGCAAGTGTACCTGAGCCTGTATTGCTCGCTGAAGCCTATATCGGAATTCTGGACCGGCTGAAGATGGATATCATGTTGAATCCGGAGTTTAATGAGGAACATCTGAACAAACGAATTGCTTTTGCAGCAGCATTGTTTCTGGACGGATGCCGTTCTTTTTTACAAGTGTAAAGTAAGTGCGCGGATGTACGTAATATTGAATTTTAATTTACAGAGAAGTGGGTACGAGCAATGAACATAATGACGGTAGAACAAATTGCAAAAAGTTATGGCGAAAAAATATTGTTCAAGGATGCTTCATTTGGTATGGCTGATCAGGACAAGATTGGTGTCGTTGGGGTAAATGGAACCGGTAAATCCACGTTTTTGCGTGTGATATCCGGTATGGAGCCTGCAGACGCGGGACAGATCTCGATCGGTAATGATGTACGTATTCAGTTCCTGGCGCAAAATCCGGACTTCAATCCGGATAATACGGTACTGCAACAAGTATTCGAAGGTGACAGCATGGAAATGAAAACCGTGCGTGAATATACGGAAACGATGGAATTATTGGAACTGAATTCGTCCGATCCAGCATTGCAAGAGCGGTTATTACGTTTGAATCAGCAAATGGAGCAGCTTCAACTCTGGCAGATGGAGAGTGAAGCGAAGAGCATTTTGTCCAAACTGGGTATTCGTCAATTCGATGCACTGATGGGCACATTGTCTGGTGGACAACGCAAAAGGGTAGCACTTGCCGCTGCACTGATTCATCCTTGCGAACTGCTCATTCTGGATGAGCCGACGAACCATATTGATAATGATTCGGTCGTATGGCTCGAGCAGTACTTGCAGAAGCGCCGCGGCGCACTGCTTATGATTACGCATGATCGGTATTTCCTGGATCGTGTGGCGAATGTCATGCTGGAATTGGATCATGGTCGTTTGTTCCGCTATGAAGCCAACTATACACGTTTTCTTGAACTGAAGGCAGAACGTGAAGAACGGGAAGCCTCTTCCGAACAGAAACGCAAGAACTTGCTTCGAACGGAGCTCGCATGGATTCGTCGCGGTGCCAAGGCACGGACAACAAAACAAAAAGCGAGAATTGATCGCTTCGAACAACTTAAAGACCAACAAGGGATCCAGCGCTCGGGTTCATTGGAAGTATCGGTTGGCTCCACGCGTCTGGGGAAAAAGATTCTGGAGATCGAGCATCTTTCCAAATCCGTCGGTGGTCGCAAACTGATCGAAGATCTGAGTTATATTGCTGTACCTGGAGATCGGGTAGGGATTGTCGGACCGAATGGTAGTGGTAAGTCCACGTTGTTACAGATGATATCTGGCAAGTTGGAACCCGATGCAGGCGTGGTTGACGTTGGTCCTACGGTCAATCTGGGCTATTTCACACAGGAACATCAGGAGATGGATGAATCTCTTCGTGTTATTGAGTACATCAAGGAAGTGGCTGAGAATGTGAAAACAGCCGATGGCTCTCTGATTACAGCATCCCAGATGCTGGAGCGATTCCTGTTTACCCCGGCATCCCAGTGGACGCCAATCTCCCGCCTGTCTGGTGGAGAGAAGCGTCGTCTATATCTGCTGCGTGTGCTGATGGCTGCGCCGAATGTATTGCTGCTGGATGAGCCGACGAATGATCTGGACATCCAGACACTCGCTGTACTGGAAGACTACCTGGACGATTTCCCGGGTGTTGTCTTTGTGGTCTCCCATGATCGCTATTTCCTTGATCGTACTGTGGATAAAGTGCTGTCTTTTGAGGGCAACGGTGCTGTACGTGTACACGTCGGCGACTACAGTGAGTACGCGGAATGGATGCTGAAAAATGCGCCTGGAGCTACTCAAGAGAGTGACACAGGAACAGCGAAGGTGAAGCAGTCATCGGAGAAAACGACTCCTGCTGTGTCAGCGGCTAAACCGAAGTTGAAATTCAGCTTCAAAGAGCAACGTGAATACGACCAGATCGATGAAAATATTGAGAAGGCTGAAGCTAATCTTGTCCGGATTAACAAAGAGATGGAAGAGTCATTTAGTGATTCTGCCCGTCTGCAGGAGTTGATGGCGGAGCAGGTTGAGGCTGAGCGTCATCTGGATGAATTGATGGAACGCTGGACCGTTCTGAATGAACTTGCAGAGCAGATTGAACAGAGCAAGTCTTGATTTATAACTAAACATCGCCCTTTTTTCCATAGTGACTTTATGTCGCATTGGAGGAAAGGGCGAAGTTTTGTCTGCGAATTTGCGCTTTTATGTGAAACGTTCTGTATGTTCATTACGTTGTATAAGTAAAGAATTCCATAGAAGGGAGAGAACACCACACTTATGTATAAGGAAATTAATCAACAGTTGGCAGTGCTCAAGGAAAAGGGGAGAATTTACGAGAAATGGACCAAGCGTCTGGAGAAGCTTCAAACGGAGGAAAGTGAATGGGAAGCAAAGGTAAAGCGTCGTCTGGAGCATCTTCAGAAGGAACAGAAGGATGTTGATCGACTGAACAGTATGACATTGTCAGCATTTTTCTATCAACTGATTGGCAAGAAGACAGAACGTCTGGAGAAGGAAGAGCTGGAACTGATGGAGAGCAAGGCTGCATACGACACCGCTTGTCGCATGTTACAAGACGTACAGGAGCAAAGAATTCATGTGGAGCAGGAGTTGGAGGGCGGCCGGCAGTATCAGTACTGGCAAAGCGATTACAACGCGCTGTGGGGGAAGAAGGAAGGTCGTCTGCTGGACCAGGATGCGGAATTGCAACAGATGGCTGAGAATCGGGAACATCTGGCGAGCGAGCTACAGGAACTGGATGAAGCTTTCCGGGAGGGAGAATATCTGCTCTATGCCCTTGAACGTGCCGAGAAGGCTTTGTCTTCGGCAGGTAATTGGGGTGTATATGACATGATGGGCGGTGGGGTCATCTCCACGCATATCAAGCGAGGAAGAATGGATGACGCTCAGGTCGCCATCATGGATGCAGGTAAGCGTCTACGACGTTTTCAGAAGGAACTGGAGGATGTAGAGATGGCTGTACACGCGGATCTACATCTGGGAGGTCTGCTTTCATTCGCAGACTATTTCTTCGATAACCTCTTTGTGGACTGGATGGTTCAGGACAAAATTCGCAAAGCCGAACGTCAGGTGAAGGATGGACTGAGCGCGGTTCGGAAAACCATGCATGTATTGAGAAATGAAATGCGTGACCATAAGGCAGAGTTAGAGATATTGGAGCGTAAATATCATGCATATGTCGAACAGGCAGATTAAGAGATATGACAACAAAGGCCCCTTCCAAGCACACCGAATTGCTGTGCTTGGAAGGGGCCGTTTGCTTAGAAGAACATGTGGATGTTATCCATGATAATTTCGTCGATCAATGATTCTGTTTTACTTGGTTGTAATGTAAGCTGCGAGCAATCGTGCCGTATTCAGGACAGCATCCTTATGTGTACGCTCCATGGAATGAGATGCGTGAACTCCAGGACCGATCAGTGCTGCACGGATATTGTTTCCTCCGCGTAATGCTGCACTGCCATCTGAGCCATAGTGGGGATAAATGTCGACGACGTAATCCATTCCATCCTGTTTGGCCAGTTCAATGAGACGACTGGTCATATCGTAGTCATACGGGCCAGAAGAATCTTTGGCACATATGGAAACGTCGGTTTCTTTACAACTCAGGTCATCACCCATGGCTCCCATGTCTACAGCGATCATTTCACTGATTTCCGCAGGGATATAGGATGCGCCATGTCCAACTTCTTCATAGTTCGAGATAAGCAGAGAGACGTTATGTAATGGTTTCCAGCCTTCACGATGTGCAGACTCAAGGATGCCGAAGAGAGCAGCCACGCTGGCTTTGTCGTCCAGATGACGTGACTTGATATAACCACTCGGCGTGATGACTGCGCGAGCATCGAAGGAGATAAAGTCGCCTACAGAGATCCCGAGTTTCAACACATCTTCCTTGGAGGAGACGACCTCATCGATTCGAACTTCCATATGGCTCTCGGACCGTTCAAAGGTACGTGCATCCGGATAAACGTGGACAGATGGATGAAGGGAGAGAATGGTGCCTGTGTATGTTTTTCCATCCCGAGTATGGATGCTGCAATATTCGTTTTCAATACTTTGCATCGAAAATCCACCGACAGAGGTAAGCTTCAATGTGCCATAGGATGTAACCGAGCGTACCATGGCTCCTAGCGTATCCACGTGGGCGCTTAAAGCGATTGTCTTGGAAGAGTCCTGTCCGGGCAATGTAAGTACCGCACCGCCCTTGTTATTCAGCTCACAGGCGATGCCCAGTGCTGCTGCTTCCTTCCGGATCATCTCGATAATATGATGTGTGTAACCACTTGGGCTTGGGGTATCCAGCAATTTTTTCAGGAAAGACAGAACGTATGATTCATCAATTGTAAAACTCATTGTGTAATTTCCTCCTCGGATCGTGGGTATGGTGTGAAACAAAATACAGCCTGTCTGGGGGAGAGAATGTGATACTACCATTCCTGACTCGCCAGCAGGCTGTCTCTGATTGGTTACAGTGTTCCCGTAGGGTTTCCTTTGCGCTGACTCTGGATCGAATCTTTCTCCAATAGGCTGTTGGATTCATTTGAGTCAAGCGAATCCATCGTTTTGAAAGAATCGAGCGAAGAGTTGCTTGTCGCGGAACTTTCCAATTCAGATACACGCAATTTCAGTTGTTTATTTTCACGTTGCAGTCTGTATTGGCGATAAATGCCATATGACCCTACAATAATTCCACCGATCAGGGTACAGCCGAGAATGAGCAAGATCAGCGGGATTTGTACCGTGTTAAATAACAGGTTGACTTGTACGGAATCCACATTAATGACCGCAAAGATTCCCGTGAGCAGTGCAAAAACAAGACCTGCTATGAGTGCCCATTGCATTTTCATGGTGTTGCCTCCTTGTTGAACAATTGAGAACTAGATATGCATTACCCATATTCGGGTATGTTGCATCTTGCAATGATGATAAAATCCCCTGCCCAAACGGGCAAGGGATGCAGGTCACATGGAAAGACAACCTTATTTGGTTAGTTGCTCCATCTGTTCAATCAATTCCTTGAACACACTCATAGCTTCACGAATTGGCTGTGGTGTAGACATATCCACACCGGCTTTTTTCAGAATGTTGATGGAATAATCACTGCCACCGCTCTTCAGGAAGCCAAGATATCGGTCAACAGCCGGTTGGCCTTCTTCCAGGATTTGCTTGGAAAAGCTTGTTGCTGCGGAGAAGCCAGTAGCATATTTGTAAACGTAGAAGCTGTTATAGAAGTGGGGAATACGAGCCCATTCCATTTCAATTTCTTTGTCGACAGCCATGCCTTCTCCGTGATATTTAACGTTCAGATCATAATAGATCTCGGATAACAATTGTGGTGTTAATGCGTCACCTTGTTCCGCACGTTCATGAATGATTTTCTCGAATTCAGCAAACATGGTCTGACGGAATACCGTTGTACGGAATTGGTCGGCATAATAGGTTAACAGATACAATTTTTCCTTTGGATCTGTTGATTTGTTAAGCAGATAATCCATCAGCAACGCTTCGTTGGTTGTGGATGCAACCTCAGCCAGGAAGATGGTGTACTGGGCATCACGATACGGAAGTGTTGTATCCGAGTAATGTGAATGCAAAGCGTGACCCATTTCATGTGCGAGTGTGAACATACTGTTCAGGTTATCTTTGTGATTCAACAAGACATACGGGTGAGTGCCGTAAGCGCCCCAGGCATATGCGCCTGAACGTTTATTTTCATTCTCATATATATCGATCCAGCGGTTATCATATCCAGTCTGCAATGCGTCTGCATAGTCCTTGCCGAGTGGTTTCAGACCGTCTTTGACCGTTTGTTTCGCTTCCTCATAGGTAATATCCATTTTGTATTCGTCTACGAGTGGAGCGAACAGATCGTACATGTGCAATTGATCCACACCCAGCAACTTTTTGCGCAGGTCCATATAACGATGCAATAACGGAAGGCTCTCGTGAATGGTGTCTACCAGATTGGTATACACATCCGTTGGGATGTTATCTCCATATAGGGACATTTCCATCACGGAAGGGTACTTCCGAACATTAGCATAGAACATATTTTTGGTTACATTTGCATTCAAGGCAGCGGCAATTGTGTTCTTCTGTTTGGCATAGGTTTCGTATACCGCTTTGAAGGCACGTTCGCGAACTTCACGATTAGGATTCTCCAGGAACTGAATGTAGCTGCCGTGTGTCAGCTCAACTTCGTTACCATGTTCATCCTTGATTCTTGGAAACTTGAGATCTGCGTTATTCAGCATGCTAAAGATTGTCTGTGGTGCTTGTGAAAGGTTGCCTACCTGTGCAAGCAAAGCCTCTTCAGCTTGGCTAAGAACGTGGGCTTTTTCGCGTTTCATCTCTTCCAATGTAAACGTGTAAGCAGAGAGTTTTTCGTTCGCAATAAATGCGTCCAACTGATCATCCGGCAGGGAAAGAATCTCCGGTGTGACAAAAGAAAGTGCTTCACCAACCCGTACGCCTAATTTCTGGGCTTTTTGGGACAGGTTTTGATATGTAGGATTCGCTGTGTCTTCATCTTGATGCATACGTGCGTACACAAAGAGGCGTTCTATTTTGAGGCTGATCTCATCTTCGAACTCGAAGCAAGATTTGAGTACATCAGGTTGATTCAATTTGCCTTGGAATTCGGAGGCCTTCTTGGTCAAAGACGATACTTCTTCATATTCCTGATCCCAGGCTTTCTGATCGGCAAATAAATCTTCCAGTTTCCAGCTATGCTCAGCTGGCACCTCGGAACGTTTCAATAATTGACTCATGGAAATCCTCCTTTGATGATCTAATGAATGTATGGACGAAGCTGCCTTCGTCTCGCTTGCCTGTGCGGAGAGAGACGAAGGAATCAGACTAAGTACCAGGATAACAGATAGCGATTTCTGGTATTTCAACGGCCTTCCTCCTTACAATACGAATAATCTCGTATAGTATGACCTTAGGCACGTTGAAATATTTGAGCATCTGGGTCCCCGTGATTAGGTTCCCATGTTATACAGAAAATAAACGATCAGGAAAAAGGCGAAACAAATGAGCAGGGTAGCAATAAGCGCCATTCCCCGTCTCAGTCGATCCGGGATGGAATTGCGTCCCAGAATTAGCACAATACCAAGAGAGAAGGCAAGGATAATAAAGATGACGACATTGCTTGAGTCAAGCTGCATGGGTTAGACCCCTTTGAAGGCAGCCATCAATTGACGCCATTCATCCTCACGGTTCTCAAAATCTGCTTTTGGGAAACGGCGTTCAGCCCAGTGCATTAAGGCAGGACGGCTTAGGAAAGTATGGCATTCTTCGCCCCACTCTTCCGAAATTTCTCGCAGTACGAGATATTTGCCTTGAACTTCTACGGTCATCATATTCCACTTGTCTGTTTTGTATATTTCATGTTTTTTTATCATAGGTAGTCTCCAAACTAACGGTTTTGGTAAAATGATACCGTACCCTACGATTCAAAGCAAATTTTTTCGACATTTATGGAAAGATAAATTGCAAAATGGAAGCCCATACAGTATAATAAGGGTATTCGCCATAGATGGCGATATTTTTAGGAGGTTTTTCATTTGAAAGGTACAGTTAAATGGTTTAACGCAGAAAAAGGCTATGGCTTTATTTCAGTTGAAGGCGGCGAGGACGTATTCGTACATTTCTCCGCAATCCAAGGAGATGGCTTCAAAACATTGGAAGAAGGTCAAGCGGTAGAATTCGAAATCACTGATGGAAACCGTGGTCCTCAAGCAGCTAACGTAAACAAACTGTAAGAATTTTTCCGGTCAACGGACTTCTTATATTATGATAAATTTATAGCTGAATATTAAGAACATAAGCACAGTCCCCCAAGGGAGGCTGTGCTTTTTTTGATTCTAAAATTTTAAGTGTAAATAACGGTTGAATATGGTGTATGTTCCCTGTGTGTTCAGGATACACGATTGGTCATGCTGGACCATAACTTCAATCCGAAACCGATCAGTGCAGCCAGGGAGAAAGCCATAGCGGTGAGATAGAAGGTTTGTCTGCCTGCATGTTCCAGCAGCAGTCCGCCCAACGTTCCACTAAGAAGTCCCGAAGCACTGGACCAGACAATGGTGAACAAAGCCATACCTGTAGCTCTGTAGCCGTCCGGAACTAGGCGAATGATGTAGCGGACCGCCGTAACGTAGAAAATACCAAAGGTAACACTGTGCATCGTCTGAATTGCAACGACAGCTGCAGGTGTATCGGAGATGGACATGAGAAGCAAACGAACCGTATACATCAGTGCAGCAAAAGCGATTAGCGGCAGTTCTTTATAACGGTTTCCATACTTGCTGAGCAGTAGAAATATAGGGATTTCACTTACGGAAGAGATCAGCAAAGACCAGCCGATCAGCCCCTCGCTGGCACCCAGATCTTTTAGCGTGATGGTAAGAAAAGCTTCGTTCATGCGATGTCCCATGGCAAGCAAAAATACACAGCCAAAAAAGGTGAGCACATCTCTGCGTTTCAAAATAGCCCATAACCCCGATAGGTCCATTTTGCTACTACTCCCCGAAGGTTGATCCTTCAATTGAAAACTGATCAATAGTGTAGTGGCAGCAAGACCAACGCAGACCCATATCGTCCATGCTGGACCAAAAGATCCAAGGAAATACCCGATACTTAATGCAAAGAAGGCATAACCAATCGATCCGAAGACTCGAATGGAAGTGAAATTTCGGCCGTACTTGCTGGCCGTTGTAATAGCCATCGTATCGGAGAGTGGATAGACCGGATAATAGAAAAAGTAAAACAGGGTTACGAGTACAAATACCTGACCGAAAGTTGTTGCGTTGGCAAGCATGATCCCTGTGATCAATTGGCCACCAAGCAGAATGATCATCACTTTGCGTACCGTTTGGTAGCGGTCGCTGGCCATGCTCCAGAACATATTGGAGAACACGGAGATGAGGGGGCCAATTCCGTAAAGATATCCAATCTCAGCCCGAGTGAAGCCCAGATGACTGAAGTAAAGCTGGAAGTAGGATACCACCAGAACGGTGGAACCAAAGATGGTGAACATGAGAGCCCGCAACCAGTTCTGGTCCGGGCGGGCGTTGTGACTTAATTTCATGATGAGAGACTCCAATCCTGATAACAATTCAATGATTTTATTACCCTTTCAGGGATGTTGATTTACGGGCTTTCGGCACAGACATCGTAGGTTCCTGCTTCGTGCGCCGGATGACAAGCCAGACAATGATAAGTTCGGCGAGCAGGCCAAGGGATTGGGCTACAGCGCCAATCATACCGTTCCACGCAGGGAAAATACTAACCAGTATAAGCAGCACAATTACCGTGCAGATTGCATTCGCCGTTTGCGAACGAAACATCGTTTTTGTCTGACCGCGAAGCAGAATAAGACCATTGCTGAAATCCAGAAAAGGGAAGATCAGCGGAAATAAGACAAACGCACGCAGTGTCCACAGACTTTGTTCCAACAGTTCACCCTGAACGCTCATGACATTTTCGAGTACCCAAGGTCCCAAGGGGGTATAGGCAATCGACACTATCATCGCAAACGGAATAAATCCGGTGACAAGTGCGAATTTCCGTACCAGTTTGGCGTCCACAAGGTAGAAATTCAGCACGATCTGATGGATGTATGTAAAGAAGCTTAGCATCAACTGCATCAGACTGCTTGCTATGGCAAAGGACGAAATGGCTAGTGCGATCCCGGTCGTTTTGCCAAGTACGATGTTAATAACCGGTCCTATGAACAGCGCTACAAAGCTGGATAACAACAGCGGCTTATAAAAGCGAAATACGTCTCCCTTGCTCTCGACGGGATGATCCTCAAGCTTGGCTGGCATCTTGCGTTTGATGCTGTTTCCCTCCAGAAAGCTGACCAGCGCTTCAATCATCATGCCAGCAGCAAAAATGATAGCGCCTACACGTCCACTGTCAATGCTGTCTGTATATATGAAGTAGAGGGATAGGCCGTACATGCCGGCTAAACGGAATACCATGCCGATTGTTAACCACTTGGTGCGGTTATTCGTAATGATGATCCCCTGATAGATGTTGCGGATCACTGAAAAGATACTCACATACATGAGAATTTCATATACGTCGATGACTTTGTTCAGCAGATCCGGACTTACACCAAACAAGTATTTGAACACCCCGGTACCAACGGGAGAGTATACGATGAGAAACCCAATGAGAAGCACACAGGCAAGAAATATTTTGGTCACAAACGTGAGGGCCTGAAAGGATAGGCGATCGCGAACCAGTGCGGAACAGGTTTGCCGCAGCAGGGTGGAGGGGCGTTCCGTGAGGGTTAACAAGCTACCGGCGATGGCATAGCTGGCAATAACCGTCTCGGGATGAGCGGAACGTGCTAATGTGCTGTTTATGATGACGTGAGAAATGGTGACGAGAGAGGCGGAAATGCCAAGTGGCACAAAAAAAGAAAATAACCGTCTCCACGAAAGTGATTCACTTGACGACATGTCAACGACTCCTTTGATGGATGAAATATGCCTAGTATATCACAAAGCATTGAACGCCGATGCGATTTTTTATGCGGAATATGCGGCAGATCATTTGTACAATTAAGGGGATCATATTATAATAGGAATGGTTAAAAATCGCTCTAATACGTATTCAACCAAGTGGAGGCACATTTATTTTGAGCCAATCAAATCGAAAACGTCATCAATATCCGCGTGGACCGCTGGCATTGATGAGAGGGGTGTACAAATACACCATTCCGGAAACACGGGAGGCACTGAATGGATGGCGTGCTCAAGCTGAGGCGATTCCGAATGAGGAATTGCGTACACAGGCACTTGCCAGTCTGAAGGATAAACAGTTTCACTGTGAAGGCGGAACCGTCTACGCATTAGCTGATTTGCCCAACAGACACATTCTGATTCCGCTGATCGTTTCATATCAAACTATTAGTGATTATTTGGACAATCTGTGCGACCGCAGCACGTCGATGGACCCGGATGACTTTCGTCTTCTCCATCAATCCATGCTTGATGCGGTAGATCCCGAAGCAATTCCCGTCAATTATTATGCCCTTCGTGAGGAGCAAGATGACGGTGGATATCTGCGGAATCTGGTGACCACATGTCAGGAACTGACCCGTCAGTTACCGGGCTATACGTCCGCCAAGCCCCAAATTCAGGATCTGGCAGGCCTATACACGGACCTGCAGGTATATAAGCATATCAAGCCGGAACTGAGAGAAACGGCACTGCTCGAATGGTGGTCGGAGCATCGGCATCGCACACCTCAGTTTCGTTGGAACGAATTTGCTGCTGCAACTGGCTCTACACTGGGCGTTTTCATGCTGTTTCTGGCTGCGAGTGACGATCAGTTGACTGAAGAGCAAGCGGCCTCGATCCACACGGCCTATTTCCCACATGTATGCGCATTGCACATTATGCTCGATTATTTAATTGATCAGGATGAGGACCGCATCGGGGGAGATCTCAACTTCTGCAACTATTATGAGAATGTAGAGACAATGCTGGACCGAATTGCTTTTATTGTGGAGATGGCACGCAGCGATGTGCAGAAGATTCCGGGAAGCTCCTTTCACCGGATGATCATCGAAGGACTGATTGCCATTTACCTGTCTGATCCCAAAGTCAGCGAACAACAGGAAGTTCGCGTTGTATCCAAACGTCTGCTGAAAAATAGTCCGATCACAAGAATATTTTTCTTCATTTTCAGTCGCTGGATACGGAAAAATATGTAAGTCAGGTGTGATATTGCGGAGCCTGAAGTGAAACTAGAGGAGGAAGAAACATCATGACAGCAGTAAAGAAAATCGCAGTATTAACGAGCGGTGGTGATTCACAGGGGATGAACGCGGCTGTTCGTGCGGTTGTTCGCAGCGGACTGTTTCACGGTCTCGAAGTATTTGGAGTTCAACGTGGATACCAGGGTCTTTTGAATAATGACATTTTCCCAATGGATTTGCGGAGTGTAGGGGATATCATCCAACGTGGGGGAACGGTTCTTCAATCGGCACGTTGCAAGGAGTTCTATACCGCTGAAGGTCAGCAAAAAGGTGCGGACATTCTGCGTGCGCGTGGCATTGACGGTCTGGTTGTTATCGGTGGGGATGGTTCCTACAACGGAGCGAATAAACTGAGCAAGCTGGGCATTAACACCATGGGTCTGCCAGGAACGATTGATAACGATGTTTCTTTCACCGACTATACCATCGGATTTGATACAGCTGTAAGCATAGTAGTTGATGCAGTAAACAAATTACGTGATACGATGTCTTCACACGAACGTTCTTCCATCGTTGAAGTTATGGGTCGCCACTGTGGAGATATCGCTCTGCATGCCGGACTTGCTTCCGGTGCTGAAACGATTCTTGTCCCAGAAGTTCCATTTGACATGGACGAAGTAGCAGATCGGATGAAAGCTAACTTTGCACATGGCAAACGTCACAGTATTATCATCGTTGCAGAAGGCGTAGGCAAAGGTGAGGATGTAGCAAAAGAACTGATGGAACGTTGCCCAACGTATGAGCCACGTGTAACCGTTCTAGGTCACATTCAGCGTGGGGGTACGCCAACACCTTTCGACCGTAACCTGGCAAGTCGTCTTGGCGACTTCGCTGTTCGTAGTCTGATCGCAGGCGAGACAGACAAAGGTTGTGGCATTATTAAGGGTGAACTTACCCTGACAGATATTGATAAAGTGGTTAACACAAAAAAAGATTTCGATATGGAAACGTACCAGCTCGCACAACGTTTGTCCCAATAATTCGATTCAAAAACAAAGAGCACAATCCCGCATTAACGTGGATTGTGCTCTTTTTGTTGTTTCACAGAGTGAGTATATTAATACTACGCCTTGCGGAGTACGGCTTGTTTTTGTACCAGGAAGAGTCTCCAGAGAAGCGCTGTTGCTCCTACAGCAAGGCCGGCAATGAGGCCGATCCAGTATCCGAAGGCACCGAGTGAAGTATACGTAGCAGTTAGATAACCTACAGGCAAGCCAATGATCCAATACGCTACGAACGTGATGATCAGTGCAGGATTAACGTCTTTGTAGCCACGCAATGCTCCTTGGGTCGGTGTAGCAATCGCATCCGAGATCTGAAAGAAAATGGCGTAGATGAGGAAATGCTGCGTAAGTGCAATGACCTCTCGATCGTTTGAATACACGCCTGCAATCTGTTCGCCGAACACAATCAACACGATCGCTGTCAGCAGTGAGAGGCCGATGGCTCCACCAATTCCAAGCAGACTGTATTGTTTGGCATCTCTCAGACGTCCCGCACCTGCCTCATAGCCCACAAGGATCGTAAGAGCCATACATATGCTCACAGGCAACATGTAGAGCGTAGAAGCGAAATTCAGCGCCGCCTGGTGGGCAGCAATTGTTGTGGTATCGAAACGGCTCATCATTAAAGTCACAGCAGCGAAGATGGACGTTTCGAAAAAAGTCGCAAATCCGATGGGCACTCCAATCTTAAGTAACTCTTTCCATTTGGACAATGATACACGGGTCCATTGACGGAAAATGCCATACTGAGCGAAAGGTTCGACCCGATGGACAAAACAGAGACTAATAAGAAAGATCAGCCAGTATGTACATGCTGTAGCAACACTAGCACCAACACCGCCCAATTGTGGAAAGCCCCAGCGGCCGAATATCAGCAGATAATTTAGAAAGATGTTAACGGGCAGGGAAACCAACGTAATGAACATCGTAGTCCTTGTCTGGCCCAGCGCATCCATGAAGCTGCGCAGCACCGTATATCCGAAGAGCGGGATAATGCCAAAAGCAAGTGCGCACAAAAAATAGAAGGCAACTTGGGCAACTCGGGGTTCAAGAGGCATTCCGTTCAGTATAGGGCCAAGTAACAACGCCCCGGCTCCGATCACTACGAGACTGACAGCAATCCCGAGATACAACGCCTGGATGACGTTATACCCGATCTGATCATTACGTTTGGAACCCAGCAGATGGGAAACAACAGGCGTTATGCCAATTAGAATCCCGCTTAGTCCAGTTTGAACTGGCATCCATAGACTTGTACCAATTGCAACTCCTGCAAGGTCGGCCGGAGAAAACTTGCCTGACATATTGGTGTCGAAGAACGACATGGCAGAGAGGGCGATTTGAGTGGTGAAGATGGGCAAAAATATAATCAGGAATTGCTTCACTTTTTGGGAAAAACTTGTTGTGTTCATGTTCACTGGCAGTGCCTCGCTATTCTTAATAGATGTCATCCAAGTGTCATATATGGACAGCTACTTATTGTAGAGGATTTTGTTCAATTTGAATAGGGACAGAAGCAGAGTAGGGGTGTACAGAGAAAAATGAACACCAAAAAACCTCGCTCCGCTTCAAGCAGAACGAGGTTGGATGAAATGAAAAGTATGAAAGAGTGCGGATTACTTATATTGTACACCTGATGTATAACGGTTGGACGCATTCCAGAGCAGATATTCATGCACATCCATGTCCTTCATCGCTCTAATCTGGTCTTCCACTTGTTTCTTGCCATACTTGATATAATGCCCACTGCCCAGCCAGCTTGCTGTGAAGTCCTGAATCCACGGACGAATGACGGGTTTGAGTTCTTTGGTAGGGTCTAGTTTCTTGTGTGTATCTTCCATTGAGCCCTTGATGGTTGTGTAAGGATCTTTGTCAGGGTCCTTGACCCCATACCAGCCAGTTGAATAGTGACTAGGGTATACCATCGGTGAGATCACGTCCACGTTTTCGGATATTTTAACAAAATCCTGTCCAATGCCTTCAGCCGCAGGTACAGAAGCGGCATAACCGAAAATATCAACTGAGACACGGACCCCTAGCGGGGCCAACTCCTTGCGTGCATATTGCACGAATTCAGCCACAACATCCACTCGTGACTTGTCGGATTTGGTATATTTCAGTACATCGGCTCGATTTTCGAAACCTTCCGGGAAACGAACGTAGTCAAATTGAATCTCTTTAAATCCAAGCTTGGCAGCTTCCTTGGCAATCTCAATGTTATAGTCCCATACTTCCTTGCTGTACGGATTCACAAAGCTATCGCCTTTGCCATTTGCCCAGACAGATCCATCCTTGTTACGGAAGGAGAGCTCCGGATTTTTCTTGGCAAGAATCGTATCTTTGAATACAACGACACGTGCAATCGGGTAGACCTCATGTTTTTGCAATCGTTTCATCAAGGCATCGATATCCCGAATAAAAGGTTGGGATTTACCCATTTTCTGAAGCGCTTTGTTTTCTGTGGGGTAAGTTATGTATCCGAGATCGTCTTTGATATCAATGACCATGGCATTCAGTTCTGTACTGTCTGTCAGTTCCAGCAATTCTTTCATACGTGCGCCGCCTGCGCTGTAGGCCGTTACATAAATACCTTTGACCACAGGTGCATCAGGTTGAGGATCCATTTTGGCAGGTGGGTTATCGGCATCGATTACAACCTGATCTTTTTGAGATTGAATAATTGCGGTGTTAAAACTGTTGGTTAACGATTGGAATTTAGGGTTTCCCTGGTCTGCCACTGCGGGGGCACCACCAAAGCTTCCAAAGGCCATAGCCAGTAAAGCCCAAAACATGTTCATTCATTTCCACTCCCTTATGTGTGCATTCCATGTATGAATTATACATTAAAGCCTCTGGGCTTTTAACCATATTAATCAAGTAATGAAACACATGGAAAAAATGAAAACCGCTTCCTGCTGAGGAAATCCCCTGCAAGAAGCGGCGTGATCAATCTGAAAAAAATTATTGAATGTAAATCTCATTTTGATGCTCACAAATACTGTACTGAATGATTTCCATTGCGTCTCCCTGTTCCAGGATGCCCAGCCCATCCCGGAGGACAATCAGTGAGTCGAGTTCATTCGGTTTCAAGAAAGGGAGCATTTCCGGGCACCATCTGTTGACAATCTCAAACAGTTTTACCGTTTCCATATCCACAATAATCACCCTTTCCTACTCGAATTCCAAAATGGTAAGTCATTCGGCGCGATTCGGGAAAGCATATGGCCTGTGAAATTGAAGGGTTGAACCTGCTATACAACATATTTAGGAGCCGTACACCGTTATTATACCACAATGTTGTGAATTGTTAACCGTACAGGTGTCTCAACTTCTGCGAAATGAACCCATAACACCAACCGTTTCCACAATGTTAACAAAAGCGTTTGGATCTGTATCCTTGATAATACGTTTAATTTCAACCAACTCGTAGCGGGTAGTTACGGTCATGAGCATGTCCTTTTCAATATCCGTGTATGCTCCCTGAGTCTTAATTTTGGTAACTCCACGAGGCCGAACAAGTAATTTTTTTAACATGGCTTCGGTTTCGTTTGTAATGATGTACAGTGTTACTTTGACGTGACTGATATGGATCAGATCAAGCACTTTGCCTGTGATGTAGATGGATACCATGGAGGCCAAGGCTGTATTCCAATTGTCACTCAGGTATCCTGCAAGCATAATGATCGTACCGTTCATACCGGCCATCACTGTACCAATCGGAAAGTCTCGTTTACGCGTGAAAATGGACCCAACAATGTCGAGTCCTCCTGTGGAGCCGCCGACTCGGAAGGAAACACCAGTGCCCATTCCAATAAGCACACCGCCAAATACAGAACTAAGTAAAGGGTCTGTAGCCACAGCAAAAACAGGCAGAAGCGCAATGAACCAGGAGGTGGCTGCTACCGAAAGAATACTTAATGTAATGAAGCGTCGTCCAAGAATAAACCAACCTGCAATGAGCAGGGGAATGTTAAGAACAAAATACATTATACTAAGATTCAACGTTGTAAAATAACCCAGAAGCATTGAAATACCGGACACCCCGCCGCTTAAAAGCTGATGGGGGACCAAAAACCAGTTAAAGCCGCAGGCAATAGCTGCAGCACCCAAAATGATCACTAAAGAGTGCCAAATTATTTTGGGCAATTTAATCACCTCATTTATATTTAAAACCAGATTGCTGGTAATCTTGAATTGTTTTGTGATATAATAATTTGTGGATATTCTTGAGTAGGAAACTTTTCCTAAATGGAGCAATAAAATTTTGAAATGTTTCAAACACATGTATGTAGTTTTAGTCTTATGTTGGGGACCCATTCATGGAATTATATTCGTTATGAAAATAATTCGTCCCGTTGGGATACCCTATAAATATTAACGCTACTTAAGAATACAGACAACAAAGTGGATTGTCCACCATGTCCACCATATAAAAGGAGCATGAATAATTTTGACAAATTTAAACTTTACAGATTTCAATCTTGAACCACTGGTGCTGCAAGCCATCACTGAGCTCGGGTTTGAAGAAGCAACACCGATCCAATCCAAAGCGATTCCTTTGGCACTCGAAGGCAGAGATTTGATTGGTCAAGCTCAAACAGGTACGGGTAAAACAGCTGCATTCGGTATTCCGTTGATCAGCAAAATCACAAAAAGTGATGAGAAAATCCGCGCCCTTATTATGGCACCTACACGTGAACTTGCCATTCAAGTTGCTGAAGAGATCGAAAAACTCACTCGCTTCAAAGGTCTTCGCTCCCTGCCAATCTACGGCGGACAAGATATCGTGCGTCAAATCCGTGCACTGAAAAGAAAACCACAGATCATCATTGGTACACCTGGACGTCTCCTTGACCACATCAACCGCAAAACAATCAAACTAGATGATGTACAAACTGTTGTACTGGATGAAGCAGATGAAATGCTCGACATGGGTTTCATGGAGGATATCCAATCCATCCTGAAACAAGTTCCAGACGAGCGTCAAACCATGCTGTTCTCAGCAACAATGCCTCCTAACATTCAAAAATTGGCACAACAATTCTTGAACAATCCTGAACACATTTCTGTGATTCCGAAACATGTTAGTGCACCATTGATTGACCAATCCTATATCGAAGTACCTGAGCGTCAAAAATTCGAAGCATTGAGCCGTTTGTTGGATATGGAATCTCCTGAACTGGCGATCGTATTCGGACGTACAAAACGTCGTGTTGACGAATTGGCTGAAGCTTTGCAAAAACGTGGATATTCTGCAGACGGTCTTCATGGTGACTTGTCCCAGAATCAACGTGATGCGGTAATGCGTAAGTTCCGTGACGGCAGCATTGACGTACTCGTTGCAACAGACGTGGCTGCACGTGGTCTCGACGTATCTGGTGTAACTCACGTTGTTAACTTTGACCTTCCGCAAGATCCGGAGAGTTATGTTCACCGTATCGGTCGTACAGGTCGTGCGGGTAAAGAGGGTGCTGCTTGGTCCTTCGTTACACCGCGTGAGATTGATCACTTGCACTTCATCGAGCGTGTAACACGTCACCGTATTCCACGTAAACCACTGCCAACAATGGCAGAAGCGGTTGAAGGTAAACAACGTTTGACAGCAGAGCGCTTGCTGGAAATCGTACAATCAGGTGAACTGAACGAATACAAAGGTATTGCGATTCAAATGCTTGAGCAATATGATTCTGTTCAACTGTTGTCGGCTGCACTGAAGCTCCTGACAGGTGACAAGAAAGATGCTCAAGTTGATCTGACTCCTGAAGATCCAATCCGTGCAAAACGTCGTAAACCGGATGTTCGCTCTGGCGGACGTAAACCATCAGGTTACAGCGGTAACCGCACAAGTGGTAGCGGCGGCAGTGGTGGTGGTTACAATCGTGATCGCAACAGCAGTGGTGGCGGACGTGGTGGCTACAACCGTGATCGTAACAGCGGCAGCAGCACTGGTGGTGGAAGCAGAGAAGGTGGTTACAACCGTGACCGCAAACCACGTCCAAGCAGTAACGAAGGACGTCGTCCAGCCAAAGATTCTTCTTTCGAGTAATATAAACGTATAATCTGAAAAATGGAGCGGGCAACTGCTCCATTTTTTTATTTTCAAAATTACTGCATCATTTATTTCACTGCCAGAAGCGGCTAGAAGCGCTAGTTAAGGACAATGACGATCTCTTTTCGGGAAGTACTGGCTTTTCCTATCTATAATAAGGTATATTAATATTAGACTTCAGGTAATACGCAAGGCTGCAGAGGAGGAGAAATGTTTGGAATTTAAAGGAGCTATGGGTGGGATCTACCGGCTTACAGAGTGGATTACGAGACTGGCCGCAACCAATCTGTTGTGGGCTATTTGTTCGTCTCCGTTCTTGTTTTTCTTGATTATGAAACTGCTCGTGATGCAGCAGAACCTCGCAAACGAATCATTGCAAATGAACTGGGCTATAGCTATTGTGGCACCGCTTACACTGTTCCCGGCGACTTCGGCGCTGTTTACGGTTGTTCGTAAATGGAATATGGGCGATACGGATGTACCGATCTTCCGTACTTTCTTTGTAGGTTACAAGGAAAACTACAAGCAAAGTTTAATTGGGGGCATTTTTTACACACTGCTGTTCGCGATTATGTATCTGGATTATACAGTGTACATGACGCAGTTCCGCAATATGCAGCTCGTGGGAATCATCATGTTAGTACTGCTTCTCTTGTTATTTGTATCACTCTTTAACTTTTTCTCGATGGTTGTACACTATCATATGTCCATCGGACTCATTATCAAAAACGCGGTATTGCTTACGCTGATCAGACCATTCCGTGTATTTTCCACATTGCTGGGAAGTGGATTGCTGTTCTACATCGGTTTCCGTTATCCGGTCTTGTTCGTTTTCTTCATTATCAGCATCATTGCTTGGTTCGCTTTCTTTAACTTCTACGCAACCTTCAACAAGATGCAGGAGCAGATGGAGAAGTTGCAACTCAAGAAGGAAGAAGAGGAAGCTGCTGCGCTGGCTGAACAATCAGCAGAGAATGGTGAAACATCTGAGCCATCAGACGACAAAAACATTACATTGCAAAAATAAAACATGATGGATCGCCATTTACTTTTTACACAGTTAGGGATATAATAATTGTACATCCTGCGATGTACGTTTCGGTTATTCGTTGTTTTGAACCAATGATGATGTCTTCGGGAGATCAACACAGAATGTTGCTGAAAAGCCCTGTCTATACGACATGGGGACTTCAAAAAGCATTTTTGCGGTCACCCACCTGCCAAGCAGGTTCATAAGACAATGTAGCCGGACGGCATAGGCGGGTTCCTAAATCTTATGTACAGCACCCTGACTTTTCCTCTTCAGAAGGAATTTCAGGGTGTTTTTAAGTTGTAATGAATGTTTTTGATTGGTTTTACGATAAATATGATGCTTGCCCTTTTGTTACTACTTGAACAATGTTACACTAAGATACATAAATGGAACGGTTACATTCAAAGGAGGAAGGGTCTTGACCTTAAAGAGAACGCTCGTCGGTATCATCCGCAGCATGGAGGGGACCAGCGATCGAGCCAAGGATCCCAAATTAAAAACACGGTATTATAACTTATCCAAAGACAGAGCCTGGGAAGAGGTCTCTTCGACACTCAAAAAGATTCCGGGTTATAAAGTGCTGCATGAAGTGCCTTCTGTTGGAGAAGTTATTCTGGAGAAGCGGACTACCTTTGGACGGACGATGGATATTACAGTTTCCATTATCTCGGTAAGTCCTGTTCGTAGTGCGGTGGATATGTATTCAGCTTCACGTGGTTCACTTGGAGACTTGGGTTCCAATTATCGCACGATTATGAATTTATTCTCTGTACTCGATAAAAAGCTAAGCAAGTATAAAGCAAATGATTGAAATAGATGATAAATAACAAAAAGCGAGTGAAGGTTAACCTTCCTCGCTTTTGTTCTGAACGTATGATAACTTCTACAGCAAAGCTTTTACAGCAGCAATTGCTTGTTCGAAGTTAGGGGAGTCTGTCATTTCAGGCAAATACTCCACATATGTAATCCGGTCTTCGGCATCCAAAACAAAAATGGAGCGCATGTCGAGTTGGAATTCTTTGATCAGAACGCCGTAGTCTTCACCGAAAGAACGTGTTTTGTAGTCTGACAATGTAACTACGCGGTCAACACCAGCTGCTCCACACCAACGGGCCTGAGCGAACGGAAGGTCAACGCTGACTGTCAAGACAACAACATTGTCTCCGAGTTCTCCAGCTTCCACGTTGAAACGACGAGTTTGCGCATCGCATACGCCAGTATCCAGGGAAGGAACAACGCTGATTAATTTGATTTTGCCTGCGAAGTCTTTCAGGGAAGCATCCTCAACCAGGTTCTTGCTCAGTGTAAAATCAGGTGCTTGATCGCCCACTTTCAGTTCGGGTCCGATCAATGTAATAGGGTTGCCTTTAAATGTGGCTGCGCCTGTACGTTCTTGTGTCATAATAATGTTCCTCCTTATAAATTGGTGATCCGTGCCAAAATCCATTATAATCTTTTATGAAAGGCATTGTCCAATTCGGGCATGTACCATTACGATGGATCAGAGATGTAAGTCCGATCTGAACAGGGTGGAGTGAAAGAAGAAATTTATGATATTTATTCGCTATGAGAACTGGAAAGGTTATTTGAAGTATTTCCCTTTGACGTCGCTTTTTTTAATTGCCAATGTAGTCATGTTTATTGTATTAACGGTGAACGGTGGATCAACGAACAATATGGTGCTGCTGAAATTTGGGGCACTCACGAATCATGAACTGTTCGCACATGAATGGTGGCGTTACATTACATCCATGTTCCTGCATGCGGGCTTCAGTCATTTATTGTTTAACAGCTTTGCGTTAATCGTATTTGCACCACCGATGGAGCGGTTGCTCGGGTCGGTAAGGTATGGTGTATTGTACCTGGGTGGCGGTGTATTGGGTAATATTCTTGCTGTTGCGTGGTACAACTCCGTTGGGAGTATTACCATCTCGGTAGGGGCTTCAGGAGCGATCTATGCTGTCTATGGTGCATTCCTGTATGTAGCACTGTTCCAGCGAACGATGATGGATGAGGCTTCGCGCAAAACGATGTACACATTGCTTTTGTTCGGAATCATATTCTCCTTCGCCATGTCGGGCATCAATTGGATGGCTCACCTCGGAGGATTGTTGGGTGGATTCTTTATTTACGGACTGTTGATCAGGTTGTGGAAACCCCGTAGCTTAAAGCGGTAGTCAGAACGTTCTCAAGATGGAATGCAATCAAGGATAAGTAGGGTATAACAGATTGGAGCGATCAGGCGAGTGGAATTAAGACAGTTGCATTACTTTTTGAAAGTGGCACAGAAGGAACATGTAACACAGGCTGCTGAAGAGTTGCATGTGGCACAGTCGGCGGTGAGTCGTCAGATTCATCAGCTGGAAGAAGAACTGGGCGTGGATCTTTTTATGCAAAAGGGACGAAATCTGCAGTTGACTGCAGTAGGGCAGCTTTTTTGCAAACGAATTGAAGGTATCTTGAAAGATTTGGACAAGGCAGTCGGGGAAGTTCATGAGTTTCTGGACCCGGAGCATGGGGAGATTCGAATTGGATTTCCGCATAGCCTGGGGATTCATCTCATTCCTTCCGTGGTGGCTGCTTTCCGTCAGCGCTACCCCAACGTGAAATTCAGATTTAAGCAGGGGATGTTCCCTACACTGATTCGTGATGTATTATCGGGTGAGGTAGACTTGGCATTTATTTCTCCTTTTCCAGAGAAGCATGATCAAGTAGATGGTGATATTGTACTTACGGAAGAATTACATGCCATCCTTCCCCCCAATCACCCGTTAGCTGGTGAAGAGACAATTGCGCTTGAACAGCTCAAGGATGATAAATTTGTATTGTTTAGCAAAGGTTATTCTCTTCGTCCTATTGTGTGGCATGCCTGTCTGGAAGCTGGTTTTACACCCAAGATTGCTTTTGAAGGGGAAGAGACCGACACTATCCGCGGATTGGTTGCTGCGGGCATGGGGGTCAGTCTGCTGCCTGAGATGGCGTTATTCCAGACGAACCCGTTGCAACCGGCACATGTGGCCATCTCTCATCCCAAAGTAACACGGACCATTGGGTTGATTCACCGTGCGGATGACAAGCTGCCGCTGGTTGCCCAGTCCTTTCGTTCATTTTTGCTTCATTATTTTGGTTTACAACAAAACAATACCCCATCCGATTAACGGTGGGGTATTGTTTTTTGTTTTTGTTGTATTAGGTATCTGATTAATCGCGGCTGTTGAAGATTCCGATGTAACGAATCAACTCAAGCAGTGAGATCAACGCTGCAGCAACATAAGTCAAGGCTGCGGCATTCAGAACTTTTGCAACACCTTTTTCTTCTTCATTACGAATGTACCCTTCGGATACCATAATCTCTCTAGCGCGATTACTTGCATTGAACTCAACCGGTAAAGTGATGAGTTGGAATGCTACAGTTACGGAGAAGAAGATGATACCGATACCTACAAGGTTCATGGCATTGAAGATGAATCCTGCAATCAACAGGAATGGAGCTAATCCGGATGCAAAGTTCACAATTGGGAAGATCCGGTGACGCAGTGCCAGCATCGGATAACTTTCTTTATGCTGAATGGCGTGGCCAACTTCGTGACACGCTACCGAAACAGCTGAAATTGAGTTTTCATAATATACTGGTTCTGATAAACGTACAATCCGATTGATCGGATCATAGTGATCAGAGAGCGTGCCGCGTACAGGTTCAATTGGAACATCGTGCAGGCCGTTAGCATCAAGCATCTGGCGAGCGGCATCGTAACCAGTCATTCCGTTCTGGTTCGGTACCTCCGACCAACGTCTAAACGTACCTTTAACGCGAAATTGCGCCCATAAAGAGAGCAAAAAGGCGATAATGATCAATACGAACATACCGTTATTAAAACTCATATTCATTCCTCCGCTTTCTAAAAATAAGCTACATCATGGTGTTCTCAAGCAAGATTTTTAGTGCCTCCATTGTACCGGCACTTTTGGTGAGGAGTCCTGCCATCATTTTACGTGCTTGTACAGGTTTCATCTCTCCAAGTAGCGGTTTGAGTTCGTTAACCTCTCGCTCAAGTTGTTGTACATGAAGCTCCAACGTTGTCAGTTTGCTGGCAACTTGTTCTTCTGTACTAACCAGACGCCACTTCTCAAGAGATTGCTTAATCTCGTCGAGACTATACTTCTCTTGTTTCATCTGTACAATACGTTCAAGCCTCGTTAAAGTTTCATTACTATAGAGACGATAATTTTTTTGTGTACGTTCTTCGGGAGCGATTAGTCCAAGCTTTGTGTAATAATCAATCGTCCGTTCACTAACACCAGCGGTCTTGGCAAGTTCGCCAATCCGAAAAAGTTTCATATCCCCAATGATATTCACCTCGCTTGCAAGTTCAAATGTAGGGAATTGTAGTTTCCACTTGTGAATTTCTAGACTACGCCCAATTTTTCTTACTAATAAGTATGATACATGATCTTTAACCGTACAGTCAAACGTTATGCTTTGGCAATCAGCATACTGCATTTCTATATCTATGTACTCATAGAATGTGATTATGTACTTAAGTGCAAGAAAAAGACGTATGACTTTATTCCCAGAAATAATTTTCAGTTTTGATGAAAATACTCTTGTCAACTTTCCTCTCTTCTGCTTATAATGACATTAAGAGTTTCACGTTATGTGAAGAAACTTAACATAAGAGGGAGTGGGGTATATGAGAAAGAAATGGTTGGTTTCCATGTTAGTAATGCTTACTTTGTTCGCTTTTCCGGTCAGCGCATTTGCGGCTGCGGAGGGTCCGACTAACATTGAACTTCAAAGTGGTTTGAACTCAGCCTTTACGTTTCTGGCTGTTGTACTGGTGTTCTTGATGCAAGGGGGATTTGCTTTACTCGAAGCGGGTTCAACACGAATGAAGAATGCAGGACACATTGCGGGTAAGACCATCCTGACATTAGGAATTTCAGTTATTGCCTTCTGGGCTTTGGGTTTCGGTCTTGGTTTCGGTAATGGTAACAGCTTCTTTGGAACAACAGGATTCTTCCTGAGTGGTGACAAGATGGCTGCTTCCTTCGAATCACTGGCTTTCTCCGATGTTCCACTGACTATTAAATTCGTATTCCACCTCGCCTTTGCGGCGGTATCTCTGGCCATTGCCTGCGGTGGTATGGCTGAACGTGCAAAGATGAGCGTATATATTGTTTTCGGTACTCTTTATACCATTATCATGTATCCGGTTGTTGCTCACTGGGTATGGGGCGGCGGCTGGTTGGCTGAGCTGGGTATGCAAGACTTTGCAGGATCGACGGTTGTTCACTTGACTGGTGCGACTGCAGCATTGGTAGCGACCATCTTGTTGAAACCACGTATTGGTAAATATAACAAAGACGGCAAACCTAACATCATTCCAGGTCACAACCAAGTGTATTCCGTACTCGGGGTTATTATCCTCTGGATCGGTTGGTTCGGATTCAACCCAGGTAGTACATTATCTGCCATGGGGGATGGATTCTTCGGTTATGTTGCATTAACTACTAACGTAGCTGCTGCAGCCGGTGGTGTTGCTGCGCTGTTGATCTCATGGGCAGTACTTGGTAAGTCTGATATTCCTAGCATGTTAAACGGTGTGCTTGCGGCACTCGTTGCAATTACAGGAGCATGTGCATTCGTTGAACCTTGGGCAGCGCTGGTTATCGGTGCTCTGGCGGGTATCATCACATTCTTCACAGCACAGTACTTCGATCGTAAAGGAATTGACGATCCAATCTACGCTTTCTCCGTGCATGGTATTGCGGGTATGTGGGGTGCGATCTCCACGGGCTTGTTCGCTACTCCTGAACTTGCCGAGAATGCTGGTGTAGGTCAAGCGGGTCTGTTCTATGGCGGTGGATTCCACCAATTGGGCGTACAGCTTCTCGGTCTGGCAGGTGCTTTTGCCTTCGTACTGGTAATGTCCTTCATTATTCTGGGCGGAATGAAAGCAATCATGGGCATCCGTGTTACTGAAGAAGAAGAAACAATGGGTCTGGATATCAGTGAGCACGGTACTTACGGATACCCTGAACAAATGAAAAATGTAGATTCTAAATCCAATGGTGGTACGTTCAGCTCCTGAGGTGAATGATGCTGAATCATGCTTCAAGGAGGCTGGACATGATGGAACCCATCTCGTATACAAACTATTCCTGGTCTTATCAGGGAATCGATGGTGCGGTGTCTTCTCAAGAACTGCGCCAGGCACGTGTGATATTACAGAACGAGCTCCAGGAATTGTTGTCCGCTTCCTTGTCGCCGATCGAGTGGTACCAAACGGTAAATGAACTGCATGACCGGATTGCACGGAAAGCAGTAGAGTTATGCATTCAGGGGATGGTTGAGGAAGGCTTCGGCCAACCTCCCGTCCCCTATGCCTTTATCGTATTTGGCAGTTCCGGCAGGGAAGAAGCAACGTTATGGAGTGATCAGGATAATGGCATGATCATTAGCGATACTCCGCATGAAGGTAAAGAGGAATATTTTGCTCAGCTCGGACAGCGAATGACGGATATGTTGGAAGAGCTTGGTTACGCCAAATGCGAAGGCAAAGTCATGTGCTCTGAGCCACTCTGGAGAAAAACGCTGGCGTCATGGAAGCATCAATTAGCAGATTGGAGCTCGGATCTGAATTGGGAGCCCGTTCGTAATCTCATTATTGCTTCAGACATGCGTTTTGTTGCAGGTGAGCAAAGTCTGGCGGAGGAATGGATCACGAGTTTTTATGAACAGTTCAGACTGGTTCCTGAACTTTCGGATGCAGTTCTTCGCAATACGGTTAAACATAAAGCTACATTAAATGTACTTGGACGTGTGGTTACTGAACGATTTGGTGAACATGCAGGCGGATTTGATGTTAAGTATGGTTTGTACATTCCGCTGGTGAACAGTGCACGTTATTTGGCTTTGCAACATGGGATCAAGGAGTCATCGACGTTAAAAAGAATGGAGAGATTGACTTCACTTGAAGCTGTTCCGTTTACATTACTGGATGCATGCCAGCGGGCCTTCTTAGCCGCTTTGAAGTTTCGCCGAAGTACACCGGTTGTCATCCAAGGAGATTTGCAACATAGCAGCGGGTTCCTGGATGAGAAACAGATGAAACAAAAGCAGATTCATTATGAGCTCAGGGATACGCTCGGGTTGGTACGACGAGTGCATCGTGCTTTGCAAAGACAGTTGCGTTTTGCAGAAAGGAGACGTCCATGAGAGAGCCGGCAAGGGGCAATACAGGATTCTGGAATTCGCTGCGTCAGGGAGGGGTTCCTTCCGCCATCGCTTCCATTATGGGAGCCCCTACGGCGCAACACATGGCGTTTATCCGCTCTATGATGAGAGAACAGCGCAGACCTGAGGTTCTGCATACGCCTCTAAATGAGCTGGACGCAGTTGTATTTGATCTGGAAACGACGGGTTTTTCGCCCCAGCATGGGGATGAGATTATCTCATTTGGTGCGGTCCGTATACATGGTGGTGTGGTACTGGAAGGAGAACAGTTCTATACGGTGGTGCAGTCCAAGACTGCGGTTCCGGAACATATTACTGAACTTACAGGTATTACGCAGGAGATGACGCTGGACGCACCAACTTTGCTGGAAGGGCTGCATGATTTCATGTCTTTTGTAGGTGGAAATGTTCTGATTGCGCACGCAAGTGCGCATGACCGAGCTTTTCTGAATGCGGCTCTGTGGCGGACTTCAAAGGTAAGGCTGACACATCGTTTAATCGATACGATGATGTTGGCCCGCTGGCTTGAACCGAGCAGGCCGGGGTATGGTCTGGATGAATTGCTGGAATCCAGAGGCATTCCGATCTATGGGCGTCACCATGCACTGGAAGATTCCAAAATGACTGCACAATTATGGTCCTGTTATTTGGAGGACATGATGCGTAAAAATGTGGAGACCTTGGGTGATTTGTATACCCAGCTAAGTCACGCATAACGGAACGGGAAGCAGATTGTATGAAGGCACAACGCGGTGTGCCGGATCTTGCGGTTTTTTCGAGGGTTCAATCAGATAACCGTTCAGATGCATATGAGATCGCAACCCGCTTGTTAGGTCGGGTGAGCCGATGAGGTACATCTGAAGCAAACCGGCGAAGGCCGGAAGAGCTTGCAAGTCCTCTAAGGAAGGAACAGGCCTAGTCTCCGGATGAGAATGGAAGATACCAATGAGCTTGGGCTCGGAGAATACGCACCGAATCCATTCGGCATCGTCCAGAGTAAAATGGTGCAGCGGGTCAGGTGCTACGTTACGAATGGGCTGAAACCGACTGATTCGTATACCGCCCGCTGCGGTTTCACCCAGCATAACCCCGCAGGCTTCTTGCGGCAGCGAAAGGAACATGTGCTTTGACATCTCTTGTTCTACGGAAGAAGGGATGTAGAAGACGTTTTGCTGCCCGTGAAGTGCTGCCATTTGTATTCACCCCTCTCTCTTTGGCTCCTGCTTAGGCAGGAGTCCTTTTTCATTTTATTTTCTGTAATCCGGATTGTAAAATTTTAAAGGAAAAGGGTACAATAATAAAGAGAACATTTGGCAATCATGTTCTGGTGAACTGTGATAGAGCGTGGTAAAACACTTAGCATGTGCAGAAATTACGGTTTCAGTTTCAATATGCTAATTATATAAAAGGGTGGCTGGTTATGAAACGAAACATATACATACTCCTTGGTGTTGTCTTGCTGGTTGGTATTGCACTGGCCCAGAATGCGGGTGACGGCATTGCAGCCGTCTTTAAGCAGGAAGAACCGATGCCTACAGAGACGGGACCACGTGCGGGTCTTCTGGCACCTGCTTTTTCTCTGACAGCAATGGATGGAAAGACGTACAGTGTGGGCGGTGCCAAAGATAAGGCCACGTTCGTCAGTTTCTGGGCATCCTGGTGTGAGCCGTGTAAGCAGGAAGCTCCAGAGCTGAACAGAATGGCTGCGAAATACAAGGATAAGCTTGACATGTATGGGGTTAATGTAACGTCATACGATAAACTCAAAGATGCCAAAGCTTTTGTGGATGAGTACCAACTGACATTCCCTATTCCCTTGGATGAGAAGGGGACTGTGTATGCTCAATACAATGGGGTGGCTTTTCCAACGAATGTTCTGATTGACTCCAGAGGAGTTATACAGGAGATTGTTCTGGGCATACTGCCCGAAAAAGAGTTGGAGCGTAAGATTGAAAAGTTAATTGCGAATTAATTTTCTGCAAAGAAAGAAGCCTTTGCATCCATGAATCATGGGTGCAGAGGCTTCCTTTTTATTTTCCGGGAAATAAGCTTTAAGAGCCTGTTCAAAAAAAGCCTTTTTTGAACATACACTTTAATGATTACTTATCCCATGAGCAGGAATAGGGAGTGTGCCCGGCTCATCCTGCAATTTTTCTTGAAGCAAAGCATAGCGGAAACTGTGTACAAGAGCTTCCCAACTTGCTTCAATTACGTTCTCGGATACACCAACTGTGTTCCATGTATTTTCCGTATTTTTGGATTCGATCAATACACGAACTTTGGCGGCTGTGGCATCTTTCTCATCCAGTACACGCACTTTGTAGTCTGACAGATGCATATTGGCAAGTGAAGGGAAGTATTGCACCAGCGCTTTCCGAAGCGCATTATCGAGTGCGTTAACCGGACCATTGCCCTCAGCAGCGGTATAAGCGCTTGTTCCAGCGATATTCACTTTGACAAAAGCTTCGGAAACAACAGATTTTCCCGCCGTTTTCTCTACAAGCATTTTGAATGATTCAAAAGTGAACAATTCTTTCATGTCACCGTTCGCTTCACGAATTAACAATTCAAGCGAAGCATCTGCACCTTCGAACTGGTAACCCTGATGCTCCAGGTCTTTAATTTTCTCAATAATCTGACGTGAATTGGCACTGCTTGGATCGAACTCAAGCCCCAGTTCCTGAGCTTTGGATACAATGTTACTTTGTCCGGCAAGTTCCGAGACCAGCACACGTTGTTTGTTACCAACCAGTTCAGGCACGATGTGTTCATAGGTACGGGAATCCCGCAGGATGGCAGAGACGTGAATTCCACCTTTGTGAGCAAAAGCAGCATTGCCGACATAAGGCTGATTAATCGGCATATTTACATTGGCAATTTCGCTAACATAACGAGCCACGTTTGTAAGTTGTCTCATGGAATCCTCAGTAACACATTCATAGCCAAGTTTCAGTTGCAGGTTCGGGATGATGGACGCGAGATTGGCGTTACCGCAACGCTCTCCATAACCGTTCATTGTTCCTTGAACCTGACGGGCTCCGGCTTGTACAGCGCTGAGTGTGTTGGCTACAGCCAGTTCACAATCATTATGTGTATGGATGCCGAGATGTGCATGAGGCAGGCTTCTATGCAGTGTGGATACGATCTCATGTACCTCGTTTGGCATGGTCCCGCCGTTGGTATCACACATGACGAGCCAGTCCGCTCCAGCTTCGTGAGCCTTGGTCAAGACCGCTTGAGCATACTCTGGGTTATGTTTGAATCCGTCAAAGAAGTGTTCTGCATCAAAGATCACTTCCATACCATTTTGTTTCAGATAGGCGATGGAATCATAGATCATGGACAAGTTTTCTTCCAATGTAGTCTGCAAAGCGGTATGCACATGGAAGTCCCATGATTTACCGACCAGGGTTGCAGCCTGAGCACCAGATTCGATCATGCGCTTCAGGTTGGCGTCTTCACTAGCAACGCTGCCTTTACGGCGGGTACTGCCAAAAGCAACAACCTTTGCGTTCAGGTTTAATTCCTTGACTCTTTTGAAAAACTCAATGTCCTTGGTATTGCTGCCGGGAATTCCGCCTTCAATATAATGGACACCCAGGTCATCAAGCTTCTTGGCAATTTTGAGTTTGTCGTCTGCCGATAAGCTGACACCCTCCCCTTGTGTGCCGTCACGTAAAGTCGTATCGAAGATGGAAATGGCCTTTGACATGAAGATCCTCCTTTGAGATAAAGCGCTCTTTTAAAAGATTGGATTGTAAGTTGGGAAAGCTGTTAAGTACGTTAGTGGACGAATCCTTCGATTCGGCAACGCTACACTGTGTTAAATTGGGTGCGCTGATTTGTCCTAAAGTCGTCAATTTGTATAATTAATTATTATAGCACCATTATAGCCAAATGCTACATAGAAATCGCAGTTTCATGTAACAATTAACGGATTTTAGAGCAAAAAGAAGGATGTTAATGATAATCCGGATGTATGTTATAATTTATTATTGAGTTTTAATTGGAATATATGGAAGAAAAGGAGGGTTGATTTTGAGTTTTGTATGGGAAAATACGGTTATTGCGCTGATCACATTGATCCTTTTTGTGAGTGTAGGCTGGTTAATTATTCGGTCTCTGATCAGTTCTCGCAGAAAATAAATGTTCGTGACTGAATTAACATAACGGGTTTGATATACTATAGAAGAAAGAAATTCGTTTCATTAATTAGTGTGCAAGAAAGGGCGGGGGTTCATGATGTCTTCAGACGGCAATCCTCCAGCGAATGTGGATCAATACTACCCTACAGCCGGACGGGTGATTCTGCATGTCGATATGAATGCTTTCTACTGCTCTGTACATGAAGCCGAGGAACCAGATTTATATAGAGGAAAAGCAACGGCCGTTGCGGGCAGCAGTGAACTGCGAAAGGGTGTAATTGTAACCTGCTCATATGCCGCTCGTAATCGAGGCATCTCAACAGGTATGGTTGTCCACCAAGCCATGAAAAAGTGCCCTGATCTCATTGTGATTCGTCCTGATTTTCATTTATATCGTCAATATTCAAGAGCTTTCATGCAGATTGCGTATAGTTATACCCCTCAACTTGAGGCTACATCCATTGATGAATGTTATCTTGATATTACAGGTTCAAGGCAATTCGGGAATCCAATGGAGATTGCGGAGAGCATTCAGCGTAGAATCAAGGATGAATTGGGGCTGCCATGTTCCATTGGCATTGCACCCAACAAATTATTGGCGAAAATGGCTTCGGATCTGAAAAAACCGAACGGTATCTCCATTTTACGCATGAGGGACGTACCCCGGATTCTTTGGCACAGACCATGCAACGAGATGTTTGGCATTGGCAAAAAAACGGCTGAAAAGCTGAAAAAACTGGGCATTGAAACGATTGGTCAATTGGCCAAGTCGGATGAGAACATGTTGACCGAACTATTCGGAGTTAATGGAACATGGCTCAAAAATTCTGCGAATGGCATTAACCATTCCGCAGTTCACGCGGAACGGGAAGCCAATAAATCCATTGGGCATACAACCACTTTACCGGCGGATGTATCGGATATGAATGAGATTCATCGGGTATTCCTCAATATAAGTGATCAGGTAGCCAGAAGGTTGCGCAAGCACGAAATGTTCAGCCAGGGGATTCAGATTACGATCCGCACACCGGATATGAAGACAATCACCCGATCACGTCTAATGGAAGTTCCTACGGAGGATGCAGCGGTCATTTACCGTGAGGCCTGTAAACTATTTGAGAAGCATTGGGGTAGTGGCAAGCCTGTACGCATGCTCGGTGTGACACTTCAGAACCTGATTCCAAGAGAGGAATCCGCTGTACAGATGGACTTGTTCGAATATGAGCAGAAGCCCAAGAAGGACAATCTGATTCGGATTATGGATCAGTTACGTGATAAATTTGGTGAGAATGCTGTTGTGACCGCAGGTATGCTTGGAGACGATCCTTCCGTGCTGCTTCGTAATCATAAAGTGCGCGGTACTTCCCTGCAAAAAGATAACTTGCAAAGTCTTGATTAAATAGGGGATAATAAAGACTTGTGGTTGCAAAATGATTTGTAATTATCCTTACTTTGTATTAATATGTTTCTAGATAAAAACACTGTACGTTTCGAATTTTAGGAGGAGAGAATGTAAATGAGTAAATATACTTGGGTTGAAAAAGACACATGCATCGCATGTGGCGCTTGTGGAGCAACGGCTCCTGACATCTACGATTACGATGATGAAGGTTTGGCAGAAGTTATCTTTGACGGCGATGCTAACCATGGTATCAAAGCTATTCCAGACGACTTGTTTGACGATATGCAGGATGCATGCGATGGTTGCCCTACAGATTCAATCAAAGTAGCGGATGAGCCTTTCAATAAAGAGGGTTAAGTATTTCTTGCATGAACACAGAGCACGTTCTTTTGTCTTAACGACAAGGGAAGGTGCTTTTTTGTCTTCATTTAACTGTGATCTTATGACCTGTGAATCAAGGACGATTATTGTCGAAAACCCTTTTTTCCACCGGGTACTCAAGTCCTATGGATTCAACGCCTGGTTATGCCGATATATAATGATATACGGAAAAAGGTGAATAGTGGAGGATCGGATGCAAAATACTCATCTAAGAACATATGTCAAGAAACATCCAGACAATAAAATGGCTTGGTACTTGCTTGGAAAGGAGTACTTGGGCGAAGGACAGGAGGCCAAAGCCAATTATTGTTTTCAGCAAGCGGGCGAGGTTTACGAGGCATTTGAACGCAGTAAAGCTCCTGCGGACATCTGGGTGGACTATCAGGAGAAATTGGTGGAGATGTCTGAGCAAAAAGAGAAAAAACAACGTAGACGCAAAATGTGGCTTACGCTGTTCATGCTGCTTGTGCTGGCAGGTCTGCCTCCTGCGGACGCTCCGGGTTTCAGTCGTGAAGCGGCCGATGCACTGTCAGCAGCACTGGAATCCACGGATGAAATCCCTGACCCAGTAGGAGCGGAACAACAGGCTAGGACCGCATCCATTCCCCCAAGTAATGTGTTCACCGCTGCGGCATTTGGTGGAGGCAACCATGGCGAGGCTGCTCTCGCAGCTGCCTGGTCCGGGTCTGGCCCAAAAGTAGAGACTTCGGCTGTACTGGGTATGCAAACCTCGGATGACTGGTCTTTATGGAAGCGAAATATGCCTGTGAAGTACATAGTACAAACCAATACAAGCGGTAAATTAACTGCACAGAGTTATGATGCCAAGCAATGTAACTGTGAACCTCCTGAAGTTACGCCGAAAATCAAAAAGATGGCCTTGGCGTGGACCGCCAAGCAGGAAGCCGCTGCATCATTATCAAGTGCAATCGTTGCCTATCGCAAAAAAAATGACGCTTGGCCCAAGAGTGTAACGCAAATGGCCCAGCCATTTCCGAATAATATTCTGGGCGAGACTGCGCCAGGGATGACTGAGATGTTTCCGAAGCTGTTAGCTTTGCATCAAGGAAAGGCACAGGAAGGAAAGAGCGATTCAAATGGTAAAGAGAGCGGTTCAACATCTTCGAATTCGTCTCAAGGCAAAAATGCCGCTTTTGCAGATACGCTGGGAGGTCAGCCTTTTTTGCAGGAACCGCTGGAGATTGTCATTGATAAGGATAAACATAAACTTGCATTAATCAGTGGGGATACCATTGTTCGTATGTATGATGTGGGACTTGGCGGTGATCGAACACCGGAGGGTTCATTTGTCATTACAGATAAAGTGGTCAATCCGAATGGGCGCTCGAACGGTGAGTTTGGAAGCAGAGGTATGCAGCTCTCGAATACAAATTATGCCATCCATGGGACCAACGAGCCAGACAGTATCGGACTGGATGAGTCCCTTGGATGTGTGAGAATGCGTACAGGAGATGTAGAAGAGTTATTCGCTCTTGCTCCGCAAGGCACTCCGGTACGTATTGGAGAAGATGTACTGCCAGATCTGACGCTTGTTCCAGAAGCAAAGCAGCGTTATCAGCATACGCTTGTTCCAAAGCAGAATAATCCGAACAAAACGTATCACTGGCTGAATTGATCTGTTTGATATGTAGAATCAGATGGATTCAGCCTGAATCATCTACATGTTGGCAATAATGATAAGAGCACCAATGATGATGATCAAGCCGCCTACACTGGCTGCAGTCCATGCAATGGCTTTGCGATTCACTTCTTCTTTCTTTTGCTGTAATGCAGGTGGTTTACGTTTGGGAGCCATGAGTTATTCCTCCTTATTTGGAATAGAACTGGTGTAGAGTAACCATGCTCTCATTGTAAAGAATTCAACTCGTCATTTCCAGTGGGCGGGTGGATTTCTTGTGAGCATTTTGTATTATTCGATTTGTGCTGTCTATGCGCAAACTACTTTCCTTTTTAATAAGAAACAGATAGACTTGTGTGTAGAGTGTTTTTTTACATATGAAAAGACGGAAAACGGCTTTTTGGCGTACCGGAACAGAACGGAGTGAGTGATTTGTTATACAGAAGTCTTGCTAAACCTTTGTTGTTCAAAATGGACCCTGAACAGGCCCATCATCTGATTATTGGCGGCCTTAGTGGCATGGGCAGCATCCGTCCGGTTCCTTCCGGACTGCGTGTGATGTACGGCGTTCGTGAAACGTCTGATCTGGCTGTTGACATGTTTGGGTGTCATTTCCCTACACCTGTTGGTCTGGCTGCGGGTCTGGACAAAAACGGACAGGCCGTAACGGGCTTTTCTTCCATCGGATTTGGATTCATGGAAGTGGGAACCGTGACGCCACTTGCACAACCAGGTAACGATCAACCACGGCTGTTCCGTTTGCCTACAGATGAGGCTTTGGTGAACCGGATGGGCTTCAACAATCTGGGTGCGGAAGCGATGGCAGGAGAACTTTCACGTCTACAGGATCGGCGTATTCCAGTGGCTGTTAACATCGGCAAGAATAAGGCAACGTCTAATGAGGAAGCTCACCTGGACTATTCGAAGTGCATTCAGGCACTATACGATTATGCTGATCTGTTCGTGGTTAATATCAGTTCACCAAATACACCGGATTTGCGTAATCTGCAACATGGGAATGAATTGAAGGAACTGCTCGCTGCGGTTATGAACGAGATGAACGTGCAGCATGCACGAGCGGGCGGAGCTACCAAATCCGTTCTGGTGAAGATCGCACCGGATGTGAATGATCAGGAACTTGAATATATGGTTCGCACAATTGCAGACAGCGGTGTTGCTGGCATTATTGCAACGAACACAACCATCAGTCGTACAGGACTTTCCCACCAACATGCAAAAGAGACTGGCGGTCTGAGCGGTAAACCTCTGCGTGAGCGTTCTACGGAGATTATTCGCCAGATCTATCGTCAGACTGAAGGCAAACTTCCGATCATCGGTTCAGGTGGTATTTTCACAAGTGAGGATGCTTACGAGAAAATTAAAGCCGGAGCAAGTCTGGTCGAAATATATACAGCATTAATCTACGAAGGACCTGAGGTGAATCGGCGCATTCATGCCGGACTGCGTGAGTTACTGCGCAAGGACGGTTATCGTCATATCTCTGAAGCGGTTGGTGCGGAGCATCGTTAAGAAGGAATGTGGATCCCCGGATTGAAAATATAGAAGCATGGAAGAGCGTAAAATGGTTCGGGACTCTTCCCCCCACCAAACATCATGTATAATGGAATAGAACAGGGGACGCTATAGAGACAGGAGGCATAAGCATGGACGGTAGAGACTGGGGTACATTTTTACTTCCTTATGAACAAGCGGTAGAGGAATTAAAAGTCAAGTTTAAGACAATGCGGGCGGAGCTGAAAAAACGGGAAGAGTATGCCCCGATTGAATTCGTTACCGGTCGTGTCAAAAAAATATCCAGTATTCTGGAGAAATCCAGACGACTGAATGTGTCGCTTGATGACGTGGAGACAGGCATTGAGGATATTGCAGGTATCCGTATCATGTGCCAATTCGTAGACGATATCCGTCGGGTTGCCGAATACATTCGAGGCCGCAAGGATCTCACGGTACTCATTGAGAAAGATTATATTACGAATTTCAAAGAGAGCGGCTATCGCAGCTTCCATATGATTATTGAGTATCCCGTTCAGACGGCTCTGGGACAAAAGATCGTATTAGCCGAGATTCAGATCCGGACACTTGCCATGAATTTCTGGGCTACCATTGAACATTCTCTGAGTTACAAATTTCGGGAGAGTTTACCGGATGACATGCGAGCCAGGCTGAAAAAAACAGCTGAGGCCGCTTTTGTACTGGATAATGAGATGTCTGCAATTCGTCTACAGATTTTGGAGGCGCAGAAGGCATTTGAGGATGATTCCAATATCGTCTCAAGAACATTGAATATCATTCATCAATTATACTTCTACCACCTTGTCAGTGAAGCGATTGAAGCACAGAAGCGATTTAACGATTACTGGGAACGGCATGATATGGAAGGGCTCAAAGACTTGCTGGATGACGTGAAGAAACTTCTGAACAACGCCAGAAAGGGCGAAAACCCGGATGAGCATCTATGAGCCACTGTACATTGACTACTTAATCTACTTCAATCGGGATCAGGATTATTTCGAGTGCCATGAGGTGCTGGAAGAATTGTGGCTTGAACGGAACCGGGATTCTCTCTATAAAGGGTTGTTGCAAATTGCGGTTGGTTTATACCACTTCAGGAATGGCAATCTCCGCGGAGGAACGATGATGTTACAGAGCTCACTTGATCTTCTGGAACCTTATCCTGCTACGATTCTGGGCATTGACCTTGGGACTTTGGTACGGGATGTACAGGAAATCGTGAAGGAACTGTCCCAATCAGATATTCAGTCTGTGACTTACAGGGATTTGTCCATACGAATTGTTGATGAGGTCTTAGAACAGGAGATATCTAGAAGATCGCTTGAGCTAAAACCTAATATTCCGCAACGCCGGAGTCCTACCAGAGGGCGAATATACGAAGAGAAGATGAAGGCGATGGATCAGGGTAAAAGTTAAGCTGTTATTAGCGTTAACATCCAAATGAGCATCCCGTGGATATGAAGTTCCATGTATATGAAACACCCCGACGATTCCTGTAAAGGGAAAGATCGGGGTGTTTTTGAATGTTGCGTCATATCCAGATGATTGCAGGTGGCACAGCCTGTCCTTCAACAACTGCGTCTGGTGATACAAGTGCCTGATTGTAGATACTTGTGGAAACTGATCTATCAGTTAGCTTGCTGAAGGAGCGGCACTACCTTTATATTTTTGGAAAAATTGTTTGTAATCATCCAGTGTGTAGCCTTGGTCACTGCCATTCTCTTTCAGTCCGCCAACCATACGGTCTTTCTCGACACCAGCCTCATAATAGACGAGTGTAGGCGTGAACTCGATATTGTAATCGGTCCATCCTGCTTCGAATTCACGCAGATTGAACTGCGGAAGCTCAATACCTTCACTGTCAACCAGTGGCATCAACTGAGGTGTTGTTGCACGGCAATGCGAGCAGTCGGAAGCAAAGAAATAAACAAAAAAGCTGTCTTTGTTATCGATTTTGGCTTTGAGATCAGCGGGTACAATAATTTGTTGATAGTTGGGATCACTAAGTAGCTCGCGTGTAGCTGGATTAAGCTTGGAAGCAGCGATGCCATAAGCATTTTCCACTGAATCCATCTGTTTCTTGGATTGCTGGTCTACGACAACCAGTGCTGCAATCATAATGATTAAAATACCCAGGAATATAAGGATCGCAGCACTTTTCTTTTTCTTCTTGGATTTCATTGGACATCCCCCATCGATCATATCGAAATATAGTTTGGGCAAAAATAAAGGTTGGGATTATATGCATAAACACCCGAATTTTTGCTCAGGAATCAATCTACTTGCCATTATACTACATTACACGCTGTAGTGGAATAGATACGATATGATAGGAAAGCAAAGCTTGGATATGATAAAATAAAACGATATTGCAATCTTACCAAGACAGGATGAGTGGGAATATGGGTGTAAAGTTACCTTTGATATTTGCTGAGCGAATGAAAAGTTTGCTGGGTGATGAGTTTGAACAATTTATGAAATCGTATGAACAGTCTCCCCATGCGGGACTGAGAGTGAATACGTTAAAAATATCGATGGAACAATTCGATGAGATTGCTCCGTTTGACCTAAGACCTATTCCGTGGTGTGAGACAGGATTCTATGTACCTCATGGTGTTAAACCGGGGTTGCACCCTTATTATCATGCAGGTCTGTATTATATACAGGAACCAAGTGCAATGGCTCCAGTTGAATTATTGCAGGTGGAGCCTGGAGACCGCGTGCTTGATCTGTGTGCTGCTCCGGGAGGAAAAACGACACAGATTGCTGCAAAGCTGCAAGGCAAGGGTGTACTTGTCACGAACGATATCCATGCTGAACGCACGAAAGCGCTGGCCAAGAACGTGGAATTGTACGGGGTGCGTAACGCCGTTGTTTTGAATGAGTCGCCCGAGCGGATCGCAAATGCATTTCCTCATTATTTTGACAAAGTATTAATTGATGCGCCTTGTTCAGGTGAAGGCATGTTCCGCAAGGATGAAGACATGGTGAAATCGTGGGAACATCATTCGGTGGAAAAATGTGTGCTCATGCAGCGCGATATTCTTGAAACTGCGGCACGATTGCTAGCCCCGGGAGGAACCATCGTATATTCGACATGTACTTTTGCGCCGGAGGAGAACGAAGCGATGATTGCGGAGTTTCTGAATGTAAACCGTGATTTCGTAGTAATGGACATTCCTGAAGAGACAGGATTTGCTCCAGGACGTCCGGAATGGGTTCGTCAGATGATGCCTGAGAAGGCGGATGAGACGGAAGCTGTACTGGGGAAAACGCGTGGCACCGCAAGATTGTGGCCTCACCTTTTGGAAGGCGAGGGACATTATGTCGCTGTGTTGCAGCATCGTGCAGGGCAAGGAATAGAAACAGATCAACCTGGAGTAGTTAAAGAAGGAGCAATGGAGTATGGACAGGTCGTGGATGTGTCCAGGATTGAAGTAGAGGGGAACAAGGATCACTCTATTGCTGCTTCTTCAATTGCTATGACCAAGGCTGATCGCAAAAAGGAACGTTTATTGCGAATTGAATCCCGAGAGTCCCATGACAGACAGGCTGGTGGCGGCAAGAATTCGGGTAGACAGAGCAAAAAAGGTAAAGATCACGGTGGACGTAAATCGGAACGGGGTCAGGGACGTGGAACTGATCCGGCAAGTATTGATCCGGTTGCGATCTACACTTCATTTATGAAAGAACAATTGGAGATTGAGTTAACTGGAGAAACGGTATGTTATGGAGATCGTGTGTATCAATCCTCGGTTGGTGCAGCTCGGTTGGAGGGACTGAAAGTCATTCGTCCAGGCTGGTTTATGGGCACGATCAAGAATGGGCGATTTGTTCCGTCCCACCCGCTTGCATGTGCTCTGAATGCATCTGAAGCAAGGCGTAGCGTAAATCTGTCGTCCGCTGATGGCGAAGCCGTGAGGTACCTCAAGGGTGAAACGTTAAATATTGAAGAAAAACGAGTGGTGCTCAAGGCGGATACGTTTGCCAAAGGGTACGTTCTTGTATGTGTAGATGGTTATGCCGCTGGCTGGGGAAAATGGCTGGATGGTGTGCTGAAGAATGAATATCCGGCAGGCTGGAGGTGGACATCGGTATGAGTGGAAAAGGCAAACAAACGCTGCGTCTGGACAAAATATTAAGCCATATGGGTGTGGGAACACGAAGTGAACTCAAAAAGATGGTGAAACAAGGCAGAATCCATGTGGACGGCAAAGCGGTGAAAGACAGTGGTGTACAGGTGAATCCCAAGGTCAACGTCATTGAAGCCGATGGCGAGCGGATTGTGTATCGGGAGATGATCTATCTGATGCTGCATAAACCTCCGGGTGTCGTGTCTGCTACCGAGGATAACAGAGATAAGACGGTGTTGGACTTGCTCCGTAAAGAGGATCGGGTCTTCAATCCGTTTCCTGTTGGACGACTGGATAAGGATACGGAAGGACTGCTCATTCTCACAAATGATGGTCCACTTGCTCATGATCTGTTATCTCCACGCAAGCATGTGCCCAAAACCTATGAAGCTCGTGTTCTGGGAAACGTGGATGAAGAGGATATACAACGTTTCAAAGATGGTGTACAGCTGGATGATGGGTATGAGACGCTGCCTGCTGAACTGACTATACTTGGTCAGGAAGATACGGAAGAAGGTACGATCTCGTCGATCTCGCTTATTATTCACGAAGGGAAGTTTCATCAGGTAAAACGTATGTTTCAGGCGGTAGGCAAGCGTGTGATCTATCTGAAACGCGTTGCCATGGGTGAGCTGGAACTAGCTTCCGATCTTGCTATCGGAAGCTATCGTGAACTAACCGCAGACGAGTTGAGCCTTCTGCGGAAGTAAAAGCTCCCGTCCTTCGCGAAGCGGAGCAGGGAGCCGGGCAGAAAGCGAAGCCCTGCCCGTAATGGTCCCGGTTAAGCTTGGGCGGGAGCGCCGCCAACCAGCGGTGTGCCCGGCAACAAGCGTTCCTACGCCAACCGTGACATAGCAAGACCCGTCCTAACACCGGTGAGCAAGACGGGAGTCCAGAGGGCAGAGCCCTCTGGGGCCCTCCCTCGGAAGGGAGGGTTTGGGTGGGTGCGACTACTAACAGATGAGGATGAAGCCAGAATGACCTATAAATTAATTGCACTTGATGTAGATGGAACATTGCTGAATGATCATCATGAACTTACCGAATGGACTCAGGAGACCTTGATCCAAGCTTCCCGTCAGGGAGTAGAGATTGTCCTGTGTTCAGGTAGAGGTCCTGCCAACACGATTCCTTTTATGGAGCAGATGGGACTGGATGGATATGTGATTACACATAATGGTGCCGTAACGGCGCAAGTGGATACCCGTGAGGTGGTTCACCATTTTGCCTTAGATGGACAAGGACTGGAGCCGATCATCTCCTACTGTCGAACCAATGGAGTACATTTTGACATCAATACGGCTTTTGGTCTGTATGTGGATCAACCGGAAGGTTTGGGTTTGCAGGTGCGTGAGATGTATTACAATTTTATGGCAGAGCCACTGAAGTTACCCAAGTGGGTTGACATGACAGAACCGCTGGCGAAATTCACTGCATTTGGTCCGATTGAACAGATGGATGCAGTGCTTCAGGAATGGTCTACCTGGAATCTGCCTTATTATATGACACGGAGTGGTGACTTTTTTATTGATTTGATGCATCCCGAAGCGTCCAAAGGCGCTGCGCTTAAAAGGCTTGCCGAATCGAAAGGAATTATGCCTTCGGAGATTATGGCGATTGGTAACTACTTCAATGATATTACGATGCTGACCTTTGCGGGCAAAGGCATTGCCATGGATAACTCACCGGACGAGGTGAAAGCTGCTGCGGACGAGGTTACACTCTCCAATAACGAGCAAGGTGTGGCACACGCAATCCAAAAATATGTGTTATCCGTCTAACCCTACATCTTATACTTAAAATGTACGCTTCCCTCATAATCTACCGTCCTCAGGGGCATCCTAAGAGAATAACGTTAGGAATGGAGGAGGACACGTGATGAAATATGATGTGGAATTGGTTGCAGACCTGCGAACATCAGGTGGAGAAGTACAGGACGTGATGGTTAATGGTCAATATGCAGGCTCACTTTTCCTTGTGTACAGAGAAGGAGATCGTTTATCAGGGTGTCTTCAGATCGAACAGGAGTCTCTGCCAGATGGTACAGAGGAACGTATCGTGGAAAAAGTGCATGCCTATGTCCGCTCTCTTGCAGACGCGTTGGAAGCTGCATATTATGAAGTGCTGGTTAGTTGTGGCTCATTACATTCGGTTCTGCATAAGCCTGAGTCAGAGACCATGTGGCCGTCTGAAGATATGAATCATGACGAAGACAGCTATGACGATATAGACAGCAGTGGAAGTAAGGTAATCCCTGTTTCACAAGCCGAATCGTTTACATATGAAGATCGGGATCAGGTTCTGGAGATGGAAATGGTAAGCGCAGGACGCAGCATATCGACGTATATATTCAATGATGTCGAAGGTCAGGAACTTGCAGAAGCTTCCTTGAAACAATATGGCGCTGATGTACAAGGTGAAATACACTGGTATGACGAGCCGGAAGAGAATCAATTGGAAGCCGCTGCAGAGTTGCTGGTCAGAGAGCTGGATGAAGATATCATCGATACGATTACGATCCGCATGTGGCATCAGGGCAACGAACTTGAGACGCTAGAGTGGGTACATCGCGATTTCTCCGAGGATTTTGAGGATACCGATGAATCGGATCTGGATGAGCTGGAAGCTGCTGAAGAAACATGTTATGTCATGCTGAAGCGTAAGGATCGGGAGTTCCGGGTATATGAGCTGTTTCTTCAGGAACGAGGTGGATTGCCTGTGGGAACAGCAACAATAGACACTTCTCATTCCGATCTGACGGGATACATTGATTTCGAGGTTCCTGGTACCAGCATTCAGCGAAAGAGTCTAGTCGAAGTGTTGATGCAGGAGTTGGACAAGGAAATGGAGTTTGATACCTTGCACCTGACGATGTTGTATCGAAATCAGATTATTGATGAAGCCAGAATAGATGGGTAAAGGGCAACCGCCTTTTACCTTTTTTTGTTCTCATTTTGACGAAAAATCCATTTCCCGGTATAGTACCATTAGTTTAAAAGAGATCAGGAAGCGGAGGAGAACAATGATGCACTCATTCAGGATCAGTAGCGAATATATTAACGATGGTTTTCAAGCGGTTCAGGCGAACCCGGAAGATACGGACGATGTGATGTCGCTGCTGGTGGAGACAGCCGAATGGTTACAGAGCCAAGGTTCTTCCCAATGGAACGCTCTGCTTAAAGGGGAAGATTCTCATGATACGGCAGGGGCGATTCGGCGTGGAGATGTGTTTGTATTTAAAAAAGGAGCGGACGTAGCGGGGATGGTCATCCTTTTGGTTCAGCCAAGCCCTTGGGATATTCATCTTTGGGGTTCAAAAGCTCATCCCGAGGATGGTGCAATTTATCTGCATCGGCTGGCGATTCGAAGAAAATATGCTCAGAGCGGTCTGGGACGGTCCATTTTGCAATGGTCCAGCAGTGGCATACATTTTGAAGGCAAACATACGGTTCGGTTAGATTGCGGAGCGAGCAACGCAACGTTGAACGCCTTTTACGCGCGGAACGGGTATACTTTTTTGGGAGAGACAGATGGTTACAGTACATATGAGAAGCCCGTGGAGCTACTGAGCTGAGAATTCTGAATACCCAATGATTATGTTGACGACAAACGCGAGCGGTTAACAGCTGGATTAAAGCTTTTGCTTCTGAGGGGCACGTTTCATGAATATGTTGTATATACGAGTTGGTGAACAAAAGCTTGATCAGTGTAGCTTTGATTGAGCGGTTTAAATAGCCAAAAGTTTGCACTATCTTACGTAATATAGATGTTCCGGCTTCCCTATGTCATAATGGATAGTAGAGTAGTACGTAAGTTAGAAAGGGGGAAACTAACGGTGAAATTGCTGCAGGCGCTTTTCTTTCCTCCGGAGCAGCCCGGAGGTGTATCCTCTATGATTCCGTATATGCAAGAGAGATTTACAACCCCGAGGTGGGAAATGGATCTGTTCTCGTTGCCAAAGCGAATTCGCAACAAGGGCAGAGAGGAAGTTCAGTTCGAAACGTTTGACTGGACGGAATATCAGGATAGTCCTGTTGTCCAAAAATATATTCAAACCTATCGTGATTATCTTTGGTGGACCAAACTGCGTATTCAGAAGCCCTATGATCTGATCCATGCACACCACCCAATTGCAGGACTTGCGATGAAAACGGTTTTCCCGGATACACCCCTCATTCAGACGATTCACTCTAGTTATGAACGAGAATTAATCCTTAATGGACGCATTGAAACGGATGGACCCGAGCATCGATTCCTGCTTGCGATATATGGTGAGCTGGAACATCAGGCAGAGCGCCTCTTGACGGTGTCGGATTCGTTCCGTCGTTATCTGGCTCCCTACGTGAAGGAACCTGATGTCATCGGTGTGATTCCCAATGGATTTGATGAGAAGCGGTTTAAGCCGATTCCTCATGATAATGCGATACCACAACTGGTCACGGTATGTCGGCTTGTTCCGGCAAAAGGGTTGGATATTCTTTTCAAAGCTTGTGCGGAACTGAAGGGCCGAGGTCATGATTATGTGTTACATATTATTGGAGATGGACCGATTCGTCCTGATCTGGAAGAATTGGCACAACGATTGGGGATCTATAATGAGACCATCTTCTATGGTTACACACTGCACCCTGAGGAATTCATGCCATTCTTTGATATTTTTGTACTTCCTTCACGGGCAGAAGCATTTGGTTCCGTCTTCGCTGAAGCGGCGCTGAGTTGTCTTGCCCTTGTGGGTACGGATGTAGGTGGTATACCGGAACAGATCGAGAACGGTAGCAATGGGTTGCTTGTACCGGCAGAAGATCCTTCTGCATTGGCTGAAGCGCTTGAAAAGGTGATGCTGGACCCGGCTTATCGTTATGAACTTGCCCGTTCAGCGTGTGAAAAAGCCAAGACACATTACTCGCTCGGCAGATCGGTCAATGAGTTGAAAAAGATGTATCTGCAGTTTCCTAGCAAAGCCTAAAACGTAGGGCAAAAAGTGCGAGCCGCTGTGATAAACAGCGGCTTTTTGTCATGTTTAAGGAAAGAGTAACCGTGGTGACTTGTGGTTATGAGGCAAACGGATGCTCATATTCATGAAGCACATGGACCGTGAGATTTATATATTGTTGCGTCTACGAAAGGCGCCCCAGCGGTTCAGTACCAATTTGGCAGCCCAGATTAATGCCATACTTCCAAAGATGGGGTAAAGGATGGATAGCAGGGAACTGAATCCAAACTGACTGAGTGAGTAACACAACAGCATAATGGTTAATGTAATGAAACGGGGGTGAACACGTATATGTTGTCTCAGTTGCAAGGTCATTCCATAGATATCGGCTACAAAGGTACTGAATATTTCCATGAAAATAAGGGATACATATACAGATTGCACTGCCCATCCAAGTTGAAAGGCAATACTACCCATCGGGATTTCGAATTGGATGATGCCGGGCATCTGAGCTGACATGGCAAAATGAGCTGCCATCAGCATGAAACCAACGCCAATTCCACCCAAAACTCCACCCCACTTCAGCACATTCCGACTACGAATCTGGTTACCTACTGGCACAAGAACAGCTTGAGCCAACACCAGATTGAATGAAGTATACAACAGTGGAGACAGCCACACTTGAATAGGGTTTGAGTCTGTCGTCAGTGTGATGAATCGGGAAGCACCTGGATGATGGATCGTACTGGTGATCATGAGCAGAGATAACAGGAGCATCATGGGCACGACGATGCTATTCATTTGTAGGATGGCCTGAATGCCCCGACCGAGAAGCAGATATGTCCCTACAAGTGTGACGATCAGACCTGTCTGATAATGCAAACCCAGATGTTCGACAAAAACGGAACCTGCTCCGGCAAGCATGACACTGTTCACACCAATGAGAATGAGAAGGGTTACCCAGGTGATCCATTTGCCTGCCTTGTGGCCGAATAAATGTTTGTTCAGATCCTCATAAGAGCGGGACCCGGTATCATGAGCGATCAGCATCATTTTGGTACCTAACCAGACAAAGAGCATGGTGGATAAGCCTATGGTGACGGTGGCCCATTTGCCATACTGGGTAAAAAACTGCAAAATTTCCTGCCCTGTAGCGAAGCCGGCTCCGACAACCGTTCCGATGTATGTAAATGCGATCTGCAGCACCCGAAATGCCTGTTTCATGTGTTTCCCCTCTCAGGCCCCTGTTTAGTTTGGACATGCGGGTACCATGGTACAAGGTATGCTTGACCCACGAAAGTCATGACAATCGATAATGAGCTTTGGCTTGAATTGCGTCCCAAGGAAAGCGCCCAGGCAATTTCGCTTGAACTTATAGATAGATATATGATACTTTTACCTCATAGGATAGGCTTGGGAGGTCAAATCATGGAATTATTGAAACAACGAATTTTACAAGAAGGTGTGGTTATCTCGGATCAAGTATTAAAGCTGGATGGTCTGTTGAACCACCAGATTGATCCTGCATTAACGATGGAGATGGGACGTGAGTTCGCTGCCCGTTTTCGTGAAAGTGGAGTAACTCGGGTAATCACGGTAGAATCCTCAGGGATTCCGGTTGCGTTTGCCGCAGCCTATGAACTTGGGGTGCCACTTGTATTCGCCCGTCGCAAAAAAACACTTCTGGCTGATCCTGATGCTTACTGTGAACGTGTACCGTCCTTTACCAAAGGAATTGTAACTGACATTATGGTATCCCGCGAGTTCATTCATGAGAATGACCGTATTTTGTTCATTGATGATATCATTGCCAATGGCGATGCCGCTCGTGGCGTCATCAAAATTATCGAGCGTTCCGGTGCGGAACTTGTCGGATTCGGCGTTGTGGTCGAGAAAAGTTTTCAGGCAGGGGCACGCACGATTCGTGAACAGGGTATTCCGGTGGAAGCCTTGGTACGCATTCGTTCCCTGAACGATGGTACGGTACAATTTGACGATAACGAAATGTGACATTTTAAAGGAATAGGGCCTATTTTTTGAACTATGCCTTTGCATGACCGCCGATTTCATTTATAATGGGGTTATGTTAGGGAGAGGAGGCAACACCATGGGGAACCAACCGGCAACAGAACAATTTTTCAATGATAAGCTGGCGGAATCGAAAGTTCATTTTGAACGTGCCCTGGATTGTAAACATACGGAATTCGATGACCTTTATCCCTATATGATTGAACATCCTCAATTTTTCTGGTACAAACGCTATGTTGCCTGGTCAGAATTACTGACGATTGTAGGCTTGTGCGAAGAGTTGTCCTTCTCTTGGAAAGAACAATTTACACCGCATCAAGTGGAGTACCTTGAAGAACGTGTGATGTCCGCCAAAGTGCTTGATTTTTGGTTCGAGAAGAACGACAGCAAAGAGCACGCGCAGCGGTAACTTTCAGTCGGGACATAATTTCGAATGACATGACAGTCCAATACAGTCACGTGAGACCTAAATGACATTTCATTTAGGTCTCTTTTTGTAAATAAATTTGGAATATAGGAGCCATGAAGATGATCAGTGATACAGAACTGGACGCCCTGCGTCTGTCAGGTGAGAAAGTAAGAGTAGTACGGGACGAGCTGGAATCTAACGATGTAACCGGGATTGTTGTTGCCTGGGATGGCGAGCAGGTACTTATCCGTCGTCAGAATCGACGTGTCGTTAAGCTGGATCGCAGTTACAAATATCAGCTGTTCAGTGAGCCGCGCCAGAGTCCACTTAGTGAGTAACAGCTTATAATTATGGCAGAGCCATGAGCGTTAAATGTTTGGAATTACCATGATTTCTTGGAATAATTGACTCACTCGGGAGAGAAGATAGGTACAGTGAGGAAGATCTGTAACTATAGCCGAGAGGGTGTGCTACAAGCCATGACATTGATGAATGATAAAGTTCATGCCTACAAGGATCAGATTGGAGCATTAAGCGATGTACTGCCAGGTGTGGTGAAGTCATATCATGAGTTTACGGGAGAATGCTTCCAACCAGGCGTGATTGATGCCAAGACAAAACAGCTAATTGCACTTGGCATTGGATTATTCGCCAACAATGAGGTATGTACCTTCTACCATGTAGAAGAAGCACGTGCCAAGGGTGCAACAGATCAGGAGATTATGGAGACCGTAGCCGTGGCCGGAGCTGTTGGAGGAGGACATGCCCTGTCTCAGGGCGCGATGCGAGTGCAGAAGGCGCTGCATTAATAAGCAATGCAACATACATTTTAAGTACAAAAAAGGCATCCGGTTAATAACCGATGCCTTTTTGTATGTGAATTACATTTTACCTAACATTTTATCATACATAAACTGTCCAGTTACCCGACGTGCTGTTACATAGCGGTCATTGAAGTATGGATTCGATAACTTCGTGATGCTTACACCTTTACTGCTGGAGGCATGAGCGAATTGTCCGCCGCCGATATATACACCTGTATGTGAAATGCCTTTGCCTGTTGTGTTAAAGAACACCAGATCACCTGTCCGAACATTGCTTTTGGCTACCGGAGTACCTGCTTTGGCTTGCTGCTGAGAAGTACGTGGCAATTCAATGCTGTATTTGTTGAAAAGATATCTCATAAAACCAGAACAGTCGAAGCCGGCTACAGTCGTGCCACCCCATTTGTAAGGAATACCTGTCATGTTGTTCACTACGGAGTTGATACTGCTTGCCTCTGTGCTTGTTGCCCCGGATGTAAATAATACAGCTGCTCCAAAAATGGAGATAATCAGTTTTTTCAAAATCAATGTTCTCCCTTCGATGCCTACGGAGTTAGCTAAGGGTTCGGTAGAAGGTTCCCTATATTTCCTATGTATAAGAATAATTCACCCAAATTGGTTCCCCCGTTTTCAAACATGAAACTCGGCAATGAATAATTAAGTTTTTGTAACTATTTGAAACTATATTGCATAAATGCGTAATTGTCAAACCCATTTAAAACCCTTCGTAATACCTCAATGTTAGCGGAATTAAGGTTTTTATATGAAAGAAGGGATTAAGTTTGGGTGTCATTCATGACAAAAACGTCATTATTGATTCGTTTAAGACGAATTTGGATATATAAATAGGTTTGTCATGAGTTAAAAGAACTATCCCGTTATGTAGAATTAGAGAGATTATATTCATTAAGTTGCATATATTGACAAAAATCGATTTTTTGCATATTATCTGATTATCCAATCCACATATTGGATTAAAATTGATTTTATTATGCGATAAATACAAATAAAGGAGGTTTGGGGACGCTTATCATAGGTAAAGTAGAAGTGGCAGATTTATAAAAACGAACATAGGAGAGTGTTACATTTGAAAGCGAAGAAAATAATTACTTTTGTCCTGGCATGTACGATGGTGTTCTCAGCAGTTGGAATGGCAGTTCTCCCTGTAGGGACGGTATCTGCTGCGGATGCATCGGGTACTACAGCGAGTATTTCTGATATTTTGAAGAACCAGCTGCCAGATGGAGGTTGGAGAAAAGATTATAAACAGACAAGTGGAGAGTGGGCGAAGTCCACGATAGACAACAAGGCTACATACTCAGAAATTAGAAGATTGGCGAAGGAATTTAAAAAGACGAATGATCCGCGATACTCCACAGCTGCAATCAAAGGAATTAACTTTTTGATCAACATGCAGTATTCAAACGGAGGATGGCCACAGGTCTACCAAAGCTCCGGATATCACAAGCACATTACCTATAATGATGATGCCATGATTAATGTAATGATCATGCTGGATGAAGTAGCAGCCCGCAAAGGTGATTTTTCATTTATCGACAGCACACTTGCTAACCGCAGTAAAAATTCAGTTGCCAAAGGTGTGGAGGCGATTCTGAATACACAAGTCGTTTCAGGTGGTAAGCTGACAGCATGGGGACAACAACATGATTCCAGTTCCCTTAAACCAGCGAGCGCAAGAATCTACGAAGTGCCATCGCTGACAGCTGGAGAGAGTGTAACGATTGTTAAATTTCTAAAAACCAGACCTGCTAACGCTAAAATTACCGCATCCATTAAAGGAGCTGAGGCTTGGTTTAACAAGGTGAAAATTACGGGTTACAAGTATGAAAGAGCTAATGGAGACAGTAAAATTATCGCAGATTCCAAAGCTGCACCAATTTGGGCACGCTTCTATGAGATCGGAACGGATAAACCAATCTTTATTGGTCGTGACGGGGTAGTTAAATACAAATTAAGTGATATTGATAAAGAAAGAAGAGGCGGTTATGCCTGGTATGGCAACTGGCCTTCCAAGCTGTAATTTGTAGTTAAAGGTAAAGCCCGAATCGACATGGATGTCTGGTTCGGGCTTTATTGTTATTATTTTCAGTGTTGACATGATAGATTCCACATGATATATTATTTCTTGTCGCCGATATTGATGACGGAGATACAATATGCGGTCGTGGCGGAATTGGCAGACGCGCACGGTTCAGGTCCGTGTGGGCTAACCCCCCGTGGAGGTTCGAGTCCTCTCGACCGCATCTAACAAAAAGACTCCTTAAGCTAATGCTTAAGGAGTCTTTTTTTGCATTTTTTGATATAACACTAACTTTAGACTTGAGTATCCAAGAGGTTACTACTTAGCTGCTCTTACAGCAAATGGTCTTCCATCAGCCATATGGAACTTTTATTGCGCTGCGGTAACATTAATGCTGTCAATATTCGGTCCTTCCGATCCGGTGGTAACCACTTTCAATGTATTGGTCCCCGTGTTCATGGGGACCTGTATTGTTTTTTCAACCCAAGTGGACCAGCTTCCCGTAGCCGGAAAGGGTTCGTTGCTGATGACTTTGGTTCCGTTCACAAAAATGTCGAGGTTCCGTGTTCCACTTTCCAGCGCATAACGAAACTTTACGTTTTTGGTACCTGTTGTAGCGTTATTAATGCCGTTCCATTGAATGGCTGAACCAGTCATCGCATTAAAGTTAACATACCCGGAGCCAGTGTAACCGGGGTAGATTGTTTCAATGGCAGCTTCCGTAAGTGACGTTCCGGTCTCAGCTTCATACGTAGTGCCACTGCCTGTATTCCCGCCGCTATTTCCGCCAGTAATGTTGGCAACAAATGTTGTTACGCTCTGAGGCGGGAGCTGTGCCGTGAAGGCTCCATTGGATACGGTAAGCGGGGTTCCGCTTGCCAGGTTTCGACTGCTGTCCGTAATCCATGAGGACACAGTGGAGGCATTACCATTCTGCAGAACGAATTTTTGGCTTGTGGCTGAAGTTCCACGGTTAATCGCCACGACGACAACTTTGTTATCACCTTTGTAGGCTGAGACAAAGGTGTTCGTATCCGGATTTTTCGTTGCGTCGACTCGCAGGTAGCCTGGACGCACGAATTTGGAGAAATGAGCCATATTATATCCGCGTTTGCTTATGGTACCGTCCTCTTTCATCGGACCATACTGTCTGCGGATGTACCACCACACATAGGCCTGGAAATCACCTTCTACCATGGCATTGTGCATGTGATAGGAAACGTCCAGTGCTTCAGGCCAGCGGTCTGCTGAGTTGTTGTCACTATTCGGAACGTACACCTCAGTCATCCACAGTTCTTTACCGGCTCCTTTTTGCTTAAAGAGAGGGTAGGCAAAATTCGAAATCTGGGTTCCATACGTATGTGCTCCCAGTATGTCCATGTTGGCAAGTGCCTGCGGGTCATTCAGGATTGGGTCGGATATATTCTTTAAATACTGGAAGGATTCAGGCGCCATGACTCTGGTACCTTGAATGGACCCGGCATTTTCTTTCATGAATCGAAGGATCTCTTGTGGAGTCCACCAGGTCCAGTCATGAGCATAATCCGGTTCATTTTGCACAGAAATGGCATACAGATCTACGCCGTTATTTTTCATGTAGGTTACAAAGTCGTTCAGATGTTGCGCATATGCGGCATATTTGTCGTATTTCAGACGTTTGGCATTGGTGTCCCCATTGCGGTTGAACGTTTCAACCATGCTGCTTGGAGGATTCCATGGGGATGCAAATACGATAGCCCCTTTTTCAATAGCCCGTTTGGCTGTGGCAACTTCACGATACCAGTTATTAGAATCCGGATCGACGTAGATCCTGAGAATTGAAAAGCCTAACTGATTCTGGTCATTACCAAAAGCAGTTTCACGTTGAGCGGGAGTCAGATCACCAATCCAGGCAGGAAGGTTAATGCCCCCAAAGCCCTTAATCAGTTGTTTTTCCGAGGACAAATTAATGTTGGCATCGCTGGCTGCTGACACATTAGTCGGGGTTAACATCAAAGGCAGGGCTGTTAAACAGGCCAAAAGAACATTAATCGTCTTTTTTAGTTTGAATTTCACTACTTTCATCCTCCTCGATAATGGTAAATGGTTACATAGATAAACCGCGACCAGGAATAACAAACAAGAATAGCGGATTGTCTTGCATTTATTTTATGTAAACCCTTTCAAAACCTCCTTCCATAAATCATAGGAAAGAAATGTAGCATATAAGCTCTTTCATTTGTTGATTCTACTAAATAATTCCTAAACTGAAAACCTGACAAATTACAGTATTTTTTCTAATTAATCTCTATTTTCCAACTGTACAATGACAGTTCTTGTCTGAATTGATAGGGAAAAACTGGAATAATGGGGATCTTCGCTTGAGATAGAGGTCTCCAATGGCTGGGGATGTTGTTATTAAGGAAGGCTTTGGCTTACATATTCCTCCCTTCATTATCAAACAATGAGATCACAGAAGTTACGGGGAGGGAATCTTGATGAAGGAACAGAGAAAGAATTATCGATTAATTGCAGGTATTATGGCATTTTTGATTGTGATTTACGCAGGCATATCCGTAGGAGGGCCAACAGCGGCAGCTTCAGAGTCCACATCGAATCACAAACGGTTAGCCATTATCATCGATGATGTTGGTAATGACATGAAGGGTACGGCAGAGATCCTGGCGATGCCAGTTAAACTAACGGTAGCGGTCATGCCTTTTTTGCCCACAACGAAGAAAGATGCGATAGCTGCACATGAAAAGGGGATGGATGTGATTGTGCACATGCCCATGGAACCCAAGAAAGGACGACCTGAATGGCTGGGCCCGGGTGCAATCACATCCAATCTAACAGATGAAGAAGTCCGTTCACGTGTGGAGAAAGCGATTGATGATGTGCCCCACGCAATTGGCATGAACAATCATATGGGTTCCAAAATTACTTCGGACAAACGCATCATGTCAATTGTGCTCGATGTATGCAAGGAGCGGGGCCTCTTCTTTGTAGACAGCCGTACGAACTTTCGCTCCGTGGTGGGGGAACTGGCCGTATCCAAAAATATGCCACCTGTAGGCAATGACATTTTTCTGGATGATCAAAACTCCAAGCCACACATTCGCAAGCAACTGGATCTGGCTGCTCAGCGTGCGATCGACAAGAATATCTGTGTTGTCATTGGTCATGTCGGTCATTCGGGGATGAACACATCCGCAGTAATTCGTGAATCCGTTTCTCGTCTGCAAAATCAGGTTCAATTTGTAGGAATCGGTGATCTGGTTCGAGAGGTGTGGCAATGGCATTCTGCTCCTACACTACCGACAGATAATAAATAATGCCATTGGCAATGGACTGGGCGATTCGTTTTTGCTCAGCGGGGTCATTCATTCTGGCTCGGTCTGCTGCATTGCTCAAAAATCCGGTTTCGACGATGACGGCAGGTTGCTTCACGTAATTCAATATATAAAAGGGCTTGCCCCATACGACCCCGTGCTCCGTTCCGTACAACTTGTTCATGGCGTCCTGAATGGATTGGGCCAGCAAATAACTCCTGCCTTCCTTCTGGTGCAGTACCACCGGGCCATGTGCATTCGATCGGGGACTCCAGTTCGCATGAATGCTGACCACGATATCAGTACTTACTTCTTCGCTAAGGCTTTTACGTTGGGCAAGATCTCTGGTATGACGGGAGCGGCTGTTCAGCCAGCGGTTCTCATCACTAAGTGCATAATCACCAAGTCGATTGATGATAACGGCATAACCTTTGCTGCGAAGCAGGAGATAGACCTTTTGGCTAATGGCCAGATTGATATCTTTTTCCAGCACACCTTGGGCTGAGGTACCACCGTCAATACCGCCATGGCCTACATCGAGCAGGATAACGGGTGCTGCAAAGGCATGATGACTTGAGCGATAAGCATCTCCATCGGTCACCGGCAGCATGGATGGACTGTTCTGGGACGGGGCTGCTTTTCCATAAGCGACATGGGGCAGCATGGGAAGGCAATGGAAGCTGATTAGCAAGGCTAACGAAGCGATCAGCAGCTTATACATGGGAATACACACTCCTTCATGAAATAGGTATCGAATGCAGATTAACGACTCGATGGATACCTTTGGCATTAGACTGTGCATTCTGAGGGTTTTCATACTTCTTTCAATAAAAAAATGTTTAACCAGTAGACATCCTGCACACAATAGAACTATCGTAAGCTCCGCGAATGTGCAGGAGCGAAGGAGGCAGAATTATGGCCAAAAGTGATGAATTGGTAAAATATATTACGCAGCGTGTTGTTCATTATATTGATACGCCGAAGGAAGAGCGGAAAGGTCGCACCAAAAGGAAAGAGCCGTGGGCGATGAAGTGGTTTGGTATGATCCCTTTCGCTGTATCCCTGTGGGTGGGGAAAAAGGAAAAAGAATTCGATACACAGTCCCATAAACGAAGTTCTTCGGGTAAAGGGTGACTATCGCTTACCTATTTCACTAATGTAAAACCAAAAGACGCAATCCCTTAATAAAATGGGAAGGCGTCTTATTTGTTGTTTAACAGGTTATCTGACTGTACTGTATCTTAAGAATTTGCTGATGATCAAGGATTAACGATGTAAAAATGGCCATCTTGCTGCAATGTGCTCAAAGGGACAAAGCGTTGAATGGATGATTTCCCACCTAGCGCTACATATAGAATGGACTCTGCTTCCTGATCTGTATGCCATAGCTGATAACCGCTAACGGGTAGAGGACCGCCGTATACGACGCTACGATCACCCGCTGAGAAAACAATCTCTTGATTCTCTCCGTGTTGTATCACATCTTGTGCCCGGTCGGCAGCAACAGGTGTGGCGGTAATCCACAACAGATTGTCAGCCGGATTGAAGACGGGTCGGAGATGAAGTGGATCAACTGATAAAGATGGTATTGTGGACAAATCAGTTAAGCTGGCAGAGGTCTGTTTGGAATCAGCCTCCAGCAGGTTCAGGAACTCTGACGGTAGTACATCTCCGTTCGTAGCATCAATATAAAGTGCAGGATGGTTAGGTTGTTCCACTTTCCAATAAGCAAGCAGGGGAAGAGCATAACCAAGATGAAGCTCTCCTCCGCCAGCAAGTAATGCCTCAAGGTTCACATGTTGTCGATCCAAGGCTTGTCCAAGAAGTTCATTGCTGTATGGTGACTGTTCTCCATGACCATATTCACTAAGCATCAACTGACCCTGCTCTGTGACTGTAATAATCATATATCCGATAGGTTTGCCTTCAAACTCAGCTTGCACGAGCCAGCTATGTGTACCCGGCCCCAGAGGGTAGAAGGCCAGATCGGCATTCTTCCAATGTGCTTCGGCGGTACCTTTACCAAGTGTAATAGCTTGTTGCTCTGCAAACCGTTGTACAGCAGCGGGAGCTAGCTTTTCATTCTGAATGACATGATGTTCAGGACTATATTCTGTAGATGATACGGGAGATAGTGAAGACGTTTTTTGTTCCTCTGCATTGGCTATCGACCAAAAAGAGAACAGGCCAAGGCAACTGAGCAAGCCCAAGGTTATACAGGTTGTTTTTCGAGCGTTGTTCCAACATGTATGAAAGAATCGTTTCAAATTTACACCTACTTTTCATTTATCCGTTACCTGAGCGGGTCCTAGTTTCATTCTAGGGGACAGGCTATGCAAAGGTTGCCGCAACCTGTCGGGCAGCTGATCATGAATAAACACTACTTTTGCCAGCATTTGCAGGAAAAGTAGTGTCTTCGTCTATCTTAAGTGAAACATGCCGCTGCTAATGGCAGTCACTTTTACTTTGGGTTCATATTGCCAGATCATCTCGGTCCGGCGTGTCTCATACTGCAGTTTCATAGCTTCACGATCTATTACCGCCTGTTTTGCTTTCTCTTCTTCGGCATCTGTCTCGGAGTCGATCGGTACTGCGGCCTCTGCCGCCAGTTCTACATCTGCTCCAATGGGTTTAGCGTTAGTTATATCCAGAACTTTTTTCAGTGGTGCAGGTGGCGTGCGGTCAGATTGGACATTCTCCGTGTCTGAGATTATGTTACCTGGTGATTCTACCTCAGGCGTATCTTCTCGGAGTACCGCTTCATAGTAGGTGTCCAACACGTCCAGCTCCAGATCAAGCCGCTCTTGGGCTTTCTCTGCCCAGCTATAATCGAGTTCCAGCAAGCGGTTTGTCAAATGAGATTCCAAAGCAGCTCCGGCATCAAATAACGAAACTTTAGCTGTCTGCACATGCATGTTCTCCGCAAGCCTCGGACTGAGATCACGTCGATTCAGCTTGGTGCCGAATTTTTCTATAATTTCACCCGAGCGAAGGGAGATGCCGAGAAAATGCAATTCCTCCCGTTTCAAATCACAGGCGAATTCCACCTTGAAACACACACCAAGCCAAGGCTCATATACGGCTGGCGCTGTAGCGCGCAATTGCCGTTTGGCAGCCTGTTCGAACAGGTTTACGAAGGCACCGCCTTCACGGGCAGCGCCGAAAATCTGCTGCAGTCTGCGACTGCCGTACACCACTTCTTCACGTAATATTCGTCCTGGCCCCAGCTGTGGCAGCGATGGCGTAATACCGAAGTAACGGCCTAGAATAGTTTCTTTTGGTGGCTCGACTTGAGGACTGCCGTTGGCTACGCGATTCGTTCCATCAGGGTTAGGTAAAACAGAAGGTGATGCTTGCGCAACTTTGGCTTCTGCTGCTTCAATGGCCTGCTGATAACTGTCAGGATCAAATATAAATGTAAAGGACATCGTCTCAGCGGGTGCTCCGGTTCGTTCCACGAACCCCCAATAATAGGGACGATTGGTCAACGCTTTGTCCGCCTCAGGCGAGAGTTTGACTGTAACATGGGCAGGGGAACGTTCCATAATCTGACAATCAAGTGCTTCCAGATAGGTGAGAACATAAGCCTGCACTTCATGGGGAGACATCGTCATGAGTTAGCTACCTCCTTTGCGAAGATCTAACAACCCGGATACGGCAGGGCCTTCATCGGCAACCTCGCGTTGAATGGAGTTCAGCGATTGTCCAAGTGAGTCCATTTTACGGCGAATATCTTCATCAGTTTGTGATTCCAACATGATTTTGTACAAACTTTTCTCAATAGACTCCTTCTTCTCCAACCGTTCCAGAATGACATCCAGCCCGCCGATCACCATCTCAAACATATTGATCTTCTCATGCAGCAGATTCAAAATATGTTCCTCTATGGTTCCAGTCGTAGATAAATTGAAGATGTTCACGTCATTTTGCTGTCCCAGCCGGTGTACCCGACCGATCCGCTGCTCTACCCGCATAGGGTTCCAAGGCAGATCAAAGTTGATCATATGATGGCAAAATTGCAAATTAATGCCCTCACCACCTGCTTCGGTTGCAATCATGGCCTGCACACGCCCGCGGAAGAGATCCATCATCCAGTCTTTTTTGCCTCGATTCATGCCACCCCGATAGGGTACAGCCGTAAGCCCATTGTTGCGGAAATAGTTTAACAGATACTCCTGCGTGGCCCGGTATTCGGTGAAGATAATTACTTTTTCATTCATGTTCCGAACCAGTTCCATCGTTTTCTCCGCTTTGGTATTCTCCTTGATCGCTTTAATATGGGCCACGAGTTCCCAAATTTTGTCCCGAAGGGGAGAGTCCAGCGGAAGTTTCTTCGACAAATTAACCAGCGTCACAAATACAGCATCTCGGCTGCTGCACACTTCACGCTGCAATGTAACAAGGGAGAGCATGCTGCTCAGGTTGCCACCAGCTTCCTGGTACTGGTCTTTAACAAAGGAAGTCACGCCATCATAAAGCGCTTGTTCTTCGGGCGATAGTTGCAGATTCACGTTCGAGACATTCCGTTTGGTAAATTGAACGGGGCCTTCGCCGCGGCGGTTACGAATCATGACTTTGGATAACTCGTTCTTAAGCTGTTCCTGATTTTTCGGAACCCGCTTGTCTACAACAAAGTTGGCCGCAAAGTCACCCTGACGACCCAGTTGACCGGGCTTCAACAGGTTGATCAGATTGAACAATTCACTCATATCGTTCTGCACAGGTGTAGCTGTAAGCAGCAGACAATACTTTTTGCGTAATTTCAGCATGAATTGATAGTTGGTTGTTTTCTTGTTTTTGAGCTTATGTGCCTCGTCAATAATAATCATGTCGTAATCAGTATTCAGCAGCATATCTTTATGCGGGTCCCGTTTGGCTGTATCCATGGAAGCAACAACCACTTCATTCTGCCAGGAATAGGCCTTTTTCTGGGCAATCGCAGGGATGCCAAATTTCGAATTCAACTCCCGTACCCATTGCAGCACAAGAGATGCTGGCACGAGAATGAGTACCTTGGATACGAGACCTCGAACCATATATTCTTTCAGAATGAGACCGGCTTCAATGGTTTTGCCAAGACCCACCTCATCGGCGAGAATGGCCCGGCCTGACATTTCAAATAATACTCTGCGTGCAGTGTCCATCTGGTGAGGAAGTGGAGTAAGGCCTTGTAGATGTTTCAAACACTGGATCTCGTCAAAATTGGGAATCAGGTTGGTCTCTTCGGCTTGAATGCCCAGTTGGAAGAGTCGATAATCCCCCCAAGGACCTCCTTTATCCAGTCGTGATTCTAATTGATTAATCCAGCTTCGATCAAATTCCAACGGAACGGGCAGTTCGGCTACTGGTTGATTCATGTGGTGCGGGTTTTTCCGGTTCATTGTGCTTCCTCCCCTGCCATACGTGATGACGTTTTATTCGTAGGTAATAGTATGGACGAATGAGAGTCAGTTCATAACTATACAAGTTGAACTACAGTTTATTTGCACGAACACTACGATGACAGAACAACCTTCCAATCGCTGTTATCCCCAGATTTCTTTGATTCCCTTTTCTGGAGGGGAAATCCGGGGATAGCGTATGCTTTCGATGCAGCTTTCTTTCAGAAAGCTTTTAGGCGAACGCTTCGCTTTTTCAGGTTTTTTCTGTCCTCTCCGTTGACGTGCAAATGATTAGTTTAACTTATATTGAACCCAGAAATTTAGTGAAGGCACATGTTTTTTCTGTGCCAAAAAATTCACAGATGTCGTATTCATGCGTATGAGGGTGTGTGAAGAAGCTTGTCCGAGTATGGGGAGTCTATGAAGATGGACTATGATAAAAGTCGCATGGAAAATCAATATATGGTGTAATATACTGGTTTTGTATCACTATATGTGGTGTTTTATCATAGTTTACTCTTATAGTGAAAATGGAGCTTTATACCGGGGAGGTTGAATGTAGCGATGAAATCAAACCAACGATCGCATCAATTAGAAGGACTTAGCGAAAAAATATTTCTGGACCGATACGCCTGGAAGGACGCTGATTCGAATCATGCCAAGGTCGGAGATGTGGTATTGGTATTAACGAAGGATGATCCCAAGTTCCCAACCAAGGAAGTGGGCGAAATCATAGAACGACAGGGCCAGCTTGTACAAGTAAGGACTCGAAGCGGAGAGATCCTCGAGACAAACGTGGAGAAACTGACACTTAATATAGAAAAAACACCGGAAGAGATGTGGGACCGTCTTGCCAAAGCGATGGCTTCTGTCGAATCCACAGCGGATCAGCGGGCAACGTGGGAGTCCAAGTTCCGCTCCGTATTGGAAGATTGGAAGTTAGTACCCGGAGGCCGCATTGCTGCGGGCGCGGGGGCAAGCGATGAGCTGACACTTTTCAATTGTTATGTCATTCCGTCTCCGCAGGACAGTCGGGGTGGCATCATGAAGACCTTGACCGAGATGACGGAAATTATGGCACGTGGGGGAGGCGTTGGGATTAATTTGTCCTCTTTGCGTCCTCGCCGAGCGGTGGTCAAAGGGGTCAACGGATCATCCAGCGGTTCCGTATCGTGGGGCGGACTATTCAGTTATACGACGGGACTGATTGAACAGGGCGGAAGCCGCCGGGGTGCGCTTATGCTGATGATGAATGACTGGCATCCGGATGTGCTTGATTTTATTACCGTGAAACAAACGATGGGGCAGGTGACCAATGCCAATCTGTCGGTATGTGTGAGCAACGCATTTATGGAGGCTGTCAAGCAGGACGGAGATTGGGATTTGGTTTTCCCCGATACGAACGATCCGGACTACGACACCGAGTGGAACGGGGATATGCAGCAATGGAAAGCCGCAGGTCATTCGGTGGTGCACTATCGTACACTGAAGGCTCGCGAAATCTGGCATACCATTATTGAATCAGCCTGGAAATCGGCAGAGCCCGGTGTGGTATTCATGGAGTACTATAACCAGATGTCCAACAGCTGGTATTTCAATCCGATCATCTGTACTAATCCTTGCGCGGAACAGGGTCTGCCTGCCTGGGGTGTATGTAATCTGTCAGCAATCAATTTGTCCAAATTCTACGATGAAACAAATCATGATGTGGCATGGGATGAACTGGCGGAAACCACTCGCATCTCGGCTAGATTTTTGGACAATGTCATCGATGCAACACCATATCATTTTGAGGAAAATAGATTGAATCAGCAGCGTGAACGCCGGGTTGGACTTGGCACAATGGGACTGGCAGAGCTGATGATTAAGCTGCGTATACGATATGGCAGTCCTGAATCTCTTGTTTTTCTGGATAAACTGTATGGGTTCATGGCAAAGGAGGCCTACCTGGCATCGGCAGAGATTGCAGCAGAGAAGGGTGCTTTCCCAGCATTTGAAGCTGAACCGTACTTACAGAGTGGATTTATGAAAAACATGGTTGCGACCTATCCTGAAGTGGGAGAGGCCATTCGTAAACAGGGCATTCGAAATGTCACACTGATCACACAGGCGCCAACGGGCAGTACAGGTACGATGGTGGGCACATCAACAGGTATTGAGCCGTATTTTGCCTTCAAGTATTTCCGTCAAAGCCGTCTAGGTTATGATGAACAGTTCGTACCGATTGCACAAGATTGGCTGGATGAACATCCAGGTGAATTTTTACCAGATTATTATGTGACGGCGATGGATCTGTCGGCTGAGAATCATATTCGGGTGCAGGCTGCGATCCAGCAATGGGTGGATAGTTCGATCTCGAAGACGGCCAACTGTCCGGCTGATTTTACAGTGGAGGATACGGCTGAGCTGTACGAACTGGCCTTCGACCTAGGCTGCAAGGGAGTAACGATATACCGCGACGGCAGCAGGGATGTGCAGGTGTTATCCACGTCGAAGAAGGAAGCGACCCAGGCTGAAGATCAGAACACGGCAGAAGCTGAAGAGAAGACAGTCGTATCTGCCATAGAAAACCCGAATAATGCTGAAGTGCAGGCAAGTGATGGGACTTCCAATAGCCAGGACGGTGTTAGTACGCATTCTTCCGAGCAAACCCCTTCCTCTTCTACACTGCTGGATAAACAATACAGAAGCCGTCCTCAAGTACTGCGCGGTGCGACATACAAAATCAATACGCCATTTGGCATGGCTTACATTACGATCAATGATCTGGAGGGAACGCCGGGTGAGATCTTCCTGAACGTGGGCAAAGCGGGATCGGACGTGTTTGCCATGGCTGAGGCACTCGGTCGAGTGTGCTCTCTGTTCCTTCGATACGGAGATCATGGGCACAAGGTTGAACTGTTGATCAAACATCTCAAGGGAATCGGTGGTTCGGGTGCGATTGGCTTCGGGGCCAACCGGGTGGAATCGATTGCTGATGCAGTCGCCAAAGCATTGGAAAGTCATGTACAAAGCGATGTGCAGGGGAACGAACCTGAAGCATTAATAGAACAGAATCAAGTGGAGAGCACGTATCCAAAAGTGGAGGATCAGAAAACCTTTACCGAATCGAGAGATTTATGTCCTTCATGCGGCTCGGCATCCCTGATGAATGTGGAAGGATGCAAAACATGCAGCAGCTGTGGGTACAGTAAATGCAATTAAATATCTCTTGAAAAAAAGAGAAAAAGAAAGGCATTCCTGACTCCATCATGAAGTCAGAAATGCCTTTTTGTCATTTAGCTAACTAACACCAATCTTGGCATCGATCTGCAAGTGATTGCAATTCATTAAATACAACACCGGCATGGTAGCCGTCGCACACGGCGTGATGTAACTGAACGGATAAGGGAAGATATACTTTATCGTTCTGTTGAACATATTTCCCCATCGTGAAAATAGGCAACAAGTAGGTTCCTTCATTGTAAATATTCAGATTAAATCCCGTAAAGTTCACCCAGGGAATGCTGGAAACGGGAAATGTATTTGGTGGTTCATTGGGTTTGGCAACAAATTGTTTGTGATCTTTGTAATTCTTCATATCTTCCAGATAACGATTGTGGAACGTCCCGAAATCTTCATGGAATGCTGTCCAGATCGTTGAGAAACTCTTGTCGTCCTCATGAAAAATCGTATAACTCGGAGACATTTCGTCCCAGTAGCCCAATTTCCCCTCGGCATCAAAACAGGTTCGAAATTCCCTGTGTGCATTGACGACCGTAGAGATCATGTGAATAAGAGCGGGATAGAACTTCAATCCTTTAAGCTTGAGTTTAGCAATCAATAGCGTGATATCCAGATTAGCAGTTATGCTGTAGGTACATCTGACCTGATTCAAGTAGTGGTCAAAGTATGGCTTTCGATCCCACTGATCTAACACGATTGAATTAAACATAAGTTATAACCTCCTAAATTTGAATAATGCCTTCATTTAGGAGGTATATTTGACTGATTTGACCATATCCTATCACATTCCCAGTATCGTATTTTAGAAATTGACCATCTCAGTATAACATGATACTGAATGTGTCGCTTATAGCGAAATCCTCTGCAAAACGCTTTTTCAACCAGCTTCTTTACTTTATAATTAAAGTTGTCTTTATAACGAAGAAGAGAGGGGATCAGATGCGTCAGCCGATAGAAGAACCCATATTTTATTCTTATCCTGGAATGGTAGCGGTGGTGACTTCACGTCATGAGGGAGTCCAGAATGTGATGGCGTCCGGATGGCATACATACATCGGATCATCACCAGGCGTATATGGCATCTCCCTTCGTAAGGAAACATACTCCTATGAACTCATTGAGAAGAGCGGTGTATTCGGTGTTCATTTCCTACCAGGTCATCGATCGGAGTGGATTCAAGCTGCAGGAACGTTCAGTGGAAGAGATACGGATAAATTCAAAAGATTCGGCATTCCATATGAGGAAGGAATCAAGGTAAGTGTACCCATTTTGACAGACGCTTATTTTGCTTATGAATGCAAGGTTATGGACATTACGACATATGGTGACCATGAATGGATTGCAGGCGAAGTGTTGCAGCGATATCAGGATCAGAAGTACTTTCTGGAGAATGGAATGGTTGATCTGGAGAAGTTGCAAATCCCAATGTACACAGGGCGTTCAGCATACCGGATCATGGATGCGAGGACAGAAGAAAAGATTCACCCGTTCCACCTCTAGGGTCCTAGGCAAGAAGAAGCAATTATGAGCAAAACTTTCAATCCGGTCTGACATAGGTTTATAATGGATATTGGCTGCTGAGCAAGTCGGCAGCCTTTTGTTATGAATTCAATTGTTTCAATCGGTATATGCGTGGGTATGCTGGTTTGCGCAAGTGGGACAGGTAATTTTAGCCACTCGATGAAAAGTACTATATTTAACGACAAAATTAGAGTATGATTTTACAGCTATATGAGCTGGCAGGAAAGGTTACATCGGTTTAATCGTTTGTAACTATTGCTGTAAAGTATGAGGCTTATTTCGGGCGTATAATGCTAAACGTGAACTCACGAATGAATATAAAGAATATTTTAATAATTAAACTTAATGGACAGGCAATTCGTCTTCTTTAATATTATAGAATTCACACAGAATGTAGCATCATCGGATAGTGCTTCAAACAGAAGCTTTTCTTATGTTGTAAATGAAAGATGGAAGGTGCAATACGTATGTTAATGACAACCAGAACGATCAGGAGTTCCTTTATGCCCCCAACACCGATGTTGTTGACCCACAGTAATAAGGAGGGGCATGCATGTCACAATCGTTAAATCGTAAGAGACATATGAACGGACTTGACGGCTTGCGAGCCATCGCTGTAATTGCGGTAATCGCGTATCATCTGAATTTGGATTTTATTCCGGGCGGACTGCTCGGTGTAGGGATATTCTTTGTTCTCTCGGGATATTTAATTACAGATATTCTCGTGTCACAGTGGCAGGAACATGGACGCATTTCACTCGGTGATTTCTGGGTAAGACGGGTAAGGCGTTTGCTTCCAGGCATGCTGACCATGACAGCTGTGGTGATGATCTGGTTGGCCTGTACAGACCCATCCCGGCTCGCTGCGCTTCGTGGTGATATCGTTTCGGGTGTATTATACATAAGCAATTGGTGGTATATCTTTCACAACGTTTCCTATTTCGAAAGTTTTGGCCCTCCATCACCGTTTGGCCATTTCTGGTCGCTGGCTGTGGAAGAGCAATTTTATCTGATATGGCCTCTTCTACTGATCGCAGCAATCGTAGTGTTCAAAAGAAAGGGATGGCTGGTCGTCTTCATTGTTGTTGCAGCTGAATTGTCTGCTGGTGCAATGGCCATCATGTATAATCCAGATTTGGACCCGAGCCGTGTATATTATGGAACAGACACGCGGGCATTCGCACTGCTTGCTGGTGCTGCTCTTGCCGTAGTATGGCCTAGTCGTAAGCTGTCGAGCTCTCTGCCTGGCATGAATCGGCTTGTGCTCGATGTGTCGGGACTTGCTGCGCTTGCTTTATTAATCTACATGATGCTGAATAGCAGTGAATATGATCCGTTTCTGTATCAAGGGGGCATGGTGCTTCAGGCTATTGCAACAACGTTGCTGGTAGCGGTGTTGGCTCACCCATCGTCTTTCCTAGGACGTATCATTGGAGCGAAGCCACTACGCTGGATCGGAGAGCGATCCTACGGATTATATCTGTGGCATTATCCTGTCATTATGTTAACCAATCCCGCGGTGGATACGGGAGGAGCACATCCTGTACGAATCATTTTACAGGTTGCTGCAACGGTTGTACTGGCTTCATTGTCTCTTAAATATATTGAAAATCCGATTCGGTACAACGGATTCCGTGATTCTTGGTCCCGATTATGGGGAAGAGGGCGGTCATCGATCAGTATACGTAACGTATGGTGGAAGCGGGCAGGTCTGTTGATGACGATTCTGCTGTTGTCCTATACGGTATCCCAGATGATGGTCTCACATGCAGCGAACTCCGACTCCCATTCGGTATCGATGTCCAACACATTGAATGGAGAGAATTCCGTGGCGGAGGAACAGGGACAGGATGTGTTGCCAGCTATTACAGGAACGTCAGGCTCTGGCCAAAAGAACGATGCTCATACCCATAAACCGGAAGCAGGAACGAAAGATGATCCGGGGAAAAACGAGAAGCCAACAGGAGAGTCTGCTCCAGACTCGAAACCTGACGACCAAGACAATTCAGTGAATCCTGGCAAGGACGATCAGTCTGAAGATAAGCCGGCTGATGACTCCGTGACTAACGAGAATGATACATCGGATGACGCCGGAGCGAATCAATCCGATAATACAGATCATACGGATGATACACCTGAGTCATCTCAGGACAATGAAGAAACGGCTCCTCCTGCCAAGGATGGCAAGGTTCATTATACCGTTATTGGAGATTCGGTGATTTTGGATGCAAAACCGTATCTGGAGCAAAGTATATCGGGAGTGTATGTGGACGGACATGTCGGTCGTCAGATGTGGCAGGCAGGTGATGTATTGGAAGGTCTGAAGCAAAACAACCAAATGGGCAGCAAGGTAGTGCTGGAGCTCGGGACGAATGGTTCCTTTAACTCCAAAAACTTGAATGCTGTGCTTGATTATCTGAAGGATGAGGATCGGGTATATCTAGTTACTGTGCGCGTACCTCGTCCATGGGAACGAACGGTGAACAGGGCGTTAAATGAGGCAGCATCCAAATACAGCAATGTCTCGTTAATTGACTGGAACAGTGCAAGTGAGGGACATGACGAATATTTTGAAAAAGACGGCGTACATCTCACTACGCAAGGGTCCGAAGCTTTTGCAGAACTGGTGAAAAACAGTATCCAATAATACGCAATCATATTTAATACGATTTAGCACTTATTCATTATATATAGCCTGGGGTGAAGCTACCGACGGCTGCAACAAGAAAGAGCTCTCATTGTGAGGGCTCTTTTTATATGTTAGGAACAATTAGTCAGCAAAGTGAATTCCAAACAGGGAAACCGATATTTTTCACCCCTGCATCCGTGGATCGTCACCTTACGGTATGATAGCGTTAACATTTACAATAAGTGTATTCAAATCGCCGAGGGGGATTATAGAGATGTTGAAAAAATGGCTTTCGGGTTTCCTGGCAATAACATTGTTCTCCATTATTCTGGCTGGTTGTGCTGGCGGGGACACTTCAGAAGGAGGCAGCGGCAATGACAAAGTAACCGTCACTCTCTGGCACAACTGGACCGGACAGGATGCAAAGGCGGTTGCGATGCGCAAAATAATTGAAGATTTTCGCGCGGCGCATCCAGATATTGAAGTTGTGGATGAAGGCCTGCCAACAGATGGTCTCAAAACTCGGCTTCGTACGGTGGCAGCTGCCAACGAGATGCCAGACCTGTTCGTGATGTGGCCGGATGCCATGACTAAGGAATTTGTAAAAGGGGATCTGTTACAACCCATTAATACAGAGCTGGACGCAAAGCCAGAGTGGAAAGATAACTTTATCCCCAATGCATTGGACGGATACACCGTAGACGGGAATATCTACTCCGTGCCCATGAATCTGGCGCCGAGTTCCTTCATTTATTACAATGAAGCTTTGTTCAAACAGTACAACGTAAAAGTGCCTGAGACCTGGGCGGAACTGGAACAAGCGATTGCTACTTTTAATCAAAATAAAGTCATTCCCATGGCACTTGGCAACAAAGCCAACTGGGTAGCTCAATCAACGATATTCAGTACACTGGCTGATCGGATTACCGGCACAGACTGGTTCCTGAAAGCGGCAGCACAAGAGGGTGCAAGCTTTACCGATCCACAATTTATTGAAGCCTTGAACAAGATGCAGGAGCTTGGCAACACCAAAGCATTCCAAGATGGATTCAACAGTATCGATGAGACACAGATGATGCAGCTTTATTTCCAAGGTAAGGCAGCGATGGTCATGAACGGCGGATGGGCCTTGGCAAATCTGGTGAACAATGCACCTGAAGAGGTGCTGAACAACACACATATTACGATTCTTCCTCCAGTGGACGGAGGTCAGGGTGAACCAAGAACAACATCCGGTGTAGTAGGAACCGGGTTGGGTGTAAGTAAAAAGCTGAGCGGTGCACAAAAAGAGGCAGCGATGGAGCTGTTCTACGCGCTGGCAGGACCTGATGGTCAGAAGGCCACATTGGATAGCAGCACATTGGTGAGTTACAAGATTGATCTGGACAAAACCAAAGCACATCCATTGTTCGTAGAATTATATGATCTGATGCAGGAAGTGAAGATCACGCCAGTATACGATTCCAAGCTGGGGTCGGCAACGGTTGAGGTTATTAATAATGCATTGCAAGAGTTGCTTATGGGTGGCAAGGCCGAAGACATTGCGGCTAAAATTCAGGCGGCTCAAGCCAATGCAGTTAGTCAGTAAGCATTCGTTAAAACCCCTTCCCGGCAGGGGAGGGGTTTTAAGTATGAATGGGATAGTCAGTTGCAAGTTGGTAAAGGAATTTATCGAAGGGAAGTGAACAGATGAACGCACTGCGCAGTCGGCGTTTTATTATGCTGGGGTTGGCCCCGGCAGTCATCATTTATGCATTGTTTGTATTTGTACCGGTCGTGTGGTCGGCATACTACGGTTTCTTCAACTGGTCCGGCATCGGCGCATCCAAATATATTGGTGTGGATAATTACGTGGAGATCTGGCATGATCCTGTATTTTGGCGGGCGCTGAAAAATAACGTTATTTTTGTGTTGGCGTCGGTATTTGGACAAATTCCGTTAGCGCTTATGCTGGCGGTCATCTTACACAAAAGCAATCCATTACAGCGGTTTCTGCGCTCAGCCGTATTTCTGCCGATGGTGTTATCCACTGTAGTTATCGGTATGATCTGGCAGTATATCTATCATCCGCAGATCGGGATATTAAACTTTCTGCTGGACGCACTGGGGCTTGAAAGTTGGAAGCTGCAATGGCTTTCCGATGACAAGATTGCCATTTTCTCATTGGTACCGCCGCTGCTCTGGAGCTTTGTCGGGTTGTATCTAATTATCTTCATCTCGGCGTTGCAGAATATTCCCGGCGAGATTCATGATGCTGCCAAAATAGACGGGGCTTCAGGAATCCGGAAGCTGGTATCCGTCTCTCTGCCCATGATCTGGGGTACGGTTCAGGTAGCGATCATTCTATGTATTTCGGGTAGTCTGAAATCATTCGATCTGGTCTACATCATGACCAAGGGTGGTCCGGCACATGCGACGGAACTGCTTGCAACGTATATGTACAATTCCACCTTTACAACATACCGATATGGTTTTGGTAGTGCGATCTCAACAACCATCGTACTGATCTCCCTGCTGCTGATCGGAACAAGCCAGTGGTTAACCAGTCGCAAACGAAAAGAGAATCAATAGAGAGGAGGAGTTATCATGCGCGTGACACCTGTATCCATGCCATCACCACGAAGCAGCTCGGGCCATCCGGTTCGCCGCCTACGTAGCGGAATTGTTTGGACGCTGCTAACGGTCTATGGTATTTTAACATTGTATCCGTTCTACTGGCTCGTGATTAGTGCATTCAAAACAAATGAAGATTTCTATAGCAGGCCCTTCGGACTGCCGGAAAACTGGAATGTTGCCAATTTCAGCAATGCATGGGAAAGCTCCAGGCTGGGAACCGCTTTTGGCAATTCACTAATCGTATCGGTGGGGTCACTTATTCTAACGCTGTTTATTGCAGCGTTGGCTTCATTCATCCTGGCTCGTTTCCAGTTTCGCTGGAAAGGGTTAATCATGACCTTCTTTGTTGTTGGTATGCTCATTCCGATCCATAGTACACTTGTCCCCTTATTTATTTTAATGAAACAGATGTCTTTGCTAAATACGTACTGGGCCTTAATATTACCTTATACGGCTTTTGCTTTGCCTACGGCAATTTTTGTGCTTACTGCTTATCTGACAAGTGTTCCACGTGATATTGAAGAGGCAGCTTTTATTGATGGAACAGGACTTTGGGGGCTGTTTACCCGGATCATGTTACCGATGTCCGTCCCAGCGTTGTCTACGGTTACGATCCTAAGTTTCTTGCATGCATGGAATGACTTTTCATTTGCGCTTGTGTTCATCAACAAAACCGGATTGAAAACGTTACCGTTGGCCATTGCGAACTTTGCGGATGGGTATCAAACCGATTACGGCTTAACGCTTGCTGCCATGACCCTGTCGGTCATTCCAACCATTATCTTGTATCTCATATTCCAGGAACAGGTTATGAAAGGCATGACAGCAGGAGCTGTCAAAGGATAAGCGAAAGCGCATCCAGAGGAGGAGAAACGTTTGGCACGCTGGCTCACATCTTCGTTACAAAGGAAGCTATCGGTCGTCGTGACGGCTTCAATGATTGTGCCATTGCTGGCCTTGGGCCTGTTCGCCTTTCTGATCTCTTCCCGCATTACAGAGCAAAAAACAAAACTGTCCGGCATGGATACACTGAAACAGGTGGAAGCGAATCTTCGTTATATGCTGCAAGATGCCGAGAACCTATCGATTTTCCTGATTGGAGAACGGGACATCCAGCAGTATCTTAGCCACAATGAAGATCATGAGCTGGACCGGGTGGATATCCTGGGCAGAATGACCAATCTGGCGGCTTCCAAGAAATATATCGCTAACATCGCCATATATCCGGGACGTTTTGATGCCACATTGTCAACCGCTACCTGGTATGAATCCAATGAATCCAACCTTTCGTATCCCTCTGTTCCAAGCGGTGAAGCAGTCAAACAATGGACGGGGGTATACCCGGTGCAGAATTACGCGGGTATTCAAAATGTGATCACATTGGTTCGGCCAATCCGCAGTATCCATGATTATCGACCCATCGGCTGGTTAGCCATTAGTCTGGATGAGAAGGCCATATCCAAGGGATGGGCCGCTCTGGGATTAGGCAGAGGGCAAGGCAGACTGGAGCTCATCGGCAGTTCTGGAGAGATTCTGTCTTCAATGGACAAATCCCGGCTTGGACTTAAGCTGGAGCAGGCCGAACCAGGAGTCACAACGTTAATTCAGGATGGCGGTAGCGGAACAACCACATATGGCAGTGGTGACGATAAACGGACATTGCTCTATTATCCGGAAGAACTGACCGGTTGGACGTTGGTTGGAACGGTTCCTTATGACCAGTACAAGTCCGAGAATCGGTACATTCTTATTCTGACCGGTTGCGCCGTTGCGATGTCTGCTGCGATCAGTGCTGGCTTGGTCTGGTTTACGGTTCGTCGTGTGACGAGGCCGCTTCGTGTACTTACCCGACATCTGTCCCGAATTGATCCGGAACGCCCGCTTCCTTTGTTTCGGTCTGAAAGTGATGACGAGATCGGTAGGCTTGGGGAGAGTTACAATCTGCTCGGTGCACATATTCAGTTATTGAAGGAAGAGGTTATTCGGGGTGAAGCTCGTAAAAAAGAAGCGGATCTTCGAGTGCTTCAGGCGCAGATTAACCCGCACTTTCTCTATAACACGCTCTCTTCAATTCATTGGATTGCCTTGATGTCTGAAGAGAAGCGGATCGCGGATATGGTTGAGGGCCTGAGTGATTTTCTACGTATCAGCTTGAATAATGGTCAGGATTACTGCCCTGTGGAACAAGAGATTGCTCATATTCGCCATTATGTGCGTGTGCAGTCAATTCGTTTCCCTGATCAATTCGTGTTGCATTATATCGTAGATCCAGCGCTTGAGAAGCGAATGATGCTGAAGCTGTTGCTGCAACCGCTCGTTGAGAATGCCATGATTCATGGCATTCAGCCCAAAACAGGCGTGGGCACCATCACCATAATGATTCGCAAGGACCCGGATAATGAACAGATGAATGTGCTGGTGCTGGATGATGGTGTCGGCATGGAGCCGGACAGGCTGGAACAATTAAGGATAAGCATTAGGGAATGGAAGGGAAAACAGCCGGAAAAACAGCTAAACCAAGGCGGTTATGGGCTCTGCAATGTGAATGAGAGACTGCTGCTCCATTATGGAGCGGATGCACAGCTTGAAGTAGACAGCAGGGTTGGGGGAGGTACCCGGATTTCGTTTTCCATTCCAATCTTGGAGGGTTCGTCATGAGACTATTAATTGTTGATGATGAAGTGATTATCCGTACAGGGCTTGCCAGCGTTATCGCTTGGCATGAACTCGGAATTGAACTTCTTCAACCTGCTGCCTCGGCAGAGGAGGCGTTAACACGTTTGGCTGAGGAACGTCCACATATCCTGATGACCGATATTCGGATGACAGGCAGATCGGGACTCGAACTGGCTGAAGAGGGCCTGCGATTGTTACCTGAGCTGGAGGTCATTATTTTGTCCGGATACGATGACTTTTCTTATGCCCAACAGGCGATTCGCCAAGGTGTTACAGATTATCTGCTCAAAACAAGCAAGCCGGAAGAGATCATCAAAACCGTATTACAGGCCAAACAGCGAATCTCGGAACGTTGGGCAGAGAAGTCCAGAGAGGGACAGCTTATGCGGGAGAATCGAGAGCGGTTATTTGCCGGGTGGATCATTGATGGTGACACCGCTTCGGGCCATTTTCCTTCATTCTTGCGATCTGATGTTGGAAAAGAGGCAGGGCTTGGTGGCCTTGATGATGAACAGATTCTCAGACAAGTCATTATTCTTCGAGCAGAGGGTTGGGATCGATCCTCGGATGCGCTATTACGATTTGCGGTGCAGAATACCCTGGAGGATATGTTACCTGGTGCCATTGCTCATGTAGAGAAACAGCAAATTATTTGTGTAGTTTCATGGCCGCCTGTGGAACATGAAACTACGTTCAGGCTGGAGAGTGCATTACGTCGGGTGGAGCAATTACTGAAGTGCACCCTGCGCGCAGCGGTAGGTCTGCCTGTGCGTGGATATGCAGATCTGCACGAAAGCTACAGTACTGCGTCAGCTGCATTCCGATATCGGGGTTTGGTGGATTATAAAGTATGGCATTATGAGCACGTTCAGGATCGCCAAGGTGGTAAAACTGTACTTACGCACGAAGAGGAGACCACACTTGGTACATTATTGCTGGATAATGATTCAGTCACGTTAACGACATGGACGCGGGAACTTGTGGCTAATTTGATTACAGAGCCGGAGGTCACACCAGAATCGTTCAATGCTTGTCTGCACTCAGCCGTCATTGCAGGTCATCGCTGGCTGACTCGCACAATGCGAGCCACAGGGCGTGAAGAACCCGCAAGGCTCGAGCCATGGTTGCCCGAACCGGATGCTGAAGCTGGTGACCTCGGGGATATGCTGTTCCATCATCTGTATGGTCTGATGCATATCTATCATAGCCGAATGGGTCAGGGACAGGCTGCTCATGTGCAGAAGGCTATCGGTTATATTGAATCTTCATTGGCGCAGGATATTAATCTGCAGCAGGTAGCTGGACATGTTCATTTGCATCCGGGTCACCTCAGTGAGCTGTTTAAAAAAGAAATGGGTGTGACCTTCGGAGATTTTGTCACCGATATGCGTATACGAAGAGCGATGGATATGCTGGCGGTGTCTCCAGCGAAGGTCAGTGAAGTCGCTGCCATCAGCGGCTACGAGGACGTGAAATATTTTAGCAGACTGTTCAAAAAACATACCGGCAAGACCCCGAGTGAATATCGCGAGGAGGCAATGTCGTTTAAGCCTTCGGGAAGTTAGAAATGAGCAGATTAGGAAACATGTCTTGCCTTACTGCAAACGTTTTCGATATGGTATTACTCAGGGTTATTGGAGAGTGAGGGCGTACTAATGAAGACCCATAATTCAAGTCAGGATTTATCTGGACAATGGAAGATACAACATTTTGAAGTTGGGGAGAAGCGGGCGATGGATGTGGCAGCTGCTGCACTGGATGACCGTTTCTGGATCGGGGCTGAAGTGCCTGGCGATGTACATGCTGCGTTGGTTGAGCGCAGTATCATTGATCCGCCCTATTACGGACATAATGATGCCAAAAGTCGCTGGATTGAGCAAAAGGAATGGTGGTACCGCACAACCTTCAATCTGGTGAGAGATGCAGAGACCGAGGAGCACTTTGAATTGGTGTTTGAAGGATTGGATACGTTTGCAACGGTATATGTGAATGGCCATGAAGTTGGAAAAACGGCAAATATGCTCATGTCACATACTTTTAACGTCACGTCTCTAGTACGCAGCGGCTGGAATGCGATTGCTGTCAAGTTTGATCCGCTTCATCTGCATCACCGGGACAAAGAAACCTTTGACTGGTCTTCGTACACGAAGGAACGGCCATGGTTGCGCAAAGCAGCGATGAACTTTGGCTGGGACTGGGGGCCACGCATGGTTACCGTGGGGATCTGGGGTACGGTAAGGCTGGAAAAACGAACAATTGCCAAGCTGGAAAGTGTGTATGCTCGAACGGAATCAGTCAGTACAGAGCTGGCTGTCTTACATGTCACGGCAGATGTGAAGTCGGTCTTGTCTTACCGTAGCAGACAGAAACGTGAGCAGGCTGTGGTTGCGACCTGTAATGTTCGTCTGTTGGATCGCAGCGGACACGAGGTGGCAGGTGTCACTGAACTACCCGTAGAGGGTGGCAAAGCGGATACCACATTAAACGTTACGTCACCGCAGTTATGGTGGACTCATGATCTGGGTGAGCCGTATCTGTATACACTGGAGGTTACATTATACGCAGATGGCGTTGAGGTGGATCGTTATAGCGAGCCTTATGGGTTACGAACGATTGAGCTGGCTCTTCACAATGAACGGGGTGAAGATGCATTTGCTTTTATCCTGAACGGAGTCAAGATCTACGCCAAGGGAGCCAACTGGATTCCGGCTGATCATCTGATTGGCGCCATCCCGAACTCTCGATATCGTGAGCTTGTCGAGCTGTCGGTGGAAGGGCATATGAACATGCTGCGTGTCTGGGCTGGTGGTATATATGAGAAGGATGTCTTCTACGATGAGTGTGATCGGCAAGGGGTGTTGGTGTGGCAGGATTTTGCATTTGCAAACGCATTGTTCCCGGATTTCAATCGTGATTTCATGGATAATGTACGGCAAGAGGTAGAAAACAATGTCCTGCGCCTGCGTAACCGTGCCTCGCTTGCTCTCTGGTGTGGTAATAACGAGATAGACTGGCTCTATGATATGAAGTCGGCAAGTGGAGATATTACCAGTCCGTTCTACGGCGAACAGATATATCATGAGCTAATCCCTGAAGTGCTGGAGCGCTTGGATCTGTCTCGTCCGTACTGGCCTTCTTCGCCGTTCGGAGACAGCAACGGTCAGGATGCGAATGACCCGGATGTGGGGGATCGCCACAACTGGCAGGTATGGCATGGTTCGGTCTATCCAAGGAAGCATGGAGAGCCACCGCTGCTGGACTACAGTATTGAAGGTGTAACGTTCAAAAATTATAAAAAGGATCATGCGTTGTTCAGCAGTGAATTTGGTATGCACGCCTCGGCCAATCGTTACACGTTGGAGAAAAATATGCCCGCAGGGCAGTTTTACTGGGGCAGTCCGGAGATGGCCTATCGTAACAAGGATACCAATCACCAGAAAGGCATTTTGTTGATGGAGGGTTACACAGGGATTCCGCAAAATATAGAAGAGTACATGAACTATTCCATGTTGACTCAAGCAGAAGGGTTGCGTTATGGGATAGAACATTTCCGGCGCATCAATCACCGTAACAGCGGTGCGCTTGTGTGGCAATTAAATGACAGTTGGCCAGGAACAAGCTGGTCCATGATTGATTATGAACTGCTGCCGAAGGCATCCTTTTATTACGGGAAAATATTCTTTCATCCTGTCCTGTTATCACTGGAGCATGAGCCCGGGGAGCCGCTTGCGTTGTGGGTCGTAAACGATACACGTGACGTCTTGAAAGGGGAGCTTCGACTCAATGTCTATGCATTGAATGGAGAGAAGATCTATTCCAGTACACATGCTGTTGAAGTAACATCACAATCCTCACTGTGTATTGCTGAATTAACTGAAGCAGAGGTGTTACAGGGCAGACGTGGTGAGGAAGTAATGGTTGAGTTGGTATCCGAAGGGTTTGCAGCACCGAGCAATCGATACTTCTTGCGTGATCCTAAGGATGTGACGTTGCCAGAGTCGCAATTGAGCGTACATGTGAACGAAGAGGAACAGTCTGTAACGGTTACGGCCAGTGGAGCGATTGCACGATTGGTGAAGCTGGAGCTTCCCCTTGGGCGTGTCCGATTCAGTGACAATTATTTCGATCTGCTCCCCGGTGAAAGCCGAACAGTGAGACTACGTCACCCAGAGCAAACGTCTCTGCCACTGACAGAACTTCGGGTTAGTGCCATGAACGGCAGAGAAGGATAAAATAATAATAATAGACTTCAAATATTATTCGAGGTTCAAGGTGGTAATCCTGATCAGGGATGCCACCTTTTTTTGCTTTTGCAGCAGGTGAGTTCATGTCGTTGTGTCAGGTTACCCTGTCCTTAGTCCACAAGCGAAACTTCCAATCGGGTTCACATGTTGGCATATTAAGGTTAGAATGATGGAAAGCAATCGTTTTCAAAAGGAGGTAATTTTATGTCATTTGTCTTTTATCCGGAGATGGTTATATTCATTCTGATGTTGATCCTGCTGATTATTGGTATTGTATATATCGTTCGTAAAAGCAAACAAGTATTGCGCCGCTTAAGCAATCTGGAGAAAGCAGTATATGAAAAAGATAACATCTCATCCTACACGAAGGACGTTGATACTGTACAAGAAGGAGCACCCAGAGAAGACACGTTTGCTCCACGCAAACGAAAATGAAGAAGGGTACGGAATTACATAAAAAAGATAAACCAACAAGCCAAACAGCCGATTCTTCTCTATGAGGAAGTGATCGGCTGTTTGGGCATATAAATATTTTATCCGTATTAGCTGGGTTTAGAGAAAGGATTCATAACGCTGTTGGAAAGAGGATTCCATCTCCACTTGTCGTGCAAGTTGCTGCTGTACCTTTGCACCGCGAATCGTCTGAAGTTCCTGAAGTTGTGCAGTGGAACTGAATTGATCTGCGGCCATTTGGACAAGTAATTTGGAGAGCACATCCGCATCTTCGAGCGCGGCATTAAGTCCAAACGCACCGGTTGGTGTCATGGTATGAGCGGCATCACCGATAAGTACAACATTGTCCTGTGCCCACGATTGGCAATAGCTGCTTTCGACGGATAACAGAACAAAATCACTCCAGCTCTGAATGTTGGCAGCTACAGAATCAGACAGGCAAGGAAAAGCAGATACAAGTTTATCTACAAAAGGAGCAATCGGCTGCTCTCGCAGCTTGGAGTATGCTCCCTCGGGAATGTTCCATCCAATCTGAACATAACCGCCGAACTGTGAGAACAGTGCGAGCTGTTGACCATCCATGCTGGCCATCCGGACAGCGGGTTCCCAACCTACGGGTGCCGGAATGCGCGCCCAGAGCAGATCATACCCATGCTTGCGAACCTTCGGTGTCATACCGGAATGTTTGCGTACAGCAGAATATCTGCCATCAGCACCCACAATTACAGATGCCTCAATGGAGGCAGGAACGCCGTTCTGCCGAATGTTAATACCCACGACCTGGCCGTTTCTGTCACGTAGCAAGCCAGTCATGATGGTATTAAACAGTACTTGTTCATTTGAGTTGTGTTGCTGAGCGTGCGACACGATGGCTTCCAGGAGATGAGCTTGAGGTACATGAATACCAACATGAGATTCTCCATTGCCTGGTGATACCGTATGAATAATCTGCCCATTTTCCCAATACTGAATCTGTTCCAAGAGCAGCGCTCCGCGTTCCTGAATGAGGGAATAGAGGCCGTGTTTATTCAAAATGGCTTCGCCGTCCACATTGAGCAACTCCCCGCGAAACGACTTGTGCAGGTGGGGCTGCCGCTCAATGAGCATCGTGGAGATTCCTTTTTGATTCAGTAAATAAGAAAGCAAAGCACCGCCAGGTCCAGCACCGACGATACAAACATCCGTTTTGAGTTGAGATTGTATATTCTGATTCATGTGCATAAGTCCCTTACATTATAATGATGACGCTTCATTTACTTTATAACAACAGATTTATTAAAATCATTAAGTAACTAAAAGTAACTTTAAAGATATAGGTTATTATAAACAAACCCGTTGCCATAATGCAATAGGTGAAACCGGAAATAAAACAAGAGTCTTGCAGTCAACGATAGGGTGTCGGATACAAGCGCATTTTTCACAAACATCATAGTGTAAATATGTTACAATATAAGGTAGGTTATGATGAAAGGCAGGAGGAACGTTTATGAGCCCGGATACGGAGCGAAACTCTCAATTGGCAAATGTAGATCAATTGTTGGAGGCCTTCTTCAGATATAAAAATAAAGTATTGGATCAGCAGCAGAAGACCGAAACCAACTGTAAACTGAATCCGACAAAAAGTCATATATTGGGCATGATTTTACGTGAAAAAAAATGTATGGCGGTTGATGTGGCCAGACAACTCAGTTTGTCTTCCGGCGCAACCACCATTGTACTGAATCAACTGGAGACGGAAGGGTTGATCCAGCGGGTGCGCAGTGAAGAAGATCGGAGAATTGTGTGGCTGTCCTTAACGGATGAAGGCGCGCAGCTTGCCAAGACACTTAATGCGAATCGCGGCCGAATGACGTGGGAATTGTTGCAAGCACTTTCCGAAGAGGAGCAACAGCAGATGTTTGGCATGCTGAAGAAAATTGAACTGAAACTGCTGGAGAACATGAAGTCGTTTGAGCAGATCCACCGGTAGTCCATATATGACTTGATTCCTTGAAGACGTCAGTCCTCATGAGTTCGTCCCTAATTGCGGGGGGATGAACCTTGAAGACTGGCGTTTTTGAGTTGGTTTACAAATGAAAGCGAACCACATGATCCGTTAAGCCTTCCTGGATCAAAACTTCTTTTTGTTTGCTGCCCATCAGGTCAAAGTGGGGAAATGGCTGCCGCCGATGAATGTATCGCGGGTCCAGCCCATGATCGTTGCACCAACGCTCGAGACGTTCCAGATCTGCGCAGCCAACTTTGGTGACACTGGTGATGCCGGGGAATCGGTTGTCAATCCAGAAATGAGTGAGGTACGCGATCTCACCCCGAGCCACTTGTTCCTTCCACGCAGCAAGCTCTTGTCGTTTAATTCCAAATGCCATAGATGCAAGTTCCTTTCCAAACGGGTATTGTCCTGAGCATATTGTAACATCTTATATACAGAATCCATCAGAATTCTTTCATTCAGACTAGTCTGAAACCAGTTGAATGGGTATATGAATATGACAACATTTTTATAATAAAGTATGGATTATGTTAAAATAAACCTATACAACAAAGGTTTCACCACTTCTATAGCGGAAAGGGATTGTCATCATGGAAATATTTATTGCCGTACTTGTGTTACTGGTACTGATTGGTTTATCCAATATTTTAAACCGGTTTGTACCCTTTATTCCCATTCCGCTCATTCAAATTGTGCTTGGTGTAGCTATAGCTTTGCTTCCCGCAGGTGTTCACCTGCCGTTGAATCCGGAATTGTTCTTTGTACTTTTCATCGCACCTTTGTTATACAACGATGGTAAGCGAACACCAAGGAATGAATTATGGAATCTGCGTGCACCGATACTTCTGCTTGCACTAGGACTTGTATTCGTGACGGTAGTCGTGGCGGGATATGCCATTCACTGGCTGATTCCTTCGATTCCGTTACCTGCTGCTTTTGCTCTTGCAGCCATATTGTCCCCGACAGATGCAGTGGCCGTTGGCGCCATGGCAGGGCGAGTACATTTGCCCAAAGGCATACATAGGCTTCTTGAAGGTGAAGCATTAATGAATGATGCATCTGGCCTCGTGGCCTTCAAATTCGCGATTGCAGCAACAGTTACAGGTGTATTTTCCCTGGCGAATGCAACCTTCAGTTTTATTCTGATTGCGATTGGCGGACTTCTTGTCGGGGCATTGTTATCTTTTCTGTTAATCAGGCTAGGGGTATGGATCCGTAGACTGGGCATGGAAGATGTGACAATTCACATGCTGCTGCAAATCCTGACGCCATTTATCATCTATCTGGTGAGTGAAGAAATTGGGGTATCAGGTATTCTTGCGGTAGTGGCAGGCGGTATTATTCACGCCATTGAGCGTGACCGCGCTGAATCGGTTCAGTTGAAAATGCAGGTGGTATCTGCGAGCACATGGTCAGTCATTTTATTTATACTAAATGGTCTGGTGTTTGTTATTCTGGGTGTACAGGTCCCGGATGTGCTGAGTACCATTTTTGAAAATGTATCGTTTAATAATCTGCAGGTGTTGGGCTATGTGGGCCTAATCTCGGTGTTATTGCTGGTTCTGCGCTTTTTCTGGATCTATCTGTTCTGGCAAGGGAATGAATTGTTGCGTACCAAATCCTCTATTGGCAGGCCCAGATTCAAAGATATTACGATCATTTCCCTCTCTGGGGTGCGGGGGGCTGTAACATTGGCGGGTGCTTTCTCCATTCCTTATGTGCTTCAGGATGGATCACCTTTCCCTGAACGGGATCTGATTATTTTCCTCGCAGCAGGGGTTATCCTCTTCTCCCTGATTGCGGCGAGTGTGTTTCTTCCGGTTCTGGCCAAGGACGATGGGAAATCCACAGAAGAAACACCGCAGAAGTCAGAACGAAAAGCACATGACATTATGCTGAATGCGGCAATACGAGCTGTCAAATCCGAAATGAACGATGAGAACAAAGCTGCGGCACTGGCGGTTGTCTCCGACTTGTCTAAGTACATCAGACAGGCCGCAGGTCAGCTCACCGCCGGTAAACGCAAAGATATTCAGAAACAAGAAACGGCTATTAACCTGATTGCCACCCGCGCGGAGCGTAAAGAAGTAGAAGTGATGTTGGACGAAAATGCAATTGCTTCTGATGCGGCCTTCAAATGTGACAGCTGGCTGGATCGCAAGGAAATGATGCTGGCGAATCGCGCAAACACTCAGTTCATGACCTCGATCAGCGAGATCGGGCGTGTGTTAGGACATCTGTTCACCAACCGGTCCCAGAAGCCGAATCAACCATTCATGCTTGAAAATGCAGAACTGTTCCGTCAGGTAAAGCTGCGCACCTCTGAAGCAGCAATTAAGGCCATTCGTGCTCATATGAATGATGGGAATCGAGTCGTCGCACTTTCTGTCATCGCCAAGTATGAGCGTGTAATTGCCAAATTGCGCACCTGGAACCAGGGTAAAACGGAAGATCCGTTTAATCAGGAGAAATTGGAGTTGCAGATGGTAGCCATTCAGGAACAGCGCAATACGGTTCAGCAACTGTATGAAAACGGCGAAATCACCCGTGATGTGGCTGCAAAACTGCGCCGGTTTATTAACGACGTTGAAGCGACTGCGCTGAAAAATACCTAATCCGATAAATCCGATATTTTAAATATGCTAAATGGTTTGATATAATATGTAACAAGAAACATGCATCATTACAGAAATGTACTTATATCGATCAGTGAAGGAGAGATGAGACATGGCAGAACAACAAATTCGGTTGGGCAAGACGGATCTGATCGTGAATCCCATTGGACTGGGTGCGAATGCAGTAGGCGGACATAATATCTATCCGGACATGCTGAATGATGAGACGGGTAAGGAAGTGGTTCGTACAGCCTTGAAACAAGGTATTAACTTTGTGGATACGGCATACATCTATGGACCTGAGCATTCCGAACGACTGATCGGTGAAGTACTGAAGGAAACCGGTCAGCGGCAGAATACGATTATTGCAACCAAAGCAGCTCATAAATTAGTGGATGGCAAGATTGTCATGGATAACTCACCTGCTTTTCTGAGAACATCCGTGGATGAGGCGTTGAAACGACTGCAAACCGATTACATTGATCTGTTCTACATCCATTTTCCGGATGAACATACGCCTAAGGATGAGGCGGTAGATACGTTAAAACAATTAAAAGACGCTGGCAAAATTCGTGCCATTGGCGTATCTAATTTCTCCATTGATCAGTTGCGTGAAGCCAATAAGGACGGGCATGTAGACGTACTGCAATCTGAATATAATCTGTTCAAAAGAGATGCGGAGAAAGAGCTGTTGCCGTATACGGCTGAGCATAACATTTCTTTTGTGCCCTACTTCCCTCTGGCAGCGGGACTGCTGGGCGGGAAATATAATCGTGATACAACCTTTCAGGATGGACGGGCAAAGAACCCGCTGTTTACAGGTGAAGCTTTTATTGAAAATCTCAATAAAGTTGAGCAACTGCGCAGCATAGCACAATCCAAAGATGTTGAGGTCGCTCATCTGGTTCTGGCCTGGTACCTGACTCAGCCTTCTATTGATGCATTGATTCCGGGTGCCAAGCGACCAGAACAGGTCATTAACAATCTGCAAACATTAAATGTGGAATTAACTGCTGAGGAAATTGCAGTTGTGGATCAGATCTTTCGTTAATGAGTTCGGGTGAATCGGGAAATGCTAACAGGGAGTTTACGTATGAAGACAAAGTGAGGACACCACATGAACCTGAAGGCAGCCCGAGTCATCGGAATGTTCACGCTAATTATTTTGCTGGGTAGCAGTTCTGCCTATGCGAAGCCTGTACAGAAGAACCGTCAGTATTATGAGGAACGAGGAGAGATTGTGTGGGAAGTTCCCACACAGGATAAACTCATCGCGCTTACCTTTGACGATGGACCAGATCCGATTCAGACTCCGCAGATCCTGGCTTTGTTACAGCAGTATCATGCCAAAGGAACTTTTTTTGTACTTGGCAAATGGGCAGACAAATTTCCTGAACTGATTAAGCAGGAACAGCTCGAAGGGCATGAAATCGCCAACCATACGTATGCGCACACGTATGCAGTTCGATCAACTAGTGCAGACAAGTACATGAAGGATATGAACGAAGCAGAAAGTTCCATCATTGAAGCGGGTGCTGAGCGTCCCCTGTTGTTCAGGCCACCGGGCGGTTATTACAATGACATGGTCATTCAGGCTGCCAAACAAAAAGGATATACCATTGTACTCTGGTCTTGGCATCAGGATACACGGGACTGGGCTTCTCCAGGTGTATCGACTATCGTTAAAAAAGTACTGAATAACGCACGCAATGGGGATATTGTACTCTTCCACGATAAGGTGGAAGGCAAGTCCCATACGGTAGCTGCACTCAAAACAATTCTGCCGAAGTTACAGCAGCAAGGATACCAATTCGTGACGGTGTCTGAACTGCTTGCTGTGAAGGCACGCGAAGCTGCGAAGAACAACACTTCACCTTCGTCAATATTGGAGCACGTGCAACCCTAAGCATGGTAATCCAATTTAGAAACCGTAAGTCTCAGATGAAGAGACCTGCGGTTTCTTTATCTTGGTCTCCATGTGTCCCATATAAAACGTTGAACCAGGCGTAGGAGGTTATTGCCGCGTCCCTTTTGTTTTGAAACCAAAACGTCTACAATAGATGGAGCTTTGTGTTTAAGGGTTATATAGTATACAAGATATGAATTACGACATAGAGGAGAGTGAATATGATGAATGGACAACAACGTGTAAATATTAAGCCAGGTCTGGAAGTGGACATTGTGCTGAAGCAGGATCAAGCTACAGGTAAGCTGACACGTGGCATTGTAAAGGATCTGTTAACCAAGTCACCTACGCATCCACACGGAATCAAAGTACGACTGACGAGCGGTCAAGTGGGACGTGTGAAACAGGTCATTACAGGCGGCTCGAACTAACTGTGGTCCAAGGCGGGGAGATGAGTACTACCGCAGAAGTAATGGCACATCTGGCTTCGGGTAATGCACGTCAGCAGGACGCATATCATGTGTTACAGAGCAGTGGATTGCTCGAGATATTAGCTGACTATCACCCATATCCAGCAGGAACGGTACCGATTGATATTGATATTCCGGGCAGTGATCTGGATCTGCTGTGTTATGCAGAGGATCTGGATGTGTTTGAAGCCGGGATATACAATCGAATCGGAGCCATTGCTGAATTTCAATGTGTACGTGGTGGGGATCTTCCAGACCAACGTCCTTATGTGACTTGTAATTTGCAAGTGGGACATTGGTCTGTGGAGATTTTTGCCCAATCCGTGCCAGTTTACAGGCAGAATGCATACTTACATATGATCGTAGAGTGGAGATTGTTGCAACTGTGGGGAGACGCGGGACACCGTGAGATCCGCAGACTGAAACAGGCAGGGTGGAAGACGGAGCCTGCTTTTGCTTCTGTACTTGGATTACAGGGAGATCCATATGTGGACATGCTGCATCTGGCCGAGATGAAACGTGAAGATCTCTGGAACTGGGCGCGTTCACGCACGTCTTTTTAAAATGTCTATTTGAGATGAACTAATCATTTACACGATAACGGAGAGGACAGAAAAAACCTGAAAAAGCGAAGCGGTCGCCTAAAAGCTTTCTGAAAGAAAGCTGCATCGGAAGCATACGCTACTACCGGATTTCCCCTTAAGAAAGGGAATCAAAAAAATCTGGGAATAACAGCGATTGGAAGGTGCTTCTGTCATCGTAGTGTCAGTGTAAATAACCTTTGGTCAGATCAGAAAGATGGCTACAATTGTTGTTACCGTGAGTCCCAGCAGTACAGGCTTCAGGTTGCGTCTTGCAAGTTCAAAAGGACTGACTCCGCAGATTGCAGCAGCAGGGATCAATGCCCATGGAATTAAGGTTCCGCCACCTACCCATATGGCTGCAACCTGACCTAATGCTGTCAGTACAGGTGCGGAATCTGTCGAACCTGCAAACATGGACGCAATCGAGCCAACCAGGGATATCCCCGAGAACCCCGAACCATCCATTCCGGTCACTGCTCCAGTTACCGTCATTGTAATGGCTCCCACCGTATCATTCAATGGCACCAGTCCAGCAAGTGCAACCCCGAGATCATTCACAATCCCGTGTGAACCTTCAGGAAGAGGGTTGATGAACAACTCCGTAATCGCAGCATCTCCCAGATAAAAAAATGCGGCTATGGGAATAACCGGTCCAAACACCTTGAAACCAAACTGAAATCCTTCTATTAAATAACTGGTCGTTTCCTCTGGTCCCGCATGTCGATGTGCGGCAAGGGTAACAGCGATCAGTATAACCACAGCAGTTCCGCCAATCAGAGCTGTTGCGTCGCCGCCTTGCAACTTCAATACAAACATCAGAATCACATCAACTGCGAATAACAGAGGGATAAGCAGAGCGAACGTCTTTTGCAAACGGGGCGACATGACTTGACGTTGAACAGGCTGATCAGTGGGTAGGGAGGTGGACACAGCCTCTGATGAGGAAGAAGGTTCCGTGGTCACGGTACCTGATATAAAATTTGGGGAATGAACAGGTGCGCCTGATTTCATCTCTTTGCGCAGCATCCAGAAGGCTGTAAGTGTAGATACCGTTCCCATGACAATGACCAGAGGTATGCTGGCCGTCATGACGGAAGTAACCGGTATACCCGCCGCATCAGCTGTAAGTTTGGGAGCCCCCTGAATAATGTAATCTCCCGACAGTGCAATCCCATGTCCGAACAGGTTCATGGCAATGGCGGCTCCAATCGGGGGAAGACCTACACGCACGGCTACAGGAAGGAGTACTGCACCGACGAGTGCTACGGCCGGGGATGGCCAGAAAAATAGTGATACGACCATCATGATCAATCCGATACCCCAATACGCGACCTGAGGAGAACGGATAAACCGGGTGACAGGTGTTACCATGACCTCATTAATGCCTGTTCTGATCAGAACACGGCTCATTGCCACAATAATCGAGATGATGAAAATCGTACTTAACAATTCTTTTGTTGCATAGATAAAACTGCTGAAGATCCCAGCAACTGACCCGCTTAAGGTTTCTGTTGCCAGAAGTCCAATGGTCATAATACCTGCGACACAGATGATGGTGGTGTCCCTGCGCCGGATCATTACGGCAATGATCAAGACGATAAATGCCAGATAGACATAGTGTAACGCAGTGAGTTGAATATTCATCGAACAGGCCTCCCTACATCCTGGTGACTAACCCGAGGAGTGATATATCGTATGCATGTCAAGATCGGGCGTTCGTGGAGTCCGGGGTTTGCCGCAGCATTTATTTTTAGGGAGAAGCTTCTGAGCTATAAATGAAGGATTTATTTTACAACTGGAGAATTTATTACAACATGAAGCTTGTTACTCTTAAAATCGGAGCGGATGAAAGTCACCAGAATTGATATGTGAAGGTCACGCGACCCCATAGACAATGGCAAGCAGGGGTGATTACAATAAACATGCCATCATAAGGAAGAAAATAGAAAAAAACTATGTTGAAATAAAGTGTGTGTTCAAAAAGTCTGATTTTCAGTACCGAGAAGATGGAATGAAGTTAGAAATGGAGTAGCGGAGCGTAGGGAAACTACGTGAGCAACGGACATTTCGGCTGAATTTCATATTCGAAGCTGATGATGCCGCTAGGCATAATTCGTAATCAAAAGCGGACTTTTTAAACTACCTCTAAAAGGGCGGGAATCCATAATCCATGAGCTTTATCCGTTCACTTCGTTTTAAATTTATAGTGGGCCTTACATTGATCATGCTGCCATTATTCATGCTGCTTTATTACAACAACGTCTACGCCATGAAAGTTGTACGTGACAAAGTATCCCTCACCAATATGAATCATCTCGCCAAGAGTGTGGAGCAAAATGAACGTGTATTACAGGAGACAAATCGGTATTTATATAGTCTGGGTGAGCGGGACCCGGATATCATCTCTCTGTTTTTTCTGAAATACGGCAGCGGTGATTATATCATTGCAAAGCAACGGATTATGAACAAATTCATGACAGATATCGGTTTTTATAATCTAATCGATTCTTTTTTTCTATATGATGCCGTGAATGATGATCTGCTGCTCGCCACTTCAGGCAATTATGATGTCAAAAAGTCGGTTGTGCAGGAGAGTATGCCAGTCCAGATGCAGCAATTGGAAGGGGATATCCAGAAGCCGGAATGGAGCATCGTGCGAGGCGGGACGTGGAATGCGCTGGTGAAAACGGTGCGAATCAACCAGCAGTTCTATGCAGGTGCACTTGTTGATATGAATGCACTGAATCATACACAACAATTCACTGAATCCGGAGATAGGGGAGGCGCAGTCATTGTTGGAACAGACGGTGGGGCACTATCGGATTCCACATTAAATACTGCACAGATTCGGCTGGCTGCGGCACATCTTCCTGGCCTGAAGAATCCGTATCAGGTTATCTCTGAAGTTGTGAACAAGGGAGAAGCACGTCAATATTTGATGCTGGGTATTGCCTCGGCCATGTCCGAGATGAATTATATCGTGCTGCTGCCTGAGGAAGACATGATGCGTAACCTCCCGTTTTTCCAGCAGATCATTCGTCTGCTTCCCATTGGTGCGGCAGTAATTCTGGTTACTGCACTGATCTTTTTGCGGCATCTGTTATTCCGCCCGATGAATGCGTTAATCCGAGGCATGAGAAGGGTGAGTCGTGGAGATCTCGATGTGAAGCTGGACCCGCCATCTTCTTCGGAGCTTGAATTTATGACAAGAAGTTTCAATCAAATGACCAGTGAGATCAGGCATCTGAAGATTGATGTGTATGAGGAACAGCTGCGAACGAGGGAGGCAGAGTTCAAACAATTACAGATGCAGATCAATCCTCACTTTTACCTGAATTCGCTCAATATTATTCATAGTCTGGCTTCCTTGCAAAAACATGAGTTGGTGCAGCAGATGGCTGGTCATCTGGCCGATTATTTTCGATTCAGTCTGCGTGCAGGCAAACGTGTTATTCGTCTGGATGAAGAGCTCGAGCACATTCGTCATTACTTGGAAATTCAAAAGCTGAGGTTTCCAAGCAGATTCGATTTTGAACTGGATGTTGAGTCGAATCTGGGACATTATGTGATTCCGCCATTAACCATTCAGCCTTTTGTGGAGAATGCCATTATTCATGGATTTCAGCGCCGGACACAAGCCTTTGTCATTCGGATCGTGGCGCGCCTCGGTGAGAAGTCGTCCGGTCAGGACGATGGGACGGTGCTTCAACTGATGATTGTGGACAATGGTGTCGGATTTGAAGAGGAATTGTTGGGGCGTCTACAACATGGACAATACGCTGAAGACCCGAGTGGACAGCATATCGGTATATGGAACGTGGCTCATCGGCTTTTAGTAAAGTATGGTGATCAAGCCAGTTTGCAGTTTGGCAATGAGGTGAATCATGGCGCCAAAGTCATCATTGATTTACCCGCTCAGACCGAAGAGGAAGAAGGGGGAGCCTATGCGGAACCTGTTGATCGTGGATGATGAAGTGTATGCATTACAAGCAATGGTGGAAGGAGTCGATTGGCAAGCAGCAGGCATTGACCAGGTATACAGTGCTGGTGATGCCGAAGAGGCAAGAAAGATTTTAAAGGCTAATGCTATTGATATCATGATCTGTGATATCGAGATGCCTGGTGAAACAGGGCTTGACCTGCAAAGTTGGGTGTTAAAACATGATCCAGGCATACTGACCATTTTCCTGACAGGGCATGCTTTATTCGATTATGCTCAGACAGCCATTAAGCTAAGCAGCTTTGATTATGTGTTGAAGCCGGCTCCAGCGGATCAATTGACTAAGGTAGTAACTCAGGCAGTGGAGAAGATCAAGGATGGAGAGCAGCGTACCCGTACCAACGAAGTTTATGAGACCGTATACAAACGCTGGAAAACCCATAAACCGCTGCTGACGGAACGCTTCTGGAAAGATGCCATCTCTCAGCGTATCACGTTAACCGAACAACGGTTGCAAGAGCTCGCAGAGCTGTATGGTGCCGAGATTGATCCGCAGGCTCGTGTGTTACCCATTGTGATCTCGGTAGAGGAATGGGTACGTGATTTTGATTTACGTGACGAAGAGGTATTGGAATATGCCCTTCGTAATGCAGCCAAGGAGATGATGCTTGGCGACAAGCCCGGTGAGGTGTTTCAGGATCAAAGTGGATTAAATATTGTGCTTGCTTATGAGCAAAATGGCATCATCCCGAGTGCGAGCGAAGTGGCACAACGTTGTCAGGGGTATATTCAGGAATGTGGTACGTATTTCTACTGTCGGTTGTCCTGTTATGTTGGTGCCCCGGTTGCTGTAACTGAACTGCAAGGCATGTTGAATGAACTGATGGATATGGAACGGCGCAATATTAAGGAGCTTGAAGAAGTTTTTGTCTATGATGAGCGGGGAAGAGATCAGGAAGATCGCTTTTTGCCTATTCCATGGTTTTCGGAATTATCCATTCTTTTTGAGACGGGTAAAGTGGGGGATTTGCGAGAACGTGTGGATGAGATTTTTGAGTTGCTTGCTGCCCAAGAGGGTTTGTCTCCTGAAATGCTGCATCTCTACTATCATGCCATGCTGCATGTGGTCTATCCGCTGCTTCATCAGAAAAACGTGTCAATACGCAGTCTGTATCCGGGTGAACGGGAGCCGGAAGAGGGTATGGTGACAAGGTCGTTGCCGCAGTTGAAGCAATGGACGTCTGATCTGATTGATCGTGTTATCCCGGTATTGTACCCGGACGATCATAGCCCCATGACCATTGTGGATCAGTTGTGCGTTTATATTGAAACTCATATTGGTGAAGAACTTATGCGAGAGGAGCTTGCAGCTTTTGCCGGATTCAATCCCGCTTATCTATCACGTCTGTTTCGGAAAGAGAAGGGGATGTCCCTATCTGAGTTTATTCTGCAGGGCAGAGTAGCCAAAGCGAAGACATTGTTGTCCCAGTCCACAGTCAAAGTGACGGATATCGCTGGCAAGGTGGGGTACTACAATTACTCGCATTTCACCAAAATGTTCAAAAAGTGCACGGGTATAACGCCACAGGAGTTTCGAAAACAGTCACGTACCGTATAGTTCAGGGCGCAGCATGCTGCGCCTTTTGTTTTGTTTAATTTGGCACTAAAGTCATAATTTGATAAGTCAACAGGTCACCACAGCAGATAGAGGTCTTACTCGCCCCGCCGTATACTTGAACCACAGGAGCCGCAACGGAGCTTCATCCTGAGGAAGAATTCAAGAGGAGTGAGGGAGAACAAGTTATGAAGACACAACCCCAGGCGGGTAAGGGAGTACGGATATCGGAAATACCGGGAGAAACAGTCCGAAAGCGCAAGTCTGTGTGGCACAATCTTGGCAAATTCAAGGTGCTGTATCTCATGTTCTTGCCAGGTGTCCTGTTTCTGCTGGTGAACAACTACATGCCGATGTTCGGCGTTCTGATCGCATTCAAAAATGTAAACTATGCTGATGGTATTTGGGGTAGCCCATGGAGTGGATGGGACAATTTTAAATATTTGTTCTCAACCAGTGATGCATGGGAAATTACCCGAAATACACTCGCGTATAACACGGTGTTCATTGCACTGAATCTCTTTGTAGGTGTCGGGCTTGCTATTCTGCTCAATGAAGTGAAGAACAAGGCAATGTCCAAGTTATATCAATCACTTATGTTATTGCCGTATTTCCTGTCCATGATTGTGGTCAGTTATCTGGTACTGGCTTTCCTGGGCAAGGATTCAGGCTTCATGAACTCAACGATTCTGCAGATGTTCGGCGGTCAGCCGATCGACTGGTATTCAGAGCCGAAGTATTGGCCGTATATTTTGCCACTGGTGAACACATGGAAAAATATTGGATATTATGCCGTCATCTATCTGGCAGCTGTCGTGGGTATCGATGAAGAATATTATGAAGCAGCTGTGCTCGATGGAGCAACCAAATGGCATCAGATACGCTTCATTACCATTCCGTTTCTCGTCCCATTAATCGTCATTATGACGTTATTGCAAATTGGCCGTATATTCTATGCAGACTTCAGTCTGTTCTATCAGGTTCCACTGGAATCGGGAGCGCTGTTCCCTGTAACAAATGTACTGGATACCTACGTATATCGTACGTTCCTTATCGGTGGAGATATCGGGATGTCATCAGCAGCCGGTCTATATCAAGCAATCGTTGGATTTGTGCTTGTTCTTGTATCCAATACCATCGTAAGGCGAATTGATAAAGATAATGCATTATTTTGAGAGGAGGCAAGTCAGCTGTGAAATCACGTGATCCACTAGCCGTATCGAAGCGTTCCGCATCCGTTATTCATGCGATGTTTCTATTTTATGCCATTGCCTGTATCGTGCCGATCCTGCTTGTCTTCGCCATCTCATTTTCGGACGAGACAACAGTAATTGCCAATGGTTATAAGCTTATTCCAGAGAAATTCAGCCTGACGGCTTATGAGTTTCTGTTCAGAGATATGGATCAGATCATTCACTCGTATGGTATATCCTTTATCGTTACCGTTGTAGGTACCATTACAAGCGTTGCGCTGACCGCATTATATGCGTATCCGCTCTCACGGAGAGATCTGCCTTACCGGGGCTGGTTCGCCTTTTTCATCTTCTTCACAATGTTGTTCAATGGGGGTCTGGTACCTTGGTACCTGGTCTATGTCAACGTATTGGATCTGAAAAACTCCCTACTGGCACTCATTATGCCGCTACTGCTATCCCCATTCTTTGTACTGGTCATGCGTACATTCTTCGCAAACTCCATTCCGGTGTCTATTCTGGAATCGGCTCGGATTGATGGGGCGGGAGAATTGAGAACGTTTGCACGTATCGTGCTTCCGCTCTCTCTTCCCGTAATGGCAACCGTCGCGTTGTTCAGTACATTGAATTACTGGAATGACTGGTACCTTAGCATGATTTTTATATCAGATAACCGGACGATTAGCCTTCAGTACCTTATGTACCGGACGCTGCTCGATATTCAATATTTAACAACCAACTCCAACGTCTCTTCACAGATTTCGTCGCAGGGTGGATTGCTCAATCTGCCTAACAAAACTCTGCAAATGGCGATGGCTGTGGTCGGTATTGGTCCAATTGTACTGGCATATCCGTTCTTCCAGCGTTATTTCATCAAAGGTCTTACGGTTGGCGCTGTGAAGGGATAACTCTGAACCGGTTAGCGGAGTGGGCAAGGTAAATGAAGATGGACTGAAAGGGCATATACAGAAGTAGTTATCGGTTTAATTGTGAATTGGGGAATTCGGTTGTATGGTTCAACACATGACAGGAGGGGTTCAATTGGTTAGATCATTAAAGGTATGGTCACGCATGATGGCAACGGTTATGGCGCTGAGCCTGGTGCTGGCTGCTTGTTCATCAGACAAGGGTGGAACAACAACACCTGGCGCAGAAGGCGGAGGAGCAAGTGAAGGTGGGGGCAAACCCTATGAAGTGACACTGTTCTACCCAGGGACACCGCAGAAGGATGTCGCTCTGGTGGAAGCCGAGATTAACAAAAAGATGGAACCGAAGATCGGAGCCACGCTTAAGATCAATGCAATTGACTGGGGACAGTGGGATAACAAGCTGAATCTCATGATTTCCTCAGGTGAAAAATCAGACATCATCTTCACAGCAGCTTGGCAGAACTACACGGTGAATGTGGCTAAAGGCGCATTCTTGCCCTTGAATGATCTGCTTGACGCACATGGTCAGGATATTAAGAAAAACCTGGACCCTGCCTTTCTGGAAGGTTCCCAGGTAGACGGCGTGAATTACGGCGTTCCTACGAATAAGGAACTCGCTGCCACACGTGGTGTGTTGGTACGTAAAGATCTGGCTGACAAGTATAAGCTGGACCTGACAGCTGTAAAGACATGGGCTGATCTGGAGCCCCTGCTCAAAACAATCAAGGAAAACGAGCCAGCCATCACACCATTCTATATGTCCAATACCAACGGTAACGGGCTGTTGGAGAATCTGGATTGGGATTATCTCGGTGATGCTTCCGTACCTGGAGTCATCTCCAAAACAGCAGGCGGAACAACGGTGCTGAATGAAGTGGAGACCCCTGAATTCAAAGAAGCAGCGGAACTCGCTCGCAAGTGGTATCAAGCGGGATATATCAACAGTGATGCTGCTACTTCTAATGTGTTCCCGAAAGACCAGGCGAAGGCTGGAAAAGCGTTTCTCTGGACAGATGGCATGAAGCCAGGCAAGGATAAAGAAGAAGAAGGGTATGTGGGTTTCCCACTTACTCAGATTGAGATGACACAGCCGACAATCACGACGGGTGATGCGTCTGGAGCGATGCTTGCAATCTCCCGTTCTTCCGAGCAACCGGAGAAAGCGATGCAGGTCATTAACCTGCTGCATTCCGACAAGGAAATTAACAACTTGCTGAACTTCGGAATTGAAGGTACACATTATGTGAAAAAAGACGGACAGGATAATATCATTGCTCTCCCTGATGGCGTAGATGCCAACAGTCGTACCTATAACCCAGGTGCCCAATGGCAGCTTGGTAACCAGTTCCTGAACTTCCTCTGGGATAATGAAGATCCACAGAAATGGGAGAAGTTCAAAGAATTTAACGCCAAAGGTGTCAAGTCTCCAGCACTGGGCTTTACATTCAACAGCCAATCTGTCAAAAATGAAATTGCTGCGGTCAACAACGTGAACAAACAGTTCAAGCCGGGTATGACATCGGGCGCCGTTGATCCAAATGAGATGATTCCGAAATATCTGGAGAAATTGAAAGCAGCAGGAATTGATAAAATTATTGCAGCCAAACAGGAACAACTCGATGCATTCTTGTCTAAGCAATAAATGATCGTCAGCCATGACAGAGAGACCTGTGTTACTACAAGCTCTTGTCAGCGGTGAAAATGGAGGACGTTTTCGGTAAACAACCGAAGGCGTTCTTTTTATGTTGTTTTTTTGATTTGGATTGTTAATCATAAATAGGAAAAATATGATATAATAAGGTGGTTGATTAGGGGGTGTTCGTGTGTCGAGAACCAGACTTGTGTTCTCAGGGGCTTTATTGCTATTTGCTATCATCTTTACATTTAACCATCATCTTGGTTTTTCTGTTGGGGATACCATGCTGTCAGCAATAGGTATATCACCGTATACTACGTCTTATTTAAGTGGTGTACATATCACACTTTTCCTAGGATTGGGGATCTTCGCTTGCGGCTTTTACCTTACACGCAAAGAAATCGGGAAATCATCCCCCGGTCTTGCAAAAGGGTTATGGATCGTAGTTATCGCTATCATTCTCAGTTACTCGTACATGACGGATAAATTCATGTATGTCGCCAAGTGGGGAGCTACAGGCATTAATGCAGTATCCTATGTACAGAATGCAAGCTCTTGTACCTTTAACGTGCTGAAAACGGGTGAGACCCGAGCAACCTGTGACCTGACACTCAAAAATTACGGAAGAGATTCCGTATCCGCCGTGTTATTGCCTGATCTCGCACGCAGTTATAAGTTTAAGGACGATCCACTATTGGAAGCTTTGCAGTCTGTCCAATTGAGGCCCGTACATGTTGAGATTGAACGTCATGGAACGTTTACAGGTAAGTTGGAGTTTTACGGGAAAGCGGAATCCCCTCTGTTCGTCAATGGAAAGCTTATGGATATTGTGTTGGATGTAGGCGTGGATGGAGCGAATACGGTATTTGATTATGATATTCCATAGTTGATATTTTTATAGAAAAAAAGAATAATTACATAAACAGAAGTGGAATAAGGTTTGAGTTGAATAGAAAGATCAAAGATATATACTGAAATTAGATAGAGAGCTGGCTAATCGCTGGCTCTTTTTGTGCGTGGAAGTTGCATTTAGTGCAGAAATATTGGTTTTATCTCCTTTCCCCTTGAATTGGTAACGCTTACGCTAGATAATGAATCGGTTTGTCTCAAAAAAATAGTTTGTCTTTAGCGCTTACATCATTACAATTAATGTCACGACAAATTAAGACAAGGTGAGATGAAAAGATGTCATATCGGACAAATCTGTTTTCCAAAATGGTCATTCTTATTCTGATTATGCTGATTCCTGTAGTGCTTCTGTACTGGTACTCTAATCACAAAACAACAGCTGTTCTCAGAGATGAGTTGAATCGATCAAATAGTAATCAGCTTGAATTTTTCCAAAATCAAGTGAACACAAACATCGAACTGTTATCCTCATGGCCGAATCTGCTCATACATGATCCTGATATTGCCAGCTTCCGGCGAATCTATGCGGACAGTAACTACTTTGACCTGGATGCGATCAACCTGGTCAAACGTATTCAGAATAAGCTGAGTATTCAGGAAAGCTCATCCAATTGGGCCACGAAATTATATCTGTATTCTCCTTCGCTGGGCAGGGTGGTTTCCGAAAGGGACGCACGTTCTTACGATAAACAAGCGCTAAGGGAGAATATCGGTTCCGGTTGGGATGTACGCAAAATTCAGGATGGGGAAGATGATCGGTTCATGTTTAGCTGGATTACGGTATCTCCGTACGGTATTAAAGACCCAGCTAATAATGCGGAAACGATTATTAAACTGGAGTTTGATAGTGACAACATTCGGGATATGCTCGACAAATTCAAAGACGATGGCAGGCATGATCCCTTCTATTTCCGAGAAGAATCGGGGGTCATCTATAACCGGACTTCAGATCGTTCACTAACGAATCAGTTGATGGAAGAACTGTCCGTTCATAAACTTCAGGACGTTGATAACCGTACAGTGGTGATCGGGGACGAGCCTTACATGGTTAACACGGTAAAATCCAGTACAACAGGCTGGTATTTGGTGGACTACATGCCCCTGTCAGATATTCTGAAGCCTATTCATCAATCCAATATGCTGTTCTATTCTTCCATGATTTGTTTGTTGTTAATGAGTTTTGGTGTGGCGTATTTGTTCTATGTTCAGGTACAGGTACCAGTGAAACAACTCATTCGCGGGTTCCAGCGGTTGAAGCAGGAAGATTATTCCGTGAGGATTAAACCAAAGGGCCGCAATGAATTCAGTTTCCTGTCCGAACGTTTCAACTTGATGGTGGAGCAGATCCAGCAGTTATTTGAACACGTTTATCTGGAACAGATTCATGTGCGTGAAGCCCGGTTGAAGCAGCTGCAATCGCAGATTAACCCGCACTTTTTCTATAATTGTTTCTCCTTCATTACAAGTATGGCGAAGCTGAAGCGTATGGACGCTGTTGTAGCGATGTCGCATAATCTATCGCGATATTATCGGTATACGACAAGACAGGAGCGGGACGTGGTACCGTTGACAGAAGAGATTGAATTTGTCAGCTGTTATCTGGAGATCCAACGGATGCGTATGGACCGCATTCATTACAAGATTGATCTGCCTGATGAGATGTTAAGACAGGAGGTACCGCCACTCATCGTGCAACCATTAGTGGAGAATGCGGTAATTCACGGTATCGAAGCGGATGCGGAAGCAGGAGAAATAAGAGTATCCGGGGAAAAACAGGGCGGTGTCATGGTTCTTGTGGTAGAAGATGATGGGCAAGGCATGACGCAGGAGGCACGTGAGGTGCTTCTGAGTAAGCTCAGGGGAACGATGGATCAGGAGATGGGCTGTGGCCTGTGGAATGTGAATCAGAGACTCCAGCTTCGATATGGGGAGCAGGCTGGGCTTGATATAACGGAATCGGAACTTGGCGGATTACGCGTTACGCTGTCATGGCCTGCCGAGCAGGAGTTTCTTCTGGAGAATGAAGGATAAGCACTTGGAATGTGTAGCGCATGATGCACGATGGAATCCATTTGCAGAATGAACGAAATAGGGAGTGAATCACTTGATTGATATATTGCTGGTAGATGATGAGACATACGTAACAGAAAGTCTGGAACTTACGATCCCCTGGGGAGAGCTTGGAGTAACGACCGTGCTACGTGCCGCATCCGGTAATGAAGCGTTGGAGATTATGGAGGAAAATGCAGTAGACATCGTAGTGACCGATATTCGCATGCCTGGCATGTCCGGACTGGATCTCATTGCAGAGGTAAGCAAGCGCTGGTCTCATATTCGCTGTATTTTACTAACGGGTCACAGTGATTTTGATTATGCTAAAAAAGCCATTCAATTACAGGCAGCGGATTATATCCTGAAACCCGTAAACGATGATGAGTTTATGGGATCGGTGTCGGCAGCCATCACGTCTCTTCGCGATGAGTGGGATGAATTTGATAAATATCACCGGCTTTTATACAGTCGGAAGTCTGACTATAAAATTTTACGAGAAAATCTTATGCATGATCTGCTGCTGGGGCGTGAGATCACGGCGCGGGCACTTCGGGAACAACTGCAACAATATGAGATTCATATTGATCCGGAACAATCGGCTGTGATGATGCTGATTCGTCTTACAGGACGCTTCTCATCAATGGACCAGCAGTCTTTGGATCTGATGGATTTTGCGGTAGGTAATATTGCAGAGGAAGTACTCGGAGAGCAATTTAACGTGTGGTTTGGTCGCGGACCCCATGAGTGTCTGGTTATGTTCTTGCAGAATCAAGATCAGATCGAAGCTTCGCAGATGGACTTGGAGACGTTGAGAATCTCAGCTGAAACTTTCCGTGAGCATGTCATTCGATATTTACAGGGAGACCTGTCCATGGTAGTTACACCGTCATTTCCCTTTAATGAGTTAACAGCAGCTTATCGGAAAAGTCTGGGTTCGCTTGTCCTTTCAGGACCGGAAGAACACAAGATTACTTATATGGACATGGATCAGGCACTCAGCAAAAGACCGGAGAATGATGCAACGCAGGCGCTCGAAGAGCTGTACAAACCGCCTGTACTTCCTCAATTGCTTGAGACCAAGCAATGGGAAGCGGCAGCGCTTAAGCTGAACGCGGTCTTTGACGCGGCACAACAGGTTCGATTGTCCAGAGAACACGTGTATGAGATGTATCTGTCGGTAACCAATGCATTTATGTATATCGCCCATAAACAGGGGCATCTGGTGCATGAGATTGATCATGCGGGATTCGATCTGCTCCTTGCTCATCAGTTGATTCAATCCCCCGAGAAGCTGCGGCGCTGGGCAACCGAGATGCTGGCGAAGCTTCAGGAAGAGTTGTCCGATCAGGAAGGTGTGCAGAGCCGCAGACATGTGATCAAGCAGGTTCAGGAGTTGGTTACAAGAGATACAGGACAGGATCTGTCAGTGAAGATGATTGCGGACAAGGTATATTTACACCCCGTATATCTATCGAAAATTTACAAGGCAGAGACAGGGGAAGGTCTTGGGGACTACATGATTCGTATGCGCATGGAGCGTGCTCTGTATCTGCTTAAGAATAGCAATAAAAAAATATACGAGATTACGAGTGAACTTGGCTATCAAAATCCGCAATATTTCAGCAAAATGTTCAAAAAACATTATGGTATGACACCAAATGAATTTCGGGATCAGGCATAATTACAACAACATTCCAGAATATAGGTTGGCAAAGGTGCAGAAATCTTGATTTCGTATCATAGGCTCAAAGGCCTGGTCAGCCTATAATGAAAGGGTAACCAAAACGATTTAAGGGGGAACAACATGAGAGCGCAATCAACGAAAAAGAGATTCTTGACGCTTCTCGCTACAACGCTGAGTCTAACTGTCGTTCTTGCAGGATGTTCAGGCGGCAGTGGGGGCGGAGATAATGCAGCTTCAAACACAACAGGAACTGAAAACGAATACAAAGAGAAATACGATCCGCCAGTTACGATTACAACAGCCTGGGGAATTGATCCAGAGCTAAAATTCAAAAATGGCGAATCCATGGAAAATAACGTGGCAACCAAGTGGGCCAAGGACAAATTCGGTATTGAAATCAAATCCTTGTGGTCCGTGACAGATACGAACAGTGCATTTGCGACCAAGCTTCGTCTTGCTATGTCCTCCGGTCAAGAAATGCCGGATATTGTGACAATAGGGCAGCCGGATAATTTAGTTGCTCAAGATTTAATTGACTCCGGTATGTATCAGGAAGTGGGACCACTGTTCGACAAGTACGCTTCCGACACATGGAAAAAAGCAATGGTTCAGGACCCTAATGTATGGAACCCGTACAGTCGTGATGGAAAAAGAATGGGTGTCCCTGTTCTGGACTATGCCTACAACAATGACTACCTTCTCTGGATTCGTCAGGACTGGCTGGACAAGCTGAACATGAAGGCACCAAAAACTATAGACGAACTGGAAGCAGTAATGGAAGCATTCAAAAACAATAACCCGGACGGCTTGGCTCCTGAAAAAGTCACTCCGCTCAGCGTTGGTTTCAAAACATCCATGAACACATGGATGGGAGATGTATCCTGGATCTTTGGTGCATATGGCACCTTACCTCAACAATGGAATCTGGCTTCGGATGGCAAGCTGGAGTATGGTTCTATCAATCCGGGTATGAAGCAAGGTCTGACCAAATTGAGCGAATGGCTCAAAAAAGGATATATCCCGCAAGAAGCAGCATTATGGGATGAAAACAAAACGTCAGAGCCAGCAGTTGCAGGCACAGCCGGGATTATTCCAGGTCCCTACTGGATGAGTGGATGGCCATTGAAGGATACGGTGAAAAATGTCCCAAGTGCGGTTTGGAAACCGATTGAAATTCCAACTGGCCCTGAAGGCAAAGCGATGCGTCATGGTACACATTTTGTTAATGGTGTAACATTGATTAAGAAAGATATGAAAAATCCAGAAGCATTCTTTACTTACCAAAACTACCTGTATGATAATTATGCAGATCCGAAACCAGGAAGTGAATATGATAACGGTCTGTTTGCAGGCTACGACTATCAATTGGATGCAGATGGAAAACAAATGCCGATTGAAGAAATCGATGGTGGGTATGTGAACGTTGTACGTTATTTGCTTGTGCGAGATGGTGCGCGTATTCCGGACGCCCAGATGAAAGCACTTATGAATCTGGCAGATGGCAAAGAGCCTGAAACCAAGCTCGAAAAAGATGTTGCCGTGAACTATGGTAAGGAAACTCCTGCTGCTGCGAAAGTCTTGCTGAGCCAAGAAGAAATTTCCTTCAAAAACATGTTCACAGGTCCAACAACGCAGACGATGAAATCCAAGCTGGACTATCTGAACAAAATCGAGAATCAGGCATTTAACGAAATTATCTATGGCAAAAATCCAGCGGATGCGTTTGATACGTTTGTACAAACGTGGAAATCCGGTGGCGGTGACCAGATCACTCAAGAGGTCAATGAATGGTATGACGGTGTGAAAAAATAGTTACAAGCAGCGCTCAGACGACTAAGGTCTGGGCGCTTTTTTTGTTTATTCAAGCTGAGGCAAAGTGGTTGAATTTGTGCCATTTATATTGCTTTTATGTGCTGTTTGGACCCCGTAAAAGGTTGATATAATCGCATTATAAGCCACTCAGGGAGTACTTGAGTAGGAAGAAATACAGGGGGAGCAATCATGAGAACTTTGAAACGCACTTGGCCATTCCACGTTATGCTGTTGCCAGCCATTATCTTTCTGATTATCTTCAGTTATGTGCCTATGGGCGGGATCATTATGGCATTCCAGAACTACAAGCCATGGCTTGGGATTAGCGGTTCTGAATGGGTTGGACTGGACAACTTTAGATATCTGTTTGAACGTGAAGACAGCTTACAGGTCATCTGGAACACATTGATTATTGCTGTACTTAAACTGATTTTTAATTTATTTGTTCCATTTGTTTTTGCCATTCTTTTGAATGAGGTTCGCAAGATGGCTATACAGCGAACGATTCAAACGCTTGTCTATTTACCTCACTTCTTGTCCTGGGTCATTCTGGGCGGGATTTTGATAGATCTGTTGTCAACAGGCGGCTTGGTTAACCGGGTTCTGGGAACCTTCGGACTCGGGCCATATTTCTTCCTGGGAGACAACAGTTGGTTCCGATCTACGGTCATTCTGACAGATGTGTGGAAAGAATTTGGTTATAACATGATTGTCTTTCTGGCTGCCCTTGCCGGAATTAATCCAGCATTGTACGAAGCAGCGGAAATTGACGGAGCAGGACGCTGGAAACAGACACTGCACATTACCATTCCTTCGCTTGTGCCGATGCTGATGGTTGTAGGAACACTGGCACTTGGTAACGTACTGAATGCCGGATTTGACCAGATTTTCAACTTGTATAACCCGCTCGTATATCAAACGGGTGACATCATTGATACATTCGTATATCGTTCGGCAATGCAAAATGGTGAGATGGGCTTTGCAACCGCGATCGGATTATTCAAATCGGTCATTAGTATGATCTTGATTCTTGTATCTTACAGCTTAGCCAAAAAATACGCTGGATACCGCATATTCTAAACGAATGAACAGAGAAAGAAGGGACCACGATGTATCATAAATCATTGCCTTATCGCGTGTTTAATATAGTCAATACCTGCTTTCTGATTTTGATCGCCATTATGTGTATCGTACCGATGATTCATGTATTGGCAGTTTCCTTTAGTACAAAGGCTGCTGCTGATGCAAATCTGGTCAATCTCTGGCCCGTAGGTTTTTCACTTGAGGCGTACAAAAAAACGATGAACAATCCAATTTTCTTGAACTCGCTCTGGATCTCACTTCTACGTACAGTTATCGGTACAGCCATTACGTTGCTGATTACTTTCCTGGCGGCGTATCCATTGTCCAAAGAGAATAGTGAGTTCAAAGGAAGAACGATCTACTCCTGGATTTTTGTATTCAGTATGATTTTCAACGGGGGACTGGTGCCATTTTATATGGTTATCCAGAAGATCGGGTTGATGGATTCCTTCTGGGTACTGGTACTCCCAGGAGCAGTTAACACATTCCTTGTCATTCTGATGCTGAACTTCTTCCGCGGTATTCCAAAAGAGCTGGAGGAAGCGGCGCTGATGGATGGAGCTAACCATTTCAGAACATTGTTCAGTATCTTCCTTCCCATTTCGATGCCGTCCATTGCAACGATTGCATTGTTCAGTATGGTATTCCACTGGAATTCCTGGTTTGACGGATTGCTCTACATGAATAACGCCAAGGATTACCCACTTGCTACATTTATGCAAACGGTCATTATTGGACGTGATATGAGTAGCATGAGCATGAATCCAAAAGAAATGGAAGCTCTCTCTCAAACAACGGTAAGGGCAGCTCAGATCTTCATCGGAAGTGCACCGATCTTGATTGTGTATCCTTTCCTGCAACGTTTCTTTGTCAAAGGTATGACGTTGGGCTCAGTTAAAGGCTGAGCCTGTACCCCAAATAAATGGAGGTTGATACAGTGAGCAACTTGACGGAAAAGACATTCATTCTGGGAATGGATGTGTCCTTTATGGATGAAATCGAACAGCATGGCGGGAGTTATAGTGATGTGGATGGCAAGGAGCAAGACTTGCTGTCCATCCTGAAGTTTAATGACACTAACGCGATCCGACTTCGAATCTGGAATGATCCTGTTGGTGGATTCTGCAATCTGGAGCGGACGGTCGAGGTAGCCAAACGGATCAAGGAACAGGGCTTGAAGTTTTTGCTTGATTTCCATTATTCTGATCGCTGGGCTGATCCAGCCAATCAATGGAAGCCGAAAGCATGGGAGAATCTGTCCTATGAAGAGCTTCAACGTGCAGTATGCATGTATACGGCTGACGTTCTGAGAACGTTGAAGGAACACGATGCGCTTCCAGACATGGTGCAGGTCGGCAATGAGATTACGCCAGGCATGTTGTGGAATGAGGGGCGTGTCGGTGGAGAAGAGCATGATACGGATGAACAGTGGGAACGTTTTGCAGGTCTTGTGAAGTACGGAATTGCTGCGGTCAAATCCGTTGACGCGGATATTCAGATTATGATACATATTGATCGTGGTGGAGATAACGCCGAGAGCCGCAAGTTTTATGATCGCTTTGAAGCACTGGGTGTGGAGTTCGATATCATTGGTCTCTCGTATTATCCTTGGTGGCATGGCACACTTGATGCGTTACGTGATAATCTTCATGATCTGGCTGAGCGTTATGGCAAACCGATCAATGTAGTTGAAACTGCTTATCCATGGACGCTGGAGCAGCCGGAAGGCATTGAATGGATTTTGAATCAGGAAGAACTGTTGTTGCCAGGATACCCTGCAAGTGTAGAGGGACAGACCAAATATCTGAAGGATCTACTGCAGATTATCCGTGAAGTTCCTGGTGGTTTGGGGCACGGATTCTATTATTGGGAACCTGCCTGGATACCAAGTAAAGAAGAATGGTCCGTCGGACATCCGAATAACTGGGGCAACCTCACCATGTTTGATTTTAAAGGTCGCAAGTTGGAATCGTTTACAGCGCTCGCTACTGCAGAAGAATCAGCTACCGTGACATGCGTGTAATATCATACAGGTTCGCAAATTGTATCTGATAAATAAACATGAAGTCATGCCAGATGATGCTTGTTAATTTGAGCCTTGAATATTGTTGTATTCAATAAAAATTGTAATTCAAAAAGCAAGGGAGTTGTCCTTATGACATACAAATTTCCACCTGTAAGTTCCAAAGCCCCGCACATGTTGCATGGCGCAGACTATAACCCGGAGCAATGGCTCCGCTATCCTGAAGTTCTGGAAGAAGATATTCGCTTGATGAAGCTTGCCAAGTGTAACGTGATGTCCATCGGTATCTTCTCGTGGGTATCCCTTGAGCCGGAAGAGGGCGTATATACGTTTGAATGGCTGGATCAGGTTTTGGATCGTTTTGCAGCAAACGGCATCTATGCATTCCTCGCTACACCAAGTGGTGCCAGACCTGCCTGGATGTCCGCGAAGTACCCGGAAGTGCTCCGTGTATCCGAGAAGCGTGTCCGCAATCTGCATGGTTTCCGTCACAACCATTGTTATACTTCCCCGGTATACCGTGAGAAGGTTGCTGCGATCAACACAAAACTGGCAGAGCGTTATTCGGATCATCCGGCTGTAATCGGCTGGCATATCTCAAACGAGTTCGGCGGAGATTGTCATTGTGATTATTGTCAGGAAGCATTCCGTGGTTGGGTTCAGAAGAAGTATCAAACACTCGATGAACTGAATCATTCCTGGTGGACGACATTCTGGAGCCATACGGTTACAGACTGGAGTCAAGTGGAATCTCCGGCTCCACACGGTGAGACACAGGTACACGCGATGAATCTGGACTGGCGCCGTTTCGTTACGGATCAGACAGCTGATTTTATCGTCCATGAAACAAAACCATTGAAAGCTCAGAATCCTGATCTGCCGGTCACAACGAACCTGATGGAATTCTATGGCGGTCTGAACTATTGGAAGTTCGCTGATATTCTGGATTTCCTCTCTTGGGACAGTTATCCGACTTGGCATGATGCAGATGACGACGCGAAACAGGCATCCCGGATCGCCATGATGCATGATATCGTTCGTTCCATCAAAGGCGGTCAGCCGTTCTTGCTGATGGAGAGCACTCCAAGTTCAACGAATTGGCAAGATGTCAGCAAGCTGAAAAAACCGGGCATGCATCTGCTCTCTTCCCTCCAGGCTGTGGCACACGGTTCCGATAGTGTTCAGTACTTCCAGTGGAGAAAAAGCCGGGGGTCCAGTGAGAAACTTCATGGTGCGGTGGTAGACCACGTAGGAACGGAACACACTCGAGTGTTCCAAGATGTCACCGACGTAGGAACGGCTCTTGAAGGCATGGAAGCTATTGTAGGAACAGCGGTTCCGGCAGAAGTTGCGATCATATTTGATTGGGAAAACCGCTGGGCCGTTAATGATTCCCAGGGTCCACGCAATATCGGTGTGAAGTATGAGCAGACCGTGGAAGAGCATTACGAAGCGTTTTGGAAAAAGGGAGTCGCTGTAGACGTTATTGATATGGATGCAGATCTGTCCAAGTACAAGCTGCTGATTGCTCCAATGCTCTATCTGGTACGTGAAGGTGTCGGGGAACGCATTGAGAAGTTTGTAGAACAAGGTGGTACGTTTGTAGCAACTTACTGGTCTGGTATTGTTAACGAAAACGATCTGTGTTTCCTGGGTGGATTCCCAGGCCCGCTTCGTAAGACACTTGGCATCTGGTCCGAGGAAATTGACGGATTGCATGATCGTGATCTGAACGGAATCATTCCGGAGAAGGGCAATGAGCTTCAGCTTAATACAGCGTATGATGCAATTGAACTGTGTGATCTGATTCATCTGGAAGGCGCGAAGTCTCTGGCTACGTACCGTTCTGACTTCTATGCCGGACGTCCGGCATTGACGGTTAACCAATTGGGTTCAGGAAAAGCATATTACGTAGCGACACGTCTGAAAGCACCATTCTATGATGATTTCTATGCGAAACTAATCGCTGACCTGAACATTGAGCGTGGACTTGAAACAGAGCTGCCTGCCGGAACAACGGCACATACACGTACTGATGGTACAGCAGATTATGTGTTTGTACAGAACTACACACCAGATGAGAAGCTGGTTGAATTAGATGGACAGTCCTATACCGATCTGCTCAGTGGTGATGCTGTGGAAGCAAGTCTCAGCTTGAAGCCATATGACATTTGTGTTCTGCGCAGACCGGCTGACCGGAAATAATATAGATTTTATATGTTACTAAATAAATGAAATTAGTATTAAGAAGAGATGCCCTGAACGCCTGCATTGGTGTTCAGGGCATCTTTTTTATTTTATGCATTTGGCTGTTGAACGACTTTTTCTGGACAAGATAAAGGATAAACGTGTCCGCGCAGCGAAGACAAACACGTAACATGTAACTCAAGACTTTCAGTCTGGGAGGAATGGAAATGAATCAAAGAAATCTGGATGGTAACAGCATTATTATTCGACTGGAAATGACAACTAAGGATATCAAGTTTGGCGAAGTGGCTTCGGCCATCTCGGAAGCTGGGGGAGACATCATTGCCATCGACGTGATTTCCACCAATCAGGATGTAAGCGTGCGCGACTTGACGGTCGCCGTTACAGATGCGCAAGATAACAGTAAAATTATAGAAGGGGTGCGCCAGCTCAAAGGTGTGTCCATTATTAACGTATCGGATCGGACGTTCCTGCTTCATCTGGGCGGTAAGATCGAAGTAACACCAAAGACCCCGATTCAAAACCGGGAAGATCTGTCACGTGTGTACACACCGGATGTGGCTCGTGTATGTTCAGCCATTTCAGAAGAACCCGGCAAAGCCTTCTCATTGACAATTAAACGGAATACAGTGGCCGTCATATCTGATGGCAGTGCGGTGCTTGGACTTGGTAATATTGGTCCTCGTGCAGCGATGCCTGTGATGGAAGGTAAAGCGATGTTATTCAAACAGTTTGCAGGTGTGGATGCCTTCCCAATCTGCCTGGACACACAGGATACGGAGGAAATCATACGTACTGTGAAAGCGATATCACCTGGTTTTGGCGGCATTAATCTGGAGGATATCTCGTCACCGCGTTGTTTCGAAATTGAACGTCGTCTGAATGAGGAATTGGATATTCCTGTATTTCATGATGACCAGCATGGCACAGCGGTTGTGTTATATGCCGGTCTGATCAATGCGCTCAAACTGGTGGGTAAGTCCATTGATGATGTGAAGATTGTGGTCTGTGGTATCGGTGCAGCAGGTGTAGCATGCAGCAACATATTATTGTCCGCGGGAGCCAGCCGGCTTATAGGTGTCGATCGTGAGGGTGCGATTGTACGGACACAAACCTATGAGAATGAAGTCTGGAGTGATTATGCAGCTCGTACTAATCCCGAACTGGAGACTGGCTCGCTGCGTGATGTCATTCGTGGAGCCGATGTGTTCATTGGCCTGTCCCGCGGGAATCTGTTAACTCGCGAAGATGTGCAGACCATGGCAGAAGATCCAATCGTGTTTGCAATGGCAAACCCGGTACCAGAGATTATGCCTGCATTGGTGGAAGACATTGTGGCGGTAATGGCAACAGGCCGATCCGATTATCCGAATCAGATCAACAACGTGTTATGTTTCCCGGGTATCTTCAGGGCAGTTTTGGATTGCCGTGCTACTGAAATTAATGAAGAAATGAAGCTGGCAGCCGCTCAAGCGATTGCTTCGGCCATTACGGATGAAGAGCGTACACGTTATTACATTATTCCGAGTGTGTTCAATGATAAAGTGGTCAAATCGATGCGCAGTCGCGTGATTGAAGCAGCTATTAAGACGGGTGTAGCTCGGCGTATTCCACGTGAACAGGCCCGTGAAGGCGGGGAATCGTAAGATGTCAGACAACCCTCTTCAATCTGGTGGGAATCTGCAGGAATTAGGGCACATGCATAATATAGATGGAATAACGGCAGGAGAGGCTGTTCTACGCGCCGCCCGATCCTTTGTTCAAGGGGACTCATCCAAGCATAGTGATGGTCATGACTGGCCGCACATTGAACGGGTAACCGCACTTGCGGTTGAACTCGCTCACCGCATGGGTGCAGATCCATTTGTCTGCGAACTGGCCGCATTATTACATGATGTACCGGATGAGAAGCTGAATGAGAGCTTGGAAGCCGGGATGGCCAAACTGAATGACTGGCTGGATACCCAGCCTCTTGACCCGGATATACGTAATAAGGTTGTGGGTATTATTAGCACCATCTCATATGCGGGAGGCCAGCGTCCTGCGGTCAGTTCGCTTGAAACACAGGTTGTTCAGGATGCGGATCGACTCGATGCACTGGGTGCGATTGGGATCGCGCGAACCTTTGCCTTTTCAGGCGCCAGAGGGCGTGAGATGTACGATCCGTCCCTCCCCCCACGGGAGCAGATGACCCGTGAGGAATATCGCAATGGGCGCAGCACAACGATAAATCACTTTTACGAGAAGTTGTTCAAGCTCAAGGATCTGATGAATACCTCCTATGGCAAGGAGCTGGCGGAACAGCGTCATGATTATATGGTGCAGTTTGTGGACCAGTTCAAAAGGGAATGGGAGGGCACGGACCGTTAGGCAGGCATAATAAGCATGAGCATTCCACAAAGTATAATTAAGTAACGGAGGCGAATCTTTGAAGTGGTGAAAATCCATTTTGAAGATTTGCTTCTTTTTGGGTTAATAATGTGTATTAACATACATAAGGAAATCAATTTCACAATACCTCTGACTTATGACATGGCATCGGAAGACCTTACATGGTACAATAAATCGTTCTCCTGAATGAATTCAGGCAAAAAAAGAAATATGGGGTAATAATGAACATGATTATCAAATGTAAAATTTCAGGTTCGGTAAAGAGGAGGGGTCACCACCATGTCGTTTGGTGCACGTGTACTTAAGACGGGGATTGCGGTCACGCTTGCCTTGTACCTAAGCAGCCTGTTCTTGAACCCGCAATCTCCCGTGCCTGCCGCAATCGCGGCTATATTCGCCATGCAGCCTTCCATCTATCGTTCTTGGAAATACTTCCTGGATCAGTTGCAAACGACCACGCTGGGAGCTATTGTCGCCCTTCTGGGGGGCATGGTGCTGTCCAATGAGCCAATCGCCGTTGGATTAATTATTGTACTTGTCATCATGATCTGTCTTAAATTGAATATGGGTGAGACGGTTGGCCTGACACTGGTCACGGTTGTATCCATTATGGAAGCCTCGGGTGACTGGCATTTTGCACTCAATCGTTTTCTGTTGACACTGGTTGGTATTGTCTCGGCGTTTCTCATCAACATTACGGTATTTCCTCCGAAACCGAAGGTTCAGTTCGTGAAGCAGATCCATAGTGTATTCAGCGGTATGTCGTTGCTTCTGCGAACCTCGATCTCGGATGAGATCAAGGAAGTTGTATTCCGGGAGGAGAAAAGCAACCTGGGCGGTTCCATTAAGTCTTTGTCCGACAAGTATAACTTGTTCGAAGAGGAACAGAAAAAGATGAAACGTTCGAAATTCAGCGAAACTCGTCAGATGGTGGTCTACAAACAAATGCTGCTGAGTCTGCAAAAAGGGTATGAGGTGCTGGATTCGGTGGAACGCCACTATTTCCAGGCACCGCGGACAACGGCCATGGATCAGTTTTTTGACTCACATCTTGAACTGGTTATCAAATTCCATGAGCACGCACTGCTCAAGTTCGAGGATAAGCTGAAACCTAATGGGGAAGAGGCCGCACAGTTTGTATTGGATAATGACCGTTTCATGGAGCAGGCGATCACCCAGTTTGATATCGACAAGGAAGGGATGTTACGATTGTCGATCGTGGCTGCTGCGATCTATGATTACGGATATCAGCTGGAACGTCTGAATCGACTTGCCGAACATGTGCACAGCGCCAGTGAAGACAAAGAATCACAGGACAAAATTTTGAACTGGCTTAAGTGGCCTTGATAACGAATTGCGCACCTGCTTTGTGATCATATACAATGGAACTACAACATTGCCCGGACAATCGTGTCCGGGTTGTTTTGTCATACATAAGGCTGAATGGCATGAATATTAACGAACCGAGGGATAGAGACATGATTATTGAGGAATTAGACGCTGAACTAATGGAATGGTTGAGTGGGACAAATCTGGAGCATAAACAGCATGAGGCCATGCAACTGCTGACCGTATCTGAGGATCAATGGCCGCATCAGGCGATGATCAGTATGGGGGAAGTGATTGCGATAAATCCGCGTCAGCTTAGACTTGCTTTATGGCAAGGTACACAGACCAGTATGAACATGAGCAAAACAGGCAAGGCTACCTTGATTGCGGTTCAAGGACATCGATTGCTGCATATCCGTATAGAAGTAGAACGGTTGCCTGAGATTAAGAGCGCTGTTCATCCGAGAGATCGTTTTGAAGCACATGTGCTCCATGTACGTGTGGATCACGCGCCATATGCGGAGATCACTTCAGGAATAACCTTTCAATTAAAAGATGAACTTGGGGCAATTACACGCTGGAAAGAGACGATTGAAGAATTACGAAAGTAGGCAGGAGTTAGCTAAGCCAGTTGAGGACCCGGTGATAGGGTAATAATGAAGAAGAAAACAACAAAAAACGCCTCCGCTTGCATCGGGACGTTGTCACTGGTACAATAAAAAATGGTTTTCAGAAAATTAGAACTAATTAACATATAATTAAAATGTTTACTTTCTAATAATTATACCATTGCCTTTTCGGGCTTGTCAAATGGGATTTTGAGGACACAATCCGGGGAAAGAGGGGCTATTAACATATGAGTACAGATCAGCAATGGATTGAGGAACAACAACGGGTCAACACGGTGACCAATCAGATTGAACGCAAGATCACAACGTTAGAAGATGAAGTAGGTTCCTTCCGTGACGAAGTGGTTGGCATGAGAAAAGATTTCTGGGACGAAGTCACGATGAACTTCAGTGAAGCGGACGATGTCGGGGAGACTTCAACCAGCATGCGGCAGCAGTCACAGGTACTGTCCGATCGGGAGCGCAGCCATCTCAATACAGCAGCTGCGTTGGATAAAATGAAACGACTGCATCATTCACCGTATTTTGGGCGCATTGATTTTAAGGAAGACGGGTATCCAAATGCAGAACGAATTTATCTCGGCATTGCATCGTTGCTGGATGAGAAGGAAGAATCTTTTCTGGTCTACGACTGGCGTGCGCCAATCTCTAACCTGTATTATGACGGAGCACCGGGCCCGATCACATATCATACACCAAGCGGAGAGATCAGCGGTGATATAGAGATGAAGCGGCAGTTTGTCATTCGGGATGGACGTATCCGTTTTATGTTTGACACGGGGGTTACGATTGGTGATGAGTTGTTGCAGGCCGTGCTCAGTCGAACTTCAGATGCACAGATGAAGAGTATTGTAGCGACCATTCAGAAGGAGCAGAACCGGATTATCCGTAATGACCGGACACGTATGCTCATTGTGCAAGGCGCAGCCGGCAGTGGCAAAACATCCGCGGCGCTCCAGCGTGTGGCATATCTTCTCTATAAATACCGCGAGCATCTGCAAGCGGATCAGATGGTTCTTTTTTCACCGAATCCAATGTTCAACAGTTATGTCTCCACGGTACTGCCTGAGCTTGGGGAGGAAAACATGTTGCAAACGACCTTCCAGGAGTATCTGGAGCGCCGTTTGGGTCGTGAATATCAACTGGAAGATCCGTTTATTCAACTCGAATATGTACTTACGGGGACGGAAGATCCCGATTATGAAGTTCGCATGTCCAGCATTCGCTTCAAGTCGTCCGAAACTTTCCTGAAAGTCATTACACGTTATAAGGAAAGCATGTTGTCAGGTGGCATGAAATTCAAGCCGGTTCGCTTCCAGGGCCGAGCGATTGTCACGTCAGAGGCTATGGCTGAGAAATTCTATAGTTTCGAGTCGTCCGTTAAGCTGGTGAGTCGACTGGAGATGTTACGGGACTGGATGCTGAAAGAACTGTCTGCCTTTGGTAAAGGTGAGTTGGATGCGCCTTGGGTTGATCAGCAGCTTGATCTGATGGAGCCGGAGGATCTGCAACGTGCATATCAACGGTTGAAGCGCAAGCAAAAAGGAAAGACCCATACGTTTAATGACTTCGAGCAGGAAAGAGAAATTCTGGCACGTATGGTGGTCAGTGACCGACTCAAACCGTTGCGCAAATGGATCAAGTCCTTACGATTCGTTGATATAAGACAATTATATGCACATCTGTTCAGCGATCAGGCTCAGATGGAGCGATTGCTGGGTGACGAAGCACTGCCTGCTCAATGGGATGAAATTGGTAAGATGACTTTACGCAGATTGAAGTCTCAGGAGTTGGCATATGAAGATATTACGCCATACTTGTACTTGCGTGAGCTTATGCTTGGATTCCATATTAACTCCAATATTCGCCATGTCATCATTGATGAAGCCCAGGATTATTCTGCGTTTCAGTTGGCATTTATGAAGAGATTGTTCCCGCGGGCGAAAATAACAGCACTTGGTGACTTTAATCAGGCAATCTATGCCCACTCTTCAGTACTTAGTGGAACAGGACCCTTGACTAACCTGTACGGACCAGACAATACGGAAGTGATTGAGCTGACTAGAAGTTATCGATCTACCCGGGAGATCGTGGAGTTTACACGTGGTATGGTGCCTGGTGGGGAAGAGATTATTCCATTTAACCGTAGCGGCGAGAAGCCTAAAGTGATTGTCTCTTCTGATGCCGAGCGTCATATGAACGTCATCACGACAGACCTGAAGCACTTGATTAAGGAAGGATACGAATCGGTCGCAGTCATCTGCAAGACCGCCGAAGAGAGCAGAGACGTACATGCTGCATTGAGCAAGGTACTGCCCACAGCACCGAAGTTAATCAAAAAAACGACGCTGGCTTTTGAGCAGGGTGTTCATGTGATCCCGGCGTATCTGGCCAAAGGTGTGGAGTTCGATGCTGTCCTGATCTATGACGGCTCTGCGGAGCAGTATGCGCAGGAACATGAACGCAAGTTGTTCTATACGGCTTGTACACGAGCGATGCATCTGCTGCACGTTTACTGCGTGGGTACACCGAGTCCTTTCATTACTGCCCAGTCGGAAGAATGGTATGATCTTGGCAAGGTGTCTGCTGCGCAAGTGGACTGACATAACACTTCATATGCATGAAGAAGGCTTCCGTTCAATGGAACGGGAGTTTTTCTGTATATGATACATAGATCGGGAAGAAGCTAGCTTAGCGAGGGAATTATACGAGATGAGGTTCCAGCCATTTAAGTGATCGTATTGAATGAAAATACCTAACGTGAATCCGTAAGGATTGGGTCCCGTGGATAAAGAGGACTTCATAATTTGTATTTAAGCACAATAGATGTGATTTTTCTTTACACATGAAGTCCGGACTCATATAATCGTAACAATATATTTTTTTGGATCGTTTATTAAAGGAGGCAACAAAATGAACAAACCATCTTTTGAACGGCCGCTTATGGCCGATTGTGTACCTGATCTGGTCGCTACAGCACGGGGAGATTTGCCAGCGACTTTGGTCATTCGGGGAGGTACGCTGGTAAACGTGATATCGGGTGAGATTTTGCCTGAGATGTCCATAGCTGTACAGGGAGCTCGAATCGCTTATGTCGGTAAAGATGTAAGCCACACCATCGGAGAACATACCCGGATTATTGAAGCGAACGGTAAGTATATCGCTCCTGGTTTGCTGGATGGACACTGCCATATCGAAAGTACACAGATGAAAGTAACCGAGTTTGCGAGAGCGGTATTGCCTTCAGGCACGACCGGAGGTTTCTTTGACCCACATGAGATCTCTAACGTGCTTGGTCTCAAAGGTTTGAGACTGATGCTGGATGAAGCGCGGACCACACCGATGGCTGCTTATATGCAGGTGGCTTCCTGTGTGCCTTCCACTCATCCAGGATTGGAGACAACAGGTGCTTATATCGGGCCTGAGGAGGTAGCTGAGGCTCTTTCCTGGGGTCCGGACATGATTGGCCTTGGTGAAGTGATGAACTTCCCTGGGGTAGTCTATGGGGACGAGACGATGATCGGGGAGATACAGGCGACCCTCCGGGCAGGTAAAGTGGCAGACGGTCATTTCACCTGGGCTGCAGATGACTGGCGTCTGCCAGCGTATGCAGCGAGTGGCGTTACAGGGGATCATGAGTGTGTGACCAAGGAAGATGTGGTTGAACGTCTGCGACTCGGGATGTATGCGAAGATGCGCCAAGGTTCGGCATGGCATGATGTGGCTGAGACAATCAAAGCCTGCACTGAGCTTGGACTGGATACACGCCGGATGATGCTGGTGACCGATGACCGAAGCTCTGAATCCCTGCTCAAAGAAGGACATATGGATTTTGTTGTTCGTCTTGCAATCTCCCAAGGTGTGAAGCCGGTCACTGCTTTTCAGATGGCAACCATTAACACGGCTGAGCGCTTTGGTGTTGCGCGTGATATTGGTGCGGTTATTCCGGGCAATATAGCCGATATTATTCTGCTGGACGGCCGGTTGGCGGATGTACGTGTGGGCATGACGATTGCTGCCGGGCAAGTTGTAGCCGAGAACGGGAAAATGACGGCGGTCTGGGACAGCTTCACGTACCCTGAGGAAGCGCTGAACACAGTGAAGTTAGAAGCTAATATTCAGCCAGTAGATCTGGAGTTGGCTGCGCCGATTCAAGAGGGGATCATTGGTGCCAAAATCATTCATGTGACAGAGAACCATGTGGATACAAAGGAGAAACACCTGCCCGTCACCGTAGAGAACGGCAAGGTTGTGGTTTCAACTTCAGGGGAAGTATGCAAAATTGCGGTATTGGAGCGTCACAAACAAACCGGGAATCGAGCGGTAGCGCTTGTTGGAGGCATCGGCTTCACATCCCCTGCAGCGATTGCGATGACGGTTGCTCATGATAGTCACAACCTGTTGATTATCGGTAATGATGATGCCCTGATGGCCGAAGCCGGTAACCGTGTCATTCGAATGCAGGGCGGAGTCGCCGTGGTAACGGCAGCAGGTGTAACCGAATTCCCGCTGCGGATTGCAGGTTTGATGTCAACCGAGCCATTCGAAGTCGTTGCAGCCCAATCGGCAGCAATCAGTGAAGCTTTACAGTCTGCAGGATGTCTGTTGAATAATGCGTTCATGACGCTTTCGTTGCTCTCGCTGGTTGTGATTCCAGAACTACGTTTGTCCGACAAGGGTCTTGTGCGGATCTCGGCAGAAGGTATTGAACTGGTGTCCCTTTTCGATGAAGTGGTTGAGAATACACCTGTAGCTCCATCGGGTAATGAATGAACGGAAATGTCGACTAGAGCACAAATAGATTAAGATACATGCAAAGCCGCCTTAGGGCGGTTTTTTTGTACATTGTGGGAGAAAACGCTTTCTAGGTCTTCTGGATCTCGGTGTGCATATGGCAATAATGACTGAAGTCATGCTGAAATAAGGGTTAATTTAGAAAATAGTGAATAATTGCGACTTTTGAACTATACATACAGAACTACGAATTCCCGAAATATAGTTATATGATTCTTTCGTAGTGAGTCTTAAAGATGATATTGCATATAGAAGCAATCCAAATTCGTCGTACCTAATAAATATCCATTAAATGAATATGAAACGACACAATTTCATCCAGATTTGCACGTCAGAGCTGATAACTTCAGAGGGAGTGTACAAATATGAAAAGCAAAAGGGGTTACCGTTTTATCGTATTACTGAGTTGTTTGATCCTGTGTGCGAGTACAGCCTGTTCTTCCAAAGCCATTGCGGATGGTTCAGTCGACAGTTATGCAACGATTCATGGAAAACTTGATGCACCGGTGAGAGCGACATGGGTGTGGGATACCACCCAGATCCGAAGTAATCCTCAAGAGGTATTAAATTATGCTACAGCGAACAAAATCAATACGATCTATCTGCAGATGAACCGGGATATAAAAATTCCTGAATATAAAAGTTTTATCCGTCAGGCGAGAGCCAAGAACATTGCGGTTGACGTCATGGATGGAAGATCAGCCTGGGGCTTGACGGAAAGTCGGGAGCAGATTGCATCTTTCCTGGACTGGATCGAGACATATCAGGCGCAAGCGTTGCCCAATGAGAAATTTGCTGGTATCCATCTGGATATTGAGCCACATGTGCACCCGCAGTGGAAAATCAATCAGGCCAGTGTAATTACCCAGTGGCAAGGCAATGTGGAGTACATTGTTGAGCGAGCATCACGGATGAAGATGCCAGTAGCAGCTGATCTGCCTTTCTGGCTCGATAACTACAAAATTCCGGGTTCCACGATGGCCGTAAGTAGCTGGATGATTCGCAAGTTTGATTCCATCACCATTATGGCTTACCGCGATACAGCTGCTGCAATCTATAGTGTGGCGAAGGATGAACTTGCAGAAGCAGCTCTGCTCGGCAAGACGATCTCAATCGCCGTGGAAACAAAGCAAAGCAAGGAAGGCGACTTCATTACTTTTTATGAAGAGGGATCTGCTTATATGGAAGCACAATTGAAGTTGGTCGAAAAAATGGCTTCAGTACATGCATCCTTTAACGGTTTCTCCGTACATGAGTACACTTCATGGAAGACGCTGAAAAAGTGAGACATCAATAAATTCCTTAGCGCAGTTCTTGTAGCAGCACATGAAATGAGTTCTAGCTGAGACAACGTGCCTCAGAACCTTATCTTGTTAGTTCTTGGGAATTGGAAGTGATAAAGAAGGTGTTTGCAGCTGAATAGCTGTGAGCACCTTCTTCTTTTACACCTGAACTAGAGCAGACTCCATTCCTACGTTCTCATAGAACATTTTGCGATACTGTGAAGGTGTAGTGGCTTTATGTTTTTTAAATGTAGTGATGAAGTAACTTAGATGCTCAAAACCCACATCCATGGCGATATCAACAATCTTGTGATCCGTATTCTCAAGCTGAACGCAGGCCTGTTGAACGCGGTAATAGTTAATGTAATCAACCGGGGTTTTCTGCACCATCTGTTTGAAGAAACGACAGAAGTGTCCTTCGCTCATATTGGCTTCGTCGGCCAGTTCTTTCAGCTTTAATGGTTCAGGATACCGTTTGTGAATATAACTGAGCACGGATTTCAGGCGCTCTACCTTGTCATGACTCCCTGTAGCCACGGTGCCTTTGACCGGAGCAGGTCTCATATGTTCGAACATTCGGGCAAATATGAGGTACAGGTACGCTTTTGTTGACATTTCACACGTTTCGGTTCGGGTAGCATGGTCTGCAAATATACGTTTCAGGAGATCTAGAATTTCTTGTCCCCAATCCTCATCTGCCTTGATATGACAAGGGGGAATCACCGTTTTGCGTACCAGTGGACCGATGAATTTCTCTTGGACGGTATCGAAGGTACGGCTGCCAAGCAGCTCGGGATTAAATACAATGGAAGAGAATACGCAGGGAACATCACCCTTCAGATACCCCGCATGAATCTCGCCTCTATTGATGAAAATGGCTTCTCCAGCTTGAACCTCAACAGTGTTCATATCGATCTGAAAGACGGCGCAGCCCTTGGTCACCATGGTGAACTCCATCTCATCATGCCAGTGGCAATCGAGAATGCTATCTCCGTTTAGTTGTTGAATATCCGGGTACACACTGACGGGATACATGGCATTGCCGTGAATCCGGTCTTCCCGTAATCGTTCACGTTCCATATCAGATTCTCCTTTTGTTACATTATTAATGTAATCGTTTCCATAGATTGGTGATGATGTTCAAGAATCGGATGTTTATTATCAAAATCGTGATATATTTGGTCAAAATAAGAGAAGAAATTCGTTATTAATATCAATATTATTATAATATAACCAAAGGGGGAAAGAAAACATGAAATTTACTGATGGATTCTGGATGACTCGTGAAGGGTACCAGATTCAAAACCCGACTGACATTCGTGATATTGTGCAAAAAGAGAATTCTGTGACCGTATATGCGGCAACTAAATATATTCGTAACAAAGGCGACACATTGAACGGTACATTGCTGAAAGCAACGTACAGCTCACCTATGCCTAACGTTATCCGTGTAACCTTGAATCACCATAAAGGCGGAGTGAAAAAAGGGCCTGTATTTGAGCTTAATACGCAAGATGCAAACGTTGACATCTCAAAAAATGAACAAGGCGCTGTTTTGAAAAGCGGCAATCTGGAAGTTCAAATCGATAAAACAAACGGTTGGGACGTCAGCTTCCTGTATGGAGGAAAACGGATTACTGGTAGTGGTCAAAGAGCTGCTGGTTATATTACAGGTCCAAGCAAGGAAGCGTACTTCCGCGAACAGCTGGATCTTGGTATTGGTGAATACGTTTACGGACTTGGTGAGCGTTTCACGCCGTTTGTTAAGAATGGTCAAATCGTCGATACCTGGAATGAGGACGGCGGTACAAGCAGTGAGCAGTCATATAAGAACATTCCGTTTTATTTGTCCAATAAAGGATATGGCGTATTTGTAAATCATCCTGAACGCGTATCGTATGAGATTGCATCCGAGAATGTATCTAAAGTGCAGTTCAGCGTAGAAGGAGAGACGTTGGAATACTTCATTATCGGCGGTGACAATCCAAAGGATGTACTTGATAATTATACGAAATTAACAGGTAAACCAGCGCTTCCACCAGCATGGACATTTGGTCTGTGGCTGACAACATCATTCACAACGGATTATGATGAAGCAACGGTTAACCATTTCGTAGATGGCATGGCTGAACGTGATCTTCCGCTGTCTGTATTCCATTTTGACTGCTTCTGGATGAAGGAATACCAATGGTCTGATTTTGTATGGGATGAAGCGATGTTCCCGGATCCGGAAGGCATGCTTGCACGTCTGAAAGAGAAGGGCCTTAAAATCTGTGCTTGGATCAATCCATATATTGCAGAAAAATCCTACTTGTTCGATGAAGGTATGGAGAACGGTTATCTGGTCAAAACAGCCGATGGCAGCGTATGGCAATGGGATATGTGGCAAGCAGGCATGGCTCTGGTTGATTTCACGAATCCGGATGCTGTGAATTGGTATAAGAGCAAGCTGGAAGTCCTGCTGGATCAAGGCGTAGATTCCTTCAAGACAGACTTCGGTGAAAGAATTCCGACAGATGTTGTGTACTTTGATGGTTCTGATCCGGTTAAAATGCACAACTATTATACACAGCTCTATAACAAAGCTGTATTTGAATTGCTCGAAGAGAAGATTGGCAAAAACGAAGCTGCCCTGTTTGCACGTTCTGCAACAGCAGGTGGGCAACAGTTCCCGGTTCACTGGGGCGGAGACTGCTCTTCCACGTATGAATCCATGGCTGAATCGCTTCGCGGTGGCCTCTCACTTGGGCTTTCCGGTTTCGGATTCTGGAGCCATGATATCAGTGGCTTTGAAAGCACAGCGAGCCCTGATGTATACAAACGTTGGGTACAATTCGGACTTTTATCTTCACACAGCCGCCTGCATGGCAGCACTTCGTATCGTGTGCCTTGGTTGTTTGACGAGGAATCCGTGGACGTTGTTCGTGACTTTACCAAACTCAAAATCAGCCTGATGCCGTACCTGTACAATTCTGCGGTAGAGTCAACGGTAAAAGGTATTCCGATGATGCGCGCTATGCTGCTGGACTTCCCAGAGGACCCAACAACATATAACCTGGATACGCAATATATGTTTGGTGATTCAATTCTGGTGGCTCCAATCTTCAACAAGGAAGGTGATGTGCGTTATTACCTGCCTGAAGGAACTTGGACGAACTATCTGACAGGAGCGAAAGTACAAGGTGGACGCTGGATCAGTGAAAACCATGACTTTAAAACACTGCCAATGATGATTAAGCCAAACAGTCTGATCGCTGTGGGTGCGGTGGATAACAAACCGGATTACGACTTTGCGAATGATGTGTCCTTGCACTTGTTCGAACTGGCTGATGGTCAAACGGCTCAAGCTGTCGTTGTGAACCAAGCGGCAGAGCAGGAGCTGACAGTTAACGTTACACGTAATGGTTCAGTGCTGGATGTTCGTGCTGAAGGTGCAGGCAAACCATGGAACTTGGTGCTTCGCGGCATTGAGAGTGTATCCAGCGTTGAAGGTGGTTCCCAAGTGTCTGGTGCAAATGGTGTTGTCGTTACGGCAGCAACAGGCGAAAGCGCGCTTACAATCCAACTGTAAAATGATATAGTAAAAGAAAAGGACGGTGCCGAAAGGTGCCGTCTGTTTGTCTACGATGATAGGAGATTGAATGAAATGAGTACAATGAATTCCGGTTTGCACTGCACGATATCAGCAGAGATGCTGCATCAACTGGTAGAGATTAATTTTGGAAGCGATACCAAAGTAAAGGCGTTTGGTCTCCTGCAAGGTGGACTTTTTAATACAACCTATCGGATTCAACTTGAACATACATCCTATACGGATGTGATTTTACGTTTGGCTCCAGAGCGGGGAGAGATGGCGGCTGGTTCTGCGAGTGACCCACTCTTTTCTTTTGAACGTACGATGATGGCGGCTGAACCGATTGTGTATGAATATTACCGTAAGGCAGGCATTCCTGCTCCCAACATTATCGCCTGTGATGATAGCGGATCCATCATTCCAAGAACGTACATGTTTATGGAATTTATCCCGAGTAAGCAGCTGGATCACGCATCGATTTCAGACATAGACAAAGAGCGATTGTATCATCAGCTTGGCGTCTATACCGCGATCATGCATCAGATCGAGGGTGCATCGTTTGGCTGGCCGCAAGGAGATGGGACGATTAAAGGCTCGGATCAATGGTCCGAGGTGTTGCACTCTTTTGCAGAAGAAACGGCACTTAAAGCGGCACAAGCCGATTATATGTCAGGTGTGGGAGAAGAAATCGCCGCTATTTTCATCAAAAATAAAGAATTATTCGATCAAGTGACCCATCCGGTACTGGTTCATAATGACCTGTGGGAAGCCAATGTGCTTGTTCATCAGGAAAATGGTGAGCTAAACATTGCGGCCATCATTGATGGAGATCGTTCCATGTTTGCCGACAGGGAGTTTGAAGCCATATTGTCGACAGAATCGGTGGCTTTTCATGAAGGATATGATCGTCCACTGGACTCATCCGCTGAAGGACAGGCACGCAGGCTTGCTTACCGAATACTGTCTTCGTATTTTAATGCCTACGTTCATGAACATCAGGTCAATCAACCTGAAGATGGTCAGAAGTATCGCCAGCGCACGCTGGATTTACTGGAGCAATGGAAGCAATACAACAAGCCGTAGAAGCTGCACGTAGCACTCAGGTATCTGTCGTTGTTGTTGGCAACAGCCCTTATATCAACGGCAAAGAAGAAATTGACCGCCCAAGTCTGCTGCTTCCGCCGAGTCAGGTCGAGCTTGTCAAAGCCGTATGTGAAGCCAATCCCAATACGGTGGTTGTGATTATGGGCAGTTATCCATTTGCTTTGCAGGAGTTGAAAGGTATTGCCCGCGCAATCGTTTATATGACACATGCAGGTCAGGAATTGGGGAATGCGCTTGCAGATGTGCTGTTAGGTTATTATGCCCCGGCAGGCAGATTGAATATGACATGGTATGAAGACGAATCACAGCTGCCTGACATAATGGATTATGACATCATTCAGAATCGCATGACCTATATGTATCATGAAGGACCGGTTCAATATGCATTTGGTCACTGTCTTGCACGAATACGTGCAGGCAGCTTTTTTGTGTGAACAAGCGATAACATCCAACATGTCCTGAATAATCAACCTCCGAAACAAGCACAATAATGCTGATGTGTGTAGAATCTGTAAAGGTGGTTGTGGTATGAACGATAAAAAGTGGGACCTCGTCGCACTTGCTTCCATCCCTTTAATTATGACCTTGGGTAATTCCATGCTAATACCGATCCTGCCACAGATTGAACGTGAGTTGAAGGTATCTGCATTTAAGGTCAGTATGCTCATTACAGTCTACGCTGTAGTTGCGATCCTGCTTATTCCTCTTGCAGGGTACTTGTCGGATCGTTTTGGCAGAAAAGCAGTTATCATTCCCAGCCTCGTTATTGCAGCCGTCGGAGGTGCTGTCGCTGGTGTGGCAGCATGGATGCTGAACGGAAACATAGCCTACTGGACCATTCTGGGTGGCAGGTTATTGCAGGGAATAGGTGCTGCCGGCGCATTTCCTATTGTTATCCCTTTGGTTGGGGACATGTTTAATGATGAGAACGAAGTAAGCAAAAGCCTGGGTATCATTGAGACCTCGAATACGTTTGGTAAAGTCATAAGTCCGATTCTGGGTGCAGTGCTGGCGGTCTGGTTGTGGTATGCGCCATTCATGGCTATTCCTATCCTTTGTGTACTTTCGCTGGTTCTTGTTATTTTCCTGGTGAAGACTCCACGGAAAAAAGAAAAGCCTCCCACCTTTGTAGAATTTGTGGCATCCATTCGTGACGTATTAAAAGAAAAGGGACGCTGGTTGTATGCGTTGTTTGCAATCGGTGGTATTTGCATGTTTGTCATCTTTGGTGTGTTATATTATCTATCCGAGACGCTGGAGAGCGAATTTGCCCTGAAAGGTGTACTTAAAGGACTTGTCCTTGCGATCCCGCTGGCAGCGTTATGTCTGTCTTCTTTCCTGGCAGGGAAGTGGATTGGAAAGAACAAAACGCGAATGAAGTGGCTTGGCTTCACAGGACTTGCGCTTCTGACGGTATCCCTTGGCGTTATAGGTTTATTTGATAATATCTATGTTGTAGTAGGTCTTTTCACATTGGGAAGTGCCGGAATAGGTGCAACGTTACCATGTCTGGATGCCTTGATTACAGAAGGCGTGGACAAAAAACAGCGGGGCACAATCACGGCTCTGTTCAGCAGCATGCGATTCATTGGAGTATCTCTCGGTCCACCTGTCGTTTCTTTGCTGATCGGTTCTCATCATTTCCTGCTTTTTGGTGTGCTCGCTGCGTCTGGCGCAGTGGGCGGATTGCTCACCTTATTCGCAGTTAAACCGGATAAGGGAGACCAACCTACTTCAGGAAGCAAGCAGAAACAGGATGAAACATCTAATGATGTGATCCAGACAAGTAGAGGGTATGCTCCCATAGGTCGCAAGAAAAGTCCATTTTAGATAGACGGTTCTGTATGCTGTGTTCATTTCCATGCTGTCTTAAGTTTAACATTCAGATCTGTTCTAATAAAAAACGCGTTTACGCCTAAGAAAGCGGATGAATTTGCTTTCTCGGTGTAAACGCGTTTTTATGTTCAGAATGACCTTAATCAATCATTCGTGTTTACTTTTATTCGACTGGCTAGTTTCGGTGTTGCCGGCTCCAGATTCTGAATTCTTGGTTTGATCTGGAGGTGGTTCCGTTGCAGTGATATGAGTATGAGCGAGCAGAGCATGAGGTTCAATGGAGAAGCTGCCGCTTCGTTTTCCCTGAATCAGATATATAAGCAAGAACAGAATCATAAACATCACGGAATATCGATACATATCAGTATAACTGGTTATGGCCGCAATGGCGCCAAGTAGAAGGGCACCGGTCGCAATACCCAGATCCAGCGAGTTCAAAAACATACCGTTAGCCATACCCCGTTGAGTAGGAGATACAACTTGAATCATCCAGGTCTGCAGAGACGACTGCATGGAACCATAACCGATTCCGTAGATAAAGGCAGCGATGAACAGTACGGACATGGAGGTGGCATACGAGAGCAGAATGAGGCCGACAGCAACGAATATTGCCCCTGGAATGAGCAGTGCTTTTGGACCTTTATTGTCATAGATCCGCCCTGCAAATGGTCTAACCAATAACACGGCGAGTGCATTAAACAAAAAGAACAGCGCAGGATTGGCCAGATTGGCTTCCTTGCCATACAAAACGATGAATCCGACAAGCCCACCATAGGTGATGGATAATAGGCAATTCAGCACACTGGGCAGAATCAGCTTCCGGTTGAAAGGTGTCTTCTGTTTTGGGTTGGACCCTGAAGCACTTGTTGTGGCTTGTGGCATGATGGTTGTACTGTTATCGGTTCTGACTGCTTTTTTGCGTGTCAGTGAATAACTCAGTGGATAGATCACAGCGAGGACACCCGCAGTACATAACATCAGAGTTACAAATCCAGCACCCTGGAGCAGAGTAACCCCAATGATTGGCCCCATAGACATAGCCAAGCTAGTCGATAGACCAAAGTAACCCATACCTTCACCCATTCGTTTGACGGGCACAATGTCCGAGGCCATCGTTGGAAAAGCGGTACTGCTCATACCAAACCCGATACCAAACAACATTCTCAGCAACAAGAGCACAGCTATACCAGCAGCAAAATAATAGCCGAGCGTTGCCAGCAGGGCAACGGACAGGCCTATATAGATCATGGCGTTACGAAGGCCCTTCTCCAGCGCTTTCGCGGAATAGAGACGGGCTGCAATGGCACTTAGTGCAAACAGACAGGTGAATAAACTTACTTCAAATGCGTTGGCGTGAAATCGCTCCTGAACGTAGGACGGAAGCGGAGAGACGATCATGTGCAGTTGCAAGAACAACAAGAAGTTGCACAGCATCAGCAGTATAAAATCGGTGGTCCATAGTCTAACTTGTTGTGTAGATTGTTCTTTCATGATGTTGTATTCCCCCTGAGTTGTGATTCATTACAAGTTGCGGTTAATGAGGGAAAGAGTATGTTTAAATGCTTCCATCTGGTCTTCGGATATACCTTCAGCAAGTTCTTTATTCATTTCTCTTTCAATCGGAACGAGGATATCAATTAACGCTTTGCCTTCCGTGGTGAGATATAACAGATAGGCTCTGCGATCCTGTTCGCTGGTCCGGCGTTCTACCCAGCCTTTCTTCTCAAGCAGATCAATAATCCGCGCAGTGGTGGGTTGGTCTTTGAAGACACGTGCAGCAAGCTCCTTCTGATTAACACCTTCACCGCGGTCAACATTAAAGAGAACAGAAAATTGCTCTGTCGTAATATCATAAGGTTTGAATCGCGTCGCAAGTAAAGCTACAGCTTTACGATGTGTGAAACCCAGCATGAATCCAACAGATTGTTCCAGTGTATAGTCCATGTGATTGCTAGACCTCGCTTCCATAATAAAATGTCCCAATTAATTAGTTGTTATAACAACTATATGTCAAACAAGTATTTTTGTCAAAATGAAATATTCTCTTATCGAACGTACGTGTGCGCTGTGCAATCATCCAAAAATACTGTTAGAATAGTGATGAAACCGCTTTTATGGAATCGATATCAAGGTGCTTGAAGAATGGAGAAAACCAATTTGCTCTAACTAATGTTGGAGATGACCAAGGAGAGCTGTATATGCTAAAGAATATACCCGCAATAATACCTCCAGAGTTACTCAAAATCATGTCCGAAATGGGCCATGGAGACGAGTTGGTTCTGGCGGATGGCAATTTCCCCGCAGCCAGTCATGCCAAGCGACTGGTACGCTGTGACGCACTGGGAGTCGTTGAACTGCTGGATGCCATCCTGCAATTATATCCACTGGATACCTATGCTGAGCGTCCCGCTGCTGTCATGCAGGTTGTGAAAGGGGATCAGGTGATCCCGATCATATGGGAAGACTATCGCCGGTTGATTGAAGAATACGAAGGCATTACGGATGCTTTTGATCATGAAGAGCGATTTGATTTTTATAAACGCGCTTCGAATGCCTATGTGATTGTTGCAACTGGTGAGCGCGCCCAATATGCCAATCTGATTTTGAAGAAAGGCGTCATTTTCCCCGATGCTGATCCTGGTCAGGAACAGCAGAATGCTGAATCGAACTGAATAATTACGGCGACGGAGCAGTGGATGCTTTGGTCGCCTTTTTATTTTTGCCAATACGAAGTAAATATAACAAAACGTACAGAATTGGTATGGACTAGATAAGCAAGATGCAATCTGGAAGCGCGCATGAACGAATGTCAGCTCACTGCTCAAGATACTACAAACTTTGATGCAGATGATGAATGGGGAAAAGGAAAGGAATGTTTTACAATTGAGAAATACAAACGATGAGACGATGGTCTCCATCCCAGAGGAGTTGAGTGAAATGCAGCACCGAATCAGACAAGCGGGTCTTCCTGATAGTAACGAAGTGGGTCGATTGTTCAATGAGTACAGGATGTTCTACAACCAAAATGCTGACATTGAGGGAGCACGTCAGTATATTAGAGAACGAATGGAAGGCCATGAATCGGTGATTTTGGTAGCAGAAACAGATGCGGAAAGTGAACATGGGACAGATGAAAGTAACGGTATGTCACTCTCGAATGGCTTAATCTGTACTGGATTCGTTCAGCTATATCCCAGTTTCAGTTCGGTATCAATGGGGCCTGTCTGGGTGCTTAATGATCTATATGTGTACCCGGATTATCGTCAGCAAGGCATTGCCAGGAAGCTCTTGCAAGCAGCCAAGCAATTGGCATCTGAGCGTGGAGTTCTTCGTATATCACTCTCAACTGAGTTAAGTAACAAACAAGCACAAGCTTTATATGAATCCGAAGGATATGCACAGGATACCAGATTCATGTATTATGAACTTAATGTATAAGAGGTTGCTCAAAAAGACGCACTATATGAATGAATAGCACACTCGTGTCGTCGGCAACAAAGGAGGGGAGTCGCAACATGATGCAGTGGATTGCCATGATCACGATGTTAATTGATCATATAGGGGCTGTCTTTTTTCCACATATTATAGAGTTGAGGATCATAGGTCGTATCGCTTTTCCAATCTATGCTTTTGCAGTGTATATCGGTTATAAACATACACGAGACGTACAAAAATACATATGGCGGCTGTTCTGGATCGCGATCATATCACAGGTGCCGTTCATGGCTGCGTTTAATCATTACTCTCTGAACGTGGTATGGACATTGTGGTCAGCCCTGTTGGTATTATTCGTTATTGATAAATTGCCATCCAAACTACTGGGGATTCCGATTGTAATTGGAGCAGGTTTGTTCATGGAAATTAGCCATATGGATTACGGGATGTACGGGTTGTTATTGGTTCTGTTATTCCGTTATTTCCGGGGTCCTGTACTTGTCGTGGCACATGTCGTGTTAAATGCACTATATCTTCTCCTGCATAACAGCTCTGTGCAAATGTATAGTGTGCTCGCAACCGCCGGCATTGCTATTGCTCAGTATTACCAAGCGGGATTCCGTATGAAGGGGCCACGTTGGGTCTGGCGTTATTTCTATCCAGCGCATCTTGCCATCATTGCAATTATCCGATGGGTCTAAAAGATTGATATAGAAATGCTAAAACGTCTGAAAAATGCGAAGTAAAGAAGCCACCTTCTCGTCAGTGAATGACGAGAAGGTGGCTTCTGCGTATTCCTATTAGTTAAAGTTGAACTTCACGGAACTTACTCCATTGCTGTAGAAGTGCCGTTATGGCGCCGGATTGCAGACGGGAAATATCCAATCTGAACGGCGTAGTCTAACATGGCGGAGATGAATCGATCATCTGTTTTTGCACATGAGATTCCGGCAGGTTCCACATAAGCCGTTGTGACAGGGCAAGCATAGACATAAGCTGAATCCTTCGCACCGTCGCCTTCAAGCTGTGCAATAGCCAACTGAAGAGCTTCCGGCTCCTTGCTGATGCTGGCATCGAACAACCAACGGGTGTAATCCGCGAAAGGAAGTGTCTCGACATTGTAACCAGCCCGATTCACAGAACGGATCAGCTCATCATAGCGGATTGGCTCCGGATTACAGATGTGGAATACACGACCGGCGGTATCCTGACGTAAGGCCAGGTGAACGATAGCCTCACTTGCATAGTTGATCGGTGTAAAATCAACCATCCAGTCAGCCGCAGGAGCCTTGCCGAGCAATAACATTGCTTTGATCATGCGATAGAAGGCATTGCTATCAATATTGGACTGGAAGCGTCCAGTTTCGGAGTGGCAAGTGAGATTACCAGCACGATAGATGCTGACAGGTACACCTTCCTCTGCCGCAATCATGAGCACTTTCTCGGCTTCAAGTTTGCTGTCCGAATACAGGTTGTCCACATGCAAGTCAGCCGGGAACCGATCATATTGCAGGGAGGATTCCCATTGTCCGCTGAGTGCCAGATCTTCCGGAATACCCATCGTGGATACATGGTGGAAGGAAGCACCTGGTTTGCTGCGAATCAAGTCAAGCAATGCGACCGTTCCTTCCACATTTGTTTTGGCGAACTGATCGGCATCGCCAAAATGACGTACGTCTGCAGCGCAGTGGATGACACGGTCAATTCGATCCTGAACATAAGCCGTTTGTTCAGCGGACAGACCGAGATTAGGTTGTTCGAGATCCCCTTCAATAATCTCCACACGAGTGGAGAGATGGTCAGTCAGTTGTTTGCCGAAATAACCTTCCAACACGTTAGTCAAACGTTCCATTGCAGTTATTCCATTGGATGGTCGACGAACAAGGGTGTAGATTCGTGTGCTGGAATTCAGAATTAACTGTTGCAGCACATGAGAGCCCAGATAACCAGTTGCTCCAGTCAGCAACACATGCTCAGGTTCACGAATGAGCGGGTACCCCAACTGGGATGTTAGCTCCACAGGGTGTTCGGATAATTGTGTAATCATACCATCGGTCACCACTGAATCCGTAACTTCTACAGCACTGAGAGACAATACTTCCACACGACGAGCGAGAGCACGGACTGTTTTCTCGGCAAAGAAATCGGCAATTTTCAGCTGTGGATAATGTGGCTTCAGAATGACCAGTACATGAATGACCCGGAGTGAATCACCACCGATATTGAAGAAGCTGTCTTCGACACCGAAGTCATCGTGCTGAAGGATTTCTTTCCATGCGTCCAGGATAATGGATTCCGTCTCCGTCTCAGGCATGACCCGGTCAGGGCGATCTTCATGTCGTTCCACATGAGGCAGGGATACCATCGCTTTGCGATTGATTTTTCCAGTCGGTGCAATCGGCATTTCATCCAGCTGACAGATCCACTTCGGTACAAAATAAGATGGAAGTTTCTCCGTCAGTTCTGCCTTGATGTCCGTAACAGAGAGGGTACTGCCATCTTTCGATGTAAAGTAACCAACCAGCATATTTTGTCCATCGGATTCTTTCTTCGGAATGACGGCAACGTTCTGGATCTGATCAAGCCGTGCAAAGTGATCTTCAATCTCCCCGATCTCAATCCGGTGACCACGAATTTTTAGCTGTGAGTCACTGCGACCGACATATTCCAGCAACCCGGTATCCAGCAATTTGGCAATATCGCCAGACTTGTAGATTCTCTCACCTATCGCAAACGGGTTCTCAATGAATGCTTGCTCAGTACGTTCTGGCTGATTCAGATAACCTTTGGCCAGTGCAGGGGTAGCAATATATACCTCACCAGGTACACCGGCCGGACAGAGCTGTTGTTCTTCATTTACAATGTAAACTTTGTAGTTATGAATTGGTTTACCGATAGGGATGTTCACCACATGTTCGGGAACCTGCTCACTGATGCGGTGAGTAGTTGTGGCTACTGTACATTCGGTAGGTCCGTACACATTAACAATATCAATCTGGTTTCCAAATTTGCGCTGGAAGGCACGAACCTGTTCACCGTAGAGCGCTTCTCCGGCTACAGTAATGATTCTGACTTTGGCCAGCTTGTGGAAACCTTCATCGGATAAGTAGGAAGCAAGCTGATTGAAGAAAATCGTAGGCAGTATCGTAATGATGTTTGTTCCTGTGCGTTCAATTGCACTTGCGAATTCTTCAACGGATACACGTTCTTCCGCAGACAACAGATATAATTCTGCTCCATAGAACAAGGCGCCAATGGTATCCCACACGGATGCATCAAAGCTGTATGTAGCAAACTGGGTTAATACATCACCTGGTTGAATGTCACAATCACGCTGAACCACACTGCCAAGATTGGTTACACCCCGGTGGGCAATCAGTGCACCTTTGGGTTTACCGGTCGACCCTGACGTGTAGATAATATACGCAAGATCATCTGGCTGAATATCCAGATTGGGGTTACTTGCTGCAAATCCAGCTAAACGACCATCCACAGCGAGAATCTGACGGACCGTAGCTATACTGGAGAACAAGCTGGAAGCTTGGGCATAAGAAGCCTCCGTTGTCAGCACGAATGAGGACGCCGTATCTTCCACAATATAACTGTTACGTTCTTGTGGATGCTCAGGGTCGATCGGAACATATGCACCACCTGCCTTCAGAATTCCAAGCAGGGAGATGATGGTCTCCAGACTTCGATCCATAAAGATACTGACGAATTCACCTTTTTGCAATCCATTGGATAACAGAACACGTGCAACCTGATTAGCTCGTTCATTCAATTCCCTGTACGTATAACTTTTGGATGGCGATGTTATCGCCGGTGAATCCGGATATGCCGCTGCCGTTGCTTCGAACCGGCCATGAACCGTCTGATTCTCTGGTTCGAGAACAGAAGTATCATTCATTTCACGGTAAAGCAATCGGTCTGAGGCAGAAAGAATATCTACCGTACCGATTGCTTTCTCACCGTCACGCACAAGGGCGAGTAGAAGAGTCTGATAATATTCTGCATATCTCAGCACGGTAGACTCTTTTAACAGTGAACTATCATAGAACAGATCGAGGATGAGCATGTTCTGATCATCTCGAACGTTCCAGTTTAATATTTGAGGAGCTTGAGGCAACTGTACACTATTCAGCATAAAAAACGATTCAGGGTATCCACCGTTTTGCAACGTGTATTCAATCTTGAGCTGCTCTGAAACCTGATGACATAGTTGGCTGAAGGTCAATTTCCCCTGAATCTGTAAAGAAAGATAGGAAGCTGCCTGATCGGGGGAAAGTATACCTATGGCTAGTTCCTGTTCAGCTGACAATCGGAATAACAAGGCTGCATAAGCTGAGAGGAGTACCGGGTACACCATCTGTTCTCCATACTTCTGTTTAAGTTCACGGCTCAGAGAAGCATGTAATGTGATTTGAGCAGACTGATAAGAGAATGATTGTTGACGTCGCCCAAAATCCAGTGGAATCTGCAGAACTGGCAAGCTAGATTCCATGGAATGGGAAGAAGATGGTTGGTTTTCAATCACTTCAGTTATTCCTCCTTGGTTCAAACCGAATGTTTGTGGATTTGAATTATTGTTTGCTTACATTGAAATGAGAGATCAATTCTTGGAGTTCCTCAGACATGCTGTTAAGACGTGTGGAGGAGTCTACCAGTGTAATCAAAGATGCTTTTTGCTCATCAACAGATGAGGAAATTTGTTCACTGCTGTTTGCTGTCTTACTTACGCTTGAAGACAAGTCGTCTGCTGTAGCGGTCATTTCCTCCGTACCCGCAGAGATTTCTTCCGTCGCGCTTGAGACTTCCTGAATCTGATTAGATACTTTTTTCGCTGCTTCTAAAATATCTTCGAACAGTTGTCCTGTTTGATCGGCTACGCTGAGCCCTGTATCTACTTCTGATGTACCTTGTTCCATAGCACGTACAGCTTGTTTAATTCCAGCTTGAATCTCTTGAATCAATACGCCAACCTGGCTGGTTGCTTGTTCAGACTGCTCGGCAAGTTTGCGTACTTCACCTGCAACAACTGCAAATCCTCTTCCTTCTTCACCAACACGAGCTGCTTCAATGGATGCATTAAGAGCAAGCAAGTTAGTCTGGCTGGAGATTCCCGAGATGATATTGAGAATATCGCCGATTTCCTGTGAACGACTCTCCAGAACCTCAATGGCAGAAGCCGTATTCTTAACCGATTCCGTAATCAGATTCATCTGTTCAGATACCTGACGGACAACGCTGTTACCTTGTTGCGAACGACGTTCCATCTCATAGGCTTCATCCGCTACACTTGCCGAGCTGCTGGCAATCGTCTGGATTACGGTAGCCATCTCGGACATGGCACGTGCACTATCCCGGGTTGCCTGTTCCTGTGAACGAATGTTGGAAGTGATTTGAGTCACATTATTATTAATAGAATCTGCATTCTCACTGTTGCGCTCGGATACTTCATATAGTTCTTTGGCAGACTGATTTACTTCTTGTGATGTGATTTGCACTTTAACGATAGTATCGTTGATTTTGCGAACCATGGTGTTGAACTTCTCGTTAACGAGTCCCAGATCGTCTTTGCCTGTCGGAATGTTGACATTCAAATTACCCCGACTTACGTCATCAATTCCTTTGATCAAGTGACGGATAGGGGAAAGTGTGTTTTTAACTACAAGGTATTGGATAATCAGGAATAACAGCAAGAAGGCGACAAGGATGATAATTCCGTTTTTAAGCAAGGAGTTCAGTCCTGCGGGTACGGCTGATGCATCTGCATCAATGGCAAAATATGAGAAAATCTTTCCGTTGCTGTCTTTGATTGGATATGCAATGGTTGTCCATGTTCCGAAATCATCGGAATAAAATGTTGTGAATGTTGGGCGATCCGTATTAAGCATTTCTTTCAGTGCATTGGCTACAACAACCGGCTGCTCATACATGTCACCAATATTTACGTTCTCACTTTGAAAAGCCTCTCTTAGGTTGGTCGGCATCGCTACAAGGGAAGTTAATCTCTTGTTATCGCCACCGAGCTCGACACCGAAGATGTAGGCTTGTGCAATGTTAGGATAATATTCTTGCATTTCATCGAAATACGCTCGTAATTTCGTTTGTGTTGCTCCATCATAGCTACCTTCCGCAATAGCAGCTTGTACCTCGGCAGGATTGATATCTTCAGCCCACTTTTTGGTAATTTGTTCCACCTGTCCATGCAGTTGATCAACAAGAACTGTTTTTTGGAAATAGTAACTGCTTGCGATAAGTGCTACCCCGATGATAATGATATTGGTAAATGAGAGTAACAGATTTTTGGAGAAAAACGACATGCTTTTCCAACTTAATGATTTCACTTAATTCCACTCCTGATCTTCTTTAAATTAAGAAACTTTAGGGTTGCATTCGTACAGTGAGAACTAGATCATTCCGTGATCCCCTCCAAAGGAAATTTATGCGACCATGGTCTTGGTTTATCAGTCGCTTTCGTAGAGACTTATGTACCGTATGAACCATAGGTGTCTAATTATTAAAACACATCTATAATTAATATGTCGTATAAAATGTCGTTAAATTGAATAGTATCGTTAAATTTTTTTTAATATTTTACGTATTTATGGACATATCAGATGTATTATAGGTATTTAGAACTGTTTATTTTAAAATTTCCCATTTTTTAGCTTCATTCTGTATTCTATAACATGGTGGGTAAAAATACATCCTTCAACAAAACAAAAATATGATGGCAAAGATGCAACAGAAGGCACGGATATACATCGGAAGCGGTTTTATCTATAATAACTACATATGCATTTCTCAAATTATGAGCAGCGGGGGTTTATAGATGAATCTTAAACAGATAGCAGCAGAGCGTGCGGCAGAATATGTTGAGGATGGAATGAAGGTTGGTTTGGGTACAGGTTCAACAGCTTATTATGCCATCTGCCGGATCGGTGAGCGGGTACGTGATGGATTGAACATTCAAGCAGTTGCCACTTCAGAGGCTTCGGACAAGCTTGCCCGTGAATGGGGGATTCCCATCGTCCCATTTGACCAGATTGGACGTCTGGATCTGACCATTGATGGCGCTGATGAAGTAGATCCCGAATTTAACCTGATTAAAGGGGGGGGCGGGGCTCTTTTGCGTGAGAAAATCGTGGCAGCCAATAGTGACAAATTGATTATTGTAGCGGATGGCAGCAAAGCCGTGCAAAAGTTGGGGAAATTCCCGCTTCCAGTTGAGGTGGTTCCATTTGCTTCTGAGTGGACCTTACAGGCGCTCGAAAAATTGGGGTGTCAGCCACAGTGGCGGATGGATGGACAGCAACGTTATCTGACAGACAACGGAAACCTGATAGCAGATTGCCACTTGGAGGCGATTGATCACGCTGCGGACCTTAATGTTCAGTTGAACATGCTGCCAGGTGTTGTTGATAACGGACTATTTGTGGATATGGCTAGTACAGTCATTCTTGCCAATGCGGACGGAAGTATCGAAGAGCTTCATCGTTCTTAATATGGAAGAGGGTGCTTTTCATCGTATGAAAGAACTGCCTATCGTTGATGGTGAACTTGTACTCAGGTGTGTGGAGAAACAGGATCTGAAAGAGCTCTATGAATTGATCTACAGTGATGACGTACCTGAATGGAAGCAATGGGATGCACCCTATTACCCACTTAAACACGAAAGTTATGAAAGTTTTGAACAAGGTATGCTCAAACGTATGGACGTAGATCCAGGCGATTCCAAACCCGTGTCAATCCGTATTATTGAATCCGACAGACAAATTGTGGGTACAATCAGCTATTACATAGAAGATGAGTTATCCATGTGGCTGGAAATGGGGATTGTAATATACAGATCTGTCCAGTGGGGACGCGGGGTTGGCACACGTTCACTTACCATGTGGTCAAGTCATTTGTTCGAACAGATGCCTTTGGTTCGGGTTGGATTGACTACTTGGTCTGGTAATGAACGTATGATGCGTGCGGCTGTGAGAGCCGGATTACAGGTGGAGGGGCGAAAAGTGTCGTATCGTTCGCGGGCAGTACTATGATTCAATTCGTATGGGGATGCTCCGTGAGGAGTGGGAGCAGAAGCGGGCCTCTCATACGAGCCGAAATGTAAACAACTGATGGAGGATTATTGAAATGCTGAACACGGAGGACAACCGGGAACTGTCTTTACAATTATTCGTGGTTCTTGTTCGGGCCTACAATTCTGTGACCTCACGTTCCAATCGGGACATCCAGAGTCACGGACTGAATACGACAGAATTTGGTGTGCTTGATTTGTTATATCATAAGGGACCGCAGGCATTGCAAAAGATTGGTGAAAAGGTGTTAATGTCCAGTGGTAATATTACGTACGTTGTAGATAAGTTGCAAAATAAAAATCTGCTGTTTCGTCGACCATCCAAAGAAGATCGGCGTGTCATTTACGCTGAGTTAACCGAGGAAGGAAGAGAATTGTTCACACAGATATTTCCTCAACACCATCAGGTCATCATTGATGCTTTGGAAGGACTTGACCCTTCCGAGAAAGTGGATGCGATTAAGATGTTGAAGAAGCTGGGATTGGCGGCAGAAGGGAAAACTGACTTGCGTTCATAACGCAGGTCAGTTTTTTTGTGGATCTCGAAAAGTACAGGCATATACTGGCTGACTGGCTTGCAAGGCCCTCCATAATATAGGAAGATTGTTCTATACATTCATCGTGTGTAAAACATGATCATCGAAAGTTCATGTATAATGGAACAGAACGATTAAGAGCGGAATGGATGGATTGGATCAAGTAGAAGAACCTATCCCGATTGCAAGTTAGCTAACATCGATCTCATTCTGGATTAGTCACGAATGATGATGGAGATGTGATGCGGGTAGAGGAGAGGTGCATCTATGAGTCATCAAGAAGCAGGAGAACGTTTGCTCCAAGAATCTGCGAAATTAGCTGATAAAATAACGGAGAAACAGTATCTCAGACAGCCCGATTTACTTGAGCGATTTGGCGAGAATGGAAAAATGCGAACCAAACAGGATTCGGAGTATAGCTTGAACTATTTGGCAGAAAGTGCGCTCGTACAGAGTCCAGGTCTGTTTACTCATTATATTGCCTGGCTGAAAGTTCTACTTGAGGGTTATAAGGTATCACCAGAAGACCTGGCGATTAATCTCAATCTGATCAAAGAGACATTGGAAGAAGAATTTGACCATCCGTCAAAGGCATTTTTGCTCGAGTACCTGGAGATGGGAATATATAGAACAACACACATGGAGTCACAGGCGGGTTACATCAACGAATCCATGCCATATGGAGATGCCGCGCAATCGTACTTGCAGTGTTTGCTTGAGAATAAACGGAAAGAAGCCTTCGAGATCATTGAAGCCCAGTTAGAAGCTGGGGTGACGATTCGTGATATTTATCGATATATCTTTCAGCCCACCCAATATGAAATTGGACGATTGTGGCAATGCCATCGTATCAGTGTGGGGCAAGAACACTTTTGTACGGCAGCGACCCAGTCATTCATATCACGTCTTTATTCTCGCTGGTTAATTCATACAGGTCAGGATAAAAGGCTAGTGGCTACCTGTGTAGGTAGTGAACAACATGAGATCGGACTGCGTATGCTCACAGATGTGTTCGAGATGGAAGGTTGGGATACGCACTATCTGGGAGCCAATGTTCCCAATGGAAGTGTAATAGAGGCTATAGAGCGGCATCAGGGCGATGTTGTTGCGATTTCAGTTACGATGACGTATCACCTTCATCTGGCCAAAGAGTTGATTCATCTGATCCGTCATCATCCGGCAACGGCACATGTGAAGATTATGGTTGGGGGGTATCCCTTTAATATTGATCAGGAGTTGTGGAAAACGATAGGAGCTGATGGTTATGCTCCAGGAGCCGATGAAGCGGTAGCGGTTGCAGAACAATTACTGGCTCAGCCAGCTACATGTAATCAGCTTGATATGGTTAGGGATTAAGAGAGGGATGATGTGATGTCTAATGAGAGCGGAGAGATACAGAGGCTACGCAGAACGATTGAGCAGTTATCGGATCAGATGATTCGGAGTAAAGAGCAAGAGGAACGGACACTTGCAGAATTCTCGGATATGAATAATGAACTGGTGACACTCCAGCGTCTGCTTGCAAAGAACAATAACAGTCTTGAAGCTGCACGTCAGCAAGCAGTAGATGCAGGTGATTCAAAAATCGCATTTATTGCAGGTATCAGTCATGATTTTCGTACACCATTAAATGGCATATTGGGGATGGCTGAGATGCTCAAGTTGTCTCCCTTGTCTGAAGAACAGGAGAATTCGGTCTCCGTTATACAGGATGCTGCCAAACTGCTGCTTAAGCTGATTCAGGATCTTCTGGATCTGTCCAAACTTGAGGCGGGTCAGATGCGACTTGAACTGGGAGAAGTGGATCTGCAAGAGACGATAAACTATATTGTTCGTTTGCTCGAACCCCAAGTCAGAAAGAACGGAAATCAGTTATCGATAGACTGTGACCCCAGAATCTCTACTCTTCTTGAAGGGGATCCAACGAGGATTACACAGATACTGATCAATTTAATTCAGAATGCGAACAAATTCACATCAGAAGGTACAGTGCGGATACGAGTTACCCTTATGGAAGATGATGAGATTACACAAATGATCCGATTTGAAGTCGAAGACACGGGGATTGGTATCTCGGAAGAAGATCAGAACCAGTTATTTCAACCCTACGTGCAGACTGAACGAGGACGCTCAAGTGAGTATGGAGGAACGGGCCTTGGATTATCGATCTGCAAGTCTCTCGTTACACTGATGGAAGGTCGGATTGGAGTAGACAGTCAGGAGGGTGAAGGATCAACATTCTGGTTCGAACTTACACTTGGTAAGAAAGACGGTAACCAATCCGCTAATCAGTCTGTTGCTTCCGCTCAAGAGCATCAGGGGCAGGATATGGATGATGAAGCTCCTTCTGTATCTGTATTGCTGGCCGATGATAATGTCATCAACCGACAGCTTGTTATGTTACAGCTCAAGAAACTGGGAATAACCCAAGTGGACGCTGTAGTGAATGGGGAAGAGGCAATAGCTGCTTTTCTCAGCAAAAAATACAGTTTGATTCTCATGGACTATATGATGCCATTGATGGACGGTTTGGAGGCAACACGCAAAATCCGCTCGATCGAAATGGATGAAATGCGCCATTCCACACCCATTATTGCAATGACAGGTAATGTCATGCAGGGAGAAAAAGACAAGTGTATGGAAGCCGGGATGAATGACTTTATTGGCAAACCCTTCACACTGGAAATTTTGAGTAAGATGATCGAGAAGTGGCAGCAATCCTTCGAACCGACAGAGGTACTAAATATGAGCATCGTACATGAGATTGCGGAATTAAACACCGATGGCGATCGTACACTCCTTGGTATGTTGTTGGACATGTATCGTACCGAAACACCTGGCAAGATTGAGGTGCTGCGCAGACATATTGTGTCCGGCGACCATGTTGCTGCAACCGAGGTAGCCCATGATCTGAAATCAGGGAGTCTGAGTCTGGGGATTCGTTATCTATCAACTTTGTTTGCCCGGATAGAGCAGTTCGCGAAGGAAGGTCAATCACGGAAAGCAGAACCTTTGCTGGATGCTTTGTTACCCGCCTATCAAGCAGCATGTGCGTCACTGCAACGAGTAAGTAAAGATTGAACATTCTAATAAGGAAAGAGGGTAGGACCCGTTCATGTTATTTTACGTACTTGCAGCACTGGTACTGATCGTTCTTGCTCTTCTGTGGACAGGTGGGCTTTATTTTTTCAAAACTGCCATTCGCCGTACGCCAAAAACATTTTTGGTGGATAATCCGAATCTGATGCCTGAACCGGACAATGAAATCATTAGCAGTGCTTCTGACCTGAAGTGGCTGGATGCTCAGCCTACAGAAGAGATATCTCTTCAATCACATGATGGATTAAAACTGTATGGTACATGGCTCGGTTCCAATAAAGGGGCGGATCAGACGGTTATTCTGGCACATGGTTATTCGGGGAGAGGCAGAGAAATGGCTGGTTTTGCCCGGTTTTATGCGGAAAAGCACGGTTATAACATACTCATGCCAGATGATCGAGGTCATGGACAGAGTGAAGGTGATATCATCGGTTTTGGCTGGTTAGATCGGAAGGATTATGTCCAGTGGACCAACTGGGTGCTTGAAAAAGTGGGTACACAAGGGGAAATCATATTGCACGGCATATCCATGGGAGGAGCAACCGTACTGATGACAGGTGGTGAAGCCCTGCCGACTCAGGTCAAAGCGATTGTGTCTGATTGTGCGTATACATCCGTGGAAGAAGAACTGACGTTCCAGTTAAAGCAATTATACAAGCTACCTGCATTTCCTTTTATACCTGTCACAAGTCTAATTTCCCGGTGGAAAGCAGGGTATTCCTTTAGAGAGGCTTCGGCACTCAAGCAGCTTGCCAAAGTTAACGTTCCCGTGCTGTTCATCCACGGTGAGGCTGATACATTTGTACCAACGGAAATGGTGTACAGGTTGTATGAAGCTTGCCCAACCAAAAAGGAATTGCTGACCGTCCCCCGTGCGGGTCATGGCACAGCGTTTCAAGTTGATCGCACCGGATATGAAGCGGCACTGGAATCCTTTATGAAGAAAAATCTGTCGCCTTCGTGCTTCGTACCTGAAAGTTCAGAGGCCAAGTAAAGCGATGACCTTGTGTATATAGGTATGCCAATAATTAAGGGGTGCGGCGTTTAATTGATTTTTTTGTGACAATCTGGGTATTAAGTAGAAGATGCAAATCATTTTCTAAGCGATGGGGGTGTCTTGATGGGAAATGAACAATTTGAGGCTGCTCGAAAAGCAGAGGCAGGTTATCATTCCAATTTCTATCAGAATAATGAATTATTCGCCTCCGGTACCTGGATGTCGAGGCCCATGCCTATGGTGATGGATATGCTGGAACGTCTCCTTGTTCACAAGGAGGAATTGCGTGTCCTCGATCTGGGATGCGGAGTGGGAAGGCATACGATACCGATTGCACAGCGTCTTGCACAAACGAATAGTGAAGTCATCGGTGTAGATTTGCTGGACGAGGCTATAGATGGACTTCGCAAGTATGCGAAAGAATATCAGGTTGATCATCTCGTGCAAGCTGTAAAAGCAGACGTTGAGCATTACGCAATTGAGAAGGATTATTTTGACTATGTAGCTGCTTGCTCATGTCTGGAACATGTATCGAATAAGCAAGCTTTCATGGAAGCGCTAGAGCGATTACAAGCGGGAACTCGAACAGGTGGCATTCATTGTATTACGATGAGTACCAATGTGGAGGAAAAAGAAATCAATACAGGCAAGGAGATTAAACCATTAATTGAGCTGAACCTGCCCACAGCCGAGGCGATTGCTATACTGGAGGATGCCTACAAAGGCTGGAATATTCTGCTTCAGGAGCATGTTACACAGACGATTGAAGAGGAAAAGTATGATGAACCGACACAATTTCGTTGTGAACTGCTTCGTTTCGCTGTGCAAAAGCAATAAATTTTCTGCCGGGACCTGACAAAGGACCCGGCACTCTTAATGTGTGGTCTGAAGGGAGATCATTAAGAATGAATACATACGTGATTGGGATGGATGGAGGAGGGAGCCACACTCGTGTGGCTGTCGCCGATCAGAACGGAAAGCTTTTGTCATATGTGCAAAAGGGAGGTTGCAATCGTTATCACGATATCCATGCTGAGCAAAATGTGCTGGAGGGTATCGCTGAAGCCATAACTCAGGCTGGACTCCAATCAGATCAGATCGCTGCCATTCAGGCAGGAATGGCGGGTCTAAATCGGCCTGAAGATACAGTTTGGGCGGAGGCATTGCTCGCTCTTACGGGGATTACAGGCAGGATCAGTGCGGTAAACGATACGCACATCGCCCATACAGCGGCCTTCGACGGTGAGCCAGGTATTGTCGCTATTGGAGGAACAGGATCTCTGATCCTTGGCAGAACCGAACAGGGAGCTTGGCTCCGCAATGATCAGTTCGGTCATTATGCGCCGACAGCAGCACGTTTCTTGGCTTACGACACGGTGCATTCCATCCTCGCGGGACGTTATGAGTTGCAGGATCAAGAATGGATTGAGCAGGTTTTAACGTATTGGCATGTAAGCTCTGTTCGGGAGCTTGCTGAACTGGGCGTGTCTGGTTTTGCTGATAATCAGCAGGCTACTAATCGGAGATTTGGTCAAATGGCACCTCTGGTGACCGAAGCAGCTGTCCGGAATATTCCCCTCGCGGTTAGGGTATGTGACTCGGCTGCCGATACGGCTGTTGTGGGAATCCTCATGCTGGCATCCTGTTTTGAACATCCAACAGTGTCCATGACGCTTACCGGAAGTTGTCTGAGTTCACCATATATGGTGAAGGCTGTTCAGAAAGGGCTGGATGCTGCCTATATGCGCGAAGGGAAAAAAATTCAATACATAACCAGTAACTTGCCGGCAGTTGGGGGCGCACTGCTGGATGCCTATCATTTGGCGCAGATCAACGTATCGGATAACATCTCAACTGTGCTTCAATCGGAGCTGAATCGTTATACGACTTGAACTTTGAGAGGCTAACGACTACAATACGATAACGGAAACAAGCAAGGTATAGGAGGAATAAGGGTGTTAATTAATTTGAAATCACGCATAGAAGAGCCGGTAGTACAGGAGCTGTTATCTTACTCGGTCTTTCCTGATCCGGATCATCTGAAACGTGCGTTAAAACAATATGTAGAGAATGACGAACTGTATCTGGCCGGATACGAAGCAGAGGAGCAATTGATCGGTCTGATCGGTTATGAGCATACTGGCTCAAGCGAGATCACCATCCACCATATAGCCATTCTGCCGGAGAACCGCTTCAAAAATTATGGTCGGGGCATGATTTCACAATTGCTGGAGAAATACAATCCTGATACTTTGATTGCAGAGACGGATCTGGAGGCCGTGGAGTTTTATCGGAATACGGGATTCGTCGTATATAGTTTGGGCGAACTGTATCCAGGTGTGGAGCGATTCCGTTGTGTGCTTGAAAAAGAGGAAGATACGGACGAAGAGTAGCACAGAGGTATTTTATTACTTCAAGAAATATATGGATTATAATCATTACAGGATGTTGGATTTGGCAATGAGCTGAGTCGGACGTTCTGTTTTTTTGTCGTTTTCATCAAAATAGCAGGAAAAAAGTATTGCTTTAAGAGATTGTTTCATTATAGAATAGTTTCACAGAAGAATAGTTCGTTAAGTGAACTATATAGATTCGGGAAAGGAGAATGAAGAATGAATACACCGGATGCGAAAAGTTTGGTGAACCGCTATTTGGATGCTTCCTTTCTGGTCAATAAGCGGTTTGATACGCGGATACGTGAACAAGTGGGGCAGACCATAACGACCGATCAGTTCTGCGCACTTCGTCTGATTGAAGAGAAACCTTTCTGCACGCCCTCTGATCTTGCAGAGCTTCTGTGTATAGGTAAGAGCAGCATTACCGCTTTGGTCAACAAGCTGGTGGATCGCGATCTGGTCCATCGGGCCGGGGATGAACGTGACCGCCGCGTTGTATATCTGACACTGACAGATACCGGACGACAGGTATACAAGGAAACAGAACAGGAAATACAGCAGATTCTGGAGCCGTATCTGGTTCATTTTAAACCGGAAGAAGTCCGAATTTTCATTGAATCTTTTGAGAAGCTTGCAGCTTTACTATCGCATGAAGGAGGACGGGAGAACGAATGAGAACGATACTAAAAGCAAGATGGTGGTTAATGGGGCTATGGGTTGTTGTAGCTGCCGTGTTGATGTTTACCGCCCCTAACATGAGTGAACTGATTCGGGAAAAGGGACAGTTTTCGGTTCCGGAAGGGTACTCTTCCACCCAGGCAGCAGCGATTCTGAATGAAGCTGCAGCACAAAAAGGAGAACAACAGGGGAGCCAGATCGCCCTTGTATTCTATAATCCCGATGGGCTGGGCACCACGGGGAAACAAGAGGCAGAGAAGGCCGTTAAGCAATTGGAGACCGACAAGGAGAAGCTGGGCATTCTGTCCATTCTGGAACCTTTCTCTCAGCCTGAACTGTCCGAGAAGATGATCTCAGCTGATGGCAAAACGATTCTAACATCGCTATCCATTGATCAGGGAGATCGTACGGTCAAGGAAATGCGGGAAGACCTGAATGAAGCATTGAAGTCCGTCAATGTGGAGTACTACATAACCGGTAAAGGTCTGATTGATGAAGACACCATTGAAAGCTCACAAGAGGGGCTTAAGAAATCGGAATATATTACCGTTGTCTTTATTTTACTCATTCTGTTCCTGGTCTTCCGTTCGTTTGTAGCTCCGTTTGTCCCGCTGCTGACGGTGGGGATCAGTTACATTGTATCGCAACAGATTGTTGCATTTCTGGTGGATGGGATGGACTTCCCGATATCCACGTTTACACAGATCTTTATGGTCGCCGTCATGTTTGGGATTGGTACGGATTACTGCATCCTGTTGATCAGTCGGTTCAAGGAAGAACTGGCTCATCATGAGAATACGTGGGATGCCATCATTGCGACCTATCGTACTGCCGGTAAAACGGTACTCTTCTCAGCACTAGCTGTGCTGGTTGGATTCATTGCGATCGGATTTGCCCAGTTTATGTTGTACCGTTCTGCGGTTGCCGTAGCTGTAGGTATTGCAGTGATGATGCTTGCCTTGGTGACCATCGTGCCATTCTTCATGGCGGTGTTAGGCAAGAAGTTATTCTGGCCGTCGAAGGGTTCACTTGAACATGCCGAGAGCAAGATCTATGGTGCAGCTGGTCGCTTTTCACTAAAACGTCCATGGGCTGCGCTGCTCATCGTTGCAGCTGTCTGTGTGCCTCTTCTGGCAACCTACGATGGCAAACTGTCGTTCAACAGTCTCGATGAGATTGGCGAGAAATATGATTCCGTAAAAGCATTTAACATTATCTCTGACAGCTTTGGTCCGGGTGAATCACTGCCGGGTCAGATCGTCATCCAGAACGATGAAGCGATGGATAATGCGAAGTATATGGCCGTTGCCGAGAAAATTAGCCGGGAAGTAGAGAAAGTAGTCGGAGTCTCTGGTGTCCGCAGTATGACACGACCTACGGGTGATGAGATTAAAGATTTTGAAGTTACACAGCAAGTCGGAACATTATCGGATGGACTGGGTGAAGGCAAGACGGGTCTGGACAAAATCCGTGATGGCCTGAGTGAAGCCAGCAGTCAGCTAAGTAAAAATGAACCACAATTAAAAGAAGCTGCTGATGGAGCAGGTGAACTTACCAAAGGGACCGCCCAGCTGCAATCGGGTATCACGCAACTCAGTCAGGGACTTGGGCAGATTGAAAAAGGCATTCGAGATGGTTCCGCAGGTGCGGGTGATCTGAAAGCCGGACTTCAGCAAGCCAAAACGAGCGCAGATCAACTTGCGCAGGCGAACAATCAGTTGCTTGAAGCCTATCGTCAGGCGGGAGCAGGGGTCGCTGCATTGGGGGATGGAACCCGCGAACTGGAACAACAGCTGAACGGGGTTTCATCAGCTCTAACCAGTCTGTCTGAATCCTTCACAGCACTCGAAGAGCGTTATCCTGAATTACAGCAAGATGCTGATTACCAGCGTATCAAAGGTACAATTGGTGAAACAGGTTCTGGCACAGCGCAGCTTGCTCAAGGTTTGGGTCAGATTAAGACCAAACTTGGGGAAGCCGCTGCTGGAATTAATCAGGCCAATGAAGGGTTTGCCTCCGCAGCAGCCGGACAAAAGGCGCTTGCCGATGGCCTGGGTCAAATTGTAACAGGAATCGGTCAGTTGCAATCTGGTCTCAAACAGGCTGCGGATGGTCAGGGCAAAGTGATTAGCGAAATTCCTTCCATTCAGGATGGACTTGGCCAGCTTCAGGGTGGTCAGGAGAAAATTCAGCAAGGCTTCTCGGATCTGAGTGGCCAACTGACACAACTGACAGATGGTTTGAATCAAAGTGTCGATGGTATTAAACAGGTATCCGGGGGACTGGATTCAGCGCAGGACTACCTGACGCAATTACAAAATTCACCGGATTCCGATCTGGCAGGCTGGTACGTTCCTGAAGAAGCACTGAACAGCAAAGACTTCACACAGGTATTTGATACGTATCTGTCTCAAGATCGGAAAACGATGACGATTGATGTTATTTTCGCCGAAAATCCATACGGAACAGAAGCCATTGATCGTGTTCCTGACATTGAGGCGGCTGTACATCGTGCGGTACAAGGCAGTACGCTTGAAAAAGCAGACATCGCCGTAGGTGGCGTTACGAGTACATTTGCAGATCTGCAGGAGATCTCGAATAACGACTATACACGTACTGTAATGCTGATGCTGGCGGGTACATTCATTATTCTGGTCGTGCTGCTTCGCTCGGTCATTATGCCATTGTATCTGATCGTTTCCTTATTACTGGCTTATTTCACATCGATGGCGTTAACCGAAGTGATCTTTGTTAATATCCTCGGATTTGCAGGCATCAGCTGGGTTACTCCGTTCTTCGGATTTGTCATGCTGATTGCACTTGGTGTGGATTATAGCATCTTCCTGATGGACCGTTTCAATGAGAACAAAGGTATGAAAGTACAGGATGCCATGTTATACGCGATGAAGAACATGGGAACCGTCATTTTATCTGCAGCGGTCATTCTGAGCGGTACATTTGCTGCCATGTATCCATCCGGTGTTCTCTCGATGATGCAGATTGCCACAGTAGTCCTTAGCGGACTGATCTTGTACTCTCTGCTGTTCCTGCCATTCTTCGTCCCAGTGATGGTGAAGATGTTTGGCCGGGCCAACTGGTGGCCGTTCCCGAACAAGGAACAATCAGATTCCGTTGATTCGGATCGGACCATAGGCATGTAATGCATTGCAATGGATTAGGCTCTGCCGCGTTATGCGGCAGGGCTTTTTCTTTTTTTACCTCTACAGGAAAACTACAATCTTATGCAAAAGAAAGGTGCATGCCTAAGGACACCATCCCGCGCCTTGTCTCGCCACTCATCATAAGATATAGAGCAGTTCATTATGGTTCAGAGAAATCACAGCAGAGAGGGGCGACGGGATGGTATATCGATACGTGGCTATAGGCGATTCATTAACGGTAGGTACAGGAGCGTTGCTGGGCACCGGCTTTGTTCCTTTATATCGACGAATGGCAGAAATGAATGTTCGTACGTTTGTATCCATGGAAAATATGGGCGTAAATGGACTGACGTCGGGGGAAATGTTGCAGATGATCTCTTCGCATCCCCGAGTACGGCAATCGCTGCGTGAAGCGGATATCATTACCATATCCATTGGCGGGAATGATCTGATTCGTACGTTCAAAGCAAGTAATGGCATTCCAAATGCCAGTAAAATGACACAGGTACTCGGAGAAACCCGCAGTAATGTATCCCAGATCATGCGGCACATTCGGCAGTTAAAGCGCAACAATGAGTATATGGTCCGATCCATCGGATTGTACAACCCGTACCCACAAGCGACGGAAGCTGCGTACTGGGTTCGCCAATATAATTCGTTTCTGAATGGAGCCGGATCAGGAAACTATGCGTGTGCTCAGGTATATGACAGGTTTGAAGGTCGTGAACGTGAACTGTTGTTCTGGGACAGAGTACATCCCAATGCAAGAGGATATCGTGTCATTGCAGAGCAGCTTAATCGGACTGGATACTATCCATTCTCTTGATAGATTCGGAACTGAACTAGACCGAGCGATGGACTTCCTTTAAGATAAATAGAAGACAGTTCCATTTTGTGAGATAAAGGGGTTAATTTTAGGTGCAAAACATCGATTCCGGTTCCCTCCATCCTTCAGAGCAGCAGCGTATTTCCGAAGTGTTGGCTTTATATGGTTTCACATCGGACTGGAAAGGAGAGCGTGGAAAGGGTGGGATGAATAATTCTACTTACATGCTCCATGTAGACGGGACTAATTACGTCATGAGACAATATGAAACACATAATGATCCGATGAAAATCGCCTTTGAACACGAGGTGCTGGCAGCCCTCCAACGTTCGAACTTTAAGCTTGATACACCTTCACCTGTAAGGCGGTTATCTGGTGAGGGAGGTACATTCCTTCCAGTAAAAGAACCCCTCACAGGTCATACCAAAATCGTGACTCTGTTTCGTTATAGGGAAGGCGTCAATCCCATCTGGCTTACACCAGATCAATTGATGGGGCTCGGTAAAGCGGCGGGGGCCCTGTCTTCTGTTATGGCTACGTTGGATATACCACTTGAACCTGTATACCCACCGTACTATCGAATTCAGGATGCGTATCCGCTCTGTTCACCAGAACGATTATTACAGCTATGCACATCGCCGCCGGACCAATTGGCCGCATGTGCGAATGAGCTGAAGCAACTGAGAGATGAGCTGCCAGATCTGTTTGAAGCCCTGCGGGGAATGGAACATCTGCCGCATCAATTGGTTCATGGGGACGTGAATGCCTCGAATGTATTGGTAGATCAGCAGGATGGTGAAATCTGTGCCATTTTGGATTTTGAATTTGCGACATGGGATTTGCGGGTAATGGAGCTGGCTGTTCCGATGTCTGACCTCCTTACCATGGACAAGAGTGAAGATTGGATGTGGCAGGCTCAGGAGGGACTGATCAAGGGATTTCGGGAACAGGTCAGCCTGGAACCGGAAGAGTTGCTGGCCATAACTCGATTGATTTTGCTGCGTAGTCTGGATGTGGTCATGCATTTCATCAATCGGATGTTCGAGGGTACAGATGAGCCGGAAGTGGCTGTGGATCAGATTGTGAAGCTCAAACAGCGGATTGACTGGATGCGTCTTCATGAAGAACAACTGCGTGAGATATTGGTATATTAATATCGCTGTTATGAATAAAGTGCACTGTTTCTGCTCATACGAGGGCAGAGATCAGTGCACTTTTATTGGTTAGAAAAGTGATATATGAAGATTACAGCGTATAGCGGATGACATTACGACATTACAAGCCACGTTTGCGGAACCAACTGCGGACAGCCCAGCGGCGCTCCTGACGTTTTTTGTATTTGGGTAACGAACGATAAACGTTCAACGATTGCTCGTATGCCTGTTTCGCGTCTTCATTACGTCCGAGGGAACGGTGAACCGAGCCGAGCAGATAATAAGCTTCACTGGAAGAGGAATGAATCTCCTGAAACTGATGCACATAATCCAGCGCTTTGTCCTCATGCTTATCTTTGAAGGTTCCAGCAAGGGTTAGGTACGGGCGTCCGTACTTGACTCTGGGGTTGATCTCGAGGGCTTGCAAAATATGACGTTCGCCTTTTTCGATGTTGCCCAAATGAAGCTCAGTCGTCCCTAATGCCTCCCAGTACTCAGCCGATTGTTCGTATGGGCGCTCCAGTTCAAGCAATAACGCATGTGCCTCATTGTAACGCTTGCGCTCAATTAACAGGCGAGCCAGTTCCAGCTTGGAAGAAACTTCATTGGGACTCATGGCAAGCTGCTGCCGAAGCCGGGAGATGTTACGCATACGCTTCAGAGGTTTCGTGAAGCTTGGGAATACGCCAACGTAACGACGATCCAGGAAATACAGTATAACGAGTAAAATAAGGATGGCAATGAACGGATTACCTACAATCCGCCATAGAAGCCCAAAGATAAGAAATTTTATAAGCACAGGTTCAACTCCATTTATGATGTAATCGCGTTTCGTACACTTAAAATATATTTCGACTGATCCAGCGGATTAACTCCTCTGCGTTTGCGAGCATGATTCACATCCGCAGGACAATCTTGGTATCCGGCAAACGAAGTCGTAAGCACCCCGCGGCCGCTTGTCTCGGAACGCAGTTTCACCGGATAATCCATTGAGGTGGTAAGAGGCATAACTCCTTCAATAATACAACGTCCGCTACCAATGACGGGGGCTTCGAAGGTTGCCCGCATATGTACCAGATCGCTAAGGGCCTTACCGCCATATTCTTCCGGGACCGTCAGCCGGAACTGAAGAAGGGGTTCCAGCAACGTGGTACCTGTTCTCGACAATCCATCCATGATTCCCATAGGCGTGGCTACGACAAAATCCAATGGATGCGTATGCCAGACATGATGTTCCCCTTCCACCAGCGTGATGCGCAGATCGGTTACTTCCCAACCGAGCATACCTTGAGACAAGGCTTCCGGAATTCGTCGTTCAACTTCATTCTGATAACGTAACAGCAGATCATCTGTCCTTACGGTTGAGGAATAGATCAGACCGCTTCCGCGAGGCAAAGGTTCAATCTTGAAGCGGAGGATGGCCCAGCAGGGCTTAGGCATCGTATAGGCGATATAACCTTCTCCGGCTGTACGGGGTGTCTCCTTATAGATGACGGATGGCGGATCAAACACGACATCCAATCCGAAACGACTCAGCAACAGGCTGGATAAAATCTCAAGCTGAATGGTTCCCATGACCTTGAGATGCAGTTCTCGTTCCTCCGGCAACCATTGCAGGTCGAGTAAGGGGTCTTCATCCGTCAACTCTTGCAATGCTGCAACAAGATCGGGGTAACGTGCCGAGTCCTTACCGTGCACTTGTACGGTAAGCAAAGGTACAGCCATCTGTGGCAGAGGAGGCACACCCTCAGGATTGCCGATAATGTCACCCACATGTGTGTCACTCAGTCCGTACAGCATAGCAATCTGCCCCGCGTGAACGGCACCGGTATCCGCCCATTTCGACCCATCCATGCGGCGAATCTGCGTCACTTTCTCTTCAAGCTCCCGCGTCGAATTATGGATGGTATCCCGATTGTGTAAGCTGCCACCATACATACGGACGTAAGCCGTGCGTCCCATCGTGCGATCACGTTCAATTTTGAACACAACACCGGATACGGGAGAGTCCACTGGTTGTGCAGGTGCAGGCAGAAATGCAAGGACCGCGTCCAGCAATGCCGTGACGCCAATTCCTTTGCCGGAAGCGCCATAACACACAGGGAACATCTCACCCTGATGCACATACCGCAGGAATGCTTCATTCAGATCCTTTTGCGATAACGGAGTCTCCTGAATGTAGGCTTCCATGACCTCTTCGTCCAGCTCAGCAAGTATCTCGACCAGACCTGGAATGGAAGGTGTGCCATCTGACAGAGAATCTTGACTCGGGTTCCAGAGGGAGTCGATGCCATGAAATGAACCTTCATGGATATGGCATGTTTGGATTTCGCATGCGAAAGGGGACAGGGTGGAACGAATCTGCCCCATTACCGCTGGGGCAGATGCGCCAATCCGATCCATTTTATTAATATAGATGATGGTTGGGATGCGAAGTGAACGAAGGGCATGCCAGATGGCTTCACTCTGGGACTGAATTCCTTCTACTGCCGACAGAATGAGAATAGCGCCATCCATTACCCGTAGCGTTCGCTCTACTTCGGAGCTAAAATCAATGTGACCAGGCGTATCAATGAGGTCAATGATGGTGTTCTTCCAGATCAGAGAGGTCATGGCTGCCTGAACGGATATGCCACGTTCTTTCTCAATGTCCAGGGAGTCTGTGGCTGTTGTTCCGTCATCTACACGTCCCGGACTGCGGACGACACCACTCTCAAATAACATATGCTCGGTGGTAGTTGTTTTCCCCGCATCCACATGGGCGAAGATGCCAATATTCCTGCGATTCAATTCGTTTAACATGGAATGCTAAGCTCCTCTGACAACGGAATGCAATGTTTCCGACAAGTAATAATCCAGATTATCATACCACATCTTCCATATGGAAGAATATGTGGATATATATGATTGGGGCGTTTCTATTTTAACGAGAACTGTTCATGGTTCTGCGATAAGCTGCGGGGGTTGTACCGGTTAATTTTTTGAATTGACGGTAAAAGTGAGGCAGGCTGTCGAACCCGCAAGCATCGGCAACGGCTGCCATCGTCTCATCACCTTGCACCAGATGCTCTTTCGCCATAATAACCCTTCGCGCTAATGCGTAATCCGTTAGAGTCATTCCCGTGTATCGTTTGAAGGCACGACTGAAATGGGCAGGGGATACAGAGGCATACTGCGCCAGTTCAGGGAGGGACAGGCCACTCCGAAGGTTATCGTCAATATGAGAGATCGTAGAAGAGAGCCATGAGGGACCCGGAGCGGATTTACCCGGATTCGCAGGTCCTGCAGCTTCCAGACGTTCCAGAAAAATGAGTAACAGTTGCAGCCTTAACAGGGCCGCATGTGCGCTTAGATGATGACCTAGCTGGAATTCGGTCTGAATATCATCAATAAAAGCGGCCACCTGTGATTGCTCCTCTGTGTTCAGATGCCTCTTATACACGCGTTGTTTACGACAACGTTCAAACAGGCTTAGCAAGGAAGAAGCAGCAACTCCGGCGGTGGATGCTAACAATCCCGGGCTGAAGAACAATGCGGAAGATGTGACAGGATTGCCTGCATCCGGCAAGGCTCGGTGAACCGTGCTGCCTGGTATAATGAACAGATCTCCTTCTTGCATATTCTCAAGTCCCGTATCAATAAAGATGCTTCCCTGTCCACGATATACATAGATAATTTCATGCCAGTCGTGAAGGTGATCTGGCAATTCGTTCTGAGGGGATTTGGTGTCGCTGTACACCAGGCGGAACGGAATACCGGATTCTGCTTGAATAGTCGTACGAACAGGTGAACGTTCCATAAAGACTCCTTTCCAGACGATCGTCTTCAACGAGATGTTATACCTGGTCATGAGAGAGTATATTTACCGCAATATAAGCAATTTAATTTCCTTTTATTGATGATACAATGGATTTAAAGCGTTTACAATAAAAGGGTGCAGAGCCTTTGAGCTGCATTCCGACAGTACAAATAATCGATGAGGTGAGTGTCCATGTCGGCAAGCACAAAACGGCCAAGATTGAAGCTGAATTTACTGGGGAGCGATGGTCAGCGCAAGTGCAAGGAGATTATGGAGCGTCCCGTGAAGGTTTTGCAGATTGGAGAAGGTAATTTCTTGCGGGGATTTGCAGACTGGATGCTTCATGAGAGTGCCAGACAAGGCAAATTCCATGGAAGTGTAGCTGTTACCCAACCACGACCGGGAGGCAAGGCCAAGCTGGAGCAGATTCGCGATCAGGATGGGTTATATACAATGATTACGCGTGGTCTGTCTCAAGGAAAGCCGGTTGAGCGGACAGAATTGATCTCCATTTTCTCACAGTGTATCAATCCGTATGAGGAATGGGATGCCTTTCTGAACTTGGCGGAACTGCCTTCACTTGAGTTCGTTATTTCCAATACAACCGAATCAGGATTGAAATATACGTATGCGGACTATATCGAGGGTGAACCCGTTCAATCATTTCCGGGGAAATTAACGGTTTTCCTGCATCAGCGATATTTGAAATTTGATGGTGATCCATCCAGAGGTTTGATTCATCTCCCATGTGAACTGCTTGAAGGCAATGGTGATGTGCTGCGCAGTTGTGTCCTCCGTCATAGTGAGGATTATGGGTATTCGGATGGCTTCCGTTCATGGATCGAGAACCATAATCACTTCTTGAATAATCTGGTAGATCGAATCGTAACAGGTGCGCCGACCCAGGAGGAAGCCGATTCCCTGACGAATCGCTGGGGGTATGAGGACCAGTTGATTAATACGGCAGAGCCATATCATTTCTGGGCCATTCAAGGTGATGAATCATTGGACAAAAAACTTCCTCTCAAGCAGGCAGGTCTTAATGTACATTGGGTGAAAGATCTGAAGCCTTTTCAGGTACGCAAGGTTCGTATTTTGAATGGGGCGCATACCTTAATGTCATCCCTCGGCATTCTTCAAGGCAAGCAGCATGTGAGAGAAACAATGGAAGATCCACATTTTGGCTCATGGATCAGGGAAGCTGTGCATCAGGAGATCGTCCCTGCTCTGGATATGCCCGATCATCAGCTGGACCAGTATGCAGAAGAAGTATTCGAACGGTTCCTTAACCCGTATATTAATCACAAATTGCAAGATATTGCTTTGAATACGATCGGGAAATTCAAGGTTCGTGTGCTGCCTACACTTTTGTCTTATGAGCAAAATCAGGCAAGTTGGCCAGAACGTTTAATTCAAGGGTTTGCTGGATTATTGTGTCTCTATCGTCCGGTAAATACGCCAGAAGGTTACAAGGCACAACGACTGAATGGAGAGGACATTTTGCTGCGGGATGACCCGGATGTCCTGGCTGCTTTGGCTGCACACTGGGACGGTTATGACACGCTTAACAGGGATCAGAACCAACTGGATAACCGGGTAGCGGCTGTGTTGTCAGATACCCTGATCTGGGGCGAAAATCTGGATGCAAGAGAAGGGTTGCGTGCAGCACTTGTTCGTGAAATCGGATTGTTGGAAGGTGAAGGGAAATGAACACAACAAGTACAATCAATGACTGGATTGCCATTCAACCACAGGATGATGTCATTATAGCGCTTCGGGATTATGCCAAAGGAGAACGTATTACATTGCCAGACGGTGTTTCCTTTACATTGCTCGATGACGTGCCGAAGGGGCATAAGATTGCTGTGCATACGCTGGCACCAGGTGATGATGTAATGAAGTATGGTTTCTCCATCGGGATTGCCCAAGAGCAGATCGAGCAGGGAAGCTGGATTCATAGTCACAACCTGAAGACAGGGCTGCACGGATTGCTTGAATATGAGTACCAACCGGGAGCCAAGGTTCAGACAGACATGCCTCCCGAACATCTGCGCTCATTCGATGGATATTTGCGCCCCAATGGTGAAGCAGGTATTCGTAATGAGATCTGGATTGTGAATACGGTTGGATGTATCAATAAAGTGTGTGAAGCATTGGCACGTATGGGGCAGTCCCAGTTTGGAAGCCGGGTAGATGGTGTATTTCACTTTCCACATCCATTCGGGTGTTCACAGCTTGGTGATGATCTGAAGTATACACAACAGTTGTTGGCCTCCTTGGTGGAGCATCCGAATGCAGGAGGCGTGCTCGTCATCGGTCTGGGCTGTGAGAACAATCAGGTCGATGAATTCCGAGAGTGTATTGCTCCGGAATACCGCGGCAAAGTACGGTTTCTCAAAGCACAGGAAACGGATGACGAGCTTGAGGAAGGGCTTCGACTGATGGAAGAACTTGTGGAGATCGCTGAACATGAACAACGGCAGCCGCTTCCGCTCAGCAAACTCAAAATTGGTTTGAAGTGTGGCGGTTCCGATGGTTTATCTGGCATTACAGCCAATCCGCTGGTCGGTGCAGTTGCTGATATGCTGGTTGCTGCCGGGGGTACGGCTATTCTGACGGAAGTTCCGGAGATGTTTGGTGCGGAGACAATCTTAATGAACCGGGCTGCCAATGAGCAGGTATTTCATGATTTGGTGGACCTCGTGAACGGCTTCAAGCAATATTTTGTGAACCATGGCCAGAACATCTATGAGAATCCTTCACCTGGTAATAAGGCTGGTGGCATCACAACGCTGGAGGAAAAGTCACTTGGATGTACGCAAAAGGGAGGACGTTCTTCCGTAGTCGACGTTTTACGTTATGGCAAACGAGTAACTCAAACCGGTCTGAACATTGTAGAAGCACCGGGTAATGACCTGGTATCTGTAACGGCACTGTCTGCGGCGGGTGCACATATTGTGCTCTTCACAACAGGGCGGGGGACTCCCTTCGGAGGTCCGGTACCTACCGTCAAGATTGCGACCCAATCCGATCTGGCTAATCGCAAAAAACACTGGATTGATTTCAACGCAGGCCAGCTGTTGGAGGGGCAGACGATGGATGAGGTCAAAATACAGCTGTTCGGCCAGCTGATTGATATTGCTTCAGGACGGTCACATACACTCAGTGAGCAACATGGATTCCGGGAGATTGCCATATTCAAGGATGGCGTGATTCTCTAAATTCATTCTGGCTGGATGTTGCTTATCGTCTACGATGCATTATATGGTGAACCACAGCCAATTCCGGTTGAAATCTGTACTACAACCGGGATTGGCTTTATTTAAATTGCACGGATGCCAAGCGCTTTGGAGATGCTTGATAATGCGGCAGGTGAAGCATGTTGTTGTAGTTGCACAGTCAATAGTTCACGTGCCTCTTCTATGCTGCCTTCAAATGGCTTAATGCCATGACGTTGCATCCAGTGATCTGCGGTTTCATATGCGGAGCTGTTCCATGCAACTTTGCCTTCTGCGAGCCCCTCTTTTTCTTTGGTTCCACTGATCACAATGGCTGCACAGCCCTGAAGGTCCAGAAGTCCACGGTCAAATGTTTTTTTGTCCTCTTTTGCCCCGAAACCGGCTTGTGATCGCAAGGCACGTCCATCGATGCCTTCCTGTTCTGCAACTAACGTATGGAGTTTGAACGCCTCACGGGAGAGTAGACCCGCTTCATACTGTTCCTTGATGGTTCTGGAATCGGCCAGCAGTCGGTGTACCCAAGGGAAGTATTCAGATGAGACAAGAAGCGCTTTCTTTTTGACAAATTTTCCATATGCAGCAATGCCCTCCTCAGCCAGGCGTGAACGCCATAACCAAGGATCGAGTTCATCATCCTTGTGCCAATGTTCTTTGGGGGTTAGCGATGACAGCGAAGGATAATCGGCAAATAGTGGTGCCAGAGGCAGCAGCCCTATAGACTGGATACGCTGTACTGCTTGTTCGTACGTTATAACGGCTTCATATGTCATGATATCAGTAGGCTCCTTTTTGTGTGTAGTCAGGCTACGACTTGGTTGAAGCGAGGTATCTTTGGCTCACTTCCTCGGCATGCTGACGAATCTCACTGCGAAGTTGGAGGGGTTCAATCACTTCAGCTTCACGTCCCAATCGGTAAAAGAATCGGACGGCCCAGTCCCATTCCCCTGGTGGACAAAGGAATGATAATTCCCAGAGATCCGGGGCAATTTCAATCATCTTTTCACCAATATGCTCGTCCTGTTCAGCTTCAATCATTCCCCGATAACTCAGTTGTACCTTAACCAGGGTTGGCGGCTGTTCCGGAGGGATCGGCTTGCTCTGTTGTTGCTGCGCCTGTTCGTTAAGCACCTGTGCATCCTGTGGTTCGATCGCTTTGACTTCGATAATTCGGTCAACCCGGAACAGACGCTGTTCACCATGTTCGATCGAATATGCTTCACAGTACCAGAAGCCGGAGGAAGCATATACCCGTGAGGGACAGATATGCAACCACCGCTGACGTGTTGCGGAACGATATAGCACACTAAGCCACCCGTGTTCGGGTATGCATGCCAGCAGTGCGTCCAGATGAGGAAGAATGTAATTGCGGTCTGGAATATGATGATGCAGCTGTTTGAGCATGGGATCAATTCGCGACATAATATCATCCGGAATGATGGCTTTAACTTTGTTCATCAGGGTCCAGCGTTTCTCATGAAAGGGTGTGTCGGCGTAGCGACTTAGACCTTCAAGAGCGAATATGAGCGTCGCTGCTTCTACCGGGTCCAGCTGTAATGGGGGTAAGACGTAACCCTCCATAAGTCTGAAACCGCCTCCCGGACCGGAAATGGCAATAATGGGCACATTCATCTCGGAGAGGGACTGAATATCCCGAAGAATCGTGCGACGGGAAACTTCAAATTTCTCGCCTAATGAGTGTGCCGTTTCGTGACCATGCTGTAATGCCATTACGATGGCAGCAAGCCGATTTGTTCTGTTCATGTCAGCCACTCCGTTTCGATCTGCGCCGCCGGAAAGTGATGTCGTAGTTATATTCCTATTGTAACAACGAATAAGTGACATCATGAGTGTCACCAATATTTCAACTGTTCATTATTTTATAATGGATCAACATCAGGATTCACAAGCATGTTCCGGCAGGCTTTGTTAAAATGTGTTTCTCGTCCAATTCGCTTTGCATACTGATATTTCCTTCTATCAAAAAGACCACAGATCATGCCAAAAACCCGTATCCGGTGTAGACGGATACGGGAAGTAGCAGCTTTTGGCTTACAGAAGACGATAAAGGTCTGAAATCTATACCAATATCCTTGCTGAAGACAATAACAAGTATAAAAGGAATGAATATGTGACACTTTGTATCACGGGTATTTCTATCACATTTTTTCATTCCGAATAATTCCAATTAAGCGAAATCGCTTATTTCATTTCGAGCAATTGCACTCCACGGGCTTCAATCTCAACACTTCTCGAAAGCTCACGATTGGTGAGCAGATCATGTGCCTTAGCTGTTCCCAGATCATAGGATTGCGTGGTTGCGTTATGGTTCATGACAAACAGGTAGGGCTTGCCGTCTTTGGTTCGTGCGCTTACTTCAACACCTTCTGGTGTCTCAAGCAAGGACTCTACGTTCTTGGCTGCTGCAAGCTGTCCCAGCAAACCATCCAGGAAGCGCTCATCCGGGTCGGATGCAACGTACCATGCTTCACCTTGACCAAAGGTATTACGTGTCACAACAGGCATGCCTTTATAAAAGTCGTCTCCATACTCCGCGATGACCTCAGCTCCCTCACTGTGCAGCAGGTCACATAGCATACCGCAGCCATACTCTCCTTGAAGATCACCGTAGGTTTCTTTGAGGACAATGCGGTTCTTTTGCTCAGGCAGCAGGGCATCAATCTCTTCCACCCAGATTCCGAGCAGTTTACGAAGTTCTCCCGGATATCCACCTGTGGTCACGAGATCGTTCTCGTTGACAATGCCACTGAAGAAGGTTGTCAGGAATGTTCCACCTGCTTCAACAAACTTCTCCAGTTTGACGGCAAATCCTGGTTTAACCATGTAAAGGACAGGGGCAAGGACAATGTCGTATTTGCTCATATCCGTATCCACACTGATGATATCTACCTGTATGTTGCGGCGGAAGAAGGCTGCGTAGTATTTATGGATCTGATCCACATAGTTCAGGGCAACCGTAGGTCCGCTTGATTTTTCGATGGCCCACCAGTTATCCCAGTCGAACACAATCGCTACTTTGGATTCAACAGATGCATCCAGCGTGGTATCTCCAAGGATCTGCAATTCCTTACCCAGCTCAGCGACTTCGCGGAATACACGTGTATTCTCATGCCCAGCATGCTCAATAACTGCACCATGATACTTCTCACAAGCACCGATGGAGCGGCGAAGCTGGAAGAACATAATGGTATCGGCCCCGTGCGCAACAGATTGATAACTCCACAGACGCATGACACCTGGACGTTTCAGGGAGTTATATGGCTGCCAGTTCTGCTGACTTGGTGTTTGCTCCATCAGCATAAACGGTTGACCATCTTTCAGTCCGCGCATAAGGTCATGAGCCATTGCCGTGAAGCTGACGGGTGTTGCGAGACCGGGATAGCTGTCCCAGGAGACAATATCCATATATTTTGCCCATTTGAAATAGTCCAATTGTTTAAAGAATCCCATCAGATTGGTAGTCACAACGGAGTCCGGAATATGTTTTTTGATCGCATTGTATTCCAACAGATAACAATCCAGCATGCTGTCGGAGTTGAAGCGAGAATAGTCCAGCGAGATTCCCTGGAACGTTGAATTATTGTTACCCCAATGTTCGCTCAGGTTGCTTGGTAATACAATCTCGTCCCAATCGTAGAAGGTATGCCCCCAGAAATTCGTGTTCCATGCTTTGTTGACCTGTTCCAGAGTCTGATAGCGTTCTTTCAGATACACGCGGAACGCTTTCTCACAGTTGTCACAGTAGCACTCACCGCCATATTCGTTGGAGATGTGCCATACGAGAACCGCAGGGTGATCCTTGTATCGTTCGGCCAGTTTATCTGCAATCTTCTCAGCGTATTTGCGATAGGTCGGGCTGTTGGGACAGGAATTATGGCGCCCACCGAATTTGCGTTTGCGTCCATCGGCATCTACACGAAGCACGTCTGGATATTTCTTTGCCATCCAAGCCGGATGGGCAGCAGTGCTTGTTGCAAGGCATATATAGACACCATTTTCATATAAACGATTAATGAGTTGGTCGAGTTCTTCAAAACGGTAAGTAACTTCATCAGGCTGAATCAGTGCCCATGAAAATACGTTGATTGTGGCAATATCAATGCCTGCCAATTGGAACATGCGCAGGTCTTCAAGGTGGGTTTCGTGATCCCACTGTTCCGGGTTATAATCGCCCCCGTAGAACATTTTGGGCAGTTTGCTGCTAATCAATGTGTTCACCTCTTGTATAAGAATAATCCTATACTATATGATACATATGACTTTTAAAATATAATAAAAGTAATGACTCATATAAGAATACGGAAGTGTATTTCAGCTTATACCCAAGGAGGCATCCCATGTTTATCTCCCCCCGACATCAACGATATTTCATGACATCACGTGATCAGCCGCTACCCCTTTATATTGAGAGCCTGGGTTATAACGGCAATCAGGAGAAGGTGTCCAGACCTGTGGGGTATCCCTGTTACCACTGGCTTCAGACCGTGAAGGGAGCCGGAGAATTCAAGTTTGCCGGGTCCACGGTCATACTGGGGGAAGCATCAGGTATTTTGCTGCCGCCGAATGAACCGCATGAATATGTGCGCGCCCAAGGAGAGTGGGAGACTCTTTACATTACATTTGGCGGTTCCCAGTGTCCGGCAATCTTGGAGTCGCTTAGTCTGGGTGAAGCGGCGTTCCATCAGTGGGAGCAGAGCAGTCCGTTCAACGATTACGGCCAGGAAGTGCTGGATTCAATCAGAAGTGATCAGGATTTATCGGGACTCGAAGCGTCAGCGGATATATACCGATTTCTGATTTTGCTCAAAAAACATGGCATGACGGGCAATCGTTCTTCCATCTCACATGCCGTGGAGAGACTCGCTCCGCTCATTGCATTCATGGAACAGCATTATGCGAATCCCGAGATTGGGCTCGAACATATGGCTGACCTCACAGGGATCTCATCCAGACATCTGAATACCTTGTTCAAGCAGTCCTTTGGCATGACAGCCTACAGTTATTTTATTTTGCTGCGCATTCGCAAAGCCAAGGAAATCATGACCGCAGAACATAGACCCACGATTAGGGAAACTGCAGTTAGGGTAGGGTTTCGAGATGCAAGCCATTTTGTTGCAACCTTTCGCAGGATTGAGGGGGTGACTCCTGAACAGTTCCGTAATTTGTACTAACATGTACCCAAATGATCAAAAAGTGATGCCAGGAAGGTATTGATGCGTTAGGGTCATTACCGTTATGATGGTATCGATTCCTGAGATTCGAAAACGTTTAAACGGACCCATGGTTCCGTTCTACTTGGAGAGGATGATTGAAGATGACAACAACTATACCTTTATGGGATCATGCTGCACCTTATGCAGCCCAGGGCCATGAAGACGAAATGCCACATTTGATTCCATTTATTCACCCCGGTTCAGAGAGCGCTGTCATTGTGTGTCCAGGTGGCGGTTATGGATTTTTGGCTGATCATGAAGGTGCTCCAATAGCTGAATTGTTGAACCGTGCAGGTATAAGTGCATTTGTCCTGAAATATCGGGTGGCGCCTCACCAGCATCCTGCACCTTTAACAGATGGTCAGCGTGCCATACGTTATGTTCGTGCTCATGCTGAGCAGTATGGCATCAACCCTGCCAAGATTGCAGTACTTGGTTTCTCCGCAGGCGGACATCTCACAGCAACACTGGGAACGCTGTATGACGAGGGACAACCCGATCATGAGGACCTCATTGAACGCCAGAGTTCACGCCCGGACCGAGTTATTCTCTGTTATCCGGTAATTACGATGGAGTCCTATGGACATGCTGGTTCCCGTGAGAATTTGCTTGGGTCTGACGCGTCTGCCGAGCAGATCAAGGCTTTCAGTGCGGAGCAGCAGGTGAGAGCGGATGCTCCTGAAGCGTTCATCTGGCACACCAGCGCTGACCAGGCAGTGCCTGTAGAGAATAGCTTGCGTTACGCACTTGCATTGGGCGAGCATGGCATTCCCTATGATTTGCACGTTTTTGAGAAAGGTTCACATGGTCTTGGATTGGCTGAGGACAACCATGCGATTCGGGTATGGTCGGATCTGTGTCTCACATGGCTCAAGAATCAAGGCTGGTAATTTTTCTGGCCGGTATCAAGTGAACGGTCCTGACTAATCGAGTAATCCGTATATTAGCGCTTTGAAGCGAAGGAGAAAATAACGATGAAATTGCAAAAAAACGACAAGCTTTTGTTTATCGGGGATTCGATTACGGATTGTGGTCGGGAACATCCTGTAGGTGAAGGCAGTTCAGGTCTGGGCCATGGTTACGTAGCGCAAGTCTATGCCCTCTTGCGGTCCATATATCCGGAGTTGATGTTGCGTGTCCAGAATGTGGGTAATGGTGGAAATACGATTCGTGATCTGAAACAGCGCTGGGATCGTGATGTGCTTGACCTTAAACCGGACTGGCTGACGATCATGATTGGCATTAATGATGTATGGCGTCAGTTCGACAACCCATTGTCAACAGACTCACATGTGTTTCTTGAAGAATACGAATCCACATTGCGTGAACTGGTGGCTTCGGTTCGTCCCAACCTGAAAGGTCTGGTACTAATGACGCCTTATTATCTTGAGGCCAATCCGGAAGACCCGATGCGGGCAACGATGGATATCTACGGAGAAGCGGTACGCAGGGTAGCCAGTGAGTATGATGCGGTGTATGTGGATACACAGGCTGCATTTGCTCCATTTTGGGATCATTTCTATACGTCTGTGTTGACTTATGACCGGGTACATCCGGATGCAACGGGCCATATGGTACTGTCCAAAGCATTCTTGGATGCCATCGGATTCGAATGGTCAGGCGGCGTCAAATCTGAATAAGGACGTGATGGCATGAGCGACGTAACTGTAGCAGTACAAACCCCGGCATTACTGGGGGAAGGTCCAAGCTGGGATGCGGAGAACAATCGATTATTGTGGGTAGATATTGAAAGTTTTAAGGTGCATGTGTATGATCCGGCTACAGGGCAGGATCAGGCTTATGATGTCGGTGAACATGTCGGGGCTGTTGTTCCCTATCGTGGTGACGAAGTTTTGGTTGCTTTACGCAGTGGATTCCATACGTATCACTTGCATACGGGTGAGCTGCATGCCATTGAGGACCCCGAACAAGATAAGGATACCAATCGTTTTAATGATGGAAAATGTGATGCGAAGGGCCGCTTCTGGGCAGGCACGATGAGCATGAATAATGAAAGCAAAGCCGGATCGTTGTATTGTTTGGAGCAAGGGCAACCCGTTCGCACAATGGTACAAGGTGTGTCTACATCCAACGGCCTGGGCTGGAGTCCAGATCGGCAAAACATGTATTACATTGATACCCCGACACGTTCTATTGACCGGTTTGATTTTGATCTGACGGCAGGTACGATACAGAATCGGACAAGTATCATTCACATACCGGAGGAATTCGGTTTTCCGGATGGGATGACGGTTGATGGTGAGGGCATGCTGTGGGTTGCGCACTGGGGCGGAGGAAGAGTCACTCGCTGGAATCCTGATACATCAGAACTGTTGCAACAGATCGAGGTGCCGGCAGATCAGGTAACATCCTGCTGTTTTGGGGGACCGGATCTCGAAGAGTTATACATTACAACAGCACGTATAGGGATTAAGGAAGAACGTCTGAAAGAGACACCGGATGCGGGCTCACTTTTTGTCATCAGACCGGGGGTTAAAGGGCAGGAGACTCACGCTTATGGTAGCCAGAAATAAACAGGTGCCAGTCATGCAGTGAACCTTAGTGAACCTCTGCCTGGTTTGCCAGGTAAAGAAACGATTTCATTTTTTACTCTTATATAAAATGTCAAAAGGTGCTGTTCTAACAGCATCTTTTTTTGTTGATTTAGATTATCGTCTGTATAGAACAAAAATAAAACGACTTTTCATTAAAGTAACGGACCGAATACTTCCATTTTGTGGTATTATTTGGATTGAAGATAAAGCTCTACGGAGGACGTATTAAATATGTAGGAAAGGGTGTAATTATGAAATTAAATCATCTGAACCTAACAGTTACTGATGTTCCAGCTGCTCGCGAGTTTTTAGAGACTTATTTTGGTATGAAATGTGAAGGTACGAGAGGAAACGCATTTGCAGTTATGTTTGATGATGAAGGCTTTATTCTCACTCTAATGAAGGGTAAAAACGTACTCTATCCAGTGACTTTTCATATCGGATTTCCCCAACCGACCGAACAAGAGGTTGACAGAATATATAGTCTTTTGAAAGACAATGGCTTTGAAGTAGACGCACCTAAACATGCACACGGTTATACTTTTTATGTTGAAGCCCCTGGTGGATTTACTGTTGAAGTCTTGTGTTAATCTATATCCCATTGAAGTCGCTATTTTAGCGGCTTTTTTTGTTGTATAAACAAGTTTAAACACTGAAAATATTTTACAAAAATCGGAATTTCGACAGAGGGGTTTGGAGATTGCCAGCGAATGTTATTTATTGAAAGTATTATCCAGATAACCACGAATCAAGAACAATTATGTAAGCGCTTAACAATGTGACTGAAAGGGGGTGAGGCTTCTTGTATCAAGGGATGCATTGATTCGTCTGGCACGCCATCATCAGCACGATGAGACAGCGGGGATAGACCGAAATGCAGTAACGAAGTAGAAGAGGAGGATAAGTTGATATGAGAACGTTTATGGGTAAATTGCGAATGATGAGCCTGACGGTTGCCGTAGTAACCGCTTCGCTGGGAGGACTTGCTGGAACGACACTGGCGGCACCAAGTGAAGCCTATGAGTGGAAAAATGTGGTGACGGGTGCAGGAGGCGGGTTTGTACCGGGCATTATTTTCAACGAGTCGGAAAAGGATCTGATCTATGCCCGTACGGATATCGGGGGAGCCTATCGCTGGAATGCGGCTGACGAGAGGTGGATACCCTTAACAGATTTTGTTGGCTGGGATGACTGGAACAAGAATGGTGTGGATGCACTGGCTACGGACCCGGTTGATCCCGATCGGGTGTATATGGCAGTTGGGACGTATACGAATTCGTGGGACCAAAATAATGGCTCCATCTTGCGCTCTACGGACCGGGGAGATACATGGCAAACCACAACACTTCCATTCAAAGTGGGTGGCAACATGCCGGGACGTTCAATGGGAGAACGCCTGACCGTGGACCCAAATGATAACAGTATCCTGTATTTCGGTGCACGAAGTGGTCATGGGTTATGGAAAAGTACCGATTACGGTGTGACCTGGACCGAAGTCACAAGCTTCCCGAATCCGGGAAATTATGTGCAAGATCCTTCGAATGAATATACCAGTGACATCGTAGGTCTGGCATGGATTACGTTTGACAAAACAACAGGTTCGGCAGGGCAAGCAACCCAGACAATCTATGTGGGTGTTGCGGATAAAGCTCAAAGCGTGTATCGCAGCACAAATGGCGGCCTGACCTGGTCAGCAGTTGCTGGTCAACCTACAGGTTATATTCCGCATCATGGTGTGTTTGATTCAGACGGAAGCCTCTATATTACGTACAGCGATGGTGTTGGACCGTATGATGGGGAAAAAGGTGACGTGTGGAAACTGAATACATCGACAGGTGTCTGGAGCAACATCAGCCCTGTTCCAAGCAGCAGCACGGATAATTATTTTGGATATGGCGGATTGGCTGTTGATGCACAGAATCCCGGTACATTGATGGTCGCTACATTGAATTCCTGGTGGCCGGATGCCACCTTGTTCCGCAGTACAGATGGCGGAGCAACGTGGACACGCATATGGGAATTTGAAGGATATCCGAACCGGAAGTTGCGTTATACACAGGATATTTCGGCAGCGCCATGGCTCACATTTGGCACCAATCCTGCCCCACCCGAAACAACCCCAAAATTGGGCTGGATGATCGGTGATCTGGAGATTGATCCGTTTGATTCGGATCGCATGATGTATGGAACAGGTGCTACGATCTATGGAACGAAGAACCTGACAGACTGGGATGATGACGAAAAAATCAATATTTCAGTGATGGCGAAAGGGGTTGAGGAGATTGCCGTACTGGATCTGATCAGCCCGCCAAGTGGTGCACATTTGATAAGCGGAGTGGGGGATGTCTCCGGATTCCGTCATAACAATCTGGACCAGGCGCCAGCTACCATATTTACGAGCCCGAACTATTCTTCCACAGAAAGTCTGGATTTTGCAGAGTTAAGTCCAAATACGATGGTTCGCGTAGGTAAAGCAGATTATGCTGCTGATCCAAATGCAAAATCCATTGGTTTGTCCAGTGACGGAGGTACTACGTGGTATAAGGCCAATGCAGAACCTGCCGGCACAACCGGAGGAGGGACCGTAGCCATCTCTGCGAATGGTAACCGACTCGTATGGAGCACATCAGATAAAGGTGTACATTATTCGACTGGCGGCAATTCATGGACGGCAAGCACGGGGATACCTGCACAGGCAAAAGTGATTTCGGATCGTGTCAATCCAAACAAATTTTATGGATTTGCAGCCGGTAAAATCTATGTGAGTGTGAATGGTGGTGCTACTTTCACGGCCTCACCTGCGACCGGACTTCCGATGGAAGGAAATGCCGATCTGGATGCCGTTCCAGGCGTTGAAGGCGAACTCTGGTTTGCTGGTGGTAGTGAGGAAGAAGGTCCTTACGGATTATGGCATTCCACGGATTCAGGAGCGACATTCACGAAGCTTGCCAATGTAGAGGAAGCAGACAGTATCGGATTTGGTAAAGCGGCCCCTGGGCAAAACGTTGTTGCGTTATACACGGTTGCACAGATCGATGGAACACGTGGATTCTTCCGTTCCGATGACGGTGGGGCTAATTGGGTTCGTATCAATGATGATCAGCATCAGTATGCTCGTGTAACCACTATTACGGGTGATCCGCGTTTGTATGGAAGAGTATATCTCGGAACAAATGGCCGCGGAATTTTATATGCTGACCGTGTTGGAGGTAACAATGGCGGTGGAGACGGCGGGGGTACACCAGTGACCAACTCTGTGATTACACCGGTTACAGCCGAATTTGATCGCAAAGCAGGCAATCAGGTTAATATTCCAGTCACGTTAACGCTGAACGGCAATACACTTGTCTCCATTCGCAACGGGAATGCAACGCTGGTTTCAGGTACAGATTACACGTTGACAGGCAATGAGGTCGTATTAAGTAAAAACTACCTGGCTTCACTGCCAAATGGCGCAGCGGCGCTAACCTTTCAATTCAGCGCAGGCGCTCATGCGACCTTGAATCTGCTTATTAAAGACACGACAGCTGCACCTGTTGGAACCATACGCATTGAGATGTTTAACAGCAACACTTCAGCAACGGGCAGCTCGATTAGTCCCAAATTCAAACTGACAAATACGGGTACTACAGCTTTGAATCTGTCTGATGTGAAAATCAGATACTATTATACGATAAACGGTGAACAGCCTCAGAACTTCTTCGCTGACTGGGCGACTGCTGGCAGTTCGAATGTAACAGGCACGTTCAGTGCACTCAATCCAGTTCGGACAGGTGCTGACCACGTGCTTGAGATTGGATTCACAGCTTCCGCTGGAACTCTGAATGCAGGACAAAGCACGGAAATCCATACGCGCATCTCCAAGAACAATTGGACCAACTATACGCAAACAGATGATTATTCTTTTGCAGGTAGTCAGACTTCCTATACGGACTGGTCCAAAGTCACCGGTTATATCGCGGGAAGTCTCCAATGGGGAATTGAACCATAAGTGAGTGATTTAACGAAATAGGATTGAAATAGGGGTCCTGATTCGCCAAATGATCAAATGGCGAGTCGGGGCTTCTTATTTTGTCGAAATATAGTGTAAACTATAGATAGTTACCATTGCTTAAAGGATCATTTTAAGATATAAAAAGATGTACAATCAATTTAAAATTAATGTAACCGCTAACACTGGAAAGTGTTTATAACCGATATATAATAGTTGGTATAGCCTGTACAGATATAGAGGAAAGATTAGACAAGGGGGTCGCGATCATGAACCGGTTGTGCAAGGTGCTGATTGTTGACGATGAGTTTCTGGTAAGACAGGGCATAAAGCACCATATGAACTGGGAAGCGGAAGGATTTATCATTGTGGGTGAAGCTTCCAACGGTGAAGAAGGATTACAGCAGGTGAACCTGTTAAAACCGGATATTGTGATCACCGATATTGTCATGCCTGTCATGGATGGCGAAACGTTTGTCCGTACACTAAAAGCCAGTAATCCGCAGATTGAAGTTATTGTACTTAGCAGCTTCAGTGAATTCGAGTATGTACGTTCAACGCTTCAGCACGGGGCAGCCGATTATATACTGAAACCCAAGCTGGATACAAATGAATTATTGCAAGTCCTTCAACGCACAGCGGGTAAAATTCCGGAGCTACAGTTCGAGCCGTCGCACGATGGCTGGAGACTTGGGCAACTGATGGAGAAGATGCTGTCCGGATTTACACTGGATGAAGATAGCGAAATGCCGATGATTCGAGATACCTTTCCGTATGAATCCTTTCGCTTGCTTGTGTATAAACCCGTGGGTGCTGTGGGAAATCCACTGAAGATGGATCAGGAACAGATTGAATCCAAGCTCAGGAGCGATCTGCCTGAAGTAGAATGTGCAATGGTTCCCGCAGAGGGTACATTACCTGTAATGCTTCTTAATGTCGATCCTGCGAGAGATGAATGGATGCTTGAACGGATCAGACAGTTGGCCAGTGAAAATGCAGCAGGAGAAGGCAGTCCTGGTTGGGTGCTTAGTGAAAGCTTTACTTCATTTGAACAGATGGGTGTTGTTTACCGGGAACATCTGATTAAGCTGATTGAATATCGCTTCTATTATAAGGATCGACCAATCCTGGTGTATGGTGAACTGCCTCCAATGCATCCCGCAGGTTACCAGTTTAATGTGAATATGTTTTTGCAGCATGTGAAGCGTAACCGGGTCGAAGCGGCAAGGGAGTATTTACAGGATCATGCAAAAACACTTGGACGGGATTATATTGCCGATGTGTTTGAGATCAAATCATTTCTCGGTAACTTGATCTTCAACGTGACCATTACCCTCGCGGATATGGATGTCCAGTCCGCCGGGCTGGAAGAGAGCAAATATACGTATTTTAAAAATGTGGACGGGGCTTCAAGTCTGGACGAAGTCATGACTGTGCTTGACCAATTCATGACCGAAGTTCAGGAGTGCACCGCTGGTGCGGGTGGAAAACGAAGTGATCCCAACATGAAGATGCTGCTGGATTACATGCATGAGCACTTTGATCAGCCGCTAGGGCTTGCTGAAGTAGCCAAGCATTTTCATTTTAATCCATCGTATTTATCCAGTTATTTCTCATCTCACAAAAAAGAAGGATTTAATGAATACTTAAATAAAATTCGGATAGAAAAAGCCGAGGAACTGCTCCGATCCGATGATGTAACGATCTCTGAGATTAGCAGTATGGTAGGCTATTCCGATCATAGTTACTTTTGCAAAGTGTTCAAAAAATTCACTGGATTATCACCAAGCCGATACCGGCGCAAATTCTGGGCATAAAGTCAGAAGGATAAAATCATGAAGAAATGGATGAACCAATTATCTCGTCTCGGATTGTTTCCCAAGTTGTTTTTGGTTATGGTGGTCAGTATTGTCCTCGTTTCTGTACTCATCTTATGGACGACCATTCACATGTCAACCAATCTGTTTACTGAGACGTTCAGTATCACAAACTCCAAGGTGCTTAATCAGATCAAGACAAATTTTGAATCCTTTAATGAGGCCATTGCTGCCGTATCGAATAATGTGACGCAGAGTGGATCGATCCGAGGATTCCTGTCCGAAGGAGATGCCGATTCCCTCACGATGGCCAAATCCTTCTATAATATGAGGGAAACGATGGATCGAATTCAATCCATAACCGAATCCTACGAAGTAGGGATAACAATTATCGGGATTAATGGACGGAGCTATTCCACGAATCGTGCTCACCTTCAGTTGTCCGTGGATGAATTGAAGCAGGAGCCAATTACGATGGAAGCAGCTGAGACGCCCAGTCGTCTTATCTTTGATGATTACCAAAACGAGGCAACGATCGGGAGTCAGCAGATGATCTCTGCGACGAAAGCGTTGACGGACCGAACACGCAGCCGAATATACGGTACGCTCTATGTCACGATGAGAGAAGACATATTCCGGCAATTTTACAGCAGCTTTACAAGTCGTGGCAATGATGTGGTCATTATGAATGAAAAAGGTGAGATTGTATCATCGAATCGTGAAGACTGGATCGGAACAACTCAGCTGGATTTGCTATCGTATGCCCGGGATATGAACAACAACTCTCCGAGAAGTATTAATGCTCGTGTGATGGATCAGGATAGCGTTGTGCTATCCGAGTATTTACCGTTCTATCGGTTTTATATTGTCAATGTAGTGGATAAGGACCTGGCGATGGGTCAACTTATCGACATGAAGACGGTTGCCCTGATCTGTGCAGCTATCGTTGTGGGGGCACTCATCCTTGTGTTTCTCATCACCAGCCAGATTACCAAGTCACTGCGCAGACTTGTGAAGCAGATGTCCAACATTACAAAAAGTGATCTGGACAACTACATTCCGGTGAGTGGAAGCTACGAGAGCAGGCAGCTTGGTCATGCTTACAATTACATGCTTGATGAACTGCATGATTATGTGGATCAATTAGTACAGACACAGCATGAACAACGCAACGCAGAGCTTGCGGCATTACAGAGTCAGATTAATCCTCACTTCTTGTACAATACACTTGCATCTGTCAAAGTTCTGGTGCAACAAGGCAACAAAGACAGGGCTGCGGAGACCATTAACGCATTAATTGGATTGCTGCAAAATACGATCAGTGATGTGAGTCAGACGGTTACAGTGGAGCAAGAAGTCGAGAACTTGAAAAATTATGTCTTCATTAATCACGTCAGATATGGTGGCCGGATTAAAGCAGCTTTCTACGTTGCTCCGGATTGTACACACTATCATGTACCCAAACTGGTGATCCAGCCGTTTATCGAGAATGCATTTTTCCATGGATTTATCAAGAAAGAAACGGGTACGATTCATGTCATGGTTTCCAGAGCGGGAGAATCACTCATCTGTGAGATTATGGACAATGGTGATGGAATTGAAGGGCTTGTCATGGGAGAAACATTGCCCAATCCAAAGAACAATCGTCAACTATTCAGTGGTATCGGTATTCGCAACGTACATGACCGTATTGAGTTATTATATGGTTCACCTTACGGTGTCACGATTATGAGCAATGTCGGTGAAGGGACGAGAGTAACGGTTACATTGCCTTTAATCACGAGTTGAATTGAAACCCGATTCGATTGAATACACTAAAATCGAGATCCCTCGCTTCTGTTTTCTACAGAGGCGGGGGATTTTCACGTGTCAGAGGTAAAGCGGGTGAAATCATTTTTGTACTATTTCAAGATCAAGAAATTACAAAATCAAAAGAAATTACAAAAAACCAAATTTAATGCAAACGGTTTCTGTAAAGGTTTTCATTGTGGCAATAAGATGACAAATCCGTACAAAATTATTACTAACGAATGGAGATATGGGAATGATAAGATGAATACATCGAAAGCAACCGCTTTCAGAAAACGTAAACAAATTACACACAAAGAGGTCGAAGGGGAGTTGAATGTTTTGAAAAAAATGTGGGTATTGATGCTCGTTACAGTACTGCTGTTGTCCGCATGTTCATCCGGTGGCGGAGGTAATTCCGCTAGTGGTGGTGACGAAAAAACAAACGAAATTACGGTCTGGGCTTGGGACAAAGCTTTTAACGTAGCTGCAATGGAAACAGCAAAAGAAGCATATCAAAAAGCAAATCCTGATGTGAAAATTAACATCATTGAATACGCTCAAGCTGATATCATTCAGAAACTGAACACAGGTCTTAACTCCGGAACTGCCAGCGGTCTTCCAAACGTAGTTCTGATTGAAGACTATCGTTCACAAAGCTTCCTGAATGCATATCCTGATGCGTTCAAAGATCTGTCTTCCAGTATCACGGCTTCCGATTTTGCAGATTACAAACTCGGACCAACAGCGTTTGATGGCAAACAATACGGAGTACCATTTGACTCCGGCGTTGCTGGTTTGTACTACAGAACAGACCTGCTGGAGCAAGCTGGCTACAAAGCAGCTGACCTGCAAGACATCACTTGGGATGACTACATCCAAATTGGTAAAGACGTAAAAGCTAAAACAGGTAAAGAGCTTCTTTCTCTTGACCCGAATGACCTTGGTTTGATTCGTATGATGATCCAAACTGCAGGTAAATGGTATTCCGCAGAAGATGGTAAAACACCTGACATTGCTAATAATGCTGCTCTGAAAGAAGCGTTTATTACTTACAAAGCAATGATGGATGCCAACATTGTTAAATTGCACTCTGACTGGAGTCAATTCGTTGCCAACGCCAATAACGGTAGCGTAGCAACAATTCCTACAGGTAACTGGTTCTCACCATCTGTACGTCAAGAAGCTTCCCAATCCGGTAAATGGGCTGTAGCTCCAATGCCGAAAATGGCTGGTCAACCAAACTCTGTTCACGCATCCAACTTGGGTGGTAGCTCTTGGTATGTTATGAACAACGTTCCTGGTGCAGATCAAGCAGCTGATTTTGTAGCAAAAACATTTGGTTCTGACAAACAATTGTATCAAGATCTGTTGAACAACATCGGCGCAATTGGTACGTACAAACCAGCAGTTGATGGTGACGCGTATGCCAAAGCAGACGAGTACTTCGGCGGACAAAAAATCTTCACAGACTTTGCGAATTGGACGAAAGAAATTCCAAGCGTAAACTATGGTATCAACACATATGCCATTGAAGATATTCTGGTAGTAGAAATGCAAGCATTCCTGAACGGTAAATCAATCGATGACGTTCTGGCTGATGCACAAAAACAAGCTGAAGCACAATTAAACTAAGATACCCAAGGTAACTTATAGAACCCTAGGAAACATCGGAGCCGTCTCCCATGTCCGGCGCAAGTCGAACCGGATATGGCGAGAGGCTCCGTGGGTTCTACCCATGTTCCATGGAGAGAGAGGAGCCATACTGTGAAAGCCATGAATACAGGAGACAGTCTCCAAAAGAAAAATAATTTGACTGGATGGGCTTTTGTTTTGCTGGCTGTTGTCGGGATTGTTGCATTTTACTTCTACCCGATGATCCAAGCGCTGCTCTTATCGTTCAAGTCTGGTGTAGGAGCCAATCTTGAATTTTCGGGCCTTTCTAACTACAAAAGATTGTTAGTTGATACAACGTTCCGTACAGCATTATCGAATACATTTATCTACTTGATCATTCAAGTGCCTGTAATGATTATTCTCGGTTTGTTTATTTCCGTATTGCTGAATGACAGCACACTACGCTTCCGGAGCTTCTTCCGTACAGCGATTTTCTTGCCTTGTGTAACTTCATTGGTAGCGTACTCTGTTGTATTCAAATATTTGTTTGCACCAGATGGAATGGTGAATCAATTCCTTATGGGGTTGCACATTATTGGCGATCCAATTCAATGGATCACAGACCCGTTCTGGGCTAAAATTACGATCATAATCGCCGTTACTTGGCGTTGGACCGGATATAACATGATTTTCTATCTGTCATCCCTGCAAAACATCGATCAATCGATCTATGAAGCTGCAAGAATTGACGGAGCGAATGCTTTTACACAATTCTTCAAAATCACAGTACCTTTGCTTAAACCGATTATCCTCTTCACGTCGATCACATCAACGATTGGTACATTACAAATCTTCGATGAGATCATGAATATTACCAAAGGTGGTCCAGGTAATGCGACCATGTCGATTTCACAATACATCTACAACCTTTCGTTCAAATATTCACCGGACTTCGGTTATGCAGCAACAGTGTCTTATTCCATCGTAATCTTGATTATTGTATTGTCCATCATCCAGTTTAAAGTGGCAGGTGATAATAAAAATGGCTAAAGCTAAAGCAAAACGGATTTTCACGTATGTGTTCCTATCCATCGTCGCCTTTGTATCCATTTTCCCTTTCTTCTGGATGCTGGTCAGTTCAACAAATGCATCAGTCGATGTCACCAAGGGTAGACTGCTGCCGGGTTCAGCTTTCATTGATAACTTCAACAAACTGATTGATTCGACAAATCTGGTACAGGCTCTCGGAAACTCGGCGATTATCTCTGTAATCTCCACTGTCTTGGCACTGTTTATTGGTTCCATGGCAGGTTATGGCTTCGAGGTATATCGCACGAAGTCCCGTGATGTCGTGTTTAATATCCTGTTGTTGTCCATGATGATCCCGTTTGCAGCGATTATGGTACCATTGTATCGTATGTTCGCAACAATCTCGGGAGTTGCACCGGTTATCGGAATCAACACGATGGCAGCAGTGATCCTGCCAACCATCGCAACAGCGTTCCTGATCTTTTTCTTCCGTCAGAACACCAAAATGTTCCCGAAAGACTTGCTCGAAGCTGGACGTATTGATGGTTTGAGTGAACTCGGCATCTTCTTGAAGATCTATATGCCAACCATGAAAACAACATATGCAGCGGCAGCAATCATTACATTCATGAGTAGCTGGAACAACTATCTGTGGCCACTCATTGTATTGCAAACACCTGACCAACAAACGATTCCGCTATTGATCTCAAATCTGGGTGCTGGTTATTCTCCAGATTACGGAGTAATCATGACAGCAATCGTTATTGCAACACTGCCTACAGCAATCGTTTTCTTCATCATGCAGAAACATTTTGTTGCAGGTATGGTAGGTTCCGTGAAGTAATGAAAACAGCATAATCCGTGCAAATGACGGGTGCAGGAAAGAAGAGAGGGCGCTGTTATGGCGTACCTCTGTCTTTTTTGTTTATGTAAAGCAAAAGGAAATCCAGAGTAAACCTTGAATAAGTCAAACTATAACGTTTTAAAGGGAGAGAGAGCCGATGAAAGCAACAAAGGCAGATATCAACTGGTTGGGGGACGTAAGTGTATTTGAGGTGAACCGTCTGCATGCTTATTCCGACCACCGTTATTACCAAAAAATGGAAGAGGCAGTAGGTTCAAGCGCGATGTCCATGCGTTATGATCTGAATGGTACGTGGAAATTTAACTATGCTATTCGTCCAGACAGCCGTTCTGAGTTTTTCTATACATCCGATTTTTCCAGTGAAGGCTGGGATGATATTGAAGTTCCGGGGCACATCCAGCTACAAGGATACGGACAGATTCAATATGTAAATACACAATATCCTTGGGATGGCCTGAACGAAATTCGTCCGCCGGCATTGCCGCAGGATAAAAATCCGGTTGGAAGTTACATTCGCACATTCCACCTGCCGACAGGTTGGGAGTCGAATCCGGTATATATTTCTTTCCAAGGTGTAGAGTCTGCATTCTATGTATGGCTTAACGGACAATTCGTAGGATACGGGGAAGACAGCTTTACGCCATCTGATTTTGACCTGACGCCATTCCTACAGGATGGAGAGAACAAGCTCGCAGTTGAGGTGTATCAACGCAGCACAGGCAGCTGGCTGGAAGACCAGGATTTCTGGCGTTTCTCGGGTATTTTCAGAGATGTGTATCTGTATACGGTCCCGGCTGCGCACGTACGTGATGTTCATGTTCGCACAGATCTGGACAAGTCCTATACCAACGGTACGTTGCAAGTGGATCTGAAGCTGGAAGGAAAAGCGGTTGCAGGAGCACGTGTAGAGGCTGAACTTCGTGATCGTGAAGGCAATACCGTTAAAACGTTTGAATCCAAAGTTAACGATGGACAAGTAAGTCTTCGTGAAGATATCGGTACAGTGAACCTGTGGAGCGCAGAGATTCCATACTTGTATCGTCTCTATATTCGTGTATATGATGCTGCGGGTGCACTGGTTGAGGTTGTTCCTCAAGCCGTTGGTTTCCGTACATTTGAAATGATTGATAAAGTGATGCACATCAACGGTAAACGTATCGTATTCAAAGGTGTGAATCGCCATGAGTTCAACCCGCGTCGTGGACGTGCAGTTACGAAGGAAGATATGCTGTGGGATGTTCGTACGATCAAACAGAATAATATGAATGCTGTACGTACGTCACACTATCCAAACCAAAGTCTCTGGTATGAGCTGTGTGATGAATATGGATTGTATGTTATTGACGAGATGAACCTGGAGACACACGGATCTTGGCAGAAACTTGGTGCCGTTGAGCCTTCATGGGTTATTCCAGGTGACAAACCGGAATGGCATGATATCGTTATGGACCGCGCTGTATCCATGGTGGAGCGTGACAAAAACCATCCGTCCATTCTGATCTGGTCTTGTGGTAATGAATCACACGGTGGTGAAGTCATCTACAAAGTATCCCAATACTTCAAATCGGCTGATCCAACACGTCTGGTACATTACGAAGGTGTGTTCCATGATCGCCGTTTCGATGAAACAAGTGATATGGAGACTCGCATGTATGCCAAACCGGCGGACATTGAGGAATTCCTGAATGCAAACCCGACGAAACCTTATATTAGCTGTGAGTACATGCATGCCATGGGTAACTCTATTGGCGGTATGCACAAATATACGGAGTTGGAAGACAAATATCCGATGTATCAAGGTGGATTCATCTGGGATTACATCGACCAATCCATTTATAAAAAAGATCGTTACGGCAAAGAGTTCCTCGCTTATGGCGGAGATTTTGGTGATCGTCCATCAGACTATTCGTTCTGTGGCAACGGTATCGTCCATGCTGACCGTAAAGTAACTGCGAAAATGCAGGAGGTTAAATTCCTGTATCAAAACATCAAGCTATTCCCGGATCGTGAAGGCGTTAAAATCGTGAACGGTAATCTGTTCGCAGATACATCTGCGCTGGAACTGGTATACAGCCTGGAGCGCGAGGGGCATGAAGTACTGCGTGGAACATTGGAAGTGAACGTGGATGCACAAAGCGAGACGGTTGTGAAACTTCCGCTGGGTGCAGATGCTCTGACGGGTGGCGAGTATGCTGTGAACACTGCACTTGTGTTGAAAGCTGCTACACTGTGGGCTGACAAAGGCGAAGAAGTGGCATTTGGACAGTTTATTTTCACACAGGATCAGGTAAATGATGCAGTTGAAGTCGACTTGAACCTTGTAAGTGATGTACAGGTGGTTGAAGGTGACGTTAACATTGGTGTTCGTGCTGGCAAGACACATGCGCTGTTCTCCAAACAGTTTGGGACACTGGTTTCCCTGAAATTGTCCGGTCGTGAGACGATTGCTGTACCACCTGCACCGCTCTTCTGGCGTGCAATGACGGATAATGACAAAGGTATGGCGATGGGCTTCGAACTGGGTGCCTGGTATGCAGCGAGCCTGATGCCACGTTCTGTAGAGTGGAAAGCGGAACAGAAACCGGATCAATACCGGATCGAGTTCACGTACAAGCTCAACATTTCGGAGGATGTACAAGTGAAAGTGGTATATACCGTTCATGCAGATGGAAGCGTACGTGTGCATAATACGTACAAAGGTACAGCTGGATTGCCAAACCTGCCAATTCATGCATTGTCCTTCAGAACATCACCTGACTTCGAAAACGTGGAATGGCTCGCGATGGGACCCGAAGAAAATTATGCAGACCGCGCATTTGGCGCACGTCTGGGTATCCATGGCAGCAAGGTAGTTGATACCATGGCTCCATATCTGGTACCACAGGAATCAGGCAACCGTACGGGCGTACGTTGGGCCAAATTGACAGACAACGCGGGACGTGGCTTCAAAATTGAAGCATCCGGAACTCCAGTCGAGCTGAATGTCTCACCATATACAGCATTTGAGCTGGAGAACGCACAGCATGCGTACGAATTACCTCCTGTGCACTATACGGTCGTGACTGTAGCAGGTAAACAAATGGGTGTTGGCGGTGATGATAGCTGGGGTGCTCCAGTTCATCCGGAATACCTGATCCCTTCAGACGGCGAACTGACATTTGAATTTGTCATTCGAGCACTGTAAGTAAAAGAATCGTACAGAATAAAGAATGTATACTATAAAGAACAGAGGTCTTCGCTCATCGGAGGCCTCTGTTTTGTTATGTCAACGAACAGCTTGAGAGGGCATTGTATGAAACCGTTCTCTCTCCAACCTCGTAATGTACGAGACAGGAAACATAAGAGGGGGTTCAAGATGAGTAAAAAAGCAAAGACAGGTATATGGGTGACGGTGTTGGTCTTCTTGGGTATCATTGTTGGATGTTTCATATGGTATTTCAATACCGCTTCAGGTGAACGTGCACTCAAAACGATGAGGTCCAATAACTCGGGTGGGCTGGAGAGGGTTGTTAAAGTGTACAGCAATAATGGTGAATTGATTCAGACCTATGATGGCAAAATTGACGTGGAAGATACGGAATACGGCAATAAAGTATTATTTGATCTCAATGGGAAACGTGTTGTGATCTATAATGCAACGATTGTTGTTGAAGAGAAGTAAAGCGTTATTTGCGAGTCTTGAAGAAGCGCTGGTTCCGAATTTGGAATGACACCCTATTGCTTATATGGTAAAATTAAGGAAATATATAAGGGTCGGGTGAGATTTTTATGGTGGATATGTACCTCATAATCCTAGTTGCTATCTTGGGAATGACTCTGTTTTATAGCTTGATCGCTTATTTCTTGATTCGTTTCATTTCCAAAAAAGCTTTCAAGCTGACGTTAACCAAATATGAAATGATGGAGATTATAACCTGGCTCGCAGTGTTGTTTATTACCTTCATGATGATTAAGACGGGTTCGATAAATCTTCTCTTGCCGGTTGTTTTACTTATCATTCCATTGATCAATTTGCGGATTTCCAATCGGAAACATAGAGAGTTGAACTCGTGAGGTCTTGCTACGTTGGGGCAAGGCACAAGGAGGATGAACATAGGAAAGGTTGACGGAGATTACATCACTAGTCAACCTTTTTTAGTTGTATTCTGAATGGTGAAAATGAACGGGAGGAGTTCAATAATGATCTTCGAAAAATCAACGGATACTTCAGGATTAACGCAGGTTGCCAATCTATCGGATGAGTTGCAGCCTGTTTTTGATCAAGCAGAAAGCAAATATCAAATAGTTGATATTGAACTATTCTTTGTTTTCAGGTGTCTCCCTGAGGAATACGAGAGAAGATCCACGGTCAGGCATGTGAAGAAGGAGAATGTTATATATTTCGATCTGGTGGTTAGCGAGGATCGGTATAAGACATTAAGCAAAAGCAAACAACGGTATGCGTTAAGCCATGAGTTTTATGCTTTTTTGAGTGAAAAGATCCAGAAATACAAGATTGAACATTTAAAAGTGAATGAGTTTATCGCAGATATGGGCATGTGGCTGAGGGAGATCGGATGGTTGCAGACCAAAGATGAAGCCGAAATAAGTGAATTTGAAGAAAAGTATAACTAACAAAATAAAGTGATATAAACAACAAAAATAGGCCCTCTTTCGAGGGCCTACTTTTCATGGGAGAGGAGAAACCGGACGAAGAGCTTATGGGGAAACGTAAGTCTTCTCCGCGGTTGTCTACGACACTTGTGATGTCGATAATTATAGAATCGCCCGATTGTTTCCTTTTTATACATATGCGTCAACAATTCGTCAACAATTTTCCAAGGGAAATGAAGACCGCACATTTTTCAAACTGAACCCGAGTGTGGTACGATAGTCGTATCAATAAACTTACATAGAGAAAAGGTGACTCGTCAAGTGAGAGTGGTATCTGGGAGTGCAAAAGGCAGGCCGCTGAAGGCTGTTCCTGGCACGGGTACGCGGCCGACCACCGACAAGGTGAAGGAAGCGTTATTTAGCATGGTTGGTCCTTATTTTGAGGGCGGCACAGCATTGGATCTGTTTGCAGGCAGTGGAGGTCTCGGTATTGAGGCGCTGAGCCGCGGCATGGACAAGGCTGTTTTTGTTGATTTGGAATCAAAAAGTATTGAAGTTATCCGCATGAATTTGAAGGCGACCAAGCTGGAAGACCAGGCGGCCGTATATCGTAATGATGCAGGTCGGGCATTGAAGGCACTCGCCAAGCGAGGCACAACGTTTGATCTGGTATTTCTCGACCCGCCATATCGCATGAAGAACGGGCACGAGTTGATGTTAAGCATGCACGAACTGGAACTTCTGGAACCCGAAGCAACCATCGTGCTTGAATATGAATCCAAACATGATTACCCTGAGCAATTCGGCCCGTTTGAACAAACGCGCAAGGCTTTGTATGGGGAGACGGCAGTATCCATCTATTATTATGCGCCTGAAGCAGTTGAAGATGGAGAAGCCATTACACCGGAAGAGGAGGCTCCTCATGACTGAAATGATACATCGACAGGAACGGATTGCCGTATATCCTGGAAGTTTTGATCCCGTAACGATGGGGCATCTGGATATTATCGCCAGAGCGTCAAAGCAATTTGATCGCGTCATTGTGGCTGTGTTGAACAATATGAGCAAAAATCCACTGTTTACGGTGGAGGAACGCAAAGAACTGATTACGGAAGTAACCCGCCATCTACCAAATGTGGAGGTAGACAGTTTCCGCGATCTGACGGCCAATTACGTCCGGCAAAAGGAAGCTCAGGTCATCGTTCGTGGTATACGCTCGGTAACTGATTTTGAATACGAGTTGCAATTGGCATCGACCAACAGCAAGTTGAATCCGGATGCGGAAACGATATTTATGATGACGAATCCGAAGTATTCCTATTTAAGTTCCAGCATCGTCAAAGAAATCGCTCATTATCATGGAGATGTTACAGATCTTGTCTCACCTGAAGTGGAAGCTGCGCTCCGTCAGAAAATCAGCGAGAAAACCGGCGGTTAAACCAGAAGGTAAGACCCGATAGACTAACCATGACTGCAAGAAGTAACGCAAGACCCATGCATGCAGCAGGGAAGACGCTCCAAACGGTGTTGATCGTGTATGTGTTACCAGGACTATGTATGAGTAGCCAACCAAATGGTGTTGAGAGGTCCTGCTCTGCATTCGTCTGTAATGTGGTCCAGACTTCTGTGCTATAACGGCTGAACGGCATCCATAGGAACAGACTGATGAAAAAGGCAATTAATCCATGAGTCAGACGAACTCCGGCAAAGTACAACATCGATTTGCTGCTTGGACCAGTTGTTCTCAGGACAGCAGAGACTTGCAGATGGGAGCATAATCCACCCCATCCCAGAACGGCTGCAAGTAGAGATATGAGCAGCATGGGTGTAAGTGAAGTCTGGCTCAAATGATAGGTGCCCAGATGAAGCTCAAAGAAGGCTGGCCACAGCGCAGCAGAGGACCCGGGAGTCAGATATAGGGAGACCAACCGGATAAATACGGCAAAACCGATCATGTATCCTCCAGTCATCATCAAGGTCTGTACAGCTTGGGATACGGTGTCACCGAGCAGTTTGCCAAATCCTCTTCCATCACGACTATGGGCTTCTCTGGCTGCAATCATCATATCAGACCATACACTGCGTCGTTTGAACGTTGCGTGGTGGGGTGCAGATGAGCGACTTGCGGAACTTGCAGGACTTGCAGGCTGAGAATCAAGAGAGCTCTTATCTGCTTGTACGGCTGTCGAGCCAACCCTGTCTTTCTGGTTACCCGGTGCAGGCAGGAGACGTGTGGCAAGAATGGCAGCAATCCAGCCGCTGATCCAGTGGACCATGAGTAGAAAATATCCGGCTGCTGGCTGGTGGAGAAAAGCAGCACCAACGACCAGTATGATCATCATTGGATTGGCAAAATGAGATGCCGCCGCAAGGACAACCGCCTGCTTGGCGGTAATTTGTCTATCCTGAAATAAACGGGATACTGCATCTGCTCCTGCGGGGAATCCGCCGCACATGCCAACGGCAATCGCCAGACCTGCGTTGCCTGGAAGCCTAAACCAGCGTTGCATTAACGGTCCGAGCAAGGCGCCGATCGCGTGGGTGAATCCAAACGCAGTGAGCATTTGGGATAACATGAGGAACGGGAGCATGGCAGGGAAGATGATTTTCCACCATATATCCAGACCTTGAATAGAGGCATCAAACGCTTCTTTGGGGGAAGCAACTACCGCAATGACCAACATTAAAGCGCCGGTACTTAGGATTATCGTTCGTAACGGGCCAGAATCTCTAACCTCGCTCTGTAATGTCATCGTTTCACCTCATATCAGATAACGCCGATTTGGCATCTGAATCGTTATGGACGGCCGAATGACGCCCGAAGGGCGGTTCGGCCTTGACCGGACAGGCTATTGTATACAGCGGCCTATCCGGCCTGTACCATTGTATGCACAAGGACCAGAGTGTTAGACTTGAAAAAAATGATTAAACAAGATGAGCTGAGTATCTGCATTATAAGGAGCGTGAATCTAACCGACGAATGGAAGTATTCACAAGGTGGAATTACGATCGCTGATTAGTGTAGAGTTCAGCTTATATAGAGATACAAAGAACGGAGGCTCATGCGATGAATCGGATTCGGAAATCTGGCGGATTCAGAGCTTCGATCTTTGTGATCGTGGTGGCTCTGGTCGTCTATGTTGCCGTGTACATGCCAACGCCGTATATCATATATATGCCTGGCAGTGCAGACGAAGTAAAACCAATGGTAACCGTTAAGGGTGGAGACCAGGAAGAACGCGGTGTGTTCATGATGACGACCGTGTCGGCAACATATGCCAATGTGTTTTTGCTAGGAACCTCTCTGTTCAATAAAAATGCTCAAGTGGATAAAAAGGAAGACCGACTGCGCGGCAAAAGCGAAGCGGAATATTCTGCCGAACAGGTGTGGTTCATGAGTGACTCACAATCCTCCGCAATGGAGGCTGCATATGAGCAGGCTGGTGTGACTTATTCTATTGTACCTGAACATATCTTTGTATTTGGACTGTCCGAAGATCCAAAACCGGAAGGAGATATTGCTCCGGGAGATATCATTCTGGGAGTGAATGGAACAGCTACGCCGGATAATACGGTGCTTTCTGCCCAGTTAAAAGATAAAAAGGTCGGAGATACAGTCGAAATGCAACTGGAACGTGGTGGAGAGACCATTAGCCGGGACGTGAAACTGATTCAGGTAAAAGACAGTAAAACGGGTGAAACCCGCCCGGGACTCGGCGTTATGATCGGTGCGGTTCAGAAGGTGAAAGCTGAAGATCCGGACAAACAGATCTCCTTTACCGATACTCAGGTTGGTGGTCCGTCTGCCGGTTTGATGTTTACGTTGGAGATCTATAACCAGTTAACACCTGGAGATCTGACCAAGGGGCATCGAATTGCGGGTACAGGTACCATTACTAAAGACGGTGTGGTGGGTGCCATTGGTGGTGTAGTGCACAAGATTGTAGCCGCTGACCGGAAAGAAGCGGAGATCTTCTTTGTACCTAAGGATAACTATAAGGAAGCAGCAGCCAAGGCTGAACAGATCGGCACCAAAATGAAACTTGTGCCTGTAAGCACGGTGGATGATGCGCTGGCTTATTTGAAAACCCTGTCCGTGAAATCATAGATTATAATCGGGCGGGAAGAGATCGAGCCAACGTTGAACCGGATGGATAATGAACGGATGAAATCGGAAAAATTGATTGCAATGGAATGAAGTGTGTTCAAGAGATTTGAGAAGATCAACAAACTCACTAGACCCAAAGGTTAAAGATAACCAAAAGAATTAAGAAAACAAAAGAAGTGAATAAGGAAATCCCCTTGTTGCGAGGTGCCTAAGCGGTGCGCAGCAAGGGGATTTTTTAATTGTATAGTTGAGTAACGAATAGTGGACATCAATGATCTGATTGATGATGGAATAAAAAGCTCCTTAGGAGATGAAGCCTTGTGGTCAAAAGCGGATTACAGCCTTACAGGCGACTCATAGTAGTCACTGAACATCCTGCGTGTGTCCATATGCTTGCAAGCGAGTCCATACGCAACCTGAGCTTGGATATCCAGTTCCAGTTGATTGTGTGTGAACGTCGACGGTTTCAGCACAACAGGCAGTGTCGCGGTTTTCTTCATTTGTTTAAGCAGGCTCTGCCCTTGAGCATTAAATCCAAGGACTCGGAGATATCCGGGTCCGGCAGCCAATTGCTCTGGTGAACACTCGGCTTTGGTGTGATTCAGGAGCAGGTGGGCGAGCATACGCTGGAGTTTGGTGCGTGTGTATCGTTTGGTCTTCAGTGCATTCAGGAGTGCTTCGACTGAAGGCTCCGGGAGCTGAGCGAGTGCGCGGCTCAGCCGGTGTTCCAGGCCTTCCGTGACTTCGGCGATGCGTTCCAGCTCGGAGGCACGGCGGGTAGCCGCTAGGTGCAACAGCGGCTGCGCAAAGCGCTCCCAGTGTATGGGAGCGCGCCCTTCCTGCCATTCGCGATGCAGGATGGCAAGGGTTGCCGCCGGCACGTATGGCGCGGCGGCGTTGGGACCGTCCGCCATCAGCAGGCGGCGGACGGCTGTTGCACTGGCGATCGCCCCCGGCCCGGGCGTCGCCTCATGATACGCGGCACCGGTACGCGCCGCCGTAAAGGGCTGGATCGCGCTGCCAAGTCGTTGCAGCGCGATCAGGTAGTGCAGCCCAAGCGAATTGTTGGGCTGCTCCAGCAGTGCAGCGGCGTCGTGAGCATCGACGCCGCCGGGCGCCAGCGCCGCCGCCGCGCCTGCGTACGCGGCGGGGTAGCTGGCGCCTTCCCGCAGGCGGCGCGCGATGTCCTCGCGCATCCCTGCGGGCTCCACAGCCAGCACGCGCGCAATGCGCTGCAGGCTGTCCAGGTCACCGGACTCGCTGCCAAAGCAGAGCGAGTCCACAATGCCGGTGCGGTGCAGCAGCGATACCGCACCGAAGGCGAACCACTCTGCCGGTTGGACCGCGTACGCAACCGGCAGTTCAAGCACGAGATCGGCGCCTGCGTGCAGCGCCATCTCGGTGCGTGCCCTTTTACCCACGATGGCGGGCTCGCCACGCTGGAGAAAAGGGCCGCTCATGACTGCAACAACGGCGTCTGCGCCGCTTAGCCGCCGAGCTTCTTGCAAATGATAAACATGTCCATTGTGCAAGGGGTTATATTCAACAATGACGCCTACGGCTTTCATGATTAGACTTACTCCTTTCGATTGGATAACCGAGTATGTATAACATCCATTCCATCATAGGGGATGTCATGTATTAGATCAAATCATGCACCAATTCAGACAAGAAAAAGGCACAAATCCAACATCAACGGATGTCAGAATGTGCCTGTAAATCTATTGTATATTACACATTTTCGATATATGGAGAACGACCTCTTCATCTTAATAAATCATCATAATAGGACACTTACCCATACACTTATATACATTAGGAAGAAGTTAGGCTAATCACATCTCACAATCTCAGAACGTTTAGACACTCTCCGGCACGGGAGAAAGACTTGCTTTAGGCCCGAAAAATTCATAATGAATATTGTCCGCTGCAACACCAAGCGCCTGAAGTTCCGTATACACTGCCCGCATGAACGAAACGGGTCCGCACAGATAATAGGTGGCATCCAGTTCATCAATCACTTGGCGAAGCCAGACCGCATCCATATAACCTTCCTTATGAAAATACTCATTTTCATGATCAGAATCCTCAGGTTGAGTATAACAATAATAAGCTTTAACGCCCTGATTACGTTTGGCCAGACTGTTCACATGATCACGGAACGCGTGCGATTGACCATTGGGACTTGCATGCAAAAATGTAATGGTACGATTCTCATTCAAGTTAACCAGCGTATTTAACATGCTGATCATGGGCGTCAGACCGACACCGCCACTCAGGAGAACAACAGGTCGTTTATCGTCTGCATTCAGCGTGAAGTCGCCAGCAGGAGCGGATAGCTCCACCAGACTGCCTTCTTCAATGTGATCGTGGAGATACGTGGATATAACTCCGTCAGGGCGCTCTAATACACCTCGCTCACGCTTAACGGAAATGCGATAGTAAGGTTTACCCGGGGTATCTGAAAGGCTATACTGACGAATCTGGGTAAATGACTGTGCCTCTGGCTGGATTTTGATACTGATGTATTGTCCCGGTTCAGAGGTGGCGATAGGCTGACCATCGTCTGGAACGAGGTAAAAGGACGTGATGATTTCACTTTCCTGCACTTTCTTGGCAACCTTGAAGGTACGAAATCCTTCCCAGCCACCCGTCTGGTTTACCGCTTCCGTGTACATGTCCTGCTCGATCCCGATAAAGGCGTCTGCAATGACATTATAGGCTTCGCCCCACGCGGTGATAATCTCATCCGTTGCCGCGTCTCCGAGTACATCTTTGATGGCTCGAAGCAGATAGGTGCCGACAATCGCATATTGCTCGGGAACGATACCCAGGCTGCGATGTTTATGTGCAACTTGCCGGACGGCAGGCAGGATGGAGGACAGATTATCGATATGCAGGGCAGCGGTGTATACCATATTGGCGAGGGCCGCTTGCTGCCGTCCCTGTTTCTGATTTGCGTGATTAAAAATATTTAGCAGTTCCGGATGAGCTGTAAACATCGTTTCATAGAAATGGCGTGTGATCGCTTCACCGTGAACTTCAAGTACAGGGACTGTAGATTTAATGACTCTAATGGTGTTCTCACTTAACATACATTTTCCCTCCCGATATGATATGAAATAGTTGGATAATAAATCGGTCATGGAGCTGATCGTGCTTTGGTTTATAGCAAGTATAGGTAGGGGGCAAGCGGGTCTGTGTGATATAGATCACACTAAACGTTAACGAAATGTGACCGCTGTTTGCAAGGAACTACAACTAAAATGACGACTTGTGATTTATCTTGAAGTGAGTCTATAATAGACCAGATGGAGTAAACGGTTCTGAGCCATTGGTTTTAAAAAGGGTGTAAAGTTAAAAGTGTTGACAAACGTCTTGAAAAATCGGTATAATGATTTTTGTTTGTTAAGTCAATTTCATAATACTTTTAACGATGAATCGTCAGAATACATACAGTCAGGATATATTGCTTTACAAAAGCAGGCTTGACCTGTATAACTGTCGTGATACGTTTGACATGAATTATGAAATTGGTTTCGTTTGGAGTGATGGAAATGTTAATGCCATTTCGCAAAGTGGCTACCAGTGATGGCCCCCTGAAGTTTAACGAACAGTGGGATATCAAGGAACTGGTTTCTAACCGACAAGATATCACAGCCGTTACCCCGCTGACTGCGGACTTATCTGCAGAATTCAGAGAAGGTGACGTTGTGGATGTTCATGGCAAGCTGACCATAGGAGTGGACATGTTGTGCTCCCGTTGTCTTAAGCCGATCAATGAACATTTTCATATTGATTTTCATGAGCAATTCAAGCAGGGAAAACAGCCAGAGGAATTACACGAAGACGATGATACGCTCTATGTGGATGGAGATAGCGTTGATCTGAAGGGTTATGCCGAGGAAGCTTTTCTGCTGGATCTTCCGTTTATACCGCTATGTAGCGATACATGCAAAGGGTTATGCCCCAAGTGTGGCCATGAGCTGAACGAAGGTGACTGCGGTTGTGATAACCAGGTTATCGATCCGCGGCTTGCAGGGCTCAAGGATTTTTTTAAATGAGCATGATTGAAAATCGAACATTTTAAGACTACCTGCAAAGGTTGATTTTGATAAGGAGGTGGGAATAATGGCAGTACCTCAACGGAGAACGTCCAAGACGCGTCGCGACAAACGTCGCACTCACTTTAAATTGGCTGTACCGGGCATGGTGAAATGTGAACAATGTGGCGAACTTAAACTTAGTCACCACGTGTGCAAAGTGTGCGGAACGTACAAAGCAAGAGAGATCATCTCTCAATAATAGTTGGACATTAAGTAGCACTTCATTTCGATGAGGTGCTACTTTTTTTGGATTAGAGAGTGTAGGTAGAGTGAGCTAACTAGCATGAAATCCTTGCTCCACAAGGGTGAATTGTTTTTGTTAGGCCAGTCTTTCTTTTTGACACGGGATGAGATATACTATAGTTTAGTACCAGGTTCTAAGATTTGACGTTACATATAGATGAACCATAATCCGTTTGAGAACGACCCTGGTGACCAGGGATGCAACTATAGAAGCAACACGAAAGAATGGTTGAACTGGCCGGACGGGACGGTTCCGTAAACGATACAGCGGGGGGTGTCAGGCATCGAACGTGTACCGAAGAGACAGAGGCAACAGCAGTTAACCAAAATGATAGAAGAGAACCCGTTTGTGACGGATCAGGAACTTACACGCCAATTGAAGGTAAGTATTCAGACGATTCGTCTTGACAGGCTGGAACTTGGAATACCCGAACTTCGGGAGCGGATGAAACTGATGGCAGAGCTCTCGTATGATCAGGTACGCTCGTTGCCCTTGCATGAGATTATCGGTGATATTGTGGATCTACAACTGGACAAAAGCGGGATTTCCCTGTTTGAGATTAAGGAAGAACACGTGTTTTCCAGAACAGGCATTGCACGTGGACACTATGTCTTTGCACAGGCTAACTCCTTGGCTGTAGCGATTATTAATGACGAGATCGCGTTGACTGCATCAGCAGACATTCGCTTTGTCCGTTCGGTTCATTTGGGAGAGAAATGTATTGCAAAGGCTTATGTGAGATCGATTCCGGGTCAAAAGGGCAAAGCCAAAGTGGAAGTATTCACTTATGTAGGTGAAGAAATGGTGTTTCAAGGCAACTTTGTAATCTACCATTCAGGTGGAGAAGACAGCGGAGAAGGAGGTCATTTGGAATGAAAATCGTCATTGATGCCATGGGAGGCGACAATGCACCTGCATCAACGGTAGAAGGTGCGATTGCTGCAGCCACGGAATGGGCGGATACACAGATCGTCCTGATCGGCGATGAAGCCAAGCTGGAGCCTCTTTTGAGTCAGTCAGGTGTGAGACCTGCCAATCTTACGGTCCGGCATGCTTCCGAAGTTATTGGTTCGGATGATGAACCCGTCAAAGCAGTGCGTCGCAAGAAGGATGCCTCCATGGTGGTCGCAGGCCGCATGCTGAAAGAGGGCGAAGCGGACGCGATGATCTCGGCGGGCAATACTGGAGCGTTGATGACAGCGGGTTTGCTTGTTGTAGGTCGCATGGAAGGCATTGAACGTCCGGCGCTTGCGCCTATGATTCCAACGATTGATGATGTAGGTGTGCTTGCGCTGGATCTGGGAGCGAATATGGATGCCAAACCGGAGCACCTTGCACAATATGGCCTGATGGGCAGTTTGTATCGGCAAAAAGTACAGGGCATTGAGTCCCCACGAGTGGGCTTGCTCAATGTAGGAACAGAGCCAGGCAAGGGAAATGAGTTAACCAAACATGCATATCCTTTACTGGAACAACTCCCAATTCGGTTTGTCGGTAATGTTGAGGCACGTGATGTGCTGACTGGTGCTTGTGATGTGCTTGTATGTGACGGTTTTGCAGGGAATATACTGCTGAAGTCGCTGGAAGGCACAGCAGGTGCCATTTTCGCCTTGCTTAAGGAACAATTTTCATCTTCTCTCAAAAGTAAACTGGCTGCAGCTGTACTAATGCCTGAGCTGCGTGGGTTGAAACGAAAGCTGGATTATACGGAGCATGGCGGAGCGCCGCTCCTTGGTTTGAGCAGACTGGTTGTGAAAAGTCATGGATCTGCTGATGGCAATGCCATCAAAAATGCTGTGCGCCAAGCTCGGATTGCAGTGCAGAATCAGCTGGTAGAGAGTATATCTAAGGAAATTAGCGGGAAGTGAGTGACGATATGAATAATTTGCGCCCAGTAGGGGTTATTGGTACAGGGAAATATGTGCCTGAGAAAATTTTGACAAATAGCGATCTGGAGAAAATGGTCGATACCAATGACGAGTGGATCGTCAGTCGTACTGGAATTAAAGAGCGTCACATCGCTGCACCCGATCAGGCAACTTCTGATCTGGCATATGAAGCGGCTATTAAAGCCCTTGAATCTGCAGGCATGACAGGCAGTGATCTTGATCTGATTATTGTTGCAACCATTACTCCGGATTCTTCGTTCCCATCGACAGCCTGCATCTTGCAGGACAAATTGGGTGCAAAAGGTGCCGCGGCATTTGATCTGTCGGCTGCTTGTTCCGGATTTGTATACGGTTTGGCAAGTGCTACGAGCTTCATCCAAAGCGGTATGTACAACAATGCACTTGTTATTGGTGCGGACTGTTTGTCTCGTATTACGGATTATACAGACCGCAACACATGTGTCCTCTTTGGTGATGGAGCAGGTGCAGTAGTTGTTGGTGAAGTTCCGGAAGGTCGCGGATTCAAAGCATTCGATCTCGGCGCCGAAGGTGCTGGCGGTAGTCTTCTTCAGATGGAAGGCGGCGGTTCCCGTCTGCCTGCTTCCGCAGAGACCGTTGAAAATAAAAAACATTACATCTACATGAACGGTCGTGAAGTGTTCAAGTTTGCGGTACGTGTCATGGGGACGGCTACCATTGAGGTATTACGCAAGGCTGGTATGGAGCGTACGGATGTGGATCTGTTTGTTCCTCACCAAGCGAATATTCGGATTATCCAATCTGCGATGCAACGACTTGAACTTCCTGAAGAAAAGGTTGTAGTCAACGTGGATAAGTATGCAAATACATCTGCTGCTTCCATTCCGCTTGCTTTGGTAGAAGCAGCAGAGGAAGGTCGCATGAAAGCCGGAGATACCGTCCTGATGGTTGGATTCGGTGGCGGTTTGACATGGGGAGCATCGGTACTCGTTTGGTAAAATAGACATCTGGGAGATGAATGAGATGGGTAAAATAGCATTTGTATTTCCCGGACAGGGATCACAGGCTGTAGGCATGGCCAAGGACGCGTATGAGTCCGTGCCTGCGGCAACCGAGATTTTTCGCACAGCAGATGAAACATTGGGTTTCTCGCTGAGCAACCTTGTATTTGAAGGACCGGAGACCGAGTTGAAACAGACATCAAATACACAACCGGCTCTGTTGACAGCAAGTATTGCCTTGCTTGAAGCTTTCAAAGAAAAAGGAATTCAGCCTGATTATACGGCTGGACACAGTCTGGGAGAATACAGTGCACTGGTGGCAGCGGGCGTTCTATCGTTTGCTGACGCAGTGAGCACTGTGCGGGCACGTGGTCAGTATATGGAACAGGCAGTACCGGGTGGACAAGGAGCGATGGCTGCTGTGTTGGGTGCGGATCGGGAAGCGCTGGGGGTGCTTTGCCGTGACGTATCTGAAAGTGGTCATGCGGTTGAACTTGCCAACATTAATTGTCCGGGACAAATCGTCATTTCTGGTGTGAAGGAAGGCGTAGCTGCTGTCGCAGAACGAGTGAAAGAAGCGGGTGGTAAACGCGCTATTACACTTGAAGTAAGCGGTCCGTTCCACTCTTCATTGATGAAAGGTGCAGCTGAGAAGCTGGCAGAGAAACTGAAAACCGTCACGTTCTCACCGGCAGCGGTCCCTGTAGTCGCTAATGTGACTGCAAGACCTGCAGAAGATGGACAGGTTCAGGATTTGTTGACAGCTCAGGTCTATTCTCCTGTATTATGGGAAGACAGTGTGACATGGCTTATTGAGCAAGGCGTGGATACGTTCATCGAGATTGGATCTGGCAGTGTATTGACCGGTTTGATTAAAAAAACAGATAAAACCGTAAAACTGTACAATGTGAACAGTCTTGAAACGCTCGAAGCAACGGCAAGTGAATTAGAAGGAATTATATGAGTTAAACTAAACTTTTTACACGAGAACGGAGAGGACAGAAAAAACCTGAAGAAGCGGAGTGTTCGCCTTTATCACCGGATTTTCCCTTTAGAAAAGGGAATCAAAAAAATCTGGGGATAACAGCGATCGGAAGGTTATTCTGTCATCGGAGTGGCAAGTGTAAACATTCTTTGGTTGAACTGATATAGATTTGGGGAAAGGAGGAATGATTATGTCTAAACCATTAGAAGGTAAAAATGCACTCGTTACCGGGGCATCCCGGGGCATTGGGCGCAGTATTGCACTGGCACTTGCAGAAGCTGGAGCGAACGTAGCCGTGAATTATGCGGGTAGCCAAGCGGCAGCTGAGGAAGTGGCGGAAGCGATTCGTGCCAAAGGAGTCAAGGCGATTACACTTCAAGCCAATGTTGGCCTGATGGATGAAGCTGAACAAATGGTCAAAGCTACACTCGAAGCATGGGGAAACGTTGATATTCTGGTGAACAATGCTGGCATTACCCGTGATAATCTGATCATGCGTATGAAAGAGGAAGAATTCGATCAGGTTATTGAAACCAATCTCAAAGGTGTGTTTAACTGCCTTAAGGCGGTTACACGTCCAATGATGAAACAACGGTCGGGAAGAATTATCAATATCTCCTCGGTTGTAGGTGTGCTTGGTAATGCTGGACAAGCGAACTATGTTGCTGCCAAAGCAGGAGTCATTGGCCTGACAAAGGCATCTGCTCGTGAACTGGCTTCTCGTGGAATCACAGTTAACTGTGTTGCACCAGGTTTCATTGAGACAGATATGACAAAAGAGTTGTCCCAGGAGCTGGTGGGCGGTATGCTAAGTGGTATTCCGTTGTCTCGTTTGGGTCAGCCGGATGAAATCGCCGGTGTAGTCACTTTCCTGGCTTCACAGGCTTCATCTTATATGACAGGGCAGACGCTGCATGTTGATGGTGGCATGTACATGTAATTCTTCCCAGACTTGAACAATAGTCGGGGAACAGGCGCTGGACGATCCGAAATGCCGGAAAAAGGCCGGGTTCCCCGGCCGGGAGCCGCATATGTCTTCTATGGCATTTTGCCTGCGATTCTCGTATAATACCAAAGAAGGAGGTGAACCGGATGTCCGATGTATTGGAGCGTGTAAAACGCATCGTCGTCGACCGCTTGGGCGCAGACGAAGCTGAAGTTACACTTGAAGCATCTTTCAAAGAAGATTTGGGTGCTGATTCTTTGGATGTAGTGGAATTGGTCATGGAATTGGAAGATGAATTTGATTTGGAAATCTCTGATGAAGATGCAGAAAAAATCACGACCGTAGGTGAAGTTGTAAACTACATACAATCTCATACCTAAAGTCATTTTTAGTCCCGCACATGTTTTCGAACAGGCGGGACTTCTCATCATTCATTGGTTTTTCTCATTCCGCAAGCAGCTCTACTCAAACAGGCCTATCTTGGTTGAATAGATGTCTGTTTGCGGATATTCCCACAAAATACTTGCGTAATGCAGTCGATATAGAGGTGACTCGGTTTGAAACAAAGAGTAGTAATTACCGGAATGGGCGTAATGACATCGCTCGGAAAAGATTTGGAAACGTTCTGGGGCAGTTTAATGGCAGGAAAGTCCGGAATTTCTCAGATTGAGGCGTTTGATGTTAGTGAATACACGACACAGATTGCAGCCGAGATCAAGGATTTCAACCCGGAAGAATATATGGATCGCAAGGATGCTCGCAAAATGGACCGTTTTGTACAGTTCGCTGTGGCAGCCGGCTTCAAAGCCGTTGAAGACAGTGGTCTGAAAATTAACGAGAATATTGATGCAGAGCGTTTCGGTGTATCCATCGGATCAGGTATTGGTGGATTGGGTACGTGGGAGGACCAACATAATGCATTGTTGCAAAAAGGTCCAAAACGGGTAAGCCCATTCTTTATTCCCATGATGATCTCCAACATGGCTTCAGGCCAAATGTCTATTTCCCTTGGTGCCAAAGGTCCTAACATTAACGTTGTTACCGCTTGTGCAACAGGTACACACTCCATCGGAGATTCCTTTAAGCTGATTGCCAATGGTGATGCAGATGCCATGATCTGTGGTGGTGCGGAAGCAACAATCAGACCAACGGGTCTTGCAGGGTTCTGTGCGATGCGCGCAATGTCTACACGTAATGATGATCCTGCGAAGTCAAGCCGTCCTTTTGATACAGAACGTGATGGTTTTGTTATGGGCGAAGGCGCTGGTGTTCTGATTCTGGAATCCCTGGAGCATGCTCAAAAACGTGGTGCACGCATTTATGGTGAAGTGATCGGTTACGGTCTGACAGGTGATGCACATCACATGACAGAACCAGATCCGGACGGAGCAGCACGTTGCATGAAGATGGCACTTCGTAATGCGGGTATTGAGCCTGAAGAAGTGGACTACATTAATGCACACGGAACTTCGACGCCTGTAGGAGACAGATCCGAAACGCTTGCGATCAAAAAGGCGTTTGGTGATCATGCGTACAAGCTCGCCGTGAGTTCCACTAAATCCATGACGGGCCACATGCTTGGCGCTGCTGGTGGTGTAGAAGCGGTCATCTGCGGATTGTCCCTGACACATCAGACACTGGCTCCAACGATTAACCTGGAAAATCAGGACCCGGAATGTGATCTGGATTATGTACCAAATGTTCCACGTCAAACCAAAGTTAATATTGCCATGTCCAATTCATTTGGATTCGGCGGTCACAATGCCACCATTATTCTCAAAAAATTTGAAGCATAAGGGGCTAGTTCGTTTGAGTGAAGATCTGAAGCAGTTACAACATAAACTTCAAATCAAATTTGACAACAGGCAGCTTTTAAAACAAGCGTTTACCCATGCTTCTTATGTAAACGAACACCGGTTCAGTCAGCATCAGGACAACGAGCGCCTGGAGTTTCTGGGCGATGCGGTGCTGGAACTGACTGTATCGGAGTACTTGTATCATTTGTATCCTAACCGTCCGGAAGGTGAATTAACTAAGCTGCGGGCATCCATTGTCTGTGAGCCTTCCCTCGTCAAATTTGCTGAAGCGTTGGGTTTTGGGCAGTATGTACTTCTTGGTAAAGGTGAGGAACTAACTGGAGGACGGACACGGCCGGCTCTGCTGGCGGATGTGTTTGAATCTTTCATTGGTGCATTGTATCTGGATCAGGGGCTTGCGCCTGTCCGGGCATTTCTTGATCAGCATGTCTTCCCATTAATCGTATTGGGCAGCAAGCTGCAAATGAGTGATTACAAAACGGAACTGCAGGAACTTACTCAGCATCACAATATGGGAGCTTTGGAATACCGTATCGTTGAGGAACGGGGACCTGCCCATGAACGTGAGTTTGTCTCGGAGGTCCATATGGGTCAAGAAAGGCTTGGCAGAGGTACAGGACGTTCCAAAAAGGAAGCGGAACAACAGGCTGCATCTGCAGCACTTGATCGACTCAAGCTTCCGGAAGCCGGAGCTTAACCGATAGCGCATAGACAAACGAAGAGCAAAGAGCAGCCCGCGGGTCCGCCCCGGCGGAAGTAATCGGCCGGACTGCTTTTTGCTCTTTTTTTTGTAAAGAGGTTCAGGAGAAGGTTGCCTGATCGTTAACTAATTAAGTTGAACCTTAATGTACACAAAACGAAGAGTGCAGAACCAATCGCGATCTGAGGATGGTATTGCAATTGGAGTGATCATGTGTAATGCAATGGTTCAAATTATTTAGGCGCTTGAATGCAATACTTGAAATTTGCAAGAGGAGGTGACGAGAAACCCTATGTTTTTAAAACGGATCGAATTGGGTGGATTCAAGTCATTCGCCGACAAAACGGAGATGGAGTTCGTTCGTGGCATTACGGCTGTTGTAGGTCCGAACGGAAGTGGCAAGAGTAATATATCGGACGGAATTCGCTGGGTTCTGGGGGAACAAAGTGCCAAGTCGCTGCGTGGTGGCAAGATGGAAGATATCATCTTTGCAGGCAGTGACGCACGGAAAGCCGTTAATTTCGGTGAGGTGTCGCTAACACTTGATAACGAGGATCATGCACTTGCATTGGATTTCGGTGAGGTGACGGTGACTCGTCGTGTACATCGCAGCGGAGATAGTGAATATTTTATTAACAAGCAATCTTGTCGTTTGAAGGATATCACGGAGTTGTTTATGGATACCGGCATTGGTAAGGAAGCCTACTCGATTATTGGACAGGGGCGAATCGAAGAGATTCTGAGTACCCGTTCAGAAGATCGCAGAGGCATCTTTGAAGAAGCTTCAGGTATCGTTAAATATAAATCCCGCAAGCGGGATGCGACGCGCAAACTGGATGAGACAGAGCAGAATTTGCTGCGTATTCATGATCTGGTGACTGAACTGGAAGATCAGATTGGACCGCTAAAGGAACAATCAGAGAAAGCGATCCACTATAAGGAACTTCGTTCTCAGCTTAAATCGCAGGAAATTTCCATGTATGTGTACCAGATCGAACAGATTCATGCATCCTGGAGTAAGGCCAATGAGCGACTACAATCCCTGAAGCAGGAAGAGGTTGGACTCGCAGCGATTGTCTCTACCCATGATGCCAAGCTTGAAAATGATCGGAATGCGCTGCGTATCCTGGAAACAGAGACAGAGCAACTGCAAGCCGCTTTATTGCAATTCAGTGAAGCGACAGAGAAAAGTGAAGGGCTTGGAGAATTGCTCAAGGAGCGTTCCCACCATCTGCAAACAAATCAGGAGCAGCTCAAAGTAACACTTGCTGCGAGTGAAGAGAGACATCGCGAACGGGAAACCGAGCTGCTTGCACTGCGTGAGAAGTTTGGCAAACTTGAGCATGAACTGAATGATGTGAGAAATCAGTTGTCCCAGGAAGAAGCCAAACTCATCGGTGTTACAGGTGGCATTAGTCAGCAGCAAGAGGAAAGCCTCAAAGGCAACTTGCTGGAACTGATGAATCAGATGGCTCAGACACGAAATGAAATTCGTTATGTGGATCAGCAGAAAGAAACGCTGGAGCGCAGAATGAATCGCGCCGCTGAGGAATCAGGCAAATGGGAAGAGCAGAAAGAGACACTGGAAAGTCGCAAAGCGGACATTGAGAAAAAAGTTGTTCGCTTGGGCAAAGAAATCAGTGATCTACGTGGTGGTTACATTACGGAAAGTGAACGACTCCAGTCGCTGCAGAAGCTGCTCGAAGAAAGTCGGGGTACGGTCCGTAAATGGGAACAGAAGCGTGAAGCTCAGGTCTCCCGCCGCGATACGATGAAAGAGATGCAGGATGATTTTGACGGATTCATGCTGGGTGTCAAGGAAGTCCTCAAGGCTTCGCGTAAAGGCACACTTAACGGTGTTCATGGAGCTGTGGCTGAACTCGTCAAAGTTCCCGAGAAGATCGAACTTGCCGTAGAGACAGCAATGGGAGCATCCTTGCAACATGTGGTCATGGAAAATGAATCAGTTTCCAGACAGGCAATCGCTTTCCTGAAGCAACGCCAGTTGGGGCGTGCAACGTTCCTGCCTCTGGATGTCATTCGTCCTCGTGCCATTGGAGCGGCTGAACGTTCCATGATCGAAGGTATGGAGGGTTTTGTGGGGATCGGTGCTGATCTCGTACAATTCGAATCCAAGTATGCTTCGATCATTGGCAGTCTGTTAGGTAATGTTATTATTGCTGAAACGCTGGAGGTCGCCAATAAAATTGCGGCTCGCTGCCAGTATCGTTTCCGGGTCGTGACGCTTGAAGGTGACGTGGTCAATGCGGGTGGTTCCATGACGGGTGGTAGCCAGCACAAGAAAAATGTGAGTCTGCTCAGCCGGAAACGGCAGCTGGACCAGCTCGACCAGGATATTTTGGATACCGAAAATCAGATCGTGAAACTGCATCGCAGTGTGGATGATGTAAAAGTTCAACTGGAGCAGTGTCAGGACAAACTGGATGAACTTCGTCAGTCCGGTGACGATACCCGAAATGCAGAACAGCAGGCTTCGATGGAAATGAAGCAGGTAGAGCATGAGCTTCGCCACGTGCTTGAACAGGTGGCCGTTGCCGGGCAGGAGAAGAGCGGGTTTACCGAAGAGATCAAAGAGCTGGATACGGCTCGCATCGTTGCTGTGAAGAAGCTGGAGCAGCTTGAAGAGGAAGAAAAAGCGACTCATCGTGCCATTCATGCAGCTGAGTTTGCTCGGAAAGCCAATGAATCCGCGAAGGAAGAATTGCAGAGCCAACTCACCGAACTGAAAGTACGCGAAGGCAAGCTCGATCAGGAGCGATTCTCCAATGGGGAACAATTGCGGCGTCTGGAGCGGGAAGTAGAGTCGCTGGTCAAAGATCTGCGTCAGAATCGCACGTTGCTAGCTTCGATGGAAGCAGATCTCAAGAAAACACAAACCGAGAGTGTTAAACAGATTGAAGATCTGAACCAGTACAAGCTGAAAAAAGCGGAAGCTTCCCAGGAGCTGGACTTCAAACGTGCTGCCCGAAGTGAGTTGTCGAAAAAGCTTGAGCTTGCCGAGAGCGAAACGAAGGAACAGCGTACGCAGTTAAAAGCAGTGGAAGAGCAGATGCGACAAACAGAAATTTCCGTGAACCGGTTGGATGTTGAGCTGGAAAATATATTGCGAAAGCTGACGGATGAATACGAACTGGGTTATGAACTGGCCAAAGAGCGTTATCCTGTGCCGGAAGACGTGGAGCATACACAGGCAGAGGTACAGAAGCTGAAGCGCAGCATATCCTCCCTGGGTGATGTGAACCTGGGAGCGATTGAGGAGTTCCAGCGAGTCAATGAGCGATACGAGTTCCTGAGTGAACAGAAGAATGACCTGGTGGAAGCCAAAACAACGTTGTATCAGGTTATTCGGGAAATGGAAGACGAGATGGCGAAGCGGTTCAAGATCACGTTTGATGCCATCCGCCGTGAGTTCGGTACCGTGTTTACCAAGCTGTTTGGCGGGGGACGTGCTGACCTTGTTCTGATGGACCCGGAGCGTTTGCTTGAAACGGGAATAGATATTGTGGCTCAGCCACCAGGCAAGAAACTGCAAAACCTGCAACTGTTATCCGGTGGGGAGCGGGCTTTGACGGCGATGGCTTTGTTATTTGCTATTCTGCATGTCAAACCTGTACCATTCTGCGTGCTGGATGAAGTAGAGGCAGCGCTGGACGAAGCTAACGTGGTACGTTTTGCCCAGTACTTGCGTGAATTCTCTGAACAGACACAGTTCATCGTTGTTACCCATCGTAAAGGTACGATGGAAGAGGCTGATGTGCTGTACGGTGTTACGATGGAAGAGGGCGGAGTATCCAAGCTTGTTTCGGTTAAACTGGAAGATGAGGAAGCAGTAATTGCCTGATCTGATCCAAACCTGCGAGATAAATGAACTCATTGTAATTATTGAAAATCATTCAGATTGAGCATTTTTGCAAAAGCGCTTAGATTATGTACACGATGGAGGGGCTTTATGAGTTTTTTTAAAAAGCTGAGAGACAGCATTGCAAGCAAAACGGAGTCGGTCACCAAACAGTTCAAGGATGGATTGGAAAAGACACGTAAAGGGTTAGTGGAAAAAGTGTCGGATCTCGTTATCCGCCGCAAAAAAATCGATGAAGAGTTCTATGAAGAACTGGAAGAGATTTTGATCGGAGCAGACGTTGGCGTGAATACAGTCATGAATCTGATCGAAGACCTGCGCGTTGAGGTGAAAAAACGCAAAATCGAGGACGCGGCTGAGCTGCAGCCTGTACTGTCTGAGAAACTGACGGATCTTCTTCGCGGTGAACAGAATAATGAATTGAAAATGAATCCGGATGGCATTACCGTTATTTTGTTCGTTGGTGTTAACGGTGTTGGTAAAACAACAACGATTGGCAAGCTGGCACATCGATTTAAACAGCAAGGTAAAAAAGTCATCATGGCAGCTGGAGATACGTTCCGTGCCGGAGCCATTGAACAACTGGAAGTATGGGGACAACGTGCCGGCGTCGATGTGATCAAACAGCAATCTGGTTCTGATCCAGCAGCGGTTATGTATGATGCGGTGCAGGCAGCGAAACAACGGGGTGCGGATGTTCTCCTCTGTGATACAGCAGGTCGTCTGCAAAACAAATCGAACCTGATGGACGAGCTTAACAAGATCTATCGTGTCATTCAGCGTGAAATTCCGGATGCTCCGCATGAAGTACTGATGGTACTGGATGCAACAACAGGTCAAAATGCCTTAAATCAGGCTAAACTTTTCGGTGAGAAAAGCGGTGTAACTGGCCTCGTACTGACGAAACTGGATGGAACAGCCAAAGGGGGGATCGTTGTTGCGATCCGTCAGGAGCTGGACTTGCCTGTGAAGCTCGTAGGACTGGGTGAGAAGATTGATGATCTGCAGCCGTTTGATTCTGAGCAATTTGTGCATGCTTTGTTCGCCGGATTGATCCAGGAACAGCCAGCGGAAAGTGCTGAAGAAGAGGAAGCTAATTCCTAGAATCATTAATAATAGCATGAATTAATAATGTTAACCGTATTGCCAGTGATATACGTGATAAGTGTCACGTGTAATGTCACTGGCAATACGTGTATAATGGGAATAAAGAAGGCAATGTTAAAGGGTTAGAAAGGACGGTTGAAAATGGCCAATACGTATACCTATTCTCGCCGTGAAGAAGTCGCCAATGCGGTGACACATGGAATCGGCGCTGCACTCAGTGTAGCTGCACTGGTGATATTGATTGTATTTTCAAGTATGAAAGGCACGGCTTGGCATGTGGTCAGTTTCACGATCTACGGGATCACCATGCTGCTGCTCTATACAAGCTCTACACTCGTTCATGCATGGAAAGATGGAAAAGTGAAAGATTTATTTGAGATTTTCGACCATTCTTCCATTTATTTGTTTATTGCGGGATCGTACACTCCGCTTTTATTTATTGCTGTTCGCGGTACACTTGGATGGACTCTGTTCGGTATAATCTGGGGTATCGCATTATTCGGCGTGATCTTTAAGGCGTTTTTTACGAAAAAGTTTCTATTCATGTCCACGATTTTCTATATTGCGATGGGCTGGCTCATCGTTATTGCCTGGCAACCTCTTATGGCTGCCATTCCTACAGGCGGCATTGTGCTGCTGGTTGCTGGAGGCTTGATGTATACACTGGGTACGCTCTTTTATGTATGGCGTGGATTTCCGTACCACCATGCGATTTGGCATCTCTTTGTGTTAGCAGGCAGTATTCTTCATTTCTTTATGGTACTGCTGTATCTGACACCACTTCGCTAGAACACCATAAACGGATGCATCTCCACGGACTGAGACGCATTCGTTTTTTCTTCTACATAGAGGTGGATCGCAGAGATACAGACAGGATTTGCTTGTAGCGAAAAGGGTATAAACCACCCGTTAAACATCGAAATAACATATCATCAGAGCTGTTTTTATTGTGACAAGTATTTTTGCTTGACAACCTGATTTGTTTTAGGTATTATTAGGAACGTTGCAAGAGTGTAAAGTGTTTTTCCTTGACGAAGGGAGTGCCCCGATGTGAGTCAAGAAAATCGGCTTGAGAAGACAAACCGAATTAACTTGCTGTTTGCTTTTTATGAATTGTTACTTACCGAGAAACAGCAGACTTTTCTAAAGTATTACTTTCATGACGATTTCTCACTTGGTGAAATTGCAGCCGAGTTTGAGATCAGCCGCCAGGCGGTATACGAGCATATCAAGCGTGCCGAACAAGTGCTGGAAAATTACGAAAGCAAGCTGGGCTTGCTGGAAAAGCATGAACGGCGTAATCGCAATCTTGAAGATTTGCAAAATGCATTGGAACGCGCAGGCGTCTCCATTGATAACAACAAACAAATACACGATATCGTTGCTCAGCTTAGCGAATGAAATATTGGCTGAGCGGAACGTATCGGTCTTGAAAACAGTATTAAAGCTTAAGGAGGTGGGATCATGGCATTTGAAGGATTAACGACCCGATTACAGAATGTGTTCAGCAAGCTGCGCGGCAAAGGCAAGGTGTCTGATGAAGATGTTGCCGAGGCTATGCGCGAGGTACGTCTGGCATTGCTCGAAGCGGATGTAAACTTCAAAGTGGTCAAGGAATTCATCGCCAAGGTGAAAGAGAAGGCTGTTGGCAAAGAAGTGATGGAGAGCTTCACGCCAGGAATGGTCATCATCGACATCGTTAACAAGGAACTGACGGATTTGATGGGTGGAAGCCAAGCAAAACTGGCTAAAGCGAACAAACCGCCTACGGTGCTGATGATGGTTGGTTTGCAGGGTGCTGGTAAAACAACCACATCGGGTAAACTGGCTAAAATGCTGCAAAAGCAAAATAGCAGACCATTGCTTGTTGCAGGAGATATTTATCGTCCGGCAGCGATCAAACAGTTGCAAGTACTTGGCGAGCAGATCAAAGCGCCGGTATTCACACTGGGGGATCAGACAAGCCCTGTTGAGATCGCACGTCAAGGTCTTCAACATGCCAAAGATAACGGTAATGACTATGTTATTATCGATACAGCTGGACGTCTGCATGTTGATGAAGAACTGATGGAAGAACTTCGCCAGATTCACAGCGTAGTGAATCCGGATGAAGTACTGCTTGTCGTAGACAGTATGACAGGTCAAGATGCGGTTAACGTAGCAGAACACTTTAATCAGCAGCTTAATCTGACCGGGGTTGTCCTGACGAAGCTGGATGGAGATACTCGTGGTGGTGCTGCGCTTTCTGTCAAAGCAGTTACGGGTTGTCCAATCAAGTTTGCTTCCCTTGGAGAGAAACTTGACGCTTTGGAGCCGTTCCACCCGGAACGTATGGCTTCACGGATCCTCGGTATGGGTGATATGTTATCTCTGATTGAGAAAGCACAATTAAACATTGATACCGATAAAGCCAAGGAAATGGAACGGAAGATGCGTAATGCAGAATTCACGTTTGAAGATTTCCTGGAGCAGATGGATCAAGTGAAAAAGCTGGGACCAATCGACCAGATCATGGATATGATTCCAGGCATGGGCAAGATGAAACAAGCCAAGGATCTGAAGGTTGATGATAAACAGATGGGCCGGATCGAAGCGATCGTTTACTCAATGACGACCGAAGAGAAACGCAACCCGGACATGATCAACCATAGCCGCCGGAAGCGTATTGCTACCGGAAGCGGAACATCTCTGGCTGAAGTAAATCGTCTGATCAAACAATTTGATGAGATGCGCCGCATGATGAAACAGTTCTCGGATATGATGGGACCTAAAGGCGGCAAAAATAAAGCGATGAAGCAGCTTAAAGGTATGGGTAAAGGAATGAAGTTTCCTTTCCGTTGATTTAAGCGAAGCTGGATCATATACAGATTTCATTGAAGGAGGTGAATTTTCAAATGGCAGTTCGTATTCGTCTGAAACGTATGGGTGCTCACAAAGCTCCTTTCTACCGCGTAGTGGTATCGGATTCCCGTTCCCCACGTGACGGTCGTTTTATCGAGGAGATCGGTTACTACAACCCGGTTGAACAACCGGCTGTTGTTAAGATCGATGAAGATAAAGCATTGGCATGGCTTCAAAACGGTGCACAAGCATCTGACACTGTCCGCAACTTGCTTAGCAAAGCGGGCGTGATGAAGAAGTTCCACGAGTCTAAATTATCTAAATAAAGTGCTGATTCGGAGGGTCATCTATGGAAGAATTAGTAAGCATAATTGCTAAGGCTTTAGTCGATCATCCGGAAGATGTGGCGGTTCGGACGGTTGAGAAAGACCGGCTTGTCGTTTATGAGTTAACCGTTCATCCTGACGATGTCGGGAAGGTGATTGGTAAACAGGGACGAATCGCGAAGTCACTTCGTACGGTCGTCACATCAGCAGCAGTTAAGATGGATAAACGGGTTACCGTTGATATCATATCTTAAAGATATACGAAAGGGGGTTAGGATGCATGTCCTAGCCCCTTTTCGTGCATGCTGAACTTAATAAGTTGGATTAGATATTGAATTAAAATATTTTTGGGTATGAGTGACTTCGGAGCAGTGCAGGGGACGGGATCGATTCTGGAGAAGCGTTAGCGTTCGCCTTTATCACCTCATTTTCACCTTTTAAAGTAAGTTCAAAAAATGAGGGGTAACAGCGATCGAAAGAATGAACCGTCGCCGGAACGACCGTACGAGAGTCGAAGTAGCTGTTTAGTTTGATTTAATTTCGTAGGAGGAAATATGGCAGAGTTTATGAATGTAGGTAAAATCGTTAATACGCATGGAATTCGCGGTGAGGTGAGAATCATGCCTTTAACTGATTTCCCGGAAGTGCGTTTTGCGAAAAATGCAGAGTTGTTTTTCTTTACGCCAGATAATCATCCAGTCATGGTTAACGTGGAATCTTCACGTTTGCATAAAAATATGTATATTCTTCGTCTGAAAGAGTACGGCAACATTAATGAAGTAGAAAAGTTTAAAGGCGGCATGGCCAAAGTGTTAAAAGAGAACCTGGCTGAGCTGGACGAAGGTGAATACTACTTCCATCAAATCGTTGGGTGTTCGGTCATCACCGAAGAGGGTGAAACGCTCGGAACGATCTCTGAAATACTGACTCCTGGTGCCAATGATGTATGGGTTGTCAAAACGCCAGCTGGTAAAGAAGTGCTGATTCCCGTTATTGATGATGTAGTACTTGATGTGGACATCGAACAGAAGCAAGTGAAGATTCACCTGATGGAAGGGCTGCTGTAACATGAAAGTGGATGTATTAACGCTATTCCCGGAGATGTTTGACGGTGTGTTCGGAGCAAGCATTTTGGGCAAAGCTCAAACGAAGGGGCTCGTATCCCTTGGTGCAACCAACTTCCGAAATTATGCGACCAATAAACATAATACAGTAGATGATGCCCCTTACGGCGGAGGTGGGGGCATGGTGCTGAAACCGGATCCAATCTTTGCTGCTGTAGAAGATGTTCTGGAGCAACGCGGAGAAGCCTCGGCAACGATGAAAGCTCCACGTATCATTCTAATGTGTCCGCAAGGTGAGACGTTTACACAGAAAAAAGCAGAAGAACTTGTGCAGGAAGATCATCTGATTTTTATATGTGGACATTATGAAGGTTACGATGAGCGTATTCGCGAATTTCTCGTGACGGATGAACTATCCATTGGTGATTACGTACTCACGGGTGGGGAGTTGCCTGCTATGGTTGCCATTGATAGTATCGTACGTCTTATCCCTGGTGTGCTTGGCAATGAGACAAGTGCCGTAACGGATTCATTCAGTACTGGACTCCTCGAATATCCACACTACACACGTCCACCCGAGTTTAGGGGCATGAAAGTACCGGATATGTTGTTGTCGGGACATCATCTGAACATTGAGGCATGGCGCAGAGAACAGTCGTTGCTTCGTACGCTGGAGCGCAGACCGGAGATGTTGGAAACGGCCGATTTGACGGATAAAGAGCGAGTTTGGCTGAAAAAGATGCGCTCAAACCGTGAAAATAGCACAGAGTAAGTATTTGTTTCGTATAAACACGTAAATATTATTTTCCAGAGTTCGAAAGGGCCAACCTTGATACTAAAGGTTGGCTTTTTTTGTGTACATTGAAAAGAGAACTGGATTTTCATTAGTCTATTCTATAAAATACAAGTATAATTAATGGAACTAAGTTTCATTAAGTGAAACGAAAGGCGGTGTGAGAATGACTTACAATATTATTGGTCTTGATCATATTCAGCTCGCAGCACCAGAAGGTTGTGAAGCGGAGGCGCGTCATTTTTTCAATAACGTGTTAGGCTGGACTGAGATTCCCAAACCTGAAATTCTGAGAAAACGGGGTGGTGTATGGTTCGAGTGTGGCAGACACCAAGTGCATATTGGGGTACAAAAAGATTTTATTCCCGCTACAAAAGCTCATCCGGCATTTCATGTACAACATTTGGATCAGTTACGTGATCATCTCATTCATAACCAAATTCATATTGTCGATGACGAAGCAAGAGCAGATGAAGGTGTGCGACGATTCTATATAAATGATCCTTTTGGCAATCGTCTTGAGTTTTTAGAGTGGGTTTAAATCATTCCTTTAAATTGGTTATTGTTGACCGAGGTACTTTTTTGCAGCTTTGAACATTTTTGCATGAGCACATAATAGGGTTGTAAAAATCAGGGGTTTTCTTTATGTTGAACTCAGCTGTAATGGAATGTTAATGATACGCTGAGGAGGAAGATGATGAGCAATCAGCCTTATGAAATCGCTAGAGTAGATATTAGCGAAGGCGGAGAACGCTGCAAAATGCTTTTGGGAGATCTTAATGGGGATGGCAGACTTGAAATGTTGCTGGTACAGGCAGATGGGGGTATAGACGATCGGTATGTCCCGCATCAGGTATGTTGTTTGACTGCGTTTGATCTGGAAGGAACATTACTATGGCAGGTCGGAACTCCTGATCCTGATGCAGGTGGTCCGGGTTCAGACTATCCCGCTCAGATCGCAGATTGGGATGGAGATGGAAATAATGAAGTATTGTGTGTCATGGACAAACAATTTCTCGTGTTGGATGGCCGGACCGGAGAGATCAAAGAAACACGTGATCTGCCAGGTGATGAAGCACATGACTGCATTATTCTCGCCAACCTGACTGGCAACCAGCAGAAAATGGACATTATACTGAAAGACCGCTATAAGACGTTATGGGCACTTGACCATGATTTTAATTTGTTGTGGAAGCATGAGGGAAACCCAGGACATTTTCCATGGGTATATGATATCGATGGAGATGGGAAAGATGAAGTGATGGCGGGGTATGACATGCTGGATCATGATGGGACGTTATTATGGTCTTGTCATAATCTCGAGGATCATGCTGACTGTATATGGTTTGGAGACGTTGACGGTGATGGGGAAGTTGAGGTTGTTATCGGTGGCAGTGTGACGGTCATGATGGACCGCTACGGTAATGAGAAGTGGCGTTATGAAGATTCGATTGAATCACAACATATTGCACTGGGCCATTTTTGTTCTGGAATGAAAGGTTTACAGATTGCAGGTCTGGACCGGATTGTCCGAGGGGATGAGAGTGGTAAGGATGGAATGTTCATGCTCGATAGTACAGGGCAAGAAATTTGGAAAGAAAATCGCACGACTCGTGGCTGGTTAACCATTATAGAGCCTGTATGTAACTGGGATGAGGGTGGACTCGATTATATTTTGGCGTATCGCCGAGGTGGAGATGTATTGCCTTCTTTGGTAGATGGAGACATGAAAACGGTTACTGAATTCCCGAAAGAGGGATATGCGGCGCATGCAGACCTGGTTCAGACGGGGAAAGAACAGATCATCATCTATGACGCAGAGGAAGCAGTGATTTATTCCAGCTCTCCGATGACATTATCACTTACCGATGCAAAAAGAGCCAAGCCACAGCCCAAAAGGCTGTATAGCTCGACTCTGTATCCGGGCGGTGAAGTTAAAGTGTAGATTTTACTGGTCATTCTCCGATGCAAATGATTCGTTCTGCGGACTGGATTCGGGTTGAAGCAAGGTCGCCAAATCAGTACCTGTGGTGACCGTCAAGCGAGGCAGCTTCATGGGATGATCTCCTGGATGCACAAATCCAGACTTTACGGTAAAGGCCATGCGATATCCATGTTGTTGTAACTTGTAGATCATCTGTGTACTGGTATAACCAAAAGGATATGCCAGATAAGATGTGTCTATTCCGGTTTGCTTCATACGCTGGATATCATCATCCAGAAGACTGGTGTCCAGACCGACAGGCACACTGTTACCACAGCGCATAAATCCCTTGTGATGCAGGTTATAGGTATGGCTGTTGAATTCAAATACGTCAGTTGCCGCCTGCATCTCTGGCTTGGAGATGAAACTGTTAATCGCGGGCTCAAATTCCGAAGGTTGCTCCTGAATTTTACTGCCTATGACAAACAGCGAGGCATGAAAATTATATTGCTGAAGCACAGGGTAAGCTAATGTATAATTGTTCTGGTATCCGTCATCAAAGGTAATTACAATGGACTTCTGTGGTAAGGATAACTTTCCATTAACATATTGTTCAAGCTGATCCAGTGTAATTGTTCGGTAGCCTTCATCATGCAGGTATCTCATATTTTGCTCAAAATCCTCCAGATTAATGATGGATTTATTATCTGTCTCATGATTATTCAATTTGGGCTCTATGTAATGATACATCAGCACAGGAACTTCTGTAGCAGTACCTTGTTCAATCTTGAAGTTAGAACGATCCAGCGCAGATTGGTTAGAGAAGTCAGTGTGTGACAGCTCGAATGCTTTGCGTTTGACTATGTCCCAGGATGTGCAGGCTTTGTGTGACAGTGCATTCGTTGGATGAGTTACGGCATATGCATACAGTGTAATGGAGCATATGAGCATGGCGAGTAAGGCAAGTGTGATCTTTTTCCAATATTTCATGAGTCTTGGGGTTCTCCTTTTAAAGTGGTCATTAAGTTATATCATAGACGATATTTCTACACGGGAAGTTACAGTATTTTTTCCTGTATCAGCTTGACTTGCAGATGAGAGCGTTGATTCACAGTCCATATGAGAGAATGTATTTTAGAATGAAGTCAACATGTGATGGATGAGTTTCAGAGCAGCTGATTGAACAATAGGCATTTGTTTAATTTCTCTTGTGTTTTGATATGCTGCGTGATACAATAAGTCTGTTATGTGGAATACGGCGGTCCTCTATGGATAATGAAGGAGACAAGGTGATCTCTGGAAGAAGTATGAACGCCTGTACGGAAGGAGGGAGTCATAGATGAATATCGTTCAAGCGATTACACAAGAACAACTTCGTAAGGATATTCCGAGTTTTCGTCCTGGTGACACTTTGAAAGTGCACGTTAAGGTAATCGAGGGAACTCGTGAGCGTATCCAATTGTTCGAAGGTGTTGTGATTAAACGCCGTGGTGGTGGAATCAGTGAGACTTTTACAGTTCGTAAAATTTCTTACGGTGTAGGTGTGGAAAGAGCTTTCCCGCTTCATTCCCCAAAAATCGATAGAATCGAAGTGGCTCGCCGTGGTAAAGTGCGTCGTGCGAAGCTTTATTATCTTCGTGAACTACGCGGTAAAGCAGCGAGAATTAAAGAAATTCGTTAATATAACGGATACCGGGAAGGGCTTGGAGACAAGCCCTTTTCGTTTTTGTCCGGGAAAAGTTGAACCGGAGGTACACTTCCGAGTAAAATGGTATGGCAACACATGCGGGGAATAGTCCGGGAGGCTTGTAAAATCAGTTATTGAAGTGCGTGTTCAAAAGACCGGTTTTAGTACCGACTTTTTGAACAACCTCTTGAAGGCATTTGAATTGTGGATTAAATGTACTGTAATGCTTGGTGTAAGATTACATAACTGATGTGAATGTTCTGTATCCATCCATGGAGTTATTGGAACGATACAGAATGCTGGATGTGTGTACTGCTATAAACATGTACTGTGAAGAGAGGAAGATCTTGAATGGAACAAGAAGTTCAACATGACCGGGGCAATCCTGCCGAAGAGAAAAACAGTCGATCCAAAAAAGCCAAAAATGAAATTGTTGAATGGCTTAAAGCCATTGTTATCGCATTAGTTCTCGTCATTCTGATTCGGTGGTTGCTCTTCAAACCGTTTGTTGTGGACGGTCCGTCCATGCAGCCGAACTTTGAAACGGGTGAACGTGTGATCGTCAACGAGATCTTATATGATATCAGAGAACCGAAGCGTGGTGAAGTTATCGTCTTCCACGTACCATCCGAAGGTCGAGATTTCATTAAACGTGTTATTGCTGTAGAAGGTGATACAGTTGAGGTTCAGGACGATACCGTGATGGTTAACGGTAAAAAGGTTGATGAAACGTATATTCAAGGAGCCATTGATGCAGCTGAAGCAAATGGTGGAACCTATAACGTGAAGGATTTCCCGAATGAGCAGTTCCCTGATGGCAAAGTGCCGGCAGGTCATGTGTTTGTCATGGGAGACAACCGTCCAAATAGTACAGACAGCCGTATGATCGGTTATGTTTCGTTAAAAGATATTATTGGTCGTGCAGATGTGATTTTCTGGCCGATCGGTGAGATTAAGTGGATCAACCACTGAAATTGAAGTAAATAATGAGGTGAAGACAAGGTGACGATACAATGGTTTCCAGGTCATATGACTCGAGCCAGACGCCAGATTCAGGATAAGTTAAAGCTCATCGACGTGGTCATCGAACTATTGGATGCCCGTCTGCCTGTCTCCAGCCGTAATCCGATGATTGACGAAATATTGCTGGATAAACCCCGGATGATTTTGTTGAACAAATCGGATTTGGCAGATGCCAAAGTGACGCAAGAATGGATTGAATATTTCAAAAAAGAAGGAATTACCGCTTTTCCTGTAGATGCTTCGACGGGAACCAATGTTAAAGATATTCCCGTGCAGGCCAAGCTTCTTCTTAAAGAAAAAATTGACCGTCAAATTGCTAAAGGGATTAATCCTCGTGCGGTTCGCGGGTTGATCGTAGGGATTCCCAATGTAGGTAAATCCACACTGATTAACCGACTGGCTGGACGGAGTATTGCGTTAACAGGAGATCGTCCTGGTGTGACGAAGGGGCAACAGTGGATCAAGGTAGGCAAAGAAATGGAGTTATTGGATACTCCGGGTATTCTGTGGCCTAAGTTCGAAGATCAAAATGTAGGTTATCGTCTTGCCGTAACAGGTGCAATCAAAGAGGAAATTCTGAATGCAGAGGATATTGCCTTTTTTGGAATCAGTTACCTGATGCGTTATTACTGGGACGCTTTGGAAGAGAGATACGGACTTCAGGAGTTCTCCAAGGATGCAGATGATTCAGACAGTGTTATTGCGATTATGGAACAAGTCGGCCGTGTCCGTGGATGTGTTGTAAGCGGTGGACGCATTGATCTGGAAAAGGCATCACGAGCATTTCTGCGTGAACTGCGCGCGGGTAAAATGGGACGTTTTTCTATGGAAGCTCCCTATTAAAAAAAATGGACTCAACACGATGAAGATTATTATCTTTATCTGTTCATTTCATATATACAAGTGCCGAAAGAAGCGGCCGTTACCGGATTACCCGGAGCGGTCGCTTTTTTGTGTATACAAACGCGGAAGTAGCGCTGGAACATATGTCGAAACGATAAAATGGAAGAGGATTGAAGAACAGTACGCTTTATGGAATTGGCTGGCCTATATATCAGGTGCGTCTAAATCGTGCTATGATGAATGGTGGTGCAATTTAGATTAGTCGAGGTCTGATATATTCAATTTAAACCATCAAATACCGATAAATGAAGACATCACTATCTTTATATTGTAAATCTCAAGGAAAAGTTTTGCTGAGAGTGACAGGTTGTACAGAACAAAAGACAGAGGATCTACGTCTATATTATAAAAAAGTTGTAAGTGATACGCATGCTGAAAAAGCGTGGGTAGAGGAGATGAGCGTTATGGTTGAAAATAATGAAGAGATCGGGTTGAATCTACTGGATACCCCGGTTGGACCAAAGAAGAAAAAAGAAGCCAGTGAACCTCGAGACCTGCTGATCTACGAGCGGGAGTATTGGGACAGTGGATTTGAACGTATTGCTGGTATTGATGAGGTAGGACGGGGATGCTTGTTTGGGGATGTTGTCGCAGCGGCGGTTATTTTACCGAAGGATCTCATTCTGGAAGGTGTGAATGACTCCAAGAAATTGACGGAGAAAAAACGTGATGCACTATATGACGTCATTATGGAAAAGGCGCTGGCGGTAGGTATCGGGTACGCGGATGCAGAGACGATTGATCGGCTTAATATCAAGCAGGCGGCGAGACTCGCGATGAAACGAGCTGTTGAAGCATTGGGAGAAACGCCTGATTATATGCTGGTGGATGCCGAGAAGGTGGATCTGAATGTACCTCAACTGTCCATTATTAAAGGTGACGCCAATAGTCAATCGATCGCAGCGGCATCGATTATTGCCAAGGTAACGCGAGATCGACTATGTAAGGAAGAATGGGATACGTTATATCCGGAATATGGTTTGTCGATACATAAAGGATATGCAACAAAAGTTCATCGGGAGCAAATTATGGCATTGGGGGCAACCCCGATGCATCGACGCAGTTTTCTGGGCAACCTGCTTGGAGAGCAGCAATCTTTGTTTTAACACAGGTTTGAAGGAAGGAGGGGGAGAGATTTGAATATCGGTTCCATGATAAAGGGGTTAATGGGAGATAGTAAGCCCGGCAATGCCAAACCGCTTGAATTAAAGGAAGGTCAGGTGGTTCGTGGCTCCGTCGTTAGTGTATCCGATGATGGAGGAGAAGCAGTTCTGCAGATTCAAGGTGTGCAGGTACGCGCCAAGTTGGAGACTCCACTCCGTCCGGGTGAGACCACGTTGCTTCAAGTGCAGCCTCCAGGTGAAAATGGCATAACGGTAATGAAACCTATGTCCGGAACACTTGCTGAGCTGCCACAAGCTTCGCTGAACAACCTGCTTAAAGATGTAGGACTGCCGGATACAAAAGGGAACCGGGAACTGTTACTTGCCATGCAGCGTAGCGGAGTGCCGCTAACGAAGGATAATGTGGCTATGGTCCAGAATATGATGACTGCCAAACCTGCACAGGTCCCTGTGGAAGAATGGGTGCAGGCGACAGGGATTGCTTTTCAGCGTGGCCTTCCGGTTACGGCGGAAACAGTAAAAGGATTACACCAGACGGTGTTTGGCCCCCCTTTGCATCAGTTGTTAAGCGGGTTGGCTGACCAGTTGGAAACGATGCTTACTCAAACAACAGGTAAACCGGTATTGCCTGGAGAACAATCTGCTACGTTGAAACCAGCAGTCTTGGCTGGTGCACCTGCTGTACCAAATGCATCACAGACGGAAGAAGGATTGGTTGCATCAGGTAATGGTCGTCAGGTGACTGTAACCGGAACACCTGCTTTGTCAACGCAACAAGGACAAGCGGCATTGGCAGGATCTATATCCATGACGGATGCCGGGGCAGAGGATGCAGGTACTGCGATGAAAGGAAACCAGCAGACCGTCGCAGGCGCAGGAAATGCTGAAGCTGGGGCCAAGGCAGTTGCCAGCAACGTTGAAACGGCTGGCAAAGGGGCTGCGGGTATTCCGTCTGGAACCGGAATACCTGGCGAGAGCCCGCGCGGGGCTGACGCGGGCCAAGCTGGGAGCCGCCCGGGTACACCAGGGGCGGCAGCTGAATCTGTGGCTGGCCGTGCAAGTGCAGGCCAGCCTGAAGCAGGCGCGGCCGTGCGAACTGACGGCCGCGCTGATACGCCTGCTGCTGCGGGGACTCCGTCCGCAGCAGGCCAGGCGGCGCCAGCAGCGCCTACGGCAGCGCAGCTGGCGCCCAAGCTGCTGGCGCTGCTGGACGCCCTGCGCAGCGCGTCCACTGCCGCACCGGCACAGCCTGGTGCGGCAGCACAGGCCGCCCCTGCATCGCAGGGCGGCCAGGCGGCTGCGGCTGCCGCAGGCGTGCCGCAGCCGTTGCCAGCCGGCGCTGATGCGCCGCCGGCTGGCGGTAGTGCCGCAGCAGCACCTGCGGGAGCTGCGGCAGTGCACGCGCCTGTCACCCACGAGGGGGACCCGTGGGTGGGGCGCGTGCTGAAGCTGCTCGGTGCGGAGCACGAGCAGCAGGCCGTTCACGGCGCGGCTGTGCAGCCGCGCGTGGGGGATGCGGCGAGTCCGGCAAATGCGGACACGCTGAAGGGCTTGCTGCTGCAGCTTGCCAGCAGCGAAGGTGCACCGGCGGCGCTTAAGGATGCCGCCGGACAAGCGGTGCAATATCTGACAGGTCAGCAGTTATTGCTGACGACAGATCGCAGTGCTACATTTGCACAGATGCACTGGTTTATTCCGATCACTGGACCGGACGGGGAAGAAACGGCGTCTGTTCAGATTCAATCACGTCGTGGACCTCGTGGAGAGCTGGATGCGTCCAACTGCCGTCTATGGTTTGATCTGGACATGAAAAGTCTTGGGCCAACTCTGGTAGATGTCCATGTGGTTAATAACATTGTCAGTCTGCGTGTATTAAATGATCGGGAAGGGATGGGGCCGCTTCTGGAGAGCGGACGAGAGGTAATCCATCAGGCATTGGACAAGTTGGGCTATCAACTGCTGACCTTCAAGGCGGAACCGTGGCCTGCGGGCCAGGAGCCGGGCGCGGAACGAAAAACGAGGGCCTCGGACTATAGTCCTGAACGATACAAAGGGGTGGACTTGAAGGTATGAAAGACGAGTCGTCACAACCGGACCTGCTCTCCAAAAAGGCGGTTGCCCTAAAATATGTTCCTGGAGAGAGCGAAGCGCCTGTTGTTGTAGCCAAGGGGCGCGGCAAAGTGGCAGAAGCCATTTTGGATAAAGCCAGAGAAAACGGTGTGGCTGTTCAGGAGGATGCAGCACTTGTGGAGGTGCTCTCCAAGTTGGATCTGGATGAACAGATTCCGGCAGAACTGTATCAATTGGTTGCAGAGGTTCTAACCTACGTCTACCGTGCAGATCGACTGGCTTCAGGACGTGAGGAAGACGAGTCATGGTAGAACATAGATCAGGCAAGGAGCCGGGACTGAAGCTTACACGACAGCAGAAGGGTCGATTAGGTGAAGAGGCTGCCTGTCAATGGTTGCGAGAGAACGATTATCGGATCATTAGACAGAACTGGCGTTGCCGTAGCGGTGAGATTGACATCATTGCTTCCTACGAGGGCCTGATTGTCTTTGTAGAAGTAAGGAGCAGAAGTGGAGCCACTCAGTACGGTACACCTCAGGAATCGGTGGATATGCGTAAAATGCAGCAGGTGCGCTCAACCGCATCCGTGTATTTGCAAATGAAGGGAGAGACGGAACTTCAGATCCGTTTTGATGTAATTGCCGTAATGCTTGATCAAGCAGGAGAGACTGTCTCTGTGAATCATATTGTTAATGCTTTTTAAGAATTACACTAAAAAGTTATTGCTGTATTTATTGATACTAAATGTATCTTTTTAATGTGGGTTGGTCAGTTATTTCGAAGTACAAGTTTAATTATGTCTTATCTTTTCATTTGTTTTTGTTTTGAAATTAGTTAATATAATAAAGTCGTAGTTCCTCTTCATACAGGAGCTGCGGCTTTTTTTGTTTTAACTATGAAGTCACCAAACAGAGGATAGAGCATTGATAATAAAATCAGTGTATTTCATAAATTTATAGATACAAAATGTATCATTTGTAATAAACTAAGAAAGTTGAAATTTAAAGAGAGGTTGGTGGGATGTATGAAAGAGCTTCAGAATACTTCGAACAACACAGTAAAACAAGTATGGGAGTGCCCTCGGATGGAAGTGCTGGATATCAGCGAGACCATGAACGGTGGACAGGGGATTTGGCAATATGTTTGGGACGGAGAATTCTGGAAGCTTGAACTTATGGTCAGTTAATTTAAGAGGTTAAAGAGGAATGTTTGATCAATAAAATAAATGGTGAGGTGTAGTGAGAAGATGCAGACAAGTATCAAATGGATAATTCGACTAAGTACACTATCTTTATGTTTCATTTTGTTTGGAATCATGTATTCAGGAGTTTCTTATGCAGCAGATCCGTCTACACAGGCAAAAATATCAGGTAAAGTTACTGATCTTGAAGGGTTTCCTATCCAGGATGCAACAATCAAGTATTCCCTTAGATATCAAGGGGAAGAAACTGAAAAAAGCGTAAAGACAGATGGTACTGGAAGTTATTCTATACTTGTGTCTGTCCAGGATTATACGGAAATTAGTTTTATAATTGAAGCAGAGGGCTATGTGACTGACAGGCACCGTAATACCTACTATTTGTCAGAAGGGGAACAGATTCTGGTTAATTTCGAGCTATATGAACCTTCTACGATTGTAGGGTCTGTAACCGATCAAACAGGCAAACCGATTCCAGATGCCCTGGTCAAAGTAACAGGGGCCTTGGATCGCCCGGTTAAAACAGATCAGCAAGGTCGGTATGCCGTTACCGGGCTTGATTTCGACTACAATCCGAACATTGCGATCTGGGTAGATTCTGCGGATTATATGCTTTATGAACAGGATCGTTTGAATGTTCAGGCTGGAAAAACCTTAATCGTAGATGTTGTTTTGACAGAAGCCGCACATGTACGGGGGAAAGTAGTAGATGAGGCGGGCAATCCAGTGAGTGGAGCTAAAGTGAATGCCGGAGGCTTGGCAACAACAACAACGGATGCTCAAGGGAATTATTTCATAAAGCGCGTGCCAACAGGCACCATAACTATAACGGGAGAAGCAGCAGGGTACTTAAAATCGACTCAGAACATTCCCCTCGTACAAGGAGATCATAATACGTTTAATATCGTACTTAAGAAAGATGCAGATATTACACCTCCAGTAACCAAGTACAGATTAGTTCCTATTACAGATACTGTGAACGGGAAGGTGTACATTAAAGGATTTACATTCAGACTTCAGGCAACGGACGAAGTCAAAGGTTCGGGCGTTAAAACAACGCAATATCGAATCAATGGGGGAGCATGGAACACGTATGAAGGACCCGTCAAGTTTTATGCTCCCGATGTCAAGGTGGTAGAATACTATAGTACAGATGTTGCAGGTAACCAGGAGAAGTACAACAAAATGGATTTTGTTAATGGCACATTTGAAGGCGCGGGTTCATATTGATTCATCATTGATATGATAGTGTGATTTGTATAAGATGCTAATTTAATTAGACGGCTCCGACATGATGATCGCCCTCGGTAGATCAGGATTCGGAGCCGTCTTTACCGTTTTTAATACCTGTAGCCCTAGTAGTCGAGGCCTTCCCTTTGAATCTCGTGAACAGAAGGGTGTATAATCAAGGATGTAATCTGGCGTTTTAATCTTTTGATTTGTCATAAACGAATTGTTCCAGACCGTAACCTATCGTTACGGTTACAAATCATATTATAAACAGGAGGTACGGCCGATGAGTGAAGCTACGAAAACAACAAATGAAGTTAGAAATGCGATTCAAAACCGTCGTACGGTGAAAAAATTCAAAAAAGAAGCTGTTCCTACACAGCAGATTATAGAATTGCTGGACACCGCAGTCTGGGCTCCTAACCATAAACTGCGTGAACCTTGGAGATTTTTGTTGTTTACCGGAAATGGACGGAAGAAACTGGCTGAGGCTATTGACGCAGAAATGGGAGAAGACAACAAATTCTCAGCCAATATTATGCAAGTTCCATCCGTTATGCTTGTCGTGCTGGAAGAAGATCCAAGACAGAATATCTGGGACGAAGACTTCGCTGCGGTCAGTGCATTGGTTCAGAACTTTATGCTTGCAGCCTGGAGTGAAGACATTGGAACGTTCTGGGTGACCAAGCCATTCTTGTACGCCCCCAAATTCCGCAAACCGCTTGGAATAGAGGCGGGAGAGAAGATTATAGGCATGATTTATATGGGATACCCTGATGTTATTCCTTCTGCCAAAGAACGCACACCAGCTAAGGACAAACTCACTCTTTTTGAATAATAAATTATTTGTAGACCTTAGCTATATACGATCCCCTTATGTTACAGGGAAATTTACGTACAAGTTCCTTTCTTCACAGAAGAGAAGGGCTTGTACGTTTTTTGTTATGTTGGCATATCCGAATTGTAGAATCTCTATAAGGAATCCTTCTCGATCTTCCTCTGCTGTCTGCAGTTTCATGCCCATTTCACTGCCTTTGGGTAAATCGGGCTGTTCTTTCCTCCATATGCTTCTAAAATAGCTTCAAAATAAATTAAGATCCAGTTGACGATACTGGATGGCTTCAGCCACATGAGCTGTCACAATTTCACCTTCATGGTCCAGATCGGCAATTGTCTGTGCCATCTTGATAATCCGATCATGTGCCCGCATGCTCAGGTTTAACGTTTGCAAGGTTTGCTCTAACAGTTGCTCTGCCTCTTGGGGGAGATGGATCGTCCGTCGCAAAAGCGTGCCCGAAAGCTGGCTATTCCAACGAACCGAACTTTTGGCATAACGTGTAGCCTGAATTTGATGAGCGTGGATCACTTTTGTCTGCATTTCTTCAGAGGAAGGGGAAGCAGCAGACTTGCGCCACTCGCCTGGTGGAGGAACCTCAACCTGAAGATCAATGCGGTCCAGCAGTGGCCCTGAAATTTTGGCTCGGTACGCGGCAACACGGGCTGGACTACATATGCAGCGTTGCTCCTCCGAATGAGCGGACAAATAACCGCAGGGACAGGGATTCATGGAACATGCTAGCATGAACTGGGCCGGAAAGGTGAATGCAGCGCGTGCCCGACTAATTGTCACTGTGCGATCCTCTAACGGCTGCCTTAATACCTCCAGCACTTGACGCTGGAATTCAGGTAATTCATCCAGAAACAATATGCCCCGGTGGGCAAGGCTCACTTCACCCGGTTTTGGGATACCACCGCCTCCAATCAGACCAGAGGTGGATATTGTATGGTGAGGGGAGCGAAAAGGTCTATCTGCAATCAGGCCTTGAGGCGCTTCTTTCAATTTGCCTGCGGCACTTAATACTTTGGTTACTTCTAACGCTTCATCTTCTGACAAAGGTGGAAGGATGGTAGGCAACCGTTTGATTAACATCGTTTTGCCCGTGCCTGGCGGTCCAACGAGCAGTATATTATGCATGCCAGCTGCAGCGATCATAAGCGCACGTTTTACATGGTGCTGCCCCAGAACATCGCTATAGTCATCTACCAGTAATGGAGTCTGTCTCGTCTTTTTATCCATTTTCTTCTGTGGCCTATCTGTTATAGGAGAAGCGAGGTGTGCATAATTTTTCAATACGACTGGTCCTGCATTCGAATTATTTGGTATTCCCACTGAACCAGCGCGTTCATCTGGGTTTTCCGGAGCAATATCCTGTAAATGACGAATGCCAAACACCTGGATACCTCGAATCAGTGACGCTTCCTCTACGTTATCGAAAGGCAGAAGCACGGAAGTAAAGCCTTGTCGTTTGGCCAGATCCACCATGGACAAAATGCCGGGCACGGACCTGATCGAACCGTCCAACGCCAGTTCGCCAACCACTAGTGTCCGTTCCTGGGGAGGAAGTACAAGCTGGCCGCTTGTCATAAGTAAACCAATAGCAATGGCTAGATCAAAGGAAGATCCTTCCTTGCGCAGATCAGCGGGAGCCAGATTAATTGTGATCCGCTGTAAAGGATACTGATATCCGCAGTTTTTAATCGCTGCACGAACACGTTCAACGGCCTCTCGAATGGCTGAATCCGGTAAACCGATGATGGATGTCTGTGGCAGACCATTGGATAAATCGGTTTCCACCTCGATCAGAACGCCATCGATTCCGTACAAACACGCACTGTGTAATTTTCCGTACATGACAAAGAAACACCTCACTCGATTCTTGACTCCGCATAATACGGGCCAGTCTACGAATTAAGGTGCTTCCTCAGCTTCTATTAAGCATTTTATATAAAAGGAATCATGGAGTCAACCAGTCATTATCATTGCTGTAGTCATCTCTCCGGATCCCTGAATTTTATTTCTGGAAGGAAATCATTAAATAGCTTTGGCGAAAATAGTTAAGTATAAACTTTCATTATGATTATTAAATTTGACCCGAGAAAGCGTGAATCTGTTCGCTGGACTTAGCTATTATTGTTGTTAAATCATGGGGATGTACTGATGATTTTCTATCTATATTTATATTTTACACAATCTAATTTATCATAATTAAATTGAATAGTAAAATCATTTGTGCTCAATTATTCTGTTTTTTTTCTAATTTGTGATAAGATAGATTTATAGTTCCTTTTTTATAAGGAATAGAATGCACAATAGGCAGGTGAGAAAGATATATGCAGACTGACAGTTTGAAGCTGGATAACCAATTATGCTTTGCCATATATGCTTGTTCACGTGAGATTACGAAGATGTACCAGCCTTATCTGGAGGTGCTCGGCGTAACGTATTCACAGTATCTGGTTCTGATGGTATTGTGGGAACGTGAAGAATGTACGGTTAAGGAGATCGGGGAGGCACTCTATCTCGATTCGGGAACATTGACACCACTTCTCAAACGGTTGCAGTCAGCAGGACTTATTAATCGCGAACGCTCTGCTCAGGATGAACGAAAAGTATTAATTACATTAACCGACTCCGGCCGTGAGCTGCGGAACAAGGCATTGTCCATCCCTGAATCCATTCAGGGAGATGCGTGTTTGAACAGTACAGAGTTTGAAGCTTTGCTGGGTCAGTTCAAAGGGTTGCTGGAAAAAGTTCACCAAACCAACACTAACGCAGCCAAAAAATAAAATGTAGTTTTACATCAAGGAAACCTTAGCTTTTAGCTGAGGTTTTTTCCATATATACCCAAGCATTCACAATATGGGATCATACTCATATCAAAATACTGTCTATTAACCATTAATTTTTTAAGGAAAGCGTTTTAAAAACGTGTTACAATGAATTGGGTTTAAGTGAAAATAGTCAACATTTGTCTTTTGTTAGTCTACCAACCCGCCTTGTTGCAGTCATGTTGATAGGAGGATTCGAGAATGAATATCCATGAATATCAAGGAAAAGAAGTACTGAAACAGTATGGAGTTACCGTTCCCAATGGAAAGGTTGCTTATACAGTCGATGAAGCGGTTGCGGCCGCAGAGGCACTGGGCAGTCCGGTGACTGTTGTTAAAGCGCAAATTCACGCAGGTGGCCGGGGTAAAGCCGGCGGCGTAAAAGTGGCGAAGAGTACGGATGAAGTTCGTGCCTATGCTTCCGAAATTCTGGGCAAAGTATTGGTAACACACCAGACTGGACCAGAAGGCAAAGAAGTGAAACGTCTTCTGATTGAAGAAGGATGCGATATCCGCAAAGAGTATTATGTGGGTGTTGTTGTGGACCGTGCCACAGGCCGTGTAGTTATGATGGCTTCCGAAGAAGGCGGTACTGAGATTGAAGAAGTAGCTGAAGCTACACCTGAGAAAATTTTCAAAGAAATTATTGACCCTGCCATTGGATTGCAAGTGTTCCAGGCCCGTAAACTGGCTTACAGCATTAAGATTCCGAATGAACTGGTGAACAAAGCTGTTAAGTTCATGCTCGCGCTGTACACTGCATTTGTCGAAAAAGATTGCTCTATTGCCGAGATCAATCCTCTCGTTGTTACCGGAGATGGAAACGTTATCGCGCTAGATGCGAAATTAAACTTTGACTCCAACGCCCTGTTCCGTCACAAAGACATCTTGGAACTGCGTGACCTGGATGAAGAGGATGAAAAAGAAATCGAAGCTTCCAAATACGACCTCAGCTACATAGCACTTGATGGCAACATCGGCTGTATGGTCAATGGTGCGGGACTTGCGATGGCAACGATGGACATTATCAAATACTACGGTGGAGACCCGGCCAACTTCCTTGACGTTGGGGGCGGTGCGACAACAGAGAAGGTGACTGAAGCATTTAAGATCATCTTGTCCGATGCCAAAGTAGCTGGGATCTTTGTTAACATTTTCGGTGGCATCATGCGCTGTGATGTTATCGCCAATGGTGTTGTTGAAGCCGCGAAGCAGCTTGGCCTGACCAAACCGCTGGTTGTTCGTCTTGAAGGAACTAACGTGGAGCTTGGCAAACGTATTCTGGGTGAATCTGGCCTGAATATCGTTCCTGCTGATTCCATGGCCGATGGTGCACAGAAAATTGTTGCCCTCGTAAAATAAGTTCATTCCTTAGTACCGGAGCTGTCCGGGAATTGAAAAATAACCGTAAGGATGTGAAGCAACGTGAGTATTTTGATCGATAAAAATACAAAAGTCATTACGCAAGGCATTACGGGTTCAACGGGAATGTTCCACACGAAGGGCGCATTGGACTACGGAACCCAGATGGTAGGCGGAGTTACACCGGGTAAAGGCGGAACTAATGTGGATATCACGTTGGAAGACGGTACAGTAGCTAGTCTGCCGGTGTTTAACACTGTACAGGAAGCGAAGGAAGCTACAGGCGCAACAGCGAGTGTCATTTATGTTCCTCCTGCATTTGCAGCAGATTCCATTATGGAAGCTGTTGATGCTGAGCTGGACCTCGTAATCTGTATTACAGAAGGTATTCCGGTTCTTGACATGATCAAGGTTGACCGCTTCATGGAAGGTAAAAATACCGTCCTGATCGGACCAAACTGTCCAGGTGTCATTACACCAGGCGAATGTAAAATCGGTATCATGCCTGGTTATATCCATATGGCAGGGCACGTAGGCGTTGTTTCCCGTAGTGGAACACTTACCTATGAAGCCGTTCATCAACTGACGACACGTGGCATTGGACAATCTTCTGCTGTAGGAATCGGGGGAGACCCTGTAAAAGGCTCCGAGTTCATTGATATCCTCAAACGGTTCAATGAAGATCCACAGACTCATGCGGTCATCATGATTGGTGAGATTGGTGGTACAGCTGAAGAGGATGCTGCAGATTGGGTACGTGAAAACATGACCAAACCGGTTGTTGGCTTTATCGGTGGCGTAACAGCGCCTCCAGGCAAACGGATGGGCCATGCTGGCGCTATTATCTCTGGCGGCAAAGGTACAGCCAAAGAGAAAATTGCGAAGCTGGAATCATGTGGAATCAAAGTAGCACCAACTCCTGCTGAGATGGGTTCGACTTTGGTGAGTGTACTTGAGGAACGCGGTATTTTGAATTTGTGCACGACACATTAATTCTTTTTCGTTATAATAGAAGAAACGGCTCGGAAATGATCTATTTCTGGTAGACCGACTATTATGGTTACGGAAAAGGTAAGCAACCTTTTGTCCTTGAACAGGGCGAAGGGTTGCTTTTTTGCGTTTTTTTACGGGAAAAGGGTGAGGAATTGTCTCTCATCTGCGTAAACGCTTGCATTCCGTGGTCACTTAACACACAATATGAGGGAAGATACTCTTCCCGCTCTGGGAGGTTTATGGTATGGAAGAACGATGGATCTTGTTTGGGTTACATGAGATGGAGGGTATTGGTAAAAAAACAATCTCGAAACTGATTCTGGGACAACATGAATTACCCGAACTATTGAATTATGGGGAAAGCGACTGGGTCGCAGCAGGTTTGCGCAAAGATCAAGCTGCACGTTTGACTAGCCAATTTACTATCGACTGGATTGAGAGTAAAAGAGAACACGTTTACAATCAGGGGATAGAGGTTATTACTTATCTGGATCAGAATTATCCCATATTAATGAAGGAAACTGTTCAGCCTCCCTGGGTAATGTATGCTCAAGGGGATGTTAGTTTGCTACACAACCCGTCCATTGCGATGGTGGGAACTCGTATGCCAACCGTGTATGGGCGCAAAGTTGGTGAGAAGCTGGCAGAGCAATTATGTAATGCAGGACTGACGATTGTAAGCGGGCTTGCCCGCGGTATTGATAGCGTGTGTCATGAGGCAGTATTACGTGCCAAGGGAAAAACGATTGCCGTATTCGGAACAGGGATTGATAATATATACCCACCCGAAAATACAAGCCTCGCCGAGCGAATCGCGGACACGGGGCTGCTTTTGTCGGAATATCCACCAGGTACGAGAGCGCGCCAGGGATTATTTCCGGAACGGAATCGAATCATTGCCGGTCTGACACTGGGAACATTGGTTGTTGAGGCTGACATTCGCAGTGGTTCACTCATTACAGCAGATGCTGCGCTTGAAGCAGGCAGGGATGTATTTGCAGTCCCTGGACCTATTACATCGCCGAAAAGTCGGGGAGCACACAATCTTATCCGACAAGGGGCCAAATTGGTCACTTGTGCAGCAGATGTATTGGAAGAGTATCGATTGGGCTTGCCAAATGCAGAACAACTTCCTTACAATAGAGGACGTTCGACCGAAACAACCGAGCCTTCCGGGCGAGGGATATTCGCTGAGGTTAAGCTCTCTCCAGATGAACAACGCGTGATTTATCTGTTGGAACAGGGAGAACAATCATTGGATCAACTGGTTGAGCTGCTTGGTTGGGATTTTGGACATTTGCATTCAGTTCTGTTATCTTTAATCATAAAAAAGCAGATTAGCCAATTACCAGGCACTAAATACGCGAGGGTATGACGAAGCTACAACCTACGTAGTGCGTGGAAATATATAATTAGCAGAAGTTATTAACTATGCATAAGCTTACAGAAACAGTTTCATGACAGTTTCATGACTGAGAGGAGGATGAACCTATGGCGGATGCACTCGTAATCGTGGAGTCGCCCTCAAAGGCGAAGACGATAGGCAAATATTTAGGCAGCAAGTTCATCGTAAAAGCTTCGATGGGGCATGTTCGCGATTTGCCAAAGAGTCAGATCGGCGTTGAGGTAGAGAATGATTTTAATCCGAAATATATTACGATCCGCGGCAAAGGTTCAATTTTGAAAGAACTGAAGGATGCACGGAAGAAAGTGAAAAAAGTATATCTCGCAGCTGACCCGGATCGCGAAGGTGAGGCTATTGCATGGCATTTGGCCCATGCCCTTGAACTGGACGATACGGCAGATTGCCGGGTTGTATTTAATGAAATTACAAAACAGGCGGTCAAAGATGCGTTCAAAACGCCGCGGAAAATCAATATGGATTTGGTTAACGCGCAGCAGGCAAGACGTATTCTGGATCGGCTCGTTGGATATAAAATTAGTCCGTTATTATGGAAGAAAGTGAAAAAAGGTTTGTCTGCAGGCCGGGTTCAGTCCGTGGCTGTTAAAATCATTTTAGATCGTGAAAATGAAATTGATGATTTTGAGCCGGAAGAATACTGGAGCATTACCGCCAAACTGACAGCAGACGGCAATCCGTTTGAAGCCAAGTTTCATAAACTGAACGGGGCCAAAACAGAGCTGGGCAGTGAAGCGGAAGTGCAAGCGATCCTGAAACAGATCGAAGGTGCAGACTTTACGATCAAGGAAGTTAAAGAGAAAGAACGGAGCCGTAACCCCTCCGCCCCGTTTACGACGAGTTCTCTGCAACAGGAAGCGGCGCGTAAATTGAATTTCAGAGCCTCCAAGACGATGTCGGTCGCCCAACAACTATATGAAGGTGTAGACCTTGGAAAAGAAGGCACAGTAGGTCTCATCACGTATATGCGTACGGACTCCACACGAATTGCGGCATCTGCACAAGAAGAAGCCAAAGAATATATCGTTGGTAAGTATGGTGAGCCATTTGCACCTGAGACTCCACGAAACTATTCCAAAAAAGCAGCTAATGCTCAGGATGCGCATGAAGCGATTCGTCCAACTTCAATTCTGCGTGACCCTGACTCAATCAAGTCATTCATGAGTCGCGATCAGTTCCGGTTGTATAAACTGGTATGGGAACGTTTTGTAGCGAGCCAAATGTCTTCGGCTATTCTGGATACACTCTCTGTAGATATTGCTGCGGGGGACACCATTTTCCGTGCAGCAGGTTCTAAGGTACGATTCCAAGGTTTCATGAAGGTATATGTTGAAGGAAACGACGATGGTACAACCGATGAAGATCGTCTGCTGCCTCCGTTGAAAAGTGGAGATGTGCTTGAGAAGCAGGAGATTGAGCCAAAACAGCATTTTACACAACCGCCACCCCGGTATACGGAGGCAAGGTTGGTTAAGACGCTTGAGGAATTGGGAATAGGGCGTCCGAGTACATATGCGCCAACACTGGAGACCATTCAGAAGCGCGGATATGTTGCAATTGAGGAAAAGAAATTCATGCCGACCGAGCTGGGTGAACTGGTCATCGAACAGATGGAAGAGTTTTTCCCGGAAATCCTGAATGTAGAGTTCACCGCAAACATGGAAGGTGATCTTGACCATGTGGAGGAAGGTTCCGAGGATTGGGTCAAAGTACTCGCAGAATTCTATGAATCTTTTGAGAAACGGCTTGAATTTGCGGAAGAAGAAATGAAAGAAATCGAGATTGAAGACGAAGTATCGGATGAGATCTGTGAGAAGTGTGGCAAACCGCTGGTTTATAAACTTGGACGTTTTGGCAAGTTTCTTGCGTGCTCTGGCTTCCCTGATTGCCGGAATACCAAACCGATTATCAAGGATATCGGCGTGACTTGTCCGAAGTGTAAGGAAGGTCATGTTGTTGAGCGTCGTAGCAAAAAGGGACGTATTTTCTACGGTTGTGACAAATATCCTGAATGTGATTTTGTCTCATGGGACAGACCTTCAGCCAAACCATGTCCAAGTTGCGGATCGCTAATGATTGAAAAGCGGAACAAAAAGGGAGCACGATTGCAGTGCACTTCATGTGATCATCAGGAGCCGGTGGATGAACCGGATGACGAATCAGCAGATTAGTATATATGTGAATCAATTCAATTATAGTGAAATATGAAATTGCTTTATGGGGGTAAATGATTTTGACAAATGAACAACAAGTAACCGTTATTGGTGCCGGGCTGGCAGGAACAGAAGCGGCCTGGCAGATTGCAAGTCGCGGCGTACGCGTAAAATTATACGAGATGAGACCTGTTGTGAAAACGCCAGCTCATCATACGGATAAATTTGCAGAGCTGGTATGTAGCAACTCGCTGCGTGCGAATGGATTGACCAATGCAGTGGGTGTGTTAAAAGAAGAAATGAGAATGCTCAATTCTCTTGTATTGTCAGCAGCAGACAAACATGCAGTTCCTGCAGGTGGGGCACTTGCTGTGGACCGAGATGGATTTTCAGGTGAGATTACATCCACGTTGCACCAACATCCGCTCATCGAAGTGGTGAATGAGGAATTAACTTCTCTGCCAGAAGATGGCATCGTTGTTGTTGCAACGGGGCCGCTGACTTCACCCGCATTGTCTGAGCAAATTAAGGCACTAATGGGGGAAGAGTATTTCTACTTCTATGATGCAGCTGCACCGATCATCGAAAAAGATTCAATTGATATGAACAAAGTGTATCTGGCTTCACGTTATGATAAGGGTGAAGCGGCATATCTGAACTGTCCGATGACAGAAGAAGAGTTTGATGTCTTCTATGAAGCTCTCATTACTGCTGAAGTCGCTCAATTGAAAGAGTTCGAGAAAGAAATCTACTTTGAAGGCTGTATGCCAATCGAAGTGATGATGAAACGCGGAAAACAGACGGCTCTGTTTGGACCTATGAAACCGGTAGGTCTGGTTAACCCTCATACAGGAGAGTTGCCACATGCGGTTGTTCAGCTTAGACAGGACAATGCAGCTGGAACCCTTTATAACTTGGTGGGCTTCCAGACGCATCTGAAATGGGGAGAACAGAAACGTGTCTTTTCCCTTATTCCTGGACTTGAAAATGCAGAGTTCGTTCGTTATGGCGTAATGCACCGAAATACATTTATTAACTCTCCTAAACTGCTTCTTCCGACGTATCAGTTTAAAGAGCGTCCAAACCTGTTCTTTGCAGGTCAGATGACGGGTGTAGAAGGATATGTGGAATCTGCTGCATCAGGGCTGATTGCCGGCATGAACGCAGCCAAAGCAGCACTTGGGCAGGAACTGGTGGTATTGCCGGTAGAAACAACACTTGGCAGTATGGCTCAGTATATTACAACGGCTGACTTCAAGCACTTCCAACCAATGAACGCAAACTTTGGTTTGTTGCCGAAGCTTGAAACGAAGATTCGTAACAAAAAGGAAAAAAATGAAGCTCTTGCACAGCGTGCACTGGATGGCATTACTAGTTTTGCTGCGGCAGAAGGTCTAACTGTTCCAGAACGCGTATAAATTATTCGTGGGAGGATGCTGATATCATGGATATGTCATTTCATGCTACAACGATCTGTGCTGTTCGTCATAATGGTAAGGCTGCAATCGCAGGAGATGGTCAGGTGACCATGGGCCAAAGTGTTGTGATGAAGAATACAGCCAAGAAGGTAAGACGTTTGTACCGCGGACAGGTTGTTGCTGGCTTTGCTGGTTCTGTGGCGGATGCGATCACCCTGTTTGAGAAATTCGAAGGTAAGCTGGAGGAGCACCATGGTAACTTGCAGCGTGCTGCTGTAGAGCTTGCCAAGGATTGGCGTCAGGATCGGATCTTGCGTAAGCTTGAGGCACTGTTGATTGTGATGGACAAATCAGGTATGCTGCTCATTTCAGGCGGCGGGGAAATTATTGAACCGGATGATGACGTTATTGCTATCGGATCAGGTGGAAACTTTGCCTTATCTGCTGCACGTGCGTTGAAACGTCATGCAGTAAACCTGGAAGCGAAAGATATTGCGCGTGAATCACTTCAGATTGCCTCGGAGCTATGTGTATATACCAACAGTAATATTATTGTAGAAGAATTATAAGCCAAAGAAATCTCCCGTAGTGGAGCATGATTCTGTAATCTGCTCCAGGACGTCCAGGGGATTCTTTGTCCTTGTTAGGTAAAATAAATTCAACATACTGGTAGGAGGGAAGCAATATGAATACTCAAGCGTTAACACCGAGACAGATTGTTGCAGAGCTTGACAAGTATATTGTAGGTCAAAAGAAAGCTAAAAAATCGGTAGCAGTGGCCCTTCGTAATCGTTATCGGCGTAGCCTTTTGCCTGAACACACTCAGGACGACATTGTGCCTAAAAATATTTTGATGATTGGACCTACCGGTGTGGGTAAAACGGAGATCGCCCGTCGCCTCGCTAAACTGGTAGGTGCGCCATTTGTGAAAGTGGAAGCTACCAAGTTCACTGAAGTAGGTTACGTTGGCCGTGACGTTGAATCGATGGTGCGTGATCTGATTGAGACATCACTGCGGATGGTGAAGCTGGAGCGGACTGAAAAAGTGAAAGACAAAGCTGAAGAAGCTGCCAACGAACGAATTGTACATATTTTGGCTCCTTCACAGTCTAAGTCCAAGAATCAGCGCAATCCCTTTGAGATGATCTTTGGCAATAATGGTAACAACGTTCAGGAGCAGGATGAGCCAGAACCGGATACAGGAGTTGCGGAGCGTCGACGCAAGATCAAGTTTGATCTGTTGTCCGGCAAGTTGGAGGATGACATCATTGAAATTGATGTAGAAGACACTGCTCCTAACATGATGGACATGTTTGCTGGTCAAGGTAATGATCAGATGGGCATGAACATGCAGGAGATGTTTGGTAGCTTGTTGCCTCGTCGTACGAAAAAACGTAAACTCGCTATTAAAGAAGCGCGTAAAGTGTTGATCCAGGAAGAAGCAGGGAAATTGATCGACATGGATGATGTTACCCAGGAGTCCATTCGCCGGGCGGAGCAGACAGGTATCATTTTCATAGATGAAATCGACAAGGTGGCCAGTCAAGGGCGCGGTAGTGGTCCTGATGTGTCCCGCGAGGGTGTGCAACGTGACATACTGCCTATCGTCGAAGGTTCAACGGTAATGACGAAGTATGGCCCTGTCAAAACCGATTATATTCTGTTTATGGCAGCTGGAGCATTCCACGTCGCCAAACCTTCTGATCTGATTCCTGAGCTTCAGGGGCGCTTCCCAATTCGTGTGGAACTAAGTAGTCTTACACTGGAGGAGTTTGTATCCATTCTGACTGAACCGCAAAATGCATTGACCAAGCAGTATGTTGATCTACTGCGCACCGAGAATATTGAGATTGAGTTCTCGGATGAGGCCATTCGCGAGATTGCCAAATTGGCCGAATCCGTCAATCAAAATACAGAAAATATAGGTGCACGTCGACTGCATACGATTCTTGAGAAGCTTTTGGAGGATTTATCCTTTGAGGCACCTGAGCTTACACTGGAACGTATGGTGATCACTCCGGAGTATGTCCGGGAGAAATTAAATGATATTGCGCTTGATCGTGATTTGAGTCAGTATATCCTGTAACATGGAACTAGCAATGTAGTTGTTAAAATGATGTTATAAATGAACGGTATGCAAGAAAGTAGAGAACATTTGTGTGATCCACAAAGGCTCTCTTACTTGACGACGCATATCGTTTATTTTTGTTTTATCTAAAGGATTTCAATGTTACAACCGATAAAAGATGTGGGGTTGTTATACGGATCGACAAAACCTAGGACTTGTGCCGCATGTATACGAAGTTAAAACCTATCGGAGTGGTAGTTATTCTTCGTTTACATACCCAATGATTCCCATTAAAAGAATTTTTCTTATTCCAAGTCTGGTCATCGGTTTAGTCGATAGATTGGTAAATGTTGCGTAAATGCGCAAAATGATGAATTGTTGAAAAGTGTGAACCCACTAATTGTTTTCTTAAAATTAAAATATATAGACGCCGCTTAATTGTTAAGAAAGTGTTGTGTAGGAAGGTCGAGTTTTCTTCATCATTGAAAGATAACTTGTCAATTGATTAATATATAGCTTTGTATGTATATCTATCATATTGTCCATAAACCCTTACTACAACGGCAAAAAATTCTAACATTATCAACTATGAAATATTCGGAAATATACATAATTACGGGCGTTGTAAGCTCATGTTGAGACTTGAAAGTTTTTTTTTATTTTAAGAATGTTTAAGAACAATCAGGGAGAGTATTAACATACTTTTGTTTTGGGCCCGAACATTTACGAAAAAATTCATAATTTGCAGAAAATACACAAAAAGCCCTGTCTTTCAGAAAAGATAGGGCTTTTTTCTTATTGTAATAAATCCCAAACTCGAAGAAACTTATGTTATACGACAACATCAGAGTTAACTCTACTTAAGTCCTAGAAAACCGTGTAAAGACGAATGTTTTTGTCGAAAAAAACATAAGAATTTTCAAGGGAAAAGATTCAATCTTTTTCCATTACTTCTAAAGAGAGGAGGGGGATTGTGAATCTTTTAAACGATATCAGCTTTAAAAGATTGCAAGGTGCACTCGATGCGTCCAATATCAGACAACGAACGATTGCTGACAACATCGCGAACGCCGATACCCCGTATTTCAAGCGCTCGAACGTTTCTTTTGAAGAAATGTTGCAAGGGCAAATGAATGGAGATATGCCTGTTCTTAAGGGTAAAGTAACTGATGCAAGGCATTTTGTCATAGGTCCTTCCTCTTCCGTACCAACGCCAGTAGTTAATATGGACCAGTCAACCTCCATGAATAACAACGAAAACAATGTCGATATAGACAGAGAAATGAGTCTTCTGGCGGAGAATCAGTTGCGTTATAACGCTTATATTCAGCAAGTGAACGAACAAATTAAAATTATGCGTGTTGGCGTGGAAGGGAGATAACCTAAATTGAACATTAGTAATAGTTTTAGTATCAGTAGCTCAGCTCTGACAGCCCAACGGTTGCGGATGGACGTCATATCTTCCAACATTGCCAACGCAGAGACGACGCGCGCGAGCGTATCCAATGGTGAAGCGGTCCCTTACAAACGTAAAATGGTTGTGCTTGAGCCGAATAAAACGTCATTTGGTACGATGTTGCAAAATCAGATGAGAGGTAGCGGTTCAGGAGATGGCGTAAGAGTAACGGAGATTCGGGAGGATCAGTCACCTTTGAAGCCTGTGTATGACCCTTCTCATCCAGATGCCAATGCAGAAGGATATGTATTTATGCCTAATGTGGATATTGCGAAAGAAATGGTCGACATGATCTCTGCTTCGCGTTCCTATGAAGCAAACGTAACAGCACTGAATTCAACCAAAGCGATGATCTCCAAAGCTTTGGAGATTGGAAGATAATCTGCTTTGAAATGAAAATAAGAAAAATACAAACCAGGGATGAAGGGGAGGGACATTAATGATTCAGAACAACATGTTTAGCACACAGGGGATACAACCGCTACAGATGAAGAGTGCAACCGAAAGTAAGCCTTCTACACCAGCCGAAACCATTCAGAGCTTCGGTACATACTTACAGAATGCATTAGGATCCGTCGCAGCACAGGAGGCTCAATCGCATGAAATGTCGAATCAATTTTTGGTCGGCAAAGCGAATGTGGATCAGGTGATGATTGCTTCAGAACAGGCCTTGTTAAGCCTACAACTCACAACTCAAGTCCGAAACAAAGTGGTCGAAGCATACCAGGAAGTTATGCGAACGCAGTTATAAAATAACCTACTTGCGCTTCGATAATAGCGCTGATCATTACAACAAAGCAGCTGCGATGCTGCTCCTGATCGTCAACCTATGAAACGGCGAGGGTTGAGTAAGGACAGACTAAGCAAAGTTTCGGATGGGGTGACAGAGTGAATGAGAGAATCGCCCAGTACAGGGATAAGGCATCCCAGTATTGGAATAGTTTTAGCAAAAAGCAAAAAGTATTATTTATATCCACCTTCCTGTTCCTGATTTTGGCTGCTGTTGTACTCACGATGCAATTGTCCAAGACGGAATATGAAGTAGCTTTTACAGATTTGAATGCAAGTGATTCAGCGGGCGTGATCAGTTATCTCGATTCATCTAGCATTCCATACAAATTAAGTTCAGATGGCAAGACCATATCCGTACCGAGTACAAGTGTTGCAATTGCAAAGGTGAATGTTGGATCTCAAGGGATTATTCAGAATGGTTCATTAGGGTATAAGTCATTCGAGGAGTCATCATCGCCGATCGGGATGACGGATAAAGAGTTTGATGTAAAGTACAACAACGCTATAAACGGAGAAGTTGAACAGTTACTTCAGCGGATGCAAGGGATACAGGATGCTAAAGTACTCGTTAATATGCCGAAAGATAACATCTTTGCTGGTTTAGAAGAACAAGACAAAGCATCAGCATCGGTAGCTCTTCAATTCAAACCGGGTTATCACCCCAATCAGGCAGCGGTAGATGGCTACTTTAACTTGGTTAAAACTGCAATTCCTAATCTGCCTGTTGAGAACATCACGATTACGAACACAGATGAAGCAGAATTGATTCCAACTGCCCGAGGTGGCAGTGGAGGGTTGTCTTCCGAAGTCCAAGAGAACATGGCATTACAGAAAAAGTTTGAAAACGATGTCCGTAATAACGTAAAGCAATTCCTTTCCCAGATTGTAGGCGAAGACAAAGTTAATGTTTTGGTAGCCTCCAAGCTTAATTTTGACAAAGAAACACGTAAGGAAAATCTGGTCACACCTGTTGATGTAGATAATATGAAAGGCATCGAGATCAGTGTGCAGGAGATTCAAAAGAGTTACACTGGCGCAAGCAACCCAACAGGTGGAGTTGCTGGCACAGGACAAGAGGAAGTTCCGGGTTATCCATCATCTGATGCAGCCGGTAACTCTACCTCCGAAGAATCATCAAGCACTATAAACTACGATGTTAATCGAATCGCCAAGGATATTATTTCCAGTCCGTATACTGTAAAAGATTTAACCATTAACGTTGCAGTTGAACCACCGAATGGAGAAACAGAATTACAGGGACCGGTTCAGGACGCAATTGAGAACATTTTGGTTAACATTGTTCGTGCTTCACTGGCAGACTCAGGCACTGTAATAAGTGACGCCGATCTGACAAAGAAAGTTTCAGTCATGTCACAAGGATTCCAGACTGCCTCTGCAGACAATACAGGTTTCCAGCTTTCCTCAACGATGATGTGGGGTGGAGGCGCACTCATAGCGGCATTGATCGCAGCGGTAGTTATTTTGTTAGTACGCCGTCGCCGCAAACAAAACGAAGTCGAAGAAGAAGAGATTCCTCTTCCAATAGCAACAGAGTTCCCGTCCATTACGCTGGACAGTGTAACGAACGAAAGTCAGGTGCGCAAACAATTGGAGAGTTTGGCCAAGAAAAAGCCAGACGAATTCGTCAATCTGCTGCGTACATGGCTGGCTGACGAATAGAGGTGAACGCATTGGCGAAGGCAAGCAGTCAAGGTTTGACTGGAAGACAAAAAGCAGCAATTTTGTTGATTACATTAGGTCCGGAAGTATCGGCTCAGATCTTCAAACATCTGCGTGATGAAGAGATTGAGCAACTTACGTTGGAGATTGCCAACGTTCGCAAGGTTGATTCTTCCGAAAAGGACATGATCATGGCCGAGTTTCACCAGATCTGTCTAGCGCAGGAATATATTTCTCAGGGCGGTATCAATTATGCGAGAGAAATCCTGGAGAAAGCTCTGGGTTCTTCAAAAGCACTTGAAGTCATTAACCGTTTGACAGCTACGCTGCAAGTCAGACCATTTGACTTTGCACGCAAAGCAGATCCGAACCAAATTTTGAACTTTATTCAGAATGAAAGCCCGCAAACGATTGCCCTGGTTCTGTCTTACCTGCAATTCGAACAGGCAGCAGCGATTCTATCATCCTTGCCACAAGAGAAACAGGCAGATGTCGCTCGCCGGGTGGCTGTTATGGATAGTACTTCGCCGGAAGTCATCTCTCAAGTGGAGCGGGTTCTGGAACAGAAACTATCTTCTACCGTAACGCAGGATTACACGAATGCGGGTGGTATTGAATCGATCGTTCAGATTCTGAACGGAGTCGATCGTGGTACAGAGCGTACCATTTTGGACTCGCTTGAAATTCAGGATCCTGAGCTTGCGGAGGAAATCAAAAAACGCATGTTTGTATTCGAAGATATCGTCAATGTGGATGATCGTTCGATCCAGCGTATTATCCGGGATATCGACAACGCAGATCTGCAACTTGCACTCAAGGTGGCAAGCGAAGAGGTTCGGGATGCTGTGTTCCGGAACATGTCGAAGCGTATGTCCGAAACCTTCAAAGAAGAGATGGAGTTCATGGGGCCTGTGCGATTGCGTGATGTTGAGGAAGCTCAGACACGTATCGTAGGAACGATACGCAGATTGGAAGAAGCCGGTGAGATCATTATCGCACGCGGTGGAGGAGATGATATCATTGTCTAATTTGATTAAGTCTTTCCAGTATGTACCCGTTGATGACCGTAAAAAACTTGAAAATCATCATCATTATGGTGGTGCTGAGGAGTCTGAAACGGAATTATACGGTGATAGTGCTGAAGGTTCTGAAGCAGAAACGCTTCAAGCACGCGTGGACGAAGAAACACAACGTCTTACCGCAGAGATGCTGGAAGATGCCAAGGAGTTTGCAGAAAAGCAAGTACGTGAAGCTTCAGAAGAGGCAGAGCGCATGCTTCAAGAGGCCCGTGAACAGATCGACAGCTGGTGGCAGGAACAACGACAACAGGATGAACATCTGACTGAAGCGCTTCGTTCACAAGGTTTCCAACAGGGTTTTGAAGAAGGCAAAGTACAAGCTGAACTGGATCTCCAGGTGCAGATCGAAAAGATGATGATTGAAGCCCAGGAAGTGCTCAAGGAAGCTTATGTAGCTAAAGATCAGATCATTCAGGAAGCCGAACCGTTCCTTGTAGATCTCGCTTGCGGGATCGCTGAGAAAGTCATTGATAAGCAACTTACCATTGAACCCGATCATACATTGGAACTGATTCGTCAGAGTTTGTCACGTAAACGGGAGCAGGGGTTAATCACACTTTGTGTGGCACCTGATCAGTTTACATTTGTACAGGCAGCTCGTGAAGAATTGTCTCTGTCCATTGATTCTCAGGCAGAATTGCAGATTTTGCCTGATTCAACGGTCAAAGATAAGGGATGTGTCATTCGTTCTTCGTTCGGAAGTGTAGATGCGAGAATTGATACACAGCTTGCTGAGATTAAAAAAGAACTGGTCCGCATAGCACTTGAGGATGAGGAGCGAAAAAATCAACATGAAGGTTCTTAGTTCACAGCGATATATGGAACATTTGCGCCAATTTGATCCTGTTCGTATTAACGGCAAAGTTACTCAGGTCATTGGTCTTATGGTGGAGTCAGAAGGGCCAGATGCAAGTATCGGTGACGTATGTTATATCTATCCTGGTAAATCAGCCAAGCCTCTTCAGGCCGAAGTTGTTGGGTTTCGAGATAACAAAGTGCTGCTTATGCCACTGGGTGAACTACAATCCATCGGTCCTGGTTGCGATGTAGTAGGTACGGGTAAACCGCTCGGCGTTCAGGTAGGCTCCGAATTGCTCGGTAAAGTGTTGGATGGACTTGGACAACCGCTGGACGGTTCCCTTCTTCCATCAAGAATGCCGATGTACTCTACCTCCAATACTCCGGTCAATCCAATGGATCGTCCACGTGTACTTGAAACGATGGGTGTTGGTGTAAGAGCTATCGATGGATTACTGACCGTAGGTAAGGGACAGCGTGTAGGTATTTTTGCCGGCTCTGGTGTTGGTAAGAGTACATTGATGGGCATGATTGCTCGTAATACAGCAGCAGATGTCAATGTCATCGCGCTTGTGGGTGAGCGTGGACGTGAGGTACGCGACTTTATTGAACGGGATTTGGGTCCGGAAGGACTGGAACGCTCCGTAGTCATTGTTGCAACTTCAGATCAGCCTGCCCTGATTCGGATTAAGGGAGCAGTTATTGCGACCACTATTGCAGAGTATTTCCGAGATCGTGGAATGAACGTGATGCTCATGATGGATTCGGTAACCCGATATGCGATGGCACAAAGGGAAGTTGGTCTGGCCGTAGGTGAACCTCCGGCAATGAGAGGGTATACGCCATCGGTTTTTGCAAGTTTGCCCAAACTGCTTGAACGGGCGGGTACAGGACCTACCGGTTCGATTACAGCCTTTTACACCGTTCTAGTCGATGGGGATGACATGAATGAACCAATTGCGGATGCGGTAAGGGGTATTCTGGATGGACACATTGTGTTAAATCGATCCATTGCAAATAAAGGTCATTTTCCAGCGATTGATGTGCTAGCCAGCATCAGTCGTGTTATGAAGGATATTGCTCCGGAAGAGCAGTTGGAAGCCGTTAATAATATGAAACGTTTGATGGCTGTGTACAAAGAATCGGAAGATTTGATCAATATTGGAGCTTACCAGCGGGGATCAAATGCAGCCATAGATGAATCGATAGACCAGATTGATAGTATATGGAACTTTACCAAGCAGAAAGTCGACGAGAAAGTCACTTTAAGTGAAGTACAGGAACGTTTGATTCTTGAATTTGCAAGGAGATGAATGGGTAAACGATGAAATTTCGATATCATTTCCAGAAAGTTGTTGACCTGAAGAGTAATGAAAAAACACAGGCAGAGTGGATGTTATCCACAGCGATCGGCAAACTTCAGACGGAGGAAGAACATCTGATACAACTTCTGAACGACAGAAGTAATCTGATCGGCATTATCCAATCTGCTACGGAAAATACAGCGTCTGTAAACAGTCTGCAGGAGATGCAGCGTTATGTACATCACCTTGACGAGTGCATTTCACGCAAAAACAGTGATGTTAAACATGCTCAGGTCAATGTGCAGCGGAATCAGACGTTTCTAAACGGTAAGATGATTGACGAAAAAGTATGGCTTGGAGCGAGAGACAAGGCCAAAATCAAATTTCAGCAGGAGATGCTCCTCCGGGAACAGAACGATCTGGACGAGATGGCTACTGTACGCTTCGCTGCCAAAGCCGGACGCGCGAATTGATGTGAGCCGGACGCGAAGTTGTCTCGTGAAGGAGGAATGAACGATGGCTGTTAAAGATGATAGCGACATGGAAAAAGAGTCGGGAGGCGGTTGGGAAAAATTTCTCATGATTTCAATCCCGATTGTATTCACCGTAGTACTGCTAGGTGTACTACTTACGCTATTTAATGTAGATATTCGTAATAATTTGTTTGAATTCGCCAACAAGATACCGGTAGTCAAGGAATGGGTACCTGATCCTGTACTGGATCCGGAGAAGGAGAAGCTGGAGAAGAGTGAGCAGCAGGTTGAAAGTGCTGAAGCCACAATCGAAAAGCTGAAATCCCAGGTAACTGCCAAAGAAACAGAGCTCAAGGCAGCACAGGAAGCAACAACAACCGAAGCAAAGAAGGCAACGGACCTTCAGAAGAAGTTGGATGATGCGGAAAAAGCGGCTGAAACGGCTACAGCAGCAACGTCAGAGACGGAATCTGATTATCAAAAACAAATCAAAGATTTGGCTAAAATGTATGCTGACATGAGCCCAAGCAAAGCTGCACCTATTTTGCAAAATATGACGAATGAGGAAATGGTATTGTTGTTGAATGCCATGCAGTCATCTGCTCGGACCAAGGTGCTTGAAAAGATGGACCCGAAAACAGCAGCCGATGTGACTATGATGATGAAGGATGCCAAACCGTCCGGGGATCTGGCACTGGATGCGCTGCAATCCAGATTGAATAAAGAAACCGCGGCAACTTCAACTGCATCCACAACCACAAGCAAAAACCTGGATAAAAACCAGCTTAGTCAAACATTTGCTTCGATGTCTGCTTCAAGTGGTGCCAAGCTATTATTGGAAACATACAAGTTAAGTCCTGACAAAACATTGACCATCCTGAATTCAGTAGATGATGCAACACGCTCTCAATTGCTTGAGAACATGTCTTCAGAGGACTCGGTTGAAACTGCAAAAATTTTGAACAAATTAATGGGTAACAAGTAGATCTGATTCACTGTATAACCGAGAGGAGGTGAAAATAAATGTCGATTGTATATCAAATGGCATCCACAGCATCTGCAAAAGCAACGGGAACAGGTCAGACAACCGGAGCACAATCGAAAGGTTCAGCTGCAGGTGCTAGCGGTGAATTTCTCCAAACTCTTGCACAATCGCTATCTGGAGGAAACACAGAAGGTGATAGTTCAAGCGCTACTGGAAGTTTAACAGCCAATCCGCTGGTGTTTTCCTTTGCTACAAGTGAAGAAGGAGAAGCGACATCAATCACGGCTATACTGAATTCGTTGTTCACGGACTTGGATTCACTTGACGAAGCTTTGGAAAATGACCCAGCTCTACTTGCAGGTTTGCAAACTCTGATTCAACAGATGTATACACAATTAAGTAATCCTTCAGGTACTAATACAGAAGGTTCCGACGAATCTTCGACTGGAGCGGAAAGCGTAAAAACAGTACCCGCAATTGAACTGTCGCAGCATCCGGCAGCAGTACGTTTTGTTCTGCAAGATATGCTTACACAATTAGTAGCTGGAATGAATGATCCTGAGAGTAACGTTGCGAAGAACGCTCCTGAATTCAAACATTTGTTACAATCTCTGCAGAGTCAGCTTCAAGAGGCTGGAGTGGATACCACTAGTGACAAAGGATGGACTGAACTGAAATCCATACTGGATACATTGACTGCAGTTAAGGATCAGACTGCACAGGTAGCTCCAAGTGCTTCGCTTCAAACATCCAAACAGGATTCTGTTGTGCCACAAGTTCTTGTTGCGGCAGTCGCGAATTCTGGAACCCAGGTGAAAGCTGAGGCTGAGACCACATCTGCTTCAAATGCAGGTGGAGAAGTGGAACACTCAACCATCATTACTGCAGGAGAGTTGTCCTTGCGTTCATCAGGTACAACAGCAGGAAAACCGGCTGAACCTGTAATGCAAACATCACAGTTTGCCAAGGAAATGACACAGTTTGTTGTTAACAAGCTGGATATTGTCCAGCAAAAAGGATTTTCCGAGGCGACCATCTCACTTCGGCCTGAGCATCTAGGTAAGTTGGATGTTCAAATTACCTTGCAGAACGGGCAGTTGGTTGCACGGTTTATGACTGAGCATACGATGGCTAAAGACATGCTTGAACAACAAATGACGCAGCTGCGTTCTTCACTTCAAGCCCAGGGGATTCAGGTGGAACGACTTGAGGTTACTCAGAACAGTTCAATCGGATCACAGATGTATCAGGACGGAGGCCGTCAGCCGGGAAGTAACTCTCAACAACAACGCCGTTCGCGTGAGCGTGAGGAACAATCGGATGATGCTATAGCTACAGCAGGGATACAAGAAGAATTGCGTAACTGGCGTAGCGAGCAAGTCGAAGGAAACGAATTACAGAGAGATACATTTAGTGCTAAGGCTTAAGCAGAAATGAGGTGAGTAAATGGCTAATGAAAATGTTTCAATGAATAATACCTGGCCGAACTATTCGGCAGCTAATAAAGCAACCACAAGTGCTGCAACAAAAGAATTGGGTAAAGATCAGTTTCTAAAAATCCTGATTACCCAGCTGCAAAATCAAGACCCGATGCAGCCGATGGAGGATAAGGAATTTATCGCTCAAATGGCACAGTTCAGCTCAGTGGAACAACTGGTCAATATTTCTACGCAGCTTAAAACATTGAACCAGTCCCTTGGTGCTGTATCCGGTATGATTGGCATGGAGGTAAGTTGGCTTTCTTCTAATAAAGATGATAACGGAACTCTTCGTCAGGGTATTGTAGATTCCATCATTGTAAGAGATGGCGTTCAATACGCAAAAGTGGGCAACGACGAGATTAAGCTGGATGAAATCATTCAGGTGAATTATCCAAAACAGGCAGAAGAGAGTCAAACTCCGGTACAGAACGTTCAGGATGTAACCCCTGAAACGAACGAGAGCCAGGAAGTTGAATCATCCGCTGAAACGGGTGATACGGAAGATAGCGGGAAAACGATATGAATGATCGCATAACGGTTGGACAATTATACGCAGGCCCGATTACACCGAATATGCTTCAAAGACCCAAAACGGGAGAAGCTTCGGCTATACCCGAAAAACCTTTTGCAAAGGTGCTGGAAGATAACCTTCTGAAATTGAGCAATCATGCTGCCAAACGACTGGAACAGCGTGGTATTGAACTCAAAACCGAGCAAATGGAACAGATTGGTTCTGCTTTGGACAAAGCTGCTGCCAAAGGAGCCAAAGAGTCATTGATTTTAATGCAGGATATGGCTTTTATCGTCAATGTCAAAAATCGTACTGTGGTTACAGCTATGGATAGTGAGAGCATGAAGGATAATGTGTTCACTCAGATTGATAGTGCCGTAATCATTTCTTGACCGGCTGGCCCTTCTCGGGAGCCGGAATGCCGCTGACCGACTGATGCGGTAACCAAATGAAGACTGGGAGGATTTTTAAAAATGTTGAAATCAATGTACTCAGGCGTTTCCGGGATGCGGGGTTTCCAAACCAAACTCGACGTAATTGGTAACAATATTGCGAACGTAAACACGGTTGGCTTCAAAGGCAGTCGGGTTATGTTCAAAGATATTATGAGCCAAACTACGGCAGGGGTAACTGCCCCAACTGATGCTCCATCTGGTGGTGTGAATGCAAAGCAAATCGGTTTGGGTGTATCTGTGGGATCTATAGATACATTGCATCTTGCAGGAAGTCCTATGACAACAAACAATCCAACGGACTTGCGTATCAATGGTGACGGGTTCTTCTTAGTTTCCATGGGGGGAGATCAGGAAGTTCCATTTTTGACTCGCGCTGGGGATTTTCATGTAGATGCAGCTCGTAATCTGGTTACATCTGATGGCCTCTTCGTATTAGACAGTGAAGGGGAAGCAATCACTATTGGTGATGATGTTGTTTCATTCACAATCGGACAGAACGGTATGATTAATCAGACAATGGCTGATGGAACAATCGAAGGCGATACTCAAATTGGAATAGGGAAGGTAGTTAACCCTGAAGGATTGGAAAAAATAGGGGGTAACCTATACCGGATGACAGCTAACGCAAATCCTGACGGTACTCTTGATCCTTTAACAGCGAACAGTGCTGAGGACGGAACAGGAGCAATCATTGCTGGGCAGCTCGAGATGTCTAACGTGGATCTGACTGGAGAGTTTACTGAGATGATCGTAGCTCAACGTGGATTCCAGGCAAACTCCCGGATCATTACAACGTCGGATGAAATACTTCAGGAAGTTGTTAACCTGAAACGTTAATAACTGATTAATGAATTTTTAAAACGTGGGGGAGCTTGCTCCTCCCACTCTGATCAAGGGGGCTTAGCATGATTTCGGTTACGCGGTTAAATGGTTCTCCCATGTGGTTAAATGCGCTGATGGTTGAAATTGTGGAAGAGACGCCGGATACGTATATTACTCTGGTAACTGGAAAGAGACTGATTGTGCTTGAAAAAGCCGCTGACGTTATTTCCAAGATTAAAGATTACAACCGTGAAATCGGGGTTCAGGCAGCCACTATTAAAGTGCAGCAAACGGAGGAATCCTGATGAAAAAAATGATGCCTTGGCTTGCAACAATGTTGCTGGCAATAACACTCATTGTGGTGGTTGTGTTTGTATTTATGCAAGGACAGAACGGGAATAAGGACGACACACATACGGCGGCAGCTGCTGAAGAAAAAAAAATGACTGCGGATGAAATTGTAGAGGTATCGTCAGAGCTTGCACAGATTAAAACGAATCTGGCTGATCCGGATCGTATTATTATGGTTAGTTTTTCTTTCAAGTTATCTGACAAAACAGCCAAAGAAGATTTTGAAAAAATTAAAAGCATTACGGTGAAGCCCATTATTATTCAGGCACTTGCAGACACCAAGGCTGAGGAACTGAGTTCGGCAAAGGGCATGAAACAATTCAATGAGAAACTGACAGGTCTAATTAATGAGGCATTGCCTGAGCCGAAATTGAAAAGCACTAGTTTTTCAGACATTGTTATAGCACCAATGTAATGAACAGAACACGCTGTAGACCTGTAAGGGGGTGAGAACATGGTGGATGTATTATCACAAAATGAGATTGACGCCCTATTAGCAGCCCTTTCTTCTGGTGAAATGGACGCAGAAGAATTGAAGAAGGAAGAAACTCAGAAGAAAATCAGATCGTACGATTTTAAGCGGGCAGTGCGTTTTTCCAAAGACCATATCAGAAGCTTGACTCGTATTCACGAAAACTTTGCACGCTTTCTCACCACTTATTTTTCAGCCCAACTGCGGACGTTCGTTCAAATCAATGTCGTTCAGGTCGAACAGTTGCCTTATGATGAGTTTATCCGTTCTATTCCTAAGATGACGATATTGAACATTTTTGAAGCGGAGCCACTACAGGGACGAATGGTGATGGAAGTCCATCCAAACGTAGGATATGCGATGCTGGATCGCCTTCTTGGTGGAACCGGGAGTGCTCCAACAAAGATTGCATCCATGACGGAGATTGAAACGACCATCATGGAACGAATATTCAGCCGTGCATTTGAAAGTTTGCAAGAAGCATGGAAGACCGTGTTGGATATTACCCCAAGGATGGAAGCGCTCGAGACCAATCCGCAATTTATGCAGATTGTATCTCCCAATGAGACCATTGCTCTGATCTCGCTCAGTACCAAAATTGGTGACACGACAGGCATGATCAATCTATGTATACCGCATGTCGTTCTTGAACCTATTATGTCACGGTTGTCAACTCATCAGTGGTTTGTTTCGGAGAAGAAAACGAGAGCTCCGGAGGAGTATGATGCTCTAAAAGAGCGTGTGAACAAAGCCAAGTTACCAATCGTTGCGGAATTGGGAGAATCGAGAATTTCAATTGCAGAATTTCTGGGTCTGTCCGTTGGTGATGTCATTACGTTGAACAAACCAGTTGATGAGGGACTTTCCATTAAAGTGGGTGACAAACTGAAATACATGGGCAGTCCGGGGACAATCAAAGACCGTGTGGCTGTGCAAATAGACAAGATTGTCACCGAAGGAGTTGAAGAATTTGACGAGTAAGGATTATTTATCCCAAGAAGAAATCGATGCTTTGCTCAGGCAATCGGAATCGATAAACAGCTCGGAACCCGCTGAAAAGACGGTTGATGATTTTTTGACCGAGCTGGAGCAGGATGCCTTGGGGGAGATTGGTAACATTACATTTGGTAGCGCGGCAACAGCCTTGTCCACGCTATTAGGCCTCAAAGTAGATATTACAACACCTAAAGTTTCTATCATTAGTCGAACGCAGTTTGAAGAAGCTTTTCCTAAGCCACATGTTGCCGTTCATGTGAATTACGTGGATGGATTCGAAGGCATTAACTCACTTGTTATCAAGAAGAGAGATGCTCAAGTCATCGCTGATTTGATGCTGGGTGGCGAAGGAAATCCGGTCGATGAAGAACTGAATGAAATCCATATTAGTGCAGTACAGGAAGCGATGAACCAGATGATGGGTTCCTCTGCAACCTCAATGTCCACGATTTTTAATCGTTTTGTGAATATTTCCCCTCCGGGAATCGATATTCTCAATCTGGAGAGTGGAGAGGGTGTAAGTAATCTTCCTGCAGATGAGACCCTTATCCAAGTTTCATTTCGTTTGTTAATCGGGGATCTGATCGATTCCAATCTGATGCAGTTGCTTCCAGTACATTTTGCCAAAAACATGGTAGATATGCTGATTGGAGGCGCTCAGGAGTCTACTGCCAGCGCACCAGTGGCATCAACACCTGAACCTGCGCCAGCAGCTGTACCAGCAACGCCACCACCGGTTGCGGAGCAGCCGCCCGTTCAGCACCAACAGGCTCCACAGGCTCCACAACAGCCTGCTCAGGACTATAACGGATATGGACAGGTCCCGATGGGTATGCCTCAAGGAATGCCGCCACAGCAGCCGTATGGCATGCCACCGCAGCAACCTTATGGTGCACCTCAACATTACGGTGGAATGCCAAATAGGAATGTTAACGTACAGCCAGTTCAATTCGCCAATTTGCAAAATGGGGCGTATGGTCAGGTAGACGAAAACAATTTGAATTTATTGATGGACATTCCCCTTAAAGTCACCGTAGAATTAGGAAGGACCCAGAAGCAAATTAAAGATATTTTGGAACTGTCACAGGGTTCGATTGTCGAACTGGATAAGTTAGCCGGGGAACCTGTCGATATTTTGGTGAATAACAAACTGATCGCCAAGGGAGAAGTTGTCGTTATTGACGAAAACTTTGGTGTTCGTGTTATAGATATCGTTAGCCAATGGGACCGAATTCAGAAATTACAATAAGCACAATTTAGGGAGGACTTGAATCAAGATGGCAAACCGAATTTTAGTCGTAGACGACGCTGCATTTATGAGAATGATGATCCGGGACATTTTGTCCAAAAATGGATATGAGGTTGTTGGTGAGGCACAGGATGGCTCACAAGCAATTGAGAAATTTAAAGAGCTTCGTCCGGATCTGATCACAATGGATATTACGATGCCTGAGATGGATGGCATTGCAGCTTTGAAAGAAATCAAGAAGATTGATGCTAACGCTAAAGTAATTATGTGCTCCGCGATGGGTCAACAAGCGATGGTAATCGACGCTATTCAAGCAGGTGCTAAAGACTTTATCGTTAAACCTTTCCAATCTGACCGGGTTATTGAAGCGATCAGCAAGACACTGGGCGTTTAAGAGACATGATGATGGCTCAGGGTGATATTCCAGGAGGAGCTGGCGTGGGAAGTAATTATTATTTACAGCTTGTATGGGTGATTGTTGTCCTGGCCGTCATCCTGGCCCTTATTGTTTATCTGATCCGTTTTTTAAACAAACGGAATCAGCAAATGTTCCGGCACGGCACAATTCGTACCCTGGGCGGGGTCGGACTGGGGCAAAACAAGTCGCTGCAAATTATTGAAATTGGTGGAAGTGTATATCTGCTTGGTGTAGGTGAAGACATTCAGTTGGTAGATAAGGTTTCAGATCTGGAAGAGGCGCAAAGAATCATTGATTCCTTCGAACGAGATGCTGCTGCACAACAAGGAAATCTCTCACCTCTCATTGCCAAGCTCACAAAACGTTTCCGTAGAGAAGAACCGCCGCGGGAAATGGAACTGGAGGACACAACTTCTTTTCACGAAATGTTTGAATCCAAACTTCGGCAGATGCCTAACCGTAAAGAGAAGATGGAAAAGCTCCTGGATAAAGACAATACTACAGATCGGTCGAGGGATTCATGAAGAAAAAGATTTGGTTAGCGTGTTGTTTATTAGGACTTATCAGTCTGGCATCTGTAACGGTTGCCTTTGCCGAACCCATTCCGAATATTGATATTCAGATTGGAAACGGTGATGGAGGGACACCAAGCACGAGTTCACTGTCCATCATTCTGTTAATTACGGTGCTTAGTATTGCTCCAGCAATGCTTGTACTGATGACCAGTTTTACTCGGATTGTGATTGTGCTCGGTTTTATACGTACATCTCTGGGTACACAACAAATGCCACCCAATCAGGTGCTGGTCGGTTTGGCGCTATTTCTGACACTTTTCATTATGTCGCCGACGTTGTCTTCCATAAATCAGGTAGCGCTTCAGCCCTATCTTCAGGGAGACCTTACGCAAACCGAGGCACTTGAAAAAGCAGCGGATCCCATGAAGAAATTTATGTTTAGTCACACCAGAGAAAAAGATCTGTTGCTGTTTATGAAGTACAATCAGACTGAACAACCAAAGACCTATCAGGATATCCCAATTACTGTTATGGTGCCGGCATATGTAATCAGTGAGTTGAAGACAGCATTCCAGATGGGGTTTATGATTTTTATTCCGTTTCTGGTTATAGACATTGTTGTCGCGAGTACACTCATGGCAATGGGGATGATGATGCTTCCGCCGGTCATGATCTCATTACCTTTCAAAATACTTCTCTTTGTCCTTGTGGACGGGTGGTACCTGGTAGTCAAGTCACTGTTGCTGAGTTTTAACACTTGATCCGGAAAGTTAAAGGAGGACGGTCATGACTTCGGAATTTATTATCGGTCTGGCCGGGAAAGCGGTATACACGTCATTGCTGGCCAGTGCACCCATGCTTATACTAGCTCTGGTTGTAGGACTTGCAATCAGTATTTTTCAAGCGACAACTCAAATTCAGGAACAAACATTAGCTTTTGTGCCCAAGATTGTTGCCGTACTTCTGGCGGTGCTTTTGTTTGGACCTTGGATCTTAAATATCTTGGTCGATTTTACGTTTAACATTCTCGATAATCTATACAGATACATAGGGTAGGCTTTAGCAGATGGAGACATTGTTGCAAAGTTTCCCTGTCGCTCTGCTTATGTTTTGTCGAATCACATCATTTTTTGTAACTGCGCCGGTCTTTTCTGCTCGAAATGTGCCGACTTCAGTTAAAATTGGTATCTCTGCATTTGTCACATTGTCTGTCTATCTGATCTACGGAATAGACCAGACCGTACCCACAGACCTGAGTTATGTCTTATTGATCATCAGAGAGATTTTAATTGGCTTGCTTTTAGGTTTTGTGGCTTATCTGTTGATGACGGCTGTTCAGACTGCGGGGACCTTTATCGATCTACAGATCGGTTTTGGTATGGCCAATGTATACGATCCAATGACAGGTGCTTCAGCTCCACTTACGGGTAACTTGAAGTATGCATTTGCTATGCTTCTGTTTCTGACGATGAATGGTCACCATTATTTGCTGGATGCGATAGTTTACAGTTACCGGTGGGTACCATTATCTAATGTATTTTTCCTACGGTTGGCAGATGGAAGTATTGCTGAATTTTTGATTCAGACCTTAGGTCAATCATTTATGCTTGCTTTTCAGATGTCGGCTCCGATTGTAGTTGCGTTGTTTTTGACGGATGTTGGATTGGGTTTTTTGGCAAAAACGGCTCCTCAATTTAATGTTTTTGCAGTTGGGTTGCCGCTTAAGTTACTCGTTGGTCTTGCTATTTTGCTTTTGCTGGTTCCCAGTTTCTCCTTTGTATTTAGTCAATTGTTCGAAGCGATATTCAGATCGATGGAAAAATTGCTTGGAACCATTGGACAAAGGCCCGGCTGAGTGAAACGGAGGAAAAGACACGGATGAAACTTCAACTCGACCTCCAGTTGTTTTCAGGGGAGAAGACGGAGAAAGCTACCCCGAAAAAGAGACAGGATACACGAAAAAAAGGACAGGTTGTAAAAAGCGCTGAACTATCTGGCGCATCCATTCTCCTAATCGCGTTTTTGATCATGATGGTATTCAGCAATTTCTATAAAGAACGTATAGTTCGTCTGTTTACAGATATCTTCATCAATCGATTGAGTATGGAAATCACCGGAGAGAATGTGATGGCGCTTATGATGCGCTATGGCATTGAAGTTTTGTTATTGATCGCTCCCGTTTTGCTGGGTGCGTTACTGGTTGCTTTGATCGTTAACTACATGCAAGTTGGTTTTCTTCTTGTAGGGGAAGGTTTGAAGCCAAAACTTGAGAAACTGGACCCAATTAAAGGTTTCAAAAATATATTCTCTCTCCGCTCATTAGTGGAATTTGCTAAATCCATTTTGAAAATGTCGATTATCGGTTATCTCGTTTACAGTACAATTAAAGGCTACCAGTCAGATATTGCTTCACTTTCTCATTTTTCATTGGATGCTATTTTACATTTCGCTGCGTCGATCACTTTAAGTCTTGGCATCAAGATTGCAGTGGCATTAATGATACTTGCGATATTTGATTACATGTATCAAAAGTATGACCATGAGAAGAAGATACGTATGTCCAAGCAAGACATTAAAGATGAGTACAAGAAAATGGAAGGTGATCCGCTGATCAAAGGTAAAATCCGGGAACGCCAGCGTCGTATGGCTATGCAGCGCATGATGCAGGAAGTGCCGAATGCGGATGTGATCATCACGAACCCGACCCACTTTGCGGTTGCGCTAAAGTATGAAGGTTCCGAGATGGAGGCACCACAGATTATTGCCAAAGGTCAGGATTATGTCGCCTTGCGTATTAAGGAAATTGCCAAAGAAAACGGTGTTATTACGATGGAAAACAAGCCGTTAGCACGGGCATTGTTCCAGAGAGCCGAGATTGGTGACGCCATACCGGCCGATTTGTTTCAAGCGGTAGCCGAAGTGCTGGCTTATGTATATAAACTAAAGGGCAGAACGAAATAAAAGGGGATCGGAGGCCGTACATTCATTGAAGATTAAAGATATAGCTGTCCTTGCGGGTATCATTGGCATTGTGTTGATGATGATTCTTCCGATCCCAACCTGGCTGTTGGACTTGTTGCTGGTCGTCAATATTTCAATTGCACTGATGATACTCCTTGTTGCAATGAACAGCAAAGAAGCGTTGCAGTTTTCTATTTTTCCAGCTTTGCTGTTGATCACTACACTATTCCGACTGGCTCTGAACATATCGACTACCAAGCTAATTCTTGGTGAAGGGGATGCTGGAGCTGTAGTTGCTACCTTTGGTAGCTGGATTGCTGGAGGGCAAATTGCAATTGGATTTATCGTGTTTTTGATCCTCGTTGTTGTTCAGTTTATCGTTATTACAAAGGGGTCTGAGCGCGTAGCTGAAGTTGCTGCCCGATTCACCCTCGATGCGATGCCTGGTAAACAAATGAGTATTGATGCGGATCTGAATGCGGGTCTGATCAACGAGCAACAAGCTCGTGAGCGTCGTTCCAAAATTGAACGTGAAGCCGATTTCTATGGAGCGATGGATGGAGCAAGTAAATTCGTAAAAGGTGACGCAATTGCAAGTATTATCATTCTCCTGATCAATCTCATTGGTGGATTTATAATCGGTATGACTGTGCATGGGATGGCTTTTGCAGATGCAATGTCAACGTACTCTGTACTGACTATCGGAGATGGATTGGTAAGCCAAATCCCTGCTCTGCTTATTTCCACAGCAGCAGGACTTATCGTCACCAGAGCGTCATCAGAAGGAAACCTGGCAGATGATATTACGGGGCAACTGTTTACATATCCAATACTAATTTATATCGTAGCTTTCGTTATTGCCATGCTCGGTTTCTTCACACCAATTCATGTTATTACTACGCTTCCGTTGGCAGGTGTGTTGGCATATGCCGCGTGGCGTATGCAGAATAATCTGAATTTGAAACAAGTAGCGGAAGAACAGTTGGAAGAAGAACAGCAGATTGAAGAGGTTAGAAGTCCTGAAAGTGTAATTAACCTGCTTCAGGTGGACCCTATTGAGTTTGAATTTGGTTATGGTTTAATCCCGCTTGCTGATAATCAGCAGGGTGGGGACTTATTGGATCGGATCATTATGATTCGGAGGCAGTGTGCTCTTGAACTGGGGTTGGTCGTTCCGGTCATACGGATTCGAGATAATATCCAGCTCAGACCCAATGAGTATGTTATCAAAATCAAGGGTAATGTGGTAGGCGGCGGAGAACTGTTGTTGAATCATTACCTTGCCATGAGTCCTGGCTATGATGAGGAGTCTGTCACAGGTATTGAAACGACGGAGCCTGCTTTTGGACTTCCGGCACTATGGATTGATGAAGTAACCAAAGACAGAGCGGAACTTGCAGGATATACGGTCGTTGATCCACCTTCCGTTGTGGCTACACATCTGACGGAACTGATTAAGAAACATGCGCATGAGTTACTTGGAAGACAAGAGACAAAAGCACTTGTGGATAATCTCAGAGAGAACTATTCTGCCCTTGTGGATGAACTGATCCCTTCTCTACTTTCCATTGGTGATGTACAGAAAGTGCTTGCCAAGTTATTGCGTGAGAAAATATCTATTCGCGATATGGTGACCATCTTCGAGACACTGGCTGACTATGGTACGTATACGAAGGATCCTGATGTGCTGACTGAATACGTCAGACAATCCCTCTCACGTCAGATTACTCAGCAGTTCTCACAGAAAGGTGAGACACTTCGCGTGATCACGGTTGGACCTGGTCTTGAGAAGAAAATTGCTGAAAGTGTGCAACAATCGGATCAGGGCAGTTATCTTGCGCTAGACCCTGTATCTACACAAAGTGTATATCAGAAGCTGAGTGAACAAGTGAACCGTTTGATTCAATCAGGTCAGCAACCTGTTGTATTAACTTCTCCAACCATTCGGATGTATCTGCGTCAGGTTATTGAACGTACTATGCAGGACATCCCTGTGCTTTCCTACAGCGAGTTGGAGCCGAATGTTGAAATTCAAAGTATCGGGGTGGTGAACTTATGAGAGTAAAACAATACGTTGTTGAGACCATGCCCGAAGCTATGCTTCAAATTCGCAAAGACCTGGGAAGTGATGCCGTTATTCTGTCCACCAAAGAGATTAAGGTGGGCGGTGTGATGGGAATGTTCCGCAAAAAACGGATCGAAGTTGTAGCTGCAGTGGATAAGGAAGAAAATAAGCAAACAACAAAGCCAGTACAAAATCAATTCACACCTGTACCTCGTGCATTTGTACCTGAGGCTTATCGGCAAACAGCTCGTTCGTTTGTTGCGGCTTCTGATGAGTCGGCGACAACGAATATAGCTGATCAAAGTGTACAGGACCAATCTGCGGCTGCGTCGTCTGTGTTTGAATCGCGTAATATCGGTTCAAACATAGACAGCGGCTCAGGTTCTTCAAGCACGGATCATAAACCGCGACCGCAAGGGGCGGATTTTTCGGGTTCAACAACTGGTCCAATGCCAACAGGTTCAGACCTGCAGCAGGATAAGTTGATGACTGAATTACAGGATCTTAAACAGATGGTGACCAGACTTTCGAAGCAAGGTACTTCTGCGGACCCTGTGCCAGAGGAACTGCATATGATCCGAGAACGTTTGACAGAACAAGATGTCTGGCCGGAAGTATGGGAATCCTGGTTTGATTCAATTCAAGCAAAATGGTCTGAGGGTGGATTGAAAGAACAGGATGTAGAACAAGTAGTGAAGCTTGAGGTCATGCACTTTTTGGAGCAACGTATTGAAGAAGGCATTCTTCCTACCACGCGAATCGTCTATGTAGCTGGACCAACCGGTGTAGGGAAAACCACGACAATTGCAAAATTGGCTGCTGAACAAATGTTCAAAAAACAGCGTAAAGTTGGATTCATTACATCAGACACGTATCGGATCTCGGCGGTAGAACAGCTTAGAACATATGCTTCTATACTGAATGTTCCACTTGAGGTGGTACAATCGCCCGGTGATACACAACGTGCCATTTCTCGATTAGAGAATTGTGACTTGATCTTTATGGATACAGCGGGTAGAAACTACAGAAATGAATTACTTGTTTCGGAACTGCAAAGTTTGCTTGCTCCTGTAGAGAATAGCGAAACTTTTCTGGTCATGAGTATGACTTCCAAAAGTGCTGATATGGTTCAGATCACGGAACATTTCAGTAAATATGGTCTGGATAAGGTGATTTTCACCAAAATGGATGAGACTGGGAGCTGCGGTCCGCTATTTAACTTGTTACACCGTTTTCCACTCAAGCTCGCATATGTGGCAAATGGACAAAATGTTCCGGACGATTTGTTGAAACCAGATGCAGATTCGTTATCTAAACAGTTGCTGGGAGAATGGTCACAATGAAGGATCAGGCAGCTGCACTTCGAAGTATGGTCTCCGCGCCATTGGAATTGGAAGGCATTGAGCGAGATATTCGATCCTCAAAAATCATTACTGTGGCCAGTGGTAAGGGAGGTGTTGGTAAATCCAATTTTACACTGAACTTTGCCTTGGCATTGCAGGCTTTGGGGCAAAAGGTACTTGTATTTGATGCTGATATTGGAATGGCTAATATTGATGTTCTTATGGGTACGTCTTCTTCCTATAATCTTTACCACCTGTTGTACCGACAAAAATCCATAAGGGAAATCATACAACTGGGTGCCAGTGGCTTGCCTTACATTGCTGGAGGATCGGGCATGAAAGAGTTGTTCTCATTGTCTGATCGTGATCTGGAGTTTTTCGCCAGTCAAGTCGAGGATATTGCCCAGGAAATGGATTATGTCATCTTTGACACTGGGGCAGGACTCTCCAGAGAGAATATGAAGTTCATCGGTGCTGCCGATGAATGCCTGATTATAACCACACCTGAACCGACTTCAATAACCGATGCTTATGCTTTAGTCAAAGTTATGCACGGCCAGGAAAATGCTACACCCTTTCGGATGATCGTTAACCGGGTGGAAGACGAACGAGAAGCGGAACGGGTGGCAGAAAAAATAGCTGGAGTGGCGAGGCGGTTTTTGCAGACGGATATTCCGCTGCTTGGGTATATTTCAGAAGACGCCCAGGTAGTCAAAGCGGTTAAAAGGCAAATGCCCTATAGTCTGGCGTATCCCAATGCCAAAGCCTCCAAAGATATAGAGAAACTTGCTCTTCGTTATCTGGCTGTACCTGCAACTCCGAGATCCGGAACCTTGACAGGAATCAGGGGATTTATGAATAAGTGGCTTAAACGGACAACATGATTTCTGAATAAAGGAAACAGGGGTGACACAACATGGCGGCGTATCAAGTATTGGTTGTCGATGATTCCGCTTTTATGCGTAAGATTGTTACGGATTTGATCCAAGCGGATCCGGAATTCAAGGTTACGGCAACGGCATCAAACGGTAGAGAAGCGATTCAAAAATCACTAGAATTGAAACCCGATATTATTACAATGGACGTTGAGATGCCCGAAATGAATGGGTTGGATGCATTAAAATCAATTATGAAGGAATCCTTCGTTCCTGTGATTATGCTCTCTGGTATCAATGAACAAGGCATGAAAGAAACCATTATGGCGCTTGAAGCTGGGGCATTTGACTTCATTCGCAAACCATCTATTTCACATGACCAGGATATTGCTCAAGTCGGTAAAGCCTTGGTTGAGCGCATGCGTGCTGCGATGAATGAGATCAAAAGAAAAGCTGATCGTGAGTTATCCATGAAAAATAGAGACATGCTGCGAGGAGTAGTTGCTCCCCCAACTCAGCCAGTGCAGAAAGAAATGCCGGTCAGGGATCCAGCGGAGCCTGTGAAAAAAACAATCGAACCTGTCCAAACGAGTCAACGCTCTCTTCGGGAGCGGACTGAAGCCTTTCAGGCCAAATCAAAGAAAGCAATTGAACCATTGTCAACTTCAAAACCAGGTCGCGTAGAGAACAAACCAGAGCCTTTGCCAAAGGCTGAGCGTAATTTGGGGACGAAGGCAGAAAAAGCAGTGAGGTCAGCTAATCCAGTACAGACTCCAAAGGAAGTTCGACTACCTAATGCAGCTAGAGTGGCAGCTGATCAAATAGCGGCAACCTCTGCCTCTGCAAAAGCCAAGGATGTAATCAAGCCTAATCCTGTTCCCAAAGGTGGAGGGGGGCTGGAAGGACCATTCAACAAACTTGTGGCAATAGGTTGTTCTACGGGTGGACCGAGGGCTCTCAAGACATTGCTTGAGCAGTTGCCTGCTGATTTGCCTGCACCGGTCATTATTGTGCAGCATATGCCGCCCAATTTTACCCGTTCTCTGGCTCAACGATTGAATACATTCAGTCCACTGCATGTGGTTGAAGCTGAAGAGGGCATGGTTCTGAAAAAAGGAACCGCCTATATAGCACCCGGCGGATTCCATGTGAAAGTTAACAAAACAGCAGACGGGAAGTTTATTGTGAAGCTGACTGAAGATCAACCAGTGAATGGACATAGACCTTCAGTGGATACGATGTTTGAGTCACTTCTGCCGTTTACATCTTTACAAAGACATCTTGTTTTGCTAACGGGAATGGGAAGTGATGGAGCACGTATGATGAAGAGATTATACGAAGCTGGAGTTACATCAACCTTTGCCGAGAATGAAGAAACATGTGTTGTATATGGTATGCCGCGTTCTGCTGTAGAGCTGCAATGCGTTCGTCATCTTCTGCCATTGCAGGAGATTGCTTCTAAACTTGTTCAAGCAGTGAAATAACGGAGTGTAACTCACGGAGGAGGTGCCTCACAATGGACATGAACCAATATTTATCCATGTTTATTGATGAGTCTAATGATCATCTGCAATCGCTTAACGAAAACATGCTTCAACTTGAAGGCAATCCGGAAGACCTGGGCATAGTTCAGGTTATATTCCGCTCGGCTCATACCTTGAAGGGTATGGCAGCAACTATGGGCTTTGAAGATTTGGCATCACTGACACATAAAATGGAAAATGTGTTGGATCTGGTTCGTAATGAGAAGTTGAAAATGCAGGATTACATTTTTGATACCATGTTCAAGAGTCTGGACGCTTTGGAAACCATGGTTCAGGATATTACCGAAGGTGGACAAGGTAAAGCAGATGTGTCGTCAATCGTAGCTTCACTTCAAGCCATTGAAAATGGTGAAATGACAAACGGAAATGGACTTGCTACAGAAACAAACAAGCCGGCTAACGCTTCAATCTCTTCGGCTGTGGAGCTGGATGAATTCCAATATTCAGTGCTGGATCAGTCGATCGCCGAAGGTCATCGTGTGTTCTACGTGGATGTGCTTGTTAGCGAGCATAGCCAGTTAAAAGGTGTACGGGCTTATATGGTCTTTGATATGCTGGAACGTTCAGGTGAAGTCGTTAAGGCTTACCCATCTGTCCAGGATATTGAGCAGGAGAAGTTTGAGCGCAGTTTCTCGTTGTATTACATAACAACTAAAGAGGCGCACGAACTGGAAGAAGGCATCATGAGTATCTCTGAAATTGAAAGTGCGAAGCTCATTCAACTGGATCAGGAGACTCTTCAGCAGATGGCCAATCAGGTAGCAGCTACAGTTGAAGCGCCACCCGTACCAACAGCTGTAGCTGAGGTTGCTTCGCCGGATAAGAATTCTGTACCCAAAGAAGAAACCACAACGGCACAAGCTAAAACTGCTGCACCGAAGCAAGCTGCTGCACCTTCACGTACCATTCGTGTGGATATTGAACGTCTCGACGTATTGATGAACCTGTTCAGTGAATTGTTGATTGACCGTTCACGTCTGGAGCAACTGGCCAGTGAAACAGGCAACAATGATTTATCCGATACAGTAGCTCATTTAAGTCGAGTTAGCACAGATTTGCAAAATATTGTACTGAAATTGCGGATGGTTCCGGTAGATACCGTATTCAATCGATTCCCGCGCATGATCCGTGATCTGGCTAAGACACTTGATAAAAAAATAGATCTGGTGATTACAGGTGCTGAGACGGAACTGGATCGTACGGTAATTGATGAGATTGGTGATCCGCTTGTGCATTTACTGCGTAACGCGGTTGACCATGGTGTGGAATCCATTGCAGAGCGTGTAGCTGCAGGTAAACCAGAGATGGGTATAGTAAACCTGCGTGCCTTCCACAGTGGAAATCACGTATTTATCGAGATTGAAGATGATGGTAAAGGTATCTATCGCGACAAGCTTTTGAAAACCGCGATCAAACGTGGTGTTGTAACCGAAGAACAAGGTGCCAAGATGAGTGACGATGAAGTGAATCAACTGTTGTTCGCACCTGGTTTTAGTACTGCCGATATTATCTCGGATATCTCTGGCCGGGGCGTTGGCTTGGATGTAGTAAAATCGAAGATCACTTCGCTTGGCGGTAATGTAACGATTCATTCAACTCCAGGCAAAGGCACAAACTTCTCTGTTCAGCTTCCGTTGACTCTATCCATTATTGCTGCAATGCTTGTACGACTTGGTTCAGAGAAATACGCTGTTCCGTTGTCCTCCATTGTAGAGACGGCCATTGTACAACGTGAGCAAGTTCGTAATATTCACGGCAATAAAATGATCACGTTCCGTGAGTCACTGATTCCGTATTTGTCCTTGAGCGAAGTATTTTCGGTACCGGATTTCAATGACGCTGATGAGCAAGAAACAGAAATAGTCGTGATTCGCAAAGGCGACCGTCTTGCAGCCGTAGCTGTTGAAGAATTTATTGGACAAAGTGAGATTGTTCTCAAATCAATGGGAACCTATCTTCCTGCTATTGAAGGAATCTCTGGAGCAACCATTCTCGGAGATGGACAAGTAGCCCTGATTCTTGATCCTAATGCATTTATTAAATAAGCATTGAGCTAAGTCTTACATTTAATAGGGAGGTTTTTTACATGGAAGAAGAGTTGAAAGTCATCGTCTTTAAATTGGGTACCGAAGAGTATGGTATTGAGGTAGATAAGGTTCAGACGATTGAGCGTATGATGCCAATTACACGTGTTCCCAAGACACTTTCCTTTGTAAAAGGAGTTATTAATCTACGTGGTGTTGTAATTCCGGTCATTGATCTACGCGGTCGTTTCTCCCTTCCGGAAACGGAATACACGGATCAGACTCGTATTGTTATCGTAGGTGTAGACGACATGCAAGTTGGTTTTATCGTTGATTCAGCCAATGATGTTATTGATATCAAGAGCAGTGCAATCGATAGCCCACCAGAAGTGGTTGGTGGCGTCAAAGCGAGATACCTGCGAGGTGTTGCTAAATTGGAGGATTCACGCTTGTTGATTATGCTCAACCTAAACGAAGTATTAAATAAAAGCGAGATTGTACAGCTGGAAAGTGTTGAGGGCTAGTACCGTGGAGATGTTCAACCGATTTGAGGTATTCCAGATGGATGTGCTCAAAGAGGTCGGTAACATTGGAGCAGGCAACGCCGCAACGGCGTTGTCTCAACTCCTCAACAGACCGATTGACATGGGTGTACCTACAGTACAAATGCTCCCTTTTGAAGAAGTTGCCGAAAAAGTGGGCGGAGATGAACGCATCGTGGTTACCGTGTTTCTTCGTGTAGAAGGCGAAGCACCGGGAAATCTTTTCTTTATGATGACACCAGAGGCTGCTAAAATGTTGTTGAATAGACTTGCCGGGTTTGATCTGAAAGAAGGACTCGATTTTACAGATATGGAACAATCAGCACTTTCCGAAATTGGAAATATTTTGGCTGGATCCTATCTTTCTTCTTTGGCAGATTTCACGAAGTTGTCTATGTATCCAACTGTTCCTGGACTTGCCATCGACATGGCGGGTGCCATTCTAAGTTATGGCTTGCTGCAATTTGGCGAGATGGGTGACGCTGCATTGTTAATTGACACATCTTTCTTTGAAGGTGAAGATCAAGTTGAGGGTCAGTTTTTCCTCATTCCGGATCCACCATCTTTTGCAAAGATATTTGAATCGCTAGGGGTGCCACTGAGCCATGATTGAGGACAAAAGCGTCGTTAAAGTCGGTATGGCGGATTTAAACATCGCTCATCTTCCTGGTGTAATCCGTACGACTGGCTTGGGTTCGTGTGTGGGATTAACAATGTATGACCCACATTTGAAACTGGCTGGAATGGCGCATGTCATGCTTCCTACTTCAGAGATCGCCCGTGAAGGGAAACTGAACACTGCGAAATATGCGGATACGGCGTTGCCTGAACTTTTGGAAAAGATGATTAAACTAGGCGCTTCTCGCTCACGTATTGTGTCTAAAATGGCCGGAGGCTCTCAGATGTTTGCTTTTGCTGGTGCTGGAGATACAATGCGCATTGGACCAAGGAATGCAGATTCTTGTCGAGAGTGGCTTCAAAAACTCAATATCCCTCTTCTAGCAGAAGATACGGGTGGGAATTATGGACGAACGATTGAGATGGACTGTGAAACTGGACTTTTGACTATTCGAAGTGTACAAATGGGTGTAAAGGAACTATAAGACTATGATAGGAAACTACCGCATTAATCTTGGAGCAGGCATCGTTGGGTTTATTCTTACTTTTTTTGTAGCATACAGCAGCAATGTGCTGATGACCAGTTTAATTCGCGGATTGATCGGATTCGTAGCCTGGTTTGTCCTTGCATATGGTTTACGCTGGGGATTGGGATTGCTGCTGAACCCTCAGATCGAGGGAAATGGGTATGGTTATGATTCACCAAATGCTCAAGATCAAAGAGGTTCACAGGTGGACATTAAAATCGAAGACGATGGACAAGAGCTGAATGATTTGCTCAAGAGTGGACAGAACGCTTCATCTGGGGACGATCTTCCGCCATCTGAGACGAAAGCTCCAACGGGATTCGCCCCTTTGGATCCGCCTAAACTTGTCCGGACCAAGGATCCGGAGGAATTGGCGCAGGCCGTTCGTCACCTGACAGACAAATAAGGAGGGTGAAAGCAATTGAACGAGCGTAAAGCTTCACATTTGAACCATTCTGATCTGTGGGAAAAGTGGAAAGAACATGGAGATCTTGAAGCCAAGAAAACTTTGATTGAAAAGTATCTTCATATTGTAAATTATGTATCCGGTCGACTGGCTGTTGGTTTGCCCAAAAATGTTCCCAAGGATGACTTGGAGAGCAATGGCGTTATGGGGTTAATTGATGCATTGGAGAAGTTCGACTATGAACGTGGTCTGCAATTTGAAACTTATGCATCATGGAGGGTCCGCGGAGCCATTCTTGACGGTCTGCGTCAAGGTGATTGGGTTCCGCGTTCTGTCAGGGAGAAGGCCAAGCGAATTGAAGACGCCTACCAACAGTTGGAACAAAGTTATCTCAGGTCTGTTAGTGATGAGGAAATGAGCGAGTACTTGGACGTATCCACTAAAGATTTTCAACATATGCTTCAGGAAGTGGCAGTCATGTCACTTTGCTCGCTGGAGGACCCAATTCGTGAGGAAGAGTCTGAGACTCGTCTGTCTTTGATGGTGGATGAGAAAGCCAAAAATCCAGATTATAAAGTGAATGAGTTTTATTTGAAGGAAGCTTTGGTGCAAGGGCTTGACAAGTTGACGGTAAAAGAGAGAACGGTTGTTTCACTCTTGTATTACGAAGATCTTTCTCTTAGTGAAATTGCTGAGGTTATGTCTCTTTCTCCGTCTCGTATATCCCAATTACATTCCAAGGCAATATTACGATTACGCGGCACGTTGGACAAACAGAAAGATTTGTTGATGCGTAAAGATTAATAAAGAGAAGTAATATCATTGGAGTTTGGGGAGTGGAAAGTCTAAAAGGGGGAAGAATTGCAGTGACACAGCGGACTGCTTTGGAACAATGTTTAAACATTGTTTTATCGGACGACAAATGCACAGCCTACCTTGAATTTTCCAAAGAGGAAGAAGGCTTTGCCTGCACGATCGATGAACTTGAACAATTTGTGGCGGACAAGGGCATCAAACAAGGTGTATCGCGAGAGGCATTATTACTTTTTGTGAGCAATCCTGAAACCTATTTGAAAGATAAATACAAGATTGCAGAAGGTGTCGCTCCCATTCAAGGAACAGATGGCTTCATCAAGGTCCTGGTTGGGATGGACGATACGAATGAACGACGACCATTGGAATCGGAAGATGGAACCGTCGATTACAAAGAAGTGACCCGGTTAAACAATGTTCGTAGTGGTCAGATCATTGCAGAGCGGATCGCTCCTAGCGATGGCATACCAGGCAGGGCAGTAACGGGTGAGGAAATTCCTTATCGTCCGGGAAAAGAAGCTCGGTTTAAAGTTGGAAAAAACGTTGTGATTAACCCGGATGGTTCTGCGATGTATGCTGCACTGGATGGGCTGGTTACCAAAACGGACGGTAACAAACTGAATGTGTTTCCGGTTTATGAAGTCAATGGTGACGTTGATTACAATAACGGTAATATCGACTTTGTAGGCACCGTTGTCATACGAGGCAATGTACTTACCGGATTTAAAGTAAAAGCAGCAGGTGACATTCGTGTCGTCGGAGGTGTCGAAGGAGCTGAACTGGAAGCAGGCGGCTCAATCGAAATTACCGGTGGTATTATTGGTTATAACAAAGGACTGGTACAAGCAGGCCATAATGTCAAGTGTACTTTCATTCAAGAAGGCAACGTGGATGCCGGTGAAGATGTTCTGGTTTCCCAAAGTATTATGCATTCCAATATTCGTGCTGGCTATGGTGTCATCTGTGCGGGCACCAAAGGTCTTATCGTTGGTGGCTCGATCCAGGCTGGTCAGAACGTCTCAGCGCGTGTTGTGGGCAACAGCATGTCCACGGTCACTTCCATTGAAGTTGGTGTGCTGCCAAAGCTGCGTAACGAACTTAATGATTTGCGCAAGGAAGTCAGAGAGCAGATGGATTCCTTGGACAAAACGAAGAAAGCTTTGACATTGCTGGATCAATTAGCTGCCGCTGGACAACTAACTCCAGATAAGATGTCGATGCGAATCAAGCTGAATGCTACGCAGAAATCCGCTCTTCGTATAAGTGAAGAAACGAAAATGCGTATCTTTGAAATTGAGAAGGCACTTGAAGATACAAGTAAAGCTCGTGTTGATATTCTGAAGATGATTTATGGCGGCTCTAAAATAGTTATCGGCAGATACACGAAATTTATTAAAGATCCAGTGAGTCGAATTTCATTTTATTATCACGATGGTGATATTACGATGGTTCCATACGTTTAAGTACAGCATTCAGGCACAGGAAGAAATCCATTCGAAACCGTGAGGTGAGCGTATGAGTTTCAAAGCAGTGGAGTTGCAGATTGCGGTACCACGAACAAGTGAAGCGGGACGTTATCAAAGTGAAGCCCAGCAGCGACCGATTACGGATCAGAATCTTTTGGCAGAGCAAACGTCGAAAGAAGCAAATGAAGCAAGGCAACGAAGTGAAGCAATGGACGAAACTTCACAGACTTCGGTGCGTGATGGTCATAAACATGATGGGGATCAGCAGAGTGGTTCCGATGGACAGGAGACTGCTCAGGCTCAAGAAACTGTTAAACCTGCAGAGCACCCGTACAAAGGAAAACACATAGATCTGTCTTTATAATAAATGGTTGTTATGGACATGGAGTCTTGCGCACCGATGGTTGAATCAGAAGGAGAGAACCCAATTTGTCACCATGGATCATTATTGTCATATTAGGGGCCTGCGCCATCGCCTACGCTTATATAATGCCTCGGAAAAACAAGGCGCAAGAGCCCGGGCATCAACTGGTGCAGGAGATGGAATCTACGCTTGAACACTACATGACCGAGATCGAAAATGATAATGATGCTCTTATTCAACGTGTGGCTGAAATGAAGGGAGAAGCGACAGCAGCCGATCAACGTATGCAATTGCAACTTCAGGAATTACAGCAGCGGTTGGATCAGCTCGAACAGAGCAAAAAGAACGAACCTGTCGCATCACCTGTTCCACACTCCGGGAATGTATCCGTACAATCTTCCGAAGGTTTGCAAGCACAAGCCCTCGTGAAAAGTGTACAAGCTGAGGCGGCCCAGCAGGCTTTAGAAGCAGACGTACAGACCAGTGAAGTCGAATCTTTGCCTGGGCGTGAATCTATTAAAGATCGATATGCAGAACTCTTTAATCTACACGCTGAGGGTAAGTCGATGGATGCCATATCCAAGCAGACAGGTATTCAGCGTGGTGAGGTACAGTTAATACTGCAACTGGCAGAACGGGAGGAAAGCTAAGTCATGGACAAGCGATCCTTATGGATTGGTCTGGGGAGCGGCATGATTATTGGTGCGGTTTTGCTTCAACTGGCCACAGTTGGACAAAATGCTTTGTCGGATAGTAATCTGGACCCCGAGCAGACCGCCAATATGACCAAAGAACAGCTTGAAACAGTCGCAAAAACCTTGGATATGAAGTTGGTCGGTTCTGAAGAGGAACTATACACAGAAGCAGAGTGGGTAGCAAAGAAAAAGCAGGAGAGCAGTGAGTTGCAGGGGAATACAGCAACGCCACCTGAGACAGTAACCTCTACGGAAACACCCGCAGAGCCTGAGAAGCCACAAGAGCCTGCTGTAAGTGAAGGTGAAGGGCGGAAAGAGATAACAGAGCCGAAGACAACAGAACCTGTAACGCCAAGCAATCCAAAAGGCGCAACAGTATCATTCAAAGTACGTTCAGGCAATAGTCTGGCGATCGTAGCAGCAAATCTCAAAACCGCGGGAATCGTAGATGATGCTCAAGCATTCATAAAGGCTGGCAAGGCTGAGCGAATCAATACCAAAATCCAAGTGGGTACTTATGCGCTTGAAAAAGGTGAAAGTTTCAAATCCATTATCGCAAAAATTACGAAAGAACCGTCAAACTGAGCATGCTCGGACAGGGCGGTTTTTGCGTATTAAACGGTGCATTTTCAAAGCTTGATAATAATTAGTGTTGATTTACATATCAGATTTAAAATGATTCGATACTAGCAAAAAGTAAAAAGTAGATTTTAGCTTCAAAGACTGTTGCATCAGACAGTCAGTTGTGATATATTAGATAACGGTGTTAAAACACACGCATGTGCTAATTTTGTTGAGGGTGCTTTCCTTATGGAGAGTCTTGGCGAAAAATGATGCCGGCGGAGGACACAATAAAAACCATATTAGGAGGTGTGTGAAGATGGCAGTAATCTCCATGAAGCAGCTTCTCGAAGCTGGGGTACACTTCGGTCACCAAACTCGTCGTTGGAACCCAAAAATGGATCGTTATATCTTCACTGAAAGAAACGGAATTTACATCATCGATTTGCAAAAAACGGTGAAAAAAGTCGAAGAGGCTTACAACTTCGTTAAAGGAATCGCAGGAGAGAATGGTAAAATTCTTTTCGTGGGTACTAAGAAACAAGCTCAAGATTCCGTTAAAGAAGAAGCTGAACGTGCTGGTCAATTCTACATTAACCAACGCTGGCTCGGCGGTACCCTGACTAACTTCCAAACTATTCAAAAACGTATTGATCGTTTGAAACAGTTGGAAGCTTGGGAAGAAGACGGTACATTCGCTGTATTGCCTAAAAAAGAAGTTATCTTGCTTCGCAAAGAAAAAGATCGTCTGGAGAAATTCTTGGGCGGTATTAAAAATATGAAAGGCCTGCCAAGCGCCCTGTTCATCATCGATCCACGCAAAGAGCGTATCGCTGTTGCGGAAGCTCGCAAATTGGGTATCCCAATTGTAGGTATCGTTGATACTAACTGCGATCCGGATGAGATCGATTATGTTATCCCAGGTAATGACGACGCGATCCGCGCTGTTAAATTGCTGACAGGTAAAATGGCTGATGCTGTAATCGAAGCTAACCAAGGCGAAGAAACTTCCGCTTAATAGATTCGAACATATGTTATAAACTAAATGAAAAGGGTGGTTGGCAGGTGGATAACCTCTCACTGCCCTTTTTTTAGAGTGTACGTACAATACTTAATTTTGGAGGGAATTTATAATGGCAGTTAATGCGAGTGCAGTAAAAGAACTTCGCGAAAGAACGGGCGCTGGTATGCTCGATTGCAAAAAAGCACTGGAAGAAGCAAACGGTGATGTAACAAAAGCAGCTGAATTGTTGCGTGAGAAAGGTCTTTCTGCAGCAGCAAGCAAAGCAGGCCGTGCAGCAACTGAAGGCGTTGTAGAATCTTACATCCACGCTGGTGGACGTATTGGTGTCTTGGTTGAAGTTAACTGTGAAACAGACTTCGTTGGTAAAACGGATCAATTTAAGGATTTTGTTAAAGATGTAGCTATGCAAATCGCTGCAGCTAATCCTAAATTCGTTACACGCGAAGAAGTTCCTACAGAAGAGCTGGAAAAAGAAAAAGAAATTTTGAAAGCTCAAGCTCTTAACGAAGGTAAACCAGAGAAAATCATTGAAAAAATGGTTGAAGGCCGTATCGGTAAATACTACGAAGAGTACTGCCTAATGGAACAAACTTTCGTTAAAGATCCAGACAAAACGATCTCTCAATTGCTGAACGAAAAAATCAGCCAAATTGGTGAAAACATCTCCATCCGTCGTTTCGTTCGTTACGAACTGGGTGAAGGTCTTGAGAAAAAAGTAGACAACTTCGTAGAAGAAGTAATGTCCCAAGTAAACAAATAAGACGGTTTCTATAAACCGGCGAGCAGAATTGATTTTCGAAGATATAAGAATGATGAAACTTCGAAGCGTAAACTCCCTTATATCTCAGGAAAACAGTGCCTTACCGGTTAAACGTTTTTCCTAAAAGAGCGGAACACAACTGTGTTCCTTTCTTTTTAAGCAGGAGGCCATGCGCGAGAAGTTTTGTTGGTTGGACACCAAGCGTGTTCGATTCAAAGTGGAGGGTGAATAATTGGAACAGCCAGTATTTAAACGTGTTGTCTTAAAGGTCAGCGGAGAGTCTCTTTCCGGTCAAAACGGCTACGGTATTGATGCAGATACGATCTCGTCGATTGCCCAACAGGTAAAAGAGGTTGTTGCACTTGGTGTACAGGTTGCTATTGTATGTGGCGGCGGAAACATCTGGCGTGGTATTGCCGGTAGCGAAAACGGCATCGATCGTGCAACTGCCGATTATATGGGTATGCTGGCGACAGTAATGAACTCGCTGGCACTGCAGGATGCTTTGGAACAGATTGAAGTGCCTACGCGTGTACAGACATCTATTGCAATGCAACAGATTGCAGAGCCTTATATTCGTCGTAGAGCTATTCGCCATCTGGAGAAAGGCCGGGTCGTTATTTTTGCAGCAGGTACAGGTAACCCGTTCTTTTCCACGGATACAACAGCAGCACTGCGCGCAGCGGAGATTGAAGCAGAAGTTATCTTGATGGCCAAAAATAAAGTTGATGGTGTATACTCAGCAGATCCGTTTAAGGACAGTACAGCTGTGAAATTTGATCAGTTGACTTACATGGATATTCTTAACAAAGACCTTGGTGTAATGGATTCAACGGCATCCTCGCTTTGTAAGGACAACAACATCCCGTTGATCGTATTTGCCATTACGGAACAAGGTAACATCAAACGTGTTGTTCTGGGCGAACGTATCGGAACAATCGTTAAAGGGAGTGTAGATTAATGCCACAAGCGGTTAAACAACATGCCGAAGAGCGTATGGAAAAAGCAATTCAAGCATTGCGTCGTGACCTGGCTACTTTGCGTGCAGGCCGCGCAACTCCAGCTCTTCTGGATCGAATTCAGGTAGAGTATTATGGGGCAATGACGCCATTGAATCAACTCGCTAATATCAGTACTCCGGATTCCCGTACACTGATGATTCAGCCTTGGGACAAATCCTCCATGGGTGACATCGAGCGTGCCATCATGAAATCGGATCTGGGTCTTACTCCAGCCAATGATGGTAGCATGATCCGTTTGTCTATTCCGGCATTGACGGAAGAACGCAGAGCGGAACTTGTTAAGCTGACGAAGAAGTTCGGTGAAGAAGGTAAAGTAGCGATTCGTAACATTCGCCGTGACGCGAATGATGACATCAAGAAAATGGAAAAGTCAGATATTTCCGAGGATGAATCGCGGAGACATCAGGACGACATCCAAAAATCGACCGACAAGTTTATTGCTGAAGTCGATAAGGTACTCGCTGCCAAAGAAAAAGAAATCATGGAAGTGTAAGACAAGCGCAGCCCCTCCAATACGGTGGGGTTTTGTCTCTTTTTCCAAGCTTCAGATAAAGAAACTTCAGGGATTTTGGAGGAACAGGAATGATCAAACGGGTTCGGTCGTGGTGGAATGGGGCTGACAAGCAGGAAACGCTGACTATATCCGAGGACAATATCCCGCAGCACGTCGCCATCATCATGGACGGCAATGGACGATGGGCCAAACGTTTGGGACTCCCGCGTATAGCCGGGCACCAAAATGGCATGAAGGCGGTCAAACGTGCGACCATCGCGGCGGATGAACTGGGCATCAAATATCTGACGATGTACGCTTTTTCGACAGAAAACTGGACGCGTCCAAAAGAAGAAGTGGATTTTCTGATGCGACTTCCGCAAGAATTTCTAGCCATAGAGCTGGATGAACTTATAGAAAAAAATGTGCGCATTCGCATGATGGGTCAAGAGGAACATTTACCTTCTCATACCATTAATGCCTTGCGGGAAGCCATTCGTCTTACGGAACATAATACAGGTCTCGTTTTGAACTTTGCAATGAACTATGGAAGTCGTCGTGAAATGACGGACTGTGTTAAACAGATCGCTCTGCAGGTGAAATCGGGGGAACTATCGGCAGAGGACATAACACCTGAACTCATTGATAGACATATGCTGACGGTTGACATGCCCGATCCGGATCTGCTGATCCGGACGAGTGGAGAGTTGAGATTAAGCAACTTTATGCTCTGGCAGCTTGCATATAGTGAATTATGGTTTACGGATATATACTGGCCCGAATTTGGCAAAAAGCATTTGCTTGAAGCAGTAGCCGAATATCAGCGCAGAACAAGGCGTTACGGCGGTTTGAAATAGATGGAGGATGAAGCCGTTGAAACAGCGATTAACGACAGGAATCATAGCAGGTGTGTTGTTTTTAGGTTTTTGCATGCTGGGCGGACCCTGGTACCATGGTTTGGTATTGCTTATGGCTCTCATCGGTTATTATGAATTTGTTAAAATGACCGGGGTGATGCCTTTTTCAGGTGTGGCCCTGATTGGATATGCTGGTGTTTTTGCCATTGTGTTTCCTTGGGAAATGCTTTGGGAGGCAAGACCGCTATCCTTATTTCAGGTCATCTGGATAGTAATGCTTGTACTGATGACAGCTTCGGTTGTCACCAAAAATAAGGTTCCCGTGAATACAGTGGCCATGCTTTTCCTTGGCGTGTTGTATATAGGGATCGGTTTCTATTACATTGCAGAATCCAGACATCTGCATCATGGATTGTTCTGGACGTTCCTTTTGCTGGGCTCCATATGGGCCAGTGATGCAGGAGCTTATTTTGTAGGGAAACTAATTGGTAAAAACAAACTGTGGCCTTCCATTAGTCCAAACAAAACCGTGGAGGGTGCACTGGGTGGCATCGTGATTGCAATTGTTACTTCTGTTATTTTTGCATTAGTATCAGATGGTTTACTTTCCTGGCAGAGAGCGATTGTGATCGGAATTGCCTGTGCAGTTGTAGGTCAGATGGGTGACTTGATCCAGTCTGCATACAAACGTGTATATAATATCAAGGATTCAGGCAGTCTTCTCCCAGGGCATGGAGGCATTCTTGATCGGTGCGACAGCTGGATTGTTGTTTTTCCATTCGTACATATACTAATGCTACTGCCCTACTAAAGAAGAACATGAGTCTGAGATACCAGCATTGTTCGCCGTAGGCATTGGATAATTTAAGATGAGGTGCAGCATGAAAAAAATTGCGATTCTTGGGTCAACCGGTTCTATTGGAACCCAGACACTGGATGTAGTTGACATGCATCCAGAACTCTTTCAAGTAGAGGGACTGGCTGCCGGAGGCAATACAGACCTGCTGATCGAACAAACCAAACGTTATCGGCCGAAGAAAGTATCGGTGGGGTCCAAAGAATTGGCGGAGAAGGTAGCTCCACATTTGCCTGCAGGAACGCAACTATTTTATGGCACAGAAGGACTCGTAGAAGTTGCGGCAGGAACTGATGCGCATACGGTTGTAACAGCGGTGGTGGGGAGTGTTGGATTGGAGTCAACGCTTGCTGCCATAGACGCAGGCAAACAGATTGGGCTGGCCAACAAGGAGACATTGGTTACGGCGGGACATATTGTTACTACAAGAGCGGCTGCCAAAGGAGTCTCTTTGCTGCCCATCGATAGTGAGCACTCTGCGATATACCAATGCTTGAATGGTGAAAACAGAGAACGCTTGGCAGGCATTACGCTCACCGCTTCAGGTGGATCATTCCGTGATCTTACCCGTGAACAGTTGAAGAGCGTGACTATAGAGGATGCGCTTAAACATCCGAATTGGTCAATGGGGTCCAAAATTACGATAGACTCGGCAACGATGGTTAACAAGGGTCTCGAGGTCATTGAAGCACATTGGTTATTTGGTCTTCGATATGATCAGATTAATGTATTACTTCACCCAGAGAGTGTTATTCATTCCTATGTGGAATTTGATGACACCAGCATCATCGCACAACTGGGGAATCCGGATATGCGAGTTCCAATTCAATATGCACTGACTTACCCTGACCGCTTGCCATCACCAGCAAAGCGTCTGTCTCTTGCTCAAGCTGGGAAATTACATTTCCGTGAGATGGATATGGTACGGTTCCCGTGTTTAAGAATGGCGTATGAGTGTGGTAAAATGGGAGGAACCGCAACAACGGCGTTTAATGCAGCCAACGAGGTTGCTGTAGCCCGTTTCTTGCGTAAAGAGATTTCATTCCTTAAAATAGAAGATATTATTGCTTCTGTGCTGGAAGCACACCACAATGTGGACGAGCCTGATCTGCAGGAGATCGCGCGTTGTGATCAGGAGAGCCGTAAGCTTGCGGCCAGTCTGTAATCTCTTTTTTCATAACAAATTGGAAGAAGTGATTCTCTTGTGCGGCATCAGAGAATAATGATAATCTAGAGGGACAGACTGCGGTATGTGCCGTGAAGGAGGATGGATAGGGATTGGAAACCATACAAGTGGTATTTCTAACGGTGCTCATGTTCTTTGTCATCGTGACGGTTCATGAATGGGGGCATTATTATTTTGCCAAACGCGCCGGTATTCTTGTACGGGAGTTTGCGATCGGTTTTGGTCCCAAATTGTTCTCATATAAAAGAAACGAGACCCAGTTTACATTGCGTTTGTTGCCTTTTGGTGGATATGCACGGATGGCAGGGGAAGATCCGGAACTGGTAGAGATCCAGGAAGGACAGACCATTGCGGTAAGATCAGCGGATGACCAGGTGAAGATGATCTATCTGGATCAGTTGGATAACCGTAAAAATGTAATACGTGGTGAAGTTATCTCCATTGATATGGAGAACGCCCTGAAGCTTCAACTGGATGTAGATGGTGAGATTCAGGAGTATCGTATTCATCCTCAAGCAATGTTGGTAAGTCGTGGTAAACAAACGCAGATTGCACCGAAAGATCGTCAATTCGGCAGCAAAACCGTTGGACAGCGTGCATTGGCTATTTTTGCAGGCCCACTCATGAACTTTATCTTAGCCTTTGTGCTGTTTGCTGTATATGCGCAGATGGCAGGAGTTCCTGTGGAAAATCCAAAAAATCTTGAAATTGGTGAAGTGCTTGAAGGTGGGGCAGCCGATCAGGCGAACCTGCAAAAAGGTGATATTATTGAGACGATCAATGGTACAGTGATTGGTACAGATTCACAAAAAATGGTGTCGATGATTGCCGATTCCAAAGACAAGCCGATGGAATGGACGCTGCGCCGGGGTTCGGATACGTTTAATATAACGATTACTCCACGTGCTGTAGAAGGACAAGAGGGCGGTAAAGTGGGAATCGTACCTACGTTACCAACCCGATCTGTTGGATTTGTAGAGACATTTAAAGTCTCAGGCGTGGCCATGGTTGATACAACCAAAGTAATATTTGAAGGTTTTAAACATCTGATCAATCAATTCAACATGGATGATATTGGTGGTCCAGTTCGTACATTCGAAGTGACAGGGCAAATTGCTAAACAAGGGATTGAGCAGTTAACGAGATGGGCAGCGATTTTGAGTCTATATCTTGGGATTTTCAACCTGCTACCAATACCTGCACTGGACGGCAGTCGTCTGGTCTTTTTAGGAATTGAAGCGCTGCGCGGCAGACCTGTTGATCCCAATCGCGAAGGCATGGTGCATTTCATCGGATTTGCGATGTTGTTTGTGTTGATGCTGGCAGTAACTTACAATGATATATTACGTTTAATTAACGGATAATTACGGTTGGACTACGCTCTGGACATTCAGAGATAGTCGTTATGGGAGGACGCTGGAGTCTTATGTCAAAGGAAAATGATAAACAGTTCGTGACTGAAATCACACCACAGGGTGAGGACTTCTCACGCTGGTACATTGATGTTATCAAAAAAGCTGATCTCATGGACTATGCACCCGTACGCGGTTGTATTGTGTTTAAACCAGACGGCTTTGAAATCTGGGAACACATTAAGGATGAGTTGGATCGTCGTTTCCGGGAAACGGGTCATCGCAATGCGTACTTCCCGATGTTCATTCCTGAGAGCTTCTTTCAAAAGGAAAAAGAGCACGTGGAAGGTTTTAACCCTGAATTACCATGGGTTACGGAAGCTGGCGGAGAGAAGCTGGAAGAACGTCTGGCAATCCGTCCTACATCCGAAACGATTATTGGTCACATGTATTCCAAGTGGATTCAGTCTTATCGGGATCTTCCGGTACTGATCAACCAGTGGGCTAACGTAGTTCGTTGGGAAAAAAGAACGTTGCCTTTCCTTCGCACAAGTGAGTTCCTGTGGCAGGAAGGTCATACAGCGCATGAGACGGAAGAAGAAGCACGTGAAGAAACGATGAAAATGCTGGAGATTTATCGTGAAGTGGTTGAGGAATACTTGGCTATTCCTGTAATTGTGGGTCAGAAAACCAAATCCGAGAAGTTTGCGGGTGCGGTGGATACGTACTCGATCGAAGCCATGATGAAGGATGGACGTGCTGTACAAGCAGGTACATCTCACTACATGGGGACGAACTTTGCAAAAGCATTTGAAATCCAATATCTTAGCCGAAATAATGTGCTGGAGCTGGCTTACACTACTTCATGGGGAGTAAGCACACGTTTGATCGGTGCATTAATTATGGTTCACGGAGATGATCGTGGTCTCGTACTTCCTCCTAAAGTGGCACCAACACAAGTGGTCATGATCCCAATTGGACCTCCGAAAACGCGTGATGCTGTTGTTGGGCGTGCAGATGAGTTGTTCACTGAGTTGAAAAAAGCTGGAGTCCGTGTGAAAATGGATGATCGCAGCGATGTTCGCCCAGGTTGGAAATTCAATGAATACGAGATGCGCGGTGTTCCGATTCGTCTGGAGATTGGTCCACGTGATATGGAAAATGGTGTTTGTGTACTCGTATCACGCATCACAGGTGAGAAGAAAGTAGTAGAACAAGCAAACCTGGTAGAAGAAATCCAGTCTATGCTGACACAGATCCAGGTTGATATGTTAGAGCGTGCTCGCACATTTATGTCGGATAACTTCTACTCCGTGGATACACTCGATGAGATGAAAGAACTGATGGAAAATAAACGCGGGTTTACACTGGCTGGATGGTGCGGTTCAGAAGCTTGCGAAGATAAAGTAAGAGAAGTCACAGGTGCAACAAGCCGGAACATTCCGTTCCAGCCTGCGGAAGAAAAGCATACGTGCCTGGCTTGTGGTGAACAGGCAGAACACACGGTTGTGTTTGCAAGAGCGTATTAAGTCAGGATGACCTGGCTATATACTTTGAACTAAACATTTACATGAGAACGTAGAGAACAGAAATAACCTGAAGAAGCGGAGCTAAAAGCTTTCTGAAAGAAAGCTACATCGGAAGCATACGCTGCGCCTTTATCCCCGGATTTTCCCCTTTGTAAAAGGAATCAAAAAATCTGGGGATAACAGCGATCGGAAGGTTGTTCTGTTATCGGAGTGGTAAGTGTAAATATCTTTTTGTTCAATTTATATAATGGCACGTACGGACTGTAAGGGTAATGAATGGAGAGCTTCTGTCGGATAAAATGAGTCGGTGCGAGTTCGGATCGGTGACATTTTTGAATGCAGGGGCTTTTCATGCTTTAAGGGGGTACAAGGAGGAACACGATGAGCGGATTCGAGGAGAAGAGAAAACGGTTTGAGTTGTTGATGAAACAGGCAGAGCTTCCGGCTGGTCTGTTAGAGCCCTATTTTTTGGATGGATGGATTGAACAAGTAGAGACCAATCGAAGTAATCGCGAATGGAATATTCTGATTGCGAAGGACACATTGGTACCCGCTCCAATCTATCGCACATTTTGTCTGCATATTCAAGAGAAGATGAATCATATCGCCAAAATTTCATTTGGCTTCAAATATACGGACAAGGTACAAAATGGTGATATCGTCAGTGAATATTGGAATCTGTTTCTGGAGTGGGTTACCCGTGAGATTCCGTCTGTAAATGGCTGGATGAATCGGACAACCTTTGAATGTGAAGAGGATCTCCTACAACTGACAATGAGTGATGCAACGTCGATGGAATTGGCTCGTAAGAAACAGATTGATCAGGCTATTACGAAATTCTATGAAAAATACTTTCATCTACCTCTTCGCATCAAGATGCAAGTGGGCGAAGTAGGAAGCAATAAAGAGGCCATGGAACAGTTCCAGGCCCAAAAACGTGTAGAGGAACTTGAGGTCATCGAAAAGATGATGAGTGAAGTGGACACAGAAATCCCGGTGGATGAGGAGCAGGGTGATCTGCGTTTGCAAATGGGTTATGACATCAAGGAGCCAGCAGTACCCATGCAGGAAATCCAAGATGAAGAGAAAAAGGTCACGCTTCAAGGTTCGGTGTTTGGACTGGATCGTAAAGAATTGCGAAACGGAAATACGTTGTTTACCTTCTACCTGACCGACTTCACGGATTCCATGCAAATGAAGATGTTTGCCAAAACAAAAGAGGATGTTAAAATTCTCAGTTTGCTGGCTAACGGTAAATGGGTAAAAGTGCGTGGTCGTGTAGAATATGACCGGTTTATGCAAATTCCTGAACTCGCCATGATTCCTTCGGATTTGATTGAAGTTAAAGCACCGCCGTCTCGCAAAGATAATGCACCAGAGAAACGGGTGGAGTTCCATTTGCACTCTACAATGAGTACGATGGATGCTGTAACTTCAATTGACAAATACGTGAAAATGGCAGCCGAGTGGGGACATAAGGCGATTGCTGTCACTGATCATGGTGGTGTGCAGGTATATCCCGAGGCTTCCAAGGCTGCTAAGAAAAACGGGATTAAAATGATCTACGGCCTTGAGGCCAATGTTGTGAATGACTCTGTTGCCGTTGTAATGGCTCCTCAGCCATTGGATCTGCAAACAGCGACATACATCGTATTTGATATCGAAACCACAGGTCTGTCGGTAACGCAGAACAAAATTATTGAGATTGCTGCCGTGAAGATGCAAGATGGTAAAGAAATTGACCGGTTTGCAACGTTTGTGAATCCGCATGAACGCATTCCCTACAACATTCAGCAGTTGACCAATATTAATGATGACATGGTAAAAGACGCACCTGAGCTGGAGCCTGTTATTCGTGATTTTGTGCAGTTTGCTGGTGATGGTGTGCTTGTTGCGCATAATGCACGTTTTGACATGGGCTTTATCCAGGCTTCCCTGAAGCAAATTGGATTGCCAGAGCTTCCTAACCCGGTCCTTGATACGTTGGAACTGGCGAGATTGTTATTTCCAAAAAATAAGAACCACCGTCTGAATACGATGGCGGATAAATATAAGGTTGGACTCGAAAGTCATCACCGTGCCATTGATGATACGGTTGCACTCGCGGGTATCCTGATCGGATTATTAAATGATGCTGCTCAGATGAAAGGATTAACGAGGCTTGATCGCTTGAACGATTATGTAGGTGTCGACTTGTCGAATACAAGACCTTTCCATTGTGGAATCTATGCATTAAATGATGTCGGTAAGAAAAATCTATATAAGCTGGTATCTCTCTCTCATACGGAACATTTCAAGCGGGTACCGTGCATTCCCAAATCAAAACTGATTAATTTGCGTGAAGGCCTTGTTGTTATATCAGGCTGTGAAAAAGGTGAATTTTTCGAAGCGGTACTTAACAAATCGCTCGAAGAAGCGGAAGAGATCGCTGAGTTCTATGACATACTGGAGATCCAACCACTTACCATGTATATGCATTTGGTGGATAAAGGGTTGGTAGCTACACCCGAAGAAATCAAAACAGCGATCCGTAAAGTCATTGATATAGGTGCAAAACTTAATAAACCGGTCATAGCCACAGGTAACGTGCACTATTTGGAACCGCGTGACAAGTTATATCGGGATATCACCATTCACGGTATTACAGGATTTAGTCCACTGAAAGATCAGCGTAAACCGGATGCACATTTTAGAACGACAGAGGAAATGCTGGAAGAGTTCCAGTTCCTGGGCCAAGATAAAGCTTACGAAGTCGTTGTTACAAATACGGTGGAGTTGTCTGATCGATTTGAGGAAATTAAGTTATTCCCGGACAAACTGTTTACTCCGATTCTGGAAGGTGCAGACGAAGAAATCCGTAATACCTGTTATAACACTGCCAAGTCCATCTATGGCGAGGAATTACCAGAAGTAATCGTGGCACGACTAGAGAAAGAGCTCATTCCAATTATTAAATACGGTTTTTCTGCCAACTATCTGATCTCGGAACGCTTGGTTAAAAAATCGAATCAGGATGGTTATCTCGTAGGTTCACGGGGATCGGTAGGCTCCTCTGTTGTTGCTACATTCCTGGGTATATCCGAGGTTAATCCACTACCTGCTCATTATATTTGTGTGAATTCAGAATGCAAACACAGCGAGTGGTTCCTGGACGGCAGTGTTCGGAGTGGATTTGACCTTCCAGAGAAAGAGTGTCCGGATTGTGGTGGCACACTTAAAGGAGAAGGCCAAGATATTCCGTTTGAGACCTTCCTTGGATTTAAAGGAGATAAAGTTCCCGATATTGACTTGAACTTCTCTGGTGATTATCAGCCTCATGCTCATAACTATACGAAAGTACTCTTTAGTGAGAAGAGTGTTTTCCGTGCGGGGACCATTGGTACGGTGGCTGAGAAAACAGCATTTGGTTTTGCCAAGAAGTATGAGGAAGAACATCACAAGAAATGGCGCGGAGCTGAATTGAATCGTTTGGCCTCTGGCTGTACTGGGGTGAAACGGAGTACTGGACAGCATCCCGGCGGTATTGTCGTTGTACCTGATTATATTGAGGTCGAAGACGTTACACCTGTTCAGTTCCCAGCTGACGACGTTAATGCGGAGTGGAAAACGACACACTTTGATTATCATGCTTTTGAAGAAAACTTGCTGAAACTTGATATTCTGGGGCACGATGATCCAACTATGATGCGGATGTTACAGGATTTGACAGGTGTCGATCCCACGACCATTCCGATGAATGATCCCAAAGTCATGAGCATGTTTAACTCAACCGACGCACTGGGTGTTACACCGGAACAGATTAGGTCGCCAGTCGCGACGTTTGGCGTGCCAGAGATGGGAACGAAGTTTGTACGTCAGATGCTTGTTGAATCCCAGCCGACGTCTTTTGCCGATTTACTGCAGATTTCCGGATTGTCCCACGGTACAGGGGTATGGCTTGGAAACGCTCAGGATCTGATTAAGAACGGAACGTGTAACATTAAGACGGTAATTGGTTGTCGGGATGATATAATGTTATTCCTGATCTATAAAACGGGAATGGACGCAAGTCTTGCCTTTAAGATTACCGAGAGTGTTCGTAAGGGACGGGGGCTGCCACAGGAATGGATTGACGAGATGAAGAATTGTAAAGTGCCTCAATGGTACATTGATTCATGTCTCAAAATCCAGTACATGTTCCCGAAGGCTCACGCGGCCGCTTATGTTATTTCGGCAGTACGTACGGCGTTCTTCAAGCTGTATCATCCGATTGAATATTACGCAACTTACTTTACCGTTCGGGCGGATGAGATTGATATCGAACTCATGTGTCAGGGATATGACGCGATCTATCGCAAAATTACGGAAATTGAGCAATTAGGTTTCCAGGCACCTCCCAAAGAGAAAAACATGTTACCTGTCCTGGAAATGGGTCTGGAAATGGCAGCACGCGGATTCTCGCTGAAGTCCATTGACTTATACCGTTCGGAAGCGACAAAGTTCATCGTTGACGGAAAATCACTAATCCCTCCATTTTCGGCGTTGGCAGGAATCGGGGATAATGCTGCTCGCAATATTGCTGCAGCAAGAGATCATGGTGAGTTTCTATCGGTTGAGGACTTCCAGCAGAAGTCGAAAGCAAGTAAGACCATTGTTGAACTCCTGTCGAATATGGGATGTTTCCGTGGCTTGCCAGAGAGCAATCAGCTTTCCCTTTTCTAGGATTGAATTTGGATTTAAACATAGCGATTGTTGGGGGGACGTGATTTTTCCTTCATTAGTAAGTAAACTGCCTGAACCATCGCTTACTTGTCACTATTACCAGACTATGTTATAATTTTTGAAGTGAACGAGATAGTACGAATTTCTAAAGAGTGGGGAAACCCACTCTTTAGTCTTTGGTATACAAGAATCTTGGGTATTGAATAATCTGCCAGTGCTTTTTTGCTGGTGTAACCTAAGTTGGAGGTTATTGGTTTTGAGCACAACGAACATTAAATCTACCGTGGAAGAAATGATCCAACCCTACTTGAACGAACAAGGCTTCGAGCTGGTTGACATCGAATACGTCAAAGAAGGCAGCAACTGGTTTTTACGGGTGTATGTCGACAAAGAGGGTGGCATCGACATCGACGATTGCGTCTTGATCAGCGAAAAGCTGAGCGCCAAGCTGGATGAGAACGATCCGATTCCAACCATCTATTTCCTTGAAGTGTCTTCTCCCGGTGCGGAGCGTCCACTGAAAAAACCTGAGGACGTTACCAAATCTGTAGGCAAAAATGTTTTTGTTACAACCTACGAGCCGGTGAACGGATTGAAGGAATTTGAAGGCAAGCTGCTTTCCTTTGATGACGGGGAACTCGTGATCGAAGCAGGCAAAAAACAGCATGCCATTTCTTATGATAAGGTTGCCAGTGCGCGCCTAGCTATTTTGTTTTAAGTGCCTTGTTCACTTTATTAATGAAAAAGACACATCTCACGATAACGGCAAGGTGCTCATGAGTTCAGAGCCTTTCGCCGTTTTACGTATGAGATGCCATGTTTGAAAGGGGGATCAACATTCATGAGTATGGATTTTATTGAAGCAATGAATGAATTGGAACGGGAAAAAGGGATCAGCAAGGATGTGCTGTTTGAAGCGATCGAGGCTGCACTAATTTCCAGCTACAAGCGGAATTTCAACACGGCCCAGAATGTGCGTGTTGACATGAACCGTAATACGGGAGTTATTCGGGTGTATGCCCGTAAATTGATCGTGGAAGAAGTCCTGGATTCACGTACCGAAATTTCATTGCCTGCTGCACGAGAAATCAACCCACACTTCCAGCTGGAAGATATTGCGGAGATTGAAGTTACGCCGCGTGATTTCGGACGTATCGCGGCACAAACTGCCAAACAGGTAGTGACCCAGCGGATTCGTGAAGCCGAACGCGGCCTGATCTACAACGCTTTCGTAGATAAGGAAGAAGATATCGTTACGGGAGTGGTGCAGCGTCAGGATTTGCGCAATATCTACATCGATCTGGGCAAAATCGAAGCGGCTTTACCGCTGACCGAATTGATGCCGAACGAGAAGTTTGTTCATGGTGACCGTATTAAGGCGTATATCACCAAGGTCGAGAATACGACCAAAGGGCCGCAAATCATTTTGTCCCGTACCCATCCGGGCCTCTTGAAACGTCTCTTTGAACTGGAAGTGCCTGAGATCTTTGACGGTGTAGTTGAGATTCGCTCCGTCGCTCGCGAAGCAGGGTTCCGCTCCAAGATTGCCGTTCATTCCCGCAACGAGGAAGTTGATCCAGTTGGATCTTGTGTAGGTCCTAAGGGAATGCGCGTGCAGACCATTGTGGGTGAGCTGCGCGGTGAAAAAATCGACATCGTTCGTTTCTCCGATCAAGTTGACGAATATGTTGCTAATGCACTGAGTCCTTCCAAAGTATTGGAAGTTCATGTATTTGAGGAAGAAAAGATGGCTCGGGTTATCGTTCCGGACTATCAACTGTCGCTCGCAATTGGTATCAAAGGCCAAAATGCCAGATTGGCAGCCAAATTAACCGGCTGGAAAATCGACATTAAGAGCGAGAGCCAGGCGGAACAGGAATTCGGCAGAGAAAAAGATTCTTCTTCTGAAATGCATCAGGATTCCGTCTCCGTCGACTAAAGTAAAGTACGGGGGGCGCTGACGTATGAAACCAAAAAAAGTGCCGCTGCGCAAATGTGTGGCATGCCAAGAAATGATGCCCAAAAAGCAGCTGATTCGCATTGTTAAAACGCCAGAGGATGAAGTGCTGATCGATTTGACTGGCAAAAAATCCGGACGTGGTGCCTATTTATGCGGCAAAGAGTCCTGTTTTAAGCTTGCACTCAAAAACCGGGCTTTGGATCGGGCGTTAAAAGGCAAAGTCTCACCTGAAATTTACGAGCAATTAGCAGCTGACTTCATCGCGGTTGAGGATGAATTCAAAGCAGCACAGGAGCGTGAACATGACTAATATTAAAACGCTGTCTTATCTGGGACTCTCTATGCGTGCAGGCAAACTTGTAACAGGTGAAGAAATTGTACTTAAAGCGATCCGTTCTTCCGAAGCTAAAATGGTTATTGTTGCGGGTGACGCCTCAGCCAATACACAAAAGAAATTTCGCGATAAATGTGGAACTTATAAGGTTCCTCTGTTGATCGGATTTGACCGGGATAGTCTGGGTTCAAGTATCGGTAAAGACACGCGTGTTGTTCTTGCAGTAACGGATCGAGGGTTTGCAAAAATGATCTCCAAGCAAGTCGGTATAATGTCGGAGGTGGAGTATATTGAGTAAACAGGAAAACAAGGATAAATTGCGAGTTTATGAATATGCGAAGTCCCTTAATATGAGTAGTAAAGAAATTATAACCATTCTTAAAAAGCTGGAAATTCCCGTAAACAATCATATGAGTGTCATGGAGAATGGTTCAGTCGGTAAGGTGGAACAATTTTTTAAAGATATAAAATCCACTGCTGCTTCGAAACAAGGCAACGATGCAAAACCAGTTGCTACTTCGGCAGTGCGCAGTGACAAACCAGTGGACAGCAACAAGCCGGCCGGCGGAGTGAACACGCCGAAGAGCAGTAATCCATCCGGTAGTCCCGTACAAACAAAAATACAACAGGAAAAGCAGGTAGGTATGAACAATAGACCAAATTCCAACAATAACAATGGCACCCAAAGACCCAGCGGCCAAGACAGCCGCAACAGAACGAACTCTTCCCAAGGCTCAAGCCAAGGAGGACAATCAACTAACCGTCCAAGACCAGCTCAAGGTGGACAAAGCAGTACTGCATCCCGTCCGCAAGGATCGGGTCAACGTCCAAATAACAGCGGTGGCGGTCAAGTAAGAACTTCAGGACCTAACAGCGGTGGCAATACAGGTACTGCTGGCAACCGTAGCGGTGGCCAAGGTCAGAGCCAAGGACAAGGCCAACGCAGAAGCGGCCCAGGTGGTACTACTGGCAGCAACAACAATAGTGGTAACCGTTCGAACAGCGGTGGCGGTGGACGTCGTTATGATGACAATCGTGGTGGCAACTTCCGTGGTAACCGTGGTGGAAAGAACAACCGCAACAGAAATCAACAACAGTACCAACAACGTGAGAAAATTGATAACACACCTAAGAAAATCATCGTTCGTGGTGATATGACCGTAGGTGAAACAGCGAAGTTGCTGCATAAGGATGCTTCCGAAGTTATCAAAAAGCTCATCGCTATGGGCGTTATGGCAACAATCAACCAAGAGCTTGATATCGAAACGATCCTTCTGCTTTCAGGTGAATTCGGTGTTGAGGTTGAAGTGAAGATTGTGCTTGAAGATGACCGTTTCGAAACACTGGAAGAGAATGATGATGCTGCTGACTTGCAAGCTCGTCCTCCGGTAGTAACAATCATGGGTCACGTTGACCATGGTAAAACAACTTTGCTGGATGCCATTCGTTCCACGAATGTAACAGGCGGCGAAGCAGGCGGAATCACGCAACATATTGGTGCATACCAAGTCGAAATCAACAACAAAAAAATTACGTTCCTGGATACTCCGGGTCATGAAGCGTTTACAGCAATGCGTGCACGTGGAGCACAGGTTACGGATATTACAATTATTGTCGTAGCTGCCGATGACGGTGTTATGCCACAAACAGTTGAGGCAATTAACCATGCCAAAGCTGCGGGGCTTCCAATTATCGTGGCTGTCAATAAAATTGACAAACCGGGCGCTGATCCGGATAAAGTAAAACAAGAATTGACTAACTATGAACTCGTTCCGGAAGAATGGGGCGGAGATACCATCTTTGTTAACGTATCAGCGAAACAAAGAATGGGTCTGGAAGGTCTGCTTGAAATGATTCTGCTCGTTGCAGAAGTGAACGAATACAAAGCGAACCCGGACAAACGTGCCCGTGGTACAGTGATTGAAGCCGAGCTGGATAAAGGACGTGGCCCAGTTGCACGTATCCTCGTACAGCACGGTACATTGAAAGTCGGCGATGCTTTCGTAGCAGGTAACTGCTTCGGTCGTGTCCGTGCGATGGTCAATGACAAAGGTCGTCGTCTGAAAGAGGCTGGACCTTCAACACCTGTAGAAATCACAGGTTTGACTGAAGTTCCAGGTGCGGGAGATCCATTCATGGTGTTTGAAGATGAGCGCAAAGCGCGTTCCATCGCTGACAAACGTGCGATTACGCAACGTGAATCCGATCTGGGTACACATACTCGCGTAACGTTGGATGATCTGTTCCAGCACATCAAAGATGGTGAGATCAAAGATCTGAACGTAATCATCAAAGGTGACGTACAAGGTTCGGTTGAAGCATTGAAAGGTTCCCTTGCGAAGATCGAAGTTGAAGGTGTACGCGTGAAAATCATTCATAGCGGCGCTGGTGCAATCACTGAGTCCGACATCATTTTGGCGGCAGCATCCAATGCCATCGTGATTGGTTTCAACGTTCGTCCTGATAACCAGGCGAAAGCAACTGCAGATCAAGAGCAAGTAGACATTCGTCTACATCGCGTAATCTACAGTGTTATCGAAGAAATTGAACAAGCGATGAAAGGTATGCTTGATCCGATCTACAAAGAAAAAGTTATCGGTCATGCTGAAGTTCGGAGCACGTTCTCCATCAGTAAAGTGGGTACCATCGCTGGTTGTATGGTTACCTCGGGTAAAATTACGCGTTCTGCGGAAGCACGCCTGATTCGTGATGGCATTGTCCTTTACGAAGGTAAGCTGGATTCCCTGAAACGTTATAAAGATGATGCCAAAGAAGTAGCACAAGGTTACGAGTGCGGTATCACACTGGATAAATATAATGATCTCAAAGAAGGCGACGTTATCGAAGCTTTCATTATGGAGACAGTACAACGATAAGCAAGGAAGCATGAGGTGAACAACGATGGCTAAGATTCGTACAGGTAGAGTGGGCGAGCAGATCAAGAAAGAAATCAGTCTACTCATCCAGTCTGAACTGAAAGATCCACGTATCGGCTTTATTACGGTAACGGGAGTCGAAGTGACAGGAGACTTGTCGCAAGCCAAAGTTTATCTGAGTGTCTTCGGTGAACAGGAACAAAAAGATAACACGCTCAAAGCTCTGGCAAAAGCAAATGGATTTTTGCGTTCCGAGCTGGGTAAACGTATCCGGTTCCGGCATGTTCCCGAATTGATATTTAAGATTGATGAATCCATCGCTTATGGCAGCCGAATTGAGAAGCTGCTTGGCGATATTGGTTCCGACAAGAACGAATCCCAGTAACAGAATAGAGGAGACGGCAATGCACACTTATGAACAGGCGCTCCAGGCGGGAAAGCAATTTCTGCTGGAGCATGATGATTACCTGGTCGTGTCGCATGTACAGCCGGACGGTGACGCAGTCAGCTCGACGGTAACGGTGGGCTGGCTGCTGTCATGTCTGGGTAAGACATTCACGATGATTAATGAAGGTGAAATCCCCGGGCGCATGCAATTTTTGTGGGAAGCAGGCAACATTGTGAACATGACCGAAGAACCACCGCAGCGAAAATACAAAGCTGTTATCTGTGTGGATTGTGCAGACTTTGCCAGAGTAGGTTTGACACGTCATTATTTCGAAGACGATGCTGTTATTTTGAATATTGATCATCACCCTACAAATGACGGTTATGGTACAGTCAACATCATTAAATCAGATGCTGCTGCAACGGCTGAAATTTTGTTCGATTTTCTTAACCTGTTCCAAGTAACATGGGATAAAGATGTTGCGACGGCAGTTTATACAGGATTGCTTACGGATACAGGTGGGTTCCGCTATGCCAACACCAGTCCAAATGTAATGACAACGGCTTCCAGACTGCTTGAACATGGCGTGGATGGACCCTATCTCGCCCAGACATTGTTGGAGCAGGTGACTCTTCCGCAAGTTCGGATTTTGAATCAGGCACTATCAAGCCTGCAGATGACAGATGATGGAAAGATAGCCTGGGTTGTTATTACACCAGATGATATGGTGGCTTGTGGAGCAGCTAATGAAGATCTTGAAGGGGTAGTGAACTATCCGCGCAACATTCAGGGCGTGGAAGTTGGTATCTTTTTCAAAGTCATCAACGAGAATGCAGTCAAGGTTTCTTTGCGTTCAGCTGGGAAGATTGATGTTGCTGCACTAGCACAGACCTTTGGCGGAGGCGGGCATGTGCTCGCAGCCGGATGTCGTCTGGAAGGAAAACTTGATGATATTGTCGCAAAAGTACTGAAGCAGGTGAATTCACAATGGTAAAGCCATTTGAAGGTGTACTTCCGGTATATAAACCGGCGGGATTTACTTCTCATGATGTTGTAGCCAAAATGCGTCGCATTCTAAAAATGAAGCGCATTGGGCATACGGGGACACTTGACCCACAAGTTACAGGCGTTCTGCCGCTCTGTCTTGGACGGGCGACACGTGTGGTGGAGTACATGCAGGAGCTTCCGAAGGAATATCTTGCTACGCTCAGATTGGGACTCTCTACTGACACAGAGGATATGACAGGGGAAGTCATTGAGCGGGCTGAAACGACTGTGGAAGTAACACAGGAACAGGTTCAACAGGTGCTTGAACAGTTTCTGGGCACGATCTCTCAGGTACCACCCATGTATTCTGCGGTAAAGGTAGACGGTAAACGTCTTTATGAACTTGCTCGTGAAGGTAAGACGGTAGAGCGTAAGAGCCGTGAGGTCACAATCTATGAGCTCGAACTTACAGGGATTGAGACTCAGGGTGAGACCACCGATATATCCTTCCGGGCCTTGTGTTCAAAAGGTACCTATATTCGTACATTGTGTGTAGACATTGGCCGGCAACTCGGATATCCATCGACCATGGTTCAACTGGAGCGTACGATATCGGCAGGTATCTCTGCAGATCGTTGTCTTCGTATTGAAGAAGTGGAACAACTTATGGCTGACGGGACTTTGGCGGAGGCGCTGATTCCTGTTGACGAGGCTATTGCTTCAATTCCGGCCCACAAGGTTGGAGAAGAACAGGCCAAAGGAGCACTTCAAGGTCAGAAACTGTCTGCACGTCTTCTGGAACCGCCTGTAGAGCAACCTGGTTTATTGCGGTTGTATGCTCAGGATGGTACGTTTCTGGGGATATTTGAACGGGATGAACTAAAACCAACGGTGAGGGCAGTTAAAGTCTTTTTGCCGGAATAAAGAGGTCTCGGGCTTGGAGTTGTGGTGATGCTCAAGCTTGGCCTATCTAGTGAAATGCAGGTGAATGATTGTGAAAACCGTAATGCTAACCTATCCGCAGACGTTACATTCGACTGAGCTGAGCACACTGCCCCAAGTGCTTGCGATTGGTCAATTCGACGGACTGCATCTCGGACATGCAAGTGTCATTTTATCAGCTGTCCGCATTGCGCGGGAAACGGGCATGCAGGCAGCGGTCATGACCTTTCATCCACATCCGAAGGAAGTTATGCGCAAAGGGGATTACGAGGGTTATTTAACTCCCTTGAGAGATAAAGAAGACATCTTGGCAGGAATGGGCGTTGATGTACTGTATGTGGTGGAGTTCAATGAAGATTTCTCACGGTTGAGGCCGCAACAATTTGTACACGACTTGTTGATTCCTCTTCAGACACGAACAGCGGTGGTGGGTTTTGACTTCCGTTTTGGTCACAAGGGTGCAGGGGATGAACAACTTCTTCGTACTTTGGGAGAAGGAGAGATGACGGTGGAAACCGTTCCTCCTTTCTTGTTAAATGGTGAAAAAGTGAGCAGTTCTCTCATTCGTGGCTTGTTGAAGCGTGGGGAGATGGATGAGGCCAGTCACTGGCTTGGCCGACCTTACAGCATCAGAGGAACCGTCATTCACGGGGAGAAGCGTGGACGAACGATTGGATTTCCTACAGCCAACCTTGAACTCACGGATCATTACGTTACCCCGTCGAAGGGTGTTTACGCTGTTCGTGTGCAGTATGGCGAACAGGAACTGCATGGCGTAATGAATCTCGGTGTGAAACCTACGTTTCACGAAAGCGGGATGAAACCTACGTTTGAAGTGCACCTGCTTGATTTTGATGGACACCTATATGACCAGGAACTAAAGGTTGAGCTCGTTCACTATATTCGTGCAGAACGAAAGTTTGACTCCATTGATGCCTTGATCAGCCAGATTCGTGAAGATGCATTAACTGCCGGCCGCCTGTTATCTTAAAGGTTCAGGATTAAATGTATGTTTACATTTACTTTAACTAGGCAATTATGATATACTGTACTACGTTGTCGATTGAGACAACATTAACCTTGGCTTGGTTGCTTGCTCTCACCGGCGGTGACGAGGCTAATGGCGATTATATTGAAGGAGGTGAACAGGATGGCATTGACTCAAGAACGTAAACAACAACTGATCGACGAGCACAAAACTCACGAGTCCGATACAGGATCTCCAGAGGTGCAAGTTGCTATCCTTACGGAAAACATCAGAAGTTTGACAGACCACTTGCGTACGCATAAGAAAGACCACCACTCACGTCGTGGACTTTTGAAAATGGTAGGTCAACGTCGTAAGCTTTTGGCTTACGTGAAAAACAAAGATGTTAAACGTTACAGCGCACTGATCGAAAAACTCGGATTGCGTCGTTAATTATCGTACATGTTTTCAAAACCAACCTGGCTGTTATCCGTCATTCTTTTGTCTAAAAGGACAAGCGGAACCTACAGCCGGGTTGTTTTGTAGATGAACATGTTGCCATATATTTGTAGATGGGGCTCCGTGAGGAGCTTTTGTTGTGCAGATTAGCATGTTGCAAGATCTTACATAGCTAATGAATGCAGGACAAGCAGGAAATACTGTGAATATGCAGAATCCATTGAGTTAGGACGAATAAAAGGAGGAATTTCATGGAACAGCGTGTTGAAATGCAGCTTGGCGGAAGAAAGCTTACGTTTGAAACCGGGCGTTTGGCCAAGCAGGCTAATGCTGCCGTTAAGGTAACATACGGGGATACCGTGGTATTGTGTACCGTGACAGCATCAAGTGAGCCGAAAGATTTGGACTTTTTCCCATTAACGGTGAACTATGAAGAAAGATTGTACGCCGTAGGTAAAATCCCGGGTGGATTTATTAAACGGGAAGGCAGACCGAGTGAGAAAGCCATTCTTTCAAGCCGTCTGACAGACCGTCCAATTCGTCCATTGTTCCCGGAAGGCTTCCGGAATGATGTACAAGTTCTGAATATCGTTATGAGTGTGGACCAGGATTGCGAACCGCAAATCGCTGCAATGATTGGTACATCAGCAGCATTGAGCATTTCGGATGTTCCATTCAGCGGACCGATTGGTGGCGTGAAAGTTGGACGTATTGATGGCGAGTTCATCATTAACCCAACGATTGCACAGCTTGAAATCAGTGAACTTGAGCTGGTGGTTGCAGGAACCAAGGATGCCATCATGATGGTTGAGGCTGAAGCAAACGAATTACCGGAAGAAGTAATGCTTGAAGCAATCATGTTTGGACATGACGAGATCAAAAATATTGTTGCGGTAATCGAACAACTCGTGCAAGTTGCTGGTAAAGAAAAAATGGCTGTTAAGTTACATGCCGTTAATGCGGAAGTCAACAGCAGTGTGCGTGATTTCGCAAGTGCTCGTCTGGTTGAAGCCGTTAAAATTGCCGAGAAGCATGCTCGTCAAGATGCAATCGATCTAGTGAATGACGAAACTGTTGCTCACTTCGAAGAGAAATATATTGAAAGTCCTGAATTGCTTAAAGACGTGAAGGAAGTCCTGCACGATATCGTTAAAGAAGAAGTGCGCCGTCTGATCACGCATGATAAAGTTCGTCCGGACGGACGTGGACTTGCTGAGATTCGTCCAATTGAATGTGATACTTCCCTGCTGCCACGTACGCACGGTTCAGGTTTGTTCACACGTGGACAAACACAAGCACTTAGCATCTGTACCCTTGGTGCACTGGGCGACGTTCAGATTTTGGACGGAATCAGTCTTGAAGAAACGAAACGTTTCATGCATCACTATAATTTCCCACCATTCAGCGTAGGTGAAGCTCGTCCATTACGTGCTCCAGGCCGTCGCGAAATCGGACATGGTGCTCTGGGTGAGCGTGCGCTTTCCAAAGTCATCCCTTCCGAAACAGACTTCCCATACACGATTCGTCTCGTATCTGAAGTTCTGGAATCCAACGGTTCAACTTCCCAGGCAAGTATCTGTGCCAGCACACTGGCTATGATGGATGCAGGTGTACCAATCAAAGCTCCAGTTGCGGGTGTAGCTATGGGTCTGATCAAAGATGGAGATCATGTATCCATTCTGAGTGATATTCAAGGTATGGAAGATCACCTCGGTGATATGGACTTCAAAGTAGCCGGAACACCTGAAGGTGTAACTGCGATTCAAATGGACATCAAAATTGATGGTATTGATCGTCAAATTTTGTCTGAAGCATTGGCTCAAGCCAAAGAAGGTCGTTTGCATATCTTGAGCAAAATGACTGAAGTGATGAATACGCCACGTGAGCAGTTATCACAATATGCACCTAAAATTACAACGATGCATATCAATCCGGACAAAATCCGTGATGTGATCGGTGCAGGTGGTAAAATTATCAATAAAATCATCGAAGAAACCGGTGTTAAAATTGATATTGAACAGGATGGACGTGTCTTTATCGCTTCTTCCAACCAGGAGATGAATGATAAAGCCAAAGCGATCATCGAAGGTATTGTGCGCGAAGTATTGGTCGGCGAGATTTATGTCGGCAAAGTAAAACGCGTAGAGAAATTCGGTGCATTCGTTGAAGTACTTCCGAACAAAGAAGGTCTGGTGCACATCTCGCAACTGTCAACTGAACGTGTTGCCAAAGTGGAAGATGTTGTAGCTATCGGTGATTCCATTACGGTAAAAGTAACGGAAATTGACCCACAAGGTCGAATCAACTTGTCCCGTAAAGCAGTTTTGACTGCTGAAGCTCCGGCTCAATCCTAGGATACCGAAGCGACAGGTTATAAATGGATAGATTGAATGAAGAGACAGAATGTGAATTTCTGGCTCTTTTTTTAACGTTTAAATATGTAAAGCAAGGATGAAACCATGGCTTAGCATTCATATTTTTGCCCTTGTCCTCATATGATGGGGACAAAGACGGCGGGAGGATGGAGCTGTGGGAAACCAATCCAAAAAGCTGGCGGCTGTTCTGGCGGGTGTGACTGCGGTCATATTGATCGGACAAGTTGGCAGTGTACGTACATACATTACGGAGATCCGTGATGGGCCAGGTACGCAAAATGCTTTTGACATGTTTAAGGAGGCAACTGGAGAAGATGCGCTGTTGTCTGCGATTCGGGATAAAGCGGCTGAAACGAAAATTGCTCCGGTGAATGCCAGAGTGGATCGGGTATGGAAAGCGATTCCTGGTTATAATGGCATGGAGATTGATGTGGAAGCGACATACCGTAAGGCGCTGAGTGGAACGTTGAATACCAAAATAGCGTATGTCTACCGTCAGATTGAGCCGGAGATTCAGCTTAAAGATTTGGGTGCACATCCGATCTATCGGGGCAATGCAAACAAACCGATGGTTTCTTTTATGATTAATGTGGCCTGGGGGAACGAATACATTAAACCGATGCTGGATACGCTTGATGCCGAGAAAGTGAAGGCTACTTTTTTTCTGGATGGAAGTTGGTTAAGCAAAAACGTTGAACTGGCCAAAGAAATCCAGAAGCGTGGGCATGAGATGTCCAATCATGCATATTCTCACCCTAATATGAGCCGATTGAGCGCAGAACGGGCCAAGCTGGAAATTAGCAAAACCCAGGATCTGCTCCATAAAACACTGGGCGTAGAGAATCGTTGGTTTGCTCCGCCTTCCGGTGACTTTAATCAAAAGACCGTTGACATTGCTTCATCCATGGGACTGCAAACCGTGTTATGGACAGTAGATACTGTGGATTGGCGTAAACCAAGCCCGGATGCTGTTGTTGCCAAAATTGCTAAAAATACCGAGGCAGGCACTTTAATTCTAATGCACCCTACAGCTGCTTCTTCGGGAGCTTTAAAGGGTATGATTCAATCCATACGGGCCAAAGGTTTGGTGCTCGGAACAGTAAGTGAGACGCTGTCCTCGGAACGTGTAAATACCTCTGCGGTTGAGTGAACGTTGTTTTTTTGTTAATATCAAACAGTTGGAACCAAATGTCGATTTCAATTTCAAGGTTGAGATCAAGGCAATTATAGAGATGTAGGAGGGCCAACCATGAAAAAAATTCAGCTGGGCAATGGCCTCAGAGTTGTCATGGAACAGATACCGACCTGCCGTTCTGTGTCTTTCGGAATATGGGTCAAGACAGGTTCGCGCAATGAGCAACCTGCAAGTAACGGAGTATCACATTTTATTGAACACATGCTGTTCAAAGGAACAGATCGTTATGATGCCAAGGCGATTGCGGAGCAGTTCGATGCGATTGGCGGTAACGTGAACGCGTTCACTTCCAAAGAATACACGTGTTATTATGCTAAAGTGTTGGATGAACATTTGCCGATTGCGGTTGATGTATTGTCTGATATGTTTTTCCGCTCCAAAATGGATGATGGTGAATTGATCAAGGAGAAAAACGTCATTCTGGAAGAAATCTCGATGTATGAAGATACGCCTGATGATATGGTTCATGATCTGATGGCCTTGGCCGCCTATGGTGAGCATCCACTCGCATACCCAATCCTGGGTACGGAAGAACGTCTCAAAGCGATGGATTCCAGTCATCTGCGTGCATATATGAAGGAGCACTACACGATTGAGAACACGGTCATTAGTATCGCGGGTAATATTGATGACAGTGTAATTGATCTGATGGAGAAACATTTTGGTGCTTTTGATGTAAATGGAGTAACGGAAGCAGTCACGATGCCAGCCTTCCAAAGCGGACAGCTCTTTCACAAAAAGAAAACGGAACAGAATCATATCTGTATTTCGTTCCCGGGCTGTAAAATCGGAGATCCGCTGCAATTCGCTATGGTTGTTCTGAATAACGCCATTGGTGGAGGCATGAGCTCCAGACTGTTCCAGGAAATTCGTGAGAAACGGGGTCTTGCGTACTCCGTGTATTCCTATCATAGCTCTCATGCGGACAGCGGACTTTTCACGATATATGCGGGTACAGCACCAAAACAGACCAAAGAAGTGCTCGATCTGACCAAAGAGGTTCTGCGCGATCTGGCTGTAAACGGCTTGTCCGAAGATGAACTTCGTAAAGGAAAAGAACAGCTCAAAGGCAGCTTGATTCTGAGCTTGGAAAGCACAGGCAGTCGCATGAATCGTCTGGGTAAAAACGAACTCATGCTGGGCAGACACCATACGCTGGATGAGATGATCACCAAAATTGAGCAAGTTACCATGGACGATATTAACGCGGTACTTGATCTGATGTTTGCTGAACCTTTTGCACTTGCTATGGTTGGCGCTTCAGATAAAACGATCGCTGGATTGAGAAGGGATGATTTTGTTGCATTACGTTCAAATACAGAAACTGCCGGGCAATGAAGATATTAAACTGCCTCAAAAAATGTCGGAGCTGGCATCCGGCTTTGATGTAGTAGCTGCACTTCAAGAAGATGTTGTTCTGCAGCCGGGTCAGCGTACGCTGATTCCTACCGGACTTGCGATGGCAATGCCAGCTGGATTGGAAGCACAGATTCGTCCTCGGAGCGGACTGGCTTTCAAACATGGTATTACCTGCCTCAACACACCGGGGACCATTGATGCGGATTATCGCGGAGAAGTTAAAGTGCTGTTGATTAATCTGGGTCAGGAACCGTTCACGATTGTACGGGGAGAGCGCATCGCACAGATCGTCTTCCAGACCGTGCCTGCGGTTGAATTGACGGAAGTGAATGAACTTTCGGAAACGGTACGTGGCGAAGGCGGATTCGGTCATACCGGGAAATAAGCAACGTAAATATACCCATTCTTTAGAGTCGTCCCTGACAGGGGCGGCTCTTTTTTACATTCGAGAAACGGAAGGTGGAATGCAATTATTGTTTTCACCCCCCTGTGGGCCCCTGCATACGATAAGGCATACATGTGGTGAAAGGAGTGACGTCCCGATGCTGACCGGAGTCCGGATTGTAGTCCTGGGCGGAGATGCGCGGCAGCTTGAAGTCATTCAAAAGTGCGCTGAGCTGGATGCAACGGTAAGTGTGGTGGGTTTCGATAAAATAGAGCGTTCCATTCCAGGGATCGAGCACCAGGAACTGGAGGATGAAGTGTTTGCTTCCGCAGATGTACTGGTACTGCCTGTTGTCGGTTGCGATGACCAGGGAAAAGTAAGTACTTCATTCAGTGACACACCGATCTATTTGAAAAAGGAACATATTGCAGCATTACCAGAGCATTGTATTGTGTTCACAGGTATGGCAAAGCCGTTCTTGCGCGAACTTTGTCTTGAAAATGGGCTGCGACTTGTTGAAGTACTTGATCGTGATGATATTGCACTTTATAACTCTATTCCAACAGCTGAGGGAGCCATCGCCATAGCTATTCGGGAGACGGACTTCACAATCCATGGTTCGGAATGCATTGTGCTTGGCATTGGTCGAACAGGATTCACAATGGCCAAAACATTGCAGGGACTTGGAGCAAATGTACGGGTGGGAATCAGGCGGGAAGAGGATGCTGCCCGCGCTACAATAATGGGCTGGAAGCCTTTCATGACAACGGATTTGGCCGCTCAAACCGGGGAAGTTGACTTGCTTTTTAATACGATACCGACTATGATAATCACAGCACAAATCCTGTCCAGAATGCCGCAAAAGGCTGTCATTATCGACCTCGCATCCGCTCCTGGCGGCTGTGATTTCAGGTATGCCGACAAACGCGGTATCAAAGCGCTACTTGCGCCTGGCCTCCCCGGCATTGTTGCTCCCAAAACGGCTGGCGGCATTATTGCCGACGCGTTGATCCGTTTGCTTTTGGAAGAACAGAACGCACGGGAGGTTAAATCATGAACTGGCAGGGAAAAACGGTAGGTTATGCAATTACGGGTTCTCATTGTACGTTTGAAGAGGTTATGCCGGTAATTAGCCGCTTCGTAGCTGAAGGTGCCAACGTCATTCCGATTATTTCGAATTCGGTTCTGACGACGGATACACGCTTTGGTACGGCGCAAAATTGGCAAAAACAGTTGAAAGATATAACAGGTAATGATATCATTTCTACAATTGTTGAAGCGGAGCCATTAGGGCCTTCCAAGCTGCTTGATGTGCTGGTGATTGCTCCATGCACAGGGAATACAACAAGCAAGCTGGCTAATGCGATGACCGACAGTCCAGTGCTTATGGCAGCCAAAGCGCAGATGCGCAATCAGCGTCCGCTTGTGCTCGCGATTTCCACGAATGACGGTCTGGGATTGAATGCTGCGAATATCGCCAAATTGCTCGTGGCTAAATACTTGTATTTTGTGCCATTTGGGCAAGACGATCCAGTGAAAAAACCAAACTCGTTAGTCGCCAAAATGGAATTGATTCCAGAGGCTTGCTGGAGTGCTCTTGAGGGCAAACAGTTGCAGCCGATGATTGTGGAGCGTTCTTCACAGGCTTGATGGAACAATGATTCGGTGACAACGTTTATGCGCTTGGAGAAATGAAGGGGTTCGAGAGACAAAGAAAATCATGGGGGACGATATGCTGGATTGAACAGCTACTATGTCCACGTTCCTGTATATAAGGCATTCCTGCTTGCGGGCAGTACAGGTTAAGCAAGCGGGAGAGGTCTATTGTGAATGTATGCGTCATGACCTCGATAACAACCGCGACCTTAAATTTGCGATTGTCCTAGACAATTACAAAAAAAGGAGCGGGATGGAATGCCGTATAAAATGCTGAAATTATCGCATCAGAACGCTCCCTAGAGTGATCCATTTGTTGATTTGACCCGTGTCCAGTCTTCTTGCGTACACAAATGGAGGAATAAAGATGCGTATCATGGTACAGAAATTCGGAGGCACGTCTCTCTCCACTGTTCAGGCGAGAGAGCATGTGCTCCGTCACGTTAAACGTGAACTTGAAGCAGGATTGAGTCTGGTCATCGTTGTGTCTGCGATGGGGCGCCGCGGCGAGCCATATGCGACTGATACGTTGCTAGACTGGGCTGCACAGAACGGAAACGCACTATCCGCACGCGAAAAGGATTTACTGCTGTGCTGTGGTGAAATCATATCTGCGACAACGTTGAGCAGTTTACTCGAACATGAAGGCATTCCAACTACAGTGCTGACCGGTGCACAAGCAGGTTTTGTGACGGACGACAATTTCGGGAATGCCCGGATATTGGATGTCCGTCCTGTTCGTGTGTTGGAGCAGCTTCAGCTTGGCCGTGTCGTTGTTGTAACCGGATTCCAGGGGCAGACAGAGAACGGAGACTTCACGACACTGGGTCGTGGGGGAAGCGATACGTCTGCTACAGCTCTCGGTGCAGCATTACGTGCTGAAATGGTGGATATCTACACAGATGTGAACGGGATACTAACCGCTGATCCGCGAATTGTTGAGGATGCACGTCCACTGACTGTTGTGAGTTATGCAGAGATCTGTAACATGGCCCACCACGGGGCCAAGGTTATCCATCCACGTGCGGTTGAGATTGCGATGCAATCCCAGATTCCAGTACGGGTAAGATCTACTTTTGCAGACACGGAAGGAACGCTGGTTACGCATCCGGAAGGATTCCAGGATGTGCAGACAGGCATTGTTGACCGTTATGTAACAGGCATCGCCTACGTGAGCAATGTAACGCAAATTACGGTGGATGTGCCTGGTGGTGCAGATCGATTGCAACTAAAAGTGTTCAAAACCATGGCTGAGAATTCAATTAGCGTTGATTTTATTAATGTTACCCCCTCGGGAGTTGTCTATACGGTTTTTGACAGTGATTCCGAGAAAGCAATACAGGTATTGCAGGAGATAGGTCTCAAGCCACAAAGCCTTTCCGGTTGTGCCAAAGTGTCCGTCATTGGCGGAGGCATTAATGGTGTACCTGGAATCATGGCTCGAATCGTGGAGTCCTTGACACTGGCAGACATTCAGATCCTGCAATCGGCAGATTCGAACACAACGATCTGGGTACTCGTAAAAAAAGAAGATATGGTTCAGGCCCTGAGGGCACTTCACGCCTCATTCGAACTTCATTTGTAAATAACTGAAGTTAGAGGAGCCAAACCTGTTTTGAAGGAGGAATCGAATTGGACTTTGGAAGATTGATTACAGCAATGGTCACTCCGTTCAATGAACAAGGAGAGATTCATTGGGAGGAAACGGCACGTCTAATCGACTATCTGATTGTAGATCAAAAGTCGGAGACGCTTGTGGTTTCTGGAACAACAGGGGAGTCTCCAACACTTAGTGATACTGAGAAAGTTCAATTATTCGAATTTGCAGTGAAACATGCGGCCGGTCGGTGCAAAATTATAGCCGGAACGGGAAGCAATAACACGGCACATTCCATCCATTTGACACAGGAAGCTGAACGTGCCGGAGTGGATGGCATATTGCTGGTTGTTCCGTATTACAACAAACCAAGTCAAGAAGGTTTGTTCAAACATTTTGAAGCAATTGCAAACTCAACCAAACTACCTGTTATGCTCTACAATGTGCCTGGGCGTACAGTAACCAGCCTGTCAGCAGCCACAACGCTTCGTCTTGCACAGATTCCTAACATCGTCGCTACGAAGGAATGTGCGTCTATGGAGCAGGTTACACTGATTGCAGCAAGTGCTCCAGAAAATTTCAGAGTTTATTCCGGTGATGATGCTTCAGGCTTACCAGCGATTGCGGTTGGAGCACATGGAATTGTCAGCGTGGCCAGTCATGTCGTAGGGGCAGAAATGAAAAAAATGATTGACGCCTTCTATGGCGGAGCACCTCTTCAGGCTGCTCAGATTCATCAGCAGTTGTTCCCAGTGTTCAAAGGCCTGTTTGAGTGTCCACAGCCTCTACCGAACCCGGTAGCGGTAAAATATGCGCTGACATTGCGTGGTCTAGACGTTGGCTCCGTACGGTTGCCCCTTATTCCGCCAACGGAAGAGGAGAAGGTTTATATCAAAGGTTTGCTTAATTTGTAATCATTTTGGTTGTATATGGACTATTTTATTAATCATGGGAATATCCTTCAGATTAGCAAAAGAACCGCTCCTCTTCGTAGAGGCTGCGGTTCTTTTTTTTACGAGTAATGTGAGGTTTCTTTTCCACTGCTAAGGGGAAACCTACAGGTTAACGAGAGAGTGACTTGTTTTTTTTGTTTTTAATCATGTATAATGATGTCAAGTGACTGGGTGCGGTATTTTTTTGAAATTGAAAGCGACATCGTTTCGTGGTGTAGCTTTGCGGTGAAAAAGGAAGGAACGGCTAAGAGGGAATTTCAAATCCAACTTGTTGGTCAAAGGGAATAACTTCGAAGAACTTCTTCCAAATATCGTGAATAAAGGTGTTCTTTTGCATTCATCCCGATAGGTGGGTATGTGATGTATGGACTACTTTTCTTAACTTACAATAAATAATAAGGTACGACGTCCAACTACCATAGGAGGTTTAGATTCATTTGTCTAAGAAAAATAATAACGATAAACTGATGATTTTTGCTTTGGGCGGCGTAGGCGAGATTGGTAAAAATATGTACGTCATCCAATACGCCAACGACATTGTAGTCGTAGATGCTGGTCTTAAATTCCCGGAAGAAGATATGCTTGGTATTGATATTGTCATCCCTGACATTTCTTACCTGACTGAGAACCGTGACAAAGTAAGAGGAATCATCCTTACTCACGGACATGAAGATCACATTGGTGGTCTGCCATATGTTCTCAAACATCTGAATGTTCCTGTATACGGAACAAGACTTACGCTTGGACTTGTAGAAAACAAGTTGAAAGAAGCGAATTTGCTGGGTGAAACAAAACGTATTCTGATTGATGCTGATTCCGAGATCCAACTTGGATCTGTTCTGAAAGCATCGTTCTTCGCTACTAACCATAGTATTCCGGATTCAGTTGGTGTATGTGTCGAAACACCGGAAGGTGCAGTTGTTCACACAGGTGACTTCAAATTCGACCATACTCCAGTCAATGGTCAATATGCAGATCTTCAGCGTATGGCACAGATCGGAACAAATGGCGTGTTAGCGCTGTTGTCCGACAGTACAAACGCTGAGAAACCTGGATTCACACCATCGGAGAAAAATGTGGGTATCGTTCTGGAAGATATCTTCCGTAAAGCTAGTCAACGTGTTGTTGTAGCGACATTTGCTTCCAACGTACACCGTATCCAACAGGTGATCAATGCAGCAGAAGTGACTGGACGTAAAGTTGCAGTTATCGGACGCAGCATGGTGAACGTGGTTGGTATTGCTTCCGAACTGGGTTATCTTGAGATTCCGGATGGCATGATCATTGAACCTGAAGAAGTAGGCAAGATGGCAGCTGATCGTGTCGTGATTCTCTGCACAGGAAGTCAAGGAGAGCCAATGTCAGCATTGACACGTATGGCTCGTTCCACACACCGTAAAGTGGACATCCTGCCAGGTGATACCGTCATTATCGCAGCAACACCGGTTCCAGGTAATGAAAAATATGTAGGCCGTACGATTGATGAATTGTTCCGTCTGGGTGCTAACGTGCATTACAGCGGTGCTAACAGTGGCGTCCACGTATCTGGTCACGGTAGCCAGGAAGAGCTGAAACTGATGCTCAACCTGATGAAACCGAAATTCTTCTTGCCAATTCACGGTGAATTCCGTATGCAGCGTCGCCACGCGGTTCTTGCTGAATCTGTAGGGGTAGAACCTGAGAACATTTTCATCACGGATATCGGTGAAGTGATCGAAATTCAAGGTGGAGCAGCACGTAGAGCAGGTAAAGTTACTGCAGGTAATGTGTTGATCGACGGCTTGGGTGTAGGTGATGTGGGTAACATTGTACTTCGTGACCGCAAATTGTTGTCACAAGATGGTATCCTTGTTGTTGTGGTAACACTGAGCAAACAGGATGGAAAAATTGTTTCCGGTCCTGACATCATCTCTCGTGGATTTGTGTATGTACGTGAATCGGAAGGACTACTGGATGAGGCCAACCGGATCGTTAGCAGCACATTGCAGAAGTTGATGAGTGAGAACGTTAACGAGTGGGCTTCACTCAAAACAAATGTTAAAGATGCACTGGGACGCTTCCTGTATGAGCAAACTCGTCGTAGACCGATGATTTTGCCAATCATTATGGAAGTTTAAAATAGGCTAAACAAAAACATATATTCAGGCACACAGTCGCCCCTTCTCTACGAGTAATATTGGACGGTTCCTCGTAGAGAAGGGGCTTTTTTTGCGTTTTCAGGAAGATCTGCAATAGGATCAATATGTGAAGCAATTTGCTGTACCGGGTATAAGGCGGTTGGAAAAATCCCCATACTAAGGAAATACATTAAATGTTTATGGAGAAGGGGATTATTGAAATGAATGAACGTATGAATGGCAAGCAGGCATCAAGATCCAATCAACCGGAAGTTGAAGCGCCGGAGATTCCGATTCAGGAGGACAAGGCCATCTCTCCCGTGACAGAGACTATTCAGCAATTTGGGCAGACACAGTCGCCTGCAGGTGAATCGAATATTTTTTGTATGACCATTATTGGACAGGTCGAAGGGCATTTGATTTTGCCACCACAAAATAAAACAACAAAGTATGAGCATATCATTCCACAGCTGGTGGCTGCGGAACAGAATCAGCGTATTGAAGGTATTCTGATCATTTTGAACACGGTAGGTGGAGATGTAGAAGCGGGTCTGGCCATTGCAGAGATGATTGCTTCTCTGAGCAAACCTACGGTTACTGTGGTCATTGGAGGCGGGCATAGCATTGGAGTACCGATTGCTGTAGCTTCAACGTATTCCCTGATTGCCGGAAGTGCAACGATGACGATCCATCCGATTCGGATGAACGGCCTTGTCATTGGTGTACCTCAAACGTTTGAGTATATGGAGAAAATGCAGGAAAGGGTTGTTCGATTTGTGACTTCGCATTCGAATATCTCTGAAGAGATGTTCAAAGAGCTGATGTTTAAGACCGGTGAGTTGAATCGGGACATCGGCACAGCTGTAGGAAGCGCAGATGCAGTGAAATATGGATTGATGGATGCAGTAGGCGGAATTGGACAAGCCATTGCTCAGTTAAATCAGCTCATAGGAGACAAGAGACAGACCCTGCAGGCGGGAGGTTATACCCAATGACATTATATACAGTGATGCCCCCGGAACAACTCTGGTCGGGTATGTGGAAAGAGGGCGAAGATACAAAGGAGATCAAGATGAATGGTTTATTGATGCAGGTGAGACCTGTTAATGACAATGAAGCCGTCATTGTACGTTTGCTGGATTGTCCACTTGAAGCCTATCTCAATCCTGCTAATATGCCCGGTTCGACCATTCCGCTTTCGGGTAACTTGGGATCAGCATAACGCGACGAATTCAGACAAATTGAGCAGAAAAAGAACATATGTACGGATTATATTTGTATGGTATAATATTCTTCTGGGGGTGACCTGATTTTGGCCAGAAGAAAAAAGAGGAAAAAAAAGGGCGCTGGTTTTAGCGGCGTTTTAAAATATGAAATTTACGGGATTGTGCTTATTACCCTTGCTGTCATAGCATTATCGGGTGAAGCCACCGTTGGACGTTCGCTTTCCAAGATGTTCGGACTGATGCTTGGTAAGTTTTATTTTGCGATTCCACTTGTTGGTATTTATTATGGTCTTATGGTGATGATTCACCGGAAATGGCCGAGTGGCTGGACTACACGCAAAACAGGACTGGTATTGCTGGTCTTTGCTTTAACCCTGATGAGTACTGTCTCTGCAATGCACCAGAAGCTCATTCCGGTTGGTGCGCTTGAGCCTGGTGCTGTAATTACACAGGTACATAATGATATGCAAACCGAGTTACTAACTCCTGCTGCGCCAGGTGAGAGGGACTCCATGCTTAATAAGGACATCAGCGGTGGTTATCTCGGAGCTGGGCAATTTGCTCTTTTCCTGTGGCTGTTCGGCAGCCTTGGGGCGAGACTCATCATGATTGTCATGTTTATCATCAGTTTTATGCTGATCACAAGTCTATCTTATGTGGATCTGATTCGAATATTCCGTACAAAGATTTGGGATGCCGGGAGTTCGATGTACAAGAAGCTGGAGTCGAGGCCCTCTGCACGTTCTGCTTCAGCATCTGATGGAAGGAAGAAAGGTAACGCTCGTAAAGTGGTGCCTGTTCCTGTTGAAGATGACGAAGACGAGTATGAGGATGAATTAGAGGAACAGCATCTGCCAAAACGAAAATCGCCAATATTCTTCCAGCTTTTTGGGAAATGGGGAGCTAATCGGGAACGGGCGACATCAGGACGTGAAATGGATGAGGTCGATTCGGCAGAAACAGAACAGATTGTGTACCGCGCCGAACAAGATCACAATGTAGAGGCGTGGCAGGATGCGACCGAAGACGTAGTGAACAAATCAGCTTCATCACGTGTTCCTGTTCAGGCTAAACCTAACTCAGCGCCGATCATTCGAGACTTTTTCGAGCACGTCAGAGCAGAAGAGGCAAGCATTGAAGATGATCTGGACGATGCTTATCCTTTCCCGGATGATCTGGCCGATCCAAACGTAGTACAACAGGGTGAGCATGCCATTAAAATAACGGATGAACTGGTAGAGACAGAGTGGTCTGCATCCGATGCGGGTACGAACGGGTTGAATACTGTGGATGAGATTCAGAGTGGAGAAGAAGTACCTAATGATGCAATACAGGGAACAGATACTCCTACTCCTGAAGGGCAGGAAACACAACCGGTGAAACCACCACCGCCACCTCCTAAGCCGTACAAGCTGCCGTCATTCCGTCTCCTTGCCAAGCCAAACAATGGGGGCAAGGCGGGTGACCAGAAGGATTATATGCAGACAGCACGCAAGCTGGAAGCTACACTGGAGAGTTTCGGTGTTCGCGCCAAGGTGCTTGAAGTGGTCCGGGGCCCTGCCGTTACAAGGTATGAAATTCAGCCTGATATTGGTGTTAAGGTCAGCAGGATTGTCAGCCTAACTGATGATATCGCGTTGGCTCTGGCGGCAAAGGATATTCGGATGGAAGCACCGATTCCCGGAAAGTCTGCTATTGGTATCGAAGTACCTAATGGCGAGGTATCGGTTGTAACGATGCGTGAAGTAATGGAGACAGCAACGTTCCAGGATGCAGAATCCAAAGTGACCATTGCATTTGGCCGAGATATCTCGGGTCAGACGATTATTGGTAACTTGGCTCGTATGCCCCATTTGCTGGTCGCGGGTGCTACAGGTTCCGGTAAGTCGGTGTGTATCAACGGAATTATTACCAGCATATTGTACAAAGCCAAGCCGGATGAAGTGAAGTTCCTGATGGTCGATCCCAAGATGGTTGAGTTGAACGTATATAACGGAATTCCACATCTGATGGCACCAGTAGTAACTGATCCTAAACGAGCGTCACTTGCTCTCAAAAAGATTGTGGTTGAGATGGAGAAACGATATGAACTGTTCTCCAAATCAGGCACGCGTAACGTCGAGGGTTACAATAACCTGATGAAAGATAATCCTGCGGCTGTTCTGCCTTATATCGTTGTCATTGTGGATGAGCTTGCAGATCTGATGATGGTTGCAGCCGGAGATGTGGAGGATGCCATTGCACGACTTGCTCAGATGGCTCGTGCAGCCGGAATCCATCTAATTATTGCCACACAACGTCCATCTGTTGACGTTATTACCGGGGTAATCAAGGCTAACATTCCATCGCGGATTGCCTTCGGCGTATCCTCCCAAGTCGATTCCCGAACGATTCTGGATATGGGTGGGGCTGAGAAGCTGTTGGGTCGTGGAGACATGTTGTTCATGCCAATGGGCGCATCAAAACCGGTTCGTGTACAAGGTGCGTTTATGAGCGATGAAGAAGTCGAGAATATTGTAAACTACGTACGTGGTCAAGGTGAAGCGCAGTATGATGAATCCATTGTACCTGAAGTGGATGATTCCATTCAGGCAGCAGATGAAGTACAAGATGAGTTATATGAGCAAGCTGTACAGATTATTTTGGAGGCAAAACAAGCTTCAGTCTCCCTGTTGCAACGTCGTATGCGGGTTGGTTACACACGTGCAGCGCGTTTAATTGACTCCATGGAAGCCCGGGGTGTAATCGGTCCTTACGAGGGCAGCAAACCAAGGGAAGTACTGGTTTCACTTGAACAGTATCAGCAGAATAAAATAAGCTCGTAGTGTAACATGTAACATGCTTACAACGAATCGTTTAAGTCCTCAACCATATTGGTTGAGGGCTTTTTGCTTGCTCAGGAGACTGAAGTTTTGCCATCTACTCCAAAGATCGGATGATTTGGTGCATAGGAAATAAGCAGGCTTGTCATAATAAGCTTAGCGATTCTGTTAATCCCACAAGAGAAAGGTAGAGCACAGTCGATGCGAAAAATGAACCTATGGCTTTTCACTGCTATTTTGCTGATATCCGCATTGGGGATTCGTTATTTGCTTCCTGCGAATACAGCAACTGAAAGTTCAGCCGAGCGTACACCGCAGGTAGAAGAAAAGGCCTTGCCTACGTTTAGCAGCAATACAGTGAAATATGGAAGTTACGGTCAGGATGTATATGAGCTTCAGGGGCGTCTGAAGTACCTGGGATTTTACAATGGTAAAATCGACAGTAATTTTGGCAGCAGTACGCTGAAATCCGTCAAATGGTTTCAATCCGAGTTTGGCATGAAGGCAGATGGTGTGGTTGGAGCTGAGACCAAGCTCAAGCTGTACAATGCGTCAACCAAATGGTCGCCAACAGAGCCGCCGCTACACAAGGAATCCTCAGGTGGGGGTGGAGGCGGCAACAATACGGCAGATAAAGAGCAAGATAATATGGGATCTGCCAATGCCCTTGGTCTCTCAGAGAATGAACTCAAGATTATGGCTAACGCTGTGTATGGTGAAGCCCGGGGTGAACCGTTTGAAGGTCAAGTCGCAGTAGCAGCAGTAATTTTGAATCGCGTAAATTCACCTAGCTTTCCAAGTACGCCTTCTGGTGTAATTTTTCAACCAGGTGCATTTACGGCTGTAGCGGACGGACAGATCTATCTGGAACCGAACGCACAAGCCAAAAAGGCAGTTGAGCAGGCGCTGAATGGTTGGGATCCGTCCGGTGGATGTCTCTATTATTTTAACCCGAAGACAGCAACATCCAAATGGATCTGGACCCGCCCACAAGTGAAAACAATCGGACAGCATATCTTTTGTATGTGATGATGTTGGAAGCAACCAGAAGGCGTGACTTCGGTTGCTTCTTGCCTTTTGAATGGGTTAAAATGGTTGTTACGTTTAGCTTAATACGATTGCATGACAAATGACGCCGTAAAGGGGTTTTGACATTTGAATACATCAGGATTCGAACGAGGTAACAAGAGAGAGTTTCGTATACATGTGCTTCCGACTAAACGTTTCAAAACGTTTGCTATATCGTTATATGCAGGAGTTCCCTTACGGGAAGATACAGTAACCAAAGTAGCGCTGACACCTTTTGTTCTGCGACGCGGCACGGAGTCCTATCCGGAAACAACGCAATTTCGTGAGCAACTGGAGCATCTCTATGGAGCAGGTTTTGGTTTTGACGTTTATAAACGAGGGGATTACCAGATCGTACAGTTCCGAATGGATACCATTAATGATTCTTTTGTTGGAGGCGATGAACAGCTACTGGATCGTTCATTTGCCTTCCTAGGAGAGGTTCTTACACGACCTGCACAGGAGAATGGACATTTCAGGACGTCTTATGTACAAGCAGAGCGAGAGACTGTTCGTAAAAAGCTGGAGTCCATCGTGAATGATAAAATGCGCTATGCCGCTGAACGCAGTATTGAGGAAATGTGCAAGAACGAGCCGTACCGTCTTCACCCACTGGGTGAGCGAAAGGATCTGCCCGGAATTGAGCCTGACACACTGACTGCGTCTTATCAGGAGTGGCTGCAACAGGCGAGTATGGATCTGTATGTGGTGGGTGATACGACATTGGAGGAGGTTGAGAACCTCGTTCAACGTCATTTCAATGTAGATCGAACGTCCTCTTCTGATTACCAGACACAGGCAGCGGTTCGAGGAGATAAGGAAGTGGAGACCGTTGTTGAGCGACTGAATGTGAGTCAGGGAAAACTCAATATGGGACTCCGTACATCTATCACTTATGGAGATCCTCAGTATGCTGCAGCACTAATGTACAACGGGATTCTCGGTGGTTATCCTCATTCCAAACTGTTTGTCAATGTTCGTGAAAAAGAAAGCCTGGCGTATTACGCATCTTCGCGATATGACGGACATAAGGGCATTGCAACGATTCAATCCGGGATTGAAATCCCGAATTATGAGAAGGCCGTCACGATCATCAAGCAGCAGCTGGAAGAAATGAAAAGCGGTACAATCAGTGACCTTGAAATGTCCCAGACCAAAGCGATGATCCGTAACCTGCTTAAGGAAATGCAGGATTCTGCTTTTGAGATGATCGCTTATGACTTCAATCGACAGTTGTCTGGCAAAGAAAGAACGGCTGAAGAACTGTTGGCTCAAGTAGAACATATTAGCAAGGAAGATGTGCGTGAGGCGGCAGAACAATTCCGTCTGGATACGATTTATTTCTTGCGGGATGAGAAGGAGGAATAATCGGTGGAGAGCATTCGGTATGAGCATTTGCAGGAGACACTATATTACGAAGTAATGGATAACGGACTGCATGTCTATATTTTGCCTAAACCGGGATTCCAGAAAACGTATGCTACGTTTGCAACCAAGTATGGATCGGTGGATAATCATTTTCAGGTTGAAGGGCAGGAAGAAGTGAAGGTCCCGGATGGGATTGCTCATTTCCTGGAGCATAAAATGTTTGAAGAACCAACAGGTGATATTTTTGCAACATTTGCGTCTCATGGTGCTTCAGCTAATGCGTTTACGAGCTTTGATCAGACGGTTTATTTGTTTTCAGCGACCGAATATGTGAATGAAAATATACAAACATTAGTCAACTTTGTGCAAAATCCTTACTTCACGGATCAAAATGTGGAAAAGGAAAAAGGCATCATCGGACAGGAAATTGACATGTATGCTGATAATCCGGATTGGCGTGTTTATTTTGGATTGATCGAAGCCATGTATCAGAAACATCCGGTGCATATCGATATTGCAGGAACGGTGGAATCCATCCGTACGATTACCAAAGAGATGTTGTATGAGTGTTATAACACCTTCTATCACCCGAGTAATATGCTCTTGTTTGTGGTGGGTGGTGTAGATCCACAGGAAGTCATTGATATGGTTCGATCGAACCAGGAGCAGAAGGATTATAAGCCACAGGGGAGCATTCAACGTTTCTTCGAACCGGAGCCTGAGCAGGTAGGAGAAGCCAGACGGGAAGCAAAACTGGCTGTTTCACTGCCCAAATGTCTGTTTGGATTCAAGGAGACAGACATTGGACTTACCGGAGAACAGTTGTTACGGCGAGATATGACAACACAGCTGATGATGGATCTTTTGTTTGGCTCAAGCACACGATTATTTCAGAAGCTCTACGATGAAGATCTGATCTCGGACAGCTTTGGCCATGAGTATAACAGTTCGCCGCAATATGCGTTTTCAGCCATTGGTGGTGATACAAAAGACCCGGATCAACTGCTCGCGCGTATACGTGAAGAAGTGGATGCCATTGTAGAAAATGGGTTCGAATCCACGGATTTTGAACGTGCACGCAAAAAGAAAATAGGCGGATATTTGCGTATGCTCAATTCTCCGGAGAACATTGCGCATGAATTTACACGTCAGCAATTCCGTGGCGGTGATTTTTTCAATATGCTCCCGCTCTATGAATCGATTACACTGGAAGATGTAAATCTCAGACTGAGAGAGCATATTCGCTGGGATCAACTGGCTGTATCGCTAGTCGTGAGTCCTTGATATGGAGAGGGGAACAGGACAATTGAAGGCAATCGGGGAAATGACTGTACTGGTAACTGGCGCAAGCGGTGGCATTGGAGCGGCTATCGCAGAACGCTTCGCCAGAGTGGGAATGAATGTTGTTATACACTATATGAAATCGCATGAGGCAGCCAATGAAGCCGCCAGACGGTGTATGGAACAGGGCAGTGGAAAAATCATGACCGTGTCTGCGGATCTTCGCAGCCGGGAACAGATTGAGCGCATGCGTGAGAAGCTCGAGTCGCATAATCTCATGCCAGATATTCTTGTGAATAATGCAGGAATCTCGCACTACGGGATGTTGTCTGATGTTACAGAGGAGATCTGGGATGAAGTGATGGCGATTAACCTCAAAGGCACGTTTATGTGCACACAGGAAATGATGCCTCACATGATCTCCCAAAGGTATGGCCGAATCATTAACGTATCGTCGATCTGGGGACTGTCTGGTGCTTCTTGTGAGGTGCTGTATTCCACAACCAAGGGTGGGGTGAATGCATTCACCAAAGCGCTGGCGAAAGAACTCGCACCTTCCGGAGTAACCGTAAATGCCGTTGCTCCTGGCGCCGTTCAGACATCCATGCTGAACCATCTGGATCAGAGTGAACTGAAGATGCTGGAAGAGGAAATTCCGGCAGGAAGACTTGCTCAACCTGATGAAATCTCATCACTGGTTTATTTTCTGGCACTCCCTGAATCTGGTTATATCAATGGGCAGATTATCAGTCCGAATGGCGGTTGGTTAACGTAAAAAAGCAAGAAAATTTGACTGGTTGTAGACGAAACAGGTGAAGATTGCCTGGAAGCAACCGTCTCTAGATTATTTTCAAAATGCTCGTATATAAAATGCCTCGAAAGCACATATTACAACTGTTGATTTTAAATCTCATGCGTCATCTAAGGAGGATTTATCATGTCAACAGAAAAAACAGTGCTCTCCAGTTTTGACACATGGAAGAAGTTCCTGGGTGACCGCGTACTGCAAGCAGAGAAGATGGGGATGAGTGAAGAAACCATCAACAAACTTGCGTATGAAATCGGCGACTTCCTTGATGAGAAAGTCGATCCGGCGAACCATTCCAACCGGGCATTGAAAGAGTTATGGGATGTCGGCGATGCAGATGAGCGTCGTACGATTGCGTGCCTGATGGTCAAATTGGCCAAACAAAACGCATAAGATTACAGATGAAGAGCTCCCGCAAGGGGGCTTTTCTCTAATGATTACAAACGGATTACAGAGCTGTTCTTGTAATTCATTTTCATTTTATATATCATTAACGTGACCCATTTTTAGAAGATGTCTCAGATTGTTGTCCAGTGGACACGTTCTGTTGCTGTCGAATAATGTGGAATAATGCATTACGGGGTGTTGAAATGGAATCTAAACAATGGTACATGGAATATAAAATACATAAGAACAGACCCGGTTTGTTAGGCGATATTGCCTCTATGCTGGGGATGCTTGAAGTGAATATATTGACCATTAACGGTGTTGAAGGCAAAACTCGAGGCATGCTGCTTGAATCGGATGATGATGAAAAAATCCGTTTGCTTGGTGAAATGCTTGGCAAAGTAAACAGCATCACCGTATCGGCTTTGCGTCAACCTAAATTGGTGGATATTTTGGCCGTGCGTCATGGCAGATACATTGACCGTGACTCGGATGATCGCAAGACATTTCGTTTCACACGAGATGAACTTGGGTTACTTGTGGACTTTTTGGGTGAAGTATTTAAGAGGGAAGGCAATCAGGTCATTGGTTTGCGCGGAATGCCTCGTGTTGGTAAAACGGAGTCCATTATTGCGGGTAGCGTATGTGCAATGAAGCGATGGACGTTTGTTTCCTCTACACTTCTTCGTCAGACGATAAGGAGTCAAATGTCCGAAGACGAATTGAACCCGAACAATGTGTTCATTATCGACGGTATTGTTAGCACGATACGCTCCAGTGAGCGGCATTACAACCTGTTGCAGGATATTATGACCATGCCTAGCACCAAAGTTATTGAACATCCGGATATTTTTGTACAGGAATCCGAATATGATTTTAATGATTTTGATATTATTATTGAACTTCGCAACAATCCGAATGAAGAAATTATTTATGATACGTTTACGGCTAGCTACACCGACGAATTGTAAGGAACCGTACGGAATCATGAAATAGATTAGCAACAACTCAAGAGATAAACATAAGGAGGAGATGGCATGTCTGAACTGGGTCAGCAGTTAAGGGAGGCCCGGCTGCAAAAAGGGATGAGTCTTGACGATGTACAGGAAATGACAAAAATTCGCAAGAGGTATCTGGAGGCCATAGAAGCAGGAGACTATAAAGTGCTGCCGGGTAGCTTCTACGTGCGTGCTTTCATCAAAACCTATGCGGAGACCGTGGGACTGAACCCTGATGAGCTGCTGGAGGGACACAAAAAAGACGTACCCGCAGAAGAGGCGGAAGCAACGATGGAACCGGTTATACAGAAGCGTTCCAGCCGTCCGGTTGAGCGTAGTAATCGGTGGATGTCTGTCGCGCTGATGTGGACATTCCCTGTTTTGATCGTAGTACTGTTGTATGTATACGTGGTGTATAACAATGGTGATGAATCAGATAATCCGGGGCTTGATCAGGTCAAAATTACGGACAGTCAACAACAGCCTGAGGATAAACCGGATCAACCTGCCGACAACGGACAGGCATCTAATCCGCCTGCGACAGATTCAGGTACTGACGGTACTGGTGAGGGCGAAGCTGGCGGTAACGGCGGCGGTACAGACACGGAAGGACAGACGGACGGTCAAACTGATGGTCAAACTGATGGCCAAACGGACGGACAGACGGATGAAACTGAGGAAGAACCAACTGACAATTCACCGTCTAATGTGACTGTTGCGGAAGATGGGAAATCAGGAAATATTACGAACTTTAAAGTTAACGGTAGTGCAGGGCAACCTGTAACGGTTACGATCAAAGCAACAGGTCATAGCTGGCTGGAAGTGTACAAAGGCGAAAACTCCAGTGGAGAGAAGTTGGAGTATGGTAACACAGCCGAAGGTGACAGCTATACCTTTGAGTTGGATAGTGCAGGCATGTATATTAAGTCCGGTTACGCTGCAGCGACCACGATTGAGGTTGGCGGGCAAGTTGTAACGGATGGCAAGGCGACCAATCGGATCCGTTTGAAGCTTGGTGAAGACAGTAGTAGTAGTACTACTTCTTCTACAGGTGTTGAAAATGGATCAACGGACGGTACAGGGGGTACCACGGGGAACGAATAACCGGGTCAACTGCAGGAGACAATAACCGTGTCTTAACTTGCAGTTAACTTTTGGTGAAGTGAGGTGGATGGCTGTGACAGTCAGCTGGATCGTAACAGGTTTAGGGATCATTGTCAGCCTCCTGGGTTATTACCTGACTCCAAGTGCTTGGGGTTACGGAATATTGGGTTTTGGACTTGCACATGTGCTTTTGGGTGTGCTCGATATGTTCAGACAGCCCAACCGCAGCCGCTATTAGGTTGGAAGCTGGACCAGCAAGCATTTTTGGCAGCCACTTCAAGTGGAAGCCAAAAATGCTTTTTTCTTTGTCTAAAACAGCTTGAAATTAGACTTTTGCTTAAGGTATCCTCTATAATGTTACAGAACATACGATTAACTGAAAGGGTGACTGGTTTGAGTTCAGAAAATTCATTTGATATCGTGTCCAAAATGGACTTGCAAGAACTGACAAATGCCGTTACACAAACCGAGAAGGAAATTGGCACTCGTTATGACTTCAAGGGCAGCAAGAGCAGCCTGAAACTGGATAAGGATGCGTTAACGATCGTATCTGATGATGAGACCAAACTCAAGGCTGTCATTGACGTGCTGCAATCCAAAATGGCGAAGCGTGGTCTACCATTGAAAAACATTGATTACGCAAAGGTAGAGCCAGCGTCTTCTGGTACAGTCCGACAGCGTTTGAATTTTAAACAGGGGATTGATCAGGACATCGCCAAGAAAATCAATATTCTAATTCGCGATTCCAAGATGAAGGTGAAGAGTCAGATTCAGGGAGACCAACTCCGGGTAACTGGTAAGAGTAAAAATGATTTGCAAGCTGTCATGCAGCTGCTAAATGGTGCTAACCTACCTCTGGATTTGCAATATACAAATTTCAAGTAATATGGCCTTTTTGTAGCAAAAGTGTTTTTTGACACTGTATTGGGCGTATATTATACTAAGTGTGCATTGCTGGCAGTCATGCATCAAGTCCAGTCCTCATCGTTTGCTGACTTTGTGAAAAGCAGTACATCTTCTGGAAGTCACCGGAACGTTTAAAGCGGTTTTGCTTTTGAGCGGTTGACTTTATTTTTTGCGTTTCTACATAGTGGGATCATGTTAATATGGATTGACATTGAAACTGTACATTTCATGTTCCGGATGATGATAACGGGATTATGATGATTGTTTGGAGTAATGGAGGATATGAGGGAGGGCGTCTTGTGAATTTACCCAACCGGATTACGCTTGCACGAATTTGCTTAATCCCTTTTTTGATGGTGTTCCTGCTCGTGGATTTTCCATTTTATCCAGAGCCGTTGCAGCTTGGAAGCTTTTCGCTTCCGTATAATCAACTGATTGCTGCTGTTATTTTTATCATCGCCGCAAGCACAGATGGAATTGACGGATACCTTGCGCGGAAAAATAACATGGTTACCAATCTGGGGAAACTGCTCGATCCACTCGCAGACAAGCTGCTGGTTACTGCAGTTTTGATCTCGCTTGTGGAGATGGGCAAGCTGGATTCCTGGATTGCAGTTGTTATTATTAGTCGTGAATTCGCAGTTACCGGCTTGCGTCAAATTGCATTGCTGGATGGTTCGGTTGTTGCCGCTAGTGCTTGGGGCAAGCTGAAGACTGTAGTGCAGATTGTGGCGATTGTGCTGTTGCTGTTGAACAATTTCCCGTTTTCATACACGGGTATTCACGTCGATATTATTGCGGTATGGGCAGCAGCGCTTATTACCATCTGGTCGGGTATCGATTACTTTATCAAAAACAAAAATTTGCTTCATTTAACAAAAGCATAATGGTTTGTTCTTAAATGGGTAATCATGAAGGAAGCATTGGGTCAGGGGCAATAGGAAATTATCCTATTGCCCTTTGATCACTCACCACGTGTACAGGAGGATGCTCAATGAAGGCAGAAATCATTGCAGTTGGCACAGAGCTACTGCTTGGACAAATCGTCAATACCAATGCCAGATACCTATCCCGTGAATTGGCTGCGATGGGGATCGATGTATATTTCCAAACGGTGGTTGGGGATAACCTGAACCGTCTTAGTGAAGCTATACGCATTGCGCAGGGCCGTGCAGACGTTATTTTGTTTTCCGGTGGCATCGGACCTACCCAAGATGATCTGACCAAGGATGCGCTCGCAGCTGTTCTTAACCGGAAACTGCATACAGATCGAATGGCAATGGACAAAATTGAGAGCTTTTTCAGAGATCGTAATGTGGACATGACAGAGAATAACCGACGTCAGGCGATCGTTATTGATGGCGGCACACCTCTTGCCAACGAAACAGGACTTGCGGCGGGAAATGCGATTTCTGACAATGACAAATATTATGTTGTAATGCCTGGACCACCTAAAGAGTTGATTCCAATGTTTGAACAGGAAGTCAAGCCTTGGCTGTTCCAGCATGTGCTCACAGAAGAGATGCCAATCTATTCCCGAATGCTCAAATTCGCAGGTATTGGTGAATCTGCTTTGGAAGATCGACTATTGGATCTGATTGACGCGCAGACAGACCCCACGATTGCTCCTTACGCGAGCGAAGGCGAAGTTACGGTACGTGTCTCCACGAAGGCTGCGAGTGAGGGAGAGGCGAAGCTGAAGCTGGATGCGATGGAGGTTCAGATTCGGGAGCGTTTGACAGAACATCTCTACGCGAACGAGGATGTGCCTATAGAGTACACGATTGTAACCATGATGTCTGACATGGGGTTGACGCTCAGCGCTGCTGAGAGCTGTACAGGAGGGCTTGTCATGCAAAGTCTGACCTCTGTACCCGGAAGTGCGTCAATGCTCAAAGGTGGAATTGTTTGTTACTCCAATGAAATTAAAGAAAAGTTGCTAAATGTGCCTCATGATTATCTGGAAGGTGAAGATGCACCAGGGGCGGTAAGTCCTGAGGTTGCAAAAGTGCTTGCTGAACAGATCCGTATGATTGGCGATGCTGATTTTGGCCTGGCTGTTACCGGTGTAGCTGGACCGGGATATTCGGAACGTAAACCACCCGGACTTGTCTTCATCGCTCTTGCTGAACGTGGAAAAGAGACGGAAATTCATGAGCTGCGTATTAATGGTAATCGTGAGACTGTTCGCATTCGTTCAGCCAAAGCGATTCTCTATCGCTTATGGCAAAAACTTGTGGCGATGGATTGATTAGTTAATAGCTTCGATTGCATTTACAGTTCCAAGCAAGTATAATTAAGGAAGACGGAAGAACCGTAGAATTAGGCTTTACAGCCTTGTTTACGGTTCTTTTTTCTGTTTAATGGAAAGTTTCCTTGAGGAAGAGGCGCCTCGGCCTTTACAAAAAAACGAATGTATGTTCGAAAAAAAGCTTGGCAAACGTGTTAAAACAAGGTATCATTATCTTATAAACAGTAAAGGGTGTGAGCTTATTGTCAGACCGTCGTGCCGCGCTTGATATGGCGCTCCGTCAAATAGAGAAGCAATTTGGTAAAGGATCCATCATGAAACTGGGTGAGTCCACTCATATGAATGTGGAAATTATTCCCAGTGGTTCCTTGGCTTTGGATATTGCATTAGGAACAGGCGGCTTGCCTAAAGGCCGTATTGTTGAAATATATGGACCTGAATCCTCAGGTAAAACAACTGTCGCATTACATGCGATTGCTGAAGTACAACGTGTTGGTGGACAAGCAGCATTTATCGATGCCGAGCATGCTCTTGATCCTCAATATGCAAGCAAATTGGGTGTTAACATTGACGAATTGCTTCTATCTCAGCCAGATACGGGTGAGCAAGGGCTGGAAATTGCAGAAGCTCTTGTACGCAGTGGTGCAGTAGATATCGTTGTTATTGACTCCGTAGCTGCCTTGGTTCCAAAAGCAGAGATTGAAGGCGAAATGGGTGATTCACACGTTGGTTTGCAAGCGCGTTTGATGTCTCAGGCGTTGCGTAAATTGTCTGGTGCAATCAGCAAATCCAAAACAATCGCAATCTTCATTAACCAGCTTCGTGAGAAAGTCGGCGTTATGTTTGGTAACCCGGAAACAACACCTGGTGGTCGTGCTCTGAAGTTTTATTCCACAGTACGTCTGGATGTGCGTCGTATTGAGAGTATCAAATCAGGCAATGACATGATTGGTAACCGTACTCGTATTAAAGTTGTGAAAAACAAAGTGGCACCTCCGTTTAAACAAGCGGAAGTGGATATCATGTATGGCGAGGGTATTTCGAGAGAAGGCAGTATCATTGACATTGGTACAGAGCTGGATATCGTTAATAAAAGTGGTGCATGGTACTCCTACGAAGGCGAGCGTTTAGGACAAGGCCGTGAGAACGCAAAGCAGTTCATGAAAGAGCATAAAGACATTGCTGAAATCATTGAACAAAAAATTCGGGTAGCTAGTAACTTGACTACCGCAGTTCCTGCGCCAACTAGTGAAGAGCAACAAAAAGAAGCAGAAGAAGAACAAGAATTGTTTGAAATCAACGAGTAATCTCTCAAATCCTCCCTTGTAGGGAGGACCCTGAGGGTGTTTCCCACTGGACTCCGTAAACTTATCTGATTGAGCTTGGATCAATCTGGATAATGGATTGTAGTGGGAGTGCTCATGCTGTCTAACAGCCCCTGTCCCAATGGACAGGGGCTGTTAGCACGCTAACTGTGGAGTAAAGGCCGGGCAGAGTTCCCGGTCTTTTGTATTATTAGTGTTCTTTGTCTTATGTGTGGAGATGTGCTTGGCGTAGTCAGAATGAAAATGTTATGAAAGGGGAGACCTGAATGGATCAACATGACGAGGATTTATATGAAGAAGCAGAACAGGATGGCCTATCCCAATTTCCGGACAACGAAGAACTTATTATTACACGTGTAGAACGAACGAAGAGCAGGCAAGCTCGTTATCGAATCACTTTTGGTATCCACTCCATTACGGTTCTTGAAGATGTGATGATTAAATACAGGATGACTCAAGGCAATACGTTTATGAAGAAGGATCTGGAGGAAATCATTGTAGCTGATGAGCGACAGCGGACGTATGCACAGTCTCTGCGTTTTTTGGAGCATAAGCCACGTACGCGCCATGAATTAAGTCAGAAACTTCGTCAGAAGGAGTTTGCTGCACCATTAATTGAAGAGACGCTGGATCGCCTTGAGCGGGAGAAGTTAGTGGATGATGATCTATTTGCGAAGGAATGGACAAGACAGCGTATGGAGGGCAAGCGGAAGGGAAAACTGTGGATAAGGCAAGAGCTGCGTCAAAAGGGCATTGCCAATGATCTCATTGTTGAGGCACTAGAAGGTATTAGTACAGATGCGGAATTTGAGACTGCCTTGAGTGCCGGACGCAAAAAATGGAATCAGGTCAAAGGGGACGTCAAAGAGAAGAAAAATAAAACGCTTCCCTTCCTAATGAGACGTGGTTTTTCAATGGATATGGTGCGCCGGGTCGTGAATTGTTTAATTGAAGAAGATGAGGCTGGGGACCCTGAAGATGACGAAGCGTTGTTATGGGATTAGCAGACTAGAGTCTCTATACTGCATTCTCTTGACAATTTCTTTCGTCAAATACTAAAATGGACATGAGTCTGTAAGAAATGGACAACCCTTTTTCCTTCCAAAAAAGCGGTTTCGGTTTCTTAAGATTTATACCATTCTTAATTATGGGTTCGCTGGAAACAGTGAATAGTACGTGGAAACATGTACATGTGAAATGAAAATCGGCGGGGGATCGCCGTGAGTATTCGTTATTCCCAAACATATGTAAGGTTTGAAAACTGCAAATTGACCCAAGGAATGCCTTGGAGGAACCAACGAGGAGGTGAACAGTATGGAAATTGCAATCACGATCGCTCTCGTTGCAGCCGCGCTATTCATTGGGTTCGGAGTAGGATATTTTATTCGCAAATCTCTTGCAGAGGCTAAAATCTCTAGTGCGGAACAAGCTGCCGTACAAATCGTGGAGAACGCGAAGAAAGAGGCAGAAGCACTGAAGAAAGAAACAGTGCTGGAGGCGAAGGATGAAATCCATCGCATTCGCGCTGAAGCTGAAAAAGACACTCGTGAACGTCGGAATGAAATTCAACGACAAGAAAGACGATTGTTGCAAAAAGAAGAGTCGCTGGATAAAAAATTGGAATCACTCGAACGTAAAGAAGAGCAAGTGGCTAACAAAGAGAAACGAATTGATGAGACTCAGCAGCAGATCGAAATGATCTACAAAAACCAGGTGACAGAGTTGGAACGTATATCCAACCTCACCATGGAAGACGCACGCAGTATCATACTGTCCAACGTAGAACAGGAAGTTCGTCATGAGACGGCTCAAATGATCAAGGACATTGAACAACAAGCGAAGGAAGAAGCGGACAAAAAGTCCCGCGAGATTATTACACTCGCCATCCAACGTTGTGCGGCTGACCACGTAGCGGAAACAACGGTATCTGTTGTTACTCTGCCAAATGAAGAAATGAAAGGCCGGATTATCGGTCGTGAAGGACGTAACATCCGTGCGCTTGAAACCCTTACAGGGATTGACCTCATTATCGATGATACGCCAGAAGCTGTTATTCTGTCGGGCTTTGACCCGATTCGCCGTGAGATCGCCCGTACTGCCCTGGAGAAACTGGTGGCTGATGGACGTATTCACCCGGCACGGATTGAAGAGATGGTTGAGAAATCCCGCAAAGAAGTGGATGAGCGCATCCGTGAATACGGTGAGCAAGCTACCTTTGAAGTGGGCGTGCATGGTCTGCATCCGGATCTGATCAAAATTTTGGGCCGGTTGAAGTTCCGTACAAGTTACGGTCAGAACGTCTTGAAACATTCCATGGAAGTCGCTTATCTGGCTGGACTGATGGCTGGCGAACTCGGAGAAGACGTAACTCTGGCAAGACGTGCAGGTCTATTGCATGACATCGGTAAAGCGCTGGATCACGAAGTGGAAGGATCACACGTCGAAATTGGCGTGGAACTGGCGAAGAAATACAAAGAACATCCGGTTGTAATCAACAGTATCGCGTCCCATCACGGAGATTGCGAAGCGACTTCGGTCATTGCCATGTTGGTTGGCGCAGCAGATGCGCTATCCGCAGCAAGACCAGGCGCACGCCGCGAAACGCTGGAAACGTATATCAAACGACTGGAGAAGCTGGAAGAAATCTCAGAATCCTTCGAAGGTGTCGAGAAATCGTACGCCATTCAGGCCGGACGCGAAGTTCGCGTTATGGTACAGCCTGAGAAGATCGATGATGCTGAAGCCTTCCGCTTAGCCCGTGACATCACGAAGATGATTGAGAATGAACTCGACTATCCGGGTCACATCAAAGTCACCGTCATCCGGGAAACCCGTGCGGTTGAATACGCAAAATAGAGCATTACGGAAAAGTGGCCGCAGTAGTGGGCCACTTTTCCTGTTGATAGCCTGTTAAAAGGCAACTACACATTATGGAGCATGAGATAGAGTCCTGCAAAGGTTCAACATTTGAAGTAAGAGGACTTTGCAGGAATTGAGGAGGCAGTAATCAATGAAAGTTTTGTTTATTGGTGACATTGTAGGTAACGTGGGACGTAAGGCATTAAAGGAAAATTTACCGTATCTGAAATCGAAGTATAAGCCACATGTAGTGATTGTGAATGGTGAAAATGCGGCAGCAGGTCGCGGCATTACCGGTGCAATCGCAAATGAGTTTTTCAACTGGGGTGTACATGGTATTACACTTGGTAATCATACTTGGGACAATAAAGATATTTTTGATTTTATAGATGATGAGCCGCGCATGATTCGTCCAGCGAACTTTCCACCAGGCACACCAGGACGAGGATACACGGTTGTCAAAGGCGAAGGGAAAGAGCTAGCGATTGTCAATCTGCAAGGAAGAACATTCCTGCCTGCTCTGGATTGTCCATTCCGTGTAGCTGATGAAATTGTAGATGAGCTACGCCAAGACTATAAATGTATTTTAGTTGATATGCATGCTGAAGCGACGTCAGAAAAGATTGCCATGGGATGGCATCTGGATGGACGTGCGTCTCTCGTTGTAGGTACACATACGCATGTACAGAGTAATGATGATCGGATTTTGCCTGGAGGAACAGCTTACTTGACGGATGCAGGCATGGTAGGACCTCGTGACGGCATATTGGGTATGGAGCGTGAGGCCGTGCTGCGTAAGTTCTACACCCAACTACCTGTACGTTTTGTTGTGGATGATGGCAAATGGCACTTCCATGGTGTTTTTGTTGAAATTGATGAAACCACAGGTGCGGCAACACGCATCGAAAAAATTCGTCTGACGGAGGACGAGTGGCGCATGGAATAGGGGTATTGTCCCATTTTGCAGGGAAACCCGTCTAAAAAGAAGGAATTTTTTTGCCTCCCGCGAATAACATCTAGTAAGTGGAAACAAACTTTCAACATTCCCAGGGAGGTACTTACCATGGATGTATTAAAAGTTTCAGCAAAGTCCAATCCTAATTCTGTAGCCGGCGCTCTTGCAGGGGTTCTTCGTGAACGTGGAAATGCTGAACTGCAGGCAATTGGAGCGGGAGCACTGAACCAAGCCATTAAAGCGGTAGCGATAGCCCGGGGATTTGTAGCACCAAGCGGAGTTGACCTGATTTGTATTCCAGCTTTTACAGACATTGTGATCGACGGCGAGGACCGAACGGCCATTAAGCTGATTGTGGAGCCCAGATAATACATGTAGTATGCATTGAACCTGTTTACGATGTAGACAGGTTTTTTTGCGTTTTTTTTGCAATAAAATATGGAGGAGGGTTTAAGATGTCCGTGTCTGATTGGCGTGTAGCTGATTTTCACTGTGATGCACTGAGCAAAATTTTGATGCAGCCTGCTCTTTCATTCCAAGATGCTCCACAACTGGATGTGAACTTGCAACGTTTGAATGAGGGGAATGTAGGATTGCAGGCGTTCGCCATCTATTTACCCGAAGTACTTGGCAGAGGCAAGTTTGAACATGTGATGGGGCAATTGGAGATTTATTGTAGACGTGTGGAGAGAAGTCAGGAGCGGCCTGGCGGCACACAGACGTTGTTATGGCGTGAACAGGTGGCTCAGGTGGGGCAGACAGAGGGTCCGTGGGGATTAATCACACTGGAGGGTGTAGATGGCCTGGAGGGCAACCTGTTCTATCTGGAGTTATGTTATCAGATGGGTGTTCGAATTATTGGACTAACGTGGAATTATGCCAATTGGGCGGCTGACGGAGTAATGGAGAAGCGAGGAGCAGGTCTGACCGAGAAGGGGAAAGAACTGGTGCGCCAGTGTAATGAAATGGGAATGCTGTTAGATGTGTCACATTTGACGGAGAAAGGTTTCTGGGAACTGGCTGACTTGAGCAAACGTCCATTTATCGCCTCCCACTCCAACAGCTATAGCGTATGTCCCCATGTGCGTAATCTGAAAGATGATCAGATTCAGGCCATCATTGCCCGGGAAGGGCGGATCGGACTGACGTTTGTGCCCTGGTTTGTAAAGCAGGAGGGTGTGGTAAGTATAGAAGATTTGTTGCCTCATATTGAGGAGATCTGTTCTCTGGGCGGGCAGCATCACCTGATGATGGGGTCCGATTTTGATGGAATTTCAACGTATATTCAGAGACTTGAACATTCAGGACATTATCCGAGACTGACGGAAATCCTGCTCAAACATTATGATGAACATCTGGTTCGTGGCTGGTTGTGGGGGAATGCAATGAGTTATCTGGGGGAACACTTGCCAGAGAACAATCCGAAGATAAAGGGGGCTTCCGTGAAATTGTGAAGTGGGCTCTGGGACCGACCCAATGGGTGGAATGAGGCTTGTTTTCCAAATAAAGGACGGGAATGATGGTGAAATAAGTGTATTTCATGAATTTTCACCAGTTCGTTTTCATTTCACTCCAAAAAGGAGTATAATACCATTGGATTGTTAAGAGCCTGAGTACAGGCCATAGATAAACAAGGAGTGAAATTTACAATGAGTAAAACAGTACCTGTGGGCGTATCTGCCCGTCACATTCATGTATCCCAAGAGCACGTTGAAATTTTGTTTGGCAAAGGTTATGAACTGACTGAATTTAAACCTCTGTCCCAGCCTGGCCAATACGCTGCTAACGAAACTGTAGCGGTAATTGGTTCGAAAGGACAGTTTGATAAAGTGCGTATCCTTGGACCTGTTCGCCCTGAAACGCAACTGGAGATCTCCATGACAGATTCATTTGCGATTGGTGTTAAAGCACCTGTACGTGAATCTGGAAGCATTGAAGGTACACCAGGAATCACAATTAAAGGTCCTGCTGGCGAGGTAACGATTGATAAAGGGGTTATCGTTGCTGCTCGTCACATTCACTTCCATACTTCTGATGCTGCTAAATGGGGTATCGAGGACAAACAAATGCTGAAAGTTCGCCTCGGCGGAGATCGCGGTCTTGTACTGGAAAATGTACTGGCTCGTGTATCCGATTCTTTCGCACTGGACATGCATATTGATACAGATGAAGCTAATGCTGCTGGCGCTCGTAATGGCGACACTGCTGAAATCATCGATTAATTACATGTAATAGCTTCAGCCGCCAATTGGGGCGGTCTGAGTAACGTATAAACCTGAGCACAGCCAACAAGGGCCGGTTAATTCCAGCCCTGATGGCAAGGCTCAGGTTTTTGTATTTTCTGAGTGTTCTTCTGAGCATGACATGTTTCGGATTAGACGAAGGGACATGCCGTTTGGATGTGGAACTACAGCCCAATTCATGCTATAATTTGCTGTAATGCTCTTTTAATGTTCCCGACAAGAAATTCACGTGGAACAGGGATGAATGAACGATTTTTTATTAATAGAGGCTGTAAGGAGTGACCGAAGGAAATGGCTAAAGACTCAAAAAAGGATTACTCCCAATATTTTGATTTCTCCGATGCCAAAGTAATTTCGCAAGATGAATTCAGCAAAAAGATAAGAATCCGGGGCCGTGAGATTAACATCAAATCGGAACCGAATCATCGTCAGGAGAAACAGCGGGGCAAGGAAGACGTCCAGGTGCTTTACGAAAATGCCGTTCCCGATGAACTGAAAAACATAGGGAAAGGCAAACACTATATTGTATATACGTATGGATGTCAGATGAACGAGCATGACTCGGAGACCATCAAAGGCCTGCTTGAGTCTATGGGATATCAGGCTACAGAGGATCGCAAAGAGGCTGATATTATTCTGCTCAATACGTGTGCCATACGGGAAAATGCGGAAGATAAAGTATTTGGTGAGCTTGGGCACCTGAAAACGCTAAAACTCGAACGTCCGGGATTGTTACTTGGCGTATGCGGGTGTATGTCCCAAGAAGAAGGCGTCGTTAACCGAATCATGCAGAAGCATGGATTTGTGGATATGATCTTTGGTACACATAATGTGCATCGATTGCCACATCTAATCCAGGAAGCGTTGTTCAGCAAAGAAATGGTTGTTGAGGTGTGGTCCAAGGAAGGCGACATTATTGAGAACCTGCCGAAGAAACGTGAGGGTATGCGCGGCTGGGTGAACATTATGTATGGCTGCGACAAGTTCTGTACATATTGCATCGTTCCGTTTACGCGGGGCAAAGAACGCAGCCGTCGTCCGGAAGATGTCATTGCCGAAGTTAGGGATTTGGCACGACAAGGCTTTAAGGAGATCACGCTGCTTGGTCAAAATGTGAATGCGTACGGCAAGGATTTCACCGACCTGAACTACAGCTTTGGCGACTTGATGGATGCCATTCGCCAAATTGATATTCCGCGAGTACGATTCACAACCAGTCACCCACGTGACTTCGATGATCGCTTGATTGAAGTGCTGGCCAAGGGCGGAAACCTGGTGGAGCACATTCATCTTCCGGTGCAATCTGGCAGTTCAGAAGTACTCAAACGTATGAGCCGCAAGTATAGCCGGGAACACTATCTGAAACTGGCTGACAAAATTAAAAAGGCCATCCCGGATGTTGTGTTGACAACGGATATTATTGTTGGTTTTCCAGGGGAAACGGAAGAACAGTTTGAAGATACACTTTCCCTTGTCCGTGAAGTAGGGTATGATTTTGCCTATACCTTTATTTATTCCCCGCGTGAAGGTACACCGGCTGCGGTGATGGAAGACAACGTACCGATGGAAGTGAAGAAGGAACGTTTGAAGCGCTTGAACGAAACGATCAACGAATACAGTCACCGAAGCAATGAAGAGCAACGCGGCAAAATCGTTGAAGTGCTCGTTGAAGGCGAGAGCAAGCGGAATTCCGAAGTTCTGGCAGGACGTACGCGCAGCAACAAGTTGGTGCATTTTGAAGGACCCAAAGAATTGATCGGTACTTTCGTACAAGTGGAAATCACCGATCCGATGACTTTTTATATTCGGGGCAACCTGCTCTCTGAGCCGGTAGCTGCCAATCAGTAATACACACACCAATAAGATGAATGATTTTTTGCACTTAGCGGGGTTACGCCGAGCGTAGCGAAGGTGACGGAATCGATTCTGTAGAAGCGAAGCGTTCGCCTTTGTCTCCGAATTTTCACCTTGAATATGTTCAATCGAAAAAAATTCGGAGACAACAGCGATCAAAAGAACGATCCGACACCGTAGCGGTCACTGAGCAGTCAACTGAGCTAGGGCAACATGAATATTCATCTTATATCATCTCATAGAATGGAGCGATTTCAGTGGCGCAGGAAGAAGTGCAGTACAACCATTATGGAATGCCAACCTACGATACGCGCAATCTGGTCATACGCGACGACATTATGGGAAAAGCCAAAGAATTGGCTGATATGCTCGGAACGAGTGAGGAAGTTAGACAGTTTCAACAGGCTGAAACCAAAATTCGTGATCATGAGCGCATCCAGCAGTTGATTGCAACGATCAAGAAAAAACAAAAAGAGATTGTTGCTTTTGAAAGCTTCAAAAATGTGGAGATGGTCAGCAAAATTGAACAGGAAATTGACGATCTGCAAAGCGAACTGGACAGTATTCCATTGGTTACGGAATTCCAGCAGAGCCAGAGCGACATCAACTACTTGCTTCAACTAGTGATCTCTGTAATCCGGGATACGGTTTCTGAAAAAGTAAACGTGGAGGCTGGAACGGATTCACCTCCGACCAGTTGCGGTTAAATGACGGAAGGGTGCGGACGCTGTCCGCGCCTTTTTTGACATTACATAACCGTTAACGTGGAGTGGCTATCGCCAAGTACTCGGAATATAATTCCAAGCAAAGCTCCACGCTGTGGGGTTATTTTGTGTGGCGCAGCTGATTTTTAATGATAAAGGCACATGACATCAAGAGAGCTTGATACGTACAGTGAATAAAGGAGAAATGAATAATGAGTATTTTGGACAAAATGGTGGAAGACGGAGACGGACGATTCTGGGGATTTCTCGGCTGTCGTTATATTAAAGGAGACGGTAAAGAAGTACAGATCGCGTTGACAGCAGGCGAACATCATACGAACTCCATGGGGATTATTCATGGGGGTGTATTGACTTCACTGATGGATCAGGCGATGGGGATGGTCGCAACAGCAGCAATGGAAGTGGACGGCTGTGTGACAACGAATCTGAACGTGCATTTTCTTGCACCAATGAAACAAGGGGAGTTAACGGTGACAGCTACGGTACTGCATCAAGCAGGACGCAGTGTTACGACTCAATCGGAGGTTCGTGATGCATCGGGCACGTTGGGATGTATGGCTACGGCGACATTCCGCATAGCACGCCCGAGAACGTAACGCAAGAATCCTGCGGTTGACAAAAGATATTATTATGTCATAATGAAATTATCAAAATGAAAATAGTCGGTGGTGCCCATGAGCGAAAACTACGAACACTTTAATGCAGAGAGCGACGAACAAGCAGCACGTGCTTATAGTTCCAAAAAATATCGTACCCCCGATGGTGTTCCTGCGGATATCGTTATGTTCACCTTGACCAAGCGGGAGCGCAAGACGGTGACAAAGACACTTCCCATTCGGGAACTGAAAGTGATGCTGATCAAGCGCAAAGGCTGGCCTTTTGCAGGCAGATGGGCATTACCCGGTGGATTTTGTCAGGAAAATGAATCCATCTATGGTGCAGCTAAGCGTGAGCTGATGGAAGAGACAGGTGTAGACGGTGGACATCTGGAATACTTGAATGTATACAGTCAGCCGGGTCGTGACCCAAGGGGCTGGATTATCTCTCACGCATTTTTTGCACTTGTAGAAGAATGGATGCTGGATCAACGCCAAGCAGCAGATGATGCTGAGGATGTTGGATTGTTCACCATTCAGGAGGCGCTGCAAGAACTGGAACTGGCTTTTGATCACAGAACAATCATCGAAGATGCTTATCGACGTATTCAACAGCAGATGCTGGAAACGACGATTGCTCGTCAATTCCTGCCACGTGAGTTTACATTAAGTGAATTATATCAGGTTATTCAAAGTGTTGTACCGGATTTTGAAGAACCAAACTTCATTCGCAAGATTACGTCTACCCGCAGCCGTAAAGGCATTGTGGAAGAAGTACGGGATGAAGAGGGGAACCTGGTGAGTTCCAACCAGTACTCGCAGCGTCCGGCGCAACTATATCGTTTTACAGAACTCGTACCACGACTTTCCATCTATACGTAATAAGGTGTAGGTGTGTCAATCTGATTGAATCAGAATCAACCATTTCTTGGCTAAGGGAGTGTTGACGATGAAAGCACTGATTGTCATTGATTTTACGAACGATTTTGTGACAGGTTCTTTGCCTGTAGGTCAGCCGGCAGTAGAGATCGACGAGACGATTGCAGCTGTAACCGAGGCCTATTGTAAGAACAAACATGAGGTAATCATGGCTGTGGATCTGCACGAGGAAAATGATCCGTATCACCCGGAGACTGTCCTTTTTCCACCTCATAACATCAGAAATACGGAGGGGAGACAGTTATATGGTCGTCTTGCCCAGGTGATGGAAGAACGGAAAACAGATATACAGTGGATGGATAAGACGAGATATAGTGCATTCTGTGGGACTGATCTGGAACTCATACTGCGTGCACGTGGTATTAAGGATATTGCACTGATTGGGGTATGTACGGATATTTGCATATTGCATACCGCAGTGGATGCTTACAATAAAGGTTTTCATATTACGGTATATGAAGATGCCGTTGCGAGCTTCAATCCAGCAGGGCATGAGTGGGCACTTGGACATTTTCGTTCCAGCCTTGGTGCTTCGGTGGTTAAGGCGAGCGAGACAGTCTTGGCTTAATTTACTCCATAGTCATGTTTGGTTGGCCTCATGTTAGGAACCGGATGAATGTGGTGAATGGTGTATAGAGTTTTTTTACGGGAGACTTGTTTGTTTAATACGGATGAACAGAATCATGAAGAATAAGTCTCCATATGTTAACCCGTGTTCACAGATGAAATCTGGGGGCACGAGCGGAAGTCAGAGAGGATGAGACAAATGCAGACAACTAGTCTGGCTTTACATACGGATAAATATCAGATCAATATGATGTACGCCCATTGGGTGAATGGTACACACAAGCGGAAGGCGGTATTTGAAGCCTATTTCCGTAAGCTTCCTTTTGGCAACGGATATGCGGTATTTGCCGGATTGGAACGGATTGTGAACTATATCAGCCAGCTTCGGTTTACGATGGACGACATCAAATTTTTATCCAAACAAGAGGAAAATTACGATCCGGCCTTTCTGGAAGAATTGCTCCAGTTTTCATTTCAGGGGACGATTCATTCCATGAAGGAGGGGGCAATCGTTTTCCCTGACGAACCGCTCATTCGGGTAGAAGGCTCCATTATGGAGACACAATTGGTGGAGACGGCGATACTTAACTTCATGAACTATCAGACGTTGATTGCAACCAAGGCTTCGCGGATCAAACAGGTAGCACAGCAGGATACGTTACTCGAATTCGGTACACGGCGCGCACAGGAAGCCGATGCTGCCATCTGGGGCGCACGTGCCTCGTATGTAGCAGGCTTCCATGCAACGTCCAACATGCTGGCCGGTGAGCGCTTCGGAATCCCTACAGCAGGTACACATGCCCATTCCTGGGTACAGAGCTTTATGAGCGAACAGGAGGCGTTTGACGTGTATGCCAAAGTGTTGCCGGATCAGGTTACGCTGTTGGTGGATACCTTTGACACGTTGAACAGTGGGGTACCCCATGCCATCAAGACCGCCAAGAAGTTGGAGAGCCAAGGCAAAAAGATGAATGCGATTCGTCTGGACAGCGGTGACCTGGCGTACTTGTCCATTCAGGCACGTCAGATGTTGGATGAGGCTGGCCTGGATTATGTGAAAATTGTAGCATCCAATGATTTGGATGAAAATACGATTTTCAACCTGAAGGCTCAGGGAGCACGGATTGATACATGGGGTGTTGGTACACAGTTGATTACGGCTTCTGACCAGCCGTCTTTGGGTGGAGTATACAAATTGGTGGAGCGTGAAGTGGACGGTGCTATGCTGCCTACGATCAAAATATCTGCCAATCCTGAAAAGGTGTCCACTCCAGGTAAAAAGGAAGTGTTCCGGATCATTGATCCGAAACATGGCAAAGCGATTGCAGATTATATCTGCTATCCAGATGAAGAGCAGCCGCTACAGGGCGGACCGCTCAAGCTGTTCAACCCGCTACACCCTTACTTGAAAAAGACCGTTACCCGCTACGAAGCGGTAAATATGCTGGAGCCGATCTTTGTGAACGGACGCAAAGTATATGAGCTGCCTAATCTGGATGAGATTCGTGCGTACCACCAGGAACAGATGAACCTCTTCTGGCCTGAATACCAACGGAAGCTCAACCCGGAGATCTACCGTGTGAACATCAGCCCTGCGGCATGGAATATGAAGCAGAAGCTCATTGCGGAACATGTGAAATTCACAGAGGAATGATCTACACATCAGAATTACAGAGAGGCATAACCAGGGAAAATGACTGGCTTATGCCTTTTTGATGCTCATAAAGGGTATACATTTTTCTTGTATGATCCAGTGATGTAAGAAATCTCATGGACAGACCGCCGAGGTAGCAGGCATACTGGAATTTGGCTTGTTCAGTTCGAGAGGTTGTTCAAGAATGGACTTTTTGAACGCGCATTTAGAGGTGCAAGGCAGTCATTATTTCTCGGGAAAGCGCAGGAGACGCCAAATTCTGCAACGATTGATTCAATCGCACGGCTGTAGGGGATGAAAGTAAGAGGAGGTGCAGACATGAGATGCATATTGGGCCTGGTCTGGATCGCTTTTATTGCCTATGCATTGTTGTTGGCACCGGGGCAGTCACCTGGAAGTGACCCGATATTCAAAGAACTGATCACAATGCAAAGCAAAGAGCCGTGGTTACTTACTGTGTTTTCGTGGTTAGGTATTTTCCCGGCAGTTTATGCCTGTATACTGTTAAGAACATCTGTGAAAGAACGAGGTGCACGTGTACCGGCTTGGCCTTTTGTGTTGTTTTCTTTTGGACTAGGCGCTTTTGCGCTGCTTCCCTATTATGCATGGTCATCATCCGCCAATAGAGCTTCGGGTTACGCAAGCTTGCATTTTGGCCGTCAGCGGGAGTCGGGAATTGCACGGGTAGTGGCCCATAAGCTGACGCATGTAGTCCTTCTGCTGTTAACGCTGGGGACAGCATTCTATGCCGTGACGCAAGGTGATCCGGATGTATATATGGACGCGTTCAGACAATCTTCCTTTGTACATATCATGACCATTGATTTTGTACTGCTGACCTTACTCTCCATGCTTGCGATATACAGGGATACTATAGTGAGTCGACGTTCACCAGCTTGGGCAGTGGCAGGCATTATTCCCATTGTGGGTCCACTAATCTATCTGTTGACATTAAGGAGAGACAGAGCCTGATCATTACGTTAAGCCTGAATGCGAACATTTCATGTGCTTAATGGAAAAATATATAAAACTCAGAAGAAGGAGTGCATATCGATGAAAAACCAGTTTAACGCATATGTTGTCCGTAAAGAAGAACAGGGCGGAGTGAAAGCTGCCATAGAGCAACTGAAGCAGGAAGATCTGCCAAATGGAGATGTAACGGTACAGGTACAATATTCCAGTGTCAACTATAAAGACGGGCTCGCGACGCTTGAAAAGGGTGGTGTCGTTCGTGAATACCCGATTGTACCCGGAATCGATCTCGCCGGAACGGTAGAGGAGTCGGTAAGTGGACGTTTTGCACCGGGAGATCGGGTGATCAGTACTGGGTTCGAACCGGGTGTATCTCATTACGGAGGATACAGCGAGTATGCGCGTCTGCGCAGTGAATGGCTGGTGCCGCTACCACCGGGTCTTAGTGAGAAAGAAGCTATGGCGATTGGAACCGCAGGATTTACGGCTGCACTTTCGGTAGATGCGCTTCTGCAAGCTGGAGTTACACCGGAGATGGGCAAGGTTCTGGTTACGGGTGCAACAGGTGGCGTTGGGAGTATGGCCGTTGCGATTTTAGCGAAACTCGGCTTTGAAGTAACAGCCAGCACAGGCAAGAAGGAGCAGGAGGAGTCATTGCTCCGAAACTTGGGAGCCTCAGAGGTGATTAGTCGTGAACAAGCTGATGCTCCAGCCAAAGGAGCCATGGGGAAACAGCTATGGGCAGGCGTTGTTGATCCAACAGGAGGACCAGCTCTCGCGGAGCGATTGAAACAGATTCAATACGGAGGTGCGTTAGCGGTATCCGGGTTAACAGGCGGCACAGCTTTTGAATCTACGGTGCTTCCGTTTATTTTGCGTGGTATCCAGCTTATTGGTATAGACTCTGTATATTGCCCGATGGAACGTCGGGAACGAGTGTGGAAACTTCTCGGTGGAGAATGGAAACCGGAGCGCGCGCTGGAACTGGGAATCCGGGAGATTTCTCTAGATCAATTGCCTCATACGCTGGAGACGATACTCCAAGGTGGTGCAGTAGGTCGTACGGTGGTCAATACGATATCAGATCTGCCATCCGCATAAGATTCTAAGTCCTTAGACATGCTAATTCTACCTGATTGGGTCACAGTACACGTGGCTGGAAAGGAAGGATTGGCATGTGGTTTGCTAGAAAAGGCCGAAGTCTGGCTGGAAGAACAATGAAGTTGGTACTTGTAAGTGGCGTGTTGATCACGAGTATCTGGTCACTGGTGGCTTGTTCGGCATCATCCATTGAACAGGAGCGGAAGGTCTACACCCGCGAAGCGACAGATGAAGGAAATATGAGGGCACAGAGTCAAGGACACGGATTAAACGGTGAATTGGTGAGTGAGATCAGTAAGAGTTTTGAAGCAAAAGGCATTCAGCTGATGAATAATATGTCTGCCGATGACGGCCATGGTGGGATCTCTTATATGTATTTGTTGAATGGAAGTGGCAGACATATCGTGAAAGTCCATATTTTCAGTGATGCGACAACCCGGGCTGCCAGCATGAAACAAATGTACAGTGAGAATCGTGATGAAGCTGTCTTGGAGAATGCGCTTGGCCGAACAACGATTCGCAGCAAAGGAAACGTCTCACTCGTATATACAGCTTCTGGTGGGGAAAAGGACAAGTATGAACAGGATGTGTTGCAGGTGTTCCGACATGTGCTGGGGCAACTAAGATAAGTAGAGCGAGATACCCTTCGTACTTTACCATACAGTTGAAAATAAACCCGAAAAACCCGTCTGATCTTTCAGACGGGTTTATATATTTCACGCATCACATGCCGCAGCTCGGGCAAAATGAGTTTTTCCATAGCCAATTTGACGGCTCCTTTGGAACCCGGCATGGAGAATACGGCTGTGCGTCCGATCGTTCCAGCGACGGCTCTGCTCAGGATGGCAGCGGAACCGATATCTTCGGTGTAACTGAGAAAACGGAAGATCTCACCAAAGCCCGGGAGTTCCTTGTCGAGTAGTGAGGATACAGCTTCGTAGGTTGTATCTCGGGGTGCAATCCCTGTTCCGCCGCTAAGCAGCACGGCTTCGATATCATCACGAACGGCTGCATCTTGCAGGATGCTACGAATGTTCTCCGTTTCATCTGGTGTGATGATGTATTCAACAATCTGATAACCCGCTTCATTCAGAAGCTGGTGCATGAGCTGGCCACTGGTGTCAGTGTCTTTAGTGCGTGTGTCCGATACTGTAACAATCATGCACGATACCGTGGTCGGAGCTTCCTGGCGATGTTGTTCCACTGAATTAGTCATGAAACTTCCTCCTTCAATCAACATGTCCTCATAGCATAGACCATCCGGTAGAATCAGGCAATGTACTGGGGAAGAGTTGAACGTTATTGCACAACGAATGCGGGATGGTGTACACTCGCTAGATATAGTTAGATCAGGTTACAAGAAGGACAATCAGAGAGGTGTTTAAGGATGAACGAAACGATTTTAAAAGAACAATCCATACCTGTATATATACTGTCAGGTTTTTTGGGGAGTGGCAAAACAACACTGCTTGTTCAGTTGATCGAACATTGGCAACAGCAGGGTTTGCGTCCCGCAGTGGTGATGAATGAGTTAGGCGAAGTCAATCTGGATGGTCAGATTGTGGATTCCACCGTTCCGATGACAGAGATGTTAGGTGGATGCATCTGTTGTACCGTACGTGGTGACTTGGGATTGCAACTTGCTGATCTCGTTCAAGAGGAATCACCGGATGTGATCATCATTGAAGCCACCGGTGCCGCGAACCCAATGGAGATTTTGGATGCGGTAACGGAGACCTCACTCTACATGCGACTGGAACTGAAAAGTCTCATTACCGTTGTGGATGCAGCGCATCTATCTGGCCTATATCAGGAGCAGAAGGGGCAGACGTTCAAACTGATGCAGGAGCAGATTCGCTGTGCGTCTGTGCTTCTCTTGAATAAAACGGATAGGGTGAGTGCACAGGAACTGAAGGATCTGGAACAGCTTTTGGCAAAATGGAATGGCTTCGCACCTGTAATTCCTACAGTGAAATGTGAGGTGGAGATGGATCTGCTGCTTCGCAGCGGGGCAGACGTGCATGTACGTGATTCAGCTTCTGAAGCAGATAAGCCGGCTCACCAAGAGCATCATGTGCATACGGAAACCTGTGGCACAGATGGATGCAGTCATGGACATGAACATACACATCATACAGTCCAAGGTGATGCTACGAATAATGACGCATCCTATAGCCATGTCCATGACCACGGTCACGAGCATGTTGCTCCTCATGCCTCACACGAACATGTCATGGTATATACGCATTATTTCAGTCATCCGGTGAACAGTGAGGCGTTTGAACAATTTGTATCTGCTTTGCCACGGGATGTGTATCGAGCAAAAGGCATTTTATCGTTTAGTGACACAGCGAGTCGCTTCTGGTTCCAGTATGCCTACCGTGAATCGGACTACATGAAGATCACACCTCAGGGAGAGGTCCCTAATGTTGCAGTGTTTATAGGTGAACATTTTGACCAAACTGTCATTCGTGACCAATTACTGGAATTGGAAGCAATAAAGTAGGTTAGATGATTCAATATTCCTCCGAACTGGGTATTAAGATGCATAGCAAACTTTGCCTGGGAGGTAACTTTAAATGACACAACAACAATATCAACAATGTATCGATGCTTGCCTGGAGTGCATGAATGCTTGCAACGTATGTTACATATCGAGTCTTAAAGAATATGATCTGGCGATGCTGCGTGATTGCATTCGTTTGAATCGGGAATGTGCGGAGATCTGCAGTTTTGCTGCACAAGCGATGACACGTGGAAGCGATTTTATTGCTGAAATATGCGAATTGTGTGTGAAAGCTTGTGAAGCTTGCGCCGCAGAGTGTGGCAAACACCACCATGATCACTGCCAAGCATGTGCAGAAGCTTGCCGCAGATGTGCAGAAGCTTGCCGATTGATGGCAGCAGTAGCGTAATTATTATTTCTCTGGAATATATATAATTAAAACCGATAATGACCGTTGTCCCCTAAGGGAAGGCAGTGAACACAGGCATCTGAGAAGATGTGTCTATGTGTTGCCTTTCAGTAGGGGATTTTTAATGCGGGTTGCCAAGTCTGATCGTGGTATGTATAATGATGGCAATGAATTGAAACGAAGAATATCACTGATCGGGAGAGTAGCCAGATCCATACATGACAGCGAGCCGGGAGAGGTGGAAGCCGGTATGACATGACCTGAGTGAACCGCACCCGTGAGATGGTTATCCGAAAAGATGTACGTATCCCGATTGGGGATAGGCCATATCTGTCTGAGGGTACCCCGGCATGCGTCCGTTATACGCATCGAGCGGAACAGGTTCTACCGGTATGTATGTTTATGCATATTAAGAGTAGCTGTTCACCTAGAGTGGTACCGCGGGAACTGTTAAGTCAGCTCTCGTCTCTTATGTAGAGACGAGAGCTTTTTTGTGTTTTTTTCAGCTAATTATGAATTATAAGGAGTGTTCGACATGTTGATGAAGCAGGCTGCGGCCGATATTGCCCCTTTAACGGGATTGAATGAAGAAGAGGTTCTGAAATTACTGGAGGTCCCACCGCAGGCCGAGATGGGTGATGCAGCATTCCCTTGTTTTGTATTGGCGAAGTCATTAAAAAAAGCACCGGCAGTCATTGCGACCGAGCTCGCAACGGGATTGCAGGCAGCAGGACTTGAAGCGACTCCCGCCGGGCCGTATGTAAATATCCGTTTCAACCGGGAGAAGCTCGCGCCGAATCTGCTGAAAGAACTGGGGAATGCCACATTTGGTAAGCTTCAGCTTGGTCAAGGTTCACGTGTTGTGATTGATATGTCTTCCCCTAACATCGCAAAACCCTTCGGAATCGGACATTTGCGTTCTACTGTAATCGGTGCAGCACTGTATAGGTTGTATAACGAAGCGGGTTATACCTCCGTAAGTGTGAATCATCTGGGAGACTGGGGAACCCAGTTTGGCAAGCAGATCGCAGCGTACAAGCGGTGGGGCAATGATGAAGCCTTGCAGGCAGACCCGATCCGTACTTCTCTGGAGCTGTATGTGCGTTTCCACGATGAGGCGGAGAACGATCCTTCTCTGGAGATTGAGGCACGGGAGTGGTTCCGCAAGCTGGAGCAAGGGGATGATGAAGCACAGCGGTTATGGGCGTTCTTTGTGGAAGTGAGCATGAAGGAATTCAACCGGATGTATGAACGTCTGAATGTACAGTTCGACCATACGCTGGGGGAGAGCTTTTACAATGACAAGATGGGCGCGGTGGTTGAAGAACTCAAGGAGAAAGGTTTACTTGAAGAGAGTGATGGAGCACTCGTGGTACGTCTGGAGGACGAGAACATGCCCCCGTGCCTGATTATCAAAAAAGATGGAACAACAATCTATCCTACACGGGATTTGGCTACGGCGGTTTATCGTCATGAGGTGATGAAGGCAGATCGGTTGTTATATGTGGTCGGAGGCGAGCAGAAGCTACATTTCCGGCAGGTATTTGCGGTCCTATCCCGGATGGGTCATGAATGGTCTGCGAAGTGTGAACATATCCCGTTTGGCTTAATGCGTTTTGAGGGACGGAAAATGTCTACACGTCGTGGTAAAGTCGTCTTTTTGCAGGAAGTGTTGGATGAGGCAGTTGCTCGTGCACTACAGATTATTCAGGAGAAAAACCCGAATCTGGAGAACCCTCAGAAAGTGGCCGAGGCTGTTGGTGTAGGTGCAATTGTCTTCGGTGATCTACGTAATAATCGGTTAAACGATGTGGACTTCTCACTGGAAGATGCGGTGAGTTTTGAAGGGGAGACCGGACCCTATGTGCAATACACCCATGCTCGGATTCAAAGTGTGCTTGCCAAGGCAGAAGAGGCGATCCGCGTGGAAAATGAAAACCCTCTGCCTAACCCCAGCCTTGCGGATGGTGAGAATGACACAGTGACCACTTCATTCATTATCGGAGATACCTCATGGGCATTGCTGAAACTGCTCGGTGAATATCCCGAGTATTTGGAAAAAGCAATTCATCGGAATGAGCCTTCGGTCATTGCCAAATATACAATAGATGTCGCTCAAGCATTCAACCGCTTCTATCACGCCGAACGGATTGCGGATGCGTCATCTGATGTAAGGTCCTTCCGGGTGGCATTGGCCAAACGGACTGCCGAACGCCTCGCGTACAGTTTACATTTGCTAGGTGTGCAAGCTCCAGAGCGGATGTGATCCCAGGTGATATGGAGTACACTTGGACTTTTCAAGAAAGCCGATCAAGATGTAGCAGACTCATCAGGTCGAGGTATGTTGCTTCAACAAGTGAGCAAGCGATTAGGTAATGCTCAAGTACTTGATGAAATTAATCTGGAAGTGAAGCAGGGAGAATGTGCTGTGCTTGTTGGCAGAAACGGTTCTGGTAAAAGTACGTTGCTACGTATGTTGGCAGGTATTTTGTTACCCGATACAGGATCGATCCAGCGTACAATGAAGGGTTCTGATGGGTATGCAGTAGATGGCCTGCCACGTTTACCCTTTACCTCTGGAGAGTACTTGTGGGACATGGGTCGGATTCGGGGCATTCGCCCCGAAGTACTGCGTGGGCGGATTAGAGAACTTAGTGAACTTTTATATCTCGATACCGCGATTGATCAGAAGTTACCCTTATTATCGAAGGGCACACTGCAAAAAGTAAATTTGATTCAGGCCCTGTTACCTGGACCGGGGGGTCTTTTGTTGCTGGATGAACCTTTATCAGGCTTGGATATTCCAGCTCAAGAGGCAGTTGTATCCTTATTGGGGCAATGGAAGGATGAAGGGACATCCATCGTTACAGCGTGCCATGAACCGTTGCTTATTGAACGTTTGGCAGACCAGGTGATTGTGTTGAAGCAAGGGCGCGTGCTCCGTTACTGGAGTCGTGAAGATATATTACAAGCTGGCGAACCCGTTGTACGTATTCAAAGTCTGACGGAAGCTGGAGAGGATCTGGCCAACAATCCATCCGTTGTACAACAACCGGGAGTAATGTCTTTAGTTCATAATACGAGCTCGGAGAAATCCAAGTCTTGGTTGTGGGATTGGAAAGTAGTTCAACAATCAACTGATGATGTCCTCAGAATGATTCTGGCTTCCGGAGGTTCGGTTGTGTCTGTACAACAGGAAGAAAGTCAACTACATATGGAAAGTCTGCTGGAAGGACAACATCCAGCTGTACATGCGAGTCGTGGAGGTGTCACAGAATCTGTGGACTTAAGCTCTTCCATGGATGATGCGGGGGGAGAAGCCCAATGATCTATCTGACCCGATATTTGTTAAGGCATCACATTCGCTCACAGAAATATTTTGCACCGGTTATCTTTTATATCATCGCCATGTTGCTGATCTATTCCTACAAACCCAACCCTATTGCGGACAGTTACAGTGTTACGGCTATGCTGTTATTTCTGGCAGCTGCTTGGCTCGGAGTAATGGTGATGAATACCGAACCTGCTAAGCAGTATCAATTACTTGTCCTTCATACAGGAAGCAGGCGTAAGGTTGTAACAAGTCAACTCATCTGTGCCTGGATCATGCAATTCATGCTCACCGTAATCACTGTGCTGTATCCCGTGTTCGCAGGAATGTTTGAGAGACAACCCACAGGTGAGGAGTGGATGATGACTTGGTTAGGACATCTGGGGTTATCGTTGCTGGGATTGGGCATCAGTGTATTTTTTCAAAAATCGTACATTCCCTTGCTTAGTCGAAGTATGCCTGCCCTCATTATTGTATTATTACTATCGTTTATCCAAGGTTCCTTAAGTGAACGTTTGCCTGAATCGTTAGAATGGCTTGGCCGCATTCTTCCGCCAGCTTTTTATCTGGTTCGTGAGATGATGTTATTTGATGAATCAAAGATGGACTCTTTTGTTTCGGTTATGCTGTGGACTGTGCTCTACGCAATGGGGTTACTAATCATCCATGTGTGGCTGTCCGGTAGAAGAGATCTGCGGAGTTAGAAGACGCGCTTCCCGATAACTTGAATGTTGCTCTTGGTTTGGTTAGGATAGAGGGACATGGAATGGTTAACATTGTACGGTTGAAGGGGGCGCTCGCATATGCAAAATACAGATATCCAGAATGGTGACATGCTGGACAGCGAACACTCCAGGGAATTGTTTGCCTATTACGGATTGGCCGTGTACTACGGGCAGGCGCTTGAACAGCAGCTGGTCAATCTGATTTTATTAATGAAAATGTCTCAGGGCAAAGCCGTGTCTGAAGAGGATCTGGAAGATCTGTACGAACGAAAGATGAGCAGTTCACTGGGGCAGCTCATTCACGAAGTGCGCCATCATTTTACATTCTCTGAGGAAGAGACTCGCCAGTTGAATGAATTATGGCAGCAACGTAACCGTATCGTACATCATTATTTCAAGGAACGAATTCACGAGACATTCAGTCCGGAAGGACGATCACGCATGATTAAGGAATTGGAGGATTTCAAAGACCGTGCACAGGAGTTGGAGATCCGTCTTCAGCAATATACGGGTGCCTGGATTGCAGAGCTTGGTCTGGATGCCGAATCCGCAGCAGCTCTGCAAACGCTGGAGCGGATTCATACCGAGAGTATGCAAGCAAGGGCTTTGGAAGAGGATGAATGACAAGCAAACGGATAACGAAACGCTGGATATTAATGACGGTTCTGGCTGTAGTATTGGTTGGAATCCTGTGGACTGTGGTTACGGCAGTACGAATATCTGCATATACGGATGAGGATTCATCCAGGATATCGGATGCAGCAATCATTCTGGGCGCAGCCGTGGCGGGGGATAACCCTTCACCTGTATTTCGCGAACGTATTGAACACGGGATTGAATTATACCGTCAGGGTACCGTTCGTAATCTGCTTTTCACAGGCGGGTCAGGTGATGAGGGAGAACATACGGAAGCTGAAGTGGGTCAGAAGTATGCCATCGCACATGGAGTAGATCCTGCGGACATTCGCATAGAGACCAAATCCAGAATTACCGAGGAGAATCTAGTCAATTCAATTCCAATTGGTGAACAGGCCGGTTATCAAACCTATACGATTGTGAGTGATCCATTACATATGAAACGGGCCATGAAGCTGGCTGCCGGTCTGGGTATGGATGCCGTACCCTCTCCGACACGAACAACGGCGTATCGAACCTGGCGCAGCAAGTTTCCTTTTCTCGCAAGAGAGACCGTGATGTACATGGGATATACGATCAAAGGATGGATAGACAATCCGCAGCAGCCATGAGGTTGCACGCGGATTGTTTTTTTGACTGGAGGAAATAAACAGTATCGGAATTTGAATCCCGATGAAAATACAAAAAAACCGATCTACACAGCTACCTCAGGGTTTGCGGTGTAGATCGGTTTTTGTGTTGCCGTCGAGTACATCATTTTTGATTGGTTACTTAAAGAACTTTCAGCTTTACTCTGTTATGCATTGCCTCCGGCAAAGGAGGTTGAGGTTGGAACGGAATTACCTGACGGATTCTCGAGAGTTGCGACCGCTGCTGCTTGCGCACCTTGTTGAAGCTGATACATCTTATAATAGCGGCCTTTAAGCTCCATCAGTTCATCATGTGCACCTTGCTCAACGATACGCCCGCGATGCAGAACCAGAATCTGATCTGCTGAACGAATGGTGGAGAGACGGTGAGCAATGATGAAGGTGGTACGTCCTTTTTTGAGGACTTCGAGTGCGTTCTGAATTAATGCTTCCGTTTCCGTATCAATATTGGCTGTCGCTTCATCCAAAATGAGGATGGCCGGATCAAACGCCAGTGCACGAGCAAAGGAGATCAACTGACGCTGTCCAGCAGACAATGTGCTTCCTTTTTCGATGACAGGTTCGTCAAAGCCTTGAGGCAAATGAGCCAGTATACGTTCAGCGCCTACATCACGCAGCGCCTGTTCAATCCGTTCACGGGAGATCTTCTCATCGCCAAGACTGACGTTGGAAGCAATGGTGCCTGTGAACAGATACGGGTCCTGCAATACAATCCCCATATGCTCGCGAATCCACTGTTTAGGCAGATCCTTGACGTTCTGACCGTCAATTGTGATCTTGCCTTTTTGCGGATCATAAAACCGGAATAACAGGTTGATGATTGAGCTTTTACCCGAACCGGTGTGGCCGACCAGAGCGACCGTCTGACCTTGGGATGCTTTAAACGAGATATTGTTAAGCACGTAATCTTTTTTATAGGCAAAGGATACATCATCGAAGACAACATTCCCTTTGTATCTTGGCATGGAGCCATCGGTTACAGCTTCTCCCTTTTCATCCATCAGCTCAAAGACGCGACCAGCAGATACGAGGGAGGAGTCCAGGTTGGCGAGTTGATTCACCATACCGGTGATTGGCTGGAACAAGCGACCCAGAACATCAACGAAGGCATACAGAACACCCAGAGAGATAATACTTGTGCCATCCAGGACACTGGAACCGAAGTACCACAGGACCACCGCAAAGGCGATATTCCGTAATACGTTAACCAGGTTGTGTGAGGTGAAGGCATTCAGGTTAAGCATTTTGTTCTGGTGTTTCATATAGTCATCATTCAGATCTTCGAATTCCTGTTTGGTTTGTTTCTGATGGCGGAATACGCGGATAATGGACATCCCCTGGATGGACTCGTTAATGATGGCATTGATCTCACTCAGTCGGGATCGAATGATCGTGTTGTAACGAGTAGCGAATTTGCGATAGAGCACAATCCATGTAATGAGCATCGGCACAACGAATAATGAGATTAGACCCAGGCGAACATCAAGCAGGAAGAGTGCGACATACACACCTGTAATCGTGATGATTCCTGAGAAAAAGTTCGAAAGAACGGCAACGAACAGATCCTTGACGGCTTCCGTATCGTTCGTGACCCGAGATACAACTTTACCTGCGGGCAGGTTATCAAAAAAGTGCACCGGCAGTCGCTGAATATGGGCATACACATCGTTACGCAGTCTTTGAATGACCTTGTTGGCCGAGGACTGCAGCCAGAATGTTTTACCAAACTCCATAATGACCGAGATCACGAGGAAGATCATGTAATACACAATTAATTGATAGATGCTGGGCATCTCCGGTTTGTAAAAAGCAAACAGTTCACCAGCGGACAGGGGGGCTGCCGCATATTGGCCTGTCACTTCACCTGCGCGTGTAACCGTGAGGGTTCCATCCGCATATGTGCGGTCCCCGTCAGGTGCGCTTACCGGTTCGTTTACAAAATAAAAACTTCTGCCGGCTTGTAATACCCGCACTTCGGAACCTTTGTTTTCACCCGGTTCGAACAAACCTTCGCGTTTGTAGTTCTTACCGTTGTAGACCGCGGCTTCATCTGAAGCTGTCGTCTCATAGAAAGGCTGCTCAATCGCGAGCAAGTGATTGTCGATCATGGATTTGGCGATGAACGGCCCGGCAAGCTCAGCCGCAACACCAATGGTAAGCATAATTAATGCAGCGATAAATGTTCCTTTGGCTTTCAAGGCGTAATCAAGCAGCCTTTTGCCTGTATTAGACTTCAATGAATTGACCTCCTACGTGGACAGATTGGACTCGACCTGTTGCCGTTCATACTGTTCACGGTACCAGCCGTTCATGGCTAACAGTTCCTGGTGAGTGCCTTCTTCCGTAATTTTCCCGTGCTCCAGTACGATGATTCGGTCAGCATGTTCAATAGCAGACAGGCGATGAGTCGAGATCAGCGTGGTTTTGCCCGAGCGTTTGTTGCGTATATTTTCAATGATTTTGGCTTCAGTACGTGCATCGACAGCAGATAAGGCATCATCGAGGATCAGGATATCAGGATTAGCAATAAAGGCACGCGCCAGCGATACCCGCTGTTTCTGTCCTCCGGACAGAGAGATTCCTTTTTCACCAACGAGTGTATCGAGTCCATCGGACAAGGTTCCCAGATCCCCGTCAAAAGCGGCTGTACGAATGGCTTCCATGATGACTTCATCACTGGCCCCAGGTTTACCGAATTGAATGTTCTGACGAACTGATTTGGAGAACAGAACTTGTTCCTGTGGTACGTACCCGATCCAGCTGTGCAAGTCATCTTTGGCGATATCCTGAATGGGATGACCCGAGATGCTTAATGTGCCCGAACCGGCAGGGTATTCATGAAGCAGTTGTTTGAGCAAAGTAGACTTACCGCTACCCGTACGACCCACAACACCCAATGTTTGACCCCGTCGCAGCGAAAAGCTGATATGACTGAGATTGTCGACAGTGGAGCTGGGGTAACGGAATGTAACATCCTGCATCGCAATTTCTTCCGGATTCGTAACGTGAGCAGGTTGCTCCACATCTTGTACGGCAGGTTCTACCGATAAAGTCTCGTTGACCCGATCAAGCGAAGCGCTACCACGTTGCATCAGGTTAATTAATTCGCCGATGGCAAACATGGGCCAGATCATCATCCCCAGGTACATGTTGAACGATACGAGATCCCCTAGGGTAATTTCATTATGAAATACAAGATATATACCGTAGGCAAGTGCAATCACATAACTGAGTCCTACGAAGAGCCGGATGGTGGGTTCGAATAGCGCATCCATTCTGGCAACAGCCAGATTTTTGCGATACACATCTTCGGTCACGTCGGCGAACCGTTTCTCGTCCAGACGTTCCTGCACATAGGCACGCACAACACGGATCCCGGCAATGGATTCCAGCACCTGGTCATTCATATCTCCGAATGCATCCTGTGCCAGGGTGTAACGTTGATGTACAGCTTTACCATAGATCATCATGGCAATGGCGATAAAAGGTAATGGCAGGATTGCCGCCAAGGTCAGTTTCCAACTGACCAGGAAACCCATAGCGAACAATACGGTGGCCAGAAAGGCTGTAGAGTCTGTTAAGGTCAGCATGCCGAAGCCTGCTGTAGTGGCAATGGAACGAAGATCATTGGTGGCCCGTGCCATCAGATCTCCTGTTCTGTTTTTCTCAAAAAAGGGAGGAGTCATCCGTAACAAGTGGTCCATAAAGCGTGAACGAAGCAGCCGCTCCACCAGATTGGCACCACCAAACAGTTTGTGCATCCAAACGTATGTAACCAGATAGATAATGATGACCGTTCCCAGAATAAGCAAGATATAACGGGTAAGTGAGGTGCCGGTAATGGAACCGCGCACAATCTCGTCGATGGCATTACCAAGAAGACGAGGAGGCAGCAGTTCGGCAATGCCCACCAGAATAAGCAAGATGACACCGGTTAGGTATCGTTTGCGTTCCAGCCGGAAGAACCAGGCCAGGTTTTTAAGTACAGAGAACAAGTGTTATCCCTTCCTTTCGATGTCCGAGAAATGCAGATTCCGTTCATGTATGCCAAAATGTACCCACAAAAAAAGACATACCGCACGCAGGCGGTATGTCTTCATATGATCATACGGCAGCATGGCTCCGAGAACAGAGCCGCCACCATACATAAGTTCGATTGTGAGTAAACATCACAGAGGTTCTAATGAAAGATCATCTGTAACGCCGACTTATGAACGGAATAATGATTTCGGGTGTGCTCCGGTATTTAGTTGTGTGCTGAATTGACCTATCATATGTTTGTTAAACACCGTAATCACCCTTTCTTTTTTTGGAAATAAATACAATGTAGACCTCGTATGTTTGCATCTTAACACCGGCTTTTACAATCTGTCAAACATTTTTCACAACTTAATTTGTCTTCATGTGGTCTCTTGGGTTTGTATTCAAGTCCCCTTTCGAGATATGATGGAACATATATATACAGAAGGAGCTGACACCAAATGAGTACCATACATGTATCCGATCAAGCTGCTCGCTGGTACAAGGAAGAACTGAATTTGAACGAGGGAGACAGCATTCGATTTTTTGCCCGGTATAGCTCTGGCGGAGGTCTTCACCCTGGATTTTCGCTAGGTATTGCTGTGGAGAAACCAAGACATCCTGCGGATCAAACTGAAGTGTCGGGGATTCAATTCTTTATGGAAGATCACGATTATTGGTATCTGAAAGGGCATCAACTGCATGTGGATATCGTTGATGAAGGTCAGGATATCGAATATCGTTATACCGAAATCTAATTCTTGAAGTATTCTGCTAAGCAATAGATGGATTACAGGTCGCCACCGGCTTCCGAGTAGGAGGAGGGGATAAGCAGTGAATCTGCCAGCACGAGATTTGGCCCAGTATATCGCAAAACGCTCTCATATTGTTGTAAAGGCGGCTGTGCGGGCTGAGAACGAACAAGGTGAATTACTGCTGATTCAGCATGCTGAACACGGTCACTGGCGGTTGCCAGCAGGTGAGATGCGCCCGGGTGAGGCCATTGAAGATGCTGCACATCGGGAGTTGTGGGAAGAGACAGGTTGGACTGCTGATACCATGACACTGGAAGGTCTCTATTCGGGGCCTGACCTTCGGTATCTGGATTCAAGCGGAGATGAAGAGTATTATGTCATTGCTCTGTTTCGGACAGTGATCATTCAGGATGACCTTGTGGAGTCGCGTGTAAATAGTGATGCAGGTCTGAAGTTTTTTGCGCTGGAGTCGTTACCACCTCTGAATCAGATTAGCCGAATTCTGTTAGCGCGGGATATTGCAGAATAAAATAAGTGTTGACGCAAAAAAAATGACCTTGGCATACACGATAAAGTGGATGCCAAGGTCATTTTTTTTAAAATCCGATTCACGTGCTCAGAGCATGAATTACACCTGATCCAGTGGTTCATCATCCATCGCAAAATCAAAATCATCAATATCAAATACCTGTACAGGTGATTCGGACTCAATTATGCGTGCGATCAGTTCAACCTGATCGGTGAGAATTGGGATACTCAGTCGCTGAGATGTCAGCAGCAGTTCTGTCTCAATGGGATCGAAATACTCCCCGTACTGTGCCGTATCTATTGCGTTGATAATGGCAATGGATACTTGGTCACCAAATAAAATGGAGGGGCTTTTGGCCCATGGAACAAGTAACGCACGCTCTATTTTTTTCTTATTCAGCGGTTCCTCGAAATAAGAAATCATTTCATTGATTTTGGATTTCACATGCTGATCATCTGCCGGGTTATCCATCATGGGATCAGGACTGGTCTGGAATTCATATAGCTCAAGGATGGTGGTATAAGGAACAATATATTCAACAGGCGCGGGCGGCGCTAGCAATTGACCGTAAATGGCCACCATCACGGCTTCTGTAATAAACTGACGTGACATGGTTCCTTAATCCTCCTGCGCCATTAATAGTTGCAAAGTGAATCTATATTTCATGCAACAGCATAACCATAATAGTACGTGTTCAAATAGGACGGTTTTAAGTACCGAGAAGACATTTCGGCTGAATTCCATATTCGATGCTGATGATGCCTCTAGGCATCCTTCGTAATCAAAAGCGGACTTTTTGAACAACCTCTAATGTGGATTATTCTGTTGTAGACTCGTGTACATAATTTGCATGAATAGAAGTATATCACACAACGGTGGGAAATACAGCCAATCTGCATAGAATGTCAGGTCACAACCTTCACAACTTGAATCAGGATTTGCCCAGTAGCAATGATAAAATTCCCGCCGCAATCAATGGACCCACAGGTACACCCTTGAACAGGGCAACCCCAAGTACCGTTCCGATTAACAGCCCTGCAACGACAGTTGGCTGTGTACCCATCAGCGTAGCGCCACGTCCTCCGAGATATGCCACCAGTAATCCTACGCCAATGGCGAGTAATGATTTCCAGTGCAGGAAAGACTCGCCGATCGTCTGCAGACTCATCTTGCCACTGGCAAGAGGTGCCATCACGCCAATGGTTAGAATGATAATGCCCAGTGTAAGTCCGTATTTTTCAAGCCATGGAAATGCCTGATTCAGGTTCAGGACTCGTAGCAACAACAGAAATACCATCGCTACGGTCACAGGTGTGTTGCTGCTGATAATCCCGAGAGCCGCAAATACGAGCAACAGTAGGGAAGTCATATCCATTGTTTTCATTTCCCTTCGGTCTGTCCACGTTGTTTGCTAACGATATGTTCCGCAATGTAACGTCCATGCCAGCGTCCGGATTCAATAAAGACTTCATTGGCATTACGACCCGAAGCGATGACTCCGCCCACATATACACCAGGTACGCTGCTTTCCATCGTTTGTGCATCATATAGAGGTTTATCCATATCATCAGACATCTCCACACCTACCGACGTGAGTAGTTGACGATCTGGACGGAAACCGGTCATTGCCAGTACGAAGTCATTATCCAGTTCCCGAGTGGAACCATCCGTGTGTATCAGACGAATCGAATCATCCAGTATTTCATTCACGCGTGATTCCAGGTGCAGTGTAATACGGCCTTTTGTCACCATGCTCTCGAATAGCGGACGTACCCATGGTTTAATATGCTGGGACAGACCACTGCCGCGATAAACCATATCAATATGTGCTCCGACCCGAACCAGTTCCATGGCCGCATCCACGGCTGAGTTGCTTCCGCCAATAATGGCGACACGTGTACGGGTATAAGGGTGAGCTTCCCGGAAGTAGTGGGTTACTTTATCTTTATCTTCTCCAGGAATGCCCAGATAGTTAGGATGGTCAAAATAACCGGTAGCTACAACTACATTACGTCCAACATGTACGATGGCCTCCCCGCGGCGATTGAGCGTATGTACCTCAAACGTACCATCATCCTTGCGTTTAATTTCACGGGCTTCCTCATAGTTATGAACACGCAGACCAAAATGTTCGGCTACCCTGCGATAATAGGCAAGTGCTTCATAACGAAACGGTTTATCATTAGGTGTGCTGAACGGAACGTTCCCGATCTCAAGCAGCTCGGCTGTGCTGAAAAACTGCATATGGGTTGGATACAGATAAATAGATTGAACGATATTGTATTTCTCAACGATCACAGCGGACAGTCCCAGCCGCTCACATTCAATGGCAGCAGACAGACCGCATGGGCCTCCGCCGATAATAATGACATCTTCCATGTTCTTAATCCTCCTTATTTCAAGCAATATAATCCTACCGTAAATAACGAGCCAATGCCAGTTCAAGCGTGAGTTTAAATTAGACAAGCTTACTTGAATCCAAAGGAGTTGACGTGGAGAGGAGAAAAGACTAATATCAAATTAGATATTTATCTAATTGAAAGTGAGATGAACGATGATGCAGCTGGAGAAAATTGTGGCTTATCATAAAGCGTTGGCTGACCCGACCCGGCTTCGCATGCTGCTGTTGCTGGCACAGGGTGAACTGCACGGACAGGCACTTGCCGAGCGGTTGAATCTGTCACAGCCAACCGTGACACATCATGCATCCAAGCTGAGGGAGGCGGCGCTGATCAAGGAACGACGGGAGAAAAATACAGTGTATTTCACACTGAATCCTTCGTTTATCCGTGAGAATGCACAGGCCTCGGTTGATTTTATCTTTAAGCGAGAGGAGGTTACGGATATGAGTGATGTGAACGAAACATTGAAAGCGTCGGTCATGAGAAATTTTTTCTCCAAAGATGGACGACTGCGTCAGATTCCGGCTCAATACAAGAAAAAACTGATTGTACTTGGTCATCTGGTCGAGCAGCTTGAATTTGGTCGGAAGTATACGGAGAAAGAAATCAATACATTTATAAAGCAATACCATGAAGACTTTGCCACGATTCGGCGGGAATTTATCATGCATCAGTTCATGTATCGGGAAGAGGAGATCTATGAATTGAATCCGAAGGAAATGTGGACGCGCTGGGATCAGGTCAAATAAAGTAGACAGGTAAAATAGTTTGGGCTTGACAACTGCAAAGCTCAGTGTGTAACATAATGGATAATTCTACAAGGGAGGCGATTGTTTATGACAAACTTAAATGCAGTATACGTTAATTTGAATATGAACAGCGTCTCCGGAACGGATCAAAGCATGTAATTTTGCGTTAGCTGGATAGCAGTATCCATTTTAACGTGAAGTATCACATGCTCAGATGAAGCCACGGGTGACGCACCCGTGGCTTTTTTGTTTGCCGATAAAAGGGGTTCCTGAATTGTTTATAGCGGATGGCTATGTATGCTGTTCGGTATATCTACGAGAAGGGATGATCTTTGATTCGGCTAACTACTTATTGCCGCGGGTGTATTTCTACTCGTGGTTTTTTGTTTTGATCTGAACCGGAGATGATTGTTCACTCGGCTTGAACGAAGTAAACAAACTTATTTTGGGAGGAATTTTTATTTTAGATAATCATATTGAGAAGTACGGCTGGTCTGCAAAGTGGCAGAAACTGTGGCAAGAGACAGGAATGGAAGAGCAGGAGAAAAAGCCAGCCAGAATTATCGCAGACCATGGACATCTGCAACGTTTGGTTACAGAAGAGGGTGAATGCTGGGGAAGAATATCGGGTAGAATGCGTCATGATAGTCTGGAGACCAGCTTGGTACCAGCGGTTGGAGATTGGGTGGCGATTACAGGTCAGGCAGGTGAAGAAGCAATTATTCACAATCTGGTGCCACGTCAGAGCAGGGTATCAAGACAGGCAGCAGGTCCGGTGACCAAGGAACAATTAATCGCCGCAAACGTAGATACACTGTTAATCGTGGCTGCACTTAATCATGATTTCAACCTTAGACGACTCGAAAGATACGTGATGATGGCTTGGAATGGTGGCGTAAGGCCAGTCATTGTCTTGAGCAAAAGTGATCTGTGCAACAATGTGGAAGAACAGATCCGAAGTGTAGAAGGAATCGCTCCAGGCGTTGAAGTGCTTGCGATATCTGCAGTGGAGGGTCAAGGGAAATCCTTATTGGAACGATACTTGCAGCCAGGGCTGACTGTTGCGCTCACAGGATCTTCTGGCAGTGGCAAGTCTACGCTGGTGAACTGGATGATGGGTGAGGATGTGCAGCTTACACAATCCGTCCGCGAGGGAGACAGCCGTGGGAGACATACGACAACACACCGGGAGATGTTTGTACTTCCACAGGGAGCCGTATTGATCGATACTCCGGGAATGCGCGAGCTTAATCTTTGGGATGAGGGCAATGATGGGCTGTCGCATGCGTTTGGAGAAATTGAAGAACTTGCGGCCAAGTGCAGATTTCTGGATTGCAGTCATACAAGGGAAGCTGGATGTGCAGTGAAAGAGGCCATACAGGATGGTTCATTGGATGAAAAAAGACTGAATAATTATCTAAAAATGCAGAAGGAATTGCAATATCAGCAACGCAAGGAAGAAGTGGCATCCAGAAGGCGTACCGCCTCCAGCAAACCGGCCAATAGTCGCAAACCCAAGCACTCCCGTAGTGTGAAAGAGTGGGAGGAAGCCTGAAATCAGGCGGGCATCATCCGGCATCTTGCATAAGATAGGTCAGGAGGGATGTCATTATGCCAGATTACAGGATTATTGTAGATCTGTCTGACCACATGTTATATCTTCTGGATGGCAATCAGGTGATTAAGGGTTATCCCGTAGCCACCGGAAAGATGCTCACGCAGACTCCAAACGGGGAGTTCACTATTATTAACAAACAATCGAATCCAGGTGGGCCGTTTGGCGTGTTCTGGATGGGACTGTCAGCTCCCCATTATGGTATACACGGAACCAATGAGCCTTGGTCTATTGGCAAATCCGTCTCCCATGGTTGTATACGCATGTACAACTCGGATGTACTGGATTTGTCTTCCAAGGTATCTGTAGGTACGAGAGTGACGATCCGGCCGTAGGGCCGGATTTTACTTTATAAGAGGTAGTTCAATGGATCAATTTGGAATTATAGAAAGAAGAACATATAATATGGTAAAACTATGGCAGTTACGAGAGAAAGCGAGTGATAGCTATGCTGATCAGGCCGGCGCGTGAAGGGGATGCGCAAGGTATAGCCCATGTACATACAGAGAGTTGGAAAACAACATATCGGGGAATTGTGCCTGACGATTTTTTGGATCATTTGACTATAGAATCAAGATTGTCTCAGTGGGAGAAGACCATTCGTTCTGGCGAAAAGGATCAGATCCTGGTGGTAGCTGAACAGGATCATGGGAACATTGTCGGATTTGCGTGTGGGGGTAAGGAGCGTGAAGGCAAATTACCTTATGATGGAGAGTTGTACGCTATATATTTGCTGAAGGAAGTGCAACAAACGGGGATAGGTCAGCAACTGGCGACACATGTCGTTCATCATCTGCAGACCTACAATATGAAACGTTTGATCATATGGGCTTTGGAGCGTAATTCAGCTTGTCGCTTCTATGAAAAGATGGGAGGCACTCCAGTCCAGACACAGTCTCTCCGCATTGGTGGTCAAGATCTGATCGAAGTTGGCTACGGATGGGAAGACTTGAGCCTCTTTGGAGAGAAAAGCCTGCCCGACTGATGAAAGACGTCCAGATGGCGACAGAATAGTGTGGGTTGTGTTGTTTCCTTAAGCTTAAAGAATGGAATAGCTAATTCAGGTCTTCACGTTTGCGTAATTCTGAACAAGGTTAATGATGTATTACACCGTTGTGCAGGTGTGACATTTAATCTTGATCAGGAGGCGTATTCACATGACTTTAATGGACACTGAACATACAACATGGACGAAACAATATATTAATGGCCAATGGGTAGATGGCTCCGGTGAGAAAACAATGGAGAATATCAATCCTTATACGGGAGAAGTTATTGCCACATGGCGCTCTTCCAATAAGAAAGACATAGATAAGGCTTATCAGTCAGCTCAGAAAAATTCGATTGAATGGGCGAAGTCTTTGCCCGCTGCGAAAGAAGAGGTATTGCGTAAAGTTTCATCCCAGATGACAGAGCGAAAAGAGGAGATTATTCAACTGTTGATCACGGAATCCGGGAGTACCCGAATCAAATCGGAGGCGGAGTTTGCAGCGGCTAAACGCATTGTGGACGAAGCAGCATCTTTTCCTTATCGCATGAAGGGTGAGATTATTCCGTCCAATACTCCTGGCAAAGAGAACCGTGTGGTTCGTGAGCCGAAGGGAGTGATTGGTGTTATCGGGCCATGGAACTTCCCTTTGCATCTATGCCTGCGATCTGTAGCTCCAGCAATTGCTCTTGGGAATGGTGTAGTGATTAAACCAGCATCAGACACTCCGATTACGGCAGGTTGGCTCATTGCCGATTTGTTTGAACAGGCTGGTCTGCCTGACGGCGTGCTGAATGTCGTTGCGGGAAGTGGCAGCGAGATCGGGGATTACTTTGTCGCTCATCCGGTTCCCAAAGTAATTTCATTTACGGGTTCCACAGAAGTTGGGCAAGGGATCGGTAAACTGGCGGGTGAACATTTAAAAGAAACGGCACTGGAACTAGGTGGCAACAACGCGATGGTTGTGCTTGAAGATGCGGACATTGAACGTGCTGCCGAAGCGGCAGTCTTTGGCAAGTTTCTGCATCAGGGACAGATCTGCATGGCTCTGAATCGTATCATCGTGCATGCCGATATTTACGACCAATTCGTCGAATCATTTGTTGCCAAAACGAAGAATGTCCAGGCAGGTGATCCGGCGGATTCCAAAACACTTGTGGGTCCACTCATTCGGGAAAAAGAGGTAGAACGATTGCTGGAGCTTGTGAACAAAGCTGAAAATGAAGGAGCACAGTTAATGCTCGGGGGGACCAGTAAAGGCAGCGTGCTGTCTCCTACTGTACTTGCCGATGTTAAACCTGAACAGGATATCGTGCAGCAGGAATTGTTTGGCCCTGTGGCAGTGATCATGAAGGCTCATGATGAACAGGAAGCTGTTCGTTTGGCAAATGATACGCCTTATGGACTTAGTGGTTCCGTATTCACCAAAGATCTGAATCGAGGACATCAGGTTGCCCAGCGCATTGAATCTGGTATGGTGCATGTAAATGATCAGTCTGTGAACGATGAAGCGCATGTGATGTTTGGCGGTGAAAAAGCTTCAGGGATTGGACGTTTCGGTGGGGATTGGGCCATTGAGAAGTTTACACGTACGCGTTGGATCAGCATTCAGCACCAATATCGGGAATATCCGGGAGTGAAATAAGTCGAAAAAGAGTGAACTAGCAGGGGCATTTATGAATGGTTAGAGTGGGTTATAAAAAGATCGACAAATCATGCGAAAGTCCGTCTCCAGCTTGGTGGGACGGGCTTTTTGCACAATTTTACACCTCAGCAAAATACGGCTTAATATAAGAGCGGAAAAGCTGTTTGGGGCTGACGCTATCTGGTTATTTATGGATACACGGAAAAATCGATCCGTAAATCCAATGGCAAAGGGGCTTAAATTCATGTCCATTGACCGCTTTATTCTGAGGAAACTGAATACCTGTCAGGAAGAACATACACGTGCCAATTTGGTTCGGCTGTTTGTCATTCGTATTCGTAAAGCCGAGATTGCGGAAGAACATGATGCCGCCTATGTCCTGAGCAAACTGCACTGAGTGATGGCTGCTAATAATTGCGATCCGCTGTTAACGTGTATACAACTCAAAAAAGGAAGCTTGTCCATAACGACAGCTTCCTTTTTCATGTCTTGTAATGAATGTGTCTTGGTTGACTCCTTTTAATATAAAGATAAAGCAAGGGAGTCGTTTTCACTTCGACTGTGGAGAATGGCTTCTCCATTAACAATCTCAATACTAATTAATGAATGCAGACATTTTTGAATGGCGCGTTTACCGTTGCTAATTTTATGCTCAAGAGCACTGCTAAGCAATCTTAATGTCTTCTGCATAGGTTGTTTGTTTTCTTGATTAAAATATACAGGGATTGATTTGTTTTGAAAGGTTATTAGGGTTCTCACTTGAAATCACCTCACGGTTGTTATTTCATACAGGTAATATTAAATTCCAATGCTTAAAATTACCTTAAAATCAGCTTATGAAAACATAAAGGTGGGTAATGTTTGAAAAGTGTTCACAATTCAATTGTGAGCGAAGGAATAAAAGTCCTGAAAAACGTAACTTAATTACCATTTAAATGGAACAAAAAACGAAGAGTTTCGTATCCTCGCAATATTTAAATGCATAACTGCCACGAAAGTTCTGAGTCGAATGTACGATATTTTAATATATACGTGGGTCATATGTAACAAAATTACAGGTGGTACATTGCAAACAGGGTGTTTATGTAAGAAAATAGGGTTGATATAACGATTCATTCTCTTTTTTTTGATTTAATCTGACATTAGGACAATTTACATATGAGACCATGGGAGGGATTCGGATGATTCTAACCGTGTATTCCGGCCGCGAGGAAGGAGAATGGTTCGACATTGATGTTCCGGACGAATGTACCATTGAACATTTGAAGACATTACTCGGTGTTCGCATTTTTGGACAGGCACCGGGAGACGGCATTCAGTACATCCTTGAAGCCAAGTTTCCGGAAGGTCTGTGGTTCTCTCCGCAGAACGCACAGCAGTTAATGGAAACAGGGCTGCGACAAGGCAGTTGCGTACGTGTCCAGCGGGCTTTTTCAACGACTTCGGAAGAAGCGCCTGTATATGGAAGACGTTCATTGTTTCAACAGGACAGCAACGAATAGGGCTTTTGAACGTATACATTCATTATTGAACGAACTAAAGGAGGTCTTCTCTTCGTGAATGTGTTATATCAGCGTTCTCCAAGAATGACACCGGTTCTCAAGGAAGAAGGACTCGAAATACTCAGGCCTCCAACAGAACCGAGCAAACCCACGTTTTCCATGATATCCATTATTGTGCCGATCATGATGACCATGGTCAGCATTGGTTTCTACGTATATATCAATATGACCGGCAAAATGAATAACAGCAGTTATATGATGTTTCAGATGATGACGGTCATGATGATGCTTACTTCGTACACCATTCCATTCTTCGTGTATCTGAGCAACAAGAAATCATATCGCAAAAAATTGGAAGAACGAAAAACAATGTATCTTGCCCAACTGGACAAACACCGGGAAGAACTGAAGGAAGCTCAGGCGGAGCAAGTGAAAAGCCTGTACGAAATTCATGGTGATCCGGGTGTGTGTCTTCAAGTGGTGAAGAACCGGAACAGTTCCCTGTGGGAGCGTTCACCAGAGGATGATGATTTCCTTCAGGTGCGCATTGGTACGGGAGAGATTCCATTCCGCATCAAACTTCAGGTTCCGCGGATTGATGGATACGAGAAGGATGAGCTAATTGAAGCGGCCCATGAACTTGCGGCTGAATTCCAGACGGTACCGGATGCTTCCATTACATTGCCTTTGTTCCAATCGAAGGTTATGGGACTTGTCGGTGATCGGGAGGAAGTGCTTGCTTCCCTGCGAGTCATCATCTCACAGCTGACGGTACGCCATTCCCCGGATGAATTGAAGCTTGCTGCTTTCTATGAAGAAAAGGACAGCAAGGAATGGGACTGGCTTCGCTGGATGCCCCATATCTGGGATGAAGACCAAGGACAACGCTATATGGCCGACAGGCACAGCGGTGCGCATCAATTAGCGGACAGCTTGTTTTCCGTGTTGAACCGGCGTCGTAACAATAAGGAAGACCGTTACAAGAAAAGCGTACAAACGCCATGTTACGTTGTAATTCTCTCCGATACGCAATTGATTGAAGAAGAACCGTTACTCCCCTTGCTGCTGGAATCGGCTCAGGAAATTGATGTATGCACCATCATACTGGCTAATCGCAAGGAGTCTCTGCCGATGCATTGTCAGTTGATTATGGATGCCTCCAAAGGCAAAGGGGTGTATATCAAAAAAACGGAAGATGCAGATGTTATTCAACAAACGTACAAGCCTGATGTGATCTCGAAGGAGATGGCAGAGGCACTTTCCCGTTATATGTCACCGATCCGGTTAAAGCGGTCATCTGCGTCAGATATCCCACAAGTGCTTCCGTTATTCGATATGCTGAGCACATCTCGCGTGGAAGATCTGGATGTGGTGTCCAGGTGGGGACAGACGAGATATCCTGACACACTGCCCGTACCAATGGGTGTACGAGCTGGCGGCAAAAAAATAGCGATAAACCTGCATGACAAAATTGAACGTCAGGGTCATGGTCCCCATGGTCTGATTGCAGGTACAACCGGTTCAGGTAAAAGTGAAGTCATCCAGTCCATCGTAGCTTCACTCGCTGCTGAATTCCATCCACACGATCTGGCCTTCATGCTGATTGACTATAAAGGTGGCGGGATGTCCAATACATTTGTTGATCTGCCTCATGTGGTAGGGACGATCACCAATCTGGATGGAAATCTGATCGAGCGGGCGAACATCTCACTTCGGGCCGAACTGGTCAGAAGGCAAAAAATATTAAATGATGCGGGAAACCTCCAGCATATTGATGAATATTACAAAATTCTGCGCTCCAGACATGAACAGCCACTTCCGCATCTGGTTATTATCATTGACGAGTTTGCTCAATTGAAGCGGGACCAGCCGGAGTTCATGGATGAATTGATCAGTATCGCGGCCATTGGCCGGACACTTGGGGTTCATCTAATTCTGGCAACCCAAAAGCCAGCTGGTGTTGTGGACGATAAAATATGGAGTAATTCGCGCTTCCGGATCTGCCTTCGCGTACAGAGTGAGGGAGATAGCAGGGATATGATCAAGATTCCAAATGCTGCCTGGATTACAAAGCCTGGTCGTGGATATTTCCAGGTTGGTAGTGATGAAGTGTTTGAAGAAATGCAATTCGCCTGGAGTGGTGCACCCTATAACCAGCAGGAGGATTCAACGACGGTGTTGCCTGTTATGGAAGTACGCCTGAACGGTAAGCGGGAGCCTCTGTTAACTGGAGAGCGTAGAGCCGTTCTCAAAGGTGAAGATGTTCCGAAACAGCTTCAGGTATTTATTGATTATGTTGCGCAGTCTGCAGCGGATGCGGGTATCCGTCGTTTGCCAGGACCATGGTTGCCACCTTTACCAGAGACACTGGAATGGGAAGGTCTTCAGGAATGGCAGGAAGTAGAGAATCGGGATCTGCTGCTTGATGGCGGAGCGAGTGGTCTGAAACCACTGGTTGGTTTGCTGGATGATCTCCCTAATCAGCGCCAACAGCCGCTCGCATTGCCTGTGGATCAAGGCCATCTGGTCGTGTACGGCATGCCGGGACTAGGAAAAACAACATTTGTTCAGACCTTGCTTATGTCCCTGGCCCGTTCCCACAGAACTGAGCCTTGGCATGGTTACATTATCGACATGGGCCGCATGATGAAAGACTTTGCAGCACTACCTCAGATCGGTGGTGTGATGATGGCTGAAGAGGAAGACCGGATCAAGCGGTTATTCCGCTATATTCTCAAGCTGTCAGCACAACGCAAAGATATCATCTCGGAGGCGGGTGTTAAAACGATTTCGGCGTACCGCCGGACAGCTCACGCGGCTGTACCGCAGGTTGTGGTCGTTATCGATGGTTATCTTTCATTCCGCAATGCTTATCCGGAAGAAAATGAACTTCTGGAGACGATCCTGCGTGAAGGCGGAAGTTTGGGTATCACCTTTGTGCTCACCGCCAATCGGGTAACCGATGTATTTGAAAAATTCAGAAGCAATATTCCCAATGCGGTTTCATTTGAGTTATCCGATCCAAGCGATTATTATTATGCCGTGGGGAGACCTTCCAAGGCACCAAGCCAACTTCCGCCAGGAAGAGGTCTGGTCAAAGGGCAAGTGCCTCCATTAATGTTCCAGGCGGCATTACCTTCTTCAGGGGCAGATGAGGGCAAACGTTCATCGGCACTGCGCCGTACGATTGCTGAGATTCGCCAAGGCTGGACAGGGGAAGAAGCGCCGCAGATTGCTCCGCTTCCGGAAGAGATCAAACTGAAAGATCTGCTCATTCGGACAGGATCATATGGTCAGGCTTGGGATACATCGTCTGTAACTGTCCCTGTGGGACTGCTTACGGATGATCTGGAACCATTCGAGCTTAATCTGCGTGAAGGTCCGCATTTCATGGTAACAAGTCCGATGGAAGGCGGCAAAACAACATTTTTATTGACATGGATGTTATCACTGGCTTATCATGCTTCTCCGGAAGATGTGCAAATATACACAGTAGATATGCGTTATGGCTCAGGTGGGCTGGGGGAAATCAGCAGTTTGCCCCATGTCCGTGGACATGTATCGCGAGAAGAACAGCTTGCACCTGTGATTCAACAGTTGTACGATGAAGTTCTGAAAAGAGGCGAGATTTCCGGTGGACCGGAACTTGTGCTCGTCATCGATGATGCGGACACCTTGTCCAAGCAGCTAAACGATTTTAATGTAAAAGATCAATTGGGAGCGATTGTTCGTCAAGGAAGGGATCGCGGTGTACACGTGATTCTGTCCGGGGTTCCGGCAGACTTCCCGACCTTCGGTTCTGACTGGGTAACGGATGTGAAGGCTTCCCAGAGCGGAATGCTGTTCGGGACTTTAGACCCTAACGATCTCTCGTTCTTCCGTATACCTTATTCCGAATCTGGAGGTAGTTCAGGTGGGCTGAAGGTACTGCCTCCGGGTCAAGGTTATTATGTAAAACGTAAATATTCCAGGGTTAAAGGTGCAGTTCCATGTGATGACAGCTGGAAAATGACCGATTGGATTTCTGAAATTCGTGACCGATGGCATGTTGTAGTTTGAGGGGAGGTGGCTCATAATGTTGACGGTTCATGATTCTAAGCAAAAGGTAGTCACGTTGCAAACAAAGGAACTTTTTTTCCTGGCTGGTATTCTCGGTTCAGACCGACTGCTTGGTGTGGAAGATCCGTTTCGCGGCTATATGGCGGAGGATATCGCGATGGAGTGGGAGCGTGTCAAAACCTCCCTGCTTGACAAAGGATATCTGATTCGGGATCAGGATACCGATGAGCTGATCATGACACCGACCGTTTTCTCCAGGGTAGCCATTGCCGGATTGTCCGACAGAGCTTGTTGGATTCGCTACACGATCAACGGCAAGTCGCATGAGAGTTATATCCATTGCACGGATGAGCGGGTCGTTGAAGTTTCCCGTGTTGACGACGTAACGGACTCGTTCCGGCTCAGCGATCTGGGAAGTGTTCGTGAAGCCATTGATGTTCTGATAGAGCGGATGAAATGGAGCGGCCATTCTCCTGCGGAGAAACCGGCCCTAATGTGCTCCAAGAAAAAATTTTATGATGTCATGAATGAGCTCGAAAACAGCGGAGTACAGACCGTAGCAGCGGAACTCGAACAGGAGACAAGTGATCCTGAGGGCTCACTTGCACTGGCACGCTGTCTGGTGGGTAAGGAGTCAGACGGGGAGCTCAGGTTGCTTGTATGGAATGAAGACGGGTGGAAGTCGCAGTCGGCAGCATTTGCTGCAAGTGCGGTATCCAACTGGTTGTTCCGGATGAGCACTGCGGCTTCAGATGATTGGCTTGTTGCAGCACTAACGACTAGAGAACAGTTTCACGAGATGCTGCTGGACTGGCTTAAACAGCCTGCAGGGGAAGAGGAAAGGTGATGGTAAATGCGCATTCGTGTGGAACCGGATGTGCTTCGGGCACTGAGCAAGCAGATTCAGTATGCAGCGGAGCAAATACAGCAAAAGATGACAGTGTTGGATCAGGCGATTCATTCGCTGGAGTGGGAGGTTGAATCCCGCGCAGCGGTGATGAATGAATGGAATCACAGTAAACGACTGGGCGAGGATGCGCTGCGTCGATTAATGGACTTAAGCGTACAGCTGGGACGCAAAGCGTTGTTATTCCAGCAGGCAGACATGGAGTATCGTTCCGTGCTGAGTCATGTGAACACAGCCTATGGTAATGCGGTCAATATGCTGAATGTTCTTCAGAACAATCGTACAGGAGAAATCATGCCTGCACATTCTGCAACTGTAGCTGTAGTATCCGATCCCCTTTCCGCAATGGCGGCCGTATATCGTGTTCAGGATGCCGCTCCGCCTGATGGCTCCCCGGCTACACTGGTGCAGGCTATGCAGCCTGAGCCTGTAGCATGGAGATTCACAGATCCTTCCTTTCGGGGAAGAAGAGGGACCGAGCCTGTGGTTTCCTGAACAGCATGAATAAAAGTAACAGCAGAAAGTGAATCTTTTTTTGTAAATAGGCTGTTAGGAGAAGTTTCAAGTACTGAAAATGGGGTAAATAGGATTAGGTCCTTCGGCTTTTGTCCGATCGATCCTGGTATAGTACAATTTGAACAAGTAAAAATTTAATTGCACAAACCAAGGAGGAATTTACAAATGGCAGGACGTATTTTAGTTACCCCAGAGCAGCTTGATCAGGTTTCCAACCAATTTAAACAAAGCGGTGAGCAAAGTCAGCAAATCGTATCTACATTGACTCAATCCATCACAAGCATGGAAGGACAATGGGAAGGTATGACAAAGCAACGCTTCTTCCAAGAGTTCCAAGAAGCTAGCAAACAAATGCAATCATTCGTTCAAACGCTGAACAGCATCAGCGCTGAACTTACAGCTATTGCTAACAAATTCCGTACAGCTGACCAAGCTCGTTAATCTGCTTTACATAGATCAGGCCGATGTGAAGTCTGAATTCGTCCTGAATTATAGGTGGATAGCAAGCTGAAGATGTACAACTACAGCAAAAACCGGGCGTTGTCACAACACCCGGTTTTTGCTGCAACTATGACACTAGGACAGAGAGAGGGATAAGCATGTCTTTTCAACCAAATCCCGGGGATGAAGTGGTGATTAACGACATTGCCTATACGATTGGGCAACATCCGGCTGCGCCGGGTCTGGCTTATGCCCAAGCCGGAAGGCAGGGGATTGTTTATCAGTTGATACCCCGTAATGGTTCCATTCATGGGGCCAAAGCACTAAAAGTATTTTTTCCTAAATTCCGTATTCCAGCTATGGTGTATCAGTCTGAACATATGGAGTCTTACAGTGAACTGCCAGGTTTGCAGGTATGCAAGCGTGATGTGCTCACTCCGGAAAGAAACGGAGCGCTCATTGGAAAACATCCCGATCTGTTATATGCGGTGTTGATGCCATGGGTGCAAGGTCAGACCTGGTTCGATGTGATCAGTGATCAGAGACAGTTGACGGCTGAGGAGAGCCTGAAGCTGGCCAGAGCGCTTGCTGGAACGGGTTCGGCTATGGAACAACGTGGACTGGCTCATTGCGATATGTCCGCTCCCAATGTAATGATTCCGTTTTTTTCCGAAGTGGAGAACCTGGGGAAGACGTCTGCGGTAGAACTTGTGGATGTCGAGCAGATGTACGGTTCCAAAATGGATCGTCCGGATGCCCTGCTTGCCGGGTCACCCGGTTATGCAGCCCATCGAACAGTGCACAGCGGTTTGTGGAGTTCATATGCTGACCGATTTGCCGGAGCTGTTATTATTGCTGAAATGTTAAGCTGGTCGGACCCTGTGATTGTAGAGAAAGCGTGGGGCGAAAGTTATTTTGACCAGCATGAAATGCAAACAGTGAGTGAACGGTATTATGCGATGCGGGAGTCCCTTGAGAAGCGTTGGGGTTCCAAACTGTCCGATCTGTTCATTCGAGCTTGGGAAAGTCACGATCTGAGCAGCTGTCCGACGTTTGGTGAGTGGTATGTTGCATTGGCTGCGGTAGACGTGGATCAGGCCAATGCGGCTGCTGCTGTGACATTGGAAGAAGAAACTGCCAATCCGTCCGAAGCAGCTGATGTGAATCTGAAAAAGAGCTCAGAACCAGTAAGTGAACCGGTGAATACGCAAGACGGGAACCGTCCTCAAACGCCGCAATCTCCCGATCAGGAAGCGGTTGTGAACCGTCTGTTCCTGCAAGCAAGAGCCCTGGAGGATGAAGATAAACCGGCTGCAGCACTGGAAGTGTACCGCTCGCTTTATCATTTTATTCCTCATAACAGCGCGATGCAGATGGAAGTCGAGGCTGCAATCAAGGAACTGGATGCCAAGCTTAATCCAAAAGAAGACACAGACAAACCTGTACCTGTGCCATTCTACAGATCCAAAAAGTTCATGATTTCCTCCGCTGTGCTTATTCTATTGCTGGCAGGTGGCGTGCCAACGGTTAAAATACTCGCCGATCAGGCAGAGGTGAAACAGAAAGAACAGCAGGAAGCCACACGACTGGCAGAGATCAAAGCTGCGGAAGAGGCTGAAGCAGCAAAGGCAGCTGCGCTCAAACAACAGGAAGAACAAGAGAAGCAAAAGGCCGCAGATGCTGCAAAACTGGACGCAGAGGAAAAGAAAAAGCTCGCTGAAGCCAAGCAGAAGGCAGCTGAAGCAAAGAAAAAAGAAGAAGAACGTAAGGCGTTACAAGCCAAGTACGACAAACAGGCGAAATATGAGGCCTATCTGGTGAAGCAGGAGCAGCAGAAGAAAGAAGCCGCTAAGAGAGCGCAGCAGGAGAAGTACGATAAACAGGCAAAATATGAAGCTTATCTGGTCTGGAAAAAAGAGAATGATGCCAAGCTTGCAAAACAGGAAGCGGAGCGTAAAGCGGCAGCTGAAGTTAAACGTCAACAGGAGATTGCTCAGAAAGCAGCTCTGAAGAAAAAACGTGCCCAGAATGTGGTCACGCTGATTGCTCATTACAATAAGACGTATAACGCGCAAAAAGGCAGAAAAATTGAAAATGCGGAATCGTATGCCCGTGATTTCAAAAATCTTTACAATACCGATGCTTCCTATTTCAAAGGTGTCGGCAAAGTAGCGGCTCGAATGAGTGCCATTAACAAATTCCTGAGCAACAACAGCTACACGTTGCCCAACTTATAGTACGTGTTCAAAAAGGACGGTTTTCAGTACCGAGAAGATGGGATGAAGCTAGAAATGGAGTAGCGGGGCGTAGGGAAAACTACGTGAGCAACGGACATTTCGGCTGAATTTCATATTCGATGCTGATGATGCCTGAAGGCATCCTTCGTAATCAAAAGCGGACTTTTTGAACAACCTTGTAAATTAATGTGAATGATGGAGGTGACTCACCCTAGATGAACTACACGATTCAAGCATCACAGCGTACACCTGCACTTATTATATATTTAATTGACATTAGCGCCTCCATGAACATGGTTCTGGAAAATCGTCGACGGATTGATGTCGTCTATGATGCCCTATCTCTCGCGATCCGCCAAATGGTGTTTCGCTCTACAAAGGGAAATCGTCTGACACCTCGCTATCGTATAGCCATATTGGCTTACAGCGATGATGTATATGACTTGTTGAACGGTATCAAAGGAATTGACGAGATCGCTGCCGTTGGTTCTCTGCCTGACTTGACACCGAAACGGTTTTCAGATTCTGCGAAGGCTTTCCTGCAGGCGGAAAAGATTCTGCAGGCCGAAATTCCGAATATGCAGGATTGTCCTGCACCACTTGTGTGCCATATGACCGATGGGGTAGCCACAGGTGAAGATCCTGAGCCCATTGCGAAAAGAATCATGGGCATGAGTGTACCTGACGGCAATGTACTGGTGGAGAATATTTTTATATCGGATCATCTGCTGGAAGGACCAATTGCTGAACCTAGAAGATGGAAGGGAATCTCTTCGGAAACGAATCTACAGGATGAGCATGGAGAGAAGCTGCGGAATATGTCATCCGTCCTGCCCGAAAGTTATCGGGAAATGCTTGTTGAAGCTGATTATTTGCTTGCACCCGGTGCACTAATGATGCTGCCAGGTACATGTGCAGAATTGGTATCAATCGGGTTCCAGATGTCCGCTGCTACGCCTGTGAGATAGGAGGGGAATCATGAGAGCGATGCGTTTGGCAACATTGTCTGCTGGAGATAAGGGGGGCCATGCCGAGCAACGGCATGGCAACTTTCGCTATGTGAGTGTACAGACGGGAGAACAGCCACTAACCCGCTATCAGGGCACAATTAAGTGCAGATATGGTTATGGCAGAGCGGCTGAGACGGTACATCAGGGAGATACAGGACAGGACTTTGCTGCGGTACGTATGAAAGGAAATGTCTGCAATTTTGTATTGTGTGATGGCGTAGGCATGAGTTATCTGGGTGATTTTGCAGCGCGTTTTCTGGGGAATGCCTTACTGGATTGGCTGGAAACGACGCAGCATCCGACGGAGGATGCCGTGGAGCGTCTTCTTCATGACCTCACCCTTCCGGCATCCGAGCAACTGGAGAAATTACAGCCGCTGGAAAGTTCCCCTTTGCTGCTGCGTGAAGTGTTGATGGAAAAGCGAAGTCGGGGCAGTCAAGCCATGTATGTATGTGGACGGATTGAGCTTACGGGAGGCGGTCGCAAAAGTCGGGTGTGGCTTGCGTGGCAAGGAGATTCCCGCATTCGTCTGTGGCGTAATGGCCAGGAACAGTCTGAATTATTTCAGACTCACTGCAAGACAAATGAGCGTTGGTCTACACTTGAAGGACCTGTTGGTGGTAAGCCGCACATCTACGAGATGAAAGGATCCGCAGGAGATTCATTACGTCTTCAGTTATATACGGATGGATTAAATGATCTGGATGCCATTCAAGCCTATGTCCCAGATGAACACATTCAGGTACTGCTGGATGCCACACATACCGGCGGTCTTGAAGATGATGCCGCTTTCATTGAGCTGGAATGGTGAGTGTCAGTTATAAAGTTATGGACCGTTCCTGATGTTGCTGTGACATTGGTGTAGATCAACGGTGAAAAAACTTGTTGGTGTTGATTTAAAAGACACTCTTTTTGGGTAATCTTGTGAAGAATTGACTTTGAGTTTGAACGTACATTCTTACATAATTGCTAAAATGAAGGAGTGGAATGGATAATGACACAACATAACGGCAAGTCACGGTTCCAAGGCAAGGTTGCGATTATTACCGGAGCAGGCTCCGGGATTGGGAAAGCCACTGCGGTCAAGCTGGCTAAAGAGGGTGCACATGTTGCATTGTTTGATCTGGTGAATGATCGGATCTCGGAAACGGAAGCAGAGATTAATGCGCTGCACCCCGGTGCGGCAAGAGCATTTGATGTAGACATTTCCGACCCGGCACGTGTGGAAAAGGCTGTACTGGAAACCGTTGAGTTATTCGGCGGTTTGGATATTGTTTTTGCCAATGCGGGCATTAACGGTGTCTCGGCACCCATTGAGGAGATTCAGGTTGAGGATTGGCAGCAGATTATTACAACCAACCTGAATGGTACATTTTTCACGATTAAATATGCATTGCCTCACGTGAAAAAACGGGGTGGCGGCAGTATCATCATCACGAGTTCGATTAATGGCAATCAACGTTTCTCAAGCTTTGGCATGTCGGCGTACAGCACGTCCAAGGCAGGACAGGTTGCTTTTGCCAAGATGGCTGCACTTGAGCTGGCGAAGTTCAAGATACGTGTGAACGTGATCTGCCCAGGAGCGATTGCGACAAATATCGATCAAAGTACGGTCAAAACGGATGATCTACAACAGATCATTATTCCGATGGAGTTCCCGGAAGGACAGCAACCGCTTGCGGACGGGCCGGGTCAGCCGGAACATGTTGCCGATCTGGTAAGCTTCCTTGCATCGTCCGAATCCAGACATATTACCGGAGCAGAGATCGTGATTGATGGTGCAGAATCATTGCTCAGCTAAGTGAGCATTCTGGATAAATTTCATTTTTGCTAAGGCGTGTCTTAGGGTGTGTCTGCGATAGTCGTTCCTCTGGAACGGCTTTTTTTGTTATAATGCTAACATTCGAATAGAGATTTTGAAGAGCAGTAGGTACATTCAATAGGAGCGATCATATGCATATAGAGTTACCGATACAAGAGGTTATTCCTGAGTTAAGACAGTTATTTCGGGATCAAGATACAGGTGTGTTAATTGCAGAGCCAGGAGCGGGAAAAACAACTGTTGTACCGCTGGCTTTGCTGGAAGAACCGTGGGTTGCGGGACGGAAAATCATAATGCTGGAACCCCGGAGGCTGGCCGCGCGTTCGGCTGCTTCGAGACTGGCGGCTACGCTTGGGGAAAAAGCGGGTCAGACTGTAGGATATCGTGTACGCATGGATACCCGGGTGAGTCAGGGGACACGCATTGAAGTGGTGACGGAAGGGGTATTGACCCGGATGTTGCAGCAGGACCAGAGTCTTGAAGATACGGCAATGATTATATTCGATGAATTTCATGAGCGGCATCTACATGGGGATTTGGGTCTGGCTCTGGCCTTGGAATCCCGAGCGATGTTACGTCCAGATTTGAAATTGCTGGTGATGTCGGCGACCCTTGATCCTGTTCCCGTCTGTGCATTGCTTGGCGAAGGTACAAAATCAATTCACTGTCCGGGTCGCACGTTTCCGGTGGAAACACGATATTTGCCGAGACCAACAGCTATGCCGCTGGAACAATTCACGGCTCAGACGGTGACTAAGGCATTAGCCGAACAGGAGGGGGACGTGCTTGTTTTCCTTCCAGGGGCTAGAGAGATACATCGTACAGAGCGGGAGTTATCAAATGGATCTCTTCCTGGACATGTGAAAGTTCATTCTCTGTATGGCAGTATGCCGGTGGAACAACAGGATGAGGCCATACGTCCGGCGGCTGAGGGTACGCGCAAAGTGGTGCTCTCCACCTCCATTGCGGAATCCAGCCTCACCCTCGCTGGAGTTAAGATTGTGGTGGATGCGGGGCTGAGCCGTGCATCGGCATTCTCGCCGCGTACGGGCATGAGCCGGCTTGTCACCCTGCCGGTGTCTAAGGCGTCAGCCGATCAACGGCGGGGGCGTGCAGGGCGAATTGCCCCAGGAGTGTGTTACCGGCTATGGAGCGAAGAGGTTCACGGGGGACTGCCTGAGGCAGCTCGCCCGGAGATCACTTCCGCGGATCTTGCGCCGCTGGCGCTGGAGCTTGCCGTCTGGGGTGTCCAGTCCCCAGCAGAGCTGCAATGGCTGGACACCCCGCCTGACGCCGCCTACGGCCAGGCACAGGCTCTGCTGCGCCAGCTGGGCGGCCTGGACGACACAGGCCGCATCACGCCCTTCGGGCGGCGGATGAACACGCTGGGCGTGCATCCGCGACTGGCCAGCATGTTGCTCCGCGCAGCGGAGCTTGGGCTGGCCAGCTACGCCAGCATGCTGGCGGCACTGCTGCAGGAGCCTGCCGGCCTACGCAGCAGTGGCAGTGCAGGCGCGGGCACGGACCTCCGCCCGCGCGTAGAGGCGCTGCTGACCGCGGACAGCAGCGGCATGCCGCAAGCGGCAGCGGCTGTCGCAGACGGCGCGGCCGTGCGGCGCATGCTCCAGGAGAGCCGCCAGCTGCGCTCGGCGCTCGGCTCGTCGGCCGATCCGGTGCGGCCGGATGAGGACAGCTGCGGATTGCTGCTGTCCTTCGCCTATCCGGACCGGATCGGGCAACGCCGGGAGGACGGCCGCTATCTGCTGAGCAGCGGCCGCGGCGTACGGCTCGCAGCGACAGAATCGCTGAGCCGTGCAGCGTATCTGGTCGCAGCCGAGGCAGACGACCAGGGCGCAGATGCGCGCATCCTGCTGGCTGCGCCGTTGCAGGAGCAGACATTGGTGCAGGCAGGTCAGCACTTGCTGCACAATGAAGTGCAAGTGGCCTGGGATTCCAACACTCGCAGCGTGCGCGCACATAAGAGACTTCGTATTGGAGCCCTTGTGATTAAAGAGAGCAGTATTGCACAGCCACCTGAAGATCAGGTGCTGGAAGCACTGTTAAACGGGATACGGATGGAAGGGCTGGATTGTCTGCCCTGGACAAAAACGTCCAAACAACTTGCGGACAGGCTACGATTCCTGCATCTCCATCTACCTGAGTGGCCTGACCTGATCGAAGATGATCTGACCGAAGAGTTGGCAGAACATCTTACCCCTTATCTGACAGGCATGCGATCGGCAGCCGACCTCAAGAGATTGTCGATGCAAGATGTATTACTTGGTGGCCTGAGCTGGACGCAACGACAACAACTGGACGATGAAGCTCCGACGCATATACAGGTGCCCAGTGGCTCACGTATTCCTGTGGACTACAGTCGTCCAGAGGACCCGGCGCTGGCAGTAAGATTACAGGAGATGTTTGGACAACAGGAGACACCGCGTATAGCGGGTGGGCGAGTCCCGTTGACCATCCACCTATTATCACCGGCTCAGCGACCTGTACAGGTTACACGAGACTTGGCGAATTTCTGGCGAGAGACGTACTTTGACGTCAAAAAAGATCTGAAAGGTCGTTATCCGAAGCATTACTGGCCGGATAATCCACTTGAAGCGGTCGCCACAAATCGGGCCAAACCACGGGGCAAATAGATGAATTACTTCATTTTTAAAGACATCAACTATTTGGCTCCCAAAGGGCGCTCTTCATCAGGCTCAGACTCTGCTGAACAACCTTCAGTTTTGTAGCTGATCGAATCATTCTCTACCTTAAAGCATCATCCTCTAACCAGGACGTGTCTCAAAACTCGCTGACGTGCATCTTTTACTACCTTTTCGCCCCATGTTACGTTACTTTGCCTTTTCGCTCCATGCTGCGTTACCTTCCCTTGAAGTGCCCCGGCACGCCTGCTGAAAACTTTCGGCATGGAACGAGAATTCAGCAAAATCTGCTTTTTTAGAGGTTGAAGGTACACCCCAGAGCGTATCTTCAAACCTGCCGAAGCTGAAGCGTAACTGCACGTGCCTGGGGAGCTGAACATGGAGCAGAACCATGGAGCGGAGCGCTAACGAACTTGTGACGTCTTATTCAGCGATTTGAAGCGCCCACAGTAACCTAAGGAATCTAAAACACGCTATATTTGAATAACCAGCCATTTACAACGGGTTTGTCAGGTGATTTTGGTAAATAACGTGTCTCATGTTCCTTACAAAATATAAGGAGGGCCCGAAGGATAAATAAGACGTCCTCGGTTCCTTAGAAAATTGCCTGGGACAATCCGCCAGGATCAGCCAGTCTGGACTTCAAGATGTTTTGGACCCTAACATCCTTCAACGTAGAACATGCCTGATAACGTATCACATACCTGAGTTTGAAGGCACACCCTGATGAGGATTAAAAGGAATGAACCTTAGCAATTATTTACTATCAACACATAGTATATTGACTTGCTAGCGTTTAAAAGAAACTTAGGCGGGTAATAACATAGCGAACCACTCAATAATATGAGGAGGGATTCACTATGCAGAAGAAAATCGTAGGTGTGTTTAATACAGAACGTGAAGCATCGCAGGCTATCGAGGGTTTGAAAGCACAAGGATTCACTTCAGATGAAATCTCCGTTGTTACACAAGATCGGGATGAACTGAAGGCAATTCGGGAAGAGACAGGTACCAAAGCCCCTGAGGGCGTGGCTGCTGGTGCAGCAACAGGTGGTGTCCTTGGTGGCGTAGCCGGTCTGCTCGCAGGTATCGGTGCACTAGCCATACCCGGCATAGGACCGATTCTGGCCGCAGGCCCTATCGCAGCAGCATTTACCGGTGCAGCTGTGGGTGCAGGAGCTGGCGGATTGGTGGGTGGACTTGTGGGTCTTGGTATTCCGGAAGAGGACGCTAAACAGTATGAGGAGTATGTACAGAATGGTAAAATCCTGTTGCTCGTTGATTCTACGGATCGTGACTCCGATGTGTACGATGTGTTCAGTGGCAACAGCCAGCTTAACCGAGACAGAGCCGAAGCAGCTCATCGCGGAGATGTGCCAGCCGAACGTCCGGATCTGGATATGGAAGAACGCAGATTGGAAGCCCAAAACAAGGCAGCGCGATTCGGTAACAATACATTCCTGTAATCTTGCCGCGAATTTAATCGATATGAAATAAACCCAAGGACTTATTATCTGCAAAATGGAATGACATATATGATCCACCAGATGGTCATTAGCCGGTTTCCTTAAGGGAAGCCGGCTTTTGTCCCTGTGTTGCATATAGGTGGGTGTCAATAATGTCGGATGGTGTTTTTACCCAGTCAAGCAGGGAATAACAATACATATAACAGTACAGCCAAAGCGAGTCCAATCACCAGTAACATCATGGTAAGAAACCGGATTAATCCGGTCGATGCCTGAAACGTCTGTTCATTGATTTGTGTACGCTTCCGATGATACGCTGCTGCCGAATACACAATGATGGATATGCCGCCAATCAGAGAAGTGATACCCGTAATAATCGCCGCAACATGTGCAAGTTGATCATACGCCGACGAATTGAAACCAAATCCGGCAGCAAGAAAGCCTATGCCCGCCATGGCAATACCCGTGCGCACCCAGGCCAGAAAAGTTCGCTCGTTAGCCAGATGTTGCTGGACATACTTGGAATCGGTAGTGGTTACGTCTTTGTCTGTTAAAGAAATGTGAATCAACTCCGTTCAATAAATATACGGCTTCATTGTACTTTGTTTTTATCGCAAAACCAAGAAAGGATGGCTGAATATATGCCTCGCAAAGAACGAATTACAGAAATAGAGAGCTTAAGGGGAATTGCCTTTGGAGCGGTGGTTCTCCAGCATTCCATCGCACATTACTCATTGGTCCCGGAAACGAGACTGGAGGATGGCGTGTTACTGGCCATACTGCTGATGCTCTCCAAATTTGCAGTTCCTTTATTCATATTCATAACAGGTATGGTGCTCTTCTATAACACGGGAGACAAGCTGAATTACGGCAAGTTTATGAGAAAAAGAGTAAAGGACGTGATCGTGCCTTACCTGATCTGGTCACTCATTTATTTTACACTTGCACCGCGGGGCTGGACCGGATTTGGATGGAATGACATCCCAGACCTAGGCCTGAAGTTGCTTACGGGCAAAACGACTTCACACTTTTGGTACATCATTATGTTGATTCAGTTTTATCTGTTATTTCCGCTCTTTTTGCGAGCCATTCGTTATGTATATAACCGATATGAGGCCAAGGGGCGCTTGATCGCATTATTGATTTCTGGTGTGGTGTATCTTGTACTTGCGGATCAATTAAGAAACATTGCCAAGTTCATGGAACGGGTGAATATCCCGGTGCTAACAGATGCTTTTACAACGTATGCAGACCGTAATTTCCTTTATTTCTTTATTTATTTTGTACTTGGTGCAGCAGCGGGGTTATCCGTCCAGCACTGGAATGAATGGATTCATCGATTGCGCTGGATGTACTGGACAGTGTTTATTGTTCTGGGTCTGCGGTTTACTTATTTATTAATGCTAGAGTTTCAGAAGCCGGAAGGAATCAAAATTACGTTCTACACAGTCAGCTTGATCCGCCCTGATATGGCACTCTTTCTGATCGCTTCCATTATGGTCATGTACCAGCTGGCCGGAAAACTTCACAACCTCAGGGCTACACGATTGCTGGGATGGATTGGTGGTGTATCGTATGGCGGTTATCTGATGCATATGTTGATGCTGCGGTATAGCTACATTCCGGATGAGTTGTTTTACGTTGCTATGGGTTGGAACCCTGTCGTCCGAATGATCATCACCTGGTTGTTGGCTCTTACATTATCCTGTGTAGTGACATGGCTTATCTCGCGTGTAAGCTGGGGCAAATGGATTGTGGGAACCGTACCGAAGTCTGTCCGCGATAAATGAATCCATCAACATATGAAAAATTCATAATAGATCACCACAGCCGCATAGAAGTGTACGGGAGTACGAGAGTATATGAACACAAGATACAGGAGCACAGGTATTACAGCTTTTACAGCTTTTGCACAGACTTTCTTGTCATTAAAATTCGATCTCACGACACCCTGAGCCCTGAAATAAACAACTTTTGAATCAATTTCATAACTCACTAAAAATGGATTTCTGTAACTGGATATAGACAAATTGAACCGTTTCGATCGATATCCAGCCTTGATTGAAGCAGCTAAAGGTATTATGAAATTGATTCTTTTGAATAACAATTAAAATTTCATTACCTGAAAAATTCACAACAGAAAACCTTTTTCCGTGCTTCCCTAAGGTTAACGCGTATCCACACGATTTCTTTCTCACCTTCTTTGAAGATGGATAAAAGGGAGGCAAAGCGGAGAAAGATGGCAGAACCCGAACATAAGTTTTATAATACTAGATATATAGGTTCTGACAGGAGGGGAATGAACGTGGCTTTTATGATTGCACAGCGGGCATTTATCAAGCTGTATCTGATTACGATGGTTGAACAGCACAGGGGGTATGGTTACGAGATGCTGGAGGCGATGAAGCAGGAATTCAAAGACTACGGTTATGTACCACCCCAGAGCGAGGTATATCGGGCACTGCATGAATTGGTACAGCAAGGTGTTTTTTATCGCACAAAGAAGCTGAAGGGCAATGATCCAAAGGTCGATTTTCAGGAAATCGTTTTATATCATTTCACGGATGATGGAGCGGAAAAAGCTGAGTTATACAAGAAACAGGTCAAAACGGACCTGGATCGTTGTCTCGGCATGTTACACAAGGCAGAAGAGGACAATTACGGTACGAAAGGAAGATGAGCATGAACAGACAGTTACAGTGGGGTGTACTCGGTACGTCAACCATTGCCAAAAATGCAGTCATTCCGGCGATCCAGCAGTCTGAACGTGGTGAGGTGTTGGCAATTGCCAGCCGCAGCAAAGAAAAGGCAGAAACCCTTGCCGAAGAACTCGGCATTGCCAGATCGTATGGCAGTTATGAAGAGCTCATCGCTGATCCGGACATTGAAGCCGTCTATATTCCTTTGCCTAACCATATGCACAAAGAATGGACCATCAAAGCGGCACAGGCTGGCAAACACGTGTTGTGTGAGAAACCGGCTGCCTTGAATGCAGATGAATCGGCAGAAATGATCGAGGTATGTCATCAGCATGGTGTTCTTTTTGCAGAAGCGATTATGTATCGATATCATCCCAAGCACAGACGTGTGCAAGAGATTATAGCTAGTGGAGAGATTGGCATCGTCAGAGCCATCCATGGTAATTTTACCTGTAATACCGCTGATGACAAGGAGAATGTAAGGTTCAAAAGAGAGATGGGCGGCGGATCATTATTCGATCTTGGCGTGTATCCGATCTCGGCGGCCCGGATGTATCTGGGACAGGAACCGGAAGCGGTGACAGTTCACGCTCTATTCTCGGACGAGCATGATGGCGTGGATATGATGGCGTCGGGACTGGTAGAGTTTCCGAATTCGGTAGCTTTAACTTTTGACTGTGGCATGTGGGCTTCAGGTCGAGCGGAGATGGAGATTCTCGGGACGGAAGGGCGGATTGAACTGCCAAAAGTATTTGGCTGGGAGAACAGCGATATTCCACCTCAGATTATTGTGCACACCGATTCGGTCAGCCGTGAGGAACGTGTATCCGTGTCGAATTCCTATGTGCTTCAGGTGGAGACGTTTGCAACGGCTGTGCTTGAAGGAGAGGCCTTACCTTTCAGTCCGGAAAATACCATTCAAAACATGCGCGTTATTGATGCGTGCCTGGAATCGGCTCGAACTCGTCAACGTGTGCAATTGATCGGTTAGATTAGGTCAGGTCAGTTTAAACATACTAGAAAAGTAGACTCCATCTTCAGGGATGAGAGTCTTTTTTTCTGTCTTAAAATGTTACCATTATAATATTTTACAAATTCAACGTCTTTATTTGATATTTCTACCAAAATGATGTGATATAAATAGTCATGAGATGACTTGTTTACTATAATCTAGCAGAACATACAACTAAACCATTACAGCTTGCAGAACGCATATCGTGACAACGTTCATCTACTTTGAGGGATCGGGAGGCCGGATTGATGAAAAAGTTGATATCCACCGCATTACTGGCATTGTTGTTAACGTTTGTTTTCCTCACAGGTTCACAGTTCACTCCAGTCGCACAGCAGAAGGCATCTGCTGCAACATGTACCATCATCAATACGTTTACGGGTGTAGCAAATTATTTGAGTGCAAACGGAACGTTGCCATGTAACTTTATTACCAAATCACAGGCAACAGGGCTCGGCTGGGTAGCGTCAAAAGGAAACTTGGCTGTAGTGGCTCCTGGGAAAAGCATCGGTGGAGACGTATTTGGCAATCGGGAGGGGCTTCTGCCTTCGGCCAGCGGACGTACATGGCGCGAAGCGGATATTAACTATACTTCCGGCTTCCGTAATTCGGATCGAATTGTGTACTCCAATGATGGACTCATCTACAAAACGACAGATCACTATGCATCATTTACACGTTTGAAATAGAGGAAGGAGCAGCCATGAATACCGTGATTCTGGATGGAGAAGACTTTGCTAGTAGCGTTGAACTTCATCAACAATTAAGGGTTAAGCTTAAACTGCCGGATTTTTATGGCGGTAATCTCGACGCTCTGTGGGATTGCCTGACGGGTACAATTGAACTTCCACTAGAGTTAAAATGGACCAACTACCAAATCAGCGAAGAACGACTGGGGAATGAAGCAGGCCGGGTACGTGATTTGATGTTGGAGGTACAGGCTGAACAGGCTGGATTTCAATTGCTTGTTGAGAAGTAGGTAGCAAATAAAGACAGTTCAAATACAATACGTCCAGTCGAGCAGACCACATGTGGTCTGTTTTTTTTGTGTTATAGGAGGTTGTTCAAAAAGGTTGTCCCAAAAGTCCCTGTGTTGATTACGAATTCTCTGAAAGAATAGCGGATTTTTTACTTTACTTACTTGTCGTTAAAATTATTTTCACGGAGGTGTTGATTTCTGCATAACTTACGTTAAAATAAAATTAACATGAAAAATATTTTAACGTTGAGGAGTGAAAAGGGATGAGTGATAACACAGCAGTTGGCAAGCAAGGTATGGGTGAGTTAATACGAATCAGACCGTACATGCAATTTATGCTTAGTAAAGTTGTATCCAGATTTGGTGATTCGATTGACTCGATTGCCTACAGTTGGATGGTTTACATTCTAACCGGTTCGAAAGTGTTGATGGGTACGTTGCTGGCGGTGAATTTTTTGCCCAATATCCTTCTGGGTCTGTTCGCCGGGGCTTTGGTTGATCGCATGTCTCCCAAAAAAGTGATTGTGATTACGAATACCGGTCGCGGGTTGTTGGTGGGTATTACAGCTCTGCTGTTTGGATTGGGCCAACTTGAAGTCTGGCATCTGTTTGTCATCACGATTCTGAATTCTTTGCTGGAATGTTTCACTACTCCTGCGGAAGTGTCCAGTGTCCCCCGATTGCTTCCCCAATCGATGCTGCTTTCGGGTAATGCTATGTCCTCTTCCGCAACCAGAGTGGCCGAACTCGCGGGACTTGCAGTGGCGGGTGCCCTTATTGCTACAATAGGCATTGCCTGGACGATCCTGATTGATGCGGGGTTGTTTGCGCTAAGTGCTTTAATTATGAGCCGAGTAGGCTACCCTGAAGTCTCAACATCTGCTAACAATGAAGATAAAACATCAACTGAAATGAATTCTCTTTCATCCGACAAAAGTAGTATATTCTCCGAAATGGCGGAAGCTTTTCATTTTCTCCGTAAACATGCCTTATTGTTAATTGTCTCCATCCTGTTTGCCTTCGTTAATTTCTGCCTGATGCCGTTTAATGTTCTCCGTACACCCTATGTCATTGAAACGCTGCATGCTGGCGCTGGGGGATTAAGTCTGCTCAGTGGGCTGATGGTGGTGGGGATGTTGCTTAGCGGTGTATGGTTGACACAAAGGGGAGCGAACTATCGTAAAAGTGTGCTGGTCATCAGCGGTATTGTCATGTTGGGTCTCAGTTATGCGATGACGGCACTACCCGCTTACATGACTTCCTTCCAACTGCCGGTTGCAGCGGCCTTTTGTCTACTGATGGGTATGGGGATTCCGCTCGCTACAACACCGCTGGCTACCTATCTGATGGAAGTTACCCCTTCGGAGATGCTGGGCAGAGTGTATGCCCTTCAGACTATGCTTGTCGTGAGTGTTGCACCACTTGGGAGTCTGGTTTCGGGAGCACTTGCAGATTGGATGACCATGCCCGTTCTGTTTATCGTTTTTGGTATTATGCTTGCCATGTCAGCAGGTGTGTTGTTATTTAGCAAAAGTTTTCGAAGTGCTCTGTGAAGATATTCAGAAGTGATCATTAGCCGATTTTCTGCATCAAGTCATTTCCGGTTCGTTTTGACCGAAGTCCTGACGCAACGTTATAATAGAGATATCGATGGACAACAGGTACCCCGGAAATGAGGATACAGGGATGGCGCACAAGGTTCTTTCAACAATTGAAGAAATTAAAATCTACTCCGATCCGTATCGGATACAGATCATGAATATGTTTAACAAGCAGGGCAGACCATCCACTGTCAAAGAGATCGCCGACCAGATGGGTGAGGTGCCAGCCAAAGTTCACTATCATGTAAAAAAGCTGGAGAAAATTGGTCTGTTGACCATCGTTTCCACGCGTGAGATTAATGGGATTATCGCCAAATATTATGAACCATTCACCGGAGAGATCCATCTCCGTCACGAAGATGAAGACAAGGAAAACTCTCCATTGAAACAGGTGTTTCGGTCCGAGACGCTCAAATTATTAAATGAAATGTTCGAACAGAGTCGTCAGCGATTCATGCATCAGGCGGAAAACGAAGATCGGATGTTCCTCTCGGACATCACGCTGTATGCAACCCGTGAGGAAGTAGAGCAGTTGTATAAAAACATCATAAAACTCTGTGAACCCTATACTACAAAAGAGAATCGACAAGGGGAACATGAGGTCTTTCAGTTATTCTCTGCTCTCTCTAAACCTATAGTGAAAATACCTGCTTCTAAGACAAATGCAAAAGAGAAAAAGAAAGCTACGTCTGATAAGGGCAAATCAACTCCGAAAACGTCTCGATCTGTGTCTAAGCGGCAGGAATCTGCATCATCTGGTAGTGAGGCGGAAGAATAAACGGATGGAATACATGGGTTCAGCCTTATTGATGGAAGCAAGTAACCGCAAACGTGAGAGACTGTTATGGAGAAAACTAGAAAAAGCCGCCCAATGGCGGCTTTTTAATGCGTGATAAGGAAGGCTAATGGTGGAGCAGCCTATGGAATCAATCAATTTTGACGCTTAACGTTTCAGTTCATAACAAAGTTACATGTTCTCATCGTAGCCCTTCACATCACGTTTGGCTGCGGTTGCGGGGGAGTTGGATGTGCCATATTCTTCGACCGCTTCCCAGGCATCTGCGTTGTCGAACTTGCCGGCCCGCTTCTGTCTTCCTTCTCCAGCACCACTCGGAGGCATGGTCATCACTTCTTCTTCAACGGGGCGATCGTTGCTGATCTCCCGATTAGGCGTGTCGTCAATACAGTAAGCCGTATAGGGGATAGCTTCAAGTCGTTCGAAGGGAATATCTTCGCCGCACGTTACACAGGTTCCATATGTACCTTGCTCCATACGTTCCAATGCGTCGTTCACTTGATTGAATTCGTCTGTTAATGTATCGTCAATCGCCAGATCACGGCTACGTTCAAATGTTTCCGTACCGGCATCTGCCGGATGATTATCGTAGGAGGACAGCTCACCGGTTGAATCTTTCAGCGACTCGACTGGAGCACCGTCTTCCATGCTGGATTCAAAATGACGTTGCAAGTTTTCACGTTGCTCCAAAAGGGCGTTTTTCAGTATTTGATGTTGATCTTTAGTTAATGTACTCATAAGGACATGCTCCTTTCCCGTTGTGGGGTGTAGTGAGTCTTTACCCGAAATGGATGAAAAGCAATCATTTTCGTGAGGAATAGGGCTGTATCGTTTTATATCTGACTGATTATGTGTTATAAAAAATAGAGAGAGAAATTGCCGTGTGTTCTTCCCAGGAAATAGAACTACGGCTTGGCTTATAATGGAGGTTGTCAATATGGATGAACATATGAAACGAAGATTGGATAAACAGAGACAATTGTTCAAACAATTGGGTGTGCAGCTAGATGCGTTATCGATACATGAAAAACAATTTAATTATAAACTTCGTGGTTATGATCCGGATGAGGTAGATGCTTATCTTGATCTGGTCATCAAAGATTACGAACGTTTCTATGCCAATATTGCAGATCTGATGGACAAATGGCAAGAACAGCAGTTAACGATCCGCGATCTCAAGTCGTCCGCGAAACCGGTGGAAGATCCAACCAAGATTGATCGCAAACAACTGGATGATATTGTGAAACAACTGGAATACAGTGTGCGACAGCTCAAGATCAGAGCACGTCCCGAAAAGGATCTGTTCTCTGAATAAGGTCGTCATGTCCTGGATTATATAAAATAAAGGTGGTTAATCATGAGTACTCATTTTTCGGTCAGTGTGCATTGTTTGTTGTTATTGTCACTCAGCGCGCCTGAACGAATCACGTCTGCACATATTGCAGGTAGCGTGAATACCAACCCTGTCGTCGTTAGACGTATTCTGGGCGGGCTGAAAAAGGCAGGATTGGTGAACTCCTCTCCTGGAACAAGAGGTTTCTACTTAGCGAAGCCATCAAGTGAAATCACATTAGCCATGATCTATCAGGCTGCCAAGGACGAAGGTCCATTGTTCCCGATTCATGGCAATTGTAACCCGGATTGTGAGGTAGGCTTGCATATAGACGGCTTGCTGACTAATCTGTATCAGGTTGCCGAGGCGAAGGTGGAGCAGTTCTTTGCATCCATTACACTCGAAGATATGGAACGTTCATGTACTCAGATGCAAGCTGTTCCATCGCAGACAGAATAGATTGTAATAAGACGAAGGAAAGGTGGGTTGGTATATGAAAATTGTAGTAATCTCCGACACACATTTATCACGTAAATCACGGAAGTTACCGACTAGGCTCCTGGATGTATTGCCGAGTGCCGATCTCATTCTTCATGCCGGTGACTGGTCGGATTGGAGTGTGTACCCATTGCTTAGTGAGTATGCACCAGTTGAAGGGGTAGCGGGTAATACAGACCCGTCCGAAATCGCTGAAAAACTGGGATATTCCCGTATTGTTGAAGTGGAAGGACTTCGTCTGGGGCTAGTGCACGGTCATCTGGGATCAAAGGGTACGGAGCAGAATGCAATTCATACCTTTGCAGGCCAGCATGTGGATGCTGTGATCTACGGACACTCACATATCCCGGTGATGCATACCGTGGACAACACACTGGTATTTAATCCGGGGTCGCCTACGGATCGGCGTTTTCAGAAACAATACTCATTTGGCATCATGACAATAGATCAGGGGAAAATACAGGCTGAACATGTGTTCTTTGATCGGGATTAGAGAGATAAGCGCTGGTTGCAAGTTGGACGAGTACAAGAGCCAGAACCAGAACCAGCTACTGAAGTGGCGACTTGATAACTGAGAGGGAACCTTCTCCTTAAATTTCATCTTATATATATGATTATTGTACAAGGCATCTTTGAGCAGAATTCAAATCTGTTCCAGGGATGTCTTTTTTGATTTTTGATCACATCATTCTCTTGGAAGTTATCTCTGAATGGGGAATGTGCTCTGTTCGTTATCTGTCATTCATCTGTTGGCGTTTTCCCCTATGGTGACGTTCAGTGGAGTGATACAATGCCTTTACGACATGAAATGAATACGTTTACATAAGGAGATGGATCATGATGAAACTGTCTGTATTCACGGTGGCTACCCCTGATCTGAATGCAGAAGAACTGGCATCGGCTGCGGCAGCAGCGGGAATTGATGGAATTGAGTGGAGATTCCGTGGAATTCCTGAAGATGCTATATCTGAAGAGCCTTCTTACTGGAGAAATAATCGATGCTCGGTAGATCCGAGCCGCTGGGAGGAACAGGTTCCTGTTTTTCGTGAAGCAGCGTTAGGGAAAGGTAGAAAATCGATCGCACTTGTACCGTATCTGAACTGTGGGGATTTGTCTGCCACCGAGCAGGCGTTTCAGGCTGCGGCTGGATTAGGAGCATCTATGATGCGTGTGGGTGTTCCAGGATATGATCGCAAAACCAGTTATCCTGAGTTGTATCGTAAAGCCGTTGATTACCTGAATGAAGTGCAAGATCTGGCCAAACAATACAACATCAAGGCGATTGTAGAGACGCATCATCAGACGATTGCACCCACGGCATCACTGGCCTATCGGCTTGTGCAATCGCTCGACCCGCAGCATGTGGGTGTATTGTACGATCCAGGCAATATGGTGCATGAAGGATATGAGAATCATCGAATGGGACTTGAGTTGTTGGGTCCTTACCTGGCTCATGTACATGTAAAAAATGCCGGGTGGTTTGAACCAGAAGGGAAAGATTCACAAAAGGCTAATGTGACTGAGAAGAGCAGCGGAGTGGCTCTGAATACAGCCTGGAAATGTCACTGGACGCCGCTGACTGAAGGCATGGTCGATTGGGTACAGATGGTGCGGGATCTTCGTGCCGTTGGGTATGACGGATACTACGGAATTGAGGACTTTAGTGGTGCCTTGGAATCCAAGGCGATGTTACAGCATTTTGCAGACGTTTTCGCCGAAATTGAGCGTCGTGTGGACGAGGAGGAGCAGTCATGAGTATCGTACGAGTAGCGGTGATTGGTATAGGAAACATGGGAGCAGCACATGCCAGAACGTTGGTGGCTGGAGAAGTACCCGGTGCAGAGCTGGTCGCCGTATGTGATGTAAGAAGAGAGATGGAGAGCTGGGTATCCAGTCACCTTCCGGCAACGGTCACCTATTGGCAGGATGCAGAGCAGATGATGGCTTCGGGTACGATTGATGCAGTCATTATTGCAACGCCGCATTATGATCATCCGGAACAGGCCATTCAGGCTTTCCAGCATGGCTTGCATGTCATGATCGAGAAGCCGGCCGGTGTATATACGAAACAGGTACGCAAGATGAATGAAGCGGCCGCAGCCAGTGGCAAAGTCTTTTCCATGATGTACAACCAGCGGACCAATCCACTCTACATTAAGCTGAGAGACTTGATTGCTTCGGGCGAACTGGGTGAAGTACGGCGTACCAACTGGATTATTACGAACTGGTATCGATCCCAAAGTTACTATGATTCCGGCGGCTGGCGGGCAACATGGGCAGGTGAAGGGGGCGGTGTACTGATTAACCAGGACCCGCATCAACTGGATCTGTGGCAGTGGACCATCGGCATGATGCCGGTGCGAATGCGTGCTTTCTGTTCGTTTGGCAAGTATCGGAACATTGAAGTGGAAGATGATGTAACAGCTTATGTGGAGTATGAAAATGGAGCAACGGGTGTCTTCGTAACGACTACTGGAGAAGCACCGGGTACCAATCGATTCGAGGTCAACGGAGACCGGGGTAAAATCGTGATCGAAGATGGAAAACTTACGTTCTGGCGACTTCGGGAATCTGAGCCTGAATTCAATCAGCGGTTTACCGGAGGTTTTGGACAGCCAGAATGCTGGAAATGCGAGATTCCGATTACAGGTGTGGAAACGGGTCACCCGGGTCTGATTCGTAACTGGGTTGATGCGATTCGTACAGGCGTACCACTTATTGCTCCCGGTGAGGATGGTATACACGGATTGACGTTATCGAACGCTATGTTGCTGTCTACCTGGACGGATAACTGGGTGGATCTGCCGATCGATGAGGATCTGTTCTACGAGCATCTGCAGGAACGCATTGCTGGTTCAACGACGAAGAAAGACAAGGCATTCAGTGGCAGTCAACCTGCTGATTTGAGTCAGACGTTTAAATGAAGACAATTTCTTATATAGACGAATTCATTGTAATCAACATTTTATAATAAGGATGGGATGACATGGCTAAAGACGGAATGTTCTATGCACCAAAAAGTGTTACAAAAGAGGTCGTATGTGGTCCGGGTGAGTTCACGATTGCTACTGTTGCGCTGGATCACGGACACATCTACGGCATGGTTGGGGCATTGTTGGAGGCTGGAGCTACTCTCAAGTGGGTGTATGATCCGGACCCGGCGAAGGTAGAGGCATTTCGGAAGCAGTTCCCACAGGCTCAAGTCGCTGGATCTGAAGCAGAGGTGCTTGCAGATGATGAGGTGTTATTGGTGGCAAGTGCAGCGATCCCTTCAGATCGTGCGCCGCTTGGTATGAGAGTTCTGGCCGCAGGCAAGGATTATTTTACAGACAAAGCCCCGTTTACCACGCTGGAGCAATTAAAGCTTGCACGAGAAGAAGTGAAGCGAACAGGCAAAAAGTATATGGTGTATTACAGTGAACGACTGCATGTAGAAAGTGCGATCTATGCGGGGCAGCTCATTGAACAAGGGGCAATCGGCAAAGTAGTGCAAGTTATGGGTACAGGCCCGCATCGCTTAAATGCCGGAGGAAGACCCGACTGGTTCTTCAAGCATGAGCAGTATGGCGGCATTCTATGTGATATCGGGAGTCACCAGATCGAACAATTCCTGACGTTTGCATCATGTACGGACGCTGAGGTAGGGTTCAGTCGTGTGCATAACTTCAATCACCCACAGTTCCCGGAACTGGAAGACTTCGGCGAAGCTTCTCTGATCGGGGACAACGGAGCGTCCGGTTACTTCCGAGTGGACTGGTTTACACCAGATGGTCTGGGCACATGGGGCGATGGGCGTACAGTTATTCTGGGAACGGACGGTTATATCGAGCTGCGGAAGTATATCGACATCGCAAGGGAACCTCAGGGGGATCAGGTGTACCTGGTGAATCATGAAGGGGAGTACCGTTACAATGTAAAAGGCAAGGTCGGCTACCCGTTCTTCGGTCAGCTCATCCGCGATTGCCTGGACCGGACCGAGACAGCCATGACACAAGAACATGCATTCAAAGCGGCAGAACTCTGTCTGATTGCACAGCACAAAGCCATGAGCGAGCGCGTGGTGTGGAGTAGCGGGGCGAAGTAAATGTTTTAGGTGAAGGAGAGCAAAGGTTGATTACTAAAGGTTATCCGTAAAGTTGAGTGAAGAAAGAGCAGCCCAAATGTTAAACTGCATCCTACATGTTAGTTATGGCTAACATAAGGGACAGTTCACGGGGGCTGCTTTTTTTGAGTATGTTTGTGACTTCGCAGATGGATTAATATGGGTTATATTATATGTAGTTCGGATATTCGTTAAAAAGAGAGGCATTTACGAAGTTCGTAGATACGATGTTATGTGAAACCACTCGAAAGCAAAGGAATAATCAAATGATAAAAATGAATGAAGATGAATTAACAAAGCCTCTTAAAATCATAATAGGAGCATCCTCACAAGCCTATCCAGACTGGATTCAAACACAAGAAGAAGAATTGAATCTACTGGATCGATCTGATTGGGAAGAAATTTTTAAGTCGAGAAAGATTAGAGCTATTCTTGCAGAACATGTATGGGAGCATTTGTCCTATGAAGAAGGCGTGGAAGCAGCAAGGATTTGTTATGATTTTCTTGAACCAGAAGGATATATTCGATGTGCAGTTCCGGATGCTTTTTTTAGGAATGAAGAATACCAGAATATTGTTAAGATCGGTGGACCTGGTCCAAAAGAGCATCCGGCTGCAAGTCATAAAATCGTACATAACTATAAGACTATTACAAGCATGTTCGAAGAAGCAGGATTCAAGATTAAATTACTGGAATACTGTGACGAAAGTGGAGAGTTTCATTTTAATGACTGGAATCCTGAAGATGGTTTCATATATAGATCCTTTCAATTCGATCACAGAAACAAGAATAATGAATTGAGATTTGTATCATTGATCGTAGATGCAGTCAAAGAATTGTCGGAGTAGTTCGAAGAAGAGAGTGGCATCACATAACATAATATTCACGCTGCGGGCATACGCCCTTGGTCTGACATTCGTCGGACACCCAGCATACGCTGGGTCGTGAATACAGGAACGTTATCTGACATAAAACTATTACATTTTAGGAGCAAATAATGAATATCACTTTCTCGAAATGGGTGCAATATTATCGAAGAAATAATCAAAACCTCAAATATATTCATTGGGATGACAACTATAAATTAAAAACTAATGAAAGAGAAATAATCATTAAGTCAATTCAACAGTTTCAATTAGGAGAAAACTCTGAAGGTAAACATCTAATTAAACGTGCGCAAGAATATGTACATCAGACACAAGATCAGGATTACTATGAAGCGCTTATAGAATTCATTAAAGAAGAACAGAGGCACGCTAGAGATCTAGGCAGATTTATGAAGTTACAGGGAATCCCACTCCTTCGTAGACATTGGGTGGACAATGTATTTAGAAGATTACGTCAATATGCGAGTCTAGAACAATCAGTCATTGTTCTATTAACTGCTGAGATCATTGCTAAGTTGTACTATAAAGCTTTGCAAAAATCTACAAAGTCAGAAGTATTAATAGATTTATGTAATCAGATTTTAAGTGATGAGGAGAAACATGTTCAGTTTCAATCCGAAGCTCTTCATAAATTTGCTCAAAATAGGAACGTTCTCTTTAACAGAATAGTTTATATCCTTCGTAGAATCCTTTTTGAAGGAACGCTAATTATAGTGTGGTATCAACATAAGCCTGTATTTAAAGCTGGGGGATATAAACTCAAAAGTTATTACTATGAATGCCGTCATGAGTTTAACCTAACAAAGAAGATTATAGCTAATTCACTGTAGAGGTTTACGTCAGATAGCATTATATCCAAGCTATGGGTCCTGACGCTCCCAGGGTCAGCCCGGAGGGAATTGGCAGGGAAGTGGAAATTGGCGGGCGGCACATCCGCACCGACTAACCGCATCGGGGCCTCCCCTAACGTGGCTTAAGTCGGTGGGATGTCGTGGATACAGTAACGTTATAGGAAATCAGTGTATAAAAATACAAAATAAATTATTCAAACTCTGATAGGAGTGAAATCATGCTGGAAGCGGTTATTTTCGATATGGATGGTACACTATTTCAAACAAACAAAATCTTAGAGTTATCGTTAGAAGAAACGTTTTCTGTCTTGAGGTCTCGTAATGAATGGTCGAGTGAAACTCCAACTCAAAAATATCGTGAAATTATGGGAGTTCCTCTACCAGTAGTTTGGGAAACGCTACTACCGAACCATTCAAACGAAATCAGACGAATTGTGGACGAGATCTTCCTAGAGAAGCTAATTGCAAATATTAATTATGGCAAAGGTGGGCTTTATCCGCATGTCAAAGAAGTTTTTGATTTTTTAAAACAGGAAGGCTGCTTAATTTTTATTGCAAGTAATGGACTAATCGAATACCTCAATGCTATCGTTAACTGTTACAAGTTAAATAATTGGGTGACAGAAACCTTTAGCATCCAACAAATAGAGACTCAGAATAAGGATGACTTAGTTAGATATATCCTTATGAAATATCACATCAACAACGCTGCTGTAGTTGGTGACAGGATCTCTGATTTCAATGCAGCAAAAAACAATGGATTGAAGGCTTTCGGTTGTCGATTTGACTTTGCCCAAGAATGGGAGCTTAAACAAGCGGATTATATTATTGCTGATTTACTTGAATTGAAAAAATATATATAACATCATGGGAAGTGGAATATTAGTGTAAGTATTTTCGAAGAAGACGCTGAGATCCTATAACATCATATTCAAGTAGCGGCGCCTCATGGAGCCTTGGTCTGCAGGAAGGATTTCGAAAAGGGATTTCGGCAGACAACCCATTCGGGGTTCATCAATACAGGAACGCTATGTCCATAATAGCTTTAAAACATAATGACACTTTTTGGAGGTTAATTGATGGGAGCATGGGGAACTGGAATTTTCGAGAACGATAATGTATTAGATTGGAAGGCAGATTTACTTGATTCTGATGACATCGAATTAATTGAAGAGACGATTGAAGAAGTATTAGAAGAAGATTATATTGAGTCAGATTTAGCTTCCAATGCTTTAGGCGCAATTGAGATCCTTGTAGCATTACAAGGTAATCCTGGGACAGAAATTTTGAATAATCAAAGTAATACAGAGGATCTATATGACTGGATTGATAAACATAAAGGTAAAGGAAAAAAACTCATTTCAAAAGCTAAACGAGCAGTTAAGAAAATTAAGAAAGATTCAGAACTAAAAGAGCTGTGGGAAGAATCAGAAGAATACCCGATCTGGTTAAATACAATAAATGACTTAGAAAATCGATTATAAAGAACTTGATAGCTTTTCGAGAAGAGGGAACTTCACATAACAAAATATTCAAGCTGTGGCTCCGTTGGAGCCGTGGTCTGCTGGAAGGGTTCCGATGAGGCAATTTCGGCAGACAACCCCTTTGGGGTTCATGAATAAAGGAACGTTAGCACAAATCAGGGGAATGCTTAATTAAATTATAAAGATTAGATAAATCATTAGTTAAGGACGGGGATTTCAATGAGTAGCTTGTTACTAACCTCTTGTGGTTTTTATACTGAAGATATTAAAAATCAATTTCTGGAATTTATTGATGGAGATATTTCTCAATTAAAAGTCTCAATTATTACAACAGCATCCCCTAGAAAAGAAACTAATAGATATGCACAAAGAGCAATGCAAGAGTTTAAGGACATGGGATTTCAACATATCAATTTTGTAGATATTGAATTTGATGACCCGCAAATTCTTTTACATAGAGATGTTATATATATCAATGGTGGAAATCCATTTACACTATTGTATTACGCGAAGAAAAGTGGTGCTGATGAAGTTATTAAAACACTGGCTGCACAGAATGTAATTATAGTTGGAGTAAGTGCAGGAACGTTATTACTGGGCCCGAATATTAACATTGTCGATTTCTTTACTCCACAGATGAACACAATGAATTTAACGGATTTTAAGGCATTAGGTGTAACCGACAAGCTTATTTTTCCTCATTATGATCGAGAGGACATATTTAAAGATAGTACTAATAAAACAATTGAAGAGAGAATAGTAGAATTTGAATCCAATGAGAACTGTGAAGTGACAAGGCTTAAAGATGAAGAATATATCTCAATCATAATGAACCAAGCACATTGAATCGAATAAGCCCCTGAAATCTTGCTAACACCTTATTCATGCTGCGGGGTAAGCCCTTTGTTCTGCCAGTGGGTTTGGAGCAGACAACTCCTGCGAGGCTAAGTCTTCGACTTAGTCGCTCCTTTAAGCCTCACGGGTCGTGAATACAACAACGGTAGATAAAATAACGAAGAAGTTTGTATTGGGAGTTGATTCATTGAAGTATTCAACTGTAGTTCTTGACTTGGACGGAACATTATTAAATTCAAAAAAAGAAGTATCTAAGAGAAACATAGATGCGGTCTTATCTTGTTATCAGAGAGGAATGAGAATAATATTTGCAACAGCTCGACCGCCGAGGGCGGTTAATTGGTTGCTTCCACAAGGATTAGTAGATATCGGGGCTTTTGTATATTATAACGGAGCTCAAGTGATATGTAAGGAAACAAAGATAGAAATTAATGAATCAATTCCTGCTCATGTAACTACAGAAATTCTTGATTACTGTTTGAAGTGTGACCCTCAAATTGAGCTGACTATGGAAGTGAAGGATGAGTGGTTTAGTTTAAGAGAGCTTGATTATATTAGCTCAATGAACACACAATCAAACCCCGTAGTAAAACCTTTAAAAGAATTAAAGCAATATGATGCTACGAAGATACTCCTTTCTGGCAATAATTACAGTTCTGGATTGATTGAAAAATTCCAGGGTAGAGTGAATATACTAATTACGGATAATAATAAACTAGTACAAATCATGCCTCTTCTGGCATCTAAGGAAATGGCAATTACTAAACTCTGTGAATTATATAATGTAGAATTGGATTCCGTCATTGTGTTTGGTGACGATCATAATGATGTAGGCCTCTTTAAGAAGGCTGGATATTCTATTGCTATGGGGAATGCGATTAGGGAATTAAAGGAAATTGCTGATGAAATAACCGTTAATAATGATGAAAACGGTGTTGCTGTAAGTCTAGAAAGATTTTGTGGGTAACTCAAGGTTACTTTATCTAACAATAGATTCATACACCGTCGCACTTGCTCCTCGGTCGCCAAGAAGGATATCGGAGAAGTTAATTAAGGCGACACATTCAATCAGCTAAGTCTATTAACCTGTTCCCTACGGTAAGCTGCTTGAACGTCAGGAATACAACAACGTTTAGCCGAAAGAAGTTCTTATTCTAGGAGGAGTCTATATGATATTAGAAAAAGTTATAAATAGAATTGCAATACAAAGTGAATATAAGGATTTGGTTGATAAGTATGTGGATCGTATCCTTAACGAATTCAAAGATAAGATTCATAGCATTTATATGTGTGGCTCGATTCCCAAAGGAACGGCTCAACCTTTTAAGTCAGATGCAGACTTTACTATTGTATGTGCAAATCCCCAAGATATTGATTACGAAAGATTGTCAAATATCAAAGACAGGCTTTTGGAAGAATATCCATTCGTCACTAAGATGGATACGATCATTTGCTCGATTGATGATGTATTAAGTAGACCGAATGATTGGGGTTTTTGGGTTAAGATCATTTGTGTTTGCATACATGGGAAGGACATTGGTGAAAAAGTACCCCCGATCATAATTTCTCCAGAATTCATTTTAGACTTAAATACAGATACCAAGGAGGAAGTAGATCGTGTACATCGTTCACTTTCTAATGTTACTGATCACTCAATGAAAACTAGATATATTAAAGGTTACTCTAAGAGATTAATTCGTGCATTATACTCTTTGGTTTTAGAAGATACAGGGGTATGGGAAGATGAAATCATTAAGATGAAGAATGCCATATTAAACTATTGTGAGATTGACTCCGCTTTAGTTGAGTATCTGTATGCTTGTTACTTGGATAGCGATGTATCTGTTGAAGAGTTTCTGGAAATCGCAGATGAAGTATATAGCTATTTTGAGAACGCCTTAAATACAATGGCTGCTTCCAGAAATTCATTTGGCTAACAATATATTGACTCTACTGATGACTCTTAGAAGCGAGTGACTACATCCAGCCCCCTAAGCACGTCGTCAATACAAAACGTTATCTGAAACTGGCAAGATTGAAAGGAGAAAACATGATACTTGGGTTGTATGAAGCACATTTACCAGTGAGTAACTTACATCAATCAATTGAATTTTATTCTAAATTAGGATTAGAGCTGGCCTGGAGAGATGAAGATACAGCTTTCTTCTTGGATTGAAAAAGAAAAGAGTTGGGTCGGTCTATGGCAAGGGGAAGAGTATCTCACTTCTTATCATCCATCATTAAGGCATATAGCATTTCGAGTGAGTTATGAAGATCTTAGAGACAGTGTGAAATGGCTTCAAACTATTGAAATAGAGCCTGTCCCATTTGGAAAAAGAGATTCAATAAATCCATTTGTAAGGCCTAATCAGGGGAATGCTTCGGTCTACTTCAATGACCCAGATGGAAATAGTTTAGAATTAATGTGTTTTGTTAGTGTCCCTGAAAACTTAAAGAATATAGCCAATAAATTATCAATCGAAGAATGGGAAGATCTTTTGAAAGATAAAAACTAAGAATGTATTGGGATATTTAAAAGAAGTATCAGCATCAGATAACATAATATTTACGCTGCGGCTCCTTCGGAGTCTTGGTCTGCAATATGAAAGCGTTTCATAAAACGCATTCAACTATGTTGAACGTAGGAATATAGAAACGTTAGGTGAAATAATTGCTAGTGGAAGGAGATTTAAATGCATATTAGAGGAATAATTCTTGAAGGTTACTCAAATGCTGGGAAGACTTCAGTATTAAAAGCAATTAAACGTTATCAATCACAAGAAGAATCCTCAGAACGGAGCGTAGTTATTCTCGGAGAACATTATTCTCAAATTTTGAATAATAATCATGGAGAATATGTAAGTCTAACCCGAGAAGGACACATTGAGTTACTTAAAGAGCGGGTTGAAATGCTAAAGAAACTTAACGAATGGGCAATTCAACTTGGTCCTGCATCTAGAGGATCTAGGGGACTATTTTATGTTCTGGAGAGGTTTCACTTAAATCATAGAGCTGCATTTGTAGATTCGGATTTGGAAGAGATAAATAAAATAGAAGAACAGCTTGAGTCTTTAAACGCCAAGTGTATTTTGCTTACAATCTCGCCCGAAGTTGTAGAAGAAAGAATTAAAAGTAGACAACCCGAAGGATGGATCTATAAAACAGAAGAAGATGTAAGATCGTCGGTAAATGAATTATTAAAAATCCAAAATGTTTTAAGACATCAAGCTCAAATCTCAAGAGTGCCAACAATAGAAATCAATACAGATGGTAAGGATTGGGATGAGTATGTAAGGGTAATCATGGAGGGCAACGACATCGCCTAACCAAATGTTCAAGCATCGTCGCTAGTGCTCCTTAGTCGGGTAGAAGCTATAAGCAGAAGAATTTATTTAGCCAGACGTATCAGGCATACGCCGGTTGTCGTGAAAACAAAATGTTAGACGAAATCAGTTAAAATCAAAATCAATATCAATATGAGGTGCGTAATGGATCGTAAGATTATTCAAACCGCAAAAGAGATAGCAATAAGAATTATTCGCGAAGCAGGTCTAATCTCTAAAGAGAAGTTTGATAACTTTGTTGAACTGAGATCTAAAGATGAATTTGGGGATGTGGTTACTGAAGTAGATCATATTTGTGAAGAAATCATTATCAAACAAATACAAGACGCATTTCCAAATCATCAGATACACAGTGAAGAGGCAGGGCTTATCGGAACTAAGCACGATTGGTTATGGTTAATCGATCCTTTAGATGGAACTAATAATTTTGCAATTGGTTTACCTGTTTTTGCGATATCAATTACCTTAATGTACAAAAGAGAGCCTGTTCTTGGAGTGGTCTATGAACCTCTAACAGAACGTCTATTTGTATCTGTTATTGGTGAAGGGACAAGCTGTAATAATCGACAAATACAAATTAAGAGTAACCCGAATATTTTCAAAGGAAATATAGGTTGGATTCAAGGTCACAGAGTACAAAACGACCCACAAGCTGTAAAACTAAGACAACACATTGATATTAGATTTAAACGAATGTTAAGATTATGGGCTCCAACGCTTCAATGGTGTATGTTGGCCAAAGGAGATATTGATGGAATTGTTCTGTACAATTCTGAAGGTGATGACTTGTATTCAGGTATCTTAATGGTTAAGGAAGCAGGGGGGCTTGTTATAGATTTTGAAGGAAATAAGTTTAACGGAATGAAAGAAGAACCTTATTTAATTGCATGTCACCCAGACCACAAAGAAGAATTATTGCAAATTGTAAGAGAAGGATTGAGTTAACACCTAGAAGCAACTGACTTCATCTAACATTATATCCACGCTTCCGAGCCTGACAGCTCCTCGGTCTGCGAGAAACGATTAGCAGGGAAGTGAACTCAGCGGCCACATCCGCCCTGACTAACCGCATCGTGGCCGGACTCTTTAGGGGCCTTAAGTCGGTGGGAGGGTCGTGGATACAGGAACGTTATATGACAATCTAATTATATTTATGTGGGCTAAATGCATAGAAGCAGGGAGGACATATTAATGATTAGAACAGTTGCACTTTGTGTTATCCGAAGAGGAGAAGAACTACTGTTAGAAGAGTTTTTTGATGAGGATGTAGGCATAACTTATTATCGACCTATAGGGGGAACAGTTGAATATGGAGAAAGTAGTAAAATCACCGTAATTCGTGAAGTCAAAGAAGAAATTGATGCAGATATTTCAGAACCTATCTTGATTGGTATTATTGAGAATATATTCAACTACCAGGATCAAATTGGGCATGAAAATGATTTTATTTATGAGGCTGAACTTATGAATAGATCACTTTACGATTTGGAAGAAATAGATGGTATAGAAGGAAGTAAATCCTATAAAGCAGTTTGGAAACCACTAAATTATTTTAAGGGGAATTTGACAGTAAAACTGGTACCAGATGGGTTACTAGAGTTGCTTCAAGACGGAACAGATGGAAGATATATTAAACACTTAAGTAAACGATAGCTTGAGGGGACTTGAAGAAGAAGGGGCGTATAACAACGTATTCACTCTGCGTGCTAACGCCTTAGGCCCGGCCAAAGTTATGAGCACGGAAGTGAACAGCCGGACAACCCTGTGAGCCTAAGTCTGGCGACCCGTTCCCTTCGGTAACTTAAGGCTCTAGGGTTCGTAAATACGTGAACATTATCTGAAATCAACGCAAAAAAAATTATTCGATAGAAGGGAAGTGATGAGTATTATATATACTGAATCCGTACAAAACGAAATTATGAAAGATATCGAAACAAAATATGGGTGGATTGTACATGCAGTTGAACCAAACTATTTGGGTTATGGTAATTTAAAATGGATTATGACAACTAACATTGGGCCTATCTTTGTTAAACAATATTGCAAGATAAGGTATCGACGTGGATTAGATGGGGTTCGAGAAGCACTAAAGTATCAACATCTTATGCATCTTGATGGAATTCCTTGTCAGCCAGTATATAGTTTCAACAGTGAGTATATTCATACCACATTTTCCGGCGAGGAATATATGATTTCTGGTGTTAGCACAGGAAGTTTAATAGAAGCAGGGCAATTAAATAGTCATCAGATGTATAGTCTTGGTGAAGCTACTGGTCGTATGCATATGTGGATGAAAACACATATGCCGAAATTACCATCCTTACAATGGGAGTTGCCTTCAAAGGCAAAGATGTTTGAAAAGATACAAACAAATCTAAATGAAATGAAAAAAATGACTAATCAAAGATACATAGAAGCTATAGAGAATCAAAGAATTATTCTTGAAGAATTAGATTTGGATATATTTAATGAGTGTGCTAAAGGATGGGCGCATTGGGATATGCATGTCGACAATTTATTATTTCACGAAGATAGGTTAGAAGATATTTTAGATTTTGATAGACTACACTACGTATATTCAGATTTCGACATTTCTCGCGCAATACTCTCAGGTGCACTTTTAGGTGACGGAAAATTAAATGTAGAGTCAACTAGGGCTTATATTGATGGTTATAGAATTCATACTAATCTTACGATAGAACAGTTGGTACTATCGATTAAATTAACTTGGTACAAAGAGTTTAAGTGGGTGCATGAAAAGTATAGTCAAGATAAAGCAATGAGTCGGTTTATCGAAGAAATGATTTGGATAGGGAATGAGTGGGAGAATCTCGAAGAGATATTCACAACTATCTTTAAATAATCATTGTAGGTTAATTTGAGGAAGGGATAGAGCATAAGATAACAACGTATATATGCCGTTTGATTCGCTCTTGGTCGCAAGAAGTATTAAGCAAAGAAGACTAGTCAGCGCACAACCCTGCGAGGATAAATCCGTAGAACCCGGCACGATGCACCTTAAGCCTCTCGGGTTCGTAGATACAGGAATTTTATGCCCCATTATCGGTAAATATCAAAGATAATATTTAAGGAGATAATTTATGAAAGGTAAGATACTTTTATTATTTTTTATTACAATATTGTTTTCATCTTGCCAAAATAGTAGTCAATTGACTACCTTGAACAGCGAAACTAAATCAAAAGAAATAACTGAAGGTCGATCAGATCCTTCTAACAATGAAGTGTCATCCAAGAGTATTGGGAACTATGATTTGACTGGAGATTTTTATGATGAAATGCTTCGAAATCCTATAGATCATGATTATGAGGTGGAATTTAATAAACTTCAAAATTCCAAAGAAATTATTACAACATTGGGATGGGGGGCGTTGGAAAGCAAATATACAGAGATTTGGGATAAAGAGTTGAATCAAATATATAAAAAACTTCTTTCTAAGTTGGATGAAGAACCAAGAGAAGCACTAATTGAATCGCAGAAAGAATGGTTACAGTATCACTTAAGGGAAACAAAATTTGTAGAGAAGACATTTATTAATAATGGTTACCTAGGATCACAAGGATCGGTAAGCCTAGGCACGGTTATACGTGAGAGAGTTAGGGAAAGAACAATGCAATTATTTGAATATCGATATTTGTTAGATGATGAAGTTGAGTTTTTATACCAAAGTAAAAAATAGAGTTGGAATCTTTATTACAGGTTTTAGGCCTCGCAGGGCTCGTGAATACGGGTATATTATACGACAGAATCAAAAACAATAGAAAAAGAGGGTCATATAACCCTCTAAATACTAGAATTCTGCAATTCACTAAATAGTTGTAGGGCATCTTTGAAACCTTGTATGTAGATACTTCTTTCTAGGATGGATTGGAGTGAGATTTGTGCGTCTTCGTAAAGAAAAACTGTATGTTGAAGTTGATCGGGCAAAGCATCACGAAGTGTTTTAAAATATTCATCTGTCTCAGCAGAAAGCTGAGTGTACTCCCTATGACACTCCAGAAGCTTAGTATAGAGCAAATCTAAACGTATTCTTATCAGTGGTTCTGTTAATGATTCTACTGTATTAATCATATGTTGTTCCTCCTTTAATTAACTCTATAAAGTTATTATATAACTCCTCGAGGTTAATTACAAGGTGAATATTTGACTTTGTAGAGTTAAAACTTTGCTTTCTGTTGATGATTGCTAATATGAAAGATAAGATAGAATTATGGAGGGGAAAAGATGAACATAATCAAGTGTAATATACGAGAACTCATGGCGGAACATCGAATAGATGATATAACAGAATTGATGGCAAAATCGGGCTTAAGTCGGAATTCGATCAATAAGCTCTATAGGGAAACAAATATAGAAACAACAAAGCTGGAAACCTTATTCAAGCTATGCGATACATTTAATTGTAAATTATCTGATTTGATTGAATACGTACCAGGAGAAAAATAAATCGTGAAGGTCAATTCGAGAAGCGATTCCATCCTATAACATAATATTCAAACATTGCTCCTTGGGAGCCTGGGGCTGCGGATGGATTTCGAGAAGAGTTTCAGCAAACATCCCCTTCGGGGTTCTTGAATATAGAAACGTTGTCCAATACTCCCAATCCAAACAACAAGCATAGGAGCAATATTATGACAATCATTTTCAAAGAAGTAAAAGACATTGATACACAAGCAATTCAAGAACTGTTTCACTCGGTAGACTGGAAATCAGGAGATTTCCCAGAAGATCTTAGACAAGCAATAAACAACTCGCATACGGTTATTACAGCATGGGATGATACCAAATTAGTTGGCTTAATAAATGCATTGTCTGACGGAGTGATGACAGTATATTTTCATTACATGTTAGTACACAAAGAATATCAATCATTAGGAATTGGAAAGAGAATGATGGAACAAATGCTTAGCCGTTATTCTAATATAAAAACAAAAGTGCTTATATCTTATGATAGTGCAGAAAAATTCTATGGAATATTTGGATTTAAGCCAGAAGAAGGAACAAAAGCCATGTTTATTTCAGATATGGTTTAGCGTTTTGTAAGTTTATCAAAGAAGTTGGTAGAATCAGATGAAAACACGTTATTACCCAGGGGCATAGGCCCCTGGGTCCGAAAGAAGTTAGAAGTTAAATGAAGAGAGATTTCAGTAGCAAGGAAGCCTAGTCATCGGGCACATCCTTAGCACCTAACCGCGTCGCAGCCAGTTGTATATGCTCTTTTAAGGTGGTAGGACGTCATAAACACAACAACGTAATGTAAAATCATATAAAACTTTATAGAATGGATGAATTTACATGGATAATTTAGCGCTAAAAGGCTGGATTGATACACACAAAATTATAGACCGGACCTTGAAAGGTTTTTGGGTAGCATTTAATAACTACATAAAAGAATCCCCTGAAGAAATTGATTTGTTTTTTAATGAATTCAATATAAAAGATATTAAAGCTTCAATAGATACGATAGAGCATAAAACTATTTTTCATCCTGATTATCAGATTGCAGATAGCCTCTATTCTCAGCAAGTTATATCTACATTAGATATTTACTACATCAATGAAAGAATAGGCTATTATAGAATGTTCTTTCATACCAATGGGGAATGTTTTGACGATAGCCTAGTGACAGAATGGACAGGCTGGTACATCACTTTAAAACTTGAAGCACTAACTGAACTTCAAAAGGAAATTAAAACTGAACTAGTGAAGAATAGAGTTGAAGAAGATAAGATTGAAAAAATTTGCGATTTAATAAGAAAACAAATTTCTAAAATCAAAGATCAAATCCATAAATAATTGCAGATAAAAATTACAAAGAAGAAGTAGCACCACATAACATAATATTCACGTTTCTATCCACCTAGCTCTCAATTAGATGATATATTTAATTCATTATGTAATTGAAGAGTATCCTTAATACCTGTAAATAGATTTCACGTTCTAATATTGTATGAACAAAAAGGTCTGCGTCATCATAAAGAAATAGAGTTCTATGCATGTCCTGAGGTAAAAGCTCATGTAACCTTTTGCAGTAAAGATTCCGATCAAATGAGAATTGATTATAGATGGAGTTGTTTTTGAGAAGGTCGCTATACAAAGCTTCAATTCGGAAATGAAGGTATACCAGATGATAAGTTATTTATGGAAGCGCTCCAGATTACATATTTAAAAATGAACGTCGTGAGTACGGGAACGTTTTGTTAGATTATCGCTAATGTTAAAAGCAGGGAGGAATAACAGTGGTTTGAAGACAAACTTTAGCTAGATTTAGAATCAATTCTTAGATGTTTTCCAAGAGATAATCTTAATGTTGGTTTCGAGTGGTGATTACAGAAACGTTATCGTAAAGCTTAGTGAAGGTGTATTTATAAATGATCAAAATCCGATAATTGGAGGTTAATTATGAGAGCATTCACTGTAGAAGCAGTTTTTATCGATCGTGATGGAACGATCGGTGGTTCAGATGAAGTCCTTTACCCGGGGGAATTTGAATTGTTTCCATACACCAAAAATTCTCTGGAGAAATTAAAAATACTTGGAATTAAACTGTACGGATTTACGAATCAGCCCGGTATTTCAAGAGGTGAAGCTACAGAAGAAGCATTTGTAAGAGAAATGATAGAATTTGGCTTTGATAATGTTTTTATATGTCCGCATCAACATACTGAGAGATGTGAGTGCCGTAAACCGAACCCAGGAATGTTACTTGACGCTGCTAAGAAAAACAATTTAGATTTAAGTAAATGTATTGTAATTGGGGATCGATGGTCTGATATTTTAGCAGGTCATCATGCTGGATGCAAAAAGATATTAGTTTTGACTGGAGCAGGGAATGAAGCTTTAAATAAATACAGACATAAATGGTCAAACACAGAAGCGGATTTTATTGCACGTGATTTCGAAGAAGCAGTTAATTATATTATTAGTCTGGAAGGAACGATTGAAGCGGACCTAAGATAGGAAATAACTAAGATAAGGTATATTTTAAAAAGATAAATTTAACAGGAGGAATTAAAATGAAATTTATCGTGTCTGCTAGTGTAATCGTTCTCAATGAGCATAATGAGATTTTACTCATGAAAGGTCGAAGAGGTTGGGAAATGCCTCAAGGTTGTGTTGAAGAAGGAGAGACGATTAGGCAGGCAGCAGTTCGAGAAGTGAAAGAGGAAACAGGGATTGACATTGAATTAATTAAATTTTGTGGATTGTATCAGAATATAACGCGAGGCGTATGCAACAATATATTTACTGGAAACCCGATTGGTGGATCTTTAACTACCAGTGATGAAAGTGAAGAAGTGGGCTACTTTACTTTAGAAGAAGCTCAGCAAATGATAACTTGGGGGAATTTCTATAACAGAATTCATAATGCATTAGATGAGAAAAGCCATCCTTTTTTGATTGAATTTTCAGAATAATAAGGGCATCCATCAGATACACAATAAATTCACGTATCGGACTTACTTCCTCGGCTCGAAGACGAGACCGCAATAAATTTGAGAGAAAACGACTCCTTATGACACTCCATAAGCTCTGCATTATGGTAGACTCCACCTTAAAGTCGTTCCTATCTTGGTTGGTGATGTTCTAGACAAACACCATTCGACCCAAGATAGGGGCGCTTTTTTTTGCTTTTATACTTCGCAAATGGAACATTGTGGGTTATATTGGATATGATTTGGTTCTATAGTAGAGAAATGGAGAAGTGGTCAACCTTGGATGAAAAAATACGCTTTCCGATAGGACACTTTGAACCAAGTATTAAATTCTCTAGTGAGGACCGAATCCATATCATTCGTCAAATTCCCGGAATTACGAAGTCCTTAAGAGAGATTACACTACATCTCAATGATGATCAACTTTGTACTCCTTATCGTGGTGGCGGTTGGACAATCACACAGATTGTGCACCACCTTGCGGACAATGACATGAACGCTTATATCAGGTTCAAGAGAGCCTTGACTGAAGAGGAACCGATGGCAAGCTCATATCGAGAGGATATATGGGCATCTTTACATGATTACAGGAATACGCCCATCGAAGATTCAATTTTGCTGATGGAGATACTACACAAGCGATTTCTCACGCTGTTGTATAGTTTACATCCCGATCAGTTTAGACGAAAACTCCGAACAGAAGTGTTAGGTACAATTACACTGGATATCGCGATTCAAAGATTTGTATGGCATGGGCAGCATCATATTGCTCAAATTAAATCTTGTATAACATCGCAAGGGTGGTAGGGTCTTATACACATCTCAAGTGTGGAGGTAACATATGGGTAATTGTGAGTTGAATTTCTGAGGAGCTTTGGTCTGCTGTTATCAATTACCTAGGATTAGTATGTAAACGGATTCAGAACTAGGTGAGTGACTGCATTTGATATATAAAGTCAAATAATAGAAGTGAATCTAGATTAGGGGGATGCGGATGTTGATTGAAGATGAGAACGTATACCCTGACTGTTCAGTTGAAATAAGAACTGTAGACATTGGCGGCTTAACAAAGCCACAGCTTATTCAGAAACTGGATCAATACTCTATTTCATTGAATAAATATGGAGAACAGTTATTAAATGATGAGAGATTTATAGTTTCTAGTAGAAAGCAAAGCTTGCAAACGGTTGAGTTGACCGTCAAACAACTTGGATTTTCGGATGGTGCTACGACTTTTCAGCTCTTTCGAAGAGCAAATGATCTTGGGTTGGAATGTTGTCCGGTTGAGTTAGGACCTTATCTAAGAATGCAATATTTGGATCAGCCTGAGATATGTTCTACCAATATTTCAGAGGGTAACAAAGCTCCGTCCGGCTCCATTACTATAGCATCTGAAGCCCTTACGGAGGATAATGATTTTCCAAAAGGTTTTTATCTCAGACGAATAAACGACAAGTTATGGTTACGAGGATATCTTGCGGACCATTTGCATATTTGGAGCCCTCATGATCGCTTTATCTTTTGCAGGGCTCAGCTTCTATTATATTAGGATCAGGAAGATGTTTTGAAAGGAAAGGAGTGAAGATCAATGGATATCAAAAACAAAAGCGGAGATGTGCTTGGAAAAATTCAAATTGAATCCTTACGCGATAATGCGATTGACCGAATCGTCATTGACTTAAAGCCTGGTGACGGGAAAGCGATATACACCGCAGATGTTACAGAGAACCAATTCACGCAACAGACCAATTATGCAGCTATTCTATGGGATGACGGTTTGGAACAATTGCAACGACTTTATTCTCCATGGCAGCCGAAATTTCCGATTGATTCTGATATAGATGCCATTCATGTATTTTATGGATTTGATAATTTAACTCCGCAAGAAATCGATGAAATGATTGAAGAAAGTAACAGGTCAGGCAGAAATGTAGTGATCCGAGACCTGAAGCCTAATAAGAAGGTTGTGGGCATCAGCATCACATATAAAGAGTATGGTGGTTATAAACTTAACATTTTCGGGACAACAAAGAGCCGGATCGCATTGCCTGATCATGATGGTACTACGGTTAAGCAAGCAGCCATACGTGGCGTCCAAGCATTTTATATTTTCGATAACGAAACTTTCCAATTGATATGGATCGAAGAGAATGTGCATGGGAAGGCGCTACAATACGAGATCATTGGCAGAAACATGTCAGAAGATCTTGTGATGAAGATTGCGAAGTCAATGAACGGATAAATGATGATATTATCTGAGTGAGGTGCAACGATGAGTTACAAAACTATTCTCATAGACCAATTAAACGCCTGTTATCATGACAAGAGCTGGTTTATACCGCTTCATGATATTTTGACAGACCTCAATGCGGCGGAAGCCGCTTATGTAAAGAATGAAGGGGAGCACTCCATTTGGGCGATCGTCAATCATCTTATTTTCTGGAATGAGAAGTGGCTTGAGAGATATGTTGCCGAACAGGTCGACGGGCAGCATTCAGTGAATAATGAGGATACATTTGACATAGATCTGTCTAACTTGAATGATGTGGAGTGGGGCAAGACATTACATAGACTGAAAAACGTCTTTGGTGATTGGAACAGGGCACTTGAAGATAGTGAAGAACATAAATTGACTCGTGAAATTCCCTCCTATTTCAACGCGCCATGGTGGGGAGTTGTATCAAATCTATGTATTCATAATGCCTATCATATTGGCCAGATCATGCTGCTCAAAAAATCAATGAAACACACGTAGTACACGCTGTATTACATTTATAAAATTATACTTAGCAAAGGAAGATGAACATCATGGAAAAAGGCAAAATTATATTTTTGAACGGTGTAACCAGCTCTGGTAAAACTTCGATTGTAGAGGCGATGCAATCATACGATGATCCGTTTTTCTATGTGGTAGCTAATGATCTTTTTGAAAATACAATCGGAGATAAACATCTTCAGACGGATTACTGGAAGTATCTGAGTGAAGCGATTGTAATGATGTATCATACGGCAAAAGTATTTTCAGACCATGGATACCATGTTCTGATCGATGGCATACTTGTTGAAAGACCGGAGCTCGCGCCGCATTATGAACAAGTCAAACAGATTTTTGAAGGGTATCCACTGGATATTGTGGAACTGCATTGTCCTCTCGATATCTGTCGTCAGCGGAACATCGAACGTGGGGATCGAAGAGAAGAGCAGTCGGATGAGCAGCATCAAATCATGGCTTCCGACATTCAGTATAGTTACTCGGTGGATACGAGTGTGCATACACCTGAGGAATGTGCCGAGATGATTATCAATACGCTGTTTAAAAGTGAATAAAGGTTCACTGTATGAATTGAAGAGAATGTAAAAAGAAGCTGGGGCGTCTATAGCATGATGTTCCAGCTTTTTAGGGCACAACTGCTTCTTCATGACAAGCGATATCATCCATAGACAGAGCAGGCAATCGATGAGCAACATGAATTTACCTATTATTTTCCGAGAGATTGTCCTCGAATTGTATTGAGTAGAACAATTGAGACCAGTGATGAAAACAATGAGTAGTTTTTTATCACACGGATGCAGGCAGCATTGATTTTCAACTTTTTAATAAAACAGCTGGGTATTATATTTCTGATCAGGTGATTATACCAAGCTATGTAGAGAAATTAGTTCACTTGGTAGAAAGGCTTTTGCCAGAGGAGTTCAACTGCGATTTACAACGAATTTATATCCTTTAAGGGAGGCTGTATTAAACAAAGATTTCAAGATATTTGGGATACACCGGTTCAATCATGCCAGGAAGCTGTAGGGTTCGAAAATAGTAGGTTAGGGGGATGACATTGCTTTCTGCATATTGGAGGTACTTTTTATATGTAACTGAACATAAATTGAATGTTTTAATCGAGTGCTGGCATGAAGGTTTATATGTACAGGGGCTACTTCATGATTTATCCAAGTTTTGTCCTCAAGAATTTATCCCTTATGCAATCAAGTTTTATGCGGGCCGTAAAGACGAAGATACAGAACTAAGATGGAAGAACGCATGGTTACATCACCAGAATCATAATAAACATCATTGGGAGTATTGGATTGTAAACAGAACTACAAAAGAAGCTTTGCCTATGCCAAAAAAATATTTTATAGAAATGGTATGTGACTGGAGATCTTTTTCAAGAAAATGGGGCCGCAGAGTCAAAGATTCCAATTTGGCAGAACGTATGATGAACTCGGAAGATGTTATTCTGCATCCAATGACGAGAGAAGCGCTTATGCAGTACTTATTAGAGAGGTGAATAATGATGATCCAAAATGATATGCGGTTTTTGGAATTAGCCATAGCAGAGCAGGCTGCCGTAAAACGAAAAATGCTGAAAGAATGGAATGTTAGACGGGGAATTATCAATACAGAGTGGGATGAAAAGTTCATATGATATCAGGTGGAATTACAAAAAGTACGCTCATTAATGATTTAATAGGCATAGGTGTTAAGAAGGGAATGACGGTGATCGTACATTCCTCCTTCAAAGCAATAGGTAAGGTTATAGGGGGCCCGGTAAGTGTTATTTTAGCTCTGGAAGAAGCCGTTGGAACCATTGGAACCATTATCATGCCCACTCAAACAGAACATCTTTGTGAACCTTCAGAGCATGACGCGAACCTGTCGTCAGAGGACATTGAGTTCATTAAAGACAATATGCCTATTTATTATCCTGATTTAACCCCAACCTCGTATATGGGCATCATTCCTGAGTTGTTTCGAAGGCAAGATGGTGTGTTTCGAAGCTCACACCCGCACATGTCTTTTGCAGCCTGGGGGAAAGAGGCAAAACGGATAACGGAAGATCACAACTTGCATTATGCATTAAATGAGAAATCTCCGTTAGGAAAAATCTATGATTTGAGTGGATACATTCTGTTACTTGGTGCGCCTACAAATAGTAACACCTCTTTGCACCTGGCAGAGTATAAACAGCAGAATACATTTGTTAAGCCAAAAGTCTGGGGAGTAAAAATGCTGGTGGATGGAATCGAAAAATGGACTACATACGATGATATTAACAATGAATCAGATGATTTTGAATTGATTTTTAATGAGTTTAAGATCCAGACTAACGTTGTTACCGAAGGAATGGTAGGGGAAGCTGTGAGTTATCTGATACCCCAAAGAGATATGGTAGATTATGCTTTGGGATGGATGAATCGGAACAGAAGAGAGCATATAGAGCAGTGAATCATCTCAAAAAGAAAGAAGGGGGAAATGTAATCATGACCAAAGAGATTGAACATTTGCTTCAAACTTTTGAAGAATGGGCGTTGTTTGTCAAAACGATGAATCATCTTGAAGAGAAGACCTGGAATTCCAGCATGGAAGAAGGGAAATGGACGATAAAATCCATCGTCAGCCATGTGATGTTATGGGACCGATATTTTTACAAGCAAGCGATTGAGAAGATTGCTCTGAAGCAGCCAGTTACGTTAAAACATATGAATTTTGAAGAGTTTAATCGCAAAGCTATTGAATTTGGTAACCGCACAGAGACGTCCGAAATCGTAAATAAGGCTATCACGTACCGCCATAAAATTATGAATGACATTCGAGGGTTAGCGGAGGAACAGCTTCATCAGACGTATTTAGACGCAGAGGGGAACGTATTTTATATTCCCCAGTACCTTAAAGATTTTATATGGCATGACCAGCATCATATGGAACCGTTGAAGAAATATCTTGCCAATCTTGAAGCGTAAAGGATTTAGCATGTAGGAGGCGGCACGGAATGCAGCATGTGGCTTGCTTTGAATATAATACGTATCCCAAACCAGGGAGGGATTGTAGTGAGTACACATACGATTGAATTAACTCAGGAAAATCTGATTGGTTCATTTACCAAAGGGTGTGCATGCTGTCCTTCCACATGATGCCTTTAAGTAACTTGAGGCCTGTTATACGTCGTATTAGATGAACTTGGGGGTCGATTAAATGAAAGGCAGACCACAGATCGTTTTAGATATCTCAGGTGTTTTGTTAAGTAATATGTCGTTGACGTGCTGGAAAGATATGATTCAGGAAACCAACCTATCGGCAGAATCTTTGAAAGTACATTTTGCAGGAATCAAACGAAAGCTCTGGACAGGAATGATGAGGGAAGAAGAGTTCTGGCAATCGTTGAAGGAGATGTATCCCGAATTATCAATAAGCCGAGCGAAAGACATCTTGTACAATTCAATTGTTCCCTTACCAACCGCTCAATACCTTGAGCGATGGAGTGAGTCCGCCGATATCCATCTGCTCAGCAATCATTGTAAGGAATGGCTTGAGCCGAATCTGAGCCGTTTAAGCTCATTTACCAAAAGTGTAACCATCTCTAATCAAGTGGGTTTATGCAAACCTGAGATTGAAATATACCAACGGGTCGAAACCTTCCTGGTAGCTGGAGAAGAGGTTCTATTAATAGATGATCAAGAGAAAAATTTACACTCTGCTAAGCTACTTGGCTGGACGACTTTACTGGCTGACGAAGAAGGAGATTGGGTTAATGAAGTTGAGTCATTGCTAATTTAGAATGAAAAGGATGAACGTGTTATTTATGCATTGGAATTAACAAGCCTAACCTTCGAATGAAATCTAAACTCCCTTCTGGAATGCGAACGGGAACAATTTTCCTTTAGCTCTGGATGAAGGAAGTATGATTGAAGCAAAAGAATATCTTGCTTTACTTCGCAATCTAATAATCAAGGAATCGCAGTGGATAACTGGCACACCGCGCATAACCGCTAAACTCCAAATTGCTTTAGATGATGATCTAAATGCTTGTATATGCCTTTACCCCATTGCTCGGCTGTTAATTTTCCGAAGAAGGGATGGGGGTGGCGGGAGAATTTTCCTGAAGCACCTTGTTGAAAGATATTAATCTGCTGCTCTAGCTTTTCTTTTTCTGCCAAAAACTGTCGTTGATCATCAATAATGATTGTCGGGATCGTAGACATATTATGGGGCAATGGCTTGTCATTATAAAACATTGGTTTTGCGAACCTTCCTATAAGTCTCCCAAGTAATCCTCTAGGTGGAAAAGCATTTCCTAAGGGGATATCATGAAATACTGAACAGTGAGCCAGCATCTGAGAGACCTGCATCGTGCCCCATTTAGGGATGGAATTTTCACTAAGTTGATCCATTCGCTCTGTAATTTCAGCAGCATTTATCGTATCAAATATACTTTTCACAAGAACACCTCAGTCCTCTAGGATATAAAATTTGAACTTAAACTATCATCATTCTCTTATTGAAAGGTTTATCCTCTTACTATCAAGAATAATAAGATATGGTAAGTTTAGTCAATGTATTATGGGAAAACCACAATTGAAATCGGAGGATGCGAACTTGGAAAATAAGGAAACGTCTAATCTCGTAACCAATGAATATGAACGATATAGACCCGTCTATCCGAGTGAAATGTTTGATGATATTTTTACATATCTGAATCTTAATAAAGAGGATTCCATTCTTGAGATTGGCTGCGGAACGGGGCAGGCCACAGGCGGATTGGTGAGCAAGGATTATACAAACATCACGTGTATTGAATTAGGCAGCAACTTGGCTGGAGCGAGTCAAAGATTCCATAGAGATTGCAGGTGGAACGATAGAGAAACAACATAAGGTTGCTCTTTTTCTAGGGAAGAAAAAGGTCTAAGGATATATGTTTTATTAATCTACTGAAGAACAGGAGAGAATATATGAGTGATCCGCGTTCAACATACAGTATCCAAACGGCAGTGTTAAGTTTACAAGAGGAATTAGAGAGATTAAAGATACAGGCGGTAATGGGGTGGTCCAAAGAATTCCGAAATCTAGAGTGGTATGGGTTGAAAAATGGAATGCGTGTATTGGAGGTCGGAAGCGGACCAGGTTACATTACAGAGCAACTATTGAACAGTCTGCCGGACAGCGAGCTTACCTCGCTTGAGATTGATCGTTCACTGCAAGCACAAGCCAAAGAACGGCTGAAAGATATTCCTTCCAAGCGATTGCAATTTGTAGAATCTTCCATCTACCAGATGGATCTGCCTGATGATTCTTTTGATTTTGTCGTGGCAAGACTTATCTTCCTTCACTTGAACAATCCTGACGAAGCTGCACAAGAGATATATCGTGTACTGAAGCCTGGCGGCCGTCTTGCCATTATTGATGTGGATGACGGCGTTTTTGGAGCAGTGAATCCTGATGTTCCTGCCTTGCATACGGTATTAATGAAAATTTCGGACTATGTGGCACAACACGGCGGTAATCGCTTAATTGGCAGAAGTCTGCCGCGTCTCCTTTCTGGGAACGGATACATCGATGTTGACATTGATTCTGTCCTTCAACATAGTGATCTGTTAGGTATTGAAGGGTTCAAGCAGCAGTTTAATCTTAATCGTTTTGTACATTTTGCTGAAAAAGGTGTGATCAGTTCGGAGGAATTTGCTCAGCTGCAACAAGCTTCTGAAGCGATAAATCATTCGCCGGAAGCCTATGCCATGATGAATTTCATTACAGCTTGCGGCACGAAGCCATTGACATAGCTGGGTTGAAACTAATTAGGGACGGAGGATGGGTATGAATATCGTTCATTCTTTTCAGGAATTAGTAGTTCGAGGGGATCATCAGGGTATGATTGAGTTACTGAAAAACTACGAACAATCCAGGAAGTTGTCTGTTAATGAACGAGGCTGGGTCTACTGGAATGTTTCCGACGGTTATGCCTTCTTAAGAGAGCCGGAACTGCTTTATGCCAATCACCGGGCATTCTTCGAATGGGGGAAAGAAAATCTCGCTCCGGAGCAGTTACACTGGATTGTTTCGGATTCAACACAAGCGTTGTCATTATCTCTGGGGAACTACTTTGATCATTGGATGGATTGGTACCAATATGCTTGTGATCATGCCCCGGAGGTGGATACCAACCGAGGTGTTCGATTCGAGAGCCATCGGGCTTTGGGTGGTTCACTTTGGGTTTTGGAGAGATACAGTGAAATGGGCAGTGTGCTTGAAAATATGAACCGACTCATACAAGAAGATGAGTCATGGTCCAATATTCTTTTTGCCCGGATTACATATAACAAACAACGTCTGACTAGGCTTTATCATGCCGGGGATTTTGCGGGAGTCGAAGCTCTTGTAAACGAAACGATGGACTGGATTGATGAAATCAATGATGGAGCAATGCCTATTTCAAGAAAAGATGAAGTGGTCGGTAGCTGGGAGGATATTAATGTCTCTAGAAATTCGCAGAGAGATATCAACATTGCGTTAAACAATTTGGCCTGTATTTTAACAGATATCGAAAAGTATGAGGAAAGTGTGAAATTGTTTATGCAGATACAGGAACGGGGTCACCACATAAATGCATATGGTTTTTCCAAATGGATATATTCGATCTGGAAGACAAGAGGGGCTGAGGCAGTTAAAGATGCATTAGCAGATAATGCATCTTATGAAATAGCGGACCTTGTGAAACATACTCCTAAATTATCAGAAATCAAAGGTGTAGCATGAGGTGATTTAAGTCGCAAGAGGCCTGCACAACAACATGAAAGGAGTGATGTCGTATGAGAAACAATACGAATCCGAGTAGAAGAAATGAAGTTGCCAGAGGTGTTTTTGTCTAGCGCAGAGGACCCAAGGAAGGGTTCCGAGGGATTCCTCTGTGTAATTTTCACGAGGAGGAATTTCAAACTATGATTCATATAAAACGTGTGTCGGTCGATAACTGGTATGCATGTACTCAACTGAATGTAACGGAAGAACAGAAAAAAAGTTTTCCCGCGCCGGTTGTATATTGGATTGCTGAATCCAAGGTCGTGACCGATTTTCAACCCATGGCCATCTATTTTGATTCGGATCTGGTTGGATTTGCTGTGTACTCAGATAAGCCGGATCATGAGGATAACTACTGGCTCCTTGCTCTAATGGTAGATATAAAATATCAGGGCAGAGGTTATGGAAGAGAAGCGCTTAGGAAGTTGATTGATCTAATGAAAGAATTGCTTAATTGCAAAAGCATCATGATTGGACACAGGCCGGAAAATCGTATCGCCGGGAATCTGTATGAATCACTTGGTTTTCAGAGAGTAAGTGAAGGGCTGATTGATGGCGAAGTCGTTCGGATTCTAACATGCAAGTAGTGCTAAAACATACGCGATTTGGATTATAAAGGAGGTAGCTTGTCTTTGAAGCATTTACACATTATTTTCTCATTACTCTTTATCATGTTAGGAATTGTGATTATTACGATCTCGAAGATGATTGAAGAGGTGATTCCCAAGCTAGGCTATGCAGCATTCCAGTCAGCAGCAGCTGGCAGTTATACTCCGAGTGATTATCAAGTGAATTTTGCACTGAATTATTGGATAGGCGCGATATGCATTTTGGGTGGAGTTATCTGTTTAATTAGTACAATGAATTGGGTTCAGAACTCCATCCGTGAAATGAATATAAGAAACAAAGCGTTTGATGAAACTGATAATTATGACGACACAAGAGAACTGAAATAGGTTATGATATGACATAAAAAAAGAAAGGGCAGATTGATATGATTACATTCCAATACTTTGAACCGGAAGATTTTGAACTACTGATTGAATGGAGTGGGGATGAAGCATTTCTGCTCCAGTGGGCCGGCCCTCAATTCCATTATCCACTTTCCAGAGAACAGCTATCGGATTATTTGCAGGGTGCCAATGATAAGAACACTTCAAATAAGTTCATTTATAAAGTGATGGATGAATCGACCCATGAGATTGTAGGCCATATTTCTCTTGGCGGTATCGATCGTTATAATCGTTCAGGGCGTATCGGTAAGGTGCTTGTTGGCAAGCCATATCAGGGTAAAGGTTATGGAAAGCAAATGATCGATGAGGCACTTCGAATTGGATTTGAAGAGGAGAAGTTACACCGGATCAGTCTGGGCGTATTTGATTTTAATGTCTCAGCCATCCGATGTTATGAAAAAGCGGGCTTTGTACAAGAAGGACTTATTCGTGATGCGAGAAGATATGAAGATACCTTCTGGAATCTTATCGAGATGAGCATATTAGAAAACGAATGGAAAAAATAGCTTCTCAAAAGCGATCATCATACTTGAGAGGAGGTTCTCCCACTCGTCATGCTGAGCCTACTGAAAAAGCTGACTTTTTGGTTTGTTATTTTCTCGCTAACTGTATGTTTCATTAATCTATCAGGAAATGATGATAAGAATATTCTGATTTATCTAACGAATCCTATAAATCCGTTGCTGAATGACTGGTTGACCAAAATAAATACAAATCCAGAGACGAACTCATTGTTCAGGCCGTTAATATACTTGTTACATTTGATTTTTTGGGGCGGAGTGGGGTTCATCCTGGATCGGCTCATTATGAAGCTTAAACGTAAAGGATAGATATGAGCAATTCTCAGAAAAAGGTCATCTTTCATGAGAAACCCTTCGATTAACGGATGTAATAACTACGTGTACGAAAATTTAAATGGGGAGGTTCTCATGTCATCAGAATGACAGGAGGACCTCCCCTTAATTACTACCTTCCTGGTTTATTTCAATGATCCCCGTATCAATAAATTCCTTCACAGGCACTCCGTCGCTAGCGAGTAACAGGGTCTCCATCATTTTGGTACCCCAGACTCCTTCATTCTGCGAAATAACGGCAGACAATTGACCGTTGAGCAACCCGTTTTCACTGGTCGGGCTGTCACCGAACGCGATTAAATGCCGGTTAAGGCCTTTGGCTTTCCAGATCAGAGTAGAGGCAGAGACAGAAACAAAATCGAGCCCGATAATCGCATTGAAGTGAGGGTGAGCTTGAATCATGTTCTCCATATCGGACATGGCTTGATCTTCATTCCCTTGATGATAACGAACTTCCAAGATTTCGATGTCTGTTTCACTGCGGATATAATCAATGAATCCATTAAGCCGCTGCTGCAAACCTTGCATCTCCTCCAAGCCATTCTCGACAAGAATCATGCCTTGATTATGCAGAAGTCTTGTAGTCGTCATCGCGAATTGCTGGCCAGTACGATAGTTATCGGCGCCCACATAAGCGATTCGATGACTGGATGGGACATCTGACTCAAATGTAATGACAGGAATACCCGCAGCTTGGGCTGCATCAATAACGGGTGTAAGTGCAGCAGCATCCACAGGAGATATAGCGATTCCGTCCACATGCTGTTTAATCATATTCTCCATGATACGGATCTGTTGTTCGGTATTGGCTTCATCAGGAGCGTTTACAATTAACGTGATATTGTGTTTCCCTGCATACTCCGTTGCATCCTTCGTGATCATCTCATAGGTTGGATACGTCATTGGATAGATAACACCAAAAGTTTTGCTCGCTGCAGATTTCTCTACAGGTGAAGTTGCAGGAAGTGTTGCAGCCATTTGCTGTGGCCGAATGTGTGCCGAACCGGATGAAATGATCATCGGGAACAGAAGTATTAGTGTAAGTAAAAGTGCAAATCTGGCTTTATTCATACATTTGCTCTTTTCTCATATCTGATGGTCTGGCCTGCGATTCCTCGGTTCCTTGAGTTCGGTATTCTCTTGGCGTAAAACCTGTTGTTTTCTTGAATATATTAGAAAAATAGTGAGAATCGTTGTAACCAACTTTGTAAGCAATCTCAAAGGTTTTGTTGTTGGTTGTTTTCAACAGCTCCTTGGCTTTACCGATTCGAATCTGAGTTAGATACTCCGTTATCGTTTGACCGGTTTCCTGACTGAAAATCTTGCTTAGATGACTTGGACTGATTCTGACGTGTGCAGAAATCATCTTCAACGAGACCTGTTCGTTATTGTATTCACGGGATACATAGGCTTTCACCTGATCAATAACATCACTGTATTTTCCGGAGCACGCGGCTCTTCTCTGCCATAACAGGTTAAGCAGGGAACACAGATACTGGGTGCAATCCTCCCAGCACGTGATCTTCCGGATCGTCTGTTGCAGGGAAGTAATGTTCTCATCCGAATGGTCACTCATGCGGAACAGCTGATTCGCAAGCCGAAACGACTCCAACGTAAGATCATTCAACAGATAGAAGCCATACGATGAGGACTTCCAGTCGAAGGACTGTAATGGAGCGGCAAACTCCTGCACAAAATGGTCACGCAGATTGAGACTGCCGATTTTGAGAAATTCAAGAAACGAATTCCTGTCGAGAAAAAGAGTTGTTTGCTCATCCAGGTTAATTTCACGTAGAGAAGCTCTGTTCTGAAGGGTGAGTCGATTAATATATTTATCTTCCTCCGCTTCCAGATAAGAGACATGTATTCCTTGCAGACGCTCCTGTTGACTGCCAATGCCCAGAATAATATGACAGTTGAACATATGCTCAAGTTCCATACGAACCCGCCCGCGAAGCTGCTCCAGATATACGGATATGCTGTCATCGGAGTGATACTTGAGCAGAAGCACGAGCTCTGTCCGGCTTCGAATATAAGGAAGAAGTTCTACGTGGGGATCACGAGTTTCCTCCAGTACGGGAATGAGCTTCTTCATCATGGATTCCGAGTCCCGGAAGTCATCTGTTAATCGTACGTCGATAATGACAATGGTATAATACCTGGCTGAGAGAGGAAGTGAGAGTTGTTTGGCTGATTCAATCGCATCGGTTGTACCGATGAGTCCTCCACACAGATCGGCCAACAGCTTTTCTTTGGTGATCGTCCGGCTTGTCATGCGTTGGTGTTCTTCATCCATTTGTTTGCTGACCTTATGAAGCATTTGGATTAGCTCTGCTGCGCTAATGGGCTTTAGACAGTACTCGGTCACACCAAGTCGGATGGCCTCCTGGGCATAGCTGAATTCATCATGACCGCTCATGATAATGATTTTGATATCAGGTTGTTGAGTGCGAACGATGGAGGTCAGTTCCAATCCGTTCATAAATGGCATTTTGATATCTGTAATCAGAATATCCGGAGCCCATTCATGAATTAAAGGTAACGCAAGCTCGCCGTCGGGTGCATCCCCGCAATAGTGAAAACCTTCCTTTTCCCAATCAATGCAACTGCGTATATTCTCCCGAATTCCAATTTCGTCATCCACAATCATCACCTTTTTCAACGGTGAACCTCCTTGCTTTTGGGGATACGAATCATAAATGTGCTGCCTTCCATATACGTACTTTCCATTTCAACGCCATAAGCTGGTCCGAAATAGAGCCGAATCCGGTGATGTACATTGAGCAGACCAAATCCGCCTTCCTGCTCGTCATCTTGGGGTGAACGGGAACCTGCTGGCTTCTCCAACTCTTCACGTAATTGTGCCAATCGATCCGCAGACATGCCGATTCCGTTGTCTTGTACGGTGAGAATGATGCTATTGTCCTCAACATATCCGTGTATGGATATCAGCCCTTGACCACGTTTGTTCTTGATCCCATGATAGAGCGCGTTTTCAATCAGGGGTTGCAGCGTCATTTTTAAAATGGGATAGTCCTGAAGCTCAGAGTCAACGCTGATCTCGTAGGTGAGAATATCGTGGTACCTCATCTGTTGAATGACCAAGTAACTCCGTGCATGTTCAAGCTCGGTTTGAATGGACACCCAATCGAATCCTTTGTTCAGACTCAAACGAAAGAACTTCGAGAGGGCCTGGACAAGTTTAATTACATTTTCTTTTTTCTCTGCTTCAGCCATCCATAGAATAGATTCTAATGTGTTATAGAGGAAGTGAGGGTTGATCTGAGCTTGCAGCGTACGTAGTTCAGCTATTTTTACCTGTTCATTCTCTCGAATGCTTTTTTCGATTAGTGTTTTGAGCTTATCGAGCATCACATTAAAGCTTTTACCCAGATCAGCAATTTCGTCCGAGCCGTGTGGTGTGACTTTGGCTTCCAAGTAACCGTTTGCAGCTTTACGCATCTTGTTCATCAGAATCCGAATGGGAAGAATCAGTCGATTATTCAGGAAAAAATATAACGATATTGCAAAGAACGCACTTAACAACACCGTGATGATGATCAATTGCCGAATGCTATTGGCCTCTGCAATGATTTCCTGATAAGGAGCTATGCCGATCATTTTCCATCCGGTCTGTTCTGAGGTGCTGTATACAACAAACTGGGGCTTGGATCCTGCAGACAGGATAAAGCTGTCGTGCTGTAAATGCAAAGGGATGGATCGGATCTGATCCATCATGGTTATGGATGCCGGGGTGGCATCCGGCCTGAAAAGTGTATTTCCGTATTGATCACTAATATAGAAAAAACCGGAATCCTTAATGGGGGTATTCGTCAAAAAATCATCAATGAACGAATCATTCAAATCAATTACGATGAACCCAATGACCTCATGCGTAATTCGCTCTTTGACCGTGGTTATAATTGAAAGCGCATTCTGTTTAGGGTAAGCTAACCCATCCAGCCTGTTATATTCGGCATAGGCTGCAGAATGAGGGATGCGCAGAATGGCATCCGGATACTGTATCAGATACTTGAAGTACGGGTTACGCAGCGGATTTCGTTCCAGCTTGAACACGCCTTTTCGTTCACTTATGCCTTTTCCATAAAAATTCACGAACGAGATATTAAGTACCTTGTCATACTTGTAGGTTTCCCGATAAAGGTTGTATGTCTGAAGGATGGCTTTGGCTTCCGGGTAGGACTCCGATTGAGAATACAAGTATTGAAGCACCTGCGGGTTCTTGCCCAGTTCGAGCAGCCGTTCCGTATCCTCAAACAAGATGTCAATATTCCTGGCAAGCTGGTCGGCAACCAGCTGTGTCGAGGCCTTGTTATGATTGGATACGACCGTATAGGATTTGTGGTAAGAAATCAATCCAACCACGATCAGTGGTACTGAACTGAGGATGATAAACATGCTGAGTAATTTAAGCCTGAGGCTTGAAGCAATCCATTGAATGAGTTTCAACGTATTCCACTCCATCTGAAGGGATCAAAAATGTATCATTAGTATAACATGATTTTCTAATATGTAAGAGAATCGCTAAATACTACACAATTAAACAAAGAAATTACACTTTTTAGACTCCATTTTTTGAAATTACTAAATTATTACATAAATAAAGTATGAGACTCCATATAAGCTCGGAATGAAAGCGTTCTATAATGTGGTCACACCACAAGGTGAAACGAAAAAAGGGAGGATCACAACATGCGAACCAAAAAAAAGTGGGGACTTGCCATAACATTGGCTATGGTGATGCTGGTCAGCACGGCATGTAGCAGTACCAATGGAGGAGCAGGCTCCGATAATGAAACTTCAACGAGTGGGAATGGCAGTACACCTGCCAGCGCCAAAACAATTACGCTTGGTTTTTCGCAGGTTGGTGCGGAGAGTGGTTGGCGTTCGGCGAATACCAAGTCGATTCAGGATTCAGCCAAAGAAGCGGGTTATGATTTGAAATTCTCCGATGCGCAGCAGAAGCAGGAAAATCAAATTAAAGCTTTGCGATCCTTCATACAACAGAAGGTGACGGTGATTGCTTTTTCCCCTGTTGTAGAATCCGGTTGGGATACCGTATTGAAGGAAGCGAAGGATGCAGGCATTCCCGTAATTTTGACGGACCGCGCTGTGGATTCGCCAGATAAAACCCTCTACAAAACCTTTATTGGATCCGACTTTGTAGAAGAAGGACGCAAAGCAGGTCAGTGGCTTAGTGACCAATACAAGGACACACAAGACGAGATCAATATCGTTGAGCTGCAGGGTACAACAGGCTCCGCACCAGCGAATGACCGTCAAGAGGGCTTTATGGAATTGATTGCTTCCAATTCGAAGCTTAAAGTGATTGCTTCACAATCGGGTGACTTTACACGTGCCAAAGGCAAAGAAGTCATGCAAGCTTTCCTCAAAGCACATAAAAAAATAGATGTTCTCTATGCACATAATGACGATATGGCACTTGGTGCAATTCAGGCCATTGAAGCGGCAGGACTGAAACCAGGCGTAGATATCACCATTATCTCTGTGGATGCCGTGAAGGATGGGATGCAGGCTGCAGCTGATGGCAAAATCAACTTTATCGTTGAATGTAATCCGCTGTTAGGACCTCAATTAATGGAAGCGGTTCAAGCGGTAGTGGACGGAAAAGACATCGAAGCCCGAATCGTAACGGACGAGACAACGTTCACATCGGAACAAGCCAAAGAAGCATTGCCAACACGCGAATATTAAAAGCAGATTCGTATAACACCGAAAAGTCATTTTTCGACCAGGCTGTCGCTAAATGACTTTTTTCCATAACAAAGGAGAGGGTTATATGGCCGAGCAAACACCCATTTTGCAAATGACAGGCATCACCAAACAATTTCCCGGGGTTAAAGCGCTATCCAGCGTCAGCTTTCGCTTGTTTCCGGGCGAGATTCATGCCTTGATGGGTGAGAACGGAGCAGGGAAGTCCACGCTTATTAAAGTTCTGACCGGCGTTTATTCCATTGACGAAGGAACGGTAACGATGGATAACCGGGATCTTTCGATCTCCGGTCCGCTTGAAGCGCAAAAGGCGGGAATCAGTACCGTTTACCAAGAGGTCAATCTCTGTCCAAACTTAACGGTTGCTGAGAATATTTTCATCGGGCGGGAGCCGATGCGATTTGGCAAAATCAATTGGAAGCAAATGAACAAAGATGCGGAGAACCTTCTGCGAGACAGATTACATCTGTCCATCGATGTTAAGGCTCCTTTACAGACCTATTCGGTGGCGATTCAACAACTGATTGCAATTGCAAGAGCACTCAGCATCTCGGCAAAAGTGCTCATACTGGATGAACCCACATCCAGTCTGGACAAAAACGAGGTTCAGCAACTGTTTCGTATTATGCACAAATTAAAGAGTGAAGGTCTCGCGATTCTTTTTGTTACTCATTTTCTTGATCAGGTATACGAAATGTCGGATCGTCTCACGGTGCTCCGTAACGGGGAATTGGAAGGAGAGTACATAGCCGCAGAACTTCCACGCATGGAACTGGTGCTCAAGATGATCGGCAAGGAGCTTGAGGTGCTTGAGGAGCTTCCGAAGGAAGCGGATGCTGCCCAGGCGGAGTCGGGAGAACTGTTAATTACCGCTAAGGCACTTGGACGCAAAGGAGCAATTGAGCCGTTCGATCTGGACATTCGCAAAGGAGAAGTCGTAGGCTTGGCTGGGTTATTGGGGTCTGGTCGTACCGAGATCGCTCGCCTTTTCTTTGGTGCAGATCGTTCAGATGAAGGCAAATTGCTCGTTGTAGATACAGGAAGTACGGTTAAGTCGCCGCGTCATGCAATTGATCAGAATATTGCTTTTTGCTCCGAGAACCGTAAAACCGAAGGCATAATCGATGATTTGACCATTCGGGAGAACATTATTCTGGCTTTACAAGCGACACGAGGCTGGTCCAAACCAATCTCACGCAAGAAACAGGATGAGATCGCCGAAAAGTACATCAACCTGTTAAATATCCATCCGAAAAACCCGGAGCATTTAATTAAAAATCTGAGCGGCGGTAATCAGCAAAAGGTGTTGCTTGCTCGGTGGCTGCTGATGAACCCCGATCTGTTGATTCTCGATGAACCTACGCGTGGAATTGATATCGGTGCCAAGACTGAAATACAGAAGCTCGTGCTCTCTCTGTCGAAGCAGGGCATGGCCGTGCTGTTCATTTCGTCCGAGCTGGAAGAAGTGATTCGTGTCAGCCACCGGATTGCCGTAATCCGGGACCGCAAAAAAGTGCAAGAACTTAGCGGGGATCAGATCCATCAACAGCAAATCATGAAAGCAATGGCAGGAGGTTAAAGAGATGGCGGGCAAGATGCGTAAACATCATTTGTTTTGGCCGTTATGTATGCTTGGTTTACTTTTAATCTTTAATTTGCTGTACTCTCCGGATTTCTTCTCCCTCGTCATGCGTGAAGGGAATCTGTATGGCAGCTTGATTGATATTCTCAATTTTGGAGCGCCTTTAATTCTGGTATCGATCGGCATGACACTGGTGATTGCGACCGGAGGTATTGATTTGTCCGTGGGCTCCATTGTAGCGATCTCCGGTGCCGTGGCTTGTATGAGCATCAGCAGAGGAGTAGATCAGAGTTCGTTCGGGCTTGTGTTGGGTGCACTTGGATTATCTATAGGTCTCTCCCTGATCTTGGGCATATGGAATGGGGCGCTGGTTTCGGTTGCCCGAATCCAGCCCATTATTGCAACGCTTATTCTGATGGTAGCTGGACGTGGGATTGCGCAATTGATTACGAGTGGACAGATTATTACTGTATCCAACGCGAACTACGCTTATATCGGGGCAGGTTCGCTTGCAGCATTACCTTTTTCCATCTTCATCGTATTAACTGTGCTGATAGTTGCCTCATTGTTGACGAGAAAAACGGCACTGGGACTGTTTATCGAATCGGTCGGAAGTAACGCAAACGCGAGCCGATTGGCAGGTATTCGTTCAAAAACGGTTATTCTCACGGTATATGTCTTCTGTGGTCTGTGTGCCGGCATTGCCGGGCTTATTCTCAGCTCGAATGTATCCAGTGCGGATGGCAATAACGCAGGTCTGTGGTATGAACTTGATGCCATTCTTGCTGTAGTCATCGGGGGGACTTCGCTCAATGGTGGTCATTTCTATCTAATGGGTACCGTCGTTGGAGCACTCATTATCCAAACCTTAACAACGACGATCTATATGATTGGAGTCCCGCCAGAAGTTACGTTGGTTGTCAAGGCCTTTGTTGTACTGGCCGTTTGTTTGATTCAATCCGATTCATTCCGCAATTCCATGGTGATCCGTTGGAAAAAACGGAAGTTTCCAGCCGAACAGGGGGTTAACCGCCATGTTTCTTAATCGTAAGTATCTCCCGGTCTTTGTCACCTTCGGCTTGCTGGCCGTGATGTTTGCTATAGGCTCTTTCCGTTATACGGGGTTCTTCTCCACTCAGGTACTGCTTAATCTTCTCATTGATAACGCCTTTCTGATTATCACGGCGATTGGCATGACTTTTGTGATTGTATCGGGAGGAATCGACCTGTCGGTAGGTTCTGTCATTGCGCTGACGACCATCATTAGCGCAAGTCTGGTCGAGAAGCAAGGGTGGTCGCCTGCGATTGTTATACCTATGGTGCTTGTCATGGGTGCGTTGTTTGGCACAGTCATGGGTGCGATCATCCACTATTTCAAAATCCAGCCTTTCATCGTGACACTGGCAGGCATGTTTTTGGCGCGGGGGCTGTGTTATGTCATCAGTCTCGACACCATTACCATTACGAATCCATTTTACACACAGGTTGCGCAGGCGAAAATTTCCCTGCCAGGGGGCAGTTTTGTCTCCATTAATGTGATTATTGCTCTGGTTATTGTACTGCTCGCGATCTACCTGGCACATTACACCCGGTTTGGGCGCAACGTTTACGCCATCGGCGGAAGCGAGCAATCCGCGCTGCTCATGGGACTGCCGGTTGCACGTACCAAAATCCTGGTGTATACGTTCAGCGGTTTGTGCTCCGCGCTTGCCGGTGTTGTCTTCACCTTCTATATGTTATCCGGTTATGGATTACACGCCATGGGTCTTGAACTTGATACCATCGCGGCTGTTGTGATCGGAGGCACCTTGTTAACAGGTGGTGTAGGGTATGTGGCGGGAACCTTTATTGGTGTATTGATCCAGGGGGCTATCCAAACTATAATTAGCTTCGAAGGTACGCTCAGCTCATGGTGGACCAAGATTGTGATTGGCCTAATGCTGTTTGTTTTTATTTTGTTCCAGCGACTTCTTAGCGGAAGGCGAGTATCCTCGAAATCACTGCATTAAGTTAATTGAATTAAATAACTGAACACAAATACCAAACAATGATATAACACGATGTGCTCTGCATTGGTGGCTGCAGAGACTAACATGGAGATGGGGGATGCGTGAGTGAGAAGACATGTGAACGGGTTGTGCTTGTTCATTCTACTGCTGCTTGTCGGTTGCACAACCCCTGAGTCTGAATCTGTTCCTCCTCCCATCTCGTCTAACAACTTGGAAACTCTTCCCTCTGTTGAGGAATGGATAGAATCAGCGGTAGCAAGGGATACCTCTATAAAACCGATTGTTTTGGGTTTTTCACAACTGGGCAGAGAGAGTGCCTGGCGTCTGGCAAACTCCACGTCTATTCGAAATGCTGCGGCAGAATCGGGAATCTCCCTTGTGATAAAAAATGCAGAACAGTCTCAGACGAAACAGTTCGAGGCTGTTCGGTCGTTCATCAGACAAAAGGTGGATGTCATTGCCATTGCACCGGTCGTGGAATCGGGCTGGGAGGGTATTCTTCAGGAGGCCAAGGATGCAGGTATACCCGTGATCATCGTAGACCGATCAGTTGATGTCAAAGACACTTCACTTTTTGTGACAACGATTGGATCGGACTTTTATGAGGAAGGTGTGAAGGCCGGAAAGTACGTTCAGGATCGGATGCGAAATCATCCGGGATCGATACGAATTGCCGAACTGCAAGGCACGAGTGGTTCTACGCCTTCTATCCAGCGTGGTGAAGGATTTAGAAGCATTTTCGACACCAGAGCAGATATCATCTTCTCACAAAGTGCTCCTGCCGATTTTACGGAGGACAACGGGAAACAAGTCATGAAAGAATTCCTTCAGGTCCCGGAAGACAAACGGCCGCAGGTTCTTTTTGCCCATAATGATGAAATGGCGTTTGGCGCCATACAAGCGATAGAAGAAGTTGGGCTGAAGCCGGGAGAGGACATTATCATTGTCTCGGTGGACGGCTCCCGCAAAGCACTTGAAATTCTGGCGAGTGGGAAAATCAACGCTGTGGTGGAATGTAACCCGCTGCTTGGTCCTCAGCTTATGCAGGCTACAAAAGAAATTATTGCAGGGCGTACACTCCCAAAGCGCATGGTGCCCCCGGAGGACATTTTTACACAGGAGAGTGCTAAACGGGAGATGTACAACAGGCGATTCTAGAATTCGTGAATAAATAGAACATTTTGGATAAAATTCAATTTACTTTAAATAAAGTTATCGTTTATACTGAACTCACCTTGAACTAAAGCTCTTATCTATGAGAAAGGACGTAGCGGATTACGTGTATATGAAAGCGCTTTTTTCGAGGGTGAAAGTTTGATAAAGAGAGGGAGTGTAGAAGGTAGTATGCTGTGAATATATTATGAGGAGGTAATTTTATGTTTAAAGTAAAGCTAGCAAAGGCGGTAATATCTCTCGCACTTTTTGGTACCTTATTTTCTATCCCGGCGGTGCCCGATGCTCGTGCTGCAGATGCAAGTTGTCCGAATGGTTATGTAGGTCTGACGTTTGATGATGGCCCATCTGGAAATACAACAAACATGCTTAACGCGTTGAAGCAAGCTGGTTTACGGGCAACGATGTTCAATGTTGGGCAAAATGCGCAAAATAATCAATCGCTGGTTACTGCACAGGTGGCAGCAGGCATGTGGATTGGCAATCATTCGTATACACATCCGAATATGACTACATTAAACAGCGCTCAGATGTCGTCAGAGATTACACGGACACAGCAGACAATCCAGTCCATTACCGGAAGTTCACCTAAACTGTTCAGACCTCCTTACGGTGCGACAAATGCTACCTTGAAATCCGTTGTGAGCCAAAACGGCCTGAAGGAAATACTGTGGAACGTAGATTCCCAAGACTGGAATGGTGCCAGCGCAGCCCAGATTGTAGCAGCAGTGAACACGATGAAAAGTGGTGACGTCATTCTAATGCATGATCAGTACCAGACGACACTTCAAGCCATTCCACAGATTGCACAAAATCTGAAGAATCGCGGCCTTTGCTCCGGTATGATCTCATCAACGACCGGTCGGGCAGTTGCACCCGATAGTAGCACTACGAATCCGCCAAGTAACGGAACAAAAGTGGAAGCTGAGAATATGACCAAAGGTGGGCAATACACCGGCAATATCAGTTCTCCTTTCAATGGCGTGGTCCTTTATGCTAACAATGATTTGGTTAAATATACTCAGAATTTTGCAACGAGCACACACAATTTTTCACTTCGTGGAGCTTCAAACAATGCCAACATGGCGAGAGTTGATTTGAAGATTGGTGGACAGACGAAGGGAACCTTTTACTTTGGCGGGAGCTCTCCAGCGGTCTATACCCTGAATAATATCAGCCACGGAACGGGAAATCAGGTCATTGAGTTGGTTGTAACAGCCGATGACGGTACATGGGATATCTATATTGATTACTTGGAAATACATTAACAAGTTCAAGGTTAATTGAGAAATAATGCGTGATGATGAAATCCCGTTGGGTTAATCCAATGGGATTTCATCATGTTTTTGGCCATTTTGTAACACAAAAGTGGAAGAAAAACATTTATAATGGATGAAATTGAGGATAGGAAAAATTTGGTTTGTATTGAAACTATTTATGGAATAGGAGTGGATTGACCACATGATCATTATGATTAACGGAGCGTTTGGTTCGGGAAAAACTTCTGCAGCAGAAGCACTTCAGCCCTTAATTGCAAACAGCATGATCTACGATCCTGAAGAAATAGGTTATATGCTCAGAAAACTTCTTCCGGAGAATTGTAGAGAGGAAAGGGAACGTACGGATGATTTTCAAGATATCGATCTATGGAAAATTCTAACCGTAAAGACAGCTAAAGAAGTAAAGCAGAAATACAACAAACACTTAATTGTCCCCATGACCATCTATAAAGAGGAAAACTTTAATTACATTTATAACGAGTTGAAAGAGATCGATCAGAACATTCATCATTTTTGCTTAACGGCTACAGAAGAGACGATTTATCATCGTTTGGCTAAACGTGGAGATGAATATGGAGGCTGGCAATATCAACAAGCACCAAAGTGTGTTGAAGCTTTCAAGGATGAACAATTTCAAACTCGCATTATTACCGATCATCTGGAGACTAGTGAAATCATAGAACTCATTTTGAAGAAGGTCCTATCCAAATAATTATCTTTTTTATTAAGGAGGATTTTAGGATGATGATTGTACATGTACTCTCAAGAAAAGATTGGGAAGCCGCGTTGATCAATGGGGTATACAGAGCAGCATCTTTAGAAAAGGAAGGTTTTATTCATTGCTCACCTGTGGATAAGATCGTAGCTGTGGCTAATTATAATTACCCCGGGACAAAGGGGTTAGTATTACTTTGCTTGGATGCATCTAAAATAAAATCAGAAGTTATATGGGAAGATCTGTATAATGAAGGCAGGGAATATCCTCATATTTACGGTGAGTTAAATCTTGACGCGGTATTTCATACATATGATTTTGAGCCTAATACAGAAGGGAGATTTTCCCTACCTCCTGATTTAGAGAACATGCGGTGATGTCGGATTTCTTGGATAGACGCTGGTATCGTTGAAGAAATGAACAGAAGAGGATGGATCGTAATTGACGACTGTGACTTTTGAAGAGGTAACCGAACAGCACCTCCCTGAAATTAGAGAGATTTATAACTATTATGTAATGAATACAACGATTTCGTTTCATACGGAGGAATTAAATCTTGATCAGATTAAATCCTCTGTAATGAACAAAGATACACGGTATAAAACTTATGTAATTCTTGAAAACAATCAAATGATGGGCTATGTTCTGATTACCCAATATAAGAGCAAACAGGCATATGATATCTGTGGTGAAGTCACCATATATCTAAAGCACGATATTTTGGGAAAAGGCTTGGGGAAACAAGCACTAGGTTTCATTGAGAAGGTTGCAAAAGAACAAGGATTCCATACCTTAATTGCGACAATTTGCATGGAGAATACAAGAAGTAAATCATTATTTGAGAGAAACGGTTATGAACAATGTGCTCTGTTTAAAGAGATCGGATATAAATTTGATAGAAAACTGGATATTGGAAGTTTCCAAAAGATATTGTAAGGAGAATACAGAATGAGTAATAACCTATATATTATATCTGGCCCCCCTGGAGTAGGGAAATCTACAACTTCCAAGCTGCTGGTTCAGACTTTAGAGAGAAGTGCGTATATTTCTGGAGATGCGGTTAGTCACTTTCCGGTCAAAGGGCGAGGTAAACCCTGGCTTGATAAGGATACACACGATTTAACTTGGAAAAATATATCTAGTCTAGTGAAAAACTTATTGGATTATAAATACGATGTAGTTCTGGACTACGTAGCCTTTCCGGAAGACATGGATGGGTTAATGACCGAATTGGCAGACTATCATGTTCGCATAATCTATGTTGTATTAATGGTTGATCGTCAAACCATTATTCGTAGAGACCGTCTAAGAGCAGAAGAATATCAAATGAAAGAAAGAAGTATAATTCTGCTGGATGAGTTTGAAAATCATCCGGATCTGAGAGTAGATAACAAGCTGTATACTAGTCATTTTACAGAAGCACAATTACCTGAAATAGTAAGTGAAATTATAAATAATGAGAAATATCGGGTGAAATAACTGTACTGTTATTATGCTTCGAATTAAAAATGATAAGAGGGTGAACAGATGAACAGAGGAATACGTTTTGAAATACCAAATGCCTATGGTCGCTTTCTTGGAGAGATTTTAAAACCAATGGGGGTATCTAATTTTGATTGGTTTATTGGTGGAGAAGAATCCTATTTCATTGAGGGTGATACGTTAGGGGATGATCTTTTTCCGGATATGATTATTGGTATGAATGGAGAAGAATTACAAAAGATTATTGAGAACAACGAGTATTATTTAATATTTACGAATTTAAAAGCATTTCCAAAAGGCAGACAAATAACAGATGTAATCACCTATGAAGATTATGTGGAGAGTGAGTGTCAGATGGTTCTTCTTGTGATCGATAGTATCTACGTCACGGTTTATTGTAAAGATCTAGAGAAAGTCAAGGAATTATATAATCATATAAATAGACAGGGATTTGAATCTCTCGAATATTTAACGGATGAGAATGATACGAGGACAATACTATCGGTCTGGTGATAAAGGAGATTGGGATTAACTGCTAAGGTTTGATAGACCATCCCATGCATACGTTGATATACATTAACATAGCGTTGAGTTTAGGTGTTAGGTGTTAACTCTAACGAACCTGACACGTCTTATTCGGGGATTTGAAACGCCTTTCGAAATCTAAGGAATCTGAGACACGCTATATCAGAAAAAATAGCCTTTTGTAGCCTTTTTGTCAGATGATTTTGGGAAATAAGATGTCTCATGTTCCTTACAATTTTAAAAGAGGACCTGAAGGCCGAATAAGATGTCTTGTGTTCCTTAGTAAATCGCCTGACCATGCGCCAGCATCAGTCACCCTGAACTTCAGCAATTTTCGGACGGTAAGCTGGCACCCACCATCGTTTACTTGCCTGAGTTTGAAGACACACTTTGGTCCATTTCCCCATGATATTTGAATGTTTATGAATACGATTACATCTTATGAATGAAGAAGGAGTTGAAAGAAAGATGGAGACAGAACGACTTATATTTCGGAAATATACCAAAAATGATTTTGATTTACTTTTCGAGATGACACGTGAGCCAAATATGATGAAATTTATTAGACATGGAGGACCCTGGACGAAGGAAGAAACCATGCAAAGCCTGGAAAAGTTCATCAACTGGAATAAAGACGATAAAGGGCTGTTTCTCGCATTTAATAAAGAGGATAACAAGTTAATTGGAACCTCTGGACTGATTCCTCAAATCATTGAAGGCACTGATGAGCTTGAAGTTGGTTACTGGGTCATAGAGCAATACTGGGGAATGGGTTACGGATATGAACAAGCAAAAGCGTGGAAAGAATATGGCATGGATCACATGAAGCAGAAAAGATTAATATCTTTAATTCAACATGGCAATGCGGGTTCTATGAAAGTCGCGCAAAAGAATGGCATGAAACACGAGAAGGACGTAGACATAATAGGGAAAAATGTAGCAGTGTACTCGATTGAGGTGAAGTGAATATGACTCCTTTTCCTGAACTTGAAACCAAAGGACTGCTGTTAAGAGAGATTAAACAGAGTGATTCCCAAGACATATTTCATATTTTTTCTTCAGATGAAGTTACAAGGTTCTACGATGTAGAAAGTTTTACGAATACAAAACAAGCAGAAGAACTCATACAAAGATGGAATGAACGATTCAAAAATGGTCAGGTCATCCGTTGGGGAATTGCTTTGAAATCGGACAACAGAATTATTGGAACATGTGGATTTCATGGTTGGATGAAACAACATCATAAAGCTGTGATGGGATATGAATTAGCACCGGAGTTCTGGCGGCAGGGTTACATGACCGAGGTAACTCAGAAAATCGTTGAATATGGATTCAAGAACCTTGAATTAAACAGAATTGAAGCATTTGTAGAGCCAGAGAACGCGGGATCAAGAAAGTTGCTTGAGAGAATTGGGTTCAGTGAAGAAGGCATATTGAAAGAGAATTTTATTTGGAAAAATCGATTTGTTGATAATGTCATCTATGCATTTTTGAAGAAAGAATATGTATGAAAATACGAATTATTGGATCTTGCGGTAGTGGGAAATCAACATTAGCCAAAGAATTATCGGATAAATACGGTATTCCTTCCTATGAATTAGACAATCTCATATGGGACAGAAGCGCCGAAAATCTGAGATATCCTGAAAGTGTTAGGGATGAATCCGTTCAATCTATTGTCAGTTCAGAGGCTTGGATCATAGAAGGAGTACAGTGCAAAGATTGGACAATTAAGTCCATCCAGGAAGCAGATTTGATTTTTGTATTAGCTCCAAATGTTTTCATTAGAGATTATCGAATTATAAAGAGGTTTGTATTGTCCAGAATGGGCTTGCAACCGTGGAATTACAAGCAGTCATTCAAGAACTTATGCAAGATGATTGTGAAATGGAACCATCAATATAATATAGAAGAAGTTATATGTACAATTAACACAAACCGCAAAACTGCAACAATCACAAAGAATAAAAAACAAGTGATACAGTTGATTGAACATCATTTGGAAGTGGTTGTAAGTGAAAGTGAAAAGAATCTTAGAGGTAATCAAGGATTGTCGAGTGAGGAGATACAGTGGTGAATATAAAGATACAACCAGTCACACGAGAGAATTGGGAAGAGGCGCTGAAAATCTCTTTGTATGAACACCAAGCGTCATTAGTTCCGTCCGTTATTGAGGGAATCGCTTACGCCTATGTAAAACCGTGGGATGAAGCATTTGATCCTTATGTACTTGAGATCGATGGGAAGGTATTTGGTTTCTTTTATCTGAGTTATACGCCAGATAGTACAGATAATTACTGGATTGGTGGTTTTCAAATCGATAAATCCTATCAAGGTAAAGGAATGGGAAGGCTCGCTTTAAGAGCCATTCTAGATTACATTACGAAACAGCATCCGTTGTGCAAGGTTATTTCATTAACGGTTGAACGGAATAATGAAATAGCACAGAACTTGTATAAGAGCATGTTGTTTATCAGTGAGAATAGAACCAATTCAGATGATGAAGTGATCTACAGGTTGGTAATAAGGTAAGAAATTTGAATAGTGTAAAGATTACATGTGATGATTTTCTAAATGAGGTGACTTAAACATTGAATAGTAAGAATCATAAGGATGAATTACAAATCGTATTTGATGATCATGAAGAAGACTACAAAAAAGTTTGTAATAACTTATATAACTATAACGTCTCTGAAACAAATGGATTATTAAAGAAGCCTGGAAAGACTATCAATCTTTTTTTACGGGACAAGACAGGTAAGGCAGTTGGTGGGATCTTCTGTGCTACATATTGTGAAACATTATATATTGATAATTTTTGGATAGATGAGGAACACAGAAAGAAAGGATATGGGAAGTCTTTAATCATGCAAGCAGAAAGCATGGCTTCTGAATTAGGATGTAAGCTTGCACACACAAGCACATTTTCATATCAATCACCGAAATTCTATCAAAAAATGGGCTATGAAGTGTTTGGATTAATTGATGAGTATCCTGATGGAATCATTCAATATTTTATGAAGAAAAGATTATAAAACGAGTACCTAACATAGTATTGGATTTAACGAATGATGAATTTTTATGGAGAAACAAAAGGATGGCGGAAAGTATGCGAGCCACAAGGGAGGGTTACATATTACTGAATTTAATGATCTTGAAAGAGAGATAAAACGAAATAAAGCGGAGAGCTGCATGATATACCGAGAAAACGCAATTCAATATGAATTTTATCGGAATCGAAAAACGAAAGAAAAACAACATAAAGTGAATTCAATTACAAAAAGTGTGCTCTCCGCATTGGTGGGAATAGCTATACAACAGGGTTACATTGAGAATGAGGATACCCCAATTGTGAATTATTTTAACGATCTGGATGACAGCAAAAAGGGGATTACGATTAAGCATCTATTAACGATGTCCTCGGGCTTGCACTATCCGGGGAATGAAGCGATGATCCCATCTAGGAATTGGACGAAATTTGTTCTTGAGCAACCCATTGAATTCGAACCTGGAATCCAAATGAAATATAGTTGCGGGAGTTCGCATATACTTAGCGCCATATTGCAGAAGGCGACTGGTATGAACACTTCGGAATTTGCAAGAAAGAACTTATTTGCACCTCTAGGTATTAACGATTTCCATTGGTATCAGGATACACAAGGGATTGCGATCGGTGGTTTTGGTTTGCGAATGAAGATCGAAGATATGCTGAAGTTTGGAGTGTTATACGCTCAGAATGGGGAGTGGAATTCGAAACAACTCATCTCTGCTGACTGGATTGCTAGAAGTGTAAGGCCTTCTCTCACTTTCGAAACCTTATATAGCTACCACTGGCGCATAATGAAAAGCATCAAGGAAGAAGACGCTGAAAATAAAACGTTTTATGCTATGGGTATGGGCGGAGGAAGAGGGCAATACATATTTGTTAACCAAGATCGAGGATTGGTTGCGGTATTCACAACGATTAAATCCGATGATAGTTTGTTACCACTTCAATGGTTTAACAATTATATATTGACAGAATAGTTGTTTATGGGAGAGATAACATGAGCCACTGGTTTGATCTAGATGAACTTGATCCAAAGTTAATCAAATTTGCAGTTATGATCGCGAAATACAATAATAAATTCATCATTATAAAAAATAGGAAAAGAGGAGGTTGGGAGATCCCAGGAGGCAACAAAGAAATAGGGGAAACAATTTTACACACGGCAAGTCGAGAACTCTATGAAGAGACAGGGGCAATACGCTTCGAATTAATACCTTATGGTGTATATGAATGGAATGGGAGCTTTGGTATGGTTTCTTATGCTGAGGTTAAATTGCTGGAGAGCTTACCGCAGTCTGAAATTGATGAAATAAAGCTTGTGGATGTATTACCAGAAGGGATGAACTTTGGAGATATGTTTTATCATTTCTCAGACAGATGGGATGGACTTGAGAACCATAAGTTTAAGAAATACACTATCGAAATAAATCATTTGAATGAGTTACCTGAAATTAAAATAAGCTGATTTAAGTATCACGAACGAACAGTAGCCGTTCCAATGGATATGTCAAAACTAATTGAAGAGAACAAGGAATACACTATTTTGTACGATAAAATAGTTTTTGATAAATACAGACTTCGATCTATAAAACCATAGGTCTTAGAAATAATATGTGGAAAGAGAGATGGCAACGATCAATCATGATAACGTATAGAACGTTGACCCTTGATGATGTGAATCAGCTGCAGGAAATAGATCGCTCGGAACATATTGATCTCATCTATGAAATGAGAGAGAACCGATTGGTTGAGCTTGAACAAAATCATGAGTGCTCCAACTGGGATGAGATGCTTTAGAAAGAGATTCAAAATCGATATGTGTACGAATTAGAACAAGGTGGCATGGCATATGGCGGGTTTGCTGACGATCAATTAATCGGATTTGGTGTGCTGGCACATCAATATAGAGGAAAAGAACGAAATCAATTACAAGTTGACTTGATGTATGTCTCACGCGGGTACAGAAGACAAGGTATTGGAAAACGTATTCTAAACGAGTTAGGTGAAGAGGCTAAGAAACGTGGTGCACAGTATCTGTATATCTCCTCCACAGAGACGAAATCAGCGGTATCCTTTTATAAAAGTCAGGGCAGTCAGATTGCAAGCGAGATTGATCAAGAACTTTATGACAAAGAGCCGAACGATATACATATGATAAAGGAGCTGGGCACATGACAACGGTTGGGATACTTGGCACCATTCATAATCCTGAACTCAGGGAGCGATATCATTGTTCCCTTTCTCTTTACAAGGATGTGATCACTGAGTTTAAACCAGATCTCATTTGTGGTGAAGTTCATCCGCAGAGTTGGTTGAGGTACCTGAAGGACAAACATGATAGAGGATACTGGGGAGAACCAGCTAGTGAGTATTGGGAATTGGTCTTCCCTTTATGCGAGAAGCATAACATCCCATTTGTCCCTATTGATTGGTTTGAATTAGATGTATGGAATGCTTTTGATCCATTCAACGGTTATTCGGGCGAGGAACGCCAAGAACTTGAACAACGGGACGATCATTGGTTTGCGGAGCAAATGGAGACGTATCGGTTTGGCGAGATTCCTTTTAATTCAAAGGAGTTCGATCGCGTAACCAGACAAAAATATGAATGGTTGCATGAGGTAAATCCGAAGGCACAGAACTTTCGCTGGGTGGTCCGTAATCAGATTATGGTTCAAAGAGTCAAAAATACAATTGAAGCTCATCCAGAAAAACGAATCCTCTGTATCGTAGGAGCCGATCATAATTATATTTTCCAAGAAGAGCTGGTGAAAGAACCCGTTGAATTGATGTATCCGTTACGATAAATGAACCGTTGGTAGAATGACAAATGAAACTTATGACGTAAGGAGCATTACATGCGCAAAAAAATACGGAAAACACTCAAGTACAGCATATTCAGTATTATTTTAATGGTCATAGTAGCTCTGATATTTCCCACATGGACACCACAAATTAAAGGTGAAAACAGTATCAGCAAGTTAGAGCAGGTCGAAATTAACGGTGCAGGACACGAAGTCATGATCAGGGGAGTTGACCGGAGTAATCCTATCCTGATTTTTGTGCATGGCGGGCCGGGATGCTCGGAGATTCCATACGTAAGGAAGTATCAGAAAGAGCTTGAGCAACACTTCACGGTGGTGCATTACGATCAACGTGGGAGTGGGAAGTCCTATCACTTTTTTGAGGATTACTCGAATCTGACAACAGATGTATTAGTAGATGATTTGTTAGCGTTAAGGGATTATGTATCTAAGGAGTTAAATCAAGAGAAGGTTATATTAATTGGTCATTCATTTGGTACATATATCGGTTTGAAAGCTGCGGCTAAAGCACCCACTCAGTTTCACGCTTATATAGGCATTGGACAGATGGCTAATACACTTCAGAGCGAACTGGAAAGTTTGGAGTACACGTACGAGCAAGCAAAACAAGCCGGCAATGAAGATGATGTTAAAAAACTGGAGCTAATTCGCAGCTCGATCGAGCAAGGAAAGGAACTTACGCCTAGAATTTTGTTGCAAAAGTACGGTGGTGCAGCCAGACTCATCAACGAGAATAGAGATTATATTTCAGGATTCCTTTTAAATCCCGAATATAATGGGCTGGATATGATTCGCTTTTATACAGGGATGTTCAGTTCCCAAGACATCTTACTGAAGGAAGCATTTGATCAAAATTTACCTGATATTGTTGATCATCTGGAGATTCCTACCTATTTTGTAACGGGTAAATATGATTATATGACTACTGCGAATGCAGCACGTGATTATTTTGACGTATTGGATGCACCGATCAAAGACTTCATTGTATTCAACGAGTCGGCGCATTACCCACAGTTTGAGGAGAAAGAAAAATTCGTAAAGTGGTTAAATGAGCTATTCTAAGATGCATTGAAAGGAGCAAGATCATATTGTTAAGTGAATTCATTGAGCTTGAAGAAGAGAGTGATGAAAGTTACCGGTGTTACACTCTGCAAAATACAGTGCAAATATTCAAACATCTCATACAGGATGAGGATTTAAATGACGTCCGAATATATGTGTCCACAAATACACCGTTAGATTCAATGGTTCATAAAATAGAAGACTACATTAAGTGGTTTTCTATTTGTGAGACTGTCTTTCGAGAATATTATGAGAATGAACTTCAGGAAAAGGTACATCAGAATTGGTTTAATGAAATTGAAGTCTATCGCGCGGATATTACATTTAACAGTATAACCGACTACGGCGCAACAATATCTTGCGGAGATCATATTCTGCTTGATCACATCATGATGATTGATTTTGATAGAGAACAAATTCAAGCAATCCACTTAAACGGATAGATGGATTATTTTGTAGTAAATAGTCACAAAAAACAATAAAGATATCGCTTTATTTTCCATAAATGTGTTATTATGTTTTTGTCAGGCGAAAAATTCATTTGTTTGATCGATAGGGAGAGGAGGCACGTATTCTCGAATCATTCAATCTGTATGGATAGATTAACTGCACTGCTTGTTAAAAATAATAGAATAAGCGGAGGTATGGTTATGTTCAAAAAATGGAAGAAATTTGGCGTCAGCAGCTTGGCGCTTGTGTTAGTCGCTGCCGTGGCCTTTACCGGATGGAGCGCTAAAGCATCAGCAGCAGACGCTTCGCAAGTGGTGGCTGAGATGGGTGCAGGATGGAATCTCGGCAATCAGCTGGAAGCAGCGGTGAACGGTACACCGAATGAGACAGCTTGGGGTAATCCTACAATAACTCCAGAGTTAATCAAAAAGGTAAAAGCGGCAGGATTCAAATCCATTCGTATTCCCGTTTCTTATTTGAACAACATTGGAAGCGCTCCCAATTATACAATCAATGCGGCATGGCTGAATCGAATTCAGCAAGTCGTGGACTACGCGTACAATGAAGGTCTGTATGTTATTATCAACATCCATGGTGATGGGTATAATTCCGTCCAGGGTGGATGGCTGCTCGTGAATGGTGGCAATCAGACTGCCATTAAGGAAAAATATAAGAAGGTGTGGCAGCAGATTGCCACCAAGTTTAGCAACTACAATGATCGCCTTATTTTCGAATCCATGAACGAAGTATTCGATGGTAACTATGGCAATCCAAACTCGGCGTATTACGCCAATCTGAACGCATACAATCAAATCTTCGTGGATACGGTTCGTCAGACTGGAGGTAACAACAATGCCAGATGGTTGCTGATTCCAGGCTGGAATACCAATATTGACTACACTGTTGGTAATTATGGCTTTGCTCTTCCGACAGATAATTACAGATCCTCGGCTATTCCTAGTTCGCAAAAGAGAATCATGATCTCGGCACACTATTACTCTCCGTGGGATTTTGCAGGTGAGGAAAACGGTAATATCACACAGTGGGGTGCAACTTCTACGAATCCTGCCAAGAAGTCTACTTGGGGACAAGAGGATTATCTTGAATCGCAGTTCAAGTCCATGTACGACAAATTTGTGACTCAGGGCTATCCTGTAGTGATTGGTGAGTTCGGTTCCATTGATAAAACGTCCTACGATTCCAGCAACAATGTATATCGTGCTGCATACGCAAAAGCAGTTACCGCAAAAGCTAAAAAATACAAAATGGTTCCTGTTTATTGGGATAACGGGCATAACGGTCAACATGGATTTGCATTGTTTAACCGTTCAAACAATACTGTGACGCAGCAAAATATCATTAATGCAATCATGCAAGGTATGCAATAATTTACTGTCTATCTGTATCAATGCAAACGGTGTGTTCCTTCAAAAGGGACATGCCGTTTTTTTGGTGTTACCCGAGGTGAAGTCGTACAACATTTACCAATGCATTTTACATAAGCCACATACAGAATTCATTAAATCCCACAATAGCTTTTATATACTTAATTTGCTTGATATAGCGAACTAAAAGGACTAGGTGGTAGACAGAATGTTAAAAAAACGTGATTTGCAGGAATGCCATTCACTGTACAGCTTAATGATGGACCCCGCAGTTTCTCCTTACGTTCGTTATCAATGCCAATCGTATGAAGAATATCTATTCCTCACGAAACAATTGATAGCCGAAGAAGAGCAAAAGACAGTGATTTCCCGAACGATTTTGAATGAAACAGGTCAGCCTATTGGAACCATAGATCTATATCACATTGAGCATCAAACCGGTTTTTTAGCCACATGGATTGGATCACCGTTTTTTGGAAATGGGTATAGCCAAAGAGCCAAATCAGCCTTCTTTGTTGAATTGTTTCTGGAACATGGGATTGAGACGGTATTTATGAAGATACGCAAGCAAAATATAAGATCCAGAAAAGCCGTACAAAAACTGCCTTATGTGAAATTAGCGAATGATGTGTATCCAGATGTATATCAACGGATTAATATGAATGAACAGATGTATGATCTGTATCATGTTGAACGGTCAGCCTTTTTCGAAAATAGTATGGATCTGCACCAAGTGGTAGCCACGTAACTTATTCAGAGAGCGTCAACAGCGGCGTCAGAGATGACGGCGCTATTTGCTATGATGAGATTGAAAATGGAACACATTTGGACATAAATGCAGGAATATGGAATAGAGAATCGAAAGTCACATAAGTAGATAAAGCGTATGCAGTATTGTGTGCGGTTAATGTAGGAGGCGTAATATGAACAATATCAACAAGATATTGGGTGTAATTCTCATGCTTGGCAGTGTGTTTATTTCGACAATGGAGCGAATCTCAATACGAGTATCTGTCGCTATAGTAGAAGCAGGATATGCTTCAGGAGGGACTAACGTGCCCCAGTTCGCTCAGACGAACGAGCATCCAACAGGTTTACTTGTATACTTCATGTTCTTCGTTGGATTCACACTATTGGTCGCGGGATTCCCAGGGAGTTATAAGAAAAATCGTAATCACGGGTATAGCAAGGAAGTTTAGCTTAAGGAGGGATGAGAGTGGCCAAACAGGAGGAAGTGTTATCGGGAGGTAATGTGAATCAGGTTGTCCGAATAGGTGAGACGGTTCGCCGGCATGCGAAACCAAATCCATATGTGCATGAATTGCTATTACATCTCGAAAAAGTTGGTTATGATCATGCCCCTCGATTTCTGGGAATAGATGAACAGGGGAGAGAAACGCTCTCTTACCTCGAAGGCATCGTTCCAGGCAATGATTATCCTGATCTAGAAGAGTATATGTGGTCAGACGAATCTCTGATTGAAGTCGCGAAACTGTTGAGAAGTTACCATGATGCGACCGTTGGATTTACAACAACATCAGTATCAACGAACAGATATCCAGGCCTAACTGAAGATGAAGTTGTATGTCATAACGATTTTGCGCCGTATAATGTGGTGTACAAGGATGGCCGTCCTCATGGCATTATTGATTTTGATATGGCGGGTCCAGGTCCGCGAATGTGGGATATCGCCTATGTCTTGTATACATCCGTTCCACTCGCAGAATTTTCACCAAAGATGGACGGAAAGGGTGTAATGCCATACGATAGCGAGGCGCACGGAACTGTTCGAAAAGAACGGATTGCCTTATTTATGGCTACGTACGGGCTGAGTGTTCCAGCAGATTTGAAGGATTGGGTCATATCCCGTATCCGTTTCATGTGTAAAACACTGACTGATCGTGCGGCGGATGGAGATGTCGCTTTTATGAAGATGGTCGAAGAGGGTCATCTGGCCCACTATGAGAAAGAAGTCATTTTTCTTGAAAACCATTGGGATGAATGGGTTTGAGAGGTAATGCTAATAGACCGCGTGATAGCCTACGGGCTGGACAGCGGTTTTTTTGTTTTCATCTTTCAAATCCCTATGAATTCCTTTCTAATCATTTTCAACAATTGTGATCAACAATACAGCAATATAGTTCAGATTAGAACGAAATAACTGTGATACAATTCATTGTAAAGCGCTATCATTGTAAATTATTAAACTATATTGCTTTTTATATTCTGGGAAGGGAGATCTTTACTGATGCTAACCATACACACCCCGACGAATATTGCTTTGCAGGAAAATGAAGTTTATGTGCGATCTGAAGCAGATAATTTTCAGGATGAATGGCCTGTTCATACGCATAATGGGTATGAGATACATTATTTTATTCAAGGAGATGCAACCTTTTTAATCGGTGACCGAATATATAAGCCGCTGCCCGGCGATATGTTTATATTCAGAGGAGGTGTGCCCCACCGAATCAATCCTTCAAGAGAAATCGTGTACAAGCGAAGTTTTGTCAATTTCACGGAATTATTGCTTTTGGACATGCTTGCTGTCAGTCAGTTGGAGAATCTGATGTCCATATTCCGTCATCCCAATGGGTTATTGGTGCATTGGCCTCCGGAGGAGCGTGAGCATATCACAGGTATATTTAAGGGGATCAAGGAAGAGATGGGGGCAGGAAATACAGGGTACAAAACAATGGTCAAATTAAGTCTTACCCAATTGCTACTGCGGATTTACCGGAAAACAACCAGTGAGCAATCCGCCAATCCTATCTTATGTTCCTCCCAGAAGCAGACAAGCGTAAGCCGGGTTCTTCATTATTTAAACCAGAACTACACGGAGAATGTTTCGTTGGATGAACTGTCCAAAACACTCCATTTGAATAAGTACTACATTTGTCATTCTTTCAAAGAGACAACGGGATATACCATAAGCAACTATGTTATACGGAAAAGAGTTGCAGAGGCCAAAAAATTGTTGCTGTCTACGGATGCACCGATTTTATCCATATCTGAGACACTAGGCTTTAATACACCTGTATATTTTAGCAGGGCCTTTAAACAATATGTGGGTGTATCACCACAGTTATTCCGTAAAAGTGAATTGCTTAACGAAGCCAAAATTCATTAGACCCTTCCAAGGAGATGTTGATATGACAAGAAGAAAAACGTTTAAGCTTATCACTAGCATGGTACTGGTCATGTTACTCATCATATTGACTGCTTGCGGAAATTCAGGTACCAATGCTAATTCAAAACAAACAACTCTGGATTTCTTGTGGTTCTCTGACGGAAAAGAAGGAGAAGTCATCAAGGAAATCATTAAAGAGTATGAGCAGACCAATACCAAGGTTAAAATCAACCTGATTGAAGTTGGCTTCAAGGATATCCAAACCAAATTAAAAACAATGTTATCCGGTGGAAAGCCACCTGCCCTGAGCCGGGTCACGGATACCGGATCATTTGCTAATCAGGCGGTTGATCTGACACCCTACGTGGACAATGCGGACCAATTCAAGGATCAATTTATTAACTCACTTAAACCTTATTATGTTATTAATGACAAGCTGGTAGCTGCGCCTATGGATGTTACAGCGAATGGGCTTATTTATAACAAAACCTTATTTGATAAAGCGGGCGTCAAAGTACCGACCTCTCCTGACCAGGTATGGACGTGGGATGAATATACAGCTGCGTTAAAAGAGGTTATGGACAAAGGCGGAGCACGTTATGGCATGGTATGGGATGTCACACCGCATAGATGGTCCACTCTTTTGTATCAGAATGGCGGAAGCATCTTAACAGAGGATGGCACTGCAGCAGCGATTAACAGTGAAGCCGGAATCCGTAGCATGGAGCAGTTCAAGCAGCTCCATCAAGAAGGGATCATGCCCGAATCCGTATGGCTCGGAGGGGAAAATCCGAACAACCTGTTCCGTTCCGGGACGGTGGCTACCCACTGGGCTGGCAACTGGATGATCAGCAATTACAAGGATATCACCGATTTTGAATGGGGAGTCACCTATATGCCAAAAGGAACACAACGTTCTTCAGTACCAGGCGGGAAGTTTCTGATGGCTTTTGAAGGCAGCGGATATGAGCAGGAGGCGGCAGAATTTATTGAATACTTAACGTCCAAAGAAGTGAATTCAAAATATAACCAGGAATCATTGTTTATGAGTCCGCGGAAGGACAGCTCTGTATTGAATTATGAATTCGGCAAGGAGATGTTTGAAATTTTCGCGGATGAACTGAAGAACAGTTCGCCTCTTGCAGCTAATGACTGGTCTAGACAGACGATTATATCCAAAATTTCAACGGACCTGAAAAATAATATTGTTGAGGTTCTATCCGATAAGGCAACTCCGCAGGAGGCTTTGGATCGAACAGCCAAGCTGATTAACGAGGCTATTGGCAGTAAATAAACGTAAAGTCATTTGGTTAATTCACATAACGGGAGCTTACCGACACCTGTAAAGCTCCCTTTCGAATAATGCATAAGGAAGGGGCAAGCAGATGAGTGAAGGACAACGATTAAACAGGAATACGCTGGCAAAACAGAACAGGAAGCTCGTTATTGCTCCTTATCTGTTTATACTTCCCAACCTCCTGATCTTTGGAACTTTTATCGTATTTCCCTCTTTATTGGGCCTCTATTATTCCTTCCATGTCTATGATGGATTGAACCCAATGAAGTTCAACGGGCTGGATAATTATATCAAAATTATAGGAGATCGGGAATTTTGGTCGACCATCGGACGAACGGGGATTTATGCGGCAATTGTTGTCCCGCTAATATATGCAGCAGCGTTAGGTATTGCTTTGCTGCTTGCGCGCGAGATTAGAATGCGCGGGTTCTTCAGGGCCGTATTTTACTGGCCAACCATGATTTCTTACATTATCGTAGGATTGACCTGGAAGTGGATTTTCGGAGATTCATTTGGCATTTTGAATCATCTGTTAACCGTGGTTGGTGTGGAACCTGTTGGTTTTTTAACTTCTTCCTTTTGGGCTAATACGGCTGTAATCATCGCGACAGTATGGTCACGTGCAGGCTTCTTCATGGTCATTTTTATCGCGGGTTTGCAGGCTATACCTACGGATTATTATGAGGCTGCCCGCTTGGACGGGGCAACGGGAATGAAGGTGTTCCGCTATATCACACTCCCGCTTTTGAAGCCCACAAGTTTGCTTGTTGTTATGCTGACTCTGATTGACGCGTTTAAAGCATTCCCACTTATGTTTGCGCTTACAGGTGGTGGACCGGGCAAAGATACCACCTATATTGTTCAATATATTTATGAGATTGGCTTTAACAGACAGGAGCTTGGCCTGGCCAGTGCCATGTCGGTGATGCTGTTTATCCTTATTGGTGGATTTTCGGCTCTGCAATTCCGTCTATCGAAAGGGGGGGCTACGTAATGGTAATGAAGCCTATGGTCAAAATCCTCATCTACACTATGTTAAGTGTTGCTGCAGTGGTGTGGCTCCTGCCTGTCCTGTGGGTCGTGATTTCTTCTCTGAAAACGAATAGCGATCTGTACAGCTTCCCTCCCAAGTTGTGGCCGCAGCCAGTCACCTTTGAGCATTTCAAGGAAGCATTTAGGAAAGGTGACTTTGGCTTATATTTTATGAATAGTACGATCGTAACCGTGTCGTCAACGGTGCTGCTGTTATTGATTAATTCCATGGCAGGTTTTGCACTCGCGAAGTACCGCTTCCGCGGAAGCACGATCATATTAATCGGTTTTGTCTCAACACTCATGATTCCGATTGAGGTAATCATGATTCCCATATTCAAAGTGCTGAGTGCACTGGGGTTGTATAATAGCCTGCTCGCGATTATTATCCCGCCAGCAGCAACCCCAACAGGTGTATTCCTTATGCGGCAGTATTTGTTGTCCGTACCGGACGAGCTGTTGGAAGCTGCCCGGATGGATGGAGCGGGCGAATGGAAAATTTACTGGAGCATTATTCTTCCGATAGCGAAGCCAATTCTTGCGGTGCTCGCGATTTTCTCCTTCATGTGGAGATGGGATGATTTTGTATGGCCGTTAATTGCAATTAGTGATCCATCGAAATATACGATCCAGCTTGCACTCTCTAATTTTATTGGTGAATACAACGTGGATTGGGGAAGTTTGCTTGCGATGTCCGTGATCACGATGCTTCCGGTACTCATTGTTTTTATGGTTTTCCAGCGATATTTTGTCAGCGGTATGATTACTTCAGGAATGAAAGGATGAGTTGAATGTCAGATACCACCCGGAGTGGGATGGATACCTTGAATTATAAACCTATGAAATTAGGTCACAATCAGGTCATTAATCATTGGATGATCAGCGGCATATATACGAAACCTGTTGCCTTTGTTCCAACAACGATGGAGGGAGATATTAATGATTGGCTAATCGACGGTTTTGCCATTCATGAGAATCCATGCAGAAAGGAATTTGTAGAACATAGGAGGACGCAGCCTCTGAACCGATTTTTTGATCAATGGAGCGAGTTTCCTAGCCCGGGAGACGACTTCGTTGGAGAAGAAAACGGAATGCCTTGGGCACTGTATTCTCCTTGGAATAATCCACGGGTGGAGCAATCAGGATTTTGGTTTGTGCCAACACATCTGCGCAGTTACGCGGCGACAAGACTAATTTCTCCGACTGCTCATACCGCCTCTTTGCGGATTAAGACCTATGGCAGTCTGACGTTGTGGATGAATGGGGAAATGGTGACGGACTTTGCACCACTCACGCGTAACAAGGAACAGGAAATCATTATTAAAGCTGAACTTGTAGCCGGAATCAATGAGATCTATGCCTGCTGGGAGGATCTGGCTGAGCGGGATACGATGTATGCTTTTGCGGTGGAGTACCTAGGAGACGAGGAATTAGTGATTTCTCTGCCTATTGCTCCTCATTTGGCGGAGTCTGTAAAATCCGCAGAGGAAGCCCTCGAACAGGCTTATTTTCCTTCGGATCTTTTCAGAGGTGAGCAGATTAAGCTCAAGCTGCCACTTCCCTTACCGGATATCGTTAGAGAGGTTGATATTCAGTATGGTAATTTTTTTGATGGCACCGAAAATAAAACAATACACATCGCCGAACAGGAAACGGATCTGGTCCTGGCACATACGAATCAACTCGGTCATCATTACGTATATTTCACGCTGACTATTTCAGTATCAAATGTTGTACTAACCAAGAAATTTGGCTGCCAATCCTATGATACCAGCTATGATGAGGCAGCTCAGCAAGCTGTGGATATTGAAGACCGCAAATCCCTGGCACTGCGATGCATTGCCGAGAAAGGCAGTCCCAATATTCATAAGGCGATCGCCATGCTCAAAACAGGAGGTAATCTGCAAGAAGCAGAGAACATTTTGCTTAATGGTGTGGAAGGGATTGAGCAACGGAAGGATTGCAGTGACTTCTATCTGGTGGGGCTGTTCCGTCTATGGAGAGATGAACGAAATAGCGGTTTGTTCAGTGAATCGTTCTGGGATCGGGTGAAAACAAGTATTCTGGGCTATCGATATTGGATTGATGAACCTGGCGATGATGTGATGTGGTTCTTCAGTGAGAACCATGCCTTATTGTTCCATACCAATGAACTGTTAGCCGGACAGTTGTTTGGGGATGAAACGTTCAGCAACAGTGGTGAATCCGGTGAAGTACACCGTCAAAAAGCAGAGCAAAGGCTTGCACTATGGTTTGAGCGCTTTTTGGATGAAGGATTGGCAGAATGGAATTCAAGTGCATACATTCCAATTGATGCGGTTGGGCTATTGCATATCTATGAGTTTGCCCATAATGAACAGCTCAGGCAACAAGCCAAAAAGGCGATGGACCTGTTATTCTATTATATTACCGTTCAGATGCATCAAGGAGTTTTGTCCACAACGTTTGGGCGCAGCTATGAGAAGGAACTGCTGGGTGGTTATGCAGCGGGAACAACTTCAATGTGCTGGATCGCTTATGGCGTTGGCAATGTAAACAATTATTCAATAAGCAATGTTGCCTTGAGTTTATCGGATTACAGTCCTCCAGCAGCATATCAGGAGCATCTGTTGCTTGGGGAGAATCAACAATTGGTGTTTGCCAATCAGCAGGGCAAGGGAGGTTACGCCAAGCTCTATCACTGTCGGACTGAGGAATACTCCTTATCCTCAATCATTCGCTTTCGTCCAGGCAAGCCAGGTTATCAGGAGCATGTCCAGCATTTATCTCTGTCACCTGAGGCGCAGATTTGGGTGAATCATCCGGCAGAAATATACAAGCATGGGGATGGTCGGCCTTGCTTCTGGGCTGGGAATGGGATATTACCCGACGTTGTTCAGCATGAGGGGATCGCTTTGATGATGTTTGATATTCCTGCGGATAACAACTCTGACTGGACACATGCTTATTTTCCTACTGACTTCTTCACGGAATGGGTAAAGCATGAGAACTGGCATTTTGCCCGTTTGAATAAGGGTTATGCAGCTATATATGCGGCCAACGGCACGAGTATGGAGAGCAACGGGGTAACAAGAGAGCGTGAGCTTATTTCCCCTGGCTTGCGTAACGCCTGGATTATAAGAGCAGGAAGCGAACAGCAATTCGGGTCATTTGACGCTTTTATCAACCAAGTTTGTTCTTCAAGCCCGCAATTCGATAATCGAGCTTTAACTCTCACTCTAACAGACCCGGTATATGGTCCAATCCAATGGGGAATGAACAAGCCTTTTTATATTCAAGAAGAGGAAATTATACACGAAGGTCATGGAGTGAAGGGACAACTGAAGTTAATGGACATGGAGCGCTGAATCGTGTGCAAGAAACCAAGGGAGTGATAACCAACATGCTGAATCAAATGGTGCTGCAGGAGAGAATAAGCAAGGTATCCCAAGCGATGGAGTCTATGAAAAACACAAGCATCAATGAACAGTTTCCCATCGGACTAATCGACATACATCTATGGGAATGGCCGCAAGGTGTCGGTCTGTATGGCTTGCTTCAGCTCCATGAGGCAACGAAAGATCCTAAAGTGCTGGAATTTCTGGAATCATGGTACAATGCAAGGCTGATGGAAGGGTTACCGGAAAAAAATGTGAACACCTGTGCTCCACTCCTTACTTTGATCTCACTATGCGAGCTGACCGGAAACAGGGAGTACGAGCAGGTCTGTGAGGAGTGGAGCAGTTGGATCATGGACGGACTGCTGCGAACCGGAGATGGTGCGTTTCAACATATGATCACGGGAGATGCCAATGATGGTCAAATTCTGATTGATACCCTATTTATGACGGTGCTATTTTTGGCCAAGGCAGGGGTATACTTCAAGAAACCCGACATGGTGGAAGAAGCCAAACGACAGTTCCTTGTGCATATCAAATATCTATACAATAAGAAAACCGGATTATTCTATCATGGCTGGGATTTCAACGAAAATCATAATTATGGTGCTGTTCATTGGGGAAGAGGCAATGCATGGTATACGGCGGGAGTTATGGATTTCCTTAATATCATTCCGATTGAAGACGGGCTAAAGGACTATCTGCTGGATACAGCAACCGCTCAAGTCAGAGCATTGAGCAAGCTTCAGGGTGAAGATGGCATGTGGCACACTGTGCTGGATGATCCAACCTCTTACAAAGAAACCTCGGCAACAGCAGCGATTGGATACGGCATTCTCAAGGGAATCCGGTATGGATACCTGGATGAATCCTATCGCCAGAATGGCTTGAGAGCGCTTGAAGCGGTTTTGAAACATATTGATGATCACGGAGTTGTACAGCAGGTGTCCTATGGTACTCCTGTGGGGCAGGATGCTCAGTTTTATAAAGATATAGCGATCAGTCCGATGGGTTATGGACAAGCACTAACGTTGTTTATTCTGATTGAGGGCTTGCGGGTTCCAACCGCCGAATAGAATAAGTCGGACTTGTACGGAGGATGGGGGATACAGTTTCCTGTATCCTCCTTTTTGTTTTAGTAAGCTCGAATCTCGATTAATTCGGCATATCTGCTGCCATTTGTGGTATCAATTATGATTCTCAGAGCCTGAGCTGACACAGGGACATCCAGGGAATGAATAACTTTTCTTTTATGGTTTTCTTGAACACTTGCGACTTGTGTCCATTCGCCAGCTGGAGTCAGTACATCCACGCGATAATCACGCACAAGTTCAGGCATCACACGGAATGTGGTGTGATGGTGATGGAGGTTAACCAGATCCTCGTTTACATCATCATTAAACGTCAAGTGCAATTCAGCCAAGGTTTGTGGCTCTTCCCATGTCAGTTGTACCCATTCTGGCTTCCCAGACTCCATCGGCTGCGACATCCACTGTTGGGGCCCACCGAAGGGGCGATGGTAACCGTTGATCGTGTTGTCCGCTGAATAGGCCGTGGTCTCAGAGAGGGTACGACAGCAGAACGGTTGACGCGCCAACCCCTGCATGGACCATAATACGACAGGCTGATCCGTGGCATGATCCTCCAGATTTTTGGACACGTGGTTTTCTTCTGTTTTGAAGAAGATCAGCACCCCGCTGTGTGCTTCTATCGAATGGTAGAGTGAGACGGCTTTATTGGAGCGGATGATCATAAAAGCATTCTGCGGTTCTTCCGGTCGCCATTCGAGCGGAAGCTTCACCCACTGCGCAGTTCCTGTTGTAACGTTAACAGTCACCGTAACTTGTAACGAATGCGGGACGTAGTTCTCCTTACGTCCCGTATCCCACAGCTCTACCGTCAGCTCGGTATCGCTGGATGCATCCAGCAGCAGCTCCAGGCCGCTGAGCAGTGGATGCACAGGCAGCAGCAGGGCAACATCCGTACCCAGCGGGTACGTCTCGCCAGGCTGCTCAAGGGCGATGCCCGTCAGCGTGCTGGAGGCTGTAGCCTTGGCACGCCAGGCCAGATCCAGCTCATCGTGGCTGCGCACCCCGATGATGGAAGCGTCCTGCCGCAGCAACGTCTGCTGCAGCAACGCCAGATGCCCCGCGTGCAGCTCGCGCGGCGACACCTCCATGGCCGCGCAGAGCGCCGCGCCCGTACCAGCGGCTTCGCCGATGACCGCGCATGTTGCCATGACGCGCGTTGTGCCGAAGGCGACATGTGATGCGCTGATGTCGCGCCCGGCCATGAGCATATTCCGCACATTTGCGGAATACAACGAGCGGAACGGCACGTGATATACGCCGTCGGCATGCATATGCTTCGAGCCGCTCGCTTCGGCGTACATGCCCTGCGGAGGATGCAGGTCGATGGACCAGCCGCCAAAGGCAACGGCATCCGGGAACTCCCGCTGGCTGATAATATCGTTCTGGGTGAGCACATAGTCACCCGTGAAGCGGCGGTACTCCCTTTTGCCAGGCAGAGAACCAATCCACTCCAGCGTCATATGGTCGGCATCAAACTTGCCGGAATTCTTGATATAGTCCCAGATCCCGTAGATCACGGACCACAGTTCATCACGGATCAGCTCATTGTCATGAACAGTGTCATGTTCACCGCCCCATTCAATCCACCAGTAATGACAACCGGAATCCCCGCTGCGAATGACCCGGCGAATCGGAATGCTGGTCTGTGTAATATCCTTGGCAAAAGAAGGCGGGATATAACGGACAGGTGCACCAGCATCCTTGGTATAGAAGAGAAGTGTACTGCCCAGCGTGATCTGATCAGCCACCTCAGGTGCCCATTCTTCACCATATTCGCTGCGGGCTTCCCGGCCGAGTGCAAACTTGGCTCCAGCCAGAAAGCCAACCAATCCATCACCCGTACAGTCCAGATAGATCTGACTTTCGAATCGGATTTTGCGCTCAGAACCCATCATCCATCCGGTAACGGAGGTGATCATGCGTTCATCTCCATCCCCAGTGGCCTCGACTTCATGTACATCCGTGTTCAGGTACAGGCTGATGTTGGATTCAGCTCGAACGGCTTCCAGAATGATCAAGTCCCAGAGATAAGGATTGCCCTCTGGATTACGATACTGATTCTCTACAAACAGTTCCCCCATGATGCCTGTCTCGCGGGCATAGCGGTTAATCCCATGGGCGGTAGCGCCGCAGACCCATACGCGTACTTCACTGCTGGAATTGCCGCCGAGCACAGGACGATTCTGCACCAGAGCGACCTGTTGGCCCAGCCGGGCAGCAGATATGGCAGCGCATACGCCAGCAAGCCCACCCCCGATGACGGTGATATCCGGTTTAACGAGTTCGTGCTTCATATGAACACCTCTCTCATTGAATATGGATGAGCCTAAGCTCAGATTTCCTATTTCATATCTATAATTTCATATTAGTTCTATATATTTACTTTTCAAATACACTATATTATCATCGAGCATATACTTTATTTCATAACAAAGGCAGGTGTGTCATGGACCTCCTTAATCACATCTACTGGAAGAAGAAAGCTGAATTTGCTCTAGCAGAAGATATCTACGACGCTTGGGTGGTCTTTGCTGTTGAAGAGGGCGTATTTCGTTACGAGATTGACGGGCAGAGCGGAGAGGCGGGTTTTGCTGATCTGGTGTTATGTCCGCCCCACATTCCTTTTCGCAGAGAGACGGTAACCCCGCTGACATTTCACTATATGCTGTTCCGTTGTAACTCCGCAGAGGGTGAGAGTCTCCTGCCGCCAATCGGAAAATCTCTCATTAATGATACAAAGCGTCTGGCTTCAACATATGCCTACCTGCGTCTGGCGAGTGAGGACAACGATGAAGTTACAACAGGATGGAAAACCCATCTGATGTTGGATTTGTGGCGGCTGTATCAATGGGAGCGCAGACAGAGCATGCTAATGGAAACGAAGTTCACGGAGGATGCCCTCATGGCTGAAGCGGCGGTATTGTTGGAGGAGTGGGCAGGAGAGGCGGTCAGTCTCCGAACGTTGGCCGAACATTTGGCTTTGAGTCCTGTCCAGCTCACCCGAAGGTTCCGGGAAGCCTTTCAAGAAACACCATCCGATTATCTGAAAGCGATTCGTCTCAAAAAAGCAAAAGCTTTGCTGGCAGATAGTCGTCTGACCCTTACGCAGATCGCCGAGAGATGTGGATACGAGAACGGATTTTATCTGAGCCGTGTATTTTCGTCCACCATAGGAATCAGTCCCTCGGAGTATCGGAGACGACATCAAGTATGAGGTAAAGGGTCTCGTCCATCTAGCCATCCATCCATCCATCCATCCATTCACTCACTCATTCATTTCTTGCTTACACCAATAGAACATATCTGTGTAGTTCACATGGATCTAGGCAACGAATATCACAAATCCATGCAAATCATTCGACTCCGGCTGTGAATGGCAGGCAGGTGCTATAATGGGGTCATTAATTGTAGGGGAGCGAGCACTAAGGAATGAAGAAGCCAAATTGGAAAAGTTGGTTGCCACAGCGGCTCAGGTACCGTCTGTTCGGTGCGTTTGTGGTGTTGATTCTCTTGCCGTTCAGTGCATTGAATGTCTACAATTATCAGCAGATTGAATCGCTGGTCGAGCAGAAAATCAGTGAGCAGAGCCATGAGCAGCTCGTCCAGATGTACCGCTCTCTGGAGGACCAGATGAGCATTGCCTTCAAAACGCTTATTTTTCTGGAACAGGATTCCGCGGTAAGAAATGTGCTAACCTCCCCGGACAGTCGTACGCCGCTTGAGAACAAGTCGCTGGTAGAAGAAAAGTTCAAGATGATCAACAACAGTTTTTTTCTATATAATCCTTCGGTGTACTTTACCTTGCTGGATTTTTATGATAGCGTTTACACTTCGTATTTGCCGAAACAAGCACTGACTTATGGCCCCTATCTGGAACAATTTCGTGAGCGGCTGGGGGAAATAACCATTCCAAAAGGCGGTGCGAAATCACAATCGCTTCAACCGGAAGAACTCTTCTATCGCTGGGATGCACGGGATACCAACCCTGTGCTTAGAGAGTTATCCTCCAGCCCGTATCTGTTGTCGCTGTACGCTTACATGAAAGATAGCGGCGGCAAGCGATACGGACTGGCACGAATTAGCATCGATTATTCCTACTGGTTCCAAACCATGCTGAAGGATTCACAGAGTAACCAGGAATATTACCTTATTACAGGTAGTGGAGAGACCATAGCCAGTTCATCCAAAACAGCGGCGCTTTCCCCGGAAGTTACGCGTGAAATAGCTCTTCATCCGGCACAGGCTTATCTGACCGATCCAGCCTCGGAGACGCTGATTAACTACGTGTACATCGAATCACTGGATTGGTATATGGTAAATCGAATTCCACTTTCCATCCTGTTTACAGAGATATCCGAGCTTAAACAGCGTTACTTTCTGACCTTTTTTGGGTTCACAGGAGCATTTGTAGTGATGGCTTTTATGATCTCGGCAACGTTTACGCGCCCTTTGTCGCACTTACAGAATAAGATGAAGGAGGTTGTCCGCAAAAACCTCAAGATTCGTATTCCCGAAGGCCGCAGCCGTGGGGAAGTACTGGAACTGACACGCACGTTTAATACGATGCTGGATGATGCCAATCAGATGATCAACAGACTCAAGGCGGAGGAACGCCAGAAGGAAGCGGTACATTTTCATATGCTCCTGGCCCAGATGAATCCGCACTTTCTCCTGAATACATTGAATACAATGAAATGGAGTGCGATCCGCAGCGGGAATGAAGAGATCTCCGAGATGTGTGTTTCCTTGGGCAAATTACTGGAGGTCAGCCTGAATTCACAGGTCGAATTGGTATACCTGAAGGAAGAGATTGAGTTGGTTCAAGCCTACCTTCATATTCAGCGGATTCGTTACCGCGATAGCTTTGAGGTGACTTGTGAATTTGACGATAAACTGGAATATGCGCTGGTGCCCAAGCTGAGCTTGCAGCCACTGGTGGAGAATGCCATTCATCACGGTGTCGGGCCACTGGAGCAACTTGGTCAGATCCGTATTGGAATTTACAGGCAAGACACAGGAATGCTGATGCTGGAGGTGGCAGACAACGGAATTGGAATGGAGGAATCCCGGCGACAGCAGATGACCCGCACGCGTCCGGGGATCGGTCTGTCTAACCTTAAGGAACGATTGCGGTTATTGTTCAAAGGCCAAAGTGAACTTGAAGTGATTGATACCAAACCGGGGACATTAGTGAGGTTCAGCATTCCTTTTTTATTGTCGACGCCTTACGTACAGAAGCGGTCAGACTAGGGCGTGTCTGAAAACTCCGAAGAAGCAGATTTTGCTGAATTTTCGTTCCAAGCAAGGAAGTTTTCCGCAGGCGTGCCGGGGCACGTCAAGGGGAAGTGACGCAGCATGGGGCGAAAAGGCGGTAAAAGATGCACTTCGCGAGTTTTTGAGACATGTCCTACACGACTGGAGAGGGGAATCTGGAATGTGGAAGGTATTGCTTGTAGAAGATGAAGTATTTGTACGTGAGTCAGTGCGAGAGATTATTTCCTGGGAAGAGCTGGGCTTCACGGTCATCGGAGAATCCGGTAATGGGACCGAAGCGCTGGCGATGATTATAAAGGATACACCCGATCTGGTGCTGACCGATATTGTCATGCCAGGTATGGATGGTCTGGAATTACTCAAACAGACCCGTCAGGCCGGGTTAAAAACCAAATTTGTCATGCTCACCTGTATGGGGGAGTTCGAATATGTACGCCGTGCAATGGAATACGGGGCTTCCAATTATATTCTGAAGCTGTCGATGAGTGTAAATTCACTGCGTGATACTCTGCGTAAAGTAAGTGCGGAACTGGGAGCTTCTGCTGAAGCCCGGACAGAGACAGATCAACATGAAGTGCCGCCTTCCACACCGGTTCTCACATCAACGCCTGCTTTGCCTAATTCTCTTACGGTCTCTTCTGCGACCCCGTCTGATACGGATCTTCCATTTACACCTGTTCGTGAGCCGGTTGTGAAGCATCCGGAGATTAGCAAAATAATTGAGTACATCGGACAGCATTATGACCAGGACATTACCGTCAAATCCATGTCACGATATGTGATGATGGGCGAGAATTATGTGAGCGCTTTGTTCAAAAAGAAAACCGGCCATACCCTGATTCACTACTTGCATGGGGTACGGATGGAGAAAGCGGCTGAATATTTGCGCGAGACGGACCTTCCCGTACAGGAGATTGGTTACCGGGTAGGGTTCGGAAGTGATAATTATTTCATCAAAATATTCAAGCGTTGGACCGGTTGCACGCCCAGCCAGTATCGCCATCGCTCGTGACTCACAGGAGGAGTAGAAGGAATATGTGTACCGAGGGCTCAGGCAAGCAAGGATAAATCCGTATTTTTGTTCAATCCGAATCATGGATATGTATCTTATGAACCCAGCAAGGTCCCTGCTACGATGTAACGGAAGGTACACTTCAATTCAGGGAGGTCATGTGACCAGATGAGAATCAAAAAAGGATTAACGGGATTAATCGTAGGTGCGCTGATGCTGGGCTTGCTTGCCGGCTGTGTAGGTAAAAATGAGACGAACGGTGGAGATAACGGAGGTGGAGCGGCAGGGGGAAAAGTGAAGCTCACCATGTGGGGCGCGGTGCCGCCCGAGAATGGTCCACAGGAAGTGGTGGATACCTGGAATGCGGAGCATCCTGATATTCAGGTGGAATATGTGCGGTTTGTGAATGACGATGATGGCAACCTGAAGCTGGATACGGCGCTGTCCACCGGGCAGAACGTTGACTTATATGTCAATTACACTCTCACGAACCTCGATAAACGCATCAAGGGCGGTACAGCATTGGATCTGGGCGAGTTCACCGACTACAACATTGATGAGAAAATGGGTGAAGATGCGGCTTCCTGGAAAGTGGACGGCAAATATTACGGGATGCCAACCAAGAAAAACGCTGCCTTCTTCGCTTTAAATATGAAAGCGCTTGATCAGGCCGGACTGAGTGTACCGAAAGCCTGGACATGGGATGAAGCCCGTGAGTATGCACTCAAACTGAAGACGGCTGGCTTCAAGTACGGATTGGTGCAGCATACCGCTTCCTATGTAGACCCGCTCGATTCCGTTCTGGTGAAGAACGGCTATGTTAAGGCAGACGGTACTTCTAACCTCGATGATCCGCTTGTCACTAAATGGCTGGAGACGTTGAACGGAATGATGAAGGAGGATGCAACTACCCCTCCGCTCGGAGAGCAGCTGACTTCCAAAATGCCGGTGGAAAACATGTTCCTTGGCGGTGAGTCTGCCATGATTAATATCGGCGAATGGCTGATTCGCACATCAAACAATATGACCGAGTTTCCGCGGGATTGGAAAATCGCCTTTGCCCCTGTACCGAGACTGGCTGCACAAGAAGCAGATATGGTGAAGAGTGGAGGACTTGGTGACTTTATCGCGATCAATTCCAAGTCGAAAAACAAAGAAGCCGCATGGGAGTTCCTGAAATGGTACGCCGATGGGGGAATGATGCCGATGGCTGCGGGTGGACGTTTGCCTTCATCAAATGCGGTTGATCAACAGAATGCCATTGATCATCTGCTGGGCGATTATGCCGATTCTTATGATAAAGAGTCACTGGAATTTGTGTTGTATGGTGACGAGACACCTACGTTTGTCCGCAGCATTGCACAGGAAGTGGTCGATCTGCGTGCACAGGAGTATGAAAAGTTCTTCCTTGGTAACCAGACTGCCGAAGTTACGGTACAGAACATGGTCAAACGCCATAATGACTGGCTGAAGCAGAATCAATAGAATGCAAAAGTAATGAGTCCAAAGGCCGTCCCCAATGGGACGGTTTTTCTATATAAGTCAATAGAACAATAGAGCATTAGATGTATGGCATTAGCTAGGGCTTTCCGGGCTAAAGGAAATAGAACAATTCCATGTTGTTTTCCTCCCGAAAGGCACTGCCGAAATACATATATCTGTGATATCAGGTACAGGGTTATGTTCCTTAAATGTTAGAGGACATCTTGTTATGCTTAATTCCAGAACAGATGTTAAGGAGTGGGGAGCATATGCATAAATCCTGGATGAAACGGCAGAGCAGGCTCGGGTATCTGTTTATTGGGCCCAATATGATTGGCGTGCTGTTGTTTTTTATTATACCGGCTGTCTATTCGTTCTATCTCATGTTCACTGATTACAAATTCATGAGCCCGGAGACAAATTTCGTCGGGCTGGACAATATCCGCCGGATGTTGAATGATGATCTGTTTGGCGTGGCGCTGCGAAATACATTTGTATTTCTGTTAGCGGTTCCGGTATCGATGGGGTTGGCTTTTATCGTGGCGGTGGCGCTGAACAAGTCTGTGTATTGGCAAAAAACGCTGCGTGCTCTCTATTTCATGCCCTACATCACCAGCGGTGTTGCCATCGCCTTTGTCTGGATGCTGCTGTTTCAGCCAACATCGGGGCCAATTAATGGTTTCTTGCGCGGAATCGGTATTACGAACCCACCCGGCTGGTTATCAACAACCGAATGGTCCATGTATGCGATTGATATCATCTGGATCTGGTTCATGTTGGGTTACAACATGATTATTTATCTGGCCGCTTTGCAGGAAATTCCGGAGGAATTGGTTGAGGCAGCACGGATTGATGGAGCCCGCCCCTGGCAGACGATACGCCACGTGATTTGGCCGCTTGTGAGCCCAACGACCTTTTTGCTGCTGATTACAGGACTGATTATGACCATCAAAAACTTTGGCATTATTCAAGCGATTACTCAGGGTGGGCCGGGAAACAGTACAACCGTGCTGTCGCTGTTTATCTACCAGAATGCCTTCCGCTACTACGAGATGGGATACGCTGCTGCCATTAGCTGGGCGCTCTTTGCCATTATTATGATCTTCACTGTATTGCAGTGGCTTGGTCAGAAACGTTGGGTTCACTACTAAGAGAGGAGGGATCGTTATGGATAAATTAAATGCTGCGAACGTGAAGCCTACAGTTCCGCAATCACCTAAAGTGAAAGTCCGCAGAGAGTCTTTGACCCAGATGCGGAGAATCATACTGACACTTCTGATGTCCGGGTTTGCTTTGCTGATGATTATGCCGTTCATCTGGATGATCAGCACGTCGTTCAAATCTCCTGCGGACGTATTCACCTATCCCATCCAGTGGATACCCTCCAGCCTGAACTGGGAGCATCACATTAAGGTCTGGAGCGGAGCGGATACCTTTGCCACGTATTATCTGAACTCGTTGAAAATATCACTGATTAGCACGATCGGAGCTGTGTTTCTCTCAGCGTTTGCAGCCTATGGCTTCGCACGGATTCAATTCAAAGGACGGGAGACACTGTTCCTGATCTATCTCTCGATGATGATGGTACCGCCACAGGTGCTCTTTGTACCAAAGTTCCTGATGTTTGAGTGGGTTGGGATATATAATACCCACTGGGCTTTGATTCTGCCCGGAATGTTCACGATCTTTGGGGTGTTTATGCTGCGGCAATTCTTCCTGTCGGTGCCTTCAGAGATTTCGGAAGCGGCGTTCATCGACGGTGCCGGTCACCTGCGTATATTCTTCAGGCTGATTCTGCCCTTGGCGAAGCCAGCGCTGGCTACACTGGCGATCATTGATTTCTCCTGGCATTGGAATGACTATGAAAATGCACTTGTGTTCCTGATCGACAAAGACCTGTACACCGTGCCGCTCGGACTGCAGAACTTTATTCTGGAGAACAATGTGGACTACAACGGCATGATGGCCGCTGCCACGGCAGGCATTATTCCGATGATCATCATTTTCCTGGTGGGACAGCACTATATTATCCAGGGCGTGGCCGGAAGTGCCGTGAAGGGTTAAAGATGCTATCACTGTGATCCAATAATATTACCCTTTTGCTGAACGAGGAAATTTTCGCGGCAGAAGGGTTTTCTGTTAAAAGGGAGAATTAATCCATGATCTGAGTTTATCCATTGGAGGCGATTCTCATGGAAGTGAAAGTCATCACATTGCCAGCTTTTCACGTTGTAGGATATTTAATCGTAGCTACCGTAGAAGAGTTCGAGTCGGGGCTGGGCAAAAGCCAATTTCATAAGCTTGTTGAGGGAAAGAAGGAAATTCAACATAGAAAAAATGACAACGTCATATTGATGCAGATGTATCCGATGCATGAGGATTTTAACGCAAAGGTTGATAAGTTCACACATCTAATAGGATATGAAGTAACTAGTTTGGAGAATGTCCCATCAGAGATGATAAGTCATGACGTCCCTGACAACCAGTATGTGACGTGCACGCATCGAGGAATTGAGTCAGAGATTGGTGATACATACGATTATATATATGGACAGTGGCTTGGTGAGAACGGACATGAACCCAAAGATTATGATTTTGAAATTTGGGATGAGCGTTATCAATCGGAAAGTGTCAGCAATGAGATTGATATATATGTAGCTTTGCAATGATTTTATCGGGATTCATGGGACACATTTATAATGAAGGAAGAGGATGTTGTTGAAGCTGAGTATAATCATATTTATTGTTTGAGATATCGCATGGGAAAATCGAGATAAAACACTGGAAATAAAGTATCCCCCAGAACCAAATATGTTATGAGTATTAGAGCAGTTGAGTAATAGATATATTTTCAAATATCTCTGAGTCTAATCTGAACGATCAATATCTTCTCCAATACAATAGTTCAAACTTCGTATATAATATAAAATCATATGATGCTGTATGACTACATAACTATCGCGAGGTGCACTAGACTTATGCCAACCATCTACGACTTTACCGTAACCAGAACCAGTGGAGAGCGTTTCCCACTCTATCAATATGAAGGAAAACCTGTGCTCATAGTAAACACGGCAAGTAAATGTAAATATACGCACCAGTTTGATGACATGCAGAAGCTGTATGACCAGTACAAGGATCAAGGGCTTCAGATTATTGGTTTCCCGTGTAACCAGTTTGCAGAGCAGGAGCCTGGAAGTAGTTCAGAAGCAGAATCCTTCTGCCAGATTAACTATGGTGTGAAATTTCCGATGTTCTCCAAACTGGATGTGAATGGAGAAGCGGCGCACCCGCTCTACGACTTTTTGAAAAGATCTGGGCCTTTTGCCGGCTTTGATGAAACAGATATACAGGCCAAATTATTGAAATTGATGGTGACCGATAAAGCACCAGAATGGTTACATGGCGATGCGATCAAATGGAATTTCACAAAATTCCTGATTGATGCAGAGGGTCATGTAGTCAGACGCTTCGAACCTATCGACTCCATCGACGAGATTCAAGAGAGTATTAAACAGCTTCTTTAATTTCACTTTCATATATCCTACAGGGGCATGACACAAATCGTTCCCCTCTTCCGAACAGGAGGTGCATGAATGTGCCGAGCATGATGCAATTTAGTGCTTCACTGGAGTATAGTTACCGATCCACCAGCACGTTTAACCCAGGCAAGTCAGATGGATTCCATTCACATCCACATTATGAGATTTATTATTTTCATGATGGAGAATGTACTTATATCATAGGAGACCGGGTATATAACCTGGAGCCGGGTGATCTGGTGTTAATGCATGGCTTGACTCTTCACCGACCACATCCGAAGCCAGGCAGTGCTTATGAGCGAAGCACACTGCATTTTGATCCGTCTGCCATTCGCAGCAGCCTGCATCCGGACCGTATGGCTGAGGTCTTGAGGCCATTTGAAGAACTCAGAAATTGCCGGGTCAATCTGAAGGGAGATAGTCGCTCTGAATTCGAAGCTCTATTGCATGATCTTCATCGTCTGTCTCAAAGTGAGAGCAATTTCAGGCAAGAGCGAATGAATGTCAGACTGTGTGATCTGTTGTATTTTGTAGCAGAGATCTGCCAGGGTGATGTCCAAGAACAACTTCCCTCATCGGAGAGGGAGCGACATGTCCAACACATTATTCGTTATGTGGATACCCATTATATGAAGGACATTGGTCTAGATGATCTGGCACTGGAATTACATCTGTCCAAGCCATATCTGGCTGGCATGTTTAAGGAAATGACAGGTTTGACGATATTCAAATACCTGTATGACCGCCGTATCAATCAGGCGAAGCTTTTGTTTCAGTTCCAGCCTGAGATCACCGTAACAGAAGCAAGTCGATTGTCCGGTTTCAAACGCCTTTCGCATTTTAGTCGGATGTTCAAACAAAGTGTGGGATGTTCGCCTGATCTGTACCGTACCCAATTGCATCGCCAATCATAGAAGCCTTCTGTGAGCTGACCAGCTTGTCTGGTCGGCTTTTTTTGTTGATTTTCGTTTGAGGAATGCATACCACTGTGTTTAGAGGACACGCAGAACAGGTAAAGAAAGGTAATGAACCCAGAGGAGGCGAATATGAATGAAACAGCGCACACCGGATCAGAATAACAGCGATACCCATCAGGAACAATCCCATGACAATCCTGAACAATATAAGACAGAGCACGAAAGTCTGCTTGACCGACATGAAGAAGAACAGACTGTAGATCCAATTCCGATGGAAGATCTGAATATGGAAGCTCAGGAAGAGAAGAATAAAGATCAGACAAAAAGTAACTCGTCTACGGAAGAGAAATACCGGGCGGATTATCGCAAAAAGACGGGCGAAGGATAATTCCAATTGCTGTTGTGGGCAAACTTGTTGAAATGTTTTCGGTGAATGTATATTTAGTGAAAATAAATTAGTTTGTTGACTAATGTATGTTACTATATTATAGTTACTATGTTGGCAATTGAAAAAAAATTTTGGGAGGCGAATAAGAATGACAACTTTTTTTGATGCGTTGAAAAACAGAAGATCTTATTATGGAATCAGCAAGGAATCTACAATTTCGGATGCTAAAATCCAGGAAATCGTAGAAGAAGCGGTGAAATATACACCAACTTCCTTTAACTCACAAACATCCCGTGCCGTTGTATTGCTCGGTGAACAACATGATAAATTGTGGAATCACACAGAAGAAATTTTGCGTGAAGTAGTAGGTAATGAAGAAGCCTTCAAATCCACAGCAGAAAAAATGACTGGATTCCGCAGCGGATATGGTACGGTTCTCTTCTTCGAAGATAACAATGCGATCGCACAGCTTCAACAAAACTTTGCAGCTTATGCAGATAACTTCCCAATCTGGGCTAACCAATCCAACGGCATGTTGCAACTGGTCATCTGGACTGCTCTGGAACAAGAAGGTCTGGGTGCATCTTTGCAGCACTACAACCCGTTGATTGACGAGAAAGTGAAGCAAGAATGGAACATTCCTGAGAACTGGAGATTGATCGCTCAAATGCCATTTGGTAAACCAACGGCAGCACCAGGTGAGAAAGAATTCCAACCAATTGAAGAGCGCGTAAAAGTACACAAGTAAGCTTCGCATTTCCCAACATTTAACCACATACGGCCTCGCTTCAATTTGATACGATGATAGTTGATCGTAATCCAATGAAGCGAGGCTTTTTAATGTGAACAATAGATTAAAAGACATAACGAACCAACGGATATGGAAAATTGCTTTATGCGGAATGTTAGCACTTGGATCGGTGGCTGGATACAGCAATACCATTCAAGCTGCAACCGTACAGCAACAATTTCAGGATACGCGTACGAGTTATGCGAAGGATGCCATTACACATCTGGTGGACAAAGGCATTGCTGCAGGTACGTCAGAGACTACCTTTGAACCGAAGAAGGCCGTTACTCGTGCAGAATTTGCGACGTTTGCGGTGAGATTGCTAGGTTTGAAGCCCGTTAAAAATAATATAAATCCCTATCAGGATATAAGCATGAATGCTTGGTATTACGGCAACGTTGCTGCCATGACGAATCTTTTTATTCTGGAGGGTAAGGGTCAGGGAACGTTCCAGCCTAATGCTTCCATTACACGTGAAGAAGCGGCTGCCCTTCTTGTGCGAATGTTGAAACAACAACCCGTAGAGACCGCACTCTTATCTTCAACGTATTTCGACGCAGCGGATATCTCGGACTGGGCACGTCCCTATGTGCAGACGGTATACCAGCTTGGACTGATGCGGGGAAGTGGAGGCGTGTTCCGACCGCATGACCAGGTAACGCGAGAAGAAGCAGCCGTAATGCTTGATGCCATTTTACAAAAGAAAACATGGTCTGAACAGTTACAACGTGGAGATGAACTCGGCGTTCAGTTGGGCTGGCAATATAACTCCACTACCGCTGAATTCAAGAAGCAAGTGGAACAGTCTGAAGTGAATACGCTTGTCCCACGCTGGTTTTTCCTGAACAGCAGTATGAAAGTCACGGATCACGCGGACCCGGCATTGATCTCCTGGGCATCCGCCACAGACAGGCAGTTATGGCCATTGCTTGGGAATCGTTCCGATTCGGCACTTACGCATCAGATGTTATCCAGCTCAGCCAACCGAGCAGCAGTGATCTCACAGGTAGCCGCCTATGTCAAAACCTATAAACTGGACGGCATTAATGTGGATTTCGAGAATGTTGATCCTGCGGATCGTGAAGGGCTGACGGCATTTGTGACCTCCTTGACGGCTACGTTGCACGCACTGGGTGCAGTTGTGTCTGTGGATGTATCACCAGACCTGGGTACAGATTGGACCGATGCATTTGATTATGCCAAACTGGGCGCTGTGTCGGATTATATGGTGCTGATGGGATACGAGGAACACTGGAACGGTGATCCGAAAGCAGGATCAGTGGCGTCTCTTCCATGGGTGGAAAAGGCACTGGATACCATGCTCTCCGAGGTGGTACGTGCCAAAACCATTTTGGCCCTTCCGCTATATACACGAGACTGGTCTTCAGTGAATCCAGCAACGAGTTCTTGGGACATAACACTGTCAGACCAGGGAACGCGTGCCCATGCCACGGGATCTGTAAGACGATGGGATGCAAGGTTGGTTCAATATATTATTGGGTACAACAGTAACGGTATGCCAAGATATATATGGGCAGAGGATAGTCGTTCTTTATCGGCCAAAGTGTTAATGAGTGAGCAACGGCAGATTGCCGGACTGGCTTACTGGTATATGGGCGGCGAAACAGCCGATGTATGGAACGCCATTTCAAATGCTTCGCGATTTGAATCGTATAACTTCTAAATATTCATGAATCTGATAGACTCAAGCGAACCGGGATGCTGCCGGATGGTTTGGGTCTCTTTGTTTTGGTATAAGATAAGCAATATGAGGAATCGTTTAAGCTTGGCTGAACGGTTTAATGTATATAAGGACAAAATATAGATATATTGAACTAAACATTTACACAAAACGGAGAGGACAGAACGAAGCTGAAGAAGCGAAGCGTACGCCTTTATCACCGGATTTAACCTTTGTAAAAGATATAAAAAAAATCTGGGGATAACAGCGATCGTAAGGTTGTTCTGTCATCGGAGTGACCGGTGTAAATACTTGTTAGTTCAATATATATAGTTCAGGAGGAGAAGGAGCATGCGAGAGGTTGATTGCATAATTGTTGGTGGAGGGCTCGCAGGGCTTCAGGCAGCCATTCAGCTTGGACGTTATTCAGCTCATCAGGTGTTGGTAATCGACGCGGGAGAAGGCAGATCGACGTTGTGCCGGACTTATCATAATATCCTCGGTTTCCCCGATGGGGTATCCGGTGAAGAGCTTAGAGAACGAGGCAGGATGCAGGCAGAGCGGACCGGTGTATCTTTTGAGAAAGACCGTATTGTTAAAGCAGGACGTCATGGAGAGAAGATCCAATTGTTCGGTACTTCCGGATCTGAATATAGGAGCAAAACCGTGTTATTGGCAACGGGGCTCACGGATAGAGTTCCGGACATTCCGGGACTAACCCCTACGCTGGGCCGAACAGTGTATGTCTGCCCTGATTGCGATGGTTATGAGATTCAGGATCAACGTACGGTACTATTGGGATCTGGTGAAGCAGGTGCCAATATGGCGATGATTTTAATTCAGCGTACGAATGATCTGTTATATATCAATCATGAGCAGGCTCCCATATCTGCAGAGCTGCATCGCAGCATGAAAGAGGCGGGAGTTCGTTATCTGGAAGCGGCTGTCCAGGAAGTGCAACAGATTGAGGATGGTCATATCACCGGTGTTCTGACCGAAGATGGACAGATTTTTGAGTCGGAGCGTGGATTTATCGCATTTGGAGGCAATCGTGTACACTATGAACTGGCGGAGCAGCTTGGAGCTGTAATCGCAGATAATAAACATGTAGAAGCTGATCCGCGCAGCTTGCAGGCAGCAAATAATGTATGGATAGCCGGGGATTTAGGACTGCACGCAGAACAAGCAACCGTTGCGATGGGTGAAGGTTCCATTGCCGCGATCTGGATTCATAAGGCGTTACAGCAGATGACAAAGGATTCACGTTGAATTTCACCTTCAAATATGAGGTTGATTATTTAATTGTTCATTACCAAAAAGTCCTCCCAAGCCATACATATGGCAGGAGGACTTTTTGAGCTATCTTTTGTTAGGAAGAAAAAGATTACGCTTATTTGTCTGATGAATCCTTTGACTTGGAAGAGAACGTCTTGTCCTTCGATTCATGAGAGAAATCTTTGCGAATGTTGTCCACGATATCGCCAACCACGCCTTCGATCATATCGGTTGGTCCGGGATTATTTTTGTCTGGATGGATAACAGTATTCACTCCTGGTTCAAGTTCATCGTTTGTCTTCTCATGTTTGGTTTTATCACGCATGGGAAATCCCTCCTGGTTCGATATTGTATAAGGTGTTCATTAACATATCCAAACACCGTTACGTATATGTAAACGATTAACCGCTGTAGTTCTTTTGAAACGCGTACTTGCTCATTTATAAAAGATATATACAGAATTGAACGAACTGATTAAACTTCTGCAATACGTTTATATTATAGATAACCAATGAGTATCAAAGATTAAATCTCAAAACCAATAAACAACTATTATGCAGGAGGTTATTCAAATGAATGAAGAAAATCATGTAATCCATAAAGATGGCCAAGTTTCAACTGACAAGGTGGACAATGCAATCGAGAAGATTGCGCCGGAAGAAAGAGAACAGATTCTACAGAACTTTGATGCGTTCAAAGAATACCTGGGTAAGCGAATTGCGATGGGTGAATCAATCGGACTAAGTGAGGAGCAGATGGCCAAAATTGCTGAGAAAGTTGCTGACCATTTGGCTGCTAACGAAGAACCCCGTAACCGTGAAGAAAAATTGCTTCAGGAGCTGTGGAATGTCGGCAAGGAAGATGAACGTCACATGCTGGCTCATATGCTCGTTCGTTTGGCACAAAGCTCCACACCCAATCATTAAGATTAGTAAGTTAATAACCCCTGAATGGCGATGCCTTCAGGGGTTATTGCCGTTTACGGAGACTACAGACAGAAGTGATGACGCACATTGTAACTATTTTTAATCTGGCTGATACTTTTATAATCTCCCTAACAAGTATGATAGGAAAAGAAAGAACGTTGGAATCGATAGTTCACATGAGCGTTTGAGAAGCAAGACTTCCGGTTAAGGAATAGTAACGTTCATATTAAGGAGAGATGTTACCTATGAAGAACGCGACAAAACAATGGAAACTACGAATGATCGGTGCAGTTGTTGCTTTACTTGGTATGATTGTGCTGACTACATATTTACTTACCCCTGCGAATGCTCAAGGTAGTACGGACGCTCAACAACCTTCTGCGAAAGAAGCTCAAGTTGCAAACTCCGAGATGTTTACAGCCTATGTTGAAGGTATGCACATAGAAGATGGCAAATTGTTTATGACAGTGGACAAGATTGGCTGGTATCAGGGTGAAGAAGCCGATGCGATTTTTGCACAGCGCAATCCGGAAGCAGGTATAGACGGTGCTCCAGATGGTTACTATATTGTCAACGATAGCAAAGAGCAGGAACAAGTTGAGGTTAGTGCCAATGCTGAAGTATTGATGCAGTTGTATGATCGGGATGGTACGATGCAGGGCGCAGACATTCAGTGGAATGAACCTGTAACATTATCCAAGTTCGAATCGTTGTATGAGAATACCCGTATTCTTGATCTGTCCGTATTCCCGTATCATCTGACGGTGCAGGACGGAAAAGTTACTAAAATTGTACAACAATACATCCCATAAAAATAAGATTAAATTCATCATTCAAGCATTCCTCCTGTTCATTGGAACGGTGAGGGATGCTTTTTGGTTATGACAAATTCATGAAAGCGATTGTAATTAATGGTAGGTACATGTATCATTATTGGAATGGCGTTTTTACATAGTTCAGGAGGAGCCTCATGCTTAAAGACATGATTGCATTAACTAAGCCCGGACTTCTAAGGTTAAATGTGTTTGCGGTGGCGGTAGGATTCTGGGTAGCTTCAAAATGGGATATCAACTGGTTATCTCTTCTCATGGTCGTGATAGGATCAACCTTGGTTATTGCTTCAGCTTGTGTAATCAACAATTATTGGGATCGTGAATTGGACCAAAAGATGGAGCGCACCAAAAAAAGGATGGATTACATTAACCATCTGAAGCCAGGGTTTGTACTTGGCTATGGCATTATCCTTGGTATTGTGGGACTAGCAGTACTGTATCTCCTGGTGAATCCGTTATCAGGCTGGATGGCACTGCTTGGATGGTTCGCTTACATCGTGATTTACACGATGTGGTTGAAACGCAGTTCAACGTGGAGCACGTCGCTCGGTGGTATTGCAGGAGCGATGCCGCCTGTCATCGGTTATACGGCTGTAACCAATGAGATTGATGCAGGTGCCTGGTTGCTGTTTGCACTATTATTCTTGTGGCAACCACCACACTTCTGGTCATTGGGTATTCGCCGGGTAGAGGAGTATCGTGCTGCTGGCTTCCCGTTGTTGCCAGTGGTTAAAGGGGTGAAACGCACCAAGTTTCAGATGATTCCTTATGTTTTTCTGCTGCTTCCTGCTGTATTTCTGTTGTATTATTACGACTACGTTGGTCTGGTATTTCTGATTGTATCTCTGGTCGGTGGACTGATCTGGTTCGTGCATACACTTAGCGGACTGAAGACACAGGATGATGAGAAATGGGCAAAAGTAAACTTTCTGATCTCGGTGAATTACCTTATGCTTGTATTTATTGTGATGGTAGCGAATACGGTATGGTCATAATTAGACGATGAACAGATCGTTTTCAGAGAGATTTCAGCTTATGCTATATAAATTGAACTAAACATTTACACAAAACGGAGAGGGCAGAAAAAACCTGAAGAAGCGAAAGCGTTCGCCTAAAAGCTTTCTAAAAGAAAGCTGCATCGAAAGCATACGCTTATCCCCGGATTTTCACCTTTGTTAAAATGATTCGAAAAATCCGGGGATAACAGCGATCGGAAGGTTGTTCTGTCATCGAAGTGTCCAGTGGAAATATGCTTTAGTCCATTTTTTATAACAAGCTGCATCGAATGAAAAAGCACACGATGGAATAGCGTTTGGACAACCTTGAGTTGTTACAACATATTCTCCAGTGTGCTTTTTTGGTATAATAAAACAATTGAATCATATATGTGGAAATTATAATGCAAGATGGGAAGTGACATCATGAGTGATTTGGAACAGGCCGTACGATGGAGACAAGAAGGCAAGGTGCAGGAAGCGATTGAACTTTTGCAAGAGATTACAGTCCAGGAACCAGAGAATGCGAATGTTTGGTATCAGCTGGCTTGGGCACATGATTCGCTTGGATTGGAGCGGGAAGCTGTTCCGTATTATGAGAAGGCACTGAGTCTTGGACTTTCTGGGGAGGACAGAGCAGGTGCAATACTCGGATTAGGCAGTACATATAGAACGCTTGGACAGTACGAGCAGGCGAAAGTTTGGTTTGAAAAAGGGATGAAAGAATTCCCGGCGTACCGGGAATTTGAAGTTTTCTATGCCATGGTGCTCTATAATCTGGGTGAACATGCAGAAGCGATGCAAAGACTGCTCGTACAACTTGCGGACACATCAAGTGACAAGAGAATCAATGACTATAACAGAGCAATCCGTTACTACGCAGATCAGCTCGATCGGGTGTGGGAATAGACAATAGACCGATTATGCAGAAAAGGGGAGATGGATAATGAACTCCAATCAAGATCTGAGACAGGTAAATGAAAGGTTAGATCAAATTGAGCAGAAGCTGGATAGCCTGGGACGCAACCAGCAGAACAAACGCTCACCTGGCAAGCGCTTCCTGATCGGTTTGGGTATCACAATTGCGGTTATATTTGTACTGCTGCTGACTCTTGGTGTTATCCAATTTGTGAGTAACGGATAGGAGGAATGGATCATACCGACAAAGGTAGTGATTCTCCGAATTTACTTACATAGCCTGGCTGAGCCACTGTTTCACCTCTTCAATGAAACGCCGCGTAGCTGGCGATAGATTAACCAAAGACGGGCAGGCCATGCCAATAGTGCGATAAGGATCTCCAGTGAGTGGTACGAGCGCGAGCGAATCAGTATGATTTTGAAGTACCATTTCCGGCAACAAGCTGATACCCAGACCATTACGGACCATCGCCATGATGGCTTGATCTTCTGCGACTTCATAGACGACATTGAGCTTGGCTGCATGCTGCCGGATCAGCCGTTCAATCTCGTTGTCTCCGCCCCATTTAGGCAGAATAAAGGGTTGCTCCAGCAGAATATCAAACGAAACAGATTCCTCTGAGGCAAGAGGATGGTCCAGAGGCAGGATGCACATCATCCTGTCTTTTTGCAATGGGATCGTCTCAAAAGGTGATGAATCGCCGAGGGACAGAAATCCGAGATCGATGGCACCTCCAGCCAGCCAGCCCTCAATCTCAGCATAATCGCCCTCCCACAGCTTGATCTCAATTCCTGGATGACGCAGGCGAAATTGTTTCAGGATGCCTGGCAACCATTGTGTGGAGACACTGGCGAAGGTGCCAATACGCACCGTACCAATCTCCGCGCCGCGAATGAGGGAGATTTCCTGGTTCATCAGTTCCGTCCAGCGCAGAATCTCACGTGTGTATCCCAGAATACGTTCGCCTTCAGTGGTAACCCGCACCCCGGAGCGGCCGCGATGGAGCAGGGAAAAACCACATTCTGTCTCCAGACTGGCGATGGCATGGCTGACGGCGGATTGGGTGATGTTTAATGCTTCTGCTGCTTTGGTGAGACTGCCATATTCCACAACGGTATTCAATATTTCGTATTTGATCAGTGACATGAACGGTTCCGTTCCTTCCCTCATTTAATGTATGAGTTTATTTCATATAATACATTATAAATATTCATTTTAATAATGCATAGAGATCGTTTATACTTGCCAAGGCGAGTTAGTTTGACGCACGATCACACAGCTCAGAATACATAGAATGAAGGTTGAAGCAAGATGAATGGTGTACATGTTAATCAAGGTCAGGCAACAAGAAGAGCGGACATACAGATGCTGCTCGCAACGGTTATATGGGGATCATCCTACCTGTTTATGAAATCGGGCCTGGAGTCCATGCAAGAATTGAATCTGGTCGCATTTCGTTTTGGAATTGCCTTTATTGCCGCAGGACTTCTTTTTCATCGGCGGTTGTTTAACATGGATCGCAGAACACTTTTGGCAGGAGCTATTATGGGGACAGCTTTATTCGCTGCATTTGTATTCATCACCTATGGTGTGCAACGAACAACGACATCCCAAGCGGGATTCTTGATAAGTTTGGCAGTTATTTTTGTACCGATCCTGACGACCATCCAGCATCGTCGTATGCCGGACAAACGATTGACGCTCAGTATCCTGGTTGCAGTTACCGGGCTTGGCTTGCTGACGCTTCAGCATCAGCTTAGTCTGCACACGGGGGATATTCTCTGCATACTAGCAGCACTTGTGTATGCCATCTATATAATGATTGCTGGCAAGTTCACACCGAAACATGATCCATTAACATTGGGGACAGTTCAATTGGGTGTTGCAGCGATGTGGGGAATTGCAGCTACATTTATGCTGGAAACGCCACGTATGCCCGATACGGCTGAATCCTGGGCAGCGATTCTCGGCTTAGGTGTTTTGTGTAGCGGCTTGGGGTATATTCTGCAGACACTCGCGCAGCGTCATGCCTCTCCTACAAGAACAAGTCTGATTTTTTCACTCGAACCACTGTTTGCAGCAGCATTTGCATTTACCTTTCAAGGGGAATCGCTAACGTTGCAAGGATATGCAGGAGCAGCTTTGATGTTGGTCGGTGTTCTGATCACAGAGATCAAACTTCCACAGCCTATCTTCTGGCGCAGAAAACGCCCGGTTTTACAGTCGGAACTTGGGGATCAGGGAGCACCAGGCGTATAATTGGCGGACAAAGGGTCCTTTCGTCATCTTCTATGGAAGGTGGGGAGAGGGCCTTTTTTGGTTATGTCATACACCTTGTGTAACAGATAAACAACTACCTAACAAAAACAGAATAACATAACCTTGTTTTGTTGAATTTTGTTTTTTATGCTACACTGAATGGAAAATTAGGAAAAACGGGTGAGTAGGATGGCCAAAAGAGTAACGATGCAGCAAATTGCGGATGCTGCGGGGGTGTCCAAATTCGCAGTCTCCCGTGCGCTGACAGGCAAGCCTGGTGTGAGTGAGCATACACGCGAGATGATTGTCAGAACGGCGGGGCAGCTTGGGTATTTCAGAACTGAGCCTAAGCGTTATCCGGGGGAGACACAGATATCAGCGGAGATGAAGCCAGAAGCGGAGCGACAAGGTACGATATTAATTTTGTTTCCCAACATTCGTTCTCAGAATCGAGCTTCCTTATACTGGGGGCCTGTGTTTGATGGCATTTCTAAGAGGTTGAATGAGAAGGGGATGGATATTTTAACGCTGACAGAACCCTCTTCAGATCGGATGTTCTCGGTCCTTAATCCCGGAGCAATCAGCGGAGTTATTACCGTGGGCACCATCTCGACATCGGTATTGCTGGAGATTTACAGACTGCGTATTCCGCTTGTCATGGTGGACCATGAAGACCCTGCCATATACGCAGACTCGGTTTTTACGGACAATATGAAATGTATGAAAGAACTGGTTCTCATGCTCATTGGAAAAGGGTATAGAAGGTTCCAGTTTGCCGGGCAACTGCCCGATGCAGCAAGTTTTAGAGAACGCTGGCTTGGATATCGTACGGTGCTGGAAGAGAAGCAGTTGGAGGGGGAACAGCAAGAAGGCTTGCTGGGACCAGAGTATGATCAGATTCGGAGATCCGTTGCTGAAATGGAGCTGGAGGATATCCCTGAAGTTATCGTGTGCGCAAATGACCATACAGCTGTCATTGTCATTCAGGCACTCCAAAGTCGAGGCATTAAGGTGCCTGAACGCTGTGCCGTAACCGGATTTGACAATACCCAGACGGATGAACCCATTCTTGCTTCGGTACATATTAACAAAGAGAATCTGGGAACAAGAGCAGTAGATCAGCTATTGTGGCGGATCAAACACCTGGATGAACCTTATGAACGCAAGCTGATCTATTCGGAATTAATTATTCGTGATGAATATAACGCCAGTATACAGTAATGGGATATGAACTTATGGGCTCAATTTAACAATGATCATTAGGGTAAATGAAATTAGGTGAAAGACATGGAGAGGTTAGAGCTTCATGTCTTTTTGGTATGCAGAGATTGTTTAACAAATTAAATTACAAAACAGATTGACTATAAGAAGCATATCGTGTTAATTTTGTTTTGTAAGTTATTTGTTTTTATAATAACAAAACCTAACAAAATAATGTTTACCAACTCTAACAACAATGGAGGCTGTCATGAGCACAATACAATCACATGTTTTTCAGAATTGGACGTTCAAGGCTTGCGAAGATCAAGAGTGGATGCCGGCTCAGGTGCCCGGCTGTGTGCATACAGATTTGCTGAAGCTGGGCAAGATCCCAGATCCTTTTTATGGAACAAACGAGAAGGAAGTACAATGGATTGATAAGATAGATTGGGAATATCAGACGGAATTTGACGTTGCCGAAGGGTTGTTCTCGCAGGAACATCTGGAACTGGTGTTTGATGGTCTGGATACATATGCGGATGTGTATGTGAATGATGTGCATGTGTTATCAGCAGATAATATGTTCCGGGTATGGAAGGCGGATGTGAAGGCAGTATTAAAAGGGAAAGGCAACATTCTCCGAATACGTTTTCGGTCACCGATTCAGGAAGATCTGCCTAAGCTGGAGAAGCTCGGATATGCATTACCTGCATCGAATGATCAGTCCGATGTTGGCGGACTTGGCGATAAAAGAGTAAGTATTTTTGCACGTAAAGCCCCGTATCACTATGGTTGGGACTGGGGTCCGCGTTTTGTAACCAGTGGGATCTGGCGTGAAGCACGTCTTGAAGGTTGGACACAGGTACGAATCAATGATGTGTATATCCAGCAAAATGAAGTAAGCGCTACCTCAGCTTCATTAACTGCTGTTGTGGAAGTCGAGACATCCCAAGCGGTAGATACGATTATTCGTATCGGCGCAGATGGACAGAGATGGGAAAGATCCGTATCGCTACAACCAGGAACTCAGACTGTGGAGATTCAAGTCTCCATTGATGAACCAAAACTGTGGTGGAGCCGTGGGCTTGGTGATCCGCATATGTACACCTTCCTTACCGAAGTGCTTCAAGGTGAACGAGCTGTGGCTGAAACTACAGTGAAGACTGGGCTTCGTTCCATTCGCTTGGTACGTGACAAAGATGAAGCAGGAGCATCCTTTTATTTTGAACTAAACGGTGTTGCGGTCTTTGCCAAAGGGGCCAATCACATTCCAAATGATAGCTTCATCACTGAAATTACTCATGAACGTTATCGTCATGAGATCGTATCCGCAGCCGAGTCTAATATGAATATGCTGCGCGTGTGGGGTGGCGGAATCTATGAGCAGGATGTGTTCTACGAACTATGTGATGAATATGGAATCCTGGTATGGCAAGACTTCATGTTTGCTTGCAGCATGTATCCAGGAGATGAAGCGTTCCTGAACAGTGTAAGACATGAAGCCATTGATAATGTGAAACGTCTGCGCAACCATCCAAGTATTGCACTCTGGTGTGGGAACAACGAGATTGATTCGGCGTGGGCGCACTATGTTGAGAATGGTGGCTGGGGTTGGAAAAAGGAATTTACTGCCGAGCAGCGTGAAAGCATCTGGGCCGATTACGAAGCCATCTTCCATGATCTGCTGCCAGAAGTGGTTGAAGCGTATGCTCCAGGTGTGGATTACTGGCCTTCCTCACCACTGGTATCCCTGACAGGGGATGAGACGCAACATGCGCACCCATCCACAGCCGAAGGGGATATCCACTACTGGGGCGTGTGGCACAATGTAGAACCATTCGAGAACTACAACGTGCATGTGGGTCGTTTCATGAGTGAATACGGATTCCAGTCTTTCCCGGAGTACAAGTCAGTACGCACTTACGCAGAAGAAGAGGATCTGGCTCTGGAATCGGAAGTCATGCTGGCTCATCAAAAGAATGGGGCAGGCAATCGTCTGATCAAACAGTACATGGATATGTACATGCATGAATCGAAGGACTTCCCATCGTTCCTGTATATGAGCCAGGTGCTTCAGGCGGAAGCGATGAAGACGGCCATTGAAGCGCACCGTCGCCGCAAACCATTCTGCATGGGCACACTTTACTGGCAAATGAATGATTGCTGGCCGGTGGCTTCATGGGCAGGTATGGACTACCTTGGTCGTTGGAAAGCATTGCAATATTATGCGAAACGCAGCTTCAGCGATGTGTTGGTATCGGTAGATGGAACAAAAGAAGATACAACAGATATATATATCATCTCGGATCAATTACAACCTGTAAAAGGGCAGTTACAGATTCGTTTGCTCGGGTTCGATGGAGCGGTGTATCGTGATGAAACACATGACGTGACCCTGGCACCTAATACAGGTGAACGAGTGCTGTCATTACGTAACGCGGAGTGGCTTGAAGGTCATGATACAGCTAACACGCTGCTGCGCCTGGATCTGAAACAGGAAGGTGCGGCGAATATCGTACAGGAACACTATTTTGTACCGTCCAAAGACCTTGCTCTGCAGCCTGCAAACATCAATGTAAGCGGGGGAGCGGATGAGAACGGCGTTCATCTGGTACTGGAAAGTGACGTGCTTGCTAAACAGGTATGGCTATCTTCGGATGTGGAGGGTGTCTTCTCGGATAACTTCTTCGACTTGATTCCTGGCATTCCGGTGAAGGTGCAGTTCACTTCCAGAGAGGGATTGCAGTCTAATGATGTGATATCAAATCCGGGACCGATCGAGGTTCGATCCATGATTGATTTTATTCGTTTGACCTAGAAGACACGGTTGGAGTCTCTCGTAAGAGAGATTTCAACCGTTTTTTTTATTGAGACCTGACCTCATTTATATATCGTAATGGTTTCGTAATACTTCGCTTAGAGAATCGTAAGCAATCTTGCTTATTGTAATCCATGTAAGTAATAAACGAATGGAGAGTGATAAGAATGATGAAAACAAATAAGAGCAAAAAAGCGATGGTAGCAGCGGTATTGATGATGTCTATGGCCTTTTCTGGATTGGCAAGTGCTGCAGATATGAAAACAATTAAAAAGGATGGCATGGAGCTTGTTCAATTGAGACAGGCAGCCAAAATGTATGATTACAGCATTATGTGGGACAGCAAGGACAGATCTGTAACTTTGATGTATATGGGCAAAATGGACGACAAGATGATGAAAGACGACAACATGATGGAAGATAGCATGAAGATGAAAGATGACAAAATGATGGAAGATGACATGATGATGAAAGACGATAAGATGATGAAAGACGACATGATGATGGAAGAAACGATGATGCCTGCGAGGAAAACGATTAAGTTGTGGATTGGATCGAAAAAAATCATGGTAGACGGTATGCAAGTTAACTTGAAATCGATGCCTGTCATCCATGAAGGGAATTCTTATGCGGCTGAGTCTGTAATTAAACAGTACATGATGCCAGCCATGGGAATGAAGTAATTTAAGGGCTAAGCATCGCCATCACCATATGATATGATTGGCTCAAATGTATTTTCTGGAATATGGGGTGGGTTTGTTTGAATGAATGTGTACTGGTTGCTGATGATGATACAAATATTACCGACGTTTGTCGCAGGTATCTGGAACGGGAAGGTTATCTCGTCGTGACGGCCAAGGATGGTCTGGAGGCTATAGAGCTGTGGCACAGCCAAACGCCAAGCTTGATCGTGCTCGACCTGATGATGCCGCATAAGAATGGCTGGGAAGTTTGCAACGAGATTCGGCAAACTGAGGATGTGCCCATTGTAATGCTGACGGCCCGGGGTGAGGAACAGGATCGTCTGATGGGACTGACGATGGGGGCGGATGATTATCTGACCAAACCTTTTAGTCCGAGAGAACTTGTCTTACGTGTAAAGGCAATCCTGCGGAGAATGCGAATTGCGCAGGCATCACCTGTTACAACATCTGAATATACGATCAATTATGAAGGGCTTACCATTGATTTTACCAAGCGGGAAGTGCACATCAGCGGGCAGGCCATTGAATTGACAGTTACAGAGTTTGAGATGTTGTATTTGCTGGCAAGTCACCCGGGTCAGGTGTTCTCCCGTAACCAGATGTTAAGCAAGATTTGGGATTTTAGCTATGAGGGAGATACAACAACGGTGACTGTACATGTTCGGAGATTACGAGAGAAGATCGAACAGAACCCTTCTGATCCAAAATATATTAAAACAGTTTGGGGTATAGGCTACAAGTTTGCGGGTGGCAGTTCATGAAACTTCGCACATACTTGGTGTTGTCCAGTCTCACAGGCATTGGCGTATTATTAATTTGTTTGTTCATCAGTTATTCCAAAATGCTGCTTACGATCGAACAATTGTATTGGTTATCGGCTATAACGGCAGGGGTAGGCTTACTTTCGTTTATTCTTCAATATCTGCTGACTAAGCCATTAGAGAAATCAATTGCGCGAATTACACAGCAGACGATACGAATTGCCGAAGGGGATTTCCATACGGAAGTCCCTCTCATCGGTACGCAGGAATTTAAGCTCCTGGCACAGCAATTTAATGAAATGAGTTCCAAGCTGAAGGAAAGCTTTGATCATCTGCATCACTCAGAAACCGCGAGACGAGAGTTGATCGCCAATGTTTCCCATGATTTACGGACTCCCTTGGCATCCATTCAGTCATTCGTCGAAGCGTTGGAGGATGATGTCATTCAGGATAAAGAAACCTTTCAACGTTACCTGAACACGATACGACTTGAGACGAAGCGTTTGGGAGGGCTTATTCAAGATTTGTTCGAATTATCCAGCCTGGAAGCGCAAGGGGAGGTATTTGACCCTCAGCCTTGTCACGTCGATGAGTTGCTGCTCAGTACGTTGGAGAGTTTTTCGTTTCATCTCGCCGAGAAAACGCTGAACGTTGAAATCGATTTGCCCGATAAATTACCAGCCGCGGTCATGATGCCTGCACAAATGAAGCGGGTCCTTTCCAATTTGCTGCAAAATGCCATTCAATACTCTCCTGTTGATGGAAAAATCATTCTGGCTGCCGAAGAAAAGGGGCCGTTTATACAAATTTCAGTTACGGATGAAGGGGAAGGCATTGAAGCGGAGGAAACTTCGCGTATATTTGAACGTTTTTATCGAATTGACAAATCACGTAGCAAGAGCAATGGGGGGGGCGGGCTTGGCCTTGCCATCGCTCAATCGATTGTGGAACTCCATGGTGGCGAGATCGGGGTTCAGAGTACAAAAGGAGAAGGAAGCTGCTTCTGGTTCACGCTTCCAATCTACGTCAGTCGTTAACCTTGGTTAATCAAACGTAGTATTTATTCAGGTGGTGAATGACTTGACCAGTGATTTAGTATTCCTTTTCGGCGTTTTTGGTGCAGGATTGTTATCGTTTTTTGCGCCATGTATTCTGCCGCTGATCCCGGTATACGTGTCTTATCTGTCCGGAAGCATGGTCAACGGTACGAATCAGCAGCAGTCCGACAACAATTCGGTTCAGTTGCGGTCCACACTTGTTTTGCGGACATTTTTATTTGTTCTTGGGCTGTCCCTGGTATTTGTATTACTCGGTTTTGGTTCCGGCATCGTTGGGAATATGATCTCAAGTCCTGTGTTTATTGCCATCTGCGGAGCCATCGTGGTGCTTTTCGGGATTTATCAAACCGGGTTGATTCGACTATCCTGGCTGGAACGGGAGAGAAAGTTGTCAAGCGATCATGCCAGACGGGGAGGGTATGTCGGAGCGTTCCTGCTGGGTCTGACGTTTAGTTTCGGCTGGACGCCTTGTATTGGGTCCGTGCTGGCGGCCATTCTTGGTATCGCCGCAGGTGAAGGCTCTCCACTCTATGGTGGGTTTCTCATGTTCCTGTATACCCTTGGGTTAGCGATTCCTTTCCTGATTCTGTCCATTTTTTCGGAATATGTTATGAAGCGGATACGTCGTTTATACAGGTACATGGGTGTTATCAAAATAACTTCCGGCTGTATTCTTATTGTCATGGGACTATTGTTAATGACAGACCGACTAAACAGCTTGGTGACCTGGTTTCAATAATCATTGGAGGAATTCGGTATGAAGATTGCACGGAGATGGGTGGTATCTGTAATCGTATTTGCTGGAGTCCTGTTGATCTTGAGCGGATGTGGATCACAGCAAACTGAATCAAAACAAACGGGGTCATCATCAGCCCCAGCATCAACATCCGATATGAGTTCGTCAACCATGATGAACAAGGGAGAGACGGCTCCTGAATTTTCATTGCTTGATCTGAAAGGAAACACGGTTGGACTTTCTGATGTTCAAGGCAAGAAAGTGTATGTGAAATACTGGGCTTCCTGGTGTTCCATCTGTCTTGCGGGTTTGGAAGACCTGAACAATCTGGCGGGTCAAAACAATGATTTTCAAGTCATTACGATTGTGACGCCAGACTACAAAGGAGAGAAATCCTCCCAAGCGTTTACCGAATGGTTTGACCAACAGCCATATGATAACATAACTGTTCTTTTGGATGAGAAAGGTGTATGGGCCAAGGAATTTGGTGTAAGAGCGTATCCTAGTTCTTTTTATATTGGCTCTGATGGTATTTTAACGAAATCGCAGCCAGGGCATGCATCCAATGAACAGATCATGGAATCATTACAAGAGATTTTGTGAGAAGGGAGGAAGTGTCATGAAAAGGACGCTGCTCGGCTTGTGCCTCCTTGTTATAGCGATAGTTGTGTCTGCTTGTGGAAACAGGGTTGAGAGCCATTCAGCTTCATCTTCGATATCCACTCAACCTGTCAAGGCATCGAGTGTCTCCGAGGAAAACCTGAGTAACCTGTACTTGGCAGGAGGCTGTTTCTGGGGTGTGGAGGCATATATGGCTCGTATTCCGGGGGTCCAGGATGTGACTTCCGGTTATGCCAACGGTGAAGGAGAGAATCCAACCTATGAGGAGGTTATTCGCGGGGACCAGGGGTTTGCGGAGACCGTTCATGTAAAATATGATCCGCAGCAAGTATCTTTGAAGAAATTGCTTGAATCTTATTTTCGAGTTATTGATCCTACCAGCTTGAATAAGCAGGGCAATGATCGTGGCATTCAGTATCGGACAGGAATATATTATACGTTGCCTGAAGATGCCAAAATCATTGAGCAAGCTGTAGAGGCAGAGCAAGAAAAATATGACCAACCCATCGTAACGGAAGTAATGCCTCTGCAGAATTATTATTTGGCGGAGGAGTACCATCAGGATTATTTGGAAAAAAATCCGAACGGATATTGTCACATTGATATGACTGTCCTGGATGACCTGGAGATTGGAATTGATCCCGCTCAATATCCACGTCCAACAGATGAACAATTAAAGGAACGATTAACAGACGAACAGTATGCGGTTGCGGTAAACAATGATACGGAGCATGCGTTCAGTAACGAATATTGGGATAATGAGGAGCCCGGTCTGTATGTGGATATTGCAACGGGAGAGCCGTTATTCACCAGCCGGGATAAGTATGATTCCGGTTGCGGGTGGCCGAGTTTTACAAAACCGATTGTACCTGAGGTTGTTACCTATACAACGGATACGAGCTTTGGTATGGATCGCACGGAGGTACGAAGCCGGGCAGGTGACATCCACCTCGGTCATGTGTTCGATGATGGTCCCGAAGATCGCGGCGGCAAACGTTACTGTATTAACAGTGCATCGATCCGGTTTATTCCGTTAGACAAGATGGAGGAAGAAAGATACGGGTATTTACTGTCATTTATCGAGTAGAGAAGGGCAGCTGACTTTATCAAAACATAGTAAGGCCATAATTTTAGAACGGTTGAGATCTCTCTATAAGGGATTTCGACCGTTTTTTATTTCGCGGCATCTAACAAAAATGGAGGTAGGCTTCTAAGATGGTTCCATCATTGCTATAATTGATAATCATTATCAATTATAGGTGGGTTTTTAGTCACAATGCCAAGGTATTGTGTGTGTTTGATTGCTTAGGAGAGGGAGTTTATATGGGAATTCAGAATGACATCAAGCTGTGGGATCAGGTACAGGTTCGCGTGCTAGATGTGCGTCTTATATCACTCGCAACACACGAGTTCATACGCAATTATGTGTTACCAACCAGTGCATTTGTGTATGTTCAAGGCAGGGGGCAGGTCTGGCTGGATGAAGAGGTATGGACTACAAGCCAGTTCTTGCTGCTGCACGGGGGAAAAGGAAGGCGTCTAACACTTGAAGCGACCGGAGTTACAGAGGTACATCTGATTTTGTACAAATCAACCTTGCCCTCCAACGTGCTTATGGAGTATCGAATAATGTTGAACCAGCACAATCCGTTTGAAGAGTCCTGGGCGACAGCGCCGGATCATGCACTTGAACTGCGTGAGCTGGTGCGGAATATACATGAATGCTGGTCAGGGCAGGAGCGAGTGGGCAAAATTCAGGTTAAAGTGTACTTCTTTCAACTGGTACAGATTGTATTGTTACAGCGGAGTCGCATGTTTGACGAAGTTCAACAGCCTTCGCTTACCGATCAGGTTTTGCGATATATCAAAGCTCATTTCCGGGAAACGATCTCACTTGACTCGCTTGCCCAATCCTTGAATTACAGTCCGCAATATTTATCACGCAAATTCAAGGAACAGACGGGATGTACACCGACAGAATATGTGATTCGGTTACGAATGGGTGAGGCAAGGAGTCTGCTTGCTTCCACAGAAGCTTCATTACAGGAGATTGCCGCGTATGTGGGTTATATGGACCCGTTTTATTTCAATCGTATATTCAAAAAAGAGACCGGTATCACACCGGGGCAATATCGGTTGAAGCAGCAGGATAACTCGAAATCAGTTTCAGAAAGTACATTAAATGAAACAAATGAATCCATTGTAACAGGAGGGGATGAACGTTATCCTTTAATTGATGATGATAATCATTATCAATATACGGGAGATGAGGAAATCAACATGTTTAACCATTTTAAATCAGCGATCATGTCGCTTGCGCTTGTACTCACATTGAGTGCTTGTGGAACAGCCCAGCAGGGGGCTGAAACATCCGAAGTTGCGGCTGAACCCGAACAACCGGCAGTCGTGGAAACGCAAATGGTAAATACGACTTTTGGTGAGGTAGAAATTCCTGCACATCCGGAGCGAGTTGCTGCCATTGATTATCTGGGAACGGTGCTTGCTCTTGGTGTAAAACCGATTGGTGGAGGCCAATTTCTAATGAACAGTCCTTACCTGGAAGGTCACATGGATGGTCTTGAAACGATAGGGGATTCCGTTGAACAATTGATGGAGCTGGAACCTGATCTCATTATTACATTGAATCCGGACAAGGCGGCTTATGAGAAATACAGCAAGATTGCTCCAACCGTTTCGATCGCATCCATCACTTTTCCAACACTCAAGGACGAAGTGAATTATTTCGGTAAAGTCCTTGGCAAAGAAGCGGAAGCAGAGAAGTGGCTGGCTGATTTTGATGAGGAGATTGCCAAAATCAAGCAGGAGGTGCAGAGCGTTGTTCCAGCTGACGCTACATTCTCCGTTATGCAGGAATATGATCGCCAAGTCTTCATATTTGGCAATCAGTCGGGTCGGGGAGGGCGTAACATCTACGAATTGCTTGGATTGCAAGCACCAAAGAACATTCCATCCGAGTTGATGCAGGGCGCCTATCATGAATTCTCCATAGAACTGCTCTCCAAATACGCTGGAGATTACATTGTGCTGACCAGCAAGTCTCAGTTGAAAGACCTTCAGGCAGATCCGATCTGGGGTTCATTACCTGCAATCAAAAATGGAAATGTGTACATTTGGACGGAAGAACAATCCTGGTTCCGTGACCCTATCGCCTTGTTGAAACAGACACAGGATCTGGCTGAATGGATTATTGGACTTAATACACCGTCTAAGTAAGATACTCCAAAAAAACCGTGCTACCCAGTTTGCTGAGCAGCACGGTTTTCATATTTCTATGTAGGACTGAACAGTTGAAGGGGATTAGCTGCCTGCAGGGAGATGAAGTAGCAGTGTGATTACCGTATAAGAGTTTATTCGCTCTTTTGTTCGTTCTGAATTTCTTGCAGATCCTCCAGTTGCAGTGTGAGGTCATTCTCGGGATTTGCACTCACAATGACTTCTGACGGTGATTGTTGCTGACCTGGCTGATTCGACTTGACGGCAGGTTTGATCACGTAGAGACTTTGAACGGAGTTGAGCAGGCTGGCAGGGGTGTCTTCATACGTTTCCAGGAAGAGTACATAGTCTTTGGTAGGAATCAGCTTGAGGTTGTCATCATTAATAATCTCGGTGTTGCCTAGTTGTCCGCCAAGTTGCTTCACTTCAAGTTTTTCCCCGGCAGTGTAACCGCCTTTATAGGATTCAGCGACCTGAATCGTGTGGATCGTATAGATTTTGTCAAAAGAAGATGGCTCTCCGCCCGGATCGGACGCGGGGTTTAACTCGTTTTCATTTGCAGCATCAGTAACTTGTACAATATCGTTTAAAGCTTCCACACGAGTCTCAACAACACTGCCTTTCACAATTGTATTTGCTCTCTCGGACAGGTCGCCAATGCTGGCATAACTCGGGTAATCTTCAGAAGCAATAATGGTCATGGGTGCATCGGATGTGGACGCGGTAGGTGTAACAGAAGAACATCCAACAGCAGATAAAATGAAAATGGAAGAGAGAAGCAGCGTTAATACTCGATTTTTGTTCATGGATAGGGATCCTCCTTGGATTTTTGGGATAAGTTCGTAACGGATTAGTACTTGGATCTTACGTTATTGATATCAAAAGTTTGGGGTTGGGTCATGGAATTGCGGTTGCGGGAGTAAGACATAATGGAAGGACTGCTTGTTGTTGGGTTGTCACCGAGCCAGATGGAGTGTCCGAGTTCGTGGACAAATACGCTTTGAATGAAGTTGGATAAGTTGGTTGCGTCAGGGGTGATCGTGGATGCATTGAGTTCGATGCGGAAGCTTACGACTTGACTGCCGGATACGGAGGCGTAGTTGACACCATATGCTGTATTATTAAAGTTTCCTGCGGTGATGGTGTTTGGGGAGTTACTTGTTTTGGTGAATTTAACTTTGGCACCTGCATTGTTCCAGTTGGTAAGGGAAGCGTCCATGGGAGTCTGCCATGCGGAGGCGTAATTATACGTACGAATGGGAATGGTGGTGCTGGGATAACCGTAGGTCAGAAAGGTTGCCGCATAGATGGTACTGCCAAACATCGCAATCGCTGAGAGCAACATGATGCTCATCAAAAACTTCCTTTTCATACTTAAAACCTCCAATAAATGTATTTTATTCTCTATTATAGTAACAAGTAATATTTGAGTTGAAATGAGTCCGAGGTCGTTGTTTTTGTCGTGAAAAACATGAAATATATCTTGATCAGACCCTAATGGTGTCAAAATAAGTCATTTTCTGTTCGATATGCATGCATAATTTCCCTGAAATAACAAACAATACGTTCAACTTCTCACAGGGAAAGGTAGTGCTTGAGCATGTGCAACCGTTTTTCATTGGCAGCCGATTTGGACGAAGTCAGAGATCATTTCAAGATTCAGCGAGTGATGTATTATTACAAAAACCGATACAATATCAGCCCAACCCAGCATACGCCGATTATTTTACATCAGGATGGTGAGCGTGTATTGGATGAGTTCCGGTGGGGGTTCATTCCATTCTGGGGTCGTGATGCCGTTAACGCAAATCTTATGACGGTGCATGAGAATCCTTCCTATTACAAACTGGTAGAGACCAAGCGCTGCGTCATTCCCTGCAATGGATTATATTACTGGCGGCAAGAGGGCAAAAAAAGTTATGCAGTTCGTGTTGTCATGCCGGATCGTGGTCTCTTCGGTATTGCTGGGTTATACGAGGTGTGGAGAGATACACGGAAAGAGCCGCTTCGTACCTGCACGATGCTTATGACAGGAGCGAATATGGTTACACGCGAGTTTGGCAGTAAAATGCCAGCGATCCTCTCTGAGGAAGAGATCAACACCTGGCTTGATCCGGCTAATACACGGGTGACTCAGTTGCTACCGTTATTAAAATCGTATAACAGTACAGAGATGAATCTGTATCCAGTCACCCCAATGGTCGCCAACGATGAACACGATTGTTACGAATGCGTGGAAGAGATGGATCAGAAGCTGGCTTACGTTCGGAGTTTCTGAATATCCTTTGGATGATGTGAAGAAGATGAAGAGGGCTGAGAGTCTGGAGACACTCTGCTCTTTTTTTCCTTTCAGAAAATGAAAAGTTGCAATTGCAGTGAAACGTAACTATAATCATTACAGTAAGTGAACGCACATATCCATATATCTATTAAAAGAGATATTTATAATCAGGAGGGAACCACGAATGAATCCAAAGTTTAACCAGATGTTTGAACAAGTTTCACTGCCGACTGGTATTACACTGAAAAACCGTATCGTGCTCGCTCCCATGACTCATATGTCCTCGAATGCTGATGGTACCATATCCGATGCAGAACTTGCTTATTATGCACGTCGCACCGGTGGTGCTGGCATGTCGCTTACGGCTGTAGGGCATGTAACAGAGCATGGCATTGGTTTCCCAGCTCAGTTTGGCGTATATGATGACCGCTTCATTCCTGGCCTGAAACGATTGGCTGACACCATGAAACAACAAGGCTCGGTTGCCGTGTTGCAAATTTTCCATGCGGGCCGTCTGACACCTGAACAAGCTGTACCTGCGGGTCAAGTGGTTGCTCCTAGTGCGGTTGCAAGTGAACGTCCAGGATCTCCTGAACCTAGAGAATTGACGGATGCCGAGATTACTTCCATTATCAAAGATTTCGGGGAAGCGACACGTCGTGCCATTGAAGCCGGATTTGATGGTGTTGAGATTCACGGTGCTAATGGTTATCTGATCCAGCAATTCTTCTCCCCTCATTCCAACCGACGAGAAGATCGTTGGGGCGGAAGTGTCGAGAAACGTCTGACATTCCCGCTTGCTGTAGTGGATGAGATTCAGAAAGTGGTTGCCGAACATACCAAACTGCCGTTCATCATTGGATACCGTTTCTCCCCGGAAGAACCGGAAACACCGGGACTCACAATGGAAGACACGTATGCACTGGTGGATGCATTGAAAGATAAAAATCTGGATTACCTGCACGTTTCCCTGAACGAATTCTGGTCCAAGCCAAGACGTGGCGAAGCAGATACACGTTCTAGAATGGAATTCATCTTGGATCGTGTGAACGGCAAATTGCCTGTAATTGGCGTAGGTTCAATTCATACGGCTGATCAGGCTGCTGAGGCACTTCAAACGGGAGTACCACTACTTGCCATTGGACGTGAGTTGATTATTGAACCGGATTGGGTTGAGAAAATCGAGAGCGGACGTGAAGAAGACATCGAGACGATTCTGACCAAATCCGATCAGGAACGTCTGGTTATCCCTGACGGATTGTGGAATGCAATCATCCACACGCCAGGCTGGTTCCCTATGGCAGAAGATAAATAAGATACACTTCAGAACTGGAATGGAGGGGGCGAAAGCTCCCTCTTTTTGCACATGGTCCAGATTCTTCTTGTCATCGCTCTGTGGTATGATGGATGAACAGGATCAACTGGATAATCAACGGTTTGGAGTGAAGGAATATGCTCGTAGCTGAACGGTATGAGAAAATAGTGGAATGGGTGGATACGCAAGGCAGCATGCGTGTGACCGAACTTAGTGAGCGCTGCGGGGTGACGGAAGAGACGATTCGTCGTGATCTGGACAAGCTCGAACAGGCGGGCAGGCTCAGAAGGTCCCATGGCGGGGCGGTCAGCGTAAAATACAAGGAAGAGTTACAGTCGGAGATTCCGTATCCGGAACGGGCTGTAGCCCATGCCGAAGAGAAGCGCAGAATTGCAAGCGAAGCGGTGAAAATGGTGGAATCTGGTGACCGAATCGCCCTGGATGCAAGTACAACCGCGTGGTATATGGCGGCAGGATTGCCGAACATTCCACTGACGGTACTAACCAATTCGATTAAAGTGGCCGCAGAGCTGAGTAACAAGGAGCAGATTCGTGTAATTGCCACAGGTGGGCAATTGGCTTCGAAGTCACTGTCTTTTGTAGGACCGCTGGCGGAACGTTCGCTGGATGCTTATCATGTGGACAAAGTGTTTCTGTCTTGCAAAGGAGTACATTTGACCAAAGGCATCAGTGAATCCAATGAATTACAGGCCTTGGTGAAGCAGAAAATGATCCATATTGCAGATGAGGTCATTTTACTTGCAGATTCCAGCAAATTTAACATACAGGCGTTTACCAGAGTTGCTGAGATGAGCAGTGTGGGCAAAGTGATTACAGATCAGGGCGTAGATGAAGAGCACGTTAGCGCATTGATGGAGCAGAATATTACGTGTATACGTGTGTAAACAAGAAGGGAATGAATGTCATGAAACATCCTTTTCATCTGAAAGCGGTATGGAATGGTGGGCGTAACAGTGAGGGAACAATCGATGCAGGTGGGTTAAAAACGGTCATATCGATTCCGCAGGAGATGGGCGGACCCGGTACGGGAACTAACCCGGACGAGATGCTGCTGGGTGCAGCCTCCACTTGTTACCTGATCACGCTGGCAGCGATGCTGGAGCGTTCGGATATTACGCCAGATGAATTGACGCTTGAATCGGAAGCAACGGTAGATGTTACAAATAACGTATTTACGTACGAACGGATCGTACATAGACCCCGGATTGTACTCAGCCAAGATGCTTCAGAGGCGGATCTGACCAAGGCTGAGCGCTTGGCGCATAAGGCTGAATCCTCCTGTATGATCTCCCGAGCGGTGGCAGGTAATGTCCAGATGGAGACACAGCCGGTCATTGTTACTACAGGAGCTAACGCGGTGTGATATACTGAAGAATAGACAATTCAAATTGTCATTTGTGTAAAATAAGGAGTAATTCGGTATGAACACACAGAAGCGCAAGACTAACCGCTGGGTACGTTTAACACGTGCTATGAAGCTGAATTTTCTCAAATTGTTACGTGCTCCCGGAGGTGCCCATAAAGTATCTACCGGATTTGCTATAGGGTTCGGACTGGAACTGATCGTGATCTCGACCGCTTCCCTGATATATCTCGTATTTTATCCGATTGTGCGACTGTCTGGGGGTTCGGTGCCAGCAGCGATTGTTGGTAATGTGATCGGGAAACTTACGTTTTTACCTATTATTCTGATGCCACTCGCCAAACAAATTGGCTCATGGATATTGCCTGCTCACAGCATGGGACAGGGACTGGTACATGAGAGTGCATTCATGGAGCTGTTTCGCGGAAACTGGTCGGCCGTGAGTGAATTGTTGCTTGGTGGATTGGATATTCTGGCAGGCATGTCCGTATTTGGTGTCATTCTGGGTGTGGTTTCGTACTTTGTCGTAAAATTCTTCTACGTCAGAGCGCTCAACCGGCGTTATGAACGCCGGCTGGAGAAACGCCGACAAGCGGATAGCGCTTCGGTATCACCTCCGGTATTAATCAGGAAGCCATCACAATCATAATGGGCAGCATCAACATGGATGCAGCTGTGGTCCACAGAATGCAGCGGGATACAAACTGCGGAGAAGCATTGAACTGTTCAGCCAAAATAACGGCGTTCACTGCGGTCGGCATCGATGCGAGGATCAGCAGCACACTGAACAACGTACCTTCGACCTGAAGCGCGGTCAGTATCAGCCAGGACAGGATCGGCGCAGCTGCGAGACGGACTACAAGCCCGGTCCAGAAAGCTCGGCGTACATTGGGCAACCAAGGTGCCGTTGCACCTTTTGGTCTGAGCATCTGTGCTCCCAGAATGGCGAGAACGACAGGAGAGTAGCCCGCAGCCAGCATGGAAATCCCTCCATCCAGCGCTTCAGGCAGGCTCAGATTGGACGCACGCAGCGCAATGGCGATGCCAGCAGCATAGATGGATGGCATGCGGAAAACGGACAGAATCGCATCTTTCACCGTGAATTCGGATCGCGCGGCAAAAAAGATACCTACCGTATTAACAATGATCATCTGTCCAATGACGTAGACGGAAGCCTTGTCCAGTCCAAGCTGACCAAAGGCAAGCAGTACAAGCGGGAGCCCGTAATTCACGCAGTTCGTAAACGTGGAGACGAGGGTGAGGCCCGCTTTTTCGCTTGCACCCAGACGGAAAACCCGGCTTAACAGCTCGGCGAGTGCCCACAGAGCAATCAGATTAATAATAGAGAACCAGAACGTGCTGGTGACGTCCGTCCAGGTAATCTCTGCATGCAGCAATGTATTGAAGATGAGTGCAGGGCTCAAAATATAAAGGGAAAAGGTCGAGAGCGACCGGGTATCCCAATTTTTGAAGCGTTTTAACAGAATACCTCCAATCACGGGAAGTGATATCGGCAGGAACACATGGTATAAGGTGAGTAAAAATGAGTGAAGCAATGCAATTCAGTCCCTTCTGGATGAAAAACCTATCTTATCATAGCAGAAGATGCATCTCATATGAATGGATTTCAGTATGATGATGTGTAGTAATCGCCTTGCTTAACTAAGGATTTCCCTGATGTGCAGCGACAGCGGATTGCTATTTTGATATGGCAGATTTATTATAGAAGAGGTGCAACAAGATTACATACACATAGAGGAGGAAACTGTAATGAGTGAATCAAAACGCTTGCTCGTACTGGCCGGCTCTTACGCCGAAGCGGAAAATGAGGGCATTTATGCATATGAATTGAATGAGGATACAGGCAGCTTGTCCAAGCTTGACGGCATAGCGGGCGTGAAAAACCCAACGTTTGTCAACGTGGATGCTGAAGGAAACAAACTGTATGCGATTGGTGAAACAGCGTCAGCAGAAGGCAACAAAATGTCTGAAGCTGTAGCTCTGAGCATTGATCCTTCTACAGGAAAATTAACGTTGCTGAACCGGAATGACTCCATTTCAGCACCACCATGTCATATCCAGCGTGATCCTTCCGGCAAATACTTGATTCTCTCCAGCTACCACGGTGGTCTGGTAGGTCTGCAAGCCTTGACGGATAACGGTGAAGTTGGAGCGCTTCTGGACGAGAAGAAACATGAAGGACAAGGTGCGCATCCTGAGCGTCAGGACAAGCCACATGTTCACTCCGCATTCTTCAGCCCGGATGGTAAATACATGATGGTACAGGATCTGGGCGCAGATAACATCGCGATCTATTCCATTGATGCAGACAAAAATGAACTTGTGCTGCACAGTGAAACCAAAACACATCCGGGAGCTGGCCCACGTCACTTGGCGTTCCACCCGAATGGTCAATTCGCATATGTCATCAATGAAGTGGATTCTTCCATTACTTCGTTCAAATATGATGCAGCAGCGGGCACGTTGACTGAATTGTCTACAGTATCTACACTGCCTGATGGATATGATGGCAAAGAGAATACAACAGCTGAAATCACTGTTTCCAATGATGGACGTTATGTATATGGTTCTAACCGTGGACATGACAGCATCGTTGTATTTGCAGTAGATGCAGACAAAGGTCACCTGACACTGGTTGAGCATGTATCTGCTGAAGGTGAGCACCCGCGTCACTTTGCTCTGACACCTAACGGCAAATTGCTGATCGCAGCTAACCGCGATACAAACAACCTCGTGACATTCACGGTAGATCAGGAGAGCGGACGTTTGAAATACACAGGTCACAGCACAGGTGTATCCAAGCCGGTATGCGTGAAACCAGTATATCTGTAAAATGATAAATTTCTAAACCAGCCCTGGCTGGATTGAAAATGATAACGATAACGACCCTGCCATGTGGCGGGGTCTTTTTATATTGAATATCTAATTGGATGATTAGGCTGCTGCTCGGCTGTAAGCGGGCGGATTGGAATAGAGGATTAATTCTATATTTGATTCACCTAACAACCAACAATTATCAATAGTATCGCCCAAGTAACTACCCCACTTCAAAGTGCGTACTTCCTGAATGGATAGTCAGGGTCTACAATGAGTGAGTAGCCAAAACAAACACTGCATGCATCTGAACAGACAAATTGGTGCAGGCTAAATATCTGATTATTATTTTTACAGGAACGAATCATACTTGAACAACAAAGGAGAAATAAATGATGAAATTGCAATTGGCGCTTGACTTGGTAAATATCCCTGAAGGTATCGCACTGGTTAAAGAGGTTGAACAATATATTGATATCGTTGAGATTGGTACTCCAATCGTTATTAATGAAGGTTTGCACGCGGTAAAAGCGATGAAAGAAGCATTCCCTAATCTGCAAGTTCTTGCAGACCTTAAAATCATGGACGCTGGTGGTTATGAAATCATGAAAGCAGCTGAGGCTGGTGCGGATCTGATCACTGTGCTTGGGGCAACCAATGACAGTACGATCAAAGGTGCAGTAGCAGAAGCGAAAAAACAAAACAAACAAGTTCTTGTGGACATGATCAACGTGCCTAACCTTGAACAACGTGCTCGTGAGATTGATGCGCTTGGCGTAGATTACATCTGTGTACACACAGGTTATGACCTGCAAGCTGAAGGACAAAGCCCGTTCGAAGATCTGCAAACGATCAAAGCAGCTGTGAAAAATGCTAAAACTGCTGTTGCTGGTGGAATTAAGCTGGAAACATTGCCAGAAGTAATCAAAGCACAACCGGATCTGGTTATTGTAGGCGGCGGTATCACAGGACAAGCAGACAAAGCGGCAGTTGCAGCTGAAATGCAACGTCTCGTTAAACAAGGGTAAGCAGATGAGCAAAACACAGTACGCAGCTGACATCTTGAAGGAGCTGGAACGTACGTTAAGCCAGATCGATGATGCAGAGATGCAAGCGATGGCTGAACACATTTTGGCTGCGGAACAGATTTTTGTAGCAGGAGCAGGCCGGTCAGGACTTATGGGAAAGGCTTTTGCCATGAGACTGATGCAGATGGGGCTTCGTGTATATGTGGTGGGCGAGACCGTAACACCTGGGATCAGCTCGAAGGATTTCCTCTTGCTGTGCTCTGGCTCAGGAGAGACAGGCAGTCTGGTAGCCATGGCTCAAAAGGCTAGTCAAGCTGGTGCACCTGTAGGTCTCATTACGATTAAGCCAGAGTCCACGATTGGGAAATTGGCGACTACGGTAGTGCGTCTCCCGGCTTCAGCCAAAGAGGACACAGCAACTTCCGGAGCGGCAGTAACCATTCAGCCGATGGGCTCGTTGTTTGAACAAGGACTGTTAATCGGTATGGATGCTCTCATCCTTACGATGATGGAAATGAAGGGGATGACCGGAGCGGATATGTTTGGCCGCCACGCGAACCTGGAATAGTGAATAGATGAAAGACCGGAATCCTTTGATTATGAAGGGTTCTGGTCTTTTCTGCGATACATAGTCATTCATCTGTTAGGTTTTATCCGTGATTTACAGTTAAACTTTGCATCCCGACCAGGCTGTAGTAGAATTAATAGATAGCTGTATTGAATGAATGTACTTATTACATCATGCATGGAGCGGAAAGCTTACCTCGTGTGAAGTGTCCCCGTGATATGTGTAATATACGCGATATAAGATTGAAGATGAGGGGGCTCGGAGCCATGGCAGCCGAAGTCAAGGAACGGATTAATCTGAAAGAAATCAACTGTGAGAAGGAATTGACCCTTGCGGTGATCGGTGGCAAATGGAAACTGATTATTTTGTGGCATTTGGGTCTGGAAGGTACCAAACGTTTCAGTGAGCTGAAACGCCTAATCCCTCATATTACCCAGAAGATGCTGACCAATCAGCTACGTGAGCTGGAGGAAGACAAGTTGATTGAGCGCAAGGTGTATGCAGAGGTACCTCCTCGGGTGGAGTATACGTTGACAGATCACGGTCAAAGCCTGATGCCCGTCCTGCACGCGATGTATAACTGGGGTAAAAATTACGGCGAAAATGTAATCTGGAAAGAAAGCTAAATAAGTTATATTCAGAATGACCGCTAGGTAAATGGATTCTTCCATAAACCAGCGGTTTTTTAGTTGCTTTCAAACCATGGTCACATGAGCAAAAGTTTATACGAAACGGAGAGGACAGAAACAGCTTGAAGAAGCGAAGCTAAAAGCTTTCTGAAAGAAAGCTACATCGCAAGCACATACTGGCCTTTATCTTAGATACCCCTTTTGTATAGATGGAACTAAACATTCACACGAGAACGTAGAGGACAGAAAGAACCTGAAGAAGCGGAGCGGTCGCCTTTATCACCGGATTTTCACCTTTGAAAAAGGGAATCAAAAAATCTGGGGATAAGAGCGATCGGAAGGTTGTTCTGTCATCGGAGTGGTAAGTGTGAATAATCTTTAGTCCAATCTATACTCCCTTGCACTGGAATATGATACGATGAGAGATATTGGAAATGCAAGGAGGATGACATATACAGATGGAAAAAATACGTACACGTGCTGAGGTAAACCCAGAAACCACTTGGGATCTGAGAGACTTGTTTGTAAACGATGTAGAGTGGGAGCAGGAGCTTCGATCACTTCCTCAGGCTGCTGCCCAGATCGAAACGTTCAAAGGACGTCTTGGCGAAGGCGCTGAACAATTGCTGGCTTGTCTGGATGCTCGTGAAGCTTTGCAGGAGCGGATCGCCAAGACGGCTTCTTATGCCCGCTTGAAGCAGTCAGAGGACAGCACCAATCCGGTCAATATTGAGAATTCAGCTAAAGCAGGAGATATCCTATCAAATCTGTCGTCGTCCTTGTCTTTTGTCAATTCGGAGATCGTTGATCTGCCGGAGGGAACCGTTGAACGTTACCTTGAAGAACTTCCGGGATTGGAACCGTATGCGCGCAGTTTGGAGCGTTTGATTCGAGAAAAAGAACATCGGCTTACGCCCGAGACCGAGAAGGTACTCGCTTCACTTGGAGAGGTGCTGGATTCGCCATACCGTATCTATCTGCGCGGTAAACTGGCAGACATGACGTTTGACGATGCTCTTGATGGAGAGGACAATAATCGTCCACTGTCCTGGTCATTCTATGAAAATAATTATGAGATGTCATCTGATACCAAGCTGCGCCGTTCTGCTTATGCTGCATTCAGCTCGAAATTAAATGATTACAAAAATACGTTCGCAGAAGGTTATGCAACCGAAGTGAAGAAACAGGTTGTATTATCCAGGCTGCGTGGTTACGACGATGTTACAGATATGCTTCTCAGCCCACAGCAAGTGAGCAAAGAGATGTACAATAATATTCTGGATATTATCCAGCGGGAACTCGCACCTCATATGCGCAGACTGGCGGCTCTCAAGAAACGTGAGCTGGGTCTGGACAAACTGATGTTTTGTGATCTGAAGGCGCCGCTTGATCCTGAATTTAGCCCTGCCATTACATATGATGAGGCGTGCACACTCATTCGAGAAGCACTTGATGTGCTTGGGCCGGAGTATGGCGAGATCGTAGAGCGCGCATTCAGTGATCGCTGGGTGGATTACGCAGATAATGCAGGCAAATCCACAGGGGCATTTTGCTCCTCTATATATGGTTCACACTCCTATATCTTAATTTCATGGGCAAACAATATGCGTGGAGCATTTACACTTGCCCATGAAGTGGGGCATGCAGGCCACTTCATGCTTGCGGGACGTTACCAACGGCTCACGAATACACGGCCATCTCTTTATTTCATTGAGGCACCATCGACCATGAATGAAATGCTGCTGGCAGATCATCTATTGAAACGTTCCGATAATCCGAGAATGCGTCGCTGGGTCATTTTGCAACTGTTGAATACGTATTACCATAACTTTGTTACACATCTGCTGGAAGGTGAATTACAGCGCAGGGTCTATGCACGCGCAACCAAAGATGAGCCCATTACGGCGAAGACGTTAAGTCAGCTCAAAGGAGACATCCTTTCCGAATTCTGGGGACCTGATCTGGTAATTGATGAAGGGGCCAAGCTCACGTGGATGAGACAACCTCATTATTATATGGGACTTTATCCATATACCTATGCGGCAGGCTTGACGGCTTCCACAGCGGCAGCACAGCAGATTCGGGAAGAAGGACAGCCTGCGGTAGATCGCTGGCTTGATGCACTCAAAGCTGGTGGAAGTCTCACACCACAGGAGTTAATGAAGCTTGCGGGTGTGGATATGTCCGGACCTGAGCCGATTCGCTCCGCGGTTGCTTATGTCGGCAGTCTGGTCGACGAACTTGAACGTCTGTATTCCTGATCTGGTTCATATAGTATACGGACAAGGCAGAACGGGTTGTCTGCATGCACCGCCTTCCTTGCGTGGGGGCGGTGCATCTTATTTTTGCAAGGGGAAAGGAACGATGATGAATGGCGTTAACGAGCGTGTCCTCATCGATGGGCCGATTAAGCGTAGACGGCTTTGGTGTGTTTGACGACATGAATGGAGTACCAGGTTTTGAAGGAAATCAGGGTGGTTTTTTTTCGGGATTCAATGAGTTTGCTACAATGAATGCATTTGCTTCGATTTTCATTGGCGGCATATTTCTCATCATTGCGGGAGTTATTGTTTTTGTAATTATTTCAGGGGTACGCACGTGGTCATCGAATAACACAGCGGCCTTGTTAACCCTGCATTCAACGGTGGTGGCCAAACGAACCGAAGTCTCAGGTGGAGGCGGCGATAGCAGTGCGACTACCCGGTATTATGTTACATTTGAATTCGACAATGGGGAGCGCACTGAACTGATTGTTGGCGGAAACCATTATGGCATGATGGTGGAAAATGATCGAGGAATGCTGACGTATCAGGGGACACGATTCAAGCATTTTGAGAGAGATGTACAGCCCCAGTCGGGGGTAAGCAAAGGTCAATTTTATACGTAAAAAAAGAACTGCGGCTCCTCCCAGCTGGGAGAGAGTCGTTTTTGCTATGCCCAAAAGAAAGAAAAACCGAAGGGTATTCAAACGCTTACAATGGTGATATACTCGTAAAATAAAGTAAAACAGTATTAAACAAAAACAAACAAACAATAAATACAGAATAAAGTACAGGGTTACGGACTGAATTCAAGAGATGCCGTTTGGAAAATAGGATGGGTTCGAAAGGTTGGTGAAGCGCGGTGAGTGTGCTGGCTTATGATTTGGGCGCTGGGAGCGGGAGAGCGTTACTGGGACATCTAAATGATCGTGGGATCGAAACAAGCGAAATTCATCGGTTCAAGAATGAACCGGTGAAGGTTGGCGAGCGGATGCACTGGGATATTCTGCGATTACATCATGAATTGTTGCAAGGGCTTACCCTTGTGAAACAGCAGGGAGAAAAGCCGGAGAGCCTGGGGATCGATTCCTGGGGCGTTGATTTTGGTTTGCTTGGCAGTAATGGTGAGTTGCTGGGTAACCCGTATCATTACCGTGATACACAGTTTAACGGCATGATGGATCAGGTACGCCAAGAGCTGAGCTCTCAGCGAATCTTCGAACGTACAGGGATTCAGTTTCTTAGCTTTAATACCTTGTATCAATTGGCAACGCTTCAACGCAGCGGTTCCCCGTTACTTCATGAAGCAGAGCGTTTTCTCATGATTCCGGATTTGCTACGTTATTTCCTGACAGGGGAAGCGGTGAATGAGTTCACCAATGCAACCACAACACAATTATACAATCCATCAGCGGGGCAGTGGGATAGTGAGTTGCTGGCGCATATTCGTATTTCGGAGAAACTGTTTGGTGAAGCCGTGCTGCCAGGCACCCGTGTTGGACAATTGCGAAGCAGTATCTGTAACGATCTGGGATTGTCTCCGATTCCCGTGATCGCTGTTGCGGAGCATGATACGGGTTCAGCCGTTGTGGCTGTTCCTGCAACGGAACGTTCTTTTGCTTATCTGAGCTGTGGAACCTGGTCCCTGATGGGTACGGAGATAGATCATCCTGCGATTAGTACCGAGAGTCTGGCCTTGAACTTCACGAATGAAGGCGGGGCGGGTGGAACATTCCGTCTGCTGAAGAACATTATGGGCTTATGGATTTTGCAGGAAAGTATGCGGGAGTGGGACCGCCAAGGGCAGGGAATTAGCTATGATGCGTTATTAGCAAAGGCGGAACAGGCACCTCCATTTGCCAGTTTGTTTGATCCGGATGATGAACTGTTCATGCCAGCAGGAGATATGACGACCCGAATACGTCAGTATTGCCGTGATACAGGGCAAGTGGTACCAGAGGATCAGGGGGCTATTGCCCGGGCAATTCTGGAGAGCCTGGCATTGAAGTATAGGAGAGTCCTGGAATGGACGGAACAATTATCGGGACAGACGTTCAACGGATTGCATATGGTCGGTGGAGGTATCCAGAACCGACTGTTATGTCAGTGGACTGCAAATTCCATTGGCAAGTCGGTATGGGCAGGTCCGGCAGAGGGAAGTGCCATCGGGAATATGGCTGTGCAATGGATGGCGAGCGGAGCTTTTAAAGATATCTGGGAGGCACGTAAGGCCATTCGTGATTCATTTTCGGTAACTGCGTATGAGTCGCAGGACAGGTCAATCTGGGAAGATGCTTACGGCAGATTTCTGCGTGTGACGGTTTCATCTAATTCACAAGCGGGGAGTGAGGTGTAACATGCTGGCAGCCGAGCGATATGACCGAATTGTGGAGATGGTGAACGTAAAGGGCAGTATGCGTGTATCCGAGCTTAGTGAGCGCTGCCGGGTGACGGAGGAAACCATCCGGCGGGATCTGGATCGGCTGGAACAGGCAGGACGACTTCGCCGATCTCACGGTGGTGCAGTGAGTGTGAAGGAAGATCAACCGGAGATCCCTTACCGGATCAGGGAGACAACCCATGCGGAAGAGAAAAAGCGCATTGCACAAGCGGCTCTGGCGATGATTCATCCGGGTGATCGCATTCTGTTGGATGCGAGCACAACGGCAGGTTATATGGCAGCGAACATGCCGGATTTCCCGCTGACGGTTTTAACCAACTCGATCCAAATCGCCACTGAACTCAGCAGCCGTGACAAGGTTGAAGTCATCTCAACAGGGGGCCAGCTGGCAGCTCGCTCGTTGTCTTTTGTTGGGCCGCTCGCGGAGCGTTCTCTGGAAACGTATCACGTGGATAAAATGTTCATGTCGTGCAAAGGTGTACATCTCGAAGGTGGCGGAATCAGTGAATCCAATGAACTCCAGGCAAGGCTAAAGCAGAAGATGGTTGGCATATCCGATCAAGTCATCTTACTTGCAGATGCCAGTAAATTTGGTGTCCGTGCTTTTGCCCGAGTATCCGGGTTAAATGCAGTCCATACGATCATTACCAATCAGCCATTGGAGGCTGAACAGACTGACCGTTTGAGTGGATACGACATAGGGATTATTACGGTTTAAGCTTTTAAATTTTATCTATATAAATTGAACTAAACATTTACACGAAACGGAGTGTTTAGTGCAAATATTCTTAGTCAATTTATCTACTAATCAGTTAATAGGAGCGTGTAATTATGAAGGTCTCCTTATTCATTACCTGCCTCAGCGATGCCATCTATCCCCGAGTGGGGGAAGCCATGGTTAGATTGCTCGCCGCTCATGGCGTTCGGCTGGATTTTCCGCCGATTCAGACCTGCTGCGGTCAGCCTTCCTACAATAGCGGGTACTGGGATGAGACTCGGGTAGCGGCCAAAACGATTCTTGAAGCGTTTGACGACAGTGATTTTGTAGTCTGTCCATCCGGATCGTGTACGTATATGATTCATCATTATCCGGAACTGTTCGCGGATGAACCGGTGTGGCTGGAAAAGGCAAAACGATTGGAAGCCAAAGCCTATGAGTTTACTCAATTCCTTGTTCAGGTACTCGGGATAACCGATCTGGGCGCACATTTTCCGCACAAAGTAACCTATCATCCATCCTGCCACGGCAGCCGTCTGCTTGGTGTGAAGGATGAACCGATGGCGCTGCTCTCTCAAGTAAAAGGTCTGGAATTGGTTCCACTTCCATTCGCTGAGGATTGTTGCGGGTTCGGGGGTACGTTTGCCATTAAAATGTCCGATATTTCGGGAGCGATGGTGACGGAGAAAGTTGATCATGTCAAAGAGACACAAGCTGAAGTGCTGGTTGGTCTGGACATGGCCTGTCTGATGAATATCGCAGGTAATCTGCGTTATCGGAATGAACCGGTGCGTGTGATGCATCTGGCGGAACTACTGTATGAGGGGGTGCGAACAGGATGAGCCAACCGGGAGTTATGGATACTACGGTCAAAGAACGTGCCGGACTGGCCTTGAATGATGATTTTCTGCGTAAAGCGGTCAAATTCACGACAGAACGATTGCGTAACGGGAAGAAATCTGCCTCAGAAGAACATGGAAACTGGGATGAATGGCGGGAGCGTGGCCGTCAGATTCGTCTGCATACGATTGCGTATCTGGATTATTATCTGAATGAATTTGTGAATAACGCCCGTGCGAACGGGGTTCATATTCATTTTGCAGATACATCGGTGGAAGCAGCGGCGATTGCGCTGGATATTGCGGCTCACAAGCAGGCTTCTACGGTGGTAAAGTCCAAATCGATGGTGTCGGAGGAAGTACATCTGAATCATGTGCTGGAGTCGGCGGGCATTGAAGCCATTGAGACTGATTTGGGTGAATACATTATTCAGCTGGCAGGCGAAGCCCCGTCTCATATTGTCATTCCAGCCATCCATAAGAACCGCTATCAGATTGCAGAGTTGTTATCGAAGGAAGCGGGTGAAATTCTGGAGCCGGACACAACGGTGCTCGCTGGATTTGTACGTAAAAAGTTACGCGAGAAATTCTTGGAAGCAGATATCGGCATGACCGGCTGCAATTTTGCGATTGCAGAGACAGGTTCCATGGTTTTGTTCGAAAATGAAGGCAATGCCCGTATGGTATCCACTGTTCCGAAAACGCAGATTACACTGATGGGCATGGAGCGGATCATCCCGTCGTGGACGGATCTGGAGGTCATGGCAACCTTGTTGCCGCGCTCCGCAACAGGTCAGAAACTGACGATGTACATGTCAGGCATCACAGGTCCGCGTCGTACAGCGGATGGAGATGGACCCGATGAAATGCACATTATTATCGTGGATAACGGTCGATCTCTTCAGCTCGGTGATCCTGAATTCCAGGAGTTGCTGAATTGTATTCGCTGTGGTGCTTGTCTGAATGCTTGCCCAGTATATCGTCATATTGGAGGTCATGCCTACGGTGGGACATACAGTGGTCCCATTGGCGCGGTACTGACACCTGCACTCAATGGCAACATTGATGAATGGAACGATATTGCGGGTGCTTCGAGTCTTTGTGGAGCCTGTTATGAAGCATGTCCGGTCAAAATTCCATTGCATGATATGCTCGTTTATTTACGCAGGCGTAAAGTGGAAGACGGCCATGGTAACAAAATGGAAAGCATGGGCATGAAGGGATTTGCCGCTGTTGTATCCAATTCCAAACGTTTCAGTGCGGCCATACGCCTGGGACAGATCGGGCAGAAGGCAGTTGTACGCAACAACGGCATTTCTCTCAAGTTGGGTCCTCTCAAAGGTTGGAACAATTATCGGGTTGCCCCAAGTCTCGCCAAGAAATCCTTCCGGCAACAATGGAACAAGCTGGATCAGGAACTGAACCAGGAGCAACCCGCCATGGATTCTTCCGTTCGCAGCCGTATGGAGCAGATTATTCGTGAACGAGAAGAAGGGGAGGGTACTAAGCATGGTAACTGAACATCAGCAATGGCTCGCGCAATTGGAGAAGAAGTCCATGGAGAAACAGGAGCAGTTCATGAATGACATTGCTTCGAAATTGAGAAGACCAAGGCAACGCCATGCGCCGACCCAACCCTTTCGGGGAGCACCCGACTTTTGGACTGGGCTGGAATGGGATGAAGAGAAGCGTATTCAAGCATTTACAGATAACTTTGTGAGTGTAGGCGCACACATTGCCCGGGTTCAAAACATGGAAGAAGTGTCCCGATTTATTGCCACCAAATCTCATGAGCTGAGTGCCAAATATATCATTCGCCAGAATGAACAGGCGTTACAAGATCTCGGATTGGAAGAGCAGCTTCCGGATGTGCAGATCTCAGTGTGGAATAGTCAGGCGGATGAGAACTGGAAGGCTCGGGCAGCTGAGGCGGATATCGGTGTGGTCATGGCAGATTATGCGACAGCATACACAGGCTCGGTCACTGTACTTTCTTCACCGGAAAAAGGTCGTTCAGTGAGTCTGTTGCCTACGGTACTCATCATCATTATTCCAGTAGATCGACTGTACACCAGACTGGGTGAGACGCTGGATCGATTTGACGAAGCGGGAAGAGAAAACCTTCCAGCAGGCATCCACTTTATTTCAGGGCCAAGCCGATCTTCCGATATTGAAAATGATTTAACCATTGGGGTACACGGACCAGGCATTGTATATGGTTTAATTATGGGTTAACGGTGTGTTGAACGTGATGGCGCATCATGATTTTGATAACTGTCCTAGATGCAGAATTCGTCTGCTGAGGGCAGTTTTTTATTTGTCTACTATAGTCAGAAACTATTAAGATTATATTAATTATATATTTAACCTATTAACAATAGAGGTGTATAATCCATCTCAAGATAGAATTCATATGAGATACAAAAGAGAAAGAGGAGGATGAATACAGATGAGTATATTTTCTTACCAAGTTCCGTTTATGGGTGGCCACGAAGGTGATTTTTCTGCTTTTAAAGGGAAAGTTCTGCTTATTGTGAATACAGCAAGTCGGTGTAGCTACTCCCGGCAATTCAGTGAACTTCAGCAGATGTATGAGAAATATGGTGAACAGGGGCTGGAGATTCTGGCGTTTCCATGCAACCAGTTTAACGAGAAAGAACCTGGCAGTAGCGCTGAGGTAGCCGAGTATTGCAGGAGTCAATTTCAGATATCTTTTCCGATATTGGAGAAGGTCGAGGTTGTTGGGCAATCGATGCATCCTTTGTTCCGTTATCTGATTGAAGAAGCGCCGTTTAAAGGTTATGATCTGGATACGCAAGAAGGACAGTGGATGGACACCTTTTTGAAGGAGAAGCATCCAGAATTGTATCAAGGAGACGGGATCAAATGGAATTTCACCAAATTCCTGATTGACCGCAATGGGAACGTCCATGGCCGTTATGAAACGACAGTTGCTCCATCAGAGATGGAGTCGGCTATTCAAATTCTGTTAAAGAAATTATAAGTATACCTTAATCCCTGTCCTGAGGTCCTATGACTTTGGGACTGTTGAAGATTAGAACTGGAAATGTTAGGGTAAAAGAAGATAACGAAGTCCTCCATTTTTTTTAATCAAAAATGACCAATATACCATTTCGGTCAGTTAGTTCTTTGATGGTTTTATCGTTATCTGGATGAAATATGAAAAACTGCAAAAAATAACTTGAATCTGTTGATCTGAAGAGTAAGTGTAATCGCGTCTGTAAATCAAGTCATTATTTTTAGTTGTAGAACTCTTAACTTGGAAAGAAGGAGTGAGTGTCATGCCACCAATTTCAGTGCCTCAACCGAAAACATTTGGCCCACTGGGCAATTTGCCGCAATTGAACTTTGAAGAGCCCGTACAATCTTTGGTGAAACTTGCTGAGGAATATGGACCGATCTTTCGAATGGAGTACCCTGGGCGAAGTGAATTGTATATTTCCGGTCACGAACTGGTCGCCGAGGTAACGGATGAATCCAAATTCGACAAACGTGTGTGGGCACCCCTTGCGAAGGTTCGTGCTTTTGCAGGAGATGGACTGTTTACGAGTTGGACCGAAGAACCGAATTGGAAAAAAGCCCATAACGTACTGCTGCCAAGTTTCAGTCAACGTGCCATGCAGGGATATCACAACAAAATGATTGATCTGGCTGTGCAGTTGGTTCAGAAATGGTCACGATTGAACCCGGATGAGACGGTTAACGTTCCGGATGATATGACACGTCTTACGCTCGACACGATTGGCCTGTGTGGGTTCAACTATCGGTTTAACAGCTTCTACCGGGAAGAACCACATCCATTCATTACAAGCATGGTTCGGGCGTTGGATGAATCCATGAGTTCATTGCAACGACTGCGTCTGCAAGACAAGCTGATGATCACCAAAAAGAAACAGTTTGAACAGGATATCCGTTCCATGTTCTCGTTGGTGGATCACATTATTGCCGAGCGCAAAGAGAAACCGCAGGAAGGGGCAGATGATCTGTTGTCCCACATGCTCAGCGGCAAGGACCCGGAAACGGGAGAAACACTGGATGATGAGAACATCCGTTATCAGATTATTACATTCCTGATCGCTGGACATGAGACTACAAGTGGACTGTTATCCTTCGCCGTTTATTATCTGATGAAAAATCCGGATACGCTGGCTAAAGCCCAAGCAGAAGTGGATCAGATTCTGAAAGATCCGGTTCCAACGTACAACCAGGTTCGCAATCTGAAGTACGTTCGTATGGTTTTGAATGAAGCATTGCGGTTATGGCCGACGGCCCCGGCATTTTCTCTGTATGCTAAAGAGGACACGGTACTTGCGGGTCAATATCCTTTGCAAAAAGGAGACAGCGTCAGTGTACTTATTCCCAAGCTGCATCGTGACCGCGAAGCATGGGGAGACGACGTAGAGGAATTCCGCCCGGAACGGTTCGAAGATCCGAGCAAAGTGCCGCATGATGCCTATAAACCTTTTGGTAATGGTCAACGGGCCTGCATTGGTCAGCAGTTTGCACTTCAGGAAGCAACGCTGGTACTGGGCATGGTGTTGAAGCATTTTGACTTCATAGATCATTCGGATTATCAATTAAAGGTGAAAGAAACGCTGACGCTTAAACCGGATAACTTCACAATTCGTGTACGTGCGCGTGGGGGGCAGCCAGTCATGGCCGTTCCGGGTGTAGCGGTCGAAGAACCAAAGCCGGTTGCCAAAAGAACGGAGCCGGATGCAGCAAATGCACACCACACACCGATGCTTGTTCTGTACGGTTCCAATCTGGGTACAGCTGAAGGCATTGCACGTGAAATTGCGGATACCGCCAGATATCAGGGTTTCCGGAGTGAGGTCGCTGCGCTGGATGATCGTGTTGGCAAACTGCCAAAGGAGGGTGCCGTCATTATTGTCAGTGCATCCTATAACGGTCAGCCGCCAAGTAATGCCAAGATGTTTGTCGAGTGGATCGAACATGCGGATGCCAATGAATTCAAAGGTGTGCGTTTCGCTGTTCTTGGATGCGGTGACCACAACTGGGCCAGCACCTATCAGCGTATTCCGCGTTTAATAGATGAACAGTTATCTTCCAGAGGAGCAGAGCGGTTATCACCGCTGGGTGAGTCAGATGCTAGCGGAGATTTCGAGAAACAGGTGGGGGATTGGACAGAGCAATTATGGCCGGATCTCGCACGAACGATGGGACTGAAGCTAAACACAAGCTCCAATAGTGAACGCAGCTCACTATCTGTACAGTTTGTCAGTGGGCTCGCCGTAACACCGCTTGCGGATACGTATGATGCCCATGTGGCAAAAGTACTCGAGAACAGGGAGCTTCACGACGCGGGCAGTGAACGCAGCACACGTCACCTGGAGATCCAATTGCCTGAAGGCATAACCTACAAGGAAGGGGATCATCTGGGCATTCTGCCACAGAACCCACCGGAACTGGTGGAACGTGTATTGCGTCGATATGGATTTACCGGAACGGAGCATCTCGTTCTGGATGCATCCGGTCGCAGTGCCGCGCATCTGCCGCTGCATCAACCGGTGAACCTGTATGATCTGCTCAGTCATAGCGTTGAGCTTCAGGAAGCGGCAACTCGTGCACAGTTGAGAGAAATGGCAGCATACACGGTATGTCCACCGCATAAGAAGGAACTTGAAGCGCTGCTTGATGAATCGGTGTATATGGATCAAGTTCGGAACAAACGGATCTCCATGCTGGATTATCTGGTGAAATATGAGGCATGTGAACTGCCGTTTGAGCGTTTCCTGGAATTACTGCCTTCATTAAAAGCCAGATATTATTCGATCTCCAGTTCACCGCGTGTTCAGCCTGACCAGGCAAGTATTACGGTGAGTGTGGTGCGTGCCCCGGCATGGAGTGGGCAGGGAGAATACAAAGGCATTGCGTCCAACTATCTGGCTAACCTGAAAGCGGGTGACGAGATCGTCATGTTCACGCGGACACCGGAATCGGGTTTCCAACTGCCGGAGGATCCACAGGTTCCCGTCATTATGGTAGGGCCGGGTACGGGTGTTGCTCCATTCCGAGGTTTCTTGCAGGCAAGGCATGTATTGAAGGAACAAGGTCAAGAGGTTGGCGAAGCCCACCTGTACTTTGGATGCCGGAAGCCCGAGCATGATTATCTGTACAAAAATGAACTGGAAGCAGCCCAGCAAGAAGGGCTTGTGAAGCTTCATACGGCCTTCTCCCGTGTAGACGGGGAGGAGAAATGTTATGTACAACATCTGATGAGAGACGATGCCCGTCACCTGATTCCTTTGTTTGAAGAGGGTGCGCATCTGTATATCTGCGGTGATGGCAGCAAGATGGCACCTGATGTGGAAGCTACACTCCAGCAGGCATACGCTGATATTCATGGCAAGTCCGCGAAAGAAGCAGAAGAGTGGCTTAATCAGCTTCAGCAGGAAGGTCGTTATGCCAAGGATGTATGGACAGGCATCTGATATACACATGTGAAGGGTCAGCTTGATCCGTAACTGGCTGAGCGGTGAGATACAGAAGCAGTTCTGTTCTCACCGCTTTTTGACATAAAATGATTCTTCAGCAGATAAGTGGTTGCATGGGTTATAATTATATATTGGAAGGGAGCACCCGTATGCAGACATTCGGGAACCATTGTATGGCTTACGAAAAGAACCAGCTTTACTTCCGCCTACAAGGCCGTTTCAGGTTTTTTCTTCCGGTGGTTGGCCGATAGATTGACTCGACGCTGGAGAGAGGAAATAATATACGGGAAGGGACTCTGCCTTTTCCCTGGAGTTCAAGATAATCCAGTCCCACACCCACAAGTCTGATATTGTTAAATGCATTCCAGGAAGGGAAAGTCGTGCGGATTCCGACTCTGACGCCTCGCCGGGTACGAGGAATATCGAATACCCGAATGGAATTCAGACTAAGTGGAATGAATATTTGGCGGTTTACTTTGATAAACTGCCTTGGGTAGACACGACGAATACGTCCCGGTTCCAACCCGGAGAGTGGTGTATTCAGTTCTGCAAGGTGCCCCTGGAGTTCTGCCAGACGCTGCTGAAGTGTTTTTCCAGTATGGAGATGCTGCCAGCTCATAAGAATTCCTCCGTTCGCCATTTGTACCTAGTATATGAAGGCACGGGGTAGGAAGGTGTACGTTTGATAGCCCATGTTCGTTACGGCTAACGGGGTTTCATTTTATAATAGAGGAGTGATTTAATTGATCGTAGAGATGTATAAAGACCTCATTCAGGATGAGCGTGGCAATTATTATCTGGCAGTACAGATGGATGGCAATGAGCTTACGCTCGTTAATGCATTCGTTGAAGCGGCATTCACACCTGAACTGATCTACAATGAAGAGTTCCGTGCCAAGCATAAAGAGATGGAAGGCGGGTTTGTAGGCAAAATTGCGATGGACCTGCTAAGGCACGATGTGGTCATGGGGATGAAGCAAATCGACCGCAAACTGTTGAACCTGTCGGATGTGGAACAGCAGTTCACCGTAAATTATATTGATACGATTGAATTTTATCGTCACCCGGCGTGGAACCGGAAGGTGTAAAAGGATAGATATTTCCTCTGTAACCAGAGGGAGGGTTCTTCTCCAATCAAATTGGCCATGATCTTACTTATACCAGCAACAGAATATATTGAGATGTAAAAGCGCAAGTGCAGGGCAGTAAGCCTTCGCAACTTGCGCTTTTTGGCGTATATGGTAACGACCCGGGAGACTTAGAAACGAACCAGATTATTGACGTTGACAGGCAAGCCCGTCGCGATGGCGCGATTGGCCGCAATACCCGTCAAAATGGATCTGGCACCGTCCACGTGGTTAGCAGCGCGATGGAACGGATCTTCAACAGGCTCTCCAAACAGATCATTCAGCAGAACCGGGTCACCTCCGCCATGTCCACCTGCTTTCTCTTCCACTTCAACCTCATATGGCGCATCAAACATTGGAAGAACCCGCAACGTTTTACCGATTAATGCACCTTCTTTACTTTTGTCACCCAATGAATTGACATAGGATTGCTCCACAATGTTCATTTCAATCCGGCCTTTGGTGCCATTAATGGCAATGCGGTAACCTTCCCATGGCTGGTAGGCGACGAGGGAGTACGTCAGAATCGCTTTGTTCCGATACTTCACAAGAACACCCATCGTATCCTCAATGTTGATGCCATCCCCAAATACGCTCTGATCCCGCTGATAACCATCTTCTGATTCGGCATCCAGATACATGGACTTCATATGAGCATCCGAATCCAAATGCAGTGCAAAAGGATCTTCTTTCGCGATCGGATTGCCGGTTGCCCGATTGTAGAACTGCGTTACACCGCGTTCTTCTGCATTTTCTCTGCCGTAATACATCAGATCACCAAATGCAAACACGGTATCTGGCTGTGAGCCAATCCAGAAATTCACCAAGTCGAAGTGATGGGTGGATTTGTGCACAAGCAGTCCGCCGCTATTACGCTTGTCCCGATGCCAGCGGCGGAAATAATCTGCCCCATGGCGGGTATTCAGCAGCCATTCGAAATGAACGGAAGTAACTTTCCCGATGGTATCATTCAAAATAAGTTCCCGAATCTTAGTATGGTGCGGTGCATAACGGTAGTTAAAGGTTACTCTGACGTTCTGGCCAGTCCGCTTGACGGCATCCAGAATCTCCTGACATTTCTCCTCATCGATGGTCATCGGTTTTTCGGTGACAACGTCACAACCCAGTTCCATCGCACGAATGATGTACTTGTGATGGGTGCGGTCAACGCTGGTTACGATGACATAGTCAGGCTTCTCGTTTTCAATCATCTGATCAAATTGATCTGCAGTATAGGTGGGTACCTCGGGATAATTGTACTTTTCCTTTAACAGTTGATTAGCGTAGTTCATACGGACTTGATTTATATCGCAAAAGCCGACAAGCTCGGATGTATCCCTGTAATCCCGGGTCAAAGCACCATAAAAAAATTCAGCGCGGCCGCCGGTTCCGACTAATACATAACGTTTCTTGTTACTCATGTCTATCGCCTCCTTGAATATAGCTCTAGACTATAACAAGGGAGTACTTCTTTCGCCGCATTTTATGCGTAACCGCTTTCAAATGCCGCATATTTTGCTATAATTTATGGAAAGGAGAGAGGCCGACATGACAGAACCTTTCAGTGCAGATTTTCATGATCCCACGGATTTACTACATATCGAATATGATCGTCGCATTGGATACTTCTCGATGACGGATGACCACCTGCATGATCATTATGAGTTGTATTACCTGTTGTCTGGCGAGCGTATCTATTTTATTAAGGACCGGACCTACCGGGTAAAGGCTGGTGATCTGGTGTTTGTTGACCGAAATACGGTTCATAAAACATTGGAGAGTGGCATGCCTGACCATGAGCGGATGGTGCTGTATTTGAAGCCTGAGCTTTTTGCAGCCATAGCTATTTCCGCGGAGTTAGTTGAAGGCTTGAAGGAACCCTTCTGCTGGGAGATTCCTATTGTAAGGTTTCCTTCACAGGTCACGGAGGTTCTAAAACGGATGGTTAGCGAAATGGTGGATGAAATGCTTTGTCCTCAACCTGGAAGCAACCTGTTGCTCCGTCACCGGGCTATTGAATTATTGCTGCATGCCTATCGGAATCAACACTTGGGCAGGTTAAGCTCCGATGATCGTGAGCCGGTTCTTCATCCCAAGACACAGGCAGTTGTTCGTTACTTGAATGAGAACTATCAGAAGCCACTGACATTACCGGAGGTGGCGGGCATGTTTCGCATTAGTCCGCATTACCTGAGTCGATTGTTCAAACAAACGACGGGCTTTACCTTCAGTGATTATCTGAATCTGTTACGGGTGAAGGAAGCACAGCGTTTACTGCGAGAAAGTGAAGAATCCATCACGGACATCGCCTGGCTTGCGGGGTTCAGTAACTTCTCTCATTTTGGCAAGATGTTCAAACGTACCGTTCAGGTATCACCAAGAGTCTACCGACAGGAATACAAGGAATCGGGTTCCGTGAGGACCATAAAAGAGGGAGAGAATATAAAATGATTGAAGCAAGATTAAATGAACTGGGGATCATTTTACCACAGGCCAGCGCGCCCGCAGCAAAATATGCCAATGCCGTTATTGTCAATGGAATCATGTATGTATCCGGGAAAGGACCGGATACCTCTGAACGCGGCAAACTGGGATCAGACTTCACAACAGAACAGGGATATGAATTTGCCCGAAACGCCGGACTGGAGGTGCTCGCTGTCGTTCGAGATGTGCTGGGTTCACTGGATCGGGTGAAGAGAGTGGTTAAAGTGCAGGGCTTTATCAATGCGTCCGCTTCATATCAGGAGCATCATAAGGTTCTGAATGGGTTCTCGGATCTGATGATGGAGGTATTCGGGGAACAGGGAATACACGCCCGTTCAGTATTCGGTGCAGTTTCTGTGAGGGACAACTTGCCGATGATCATAGATTCCATATTTCAAGTGGAGGAGTAGGTATAACGATGGCAGAGTCGTCTTCATTTAATCCGATCATGTTAACGATACCCGAGAGCTTCCATACGGAACGCCTCACGATTCGAGCACCGCAGTGGGGGGATGGCGCAGCCGTTAATGAAGCGGTCCGTGAGAGTGCGGAGCAGCTGCGGTTGTGGTTACCTTTTGCCGAGAAAATCCCTTCATTGGAAGAGTCTGAAGTGACTGTTCGCAAAGCAAGGCTGAAAGATCTGGAACGTACCGACATGATGTTACATTTGCGTGATAGACATACGGATGATTTCGTAGGTAGCAGCGGGCTACATCGTATTGACTGGAATGCACGCTGTTTTGAGATCGGTTACTGGATTCGATCATCGCGAACTGGTGAGGGTTTGATGACAGAAGCGGTAAAAGGCATTGAGCAATTTGCCATTACTCATCTGGAGGCGAACCGGCTGGAGATCCGCTGTGATGCCCGCAATGTGCGAAGTGCCAAAGTAGCCAAACGAGCGGGTTATACGCTGGAAGGTATATTGCGCAAGATGCGGCGTGACAGTACAGGTACGCTGGTCGATTGTATGGTTTTCTCCAAAGTCAGAGGCAGTGAGTTTGGGTAAAGGGAGGACAGGTATGGAGCGAATCGGTCAGGGAAGAACTGCGGAGATCTATACGTATTCGAACGAGTACATTATGAAGTTATATCGAATGGATTTTCCTCACGAAGCCGTCCAGAATGAATTCAGAATAAGTGAGTTGGCATACAAAAAAGGACTCCCCGTCCCACAGGCAGTATCCTTGATAGAACATACTACGTCGCGTGCTGGCATTGTTTTTGAGCGGATCCAGGGGATTACCCTGTTATCACTTATCATTCAGCAACCGGAGTTGCTGGAGCAGCTGGCGTTTAAAATGGCTGACTGCCATTACAGACTTCATTGCGAGCGAGATGATGAAGGGACGCTCCCCTTACAGAAGCAGATTTTATCGGGAGCGATTCGCAATGTTCGATTATTGTCGGAGGACGATCAAGCGCGAGTCCTTTCTTACTTAACAACATTGCCTGATCAACAGCAGATCTGTCATGGCGATTTTCACCCTGATAATGTTATGCTCAGTGAGGCTGGCGATCAATACTGGGTCATCGATTGGATGACTGGTATGTCCGGTGATCCTGCGGGTGATGTGGCTCGAAGCTGGGTAATATTAATGAGCGGCACATTACCGGAAGATACAGATCCTGCTATACGAATGGGTTTTGAAACGGCTCGTGAATCGCTGGTCGAATATTACATCCATCATTATATGCAACTTTCCGGGATTACACGTGAAGTAATAGAGTCCTGGATGCTGCCAGTTGCTGCCGCGCGTCTTGACGAGGATTTGCCTGCTCAAGAGGTGGAACAGCTGCTCAAGTTTGTTCAGGAACGTATTCGTCGGTTAGACGAATCTAACTATATTATATAAAAAGGGTAGAGAAAGAGGGGACTTATTCATGCTGCATTCATTAAAGGCCATACAATCATACAAGTCAGGAAACACGCCGGAAGACCAGCAGCAATGGTTGCAACTGCTGGCAGCAGCGGAGAAGCCCCATATTAACCTCGAACGCATTCATTCCATTGCCGAACTTGAGGGAACAAATCCGGTGTTGGATTACACCGAACGTACACTGCAAGTGCTGGAGAAACTTCAGGTTTCTTTTTGGGTAAGAGAAGTTCTGGAGGACGTATTAATCTGGTCAGAGACGGCGAAGGCCGGATCTCGGGAGCAGCGGCGGGTATGGCAAAAGCAGGGCGTTAACCTGTTTGTACACAATGTGGGGTCCGCTCAGTTATATGATCTATACACAGGGACAGACCACCTGGATAATGACATAGGTAAGACCAAGGAGACAAGTATAAATCAACCTGGATCTCCGAGTGGTGCCCAAAGTAAGAGTACAGATATAAGCGAGCATACTGTGCTGACTTCACACACACCAAGGCATGAGATTATTCGTACTCTAATTGCTACACATGGACTTATTGGTCAATACATACGCGGTGAGATTCCATTTGCCGAGAATGCTCCGCTTCACGCCTTGATTGTCAAAGGATGGCTTACTACAGATGAACTGCACACCATACTGATGGCATTAAATGAATGCATTATTGCAGGCGTTGATCCAGCGTTATGGGTTCAGGTTCAGGCTGAGGTACAGCGAATTGTAGGCTGGATTATCGCTGGACCGGATCATGAGGACTGGAGCGTGAAGGAACGGTTATCCCGCTTAAGAAGTTCATCCATTCGGCAGGGAGAAGCTATGGATACGGCTTACGCCAAGCTCCAAACGGAACTGGATCTAGAACAGACGCTGGCTCCACTGGCTCATCGCACATTATGGTATGTGGAGTCGGCCATGCAGGATTTTTCGTTGCAGGAGATGGTGAAGGTGTTCCTGTTGGCGCTTCGCAGCGAAAGTATGAATCCAACATTTATGGAGAGTCGATCTGAAATCGTTCGCCATATTAGCTTCGAACCATTGATGAATACGATGTATTACGACTACAAGGGTGTCAAGAAGCTCAATATTTACAAGAAACGAATGATTGAAAAATATTTGGAACAGTATACATGGGAACAGATTACGGCAGGGGAGCAGATCGTCTATCCCCATCTAACACATCGCATTGAGCGTCATGCGGATCTGCCCGATACACTGTTTGTGACCTTCGAATTTTCCCCAGCGGCTGAGAAGCTGATTGCATTCTGTATTGAAGCGGAAAAGTCACCATTATACGAGAAAGCTGTATTGCTGTTATTTGACCTGTTCGGATTACGCCGGGATGCCTATGACCGTTTCCACAACGAAGAGACGTATTTATCCGATATGAACAGCTCCGGTGATTACAAAAAAGTACTGCTTGACTATATCGTTGGTAAACGGGTACTGGATATTGGTCCAGGTGGAGGAATTCTGCTGGATCTGATTGAGCAGGAAAAACCTGAAGTGGAGCCGATAGGTATCGATATCTCAGCCAATGTCATTGAAGCGTTGGAACGCAAAAAACAGCGTGAGGGACATCGCTGGCAAGTGATGAAGGGCGATGCCCTGCAACTGGAGCAATATGTGCAGCCGGGCACTGTGGATACGGTTATTTTTTCATCCATTCTGCATGAACTATATTCATATATTGAACTGGACGGTAGAAGATTTAATTCTGATACGGTTGTGGCAGCGTTGAGAAGTTCATTCCGTGTGCTGTCACCTGGAGGAAGAATTCTGATTCGGGATGGCATCATGAGTGAACCGGAGGCACAGAAGCGCCGGATTCGTTTTCTGGAACCGGATGGGATGCGCTGGCTGGAGCGGTATGCAGAGGATTTTCAGGGACGTGCAATTCAATATGAGCGGGTCTCAGACAATGAGGTCGTATTGCCGATCAACGATGCGATGGAATTTCTCTATACCTATACGTGGGGGGAAGAGGCATACGTCCATGAAATTCAGGAGCAGTTCGGTATATTCACGTCAACAGCCTATGAGAACTGTATTCGAGAAGCGCTGGGTGAACAAGCCGACATTATTACGTTACGACATTTCCTTCAGGAGGGTTACACGGAGGCACTAGGTGAACGAATTATCTTTATGAGGGAAGATGGAGAACCTGCGCCTTTGCCAGACAGTACCTGCCTGATTGTCATTGAGAAGAAGAAAGGATTGGCGGATGGATGATGAGCGAGGCCAGCACGGTTTTGTATTTTGTTAGACATGCGGAGTCACGGTATGTTGAAGGACAGGAACGCGAGCGTGGACTAACAGAGCAAGGTCATCAAGATGCGGGAACGGTTGCCAGTCTGCTCCATGGGGAGCAGATTCAACTGTTCTATTCTAGCCCTTACAGGCGAGCGGTGGATACGATTCAGATTCTGGCAGATCGGTCAGGTGGAATTGTGGTGACAGAGGAAGATCTGCGTGAACGCCAGTTATCGAGTTCGGATGTGAGGCATGATAATTTTCGTGAAGCCAAGCAACGATTGTACCGTGATCCTACGTATGCGTATCCTGGAGGAGAGTCTGGTGAACAGGCTCGCTTAAGAGCAGTAACGGCGATCGAGAAAATTTTGGATAAACATGTGGGTCACAAGGTAGTCATCGGAACCCATGGAGATGTCATGACGCTTATTTTACAACACTATGATTCTTCCTACGGTTATGATTTCTGGGAAAGTACTACGATGCCGGATATCTATAAGTTGCGGTTTGATGGAACGCGCAAGTTGGTCCAGGTCACCCGATTGTGGGAGTGACAGAGTTATATATGAGAAATGTATTAACCAGAATGATAGTGGAGAGGAGTGAGTTGGACGGATGAAAATTACGCTTTTGCCTGATACATACTTTATTGAAAATCTAAGCGTATCTTCATTACAGGATAGAATGTACTGCATATTTGATCTCGAAGGGACAGGCATTAATCCTGTGGTGGAGAGTGTGACTCAATTTGGTGCGATGCATTACCAGAGAGGTCAACAATGTAATACAACATTTTCTTCACTTGCACGTGCGAACAAACCTATACCAGAACCTGTGGCCAAGTTAACAGGCATTTCGAATGAGGATATGTTGGAAGCTCCTTCGTTTGTAGAAGCATTTCAGACCTTTCAGGAATTCATAGGGGATAACGTCCTGGTGACACAAGCCGGATATGAGTATGACCTGCCCATCTTGAAGCGGCATTGTGATGAGTATGGCCTCCCGATGTTGACCAACCCGGTGCTAGATACAAAAGCGATGTTTACCTATATTCATCCTGAGATTACCGAGGTCGTCTCAACGGATTTTCTGATTGGGTATTATGATCTGAATACAGATGGAATTCACAGGCACAATGCTTTGGCAGATTGTAGTGTGATCGCTGATATCTTTGAATGTATTCTTAGCGAATATGAGAAACTTCAATTGAATCATTTTACTGCCGATCCCAAGCAGATGATGAAACGTTTCGTTATACCAGAGATGTATCTGACATGATAAGGAACTGGAGGAGAGATCAATGAGCAGAACGGATGTGGAGAAGCTACTGTTGGATCTTAACGAGGGACGGATTCTGACCCAGCAGACATTCGAAGGACTGGATGTGGAAGTTTACCTGGACGAAAGGGATGCCTCTGTATTTGCTGACGAGTGGATGCAAGCTTTTGAACGATGGGCTCGAGTTACAGCGGTGGCTGAAGAAGAGGTGCTGCGCGCATGCAGGGAACAGGCTTTCAAACAAACTTTAGCTCTCACCGGCGAACCTGAGTTAGCGGGGTATGTAAGTGATGATATCGGTTTAATTGGCGCTGCACTGTTACAGGATGTGGTACATGAACCATTTGTTAATGAACTGTTGGAAAGTTATCGTCAAGGCAGGTTGCCCCTGCGATAAGCGGGGGAGGACCAACAGGGCTGTTTTCGTTTGTATAAAAAAACAGCATCAAATGTACATTGTGGGTCGGCTGAGGCATAAGGTACAATTCACCTAAGCAATCGATGAGAATGATAATCATTATATGTGAAACATTCTCACGGTTACATCAACAGATCACATAGGGGTGAAGGGTAACATGGTAGGTTTAGTTAAAGGTTTCAAAGGGTGGACAATTACATTACTGCTCATGGGTCTGGTTATTTCAGGATGTAGTACAAATACCGCTACGAATGCGGAACAGACTCCTGCAACTGAAACTGAAAGTGCAGCTTCTGGAGAAAATACTTCTGGAAACGAGACAGAGCCTGCGACACGAGTTGTACAGGATGAATTTGGAGATGTGACGATTCCGGTTCAGCCACAGCGGATTGCTGGAATATATGTGGAAGATTATCTGAAGGCGCTCGATATTACACCAGTCGTGCAGTGGTATAATCCGATGTGGGGCGTGCAGGATTATCTAGAACTGGATGTTCCGAAATTTGATACTACAGGGAGTATTGAGGCTTTGTTGGAATATAATCCGGATCTTATTATTGTAGATGGTGGAGCGGATGCGGAGAAATATGAGATGTATTCCAAGGTGGCACCGACGTATCGTCTGCCTGAGAGCGTACTGCAGGATTCGAATCAAGTTTTGAAAACCATTGCCGATGTTGTAGGGAAACCGGAAAAGGGTGAAGAAGTTGCTGCGGCATTTGAGGCCAAGATTGCAGATGCTAAGGCGAAGTTGCAGGAAGCGGTTGGAGACGAGACTGTCGCAGTTGTCCGGCTGAATGTTAACGATGACACACTGGCGTTGTTCGGTGTGAAGAATCGATTTACCGGATTTATTTATTCCGAGCTTGGTCTAACACCACATCCTCTGGTTAGCAAGATGGAAGAATATCAGGAAATTCTGTCTGAGGAGGCCGTGCCGCAACTTGATGCAGATCATCTTATTATTTTCCCTTCCAATGGAGAATGGTCTTCTCCTGAGAACAAGGAAGCCTTGAAGGTACTTGACAGCAAATTGTGGAAATCTCTTCCGGCCGTTAAGAACAATCAGGTGTACATCATGGAAAGATCACATTGGCAATCAGGTGCGATTACAGCGAATTCCATGAAAATAGATGATATTTTGGAAAAAATGACTCCATAAGAATAATCTCATAAGAAAGAAAGTTCTTCAGCAGGGTTGAAGAGCTTTCTTTTTTCGTATACACTATTTTAAATGATAATAATTCTCAGTTAAGGACGATGAACATGTGCCACACCATAATACAACTGATCCCCAAGCCCTGGCTATGCTCACTTCAGCATATGGAATACGTAGATCACCATCAATCTCATATCGATAAACGTTTGTTATACAGAATGTCGACTTCACACTCCATATTTGTTGTAACGTCTGGGAAAGGTTCAATAGTTTGCTCAGATCGGGAATCTCATCTGGAGAAAGGAATGATTATGTTTGTTCCGGCTGGAACATCCGTTAAAATAGAAGGTTCGCCTTGGACAGAAAGTGAATTGCAGTACTATAAGCTTGATCTGATGGTGGCTGAGTTAAGCGAAGAGACTTCGAACGCTTTGTCTAGAAGAAACACGGGGGAGCAGCAGGAACATTCCCAAAGTCCAGATTCTCCGACATTATTACCGCTTATGCAACTCAGCTACAGTCCGTGGAGTTCCTGTCTGGAAGCCTTGGAACAAATACTGCGTCAACAGGTCACTGACGATTGGCTGGAGCAATGGGAGGTACAGCTTCGTTTCCAGGAGTGGTTCCGTGCCTTGCTTCGCCAGAGTGTCCCCGAAACAGAAGTACCCGATGACCGTGCCCGTCTTCAAAGTTCAATTCGTTATATTGGCGACCACTATGATCAGACCATAACCGTGGATGAGCTCGCAGCAGATATTGGTCTAACAAGAGCCAGCTACACTCGGCAATTCAAAAAAATTACGGGTAAGCTCCCGCTTGAATATGTAAATGCGGTTCGGCTTGAACGCTCGAAGCAACTATTGCAGCTGACGGATGATCGCATCCATGAAATTGCTCAAAATGTGGGATTTAGCAGCGAGTATTATTTTGGTCGCCGTTTCAAGCAATATGCTGGTATTTCACCTGGGTTATACCGCCGTCATCACCGTCAAGAGGTTCGTGTCTTTGCTCCGTATCTAGAAGACTTTGTGTTGGCTCTTGGCGTAAAACCCGTATTGCAATGTTCGCATCATTCCTGGGGAAAACAGCAATATTTGGGGTTGGATGACGTACCTGAATTTGATGTGAGCCAGCAAGATGCGCAGTTTAATCTGGATAATGTACCTGATTTTATCATGTTGAACAAGGGACATGATCGATGGAATCTGGACCGTTTTGAGCAGGTAGCACCTACATTTTACGTAGATCATCTGGGAGAGGACTGGCGCTCCATTTTAAGATCGACAGCCGATGTTTTAGGGAAGGTGAATCGGGTTCAAGATGTAATTGGTGCGTATGAGGACAAGGCATCAGAGGCTAAGAGTCGGTTATCGCGTTATATGCGTGGAGAAACCGTAGCTTTTTTGCGTATATCCGCGTCGGATATTACTCTCTATGGGGATCAGCAGGGCTATGTCGGACCTGTAATTTATCAGGATCTTGGACTGACTCCGCACTCCCGTGTGCAGCAATGGACAAGACACGAGCGGAGGATTTTCATTGGATTGGACCAGTTAAGTCAGCTTCATGCGGATCACTTGTTGATTACATTTGACACTGGAAATTCTGCTAAACCTGGAGATGAGCGCGAACTGCTCAACAGGGACGAATGGAAGCACCTGCCTGCGGTGAAGAGTGGCAATGTGTACGAAGTGGATTTCATGAGTTGGATGAACTATGGTGTGATCTCTCATGGGAAGAAAATTGAGGATGTATTGCGGTTCATGGCTTGAGGGATGGGAGCTAAAACTACAAACAAGCTGGTTCAATAATTAAATTAAACTCGAAGCAAAATCAAAAAAAATGTTCCACTAATCTGATTTATTGTATGATATAGGAAAAATAGAGATTCAAGAAAGGAACTTCCTATGCGGAAAAAAATCTGGGCCTCAATTTTAGTAGTAGCTGTTATTGGGATGATTCCTGTTACAGCAATATCGACGACTGCGGTCGCCGAATCGCATGAAATTTCGGGTGAAGATCTTCCTGAAAGTTTAAGATATGATTCTAACCATCCAGATGTAATTTATGTGAAGGATTGTGGGATCTTCGAAAAAGTTGATTCGAGTTTAGTAGATTACGGCGAAGAAGAAGTTGTTTTCGATGATGTACAAAAGGTAACAGATAAAACGAATGTAATTGTTGCTTATGATGCAACTTACGTCAAAAAAGGTGAATGGGAATAGCAAATTCATCACTTTACAATTTAGGAGCGCAAGAAGATGTTTTTTCTTCTTGGGCTCTTTTTATATCCAATAAAAAAATAAAATTTCAAGAATTCGACCTAAGCATGAAAGAAGTAAATGATTTCATCGACTGGTATGAAGCCAAGCAAGCGGGAAGCGGAAAAGCTTCGTATGCGATCGATAAACACGACAATAACAAAGGACCTTTTAAGAGTCGGAAGGATTATATCCTGTTTGATCGGGTGCTGACGTTTGAGGTAAGTGAATACTAAAAAATATGAAGTTCCTTCAGCTTAGGCTAAAGGGGCTTCTTTTTGCTTCACAGTGATGAATGAGCCAATGCAACTACCCGAAAGGCTTGTTTTAACTTATTTTAGTGTAGCGTTTACAAAAAAACTGGATAACGAGCACAAAATGCAAAAGCGGATGTCCTTGACTGAACGATTGTGACATACCATTAGAATGAAGGCTGATCTGTAACGCAGAGTTTGAAGTCTTCAAGCATAGCCATGAATGGCGGATGGGAGAGCTGTAATGACAAAACGGGTAATTCTGTTGGAAGAAGGTACGGCAGAGATGAAAGGGATAATGGGCAGTAAAGGGGCTGATCTTGCAGAACTTATCCATGCAGGGTGGTCTGTCCCAGCCGGATTTGTGGTCACAACGGAATGCTGTCGCGAGTTCTGTACCCGTCTTGGACATCTTTCCGGTGAAGGAGAGGAAGAGATTATTAACGCGATCCGGCATCTGGAACAGCAAACCGGGAAGTTCTTCGGACATTCGGAGAATCCGCTACTACTCGCGGTACGTACGGACCAGGATCGAGCATCAGCAACTGCGACACGATCACTGCTCAATGTTGGTCTTAATGATGCTACTGTGGAAGGACTCGCACGTCAAACCGGTGATCGGTTGTATGCACTCCGATGTTATCTAGATTACTTAAAGGAATATGGACAGCTGGTGTATGCAATTCCGTCTGAATTTTTCACAGAAATATCGAGTCATGTCAAGGGTCGGGATGAAACGGAACTTGAATTAACCATTACACACTTTAAATATTTAATCGAAGGGGAGGGGCGGAACCCTTTTCCTCAAGATGTTCAAATTCAATTCAAAGAAGCAGTACGTGCGGTATATCATTCACAGCGTAGTAAAGCATCCAGATCTCAGGACGAGATCATGCGTAAATCATATTACATCTCTTCGGAGCAAAGCGCTCCTGTTCTTATACAGACGATGATGCATGGAAAATGTGGAGAATCAAGCGGTACCGGAACATTGTATACACGCAGTCCACTTACAGGAGGAAGGGGAATCACTGGACAATACGTCCCAACCGGGAACGCGAGCCAAACAGATCATGGTCTGGAGCGTTTACGGAATGACGAACTTGAGCTGTACAAAAGTTTGCTGGAGATAGGTAGCCAGTTGGAGACGCATAAGGGAGAAGTGCAGGAAATCACCTTTGTGATTGAATCCGGCGCGATGTATGTTGCGCAGACTCAGCCCGCACGATTATCCTCCACAGCCACACTGAGGAGTACCGTGGATTTTGTCCATGAAGGATTCATCACCAAGGAGGATGCACTTCTTCGCATCCAACCTGCGCATATAACGGAAGTGCAGAAGCTTTACACAAATCCTAGTTCTATCAACGAAGCGAGCACTGGAAATTTTCCAGTAACTAATGATGAATGTCCAGCTTATAACAACTCAGATTCACTTTTATCAGCAGATCTGCAACTACTGCTCGATTGGGCTGATGAAGTGAAAGAGCTGAAGGTAATGGCCAATGCTGATCGACCACAAGATGCCATAACAGCACGGATACTGGGGGCTGAGGGAATAGGTCTGTGCAGGACGGAGAACATGCTGTTATCACCTGCGCGGTTACCATTTGTACAAAAAATGATCCTGGCAGACAGTGAATCCGAACGCAGGCGTGGTTTGGAGCGTCTGTTGCCGATGCAGCAGTCTGATTTTGAACAGATATTCGAAGCGATGGATGGATACCCGGTAACGATACGTTTGCTCGATTCGCCGTTGCATGAACTGCTACCGGATCGGGGAGTGTTGGAGAAACGACGTGAGTGGTTACAAGCAGAGGAGTGGCAGGAGCAAAAAGACCATCAGATTGAACTGGAGGAACTGGAACGTGTAATTCGCAGAGTCAGTGAATTGCATGAACATAATCCGACATTGGGGCAACAGGCTTGTCGGCTGAGTACGGTGTTCCCGGAGATCGTTGATATGCAGCTGGAAGCGATTTTTCGCGCAGCGGTGAAAGGTATCCGGCAAGGCTGGTGGGTACGTCCCGAGATTATGATCCCGCAGATCGGTCATGTGCATGAACTTCAGGTGATGAGAGATCTGGTGGATCATGTGGCTGACCAAGTGCTTGGTGAGGAGAAGCGGCATTGTCTCTATAGAGTGGGGGCGATGATCGAAGCTCCGAGAGCGGCGCTGACGGCGACTCACATTGCTCGCCAGGCAGACTTTTTCTCGTTTGGCACGGATGAGCTGACAGAGATGACATTTGGATATAGTCGCCATGAATCCGAGAAGCGATTCATTCAACTGGATACGGACTCTCGTACGGTAATGAATAATCCATTTCATGTGCTGGACATTGAGGGAGTCGGACAACTGATTGAGATGGCGGTAGTCCAAGGTCGAATTCGAAAACCTCATCTGAAGACAGGGATCTGCGGAGAAAATGTTGTGGATCTAGAGTCCATAACCTTCTGTCACCGCATTGGTATGGATTACGTAAGTTGTTTGCCTGAACAGATCGCATATGCACGAATTGCTGCTGCACAAGCAGCCATTAAGGCACAGAGAGAGGGAGCAGACACGCAGAAAACGGATATATCTACAATTGCGTAACGCTCACCCTGTCCTACACGGAACTTCCATGGAATAGCAACCGGAAAACTGTTATACTGAAATATGCGTTTTGTAAAATGAACGTAAAATTTCAGGGTAAGGGTTGAAAGCGACCATGTATAATTCCAAAAATGAACGAACTTCATCACGGACCTTATTCGCCGTGTTATTCATTCTTATGCTGCTGAAGCTGTCACTGCTGCGGTATTTCTTTTTCCAGGGTCTGTCCGGTATCGGTCTGTTAACTGACGCATTAGGCGCACTAACTGTGGTATGCCTGCTGGATCTGATCGTGCCCAAAGGCTGGAAGCGAGCAGTATACGGAGGATTCAATGTTCTGTTTTCTCTGGTGCTGTTCGCGGCTACGCTGTATAACGTTCATTTCAGTTCGGTACCCACCTATACCGCGCTAAGTGAGTTGGGGCAAGTTGCCCAAGTACGGGGAAGTATCGGACCACTGGTACGACCGGAGCACTTTCTGTTTTTTGCAGACATCGTACTGGCATTGCCAATATGGTTGATTATGCACAGACGTTCCGGCGGACGTAACCGCAGCAGTTACCGCGATAGCGGTCTGACGTTTGGCAGAATTCGCAGACGTTACTGGGGCAAGCTCGGCGTTGCGCTTACCGCTGCGTTCTGCATCGTGCTGTCTGGCAGTTTTATTGTCAAAGGTGAAACGATTGATAACGAACTGGTTCGGGCGGAGAATCTCGGTTTCCTGAACTATCAGGTATCGTCTGCCATTCTGACGAGCAAAGAGAATGAGGCCATTGCGAATGGTAACATTAACGAAACAATTGCTAAGATCAATGAGCTGGTTAGCAAATATCCGTATCAGGATAAACCAAGTAACGGCTCAGCTGTGAAAGCCAAATATTTTGGTCAGGCCAAAGGCAGCAATCTGATTGTACTGCAACTGGAGTCCTTTCAGAATTTCCCGATTAATGCTTCATTAGACGGTCAGGAGTTAACACCGGTACTGAATGATCTGGCCAAAGAAAGCTATTATTTCTCTCATTTTTTCCAACAGATCGGACAGGGAAACACATCAGACGCGGAGTTCATGTCGAACACGTCTATCTATCCAACCGGAGTTGTTCCCATGTCAGCAGGGTATAGTGACCGCGAACTGCCGAGTCTTCCCAAGTTATTGGGGAAAGAAGGATATGAGTCCGAGACGTACCACGTCAATGACGTTACCTTCTGGAACCGGAACAAGATGTATCCGGCACTCGGATTCACTCGTTACTTCGACAAGCCCAGCTTCGAGAATGACAGATTCAATGACTTTGGACCATCGGATGAAGAGTTGTACCGTGTAGGTGTGGAAAAAATGACTGCGCATCAGGCTGCGAATCAGCCGTTCTATGCTCAGTTCATTACGGCATCGAGCCACTCGCCGTTTACGGTTCCCGCTGATCGTGCACGAATTACGATTCCTGCGACCATCACGAACAAATTGCTTCACGATTATCTGCAAGCAATCAACTATACGGACTATGCCATCGGTCAACTCATTAATGAGTTGAAGGCGAACGGATTATGGGATAATACTACTTTAGTGCTCTACGGAGACCACTTTGGTCTGCCTGCTGACGAAGAGATTACACAGCAGATTCAGGCCAATCTGGGCGTCCCGTATGACGGTAAAGTAAGTCGATTTAACATCCCGTTCATGATTCACACGCCGAAACAGACCAAAGGGCAATTGATTGAGCAGCCAGGCGGTCAGTTGGATATGTTGCCAACGATTATGAATCTGATGGGAGTTTCGCTCCAGGATGAGAAATTCACTGCCTTCGGACATGATTTGCTCAACATGGACCACAATGCCTTCGGTATCCGGTATTACTTGCCGACGGGTTCATTTGTCAACGATGACATTATGTTTATCCCGGGTGCGGGCTTTGACGATGGAACAGCCTATTCGCTGAAGACTTATGAATCGGTAACGGATTTGGAACCGTATCGTGCCGATTATGAACATGTGCTCAGCCTGATGAAACTGTCTGACGAGTATGTGAAGTTGTTACCGAAACGTGCACCATAAATCAATTTTTCTGCAATAGGTCAGATCAAAAACGTCACCAGTTCAAAAGCTGGTGGCGTTTTTTTTGCATGTTTCTTGCACAAGTGTTGTAATAAAGAGGATAACTAAAGTTTGAAACTGTAATAATTAATGTTACAATGGGATGAGCAAGAATGAAGTGAGCAAAAGCGCGTAATATTCGCAGATCTCATATTCAAAGTACTTATGAACCTAACAGACGAGAGGATTGAATATATATGAAACTGAGTGTACTCGAACATGGACATATCAACGAAGGACGAAGTGTACAGGATACGTTGCAGGAAACGGTGAAACTCGCACAACATGCAGATCAATTGGGGTACTCCCGCTTCTGGATGTCGGAGCATCACGGTAGTGGTGCGCTGTCTTTCTCCAGTCCTGAAGTTATGATTGCACATGTGGCTGCACATACGGATCGAATTCGCGTAGGATCCGGTGGCGTTATGTTACCTCATTATAGTGCCTATAAGGTTGCAGAGAATTTCCGTCTGCTGGAAGCTTTGCATCCGGGGCGGATTGACCTTGGAATTGGCAGAGCACCAGGTGGCATGCCAATTGCCAGCAGAGCTCTGAATGAGGGGAAATCATCGAATGTACAATTCTTTCCGCAACAGATTGCGGATCTGGGTGGATACTTCCATGAGCAATTGCCCGAGGATCATCGGTTTGCATCTCTGGTAGCCGGACCATCGGTTCCCACGGTACCCGAAGTGTGGTTGCTGGGTTCCAGCTCCGAAGGTGCAAGAATTGCTGCGGCACAAGGGACATCGTATGCGTTTGCCCAATTCTTCGGAACACCAGGCGGCGAAGAAGCGATGAAACATTACCGCAGACATTTCAAGCCGTCCATCCTGAATGACAAACCACATTCAATGATTGCTGTCTCGGCATTCTGCGCGGAGACAGAGGAAGAAGCGGCTGAACTTGCACGCAGCAATGAACTTTTCTTCTTACGCCTTGGACGAGGTCTTGAACAAAGTTCCTTCCCATCTCTGGAGACGGTGAACAACTATCCATACACAGCGATGGAGATGGAACAGATCCGTCAACGTCGTTCTTTTTCCATCGTGGGAACACCAGATCAGGTGAAAGACAAAATTACCGCAATGGCAGAACGCCATGAAGCAGATGAAGTCATTATTGCATCAGCGGTTCATTCGTTTGAAGCACGTCTGCGCTCATTTGGCTTGATTGCAGAAGCCTTTGGACTCAAGCAGGACTAATGGTAAGCAAGCGGGAATAACTACTCTAAACAGACTGGAATCTTGCTCATGCAAGGTTCCGGTTATACTCTTGCGTGATCAGGGAGAGGAGAGATTCACATGCGCAGATGTGTCATTAGTGATATTCATGGCTGTTACGATGAATTTAATGCACTGCTTAAGCTTGCAGATTATAATCCGCAGCAGGATGAATTGATTTTACTCGGTGATTATGTGGATCGCGGTCCAAGTAGCAGACAGGTCATCGAACAGATTATGCAGCTTCAGCAACAGCACCATATTATGGTGATCAAAGGCAATCACGATGCCATGATGGTGAAGGCGCTTACCCAGGATGTTGAGCAATATGATCAACACTGGATTCGTAATGGTGGACTACAGACGATGGCAAGTTATCTGGATCTGGAGCTTACTTATGATGAGCAACAGATAGATTGGGAAGCTTATGCTGAAGCCAAACAGTGGATACGTACACACTATGAACATCATCTTCGTTTCCTGGAACAGCTTCCGCTGGTGTACGAAATTCCGGGTTATATTTTTGTGCATGCCGGGATCAATCCGGATATCGAGGATTGGAGAAGCCAGTCCGAGCGGGACTTTATTTGGATTCGTGAATCATTCTATTCCAGACCAACGACGATTAGAGAGACGGTCGTATTTGGCCACACCCCCGTGAAGCATTTGCATGATGAGACAGGCATTTGGTTTGACCCGAGCGGAGACAAAATTGGCATTGACGGTGGTTGTGCCTACGGAGCGCAATTGAACCTGCTGGAGATTAGCGAAGACGGCAGTCTACAGACCTTTTTTGTACGACAAGGGCAGAGCGCGGAAGAGCCTGAGATTTAATGTTTTCGTTGCGTATCAGGGTTTCGTATGCTAATTTTATAAGGTTGTACGATGAATAAATACGATACATATCATATCGACTTGAGGGTAATGAACCAAGTTTGGCTATTTTCCAAAATGACTTACCTGAGAATGATTTGCAATCAATTCGCTGTAAAAGGATTGGAATTAAGCCTTATTAGCGCTATAATCAGTAGGGTATGATTAAAATATGACATGTATTATTCTAAATGAGAATTGACGGAGGGCTATAAATATGGAGAAAGCGTTAATCTTCGGTCACAAAAATCCCGACACGGATACGATCTGTTCGGCAATCGCCTATGCGGATCTGAAAACAAAGTTGGGTCAGGACGTTGAAGCTGTGCGTCTCGGCGAAGTCAATGGTGAAACCCAGTTCGCACTGGATCAATTCAAAATCGCAGCACCACGTCTGATTAAAACAGCTGCAAATGAAGTAAACAAAGTTATTCTGGTTGACCACAACGAGCGTCAGCAAAGTGTAAGCGATATTGAGGAAGTGACTGTCGTTGAAGTTATCGACCATCACCGTATTGCTAACTTTGAGACAAGCGGACCTCTGTATTTCCGTGCAGAGCCTGTAGGTTGCACAGCAACCATTTTGAATAAAATGTACAAAGAAAATGGCATCGAAGTGAGTGCACCAATTGCTGGCCTGATGTTGTCTGCGATTATCTCCGATTCCTTGTTGTTCAAATCCCCGACTTGCACAGAGCAGGACGTAGCCGCTGCGCGTGAACTGGCTACCATTGCTGGTGTAGATGCAGACAGCTATGGTCTGGACATGCTGAAAGCCGGCGCGGATCTGAGCAAAAAAACAATTGCTGAACTAATTTCCCTGGATGCAAAAGAATTTGTAATGGGTCAATCCAAAGTGGAAATTGCACAGGTTAATGCCGTTGACGTGAATGATGTTCTCGTGAAGCAACCTGAGCTTGAAGCCGCTATTGATGCAATCATTTCCAGCAAAGGTCTCGACCTGTTTGTATTTGTCGTAACAGACATTCTGAACAACGATTCTGTAGCTTTGGCATATGGTACATCCACTAAAGCCGTGGAGAAAGCCTACAATGTGACGCTGTCTGATAGCAGAGCTATCTTGAAAGGCGTAGTATCACGCAAATCACAAATTGTACCGGTTCTGACGGAAGCATTCAACACGCTGTAAATCAAACCGATTGGCATATTCATACGCTGATATGTATTACAAATAAGTAGCAACACCATCCTTAGCCTGCTCTGATCCGTAAATGGTCAGGACAGGCTTTTGATGTAGAGGAGGAAGAATCATGATTAAAAATGAAAAGATCAAAGCGGCCGAAGTGCAGCTCACCGGCCTAAATGGTGAAGATCTGGGTGTGATGTCAACGCAGGAAGCACTTCTACTTGCGAAGCAACATAAAGTAGATCTGGTGTGCTTGTCCTTGATGACAAGTCCACCGCCATGCAAGCTGATTGGAGCTGGAGCGGCCAAAGCAGAAGCGCAGCAGGCGAAGAAAAAAGCGAGTAAATCCCCCGATAAACGTAAAGTAAAGGAAATTCGCTTGAACCTTGCGATGGAGGATCACGACCGGGATACGAAGCAATCTCAGGCGGAGCGCATTCTGAAGAAGGGTGATTCGGTAAAACTCGTCATCCAGGTGCATGGAGCCAAAGAAGGAGTTGCAGGCAAGGAGTGGGCTGAGCAACTGAGCAAATCGCTGGCTGAATTCGGTAGCAAAACGACAGGTGTTCAGGTAAGTGGTAAACAGGTTGTTGTGCAACTGGACCCTAATGCGTAAACTGCCTGGAGCGATCCTCGGTGTAGCACAAAGGTAACGAATGTCGATACAGTAATGATTTTTTGGATGTAAAGAAAGCCCAATGAGGTGGCAGGTTAACTGCTGCTGTATTGGGCTTGTTTGTCATCACTTGGATTGAGGTGTCGTCCAATTTAATGCAAAAGCCGTTTCTGTTTCAGTAGTTCAGCTGCGTAAATAACGGCTGCCACCAAGACGTACATATAACTGCCCAGGTAATACAGGCGTGGAACCAGCGGCCATATTATTCTGGCTGTTTTTGGCGAATCGGGATAAATAAAAGAAGTCCGGATAGATCACCATATCCATTAAGTAGGCGGAGACCCGGCTACCTGGAACGCGGAACTGATTCAGGGTACGTATAATTTCTTCGCCGCGTGCAATACCAATGCCATGACCATAATACCAGTTCTCACGCAGCATGAACGTATTCTCTCCCTGCCACTCGGGGGTTTCCGGAGAAACATCCGGATTTTTGAAATACAGCACATCTCCTGGAAGGGCGGTTTCACTACCGTTTTTTTCGGTTAATCGCAGGTCACTGTCATAATGCCAGTCGAAGAGTAACAGATTTCGAAACAGGGAATTAAAGGCGTCTTCGCGAATGCTTCCCAGCACGCCACCATACAGCACAATAACGGTAGCTGTTGCACATTCAAAGGCATATAAGTGTCCATTCCTCCAGATATCCCGGATACCGTCGGCGGGTGTCACGTTTGATCTTAGCTCGAACCCACCTTCCGCATTACGATCCCAGTAGGCAGGATTACATCTGGATTTCTCAAAGGATGCAAAACTCACACCGCTTCGATCCAATCCTTCCGCTGCATCCACGAGAGAGCCCCTCAAGTCCCATTCAAAACGAAGATGATCCATGGATTGGTACACATACCTTGTAGGCCGATTCTGGAGTTGCTGTAACCAATGCCATTCAAAAGCAGACCATTCCGAGCGGTTCAGCTGGGCGGGGTGATTAGCAACAATGATCATGATCCATAACCTCCGTTCCTATTCGAATATTCAACATTGTATAATCGGGAGAGCACGGGTATTGTGTAGTATATGACGTGATGTGTTCGAATTGGTATGTACACAATGAAAGTTGTCAGCATTCAAAATTAAAAATGTCGCTTCATGCAGGGATTTTGTCCGATCTCGTTTATCAATCATGGCATTTGGGGTAGTACTCTATAGATGAAGTTATGTTCAGGTCGATCTATTCATACGGAATACATTCGAATTCTCATAAAGGAGGACATGTAATGTCGAAATCCATTACAGAGAGCCGATCTCTGTTCGAACAATTGTATACGCACGCACCAATCGGCATTGCTGTCGCATCGCATGTAAATGGACGGTGGTTGCAGCTTAATCCTGCATTTTGCGAGATGCTTGCATACAGTGAAGATGAACTGATCGATACTTCGGTCATACATATGATCTACGAAGAAGATCTGCATATGGAGGAATTCCGCAGCAAGTTTTGGGAAATGACCCATGAAACAAGTCCGATGTACGAGACGGAGGTTCGTCTGAAACGAAAGGACGGTTCGTTATTATGGGCAACCCTTAGAGCTTGCATTGTTAGGGATGAAACGAATGGTGAGCCCTTGTATTTGCTGGTACAAGCTGCTGATATTACGAAACAAAAAGATGCAGAGGAAATACTCATCGTGCAACGTAAGCAATTGGAAGAGAGCAGTCGTATCTCTCGCCTGCTGGCGGAGTCTTCATTAGATCTGATTGCAATACATGATGCCGATTCTAGTCGTACATTTAAATATGTATCGAATGCATGTAAGAGCATGTTGGGCTATGAGCCAGAAGAAATTATAGGTAAGCCGGGAACATTTGTTATCTATCCGGAGGATGTGCCTATGGTTGAAGCGTACGTGGAAGAGCAGAGAAAGGGTCTGGCTCCCAAACGGATCAATTATCGTCTTTTACATAAGGATGGATCTACGGTGTGGGCAGATACCATTACACATTATGTTTATGACAGTGCAGGTGAACTGATAGAGCTCGTCGCTGTAACCCGGGATATCACTGCCAGCCAGCAACAACAGTTAAGCATGCAGGAGTACAGATCGTTATTTGACTGTAATCCCCTAGGTGTGGCTTCTCTTGATCTGGAAGGCAATCTGCTGAAAGCCAATATGGGTCAGGAACAGTTGACAGGACACACCAAGGAGGAGCTGCTGAGTCGACCTTTTGACCACCTCATTGATCCTGTGGATCTGGAGAAGACTCGATATCATTTTGAGGAAACGGTGAAGGGCAATGCTCAGAGCTACGAGATAGGTTTAATTCACAAAAATGGGCAGCGAATTGAAACAAATGTGATTAATGTTCCTATTATACTTGAGGACAAAGTTGTCGGGGTCTACGGGATTACCAGTGACATTACAGAGTCCAAACGTTACGTCGAGGAAATCGAGAATCTTAGTTATGAACGGGCATTGATTTTGAATGGCATGTCTGAGGGTGTTATCGGACTGGACCTGGATGGGAATCTGAACTTTGCCAATCCAGCCGCTGCGGAGATCATGAACTTCTGTCCAAGTGAAATGAATGGCAAGCCCCTTGACCAGATGATGATCCAAATGCAGAGCGAAGGCATCCCCTACCCATCCAAGGATACACCAATTCTACAGGCTGTTCGTGAGGGACGAGGTCTGCCGCGTACCGAATCCGTATTCTGGAGACAGGATGGATCCAGTTTCCTGGCGGAGTTCCAATTGAAGCCGATTATGGATCAGGGTAGAACCCGCGGGGCAGTGTTGGTTTTCCGTGATATGACATCTGTTAAGGACATCATACGTGCCAAGGAAGCAGCAGAGCATGCAGACCGGGCAAAGTCTGAGTTTCTCGCCATCATGAGTCATGAGCTTCGTACGCCCTTAAACGGCATCATGGGCATGGCCCATCTGTTAATGGAAACCGAGCTGGATGATGAACAGAAAGGTTTTGCGGAAATCATGATTGATAGCGGCGAATCCCTTTTGTACATTTTGAACGAAATTTTGGATTTCAGCAAAATCGAAGCAGGCAAAATGGATCTTGAGCGCGCACCTGTAGATATTAAGGCGATGTTGGGTGGGGTGATCGAGCTGTTTGCACTGAAGGCATCAGAGAAAAATATTGAACTCTATTATGAAGTGTCGGATCACATTCCTGAACGCATTAGAGGGGATGAGACACGAATCCGGCAGATTTTGATTAATCTAGTGGGTAATGCCGTTAAATTCACAGAGCAGGGCCGCATTATGGTAAGCGTAGGTGCTGATTTCTCAGATGAGCATGGTCAGGATAACCTGATGTTGACCTTTAAGGTGAGAGATACAGGGATCGGCATTCCAATAGAAAAGCAGCATCAATTGTTCCAATCCTTCTCACAGCTTGATCCGGCCATCAATCGTAAGTTTGGCGGGACAGGTCTAGGCCTTGCGATCAGCAAAAAACTGGTGGAGTTAATGGGCGGAGCGATTGGCGTACAGAGTGAGATCGGTGAGGGGGCAGAATTCCAGTTCACCCTCGTAGTGGAGCGGTGGTTAGAGGAAAGTAATGACCCGATCGATATCACCACGAATGATGAATTGCAATTGGATCGAGCTAGTCTTGCCCATGACATCAAAATTTTGATTGCTGAGGATCAAGCGGTCAACAGTCATCTGTTGGAGGAGATGCTGCGCAAGTTTGGCGGAGTGTGTGATATCGTTGAGAATGGGGCACAGGCCGTCGATTCATTGAACAAGGTTCAATATGACCTGGTGTTTATGGATATTCAAATGCCAGTTATGGATGGGATTGAAGCGACCTGCCACATCAGACAGAGCCACCCAGACATACCGGTTATTGCAGCGATTACAGCTTTTGCAGGCGCCGGTGACCGTGAGGAGTGTCTGAAATGCGGGATGCAGGACTTTATCAGCAAACCGTTTCATTCCACGGAGATTAGCCGCGTACTGAATACATGGGTTCCATATATTCGCTCTCAAAGGGTAACGTAACGAAAAAATAACCTGCGCCTTGAAATTCAAGGTACAGGTTATTCTGTCATTTACTCAAATTAGTTGGCACCGACAACAAAAATCAGGACCAGCCTCCGATTAAACCGGAGAGAGTCACACATTCGTCATCTTCCAAATCTGCAATCAGAGTGAGTTCTTCGTTGTCTTGTGGATCAACGGAGAATAATTCACGGCGTCCGTCCTCATGCACAATAATGACTAACTGATGGCCGCCCTTTGTATCAAACTGGTACTTAACTCCGATACCAGGTAGTGGGCATTCGCGGATATTCATGAAACCTGTCACCTCTTTAGCTTTGCTTAATAAAAAATTAACCGTTCACACAGTACGGATGTATTCTACTATCCATAACACCGTTTGGCAAGCCACAAATAAAATTGGTGTGAAGAATTAATTTTTTCCGCGATGTGATCTTGCGATATGGCGCTGTCTGGCCCGTCTGCGACGAACAAAAAACCAAATGAGCAGAGCAGCGATAATTAATAGACCAATGACTGCAATTATGATGATATTCCGGATATTGGGAACCTGCACAGTCAGATCCAGTTTATTCATCTGGAGAGGTGAAACGTGCCAAATGAGCGTTTTTCCGCCATCCTCCACCTGATCTGCATTGGAATCGGCTGCCTTGATGGGCAAAGACAACTTAAAGTCAAAGTTAACATCTTTTAACAAGAGGTTTTTAAGAAAGCTAGGCACCTTGTTAATTTGATTTTTGATCTCACCATCGGGCATGGACTCCATGAGATCGGCTTCTGCTGTAATGTGCATCTTGGAAGTGAAGAAGCCGGGTGAAGTTGATTGTTCAACCTTGATCCCTTGTGGTAACTTGGACGTATCAAAGCTGGTTTTATTGCTTTTTTCATAATGGGTGGTCGCTGTGAGTTGCTTCTTATCTCCCTGTTCCGAAACCTCTGCCTGGAAGTTATTTCGATTCAATGCATCTGCGATCAAAGGCATGAGATTGTCTTGTCCAATTTTTCCAAGAGCGGAGTTCTTTACGTTGAGATTGAGATCCAGATCCGTTGATCCATCCATATTCACCGTAAGATGGGCTTCTCCATCAGCACAGGCGGATAAAATACATAACATAAGGGCTAATAAAACAGTAAGAAATAACTGACGTAAGGGGATGCGAGTTGACATGTCTTTCAACCTTTCTGCGTAAAAATCCAAATTCCATTTCATAGAAGTATAGTATACACCGTAAGCATGGCGGATGAAACTTTGAACCGTGCAATGAGGTACGTATGATTTAGTGAGATCGGGGAATAATCCATTTATTAAAATTAAAGATTTCGTATTTTTGTCAATGTTCGGTCAATTCAAACGGCGCTTCACCGTGTACACTAGTAGTAGTGTGATGAATATACGGAAGCAGGGAGGTTACATTCATGACATATATCATTATTATGGCTGTTATTATGGTCGTGGGCATGGTCGGAATGGGCTGGTTCTATCAGATTATGGATAAAGACCAAAGCTAGTATTGTTTAAATGTGAAAAGAAGAGAGACAACCTATAAGCTGGCTTCGCTAACGCGAGGCGGGCTTATTTGTGTGGGGAAAATTGTGAGGCACTGACCTTACATAAGTACGTAATATATGTAACCATTCATGTTGTACAATTTGACCGATGGACAAATATTTTTCGTAAAGATGGGATTTTTTAGCTGCTCTTTTGTATAATAGGGGGTAGTTTAACTCGGGATCCTCCCGAAATTCTGCCAAACAGGAAAGGGTGTACATAAATGAAATTTAGTGAGTATACGTATACACGTCCGAATCTGGAGCACATCAAGACATCTTTCCGTGAGCTGTTGAGCGGTTTTGAAGCTGCGGCAACGGTTGAAGAACAGAGTGGGTTCATGGATCAGATTAACGCGCTGCGCAGTGATTTTGAGACACAAGCCCAATTGGTCTACATCCGTCATTCCATTGATACCAATGATGAGTTTTACAAAGCGGAGAACGAATTTCTGGATGAGAATGCACCAATTGTGCAGGAATATATTACGGATTTTTACCGTGCACTGGTTAACTCCAAATTCCGCAATGAGTTGGAACAAAAATGGGGTTCACAGCTGTTCCAACTGGCGGATCTTTCACTGAAAACATTCAGCCCGGAAATTATTGAAGAACTCCAGAAGGAGAACAAACTTTCCACAGAATACAATCAATTGATCGCATCGGCCAAAATTCCGTTCGAAGGTGAAGAGCGCACGTTGCCACAGCTTCATCCATTTGAACTGTCCACGGATCGCTCCATGCGGGAGCGTGCTTCGGAAGCCAGATACACTTTCATGGCTGAACATGAAGCTGAATTCGATCGCATTTACGATGAACTGGTTAAAGTGCGTACACAGATCGCGAAGAAACTGGGTTATCCAAGCTATGTGGAACTCGGCTATGATCGCATGAACCGTACGGATTACAACGCAGAGATGGTTGCCAACTTCCGTGCACAAGTTCGTGATTATATCGTACCTGTGGCGACCAAGCTCAGAGAGCGTCAGCGTAATCGGATTGATGTGGATACACTGTATTATTACGATCAGGGCTTCAGCTTCAAGACGGGTAACCCGACACCGAAGGGTGACGCAGACTGGATTATTGAAAATGGTAAAAAAATGTACGCTGAATTATCACCAGAGACGGATGCATTTTTCCAGATGATGACCGAAAACGAGCTTATGGATCTGGTAAGCAAAAAAGGTAAACAGGGCGGCGGATATTGTACGTTCCTGAACGATTACAAAGTGCCTTTTATCTTCTCCAACTTCAACGGTACATCCGGTGATATTGATGTATTGACACATGAAGCAGGTCATGCTTTCCAAGTGTATGAGAGCCGTGATTTTGCAGTGCCTGAATACAACTGGCCGACATATGAATCGGCTGAAATTCATTCCATGAGTATGGAGTTCTTCACATGGCCGTGGATGCAGTTGTTCTTCAAGGAAGATACGGACAAGTACAAGTTTGATCACCTGTCTTCTGGTCTGTTGTTCATTCCGTATGGTGTAGCTGTGGATGAATTCCAGCATTTTGTGTATGCGAACCCGGATGCAACACCAACGGAGCGTAAGCAGGCATGGCGCAACATTGAGAAGACCTATCTGCCACACATCAATTACAAAGATAATGCGTATCTGGAGCAGGGTGGTTTCTGGCATAAGCAAGGTCACATTTTCTCATCGCCGTTCTACTACATTGACTACACGTTGGCACAAATCTGTGCATTCCAGTTCTGGAAACGCAGCAATGAGGACATGAAGTCCGCATGGGCCGACTATCTGACATTGTGCAAAGCGGGAGGAAGCCTGTCCTTCACCGGATTGGTTGAACTGGCTGGATTGAACTCTCCATTCGAGGATGGCTGTGTATCTTCCGTAATTGGCGATATTGAGGCATGGCTTGACGGTGTGAACGATAAGGCGCTGTAAACCTTCGTAAGGATGCTTTTAGTGAAAGTACCTTCGGTAAGGTATAAGCACTGGATAAAGCTTTAAGATAGATAAGTAAGACGGCTTGGAGACCTTCGGGTGTCTGGGTCGTCTTTTTCATTATGGGTAAAAATCAACCTCAAGTGTAACATTTATCGGACTTATTGTGATTTATTTCACTATATCTGAAAACGGATTCAGTTACAATGGAGATAGTAAATCAGGGGTTACAGGAGGCTGGTTCAAATGGCAACACATGCATATTATGTTCCGCCCGTGAACTTGATGGGTAGAGGATGTTTACAGGAAGCAGGTCAGATGATTGAACAGATGGGTATCCGCAAGGCGCTGGTTGTAAGTGATCGTCAGTTGATTACTTCAGGCGTTGCTGAACAGGTACTGTCTATATTAAGAAAATCAGGGTTAGACTATGTAGTATATGATGAGGTTCAGGCTAATCCAACATGTCAGAATGTACATGATGGACTTCAAGTATTCCAGGATCATGGCTGTGACGCCATTATATCGATAGGCGGAGGTTCACCGCAGGATGCTGCCAAAGGCATTGGCATTGTAGCTACCAACGGTGGGCATATCCGTGAATATGAAGGATTTCATCAATCGAAACATAAGTCCGTGCCACTTGTGGCTTTTAACACAACGGCTGGCACATCGAGCGAGGTGACAATTAACTACGTGATTACAGATGAGGAACGTAAAGTGAAGATGGTGATGGTGGACCGCAATAGTCTGGTCTCCCTGTCGGTTAATGATCCGGAGCTGATGCTCAGCAAACCTGCAAGTCTCACAGCGGCCACGGGTATGGATGCGTTGACACATGCCGTAGAAGCGATGGTTACACCGGGTGGATTTACAGTGACAAGTGCGACAGCTGCAGCAGCTGTTGAACTGATCTTTGAATATTTGCCTAGAGCCGTGAGAGACGGCAGTGATCTGGAAGCGCGGGAACATATGACGTATGCGTGTTTCCTTGGCGGGATTGCTTTTAATAATGCGGGCCTGGGTTATGTCCATGCGATGGCGCATCAACTGGGTGGCGTATATGATCTGCCGCACGGTGTCTGTAACGCAATGTTACTCCCGTATGTGGAAGAGTTGAACGCCAAGCATGTACCCGGCAAATTCCGTCATATTGCTAAGGCAATTGGTATGGATGTGAAGGGTAGAAGTGATGAAGAGTGTTCGGATTACGTCATTGAGGCCATCCGTCAGCTATCGAAGGAAGTAGGCATTCCTGAGAAACTGTCTGAACTAGGTGTAAAAGATCCCGATGTGGAACTGCTTGCCGATAACGCGATGAAAGATGCTTGTGCACCAGGCAATCCCTATCAACCGTCCAAGGATGAAGTGATGGAGCTGTTCCGCAAAATTATATAAGTGAGAACGTATCGAGTCGGAGGGAATCCGGCTCTTTTTTTTGTTTTTAAAATCTTGGATATTGTATATATGCCTTTGGGCATCTTCACAAATGGAGTTCAATGCGTAATAATGTAGGTCGGGCCATTGGCAACATATGACATCGACATCAGGAGGCATCATGAGACTTAGTACAAGAAACCTAAACAGCTATATTAAGCAATATGAGACTTATTTAAGCGTAGAGCGAAATCTATCCCTTAAATCCATTAAAGCCTATCTGTCTGATCTCAACAGACTTGTAGAATGGCTTGATACTAAACATATTCAAGATGTAACCAGAGAAAATTTACGAATGTATCTGGAACAATTAAATAGTGAACACACACTTAAAGACTCGACCATTAAAAGAAAGTACATATGCTTTAAAGCATTTTTTAATTATTTGGTTCAAAGCGGTGATATAATCGAGTCCCCAATTATTGGTTTCGGAAAAAAATTCAAAACGGCAAGACGTATTCCAAAGACACTTTCTGTTAATGAGGTTGAAAAGTTATTAAATGCACCACAAGAGCACATGAAACAATTGCACACGAGTTTTAGAAGAAGAATCAACCTTCGCAACGATGCTATTATTGAACTGCTCTATGTTATTGGAATTCGTATTGGAGAACTAGTGAATATTGATATGGAGCACATCGATCTCGAAGAGAAAACCGTATTGATTTTTGGAAAAGGTCGTAAGGAGCGGCTGCTCTACATCTCAAGTAGCGAGGTCATCCATAAAATTAAAACATGGTTGCATGCCCGCGAACATTTCGCCCCCCAATCTGATGCTCTGTTCCTCAACAAATATGGTGATCGACTCTCCATTTACTCCATTGAGGATATTTACTCTAAATACAGGGACTTATCTAAAGTTAGCAAAAAATCAACACCGCATTATCTCAGGCACAGCTTTGCTACACACCTTCTGAACAATGGTGCAGATTTACGATCAGTCCAGGAAATTCTCGGACATACCAATGTCAGTACAACCCAAATATATACAGAAGTGTCTGTTGAACGGAAGAAGGATGTACTGTCGAAATTTAATCCAAGAAATAATCTAAAAGTGTAGAGAAAAACCTCCAAATAACTATAAATTATTTGGAGGTCTTGTAATGCAAGAGATAAAGGACGAAGAGATAAAAAGTTTTTACGATAGTCATGAAGATATCTGGCCAGAAGGTGATAATTGGCATCAGTACACAAAAAATCAGCTAATTAAGTATGTTAATAAATATATGAATAAAATAAGAGCAAACACATCTTTCAAAGTACTTAATGCAGGTTCAGGTGGCAGTACATATGATCTTGATCAAGAAATGTACCACTTAGATTTAACAGATAAACATATATCTAAATTTATAAATCATGCTGTAGGAAGTGTGGAGAATATTCCATACGAAGAGAATATGTTCGATGTAGTTATTTGTGTTGGAAGTGTTCTGAATTATTGTAACGCCTCTACCTGTGTAAGAGAATTTTCAAAAGTAGTATCTACTAAAGGTTATTTAATCTTAGAGTTTGAAAGTAGTTGGAGCATGGAGTTCTACAAAACACCTATACATAAAAAAAATGTTGGCATGGCAATCACAAAATATTTTGACTCAGAACATAAATTATGGGTTTACTCCAACCAATACATTCAAACATTACTTAAGGAACATAATTTCAAAATAATTAATTCAAGAAGATTCCACATATTAAGCAGTTTTGCGTATAGATTGTTTAAAAACGAAAATAAAGCGGCGCCATATGCTAAACTAGACCCGCTCTTTCGTTTTATTCCGTTTTTCTCAAGAAAAAGCCATAATGTAATATTGCTGTGCCAAAAGAATTAAAATTTTTCACCTTTCCTGCTTGTTAACCAGACTACTATAGCTGAAAGTACTGCAGGCATTATTCCTGAAAAACTAGACGTGATGTCCAACTCAAAACCAAAGATTTTAAATAATAGATTTGATAAAACGACAACCAGTATAGGAATAACAATGACACAAGATACAAAAAAAGAGTATTTCAATGTTTTACTCTTTTTTTTACTAGCTGGGACTGATCCAGAAGTTATCTGTGAATGAGCATCATCAAGAAGATTCTTATTATATTTAACCGAAATGCTTTCTTTATCGTAGATACTCTTCTTGAAATAATCATAGTGTTTATCTAAATTGCTTTTATATATTTTTAGTTCAGAATCTTTAAGGAATGGAACATACCAGTTGAAGTAATAAGCATAGTAAATACTTTTCACAATACTATTTACAGTTTCTTTTGATAGTTGAAATATTTCTGAGTTCGTTTGCAGGTAGAGTTTACATGGAAATGAACTTTCATAATTAGTACCTCCTAACTGTGGTTGGACGTAATCAATATCAATAGAACAAAAATTTTCCATGTATAAAAGTTTTTTTAGGAATGCACTTTCTTTATCGATTTGTTTCCCATTATCACGATCACTTATTTCAGTAATCCAATAATCTACAGGTAAATTCATTCTGTCTTTAAAGTAACTCTTAATCAAACTGAATACAGGAAAAAACACAGCATTTACTCTAAAATCTTTACTGAATGTGATGTAGTCGAATAACACAAATCTATTTTGCGAAAAATAAGAGGTCTGTGAGTATCCAATGACCGTATTATCCAAATATACTGCAAAAACCATAAAAGTAAAATCAACACTGTCCTTACTCTTTTCTATCCAATAAGAGATTTCATTTGTAGCGGTTTGTATTTCAACAGGAGTTTGATCTTCATAAATCTTTAAGGCTTTAATATAGTCTTCGTCGTCAGATCTCGTTATTAGTTTCACTTTGTAACAGTTAGTTAATGGACTCAAGGTAACCTCCAAATAATTTATAGTTATTAGTATGTAATTTTCTGATAGATTGCTTTGGCAATTCTGATCATAACTTCTATACTACATCTAACTATTCGACACATTTCTATATATTCCTCTAAAAATTTACAAATAAATTGCTGTTTTCTGATTCGTAAGACCTGCATTTTTGATTTTATAGGTTTATGGGTCTAGTAGTGTCGCAGTTTTACCATGAATTTTCCAAAAGGAGTTTGGTTCCCTTTTATCGAATACAATATGAACAACAACGGCACGAGAAAGGGTAATCTCACCCGCAACTTGATGTCGATGTTTTCCAGCAAGATTCCCCGGTCCGTTTCGTGTTTAATGTTAAATAGGAGTAGTCTATTTCATTGTTCACGAGCTACACCTTAAGTTCTGCATCTAACATTCACCTCTGTAAGACAGTCAAGCAATTCTACACCAGCATCATCTCTATTTCAGGCTTTACAATCCAGAAGTTCAACTGCAATAAGATTCATCCAGTTACACATCTGTACAGCATGCTCCTAATCAAGACAACAGTGTCCACACAACAGAATATCGATTATGGGCTCTGAAAAGAATCAGAACGAATGCACGTGGAGGAGGCTGTAATGATGGCGAAAAAAGAAGTTGTAGCGATGCTACTTGCCGGAGGGCAAGGTAAGAGGTTAAAAGGATTGACCAAATCACTGGCTAAGCCAGCTGTATATTTTGGGGGCACGTACCGAATCATTGATTTTCCGCTGAGTAACTGCTCTAATTCTGGTATTGATACAGTGGGTGTATTAACTCAATATGAACCACTTGTCTTACATTCCTATATTGGCATTGGCAGTGACTGGGATCTGGATCGGAAAAACGGCGGGGTATATGTACTTCCTCCACATGAACGTGAAGACGGTAGCAACTGGTACCGGGGTACAGCGGATGCGATCTTCCGCAACCTGAACTTTATTGAACAATTCGATCCCGAGCATGTGCTCATTCTGTCAGGGGATCATATCTATAAGATGGACTACGAAAAAATGCTCCAGTATCACAAAGAAAAAGATGCGGATTGCACCATATCGGTCATCGATGTCTCATTGGAAGAAGCCAGCCGGTTCGGGGTGCTGAACACCAACGATGACTATAGCATCTATGAATTTGAAGAAAAACCTCCTGAGCCCAAGAGCACACTGGCTTCCATGGGTATCTATCTCTTCAAGTGGGATGTACTGAAACGGTTCCTGATCCAGGATGAACAACAGGCATCCACCTCCTATGATTTTGGTAAAGATATTATTCCTTTGTTGCTTGAAAACGAAAAATCCTTATATGCATATCCATTCGAAGGTTATTGGAAAGACGTTGGTACCATTCGCAGTCTGTGGGAATCCAATATGGACCTGTTGGACGAAGACACACCATTTAATCTCAATGATCCGGACTGGCGTATTTTCACACGCAATCCGAACCAACCTGCACAATATATCTCACCTTCGGGCAAGGTACGGAATTGTATTATTAGTGAAGGCACTGTAGTGCATGGTGAGGTCAATCATTCTGTTCTGTTCTACGGAATTGAAGTTGGTGAGAACAGTGCTGTCATCGATTCGGTGATCATGCCAAAAGTGAAAATCGGGCAAAATGTGCGCATTTACCGAGCTATTATCGCAGAAGGATTGGTTATTCCTGATGGAACACAGATTTCGCCTGCACCGGGAGATGAGAGTGATATATTGCTCGTGGATCAGGAAGAATTGGAACGTCAGCTTCGCCAAGGAATAACCAGCAAGGCCTAATTGAAGTTAAAAGGACGGTGCATGCGATGAAACCATTGATCGGAGTTATTAACCTTGACCATGAACTTGAAGAATTGAAGGAATTGACGTATTTTCGCTGCGGAGCCGCGGTGCCATATGCCGGGCGTTACCGTCTGATCGATTTTGTTCTATCCAATATGATGAATGCAGGAATTGAGAGTATTGGTGTATTTGTACGGCGAAAATATCGCTCGTTGATGGACCATCTTGGTGATGGTAAGCCTTGGGATTTGGATCGCAAACATGGGGGTATGTTTATTTTGCCACCAGACTGGAATGATCCAACAGATACGTCACAAGGGGACTTGCAGCATTTCCATAACAATTTGGACTTTTTCCACAGAGGGGCAGGGCAATATGTTGTGCATGCGGGCAGTCGCCATGTGACCAAAGCAGACCTCCAGGATGTCTACAGGTATCACATCAGTAAAGGAGCGGACGTTACACTGGTCTGCAAAAAGGTAGATCAGCTGCTGCCTGAGCATGACGCCTGTGTCAAAGTTGACCATGACGGGGACGGTAACGTGGTGGACATTCACCAAAGCGCTAATCATCCGAATATATATACAGAAATTTTCATTATGGAAAAAGAATTGTTCTTGCGCCAGGTGCAACGCTGCATTGATCATGGCGAGAGTCATTTCTTCCGAGATGTGATTCAAAAAAATCCGGATGGATTGAATATCGCTGCGTATGCATATGATGGCTATCACGCAGTCATCAATTCCATTGACAGTTATTATCGCAACAGTATGGATCTGCTGAACACAGGGCAATATGAACAACTGTTCAAGGAAGATCCGATCCAGACCAAAATTAAATACGAAGCGCCTGCCAAATACCTGGATACCGCCGATGTTAAACATTCACTTCTCGCGAATGGCTGCATTGTTGGTGGAGAGGTGGAGGACAGCATTCTGTTCCGTGGTGTACAGGTGGCCAAGGGTGCCAAAATAAAAGGTTCCATCATCATGCAGAAATGTTACATTGGTGAGGGGACGGTCCTTGAGAATGTCATTCTCGATAAAGACGTGAGGCTGACCGGAGGACAGACGCTGATCGGCGACCCGTCGAATCCATACATTTTAGCGAAAAGTACTATTATCTAATGCCCACACGTAACCGATATCTTCTATAAATATATAAAATAAAAATCCTGTAGGATGGATTTAAGGTTCATACACTTTCTAAGCATCGGGTCCCCCATTGCTAGAGCTCCCTCATGCGTGCAAACGTAGTGGAGGGGATGAAATCGATTCTGAAGCGTAGCGTTTGCCTTTGGCTTCAAATTTTACCCTTGTACTATATAAATTCAACTTAAACATTTACACAAAACGGAGAGGACAGAAATGATCTGAAGAAGCGGAGCTGAAAGCTTTTTGAAAAAAAGCTGCATCGGAAGCATATGCTTCGCCTTTATCCCCGGATTTCCCCTTTTAAAAAGGAATCAAAAAATCTGGGGATAACAGCGATCGGAAGGTTATTCTGTCATCGAAGTGGCCAGTGTAAATATCATTTAGTTCAATGAATATAGTTTGATCGAGAGAATTTGGAGACAACAGCGATCATAAGAACGATTCGTAACCCTAACGGCCACTTTGCACAATGTTGAGCAACTGAGTGTATGAAACGCCACCATCCTACAGGATTTCCCCGGGAGGAACCTACTTTTGTTTGACAACAAGGAAACGTTCAAGAGTATATTTACACGGAATCTGGTCAGCAAATTGGGCAAACCGATTGAAGAAGCAACACAGGAAGACGTGTACCACGTACTGGGAAGCATGATTCGTGAATATGCAGGCCAGGATTGGGCAGCGTCGAATCAGGGGTTCAAGCAGCGCCAGGATAAACAGGTCTATTACTTCTCGCTGGAATTCCTGATTGGACGTCTGCTCGGCAACAATCTGCTGAATGTAAATGAATTGGAATTGGTCCGCGACAGTCTGGCTGATCTGGGTTTCTCCTTGGAAGAGGTGGAAGAACAGGAGGCGGATGCAGGACTTGGTAACGGAGGTCTGGGACGACTTGCTGCCTGTTTCCTGGATTCACTCGCATCACTCCGATATGCAGGACATGGTTGCGGCATTCGATATAAATACGGGTTGTTTGAGCAAAAAATCATCAATGGTAATCAGGTAGAGTTACCCGACAATTGGCTGGATAAGGGCAATGAATGGGAAGTCCGCCGTCCAGACAAAAAGGTGGAAGTACAGTTCTGGGGCCGGGTAGAAGCTCACGAACAGGATGGAGAATATCAGTTTGTTACAAAAGATGCCGAATCGGTCGTCGCCATTCCCTATGACGTGCCTGTCATTGGTTATGGTCAAACCCATGTAAATACATTGCGACTCTGGAGTGCCGAGCCAAAGCGCGAGACTTCACTTGACACCCCTTCGAACTACTACGGCTATCTGGATTATAGTCGTTCGGTTGAATCAATCTCGGAATTCCTGTATCCGGATGATTCCCAGTACGAAGGAAAGCTGCTGCGATTGAAGCAGCAGTACTTCATGTGTTCAGCAGGTGTACAGAGCGCCTTGCGTACGTTCAACAAGCTGGAGCTACCGTATGATCGTTTGCCTGATAAAGTGGCCTTCCACATTAATGACACGCATCCAACCTTGGTTATTCCAGAACTGATGCGCATCCTTATTGATGTGAAGGGGTATGGCTGGGATGAAGCATGGGATATTACAACCCGTACTGTATCGTATACCAATCATACAACGCTTAGTGAGGCGCTTGAGAAGTGGCCTGTATCCATGATCAGCAAGCTGCTGCCACGGATCTACATGATCATTGAAGAGATCAACAAACGCTTCTGTGGCATGCTGCTGGATCGGTATCCGGGAGATCAGGATCGCATAGGGCATCTGGCGATTGTTGCGAACGATCAGGTACGGATGGCGCATCTGGCGATTGTGGGCAGTCACAGCGTGAATGGTGTTGCTGCGTTGCATACCGAGATTTTGAAAGAGCGCGAGATGGCTCCGTTCTATGCGCTGTATCCAGAGCGTTTCAATAACAAAACGAATGGTATTACCCATCGCCGCTGGTTGATGCATGCCAATCCGAAACTGTCGGATCTGATTACGGATACAATCGGTAACGAATGGATAACAGAGCCGGGTAAGCTGGATCAACTGGCAGGCTTTGCGGATAATGCATCATTCCAAGAGCAGTTCCGTTCAATTAAGCGGCACAACAAAGAGCGGCTTGCTGCGTATATTCTGGATCATACCGGGACAGCAGTGAATCCGGATTCCATCTTTGATGTACAGGTGAAGAGGCTGCACGGGTATAAACGTCAGCTGTTGAACATTCTGCATGTCATGCATCTGTATAACCGGCTTAAGAATGATGCTTCGTTTGATATGGTGCCACGTACCTTCATCTTTGGTGCCAAGGCAGCGCCGAGTTATTATTTTGCCAAGAAAATTATTAAGCTGATCAACACCGTGGCTGACACAGTGAATCGGGATGCGGCCGTAAATGACCGCTTGAAGGTATTTTTCCTCGAAAACTATTCCGTCTCTCTTGCAGAGAAGATCATTCCCGCTGCGGATGTTAGTGAACAGATCTCAACCGCAGGCAAGGAAGCTTCCGGTACGGGCAACATGAAATTTATGATGAACGGTGCTTTAACGATTGGCACGATGGATGGAGCCAACGTGGAGATGGCGGAGCAGGTCGGAGAAGAAAATATGTTCATTTATGGTCTGCGTGCAGACGAAGTGCTTGAGTACTATCGTTCGGGCAGCTATCGTCCGAATGAGATTGTGCAGCACGATGAACGCATTCGCGAGGTCGTGGAGCAATTAGTGCATCCAGGTGCATTCTGTTATCGTGACGGGGAGTTCTGGGATATTTATGACTCCTTGCTGGCCCATGGTGACGAATACTTTGTCTTGCGTGATTTTGCTGCTTATGCAGATGCGCATGCTGCGATTGACCAAGCGTATCGGGATATTCCGGGCTGGACTCGGAAAGCGATATTAAACACGGCACATTCCGGCATATTCTCCAGTGATCGTACCATTAGTGAGTATGCGACAGATATCTGGGGTATTCATCCCGTGTCCGGGAACTGGAAAGGTTAAGAATAGATTGTTAGACTAACAAGTCCCCTTGTTCACAAGAGACATCTCTGCTGGTAAATCAACCAGAGTAGAGAGTATCTCCTTGTAGAACAAGGGGATTTTGGCATACAGTGTATCATAGTGTCATTCAACTTGAAGATAAGCGAAACTCGCGTATTTTTCATCATACAAGTTCGCACACAAAATCAAAAAAAAGATCTGGATCTCAGTCATACTACATAAGAAATCGTTTGATATTTTGAATTAGATAGGGGAGCCTTCACTATGGATCATTACACACGAATTCAGCTTGCTATTGAGTATTTGGAGCAGCATTTGCAAGATGATTTTAATATCAGAGAGACGTCCGCTGCTGCGAGCTTTTCGGCGTTTCATTTTCAGCGTTTATTCCAGGCGATCACGGGATTCACAGTACTGGAATACGTGCGCAGACGCAGATTAACGGAGGCTGCTGCGATGCTGCGGAGCACATCGGAAGGCATATTGGACATCGCAATGAGCTTTGGCTATCAATCCCAGGAGGCATTTACCCGCGCATTTTCAGCCCACTTTGGAATGACACCTGCGAAGCTGCGTAAGCTGGAAACGGATCAGTTGTCTCTTCTGAAGATGCAACAGAGTATTGATTTTAATGATTATCGAACTTCGCTTGGTGGAACATTTCACATGAACACACCCCGTCTGGTCACATTGGCACCAAACTGGATTGTCGGCTATGAATATAAGACCAACCTGAATGACAATCAACATTATGCTGAAATCCCCGGATTTTATCATGATTTTGGCATGGAACAGAGATTCATGGCGATCCCGGAGAGGACACGCCCTGATATGGCTTACGGTGTGGCCTGTCATTTTGAAGAGGATGGAGCATTTTCTTTTATTGTGGGTGAAGAAAGCAGTGGAGCATCACAGGCACTTGAACCCGATTTTACTTCGATTGAAATTCCGGGCGGCTTGTATGCAGAGTTCACCGTGGAAGGCTCTGGGCAGGATATTCGGAAAATGATCTATGGCAGCTGGCTGCCGCAGTCCAACTATGAACGGAGGGAAGGGCCGGACTTTGAAGTGACGGATGTCTGGAAATCGACCCCTGAACAATTGGACATGAAGATCTATATCCCGTTAAAATAGACCTTACCGCTTCGTGGAAAACAAGGTCGGAGGATTGATGGAATGAACGAAAAGTCGTGGCTCCACTCCAAGTGGATGCTGACCATTGTTGCTTGCATGGCAGTGCTTTACCTACTGATTATGGGCATTTTACTGTTTGTCAGTGGACGAACACCTAGCATGTATTATCAATATAATCTCGTACCCTTCGAGACGATTCGTCCACTTCTGTTGGAGAGGGAGAGGTACAATACAGATACCTGGGTCAAAAACCTGTTTGGCAATATCGTATTGTTCATTCCGCTGGGCATCTGGATCCCATGGTTGTTTCGGAGGTGTCGTTCGTTCCTGACCTTTACATCTACAGTTGTTTTGCTTCTGCTGGGTGTTGAGGTCACACAATTGATTACACGTGTAGGTTCGTTTGATGTGGATGACATTATTCTGAACACGATCGGTGCCTGGATAGGTTACGCCGGATTTAAGTTAATCTTATGTTCACGAAGAAGGACTCGGAATTGACCCGCAGATCGTGGTCATGACCGGGTCTTTTTGCATAAGATACCTTTCAAATGTTTACAAGGGAATCATTTCGGATAAAACATATTAACGGCTTAATACAGTGAGCAGAGATTATATATTAGACAAAGATGAGAGCGAGGTGGGCGATATCGTTTGGTGGAAAGAGAGTGTGGTATACCAGATTTATCCGAGCAGCTTTAAAGATTCGGACGGGGATGGATATGGCGACTTGCAGGGAATCTATGAGAAGCTCGATTATTTGGAGAATTTAGGCGTAGATGTGATCTGGCTCTGTCCCATTTACGATTCACCAGGACATGATAACGGATATGATATCCGGGATTACTACGGCATTTTACGTAAGTATGGGACGATGGAGGATTTTGATCGATTATTGGCAGAGGCACACAAGCGTGGTCTCAAGATCATGATGGACCTGGTACTGAATCATACGTCGGATGAACATGCGTGGTTTGCTGAATCGCGTTCATCAAAGATAAATCCGAAACGGGATTATTATATTTGGCGTTCAGGCAAAAATGGTCAGGTGCCGAATAACTGGGAGTCCTATTTTGGAGGTTCGGTGTGGAAGCATGATCCCGAGACAAATGAGTATTATCTGCATCTGTATTCGGAACAGCAACCGGATCTCAACTGGAACAATGCACAGATGGCAGAAGAGATGTATGAGATGGTGCATTGGTGGCTGGAAAAAGGGGTCGACGGATTCCGTTTCGATGCAGTAGCGCATATCGCCAAGGCAGAGGGTCTGCCAAGTGCCCACAATCCGGATAATCTGCCGGTGGTTCCAGCGTATCAGCTCTTTTCCAACCTGGAACAGGTACACTCGATTTTGAAGAAACTGAATAACATGATCCTGAAACCTTACGGACCCATGACGGTTGGCGAGACTTCCGGACTTGGGCCTGAGCAGGCCTTGGCTTATGTGGGGACGGATCGTGACGAACTTAATATGGTATTCCAGTTTGAGCATATGTTTATCGATGCCAAATCCTCCGGAATTGGTAAATGGAACTATAAGGAATGGAAATTGACAGATCTCAAAGAAATCATGAGCCGGTGGCAAACAGTTTTACATGGTAGAGGCTGGAACGCCAATTATATGGGCAACCATGATCAGCCACGTCCGGTTTCCCGTTTTGGTGATGACGGTAAATATCGGGTGCGTTCTGCTCAAATGCTGGCGACATGGATGCTTACACTCGAAGGGACCCCCTACATCTATCAAGGAGAAGAGATCGGCATGACCAATGTCGCTTTTCAGGATATCGAACAATACCGGGACATTGAGACCAAAAATTATTACAATCATTACATTGGTCAAGGTAAGTCGAAGCACGAAGTCATGCAGGCGATCTGGCTGAAGAGCCGCGATAATGCCCGCACGCCGATGCAATGGGATGAGACGGAACACGCAGGGTTTACCCAGGGGCAGCCGTGGATTCAGGTGAATGATAATTATCCTGAGATTAATGTGGCTGATGCCGAAAGTGATCCGCAATCCATTTTGCATTATTACCGTAAGTTAATTGCGCTTCGCAAACAACATAAAGTGCTTATCTATGGCGCATATGAGCTGTTACTGCCGGATGATCCGGATATCTATGCCTATACCCGAACGCTGGAAGATGAGCAGATGCTGGTCATTCTGAATTTCCGTGGCCATGAACCTGAGATGCACTGGCCGGAAGGCTGGGATTCCGAGCATGCCAAACTGATCATTAGCAACGTAAGCAGACGTTATTCTACCGATGAAGGTGCCATTCAGCTTCAGCCGTATGAGGCAAGGGTATATCGTAAGCAGCGGTGACACGGAGGCTAGCGTAATTTTGCGTTGGTGAAGAGCTATGATTTATAATGAATAGTGGTTTCAAAATAATCAAAACATATGTCGGGAGGAATCCAAGTTGTTGAATATTACGTTCCACGGTCACTCCAGTGTACAGCTGGGCACAGAAGAAAAGTCTCTGATCATTGATCCCTTCCTGCGTGGCAACGAGCTTGCCGTCACAAAGCCTGAAGATATTAAGACCGATGTTGTGTTGCTGACACATGCACATATGGATCACATCCTCGATGCTGAGCCTATTGCCAAAGCGAATAACGCCAAAGTTGTGGCTATTGTGGAATTGGCTACATATATGTCCTGGAAAGGTCTGGATACACTCGGCATGAACATGGGCGGCACGGTAGATCTTGGCTTTGCTCAAGCTAAAATGATTCAGGCGTTCCATACTTCCGGGATTGTGCTCGAAGAAGAACAACGGATCATGTATGCAGGTTTGCCTGCTGGATATATCATTAATATTGGTGGTAAAACGATTTTGCATGCCGGAGACACAAGTCTCTTCGGGGATATGAAAATGATCGGTGATCGCCATGATATTGATGTAGCTTTCTTGCCGATCGGTGGACATTTCACCATGGGACCTGAGGATGCGCTACAAGCGGCGGAATGGTTTAATGCCAAACTGACGATTCCGGTTCATTATGATACATTCCCGGTGATTCGTCAGGATGCGGAACACTTCGTGCAACAACTGGCTGCAAAAGGGTTGGAAGGCCGTGTGCTGGCCCCGGGAGAATCTATTACCCTGTGATGCACATTTAACCCCTGTTCAATAATAAATGGACTTCTGGATAAAGACGAATATCACGTCAAGATAACTGACGCGATATTCGTCTTTTTTCGGTTCCAGGTTCAATTTTCACCGATAGAGTTGGTACAAATGACAAAAACATTGAAATTCCATTGTTGAACTCCCGTTTAGAATGATATAAAAAGTTACACGGAAACCAAACGGAAATCCGAATTGACCGCAAACAGGGGGAGCGTTCATGTCATTTATGAAATCATTATTTTTTCAAATTATTGTAGCGGTAATCATCGGGATTGGTGTAGGCATCCTGTGGCCGGATCTGGGTAGCTTGCTGCAACCGCTCGGAACAGGTTTCATCAAATTGATCAAGATGATCATCGCACCACTGATTTTCATGGTCATTGTGACAGGCATTGCGAAGATCGGTGATCTGAAGTCGGTAGGTCGCATTGGACTGAAAGCTATCGTGTGGTTCGAGATTGCAACTACAGTGGCGCTGGTACTTGGATTGGGAACAGCCAATCTGCTTCGCCCCGGTGCCGGAATGAACGTGGACCCTTCAACCATAGATGCAAGCGGCATTGAAGCAAAAACCAATGGTTCCGAGTTACCACATACGGTAGACTTTATTATGAATATTATTCCGACAAGTGTTGTAGATGCCTTTGCACAAAATGCACTTCTGCAAGTACTGCTCGTGGCATGCTTGTTCGGGGTTGCTCTGGCAGCAACAGAGAGCAAGGCAAAAGAGAATGTACTGACGCTGATTGAGAACTTGCTCAGCATTGTGTTCCGCATCATCGGTTATATCATGAAACTCGCGCCAATTGGTGCATTTGGAGCCATGGCTTACACGGTAGGTGCCTATGGGGCTTCCACATTATCGTCCTTTGGTCTGTTAATTCTGGCCTGTTACGGCGCAGCGCTGCTGTTTCTGGTCATGCTGGCACTGGCTGCCTGGTGGATTACCGGGCTGAATTTCCTGCAATTTGTGAAGTATACCCGTTCTGAAGTGATGCTGGCGATTGGAACCGGATCATCAGAAGTGGTGATGCCGCGCATGATGGACAAACTAACCAAGGCGGGTTGTGATCGTGCGGTTGTGGGTCTTGTAGTGCCGACGGGGTACTCGTTTAATCTGGATGGCGCTTCGATCTATTTATCCTTGGCAACGGTTTTTGTTGCTCAGGCCGTAGGGATTGAACTGACATTGATGCAGCAGATTACAATTTTACTGGTGTTGATGTTAAGTTCCAAAGGCATGGCAGGAGTACCTGGCTCCGCATTTCTGGCCCTGTCCGCAACGGCAGTGGCCGTCAATGCTTTTCCGGTAGCAGCGGTTGCTCTGCTGCTTGGTGCAGATCGATTCATGGATACAATGCGTGTCTTCACAAACCTGATGGGCAACTGTGTTGCAGCATTTGTGGTCGCAAAATGGGAAGGTCTGCTGGATCAAAAGCGAATGCGTGCCGTACTCTCTGGTGAGATCAGTGCTGCTGAACTGGAAAGAGAAGAGCAAGCTGCACTATCTCTATTGAAGTTGAATATGCAGGAAAAACAAGGGAAAGCCGTAGTTTCACCGGAGATGTCGTAAGAGGCGTGTCTCCGCTGTGGTGATTAAGTGAAGTGACAGCAACTTAAAAATAACAATCCATTACAACAGTAAAAAGACAGTAAAATACATTTAAATGTTCAACCAAGTTCAACCAAATTAGACCGTCTGTTGCCCACTCCGATCGTGGGAAGAACAGACGGTTTCTTGTTGTCCCAATACAGATATCATTGGGTTCACGAACGCAGGTTCCAAAATAAATGTTACAGAGGAAAGATTTATGGGGAATGTGTAGAAGAGGCGAAGAATATACATATTATAGTTTCAACTTGTATATACATGTTTACTTATGTAATATAGATATGAAGTTAACCGAGAACATCACATAAGAGCATTACAATTTATTGGAGGCGTTAACATGAGTTCTAATAACACCACTCCGTCATCTTGGTGGAAGACATCAACGGTGTATCAGGTATATCCGAAGAGTTTTAATGATACAACGGGATCGGGTACTGGAGATATTCGTGGATTAACCGAGAAGCTTGATTATTTGCAGCATCTGGGTATCGATATTGTGTGGTTGCAGCCGGTATATGTATCCCCGCAGCATGATAATGGATATGACGTAGCGGACTATTACCGAATTAATCCGGATTATGGGACTATGGAGGATTTTGACGAACTGCTGAAAGGTCTGAAGGCTCGTGATATGAAACTGATGATTGATATCGTGGTGAATCACTCCTCGACCGATCATGAGTGGTTCCAGCAATCCCGTTCTTCCAAGGATAATCCGTATCGGGATTATTATATTTGGAAAGATCCTGCCCCGGATGGCGGTGTGCCAAACAACTGGCAATCGAAGTTCGGTGGACCCGCTTGGCAGTATGATGAACAAACGGGACAATATTTCCTGACTTTATTTGATAAAACGCAGGCAGATCTGAATTGGGAGAATGAAGAAGTACGCAAAGCTGTACGGGATATGATCAAGTTCTGGGCGGATAAGGGTGTGGACGGTTTCCGTATGGACGTGATTAACCTGATCTCCAAAGACCAGCGGTTCCCTGATGATGATGGAAGCGTGTCACCGGGTGATGGACGCAAATACTACACGGATGGACCACGTGTGCATGAGTACATCACCGAGATGTACGATGAAGTATTTGGGCCTTACAACATGGTGACGGTAGGCGAGATGTCCTCGACAACACTGGAACATTGTATCCAATATTCGAACCCGGCTTCCCGGGAGTTTTCGATGACGTTTAACTTCCATCACCTGAAAGTGGATTATCCGAATGGTCAGAAGTGGGAACTGATGCCGTATGATTTTGAAGCGATGAAGCAGCTCTTCAGTGAGTGGCAGACAGGCATGCAGGCCGGTGGAGGTTGGAACGCGCTGTTCCTTAATAACCATGATCAGCCGCGGGCGCTATCCCGATTCGCCGATGATGGTGATTATCGTGCCGAGAGTGCGAAGATGCTTGCAACAACGATACACGGAATGCAAGGTACACCTTATGTCTACCAGGGTGAAGAGATCGGAATGCCCAATCCAGTCTGGAATGACGTTAGTGAGTTCCGCGATATTGAATCAACGAACATGTACCGCCTGCTTCAGGAAGAACGAGGTAAATCCGCTGAAGAAGCTTTCAACATTGTAAAAGAGCGTTCCCGGGACAACTCCCGAACACCGATGCAGTGGAATGGAAGTAAGAACGCCGGATTTACTACCGGAACACCTTGGCTGAAGGTGGATGAGCGGTATCCTTCCATTCACGTGGAACAGCAGCTGGCTGATCCAGATTCGATCTACTACCACTACCGCAAATTGATTGCCCTGCGTAAACAGGTTAACGTGCTGATCGACGGTCTGTATGAACGATTGGACGATGCACACCCGGATGTATTCGCGTACGCACGGACCAATGGAAATGAAACCCTGATTGTTGTATCCAACTTCAGTAAACGAGACGTCACGTTCTCGCTTCCGGAAGCGGTCTGGAATGATCACATTGCAGGCAAATCAGCAGAGTTACTCATAGGAAATACGGAGGCAGCCCCTGCGCTGACGCAGGAAATCTCTCTCAGTCCGTATGCATCCTATATGTGGCTTGTGCCACAACAGGACTAATCACATTTTATAAATAGGAAGTGACACTATGGCAATCGATAAAAAACAGGTTGAGGAGATCGTCCGGGCAGTCGGTGGCAAAGAGAATATTGAAGCTGCAACACACTGTGTTACACGACTCCGGTTTGCCTTGTACGATGAGAGTAAAGTGGATACTGAAAGTCTGGATCAGAATGATCTGGTCAAAGGACAGTTCTCTTCCCAAGGACAATTCCAGGTCGTTATTGGGCCTGGTCTGGTGGATAAAGTCTATGATGAGATGATTCAGATTACCGGGGGAGATCGTTCTTCCAAAGATGATGTGAAGGCGGTTGCTGGTAAAAAGCAAAATCCAATTCAGCGAGCGATCAAAACACTCTCGGATATTTTCATTCCGATCTTGCCTGCAATCATTACGGCAGGTCTTTTGCTCGGAATTAACAATATTCTGACAGGTCCAGGCATTTTCTTTGATGGAAAATCACTGGTAGATGTCTATCCAGCCTGGAAGGATCTTGCGTCCATTATTAATACGATCGCAAGTACAGCCTTCACGTTCCTGCCGGCTCTAATTGGTTGGGCAGCTGTAAAAAGGTTCGGCGGCAGTCCGCTGCTCGGGATCGTGCTGGGTCTCATTCTGGTACATCCCGATCTGCTGAGTGCATATGGTTACGCTGATGCTGTGAATAATGGCACGGTGCCAACATGGAATCTGTTCGGTTGGGAGATTGAGAAGATCGGTTATCAAGGGCAGGTTCTGCCAGTACTGGTATCGGCCTATCTGCTTGCGAAGATGGAAATTTTCCTGAATAAAAGGGTACATGATTCGATCAAACTGCTGGTCGTTGCACCAGTTACGTTGCTGATTACCGGATTCCTGGCATTTACGATTATTGGACCGGTTACATTTGCTATTGCAAATGCAATTACATCCGGCTTGATCTATGTATACGATTCATACGCGGCGCTGGGTGGTTTGATCTACGGTGGTCTGTACGCTTTGCTCGTTATCACCGGTATGCATCACACGTTCCTCGCGGTGGATGTTCAGCTCATTGGTAGTCAGGGCGGTACGTTCCTGTGGCCGATGCTGGCATTGTCCAATATCGCACAGGGTTCGGCTGCACTTGCGATGATGCTTGTCCTGCGTGAGAAGAAAATGAGAGGACTTGCGGCAACGTCCTCGGTATCGGCCTTCCTCGGGGTAACTGAGCCGGCGATCTTCGGAGTGAATATCCGTTACCGTTATCCGTTTATCTTTGGTATGGTCGGTTCCGCAATTGGTGGTGTGCTGCTGACGATGAATAATGTTCAGGCAACCTCCATCGGTGTAGGTGGCGTACCGGGATTCCTGTCGATTTTCCCTAACAAATGGGGCGTCTTCTTCATCGGCATGGCGATTGTCCTTGTTGTACCATTTGTACTGACCGTCCTTTTTGGCAGAGCCAAACTGAGAAAAGAAGATCGTAGTGCAAGCAATGAAACCATTAATGAGCCTAAAGCGGCTACATCGCAGTCTGCTTCGGGCGTTACCTCTTCAACTGCTCCAAACCAGCGCACACGTAGTGCAGCTCAAGTAGGGCACGAAGCAGTGAATACACTTGAAATCATGGCGCCATTAACAGGTCAGGCTGTGTCACTGGAGCAAGTACCTGATCCGGCTTTTGCCGAGAAACAGATGGGTGAAGGTGTAGCGATTGAACCTTCCGGCAACCTGGTTGTTGCCCCGTTTGATGCTCAGGTAGCTCATGTGATCAAAAGTAAACATGCGGTGATTCTTGAACACGCAAGTGGATTACAAGTTCTGATCCATGTCGGTATTAATACGGTATCCCTCAAAGGTGAAGGCTTCAACATGTATGTGGAAGCTGGCGAGCATGTAAAGGCTGGACAAAAACTGTTGGAGTTTGATCGTAAGGTAATTGAAGATGCGGGATACCCGCTGATTACACCGATTATCATTCCAGATGGTCAGGATATGGTTGAACGGGTGGAAGTCACCACAGGTGATGTTACATCTAATCAAAATGGTGTGTTGAAGGTTCATCTGAAAGGTTAATTGAATACAACAACAAGAAGGGGCTGCATGATGCGCAGCTCCTTTTTGTTGTATGATCGTTATTTTCATGACGATCATGGTAAACTGTATATAAATTGGAAGAATCACATTTTTAAAATAATGGTGGTTGGAAAGGTTCTTCTGACAAAGCAAGCTTCAGGCATGTTCGAGTCGTGGCGTTCATATGGTGGAGAAAGAGATCCTAGTCAATCGATGAGGAGGAGAGCCATGACACGTATTGCGGTGATGGTCATTCATGGGCTGGGTATGCGGAAGGATGGGTACGCGGACAGGCTGATTGCTTGTTTGCATAAGGAATTGGACAAGGTGATGGTCTTGCCTGGAGCCTCCAAACAGATGCTGGATATCGAACCTGTATATTGGGCGGATGTATTTGAGGAGCGGGAAGAGGCGCTCTTTCAACAGCTCGTCAGCTCTCCGGGATTGAACTTTCAGGGGTTGCGCCGATTTGTCATCCATTACCTGGCTGATGCGGTTGCTTATCAACCGGTGGAAAATCAAGGCCATAACTATGATGCCGTACATCGAACGTTGAATCAGGCGATGCATACCCTTGCACAGCGTAATGGATTGGAAGCTCCACTCTGTGTGGTTGCTCATAGTTTGGGTGCCGTAATCGCCAGTAACTTCTTCTACGATCTGCAATATCCGTCCAGTCGTGTTCCTGAAGTTGTGGATGTGAACTCGGCTTTGGAGCGGGGTGACACCCTGACCAATTTTTACTCGTTTGGTACAACCCTGCCCTTATGGAGTTTGCGTTATCATGACTTTAGTTGCCCAATTCAGGTGCCCTCTTCCCATGTGAATCAGTATTATGCCGGGCTGGAAGGGGAGTGGGTGAACTTCTACGATCGGGATGATATTCTGGGTTATCCGTTACGCCCCATTGATCCTGCTTATGAGAAAGCGGTCAAAGAAGACATTGAAGTGAACTCTGGCGGCGTGGCTATGAGTTGGAATCCGCTAAGTCATGGGGGGTATTTTTCCAATCGAAGCATGAATCGGAGAATTGCTCAGGGGCTTGCTCGAACCTGGACCTGGATAAATCGATCATAATATCAGAGGTAGTTCAAAAAGTCCGCTTTTGATTACGAAGGATGCCTAATGGCATCATCAGCATCGAATATGGAATTCAGCCGAAATGTCCGTTGCTCACGTAGCTCTATCTACGCTCCGCTACTCCATTTCTAGCTTCATCCCATCTTCTTGGTACTGAAAACCGGTCTTTTTGAACACATATTGTAAGTTTTATAATTAGGAGGGACTATGTATGGAATGCAGGACAGGCTGTGCCGCATGTTGTATCGCGATTTCCATATCATCACCGATACCGGGCATGGCCCATGGCAAGCCGGCAGGTGTACGTTGTGTGCAGCTTACGGATGATAATCGCTGCGGAATTTTTGGTCAAAAAGATCGTCCTGCGGTATGCAGCGGATTGCAAGCTGAGGAAGAGATGTGTGGTAGCACCGATCAGGAAGCATTTGATATTCTAACCTGGTTGGAGCAAGAAACTGCACCGAAGGTAATATGAGTAGGTTGTTTTAATGAATTGGGATAATTATACTTAATATGGAAGAAGGTTGATCAGAGAGAGGAGACGCGAATACAATGGGGCTTGTTAAACGTTTTGTATTGGTAGTTGTGAATATGATCGGAGAGTTATGGATGGGATTTTACCGACGTAACTCGGATTATTATGACCATCAGACTTCGGAGTCCAAAAGTAAGATTGGCTATTATGCATTTATTATTGGGGCAACAGTGGTTACGGTGGGCATTGTAGGCTGGATGTACAACCGAATTTATTCATAAGTAGTCATTATGCTTAAAATTGAATGAGGCCAAATGTTGAAGATGAGTGTGTACAAATAAAAGAGAGTATCCGCAGGATGTGACATCAAATGGATACTCTCTTTGGCATGGGATCAGGTAGGAATATGATCATTGAGGATAGGGCTTAGCTTTCTTTTCTTTCAACATATGTACAAGAATCATCTTCAGTACGGAAGAGACGATGAAGAAAATAAATAGAATCCGAAACAATTGATACCCGGATACAACCGAAAGATCGGCATTCACTTCATGTGCCATGATACTCATCTGATCCATCCCGCCAGGGGCCATACTGAGTAGTGAGGTTGCCGCAGAGAGGGAGAACACATTCATTAACAGATAACTCAATCCAAGCGCACCAACAATGAGCAGTACACTACTCATCACCGCTAGCGTGACTGTCTGTGTCTTGCGTTGCAACTGTTCCGGCTTGAGCATCAGTCCAACGTGACTGCCAATCATCAATTGCGATACGTTTAAGAGGGAGGTTGGCAGACTGGGTGTGTGCAGCGCTGTGCTTAATTGAACGACACACATAACAATCATGGGACCCAACATAAAGGCCGTCGGAAATCGGAGTTTGCGTGCAACCCATGCACCCGCTACACAGAGCGGAGCATAGAGAAGAATCTCAGGGAAAAGGGTACCCCATGTTGCTACGTCAATGAAAGGCTGATCTGTTCCACCACCTACAGTACCTCCAATCCAAGGACTAAATAGCAGGAACGGAACACAGAAGACAATCATGATCAGCCGAGTCACCTGCAAAAAAGTAACCAGCGTCAGATTGATGGATTTCATCTCTTCTGCAAGGGACACCATCTGGGACAGCCCTCCTGGAATACTGCCAACCAGCAGGGAGGGAAAATCAAAATCGGTTACCTTTGAAGCGATGTAGGCTGTAATTACACACAATGCAATTAACAGCAAGGTCATCAGCAGCATCATGGGAAGTTGTTGCAGGATGCCTTGCAGTGCCTCTTCTGTTAAGGTGAGACCAATTGAATAACCAACAATGAGAATGCCATAGTCCCGTATGGAGGCAGGCCACATGAGCGGCCATTTGGCAACTTGGGAACCAAGCAGCATGAATACCATTGGCCCGAGCAACCACGGGATCGGTGTACGAATGACTGTGAACAGCAATCCGCCAAGAACAGAGACACCCAGACTAAGAAAAAACCGAAAGACAACGTTGGAACCGAGCTTATGCATCAGTTCCATCCGTTTAGCCTACCGGTTGAATGAGGTGGTATGAGATTCAGGTATACATTCAGGTGTAATGAAAGATTCATGTTCATGTGTGATCACTCCTGATGATGAGATACGTTGCGTTATCTGCGGAACAACCAGGCTACTTCTGTTCAACTCATTAAGATCCTGCGATAGCCGTAGCGGAAGGTTTAGGTTCTCTGAACATTACAAAGTACATCAGTGATGAAATAACGTATAGACAGCCTGTGATGCTGAATGTGATTGCATAACCCCAATACGTTCCGTACGTGGTGACCAGATAGGATTGGACAGGTCCCATGGTAGCCCAACCGATCATGAACGAGGTCTGCATCAGTGAATTGGCAATGCCGCGGCGTTTGTCAGAGATCCGATCCACCAGTATGGCTGAATGAATGGGATTGGCTGCGTTCATCAATGCTTGTCTGAACAAGAAACTGAGCGAAGCGATGAACAACAGATTGGTGAAGCCTGTTAATAGAAGGAAGGGCAACGACATGACCTGGAAAATGACAACGGCTCTTACGCTTCCGACCTTTGCCGCGAGGGTAGGACCAATCAGCATGGATACAATCGTCATAATCTGACCAAGTGCAATTAGTAAGCTCATTCCGCTCAGAGAAACCGAGAACCGATTGGTGAAATACAGATTCAGATACGGTACAACCAGTCCGGAACCTAATCCAATTAACAACTGAGTCACTATAAACTGACCAATCAGTCGGGAATCTTTTTTCTTCGTGATCGAATCGTCCGTGCTTGACGTATTCGTTGAACTTTCTTTTAGATCCGAATCGGGTTGAAGAACGGGTTGCCCCGGAATTGTTGTCTGCGGAGCGGCCTTGCCTTCGGTTACAAATAACAGTGGAATAAATGCAGCCAGTGTTGCTGCACCGCCGACAAACAAAACGGTTTGCAATCCGGTCACTTTGGCGAGTCCTGCCGTATGTAACAAATCTGCGAATACACCGCCGCCCAGGCTACCAAGCACCTGGGAAGCGAGCACAAGGGATGAATAATAACTGAACATTTTCAGCCGCTGGCTTTTCTTGACGTTTTCCGCCAGATAAGGAATGGCCAGTACTTGGAATACCCCAGCGAAAAGGCCAGAAAATACCGCGAACCAAATCAGTCCTGTAGCCGAATAATCGAAGGAGCGTCCGATTAGAAAGATTCCGCTGAATAACGCCCCGGTAATGAGTAATCGCTTGCGGCTGAACAGATCACCGCATAGACCGATAGGAACAAACATAATGGCTGTTGCGAGTGATTGAATACTTACAATCTGGCCGTTCATTGTATCATTATAGCCCAGCCCCTGAATGTACAGATTGTACAAGACAGAGAACATGCCATTTCCGATCTGATACAGAATGCTAGCCAGGAAAAACAGTTGAATATTGCGGGACCAGCCGCGAATTTCATCATGAATATGTTGTAAAACTCTCAAGTGGTTCCCCCCAGTCTGCCTGTGCAGTGATTCCAGTTTAACAGGAAAGGGGAATTTGCGGAAGAATTGACCACTGTTTATTTTGGTTCAGGGGCATCAATCACACGAGCAATGACGAATCCATCGTAACCTTTGCTACCAACCGTTTGCAATGCTGTAGCTTCAAGCCGAGGGTGATCCGCGATCAACTGCAGGAATGATCGAACGCCTTGAACTCTAGGGTCTGTGCTGTCTGTGCGGATCACTTCACCGTCCCTGACGATATTATCACCAATTATAAGACTCCCCGGCCGAGTCAGTCGCAGGGCCCATCTCAGATAATCGGGATTACTCGGTTTGTCAGCATCGATGAAGATCATATCAAATGGTTCCCTGTATTCTTCCTGAACATCGGGAAGGGTGGTTAGGGCAGGACCAACTCTCAGGTCAACCTTGTGCATCAGTCCTGCTCGTGTGAGATTGGCTCGGGCCAAGTCTGCATGATGTGATTCCGATTCCAGTGAGACGATGCGTCCGTGTTCAGGCAGTGCTCTTGCCATCCAGATGGTACTGTACCCACCCAATGTGCCGATTTCAAGTACACGGGATGCACCTTGGATTTGCAGCAGGAGCTGAAGTAACTTTCCTTGATTTGGTGTTACGTCATGAGCAGGGAGTCCAGCTTCGGCATTGCTTTGCAGTGTATGTTCAAGCAGGGAATCTGATGGAATCAGCAGATCATTCATGTAATCGTCGACTTGAGTCCAGGTATGCTGTAGGTTGGTCGTATTTATATTTTTCATCTTCACATGTTCCTTTCCTTGTTTCATGTATTGGATTTCATATTTCAACTATAGATGGAGTAGATATATAAATAAAATATATATTATGTATGTTAATATAAATTTAGATTATGTAATTGACGTGGAAGAGGTGTAAACATGAATCTGCATGGATTACGATTATTTCATGCCATCGTGAGATATGGCGGGGTCACTCGTGCCGCAGAGGAACTGAATATTAGTCAGCCTGCGGTATCTTCTCAGGTGAAGAAGTTTGAACGTGAATTAGGAATCCAGCTTTTTGTTTCGGAGGGAAGAAGACTGGTGCTTACGGATGCGGGGTTACAGTTAACAGGATATGCGGAACGTCTGTTCATGCTGGAGCAGGATGTCGAGAATTTTGTGCAGGATTTTCGGGAGGGCAAGAAAGGACTAATCCGTCTTACGGCAACCTACTTGCCTTCGAATTTTCTGTTGCCTGGCTGGATTGCGCGGTTTAAGCAAATGCACGAGGATGTGGAGATTGTTGTGAGCACAACCAACACCCGGATGGCTTTTGACCAGTTGCTTCGTTATGAGGCAGAGATTGCAGTGTATGGTGGAAGTGGCATTACACATGCAGGTGTGCAATGGGATGAATTGTTTGACGATGAGATGTGGTTTGTTGTGCACCCTGACCATCCGTATGCGGGAAAAGAAATCGAGCTGCATGAGATGATGGCAGAGCCGTTCATCATGCGCGAAGAAGGCAGTGCCACACGTGAGCGACTCGTTTCCCTTTGCACTACAAATAACCTGGCCGCTCCCCGCATTGCGCTTCAGTTCAACGGGCTGAACGAAACGATCAGTGCGGTGAAGGCAGGTTATGGGGCCAACTTTATATCTTCTTTGGTTGTGAACGAAGATGTGCAGCAAGGCAGGCTGGCACGTGTGTTTGTTCGAGGTGTACAGCTGAGAAATACGGTTGCCGTATGTACACGAGCCGGGGAGGTATTATCGCCTGCTGCACAGCATCTGGTCAAGCTTATCCGCCAAGAAGCTGCTTTGATGAAATAAATAGCGTGGTTGTACTTAAAACAACTTAAAATACGTGTTCAAAAAGACCAGTTTTCAGTACCCTAAAGCGGATTTTTGAACATCCTCTTGAAAATGAATAGGTTCTTTTTAACTATTAACTTTCGCTTTGTTGTGAAGTTCCCCATGCATGTAATCGGGCGTATAGGGTTACGCCGCCAATGATCAGGACAGGAATCCAGACTGCAATCAAGGGCACACGGTGGAATAACAATGCGGCTGCAATGACGCCGATCAAATAGATGACAACAGCACCTGCACGAAGGTAGGAGTCTGTGGACAAGGCTTTGGCTAACGATCGGATATTGGCATGTCGCAGCTTTTTGAGGATGCTTACGGTATCTTCAACCACAGCGGCCAAATTATTGGTGAGTACGGTTGTTGAGATGCCAGCAATTCCAATGCGGCGTGCCGCAGTTGTTTGCATCCCCATTGCAACGGCTAGGATGACAATTAACAGATAAGACAGTTGTTCTGAAAATGGACTAATCATAGCGATCGCGAACAGCAGGAGCAATATGCTTTCAACAGTAAATACAGCTGTGACCTTGGAAGACCAGCCATTTTTGGTCTGCACATGTCCGACCATATGTGCTGCAATGGCATTGCCAGCAATAAAACCAATGAGAGCAAGCAATGACCGCAGCACAACAAATTCCTGAGCACGGGCAATGGCAATACCGAGCAGTACAATATTTCCCGTCATATTGGCTGTGAGCACATGCCCCAGTCCCAGATATCCGATCAGATCTACCATTCCGGCAGACATGCAGAGAAGCAGCATGGCGTATTTTTGGAGGGTACTTTGATTCATCCTATCCGTCCTTTCAAAAAAAACGTAGCCCCTCTAGTATACAGCCATAACCCATGCTTCTTCAAAATGAATTCATAGCGCAAGACTTAAGGTGCAGCGAGCCAATCAAACATATTGTTCACTGCTGACTCATGTATTTTCTCGTGAAAATGATGATCCTGCCCGCCATAAGCGTGAAATGTGACGTCTGCACCTCGGCGCTTAAGCCAGTGATACATTCGGGTTCCGTGACTGTAATTCACCTGTGTATCTGATGTACCATGCATGATTAACACGGGACAAGATAGTTTGTTTGCTTTTGACAAGGGAGAACGGGCGAGATAAGCTTCCGGAACTGCGCGTGGGGAGCCACCCAGCACACGTTTCAATGTGCGCCTCAGGTCGGTTCGCTCATGGTAAGTGCGTTCCACATCGGCGACACCGCTCCAAAGAACTAACTTATGTACTTTGTCCGGTCCCTCATTATAGGTAGTTGCGGTATGTACAGCATTAATGGCTCCACGGGAGAACCCCATTAACGATATCCGAGTCGGGTCGACAAAAGGTAAACGCTGGATCAACCGATAAGCGGCATGCACATCTTCGGCATCTCTTCCGCCATACTCGTCACGACCCTCACCGCCTTCGTTGCCACGATAGGATGGGGCGAACACGATATAACCTTTATGTACAAATTGCTCAAGCCAAACAGTATTTACCCCGCCATAGCTGCCAAGTCCGCCGCGACAATAGATCAGCACAGGCCACTGTTCCTGTGTGTGAGCGATATCATGCATTTTTGCAGCAGGGTAATGGCTGGCGAGTGGTTGCAAATGTAGAGATGTATGTATGGAAGCGAATTCCGGAAAGGCAGAGGAGACAGAGCCGGGATGAGAAGTTTCATATGTTGTGATATCAGTTAATGAACAACCTTGTGGCAGGTATAAATAAGCTTTAACTCGAAGTGTATCGGATGAATATGTCACTTGATAGAGCAGTAAAATCCACCTCTTTTATTAATAATTGCGGGCCAAATAACAGGCATGCTTCTATAGGATGCGCGTAAAATAAGTTCCCATACCTTCCAGGCTGAATCGCCAGCCCGAATGTAAGAAATTCGTTTATTGGCTCCATATGATTTATAATGGTTCAGGAGGCATATGCATTGACCGCTGTCCTCATTTTTATAAAACTAATTTTAGTGTGCAGAAAGAAAGGGAGAAAGCTATGATGAACGCTCCACATCCAATTGATCAATTCAAGAAATTCAAATATGAAATTACCAGATTTATGATGATCTATAAATTTGCTCTGGATCAAATGGAGACCAAGATTGAAGTCCTGAAGGAAGAATTCCAGTCTTTGCATGATTACAGTCCAATTGAGCATACAAAGTCCAGACTGAAATCACCTGAGAGCATTATGAACAAGATGTTCCGCAAAAATCATGAGTTAACATTTGAGAGCATCAAGCAAAATATCAAGGATATCGCCGGGGTACGGATTACATGTTCCTTTATCTCGGATATCTATCGCATTAAGGATATGCTGTGCAACCAGAGTGATCTGCGTGTACTGGAGGTCAAAGACTACATCGAGAATCCAAAGCCAAACGGCTACCAAAGCCTTCACCTTCTGGTGGAAGTGCCTGTGTACATGTCCAATGGTGAAGAACGAGCATGTGTGGAGATCCAGATCCGTACAATCGCGATGGATTTCTGGGCGAGTCTGGAGCATAAGATTTTTTATAAATACAATAAGGATGTTCCCGAGCATTTGACGAGAGAGTTAAAGAGTGCGGCAGATTCGGCAAATGCACTGGATCAACAGATGGAACGACTTCACCGTGAAATTCAGGAGATCAAGGACGCCGAGAACGAGCGGGATGAAGAAGAACTGCGCCGTATTATTATTAACAATCAACAGTTCACACTGCCGTCCAACCTGCTCAAGCTGCTGGGTAGCGGGGAGTAGTATTTGATGAAAAGTACAACAGCTTCATTGAACACAAACTCCACATCTCGTGTACGGATGGCTTTAATTCTGGGGACACTGTCGGCCTTTGGGCCGTTGTCCCTGGATATGTATTTACCCGCATTGCCCACGCTGGCTGATGAGTTTGGTTCATCTACATCGTATGCCCAACTCAGTCTGACGGCGTGTATGATTGGACTTGCGGTTGGACAGTTGCTTGCCGGACCTCTAAGTGATGTACGTGGTCGGCGAACACCGCTCATTGCAGGGCTTGTGCTCTATACTATCGCCTCCATACTTTGCCTGGTCAGCCCTACGATGGGCTCTTTTGTTGTGCTGCGATTCATTCAGGGTGTAGCTGGAGCGGCAGGGATTGTCATCTCGCGCGCGATCGTCAGAGACGTATATTCGGGCCCGGAACTGACACGGTTCTTCTCTCTGTTAATGCTGATTAACGGCGTAGCCCCGATTGCTGCACCAATCATTGGTGGACAATTGTTGACGTATACGTCGTGGCGCGGCGTATTTATTTTGCTTAGCCTCATCGGAATACTGACGCTGTTGGCTGTCATTTTCGGTCTTGGAGAGACATTACCTTCCAATCGCAGATCAAGCGGGGGATTGAAGCAGACATTAATTACGTTTCGCCAAATCGCAGGGGATCGTCAGTTTATGGGTTATGCGTTGACCCAGGGTTTTGTAGCTGCTGGCATGTTTGCCTACATATCCGGTTCACCTTTTGTGCTTCAGAAATTATACGGGGTATCTCCGCAAATGTTCAGTGTTTGCTTTGCCATAAACGGACTTGGCATTATTCTGGCCAGTCAGGTTGCTGGAAGACTTGCAGGTAAGGTATCTGAAACCCGGCTGTTAATCGCGGGCCTGCTAACCGCGGCGCTCGGAGGAACTTCACTGCTCATCGCCATTCTGGCTGGAGGTAATCTAATCTCTGTACTGATTCCGTTATTTCTGGTGGTATCCAGTGTTGGGTTGGTCAATACCGCGTCCTTTGCCTTGGCGATGGCCAATCAGGAGAAGTCGGCAGGCAGTGCGTCTGCGCTTATTGGTGTGATGACGTTCCTGTTCGGTGGTATTGTCGCTCCCCTCGTAGGTCTCGGGGGAGAAGGCACAGCTGTGCCAATGGGAATCGTTATCGGGTGTGCTGATCTCGGTGCCTTGGTGATTTACTTCCTAATGGTCAGTAGAGGCAGGAAGCGCCAGAACGAACAAGTGTTGAGTTAAATGTACTGATTCTGCACACCTTGCATTTGTGGAGTCTTAATAATGTAAAAGTACATCTGGATAAAAGAACGAACAAGAGCCTCACTTGGAAGGAATCATGCTTCCAAGTGGGGCTCTTGCTGTAGGTAAGGACGGGTTTAGCAGAGTGCAAACAAAATCTGTGTATTGGACAGTATACCTGGCGTGAGGAATGGATAAAAGTACCCCACCACAAAACCAAACAGATTAATCGCAGGCCACATCAGGTAGACATCATTGTATGTGAAGACAAGGGACCACCGGTTGTAGCAAAAGTAGGGCAGCGCACGTTCTTCGTTATCTCGTGGTGCCGCTGTACCAGTCTGTGCAAATTGCACAGCTTGAGTGAGGTTTTGCGGCTGTTGCTGGAGGAAGAGCGGAAGCAGACCCGGGCTGCTTTTGATCAGGTTATATAGAAAAAGCATTTCTGCCGGAGGCTGACCTACCGGACGAGGATAGGCACTAAGCAGGGTGGGCAGATTGCCTTGAGTCAGCTGCGCAGGTACGCCCGGTGCTGTACCCGGGATTGTACCTGGAATGCCTCCGGGGATATATGGACCGGGTCCTCCGCCTGGAATGTATGGAGGATAGGAGCCTTGACCACCAGGTATACCAGGAAACGTCGGACCACCCGGTGTGCCGCCACCGCCACCTCCTGGGAACAGTGGAGGCAATTGAAAGGAACGGTCTTCTCCATAACTTAGATAAGGGTTATATTCGTAATACATGTACAGAACATCCTTCCTGTCGTCGTATTCTGCATTCAGCATATGGCGGCATCCGCCTATATGTGAGTGCCGCCAAGAAGATTTTATATGATCTATATAGTTGAACTAATCATTTACACCAAACGGAGAAGATAGAAAAAACCTGAAAAAGCGAAGCGCTCGCATTTATCACCGGATTTTCCCTTAGAGAAAAGGGAATCGAAAAAATCTGGGAATAACAGCGATTGGAAGGTTGTTCTATCATCGTAGTGTTAGTGTAAATAAATTTTAGTTCAACTGTATAGCGCAGAATATAATCGAATTGACAACTGAACTGATAACAATTATCATTGTCAATGGAATCGGACAAATGTACATACGGATATTATATGTATCAATAATAGTTTCAATATTTTTGAACGTTGATATCTGTCCCAATACAGCCAATAAGGTTTCCATATTGAAAGGGGATAATAAATTGTTTAAGAGAAATAAAAAGATGATCCTACTTCTGATTACGGTAATGGTCATGTCCATCTGGTTGGCCGCGTGTGGAGCGAAGCCTGCAGAGAACGGAGCAGCAGGAGAGAACGATACAACAACGGAGACAGAGACACAAACAGAAGTCCCGACAGAGCGCACACTAACAGATGCTATGGGACATGAAGTAACCATCCCGGCTAATCCTGAGCGTGTCATCGCGTCTTATCTGGAAGACCATCTCGTTACACTCGGTGTTAAGCCAGCAGCACAGTGGTCCATCAACAACGGCAGTGGTTTGCAGGATTATCTGCAAAACGATCTGAATGGCATACCTGGTATTGCAAGTGACCTACCTTTTGAAGCCATGGCCAGTTTCTCACCAGACCTGATTATTATGGGTTCTGAAAGTACAGTTGAAGGGGAGAAATACGAACAATACAATAAAATTGCCCCTACGTATGTACTCGGAGATGAGGTCAACAAGGATTGGCGTCAGGCTCTGCTCAAGATCGGCGAGCTTCTGAACAAATCGGATGTAGCGCAGAAGGCGCTTGACGATTATGATGCCAAAGCAAAGGATGTCAAAGAAAAAGTAACTGCTGTTACTGGAGGAACAAAATCGGCCGCAGCGTTGTGGTTGTTCAATAACAAGTTTTATGTTGTAAGCAACAATGTTTCCAGTGGTGAAGTGATGTACAACGAACTTGGACTTGCAGAGCCTAATGTTGTGAAGGAAGCATCCGCAAAGGCAACGGGTAACTGGTCTGAGATTTCATTGGAGAAGATCGCGGAAATGGACGCAGACTATCTTTTCCTGGTGAACAGTGACAAGGGAGCAGGCTCAGAAGCGCTGAAAGATGCCGTATGGCAGAGCATCCCTGCTGTAAAGACAGGTAATGTGTTTGAATTTGAAAGCACAAGCAGCTGGTTGTACAGTGGCGTTCAAGCAAATACGCAAATTCTGCAAGATATTCAAAGCAGTATTGTGAAGTAACAACCAAACATATGCGAAACAGTCATTTGAACGCTTTGATGCCATGAGCATCAAGGCGTTTTTTGTTTTTTGAACAGATATGGATATATAATAACGAGGAAGTAACGTAAGTGAACCACGATTAACGTAACATGAGCATGGAAGGGGATATTTACATATGTATACATTGGATCCACGTGAAATAACGGGAAGAGACAATTATAAACTGATGAGTGGTTCGGTGGTACCACGTCCAATTGCTTTTGTGACGACACTTTCAGATGAGAATGGTGTAATTAATGCAGCGCCTTTTAGTTTCTTTAATGTGGTTAGTTCGGACCCACCGCTGTTATCCATATCCATTGCACGTAAAGACGGTGCCATGAAAGATACTGCACGTAATGTGCTTGCTCATCAAGAACTGGTCGTGCATATCTGTGATGAAGCAATCATAACAGAAGTGAATGAGACAGCAGCCATACTGGAACCCCACGAAAGTGAGTTAGAGCGGACAAAACTTACTACAGTGCCAAGTACCAAGGTTGCTGTGCCAGGAATTCAGGAAGCACTCATTCGGATGGAGTGTGAGCTGTATCAGCACATTCCCATCACGAATGATGAGGGCAAACCCACGAGCGACTTGCTGCTGGTACGTATTGTACAGTATCATTTCAGCGAACAAGTCTACAATCCGGACAAGGGCTATATCCTGATGGATCATTTGAAACCAGTCAGCCGACTGGCGGGTAATGATTATGCCAAGCTTGGGGAGAGATTCACGGTGATTCGACCTGAATAGTTCTGACAGATCGAACATGTAATAAGGAATGGGTTTAATCCGGTAGCAAAGGCGGACAGCACGTGCGAAACTCGCATATGTTGTCCGCCTTTGCTTGTTAATATGAACATAAACAGGACAGGTAGTGAATAGACTTGTACTATATCCTGCACATATGTCATATGAACCTATTTTATATATAGGTTGTTTAAAAAGCCTACTTTTGAACACGTACGATATAGGAGGTTAAGCCGATGAACCAGCTTGAGGCAACAACTGGGGCAAGTATTATGGGAATAGGAACGGCGTGGCCTGCCCACCGTATTGAGCAAAAGGATGTGTCCGCCCGTCTCGCACAGGCGCTGGAACATGAGCCGGATGCGAGAAGATGGGCGAAGCGAATCTTTAATCAGTGCGGTGTGGAGACTCGTTATACATGTGAACCGAATCTGCTTGAGCCTGTGGAGGCTTGCCGATATTTACCCTTTACTTCTGTGGAGGAAGTCCCGACTACAGCCGAGCGTATGGCAAAATACAAAGCTGCTGCTGTTCCACTTGGTCTGGAAGCGGCCGGACAGGCCCTTCAGGATGCAGACATATCCTCCTCGGAACTTACACATCTCATTACGGTGAGTTGCACGGGGCAATTCCTGCCCGGACTTGATGTTCGGCTGATCCAGCAGCTTGAACTTTCACCGCAGATCAACCGGATTCCACTGGTGTTTCAAGGATGTGCAGCCGGTCTAAAGGCGATCCAACTGGCGAATTCCATTGTAACGACAGATCAGAAGGCTACAGTTCTCATCGTGTGTGTGGAACTATGCACACTTCACTTTCAGCCATCTGCCAAACGGGACGACCTGTATGCCGCATCGTTTTTCGGAGACGGTGCCTCTGCCTGTGTTATTGGTGCGTCCGGAACAGACCGCAATGAATGTTTTCGATTAGGTCGTGGGCAATCAACGCTGCTCCCGGATTGTGCAGAAGAAATGATCTGGGAAGTGGGCAATACAGGTTTTGATCTCTACCTGTCACCACAGATTCCGAAGCTGCTTGGTTTGCATCTCGGTCCAGAGGTAGAGCGGTTGCTGGAGGGTAGCAGTTTACCGGAAATATGGGCGATCCATCCGGGAGGCAGAGGCATCGTGGATGCCGTTCAGAAGCTATATCAGTTGACAGATGAGCAGGTCTCCTACAGCCGAAACATCCTGCGGGATTATGGCAACCTGTCGTCCGTGACGATTCTTTTTGTTCTTCAAGCCATCCGCGAGGATTACAGACAGAAGGAAGAGCATTCCAGTGGGATAGCGCTGGCCTTTGGCCCGGGATTAACAGCAGAGTTACTTCCTTTTACATACATCCCTGCCCCCATAGCGAACAGAACACCTGTGAATCATGGTATCCAATAGTTCGCGAACCCGAGTGAAGGAGACATACACCGCAAGTGTATGAATGTGCTTATGATCTTACCGATGAACATAATCGAATGACTAATCTGATCGCAGAGGAGCTTAGGTATGGGTTATCGCAGACTTGCTGCCTTCATCAGCCGATATCCGCGGTTCATTATTCTCTGCTGGGTATTTATCATCGGGATGTCAGCGGTCTGGGCATATAAGTTACCTGATATTGTTCAAGATCACGGATTAAAAAGGGTTCACGGGGATGCGCAAGCAGTTGAAGCTGTTCTGGAGGACGAATTCGGTTCTCCTGCTGATCCGGTTATTCTGGTTTTTGAGAAAAAGGAAAATACCTCGCCGTTACAGTTCCGGCAGTGGATCAAGGATCGTTTGACACAGGTTCAAGTGTTGCCTGAGGTAACATCTATCACGTCCCCTTTGGATGCTGGAGAAAGGGTGACGTTTCAAGACCATAGGGCATATGCCCTTGTGAAAATGGATGTGCCCCCGCATCAGATGGGTCCCCCACTGGAGCAGTTGCGCGCCGTGCTGGCAACAGACGGTCCAGGTACGGTGCAATTGACGGGAAAGGTAGTCGTCCAGCAGGATGTCAATCATCTGAGCTTTCGTGATCTGGAACGGGCAGAGATGGTGGGACTGCCGATTGCCCTGATCGTTTTGTGTTTTGCATTCAGGGGGCTATATGCCGCGTTGATTGCTGTCATGATGGGGATCAGTGCTGTGATTACCGCTATGGGAGTCACGTCACTCCTTGGTTATCATCTGGAATTGTCCAACTTTATCATTAATGTGATTCCCATGGTGGGCATGGCACTGAGCACAGACTTTGCCCTGATCATCCTGAGCAGGTACAGGGAAGAACTTCAGCGGGTGTATGAAGATGAAGGCAAAGCTAACGTTACGGGCAGCAGCCTGGATATGCAGAGCGAGGTTTTGCGGAGCGAGATTCTTCAGCGAACATTACGTACAGCAGGCAGAGCGGTGTTGTTCTCGGCAGCTTGCGTGCTCCTTGGGCTGCTGGGTCTGCTCTGGATCAGACTGCCGATGTTTCTGAGTGTCTCCTTGGGGGCTATTATTGTTCTGCTCCTATCGCTACTGTTAAATGTTACGCTGCTGCCAGCTCTGCTGTCACTGTCTGCGGATCGGGTCTTCAGGCGAAAGTTAGTCCATTTGTTACCCAGAAGCTCGGTCTGGCATAGATGGTCAGCAATGGTCATGAAACGACCAGTCAGTATGGCCATTGGAGGTACCGTTGTGCTGCTTCTGTGCGTCTATCCAGTGACCCGGTTGGAACTGTCTGTCCCGGATGCTTCTTCACTGCCAGAGAGAATGGAGTCCCGCCAGGCAGCAGAGCAGTTGCAATATGATCTGGGGCAAAAGGACACCTCCGCTATCGAGATTCTGATTGGCGGACAGCAGGAACGGTTGACTGCCTCACACTGGCAGATGGCCCACAACAAAGCCCGTCAACTACTGCAGGACTCAGACGTATTGAGCATTGTTTCACCATGGGGCCTATTACAGCCGAATCAAACTGGCTCGCAAAGTCTTTTTCGGATCCCACCGTCGTCGCTCACTCCTTCCATAGAAGGCAAACAGTCAACAAGGACGGCATGGCTGCGTTCAACGGTCTCTGAGCATTCCATACGATTGATAGCCACCGTGCACGGGGGGCCTGGTTCGGAACAGGTTGCAGACTGGCATGAACGAATGAGGAATAGCGATCATGCACCAGGTTTCAACAACGTAAAAATACGTTATGGTGGGGAAGCTGCCAAGCAGTATGAAATAATGCAGGAAGTCACAAGTCAACTGCCCAAAGTGCTGGTATTTGTAGTGGTCACCAATTATCTTGTGTTACTGGCGGCATTCCGATCGATGCTCATTCCAATCAAGGCAATTGTGATGAATCTGCTCAGCTTAGCCGCTTCATTTGGCATATTGGTGTGGGTGTTCAATGAAGGACATCTGGGTATGGAGTCGTCAGCCATTGCCATTATGATTCCTGTATTCATTGCAGGATTGGTGTTTGGCATATCCATGGATTATGGTGTGTTTATGCTGAGCCGTATTCAGGAAGTGTATAGACGAACCGGAGACAGTGATGTGGCTGTCCAACAGGGATTGGCTTCTACAGGCCGTCTGGTTACCTCCGCAGCGGCAATTCTGCTTGCGGTGACCGTGCCGTTTGCTTTTGCTGAAGTCGCAGGTGTGAGGCAGTTAGGGATCGGAATCACGGCAGCGGTGTTGATTGATGTTACGTTGATTCGTCTAATACTGGTACCTGCGCTGATGAAATTAATGGGCAGGTGGAACTGGTGGCTGCCAGGTCAGATAAAATGAAGGGTATTTCCGTAACCTGTCTTCAGGTTGGAGATATCCTTTTTGGCTAGAAATCGTGTGATTCCATTCAAAACAGGCAAACATGTTCAATTCATGGCTGACCTAGATGTTCTATAATGGATGGGATTAATTCCATATGATAGTATTTCATCTACGTTAACCTATGAAAAACAGGAGGAACACAGGCCCATGTCGGATATTGAAGCCTATCTACAACAACAAACGAATCTCCGTGGTCGTTCCGCGTATCATGCAGATCAACCCCTGGAATTATGGCGCAGTCAGTTACGTACCCGCGTGAAAGAGCGGCTGGGCGGTTTTCCAACAATGGGTGCAGCACTGAATCCTGTCTTACTGGAGCGCATTACATGTGACGGATATATTCGGGAGCGGATTGAAATCACAACCTATGCAGGACTTCGCATGCCTGTGTATTTATTAATTCCAGGTGAGGGTAACGTTACCGATACTAAGAGACCTGCTATCATTGCTTGCCATGGGCATGGCTACGGTAGCCGAGAGATATCGGGTATGGAACCGGATGGGTCACCGCGGACAGGAGAGCCCGGATTACACAAGGACTTTGCAGTAGCTCTTGTGAAGCGTGGATATGTGGTTGCGGCTCCAGAGCTGCTCGGGTTTGGTGATCGAAGACTGGAAGAAGACCGCGATTCGCCACCGGGGGTAAGTTCCTGTACGAAGATTGCCGCGCATCTGCTCATGGTGGGGAAAACTCTCGCCGGGCATCGGGTATATGAAACAACACGAGTACTGGATTATATATCAACACGACCTGAAGTGGACTCGGAGCGAATTGGGAGCATGGGCATCTCGGGCGGCGGTCTGGTGACCGCATTTACAGCCGCATTGGATGAACGGTTCCGTGCAGCTGTAGTAAGTGGTTATGCAAATACATTTCAGGGCAGCATACTGGACCGGAACCATTGTCTCGACAACTATGTGCCAGGTATCCTGCGTGAAGCGGAGTTGCCGGATCTCATTGGCCTGATTGTGCCTAGACCACTCTTTATTGAAGCCGGAAGTGATGACCAGGTGTTCCCGATCCATGCAGCGAGAGAGGCGTATGCGCGTTTGACACACATATATGAGCAGGCGGGAGCATCAGAATCATTGGATGCGGATTTCTTTACAGGTGGACATGAGATTAGCGGAGCGAAGGCCTATGACTGGCTTGATCAAGTTCTGTGAAGTTGTGGATCGTGCACCGAGTTAATTCTGATTCGAGAGGAGAATCCAGTGATGAAATGGTCAACATCGGTAAAGTTTCTGCTCTGTCTTGTTCTGTTTGCAAGTACGATGGGCATTGGTCTGGGAAGCAGTGGAGGGCAAGTCGCCGAAGCGGCAACGGACAATTACAGATTTGATTTTGGTTCGGGTGCTGTTGAGAGCGGTTACACAGGTGTGTCCGCAGGAGATGCCTATACTGCGACCAAAGGATATGGGTTCAATACACCTGCCAATATGCGAAATGTGTCTGCCTCCGGAAGCGGAGTGATGAGCGACGCTGTCCAGTTTCTGACTTACGGCACTAAGAGCACCAATACCTTCAATGTGAATCTGTCCAATGGACTATATGAAGTTAAAGTGGTCCTGGGCAATACAGCCAGAGCGAGTGTAGCGGCAGAAGGTGTATACCAGATCATCAATATGACGGGTAACGGGGCGACGGATAAATTTCAAATTCCGATAACAGACGGGCAATTAAATTTGCTCATTACGGAAGGAAAGACAGGCACCGCCTTCACACTTAGTGCACTCGAAATCCGAAAGTTATCCAATCAGACCGTTACCAACCGCACAATCTACATTGGTGGTGATTCAACAGTTTGTAATTACTATCCGCTGGGTAGCAGTGTACAAGGAGGTTGGGGACAGCTGTTTCCGTCTTATGTGAACAATGCTACCTTCCAGGTTCGAAATATGGCGTCAAGTGGTCAATTTGCGAGAGGTTTCCGCGATGATGGTCAGATGGAAGCGATTCTGAAGTATATCAAGCCGGGAGATTATTTTATTTTGCAATTCGGAATTAACGATACTAATGCCAAGAACAATACAACGGAGGCGCAGTTCAAGGAGATTATGCGGGATATGGTACGTCAGGCGAAGAACAAAGGAGCAACGGTTATCCTCTCCACGCCTCAGGGCCGGGCAACAGATTTTAATACAGCCAATGTACATCAAGCGGAGAATCGCTGGTACAATCAATCCACACGTGCACTCGCTCAGGAAGAGGGGGTTACCCTTGTTGAACTGAACAAGCTGAGTTCTGCCTATTTCACGTCTATTGGTCCTGCGGCAACACTTGCTCTGTATTTGACAGGGGATAGTCTGCATCCGAATCGTCAAGGGGCTGCGGAGCTTGCACGTATTGTGGCTGCGGATCTGAGAAGACAGGGACTGAATGGATTCTGACTTTACTACTTAATCAGTCTGCATAATCAGTGCTTGATATGATCCGTGTATGAAAAATAAAAATACCCCCGGGAACATACCGCGAAACGAGCGGCAGATCCTCGGGGGTATTCGTTATGCCTCGGGGGGATTACTCCATCATATCCTTGGCTTCATGGTTCACTTTTTTCCCTTTTAACAAGGGTTCCAGTTCATCTTGCACGCTCTGCTCCCACAGTGGTACATCTGTGCGATAGGCGGCCCGACCATTCAGATGTCCGGCGACCGGAGCTGTGATGAATACAAACAGGATACCTAACAACAAGCGGGCACTGATATAGTTATCGAAATACCAGAAGTAGAAAAATGTAGCGCTTAATACACAGAACACACCAAGCGTCATACTTTTGGTTGCGGCATGGGCACGTAGATATACATCAGGCAGACGAATAAGTCCGAATGCACTGAGTGCACTGAGTAGTGCACCGAGCAGTACGAGTAGACCTATAGCTGTTTCAGCGGTTACTTTAACGATCTCCATCATTTTTGAATACCGCCCCCCGTTCAATATAACGTGCAAATGCCACTGTACTTAGAAAAGCCAAAATGCCAATCAGTAAGATAATATCCAGATAGGCTTGGGTTTGCAGCATCATCGACAGAACGGCAACGATGGCAATCACATTGATACCGATGGTATCCAGTGCCGTGATCCGATCAGCCATGGATGGTCCCCGCAGCACTCTGTACAAGCAACCCAGAATGGCTAAGGAGAGAATGAGCAATGAGATGAACAACAGTGAGGATAACATTAACGCGTCACCTCCATAATTGCTTTTTCAAATGTATTTTGGATATCATCTCTCATTTTCTGTTCATCCTTGATATCCAGTGCGTGAATAAACAGTTTGCGTTGATTACCCGAGATCTCAAGCGGAAGAGAACCTGGTGTCAATGAGATGAGTAAGCAGAGCAGAGTAACCTCCCAATCCGAGGACAATTGAGTTTTATACGTAAAAATACCGGGCCTTATATCTAGCTTGGGCTTGATAATCTGGCGTATAACCTCAATGCTGGCTCGCACCAGTTCCTTGAACAGCAGTGTAATCAGTTTGAAGATGGCCCAGACTCGCACAATATAAAAGCGCTGGGGGAAGAATCTGCGCATCCCCCCGATGAGAAGCAGTCCGAGCAGGTAACCTATGAGAAAACCAACACCATTCCAGGCGTTGTTCAGAAACATCCATACAAAAGCAATGATAAGATTCAGTACAATCTGAAAGGCCATAGACATCTACTCCTTCAATACGGCATCAATATAAATATTGGGATGCAGTAGAATATCGCCTGCGCGGGAGGTCAATTGGAACATGCCTTCAGCCCCCACACCCATTACGATGATGAATACAAACAGAATTCCGGCAGGAATCAGCAGGCCGTTCACCGCGTAAGGGCGTCTTGTAACCCCGGCAGGCGGTTCGCCCCAGAACGCTTGTATGAAGATACGCAGTACCGAATATAACATCAACAAGCTCGAAAGCACCGCAATGCCGGTAAGACCATACAAGCCTGCCTGCAAGCCGCCTTCAAAGAGAAGCAACTTCCCTGGAAATCCACTAAATGGCGGCAAACCTGCCAAGGCAAGTGCGCTGATGAAGAACATCCAGCCGAGCAGCGGATAGCGATGGATCAGCCCGCCCATGTTATCGAGTTTGGATGTTCCGGCAACAGCGATCAAGGCACCGCCGAGCAGGAAGAGCAAAGTTTTGATTAACATATCATGCAGCATATAGAAGAGCAGACCTTCCAGTGCAGGGCGACTGGCCGCGGCCATACCAAAAGCTACAAACCCCACACCTGCGACCACGTTGTAGATGAGAATCTTGTTTACATCGCGGTATGAGATCGCACCGATGACACCAAGGACCATCGTTGCACCAGCCATCCATCCGATCAGTGCATGGAAGAAATCCGGATCATGATAGAAGATCAGTGTGAATGTTCGCACAATCGCGTACAAGCCAACCTTGGTGAGTAATCCTGCGAACAATGCAGTGACGACAGCAGGTGGTGCCGCATAAGAGCCCGAAAGCCAGAAGAACAGGAACAGCCCGGCCTTGATGCTAAATACGATCAGAAAGAGAACAGCAATTAAGGTAATGACTCCGCTCTGTCCCACCTCAGCAATTTTGACGGACAAATCTGCCATGTTCAGTGTGCCAGTTATGGAGTAGAGGAAGCCGATGGAAGCGACAAAAAGAGCTGAAGAAACGATGTTAATCAAGACATATTTGATCGTTTCCCGAAGCTGTCTTTCCGTGCCTCCCAATACGATTAGTGCATAGGAAGAGATGAGCATCAGTTCAAAGCTGACAAACAAATTGAACAAATCTCCGGTTAGGAATGAACCGTTAACGCCTGCGATCAGAAAATGAAAGAACGGATAGAAGTGGTGCTCTTCCCGCTCCTTGTTCACACTGCGGAACGCATACAGCAGACACGCCAGTGCAATGATGGAAGCGGCAACGACAAGTAGCGCCGATACCATGTCCGCAACAAGCACAATACCATAGGGAGGTGCCCATCCACCCATATTAAGTGTTAGAACTCCAGTCTGAGCTACCCGCGTAATGAGTATCGTTGAGACCGCTGCTGTAAACAAAAGTCCAATGACACTAATGATCCGCTGGATATTTGTTTTCCGGAAAAATAGCAGAGCCAGAACACCTGTAATCAAAGGTAAAAGAATGGGCAGAACGACGAGATTATTCATATGGGCGCCCCCTTACTTCTTCCATATCGTCTGTTCTCAGCTTCAGATAAGAACGATAGGAGAGAACAAAGAAGAACGCAGTGAGTCCGAAATTAATAACAATCGAAGTTAGTATCAAAGCCTGAGGAAGAGGATCGACATAACGTTCAGCCATCTCCCCAAGCAGTGGTGGTGCCCCGGTTTTGAGACGTGACATGGTGATCAAGAGCAGATGCACGCCATGGGTTAGTATGGACATGCCAAGTACGATACGGAGCAGGCTCCGCGACAAGATTAAAAAGACGGCAACCGCAAACAGAATGCCAACGGCTACACACATCAATATTTCCATATCAGCGATCCTCCCCGATCTGTAGAATGATGGTCATGGTGACACCCAGGACAGCGAGATACACGCCAAGATCAAACAGCATGGCTGTGGCGAGTTCTGTCTCTCCCAGCAAAGGAAGTTCGAAATAACCGAAGGTTTGGCTGAGGAACGGGACTCCGAATATAAATGAACCCGCACCCGTAAGTAAGGCTATACCTAATCCGATTCCTGTTAGAATACGGAAGTCAACCGGTAACGCTTTGCGTATCGTATCTGTACTGAATGCCAGGGCAATCAATACGAGCGCTGCCGCTGTTACCAAGCCGCCGATGAAACCTCCGCCCGGATTGTGGTGACCGGCAAAGAAGAGGTGCATGGCAAACGTCAGTATGATGAACACAACGACCTTGGTAGTCGTTTGCAGCAATACATCATTACTTTGCAAGGGGACGGTATCCCACGAGGATGAGCTGCGTTCCCGGTTACCATACTTTTTCGTATTGTCCGCTTCATCATCCAGAGCAGGTTCGGAATCATGACTCTCGTCCTTCTTACGGAACTTCAAGCGGGCTCCGAGATCTTTTGCTTCAAGGTTCAGATTAATCATGGAGTAGATGGATAACGAAGCAACGCCAAGCACCATAATCTCCAATAACGTATCGAAGCCACGGAAATCTACCAACAACACGTTCACGACATTTTTACCACCAGCCGAGTCATACGCTTCCTGAAGGAAAAAGGTAGAAATGCTGTCCAGTGAGGCTGTTCCGCTTGCGGCCAATGCAACAAAAGTCATCACAATTCCGACTGCAATCGCTACGATCATATTCACCGTGAGATAACTGCGGCTTGATTTGCCACGTTGAAGCTCAGGCAGATGGTAGAAGCAGAGCAGGAACAGTGCAACGGATACCGTCTCAACAATCATCTGTGTCAACGCCAGATCCGGCGCCCGGAAGAGTACAAACAGCAGAGTTACAAGGTAACCAACTGCTCCGGTCATAATGACTGCTGACAGTCTGTTCTTGGCAAAAGGAATCGAAACTGCAGCACCGATGAGCGTGACTAGCAGTACGACCTCGTAGAATGAGTAAGGTGCATTGCCCTGCAGATTCCAGGTGATATTTTCTCCTGAACGGAAGAAGGCATAGACCAGCAACGCGACCGTGAATGAGAAAATGTAAACGAGATAATTACGAACCGAGCCATTCATATAGGCTTCCGTCCATTTACGTGCATAATGCTGAAGATTATCCAGCACGACGTGGTACATATTGTTAATTGTTAATCCTTGTGGATAATGCTCATAAATATTCCTCCATCGTGGCAACAGCTTGTAGAGAGTGATTCCGAGAATCACGACTCCGATCGTCATAATCAGTTCCGGAGTCCATCCATGCCACAGGGAGAAATGTACATCGAAGCGCTCATTCCCATTCAAGAGGGATGGAAGCACAGCGGCCATTGCCGGTTCAATCAGTGATCCGGCCAGCAGATTCGGGAAGAGTCCGAATACAATGACAAGAACACCTAGAACAACAGGCGGAATGAGCATGCCAGCGGGCGCTTCGTGCAGCTTCTCGGCAGGGATTTCGCTTTGGCTACGACCGAGGAATGTTTTGAACACAATAATAAGCGCATAGATCAGGGTAAACACACTTGCAAGCCAAGCGAATACCGGCAATAGAACACTCCAGGACCCAAGTCCAAAGATTCGCAGATTCGTGACTTCCACCATCGCCTGGAAAAATAACTCCTTGCTCAGGAATCCGTTGAACGGCGGAATACCCGCCATGGCAAGTGAACCGATCAATGCCACGGTGAATGTAATTGGCATGAATGAAGCAAGTCCACCGAGCTTCCGAATGTCACGCGTACCCGTTTCATGATCAACAATTCCTACGACCATGAACAGAGCGGCCTTGAAGGTCGCATGATTAAACAGGTGAAGCAGCGCAGCGGTTATTGCCACAGTGTACATCGCAGAGGATTCGCCATATCCGAAGTAGAGAGCAGCAGATCCAACCCCTAAGAGGGACATGATCAGACCAAGTTGAGAGATGGTCGAATAGGCAAGAATCGCTTTGAGATCGTTTTTTTTCACCGCCAGGAATGATCCATAACACAAAGTCAGAAGACCAACGCCAGTAACGAGCCAGAACCAGAGTCCCTGTCCACCGAAGATCGGTGTAAACCGGGCTACAACGTACAGTCCAGCCTTAACCATGGTGGCTGAGTGAAGATAGGCACTGACAGGTGTTGGGGCTTCCATGGCATCCGGCAACCAGATATGGAATGGGAACTGAGCTGATTTGGTGAAAGCTCCAATCAGGATCAAGATAAGTGCGGGTAGAAATAGTGCGCTTTCCTGAAACTGACCCAATCCTGTAATGGTTGCACGAATACTGAATGTTCCGGTAATGAGATACATCATCATGAATCCGGTAAGCATGGCGAAACCGCCAAATACCGTAATCAGGAATGATTTTTGTGCTCCTGAAGTCGAGGCTTTACGTTTGTAATGGAATGCAATCAACAGGAATGACGTAATACTGGTCAATTCCCAGAATCCGTAGAGCACGATCATATTATCAGACAGCACCACGCCCAACATGGCTCCCATGAACATCAACAGATACAGGTAGAAACGGTTCAGCGCTTCTTTCATATCCATGTAGAAGATGGAGTAGAGAACAACGAGGACACCGATTCCGGTGATTAGCAGTGTCAACATGAGGCTCAAACCGTCCAGATACAGGTTAAATCCAATGTCCAGTGAAGGAATCCATGGGATATTTCCGGATACGGTATTGCGCTGTGACACAGCGGGTATTAGACTCGCAAAGTATACAAATAATAGTGCCGGGACAAGGAGAACCGGCCATCCCAAATGTAATTTACGGAAGAAACGATGCAGCATGGCAAGAAGAATGCCAGCGGCAAAAGGCAGAATAACAGCAACATGAAGCAGGCTCAACATTACACCCCCAATGTTTAGTATTTCGATTACTCTCTCTGTGACATACAGGCGCATGATCCTTTGAAGGATATGCTTGCTCTCTATATTCATAACCCAAGTATGTATATACAGAATCGTGTCTATTCTTTGAATGGAAGAAACACGGTGAAGATTTCAGTATAATATTGTATGGGCATGTATAATAAAAAAACACACAAGTTCCGATAAATATGAAAACGATTAGGTGACATTCCGTGTACTCTTTGCAGCATAGTTATGTTGAAAAGCAAGATGGTTTCACCGTGTAATGGAGGAAGTAATGTCATTCAAAATTAGAACTGTGCTTACAGTCATCTTTGCTGTGTTATCCTTGCTGGTTACCCTGACGATTGGGTCTATTTTTAGCCAAAAGTCATTTGTTGCTGTAGAGACTGAGATTGGTCACTCGCTTACAGGAACGGCCTCACAGGCATCGGACAAGCTGGATCGATTCATGTCCGCTCGCGCGGGTGAACTGGACCTGCTGGGCCAAATGGCTTCGTTGGAAGATGAATTCCAACCTGATGAGATTCAGATGCTGCTGGATCAGTTACAAGATAGCTTTCCCTCATTCTCATGGGTTGGATTCATGGACCCCAAAGGAAAAGTGTTAGCTGCTACGGATGGTATCTTGCTTGGGGAAAATTTATCAGAGCGACCTGTGTATCAGGAGGGAATCAAGGGTAAATTCATTGGAGATGTGCATAATGCAGTACTTCTTGCCAAGCTGCTTCCGAATCCAACGGGAGAGCCGTTGCAATTTGTCGATATCAGTTTTCCGCTGAAGGATAGCAAAGGAATGATTCAAGGTGTGCTCGCTGCACATTTAAGCTGGGAATGGGCGAAGGAAGTCGAGGAATCCGTGCTCGCCCCATTGAAAAGGGAAGAAAAAGACATTGAGTTCTTTATCGTGAGCAAAAAGGAACATACAGTACTGCTCGGGCCGAAGGAATGGATCGGTAAACCGTTGGTATTGCCCGGCATTAAAGAGGCCCAGCGCAACAAAAGCAGTTGGTCCATAGAAAAGTGGCCTGACGGTAATGAATATGTGACAGGGTTTGCCTACAGCCAGGGTCATCTGGATTATCCCGGATTAGGCTGGACTGTAGTCATTCGTCAAGTCAAGTCGACTGCTTTTGCTTCTGTGTTTGACCTGATGTGGTTTAATGTGTGGGCGGGACTTGCCGTTACCGTGCTATTTGCATTGATTGGCTGGTTTGTCTCACGTCTGATCTCTGCCCCACTTGTGCGTCTTACCAGAGTAGCCAATCGACTGCGTGCAGGGGAAGAGCTTGAGATTCCTGCGATTAAGGGGATTAAGGAGATTGAAGTGTTGTCCCGTTCGCTTCGGGATATGCTGACCTCTCTTATGAATAAAAACTCAGAGCTGGTCGTGATGCAGAATCTGGCGCATTTTGATCAGTTGACTAGACTGCCGAATCGCACTGCTCTTGAAGTGTATCTGGAGGAGTCTCTGGAGACCGAAAGTGAAAATCACACGCTGACTTTTCTCTATCTGGATCTCGATGGATTCAAACGGGTCAACGATACACTTGGGCATCAGACTGGAGATGTGCTGCTACAGAAAGTGGCCCAGCGATTGTCTGCTCTTGGTCAGGTGAAGGGTATAACAGTCCGATTGGGCGGGGATGAATTCCTGATTGTACTTCAATCTGTTGGAAATCATCCGAGGGAAGAAGCCATGGCTTATGCAGAAGCCATCATTCAAAGTCTGAACAAGCCGTTTATTATCGAATACGAGCGCATTCGAATTGGATGTAGCATTGGAGGAGCTGAATATCCAACCAACAGCGACAACCCAAGTGAGATAATCCGGATGGCGGACGAAGCTTTGTATGAGTCCAAACGTGCAGGGAAGAACAGAATGACATTTTATTCCGAGTTGAAGCAGGATCGTTAGCGTATAATAACATTAGCTGGGTTATCCCAATCACCTTTGTGCGAATGCGCGTATAAACAAGGAGGGGTGAAATGTCTGGAAAATATACAACTGTACCTTATGGTTATGAGCCTCCTGCGGCCAGCCGCAAGGGCACACTGACTTTTTATGACTCGTTTGAACATGTGACCGATGAGCAACTCGAGCGAGCCGCTGCAACGGTAGATACCCGTTCATTCATACAGCTTGTGCTGTATCCTTTACACGAGAGCACGTTTAAGCGAATGAGCAAGGATACGATACAGGCATATTACAAAAGAGAAGATCGCCTTCATGATTGGCGGCGAGAACATCCGACTTCACGTATACGTGTGGAGGGGCTTGAGGGCAAGAGAAAGAAATATACACCTGTGGATAGCGCGCTGCGCCATATCACTGCGGAATATCCAGCCCCTCATTTTCTTTATTTGACGATAGAGATGGCGAATATGTTTGCTTCATTTGATTCCTTCAAGGATTGGATCAAAGAGCTTCGTCTCATCATTGACGGGCCATCAGGTGATCTTCATCCCAGGCTGGAGCAAAATCGTCATCGCTGGGAATGGGCGGAATGAAAACATAGACATATGAAGAAGATCGGCCTGCTGATCGTATTCAGACCCAAAAAAAAGTTGTGTTGTACACCGGAATTCCGGTGTACAGCACAACTTTTTTATTTATATTTTCTCTGCCAAGGACGAAGTCAGATCAAGTGATGTTACGGTTTTATTTTTACCTGTTCGTTTGGCGGCATACAGACAGGCATCCACTTCCTCGAACAATTTGTCTTTGGTTAGATTAGGACTGTAGCTTTTGAGACCGATACTCACCGTGATGGAAGCTCCTTCAAGTTCCAGATGGCCCATCAGGGCAATCTTCTGACGAATCTGTTCCACCAAGGCATAGGCCTGCTTGAAAGATTGCTCAAACATCAATAAGGCGAACTCTTCGCCCCCGTACCGTGCTGCAATATCACTTGAGGTAATGGTTTCCTGAATGATCAGGGACACTTTCTCCAGAATGATGTCTCCAACCCGATGACCATACGTATCATTAATGGATTTGAAGTCATCAATATCGATCAGGGCCAGATGCAGACTCATGCCACTGTTGGCATACTCAAATGCTTTTTCATAATAATCCTTGAAGGAGCTTTGATTATAAAGGTTGGTTAAACCGTCTGTTTTGGACTGTTTGGACATAATGGCATTCCGCACAATAAGGTCCTGCTTGGCAAGCATGCTGGCTTGAAGATCATCGAGCACCTCAACGCCGCTAGTTACGATAACCTGTGCTACATATGTACCTAAGATTAGAAAAGCAGGAATGGATACCATGTCAAATGAAGACAGGTACAACCGGTAGGCCGGATCGAACAAAACCAGAAGGTAACCAGCCATCTGCATCAGAAAGACAATCCAGACTCTCTTTTTACTGAAGAACAGCACCGAAGCAAAGATGGGCAACAGGCAGATCGCTAATATAATCCGAATGTCATAATTGACATGAATAATCGTCCAGGCGATAACCGTGCTGGCTATAGACATGGTGTAAAAGGAATATGAACTGAAGCGCCGATCAACCCAACTTGCGAACAAAATGCATGAACTGCTGACGGCCGTAGGCCAGAACAGGACATTCATCAAGAAATCTGTAGGTGTGCGATCATAATCCAGAAACAGGAAACAGCCAATCTGAATGGCGAAATGTGCAATGATGACTATCCAGTAGGCATGGAGCATTTTTTGAATCCATTTGGAATGTTTGAACTCGTATTCTGTTGGAATGTGACTATTTTGCGTATGGAAACCTTTCATATATCACCGCTGACTGCATCATAATGGTACGACAGAATTACTCTCGTATATGATGATTATAAATGACAATGAACAAAACGCAAATGTATTTAACTGTTATATGAGAACAAGACTCACAGAAGTTTCGAGTTGTCACAAACTTTTTGTGGAGGACAAACAAAACTCAACGATACACTCATAGACTATATACATGGCTCCGTTCCATATGTAGGAAATCATTGATGAAGGGGAGGTGATCTTCATTCCTCTTGTCGTTCGTTCAACCGTTAATGCTACGGGAGCAATTACATTTACAGGAAATACGCTTGGACTGAGTCGTTCGGAAACAGCGGGGATACCTGGAACACAGGACAGTATTGGAGGTTTTATCACAACCAACACCAGCCTCCAGTACGGCACCTATCCACTGGGAACTACAAGCCTGTATCAGAGCAACAGTTCAGCAGCCATTCTTACACTACCTGCTGGAAGTACCGTTCTGTATGCAGAATTGATCTGGGGGGGCAGTTACATCAATGGTACAGTCAATCTGAGTGCTGCCATCAACAATCCGGTTACGTTTATTACACCCGCAGGGACTTCCAGTGTCACCCCAGATCCACTTACCTACAATCAATTCGATCTTGGGGGCGGTGCTGCTGGCTATGTACGTTCCGCCAATGTGACGACACTTGTACAAAATGGGGGAGCAGGTACATATATCACCGGAGCAGTGGTAGGAACTATTGTTATTACAAATGATTCCACGGCCAATCATGCGGGATGGACACTTGGGGTCATTTATCAGAATCCCAATCTGCCTTTTCGCAACATGTCTTTGCGTGCAGGGGGCGTACTCGTTCAATCTACTTCACCCCCTGTCGTTACCACACTGACTGGATTTGCAACGCCCCTTTCCGGTGTATTGGGAGGAAGAATACTGTTCAGTGCGCAGGAGGGCGACGCGAACCGGACCGGTGACCAGGCATTATTCGGGCCAACCTCAGCTACATCGGTTGCTTTGTCCGGGCCCAATAATCTAGCTGCGAACTTTTTTGCTTCTCAGATTAACGGAGATACCGGAGCGCTTAATACAACCGGAACGTTTGGGACACGAAATCAGATCAACGGAGCTCCAGGTACCAATATTATCGGTGGACGTCAAGGCTGGGATATTACCAATGTGGATGTTTCAGCAAGACTGATCAATAACCAGTCATCTGCGGTGTTGACATTAACGACCTCGGGGGATGCCTACATTGTCAACGCCAATGCAATTCAAGTTGATATTAATGCACCCAAGATCACATTGGCTAAGGCAACGGTCGCCGCCGGTGCAGTTGCCGGGGATAGTATTCTATATTCGGTTACCGTTACCAATGCAGGCACTGCGAGTGCGGCCAGTGTTGTTTTATCCGATTCACTTCCTGCAGGGCTTACCTTTATTCCAGGCAGTGTCACGGTTGCAGGTGTACCTCGTCCAACACTTGATGTGACGGCAGGCATTCCTCTGGGTTCGTTAACTTTATCCAGCAGTGTCGTTGTAACCTATCGAGCACTCATCGGTCAGGATGCAAGCATCCTGCAACTAGTGAATTCGGCCAATGCAGCCTTTACATTTCAAAGTGTAGCAGGGGAACCGGTCATTACCGGAGTTATTCCGTCCAATAACTCCACCCTTCCCGTTTATTCGCCAAACCTGTCCATTGTGAAATCGGCGAGTACTACCAATGCCACGGTGGGTGACCTTGTAACCTATACACTCCAAGTGAACAACGGAGGGAATGTTGCTGCCAACGTTACTTTGAGGGATAACATTCCAAGTGGTAGCTCATATGTAGCAGGAAGCTTTCGTCTGAATGGAAATGTGATTGCTGGCGCCAATCCGGTTACCGGCGTTAATCTGGGGAGCCTCGCGGCAGGAAGTGCCAATACCGTGACCTTTCAGGTACTTGTAACAAGCTTGCCGACACCTCCGACTCTTGTGGATCAGGCTACGGCTTCTTATTCCTTCAATTCACCTGATGGTCGGACGATCACGGGAAACATCGCCTCGAATACCTTAACAATCCCGGTAACATTGCCCAATGTGAACACGGTAAAATCAGCATCCGTTACCGATGTTGCTGTCGGGGAGACTTTCACGTACACCATAGTTACTACCAACAGCGGTATTCAGGTGATTAACAATGTGGTACTTACAGATGCGCTCCCTGCTGGAACAACATTTGTTTCCGGTAGTGCAACCGTAAGGGGAACTGTCGTACCGTCTGCGAATCCGAGCAGTGGAATCTCTATTGGGACATTGGCGGCCGGAAGTTCTGCAACGGTGACGTTTCAGGTGAATGTGCAGTCCCAGCCTGCTTCGGGTTCATTAGTCAACCGAGCGGTAGTATCGTATAGCTCAGGTGCGTTCACGGGTATTTCCAACTCCAATTCCATTACAACCCCTGTATACCAAGCTGTTGTCGGGATCAACAAGTCGGCAAGCCAAACCAATGCGACACTGGGGGATCAGATTGCATACACACTTGTGGTCACGAACAATGGGAACATAGCGACTCAAGTGAATGTGACCGATACGATTCCAGCGGGGCTGACGTTTGTCCCGAATTCGGTAACCGTGAATGGTACTGCACGTCCTGGAACCAGCCCATTAACCGGAATAACACTGGGCAGCCTCCTGCCGGGAGTTACGGCTACGGTGGTGTTTCGCGCTACACTCACCACACTTCCGACTCCCCCGACACTGGAGAATCAAGGGACTGCAAGTTATACGTACCAGCTTCCAAGTGGACGGAATCTCTCAGGCAGCAGCTTATCCAATATCGTTCGTATATCTGCATCGGCTCCGAATATTTCTATTAGTAAAACAGTAAATACACCGGATGCGACAGTAGGAGATGTACTTACGTATACCGTTGTTGCAACAAACGCAGGAATTAGTGCAGTACAAAATCTGGTGATTTCGGATGCACCATCCGGCTCTGAATTTGTCCCGGGTAGTGTCACGATTAATGGATCTGCTGTTACCAGCGCAAGCCCCGTTGCGGGAATCGCAGTGGGTACATTGAATAGCTCAAGTAGTGTAACTGTGACCTATCAGACCAGAGTGAATTCTGTTCCATCCACAGGTTTGGTTAGTAACCGGGCCAATGCAGCATTTACATCAGGCAGTTTTAATGGTGTTTCTTCTTCCGTATCAGTAAATACCCCCATATTTCTGCCAGTGATTCAAGTGGTGAAATCAGCAAGTACAACAAGTTTGACGGTAGGCGATACGTTTAATTACACCATCCAGATAAACAATACAGGTAATATAGCTGCATCGGTTACCTTGACAGATCCCATTCCAGCAGGAGCAGTATTCAGCACAAATAGTGTCATTATTAATGGCGTACCTACACCTGGGCTCAGCCCGGAAATAGGAATCAGTCTAGGAGAGATTGCTGCGGGCTCAGGTGCAACGGTCACCTTTGTTGCGACGGTTACCAGTTTGCCAGATGCAAGACAGTTAATTAATCAGGCGGTTGCTTCGTTTGCCTACACGCTTCCAAGTGGTAGAACGATTGCCGGTCTCTCGTCATCAAACACCATCACTATTCCAGTGTCTCTACCCAATGTTACGATTGTTAACAGTGACAATGTAGAGTACGGCGTAGTCGGGGATGTCATTCGATACACATCTGTTATTCGTAATAACGGCACAGTAGCCGTTAATAATGTGGTATATGTCAATCCTCTTCCTTCAAATACCCCATTTGTACCCGGAAGTGTCATTGTGAACGGGACTTCGTTCCCGCTCTCCAATCCGACAGCCGGCATTCCAATCGGTACGTTGGCTCCAGGAGCCGAGGTTACCGTAACTTTTGAGGTGACGATTACCATGCCGATTCCTTCGCAGATTAACAATCAGTCGACGGTCAGCTTCACATCCGGTTCATTTTCAGGGTCATCATCGTCCAATACCACTCAGACTCCGGTCATACAACCGCAGATTTCACTTGTCAAAACGGCAAATACCATAAATGCGACCGTAGGTGATACGGTTGTATACACGGTAACGGTCAGCAACACAGGCAATCTGGAGGCAAATGTTACCGTGACAGATACCATTCCTGCTGCGACTACTTTAGTACCCAACAGTGTGGTTGTATCCGGTGTGCCACAGCCTGGAGCGACGCCAGCAGCAGGCATTCCGGTAGGCATTGTAGCAGCGGGGGCGACGGCTGTTGTCACGTTTGCCGTTGTTGTGGATTCACTTCCATCTCCGCAGCAGCTTAGCAATTTTGCTACATCATCCTTTACATTTACACCTCCAGATGGGCGAACATTGACTGGCTCAGCCACTTCGAATACGCTCACGTTTCCAGTCTCGTCACCAAACGTCGCTGTTGTCAAAAGCACAGCTTCCACTGCGGCTACGGTAGGCGATACGGTGACCTATTCCATTCTGGTGACCAACAGCGGAATTGCACCGGTGAACAATATTCAGTTTTCGGACCCGATTCCAGCTGGAGCCTCCTTTGTAACAGGGAGTGTCACAGTGAATGGGGTTGCGCAACCTGGAGCCAATCCAGCAGGTGGGGTATCCCTTGGGACATTGGGGCCCGGAACGTCCGCAACGGTCACGTTCAGTATCCGTGTCGACGTGATCCCGCCAAGCAATCAGTTGAGCAATCGCTCTACGGTCAGTTTTACCTCAGGTACATTCTCAAGCACAACCTTCTCTAATACCGTGGTCACTCCGGTGTACCAGCCTATTCTTTCAGCACAAAAAACAGCCAGTACACAAAACGCTACCGTTGGGGATACGGTCAGCTACACGATAACCGTGAGCAATCAGGGAAACTATGGATCCCAGATTAACCTGACAGATAACCTTCCAGCCGGAACCATCCTTGTTCCAAATAGCGTTATTGTGAACGGTCAACCACTGCCAGCAGGAAATCCAGCAACGGGCATCCCCGCAGGCAATGTGGCTTCTGGAGCTACGACCACCATTACCTTTTCAGTAGTTGTTGATACGCTGCCAAGTCCGCAACAACTGGTGAATCAGGCTACGGTAGCTCTATCATATACATTGCCGGATGGGCGGAACATCACGGAGTCCGTTCTATCCAATGTGCTGACCATTACCGTATCGGCACCGGATGTCGATGTCGTCAAATCCACAACTTCAACGGCGGTATCTGTTGGTGATGTCGTAACGTATAGCATCGCTGTAACCAATAACGGAATTGCAACGGTGAACAATGTGGTTTTCACGGATGCAGTGCCGACAAGTACCGTTCTTGCGCCAACCGGCGTATTTGTCGATGGTGTTCTGCGCCCTGGTGCCAATCCTTCTACGGGAATAACACTTGGTTCCATCGCACCTGGTGTTACGGTAACCGTTGTATTTAGTGTGCAGGTTACGGCGCTCCCGGCAAGTGCAGTGTTAAACAATCAGTCCACGGTCAGCTTTACATCAGGTGTTTTCTCAGCGACCACATTCTCCAATACGGTTACAACTCCGGTCTATCAACCTATTCTGTCGGCAGTCAAAACGGGAGATCAGACGATAGCAACGGTAGGGGATACAGTTGTGTACAGCATCGCCATCTCCAATGCCGGGAACTATGGGGCATCCGTCACGTTGACCGATACCATTCCAGCAGGAACAGAGCTTGTTCCAAATAGCGTTATTATTAACGGGGCTTCTGCACCAGGTGCAGATCCGGCTTCGGGTATTCCGCTTGGTGTCGTTTCCACAACAACTCTAGTTACCTTCTCCGTTGTGATTGTGACGTTACCTTTGAGCCAGTCCATCACCAATCAGGCTTCTGCTACATTTTCGTATACATTGCCTGATGGAAGAACACTTGGAGGCACGATTACGTCCAACGCACTCAACATTCAGGTATCTGCTCCGAATGTCAGCGTTGTGAAGACTACTCCGGTGATTGATGCTGTGGTGGGCGATACGATTGTATACGAGATGGTTGTGACCAATGAAGGAATTGACCCGGTAAACAACATTGTGATCACCGATCCGATTAACCCAGCCACCACATTTGTTACAGGCAGTGTTCTGGTGGACGGCGTCCCACGTGCCTTGGCCAACCCTGCGCTGGGCATAGCTCTTGGTAGTTTGGCGCCTGGAGCATCGATAGCGGTATCGTATGCAGTGCGGGTCAATACGCTTCCAACACCACCACAAGTGAGCAGTCAGTCTTCCGTAAGTTTCACATCGGGTGTCTTCTCGGGAGCAGCGTATTCCAATACGGTTGTAACACCAATCTATCAGCCGATTATTGCCGTAACCAAAACGGGGAGCACTTCCAATGCAACGATTGGTGACACCATCACCTATTCTTTTGCCATTAACAATAGCGGGAATCTTGATGCAATTTTGACATTAACGGACAATATACCGAATGGAGCCGTACTGCTTCCCAACAGTGTTCTGATTGATGGTGTTCCACAGCCAGGTGCCAATCCGGAGACGGGTATCGCTGTGGGTGCCATACCGTCCGGAGGTACGGTTATTGTAACGGTTACCCTCGAAGTGACTGTAGATACGTTGCCGCAGGATCAGCAACTGGTTAACCAGGCGGTGGCCAACTATACATTTAGTCCACCCGATGGCCGTCTGTTGACGGGGACCGTATCTTCGAATGTTCTGGTTATCCCGGTATCCGCACCAAATGTTGTTGTTGCCAAAAGCACAAGTGCCATTGATGCTGTTGTTGGTGATGTAATCACCTATACGGTTGTAGTAACCAATAGCGGCATTGAAGTGGTGAATAATGTGGTCATGGTTGACCCGGTACCTGTCGGTACAGTATTTGTGCCAGGAAGTGTTACGGTGGATGGTGTGCCAAGACCAACAGGGAATCCGAATACAGGCATCACGCTTGGTTCGATTGCTGCGGGTGCTTCCGTTACGGTTACATTCAGAGTAGAGGTTGTGGTGATATGAGCCAATCTTCCGGTCCGTTGTCCCACTGGCTAAAGAATCAGTCCCTGGTTCGATTCAGCTCGGGTGCGACTGAACTGGAACAGGTATCCTATTCGAATACGGTTGTAACACCGTGGATCGGCCCCAGGCTTGAAGTCAGAAAAGTGTGCAATGTCACAGAGGCTGCCTTGGGGCAGTCTCTTATCTACCGTGTTGAAATTGTTAACACCGGAAATCTTACGGCCCTAGTGCACCTATTGGATCAGCTATCTGCAGAGACGGCACTGCTTCCCAACAGTGTATTGCGTGATGGTATTCCGTTACCGGGAGCATCACCGGAGAGAGGATTGCCTCCAGCTGAAATCGCGCCCGGAGCCATGTTGCGGTACCACTTCCAAGTTGTAATCTTGCGTTTACCTGAGACACTGAAGCTGCTGAATCAGGCACAGGTTAACTATGAGTTTTTGACACCGGAAGGCAGAACGGTTACGGGTGTGGAACAATCCAATATCGTGGAGGTCAATATGGTCTCATCCCGGCTGGAGATCTCCTTTCAGGCGGATCACATCTATACCTTCTCAGGGGATATTGTCATGTACACCGTCATCGTGAGCAATCCGGGTTTTATTACAGCCACGAATGCCCAAGTAACGATTTCTTTGCCACAAGGTATTGTTTTTATACCTGCGAGTGTCATCGTAGATGAAATGTTTGCGCCACAAGTAACGCCTGATACGGGCATACAACTTGGAGAGATTTTGCCCGGAAGCTCAATGAGGATACAATATCGGGTTCAGGTTATGGGGGGAAGCGATGCGAACGGAATATCAAGTGTAGCTGTACTGGCGTATATCTCGGCAGGACAGCAGGAGACGGTCTACTCCAATCAGGTTACCCTGGAAGTTATACAGCCCCAGGTCTCTGTGCTGAAAAGTGTGCTCCCGGTAACGGCCACATTGGGTGATGCCGTCCAATATAATATTACCGTCTCCAATGCAAGCAGTTATGCGGTGGATGGAATTCTCTTGGATGTACTGCCAACAGGTTTGACGTTTGTCGAAGGCAGTTTGGGCTGGAATGGGGTTAAACGTCCCGGAACCAATCTAGCTAGAGGGCTTAATCTGGGGACGTTGACAGCCCGGTCGGTTCTGAATATTCAGTTTGAAGCGAAACTTCCAGATCGAGATGATTCGATGCCTGATGATTACAGGTATGTGAATCATGCTAGCCTGATGTATACATTTCGATTGCCGGATTCACGATCAGTGCAGCGGATGATTACATCCAATGAAGCTGTGGTCGAATTAAAAGCGCCGATAATTCAGGCTTATGTTCAAGTGACACCCACATTGGTCGAGCAGGGAGGTACCGTCACTTTTCAGGTACGTGTGGAGAATACGGGCAATTTGCCGGCACGTGTACAACTTGGGAGCATTTTACCTGAGGGTGCCAGATGGCTTGGGCAAGCTACGGGTGAGATCCAATTGAGCTTACCAGAGTATTCCACACCACGGGTTCTGCATGTGGGTGTGATTGAGCCTGGAACGGAAAAGAACATCTCCTATGTAGCGAAGTTAGCTTCTGAGAAGACGGGGACGCTGCAAGGAGCCTTGATTGCTAGGTACACGTATGAATGGAATGGACAAAAACGCGCTGGCGAAACCCGATCGAATGAGTACAGCATCATTGTGGAGTATGGAGAAGAATAGGAGGTATCACGGTTAACGGTAACTTGCCTGAGGAATTTGCTCATTCTGGATGCCATGAGATTACACGAACGTAAATGAATGGTATACTAATTGAATATGAACTCGGCAATCAACCCGTGGAATCGGGACGTCGGAGTAGAGGAGGCAGCCACATTGGCAAAAGCAAAAGTAGCAAAAAGACCTACACGGGATGAGTTTGAACTTGAAGAGTTGGGAAACCAGCTGGTTGAAGCCTTTCGGGAACGTTCGGAAGTACTGTTGACGGTATGGGGCAAGGAAGATCAGGTACAAGGAGTCATCGTCAAAATGGACTCCCGTACACGACTAGTGCATGTAGAGTATACCGAAGAAGAGTTCACAGCGAAGGTACCTTTTCTGGATATCATGCGTGTGCAATCTCCCCGGTACTGAACGAAAAAAATAGCAATCTGAATAATTAGGGCATCCGCCCTGTCAAAGTCGTTCTTCCTGCATAAGATAACCCATACCTGTTGCAGAGGAGGTACGGTCAATGAGCGAAGTATTAGGTGGAGAAACAAGAGGCTACGGATACGGAGGTTTCACTTCTGTAGGTGCCATTCTGGTTCTGTTCATCCTGTTGGTTATCATCTCCAAAGCGTTCTTGGTATAATTGCATATCTCTAAAGAATGAAAGAAGCTCTGCCATCATGGCAGAGCTTTTTTGTTCGTTCAGTCATTGGCGAATTTTGTAGAAAATCGGTGTTAGTCCTGCTTACGTTATGTTAGAATATAACCATCCCTAGAGAAAGAAAGAGGTGTTTTGATTATGAGCCAAACGTTAACAGAATCTTTAAATGAACAGATGAACTTTGAGTTTTATTCCGCTCATGTATATCTGGCTATGGCAGCTTATTGTTCCAGCAAAAGTCTGGATGGATTTGCGAACTTCTTTATCGTGCAAGCGGAAGAAGAGCGATTCCATGGCATGAAAATATACAAATTCCTGAATGATCGTGGTCAACGTGCCACACTTGCGGCTTTGCCAGAACCGAAGAATGAATATGCTTCGATGCTGGATGTATTTGAGCATGGTTATGCTCATGAACAGCAAAACACGAAAAAATTCTACAATCTGGCTGACATCGCTCTGAATGAACGTGAACATGCAACGATGTATTTCCTGAAATGGTTCATTGATGAGCAGGTTGAAGAGGAAGCATTGTTTGACAACATTATTCAGAAGTTGCGCCGCATTGAAAAAGACAGCAATGCCTTCTACATGCTGGATGCCGAGTTTGGCAAACGTTCGTTCACTGCTCCTGCTGAATAACTTTTACGTAGGAGTCGATAAGATTCCAGCGTCAAAACACCATGTACATACAGCATAAGGTAATGATCCTGAATGCAATGGGGGCAATCTCCTTGCAAGGGATGATGGTTTGATGCCATATGCTGATTGAAGACATAGAAGCCTGCACTTGTGCAGGTTTTTTTGCATGCAACGATATTTAATGATTGTATTGATTTGCTTGAATTGGAGTAATAGTCTATCAAAATTCTGAATGTGGGTAATAGAGGATATGTCACAATTGATCTATCCTGGCGGGATCTTATTTTGCGCAAATCTATCAAATTCGTATTAAATTTTAGGTTTATCTGACAAAAGTGTAACTCTACCGTAGCCTTTGGAGCGAGAACAGGAGCCACTATCTTTGATAGTATTAGGATTAATCGCCAAGGGATGAAGGTAGAAAAACATGGACACCCGGGGAAATATAACACATAAGGGAGACTTTCAATTATGCTACATATTCGTAAATCTATCATGGTCACACTTGCTATTTTACTAATCATTCCACTCTTATTGCCGCAGTCGGTATCTGCCAAATCAGCTGCATCCAAGGATGGTGCAAGCAAAGTAAATTCCAAAATCATATACCTGACGTTTGATGATGGGCCAACCGCTCATACGGGTCAGTTACTGGATATTCTGGATCAGTATAATGCGAAGGCAACGTTTTTCATGCTGGGTCCTCAAATGGAGAAATTTCAGAAGGCTACCAAACGAATCGTAGCTGACGGGCATGGGTTGGGTCTGCATGGTGTGTCTCACGTTCCAAGCAAATTCTATAAATCTGCATATAGCGGATTAAAAGAGATGCAGCAGGCCAATGTAAGTCTGAACAAGGTTGCCGGAGTTAAAACAAGTCTCGTGCGAACGCCATATGGTAGTAAACCTTATCTCAAACCGGCATTCCGTAATGTACTGCTGGGCCAGGGTGGATTCCATCTATGGGATTGGAATGTCGATTCGGAAGACTGGAAATACAAGAAAGATCACCAGAAAGTCTATAACAGTGTAATGAAGCAAATCCACAATGTGCAAAAGAGCGGAACAACACCAGTTGTGCTTATGCACGACCAGGAAGCAACGCTGAAAGTATTACCGCAAGTGTTGAAAACATTGAAGGCAGAAGGGTATCGTTTTGAAGTATTAAGCAAAAAAGTGCAGCCGGTTAACTTCTGGAACGACAAGCGTTAATCTTTTTAATTTTTCTACAGATTGGCTACAACGAAGGAGGCACACATCATGAAGAAACAACCATTATGGATCACGATTCCAGTAACGACAGCCGTTTTACTTGCTCTGGCAGGATGTGGAGGACCGGATTCAAATGCAGCATCATCAGAGAATAGTTCTTCACCAACGACAACAGTGGTTGAGCAGACCGAGACCGGCAGTGGTGGTGCTGATTTCTCTAATGAAAATGAAACGGGAACCAAAGAGAATACGGGCACAACAGATAATGAAGACACATCAGGATCGAAGGCAAATGACAACCAAGTTGCCACGGGTCAATCAGGTGTGAATGATGTGATCAAGCAAGTTCGCAACCAGTTGAAGATGAAAGATGCAGCGTTACCCACTTCATTCACATTGGACAAGGGTACATCTTTGGGTGCGGCAATACTGTCCAATACTGCTGATGCATTTAAGGTAAACTTCTACGCTACCACTCAGTCTGTTGCCATTAATGATCCGTCTTTAACTGCATCCGAAAGTAAGATACCTGTACTGGCTACCTATGAAGTGAAGACCTATAAGGACCCGAATCAGCCAGGAATTTTCCCTGAGACGGACCTGAAAGATATTCCAGCAGATATGGCTGTGGATCTGGGACATGGCATCAAAGGCATGAGTGAAGGTGCCGCAGGCAGTCAATATCTGACTTGGCAAGAAGGTAGATGGACGCTGGAAATTCGTTCGGTTTCCGAAGATGAAATGAATAATCCGGGCATAGCGAAGAAAATGGTGGAGTACCTGGAGTCACATACGTTGCCTGTACCCAAAGATAAAGGGTATATCAAGGTTGAATATCCAAGTGGTGGAAAGTCTGTTCATGTAACGATCTCATGGCAGGATGGTAACCAAATTCATCAGCTTAAGACCGATCAAGTGCCATTAGAAGCTCTTGGCATGGTTGTATCTGTGAAATCTTAAGTGTTTTACGGATATTCTGCAATGTAGAAGAGATGAGTGTTGGATTGTGACGATACACATAAAAAAGCTTGGCCCAGGAAGAAATTGCTGGGCCAAGCTTTTTATTTTGAGTATGTTATCGCAGCTTATGCAGCCGGGACACATGTTTATTTTTGTTTCAGTGGGTTAAAGCGGTACTTTCATTTGAACCACCCTTTTTCCTTGGAGCGAGTGATGGCCTCAATGCGGTTACTGGCATTTAACTTGTTGAGAATAATGGAGATGTAGTTACGCACTGTTCCCGTTGTGATGAAAAGATGCCCGGCGATTTCCTTGGTGTTTTTCCCATCTGCCATGAGGCCTAGTACGGCGTTCTCCCGTTCTGTCAGGGGGTTTTCTTCTACATAAGCTTCATCTACCAAGTCGGGAGCGAAGATGCGTCTGCCATTCATAACTTGGCGGATCGACTCGGCAAGTTCTTCAATTGGACTGTCTTTGAGCAGGTAACCACGGACACCGCCCTTTAGGGCACGTTCGAAATATCCGGTCCGGGCAAAAGTGGTCAGGATAATGACCTTACAGCTCATTCCTTTGAGTTCTTCTGCGGCTTCAAGGCCGCTTTTCACGGGCATTTCTATATCCATCAGACAGATGTCTGGTGCAAGCTCCTGGACAAGGGAGAGGGCTTCCTGGCCGTTGCTGGCACGTCCGACGACTTCCATATCTTCCTCCAGATTGAGGAGGGAGGACAAGGCGCCGAGCATCATGCGCTGATCTTCCGCGATTACAATTCTAATCATGATTCTGCCTCCTTTATCGGTTTGCGGACGAGTTTTGGAACATGAATAATGATCGCTGTACCCGGGATGTCTGTCGCAGAGCGAATATCCAGACAACCGTTCACAAATTCAAGTCGTTCCTTCATGCCCAAAATTCCTGTTCCGCGCCGATCCTGTTTGCGAGTTCGTTCTATTCCAACACCGTTATCTTGAACGGTTAATACATTATCCGCTAGGGTTTCCTTAATGATGATGGTACAGGTTGTTGCCTGACTGTGTTTGACGACATTGGTGACGGCTTCTTTCAAGCACATACCGAGCACATTTTCATTCAATTGTGATGTATCCTGTAACTTCGGATTGCCTTCCAGCACAAAATCAATCGAAGCGGCCTTCAGAATCTGCTCCGCTCGAAACAGTTCATCAACCAATTGTGTACCACGCATGGTGGTGACCATTTCCCGGACCTCTTTCAGAGCTGTGCTTGCCGTTTGTCTAAGGTCGTTCAATTCAATCTCGGCCTGATCGGGATTATTGCGGAGCAGCCGTCTCGCCAGATCGGTTTTCAACCCGATGAGAGAGAGCTTCTGTCCAAGTGTATCGTGCAGGTCACGAGCGATACGCTGGCGTTCTTCCATTTTTACGAGATCATCAAGTCGCTTGTTCGCATTCTCCAATTGGCCTTCCAAATGTTCAGTTTTGTTTTTGTTATACGTACTGATTGGGAGCAGGATGGAGGCCATTAAGCTGATGAATACAAACGGGAACTGACTCACGAGCAATGAACTCTGATTGATAAAACCATAATTAATGGTTAGGAAGCTGGCTCCCAAATTCACCGAGTATAGGGTGAAGAAACCGGCTTTATTTTTAATATTCCCAATAAAAAAAGCAAGAAACAATGAGAAGTAGGCATAATCATAGGCGATCGTCATCGTAATGGATATGGCAATGAGCAATCCAATCCACATGTATACCTGCCAGCCTTTGGTGATGAAAGCGAGCAGATAACAGACGAAGAAAACGAGAATGATAATAATACCTGTTACCATCGTCCATAATTTGGAATATTGTGAAATGTAATAGAAGGGCAGGATGAAAAAGACGAGCCATACATAAGGATTTAACCCTGTATTTTTATAAAAAATCTGCATCCACTTTTGAATGTAATTCTCCTCCTTGCACTTGTACTCAACTTTAGCATGACTGTAGCATGACTATGGCTTGAACACAAGAAAACGAATCCGACAGAGTTAAGGCTTCTCTGTCAGACCCGCTGGATTCGTTACTCGGATAGGCGGTTGAACATACGGCTTGCGGGACAAGTTTTTGAGCTGTCTGAAGCTAATAAACTGTTTAGAATCTTCATCCCACAGACGGAAGCGAAGGGCAACCAGACTGGAACGTAGTGTAATAGTAGTTGCTTTTTGCAAGGGTGGTGTTGCGTTATGTGCTTCTTCCAAGAAATAGTTAGGTACACGTGGGCTCAAGTGATGCACATGGTGAAACCCGATATTACCACTGATCCATTGCAATAATTTTGGCAATTTGTAATAAGAACTGCCTTCAACAGCTGCTTTTACATAACTCCACTCATCTTCATGTTCAAAATACGTCTCTTCGAACTGATGTTGAACGTAGAACAGCCAGATACCAAAGAAACCGGAGAAGAAGAAGATAGGTGCCTGCACCATTACAAAAGCCTGCCATCCGACTAACCAGGACATGAATGCATAGAGCACTACGATTAATACTGTAGTCAGATGTGTGTTGATACGTTCTTTACGTCTTGCACCTTTGCGGTTAAAACGGTAAGCCAACAGAAACACGTAGATAGGTCCGATACAAAACAATACAAACGGGTTACGATAAATCCGATAGAAGAGGCGTCCCCAAGGAGAAGCTGCTTTGTATTCGTCAACCGTCATAACCCAGATATCACCTACACCACGTTTGTCAAGATTACTGCTTGTCGCGTGATGGATAGAATGCTCGTTTTTCCACTGCTGATAAGGTGTGACTGTTAATACACCCGTAATGGTACCGAGAATATCATTGGCGCGTTTGCTCTTGAAGAACGAACCATGACAGCAGTCATGGAAAATAATAAAGGTCCGAAGTACAAATCCGGATGCCACCAAAGCAATCGGGAAGGTCAGCCAGTAGGAAACCGATAAGCTAAAGTAAGCTGCAGCCCATAACAAGAAGAGCGGGAGCAATGTATTGATTAACTGACGGATACTTAATCTGAGATCATTTTTTTCGTAAGGGGTAACTTCTTTTTTTAAGGCCATTTCTTTTGATCTGTTCATAAAATTGTGTCCTCCTCAATCGTTATAACTGTAATCAGCTACAACTTGGCGTTTCCCGCTAGACTTTCCTGTAGGAAGCGTTTTTATCATTGTAAAACAATCCGAACATGACAGTAAGTCATAAACGTCAGCCTTCTGTAATGATGAATATCAATGACGGACCATGACATTTGTCATGGGTGTATGATGCTCAATAGCTCTGCAGAAGACGGAAGAGCAGGTTTTACAAATTCCTTTGCACAAATTACGCAACAATTTGTATTATGTATACAAATTTTGTTGAGAGCATGGTAAAATCTATCTTTGAGTGGTTATGACAACTTATGAGACGGGTCGATTAGGTTGATTTCTGATGGATTGGATGGAATGCATAATGAAGAAACGAATTACGGATATCCTATTTATTATGGCAGGTGCATTTCTGTTTGCACTGGCGGTGAACCTGTTTGTCATCCCGAACGATTTGGCTGAAGGCGGCGTCACGGGTATCACGATTATTTTGTATTACCTGTTTGAATGGTCCCCTGGACTGATGAACTTGATCCTGAACGGTATTTTGTTAATTGTGGGATATCGGTTTCTTGATAAAACGACTACGGTATATACGATTATTGCGGTGGTATTCAACTCGTTGTTCCTGCATCTGACGGAGAGTTGGACGATTGCATCGGATGAACTCTGGATCAATACCATTTTTGCTGGAGTATTTGCCGGTCTTGGTATTGGCTTAATTGTTAGAGTGGGAGGCACAACGGCGGGAACAGTGATCCTGGCCCGACTTGCCAATAAATATCTGGATTGGAATATCAGTTACGGACTTCTGTTCTTCGATCTGATTGTGGCTTTCTCCTCATACTTCATCATTGGACCGCAAGGATTAATGTGTACAATTGTCTTGCTGTTTGTCGGAACCAAAACAATGGAGTTCATTATTGAAGGACTCAATCCGAAAAAAGCAGTCATGATTATTTCTTCCAAACAGGATGAAATCGCGAAGCAAGTCATTGAGAAGATGGATCGCGGAGTAACCGTCCTGTCTGGTCATGGCTATTACACGAAAAATAAGAAAGAAATTCTATACATTGTGATTAGTAAGCAGGAAGTTTCTATGCTGAAGAAGATTGTACGAGCGGAAGATGAGATTGCTTTTATCACCATTCATGACGTGCGTGATGTATTCGGTGAAGGATTTATTGAACTCTCCAAAACTTAATGAATATGTATATAAGGAAGAAAGGAGTTGCGGTGAAATATCACCGCAACTTTTTTGATAGGTTAATGGTATCCGGTATTAATCTAGTTCAAATAGAAAGAACCCTTCTCTATAGAGAAGGGCAAAAGAATATTAATAATGTTTTCTTTTTTTGACTGGACAATATTCAACAGTGACACAACAATGTTTTTTACACTTTGTAGGGACATATTTGATTTTGGTAACACAAGTTTTCGTAATTTTTTTGTAAAAACACTTTGGTCTTGGATGATGACATTTATGATGTTTTCTATACATATTAAAACCTCCCTGATCGTGATAAGGTATTCTATGACCGCGTCACTGTTTCGGAAATGTATAAACGTCTATTATTGTATAATAATTCCTTTATTAGGCTTTTGTGTTACAGGTGAAGATGTGGTTCTTTCTAGTAAAAGAGTGCAATGACAAAAAGCTGTACACCGACTAAGCACGATGATATATTGAATTAATCAATTTGTTAATAAACCTAACTAACTATTAGAGGAGGCGATAACATGGCTGGCACACCGCAGTATATCCGCAATCTGAATGAAAATCTCATTATGGATGCCCTGATAAATCAGGGAACGATGTCGAGAGCGGATATCAGCCGTCAGACCGGACTTAGTAAACCAACGGTGTCTTTGGCGATCGAACATCTGATTGACCGTAATCTGGTGAGGGAAATGGGGAGAGCTGACAACGCTCAGGGGCGCAAAGCAACCCTCATTCGTTTCAATGAAACGGCTTATTATGTCTGTGGTATAGATATCGGCGCAACACGTATTCGGATTGCATTATCCGATCTGAATGGAGAGATCATTGCCTATCGAACATATCCCATGGTTGTTCAAGAGGCTTATGAGCGAGCAGAAGCGACGATGCTGGAGCTTCTTCGAAGCCATATGAACGAATTGCTGGATGAGAATCATCTGAAATGGGATCAGATTCAATGCATCGGGTTTGGTATACCAGGCGTAGTGCTGCCTGATTCAGGGCGTATCCATCGTATTGTGGACCCGTTAGCGGGTCTGGAAGAAGCTTTCTCTCTAGAGTCGTTGTCAGGAGCTTTTCCCTGTGAAGTAATTCTGGAAAATGATGTGAATCTTGCGGCGCTTGGGGAGTATCGGAGTGGTGCAGCAGCAGGGTATCCCTTGTTTGTATTTTTCTCGATTGGTACAGGGACGGGTGCTGGCATCATGGTACATGGCCAACTGCTTCGAGGTTTAGGTGGCTTAACTGGAGAGATCGCAGAGATGCTGGTGGACGATGGTCGACGTCTGGAGGAAGTGCTGTCCGCTGATGGTCTGATGCAACTGGCGAAAGATTATCTAGATCAGCATGATGAACTATTATTGGAAGCTGCTGATTCGGGTGCAGATGTAAATGTAAATGTAGATGTAGATGTAGATGTAGTTGTAGTTGCAAATGATCTTCACAGACACCTGACTCCCGAGAAGTTATTTGAAGCTGCACGTAGTGGAGAAGTAGAGGCGTTAGAGATTTTAAAGCAATACAGCCAGAAGATTGCTTCAGCTCTGCGGCAGATTAGCGTTGTGCTTGCTCCAGATCTCATTGTGCTTGGCGGAGGCGTAGGAGGAAACGGTGATGTGTTATTGCCTTTACTGAGGCAGATCATATCTGAGCAATTCCCGGTGCAACCACAGTTAATCTGTTCCAAGCTTGGTGAGCAGGCTGTTGTCACTGGCGCGGTACAGGTAGCCATACAACAAACGATGCTGAACCTTCAGCAGGAAGCGTTGGACTAAGAGAATGGATATACAACATGTGAGGAGGAAAACGGGATGACAGAATCCGTGAAAAACGTAAGTAATGATGATCTGTCCAATCAGGATGGTACGGTTGGAGGTGATCGATCCGGTTGGATAGCAGGTGTTGACATTGGAGGCACCAAAACATTAATGCTCATGTCATCACAACAGGCTGGAAGTGAAGTTCATGAACGTATCTTGCCTACTCTTGCCAGTGATCAGCCGGATGAGTTCTTCCGATGGTTATTCGCTGAATTGGAAACATTCTGCCGCGAAGTTGGATGCAGTCTGGATCAACTTAACGGTGTAGGCTTGGGATTCCCTGGTGTGATTTTGCAGGAGGAGGGAATACTGCGAAATGCTCCAGCTTTTCAGTGGCCTGAGCATGATATTCGCCCTGTGATTGCAAAGTATTATAGCGGGAATATCATGTTGGACAATGATGTGAATCTGGCTGCAATGGGAGAATATGATCAAGGGGCAGCGCAGGGACATCAACACTGTGTGATGGTCACGGTTGGAACAGGCATTGGAGCTGCTCTTATCCTGAACGGACAACTCTACAGCGGCCAGAATGGAGCAGCAGGTGAGATTGGGCATTTCATTGCAGGAGACGAAGGGCTTCATGCCGGTTACGTTGCTGATGCGGATTCCTTTGGCGTATTTGAGCAAGTGACTTCAGGTACGGGAATTACCGAACAGGCGAGGCGTTATTTTGCTGCTGGAAAGGGGAGTTCCTTATCCCTGATTATGAGTCTGGCAGGAGGGGAAGTGGAACAGATTGAAGCCAGACATGTATTCAGAGCAGCCGAATCAGGTGATGTTGCTGCACTTGAGATTCTGGAACTGCCTATGCGTTATATGGCTAGAGGTCTGGCGAATATTACGGCTTTACTCAATCCTTCCATTATAGTGATCGGTGGTGGCGTGGCTGCATCCAACCCAACCTATTATCTAAATGAAGTGCGCACACGCCTCCAACGTTACACTGTTCTGCCTACACTTTTAGCTGTAGCTGAACTGGGGAACAAAGCAGGAGCAATCGGGGCATTGGCTGCAATCAAGTCGAGTCTAACACGCACATAAAAATAGAGAATAGGCGAAGCAACTACAGAAATAAAGGATGGAGATCCGGATGAGAAGTAGACATATGAAGGCTTACACAGAGAAAACAAAAGCCGATTCCAATGATGCAAAACGTGTTTTACTCCAATTGCAGGGCCTATATCTGTTTATGGGGCTTGCCGGGGGGATGTTTAACCCGTACATTAATCCCATTTTGGTTGCACAAGGTTTTTCCAGTAAAGAAACCGGATTTATCATGGCGTTTGGCACACTTGTATCCATTATTCTTCAACCTATATGGGGAATTCTGGTAGATAAGTTTAAAAAGACACGGTTCGTCCTGGTGATAAGCCTGCTTGTTCCTGCATCGTTAGCGTACTTCTACAATATTCAAGTGTACTTTATATTAATATTGATTTATACTTTATGCACTATATTCCAAGTGACTCAAATACCCGTTGCTGACTCCTATGCGGTTACAGCCGCGAGAGCCGCAAACACCTCATATGGCATGATCCGACTCTTCGGCAGCATAGGAACGGGAGTTGGTGGATTTGCCGCAGGGATGTATCTCTCCCAGTTTTCCATTCACATGTTATGGCTGCCATTTCTCCTGTTTAACATTCTGAGCGCTATACTGGCAAGTACACTTCCCCGGCAGACGAGTATCTCCTCGTCCTCGGTAACCTTCTCCGTAGGTTTGGCAAGATTGCTCCGAAACCGGACATTCCTTCTATTTCTAACAGGTTGTTTCCTGGTTAACCAAACGCTCACTGCGTTTAACTCCTTTTTTGTTATTTCATTTCAGATGGCTGGCGGTTCTGTGACGATGACAGGTACAGCGCTATTGCTTGCATCGATTACCAATGTTCCATCCATGTTGGCAGCAGCATTCATACTCCGAAAATGGGGACATGAACGGACGATGCTGCTTGCAGCCGGGGCGTATATGTTACGTTGGGGGATACAATGGCTATGGCCGACACCTGAGGTCATGATTGGCGTTCAGGTGCTGCATGGGTTATCCTTCGGATTCTTCTATATCGCAGCAGTGGAATATGTGGCTTCCGTTACGGGACGGGAGATGCAAGCCACAGGACAAAGTTTATTTAACATGGTGTTTGCTGGCCTGGGCGGAATTGTTGGTAATATGCTTAACGGATATTTACTCGATTCCGGCGGTCCATCACTGATGTATCTGGCTTGCACGATCAGTGCGGCACTAGGATCAGTGATTCTGTATATCGTCAGCAGGCAGGCCAAAGAACAGAGAAGAGCATACTCATTAGAATAGAGATGGAAGGAGTTGGAGCCTATGAAAGTAAATCTGAAGCGGAATTGGCACACCAAGTTGATGTATTCGTATTTTCCTATTTTTCTGCTTACGATTTCCATTCTGATCTTTCTCTCCTTCCTGATTGTCAACGAACTCTCACGTAACGAAACACAAAAAGCCGACATGATCTCCACCCGCTATATCGTGGATACACTGGAGCGATCGCTAAGTGACATTGAACTTCGGTTGCTTGAAGACATTGGTGCAAACAAGACATATAGTCGCTTTCTGGAAGCTGGACAGGGACAATTATCGAGTCAGTTCATCTATGATGCGGCAAGCGGGCTGGGACGTATGTTGGATCAGCAGGATATGATTCAATCCATTTATCTCTATCGCATGTCCGATTCCCAGATTCTTACGCCCAGAGGCATGATGCGTTTGGAAGATTTCGAAGATCGTGCCTATATTGAGCAAGCCTTGAAAGATCGGGAGAACCTCGGTTGGAACCTGCCACGTGATTATAAGGAACGTTCCTTCGACGTACCTTCACAGGTGATTAGCATGAATAAGTGGCTTCCGTTACCGTGGGGCGGGGAAGGACTGCTCGTCATTACCATCCGCATGTATGCAGTGGAACGGCAGATCGATAACATGACCAATGAAAAGTTATCTGTTCTTCAGGTTCGGGATAAAAGCGACAATCTGATCTATACCGCGCATCAAATGGACCCTTCAGCAGGTGAAATCCTTAATCGTGTGACTGCGGACAAGCTTGGTCTGGTCTTTGAGAGTGGTATTCAATCCGGACAGCTGTATTCATGGGTATCCCTTGTCTCTTACGTGTGGATCGGTATTGGATTATTAACGATCGTTGGTGCGGTTGCGGGACTGATCTACATTACGCGCAGAAATACACGTCCCATTCAGCTCATCATGAATCGAATTCAGGCGTTACAGCCACGTGCCGAGGAGGATGAAGCAACTCCATCCGTCAAAGATGAACTGGCACTTATCGACCGTGCGCTGGAACATCTGATTGCTCAGACGGTTGACTATGAGAAACAGCATCATGAAAACTTGCTGATTCACCGCAGACAGTTACTTGTTGACCTGATGGAAGGAGAGCGAATGGATTCGTTCCGTCAGCGACTTCGCCATCTGCAACCGCTAGAGGAACGATTCATGGAACCGAAGAGTGTTGCTGTCCTCATTGCGGAGATGAATGGTGACGATCTCTCGACCAATCAGAATATTCTGAAGATTGCGCTCATGAACGTAGTGGAAGAACTTGTGCAGAACGAGACTCAATTCGGTGGTTGGGCTGAATGGTTTGGGAACCGCAGGCTTATTGTGGTGATTGCGTCGGATGAGCAGGAAGGACTGGACCGTGAATTGCTTATGGATCTGGCTAAGCAGATGCATATGTGGATTGCGGAAAATTTCCGCCTCCGGTTTACGTTCGGGATTGGACGAACCGTATCGGGCTGGGAGGAGATTACTCGTTCCTATGCGAGTGCAGATGCTGGATTGCAGCATAGACTTACTCTTGGTAAAGATGCCATCGTTCTCAGTGAGCAACTGCCCGATCGTATTGAGTTGCAATCGTACAAGTATTTGCAGATGCTCGCAGACTTTGTCCGTGAATTCAGACTAACCGGTGATGGTTGGCGGACGCAGCTGGACCAGATGTTTGTTGCGTTCAGCGAAGATCAGATTACAGATCACGATATTCGCATGTTGCTGCAGGCGTTAATCCAGATGTTGTCCCGTGAATTTGGGGAACTGTCTGAGCGGTTGCAAAGCCAATTTGCCGAGGAAATCCTGACTCGTCTTCGCAGTGATATTCAGCAGGTGGAGACACTGGAGGGGATTCAAGAGATTTTGCAGGAGTGGCTTAAAGAGGTTTATCGCAATTATGTGTCTGTGAATGAAACGAAAAGTCATCGTGCGATGATCAACGAGCTGCGAATTTATATCGAAGAGCATTTTGATGATCCCGATCTGTCGCTAAAACATCTGAGTGATCGGTTCCAGATCTCGGGTAAATATGCGAGTTATTTGTTCAAGGAAGAGTTTGAGATGAAGTTTGTTGATTTTCTGGTGAAATTGAGGGTCGAAAAGGCTTGCCGTTTGTTGTCTGCATCCGATATGGCTGTTCAGGATATTGCTCTGCAAGTGGGTTATGCCAATGCCATCTCTTTCGGCAGAGTATTTAAACGGATTATGGGCGTGACACCAGGCGACTACCGCAAGCAGAGTGGAAAACAAGGGGATCAATAACGATATGGGTCGTGTTAGAGCATCCCGGTAATGGGTGAAATCCAATTAATCCTAGAGATATCTATGAAATCTCCTGTATGAAGGAATAAGGTCCGTACCTTATCGTCCTTTGCAGGGGATTTTTTGGATGTTGAATACAACATCTTAGGCCCATTAAGCTGGTGCGTTAAGGAATTTAACGAATGACCTATACTAGCATTATGACAATCCATTAATTCATAGGGAAGAAGTTGAAGATGATGTATACATACGGACAGCAAGTGTGGGGATCCGTAGATATCAATAGGCGGGTTACCATTACAGCAAGCAATAATACATTTACATTCCATGTAGATAACTTGTCATATACGATAACTATACCTGTGGGTACCTACACAACAAGTCAACAAAGGCATGAATCCGAACTTATTCAGGCCATTTCGAAGGCAGGGGCGGCTCAGAACATTCCTGTACGATTTATTTTGGGCGGAATGCATTATGATGAGAAGTATAATGTATTGATTTTGGAACATACGGATACGAACAACGAACATGTTATCGATCAATTTGCGGGAAATGCCATCGATACGTTGTTTGGTCAAGTGAAGTTTAATCTTCCACCGAGGAATTAGTGCGTCGAAACGTTCTACACGTGTTGCTAAACAAGGAGATCACATAAGATGTGGTCTCTTTTTCTTTTTTTTGAAGAGAGATTCAATGGAAAAAGGATTATTGCAAGATGGGTGATGCCAGATTGGGTATGAGAAATCGACCTTAACACAACATATTATGTTAATATAGTTAACATTAGCGTCGTGAAAATTGTATATTTTCAGGAAATATGTTTATATATCGCGGTATTTAACTTAAAAATCGTGAATTTTACATTTTGAAAATAGTTTATTGTCTAAATATCAGCTCATATGTAATGATTAGTGACATTCACAGGTGCAACAAAATGGGATGAACAAAGTGGAGTGGCAATCATGTGAATCCATTCAGAGAGTGTGCGAAAGGGGAAAGGTCAAATGAGATTATTTCAAAGACGTAAGGCAGGCAAGGCAAGTTCAATCCTCGCAGTGGTAACAGCATTCACTCTATTATTATCTGCATGTTCGTCGGGAAGCGAATCAACATCTTCATCTGGAGCGTCGGGTTCGGGGGAAAAAACAACTTTGAAAGTAGAAATCTTCGATCGGGGAAACACTCCGGCGGGCTACACCATTTCGGACAGTTATCTGACTCGCTTCATTCAAGAGAAGTTTGGTGATCCAAACAACATCGATGTTCAATTTGTTCCGGTACCACGCTCGGAGGAAGTACAGAAGCTTAACGTTCTGATGGCGAGTGGCTCTGAAGTGCCTGATATCGTCTTTACCTACGATTCGGGAACATTCAATCGGTATGCAGAGCAAGGAGGTCTGACCGAACTTACGGATCTGATCAATCAAAGCGGTCCTAACCTGAAGAAGTTCCTGGGAGATGAAACGCTGGCCTACGGTCAATACGATGGACAACAGTTTGCGGTTCCAGGTAAACGTCTTGTTCTAGGCAAGTACGCATCCTATGTTCGTCAGGACTGGCTGGATGCGCTCGGATTGCCTTCACCTGAGACAGCTGAGGAGCTGCATACAACACTGAAAGCCTTTAAGGAAAAAGATCCGGGTAAAGTCGGTACAGGACTTATCCCAATGGGGATGTCGATTGCCTCGGCTCAATATGAACCCCTGATCTGGTCATTCATTGAACCGCTAACGGAAGAACAAAAATATACATTAACGCAGCAACTGGGTTCCAATGACTATCCAACGTTGTTGCCTGGTTTCAAGGACGCTCTGAAATATATGAACACACTTTATAATGAAGGATTAATGAGCAAGGACTTTGGACTAGATAAAGACAAGAAAAAGCTGTGGGAAGATGTATCTAACGGCAAAGTTGGATTCTACACCGAAGATGCAGGGGAGATTTACATTTCCGGTACGTACAAAAACTTGCAAACCAATAAACCTGGTGCAGTGATCACACCGATTGATGCATTCAAAAACTCCGAAGGCAAATTCGCCAAACCGGCATATGCTCCCAATGCGATGTATGTCATGATTCCAAAATCGAGCAAAAATGCGGAAGCAGCGATGAAGTATCTGGATTGGATGGCTTCGGGCAACAACCTGTTCGACCTGCAATTCGGTGTTGAAAATGAGAACTATGAGCTCGTGGATGGTGTACCACTGATCAAAGATGATGCTTCACCTGAAATCGCAGGTCGTATCTATAATTCCGGTGACATTGCCATTATCGTTAATGGTAAATACGTTGGGGATGATAAGAAAAATGAAGAGGCTTATGTCGTACAGGTAGAGTCGAAGTATCGGGATGACATGCGCAAGTCGGTAGCAATTTCCAACACGGACACGATTCAACCGGTACGTTTCTCCAAACCGATTGATGCAGAAGCACGTTACGGTAACGGCCTGAAAGACAAATTCATGGAGTTCTTCGTGAAAACAACCATTTCCAAACCCGCTGATTTTGAAGCCACGTATGACAGCATGATGAAAGACTACATGGCAAGCGGTGGTCAAGCGATCCTGGATGAACGTACAGAAGCTTACAAAGCGATGAAATAAGTAGAGTAGAGTTCACATCTAATGTGTATGACAACAAAGAACAGGGAATTCATTAGGGCGATGGCAACATCGCCTTGATGAAGAATCCTGAATGACATGGGGGGAAGGTTTATGAAATCAAGCATCTATTTCCGTAGAAACTGGCAACTATATGCGTTGCTCCTACTGCCCATGATCTACTTCATTATTTTCAAGTATGGGCCAATGTATGGCGTGCAGATTGCGTTCAAGGATTTTAACTTCTTTCAAGGGATCTCTGGTAGTGAGTGGATTGGCTTGGATGCATTCAGAGAAGTGTTTCAAAATCAGGGGTTTTACACTGCATTACGTAACACGTTAGTGCTAAACATGCTGGATCTACTGGTTTCTTTCCCGGCGCCACTAATACTGGCCATCTTATTGTTCGAGCTTAAAAAGGCATGGTTCAAAAAACTTGCACAGACTTTACTGTACATTCCTCACTTTATTTCGTGGGTAATTATTGGAGGGATTGTACTTCAAGTATTCGGTACACAATCGGGTTTTATTAACAATATCTTGATGAGCATGGGATTTGATCCATTACCATTCCTTTCAGACAAAAACTATTGGCTCTTTACGTATCTTGCGGTAGGTGTGTGGCAGAGTGCAGGCTGGGGTACGATTCTGTATCTGGCATCTCTGACAGGGATTAACCGTGAGCTGTATGAAGCGGCTGAAGTGGATGGAGCAAGTCGGTTACGCAGAATCTGGCACATCTCCTTGCCAGGCATCAAAACAACGATTGTTACCTTATTGATCATCAATGTCGGCAACATGATCTCTATCGGCTTCGACCGACCGTTTATTATCGGAAATGTGGCTGTACGTGAATACTCGGATGTGCTCAGCACGTTTGTGTATCGTGTCGGTTTACAATCCGGTCAGGTCACGCTCGCGACAGCTGTAGGTCTGTTCCAGGCTTTAGTTGGACTTGTCTTCATACTCGGAGCAAACTATACGTCCAAGAAATTAACCGATGAGAGCATTATGTAGTGGATTGAATCACATATGATCTGTAAGGAGTGAGTGAGATGTCTGAAAACACGGCGAATCGAATATTCAACACGGTAAACGTCATTCTTATTATCATTACGATGGTGCTGTGTCTTGCACCATTCATTCATATTATTGCGATCTCGCTCAGCTCGAACCGGGCGATCGGTTCAGGAGAAGTTTCCTTTTTCCCCAAAGAGTTATCCTTTGAGGCGTATACCAAAGTATTTGCAGATGGATCGATGATTCGTTCCCTCATCTATACCATTTGGCTGACCGTTCTGAGTACGGTGTTAAGCATGGCGATGACCATTGCAGCTGCATATCCACTGGCGAAGAGTAATCTGAAAGGGCGCAAGTGGTTCATGCTTGTCATTGTCGTGACGATGTTCTTCAGTGGCGGCATTATTCCCGAGTACATTCTGATCAAAAATCTACATCTACTCGACAGCACGTGGGGACTTATTCTGCCTGGATTGATTAGTCCGTTTTATATGATCATCCTCATTACCTTCTTCCGAGGTATTCCCGAAAGTCTGGAAGAAGCAGCAGGCATTGATGGAAGCAGCCACTTCGGAACACTTATGCGTATTATCTTGCCGCTATCCCTTCCGGTTATGGCAACACTGAGCCTGTTCTACGCGGTAGGACGGTGGAATGGTTTCCAGGATGCACTCATGTATATTACCAAGCCTGAGCTTTACCCTTTGCAATTGAAATTGTATCAGATGATTCAGCAAAACCAGATTACAGAATTGATGCAGAACGAAGGCATTGGTGCCGTTCAGGTCCTGCCTGAGAGTCTGAAAGCAGCCAGCGTTATATTCTCAACGTTACCGATCCTGCTTGTGTATCCGTGGTTGCAGCGGTACTTTATCAGTGGCGTAATGGTAGGTGCTGTAAAAGGTTAATAGAGGTTGTTCAAAAAGTTCACTTTTGATTACGAATGATGCCTAGTGGCATCATCAGCATCGAATATGAAATTTAGCCGAAATGTCCGTTGCTCACGTAGTTGTCCTACGCTCCGCTACTCCATTTCTAGCTTAATTCCATCTTCTTGGTACTGAAAACTGATCTTTTTGAACACGCACCTATAGTCTCGGGAGGGCGAATGACATGACACAACGAATGGTAGAAAAGATGTCGAAAGAGCAGCAGTATCTTGTAAACCAGTCCATGACGATGATGGATAGCTTCTATGATAAGGAACTGGATCTGCTTCGGAGTTTTGAAGAAGAGGATTCATCGCAGCACAGCACACGAGCCAGCGCACATTATGCGCTAGGGTTGTTAATTCGAAATGAGCCTGGTGATGTGGAACGCGCGATACAAGTGTTCCACAAGGTGCTCGATGTTCAATATGACGCTCCGGATGAGATTTATCACGGAACCTTTGCGACCCGACCCACTGATGCGCATCCACCAGCGGGTCACTATGCTTGGAAATCTTTTGCGCCAGGCACGGCCTATTTCCTGGAACGCACCTTTGAGAAGGTGTCTGCGCAGTTTATCCATAAACTACAGGAAGATGGATCTCTGCTCACAGAGGCCGCAGATCCCAAACAAATGAAACGCCTGTTTCATTCGGCGGTGAATCAGGTTCTGCCACCGGTATGGATCAGCTATGATCCCAACTGGCGCGAGTTTATCGCTTGTGTCTGTGTAGTCGTAACTGCTGAATTCGCTGAACTTATACCGGAGACACTCATGAAACGGATGGACCATGCCATGGCATTGGCTGTTCAAGGGTCAATAGAACGCAGGTTATCTGACGTAATCCCCATGAACACCAATATTGAGTTAATGCATATTTTCATCACCCACTACTACGGCCATCGCTTGAACCGAACAGAATGGATTCAGCATTCGGATGAACAGGCGGAGGGGTTGATGCAGGAGTTTGAACAATACGACGGTACATTCGCGGAATTCAATACGACAACCTATTATGGTGTCGATCTGTCCGTGCTTGGCATGTATCGAAAGTATGGTCTCACCGAACGTTTGGTTGAAATTGGACACCGGATCGAACACGGGCTCTGGAATAACATTGCGCTATATTACAATGCCAACCTCGAGAATCTCTCCGGCCCATTCTCTCGGGCGTACGACATGGAGATGCGAGAGCATAGTTCAATCGGTGTATTTATCTATCTTTTACTTGGTGAAGGGTATGAATATCTGACAGGAATCAACTGTGAGTCAGGCCATGATCCACTGATTGCGCTCCTTGGAGTAGATGTCCCCGCGGAAGCCGTGCCGTATTTCAAGGCTCATCAAGCGGATCGGCTTGTGCAGAAACAGTTCATGGAACTGTGTGAGCGCAATGATCCAACGTCCAATCGGAATCTATGTACGGCCAAGGCCTGGATTGGTGAGGACCGGATGATTGGTGCGATGTCGGGAAGTGTGAATACCAACGGCCAGATGCATCCGGCCACAATCCACTGGCAGACAGAAACGGGTGAGCGTTATTATCTTCGCTTGATCCGCCGTGAGGTAGGAGAGAGTTGGAACAGTCATCTGCGCGGAGTGACATTTGACGCGGATCTCACGCCAGATTCGTTAACCATTGATGTGGAACTGGATACGGCGGAAGAGATCGATGTTTATTTTGAAATCAGAGGGCCATCCCTTCGGCAGCAGGACATTACACCAGCGTTATGGCAGTTCCCTGGACTTACGTGTACAGTGAAGGCTGAAGCGCCTGAACCATCCGTATTAATGTACGTGAATCATGCGGAGATCATCTATCGGTATGTGCCTGGAAAGACTGCGAACAAGATGAGATTTGAATTGACCCTCCGTGAAAACAACGGATAGAGGAATGAATAGGTATATAAGATGAACTGAACATTTACACGAGAACGAAGAGTGCAGAACGGATCTGAAGAAGCGGAGCGTTCGCCTGAAAGCTTTCTGCAAGAAAGCTGCATCGGAAGCATAAGCTATCACCGGATTTTTCCCTTTGGAGAAGGGGATCAAAAAAACCTGGGGATAACAGCGATCGGAAGATGGTACTGCATTGGAGTGATCTAGTGTAAAGTTTATTGGTTCAACTTATATAGATAGAGATAAATGGAATATGAATGGGCGATAGAATGAGAGACAGGAGGACCAATCATGTATACGGACAAGCAGGAATATTCGTTTTCAACATGCTGGAATATCAAACGTCATACGACCGGACAAGGCATGATTGAAGAGATCAAGTCTCTTGGGTTCAGACAGGTGGAATTGAATTACAACGTTACGGAAGAGATGCTGCAGACGATAGAACCGATGATTGAACGGGGAGAGATCGGTGTATCCAGTGTGCATAATACATTTCCGCATGTGGCTGATCCAGATTACGGGACGGATTCCGTCCTGCTCGGATTCGATGATGAACCGCGCCGCAGACGGGCGATTGAACTGTTACTTCGCTCAGCTGAGTACGCACATCGTTATGGGGCCAAGGCTGTCGTTGTACATCCGGGTGAGGTTCCGTTTGAATACAATATAGATGAAGCGTTGAAAAAGATATACCACGATCAGGGGCCGGACTCACCTTCATATCAATCTTTATGGCAAGAGATGCTGGAGAAGCGGGAAGATGGCAGCGCACATTACCTGAGCCGGATTCAGGAGAGTCTGGAAGAGGTATGCAACTTGTCGGAGCAGCGGGGATACGGAGTGAACTTCGGTATTGAGACCCGTTCACGCTGTTATCAGATGCCCACTTTGCATGAAGCCGGAACGATTATTGGACACATGAAGGGCGCGCCGCTTGGACTCTGGTACGATATTGGTCACGGCATGATGATGGATCGAATGGGCCTATATGACAATGTACGTGAGGCTAACGCGTTGATTGATCACGTGGTTGGTGTGCATATTCATGAAACCGTAGGGTTGGCAGATCATTGGTGTCCATACATTCATAGTAAAGACATGACCTTTTTTGATTCATTTTTGGATATCATTGATCGTTCGCGGGTGAAAGTATATGAATTAAAAGCCGCGTGTACACCGGAAGAAATCGATGAGAGTCATGGAATAATTACGGCTCGTATTGCTGAACGTCATGCGGCGCGTCAGCGCGGATAGGGAGATTGGTAATTTTATGCTAAGTGCATGGATGGGTGGATGGTAGGGGGACGGAGGAATGTGAAGTATTCTTCTCGGCAGATATCTGACGTCCAATTGGAGTAGAAGGTATCGGATATCCCATGTTGTGCGGGGATGTTTAATGGAAAAAGGGATCGGTTTCATCGGCCTGCTAGGCTTGGTGAGACGGATCCCTTTTTTTGATTTTGATTAGATATGTATATGTGATCAGTGAACAGCTTTCATTCAGATCACATTCGAATAGCATTCAGAAGCATTTTTGCGCACAATTGGCTTCATTGCTGGGCACTCTTTGGGAAAGCTAACGAACTTGACGCACCCTATTCCAAGCATATGAGTCAGATTGAAATCGTAATGAATCTTAGACACCTTATCACTTCGTATATAGCCAGTTTTTGCCCATTTTCACTTGTCTGCTCCAGTTTAGCGTTACTGAGGTTCGTTAGAATTTTCATGTTAGTCCAAACCAGGTAATAAGGTGCCTGAGATTCGTAGCGTGTTAGAAGTGAGTCAGAAGTTGGCGAGAGAAGCGTTTATTCTACCTATCACCAAAGCAAGATTGAGGTGTGATTCTTTTTTACTCGTACATCCGTTGTTCAAGTTCGGCATAGGCAATCGCAGGATCATCACTAGAATTATCAATATATGCGACGGATGAAGCTGGGAGGGGCCAAGCTACTTCTTTTCGGATGAGAGAAGCTGTAAAGGCATCCCAGTTGGCTAACTTCCATTCATCAAGTGGGGATTGTCTTGCTGAGATCCGTTTGTGATACAACGCTTCATTCTCCAGATATATATAGGCCACGCGCACATCCGTATCATCCAGGGTACGTCCGATCTGTGCAAGTTCCTGAGCAATCCAATCGGTGGTTTCAATTTCTTTGGTAAAGGGTCCTACAACGATGGTATCGATACCCAACTGAACGTTATCCAGAGCGGCGTCCATCGTAATGCGGTACCCAAGATCACGGCACAACCTCTTGTATTCAGGCGAATCTCGGTCGGATGGATCGAGTCCCTGAAGGGTCATAATCGCCTCAGCCGCGGGGCGAAGCAGAATATCCATGTCGAAGAAAGCAGCTTTATGTTTACGGGAAAGGGCTTTGGCAAGTGTGGTCTTGCCACTTCCGGCCCCGCCGAGAAAGAAAATTAGTTTGCTCATGAATGTAATGCCTCCTTTAATTAGATTCAAAAAATAGGATATGTAATTGAAAAATACACGAATATATAGATCCATCATTAGAGTTCGTGAATGAAAGACTTGTTTATTTTAACATAAATAAAGAAGCTTGTTGGCTAGACAGAAAAGGAAGGATAAGGTAATATCATACCTAGTTGTTCTATGCATAGGTTTCCGATGTATGTGAAAAGAAGAGATTTGAAAGTGTCATTTTTCAAAATCTAAAAATTCTTGCTAAATGAATTGAAAAGTAAGGAGTGAGCGCGTTGCAGGTTAACAAACAAATGATTAAAGGCAGTACCGAGACATTGATTCTGACCTTGCTTCAGGAACGACCGTTGTATGGTTATGAATTAATTAAGGAACTACATCGTCAATCTGAGGGTGTGTTTAATTTGAAAGAGGGCACGTTATATCCTATTTTGCATGCCATGGAGATTGAAGGATGGGTAGAGTCGTACTGGATGGAGGTTGAAGGCCGTAAACGGAAATATTATTCGATTCGTGACAAGGGGATGGAGGCCTTACAAAGTAAAAAAGCAGAGTGGAATTTGTTCCGTCGAGCTGTGGATCGGGTGCTTGGGGAAGGAGGCCTGACATGACGAATCGACATGAGCGAATTCAGCATTATCTTGATCACATGTGTGTTCAGGTTAAAGCTCGCGAAGTACATAATGACTTGCGTGATGAGTTGGGAAACCACATGGAAGAGATGATTTTGGATAAAGAACAAGAAGGTTATACAGAGGAAGAAGCAATTGCATATGCCATTGAACAGATGGGTGATCCTTCAGTAGTGGGCAAAAGCATGCACCGATTGCATCGCCATCGTATGCATTGGGGGTTGCTAACGGGACTTGCCAGTTTGCTAATCATTAGCCTGCTGCTGACATGGATTTATACGACAAATATCTCAGTTGAAAAGTTTCAGTTTTTGTATAAAAGTCATTTGCTCTACACTATTGTTGGTTTAGTGCTGATGGTGTTTTTGATGTATTTTGATTATCAAAAATGGAAAAAATCTGCCTGGTGGATCTATATTTTGTTAAGTGGAATGTTGTGGATTAATCCCCTGGTATCACCGTTTGATTATGGTGTACAACGGTTCTGGAGCATATTTGGGTTAACAATTGATCTTACGACGATATCCATGTGGGTATTGCCCCTTGCCATAGGTGCGATTATGATGGATAAGCTGCGTAATAAGTGCGATGTACAATCTGTCTCATCGTATATTCTTCTTGTGGCTTTGCCGTCTTTTAGCCTGTTTCAGGCTTCAGATTGGGTACGATTGTTTCCATTCGGAACGGCAACTATTATCTTGTTTGCCTGGATTACACGAAAATGGTTTTATACGTTCGTGGGTGCTGCAATTACGGGAAGTGTCACTATGATACAGTTGTTTTTGAATGGTGAATACAGGCGGTTTGAGAGACTCTCTGTTGTGTTGGATCTCCAGAATGATCCGCTAGGAAACGGTTACTATAACCAAACGATTATGAATATTCTTCATTCTGCCGGATGGTGGGGAAACGGTTCTGACACGTCTTTGGACCACTTTACAGGATTTTATATGGACTATCCCGGTGTAATGCTTATTGATGTATTTGGTTGGTTAGCAGGCATAATGCTGTTGCTTGGAATCGTATGGTTTCTTACTAGTATGCTGAAAATGCTACCTCGTGTACTCGATGAATTTGGTCGTATGATCGTGTTTAGTATTACAATGATGTTTGCATTGCAAATGCTTTACTCGCTGGCGATGACTACCGGAAAGGTTCCGATTGTCAGCGTTACTTTCCCTTTTATTGGATTTGGTTCTCATGTGATCTTAGAATACGCCATGGTGGGTTTACTGCTTGGAGTATATCGACGTAAAGATACTATTTTATTGAGAAGCAAACAGGGAGAGCCGATCACGACCATGTCAAAATAAAAAAAGATACGTGATCGGATGGTATAAGTCATATAATACGATGTTTAATCAGACTGATGTGCTCGTGCGTCAGAAGGAAACCAGATATGACGCAGGTTCACCCAGCCCTGGCTGTTGAAAGATAGACCACGCACCGAAGGCAGATAAGCCGTCTCTACCGGTTTTTCAGATAAATGGAACAGTAGGTTCTGGCTGACCAAAAATTGCTCAATGCGGTCTAATTCACGAGTTCGATCCGCAGCGATGGGAGAGGCGACGATGGTTTGCAAAATCTTATGAATCGCTATGCGAGCAGAATCTTCCAAATGCTCAGACAACGTGGAGTAGAGATCATACCTGCGCAGTTCTTCGTCCCTGTCCCGAATGAGCGAGAAGAGAATCAGATCAGATTCCAACCGCAGATTTCCTTTGAACTGCTCCATTGTAGCGGTACGGACGGTACAAGAGAAACCGCACTGCTCCAGTATGGACGCCAGATGTTGGGCATCCCTGCGATATTGTGGAATGGTTGCAATGTGCAGGGAGATGGGACTGGAGGATACGGAACTTATCGATATATCGCTAAATCCCTCCGAGTGGGCCTGGACTTTCTTGGTATTCACCGTACTAAAATCAGACACAACGACCTCAGAGTCTTCTGCAGTTCCATCATCTCTATACATTCCAGCAAGGCATAACTGAAGGTGTGCTCTTACTGCCGGATCGTTTAACGGTCCGGTTTTTTGTGTATTACACGTGAGTAATTTATGAACCATCACACCTGCACTAATCTGTGTCCAGTCTGCACCCGCAGACAAAGACGGATTATGAACTAGATGAAAGAACGGAGTTTCGATATCTTGGCTATCGTCCATTTTTGCCGAGGCACTCCACGGAATTTGCAGGATATCTACTCGGTCCATATGTGCTCTACCCTGAAAATACGAGGAAAAGGCTTCAAGTCTGCACAAGTGATCATCCCAGGCAGTGACCTTGAACGGCCCCGTCCCAACAGGTTTTTGCATCCCATGTACATCACTCGAATGCTTCATCTTATGTTCGTTTGTTCCTGGTGAGGGTACAATCGCCGCACGACTTGTTGTCAGGAAGGACAAAAACAATTCATGAGGATTTTTAAGCTGGAAACACACGGTTAAGAAATCGACCGCTTCAATAGAAAGAATCTGTTTACTTACATCACGGTACAGTGTCCGGCGATCTGTAGATTGCAGCCGTTCAAACGTATGTACAATATCATGGGACGTCAACAACTGACCATCGTGAAAAGTAATACCTTTCCGCAAATAAAAGATCCATGTCTTTCGGTCTGCACTGACATCCCAGGTATGAGCGAGACATGGGAGAATCTCTCCCTGTTCACCCCGCTGAACCAACCCGTCAAAGACATGGCTAGTAACAAAGGATTCAGCTAATAGATTAATGTAAAGCGGATCAAGCGCATGAAGCTGTTGGCGGAGGGGCAACCGAAGTGTATCAATCTGCTCATTATTGGTGCCGGCTTCCGTATGATGTCCTGAATATCCAAGCAACCACTGGTTTAGATGATCCTGCATGATTGTTGAACTGGAGAATGCGCTCACCTGCTCGGCAGCTTCCTGTAACTCCCGGCGATTCATGGCCTGCATCATATATTCTGCGGCGATTTGATCAGCCGGAACAAGCAAAGTCAGTGAAGAACGCCGACCACGGCCACGCTGGGAAACCCAACGAATCCAATCATGGGCAACCATCTTTTTGACAATCGTTAACGTATTGCGGTGTGTACAATTTAGCAACTCAGCGAGATCGGCGAGTGTAAGTTCATGTTCTGTATGGTGACCGTAATGACGATGCAACAGCAGATATTGCTGATGTAATTTCAAGTGTTGATCCCCTCCTGGAGGTGAACTCTGACGTATTCCTCTAAAATAAGAAGTTTTGTCGATTTTAATTTCTATTTATATTCCTATTTTATCATCTAGAATATAGCATAGAAAGGTTAATGGAGGTTTTTCCCATGATTGATAAAATAATGGCTTCACCGCAACGCGCTCTAATCACGCTACTGTCTGCATGGATGCTGGCGATCATTCACCAGTATTTATTCTATGGTAATGAGATTGGCGTATCGTATCCTATCTTTGCAATTCTCTTTTATGTGTTCATGTATCTGTTTGCACGGGACCGCATGAGGTCTTTCAAGTTGATTGATGCTTTTGTGGCGGCTGTAGTACTATTGTTGTCGCTAACGTTCCTGTTATACGACAATGAACTGCTGTATGTTCTTAATTTTCTGGTTGTACCCGGCGTAGTTATCTTACATATGACGTATTTGATGGGCAGAAAACAGAAGCAGTGGTGGGAGATTGGTTTGATTGGTACGGCTATTGACCACTTGCTGCCTCAAGCCATACGTCATTGGGGGACGGTTGCTGCCATTGCTGTGAGAGCAGGAGGGCGTGGCATCGGCAAATCACAGAAAACAGTTGTTTTTAAAGTACTCATTGGTCTTGTGGCGTCCTTGCCTATCCTCATTGTAGTCGTTGCATTACTGTCCTCTGCTGACGGGGTCTTTGATCAGTATTTAGCCGGTTTTCCGGAGTGGCTGAATCAGCTAGCTTTTACTCCAGGGATACCGAGAATCATCTGGATTGTCATCGCAGGTGTATTGCTGTTCGGTTATGTATGGGGATTCGTACAGCCAATGCAATATGAGGCAGAGAAGAGAGAGAACGCACATTGGAAAAATGGAGCTGCATCCACGGTTGATAAGCGTGACCACACCTATATATTCTCTCCTGTGGACCCGGCCACTGAAGGTAAGGTTACGAATAAGATTACACCCGAGCCCGAACGCACTCCAGTTCAGCGGGAACCATTCAGATTGGATCCCATCATTGTAGGGACGATGCTGGTTGTCATTAACTGTGTGTACGTTTTGTTTGTACTTGTACAGTTTTCGTATCTGTTTGGTGCAGGAGAGGGGCATCTTCCGGTAGATCTGTCTTACGCAGACTATGCGAGAAGTGGATTCGCAGAGTTAATTCTCGTCACAGGTATTAACTTCTTTATTCTTATTGTTGCTTTGCAGTATACCCGTTCGAGTGGCAAAGCGGGTTCCATCGTGCATCAGGTATTGCTCCTGATTCTGGTCAGTTGTTCAGCAATTATGTTGTATTCCGCGTTTATGCGCCTAAATCTTTATGAGCAGGCATATGGATATACGTACATCCGCTTCCTGGTACACGCATTTATGATCTTCCTTGCACTCCTGTTGCTGATTGCTGGCCTTCGTATACGGTACACGTCAATACCGCTGATTCGCTGGTATATTGTGCTGGCGCTCACAGCTTATGTTGCAGTCAACTATGTGGGCATGGATAAAAGGATTGCCGAGCTGAATATTGAACGTTATCATCAGACTGGCAATATTGATGCAACCTATCTGGCGAGTCTATCGGCAGATGCAGTTCCGTTACTTCGAGAGTTTGCTCAGGAGGAGTATCCGGATCTCAAGAGGGAAATGCTGGAACGTCAAGCATATCTGGATATGGATACATCAGATCGCTCATGGCCTTCTTATAACGTGGCAAGACACCGAGCTGAGCAAGAGTTGTCCAAATTGAGAACGGAATAGCTGAAGAGTATTTGTTTTCACGTACGGATTTATGCAAAAACAATATGTAAGTGTTATAATATAAAAACTAACCTATAAAGGGGGTGAATCCCTTGTTTGAACTGCAGGAGTTATTACCATATTTATTCTCGATTGGACTCATCTTCACCGTCAGTTATGCCTATATTGCCCATCTTCATTGTGGCATGACAGAGTACTGGATGGAAGGTGGCGCCGGTGGTGGACTTGAACCTGTTCTTCCTGCCCTGTGTTTGGACAGACAGCATAGACAGGAAGACTGGAGCCGCATGATTAGACGAAGAGAAGCGCCCGATGAAGATGAACCAGATTGTCATTCCTCGTTGAACGATTGGTCAACAAATCAACGAGGAGGATATATATGGAACATAAGACTAACAAGGGATTCACTTTTAGATCGGGCAAGGGACGGATCTATGGCCTGATTGCCATTTTGTTTGCAGTCATGCTGCTTGCCGGATGCAGCAACAACGTGTCGGAGATTACTTCATCGACACCGGGATTTTTTAACCACTATGTTGTATTTCCACTGTCGTATCTGATTCAGCATATTGCCACGATATTTAACGGAAGCTACGGGGTCGCGATTATCGTGATTACGCTGGTCATTCGTTTAGCACTGTTGCCATTGATGATGCGTCAAGCCAAGTCCCAGCAGGGAACACGAGTCATCATGAACGCCATGAAACCTGAAATGGATGCGCTTAAGAAAAAATATGAAGGCAAAAATGACCCTGCTGATAAGCAAAAGCTGTCTCAGGAAACGATGGAGCTATACAAGAAACATAAGTTCAATCCGCTGAACATTGGTTGCTTGCCAATGCTCATTCAGTTGCCTATCCTGTCCGGTATTTACACAGCCATCCGACTTACACCGGAGTTGTCCGCCCACTCGTTCCTGTGGTTCAAACTGGGAGCGCCGGACTATGTACTCGCTGTGGTGGTCGCGGTCATATATCTGATTCAAGCCAAGGTATCACAAGCCAATATGGCGCCTGAGCAGCGAAAACAGTTCGCCATCATGGGATATCTCTCCCCATTGATGATGGCATTCTTTTCTCTTACAGCTCCGGCAGCGATGCCGCTCTACTGGACAGTTGGGGGTTCGTTCCTGGTACTGCAGACGTTATTGTTCCGCAAAATGTACCCGGTGGAACATCCACAGGAGCCAGTGGTTGTGGAAGTAAGTAAGAAAAAGAATAAAAAATCGAGCTCATCCAAACCTTCTCGGAAACCTGCAAAGTCTTAATAAATTTGGTCGCAGGTGACAAGAGAAACATGGTGACTACGTAAACTTGTTGAATACAAAAAAACATAATGAAGAAGCCTGATCCATATGGATCAGGCTTTTTTTGTACTCTCAGGTGTTCCTTTTTAGTTTTTTTTACGAAAGCGGATGAAAAGCATAACGTCTACTGCCTGTTCCCCAATATCACTTAATGATGATATACTTACCTGATCAAATATGATATTGATAATCAATATCAATTATTGAGTGATGTATACATTGGAAAAAGTGAAACGAGGAGCGCGGATAGATGCAAGAGGAAGAAGCAAGACAGGGATTTACACCAGAGATGATTGATATGATGGCCAGTATCTGGACACGCTCGATCATTACATTAATAGATGTACGCTTTCAGAATGTAGCGTCACAATACCCGTTGGAGCAATATAAAATGCCTAGTAGCATGTTTATCTATGCATATGGGGGAGAAGCGCAAATCCAACTGAATGAAACCACATTTGCAATGGAACGCTTTGGTTTAGTTCACGGCGGGAAGGGGAGCCTGCTCAGTATTACACCTAAAGAGGAGATGGTGAAGACCTTTATGGTGTTTTATAGAGCAGAATCACCTCTCTTTTTCAAGAAACATTTGCAACAATTACTGGAGCAAGTAAATCCATTTGTTCAACAGTTTGGTTATACGCCAAGTAATCCCATCTTGCTACGCGATTGGTTCCAACGGATGATGAATGGCTGGAAACGTGGCAAGGCGATGGATCAACTACAGGCCAAAAGTTTTCTATATCAATTGATTCATGAGGTATACAGGGATTTGGAGGGTGGTGAGATTCGGTATCTCCAGCCAGATCCAGCCTGTTCTGCCAAGATATATCTCGATAAACATTACAGGGAGCCGATTATGTTTCAACAAATTGCCGATATGTTTGGGATCAGTGGTGGACAATTAACGCGGTTGTTCAAAAAAAGGGAAGGGATGAACTTACAGGAGTATCTCATTCAGAGAAGGATTGAAGCTGCCTGTCATGACTTGAAACATACAGAAGCGACGGTTAAAGAAATCGCAACTGGAGCTGGTTTCGCAGATGAGAAAAACCTGTTCCGCATGTTTAAGAAACATTACAAGATGACACCAAGTGATTATCGGAAAATAAACGCACTATCCATGCAGGTTGATGGTATTGATAATGATTCTCATCTCCCTTACGATGAGAGGGAACTAGCGAGTCTAGTCAAGTCTTATAGAGATGGGGAATCAACGATGTTTGGATCATTAAGAAGTAAAGAAATGATTTTGGCGGCGGCGATAAGCATGATGCTGTTATTGACAGCATGTACGTCAGGGACGCCAGCGAATAATGGGGGAACGGCGAATACAACACCTGCTCAGACACAGCAGACGGCACAACAGGAAGGGTCGGAGACAAAAGCTTCGGAAGCAGTCTCGCAGACCAGAACGATAACCACAGTTAAGGGTGATGTTGAGGTGCCTAACAATCCTCAGCGAGTTGTAGTCGATTATTTGGTTGGTGATGTGGTAGCCCTAGGTGTAACTCCTTTAGGTGTGGCTAGAGCTGCACGGGGAGAGACAGAGCCTGTTTATGCTAACCAGATTACAGACTCCATAAAAGTAGCCATGGAGCCGGAAGATATCATGACGCTTGAGCCTGATCTTATCATTTTGGCATGGAGTGATGAGTCGTATGATGATTTATCCAAAATTGCCCCGACCATTTATGTTCCCTATGGTGATATGACTACAGAAGAGCGGATACAATTTATTAGCGATGTTTTGAACAAACAGGAAGAGGCTAAGGATGTTTTGAATGCTTATACCGGAAAAATCGAAGAAGCAAAGCTAGCCTTTCAGAATGCGGGCCTTTCCGATATGACGATTACGGTTGGAGAATTCAGTGATAAAAGTAACTACATAGCTGGAGCCAAGCATGCCGTTGGCGAGCTTGTTTACAATGAACTTCAATTGCAGGCACCTTCAAAAGTCCAAACGGATATTATCGATGCAGATAAATATTGGGGCGATGTCTCCATGGAAGTATTACCCGCTTACTCTGGGGATTATATGATCTTCTTAGGAGATGGAAACGTTGCTTCTGATAATGCAGTGTGGAATGCCATACCTGCTGTGCAACATGATCGGATCGTAAAGGTAGATTCTTCGCTATCTTGGTCCACCGACGTAATGACTTCCAGTGCATTGATTGATTATATTGTTAGTCAATTGCTGGCATTAGCTAAATAAGAGTTAGAACGAAATTTTAATTGAGAACTCCAAATTTTCAAACATGACCAGTCGAATTTATGGACGTTAATATCCATATTCGTTTGGATTGTCAATAGGTGATGAAAGGGAAACGAGATGAAAAGCAAGCCTGAACAAAAACGCCGTGGGGCGATAAACTTCACCATGTACATGGTAGTAGGGCTTGGATTAACGGTTCTCATGTCGGCGGCATCGATTATGTTTGGTGCTGCTGATATGAGGTTAGCAACGGTATGGGAGGCTATTTTCCGATTTGATCCAATGCGCACTGAACATCAAATTATCCAAACCATACGTCTTCCGCGTACCGTAGCTGATCTGATCGTTGGGTGCAGCCTTGCGGTATGTGGCGCTATCATGCAGGGGACAACGCGCAATCCGCTGGCCGACTCCGGGCTCATGGGGATTAGCTCTGGCGCAGCATTTGCAATTGCACTATGCCTGGCCTTTCTGCCGGGTTATTCGTATTGGCAGATGATGTTGTTCGCTTGTCTGGGAGCAGCGATCGCCACCGGTATGACTTACTTTACCGCGTCACTGGGCAATCGCGGAATGACGCCACAGCGGCTTGTACTGGCAGGTCTATCTATTTCAATGTTGTTTGGCGCACTCAGTCAGTATTTGGCGATCAATTATAACCTGGGCAGAGCATTGACATTCTGGACGGCGGGTAGTACAGCGGGTGTCAAATGGGGAGAATTGCTGATTATCTCACCGCTCTTTGTTGGTGGTATACTGCTGGCACTGGCCTTATCCCCTTCCGTTACATTGCTCAGTTTGGGAGATGATGTGGCAAGTGGACTCGGCATTCGTAGCGGACTGGTCAAGATTTTGTCGACCATTATTGTACTTGTGCTGACTGGATTGGCTGTTGTTGTGGTTGGCCCGGTTGGTTTTGTGGGTCTGATCACCCCGCATATTGTGCGATATATGGTAGGTGTCGACTATCGATACATTATTCCGGCAGCGGCAATATATGGTGCGTTGCTCACCGTATCGGCCGATTTGGCTGGACGCTTGATCAATAAACCGTTCGAAACGCCGATTGCCATTATATTTTCTATCATTGGTGTGCCGTATTTTCTCTTCTTGGCTCGAAGACAAAGGAGGGAATACGAATGACCAAGCGGCGTTATACGGTGAAACGAGGCATTATCATCAATGCAGTGCTTATGGTGCTCATCCTTGTGTTTGCTATCATTAGCATGAATTCTGGCAAGATGAATCTTTCACCGCTAGAAGTGCTGAACGTTCTCATAGGAAACGGTACCGATAAGCAAAATCTGATTGTGTTTGATTTTCGTTTGCCACGAATTGTACTTTCGATCTTGGTAGGTCTGGGGATGGGAGCGGCGGGGGTCGTGATGCAGAGTTTGCTGCGCAATGACATGGCTAGTCCGGGAACACTGGGAATTAGTTCGGGATCGGGTTTGTTTGTCCTGTTCTTCGTTGTATTCATTGCACCAACAGGGAAGAGTTCCTTCATTGCTCTGCCTCTGTTGGCTTTTGTTGGCGGACTATTGGCGGCGGGATTGATCTTCTTATTATCGTATCGCCGCGGACGAGACATCTCACCAATCGGTTTAATCTTGACCGGGGTCGCGCTAGGAAGCGGGTATGGGGCGCTGACGACTTTCTTGACACTCAAGCTGGATGATTCGCAGATGAATTTCATGCTGTATTGGCTCGCGGGGAGCCTATGGGGCGATGATTGGGGCTATATTTCCATACTGACACCATGGGTTTTGATCTTAATCGGTTATATTTTTTACAAGGCTCGCGTACTGAATGCCCTCCATCTGGGCAATCAGACAGCACAGGGGCTTGGTGTTTCCGTAAATCGGCAGTTTTTGGGATTGTCAATCGCTGCTGTTGCTTTATCCTCTGGAAGTGTAGCTGTGGGGGGAAGCTTCTTTTTTGTTGGCTTGATCGCTCCGCATATGGCCAGAAAACTGGTAGGTCCCGATCATAAATTGCTCATTCCGGCTGCCAGCTTGGCCGGGGGACTAGTCGTGGTGTTGGCTGACACGATTACGCGCACGGTTAGCCTGGTAGGAGATGTGCCGACAGGAATCGTCATTACAGTCATTAGTGTTCCATATTTTCTTTATTTACTAGCAAAAGCCAAATAACACAATCAATGAAATGGTCTTGATATTTTGTGGAAAAAGGGTTGGGATAACTGCACGCTGCGTTTAAAAGCAGAATGCACGATATGAAGTTCAACGTTCGTAGCTAGCCTGCATTACCGCTATGTTTATCAATCAATAGCATATAGAAAAAGATGCCATTACGATGATATCGTATTGGCATCTTTTGATTTTTACTCATTATTTGATAGTCAATTTGATTACCGGGAAAATTTCATCAGGATTTATATCGCCGGTTCATCCGACAGTTGGAAACGGGAAACGAAATACCAGATGAGCTCGCGCCGTGAGGATACTTTGGTTTTGGCAAAAATGGATTTTAAATGATCCTGAACGGTGTAGACAGAAATATGCATCGCAGCAGCAATTTCTTTGGATGAATAGCTGCGGAGCACATATCCGAGCAATTCCCGCTCTCGACTGGATAATCCATGGCTCTCGGCGAGCAAGGGAAGCAAATCCTGCGGCATCGCCTGCTCCAAACGGATGGCAATCTGATCCGGTCCCGCGAGGTGTTGCATAAGACTGGCATGAAGTAGGAGGTAACGCCCATCCGGAAGTTGGATACAGACTTTGGAGGGCGAGTCAGGAGTGAGTTGAGTATTTTTAGCCCGTTCTGCCTGATTCTTGCGTTGCAAGTGGGAACTCACTGCACGTACCGGACGGGGCAGAACATCAGGCCCTACATGTTCCAGCATGCGCAATTGGGACAGCCAATATTGAGCGGAGGCGTTCAGGGATAAGAGCTGGAACGTGTCTGAGGTGATCAAAATTCCGGGTTCCTCGGGACTGTCACTCGTAATCTCATCGATCAGTGTCAGGCTCGTGGACCGCAGCATCGATGCAATAGAAGCAGTCCAGGTCTGAATCAGCAACCGTTCGTCTTCTGTAAAAAAAGAATTCTCACTCTTGCGATACAGCGTCAGGTATCCCCAACAAGCGTCTCCACTGACTAATACAGCGCGCAGTTCATCACCAAACCCAGCTGGCTGAAGAATGTTGATGTACCTTGAGCTTTGTTCAGAGTGTGCATTCACGGATGCATGAAGTAAAGCTGTATGTTCACCGCTTCGTATTAATTCAGCGTATTTATGTATATCTTCTTCCATATATTCATTGACGAATAACCGATCATGAATGGCCTCAATGCCATCTTCTGTCACGGCTCCTGTGGAGAGAAGAGTCAGAGGATCAACGGTGGTAAAACAGTATGCGTCGTAAGGTACAACCGTATGGATCTGCTTGAGAACAGCTTCCCGATAGGTACGTGAGGTCCAGGTTCCTTTTTCAAGAGAAGTGATAAGTCTATGGTTCCGATCAATACGTGATGTCAACAAAATTACTCCTCTCTCTGCGCATATCCCAATGTTCTGGGATTGTAGGCTCGCCGTATCCTTCTATAATGAAATTAGACGAACAACGAGTCAAGTCTAACTTCAATTCAAGAGGAGTGCGGTGTCCATGAATCACAATCCATCACCGATGAGCTGGGAAACAGCAGATGTTCATCGTTACGAACAATCGATAGCCCTGAAAATTCCAGGTTATTCTCATATGCATGATCTAATGGAACGGCTGCTTGCAGCATCGATTACGGATAACAACGATATTCATATCCTTGTTGCCGGAGCGGGAGGGGGAAAAGAGATTGCTCTGCTCGGATCACGTCATGCCGGTTGGACATTGACTGGAGTAGATCCATCACAGCCCATGCTGCAACTTGCTGAGAAACGAGTCGAGGAAGCAGGCATCGGTTCCAGAGTGAAGCTGCAACCTGTCACGGTTGAAGAATTGCCGGAGGATATCGTATATGATGGGGCGACAAGCATGCTCATGTTACATTTCCTTCAGGGGATGGAGGCCAAGAGAACGTTTCTGACCAGCCTCGCAGCGAGACTTAAACCGGGTGCACCATTGATTGTTGCGGCTGTAAATGCCGATCTTCGTTCACCTGCACATCCAATCATGATGCAAGCTTGGAAGGATCACATGTTGAGTGTGGGCGTTCTTCCTGAAGAGTGGGAGCGCTTTGCTGCTTCCCTGGGCCGTGAATCCGACCCAATATGCTCTGAAGAGATGACTCAGCTACTGACCGAATGCGGTTTCTCACATATTACACGTTACTTCGGGGCGTTCTGGGTGGAGGGGTATTATGCAATTCGAAACTAACGTGAAACCTATGAAAGATCAGATCTGGGTGGTTGGCGGTTATGGTCAAGTGGGACAGATGATATGTACTCAACTGGGGAAATTGTTCCCGGGTAAAGTATGGGCTGCGGGTACACGCATGAACCGTGCGGAAGAGTTCAGCAGGTCTACAGGTGGCGCTGTACTACCGCTTCAACTGGATGTAACACGACCTGTAGAGCCATCTATGTTAAGGCCAGTGAAGCTGGTCATCATGTGTGTGGACCAAAGCGATACCCTGTTTGTTGAAGCCTGTGCACAAGCCGGAACCGATTATATTGATATTTCTGCAAAATATGATTTTCTCGCCCAGGTGGAACAACTGCACACCAAAATGCAACGTTCCAAATCGACTGCGATACTCAGCGTTGGATTATCTCCCGGAGTGACTAATTTGCTTGTACGTGAAGCGACCATGCATATGGATCAGGTGGAGGAAGCAGACATTACCGTAATGCTGGGACTTGGAGAGAAACACGGAAAAGCTGCCGTGGAGTGGACCGTTGATCAGATGAATGCCACCTACCAAGTGATGCAAAAGGGCAAATCTGCTGAGGTACAAAGTTTCGGAGATGGCAAATGTATTGATTTTGGAGCGGAACTGGGGAACCGAAAGGCGTATCGATTTAACTTTTCCGATCAGCACGTGGTTGCTCGGACGTTACGTATTCCAACCGTATCTACCAGACTCTGTCTGGACTCCCGCTGGATCACAAGATCCATGGCAATCTCCAAACGTGCAGGGTTGTTTTCGTTGCTGCGTATCCCGTCTATTCGGAGTGGAACGGTTAAGGCATTTGGCCTTATTCCTGGGGGAGAGCCGATGTATGCAGTCAAGGTCGATGCCGTAGGGTGGGAAAATGGTGAGCAAATCCGCGTCGAACAACTACTGGTCGGCGCAAAGGAAGCAGATGCAACAGCAGCAGTAGCTGCAGCCGTGGCAGAACGTGTGTATAAAACAGAGATGCCACATGGTGTATTTCATATTGAACAGTGTCTCTCTTTGCAGGACATTCAGGATGCACTTCATACGCCACTAAAGGTGACGACCAAGATCACCTAGTTACATGTTCTTTTGCTGGGAACCGCCGATCTGCTATGATGGAACAATAATCATGGCATGAATGGAGGGAGATCATGAACTGCGTTGCTGTATTACCTTATTACAAAGTACAGAGAGAAGTGACGGGTCTCGCCCAAGAGATTGAGATGAATGCCCGTTCCATGATTCTGTATTCAGATAAAATCGTGACCAAATACCGCGAGTTCAACATCACGGAAGTGTTTGATATGTCATTTCGCCGTATGGGTGACGAAGGTGGATTTTTCTATTTGCACACAAGCACAGGAGTATATCCATATATGGTCGAAATCGACCCCAAACCGTTTATACAAAGTTTCAGAAAGATGACAATTCAAAAATTAAAATGACTTGACCTTGCCGTTACGTGAAGGCTTACCCTCGGATATGGAAGGAACCATAACCAATTCAGAGGAGCTGTGAATGTAATGAGTATACTGATTCAGCAAGCTACGATCCTAACGATGAAAGATGCCGATGCCCCCTTTACGGGGGATATTCGTGTTGAGGGAGATCGCATTACGCAGATTACTGATCACATTCTGCCTCAACCGCAAGATGAGATTATCGATGGACGCAATAAGGTTGCCATGCCAGGACTGATTAATGCCCACCAACATACACCGATGAGTCTGCTCCGGGGATTCTCGGATGATCTGAAGCTGATGGACTGGCTTGAACGCAAAATGTTGCCTGCCGAGGCGCGGATGAACCCGGAAGACATCTATTGGGGTGCCAAGTTATCCATCGCCGAGATGATCCGTTCGGGTACCACTGCTTTTGCGGATATGTATATCCATATGAATGAGATTGCAGAAGCGGTTAAGCAAACGGGTATGCGGGCATCGCTTACACGTGGGATGGTATTCATGGAGGAGGATGGGGGACGCAGGTTGCAGGAGGCAACCGATCTGGTGCAACGCTGGTCTGGAGCGGCCGATGGGCGAATTACAACCATGTATGGGCCCCACTCACCCTACACTTGTCCCATGGAGCCGCTACGTGAAGTCATTGCTCTGGCTGTCACGGAGGATATCCCGCTACATATTCATCTGGCTGAGACGAAGGAAGAAGTTGTGAAGATCCGTGAGCGCTATGGCATGACACCAACAGAGTATTTGGAAGAGGCGGGTATGTTCGAACAGGCACATGTGTTGCTTGCGCATGGTGTACACCTCAATCGAAGGGACATCGGCAGATTGAAGGGCATGCGCGGCGGTGTAGCACACAATCCAGTCAGTAATCTGAAGCTGGGGTGTGGAATTGCTCCGATCACCGAGATGTTGGCACAGGGGATTAACGTGGGAATCGGAACCGATGGAGTGGGAAGTGCCACAACCGTGGATATGTTCGAGGAGATCAAAGCCGCGACCTGGCTGCAAAAGCTGGACTATGGCGATCCCACTCGCTTGCCAGCCAAGGACGTACTAAGCATGGCTACACGCGGAAGTGCTAGTCTGCTTGGTCTACAGGATGAAGTGGGTATGCTTGAGGTGGGTCGCAAAGCTGATCTGATCCTGATCGATCTGGCGAAACCACATCTTCAACCGATACATGAGGTAGAGTCGCTACTGGCTTACAGTGTAAATGGGGCGGATGTGGACACCACCATTGTGAACGGTCAGATCCTCATGCGAGGCAGGAAACTGCTGACGATTGATGAGGATGAACTCTACCGTGAGGTAAAGGTTAGAGCAAAAAGAATTGTTGAGGGAATTTAATTTTTAGTGAATTTGATCCAAACTGGAAAAATATTTGTACTCAAAACGCTATGGAGGCTTACTCCATGGCGTTTTTTGTCGAATTATAACTGGGAATAGGTCCATGGTCCTGTTCAGAATCGGTTCAGAATAGCCCGTTATACTGAGCATGTAGTTGTTCAAATTTGAAATGTGCACGAGGAGGAACATGAATTGAAGGGGAAACAAAACAAAAAACGGCTTAAGCCGATATTGAAAAAAAGCATGTTGACTGCACTCGGTTTGGGCATTGCGTTGCCTATAGGTGGAGCGCTTCCACAGGTTAACGCAGGAGCAATTGGTCCGGTAATAAACATTTCACGACCTGTTCTTAACGATGGCATCCAGTGGTTAAATTATTCATCGGAACAAAACGATCCTTCTTTTGTGTCCGGTGTACCCATCGAGGTAACGAACAATATAGTTAGAATCGATTTGAGTACCCATTTACGATCTGATGAGTTTAATACGCTCACAGCCAGTTCAGATGATAGCAGTATAGCTGAGGTGTATGTAGAAACGAGACAAGATGAAAATATGCCAACGCCTACAAGTACATTGGTGATTATTCCTTACAAGAGCGGCAAAATCAACATCGAATTGAAGGCTTATTATACTGTATCTAATTTACCGGAAACGGTTACGGATAACTTTGAACTTAACATTAGTAAAAAAGGGGATGTAAATGCAGACGGAAAAGTGAATTCTCTGGATGCAGCAGACCTTTTGACTTATCTTCGTAACATGGTAAGTCGCCGCGGCTTTACCTACGTAGAGATGAACCGAATGGACGTGGATCGTAATGCGGAACCCTCTTTGGGGGATATGAATGCGTTGTTAAACGGATATGCCAACAAAACACTTGGCGCGAAAAACAATGATTATGTGTTGACCTTCCAACAAGTGGACGATGTGCCGTATGTGTTGAATGGTGAATTGAAGGGTTACATGCAAATTGGAAATGCAATTGGCGCTGATTATTATTTAATGGATGTTGATAGGGATGATATTGCTACTCCTTCTTATCAGTGGTACCGTGCAACAGACGCTTCAGGAGAAGATATGGAGCTGATTTTAGGGGAAACAGGAGAACAATATACTGTCAGATCTGAGGACGTTGATTATTACCTTGTGCTTGAAGTGATTGCACAGTCCTCTTCGGACGCGAATACGAAACCTAGACGAGCGTACATTGTTGGAAAAGAAGCAGTACAACGACCTATTTAATTTAAAAATTCAAATTAGATAACGGGTAACAATACTTTTCTATCTATACCAAACGATCTATCAATTGATACAGACATGGAGGCTAATACATGTTTCAACCGAAAAAGAAACGTCCAAGAATCAGAAGAACGATGTCAGGTCTGATCGCACTGACGTTACTCTCGTCACTCGTATTCCCGAGTGTAGCAGGAGCAGAGTCGACGGAGCCATCAGAGGTGCAATTTGCAAATGTTACTGTACAGGCTGGGCAGACGGTTCATGTCCCTGTTACATTAAAGCAGTCCTATTCCCAGGTTAGCGCTTATAATATGCAGATTGATTATGATACATCTGCATTGGAAGTTGTCCGTATCACGCCTAAATCTGTCAACACCATTAGCACATCCCCGGAGGAAACTGGTGTAGGAGACTTCCAGTACGTAATTAATAATGAAGAAGGCTGGGTAAGGATCATCTGGGTTGATTTCAATGCAGGTGAACGTCTGGTTTTAGACGAACAACAATTATTTGATATTGAGGTCAAAGCCAAAAGTAATGCAACTCCTGGAACAAAACAGCTCACAGTGGAGCAAAGCGATTCAGAACATTGGCATTTTACGAATGTAGAACACAATAGTGCTGCGCAGTTGTCCGGTGGAACAATCACAATTACAGCAGCAAACTCAGGTGGCGACAATTCTGGCTCGACACCTACACCGAATCCTGGTAACTCTTCGGGTGGAGGAGGAGGGAGTGTATCACCAACTTCACCCGTCGTTACCCCAGTTCCATCCACTCCAGCGGTAACCAAAGGTGTAGACATCTATGTGAACGGACAGAAACAGGAACAATCTGCGAGGGCTACCACATCAACGGTAAACAATCAGGTTACCACCACGGTTCATGTGGATAATGACAAAGTCATTAATCAGATTGGAAGTGGACTAAGAACACTTCTGCTGCCGATTACGGGTACAGGTAAGGGCGCGGTCGTTGGTGAACTGAACGGCAAGCTGGTCAAAACAATGGAAGGAAGTAATGCCGAAGTTGTCATTCAGACTGACAGTGGTACATACACCCTCCCAGCTAATCAGATTCAGGTGGATCAGATTCATAACCAATTTGGAGGAACGACTCCACTCGAAGATATCACAATTCAAATCGCTATTGCGCCTAGTGCCACATCTAAACAAACAGCAATTCAGGCCGCAGCGGATAAGCTGGAGAACACAACGGTGATCGCAGCTCCGATTGATTTTGAAGTAAAAGCGATCTGGAATGGGCAGCAAGTTAATGTGGATCGTTTTAACTCCTATGTAGAGCGCACTATTACATTGCCGGAAGGTGTCGATGGTTCAAAGATCACGACAGGAGTTGTGCTTCAGCCAGATGGCAGCCTTCTGCATGTACCGACCAAGGTTATCAAAGGTAACTTGCAAGATTCTGCTATCATTAACAGCTTGACGAACAGCACTTACGCTCTGATCTATCACCCGGCAACATTCAGCGATGTATCAAGTCACTGGAGTCGTGATGACGTACAGGATCTGGCATCCCGTCTGATCGTACAAGGTACTGCTGAGAACGTGTTTGCGCCAGACCGGAGTATTACACGAGCAGAGTTTACGGCTGTTCTGTTAAGAGGTTTGGGTCTTCACTCCCCGCGCAGTACAGAAGCGGCATCGTTCACAGATGTGAAGACTGGCAGCTGGTATGAGGATGAGGTTCAGACGGCTGTATCCTACGGCCTAATCTCAGGTTATGCTGATGACAGCTTCCGTCCGAACAGCGAAATTTCTCGTGCTGAAGCGCTGACCATTGTGTCACGTGCAATGAAACTGGTCGGTCTGGCACAGGCCGACGCGTCAGAGACAACAAGTCTGCTGAGCACATACAGCGATAGCGCTACAGTACAAGCATGGGCAGCAGAGCCGGTTGCATCGGCGATTAAACAAGAGCTGGTACAAGGTGCTGATGGCAAGCTGATGACAGATGCAGACATTAGTCGTGCACAATCTGCGGCAATTGTGAAAAGGCTGCTGGCAAAAGCCGGATTAATCTAATCAAATTTTGGACACCTACACTTACTTGAAATGATTTATTTCAAGCAAGCTGTAGGTGTTTTTTTTGCATATCGTTTTTCTCGAACCTCTTATAGATGCAATGGTCCAGTTCATTATCAGTTCATACTGATTTGTTACGATATGAACATCAAATAGATAGATATTGTGCATGATCAGGAGAGGAAGAGATCCATATGAAAATACTAGAAGTTAAAAATGTGAAGAAATCATACACCTTATATGGAAAAGAAAAAGTTCCCGTACTCCACGGTTTGAACCTGAGTTTTGAGACAGGGGAATTTGTCTCCATCCTTGGCGAATCTGGCTGCGGTAAGTCGACACTGATGAATATCATTGGTGGCATGGACTCCGACTATGAAGGGGACGTCGTTGTTCGAGGCAAGAACTTAAGTGCCATGACAGAGAAAGAAATGGATGATTATCGGAAGAACAATATCGGTTTTGTCTTTCAAAATTTCAATCTGATCCCGCATCTGTCTGTCCTCGAAAATGTGATGATTGCGATGCAAATGACGGATACCAGTGAGAAGGAGCGGAACCAACGTGCTGTTGATATTTTGACAGAGGTGGGGCTGAAGGATCATCTGAACAAACGTCCCAACCAGTTATCCGGCGGTCAGAAGCAACGGGTTTCCATTGCACGGGCTTTGTCCAACAATCCCGATATTATTCTGGCTGATGAACCGACGGGTGCTCTGGATAGGGAAAACGGAGATCAAATCCTCGCTTTGCTGGACAGTATAGCCAAAAAGGGAATGCTGGTGATTGCCGTAACTCACTCGCAGAAAGTCGCTGATTCCGGTACACGTATTGTGAAGGTTGAAGAGGGGCGCATTAGTGACGATATTCACCTGAAAGATCCTTCTACGGCTGTTTACGAGAGTGGTCAGGATTCTTCCCGGAGCCTGAGCTTGCTTGCTTCATTCAAGATGGCACTTAAAAATATGAAACTCAACGGCAAGCGTAATGTACTGGTAGCATTGGGTGGATCTATAGGTATATTAAGTGTACTCCTGATGCTCTCCTTGGGGAATGGTATAACGACGTATATGAATGACGAAATCAATTCAAGTATGGACCCTTTGCTCGTGGATATAACAAAGCCGAGTGAAGAAGCCAAGGACATGCAAGGCCCCGAGGCCTTGATGGCACCAGGTGAACCGTTCACCGAAGCTGATATCGAGACGATCCGAAATTTCCCTAATGTGGATCATGTAGAGACGATCACGACCATTACAGGCAAATCCACTATGGTGAATGAAAAACAAAGTGTAGGACTCACACAGTTAACAACGTTAACGGATGCTTTTGATCCAGCACTGATGACAATTGGTGTTCTGCCAGTAGAAAATCAGATGCTGTTACCTCTCGATACGGCGAAACAATTAAGCGGAAATGACCAAGCTGAATCCATGATCGGCAAGTCCGTGTTTCTATATATCAATGAGATGGATGGCAATAATAAACCGTTAACTTTGGAGAAAGAAGTAACCATCTCAGGGATCTACGAAGCGGCAGATCCACGATCTCCAATGCAGCAATCCCCGGGATACATTTCATCAGAGACGTTGGAGCAAATGTATACGGACAAAGGAATAACAATCGGGCCGATTCAGGTTAACGCCTATGCAACCGATATGAAATATGTCAATGATATCAATGAAGCTGCTGTTGATGCTGGCTTCGCAGGCTCCCAGATGGCCAAAGTTATGGAGAATATCACCACATATGTAAGTATGGCTTCCATTGTACTCGCGGGTATTGCAGGCATTTCGTTAATCGTATCTGGTATTATGATATTGGTTGTACTCTATATTAGTGTCGTGGAACGGACGAAAGAGATCGGCATTCTTCGGGCCATTGGAGCACGAAAGAAAGATATCAAGCGCATATTCTTCTCCGAATCTGCCTTATTAGGCGTATTTAGTGGTATTATTGCGGTGATCTTTGCAGTGATCATTAGTTATGTATTAAATATTCTATTGGACAATGCGTTTGGAGCAAAACTCATTAATCTCTCGGGATATTATATCTTGTTTGGTATCGTGGTAAGTACAGGAATTAGTATTGTGGCCGGTTTGATGCCATCATCAAAAGCGGCGAAGCTGGACCCGATGGAATCCTTACGATACGAATAAATATCAATTTTGGAAAGGATAATGGCTGCATGAACACAATTCTGGTGGTGGACGATGATTCCCATATCCGCAAATTAATCCGAATCTATCTTGAAAAGAATCAATTCTCCGTGCTGGAAGCACCAGACGGTCAAGAGGCTTTAGATATCCTCTCGCATACGAAAGTTGATCTGGCGATTGTGGATGTAATGATGCCGCGAATAGACGGCATTGAACTGACGGAAGATATTCGGTCCTATCTGGATATTCCAATCTTGATGGTGACGGCCAAGGGAGAATCCAAGGACAAAGTCAGAGGATTTAATGCCGGGTCAGACGATTACCTGGTTAAACCGTTTGATCCTGTGGAGTTAATCCTGCGTGTAAAATCGTTACTGAAACGATATAACAAAAATTCATCAAACATGATTCAGATCAGCGGTGTGACGATTGATTTGGGCAATCTGATGGTCATTGCGGATGGACAAACTATCGAATTGAAAAAGAAGGAATGTGAATTGTTATTTTCTCTGGCGAGTTCGCCAGGGAAAATATTCACACGTACACAGCTTATAGATGATATATGGGGTATCGATTACGAAGGAGATGAGCGCACGGTTGATGTACATATCAAACGGTTAAGGGAACGGCTTGAACCTGTACCTGAGCTAGTGATCTCAACGATAAGAGGACTTGGATATCGTCTGGAGCGGGCATGAACATGTTTAGGAAAAGCCTGCGACTTCGCATCGTAGCTACTTTTATCGGGATTGTTCTGGTGAGTTTGATTCTCTCCTTTATGTTAAATAACGGGTCCCAGGAGAAGACACCTAATCGGTTTATGGTTACTTTTGCTGAAGATCTCGCTACACTGATTAACCTGATTGATGATCCGGAAAAAGTGAAATCAAGCTTCGATATCTTTGCTCGCTACGGCTTGAATATCACTCCTGTGAATGAACAAAGTGAAGTGTTATCTTCCTTGCCAGAGGACAAAGTTCATTCGTTATTTGAAACGGGTACAACAGATGCCATTTTTTTGTCCAGTAAAGATGGAATTGCAACCATAGGTGTTCCCGGAACAAACGAGGGGATTGGCACATTTCTGATTCAAAGTGATTTCTCCTCTCTTTTTCATACATTGCGAAACACGCTCTTAACCTCACTGTTAACGGTTCTGGTCATCGGTAGCCTATTAATCCTGTTCATGTCCGGGTACATTGTGAAACCGATTAAGAGATTAACGGTTGCAGCGAAGGAGATGTCATCTGGAGACCTGTCGGTCCGCTTGAAACATAATAACAAGGATGAGTTTGGCGAACTAATGGAGAGCTTTAATCATATGGCGAGTGAGTTGCAAAAAATCGATTCGGTTCGTGATGACTTTGTCAGCAACGTCTCTCATGAAATGCAGTCTCCGCTCACTTCGATCAGGGGATTTACCAGAGCACTACAAGATGGTGTTATTCCTCTGGAAGAGCAGAAAGAGCATTTGGATATTATCTATGAGGAAACGCTGCGCTTATCGAGGCTCAGTGATAATCTGCTTCGGCTAGCCTCGCTGGATTCAGAGCATCATCCGGTTCATTTCACCACGTTCCAGGTAGATGAACAATTAAGAAGGGCGATCTTACTGGCGGAGCCGCAGTGGGCGCAGAAGGATATCCAGATCGAGTTGGACTTGTTGCCCTGCGAAATCACAGTGGACAAAGATTTGTTTGATCAGGTCTGGCAGAATTTAATAAACAATGCGATCAAATACACCGGTCCTAAGGGGACCATTCATGTCGAAATTGAGACGTCATCTTCATTTGTGAAGGTATTGATTAGAGATTCTGGACAAGGCATTCCTGAGGAAGCTCTTCCGTATATCTTTGATCGATTCTATATGGTGGACAAAGCCCGAAGCAGCTCGCTTCGAGGCAATGGATTGGGGTTGTCCATTGTGATTAAAATTTTGAAATTGCATCAATGTACAATTGATGTAGAGAGCGAAGTCGGAAAAAGTACGCAGTTTATTGTCACGATCCCCAGATCGACCATTACACCTTAAGGCAAGTCAGAACAGAGAGAGCAGCAATATGGTAACAATTGGTTCCTGTGCGTTCAGGATTCAAATTGCTGCCATATTGCTTTTTTATATCTGTATTCGCGACAAAATTTCACGTATAGTTTTGTTTAGCAGTGGATCATTTGATAAAATAGAAGAGACGTTATGTGAATCTATGAACTTAATCAATTTATCATACACAGAATGGAGCCATCCAATGAAATATCGCAATATGGAAGATTGTATTAACGATCTGGAGCAGCACGGTCATTTGATTCGGGTCAAAGAAGAGGTTGATCCTCATCTGGAGATGGCAGCGATCCACATGAAAGTGCACGAGGCTAAAGGCCCTGCGTTATTATTCGAAAATGTAAAAGGCTCAAAGTTCCAGGCTGTATCGAATCTGTTCGGCACGGTGGAACGAAGCAAATTCATGTTCCGCGGTACACTCGAAGGCGTACAACGGGTCATGGCTGTTCGTGACGATCCCATGAAGGCGCTTAAGACGCCATTTCAGCATGTCCGCACAGGTCTTGCTGCATGGCAGGCACTGCCAAAGCAGAAGTCTATCAGCCTACCCGTGTCGGCACAAGAGATTCAAATCTCGGACCTGCCGCTCATCAAACACTGGCCTATGGACGGTGGGGCATTCGTAACGTTGCCACAGGTGTATTCCGAAGATCCAGATAAGCCAGGCATCATGAATTCCAATCTGGGGATGTACCGGGTTCAACTAAATGGCAATGATTTTGAATTAAACAAAGAAATTGGATTGCACTATCAGATTCATCGCGGAATTGGTATACATCAAGCCAAAGCGGTCAAAAAGGGAGAACCATTGAAAGTTAGTATTTTCATTGGGGGTCCACCCGCACATACACTTTCAGCGGTTATGCCTTTGCCTGAAGGACTCAGTGAGATGACATTTGCCGGTCTGCTCGCTGGACGTCGTTTCCGGTACAGTTACAAGGACGGGTATTGCATTAGCAATGATGCCGATTTTGTCATCACGGGTGATATCTACCCAGGCGAGACAAAGCCCGAAGGTCCGTTCGGGGATCATCTGGGTTACTACAGTCTGACGCATGAATTTCCGCTAATGCGTGTGCATAAAGTCTATGCCAAACCTAATGCTATCTGGCCGTTTACGGTTGTTGGTCGTCCACCGCAAGAGGATACGGCTTTTGGGGATTTGATTCATGAGATTACTGGAGACGCGATCAAACAGGAGATTCCAGGTGTCAAAGAAGTGCATGCGGTCGATGCGGCAGGGGTCCATCCATTGCTATTTGCAATCGGCAGTGAACGTTACACGCCGTATCAGGCGGTGAAGCAGCCGACAGAGTTGCTTACGATTGCCAATCGTATTTTGGGTACGGGTCAGCTCAGTCTGGCGAAGTATCTCTTCATTACCGCAGAGGATCAGCAGCCTTTGGACACCCATAAGGAAGTTGAATTCCTGACCTATATCTTGGAGCGCATGGATATGCAGCGGGATATTCATTTCCATACCCATACGACCATTGATACATTGGATTACTCGGGTACAGGGCTGAACAGCGGTAGCAAAGTTGTTTTTGCAGCCTATGGCGACAAGATTCGGGATCTGTGCACGGAAGTGCCGGAGTCTTTGAAAAACATTCGTGGTTATGAGAATCCGCAGCTCATCATGCCGGGTATCGTTTCGATCCAGACATCGGCCTTCACGAGTTATGCGGATACAGCACAGGAGATGCAAGCATTCACTTCTCTATTGAAAGAACAAGGCGATCTGGACTCGTGTCCGATGATCATTCTATGTGACGACAGTTCGTTCCTGAGTGCTAACCTCAGCAACTTCTTATGGGCAACGTTTACTCGAAGCAACCCTTCACATGACATGTACGGGGTTAATAGCGGATATGACCACAAGCATTGGGGTTGTGATCAGGTCATTATTGATGCACGTACCAAACCTCACCAGGCACCGCCGCTGATTCCCGATGCTTCGGTCGAGAAGAGCATTGAACGTTTATTTGTTAAAGGGGCTAGTCTGGGTTCGATCAAAATCTAATTTGAGATGTCTTGAAGAAGTTCAAACGAAAGAGTTTGAACTTCTTTGGCTTACTCTGATACGGCAATGAGGCACAAAAGTGTGTAAAAGTTTAAAACCGGGACTAATTTGGATGTTGGAGTGAGGATAAAGTCTTATACGTTCGTATTTACCATTGTGATTAAGGTCGTTTGAACTATGTATGAAATGAAGAATTATAACGATATAAAGAAGTATAGGTATTTTTGTGGCCCCGTTCCGTTGGGTGCTGTTACTATAATGAATTGTTCAGGGGGAATACCGATTTGAGAATCCATATTATGAACCTGCAAGACGGAGACCGTCTAACTGCGGATACATTCAGCGATGCAGGATTACACGTTCTCGGGAAGGGAACTGTGATCAAAGGTGAGGATATCTCCTTGCTTATGCAGCACCGTGTAGATTATGTAGATATTGAATCACGCGAAGAGGAAATCACTGAAGCAGAATTTTTTGCTGCAGCGGCAAAGCATGCTTCCGGGTTAAGTACTAGCACGAAGGAAGAAGCACCTGAAGAAGAGATGAAGTCCCAATTTATTCAGACTGTACATAATTATCAAAATGCTTTTCTCGAAGCTCTGACCGTTGGCAAGTTCAACGCCACCATGGTGGATGATGCACTGCAACCGATGGTTGAGGGACTGGATGAGCAGAAAGATGTCGTTCATCTCCTGATGATGCTGGAGCGGGATGACGTCAATAACTATACACATTCAATCCAGGTAGGATTGTTGTCCTTCTACCTTGCGAACTGGCTTGGATATTCTCAGAAGGAGAGTTATCAGATTAGTCGCGGTGGTTATCTGCATGACATTGGAAAGTGCAAAGTATCCCACCGGATTCGGAACAAAACAGAACCGTTGACGGCTGATGAGCAGCTTGAAATGCAACGTCACACCATATATGGTCATGAAATTATCAAAAATTCGATGACGGATGAAGCGACAGCACTGGTTGCTCTGCAGCATCACGAACGGGAAGATGGGTCGGGTTATCCGATGCAACTTGAGAAAAGTGAAATTCATCCATATACACAAATTGTATCTGTAGCGGATATCTATATAGGCATGAGATCCGGGAATCACGGAGGAAGCAATCCAAACCTGATCAACAACCTTAGAGATATCTATGGAATGGGATTTGGTAAATTGAATGAAAAACCGGTTCAGGCATTGATGCAACATTTGCTTCCTAATTTCATCGGGAAACAGGTTCTGCTCAGCAATGGAGAAAAAGGTGTTATTGTCATGAACAATACATCTGATATTTTCAAACCACTCATCAAAGTGGAGTCTGAAGAATATCGCGATCTCTCCAAAGAGCGTACGCTTGCCATTGATGAATTGCTTATTTAATCTGAATATGATCTGTATTCCTTACTTATATTGAGAACGGGCCTCCTGTACTAAGACAGGGGACCCGTTTTTTGTTATATCATCCACGATGTGTTGTTCGACCAAGGAAGCAAGCGTATACTTGCAAAGACCTTATTTTTCCTGCCAAGGAGCGATCGCCATGATTGAAGTGACAACCGAGATTACGATACATGCCTCGATTGAACGGTGCTTTGACTATGCCCGGGATATTGATGTACATACTCAGACCGTCTGGCAACATACGCGAGAGCGAGCAGTCGCAGGAGTAACCACAGGAAGAATTGGAGCAGGGGATACAGTTACATTTCAGGCTACTCATTTTGGTATCAGACAGAAGCTGAAGTCCCGAATTGTGCAGTTTGAACGACCTTTCCTCTTTGTGGATCAGATGGAGAAAGGGGCTTTCAAGAGCATGCGACATGAACATCATTTCAGCGTAATTGGGGATCAGATGACTTGCATGAGAGACACACTTCGATTCGAAGCTCCACTTGGATTGCTGGGATGGGCAACCGAACGACTTGTGCTGAAGAGATACATGCAGGCATTTCTGGAGAGTCGCAATCGTAAGCTCAAAGATATGCTTGAGCAGTAGTCATAATTGAAGGGATAGAGGAGAGAAGACGTTTGATGGATAATGAATATTTTGTAGGTTGGGGCACGCTTGCCTTGATTAATGCCGGACTAGCTCAGGGAAAAAACAGAAGTGGTCGGAACTGGTTTCTGATTTCCCTGTTATTTGGTCCGTTAGCAACCCTCTTTATTGTGGTGTGGAATAAACTGGACTAATTCAACGATTGAGATTCCGATGCATATAACGATCGATCATCCAGAACACAAGGGCTGCTGCACTAACGCCAGCACCTAACCAGCATACGGCTGTCCAGCCCGCCCATGCATGCACTTGGGTAGAAACGATGGAGCCGGTTGCACTGCCGATGGAATAAAAGATCATATAAGCTGCCGTCAGGCGACTCTGTGCTTCGGGGCGAACTTCGTAGATCAGGCTCTGGTTGGTAACATGTACGGCCTGCACGGCGAGATCGAGCAGGATAACACCCAGGATCAGGAACCAGAGAGAATGATGGACATAACCGATGGGCAGCCAGGACAAGAGCAGAACGACAAGGGCGACACCGGTTGTTTTCTGCCCAAGGCCCTGATCGGCGAGTTTACCTGCACGGGCAGCGGCCAGTGCCCCAGCCGCTCCTGCCAGACCGAATGCACCTATGACCGTATGAGACAAGGACAGTGGAGGGCTACTTAGTGGCAGTACCATAGAAGTCCACAAGATGCTGAAGGCTGTAAAAATCAACATGGCCAGCACACCTCGTACTCGTAACACACGCAACTCACGGTACAGTTGCAAGACGGAACCGAGTAATTGGATATAGCTTTGTTTCACTTGTGGTGATTGCTGCCTTGGGAGAACAAAAAATAATGCGACAATTCCGAGTAATGTAAGGCTGGCAGAGAACAGATATACCGATCTCCACCCGAGCCAATCGTTCAGTGTACCTGCAACCGTTCGTGCAAGTAAAATGCCAATGACGATTCCGCTGGTTACCTGCCCGACAATGCGACCACGTTCGGACGGGGCTGCTAAGTGTGCAGCAAAGGCAACGAGCGTTTGCGTAATGACGGCTAATAAACCAACGACAGCCATGCCCGTGAATAAAAGTGAGCTGGATTGTGCGGTTCCTACGAGAACCAGTGCAAGCACAGATAAGAGCATTTGAATGATGATCAGCTTGCGGCGATTTAAGAGGTCACCAAGCGGAACGAGAAGGAACAGCCCCAAGGCATAACAGATTTGAGTCACTGTGATGACAATCCCTATGGATGATGGAGAGAGACTGAATTCTTGAGCAATGGAGTCCAGCAGAGGTTGAGCATAATAAATATTGGCGACCGCAAGTCCGCTGCACACGGCAAAGAGAAGAGCAACTAACCGTGACATGGCAGGACGATCCTTATTGGATAATTGTGCATCTGAAGAAGAAGTTTGCATGCGTATTTGTCACCTTTCTATTATGTACTGATCGGTATGTTATGTTTCGGGATAACCATACTTTATTTACGTGAATTCTGTCAACAGAGAATTGGATGAGATTTTCAATTTGGTTAAAAACGCTTTATGGAAGAGTTTTTTTAATTTTAATAATCTTTATTGAGTGATCTTTGACTTATCCATTGGTATGAGGTTAAAATATATAAACATACTGATCGATACATAAAGAGGTGAATTGTATGGTTAGACAACGGGAATTTGATACGGATAAAGCACTCGATGCAGCGATGCATACGTTTTGGGACAAGGGATTTGAAGCGGCATCTTTAAATGACTTGACGACCGCAATGGGCATACAACGTCCCAGTCTGTATGCGGCTTTTGGCGATAAAAAGGAATTATTTGAAACAGCACTTCGCAGGTATACCACTCAGCATGCTGCTCAAGTCAGAGCCAGACTTCAACAGAGCTCCTCCGTGCGAGAAGCCTTTCGTGGACTGTTTGAACATATAGGAGCAGAGGGGAGTGTGACCGAGCCTAGTCACGGCTGTTTTTGCATTAATACGATGGTTGAACTGGCTCCACATGATCCCAAATTCGCTGTCCTTACACGGGAGCATCAGATGTACCTGGGTGTTCTTTTCAAAGAAACGATAGAACGAGGGCAACAGAGCGGGGAATTGTCCCTCCAATTGAACGCGAGTGCGGTAGCACAGTCTTTGGTGGTATCCATGATTGGATTGACTGTTCTGATGAAATCAGGACCGGACCGCTTGTTTGTAGAGCAAAGCATCCAGGTTACACTATCTTTGTTGCAATAATAGGGATTTATTCTGTTTAAAGTGATGCGGAGTTGCTACAATATATACAAATTGAACTTAACATTTACACAAAACGGAGAGAACAGAAATAAGCTGAGGAAGCGCAGCGTTCGCCTTTATCCCCGGATTTTTCCTTTATAAAAAGGAATCGAAGAAAATCTGGGGATAACAGCGATCAGAAGGTTGTTCTGTCATTGGAGTGACCAGTGTAAAGATTCTTTAGACAATTTATACAGATAAGAATTGAGCAGATATAGGAGGAGATCAGAAATGAATACAAAGTTGCGCTGTGCTGTTTTGGATGACTATCAGAACGTTGCGCTGACGTCGGCGGACTGGAGTCCGTTGATGGATCAGGTAGAGATTCAGACATTCAACAACTATATGGGCTCGGAAGAAAAAGTCATTCAGGAATTGCAGGATTTCGATATTGTGGTTCTGATGCGGGAACGTACACCGTTTCCGGAGAAGGTCATTTCTCAGCTCCCTAAGCTAAAACTTCTGATTACAAGTGGTATGCGCAACGCGTCAATAGATCTCAAGGCTGCAGAGAAGAACGGGATCATTGTGTGTGGAACCGAGGGAAGCTCTAATCCGCCGACGGAGCTTACATGGGCACTGATTCTGGGGCTGTCCAGACAACTGGTTACGGAAAATAATGCACTTCGCTCCAATCGAAACTGGCAGAGCACTGTAGGGTTGGATTTGCATGGGAGAACACTTGGATTGCTCGGTTTGGGCAAGATAGGCACTCGCATGGCTGAGATCGCACAAGCATTTGGTATGAATGTGATGGCCTGGAGCGAGAATCTAACACAAGAGAAAGCCGAAAAACATGGTGTCATCTGGTCCGAGACCAAGGAGCAATTGCTTGCACAGAGCGACATCGTATCCATTCATCTGGTATTGAGTGATCGTACGCGGAATCTGATCGGACAAGCCGAGTTTCAACTAATGAAATCGAGTGCGCTACTCATCAATACGTCGCGAGCGGGCATTGTCGATCAGGAAGCTATGGTGGAGGCATTGCAGAGTGGTGTGATTGCTGGTGCAGGTCTGGATGTATATGAGCAGGAACCGCTGCCAGTTAACCATGTGATGCGAACATTGCCCAACGTTCTGGCCACACCGCATCTGGGTTATGTGACTCGTGGCAATTATGAAATCTATTATGATCATACCGTGGAGAATATAGCGATGTTCCTGAAGGGAACACCAATCAGGCAACTGCTTTCTTAGAATGAACGTATGCGGAGTATGACTCGGCTATAATTATATAGAATCAACGACAAATAAGGTGCTGCCAGGAAAGAGTTAGACCTGAGCAACACCTTTTTAGTATATCTGTGTAGCAGAACAAATGAAGGAATAGCTTAACTGTGTGGTCCTCGCTGGGAGGAATGAATCATGGCTACGCTTGATTCACGAACGATTAAGCGCGGTTCAAATTGGATATGTTCGTAATCGGTCGTATTCATCTCCCGAATTCGTTTTAACAACAGCTCGGTAGCAAGTCTGGCGACTTCTTCGCCCATTATGGAGACGGAACTAATCTGAGGAGACGTGACGGTCGTCCATTGATTGTTATCGACACCAACAACAGCCACATCTTCAGGTACACGAACCCCTAACTCCTTGAACCGATTAACCAATCCGATGGCAACCATATCATTAATGGCATAGACGGCATCTGGCATATGCGTAAGTCCATAGAAATAATCTGCAGCATTGGCACCTGTATTCAATGAAAAGTCCTCACCAAAGTAGACGAGAGAAATGTCCACGTGACCTACGGCTTGCTCATACGCACGAAAGCGTTCTTCTATAATGTCCTTCGGTGCTCCTGCATAAGCGATTCGAGTCCGGCCGATTTTGAACAGATGCTCCATCACCAATTTGCCTTCAGGTTGAGACAGAGAGACGATATCTGCCTTCATGCCCGGTTCCAGTTTTTTGCCGTAATTAATCATGGAGATAGGGAGCGGCGCTTTATCAATCAGCCCGGGTAACGTTTTGGGATACGCGAGAGGCATGAAGATCAGTCCGTCCACATGCAATTTTTTGACATTACGAATGGTTTCCAACTCGGTTCTGGCATTGCCTGCCGTATTGATCTGCACGACATGGTACCCATGCTGCTTCGCCGTTTGCTCTACAGACCAGGAGATTTCCGGAATGATGGCGTTACGTATGTCGGGTACCACGAGTGCAATCTGGTGCGTTTGCCGGATTTTCAGACTCTGTGCCGAGGTGTTGGGTACAAACCCCAGTTCTTCAATGGCCTGCATCACTTTATCCCGTGTTTTACTGCTGATGCCTTCTGAATTGTTGATGGCCCGGGAAACGGTAGCGATGCCCACTCCGGCACGCTCTGCAACGTCCTTGATCGTAAGTTTCTGTTCTTTCCTCAATGTACGGTTACCTCACTTTATCGGAAACGATTCCGAATTATTAGGAATATGTATGAACTTCACGATAGTTATATAACTTGATTATAACATTTGAACAATGAAGTATCCCGTGAAAGGACCAGATTTATGGCGAGGTATGATTATATTTCATTCAGTCTGCAATATTATTTGCCATGATATATGTTAATAATAAGGATTACATCGTTTTAAGATCACTTGAATTAAAGTATAAGCATTCTAAAGTAAACTCGATATGATCACGAAATAGACATATTAGTGGAGAAATATGTTTGACAGCGTATCTAAAATGTGACATATTTAATTTACGGAAACGTTTCCGATTATATCACACATTATGATCTGGGAGATGAAATGAATGAAAGCATTACGTTGGCATGGAGTCAAAGATTTACGTCTCGAAAATATTAATGAACCTCACCCTGAAGAAGGTAAGGTCAAAATAAAAGTGGAATGGTGCGGCATCTGCGGCAGTGACTTGCACGAGTACACAGCAGGTCCGATTTTCATTCCGGCTCAAGCGCCACATCCGCTAACAGGGGAACAAGCGCCTATAGTCATGGGGCATGAATTCTCAGGACAGGTGGTTGAAGTAGGGGAAGGTGTTACACGTTTCAAGGCGGGCGATCGTGTTGTGGTAGAACCCATCTATGCATGTGGACACTGCGAAGCTTGTAAACAGGGCAGATACAATCTTTGCGATCAGATGGGTTTCCTTGGACTCGCTGGAGGCGGAGGAGGATTCTCCGAGTATGTAACTGCTGCAGAAAACATGGTACATGCCATTCCGGATTCAATCTCGTATGAGCAAGGTGCGTTGGTTGAACCTTCAGCTGTAGCACTTCACGCTGTGCGCCAAAGCAAACTGAAAGTGGGAGATACGGCAGCCGTGTTTGGCGCAGGCCCAATCGGACTACTGGTCATCGAAGCGCTTAAAGCTTCGGGAGCGTCGGATATTTATGTGGTGGAGTTATCGGATGAACGGAAAGCAAAAGCCGAAGAGCTCGGTGCCATTGTGATTGATCCTATGCAGTTTAATGTAGTGGAAGAGATCCATCAACGTACACAAGGTGGCGTTAACGTAGCCTATGAAGTAACTGGTGTTCCACGTGTTCTGCAACAAGCCATCGATTCAACACGTATTGGTGGAGAGTTGATGATCGTCAGTATTTTTGAACAGGAAGCACCGATTCACCCGAACTCAATTGTCATGAAAGAACGTACAGTTAATGGCATTATTGGTTATCGCGATGTTTTCCCGGCGGTTATCAGTCTGATGGATAAAGGTTTCTTCCCGGCTGACAAGCTGGTGACCAAACGAATTTCGTTGGATGAAGTGGTAGAGCATGGATTTGAAGCACTGTTGAAAGAGAAAAATCAGGTTAAGATTTTGGTAAAAGCTGAATAGAAATCACAGACAGTAAGAACAAGTAGACAGCACATCAACAGATGTGATTGTCTACTTTTTTTGTATAAATAGGGCGGAATTTGTTGCATGTGCGGGTGGTTTTACATAGTATAAAAAGATACAATTTGTATCATCTTGGTGTGAAGGTAATGATGATGAAAAAATGAAGGAGGAAGCGGACATGCAGAGACATACAAAATGGACAGCCGTAATTTTGACCATTGTCGCAGGAATGAGCTGGATGCTAATGGGGAACTCCAAACCGAAAAACACCACGTCAACGAGTCAACCCCCTGCGACGGAACGTGGGCTTGCCAAGGTGTCGAATGCACCGATCAGTTCAGCGGATGTAACATCGAAGATCGAACTGTTAGGCAGACCTTTTACCAAAACACCATATGCTAATAACGTCTGGGACATGCAACTGTACAACGGCAAAATATATTTGGGCCACGGAAATAGCAGCAATCTGGGCGTAGCTCCAAATTCAGGCCCTATTCCAGTCATTTATTATGATACAGCGAACGCGAAATTTAAGACCCAATCGGTGACTAACAGCAACCCGGGCATCTTGCCATCAACGAAGATGTATGTGGATGAGGAACAGATTGATATCTACAGAGTACTAAACGACAAGTTATATATTCCTGGCAATGATTCCGATAGTGAACAGTGGGAACTGGGTAACTTCTATCGTCTGGATGGAGAGGTGTGGACCAAATATCGCAATCTGCCGCTTGGTGTACACGTATACGATTTGGCTTCTTATCAGGGCAAGATGTTTGCCGCGCTGGGCACGGAGTCCAAACCAACCATATTAATCTCTCATGATGAAGGTGAAACTTGGCAGAAATATGCGACGATCAATACGTTTGGTTTCCGGGCCTATACCATGTTCCATCTTAATGGAAAATTATATGCATCTGGCATGATGTATCCTGCCAATAAAATATGGAATGACAAAACTAATATTCTGGAGATTAACGAAAAGCTTGAGAAACGGGATGTTGTCATCTATGGCAGCAAAATGCTGCCTGGACTAACCTATCAAACGGGCACGATTCCTTATAATAAAATAGGCAAAAATGTTAACTTCAATAACAAGTTGCTCTATATAGCGGGAGGCGTGTTCAATGATGGGCAGCTGCTGCCCAAATCCTTGAATGTCATGACCGACATTAATCAGGCAAGGCGAGTTAATCTCCCAGATGCCAAGGCGCTTCCTACGGATGTGCTGTTACGAGACGGCAAGGTATATGTGCTTACGTACACTCGCCAAAGTGCCAATCTGTATATCAATCGGGTCTACCAATCCACGGATCTGACCACATGGAATGAGATTTTACGTTTTAATCAGGACACCTATGCCAAGTCTTTCGAAGAGAACGAGGGTGACTTCTACTTTGGTCTGGGTACCGATCCGGATGTGTTATCGACTTCATCAGGGAAATTGCTTCGAGTGAACCGCAGTGATATCCCTGTGAATGCTAATTAAATTCGAAGGAAGATTATGGATTATATACTATGCTACATCCACATTATTGGTGACCGGGAAAATACTTTAAGATGTAGTAGAGTGCATGTCAGACTGCTTCCGTAGTGGATCAAACAGAGGCTGCCGTAAGGTAGCTTTCTTTTTTTTCTATAAGATACGTTTGAACGCCCAACTTCGAAAATTTGAAAATAAAATTAAGAAACTATAAAATGGATAGAGAAATAATCCTAAACCAGTCAACTGGAGTACACTTGTTACAATATACAAAAGCATGTCGCATTTCATGTGGATGCGGAGTTCCATACTTCCAATTGCAAAGGAGCAATGTACTATGAACGTACCTTCAGCATTATTCAAACCTTTCACCTCGGACAAGCTAACATTGTCTAATCGAATCGTTATGGCACCCATGACTCGCGGATTCTCACCAGAGGGTGTACCTGGACCAGAAGTTGCTGAATACTATCGTCGCAGAGCAGCAGGTGGAGTGGGGCTCATCATAACGGAAGGTACAGGCATTAATCATCCATCTTCGGTTAGTGGAGCCAGTATTCCATTATTCCATGGTGAAGATTCGTTGCAAGGATGGGCTAATGTTGTGAAAGCAGTACATGAAGCGGGTGGCAAAATCATGCCACAATTGTGGCATGTGGGTACAGCACGTCGTTCCGGTGACTTGCCTAACGCAGAAGCTGAGCCTGTAAGTCCGTCAGGGGTTAGCATGGCAGGTGAACCATCACGTGAACCTTTAACGGAAGAGGAGATTCAAGGGCTTGTACAGGCATATGCCCAAGCGGCAGCGGATGCACAGCGAATCGGGTTTGACGGCATTGAACTGCACGGAGCCCATGGGTACTTGATTGACCAATTCTTCTGGGAGCAGACGAATCGACGGACCGACAAATATGGTGGTGATTTGGTACGGCGAACTCAATTTGCGGTTGAAGTAATTGAAGCTTGTCGTGCGGCGGTTGGTCCTGATTTCCCAATTGTGCTCCGGTTCTCCCAATGGAAGATGGGGAATTATGAGGCACGTCTGGTGGAGACGCCAGAACAATTAGAGCAATTCTTGGCACCACTCAGTGCTGCTGGCGTGGATATATTCCATTGCTCTACACGCCGGTTCTGGTTACCGGAGTTCGAAGGTTCCGAGCTGAACCTTGCGGGTTGGACGCAGAAAATCACTGGCAAACCAGCCATTTCGGTTGGATCGGTAGGTCTTGAAGCTGAATTTGTGGACAGAGCAACCGAGAACCAGGGAACAGGGGATGCCCATCTGGATCTATTAAATGAGAAGCTGGAGAACAATGAATTTGACCTGATCGCCTTGGGTCGTGTTCTGCTTAGTGATCCCGAATGGCCTGCCAAAGTTCGTGAAGGTCGCATATCCGAAATCATTCCATTTACAACGGAAGTGTTGCAAACACTCCATTAATAGAAGCCTAAGAACGTTTGGTGAAAGGTGAACCAACGCTGAACGGCAACGATTTACAACGAAAAGTAAATAAAACGAACAAATAGGCCGCCTTTGGGCGGCTTTTTGAGCCACCTATACTAATAATTTCAACATATGAAAAATTCAAAATAGCAAAACACTTTCCTGCGCCGTTGCTCCTATTGATTATCCCCACACGTCCCGCACGCGCTTGGTCACAACACCATTAAGTTCCATATTTCAGGTTCTATAGCAACCATTTTTTTCGCTGCATATATGTCAGCACAACGATTCAATCCTCAGAAGCGCTCATTTTGAAAATCATTCACCTTGTGATAAGGTTAGGCCTGAACCTTTGAATTACCAAGATGACATTACATAAGGAGGATGAATATCCTTGCACAATTATAGGTACAACTCGAACAATAAATGGAGAAAACCACTGCATATGCTGTGTCTTCTGCTGGGAGTAGTCCTGCTTTTATCGGCATGTGGCCAAGCACAGAAACCTTCCTCCGCAACGGACTCGAATACCGGCGGCTCAAACGCTGGCTCCAACCCAGGGCAATCTTCCTCATCGCCGGAGCAGAATACCGCTCCACCGCAGGAAGAAGTACCAGAGGAACCGCAAGAAGAAGTCGATCCGGTGCAGGAGCAGCTCAGTTCATTAACGTTAGAAGAGAAGATTGGACAGATGATACTGGCCGGTGTTCAAGGGACAACGTTGGATGATCAAGCCAAACAGATGATTACCGATCAAAAGGTAGGGGGCATTATTTTCTATGCCAACAATGTATCGACACTCGAGGGAACAGCCAAGTTTGTACAATCCATCAAGGAAGCGAATCAATCCAATCCGGTACCGATCTTCATGAGTGTGGATCAGGAGGGTGGCAAAGTCAGTCGTATGCCAGAGACGGTGGAATCCATTCCTTCCAGTAGAAAAGTAGGCGAGACGAATGATAGCGCGCTTGCTGAAACGATGGGGGAATTGCTGGCGAGACAGGTTCAACTTGCAGGTTTTAATGTGGACTTTGCTCCTGTGCTGGATGTGAACAGTAACCCGAAGAACCCGGTCATTGGAGATCGTTCATTCGGCAGCTCGGCAGAACTGGTGTCACGTATGGGGATTGCTGAGATGAAAGGTCTACGAAGTGAAGGCATTATTCCGGTAGTGAAACATTTCCCGGGGCATGGGGATACGTCCGTGGACTCCCATCTTGACCTTCCTGTCGTGAACAAAACGGAAAAACAACTGGCTGAGCTGGAATGGATTCCGTTCCAGGCCGCGGTGAAGGAACAAGTTGAAGCAGTCATGGTTGCACACATTTTGTTCCCGAAGCTTGATCCGGATCATCCGGCTTCCTTATCGGATGTCATTATTGGTGAACATTTGCGCGGCAAATTTAAGTATGACGGTGTCGTCATCACAGATGACCTGAGTATGGGAGCAATAGCGAAGAACTTCAAGTTGGATGAAGCTGCCCTAGCAACGGTTAAAGCAGGAAGTGACATTCTCTTGGTAGCTCATAGTTATGAAAGTGCCAAGACGATTTTTGACACGCTAATGAGTGCAGTGAAGTCAGGTAAAATCTCCGAATCCCGAATTGATGAAAGTGTATATCGTATCCTGGCATTGAAGCAACAATACAAGTTATCCGATGATCAGAAAGCTTCCGGAGACCTGAAGCAATTGAATGCAGATATTGTGGATTGGCGTAAGGAAATCGATGCTCGATAATAAATCCTGTGTTATGATTTTGCCAGAGGTGAGATCCAATAATGTATACCATTATGATAATAGAGGACGATCCCAAGATTGCGGGATTATTGAAATCACATATTGAACGCTACGGGGACCGGGCCGTTCTGGTCGAGGATTTTGAGATGATTGTGCAACAGTTTGAGCAGGTACAGCCACATGTGGTACTTCTGGATATCAATTTGCCCAGTTACGATGGTTTCTATTGGTGCCGCCAGATTCGTACGCTGTCCACATGCCCAATTTTGTTTATCTCCGCGCGGAGTGGGAAGATGGATCAGGTCATGGCACTGGAGAACGGGGCGGATGATTATATTACGAAACCATTTGAGCATGAGATTGTGATAGCGAAAATTCGAAGTCAGCTACGCCGGGTATATGGGGATTATGCTGCACGTGACGAAGAACGCAAGGTGGAACTGGACGGCTTGGTCGTGTACTTGGAAAGACTGGAGATTCAGCTTGGTGATCGCAAAGTGCAGCTGACGAAGAAGGAAACGATTCTGCTGGAAACGTTACTGCGCCGCAGTCCCAAGCTGGTGAGCAGAGAGACAATCTTGGAGAAGCTGTGGGATGACTCTTTTGTGGATGACAATACACTCAGCGTTAACGTTACTCGGGTGCGTAAGCGATTAGCCGAGCTTGGTATTACGGATGCACTGGAGACGGTCAGAGGTTCGGGTTACCGATTGAACAATAACTGGAAAGCTTCTTCTCCATCATGAGATTGTTTATACGAGAACATCTCGCTTTAACTTGCTGGGTTGTTGCCATCTTGTTCACCGTTGTTGCAGTGTTCTGGTATGACGGTTACAACGATTGGGTCACGGCTACTTATGCCGTAACGCTGGGATTATTTTTGTACATTGGATATTTGGTGTATCGTTATTATTCACATCGTTCCTTTTATACCCGTATGTCACGGTCGATGGATTCGCTGAAGGAATTTGTACCATTGAACGAAACAAGTCCATTATCACTGGCGCTGGAAAAGTTATTGGATTCACAATACGGCCAGTATCACGCACATCTGCATCGGCTGGAACAACGACAACAAGAATATCTGACGTTCATGAACCAGTGGGTCCATCAGATGAAGACACCGTTATCCGTCATCGAGTTGACCGTGGAAGGTCAGGAAGATGACGACCCTAGGCTCATAAGCATTCGAGAGGAAGCAGACCAGATGAGACGGGGATTGGAGACTGTGCTGTATGTTGCGCGGTTGGATACCTTCGAGCAGGATTTCAGTGTGGAACCTGTGATACTGAAGACTGCTGGGGAAGAAGCGATCCATGAGCTCAAGCGATTCTTTATTCGCAATCACGTCTATCCAGAGATGCATATAGATTCTGCGCTGGTTGTACAATCCGATGCTAAGTGGATTCGTTTTGTATTGGTACAGTTACTATCAAACGCAATCAAATACTCCGCGGGCAGCGGGCAAAAGATCTATGTGCGTGCATATGAAGCGGAACGCTCCATCATACTAGAAGTGCAGGATCAAGGCATCGGGATTCCGAAGTCTGATCTAAACCGGGTATTCCAGCCTTTCTTCACTGGGGAGAACGGGCGGCATTTCAAAGAGTCCACTGGCATGGGGCTGTATATTGCCAAAGAAGTGTTAACACGGATGAATCATCGGATTGATCTGGAATCGGTGTACGGCGAAGGAACGACTGTCCGAATTACATTCAACTCCTGAAGTGACAGGTTGAAGATAAGATTGGAATGTGAGGGCTGTATTTTTGTTGAAAAAGTGTGAGTGGGGTATGAATTACAGTGTAAGTGTAAGTATAGACGTCTATTGCCTGATCGGGGCGAAGGCGTCTTTTTGATTTTCATGATGCAACCTTACAACATTGTCATGTTGATGAAAGGTTAAACCATAGGAGAATGGCCGAAACTTCGATAGACTATAGTCATAAGAGTACAGGAAAGGCCACGCACAATACACATGCACACAGCATGAAAGTAACTTAATTTTGAATTCATACATCACTAAGGAGTTGTAACCATGGAGATTTGTTCTGTGAAACAGATCAGTAAAATCTACAAAGGCATCGTATCTTATGAAGCGTTATCAGGTATTGACCTCAGTATTCAGGAGGGTGAGTTTGTTGGCATTATGGGACCATCAGGTAGTGGCAAAACAACACTGCTGAACATGATCTCAACCATTGATCATCCAACATCAGGCGAACTGCGGATTGCAGGAAAGAATCCGTTTGAATTGAATCAGGACGAACTCGCGCTGTTCCGGCGCAAAGAGCTTGGATTTGTTTTTCAATCGTTCAATCTGTTAAATACACTGACAGTCAAGGAAAACATTGTGCTACCACTGACTCTTGACGGTGTTTCGCTAGCAGAGATGAACACTCGTGTTGAACAGCTGGCAAGCAAGCTGGGGATCGAGGGTATTCTGAACAAACGGACATATGAGATATCAGGAGGACAGGCACAGCGTACGGCCATTGCCAGAGCGCTTATCCATTCCCCGAAGCTGATTCTGGCCGATGAGCCAACAGGCAACCTGGATTCGAAGGCGGCAAGAGATGTCATGGAGATTCTCGAAACTCGCAATCAGGAGGATCAGGCTACGATGCTGCTGGTCACTCATGATGCAGTAGCTGCAAGTTATTGCAGTCGGGTTGTCTTTATCAAGGATGGCAAACTGTATAATGAAATTCACTACGGCGATAATCGCGCAGCCTTTTACCAGAAGATTATTAATGTATTATCCCTAATGGGAGGTTCAGGACATGAATTTTCGCCAGTTCGCCATTAATAACGTTGTTCGTAACAAACGAATTTATCTGGCTCATTTTCTGAGCAGTACATTTTCCGTTATGATCTTTTTTACTTACGCATTGCTCCTGTTCCATCCTGATTTGAAAGCGGGCTTAAAGGGATCAAGTGGGACGGTTACGTTGCTTGCAAATCAGGGGTTTGTGATTGCAGAGATCATTATATTCATCTTTTCATTCCTGTTCCTGCTCTACTCCGTTGGTTCATTTCTGAAGACGCGCAAGAAGGAATTTGGTATTTTCCTGATCATAGGCATGACACGTAAGCAGATGAACAGACTTCTGTTTATGGAGAACATGTGTATCGGATTAGCTTCCATCATTACCGGGATTGGACTCGGAATTATTTTCGGCAAATTGATTCTGCTGATCTGTGGCTCCATGCTGGCTGTTGAGAACAGTCTTCGATTCTATTTTCCGCTAAAAAGCATTGCCCTGACGGCAGGTGCATTTCTGCTGCTGTTTGTTGTGATCGCGATGTCCTCATCCTTGCTCATTCGCAAAGGAACTCTCATTGACCTTGTGAAATCAGAGGAAAAACCGAAACCGGAACCCAAAGCCTCACGTCTACTCGCCTTGTTATCCGTATTGTTGATTGGTGGGGGTTATGCAGGAGTATTCACTTTTGTATGGATAAGCTTCTCCTTTCCGTTATTACTCGCAAGTGTCGTGGTTGTTATTGCAGGTACGTACTTTCTGTTCACGCAGCTCAGTGTATACATCATTCGGGCACTGAAAAGAAATCCAAGGTTGTTTTTCCGTAAAACCAATCTGCTCTTCCTATCTGAACTTACCTATCGAATGAAAGATAACGCCATCATGTTTTTCATGGTAAGTATCATTTCAGCTTCTTCATTTACGGGAATTGGCACCATGCTTGCTATTGCTGACCCGGGGTTGTCGTCCATGTCGAATCCGTACGCATTCAGTTATATGAATAACTGGTATACTCCAAACTCCGAGCGACATATTCGGCAGATTGAAGAAACGTTGATTGATCATCAAGTTCCCTACGTGAAGGGCAGTTATGCTCCTATAGGTGAAAATAATAATGGGAATATTATCAAACTGAGTGATTATAACCGTCTTGCGAAGGCACTGGGGTATGAAGAACGTACGTTGAAACAAATCGATGAGTCATTTATGACACCAAGCAATTTGGCGATGCGCAAGGAGTACCGTGAACAGGTTGAAAAAGGAGCCTCGGGAGGAAAGATCAATCTGGAGGTTGATAATCAGCACGTACCTGTCCAGCTATCGACACCTGGTACCGATATTGTGATTCCTTTTCAATACGAAATTTTTCTCTACGTCGTAACCGACGAATTGTTTAATAAGATGAGACCTGCGTACAACGAGGAAGTTGGCATGCCTGAAGGTTTCTATTCGAGTCGAACGATACAATTTATCGTGAAAGATTGGATGGGTACACGTAGCTTTGCTCCTGAATTGATCAAATCCATTCAAGATGATCATTCCGAAAAAGGTTATTACGAGGTCAGCGCGCTTGTGGTGGATTGGCTTAATTCCAAGCAGACCAATGGCATCATTTTAATTTTGAGCGGCCTGATCGGCATTGTTTTCTTCACCTTTGCAGCAAGTTTCACGTATTTCAGACTTTACGCAGATCTAGAACGGGATGAAGCGCAGTATCGCATGATTGGCAAAATGGGACTGAGTCGTCCCGAACTCCGTAAGATCGTAACAAGGCAGCTATTGCTTATGTTCTTCCTGCCGATTCTGGTGGCGGTCATCCACAGTTCGGTTGCCTTTGTGGCGTTGCAGCAACTGGTTGATTTCTCGGTCTTTGGATACAGCCTGCGCATCTTCTTGGTGTTTGCTTCCATGCAGATTTTGTATTTTGCACTCGTTCGCTGGCGGTATCTGCGTCACATGTATTCCAAATTAGTATAAAATAGCATGGCCCAACAGACACCGGACTCTTCGCTCGGTGTCTGTTGACTTTTCTATCTCTGGCACAGTACTATTTTGTTAGATACAGAATGTATCATTACATAGTTTCTCAAGCAGTTAGAAGGATGGAGTTACAGAAATGTCAGGCCAGTGCCTGAGAGGGAGGACATATCATGAGTATCACGATGTCTCGTGGACAAGCTTACATTCAGCGTCTGAATGATGAGCGGAATGTATGGCTGGACGGAGAGCGTATCCAGGTAACTGGGCATCAGGCCTTTCAGGGAACACTTCAAACCATAGAAGGATTGTTCAATCTGGTGGATGACCCGGAGACAAGGGAAACCGTGGCCTATTGGGACGAACAGACGGGAAGTTACGTGCATCACTCTTTTCTTGTGCCTCGTTCACTTCCTGACGTGAACAGCAGGGCGGATGCTTTTCGGCTGTGGGCCGATCGGACGTATGGGGTGATGAGCCGATTGTCTGATTATGCCCGATCCAGGCTGACCGGTTGGTATGCAACACGACATGAGATGACAGCACATGATCCTGCATTTGCAGGTAAAATATCGGCTTATTTTGAACAAGCCAAACGAAACGATGCATTCCTGACCATTGTCCAGCGCGACCCGCAGATTAACCGTTCCTTGCCTGTTGGTGAAGATGAGGATGCCATGCTGCGAATTGTCAAAAGCAATACGGAGGGCGTAGTCATTCGCGGGGCCAAAATGGTGGCAACAGCAGCGCCTTATGCCGATGATATCATTGCTTATCCCGTTCAACGAATTCCAGGCCACCTGCCAGAGCTGGCCCATATGGTAATTGTAGCCGCGGACAGTCCGGGCTTGCACATGATGTGTCGTGAATCTTTTGCCACAAAAGATACAGATAAATCACATCCACTCAGTGCGCAGTATGATGAGATGGATGCTGTATTATTTTTTGACGATGTATTTGTGCCCTGGGAACGTGTATTACTGCACAATAACCCTGAAGCCGTATGGCAGATTCGCTGCAATACAGCTTCGGCCAGTCTGGCCTACCATCAGAGTGTCATTCGATTACACTCGAAACTGGAGTTTATTACAGCCGTGACCTCATCCATTGCCAAGGAGATTGGGGTGGACTCTTTCCTGAATGTGCAGGAACAACTTGGAGAGCTGATCAGTCAGATGCAGACTATCGAGGGACTGATTATTGCTGCTGAAGCACAGTCCAAACCAGACACATTTGGCAACTGGTTGCCGGAATTCAAATATATTGAAACCGCACGTAATCTGGGCAATCGCTATTATCCCCGTGCGGTGGAGATTTTGAAGACCATTGCTGCGGGTGGTCTGATTCAGATTCCTTCAGGTACGTTTGAAATAAATGAAATGATGGGTTCTATGGTAGGCAAATATCTTGGTGGAGTAACGATGCAAGCCCCGGAGAAGATTCGTCTCTTTCAACTCGCATGGGAGCTGACTGGAAGTCCACTCGGAGCAAGGCATGATCTATATGAACGTTTCTACGCGGGTGATCCCGTGCGCAATCGGGCGAACCAATATGTGCAGTATGACAAGGAACGTTTATTGGGAAAAGTTGAACCGTGGCTTCGTTCGCTTAAGGACTGATCTGATGATAAAACAAATGGTCCGAATGAAGATTGTAAAGCCTGAATGAAGAATGAAAAGCTTGAATGTAGGCTGAAAACAGCCCTATTTTAGTTGATGCCTTGGCTTGCGCCAGGGCTCTGTTTCTATTTATTTAGATTATCTTTAGAAATGATTTAGGTTGAATTAAGAGACGTAGTATATAGTATTAATGTAGAGATAGGCATAGAGTATAGGAAATGAGAGGAATAACATGAGATACACCGTATTAATTGCAGATGACGAACCAGAAATTGTGGAACTGCTTCAGCTCTATCTGGAGAAGGACTATACGATTAAGACTGCGGTGAATGGAGCCGAGGCGTTACAATGTATACGTTCAACACAGATCGATCTGGTCATACTGGACATTATGATGCCTGTAATGGATGGATTGCAGTTGATCAAACAGATCAGGGCTACACATCACATGCCTGTACTGTTCCTGTCCGCCAAAAGTCAGGATCACGATAAAATCCTTGGACTCGGACTTGGGGCAGACGATTATATAGCGAAGCCGTTCAACCCGCTTGAGATTGTCGCCAGAGTAGAGGCGTTGCTCAGAAGAGTCAATCAATTTGATGCAGCGGAGATCCCCGCAGCGAAAGAACAGAATCTGGTATTAGGTGATCTGACCCTGGATCGATCCCAATGTATCCTTTTTCGTTCAGGAACGCCTGTAACATTGACCTCTACAGAGTATAAAATTATGGAATTGTTGCTTGATCAACCTGGCCGAGTGTTCACCCGTAAAAAAATATACGAAGCGGTCTGGGGCGATTATTATGCGCACGAGGACAGCACGATTATGGTACATATCAGCAACATTCGGGAGAAGATCGAGCGTGACTCCAGACAACCGGAATATCTCAAAACGATAAGGGGACTGGGATACAAAATTGAAGCGCCCATGGAAAGCTAGAGAAAAGCGACTGTTACAGACATCTCTGACACTGGACTTCTTGTTGTTCAACTTCTTTTTGCTGTTACTGGTACTGATCGTGTACCTTATGGTTTCACTTGATGTCGTGGATTTTCGCATTTCGGATCAGGTGGTTGATCCGGATCTGAATGTTGAAGCCCACGTGTATGTGGAAGAGCTGGAGAACGAATTTTATTCCGGTGGAGGTTCGGTGTCGAAAGGCAAAGACACAGAGATTCAACGTCTCAAGGACAGCGGTGGCTGGATTGAAATTCTGGATGCGAATCGCAATGTCATTCGTCATGTGGGAGACAAGCAAGATGTGTTCACACAATACAGTGAAGCCGATCTGTATGATGGACTGGAAAATCGGAGTGACCAGGAATACTATTATTCGATCACTCCTCTCTCGACAGAAGGAGCGGCAGCGTATGTGTTGCTGAAAATCCCGCGTGATCTGGTCAGCGTGCGAATTAATGATAATCAGTTGATTACCAATCTGAAACATCCATTATCCTTTTACATTATGATTGGCATCGGTTTGGTTTTATTATTGATCTTTGTCTATAGCTATTGGGTCGCACGGAGAATCAAAAAACCACTCAGCATCCTCTCCTCGGGTCTTACGCAGATGATACAAGGAAATTATAGTACACGGATGTCGATCTCAGCCGAGAGGGAATTTGTCCAGATAGGTGAGACCTTTAACTACATGGCGGACGTCATTGAGAACACCTCTGCGGAGAAACGTTACGCTGAAGAGAGTAAACAGCGACTGATTGTAGACTTATCACATGATCTGAAGACACCGATAACATCTATACAGGGTTATGCTCAGGCTTTGGTGGAAGGACGTGGAGAGGACAAGGACAGGCAGCAAAGATATCTGGGATACATCTATAACAAGTCGGTTCAAGTTGCACGCATGATACAGAATATGCTGGAGCTGCTCAAGGTGGATTCGCCCGATTTTCGCATGCATATTCAGAGAAGAGAGATTGGAGAATTCGTGCGCGAGATTATGGCAGATACCTATGGGGAGATTGAACAGAAACAGTTTGTCCTCCATGTACTTGTTCCTGATCAGGAGATCTACGCGAGGTATGATCCGGAGCTGTTATCCAGAGTCATTCAGAATCTGATCACCAATGCTCTGTCTTATAATCCACTCGGGACAGAACTGCGCGTCGAACTCATTCCGCTTCATACCCATGTGGTGATAGAGGTGGCAGATAACGGAGTGGGCATACCTCAAGAACTATGGTCAACGATCTTTGACCCGTTTGTACGAGGGGATGAGGCGCGGACAGCGACCGGAGGCACCGGACTTGGTTTGTCCATCGCACGACGTAATACAGAGAAAATGGGCGGACGGTTGATCCTTTCCCGGCGTGGGCGAGAGACCACCGTGTTTACCATTGAGATTCCAAATTAAATAAGAGAAGAAATGTCCATGTGGAGGGAAATATTTTGTTCAAAGTAAATACGTTTGTCCGGTTCAGTATTGCACTGGCGCTGATATTGGTTAATATCTATTTATTATCACGTGTAAGCTTCATCTTTCAGCCGCTCGTCACCATGATCACGGTCATTACCGTGCCGATGATGTTGTCGGTGTTCTTTTATTATCTGCTCAGACCGCTTGTGAATTATATGGAGAAAAAGAAAATAAATCGCACGCTAAGTATTTTGCTAATCTATCTGGTTATTGCTATTCTGGGAGTGTTCTTCATCATTGGTTTATGGCCATCGTTACGTGAGCAACTGATCAATCTGGTTGATAACGCACCAAGTCTAATTAATTCATTAAGTGAACAGCTGAGAGAGCTGGAGCAAAATGGTGCCATACAGGCCTTGTTCCCTGAGGGCTCGACACCTTTCTCCCAGATCACGGAGTATATCAACAAAGGATTTAACTTTGTAACCAACTATGTAAGTGGATTCTTCTCACTCGTTTCCAGTTTTGCGATCATCTTGTTTACACTACCCATCCTTTTGTTCTATATGCTGTTACAAGGCGAGAAATTTGGTCGTAAACTGGCACATATCGCTCCAAAACGTTTCCAAAATGACAGCCGTGAAGTTGTACTTGAGATTGATCAGGCGCTGAGTGGTTTTATTGTAGGTCGAGTCTTGGTAAATCTGGCGCTGGGTGTACTGATGTATATCGGTTTCCTGATCATTGGACTGCCGTACGCATTACTGCTCACGGTAATCGCGGTCATCATGAACTTTGTTCCATTTATCGGAGCGATTGTGTCGTCCGTACCTATTGTGATCATGGGTCTCGTGGTATCACCATCGGTTGCCATCTGGTCTCTGATTATTATTCTTGTCGCTCAGCAGATTCAGGACAACCTGGTTGCACCGTACGTATTCGGCAAAAAGCTGGATATTCACCCGTTAACGACGATTATTCTGGTCTTGGGTGCAGGGGACCTGGGTGGAATTATTGCCATCCTGATTATTATCCCGGTTTATATGATCGTTAAAATTCTTCTGGTTCGAATCTATAACATGTTCTTCAAGGACAAATGGCAGAATGCATAGAATTTAAATTATTCGAAGGAGTGGAGCACATGTCTGAAATTATCGAAAAACAATACAATGAACCTGAATATATCGCACCTCAATCTGTTCAAATGGGTACCATTCACATCTCGAACGATGTGTTATCCAAGATCGTGGGGATGGCCGCTCAATCAACGGCTGGCGTATCCTCCATGTCGGTTGGACTGACTGAAGGGATTGCCAAGAGTATCAGCGGCAAGAGCCTGCAAAAAGGGATTGACGTACATGTCAAAGACGATCAGGCAACCATCCAGCTGCGCATCAACATTCAATATGGCAACAAGATGCACGAGGTCTGCCGTGAACTTCAACATAATGTTCAACAGGCTGTTGAACAATTAGCAGGCGTCATGGTCGATGAAATCAAAGTGCAAGTTGTTGGCATATCCATGCCGGAGACGGTATAAACCAATGAAAAGAATGTAAGGAATAACGATAGTAAGGTTAAGCGATTAACAAAAACAGCACCTTCCCAATTAACAACTTAACTGGGAGGGTGCTGTTTTATGTTTGCGGTAGTAGGTGGGCGCTTCACCCATCACTTTTTTGAACATTTTGGAGAAAAGCAATTGATCCGTATAGCCCACAGAACGGGCAATATCACCAATGGTCAGACCGGGATCAAGCGTCAGTTCGGCTGCCCTGCGCATCCGATAATGAACCAGATACGACTGGATGCTGCTTCCCATCTTGTCCTTGAAGAGAGAGCACAGGTAACTGCGCTGCAAACCGACATGGGCCGCGATGGATTGAACGGTAATGGCATTGGCATAGTTCATTTCAATGAAGTCGATTACCTGCGTTACGTACGTTTCCTTCGAATAATCCGGCATGGGTTGAAGATGATCTGAATTAGCCTGATCAATTAAAATGGAGAAGAATTGATACAGCAAACCAGTCATGCTAATCTCCCAGCCTTTGTGGGTATTGCGAGAATTGATCATTCGGTGCAGGCAGGATCGCATCTCGTCATCCTCATTACCCAGCTCAAAAATCGGGTGATGCTCGGACAGACAGGCCTGCTGTAAAAAGGAAGAACTATTGCTGCCTTGAAAAGCAACCCAGCTGTATTCCCATGGATCATCCTGATCTGCTTCGTAATGCACGACGGAATGCGGAACAATCAGAAAACCTTGACCTTTGTGCAGGGTATGCGTTTTGCCACCAACTTCGAAGGTGCCTTTGCCATTCAAAATATAATGAATTTTATAATAGTCTCGCATGGCAGGGCCAAAGTGGTGACCAGGTGTACAGGCTTCCGTGCCATAATGAAGGAGCTGAAGCTCCTGAAAATGATTGTTCTTGAACATATACGTAATCAAGGGTATTCACTCCTGTACGATTTCGTCTCATCTTGCATTTTAACATATTAATTAGTGTGAAAGATGAATAATTTAAGACTAGTTTATATAGATAACAATCATTATTACATATGTTCAAAGTGAAATGCCATATCGTTTTTCCAGGAAAATGTCTAAGATGAAAAGGAATTCAACAAACCTTACAGGAAAGTGAGAATAACGATGCCCTATACTGCGAGTGAACAACGATATGATGAGATGAAATATGTACGTTCCGGCAAATCCGGAATCAGACTGCCGCAAATTGCGCTGGGTTTATGGCAGAACTTTGGTGGCAACCGCACATTGGATATTCAGGAAGAAATGATTTTACGTGCCTTTGACCTCGGAATTAATCATTTCGATCTGGCGAATAACTATGGTCCACCTCCAGGATCAGCGGAAGAGAACTTTGGTGTGATTTACAAAAAACATCTGCGTCCTTACCGGGATGAACTGCTCATTTCGTCGAAGGCAGGTTACCATATGTGGAGTGGACCTTACGGCGAATGGGGTTCCCGCAAAAACCTGATTGCCAGTCTGGATCAAAGTCTTGGTCGGATGGGGCTGGACTATGTGGACATTTTCTATCATCACCGTCCAGATCCGGATACACCGTTGGAAGAAACGATGACGGCACTGGATCACATCGTGCGGCAAGGTAAAGCTCTGTATGTGGGCTTGTCCAATTATAATGCAGAACAGACGCAAGAAGCGGTAACCATTCTCCGTCGTCTGGGTACGCCGTGTCTGGTTCATCAGCCAAACTACTCGATGCTGAATCGCTGGATTGAAGACGGTTTGCAAGACGTACTGGATGAGCAGGGCGTAGGTTCCATTGCGTTCTGTCCACTCGGCCGCGGTCAGTTGACGAATAAATATGTCGATAAGATCAAGGAAGAACGCGCCAATCCAACAGGCAATTTGAAAAAAGAAGCATACACGGACGAACGGATTGCCAAGTTCGATGCGCTTCAGGCAGTTGCCGAGCGAAGAGGGCAGACGATCTCCCAACTGGCTCTGAACTGGATCTTGCGCGGTAACCGTGTAACCTCAGCACTGATTGGTGCAAGCCGTGTGTCCCAGATTGAAGAAAACGTGGCTGCCCTCCAGGCAGCGGATCTGACAACGGAAGAGTTGAATGAGATCGAAAGTATTTTGGACGGAATGGGTAATTATCCGTGGTAACATACACAGTATAGCTGTGTGAAAATTATAGTTAGGTAAAATTAATTTAATATAAATTAAGAATGAAATGGCGCCTACCTGATTATCAGGAGGGCGCCATTTTGTATATGTCATTTTCTTTATAGGATAAGATCTATTATAATAGTTCATTAATTGACCTATGTTTATTTTTTTGGAATGAGCCTAGTTCATAGCACCTGGTCCTAGGATTTAGGGTATAATATATAGAAGCTATACATTTGAACTACGAAGGAGAGGCTCCATTTGAACTTTGAACAGTGGATTTCGCCTGAAAGCTATAACCTGACATCCGAGATGGAGAATCATCCATCAGACCGGATTGCACTTAGATGGCTCAGCGATCAACGAGAAATGGAAGAGATTACGTATGGTGATTTATTCAAGCAGGCGAATCGTCTTGCTGGAGGTATGCGTGAACTTGGACTGGAGAAGGGTGACCGGGTGTTGGTCATGGTACCACGCCGGATAATTGCCTATGTCATTTACATTGCTTGTCTTAAATTGGGGATTGCCGTTATTCCTTCCTCCGAGATGTTACGGGCCAAAGATCTGGAATATCGTCTGCGTCACTCTGAGGCGCGGGCTGTTATTGTATGGTCCGAGACGACCTCGGAAGTGGAAAAGATGGACGCGGATCTGCCATCACTGGCACATCGAATTGTGGCATCACCTAATGGCGAAGTTGGCGTACCTGCTGAAGGCTGGGTTAATGTGCATGAGTTAATGCAGAATCAACCCGATGAGATGGCTGCGGTGGAGACTCATCGTGATGATACGGCTATCCTTGCTTATACTTCGGGCACAACAGGTAATCCCAAAGGAGTTGTACATAGTCACGGTTGGGGATATGCCCACCTGCGAATCGCTTCTTCATTATGGCTGGATATTCAACCTTCAGATACCGTATGGGCAACTGCAGCACCCGGATGGCAAAAATGGATCTGGAGCCCGTTCCTGTCGGTACTCGGAAGAGGCGCGACTGGACTGGTCTACAATGGATCATTCCAGCCCAAGCGTTACCTGGAACTGATGCAGGAACATCAGATTAATGTCCTTTGCTGTACACCGACCGAATATCGGTTGATGGCCAAAGCCGATGATCTTGGACATTATGACCTGTCCCATCTGCGCAGTGCTGTTTCAGCGGGCGAACCGCTCAATCAGGAAGTCATTGAAATCTTCCAGCGTCACTTCGACCTGACTATTCGAGACGGATATGGACAGACCGAGAGCACGTTGTTAATCGGCAGTCTCAAGGATGCGCCTGTACGTATTGGCTCCATGGGTCAGTCGATTACACCTGGATTGATTGAAATTATTGACGATGAGGGACAACCTGTTCCTGCGGGTGAAGTAGGAGATATCGCGGTACACAAAGAGATGCCAGCTTTGTTCAAGTCCTATTATCAGGATGAGGGACGGAAGGAAGCCAGTCAGCGTGGCGATTATTTTGTAACAGGGGACCGTGCACGTAAAGACGAAGAAGGTTACTTCTGGTTTGAAGGCCGCAGTGATGATATCATCATCAGTTCGGGTTACACGATTGGACCATTCGAGGTGGAAGAAGCACTCATGAAACACGCCAGCGTGAAGGAATGTGCGGTGGTTGCAAGTCCGGATGAGATCCGCGGTAATGTGGTGAAAGCATTTGTCGTACTGCGAGATGATTCGCTGGCTTCACCAGAACTGATGCGTGAATTGCAGCACCACGTCAAGGAAATCACAGCACCTTATAAATATCCACGTAAGATCGAATTTGTTACGGATCTGCCGAAGACCAACTCTGGTAAAATCCGCAGGATTGAGTTACGCGAACAAGAAAAACGAAATGTATAGATCATTTTGTATAGATGAAATTTTGCAAATTGATCATGCGTAGTGAAAGAGAAGGAATCGATTCTGAAGAAGCGATAGCGTTCGTATTTGTCTCCTAATTTTAACCTTTGAAAAATACGATGAAGAAAATTTGGAGACAACGACGATCTAAAGAACGATCCTTCGCTGTAACGGCCACTCAACAGAGTCCAAGTCAATTGCAATCCATGTCATAATATATGAAACAGGAGTGAATACAACCATGAGTCAATTTGAACAAACCTTTGAAAAATCATTGGAACAATACGCAGAACTAGTTGTTAAAGTTGGCGTGAATATTCAAAAAGGACAGGATCTGCTCGTCACTGCACCCATCGAAACGCTTGAATTCACACGTCTGATTGTGCAAAAAGCCTATGCGGCTGGTGCCAATTATGTACAAGTGGACTTTGATGACGACAACATTACCCGCAGTCGTTTTGAACATGGCTCCAATGACAGCTTTGACTACTATCCAGCCTGGAAAGCGGATATGATGGAAAAGTTTGCAGAAGCAGGCGGCGCTACCCTGACGATCAAAGTTCCAGATCCTGAACTGTATAACGGAATTGACTCCGATAGTGTTTCCCGTGCTACTAAGGCAGCTGCACATGCACGTCGGGGATATGCTAAGTATACACGTAATCATGAAATTAGCTGGTGTCTGATCAAAGCACCGACCAAGGCTTGGGCGAACAAAGTGTTTGCCGACATCCCGGAAGAAGACCGAATCGACGTGATGTGGGAAACCATCTTCAAAATGAACCGTGTAGATGGCGGAGACGCCGTACAAAATTGGAGAGAACATCTGGATACCCTGAATACCATGAGTGATCTCCTGAATAAAAAGAACTATAAGAGCCTGCATTACCGTGCGCCAGGTACAGACCTGAAAATTGAATTGGTCCACAACCACATCTGGGGTGGCGGTGGTAGCGAAAATAAACAAGGTGTATACACGGTCGCGAATATGCCAACTGAAGAAGTATTCACCATGCCTAAGCGCAGTGGAGTGAATGGATATGTCAGCAGCACCATGCCTTTGAACCTGAATGGACAACTGGTAGACCAGATGAGAATCACATTCAAGGATGGACAAGTTGTAGCTTTTACGGCAGCATCCGGTGAAGAGCATTTGAAGAATCTGTTTGCCACCGATGAAGGAGCTCGTTATCTGGGTGAAGTGGCACTCGTACCACATGATTCCCCGATCTCCAACCTGAATCGCATTTTCTACAATACGGGTATTGATGAAAATGCATCCTGCCATTTGGCTGTGGGCAGTGCATATCCATTCAACATGAAAGATGGCACAACGATGTCGAACGAAGAGTTGCTGAAGCATGAGTGCAATGTGAGCTTGACCCATGTTGATTTCATGATCGGTTCCGCAGAGCTGGATATCGATGGTGAGTTACAGGATGGTACAATCGAGCCGGTATTCCGTAAAGGCAACTGGGCATTTTAATTTCTAATCTAGTTATCTAAGTTGAACTAAAGATTATTTACACTGACACTACGATGACAGAGTAACCTTCCAATCGCTGTTATCCCCAGATTTTTTTGATTCCCTTTTCTCAAGGGAAAAATCCGTGGATAGCATATGCTTCCGATGCAGCTTTCTTTCAGAAAGCTTTTAGGCGAACGCTTCGCTTTTTCAGGTTTTTTCTGTCCTCTCCGTTATCGTGTAAATGATTAGTTCAACTTAAATAGTAAAAGTAATAGTATTAAACAAGAAAGTGACTTCAATCTGAAGTCACTTTTTTTTGTTTCCTCGTAACGTGGATTACACGGGTCTTACAGGCACACATATTTCGCAATAATGCTGATTGAGCAGTGCCCAACGATATCGTTCTATAACCGGCTTGTTGTCCATCAGATAACCACTTGTTTGTAAATGAGGGATGATGATGTTCCATGTCTGCTGAATAGCTTCTGCCGTATGTCTCACCTTACAGATGAGATAATCTCCACCTGATAGCTCGCCAATCTCAACAAACTCATCTTCCAGACGTTCAGATTCAGTGATAACAATACAGGCATCATATCTACATTTTTCGGGCGGTGTGGTAGTTGGGTCATCTTGGGGTATGCCCAGTAATGTTGCTGATTCATGAAGCAATTGGTTTTTGTCTGCCCATTGTTTCAGCGTATTCATCGCTTGAGCATTGGCTGGACCGTAAGGACCAACCTGTCGAACATAGGCGAGACGATATGACGGGAGGTTTTCGATATACATTTCCATGAAAATCTTCCTCTCTGTACGATTTCTCTTACAAGTTGGATGCTAACATGGTATAAAAGAATTTGCTTAAGTAATTGTTGAATCCCGGCGACGAAACTCATAGAATAGGGATAATATGTTGGAAGACTGTTCCATAGAGCAAAACGAGAGGGGGAGGCGTTAGACATGGATATTACTTATGCCTTCACGGATGAACGTTTCAGGCAAGTTGTGTTGGATCGTTTTTGTGATCAGCGGGATTTCATTCAGGAGAGTGACGTTTGTGAGGTTGAGATATTGCAACTTTCCAATCACAATATTAGCAATCTTGATGGAATCGAGTATTTCAGGGGTCTTCAAGAGCTGGATTGTGCCTATAATCAATTGACCGGTCTGGATCTTACTCAGAATCACAAGCTGAGGACGTTACGTTGCAGAGAGAATCAGCTTCTTACACTGGACCTCCGTTCCAATTCGGAATTGCAAGTGCTGGATTGCAGTTTTAATCGACTTCGAAAATTAGATCTTTCTTATAACTCCAAACTTATAACGGTGGAGTGTCATTGGAATATGTTGTCGGAGCTGGCTTCGGAGCACCTTGAGCAGTTGGAGGAACTTAGTTGCAGTTATAACGCTCTTTTCTCACTTGAACTTGAACAGAATAAGCAACTGCGGCGACTTGATTGCGCCAACAATTACATGCTGGAACTTGATGTAACAGGTTGTCCAAACTTGATTGAACTTCGCTGTAATCACAATCATATCAAACAGTTGGATTTTCGTTCAAATATGGTTTTAGAAAGTGTCCGTTGTTTTAACAACCATATAAGGGAGCTGGATATTCGCAATAACGTACAACTAAGAGAGTTGTACTGTTCCGAGAACAAATTAACCAAGTCGGATTATAGCGCTAATCCCAAGCTGGAGAGACTGCAATATGCAGACAATCTGATTTTTGAATCCGATCATGAAGTTCAGGGGATGGGTGTGTTTCAGTATGACGCATCGATGTCCAACTATCAGATGCACTTACATATTCAGGATAAAGAACTGGTAGTCACTGCACAGGTTTCAACCAAGATAGAGATGGAAGCCCTATCCCCATATATGGAAGAGACGTGGAAACGGTGGGACATGCTTGGTGAGCAGGCGCTTAAAACTATTGCCGAGGCTCATCCGGACGAAGATATCAATGAATTGATTTTGGCTGATGTAGAATTTCAGGGAGATCAATATTTCCGATTGGGTTATGATGCGGGGGATACACCTGCTGGTCGACTATACATATATGCGGAGTTTGACGATGAATTTCACATGTTGGATACGTTGATCTATGACACAGCAAAAAAGCCACGAGATCGTGGCTTTTTTGCTGTGTCATTTAACTACTTTTATGTTATTCAGCGTGCATTTTGTTGAAGCTAACATATTCGTTAATCGGTTTACGGTAACCGCGTGGGCGCTGTTTGGCTTCCGACTTTTTGCCAATGGTGATCAGCATAACCGGTACGAAATGGTTAGGGATTTCCAAACTCCGTTGCAGTTCTTCCGAGTCAAAGCCAATCATTGGACAAGTGTCCCAACCGCGATCCTGAGCGATCAACATCAATTGCATGGCAGACAGGCTGGCATTGCGAATCGCATCCTCACGTTGGAAGAATCTGCCCCGAGATTCGTAAAATTCAGTGACACTTTGGGATTCCTGCTCGTATTGGAAAGGAGTGAGTGCGCCCAGGTTCAACAAGCCTTCGTTAATAGTTCGGATATGATGATGCGCGTTGACGTCGCCCAATACCACGATGACCGCAGAAGCTGTTTTTACCTTATATTGCTGGGAAGCTTCATAGACTTTCTCTTTCTGTTCCTCGTCTTTAATCACAAGATAGTGCGTGTGTTGCAGGTTAAAGGCAGATGGTGCAAATTTGTTCAGGGCAAACATTTCTTGCAGTTCCGAATCCGAAATTTCAATTCCTTCTTCAAAAATAACGGCCGATCTACGGTTTTTGACTAGATTCTCCAACTCACTCTTGGTAGTTTCCCTCGCTTATGTATGATTTATAAACTGACTATAACACACTTAGTTACTTTATGTAAGTATTATTTTAGAATAAGACAAGGATTGTCTGCCATACGCTAAAATAAAACACTAGAGGTGATTCATGAAAGCATTGATCGCAAGGTATATGGGAGGACATGACCCTCATGAATTTCGGGTATATGTGATCCAATCATCGACGTTAAAACGTTTTGTAGTCGTGGAGATTATTCTAGGCCCTATCGTGTACAATGTCGCACTTTATTTGTGCCATAATGCAATACTTGCTGGAGTAGGCTCTTGGGCTGGAACAGAAGGTCTGAAGAGACTGCCACTGGTCTTTAGAAGAATCGTTGGGACATGATGAAGTGGGTAAATGAAAGACTGAAGCAGAAGAGGGCCAGTTGCGGCCCCATCTTCTCCTTCAGCCATGTTATCTATAGTCACGCATCTTTTATCTGATCTAATAACGGTCGAAGCTTTGGGTTCAAACCTGCCTTATCTGGCACGTTCCAAATACTGCTCGAGCGTAAGTTTCTGGTTGGTAATCTCACCAGCAATATATACCCCTACATAACGTACATGCCATGGCTCATAGGAGTAACCAGTCAATTTCTCCTGATCTTTGCCATAACGGATGATGAATCCGTACTTGTGGGCATTGGCTTTCAGCCATTTGCCTTCTTTGGTGTTGCCGAAGCTTTGTTGCAAATCATAACCAGCCGAAGCGCTGGAGATATCCATGGCTAGACCAGTCTGATGTTCGCTTTGTCCTGGCCGAGCACTTGTTTTATTGGCAACAGCTTCACCTTTGATGCTGGCATTACGGTCAAAGATTGATTTCTGGGTCGCATAAGAGCGATAGCCAGACACCGCTTTGATATCGATGCCGTCTTTTTTGGCAGCGGCAAATAATTTTTCAATAGCGGTTGCAGCTACTTTACGCATTTGTTTCTTCGGACTGGAACCTGAGAAGCTAAAAGGAATATTAGGCACTACCAAATCTTGAGGTGCATAAGTCGAAGGCAGATTTCTCTTTTTATTGACAAGTACAACTGTGCTGGACACATTGGTCACGGTTGCCACATTTTTAATCGTTTTGATCGTACGACCAGGTGCATTATCATGCAGAAATTGAGTGAAGCTGGAGCTTGCCGCAGATGCGACGGTATTCAGGCTTGATGTGATGGGAAACGTAGTGAAAGCCGAACCTGCTACAACAGAGCCTACGAGAATTGTAGATATGATGGATTTACGAGTAAAAGATTTCATGATGTGTGTTCCTCCTCGGAATATATGAATCTATATACCGAGTATACTAGAGGATTATATCCATAGCTTCTCCAATTGTTTCCGAGTTGTAAACAAAGTTTGCTATAAAATCTAACTAGAGGGTATTTACCGTGCCACTTCGATGACAGAACAACCTTCCGATCGCTGTTATCCCCAGATTTTTTGATTCAATTTTATAATGGTGAAAATCTTAGGATAAAGGCGAACGCTTCGCTTCTTCCAGTTGTTTCTGTCCTCTCCGTTTCGTGTAAATGTTTAGTTCATCTTTTATAGAGTCTTTTTTGCAACTCTCGTAGAGGCAGTATACATGAAAAAGCCGTTGCATTAGATGCAACGGCTTTTGATGTGAAGAAAGATAATGCTAGATTACTTCAAGTAAGCTGGGACTGTATTACAACATGCAGGCGTCAGATCCACTGGAGCTTCCCGCTGTTACTGCACGGGTGTCACGAACGCGAACGTTGGCGCTGAGCACACCAGAATCACTGCTTAATTTGCAAGAAGGATAATTTTCTTCCGTATCCAGCTTCATGTGTTGTTCTAGGTTCAGCTGCTGCTTCGGATCAACATAGAACGGAACCAGATTGGTTTCAATCTGCGCGTCGAGAGCTGCAAGTTCATCAACAATGATAATAGCGATAACTCCGTTACATCCGCAACCTTCCAAGTCATAGATCACTTTGAAATATCCGGGTTGGTCATTCAGGCTTTCCGTCAATCGTTTTGCAGCCAAATCTGTAATTTGAATATACATATAGGTACACTCCTTTATATGTGGTCATGGTTGTAAGTGGTAAAAGAATTCATTCAGCTTCTATTCACATTATACCACTTTGTCAAAAATCAAAGCATTTATTTTCTTGACTGATCAGTCTGGAAAAGGTATTCTTTAGTTAATGAATAGGGAGGTGAGGTCTGCAATTGGGAAGAGCCAAGGAGTTTGACACAGAGACCGTTCTAAGAAAAGCAACGTCTGTATTTGGAGCGTACGGTTATGAAGGTACATCTCTGAGCTTACTGTTGAGTGAACTTGGCATTGCGCGGCAAAGCCTGTATGACACCTACGGAACTAAACATGATTTATTTGTCTCTGCTCTTAAATTCTATATTCAGCAGAAGACAGAGGCGGGGATCAAACTATTAAACGAATGCACAAGTGTGAGGCAAGGCGTGACAGAGTTGTTCAACGAAGCGGTTAACGTGTTGACAGACAACGAACGTCGTAATGAATGTTTCATCATTAATAGCGCAGTTGAACAGGCACCACAAAATCACGAAATCGCGGCCTTTATTCAAACCACTAACCAACAAATGGAAGATGTTTTTCATACTGCGCTGTTACGAGGCCAGAGGAGTGGCGAACTGAGGCACGCAGAGGAAGAATTGCCCGGGCTTGCCCGTTTTCTGAATTATTCCCGACTCTCATTGACCTTTACGGCGAAGAGCGGTGCAAGCGCAGAAGGGATGCGAGATTTTGTACAGATGACCCTAAGGGCTATGAGTTAGCGTTTTACATGATTTGAGTAAGGATTCTTTATCTTTTTTTGAAAATGAACGCTTAGGGCGTTTATTTTTTGACTATTATAGACCGATTGGTCTGGAAAAAGAACGCCAAACAAACTGAAGGAGGAAATAAGGATGACACAATCTCAGCAGTTGGAAGCGGGCAATAGTATACCGCATCGGATCATGCATGGTTTTACTCAATTGCTACTGGAAGGAAAACTAAAACAGTGGTTGGAGTTATATACATCTGAAGCTATCTTCGAATTTCCATATGCACCAGCAGGATATCCTCAGAAACTGGAAGGAAAAGCTGCAATTACGAATCATCTTCATAATCTACTGGGGATGATTGAAATCCAGCAGTTTTCTGAACCGGTGATCTTGTCTGATTCCACGAAACAACAGTTTGTGGCTGAATTTACTTGTAAAGGGCGTTCATTAGTTACAGGTCAGCCATACAACCAAACTTACATCTCTGTAGTGAGCCACTCTAATGGGAAAATTACACATTATAAAGACTATTGGAATCCAATGGTCGTACTCGAATCGGACTTAGGAGGTAACAAGCATGATCAAAGATAAACCGTTGACACTTATTACAGGGGCTAATGGTAAGACAGGAAGCCGTGTTGCGGCCATACTTCAAAAGCATCATTATCCGGTGCGTTTGGCAGGAAGAACTAAACCATCTCTTTCTGGCTCTGATGATAACTATGTCTATTTTGATTGGTATGATTCCGAGACATATGCTCCGGCGCTGAAAAATGTGAATCAAGTGTATCTTGTCGTGCCAGTCATGGACATGACCCCAGAAGACGTCATGATTCCGTTCATCAAGGAAGCATTGTGGAGTGGGATTAAGCGATTTGTCTTGCTTGGCAGTGCTTCAATTGATGAAGATGGTCCTATTTTTGGCAAAGTACATCAGTATTTAAAAGCCCATGCTCCTGAGTGGACTGTATTGCAGCCATCCTATTTTATGGAGAACTTTACGGAGGGACCGCATCGGGAGACGACGAAACAACTCGGGAAAATATACAGTGCTACGGGTGACGGGAAAATTGGATTTGTTAGTGCAGATGATATCGCGGCAGTTGCGTTCCGTGCTCTGACAGATGTTGTTCCTCATAATACGGAGCATATCATTACAGGGCCGGAGTCGTTGTCCTATGGACAGGTTGCAGACGTCTTGAGCCGTGTACTGGGTCAGTCCATCCAACATGAATCTTTGTCCGACGATGAATTGAGGAACAGCATGATTCGCGCAGGAATGTCAGAAGAATACGCTGCTGCCCTCGCAGGACTGGATGTGCCTATCCGGGAGGAGGGGAGAGAAGATCAAACGACAGATACGGTGACAAAAATAACGGGGAATAACCCGATTTCATTCGAGCAATTTATTCAAAATCATATGGAAGTATGGAAATAATGGAAGAAATATTTTCATATCATGAGAAGACGGTGCCTAGTGCCCGTCTTTTTGCATGTCTACCAGCTTGTTGACATCGTTGATTCAAATATGGATCTCTCCCTAACCAGGGACACCACGGAAAAGCAGTGATTATACGAACACACTTTTGGGGAAATAGATGAGGATGAATGTTAGGGCGTGTCTGAGACACGCCCTAGTAGATAAAGGGGCGAAGAGAGCGAATGATTCAGTTCGAAAATGTATCGAAACAATATCCTGATGGAACAACGGCTTTACGTCAGGTTAACCTCAACATTAACAAGGGAGAACTGTTTGTCATGATTGGTCCGAGTGGATGTGGCAAAACCACCATGCTCAAAATGATCAATCGCCTGATTGAACGAACAGATGGAACAGTGCGCATTAATGAACGCCCAATCGATGAATACAACATTCACGAATTGCGCTGGAATATCGGATATGTACTGCAACAGATTGCACTATTCCCGCATATGACAATTGCCGAAAATATTGCGGTTGTTCCTGAACTGCGAAAATGGAAGTCAGATCAAATCAAGGAGCGTGTACATACGTTACTGGACATGGTGGGTTTGCACGGAGATACGTACAGTGAGCGTAAACCGTCCGAGTTATCCGGAGGACAACAGCAGAGAATTGGTGTGTTGCGTGCACTCGCTGCTGATCCCGAGATAGTTTTGATGGATGAACCGTTCAGTGCACTCGATCCAATGAGTCGGGAGAAATTGCAGGACGATATTCTGGATATCCAGCGTCAGATGAAAAAAACAATTGTATTTGTTACTCATGATATTCAGGAAGCGCTGAAGCTGGGGGATCGCATCTGCATTATGAAGGATGGACAGGTTTTGCAGGTAGGCACCCCGGAAGAACTGATCCAACAGCCAGCTAATGATTTCGTACGTGAATTTGTTGGAAGTCCTAACACCGACACGAGTTCACAATCTGATTTTGATCTCGAATCCATCATGTCACCACTCTCACCGGGTCATGTACCAAAATCAGCCAAAACCGCCGTTCCCGTATCCATTACGTTAACAGAATTAGTTGATATCATGGCTTCCCATGACCATCTGTTGGTTGAACGTAACCGCCAGATTATTGGCGAGATCAGTCGAGTTGATCTGATGAAATACTGGTCTGGTCAGTTACAGGAACGAGGTGAAGGACATGAGTAGATTCGCGGAGGTGTTCAGTGAGCGCAAAGGTCAGTTGTTGTCTGCTCTGCTCGAACATATTCAGATCTCATTTATCGCATTGTTCTTTGCTGTCCTCATTGCTATTCCGCTTGGTATATACCTTACTCGCAAACCAAGAGTGGCTGAACCCATTATCGGGGTTACGGCTGTGTTGCAAACTATCCCATCCTTGGCGCTTCTCGGTTTACTCATCCCGTTATTTGGCATAGGAACACTTCCTGCAATTATTGCACTGGTGGTGTATGCGCTGCTTCCGGTACTCCGGAACACGTACACAGGCATATCCGAAGTTGATCCTTCCATGGTGGAAGCGGCGAATGCGATGGGCATGAATAGTTGGCAACGTCTAATCAAAGTGGAACTGCCACTGGCGATGCCTGTCATTATGGCCGGAATTCGGACCGCGATGGTCCTGATTGTAGGAACGGCGACACTTGCTGCTTTGATTGGCGCAGGAGGTTTGGGTGCATTAATTTTGCTGGGCATTGATCGGAACGATACGGCACTGATCATCCTTGGAGCCATTCCGGCCGCATTGCTGGCTATTTTGTTTGATGTACTATTGCGTCAATTCCAGCGGTTATCCTTCAAGAAAACATTGGTTACCTTGGGTTCGCTGGCTCTTATCGCGATACTTGTGATTACCATTCCCTTCGTGGCACGTGGTGGACAGAAGGATCTCGTGATTGCTGGCAAACTGGGAGCTGAACCGGAGATTCTAATTAACATGTATAAATTGCTGATTGAAAAAGATACAGACCTGACCGTTGAACTAAAACCCGGATTAGGCAAAACGCCATTCCTTTTCAATGCACTCAAGTCGGGTGATATTGATATCTATCCTGAATTCACTGGGACAGCCATCTCCGAATTCATGAAGGAAACGGCAGTGAGTACCGATCGGACGGAGGTGTACGAACAGGCAAGAGATGGAATGCTGAGCCAGTTCAACATGGTGCTGCTGAACCCTATGGATTACAACAATACGTATACGTTGGCCGTTCCAAAGAGCATCGCAGATCAATACAATCTCAAGACCATTTCAGATCTCAAACCGGTGGAACAGCAGATGAAGGCAGGATTTACGCTGGAATTCTCGGATCGGGACGACGGTTACCTAGGCATTCAGAAGAAGTATGGGATTGAATTTCCGAACGTTGCGACAATGGAACCGAAGCTTCGCTATGGTGCTGTTCAACGTGGCGATATCAACCTCGTAGATGCCTACTCCACAGATAGTGAGTTGAGACAATATGAACTTGTTGTGCTGGAGGATGATCAGGAGTTATTCCCGCCGTATCAAGGCGCGCCGATGCTTCGTCAAGAAACGGCAGATCAATATCCACAACTGGTTGAGGTGCTGAATCAGCTTGCTGGCAAAATTACGGATGATGAGATGCGTCAGATGAACTATGACGTGAACGTAGAGGGAGCGAATCCTGAACAGGTTGCAGCAGAGTACCTTAAACAGGCTGGATTGCTGTAACTTCAGGCACCCCTGCAATAGATGTACCAAAAGGATGAGGAGGAACAATGATGACACAAGAAACTTATGACTTGATTGCGATTGGCACAGGAAGCGCGGCAAGCTCTGTAATCACCCGTTGCGCTGAAGCTGGCTGGAAAATCGCTGTAATTGATGAACGTGAGTTCGGCGGAACGTGTGCACTGCGTGGCTGTGATCCTAAGAAAGTGCTGGCTGGAGCGGCTGAGCTGATTGACTGGAATGAACGGATGCAAGGGAAAGGAATTCAGGGACAGGCGACCATCAACTGGTCTGAACTTATGGCCTTTAAACGCACCTTTACCGAAAGCATACCTAGAGCAAGTGAAGATCAATTCAAACAGGCCGGAATGGATACGTTCCATGGTAAAGCTTCATTTGTCGATGAAAATCATATTCAAGTGGGAGAAGAAGTGCTCCATGGCAAACACATCCTGATTGCTACCGGTGCAAGACCTGCGCCACTTGAGATTGAGGGCTCAGAGCATCTTATATATAGTGATGACTTTCTGGATCTGAAACAGCTGCCGGATCGATTAGTTCTGGTAGGCGGTGGATACATTGCATTTGAGTTTGCGCATATTGCGGCCAGAGCCGGGACGGAAGTCCACATCCTGCATCGGAGTGAACAGCCTCTGAAGTCGTTTGATGCGGAGCTGGTAGAATCTTTGTTGCAAAAATCAAAAGAGATCGGCATTCATGTTCACTTGAACGCGGAGGTGAAGTCCATACGGCAAGAGGGGAACGCCTATGTCGTTCATGGCACACGTAATGGTGCAGATCACCAGTGGCAGTGCGGACTTGTCGTTCATGGAGCCGGGCGTGTTCCTAATGTGGATGGGCTGGAATTGGAGAGAGCCAACGTCAGCTACAGCAAAAAAGGGATTACGGTGAACGAGTACTTGCAAAGTGAAAGTAATCCGAGAGTGTATGCTGCTGGCGATGTAACTGATACAAAAGGGTTGCCTTTAACCCCGTTAGCAGGTCAGGAATCCCGGGCTGTATCGTTTAATTTGTTGGAGGGAAATCAACACAAACCTAATTATAAAGTGATGCCTTCCATTGTGTTTACTGTCCCTGCCCTTGGAGCTGTAGGTATGAGCACGGAACAAGCCAAGAAAGAGGGCTACGAGGTGCAGGTAAATGATATGTCGAAATGGTATACTTACAAGCGAACTCATGAAAAATTTGCCATGGCCAAAGTGGTGATCGATAAATCAACCGGACGTATTCTGGGTGCGCATGTGCTCGGGAGCAAAACAGAAGAATTGATCAACCTTTTTGCAATGGCGATTCAGTTCAATCTAACTATCGATCAGTTAAACACCATGAATTTTGCATATCCTACTGCTGCATCGGACCTGGGTTCTTTAATTTAGAAGTGATGAAGTGAGGATGAACTCCCCTTTGGGACGGAAGGAAGGATGAAAACAACGATGTCATCGGATTTTATTGGGCTTCATGAAGGCAAGTGGACTAAGGAACCCGTTGCTGCACGGTTGGATGGGGATCGTTTCGTTGTGGAAGCTCGGGAAGGCAGTGACTTCTGGGAGAACACATTCTACGGGTTCTGTCATCGGGATGGACATGCCATGCTTGCTCCATGGGACGGAACGGAAGCGATTGAGGTATCGTTTGATCTAAGCTCATTCACCGAATTATATGATCAGGCGGGACTAATGTTATGGTACGGAGAAGACCAATGGATCAAGGCCGGAGTTGAGGTCAATGATGGCGTGGCACATGTTGGAGCCGTCGTGACGGATACGTATTCCGATTGGTCACTCTCTCCTGTGCCAGAGTGGGGTGGACGAATCGTAACAATTAGAGCCTCCTACAGTAACGAGGCCGTTGTCATTCGTGCTCGCACAGATGAGCATCCTTGGCGTACGATTCGGGTTGCACGGTTTGCCTATCCGACGAACAAACATGCAGGTCCATTTTTGTGTTCACCGAAGCGTGCAGGGTTCGAGGTAGCATTTACCAAGTGGAGATCCACGACACCCGATCAAGACTTGCATACAGATCCGCCGATTACGGATTAAAACAAGTTAAGATGCACGATAAACAATGAAACATGAATAGGTGTATCTGGCTTAGAAACGAAGACAACACAAATAAGCAAGTTTTCCATTAACGGAGGACTTGCTTATTTTTTGTGTTTAAACTTTGGACTGTGAAGAGTCTCCAGTTACTCATTTCATCATTCACCGGAGTCAGCGAGTCCTTTTCGCACATACAACAGAGTGCTTGCGAACTTTATTTGAGTTTAACGTTTATTTACTCGTGTCCGTATCCAGGGACTGGGGTTCGGTCTCTTTTTCACCCTCATCATCATTGGACTTATTGAACTCAAGCATACGCTCCTCGTAATCGTCCAGGAACCATAACGGGTCCATACTGTCTTCCTCACCGTTGTAATTGATCACGATTTCTTCGCCAGCTTTGATATCTGTATACGCGTAGAAGTCAAAGGTGTGGTTATCAAAATTGATATCATAAGTAGCGTTAGGTTCATAGGAGTGGTTAATTAGACTGCCGTAACCCAGCAGAATGGCGGTATGATTCGCCCCATATTCGAACACGTAATCTTCCAGAATCGTTTTTTCGACATGCTCATGATCTTCATTCGGGTAAGGCACAACGGGTGCCTGATGGATAAGCGTTCCTTTGGCAATATCAACGGTAGCAAATACCCCGCGGTTAAACTCACCACCATCACCCAACTTGGATTGTTTCACTTCAATCATATTGTTCACCTGATGCTCTTCGAAGAGCTCCGTTCTATATAGTAGTAATTCGTTAAGGCAAAATTTTAACCCATACTTTCATATAAGGCAAATTTCAGACAAAAAGGTGCAATATTTTTGAATATGGCGTTGAGTTGTGCAGGATATAACGCTTATAATATACAAAGAATTAAGTCTATATAGAAAAGGTGTCATGAATGAGCATATTAAATGTAGAAAAATTAAGTCACGGTTTTGGTGACCGTGCTATCTTTAACGACGTTTCATTCCGCCTCTTGAAGGGCGAACATATTGGTCTGATCGGGGCTAATGGTGAAGGTAAATCCACCTTCATGAACATTATTACAGGAAAACTTCAGCCGGATGAAGGCAAGGTGGAGTGGTCCAAACGGATGCGTGTTGGTTATCTGGACCAGCATGCTGTATTGAATAAAGGCCAATCGATCCGTGACGTACTTCGCGGCGCGTTCCAGTATTTGTTTGACATGGAACAGGAAATGAATGATATGTATGGCAAAATGGGCGATGTTACCCCGGAGGAACTTGAACAACTTCTTGAAGATGTGGGTACGATTCAGGATACATTGACAAACCAGGATTTCTACATGATCGATGCCAAAGTGGATGAAACCGCACGTGGTTTGGGTCTGACGGATATCGGTCTGGATAAAGACGTCAATGACCTGAGTGGTGGACAGCGTACCAAAGTACTACTTGCTAAGCTGCTGCTGGAAAAACCCGATATTTTGCTCCTCGATGAGCCTACGAACTATTTGGATGAATTGCATATCGAATGGCTGAAACGTTATTTGCAGGAATATGAGAATGCATTTATCCTCATTTCTCACGATATTCCGTTCCTGAACAGTGTAATCAACTTGATCTATCACATGGAGAACCAGAATCTAACTCGTTATGTGGGCGATTATGATCATTTCCAGGAAGTGCATGAGATGAGAAAACAGCAGCTGGAGTCGGCTTACAAGCGCCAACAACAAGAGATTGCTGACCTCAAGGATTTTGTAGCGCGGAATAAAGCAAGTGTTGCTACACGTAATATGGCGATGTCCAGACAGAAGAAACTCGACAAGATGGATGTCATCGAGATCGCCAAGGAGAAACCGAAACCGCAGTTCAATTTCCGTGATGCAAGGACATCCGGCAAGCTCATTTTTGAAACCAAAGGTCTTGTAATTGGATACAACGAACCGTTATCCAGACCACTGGATCTGCGTATGGAGCGTGGACAGAAAATCGCCCTTGTTGGTGCGAACGGAATCGGTAAAACAACCCTGATGCGCAGTATTCTGGGTGAAATTCAGGCTCTGGAAGGAACCGTTCAACGCGGTGAACATCTGGAGATTGGTTACTTCCAGCAAGAGATGAAGGATGCCAACTACAATACGTGTATTGAAGAGATCTGGCAGGAGTTCCCTTCCTATACCCAATTCGAGGTGCGTGCTGCACTTGCAAAATGTGGTTTGACTACAAAACACATTGAGAGCAAGGTAGCTGTACTAAGTGGTGGCGAGAAAGCCAAAGTGCGTCTCTGTAAGCTGATCAATAACGAAACCAACCTGCTTGTACTCGATGAGCCGACGAACCATCTGGACGTTGATGCCAAGGAAGAGTTGAAACGTGCGCTCAAGGCTTACAAAGGCAGTATTCTTCTGATCTCCCATGAACCGGAATTCTACCGTGATGTAGTTACGGAGACTTGGAACTGTGAGTCGTGGACCACGAAAGTATTCTAATTAGAGGTTGTTCAATAAGTCCGCTTTTGATTACGAATCACGTGCGAGCTTGCGAACAAGCTCGTAGGGTGAGAAAAGGCGCGAATTTTGCTTGCAAAACAGGCAGAACTCGCGCTTTTTTTGCGTGGTTTTAACGAAAAATGTTTGAGCCCAATTCACAGTTGACAGCTTGAATAAGGCAATAATATAATTCAGGAAAGCGATTACATTTATATACTAAAAACCTGTTTCACTGCATAGGGGCAAAGAAAACACGGTATTCCGTATGGGTATCATTGCACTTAGAAGGGAAGACGGGTCTTTTTTTGCACTTCAATGAAACCGGTTTCATTAAAATAAGGAGGTGGACAAACGCTCGTTACTGACCACTGGTTGCTGAGGATAGGCTGAACAACAACACCGCGTATTCAAGAACCATGCTTTCATCTTTCACGTCAAAGGAGAGAATGAACATTGGATAAACTCAGGAAACCCATGATATTTATGTTATCTGCAACACTTGCGCTGTCTTCCGGACCGTTGTTGCTGCCGAGTAAGGCGTATGCCGATCTGAACAGTATACCCGCCACGTTGCTGCAGGACGATTTTTCGGATGGGGATTACACGGAATCACCTGCGTGGAACGTAAGCTCAGGCAACTGGGAAGTGATTTCTGACCCGACAGATGCGTCCAACTCCACGCTTTTCCAGAGCGATACCAATGAAGGCATCATTTCTACTGGAGACTCCATGTCGGACATGACCGTGTCCATGCGCTTTTACACGGGAGCCGATCAGGGGTATCCGGGAATATTGCCGCGGTTTCAGGATAAGAGCAACTTTTACTATTTTCAAATGCAGGTTCCCAATAATAAACTCGTTTTCTCCAAAAGGGTGAACGGAACAGATACTACTTTGAAAACGGTGGATTATGCGTTTGCCAAAAATACATGGTACACACTTAAAGTGGTGTTATCAGGTACCAACATTCGCGGATATATCGCAGAAAACGGCTCCGATCGGTTAGTATTTGATCTGGTCGATACTACATACGGGTCAGGTACCGTGGGCATTCGGAATAAGTGGCAGTCGGTACATGCAGATGACGTGATCATTGCGGAGCAGCCGCCTGGGAACGATATTCAGCTCTCCATTGCGGAGCAGACGGCGTCTTCGGTTTCACTGCAATGGTCTGAAATCGTAGGTGCATCAGCCTATCGCCTGTACCGTTCCTCTACGCCTGAAGGCGGTTATTCTCTGGTAACCAGTACCGGATCTTTGGAACATACGGATGTAGGATTAAGCGGGGATACGGTGTATTATTACAAGCTCGCTTATGAATACGGAGGCCTAACTGAATCATTATGGACTGCTCCTCTCGAAGTTCGGACGACTGCGGCGGCACCACAGGCTCCTGGCGAATTAAAGGCCGAAGCACTCAACGCAACGAGCGTGAAGCTATCTTGGTCCGCCGTGGACAAGTCAACGGGTTATCGCGTGGTTCGGGCCGAAGCTGGCAGTGAGCAATATGAGCAGATATACGAAGGGAAAGGGTTTACTTATACAGACCAGGAGCTTGAGCCCGGCGCTAGCTACAGCTATCGTGTGACGGCCTTTAATGCAGCTGGTGAGTCAGCGCCCACTGTTGCAGAAGCCACGACATACTCCATTGACTCTCCAGCAGAATTCGTTGCCACAGCTGTGACGGACACATCAATCTCTCTGGGGTGGAATGTCTTGCCTGGATCTGATGTAACGTATACACTCTCGAGGTCTACCAGTGCTACGGGTACGTATCAGCAGGTCTATAGCGGCAATGAAAACACGTTTAACGATAGCGGTCTGACGATGGGCACAGGATATTTTTACATCATCCAGGCGACCGTGGACGGCGTAACTTCTCCAGCATCCGCACCGTTGGGTGTTGCCACAGTTCGCACAAGCATTACACCAGGGCAATTGTGGCCAGATCTGGACGGGAAACCGATTGATGCGCATGGGGCTGGGTTTTTCTATGATGAACAGACGGAGACCTATTACTGGTATGGCGAATATCATAAGGGCGGCTGGCCAGCTGTTGGTGTGCGTGTGTATTCATCCAAGGATCTGATGAATTGGACGGATGAAGGCATGGCGCTAACAACACTTCAATCCATGGATGATTTTGACAATGACCCGTTGATCTCCAAATTGTATGCGAGGCGTGAGGACCGCGTGGATATCTGGGCAGATATTCGCAAAGGACGGATCATTGAACGACCAAAGGTCATCTACAACGACAAAACGAAAAAATACGTGATGTGGGCCCACATGGACGGCGACAAGGACCCCTATAACGATAATGCGAATTATGGTAAGGCGAGGGCCGGTTATGCGATCAGCGACTCTCCAACAGGGCCTTTTGTGTATCAGAGGAGTTACCGGATGGACAGAGCTCCCGAAGGGGAGAAAGATTATTTCCCAAGCGATAAGGGCATGGCCCGTGACATGACGTTGTTTAAGGACGATGACGGCACCGGTTATCTGATCTACTCCAGTGAGGAAAACCTGACGCTGTATATCTCCAAACTGAATGAAGACTACAGTGACGTAACAGGGTGGCATAAGGAAGGACGAACGGATGACAAAGGCAATCCTTTACGAGATTCCACCTATCAGGCGGAATACGGCGTAGATTACGTGCGAGTGTTCCCGGGAGGGCAACGTGAAGCACCGGCGATGTTCAAGTATCAGGGGAAATATTATATTTTGACTTCCGGAGCTTCTGGCTGGGCCCCTAACGAAAACAAAGTGACGGTTGCGGACAACATCTTTGGCCCATGGTCAACGCAGACCAATCCGTTCGTGCGTACGTTGCCAACAGATCCCGATCCAGGCAAGGCATTTGGCACACAGACCACATCCGTCATTCCAGTCGATCCGGAAAAAGGCAAGTTCATATACGTGGGGGATACGTGGAATGGTGGCAACTTCTCGAATGATGCTGCAAAATACGTGTTCTTGCCAATTGAGTTTGGAATAGGCTCGGATATCGCGATCAAGTGGTATAACAGCTGGACACCTGATCTGCTGAATTCGATGGGAAAGGTAGATATTGCTGATCCGTTGCCAGAAGCCGTGGCGCTAGGCAAAGTACCATCCCTGCCAACAACATTGAATGTGCGCGAGGGTGGAGCACTGGTATCAACGCCAGCAGTATGGACGATTGATAACCGGGCCATGACGGCAGAAGATTTTGCTAAGCCAGGACCGCTTACGTTGCAGGTAACGACACCGGAATATAACAACAAAAAGCAGGCGGTTCGTGTAAACGTCATTCCAGAGAATGCACTATATTTTGTGAATAGCGGAGGTTACGAAACGGCTGATTACAATCTCATGGGTGCCTATATGAAAGGAACACTTGCCAACCCGGGAACGGCGGACCAGATGTACGCTCCGGCAGAGGGTCGCAATTGGGGGTATACCAGCGCAGATGCACTGTCATCCGGTTCAAATGGCGGAGATATATTCTCGACCGTACGTTATCTGAACGGTGGCAATGTCAGCAATTCACCTAAAGGCACGGACTTAACCTATAGATTTGATGTGCCAAACGGGACATACGATGTGTACGCCGGATTCAACGATCCGTGGACCAATACATCGCGCAGAGCAAATTTCATCATCAATGGCACCAATACCGGTGCAGTTACTTTTACGCCTGCCAGTGTTAGAGCCCACAAAGGCATCAGCGTGTCGGACAACAAGCTAGAGTTGACCGTGCGTAATACGGCATCGCAGGACCCGATGATTAGTTGGATTATGATCGTTAAACCTGACGCTGTACCACCTGCAAATGATAGTGCTGGCCTTAATGCTGATGCGTTGGATTCAACAAGCGCAACGCTTCACTGGGATGCTCATCTTGGTGCAGCAAGCTACAAGCTCTACCGCTCAGATCGTGAGCAAGGTGAGTACAAGGTGGTCTATAGCGGCAATGGACGGGAGTACACGGACAGTGAACTGAACCCCGGCACGGAATATTATTACAAAGTGGAAGCTTTTGATGCGACGGGGCAATCCGTGAGAGGTGTATCTTCCGCTTATCAGGTGCATACGGCTCAGCAGAGCGCTGTCGATGTAGCTACAAGCATTACAGCATTGGAACAGCCTGCCGCAGGTGCAAAAAAACTGAAGTTACCATCCGTGCCACAAGGTTTCACGGTGAAGATCGCTTCCAGTTCGGTACCGTCCGTCATTCAAACCGATGGAACGATTATCCCACCATCTAAGGAAACAACAGTAACATTGGAGTTGGAAATTACTCGAACTTCTGACGACAGTAGAGCCCTGACTGTACCGTTGACGGTGAAGGTGCTCGCATCTGTTCCTTCCCCTGGAGGTACGGACCCTGGTTCGGGCGGTAATCCAGGCGGCAATTCCGGTGGAAATCCAGGAAATGGTTCTGGTCCAGGCAACAATGACGGACAATCAGGAAGTGGAAGTCCAAGTGCAGAGAATGCTGTACCACAGCCTAAACCTGAGAAAGACCGTTCAGTTCTGGAGTTGCAGGGACAGTCTAACCAAAAGGGTGTAGTGCAGTCCAACGTGGATGTTTCAACGATTAAAGAGGCTTTTAAAGTTGCCCCCTCAATAGATGTGGGTCAGCGCTTGGTCGAACTTCGGCTGAAGCCGGTTTCGGGAGCAACAGCATACGAAGTATCTCTGCCCGCCTCTGCGTTAATAGATCAGGGTGAATCACATGTGTTCAACATTGTTACAGAGCTGGGAATGTTGGAGCTTCCTGCGACACTGGTAATGAAGGATATAGTTGGTGATGGGATTGCATCAATCCGATTTGTCAGAACGGAGCTGCCAAAAACAGTCGCAGATCAGCTTGGCACGCAATATGGAGTCCAGCTTGAACTTCAACTGGATGGTCAACCATGGCCATCGGAAAGCGAGTTGATAGTTCGTCTGCCTTACCAATCATCACAAAATGCTCAGCAGGATCGGATTGTAGCATTTGCCATTGGTGCGAACGGTGTGGCAACCCCGTTGCCGCAAAGTTACTACGATCCAAAAAGCGGGCAGCTTGTATTTTCTTTAACGCCACTCACAGGAAATTATGCAGTTGTGTCTGTGGAGCAGACATTTGCAGACCTTGCAGAAGTGCAGTGGGCCAAGAAAGCAATGGAGGCTTTGGCTGTCAGAGGTGTAATTGATGCAGAGTTAAGCGGTGATTCCACGCAGTTACATCCAAAACAGGAGATGACCCGCGGCCAATACATGCAATGGTTGATGACTGCGCTGGGTTTGAATGTTTCTTCCGGGAATGGATTCTCTGATGTAAACGAAAAGGCTCCGTACTACGAAGCAGTTACAGCTGCGCGTTCGCTAGGTATCACCAGTGGTACCGGTGACGGGCGCTTCTTGCCAGAGTCCACGATCACTCGTCAAGAAATGATGACGCTGACGGTGAGAGCTCTTACAGCGGCTGGACTGGTTGACTCCGAGAAGGCTGGAACAGATAACCTTACTCGTTTCCGTGATTCTTCCGAGATTCGCTCTTATGCCCGGGATAGTGTGGCATTACTTGTGGATCTGGGCATTGCTAACGGGTACAACGGTGAGGTGAAACCTCTTGCCGAAGCAACCCGAGCCGAATCGGCTACGTTGTTATATGCGATGATGAGCAAACTGGTATGGAAGAAATGATGATACACCAGAACCGTAGCGTTTGAAAAAGAAGGCTTACTTTGACCTGGAGCCCAGGTTGGAGTAAGCCTTCTTCATTGTACGCCAGCCATGGGCGAAAAGTCATTTACACAACGAACGAGTATATTCATGTCGTTTTACAGTTGTTATCTGTGATTTAAATGAATGTTATCTGTAATTTTTGCGAATTGTTAATTGTAATGTTTGCCGATTTGGTATGCTTGCTCCAGCAAGCTTTCGATATGTTCTTTGGATTCTGAAATGGTTTCATAGAGGAATTCAACTCGGGATTCCTGCATTCTTGCATAACCCGCGATCCCGTTATTCAGATAATTGGAAATCATGTTGTAATAGTCGTATTTATGGAACGAAGCCTCTGTCCCCCCAGCTAGTGCAATCCACAGTGCCTTTTTGGAGTTTGCCTTGTTCAGCAGCCCCATGTTCCATACCTTGTCCAGATACGCTTTGAGCATGGAGGGAACGTTGTACCACCAGATCGGGAAAACAAATACAATGGCATCAGCCGCAAGCACACGATCCAGCTCTTTGCGAATCACAGGGGAATGCTGTTTATCGGGATTTTGCCAGTCTCGCTCATCTTCTACACGATATAGGGGATCGAATCCGTCATGATATAGATCGAGGATATCGATTTCATGGGAATTCTCCTGCATACCTTCTATAAAACGATTCATCACGGCAAATGTTAGGGAATCCTGTCTTGGGTGAGTAACGACCAGTTTAACTTTCATGTAGGAGTAACCATCCTTTTTTCTTTTTATTTTGGTTAAACATTCTGACCAATGTTATTATAAGTTTCATGACATCTCCTTGAGAAGTACGCACCTGAGAGTGCTGTAGATACTTTGGGGTTCTTCGGTTACTTTTAATAACGGATATACATATATGTGAATTATGGGGGAGTACAAATGGAACAAGAAATGAAAAAATATGAGAGTGGCGTGCAGGCGATGCTGGAACTGGTCGGTGGAAAATGGAGGATTCTTATTCTGCATCAGCTGATATCAGGTAAAAAACGAACAAGTGAACTTCGCAGAGCCATTCCTGGCATTACCCAGAAGGTCCTAACCCAACAGCTGCGTGAACTGGAAAAGAATGAAATCATCCATCGGATCATTCATCCTCAGATTCCGCCCAAGGTAGAGTATGAGCTGACAGAGTACGGCTTGACACTACAGGACATCATTGACCGCATATGTCTGTGGGGAGAAAATCACTTGGACAGAGTATACGGAGATAAAAGCAGAGTCCTAGGAAATGATTTTAGTGACTATATTCCACTTTCAACTTCAACTTGAGCTGGCCGCCAAATTAAAATTAAAACAAAACCGTCCATGATTTGAAAAGGAGGGTTTTTGTTGTTTTTTGTCCTTTATCAGCGAAACTGATAAATGCTATAAAATCATTGAAATTGACCCTCAACACCCGGTGTGTTAGGTTTTAGAGAGAAGAAATTAAATTAATGTGATGATTTTAGTCGGAATTAAAATCGAAGCAATGCGCGAGGTGGCAAACAGTGGAACTTCAAGTGACAAACAGCCCTTTTAATCAAGAACAAGTTGAACTGCTTAATCGTCTTATTCCTACATTGACCGATGGACAACGTACTTGGTTGAGCGGATATATTGCAGCAATTCAGGCAAGCGCGACAATAGCGGCTCCAGCTAACCTGGTACAGGCTGCACCAACTACAGGTATTGCACCTGTCAGTGCTCCGCCAGTATCCCGGGAAGTTACCGTGCTTTTTGGTTCACAAACCGGGAATTCCAGTGGCCTATCGAAAAAGCTGGCCAAGAAACTTGAAGAGCAAGGTCTTCAGGTAACGTTGTCATCGATGGGAGATTTCAAACCGAACGGACTCAAGAAAATTGAAAATCTCCTCATTATCGTCAGTACGCATGGCGAAGGCGAACCACCAGATAATGCGATTCCGCTGCATGAATTCCTGAACAGCAAACGGGCTCCGAAGCTTGAAGGACTTCGTTACTCGGTGTTGGCTCTGGGAGATACCTCCTATGAGTTCTTTTGTCAGACAGGTAAGGACTTCGATAAACGATTGCAGGAGTTGGGTGGTACAGCCCTTGTACCACGCGTGGACTGTGATGTTGATTTTGATGAACCGGCTGCGGAGTGGATGAATGAAGTACTGGCTTCTTTAAGCAGTACTTCTGCTACTGCGAGCACGGTAACCACTGAGGCTGTTACAGCTGCGGTGAGCGGCGGGGAGTCCGAATATGATCGCACGAACCCATTCAAAGCTGAAGTGTTGGAGAATCTCAATCTGAATGGCAGAGGATCGGACCGTGAAACACGCCACATTGAGTTGTCTTTGGAAGGCTCCAGCCTGGATTACGAGCCTGGTGACAGCCTTGGGGTATTCCCTGAGAATCACCCGCGCCTTGTTGATGAATTGATTGCAGCCATGGGATGGAATGCCGATGAGCGCGTGACCGTGAATAAAAACGGGGATCAGGCATCTGTGCATGAAGCGTTGCTGCGTTATTTTGAAATTACAGCTGTGACGAAACCGGTCGTGGAACAACTTGCGAAACTGAATCCTGAGAGTGGCCTGACAACGTTACTCGCAGATGATTCCGAATTCCGCACAGTCATGAATAGCTGTGATCTGCTGGATCTGGTTCAGGATTATAATCTGAAAGGGATTCCTGCTGCAGAATTTGTAGCTGTTCTTCGCAAAATTCCGGCACGTCTGTATTCGATAGCGAGTAGTTCGAAGTCTTTCCCGGATGAAGTTCATCTTACCGTTCGCTCGGTACGTTATGAAGCGCGTGGCAGAGAACGTTATGGTGTATGCTCGGTACATCTGGCTGAACGAATCGAAGCTGGCGACACCTTGCCTGTATATATACAGCATAACCCGAATTTCAAGCTTCCTGAGAACCCGGATACACCGATCATCATGGTTGGCCCAGGTACAGGTGTAGCGCCGTTCAGATCTTTCCTTGGTGAGCGTGAAGAAACAGGAGCAGAGGGCAAGACATGGCTGTTCTACGGAGATCAGCATTTCGCCACGGACTTCTTGTACCAGACGGAGTGGCAGCGTTGGCTCAAAGATGGTGTGCTCACGAAGATGGATGTAGCCTTCTCACGGGATACGGAACAGAAAGTGTATGTACAACATCGCATGCTGGAACACAGCAAAGAGTTGTACCAGTGGCTTCAGGAAGGTGCAAGCGTATATATCTGTGGTGACGAGAAAAAAATGGCACATGATGTGCATGCTGCGCTCACCACGATTCTTGAACAAGAAGGCGGTTTATCGCCTGAGCAGGCATCGGAATATCTGACACGGTTATCGCAGGAGAAACGTTATCAGCGGGACGTCTATTAATTACCGGCCCAGCCGGATTGCACCATCCCGCAGAGACGAGAGGAGAAAGCAGCATGGTTTATAATAACTTACTTAACCCACAGCGCACGAATAGTGATGTGGAAGATATAAAGATCAAAAGTGATTACTTGCGCGGAAGTCTGACCGAAACGTTGGCCGATCGTATCACGGGGGCTATTCCAGAGGACGACAACCGTCTGATGAAACACCACGGCAGTTATATGCAGGATGACCGTGACCTGCGTAATGAGCGTCACAAATCCAAGCTGGAGCCTGCATACCAATTCATGTTGCGTGTGCGTGCTTCCGGTGGGATTGTAACTCCAGAGCAGTGGTTGATGATGGACAGAGTGGCACATAAATATGCAAATGAGACGATTCGTCTGACCACACGTCAGTCTTTCCAACTGCATGGTGTACTGAAGTGGGATCTTAAGAACACCATTCGCGAAGTGAACGATTCGTTGCTAAGCACACTGGCTGCATGTGGTGACGTAAACCGTAACGTGATGTGTAACCCGAATCCGAATCAATCTGATGTGCATGCTGAAGTGTATGAGTGGGCATGTCAGGTGAGCAATCATCTGGACCCTCGTACGCGGGCTTATCATGAGCTATGGCTGGACGGCGAGAAAGTCATTGATTCCCAGGACACCGACGAAGAAGTTGAACCAATCTATGGCAAAGTGTATTTGCCACGGAAGTTCAAGATCGGTATTGCTGTACCACCATCCAATGATGTGGATGTCTATTCACAGGATCTTGGCTTCATTGCTATTGTGGAGAACGGCAAGTTGCAAGGCTTCAACGTTTCCGTTGGCGGTGGCATGGGGATGTCTCATGGTGACGCCAAAACCTATCCTCAGGTGTCCAAAGTCATTGGTTTCTGTACTACGGAGCAAATGATTGATGTTGCAGAGAAAACAGTTATGATTCAGCGTGATTATGGAGATCGTGCAGTTCGTAAACATGCTCGTTTCAAATATACGCTGGACGACCGTGGTGTAGAGTGGTTTGTTGGTGAGCTGACCAGTCGTTTGGGATGGAAACTGGATGCGGCACGTCCGTATCATTTTGAGACGAACGGAGATCGATATGGTTGGGTAAAAGGTAATAATGGCAGATGGCATTACACGCTGTTCATTCAGAATGGTCGTGTAAAGGATGTTGATGGATATCCGCTCATGACTGGTTTACGTGAAATTGCCAAAGTGCACACGGGTGATTTCCGTCTGACTGCCAATCAAAATCTGATCATCGGTAATATCAGCAGCCAGAAGAAGAAAAAGATTGAAGCACTCATTCAGCAGTATAACCTGACGGATGGGGCACATTACTCTGCGCTGCGCAGAAGTTCGATGGCTTGTGTTGCGCTTCCGACCTGCGGCCTTGCGATGGCTGAGTCCGAACGTTACTTGCCGTCCCTGATCGACAAACTGGAGCCTGTACTGGACGAAGCCGGGCTGAGAGACGAAGAGATTGTTATTCGCATGACGGGTTGCCCGAACGGATGTGCAAGACCGATGCTGGCGGAGATTTCATTTATCGGTAAGGCACCAGGTAAATACAATATGTATCTTGGTGGCAGTTTCACTGGCCATCGACTGAATAAGCTGTACAAAGAAAACATTGGCGAAACCGAGATTCTGGATACGTTGACTCCAATGGTGAACCAATATGCCAGAGAGCGCTATGAAGGTGAACATTTCGGAGACTTTGTCATCCGTGCGGGCTATGTTCCTGAAGTGTTGGATGGTCGACAATTTCACGCTTAATTGACCGGGTAAGATGAACGAAGTCAGGACTGATTTAGGGACGGAAGCATTCCTTAGGGGGTGCTTCTTGTTTGTTATATATGGAGTGAATAGAGGTAGCGTTCGTTGCTGCTGAGAGATTTGTGAGAGGATAAACTGAGGCTAATCTTCAAATGGAGATGGATAATGACCGCAGTTACTCCCATATTTTCGTGGGTATTAACTTGTTGAAGTACGCTCAACAAGATATAATGGCATAGTAGAAAGCAGATTACATGTTGAAAGTGAGCGGAAACGATATGGGTCGTAAGTGGAATAATATCAAGGAAAAAAAAGCTTCAAAAGATGCAAACACGAGCCGGGTCTACGCTAAATTCGGCGTTGAGATCTATGTAGCTGCCAAGAAGGGCGAACCGGACCCGGAAGCGAACCGTGCACTGAAAGTCGTGCTGGAACGTGCCAAAACGTATAATGTACCCAAAGCCATTATTGATCGTGCGATGGAAAAAGCAAAGGGCAGCGGGGATGAGAACTATGAAGAGTTGCGTTACGAAGGCTTCGGACCGAACGGTGCGATGGTCATCGTTGATGCACTTACCAACAACGTAAATCGTACAGCACCGGAAGTACGCTCTGCGTTTAACAAAAATGCCGGAAATATGGGTGTCAGCGGTTCTGTTGCTTACATGTTTGATCCTACAGCGGTTATCGGGATAGAAGGCAAGAATTCCGAAGAAGTACTTGAACTTTTGCTTGAAGCAGACGTGGATGTACGTGATATCGTGGACGAAGACGATGCTGTAATTGTATATGCAGAACCGGATCAATTCCACGCTGTACAAGAAGCATTCAAAGCTGCGGGTATTACTGAGTTCACAGTAGCCGAGCTGACGATGCTTGCGCAAAACCATATTGAACTTCCAGAGGATGCACAAGCTCAGTTCGAGAAACTGATCGATGCGCTTGAGGACCTTGAAGATGTTCAACAGGTCTACCATAACGTAGAGTTTGTTTAAGAGAACGAGACGATACGTGGTTTGATTGCATAAAAAGAGTGTCTGACCAATCTGCGGGATTGGACGGACACTCTTTTTTGTTCGTTTACGAGTCTGACTGCAACGTTCCAGGGGACTGCTCTGATTTTTCCGATTTACCCCCACCGAACTTGAATAACACAATTCCACCAACAATGACAAGTACACCGAGCAGCTGATTCCATGAAAAAGGAATTTGCTCCAGACCGAGCCATCCCATGGAATCAAACAATAGAGCAAAGCTCAGTTGGGATGTTAGCACGATCGAGATGGCATATGTGGGACCAAGTAACTTCATGCCTTGCACGAGACAGAAGACTACACCAACACCGATGGCTCCACTGAGCCAATACCAGGGTTGCATATGCTGAAAGCTGAATGTATTTTTGCCCTCCACTAGCAGAGAGATGAGGAACGAAGCAATGAATCCGGTGAAAAGCACCAGCGTTGTTGTGGACCATGAACCGGTGCGTTCATTGACTTTGCTATTAAAAATCGTTTGCAGGCTGACAAGTGCACCTGCCAGCAATGCAAGCGAAATTCCTGTAATTAACATGGTTGTTGAACTCCTTATTCATAAATATTGTGACCTGCTATTTCACGTAGACCCGCTCGATCCTTGATCATAATCAATCCTTGATGTCGTTCAATTAATCCGTCTGCACAGAGTTTCTGGATGACCCTGTTCAGGTGTCGGTAACTGGTGCCGATCAGATTCGCGATGTCAGTCAGATTGAATGCGTCCAGCTCTTCGTGAACGATACTGCCGGCTTCCTCTGTTGAGATGGAGAGCAGGTAGCTGGCTAGACGAACCTCCACCGGGTACATCAGGTTGAAATTGGAAAAGTTCGAGTCAATGTAGAATTTGTGTGAGATGATTTTGAGCAAAAATTTAAGCAAAGGTGCATAATCGCTGGCAAGCTCAGCGAGCCATTGATAATGAATGCGAAGCATCACCACAGGTGACACTGCCTGAACCGTATTAACAATATCGCTTTCACGGACATACTCTATGTCACCGACAACTTCAAGCGGTGTTTTGAAACAAAGCACCAGCGTTTTGTCCTGAGCGGAGGTGGTGAAAATTTTGATTTTCCCCTCCACCAGTACGTACAAATATTCGGAAGTTTCCCCTTCACGACAGATCAATTCACACTTCTCGAAATGGCATAACGTCATATGTGTACGCAGGGGCTCGTGAAATACAGTTTCGAGTTGATATTGCTTCAGATACTGCATTAATTGTTGCTCGTTATGGATCTCTTGCACGCTGTTATTCACCCCCGACTATATTCTCGAAAAAGCTACAGTTTCATAATGATAACGCCTGTGATCATCAAGGCAATGCCCAGAAATTGAGGCAGTTTCATCTTTTGTTTCACCACGCCGAACCATCCGTTACTATCCACCAGAAAAGTCAGGAACAGCTGAGCAATGAGCAGGGCCGAGATCGTGAATGTAACTCCAATTTGCTGAATTGCCGTTACTTCGCTAAAAATAATGACGGCGCCAAAAGCACCTCCGGCCAGGTACATGGGTTTTACTTGTTTGAGTCCTTGAAGGTTGGTGTCTCTAACAAACATTAGGATCAGCGCTGCTAATATGAATCCTGTCAGTTGTGTAATCGTAGCGGCCTGCCATGTGCCCATGTCGGTGCTAATCCGAGTATTGGCAACCCCTTGGAGCGTGATACACGCGCCGCCCAGTAATGCAAAAATAATTCCTCTCATATGTACGCTCCTTATTCAATCACTTCGACTTCTATTATTAAATGATAAATTAACTCTGAACGCCAAGGACAAATGTCCTGAGCTTTGAAGTCACAGCATTTAGAGTACTATAAAGAACTCGCTAAATCCAGAAGGGGCATGAAGAGATGCCGGCATATGTGCTCAGTACTCATTATTCATCATGATCTAACGAACCAGTGACACCTTATTTTATTGATTCGATTGAATTGATAAATCTAACGAATCTCAGCGACGTTAAATGGGTTATGTCGGGTAGAAATGGGCGGTAAAACAGGGGGGAATGGAGGAATAGGGTGTCTACAATTCGTTACTTTTGAAAATTGGAAAATATCCACTAAATAGAGTGTGTCAGGTTCGTTAGTTAGCTATCCAAGAACTGAAACGAGAGTCTGCCCAGCGTACCCCGGAGCATAGAAAGTATCCAAAGCTCCAGGGTAGGACAGGCAATGAGATTAGATGCAATCAGCTAGAAGATCCTCTCCGTACAAATCCAATGATCCTACTAGATTACAGTGTACACAGGCTTCTCGTTTACAAAACGAACAGACAATTCGGGAAAACGTTCTGCCAACCTGTCTGCTAATAGCTTCATCCCCGAAGCCTCGCTCTCTGCATGCCCCATCATGATCAGTGCCTTGGACTTGCCTTGTTGCACAGCATCACGGATATATTCCGGTGTTTCCCATTCGAATCCTTCTCCAGCGATGATGAGATCCAATTGCTCATTCTGAATCAAGGGAATCGTCACATGTCCATTACCACGAAAACCTACCAGTACCGCTGCGCGTCTACAGACTATTTCCGCATTGCCTGTTATGCGTACATATTCTATGCCCAGGGAACTTTTCATATGGTGAGCAATAGCTTCAACGGTGCTTCCTTCCGGAAAAGAAAGGATGTCTGCTTCTGGTATTCGTTGCTCCACATAAGAGGACCACCCCAAGGCCTGAATCAGTCCTTCGGTAATGCCATCCGGTTGGAAGCGGTGGATGATATCATGACATCGATAGATGGAAATGCCTGCTTCGTCGATCAACTTTTTTTTGTCCATATAAACCGAATCATTTGCAAGCCAATCGGTATGACTGTGATGGTTATAAAACGGAGATTCATGCGCAATGATTAAGTTAGCACCTTGCTGTATGGCTTGTTCAATCACATATTGTGTGGGCATAAAAGCTATGATAATTCCTGTGACCTTACGATCAAGTGAGCCAGTAATGAGCTGATCCACCGTGTTTTCCGGCAGTGCAATGTTATCTACGAGATGAAGTACAACGTCTTGAACAGTAAGATCCATAGAATGCATTCCTCCAATGACAGGATATAAAAACAGTGTACCATGTTGACATCTGAAATCTACTGTCTTCCAGATTATAGGGGTCATTTTTATGGTTTTCGGTTAATACTAAAACATGCAGATAACAGTTAGGTAAGATAACAACGGAGAAAAGTGTTAACTATGTACAGATGTTGGATTCGTATAGTTTTCTCAAACAAGAATAAGTATACTTACATAGAGTCTTTATTGCATTTAAATGGAGCTGTTTGCAACAAACCGGTTTCTATTTCAAATATATACTGAGATTCGATTGAGGATAAGCACTCATATGCAACAACAGAACAGATTGTGAAAGGGGATAACTACGATGACAGCAACAAATATTATGGAACGTCTGAAGAGCGAGACAGCTCATTACCACAGACAAGTAGAACAGAACCCTTATGCAAAAGCCATTATGAATCAAACTGTGACTATAGAAGAATATAAAACATATTTAGAAAAGTTTTATGGATTCCTCAAACCGCTGGAGGATCAGGCTGTACAGCAGCCTTTCTGGGGAAGTACGGGATTGGATATCGAGATTAGAGGCAAGGCTGGACTACTGGAGAAAGATCTGCGCAATCTTGGTGCAAGTGAAGAAGAAATCAGCCAACTTCCACTTTGCAAAGAACTTCCGGATATTTCGACACCTGCCCGTTTGTTTGGATACCTGTATGTAATTGAGGGGTCCACGAACGGTGGACAGATCATGACCAAACGTTTGTCGCAGTTCCTGTCCATTGAAGCGGATCGTGGATTGGAATATTTCAATGCCTACGGCTCAGAGACAAGAACAAGATGGAGCGAGTTTACGGGGTTGCTACAGCAGTCCATCAGCACGCCAGAAGATCATGACAACATGGTACACAGTGCATCGGAGACGTTCCGCCTGCTGGATCAGTGGATTAATATGGACAAGGACAAGTAACATGCCGGTTCACCACCCCGAACGCCTGTAGGGCAGACTTTTTTCATATATTAAAAGGTATCTATATAAGTTGAACTTATACATTTACACCTAACGGAGAGGACAGAAAAAACCTGAAAAAGCGAAGCGTGCGCCTTTATAACCGGATTTTTCCCTTTAGAAAAGGGAATCGATAAAATTTGGGGATAACAGCGATTGGAAGGTTATTCTGTCATCGTAGTGCAATGTAAATAATCATTAGTTCAACTTATATAACATCATGAGAGGGGATTTTCCTGGCCATGGCCGAACCGAAGTCCAAGAAAGAACAAAATTTGTTGAACCGCACGTTGCTTCATCAGGGAACATACACAAATGATCCGATAGATCTGAATAACTGTGATAAAGAACCAATTCATATCCCCGGCTTTATTCAACCTCATGGTGTTCTTTTGGCCATTAATACCAGTCTTACGCCAACCATTGTTCAGTGTAGCCAAAATACGGAGGACCATATGGGTATTGCCTATGAGGATGTTCTGGGCATGCCTTTGGAAAATCTGATTGGTAAGGAAGAAGTAAGCAAACTGTTGGGTAGCAGCTTCAATGCGGATGTAACCTCTGATTTGCATTACATGGATCTGACCATTAAGGTATCCGGTGAGGACCGGGTCTTCTCCTCTGTTCTTCATGAAAGTGAAGGGCTGCTCATTCTGGAGATTGAGCCTTTTTATGAAAAAGAGGGCGTGGAGACTACCGACTTTGAGTGGATATCCCGATTCTTCGGTCGGATTAAAAGTACAGATAGTCGCGTGGAAGCAAGTCAGATTGCGGCTGAACAGGTGAAGGAAATGCTCGGTTATGACCGAGTGATGATCTATGAGTTTGACGAGCAATGGAATGGTAAAGTAATTGCTGAAGCGCGTGAACAAGAACTCGAACCATTCCTTGGCCATCACTATCCGGCTTCGGATATTCCCAAGCAGGCTCGGGAATTGTATCTTCGCAATTGGTTGCGAACCATTGTGAATGTCAATTATAAACCCGTGGAGATTGTGCCTACGCTTCAACCGCTCACTGGCAAACCGCTGAATTTGAGTCTTTCGGTTCTGCGCAGTGTATCTCCGCTTCATATCGAATATTTGCATAATATGGGTGTAGGTGCGACTGTGACGATCTCTCTCATTCATAACAATCAGCTGTGGGGACTCATTACATGCCATCATTATTCGGCTAGATATGTGCCCCATCGCGTACGGAATCTGTGCAATTTCCTAGGCGCGTTCTTCTCGAATGAATTGTTTCAGCGTCAGCAACTCGATGATTATCAATCGGAGATTCAATCACGTGAAGCCGCTTCACGAATTGCCAACATTTTTATCGGTAACACAAGTCCTGCCCGAGTACTTGAGGAATTACAGGGAGAAGAAGAGACGGTGCTGAATCTGATGAGTGCTGCCGGAGCAGCAATCTGTTACCAGGACAAGTTGTTGTTGTATGGTGAAACGCCAAACAGTGGACAGATTCGTGAACTGGCAGGTTGGCTTGCAGGAAAGTCCGAGGATTATAGTTATCATACGTCGAAACTGAGTGCAGAGTATGAAACATCCAAAGCTTATCAGGATAAGGCTTCCGGGGTTATTTATGTTGCCATTTCGCCTGGACAGCATAACTACATGCTCTGGTTCCGACCTGAGGTCGTACAGGTTGTCGATTGGGCGGGTGACCCCGCGAAGGCAGTGTTAAAGACAGATGATGGCATGCGGTTATCTCCGCGTAAATCATTCGAGAAATGGCGTGAGGTTGTGAAATCAACTTCGTATCCTTGGACATCCAAAGAGCTTAGCGTGTTACCTTTACTCAAAACCATTGTACGTCGGCAGACAGAGAACCAGTTGGTTCAGGCCGAAGAACAGGCGCTGCAGAATGCTCGTATTTTGCGACAAAATGAACAGCGTTATTTGCAGTTAATGGATTACTCGCCCGTGGCATTTTTTACTTTGACTGACGGTCAGATTATCTACTGTAATACAAAGGCATCCGAGCTGCTCGGGTTCGAGAGTTCCAAAGACCTGATGGGCAAGGACTTCAGGGCGTTTGTACCTGAGCAAACGAGAGTGACGTTACAACAGAATTTTGAGGAATTAAAGCACAATAACACAAGTTTGATTACCAGCCAGTCCTATTTCACCACAGCGGCAGGTACCTCATTGTTGCTTGAAATTACACTTGCTTCTGTTACGCACGCGGGTAAGCCTTCTGTGATGGTCCTATTGCACAGCGGCGCGTCCCACCATGAACAGGACAATTACACTGAAACAACGAGCCAGCTTCAGAACTATCTGACAACAGATCCGTTAACGGATATGCCGATTCAGACGGTGTTCAAGTCACAGCTTCAAGCTGACTGGGATGACTGTTTACAGGAAAAATGCAGTCTGGGACTGCTCATTATAGATATTGATGATTTCCGTTCGTATAATGCTGCATATGGCCTTCAAGGAGGCGACCTGTGTCTGCAATGGATCGGTGAGGTGCTTACGGTGGTTAGCGAACAGCATCATGCCTTGATCTCTCGTCTTCGTGGAGGCACATTCATGTTAAAATTGAAGAGCACAACGTCTGATTATGCAGGAGAACTTGCTGAAGAGATTAGACAGCACGTGCTGGCTCTCCAGATTCAAAGGGAATCATCCGGTCCGAGTGGAATCGTCACAGTTAGTGTCGGTGGTGCAGTAATGGTGCCGGATGAGCATTCCAATGCATCCGATCTGATCGAAAAAGCCAGTCGGGCTTTGGTACAAGCCAAAAGTGAAGGGAAAAATCGGGCAATTGTCGTGTAATTACGCCTGTGCAACGTTCGATTTGAAACGATACTTTCATTATTGTGAAAAAGTTAAAAATACATGATGAAAAGAGGGCAGAAATGCCTTCTTTTTTGTGTCCAAGAATGTCTAAATTTCGTCACCGCAGACACAGGACAAATGATATAATGATCCCTATGGATACACTTGTTCGTATTCTGTCTTGGAGGAGGGTGAGATAACGTTCTATGAAAGACAACTCAAGACAATTGGAATTTATGGAGATAGATCTGAGTGAAGAACCTGAAACAGCAGCAGTTCCGGTTCCTGATCGTTCAACCATTGTGCAGTCTGCACATGATACGATGCAGCATCGTGGAGGCATATTATCCTCAGAGAAACGTTTTGTGGAGGAAGCAAAGCAGTGGGCAGAGATGGAGGGTGATGTATCCCCGTGGGTTCCCTTTATGAGTTACTGGCCAACGTATGGCGTGATGAATGAAGCCCAGCGCAAGTGGTATATGTTTTGGAGGAAGGAAGTACGTCACGGGAGATACCCTGATACCGATCTGTCCTATCTATTTGTTCATATCTACGAGTTAATTAACGGCATTGGCTGGCAGAATCCTCAGGATGGTTATGATCAATTGAAGCAGCTATGGGTGAACTACCGTGAACGGTTGCCCCAATTAAATATATATATGCAAGAGTGGATGGTCGATTATGTGCTAGTCCATCAGATGGAGATGTCCTTATCCGAGGTTATGGGCCTTTCGGGCGGATACCTGCCAGCAGAGATGCTGGATAGGGAGCTGCAACGTATTTTACAGGATAATGTATCGGATATCTCGCTGAATATGCTGCAAAGATACTATGATTACGATATTACACTCAGTAAATTTTATAGAGATGGCGGCAAAGAAGTGATGGAGCAGTACATCCCGCGCGTCATGGCCTTGGTTGATTCGTACCTGGAATGTACGCGACAAGTTGGACTGTTGCCTGAGTGTGATCTTAACGATGAACGCACCATGGAGCGCATTCTGTTTCGCAAAGCAGTCTATGATGATTCGATCTATGGAAGATCGGTATCTTTCAGATATATGCCCATAGGTGAACAGGCTGAATTTGTGCAGATGGTTACGCGGATCTATCGATGTACTGAAAATAAACTTCGTGAACTGCTCGGCTTCAGAGGCCGATTGCGAGGACAGACTCTTGAACCCGAACTTGCGAATCTGATTGAGCGTTACCTGGACAGAGCATATGCGATCGAGCAGGCGGAGTCTGTGGAAAAACCGATGATTCGGATTGATACAGAGAAATTGGCATCGTTACAGCAGGAAAGTGAGTATGTGCGATTGGCACTTACAATTGAGGATGATCACCCTTCTGAAGTGAAGGATGAAGAGGTTAACAACGCAAATGTTACAAGTAATCCATTCGATGCGCTAGAAGCAAGGGATGAGATCACTCCAACTGAAGATTCCATAGAGCCAGATCCATCTGCAGTAGAGATTGCAACAAGAGTGTCAGCAGAATCGATTGAGTTGCAGTGGGACGAGTCTGCTGAGGCTGATCTGGATGAAGAATGGCTGCTTTTTGCCAAGGAACTATCCCCTCAGCAGGTACAAACGATTCATGTTCTACTTGGTGCAAGTCCAGATACGGAGCTGATGCGTCTGGCTGAGCAATATGGAACGATGCCTACGCTTCTGCTGGATGAAATTAATGATGTGGCTATGGAAACGATCGGTGATCTTCTGATTGATGCTGATCGGATTGCTCCTGATTATATAGATGTGTTCGAACATGTGAAGAGGTGATATTCAGTGACAGAACTTAAAATACCAAAGCGGCTGACCACTGCACTTGTAAATTCATTGACAGCTGGTGTTGTCCCGAGAATTGGACTGGAGCAGATTGCCGTTGGCCGGAAACCGGAAGTGGAAGCCATTTTGCGGGATATGGACAATATTGCGGAGGGTGGAGCAGCGTTTAAACTCATTACGGGTCGTTACGGCAGCGGTAAAAGTTTTTTTTTGCAGATGATTCGTAATTATGCGATGGATCGCGAATTTGTTGTGGCAGATGCCGATCTGTCACCAGAGCGACGATTGGTGGGTACCAAAGGTCAGGGACTTGCCACATACCGCGAACTGATGACTCGTCTGTCTACACGCACACGCCCGGATGGGGGAGCATTGGAGCCGATTTTGCAAAAATGGATCGCCGGGTTGCAACAATCCACGATGCAAAGTCAGAACCTGCGCCCGGATGATCCGGCTCTGCCGCTGGAAGTAGAGAAGCAGATCTATGCGGTGACGGGAGAGATGCAGAATCTGGTTCACGGCTTTGATTTTGCCAAGGTACTGGCTTCTTATTGGAATGGGTACAAGCTCGCTGATGATGATCGCAAACAGGCGGCACTTCGCTGGCTTCGAGGAGAATTTGCAACCAAAACGGAAGCAAAAAAAGAACTGGCTGTTGGTGTAATCATTGACGATGACAACTGGTATGACTACTTCAAATTATGGTCTGAATTCACAGCGCGCATTGGTTACAAAGGATTACTGTTGTTCATTGATGAAGCGGTGAATCTGTACAAAATTACAAACAGCGTCTCACGTCAAAGCAACTATGAGAAATTGCTGACGATGTTTAATGATACGATGCAGGGCAAGGCAGAGCACCTGGGCATATTTGTGGGCGGTACGCCGCAATTTGTGGAGGATGAACGGCGTGGACTATACAGCTATGAAGCGCTTCGCTCCAGGCTTATTGATGGTCGTTATGCAGCCAAAGCGTATGCAAATTATACGGGCCCGATCCTGAAGCTGGCGATGTTATCGCATGAAGAGATTCTGATTCTGCTCCAGAAGCTGCGGCAGATTCATGCCCTGCATTTTGGATACAGTGCAAGTCTGACGGATGAACAATTGGTTGATTTTATGCAAACGGCGGTGAATCGACTGGGGGCGGATGAATTGCTGACCACGCGTGAAGTGGTACGGGACTTTATGGATGTACTGCATACGCTCCACCAGAATCCCGAAGTGACATATACTCAATTACTTGGCGAGCGGGCTGCCAAACCTCAGGAAACGGTTAAAGGGGCAGATGCTTCCGCAAATACGGATGAACTGGACGATTTCCTGGCGGAGTTTGAATTATGAGTGAGAATCCGTTCTATCGGCTGGCGCCGTTTGTTCAGGAATTTATTTATAAAAAAAGATGGGAATCGCTTCGTCCTGCCCAGATTGAGGCCTGCAATATCTGTTTTCATACTCCGCATCATATGCTGATTGCGGCAGGCACAGCCTCTGGCAAAACGGAGGCGGCTTTTTTTCCTGCATTGACCGAGCTGTATGAACGGCCTTCAAAATCGGTTGGCATTTTGTACATTGGACCGCTGAAAGCCCTGATTAACGACCAATTCGAACGTCTTAAAGATCTGTTATCCGAAGGAAATATTCCGGTTTGGCATTGGCACGGGGATGTGCCTCAGGCGGAGAAAACAAAACTGATGAAAAATCCGTCCGGTGTGCTCCAGATAACGCCAGAATCGCTGGAAGGTCTGCTCATGAATCGACCGAATGCAATCCCGGCGCTGTTTCATGACTTGCGATATGTCATCATCGATGAGGTGCATGCTTTCATGGGAGCGGATCGGGGCATTCAAGTACTCAGCGAACTTGCCAGAATCGAGCGTATGGCTGGCTGTACACCGCGAAGAGTGGGCTTGTCCGCTACACTTAGTGACTATGATGCGGCTACATCTTGGCTTGCTGCCGGAACGCAGCAGGGGGTGGATGTAGTCTCTTCCCCGGGCGGTCGCAAGCTGCGACTGCGGGTGGAACATTTCTCTTTTCCAGATGCGCAGGACGAGGAGCAGGCGGAGCAGCTTCATAACGCACGTAAAGCGTACTACGACTTCATTTATGAGAGCACACATCGAAAAAAAGCGCTGATCTTCACCAACAGCCGTACGGACGCTGAGGTTACTATTCTTGAGATGCGGCGGGTCGCGGCTCGCAGGCAAGAGCGTGATGTGTTCCATGTGCATCATGGAAGTATCTCCGCCATGCTGAGGGAAGAGACGGAAGCTGCCCTACGCACTGGATCAGGGCCCGCGGTTGCTGCGGCAACGGTCACGCTTGAACTGGGCATCGATCTGGGCGAACTGGAACGTGTGGTTCAGCTTGGTGCACCGTATAGTGCGTCCAGCTTTGTACAGCGTCTGGGACGTTCGGGGAGACGAGAGGACATGGCATCGGAGATGCTTTTTGTATGTCCGGAGGAAGAGGACGAGGAAGCGCAATTGCCAGCACGTATGCCGTGGACGTTGATGCGTGCGATTGCTGTTATCGAACTGTATGTAAAAACCAAGTGGGTAGAGCCGCTTGAAGCCCGCAAAATGCCCATAGGTGTACTTTATCATCAGACGATGAGCATGTTGAAAAGTATGGGGGAGGCGGAGCCGAGAGATCTTGCAGAAGCCATCCTTTCGCTGGCTCCCTTTGCGTTGATTAGACCTGATCAATATCAGGTTTTCCTGAATTACCTCATTGAGACGGATCATCTGCAATGGACAGAGGATCGAACATTGATTATCGGTCTGACAGGTGAGAAAATCGTGAATAATTATCGCTTCTACGCGGTGTTTAAGGACGATGAGGAACATAAAGTGCTGAACGGCTCGGAAGAGATTGGTTCGATTACAACCGTACCCCCACCTGGCTATTGCTTCTCGCTCGCAGGCAAACTGTGGAAAGTGGAAGAGGTCGATCACAAGCACAAGGCTGTGTATGTAAAGTCTGCAAAAGGTAAAGTAGATACGTTATGGCTTGGAGCGGGAGGAGATATTCATACGTCGGTGGTACAGAAAATGCGTGAAGTGTTGTCCGACTCAGTGATCTATCCCTACCTGTCACCACAAGCCGTCAATCGACTTGAACGGGCACGCCGCTTAGCTCGTGAAAGTGGACTGTTGAAGCAGGTTGTCATTCCGGCAGGGGGAGATTCGATGTACGTTCTTCCTTGGGTGGGAAGTAAATCATTCCGTACATTGGAGCGCCTGATGAAGCATAATCTGTCCAAGAAACTTGCCTTGCGTTCGGTTGTGCCCATGGAGCCCTATTATTTTGTGGTGTCCGGCAAGATCGATGAACGAACATTGTTAGCCGAGATTATGAGTGAGTGTCGGACGGCCGAAGACGCATCTGCGTTACTGGCTGAAGATGAAGCGCCTTATCTGGGCAAGTATGATGAATTCGTCGCGCCGCCTTTGATCCGTGAGGCTTTTGCCGTGGATGGGCTGGATCTGGATGGATTGAAGGAAGGTTTACAGCAAACATTGGAGTGGGACTTCTCAAGCTCCAATCGGACATGACGTTTTTACGTAATCAGTGTGTGTGAAGAATGGTACAGCAATCGAAGCGACTCGGTGTAATAATGTAGTTTAACTTTTTATGCGGAATAGGGTTGACACCATCTCACCTCCCATGTAATATATGAAAAGTCGTCACACACGAATTACATCAAATTGCATATATCATTTCGTATAACCTCGCAGGCCGAAAGTGTACACAGGGCGAGGGTCTCTACGGGAAGCCTATACTTCCTAACTACGATGCCAAGGAATCAATGTATTCCTTGCTCGTAGTTAGGATTTTTTGCATTTAGATGGTGTCTGTGACCTTGGCATGAACCAACATGCGGGCGTATTTTTCTTATCATCAGGAGGTTTATTCACAAATGAAATATTATCTGTCCGTTCTCGCGGGAGCGATGAGTTATGGCATATTATCCACGATTGTGGTTCTGGCGTATGGCGAAGGATATAAACTTGGAGAGGTTGTCGGAACACAGCTGATAACGGGTTTTCTTCTTTCCTGGATGCTGGCGCTATACACAAGATTTAGAACCAAACGCAAGTCACAGGCAAATGGCAAAACATCAGGAGCCGTGGCACAGGTATTCAAACGGTTGACGTGGAAACAACGTCTGTTATTGATGGCTGCCGGAACACCAACGGTAATTACAGGTCTCGTGTATTATCAGTCTTTGCGTTATATCCCTGCTTCACTTGCTATTATCCTGTTGTTCCAGTTCACATGGATTAGCGTATTGATTCAGGCGATTAGCAAACGTCAACGTCCAGACAAAGTCACGTTCCTGACGTTGATCATTCTGTTTGGTGGAACCTTACTGGCAGCGGGTTTCCTGGAACAAGGATTGGGTGAGTTCAACGGTCTGGGTATTGCTCTTGGACTAATGGCAGCCGTAAGTTATTCCCTGTTTGTCTTGTTCAGCGGTAAAGCGGTTCCTTCAGCGCATCCAGCCTTCCGCAGTGCGTGGATGGTTACAGGCGGTTTGATCCTCCTGTGCATTTTGTTCCCGCCGACATTCCTCTTTAACGGATTGATCTGGAGCCAGTTGCTTGTATTTGGATTGCTGCTTGGATTCTTCGGGGCCTTCATTCCACCAGTATTGTTCGCTATCGGCGTTCCGCATATTGGTGGTGACATGGCCGGAATATTGGGTGCAGTGGAGCTTCCAATTGCAGTATTGTTATCCTCAATCGTGCTCCATGAGCATGTCAGCGGATTGCAATGGTTCGGAGTTATTATTGTGCTCATTGGTGTAGCCCTGCCAGAGTTGTATAAATTACGTATGAGACGAAGTCGGAATACACCGATCTATTCCTGAGTTATACAAAAAGGGATATTGGGAAGCCTGAACGGGAATAACCGTAGTAAAGCCTGAGAAATCAGGCTTTTTTTATTTAAATTTTCTATATAAATTGAACTAAACATTTACACGAAACGGAGAGGACAGAAATAACCTGAAGAAGCGAAGCGTGCGCCTAAAAGCTTTCTGAAAGAAAGCTGCTTCGGAAGCATACGCTATTCCCGGATTTTACCCTTTGAAAAGGAAATCAAAAAATCTGGGGATAACAGCGATCGGAAGGTTCTTCTGTCATCGGAGTGTCCAATGTAAATATTCTTTAGTTCAATTTATACGGCTCAACTACAATAGCCCAGAGGGGTCATTTTCATTGTCATGCGAATCAGGTATGCTTAAAGAATACATCCGTCTGTTGATTGAATATTGATGGGACATCGAATGAGGAGTGTTTATATGAAAAGCTGGTTTGGAAAAACATGGCCTTGGTTAACACTGGGTCTGACCGTTGTTGTACTGCTTGGATCATTTTTGGTTTATTTTATGGGCAAAGACTTATCCCCGGGATCTGGAAGTGCTGTAACTGCACAAGCCGAGACAGCGGAGGATTTGAAGGGATATGAAGTCATTGATGTGGACGTAAGTAACGATGGTTTTGGACCAGACGTTATCGAGGTGAAAGCTGGCGTACCAACCAAAATCAACTTTATTCTGACCCGGTCGGTGACACATGTCAAATCAGTCGGATCACAAAAGCTTGGCATGGATCTATACATGCAAAAGGGACCTAATTATTATACCGTCGATAAAGATCTGCCAAAGGGAGAATATGAGATTCACTGCGGTATGTATATGATATACGCAACGATTAAGGTCGTATAAGCAGAAGGAGCAAGGTTTCGGGTCACCGAGCTTTGCTCCTTTTTTTGGTGCGTGATATCATGAGAAAGTGGGTGAAATCGATCAGGAGGTGGCGAAAATGAAAGCGCTATTTATTGGAGGGACAGGCACCATCAGTACGGCCATTACGGAGATGCTTGCACGGCAAGGCTGTGAACTGTATCTGATTAATCGAGGCAATCATAACCATGACTTACCTAAGGAAGTCAACGTACTTCAAGCGGATATTAATGACGAGCCACGTGTAGCGGAACTGATAGCTGATCTGGAATTTGATGTTGTGGCAGACTTTATCGCTTTTGTACCGTCTCAATTGGAGAGAGATTACCGTTTGTTCAAGGATAAAACAAAGCAGTTTATTTTTATAAGTTCAGCATCAGCGTATCAGACTCCTCTGGCTGATTACCGGATCACGGAAGGTACGCCCTTATCGAATCCATACTGGGAGTATTCTCGCAACAAGATTGCCTGTGAAGACTATCTGATGAAACAATACCGCGAGCACGGATTCCCTGTGACCATCGTGCGTCCGAGCCATACGTATGGTGACAAATCGGTACCTCTCGGTGTTCATGGTGCTCAAGGCAGCTGGCAGGTTATCAAGCGCATACGTGAAGGCAAACCCGTTATCATCCATGGAGATGGCACCTCACTGTGGACCATTACGCACAATACTGATTTTGCCAAAGGGTTTATCGGGCTTATGGGAAATATCCATGCCATTGGTGAATCGGTACATATCACCTCGGACGAATCCGTCACCTGGAATCAGATTCATGAGATTATCGCCGGTGTGTTGGGAGTTAAGCTTCATGCGGTACATGTACCCTCCGAGTTCTTGGCAGCATGCAGTGACCAGGATCTTCGCGGCGGTTTGCTGGGGGACAAAGCCAATACCGTTGTGTTTGACAACAGTAAGCTGAAGCGGCTTGTTCCGGAATTTGTAGCAACGACAAGAGCCGATCAGGGTATTCGAAGTACGATTGAGCACATACTGGCCCATCCTGAATTACAGACCGAAGATCCGGAATTTGATGTATGGTGTGACAAGGTCGTTGGCGCACTGGACGAAGCGTTATTAAAGATCAGAGATGAGAAATGAGAAGTAAGGCGTTCATGATCAAGTGTTTACATTCATGCGCTTAATCGTTATAATCAAGAAAAAATGACACTTGTTAGGGGAGGCACCCCAACTTAGGACATCGTTCCTTTGTTGGGGGGCCTCCCTTTTTTGTGTGCCAAAAAGGAGAGTAGACGTTGAAGAAATCAGGAAAACGTGTGAAGAAACAAGCGGAACAGTTAACCAAAGTGGTACTGGCATTTGCGTTATTATCACCTCAAGCCCTGTTGCTTGAATGGGGTGCAGCCACGGTAATGGCTGAAACGGTTGAAACAATCGGGATTGTATCCGACACGTCCAGCATGAAGATTGTACAGTCATCCAAGGTGAAAGTAGAGATGAACAGTGATGGCAAATACAGAATTGTATTACTACCAAACACAAATGTATTTTACGGTGGCGATACAGGGAATGTATCTACGATTATCGACCATAATGGATCACCCGTGAACTTCAAAACGTTGCCATTGAATTATTACCGAATTAACAATAATGTGATTGAAATGTCCCGGCAAAAGGACAATGTGGAATATATTTTGCGTGTATCTATCGTTAATGCTACCTCACAAGGTGGGTACATGAAGGTTGAACTGGAAGCTATCAATCGTAGTGGAACGGCACTGAATTTGGGTGGAACATTTTATTGGGATACGATGGTGAATGGCAATGATGCATCTCCGTTTGAAGTCATCGAGAATGGATGGCGCAATTACAGCGGCGGTGTTCAGGTCACGGCTTTTTATGCCAATACGTACAATGTTGTGAATGCAGATCGTATATATATGGGCCAGTACAGCAGTCCAGACAGCGCCCAGCTCACGGGAGGGTCTTCACCTTCAGCGTTCACTCCAGGCCAGACCGTTACGGCGAGTGATACAGCTGCACAATTTTGGTGGGACGCCAAGTCAACAGCAAATCAGGCTTCACGCAAATTTTCAACCATTGTGGGGATTGGCCCCAAAAATGCTCCACCTTCATTTACCTTAACAGCACCCTCTTCGGGTCAAACCTATTACAAAGGCGAGCAACTTCAGATCTCTGGTACAACGCGAGATACGGATGTAGGCGACCAGTTGACCGTGAAATGGTCCATAGATGGTGGGTCCGAGAACATTCTGACCCAGATGACCGCAACGGGTTCTAATCAGTCTTTCAACACCAATTACACTTTGCCTGACACCCTGCCAGATGGCACACACACATTACAAGTATGGGTCATGGATGACAAAGGTGGGGTGTCCTCAGCAGGCACCGTTAACTTTACGGTAAGAAGTTTTGTTGTGCCCGGAACGCCGACATATACATTGGTTAACCCTAATAGCTTGACGGTGAATTGGGATAAGAAGGCGAATGATGCATCCGTTACGTATGAACTGAAGAATATGACGACAAATCAGATCGTGGACACAGGTACATCAAACAGTCGGCAGGTGATTGGGCTTACTCCGAATACCAGTTATTCTTTTGCCGTACGGGCCAAAAATTCAAGTGGTTCCTATACGGGTTACTCCAGTCCAGCTTCCAAGTATACACTGGCCAATCCACCCGCTGCTGCGGCTGTAACACAATCAGGCAACTCCGTTACAGCGAGTTGGAGTAATAATGGAAATCCTGCAGGTACGCATTATAAAACGGAAATACGCAGTCCAGGCGGGCAAGTCCTTGCAACGGGAACAACAACTTCCACACGTACAGCGTTTGCCCTGACCGGACTCGCGGACGGAAAATATGAAGTTTTTGTGGCGGCACTGAATGGTGAAGGGATACAGACCCCGTTTATATCCGCTGGAGAGATGATTAAAGATACGACGGGTCCAACTGCTCCGTCTGTTACAGTCACTCCATCCTCATGGACCAAGGAAGATGTTCTCGTTACGGTTGAAGAGGGAAAAGATGCCTTGAGCGGAACTCAAAAGACTGAAGTTAAAGTCGGTCCGACAGGAGAATGGCGTGAATACAGTACTCCGTTTACCGTAAGCAGTGAAGGCAACACAACTGTTATGGCACGCAGTATTGATGCGTTTGGTAATACAGGACAGGAAACGGCTGTGACAGCCAGGGTAGATCGGACGGCACCAACGCCACCTGTTATCTCGTTGAATCCGCCCGAATGGACAAAAGCGGCGGTAATCGTGACATTAACGGAAGGTACGGACGAAGCAAGTGGCATTGGTCTGACACAGTATAAGCTGGGAAGCGAGGGAGAATGGATAGACTACAAGACCCCTCTTACACTCAGTGAAGAAGGAATAACCGAGATTTATGCACGAAGTGTAGATCGGGCGTCCAATGTCAGTGCTTCCACTTCGGCAACAGCCAGAATCGACAAGACTGGGCCTGAGCAACCAACGATTACGCTAAGTGAAGAGAATTGGACGAATCAGGATGTAACTTTTGCGATAAACAGTGGTGAAGATACGGGCAGTGGGCTTGCCAAGAGTCAATATCGACTTAACAAAGAAGGTCCCTGGATCGATTACACGGGCGAAGTGACGGTTACCGATGAGGGAGAAACGATCGTATATGCACGCTCAATTGACCGTGTAGGCAATATAAGCACGTCCGCTCAGGCTACAGTTCGAATTGACACGACAGCTCCAACCGATCCGGTGATTAGTTTAAGTCCTTCTGGATGGAGTAAAGAACATGTGCAATTCACTATCGCTGGAAGTGTGGATGAACAAGCGATTTCCTATGAATACAGCATGAATGATGCCCCGTATATGACAGGAAATAGCGGTACAGTTAGTACAAACGGCGCTACTACCATTCGGGCGCGAGCAAGGGATGCCGTTGGTAATGTGAGCAAGGAAGTTAGTCGAATCGCCTATGTGGATCAGATGGCTCCAACGATTACATTTGCACCGAACGGGCATGGCTGGACGGACATGGACATATCCACTACCATTCAGTATGCCGACGCCCAATCAGGCATTCAGGAACTGGAACGATTCTATCAAGTTACGAACAGTGCAGAATCACCGGATCATTGGCTTGAAGCTCGCTCTGACGAGCATAAAATATCCATCGAATCGGAAGGTATATGGTACATCCATGCGAAAACCATGGACAGAGCAGGTAATACATATGAGACAACATCATCACCTTACCATATTCAACGCAAGCCCGAGCAACCGAGTCATGTGAGAATGACACAGATCGCTGAGACATCAGCTGAACTTACAGTGGATTTGCCAACAGGGGAAAGGTATACCAATGGATATCAGTATGAGATAACGAATAAAACAACAGGACAGTTATGGACACTGGATTATCCTAACCACAGTATAATCGATCACTCCCTAAGCGGTGGTCAGGTCTATGAATATGAGGTTAGAGTGAGAAACCATACCGGAGTAAGTGATGCAGTAAGCGCTCAAGTATTAACAATCCCGGCAGCTCCCGGAACGTTGCATGTTCGAAAAGTAGATTCCCAGCCGCATTTGGCCGAAATCCAATTTGATTCAGTACAGGGAGCAGATGCTTACCGCATCATTGCTGCAACTGCGGACGGTGTCACCGTGTTTGATCAGACGGTATCTGATCCGGGTAGCCTTCCCTACGTCAGCAACCTCGTTCCAGGAACCATTCATAACATTTCGGTAACGGCAATGAATGAAAGTGGCGCAGGTGGTAGCAGTAGGACCGGATTTCTCACACTGCCGGCAATGGCCGGTGAGTTTATGGCCGTTCAGATTCGGGAGCATGATATTTCATTAACGTGGGATACGGTGACTTCTGCAACGTATTATGGTCTTTCGCGTGATGGAACAGCTATATATGAAGGAGAGCAGACAGAGTATCTGGATTCAGGTCTGGATAGTGGCACGGAGTACAGCTATGCGTTGATTGCCGGAAACGAGACAGGACCAGGGCCCTTGGCAGGATTACCTTTGCTCAAGACGTTACCTGGGCAGGTGACCAGCTTACACGTATCGGATGCTTCCACAACGAGCCTTCGTCTGAATTGGGATGCAGTACGAGGAGCCGATCGTTATGAGTTATGGTTGAATGGAGAGAAGTCCGGAACGGTTCCTGTCGGAACCCAAGAATGGGTCTTTGCTGGACTGAGTTCAGGAACACCTTATCAACTGGATGTACAAGCAGTGAACGGAAGTGGACAGGGGATGAGCAGTTCGGTATCAGGAACAACACTACCGGAGAGCCCGTCGGGACTTCACGTTGTTCAAGTAACTGAACAGGGAGCAATCTTGAGCTGGGAGCCTGTCGTTGGGGCAACGAAATATCGGGTGGTCATCGATGGACAGAGCCATGAGATATCAGATACACAACTCGCAGTTCACCACCTGTCAAGCAGTCGTGAGTATACCTATGAAGTACAGGCGGGCAATGCTGCTGGGTACGGTGCATCCACCAGTAGTACAATTCTTACGCTACCTAGCAGGCCGGAAGGACTAAATGTCACATCGACTGATGAGACAAGTATGGGACTTGCATGGCAAGCTGTAGATACGGCGAATCTCTATATTGTGAAAATCAATGGAACAGAAGTGGGCAGAACATCAGAACTGGCCTACACGGTTGAGGGATTATTGCCAGGTACAGAGTACGTTTTGCAAGTTCAGGCTACGAATGCTTCTGGTCCAGGTGAGACAGCACAGCTCATCCGATTGTCCAAACCTGTGTCTCCTGCCGAAGTACTTGTTGATCCAGGAGTACATCATGCAAAAGTTTCCTGGTCTCTCGTGGAAGGTGCCGCTGAATACGTGATTGAGCAGAATGGCAAGGAGATCTATAGAGGAATGGAGAATGAAGCAACAATTACAGGGCTCCAGGATGGAACGAGGCATCACTATCAACTATGGGCGATCAACAGACAGGAGACTCGTTCTGAAGCGACGGAAGTATCCCTGCTGACTTTGCCTCAGAAACCCGATAAGGTTCCAGTATATGATGTGGCAAAAAGCAGCCTAGGTCTGGATTTCAGTAACACTGGTGTCCAAGGGGCAGATCATTATGTCATTGAACGGGATGGAAGAGAGATCGCTCAGATGGATTCTAGTGAAACCCAATTTGTAGACAAGGATCTGTCGCCAGGAACGAAATACACTTATGTAATTCGGGCAGTCAATGCGAGTGGAACGAGTGGGCCGCTTACTTTCAGTGTAATGACTCAAACGTTGCCATTGGTTGCAGAAAGTATAACAGTGAAAGCAGGAACACATCAGGTGGATCTGGCTTGGGAGGTTGTTCAGGGAGCTGTTGCATATGAGATTCGCAATCGGGTAACGGGAGATGTACAGAGCGTGTCTGAACCGTCTGTACATCTCAATAGCATGCTGGATGGCACAGCATATGAATTCGAACTTGTTGCGATTAATGAAGATGGTCATCGGTCAGAGTCTATTCAGATTCAGGTTTTAACGAAACCCATATCACCTCAGACGGCAGGCATAACACACATCACAGATCAGACTGCGGTACTGGACCTGACTGGAAGCTCCACACGGGGAGCAGAGCAATTCATCATTATGCGGGATGGTGTTGAAGTCGCTAAGGTTCCAGCAGATCAAGCTTCATTTGAAGATCATGTACTGACACCAGGAGAGCATTACACGTATACCATTAAAACATCAAATGCAACGGGAGAGAGTGATTCCGGTTTCGAAGTTCACTTGCGCACGTTGCCTGCGACCATTAACGAACCTTTACATGCAAGCATGATTGGGGAAAAGGAGGGATTGATCTCTTGGCCTAAGGTACAAGGGGCGGAGGGATATATCATACGTATCGGAGATCAGATGTTCACCACTATAGAAGAAGGGGATATCACAGAGGTGAAATTAACTCATTTGGAGAGTGCAACCCGATATGATCAGGTACAGATTATTCCTTATAATACGGCTGGTTCAGGAAGCCCAATGACCGTGACTCCTTTTTACACCGTGCCTCATGTGGATTCACTGGAAATGAAGATATACCCCGAGACAGATCACGCCAAACTGGAATGGGACTTCCCATTTGGGAACGAAACATTTGTTGTATTGCTGGATGGTACAGAAGTATACCGAGGCAAACAAAAAGAGTTTATTATTGATCAACTGGATGCAGGTAAGCAGTACCCGATTCAAATCTACACAGAGAATGATCAGGGAGATACATCGGAGAAGCTCATGTATTCTGTCCTGACCAAGCCAGCAGCTCCGGTCAAAGTGGAGTATCATTCGGCGAAGGACCACATTCGTCTTATATTGGAACAGAGCCGGGTCGAAGGTGCCGAGCAGTTCATCATTGAGCGTGACGGTGTGGAGGTTGCTCGTGTTCCTGCAGATGAACTGTTCTATGACGACAAGGGACTTGAACCGGGCGTGAACTATACCTATACAGTGAAGACCATGAATGCGTCGGGCAGTAGTGATGGTGGTTATTACCTTCATGCAATGACTTTGCCCGGTAGTGCTGCTTCACCTCCTGTAGTAGAGGGACGTTCCATGTATGGTGCAGACATCGTATGGGAACTGATTCCCGGTGCTGCGGGTTATCGAATCTATCGAAATGAAGAGCTTGTGGGAACAACAACGGAGACATCAATACATGTGTCTGAATTAATCAGTGCAGAGCGTTATACTGACTTTGCAATCATTCCATTTAATGAGGCAGGGGAGGGTGAGGCACTCCAGGTTCCGGAATTCGAGACGTTGCCTTCCGAGGAACTGACAGTAGCAGCCATAGCGCAAGGTACTAATACGATTAAGCTAACTTGGGAACTGGATTCAATGAATGAGGTGATTGTGATCACCCATAAAGATCGTGAGATCTACCGTGGCACCGAGCGTAGTCATGTATGGTCAGGGCTGAATGCCGAGCAGCATTATGAGGTGGAAGTATGGACGGAGAATTCAGCAGGTGAGAAAAGTGAAAGCAAACGGGCCGCAGCCATGACTTTTCCGTATCCACCATCCGCTTGGAGCGGTAGTGGTACAGCTTCAAATCCAGCAGGTACTTCGGTAAAAGCCGATGAGGTGAGTTCACAACCTGAACCTTCTGATGAGCAACCTGAGTTACCTGCGAAAAAAAATATCAAATTTATTGATATCAGCCAAACATTCAATAAAGACCAGATCACCTGGCTGGCGGAACAAAATATCATTCAAGGTGTAAGTGAAACTCGCTTCGAACCACGCCGTCCGATCACGCGTGCAGAGTTCACCGCATTGATCGTGCGTTTGATGGGTGTGGACACAATGGTTAATGAACACCATGGATTTCAGGATGTAAACGATGATGATTGGTTCGCTCCTGAGATTAAGGCAGCCGTTCATCATGAGATGGTTCAAGGGATGGGGAACGGCAAATTCGCTCCGTATGCACTGGTAACACGTGAACAGGCATCTAAGATTATAGCAAATGTTGTTCGTAAAATCAGACCGGAACCGCTTACTTCCCCAAGAGCGTTTACCGACCAGACTGATGTATCATATTGGGCCCAAGAAGAAGTGCAGGAACTTGCGGGTTTGTACATGATTACCGGATATGAAGATGGCAGCTTCCGTCCCATGCAGCATTTGAGCAGATCCGAAGCTGCAGCGCTGATCTTCCGCTTAAATAAGCTGATTCAAGTCATGGATGAGAACCGTACAGATCAAGTGAAGAAAGCGTCAGCGTTTGATCGTCATATCTAAATTGAATTGATTTTTACATGTGATACTGCAAGCATCGCTAGTAACGACATTACCGCTTGATTGGTTTTTAATGCTATAATGGTTGCCAATATGATAAAAAAAGGGTAATGAACAATGGTGATGAATAATGAATAATAAATTTATCCGGATATATGAAGATATTGCAGATCGTATTCGGACCGGAGAGATTGAGGCAGGGACGCTGCTTCAATCGGAACTGGATCTATCGGAAAGTTATCAAACGTCTCGAGAGACTATTCGCAAAGCATTGAAAATGTTGTACGAAGAAGGTTACATTCAGAAGATTCAAGGCAAGGGCTCGATTGTACTGGACATACGCAAGATCGATTTTCCCATCTCAGGTCTAGTTAGCTTCAAGGAATTAGCCAAAAAAATGGGACATCGCGCTCAAACGTATGTGAAGGTTTTCGAGGAGCAACAAGTGGATCAGGCGTTGCATAAGAATATTAACTTTGGTCTGAATGAACAGGTCTGGGCGATCAGACGTGTGCGCAAAGTGGATGGAGAGCATGTCATACTGGACAAAGATTACATTAGCCAGCGGCTTGTTCCTGGGCTCAGTAAAGAGATCTGTAATGATTCCATCTATGAGTACATTGAGCAAGAGCTGGGGCTTTCCATTTCGTTTGCCAAAAAAGAGATTTTGGTGGAAGAACCCACCGCTGAGGACAGGGAACTGCTTGACCTTGAAGGGTTCCATAATGTGGTTGTGGTGAGGAGCCAAGTGTACCTGGAGGATGCCAGTCAATTTCAGTATACGGAATCGAGGCATCGACCGGACAAGTTCAGATTTGTGGATTTTGCGCGTCGCAGATAAGTTAATCAAGAACGATCAGAGAGTACCTTTCACTGCATTATTCAGTGGATAGGTACTCTCTTTGGTTATATGGGAATCCGAAGATCGTCCATCAAGAACCGCTTAATGTCAATGTTCTTCCTGCATGTCGGAGCGTATGATCACAATATATACGAGGCCGAGGAGTGAGCGAATTGAATCACGTGACAGCGACATCAAATGTTCGCATATGGGAAGAAACCAGAGATATTCCAACCTATGGTACAGGTAAACCGGACAAAAATCCGATGTTTCTTGAAAAGAGAATCTACCAGGGGAGTTCGGGGAAGGTGTACCCGCATCCCGTGATCGACAGCATTGAAGATGATGCCAAAATGAAATCTTATCGATTAGTTATTCTCGAAAATGAATATGTACGTATTGAGATGATGCCCGAACTGGGTGGACGGATCTATCGTGCGCTGGATCGGACCAACAACTACGATTTTGTATATTATAACCGGGTGATTAAACCTGCACTTGTGGGTCTGGCAGGGCCATGGATTTCCGGAGGAATTGAATTCAACTGGCCACAGCATCATCGGCCCAACACGTTTGGCCCAGTCGATTATACATTTGACAATAATGAAGATGGAAGCGCTACCGTGTGGGTGGGTGAGATTGATCGCATGTATGGTACCAAAATGACCGCTGGCTTCACATTACATCCCGGCAAAGCCTATCTTGAAATCCATGCCGAGGTATACAATCGCACCAGCGTACCTCAAACTTTTCTATGGTGGGCCAACCCGGCTGTAGCCGTCAACGAGCATACGCAATCCGTCTTTCCACCCGATGTAACGGCTGTGCTGGACCACGGAAAACGGGACGTATCCCGCTTTCCAATCGCAACGGGCACTTATTACAAGATGGACTATTCCGAAGGTGTGGATATCTCGCGCTACAAAAACATACCGGTTCCAACATCCTATATGGCGTATAAGTCGGATTATAATTTTGTAGGGGGTTATGACCACGGGGTTCAGGCGGGTTTGTTGCATGTAGCCAATCATCATATTTCTCCGGGCAAGAAGCAATGGACCTGGGGGAACGGGGAATTCGGGCAAGCCTGGGATCGACAGTTAACGGACGAGGATGGACCATATATTGAATTAATGACAGGGATCTATACCGATAATCAGCCTGATTTTACATGGTTACAGCCTTATGAAGCGAAATCATTTTCACAGTATTTTATGCCGTATAAAGGAATTGGTATGGTCAAAAATGCATCGATTGATGCAGCGGTTAATCTGGAAAAGGATGAAACGACCGGAATGGTAACCGTGATGGTATATGCGACGTCGGTTTTTGAACAAGTGACCGTTGAAGTGATAGGTCCAACCACGGTATATCTCCATGAGAGATGTAATATCTCACCTTCGGAACTATATAAATATTCATTCCCGTGGAGCGGACAAGATGAATGGCATCAGTTGAAGTTAAGTGTTCGAAGTGCGGAAGGAAGAGTACTCGTGGCCTATCAGCCTGAACGTTCTGAGATTCAGGAAGTTCCAGATCCGGCCACACCACTCCCGTTACCATCCGAGATTCGTACGAATGAACAACTATATCTGGCTGGTCTTCATTTGGAGCAATATCGGCATGCCACGTATGAACCGGAACCTTATTATCTGGAAGGGTTGAAGCGTGATGCAACGGATATTCGTCTAAACATTGCGTATGGCACATTGCTGCTGCGCAGAGGGTTGTTTCAAGATGCAGAGAAGCATTTCAGACAGGCCGTTCAATCGCTGACGTGGAAAAATACGAATCCATATGATAGTGAAGCATTTTACCAACTCGGTCTGAGTTTGAAACTACAGGGGAAACAGGAAGAAGCCTACGCAGCACTGTATAAAGCCGTATGGTCTGCACAGTATCAGGATACGGGTTATTATATGCTTGCTCAGATCGATACAGTGTTACATCGGGAGCTGGAAGCGCTGGATCACATCGAACGTTCGCTGATTCGTAACAGTAGAAACTACAAGGCTCGGCATCTGAAGGTGTGTCTGCTGCGCAGGTTGGGTCAAGATAAACGGGCCCTCCAATATGCGTATGAAACGTTGGAACTGGACCCGGTTGAATTTGGAGCTGCACATGAATTAGTCCTGATCTACAGCGGAGCGACTGCACCTTCAGAGAGAGAACAAGCGGAGCAAGCACGTGAACATTTCCATCGTCTGATGCGAGGAGACGTTTATAATTATCTGAATGTAGCCGCAGATTACGCGGATAGTGGGTTGTGGGAAGAAGCACTGACGGTACTCTCGTATGTTGAATCCGAAAATTCACAGCCGTATCCTTTGGTTGGTTATGCTAAGGCTTACTTGTATCGTCAGCTGGGGGATGTGGAGCAGGCCCGGGAATGTCAAAGACAAGGGAAAGCTGCTCCAACGGATTATTGTTTTCCTAATACGTTATTTGAATTCATGGTGCTTCAGGATGTATTGGTAGTGGATTCGAATGATGCGCGTGCTCACTATTACCTGGGAAATTGGTTATATGATCATAAACGCTACGAGGAAGCGATCACTCATTGGGAAACTTCACGCGAGGTGGATGCTGCATATTCGACTGTACATCGGAATCTGGGACTGGCTTATTATAACAAGCTGAATCGCCCCGATCTTGCACTGGCATCATTAGAGGAAGCTTTCCGGTTGGATACACAGGATGCCCGAATCTTCTACGAGTTGGATCAATTGCACAAGAAGATAGGGCATTCCTGCGAGCATCGAATCAAATTGCTGGAACAACATATGGAGTTGGTTCACCACCGTGATGATCTGTATATCGAGTGGGTGACTTTACTGAATATGCAAGGTAGCCATCAAGAAGCATGGAATGCCCTTCAGACCCGGCGGTTTCATCCATGGGAAGGTGGAGAAGGCAAGGTAACTGGACAATATCTTACGGCACTGACAGAACTGGCGAAGCAAAACCTGGAGAAAGAACAACCTGAACTAGCAATGGAGCTGTTGCAGAAGGCATTAGTTTACCCGGAGAACTTAGGTGAAGGTAAGCTGGAGGGAGCCGGAGACAATCCAGTTTACTTTTATCTTGGCTGTGCCTACCAGCAACTGAAGAATGATCAGGCGGCAGAGGAGAATTTCCACAGAGCATCAATCGGTTTGAATGAACCGGCAAGCGCGATGTTTTATAATGATCAACCGCCGGAATCTATCTATTATCAGGGTCTAGCCTGGCAGAAACTTGGCAATGTGAAGGAAGCAAACCGACGCTTTAACAAACTCATTGACTATGCGGAAAGACATATGCATGATCACATCCGAATGGATTATTTTGCGGTATCTCTGCCCGATTTTCTAGTATTCGACGACGATCTCAATCAGCGAAATGAAGAACATTGCCGGTATATGCGGGCATTGGGTCTTCTGGGACTGGGTCGGACGAGTGAAGCCAAACTTGAGTTGGAGCGGGTACTGGAGAAAAACCCGAATCATCAAGGGGCAATCATCCATCGATAATTGATAATCGATTCTACCATATCCCATCTATATCAAAGGAGTTATATAATCCATGAACGATAGTATAGCAGGAAGCCATATTCGCTTTATATTGGACGCGGAAGATAAGGACATTCGTGCGGGTCGCATGACTGGCAGTGGCGGCAAAAGCCCACGAGGGGAATCGTATGATTTTACCAACTATTATATGACTCGTAATGCTAAACCCCATATTCCTGTGGTAGGTGAATTTCATTTCTCCAGATTCGCTTACTTACAGTGGGAAGAAGAATTACTGAAGATGAAGGCAGGCGGGGTGAGCATTGTCGCTTCCTATGTTTTCTGGAATTTTCACGAGGAGCAGGAAGGGGGATTTAATTGGTCAGGAAACCTGAATTTGCGGCACTTTGTGGATCTGTGTGGCAAGCATGAGCTGCCGCTGATCGTGCGAATTGGTCCATTCTGTCATGGAGAAGTGCGTAATGGTGGAATGCCGGATTGGCTATTCAGTTATCCAATCGAAGTCAGGTCGAACGATGAAGGATATCTGTATTACGCCAAGCGATTATACCGGGAGATTGCCCGTCAGCTCAACGGCTGTTTTTATCAGGAGGGTGGCCCTGTTATCGGGGTACAGTTGGAAAATGAGTACATGCACGCTGGCGCACCCATGGATGCATGGGGGTATACCCGCGAAAAATACATTACCTCCGGCCGGGATGGACGAGAACATCTGAAGATGCTTCGCCATATTGCCGAAGAAGTCGGTATGAAGCCGATGTTCTATACTGCCACGGCCTGGGGTAATGCTGCGGTGCCTGATGAAGGAACATTACCGATGCTGGCGGGGTATGCGTACACACCATGGATTCCCAATCAGCCTCCAAGCCGGGAGTATTTGTTCCGGGATCTGCATATGAATCCTGTGGAAGAAGTGGATTATGACAGTCTGGAGTATCCTGCTGCGTATTGCGAGCTTGCTGGTGGCATGCAGGTCAGTTATCACGCTCGGCCGGTTGTTGATGCGGACAGTGTCGAGGCGATGACCATTGTGAAACTTGCGAACGGCAGCAATCTGGTTGGGTATTATATGTATCACGGGGGGACCAATCCGATAGGCAAAAATTCATATATGAACGAGCAGGCATTGCCGAAAATGACGTATGATTACCAATCGCCACTCGGGGAATTTGGACGTGTTGGTGAATCGTATGACCGCATTCGAAGCTTGTCCATGTTCCTGGAAGCATACGGTGAGTTGCTTGCGCCAATGGGCTGTGTTATACCTGATGGTCAACAATCTATAACCCCGGAGAACACATTGGAGCTGCGTTGGTCTGTTCGGCAACAAGATGGCTCTGGATTTCTGTTCATAAATAATTATCAGGATCATGTGGCGTTGCCTGATCGAGATATACAATTGGAACTGCATACCAGCAAAGGGACTGCTTTTTATCCAAGAGAAGGAACGATGCAGTTGAAATCCGGCATGGCAGCCATTCTGCCTTTCCATATGAATCTGAATGGAATGAAGATCATTAGTGCTACCGTTCAGCCACTGACCCGATTTATGGTAAATCAGGAGCTCACGGTTGTGTTTTATACCCATGAAGGTATGGCGCCTGAGTATGTTATTGATGCAACATCTGTTACAAATGTGGATATGCCCGAAGGTACAGTATCTGAGCAGGGAAATGAGGTTGTGATACACCCGATTGCCGGCAAGGGCCATCATCTGCGAATCACGACATCGGATGGGGTGGGAATACGAATCATTACGTTGACCCGTGAAGAGGCATTACATGCCTACCGTTTCCGTGTCGGCGGAGAAGAAAGGCTTGTAATTAGCAGCAGCCATCTGTATGTACAGAATGAGATGCTCATATGTACATCCGTGGAGCAACCAGAGATGGAGGTATCCTTTTATCCGGCTCCAGAGCATGTTTCAGCTTCTAAATATGCTGTGTCATCCCAGTCGAAGCAGGGAATATTCGGTACGTACACATTCCAAGTTTCGCCTTACGAGCCTGCTGTAGAGGTTGATTATCCCAAAGAGTATGCAGCAACACTGAAATTGGACACAGCGTGGCCGGAACAAGTAGATGACGTGTGGATCGAGATTGATTATGAAGGAGACGTCGCTGCAGCACATATTCATCATCAGATGTTAACAGATCATATTCACTATGGGCACAGCTGGATGCTTGGTTTGAAGCAATCCCGTCATTTGCTGGCTGATCACGCGCTTCGTCTGTCTATAACTCCAATTCGAAAAGGGACGACTGAGAGTTATGTTAATCAGGCTTATGTGGAGCGGTTTGAGGGGGTGGAGATCGGAAAGTTTAATGAGATTTGGGTGAGACCACAGTACCGGGTTGGGGTGGTATTGGCGGGAGTTAGGGAAGACACTTAGTCTAAATCAGGGATTAAACAACAGATAAACAAGACTGAAACAAGAGTTAACTGACGTTAATAATACAGAGGGTTCTTTCTCCGAACGATTGTGAGGGGAGAGAGCCTTTTTTGCTGTGTTATGTAAAAAAAATGATTCCTAATCATGGTAAAAAGATCTTGACTGGTAAGCGTTTTCAATTTACTATAACTTCATAACCTTAACGATAAAGTTTATTTAGACTAAATAACGTAACTATAATAAAGTTATTAGTCGTTTATTTACTAACAAAAAAACTTCTATTACCAACGATTTTAGTTAACTTATTGCCTAGAGCAGGGTTAATTGAAATAAAAAAACAAATACAGGAGGTTCCAAACGAATGGTTAATCTGAAAAAGTGTACAATCTTCACGGTTATTGCTGCTCTTATGTTCATGGTATTAGGGAGTGCAGCACCCAAAGCATCTGCTGCCACAGGATTTTATGTAAGCGGTAACAAATTGTATGATTCCACAGGTAAAGCTTTTGTCATGAGAGGTGTTAATCACGGACATTCCTGGTTCAAGAATGATTTGAATACCGCTATCCCTGCAATCGCCAAAACAGGTGCCAATACGGTACGCATTGTTCTTTCGAATGGTAGCTTGTACACCAAAGATGATCTGAACGCTGTTAAAAATATTATTAATGTGGTTAACCAAAATAAAATGATAGCTGTACTTGAAGTACATGACGCCACAGGGAAAGATGATTATAATTCGTTGGATGCGGCAGTGAACTACTGGATTAGCATTAAGGAAGCTTTGATTGGCAAAGAAGATCGGGTCATCGTCAACATCGCCAACGAATGGTATGGAACGTGGAATGGAAGTGCGTGGGCTGATGGTTACAAAAAAGCCATTCCGAAACTCCGGAATGCGGGAATTAAAAATACGCTAATTGTGGATGCAGCCGGATGGGGACAGTTCCCTCAATCCATCGTGGATTATGGACAAAGTGTATTTGCAGCCGATTCACAGAAAAATACCGTCTTCTCCATTCATATGTATGAGTATGCTGGCAAAGATGCTGCAACGGTCAAAGCCAATATGGAGAATGTGCTGAACAAAGGATTGGCTCTGATCATTGGTGAATTCGGGGGATATCACACAAACGGTGATGTGGACGAGTATGCCATCATGAGATATGGTCAGGAAAAAGGGGTAGGCTGGCTTGCCTGGTCTTGGTACGGAAACAGCTCCGGTCTGAACTATCTGGACATGGCCACAGGTCCGAACGGAAGCTTAACGAGCTTTGGCAACACCGTAGTTAATGATACCTATGGTATTAAAAACACTTCCCAAAAAGCGGGGATTTTCTAATCCGCCGATGATACAGGAACACTCTGACGTTCACGTCAGGGTGTTTTTTTAATAATATACCTCAATCTATGATGACTTTTGAATATTTCCGTTTGGTTTTAAAATATTTTGTTTTCAAAATAAAACAAAGATGTTAAACTCGGATTAGGAATAAAACAAACATTATCGGAGGGAAACAAATGGTACAGAGTTTATGGAATGTATCGCAGGCATCTGAGAAAACAACAGGACTTGAGCAGTTGGTTTACCGATCTAATCTCATTGGTTCTGATCGCAGTGTATGTAACATCTACGGTGGTAATACGTCTACCAAAACGACAGTGAAGGATTTTCGTGGTCGTGATGTAGAAGTAATGTATGTGAAGGGAAGCGGCTCTGATCTGGGTTCCATGGAAGCGAAACATTTTACCGGACTTGGGCTCGAAGACATAAGGCCATTAATTGAACGTGAATCCATGTCGGATGAAGAGATGGTTGAATATCTGGGACATTGCATGATTGATGCCAAGCACCCGCGCGCCTCCATCGAGACTCTTCTGCATGCGTTCCTTCCATATAAACATGTGGATCATACGCACCCGGATGCGATTATCAGCCTGTGTTGTGCGCATAACGGCAAGGAATTGGCGAAAGAGATCTACGGTGATCGTTTTGTATGGGTGCCTTACGTACGCCCTGGGTTTACGTTATCTAAAATGATTGCTGAAAGCGTATTCTCGAATCCCAATGCCGAACTCGTACTGATGGAAAAACACGGACTTGTGACGTGGGGAGAAACATCCGAGGAATGTTACGCTCAAACGATCAAGATTATCAATGAAGCAGAAGCTTTCATCGAAGCACGGGTGAACGAAGAAAGTTTGTTTGGTGGTGTGAAACACCCGGCACTCGCCGCTGATGTTCGTCGTCAGATCGTATCACGTGTGATGCCAACGATTCGTGGAGCGGTATCGGATAGCAAAAAAATGATTTTGTCCTTTGATGATCAAGAGGACGTACTTGCTTTTGTGGGCGGAGCAGATTCCCCGGAATTGTCTCAGGTGGGTGCAGCTTGCCCGGATCATCTGGTACATACCAAAGTGGTACCTCTGTTCATCGATTGGACACCGGATGCAGAAGATATTGAAGGTTTAAAAGCCAAGCTGGTAGAAGGTGTGGCTGCCTACAAAGAGCAATATCAACAGTATTTTGAGAGCAACAAAAACGAAGGTGATGTCATGTTCGAAGCGGCACCTCGCGTTATCCTGATTCCTGGTGTGGGCATGATCAACACAGGCAAGAGCTGGGCGCTTTCCCAAGTAAGCGGAGCGTTGTATCACAGAGCCATTGCTGTTATGCGTGGAGCTACTAGCTTGGGTCAATTCGTATCGCTCAGTGCAAACGAGTCTTACAATGTGGAGTACTGGCCGCTGGAACTGTATAAATTGTCTCTGGCCCCGGCAGAAACTGAATTCTCCCGTAAAGTGGCGTTTATTACAGGCGGCGCAGGTGGTATCGGAAGTGAAACAGCGCGTAGATTGGTATCAGAAGGCGCGCATGTGGTGCTCGCTGATCTCAATCTGGAAGGCGCACAGAAGGTAGCACAGGAAATTAATGATCAGTACGGTGCGAATCGTGCTTATGCGCTGAAAATGGACGTGACCGATGAGGAAGCTGTTCAATCTGCTTATGCTGATGTTGCGGTGCAATATGGCGGAGTGGATATCATCGTGAACAATGCAGGATTGGCCACATCCAGCCCATTTGACGAAACTTCCCTGAAAGAATGGAACCTGAACATGAATGTACTGGGCACAGGGTATTTCCTCGTGGCTCGTGAAGCCTTCAAGCTGATGAAACAACAGGGCATTGGGGGAAGCATGGTATTTATCGGTTCCAAGAACTCGGTGTATGCAGGTAAAAGTGCTTCTGCTTACAGTTCAGCGAAAGCGCTGGAAGCGCATCTGGCACGCTGTATCGCAGCAGAAGGTGGAGAGTATGGCATTCGTGTCAACACGATTCTTCCGGATGCCATTCTACAGGGTTCAGCAATCTGGAACGGTTCCTGGAGAAACGAACGTGCAGCGGCATACGGAATTGAACCGGATCAATTGGAAGAGTATTATCGCAAACGGACGACATTGCTCGTGAATATCTATCCAAGAGATATTGCAGAAGGAATTGCATTTTTTGCTTCTTCGAAATCCGAAAAAACAACCGGTTGCATGATGACCATTGATGGCGGTGTACCGGCAGCATTTACACGTTAAAATAGGAGGGTTCTTGCGGATGGATAACCAAGTCAAGCAAGCGTATGAAGCAGCCAAGGCATTGTATGCCCAGCACGGAATTGATACGGACGTGGTACTGAACAAACTCGCGGAGATCAAAGTATCCGTACACTGCTGGCAAGGCGACGATGTCAAAGGTTTTCTGAATAAAGATGGGGAGTTAACAGGTGGCATTTCCGTTACAGGTCAATATCCGGGGGCTGCGACCACACCTGCAGAGCTTCGTAATGATCTGGAGCAAGCTTTTGCTCTGATTCCCGGCAAACATAAGGTCAATCTGCACGCGATTTACACGGATACAGACGAGCAGGTTGAACTGGATCGGATTGAGCCAAAGCATTATGACAACTGGGTGAAATGGGCCAAAGAACAAGGACTTGGTCTGGACTTCAACCCAACATGTTTTTCCCATGAGAAATCAAGTGACGGGTTCACGCTCAGTCATCCAGACCCTGAGATTCGCAAGTTCTGGATTGATCACTGCAAGGCGTCCCGCCGGATTGGTGCTTACTTTGGGGAACAGCTTGGTCAGACTTGTGTAACCAATGTATGGGTACCGGACGGATTCAAGGATAATCCGGTTGACCGGTTGACACCACGCAAACGTCTCAAAGAATCTCTGGATGAAGTATTCGGCGAACCACTTAACCCGGAGCACAACCTGGACGCGGTAGAGAGTAAGCTGTTTGGTCTGGGTTCGGAAGCATATGTGGTTGGTTCTCATGAATTCTATATGGGTTACGGATTGCAAAATGATACGTTGATCTGTCTTGATGCAGGTCATTTCCATCCAACTGAGGTTATTTCCAATAAACTGTCGTCCTTGTCTCTGTTTACAAGTGGCATTCTGCTTCACGTAAGTCGCCCGATGCGTTGGGACAGTGACCATGTGGTAATTATGGACGATGAGTTGCTGGAAATTGCCCGTGAACTGGTTCGACATGATCTGCTTGCGACCACACATATTGGATTGGATTTCTTTGATGCAAGCATTAACCGTGTAGCTGCATGGGTTGTGGGTACACGTAATACGATCAAAGCCCTTCTCCGAGCGATGCTCGAACCGGTGGATGCCTTGAAACAAGCCGAGTTGGAAGGAGATTACACCCTGCGTCTCGCGTTAACGGAAGAGTTCAAATCCTATCCGTTTGGCGCGATCTGGGACTACTATTGTGCTCAGCAAGGCGTTCCAGTTCGTGAAAAGTGGATCACCGATATCAAAACCTATGAACAAGACGTATTGCTACAGCGTGAAAAATCATTGGTGTAACCGTATTTATTTTTCGTATAAACCACTGTGGAATGAATATTCCATGGTGGTTTTTTTAGCATAATCACTTTGAAATGCATAAGTAAGGCGATTGCTTCCATACTAGGAATATAGATCCGTATCGCATACGTTTGTCACGCAGAGGAGGAATAATAGAGTTGAATCTAGCCCACAACAAACTGTATATCGCTGCACTTGGCGGCGTAAATGAAATAGGAAAGAATATGTATTTCATCCAGTACAATCAGGACATCATCGTGATTGACTGTGGTTCGAAGTTTCCCGATGAGACATTGCCTGGTATTGATCTGATCATTCCGGATGCAGCGTATCTGCTGGAGAACCTGGATAAAGTAAGGGGTCTTGTGGTTACCCATGGACATGAAGATCACATTGGTGGCATTCCCTATTTGTTAAAACAAATGAACATCCCGGTGTATGCATCCAGGCTCACTCGCGGGCTGATCGAGCTTAAACTGAAAGAGCATGGGCTGCTGCGCAAGGCGGACCTGCACACGATCGATGCTCACTCCAGCATTACGCTGGGAGGGATCGAGGTTTCCTTTTTCGCAACCAGTCATAGTATACCGGATTGTCTTGGTATCTTCTTTAAGACGCCAGCGGGCAATGTCGTGCATACCGGAGATTTCAAATTTGATATGTCGCCTGTACATGGACCTTTCCCAGATCTGCACCGCATGGCCGAGATTGGCAAACAGGGTGTCCATATTTTGCTCTCCGAGAGTACCAATGCAGAAAGACCCGGATTTACACCTTCTGAGCGTGTGGTGGGAGACCACATTCTGGATGCCTTTATCCGTGCAAAACAAAAAGTATTTATCTCCACATTTGCGTCGAATGTCAGCAGGGTACAGCAGATTGTGAATGCAGCATTTGAGACGGGTCGCAAACTGGCACTGTTGGGCAGAAGTATGGTGAATGTGGTATCGGTGGCCAGTGAATTGGGGTATTTGCAAGTTCCTGACGGATTGTTGATTGAAGCCATCGATTCGGATCAGTTTCCACCTGAACAAGTCGTTGTATTATGCACTGGTAGCCAGGGAGAAGCGATGGCAGCATTGTCACGTTTGGCATCCGGTAAACATCCTCACGTAAGAATTAATGCTGGCGATACTGTTATTATTGCTGCCGGAGCCATTCCGGGCAATGAACGAAATCTAGCACATGTAATAGATAACCTGTATGTTCTCGGAGCACGAGTGATATATGGTTCAAGTGGTGCAGCAGGAATGCATGTCTCCGGACACGGCAGTCAGGAAGAACTCAAATTGATGCTTACTCTGATGAAACCGGATTATCTGATTCCGATCCACGGTGAGTTCCGTATGTTGTATCAGCACAGACTGCTTGCCGAGTCCGTAGGTATAGAGCGTGATCATGTGTTTATCGTTAATAATGGGGATATGGTCCAATACAAAGACGGCACTGCTTCTTTAGGTCCCAAAGTTGCATCAGGCAACAGTCTCGTAGACGGTCTGATTATGGGTGATGTCGGCAATATTGTACTGCGTGATCGCAGGCAACTGTCTTCCGATGGCATGCTGGTGATTGTGACTACACTGAGCAAAACGGAAAAACAGATGGTCACGTCACCCGAAATTATCTCCAGAGGGTTTATATTCGTTAAGGATTCGGAAGAATTCATGCATGAGATCCATGAGCTTGTTCTAAACCGGATGGATGAGTTGACCGGGGCTGGGGTGAATCAATGGAATGTGATCAAAAGAAAGCTGAAAGACGAGATCGGTCACTACATTTACGCTCAAACAAAGAGAAGACCTATGATCTTGCCTATTATTATTGAAGTCTGAGATGTAGGAAATAGCGATCGTTCTTGTGTTAGTGATCTGAGCAAATGTGTATATGAAAGTTTAACAGCCTGATGAATGTCGGATCGTACTTCTGTATGAGCGACATTGATATCGGGCTTTTGCTATTACATCGGGAATGTACAATAGATGTGCGATAAATGGAGTTGAATCAAATTCGCCATGGGTTTGCGATTCGAAGTATAATAAAAGGTAAACTAGCTAATAGAAATAAGAGGAGTCTTTATGAATAAAACGATTTCTGATATCGCTCAGATGGCAGGTGTGGCAAAAAGCACGGTCTCTCGCTACCTGAATGGCGGATCGGTTAGTGAGGATACACGCCAGAAGATTGAGCGTATTATCAAACAATACAATTATGTTCCCAACACATTTGCACAGAGTCTGAAGGCAAAGAAGACCAGTATCATCGGTACGGTTGTGCCACGCCTGGATTCTTTTGCGACATCCCAGACATTGATTGGAATTGATGAAGAACTGCGAAGTAATCAATATCAGATGCTGATCGCTAATACGAGTCAGGACATGCAGCGCGAGATTGATGCCATCTATGATTTTGCACGACAGAAGGTGTCGGGTATTATTCTGCTGGCTGCTGAAGTGACTGAAGCACATCTGAAGGCCGTTGAGGATATACGGATTCCTGTTTTATTGGTGGGGCAACAGCATGAGCAACTGCACAGTCTGGTTCACAATGATGACCAGGCAGGTTATGAGATGGGCAGATATGTCGTCGAACAGGGTCACCGCAAGATCGTGTATATGGGGGTTAGCGAGAAGGATCGGGCGGTAGGGATCTATCGTAAACAAGGGTTCCAGAGAGCAATCGCCGAGTGTGGTGGATGTGAAGTGAAGTATTATGAGACAAGCTTTAAGATGTCTGAAGCCATCGTTACCGCTGAAGCCATTCTGAAAGAAATCACACCAACGATCATTGTAGGGGCCACAGATAATATTGCACTGGGTGTGATGAAGATTGCGTTTTCCAATAAAATCCGCATACCGCAAGATTTATCTGTTACCGGATTTGGCGGGTATGATATTACGGAGATGATTCACCCCACGCTGACAACTGTGAAATATCATTATTTGCAGGCAGGCAAAGTAGCGGCGAATCACATTATTCGTCTGGTCAAAGGCGAGTCGGTGGAGGAACGAACAACACTGGACGTAGAACTAATTCCTCGAGAAAGCGTTGACAAACTATAAAAACATCCTTTATGATAATTCCATCGAACCGGTTCCATTGCGAATATCCAATATGGATATGTGAACACGGGCAGGCATTAATGCCATATGGAATTATTTTTTTGCGTCCATTGGAACCGGTTCCTATATTTGATTTTCGTATAAGTTAAATAAGAATTAAACATTTACGGAGAGGGCAGAAAAAATCTGAAGAAACGTAGTGTTCGCCTTTATCCCCGGATTTCACCCTTTAGAAAAGGGATCAGGAAATCTGGGGATAACAGCGATCTGAGGATTGTTCTGCCATCGTAGTTTCAGTGTGAAATTTCTTGGTCTAACTTATATAAGCAAGAATGGAGAACAGCTATGAAAATGACTAGAGAGCAACGCTACAGACGAATTGAGCAAGCGGAGCCTGGAGAGATTGCGAAGCTTGAAGCACAGATATCCGTATGTCCTTGGCGACAGAGTTATCACATTCAGCCGATAACAGGTCTGCTTAATGATCCTAACGGCTTTGCATATTATCAAGGCTATTATCATCTGTTCTATCAGTGGTTTCCACTTGGAACAGTACACGGCATGAAATACTGGTATCATACCCGCTCGAAGAATCTGGTGAACTGGGAAAATGTCGGGATTGGAATTGAACCGGGTGGCAGGTATGACTCACACGGATCTTATTCCGGTAGCGCGATTGAAAAAGACGGCAAGCTGCACTTGTTGTACACAGGCAATACGAGGGATGAGGTTTGGGTCAGACACCCGTATCAATGCCTGGCAGTTATGGATGAAAACGGTTCAGTAGCCAAACTGAATGATCCAGTGATCTCATCTGTGCCAGACGGATACACGGAACACTTCAGAGATCCCAAAGTGTGGCAACAAGGGGACACGTATTATTGTGTAATTGGTGCGCAGAGAACAGATGAGACGGGATGTACAGTGCTGTATCGCTCAACAGATCTGAAGAACTGGGAGTTTCTTGGTGAAATTCGTACGCAATTAACCTCCTTTGGCTACATGTGGGAGTGCCCAGATTATATGGAGATGGACGGGAGAGGTGTACTTGTCTTTTCCCCACAAGGGTTAGATGGTACGGGAGATCATTATCAGAATATTTTTCAATCCGGTTATCTGATCGGTGAGCCGCTCAATCTCCAGACAAGAGAGTTCAATCATGGTGAATTTCAGGAGTTGGATCGTGGATTCGACTTCTATGCTCCGCAAACCATGCAGGGTCCGGACGGAAGACGTATTCTGGTTGGATGGATGGGACTTCCCGATCTGGAATATCCGACAGACGATAGTGGCTGGGCACATTGCCTGACCATTCCTCGGCAATTGTCACTCCGAGACGGCAAGTTAATCCAACAACCTGTTACAGAGATGGTGCAATTGCGTCAGCAGGATAAAGACACACATATTCGCGCAACGATTGACAATGAGAGTCGATCTTTCACTGATTTTAATGGGATTGCCTATGAGCTGATATGTGAGATAAGCCATGTAGATGCACAGGTTGTAGGCATCGAATTCCGGGCCAATGGAGCTGAAAAAACGGTTCTTTTATATGATCGAATTCAGCAGAAAGTTGTCTTGGATCGGACGATGTCTGGTACCAAGCTGGCAGAGCAGAATGGCGTTGTACGACAGTGCACACTTACTGCGGACGTGATTAAGTTCCATCTGTTCGTAGATGCATCCTCGGTCGAGATCTTTGTGAACGATGGGGAAGAGGTCTTTACCAGCCGCATTTTCCCAAGTCGGGACAGCGTGGATATTCGTTTCTTTGCACGCGGAGGCAAAGCTGATTTTGAAGCAACACATTGGCATTATTAAGTATTACGTGAGAGGAATGAGATAACATGTCGGAGAATCAACGGATTGCCCAGGAAGTCATTCATGCCATCGGGGGCAAAGAGAATATTGCATCATTTGCACATTGTGCAACACGTCTTCGCATCATGGTGAAAGATAAAGAGAAGATTGATCAGAAAACGGTCGAGAACATCGAGAAGGTGAAAGGGGCTTTTTTCAACTCGGGTCAATATCAGATTATCTTTGGTACGGGAACGGTGAATCGAATCTTTGAAGAGGTCGAGAGGCTGGGAATCGAAGGATCGTCCAAGGATGATGTGAAGAGTCAGGGGAAAAAGGAAGGAAATGCTTTTCAGCGGGCTATCCGCACATTTGGTGACGTATTTGTACCCATCATTCCCGTACTGGTAGCTACAGGTTTGTTCATGGGATTACGCGGATTACTTACCCAGAATGAAATTCTGGCGTTGTTCGGTGCAACACCGGATGATATCTCGGCCAATTTCCTGTTGTTCACTCAGATTCTGACGGATACGGCCTTTGCATTTCTGCCTGCACTTGTAGCGTGGTCCGCGTTCCGTGTATTCGGCGGAAGTCCGGTGCTTGGCATCGTACTGGGGCTAATGCTGGTCAATCCGGCATTACCCAATGCTTACGCGGTGGCAGATGGATCAGCACAGCCGCTGCATATGTTCGGTTTTATACCTGTCGTGGGTTATCAAGGATCGGTTCTGCCTGCGTTCTTTGTAGGTTTGATTGGAGCCAAGTTTGAGAAGGTACTAAGAAGACGGGTACCTGAGGCACTGGACTTAATTCTGACTCCTTTTATTACGTTGACAGTCATGATTACGCTTGGACTATTCGCGATTGGTCCCGTATTCCATTCCCTAGAAGAGTGGGTGCTGCATGGTACAACTGCCGTATTGGATCTTCCATTTGGCATCGCAGGTATTATCATTGGTTTCTTCCATCAGATTATAGTCGTTACCGGTGTGCATCACATCTTTAATTTCTTGGAGATTCAACTACTGGAGAAGACGGGATTCAATCCGTTCAACGCGATTATCACATGTGCCATGGCAGCACAAGGAGCGGCTTGTCTCGCAGTCGGTCTGAAGACCAAAAATATGAAACTCAAAGCACTCGCATTACCTTCTTCCTTGTCCGCATTTCTGGGCATTACCGAACCAGCCATCTTCGGAGTTAACTTGCGTTATATGAAACCATTTATTATGGGACTGATTGGTGGTGGTGTGGGTGGTTTTATCGCTTCCTTGTTCCATCTGCAAGGTACAGGCATGGCTGTAACGGTTATTCCCGGTACACTGCTCTATCTGAACAGCCAACTGCCGTTGTATATCTTGTCTAACGTAGTTGCCATGGCGATTGCATTTGCACTTACCTGGTTCTTCGGATATAAGGATCAACCGGTTGCAGAAGAAGCGGTGAGCCATGAAAACAGTGGAGTAACATCAACTGAAGTTAAAGCAGAGGAATCTAATCCGCGTATTAATTCAGTTACCGATGCCGTTACAAGCAATCGTCCTAAGGTAGATTTTCTCGAAATCTCTTCGCCAATGAACGGTACCGTCGTTGCTCTGGAGCAGGTTCCTGACCCGGCGTTCTCGGAAAAACACATGGGTGAGGGCATTGCCATTGAGCCATCAGAAGGTAAGGTGTATGCACCGTTTGATGGTGTCATCGCACACGTCATGAACAAGAGTAAACATGCGGTTATTCTGGAGCATGAGACAGGTGTACAGATGCTGGTTCATATCGGAATTAATACGGTTGGACTAAAAGGAAACGGTTTTACCGCACATGTGAATAGCGGAGATCGTGTAACTGCAGGGCAATTGTTGATTGAATTTGACATGGATGTCATTCAGGCTGCGGGTCTGCCAGTGATTACACCTGTGTTGATCCCAAGTGGAAACGAAGCGATAGCAACTGTTACAGCGACTTCAACAGGTCATGTTCAAGCCAATGGGGAAGCGGTACTTGTAGTGAAATTTACTGAGCCACAATAGAGGCGTGTAAAGGGAAGCGGGTAGAGATGTATCTCTCCCGTTTCCCTTTTTTGTGTGCGCGATAAGAAATCAAAGAAAACAGATCATCAATAATCTAATTAAACAAAGAGTTCCAGCACACAAGGTATCACCATTTTAAGTTGATCCAATCGACGCCCTATAAAAACAATTGTTAATCGTGATCCTACAGACCAGCGTGACGTTTCAGTCGCTCTGCAATCTGCATTAGATCTTCCGCGGATATCCCTGGCGCAAATTCTTCCGGCAGATCAGGCAGCTCAGGTACTGGCCCTCCATACCCCGGCAAGCCGGCAAAAGCCTCCAGTTTACCGCCATCGGTTGGGTGTGTTCCTTTCCAAATCTGAGCAATGCCCTGATAATCTTTGTCGCTGAACGTGTACAGCCTGCGATGTTCTCCCATCGCTTCCCATTTTCTTGTCGTTTCAAAAGCTTTGTTATCCAGTCGAGGAATAGGGAACATCTTCGTTACATCCACACCCGTTGCAATCTCCAATGCTTTGGCATACGCCAGAACGTGCACACCTCCACGTACAAGCAGATAACCAGTCATTTCTCGGGCTGTCTTGTTGTCCGTCATTTCGTAGACTCTCATTTTGTGAGTTCTGGCTCCGCATTCAAGAAAGAAATTATGCAACAGATCAAAGATCAGATTGCCACTGCTCACGACATACGAACCATTCCAGGGTCTTCCCATGGAGTCATAAGGGAGCGCTGTCTGAGCAGATTCGATAAAGTGTGACGTCATCCGTGCGTCTTTACCAACACGCAGTGGTGTGGAGTCTGGGTCACCTGGTGATGTTGAACCTTCAAGCATCAGGTTAATCGTATTGGCGACAAGTTCGACATGGCCGAATTCCTCCGCGGTAATACTTGCAACAATGTCATAAAAGGGACGCAGCTTGGATCTGCCTCTGAAATTAAATGACTGAAACATATAGTTATTTAATGTTGACATTTCCCCGAACTTTCCACCAAGCAACTCCTGAACTGCACTAGCTCCATTAGGGTCCGGATTATTGGATATGGGTAGTTCGATGGCAAGACGGTCTACACGTTTAAACATGACATTTCCCCCTCAATCCTAGTTAGTGTAAAGGTATGAAGGGGCACTTGTACGTTATTCGATCATTTGTGAAACAAAAACAAAACGTTCTGCCAGAGCTTAAAGCTCTGAACAGAACGTTAGATGAGTTCTTATTTGGAAGTTACGCCAACAACGCTGGTTCCATTTTTCGTGATTTTGTACGTCAGCACATCTCCGTTCCAGAAATGGAACTTAAGCGTGACTTCGCCATCATTGGTTTCGTTGAAGAAGTTAGGTTTCAGCTCAATCACATTACGTTCGTAATCTGGGCTAAATGTGTAGGAGAATTCTTTGAACGAAGTCCAGTTCTGTGGACCGGCGTTCTCTCCGTTTGCATACGTTGCTTCCATCGTGGCCAGTTGATTCCCGTTAAACGTAGTCGGAATGGCAAATGCACTGGTTGTACCAGTTGCATCGTTCAACTTAGGTGTGTCATATTTAATAATATTGAAGTTCCAGTCAGCACCTTGGTTGAATCCAGCTGTGAGTGTAGCATTTACGCCCAAATCACCAGAGGCTGTCAATTTGGTTAACAGATTGGATTTTAACGTAAGTATATCTTTTTTGACAGTATAGTCTTTACCTCTTACAAGAGGGGTGGTGCCATTTTTCAACGAATTGAATTTGTTCCCATTCAGATTGAGTGTTACTTTCTTATCTTGAATAGCTTCATTTTGTTTAAGATATACGAGGTCCGTTTCGGCTGTGGATGAGCGACCTGTCCAGCTGGCTTTCATGGTATCAAATAGTTCCTGATCAGACCAGGTAAAGCTTGTGCGTCCGAAGTGCTGTCCGTTGTCCCATAACATCGTTGTCATCTGTTTTTGACGCAGATATTGTCCAACAAATTCGAAGAATTTCAGCTTTTCCCCTTGCTCAATGACACCTGTGTGCTGGTCAAAACCAAGCAAGCCATACTCACCGACGATAACTGGAATGCCTTTCGCTGTAAAAGCATTGTATACCCGATCGAATGTGTCGGTAACGTCCTTCTGTACTTCCTCGTTATACTTGGTGTAACCTGCGATGTTCACACTGAATGGCCAAAACCCGTAGTAGTGAACGGTTGCAATGATATTGGTGTCATTCAATTTCTGAATGGTCTTATTCAGTTCATCCAGATCAGGTTGAGCGGAAGAGGTATGCATCGTTGGAAGGACAAGTGGACGTGTCTCGTTGTTTCCACCCGAAGTTCTTACGATCTTGTGAAAAGAAGTATTCAACTCGTCCAGCATGCGATATCCAATCGTTGCATCTGTTGTGCCGCCTTCAGAGAAACGTGGTTCGTTAACGCTTTCGAACATGAGTTTATCGGATGCATCTTTGAATTTGTCCGCAATCTGAGTCCAAGCAGAGTTATAACGTGCAAGCACGTTATCATGGTCTTTCTCCATGTAACTGATCCAGCGCCAGGAATCATGGTGAAGATTGATCATGACATAGAGATCGGCATCAAGGGCCCAGTTTACCACTTCTTGAACCCGGTTCATGTAAGCGGAATCAATTATGTAGTCGGGTGCGTCACCGATGTGGGCTTCCCAGGTCACAGGAATACGGATACTATTGTAGCCCTCAGCTGCGATCGATTGTATTAGTTCCTTCGTAATGCGCGGGTTGCCCCAGGCTGTTTCATCTTCACCAACGGAGTCCAGAGAGTTACCCAGATTCCAGCCAGGCTCCATGGCGTTTACATAGGTCTGCATTTTGCTTGGAGCGGGTGATGCACTGGCCTGTTCGCTGTTGTCAGTCGCAGCTGAAGCCATAGCGGAGGCGAATAGAGATAGAATCAGGGCAGTCACAAGCGTAAGAGATAGGACTGATTTGCGGTTTTTTTTCATTAATATAGTCTCCTTCGAATAGAGAATGGTTGAACGTGAATAGCGGTTAAGCAGGGTGAAAATAGAGCTCAACGCAAACAAAAATTCACTTGTTTAATACTAAAATCACCACCGATTTATGTTCTGAAAGCGTTTTCGTAATTTACTATATCATGATTTAATATTGGACAATACCTGCACAATTGGCATAAAAATCATGTAAAAATCAGTGATTTTGCCATATTTATAGATTGTGTAGTAAGCGTTTATTTCATTGGAAATAAAAATCATATGTTTGCTTTTTAATGATAATTAGATTTAAATACCCTGGGAGGGATCTAATATGAAGCTGGATGCACATCAACATTTCTGGGAATACAATGTCGCCGAGTACGGATGGATTGGCGAAGAGATGAAAACCATTCGTCAATCTTTTCTTCCGGAAAATCTTGAACCTTTATTGGTCCAATCAGGACTGGATGGATGTATTGCGGTACAAGCCAGACAATCACTGACAGAAACCGAGTGGCTTCTGCAGCTGGCAGATCGGCATGAATGTATAAAAGGTGTTGTCGGATGGGTAGATCTTTGTTCGGATGAAGTTCGGAATCAGCTTGAACTCTTCGCGTCCAATCCGTATCTGAAGGGCGTACGTCATGTCATACAGGATGAACCTGATCTGGATTATGTATTGAGAGAAGACTTTCAGCGCGGAATTTCATTGCTAAAAGAATATGATTTGGCCTATGATTTGTTGGTATCCAAGGAGCAACTGCCTTATGCCGTTGAATTGGTTAAGACGTTTCCTGAGCAGCGATTTGTACTTGATCATCTAGCCAAACCCGACATAAAATCAGGTATAATCTCACCCTGGAAAGAAGCACTTGAGTCATTGGCCGCACAACCTAATGCGTACTGTAAACTTTCAGGGATGGTGACGGAAGCAGATTGGGCAAATTGGACTCCAAAGGACTTTACAGCCTATCTGAATATCGCCATAGAAGCCTTTGGTGCGGAACGGTTAATGTTCGGGTCCGACTGGCCCGTGAGCAACGTTTCAGCTACGTATTCTGAAGTATACGGTCTCATTAATTCTCACATTAATGCCCTACCTATATTAGATCAACAGATGATTCTTGGCGGCACATGTGCTGCATTCTATCAAATATCGTAGTGGGCATTCCGAAGCTAAACCGGTTTCAAGAAGTTGACAACTGTTCTGATTCTTGCTAAAGTTTTATCCAATCCGCATAATCATGATCTGGGAATGTTACCGATATGGGCATAACCTGAGCTGGCTTGTTTACACGTAATCGTGTACCAGGCTGGTTCGGGTTTTTTCTATTTAAGTTGAACAAACGATTTTACACGGGGCGACTGCGCGGCCAGAACAATCTTCCAATCGCTGTTATCCCCAGATTTTTCGAATCCCTTTTTAAAGGGGAAATCCGGTGATAAAGGCGAACGCTTCGCTTCTCCAGATTTTTTCTGTCCTCTTAGTTTATGTGTAATTGTGTGGTTCAACTTAAATATTTTGTCTCTATAATTTTCTCGTGATTTGAGCGGATAGCTAAATTACATATTTGGAAGGAGAATGATGATGACGAATTTTAAATTCCCTAAAGACTTTCTGTGGGGTGGAGCCATTGCTGCTAATCAGGCGGAGGGCGCGTATCTGGAAGATGGCAAAGGGCTGAGTATCGTTGACTTGCTTCCGACAGGTGAGAACCGCAGAAGCATTATGAAAGGTCAAGTTCCGGCTTTTACACCGATCGCTACCGAGTTCTATCCTTCACATGAAGCGATCGATTTTTATCACCGTTACCCCGAAGACATTGCTCTATTTGCCGAAATGGGATTCAAAGCACTGCGTGTCTCCATTGCCTGGGCACGGATTTTCCCGACAGGAGAAGATGCACAGCCAAATGAAGCCGGATTACAATTTTACGATAACCTATTTGATGAATTGTTGAAAAACGGCATTGAACCTGTGGTTACATTGGCTCACTTCGATGTGCCTGTGCATCTGATCGAGAAGTACGGCAGCTGGAGAAGTCGTGAACTGGTGACGCTATTCGAGACTTACGCTACAACGGTATTCACTCGGTACAAAGACAAGGTGAAATACTGGATGACATTTAATGAGATCAACATGTTGCTTCATCTTCCGTTCCTTGGGGCGGGGCTGGCGTTTAATGAAGGGGATAACATCAAGGAAATTCAATATCAGGCTGCTCACCACCAACTGGTTGCAAGTGCACTGGCAGTCAAGGCATGTCATGAGATTATTCCTGGTGCCATGATTGGGTGTATGCTCGCCGCAGGAAGCTTCTATCCGTATACCTGTAATCCGGAAGATGTGTTCCAGGGCATGGAAAAAGATAGAGAGTCCTATTTCTTCATCGATGTGCAGTCACGTGGGGAATATCCGGGTTACGCCAAACGTTTCTTCAAAGATCACGGGTTGAACATTGTTATGCAGCCTGGTGATTCGGAAATCTTGAAAAATCATACGGTAGATTATATCGGGTTCAGCTATTATTCAAGTCGTACAACCAGCACCGATCCGGAAGTTGTCAAAAATATGACCAGTGGTAATGTATTTGGCTCGGTAGCCAATCCATATCTGGCGAAGTCCGAATGGGGCTGGACAATTGATCCCAAAGGATTCCGTATTACCGCCAATCAACTACATGATCGTTATCAGAAGCCGCTGTTTGTTGTTGAGAATGGATTTGGTGCCAATGACGTGGTTACACCTGAAGGTGAAGTGGATGATGCATACCGGATTGACTACTTGAAACGACATGTAGCTGAAATGGGTGAGGCTATTCAGGATGGTGTAAACATCATTGGTTACACTAGCTGGGGACCTATTGATATTGTAAGTGCATCCTCAGGTGAGATGAGAAAACGTTATGGCTACATTTACGTGGATCGTAATAATGAAGGTCAAGGTGAGCTGACACGGCTGAAGAAGAAGAGTTTTGAGTGGTACAAAAATGTGATCGAATCCAACGGAACAAACCTGGGTGACGCGTAGTTTATATTTTTCTGAATTAAAATGGTCTTGTACGGCAATAAAACATCGGAAGTTTCATCTATATAAATTGAACTAAACATTTACACAAACCGGAGAGGACAGAAAAAAGCTGGAGATAACAGCGATCGGAAGGTTGTTCTGTCATCGGAGTAGCTAGTGTAAATATTCTCTAGTTCAATTTATATAACCATGGGACTTCCGATTGTCCTCACATTGAAAGCGTTGACATATAGTCAGGTTCGCGCTATACTTGACGCAATTATATCGTTTCTGGGATTGTTACTACTCGAAGTAGGCAAAACCTAAGCACCAAAAAAAGCAGACCACCACGTCTTGTTTATTTTGTGATGCTTCAGGTTTTTTTTGTATGCCCAAAAGACGATGTATAACTGCCAAGAGAGTGGAACGTGACGGGGGGATTGAAGTGAAAATAGCAAAGGTTATCAACAATAACGTCATTAGCATCTATCAGGCGGATGGAGCAGAGCTTGTGGTGATGGGACGTGGGATTGCCTTTAAGAAAAAGCCGGGGGATAAAGTAGACGAGACCCGCATCCAGAAAGTATTTGCATTGAAAAACAAACAAACATCCGATAATTTCAAAATGCTGCTGCGCGAAGTTCCGATGGAACTGATTGAAATTGTGGAAGAGATCATCACGTATGCAAGTGAGAATCTGGGCCGAAAGCTGAATGAGAACATCTATGTATCTCTTACAGATCATATTAACTTCGCCATCGAACGTTATCGGGAAGGCGTGGAGATCAAGAACGCATTAATGTGGGAGATCAAACAGTTGTACAAGCCCGAATTCGAACTGGGCCTGAAGACGCTGGAACAGATCAATACCCGCATGAATATTGAGCTTCCGCCCGATGAAGCCGCTTTTATTGCCCTTCATATTGTCAACGCAGAGATGAACGAAGAAGTTATCACAACGATGAATATTACGAAGTTTATCCAGCAGATTATTAATATAGCGAAATATCATTTCAAAATGGAATTTGATGAGGACTCCCTCAGTTATTTTCGCTTTATCACACATCTGAAGTTCTTCTCCCAGCGTGTGCTCAGCGGTACGCATTACGACAACAACTATGATCATTTCTATGACATGATTAAGGAGAAGCATCCGGATGCCGCAGCATGTACGGAGAAAATTGAGATGTTTGTCAAAAAAGAGTACAACCATGAGCTGACCAATGAAGAAAAATTGTATCTGACGGTTCATATCGAACGAGTGGTTAATCGATAATATTTAAATGTTGACAAAAATGGTTTTATTATAATAATATGTGATTAACAGGAATTGAATACGATTTAACTGGGATTGTTACTGGTTATGCAGGCAAAACCTAAGTCATGAGAAGGTCAGGACCATTGTGTCCCATTGCTCAAGGCTTAGGTTTTTTGCGTGCAAAAAAATCGGTAAAGGGCCTGTTTGAGAAAAAGTGGGGGTGCAGATCATGAGTCAAGAGAAACTGGCCAAAGAGATTGTAGAACTGGTCGGCGGTGAGAAAAATGTGGAATCGCTGGTTCATTGTGCAACACGGTTACGGTTTGTATTGAAGGACGATGCCAAGGCAGACAAAGCCAAACTGGAGAAAACAGAAGGAATCATCGCAGTCAAAGAAAATGGAGGACAGTTCCAGGTTGTTGTTGGTAACAAGGTGCCTGAAGTCTATAGTGCCATTGGACAGATCAGTAACATTCTGGACGATTCGTCAGATAAAGAAAAACCTCGCAAAGCAGCCAAAGGGCTCGGGGGTATTATCGATATCATATCCAGCATCTTTGCACCACTTCTGGGTGTTATGGCGGGAGCCGGTATTCTAAAAGGGTTATTGTTGATTGCAAGCAATATCGGATGGTTGGAAACGACAGAAACAACATATACAATCCTGTATGCAGCAGCAGATAGTCTCTTCTATTTCCTGCCTCTGTTGTTAGCGGTTACAACAGCACGTAAATTCCAGGGAAATATGTTTGTAGCGATGACGATTGCAGGAGCACTGATCTATCCATCCATCGTCACGTTGAAATCAGAAGGAACACCAACGGATTTCTTCGGTATCCCTGTCATTTTGATGAACTATTCATCTACAGTTATTCCAATTATTTTAGCTGTCATTGTCATGAGCAAGTTGGAGAAGTTCTTTAATAAGACACTTCACGATAGTGTGAAAAACTTTGTTACACCATTGTTTTTGCTAGTGATTATGGTACCACTGACACTGTTGGTATTTGGACCATTTGGTGTCTACGTTGGTAATGCAATTGCAGCCGGGCTCGTTGCAGCATTTGGATTCAGTCCATTGCTCGCAGGAGCCGTTATGGGAGCAAGCTGGCAGCTGCTCGTTATTTTCGGAATACACTGGGGTCTTATTCCGGTATTTATCAACAACGTTGCAGTGTATGGACAGGATGGGGTTAAACCAGCTGCGACAGCTTCAATCTTTGCTCAAACGGGTGCTGCTTTTGGAGTTATGCTGAAAACCAAGAACAAAAAACTGAAAACGCTGGCTGGATCATCCACGTTGACCGCATTATTCGGTATTACTGAACCGGCCATCTATGGGGTAACATTACCACTAAAACGTCCATTTATTGCAGGGGTAATCGGTGGTGCAGTTGGTGGGGCTATCATTGGTCAAGCGGGCACATTGGCATTTGCATCCGGCGCACCGGGATTACTGACCTTGCCAATCTTCTACGGACCAGGTGGACAAGGCTTCCCAGGATTGATTCTGGGTATCGTAGTATCCTTTGTTGTTTCGGCTGTACTCACGTACATCATGGGCTTCAAAGATCCGGTTGAAGAAGAAACAAAAACCGAACCTGCTGCATCTGCCGAGCAACCTGTTCGTGCAGCGAATGCTTCGGACGAAATTGTATTTAGCCCAATCGAAGGAACGATTGTTAAATTGTCGGAAGTTCCAGATCCAGCCTTTGCATCGGGAGCAATGGGGAAAGGGATTGCGATTGAGCCAACTGTGGGCAGAGTCGTAGCGCCTTTTGATGGTACAGTTACCGTTGCATTCAAGAAAAAACATGCCTTGGCTGTAGTATCAGACACCGGTGCTGAAATATTGGTTCACGTGGGAGTTGATACCGTTAAATTGGATGGGCAGCATTTTGTTTCCCATATCAAAGAAGGCGATCGGGTCCAAGCGGGAGATCTGTTGCTTGAGTTCGATATTGCACAGATTAAGGCTGCTGGTTATCATACGGTAACTCCAATAATAGTAACCAACTCAGCCAACTACGAAGAAGTGATTCCACAGGCTACAGGTCAGGTTAGTAGCCAAGAGCTTCTATTAAAATTAAGTAGCGGTAATGGCCAGGAACAAAAGTAGATTGATGTACTAATCTGATGGTGCCGTGTTTTCATCGTTCCGTTGACATGGTGGAATTGGAAAATTATAATTAGAATTGTACATCTATACATGATAATGAAAGGTGGATTATTGAACATGACACATGCGATGAGACTGCGCTTCCTTCCTTTGAATCGGTAATTGAATACGTTCAAAGGCTCTGACTATTGGTTCAGAGTAAACGGGATCAGTCTGTCATTTTCAATCATCCTGACCTTAAAATAAGTGTTATACTCGTTTTCCCGTTTACGTTGAATCACAGGCCGTGGCCTGTGATTCTTTGTTTTTTCTTCTGATTATCTTAATCAGTTGAATAATTAGGTAAAGGCGCTCAATACAGACTACTGGAGGTAACCGCTATGATGACGTTACTGTTCTATTGATACGAGCTGGCACGATAAGCTCGTATCGATAGTAGCATGCTTCGCTATCGATACGAAATAAATCTTATTTCGGAGGTAGCGAATATGGAAAAGATATGTTTTGAATTAGAACAGGTTGAGATGACCTATATGGATAAAGTAATCCTGAACATTGAGCGACTGGCTGTGCATCAACTGGATCGTATTGGTGTAGTGGGTGGTAATGGTCAGGGTAAAAGTACATTGTTGAAACTCATTGCGGGACAGATCCAGCCAACAGCCGGAAAGGTAAAACGTTTTGCAGAGTTTGGTTATTTGGAACAAGTGGAACCACCCCAGTCTAACGAAAGTATCGAAGTTGACGGGGCTTTGCTCAGTAAATTAGCCATACCTCAACACGACCAAGCATGGAGTGGCGGAGAACAGACCCGTCTAAAGCTGGCTCAAATGTTCACTCATTATCATGAAGTACTGTTACTGGATGAACCAACAACACACCTGGATCAAGAGGGCATTACATTTTTGCTGGATGAATTGCGTTATTACTATGGGGCGCTTGTGATGATCAGTCATGATCGTGCGGTTCTGGATGAACTGGTGACCACGATCTGGGAAATCCATCAAAGTGAGGTTCGCGTATATTCCGGCAACTATAGTGATTATCAGGCACAGAAGAGGCTGGAGCGTGAACAGCAAAATCAGGCCCATGAACAGTTCTCGAAGGAGAAAAGACGATTGGAGCTGGCCGCCCGGGAAAAGATGAAGAAAGCCGAGAAAATAACGCAGGCCGGCAGCATGTCAAAAAAAGAATCCAAGGCAAAAACAAACCGTATGGTTGAAACAAAATCCAAAGGCACCAGTCAAAAAGCGGTGCACCGCGCAGCTAAAGCGATTGAACAGCGAATGCAACAACTTCACGAGGTAAAAGCGGTGCAAGAGGATCGGCCTATGATCTTCCGTCAGCCAAAGACACTGGAGCTGCACAACCGATTTCCGATTATGGCAGATCGCCTTACACTTGAAGTGGATGGAAATATATTGTTGGACGATGTAAGTTTTCAAATTCCATTAAAACAAAAAATAGCGATAACCGGAGCCAATGGCAGCGGAAAAAGTACATTGCTTAACCATGTTTTCCATGCTGGGGATCACATCACAATGTCTCCAAAAGCAAAGCTCGGTTATTTTCAGCAAATGAGCTATCGTTTCACGACAAAAGAGACCGTATTACAATTCCTGAAAAATCGTTCGCAGTATGAGGAATCAGAGCTCAGAAGTGCGTTGCATGCGATGCAGTTTACAGGTAATGACTTGCTGAAGAAGGTTGGGACATTAAGTGGAGGAGAAGCGATTCGTCTTCAATTATGTCACTTGTTTCTGGGCCAATATAACATTCTATTGCTGGATGAGCCAACGAATTTTCTTGATATGCATGCACTGGAAGCGTTGGAGCGTTTAATCAAGGCCTATGAAGGGACGATTCTGTATGTATCTCATGATCAGAGGTTTATTGAAAATACAGCGGATCAACAATTTCAGATTACAGAGCGTCAATTAATTCAGGTGAATATATAAGTTGAACTAAAGAAGATTTACACGGATCACTCCGATGACAGAACAACCTTAGAAGAAGAGAAGTAACGAAAACCGCCAAAGTGATTTTGGCGGTTTCGTCGTTTTCAAAGATAGGCAGATCAGTTACCTTATGTAGCTTCTATTAAGAATCCGCTTTTATAACCGTTGAATGCATGTTACCTGTGAGACGTTGAGGTGGGAAAACCATGCGCACGGGCGCAATGATGATGGCAGCAAATACAGCCTTGATCAGATCCCCAATTATGTAAGGATAGAACCCTTGAATCATGGCCTCAGGTAAGTCCATTTTGTATGCATATGCAAGCCAAGGGACACCCGAGACATACACGAGCAGTGAACCAAATAGTTCAAATACAACAAAAGCGAGCATGAATCCTGTTACACCTTTGATGTTGATTCGTGCAAGCAACAGTCCAATTAATAATGCGGAGATCGGCCACATCATCACATATCCTCCGGTAGGTCCAAGAAGTACCGCAAGTCCTCCGGTCCCGTGTAGCAAGGGAAATCCAAGAGCGGTGAGCAGAACAACCATCGTGACACTTAGAAAACCATAGAGTGGACCAAGTAACCCTCCAGCCAGCATGACAGCCAAGGTCTGTAATGTTATCGGTACAGGGGAGAAGCCAATGGGAATGCTTATGTAACCAAATAGTACTAAAATTGCGGCCATAAGTGCGCTGAATACAATGCCTCGCAAAGATAATTTCATGTTTGAACAATCCTCTCCATTTTGGTAATATGATTGTTAACCAATTATATAAATGTGGTTAACGATTAGGATCGTACCACATAACAATAGAAAGGGAAAGGACTAATTTACGATGCAAGGCAACCTGCCTATAATTACATTAGAAGATGTTCGAGTGCATTATGCTTCCGAAGGTAGTCAGGTGAGAAAAGCACTGGATGGGGTTTCACTTACGCTGCACCAAGGAGAATGGATTAGTATTGTAGGGGCGAATGGCAGTGGAAAAAGCACACTCGCTGGACTACTGATTGGATTCATTCCACTATCGGGAGGGGTACGGAATATCTCGGATGAACTTACCGTTCGGGGTGTATTGCAGCAACCTGATGCTCAGGTACTTGGAGATACGATTGAAGAGGAGTTTCATTTTGCGCTGTCACCATTGATGGAATCTGTAGAAGGGCAATCGGAGCGCAGGCAGGATGCATTACATACCGTAGGACTTCAATATCCCCCGGAGAAGGCCATTTCACAATTATCCGGTGGACAGAAACAACTGCTTAATATTGCTGTAGCGCTCGCAGCCAAACCGGATATATTGATTCTGGATGAGCCAACAGCCATGCTTGATCCGGGAGCAAGGGACAGGATGCAAGCCATCGTTCAGAAGATTACCCAGCGGGGGACAACGGTGATCTGGATTACACACCATCTGGAGGAAGCAACCCTGTGTGATCGAATCATTGCTATGGAGAGGGGACGTTGTGTGTACGACGGGGAGCCCGAGTCCTTTTTCTATGAAACAGAGCTGAATGAGAAGGCTACTCGGGAAAATGTACAGCTATCTCCCTGTGAACGGTTAGGATTGGACCCTCCTTTTACTGTAAAAACTGCGTTATTGCTCAAGCAAAAAGGTATGATGCCAGAAGCCATGCCACTGCGACCTGAGCAACTGGCTAAGGAGGTCGCACGTTGGAGATCGAATTAACCAATATACGTATAGAAGCATCGGATTCGAGCAAACGTGCACTGCTTGAAGATGTGAGTGTACAGTTGAACAGCGGGGAAATCACCTTGCTGCTGGGCTGTACTGGTTCAGGAAAAACAACTTTACTACAGACGTTGGCTGGTCTGAGACCGCCCGATGCAGGAAGTATCACATTGGGGAGCACATCTTTCTGGAAAGAAGGAAAAGTGCCGCAGTCGATTTTATTGCAAATGGGACTATTGTTTCAATTTCCGGAACAACAACTGTTTGCCCGAAGTATTCAGCGTGAATTCTCATATTCTCTGCGTCCATATCGACTTTCAGAGAAACAGCAACAAGAGCAGATCACAAACGCACTGAACCAATGGGACCCGCCAGTGTCCTCGGAGTTGGATCGACGTTTTCATCTGGACAGGTCGCCATTTGCTCTAAGTGGGGGAGAGAAGCGCAGGTTAGGTCTTGCTCTCGGAAGTGTGGCCAATCCACACTGGCTTCTGCTGGATGAGCCGAGCGCAGGGTTGGAAGCGCAAAGTGTCGGGCTTTTGCTGGATGTATTGGAGCAACATCGTCTGGCAGGTGGTGGGGGCGTGGTGGCAACCCATGATCTGGATACATTCTTGCCTTGTGCGGATCGGGTATTGTTATTGCAAGAAGGTCGTTTAATCGCCGATCTTACGCCGAGAGAACTTCACAAAAGACCTGAACTGCTGGAGCAAACAGGGATCGGCCTGCCACCTTCGATGCGACTGGCACAGCAGTTTAGAGCAGCGGGTCTTGAGCTGCCTTTGACCGCGATGACGCCAGAGGAGATGGTTGAATGCATTGTTCAGTCCAAGTCAGTTGAAGTACAGATTCAAAACGAATCGATAGAAGCATCAGGGACGGTAACGATGGAAGTCAAGAGCGATGTAATGAAGTATGAAAAAGAAGCACTGATGCTGTCGTCGATTAAAACGGAGGATGATCCAAAGTTTCTTCCGAACACAATGACTCATTCAGGGGGATTATATGGCGTCATGGATCCGCGTCTGAAATGGATTTTGTATATTTTACTGGTCACTGCTGCGATGCTTCAACAGCGCTGGCTGGGATTGACTTTAACACTGGTGCCGGTAGTGGCAGCACTTGCCGTGCTCCCGCGTCAGACTTTGGCTGGATGTATGAAGTTAATGAAGCCATTATTATTATTTTTCATCATATCAACGGCACTATCTGGGACAACTCTTTCAACAGAAGGAGGAGGTCTGCACTTTGGCTTTTCCCTGATGCAGGCGGAGGGCACTTTGCTGAATGTGTATCGTTTGTTTATCGTCACATTGGCAAGCCTTTGGTTTTCGTTGACGACACCTTATGGGCGAATGGTAGAAGGGCTTAACTGGGTACTCGGTATCGGTAAAAAGATCAGGTTGCCCGTAGCTTCGTTTGCTCTTGCTGTTTCGTTAATCTTTCGGTTTATCCCGATGATCTGGAGTGAGTGGCAGCGATTCTCACTGATCGTACGGGCACGTGGAAAGGCAGCTTTGAGACCAAATACCGTGCGAATTCGTGACCTGGGACCGATGGTGATCCCCTTGTTAATGGCACTGTTTCAACGTGCAGAGGATATGACCATTGCGATGGAAATGCGTAAAGTTAGAGAGCACTCTATGCTCGGAGGACGTTCATCATTATTGGTATGGTCCAAACGTGATACCTGGATTAGCATGGCTGGCCTCATTGTTTTTGTACTTTTAATATGGATTCGCTAATTGTGATGGCGATGACTAACGTGATTAATCCGGTGATGAATAAGACGATGGATTAGAACCATAAACGCAGTGTTTTCAATAATCATGCATAAATGCGTTTGTCCTCGCTCACAATAAGTCATCTGAAGTGGATCAGGAGGAATAAACGATGAAAGATAAGTTTTTGCGTGAAGAACGGCAAGAATATACCGATGTGTCTACGGTGGAGTCGCAGCGAAACGATATCACACTCGAAGAATTCCCGGAGGGTCCTTACGGTTCATCTCTCTTATCCGAGTCTCTCGGGAAAAGTTCGCCGTGGCGAGTGGATCAGAGGTCTGCACATCGTTTTGATTATGAAAATCATGAGCTTCACGAGGGGGAAGTACGGGATTATCCAGGTCAGGATGTTTTTGACGAAACGGTTCCGGATAACGTATCCAAGCCTCAATATACGGAAGATTCGTAATGAGATTTTGATATAAAGTAGAGCGTAGCCTCCGGCAGGTTTGTCCTGTTCGGGGGTTATTTTCGTTGTGTTTATTGAAAACAAATCTCCACCAATTCCACATTATGGGTTATTATGTTTTTAGCTCGAAGTAAAAATTTGGTTGAATATGCGGGGGGACTTGGAATGAGAGAGATCGATTATAGTCAATATTTCTGGCAGGATGATAAGATCAGATTACGTGCTTTGCGTGAAGAAGATTGGGAGGATCATTATTATAACCGCTTTGATACACCTGCCCGTCGGTTATTGGAGTGTGCAGTAGAGTTGCCGCCAACCCATGTTGAAGCGAAGAGTTTTACGGAAAACTTCTCTGATTTTTCTTTAACCAAAGGAAGGATCATGTTTACAATTGTAAATATGGATGGTGAAAATGTCGGAGGTGTGAATCTGAACAGCATTGATGAGAGAAACGGTACCTTTAGCATTGGCATTCAAATTGACAGGGATCATCGAGGAAAAGGATACGGAACCAGAGCCGTACGAATTTTGCTGAAGTATGCTTTCTTCGAGCGTAGGCTCAACAAATTTAATGATTATGTACTCCAAGGAAATGAACCTTCCGCAGCAATGATGAGAAAACTTGGATGTGTTCAGGAAGGTGTGCGTCGCCAGGTGATCTATATGGATGGAAAATACCAAGATCTGATCCTCTTTGGATTGACCAAAGATGAGTTTATGGAAAAAGAGGGGCTTGTTTGAGTCCAGCATAAAAAGATCGCTAGGATGCTTGGGGTCTGCCAATGTTAGTTGGATAAATGGTAATGTACATTAAGCGGAAGGCGAGAGTATTCTAATGATATCAAAATCTGAGGTGATCGTGTGGATAGAGCAATACCCGATCCGACATGGAAAAGGTTAGGTTTTGCTGAACGGCCTGATTTTCATACTTCTGGTCTGGGTGTGGGGATTGTAATTATCGACTCAATTAAACCACATCATCTCGTAAATCACTTAAATACACGAATCCAATGTGTTGCCGTACATGAAAATATGACTGTCACTATGCGAGACATTTCATCTATGAACAGGGAGGAGGATAATCGGAAAGGTGAGCATGGCCTTATGAGTGTACTGGCTTTGGCCCATGAACCTATTCTATTAGAGGGACAGATTCATGTGGGGATTGCACCAGCAGCAACATTTATCGTTTTAGATCATGGAGCATTTACAACTGGAGAAGGAGAACGTCTGAAAAAAGGAATGGAATGGATTCTTGAACATGGGGTCGAATGGAATATAAAAATTATTTTAAGCACTGGTTGGCAAGCATTAGATAATGAAGTTCATCTCAAAAATACGAGTGAAAATTCAACGGTTAAAGCATTGGCGACAGCTGTGCAACAGGGCATTTTGGTTATTTGTTCGAATGGAAATACCCGTTTAAATAACATCATGCCTCCAATACAGTATTTAGCAGTAGGGGGCTACGTGGATCGTGGAAAGGCCGATTGTTCATTACACGTTCCTTTCCCTGATGAACCTTATGGCAGAAATGGGGATGGTCACTTTAGGCCAGATATATTAGCGCCCAGACTACACCTTACAATCCCCTCTTATGATACTGAAGATTCTGGTAAGCACGTATCTTTTTATGGGGGGACCTCTGGAGCTGCTGCGCTTGTGGCTGGTGTTGCTGCCCATTTGTTCTCCCAATTTCCGAGTTTAAGTTCCGAGATGCTGAGACACTTCTTAGTCGAGCATGGAGAACCACTTGAGGGTGATCATAACTTGGCTCCTCGAATTAACGTTGAGAATACAATTCGTTGTATGAACAGGGCAGATAAGCCAAGGTACATATCAAAAACTTTACCCATGATAAGTATAAAAAATCAAAATCCATACAGCGCAATTCATTCAATGGATGATATCGAAAAAGCGCTCTCTTTAACCGTTATAGTTGAGAGGGGCGAATTATCACGTGAAGAGTTATGGAAGTTCACGAAGGATTCATCCGCTATTGTTCGTAAAATTGCAGTATCGACCCTCGGCGAACCGATGAACGAACGAGAGCGAAAGTTGTATTGGGTGTCCTTAATGCATGAAACAGAAGGAGGAGTGCGTGGATGGTATATGCATGGATTATTGCAAAATGCTCCAAAGGAGGAAATACACCATTGGATAAATTGGTCAACAGATATTAACTGGTCGGTTCGATGGTGTGTTAGCGAATATTTGGCTCAATATCCAGAGTGTTTTCCCCAACTTGAAAAAACCCAAGATCCTGACACTATACATATCAAGGCATTGCCTTTAAGGCAATGGTACACGGCTCTATAATGATGTAATGTAAATTAATATGTGGAGGCAACCTTATGAACCAACCCATACAAACTGATGAATTAATCATCGATTGCAAGGATATTTATTTGCGTGAGTATAGAATTGAGGATTTGGAAAAACTGCAAGAAATTACGTGGCAACCTGAGGTGTATGAATTCCTACCGGGATGGAACGCTACAATTGAAGAGAGGACCCTGTGGCTGACTGAATATGAAATCCCTGAGAATCAGCGTTTTAAACAAGCAGTGATGGCGGGAGGGGATATTGGAGAGTTATGTTTACGTATGGCTATCGTACTCAAAGAAAATGATGAGTTCATAGGATGGTGCTGCTCAGGGATCAAGGACGAACTTCCAGCACCCAATCGGGAGATTATGTACGGTATATCTAAAGATTTCAGGAACCGTGGCTATACAACGCAAGCTCTGAAAGGAATGACGGAGTATTTGTTTGAAGATACAAATGTGGAAGTGTTAAATGCCATCGCTTTGACTACCAATCAAGCATCCAATAAGGTGATACAGAAATGTAATTTTGAACGTTTAACTTTGATCGAGATCGAGGATGAACCCTATAACCATTATCAACTGTGTAAGGGCGAAGGTCATTTTTGATTGGATTTTTATCCTCATTGAAAATAGCTATAATATGAAAATTTCGGATCAGGTCAGACAGTTATTGCTGGCTGCCTGATTTTTTCTGTCATTCAATTTATAGGACAAGGATTGTGTTAATAATTTTCTCCACGATAATAGCGCTCCAGTTTGTTATCCAAATGAACAAGCTGCGCTTTCTTCTCCTCGATATCATTCAGCAACTTTTGCTTTTGATCCTCAATCAGCTTGGTTCTTTCCTTCAGCGTGGAGGTTCCTTCATTGACCTGATCATAATACTTTTTAATGTCTTCCACACTCATCCCGGTTTCGCGAAGGCATTTGATAAAAACGAGCCAGTTCAGATCATCCTCCAAATAAAGACGGTTATTCTGCTCATTTCGTGCAGCAGGTTTCAGCAGTCCCTTTCTTTCATAAAAGCGGATCGCTCCAATGGAAATTTCAACTTTTTTCGCTACTTCTCCAATCGTTAACATGTTAATCCCTCTTTTTATAAAAATAATTTGACCTACACTAAGTGTAGCATAGTAACTTAAACATTGTTAAATATAAATCAAATTATGGAAAGAAGGATTCGCATGAAAAAGACTGTTTTTGTAACCGGAGCAAATAAAGGAATTGGATATGAAATCGTCAAGCAGTTGGGTGAAGCGGGTTGGAAAGTTATTCTTGGCGCACGTAGTGTCGAACGGGGGGAAGCAGCTGTTTCCGAGTTAACTTCCAGGGGATTAGACGTAGAATTTCTACAGCTTGACATGACTGACTTGAAGAGCATTGAGCAGGCAGCCGATACGATTCAGAAGACTTATCCTGCAATAAACCTTTTGATCAATAACGCGGGTATGCCGGGTGCTTTCTCTCATTCCTTCACGGATACAAAAGAGGAAGATCTGCGGAACGCATTTGAAGTGAACTTTTTCGGCACCTTCCGTTTGAATCAGCGATTGTTCCCGTTAATCAAAGATAATGAAGGCACAATCATTAATGTATCAACCGACATGGCTTCTCTGGACCATATGCAAAATGCGGAATTTACTTTAAACGCTTTCGACTATAACTCATCCAAAACGGCCAACAGTGCCATGACACTTTCGATGGCTTATGAAGTGAAAAACAGCAGGGCACAAGTCTTTGCAGTAACGCCCGGATTTACATCAACAGATCTTAATGGCAATGCCGAAGGCGGTAAATCAAAAGAAGCCGGCGCTGCGATTATCGTGCGCTATGCGACGGATGGCAAACGCCATAACGGAGAATTCCTAGATGAGAATGGCGTGTACCCTTGGTAATCCACCGTTGCCAAAAGCACCAATAGATGGGGATGAATTTTAGAGTGTGTCTTCAAGCTCAGACTCAGGTAAGCCATACGATGATGGATATGAGGGGCTAAAAAGTTTTGAGGTTCATACTGGATGATCTTGACGATTGGGTAGACGATTTTCTAACGAACATAGGACGTCTTATTCGGCCTTTCTCTACGTTACTTAAATTGTAAGGAACATCAGACACGCTATTTCCCGAAATTCCCTTAGAAAAACGCAGTAAACGGCTGTTTATTCTAATATAACGTGGCTCAGATTCATTAGATCTCTGCGGACGCTCCAAATCCTTGAATAAGACGTCTCAGATTCGTTAGCCTGAAAACGCGAAAGCCCGAAACCAACTGGGCCACTACTCTACCACTCTATCAATCGGATACAAAAAGAATCCCCCCTTCATTCCTCAACCGAAATGAGAGGGGGATTCGTCATGCAATAAAAAGCCGGAATTAAAATGAAAGTAAAGCAGCGTTTGGAGAACTTGACTAGAGCTTGTGTAATGATCAAGTAGATCTTACGTAAAGCTGCGTATAGCCAACGTATAGCCAACTTATAGCCTACTTGGAGGCTATGCTCAGCCTAGACATCAGCCTTATACAACGGCATTAATATCATAAATTCAGTTCCCAAGCCTACCTGACTTTGTACGGTAATTTTCCCACCATACGACTCCACAATCGAGCGGGTAATGGCTAGACCGAGACCCGCGCCACCTTGTTTGCGCGAACGAGAACTGCTTGTGCGGTAAAATCGCTCAAAGATACGCGGCAGATGTTTAGGTTCAATGCCTGTACCGTTATCTTTCACTGATAATTCAGCCTTATGGTGCGTGGCATACAACGTTATGGAGATGGCTCCATGCTCTGGATCGGTGTGCTGCACCGCGTTATGGAACAGATTCAGCACAACCTGTTTCAGCTTGTAAGGGTCAGCCAGTACATACACTTCAGCCGTCAGGTCAAGATGAATGGATCTTTGCTGAGCCATCATGGCGAGTTGTGATTGCATTTCGAGCAGCAGACTGTCTAGCTGAATGACCTCCCGCTCCTGCTTTGGAGCCTGATCCAGCTTGGTTAGTAACAGCAAATCTTCAACCAGCTTGTTAATTCGTACGGATTCGCCGTGCATGCTGTCCAGTGCTTTATACAATTGATCTTGATTGGTCGCTGCACCCCGCTGTAGAACTTCAATGAAGCCGTGTATGGAGGTAAGCGGTGTACGCAGCTCATGAGAAGCATCGGACAAGAAACGCTGCATCTGTTCTTTCGATTCCCGCTCTGCTTCAAATGAGTTCTCCAGCCTTTCAAGCATGCCATTGAATGAAAGCGCAAGCTGATCCACTTCCTCTTGTCCCTGAACGACGGGAAGGCGTTCTGCGAGGCTGCCTGCATCGATCTGCTGTACTTTATTCACCATGTTAGATAGGGGAACCAGCGTCCGGCGTAATACCTTAGTGTATAGAATAAGACCGGCTACCATGGCCAACAGCGATAACATCACAAAGATCAGAAGTTGTTTAATAATCAAGTCTCTCAGTGGCTTTGTAGCCGTGCCCATCTGGACCATAGGTAAACCGCGATTGCGTGGACCGGGTGAAGCGAATACAATCAATTGCTCATTGCCTTGGCTATCCGTGACGATCCGGTAGGGAATGTGTTTTTGTTCTTTCAACTCTGTTGTAATGTCTTGATATTCAACGGTTGATAGATGAGGGGCCTTCAGACCGTCTTCCCCAAAAACATCCTCGAACGTACCTTGGTTATCAAACAGGGCCAGTGAACGGTCAGGAATAAACAGCACCCGATTACCAGACCCGTTTCCTGCCTGTCCACCAAAAGGATTGTTGGAAGATCCGCTACGTGACTGGATTCCGAGCCAAACTGGGGGCATGGACATGAGCTGTTCTTCCATGGTTTTTGCCTGATTCCGGTAGAGAAAGCTTTCCATGATCCAGAATTGCAGGATACCGATTAACAATAACAGCCCAGCAAGCACGAACAGAGAACGTGAGAGCAATTGAGATCGTAATGAACGAGGCCAGATCCATTGGTGCAGACGTCTTAAACGAAGTTTATTTTTCTTACGCAGCGAGTACATCAGAGATCCACCCTGTATCCGACACCCCGAAGCGTGCGGATGAGTTTATGCTCTTTATCCCCGAGTTTGTCGCGCAAGGAACGAACGTATACTTCCACAATATTTTCTTCCCCGCCAAAATCATACCCCCACACCCGGCTCAGAATGGTCGCTTTACTCAGCACAATTCCATGATTAAGCACAATGAATTTTAACAGTTCGTATTCGGTAGGAGATAACTCCAGGACCTGATTCTGATAGGTGATTTCTTTGCGCTGATCATCAATTCGGAAGGGACCGTGGGTGACGGCTCCTATTAATAAAGGAAATTGATTACGCAGTCTGGCCTGAATCCGGGCGAGCAGCTCGTCAAAGGCAAAGGGTTTGATCATGTAATCGTCAGCACCTAACCAAAGGCCCTTAACCCGATTCTCGACTTCATCCTTCGCTGTCAGCATAATTACGCCAACCTCGGCACCGGTCTTACGCAGCCGCTCGACCACTTCGAATCCATCCATCTCTGGCATCATGACATCCAAAATAGCCATATGTGGCTTGAATTCAAGCGCCAACTCAAGCGCAGCCGCTCCATCCGGTGCTGTACGCACATCGAAGCCTTCATTGCTTAATCCAAGTTCCAGAAATTGCAAAATATGTGGTTCATCATCTGCCAATAGTATTTTAATTCCGCTGCTAAGCTTCATAATGTACGTTCTCTCCCTGCTTGATCCATCTAGACTTCTCCCTCGCTTCGGAGGGACTGTATGTTGTATTATCGCTTGCCAAACTGAAATTTAGCTGAAAGGATTGTGAATTATCCTCAGACAACATTCAGCGGGCACTCATCCCAGCTTTATTTTGGCATGTCACAATACTAGACATGAAGAACTTTGAAGGAGTGATTAACTTTGAATAACACCAAAAGAAGGATGGATCTTGTCCTTCTGCCGATTGTATTGCTGGCGGCATTTTTGAATGGGTACGGTATCTGGAATGATCAATATGCCAATTCCTATTATACGACTGCCGTTGGGAGTATGCTCAGCAACTTCCATAACTTTTTCTATGCTTCACTAGACTCAGCAGGCTCGGTCACTGTAGATAAACCACCTGTTGTCTTCTGGATCCAGACGGCCTTTGCCTATGTCTTTGGATTGCACGGATGGAGCGTTATTTTGCCGCAGGTATTAGCGGGAATCGGTTCGGTGCTCCTGATCTATTTCATGGTGAAACCTACATATGGACTTGCAGCAGCACGAATCTCGGCACTTGCGATGGCAACTGTGCCTGTCGTGGCGGCAGTCAGCCGGACCAACAATATTGACAGCATGCTGGTGTTTACACTATTGCTGGGTTCATGGTTTTTGTTCAAAGGCAGCAAACAAGGCAGTGCTTGGCGCATTCTGGTTCCCTTTGGGTTAATAGGCGTAGCCTTTAATATGAAAATGCTTCAAGCCTACATGGTACTCCCGGCTTTTTACTTGTTCTATCTGCTTGCATTTCAGGCGAAATGGAGAAGGAAGATCATCCTGCTGATCGGCAGCACAGCGGTTCTGGCGGTCGTTTCCTTATCCTGGGCGGTCACTGTGGATTCTATACCCGAAGACGAGCGGCCTTATATCGGCAGCAGTGAAACTAACTCTGTCATGGAACTCGCTTTTGGATACAATGGTCTGGCTCGCCTAACGGGTCAGCAGAATACCGCAGGTAACGCAGGTATGCCAAATGGTATGGGACAGGGAAATAATCGTGGCAATCGAGGAGACTTGTCTTCAGGCCCTAATCAGACAGGCAGTGGTGTTCCTGGCGCTGGGCAAGATGTCAATGCACCGGATAACGATAATATGAATGGTTCAAATGGCACAAACGCCATGGGCGGCATGAATGGTCCGAATGGCAATTTCCCGAACGGGCAGATGCCGAATGATGTGGAAATGCCAAACGGAAGAAATTTCGGCGGAGGCATGGGCGGAATGTTTGGTACAGGGGAGAAAGGTCCTTTGCGTCTGTTCCAGACTGAACTGTCAGGTCAAGCTAGCTGGCTGTTGCCAGTTGTGTTGCTTGGGTGCATTGCCCTATTTGCAGGGTTAAGACGGAGAAATATAACCAGCAAGCACAAGGAGGCCTTGTTCTGGCTGGCATGGCTGCTTCCCGTTGCTGCCTTTTTCAGTGTGGCAGGTTTCTTCCATCAATATTATCTGATTATGCTTGCACCTCCAATTGCGGCGTTGACTGGCGCAGGATTTGTAGCGATGTGGAAGTCATATCATGATCGCAATGGCTGGCAGGCATGGTTGCTTCCGGTGTCCGTGCTGCTGACGACTCTATTCGGCTGGTATATCATGCAGGTGTATAACGATACGATTGGTGCAGGCTGGTCCATTAGTGAATTGATCGCAGGCATTCTGATTACGGTCATCCTAATCGTTATGCTTCATCGCACAAATCGATGGAAACAGAGCTTCATTATCGCGGGATTCATGGTGATGCTGATCGGTCCAATCTACTGGGCATTCACCCCAATTACTTATGGTGGTAACAGCATGATTCCGGCAGCAGGACCCACTGGTTCCAATGGTATGTTTGGTGGAGCAGGAATGGGCATGCCGATGGGTAGCGGTGCAGGAGACACAGAAATGCGTACGATGGGTGGCCGTGGCGGAATGGGTAACCGTAACGAAGAAGTGGATACAGTCACACTGAATTATCTGAAAGAGCACAATACAGGTGAAACGTATCTCTTTGCCACTACGGACTATAATCAGGCAGCACCTTATATCATCGATGAAAGAGCAGGGGTCATTACACTTGGAGGTTTCTCCGGCTCAGACCCGGTGTACACAACAGAGGAACTTGAGCAACTTGTCAAGAGCGGGCAAGTGAAATACTTCATGGTTGGTGGCATGGGGGGCCGCGGAGGGAACTCGGATATTAGCGATTGGATCAAAGAGCACGGAACCGAGATTCCAACGTCAGAATGGAAGACAGGCACAGACAGCGGAGATACGGATAACGGAGACACCGGGAACAGAGCCGGATTTGGATTCGGCGGACAGTCCACCTTGTACGAAGTGAAATTATAGCTATATAAATTGAACTTACCATTTACACGATAACGGAGAGGATAGAAAAAACCTGAAAAAGCGAAGCGTTCGCCTACAAGCTTTCTGCAAGAAAGCTACATCGGAAGCATACGCTATCCCCGGATTTTCCCTTTAGTAAAGGAATCAAAAAAATCTGGGGATAACAGCGATTGGAAGGTTGTTCTGTCATCGAAGTATGCAGTGTAAATAATCTTTAGTCCAATTTGTATAGAATGAAAATCTCGAACGAAGTCCATTGGAAAAGGGAGGGGACAAACATGGCTCACGCGTACCGATACAGCATTATTATTCCCATGTATAACGAGGAAGCGGTGATCGAGGAGACTTATCGGCGTCTGAAGAAGGTCATGGGCAGCACGGGAGAGAGCTATGAACTGTTGTTTGTCAATGATGGCAGCGTGGATCGAAGTGCACAGATGATCCGTGATTACGCCCGTTGGGACGAGAGTGTAAAACTGATTGATTTTGCCCGTAACTTCGGACATCAGATCGCGATAACAGCGGGTATGGATTATGCAGTGGGGGATGCGGTGGTTATTATTGATGCGGATATGCAGGACCCTCCCGAACTGATACTCGATATGATCGCCAAATGGAAAGAGGGTTATGAAGTCGTATATGCCCGTCGCACCAGACGAAGCGGGGAAACTCGCTTCAAAAAATGGTCGGCGAGTCTGTTCTATCGTGTACTTCGTGCCTCAACGGATACGGATATCCCGGTAGACACCGGAGATTTTCGCCTGATTGACCGCAAAGTATGTGATGAGATGAAACGTCTTCCCGAGAAAAACCGGTTCGTGCGCGGGTTGGTCAGTTGGGTCGGGTTTCGTCAGACTGCTATTGAATATGAACGTGATGAACGTCTGGCAGGCGAAACAAAATATCCGCTGAAACGCATGCTGAAGCTAAGCCTGGATGGCATTACGTCATTTTCACATAAACCGCTTAAACTTGCAGGTTATGTAGGTGCGATCCTGTCGGTTGGCGGATTCATCTATATGTTAACGGTTATTGGTTCGGCCATATTTACGGATTCAACGATTAAGGGATGGCCATCCATTGTGAGTATCATGCTGATGTTTAACGGATTCATCCTGATCATGCTGGGCATTCTGGGCGAGTACGTTGGCCGTATCTATGATGAGACTAAGGCACGTCCGCTATACATTGTGAGAGATGTGGTTCAGGCCGAGAGCCTGCAAGCGCCATCCCGATTGACAGCCCGAGTTGCTCATCATGACTAATCGTCTGGTCACACTCTTCAAGTTCGGAATTGTAGGTGTTGCAAATACGGCAGTGGATGCGGTGGTGTTTGCTTTGCTTGCAGTGGTCGGTGTACCGGTTCTGATGGCTCAAGTAATCTCGTACAGCTGCGGTGTTGCGAACAGTTATTGGCTGAACGGCAGGTGGACTTTTCGAGATGCGGTACGAGGGGGTGGCGATAGAACAAAACTTATTCGTTTTCTAATCACCAATCTCATTGTTCTCGCGTTATCCGCCCTCATTCTGATGACTTTGCACGACATGCTGGGTTGGAGTCTCGTGATGAGCAAGATACTGGCGACCTTGATGGGGATGGTTCTGAACTATATGGCCAGCAGATATTGGGTGTTTCGTATCGCTACTTAGCTGACTACAGCGTGCAATATTGGTTATAAAAAGCAAATGAAAGGAGTGTATGATGAAATGCGAATTAAAAAAGCAGTTATTCCGGCAGCGGGTCTCGGAACCCGTTTCCTGCCAGCAACCAAAGCACAGCCTAAAGAGATGTTACCGATTGTAGACAAACCAGCTATCCAATACATTGTTGAAGAAGCAGTACAATCAGGCATTAAGAATATCCTCATTGTGACCGGACGCAACAAAAAATCCATAGAGGACCATTTTGATAAATCGGTTGAACTTGAACATTCTTTGTATGCCAAGGGCAAACAGTCTTTACTGGAAGAGGTGCAGGCGATCAGCGAGATGGCAAATATTCATTTTATTCGTCAAAAAGAACCGCTGGGTCTGGGGCATGCCATTGGGTGTGCACGGCAATTTGTAGGGGATGATGCCTTCGCTGTACTGCTGGGAGATGATATTATGGTGTCTGATCCGCCTGCACTTGCACAGATGGTCCATCTCTATGAAAAAACAGGCAACCAGATCATCGGTGTCCGTCAGGTAGACGCGGCAAATGTGAGCAAATATGGCATCATTGATTCGAATGGTGCTGAGGACCGGGTTCACCGGGTCACCAATTTGGTCGAAAAACCTTCCCTTGCGGAAGCACCATCCCGGACAGCTGTAATGGGACGATATATTCTGAAACCTTCCATCTTTCCAATCCTTGATCAGATCGAGAGAGGGGCTGGAGGGGAATATCAGTTAACGGATGCTTTGAAAGAAGTGAGTCAGGTGGAGGAGCTGTTGGCCCTTGAACTAGAGGGACGTCGCTACGATATTGGTGATCAATTCGGATATATTCAGGCGATCTTGGAGATCGGACTGATGCGCAAGGAATTACAGCCCATGCTGACACCCTATCTTCAGAAGCTTGCAACCCAGTGGGCATAGGGATTGATATGTAGCAGAGGTTTATATCTGCTGTAGGACGGGTTCTCCTCCGTGCCATGGTTCTGCCATAGACTCTAGCATTGTACAATTCTTCCAGTAACGCTACAATGAGCAAGAAGTTCAAGTTGCTCTTTGAGGAGTGAGGAATCATGAATGAATCTATCATCAGGGACCTTATTAAGTATATGGACGTGGAGGACAACGCCGCCACTCAGTACATTCAGACTGAGCATCGGATGAAACTGGGACTCTTTTGGGGGATACAGGAAGGCAGCCGCGTTCTGGAAATCGGTTGTGGTCAGGGAGATACAACGGCCGTGCTTGCACATCTGGTAGGGGAGAAGGGATACGTTCATGGTGTAGATATTGCACCTGAGGATTATGGTGCACCGCTGACCGTAGGCGAAGCGGCAGCCAAGCTACGGAGATCTCCACTGGGTAACCGAATTCGAATGGATTATGATTACGACATTTTAAGTGATCAGGCCCAATTCGCCGAGAATGAGTTTGATGTTATCGTACTTTCCCATTGTTCTTGGTACTTGAAATCGTTTGACGAACTTGCCCAGATTGTTAGCAAGGTTAGGACGTGGGGACATCAGTTATGCTTCGCCGAATGGGATGCACGAGTAACAGATGTGAGCCAGCTCTCACATTGGTTATCCGTTCTGATTCAGTCCCAGGTCGAATGTTACAAGGAGAACAGCTTCTCCAATGTGCGCACGCTTTTTACACCGGAGGACATCCAAGAGCTTGTCTCTGCGGCGGGCTGGACGATTAAGGAAGAGACTTCGATCCATTCTCCTGAGCTGCAGGATGGTCGCTGGGAAACCGAAATGACACTGGCAGAAGCGCCTGTGGAACTGAAACTGCTTCCGATCCCGGACAAAGTAAAAACACTTCTTCTTTCTGAACTGAAATTACTTAGGACACATCATGCCTCGGGGCCTGGGAGCCCACTGGGAACGTATGCGATTATTGCCAAAAAGCAATAATGAAATAGTTATTAGCAGCAATTTATAAGAAAAAAGTCTATCACGCACTTTTCACAGAAGACTGACCATTTAGCTGAAGTTTTTCTTGCGATAATTGAATGGTTCAGCTCCGCTGGAAACATATAAATTCCATGATTTTAAAAAATGTGTTTACTTCATCACGGTAATTTTGATATTATAATCGCAATATCAAATGCGACGAAGAGACGAGTAGATAAAAATCATTCTTTCAAAGAGAGCTCCGGCAGCTGAAAAGGAGTAAAGAACTTTTTATTGAATAAAGACTCAGAGCAGCACATCGGAACTTAGCGTTAAGGGATGGTGTGACAGGAGCTCCTGTTACAGAGCTAGAGTATGAACGGTCTACAGCTAGCAACATGGTTGTAAACCTTTACTTGAAGAGGCGGATATGGTGACATATTGGCGAATCTGGGTGGTACCACGAGAGTTCAATCTCGTCCCTGAGACTATTGTCTTGGGGATGGGATTTTTTGGTTTTTTCGGGGCTGTGACTACACGCTTTGGAATTGCCTGAATAGTGTTAATTAGGAAGTCCATTTCATAATACGTTTTTAGTGAGTTATGAAATTGATCAATGAGAAGAATCACTTAAACCGAAAGGAAATGATGATTGAATGTCAGCAAAATTGAAAGTTGGTATCGTCGGAGGAACGGGAATGGTGGGTCAGCGTTTTGTGGACCTGCTCGATCAACATCCATGGTTTGAAGTAACAGCTATTTCTGCAAGCGCCAATTCGGCAGGTAAAACATATGAAGAATCCGTACAAGGCAGATGGAAACTGGCAGTTCCTATTCCGGAATCTGTGAAAAAAATCGTTGTTCAGGATGCTTCCCAGGTCGAAGCTTTTGCCAGCCAGGTTGATTTTATTTTCTGCGCGGTTGATATGAAAAAGAATGAGATTCAAGCGCTCGAAGAGGCTTATGCCAAAACAGGAACACCTGTCGTGTCCAACAACTCCGCTCACCGCTGGACGGCAGATGTACCAATGGTTATTCCTGAGATTAACCCGGGACATCTCGATGTGATTGAAGCTCAACGCAAACGTCTGGGTACGAAAACCGGATTCATTGCCGTAAAACCAAACTGCTCCATTCAGAGCTATGTGCCAGCACTGCACGCCTTGCGTGAGTTCAACCCGACTCAGGTTGTTGCTTCCACGTATCAAGCAATCTCAGGAGCAGGTAAAAACTTTACGGACTGGCCAGATATGCTTGATAATGTCATTCCATACATCGGTGGCGAAGAAGAGAAGAGTGAGCAGGAACCACTGCGGATCTGGGGCAGCATTGAAAATAATGAGATCGTCAAAGCATCGGCTCCATTAATTACAACACAATGTATTCGTGTACCGGTAACGGATGGGCATCTGGCGACCGTGTTTGTAAACTTCGAGAAAAAACCAAGCAAAGACGAAATTCTGGAGCGTTGGTTGCAGTTCAAAGGTCGTCCGCAGGAACTGGCTCTGCCAAGTGCACCAAAACAATTCATTACGTATTTTGAAGAAGAGAACAGACCACAGACAAAACTGGATCGTGACATCGAACGCGGAATGGGTGTCTCCACAGGCCGACTGCGCGAAGACTCACTCTATGATTACAAATTCGTGGGATTGTCCCACAACACGCTCCGCGGAGCGGCAGGTGGTGCGGTTCTGATCGCAGAACTACTCAAAGCTGAAGGATATATTCAGCCGAAATAAGCATAAAGGCATCATGAGCAGCAGATTTCTGAACAGGATATTTCATGAAAAACCATCACTTGTTGATGGTTTTTTTGTTCCAGCAGAGGGTTGTAGTGGCGAAAAACGCCGACAATGTTGTCGGCGTTTTTACTCAGGCTCATTTAGATATATATAATGTAAGAGATAGCCTATATGTTTAGAACATACGTGAGCTATATCATGTGAAGTTTAAGATACTATGTTAGTTTGCTGCTTCATAGCAGCTGCTGGGCACTGAGCCGAAACCTCGGCTTCAGGAAGACTGCGACTTTTTAAACGGGATGCAGGACAACTCCCTTCTTCGTCACGCTTGGTTTCCCAATTGACCGGGTTGGTCATATCCGGGATGCGCTGCTCCAAAATGGCCTGATATTGACGTGCTTTCTCTTCCAAATGGGCTACGCGGCTCTTGGCCTCCTCAAGCTGAATCAGCGCCGCTTCCTTATACTCCATCATAAGTGCGAATCGCTGCGAAACGGTTGAATCACCTTCTAGGCAGAGATCGACGTATGTTTTAATATTTTCAATCGGTAAACCTGTCTGCTTGAGGCATTTGACGCCATGTAGCCAATTGATGGATTCTTCATCAAACACCCGAATATTATTTTTATTGCGTTGAATGCTCGGAACCAAGCCTTTATCCGTATAAAAGCGAACAGCGTGCTCTGTGAGTCCCGTAAGCTGGGCAGCATCCTGGACAGTATACATATGTACTCCTCCTTCTAAAAAAATATTGGAGACCGCTTGACTTCGTGTAAGACGAAGGAGCTAGGGTTATTGTAACGCAAGTCGGCCGGAAGTGGAATCCTCGCTTCGTTGCTGAATTTCAGGAATACGTGACCACTTGCGATTCACAATTGAACCATAGGAGGAATTGAATATGCAAACTGTAACCTTGAACAATGGAGTGAAAATGCCGATTATTGGCTTTGGTGTCTACCAGGTTCCCGATGCTGATGAATGTGAGAACACGGTATATGAGGCGCTGAAGGCCGGTTACCGCCTAATTGATACCGCTGCCGGTTACCTAAACGAAGAAGCGGTTGGACGTGCAATTAAACGCAGTGGCATAGCGCGGGAAGAACTTTTCATCACGACCAAGCTTTGGATTCAGGATGCAGGATACGAAAGTGCCAAGCGGGCGTTTGCCAAATCGTTAAGTAAGCTGCAGCTCGATTATCTGGATATGTACCTCATTCACATGCCGTTTGGTGATTACTACGGCGCATGGCGTGCGATGGAAGAACTATACCGTGAGGGCAAGATCAGGGCTATCGGTGTCAGTAACTTCCTACCTGACCGCCTGATGGACCTCATCGTCCACAACGAAGTTGTGCCTGTCATCAATCAGATCGAAACTCATCCGTTTCAACAGCAGGTCGACAGCGCTGTTTTCATGAAAGAACAGGGGATACAGCACCAGTCATGGTCCCCGTTCGCCGAAGGTCGCAACAATTTGTTCAGCAACGAAGTCTTGGTTTCCATTGCCGAGAAACATAACAAATCCGTCGCCCAGGTTGTACTGCGCTGGCTTGTGCAGCGGGATGTTGTTGTTATTCCAAAATCAGTACGCAAAGAGCGGCTTATCGAGAACTTCGATATTTTCGACTTTGTACTAAGCCCGGAAGAGATTGCAACCATTTCCACACTGGATACCAAGGAAAGTCTATTCATGAAGATTGATAATCCTGAAGTTGCCAAGATGCTGGGCAATATGAAAGTGGATTTGTAGCCAAGAACTGATTGCTAGGTTTACGAAACGTAGCAGTATCTTGGCAATAATAGTAACAATAGCAACTCAATGCAAAACGCCGACTAATATGTCGGCGTTTTTAAACATTCCAATATTTTTGTTATGCTGCAGATGTCTTATCTGACTTATGCAGAAGCTGAGAGCGACGACCGAGCAGATAACCTGTCAGGGAAGCGAGCATCTGTTGAAATACCATGCCAAGCACAACCGGGACAGCAACAGGTGGCGGAAAATACGAAACAGCGAGTACTGCGCCTGCGCTGATATTGCGCATGCCTCCATTGAATACGAGAGCGACCTGATCGGCCTCGTTCCAGCCCAGCAATCGGGCGATGAAGTAACTTAGCGCATAACCGAATGATGCCAGAAAAATAATGATGACCGCAAGTCCAGCGAGCTTCCAGTTGAAATCGGCCAAGTAGGGCGCAACGACAGACCCATTAATTGCAACGACAGATGCCATAAACAATTTGGATAACGGATTCAACCTTGGTCCCCAGACCGGGACAATGGCGCCTTTGGTCCACTCATTCAGCAGCATACCGAGAAGGGATGGTACAACAATCATCCAGAACAGACTGCTCATCATGGCTGCCGTGTCCAGTGTAACACTGGTGCCGATTAACAGGGATAACACCCCGGGCACTACGAAAGGAGCAAGCATGGTATCAATCAGGATGATGGATAGCGTAAGTGCGATATTGCCCCGATAGATGCTGACCCAGATGAAGCTGCTTATTCCTGTCGGAATCACGGCTGCCAGAACAAGGCCCGTTATGGTGTACGCATCTGTAGGGAAGACCAGATGACCCATACCGAGAGCAATTAGAGGCATCGCCAAATGCAAAATAAACAGACATACAAACAGGGGGAACGGCTTCTTCAGCACGTTCACAAAATCCCGTATCCCAAGACTGATACTTCCAGCGAACGTCATGAACGCAAAAAGCCAAGGAGATAAAAAGGTATAAGAAGAAAGAAAACTCCCGCATAACACGCCAATAATAATACTGATTGGGGTAATCAGTGGCATGATGCGGTTCAAGCGTTGGTTCAAGGCTTGAAGCATAATCATGACATCCCTTTACCGTGTGATTTTACTATTATACATGTTAATAACGTTGGCTGCAGACCCATTTGCAATGAAGCAGTCTGAACAGGTATCATGGACTTGGAACAAGGATTCCGATTAGGAGAAGGGGAGATGATCATGTCTATAAGAAAAAGAAAGCACACATTAATGATGACAGGGCTTATTGCATCAAGTATTCTTTTGATTTCGGCCTGTTCAGTCGTGGAACAAGCTAATCAAAGTTTAGATTATGTGAGTGGGGCTACTGATTATATAGAACAGGTATCAAACGCCGGGGCTGATCTGCAAGAGCTTGCATCGGGTGCGGTGAATAATCCGGAGATTACAACGCAGATTCAGGAGAAAATCGATCTGATCCAAGCAGAAGCAAGTGAATTTTCTCAGTTGACTGCTCCTGCAATAGGAGAGAGCATTCATGAGAATCTGGTTAGTTACAATACTCAATTAACAGAAGTAGTGGACAATTTCGAAAATACAATTGCAGAGCAAGGTTTTACGGCAGAAAATTGGGAGAAGACAGGCATTCCTGAACTGATCACCAATATCAATAATTTGAAAGATCCGCTTAGCGGACTTCAGGGTGAATAAATTGAATTGTTCTTAGCACCTTAAGACAATCAATTTGTAATCGTATACTTGAGAATGGCGAGATATCGGAATGATTGAATTACCGTTATGCTCGCTTTTTTTATTTTCCGAAAACGGATGCATATTTAATATCAGAGGAGCTAGACTATATCATGTAAATAGGAGATGTATATGACATTTATCTCATATTTATGTGAAGATGATCTATGTTTTGACAAGGTTGGGACAGAGGCGTATGATAAGTTTATAAGTTAATAAAATATAGTTACTTACTATAAGTTTTCAACTGTACCTAAATATATTTTGCCAAAGGAGAGCTGAGTCATGACGGAGCACAATGGAAAAGTAATCATTATTACAGGTGGAGCCAGTGGTATTGGTAAAGAGACAGCACTTCAACTTTCGGATCAAGGTGCGACTATTGTTGTCGCTGACTATAATGAAGACGGAGCGAAGAAGCTTGCGGCAGAGATTGAAGCAGCAGGCGGAACAGCGGGCGCGTACAAAGTGGATGTATCCAAAGGGGACGAGATCAAAGCCCTGATTGACTGGACCGTAGAGCAATATGGTACGTTAAGCGGTATTTTCAATAACGCAGGCATTGGACTTGTGAAGCCATTTCTGGAGATGGACCCGGAATCCTATCACAGAGTCATTGATGTAGATCAGCACAGTGTATACTACGGCATGTATTATGGCGCGAAAAAAATGGTTGAATTAAATGTACAAGGTACCATTGTAAATACAGCTTCGATCTATGGAAGTGTTGCTGCAGTAGGCAGCTTCAACTACAACGCAGCCAAGGCTGCTGTTGTTATGATGTCCAAATCCGGTGCATTGGAACTTGCTGAGCATGGAATTCGTGTAGTTGGTGTAGCACCTGGCTTTATCGAAACACCGATTCTGGGTGATGACAAAGCCATGAAAGATGCACTTGCTACTCAACATATGCGTGGAGAGCTCATTCAACCGGAGAAAGTAGCCAGTGTGGTTACATTCCTGTTCAGTGATGCAGCAAGCGCAGTGAACGGTACAACCGTAGCCGTAGATGATGGATTCCTCAGCTTCAAAACCAAATAAATAACCTTCTAAAATTAAGAGAACTCATCTCAAAAAACAGAAAAAAACGGTGCAGAACGATTTATTCGTTTTGCACCGTTTTTGTATTTTCATTATAAAGTAATCGTAGCATGTGAGATGGAAATAAGTTTGTCGAATCATCCCGAAAATTCAGAGATCGTGATACAATTAGCAAGGTTGTATCTTTTTATCATTTTGTGGTGTGTCATATACAATTCGAACGCCGAGAGAGCCATAGCTCTCTTCTTTGTAATGACATTGAGAACAGGTTTTGGTCGAGCACAACGCATCGTTATGAACTTGTAATTTTTCGTTGCACTGTGGACATTTATTTTCAAAAAGAGTCTTCAACACGTTAAACATGCTTAATCACTCATTTCGGATTAATTTACTTGGTTTTCATTATAACGGATTATATTCACCTTGTATAGCACTTTTGAGTGGTATCGAGATGAGATTTAAATTGCACGAAAGGAAGCGCATAACCGATGGATCTTCTGCTTTTTATCATCATGTTTATACTGGGTCTGGTCGGTTCATTCTTCTCCGGTTTGTTGGGCATTGGTGGGGCCATTATCAATTATCCGCTGTTGTTATATGTTCCATCCTGGATGGGATTGGAGCCATTCTCAGCACATCAGGTATCTTCGATTAGTATGTTTCAAGTGTTTTTCGCTTCACTTGCCGGTGTGATTGCATTCCGCAGAAAAGTAAAAACGGGTAGAAGTGGTGGGGCGATCGTTCACCGCGGTTTGGTGCTGTACATGGGCTCCAGCATTCTTGCTGGCAGTCTGATCGGCGGGTTCATATCCGGTCACCTGGACGGAAGGGTTATTAATCTGATCTATGGCATTCTGGCGATCATGGCGATTGTGCTTATGCTGATTCCCGGAAAGGGAAAGCTTGATACCTCAGCTCCACTGGTGTTTAACCGATGGATTGCAGCAGGTACTGCTTTTGCAGTAGGAATTGTATCAGGAATTGTTGGTGCGGGTGGTGCCTTTATCCTTATTCCCATCATGCTGACGATTCTCAACATCCCCGTACGAACAACGATTGCTTCTTCACTGGCAATTGTATTTATCTCCGCCATTGGCGGCGTTATAGGTAAAATTACGGGCGGGGACATTCCGCTAGAACCCATTATCTATACGGTGATCGGAAGTCTGCTGGGGGCATCCCTTGGTTCACGGGTTAGTTCGATGATCAATGTGAGGGTACTTCGATATGCATTAATCGTACTTATCGCCATCACAGCGGTCAAAGTCTGGTCATCCATTCTGTAAAATCACGTATATGGGAATGAGCAGTGACGATTTCGTAACCAAACGGTTGGATCGCCGTATAAAGGTTATGAACATGAGCTGAAGCGTTGGATACACGATCAAATGAGTTCAGTTTTCGTCCATGGAGCACCTCATCTCCTTTCATGGATACATGTTTAACATTAATAGAAGTTGAGGTATCCACCCTATGAATAACGTACTTACAGAACAGGCTGATGCAGGATATCGGCTAGCTGAGCAGAAAGCATCTCAGTATTTTACTTCTCTTAGGCAGCAACTTATGGATAATACGTATACAACAGCACTTACCCAAGATATTCATGTATGGCAAAAGAAACATATTCATCGTTTTGCCTGGCTTTCTCTTTTATCACCTAGCAAAAGAAAACCGGATCCCCGGGATGTTCATAGATATATCCACTGGCTGAATACTACAGGAAAGCTGGATGATTACCTGGATCGGAGTATCTCCTATATTTATATGAGGGATCTGGGGCAAGCCCTTGATTCTCCGGATACGCAGGCCCGAATTCAGCACATTGTCCAGAATACCAAAAAATACTTTATGGGCTCTGCCACTGGGCGCAAAGGACAGCCCGATTATATCAGTCTGGCTGCGTTGTACCGGTGGGGACAGAAGGAGCACATTGAAACAGCTGTCATCTGGGTGATGAACAAATTAAAGAATGTAGCATCGAACATCCCGAAGGAGCTGGATGCAGAGCAGGCGCAGCGGAAGCTGATCAAGATTATTCTCGGCGTGGTCCTTCATGTGGACGATGAGATGAATGAGCAGACACCACCTGAAGAACGTGCCCGGAGATTTGATGCGGCGATCCGACTTGGTTATTCGTACGGTTTGACATATCCATTTGTGGATGACTTGCTGGATTCACAGGCTTTGACTGTTCAGGAAAAAGAACAATATTCCCTGATGATACGTGATGCACTTCTTACCGGGGTCGTACCTGATCTGGGGGAGTGGAAAGGCAGCAACCTTGAAGTGATTGAATATGTACATTCCGAGCTTCGGGAAGCATTTGAGTACATTAAGAACTACCAGCATCCAGAGAAACAGCGCACGTTCTTAGAGCAATCCTATGTGTTCTTTCAGTCTCAGGAGATCGATCGCAACAAGAAATTAGCCAATGCAAATTATACCAATGAAGAATTGTACATTCCGATTATTATCAAATCTTCTTCTTCCCGATTAATCGTCCGGTCTGTTCTCAGTGCACCGGTGGATGAAGGATTTGATCTGCGGACGTTTTATTACGGGATATATAATCAGTTGGCCGATGATTTTGCCGATATGTTTGACGATATGGAAGAAGGGGCAGTAACTCCTTATACGTACTATTTGAAGTATCGAGATTTGCGCCCTGATCTGATTAATCCATATGAATTGTATTGGGCAGTCATCTCTCATCTAATCCATGATGTGTACAACTCGGATGCCAAGACCCGTGAGGTCATACTGGATCGTGCGATCAACGGGCTGAAACGTTGTAAAGAACGGTTGGGGCAGCAGAAATATGATGAAGTGATGACGATCTTTGCTTCTGGGCAGCCTGAATTCAATCAACTGGTTCAACAGATGGTGCGAAAAGCGGATGACGTTGATTTTCTTGATAAATTGTTACGGGATCAGGTCGTGCTTCAATTGAAAAATGACAAGCAGGAGAAAGAGGAGTTCAAACAGACCATTCGAACGGTTCGCGAACAGATTAATGTGGAGTTGCAGATTGCCAAGCCCGGTGGTCTTCATGAGATGAAAGAAACGCTGATCGATGCAGCCAATTACAGTTTGCAAGGCGACGGAAAAAGGCTACGTCCGATATTAACTTGGGTTATGGGCGTGCGCGAGTATGGTCTACCTGAGTCATCCATCGTTCCGCTGCTAAGATCGCTGGAGTACATGCACACCGCTTCCCTGATCTTTGATGATCTGCCTACGCAGGATAATGCTTCGACAAGACGTGGACGTTCCACGCTGCACCAGGTACACAATAGCGCCACAGCAGAGCTTACCGGTCTGTTTCTCATTCAGAAGGCGATAGGAGAGCAATCCTCATTGAATCGCTTTGATGCGGCAACCGTGCTAACGCTCATTCAGTATTCGGCTGAAAAAGCAGAGGATATGTGTATGGGGCAGGCGATGGATCTGAACTCCAAAGGCAAAGTGTTAACTCTTGAGCAGTTGAACATGATCTGTTTTTACAAAACAGGCATTGCCTTCGAAGCTGCCCTGGTCATGCCAGCGATACTTGCCCAAGTGAAGGAACCGGAGATGGCTACACTGAAGAAGTTCGCTTATCATGCGGGGATCGCCTTCCAGATCAAGGACGACTTGCTGGATTTCGAGGGCAATCACCTCATTCTTGGGAAACCTGCAGGTCAGGATGAGCGGAACAACAATTCAACCTTTGTGTCCATTCTTGGTGATGAAGGCGCGAAAAAAGAGATGTGGGAGCATTATTGTCTTGCGACAGATGCATTGAACGAGATGGCGAAACCTATTCCCTTCTTGAGACATTTATTGGATTATCTTGTTGGTCGCGAGCGCTAACCTGTTTTACTAACGATTCCGTGTTGCGTATGACTTATTATGATATATAATGACAAAGGTCGGGATTCCATATGAATGGATTCCGGACCTTGTTTGGTTTTAAAGACACAAATCTCTTAAAAAGATTTGTTTCAATAACTGAAATTCTGGGTATTAAGCAGGTACTGTTGTTTTAAATCTGACTAATTTTTATAGAACATCTTATATCAGTAAAAACTTTAGATTTCGACAATCTTTATATGGAGTCTATATGCCAAAAGGAGAACTTACAATGCAGGTTCAAAAGGTCGATCATCATGAATTGTTCGAGCAGATATATAACCAAGCGCCTATTGGGATTGCACTCGTTGCTCCAACAGGGCAATGGATGAAAGTGAACCCTGCTTTTTGCTGTATGCTAGGTTATACAAGTGATGAATTAATGAATCTCACGTATCAGGATATTACACATCCGGATGATTCGTCACAAGATATGATCTGTAGTTATGAGTTATTTGAAGGTAAATCAAAAGAAAATCAATACGAAAAACGTTACATTAATAAAAATGGTGACATCTTATGGTGTTCAATACATGTTTCCTTGGTTCGAAGCGAAATTACGGATGAACCTCTTTATTCCGTTTGCCATATTGTTGATATTTCCAATCGTAAACTGTCTGAACAAAAACTTCTCCATAGTGAAGAAATGTTCAAACTTATTACGGATCATGCTCAGGAGATCATCTATATTGCCGATTCAGAGGGAGTTTGTCGGTTCTGCTCACCGTCAGTCCAACAAATATTGGGTTATTCCCCGGAAGAAGTCATTGGCCGAAACAATAATGCTTCCTTTCACCCACAAGATCTGGAACGGATCTCACAGATGGATTTGACTAAAGGTAATCTGTTGAATATCAGAGTCCGCCATAAAGACGGGCATTATCTTTGGTTTGAAACCACATACAAGGTCTTTGGTGATGCGGATCATGAACAGCAGATTTTTACAATTGGACGAGATATATCAGAGCGAAAAAAACAAAAGGATATCAGTGCAGAGGCTGAACGGATTGCCTTAATTGGTAGTTGGGAATGGGATATGGTCAAAGACCATATTACATTTTCAGATCAGATCTTTGAGATTTTTGAACTTGAACGCACCTGCAAACCATATCGTATAAGTGATGTTTTTAATGTTATGGATGCCGAAGATATAGCCTCTTTACAAAAACATATTACAGGGGTAAAACAGGGTGAACCGCTCGATTTTGAATACAAACACATCAGCTCTGATGGAAATGAGAAGTATCTTCACCTGCGTGGATTGATTACGCTTGATGAGCATCGTCAGCCAGTCCAGCTAAACGGAACACTACAGGATATCACTGAACGCAAACGCATCGAATTTAAATTGCAGGAATCTGTGGAGCGATACACTTCGCTTAAGAAATACAATCATGACGCCATTATCTCGTTTAACATGGATGGTAATATTATGAATGCAAATCCAGTAGCGGTGAAAATGACGGGTTGTCCCGTGGCTGAAATGATCGGTACAAGCATAAGCAGATTTATCGGAGCCAGTAATCTGGGTCTGATTCTGGGCAGTGATTATGAGATGGCTGAAAAGGAGATCAACGCTGTTCGGCACACGGATGGATCTGAGACAGAAGTCTTGGCTACGCTTGCTCCAATCATTGTTAATAAGTCCAATGTCGGGTTTTACCTGATAGCGAAGGATATTACGGAGCAGAAAAAACTGCTGGTAGCCAAAGAGACAGCGGAGAGAATGAATAAGGCCAAAAGTGAATTTTTGGCGATGATGAGCCATGAAATCCGTACACCTATGAACGGTGTAATTGGGATGACGGATTTGCTCCTGGATACTCCTGGACTTAGCGGGGAGCAAAAGGAATATATTGAAATCATCCAGAAGAGTGGAGATTCCTTGCTTGCCATCATTAATGATATTCTTGATTTTTCCAAAATCGAGTCGGGAAAAACCGATCTGGTAGAAGATCCTTTTGATCTCGTTGAGATCGTAACCGAGACGGTGCAAATCGTAAAACCGCTGGCTCGTGAAAAGAAGCTGGATGTTCGTATGTGCGTAGAAGATGCTATTCCAACTCCGGTGTATGGTGATGCTTATCGTCTTAAACAGGTACTTACCAATATCATTGGCAACGCGGTCAAATTCACTTCAGAAGGCGGCGTGGAAGTTAAAGTTGGGGTTAAGGAGCAGTCCGGCAATAACGTGCAGCTTTATTTTCAGGTAAAGGATTCGGGCATTGGGATTCCGGTTGAGAGGAAACAACAATTATTTGAACCTTTCTACCAACTGGACAATTTTATGACCCGCAAACCTCAAGGTACCGGTCTTGGCCTTGCCATTAGCAAGAAACTGGTGGAGCTTATGCAGGGGAAGATCTGGATCGAGGAATCGGATGAACCGGGTACAATATTTATATTTACCGCCCAATTTAAATTAAATAACGGTGAAGAGAGCAAAAGGTTAGATCAACAGCAGAAGAAGAGCAGAACATCAGCCTTGCGGATTTTAATTGCAGAAGACAATGAGGTGAATCAGCTCGTCCTTAGCAGAATCGTTGAGAAAAAAGGGCACTTCGTGGATCATGTGGCGGACGGTGTTGAGGCAGTCGAGGCGGTCAAACAAAATTCATATGATATCGTCTTCATGGATGTGCATATGCCAAGGCTTAATGGATTCGAAGCGACAAAAGCGATTAAAAATTCTTTGCACCCCGAGAGTTGTCCATACATTATTGCGGTAACTGCAAATGCGGTAAGAGGGGACATGGAAAACTGCTTGAAGGCAGGCATGGATGCGTATATCAGCAAACCGATCAAAATCGAGTCCATTATGCAAGCATTGGAGACCTATTACATCAAAAATAATCTCTGAGTGTCCTAAAAATGGATTCATGAGCAAAAAAGCTGTTAGCTTATTGTAAATAGGCTAGCAGCTTTTTTTTGCTGTTCCATGATTTTGTCCTCCACCCCTGTATCCCACAGATGCGACTATGGACAAATTCCTAAAGATTTTTGATCCACAGTTTGGAGATGTCCATATATCCGAATTCTGCTGTCTGCATGCCGAAGATGCTCTGATCCAGTTCAGCCTGCTTGTTCATGTGACAGCCATGCAAGATCCAGCAGTGATCACTTAGCAAGGCTTCAGCTTCATCCAGGAGCGCAGTACGTTCTGCCCGATGAAGCTTAGCGAAATGATCCAGTTTGTCATCCAGTAGAGACTGGAATGCAGGAGACATACACATATGAAAATGGTTGGACAGGTTTTTGAAAAAATGAATCATGCCGTACTGCCAATCTTCCTCCAGTATCTCTTCAGCGAGGATCAATTGTGCGTTCGTGGTTTCCTCTGAGTTGAAATAATCCACAACGGCCTGCATGCTGATGTTCAGACCGATGGACGCTGCACGACGTTGGAACCACTCCGCAACGTCTGCATCCTTATTATGCTTGTACGATAATGTTATCTTCTCACCTTGGTACCCGCAGTTATGCAGTAATTCACGAGCATGTTCAAGAGAAGCAACGGTCCAGTCTTGGGCTGCACTTTTCCAGGGAAGGAAGCTGTTGGCCGGTGTGATCCGATTCCCGCCGAGATCTCGGACAAGCGCGACCGAATCATAGACGATACGCAGGGCTTGTCGAAATAGGGGATGATGATGGATGCCTTCCTTGTGAAAATTGAACAGCATATACTGACAACCCAGCGCCGGATAATTGATACTATTCGTCTGATCACAGCCTGTTGTGAGACTCAATCGATCTGTACCCGGTAGCTCATAATAGCGATCATTCGGACTCAGGTCAGGCACAAACCAGAAATGGACTTGATCCAGATGTGGCCGGATGCCGTAGTACGCATCAAAAGCGGTAAGCTCCAGCACATCTTCATTCAGCTCAGAGATCTGAAAAGGACCGGTACCTATTAATGTATTGGTTACATTGTAATCGTAGGGCAGGATTGTCATCCGAATACAACTGAACAGATGCAAGAAAAACCGACTAGGACGATGTAGAACAAACTTGATGCAGTAATCGCCAGCTACTTCCGCTCGTTCAATATCCCGATACAACCAGATGGACGGACTATGCACATCAACCAATCGTTGCAACGTCGCTTGGACATCCCGGGATGTCATGACACGACCATTGTGGAAACGTACACCTTTTCGGAGATAGAAGGTCCATAATCGATGGTCCTCGCTGCATTCCCACATGTGAGCTAGTGCTGGCAAGAATGATTCCGTCTTGGCATCATAAGTGATTAATGTATTACAGACCTGGCTTAATAGGTAGGTTTCAAATGCAGTATAAACAAAGGCTGGGTCAAGATCACCTAACTGGCGTGACCTCATGATGCGCAAAATATCCTGACCTGAGGCAGTTTCATCGTGGCTGTGAAATCCCATCTGTTGATGGAGGGAGAGCATGAGCTGTTCTCGCAGTGAATCATGCATCTGAACGGTTCCGATGAGTTCAATGGCGTCTTTCATTTTGCCTTTAGCCAGAAGTTCGGTAAAACTCGCTTCCAGCGCTTCATTCATGCTTCGCAGCATCGTTAACTCCGAATGATGTCCACGACCACGCCCGGGTTGCCAATGGATAAAGCCTTGTTCCTCCAATTTTCTGAGAATGAATTTCACATTACGTGGGGTGCAGCACAAGGCAGCGGACAGGCTATCAATCGTTACCGCTACAGGTTCATGAAGCTTAAATGAAAGCTGTTCGGCCCCGGCGAGCCTTATAAAGTGTGTATGTAGGGTATCCATGGTCATGACTCCTCTATTAAAGGTGAAAAGTGTAGTCATATGTTTACACTTTTCTTTCCCCCTTTTATCCTTACAATTATACATTAGAAGAGGTAGTTCAAAAAGTTCTGAAAACCGGACTTTTTGAACACTCATTAGAAGAGGGTGTTAAATCACCCCGAATTGAAGCACTTAGAAAGAATAGGAGAAGTTCGCATGAAGCAATATTTAAGGCAAATTCACCCCTTGGCATGGACCATCATTATCGGAACCATGTTTGGACGTCTTGTAACGTCAATGAGTATTCCGTTTCTATCCATCTATCTAACACGTGTACTAGAGGCTACACCGACCCAGACCGGTATTACTGTGGCGGTTAGCTCGCTGGCAGGTGTAATGGTCAGCTTTTATGGAGGTTATATTTCGGACCGGATCGGTCGCAAAATCGTGATGTTAATCTCGGTATTTAGCTGGGCAGGTGTATTTTTCATTTTTTCAGCAGCAGAGCATCTATGGGTGTTCTTTGTTGCCAATACGTTAAACGGATTATGCCGTGCAGTATTTGAGCCCACCTCCAGAGCCCTGTTATCGGATATTACTTCTCCGGAGAACAAATTGCTGGTGTTCAACCTCAGATATGCTGCAGTTAATCTTGGTGTGGTCTTTGGGCCAATTATCGGATTTCAGCTGGGATCATCTGAATCAACGTTCCCATTTGTGATTTCCGGCTTGATATACATAGCCTATGGACTTGTATTATTTCTGCAATTCAAGCTACAGCATGCCAATCTGCCAGAGCGTCATCAGGCAACCGCACCACGTTTGCGTGAAGCACTCATAACCACTGGTCGCGACCGGGTGTTTCTGCCAGTATTAATCGGTACCACATTTTGTGTTCTGGGTTACGGGCACTTTAGTTCTACGTTGGCACAGTACTTGGCGAGGAGCCCGATCTTTGAAAATGGAAGTCAGATGTTCTCGTACATGCTTTCCCTGAATGCGGTGACGGTACTGATTATTCAGTATCCGCTTGTGCGAACCTTCCGAAACTTTCCACCGCTTGTTCCTCTGATTGTGGGTAACCTGCTGGTCGCAACCAGTCTGATGATGGTTGGAATCGCTGAAGGTGTACTCATGATGATGATGAGTGTCATACTATTTACCATTGGGGAAGTATTGTTGTTCACGATGATGGATATGCTCATCGACCGGATTGCAAAGCCGGAATGGAAAGGGACGTATTTCGGTACCATCGGCTTCAATAATATCGGTAGTGTCATTGCTCCTGTCATGGGAGGGTTGTTGCTAAGTCAATTTGGAGCGGAGAATGGGCTGGCCGTTTTTGTACCTATTGCGCTGACGACTGCACTGGGAGTACCTTTTCTTCTGATCGCACATAGACGTCTTTTTGTTAGAGAGAAGCAAGCCGAATCCACATCATTAAGTATGTAGCGGAAGTTGAAAAGATTAATGACATGAATTAAATAACAATTCAGTTAAAATTATCTTGACGAATGTTAGTCCAGCGAATACAATAAACAACAAATATGTGAAACGGGTGGGATGATGATTATGTTTATGCCTATACAGATTTCGAATCGATAACTGAATACGCATGAGCATAGTGACATTAATCCAATTATTTTGCAATGATCGCGTTGGGACAGTCATGTTTGTGCACCCCTGTCGTGGACGCTCATCATTATTGCGATGCAGAGGAAATACGGGAAATGCTTTGCATTTCATCCGGTCTCTTTTGGTTACAAGCTGTAGATGAACATTAGTTCATCTATGGCTTTTTTGCATGCATTCCACCAATCCGTTCACATGGAAAGGAGCGTTTGGAGCTTTATTTTATAAAAAACTAACTTGTTAAAAAGGAGAGTGTACAATGGTCAACATGCGTTCTACATATCAATTATGGGCGGGAAATCCCGATTTTAATGTCATTATGTATGACTCATCCTAGTGTAGATAACAGCGACCAAAAGGTTATTCTGTCATCGTAGTTACAGTGTAATGTTCTTTAGTTCATTTTATATAAATAAACCAATAAAGAGGTGGGACCTGTGCCCAAAACAGAGAAAAGCTCCATGTCATGGCTGCTGCGCTATCTAAAACCAGTCAAAGGACGGCTGGCCTTACTTTTAATCATGTTGCTCACATCAACGGGGCTTCAGCTCTTGAATCCACAGATTATCAAACGATTTATCGATACAGCAGCAAGTGGGGGAGTCCTCACCAATCTTGTTCAGCTCGCAGGAATATTTCTGGTTGTTGCCGTGTTTAATCAACTCATCACGGTAGCGGTCAGTTATTTGGGGAACGACGTGGCCTGGCGGGCCACGAATCAACTGCGCGGAGATCTGCTGAAGCACTGCCTGCGTCTTGATATGCGTTTTCATAATGTGAAAACACCTGGAGAGATGATTGAACGTGTAGATGGTGACGTAACGAGTATCTCCAATTTTTTCGCGATGTTCATTGTGCAAGTGATCGGGAGTTTTGTACTGCTGGCCGGAATTCTCGGGTTCATGTTCAGTGTCAATGTGCCTATTGCTTTGGTTATGACCGTGTTCACATTATTATCGATCCTGTTCATGGTCTTCATCCGAAATCTGGGCGTGGACTCTTCCAAAAATGAGCGGGCGGCAAGTGCCTCTCTGTTCGGATTAATTGAAGAACGCATTGCCGGGATTGAAGATGTGCAAGCGAATGGTCATGTGCCGTATGTGATGAACCGCTTTTACCGCACGATGCGCACGGTATTCCTTAAGGGGAGAAAAGCCTGGCTGCTACGGGTTATTCCGTGGAATACCACGGTAGTTCTGTTCGCTCTGGCGGTCACTGCGGTGCTTTTGCTGGGTGTGCATTATTATATGGAAGGTCTAATTAGTATCGGAACATTATTTCTGATCTACCAATATACGCAGATGCTGAATGATCCGATTGAGATGCTTGGAGATCAGGTGCAGGAGTTCCAAAAAGCAAAATCAGGCATGCTGCGCTCCAGAGAGCTGTTGTCCATGCAGAGTGTGATTCAAGAGGGTACAGAGGAGCAATTGCCTGAAGGACCGCTTGGATTGGAATTCAGTCAGGTACATTTCAGTTATAACCAGGATAAACCGGTATTGCAGGACATTACTTTTGCCATTAAACCTGGTGAACGTCTGGGAATCATCGGTCGCACAGGTAGCGGCAAATCGAGTCTTAGTCGTGTTCTTCTCCGCCTGTACAATCTGGATCGGGGCACGATCCGTGTAGGTGGAACGGATATCACAAAGCTTTCATTACAAGCGCTCTATCGCCGGGTGGGAATGGTGACACAGGATGTGCAGTTGTTTGATGGCACGCTGCGTGATAACCTGACCCTGTTTAATGGAGATGTATCGGATCAGATGATCAAGGAGACGACGGATCGCCTTGGACTTAGCCAATGGATTAATTCACAACCAGAAGGACTTGATACGTATCTGGCTGCAGGTGGAGCTTCATTGTCGGCAGGGGAAGCACAGTTATTTGCCTTAACCCGCGTATTCCTGACCGAACCAAGTCTGGTTATTCTGGATGAGCCTTCGTCACGTCTGGATGCCGCGACCGAAGGTATGCTGCAATCTGCAATTGATCAGTTAATGAAACAATCCACCGGAGTCATTATTGCTCACCGACTGGCTACGCTGGAGAAAGTTGACCGGATTATGGTGCTCGGTGATGGGAAGGTACTGGAGTTTGGAGCGAGAGAAGAACTTGCCAGTAACCCGGCATCTCACTATGCCAGACTGCTCATTACAGGCCGAGAGGAGGAATTGGCATGACTGTAGCAGGATTTATAGGCCGTTTGTTTCGATTCAGGCCTTTGTTATTTGTAATCAACGGATTGTTATGGTGTATATTTCATTCCTTGCCGCTAGCCATTGGTATTGGAATGCAATGGTTTTTTGATCGCACAACAGTGGGGTCAAATGACTACATGTGGCTTGCTGTGCCGCTTATCTTTATTGCTTTGGTCCGAATGGCACGGGTGGGCACATTTTTTGTAGCCTTCTATGCATGGGTTACGTATCTGTATCATGTTCAGGCGATTTTGCGAACCAACATGCTCGCAGCGATCATGCGCTGGCCGGGGCGTAATCTTCCGGCTTCACCAGGGGAGGCAATGAGTCGCTTTCGGGATGATGTCGATGAAGTCGTCGAGTATGTAGAATCATGGGTGGACTTCTGGGGACGGCTTGTATTTGCTGTTGTATCCATCGTCATTATGGCGAACATTAATTGGCAGATCACATTGGTTGCCGTGCTGCCATTGGTGGTCGTGACCTTACTTAACAACCTGTCCGGAAATCGGGCTCGGAAGTATGCACAGGTTAATCGTGAAGCGACTGGGCGAATTACCAGTTTTATTGCGGAAACGTTTGGAGCAGTGCAAGCCCTGAAACTGGGTCAGGCCGAAGAGAATGTCTCTTCACGTTTTAACCAGTTGAATGAAGATCGTCGCCAGGCTGCACTTCGAGACAATCTGTTCAAGCAGTGGATGAGATCGATGAATCAGCATGTTCTAAGTATCTGTACCGGATTGATTCTACTGATGTGTGCAGCTGAGATGAAAGCAGGGAACTTTACCGTAGGTGATTTTGCCTTATTCACCAGTTATCTGGCCAATATCGGATTTAGCATTTCACTGTTTGGTTATATGGTGTTTCAGCACAAAAGGCTCAAGGTATCGTATGATCGTATGCGTAAGCTATTCCGCCCGGGGGAAGAAGACCAGATCATGGATTCGAGAGAAATCTATCTGTATGAAGATCCGCCGGAGCTTGTAAGTGAACAGAGGGACCCTAAGGAGAAGTTGCAATCTCTTGAGGTGAATAAGCTGACTTATCAATATCCGAATTCTTCAAATGGCATAGAAGAGATCAGTTTCCGTCTGAAACGCGGACAATTTCTTGTGATTACAGGACGGATCGGGTCAGGTAAATCAACGCTTGTACGAACACTTCTTGGACTGCTACCCAAGCAAAAAGGGGACATTCACTGGAATGGAGCGGCTGTTGATCCAGCCACATTCCTGATGCCGCCTAGAGCGGCGTATACCCCGCAAGTGCCAAGACTGTTTAGTGATACGTTGAAAGAAAATATCGTCCAGGGCAAACAGGGTAACACCGAGCAAGCCCTTGAAAAAGCCATTCGTCTGGCTGTGATGGAGAAGGATATCAAACATCTGGATCAGGGGCTTGAGACCCCGGTTGGTCCAAGAGGGGTGATGCTGTCAGGCGGGCAGATTCAGCGCGCGGCCACAGGACGCATGTTAATGACGGAGGCGGACCTGTTTATCTTTGATGACCTGTCCAGTGCACTGGATGTGGAGACAGAACAACAAGTATGGGAAGGGCTGTTCCAAGAGCCGGATGTCACCTGCATCGCAGTTTCTCACCGCAGGGCAGCACTTTCCAAAGCAGATCACATTATCGTGATGAAAGATGGACGCATTGAAGCCGAGGGAAGTTTGGCCGAATTGCTTGCCACCAATGAAGAGATGCAGTTGCTGTGGCAAGGGGAGCAAACTCCCGCCAAAGTTGGTTAGCTTTAAAAATTTAGAAAAGATAATAAGAAAACAAAAAAGCCTTACAGACGACTCCTTGAAAGAGTACAGTCTGTAAGGCTTTTTATCGTTATAACGAGTGGAACGATGGAATATTTTTATCTCATCATTTGAGCAATCAGGGAATACGCAATGATCACCAGGAAGATAATAGTGATATGGTTAATGGAGAAGATAAACATCCGTTTGGACCATTTCTCTGTTTCTTTCTTATCAAAGGTAGCCACACTAAGAATGAGCCAGGCCAAGCTGACCAGAAATGCCACAATAGCGACAAATGGGCTCATCGGCCAGAACAAAAAGCTGGAGATCAGTAAAAGTACCAGATACACATTCGTCTGAATGTATGTCCGTCTGATGCCTTTAACGACGGGCAGCATGGGAACACCAGCAGCTTTGTATTCGTCAAAACGACGAATCGCAATCCCGTAGAAGTGAGGCATTTGCCATAAGAGCATTGTAACGACCAATGCCCAGATCTCGAAATGACCCAGTTCCGGTGAAATGGCTGCCCAACCGATGAGCGGAGGCACAGCACCCGAAAGACTTCCCACTTCCGTGTTGTAGATCGTTGTACGTTTGGTCCACATTGTGTAAGGGAACACGTACAGCAACAGACCCAAAATACCAAATACAGCAGCGGATGGGGAAGCGATGTACAACATGATGCCCCCGATGATGGTGATTGCAATACCGAGAATTAGACCCGACTTGGTATCTACGCGTCCCGTAACGGTAGGACGTTTCTTCGTACGTTCCATGATCGCATCAATATCACGATCATACAAGTTGTTAAACACCCCTGCAGCTCCAATAATGAGAGAAGACCCAATAAAGGAAAGGATGATTGGTACAATATTAGCTAAGATTGAAGCATCAAATACATATAAAGCCAAACTTAAACCCGCAAACATGGCGATCAGGTTGGACTTGATGATTCCGATTTTGATCGTATCGAAGAATACTTTCGGAATCGAGCTATACTCCAGGCTGATATTGGTCTGTGAACCATTGTTCAATGTTTTCAAGAACTCACTTCCTATATCTATACTTATATATTATGTCGCTATTATACCATTCAATACACTATGTGATTTAATTAACGTTTTAGTATTTAAAATAATGTCATTTGATTGTGAACAATTTAAAAACAAGGTTTTTTTTAATTGTTAAATAATTATTTCTGTGTTACAGGAGAGAATCGAAAAATCAGGGTATAACAGTGATTTAAAGTTTGTTCTGTCATTGTAGTGTAAGTGTAAATAATCTTTTATTCAACTCACACAGGCTGGATTGAAGAAAGTAGTTAAAGATATATGTTGCAAAATGGTTAGGTTTTGTTTATTGTGGATATAAGATATCTTTAATAGTCATTTTTAAATGTGTTCTTGTAAATCTCCGATATTACTTTCTTAAGAGAGAGCGGAGGTTATATTTAAATCTTTATTAGGGATATTAAATGTCTGGAAAGGGTGAATAATATGAGTAGTATGAATCAACTCTTGGATGTACTTATTATTGGTGGAGGACCAGCGGGGCTTAATGCAGCCCTAGTACTTGGCAGGGCCCGCAAGAACGTTGTGGTCATTGATGATGAGACACCGCGTAACTGGGTTACAAGGGAGACTCATGGGTTTGTGACAAGAGATGGGGCAAGTCCACGTGAATTCCGGAAAGCTGCCAAAGAACAGATTGCAGCTTATCCCTCAGTTCAATTTGCATCCGATACGGCAACAGCGATAACAGGTAGCGATGGTGATTTTGTAGTTAAGACTACACAGGGGGCAAGTTATCACACGAAAAAGATTTTGTTTGCGGTAGGTAAGAAAGACCTTCCCTTGGATATTAACGGATTAACAGAGGTCTACGGTAAAAGTGCGTTTGTGTGTCCATATTGTGATGGATGGGAGTTAAGAGACCAATCGCTGGTCATCATCGTTAGTGGAGATAAGGCATTACATATGGCAAAAGTCATATCCGGCTGGACAGAACGTTATACGATCTGTACGAATGGATCAGATTCCTTAACTGATGAGCAGCGTGAAGAGCTGAATCAGCATCATGTTACTGTATTCGATGCACCGATTCAATCTATTAACTCTGAAGAAGGGATGGTACAGCAAGTTGTACTAAATGACGGTACAGCGATTCCATGCACAGGAGTTTTCTTCCAACCGAAACTGTTTACCGGATCAGAACTGCCAAAGGCCATCGGTTGTGAAATTACAGAATCGGGAACGGTTATCGTTGATGCTTCAGGAAAAACATCAGTAGCAGGTGTATACAGTGCTGGTGATGCAGCTTCCGAGATGTATCAGGCAATCACGGCTGCATCTCTGGGGGCATTGTCTGCGGTAAGCATTAATAATGAATTGAATTTCGAGAAGTGGGATGAGCCAAGTCATCATTAGAATAAATTAAAACGTCATTGAATCATAACGTCATTGGTTCATACAGTAGGGGATTGCATATGCAATCCTCTATTTGTTGTTATTCAATTTATTTAAACGTTGAACGGTTCAATTGAAAGTAATTCAGCCGGAAGAAAATTTGATATTAAATCAATTTTGGTTTATTGTGTTATCAAATGATAAAAATTACTATCATTTATAAAATCATCAAAGGAGAGATCACTTATGAATGAAAGCAGAACAGCCATCATATGGCTAACGAATACCTTGCTCCACGGCGCACAGTTAGTAGGTGATCATCATGAGTGATGCAACTTACATTCCACAGCCCAAAATGTATGGACCACTTGGCAATCTGCCTTTGATTGATAAAGATAAACCAACGTTGTCGCTAGGTGTTCTGGCTGAACAGCATGGACCAATATATCGACTTACGGTTCCCGGTTATTCCGGTTTAATCGTATCTGGGCCAGATCTTGTCGCTGAGTTGTGCGATGTGTCCCGTTTTGACAAATATGTATACAATGAACTCAAAAATGTACGTGCCTTTGGAGGCGATGGTTTATTTACAAGCAGAACATCGGAGCCCAACTGGAAAAAGGCCCATAACATACTGCTTCCCACCTTCAGCAAACAGGCCATGAAAGGTTATCATCCCATGATGGTTGATATTGCCGAACAGCTGATCAACAAATGGGCACGCCTCAATTCCAACGATACGATTGATGTGGCGGATGATATGACACGCCTTACGTTGGATACCATTGGACTATGTGGATTCAATTATCGGTTTAACAGTTTTTACAGACAGGACCACAGTCCTTTTATTGAAAGCATGGTTCGGGCATTAAATGAAGCTATGCAGAAGAGTTCACGTTTGAAAATTCAGAATCTGCTTATGGTGAAAACCAAACGACAGTTCCAGGAGGATATTCAGACGATGTTCTCTCTGGTAGATCAGATTATAGAGGAACGTAAAGCGAGTTCAGCACCAGGAGAGGTCGACTTGCTCGCACGTATGCTGAATGGCAAAGATCCGGAGACAGGAGAAATGCTGGATGATGAGAACATCCGTTATCAGATTATTACATTTCTTATTGCCGGACATGAAACGACGAGTGGTTTGTTATCCTTTGCCCTATATTTTTTATTGAAAAATCCGGAATCACTTCAAAAGGCGTATGACGAGGTAGATCAGATATTGGTCAGTGACTCACCACAGTACGAGGAAATTCTTCAGCTTCCATACATTCGCATGATTCTCAGTGAATCGCTACGTCTCTGGCCAACCGCTCCGGGATTTGACGTATATGCCAAAGAAGACACGGTTATAGGTGGCAAATATCCCTTGAAGAAAGGGGAAAGTTGCAGTATTCTTCTGCCTCAGCTTCACCGTGACAAAGAGGCATGGGGAGAGGATGCGGAACTTTTCCGTCCAGAGCGATTTGAAGATACGACGAAAGTACCTCACCATGCATATAAACCTTTTGGTAATGGGGAGAGAGCGTGTATCGGCATGCAGTTTGCTTTATATGAAGCAACACTTGTGCTTGGTATGGTCCTCAAACATTTTGAGCTGATCGATTACAGCAATTATGAATTGGATGTTAAACAGACGCTGACGTTGAAGCCGGGAGACTTCAGAATCCAGGTGAAAGCGCGCGCCGCTTCGCAAACGATGAATAAGGCTACTTTATATGTAGACGAGAAACCTGCTCCTGTTTTTCATAAAAAAATAGCAAGTGACACCCAGACGGGAGATACCCTGACCGTTGAAGCAGATACTAACTCATCGCTCCTGGTGTTATATGGTTCCAATCTGGGAACGGCAGAAGGCATTGCCAGAGAGCTTGTGGAGAAAGGTCGTTCATATGGAATTCCAAGTGAAGAAGCCACTCTGAATGAGTGGGTTGGCCGCATACCCCGCCAGGGAGTAGTTCTCATCGTCACTGCTTCCTATAACGGTAAACCACCGCAAAATGCAGCGGCATTTGTTGACTGGTTGAAGGGAGCGGAGTCAGAGGAAGCGCGGGATGTGAACTATGCCGTTCTGGGCTGTGGAGATCGGAGTTGGTCCGGGACGTATCAGAGCATTCCGCGATTAATCGATGAGAGGCTTGAAGAACTGGGAGGTAAAAGACTGTTATCCCGCGGTGAAGCTGATGCCGGAGGTGATATGGAGAAACAAGTTGAAGCGTGGCAGCATACGTTGTGGCCTCAGATATTGAGTGTCTTGGGGATCAACACGGAAGTAGTGAAGCCAACCCTACCAAGCACAAGCAGACTTCAAATGGAGATTGTCCACGAGAAAACGGATATGCCACTTGCACGAACTTATGATGCCAGCTATGCCACGGTGGTAGTTAATAAAGAGCTTCAGGCGCCGGGAAGTGGAAGAAGCACGCGTCACATCGAAGTATTACTGCCAGAAGGCATGAGTTATAGAGAAGGTGACCATCTCGGTGTGTTGCCTAGCAATCAGAAGCAGAATGTGGATCGGATACTCAGTCGGTTCGGACTACGTGGGGATATTCAGATCCAATTAACTTCGGACGTCAGCCACCTTACACACCTCCCACTGAACCGTCCCGTCAAGGTACATGAGTTGCTCACTCACTGTGTGGAATTGCAGACACCTGTTACCAGAGCGCAGTTGCAGGAGTTAGCTAATCATACGGTATGTCCACCTCATAAGCGTGAACTGGAAGGCATGTTGGACGAAAACAGCTACAGGGATTATATTCTTGCCAATCGAATCACCATGTTGGACCTGTTAGAAAAATATGAGGCGTGTGAGTTGCCTTTCGAAAAGTTCCTTGAACTATTGCCTCCGCTTAAGCCCAGATACTATTCAATATCCAGCTCGCCAAGCCTGAATTCCGGGCAAGCGAGCATAACCGTATCGGTAGTAAAAGAGCCTGCATGGAGTGGCAGGGGCGAATACCATGGAGTTGCTTCATCGTATCTCGCCGGTTGCCCATCCGGAGAACGTATACTGATGTTTGTACGCACACCTGAATCCGAATTTATTCTATCGGAAGAGGCTGACGTTCCGATGATCATGGTAGGACCGGGAACGGGGGTTGCACCGTTCAGAGGTTTCCTCCAGGCAAGAGCTGTCATGAAACAGAGAGGTTTGCCACTGAGTGAGGCGCATTTGTTCTTTGGGTGCAGGAATGATTCAGATTTCATATATCGTCAGGAGCTTGAGCAATACGAAAGGGAAGGGATCGTGAAGCTACACACTGCTTTTTCTCGTGCTGATGGCAAGCCAAAAACGTATGTACAGCATCTGATGAAGGGGAATTCCGAACAGTTGATTCACATGCTGATGAACAAAGGAAAACTCTACGTATGCGGGGATGGAAGCCAGATGGCTCCTGCGGTAGAAGAGACTTTAAAGCAAGCATATCAGGAGGTGCAGGGAGCAACGATGCAGCAAGCAAAAGACTGGCTCATTCAGCTTCAAGCAGAAGGACGCTACCTGCAAGACGTGTGGGCAGGCAATAAACGAACAGGTGAAACGCCTAAAGCTGTGCATGAGGAGGTACATTAAGATTTAGATGACTCCAATAACTACTAATATACAATCCTTAATATACTCATGCTAACAAACAGCCGCTTAATCTGGAGCTTTGTCTCCAAATTAGCGGCTGTTATGATGATCTGACCATGAGCCGTCGCTCGGTTTATTTTCTCACTCCTGAACTGTTAGCGTTTACATTAAAATTTGAAATAAAAATGATTGACAGTGTCGATCTGAGCGAGTTTAATTATATAGACCGATTGTTATAATTATTTGAAGGAAGTGGCTTTCGTTGAGTGAAAAGTCTAATGCTAGAGAGTCCATTGTCAGCACAGCAGCGAGACTGTTTTTTTCACAAGGATATCATGCGACCGGTCTGAATCAGATCATCAAAGAGAGTAGTACGCCGAAAGGGTCGTTGTATCATTATTTCCCGCATGGCAAGGAAGAGCTCGCGCACGAGTGTATTCAAAAAGCCAATGAGCATATCCTGCAGACATTTGAGAAAACATTTGCAGCCCACGACAATACGGGGGATGCCATTCAGAGATTTATTCATGATTTGGCTCATGAAACAGAAGCAGCCGGGTTTACCGGATTTCTGCCATTCAGCTTCTGGGCAGCTGTGGAGACATCATGTATTAGTCAGCAGTTGCGTATTGCATGTCAGGGTGTATTTGCAGATTGGCAGGATGTCATTAAGAAACATCTGATTCTGGATGGTGTTGGTGAAGAGAAGGCGCGGGAGACGGCACTTCTGATCATTTCTTTGATGGAGGGAGCACTGATTATCAGCCTGACAAATCAGGATAAACAGCCTCTGCTGACGGCTGCTGAGTATTTGTCGGTTGTGACGAAGAACGCCAAACAGATTCAATAAGTTATACCAAGAGATAGAGAAAAAGAAAGTTCGATACGTTTGAGGAGGATGGGATCGTGGAGGTTTCCATGAAGGCTGATTCTGCACAGAATCAACAAGAAACTAAGCAATATAAGGTATTTCCGATTTTGTTCGCAATGCTGCTGAGCGGCTTTATTGGTCTGTTTGGGGAAACGGCATTAAACGTGGCTTTGACACCACTTATGGGTCTGCTTGAAGTTGGACCTACAACGATTCAATGGTTAACCACAGGTTACCTGCTTGTGTTGGGAATCCTGGTGCCGGTATCCGGTATGCTGTTGCAATGGTTTTCAACTAGACAGCTGTTCACAACGTCCCTGATTTTCTCCATTGCAGGCACATTTGTTGCTGCGCTTGCACCTAGCTTCGAAATTCTGTTGGTGGCACGGGTATTACAGGCTGTAGGTACAGCGCTGTTGCTGCCACTGATGTTTAACACGATATTGGTTATTTTCCCGATTGAAAAACGTGGAGCGGCCATGGGATTGATCGGTTTGGTTATCATGTTTGCACCAGCAAGCGGTCCGAGTATCTCCGGTCTGATCCTGGCTAATCTGAGCTGGCACTGGATCTTCTGGATCTCCTTGCCGTTCTTCATTATTTCACTGGTATGTGGCTTGCTGTTCTTGCCGAATATTTCGAAATTGACCAAGCCCAAAATTGACGTACTGTCCATTATCCTTTCTACCCTTGGTTTTGGTGGTATCGTATACGGCTTCAGTAGCGCAGGGGGACACGGGGAAACTGGCGGAGGCTGGACTAGTCCGGTTGTTGTTGCCACTCTCGTTATTGGTGTGTTGTCCTTGCTGTTATTCAGTATCCGTCAGCTAAGAATGAAGCAGCCAATGATGGATCTGCGTGCATTCCGATATCCGATGTTCACGATTGGTCTGATCCTGATCTTCATCTCTATGATGATGATGCTGTCTTCGATGTTGATTCTGCCGATGTACTTGCAACAAGGTATGGCGGTTACAGCGTTGACTGCTGGACTAGTCCTGTTGCCAGGTAGCTTGCTGAATGGATTCTTGTCTCCAATCATGGGACGTCTGTTCGACAAGTTTGGTCCAAAATGGCTTGTTATTATCGGGATGGCTATCGTATCCGTTGTTTTGTTCCTGTATACAGGCATCGAAGCAACAACTTCCCTTGGCACGATCATTACATTGCACGTATTCATGATGGTTGGTATTTCGATGATCATGATGCCTGCACAAACGAACGGTTTGAACCAATTGCCTCCTGAGTTCTACCCTCACGGCACTGCGATTATGAATACACTGCAACAAGTCTCCGGTGCAATTGGTACGGCTGTGGCAGTAAGTATCCTGAGCGCAGGACAGACTCGATTCTTGAGCAGTGTGGCGAACCCTGAGACCCCGGAGAACCAGTTGGCTGGTTTCACGTCAGGTGTACAAAATGCATTTGTCTTTGCATTGGTTCTTGCCGTAATCGGACTGATCATTTCACTCTTTGTGAAACGGGTCAAAGTTGGAGCGCAAGCTGGACAACAAGGTCCAATGCATTAATTAATGTAAACTACGTAAAATGAAGAGCGATGCGTCCTTACCCATAAGGATGCATCGCTTTTTTGCGTTATTTATTCTATCTTTTTTGGTGTTGACGTGAAACGGGTTACAGCCTTTAGAGTAAAAATGTAGCCGGAATACGGCGGTTTAAAGAATGAATTTCAGAGCAAATACTTCATGTTCCGGCAAAATTGTATATGTTCATACTAATATAAAAGGGTAATATAGAATGTATTAGTACAATTTTTAACCAATTCGAAAACGGTTTATATTTTATTTTTAATCAAGGAGACATCATTATGATCATCATCAATCCCATTGGCAATAACATTGAAAAGATGCTGTTGCACTACGAAAAAAACGGCCATCTCACTCTACAGGCTTCGCTTATTAGTAATAGCTCGGTTGTATATAGATTGCAAGACTATTGTCTCAAGGTATACGCTTCACGTGCAAGATTGGATGGGGAGATGGAAAGTGAAGCACTTAGGGCATTGCAAAGTAATCCTTATGCACCTAAATTGTATGCGTATTCACCAGGTGAGTACACCCTGACAGAGTGGATTGAAGCATTCAAGCTGAAAGAGTACCGTAAGACCTATGGACACATTCCTCCCAACTTGATATACGATATGTTTACGACGGAACTTCAGCAGATTCATGCTGGATATTGGGACTGGGATGTCATCCGATATGAGAATTTGCTCTGGACCAAGACAGGTGATGTGAAGAGAACGAACTTTTGGTTGTGTGAGCCTGTGAACTCCAGACGTGAGAGCTTATATAACCAGGTCATTCGTAGAATTGATAACATCTGCAATGGCGATCGTACCGAAATGGAGGCAATGGAACAGTACTTTTATCGTCACCAGTTGACTTCATTAGAGATCGAACAAGCTTTCAGCGATTTCAGGTCCCAACGGCCAAGACTGGCGATAGCACAATAAATCTCATACTTAAAACCCCAAAGATATTAGAGAATCTTCGGGGTTTCTTTCATGATATAACATAGCTTACTTTAGCAGAGTGTACGTTACTTCTTCACCAGGGCCAATATTTCATCCGCAACGAGGTCAGGTCGATATTGATGGATGTAATGATCGGTATCTTTAATGGTTACCTGTTTTGAATCATCTGACCAAGATTTGAATTCTAATTGTGATTTATCCCATTCGGGTTCACTTGCACCAAGGTAATCAGCCGTCAGTATGGTGAGTGGAAACGCTAAGGTTTGCTTGTGATCTACAACCACTTTGGCATTGGCAGCTATTTCACGTAATTCATCCAACGTGTTAGCATTACCATAGTTGTGCAACAGCGCAGTTGTATCCAATTTTTTCAGATCTTCGGGTACAAGTTTCAGTTCATTACGATTGGCATTGGAAGTTTCGACAACCAAGTCAGATTGCATTGAGAGGCGGAATAGTCCGGTTTGGATACGTAATTTATTCGCAAAACCACCAATTGTGTCTGCCAAAGAGTCATCGTCATTTGAATAATATTCGGGGCTTCCGCCATCAATCATGACGATACCCTTGACGAGATCCGGATATTTTTGTGCGAAACGGATGGTTTCCAGCGAGCCGAGTGAATGTCCAACTAATACATAAGGTGGCTTCTGTCCAGATACCTGCAACAACTCGTGTAATTCTTCAGCTACGGTATCGACATCACGTTTCTTATCGGTCTGATCACTGTATCCATAGCCAAATCGATCATATACAGCGAATTTTGTGTTGGGAGCAAGCTTTTCATATAATGGATAATAATCTACATAGGGATTAGCGGTCCCCCAGCCAGAAGCGAGCACTACTGTTACATCGCCTTCTCCTCCAGTATATAAATGCATATTGTCTCCATGGACTTTGTAGAGCTTTCCAGGGGGTACGAGTATTTTGGCATCCTGCCTTAAACCCACTTGTTGGTAGATCACGCCTGTACCCAGAAGCAACAGAATTACCGCGAGGTCAAATATCAAAAACTTAACTAATCTTTTACGCCATTTCTTCATGTTCTATCACATACTCTCCATGTATTTTCCCTATCATATAACTTCAATCTTATACGAGAGAAAACAGAGTCTTAATTCTATCTTAATTCAGTTTATTTTCGATCATGCGGGGAGGGCGTGTTCTAGCGAAAATTGAATATCAACGGTCAATGAATTAATATATAGCTACGATATAAGTTGAACTAAAGAATATTTACACTGCTCACTCCGATGACAGAATAACCTTCCGATCGCTGTTATCCCCAGATTTTTTTAATTCACTTTTATAACGGTGAAAATCTGGTGATAAAGGCGAGTTTATGCTTACGAAGCAGCTTTCCCCAGAAAGCTTTTAGCTCCGCTTCTTCAGGTTATTTCTGTCCTCTACGTTCTAGTGTTAATGTGTAGTTCAACTGATATAGTTGAATATATCTCATCCAAATATTGAATCACAGATTGATTATATAGAACAGAAGGTATGTATAATGACAAAATACGAAAATCAGCTCCCGACATCAGCAGGCATGAACTTCAAGTCCCTGATCAGCATATTGAGAGATTCCATGCGTGGCAATGTAGAGCGGAGGCCATCGGGCACGATGCCAATGGAGATATGTGAACCCGCTGAAACCTTCAGTGCGTCGGATAATCCACAGGTTACATGGTTCGGACATTCGGCTTTTTTGCTTGAGATTGAAGGGCACAGGTTGCTCTTTGATCCGATGCTGGGTAATCGTCCATCCCCAGTATCCTGGGTGGGTACCAAACGTTACAGCACCAATTTACCGATTCAACCGGAGGATTTCCCAACGCTAGATGCAATCATTATATCGCATGACCATTATGATCATCTGGATTATGACTCCATTCGCAGATTAAAGGATAAAACAAAGCGATTTATCGTACCGCTTGGCGTCCGTCGTCGGTTGATTCAACTGGGTGTGCCTTCGGAACAGATTACCGAGCACAACTGGTGGGATGAGTTATCGTTCAAAGGTTTAACATTGGCTTGCACGCCAGCAAGACATTTCTCGGGCAGAGGATTATTCGACCGTAATTCTACCTTGTGGTGTTCGTGGGTTATCGCTGGACAACATACAAAGGTGTTCTTTAGTGGGGACAGCGGATACGGTCCTCATTTCAAGGAAATTGGCAGTAAATACGGTCCATTTGACCTCACCTTGATGGAATGTGGGCAATATGACGAGCGGTGGTCCAACATTCACATGATGCCGGAAGAAACAGTGCAAGCACACTTGGATGTGGAGGGTAAGTTGCTTATCCCGATTCATTGGGCAGCATTTACGCTGGCCTACCATGCCTGGAATGAACCAGTTGAACGGATTACGAAGGCTGCACATGCTTTGAACGTTAAGATTGCAACTCCCAAAATCGGCGAGAAGGTTGTGCTTCATACGGAGGATTATCCTACACATCCATGGTGGAGACCGGAATTAGGATAAAAAATAAAAGCGTTCAGCTCATTGAATGAGTGGACGCTTTTTCTATTAGATTTTACATCAGGATTGATAGTGCACTGTAAATTAACAACATACCCATCACGATATTAACAGGACGCTCGTATCTTAATAAAAAGCTCTGGAATAACATGCCACCGAACGCCCAGGTCATATTGGCACTAATACCGATGAAGGTGAGCAGTAAGGAAAATACAATTAATTGAACATGGGACTGCCCAAGAGGCAGAACAAAAACGGATATGGCAGTAAGCCCATACAGAATGACTTTGGGATTGATGAATTGCAGGGTGAACCCAAATAGAAATGAATAATGATTGACCTTGTTTTCTTGCACATCTGCAGGTTTACTTCGCATGATTTTGAGCGCCAGATAGAGCATGTACACACATCCTAACACGTTTAAGACGGGTGTGATTCTAGGAATATATTGATGAAGAATAAGGTTGAAATAACTGGACAGAAACATAATAAGCAGGCAGCCGGCTGCGACTCCACTAATAAACGGAAGGGTCTTGCGGAACCCCTGATTTCTGGCATGTGTCATGGAAATGATATTGTTGGGTCCGGGTGTAAATGAAGCAATGATTGCATAGGTCACTAAAGGTATGATGTTCATGGTTCCTCCACGTTTTCTTAGTTGTGTGATATAATGACCTGAAATGTACGTTATAGCGTACGGTCTTTATTATTGTACAACATGTGCGTTATATAGCACAACATAATTATAAAATGAGGAGGGTGGATTTTGAAAAACATTAATAGTATTCTTGCTCAGAACCTGAAACAGCTTAGGGAACAAAGAAAACTTAGTCTGGACAAGGTCGCCGAAATGTCTGGCATTAGCAAGACCATGCTTGGTCAGATTGAACGTGGTGAATCCAATCCATCCATTGCAACCGTATGGAAGATTGCTAATGGCCTGAAAACCTCCTTCACTGCTTTGATCCACGAGCCGAAGTCAGATACTACCGTTGTAACGGGGGATGATATTCAAGTATTGATGGAAGATGACGGCAGGGTTCGAATATATCCGCATTTTCCTATTGAAGAAGGACGTCGCTTTGAAATGTACATGATGGAGATGGATGTAGAATCTTCTTTAAGTGCTGAATCGCACATCGAAGGAACTGAAGAATTTATTACTGTTTTTGAGGGTGAAGTTACGATTCGGGTGGGGACGGAAGAATATATGGTGAGTTCAGGGGAGTCGATCCGTTTCCGAGCAGACAAGCCCCATGCCTATATTAATCCCGGAGCTTCGGCTATCAAGTTAAGCATGGTTATTCATTATTCGAAGTGAAGTGACAACAAAGCAGCCTGATGTAACGAACTGCAACTCCCTTGTTAGTCATGTATAACAAAGGGTTCAGTTCAAAACATTGGCTGCTTTATTGATGTGTGCACTATGGAGACCAACCGCTTGTGATAGTGGACTCTAAGTTAAGGCTTTTCTTTGGCCTGACGCTGGATTTCCTTGGCTGTTAATGCTTTATCATACACTCTTACGTTATCCAAGCTGCCTTTGTAGAACGGATCAGCCGTATAACGACTCTTGCCCACATAAGCTTCCGTTACATGTAGATCTTTCGGGTTAAAAGTAATCTCAGAGCTGCTAGCAACCGATGTACCATTCACATATAGAGTACCCACATCACCCTGAAGGGTTACAGCCACATGAACCCACTCTTTGGAAGGCAGTGGATTGGCTGCAATCAGGCTCTGATCCCGTCCCTCATTATGAATGGTGAATTGCAATGCCCCATTATGTTGGGAGGGAGTAAGGAACATATGCCTCGTCAAGCCATTTCCAAAGTCGAAAATACGTTGCCAAGACCCGCCGCCGTCCCAATTGACCCAGGCGCTAAACGTGAAATCCGTTGTATCTGTAATGAGTCCAGGTAACTGGATGTAACTGTCTGTCCCATTGAATGCAGCAGCCTGATTTTTGCCACTTGCAGCAGAACTGACCACGTTAAAGGCTTGTCCGTGATATTCGTTTTTGCTGTAATCCTGTGCGACTTTGCCAATTTTCTTGTGTTCAAAAGTATACTCCCCGAGCAATGGGCTTACCGCTTGCTGTGGAATGATAACATTAAACGTTTTGGAGCTTTCCGCAGTTCCTTTATGAATCGTTGCGGTTAATTTCACTTTGGCATCGCCCTTACCAGCGCGTGGTCGCTGCACTACACCTGTAGTGGATAGAGCCGAAGCATTGGAGCTTTTCCACGTAATGTCTGCATCACTTGTTCCCTTGGTAGGCAGAGACAGATTAAAGAACACTTGATCCGTATTGCTAATGCTCAGGTCCTTTTTCACCGCATCTACAATGTCCTGATCACTCCGTTCAACACCTTGACTTCCCCAGATGGCTATCCCGGAGGAGGAGAGGGCGCTAAAGGTCAGAACCGTACTTTGAGATTCCGAATTCCATTCATGTGTGAAAGTGCCTTTGTACACAATGTTATTCGAAGTGATCTGAACCTTGTTGTCTGCACCAAGACTCCATGTTCCTGTCACGGCACCATGAATCTGCCCATCTGCTGTGAACTGTACGGTCTGGGATGGCTTGATGTCCGCCGTGATGTCCTTACCATGATTCACCCATTGGTACTGACCAGCGATCTCCTGAGTTGTCAGTTGCGTTGTATCTTCTCCCAAGGCCGCATAGCGATACGGAGAAACAACGGGCCAACCATCTGCATTCATATGCATCTCGTGTACGCGAACTTCATGCTCTTCGCCACGCCCTGGAAAGCGGGTATGGAAGATGAGAAATTGTTTGCCAGTCTCCGGATCAACATAAGCAGAGTTGTGTCCTGGCGATACATACCCGCTACCTAGGCCTGTGCCCGGATCACCGATCTGTCTCTCAAACAGGAAGTTCCCCATTAATTTGACTCCAAAAGGCTCAATAGAACGATCGTCAAACAACGGTTTATCCTTGTCCGCTTTAACGTTGATCATATCGTTTCCTTCCGCATCTAGGAAAGGTCCATCCGGTGTTTGGGAGCGAGCAACACGGATGTTGTATCCTCCGTCAGCACCTAGTCCACCGTAAGACAGGTATAGATAATAATAATCGGTTTCCGGACTATAGAGCATGTAAGGGGCTTCAATACGACTATGATTGCCTCCGGTCAGCTTTTTGCCATAACCTTGATTTGGCAGTGGTTTGCCTGTCGTCGCGTCCATCTCCAGAATGAAAATCCCTCCGGAATACGAGCCATACACCATCCATAACTTGCCGTTTTTATCATAGAAGACATCAGGATCAACCACATTGGGATGAATCGTTGCATCGTAAATGGTACCATCTTCACTGATCTGATCCCACATGCCGGATTTCAACAGAATGCCTTGATCCTTATAAGGGCCTTCGATATTGTCTGCGACAGCAATGCCGAGCGCTGATCGCGGGGAGTCCCCTTTACAAGCATTGTAGTACATATAAAATTTGCCGTCCGCGAGCTGAATGACATCTGCTGCCCATAACGTATCCGTCTGCGCCCATTCCAGCGCTTCAGCGAATTCCTGGGTTACATTGGGGACAACAGGGTTGTTATCCGTAACACCGGAGGCGACCAGATCCCAGTTCAGAAAGTCTTTGGACTTAGCTACTTGCAGGTGTGAACCAAAAATATAAAACGTATCATCCACCTTAATGACGGAAGGGTCATGCACAGAAACATTTTTAAATGTTGGAGCAGGATTTGCGAGAGGTGTGGTGGAAGTCTGCGAGTTACCCACGGTTGCCCCTGAACCATTTGCGAACACCGAGACCGGTGCCAAAGTTGTTGCAGTAAGTAAAGTGGTGCTTAGTACAGAAATGTTAAGTACGCGAACCCAATAACGTTTCATACGTTTCCCCTTTCCTATTCCCCGGAATGAAAAATCAACCGATACTTGGCAACACACGATATAAGGTTCGGCAGACCTCCTTTGAGTATTTCGTCATATCAAGCGCTTTCATTTGTTATATTATCAATTGATTTATATGTTTGTAAACCATAAATCTAATGTTTCTAACAGTAAAATGAAAAATAAATAAGAGACGGAAAGAGCCGATAAAGGTCATTACATTCAAATAAACCAGTTGTCTTTCTCAAATTTAGGATTGAAATGGGGATCGATGATGCGATATTATTACGTTTAAGAAATGTGTTTAACTATTTATCAATCATTTTATATTAATACGAATTAAAATGTGAACCGACAATTCCCAACTACATAGGAGGTAAGAACATGAGCACATATCAAAATCAATTAATCGCACAATACACGTTCGAAGATGCCGTTCAAATCGGGAAGGACAGCTCCGGTAAGGGACATGATGGTATAGCCAAAGGTGAGATCCTACCTGTGGTATCCGAGTTGAAAGGTAGAACGGCGGTAACTTTCAACGGGGGAGCGAATGGAACTTCTTATCTACAATTACCGTCGAATTTGCTTCAGAATGTAAGCGATAACACTGGAGTTACGATTGCAACTTGGGTGTTTCTCGGCAAAGGGTCCAATGTGTGGGAACGCATTTTTGACTTTGGCAAAGGGGAGAAGGGACCGTATTTATTTTTGACACGTCAGCTTCTGGGTACGTTATACGCCGGAGATAATCTGGTTGTCCACCCAAGTCGAGGAGTTGCAAGCGGAGAATGGTTGCATATTGCACTCTCCGTAGCAGGCAGCCAAGGGGGAACGTTGAGCAGTGCGGGTCCAATTGTATATGTGAATGGGGAGAAGGCCGCAGACGGCTCGATCAGTCAGACATCCAGTGGCAATTATGCCAAATTGCGCGAATGGTTTGATTCTTTCACCGATCCCGAAAATTATAGCCAGAATTATATTGGACGTTCCCAGTATGCAGCGGATGTGGATTTTGCAGGTTCGTTATCCGACTTTCGGATCTATGGGTCAGCGCTCACCATGGATGAAGTCATTGAAGTGATGTGTGAGTCACTGACAGATGAAGCGATTGTGAAGCTTGCGGCGGACAAGTACTTGTCCTTCCCCAACCGAATCATCACCAAGGATGTATCATTACCCGCAGACTTGCTGGGTGGTAAAGTGTCTGTTGAATGGAGCTCCAGTAAGCCGGAAGTCTTATCCGAGAGCGGAGAAGTTCAGGTGATCACATCAGCACAAGAGGTTACGCTCCGTGCGCTTCTGAACAGAGGTGATCGTAAGCTGAGCCAAAGCTTTGACGTGTCTGTTGTGCCAGCACATGTCGCTCCCTATACCGTCACCATCCATGGAGATCAGAAGGTGGCTGATATCAGTGAAGTCATGTATGGGCTTTTCTATGAGGATATTAACAACGCGGCAGATGGCGGAATCTATGCAGAGCTTGTTCAGAATCGATCATTTGAATCTTTTGCATTTGATACATACTCGCATGACTCTGGAGAATGTGGTTGTTCGACAGGTCGAAATCGTGAACCTTTGTTTGCCTGGTCAGGCGATACGGAGAAAATGCTCGTGCAGCATACGAATGGACTGAATGTTCACTTTAATGTGGAAGACCCTGAAGTAAATGCTTATTATGTCACGGTTCAGGATGGGGCAACGATTCGAAATCGTGGATTCTCAGACTCCAACCAGCATTGTGCCATGTCCATCAAGCAGGGTGAATCATATAACTTTACCGTATGGGCAAAAGCAGAATTGGCAGGAACGATCACTATTCAATTGCAGGATGGAAGTGACACTTCCATCAGTGATTCGGTAACGCTGCATGTTGAAGGCGGGAACACATGGAAGAAATACGGTTTGTCTCTGATCGGAACGGAGACTGTACTTGGTCAACTGGCACTTACGTTTGCAGGTGACATCTCCATCGATATGGTGTCCTTAGTCCCTCAGAATGTATGGGGAGCTGATCCGACAGAAGAGGGAATATCGGCTACAGCACATGCCAACTACACAGGTAACCCGAACTATCGATTGAGAAAAGATCTAATCCAGGCACTCGCAGATCTGCATCCGAAGTTCTTGCGTTTTCCGGGAGGATGTATCTCGGAGGGGTCATTTATCTGGGATAACGTATATGACTGGAAAGATTCTGTGGGTCCAGTTGAGCTCCGCAAAGAAAATTATAATGTCTGGGGTTACATGATGACGATGGGCCTCGGTTATATGGAGTACTTCCAACTGGCGGAAGATCTGAATGCCGCTCCAGTTCCAGTCATGGCTTGCGGTGTGTTGTGTCAAGCACGCTCGGATTATGCTCACCCTGCGGGTGGCGCTTTAAGGGATTATTATATCCGGAACTTTACAGACCTGATCGACTTTGCGCTCAGTACAGACTTTGAACACAACGAATGGGCAGCCGTACGAAGCCAGATGGGCCATCCTGAACCGTTTGATCTTCGTTATCTGGGCGTAGGCAATGAGAACTGGGGCACTGAATTTTTTGCCAACTTCGAAGTATTCAAACGTTCAATAGATGACTACATGAAACAGAACTATCCTGATCATGAGCTGCACATTATCTCGACGGTTGGTGCTCAGGCGGATGATGATGCGTACCAAGAAGGATGGAAATTCCTCAGCGGGAATCTGACCGGATCAGCTCAGGTTGCTTTTGCAGATGGTACAGAGGTGATTGAAGAGACCGTAACCTGGTATGAGAACCAGGAGAATTACATGGATACCATCGCGGATGAGCACTATTATCGATCCAATGAATATCTGCTGAATAACGTAGATCGGTACAACTACTATGACCGGGCCTTTCATGAAGACGGAAGTATCGATTGGAAAGAAACATCCAAAGTATTTGTGGGAGAATATGCTTCCACGGACAAAAACACGCTGGCAGGTGCGGTTGCGGAAGCTGCGATCATGACTGGGTTTGAAAATAATGCAGACGTTGTTCGTTTGGCTGCCTATGCGCCATTGTTCAACAAAGTACTAACGGACGGTACTTACCGCTGGACGCCAGACTGCATCTGGTTTGATGATGAAACAGTATGGTATACACCGAATTATTATGTACAGCAGCTTTTTGCAAAATATGTAGGGGATCAGGTGCTTGAGACTTCATTCTCCACCTATAGCAAAGGCAAACCGCTGAATCTCATTCCTCGTGGAGGCATCGAGATTGCAACAGGTCATGCAGACATCGTGGTGAAACGAGTCACGGTGACGTCCAATGTGGATGGCACCATACTGCTAGATGAAGATTTCAGGGAACGTACAGAGCCTAGTGAGGCATGGAGACAGATTCCAGGATCGAAAGGATATACGTTAACCCCAGGAAAAGGACTCATCTTGAACGCACAATCAAGTGGATTAAATGGATTGTATCTGCTGAATGACGAATGGACCAACTACAAAGTTCACGTTGAGGCTGAAAGAATTTCAGGTGAAGATGGTTTTTACATCGGTGTAGGACTGACGGATATCTCGCCGGAGAACAAGGATGTTATCGAGTACGCAATCAGTTACGGCGGGAACGCAACAGGCGTGAAGGTGTACAAACAAGGTATTGAGGGTTATACACTAGGAGACTATTCATCCAGCTCGGCAGCAGGTAACCTGAGAGCGGCCAATTATGAACCACTCGAGAATGGGACCGACTATACAATCACGGTTAACTATGGTGGGGATACAGGGAAAAATCTGATTTGTTCCTATACAGACGGACGTAATATCAGCAAGGTTCTGGATTACAAGCTGGAAGCTTACAACCGGGAAGTATTCCACTCTGTTACGAAAGATGAACATCATGTGTATGTGAAACTGGTCAATGCAGATGGTGTAGATAAATCAACCCGGATTTGCCTTCAGGATCTGAAGGTTGATGATTCAGCCAGACTGATTACACTTACTGGAGAAGATCATTTGGTGCATATTCCGAATGTGAATCAGAAGAATGATGAGAAAGTGGTTCCCCAAGAACAGGAGATCACACTGTCCGGGACATCGGTGGTCGTTAACTTAACAGCTCATTCAGTGAATGTATTAGTTATGGAGATTCTGAATTAAATTCATATCATGAACAAGAGACCGCGATTATCGCGGTTTTTTGGCGTTCCAGTGCAGAGGGTCAACAAAAGATACCCAAAGTAAATAGCCCACACTATTGCGGTGATCTGGCTGCTCCTATAATTAACGTTGAAGGAGGAGTCAGCTATGCGTTCCAACTACAAACAATTTATCCGAAACGTTCCGCTTCATCTCATGATTCTGCCTGGACTGCTCATTATTATTGTATTCGGTTACATTCCGATGGCGGGGCTCTCTATTGCCTTTCAGAATTTCTCTCCCATTGCCGGATTCAAAAATATGAATTGGGTGGGTTTGGACAATTTCAGGTATCTGTTCGATCTGCCGGGGTTCTCGCAGGTTGTATGGAATACGGTATTTATATCAACGATGAAAATTGTGTCTGGCTTGGTTATTCCGGTACTTGTAGCCTTAGTGCTCAACGAGGTTCGCAAGACAGGATTTAAGCGAACGATTCAGACGGTAATCTATATGCCTCACTTTTTCTCCTGGGTTATTCTGGCGGGAATCATCGTGGATGTGTTATCTCCAAGCACCGGGATCGTTAATATGTTGTTAAAAGCCGTGGGCATTGACCCAATTCAATTCCTGGCCAGTAATGAGTGGTTCCCTTACATACTTGTCATTACAGACCAATGGAAAGAATTCGGATTCGGGACCATTATCTATCTGGCTGCCCTCACGAATATTGATAAATCTCTGTATGAGGCCTCTGTTATGGATGGTGCGGGAAGATGGAAACAGACATGGCATATTACACTGCCAGGCATTCGCCCGATCGTAATTTTGATGGTAACGCTTAGTCTGGGAAACGTACTTAATGGTGGCTTTGACCAAGTGTTCAACCTCTATAATCCATTGGTATATCAATCAGGTGATATTCTGGATACGATGATCTACCGGATCGGATTGCAAGATGCACAGTATTCCGTCTCGACAGCGTTGGGTCTGATCAAATCTGTCGTGTCCTTCATATTTATCGGACTTGGTTATTTCTTGGCCTATCGGTTTGCGAATTATCGGATATTCTAGAAAGGAGGCAGAATCATGCACCACGCTTCAAGATCCTATCGGTGGTTTCTAGGGTTTAACTACGTCATCCTGACGATTCTTGCCTTGTTATGCCTGTTCCCGATTGTGAATATATTAGCGATTTCATTTAGTTCGAGTGATGCGGTCAAAGCAGGCAGTGTCACATTCTGGCCTGTGGATTTTACGTTGTCCTCCTATCAATACATTCTGGAAAATCAGCAATTCCTGAACTCATTCGGCACAAGCCTTCTTCGTGTCGTACTAGGAGTTACGACCAATCTGATCTTCACGATTCTGGTAGCTTATCCGCTCTCCAAAGAGGCTGCCAAATTCCGTTCAAGAACGTTCTATGCCTGGATATTCGTATTCACCATGTTATTCAGTGGAGGATTGATCCCTGGTTATCTGGTGGTTAAGGAAGCGGGACTGCTGGATTCCATCTGGGCGTTGATTTTGCCAGGCGCTGTTCCGATCTTTAATGTACTTTTAATGCTTAATTTCTTCCGGGGATTACCGAAGGAGCTTGAAGAAGCTTCCTGGATGGATGGGGCAGGACATTTCCGCACCTTATGGAGCATTTATCTTCCAATCTCTCTGCCAAGTATCGCGACCATTACACTGTTCGCCATGGTGGGACACTGGAACGCCTGGTTCGATGGCATGATCTATATGAAGAGTCCGGAAGGCTACCCACTCGCTACGTATCTTCAGTCCATGTTACAGCAGGTGACGATGATTCAGAGCGAGATGATGACGCTGGAGGATGCGACGCTCTTAAGTCAGGTGTCGGATAGAACCACTCAAGCTTCCCAGATCTTTTTGTCCGTTATTCCGATTCTACTCGTGTATCCGTTCTTGCAGCGGTATTTCGTTCATGGGCTTGTCGTTGGAAGTGTAAAGGGATAAGATCGATAGGAGGAAAACCGATGGATGGAAGGAGCCGATTTCTGGCTCCTTTTTTTGCTATTGATGAGAGCGTGAGGAGAGGAGGAGGGAAACATTGCGATTCATCCGGGGGAGATGGAGAGAATCATCCATTGTTGTCAAACTGATGATTGCTTTTGTACTGGTCATTCTGCCCTTGTATGGGATAAGCATTATGATTACGCAAGTCAGCTCCAATCAAATGCAGACGGAGGTGGAGAAGGCGCATGAATCCAAATTGTACTTCTACCATAATCATCTGCAATTCGAATTGGAGCGAATGAGTGCGCTGGTTACCGAATTTTCATTTGATGAAACCATGTCCACACTAAGTACACGAGCCGCAATTATGAGTAGGTATGAAGTCACGTCCAGTCTGAACAATATCCACAATAAGCTGGCTCAGATCATGGTGACAAGTCCCTACATTAGTGATGTGGTGTACTATGTTCCTGCTCTACACAAACGGGTCAGTGCCGCGGACGGGATTCGCGACGTGGAGGATAACGAATGGCAGAATCTGCTCGCCTCGATGGGGAATCTGAATGGCGAATTATCACATTCCAATAACGATCTCTATTTCCTGAAAAGTAATCCATATAACATGAATCATGAGGAACCACCCAATTTCATATTAGGGATACGCTTGTCTGCTGAAGAATTGAAGCATCGTTTGCAGCAGCTGTCGGAAACGGGTGAAAGTGAGATTACACTGAGTTTTGGTGAACACCATAATGTAGTCATCTCTTCTTCAGAGCAGCCAGCACCTGTAAAACCGATTCGAACAGTTTCGCCTGAACCGTCTGAGTCCATGCAAGTTACAAAGTTTCAATCTGATCCATATCTCTATTATTCGTTATATGATAAAGATCACTCGTTCACGCTGACAGCCACTATACCGCAGGATGTGTTGAGCGCACCACTGGAGCAATACAACGTATGGTTATGGATGGTGACCTTCATGTCGGTTGTGACTATTATTGTCTTCTCGTTTTCGATCTATAGATCGATTCACCAACCCTTAGCGGTGCTCATTCGAGGATTCAGAATGGCAGAGCAGGGCCAGACAAGCGTACATATTCCTTCATCCAGAAGGGATGAATTCGGCTATTTGTACTCCCGATTCAACCATATGATAGAGCGCTTACATATTTTGATTGATGAGAATTATGTTGCACGGATTCGAACAAGTGAGGCGGAACTCAAACATCTGCAATCCCAGATTCAACCTCACTTTCTATACAACAGTCTGTTCAGCATCAAGCAAATGGCTGAGGTAGAGAATGTGGAGCTGATTCAGGAATTCACCGACTACCTGGGTCAATATTTCAGATATATGTCTCGCGATTCTCATACGGAGGTATCGTTGGGGGCTGAGATTGACCATGCGCTGGTCTATGCATCCATTCAGAAAATCCGGTTTGGTTCGAGGATTCAATTGGAATTGGAGGATCTGGACGGAAGGTACAGAGTCATTTCCGTTCCCAGAGTCATGATTCAGCCAATCGTAGAGAATGTGTTTGAGCATGCTCTAGCCAAACGCAGCCAGGGAGGTATCCTACAGATCTCGTACCACACGGGCCTGGACAACCTGTCCATTCGCATTGAGGATGATGGGGATCAGTTAACCGACGAAACATTGATTTATCTGCAATGTGCATTCGAGGAAACAGAGCGGAAACATGGAAACGAAGAGATAACCGGGCTCATCAATGTGAATCAGCGGTTAAGAATCAAATTCGGGGCTGCCTATGGTCTTACAGCGCAGCGAAGTGAGCTTGGCGGGTTGTGCATTATAGTGAAGATTCCATGGAAAGGGGAGTAGCGTCATGCAGCGGATGCTTATAGTAGATGATGAACCCGTTATTCTGGACGGACTGTATGCGTTCTTTCAAAAAGCAAATATTCAGGACATGGAGATAATCAAGGCATACTCTGCCTATGAAGCCATCGATTGGCTGAACTCGGTAAAGATTGATATTGTACTCAGCGATATCTGTATGCCTGGCATGGATGGCATGCAGTTAATTGAGCAGATTATGGATCGGTGGCCACGATGCAAAGTTCTCTTGTTGACAGGTCATAACGAATTCGATTATGCACACCAAGCCATTCGGAATCCTTGCGTTGTTGATTACCTGTTAAAGACAGAGGGCATGAATCACATTCGGGCTGCGGTAGAACGGGCATTAACACAGATCTCGGAAGAGAATGATTTTCGCTACCAAGCTGCATGGTTTCGCAGTAAATTGCCACGAGCGCTGCCCCAGTTACAGCGTCAATTGCTGCTGGATGTGCTTAAGCGAACGGATAGGCATGATATCATTTCACTTCAAGAAGAACTGGATGCTGTGCAGCTACCTTTCGAATCCGATCAACTCGTTATTCCTGTGATTATACGGGTAGAGGAGTGGAACAACTATCAATCTCAGGCGGATCGCAGTCTCATCCGCTATGCCGTTGCCAATGTTGCGGAGGAGCTTCTGCAAGACAAGGCTAAGGTGAAGGCGATTGATCTGGACGCTCAGGTCATCGCGTGTTTTATTCAACCGCAGGAAGAGCTTCATTCACATGTGTCTACTACACAAGTGGAACGAGGGAGTCAGCTGGATAGCTGGGTACAGACCCTTCGTTTTGTCTATGGCACATTGGAGTCTGTGCAGCATTCCTGTGCGGACTGCTTGAACCTGTCTGTATCCATTATGGTCAGCGAGCGGGCGGTAGAGTGGAGCAGGGTTAATCAGGCAATCGGGCAGTTACGCCTGTCGATTCATGAGAGTCCCGGGCTTGGGATGGAGAAGCTGCTGCGTGTAAATATCCAGAATGAATTACCTTACACCCCTAGCATTATGAATCAACAGGGTGTTGTAACACTGCATCTGGATCAGATCAAACAGCGAATAACCGCCGGGGATCGGGAATGGATAGAGTCCTTCCATAAATGGACCGAGGCAGCGAAGGAGGGACTTCCGGATCCGTTTTTTCGCATGAAAACGTATACGGGTGCAGCGAGTGTACTCATTGAAGTCCTGCATGAACTGGGGTTATATGAATCGGCAATGGAAGAAATATCGCTGTCCCGAATGTTACATTTTGATATTCATACCGCATGGACCGATCTGGTCATCTTTTATCAATCGGCATACGAATGGATGATCTCCAAACGAAGCGATGCCCGCCTGAACGACCAATCACAGATTCTGATCACGATCCATCATTATATCAAGCACCATCTGGAGGATGACCTCTCACTCACACGGATCGCACAGGAAGTTTCTCTTAACCCTTCTTATCTGTCGCGTTGGTACAAACGAATTACAGGCAAAGGCATATCCGACTACATCCATGACCGCAGAGTGGAGCGAAGCAAAGAGTTGCTTCTGGGTTCTTCCTGCAAGATGCATGAAATATCCGCGAAAGTTGGATTTAGTGATCAGCATTATTTTTATCGTTTCTTCAAAAAAGCAACAGGCTGCACCCCTCAAGAGTATCGGGATCAGAAAAGTTAGATGATGTCTCAAATGGTAAATCAAAGATACCAGATGTCAACGGGATACACTCGAAGTGATAGCGCTTTCTTTATAAAATAAAAATATATATAAGATGAATACAATTAAACCATGAACGGAGAGAGCAGAAAGAATCTGAAGAAGCGGAGCTAAAAGCTTTCTGTGGAAAGCTACTTCGTAAGCATAAACTCGCCTTTATCAACAGATTTCTCCCTTGGAAAAAGGGATAAAGGAAATCTGGGGATAACAGTGATCGGAAGGTTATTCTGCTATCGGAGTGGATGTTTAATATTTATAGTTCATCTTATATACCTCACGGGAGGAGAAAAAAGGGGGATTCACATGAATATATCATTCAAGAAGTTCTCATTATTAACATTAACCATGGTACTGGCCACCACACTTGCTGCCTGTTCGTCTGGTGCGGGAAGTGCCGAGAAGGAAGCTGAGTCGAACACACAGCAGGATGCGGGAGGACCACTTACGAAATATGACCCACCCATTAAATTGACTTCCACCATGAATGAAACGGGGAAAGAATCGCTCGCTCAAGGAGATACACACGCCAATAACATCTGGACCAGAGGGTACAAGGATGAACTCGGTATTGATGTAACGTACGAATGGATTGTTCCAGATGCCAATTATAACGATAAGATGAATGTTACGCTGGCGAGTGGTGATCTGCCGGATGTACTGAAAGTGAGTGCTGTTCAATTCGAACAACTGCATGAAGCGGGAATGCTGGAGGATCTGACCGAAGTATATGACAAGTATGCATCCGAACTGGTGAAGGAGTTCATGTCTGCTGAGGATGGAGCAGGTTTGAAGCCGGTAACGAAGGATGGCAAAATATACGCCATGGTGAGTTTTCCAGGCTCGCTGGATTCCTCGGATATGATCTGGATTCGTCAGGATTGGCTGAAAAAGGTCGGTCTTGAAGCGCCCAAATCCATGCAGGATGTCATCCAGATTGCGGAAGCCTTTACCTTCGAAGATCCAGACGGAAATGGCAAAGATGATACGTACGGCATTGCCTTGAATAAAGATTTACCTATAAACGCGTTCTTGCTTGGTTATCATGGTTATCTCGAAACCTGGATTAAGGATGCTTCAGGTCAAGTCGTGAATGGAACGATTCAACCGGAAGTGAAAGAAGGATTACGTGAGCTTCAGACTCTGTATCAGAAGGGTGTGCTTGATCCCGAATTTGGCGTTAAGGATTTTGCTAAAATGATGGAGGATTTGAATGCAGGCAAGTCAGGCATGTTCTTCCTGCCACAATGGGCACCTTTTCAGGTTAGCAGCATGATCAAAAAAGACAAAAACATCGACTGGATGGCTTACCCGGTTCAATCGATTGATGATCAACCAGCAAAAACACAGAATCATCTTAGTCTGGGCGGTATATTTGCCGTTCGCAAAGGCTACGAGCATCCGGAAGCGTTAATCAAGTTGCTCAATTTCCAGGCTGAAAAAATGTTCGGTGAGTCTGCCAAGGAAGAACGGGCTGCTTACTTAAATGGACTGACAGGTCTTGGTTTTCATAATGCAACGGTCTCCAACCTGCCAGCCAACAAAAATGTGAAGGCACAGGATGAAGTAGAGCAGGCGCTCAAAACAGGAGATACGTCAGGATTGGAACTGGAAGCGAAGCTATTCTATGACGATATTATGGATTATCGGAATGGGAATCTCGACAAGTGGCATATGGAGCGTATCTTTGGCCCAGAGAGTTCACAAGGTGTGATTAAATATTATCGGGATAACGACCTTATTGTCATGAATGAATTCATCTATGCACCGACGAGAACAATGAATACGAAGCAAGCAACACTGGATAAACTGAGAGCCGAGACGTTTCTGAAAATCATCTATGGTAACTTGTCAATTGACGAGTTTGATAACTTTGTAGCCAATTGGAAGAAACTTGGCGGGGATCAGATCACACAAGAAGTAAATGATACCATCGCAGCTAACCAATAGAAGGACTAATTGATATAATCCAAGAATGAAAAATGAAAAAATGGTGCGCTCCCCTAAGGAGAGGCACCGTTTTTTAATTCGGATTATCTGCGTTTCAATAACAGAACTCCACTGATTGCTGACGTTTTCTGGCGGTACACCACTTTGAATCCAATATCATTGTCCAGCAAGCAGTTCAGTGCATTGATCAGCCGTGCACCGGGAACCAGTGTGAATGTACATGGAGAAGTATTACCAATCACGCGTACACTTTGGATTCTGCGCGCAGAACCGGGAATAAGCGGATTTCTAGACCAATAGATTAATACCAAATCTGGTTGTGGAACAGCATTGACACGAGCCATACTAATCATCTCTTTTCTATTAAAGGTTCTTAATAGTAGATGAAAAGTAGAGGAAAGGGTGTTAGACGGAAGTCATGCTGTTCAATAAATAGACTCTACTTATTCGTAGAGTGCTGTTTCGATGGCAACTTGTCCCCTGGCGTTCCCTTGCCGTTGTTTTTATTGTGACGCGCTTTTTCGGCATTTTCGTTAACTTTCTTCACAAAATCTTGAGTGCTTTCCATTTGAAATTACAGCTCCTTCTACAAGCAAAATGTGTATTCCCGATTGTTAATATAACCATTGGAAAGCAATTTTATTTTGGTGACATCGCTAAATTTAATTTTGATTCCACATTCCTAGGTCAGTTGGGACATACTGGACATGGGAAGTTCATGCGTCTAAACTAGATAGACCAGACATAATAAGAAGGGATGCGCCGATCCAAATATGTTGCAGAAATTCGGTTTTACACAATATGAAAGTCAGGTATACGAGGCTATATTTGCACAGGATGAACCGCTTGATGCTACATCCATTGTTAATTACTCCAACGTTCCCAAAGCCAAAATCTATGAGGTACTCAATCGGCTGATCGATAAGGGAACGGTGCTGACAACGATGGATGGAAAGAAGAAATTATATATGGCCGTGGATATTCAGTCCATTATTCATAAGATCAAGGCTGATTTTGATAAAGATATTGAGGAACTGAAGAGTTACAAAATCAAACGTACATTCACGGATGAACATATCTGGACGTTAAAAGATGAGTCATCCATCGCATCCAACATTGAACAACTTATCGAGGAAGCGGAATCATCGATTCTTTTTCTGGCATGGAATGAGCGAATGGAGAAATATCGTGAACTGCTGGAGCAGAAGGAAAAGCAGGGAGTATATGTTGAAGTGTTAGCCGTTGGGGGCATGGAGACATCCTTAACCCGGAAATACTCGTTGATACCACTACTTGACGCGCCGGAGCCATCGCAACTGCTCATTGTAGACCATGCTTATCTGTTGTTTGCCGGTGTGGAACACGATTCATGGCGAGCCATCAAGACGATGTCCAAACCGATTGTTAAAGCGATGACTGATTATTTCTACCATGATGTTGCCCTTACTCAAATTACCAAAAAATACGGTGACCAACTGTTACAGGATGCTGAGATCGAGCGTTTGCTCACCAGGTTGATCTATTAAAACTATTCTCTTGGAGAATAGTTTTTTTGTTATATCTTTGTTTGAAAAAATCATGAAAATAACTATTGAAACTTTCAATATTATGAGTTACTATCGTAGTTGTAACTTTTGAGGAGGATTCAAAATGAATAAGAAAGTATATGTGCTTGCTATCGCAGCATTTGTGGTCGGAACCGTTGAACTGATCTTGGGCGGAATTCTGGACCTGATTGCTACGGATCTTTATCTTTCCCTGGCGAAAGCCGGGTATTTAATTTCTATTTTCTCACTTGTCTATGCGTTGTCTGCGCCAATTTTATTAAATATAACGGCCAGATTCGAGCGTAAAAAAGTATATATGTGTACGCTGCTTGTATTTCTAATCAGTAATCTGATCTCTGCGTTCAGTACCAGCTTTTATATGCTGATGGCAGGTAGAGCACTCGGAGCCGCAACAGGTTCCCTTATTTTTGTGCTCTCCCTGACCCTTGCAGCGCGCATTGTGGAACCACAGTATAAAGGACGCGCCGTGGGGATTATTACAATGGGAGGCAGTGCATCACTTATCCTGGGTGTACCACTTGGTATCTTTGTAGGTAACTTGGCAGGTTGGCGTGAGGTGTTTATGCTGATTGCTATTCTGACTGCAGTGGTTATGGTAGCCATCTGGATTGCAATGGACCGTGTGCAGCCTATTCCTGCTGTATCCTTGAAGAAACAGCTTACGGCTCTGTGGAATCCAAAAATGTTGGCGATCCATGCTACGACTTTGCTTGTACTTGCTGGTCACTTGACTTTATATGCGTATTTCACACCATTTCTGCAAGAAACGCTGGGTGCCAGCGCGACGATGGTTACCTTTATCTATATGATGTTTGGGATCGCCGCTGTTGCAGGGGGAGGCATAGGGGGCATGTTATCCGATCGTCTGCACCCTGCTAAAGCAATAGTCATTGTGCTGATTCCCTTTATCGTGAGTATGGCTGTCATTCCGTTCAGTGTGGGATTGCCTTTGATCGTCTTCTTGCTGCTGTTAAGCATCTGGAGTGCACTGAGCTGGACCGTTACACCTGTACAGAATAGTCTCATTATCAAAACGTCGCCGGAAACAGCTGAAACACTAATCAGCACCAATTCAGGTATTGCACATGCAGGTATTGCACTGGGTACCTATATCGGCGGCATGGTGATTGATCATTCATCGATTCTGAACACCGGATGGGTTGGTTCTGTTCTGATTTTGCTTGGTTTGGTGTCTGCCATCTATGCCATTAGCGTTAAGGAAAAAACCGTTCAGGCGGTTGCTTAGAATAAAGAAATTAGACAAAAAGCTTGAACCTCTGCATTCCCATAGTTTAATGGGTGTAGAGGTTTTTTTGCCGTTTCGCTAGAGTACGCGTCAGTAGATTAAACCATTTTCATATCGAGCAAAACTTGCTTAATTCATGGTAATCTATATAATTAAAATAGTTTTAAAAAGTATTATTTAATGTTGAATTACATGATGTGTATTGAAGGAGCGGTGATCATGACTACGAAGACGGAAAAACAAAAAATGCTGGATGGCGAGCTGTACATGGCTTCGGATCTTCAGTTGTCTGAGGACAGAGAGTATGCAAGGAAAATGACTCGGACGTTTAATCAAACGACGGAAACGGACGGTGAGCTTCGCACCAAGTTATTGAAGGAACTGTTGGGATCTACAGGTGAACACCTGAGTATGGAACCTAATATTCATGTGGATTATGGATATAACATTCATGTAGGCAATCATTTTTATACCAATTTTAACTGTACGATATTAGATGTGTGTGAAGTTCGTATTGGAGACCATTGCTTAATGGGGCCAGATGTACATATCTATACGGCTACTCATCCACTCCATCCGCATGAACGCAATACGGGTGCAGAATATGGCAAGCCAGTCACGATTGGCAATAATGTATGGATTGGTGGTAGAGCCGTTATTAATCCGGGTGTGACCATTGGAGACAACGTAGTCATTGCTTCCGGGTCGGTGGTTACAAAGGATGTTCCGGATAATATGATTGTAGGCGGTAATCCTGCTAGAATCATTAGAGAGATTGAGCTTTAATTTATTTTAGACAGAAGATGGGAAGTGCTTACGAAATGATGACTGAAAAAGAGAAATCCCAATTAGGGCTCTTGTATAACGCCAATTATGATCAAGAGTTAATTGAAGAGCGTTTACATGCCAAAGGGCTTTGTTACGAATACAACCAGCTTCATCCAGGGAAGATTAATGAAAGAGAAGCGTTAATCAAGAAACTGCTGGGGAAAACGACGGATCGTTTCCTGATTGAACAGCCATTTGTATGTGATTACGGCTATAATATTGAAATTGGTGAGAACTTCTATAGCAATCATAATATTGTCATGCTGGATGGAGGAAAAATCAGTTTTGGAGATAACGTTTTTGTTGCTCCCAATTGCGGATTTTATACTGCAGGCCACCCTTATGATGTTGAGCAGCGCAATGAAGGTCTGGAGATCGTTGGACCCATCACGGTGGGCAATAATGTATGGATCGGTGGCGGTGTGACAGTTCTTGCCGGAGTGACGATTGGAGATAATACGATCATCGGCGCAGGGAGCGTAGTCACCAAGAGTATACCGTCTGGCGTGATTGCTGCGGGTAATCCTTGCAGGGTCATTCGCAAGATAACGGAAGAAGACAAAACAAAGTACAGCAGGGATGTAGTGAAGAACATATAGTGAAGAATAAATAGTGAACAATGTGATAGTAGCTAATGAGAATGCCCGATGTGTAGCATCGGGTGTTTCTTTTTGAAAATAAAAATAAATCCCCCAGACAGAAAACATGCCAAGGTATCGTATAACCGACACTTTTTCATGTGATTTGTCTGAGGGATAGAAGAATGTATCTGTTACATTTGCTTAAAGATCCTTAACGCTGCAAACTTTTCCCGTTACTGCTGATCACTTCTTTGTACCAATGGAAGGATTTCTTGCGATAACGTTCGAGTGTTCCTGATCCATCGTCATGACGATCCACATAGATATAACCATAACGTTTTTTCAACTGGGCAGAAGACGCACTGACAACATCAATGCAACCCCATGATGTATAACCCATAATTTCAACGCCATCTTCAATGGCTTCGCCAACCTGAACCAGATGATCATTCAGATACTGGATGCGGTAGTCATCTTCAACCGTTTTTTTGCCGTCAGCACCCGTGATCAACTCATCAACAGCACCAAGACCATTTTCTACAATAAACAGTGGTTTTTGATAGCGGTCATAGAACATGTTAAGGACATAACGCAATCCTTGCGGATCAATCTGCCATCCCCATTCACTTGCTGGCAGATAAGGGTTAGGTACACCCCCAAGCAGATTACCTTCACCTGCGATTTGTTTCTCCGGGTCTGCTGTCTGACAGATACTCATGTAATAACTGAAAGAGATAAAGTCTACCGTATTCAGCAACATTTCCTCGTCGCCAGCTTCCATCTGAATCTCAATTCCATTTTCACGGAAGTAACGTTTCATATAACCAGGGTAGCGACCTCTTACGTGTACATCACCGAAGAAATAGTTGCTATGTTCGAATTCCATGACTTTGATCATATCGTCTGGATTTGGTGTCAGCGGGTAGGTAGGCATACTGAGCATCATACAACCAATCTGTGCTGTAGGAATGATCTCATGACAGAGCTTCACAGCGGAGGCACTGGCTACAAACTCATGATGGATCGCTTGATACAGATCTTGTTTGCTGAGCTTCTCCTTCGGCGTATAGATGCCACCGCTCATGAATGGTGCTTCAAGGATCGAATTGATTTCGTTAAAAGTAAGCCAATATTTTACCTTGTTTTTATAACGTTTAAATACGGCAGTTACATAACGCTCATAGAATCCAACCATTTTTCGGTTAACCCAGCCGTCGTATTCTTTGGACAAGTGAAGAGGTGTCTCATAGTGGGATAGTGTAACCAGAGGTTCGATCCCATATTTGTGACACTCGTCAAACAGATCGTCGTAGAATTTCAGCCCTTCTTCATTTGGTTCCAGCTCGTCCCCTTTTGGGAAAATCCGGGACCAGGCGATGGAAGTACGGAATACCTTGAAGCCCATCTCGGCAAACAGTTTCACATCTTCCTTATAGCGATGGTATAAATCAATACCGATCAGTTTCATGTTATCTTCGGTTGGTTCTTCCGTGATTGGGCCCATGATACCTTTGGGAGCTACATCTTGAGTAGATAATCCTTTGCCGCCTTGATTGTATGCACCTTCAGCCTGATTGGCTGCAATTGCGCCACCCCACAGGAAATTTTCCGGGAATTGATAGGTTTGATTTTGAGAGTTAATCATGTGTATCGCTCCATTCATCAAATTGATTTTAAGAGGTTGTTCGAAAAGCCCGCTTTTGATTACAAAGGATGCCTAACGGCATCATCTGCATCGAATATGGCATTCAGCCGAAATGTCCGTTGCTCACGTAGTTTTCCCTACGCTCTGCTACTCCATTTCTAGCTTCATCCCATCTTCTCGGTACTGAAAACCGGTCTTTTTGAACACGCACTTTAAGATGATTCATATATGACATAAAAAAAGCTTAAACGTTGTAACGGGTTACACGTCAAGTTTTACTTTTGACCCAGATCTGAGGCATACTATTATTCTATAGTTCGTTAGCAAGAAGGGAGTCTCCGATGTCCAAGTTTGATGAAATTATGAAGCGGTCGGGTTACTCAAAGGCGACAGTGTCACGCGTGATTAATCATTCTCCGCATGTTAGTGATGAAGCAAGACAGATCATAACGGATATTATGAAACAGTTGAATTATATTCCCAACCGAAATGCGGTATCGTTATCGACAGGGCAAACAAAACAGATTGGAATTGTGACTTCTACCACAGGTGAGATTATTCTTACATTCATGAATCAATTCATTGATACAGCCATGGATTTTGGGTTTCAGACGATTATCTATACATCCCGTGGAGATCCAGAGATTGAATTACAGGCATTCGAAGATCTGCGCAGTAAACGAGTTGATGGGCTAGTTATTATTGCTTGTGTCAATGATCCTCGGAAATTAAAGGCTTATATGGAGTATGGACCCATTGTCTCCTGGCAGCGAATGGGGAATGACGAGATTCCGTCTGTCGCGATGGATCAGGCAGAAGGGTATAAGTTAGCTCTGGAGCATCTGGTATCAAGAGGATACACCCGAATTGCCAATGCATTTGGCAGGGCTGAAAGTTTGAATACCCAGAGCCGCCGTAAAGCCTATGAATCTTTCATGAAGAGCAGAGGGTTGCATGTGTGGACTGAAGCATATCAATATTCCGTATTTAGCTCCTCCGACGGCGAAGAAGCGATGCGAAGAATGGCTGAGGGACCAGAACTTCCACAGGCCGTATTATGTTCGAATGATTATGCAGCCATCGGTATTCTGAGTGAAGCACGCAGACGAAATATTCAGGTACCAGAACAACTCGCCATTGTGGGGTTTGATGATATCGAGCTTTCCCGTGTTCTTGAAATCACGACCATACACAATCCGATTGCGGAGCAAGCCACCCAGGCTTTCCATCACTTGTGGGCTGTATTGGGTAAAACGGAGTTGCAGTCTGAACAGTTGACATATCAGCTGATTGAGCGTGAGACAACTTGAATCCATAAGACCTGATGTGGAAATCTGGTTTTATGGATTCAATAATTATTCAAATTTGAAGCATCTTCGAATCGGACACATACGTTATACTGAATATGAGCTTCAGAACGACATATCTGTACGGAGATGTGGCGTGAGGTTTTTGTATCATGTTACAAGTTACATATTTCACAAACGATTAGCAGGAAAGGTGAGAATGGACTTTATGAAGACAGTGACAGGCCGATTCAGAATTGCGGGCATATGGGAGGGTGTATCCTTACTTCTGTTGATTTTTATTGCTATGCCTCTGAAATATTTTGCAGATATCTCTTCCGCTGTAGCCGTAATGGGCATGATTCATGGTATTTTGTTTCCTTTGTACCTTATTGCGCTAGTTCACTTGGCTCTGGTCAAAAAGTGGAAGATAACGCGTTGGCTGATGGGTGGACTCGCCGGTCTACTGCCGTTTGGAACTTTTGTATTTGAATCTTATCTTCGGAAGAGAGATTGGAAATAAAAATCTATAAGAATAAATGAAAGCAGGCGACTAATTCAGATGTTATCCGAATTGTCGCCTGTTACTTTCTGTACAAGTACTACTTTACTGTACCTTGTTGACGATCAGACAATAAGCTGACTCCAATATCGCCAGAGGCATTCGACACAGGTGCATACGCCGAGAAGGAAGTAACAACTACCAGCGCAGTGAACAGAAACAAGAATGATTTTTTCATACCATAACCTCTTTCATATGGGGATATATTCCATTTGATTCTAACGCACATAGGCTATACTTGAAAAGAAAAAGTTTAAATGAGCAAGCTATTGAATGACTGAAAGGGTTGAGGTTCTATGAAAGATATTCATGAGTTAACATCCATAGAAATGGTTGAAGAAGCTATTCAACAACATGAATTGGTTTTTTTGTATGTATCTCGTCCAGATTGCAGTGTATGTCACGCTTTACTCCCCAAGATCAGGGCGTTGCTTGAACCTTATCCATCCATATACCTCGGTCACATTAATGCTAACGAAGTGGAAGAGGTTGCATCCAAGTTTCTTATTTTTACCGTTCCAACAATGATCATGCTTGTGGAGCAGAAGGAATATATTCGAGCGGATCGTTTTGTTCGCTTGGAACGTCTGGAAGAGCAGCTGCAACAGATTCACTCCATGTATGTCCAAGATGAGGAATAGAAAGCTAAAGCTTCATGAACGGCGGCTCATACATGAGCCGTTTTTTTGCGCCCGCAGTGGCATATAGCTATGAATAAAGTACATGATGCTTGAACTCGCAAATTAAAGTGTTGCCATGAAAACGGTTTTATGATAATTTAAACATTATAAAAACGTTTTTATAGTAAAGGAACAAAACTTATGGCAAAGATAACGATTAAAGATGTAGCAAGGGAAGCGGGCGTATCCATATCTACGGTCTCCAACGCCTTGAATGGTGTGGATGTCTTGAACCCGGAGACAAAATCACATGTTCTTAAGGTGGCAGAGCGTTTAAATTATGTGCCCAATCTGAATGGCAAGCTGTTGAAGTCCGGTCAAACCAAAATGCTCGGTTTTTTCACTACAAGTGTTTCGGGTCCGTATTTCTATAAGCTGGTTGAGTCGATGTCTCGCGAATGTGATCGTCTTGGGTATGGTTTGAATGTATTTGTGACCAAGGATAAACACGTTATTATGAGTAATATTCTGGGTCGGCGGGTGGATGGTGTCATTATCTACGAAGAGCTTAGGATCGATGAGCAAGATATTATCGCCATGGAGAAAGACAAAATCAAGGCTGTTTTTCTGGATCGGGTCTATCAGAGCGATACGATGGGAAGTGTCATTTTTGACTCGTATGTGGCGGCTTATGAAGCAACCAAGTATTTAATTGGGCTGGGGCACAAGAAAATTGCTTATATTTCGGGTGTGGACACGATGTTTGACAGTGTACAGCGTAGGGATGGCTATCTGGCTGCCTTGCGTGAATACCAGCTTCCAATCGATGAAGATTACATTATACAAGGGTACTTTGAGGAGGAGAGCACGTATAGTGCGATAAAATCTTTTCTTCATTTACACCCCGGCAAGCGGCCTGATGCATTTCTTGCAGGGAATGACTTGAGTGCAATTGGCTGTATGCATGCGTTGAAGTCTGAGGGCTTTGAAGTGCCTCAAGATGTTAGCGTCGTGGGTTTTGACGATATTGATATCGCACAGTATTTTTCTCCACCGCTTACAACGGTAAGAAATCAAATTGCAAGACAGGGTATCCTAGCAATCAATCAACTGGTGGGTATGATCAAGGAGAAAGAACAAGGGGCTGCACAGAAATTGGCGGGTGAGCTGGTGGTTAGAGGTTCAAGCCATGTGAAGATCGACCGGAAAGATTATCGTACATAAGCTGACTCATCTTCTCCGGTCTTTTTTTACATAAATATAAACAAAGGGGGTTTTTATGCCGAAAAATAAAAACGTTTTTATAAACATACATGCATGATGGAGGGGAGTAAAAAAACGTGGATAAATTAGCCGTAGAGACATCAACCGGTAAAAATACGATCAGTCCCAACGGGAAGAAACCCATTGGACAACGGATTAAAGAATTCATAGTCGATTATCGGAGACAATGGGAGATTCAATCGATGATTATCCCGGGCATTATCTTTATGATTATTTTCTGTTATATCCCGATTTACGGTTTGACGATTGCTTTCAAAAATTACACGGTCATTGATACGCTGGCTACCGCTCCTTGGGTAGGGCTGGATAATTTCAGAATCATTTTATCAGACAAATACTTCTGGGATGCAGTTGTGAATACGCTGGGGATCAGTTTTTTGAAATTAGGTATCGGGTTTGTCATTCCGATCATTCTCGCGATCATGATCTACGAGTTAAACAGCGGACGATTCAAGAAGTTTGTGCAAACGGTTTCATATTTACCTCACTTTTTGTCCTGGATTGTACTTGGGGGAATGCTTATCACCTGGTTTTCAACCACGGGGTTATTTAATCAATTATTGCTTAGTCTGGGAGTGATCTCGCAACCGCAGAACATCTTGCTGGATGCAGGCAAGTACTGGTGGATTGCTACGTTATCGGATATTTGGAAAGAAGCAGGTTGGGGAACGATTCTGTATCTGGCGATCATGGCAAAGATTGACCCAACATACTATGAAGCTGCCAAAATTGATGGTGCAAGCCGTCTCAGACAGATCTGGAATATCACATTGCCTAATATGAGATCAATCATCAGCCTAAATCTGATTCTAACTGTAAGCGGTTTATTAGGGTCGAATCTGGATCAGACCCTGGTGCTCATGAACTCCCAAAACCGCGACAAAGCGGAAGTCATCAATTCGTACGTCTATCGTATGGGGATGTCTCAGGGTGACTTTTCATATGCAACGGCCGTTGGCTTGGGTGTCTCAATCATTTCTGTCATTCTACTCGTCACGGCAAACAAAATCACAAGCAAATTAAACGATAATCAATCTGTGTTGTAAGAAGGAGGCATCCCGCGTGAATGGAAAGGTGGCAAAAGAAGATCTAGATAGTCGGATCTTTGATACGTTAAACATGATTTTGTTAATCATCTGTACGATCGTTATTCTGGTTCCGCTCTGGAATGTCATCATCTCTTCCTTTAGTTCAGGCAAGGCACTGGCGGAAGGTGGATTCATCTTCTGGTCACCGGAATTCTCGCTGGAGAATTACAGAGCGGTATTCAATGATCAGGGTATCTGGCAGGCATTCTTCATATCAGTTTCCAAAACAACGATTGGCGTTGTTACACATGTGTTCTTCTGTGCCATGGTTGGTTACGGTCTGAGCAAAAAGTACATAAGAGGCCGTAAATTATACGTTGCTATGGGTGTTATTACAATGTTCTTCTCGGGCGGCATGATACCGACATACCTGTTAATCAAATCACTTGGCCTGCTTAACAGCTTCTGGGTGTACATTATCCCGGCGTTATTCAGCTTCTATGATGTCGTGATTCTGATGAATTTCTTCCGGAATGTCCCGGATTCTCTGGAAGAATCGGCCAAGATTGACGGTGCAGGGGATTGGCATATTTTCCTGAAAATCTTTATTCCGCTCTCCATGCCTGCCATGGCTACAATTGCGCTATTTAATGGGGTGGGGCAATGGAACGACTTCATGACAACCAAGTTATACATTACTGATCAGTCACTGTATCCACTCCAGATGATGCTGTATGAGATTATCGTTCAGTCACAGACACAATCCATGCAAAATGTCGGGGGTTCAGCTGTTATTGAAACAACGACCAAAGGCGTGCAGCTAGCCACCATTGTCATTACAACACTACCTATTGTGCTGATCTATCCCATCGTTCAGAGATACTTTATCTCGGGAATGATGCTGGGTGCGGTCAAGGAATAGGAGCAACAAATACCCCATTTTGAGGAGGAGCAAAAATATGATGAAGTTGAACAAGGCATCAGGCAAAAAAGGGATTAAATTGCTCGCAACACTACTCACTGCTGTACTTATGATTACAGGTTGCAGTGGTGGATCGGGGGGCTCCAGTGAAGGGAACTGGGTATCCATTGAAGATCGTTATACGGTTGACCCGGAAAAGCCGGCTTGGCAGTTGGATAAAAAGGAAGAGGCTACCGACCTGACGTGGTACGTCAATGCTGACTGGTGGAACACTGATTTTGGCAAGGACATTGTTACCAAGAAAATCAAAGAGGATCTGAACATTAATATTAAATTTATCACGGGTGATGATACCAAGTTAAACACCTTTTTCGCCGGTGGAGATATGCCTGACTTGCTGACAGTGTTTGACTCGAATTCTCCAGTGGTGCAAAAAGCTGCAACCTGGGCGATGCCGCTGAATGATCTGGCGGAGAAATATGATCCTTACTTCAATAAAGTTGCGGCTGCCGATACATTGAACTGGTTCCAATTGGCGGATGGTAAAACCTATGGTTACCCGAACTATTCCAATACACAAGAGGATTATGATAGCGGTAACATTCCTGCCAAAACGGCATTTATCATTCGTAAAGATGTGTACGAAGCTTTGGGTAGTCCGGTCATTGGAACGCCAGAAGAATTCCAGAGTGTGATGAAACGAATTAAGCAAGAGTTCCCTGCGCTGATTCCGTTTGGATTCAACTCTATAGGTGAAGGAACAGGTTCACTCGGGGATACGTTGCAAGATTTCATCGGTGTTCCGCTGGAAACTGAATCAGGAGAATTCTACGATCGTAATCTGGATGAAGATTACCTCACGTGGTTGAAAACATTGAACACCGTGTACAGAGACGGCAATATCAGTGATGACAGTTTTGCCGATGATGGAACTGCTTTTGAGGAAAAAGTGAAGTCCGGTAAATATGCAACCATGCTGCTTGACGGTACACCTCAACAAGGAGGAAACCTGCAAATCTACATGAGTGCCAATCCAGGCAAAGAATATGTTGCTATCGATGGACCACAGAGCACCAAAGGCAATGCACCAACATTGAATCAATCCGGAATAACCGGGTGGATGATCAATTTCATCTCCAAGGATTGTAAAGATCCGGCCAAGGCCATTCAGATTTTCACATACTTATTAAGTGAAGAAGGCCAGACACTCATGAATTACGGGATCGAGGGGGAAACCTACCAAACCAAAGCCGACGGTAGTGTAGAATTGCTACCAGCTGTGAAAGACCTGCAACTCAATAACGCGGATCAATTCAAAAAGGATTATCGGATGGGTGAATTTATGTTCTTCGGTCATGACCGCCACAAAGCACTCAGTGCAGATGCTTTTCCGGAAGCGATTAAACAGATGCAGGAGTGGGGCAAAGGCAAGCTGAAACCACACTTCATTCTGGAGAATATTAGCCCGGATCAAGGCACACCTGAAGCTCGTGCGTTGTCAGCAATCAATACGAAGTGGAATACAACACTGGTCAGTATGGTACGTTCCAAGGATGATGCCTCGTATGACAATGCACTGGCTTCTTACAAGTCATTTTTAGGTGAGAACCGTTGGGAAGAGATTGTGAAGGTACGCAGTGAAAAGATGAAAATGAACAAAGAGAAACTAGGCATTCAATAATAGAAATATGAAGGAGAATCCTATGACTACATTCAAAATGTACAAATCTACGGGTGAAGGAGATTTATTCGTGTCTCTATCCCAAGAGCAATTGAAACCACTGGATGCTGATAAGGAGACAACGACCATCCATCTGGATGATCAGCTAACGTATCAGGAGATGGACGGATTTGGTGCTTCTTTTACCGATTCATCTGCCTATTTGATCAACCAAATCTTGAGTGAGGAGCAACGGGATGAGGTCATGACCCGACTGTTCCATCCGGAGAAAGGGATCGGGCTGTCGGTCATCCGTAATCCGATGGGCGCTTCGGACTATGCGAGAACGGTATACAGTTATAACGATATGCCAGAACAGCAGACGGACCCCGAATTAACCCAATTCAGCATTGCACATGATGAAGGGGACGTTATTCCTTTAACACAACAGGCGTTGGCATTGAATCCTGAACTGAAGCTGTTTGCTTCACCATGGAGTGCACCCGGCTGGATGAAAACGAGCGGATCGATGATTACCGGACAATTAAAAACTGAATGGTATCCCGTTTATGCTGAATATTTCGTGAAATACATTCAAGCGTATGCAGAGCATGGATTACCGATCCATGCCATCACACCACAGAATGAGGCGCTTTATGAACCAGGGCACTATCCTGGTATGTTGATGCCAGCCGAAGCCCAAGCAGATTTTATCAAAAACCATCTTAAACCAGCCTTTGTGCAAAACGATATTCAAACTAAGATTCTCTGTTACGATCACAACTGGGATCAACCGGACTATCCCCTGACCGTACTTGAACAAGCGCGAGAGGAAGTGGATGGCGTAGCCTGGCATTGGTACGGGGGTGATGCTTCTGCTCAAACGAAGGTTTATGAAGCTTTTGCAGGTAAAGAAGTGCATTTCACTGAAGGTTCGGGTGGAGAGTGGATTCCGCCATTTGAGCAAGCCTTCTCAAATGTGATGCGAACGGGAATTCAAATTCTTCGCAATTACAGCAAGTCCTTTATACTTTGGAATATGGCACTTGATGAGAACAACGGGCCAACCGTTCCGGGATTTGGCCGCAGTACGTGTCGTGGGATCGTACAGGTGAATCAGCAAACAAAGGAACTTACGTATACACTTGATTATTATGCCTTGGCACATTTTAGTGCCTTGATCCGCCCCAAGGCTGTTCGGATCGAATCAACATCCAGTGATAATGGAATTTGTTCTGTGGCTTTTAAAAATGCCGATGGTTCCGTAGCTTTAGTCCTCTTTAATGATGGGGAGGAGACGGGCAACATACAGGTTAAGCTGCGCGACGATGTATTGATGAAGTTCCAGCTGGAAAGCAAGAGTGTCTTGTCCGTATTAATCACAGATTTATAAATGAACGGAGTTATACCAGGCTTCATCAGAAAAGAAACCAAAAGAAGCGATATCCGGAGTGTACACGGATATCGCTTCTTTTGGTGAATTTCATCTGATTCAGGGCTATATTATACGGGTTGAATGGCGAGATGGGGTGTCCCACTACTTTCATCAACGAACAGTATATATTGATTGCCAGCAGTCCCTGTTAAGACCAGACCGGGTTGACCTGCAACACCAGGATTGTAATATCTGAGTTGTTGCAAAACAGGTAGGGAGACTGGAAGAGTAGGTTGATTAAGTGCCATTAATTGTGTAGCGGCCTTAACGCTATCTCCAGCTTCAATTACTCCGCCTACACCCAAATGGTTGACAATCGAGGAGCTGGCGTTGATTTGAAGGCTGCCTGCTACGGTCTGACTACCATTGACTTGTAGATCGACACCAACGGTTTGATTACCATTAACGTGCAGATTTTGATTTATCGTCTGATTGCCGGTGACAAGGATACTATCAAATGTTGGCAAAGATATCATCTCCTATACAGTATTCATATATTCTATGAGGACAAGATCTGGAATGATCCGGGTGGCCACACATTATATACTTGGGATAGAGCCCCTTTTGCAAAAAAAGAGTTAGCGAAACACTATTTCGTGCATATTGTAGGCAGAGAATGTTTTCGCATGGAACAGGAGGGTTTGTTATCCGAAAGAAGTTAAGAACGCAGGTTAAGTCCACGAAAAAGAAACGTTCAGTTCATGATGCGAACCGGTTATTCCTGAGACAGATGAATGTGGTTCTGAACAGGAAACTCAAATCCATGCGTAAACATATGGAAGTACAACAATTGGAACTGAATCAGCAATGGCTGAAAATGATGCAGGTGGGAAGCATACCTACCCGAGAAGTGCCAAAAGTGATCTATAAGGAGTTAAATGTGCTTCTTATTACTCCTTGTAATGACCGAGAAATGTCATCACATTGCGTCCTGATTGAACAGAGTCTGAAACATCTCGTGAGAAATGTGAATGAGATTAAATATATCGAATCCGTGTCAGCCTGTTTATCTTCTTATGATGTTGACCTGATTATGGTCATCGGAAGCGAAGAAAACTTGCCGGATGAGAATATCACAGCATTAAGGACATCAACCGTGAAGAAGGCAATCTGGTTGTCTGCCGATCAACAGGTGAATCAAAGCGAAACTATTCTACCGATTTTTGATCACGTGTTTACAACATTCAACCCACATAAGCGATGATCAGCAGCATATGGGAAGCACTGGTAGTCATGAACTGTTCATGCCGCCTGATCCACATATATTCTGTCCGCAAGCTGTTCCCCCGGAGTATGAATCGGATGTTTATATCATCGGGAATGCAGAACCGGATGGCATCGTCACCGCTATTGCCAAATCAGGTCTTATGGATAACAAAAAGGTTCGGGTGGATGGAATGGGATGGGCACAGATCGGGGATTTCAAGCGTGTTCATACGAATGAAGCTCGTCAGATGTTATATAACGGAAGCAAACTGGTTATTCATAGTGGGGAATCAATCAAAAACGTGATGGAAATTGCCGCATGTGGGACGTTTCAGCTCATAGGACCATCTGTGAATCAGAGCAACGGGATTGACCTTAGTAACTTTCAACTATACACCTCCTGTGAAGAACTCACTCAGAAGTTTGAACATTACTGGCAGAGTGTTGATGCAAGGAGACTGGCCGCTAGCCATGCTCTGGCATACATGAAATATAATCAATCCCATCTACAAAAAACATTGCGACTGCTGGATATCATTTTCATATAAATCATCCCAAAAATCACAGGAGCGTAGGCTGCATCATGTTGCTGCATTGGAGGAGTTCTGATTGAAGGTAATTGCTCTGCATCTGCCCCAATTTCACCGGATTGAGGAGAACGACCGATGGTGGGGGGACGGTTTTACTGAATGGACGAATGTAAAAAAAGCCACGTCTTTATATTCGGGTCATTATCAGCCTAAGCAGCCGTTTCAGGGGAACTATTATGATCTTTCCGATCCAGATGTACGAAAGTGGCAAGCGGAAACGGCTAAACAGCATGGCATTTATGGATTTTGTTATTATCATTATTGGTTCAAAGGCAAGCGTTTGCTGGAAAAACCAGTGAATGAAATTCTGGAAAGTGGGGAGCCTGATTTTCCCTTTTGTTTGTCTTGGGCCAATGAGACATGGACAAGAAAATGGGATGGGCAAGAATCCGATATTCTCATGGCCCAGAACTATGGGGATCGAGAGGATTGGGAAGAACATTTTAATTATCTGGTAAAAGTATTTAAGGACAAACGATATATTCGAGTGCAAGGTAAGCCTTTATTTCTGATCTATCGACCAGCGAGTATTCCGCAATGTGAGGAAATGATTCAGTTTTGGCGTGAATTGGCTTTGAAGCATGGCCTGAAAGGGATCCATTTTGTGCAGACCATTGGTGGATTCCCTACATTTAATCGTCAGATCTTTGATGCGAGTATGGAATTTGAACCGCATTATACGTTTGCACATGGACATATGAATGGAATCTGGATCGGAATGAACATCAAGGGACAGCGGCATATTGCTGTGAATTACGACAAGGTATGGTCCTCCATTCTCGAACGAACACCACACCGTAACGGAGAAATTGTCTATCCAGGTGCTTTTGTCAATTGGGATAATACACCGCGGAGAGGTGTTGACGGACAGAGTACGCTTGGGGCCACCCCAGAGAAGTTTGGGCTGTATCTGTCCAGACAGATGGAACGAGCGAGGACGCTGTACAAAAGTGAATATCTTTTTGTTAATGCCTGGAATGAGTGGGCGGAAGGGGCATATCTTGAGCCGGATCAAAACTATGGTTATGCTTATTTAAGAGAACTCAAGAAAGTAACTCAGCATGAATTGAACAGAAACAAGTCTATAGGAGGGAGTTCCGAATGAGGGAACTCTCTCTGCTTTGAGCTTATTTATAGACTATGTTTGGTTGTCAGTACTGTTTTTTGTTTGCGGTACTCCGTTGGAGTTAGCCCTGTATGCTTTTTGAACTGTCTGGAGAAATAGTACAAATCACTGAAACCGAGATGTTCGGCGATGGCAGTTATTGTGTTCGGGGTGCAGGCCAGCAACTCTTTGGCCTTATCAATTTTTTTGCCAGTAATATAGAGGATCGGAGGAACTCCGATCTGCTGCTTGAAGAATCGAATGAAATAATTTGGATGCATGTAGGCGATCTGGGCCAGATCCTGAACCGAAATATTCTCTTCGATGTTGGAATCAATATAAGCCAGAATGCTGGACAGTTTCTCCATGACAGGAACGTTAATAAAAGAGATCTGATCCAGATCCAGATTCATTAGATAGTGAGATAGTAACTCGGTCAGTTTGCTCTTGGCCATCATATGGGCATAGACTTCATCAGATTTTGCATATGTAAGGATACTGCTGAAGATTGCTTGAATCAACTCAGGTTGATCTATCGTACAGATGTGTGGGAATTTCAGAATTTGGAACAAATTGATTCCCCCAACCTTTGCGCTAAAGTGACACCAATATTTGAGAAAAGGACTGTCATTAATGGCAGAGTAAGACTGTTTGATCCCCTCTGGCATTAAAATAAGCTGATTAGGCGCAGGGTAATATTCTTCATCCCCAATCTTGAGCCAACCTTCACCTTCGCATATGAAATAAAACTTGCTGTAATCGGGTGTGTAATCAAGATCCCGCCAATCCGTATCGCACCGATTGTAGTTGACCATGAATAATTCGACTTGGAGATTAGACAGGTAGTTCGTAAGCAAAGTTTGGTGATTCATACTTTTCATCTCCATACAAGGTTATTATTGTCCATCTAAAAGTTAGTGTTCTGCATGTCTATCCTTCGGCCGTAGCACTACAATACAACTACAGACAATAACAGAAGGGATGAGAACATCTCATGGACAAAAACGAATATTTGCAACAGATTGAAGCAACGATTGAGAGTGGTAAATTCAAGGACAACTGGAGTTCGCTTAGCGCCTTTCAAGTACCCGAATGGTACCCAAAAGCGAAATTCGGCATATTCATTCACTGGGGGCTATATTCTGTACCGGCCTATGATAGCGAATGGTATTCGCGAAATATGTACATACAAGGCACCAAAGCTTATGAACATCACCTTGAGGTGTATGGACCTCATAAGGACTTTGGATATAAAGACTTCATTCCGATGTTTCGTGCAGAGAAGTTCGATGCAGATGAATGGGCAACGTTATTCAAACAGGCTGGAGCCAGATATGTTATGCCTGTGGCTGAGCACCATGATGGTTTTCAGATGTACAAAAGCTCTATCTCTCACTATAACACATATGAAATGGGCCCCAAACGGGATCTTCTGGGTGAGATGAAGGTTGCATACGAGAAGCAGGGGCTGACCTTATGTGTGTCGTCTCACCGCGCCGAGCACTGGTTCTTCATGTCTCACGGGAAGGAGTTTGATTCAGATATTAAGGAACCCCTTGAGCGTGGGGATTTCTATTGGCCTGCCATGCCTGAACCCAAGGATCACTTCGACTTGTATGACTCACCTCCAACTGAGGAGTATCTGGAGGACTGGTTGATTCGCTGCTGTGAACTGGTTGATCAATATCAGCCAAAGGTCTTTTATTTCGATTGGTGGATTCAAACGGTTGCGTTCAAACCCTATCTTAAAAAATTTGCTGCCTATTATTATAACAAAGGCGAAGAGTGGGGTGTGCCTGTAGCTATCAATTATAAACATGAGGCCTACATGTTTGGTAGTGCCGTTCCGGATGTGGAGCGGGGACAGTTCGCTGAGCTCAAGCCCTATTTTTGGCAAACGGATACAGCTGTCGCTAAAAACTCATGGTGTTATACGGAAAATAATAACTATAAAACGGCTGAGGAGATCATTCGGGATCTCGTCGATATTGTAAGCAAAAACGGAAATTTACTGCTGAACATTGGACCTAAGGCAGACGGCAGCATACCGGATGAAGATCGCGACATTTTGCTGAGCATTGGCAAGTGGCTGGAAGTGAATGGGGAAGCGATCTATGACACGTCATTCTGGCGTACGTTTGGCGAGGGTCCGACAGAGGTGAAGGAAGGGCAATTCACGGATGGGGATACGAAGATATTTACGAGTGAAGATATACGTTTTACGTTAAAAGAAAGCAGTCTGTATGCCACGGTTCTTGCCTATCCAGATAATGGGGTGGTGCAGATTAAATCCCTGAAGGAAAATTCTCACCATTTTCAAGGGGTCATTCAAGATATTCAGGTACTTGGCTATGAAGAACAGCCGCAATGGGAGAGAACAGTGGACGCACTGACGATCACAACAACAACTGTGAAAAGTAATGCGCCAATTGTTTTCAAAATTAAATTGGACTAATCAACAAAGATAAATTAACTACTGTAAATATAAAAAGGGCGCATCCAGGAGTATTGTACTCATCGGATAGCGCTCTTTTGGTTGGGCTATACACAGGGCTGACTTCCATGCAAAATCCTCTCCATGATAATGGAGGCTGCTCCAAGCTGAAAACGGTAATTCGGAAACTTACTTATATAATAATCACGAAATTCTTTCTTGCTAATATACTGATATCATCAAATCAGTGATGTTCGCCTGTAATGGAATGATTGAGACTCACTAAGGAGGATCTGCAAAAAAGATGAAACCAAAGAAACGCATCAGATATGGTTGGAGCGGATTTAAGAAAAAAAAAGCTGAGGACTGTGACCATCCCCAAGAGCAGCACAAAGAACACCATCACGAGCACAATCATCACCACCACAATCACCACCACAATAACCACCATCATAAGTGTTTTGACAAAGAAGCCGAATTGCTTCTCAAATTAATTGGTGAGTTGAAGGGAGCAATTGTACAGGTTTTTGCCAATCCCACGCCTCACAATGTTTCACTTCTGATTGAGGTACTGCGTAAATTACTGGCTCTGGTTCATCATTCGGATTTGAAAAAGGGAACCAAGGCAGATCTCGAAGCGGTCTTGGAGCTTACCATTGTATCTGCAGAGGCCGTTCCATTTTCTCCGATCAGTGTGGGAACCAATTTGCAGCAATTGCTGGATGTGCTCCTATCTGTCGTTTTACAGGGGAATATCGATTCGGCTGAGAAAGATCAACTGGTCATTTTGATCCGGGCGACCGAATTGGCTATCACATCAGGGCTTAGAAACATAGGGAGTCAAGGTCCGGCAGGACCTGCAGGACCAGCGGGTCCTCAGGGCGTACCTGGTCCACAAGGCCCGGCAGGCGTTGCTGGTTCTCAGGGTGGTGTAGGTCCAGCTGGTACACCGGGAGCTGCTGGTGCCCAGGGACCAGCAGGTGCGACAGGTGTTACTGGAGCAACGGGTGCGGCAGGCCCAGCAGGTGGCGCAACAGGAGCGACAGGGGCAACGGGGAGTACAGGAGCTGTTGGGGCAGCTGGACTTGCGGGAGTCACCGGGGCAACGGGTGCAGCCGGAATTGCTGGGGTAACCGGGGCTACCGGCGCAACTGGGATTGCGGGAGTAACTGGCAGCACTGGTGTTACAGGAGCTACGGGTTCGGGCGCCATCATACCGTTTGCTTCTGGCGGACCTGCCATATTAACAACGGTTCTTGGTGGACTGGTCGGAACGACAAGCCTTATCGGTTTCGGCAGCTCGGCAACAGGAGTCAGCATTCTGGGTGGCACCATTGATTTAACGGGAACGATTGTCGGACCACTCATTAACTTTGCGTTCTCTGTCCCACGGGATGGCGTTATAACTTCCATTGCTGCCTATTTTAGTACAACAGCAGCCTTGGCCTTGGTCGGTTCAACGGTGACCATCACTGCGCAATTATTCAGTTCACCTACACCTGATAATGCATTTACTGCGGTTCCAGGGGCCGTCGTTACACTGGCACCTCCACTCACCGGTATTATTGCATTGGGTAGTATCTCCAATGGCATAACAACCGGATTGGCTATACCTGTGACTGCACAGACACGTCTTCTGCTTGTATTCTCCGCAACGGCAACTGGACTTAGTCTTGTGAATACCGTTGTTGGCTATGCAAGTGGCGGCGTGAACATTACATGATGAGATATAAATTTTGATATGAACGACATGAGAGTTCTCATGTCGTTCTTTTTCTTGATTTGAAATTTTGAGTATCAGGTCTTGGTTATATAGAACTACTACAAACTATTATTCATCAAAAACATGCAGGAATACGAAAAATAAGCTGAAATGTGTAAGCGACATGAGACACATAAAAGCATTAAATAGACTTATTTTCTATATTTTTCAATAAAGTGCTTGTATATATCGAATAATGATTTTATACTATACCAATAAAATCCAATTAAATTCCTAATCGACTATTATATGTAATTAAAATGTTTAACTACTCACTCGAATCACGATCGAAAGTCATATCCACCACTCCTTAGCAAGCGTTCTGCTAACGCTCCAGATTACCCTTCCACATGAATGCTTATCGACATTCACTCTCATTGCATTATTCAAACACCCAAACTATTCACTCACATGGTTTAATCCGATTCATTCAATCTCCTAAACTTCCAAGTAAAAAAACATAGACTGATCTGTTATCTCTTCTGACTCATATTGATCCCTAACCAGACCTGTAAAGGAGGTGAGGCTTTATGTGAAATCCAGGGCATCTATTTCGTCCGCAATAAAGGTTATTTTACCGTTTTATTCTGCAGAGAAGGGCATATGTACCAGACTAAATTAAAAAACCGGGTAAAAGGAGTGGAAAAGTTTGATAAAGATTAATCGGTTACGCAAGCCCATCTCCATGGGGCTCTCGCTTCTCCTTGCATTTTCGATCATTCATCCGGTTTCAGCTGAAAACTCCACATCATCCAAATTGGATATGAAATCTGGACTTGCCAAAGTTACGGAGTCCAAAGTAAACGCCAAATTGACCAAAGAATTCGAAGGTAGTGAATATGTTACCTATCTGGTGAAAATGAAGGAACAGGTGGATACAGCAGCAGTCTCCAAACAGGCCCTGGAAAAGGCGACCATCGCCAAACAAACGGCTTCAGCCACAAAGCTGTCCGTTCGTAATTCGGTCGTCAGCTCTCTGCGAGAAACAGCCTCGCGTACACAATATCCATTGGAAACTTATCTGGAAAAGGAAGTTGACCTGGGTAAGGTCAAAGAATATAAAAGCTATTTTATTGTCAATTCATTGGCAGTAACGAGTACCAAAGAAGTCATGGAACAGATTGCGCTGCTGCCTGAGGTGGAGAAGATTCTACCGAATGAGACACGATACTTACAGAAAGCCGAAGTGAGTAAAGAACCGGCGAATGCGGCATCAGGCAAAGATGCTGTCCAAACGCCAGCTAAAGACTCTTCAGTCGGAGTCAAAGACAAGGAGCCTGCTGCCAAGGACAAGCTTGCGACTGAAAACGTGGAATGGAACCTGGATTACATCAATGCGCCAGCCGTGTGGGATCGGGGCATCGATGGAACAGGGATTGTTGTTGCTAATCTGGACAGTGGTGTGGATTATACCCACCCGGCACTTCGCAGCAAATGGCGGGGACTGGATGCTTCGGGCAATATTGTTGATCCCGAACTGAGCTGGTATGATCCGCACAGTAATGCTTCCCTCCCTGCGGACGAAGACGGACATGGTACTCACACGATGGGTACGATGGTTGGCTCTGAAGCAAATGGCACCAATCAGATCGGGGTTGCTCCCGGTGCGAAATGGATTGGTGTACGGATATTCAATCCGGAAACAACGGATGCCATTATTCTGGATGGCGGACAGTGGTTGATCGCTCCAGTCGATGCGGAAGGCAATCTGCATCCTGAACTTGCACCGGATGTGGTAAACAACTCGTGGGGCGGAGGCGCAGGACTGGATGAATGGTTCCGACCGATGGTGCAAGCCTGGCGAGATGCTCAGATTTTCCCGGAATTCTCCGCAGGAAATGTGAGACTGGGTAACCCTGGCGGACCTGGTTCTGTTGCTAACCCGGCCAACTACCCTGAAAGTTTTGCTACAGGAGCAACCGATATCAACGGAAATCTGGCTTCGTTCTCCCTGCTGGGTCCATCCCCGTATGATGAGATCAAACCGGAAGTATCTGCCCCTGGTGTGAATATCCGTTCAGCAGTTCCGGGCGGTGTATATGAGGGAGGCTGGAACGGAACGTCTATGGCAGGCCCACATACAACTGCGCTTGCTGCACTGCTGCTTCAGGCCAATCATTCCCTTACAGTGGATCAGCTGGAGCAGATCATTACAGATACAGCCACGCCGAGAACGGATAGTCAGTATCCGACATCTCCTAATAACGGCTACGGTCACGGCATTATTAATGCCCTTGATGCTGTGGGTTCTGTACTCGAAGGAATTGGCACGGTATCCGGCAGAGTGGTTACAGCCGGAGATGATCTGGAAGAGCCGGTACTGGCACATACCCCTGTCAATTCAGCCTTTACAGGCATTGATATACCATTAACCGCTCATGTGACAGATAACGTCGCGGTAGTCTCCGTCGAGGCTTTTGCCAAAACGACAGGTACCAACCAGTACGTCTATCTGCCGATGAATCGAATTGCTGGAGATAACAAAGATGGGACGTATACAGCGACAATCCCTGCTTTTCTTATTGAACCGCAAGGTGTGGAGTATTATATCCGCGTGAATGATTACGGCAACAACGGATTCGAAAGTCAGGTATATAAAGTGGCTGTCTCTAATGGTGTTCAGCCAGGATATCTTCAGGATTTTGAAGAAGATCAGCTGGGCTTCACGACTGGCGGAACCGGAAGTACCTGGGTATGGGGAGCACCAAGCAGTGGTCCTGGAAGTGCATACTCCGGTGACAAGGTGATTGCAACCAATCTGCAAGGAACTTATGTGGCGAATAGCAATGCATATCTGCTTGCGCCGCCTATTGATCTAACCGAGAGTCCAGAAGGTGCGTTATTATCCTTCAAGCACTGGTATGACCTGGAGAATAACATCGACTTCGGCAAGGTATACATCGCTTCCGAGGATAGCGATTATGTGTTCGAAGAGCTGTTAACCTTCACGGGTACAGGTGGCAATTGGAAGACACAATATGTGGATCTTCGCGAATACGCGGGACAGCAGGTGTTCATCAAGTTCAATCTGACGAGTGATAATTCAGTGCAAAAGGCTGGCTGGTACATTGATGATTTCGCTGTAGAAGAACTGGATGAGATTGCTCCGGGCGCTCCTGCCGGATTGTCTGCGACGGCCGATATTCTTGGTAATGTAGCCTTGAGCTGGACTGGTCCGAGCGATGAGGATCTCGAATCCTATGTGGTATATCGCTCCACAACCGCAGGTACAGGTTATGAATCCATTGGATCTGCAACAGGAACAACGTTTACAGATACGGCTACGGTGACAGATTCGACGTATTACTATACCGTTGCCGCACTTGATTATAGTGGCAATGAAAGTGACAAATCGAACGAGGTCTCCATTACAGTAGAAGTGCCACAAGATATCTACATCGATCATTTCGATGGTAGTGATGATAATGGTTGGACTCATTCAGGAACCAAAGATGAGTGGGAACGCGGCATTCCGGTAACGGGACCTGCCAGCGCGGTTTCTCCACCGAATGTCTGGGCGACCGATCTAGACAATACGTACGAGAATGGCTCCAACTATTCACTCGTATCTCCGGTCATTGATTTGACGGATGTATCCGAAGGAACACTCACGTTTAATCATTGGTACGAGATTGAGAGCGGATACGACTATGGGTATGTGGAAGTCACCAAGGATGGTGGAACCACATGGTCAGAACTGGGCAAATTCTCACATAGTACAAACGGTAAACAATGGACACCCGTATTTTATGATCTGGATGCACTTACCGGTAATGAAGTTCAATTCCGGTTCCGTCTGACCTCAGACAACAGTGTTGTGAAGACAGGCTGGTTCATTGATGATTTCCGTGTACTGGGTGTTGCTGCGGAGACGGTAACGGAGGACAGTGCGGTTGTGCTTAACAGTGACAAACCGAAACCGTCCTATGATAATCCATGGTACAAAATTTCGCGGACAGACAAAGCGGAATTCAACAAAACGAAACAGCAACAACCGGAAGTTGAAAAACCAGGAACAGGTTCGGTTAATCCACAAAGCCTGCCTGCAAGTGCAACGGTTACCGTACTGGAAACCGGACGTTCGGTGAAGACAGATTCAGCTACAGGCAAGTATAGCTTCACACACGTTGCAGGTGATTACACGTTAAAAGCGGAGGCATATGGATATTATCCTCGAACTCAGCAGGTAACGATCACCGATGGCAGTGGAGCCAAAGCCAACTTTAATCTGGAGGCAATCCCGCATGGACAGATTGAAGGTGTTGTAACAGATGAGCGGACAGGACAACCACTGGCTGATGCTTCCGTTCTCGTGGTGGAAGATGCCAAGGTAGGTGAAGTTCGCACAGGTTCAGATGGCAGCTTTGTTATTCAGGTATTGGAAGGAAGTTATACCCTGTCCATCCGGGCTGCTGATTATTACAGTAAGACGGTTACTGTGACTGTCCCTGGTAATGGTACGGCTGAGGCAAATGTTGCCTTGAAACCATTCATCGGTTTCCCTGGGGAAATTGCTTATGATGATGGAACAGCAGAAAATGCAAGAGCTTTTGTAGCTGCGGATAATGCTTGGGCGGTTCGAATGACACCTGAGCTGGAAACTGCACAGCTTACGGGTGCATCGTTCCGTTTCTGGAACACCGAATGGCCCGTACCAGGAGGTACAGCGTTCCAATATGCCGTCTATGATGCATCAGGTGCCGGTGGAGCTCCGGGACGACAGCTGGCTGGACCATTCGATGGTACTGCACTTCGTAACGATCAATGGACATCCGTTGAATTCCCGGAACCAGTTATCGTAACGGGTGATTTCTATATCGTGTATGTACAGAGTGTAGCCGGAACTGGTGCTCCGGGATTGGCTACCGATGAGAATGGTACGAATGCAGGTCGAAGCTGGCAGCGTGTAGGTGGGGCCTGGAGCACTGCACCTGCAGAAGAAGGCAACTACATGATTCGAGCAGTCGTGAGATATCCGGTAAATGCACCTGTGCTCACAGTACCTGCAAACACGTATACGAATCAATCGACTTTCACTGTGTCGGGAACGTCTCCAGCATCTGGAGCTCAAATCAAGATCTACAACGGCAAGGATCTGGCTGGCACCACAACGGTGGCAAATGGGAAGTTCTCATACGGTGTGAAACTCCGTTCTGGCATTAATGCGATTACTGCGGAGGCAGTGGTGGACGGAAAAACGACCGACCGTTCACTCCCCGTTGTCATTATTCTGGATCAGACAAAACCACAATTGACGATTCTTACGCCAGCTCAGGGGGATCGCATCAATGCAGAAGTTGTTCACGTAACGGGTAATGTCGTGGAACAATTCCTCGATAAGGTAACCGTTAACGGACAAACCGTACAAGTGGGTAAAGACAGAAGTTTCAGTCACCGTGTATTGGTCAATGAAGGCGAGAACACAATTACCATTACAGCAACCGATATCGCTGGTAACAAAACAACCGTAACACGCACCGTCTATGTGGAAACGGCGTTGCCAGAACTTACGAATATTACTCCGGCTGAGGATGTTCGAATCACATCAGGAGAGAGTGTTACCGTTTCATTTGACAGTAAACCTGGTCTGCAAGCCTCTTTCCGGATTCAGCTTCCTTTGAATCTGAATGCCCAAGGGGCAGGAGAGATTCCATTGGTGGAGACTGAACCTGGTCGTTACACAGGTACGTACACAACACCTTCATCCCTTGTTCTGGATGCTGGAGTCATTGTGATTCGAGCTCAGGATGCAGCAGGCAACAAAGTAGAGGCTGAAGCAGCTGGACGATTGTTCGTCAGCGCAGCACAAGAACAATCCGTTCCAGAACCAGATTTGAGCCCTGAAGAGACTGAAACAGAAGTAGATCCACCGTCTGCTGAGGGTCTGCAACCTTAATTATGCAAAGTGTGAAATGGATGATAACTACGTTTTGACCATCTAAGCAAGAAGCCGATAAGCCGAGGTATCAGCGTTTATCGGCTTCTTTTTGTATCAATTCATATCTGACGCCTAAGATTACTCGGCTATCAAATCATTTATCCCTGATACACAGCGAAGTTTGATATGCGACCTAAATGCATCAAAGACGTATAATATCCCTTAAGTCATTATTAGATGGTTAGGGAGATGAACGATGAGAACACAAGTGAGAATATTTGAAAATACAAGTACTGTAGAGTTGGAGAAAGAAATGAATGAATTTTTAAATGGGATATCTACGCCAAATAAATTTAATAATGAACTTTAGAAAATGAAGCATCCATTGGGATGCTTTTTCTTTTGCTCTCACATGACAGCAGGTGAGTTGTCTCCTTTCTTCACATTAATGATATAACATGATATATTAGGATGTAGAACATGAGAAGTATGGGTATTTATGGAGGTGCTTGTATTGGGGAAAGATTCGGCATCCAAGCCGATGTATGAACAGATCTTTGAATCCTTGCGCGAACGGATACAGCTTCATCAATATCAAGTGGGTGAACGTGTTCCTTCGGAGAAGGAATTATGTGATGAATTCGGAGTTAGCCGGATTACAACTAAAAAAGCGCTTGAGATGCTGGCGAGTGAACAATTAATTGTTCGTCAGCCGGGACGAGGTTCTTTTGTAGCCGACACGGCAGATGTGTTGCAAGAAAGACCTAACAGACCTGCTCCGCGTGCTGCGGTTAAAGATCCGGAGAAGAAGCTGCTCATTGGTCTGGTCATTACTAACTTCAGTGATATGTATGGTACAGAACTGTTGTATGGTATGGAAGAAGCTTCGCGAGAGCATGATTGTTTTCTCGTACTTAGACGATCCTTCGGGATTCCCGAGCAGGAGGAACAGAGTATTCAGGAACTGCTGGAACTGGGAGTGGATGGATTGATTATCTTCCCGGCACAGGGTGAATATTTCAGCGATGAAATTCTTAAACTGGTTGTTAACAAATTCCCGTTTGTCCTGATTGACCGTTACCTCAAAGGTATTCCGGCTTCATCTGTAAGTACGGATAACGTAGGCGCGGCGCGAGAAGGGATGAATTATTTGTTCGATCTCGGTCACCGACATATCGCTTTTCTGACGCAGCCTCCGGCGAACACTACACCGATTGAAGAACGAATTGAAGGCATCATTGAGGCTCATCATGATCAAGGTGTGCTGGTGAACAGGGAACTGTGGTTAGAATCTTTTCTTTCGACATTGCCTAGTGTGTTCGATCCTCAAGTCGAGGTCCGTGATGTGGAGACACTGGTGGAACATTTACAGAAATACCCCCAGATTACTGCACTCTTTGCTGCGGAGTATCATATTGCTTTACTTGCAGAACAGGCAGCGGATCAGCTTGGTCTGAGGATCTCGGAAGATATGTCCATCATTTGTTTTGACAGTCCAAACGCTGCCGAAGGAAGCCGTGTAACACATATGAGACAAAGCCAGTTTGATATGGGGAAACAGGCATTCGAGATGGTGCTTCAAAGTATGCAGAACAACGAAATGGCAGTGAACAGAGTTGTTTTGCCTGCCCGCTTGGTGAAGGGTAAATCAACAAGTATGGTGAAACAAAAGGGTTAGTTTTAGCGGCTTTATAATCATTGTGTTCAAAGAGGGACTTCGTGGAAACGAGGTCTCTTTTTGTTGTGGATAAAAAAGGGGAACATTAACTTAATTGGTATACTATTTAGTGCGACGAAATGAGAATAACATGCTAATATACAAATAAATATATTGACATAACATTATATTCGTTTTAGGATGATGAAAGCGGTTAACAAACTGGATTACATAAGGAGGACAACATGCTGACACCCAGAAATAATCAAGAAATTTCCCCCTCGATATACGACATGGTTGATCAGGTTAACAAACGTATGCCGGACCATCCGGAACTTAACCAAATGTTCAAAAACTGTTTTACCAATACGATGGCGACCACAATTCAGCGCAAAGAAGATGGAACAACTTTTGTGATTACAGGAGATATCCCTGCCATGTGGTTACGTGATTCTGCTGCTCAGGTCAGACCTTATCTGGTTCTCGCTTCAGAGGATGAAGATATCGCCGACATGATCGCTGGACTGGTTGAACGTCAACTGAATTATATTCTGCTGGACCCTTATGCAAACGCTTTTAATGAGACGGAGAGTGGGAAAGGACATCAGGAAGATCTGACGCAGATGAATGATTGGATCTGGGAACGGAAGTATGAGATCGACTCTCTGGCTTATCCGATTCAGCTCAGTTATCTCCTTTGGAAGAACACGGGAAGAACAACTCAATTCAATGATACGTTCCGCAAAGCAGCCCAGATTATCATGCAGTTATGGCAAGTGGAACAGCATCATGAGACGAAATCACCCTACACGTTCCAACGACTGGATGCTCCCGAAACCGATACACTCAGCCGAGAGGGACGAGGTTCTGAAACAGCCTACACCGGCATGACTTGGTCGGGATTCCGTCCCAGCGACGATCGTTGTGAATATGGTTATCTGGTTCCATCCAATATGTTCGCCGTTGTGGCGCTTCGATATCTACAGGAAATTGCTGAAGCTGTGCTCGAGGATGAATCGCTGGCAGCAACTGCTAAGGAGTTGGAGGAACAGATCAACAAAGGTATTCAGGATTATGGCACTGTTGAACATCCGGAATATGGAACCATATATGCGTACGAAACGGATGGGAAAGGCAATCACAATCTGATGGATGATGCCAATGTGCCAAGTCTGCTGTCTTTGCCTTATCTCGGATATGTGGAGGAGAACGACGAGGTGTATCAGAATACACGCCGTTTCATTTTATCCACGAACAACCCGTATTTTTATGAGGGAACAGCTGCAGCGGGAATCGGTAGTCCGCATACACCGGAAGGGTACATCTGGCATATCGCGTTATCGATGCAGGGGCTGACTACAGAGGATCGCAATGAAAAACTACGATTGCTTCAGCTCATCCATAAGACGGATGCGGATACCGGACTGACCCATGAAGGTTTTTCGGCCAACAATCCACATGAATATACACGTCCATGGTTTTCATGGTCCAACATGCTCTTTAGTGAACTGATTATGGATTATTGCGGATTCCGCGTACAGAAATAGATAGGGAAGCAAGAGATAACCTGCGAGTACATCATAACGTTCGGAGTTCGTTGAATTCCGACAAAGAGGAGAGCGAATCATGAGAAAAATATCATTGAAAATGCCGGTAGCAGCAGTTATGACATCCTTGCTTATTCTAACTACGGCCTGTTCGGGTGGAAGTTCCAGCACAGGCACAACCAGTGATGGCAAGAAGGAAGTAACCGTATCGTTCCGTTCTTCAGGATCTGAAGATACACTTACGAAATTCTTCCAATCAGGTTTGGTGGATCAATTTGAGAAAGAAAACCCTGATATCAAAATCAACATTGCGCCTGTATTGGCAAGTGAGGGTGATTATACGTCCAAAATGGTTTTACAGATGAAATCGCCTGACACGGCGCCAGATGTTATTGCCGAAGATACATCCATCATCAAATCCGATGCTGCTGCGGGATATCTGGAGCCGCTGGATACACAGGTTCAGGGATGGCCCGATTGGAAAGAACATATTATCGATAACCTGAAGGCGGGGGTTACCGGAGAAGACGGCAAAGTGTATGGCGTTCCGGCTACCTCGGATACACGCGGAATCTGGTACAACAAGGAACTGTTTCAACAGGCGGGACTTGAAGTTCCATTCAAACCTGCAAGTTGGGCAGAAGTACTCGAAGCAGCACGTACCATCAAGCAAAAACTGCCAGGTGTGACACCGCTTAATATGATCGTGGGCAAAGCAAACGGTGAAGGTGTCACCATGCAAACGCTGGAAATGCTGCTCTATGGTACGGCGGATACGCTGTACGACGACACCACCAAGAAATGGGTCGTTAACAGCCCGGGGCTGCTGGATTCCTTCAAATTCATAGATCAAGTGTTTAACACGGATAAAACAGGTCCGACCATGCAGGTTGCCTTGAATGGACAAGCTGGCAGTATTGCATTCCAGCAACAGTTCCCACAAGACAAACTGGCGATGGCTGTAGATGGTAGCTGGGCAGGTTCGACATGGGCCGAGAACGGTGCTGCTCCAATTGCCAACGTCGAAGAGAAAATAGGCTTTGCACCATTCCCAACACAAAATGGGGAAGAGCCTGGAGCAACTACGATGTCCGGAGGGTGGGCTTGGTCTGTTCCTGCACAAGCGAAGAACAAGGAAGAGGCTTGGAAATTTATCGAGTTCCTGATGAATAAGGAAAATGCGACTGCTCGTGTTGTAGCGGAAGGCAGCCTCAGTCCGCGTAATGATTCCACTGAAGTTGAAGGTTATACGGATCGTCCATATACCAAAGAAGCACAGGAACTCTTGAATGTGGCCCACTTCCGTCCAGCGAACGATCAATATGCAGCGGTATCCGCACAATTGCAAAGCATTGTTGAGAGTATTGCCTCTGGCAAGCTGACGCCAGAAGAGGGAGTTACACAATTGAAGGACAACGTATCCCGTTCCCTTGGCGCGGACAGCATCGAAGAGAAATAAGGATATCGATATATTCGGAGGGGGAGGCACAATCTCCCCTTTTTCCGGTTCGAATGGAGAGTGACTTATGAAAAGGAAAGCACCAGGTTCATTTCTGTTTCTCATGCCTTCCGTACTGTTATTACTTGTGTTTTTCATTGTTCCCATCATTCTGACGATCTGTTTTGCCTTTACGAATATGGCTCTGACGGGGGCGGCAGCCAAGAGTTTGGAGTTTGTTGGATTCCAGAATTTCATTAATATGTTCCATGATCCGGACTTCCGGATTAGTGTCTGGCGTACGCTGGTCTTTCTCATCTTCTCCGCAGTGATTGGTCAGGTATTGCTTGGGTTCATTCTGGCACTTCTAATGAAGGAGAAAAATGTGACGTTCCGCCGGGTCATTGGCATCATCGTCATTGCCGGTTGGGTGACACCCGAGATTGTTGTGGCATTCTGTATGGTAGCCTTTTTCAGTGACAATGGTTCATTGAATCAGATCCTCGGCTGGTTTGGGGCGAATCCAGTCTCCTGGTTGTTCAGTTTCCCTATGGTGAGTGTCATTATCGCGAATATCTGGCACGGCACAGCCTTTTCGATGATGGTCTATCAGTCGGCACTGGATGATATCCCGAAGGAAGTTGAAGAAGCTGCGATTATTGACAGTGCCACTGGGTTCCAGATTGTCAGACACATTACGATTCCAATGGTAAAAGGGTCTATCGTGACCAACATGATGTTGGTTACCCTACAGACACTGGGTGTGTTCACGCTAATCTATACGATGACCGGTGGTGGCCCGGGTACTTCGACACAAACCTTGCCGATCTTCATGTATAACCAGGCCTTTGTGAACTATCAATTTGGATACGGCACAGCCATCTCGTTGGTTCTGTTGTTCATTGGTATTATCGCCAGCCTGTTCTACATGCGATCCATGAAAGTGAAAGTGTAACCATGAAGGAGGTTCGATCCCTATGGTCAAACATGGGCTTCAACGCAAAATCCAGTACGGGATTCTAGTTTTTCTGGGGCTCTGTTTTTTATTGCCGCTGCTCTGGATCATTCTGGCTTCATTTGACCCGAACGCGCAACAGGGTATCAAAATGCCCAGTACCTGGACCATTCAAAATTTCAAGGATGTACTCGGGGATTCGAGCAATCTTCGTTCATTCGGTGTAGGCCTGATTCTGTCGGGCGGGCAAGCGATATTGGTTGTTCTGGTATCGGTTCTTGCTGCGTATCCTTTATCCCGTTACGAAATGAGATTCAAAAAAAGCTTCTTGTTATCCATTCTGTTCATGACAGCTCTTCCGATTACTGCCGTGATGGTTCCGGTATTTCAGATGTTTCTGTTCTTCAAAATGCAAAATAGCATCATCGCCACAATGTTGTTCCTGACGGCATCCTCACTTCCGTACGGCATCTGGATGATGAAAAACTTCATGGATTCGGTGCCCATTGATCTGGAAGAATCGGCATGGATTGACGGTGCGTCCGTATGGAACGGATTGAGACGAATTGTAGCGCCATTGATGTTGCCGGGTATTGCAACGATAGCGATATTTACGTTTTCAGGAAGTTGGGGTAACTTCTTCGTGCCATATATCCTGCTCCAGACACCGGAGAAACTTCCGGCATCGGTCACGATCTATCAATTCTTCGGCAGCCACGGTATGGTTGAATATGGAAGATTGGCTGCATTTTCACTACTTTATACAATGCCTTCAGTTGTGCTGTACATCTTCTCCCAGCGTTACATGTCCAAGGGATTCAGCATGGGCGGGGCAACCAAAGGTTAATGACAGGAGGTACGCAACATGACAACCAAAAAAACGGCACATCTCATCTCGCATACCCATTGGGATCGCGAATGGTATATGCCTTATGAACATCATCATGTTCTTCTCATTGAACTGCTGGATAAACTGCTGGACACGCTTGATCAGGACCCGGAATATCGCTATTTCCATCTGGATGGGCAGACGATTATTCGTGAAGATTATTTGCAGGTTCGGCCCGAACAACAAGAGAGGCTCGACCGTTATATTCGTGAAGGACGCATCCATTTTGGTCCATGGTATGTGTTACAGGATGAGTTTCTGACCAGCAGTGAGGCCAACTTGCGTAATCTGCTCATCGGTCATCGTGATGCTCGACCTTTGGGTGTGATATCCAAGACGGGATACTTCCCAGACTCATTCGGAAATATGGGACAGGCACCGCAGATTCTGCAACAGGCGGATATTCATAACGCGATCTTTGGGCGTGGGGTAAAGCCTACGGGTTTCAATAATGCGGTGGTTGATGCAGACAGTTACGAATCTCCCTATTCCGAGATGATCTGGCGTTCGCCGGATGGTTCGGAAGTGCTCGGCATTTTGTTCGCGAATTGGTACTGCAATGGGATGGAGGTTCCGGTTGATTCGGAGAAAGCCCGAGCCTATTGGGATAAAAATCTGGAAGATGCCGAGAAGTTTGCCTCGACCCCACATCTGTTGTTCATGAATGGTTGTGATCATCAGCCGATCCAGACGGATCTGCCTGAGGCTTTACGTACGGCGGCTGCGTTGTATCCTGATGTAGAATTTATCCACTCCAATTTTGACGATTACATTGACGCGGTTACGAAGGATGTCCCTGAGCATCTGGCGACTATTGAGGGCGAGCTTCGCAGTCAGCACACGGATGGTTGGGGAACACTGGTGAATACAGCATCCGCAAGGGTTTATCTGAAACAGTTGAATCAGCAAGGGCAGACGTTGCTTGAAAAAGTAGCCGAACCACTGGCCGCCATGGCCCATATAGCCGGGGTAAAAGATTATCCGCATCATCTATTGACGCATGCATGGAAGATACTGATGCAGAACCACCCACATGATAGCATCTGTGGGTGCAGTGTGGATGAGGTTCACCGTGAGATGGTGACCCGCTTCGCCAAGAGCAGACAGCTTGTAGAAAAATTGGTTTCCCAGAGCGCGCAAGCGATTGCTGAGTCCATTCATGTGCAACCTGCTGAGGTTTGGGGAGAGGAAGCGGTGCTGTTCACTGTGTTCAACACGAGTGGATGGAATCGAAATGGAATCATTGAGATGGACCTGATTGTGGACAAAGCATTTTTCCCGGAAGGTCCTAATCCTCAAGCGCTTGCGCAGAAGGTGGAAAAAGATGCACTGCCAGTGTATCAGCTGGTTGATTCGGATGGACGCACGTATTCGGCGGAAATCAAGGATCTGGGTGCACATTTCGGCTATGAACTTCCGAAAGATCGCTTCCGACAGCCTTATATGGCTCGTAAAGTAAGAGTTACTTTCCAGGCGGTGGATGTACCTTCGCTGGGTTATAAGACATATGCTCTCATTCCCGTTCAGGAGCAAACAGAGATTGCTGAAATGCCCTATACGAGCGACGTCATCGAGGTGCAGGGAATGATGATGGAGAACGGTCAATTGCGGGTGACGGTTGAAGAGAATGGTACGGCAACAATTGAAGATAAAGTCTCTGGTGCTATATACAGGGGGTTGAACTCATATGAGAATACCGGTGATATCGGCAATGAATATGTCTACCGTCAACCTGATGGAGAAATAACGCTGACCACGGAGCATCTGAAGGCAGACCTGCGGATCGTAGAGCAATCTCCGTATCGTGCAGTCATGGAGAGTGTATTACGCTGGGATATTCCTGCTGGAGCAGATGAACTGTTCGAACTGGAGAAACGCCAAATGGTTCCTTTTACAGAACGAAAGGCGCAGCGAGTTAAGAACACCGTTCCGTTGGTGATCACAACAACGTATACATTGGAAGCAGGCAGTAATATGGTCAAGGTAAAGTCTGACTTTAACAATCAGGCCAAGGATCATCGACTGCGCGCACTCTTTCCATCCGGATTGGTGACAGAGGATCATTATGCAGATTCCATTTTTGAAATTACCAAACGTTCCAATACACCGGCCAAAGAATGGGTGAATCCGAGTAATGCGCAGCATCAGCAAGCGTTTGTACATGTGACCGATGGTGACCATGGATTAATGATTGCAAACAAAGGGCTGAATGAATACGAGATTTTGCAGCGTGAAGAGGGCAGTACGATTGCGGTTACGTTGCTACGTGCCTCTTCGGAACTGGGAGATTGGGGTGTGTTTGAAACACCGGAAGCCCAATGTCTGGGACCTCAGCGGGTGGAATATGCGATTATTCCATTTGCTGGTGATGCTGCGCAGTCAGGTGCATGTGCATCCGCATATGTGTATCCGATTCCGTGGACGACTGTACAGCTGGGGGCATTAGCACGCACGTTTGAGCGGGAAGGTCATGCCGGAGCTGATGGGCAGAAGGTGGAACTACCTCTCTCGAAGCAATGGCTGGCATGGAATGCACAAAGTTCGACACTGGCATTCTCCACATTGAAGATTGCAGAGGAAACCGGAGATTTGATTGCTCGCTGGTATAATCTGAACTCAGAACCCGTTGAATTGAACGTGCAAACTGGGTTCGAATGTGCCTCCGTCTATGAGAGCGATGTTCTGGAACGGGTTAAGGACACGTTGCAGGGTCAAAGCCAAACGGTATCGGGGTACAAGATTGTTACACAAGGTTATGCGTTACGTTGAGTTGATTTTGGAACATCATAATTATAGAAGCCTCCTGTTCACGTTATTGTGGACAGGGGGTTTTTGTTAGTCAAAACATTGACTTATTGAAGGGTTCTATAGCGGCGTTATTACTCGTTCCAAGTTCTTTTTATCCAATAAAATAATTAATTCCCAATATAGAAAAATGTGGTATTATTGTGCTAGTTTGTTGTAATGGAGGTAGAGCTAATGATCTATATTTTATTTGTATTATTCGTAGTAGTAATTGTTGTACTTAGCCTTTGGATTCTGAGTTTGACACGCAAACACAAGAGATCAGCGGTGCTTTATGAGGAGAATTACGACTTAAAAGCTATTACTATCGCTGATATAGACAGGATGGAAGATGGCTCTGGCTTCGAGATGTACTTGTACAGATTGTTAATTGAGTTGGGCTATTCAGGGGTCTATAAAACGTTAGGAAGTCGCGATTTTGGGGCTGACGTTGTTTTCACTGATCGGGAAGGTGTTAGAAATGTCATCCAAGCAAAGCGATACTCAATAGAGTATCCAGTCGGAATCAGCGCTGTACAAGAGGTCTTTTCTTGCATGAGATATTACAAGGCTAAAAAAGCAATCGTAATTACTTCATCCCACTTCACAGAATCGTGTGAGACATTAGCTGGTATTAACTTTGTAAAGTTGATTGATCGAACTGACTTAATTCATGTGATTGAGGCTTTTAGAGACGCTGATATGATTGAGGCGCGTAACATCATTGAAGCGGAACCGAGGATGATACTTGAATCCTGGTCGGAAGCGAATAGCAACACGCTACATGAGGTTCGAAAAGATTACAAGGCAGAAAAGTATGTAAAAAAAGTGATGAGTAAGTGAACATATGAATTATTCAGTAGATTTTGTGATGATTGATCAATAAACGAGTGTCCTATTAAAAATGAATGATTTTGGTGGCTTTTCATACATAATATTTAATTCTGTATTTATTCAGGGATGGAGATGGGTGACACATTCAGGTTCACTAAGTGTAACCTATTTGTGGGAAGAGGGGGTTCAATTTTAGTGAAAAAAATGAGCTGGCTTGCTTTGTTTTTAGTCCTGATTTTGTACTTTGTTTCGATGTACTCACTATATTCTCATATGAATAATAAATGGCTAGTTAGTCCTCCAAACTATGTAATACTAATTCTTTCTATTTTAGGACTGGCTTTAGCTTTACTTGGTTTCAAAGATAAATCGAACAAGTCTACTAAGGTAAGAAGTTGGATCTCAACGGTTCTATCCTTAGTATTGATCTTCATCCTTTTGGGTGCTTTGTCATTTACATCGATATTTTCAGGATCAAAACAATTACTAACGACTACGCATTCACCAGATAAGCACTATACAATAAGTTTCTATAAAACTGACGCTGGAGCCATGGGATCGTTTGGCGTTATGGGGGAATTAAAAGGCCCACTTTGGTTTAAAAGAGTATTTTATTATGAGGGAAAGACGGATCAGGTAGACTTGGAATGGGTCGATAACCACACGATTTCAATCAATGATCAAAAAGTTAATTTATTGAGTGGTGAAACGGTACGCCGCAGCCCTTAAACTTTATAGGATTTTTTTCTCAACTGATAGCTAAAGTGAAATTCCTTTACGGAGTTTTGCTTTTTTGCGTTTCGAGAAAAAGATGGATAGAAGAGAAGTGATCGTCATCAAGAATCCTTTGAAGTATTTTTATTAATGAATAGAAGAAGTTTAACATGTCGCAATTTTATACATTTATTGTCGTGAGTTTCTATTAAAAATAGATTAAGTCTGTGATAACTTATAGATAAATGTCAGAATATTATATAGTATGGAGGTAAGACACATTGACCATTCGAATTGGAAAAATTAGCTTGTGGCATGTACACGCATGGGATTACATCAAGCAGGCACAGGAACATGAGGATACAGTCATCGCCGCTGTGTGGGATGAAGATGCCAAGCGGGGGCAGGAAGCGGCTGAACGCTTAAACGTACCATTCTATGCTTCGCTTGAAGATATGCTGGCCAAGGATGACATCGATGCCGTTATTGTAGATGCGCCAACCCGCATCCATGAAGAAGTGATCACCGCTGCTGCAAAAGCAGGTAAACATATCTTCACGGAGAAGGTTATTGCGTCGACACAGGCAGGATCCAACAGAATCCTTGATGAGGTGAAGGCAAACAAGGTCAAGATGACAGTTTCCTTACCACGTCTGAATGCAGGATACACACTAACCATTCAGGATGTACTTGACCAAGGATTACTTGGCAAAGTGACGTATGTTAGAGCGCGTTTATCGCATGATGGAGCGATCTCGAACTGGTTGCCTGAACACTTCTATGATCTGAAGGATTGTCAGGGCGGTGCACTGATTGATCTAGGCTGCCATCCAATGTATCTGGCCAAACTGTTTTTGGGTCAGGAAGTAACAGCGGTTAATGCGAACTTCGGATACATTACAGGCAAAGAAGTGGAAGATAATGCAGTTGCAACCTTGTTTACGGATTCCGGAGCAGTTGGCGTTGTTGAAGCTGGTTTTGTGAACAGCCATTCTCCGTTTACGATTGAGGTTCATGGTACGGAAGGTACACTTCTGTATGGAACACCTGATGACAAGTTATTGATTCGTACAAAAGCAGCACAGGGGAAATATAATGACTGGACTGAACTTCCTTTAGCAGACAAAAGAGAAAGCGCATTCAATCAGTGGGTTGCACATATACAGAATGATACGGATGCAACTGAAAACGTGCAAATCGCTATGGAGCTGACCCGTTTGATGGAAGCTGCGAATCTCTCTGCCAAGGAAGAACGTAGAATAGCTCTCAATGAGTTGAAGGGTTAGGTTTTATTAAGGAGGTATGCAATCTTGAGCCTGTATCCTTATGAGAAAATGCTTGAACGGCAGGATCTCCTGGAGAGACTGGATATTCTAATGGTTTGGGGACATTATGAGATTCGCGTGATGCGATTTCATCTGACTTCTTTTCCAGCGGGCCGAGTTGTGGATTTCCATAATCATGCGGAGTTTGAGTTTCATTTTATCCCGAGAGGTAAAGGCAAAGTTATACTCGATGATCAGACACATGCTCTCTCTGAAGGAATGCTGTATTTGACTGGACCGGGTGTCGTTCATTATCAGGAGGCGGATGCCAAAGAGGACATGGATGAATTATGTCTTCATGTGGATATCGTTCACAAGCCAAGAGAACATGTCGATCCCTGGGAAGCAGCAGAATCCGAGGAAACGATTGAAAAGCTGAGAACGCTTCCGCTTACTCCGGTGAATGATTATCATCGGGCGATGCATTGTTTTTTGGAAGCCTATGAGGCATGTGATCAGAAATTGTTAGGTTATTATACGTCGATCAAGCAACTGGTTATCAGCATATTACTCAAAACCGTGCGAGCATACGACACCGGGGGGAATCGACCGGAAGCCCCTGTGCGGGATATGTCGGTGTATCGTTATGAGTATGCAGTGCAATATATGGAGGCGAATCACCCTACAGTGGTCACGCTGGAACATGTAGCAGAGAAACTTCATATCAGCAGCAGACAATTGCAGCGAATCTTCTACCAAGTACAGCCGGAGATGCCGTTCAGCCGTGTGCTGGAGGATATTCGTCTGCGCGCCGTGTGCCGCAATCTGGAAGAAAGTAACGTATCCATTGAACAGATCGCTCTTGCTTCAGGATTCAATAATGCCAACTATTTGCATGCTGTATTTCGCAAACGTCTGGGGATGACCCCGTCGGCTTTTCGTAAAATGAAACAACCAATACTTAAGTGAGGGTGAATATATATGAGTAAAGTATATCGTATCGGAATTATTGGCTGTGGTGGAATCGCGAATGGCAAACATCTGCCGAGTCTGAGTAAATTAGATAATGTTGAACTGGTGGCTTTCTGTGATATCGTTCAGGAACGTGCGGATGAAGCCAAACAGAAATATGGCACTACTGAAGCCGAAGTCTACACGGATTATCAGGAATTGCTCAAGGATGAGTCTTTGGATATTGTGCATGTGCTTACACCGAATATTTCTCATGCCGAGATTTCTATTGCTGCTCTGGAGGCAGGCAAACACGTGATGTGTGAAAAGCCAATGGCGAAGACATCTGCTGAAGCACAGCTCATGCTGGAAGCGGCAGAACGTACCGGCAAAAAACTAACCATCGGATATAACAACCGTTTCAGAGAAGACAGTCAGTATTTGAAGAAGGTGTGCGAAGCTGGTGATCTGGGTAATATTTATTTTGCCAAAGCACATGCGATCAGACGTAGAGCAGTACCGACATGGGGTGTTTTCCTGGATGAGGAGAAACAAGGTGGCGGCCCATTGATTGACATTGGTACGCACGCACTTGATCTGACGCTCTGGATGATGGATAACTATCAACCGAAGGTTGTTCTGGGTACGACCTATCATGAGCTTTCGCAACGTGAAAATGCGGCCAATGCCTGGGGCCCATGGGATCCAAAACAATTCTCTGTAGAGGACTCGGCTTTTGGCATGATTGTGATGGAGAATGGCGCAACGATCATGCTGGAATCCAGCTGGGCACTGAACTCTCTGGATGTGGATGAGGCGAAATGTAGCTTGAGCGGCAGCGAAGCAGGTGCGGACATGAAGAACGGACTTCGCATCAATGGCGAGAAATTCAGCCGTTTATACACAAATGAGATTGAACTGAGTGCAGGCGGGGTAGCTTTCTACGATGGTAAGAGCGAGAGCGCACCGGATGTTGAGATGAGAAAGTGGATTGAAGCGATTGAGAACGATCAGGAGCCAGTCGTTACACCAAAACAAGCGCTGGTTGTATCTCAAATCCTGGAAGCACTTTATGAATCTGCTCGCACAGGCAAGGCTGTATATTTGAATAACAATAACGAAGCTTAGAACAGACAGAAAACAATAGATTACCAAACCCTTTGTCCCGTTATTTTGTGGGCAGAGGGTTTTTGGTGTTTTGATCACTAGCTATTGGTCCATACCAGACTCTATTTCGGCACATATGATGAGAGAAAACTGAGCTGAAAAGAGGGTATGTCTTGACTAAACACAAAACGAGTCATGGTGTTTCCATTGTGGTATGTACCAATCGGCCGCAATTTTTTGACAACATCCTGCAAAATTACAGTCGGCAGCATTATAAAAGTAAAGAACTGATCATTGTCCTGAATCATGACAGTATGAATCTGGCATTATACCAAAACCGCGTTCGAAATCTTGCCAATGTTCATGTATATCAAATTCCGGAGAGGATTTCATTAGGACAAAGCCTGAACGCCGGCATGACAAGGGCACGCTTTTCGTTGATTGCCAAATTTGATGATGATGACTACTATTCGCCGTATTATTTAACAGAGCAGGTGAGAGAACTTAAACGGACCAAAAGTGATATTGTTGGAAAACATTCGTGTCTCGTTTATTTGGGCGCATCCAAAACATTGTTGGTCAGATCTCCGGCTGAAAAAAATAAACCGGTTGAATTTGTTCAAGGGGGAACTATTCTATTTAAAAGAGAAATCTTGAAAAAAGTCCGCTTCACAGACCGTTCAATAGGGGAAGATGTAACCTTCCTGAGACAATGCAGGAAAAGAGGATTCAAAGCGTACGCGACCTCTCCTTACAATTATGTCTATCACCGTAGACAGAACAAAAAAAGTCATACCTGGAGAGCGGATGACAGCTTTTACCTGGAGGGAAGCAAGAAACTTGCGGTTACAGAGGATTTCAGACCCTATGCTAATAAAAAGTTATAGAGGACAGAGTTAGATATATTAAACTAAACATTTACACAAAACGGAGAGGACAGAAATAACCTGAAGAAGCGGAGCGTTCGCCTACAAGCTTTCTGAAAGAAAGCTACATCGGAAGCATACGCTATCTCCGGATTTACCCCTTTCAAAAAGGGATTCAATGAAATCCGGGGATAACAGCGATCGGAAGGTTATTCTGTCATCGTAGTGGCTCGTGTAAATAACGAAGGGAAGATGCATCTGCTGCGTGTAGATGCGTCTTTTTTGTGCCAAAATGCTTTAATTTGGAGGTGGTGAGAAAAAAAATATGAATTTACTTCAAAAAAAGTATTGCATATAAGTTTAGTCGGAATTATATTAATGGTATAAGGTCTAGACCATATACAGATCGGAGTGTTTAGATGTCCAGTACGTTTTCATTTCGTTTTGAGAAAGTATCCACCAAAAAGGTGAGTGAATTCATTAGGGAACAACTGGAAGAAGCCATTATTTTGAAAGAATTAATGAGTGAAGAACAGCTTCCAGCCGAGCGAGATCTGGCAGAGATTTTTAACGTAAGCCGCATTACCGTTCGCGAGGCACTCTCTTCATTGGAAGAGAAAGGCTTGATTGAGAAAAGGGTGGGTGCCAAAGGCGGAACATTTGTACTGCCTCTGACAGCCAATTCGCATAAACGGACCAGAGAAGAAATTAAACGGGATTGGTCACAAATGCTGAAGGTGTTTGAATATCGAACCATTATCGAGCCGGAGGGAGCTTTTCTCGCTGCTGAGCGGATCACCGCAGGCGAACTGGAGCTGCTTGAGGGCTATATGGAACAAAGTATAGAGCCAGACTGCACAAGGGAATGGTTCAGGGCGCTGGATGTGAAATTTCATCTGACCATCGCCAAGGCTTCGGGGAATCCATACTGCGAGAGAGCCGTCAGACAGATCCGGACGAAAATTAATCCGGCGCTCGACTTGATGCCTTATGATGACCGGATACGTACCGTCAATCACGGTGTACATATGGAGATTCTTGAAGCATTGAAAGCCCATGATAGCATCAAGTCTAAGGAGACGATGAAAAGGCATATCGAATTCTCGGCGGATGCAATCTATGCCCGTTTGGTTTCTGAATCAGATGAAAATGAAGGGAATGACAGCGAATGAATCGTTCAGAACTAATACAGCTGGCTCAGCCACTACAAGCCCAGTTAAGTGCTTGGCGCAGAGATTTACATCAGCATCCGGAAATCGGCTACGAGGAGCATCGCACATCCGCTATCGTAGCTGAGCATCTCGAAAGCCTGGGGCTGGAAGTTACACGCAATGTGGGACAGACCGGGGTTACAGGTCTGCTTCGCGGAGAGAGCGATGGACCAACCTTTGCCTTGCGCGCAGACATGGATGCTCTGCCAATCCAGGATCAAAAAGCGGTGGAATACCGCTCGCAAGTGGAAGGCAAAGCGCATCTGTGTGGACATGACGCTCACACCTCCATCCTTATGGGAGCCGCCCAATTGCTTACTGGCCTTGGAAGACCGAAATCAGGCAACATCAAATTCATTTTCCAGCCAGCAGAAGAGGGACTTGCAGGGGCAAGAGCCATGATCCAGGACGGTGTTCTGGAGAATCCGAAGGTTGATGCCATCGCAGGATTACACATGACACCTGGACAGGACACGGGAACCTTGGGTGTAAGTCAGGGCGTTGCTTTTGCATCAGCTGATCCCTTGATTATCAAGGTGTTTGGCAAGGGTGGCCACGCAGCTCGTCCGCATGAGGGCATTGACGCGATTGCGGTATCCGCTCAGGTCATCACCGCCTTGCAAAATATCGTCAGTCGGATGGTTGATCCACTTGAACCGGCAGTAGTCACGATTGGTAAAATCACCGGAGGTTATATGGGAACAGCCATCGCCCCGGAAGTTGAGATGATCGGTACGGTTCGTACACTCTCACCTGCCATTCGTGAGCGGATGCCAGCTTTGATCGAGCAGGTTGTCAAAGGGGTCTGCGAATCTTTTGGAGCAGGATGCGAAGTCGTCTACGGTGATGGATATCCTGTTGTCGTGAATGATCTCGGCATGGTTGACCTGCTGACAGAAACCTGTGATCAGGTTAATGCGCAGAAGGGATGGAGCTATATCAAACCTTCCACAGGGGGCGAGGACTTTGCGTTTTATTGTGAACAGATTCCGGGTGTGTTTTTCAGACTAGGATCTGGGAATGATGAGGAACGTACTCGTTATCCGCTCCACCATCCCATGTTTGATCTCGATGAGACAGCAATGCCATATGGTGTGGGCATGTTGTCTGCAGTAGCACTTGAATTTTTGGCAAGGAATACAACTTCTGAGGGGGAGCAATCACAATGAAAAAAAGACAATGGACAGGCTTATGGATCACGTTACTGGCAGTCGTAATGGTACTCAGCGCTTGCGGAGGAAAAACGACAAGCACGAATGATGGTTCCGCAACAGAAGGAACAGGCAGTGGAAGCGCAAGTACAACACTGACCGTTGCTGCGGCAACCGATATCGAGAGTTTCGATCCGCACAACAACAACAACACCTCCAGTGAGGCGGTTCTGGTCAACGTTTTTGATTATCTGATCAAAAATGACAGTGAACAGAAAAAAGTTGCGGGACTTGCGACATCATGGGATCAGGTTGATGATACAACGTGGAGATTCAAGCTGCGTGAAGGTGTGACCTTCCACAACGGCGATCCATTCACTTCAGCAGATGTAAAATACACGCTGGAGCGCGTAGCCAAGGACGAGACACTGAAACAAAACAGTTATTTTAAAAATATCGTAGAAGTTAAAGCGGTGGATGACTATACCGTAGATATTATCACGGATGGTCCAGATCCGTTGCTCCTGAATCGTTTGTCCAAAATGGGAGCAGGCATTCTGCCAGCAAAATATATTGCAGACAAAGGATTCGATGCTTTCCTGAAACAACCGGTAGGCACAGGCCCTTACAAGTTCAGTAAATGGACCAAAGATGATCGTGTGGAACTTGTGAAAAACGAGAGCTACTTCGACGGTGAACCAAAATGGAATGAAGTGGTATTCCGCGTTATTCCGGAAGCCTCCACGCGGGTATCCGAATTGCTTGCTGGTGGTGTAGATGTGGCGTCTTCCATTCCGTCCACTGACATTGCCCGCATCGAAGGCGAAGCAGATAAAAAGATTGTCAAAGCGCCAATCCAGCGTGTACTTCAGTTGATCTTCCGTCAGACAGAAGGCAGCATCACGGCTGATCCGAAAGTACGTGAAGCGATTGACCTGGCTATCGACAAACAAGGAATCGTGGACAGCATTGCCGGCGGAGCAGGTATCGTAACCCGCACATCCGTAACACCAGGCAACTTCGGTGCTGATCCTTCATTGTACAAAACGTCACTTTATGATCAAGAAAAAGCGAAACAGTTGCTGCAAGAAGCTGGCTATGCGGAAGGTGAAGCCGAGATGACCATCTCCGTTTCTGCACAGTACAAAGAACAGGCTGAAGTTGTTGCAGCGATGCTGGAACAAGCCGGATTCAAAATCAACCTGGATGTCCTGGAAGCAAGTGCATTCAGTGAACGTTACAGCTCCAAATCATTCAAAGAAATCTTCATGATTGGTATTGGTAACTCCTTGTTCGATGCTTCGAACAACTACAATCGTTATATGCTGGAAGAAGCAAAAGGCGAGTCGGATTACAACAATCCTGAAGTAGAGAAACTGCTTCAATCTGCATTGGTGAACATGGACCCTGCAGCTCGTGAGAAAGAGTATCAGCAAGTACAACAGATCTTCTCTGAAGAACGCCCAGCCGTATATCTGTACCAAATGGAAGGTGTCTACGGAACAAATGCTAAAGTGAACTTCGCGCCGCGCAGTGACGAGATGTTCTATGCTGACGAGATTACACCTGTTGCACAGTAACATCGGGTATAACAACCGGTCATTGAAAAGATAGGCCGTGAACGGCAGGGACTGGATAACCATGTTCCTGCCGTTCTTTTTTAAAAGGGAGGTGAACAAGGAATGGGCAAATACGTACTTAAGTCATTACTACAGATCATTCCGGTGCTGTTCATTGTTTCATTAATTGTGTTCATTTTGGTTCGAGTCACCGGTGATCCGGTTGCGCTAATGTTGCCTGAAACGGCTACCGCTGAAGATCGTGCTGTCTTGACGCAGGCACTTGGTTTGGACCAGCCTTTATATACGCAATACGTGAAGTTTCTGGGCAGTGCGATACAGGGAGACTTTGGTCAGTCTTTTCGCTACAATCAGCCTGCGTTAGAGCTGGTGCTGGAGAGATTGCCTGCCAGCTTTGAATTGGCGGTAGCCGCCATGTTTTTTGCCGTACTTATGGCAGTGCCACTTGGCGTCATTTCAGCTGTCAAACGCAATACGTTTACCGATCTCATTATTTCAGGAATATCCGTCATTGGTAAGGCGATGCCAAACTTCTGGATGGGGATTATGCTTATCCTCTTGTTCTCCGTCATGCTGGGCGTATTGCCGGTATCCGGTCGCGGAGGATTGTCACATCTGATCTTGCCGGCATTTACACTTGGCGTTGGACTGGCTGCGCAGATGACCCGACTGATTCGCTCCAGCATGCTGGAGATTCTCAACCAGGACTATATTCGAACAGCCCGCAGCAAAGGGCTAGGCCGAATGGTTGTCATTGTGAAACATGCGTTTCGGAATGGACTAATTCCGGTCGTGACGATTATGAGTTTGCAGTTTACAAGTCTGATCGGGGGAACCTTGATTACGGAAACGGTATTCTCCTGGCCTGGACTGGGTCAATTGCTGGTCGTTGCAGTCAACACACATGATATGGCGATTGTACAGGCCGCGGTGTTTGTCATTGCCTTTATCGTTGTAGTAATTAACATCTTGACGGATGTAGCTTACAGGCTACTCGATCCGCGCATCAAATACGACTAGAAGGAGGTGCAATCATATGACAGGCAGCAATGAAATGCCAATTCCGGGTACAGAACAGGAACAAGACAATGGGCGTGCACCAACGGGATTTCGTTATATCTGGCAACAACTGATCATCAGCAAGACCGGAATGTTTGGTGCTGTGCTTGTATTGTTGGTTGTGTTAATTGCCATAGGTGCACCTCTATTGACGAGTCATGATCCGGCAGCGGTGAATCCGCTAAACCGACTAAAACCACCAGCATGGCTTGAGGGTGGAACGGCCGAATACTGGCTGGGTACCGATAATCTCGGCAGAGACATGTGGAGCCGTATTGTATACGGTGCCCGGGTTTCCTTAATCGTGGGTATGGGTGCCGTGATTGTGTCAGGAATCATTGGCGCGATTCTGGGGCTGGTATCCGGATTCTACGGGAAATGGCTGGATGCCGTCATCATGCGTGTAGGTGATGCATTCATGGCGATTCCAACCATCCTGTTCATGCTTGTTGTGATGGCGATTGTTGGCCCGGGTATTACAACGTTGATCTTTGTCATCGGGGTGACGAACTGGGTTCCATTCACCCGTGTGGTAAGAAGTGAAGTACTAAGTATCAAAGAGCGGGATTTTGTTCATGCGGCCAGATCAATTGGCGCGAAGAATGGAAGATTGATTCTGAAACACATTTTGCCGAATATCCTTTCATCTTTTATCGTGATCTGTGGTATGAATGTCGGCACGACAATTATTATGGAAGCTTCACTCAGTTTCCTGGGTCTGGGTATCAAACCACCCGATGTATCCTGGGGAGGGATGCTCAGTGATGGCAGACAATACGTTGCAACAAGCTGGTGGGTCGCTACATTCCCGGGACTAGCCATTACATTTACCGTACTCGGTGTTATTTTCCTTGGAGATTGGCTGCGTGATGTGCTTGATCCACGTACGGAGACAACCCATAAATAAACGGAGAAGGGAGCCATCATTATGAATCAAAGACCAATTATGCCGGAGGATCTGGTTCACTACCGTTGGATAAGTCAGCCGGTGATCAGTCCTAACGGACAAGTGGCTTATGTGGAACAGACCATAGATCAGGATAAAAACGAATATAACACGCAAATTCGAGGAATCTCCCTCGATGGTGATGAAGATATTGCACTTTCGGATGGAACAAAGGATTCCTCACCTGCGTGGTCGCCGGATGGGACACAACTCACATTCATTCGCTCAGTGGATGGTGGGAAAGGCCTATGGACGCTCCATTCAGATCAAAACGAGCCTGTCATGCTGATATCTCCCGCTCGTAAAATATTGAGTTATATCTGGTCGCCGAACGGGCAGCACATTGCGTTTACCAGCAAAGTGCAACCGGAGGATCAACAGAAGAAAGCAGACGCCCAACAGGAGTCTGTACCTGTGCTGCGAGGTAAAGTCTTTGAGCGTACAACGCCGAAGGCGGAAGGGTCTGGCTGGTGGGATGGTCAATACAGCCAGTTGTTTGTATATGAGATCAAAAGCGGGGAGATCACGCAGGTGACTTCCGGGCTATGGAATATCAGTGCTCCGGCATGGTCGCCAGATAGCCAGCAGCTTTCTTTCATTTCGAAGCAAGTAGAGGATGAGGAGCTTGATGCGGATCTGCTGTACTTTACGGATATATACAGCATTCGATTGGGAGAGCATGATCTCTTCAAAGTGACGGATTCCAGTCTGGCGATAAGCCAGTTCTCCTATTCTTCCGACGGGCAGCAGCTGATCCTGATCGCCAGTGATCGTGAATATGGAAGTGGGAGCCACAACAGCTTATACGCTGTCCCCGTTCATCGAGGTGAACCCAGGATAATTGCACCGCAATTAGATATGCAGATGGGTAACGCAGCACTGGGGGATATGAAGTCAGCAGGTGCGTCTCCTTCTCCAATCTCGGATGCCCATAATCCGGAACGTGGTGTATATGTACTCGGAACGCATAACGGGAATGTGGACGTGTATCGCATTCAAGATGATGGGAATTATCAAGCTGTGACGGGACCTGGTGAAAAGGATGTGTATCAGTATACCTTAACACCAGATGGTACGTCGCTGATTATCGCTGCGTTAACGGATGAACACCCTGGAGAGTTATATCGCGTGGATATTGACAGTGGAGAAATGTTCAGACTCACCCGGCGAAATGATGAATTCATGGCTGAATTGGCTGTAAATTTGCCAGCCCGTGTAGAGTTTACGTCCTCCGATGGATGGCCGCTTCAAGGTTGGTTAGCCACACCGGCAATACGTGACACCAATGGGAAACTGCCACTGATTTTGCAGATTCATGGTGGACCCCACGCAATGTATACGGGAACATATAGTCATGAGATGCAGACACTCGTTGCTCAAGGTTACGCTGTGCTGTGGATCAATCCTCGCGGAAGTATGGGATACGGGCAAGAATTTGCCAGAGCTTGCCGTGGCGACTTTGCCGGAGGGGATTACCGGGATCTGATGGAAGCTGTTGATTATGCCTTGGCTACATACGATTTCCTTGATGCATCACGTCTGGGTGTAGCGGGTGGCAGTTATGGCGGAGTGATGACCAACTGGATTGTAGCACATACACACCGCTTCAAGGCGGCTGTAACCCAGCGTTGCATCTCCAACTGGTTGTCCATGTATGGAACGAGTGATATCGGTATTTCCTATGTCGAGGGAGTCATCGGTGGTAATCCGGCGGAAAACGCTGAATTCCTGTGGTCCCGCTCACCTCTTGCTCATGCACACCACATTGAGACGCCACTTCTGATCATGCACGGAGAGCAGGACTATCGGACACCGATTGCACAAGCGGAGGAATTATATACTACGCTAAAACGATATGGTAAAAAGACCAAACTGATTCGTTATCCAGGTTCCAACCACAGTTTGCTCAAAAGCGGTAAACCTTCACTTCGGATCGATAGCTTCGAACAGGTGAATGCCTGGTTCAATCAGTACCTCGGGAATGATGAGGAGGGCGAGCAATGAGTCGAACTCAGCTGTCCATTCCTGTAGGGCTTCTTGTAGAGAATGTTCTGACAAGTGGGGAATCAAAAGAAGTGATTATTGAATGTTTACAACGTCGAGACTATTCCCGGTTGTTGCCTCTGGTTAAGGAATCCGCGATGGATTTTGATGAAAGACTACAGACAGCAGCTGATATCGGAGACGATTGGGAAAAGGCGATACGTCAAGGTTATGAGTTCAAGTTTTTGCATATTAACGGGTTGAAACGATTGCTCGATTTCCGGTTTGACCGTAAGGTGGATCGGGACTATGTTCAAGATGAACTGTCACTGAAGCATATTCAACTGACCGCAGAAGAGATTGAATTGCTACAATCGTTAATTGGCAGGCAGTGGATCGTGCAACTAGAAGAAACAGAGGCAGCAGAAGAAGGCAGCAAAGAGAGTGGGTTATCCTCCCGCATTCCTGTCCATATTCAATTGAAGTTCCCTTAATATGGACCAAGAAGAAACCGCGACGATCGCGGTTTTTTTGCTATGTACAGGTAGAAATGTGAGTGAATGAATTCAAAAGTTGAAATCGGACTCCGAATGATTTATATTTTTATTAAATGATACTTTAATCTATCAAAAATGCAGGTATAAAGAGGGGGACCTAGGATGTCCATTCAAAATGTTTTGGGAAAAATTCAAATATCGGATGATGTGATCTCCAAAATTGTCGGCAAGATCGCAAATACCACCAGTGAGATTTCCTCCATGTCGACAGGACTTGTAGAAGGCATCACCAAAAAGTGGAGTGGGAAAAGTCTGCAAAATGGCATTGCCATTCGCAAGATAGATTCCAGACTGGAGATTAACTTAAAGGTTGTGGTTCGTTATGGAACGAAAGTACATGAAGTCTGCAGGGAATTGCAAAACAATGTGAGATTACATGTGGAACAGCTGACCGGGTTAACCATTGATACGGTGAATGTGATCGTCGAGGGGGTTTCATTCAACCAACCTGCTGCCAAGCTTTAGTCCAACTTCAACTACCTAGAGGAGTGACAGCGATGAATAAGATTTCCATAACAAAAGCCAGTCCACAGTCTTTAGTCGGCGGGCAACTAAATCAGATGGCACTTGAATATATGGCATATTCGCTTGCAGGTACCAAGGATAAAGGCATTATAGAAAAAACATTCAACAAGTTATGGCGCTCGAAACAGAACCGATTCAGTCACCAGTACGCTTATGAAGCCAAAATGGGTAACCAAACGCTGGGCATGATCATGTGTTATCCAACCACTTTAATGAACAAAATCGCTTTGCCAACGTTCTCCAAACTGTTTGAACTTCGTAAATGGAGCCTGATTAAGTATAATCTCCAACATTGGAAAGAGTTTTACTCCATGGTGACATTAAAAGAAGCGGAGAACGACGAGTACCACATCGGAACATTGGCTACGTTGCCTGAAAGCAGAGGACTAGGTGTAGGGACACACCTCATTCATTTTGCTGAGGAGCAAGCTATAACACAAGGTCTGTCCAAATCTTCACTTACGGTTAAAAAGGAAAATCTACTAGCTATTAAACTCTACGAGCGTTTGGGATACCAGAGAGTAGGGGAAATCAATAAACCGTCGTTATCCCTGTACCGAATGTCCAAAATACTGGTGTAGTGCATTCTAATACGAATAGAAAAAAGCAGCTAACTGAGAGTTTCACATAAATAAGCCCACATTGGAACAGTTAAAAGTGTGTGCTGGAGGGACGCTTTATGCGTCCCTTTTTTAGTTTTCAGATTTTTCTCATAAAAAAAGTAACTTGACTTTTGTATGGGTTTAAGCAGGTACTTGACAGGGGTGTGGTATAGTATAAAAAGTTCTTTTAATGAAGAAGACGGAGAAATATACAATGTGGGGTGTAACCAGTGTATCAATATAAGGATCAGGAATATGAAGCAGTACATTTTGAGGGACGTGATTTGCGCTATGGAGAACTTATAAGTTGTGTTTTCAAACAGTGTACATTTATGAACGCTTCTATGGAAGAAATCGAAACGAGTAATTGTCGTTTTATCGAGTGTGACTTCAAAGGGGCTTCGATGAATGGTTCGATTCATACGGAATCGGCTTTTGAAAACTGCACCTTCGGTGGTGCGAATCTATTTGCTTCCAAATTCAGCTCCTGCAAGATGACAGGCTCAGACTTCTCTGGTGCGCAAATGGATGGCATTACCCTGAGTCAGGGCGATTGGTCTTACACGAATCTGAGACATACGCGTTTGGGTAAACAGGATCTGCGAGGAATTCGTTTCTTTGAGGCTGACTTTACGGACACGGATTTCACCAAAGCGGATTTGAGAGACTGTGATCTTACCCGAGTCGTATTAAGCAGAGCCAAGCTGCAAGGGGCCGATTTAAGAGGGGCTAACCTGGAAGGCATCGATCTGAAATCACTGGATATCAAAGGCGTACGTTTGGATCGCGAACAAGCGGTTCTGTTTGTACGCTCGTATGGTGCGAAAGTAGACTAAGTTGAGTTGAACATACACAGCATGAAGCCGCCCTTAAGGCGGCTTTTTTGAGTTTGAAGCTTTCCGATTCAAAGAAAATAGGCAGGAATAAGAGATCTAAACAAGAACTAGTTAACATAAGTTTCAAATAAAAGGAGGTTATCATGACAGTCACATTAATTATTCTTATTGCTATTGTTGTCTTTGGGCTTATAACAGGCACGATCACTACGATTATGGCATTTAAACTGCTAAGTAACAATAAAGAGAAACATCACCTTCGCAAGAGCATTCTGATGGACGGAATTCCAACAGAAGCAATAATTCATGATATTGTACAGACATCATCCAGTATGGATGGAAGGCCTGGCGTGCGATTGGATTTGACTGTAACCCAAGTTGACGGCCGCACCTTCCCAACAATTGTAGAGACTTATATTCCAATCACACATATTCCCCACTTTCAGAAAGGAAATGTCATTAACGTAAGATACATTGCGATGGGGAATGAACGCAAAGTTGAGGTACAGGATGCTTACCTTCCGTGAGGTGCCGCAGGGTGGTGAGCTTCGGTTATCAGGCATATCAAAAACCATTACCTGAAACAAATCAGGTAATGGTTTTTGACGTTAATTTAATTGGAAATGGTAACAAGCTGTTTAAGTTATCGACAGTCAGCAGTTAATCCTCTTCTTTTGACAAATTTCTAACGATCAGAAAAATCGCAAATATACCTAATAAAATAATAAATCCATTGGTTATCGGAAACCACATGATTCTATATACCTCGCTTTGTTTCATGAAGTGAATTTCATTACGTTTTAACGCTGCGTTTTTGTGCTCGTTTCAAGCGCACGGCAACCCAGCTCATAATCAGAGCAGCAATGAACAGAAATACGGTCACACCTGCAATGACAACAAAGAAGGATTGGTCAAATGCAGCAAAGGCGGCATTTTTGAGCAATTCAGCAGACGCAGCAGGCAAGCTTTCGGCAGCGATAAGCGCTTCATCCAGACTGTCCTTCGCATTGGCTGGCACATGAACTCCCGCAGGAATCTTCATTGCCAGTGTGTAGAACAAGGTCGACATGCTGCCGATAATCGCAATACCGGATGCTCCGCCCAGCTCATAACCTACTTCCTCAATGGATGCTGCCATACCCGCTTTGTGAGGTGGGGCATAACTCATAATGGAATGTGATGCAGCGGTCATGCCTGATCCAAGACCTGCACCAAGCAGTGCCAAACCGATAATTTGCCCAGTGAACCCAGCATTGAAATACATCAGATACGTCCCCATGCCAAGGGCAGCGATGAAGAGAGTGAAGCTTTTGATATATACAACATCCACACGGTGCATAATGGCCCCCGTAACAGGTCCGGCAATGAGTGCTGCAACAGGTATGGATACGGTGAATAGTCCAGCCTGAAGAGGTGACATGCCTTCCACCAGCTGAAGCCGCTGAGTGACCATATATTGCACACCCATTTGTGCAAATAAGCCAACCAGTGCGGTAATAAAGCCGGTACTGAATCTTGGAATTTTGAACAAGGACAGATCCAGCAGTGGAGTCGTACTGTTATTCTGACGGCGAATAAAGATGATCAGGGACAGAAGACCGATCACAGCAGCAATGATAGCGAGTGTGAGGGATCCTTCGCGTCTTGTGAATTCCTTAATGGAATAGATAATTCCAACCATGGCAATCATGATCTGAATGGAACTGGTGAAGTCCCACTTTTTCGACGCATCCCCATGGTGTTTAGGAATCATTTTCAAGGCGAATACAAACGCAAGAATAGCGATAGGCAGGTTAATTAGAAACACAGAGCCCCACCAGAAATGTTGAAGAAGCAGTCCACCAACAATCGGTCCCAGTCCAGCACCACCTGATGCAATGGAACCCCATATGCCGATCGCCAGTGCGAGTTCTTGCTCATTCGTAAACGTAACTCTGATAATCGACAATGTCGCTGGCATCATCATGGATGCACCTACAGCTAGAAGAATTCTGCTCATGACTAGTACAGCCGGTACTGGAGAAAAGGCAGCCGCAAGAGAAGCAGCAGAAAAGACGAGCAAGCCCAGGGTAAATATTTTTTTATGACCAACACGGTCCCCGAGTGTTCCCATTGCAGGAAGAAGACCCGCCATGACAAGGGAGTAACCGTTCAGAATCCATAATTTCTCCGAAGCAGATGCACCGAGATCATGGGTCAAGCTGGGTAAAGCGGTGTACAGGATGGTCATATCCATCACAATGAGTAATAGCGCACTTGAGACAATAACAAGAATCATCCAACGTTTGAATTTTGACATGTTTCCCTCCGGCGATATGAATAACTTACAATTTTAGACTAAACTATCGGGTAACCCTATAGTCAAATCTTTATTTACACACTATAATGCATTTATACTTTTATAACTTAGACCACATATGTACACGGAGGGCCCTAAGATGGCTGGACATCACGCACAACACTTTACCACCAGTGAATTTGCCAAGATCTGCGGAGTGACCAAACATACCTTGTTTCATTATGACGAGATTGGGCTGTTAAAGCCTGAATATACCAATACCAAGGGCTACCGCTATTATGGTATGCAACAAACGTATGTGCTGGATGTCATACATGTGCTGAAGAAGGCAGGAAGCTCACTCCAAGAGATTAAGTCGTTTATTCAAAATCAGAATACACCATTGTTAATTGAGCTATTTGAACAGAAATTAAAGGCACTTGAGTTGGAGCAACAACGAATCAAACGTATGCAAAAGCTGCTAAGTGGTGCCATTGAAATGACGAAACAAGCCACGGATGCTTCTCCTGAAGGGCTGCATATTGAACAATGTGAGCTGGAGTATTTTATTGCTGTTCAACTGGAGCAAGGGGATGGGGATAAGGAATTCTTCCGTAAGTTCATTGAATACAGGACCCATTGTGATGAACAGATGATCGACTATGAATTTCCGGTATGGACGATCTTACGTCAGGAGCACTATGAGGCAGGAGAATACTATCCGGATTACTTTGGCAACAAAATAAAAGCTCCCATTTCAGGGGAAACGATATGGATTAAGCCCAAAGGGATGTATGCCGTCATGAATCATCGAGGTTCATACGAAAGCATGCCGGAGACGTATTCCCTCATGAAAGAGGAGATAGAAAAAGAGGGACTGCAAGTCTGTGGACATGTGTATGCACTGGACCTGCTCACTTATTTTGCAGAAAGTAATCCCGATGAGTACATCATCAAAATTTACGTAGAGGTGTGTACGGCTGATAACACAAGCAAAAAACAGAATGGCTTGATTTAGGAGGATTTTTTCTGAAATTAATTAAAACATATGATGTGGATCTAAGTGAAGCATGGTCAGCTCTTCTTCAAGAATTACTTGTTGCCAGTTTTCCAGAGGTTTATCCAAAAGACAGATTGTTCTTTAAGCAAATACCACATGGCAGAGTGTTGGCATTTACCCCTGATAACGAATTAGTTGGGCATGTCGGACTAGATTACAGGATGATGAATTTGAATGGAACACCCATAAGAGTGTTGGGGATAATCGATTTGTGTGTTTCCCCGGCTATTCGCTCTCAAGGAATCGCTTCTTTGTTAATATCCGAAGTGGAAAGGTTGGCCAAAGGGCGTGTTGATTTTGTCCTTTTATTTGCGGATCATGAGGAATTGTACAGCAAAAATGGATTCAAAACGGTGAGCAACACTTGTAAGTGGTTGAAAATTGATCATGAAAGCTTAACCACAGTTGGAGTTGGTACTCAAAAGGTAGAGGGGTTAATGATTAAAGAAGTGGGAAGCATGCCATGGGGTGAAGGGGAACTCGACTTTTTAGGATATTTATATTAATCCCTACGCGCCAATATGGGAGAAGGGTGCCTTGACCCATGTCGTATTCCATGTTAAGTTTTCTGTATTCAAATTGTGAGCTTGTAAAGGGGTGATGGAGTGATGACGGAATTAGAGGTTGTGGATGTTTATGTGGGCCTGTCAACGAACATGAACAGTGGCATGGTTCACAATATAACTAATCAGAATCCGGCACTTTGTCCTCCTATGCATAGATCTACTCGGCGCTAAATGATTTATCGCCAGGTTTCTTTATTGTATAAGCGAATCTAAATTCTGATTATGTTCAAATATTAAAGTGAGGGAATCCATGCCATGTTCGATGGTGAAATCCCGTCAGTTTACTTTTATATTTCACATAAGAAGGATGATCTGTATGTCTTTAATTAACGTTACCAACCTGACCTTTGCCTATGATGGCAGTTACGATAACATATGTGAAAATGTTAGTTTTCAGTTGGACTCTGATTGGAAATTGGGTTTTACCGGAAGGAACGGCAGAGGCAAAACAACCTTCCTCAATCTGTTGCTCGGCAAATATGAGTACAGCGGACATATCTCTGCGAATGTTAGCTTTGAATATTTTCCTTTCCAGGTAGAGAATAAGGGAGCTATGACGGTCGATGTCATCGGCGAGATTCATCCTGAATATCTGCACTGGCAAGTTGTGCGCGAGCTTAACCTGTTGAAAGTGTCAGAAGATGTGTTGTATCGGCCTTTCGATACGTTATCCAACGGAGAACAAACAAAGGTGATGCTGGCTGCTTTGTTCCTGAAGGATAATCGGTTTCTGCTCATTGATGAACCTACCAATCATCTTGATCTTCATGCGAGACAAATTGTAGGTGATTATCTCCGCAGCAAGAGTGGATTTATTTTGGTATCTCACGATCGGGCGTTTCTGGATCACAGCGTGGACCATATCCTTTCCATCAATAAGAGTAACATCGAGATTCAGAAAGGCAATTTTTCCGCTTGGTGGGAAAATAAAAGAAGGCAAGATCAGTTTGAACTTGCGAGTAATGAGAAATTAATAAAGGATATCAAACGTTTATCCGATTCAGCCAAACGGACCGGTGGATGGTCGCATGAAGTTGAAAAAACCAAAAATGGTACGAGAAATTCCGGTTCCAAGGTGGATAAAGGATATATTGGGCACAAGGCTGCCAAAATGATGAAACGTTCCAAAAATATCGAACAAAGGCAGCAATCTGCGATTCAGGAGAAATCCAAACTTCTCAAAAATATCGAGAGTGCAGAACGTCTACAGATTCATCAGCTGGATTTTCACAAGCATGAACTTGTCGAATTGGAACATGTGTCGATCTCATACGGCTCCAATACGGTGTGTAAGGATGTCAGTATCACGGTTGAAAAAGGGGATCGTATATCCCTATACGGTAAAAATGGATCTGGAAAATCAAGCATTCTCAAACTGATCTGTGGTGAAGATATCCCTTATACAGGTCTTTTCCGTAAGGATCATCAGCTTAAAATCTCGTATGTGTCGCAGGACACGTCCGATCTTGGAGGGCATTTATCTGAGTATGCGGCCATACAGGGGATTGATGAGAGCCTGTTTAAATCGATACTTCGAAAGTTGGATTTTTCCAGACTGCAATTGGAGAAAGATATCTCAACGTTTAGCGCAGGTCAAAAAAAGAAAGTGCTCATTGCCAAAAGTCTTAGTGAGAAAGCACATCTGCACATTTGGGATGAACCGCTCAATTTTGTAGATGTCATTTCACGTATGCAGATCGAAGACTTGCTGCTGGAATACTCACCAACCCTGCTTTTTGTAGAGCATGATCGTGAATTTTGTACAAATATTGCAACGAGAATCATCGAACTGTAAGTAACGGGAAAGATAACCATGCTAAGAGCCGCCAAATGGCGGCTTTTAGTTTTACTCGTGAGGAAGTATGCTATAATTTTATAGTCTAATCCAATCATATGATGGATGATCAGATCAATTGTTGAACTATACTCGCCAAGAGGTGTAATAGAATGAAAAAGGAAATGACTACAATCAAACAAACCAGGCTTCATTCCATTTTGGACGAGGCCACCAAGTTGCTGATTGAAAAACCGAATGCTTCCATGAATGAAATTGCAGAATCTGCAAAAATCGGGATCGCTACGTTACATCGATATGTGGAAAGCCGCGAACAGCTGATGGTTCATCTGGGATTACGCGCAATCGAGGTGGTCAGTGAGACCATGCAACAAATTCAACTGGATGAAGAGCACTGTGAAAAATACATACCTGAGCTGATCGAGGCGCTGATTCCATTAGGCGACAAAATATATTTTCTGGCTCATGACACCACCGTTAACTATAATCCCGAGATTGAGGGAGCAGATATGAAACTGAGACAACCTGTACTGCATGCGGTCGGTCTGTTACAACAGAAAGGTTACTTCCGCTCCGATCTTGATAAAACCTGGATTGTTGATGTGCTGTATTCCATCATGTTCCTGACGTGGCAGCAGGTTGTAAGTGGTCATATCGCGAGAAAAGCAGCCCCTGCGCTTGTAATAGACACGTTTTATCATGGATTTAAGCAGCACTAGGTCAGCGCCAATTGAAGTAAAAAACAATAGATTTAAATACGAAAACACCCCTAAACAGTCAATTGTATCGTTAGATACGCAGACTCTTTGAGGGTGTTTTTTTGCGTTCACAACAGCGTTTCTCAGTGCGCAAGCATCAAAGACTTGATTTTTACTGAGATTCAAATATTAACAGGGTTCAGAATTTAAGATTTCCAGTTTACAAAAAATGATATAAATTTCTAGTAGATTCAAATCATTACCAAATAAAGACAAAATATTCAAACGAGGGGGCCGGACAGAAACACCAGCAATTGTGCAGTTCGAATCAGCTTATGTACTCATTCCATCAACCCAAATCAGGAGGGATTCCATGCTTTACACCATTATTGTGCCAGTCAACCAGGACTATAACATTTTGAACCTGTTCACAGATTCGTTACTCCGGACGGTAAGCCCATCCACTCAGATTATTTTCATCAACGATGGTTCCGGCTCCGCAGTCTTTCAACATCTGGATAAACTGAAGCAAGAAGTAAGAGAAGGTGTGACCATCGAGATTCTTCAGCATGATTTTCCACTCGGTTGCGCCGTGTCGATTAATAGCGCACTGAGTCTTGCCAAGGGAGAGTACATTTTCTTCCTGGATTCAGACACCATTCTTCAACCGAACTGGCAACCGATGATGAAAGAGACACTGGATAGCGATATTACGATTGGCATGATTGGAGGGGTTCTGTTGTATCCGCAAACAGGAGGCGTGCAGCATTGCGGCATTGCTTTTGCGGACACCATCGGACGACACCTGTTCCTGAACGCATCTCCTGATGATATCCCAAAAGAAACCTTCTCTGTTCAACTGGTGGTGTTCGCCATGTTTGGCATGAAGCGGGAGGTGTATGAGACCATCGGCAACCTCGATGAGAAGTTCTTTAACGGATACGAGGACTTTGATTATCAGATGCGGGCACGAGCTGCGGGATACGATACGGTCATTAACCCGAATATTCAGGCGTATCACTGGGAACGCAGCAGCGGCATTCACCGCAACTTCAACCGCAAGAACAATCTGGCACGCTTCTGGAAAAAGTGGGGCGGTCAGATCGAGGCTGATGTGTGGCCATTCGTTTTCAGTCATCTGAAAGCACAGCTGGAAAGCCAAGGGGAATACCAGCATCTGCCGATTGTTGGGATTGACCTTGCCGAGGTTCGAAGTGATGCCGATACATTCTGGACCAAGCTGGAGGAAGCCGAATTTGCAAATGTAGCCGAAGTACGGGACTATTCAAACCGCTTCAATTCCAATGGAGCCATCTGGCTGCCACAGGTACTGGGCAAGGAACTGATTCATAGTGAGAACCGGTTACTGTTTTTGGTAGACAATTTTGCCCGTTTGCTGGAGAACCGCTACTGGATTGAGATGAGACATGCTCATCGAGCCAAGGATCTGATCATTGACCTGTATGGCAATGTGATCACAATGGATCGCATCTACGATGGATGCTGGCCTGGAACCAAAGTTCGGTAATTCACTCACAACGAAAATAAACAGGGAGGTACTTAAGGTGAAAGAAAAAGAGAGCACGCTCGATCGTGCCGTAAGATTTACCCGGAATCTGGAGTGGTTGGAACAAGTCGAAAAGGTAATTCCGAGCGGATGCAGCACTTTAGCCAAAGCACCTGAACGTTTATTTCCGGGGCATACACCCGTATGTTGTGCAGAGGCTTATAATTCCCGATTTACAGATATCGACGGTAATGAATGGCTGGATTGCGAAATGGCCATGGGTACGGCGCCATGGGGCCATGCCAGACATGAAGTCCAATTAACCGTCATTCACCAGTTGAAAAAAGGGACAAGCTTTTCTTTGCCTGCCGACATCGAGCTTGAATGCGCTGAGTTGATTTTGGAGCGGTTCGAGGGTCGTTATCCGTCGCTGCGCTTCACCAAGAGTGGTGCCGATGCAGTGAGTGGGGCCGTACGACTTGCCCGTGCCGCAAGTGGCAAAAGCAAGGTTATTGCGACGGCTTATCATGGGTGGCATGACTGGTCTGCCTACGGCTATTATGGTGGCCAGACCAAAGAACGTGGCATCCCGGTGGATATCGAGCGTTCAACGATCTGGGTCAACAAACCTACTGTGGAGCGAATTGAGGCCCAGATTACCTCATCTCCCGAGGATATCGCATGTATTGTTTTGTGCCCCAACGAGTGGAAAAGGGACGCGCTGGAGGAAGCCGTAAACCTGTGTCGCTCTCTGGACATCATTATTATATTTGATGAGGTCACTTCCGGTATTCGAATGGGCAAGCAGGCTACAGCAGGAGAATATGACATCTGGCCTGATCTGCTCTGTATCTCGAAAGGTATGGCAAACGGTTTACCGCTCGCAGCGGTTTTGGGGCCAGAGCACTTGATGTCTCTGTCGGGACAGGTCCGATTCAGTAATGCCCATTCCAGCGAAACAACAGCGCTCGCGGCAGCCATTGCCTGTGAACGATTAATGAAAAATGCGAAAGTATGGCCGACCTGGCGTGAACCGGCAACCCGGATCATGGATCGTCTGGAATCTGAACTTGTGTTACTCGGATTAACGGATCAATTGGAAGTGAAGGGGACGTATGCAAGCTTCTGCATTCAATCCTTGGCTGAAGATAACTTCCAAACAGATCCTTTCCGCGAGTTCATGGTGAAGAGAATGGCTCACTTCGGCATTTTCACCAAAGGGTACTTTATTTTCTCCGATGCCCATACACGGGAAGAATTGCTGTGGGTCGAGGAAGCGCTGTTGCAGATCCTGTCAGACTGGAAAGAGATTCAGAAGCAGGAACATCTTCATGCGATGCAATTTTCGAAAACGTTTGAAGCTTAATCCATAGATTATAATCAACAATCGACTAGGAGGAATATTCAATGAAAGCACTCGTATATCAGGATCTCAAACAGGTGACTTATCAGGAGATTGAGGAGCCAACCATTCAAAAGCCAAACCAGGTAAAAATTAAAATCTATGGTTCAGGTATCTGCGGTACAGATCTGAATATTGTCAAAGGCAAAGTGCCTGCAAATAAAGGAACGATCATTGGTCATGAAGGGGTGGGCACCGTCGTTGAGGTGGGCGATGAAGTTCGTGGTTTCAAGATCGGTGATCGGGTATTGGTTGATCCCACGCAATCTTGCGGTACCTGCTCATACTGCCGTGAGGGTCTATTCATCTACTGCGAGAATTTTGATGACTATCAAGTAGGGATGACGACACACGGAACCTTTGCTGAATATTTTGTTGGGGACGAAAAGTATATCTATGCCATCCCGGATTCCATGAGCTGGGAAACGGCCATGATGATCGAACCACTGGGATGTGTACTTCAGACGTTCATGAAAGCAGGGACTAAGCCAAGCGACTCTGTGCTGGTCCTCGGTTCGGGTGCAATCGGTTCCCTGTGTCAGCTTGTGAGCAAACGATTGGCAAGGCTTACTGTAGGCACGGAAGTTGATCCATTCCGCAAAGAGTTCGCTTCAGGGATCGCGGATCATGTGTTCTATCCTCAAGATCTGACACTGGATAAAGTTTACGAGATCAATAATAACAAAAAGTTTGATATTGTAGTGGACGCGGTTGGTAACCAGCTTCATGTGGGGTTTGAGCTGATTGCCAAAGGCGGCAAAATTATTCCTATGGGATATGACGACAGCTATGAGGTAACGTTCAAATCAACAGCCGTCATTAATGATGGCATTAGTATCATCGGTGCAGTTGCTAATCACTCGATGATCAGTACGGCACTGAAATTTGCCCAAAGCATCCCGGAACTGGAACAGATGGTGACAGCCAAGGAACTGCTGAGTGATTATGAACAGGCCTTTAATGGAACGATTGGTTATGACATGCACACTGGAGAGAAGTTGCCGATGAATTCAGTCAAAACAGCTCTTATCCTATAAGCATGTAGACATTAGCGGGTTTGCCGCTGCGAAAAGTTGGAATTCGCAGCGGTGAAAACCGCAGAAGGAAGGGATATCGATTGAAATTGCTTCAAGATTTGCCGAAGAATCCACGCTACTCCATTTTACTCGAACCGGTATGGGCCATTCCGGGCACGATCGTTCTCTTCTACGCTCCTTTATATATGAAGGAAGCCGGACTTTCGGACATTGAAATCGGTTTAATCAATTCGGTGAATCTTTATTTTGCCTTTATCTTTCAATTGTTTGCGGGTTCCATTACGAATAAGCTGGGCCGGAAACGAACAACGCTGATCTTTGATCTGCTTGCCTGGAGTGTTCCCATGTTCATCTGGGCCTTCTCCCAGAACTTCTGGCTGTTCCTGATCGCTTATTTACTGAATGCAACATCCAAGTTTGTAACGGTCGCCTTTAACTGTCTGATCATAGAGGATGTGGAGGAACACAAACGATCCAAGGTGTTTGCCATTCTCAACATGATTATTACAGGGGCTGGGGTACTTACGCCGATTGCCGGAGTTGTCATTGCTGATTTTGGTATTGTACCAACACTGGCCAGCATTTACTTTGTCGGGGGCATCCTCATGACCGCCATGTTTTTCATTCGTAACCGATACACGGATGAGACCGAGGTCGGCAAGGAACTTATGGGACTGCATAGTAAAACCCGCGTACTTCAGAGCTTGGGTTCCAGTCTGCGCCTGTTCGGCAAATCGTTCTACAAACGGAGACTTTTTCCGATTATTCTGATCACGGTGTTGTCCAATCTGATTTTGCAGCTGAACTTCTTTCAGGTCATTTTCTTCAAGGAACAGTTGAAATTTGATGACCGTGTCATTTCGTTTATCCCAGTAGTGACTGCGGTAACCGTCATGCTGCTCTATCTGGTCATCATTCCGCGACTGAAACGGCGTTCGGAAGAAAAGTATGTTGGTTTTTCCATCGTGCTTAGCACGGCCGGAGCCATTCTGTTTCTATTGATCCCTGTGGGGAATATAGGCATGCTGTTTCTCACGTTAATTGTGCTCGCTGCGGGGAACTTCATTTTGCAGACGTACCGGGATTCCCTGCTGATGAACCGATTGGGTACGCATGAGAAAGCCGATATGTTCTCGGCCGTGCAGACGGTCATGACGCTGACAGCCATTCCATCGGGATACCTGACGGGCTTGCTCTACCATTACAATCCAACGCTGTTGTTCAGTGTCATTCTTGGTCTATATATCGTACTCATGGTCATCATGTTTTTCCTGCCAGATCCGCAAAAGCACTCCCAAGTGCTGGAACCTTACAAAAATATGTAGAAAAAGGGGTTTACTGTATTTGGAGCGAATATGTAGTACAGAAAAAATGAGTAAATGCATGTTCAAAAAGAGCGGTTTTCAGTACCGAGAAGATGGGATGAAGCTAGAAATGGAGTAGCGGAGCGTAGGAAAACTACGTGAGCAACCGCAATGTTTCCGAAGGAAACATACTTCGTAAGCCCACACTTATTTCGGCTGAATGCCATATTCGATGCTGATGATGCCACTAGGCATCCTTAGTAATCAAAAGCGTACTTTTTGAACTACCGCTAGATCATATTTTAACTTGGGAGGCTGCTAAAAATGACTAACGTAATGACAACAGAAGCGCGGAAGCAATGGAGTTGGATGAACGAGCCCGAAAGCTGGTCCTTTACAGATCAGGGAGGTGTGCTGGTGGAAGCGAAGGCGGACACCGACTTTTTCCAAGATCCAGCGGGGAAGCACATTCGTGCAACTGCACCATTCCTGTCCATACCTGTGCCTGGCGATTTCGAAATCACCACCCAATTAACCGTTGATATGAAAAATCAATATGATTCCGGATGTCTGATGGTGATGGCGGATGATCTTAACTGGTGCAAAATTTGTTTTGAGTATGATGGAAAAGTGCCTACCATCGTGTCGGTGGTGACACGTGATGGTTCATCCGATGATTGCAATTCGGTTGAAGTCTCCGTACCTAATCCTTATCTGCGTATACGCAAAGTAGAGGACTGCATATCATTCTTTTATTCACCCGATGGGGATGAGTGGAAACTAATTCGATATTTCGGCATGCCGATACAAGGGGAACTTCGAGCTGGATTAGTTGTACAATCGCCAACTGGAACGGGCTGTACGAGTCACTTTTTATCCGTGAACGTTACTCATCCGGACTTGACCGCACGTTTCTAATCCGCTCCCCCGGCCGATCAATGGAGGGAGAACAGGTTCATGGTAAAAGCGTTTATATTTGATTTTGATGGACTCATTGTGGATACAGAGACACCCTGGTATTATGCATTTCGCGATATTTATGAAGAGCACGGAGTGGAACTTGGTCTGGAGCTATGGTCGAAAAATGTGGGGACATCCTTTGAGGAGTTTCATCCATTTCTATATCTGGAGCAGGCGCTCCAAAAAAAGATAGATCATGATCATATCAAACTGCTCTCTGAACAGAAATACGAAGTCTATTTGGGACAGGCCGCCATTCTTCCGGGGGTGTATGAATTGCTTCAGTCTGCGAGGCAGAAGGGGATTCAGCTTGCGGTTGCTTCCAGCTCTACACGGGACTGGGTGCATGGTTACTTGCAGAAATTAGGCATTTTTGATTATTTCACAGTTGTTCATACATCCGAGGATGTGAAGCGAGTGAAACCGGACCCTGAACTTTACCTTCTTGCTCTCCGGAGTCTTGGGATCGAAGCTTCCGAAGCGATTGTGTTCGAAGACTCACCTAATGGCTTGAAGGCAGCCAATGCAGCAGGTATTCGTTGTATCATCGTGCCTAACGAGGTAACGTGTGGTCTGGAATTCGCCATGCATGAACTGCGGTTATCCTCGCTGGCCGAGATTGATATGGAGGCGCTTTAATCCAGATACTGCTTGCGTAGCTCGATAGGGGAGATCCCTTCGTATTTTTTGAACACTGATCCAAAGTAACTGGCACTGTTGAAACCAACAGCTTTGGCTATTTCATGAGCGGTTGTAGCGTCATTTTCGATGAGCATTTCCTTGGCTTTCAACAACCGATATCGCATCAGATACTCCAATGGAGTCATTTGAAATTCTTTTTTGAATATTCGATTGAGGTGCTGCTCGGTAACGTCCATCTGCTCAGCCAACATGGGGAGAGAAATATCCTGATGATAATTTTGTTTGATAAAAGTAATGAGTTCATCCAATCTTAGTCGGGCATCAGAACGTTCGTAAGCACTATAGCGTTCACCTTCAATGGTTAATCTGACCAAAAGCATGTACAGTAATGCGGAGACGTGCCAGATTCGATCCTTGTGCCGGGACTGCAGCGCCAACGTAATTTCACGCAACAGGATATGAAGCATTCCATCCGGCTTGAAGGCGCGCAGCTCCCCGATCTGCAAGGTATGCAAGAACCGTGGCAACAAATAGCCATTGAAAGACAGACAATCAAATCGTAATGAATCACTCAGATTGTGGTAACGGTAGGTTACCTCCGGGAACAAAATGAGAGCGGTCCCTTTTTTGATCGAAAATTCATGATTCTTTGCTGCGATTCGCCCTGTTCCTCCGATGCACTGTACAATGCTGTAATCCCGTGAATGGTCGCTCCAATTCATCAATTCATCAACGGTCAACTGGTTTTGCCCTGTAATCATGAGCGGCATATCGGTATCCAGCGGATTCCCCATGCTAGGTTTCGGCATCGTTGTGTTATTCCTCTTTTCGTTAAAGGATCATGTGCGTAAGTGGCGTGGTTACAGAGTTAAAAGAAACCTAGAAAGAATTATATTACATAAATGGAATAATTTTAATTGAATGACGGACGATATATAAAACGTTTTCATATAAATGCTTCAACAATTATTTATTGGATGAATGAGTATGAACTGTAGTCTGATCAGCCTCTATCTATGGATCTAAAAGTACGCCTACCTTGCCAACAGAATGCGAAACGGTATACGCTATAACGAATGAGTGATTAAAGAAAGGAATGCAAACATGAAGAAAGTCATCGTAGTTGGATCGGGTATTCTGGGGGCATCAACAGCCTATCAATTAGCCAAACATGGCGCAGAGGTAATCATCATAGACCGAAAAGATATAGGACAGGCAACGGATGCAGCTGCTGGGATCATCTGTCCATGGCTGTCACAGCGACGTAATCAGGACTGGTATCAGCTCGCCAAGGCTGGTGCGCGGTTCTATCCTGGCATCATAGCGGAGCTTGAAGGCGAAGGAGAAACGGAAACCGGTTATGCTCAAGTGGGCGCGCTTAGTATTCATACGGATGTGGACAAAATCAACAAGATGGAAGAACGGGCCCATCTTCGCAAAGCAGATGCACCGGAGATTGGCGACATTACACCTCTTGATGCCAAAGAAACCCGTGAGCGTTTTCCATTGCTGGATGAACGTTATCAATCGGTACATATCAGCGGTGCTGCACGTATAGATGGAAGGGCGCTTCGCGATGCCTTGATCCGATCTGCACAGCGAAATGGAGCGGAAGTGATCCATGGAGACGCTACGCTTCAATTCGAAGCAAATCGGGTCGTTGGTGTGAGTGTTAATGATCGGAGTTTCCTGGCAGATGAAGTCGTTGTCTGTGCAGGTGCATGGGCCAACGAACTGCTGAAGCCGCTCGGCATACACTTTAAAGTGCATTATCAAAAGGCACAAATTATGCATCTACATGTCACGGATGGGGAGGATACAGGCCGCTGGCCTGTGATCATGCCACCTTCTGACCAATATCTCTTGGCCTTTGATCAGCAGAAGATTGTGATTGGTGCCACTCATGAAAATGATGTGGAGGGTTATGATACAAGAGTAACCGCAGGGGGCATGCAGGAAGTTTTGGATAAAGGCCTGGAACTGGCACCAGGTCTTGCAGACAGTACATTCCAGGAAGTACGAGTTGGGTTCCGTCCGTTCACACCTGGCTTTCTGCCAGTAATGGGGGCTGTCCCCGTCTGGCAAGGTCTGATTACAGCGAACGGACTTGGAGCCTCTGGATTGACCATGGGTCCTTTTATCGGGAGTCAACTGGCGAAACTAGCTCTTGGCATGGAGCTGGATATCGATATTGAGCCCTATGCTGTTAGCAAAGCAATGGATGAAATTGAAAGAGGTGAACCATGACATATTCACAACGTTTATCCGATGGGGCGAATTCGTCCGACATCATATATCTGGAACATCAGATCGGTACAACGAAAGAAGAACTGCGCATAGCTTTGGAGAAACAAGAAACATACAAACGCGAATTGTCGGAATTGTCGTCATCACCAATCGGTAAAGCATCGAAAGAGGGTTCGGACAAGCAAGTCTTAATGGAGAAGGCAAGCCAAACGCAGGACTTGATTGAGACCTTGTCTGCACAGCTTGGTCAGCTACAGGAAGCATTGGCGAAACTAGGCGATTGATCGGTACATATCGCTGATCTCTCTGAAACACCGACAGAAATAATATACGATACGTATAAAACGAAAACCCCTTATATTAAGGGGTTTTTCTGATTTGGTTCAAATGGTTTATATCAATAAATGAACGTATGGTATAAAATGGAATCAGGTGCTGAACTGTCAATTCAGGTACCCATGTAACCAATCACGAAACTATGCTGAGAGGTGGGTTCCAAATGTATAAAGAAGTGATACGCGTTGAGGACATCACGGGGTTTCAGTCCAGATCTGAAGAGTTTTTCCCACTTCACTGGTTTCGAAAAATGCTGTCCGAGCATCCTGTGTACTATCACGAAGATACAGACACCTGGAATGTGTTCAGATACGATGATGTGAAGCAGGTTCTGAGTAATCATGAGTATTTTTCAGCCGAAGGAACCCGGACAACAATTGCCGTTGGAGCAAAGAACAATGAAGGCACGCCTCCAGACAAATTAAACATATCAAGTATCGATCCTCCTCGTCATCAAAAAAGTCGTTCGTTGTTATCGGCTGCTTTTACACCGCGTAGCCTGAAGAACTGGGAGCCCCGCATTCGCAACATTGCAGAGCAGCTGGTAGCCGATATTGAGCCAAATACGACCATTGATATTGTTCAAGCGTTGGCTGCTCCGCTGCCTTCGATGGTTATGGCTGATCTGCTCGGTATCCCTCTCACAGACAGTCATCGCTTCAAGAATTGGGTAGATATTCTGTTTCAACCTACCAATCCGAAGACTGCTGAAGAGAGTGAACTGAAAAAACAAACTGCAGCGCAAGAGTACTATCAATTCCTGTACCCCATTGTGGTACACAAACGGACCCATCCTGGTGAGGATATCATTACCGATCTGTTGAACGTTGATGTTGAGGGGGAGAAGTTCACGGAGGATGAGGTTGTTCGCACGACCATGCTTCTGCTTGGAGCCGGTATAGAGACAACAAGCCATATGGTTTCAAATACGTTCTATTCCTTCCTCTACGATGACCCGAGCTTGTATGGCCAACTCAGGCAGAACCCCGAATGGGTTCCGCTCGCAGTGGAAGAAATGCTTCGTTATCGGTTCCATAATGCCAAGCGACATCGGACAGTGAAGCAGGATAATCAACTGCTCGGAGTGGATTTGAAAAAAGGAGATGTTGTCATCTCCTGGATGAGTGCAGCCAATATGGATGAACAGATGTTTGAAGAGCCCTTTGAGCTGAATATTCATCGTCCTAATAACAAAAGACATCTTACCTTTGGTAATGGCCCACACTTTTGTCTAGGTGCCCCACTGGCAAGAATGGAACTCAGCATTGCCTTGACAGCATTTGTGGAGAAGATTGCTCGGATTGAACCGGTAGACTCCTTTGATTTGGAGAATAATCTGGCCACTTCAGCTCCGGGGCAGTCGTTGACCCATCTGCCAGTGAAGATCGTTGCGAGTGAGAAGTAATCATACGGGATACAACCTAAAAAGCGGCAGATCAGACGTAAACGTCTTGATCTGCCGCTTTGTTATGCAAGCAAGTATGAAGCTGGACACCTTAATTTGAATTCATAGAAACTTTTTGTCTTACCACCTGTTTGATTTCTTCCTCTTTGGCTTGTTTGGTACGTTTGATAAAGAAGGAAAGAACCAATCCCACAACAGCGATACCGATGATAACAACATAAGCATCATTGATACCCTGGATCATGGATTCTGTAGCAAGCTGTTTTTGACTGAGACCATTGGCTGCACCAGTTGCCATCATATCCTGTACATGTGCAGTTGTACGGGAGGTCATGACACTTACAAGCAATGAAGTACCTACAGCGCCAGCCACTTGTCTGACGGTGTTGGAGATAGCAGTACCGTGTGCACCAAGTCTTGGTGGCAGTTGGTTAAGCCCCGCAGTCTGAATCGGCATCATGAGCAGAGCCATACCAATTCGGCGGCCGGTTGACATTAATACCAGGTAACCATAACTGGTTGAATCCGTTAAGTCGATGAAACCAATTGTCGTCACGATGGTGATCACCATCCCGATTACAGCGAGCCATTTCGCTCCAAATCGGTCAAACAATTTTCCGGCTACTGGCATCAGGAAGCCCATGACAAGCGCACCCGGAAGGAGTAATAATCCGGACTCCAGTGCAGTGTAACCACGTGCGTTCTGGAGATACAAGGGAAGCAACATCATGTCAGCATACATGATCATTGTAATCGCGATACTGATGACCGTGGTCAGGGAGAACATGTTGTATTTGAAAGCCCGCAGATCAAGCAGCGGAGTTTCAGAAACGAGCTGACGCCATGTAAACAGAGCAAGGGCAACAATACCAGCCGCAATGCAGATAAGAACTTCTGCACTTGACCATCCCAGACTTCCTGCTCTGCTGAAGCCATACAGCAATGCGCCGAATCCAATGGTGGACAGCACCACGCTGATGGTGTCGAACTTTGTACTAACCCGTTCGGATACATTCTTCAGGTATACAAACGCAAAGGCAATGACAATAAGAGTTAATGGAATCATGCCGTAGAACATCGTTTGCCAAGAGTAGTTCTCAAGGATATAACCGGCAAGGGTAGGCCCGATTGCAGGGGCAAAAATGATGGCAAAGCCAACCATACCCATTGCAGATCCTCGTTTTTCAGGAGCAAACAAAGTCAAAATAACGTGCATCAAGAGCGGCATGATAATGCCGGCGCCAGCTGCCTGAATCATACGTCCTGTCAGCAGTGTGCCAAAGTTATTTGCAAGAGCGGATACGATGGTACCAATCAGGAAAATAAACATGGAAGCTTGGAATAATTGCTTGGTTGAAAAGCGTTGCATGAAGTAGGCCGTAATGGGGATCAGCACTCCGTTCACCAGCATGTAACCTGTCGTTAACCATTGTGCTGTTGCGGCGGAGATATTAAAATCACCCATCAGTTCCGGTGTAGCGACACTCATGATCGTTTGATTCAACGTTGCAAGGAAGGCTCCCAAAATCATGATAAACAGGATGGGGCCTTTCTTTACGGATAATTCTTCTTGTACTCTAGCCTGACTCAATCCTTTTCATCCTTTCAATCCACGCGTGACTAAATTTACAACGTGTTGTATAGTTTACATTGTATTTATTGAATTATATACATATTCGGACAGATTACAATTTACGTTATGACGTGTTTTCGTCGTTTATTTTACAGAAATTATGAGTTTGTTGTGTAAATCAAAAATAAACGACTGATTGTTTAAAATTGTAATGTTTAAAATTTGATAGGAGGGATACACGTGAAAGACGAGAAGAAATCAGCCGTGGACCCAAGAATATTGCGAACACGTCAGTTAATTCGAGGTGCATTTGTTGAATTGCTGCAGGAAATGGATATTGAGAAGTTGTCAGTCAACAAAATTGCCGAACGAGCGACGATCAATCGGGTAACCTTCTACCTGCACTATCGTGATATTACGGATATGATGGAGAAGATGGCCGATGAGATGATCGAGCATATTGAACGGATCGTGGATGAATATGCTCCTCATTTTGAGAAACAAAGGACGGAAGAGGCTTGGCCTGTTTTGGTCAAGTTACTGGAGCATTTTGCAGAGAACGCCTCGTTTTATCAGGTGGTACTTGCTACAAAGCGCACACCGATTTTTACCGAACGACTGCTCAAATTGTTGAGTACGCTGGTCAAAGCCAAGATTGATCGGGTGGAGATGGAGGATGAACTGGAAGAGTCCGGCATTCACAAAGAAATCGCAATCTGGTACGGTTCTTCGGCCCTGATTGGTACCATTGTCGCCTGGCTGCGTAATGATATGCCTTATTCCCCGCATTTTCTGGCGAAACAATTCTCGTTGATTCGCTCGTACTCCTATAATGACCTGATATAATCAAAGTACAATCCGCTGACGGCAAACGGGGGGATATGACAGGGAAATTGCAGCCCATTTCACCTAATGTAATAGAGGAGGAATAATGTAATGAAATATAGTGCAGAACGTATCTATGTAAGATTTTGGAATGTGGAAGATGCCTCTTTGCTTCTGGATCTACAGATTCGTAACCGTACGGAAATCGAGAAAATCACAGCGAGTAATCGGGATGATTCTTTCTACAGCCTGGAAGGGCAAAGGTCACTTATTGAGAGCTGGAACAAGAAGAGAGAAGAAGGAAATCGCTATTCTTTTGGACTTTTTCTACATACAACGGATGAACTCGTCGGTGAAATTTCTTTGTTCAAGATAATATTGGATTCTACCCCAAAATGGATCGTTGGTTATGTGACGGATATTCTACATCAAGGAAAAGGGTATATGAGCGAAGCCCTGCAATGTGTGCTGGAGTTTGCCAAACACGAAACTGAAATTACTCGAATCGAAGCTGGCGCTGTACCTGATAATACAGGCTCCATCCGTGTCCTTCAAAAAGCAGGATTCAAGGAGAATGGGTCACAGCCTGTGCCAATCCAGGGAATGTTGAAAGAACATACGATGTTTGCTGTGGACTTACTATAAGCACGATGTTTTACTATTTACTATAGAAGTTGAACTATATATTTAAACGTAACGGAGAGGACAGAAAAAAACTATGGCTACTATACTCGTTGCAGACGACGATGCGAACATTCGCGAACTCGTTTGTTTATTTCTAAAAAACGATGGATTCACAACGGTGGAAGCTGCCGACGGTAAGGAAGCTCTCACCGTGTATGGCGAAACTCCAGTGGATCTGGTTGTGCTTGATATTATGATGCCTGTTATGGACGGTTGGGCACTGTGCAAGGAACTCCGAAGATCGAATCCCGACCTCCCGCTACTCATGTTGACCGCGAGAGGAGAGACTTGGGAGAAAGTGAAAGGATTCGAATTGGGGACGGATGATTATTTGACCAAACCGTTTGATCCATTGGAGCTTACCGCTCGTGTCCGAGCATTGCTGAAACGATACAAAATTGGCTCTACACACACAATCCATTTTGGCAACGTCATTCTGGATCGTCAGACGTATAAGGTGACAAGAGGTACGGAGTCGCTTACGTTACCACTTAAGGAGTTTGAATTATTGTATAAACTTGCTGGAACACCAGGACAAGTCTACACACGTGAGCAGTTGATTGATCAGATATGGGGAATTGACTACGCCGGAGATGATCGAACAATAGACGTACATATTAAGCGCCTTCGCGAACGATTCGCGACTACACCTGACTTTCGGATTGAAACGGTGCGTGGGCTAGGATACAGACTTGAGGTCCATGAATGATCCGATCCATATATATTCGTGTGGTCCTGACCTTTCTGGGGTCTGTCATCGCTGGTACGGTCATTTCATTTTTTGTGTCTACCTGGATATTTGAGGACAAATTGAACCAAAACGCTCAAATTAACTTGCGTAATTTTGGCCAAGACGTTGTGCAGATTTATAAGACCCTGCCTTTACGTGAAGCGGACTTGTATGTAAGTGGAATGAAGCAGCTCAATTCCTATCATATCCGAATTTACGAAGCTTCCGGTCAGTTCGAGTCTTACGGAAAACTTAACGGACATAAGTCTGCTGCTGTGACGAGTGAGCAACTAAAGAAAGTATTAGCTGGGGGCGTTGTTCAAGATACGAGGGATGGGATCGCTACGGTGATTTTAGGGTTGCCTTTGAAAACGGAGATGGGAACCAAAGCGATGTTTTTGGAAACACTCTCACCTCCCTCAGCCACGTTTGTGGTCAAGTGGGGCTTGATCTTTGCAATCAGTTCGTTGATGACAGGAAGTTTGTTAATCCTGATTGCTTCTGTATATCTGGTGAGACCAATCAAGAAATTGACTAAAGCGACTAAACGGATTGCAGCTGGAGATTTCAACGTCAAGTTGAACATCAAGCAAACGACTGAGATTGGTACGTTGGCCCGCAGCTTTGAAGAAATGATGCATGATCTGAAGCAGTTGGAGCAGATGCGCAGGGAATTTGTTACAAATGTTTCACACGAGGTTCAGTCTCCGCTCACCTCGATATCCGGTTACGCTTCGGCACTGAAGCAAGTAAACCTCTCAGAACAAGAGCGAAACCGTTACCTGGATATTATCATCTCTGAAGCGAAACGAATGTCCAAAATGAGCGATAGCCTGCTCAAGCTGAGTTTGCTTGAATCGCAGTCACAGCAACTAAGGCTCAATTCCTTAAGCCTTGATGAACAGATCCGGCGGGTCATTGTGGCACTTCAGCCGCAATGGTCTGCGCGCAACATTCATTTCGAGCTTGATTTGGAGAACGTGAAGGTAACGGCTGATCACGACCAGTTAAATCAGGTATGGACAAACATCATAGGAAATAGCATCAAGTTTTCCAAGGATGGCGGTATGATTAAAGTCCGTATCGAAGAGGATTTCAAAAATGTGACTGTTCGAATATCCGACACGGGCATTGGAATTCCCCTGGAAGACCAGAAGCGTATATTCGACCGCTTTTTCAAGGCAGATCGTTCCCACAGTCGTAAATACGACGGGAGTGGTATGGGACTAGCAATCGTTAAACAGATCGTATCGCTTCATCAGGGTGACATCGGAGTGGAAAGCGAACCTGGTCAAGGTACGACCTTTATTATCACGTTGCCCATCCATCCACCAACGGATAGTTAGGCTCACAGGATAGGTGAATGAATTAGAATATCCACGGAGTATTTAAACCGAATTTTTATGCCATGTGTAACATGCAAGCTTCCTTGTATGTTACAACATGGCATTTTTTTTGCTTGTTCATATTCCGTTCATATTAAGGTCATTGGGAGTACATCTTTGTTAGTTAGGCTTGAATTAGCGGCCTGTTAGGCCAATATACAGATGAGGATAGGAGCAGATGAATGTGAATCAACATGTAGAGAAAGAAGTACAGAGTAAAAGCAAAATAAAGAAAGTGTTAAACATCTTGTTTAAAGTGTTTGCCGCAATCGTTATCGTAATCCTACTTTTTGTAGCTACCGTGTATACCGTTAACAAAATCAGCAGTTATTCGGAGCAAAAAAGAATGGAACCATATGGTCAACATGTATCCGTAGACGGGAAAAATATGAATGTGTTTATTCAAGGCAAAGGCGAGGAAACGATTGTGCTTCTGCCGGGTTTTGGAACAGCGTCACCTGCACTTGATTTTAAGCCACTTATTTCAGAACTATCCCCCTATTATAAAGTCGTTGTGGTTGAACCTTTTGGTTATGGATTGAGTGATCAGACTGACAAGGAACGCAGCACAGCAAATATCGTCAGTGAAATCCACGAAGCGCTGCAAAGTCTACATATTGATCGGTATATCTTAATGGGTCATTCCATTTCAGGGCTCTATAGTCTGGACTATGTGAACAAATATGCAGATGAAGTAAGTGCATACGTTGGGCTGGACACCAGTGTTCCAGCGATTAGTGAACAGAAGGTTGAAGCATCAGAAATCGTACCGATTACATGGTACCGTAACTTGGGTTTCCCACGTTTGCAATTAAAAATGAGTGATGATCCATATGCTGGGCTACCGTATGATGAACAAACCAAAGAACAATTGAACATTTTGATACAAAAGAACATGTTTAATTCAACTCAATTAAACGAGATTGTAAGCATGTATTCCAACTTTAAAGCAGCTGAACAGCAAACGTTGCCTGTTAATCTCCCGGTTCTTTTCTTTGTTCAAAAGAATCATCCGGTAGCGGAGAATTGGGTTCCTGAACATGAGAAGTTAATAGAGAATTCTGTGCGTGGTGAAGTGATGCTACTCGAAGCAAATCATTATTTATACCGTTCCCATGCCAAAGAAATCGCTGAAAAATTCAGGAGTTTTATGACGCAGCAATAAATATTGATTGACTTATTCATATTCAGTTCATATTGACGTCACGGGGAGTACATTTTCATTGGATAAGATTTCATTAGCAGCAAAGAAGACAACCGAACAAACAGTTCAAGACAGGAGAAGATCAGAGTGACACTACCAGAAGGAAAAAAAGCCAAGAACAGAACCAGGCTCAAGAAGGTACGAAATATTATACTTAAAGTACTGGGCGCAATCTTAATTGCCATTATTCTATTTCTAGGTATTGTTTATATCACAAATGTGATTAGTAGTAATTCAGAGGCGAAAAAGATAGAGCCCTACGGTCAGCATGTATCTGTAGACGGGAAAAATATGAATGTGCTCATTCAAGGTGAAGGCAAGGAAACGATTGTGCTTCTGCCCGGTTATGGAACAGCAACACCAGCGCTTGATTTCAAGCTGCTTATTGATGAATTATCTCCATATTACAAAGTGGTTGCTGTTGAGCCATTCGGTTATGGATTAAGTGATGAAACTGAAAAAGAAAGAACCACAGAGAATATCGTAAGTGAAATTCATGAAGCTCTGCAACAACTTGATATTCATCAGTACATGCTTATGGGTCACTCTATTGCAGGCATTTACGGCATTGATTATGTGAACAAATATCCGGGTGAGGTGACTGCTTTTGTCGGTATCGACAGTAGTGTTTCCACCCAACCTAGTATTACAGATGCGAAGTTCCCATTAAAAACGTTTGCGCTTCTCAGAAATACAGGTCTCTTAAGATTAATGATGAAAGTAAATGCAGACCCCTATGAGGGACTGGCATTTGACGATCACACAGTTGAGCAGATGAAAATGATCTCAAATAAAAACATGTATAATCCCACGTCATTAAATGAGATGGATCATATTTATTCCAATTTCAAAGGTGCTCGAGGTTTAACCTTCCCTAAAGACCTTCCACTTCTTCTCTTTGTACAAGCAAATAATGAAGGTGTTGAAGGATGGATTCCGTTGCATGAAGGGCAGATCAAAGATTCAGTACATGGGAAAGTCATCACTATGGATGGTTCACATTATTTACATCATACTCAATTCAAAAAAATTGCTGAAGATGTAAGAGCATTTATGAACGAAGCAAAATAAATATGGTTTCGGCCGTTGCCGTGATGAAAGAGAGAGGAATTCAACATGAGATTATTTGAGATACTGTTAGTTCTATCCTGTTTTGCTTTACTCGTAGACCTACTATTTATTAAAAGAAGTGCAAAGAAAACAGGATTGGGTTTGGGGATAGGAAGTAGCGTTATACTCGTAGTTCAATTGTTAGTTGAGGGATACAGATGGCAGTTGCTTTTGGTATATATCATGACGGCTCTATTCATAATTATTGTTTTACTCAGACATTCCGAAAAGATGATGAATCTAAAAATAGGGAAGTTCTTGAAATATAGTTTATCTTCCCTGATTGTCATTCTGCTGGTTGCTTCTACTGCCTTGTCTGTATACTTACCTGTCTTTAATTTGCCGAAGCCGGATGGTCCAGAGAAAGTGGGTACTCAAACCTTTCATTTTACAGATCAGAACAGAGATGAAGTCTTCACTGAAGATCAAAGCGATAAGAGGGAACTAATGGTTCAAGTTTGGTACCCTACTGAAAATAGGAATAATATCAAGCGTGACACGCTGTTTCCAAATAATAAAGAAATGTTCAAAAAGTATATTCAGAGCTTCTCTGCTTCTTTAAAAATGCCCGAATTTGTACTCGACTACTTGAAGTATAGTCACACCAACTCTTATGAAAATGTAGAAATATTACCTTCCACAAGTCCTTATCCCGTGGTACTGCTATCTCATGGTATGGGAACTAGTAGAGTTCTACAAGCATCACAGGCGGAGAATCTGGCCAGTCATGGGTTTATCGTGGTCACCATCGATCATACGTATAGCACCTTTGCTACGCTTTTTCCAGATGGCCGTGTAACGGATTATAAAAAAAGTACGACTACACTAGATGAACGTACAAAAACAGGGAAGATATGGACGAAAGACGTGGAGTTTGTAATCGATCAAATCGAAAAGCTGAATTCAGGTGCAATCGAAAGTCAATTTAAAGGCAAGATCGATTTAAATAACATAGGCGCGATGGGGCATTCTTTTGGGGGTGCAACCGCGTTTAATGCAACGTATTTAGATCAGAGAATCAAGGCCGGGGTTAATATGGATGGGTCACTATATGAAGTGGAAAATAGAGATGATATAAACAAGCCGTTTATGTTCATCCGATCAGGAAGTTTTGAAGACTGGTTAGCCAATTTTGAAGTGGATAGAAATTCGGATGATGAAGTAACTAAATTTCTTTCAGATGAGCTGCACATCATGAAAAATGTTATCGATCATGGGGGAAATGTGATCTATGTAGAAGGAACCCAGCACTTCAATTTCACGGACCTTCAATTCTATTCGGAGCTGGTTAAACTGTCCGGGATCACAGGAGACATCAATGGTAAAAGAGGATCAAATATCATAAATCAATATGTACTCGATTTCTTTAACAAGCAGCTGAAAGAAACGGGTGGAGATCTGATTCAGGGACCGAGCGATTTGTATCCAGAGGTGAAATTTGTAGACCCAGAAGAACTCTAATAAACAAAACATTTAAAATTCAGGAGATGATGTGAATGGGACGACAAAAGGGAAAACGAACTTCAATCGCTGTGTTAACTCTGGTGTTAACGATGTTAGCTCCAATGTCAGTCATGGCCGCATCAACTGCCGTTAACAGCAGTGACCTGACGTATGAACCAACCAAGAAAATAGTAGCGGAGAAAGCCAAATTACTGACCGAGAAACATGGAATAACTAGCCTGCAATATGCCCTCATTGATGGTGGAGAGATTGTGGTGTCCGGTCAGACGGGTAAAAACGATAAAAACAACAAGGTGCCGCTTACTTCAAATACGATCTATGGTATAGGTTCAACTAGTAAAATGTTCCTCACAGCTTCTGTTATGAAGTTAGTTGACGAAGGCAAGATTGATTTGGATCTGCCTGTTGTGAACTATATACCTGATTTTCAGATGAAGGATCATCGCTACAAACAAATCACACCACGCATGCTGTTGAATCATTCTTCCGGTCTGCTGGGCAGCACTGGCAGCAATGCCACATTGTACGGGGATAATGATACGTACTCACATGATACGTTTCTCGAGCAATTGGCGAGTCAAAACCTGAAGGCAGATCCCGGCGCATTCTCCGTGTATAGTAACGATGGGTTTACGTTATCCGAGATTATGGTTGAACGTGTTAGCGGCATGAGTTTTACAGCTTTTATACATCAATATTTTACGAAACCTTTGGACATGAAACATACCAAAACACCACAGGATGTGGTTGACCCGGCAGCAATGGCGGGAATCTATTCTCCTTTGGTTGAGGGTCAGCTTCCACAAGAGAATTATAATGTCATCGCTACTGGAGGCATTTATTCCACCGCTGAAGATCTTGTGAAGTTTTCACAAATCTTCACGGGAGAGGTCCAAGACATTCTTTCCAGTAAGTCAGTCGAAGCCATGGCGCAAGAAGAATACAAAAGAGGCATGTGGCCGGAGGGTGGCGACACGTCTATATCTTACGGGCTAGGGTGGGATAGTGTAAATCTGTACCCATTCAGTGAATACGGCATCAAAGCAGTAACCAAAGGTGGAGATACCATATCTTATCACTCATCATTAATCGTATTGCCGGAATACAATCTGGCTGCAGCCGTTACTTCATCTGGTGGGACAAGTGCCAAAGATCAGTTCATTGCGAGTGAATTATTGCTCAGCGCACTTGAGGAAAAGGGGATTATTACAGAACGGAAGCCGGAAAAATCATTTGGCGTGCCAGTGAAGGCCGATATGCCTGAAGAAATATCTACGTATGCTGGTATATATGGTGCCAATAATTCGGTTAAGAAGATCGAAATGAATCATGCTGGACAACTGACTGTATCCACACTCACAGCTCCAAGTAATCCGGCTCAAACATACACCTATACAGCGGATGGTACTTTTGTTAACGATGAAGGCACGGAAAAGTTGAAATTTGTTAAGGAGAAGAATGGAAGGACTTATCTGTGGTCTCGATCTTTTGTATCCTTGCCAGGACTTGGTCAGTTGGCTTTCTCAGAATATAAAGCGGAGAAGCTGGAAGTCAATGAATTATCCCAGGATATTACGGCCTCATGGGGGCAGCGTGAAGGTGAAAAATATTACCTGGTGAATGAGAAATACACATCAACGGTTTATCTCAATTCAGCACCAATTCTCCCGATTCATTTGGACAAAGAGACCCCGGGGTATATATCCAACACTAAGATTATTGGAGCAAACGAAGCAGTCACGGAGCTGCAAATCCCTGGCCTGGCTGGACGTGATACCAAGGAGATTTATTTCACCGAAAAGAACGGAGTAGAGTACATTACAGCCGTTGGTAGCATATACGCCAGTGAGGAAATGGTACAACCACTATATTCGGGTAAACAATCTCTAGCAACAATTCAAGCAGACGGATATGCCAGATGGTTTTCGATACCAGCAACGGTGAAAGGAAAAGTCATGACGGTTAAAATGCCTGCAACTGGCGCCTTTGCCGTATATGATCAAAAGGGTATTTGTATTAATCACACCGTAGTCAGCGGTCAGAATGAGGTTGTTTTACCAGAAAACGGCCGCATTGTATTTGCAGGTGACGTGGATTCCACATTTGAAATTTCATTGAAATAGTAACAATAGATTTGGTGCAGTGAATGATGATGATTTTTGTAGGAGTAAAAATAGTGAAAAACAAAAGAAGTCGCGAAATCGCGGCTTTTTTCTGTTCAAGAGATGATGAACATACGAGCGCAGTTACTTTATTGGAAAATTTAGGTTGACACTTCTTTTTATCGCGTATACAATCGTATACATAAATGCGTTGTATACATATGTATACACGTAATGGGGGTGGCACAAATGAGAGATCGTCCTATCGAAGAGATGGATGGAAGTGTACGTCAAGGTGAACGTCCGAAACGTGATGTGAGTGACAATGAGCAACGCGGAGAGCGTTCCAGACGTGGCAGAGGACATGGTGAACATCAGGGGAAACGGGGCCATGGAGCGCAAACATTCCGTCGCGGCCGGATTCTTGTATTTCTGGAACAAATGCAGAATCGAAGAACAACGCTTGTCCGACAACTTGGACAGGAGGAGTACGAACATATTCGCCCGATGATCAGTGGGGAGTTAAAAGCTATTGATCAGGTCATCGACGAGTATATCCATCTTTTCGAGCTGCAAAATGAAGATGTAAGTCCCAATAAGGATCTGGAGAGTGAGAGTGAATAAGTATGATTCGTCGTTTTTTTTCGTATTATCGTCCCTATAAAAAACTGTTTTTGATTGATTTTGGATGCGCTGTACTCGCAGGGCTTCTGGAGTTGGCTTTCCCCCTTGCCGTCAGCAAGTTCATTAATGAATTGTTGCCAGGTCAGGATTGGCCTCTTATTTTGCTTGCCTGTATTGTGTTGTTATCCATCTATGCACTTAATACCGTATTGAACTATGTCGTTACATACTGGGGACATATGCTTGGCATTAATATTGAGACCAACATGCGTGAGAAGATGTTCGCTCACTTGCAGAAGCTGTCCTTCCGTTTCTTTGATAATCGTAAAACAGGCCACTTAATTGGTCATCTTACGAATGATCTGAATGATATTGGCGAGGTTGCTCACCATGGACCTGAAGATGTATTCATCGCAGTAATGACATTAATCGGATCGTTCTGGCTGATGGCTAACATTAATCTTGAGCTTGCGCTGCTTACCTTTATCATTATCCCAATTATGGCTTGGGTCATTATCGTATTTGGCGGGCGGATGACGAAAACGTATCGGCGACTTTTCGGAGACGTCGGCAATTTCAATGCACGCATTGAAGATAACGTTGGTGGCATGCGTGTTGTGCAATCGTTCGCCAACGAAGAACATGAGAAAGAACTTTTTGCGGTGGATAATCAGAATTTCCGTAAAACCAAACTGCTTGCCTACAAAACGATGGCGAAAAGTATCTCGGTCAGTTATATGATGATGCGACTGGTTACGGTGTTTGTCATGATCAGCGGGGCTTGGTTTTATATCGATGGCAGAATCAATATGGGTGACTTTATGGCCTTCCTGCTGTTATCCAATATCTTTTTCCGTCCGATTGAGAAAATCAATGCAGTCATTGAAAGTTATCCAAAGGGCATCGCTGGTTTCAAGCGGTATCTGGAGATCATTGATACAGAACCTGAAATTGCGGATAGCAAAAACGCCGTTGAATTCGAAAGTGTGAAGGGGGATATTCGCTTCGAGAACGTCTCGTTCGGATATGAATCCAGTCGGCGTATTCTGAGTGATATCAGTCTGTCTGTTCGACCAGGGGAAACCGTTGCTTTTGTTGGTCCTTCGGGTGCAGGCAAGACGACGATCTGCAGCCTGCTTCCCCGATTCTATGAGGTAGAAGAGGGACGTATCACTGTAGATGGCGTCGACATTCGTAACGTTAAGCTTCAATCCTTGCGTAAGCATATCGGAATCGTTCAACAGGATGTATTTTTGTTCTCGGGTACCATTAAGGAGAATATTGCTTATGGGCATTTGAGTGCATCGGATGAACAAATCTGGGAAGCAGCCCGTCGTGCCTCATTGGAGGAACTGATTCTCACGTTGCCTGATGGCATGGATACCATTATTGGTGAACGTGGTGTTAAACTGTCGGGAGGGCAAAAACAGCGTTTGTCCATCGCACGTATGTTTTTGAAAAACCCCCCCATTCTTATTCTGGATGAGGCAACCTCTGCTCTGGATACGGAAACGGAAGCACTGATCCAGCAATCACTCGCTGAATTGTCGGTGGGCAGAACAACACTTGTGATTGCACACAGACTGACAACTATCAAGAATGCAGATCGAATCATCGTAGTAAACACAGATGGTATCGCTGAGCAGGGCAACCATGAGGAATTGGTCGCCGCTGGAGGGATATACAGCCGTCTTCATCAGGTGCAATATAGTCACTCTTAATTCAGGTAAATTGAACAAAAAAATAATTACACTCGTCACTCCGATGACAGAACAACCTTCCGATCGCTGTTATCCCCAGATTTTTTGATTCCTTCTAGAAAGGGGGAAATCCGGGGATAGCGTATGCTTCCGATGTAGCTTTCCTGCAGAAAGCTTGTAGGCGAACGATCCGCTTTTTCAGGTTCTTTCTGTCCTCTCCGTTTTGTGTAAATGTTTAGTCAATTTATATAGAAACTTAAGTAGCCGACTAAGTATCTAAATCAAGTAAACCTTGCCGCGCATATGCGTGGCTTTTTTCTGTTTGGATAATAAAAATGAAGTTATCAAATGCTATGCAAAAGATAATGTTGACAACGTCCACTAACGTGATTATTATAATGTTGACAATGTCCACTAAAAAGGAGGGTTTGACATCGACTCTCAGTACATAAATCCAGATATACTGGCTGACATGCGACGTTTTAACCGTTTTTATACCAACATACTCGGTGTACTCGACAAGCATATTCTCGGAACAGGGTATTCCTTTGCAGAAGTACGGGTCATTATTGAAATTGGAATTCGGGGAGAGAGCATTGCGAACAATCTGGTAGATACACTGACCATTGATCGCAGTTACATGAGCCGAATTGTGAACAAGCTGTCCAAGGAAGGACTGCTGGTGAAAGTGGATTCTGCTGCCGACAGCCGGGTCAGTCTTATTCGTCTGACAGCCAAGGGTGAGGAACTGTATGCCCAATTGAATGATCGATCCGATCAACAGATCCTGAAGCTGATGCAAGAATTGAATGAAGAAGAGATTCAAGAGGTATACACCTCCATGATGAACATACAAGAGAAGTTGAACAAGAAGGCAGGAGAGACAACACGATGATACGATTTGAATGTGATTATAACGAAGGTGCGCATGAACGAATTTTACAAAGACTGATGGAAACCAACATGGAACAGACGAGCGGGTATGGCACGGATGAGCATTGTGAACGGGCGAGGATGCTTATTCGTCAGGCATGTGACAATGAGCACGCTGATGTTCATTTCTTGGTTGGCGGTACACAGACAAATACAACGGTGATTGCATCTATTTTGCGTCCATATCAAGGAGTGATTGCTGCGACATCGGGACACATTGCGGTTCATGAGACGGGAGCTATTGAAGCTACGGGACATAAGGTGCTCACAGTTCCAAGCGAGGACGGAAAGATCACGCCTGAGCAGGTTAGAGCAGTCTACGATGCGCACATGAATGAGTCGTCGCCGGAACACTGTGTTCAACCAGGAATGATCTACATTTCCCAACCAACGGAGAATGGAACGATGTACAGCAAGGCAGAACTGCAAGCATTGCATACAGTGAGCAGAGCATGTGGTCTTCCGTTTTTCGTGGATGGAGCACGTCTTGGATATGCACTCGCTTCACGCGATTGCGATATGACACTTGCTGACCTTGCACGATTGTGTGATGTATTTTACATCGGGGGAACCAAGATTGGCGCATTGATGGGAGAGGCGGTTGTCATCCTGAATGATGCACTGAAGCCAGATTTTCGTTATATGATCAAACAAAAAGGTGGCCTGCTTGCCAAAGGCAGATTGCTGGGAATCCAATTTGAAACGTTGTTCGAAGATGGTCTTTACCTCGACATTTCTCGTCATGCCGTAGATATGGCCTTGAGAATTCATGACTCACTTGAACAGCAGGGGGTACGCTTCCTGTACGATTCACCAACCAACCAGCAGTTTCCGATTCTGCCTGATCGTTTGCTTGAGAAATTACGCAGCGGTTATACGTTCACCTTCTGGGAAAAGGTTGACGATACACACAGTGCGGTGCGATTCTGTACCAGCTGGGCAACTCGTCAAGAGAATGTGGATGCACTGACTCGTGATATCACTCAATTATTGTACGAAGAGATCCACGTGCCAGAACGGGTCGAAGCATTGGTCTAATCTTGTTCAAAAATGAAGGAGAACAGTTCCGATTTCCTTCTCATAAATACGAGTATTTGAATAATCCAAAAGCAATTACGCAGAATTCTGATACTGAAAAAGGACAACCCGTTGTGGTTGTCCTTTTTCGTGCTTTTTGTGGCAGTATATACTCGGTTACTCACTCAAGGCCATATCGTATTTCTCTTTCAGCCGTCGGATATCGGCTCTTGGCGGCGCACCGAACATGCGTGCATATTCGCGGCTAAATTGGGAAGCACTCTCGTAACCAACCCGGAACGCTACATCTGCCGCATCTGCAGATTCGGCCATCAGAAGTCGCCGGGCTTCCTGTAATCTTAATTGTTTCTGGAATTGTAATGGGCTCATAGCTGTGATCTCTTTGAAGTGACGATGGAATGAAGAGACGCTCATACTGGCGGTCTCAGCCAGATCTTCAATGCGAAATGGCTGTTCCCAATGATGAACGATGTACTCAATCGCTTCTCTGATCCGATAAGTGCTGCTACCTTCAACCGCAATCTGCGCCAGTTCTCCTCCGTAAGGCCCTTGAAGGAGGCGGAACAGGATTTCTTTAACGTACAACGGAGCCAGAAACGGAATCTCTCCCGGCGTATCCAGCAAACGAACAAGTCGGAGTACAGCGTCCTGAATGGACGATTCCATCTGACCTACAAACATGGCTCGTCTGGCGTTTTCGTTGAATGTTACCTTGATATTGCATTCGTTAAGTACTTCGAGAATTTGGTTCGGTGTGAATTCGAGCTTGAGACTTAAGTAGGGTGCATCAGCGGATGCCTTGATAATCTGCCCGATGACCGGGAGATTCATGGAAGCAATCAGGTAATTGGAAGATCCATATTCATAACGCTCCTGTGCGAGCAATACTTCTTTCAACCCTTGAACAATCACACAAAATGAAGGTTTATACACTCTGTATGCGGGTTCACTAATCTTGGAATGGTGATAGACAATCAAGGAAGGAACCGCCGTTTCCATTGCACCGTTATGATTGGAATGGCGTTCGATCAGGTCACTCAATTCCTGTTTTGGTAGAAATAATTCTTCGGTCATACGTATCCTCCTCACGGATTTAACCTACTTAAATTATAAAGCTTACCGTACAGAACCAAAAGGGGGCCTGAGAGGATCAGGCAATCAATTAAGACGATTGATATACCGCTTGCAGCCCATGACTCGGCATACTAAGAGTATGTTAACAGAGCCAAGCGATTAAAGTTTATTCGAAAAGTTGGGTGAGTAAGGTGATGAAGTGGTTATCAAACCATGTGAGGCAAATATTGATTGACAGGCTCGAATCACAGATCAAGTTCGAAGAAAATTCCGTACATCGAGAGATATACTTCACATGCTGGTTAGAGCTAGTTACCGAAGAGGTCGAGACAACATCCATTCACAGAACAAATTGAAGGAGAGTGTGAAATATGGAATATGTGAAATTAGGACGTACCGGTCTGGATGTCTCCAGATTATGTCTAGGTTGCATGAGTTACGGTGTACCGGAACGCGGAATGGCTCCATGGTCCCTGAATGAAGAGCAGAGTCGACCGTTCATCCAGAAAGCATTGGATGCTGGTATTAATTTCTTCGATACTGCCAATATCTATTCGGATGGAACCAGTGAGGAAATTGTTGGACGTGCATTGAAGGACTTTGCGCGTCGGGATGAGATTGTCCTGGCGACCAAAATTCACCATCTGGAGGATGCAATGGCAGCCCTTAAGGTGAAGCTGACTATGGAAGAGATCGGTTTCCTCGAAGACGCGTATGTACCGCATCCGGTAACAGGAAATCTCAGTTGATCCCAATTCTTAATGTTAAAGTCGCCATTCGGCGGCTTTTTTTATAGTTATCTGATGAGTGAATTGACAGTTCTCTTATATTGAAGTTATTATAGATACATTAGATCCTTAATTAAAAAGGAGATTATATTCTATGAATAACGGACATTCATCCGGTCAAGCGAACGAATCATGGTGTGGTCATTCCGCTCCTTTTGCAACGTTACAGGAAACCCCTATCTTATCCCTGCTCCAGCCATCCCAAGGTGAACGTATTCTTGATGTGGGTTGTGGCAATGGGGATCTGACAGCCAAAATTGCAGCCGCAGGAGCGCTGCCAATAGGTATAGATTTTTCAGAAGAGACGATTAGGCAAGCTAAACAGAAATACCCTGATATGAATATTCAAGTCGAAAATGCTTGTCATTATCGGACAGAAGAAACGTTTGATGCGGTCTTCTCTCATGCCGTTCTGCATTGGATAAAGGATGCTCCAGCTGTAGTACAATCCATACAGTTAGCGCTCAAGACGGGAGGACGATTCGTGGCTGAGTTTGCTGGAAGTGGCAACACGGCTATATTAATAACAGCGGTAAGGGAAGAACTGAATGCCCGTGGATACAAATGGGAAGGACGGAATCCATGGTATCACCCGACCATTGGCGAATATGCTAATCTACTAGAACAACACGGATTTCGAGTTCGTCTGGCGCAGCACGTTGACCAATTTACCCCGTTTAAGCCAGGTGTCAGAAAGTGGTTGACCAGCTTCGCGGAGTATTTATTCAGTGGTATCACACCTGCGGAACAGGATGTTATTATGGAAGCTGTCGAGAAAAGAGTGCGGCCACAACTGATGCGGGATGGACAGTGGTATCTGGACAGAAGCCGACTGCGAGTTGTAGCTATTAAAGAATAGGGGAATACGGGATGAAAATGGACAAACCCAAGATTCAGGAGCAGTTGCTCGAACCGGAAACGATTGCATTCCTGGAATCCAAAGTGGAGTACAAACACAAACTGATCGAGAACATTACATTGGATCAACAGGAAGCGAGTAAGGTTTCCTTTGAAAATGTTGTATTTAGACATGTGACAATCTCGGAGTCTGCCTTGGAACAATTTGAATTCACCGATGTCCGGTTTGAACACTGCGACTTCTCCAATGTCAATCTCTCTGGTGCCTTCATGCACCGGATCGAATGGCATAACTGCAAGTTTGTCGGAACTGATTTTTCCAATAGCCGATTGCAAAATGTCAATTTCCTTCATGGTCTAGGCGACTATAGCAATTTCCGTTTTGCCCATCTGAAACAGGTCTCTTTCTCGGAATGTACCTTGATTGGTGCGGACTTTGCCTATCTGGCACTGCAAAAAATGGAGTTCAGTCAATGTAACATCGACCAAGCTTCCTTAACGGGGACCAAAATGAAGGATTTGGATCTTAGCGATTGCGAATTTGACTCCTTGGTGCTGACCATGGAAGATCTCAACGGTTGTGTGATTTCACCACATCAAGCCGCCACATTTGTAGGATTAATGGGTTTGATTATCAAATAAATAACATGATCATAATATCAGGGTTGCCAAGATAGTGGAAGTGTGTATAATTGGAGACACATTAGAATAAAAACAGGTTTTCTAGGGTTCCGCGATGTATGTCGGTCTGGTCCGAGAGAAAACCCACAACCTGTTGGTTGTGCCACGGAGGGATAAAAGCCTGGGAGATGAACTGCTACATGCAGTTTGTTTCCCGGGCTTTTTTTGTTTTTACGCTAATGTACCCATACTAGGTGTAAAAAAAATGAATTAGAGAAAGGGAGTTACAGGAATGAATAAAACGTGGATGTCGGTTGTGATTGCTGCTTTGTTTGAAGTGGGTTGGGTCATTGGATTGAAACATGCCAGTGGTCTGTTGGAATGGGGGTTTACATTGGTTGCAATTATCATTAGTTTCTCCTTGATGATTGCAGCTTCGCGGACACTGCCTGTGGGAACCGTGTATGCAGTATTTGTTGGCCTGGGTACCGCAGGTACAGTGCTTGCAGAGATTTTTCTGTTTAATGCACCTATCCAAACCGGAAAAATGGTACTCATTGGTGTACTTTTACTCGGCGTAATCGGGCTTAAAATGCTGAGCAAAGAGAAGAATAAGGAGGTGCAGCTATAATGAACTGGGTATTTCTTATCTTGGCAGGGGTATTTGAGATGATCGGAGTGCTGATGATAAACAAGTTGCACAAAGACCGTAATCTCATTTCACTGGTTCTATTGGTAGCCGGGTTTGGATTGAGTTTCCTGTTCCTGTCCCTTGCGATGGAAACTCTTCCGATGGGGACAGCATATGCGGTATGGACGGGAATCGGAGCTTCCGGCGGTGCTATTCTTGGCATGGTGTTTTACGGAGAACCTCGAAATGCCCTAAGAATTCTGTTTATCGCTATGGTGCTTGGATCGGCAGTCGGTCTTAAATTGGTCAGTTAAACAAAGTGATATTAAAAAGATAATGTACAGATTACGTTTTTAATGGTATCCTTATACGTTACGTGTGAAATAAAAGATGCGTCTTATTGATAGATGTGCGTAAATGAAGGAGACAACATGACATTTAAGGACTTAAATATTATCCCCTCTATTATGGAAGGGTTAAGCAAAGCAAATTATACTAATCCTACCCCTATACAGGAACAGGCCATACCAGCTGTATTAGCTGGCAGAGATCTGCTGGGATGTGCACAGACAGGAACAGGCAAGACAGCAGCATTCTCGGTGCCGATCATTCAATTATTAAGCGAAAGATCCAAAGGACCCAAGTCCGCACGACATATTCGCTCATTAATTTTGACACCAACACGAGAACTGGCTATTCAGATCGCGGATAACATCAAGGTATATAGCCGGTATACGGACATTCGTTGTACGGCAATCGTTGGCGGCGTTTCGCAAAAAGTACAAGAGCGTGCGCTGAATCAAGGTGCAGATATTATTATCGCAACACCTGGCAGATTGAACGATCTGATTAATCAGAAACGTATTGATCTGAAGATGGTTGAGATTCTCGTTCTGGATGAAGCAGACCGGATGTTGGACATGGGCTTCATTCATGATGTGAAAAGAATTATTGCCAAAATGCCGAACAAAAAGCAGACGCTGTTCTTCTCAGCTACAATGCCTCCTGAAATCACCAAAATGGTTAAAACCCTGCTGGTTGATCCAGTCAAAGTAGAAATCACACCGGTATCTTCAACAGTAGACCGCATTGAGCAGTCTATATATTTGCTGGAGAACGGCAAGAAGCAACATATGTTGAACCAAATTTTGGAGGATAAATCCATCGTCACGGCATTGGTGTTCACACGCACGAAGCGCGGCGCTGACCGGGTTACACGTGATTTGGCCAAAGTGAACGTTACGGCACAGGCTATTCATGGCAACAAGTCTCAGAACGAGAGACAACGGGCACTGAACAACTTCAAGAGTGGTGCAACACGTGTATTAGTTGCGACGGATATCGCGGCACGAGGAATTGACGTGGAGGAACTGTCACATGTCATTAACTTTAACCTGCCTAACATCCCGGAAACGTATGTTCACCGTATTGGCCGTACAGGTCGAGCTGGCAAAAGCGGGATGGCAATTTCGTTCTGTGAGAAGGATGAACTTCCATTCCTGAAGGATATCGAGAAAGTAATCAAAAAGACGATTCCTGAAGTGAAAGGTCATCCGTATCCAATGACAGGTGTACCTGTGTTTGATAAAACCAGCAAAGCAGCAGGCAGTAAACCTTCGTTCAACAAATCGGCTGCAGGCAAACCGGCGAAGTCCAAAGCTAACCCGGCGCGCAAGCCCAAATCCGAATGGTTTGCCAAGAGTGGTAAATCAAACAGTAGTCGTTCAAACGACGGTAGACCGAATAGCAGTAGATCAAACAGCAGTAGCAGTAAATCAAACCATGGCTCCTTCAGCCGCAGCAGCAAAACTAGGAATGATAGAGCCAATTAAGATCTAAATAAATCCAGATAAAACCTTCTCCATTGATATGGAGGAGGTTTTATTATGTGCTTTTATGTGCAACAAGCTTATTTACATACGAACTTACATTCGGTATCATTATATCGTCCACTGGTGAAAGGGAGGTACTGACTTGAAGGAAACGATGATTGAATACAGTTTGAACAAGAAAGGTGCGACCAAGGATTATCCATTTGGGCCTGATCCAGTCGCGATTAAGGTTGCGGGTAAGATGTTCGCGCTTATTTTTGAAAACAAAGAAAAGCACGGTCTCTTAAACCTAAAATGTGATCCCGTTATTGCAGAGAACCTGAGAGAGCAGCATGAAGCAGTTCAACCGGGATATCATATGAACAAAAAACACTGGAATACCATTACGCTGGATGGTTCATTGTCCGATGAGGATGTCTACGTCATGATCGATCACTCTTATGATATGGTTGTCCAATCCCTTCCGAAAAGGATTCGGGAATCTCTGGCCGAATCGTGAGACATTTCTATTTGATTTAACACACATTTATTTATCGTATAAAGGACGTGCCGAGCTTCGCCAATAAGGTAAGAAAGAAGAAATATATATTATGAGGTATGTAAAAAAGCCACTGGTCTGCTGGCCAAGTAGATTGAATATCATATGGAAATGAAGACATACATGAAGTCCGTGTGGGACCGTTACCTTGGAAATAAACAAGATCGAACAGCCATGATCAACGTTGTATCCCTTGTTATCAATGCTTTGATCGGAATAGGCAAGTTAATCCTGGGAATATATCTGCTTTCCGGATGGTTCATTACAAATGCGGTATATTATCTGATTCTGTGTGTAGCCAAAGGACAGGTGCTTCAAAAATATAAAGTTGCCAAAAGGATGAAGTCTCCAAAGGAAAGATATACATTAGAGCTTACGGTCTATAAGCGCGGTGGTCTTTTCCTGTGTTTTCTGGGCATGTCCTATTCACTGGTCTGCCTGCGAATGTATCTAATCGGCGATGCCTTCATATATGAGGGTAACATCGTGTATATCGTATCTACAGTGGCTTTTACCAAGCTGGTTTTTGCCGTGTATGGTACCTGGGCGAACCGTCATCTCCATAACCCGATCATATCTACATTAAAAATGATTAACTTCACCGATGCGATGGTATCCATCGTGGTGACCCAAGCGACATTACTTACCATGCAAGGCTCACCTCTTGCATTAAAAACCAGTAGCTTGTTTGGCATGGGGTGCAGCATTTTATTTTGTTTGATGGGGGTCTGGATGATGTTCCAGAAAAAACAGGAAACAAGCAAGGACCCAAACCGATCTCCTGGCACTGAATGTTAACATTGAAGCATTAAGAGCAGGGGAAGGTAATTTTGGTCCACGTTTGAGCATGTTGATCAATACATATCGAATGAATTGCACATGACGGAATAGACGAATGTCATCTATACTTAAGTGACAACGGAAGTAGGCGTATTGGCAATCCACTAAAGGAGTGATATCTATGGATCAACAACAACTGTCAATGGTACAACGTATGCGTCAAAATGTCGTCGGTACAGGTTCAGCTCTTCAACCCAGTTCCACGTATGCTGTCACAGTAGAAGAAGTCATGATTCCTACAACTAAAGGTGATACACGTGTTCTTGTGTATACACCGGATAGGGACCATTCCGCTCCTCTGCCGGTCTTCTTTAATATGCATGGGGGTGGTTTCATCTTGGGACAAGCAGAGATGGATGATCCATGGTGTCGCCTGATCGCTGATCGATCTGATTGTGTAGTCGTTAATATCGATTACAGTCTTGCACCGGAGCACAAGTTCCCAACGGCAGTCCATGAATGTTACGACGTTGTACAGTGGGTCCACGCCAATCCGCAATCCTTATCGGTTAACCCGTCTCTATTTGCTATCGGGGGGCATAGTGCTGGTGGTAATCTTGCTGCAGCAGTGTGTTTACTGAATCAGCAACGAGGAAGCGAGCTGCCAATTGTTCTGCAAGTTATGGATTATGCCGTATTGGATGTGGCTACAGATCCGGCCGAGAAACCGAGTTTTGAAGAAGCCATTCCAGCCGAGATCGCCAGAACGTTTAATGCCATGTACCTTGAAACGCCAGAAGATGCGCAAGACCCGTTGGCTTCACCTGTGCTTGCAACATCAGTAGAGGGTCTTCCAGAAGCATTGATTATTACCGCGGAGAAAGATTCACTGGCCCAAGAAGCAAGAACATATGCAGCAAGGCTGGAAGCAAGCGGTGTTAAGGTGACTCTTAAGGAGTACGAGGGAGCCGCTCACGGATTTACGCATTTTGGCGATCTCCAGATGGCTGAGGATGCCTGGTACCGGATGAGTGACAAGATCAGAGAAGCATTTTCCAAATAACGTACATCAGAACGACGTTGAGAAGTGGTTAGAAATTATTTGAGAAAGTTATTTAAAAAGATACCTTGAAGTCGCCTAATGGCGGCTTTTTTCATTCATTGGTGTGACTGCTTCAATGGCTTGATGAAACCAAGCTTCTGAGCTTGAGGATGTGTTAATAAACTGGATTAGGAGCCTTATTGAGATTATAACGATATCGTTAAGGGTAAGAGTTGTTAAATTAGAGGAAATAATGACCAATACCAGGAGGTTTATTATGAACCAATATAACAGTCCATCCGATATCGCGATTCTTGGCATGGGAACGGCTCTACCTGCTCACCCCGTAGCGCAGTCAGATATTGCAGAACTAATCGCTTCTTCTCTTCAGGATCGGCCAGATTTGGCTCGTTTTGCCAGACGAATATTCAAGTCCTGTGGTGTTGAAACACGATATACCGTGGAACCGAGCTATCTGGGTTCACTGGAAGAATGCCGTTATCTGCCCTCTGGTGAGCGATCAGACATCCCGACAACCGAAGAACGAATGAATACATACAAGCGAGAGGCGCTTCCACTCGGGATTGAGGCGGCAGAGAAAGCCCTGGAGGATTCAGGCGTATCTCCAAAGAGTATCACGCATATCATTACGGTCAGCTGCACCGGTCAATATCTGCCGGGTCTTGATGTTATGCTCATCCGTCATTTGGGTTTGTCTGCCCGAGTTAATCGACTGCCGCTGATCTTTCAGGGGTGTGCGGCAGGGTTGAAAGCCATTCAGATGGCACGAGATGTTGTGCAGGGAGCTCCCGGATCACAGGTCCTTGTGGTCTGTGTAGAGTTGTGCACCATTCATTTTCAGCCCGTACAAGATCGGGAAGCGCTGTTTGCAGCTTCATTCTTCGGAGACGCTGCTTCTTCCTGTGTAGTGGGTACACCAGAACCTCAGCACAAGAATGTTCTGAGTCTGGGCACGGGTTATTCTGTGCTTCTTCCGGATTCGACTGAAGATATGACCTGGGAGGTAGGGAATCTGGGGTATGACCTGTATCTATCCCCTCGTATTCCCAAGCTGTTAGGTGTTCACCTGGAAGAGGAACTGCGTCTCTTATTGCAAAGTGAACAGCTTCCTGAACTGTGGGCCATTCATCCGGGAGGACGTGGGATTGTGGACTCTGTACAGAATGTAATGAAACTGCGAGACGAGCAAACAAAGTATAGCAGGGATGTCCTCAGAACGTATGGTAACTTATCTTCCAATACCATTCTGTTTGTACTGAACGCGATGCGTGAGGACATGAAGGCACAGGTTCAATCCTCTACAGATGGTGTAGCCATGGCATTTGGACCGGGACTCACCGCAGAGTTGATGAAATTCACTTATGTACCCTCATTATCTTCAGTGATGGAGGAGCACGATCATGTCCTTTTTTAGAACATTGTCCATTCGAGCCAAGGAAGATGAACTGATGGATGATTTCTCTCTGGGAGGGGAGGAGCTGCGTGAAGCGCTTAGACATCTGAGACGTCTTAACAAAATATTTGCAGCACCTGGCCCAACTCTGGCTGGTGTAGAGAAGTTGTGGAACTCTGTCGGCAGGCCGGATAAGCTGACTCTACTGGATGTGGGGGCAGGTTCAGGAGATGTGAACCAGAAACTACTGCAATGGGCAGATCGTCAGGGTGTTCAGTTGGAAATTACGCTGGTTGATCTGACGGAAGAAGCGTGTGAGGAAGCGAGACAACTATTCCGTGACGAACCCCGAGTCCGGGTACAACGTGCCGATCTTACACAACTGCCGGATGCTTCAGCAGATATTGTGACAGGTTCCCAGTTCGTGCATCATTTTGACGGAGATCAGCTGGTTGATATGGTTTCTCATATGCTGCGAGCATCCAGATACGGTGTCGTCATTAATGATATTCACCGCCACCCCGTATCCTATAAGGCGGTCTGGATTACTACACGGATGATCTCGCGCAATCGTTATATTCGTCATGATGGGCCTCTTTCCGTAGCCAAAGGTTTTACAGGGAGGGATTGGAATGAACTTAAACAACGGCTCAATCATGATACGATGACTTATGAATGGAAGCCTTTGTTCCGTTACTCTGTTGTTATTCCCACGAAAGGCAGGTGATCTTACGTGTCGAAATCGATAGATGTGATTGTCATCGGAGCCGGAATTGCCGGCAGTACATGTGCAATGCAACTGGCAGGGAAAGGACATCGGACCCTTTTGCTGGATCGCCAGGAGTTCCCGCGACACAAAACCTGCGGTGAGTTCATGTCACCCGAAACCAAGGAGATGTTAGAAGTTCTGGATATTCACCTTCTGGACCGGTCGAAGAAACCCAGCACCATGGATCATGCCAAAATCGTTATGCCACAAGGCGGAGTGATCGAAGCACCGCTGCCGGGATTTGCATATGGCATAAGTCGATATGAGCTGGACCAGATTTTGCATCAGAAGGCTCTGGAGGCCGGAGCCCAGATTGTGACCAAAGCGACCATAACGAGCATCGAGCAGCTTGAGGATGCCAGTTATGAGGTTCAGGTGAAACAGGGAGATGAGCGGATCAGTTACAGAGCCAAAGCCGTCATCGGAGCACATGGGACCAAAAAGCCGCGTGGGATGGCTTCCGCACCTGATCTGCGGGACCAAACCGTATACGTTGGCGTTAAGTCCCACTTCAGCGGGATAGAGATTCCCGCACGGGTAGAGTTATATTTTTGCCAAGGTGGTTACGTGGGCATTTCCCCAATTGAGGATGGCATTGTGAATGTCGCCGCATTGTTGACACTGGATACCGTCCAGGGAAGTGGCAAGTCTGTAAACGATATTTTACAGGCGGCATCCCTGACAAACGTGAGTTTGGCAGCCCGTTTAGCCGAAGGAATGCCTGTAGATGGAACGCAAGTGTCGATTGCGCCCTTGCATCTGTCCAACGTTCCTGAGCCATGGTCTCAATATCCGCATATTGGGGATGCCATGCTGATGATACCACCCTTATGTGGAGACGGAATGTCCATTGCCCTTCGCTCTTCACTCCTGTGTGCAAGGTGGACTGACAAGTACCTGCAAGGCGACATTGAACATGCCGATTGGCAGAGTAATTACACGCTGGAAGCAAGCCGGGAATTCACCCAATTGCTCAGACGCGCAAGAAGAATTCAAAAGCTGGCTTTTGCCAAAACCAATAAATTCTATCCCGGTCTGGCTCGGATGATCCCAGGTCTAGCCGCTTATGTTGTGAAGGCCACACGGTTATCCGAGATGAACGCAGCGCGCTAACAGGCTGAAACTTTGCTCAATACTTATGCAAAAGAGGTTGCTGACGGCAGCCTCTTTTTTGGTGTATAAACATTAATTTTGTCGAGACAGTTTGGAAATTTGGGAAATGCTCGTATAATAGAATCTAATGTAATGATAGAGAACTAAGTCAGATGAAATGTCGGGAGGCACTATTTAAGATGAATTATTCATTTTCCAATCGTATCGCTGCACTGCAACCATCCATTATTCGAGAGATTCTGAAGGCTTCTTCGGGTCAAAATGTAATTCCATTCGCTGCGGGTAATCCCGCTCCGGAAACCTTTCCTATTGAGGCGATTCGCACGTTCACCCAAACCATTCTGGAGCATGACCCGGTCACGGCTCTGCAATATGGAATTACGGAAGGATATGTTCCCCTCAGGGAAGCATTGACTCAACATTTGAAGACAGGGTTTGATACAGGGACTGCAGCCGATCAATTGTTCATTGTATCTGGAGCGCAGCAGGGGATTGAACTTGCCTGTAAAGTGTTCTGTAATGAAGGGGATACAATTATCTGTGAGAGTCCGAGCTTTATCGGTTCCTTGAACTCCTTCCGGGCATCCGGTGCAAAGCTTGCTGGCGTTCCGATGGAGATGGACGGTATGGATATCGAGAAGTTGGAAGAGGCGCTGCAAACGGAGAAAAATGTGAAACTGATCTACGTGATCCCAAGTTTTCAGAATCCGACCGGCGTAACGACAAGTCTTGCGAAACGTAAAGCCATATACGAGCTGGCCAAGAAGTATGGCGTTATGATTTTGGAAGATAACCCGTACGGAGAACTTCGATTCAATGGAGAAGATGTGCCAACCATCAAATCTATGGATGATGAGGGGCTGGTCATCTATGTTGGATCATTCTCCAAAATTCTGTCGGCGGGACTGCGTGTCGGTTTTGTACAAGCACCACATGAAGTTGTGGAGAAGATGGTTGTTGCCAAACAGGGAGAAGACGTACATACAGCCATGCTTCCACAGATTCTGGCATACAAGTTCATGACGGAGTATGACTACGCGGGGCACATTAACAGCATTCGTGAGGTATATCGGAGAAAAGCAACATTGATGATGGACAACCTGCAAGAGCATATGGGTAAGTCCATTACGTATACTCAACCGGATGGTGGGCTGTTCCTCTGGTGTGACCTGCCAGCACATGTGCCAATGCTTGATTATGCCAAGACAGCGGCAGCTCAAGGGGTTGCGGTTGTACCGGGAAATGCATTCCTGGTGAACGAGCAAGACCCTTGTAATGCCATCAGACTTAATTTCTCAACCCCGTCAGACGAACAGATTGTCAAGGGCGTAGAGATTTTGGGGCAGGTATTGAAAGGTTATAACGCTTAAAAATGCTTCAATGTGATACATCTACGAAAAGCCGCCAATTTGCGGCTTTTTTGGCTTTTTCTCAGCCTTAATTATCGATTAATGCACTTAATTCTGCCTGAAATACCTTTTGATTCTTTTGATTGAAAGTACTCAGCAGCACCGTAACAATCCCATTTCCTTTTCGTCTGGGAGACAGTCCAATGACTTCTGCAATGACATGAAGTTCATCATCCGGAAAGACAGGTTTCAGGAATTGAATGTTATTCATCCCGGTGCCCGCCACAACATGCTCTCCATAGACCCCAACCTCAATCCATAATTTAAAGGAGATATTCATCGTTTGCATGCCAGAAGCAATTAAACTGCCGAATCGGCCTTGCTTGGCCTTTTCCTCATCCAAATGCATGTACTGTGGGTCATAGATTGTGGCAAACTCAATAATATCACTCTTGGATAATGCCAAGGATGTGGTTTCGTAGCGCTGACCTATTACATATTCACTAAATCTCATGAAGGCACCTCGGTTTCTTTAATATGTTTTTTCGTAGTTGATGTTTTGCTAAGAGACATGACTGGACTGACGTGTTAAAATGCTAGTGAACTATCCCGTGTGTATTGCTGTGTTACTGCCATAATGGACTAAACAGATGAAACTGTCTTTGAGGAGTATATATGATGACAACGATTAAAGATGTAGCCAAGATGGCTGGTGTAGCCAGTTCGACCGTATCTTGTGTACTCAACGATAAAGGGAATGTAAGTGAGCCAACAAGACTTCGAGTACTTGAGGCAGCGACTCAACTCAATTACGTTAGGCATGGTCCTGCATCGGAATTAAAACGAAATAGTACACAAACCATTGGTGTTATTGTCCATGACATGTCCAGTCCGTATTTCTCGGATTTGGTGAACGGAATAGAAACCGTCGTTATGAGTCATGGATACGATATGATCGTATGTAGTTCGTTGGGTGGAGAGAAGTCGACAGCCCATCGTTACATTCGTGAAAGAAGAATTGACGGAGCTATTGTTATCGCTCAGAATATTCAAGATCAGTTGCTTGTTGAAGCATCTGAAGCAGGCTTTCCGATTGTTGTCATGGATCGGGATCTGGATGCTCAACATATTGTAAAGGTTTTGATGAGTGATACGCAAGGCGGTTACTTGGCTACCCGTTATCTGATCGATAAAGGGCATCGGACAATAGCTTATATTAGTGGCCCGTCACAATCGGAATGTAATCTCCATCGTTATCAAGGTTATTTGAAAGCCTTGAAGGAGGCAGGCATTGAAGAGAACCCCGAATGGAAAATTGGCGGACAATACATGAAGCAAGATGGCTACAATGCAGCCAAGAAACTGCTTGAAGGAGAGTTGCCATCCGCTGTATTTTTTGCAAATGACGAAATGGCGATCGGCGGCTTGGAAGCCTTCAGGGAGCATGATATCTCAATACCTGAGCAGTTATCCGTAATTGGCTTTGACAATATACCTGCATCTCAATACATGAATCCACCTCTAACCACATTTCGTCAGCCGAAGAGGGATGCAGGCCAGCTTGCAGGTCATGTTCTCTTCCAACTGCTGAACGGAGAGATCGTAGAGACGTTATATACACTGGACATCCAATGCGTGGAACGTGATTCTGTTCGGCTCCTCAACCTGAGTTGAGGAGTTTTTTGCATTCTATAGAATTTTAAATACTTAAAAAGAAAGGAGAGTAGCCATTCATGCATAATATAAAGACGAGGAGTTTTTTTGCGTTGGAAATAAATGGAGGTTGATACGATGGGCGTACCCACTTTTTTGGAGACAGGCCATATGCAAGAAGGTTTTCCCATTCGGGTAATTCATACAGGAAATCAGTTCAATTATGCTGCACACTGGCATGATGAGGTTGAACTGGTTCTCGTCAATGGAAAGAGCGCCAGAATTGGCGTGAACGACCACGTGTGTGAGTTGGAAAAAGGGGATGTGCTGCTGATCAAACCAGGGGATGTGCACTGCTTTTTGCCGGGGACCGAACATTTGACCATTATCTTGTTCCGACTCGAATTGTTAACCGGGAGTTTCACCACCGAAGCCGAAATTCAGGATCTCGGACAACTTTTCAACAAAACAACAGTTATTCCCTCGGATACGGGAAGTCAGAGCAATCTGACTCAATATATAGATGACATCATTACCGAGAAGAAAAATCAGAAGCCAGGATACCGATGGTTAATGGTATCCAGGTTGTATGATCTCATCATACTTTTATTACGTACAAAAGTACCGGTTACCACCGATGAATCTTCATCTTCAGGATGGGCATGTACTTCTTCCAAAAAATTTGAATTCCTTGAATCGGTCTGTGAATACTTGGAGGAGCACTATGCTGAGCCGATTAAGCTGGAACAGGTAGCGGAACATATTAAATTCAGCAAGTTCCATGTCTGCAAACTGTTCAAAGAGATCAAGGGAGTAACACTGATGGAATACTTGAATCATTTTCGAATTATCAAGTCAGAGTGGGCATTATTGTTCCGTCAGGATACGATTCTGGAGATTGCGATCGGACATGGATTTAACAATGTTAACTCCTATAATCGTCTTTTCAAAAAATATAATGACTGTACACCCTCCGAGTTTCGTAAGAAACATCGTACGAATATGACAAAATATGGAGGATAATGCACAATATTTGTGGAGAAAGCCCTCTCCAAAATCAATATACTCTAATAAATTGTAAGCGTTTCCTTTTTTGAAGGAGGGGGCCTATGAAGAAGTGGTTTAAGCCAACTATTGTATTTGTATGTGCAGCGATGTTGTTAGCTGGTTGTCAGTTCAGTCCATCGAATCAAACCAAACAACAGGAGATTACCGTGTGGAGTTTTACAGATGAAGCAGGGTACGCCATCGAGAAATTCGAACAGAAATATCCTGACATCAAAGTGAACTTTGTCAACATCCCCGGTAATTTCTATATCACCAAGCTGAAATCTGCGCTACAGACAACCTCGAAGGCTCCAGATGTATTTATGATTGAAAATGCGAATATTCGAGAGCTGATTGACGTTCCATATCTGGAGAATTTATCAGCTTCGCCGTATAACGCCAATGAACTTATCGAGGAACAATATGCTTTTGTTCAGGCCAATGAAAAGGACAGTGAGGGAAATGTCAGAGCGATAGGTTATCAGGGAACACCAGGGGGCATCTACTATCGTCGGGATTTGGCGAAAAAATATCTGGGCACCGATGATCCTGAGCAGGTGGGTTCACAGATCGATACATGGGAGAAGATCTTCGAGATTGGAGAGAAGGTACAGCAACTTAGCGGGAATAAAGTGCATGCATTGGCGAATTGGAACGCTATATCGAATTCATATGATGGTATACCTTGGGTGAAGGACGGCAAACTTGTCATCGATCCAACTTACTTGGAAGTGCTCGATCTTGTACGTGAAGCACGTGAGCGGAATGTACTTGCCGAGTATGAAGATGGAAGTGCAGGTTACGCTGCATCCATGCAAAAAGGAGAGGTCATGTTCTATCCCGGGGCAACCTGGGCACTGCAATATACGTTCAAGGCCAACGCCCCGGATACCGAAGGCATGTGGGGCTTGGCTCAGGGACCGTCAGCGTTTAGTGCAGGCGGAACTTATATAGCGATGTATAGTAAAAGTGACAAAAAGGATCTGGCCTGGAAGTTTATTGAGTTCTATAACTTTGACCACGACTTTCTGTCCGAGTTAGCGAAAGAACAGGATTATTTCACCAGCAACATGGTTGTGAATGATGAACTTGCCCAGTCGCTCTCATCGTCCTACTTGGGAGGACAGAAGCATTTCGAGTTTTTCTCGGAGGCTGCAAAACGGGTACCTGTATACGAACGCACCAAATATGATGCCACGATTAACAATGATATCTACAAGATTGTACTCCAGTTATATCTCAATAAGGACATTCAGACAAAAGAAGAAGTCGTAAAGCGAATCAAACGTGATGTTACCTTGAGATTTCCGGAGCTGGAAGTGGATTAGCTTATAAGCGAGCGAATGATTATACACATCCGATGATAACTGGGGGGATAGAACATGTTTGCCAAAACGATTCGCAAGGACCATTACGGCTACTACTTCATTGCTCCGTTTTTTATTATTTTCACCACTTTTGGGCTGTATCCCATTTTATATTCGCTTTACATCAGTTTTACCAACTTTGATGGGATCACGACACCTGACTTTGTAGGGATCGGTAACTACGTCGCCGTATTACAAGACCCGTTGTTCTACAAAACCTTGTTTAATACGTTATTCATCTGGGGCGTATCTGTAGTTCCGCAGCTCACAATCTCACTTGTGTTGGCTTTTATCTTGAATGATAAGCTGCTCAAAGGACGGGACTTTTTCAGAGCCGTATACTTTTTTCCAAACATCGTTACGGCGGCATCACTTGGACTACTTGTCAGCTTGATTTTTGACTGGCAGTCTGGCGGACTAAATCATTTTTTGGTGCAGACCGGCATAATACAAGATCCAATTAACTGGAAAAATGATCCCTGGTTTATGCGTCTGATTGTATCATCCATTTTGTTTTTTCAATACTTTGGCTATTCCATGGTCATCTACTTAGCTGGTCTTCAGGGCATTGATCCTTCTCTGCTGGAGGCTGCCCAGATGGATGGCGCGAAAAAGAAACATATTTTCATCCATATTATCGTGCCAATGCTCCGTCCAATTATTTTGTTTCAGATGATTACATCTATTATTGGGGGCATCCAGATTTTCGATCAGCCATTTACACTAACCAACGGCAATGGCGGTCCTGACCGGGCAGCCATGACCAGTATTATGTATCTCTATAATGTAGCATTTCAGAGCACGCGTTTTGGTTACGGCGCTGCCATCGCATTTTGCCTGTTCATCATTATCATATTGTTGTCTGTTGCATCCTTCATCATGACCAAGCGCAAGAGCCGTTCATAGGGAGGGGAGTTCTTCATGCAAACTGCGAAATCAATGGAACAACCAAATGCAGCAATTCAACATTATGCCAACACAAGGCGACTAACGGCGGGTAAGATCATCATATATCTGTTGCTGATTGGTCTAGCCGTACTCTGTATTATTCCATTCTATCTGATGCTCATCTATTCCACACACAATAATGCAACGATTGCTTCGACGTTTACATTTCTCCCTGGATCATTCTTGATTGATAATTATATGAACATGGTATCCAAAATCAACATATGGCGTGGGTTTGCCAACAGCATATTTATTGCTGGAACATCGACCGTATTATCTCTGTATATTGGGGCTTTAACTGCCTATGGATTTGCCAAATTTAAATTCAAAGGACGAAACGGGTTGTTCCTGTTTCTGTTAGCAACCATGATGGTGCCGGGTCAACTGGCTTTGATTGGCGTATATCGACTATTCAGCATGATGGGACTTCTGGATAGCTACGCCGCAATTATTTTGCCTGCTGCGGCTAACGCATTTAATGTATTTTTTATCAAACAGTTCATGGAGAGCAGCATCCCGGATGAGATTATAGAATCTGCGCGGGTGGACAGTGCCGGTGAGTTCCGGACGTTTAATCAGATTGTACTGCCTATTCTGGGGCCGGCAATCGCCGCCCTTGGCATATTCACGTTTATTGGATCATGGAATAATTTCCTGACACCGCTGGTGCTATTTTTCTCCCTGGATAAATATCCGCTTCCGGTATTGGTTGCGCTAGTGCAGGGGTACTATGGAATGGATTATGGGCTCTTGTATTTGGGTGTAGCGATCTCAATCCTGCCTATTATTATTGTATTCTCTGTATTTTCCAAACAGATTATTGGGAGTGTTGCTTTGGGTGCTGTGAAAGGATAGTGATAAATAGAAAATAGGGAATTTCAAAGATCAAGATCAACGAATTCATAGGAATGCAATAGCGTTTTATATCATCAGAGTCGCTCATGAGGGCGGCTTTTTTGGCATTCTATATTTTGCGTATATATCCCATCTGATAAGTAAAGGATACCTTTAACTGAGAATATCTGGACGGAGCGTTTACGGAAAGGGGAGGCGTCATGGACACATCAGCGATAACACAACAGGACCTGCCATTAACCGGACAACTTGTTATTGATCAAGAAATGTTACGCTCCGTTTTTGCGGGTTGCTCGGACGTTATATTTCATACATTCCAAACCGCGTGTCTTACATCAGCGTTATGCGTATATTGTGTTGGTGTATGCGATACGGAGCGGCTGGAACGACAGGTACTAACGCCCCTTCAGGAAACGGGGATCAAAGCTGCGCAAGTTCCCCTGGCTTCTGTTAAGCAAGTTGAAACGACTACTCAGGCAGTACAGGCCATATTTGAAGGAGAAGCTCTGTTACTGCTGGACGGTTCAATAGGAGGAACTACATACCCTCTATACCAAGCTGCAAATCGTTCAACGGAAGAACCGTTAGCTGAATCGACCGTGCGTGGTGCACGGGATGGGTTCACAGAATCGTTGACCATGAATATGTCTTTACTGCGCAAACGTCTCAAGACACCTGTATTGAAGATTCATACACGTAATATGGGAGATCGTACAAACACCAGTATTTCACTTGTATACATGGAGGGGATTATTGACCCCAAACTTGTTAAGGAAGTGGAGACACGACTTGGCGATTTAAAACTCCGAGACGTACTGGAGAGTCAGTACATTGAAGAAGGCATTGTTGATCAGCGATATTCACCATTTCCACAGATGATTGCGACGGAGCGCCCGGATGTCGTTGTTTCCAACTTGCTGGAAGGTCGTTTTGCTATTCTCGTTGACGGAACGCCGTTTACCCTTATCGCGCCAGTGACCATTTTTTCCATGTTACAATCCCCCGAAGATTATTATCAAAATGTGTTCATGAGTGTTTTTGTACGCTGGCTGCGATACATTTTTTTTGTTTTATCCATGCTGCTTCCATCGGCTTATGTAGCGATTACGACGTTTCATCAGGAGATGATTCCTACCGTATTACTTCTCAGTATTGCTCGGGCGAGAGAAGAGATCCCTTTTCCTGCACTGGTGGAAGCACTCATTATGGAAATTGCCTTTGAAGCATTGCGTGAGGCTGGCGTCCGATTGCCCAAGCAGGTCGGATCAGCGGTCAGTATCGTGGGAGCCTTAATTATTGGGCAAGCGGCGACGAGTGCCGGAATTGTCTCAGCCCCCATGATTATCATTGTCGCGATTACCGGTATCGCTTCTTTCATGATCCCTCGCTATGCTGCCAGCATCGCGACCCGTCTACTACGTTTTCCCATGATGTTTCTGGCAGGAACGCTGGGACTCACGGGTGTCATGTTGGGAGTCATCTTGGTTGTCATTCATCTAAGCAGTCTTCGTTCATTTGGAACCCCTTATCTCTCACCGGTAGCACCTACGATGGCTAAGGAACTTAAGGATGTATGGTGGCGTCCATCCCCAAGGAACAAACCACACTAGAACAATCTACATTTCGAGCAAACAAGGGAGCGGGATTACATATGTTGACTGACAAAGGGAAAATATCGGTGACTCAATTGGCATTTATGGTCTTTCCCGCCATTCTCGCAACGGCTATCCTGTCTGTGCCTGGAATTACAATGCACTATGCAGGACATGACATGTGGATGACTCCAATTATAGGTTCTATTGTTGGATTGGCTGCTATTGGTATTTCCGTTGGACTTGATCGTCTGTACCCTGGAAAAACACTCATTCAATCCAGTGTATTGATTATTGGTCGGATTCCGGGCAAGTTATTCGGTCTGATATATATCGCTTTCTTGCCCCACCTGACGGGCTTGATTATTCGGGAATACGGTGAATTCATTGTTAATAATGCACTTCCGCGTACACCTTTGTTTGTTGTGATGGGTACCATGGTTGTTGTATGTGCGATTAATGTCAGACTCGGGATCGAAGTTGTCGGACGAACCTCTCAGGTGTTTGTTACCCTGCTGATCGTGCTGCTGGCTTTGATCTTTATATTATTGATTGGTGAACTGAATCCTGCCGAGCTGTTTCCTTTTATGGAGAAGGGTCCAATTCCCATTATTACGGGGGCTGCTGCACCTGCTGCATGGTTTAGTGAATATATCGTGTTGGCTTTTCTGCTACCTTATGTGAATGAAAAAAAACGAATAACCCGGGTCATGCTGGGTTCCCTTGTGTTTACAACAACTGCAATGACAGTTACCAATCTGTTTTGCCTGTTTTTAATTGGTGATTTGACGGATACATTTGTATTTCCGGTCATGATCGCAGCAAGATACATAACCATTGCGGACTTTTTGCAGCATATCGAATCCCTTATTATAGCCATCTGGATTTTCGGTATTTTCGTTAAAATTTCCGTTTTTCTATATATCTTTGCTACATCAACCGCGGAATGGTTTGGTTTGCGAGACTACAAACCTGTGGTTGGTCCACTTTCGTTCCTGTGTATGGTATTTGCTTACTGGGTTGTGTCCGGTGGATCCGGTATTTCCAGTTTGGTTAGCGCTTCAGCCAACTTGTATACGATCAGCATTTTATTTATCCTTCCTGCTATGATCTACGGTGTCGCATGGCTGAAGAAAGGGTGGGCACATTTTCGGAAGAATCGAGCGAACACCTGATTGATGGGGGAGGAGCACTTGCGAATATATAGAGTACTACTAATGCCAATATTGTGTTGTGTGCTTTTAAGTGGATGCTGGGATCGCATCGAAATTAACGATTTGGCTATCGTGCTGGCTACAGGGATAGATTATGAAGATGGCAAAGTACAATTGACTTCACAGATTTTCATTCCGCGAAAGGCGAGTGCAGGAGATAGCAGTGGGAGTGGAGGCAGTCCAAGCGGGGTTACAATGATTCGAACAGCGGAAGGACGTACAATTGCGGAGGCATTGAATCGGTTACAACGTAAAGTTCCCCGGAATATGTTCTGGGGCCACTGTGAAGTCATAATCATCAGTGAGCAAGCCGGCAAACGCGGTATTCGCGAGTATATCGATTTCTTCCTGCGTTACCCTCAGTTCAGGGAGCATGCATATGTCTTTTCCAGCGAAAAGGCTGCGAAAGATATCCTTGCGTTACTTGATCCATTGGAGCGAAGTTCTGCTGAATCGTTGCGTGAGATGGCCAATCTGAAGTTAGGTACACGTGTTACTGCCCTTGAACTGGCTAAATCTATTGAAGGTCCGAGCAGTTCCGCCATTTTGTCTCGCATGTTAATCTTACCCCCGGAGCCCGATCAGGATAAACTGACGACTACGCCATATGTGAAAGGTCTGAGTATGTATAAGAAAGATCGTTATGTCAAGACGGTCAAAGAACCACTAAGCGTAGGTGTATTACTACTTGCTAAAGAACTGAACAACATTATCATGCCCGTTGAGTTTGAGCCGTTAAAGGGTTCTTTTTCGATAAGACTCATTGAAAATAAAACCTCCTTGAAACCGCGAATCGTAAACAAACAGTGGAGTATGAAGGTCGATATCCAAACCAGGGGAGAAGTGGTGTTAAATACAACAGATGCCAATCTGACTGATCCTGCTGTATTAACTAAACTGGAAAAGGAATGGTCGGCTAAGCTCACATCTTTGGCTCATGATGCTTTAGACATGTCCCAGAAAGAGCTGCGCTCCGATTTCTTCAAATTCGCAGTTGAATTCCGCAGATATTACCCAAATCAATGGAAGGCGCAGGAGAAGAACTGGGAAACCATCTATCCTGATATGGAAGTGGAAGTCAAAGTAGATGCACATGTAGTACGTACCGGAAAATCAACAGGACCACAGGGGATACCTAATGAGGACGAAAGTTGAACAGAATCGGCTCCTGTACAAGCCTGAGAAGAGAGGTGATTGCATGAAACTAGGCTCAATCCTTGGTATTTTGCTGCTGGCGACTGCGATAGTGTATGGAGAGTGGAAGAGCAGCAAAGAGAAACGAGCCAGAATATTGATCGCGGGAATTACTGCTGTGGCGGCAGTAATTGGGATTATTCTTCTCTTTCAGCCCCGTTTGCCTGGTCCTACCCAGTTTGTGAAGCTTGTATTTGGAAGTGTGGATAAATTTATGAAGTGAAAAAGATAGAGAAGAAGGACCAAGTCTCTGCGTATCAGAGGCACGGTCCTTCTTTATTTAAGTGAGCTGTATCCAGTTAGAATGTTTACTCTTTGATCACAGAAGCGTTCATGGCATCTTCCATCTTGGTATTGTAGGAACGGAACAGACCCAGACGCCAGAATGCTGCTCCTTTGAGGTCATAACGTTTGGCAAGACCGAGCTTGTCATCTACAGAGGAGGGCGTTTCACTGCTTAGACTGATACCGAGCAGAAGCTTGCTCTTTGGGACACCGGCCTGTATGGCTAATTGAATTGCCTGATCTACAAGACTATTTGGCTCAGGTACCTGAGATTTGGTGCCAACCGGATTATACTGATAGGCCATAATAATAAGATCATCTGCAATAGAGGCAAGTGTTTTGTAATCATAACCTTTATAAGCACTATTTAGCGGCGGTACCGCCAGAGATAAAGCTGTGTCCTGGGGCAAGGAACTCTTTAGTTGCTTCACGTAGGCATTGAGCAGCTTCTGTTGTTCTACCACATCCAGTTTAAAGCCCAGTCCTTCAAAATCCAAAACAACTCCGCCAAAACCTTGCTCTGTGACAGCAGCAGTTATACCTTCAATCGATTTCTGCCGCAGGCTCTTGTCGCTCAGAACTTTGGTCAGTTCTCCGTTTCCATCCAAGGCATACACCATGAGCTGTGGTTGGATCTGTTGATCTGCTGCATCAGCAACGATGGACTGCGGTGTAATATCACCCGCAGCAGCAGGGAGGCGGTACTCATCTCCTTGGAGCGTAAACTGACCTTCACGATCAATGCGGCTCCAGCCAAAGGCTACGGAATTCATGGAAGTAATAAGGTCCTTTTCTTGAAAGGATTGCAACGCATAAAAGGCTCTCAGGTGCATCTCGCGTTGTGGGGAGACAAGGGAGATCGTCTTGGTTGCTTGATTCCAGCTTACTTGTACACCGAATTGGTTACTGAACGAACTTAGTGGAATAAGTACGCGTCCCTCCCGCTGAACGGGTGCTGCTGCGAGTGTAACTTTTTTTCCATTTACGGTCGCTGTGGTGCTGCCAACTTGTAATAGTACCTCGGTAGTTTGTCCTTTCACAGTGTTCGTTGCTCTTACAGTCTGTGATTTGCTGTTCCAGGTAATATTGATACCAAGGGCTTGTCCGACCGTCCGAAATGGAACATAAGTGACACCCTTATCAACTCGTGGAGCTGCATCAAACTTCAGGGGAACATCATCCAAGTGTACTGAAATGGCCGGGGCAGCATAGGCCCCACCGATATTGGGAGTACTTCCAAGGATAGAGAGAGCAATTACAGTAACCGCGGCGATTTTTCCTACACGTTTAATGAACATTGTACATTTCCTCCAACTTCCTACATAAGTAGTAGAATCATGTTTTGAACTGAATCTATTAATCTAGCATATGTAGCATAACAAAATTTTCATATGGTTCCAATATAAGAGTTGGGTATTTTAGTCATACTGGCAGCAAGAATCGTAATATACTTTACTATATATTGCGGAAGGAGTGTGCTTTTTGCCAAACTCTACGGGCTTCATTTACAATCCAACATCGGGTGAGACCCAATCCACTCAGCTCATAGTGACTTGCATTAATGATTCCCTTAATGCTCCTGTCAGTATTGAGCTGGAAATTTTCAGATGGGACACCACCCAAGCTGCACGCATACCCATTGGTCATGATCTTTTTGAATTACTTCCCCAAGCGACGAGAAGCTTAATCTATCCACTGATCAATGCGGCGTTTTACGAGGTGCAAAGTGATTATTTTAGTGCTACAAGTACGATCATCCATGTATACGGTGTTAATTCTACAGGTCAGATCATCCAGCGTGTGCTTCAATCGGAGATGACATTAATTGACCGATTCACAAATATCCCTTAAAGGAATCGAGGTGAGCAGATGGTAGTTGTGAATATTACCGGGGCTTTGGCAGGCAGTCAATTTGAACCCTCAATTGCAGTTAATACGCTTAACCCGAATATCATGTGCGTGGTAGCTGTGGATACCAGTACCGGGCCAACATTGACTGGTTTCTATCGTTCCATTAATGGAGGCAGTACTTGGTCCACCACTGTACTTCCACAACCAGCAGGATATGCAGGGGCAGAAGCACCAACAATAGACTATACGTTTCCGAATACCTTTATCGTTACCGTTCACTTGTTTAACGGGATTAATGATGGGACGATTGCAAGTTACACCTCATTTGACGATGGACTAACGTGGCAGCCACCAGTTATCGTGCAGGCGGGTTTCGGGACCATTGTTCATAATGATGAGCCTTTCATTGCCGTAGACCGTTCTCCAGGTAGCCCATATCGAGGCAATGCATATGTCGGATATACTCCGCTTGCGACGACTTCTTCCGCTATATTTACGCAAAGGTCTGTCTCTCAGGGGATATCCTGGGAGCCACCTGATCGGCAGTCGAATCCGCGAGGAATACATGACCGGGCTGCGCTGGCTGTTGGATTCTCTGGTCAAGTCTATGCAGGATATATCATTACGGGTCCTGCCAGTCCCTCTGCACTATTGCGTATTTCGTATGATGGGGGAATTACCTATCAACCTCCTCTTGAGAGACAGGCAACGTTTATTTCATCCGTTGTACCGGCACCTTCGCCTTTGCCTGTACCGAATTATGCTTTTCGAGTGCAGACCAACTTAAATTTGGGAGCGGATATATCAAGTGGACCTAATAGCGGAACTCTATATGCCGTTTGGAATGATGCACGTGCCGGATATACCGATGTATTACTCAGTGAATCTCCTGATGGCCTCCTGTGGTCAGATCCTATCAGTATTACAGGCGCGCCACCAGGTACCCAGAATTTTTTTCCGTCGATAAGCGTATCACCCTTTGCGGGGACGATCAGGGTGATTTATTATTCCAATCGAATTGACGGGTTTCTGCTGGACGTGTTTGTTGCGGAATCATTTGATGGCGGGGCCAGCTTTGCCAATCGACGTATCACAACTACCTCTTTTAATCCAAACGGCAACTCTCCAATGCCCACAGTATTGATTGGAGACTATATTACTGCGGCGACGGTTGCTCCAGATAATTTGGCAGCCGTCTGGATGGCGACAACGCCACCCACGGGTAAGCTAGATGTTTATTTTGGAAACTAATTCGACTTAAATATAACACCCCCATACTTTAATCCTATGAACAAACAACAGGATAAAGGTATGGGGGTGAAGGCAATAAGCTTAATCTGAAACAATAAATCCATCGAAACTCTCAGGGCCGACACGAACTGTTCCTAACAAGTTAGTGGTGATAAATGCACTGTACGTGATCTGTGGAGTTATCGGGGGATTATAGTCATTGGCAGAGAAAACGATAACTTCGGGGACAAGGAGACCGCTCAGACCGTATGTGAAGTTTGCAGAGTAAACGATCGGATCCGTAGCCACTGTCCCTCTAACAATAGTAATTCTTACTTGAAAAAGGGCGAGCGGTAATTGCACAGTAATGGTTCCTTTTAACGAAACCCTTGGATTGGGTCCAGCTCCAGCCGTTAGCAGACCAATCTGGGCGAATAACTGAGGCGTGTTAATCACTGGAATCGGTATGGAGATGGAATTAAACAAGGCGGCATTCTGTGATGATCTTGCATCTAGAAATTGCGTCAATGTATATACCTCCTATCTTTTTGAGATAGAATAATATATTCATCATTCAGATTTTCGCATGGACGGAGGGTGCAGCGCTGGAAAAATTAAAGACAAACTGACTGCCCAAATCACTGGATTCTTTAAGCCATACAACGCCACCCATTAATTCTGCGAGTTGTTTACAGATGGACAGGCCCAGCCCTGCTCCGCCATATTTTCCTGAATTACCATGAATCTGGGAGTAGGATTTGAACAACAGATCCTGACGATCCTGTGGGATGCCAATGCCCGTATCCTTTATTTCGTAGGATGCATGGAGAGTACCTTCTGTATCAGCAGATACCTCAGTAGAGATACATACTTCACCTTTCTCCGTAAATTTAAGTGCATTCCCAACGAGATTGATTAAAATCTGACGAACTTTGTGCTGATCGCCCATAAGCATCAGATGATCATTAATACTATATTCTGCGAACAACCTAATTCCTTTTTTCTGTGCTTCAGAAGAGAATAATTGTAATACATGTTCAACTGTTTCAGTGACACTATAGGGTTTGATCTCCAGAGAGATCGCACCAGCTTCTGCTTTGGAGTAGTCCAGAATTTGATCCATCATCGACAGAAGGCTGGCGCCACTTGACTCAATGACATTAACATATAACGATTGATCCTCACTCAGCCTGGTCGATTGCAACAGATTGGCCATTGCAAGAACGCCATTCATTGGCGTCCGGATTTCGTGGCTGAGAACGGCCAGCAAATTTTTCTTTTCTTCAAGCACTTTTGCAGCGGTCTCTTCCGCCTGTTTTAACTGTTGCAGAGTTGTTTCCATCTCAAGAAGACTCGTGAAAAATGAAGATAAGGAGAGAAGCAGATCCACGTCCTTTTGTTGATAGGAATAGAAATCCTGATCAAATGAGCAAAGGGAGCCGTAAATTTCTCCGTTTTCATTATGTATGGGCACACCGACAAATGAGCAGCCACCTACAAATTCGGTTGCGTCCATATGTCTGGTTAATGGATGTGTCAGATTATTATTGATTACTAACGGGCCTTGGGAATGTTCAGTCACAAGTGCACAGTATGACTCGGCGTTATCAACGACCAGCCCCTCACCCAGAATTAGTTTGTCACGATTATATACGTTCAGAACCTTGGTGGATAAATGATCCAACTGGGCAATACAAAACGTATTTGCAGGAATTAACCTGCTTGCTGTATCCATAACATTAGCAGCCGAATCATATAATTTATGTGAGACTATGGATAGTACATCAATGAATTCTGTTTTCAACATATTGATTTGACTCCTCCTGATTGTAGAAATTCGTTGTGCACTGTATTCAGTATATATGAATTCGAAGAATCGAGCATGTATGGTTTTGACAGTGGAAGACGGAAATGAGAAAATATAATGCTGTGCAACATGTATATATTAATAAAGTTTTGGAGGCAAATCAATGAATCAGCGTTTTCGAATTACCCGATCCATGCAAGAAAGCAATGCGGAACAATCCATCTCACTGGAAGAGTGCAAACTCTACTTCGAATCCCAACCCGATTTTACCTATTCACCGGTTCTTAACATAGTCGGAGCAGAGAGCACCATGACCATCGAGGGGGACTTTTTTATGTGGGACCTTGAGGGTGCACAGATTGCTTTTCGTTTGTATATGGGGGATCTTTATGTAGCTATTTCTAACGAAGCTATTGTACCCAAAATGATTGAGATTGCAACGGAACTACGTGCAGATATCGTTGAAGGATAAGAAGTAGAGAACTAATGTTTGATAAAATGTAATGATGTTAGTTGTAGTATAGTTTAGACATTCCTGTAAAAATGGGACTAAAGATTCATTTATATTCCATATGTTAGATTGTAATATATGGAATATAAAACATTTTACAGGAGAGTGAATGAAGTGAAAAAGACCAAATTAATACTTGTTGTATTCATGAGTATGATCCTTGCCTTATCAATAACTGGAATAGGATCAAGTTCAAAGGCTTCTGCAGCTACGGCACGTACACCCATTGTATTGGTACATGGATTGACCGGTTCAGATAGCAATTTTACAGCAATTGAGAGTTATTTGCGTAGCCAAGGGTGGACAAGAGACGAATTATTCGCGATTGACCTTCCTAGCAAACAAGGAAACCAGCTGTTGAACTCCGCAGCAATTAGTCGATTCGTAGATGATGTTCTAAACCAAACGGGTCACACGAAAGTGAATATTATAGCTCATAGCATGGGTGGAGCTAATAGTCTCTATTACATACTTAACCGTGGAGGCGCTTCCAAAGTGGACAAGTTGATTACCCTTGGCGGGGCTAATCGATTGACCACAACGACAGCTCCGAGTGGAATAAAGGTGACTTCGATCTATTCCACCAGTGACACGATTGTGTCCCCGGTACTTTCCCGGTTGAACGGGGCGAACAACGTTTCGGTTTCCCTCGTATCCCATATCGGTCTGCTGTTTAACTCAAGAGTGAATGCCCTGATCAAAACTGCGTTGAACGAGTAGCTCTGAACATACAAAATGTGCATTCTTTCATACTATATTAATGATTGACTTGAACACGACTGGCCATTTATGGGCAGTCGTGTTTTCGTATTACCCGGAACTTTAATGAAGTCCTGTTCCCAGCGTTCCACTCGAACTCCATGATCATCCGATATATGTAAATAAAAACAATATAATACCAGAGGAAGTATAGGAAGAATTACTGTAAACTGTCAAAGGCAACAGCCTATCATCTGACATCATGAGGAGACAGCAAGAATATGATGAAACGCACACTTGTTTTAATGTTAACTATTATTTTGGGTTTATCATGTACACCTGTTACAGGGTACGCTGAAGAAGATTCATTTGATTTTAACGCCACATTCCAAGGGGCTATCATTCTCTCGGTTGGCAGCCCAAACGCAGTCGTTGATAATACGGACACGTTGATTGACCAAACCAATTTTAATATCGTTCCTCTGGTTAAAAATAACCGGACACTGCTGCCTCTGCGTTTCATAAGCGAGAGTCTGGGAGCACAAGTGGCATGGGACTCGAAAACGTCCACAGCTACCATTAAAGCCACAGGTAAATCCATCAAAGTGACATTAGGTAGCAGCAAGATGTTCATTAACGGTAAATCTTTTGCATTGGACGCTCCGGCACAATACAAAGAAGGCAGAGTGTTCATCCCGTTAAGGGCCGTAAGCGAAGCGTTTGGTAAAAAGGTGTTTTTTGACCGCGGCATTATCGTCGTAAGTAATACCACTATTCTTAATGCAAAACGGGATAGGGAAATCGTTGAATACTTAAAGTTTGTACTTGCTCCTTATTCGAAAGATCCATACACAGGTAAAACATTGTCCACAGAACAAGTTGCCCGTCTGGAACAGAGTGTAGTCATGCTTGAGTCGTATGACAAGGATGATAATTATCTCGGATTCGGTAGTGCCATATCGATCGGATACGGATTATTTTTAACCAATTATCACGTCATTGCTGATTCCAGCAGTTATATGATCCAGACGAGTCAGGACCAATATTATGAAGTACAAGGAGTCGTTGCAGCGGATGAGAATCTCGATTTGGCCATAGTCAAAACATCAATGCGTACGAATATTCCTCCACTCCATGTAGGACTAACGACTAAAATTACTACAGGGCAGCCTGTAGTAGCTATAGGTAATCCTGAAGGACTTCAAAACACGATTTCGACAGGGATCATTAGTGGTATCCGAAACTACGGAGGTGAGAGGCTAATACAGACTACGGCTCCCATCACCAATGGCAGTTCCGGGGGACCATTGCTTAATATGAAAGGTGAAGTCATTGGGGTAAATACAATGGGTATAGAAAAAGGGGATTTGAACTTTGCTATTCCAATTGATTATGCATCCCGTTGGATCAAGAAATACACGGCATTATCCTTTTCGTCTATTCCTGTGCTTAACCAAGATCAATTCAGGGAAACAGCAGTGACGGAACAAGATCCAACTGTAGAACAGCCATCAACTGTTAGCCAGAATGTTCATCTGATGGGGCGAACGGTTCGTGGAGCCACTTTAGATCCGGCTCAATCCGTTATCTTTGCAATTGATGAAAATCAATCGACTATTTTTGCTTATCGTTACGCCGACAACAAGGTTCTGGGAGAGTCCACTGCGTTCAGTACTCCTCCAAGAAAGCTTCTGTATGCAAATGGTGAGATCTATGTCATCTTCAGCAATGCTGATTACAGTTCATACCGCTTTGAAGAGCAGCAGGGAGGACAGATCGTTGTACTTGAAGCAGACACGCTTAAAATCAAAGATCAGTGGGATACCCGTATCGATCCATATGAAATTGAGGTAGATCATTCCGGTCATGTCTACGTTAATTCGGGCTCCGGGCAATGGACCTCTATCATTAGTTATGACCGGGCGACAAAGAAGGAAATCTCCAGTGCAACCATACGACAAGGAAGTCATATGGTCCTGCATCCATCGGAAGATCGGATCTATGCTGTTGACTCCGACACTTCGCCAAGAGATATTGAGATGTTTCGGTTAATGGATGGCAAGTTTAGTAGCAACCAAGATTCTCCTTATCACGGTGAATACAAGTTCTCAACGGTTATTGGCATGACACCTGATGGTAAGTATGTATTAAACGGAGCCGGAACAGTTTTGTCCGCTACCAATAACTCTGCAAGTAATATGCAATATGCGACTGCAATCGATCTGTTTGACTATGTAGCTGTACATTCAGCGCATAAGGAAATCTTTTTCACAGGAAAAGATCGCATGATTAAACAGTATGATACGGAAACACTTAAAGTGACAGGTACACTAACGACCAAAGGAACCATCCTAAAGCTGTTCATGTCAGATAAACAACTGATTGCAATCACCAAAATAACCTTACCTGGCAATCCTCTGCCGCAATATGCGATTGAGACGGTTAAAGATTTCTAGAAGAGTAGAAGAGGTCCCTGCTGAACAGCAAGGGCCTCTTCAATTTATTTTATTGTAATGGAAAATGGCTCGCTGAGGTAAGATTCAAAAATAGATACATCCGTTCTATAATTAGACATCAGAATTAAAAATGGAACAAGCTAAAGGAGTCTGTAGGCATGCAACCTCAACCGAATGATCGAATTAAGGTTCATCCAGGCTTTTGGGCTGGATTACATCAATTAGGGATTGGTACTGACGATATCGCTGGCGCAGCACAACTTTCTCTTGAGACAATAAATAAACCTGTAGTGACCCAATCTCAATACTTCGCAATCTGGCAGGCCTACTCTGATCTCAATGGGGACACCGCCGATGGCATCATCAAACTTGCAACCGGATATGAAGTATCGAAGTATCCTCCGCCTGTACTGGCGATGTACCATGCTCGTGATTACCGTGATGCGTTGAATCGCATGGTGCGTTACAAGCAAATGTGTCCTCCCGAGAGTTTGCAGATTACCGAAGCAGGTGAGGAATGTATCATTGAACTCGAATGGTTACATAAGGAGCAACAAGGTCCGCCATTACTGGTCGGTATTACGCTGGCATTTCTGATCGAACTTGGACGGAGGGGCACAGGACAGCCTTTGACTGCAAAAAGGGTTGAATTTTCGCAGCCAATGGGTAACTCAGACACCCTTGGAGCTTACTTCGGTTGCCCAGTCGATACGAATTCCAACTATAATCGGCTGACGCTGGAACGGAAAGATCTGAGTCTTCCATTTCTATCGTATAACGAGGAGTTACTGGAGATTCTGACCCCGGCTCTGGATCGGGCGCTGGACGAACAAGAGAGCAATCGTTCCGTTACTGAAGTGGTCAAATGGATCATGAAACGCAACCTCACAGGAAAGCGCCCTGACATCCAGACGGTAGCCAAAGAGCTTCGCATGAGTGATCGTACTTTGCAGCGGCGATTGACGGAGGAGAGCACAAACTTCAAGCAATTATTAACCGAGGCCAGACGTGAGCAGGCCCGAGAGTACCTTGCAGATCCTTCACTTGATATCAAAGAAGTGGCATTCCTGGTGGGATATGAAGATCAGAATTCGTTCTATCGTGCTTTCAAGACCTGGGAAGGGGATACACCTTCTAATTGGCGTGTCAGGCAATAACTCTGGCGCAAGCTGCTAGTTACTAGACCCTTCAGATTGCGTAATATTGTATCTATCCGGTGTATGAAGCTGTTGGCAATGTTCAAGAAATAGCCGCCGGATAGTTGTAATCAAGAAGGAGAAATGCAGGATGGATATGGGACTAAAAGAGAAAACAGCCTTAGTTACAGGATCAACAAAAGGAATCGGTAAAGCGATTGCTATAGAACTCGCCCGAGAAGGAGTTCATGTTCTAATTAATGGACGTAATGATGAAGAGGTAGAACGAACAGTTCGTGAAATCAAGTCCACTTTTCCGGAGACCTCTCCGCAAAAGGCTACCGCTAATCTTGTGGATCTGGCGCAACGCCAAGCTTTATTCGAGAAATTTCCTGAAGTTGATATATTAATCAATAGCATGGGTATATATGAAATCATGAGTTATGAAGACATAAATGATGAAGTGTGGGAGAAATATTTCCGTATTAATGTACTTGCTGCCAATGGCTTATCCCAATTTTATTTACCTAAAATGGTGAAGAACAATGACGGGCGTATTATTTTCATCGCAAGTGAAGAAGCCCTTATGCCTTCAGGCCAGATGCCCCAGTATTGCATGACCAAGTCAATGCTGCTGTCATTATCCAAAAGTTTGTCCAAACTGACAGCAGGGACCGAGGTTACGATCAATACGATCCTGCCAGGTCCAACACTGTCCGAAAACGTACAAAAAATCATTGAGGGCATATACCCTGATGAAACGTTGAATTTCAAGGAAAAAGAGAAAGACTTTATGAAGAGTAATCTGCCACAGTCTGAATTACAGCGATTCATCAAGCCATGTGAAATAGGCAGACTCGCAGCTTTTGTATGCAGCCCATATGCTTCAGCCTTCAGAGGCTCTCCCATCCGGATGGACGGGGGCATGGTTCCCACCATATTTTAAAATTGTTCAGGATACAGGATATGTATCCATAAGATGTCGCCAGCATTGGCGACTTTTTTATTTGTAAATGATCTATGCGAGGGGCGTCAATCGAGTTTATAATACAGGTATGATTTATCGAAAACGATTTCTGTTCATTGGAAGCGATTACTTTTATCCATTATATGAATTTAAAAGGGGACACTATCATGATAGCTGCAATAAATCTGGAAGGCATATGGAAACTCCAACTCGATGAACATAAGGTGGAACGTGGTCTGAATTTCTCAGACGTTATTACATTGCCAAATACTACATCCCATGCGGCCAAGGGCAAGAAAAACGAGAAAGTGTTAATCGGTGCGCTGACGGATGAGTACTTATTTGAGGGTTATGCCTGGTTTTCACGAGAGATTGAAATTCCCGAACACTTGGCTGGCAAACGTTGCTTCTTGCATTTGGAACGAACAAGAGTAACCACAGTTTGGATCGATGGGGTGGAGTGCGGAACACAAAACAGTCTGAACACACCTCACCGTTACGAGATTGAGGCAGGGCTAACCGCTGGGACTCATACAATTACCATTCGAGTGGACAATACCAATTATCCAACCAAAGGTGGTCACCTTACATCCGAAGACACGCAGACGAATTGGAACGGCATCACCGGGAAATTGGAACTTCAATTTTTCGAGCGTGTTTTCCTGGATAATGTTCAGGTCTATCCCGATCTTGCGACTCGATCTTTCGAGATCAAGGCAGCACTTGTTGGTGACCTGCAAGGAGTGCAAACCGTGGTGTCAGCTGTTGCTGTCAGTGCAGACCCGGTGTATACGACGGAGGAGCAGACATTCATACCGGATTCGCATGAGATCCACCTGACATACACGATTGGCGAGGATGCTATGTTATGGAGTGATGATGAACCTAACCTGTATCAACTTCACATTTGTCTGCAAGACCAGAACGGCGAAGTGCTGGATTCCACTGAAGTATGGACAGGCCTGCGGGAATTCAGGGCTGCCGGAGACAAATTCACCATTAATGGTCGCAAAACGTTTCTTCGAGGCAAACATGACGGGCTGATCTTTCCGCTCACGGGATACGCGCCAACAGATGTGGATGAATGGGTTCGCATTCTCGCTATCTCCAAGTCCTACGGTATCAATCACTACCGTTTCCATACCTGTTGTCCTCCGGAGGCTGCTTTTATTGCAGCGGATCTGCTCGGCATCTACATGGAGCCTGAGCTTCCGTTCTGGGGAACCATTACGGATGAATCTTCGGATGGACATAATCAAGCCGAGCAGGATTACTTGATTAGCGAAGGATTTGCGATGCTGCGTGCTTTTGGTAATCATCCTTCGTTTGTCATGATGTCCATGGGGAATGAACTATGGGGAAGCAAGGACAGATTGAATTCGATCCTGAAGGCATACAAAGCATATGATCATCGTCATCTATACACCGAAGGTTCGAATAACTTTCAGTTTGTGCCGGACATTCTGGAGGAAAGTGAATTCTTCTGCGGGGTTCGTTTCTCCAAAGAGCGCCTGTTCAGAGGTTCATATGCGATGTGTGATGCTCCGCTCGGTCACGTGCAGACCGACCTGCCAAATACATTGAAAGATTACGATTCAAACATTGTACCTGAGCAAGGCAGCGATGCTGACCCTTCCGGTCAGACTGGGGACAAAGAGATTCAGATTCAGTATGGGACAGGTTCCAAAACAGTGCAGGCCGAAGCTGGAAGTGACCAACTTGTCTCACACGTACCAATCATCTCGCATGAAATTGGACAGTACGCCACGTTTCCTAATTTCGAGGAGATCTACAAGTATACGGGTTCTCTCAAAGCCAAGAATTTCGAAGTGTTTCGAGAGCGTCTGAATGCTAAAGGACTGGGACATCTGGCGGAAGCATACTTCAGAGCTTCTGGTAAACTCGCGGTCGCATGTTACAAGGAAGAACTGGAAGCTGCTTTTCGTTCGCAGCAACTAGCCGGGTTCCAGCTGCTGGATCTTCAGGATTTCAGTGGTCAGGGAACAGCGCTTGTGGGTGTACTGGACGCATTCATGGATTCCAAAGGCATGATTACACCTGAGGAGTGGAGAACGTTTTGTTCCGACGCTGTGTTGTTGGCGAGATTCCCCAAATATAATTATCAAGCGGGTGAATTGTTCGAAGCACGCATTGAACTAAGTTACTTCCGGAGACAAGCATTGGATGGACTTCAATTGAAGTGGGAAATTCAAAGCGAGCAGATCGAAGGAAGCGTCCTATTGGAAGGGAAAGCAGACCTGCCAGCGACCCATGGAGAACATTATGTGAATATCGCGGATCTCAGCATTCGCATTCCTGAAGTCTCCAATATGACCAAAGTGGAGCTTAGACTGTCCATTCCAGGCACGGATATCCGTAAGTCTTACGACCTGTGGATCTACCCGAGTCAACTGGACGTGGAATTGACCGGATTAAATCTCTTTACCGAACTCTCCGAAGCGGCGCTGGTGTTGCTAGAGCAGGGAGAGGATATCATGCTTTTCCCAAATCCCGACCAGATTCAACATGCGATTCAAGGTTTCTATAGCACCGATTTCTGGTCTTACCCTATGTTCCGATCCATCTCGGAGAATATGAAAAGAGAAGTTCCTGTGGGCACAATGGGCTTGTTAATTCAACAGGATCATCCGGCCTTCGAACATTTTGTCACAGAGGAGCACTCAACTTATCCGTGGTGGAGCATCGTATCCGAGTCGTCATCGATCATCTTGGATGAGTTGGATAAAGACTTGAATCCGATCGTGCAGACCATTGACAATTTTGAGCGAAACCACAAGCTCGGCCTGTTGATGGAGTGTCGGGTCCGGAAGGGGAGAGTGCTGATGGGAGCGCTGAATCTGGAGCGTCTGATGACTACATTGGAGGGCAGACAGTTGTTATACAGCTTCCGGCGTTATGTACAGAGTTCCGCTTACCAGCCAGTTGCACGTCTGGAAGTAGAGGAACTTCGCAAGTTGTTAACTAAGATATAGGGAGAAGAAGTGTCAGGTTTCCCTTAATTATGCCAATGAGCCCCTTCCGCGAATGGAAGGGGCTATAAGACACGCAGATTGAATCGGTTTATTCTCCCATTAAGCGTGAAATGAACCTGCACTTTTTAGGATCACATTCCAATCTTCTTCTTCAAAAAGTATGTTGTCTTTATCCTCTGTTACTCCGATCCGGACCTCAAGGATCACCATCCTGGTTTCAGCCAGAATAGAAAAGAGACTCTCCTTGGTAATCGCGAACTGATTGCCCATACTCACTTGCATGACCTTTCCGTTGACGAGCACTTGCCCACTGCCTGCAAGCACGGTCCAAGCTCTACACCCACTTCTATGCCAGTTCAACCCGATATGTTTGCCCGGTAGAACCGTTATGTTTAATGTGGTTACTGTTCTATTCTCATCTTCTAACGTACTTTCAATGACACGATAATTGCCCCAGGTTGCTTCACCATACATCGGTTTTAATGGCAAGTTACCCAATTGCGCTTTAATTTCATTTGAATTATTTTTGTTGGCAATGAGAATGCCATCCGGACTTGCGGCAGCGATAATACCTGGCACGCCAATGACTTGGATGGGGTAGGGAAGCTCGTTAATAATATAGGAATCGGAGGAAGAACCCGAGATTCCACCGTGTCCGATTACATGGGTATCTAACTGTGCGCACAGCGTATCCCAGCTTCCGATATCCTGCCATACTCCTTTATAAGGCAGGACTACGGCCCGCTGTGCCTTTTCTGCAACATGCTTGTCAAAACTGCGTTCAGGCAACGCTTCATACAGGGAGGACAATTGATCATAATGAACCGGCAGCCCCATTTTTTTAATATGGGATATCATAAACGCGACAGTGAATGCGTACACACCGCAGTTCCATAGTGCCCCACGTTGTAGCAGAGTCTCAGCAATGGTGGCTTCGGGTTTTTCTATAAATTGTGTTATGGGCGCATAAGCATTACGTTCTTCCCCACCCGGCAGGATGTATCCATACTGTTCTGAAGCATGTGTAGGCCTTGTCCCAATTAAAGCGATATCGGCTTGAGAATGTTTCAATATATCCGGCAGTAATTGGAAGTTGCTGAAAAAATCTTCACCTGCAAACACATCAGCTGGCGCGATACAGATCACATCGTCATCTTTGGCCATTCGGAAGGATTGCAGATATAACGTTGCTAAGGCCGCCGCAGTAAAAGTGCCTCGTTTATAAGGTTCCCCAATGACTGGTATTTTGCCTTGAGTATGTCGTGCCGTAATATTAGCCTGATCCTGATGTGAAATAATGAGTGTTGAATCCGTTAGGGATGAACTGTCAAGCTGGCGGCATACTCTGCTGATCATGGATTCCCTACCTCCAACGGGTGATGGAAGTATATCTATGAACAGCTTGGAGCGAAGCTCATTGGATAACGGCCAGAGCCTTTTGCCAGAGCCGCCGCACAGCAGTACGATATGCATGGGCTTCCTCCTTAAGCTCAGGGAGCTTTACTATAGATTTTCCGTTTATGAAAGGAAAGAGAACGATATTTAAGAGCCAGCTTGCGGATTTGTTGCTCTTTTAACGAAGAAGCGTTCACATTCAGACTTTTATTCTTGGAACTTCTAAGGACCATGCTGCCTGGGTTTTTCGTATACATAAAATTGGCATACGTTTCATACTCGGAGAAACCAAACTGCTTTTTCTTATTGATATTGGAGATGACCGCTTTGTACCATGGCAGTTTATGAACCGCTTCAATTTTCTGTTTTAAGGCAGCGAGTTTTGATTTATCGAACAGCATATAATGGGTGACAAAAGAGCGGGGGCGCGGAGCTTTCATGCCTAACAACTTGCGGTAGGTATTGAAATATTCCGGCTGGCTCCAGTCACGGCAGTAAAATACTGTTTTGCCTTCTACAAGAAATGAATGAGGTTTAATCAGTACGGTATCTGCATCCATGACTAGAAAGTACTTTGCCTTTACAATGGAATCTCCGTTCATTTTGAGCAGCTGCTGATATAACCAGCCTGACCGATTCCATCGGGAGGACTGGTAGTGTATGTCGTTTTTGGTTATAGGCAGGACGGATCGCTCATTAACAAAAATGCAGTTTTTAAGGGAACAAAGTTTTCTGATTTTGGTGCTGACCGGAGAAACAATATATATGCTTCCAATGGGATGTTTTACATAAAGGCGAATGTTATCAATGACGAGGGGAAGGGTAGCCAAATCTTTCTCGATCGCTGGTATAAGAACATCAATCTTAGGTGCATTATTCAACCGGATTCCAGGCTGGACGGACATCTTCTCACTCCTTGCACAAATCGTGATGACTCAGTATATGGTATGTGTGCAAAAGTGTTTTGGTCAGGGCGTGTGCAAATATACATTTTTACGAATAGGGGCTTTTGTTGAGGGCTCCTTTATCGGTATTACATATAATGCATGCAGGATCTTGATCAAACAGCGGGCTACGATGCGGTTGCTGAAGGGAGAGTTTACGACATGGGAGTTGATAAATTGCAGCCGTTAAGAAGCAAGTGGTTAAAAACAAAATTGATCATTAATAATGAATTAATTAAACCGTTTATACCCGACACACAGAAATATAATAAAACGAATCTGAAATCCATGATCAGCAAATATGGAATGGTCTATGTCAAACCCGAGAGAGGTACTTTCGGGATGGGTGTTATTAAGGCCGAGATGGAAAGTCATCAACATTTTGTCTATCAGATAGAGCAAAAACGCCTGACGTTTGACAGCTTTGAATCGTTTTATAACAGTCTGACTCGTTTGGTGAATAAAAGAAGTTATCTGATACAGAGAGGAATCCATCTTCTTAAGCACAATAACAGACGTTTTGACATCCGAGTCATGATACAGCTAAGCCCGACCAAACATTGGGAAGCGACCGGAATCATCGGCCGACTGGGTCATCCAAAGAAAATCGTAACCAATTATCATAGTGGTGGTACACCGATGGATATTCACAAGCTGTTACAATCACATGCATCAACAAAACGCAGGAATGAACTGGTTCATGAGATGAATGAGCTTAGCCTGCGCATAGCTCGTCATATGAAAAAAAAGTACCCGTATCTAAAGCAAATTGGTGTAGATATCGGCCTTGACCACAGTCTGAAACCCTGGATTATTGAAGTGAATGTCAAACCTGACCCATATATATTCAATCAATTAAAGGACAAGACGATGTATCGCAAGGTAATACGATATTACCGCCATGCTATGCCCAAAAAAACAGAATAACAGACCGGACTTTTCATAGGTCTCGCTGGAGAAGGTTTCAAGCTCAAGAGTCGCCAATGTGGCGACTTTTTTTGTTGATCTGCGTTTTAGGGTCGGAATATTGCATTTCATCCCAATTCGACTCCGAAACCTATGCTAAAATAGTATATTCGAGAGTGAAATTCAGAGTCGATGTCGATGAAAGGCGGATGTTCCCCATGTTCAATATTGCAATCTGTGATGATGAGGAGCAGCAACGAGAACGTGTGAAAACGATGCTGGTCTCCTTATCTCTAAAAACCAATTTTGATTTTCAAATTAGCCTATTCACATCTGGTGAACAACTGCTCTCGCACTACAGAGAGGTTGGGGACACATTCAATATTCTCATCTTGGATGTGGAGATGGGCGGAATGAACGGGATTCAGACCGCTAAAGAGATCAGAAACATGAAGTTTCTGGATGTACAGATTATGTTTCTGACCAGTTACCCGGAATATATGGTGGAGAGCTTTGATGTCATCACCTTTCAATATCTGATCAAGCCAATCCAGCCGCAAGTTTTCGAGGAAAAGATGATTAAGCTGTGTCAATATTTTCAGGCATTGGACAAAAAGTATGTACTAATCAAATCAGACTATGATGAACTGCTGCTGAAATATGATGATATTCTCTGGATTGAGGTCGTCAAAAGTTTAACAATCAAGAACAAGTTGAATTTTGTGACACAGGAAAATGTACATGAGACCAAAGGCATTTTATCCAGCTATGCTACTGGTTTGAAAGACCATGGTTTCTTACAGATTCATCGCTCGATTATTATCAACCTGATGCATGTTCAGAAGTTTTCCGGCACTCAAGTCGTTATGTTGAATGGAACGGAACTGCCCATAGGTCGATCCAAGGTAAAAGAAATCAAGGATGCCTACACCAAATATATGATCATGAGGATTCAGTGATATGGATAGCTATATGATCTTTTCCATCATCTTTGTGACCTTACTTATGGCATTTCAGGCGAATTTTTATTTTGATTCTGTGTTGGGCAAGTCCAGGCGAAAGCCGCGCAGAGCGATCTATTTCATCGTTTTTATCTTATTGGATTATTTTTATTTGGTTTCTTCCTTCTCTGACATCGTTTCTACTGCTGTTGCTCTGTTATTAATCTTCAGTCTGGCACAATCCTATGAAGTGGAGTTCAAAATCAAGCTTGTTTTTACCATCCTGTATGCGGTTTTGATTACAATGGCAAATACGATAGCTGTATATATTCTCGGAGTTTTGGAATCCACAGAATTCATTTCATGGGAACAGTTCAACGGAGAAAACCACTGGATTCTCTCCAAGGTGATGCTGGTTGGTTGCAGTATGATGTTCATTGTTATTCAAATTGTGCGTTTAGTGGCTAAACGCAGAAGTTTTGCCGTGCATTATCGTTATTATTTGCTGTTTCTTATCGTACCCATTATTACAATCTATCAGATCAATGTGGCCTCCATATATAGTGAAAAAAACATATTCTACGTCTTTTCTGTACTAGGCTCTCTATTTCTCAACGTGTTCATTGTATATGTATTCGATAATATGGTGGAAAAGGTACAGCTTGCGCATGAAAACACCCAGTTACAGCGTCAGATGGACTACCAGGATGCCAACTATGAGAAGACCGTTCACAGTTTCAAAAACATTAAATCCATCATCCATGATATCAATCAGCAGTTTCTGTATATTGATGAATGTATCCAACGTAACGAACTGGCGGCGGCAGGTGACCATATCAAGTCTACATTAAATACCATTGAAGGTGCGTATCAGCGGGTGAACTCCGGCAATCTGGTCATTGATGCACTCGTTACAAATACCTTGGCTATGGGGCAGGCAAACGGGATCAAAATTGACACCAAAATCCAGCTCCACTCGCAACATATCCAGATCGATCGATATGATCTGTGTGTGGTGCTGGGTAACATGCTTGATAACGCAATTGAAGCCTCCAAGAAGGTTAGACAGGCCGAGGATCGATATATCCTCATTGCCATTCACTCCACATCATCTGCACTTGTCATCCAGATTATGAATCATGTTGAGCAACCGATAGTTGACTTGAAAAGTGAAAAGCCTAATCCGGAGTACCATGGAATCGGTCTAACCAATATATCGAGAATGTGCGAGAAATATGGTGGACATATGAGTATTGAGCATCAGCATCGGAAGTTTAACAACATGGTCGTGCTTCCGTTCCACACCGACAATCCCTGAACCTGCCGTTCAGGGGTTGTTTTTTTCCATTCAGGGTCCGTTTGCGTTCGAACAGTCTCTTCCCGGATATGATGAATTCATTCATAAGAACATTCGAGGGAGGACATGGGATGAAAAAATTAATTAGTCTTTTATGTACAGCGGTGCTTGTAATTACACCGCTGGCAGATGTCAGCGCAGAGGCGAATAACAGTACAACGATTGAGGCACGGGCGGAGCAGATCGCCAAGGAGATGGTGCAAACGTACGGTGTCACCAGTGTGCAATATGCGATCATGGATGAAGGAGAATACATTTTATCAGATAGTGTAGGACTGCACGATAAGGCATCACAGAAGCCAGTAGACAAGGATAGCATGTATGGCATAGGCTCGGTTAGCAAAATGGTTGTTACGGCAGCCGCCATGAAGCTTGTCGATTCCGGTAAAGTAGATCTGGATGAGCCGCTTACTTCGTATATCAAGGACTTTAAAATGGCAGATGCGCGCTATACTCAAATCACACCGCGCATGTTGATGAATCATTCATCCGGTCTTTACGGTACACATTATGGAAACAGCATGTTGTTTGACGATAATGACACCCGCAATCATGATGAGTTATTGCTTAAACTTCAGTCCGAAAAACTGAAATCCAAACCTGGCGAATATTCCGTCTACGCCAATGACGGTTTTCAATTGCTTGAAATCCTGGTTGAACGGGTGAGTGGATTAAGCTACAGCGAATATATCGCCAAGTACATCAGTGAGCCGTTGAAGTTGGAATCAACGAAGACACCACTAGATTCCTTTGACAGAGCGCAATTATCCGAAACCTATTGGCCTACACTTGAGATGAAGATGCCTACCGAAAATGCAAACATTATCGGCACAGGCGGAGTGTACTCTACCGCTGAAGAATTGAGTCAATTCGGAGAGGTTTTGATGGGGAACAGACCGGATATTCTGTCCGAATCTGCTGTGAAGGCTATGCAATCTCATGAATATCGTAATGGCATATGGGTATCTGATGAGCAAAATACGATCAATTATGGCTTGGGGTGGGATTCGGTTGACCTTGCACCTTTCAGCGATTATGGGATTACCGCGCTTGCCAAAGGCGGGGATACCATGTTGTACCACGCCGTGTTAATCACTATACCCGAACATGATATTTCAATGGCGGTTCTATCATCTGGCGGATCTTCCGTCTACAATCAGATGTTTGCCAGCAAAGTGCTGCTGGACGTTCTCGAGGATCAGGGCAGCATCGACGATGTTCAGCCTGATCAGAAATTCTCACCACCTGTCAAAGTGAAGATGCCAACAGAATTAAATTCGTACTCCGGTCTCTATGGTACGGTAGGAGAGACATTGGATATAGCGATTAAGGATGGTGAGATGCAACTGCCTGCTTTGCTGGGAGGAATTATTCCTGAGCAGAACTATGTGTACACAGGCGACGAACATTTTACAAGTGCGGATGGCAGTGTGAAAGCTAGTTTTGTGAAGGAACGTAATGACAAGGTATATGTTAAAGTTCAGGGTATGATTACGTTACCCGGCATAGGTCAAACGGTAATGAACACGTATGATTATCAAAAACTGGATCATAATGCGCTTGACGCAGCAACGAAAGAGAAATGGACAGCTCGTGACGGCTCGAAGTATTATGCACTGGATGAAAAAATAACGTCGATCTTTTATCTGCTTCCATCGATGCTGATCAAGAACCTGTCTGTTGATGCCAAAAATGGCTATGCTAATGGCACGCAAATCATGGATGCAAACAACGCAGAGAATATCGCCCAGATTCCTGTGATGAACGGAAGAGACGCGTTTGATCTGCAATTTTACACGAAGAATGGCGCCGAGATTTTGATCCAGGATGGGCAAGAATACATTGCCGAGGATGCGATTACTCCAATCTTTGGTGGGAAAAAAGGAATTACAACTATTCCGGCAAACGGTCAAGCCCGGTGGTATGCGATCGACGCCAGATCGAGTAACAAATCCATCACGGTGGATTCTCCGAAGACCGGAGGTTACGCAGTGTATAATGATAAAGGGGAAATGGTTGACTTCTCTGTAGCAACCAATCAGGAATCGACGAAGCTTCCGAAAAGTGGTTTTATCGTTTTTGGTGGGGATGCCGGTGATGTATTCCAGATTGAATTAAAGTAAAGCAGGGACTGCGTTACAAAGTCACATTCTCAACCTGTCACATAAATAATGTCGTATTCAGAAAGTCGCCTTATGGCGGCTTTTTTGATTGCTTTAGAATAATTTAACAATCTGGTAACAATTCGACCTCACTGCTCGTTATATTTATGTAGTTATATATCAGGCTCATTTTTAACAGGAGGAATTACTATCTATGATCAATAGACATAAACGTCAAACAACGAAACAATGGAAAATAAGAGCAGGCAGGCCCATCGTTGCAGGCCTTACTGCCGGAATATTAATGGTTCACGGAGTCATCGGCGTGTTGCCATCTCAGGCACATGCTGAAGCATCGGATGTATCTATTCGTAACTGGTATTCGTATCAGCGAATCACTGTACCAGAACTGAAACCTTCTTGGACAGCAAAAGTAGATAACTATTTGAATATGAACGAGACGTACATCGGAGCTAATGCCATTGCAGAAGAAGGCAAAGTATTCACGTTTGCTGGATCGAAGTTGGTTGCACTTGATGCGACAACAGGTAAACGGTTGTGGACTTACGGCAAAGAATTGACACCTTATATTACCTATCAAGGCGGCGTCCTCTACGGACTGACCAGTGATCACAAGCCATATGCCTTGAATGCGAAGACAGGCAAAGCAAAATGGCGGTCAGGGGCATCCACCTGGATTGATACGGTTCAACGTACAGAAGCTCTGATTCCAAGCGCGGATACCCTCTATGTTATTAAAGGAAGTACAACGTTTGCACTGGATATCAAGTCAGGCAAACTGCGCTGGAAGGCAGATGAGCCATTAGGCGAAGGTCACGGTACTGAATATCTTGAAGAGTCTAATGGTATTGTACTGAGAACCTTTTTTGTCCAAGGGGCACTTACATCCGTTCAACTTAATGCGTATGACAAGAAAACGGGCAAGAAGTTATGGGGTCATTTTGGTCAGGGGGAAGCTATTCAGATCAAAGACGGACTTGTGTATTCGGTGGATTTTTATTCTCCAATGTTGGAAGATGATGAGTCTTCACCTGAACGCAAATGGAAAGTTAATGCGTACAACCTGAAGACCGGTGTGTTGAAAGGAAGTCAGGAGTATAGGTGGACCATGCCGGGTGACCCACCATATATGAATGGTAGAGGAGGTATACTTGTCAATAAAGACAAACTGTACATTGCGCAGGGGGACAACATAGCGGAGTACTCGTTGAATACAACCAAGTCGAAAACTACGCCAATTCGAACGTTTCACCAACCTTACGGGGACAAAATGGAGTTACTTGGCATTGTACAGGAACGGCTGGTGTACAAAAACCTCGAGACAGGTGAACTTAAAGGCATTAAGCTGGCTAATGGTCAGGAAGTTCAGTGGCATGGTGATGCCCCGGTTTCTCAGATTGATGTTTACGGTAAAGGAATGTATCGAGCGCAACGTAACGGCACCCTGCTTGCCCTCAACATGATGACGGGTCAGCCAGCTTTTCGAGTCGCTACCGGGGGAGATTTGCATAACACGACATTGAAGACAAACGGAATGATCATCATCCAAGCCGAAGGCAAACTTCTCGGCGTTAAGCTGCCAGCATCGCTGAAATAAGTGATTCAGAATGAAAAATATGTGAGAAGACCGGATCAAGGCATAACTTGCTCATAATCCGGTCTTTTTTTATTTTTGCGCATAAAACACTGCAAAGTCCAAGTATTTGTACATGCAATCTGCCACACGAAACCCCGCTTCCTCCAACCACATCAATTGATCCTCCAGTGTGGCATTGATATCCACCTTGCGTCTTTCGATCGAAGCCGAGATGGATTCCTTAGACAAACCACTTTGATGAATCGATTCTAACCAGCGCTGGCGGTAATAGGTGTCCGTATCGAGGGTTCTTCCCTGAACCTGATCTGCGTTGATGAAGCATCCGCCTGGTTCTAACAGCTTATGTACAGTTTCAAACACCTTTTTCTTGTCAGCGTGGGTCAGATGGTGAATAGACAGGGAGGAAATAATCATATCGTAGGAACTGGTGAAGTCGTACTTGGAGTAATCCCCGATCACATACTGTACTTGGTTTGCATCAGCAAATCTTCGACGTGCTGCTTCAAGCATTTGATCACTAATATCGATCAGGGTTAATCGCGCGTTGGGATACTTTTGCAGGACCAATCCGGAGAGCAGTCCCGTTCCTGCACCCAGATCAAGAATACGTGGAGAATCGAGCGGGCTTTCCATTAGATCCAGGGCCATTCCATAAAAATCATCAAAACAAGGGATAAGCTGCTTTCGCTGCACATCATAATCTTGGGCTACCTTATCAAACAGCTGCTTTACTGAGAATTCCATGTGCTCATCACTCCTTGAGGTTTTCTCCATATTTTACAAACTGGAAGGGATCAAGGGAAATACTGATTATGGATAAACTCATAGGTTGGACCTATGGGTTCCGAGTCTCTGCCATGGGTAATAACATGTAAGCGCAGAATATAGACAGGGAGGAATGAACCTGATGTTTCAACCACGTTCTATTATGATGAGTATCTCGTTAATCGTTATAGTTCTAACACTTGCAGCTTGCTCTGGTAGTAATGAACCTTTGCCTAGCCCTCAACCATCAATGCCAGTAGGAGAAACAGAAGAAGCGAATGAAACAGAGCGCCCACAGACCGAAAGTTTTGAAATGTTGACCGCAGATGGCAATCAATCACTAGAAGCGACCTTGCAACAAGGAGAAGGATTTTCCTTGTACGTATTTGAGAAATTCACATTTGATGCTGCTCAAGGCCGTCTGTCACTGACTAGTAACGCTGACTATTATGTGGATATTGAACCACTGCCTTCGGATTATAATCTGGCAGAATTGGAGACAGCGGGTAAAGAAGAATTAGAAAAAGCCGGTAAGGTATCCGATTATAGTGGAGAACTGGTAGAACACCCGCTTGGTTATGCCGAGCTCTATCTTCAGGCCTCTGGTGAAAAAGGCATTATTGATTATATGGTTTGGAAATCAGAAGAAGGGGACGCATTTCTATTCCGTCTTCATAATCCAAAAGGAAAAGAGGCCTCTGATTTCGCTAGCCCGGTCCTTGTTTCGTTATCCACCGTTCAGGGTGATTCGTAACTTAGATGACCATAATCTTTTCAACGAAAGTCGCCAACTGGCGGCTTTTTTTACTTATGCAGATTGCACGGAGAAGTTGCGAGATGATGTATTCACTTCCATTTGACTTAGAGTACGCTCTAGGGTGTAGACTTTGAAGAAGTAGAAATATTACCAAGGAGATGAACAGAATGACACAGGAAAATAATACTAGAACTTTACAACATAAAATGGGCTCTGGCTTCAACCATAACAGTACAGCGGAGGATGTATTGAGAGATCTGGACTTGTCAGGACAGCTTGCTATTGTAACGGGTGGATATTCCGGCCTCGGGTTGGAGACGACACGTGCGCTTGTTAATGCGGGAGCCCGTGTAGTGGTGACTGCACGTCGTCCAGCGGTTGCGAAGGAAGCACTTTCTGGTCTGGAAGGTGTTGAAATAGATGCATTGGACCTTGCTGATTTATCCAGCGTTCGTGCTTTTGCCAAGCGGTTTCTGGCGAGTGATCGGAACATTGACATGCTGATTCTTAATGCGGGCATCATGGCTTGCCCGGAGACGCGGGTTGGTCCTGGCTGGGAAGCTCAATTTGCAACCAATCATCTGGGCCACTTTGCCCTGACTAATCTGTTATGGCCAGCACTGGCAAGTCAGGGGGGAGCACGTGTTGTTTCCTTGGCATCAGCGGGACATCATTTCTCACCGATTCGTTGGGATGACATCCAATTTGAACATGGCTATGAGAAATTCCCTGCCTATGGACAGTCCAAAACAGCAACGATTTTATTCAGCGTTGAGCTGGATCGTCGAGGTGCAGAGCACGGAGTACGGGCTTTCTCCGTTCATCCAGGCGGAATTATGACACCACTACAGCGTCATATGCCAAAAGAGGAAATGATTGCTCTGGGCTGGATTGATGAATCTGGACAAGTGGCCAATCCTGCTTTCAAAACACCTGAGCAGGGGGCAGCGACGCAAGTCTGGGCAGCAACTTCACCTCAGCTTGAGGGAAAAGGCGGTGTCTACTGTGAGGATTGTGACATCAGTGAATTGGCTCCAGAGGATGGAGGTTTCTATGGGGTCAAGAAGTATGCTATCGACCCTGAGCAAGCTCTTCGTTTATGGGATCTATCGGTCAAGCTGACTCAAACAGACATAGAACTCTCATAATCATGTAGTTGCGGCAACAGAGCAACAGCTTGCTTCCATGCAGGAGATCAGCTCATCTTCTTCTTATCTGGCCCGCATGGCATCACGTCTTCAGGAACTCACGGAAAATTTCAAAATCTAAAGAGAATGCGATTAATTATAATGAAAACAACATAATTTCAAACAAAATCTCCTATTTAGCATATAATAAAGAAGGAGCATCTCATTTTCGCGATGGTGCAATCATTTCTTTATGAATTCAGGGAGAGAAAATCATGAATATTTTTGAGCATCAGATACCTTTGGAAAAAGTGAAATTCAATGAACCACTAAAAAATCACACGTTTATTAAAATAGGTGGTAACGCAGATATTCTCATCCATCCAACAACGATAGACGAAATCACTAAAATCGTGGAAATTGCCAACTTACATCAGTTACCTCTGACGGTCATTGGAAAAGGCTCAAACGTCATTATTAAAGACGGGGGCATCCGGGGAGTAACGATTTCTCTTAGCCACTTCAATCAAATTAAAGTGAGTGAGGACAGCATGATTGCGCAAAGCGGCGTTGATATCATTGATGTATCCAGACTTGCTTTGGAGCACAGCTTGACCGGTTTGGAGTTTGCTTGTGGCATTCCCGGCAGCACGGGGGGCGCACTTTACATGAATGCCGGTGCTTATGGCGGTCAGATCGCAGATGTTGTTGAACGTGCGACTGTGATCACCAAAGATGGCGCAGTGTTGGAGATCCCGCGAGAAGAGATGAAGTTTGGTTATCGAAATAGTCTCTTCAAGATGGATCACTATATCATACTGGAGGCCGAATTCGGGCTCAAAAAAGGAAACAAGGAAGATATTGCGAGCAAAATGAAGGAATTAACGTTCCTGAGAGAATCCAAGCAGCCGCTTGAGTTCCCTTCTTGTGGAAGTGTATTTAAACGACCCGAAGGGCATTTTGCCGGTAAACTGATTCAGGATTGCAACTTGCAGGGCACGCGCATCGGAGGCGCTGAAATCTCCATGAAGCATGCAGGTTTTATCGTAAATGTGGATCACGCTACTGCCCAGGATTATATGGATCTGATCCAATTTATTCAGCAGAAAGTATATGATACGTTCCAAGTTGAATTGGAAACCGAAGTAATCTTTCTGGGAGAGTAACTTCATTGGAATCATTAGGAGGTCGCCTATGGCGGCCTTTTTTGTTGCCAATGTAGTACCAACCATTCCGCCAGTGAATGAACCAATCCTGCAAACCCGCGTCACGCAAGCGATTGGCTCATGCTATGGCTGATTGAACGATTGTTGCTGACCCCGCTCTCCCTTAACATGTGAACAGAGGAGCCTGCTCGTCATTCACCATCATTCTGTCAAAGGGGGCCCGCGATCGTATGGCTGAGCTGTCGGAAACATCAACGTTGCAACCCAGGGTTACAGTCAACAAACCCGTCAAACCAAGTTATCTGCGTAACATTAGAAAACACTGGATGTTGTATGTCATGATCCTGCCCGGCATTTTGTTCTATATTATTTTCAAGTACATTCCACTGGGCGGAAGCGTGATTGCATTTCAGAACTTTCAGATTATGAAAGGCATATGGAGCAGTCCATGGGTTGGCCTGGATAACTTCAAATTTATTTTTACGTATCAGGATTTCTATCACGTGCTTCGGAATACAGCTCTGATTGCCTTATACAAACTGGTGATCGGATTTCCTGCTCCCATCCTGCTAGCGCTATTGTTTAACGAAGTTAGAAAAATGCTTGCCAAACGCTTTTTGCAGAGTCTGTTTTATCTGCCTCATTTTCTCTCCTGGGTTGTTGTCGGGGGGATCGTGTTTGAGGTGCTAGCCTCGGGTGGTTTTGTAAACGCTGTCCGTGGATGGTTCGGGTTCGAGCCGATCCTGTATATGCAGCAGGAGCAATATTTTCGACCTATTGTTGTGCTGTCCTCTATCTGGAAAGAGGTAGGTTGGGGAACGATTATATATCTCGCTGCGGTAAGTGGCATTGATCCCACGCAATATGAAGCGGCAGTGATGGACGGAGCGAACCGCTGGAAGCAAACGATCTACATTACATTGCCCGCGTTGTTCCCGACGATCTTAACCCTGTTCCTGCTGAATATCGGCAATTTCCTGGAACTTGGCTTTGATCAGATCTATAACCTGCTGACACCGATGACCTACTCGGTAGGGGATATCATTGAAACGTACGTATACCGCTCTGGTGTCCTGCAAGGGCAATATAGCGTAACAACAGCGATTGGTCTATTTCAGTCGGTGATTGGCTTTATTCTGCTCTGGGTCTTCAATCGGCTAGCGAGAAAATCAGGAGAGGGGTTGTGGTAATGATCAAGCAGACGATTGGAGAAAAGCTGTTCCAAACCGCCAACTACATTTTCCTGACGCTTGCGGCCTTTACGATGCTCCTTCCATTGCTACATCTGCTTGCCGTTTCCCTGAGTTCGCCGGTTGCGGCAGACTCCAAAGAAGTATTTCTGTGGCCCGTCGGCTTTACTTTCGCGTCATGGAAACACATTCTACAAAGCTCAGGCTTATGGCAATCGTTCGGTGTAACCGTATTCATTACGGTAGTGGGTACTGCGCTTAGTATGTTGTTTTCAGTGTTGACCGCTTTTCCGTTATCGCGCAGAGAATTCATGATTCGCAAACAAGTGATGCTGGGCATCGTAATTACGATGATTTTCAATGCCCCGATGATTCCATTCTTTCTGACGGTAAGGGAGCTGGGCATGATGAATTCCATCTGGTCCCTGATTATTCCTGGTGTAATTGGCACATTTAATATGGTCATTCTGCGTACCTTTTTCATGAGCTTGCCCAAAGAACTTGATGACACGGCCCGAATCGACGGTTGCCATGACTTCCGGATCCTGTTTCAGATTTATTTGCCGCTATCCAAGCCGGTTCTGGCTACGGTCAGTCTGTTCTATGCGGTGGGATACTGGAACACGTTCCAGCGGGCGGTACTGTTTCTACGTGATCCAGGGCTCTGGCCTTTGCAGATGAAGCTACGAGCGTATTTAACCAGCCCGGAGGAACTGGCCCAGGTAAATATGTTTCTTGGGGATTACAACTTCAATACAACCACGTTAAAGGCAGCGACGATACTTTTTGCAAGCGTTCCCATTATTTTGGTGTATCCTTATCTACAGAAGTATTTTGTGAAAGGTTCATTGCTCGGATCACTGAAAGAATAAACCATGTTCAGGGGGATGATTCCATGAGAAAACAACTGAGTCGTAAGATGATGCCGCTAATGCTCAGTCTAGCCATGCTGTTGGTCGCTGGTTGTGGCTCTGCTACTACAAGTTCCGGAAATGACGTTGGTAACGGCGAAGGCAGTGGTGGAGCTGTAAAAGTCAAAGTATTCAAAAGCCATATGGGCGTTGGCAGCTTGCCAACTGCGGATAATCCACATGTGAAATACATTGCTGAAAAGACGGGAGTCCAGTATGAACTCATTACAACGCCTCCTGGTTCGGAGCCATCCGAATACTTAAACCTGATGATTGCCTCGGATGAACTGCCAGATATCCTGCGTCCGATTGGAGGCATTGAGCAGACACTGATTCAGCAGGGAGGCGCGTTACCACTGGATGAACTGCTACCTGAATATGCACCGCATGTGTGGGAAAGTATTCCTCAGGAAGCTTGGGATATCGTACGCTCTGCTTCCCCTGACGGCAAAATCTATTATGTGCCCAAGGTATTCCTTGTGCCTGAACGTGCACCATTAATTCGTCAGGATTGGGTGGATAAGGTGGGCATGGAGATGCCAAAGACCACTGATGAATATGTCGAGCTGCTCACTGCTTTCCGTGACAAGGACCCGAATGGCAACGGCAAACCGGATGAACTGCCAACAAGTGGCAGGGAATTCGGCAGATGGATGGACCATCTGTTTGCGATGTACGGGGTAGCGATGTGGGAAGGGTATCCCGAATGGGATGAATACGATGGAAAAATCCAGTACGCAGGGACTACCGACAATATGCGGGAAGCAATCAAGTTCATTCGCATGTTATATGTGGAAAAACTGCTGGACAATGAAACCTTCCTGAACAAAGGGGAAGTGTGGCAGGCCAAAATCAATAATAACCTCGTAGGCAGCTGGTATCATTTGCCTGCAAATGTGCGAGATCGGTACAATGCGATGCTGACCCAGGCTCCAGATGCCTACATTGCAGCAATGCCGTTGCCCAAAGCCGAAGGGTTTGAAGCTTTTGTCACCCAGAAAAGCATGGGTGAACCGGAATGGATGATCCCAGCCACCAATCAGGATAATGCGCCAAATGCGCTGAAGCTGCTGGATTTCTTCTATAATCCTGAAAATGATGAGTTTGGTCGCTTTGGTCTTGAAGGTGAGCAGCATGAAGTCAAGGATGGACGCAAAGTCATTCTTCCACCTGCTGACAACAAACCGCTTGCCTTGGGTATGAAGAATCTGACCACAGCAGAAGACATGAACAAGCGGATTGAAGAGACATATCCGGAAGATCAGCAGCGAATGGTCAAAGACATGTTCGAAGTCAGCACTGCCGATGCACGGCAAATTGCAGGTGACGGTCTGCCAGCCTCTGTGTATGAAGGTTTTCCTGATATCCAGTCTCACAAGTTGTTTCAAGAGGTATTGACCAAGATTGTCATCGGCGAGCTGCCGATCGAGGCTTATGATGAATATGTGAAGAAATGGAATGCTTCCGGGGGCGAAGTGGTCACCCAGCGTGTACAGGAATGGTATGAGAAGGTGAGAAAATGAAAAAGAGATATGCCCTATGCGGGGTCAGCGGCAGAGCATTGGGACAATTTGCAAAACCAATTCATGAGCTGTTCTCTCATAATTCAGAGGTTGTCGCCCTGCTGGATAGCGATCCTGCACGGTTTGAAGTCTATCGCGACCGTTTTCCTGAGCACACAGAAGTAGCGGTATATGGAGCTTCGGATTTCGGGGTCATGGTTGATGAGACTCGGCCTGACTGTATCATCGTGGCTGGCAGGGACGATACTCATGCCCACTATATTGTCGCCGCGTTGGAGCGGGATCTCGATGTTATCACCGAAAAGCCGATGACGACTACAGGCGCTGATGCCAGACGCATTCTGGAAGCAGAAGCAAGGAGTAAGGGCAACGTTACCGTAACGTTCAATTATCGGTATATGCCGATCCACATGCGTATCAAGGAATTAATTCAGGAGGGGAAACTCGGTCGCGTCACTTCCATCGACCTTAACTGGTATATCGATACCCATCACGGCTCCAGTTATTTTAAACGGTGGAACCGTGAACGGGCATTCTCGGGCGGTCTGTCGGTCCATAAAAGTACCCACCACTTTGATCTGGTCCAGTGGTGGATCAATCAAAAGCCAGTTGAAGTTTTTGCCTATGGAGCACTGAACTATTACGGGGCTGAAGGTGAATGGAATCCGGCACAGGAGGACGGAAGACATTGCCGAACATGTCATGTCTCAGAAGATTGTGCCTATTATTCCCGCTGGACGTCCCGCAGTCGTCAGATCCGGGTACCGGATGACCATCTGAACCAGCTCGGTACAACAAGCCAGCAGGAGTTTCCGTACACTTCATACCGTCCCGACCAGTGTATCTTCGATTCAACCATTGAGATTGAAGACACGTATGCCGCAACCGTGAAATATAGCGGCGGCGCGCTGATGAGTTATTCGGTCAATTTCTCACTTCCTTACGAAGGGTACCGTTTGGCGATAAATGGTACGAAGGGCAGGCTAGAAACATTGGAGTATCATATGCCGGCCCGGACGCCTTTTCCCACACCCGTCCAGACGATCGATTACTTTCCGCTCTTTGGTTCAAAAGAAACGATCCATGTTGTTCATCGTGAAGGCGGACATGGAGGAGGAGATCCACTGCTGCTGGAGGATATTTTCCTCGGCGAAGATAAGAAACGCCCTTACCGAATTCTGTCTGGCGCTGAAGACGGCGCTTATTCCGTTGCCGCTGGAGAAGCAGTGTGGCGATCTGTGGAAGAGCATCGGCCTATTTCCATAGATGAAGTGCTGGGTGGTTGGAACAGCAGTGTGCCCACACACAAAGGGAGGGAGAAGTGACATGAGCAGACCTGTGTATTTTGAACCGGAGGAGAGTATGGCTTATCACAGTGGTGAAGACGATATGCACGCCCTGATGAGCATTGCGGGAAGGTATATTGGCGCCAATCCTCCGCATCCCCCGGTCTACAGAGTGAGTAGGCCAGGACTTGTGCGCAAGTCCGATGATCACCGCTACGTCTTCCCGCTGGGCGATTTATTTCCCCACATGAGCAAAGGACAACAGGTCTATGCATGGGCCAAACTGTGGAGTGACAGTGATCAGGAATTTGTTTTTCATATCACCTGCTTCGGACCTGTTAGGTTGTTTCATAATGGCGTGCTGATCTATGGTTCTGCACCTGAAGAGGAATATCCAGCGATACCTGTTCTGAAACTGAAATGTGGGCTGGTCAGAGGCTGGAATCACTTCGTTCTTGAATTCAAATCAGGCGAAAATGGGGGAGGTGGCCAGTTTGGCACTGGCTCCCGGAAGAACAAACCACTTCACTTCATTGTACCTTCGCTCGAACGAGATGGGGAAGAAGGCTGGCTCTACAGCGAGCCGTTGGATTTTCCGTTGCAGGAAATTCCTTCTGGCCCCATGCGAGAGAAGGCCACTGGCGTTAACTGGTTGCCTCGGGAGGAAGACCCCGAGAAGGCATCGCCTTATGGGCAGTTGGCACGGATGTATGGACTGACCAGCGGCATGTCTGCGTATGCATGGACGAAGATAAATGGTACCAATTGTGGCAAGGAGACTGTGCTGATCTCCGGTGAGGCCTACAGCCCGATTGAATTCTGGGTGGAGGGTAAGGTAGTATTCCATCAAGAGCAAGCCGGACTTTTCCGTTTCGAACTGCCATTATCTGCTGCTGTGCAAGATCTGACAGCGAACTGTGTATGTGGAGACCGGGATTGGGGATTCCGTATGGATGCAACTACAGATGAGATGTTGACACCCGCACTGGATGTGAAAGGGCATAGAGGCAAGTGGCTGTACCTGGGTCCTTTTCAAGCGGAACAGGAGATTGATCTGGCTTCCTGCCAGAAGATGAAGCGGACTGCTCCTAGCGGAACAGGTGAAGACGTATACTGGCGAACAGAGCTGCCATACGGAGAGGTACGTCCATTTCTGGAAAATGAATGGTTCGGCCGATGGAACTATCCCCTGGGCGTCACGTTATACGGATTGCTTCAGCTTGGCAAAGTGGGTCAACGATCGGATATTCGAGATTACGTGCTGAATCACATTGAATTTGCCTCTTCACGTTTCAGCTACTCCTTATGGGACAGAGAACGTTATGGTGCAGCTGGGCTGAATAATCAGCTCTCCCATATCGACAGCCTGGACGACTGTGGATCTTTCGGCGCCACCATGCTGCTTGCCGATCGGGAACGCAAGTTGGACGGCGTTTCAGAGACGGCAGCTCATATCGCTGACTATATTTTGCATCAACAGTCCCGTCTGGAAGATGGCACTTTATACCGCAAGATTGGTGTCTCCAGATCAATGGATAACACGATGTGGTGTGATGATCTGTATATGAGCATCCCGTTCCTGTGTAGATACGCCGAATGGTCGGGTGACGATAAGCTGCTGGATGAAGCGGCAAGACAGGTTCTTTTGTATAAAAAGTATCTGTACATTCCAGAGCTGCAAATTATGTCACATGTATTCGATGTGGAGCGAGGTGAGCCAACACGGACCCCTTGGGGCCGAGGCAACGGCTGGGTGCTGTTCTCCATATCGGAGCTGCTGACGGCCCTTCCTCATGAGCATCCATCCTATACAGTTCTCATTCAGTTCTACAGGGAATTGTGTGAAGGGTACTTGCCATTGCAGGGCAGAAACGGATTGTGGCATCAGGTATTAACGGACCCCGAATCATATGAGGAAACATCCTGTACCTCCATGTTCATCTATGCGTATGCCCGGGGTGTTCGAATGGGCTGGCTGTTAGATCCGAAACCCTATGCACAAGCGGTGGAGCGAGGGTGGAAGGGGCTTTCAGAGCGCACAATTGATAAAAGAGGCAATGTATACGGCGTATGTCGTGGCTCCAGCTACTCCTTCACAAATCATTATTATAAGCATGAACTGGGTTGGAATCTGAATGATACCCATGGGATCGGCATTGTACTTCTTGCTGGGCTTGAAACTATTGCCATGCAAGAATGGCAGACAAACACGCCGGTTTTCGCTACGGAAAGGGTCGGAACACCGGAGAAATTGGAGAAATCATCTTTTTAGAGGGAGAAAATAGGCTGTTGGACCGGGTCGTATTGGGCATATGGGAACGGTATAATATCGGTATATTGCATATGAGGTGGGATAATTGTGACCCTTTCCTTCTTAAAGTGGCTAAAATTCAATGTCACCAATACCCAGACCCGGCTGCTGCTGATTCTGACTGTTGTTGTCTTCATGATTATTATTGGGGTGGGGATGACGACGTATTATTCTTCCAAATCGGTGTTACAGCAGGAATTAAGTGAGCCGCAACACCAGATGCTGCGTATCAGCATGAATGATATTGATGAAGTGATCCGGGAAAGTGATCAGATTGCGGTGAAAATTGCACTGAACAGTAATGTATACCGATTTCTCACCAATGAAGTACAGGGATCATACCGCAATATTACGGAACTGGTACAATTTCTGGAAACCTTAATCAGTAGTACGTCCTTTATTAAGAGCGCTTACATTTTTGATATGAATCGGGAGAGCATTGTTGCGTTCCCACAAGGCTACAGCTCCAGCAAAGTTAATTTCCCGGATTCGGATTGGGTTAGCGTTGCCGATGAACTTGAAGATCGTCCCATGCTGGTCAAGCAACGTGAGATTTCCACATCGTCTGGTGTGTCCATGCCGCAAATTACACTTTACCGAAAAATAATGATCGCTGGCGAGTTGAAAGGGATTATCGCAGTTAATTTCAAGACAGAGAAGATGTTCGAGCACATGCTGCTCTCATCCGTCTCCGACCTTGACAGCCATCGGTTCATCCTCGACACCAACAACCAGCCTTTATATGATCTCGGCAATTATGCCGTCGGAAAGGAAGCGGTCAGTCATGTACTCGCCCAATTGGATGGTGAAAAGCTTGGCGAGTTTAAACATGAAGGTAAGCTTTTACTGGCTTCACAGACCATTTCACCGTACACCGGATGGCGTTATCTGTCCGTGATATCACAAGACAGTCTCCTCGCTAATGCACAGAAGATCCGCAATATTGTTTTTATCGTATCTTTGTTGGCTCTTGTAGCAGGAGCGGTTACGATCACAGTTTACAATGCAGCTGCTTTTAGACCGGTAAGACGCATGAGACAACTGCTCAGCGGGTACGACCAGGAGAGAATCCATCCGGAGCAGATTGATCTGGAGAAAATAACGGGGCAACTGCTAACGGATCATGCTCAGCAGGCCATCAATCTCAGGCAGACCCTTCCGGAAGCTTCATCCAAATTTCTGACGGATATCTATAACGGACATATGACAGGAAGTCGGGAAATTAGCGAGAAATGGTGCCGTTATTTCAAGGATTGGAGCGATGAGCCACTCTCTATTGCCATGTTGTCGATTGATAATTATAAGGCCTGGTGTGAGCGTTTTACGAAGTCAGATCACTCCCTGCTGAAATTTGCCATTGGTAATATCATAGCTGAACTGTTGTCTGGACAATGGCGGGTGTTATCAGCCGATCTGGGCAGAGACCGGATGCTCGTGATGCTTCAACCGATTCATTCTGGCGGTAGCAAGAGCGTAGCCACAGCAATACGAGAGACGATTGGCATGATTCCTCGCTTGCTCAAGTTTCAGGTGTCGAGCGGCGTAAGCGGGGGGCACGACGGATTCATGCGACTTCAGCGAGCCATGCATGAGGCGGAGAGTGCGCTGGATTACAGATTCTACTTGGGGTATGAACGAGTTATTTCGTTTGAAGAGATCTCGGGTCTGCAACCGACCGAGAATACATTGGAAGAACTTGAATTCATGACTCAACTGACGGAGACCGTCGAAGCAGGCAGGGGTGAAGAAGCCCTGAGGACTTTTGACAAGATAGTTGGTCGAATGACGCACGAGCAATGGCACCCTTCATCAGCGCTGGCCTTTCTTGAAGCTGTTGCAGCTACACTTGAACGAACTCGCCTGAAGCGCGAGACAGAAGGTTGCGGACTCGAAATGGTGGATATGCAGACCATGCATCTGGAGGCTGTCTGTGAAGTGCTGCGAAGCCAGATCGAAGGTTTGGCTGATTGGTTCGGTAGCCTTATGCTTAGCAAGGATTTCATACTGTGCCAACAGATGATTGCATTTATGAACAACCATCTGGAAGACTCGGTAAGCATTCAGGAGATTGCCGAGCATGCTGGGATAGGAAGCAGTTTGGCAAGTCAGTTGTTCAAGCAGGAAATGGGCGATACCATCCACGGATATTTCACTAAGCTTCGCATGGAACGTGCCTGTGAACTATTGCTGGATACGGATTATAGAATTTCCGAGATCGCAACGATGGTGGGTTATCAGCATGAGAACAGTTTTATTCGTGTGTATCGAAAATACAAAGACATTACACCGGGCAAGTACAGGGAGATAATGCGAAGCCGCAGGGGTGTGCTACAGGAATCTTGATCCATACTTGAACCCATAGAATGACAAGGAGGCAGAGCCATTGATGGATCGACAATCGGTCGTCACCAGGAATCATCCGGTATTAACACAGCTTGAGCCCAGATCGCCTTTATCTGTAGGTAATGGAGAATTTGCATTCAGTGCTGATTTTACGGGACTTCAAACGTATCCAGATCTGTATGAAATACCTCTTGGTACACAATCCAACTGGGGTTGGCATTATACGGGCGGTCATCATGTATTCGGAGATGAGGATATTGTCTATCAGGCATTTGAGACATATGGCCGCAAAGTGCCATACCCCATGAAGCCCGAAGACAAGGAAGAAGCCTATCACTGGCTTAGGCAGAACCCGCATCGACTTCAGCTTGGACGCATTTCATTTCGTTTGCTAGGAGAAGATGGTCAGGAGACGGACGTCACCCATGTCGTCCCAGTACGTCAGGAATTGAATCTATGGACCGGAATTCTGCACAGTGAATTTACCGTGCAGGGGGAAGAAGTGAGTGTAGAGACAGCCTGTGACCCACGGCTCGATTGTATCGCCATTTGTGTACAATCCGAATTAATCCGTAAGCAGCGTCTGCAACTGTTTGTTGTATTTCCAGCGCCCGATATGACACACCGGAGCTGGTCAAAATCAGTATTCCCCGACTGGAAGCAACATGACAGACATTCTACTGTGCTGACATCGGCCACTTCGACTTCCGCATCATTAAAACGTGTGCTGGATGAAGATGAATATACATTGGAATGGATCTGGGACGCAGGCCAACTGGAACAGACGGGAACTCATGAATTCACACTATCTCCCAAGGCCATATCAGACTCGGACATCTGGTCGTGCAGTGTGTCTTTTGCTGCACATAAGCCGGAAACCTTACCAGCAGATACAGTGTTGCGATCAAGCTCGGTCCACTGGAATCAGTTCTGGAATGATGGCGGAGTGATTGATTTTGAAGGCAGTTCAGATCCGCGTGCCGCAGAACTGGAGCGTAGAGTGATCCTATCCCAGTTTCTGAGTGCGGTGCACAGTGGTGGGTCCATGCCACCGCAAGAGACCGGATATATGTATAACAGCTGGTTCGGCAAAATGCATCTGGAGATGCATTGGTGGCATGCAGCGCATTTTCCGCTCTGGAATCGGACCGATCTGTTGTGCAAGAGTATGGACTGGTACCTGACCATCCTGCCAGAAGCACGCGAACTGGCACGCTCTCAAGGTTATGTCGGTGCGCGATGGCCCAAAATGGTGGGCTATAACGGGCATCAGACTCCGTCGCCAGTAGCTCCGGGATTGATCTGGCAGCAACCACATCCCATGGCACTAGCGGAGATGTGTTATCTGTCCCGGCCTGACCCTGCTATGTTAACAAGGTATAAGGATATTGTATTTGAAGCGGCTGACTTTATGGTGTCCTATGCCCATTGGGATGGGAAAAGGCAAGCGTATGTGTTAGGTCCGCCGCTTATTCCTGCGCAGGAGAATCACGCCATGAACGATAGTTTGAATCCGCCCTATGAACTGGAGTACTGGAAATTCGGTTTGGAGATAGCCATCCTTTGGGCAGAGCGTTTGAATCATCCAGCCAATCCAGACTGGCGAAGAGTGGCTTCGCACATGGCTAAACCACGACATGAGAACGGAGTTTATCTCGCACACGAGAATTGTCCGGACACTTACACCGTTAAAAACCATGATCATCCCTCGATGGTTGGAGCACTTGGACTTTTGCCAGGTTCATTAATCGATCCGGAGATCATGAGAAATACGTTGCTCAAGGTCAAAGAATGCTGGGACTGGGAATCCGCCTGGGGGTGGGATTTTCCGATGTGCGCGATGACAGCGGCCAGATTGAATGAACCAGAGCTTGCAGTGGATTTCCTGATGATGGATGCCACGAAGAACACGTATTTGCCTAATGGACACAACTATCAGAGAGCAGGGTTGTGGGCATATCTTCCCGGGAACGGTGGTCTCCTAACCGCTGTCGCCATGATGGCCGCCGGCTGGGCAGGAGCGGGAGAACAAGTAAATCCGGGATTTCCACGGGATGGTAGCTGGACTGTGAAGTGGGAAGGTCTTAATCCTTTGATGTAATCATCAGAACGTTGAACCCCGATTGAACGGTACAGATGGCATAATCCATCAGAAGGAGGATTTCGATATGGTTGGAACTTCGACAAAGTCAGTGACACAAGAACGGAGAATGTCTGTCAAAATAGCAGATACCTTGCTTTCCGAATGCCAGAATGGCAATCATCCCAAGATTGCAGGCAAATGGGGCTATGTGGGCGGGATGACGCTGATGGCACTGGAACACGCCGCCGAATGGAATCAAGAATCCCGCTACGCGGAACTTGTCCAGCGTCACATGGATGACCTCATCGAGAATGATGGCACCATTCGGACCTACCGGTTGAATGATTACAACCTGGATATGATCAATGAAGGCAAAAATCTGTTCAACCAGTGGAAGAATTCCGGCAATGAAAAATATGCTAAAGCAATTTTGCACCTGGTTGACCAGCTTAAAGGACAGCCACGGACAAGTGAAGGTGGATTCTGGCATAAGAAAATATATCCATTTCAGATGTGGTTGGATGGCATTTATATGTCTTCACCTTTTTTGGCGGAATATGCGAGCACCTTCGATCATCCCGAGAGCTTCGATGAAGTGGCACGACAGATTTTGTTGATCGAGCGGAAGACCCGTAATCCGCGTAATGGCTTACTCCACCATGCCTGGGATGAGAGCAGGGAACAACGCTGGTGCGCTCAAGATACTGGTCGATCCGTTCATGTTTGGGGCCGGGCCATGGGATGGTATGCAATGGCCGTGGTAGATGCACTGGAGCACTTTCCCGTGGATCACCCACAGCGCGGACAGATTATGGGCATATTTGAACGAATGGCATACGCGATTGCCCATGCTCAGGATCATGATAGTGGACTCTGGTACCAAGTGATGGATCAGAACGGAAGAGCCGGCAATTATCTGGAAGCCTCTGCTTCCTGTATGTTGACCTATGCACTCGCGAAAGGCCTCAGGTTACATTATCTGGCTGAACTGGACCGTGAAGTCGTTGATCATGCCTATGCTGGAATATTGAAGCAGTTAGTCACTGAAGATGAAAAAGGGGTGCATCTTCACCACATCTGTCATGGTGCCGGACTCGGTGGGAAGAAGTATCGGGACGGTTCTTATGAATATTACATCAGTGAACAGGTTGTTAGCGATGTGCAGATGGGCGTAGCCCCGTTCTTGCTAGCCAGTATTGAGATGGAGAGACTTGGGGCGGAAAAAGCGTGAACCAACACACTGATCACACAGACACTACAGGCATACGGCCGGACAGGAACAAGATGTTGCTGAAATATCCTTCTTCCTGGTGGCAAGGGTTGTGGCGAGAAGCGCTTCCTTCCGGAAACGGTAAGCTTGGTGCTTCAGTGCAAGGTGGAATTCAGACTGAAACTGTGCTCTTGCAGCACAGTGAATTATGGCATTGGGGGCGCAAAGATGAGCTGCCCGATGTCAGTCATACCTTATTAGAAACTCGTAAGTTAATGGATGAGGAACGATATTTAGAGGCAAGCTGGCATCTGACCCGTACACTGCAAGCAGAAGGTTACGCGTCCAAGTTGTCTTCCCGATATCCACTGGCTACAATGACGGTGAAAATGAAGTGTAATAACGCTTTTCGCAAATACCGGCGGCAACTGGATATGGACACAGGGGAAGTTCATGTGCGCTGGCAGGACGGAAGTGACAACTATACAAGAAGTCTGTTCGTCTCGCGTGCAGACGATTGTGTTGTCTATGAGATCGAGACTCATAGATTGAAAGATGGAGCAAGTGCGCAGGGGACAGGTTCGACTGAGCATTCATTGCTGTCGGGGACGATAGGCCTGCAATTCCCGCAGGGCGACCGGGTAAGAGAAGATGATGAGTTCAACGTACTAAAGTCGTCTATAACGATAAGAATTGATCGGGATGATAGTGGAGACTACCTGTGCTATGGGGGGCGAAATGACGATGGGCAGGACTACGGAGCGGTGCTGCGACTGATCCAATTGAACGAAATACCTGGTGCGAGTCATGATCAACAAAAGGAAAGCGAAACTAACAAAGACATGCTTAGCAGGCAACTTCATTTCCAGACCTCTGGAAAAGTGCTTGTGCTTGTTAAAATGTTTACTACGGGCAGACGAGCGCAGGAATGGACACGGTTGAAGCAGGAACTCGCATCGCTTGAGAGCGACTACAATACGTTGCTGGATCGGCATATCTCACTGCATCAACCGCTGTTTCGGTCCGCTGAGCTTGATCTGGATGATAAAACAGATGACGGACGCTGTAATGAAGACTTGCTTCTGGAAGCCTATGAAGGTGAAGCACCTACAGGGTTCGTGCGCAAGATGTGGGCCTATGGTCGGTATCTGTTTATCAGCGGAACCTCTGAACATAGCGGATTGCCATTTGGATTATACGGCTTGTGGGGTGGTGATTATCGCTTGATCTGGGGCCACAATATGGCTAATGAGAATGTGCAAATGATGTATTGGCACACTGACGTAGGTGGTTTATCCAATCTGAATCGTTCGTTGTTCCGCTATTACAACGGATTAATGGATGACTTTCGGGACAATGCTCGCAAGTTATATGGCTGCCGAGGAATCTACATTCCCGCTGGAACAACACCGGGTATCGGGGTGCCTAACCAGATTGTTCCCGTAATCATGAACTGGACGGGAGCAGCAGGATGGATCGCCAGACATTATTATGCACATTATCAGTTCACTGGGGATAAGCAGTTTCTGCTGGAGGAAGCCTTGCCCTTCATGAAGGAGGCCCTTCAGTTCTATGAAGATTTTCTGGTGCTGGGTGAAGACGGCAAATATAAGATATACCCGTCTGTTTCGCCAGAGAATACACCTGAGAATTTTATGCCTAAGCATGGACAGCCACTGGCCCACCCTATGCCTACAACCATTAACGCCACCATGGACATTGCCATTATTAAAGAACTGCTACAGCATGTCATTGCAGCCAGTCGACTAACTGGAGTGCATGCGACTAAGATTCCGTGCTGGGAAGCCATGCTGGAGCATATGCCCGACTATCTAATTGAAGCGGAGGGAGCTGTGAAAGAATGGCTGCATCCTGCGTTTGAAGATCGACGTGATCATCGTCATCTTTCACACCTGTATCCTGTTTTTCCAGGACAGGAGGTCACCCGTGAAGAACAGCCAGAACTTTTCCAAGCGTTCGAGACAGCAGTTGATCAGAGAAGGCTTGGTGCTCAGAGTGGTTGGTCCCTTGCACATATGTCGTCTATATATGCTCGACTTGGCAATGGTGAGCGGGCGTTGGAAAGTCTCGATATTCTTGCGCGCTCCTGTGTACTGAGTAATGGGTATACCTTGCATAATGACTGGCGTAATATGGGGGTATGTATGTCCATGCCCGCTGCTCCGATTCAGCTGGATGCCAATATGGGCTGGGTTAATGCAGTACAGGAAATGCTGCTCTATGTGTCAGAACAGTGGATCAAGTTACTGCCGGCATTGCCAGAACGGTGGGTACGGGGTTCCATTCTTGACTGGTGCATACCAGGAGGTCGAATGTCCTGTACATGGAACCGGAGCTCGGGCTTCTTCCGGGCAGAACTTGTCGCGGACCGGCGGATCAATACGAAGCTTCATATTCCTGAATGGGTGAACGGATGCGAGATGATAAGCAGAAGTGCCTGCTTATGTGAACTTGATGATAATGGCATCTATGAGCTTGAAATTGAAGTTGGTGGGGAACTCACTCTGGAGAGAAAAATGTTTGGGATAAATAATGAATAAAATGCCGCCATCTGGCGGCATTTTTCATAGGGATCTAACCAATCTAATAACTGCCAAGGCTATCGGCGAACTCCATGACTCGCGACTGCTGGAACATTTTTCTTTTAAATAAGGAGACGACCAACTGATATTGAAGCAATATCAGTATGAGAATCAGGATAAGAATCCACCAGTGAATCTGGAACGGGATATAATCCCCGGTCTGTAATGAGATCATGCGCAAGATTGCGCGTGCTGCCAGGATCGCAACGGGCACAGCAATCAGATACAGCAGGACAAATAGCGGTTTGTATACATCAATGAGCATACGATTAATGTCTCGATGGTTGTATCCAAGCAATCGAAGGATATGCATATCCTTATGGCTATCCTGAACGTTAAGCAGAATGACTAGATATATCAGCAGGAAACCGACAAGAATCCCTGCCACTTGATTAATGACAGCACTGGATTGGCTCGATACTGCATCGCTACGCAGAGCAGCTAACTTGTCCTCGGCAGTGACCACTCGTGCATTTGAATCCTGAGAACTATCGTTACTGTATTCCCCGTTATGCATGGAGGGGCTAACGTTCATCCACCTCGCTAATTGTGTTTTGGATGTATAGATCGTATCTGCTTCACCATTTCGGCTAATCTCACGGACTGAGACGTTATGGGGGTGATGATTAATAATCAGTTGAACGGTATCTCCGGATTGGATGTCATACAACGAACTGGTCGCCTCACTCACCACGATACCATCCAGCTCAGCAGGCAGAATGGGGGTGTTGTCATGATTCATAAGTTGCACCTGTGTTCCCTGATCATCCATGCCGACCAACTCTCCTGAGAGTTTTTGTCCATCAACTTCCACGAGCTGTACGGACTGTCTGAGGTAGTACATGCTGGACCTATGCGATGTTACTTCATCTTCCTTCAGATCGGGATAACGGATATCGTACATGTAGTGCATGCCTGTCGTCTGTGATTCCAGGGCGGCACCACTTGATTGATACAACGAAGAACTCATGATAAATAACAAGGTCATCAGAAAAATTGCTGCTGCACTTAAGAAAATGGCGTTCCATTTGCGAAGCACGACGCGCAGAGGAAGCCTTAATCGTTCCGGCAAAAGGCTAATTACGGATTGAAGAGCTGTGGTTAATCTTCCATTCGGAAGAGGCTTAATCGTGTTATGCATGACATGAAAGGTCTCTTGGCGCAAAAAAGGAACGATAGACATCCAGGTGACCAGCACCGTTCCGATGATAGGAATCAAAAGCCCAAACAAGATAGAACGGAGTTCAAGGCCTCGTTCCCAGAAGGGGAAGGAGTACATTTGAGCATACATATGGATTAGGACAGAGGAACCGAAGAAACCCAAAATCATCCCGACGAGTCCTCCTGCTGTCGATAGGATCAGTGAATAAACGAGTGGTGCGTGGCTGATCTGTCTTGCCGTATATCCCATTGCCTTGAAGCAACCGAAATCTTGACGGTGAAGGCGGACGAAACGGGTGTAGAACATGTAGAAGATAAACAAAGTAATGAATGTAAACAAGAAGAGAAAGCTCTGGGCCAGACTTTGATTGGAATCGATTGCGGTCAGTGGTTCGGTGCTGCTCTCAAGTCCAGAATCGAAAGCCAAATATGAGAAGGCGGGATCACTACTTATACGCACTTCAGCTGAGCCGGAGTCCACATCTGGTTTGAACTGAGCTGCATAATAGCGCTCTTCCTGTCCGTTTATCTCATGGTACACATCAGGAGTAACGACTCCAAATGTCGCTTGATTGTAATCCTGTTTCAGGTCATTAAAAGGAATAAACGATTGATAGTCTGGCAAAAACATGGAACCAACAATAGTGAGATCACGGTTTTTAATGGTAATCGAATCTCCTATAGTCAGGGCATGCTTATCCATATACTGCGGCATTAGGGCAATTTCCGTAGAAGCTACCGGTAGTCGGCCTTCCGATAGATAAGGTACATTAAGCTTCTTGGGTGGAGATAGTAGATAATAATTTGTACTGTCTTGTGTAACTTTTTTGAATCTTTTTTCTTCGATAATAGCTTCTGTATGTATCTCCTCTAAAACATGTAAACGATCTGCATCTTCTTGCAATTGGAAGCGGAAATCCTCCAAATGTTGTGTCTCAGCGTATTCTTGAATATGAACCTGATTACGATCCACCGAGAATTCCACAAAAAAATACATAAACGAAGTCAGCACTACCATGAGAAACAAGAGGATGGTGTATCCACGGTTTTGCTTCAATACACGGTACACATGCTTGTTAAGATAGCGCATTAGTCTTCCGCCTTCCCATTGTGAGTATATCTATGCCCAATGCATCTGCGCAGCAGTAATGGGGTGCTCATTCAAACGATCCTGATAGATGGAGCCGTTCTTGATTGTAATTACGCGCTGAGCAGTCTTGGCAATTTCAGGGTTATGGGTGATGAACACAATGGTCACTCCATATTGCTGCCGAGCAAGATGAAGAAGGGTTATCACATTTTTGCTGTTCGTCTCATCCAATGCACCCGTGGCTTCGTCGCAGAACAAGATACGAGGCCTTTTAATTAATGCACGTGCAATGGCTACCCGCTGCTGTTGCCCACCAGACAGTTGACCGGGAAACTGATTCAGTATGCCCTCAATCCCCAGAAGTGCAGCAAGCTCCTCAACCGTGTGGTGTTCACTAGTTCCAGAGAGCCCAATGTATATATTTTCTCGAACCGTAAGATGAGAGAGCAGATGGTAGTGTTGGAAAATGTGCCCCAGATGCAGTCTGCGAAAGTCGGCAAGTGCATCCTCGTTCAGTTCAGTAATGTCCTGGTTATTGATGAAGACGTGACCGTTCGAGGGTCTGAGCAGTCCTGACATTAGATTTAGCAGCGTGGATTTTCCGGAGCCACTTGGGCCAATGATGGCTGTAAATTCACCTTCAGCGAGATCCAGACTGATTTCGCCTAGTATCATTTCATTTTTCTTAAAATGTTTCGTTACATTCTGAACGGAGATGGCGATCTTCATCTTATACACTTCTTTCATAAAGATGAATTTGGATGAAATCAAGCTGTTCTTGAATAAAATCTTCAGTTAGATCGGTAGACAGGGCAAGCACTCTTAGTCCCTCCAGGAAAATAACAATATGAGCAGCAGCCGTGCGGCTTGCCTCAACCTGTATTTCACCACGTTGGACCCCATAGTCGATCAGTCGACTGAGCTCCGTGATGCTATGATCCTGTTGGCGGTGCAGCAACTCACGATCCTCTGCATTGCGGTGTGACAAGAAAAACTCGTACGCAGCGGTCATAATACTGTCATGGATTTCAGTTAGCTCGATCCGTTGACTTGTCCAGAATGCATCCATGATCTGCTGAAATGGCATATGTGCTTTCATCTGAGCTGAGAAAGCTTCTTGCGTCTGTTTGTTGTTCTCCATCAGTAAGGCTCTGAATATCTCCTCTGTAGAGTTGAAATATCGGTAGAGACCGCCGCGGCTAATTCCGCATTGCTCCACAATATCTGTCATCGTGACAGCATGGAATCCTTTTCGCACAAATACCTGATGTGCACCTGCAAGGATCATCATTTTTTTGGACAACGATTTCTGAGTCATAGCTTCCTCCCAATGTAATAAAATCAAAAAGTGACACTAATGTCGCTTTTTGATCATTTTATGACACCAATGTCGCTTTTGTCAAATGAAAGTGTCATCGATCAGGTTGGGGATATATGTAATGTATATCTCGAGGTGTATTGGCACAGTAAAAAAACAGCGGCATTCGAAGACTTTAGGTACGAGTCTAAGATTGCTGCTGTTTTACGGTTAGGGAATAAATAGTTAACTGGACTTTGAATCATCTGCGGTTCGATTGGCTTTCACATATTTGAGCTGCGCAACGATGATGACACTGATGATGACCAGGAGGAACCATGAACTAATTTTGCTAAAGCTAACCAGTTGCCAGGCATCATGCTGATCAGGGTATTTCCAGGCATTGAAAAATGTAGCGATATTCTCGGCAGTCCAGATGAAGAAACCGACAATGATAAAAGCGAGTGATAACGGCATTCGATAGGTCGTTGCTCGTACCCGGTAGATAATCCAGGTTTTCCAGAAGACAATAAATACAAGCGCCGTCAGCCACCAGCGAAAATCGGGAATAAAATGATGAGTGAAAAAGTTAATATAGATGGCTGCTCCCAGCAGCATGGAAGGTACAAAACCAGGCCATCCGGTCATGTCCATTCGCAGTCTTCGCCACACTTGACACATAAAACTGGCTACACTTGCATACATGAATCCACTATACAGAGGGACACCCAGGATTTTGGTGTAAGCTGGCTCAGGGTAAGACCAAGATCCCATCCATACTTTATAAATCTCCAGCACCAAGCCAATAATGTGAAATACACAGATGACCTTGATTTCATCTCGGGTTTCCAAGCCGCTTCGATACATCAGGTATTGCACAGCAAATAATACGAGCAGAATGGCATCATACCGATGAAGGAAAGGAATAGGAATTACGCTGGACAGGGCCAGTGTTCCAAAGATCGCTACGGGAAATATGCAACTCATTGCTTGATGATAGCCAAAATGAAGTAGTTGTATTAGAGATTTCAAGTCGAGTTTAACTCCTTTCCAAACATGTTGGAGCAAGATTCATTTAAGATTAAAGGTTCTTCATCACGGGCGTTTTTGCCTACACTTCATAATATAGATATGGTCCATGAATAAAAAGAGAAAAAAACGGGCAAATCTGTTCTTGTTTTCAAACCTGAATCATCATGAGAATGTTCTATAAGAGGCGACAGGGTCACTCCATGTATATTCTCTTCAGGTTATGTTAAAATGAAATTCGTACAATTACATTAGACAAGGAGGCCGCTATGCAACCAATTAAACCTCAAGATATTCAGCTCCGGATCAATAATTTTGCTGATCAGGACTTATACGTACATCTAGAACTTACGTCAGGTGCTTACGCACAACACATGGACAGTACAAAACATCCAGCATCGGCATTCATTACTAATGCGGCCATACGATATACGCAGGGGTCCATTTCAGGTACAGGTCCATACCGTGTTGGTCTGAAAACAACGCAGGGATGGCTTTACGCCGAAGGTCTTACACATATTGATGAGCAGGAACAAGAAAGACTGATTCTCGCCGGTCACGACAGCCAAGGTAAACTAGTTGTGGCGTTACAATTAAGCCGAGAGATGTTCTGATGAAAGCGGAGGATTGAATAACCATGAATACTACACACAATGAGCATGAGCGCATCTTGGTGGTATATCCACATCCAGATGATGAAGCTTTCTCTGTATCGGGAACGTTAGCCAAATACATAGATGGCGGTGCCCATGTAACCTATGCTTGTCTAACCCTTGGCGAGATGGGGCGCAACATGGGGATTCCTCCATTTGCCAACCGAGTGACGTTGCCTGCCATCCGTAAAAAGGAACTCATCGAAGCTTCTGAAGCGATTGGTATTCAGGACCTGAGAATGCTGGGTTTCCACGATAAAATGCTGGAGTTCGAAGACCCACAGTTACTGGAAGACACCATCATGTCGCTGCTTAAAGAGTTAAACCCCACGCTGGTCATTACGTTCTATCCAGGGTACAGTGTTCATCCTGATCATGATGCAACAGGAGCCGCTGTTATACGTACAATCGCTAAACTTCCTGTGGATGAACGTCCGATTGTTCACTGTGTTGCGTTCGCAAATAATCAGGAACAGTACATTGGCAAACCGGACGTATTTGTTGACGTATCCGAATTTTTGGATCGGAAAATGGCGTCCATTCGTGCCCATCGTTCACAATTCCAGGCAGCAGAGCTTGTAGGAAATCGTGAGCTGAATAATGAAGAAATCAAGAAACGTTTTGGCAGAGAAACATTTTGGACCTATCCATTTGAATAATATGTTACTTAGAAGTCGCCTATATGGCGGCTTTTTTTGATTTACATCACAATATCGACACAAAAATGTAGCGTCTATAGCCTAATTGAGCTATATGGAATAAATATCATTTTAAGTACACTGTGATCAGGATAGTGATAACGCTTCATTTATTATGTTGCTTCAATGGATGAGGAACATGGAGAGTTGATTTTAAGTGGAATGGAGGGATGGTGTGTACAACCAACGTATATTTTGGATTAACGTAAGACCCGTTGAATACATTGTCACAGCAATAAGCAACTGTAACCAGAAGCCGGAATTGCGCGGTTTGAATCATGAGTAATCCTCAGGCAGGATTGGGTGCATTCGACAGTTGTAAGAAGAGTCGGGTTACGGGTTTACTTTTTCTAATCGGAATGATGATGCTCCTACTATCTCTTCCGCACGGTGCAATCATTGCCTCTTCCGGACATCGTGATCTCATTCCCCTTCAACCTATGATTGACCGTTCTGCACCTGGAGAAGTCATTGAACTTGCATCAGGTCGTTATTCTGGACCCGTGACGATTGACAAGAACATCACCATTCAGGGTGATCCTACGGTCATAGTTGTTAATGCGGAAGCCACCTCTACGATAATGATTCGCTCGGATGGGGTGAAATTGAGCGGTTTTACAATTGAACATGATACGAATGAACAGACTGCAGCCATTCAGATTGAAGGGAAAGACAGTGAGATCACGGATCTGCATATTCAGACCCAGGGGTACGGGATGATCATCCGAAATTCGAGTCATGCAACGATTCAGCGGAACAACATTACTTGGATGGGGGCTGATTCTGCTTCCAGTGGCCAGAAGGGAAATGGCATTGATCTGTACAACTCCCATGATAGCTACATTGAAGCCAATGAGATCACCGGCATGAGGGATGGAATCTATCTGGAGAACAGTCGCAAGTCTATCGTGCAAAATAACAGGCTGTTACATACAAGGTATGGCATCCACTGTATGTACATTGACGGCTCTTCTGTCATGGATAATACCGGAGAAGAGAACATGACAGGTGCCATGATTATGGGCGTCAAGAATACGGTAATCTCGGGCAATTCTTTTCGCAAACAGAGTACTAAAGTTCATTCCCAAGGGATTTTATTGTATGACGTGCATCAATCCTCAATTCATAACAATGTGGTGGAGGGTAATCGTGTCGGCATGAATATTGCAGAGTCATCGGGCAATGAAATCCGTGGCAATGCGGTGCTTCGGAATTTTGTTGGCATCCAGCTTGTTCTGGCAGAAGCTAATGAGTTTACACGTAACCAATTGGTGTCTAATGTCATTGAAGCTTCGGCGCTGGATAGTCCCAATAATGTCCTCATGGAGAATTACTGGGATTCCTTTCAGGGGCTCGATCTGAATCAGGATGGGATCAGTGAAATATCCTATGCGATCAATCCTTTTTATGAGCAACTGGTCAGTCGGAATTCAGCGTATCAGCTCTTTTTTCAATCGCCGGGTATGGTCTTTCTGAGTGACTTATTTACAGAGGGCAGAGAACAATGGACTACCGACGAATCGCCACGAATGAGCATGGATACGGGATCTGATCTGAACATGTCAGTGGAAAGTGCTACAGGTTCCAAGATGGTGTGGATGTTCGGGTTAGTTCTGTTGGGTATGGCTACTTATATAATCATCTATATGGGGGTATTACGAAAATGAACAAAAGCTTGAACAGAAGATGGTCCATGGTCATGGTACTTATGTTTGGCATGGTGCTGTTAACCGCTTGCGGAACAAAATACACGGCATTGCCGATCAATGAAGACGTGGATATCTGTGCGATCTGTAAAATGCAGGTGAAGGACGATGCATATGCAACACAGCTCACTACGAAAGACGGCCAAAATTACAAGTTCGATGACATCGGTTGCATGAACCAGTGGAAAACAGAAAATGGCACAGATAACATCGGCATGGACTATGTACGTGATTACAATGACAAGGAATGGATTGAATATAGCAAAGCCACGTATGTATACGATGCTTCATTGCGTACGCCTATGGCCTATGGAATTCTTAACTTTAAGGACAAGCCCTCCGCTGAAGCTTTCATTGCAGAGCAAGGTGTCGGAACCATTATGACCGCTGAGGATCTTGCCTCTCATGACTGGAAACAGAATACAGAGAATATGGACATGATGGGTGAACATGGGCATGGTGAGCACGGACATGGTGAAGAAGGAGACGGTAATGAGATGCATCAGGAAGGTGAGATGAAAGAAGAGTCAGGCCACTAGGAATGACAATAGAAAATGGTGATTAATGATGTCAGATATGATACAGATTGCAAGACGAGAAGTGAAAATGGGATTTCGCAATCCTTGGGCGTATTCGTTTCTGATCCTTTTTTGTACCTTTAGCTTAAGCTTGTTACTTCTGAATTCACAGAATCTGGTTGAAGGATATTCGGGCACCACAGGTTCCATGTTGAATCTCATTCTCTACCTTTTGCCATTAATGACGCTGTTCCTCGGTTCCTTCTCATTAACATCCGAAAAAGAAGACGGCAGCTGGCAACTTCTATCCACGTATCCCATTGGCACGATGTCTTTTATTGTGGGCAAGTATCTCGGGCTGTCGATTGTTTTGATCACCATTGTTGCGTTTGGATACGGCCTGATGGGGGTCATTAGCGGAGTAATCGGGAATCCACTGGATGCCGTGACATATCTTCTTTTTGTGGCATTTTCCTGTGGACTGGTGTTGTTATTCCTAACGCTGGCGCTATTTATCGGTTCGTTGTCGCGCAATCGGTGGCAGGCTTTGACGATCGCCGTGACCGTATGGTTTTTCGCTGTCATTGGATGGCCGACGTTATTGCTCTCTGTGCTGGGATTAATGCCTTATCTTTGGGTCAAACCGCTGTTGATTATACTAACACTTATCAATCCGGCCGAGCTGGTACGTTTGTATGTCGTGATCAAACTGGGAGGCGGCTCCATTCTGGGACCAGAATATTATCGATGGGTGGAGTGGGTGCAGCAACCAAGTGGCAGTTGGATCTTCATCGGGATATGCCTGTTCTGGATCACCTGCTCTGTCCTGGCGGTATACGCGATCTGGGAGAGGGGGCGTTCTCATGGATAAAGCGGGGCTCGAAGTGATGGGATTGTGCAAATCCATTAAAAAGCAACCGATTGTTGAGGATATCTCCTTTCACATGAATTCTGGCCAAGTGCTTGCCCTCTGTGGAGGGAATGGCGCAGGGAAAAGCACGGTTCTGCGAATGATCGCTGGAATTCTTCGGCCTACCTCCGGTGAGGTTGCGGTGAACAATGTGCGATGGTTGAAGGAGCGCAAGCGTTATTCAGAGCAGATTGGATATATGCCGGATGATTATCAATTTAATCAGGGACTGAGTGCGGAGGAAATGCTTCTGTTCTGGGCTTCTCTGAGGAAAGTTCCCAAGGAAAGAGTACAGGAAGTACTGACCATGGTAGGTTTGGAAAATCAAAAGAAAAACCGGGTTACGACCTTCTCCAAAGGCATGCGCCAACGTGTGTTATTTGCCCAGGCTGTACTGTCCAAACCTCCACTGCTCATCATGGATGAGCCTACAAATGGATTGGACCCATTCTGGATGCAGGAATTAGCTCAGCTACTTAAGGGTATCAAGCAGGATGGCCACATGGTCGTATTCTCTACCCATCAGTTGGAGATCGCAGACGATATTGCGGATCAGGTGATATTCATGAACCATGGACGTAATGTTGGAGAGGGCTCCACTCATGACTTTTGTGATCAATTCGGTTCGCTCCATGCAGCATTTCATCAAAGTCTTGGTTTAAAGTGAAGGTGAGTTAATTGCAGAAAAAGAGTTTTAAAAGTAGACGTACACTTACAATTTTGATTGGTGTGATCGCATTGTTAGCAGGTACATGGGCCATTTTCGAAAATGTATCGACACCCGAATCTCAGCGAGGTAACGCCATTGAAGCTGGTGCCGTGGCTCCTGAGTTCACAGCGGTTAATTCAGCAGGCGAACAAGTCAAGCTGTCGGATTATCGGGGCAAAGCCGTCATGATTAACTTTTGGGCTTCATGGTGCACACCTTGTGTAAGGGAGATGCCACTCGTTCACCAGATCGCTCAGGACTATCAGAACGACGTGGAAACCCTGTTTGTTAACGTGGGGGAATCGAAGGGCACGATCCGTGAGTTTATGGATAAGCAGGCGTTTGATTTTCCGGTGATCATTGATGTGACGGGCAACATATCAGGTATGTATCGTATAACGGGTTTGCCCGCAACAATGGTCATTGATAGGGAGGGGGAGTTCCGTCACATACTGCTCGGTGAACTGACAGAAGATACACCATTGCAGCAATGGCTGGAAGAGAGTATCTAGTCGTAAGCGTTGGATGGTGGTGAGAAAAGGGGAGGGAACGCCAGAGATCGCCATGTTACAAGTGAAATGAATGTATGTTAAAAAAGTAACTATATAAAAAGCCGGACACCCATTTAACGAAGGGGTGTCCGGCTTTACTTCTGATGTTATGCTGCTTCGCAGCTAATTACAATACGGCAGTTGAAGCGTGATTGGTACGAGCGATTCTAGTTGCGTCAACCATATTGCGCAGGGAAGCAACCGTTTCTTCCTGTCCACGGGTTTTCAATCCGCAGTCCGGGTTAATCCAGAACAGCTTCGGATCAAGAACACGCAGGGCACGTTCAATCATGCTGCTCATTTCATCTATACTCGGAACACGTGGACTATGGATATCATATACGCCAAGACCGATACCGAGCTCATACGTATTTTCTTCAAAACTATGAATCAGTTCACCGTGACTACGGGATGTCTCAATGGAGATAACATCCGCATCCATAGCTTCAATGGAATCAATCATGTCATGGAATTCGCAATAGCACATATGCGTATGAATTTGAGTCGTTTCATGCACCGTGCACGTGGAGATACGAAACGCTTTGACTGCCCAAGCCAGGTAATCAGCTTGTTCATTTTCTTTCAAAGGAAGCCCTTCACGAACAGCCGGCTCGTCAACCTGGATCATACCAATGCCTGCCTGTTCAAGTGCTTCGACTTCCTGTCTCAACGCATACGCCAATTGATAGGCAATCTGCTCACGAGCAATGTCTTCGCGTACGAATGACCAGTTCATGATGGTAATCGGGCCAGTCAACATGCCTTTGACAGGACGCTCAGTCTGCGATTGGGCATATTTCGTTTCTTCAACCGTCATTTCACCAGTAAACGCAACATCTCCGAAGATGATAGGTGGCTTCACGCAACGGGAACCATATGATTGTACCCAGCCGAACTGTGTAAAGGCAAAACCGGCAAGTTTCTCGCCAAAGAATTCAACCATGTCGGTACGCTCAAACTCACCATGCACCAGTACGTCAATTCCGATCTCTTCCTGAATCTTGATCCAGATATCAATCTGATCCCGGATGAAGGCAGCATACTGTTCGTTGTTCAACTCACCCTTGCGCCACAACTGACGAGCTTTTCTGACTTCAGCAGATTGCGGGAAACTACCAATCGTTGTAGTTGGGAAGAGTGGCAATTGCCATTTGGCCTGTTGGGCTTCATGACGCTCTGCAAAAGGACGGGAGCGCTCCGGCTGTTGAACACTGATAGAAGCAACGGCTTTCTGTACAGCGGTACGGTTCCGATCTTCGGATTGCTGAAGCGCCAGAAGAGGAAGCTCAGCTTCGTCTATTTTGGCGGTAATCTCTGCACTTGGTGAAGATAAGGCTGCACTCAAAAGAACAATCTCATCCAGCTTTTCATCTGCAAATGCAAGAGCATTCTTCAGTTCAGATGTAAGTTTTGCCTCACGGTCTGTGGTTACTGGCACATGCAGCAGGCTGCAAGATGATTGCACGATGATACGTTCAGGCGTCACGAACTCAGTCAATTCATTCAGCAAATTCAGTTTTGTTTGAAGGGAAGCTTTCCAGATCCCACGTCCATCAATAATACCTGCACCGAGCACTTTGTCTGCCGGGAAACCGGATGTCCGAATGGATTGTGTGTTACCAGAGAGTCCGTGTACAAAATCAAGTCCTACACCTTGAACTGGCAGTGCAACAATATCGTTGTAGTTTTCGACAGATTCAAAGTACGTTTGCAACATAATATTCAGGCCTGGAACGGCTGTGGCAAATGTTTTATATATTTTATTCAGACGCTGTACGTCTTCATCGCTTAATTTGGTTACCAGAATAGGTTCGTCGACCTGCACCCACTGAACGCCTTCGCTTGCAAGTTCTTGAAGCAATTGAGTGTAAAGTGGCAGCAAACTGTCCAACCAAGCGTCTGTCTCGGATTTATCATAGCCCTTGGAGAGCTTCAGGAAGGTTAACGGTCCAACAATAACCGGTTTTCCTTCAATGCCGAGTTTTTCTTTTGCTTCACGATAAGCGAGAAGTGGTTTGTTTTCCGTCAGAGTTGGGGAAGCCCCGTCCAGTTCAGGTACTATGTAGTGGTAGTTGGTGTTAAACCATTTTGTCATTTCACTTGCTGCGGCATCTTTTGTTCCCCGGGCAATGCCATAATATACGGACAACGGAACGGAACCACCATCATAAGCAAAACGTTTAGGAATAATGCCAAACATCACGGCCGTATCCAGGATATGATCATAATAGCTAAAGTCATTAACCGGAATGATGTCGATGCCTTTCGCTTGTTGCTTGCGCAAATGATCGATACGAATCTCCTGCAAACGTGCGTGAAATTCTGTTTCCTCCAGCTTACCTGCCCAGAACGCTTCCAACGCTTTCTTCCATTCCCGATCAGCACCAATACGCGGATATCCCAATACACTGCTTTTTGTCATCGTTTAAAACCCCTCTGCTTTTATGTTACACAAAATTTATCACAGATTCAGAGTTATAATGTAATTCCATTAAATTATACCTAGTTATAGCCTGAGGCTATATCCAAAGGTGTATGCTTCATAAGTTGAATTAACGAGTATTTACACTTGCCACTCCGATGACAGAATAACCTTCCAACTCAGCTAAGGATAAATAATAGATCGTAATCATATTTTGTATGCTTTTGCATTCGCTCGGGATAATAGAAAGTAAAAAGGTGGATGAGTATGGTAAATTGCCTGTGAGATTACCAACTATTATCAGGAAAATCATATGCCGGTACCTAGCTACGGGCTATATGATATCCACGTATTGGAACTTAAAAGGTGCACACAAGGTGGTTATAATTTTCGAACGGTTCTGGAAATCAGTACGTTCTACGGTCCACATAACCCGCCAAATGCGAAAGAGATCATTACGTTTGAAATAGACCCCACTAATGTTACAATGATTAACTATGTTCATACGAATGATTGAAAGGAAGGCGGTACGCATGAATCTGTATCACATCCAGTCCACCGTACACGGAGTCAACAGAGTAGCATCATTTCTGGAAGACAATTATATTGGTATTGCTTGGTCAGGTACAGGGGATCTGGAGCAAACGCCCCCGGAGTTATGGAAGGAACAGTTAGTTCAACACTATAGCTTGGATGAAGCAGAATTGGCGAGCACACACGCGACACTACATATGTTTGCTAACCTCATGCAGGATGGAGATTATGTATTAATTAGCGATGATGAATGGACGTATGTTGGGGATATCGGGGATTATTATTACGACGATTCCGCTGGCACAGAAAACGACTTGATCTGTCACCGTCGGGGAATTACATGGTTGGGTCGTATTCCTCTCGCTGAGCTGAATGACAAAGTGCAGGCACTGCAAAATGATTCAGCCATCCTTGCGAAGTTTGAGTATCCCATATCACAAGCACAGCTGGATCGAGGTCTTGCAGTCAGTATAACAGCCGAAGCAACCAACTCTCTCTCAACAGGGGTAGATGAAGCCACGATTCAAACAGCTCTCCAGGTGCTGAGAGAAGCGTTACACAGTGAAGAAGAAGAGCTTCGAATTCGTGCGGCTACAGCCATTTTGCAGTATGCCAAACAATAGGAAGACTATGCTAAGAATGGTTTCTGGGTTTAGACGGTAACCATTCGCGGATCAGCAAATTTACTATTTATAACCCTTGAGTAAGTTCTGAGATCTGTTCATTTACATTCACATGACTTCGTCCACCGTGGTAACAAATCACAGATGAAATGTCGAGTTCCATATACTTTTTCAAGGAGCAACGAGCCGTTTCGATATCCAGCGTAGTAGGTTCATGAATGCCTCCAAGCCTGCCGTCTACACTATACATTGAATCTCCGGCGATGAGCGTTTTGCTGCCCATCAAATATAGACTGATATGACCTGGCGTATGACCAGGTGTATGAATCACGTGAATTCCGCCGCAAAACGGCAGTTCCTGACCATCAATTAGAGTTTCATCTACTTTGCCCTTTGGAGGATGCTCAAGCTGACTGTCTTTCAGAAGAGGGAGCTGTCCCTCAATATATGGCTTATCCAGCTCATGCGCATATATCTTGACTTGTGAGTAACACTCCTGCAAAATCTCGGGAAGACACCCGATATGGTCCACATCCTGATGCGTCAATATCACTGCTTTGAGTCGGCTGATCGGCACACCAATCTTTTCGAGTGCGATACGCAAATCGTCATATTGTCCAGGGAATCCGGTATCAATTAACACGGCCGTTTCTTCATCCCATATTAGAACAGGGTGAATCAAATTCCCCTCAAAATCAAGCTGAAGCATCGTTATTCCCTTTGAAATTTCCATAATATCAGACCTCCGAGAGTTGAAATTCATATACATCGTTGCTTGTTATATTTCTTATGTAAACGAATAAAGACGGCAATAAGATACGTTCGGGTATTTATAGGGTGTACTTATAGAAATATTCAATGAATTGGGGAATTGACGCTTGCTGTTGGGAATGATAATTTAGATATATCATTTAAACCAATAAGTCCAATAAGATAAAGGGGGTATGTGGGATGACACATATCGTGCATGCAGCAGCTGAAGATATTCGGAGCGAAGATTCGCTGTTATTGATCAAGGAACTGAGTGAAGAACTCGGTTTGTTATATGGCGGTGATGGAACGGCGGGATTTCAACTGTCAGACGTTGAGGTGCCACGTGCGGCTTTTATCGTTGCCAGGATCGACGGGTATCCGGTCGGTTGCGGAGCACTTAGACCCCTTGATGATACATCTGTAGAAGTTAAACGCATGTATACACGCAGTGGTTACCGCCGTAAGGGGATTGCCCAGGCGATATTGGCCGAGGCAGAGCGTCTTGCGAACGAACTTGGTTATACCAATCTGAAACTGCAAACAGGGCCCTTGCAGCCAGAAGCTGCAGCGCTGTATGAGCGTGTAGGGTATTACCGAATTCCTGTTTTCAGTGGCAATTGGGACAGAGTGTTGGCCTACCAGAAAGATCTGGTACACGAAAAAGTATAATTCTACGAATTACAGCTTTTATTTCCTGAACGGACAGAGGAACACAAGATAAAAGTAAAAAAGTCGCCGATTGGCGACTTTTTGCATTTTAACATACTGCATTTACTCCAATTATCTCATCTGAAAATACAGACAAAAGCGTTTAATCCGTTGCGCTATTATTGATCGAAGGTTCTTGGTGTTGGACACCCCATTCGCATAGTCCTTCCAAAACGGGCAATAACGTTTCAGCTTTGGCTGTCAGACGGTACTCGACTTTAGGAGGGACTTGGGGATATTCTTTCCGCTCCACCATACCATCTGCTTCCAATTCTTTGAGCTGTGAACTCAGCGTTTTATACGTGATGGCGCCGATCTGTCTTTTAAGTTCATTGAAGCGGACAGGCTGGTTATCAGCCAGAAGATACATAATCACCATTTTCCATTTGCCACCAATAACGGACAACGTGTATCCAAAAGGGGTATCTTGAATATTTTTAACTTTACCGTGGTATTCAGCCATACTCATCATTCACACTATCCTTCCGGGTAGTACCTATCCTAAAAGACCGTACTATTTATTTGTTTGGGCTCAGTTTATACTAACCTTACTTTGAAGTAAAGGGGATTTACGATGACTCAAAAAACAATACGTTTACTTATGCCACAATGGCAAGGTGGAGATAATCCTAACTACTCTTTTGGAGCGGAGCTGCTTGCATGGCTTGCACCTGACAATGATCAACCTCTCATTCATGTTCCTGTTGAGGCTTATGATGGAACATCTCTGGTAAGCGAGAACGGGATAAAAGGCAGAACACAGCTACTTCAGCAATTGCAGGCTGCCCAGCATATTATTCAAGCTCACCAGCCGGATCGCATTGTCATGTTTGGCGGTGACTGTTTGGTTGAACAAGCCCCGTTTGCTTATTTAAATGAACGATATGGCGGAGAACTTGGTTTGATATGGATTGATGCACATGGTGATTTGGTTAGATACGAGGGCTATGACAACGGTCATACTTTACCGCTTGGGAACCTTCTTGGGGAAGGCGATCCGGAGTTTGCCAAACATGTGAGTGTCCCCTTGAAGCCTGAACATGTCTTCATGGCCGGGTTGACAACCCCTACGGAACAGGAAACCGAAGTAATTCAAAGATTGGGTATCCGAACGGCTGGAACTGAAGAATTAACCCATGGCATGGATTCGATTAAGAAGTGGATTAAAGAGACTGGGTTCAAACATCTGGCAATTCACCTTGATCTGGATGTGCTTGATCCCAACATGTTCCGTTCATTGTTATTCGCCAAACCAGGGGAACCTTATGTGTTTTCACCGGCGGGAACCATGCAATTACCTCACTTGCTTCATCTGATCAAAGAACTGTCTAAAGAAACAGATGTGGTGGGATTAGGGATAACTGAGCATATGCCGTGGGATGCCATTAACTTGAAGAATTTGCTTGGAGAAATTCCTATTTTGAACCAGTGATGTAGGATAACAAAAATATATCAGAATACTGATATAACGAGTCAAAATATAGGAAGATTACAGATAAAAATATCAATATTATTATATGGGTGGTTCAAAGCGAATCAGAAATTAAACAAACTGAGGAGAGACACCCAGATGGTCACGTTATTGTTAATCATTATTTATCTCGCATTTATAGGGCTGGGATTACCTGATGCTTTACTTGGCAGTGCCTGGTCCGTTATGAAAAACGATATACATGCGACAACAGAAATGGCTGGTTACATATCGCTAATCATTTCATTTAGTACAGTAGTGTCCAGTCTGTCCGCCAGCCGATTGTTACACCGGTTCGGAACGGGTAAAGTCACATTATTCAGTATCCTCTCAACAACGATCGCGCTGTTGGGATTCTCATTCTCTGAGAATTTTGTGTTTTTACTGATTCTGGCGGTCCCTCTCGGCTTAGGTGCAGGTTCGGTGGATGCGGCACTAAGTAATTATGTAGCCTTGCATTTCAAGGCCAAGCATATGAACTGGTTGCATTGTTTCTGGGGAATTGGCGCAGTGACAGGCCCACTCGTTATGGCATATTGGCTGAATCAAGCAAACAACTGGCGTGCAGGATACGTTACTGTGGGATTGATTTTGCTTGGGATCGTGGTGATCTTATTATCAACATTGTCTCTATGGAAGATTTTTGAGAAGGGAAGAGTAGAGGGGTCAGGCGATGAGAAGAAACGCGTAAGCAACCGTGAGGCCATACGTATCCCCGGCGTGAAAATGTCGATGCTTGCGATGCTCTGTTACAACGGTTCCGAAACTGCTGCCGGTCTGTGGATGGCTTCTTTCTTCATTGTTAGCAAAGGAGTTTCTCCAGGTACTGCCGCAGCACTATCCTCTCTATTTTTCATTGGCATTATCTTGGGACGCATAATCTCAGGTTTTCTTTCGACTCATGTATCCAGCAAAAATCTCATCAGGTATGGTGGAATCATTGGATGCTTCGGATTGGTTATCCTGGTTATGCCCATTCCTTACTGGATTGCCGCTGGGGCTTTATTTATCGTGGGATTGGGAGGAGCACCGATCTATCCGAGTATTGTTCATGCGACACCGGAACGCTTCGGCGAGAAGGCATCCCCAAGTGTAATAGGACTCGAAATGGCCAGTGCCTACACAGGTTCAACACTCATCCCGTTAGGTATGGGGCTCATTGCAAGCGAATGGGGAATGTCAATGGTACCCCTGATTCTGCTGATTCTGTTCAGTGTCATGTTCGCGGCTACGGAGCTGGTTAACAGAAGTACCAAGGCTACGCGCCTGACGGTGTAGCTCTTGCTACAGGTCATTAAGGCTCTGCCACTATATAACAAAAGGAACAACCATCTCTGGTTGTTCCTTTTGGTGTGTGGACTTTTTTTATAAGAAAATCAGCAACAATGTTCCTGCGGCAAAACAGTAATACGAAAAGTATTTCAGGTTGCCTTTGGCCATAATGCCCATAAACCATCTCATGGAGAAATAGGTGACAAAAAGTGTCGTGATGAATGCGATCAGATAAGGGATAGCGAGTTGTGATCGATTCGGATCATTGGCAATGTCGGATACACCCATAATGAGTCCACCAATACTTATGGGAATGTACAGCATAAAGGAGAACTTCAAAGCGGTTTCCTGTTTCATGCCGACAGCGATGGACGCAATTACAGTTGCCCCTGAGCGGCTTATGCCCGGAATAAGAGCGACCGCCTGAGCCAGTCCTACCAACAATGCATCTTTCGTAGACAGATCACCATCTTGCTTGCGACCACGAAGATTACGAATAAGCCACAAGGCAACCCCGGTGATTAATAGCGCGATGGAAACGGTATATACGGACGAGAATATTTCTTCAATCCGGTCCTTGAACAGGACCGCAACGACAGCAGCAGGGATCGTACCAATAATTATGTATAAGCAAAACATGAAGTCTGCTCGATATTCTTCTTTACGAGTACGCAGGTAACCTAATGCACCAATAATCAATTTTTTGATATCTTCCCGGAAAATAAAAATAATAGCGATAAGTGATGCTGTGTTTGTTAAAATCTCAAATGACAATCCATTCTGCTTGATGCCCATCAGTTTCTGGGCGATGATCAGATGACCGCTTGAGGAGACGGGAATCGGCTCCGTTGCACCTTGAACAATACCTAAAAATAAATACTTTAACCACAATATAATCTCTTCCATGTTGTCCTCCTTGAATACGTTTCATTGGCTTTCCAATGATCTCTCTTTTTAATAAAAATGACTTGTCTACTCTATTGATGATAGCTGTTTAACTTGGTGACTTGCAAGTTAGAGTTCATAGAGAGAGGGAAATAAACATAGCTTGTCAAATCCTGCATAGCATGATATCGTTGATAACGATTATCAATATCAACGAAAAGGTGGGTTTATTTTGTGTAAACAGATAAAATCAATATGGATCATGATGGCACTCATCTTCCTGATTGTACTTAGTGCATGTGGTCAGTCTGCGACGACCAATAGTACAACCGGTGATAGCGCGAATGCAGCTGCGGAGACAGAAACCAAGACGAACTCGGATTCAGCTTCTTCAGCTGATAAAGCGGCAACTGCCGAAGAGGAACTTGTTACATATCAATCGGATGCAGGAGAAGTACAGGTACCGAAGAATCCTAAGCGCATTATTGATTTGACATCATTTTCGACAGGGTACTTTGTTGCCCTGGATGCACCAGTAGTCGGCGCTTTATCAGGAGCGATGAACAACAAATATATCAAGGATCAACTTGTAGCAGCGGGCACCAGTGATCTGGGTCAAGAGCCTACACCAGAGAAACTAATCAGTTTAAAACCGGACTTATTTATCGTGTACACTGGAACAGAGGGCATCGACAAGCTGGAGCAGATTGCGCCTGTCGTACAGATTGCATATGGTAAGCGCAATTTCAAGGATCTGATGCTTGAAATGGGCAAGCTCACCAATAGAGAAGACGCAGCTAAAGCTTGGAATGCTAAATGGGAAGCGAAGATCAACGAACTGAAGCCCAAGGTCCAGGAAGCTGTAGGCGATCGCACCGTTTCCATACTGAATCCATACGCCAAAGGATTATTTGTATTCGGTCATAACTATGGTCGAGGCGGTGAAATTATTTACGGGGAGTTTGGTCTCAAGGCACCAGCCAAGGCCCAAGCTGAAGCGATTGACAGCGGAACTGGATGGGCTTCAATCTCCATGGAACTATTACCGGAGTATGCAGGTGATATCATCTTTACCAGCCCGTGGTCGGGAGATAAAACTGATCCCAAGATTGTATATGACAATACATTATGGAAGAACTTGCCTGCGGTGAAGGCAAATCATGTGTTCCAGCTTGACCCGACCTCAGACTCATACAACGATCCATTAACGTTGGAAGGTCAGCTGCAATTTATTTCCGATAGCCTGCTTACCGCGAAGTAAGATTACTGCATAAATGGTAATACTGGAGCATTTCCAAAAATCGTTACAAGATGGGGAAATGCTCTTCTTATGAGATTAGAATGTTATATACGTCGATCTTGGATGGATTTTGACCAATGTAATTAAGCTTGATACAATAGGATAACAGCTGATGAACATTAAATATCAAGTGGGGTGATCCAGATTGCAGCAAAAGAGTGAACGTTTGAATGTTTGGTTGGCTTTCTCTAACATTCATACCCATCTGAACGAGAAGCTGGAACAAGCTCTGCTTCAACAATATGACTTATCTTTGAAGGAATTTTATGTGTTAAACTTCATATATAATGCGGAGGGTAAGGAATTACGCCTACAGCAACTTCAAGAACTAGTGGGGTTGAGCCAAAGTGCTACTTCCAGGCTCGTCGTTAGGATGGAAGCCAAAGACTGTGGGGCTCTGGAAAGACATGCATGTGAAGATGACCGGCGTGGCATTTACACTCGTATTACGGAGCTTGGAGAGAATAAATACAAGAAAGCACTTCAAACGTTTAATCAGGTCTTGCAAACTGAATTGGAACAGGATGGATTTGAGACTCGATTAGAGAACCTCACTAAAGAATTGTTCTAAGGCTAGGGTGAATATAGGGTAATGTAATCATTTACCCTATAAGAAGACTTGACACTCATTAAAATATCCATTAAATTAAATGCATGCGCATGAATTTAATGTGGATGCGGTGATTCATGTATAAAGGGGGTATTTGAACATGAAGGTATTCGTCGTTGGATCAAATGGACAGATTGGTCAACAGCTTATTCATCTTTTGAAGAATAGTGAAGAACACACCGTTCTTGCCATGGTACGAAAACAAGAACAGGTAGATTCATTTGCAGCACAGGGTGTGGAAACGGTGCTTGCCAACTTGGAAGGTAAGGTTGACTCACTTGTAGCTGCTGCAACGGGTTGTGACGCAATTGTATTTGCAGCTGGCTCTGGTGGTACAACGGGATATGATAAAACACTCCTCATTGATCTGGATGGTGCCGGGAAAACTATTGAAGCGGCTCAAAAAGCGGGTATTGATCGATTTATTATGGTGAGTGCGATCCAAGCCAATAATCGTGAGAACTGGCATGATAACACCCTTCCATATTATGCAGCGAAGCACTATGCTGATAAATTGTTAGAGATCAGTGGATTAACATATACCATTATACGTCCAGGGATTCTAATGAATGAACCAGGAACAGGTAAAATTTCTGCTGCCGAGAATATCACAACCGGTAACATTGCTCGTGAAGATGTAGCTCATGTGATTTTGGCCAGTTTGAGTGAGAAGAATACCTACAAGCGTTCATTTGATCTAATCGCTGGTGAGGATACAATATCTGAGGCATTGATTAGGCTTTGATGCAAAACAAAATTTTCGACGATATGAGAAGAGTTAAGAGAGGGCTTTACAATGATTATGTTGATGCTTTTGACCTTCATATTAGGTATCTTCATCGTTGTACGTCAAATTTGGCCATTGCGCAATCTTGAATATATAGATTATGAAGTATTTCTCAGACATGAGCGTGATTTTCGGCAGTATAAAGTGATTGATATTCGAGATGCGACGGATTATATGGCTAATCCTACTCCGGATACGATTAACATCTCATTGGGACGGCTTGCTTTCACATGGGAAAAATACCTTCTTCGAGAAGATAACGTAATTATAATGTCACCTGGTATGCTTCAATCCAAAAAGGCTGTCCGTATTTTGCGAAAGCATGGATTTGAATGTCTTTATGTGATGAAGTAAAAGTTAAATGTGAGTTCTAAATCATACGGAGTTATTAATTGTAGGCATTGATTCGATGCTTGCGCATGCATTTTTATTATACGTGATTCATGAAAAGGGGAGTTTTATTTTGATGACAGATTTGTTTAGTCCATATTCTTTTAAAAGCCTAGAGCTTAAAAACCGTGTCGTAATGGCTCCAATGTGCCAATATTCAGTTGAGCAAAAAGATGGTATTGCAACAGATTGGCATTATATGCACTACGTTAGTCGTGCCGTGGGAGGAACAGGTCTCATTATCATTGAAATGACAGATGTGGAACCGGATGGCCGGATCTCAGATTATGATCTTGGACTGTGGTCGGATGAACAGATCCCAGCTCTGAAGCGGATCGTCGATGCGTGTCACAGTTATGGTGCCAAGGTCGGTATTCAGATTGCTCATGCGGGCCGCAAAGCAGAAGATGCCGAAGTTCCAGTTGCTCCATCCGCGATCGCCTTTGATGAGAATTCCAAGCAACCTAGAGCGCTCACAACGGATGAAGTTAAAGGAATGGTTGAAAAATTCCGGAGTGCTGTAGCTCGTGCTGTAAAAGCGGGCTTTGATACAATTGAGATTCATGGTGCACATGGTTACTTAATTCATCAATTCCATTCTCCACTAACAAACAAGCGAGAAGATGAATATGGTCAAGATTTAACTTTATTCGGCCGGGAGATTATTCAGGCTGCGAAGGCAGAGATGCCCGAGGATATGCCCTTGATGATGCGTATTTCAGCCAAAGAATATGTAGAAGGTGGTTATGGCATTAACGAAAGTTCCGAGTTTGCCAAAGCATATAAACAGGCAGGCGTTGACGTATTTGACATCTCATCTGGTGGCGAGGGACCTATTGCTGCATGGGGCAGACCAGGAACTCACGCGGCTTATCAAGTACCTCTCGCTAAAGCAATCAAAGAGGCTCTTGATGTGCCTGTGATTGCTGTTGGAAGACTCGATGATCCTACGTTGGCAAATGCAGTCATCGGCAATGAAGAAGCTGATCTCGTTGCAGTTGGCAGAGGTCTGTTAAGAAATCCTTACTGGGCCTTGGAAGCTGCGACTGCTTTGCGCAAGACAACGGAAGTTCCAAAACAATATACGACTGGTTTTTAATTATTGATAATTTAACGATTAATGATCTTCATTAATACATGAATAAGAAAGGACTCCTCTGACAAAACAGAAGGAGTCCTTTCTGCGGTTAACCCAAGCAAGATGAAGGAACGATACTAACCAGTAACCAGTCAAGAGATGGTAGTCGTTTCATCGGCTCTGCCTCTCAAGCGTTTAATATCTTCTCTGGGCGGATATCCGAACATACGAGAATATTCACGACTGAATTGGGAAGGACTCTCGTAACCTACCTGAAATGCTACATCTGCTGCATCGGTGGATTTGGATAATAACAAGCGGCGAGCTTCTTGCAGCCTCAGTTGTTTTTGAAACTGAATCGGGCTCATGGCAGTCACTTCTTTAAAGTGTCTGTGCAGCGAAGCAGTACTCATATTCGCCAAATCCGCCAGATCCTCGACCCGAAAATTTTTATCAGAGTGATTCATAATATATTCAATAACGTCTCTGATTCGATAGGTATGGCTGCCCTCCATGGTAGCTTGTTCCAGGGCAATCCCATGTGGGCCCTTCAGAACTTTATAGAGAATTTCCTTTTTGAACAAAGGAGCGAGTAGTGGAATATCTTCCGAATGATCTTCCAACAAACGGGCTAACCTGATGACTGCATCCAGCAGAGATGGCTCGGCTTGGCTGACAAACATCGCACGTCTCGTCGTTTTCCGCGGTCTTGCTGGGAAATCAGAATGGTTCAATACTTCCAGAATCTCACTGGATGTGAATTCAAGTTTCAGCGCCAGATAGGGAGCCTCAGACGAGGCTTGAATCACTTGTCCACTAACCGGCAAGTCAACGGTTGCCACGATATAACTTCCTGGACCATACCGGAAACGATCCTGTCCCAGCAGGACCTCTTTTTCACCCTGAACGATAATGCAAAAGGATGGTTCATTAACTCTAAATATAGGTTCAGTAACGACCGATTCACGGATTAGAAATAATGAGGGGATAGCCGTAGGGTGCACCCCGTCCTTGTCAGACAAACGGTCAATGAGTGTGGCTAATTCGTTTTGTTGTTCGTGTATTTGATCAGACATACGTAGTTCTCCTTTTTCGACACAACATAATAAGTTACATTCTATCGTATATAGACCCTGGGCGGTAGAAAACGGATAGGAATAGGCAAACATTTGATGTGAATGGATAAGACATGCTGATTGTTGGTTACATATTCACAAGTACACAGGTCATGATATACAACAAGTACAGAAGATATACACTTACGGATCAGCTAATACATGATCAGATGAGAATGAAAAGAGGTATCTGCATCTTTTATTTACTGATCGTTCCCGATGTGTTAGATTGATTTTAGGAGGGAAGTCGAATGGCTAGAAGTAAAGAGTTTGAAGTGAACGAAGTGTTGGATAAAGCAATGAAGATCTTCTGGGAACAAGGTTACGAGAAAACGTCGATGAGTGACCTGGTTGAGCATATGGGAATTCATCGCAGAAGTATATATGATACATTTGACGACAAACATTCGCTGTTCTTGCAGGCAATGGATCGTTACAGCGGTAAGGTCAGCACCACATTACTTGCAGAAATCAAGGCATCCAAGACGGCAGTGGAAGCACTGCATAAAATTTTCGATGTTATGATCAGTGAAGCAGAGGATACACCATCGGGTTGCTTGATCGTGAACTCGGCGGTAGAGTTAGGCACACGTGATCCGGACGTGGACATCCGATCTCTTGAATCTTTTAGCGAAGCTGAGCGAATGTTCGAGCAGATTATTCAATGGGGACAGCGGGAGGGAGAATTCTCCTCTGATCATGATGCGAAGGAAATGGCAGAGTACCTGCACAATATTTCCGTTGGCATCAGAGCCATGGCGAGAACCTCGACCGATAAGGAAAAATTAAACCGGATTATCGATGTATCGATGAAACTTTTGGAGAAATGATGAGCAGAGACGTACCCATAAAAGTAGCTTGAAATCCGTTAGAGGACTTCAAGCTACTTTTTTTGACGCTAATTTTAGAAAAGAGAAAGCTTAAACCATCAATTGGTGATGGCATTTTCTATCGGTTTAATTTTATGAATCTCTTCGGTCCCAGCCTCCAAAGCTGTTTCATAGTAGGAGCGTTTGTGCTCGATGACTTCCATGGTTTTTCTTAGTTCCTCCATTTGTGCTTCCACAATAGCTTTTCGCTCCGTAAACATGTCATATCTTTGCTTCAGTGTGGAGTCCCCTTCAGAGCACCATACAATGAAGTCCTTAATGTCTTTAATAGGCATCCCGGTCAGCTTCAGACATTGAATGATCTTTAAAAAGTCGATGTCTGAATCTTTGAACAACCGTGTTCCGCTCGTAGTACGTTCTACAAAAGGCATGAGTCCTTCCTTATCATAGTAACGCAATGTATATACCGTAAGGTCTAATTTTTTGGCAACTTCACCGATTGAATAGGGCATTTAGAATGAATTCCTTTCTACTTGGGGTAGACCTCGAGTTAACTCTAGGATTGATCCGAGTGAATTCTAACATGTTGGATAACTGGATGTCAAAGTAGGTTGGAGATAAAAAAATAAGATAAACATTTGACCTAGAGTTAACTAGAGGGGGTAAGATAACTTTGAACTTTAAATTACTAGGAGGTTATCCCATTGATTATAGCTAAAGCTAGAGCCGTTGACGGACCAGACCAACAATTCAGAAGTGCTGAAATTAAACGACGTGATCTGGATACCAATGATGTATTAATTGAGATTAAATATGCCGGTATCTGCCATTCTGACATCCATACTGCCCACGGTGAATGGGGTCCTGTGAATTATCCACTCGTTCCTGGACACGAGATTGCCGGGATTGTAACCGATGTAGGAACCGGAGTCTCCAAATATAAGGTTGGTGACCGAGTAGGGGTCGGATGTATGGTGGACTCTTGTGGTGAATGTGTTAACTGTCGCAAAGGTGAAGAGCAATACTGTCTCAAAGGAAATATTCAAACTTACGCTGGAGTAGACAAATACGGTGAGCCTACGCAAGGTGGATATTCAACTCATATTGTTGTCGTAGAGGATTTCGTCGTTCGCATCCCTGATAACATTGCACTTGATGCTGCTGCACCTTTGCTGTGTGCCGGTATTACGACGTATTCACCACTTCATCACTGGGGAGCTGGCCCAGGTAAGAAGGTTGCCGTTGTAGGTATGGGTGGTCTTGGTCATATGGCTGTCAAAATTGCACATGCGATGGGCGCGGAAGTAACGGTCCTCTCCCAATCCTTGAGCAAAAAAGAAGATGGACTGCAATTTGGTGCAGATCACTACTTTGCCACAAGTGAACCGGAAACATTCGAGAAACTTGCAGGCACATTTGATCTGATGATTAACACAGTAAGTGCGAATATTGATATTAACGCTTATTTCTCCCTGCTCACGCTGGATGGTACACTCGTGAACGTGGGTGCTCCTGCAGAGCCTTTAGCTGTTAACGTATTTTCTCTTATTGGTCATCGCCGTTCATTCGCAGGATCCATGATTGGTGGCATTCGTGAGACGCAGGAAATGCTCGATTTCTGTGCAGAACATGATATTGCACCTAACATTGAGGTCATCTCCGCCGATCAGATTGACGAAGCATACAAACGTGTATTGGCTTCCGACGTGAAATATCGCTTTGTTATTGATAACAGCACAATCTAAGTGTGTAATATTGATAGTTAAAGATAGAAGAAAGCAGCTACCGCCAAGGTCAGCTGCTTTTTGCTTATCAGTTTGTTAATTGCTGATTCGTTCTACTACCCGCGCTCTTGTCGCAACGAACAGAAGATACCTGCGTCTAATAACTAGTTGGAAAAATATGAAAGGAGTGTAAGGAGAAAGATGACAGTATTATTTTCACATCAGCCCGAAGGGTATGAATGTCCATTTTGTCGTATTTGGGGTATCGAGCGACCTGATCAGGGAACTAAACAAAGGGATATCATCTATCAGAATGAAAAGGTAACGGCATTTATAGCAGGCAAATGGTGGCCAAACAATAAAGGACATGTTCTTATTATTCCGAATCAACATTTCGAGAACATCTTTGAACTCCCTGCGGATTACGCTGTTGAAATTCACTGCGCGGCTCAGCTTACAGCATTTGCAATGAAAAGTACATATGGATGTGATGGGATTTCGACACGGCAACATAATGAACCTGCTGGCAATCAAGACGTGTGGCATTACCATCAGCATGTTTACCCTAGATACGTGAATGATCAACTGTATCTGTCAAATGGTTCTCAGTCCGATCCAGATGAACGCGCTTTCTATGCGAATAAGTTGCGTTCTTGGATAAAGGAAAACATTTAAAGTCTAGCAGGCTGCTCATTTTTTGTTGAGTTATCGGGCAGATAAGGGTTTTTGAATTTGATATTCATGATAGAATGAGTTTGAATGGGGCAAATTAAATAGTATATTTCATGATATAGGGGGAACCAATGGAGACCTTTGCAGAATTTATAGCACGCATCGATAACCCGGAACACCAGGCACGAACGGAAGAAGTCTTGAACTGGGTCACTGAAAAATTCCCGAATTTAAAACAAAAAATAGCCTGGAACCAACCGATGTTTACCGACCATGAGACCTTCATCATTGGTTTTAGTGTATCCAAGCAACATTTGGCTGTTGCTCCCGAGAAAGCAGGAATTAATCGTTTTTCGGAAGAGATCACGCAGGCGGGTTACGATCATACCAAAGAATTGATACGGATGAAGTGGAAACAGGAGATTGATTTTGAGTTACTTGAGAGAATGATTGAGTTCAATATAGCGGATAAGGCAGAATGTTCAACATTTTGGCGTAAATAAATCGCGATAAAAAGAAGACCCCAACTTCCGGATACGGAAAGATGAGGTCTTCTATATTTTAAGCAAAAGCGATTATTGAGCACCTACAACAGGGTGAGGTACATAGGGCTCTTCAAGGAACGTAACATCTTCTGAGGTCAGATTAACGGAAAGAGCGCCTACCGCATTTTCCAAATGCGATATTTTGGTGGCACCGATAATTGGAGCCGCTACAGTGTCTTTTTGTAGCAACCACGCAAGTGCAATGTGTGTGCGAGGGACACCGTATTTTTCTGCAATGGATGCAACTCGTTCAACAACAAGTCGATCTGCATCACTGGTCGCATTGTACTTGGATTTCTGAATTTTGTCTGTCTCGGATCGGAGTGTTGATACGGACCAGTCACGGGTTAATCTGCCTGAAGCAAGAGGACTGTAGGGAGTTACACCAATCTTTTCTTCCTTGCATAAAGGCAACATTTCACGTTCCTCTTCACGGTAGATGAGGTTCAAGTGGTTTTGCATGGAGACAAACTTGGTCCAACCATGTTTCTCTGCTACATGTAATGCTTTTTGGAACTGCCATGCAAACATGGCTGAAGCGCCAATATATCTCACTTTCCCGGACTTCACCACATCATGTAAGGCTTCCATGGTTTCTTCAATAGGCGTATTGTAGTCCCAACGATGAATGATATAGAGATCCACATAATCGGTTTCCAATCGTTTAAGGCTTTTATCAATCTCACTCAGGATGGCTTTTCTGGAAAGCCCGGAACCGTTGGGTCCTTGATGCATTTGTCCGTGCACTTTGGTTGCAATGACAACCTCATCCCGATTTGCGTAATCTTTTAACGCCCGACCAAGATACTCCTCGCTTGTACCCAGAGAATATATATTCGCTGTATCAAAGAAATTAATGCCTAGATCCAACGCTTTTTTGATCACAGGGCGAGAATTTTCTTCATTCAGTACCCATTCATGAACCCATTTACTGGCATCCCCAAATCCCATACATCCCAGGCAAAATCGAGATACGTCCAAGCCTGTGTTACCAAGTTTCGTATATTCCATGTTATGTTCAAATCCTTTCTAATGTTTATTATTGCCACCTGTATGGTGATCTATTTACACATTATTATGTCATAACAAATGTAACAACCTGTACCACATTTCTATCAAACTTTTGCCTATTCCTATCATAATCTCTGAATCTGAATCAGTTGAGTCCATTGAAGTTCTCATATAAAAAGAACAAGCCACTCGTTTCTCCGGTGGAGATTCAAATGGCTTGTTCATGAATAGTAGGCGAGAGGGATTTTAAATGAAAAATATTATTTAATCATTGTTTGATGAATCCAATCGCTTATTTTGGTTAATTTAAGATTGGCTTTGATGTTATCCTCCAACTCTTCATACCGTGGAAGAAGATCTGTATGCCCATCAATCCATTGGTACAATCCTTTAAGTCCTGCTGCTGTCTCACTTCCCAACAAAGGCTGAATCGCTGCTTCAAAATGATCAAAAGGTAGAGACATGAAGCTGATCTTTTCACCTAATACAGCACTGAATTGTTCCGCTAATTGTGCACCTGTCAGGGCTTCTAATCCGGGTGCAGGGATAATGCTTCCTGCCAATTCCGAATGAGTCAAGGCATAATAGTGGAATTGAGCTGCATCGTTTAAGCTAATCCAGGAGATCGGCTTGTCTGCTGGTACCGGGTAGGACAAAACGCCATTGTTCAGTATTCCGGGAATCAGGAAGTTTTCCAAGTATACAATGGGTTCCACAATGATATATGGAAGACCACTTTGCTGCAATTCATGGATAACTTCACGTTTCAATTCAATTCCTTTGGAATGGGTGATAGGGTCAGGAACATAGGTACCCGTGTTAACTACAATCAATTTAACGTTTGCCTGTATAGCAGCATCAATTGCATTTTTAGTATATTGTCTGATCTTATCCGGATTGAACTCCACCGGCAGGTTTAGGAATACTTTACTTACACCTTCATGTGCGGTATGGAGCTGTTCCACATCTGATAGATCCCCGATGAAAGCTTCAATGTTTTGTTCCTTTAGTGTTTTGGCTGTTGCCTCATTTCGAGTAATCGTGCGAACCTCACAACCGTGTTGAACGAGTAATTGAGCGACAGCGCCGCCTTGGGAGCCCGATGCCCCATATACTAAAAATCGATCATTCTGTGTCATAGTGGTCAATAACTTCCTTTCAATATGTGATTGGAATGAATGAGTTAACACTCAGCAATGACCTCAGCATAACGAATTTAGAATAGGAGCGTAAGTACGCACATTAATGATATAGAGTATCCCTTAGGATACTATGGGAAGGCGTTTTACATATGTTTCGATCCCCAATCACCTAGCTGAAACAAGATCGAAGTCAGGCTTTGTCCTTTTTCTGTAAGGGAATATTCGACTTTAGGCGGAACTACAGGGTGGGTAACACGGTTTATCAAACCAGCTTCTTCAAGTTCTCGTAATTGCCTGGTTAACGTGCGATGCGTAATGGGGTCAAGCATTTTCTGTAATTCATTGAATCGAATTGTTGAATGGCGGATGAGCCGATTTATAATTAATAGCTTCCATTTCCCACCAATCATATTGACTGCAAACTCAACAGGACACCGGTCCTCCACAGGTTCTATATTCATATTTATGTATCCCTCCCAAAAGCATCAACTCATGTTTCATGTTTCGTTCATTTTATCGAATTTATAAAAGGGTGTATAGCTTACAGCGCATTCAAGGTATGAACCATGCCCAGGACACAAAAAAAGATGCCCCCAGTGTAGCTCGAGGGACATCTATTTAATATAAATTATTTTTCAACTCAGACAGAACAGAAAAAAGCATTGAACGTGAAAAAAAGCCATGATATAATCTATAGCGCAATTGACATTTCTATTGAATATAAAGGGTGAATCATTATTTCTCCTAATTTAATTTTACATCCGACATTCCGATTTGTCAATGCTCTTTTTTTGGTCCTAATAAATGGAAAAGGGAGTGGACTTATTCATGGATAAAACAAACGATTGGAAGTTGGAAGAGGAAAGATTAGTACAGGTGAGGAACAAGCTTCAGGCAAGACTCGACGAGTTGGAACCGAAGGTTGCCGGACTGCATGAACAGGCTGCCGAAATTCGTAAACGGTTCTGGGAAGAAGTGACGATTAATACGGGTTCGTACACGGATTTTGAAGATGCATTTTATACCATTAATCAGCAGTCCAGAGTGTTGGCCGAGAGGGAGCGCGGACACAAGCTGTTAACACAACAATGGAAAAATACAAAGAGACTGCTTCCAACGCCGTATTTTGGCCGTTTCGACTATAAGGAAAAAGGCATGACATTGACTGAACAGATCTACATCGGCGTATCATCCTTCATGGATGAAGATGGATTGAACTTTCTGATCTATGACTGGCGTACGCCAATTGCGAGTCTGTACTATGATCACTCTCCCGGGCCAGCAAGTTATGACACACCTTCAGGACGAATCGACGGGAAGATGGAGCTCAAACGTCAATTCCAGATTCAACATGGGCAGCTTCATAGCATGTTTGATTCAACTGAGACGATTGGTGACGAATTGTTGCAGCAAGTGCTCGCCAAGGGTGCAGACTCACAAATGAAGAGCATTGTAGCAACGATCCAGAAGGAACAAAACGCCATTATCCGTGATGACCGAAGCCGAATGCTTATCGTTCAAGGGGCAGCTGGCAGTGGCAAGACGTCCGCTGCGTTACAGCGAGTCGCCTACTTACTATACAAACACCGCCAGACTGTCAAAGCAGATCAGATTGTGCTTTTCTCGCCGAATCCGATGTTTACCAGTTATACTTCCACCGTACTCCCGGAACTTGGCGAAGAGAACATGCAGCAGACCACTTTTCAGGAATATCTGAATTATTGGCTAGATTCCTCCTTACGACCAGAGGATGCCTTTGATCAGATTGAATATGTGCTGACAGCCCAAGAAGATCCGGGTTATGAAGCTCGTCTGGAGGCGATCAAGTACAAAGCTTCCGAGACATTCCTGCAAGTGCTACACTACTACGGCACGTGGCTGGGGCGGGAGGGCATGCGGTTCAACGGCATTCAATTTCGGGGACGTGAATTCATCACTGCGGACCGAATCAAGACCCAATTTTACAGTTTGGATCAAAATCTTACCTTGTCCAACCGTATACTTCTTTTGCAGGAATGGTTGCTGAGAGAACTTGTTTCGCTGGAACGTCTGGAACGGGAAGCAGACTGGGTTCTGGAGGAGTTGAATTATCTGGACACAGAAGAGTACGTGGAAGCTTTCCGCATGCTGCACAAAGAAAAGCCTGTGTTTGATGTGGCGGAAAAATACGCAGCACGAGATAACGGGAATAACAGTGCAGTGCAAGATGAGGGTGCCTTTAACTTTGGAGTGCAGGAAGAGGAGTTGCTTCGTCAGAAACTGGTGAAAGACATGTTTAAGCCTTTAAGAAAGAGTGTGCGGAAATTCCAGTTCGTGGATGTGAAAGGCATTTACGAACAACTATTTGTAGATGAAGCCGCTTATCGAGAACAAACGAATGGGGCAATCCCCCCACAGCACTGGCCTGAGATTTGTAAACAGACCAAGGCCATGATCCTTCAGAACAAGCTGTTCCATGAGGATGCTACTCCGTATTTATATGTAAAAGAGATGATCGAAGGCGTCCGGACGAACACAGAGATTCGTTATGTCTTTGTCGATGAAGGCCAGGATTATTCGGCGTTTCAATATGAATATCTTAAAAAGCTGTTTCCTCGTGCCCGCATGACGGTGCTGGGGGATTTCGGGCAAGCGATCTTTATGCAGGCTACGGATTTGGCAGCATCCAACTCGCCACTGGTTCACCTTTACGGAGAAGGCGAAACTACATTGATACGCCTTGTACGCAGTTATCGTTCAACCAAAGAGATTGTTGAATTCACGAGACAGATGTTACCAGGGGGAGAAGAGATAAGACCGTTTGAAAGGGGAGATCAGAAGCCTCTTTTAACAAAATTGAAGGACGAAAATCTGCGTGGTACACAGATTCTCGCAGACATCGCCGCGCTTAAGGCGGAGGGGTTTGATTCCATCGCTGTGATTACGAAAACCGCGGCTGAAAGTCGTGATGCCTATGAAAGGTTGCAAAGTCAAGGCGGCGAAGGGTTACAGCTCATAACAAAGGATACACAGATTTTCGAAAAAGGAATCATGGTTATTCCTGTGTATCTCGCCAAAGGCGTTGAGTTCGATGCTGTCCTGGTCTATGATGCTTCACCCGTTGCTTACAGCCAGGAATATGATCGCAAGCTTCTGTATACGGCCTGCACACGAGCCATGCACCGACTTCATCTATATACAGTGAGTGACTGGTCACCATTTGTGCAGGCGTTACCTGCGAATCTGTATGACATAAAATCATAATCCATATGTAAATCCGTTCTCAATGAAGGACCAAAGAAAGATGCTCGGAGCCTTATTTCAAAGGTTATCGGGCATCTTCTTTTTATAAAGACATGAAACATAAAAGTTATTCTTTACTGATCGTTCCCGATGTGATAGATTGTTATTGGGAGTTATGAGAATGATCATTCCCATAACAGCTCAAAAAATGAATACATTCTCAATGAGAGGGAGTAATAATAAATGAATATTTCCAAACAAGTTGCTATAGTAAGTGGGGCTAATCGAGGGTTGGGCAAGGAACTTGCTCTTGAACTGCTGGCGAGGGGAACCAAAGTGTATGCTGGCGCACGAAACCCTGAATCCATTGATCTGCCGGGGGTTATTCCACTGCAACTCGATATTACTGATTCACAATCTGTCATGGCTGCAGCTGAGGTAGCTAGTGATGTAACCCTTCTAATCAATAATGCTGGTTCCGCTACGGGTGCTTCTCTGCTCACGGGTGAGCTGAACGATATTCACTTGGAATTCAATACACATGTTTTCGGGACGCTTTCAATGATTCGTGCGTTTGCACCGTTGATAGAGAAGAATGGGGGAGGGTCGATACTGAATATCTTGTCCGCTCTATCTTGGCTCAGCCTTGGTAACTCAGGTGCATATTCAGCTGCAAAATCCGCTCAGTGGGGAATTACGAATGCATTACGTCTGGAGTTAGCCCCTAAGAACGTTAGCGTTGCCGGATTGCACGTAGCGTTCATGGATACGGATATGACGGCAGGTATCGACGCACCAAAAACGAACCCAACGGATATTGCCAAAATTGCAATAGATTCCATCGAAGCGGATCTCTACGAGATTCTTGCTGATGATACCAGTCGGAATGTACAACAGGGTCTTGCTGGTGGTGTTGCAGCCCTTTACCCACAATTGTTTCAAAAATAGAGAGGTGTAGATACATTTTCTCGCTATAAATAAACAACCCCCACCAGATATGGTGGGGGTTGAGTACGTCATGAATACTCCAATTCTATTCCCTCAAGAACGGTGACAATATAAGGTTTAGCCTTTAACTGCACCGGCTGTGAGGCCGCTGACAATATATTTTTGCCCAAATAGATACAGAATGAATACAGGCAACGAAGTGAGCACGAGATTGGCAAAGATCAGGTTCCAGTCCCGGCTATATTTGCCGTAGAAATTGTAGATCGACAGTGGCATCGTCCATGTGGAACTGTCTGTCAGGAAGTATACCGGAATCGTGATGTCATTCCAGACGGACATGAACACCATGATCGCTACCGTTGCGTTAACGGGCAGAATGAGCGGTGTGACGATGCGGAAGAACACCCCGAACACACTTGCTCCTTCCAGAAATGCCACTTCGTCCAGTGCTCGTGGAATGGTTTTGATGAATCCACTATACAAGAATACACTGAAGGCTGTATTTAACGCGGCGTAGATTAGGATAACACTTGTGATGCTGCCGTAGAATCCCAATCCCTGTACAACACGTATGGTCGTAATAATCGACATTGGCGCAATCAATCCCATGAAGAAATACATGTAGATCGTGCCGGATAGTTTGGTTTCCCGACGTGCCAGAATGAATGCCGCTGCCGAAGAAGCAACGATATTAATGATGGAAGATACGCCAGTAATCAAAATGCTGTTGAAGAACGCTCGCGACAGTCCGCCTTCCTGGAAGACACGAACATAGTTCGAGAACTGCCATGTTTCCGGAAAACTCAAGGAGAAGCTAAGTACTTCAGCACTGGTTTTGAATGAACCAAAGATCAGAATGACAAGCGGCAACAGAACGATAAGAGAGGCCAGAATCAGGAAACCTTCCACGATATAGTTGCGGATGGCGAGTTTGCGTGTATAGCCCATGTTATTCCGTAACCTCCTTACGCCGCATGAAGATCAATAGCGGTATAGCAATAATGGTAACGACCACGAAGAGAAGTGTGTTGACCGCGGTACCGAGTCCCCAGTTTCCTTCGCCGAAAGATCGCAGAATGATCGTACCTACGACCTGGGAAGCGTTACCCGGGCCACCACCGGTCATGACATATACTTCGGAGAACACTTTGAGTCCACCGATCAATGTCAGCATCAGGTTAATGTTAATCGCGGGCAGCAAGAGTGGGAGTGTGATTTTGAAAAAACTTCTCCACGAACTTGCGCCATCAATCTTGGCGGCTTCGTAATATTCTTGAGAAATGGACTGCAGACCAGCCAGATAGATAGCCATCTGAAACCCGGCGCTCTGCCAGATTGATACGATGGCAATTGTCCAGATCACAATCGAGGGGTTAGTAAGCCAAGCTTGGCTTAATGAATGTAACCCTACAGATTCCAACAAATTGTTGATTGTACCTTCGGTACGCAACATGGGAGTGAACAGAATACTGATCACAAGGATGCTGAGAATGGAAGGGGAGTAGAAGATCGCACGCAGCAGGTTCTTTGTTCTTAATCGCATGTTAAGTCCTACAGCCAGCAATAAGCCGATGACATTTTTGCCAACAACGGTGACAATTGCAAATATCGCCGTGTTTTTCAGCGCTAGAATAAGCGTTTTGTCCGAGAAAATTTTCTGGAAATTATCCCACCCAATGAACTTCAGCTCCAGCCGATCCAGCCGCCAATCCGTGAATGAATAATAGAAAGCGGCGAGAGCAGGCACAACAAAAAAGATGGAGTAGATAATCAGTGCGGGAAATATCATGTAATACGAGTACAGATTTTTAGTCCTTTTCATGTCTCACACTCCGTTATAGCCAGGCAGCATAACGGTCGATCTGTTATGCTGCCTTATATTTCACTCTTTAGAAACCTTCTACACCTTTATCCTGCATCAGCTGACTGAACTTCTCATCCCAGGATTTCAGCACTTCTTCAGGTGACAATCCACCTGCAAATTGATCCTGCAACAATCGGTACAGTTCGCTGCGATCAACCAGCATGTATGCATCCGTTGTCAGCACGGTTTTCTTCGGCGTAATATAGTTGTCTACAATATCCTGCTTGTAAGCCGGCAATTCTGGTGTGGTGACGTCACTGAAATTGGATACGTATCCTTTGGAATCGACGATCTGTTGTGCGACATCCTTGGAAGCAATATAGTCCAGGAACTGTTTGGCTTCATCCAGATGTTTGGATTTCTTCGGAATGAACAGTTGTCCGCCCAGTGGACTTGCACCCAGACTGGCATTATCCGACGATGGAATCGGGAATACGCCCAGTTCCATATTTGGATCTTGCTCGGCAACGCCTTCAATTAACCAATCGCCCATAAACATCATGGCAACTTCCTTGTTCAGGAATTTACCTACGGCCATGTCATAGCTGTCACTAAGCACATCCGTGTTGGTGTACCCTTTGGTGTAAATCTCGTATTGTTGTTCCAGGAATGTTTTGAATTCCGGGATATCAGACCATTTTTTCTTATTGCTGTTCAACTCATCAAAAAAAGTCGGTTCATTTTTGGCTACAAAATCGGCAAAAGCTGCAGCAGGCCAGATGTTGGCAGCCCAGGCATCTTTATAAGGCATGAATACAGGTGTAATGCCACTTGCTTTGATTTTTTCACATATTGCTAGGAATTCTTCGTAGTTGGTTGGAATCGATAACCCGAGTTCTTCAAAGATTTGTTTGTTATAAACGACCCCTTGCATCCCCGTATCTTGGCTGACATGGAAGCTGTAGAGATGACCACCAGAAGAGAGGACGTCTTTGTTCACAATTCTGCTCGCCCAAGGCTCGTTATCCAGAATCTCGAAGTTACGTTCAAGGTTCAGGTCTGTGACTGCGCTCGCCAGATTGTACTGAATAATGTCAGGCGTTTCATCTACAGCCAGTTTGGTTTGCAGTACCGTTGTTGTTTGTTCCGCTGGAATCAGCTGCAAATTGACACGAATGTTCGTTTGTTTTTCGAATGCATCAAGAATGTCCTGCTGGATGAAAGCAGAGTCCTGAGAACTTTTAGAGATGGCCAGCTCCAATGTGACTTTGCCACTCTTGCTGTCCCCGCCAGCAGCTGTGCCGGAATCCGTACCTCCTGATCCACAAGCCGTTAACGAGACCGATAATAAACTGGCCAGAATAATGGAAATCGCCTTTTTTCTTTTTATTGTTTTCAATGCAAATCCCCCTCTAAAACGTTTAGTGAATCCGTTTACAAGTCCGATTATAGATTCTTTTCTCGCCCCGGTACATGTCTGTGCTTGAACGTTGATGTGTAAAATTCTGAACTTGAAATCGCTATCATTTCATGAAGTACCGTGATAGAGTAGACATGAATGTAAGGGATTTCACATCATGTCAGAACAGGAGGGCACCTCTAAGAATGGCAAAGCTCATACATAAAGCAACTCAATTCAGTTTGCAAACAAAGGTGTTTTTGACGTTTCTGGCTCTGCTTTTGTTTGTGCTGGGCTGTTTTATCGTTTATGTGAATGTGATCGTTGTCCGCCCACTCAAACTGAAAACGGAGCAGGATACGCTCGTGACCGCTACAAAGGTAAGAGAGCAAGTTGATCTCTACGTGGAGCAACAGAACCAGATGTCGCAGCGAATATTATCCAGCAAAAATATTTTTGCGGCCATGGACAAGAGCTCCTCAGCGCATAGTAATTATGAAAGGCTGAAACAGATTCGGATCATCAAAGACATCATGTTCCAAGCCATCGGGCCGAGCATGAATATCAAGGACATGTCCATCTATGATAAGCAAGGCGTTCTCTTGACGTCATATCTGGGTTCGGGCAATCCTCCCGCAATCCTGAACACCATGATGGAGAGTAGTCAGATCGGACGAGATTGGATGGAAAATGGTTTTGTTCTGCTGCGCCAAGACGATACCATCTCCTTTGTGCGCACGATTAATGATCAGAACGGCAAGGTGTACGGTTATCTTAGCATTCAGATGGAACAGGCCTATATACAGAACCTTACGGAAGGTATCACAGCAGGGGATGTCTATATTCTGAATGAACATGGGGAGCAGATGACAGGCACGGCAGACGGTGTGACATTTGCCAATTGGACGAAACCTTCATCAGACGAGGGACTAGATGTGGACAAAGACAATAATTATATCACACATTCCACTTCACCCAATACAGGTTGGATCACGTATATCATAACGCCAAAAAAATCCGTTCTGGGCTCGATCCATTCGGTTCAGACGATGTCCATTCTGCTGATTACAGCACTGATGCTGGTTTCATTTGTGTATATCTTCCTGTCGACACGTAACCTGCTGTTACCCATCCGCAAGCTCCGCGGTCAGATCTGGCGCATGAACTACAGCAATATGAATCTGAAAGTGGATGAAACGCCCAAGAATAACGATCTTTTATTACTGAATGAAGCCTTTCAGGATCTGATGGAGCGACTGCAACAATCCATTGACCGGGAAAAATCGGCGCTTCATGAAGAAGTAAAGGCGCGTAATTCGGCGCTGCAAGCCCAGATTGCACCTCATTTTATTCATAATGTTCTATACCTGATCAGTATTGCCGCCCAAGAGGGGAAGACCAAAGTTGTATCGGATATGTGCAAACATCTCTCGGACAGTCTGCGTTATATTGTCTCTTCACCATACGCGCATGTGACATTGGCTGAGGAGCTTCAACATACAAGACATTATTTGTCCCTTGTACAACAAAAGTACGAAGAGGATCTGGAATGGGACATCCATGCTGACGAGCTGGCGAACGAAATCCGGTTGCCACGGTTGGTTATTCAGCCGTTTGTGGAAAATTGTATCGAACATGCCTTTGCCAACACCGCGCCGCCTTGGCGTATTCAGATTACCGTGAAGCAATATAACGGATTATGGGCTTTGGAGATCAAGGATAACGGAGAGGGGTTTCCACCGGATAAGATCCAGGAGATTTTAGCCAATATTCAGGCATCGGCTTCCGGAATGAACCAGACGGCCGATGGTGCCACAGCCCTTGGTAACATGGGGATTATCAACAGTGTCAATCGACTCAAACTAATGTATAACAACCGGCTCTTTATTAATATATTTAACAATCATGCGGAAGAGCAACATGGAGCAACAATTCAAATCATCGGCTCACTGACAAAGGATTTTTACTAACTAGGAGGCATAGGCGATGTATAACGTTATGATCGTTGAGGATAGCAAACCGATATTACGTAATATTAAAATGCTCTTGGAAACGCTCAACTTCCCGATTCGTGTAGCGGCTACGGCAACGAATGGAGAGGAAGCTTTGGCAGCGATAAAGCAGTCACCGATTGATCTGCTGTTGACAGATATTCGAATGCCAAAAATGGATGGCCTGTCCCTGATTGAGCAAGCCAAAATTGCCAATCCGGATCTGAAGGTCATCTTGATTAGCGGTTACAGCGATTTTGAATACACAAGAAAAGCATTGAACCTGCAAGTGTTTGACTATTTGTTAAAACCTGTCGAGCGAGAGGCGCTTGAAGAAGTCATGGGTCGGGTAATTGACCAACTTGATCAACAGATGTCCAAGGAACTGCTGGATTTGCAGGAAATCATTCATCCCCAATGTGAGACTACGCCGAAACAGGGGGAGGAGTTTCCGCCTTTATTCAGCCAGATGATGATCATTATGAGCAAACAGCCTTTTACCGCAGGGCATGAACGCTGGGTACAGGTGGAACTTGAGGGCATAGTGCAGGATTTTTTTGCATTCCATCCTTGTCGTGTGTACACCAGTCAAACCCCATATCAATTTGTTGCTTTTGTTAACAAGAGTGCACTTGAGGTGTACTCTTCCGTACATGAATGTCTTGAATCGTTGCGACGGCATTTGGTTGCGCATGACATCGATGCGATCATTGGAGGACAACTTCTATTCGCTGAGTCTGGTAATCTGCCGGAGCTCTATCACCGCATGTCGTCCATTTTGTCTGAGCAGCAACGGTTGAAACAAGGAATAGTGCTGGATACCGGGAATCCGGTGTCGATGGCCAGATCTGAGACAGGCTGTCTGGATCCGGTGCAGGAATCTGCTTTTGTACAGATGATACAGGCTCGGCAGAAAGAACGGTTTGTTCTTAAGTTATCTGAATTGCTGAATCGATGGGCAGAGGAAAATGTACATATGACCGAGGTGGAGCGGTTTATCGGATTGATTGTAGACACGTTTGCTCATCTCTACGAAGAACAGGGGTCGGGCATGAGATTGGGTCTGGAGCTTCGGTCAAGACAATTCGCCCATGCACAGTCCTATGCCGATTTTTGCCGAGAAATGACGGAATGGACGGGACAGTGCTTCGATATGCTGCAATCCCACGTTCGAAAAAGCAAGGCGATCCTGTTCGAACAGATTGACGATTACGTAAAACTAAATAAATACTCTCCATTGTCTATCAACGACATTGCCATGAAGTTTCACGTTAGCCCGTCGTACGTCAGCAGAGTGATCAAAAATGCAACCCAAATTACGTTTGTTCAGTATTACACCCAGCTTCGCATTCAGGAAGCCTGCAGACTGATGGAAAGTCAACCGGACATGAAGTTTAAGGAGGTATCCGATTTGCTGTCGTTTAGCGATCAGCACTATTTCTCGAAGGTGTTCAAAGAGTATACGGGGCTAAGTCCTACGGATTATAAACAACAGATGTCTGGTATAAAGACCCAATCATAGTTAACAAACCCTTTTTACTTATGCTATAATACTAAACAAATACGGCTTGTTACTGAATTCATTCAGGCAATACCTATGTATATACATGCTCAAAGTTTCTTTGGGTGTGCATATATATGGGTTTTTTTGCGTTTACTGGCCGATTGATTCTACCAAAAATGAATAAAGAGAGGAAGATTGAAATTGAAAAAGGAAAAGAAAAAAAGGTCATTTTATAAGAGAGGAGGAGCCGGTTTACGATTAATGAGCACTAGACTCATTGCAGCTTTCCTCGCGGTACTTATTATTCCTACTGCACTTATCGGTTATTTCTCATATCATAGTGCTAAAGATCAGGTACAACAAAAAATGACAGATCCCATCAATACCATATTAACGATGACCGGACAACATATTAACAATCTGGTGGGGGAAAAAGCAGAATTATTGAGTTACATAGACAGCATGTATGGCTCCGATCCCAGTCAGGCGAACAACGAAGCACTACAAGTAGGAATCGACCAGTTAGCTGATACATATCCTGATATTCTTGCCATTACCGTAAGCAACGACCAAGGCAGTGTTATATCTTCTCCAGCAGTAGAGGATGCAACATTTGATCCACGCAGCACAGAATGGTACACCAATGGTATAAGTAACAATGGATCACTCTATTTTTCGAGTATTATGAAAGATCCGGTATCCGCGAAGATTTATGTAGAGATTTCAAAGGCTCTTTCAGATGCTCAAGGTGTAGCAAGTATTAAACTTGATCTGGAGCGATTAGCAAATGAAATATCGAATGTGGATGTAGGAGGTAATGGGAGCCTGATTGTGGTTGACTCCAATCGAACCATCGCAGCTTGGTCTGGTGCCATTGTAAAAGGTGGCGGAGGAGAACTCGGCGGAGCGCTCATCGAGGGAATTCCAGTTCATCCAAATACGGCTTCAAGTTCCGATGAGCCGATGGCATTTTCTCAATTTGTCAGAACAGATCTGGCGTATGATCTAGAGGTTTATAACGGTGTTAATGCTTTGACGGGGTGGAATGTCATTGCTTTGATGGGCCATGAAGATTTTATCGTCGCAGCGAAACCCATCATGGTGTCGAGTCTAACGGTCATTGCTGTATCTGTATTGATTGCCGGTGTAATTATTTTCTTCATTCTGAGATCTTTTATTGTACCTATGCAAAAACTGCGAAAGGCCACCCGCAGTGTAAGCGAAGGGAATCTGTCGGAACGAGTGAATCTTAAAACCGAAAACGAATTTGGTATATTGGCAAATGATTTTGACCAAATGACCAGTTCCCTTCAATCGGTGGTTGCTGAACTTCATCAGACGTCATCGTTGTTAAGCCACTCTTCCCAAATGATTCAGGAAAGTACAGAACAAACCACCCAATCGGTTCAACATGTGGCGGAAACGATGCACCAGACTGCTGAATCAGCTATCGTTGGGGCGGAAAATTCGGTACAAACAGCAAACGCCGTAGAAGAGATGGCGAGAGGCATCAGTACAATTGCAGAATCTGCGAGTGCCATCGTTGATTCGGCTGAAGAGACGGAGCGCGCTGTTGCTAATGGTGGAAAAACCATAAACCAGGTCGGAGAACAAATGGAACACATCCTCGGAGCTGTTGAAGAAACCTCGGCATTGATTAACGAGCTGTCCAGTCTATCCGCCGAAGCCAATCGAATGAATGAAGCGATTGCGGATATCTCTCGGCAAACCAACCTTCTATCAATGAATGCCTCTATTGAAGCATCAAGAGCAGGAGAACACGGTAAAGGTTTTGCTGTCGTTGCTGGTGAGGTGCGCACGTTATCCATGCAATCCAAACAGAGTGCGGACGACATTGGTGCTACCATTGGCAAAATGCTCGATCTGATTGCAAAATCCACGTCCCTTATGAATGATAAAGTTCGCAATCAAGTTGGTGAGGGAATGCGGATCAGCCAAGAAGCTTCCGCAACCATATCCAACATTGAACAATATACAGCTCATATCGTGGATCAAATTCAGGATATTTCCGCTGTCTCCGAACAGTTGTCAGCCAGCACGGAAGAAGTCTCGGCTACAGTTGCCGCGATGAGTCATATCTCTAAAGTGTCGGCAGATAGCGCTCAGACAACTTCAGCAGCAGCCCAAGAGCAAATGGCGGCAATGGAGGAGATATCTGCATCCTCTGCACAGCTATCCAAAACAGCTGAGAACATGCAAGAGTTGGTTCGCCGGTTTAAGCTCTAGAGTAGAAGTAAGTAAATGTAAGGAAACGTGTTAAGCAAAAGGCGCTCTCCAAATGGAGCGTCTTTTTGCGTGTGGAGGGATTAGTAAGAATGTGATGCCTCATCCCCAAACATATCCTTTTGATTCTTTTTTCGGAAACTTCGTGGTGATTCACCAACCGTTTTGGTAAATAAAATCGTAAAGTAATTGGGGTTATCGTAACCGACCAGTTTGGCGATTTCCCATATTTTTTTGTTGGTTGATACTAATAATCGGGTAGCTTCCCCCATTCTTCGTTGAATCAGGTAATGATAGGGAGAAGTGCCATAGTGATTTTTATACATATGAATTAAGTAATAAAAATCGATATGAAATTGATCTGCTAATTCTTTAAGTTTAATGTTTTGACGATAGTTGGTATCCAAATAGTCTTTAATGCTCTCAGCAAGGTTGTTACTCCCATTACGCTCCCCAATAGGATGCTGTTGACGGGACTGCCGATCGATGATCAGAAGTATGGCTTTCAGGACATGCCCAGAGATAGATTCATAACCATGTTCCCGGATTGAAAATTCATTGAAGAGAGTCTGCATTAACGAATGGAGCTCATCGGAATATCGGTTTGCTCGAATGATCGGTTTGTTAGAGGGAGGGATGACCCAATCCCCAAGGGTGTGAGTGCCTTCTGTAAAACGAAAGCCGCAATAAAAGGTGGATAACGGGAATTCAGGATTGGACTTTTCCTCGTGAAGAGTACCCTTATTATAAATGAGCATGTCACCTTTTTGAGCCCAGTGTTTGGTGCCGTCAATGGTGAACAATCCTTTGCCTTCAGTTACGTAGATAATCTCATGCAGATCGTCATGTTTATGAGTCGGAAAGCTCCAATGGGGATTGTCGGCCAGTTTGCCTACATAAATAATGGTGCAATCTCGATTTGGATGCAGTTGGACGGGTTCGTGATGTGTATTCATCTATGTCTTCCCTTCAAAATATGTAATGAAAGTCTGTGCTGAAATGACAACATATATAATGTTTTGGAACAAAACCACAACAACCTTGATTGTCGGCATGGCGTATCTGACAGTACAATTTCACTATCCAAAATGTACTATATATCGAAAGTGGAGGGATGGGAAAGCAGAAAATACATGAATTAATGATCGTAGACAGAATTGAAGCGCTTGCAACATTGGAAAGGATTAGTGAGAATTGATTTATGACTAGAAATAGAGAGAACCTGCTTATTTTAACGCTTACGCTCGTTAGCTTTGTACTGGGAACAACCGAGTATGTCATTGTGGGTGTGTTGAAAGAAATTGAAAGTTACATGAAGATATCGCTTGCTGCCGCGGGTATGCTTGTCTCCGGTTTTGCGATTGCATACGCGGTGGGTACACCGTTTGCTGTAGCCTTCTTGGCCAAAATATCCAGAAGAAGTTCCATATTGATTGGATTTGCAATCGTCCTAGCATTAAATCTGTTGACCGTGTTCTCAACAACGTTTTATTCTCTAATGGCCATTCGTATTGTTTCGGCTGTTGCTTGTGGACTTACGATATCACTCTCGATCTCAATCGTAAGTGACGCAGTGAACCGGGAGCGAAGAGGGGAAGCTATTGCCTGGATTTTGGGCGGATTTTCAATTGCAAATGTGCTAGGTGTTCCACTCGGTACATTTATCGGACAACATCTAAGCTGGTCCATGACGTTTGTTGTTACGGCGTGCATAGGTGTTGTACCATTGCTGTTCATGTTCCGTATTCTGCCACGCCAAACAACTACGATTGCCGGTTCGTTCAGTGATCAGATGTCTCTCTTTGTGAAGCCACGCATATTGCTTGCCTGTCTGATCCCTGTACTGGGAAACAGCTGTATTTTCGTCGTTTTTACGTACATTACGCCACTCCTGAGTGAGACGATGGGTGTGCCAGTACAATGGATTAGTGCCATACTTCTGATCTATGGAGCCTGCAGTATCCTGAGTAACTGGATTGGTGCCAAAATAGCCAAGGGTGACTTCCTGCCCAAGCTCAAGCGACTTTTCGTAATTCAAGCCATCATCTTCCTAGGGCTGAGTTTTACCGTTACCAATCTGTGGATCGGCTTGGCTTTTCTGTTCCTGATTGGATGTCTGTCATCCTCCATGAGCGCGGCATCCCAGTTATATTTGTTTGATGTGTCAGGGGCGATCGCGCCGGGGTCCAAAGCATTTGCATCTACACTGTTGCCTGTGGCGGCCAATGTGGGTATAGCGTTAGGATCCGGCGTCGGGGGAATTGCCGTCAATATGGGTGGTGTCCAGTGGGTGCCTCCAGTTGCTGTGATGCTTGCCTTGTTGGCTTTTGTCGTTACCCTGATATGCCAGCGTTTCATCCAAGTGAATTCAGACGAAACAACCACTGTAAAAGCAGCTTAGATGAGATGATGTTTAAACTAATCAGATGAATCCATATCCGTGGTATTTGTAAGTACAAACAAAGTCGCTTTTATGCGGCTTTGTTTGTTTTTTTTAGTTTTCCAGCATTCCGGATGAAACGGGTTCGTAGATGATAGAGGTAGGATAATGCAATAATTCAGTGAATTTATAAATGAAGAGATCTGATAAAATGAATGAAAAGCTGGGAGGTAAAGCCATGAAAAAGCCCATGATCGGTGTACTGCCTTTATATGATACTGACAAAAAAAGTTACTGGATGCTTCCAGAATATATGAACGCGATAGAAGGAGCAGGTGGGATTCCAATTATGCTGCCTTTGACAACGGATACCGAGATCATAGCAACGCTGGCTAATCAGTTCGATGGGTTCCTGTTCACCGGGGGACATGATCTCAATCCTGAGCTGTATCATGAGCATGCAGAGGTTACCTGTGGAGAGTTGTGTATTGAGCGCGATATGATGGAGTCGATATTATTACAAAAGGTAATTGAGCTTGATAAGCCTGCCTTTGGCATATGCCGTGGACTACAGCTATTTAACGTTATTTTGGGTGGAACGTTGTATCAAGACATTCCGACTAGTTTTCAACTTCATGGGAACAAGTTCGTTAATCATAAGCAAAGTCCGCCGTATACGAATCTTGTACATAATGTACATAGTGAGAAAAATAATATCCTATACGATATTTTGCTAACAGATACGATAAAAGTGAACAGTTATCACCATCAGGGAATCAAAATGTTGTCGGATAAGTTAACTGCTGTGGCTGTCGCTGAAGATGGACTCATCGAATCCGTGGTCATGCCAAACCGTTCATTTGTTTTGGCTGTGCAATGGCATCCAGAGTACAGCTACAAAGTAGATGACTATAGTCAAAAGTTATTTGCGGCGTTTGTTAATGCTTCTAAATCCCCGTCCTATACTATCCATATTGAAGACATAACCGCATAAAATGTGAAAAAGAAAAAAGACCTCCTGTTTATAAAAACAGAGGAGGTCTTTGTATTGGTGAATGTAGTCGTGATATTAATCGTGGTATCACCATTCTATTGGTAGGATTATTTTAATCCAGACTTCGTGTTGGCATGCTCTTCAGCATTCAGGGAAGCAATCAGCTTCTCGCCTTCAACATCCAGGTTTGGCAGAATGCGATCCAGCCATTTTGGAAGTGCCCAAGCTTTGTCTCCAAAAATAGCCATGATGGCAGGGACCAATCCCATTCGGATAATGAAAGCATCAATCAGAATGCCTACAGCCAAAGTGAAACCAATCTGCTTGATCATGACATCATCAGTGAAGATAAATCCTGCAAATACAGAGACCATAATCACTGCTGCGGCAACAACCACGCGACTTACCTGATTGTATCCATGAACAACGGATTCAGTCCCGCGATGACCATGCACATAGGATTCCCGCATGGAGCTAACAAGGAAGACTTGATAGTCCATCGCCAGGCCATACAGGATACCTGTCACGATGATCGGCATAAAGCTCAGCAGCGGACCGCCTGTATCGAAACCAAAGAGCGAATGCAGCCAGCCCCATTGGAATACAGCAGTTGTGATCCCGAATGTAGCCAGGATACTAAGCAGGAAACCAATTGTTGCTTTGATGGGAACGATGATCGAACGGAAAACGAGTAACAGGATGATCAGCGAGAGCAAGATTATGATACCTACATAAATAGGGAACACCTGCGCCAGTTTGGCTGACATATCGATGTTTACAGCTGTAAGTCCAGTAACTCCAAGTTTCACATCATAGGTCTGTGCGATGCTGGAATCAGCCGCGCGTAGATCAGTGACCAGTGTTTTAGTGAGATTATCGTTAGGACCCGTTTTTGGAATGAGACTGAAAATAGCTAAATCTTCTGTCATACCAAGCGGTGTGACTTGTGCAACGTTATTCTGTCCTTGGAGTTCCATCACCAGACCGCCCAAGAGTTCCGGTGTAACTTTTGCGGATGATTGATTAGGCTCTGCGACCAGAATAAGTGGCCCGTTAAATCCTTCTCCGAAGCCTTCGGAGATGGCATCATAGCTTTGTCTTGCTGTTGTATCCAGATTCGCTGAGGAAGCGCCAGGGATACCCATTTCCATTTTGGTAATCGGCGTCGCGGCAAAACCAAGAATGACGATGATGGCGATAATGGTAGCCCAACGATTTTTGATAACGAATTTCACCCATCTGTCCGCGACTCCGCGGCTAGTGGATTTAGGATGTTTCGTGCTTTTCTCACGAGCTTTGGCGGAACAGATGCGTTCTCCTACCAATCCGAGTAAAGCTGGCAACAGGGTTAAAGCAACGAATACGTTGATGAGTACGGTGGCAGCTGCGACCAAAGCCATCGTAGACAAGAATGTGAGACCGATGACAAGCATACCGCACAGTGCAATAATGACGGTTAATCCGGCAAAAAACACTGCGCTGCCCGATGTGCCAATGGCTCTTGCTGTTGCTTCTTTTGCACTCAAGCCCTGATCAATAATCATTCGACGTTGACGATTAACAATGAAGAGAGCGTAATCGATTCCGACAGCCAATCCAACCATGAGAGCTAGGACGGAAGTGACACTAGGCATTTCGATGAATTTGGAGATGGAGAACGCACCACCAACTCCAATGGCAACACCGAGGAGTGCAGTGATCAGAGGTAGACCTGCTGCAACAACGGAGCCAAGGGTGATCAGCAATACAATGACAGCAATGACCAGTCCGACAATCTCTGCCGAGCCGACTCCAATCGATACCGTTTTGAGCGTTTCGCCCGGCAGCACCTTAATATTGGTTCCTTGCTCTACCGTCATAACAGATTGAATAACGGAATCAAATACATCCTGTGTTATGGCAGACTGCTCAATTGTAAATTGGAACTGGAACAGTGCAATACTGCCGTCCGAAGAGATCAGCATTCCAGGTACAGGAACACCATCCACCATCAAAGGTCCATAGGGAGGAGGCGTGGTTGTTGCGGATTGCGCCGTATCAGTAGCCTGAGCATTCTGAGCCATTTCCGCCTGAGCACCCGAATTACCTGCTTCAGCTGCATAGTCCGCGGGGTTAATGACTTTGTCTAATCCGTAAACTTCATTAACACCTTTCATCATGGCCGCCAAACGTTCAGGCGTATCCAAACGCTCGCTGTCTGGAGCTTTGAACACAACACTTCCTTGACCGCCGGAGGCGGCTGGCAGTTCTTTTGCCAATTGATCCAGAACCTTCTGTGACTCTGTGCCTTCAATCTTCATTTCAGAACTGATGTGAATACCATTGATGCTGATCATGGAGATGACAATTCCCAGAATTAAAACCCAGCCAATGATGAAGTAGGCAGGTTTGCTAAAAGCGGTTTTCCCCACTCTGTATAATAATGTAGACATTTCTCTATTTTACACTCCCTCTATGATGAATGTGGATGGTTGGCATGTTCGAATCCTGCCCGTAAATGATTAAACGTGGTTTCCAAAAATTGATCGAAGGTTAAAGCGCCGGGCTTGGTATCTTCAGTCATGACTTGTCCGGGCAGCAACACATTGAGTCTTCCATCAATTAATGGCAGTATCGATCCATATAGTGCGTTAATCAGAAGATAAGTATAGATCTCGTCATATTTCCCGTTAGATAAGTCTAATAAGGTATCTTGTGCCTGCGTCTGCATCCGGTGCATGGCTCCAAGGTAATGCGGTTCAAGCACAGGATAAGTCTGGGATAGTGAGAGCAGCTGATGAAGCCTTCCAATTAGTTCTGTTGTAAGCTGCATCTTGATCAGGTTATACAGTACGTCAAGCAAGGAGACGTTGTCGGGCATTTCGGTAAGTAACTCTTCGAGTTCCGTTGTATTCTGAACGGATATTGCACCTCTTGCTACGGCTTCCTCTTTACATGTGAAGTAGTTTGCAAATGTTCTACGTGAACAACCCACCTGATGCACGATATCTTCGACCGTAAAGCCATCAAGCCCATGTTCAAGGGTAAGTTCAAATGCAGCACCAGCAAGTGCTTTTTCAGTGGCTTCTTTCTTCAAATGTCGCAAGTTTCTTTTAATCATTATTCTCCGCTTATGCGTTCACCTCCAACACCAATGACTATGGTTTAATTCTTTTTAAGAAGAGCACACTTACTGAATATGCACTTTGTGAGGTTTATCATATCAACAAGTTGCCCATTGTGCAAATTTACTCATTGTGCAATTATTTTATATGATGGCTATAGTGCGAATCAATACTTCAACTCCTGAGGAATGAGTGTTAAAATCAATAGAAAAACTTGGGGCGATAACGAGACATGAGTAGTCGTAAACAAAGTTTATTGGAAACAGCACTTGCACTATTTTTAGAGCATAGCTATGCAAATACAACAATCCAGATGATCCTGGATCAATCAGGTGTATCCAAAGGCACATTCTACAAATTCTTCAGTTCCAAAGAAGACTGTTTATATTCGATTATTGATCAGCGCATGCAAGAGGATGTTTTCATTCGCAAAGAACTTGAACAAAATCACTATACATCGGATTATGATCTGCTCGTAGACCAGATTGCGATTCCTATGTCTGTACCTAATAAAGAGCGAGTATGGGAATTATATTGGACGGGCTTTTATTCCGGGGAGATCAACTCAGCCAAACTGGCTACAGTTCACCTAAAATGGCTGTCCACACGCCTGATTCAGGTGTACGGAAACGATATTAGCTTATATGCCAACGAAGGGGCAATATTGTGCTATGGCATATTACATCAGATTGCCAACACATCAAGAAGTCTAAATACGCAAAAACCGGTATGGAGCGAAGTGGTTCCAAAAGTACTAACGTACATTGAAGTGATCCTAAGAACAATGCACCAGAGAAATGAACATATTTTCGACTTTCAGTCTCTCTATTTCCTGAATGCCGATGAGCGTAACCATGATATGGGTCTGGACATCGATAATGTATTGATCGAATTTGATGAGTTCAACAACCGTGTTCAAAAATCCAAGGAATCTGCAGCATTGAAGCAACTTTCGAAGGGGCTTTTAGCGTTATTACAGGATCAAGAGGATTTAAATATTCCTGTAATCGAAGTGGTACTTCAAGCGTTTCACAAAGAGTACAAATCCAGTGCGTTTCAATCGGAAGCCAATAGAGTGACCGAAGCCTGTTGGTGGTATTTGGAACTGGTGAAACAACGTAATTAATATGGGGGTTGGCTAATAGCCGACCTCTTTTTTTATACTTTTTATGCTTGTAATTATAAATATTATACTAATCGTATATAAATGAAATAGTGTTATAACAGTTGTTTACTGCCGTTAAATCTATAATATTTGAAAATAAATAGACTAGTAGTATATAATCGAAATGAACATATATTTCCATAGATTTGAATAACTTCACTTCGAAAGGAAGATTATAATGAATCATTCGAATAACCAGACCTCAGAAAAAGTAGAATTTAATTTATTTAGCGAAGAAAATAGTAAAGATCCATTTGCCATGTTTGCACAGATGCGTGCCAAAGGTTCCGTTGTTCCTATACCTAATCCAATGGGTGGAGCAGGGCGAACCTGGATTGTAACTCGGATGGACGTTGCCATGGAAGTGCTGAAAGATCACTCTCGATTTACGGTAGATATGAACTCTATTGATAGTGGCAATGATATTCGAAAGAATCTCTCAGGCGAGCTTGGTTCGTCGGAACCCCAGACTTTTTTTACCGGAAAGTCGATGCTCTTTGTTGATGAACCGGATCACCGTAGACTGCGTAGCCTGGTTTCCAAAGCATTCACTCCAAGATATATGGAAAGCCTGCGTCCACGCGTCCAGGAAATTGCCGATGAGTTGATTGACCAATTCGAAGGAAAAGGAGAGATGGATCTTGTAAAAGACTATGCCTATCCTTTCCCAATCAACGTTATTTCCGAGATGTTGGGTATACCTCAGGAAGACCGACCTCAAATCCATGTATGGTCTGAAGCCATTGCAAAAGGTCTTGGTTTTGGTAAACAGGACCCTGCAGTAGCGCAGCACTTGCGATCATTTGCAGAGTACACCTCACAGCTTGTGGCGAACAAACGAGTAGAACCTTCTGATGACCTCATCAGTCAATTAATTGCGATTGAGGAGGAGGGTGATCGATTGAATGAAGATGAATTAATATCCATGATCACGTTATTAATATTTGCTGGGCATGAGACAACTTCCAATCTGATTGCAACCGGCTCTTATCTTCTTCTGACACATCCCGAACAACTGGAACAACTGAAACAAGATCTGAATCTGGTTCCTTCTGCAGTGGAGGAGTTGCTACGATATAACGGACCCGCCACTTCTTCAGGTCCTCGTTATGCAACACAGGACACGGAGTTGGATGGACAATTAATTCAAAAGGGAGATGTTGTGATTCCCCTTCTGAAATCAGCGAATCGGGACGAGCACCAATTCACTGATCCAGAAGAATTGGATATTGAACGCAAAATAAAACGGCATTTGGCCTTTGGACACGGCATCCATATGTGTCTTGGCGCTCCACTTGCTCGTGTAGAAGGGGACGTGGCGTTTACTACGCTTTTACGTCGGCTACCGGATCTTCAGCTCAGCATTCCTCAGGAAGAGATTCATTGGCACTCTGCTTTGTCATCACAAGGATTGGCATCTTTGCCTGTTAAATTTTAATAGATGAACTTAGTATGACTCACTGAGTATGACGAATTTTCGTCATACTCTTTATTTGTATTGATGATAGAATGGAATGAATAGAGGTTAGCCGTGTCATTGAACGATCCTTAATGTGAAGGATAAAATGAGTACATAATTTTTTGTTGTAGAGGTAAACTATATGAATAAAGATGAGTTTTTTATGCATAAAACCATTGAGATTGCTCTGCAAGCTCGCAAAGAAGGAAACGAACCATTCGGCCCATGATCAATTAGCGGAAATTGCTGGTGGCAACATCATGATCGCGTGTGAAGGAGTATTTGACAAAAGTCCTCAAAAGCCTGAAGTAACAGGGGAATTACTTAATACAGAGGGCTTGAAAGTCTTCGAGGGATATCAATTTCATTCCAAGTCGTAATCCGGTCAAAAAAATAATTTTTGATAATTGCTTGATTTTTTTTTCAACGTCTGATAGTGTAAGACCTGTGATTTTGGGAAGTTAATTTATCAATATGAATTAGAGCTTTCCAGCAGATAATTTTGACCACTTCACCAGGAAGTTAAGGCCATACGGACAGCCGGGTCAAACGCCGATTGGCAACTTACGTTGCTTTATTGATTGAGTTCAAAGCTCAAATTTTATAAGTTGGTTACTTTACAACCAGTGCAATTGCACATCAACTTGTGAAACGGTCAATAAGAGTGGTAAAGGCGAATTATTTGCTATATAGACTCTGATCCAATATTGATATACATGAAGGAGCTTTCCGCCAAAGGAGTTCTTGTGAACTTTTTTGGTCATGGAGACTTCACGTCTTTTTTATGATGTATATCGATAAGCAAGTGTGATGATGCGCGATTGCGGGCATTTTTCACCTTGCTTTTTTTGTTGTCTTGTTGTTGTCATCGTATTAAACCAATAAAAAAAAATACATATTGGGATAGGAGAATGTAAAATGGGAAAAGCACTAATCATCGGCGCCGGCGGCGTTGCTTCCGTGGCAGTACACAAATGCGTTCAAAACAGCGAAGTTTTTGAGGAAATCTGCATCGCGAGTCGTACAAAATCCAAATGTGATGAGCTCAAAGCCAAGCTGGACGGCGGAAAAACAAAAATCACGACAGCACAAGTAGATGCTGATAATGTTGACGAACTGATCGCTCTGATCAACGAAGTTAAACCGGATATCGTAATGAACCTTGCTTTGCCGTATCAAGATCTGACAATCATGGATGCTTGCCTTGCAACTAAAACAAATTACATGGACACAGCAAACTATGAGCCACATGATACAGCGAAGTTTGAATACAGCTGGCAATGGGATTACAAAGAGCGTTTTGAACAAGCAGGCATCACTGCATTGCTCGGTAGTGGATTTGACCCAGGCGTGACAGGCGTATTCTCCGCTTATGCCCTGAAGCACTACTTTGACGAAATTGAGTACATCGACATTTTGGACTGCAATGGCGGCGACCACGGCTATCCGTTCGCAACCAACTTCAACCCTGAGATCAACATTCGCGAAGTATCTGCGAACGGAAGATACTGGGAGAATGGTGAATGGATCGAAACAAAACCGATGGAAATCAAACGTGTCTACGACTTCAAAGAAGTTGGCGAGAAAGACATGTACCTGTTGTACCATGAGGAATTGGAATCTTTGGCAAAAAACATGCCAGGTCTGAAACGTATCCGTTTCTTCATGACATTTGGTCAAAGCTACCTGACTCACTTGAAAGCTCTTGAAAATGTAGGCATGACTTCAATCGAGCCTATTGAATATGAAGGTAAACAAATTATTCCACTGCAATTCCTGAAAGCAGTACTGCCTGATCCAGCATCCCTTGGACCACGTACTGTAGGTAAAACAAACATCGGTTGTATTTTCAAAGGCAAAAAAGATGGTCAAGACAAAACATATTATGTATACAATATCTGTGATCACCAAGAGTGCTACAAAGAAGTTGGTTCCCAAGCAATCTCGTACACAACAGGCGTTCCAGCTATGATCGGTGCAGCAATGGTCATGACAGGCAAATGGAACAAACCAGGCGTATATAATGTAGAAGAGTTCAACCCAGATCCATTCATGGAAGAGTTGAACAAATGGGGCCTCCCATGGGTAGAAGACTTCAACCCGATACTCGTTGATGAGCTGCCAGAAGAAGTTAAAGAATCGGAGCTTGTTCGTTAAAATGCGGTTCGAGCAATTACCGACACCATGTTTTGTTGTTGACGAGGCGCTTATTGAGAAAAACCTGCAAATCCTGAACGGTGTTATGCAGCGTACAGGTGCCAAAATCGTGCTGGCTCAAAAAGCATTCTCCATGACTGCGATGTATCCGCTGATTGGAGAATACCTGAGCGGTGCAACGGCGAGCGGTTTGTATGAAGCACGCCTGGGCCACGAGGAAATGGGCAAAGAGAACCATGTCTTTGCTCCGGCATATCGCGCAGAAGAGATCGACGAGATTCTCTCCATCTGCGACCATATTATTTTTAATTCTTTTTCACAGCTTGCAAAATTCAAGGATAAGGCGCTTCAAGCTGGCCGTAAGGTCGGCTTGCGCGTTAATCCTGAATGCTCTACTCAAGAAGGACACGAGATCTACGATCCGTGTTCTCCGGGTTCGCGTTTTGGCGCGAAACAAGAGGATTTCCAAGCAGATCTGTTGGAAGGTGTCTCCGGACTGCACTTCCACACACTGTGTCAGCAAAATTCAGATGATCTGGAGACTACGCTGAACGCAGTTGTTGAGAAGTTCGGACAATGGCTGCCACAAATGGAATGGATCAACTTCGGTGGTGGGCACCATATCACACGTGAAGATTATGATATTCCAAGACTGGAAGCATGCATCAAGCGTATGCAGAACGACTATGGCCTGGAAGTATATCTGGAGCCGGGAGAAGCTGTTGCGCTGAACGCGGGTTATCTGGTGACCTCTGTGCTTGACTTCCATAAAAACGGTATGGACATCGCTATTCTGGATACTTCAGCTACGTGTCATATGCCGGATGTGTTGGAAATGCCATATCGCCCGCCGCTGATCGGTTCGGGAGAAGTGGGTGAGAAGGCTCATCTGTATCGCCTAGGTGGACAAACCTGTCTGTCTGGTGACGTGATTGGGGATTATTCATTCGATCAGCCTTTGCAGGAAGGCGACCGTCTGGTATTCGAGGACATGGCGATTTACTCCATGGTGAAAACCAATACGTTCAACGGCATGCCGCTTCCAGCGATTGCAGTCAAAAGAAAAGACGGCGATTGCGAAGTTGTTCGCGAATTCGGATATCAGGATTTCAAAATGAGGCTGGCATAATTACTTCATTATATAGTAAACATTAATATAGAATTGAAAATAAAACAAAGAAGGGGACCTGGAGACAGGTTCCCTTTTTTACGTTAACTGATGTTTAACGATTAGATTTAATGATGTTTATCAGTGAGGTTAGATGAATGTTTACAGGTATTGAGCCGACTTGGCTTCGACTTCAGTTTTCGGGTTAATTTTGTGGTTTCGAGGCTGCTCTTGCTGCATATGGAAAGATCGGTTCTCTGAGCTTAAAGTCATACGTCAACCCATCCACAATGCCGACTACACTTTCACTGTCATACAACTGCAGCAAAAAACCAGCCATTTGTTCTGCCGTATGGAATTTGGGAACTCTGCCCTCATATTCAAACTCCTCTACATTAAAGGAATGTTTAGCAAATTCCGTCTCGGTTGCAGCCGGTGCGAGCACTTTGGCTTGCATTGCTGCGTTCTTGCCTTTCAACTCTTGCGCAAGCCCTTCCGTAAACGCACTTACATAGAACTTGGTTGCGCAGTAGGTTACTGCATCGGCTACAATCGTATATCCACCACCAGAGGAGATATTAATGATCTGTGTGCCATCAACATTTGCATAATCACGTACATACAGGGAAGAAAGAATCGTAAGAGCTTCTATATTTAGATGAAGCATCTGCTCAATTTTGGGGAGGTGTTGTTCGCCCACGGAAGCAAAATTCCCGAATCCGGCGTTGTTAATCCACGTCTCAATGGAGTAAGCTTGAAGACTCTCATAGAAATCATGCACATTAGTTGCAATGGACAGATCCACTGTACGAATGACAACATCCAGATCAGGATTGATTTCAGCTACTTTTGCTTTTAATTTGTCCAATTCATCGGTTCTGCGTGCAGCCAGGATCATATTTTTGCCACGAGCTGCAAAAGCTAAAGCCGCTTCATATCCAATGCCTGAACTGGCACCGGTAATCACTGTATATTTCATGGGAATTCCTCCTGAATCTGATTTCATTTTTTATTGTGATGTGACCACGAGTTGATTATACTGATTAGAGCTTACTCTAAGTCAAGCGGGAAAATGGAGGGGAGGTTAACCATGCATACCATAGGTGAAGTGGCAGAATTACTCCATATCAGTGCACATACGTTGCGTTATTATGAGAAGGAACAGATTGTAACTCCTCTCCGAGATGCCAGTGGAGACAGGCGATACAACGAGTCACACCTGAAGTGGCTACAATTTGTGATCAAATTAAAAGAGACTCAAATGCCCATTGCTATCATTAAGAAATATGCGTCCTTGTTTCAGGAAGGGGAGCATACGGCGGCGGATCGTTTAAAGCTGCTGGAGGAGCATAAAGAGTCGATTCAAAAACAGATGCACATACTTAACACAGCAGATGAGATGCTTGAGCATAAAATTTCGTCGTATCGAACGCTCATCGGACAATGAACTAACACACACAAATGACGATCTATTGCCAAAACAGTGATTTTTATTATAGACTGTTTTTTATCGGTTGTTCATCAAGGGGGAAATGCAATGCATCAAAACAGAAAACAAAAGTCAAACAAGTTAAAGATTCTCTCCAAAGTATTATTGATTATCATTGGGGGATTTATAACGGCATATGGCCTGGAAGCCATATTGATCCCGAATAATGTCTCAGATGGTGGTGTCACAGGTCTGAGTATCGTAGGATCACAGCTGTTCGGATTACCACTGGGGATGCTCATCGGGATTATTAACATTCCATTTGTGTGGCTCGGGTACAAGCAAATCGGAAAAAGCTTTGCGTTATATTCGATCATCGGTATTGCTTCACTGGCAATCAGTACGAGTCTGATGCACCATGTACCAACTATCATTGAAGGTGATACCTTGCTTGTTACGGTTGTCGGCGGGATTATTATCGGTTTTGGTATGGGACTTGCATTACGTAATGGTGGCGCATTGGATGGCATAGATATGCTGGCTGTACTCCTTTCGCGAAAAGTACCTTTTGGAACCAGTGATCTCATTCTGTTCCTCAACATGTTTGTATTTATTGTCGTTTCTACCGTGTTTGGTCTGCAAGGTGCGATCTTGTCAGGACTTGCGTATTTTATTGCTTCTAAAGTAATACATATTGTTGAAGAGGGCTTGAGCGGCTCCAAAACGTTTAAAATTATTACGAATCAACCTGAGATTATGGTTGAAACCATTCGGGACCGCTTAGGCCGTGGAGCAACGTATACTGAGGCTTACGGTGGCTACTCTAATGAGCAATTCAAGGAAATTACTTGTGTCATTAACCGGATGGAAGAGAGTAAAATTAAAGATATCATTCACGAAATTGACCCAACTGCTTTTGTAGTCGTATACGATGTAGCTGAAGTAAGAGGTGGTAATTTCAAAAAGAAAGATATTCACTAACATACAAAAACGCGCTGACAGGAGGAATACTCTTGCCAGCGCGTTTTTGTTTTACCATATGTATATAAAAAAAATCAAGCTTCCGTAAAAACTGTACTGAAGCTACTGTCAACACCTTCAATATACAATGGAACAGCATATACCTTTTCAATTCCAGATAAATCATGGTTTAAATTCATATCCTCTATAAGTAGAATGAACTTGCCATCAACCCGACCTTTCCCGAGCATAATCTGATGAAAAGTGATAGCTTCATCCACATGAATCACAGACCCAGAAGAGATCATATCCATTCCAACTGCTCTCAATGAATCAAAAACCATCAGGTAACTTGCAGCATCTGCTGCAAACCCTGGGTTATGATCACTATAACGAACAGGGTCAGATGATCGAAAATTTCCAAAACCTGTGCGTATGAGCAGTAGATCAGAGCCAGCGATCTGGTGTTCATACGGCTCCAAGTCAGCTTTTGTAATAAGTTCATCATCTCCTTTGGGAATATCGAGGATTGTTGGATGAGTAAAGATAAAGTAGTCTATTGGAATCTCGCTTATTTTTAGACCTTGCGGATTGAAATGCCAAGGCCCGTCAATATGAGTTCCATTATGGTCGAGAGATGTGATGATAAATTGGTTATACAGATCTCCTTGATCTATGCTGGACTGCTGCTGAATCTCAACAGGAGGGTTATCTTTATAAACGGGAGTATTTACACTAAGAGGATAGGACAAGAGGATCCGCTTCATCTGTTGTTCTCTCCTTTATGTCACACAGTTTCTATATAATGTTTGGTGAATGTATGGACTCATATTATGAAAGGAATCGGTATTTCATGCATAAGTACAGCTCTCTTATGGAAAACTTCTATAGTGCGAATACAATGCATGATTTCATGTATGGGAGGTTAGCATAGTGACAAAACAAGACCCGCAAGAGCTTTTGAAGCAAAAACACGAGCTGGATGAACAAAAAAGACAGTTCACTAATTTTTCGCGGAATATTTCTGGTCATGGTGAGGTTGAAGCTGGTCAAGAGTTCAGTGTTGACCGGGTACCAGATGATCAAAACCGTATGAAATCGGTTGAGAACAGACGCGGCGAAGTCTAAAACGTTACAACATAAGCCGATCCTTTCATGGATCGGTTTATTCGTGTGGAGCAGTGTGATGCACAAAGAATATGTATTGTAATTGCACATAGGAGAGTATATAGGTGGTGGTCAATCGTTGTAAAAGGTCGTATATTATTAATATGTCGATTGTGGGATTGAATATGGACCACATCGCAATATGATAAACGATTTTACATAGAAGGACGGGAAAAAATGGATTTTAAACCGCTTGCTTCATTTATTGACCGCATTACATCCTGGCGTATACCGTGGGCAGAGGTGCTGGTTATGCATCGAAATGATACCGTTTTCCATTATCGTAATGGATACGCCAATCTGGAAGACAAAACACCTATCGGTGATGGAGCGATCTTCAATCTATACTCCATGACCAAAATCATGACCTGCGTGGCAGGATTGCAACTGGTAGAGAGAGGTGAAATGCTGTTAAGTGATCCACTGTCCGATTATCTGCCAGAGTATGCTGATATGACCGTGAAGAAAACGATGGCGAACGGAGAGATTCGGCTGGAAAAGGCGACAAGAGCCATTACAGTGCGCGATTTGTTCACCATGACCGCCGGGTTCTCCTATGACGTGGGTAGTCCAAGCATACAGGAAGCTGTCAAAAGAACCGACGGAACATTGCCGACACGTGACTTCGCGAGAGCGCTTGCAAAAGAACCACTGCTGTTTGAACCAGGAACACACTGGAATTACAGCATGTGCCATGATGTGCTGGGAGCCTTGATTGAAGTGGTCAGTGGTAAAAGCTTTGGTACGTATCTCCGGGACGAAATCACCGGACCACTGGGTATGAATGATACAGCGTTTAATCTGAACGATGAGCAGCAGAAGCGCCTGATTCCGCAGTATGCTTATAATGATGAGCTTGAAAAGGCTGTACGTATGGATGGTAATGGATTCCGTGTGGGTACCGAGCTGGAGAGCGGCGGTGCTGGGTTATTGTCAACCGTTAGTGATTATGCACGTTTTCTGAACGCACTTACTGGGCTTGGTACAAGTCCTGAAGGTGTACGCATTTTGTCACAAGCTTCAGTGGAACTGATGCGAACGGATCACCTGAACGAGATGACTCGCGGTGATTATTCGTGGGATCATATGTATGGATACGGCTATGGACTAGGTATTCGTACACATATCTCCAAAGCAGGCAGTGGTTCGCTGAGCCCACTGGGTGAATTTGGATGGAGTGGTGCTGCTGGTTGTATGGCCATTATTGATCCGGATTCAGAGCTTACGGTCATGTATGCCCAGCATCTGCTCAACAGTCAGGAACCATATGTTCAACGACGCTTACGTAATGTGGTATACTCCTGCCTATAACTCATATCGTATTCGTAGTTACTTGAAGAGCCGCTATATTAGCGGCTTTTTTTATGTTATATAGATCGAAAACTATTGATTTAGATTGTTATATATTTCTTTATTAGAAAGGGTATGTTATCATTCTTAGGAAAATAGTACTAGTAGGAGGATATGCTTATTGAACATTAACTTATATTAATTACATAGCTTGATCAAGATTAGGACTCTAGCAAGTACCTGTTTGAAAGTTGAGATGGTATACGATTTAAAATTAGAAAAGAGCTGCTAGATTTTTATTTTTTTACTAAAAGGAGAGTCAACGATGATACACCCTAAACACAACGCAAAATGGGCTTCTCTGGCCTTACTTACCTTAATCGGCTATGTTCTGAGCGCATTGCTCCTGCTACCTACTAATGCCGCTGCCAAAGGAGAGCAAATCTCTGCCAAACAGCTCGCAAGTATGAGCCGGCTTTCATTTACGCTTCGTGATGCCAAACAAACGGCTTACACCGTTTATATTTTCGCTTATGATGAACAGAAGAGCACGCTGACCGAAGAAAATGGTTGGACAAACAATAAAAAAGGCGACAAGAGTTATTCAGGAACGTATCGTGCAGCCTTGCTGAAAAAAGGTGCAGCATACGGAACAGTCCAAGCAGCAAAACTGGATCTGAATACGATTATTTTGCCGCAAACCTGGAACTTCGTTGTGAAAAGCAAAGAGGCTAGTACACCAGACATGCTGATGATTACCGATTGGGGAACTTCTAATTTTAATGAAGTGAAAACCTATATTGTTCGTTCCGGGGAATTGCGCCGTGTAACATATGTTGATAATAAGGGTAAAAAAATCGACGATTCCTACTCTGCAAGCAGAGATGATGGAATTCGTACTCTTTCAGGTGCCCGAGTACAGTTCAAAAATTACAACAACCTGCAATTTGTCTATGGAGTTAATACGTTTAAGCTGAATGTGAACAAATTGGAATTGCGTTTGGAAGATACGCGTAACCTCCGTTCAAAAGCTTGGCCGAACTCGGGTGTTGGCGATCGCGCTTACCTGAAAAGCTTGAAGGATGCTGCTTTAAAGGGTGCATTACCAGGCCGGATGGACATCAAGATTGGCATGACGCTTCAAAATGCGCAAAAAAAGCTGGGGAAACCAACCTCTCGTTCAAATGAGGAATGGGGAGCGTTCTATTATTATTCTAAATTCGGCGTCGGATTTGATTCATACATGCACGAGCTTACCAATAAATCACGTATTGCCGTTTTTGATTTGTACAATGAGAAGCAGAATCTGTCACCATGGAATGTGAAAATATGGATGGGGAAACCTTCCTCAGAGTATTACAATGAAGTCGTTGGTGGTTATGAGATGGTATACCAATTGGGTAATCACGCCATTGTATTCAATTATGAGGAAGAAGAGGACTTGATTGACTTTACGAGTATATATTAAGCTATAACATCGTAAGAAACAAAAGTGTATCGTATTTTTATTTACAAAAAAGCCGCTAAATAGCGGCTTTTTTGATTTCCATGAGATGGACTGTAGTCTATTTTATTGGAGTGTTATTAGAGCTTTGCACAGAACGCACACGATTGACTAAATAAATGCCGACCGACACAAACAGTAATGCAGCCAGGTTTTTTAGCTCGAAAATCGTTTCGCCTAAGAATAAAGCCGATAATAATGCTCCAAACACAGGGATAAGGAAGTTGTAGACAGACACTCTTCCGACCTTATTGTATTTGAGAAGCAGATTCCATAGACAAAATGCAACGGATGACAGCAAGGCCAAGTAAATCAAGTTACTGGTGGATTCCAGGGTGAAATGGGTAACCTGACCGCCGAGTAAGAGACCTAACAGCGTAAGTACCAATCCCCCGACGAATAAGCTGACACCTGTGATAATCAGAACATCGATTGTAGCAGTGAGACGTTTTGCGTAAAGGGCCGTAACGGAAAAAACAAGTGCAGCTATAATAACGAACCCTTCACCTGTGAACGAAAAGGAAAAAGCAAGCAGATCCGTATGGAAGTTTACGATGATTACACCGACAAATCCGAGCAAGCAGCCAACGATTTTATTTCTGCTTAACTTGTCGTTTTTATAGATGAAATGGGCCAGAACAACACTAAAGAAGGTCGTCGTTGCATTCATAATGGAGCCTTTGACACCCGTTGTATTGGCTACACCGACGTAAAAAAACATATATTGCAAACCGGTTTGCAATATACCTAGCATGATGAGGCTTGTCCACTGTGGTCTGGACAATTGGAGCTTCTCTTTTCTAACGATACGAGACAGGAGCAAGAGCAGCAAGCCCGCCAGTGTAAATCGGTATCCGGCAAATACATACTTGGAAGCAATATCTTCCGGCAGAATGTTAAACGCGATATATCCAAGTTTGATGGATGGGTACGCACTTCCCCATAAAAAACAACACAGGCTTGCCACGAGCATGACAAAAATGGGATCACTAAATTTACTCGGTTTTTGATTTTCAAGGGTATTTCTTTCTATCACTTTCAATCTTCTCCTCACATTTCATGCACATATGTATGTACGTATCTAATATCCTCACTGACCATATCACATAACGCCAATGTTTGTAATGATAATTAATAAACCGCTCCCCAGGTGGTAAGATTATAAAGAAGGAACGGTTCATGAGGAGTCTATGTCATAGATTCCTTTCTAATAAAATCCCAACTTGTTCTGCGACAATGTGAGGTTGCCGAGGTAATCCATTCGTGAAATAGGATTCCACGATACCAACGATTGCTGTACCAAAGAACGTAAGAATAACTTCTTTCGTTAGTCCTTTATTTTTGCCCTCCGTTACATTCACCTCATCTTCCAGTTCTTCAATGACGAGAGCCAGGAAGCGATTGCGGAAAAAAGGGGCTCCTTTACTCAGTAACATAGCCGAGAAGAATGAATAATGAACTTCAAAATAATCGAACCAAAGTACATTGCTTTTTATAAAATCCAGATCGGATGCTTCTTTGCACAATCTTCTTAGTTCATCAATATGTTCTTCAATTAATTTATCCAGCAAGTCAAATTTGTCCGAATAGTGATGATATATCGTTCTGCGGCCGACATTTGCATGATCAGAGATATCTTGCATCGTAATGTTATCAAAAGGTTTCTCGTTCATGAGTTTGATAAAAGCGGATTTGATCGCTTCCTGAGACTTTAGTATTCTTCGATCTGTAATAGAAACGATAGTAATCACCATTCTTTCCAGAGAGTAATTGCACAAATGTTGTCTCCTTGCGCCATAAGGCACAGATCGGGTTCATTTGATCCTTGCAGAGGCAGTGCAATTATTTTATATTATACACGAATGTGCGATATCGCACGTATGTGTGTAATCATTTTTAGGTCAACATAGGAGCAGGACGCATTAATCAATAAGATCATATTGGAGGAAATGAAATGGCTAAACATGAAGAAGTTAAAGATGGAGTGATATTCCCGGTAGGAGAAAAAAACGAAGCATTTGCACAATATTTTGTAGGGCAAAGTTATCTCCAATCCTTGGTTGCTGATCCCAAAGTGAATGTGGGTGTTGGGAATGTAACGTTTGAACCGGGATGCAGAAATAACTGGCATATCCATCGCGGTGGATTTCAGCTGTTGTTAGTGACTGGTGGGGAAGGTTGGTATCAGGAAGAAGGAAAACCTGCTCAATTCCTAAAAGCCGGCGATGTTATTGTGACTCATGATGGTGTGAAACACTGGCATGGGGCCGCTAAAGATAGTTGGTTTGAACACATTGCGATCACTGCAGGTACACCGGAATGGTTGGAACCTGTTACAGATGAAGTATACGAGAAGTTGTAAAATAAAAGCTATGAATTGATTTTATCGAAAAGGTTACTCCTCATTTGTTAAATTAAAGCTAATTAAGTTCAGCGAGATTGCTGATTTTTATGTTGATCTGGGTGCCATCACTCTAAGTTTTAATCGAGTGTTGGCCTTTTTACGTCTATGAAGTATCGATCTCCCTGCCAGGTGAAAAACCATGATACAGATGGATTCCAGTGCACATTCATGTATACTTGGAGAAATTTCCAGAATGAAAACGCTTGTCAAATTGAAAATAATATGATAATTTAATGTCTGTAACCGGTTACACATAGAGGAGAGCAACTCATGACAACAATTAAAGACGTAGCTCAACTGGCTGGCGTATCTGTTGCCACCGTATCCAGAGTCATTAATGATAGAGGTTATGTTCATGCCGACACACGCAAGAAAGTGGAAGATGCTGTGAAGGCGCTTAATTTTTCGCCAAATGAAGTGGCCCGCTCATTATATAAGCGCAAGTCCAAACTGATTGGCCTGTTGTTGCCGGATATTGCCAACCCTTACTTCCCGCAGTTGGCCCGCGGTGTAGAGGACAGGATGCAGGAACAGGATTACAGACTGATATTTGGAAATAGTGATGAGGATGAACGGAAGGAGCAGGATTACATCCAGACGTTTATCCAGAACAATGTGGTCGGTGTAATCTCTTCAACGAACTATCCTCATTCTTCAATATATGAAAACCTGAAGATTCCCGTTGTGTTTCTGGACAGAACTTCACTCGATCGTCCATCCGTGTATGCGGACGGCAGGGAAGGTGGAAGACTAGCTGCAAGGGAGATAATCAACCGCGGCAGTCGCCGAATCACGGTTATGCAAGGACCGTCACAGATCAGGCCCGCTCAAGATCGCTTTGAAGGAGCGATTGAAATCATCCGTGATGCTGGGTTAGACTACCAGGTAATCCAGACGACCTCATTTTCAATTAACGAGGCAGGTGTATGGGCTGAAGAATTATTCAGGAAGTATGCGGACACAGACGGGGTCATTGCCAGCAATGACATCGCAGCCATGGCAGTACTGCATGAGGCAGCACGAATTGGAAGAAAAGTTCCCGATGATGTACAAGTGATTGGCTTCGATGATATTCCAATGAGCAGTCTGCTGTCGCCGGCGTTGTCGACTATCCATCAGCCAGCATACGAGATGGGAAGAGAAGCGGCGGGATTACTTATCCAGCTTGTGGAACAAGCTGCAATAGAGAATAAAAACATACAGTTACCCGTAAGTTTCATCGAACGGGGCACTACGAGAAAGGTGAAATCAGATGGCTAAAATATGTGTAATAGGAAGCAGTTCAATGGATCTGGTAGTTACTTCGTCAAGACGGCCGGGGGCGGGTGAAACCGTTCTTGGCACCAGCTTCAAAACGGTCCCTGGCGGTAAGGGAGCCAATCAGGCTGTTGCCGCTGCAAGACTGGGTGCCGAGGTTGCGATGATCGGCCGGGTAGGCGACGATGCTTTTGGCAAAGATATTTTAGAGAACTTCAGAGCAAATGCTGTAAATACGCAAAATGTGAAACCGGTTACACATTTAGAAAGCGGAACGGCTCATATCATTCTGGCAGAAGGTGATAATAGTATCGTAGTGGTTGAAGCGGCCAATCGAGAAGTCACTCCTGCATATGTCGATGAGGCAGCTGAAGTAATTCGAAACGCAGATATCGTGCTGATTCAGCAGGAAATTCCGGAGGAAACGGTTGTTCATGTAAGTACATTATGTGCAGAATTCGGAACACCGCTGTTGCTTAATCCCGCACCGGCAAGAACATTGCCGCAAGAAGTGATCGACAATGCCGCATATATCACGCCGAACGAGCATGAAGCCGAGATTTTGTTTCAGGGCATGAGTCCGGCACAGGCATTACGTCAGTATCCTAACAAGTTGTTCATCACGGAGGGCAGTAAAGGTGTACGTTACTTTGATGGCACTGAGGAAATTCTAGTCCCAACTTATAAAGTTGAGGCTGTCGATACTACTGGGGCAGGAGATACGTTCAACGCCGCATTTGCAGTTGCTTTGGCTGAAGGAAAAGCGTTGCAAGAGAGTATACGATTCGCCAATCGGGCTGCATCGTTGTCCGTCACCAAGTTCGGAGCGCAGGGCGGTATGCCAACGCGTGATGAAGTAGAGGAGAGCTTGTAATGAAAAGAAATGGCATGTTGAATAGTCACATTTCCAAGATTTTGTCTGATCTGGGCCATACAGACATGATTGCGATTGCGGATGCAGGTCTGCCAGTACCGGATGGGGTACTCAAAATTGATCTGGCACTCAAACTGGGAACACCAAGTTTTCGCGAAGTGGTGGAAGTGATCGCAGAAGATATGGTCATTGAGAAAGTCATTGTGGCTGAAGAGATTCGCGAAGGCAATCCCGTAGCCATTCAATTCATCACAGAGAAATTCGGGGTAGAAGCCATCGATGCTTCCGTCAGCCATGAACAATTCAAAGCATTAACTCGGCAGGTGAAAGCGGTCATCCGCACAGGTGAAGCCACACCCTATGCCAATTGCATTTTACAATCGGGAGTCCATTTCGGTTAAAAGGAGGTTGCGTAATGCACATTCAGATGCAAGACATTCATAAAGCGTTTGGAACGAATCAGGTGCTGAGCGGAGTGGATTTTGAACTAAAAGATGGTGAGGTTCATGCCCTGATGGGGGAGAATGGAGCCGGCAAATCCACGCTGATGAACATTCTGATTGGTCTTCATCAGCGTGATCAGGGAACCATCACCATAGACGGAGAAGAAAACTATTTTGCAAGTCCAAAGGAAGCCGAGAAACTGGGTATCACATTCATACATCAGGAGCTGAACGTATGGCCTGAAATGACGGTGCTGGATAATCTCTTTATCGGTAAGGAACTGACATCATCCATCGGGTTGCTTAATACAAGACAAATGAAAGCGCTCGCCAAAGAACAGTTCGCTAAACTTTCTGTAGACATACCACTGGAACGTCCTGCGGGAGAGTGCTCTGTCGGGCAGCAACAGATGATCGAGATTGCCAAAGCACTAATGACTGATGCCAAGGTCATCATTATGGACGAGCCAACAGCAGCACTTACGGAGCGCGAGATCCAGAAGTTGTTTGGTGTAATCAGCTCGCTGAAGAAGGAAGGCGTATCCATCGTGTATATTTCTCACCGAATGGAGGAGATATTCACGATCTGTGACCGGATTACCATCATGCGTGACGGAAGAACGGTAGACACCCAAGCCATTCCACAGACAAGCTTTGATGAAGTCGTTCGGAAAATGGTAGGTCGTGAACTTACCGAGCGTTACCCTGTCCGGAATCCTTCTTATGGTGAAGTTGTCCTGGAAGTAAGGAATGCAAGCAGCAAAGGGTTATTCGAGAATATTAACTTCACCGTGAGAGCGGGGGAGATCCTCGGATTCTCAGGACTTATGGGTTCTGGACGAACAGAGATCATGAGAACCATCTTTGGCTTGGATACGTTGGATAGCGGTGAAATCTTCATCCGCGGGAAAAAAGTAAACATTCGTAAACCGGCAGATGCCGTGAAACATGGAATCGGATTTATTACAGAAGACCGCAAGGATGAAGGGCTGGTATTAGACTTTTCTATTCGCGAAAATATGGCGTTGACGAATCTGTTCAGTTTCTCAAACAAAGGTTTCATTTCAGCTTCGAAAGAACAAGACTTCGTAGATACACTGATCAAACGTCTACAGATCAAAACACAATCCTCCGAAACGGCAGCAAGGAATCTATCCGGGGGTAACCAGCAGAAGGTGGTTATCGCGAAATGGGTTGGTATCGGTCCAAGCGTACTTATCCTGGATGAACCCACACGCGGAGTGGATGTCGGAGCGAAGCGCGAAATCTATGAATTGATGAATGAACTGACAGACCGTGGTGTTGCAATCATCATGGTATCGTCGGAGCTACCTGAAGTGCTTGGCATGAGCGACCGAATCGCAGTTGTGCATGAAGGACACATCAGTGGCGAGGTTGCAAGGGAAGTAGCAACACAAGAACACATTATGACATTGGCCACAGGGGGACAGTGATATGACAACAATGCAGGAAAACAAAACGGCTAAAAGCGGCTTCCGTTTCTCAAGTGTGATACAAAAATTAGGACCGCTGCTCGGTTTAATCATTCTTATTCTCATCGTATCGGTGTTGAATCCAAGTTTCTTGGAACCGCTTAATATCTTAAATTTATTGCGTCAAGTCTCGATTAATGCGCTGATTGCTTTCGGTATGACGTTTGTTATCCTGACGGGTGGAATCGATCTGTCGGTCGGCTCGATCCTGGCTTTATCCAGTGCTTTTGTAGCAAACATGATGTTGTCCGGACTGGACCCGATCTTGTCCATCATTATCGGTGTAGCGCTCGGTGGTGTCATGGGTATGGTGAACGGACTGATGATTACCAAAGGCAGAATGGCTCCGTTTATCGCTACATTGGCAACGATGACCATATTCAGAGGACTGACGTTGGTGTACACGAACGGTAATCCAATTACAGGACTTGGGGATAACCTGTTATTCCAACTGTTCGGCCGTGGTTACCTGCTTGGCATTCCCGTACCTGCAATTACGATGCTGATTACCTTCATGATTCTATGGATTGTTTTGCATAAAACGGCTTTTGGCCGCAAAACGTACGCTATCGGCGGTAATGAGAAAGCTTCCATTATCTCAGGTATCAAAGTGAATCGCGTGAAAATTATGATCTACTCCCTGACAGGTATGCTCGCTGCTCTTGCAGGTGCAATTCTGACATCACGCTTGAATTCAGCGCAACCAACGGCAGGTACATCCTACGAGCTGGATGCGATCGCAGCGGTTGTATTGGGTGGTACAAGTCTTGCTGGAGGACGAGGACGCATCGTTGGTACACTGATCGGTGTTCTGATTATCGGCGTGTTGAATAATGGATTGAACTTGCTTGAAGTAAACTCATTTTATCAAATGGTTGTAAAAGGTATCGTCATTGCCATTGCCGTCCTGCTGGACCGCAAGAAAACAGCATAGGAGAGAAGCGAATATGAAAAAGTGGACTGTAACACTCATAAGTATGCTGATGATCATCGTTCTGGCCGGGTGCTCTCTGGAGCCACCGGAATGGGCCAAACCTAACCCAAACAAAAGTAACGGACAGAAGAAAATAGGTTTGTCGATATCTACACTTAACAATCCATTCTTTGTATCACTGAAGGATGGAGTCATGGCTGAAGCCAAAAAACAGGGAGTACAGGTCATCGTGGTGGATGCGCAGAATGATTCGGCCAAACAAACCAATGATGTGGATGATCTCATTCAGCAAGGCGTTAGTGCACTTCTGATTAACCCTGCGGACTCTGCAGCGATCTCCACAGCGGTTCAATCCGCTAATAGTGTGGGCATTCCTGTAATCACGCTGGATCGCTCCGCAGATAAAGGCGAAGTGGCGGCACTAGTGGCATCTGATAACGTTAAAGGCGGACGCATGGCAGCTGAATACTTTGTTGAACAACTGGGTGAGGGAGCAAAAGTCATTGAACTTGAGGGTGTACCTGGCGCTTCCGCAACAAGAGAACGGGGTAAAGGTTTCCATGAAGTGGCTGACAAGCAACTCGATGTAGTTTCCAAACAATCTGCTGATTTCGATCGGTCCAAAGGATTGAATGTCATGGAGAATCTGCTCCAGGGTAATCCTGACGTGCAGGCAGTATTTGCCCACAATGATGAGATGGCACTTGGTGCGATTGAAGCGATTCAAAGCTCAGGTAAAGACATTCCGGTCATCGGATTCGATGGCAATGATGATGCAATCAAATCCATTCAGGATGGGAAATTGACGGCAACAGTCGCTCAGCAGCCTATACTGATTGGCCAACTGGCGCTGCAAGCAGCTCTGGATGTGCTCAGTGGCAAGCAGGTGGAGTCATCGATTCCTGCTGAATTGAAGCTGGTAACCAAGGAAAATGTGAACGAGTAAATCCTCATAAAACATGTTTCTCGTTTTGGAAATAAACTTAGAATTAAACCAAGCCGCTAATATAGCGGCTTTTTTTCATTTTCAAAGTGCGTGGGCATCATATCAAACAGATTATTGGCTTTTAATAGCAACAGAAAGGTACCCAATTGAATTGTAGTCCATTTTGTAGTTTTGGATTGCTCCAATATAGAGTCTTTGGATATTTATAACCAATCCATCCGTTGCTATACTAGCATGACGTTCCACACATTCTTCACAATACATAAGGAGGAGCTAATCTCATTGATTCATTCCTGTTTTGGAATAGAAAGAAGGTGGCTGACATGAAACATCTAGTAGAAGAAAATCTCCAATCGGTCAGACAGCAAATAGCACTGGCTTGCCAGGCCTCAGGTCGCAACATAGAGGATATCAAGTTGTTGCTCGCGACCAAAACGGTACCGCTAGAGAAATTACAAATAGCTATTCAAGCAGGTGAGGTCCTGTTTGGAGAAAACAAAGCTCAAGAACTCCGAGACAAATTCCCACTCATGGAACAAAGCAAGCAGGTGGAATGGCATTTTATCGGACATCTGCAAACTAATAAAGTAAAGGACGTTGTTAAATATGTTACGCTCATCCATTCCGTAGATCGTCTGAAACTGGGTCAAGCAATACATAACCAGCTTCTCAAAGAGAATAAGACCTTAGACATTCTTGTGCAAATTAATACGTCCTACGAAGAAAGTAAATTTGGTGCCTCTCCAGAAACAGCCGTTGAGCTTGTAGAACAGTTGTCTCAATTCGAGACATTAAACGTGATAGGTTTAATGACCATTGGAAAACTGAATGCGACGAACGAAGAAACACGACATTGTTTTCGTTTGTTAAACCAGATCCGTACACAGATTAAAGAGAAAAATATTCCACGCGTAGAAATGGATATTTTATCGATGGGTATGTCTGGTGACTTCCAAGTCGCCATTGAAGAAGGAGCTACAATGATACGTGTAGGGACAAGTGTATTTGGTCAACGCTACTTACCGGACGAGTATTACTGGAATGAAAACACACGCATCGATGATTAAGTGAGAGGTAGTGTTAAATATGAAGACAGCATCCCCTTCGTTACGTGGCCGTGATTTGATATCGCCGGTGATCGCCGCTTTAATATCCGTAATTGTTAATTACGGGGGTACGTTTATCCTTGTTTTTCAAGCTGCAAAAGTGGCTGGTTTAAGCCCGGAAATGACCGCTTCCTGGATTTGGTCCATCTCGATTGGGGTAGGAGTAACAGGAATTTGGCTCAGTTATCGATATAAGGAACCGATTATTACAGCCTGGTCTACACCGGGTGTGGCGTTTCTCGTTTCAGCATTAGCGGTAACCCCTTATCCAGAAGCTATTGGCGCTTACATGATTTCAGCAGTCGGATTTATTATTTTAGGTTGGTCAGGTATGTTTGAACGTTTCGTTCGACTTATTCCCCCAGGCATCGCTTCCGGATTGTTAGCCGGTATTTTACTACAGTTTGGTATTTCGGCCTTTGGAGGGGCAAAGGTAGATCCTTTGCTTGTGATTGTACTGTTTGCAGCCTATATCGTGCTAAGAAGGTTTACTTCCCGTTACGCCATTGTTGGCATATTGGCAATTGGTTTGATTTATTTGATATGCATGGGAAAAACAGACTTCAGTACGATCCAATTGGCTGTAGCATCGCCTGTATTTGTTGTTCCAGCATTTTCGTTACAAGCTTTACTTGGCGTTGCGCTACCGCTGTTCATTATTACTTTGACAGGGCAGTATATGCCCGGAATGCTTGTTCTGCATAATGATGGATTCAAGACAAGTGCCAATCCTATTTTAGCTGTAACAGGTTTGGGTTCGCTTCTTGCAGCCCCATTTGGATCACATGCTTTTAATGTGGCAGCTATTACAGCAGCGATTTGTACAGGAAAGGATGCACATGAGGATTCAACCAAACGTTATATTGCAGGTATTGCTTGTGGGGCTTTTTATATTTTTGTCGGCATTTTTGGCGTAACATTAGCTGCTCTGTTTTTGATTCTTCCTGCTACCTTTATTGCAACATTAGCGGGATTGGCCTTACTTGGAACCATCGGTGGTAGTCTTGCCAATGCATTAACGGACCCTAAGGGACGTGAAACTGCATTGATCACGTTTTTGGCGACAGCAGCGAATGTGACTTTGCTTGGCGTGGGTGGTGCATTTTGGGGACTGTTTGCAGGAATGATGGCACATCTACTGATGAATAGTAAATTTCCCAAAAAACAGTTTGGAACGAATAAATAACCGTAATATTGAGAGGAAGATGTTCATGAAACATTTGGAGAAGCAAGATAAAGTAATAGGAATGGCTGTCCAGCAAGAGCTTGGAAGGCAGCGGGATAAGATAGAACTGATTGCATCAGAGAATTTTGTAAGTCAAGCTGTGATGGAAGCAACAGGTTCGGTATTGACCAATAAATATGCGGAGGGGTATCCGGGCAGAAGATATTATGGCGGGTGTGAGCATGTCGATACAGTCGAAGAGATAGCAAATAGTCGCCTTAAAGCACTTTTTGGCGCTGAACATGCGAATGTGCAGCCTCACTCCGGTTCTCAGGCCAACATGGCTGTGTATTTTGCCTCGGTTGAGATTGGTGACACGATCCTTGGCATGAATCTATCCCAAGGTGGTCATCTAACACACGGAAGTACTGTTAATTTTTCAGGTAGGTTTTACAATTTTGTTCCATATGGTGTCGATGCACAGACGGGCCGCATTGACTTTGACGAAGTACGTAAACTTGCTTATAAGTATCGTCCACGCATGATTGTTGCAGGTGGAAGTGCATACCCGCGGACCATTGAGTTTGAATTATTTGCCCAGATTGCCGCCGAGGTGGGAGCTCTTTTCTTTGTAGATATGGCGCATATAGCAGGAATAGTCGCAGCAGGTTTGCATCCTAACCCGGTACCACATGCCCATTTTGTTTCAACTACCACACACAAGACCTTACGAGGACCACGAGGGGGAGCCATTTTGTGCCGTGGCTCTTGGGCAAAGGCGATCGACAAAGCTGTATTCCCGGGAACCCAGGGTGGGCCATTCATGCACGTTATCGCGGGGAAAGCGGTAGCATTAGGCGAGGCATTGCAATCCGATTTCACAACATATATTGAAGGTGTTCTGAATAACGCCAATGTATTGGCAGAAACTTTGATGAATGAAGGGCTCACCCTTGTATCGGGAGGAACAGATAATCATATCGTGTTGGTTGACTTACGAACTATGGGCCTTACAGGCAAAGAAGCCGAAGCTTTACTGGATGAAGTAGGGATTACGGCGAATAAAAATGCAATCCCTCACGATACGGCAAGTCCTTTGGTTACAAGCGGTATTCGTTTTGGAACTCCGGCTATGACTTCAAGAGGGCTTGGATCCAGGGAAATGAAAGAAATTGCTCAGCTGATAGGGCTTGCTTTTAAAAATCCAAAGAACTCGGATGTAAAAAATCAAATATTAGGTAATGTCCGTGAAATCACTTCGCAATTTCCTCTATATGAAGGACTTAAATAGCTCAACAGCAGACACAAATAGAGCCTGCAATTGTTCCTAATGGATAACAATTGCAGGCTCGTAATTTGCTTGTTTATATTAAAACTTACTTTTTTGAACAGTAGAGATGTACCATAAGTGAGATTTAGGACACGCTCTTAGTAGGCTATACCTACACGAGACTGCACATAGTCATCAGACATTAATTGCTGATAAGCAAACTCCGCAGTATCGATTACAGATATAGAAGTTCCGCCGTCAGGCAAATAGTCACGCTCAACCCGGTATTTACCGAGAGATTCTCCATCAAATAAGTAGGTAGGACACACGATGGTCCATTCTAACTCTGAAGCCTTGAGAATGTTGTACATCTCCAGATGCTCCTCAGCGGCTCGCGTGGACTTACGTTTGGACTCAGGGGATTGAAAACGTAGCAAGCCAGAATCCGTTCGACTTTCCAATATTCCTGCTGTACCAATGGTAATGATTCTTTTGATACGCTCCTGAGCCATAACCTCAACAATATGTCCCATGGATTGCGATAATGTAGTCGTTCCGTCGGTACTTAAGGAACTAACAACGAGATCCACACCCTGTATGGCGTGATGAATATCCTCTTTGACTAAAGCGTTTCCTTGATGCAGAACAAAATTGTCATCGCTGATTTGTACCTTTTCCGGGCTTCTAACCAGTGCAGTTACATGGTGATTGGAACGTAGGGCATTAGAGACGAAATGACTTCCAACCCGTCCGGTGGCTCCTAATACTAAAATTTTCATTACAAAAAACATCCTTTCGAATCCGATTGGAGAGCATCTTCTCCATCATAATACAATCTTTGCAAGCCGATATATGCCTTCCTCAATCTGCTTCTCATCCACTTTCGCAAAACCTAATATCCATCCTTTTCGGTGACTATCCAAGCAATACTTACTAAGCGGATACACGCGTACACCTTGATCAAGGGCAGCATTCGTCAGCGCTTCTTCGTCAAATGACGTTTCAGATTCTAGAAGCATATGTAATCCCGTTTCCACACCACTTAATGTAAATCGTGAGCCTAGCCCAGAAGCAACAATGGCTTTGGTCATGACTTCGTGTCTGCGTCGATATATGTTCCGAACTCTTCTCATATGGCGCATGAAATGACCACGTTCAATAAAATGAGTTAGCGTTAATTGTTCCATAATCGGCAGATGACGATAGGTTAATTCATGAACTTGAGTAAGGCGATCGATAGCTATTTTGGGGCCAATGATAGCGGATAGTCGAATGCCTGGTGCAACCATTTTGGAAAAACTCATCATATAAAGCGTATTCTGAGGTTGTTGACTGAATATAGTCGGAAGCGGATCTCCACGGTACCTAAATTCGCTATCGTAGTCATCCTCAACAATCCAATATCGATGATGAGCTGCCAAGTGCATCAATTGTTGCCTGCGTGGCTCCGACATAATAACACCAACGGCGCATTGATGAGAAGGTGTGACAAATACGAGTTTTGTCTGTGGGTGAATATGATCTACACATAATCCATACTCATCGACTGGAACGGGATCGACTTGCATCCGGCGGTATTTCATCGCCATCCAAGCAGCAGGGAAGCCGGGATCTTCTACGGAAACTGTGTCACCCTCACTTAAGAGTGCCTGGGCAATTAAATCAATGCTATGTTGTGCACCTGAGGTTAACAAGATTTGATCAACATCGATATGAATGCCTCGTTCAAGTGACAAATAACGCTGAATCTGTTCTCTTAACGCCAGTAACCCTCTGGCATCACCATAAGCCCAAAGATCCAGATTGGGTTCAGTAGAAGCTTGTAAAAAGGATTGCCTCCAGGCTTTTGTGAAACTTTCATCCAGATAAGGCTCGTGGGGATTAAAATCAATTTCTATTTTGCGATTGTCTCTATTGCCAAACCAACTATGCAGATGACCAATCGATTCGTTTAGTGTAGGCAGATCGGGCGGAATAGGCCCTTGCATCGTGACGTCTTCTGATGAACGAGGTGCATAGGTCCAATCACTAACTCTTGTCCCGGCTCGTCGGGAGGTTACCGTATACCCTCGGCTGAATAATTCCTCGTACACAATCTGTATGGTTGAGCGTGAAACACCAATTAATTGAGCAAGTTCGCGTGAGGGGAGTAGCAATTCGCCTGGTTGCCATTTCCCGGTTGTGATATTATGAATCGCTTGATCCAAAAGTTGCTGCCAGATCGGGCGTTGATCATTTCGATTAACTTTTAGCATTGCTTCAACTCCATTACTCATGCTGAATTATGGATTGCATTTATTTATGTACTAGCCATGTTATTGGCACTCCATTGATTGATATACCATTATAGCAAATGTTTAATTTGCAAACAAAAAAAGCTGGACTAAAGCGATTTTCACCGTGTGTCCAACCTATTTGGGTTGGTCCTGCTTGGTTCATACTCGATTCATATTCAAGCCACAGACAGTTCATCTTCTTCGGTTACACTACGGGAGTACGAACACAGAGATTCCTAATCCATAGACTAGACAGGAGAAGATGAGATTGACACGAAAGAAACGAACTTCTATCGCCGCCATAACTTTGGTGTTTGCAATGATGTCCCCAATGTCGGCCATGGCCACACCCGCTACCAGTAACGGTAGTAGCCCTACGTATGATCTAACTAAAAAAGCAGTAAGTGCAAAGGCCAAGGTACTCACTGAATCATACGCTACGACAAGTGTGCAGTACGCGCTGATGGATGATGGCGAGATTGTGATCTCTGGTCAGGCAGGCAAAAATGATCTGAAAAACAACATCCCGCTTTCTTCAGATACCATGTATGGCATTGGTTCAACCAGTAAAATGGTGCTCACCACCGCCGTAATGAAGCTCGTTGATCAGGGCAAGATCGATCTTGATGAGCCTGTCGTGAAGTATATTCCAGACTTTAAAATGAAAGACAAGCGTTACCAACAGATTACACCACGCATGTTACTGAATCATTCATCCGGACTTCTCGGAACGTCAAGTAACAGTGCAATACTGTTTGGAGATAATGATACCTACGCGCATGATACGTTACTGGAACAATTGGCGACGCAACATTTGAAGGCCGATCCTGGCGCATACTCGGTGTATAGTAATGACGGTTTTACATTAGCTGAGATTCTGGTTGAGCGGGTTAGTGACATGAGCTTCACAACTTTCATGCACCGGTACATAACCGAACCTCTTGGTATGGCGCATACCAAAACACCGCAGGATATTGTGGACCTTAGCCAGATGGCAGCAACATATGCCCCTTTGCATGAGGAGCAACTCCCATTAGAGACTACAAATATGATTGCCTCGGGAGGCATCTATTCCACTGCTGAAGATCTGGTTCAGTTCTCGAAAATCTTTACAGGTGAGGTTAAAGGTGTTCTTTCGGAGGAATCCGTAGAGGCCATGGAGCAAGAAGAATACAAGAGAGGTATGTGGCCGGAAGAAGGCGATTCGTCTATTGGTTACGGCCTGGGCTGGGATAGCGTGAACCTGTTTCCTTTTAATGATTACGGCATCCAGGCAGTAAGCAAAGGCGGCAATACAATAACCTATCATTCCTCCTTGATTGTGTTACCGGAATATAATATGGCTGCTGCGGTAACCTCTTCGGGTGGTCATAGCTCAACGGATCAATTGCTGGCAACTGAGCTGTTGCTTGGCGCGCTTGAGGAGAAAAATATCATTCCAGAGCGTAAGCCGGAGAAGTCTTATGATGCACCGGTGAAAACAACCATGCCGAAGGAACTTACACAGCACACTGGCATATACGCTGGTGGGGCAAACATGTTAATGAAGATGGACGTAAAAGATGATGGGCAATTAACGCTATCTAATCTGTCCTCTCCTAACAGTCCTGATCAGACCTATACGTACACCAATGATGGCTCATTTGTTAATGATGCGGCTACGGAAAAGCTGAAGTTCGTTCAGGAAGTCAATGGGAACACATATTTGTGGTCTCGCTTGTATCAGTCTATTCCTGGACTTGGACAAGTTGCTTCGTCGGAATATAAAGCAGAAAAGCTTGAAACCAATGAATTGTCTGCAGAAGTAAAGGCCGCATGGCAGAAACGGGAAGGCAAAGCCTACGTGTTGGTCAATGAAAAATACACATCAACACTGTACAACGCAGCGATGCCGATGATTCCCATTCATACTTTTAATGAGCTGCCTGGTTATATCTACACCAACAAAATTGTTGGAGCTAACCAAGCCGTGAACCAATTGCAAATTCCTGGATTAGCGGGCCGTGACACGATGGAGTTTAATTTCTATGAGGAAAAAGGCGTGGAATATGTTACAGCTGGAGGCAACGTTTATGCTGCTCAAGACATCATCAAACCGATCTATGCGGGAAAACAATCGAAGACTACGATTCAGGCGAATGGTCATGCCACATGGTACTCGATTCCGGCATCAGCTGCAGGTAAAGAAATGACCGTCAAGATGTCTGCAAACAGCGCATTTGCTGTATACAACCAAGCGGGTGTAGGCATTAATCATACAGTGGTCAGTGGACAAAACGAAATTGTATTGCCTGAGAACGGAACCATTGTGTTCGCGGGTGAAGCTGGTTCGAAGTTCGAGATTGTATTGACAACCAGAGCAAATTAATGGATGATAAAAAACTGTATAACAAAAAGTCGCGGAAATCGCGGCTTTTTTTGAGTTTTAAATTTTAAATAATACGTTTTAAAGTAAATGTACCTTTTTTCAGATTCACAATGTAATATTGGGTTTCGTAAAGCTTACCTAAAGGGTAAGTATTAAGAGGACTTTTACTGGTTGGAAAAAAATGATGGAGGAAAATGTTGCAAGTGGAAAGGCAAAGCATTGATTGTTAATATACAGTAAATAATAACAATCAAATGGGCAGAAGAACGACAAAAAGCATAACAGTAATACCGATTCCAAAGAAAATAATGATTATTCGGACAACACCGAGACGGGGAGGACACATGAAAACAACGAAGATCTCATTTTTTATACTTTCACTGATGCTGCTCCTGGTGAGCGGTCTATCAGGATGGGTAGGGAACGCTGCAGCAGCGTCCGATTCCGGTAAAACCTATGTTATCGGAACTGATGTCACATTTGCTCCATTCGAATATGAAGATGAGAATGGTGATTTTGTTGGTATCGACATGGATTTGCTGGATGCCATCGCCAAAGATCAAAATTTCAAGTATCAAATCAAATCCCTGGGATTTAACGCAGCTGTACAGGCACTTGAGGCGAATCAAGTCGATGGTGTGATCGCAGGGATGAGTATTACGGATGAGCGAAAAGCAAAATTTGATTTCTCAGAGCCATATTATGATTCAGGCGTTGTTATGGGGATTAGTGCCAATAATGATACCATTAAAAGTTACGAAGATCTTCGTGGTAAAAAGGTCGCTGTAAAAACGGGAACAGAAGGGTACAGCTTTGCTGAGTCCATCGCCTCAAAATATGGCTTTACCGTTGTTCCATTTGATGAATCATATCAAATGTATGATGATGTAAAGACCGGCAATTCGGTGGCCTGTTTTGAAGATGAACCCGTTCTAAGGTATGGGGTAAAGCAGAATAATGGTTTAAAAATCGTTACCGACAAAGAAGACGGGGCTTCCTACGGATTTGCGGTAAGTAAGGGTAAAAATCAGGAACTTCTGGAGATGTTCAATGCTGGTCTTGTGAATATCAAAGCTAACGGTGAGTACAAGCGCATTATCGAAGAATATGTTGGAGAGAATGCCCAAGTCGCAAGTCTGGGGCGTTGGGAGTTAATACAGAAATCTCTTCCTGCACTTTTTAAAGGTCTGGGAAACACACTTTTATACACGATTGTGTCCCTGTTCTTCGCGTTTATCATCGGTCTGATTTTCGGATTTATGAAGGTGGGACAGAACAAATTCCTTCGTGGTGTTGCCACTGTATTTGTAGATATCTTCCGCGGCATTCCGCTGATTGTCCTGGCATTCTTTATCTATTTCGGGATTCCACAGGCGATGGGCTTCACGATGCCATTGTTCCTGGCGGCGATTCTGACACTTAGTCTGAATGCAGGGGCGTACGTAACCGAGATTATCCGAGGCGGGATTCAATCGATTGATCGTGGTCAGATGGAAGCTGCTCGTTCATTGGGCCTTCCTTATCGCAAAGCGATGATAAAGATCGTCATTCCGCAGGCAGTGCGGGTTATGATTCCGTCCTTCATTAACCAGATGGTTATCACGTTGAAGGATACGTCAATCTTGTCCGTTATTGGTCTCGTAGAGTTGACACAATCGGGTAAAATTGTTATTGCAAGAACGTTCTCCTCTTTTGATATTTGGTTAACGGTTGCGGTTATGTACCTGATTGTTATCATCACATTGACCAAAATTGCTGATTATCTGGAGGTGAAGGTTCGTCGTGGCTAAAATAAAAGTTGAAGGTTTGAAGAAAAGTTTCGGCACAAATCAGGTTCTCAAGGGAATTGATGTGGCGGTCAACGAAGGAGAAGTTGTCTGTGTCATCGGGCCTTCCGGTTCGGGAAAAAGTACCTTCTTGCGCTGTATCAATCAATTAGATGCCATTACGGCAGGCCGGGTTATCGTGGATGATCAGGATCTGAATGACCCTAAAACCAACCTGAACAAGGCTCGTGAAAATATTGGCATGGTATTTCAACATTTTAACTTGTTCCCTCATTTTAGTGTACTTAAAAACATCATGTTTGCGCCCAGAGAACTCGGGATATTAAATGCCCAGCAGGCGCGTGATACAGCACTCAAATTACTTGAGCGTGTGGGTCTGTCTGATAAAGCAGAGAGCTTCCCAACACAACTGTCAGGTGGACAAAAACAACGTGTAGCTATCGCTCGTGCGCTTGCTATGAATCCGGACGTTATGTTATTTGATGAACCAACTTCGGCGCTCGACCCTGAGATGGTAGGAGAAGTGCTTGGTGTTATGAAAGACCTCGCGAGCGAAGGCATGACGATGATGATCGTTACCCATGAGATGGGTTTTGCCCGCGAAGTAGCTGATCGTGTGATCTTCATGGACGGTGGTTATATCGTCGAGCAGGGCACTCCGGAAGAGATATTTGGAAATCCGAAGAATGAACGGACGATCAGCTTTTTGGAGAAGGTACTCTAGAACTGAATCGAGAATGAACACATTGAAAGTCGCTATTTTAAGCGGCTTTTTTTGTTATATTTATGAGGTGATATTATAGGTAGCGCTCCTTTCTTAAAAGATCAACCAAATAAGCGAAGAAAGCGAGGTCTGTACTCCATGGAAAATGTGTCACAAGAAGTTCAACTGGAATCCATCAAAGCCTTTCAATCAACCATCCGCAAATCGGAAAATGCTCTAGCAAATATGATCCAGAAAAGTTCAAATACTACCTTATTACAAAAACGCCTCAAAGCTCTGCGTATCGGCGCAGCGTTATTGGAAAATGTCTGGAATCAAAAAGCTCATTCATACACCAAGGAAGATATAGCAGAAGCCCGCCTTGTCTTGATTGGATTGTTTCCATCCCTTGAGAGCATGTATCTCAAGTCCAAAGAAGGTAGCCCTCAAAAGACTCTACTGGAGAGAAGGATTAAAGCCTTCCGGCTAGCTGTTCAAGCCATGGATGATCTCGCAATTTAATCATTTCAACATTCTAAATCTTCAACAAATGAAACCGCTGAATATATTCAACGTATCCATTGTTTGACAGGAAGATTGGGTATGCGTAATGGACCATGGATACACATATGTCTATCGAATGGAGACTGATCATGGGCGAAAAAACGAATAATGCTGGATTACCCCAAGAACGGGGAAATAACACCATGAATGCATTGGTATATGATACCTACGGAACACCAGAAGTCCTTCGATTAGAAAAACTAGCCATCCCTATGCCCAAGGATCATGAAGTGTTAATTGAGGTCCATGCCACTTCGGTAAACTCCTGGGACTGGGATCTCCTTCATGGGAAGCCATTCGTTAACCGCATCGGCGCGGTCCGACAGCCTCGTTATCGAATTCTTGGCGCAGATGTCGCAGGGCGTGTAATCGCCGTTGGAGCTTCAGCTACACGGTTCAAACCAGGAGACAAGGTGTTCGGAGATCTTTCCGGTTGCGGGTGGGGTGGATTAGCGGAATATGTATGTGCGGCTGAGAATGCCTTGACACCCAAACCTGCGGGTATCAACTATGTGCAGGCAGCAGCTATTCCTCAGGCAGCCGTTCTGGCTTTGCAAGGTCTACGTGATCGGGGGGAGCTGCAAAAGGGACAGCGTGTTCTGATTAATGGCGCCGGTGGCGGAGTCGGAACATTTGCCATCCAATATGCCAAATTGCTTGGGGCTGAGGTGACTGGCGTTGACAGTGCTGAAAAGCTCGATATGTTACTCGCTGTGGGAGCTGACTATGTGTTGGATTATAGGAAAGCTGATTTCACTGCAAAAGGAGTACAATACGACCTGATTCTGGATGTTATTGGCAAGCATTCGGTTTTTGCTGTGAAACGTGCATTAGTTAAGGGGGGCAGATATGTGATGATTGGAGGTCCAATGTGGCAAATTCTTCTCAATCTGATGACAGCTCCTATTGTTGCCAGGCTTAATTATAAACAAATAATACTTCTCATTCATAAACCGAATCATGAGGATCAAGAGGTATGGAAAGAACTTGTTGAATCAGGCCAAGTCGTGCCGATTGTTTATCGGGAGTATGCATTAAGTGAAGCGGCTCAAGCCATTCGGGATATTGGAGAAGGTCGTGTGAAAGGAAAAGCCGTCGTCTCCATCAAGAAAACGGACGTATGAACAGAAGGGCATCATGAAGGTAGCTTGTCGATTCGTACCTTGACAACAAAAAACTCTTTAGTTATTATTGCATCAATGACAGTGTTTACTGACATTCAGGAAGGAGGGGATATAGACATGTCCATTAGCAGCAATCTAAGCAGTAAAGAAAAATTAATGTTGACGGCCATCGATTTAATTTCAAAAAAAGGCTATAAAAGTGTGACGACACAGGAAATAGCTACAACAGCCGGACTAAGTGAAAAAACCTTGTTTCGGCACTTTGGAACCAAACAAAACTTGTTAGAGACTGCCTTTGACCAATATCATTATGCAGAAGAGATGACAAGGATCTTCAATGAAAAACTCGTATGGGATCTGTATACAGATTTGTTGCTGATCAGCAAGACATATCATAATATCATGAACCGTAACCGCAAATTGTTTATGATTAGCCTGAAGGAAGTAGAGCATCTACCCGGTTATAGAGAGAGAACGGTAAAGCATCCTCAACAACTTTTGGAGATTCTAACCAATTACTTTAATATCATGTTTGATAAAGGAAAGTTGGTTCAAATCAATCCTGAACTGCAAGCTTTTTCATTCATGTCATTGAATTATGGCGTATTCATAAATAATCTCGAAGAAGATGTGCTTTTTCCAGGGCTCTCATTGGAAGGCATCATTACAGAGAGTGTGTGGACGTTTACTAGGGCATTAACTCCCTAGTTTTTTTAAAGTTTTAATGACAGTAAGTACTGACAGACAATTTATATTCAAAAGAATTGAGGAGAGTATGATGAACACCAATAAAGAAGCGTTATTGCTCCGTGTTCTTGTTTTCACACTGATCATATCAGTCATGAATGGAATGATGTTTAATGTTGTATTACCTGTGATTGGCAAAGAGTTCCAACTTACTACTTCTCAAGCGAGTTGGATCGTTACAGGGTATTTGATTGTATATGCGATAGGTACAGTTACTTACGGGAAACTTACCGATAAATACAGCATAAAGGGTCTAATTTCATTTGGTCTTTGGATATTGGCAGCAGGCTCTCTTCTGGGGATTGTGGCTACAGAGTATTGGATGGTTATTGTTGCACGGATCGTACAAGCTGCTGGTGCAGCGGTCATACCTGCATTGGCCATGATTATTCCCGTTCGATACTTCGCACCGGAGAAACGCGGGCAAGCGTTGGGTACCTCCGCCATTGGTATCGCTCTTGGAAATGCTCTTGCTCCGATCGTAGCCGGATTTGTATCGAGTGCTTTAAGTTGGCAATTTCTTTTTGTAATCCCATTGCTTTCTCTTGCTGCGCTACCTTTTTATCGAAAATACATGGATGATGAAAGAGGCGGCAGTGAAAAAATGGATTATTTGGGCGGAGCGTTACTAGCAGGAACGGTTGCTACACTTTTGCTCGCATTAACCCAATCTAATGCATGGTTCCTATTAATCGGGATGGTCTTATTAATACTGTTCATCATGCGCATTCGTTATGCGGAAGTGCCGTTTGTGAAACCCGCTGTTTTTCAAAACAAAGCATATTCAGCTGGAATGGGAATTGCATTCCTTCTGATCGCAATCAGTCCTGCTATTCCATTTACTACGCCACAATTGCTCTCGGAAGTACATGGTCTATCCCCAGCATTGACAGGTGTCATTATGCTCCCTTCTGCGCTCGTAGCTGCACTCCTCGGACGCAAAGGTGGAAGGCTTGCGGATGAAAAAGGGAATCCTTTTCTACTGTATACGGCATCTTCACTACTTGTTGTTGGTTTCATAAGCCTATCATTAGTTGTAGGTGCTACACCTGTCTTGATTTCCTTTTTTCTTGTTTTTGGTGTTCTGGGTCAGTCTTATATGCAAATTGCGATCTCAAATACCATTGCTCAGACGCTTCCCAAAGAGCAAATTGGAATCGGGATGGGGTTGCTATCCATGTTTAACTTCATTGCAGTGTCTGTGTCTACTGCTGCCCTAGGAAAGGTGCTTGACGGGGGAAAAACCACGCTTCAACTGAACCCTTTGATTCAAGATAAGACAGCTTTTGTGTACAGTAATATTTTTATTGTGCTCGCTTTGTTTGTTATTGCGATGACCATGCTATATATGCTGCAATTTGGGCGTAAGTCCAAAACTGTTCATCATTCGAGTGCATCTTAACGATGAACATGAAATGAGAGAGAGGCCTGTCTAATGAACGACAGACCTCTCTTTTTCTTTTGCAAACTTAGGAAAACCGATAGAGACGCACGCCGTGCGCAGGTACAGTAGTAACTAAGGAATTCTCTGTAAATTCAGCTGCTTCTCGGCTCCACAATTCGGTACCTTCGGTAATGCTGGACAGTCCGACCTCATCAATGGATAGATCCACAGGTAGAGAATTCTCACCGATGTTGAATACAGCGACGTAAGAGGAACCATCCGCATGCTGGGCAGTCCACACAATAAGATCTTCTTTACGTAAGGCTTCTTTGGCTCCATAACTCTCGCGATGCATTCGCAGAACCTCACGATTGGTCAACAGGGATAGTGTCCAGTCATCGTTATCTCGCAGTTCACCACCAAAGATGAGCGGGGAACGGAAGATGCTCCACAGCGACATCATCGTCAACTGCTCATCAGGCGTGAACCGAGTCCAACGATCTGCTCCACCACCGTCTACAGAACGGATACCGATATGACCCAAAGGCAACATATCACAGTCTGGCCAGCAGCCTGCTTGGGGAACGCCCTGCCACGTCCGGCAGCGGTCGAACATATCCAATAACAGCGGCCAAAGGTCCCAGAAATCGTCGGTGACACGCCACATGTTGGCATGATCAGCCAAGAATTCTGAGTATTCCACCGGGGCAGGGCCAGGAGAGAGACTTAGTACCATGGGCCGACCGGAGCGCTCAATCGCTTTGGATATCATTTCGATCTCAGGCTGATGGGTGTCATAGAGCCTTGAAGCAGCAATATCGTCTACCTTCACCAAGTCAACGCCCCATTGTGCATACAGTTCAAAAAGCGAATCGTAGTAGCCTTGTGCGCCTTCTTTTGAGCTATCAACACCATACATATCCGTATTCCACGGACAGATGGAGTTCGGATGAGCAATATCGCGCGCAGTGGCGGTTGTACCCAGAATCGGAGTAGCCGCATGTGCAGCTTGACGTGGAATACCGCGCATGATGTGAATGCCGAATTGCAGCCCAAGACTATGAACGTAGTCGGCTAATGGCTTAAATCCCTGTCCACCTGCAGCGGAGGGAAAACGATTCTCAGCAGGCATAAGCCGCGAATATTCATCCATGATGAGTGGAACGAACGGACGATATTGCGAAGAATTGGCCAAAGGCTCGTACCATTGAATGTCAACCGTAATATAACTCCAGCCGAAGTCTTTAAGATGTTCTGCCATGTACTCGGCGTTGCCACGAATTTCGTCTTCCGTAACGGCCGCGCCGTAACAATCCCAGCTGTTCCAGCCAAGCGGTGGAGTTGATGCTGCAAGCGTATGATTCATGGGAATGCTCCTTTATGGATTAATTATTGCTCTCGCTCAATTCATCATAATAAAGGATTTTATTAATATCTACAGTAATGTTGAGTATAAAATAGCAAAATATTGCGGTTAGTCGAAGAACAATTTACGGTACACAAGGCTTTCTCCTCCACTACGAAATTCACCTGGCGTAACGCCGGTTATGCTGCGAAAGGCTTTGATAAAATAACTTCCGCTGGAATAACCGACTTGCTCGGCGATGACTTCAATGCTAAGCGTAGTTCCGCGCAGCAGTTCCATTGCTTTCTCGGTACGTACACGGGTCAGATAAGCACCAGGCGTCAAACCTGTACTGGAGGAAAAGCGACGTATAAAGTGATATTTGGAAAGGGAAACATGCTCCGCAAGGTGATCGATACTGATCATCTTGGAGTAGTTGTTTTCTATGTATTCAACGGCTATTTGAATGTTTTCAGACCAATTCTCCCTGTTGCGCAATGTTGTTTTCTGTAATCGAGTCAATTCTGTCATGAACTGATATACGCTGGATGATGCGATCAGAGGATCGGTGATTCTGCCTGCCGCCGCATCAGTCACGATCATCCGCAACAGTCGGATAGGTGTACAATCAGCGGGAAGATAGGGAACTTCTCCAGCTTCCCGAAGAAATTTACGCCAATGGGGCAGAATAAGAGTGGGCCTGAACAGCAGGAACAGAAACGCCCAAGGTTCTTTTGATGCTGAATGGTAGTAATAGCGATGAACTCCTGGAATTTCTGCCAAAAAAGCTTGTCCTGCGGTAACATGATGAATGCGATTGTTCGACTCAAATACACCTTCACCCGAGATTGTATATTGGAATAACAGGAGAGGCCCGTCCGAACGTTCGAGTCCATCCCAATGATAAGAAGGATCGGTTATTGAATCACATCCTGCCGCATACAGTACACACAGTTGGAGCTCCTTGTCTTCGGCGAATCGAAACCCATAGGTTCCTCTAGGGATATTCATGTCAGCTCTCCTTGTTGCCCTGAAATTTTTACTGCGCTCCGCGAATGAAAATATCTACTAGCTTCTGGCCAAGCGAAAAGTTGGAACCATATTTATGAAGGTTATCTTCCCGATTACCCATTAACATCATAGTCGAGAAGGTCTCTGCCAGGAAAAACGGATCGTCCGTCCGCAGTCTGTTTTCATCCATTGCCCGTTGGAAATGGGAGGCTAACACTTCGTGAATCTGATGCTCCGCGTTGCGTATATCCTGAATTTGAGCTGGTTCAAGAAAAGGCTCAGCTTCTCTGAGCATGGTTTCAATCTCCGCATGTGGATTGCCCAGTCTGGCCTCTGCCAATCGCACAAGCCCCGACTCCAGATTCTCGGCTTGATCAAGGATATGCGAGGTTAACCGGCTCACATTCTGCAGCATTGTTGTAAAAGCAACCTTAAAAAGCTCTGGTTTGCTGGTGAAATGATAATAAATGGTTGGTTTTGATACGCTACATGTTTTGCCAATCTGCTGAAGCGTGACTGTTTCGTAGCCATACTCCATGAATAACTTTGAAGCAGTTTGAATAATGGTTTGCTGAATTGAGATATCGTCGTTGCTATGTTTGGGTCTTCCAGGCAATCGTTTGTGTGATTTTTCTGTCATTGGACTTCCCTCCATGAATATTTTATGACAAATAACGATAGTAAGCAAAATCAACTTGTAATTATACTTACCGGTAAGTATAATTATGAAGAGTTAAAAAAGACATATCATTATCCTCATACTAAGGTGGTTTTAAGGTTGAAAACAGCACAACGTACAAACAAATGGAAAAAGATAATCATGTGGACGATCCTGTCCATCGTTATCATCGTGGCCGGCGTTTTCGTATATCTCAATTCGGTTACGTATAGTCCTTCTGAACAAGCGGAAACGGCGATGACAAGTGATGCTCAGGTTAATGTCACTAAGATTAAGGACGGTTACCGATTTGAACCCGTGGGTACAGAGATAACCAAACCGAATATTATTTTTTATCCAGGTGGTCTGGTTGAACCTGAAAGTTATTCTCCACTTGCCAGAGAAATGGCAGAACAGGGGCACCGCGTATATATCGCAAACATGCCAATAAACTTGGCGATTTTCGGTCAAAACAAGGCTGATTCCTTTATCGAGGAACATCCTAACGAAGCGTTTGTTATTGGTGGCCATTCGTTGGGAGGGTCATTTGCATCACGGTATGCTGCGGAGCACAATGAGAAGTTGGAAGGCGTCTTTTTCTTGGCTTCTTATGCAGATGAAGGAGGTAGCTTGAAGAATACGGACTTGTCTATCTTACAGATTACAGGCTCGGATGACGGAGTGCTTAACAGGGAAGACTGGGAGAACTCCAAAGCAAATCTTCCGGAAGACACGACATATGTGAGTATTGAGGGTGGAAATCACGGTCAATTTGGCTCATATGGCATGCAAAAAGGAGATAATCAACCTGCAATTACGGAAGAAAAGCAGTTGGAAGAGGTAGTTATAGCCCTTGCGAACTGGATGGGCAAATTAAAATAATGTATTAAATGAATGTATTGAATGGTAATGATCGTGATCGTGGTACGATTAAAGTCGCTATTTTAGCGACTTTTTTTGTTGCAGAATAAGAGTAATGCTTCAATGAAGTAGGGTAACAGCTTTTAATGATTGAATTTCAACTCCATAATAGACTTATAGAATTGCTTTAATTACCACAAATCGTTAACATTAGAAGCATTGTCATCGAAATAGCAGCAAAACGGAAGGCAGCAAGAGCAAGAACATCAAAAGGAGAAAAGATTATGTTTTTCAGAAAATTTGCTTACACATTAGTGATCATCCTCGCTGCATTATTGTTCTCAGGTTGTACGTCAGAGTCTGTGCTTGATCTCGGATCACCTCAAGTTTCGGAGGATATGGGATTTGATGAGGTTGCCAATTATATCTCGGAGCACAATGAACTCCCGCCAAATTACATTACCAAGAAAGAGGCCAGAGAATTGGGCTGGGAACCAAGTGAAGGGAATTTACATGAAGTCGCTCCAGGCAAAAGCATCGGCGGCGACGTGTTCAGGAACCGGGAAGGATTACTCCCCAACAAAAAAGGCCGGATATGGTACGAAGCGGATATAAATTACTCAGGAGGACGGCGCGGAAGCGACCGAATTCTATACTCGAATGACGGTTTAATCTACCAGACGACAGATCATTACAAGTCATTTGAACAGTTAAAATAAACGGAGGAAATGATATGAGCATCATTCAGATTAACGGAAACGACTTTCACAGTAAGGAAGAGCTTCATCAAATTTTGCAGAACCAGCTTGAGTTAGACGAGAGCTATGGAGGCAATTTGGACGCACTATGGGATGTCTTGACTGGGGCTGTAAGTATGCCGCTTACTGTTCAATGGATTGGTTTTGAGAAAAGCAAAGAGATTCTTGGAGATTACGCTGACCAACTCATGGAATTGTTGCGGGATGTGGAAGGTGAGATCCAAGGATTTACGTTGGAATTATATTATTGAAATGTAGGTTTGGCTTTATGAGGCGATGGGCAACCATCGCTTTTTTGGTCTTCACATTTTTACTGAGACTTATGTCTAGATCATGCTATTTTCATGGCTTAATAATCAAGGTTGGGGTTATTAGACTTCCTTATACTTTAAACATGGAATAGGGTAGGCAGGATTGTAATCGTTTATTAACGGTTGAATATGTAAGCGTATACTATTTCAAAGTGAACCATCGTAATGTCTGGATTGGTTATTACGACTAACACCATTTAGGGGGCAGAAAAATAATGAGAGCCGTTTCAAAAATGCTAGGAGCATGTCTCGTAACAAGTGTTGTGTTAGTTTCCGCCGGTTGCGGAAACGCTGGAGAGAATTCCGAATCAAATACGAGTGACCCCAACAGCCCGATCACATTTACATTCTTCGGCGCAGATGCAAGTCCGAACTGGAACAAAATGCAGGATGCTGTAGGGAAGAAAATTACGGAAGAAACCGGTGTAAGTATTGATGCAGAATTCGATATTTCGAGCGGAGGTGGAAACGACCGCATTTCCCTGATGGCTGCCAGCGGCGATTATCCGGATTTGATCTTCCCAAAAGGTAACTTGACCAGACTCGTTGATGCCGGGGCAATGATTGATTTGACGGATCTGATCGAAGAACACGCCCCCAATTTGAAAAAGATTTACGGTGAGCACTTCAATCGGTTGAAATACAGCAATGACGATCCTTCAATCTATTGGATTCCAACGAATGGTGCGATCGATCAAGTCAGCTTCGATGCGACGAATGGTACTGCCATTCAACATCGTGTAGTCAAGGAACTCGGGTATCCTGAGATCAAAACCTTAAACGATTTCGAAAAAGTGCTACGTGAGTATTACAAGAAACATCCGACCACAGATGATGGCCAACCCACAATTCCGCTGACGCTTAGTGCAGATGGCTGGCGGCGAATGATCACAGTTACTGATCCCGCTGTCATGTCTACTGGAGGACCTGGAGATGGTGAATATTTCATCAATCCGGATACCTACGAAGCCGTTCTGCATTACAAACGTCCCGAGGAGAAGGAATATTTCCGGTGGTTGAACAAGATGTACAATGAAGGCTTGCTGGACAAGGACAGTTTTGTTCAGAAGGATGACCAGTATAAGTCCAAAATCGCCAGTGGTCGCGTGTTATCTTTGCTTGATCCAAGCTGGGGATTCAGTGATGCGGAAAATGCTTTGAAAAGCGCAGGAAAAGACGATATGACCTACGGATTCTATCCGGTAACGTTAGATGAGAGTTTTCAGCGGAAAGATTTCCAAAATATCGGCTTTGATGGTTATGGCATTGGCATAACAGTCGATTGTGAAGATCCTGTCCGTGCCATCAAATTTTTGGATTGGATGTCTTCTGAAGAAGGGCAAGTATTGAGAAACTGGGGCGTTGAAGGCGAGCAATATAACGTGGAAGACGGTGTTCGCACCATCCCGGCCGATGTACAGGAACGTAAAAACAAAGACAATAACACATTCACCAAAGAAACCGGAGTAGGCTTGTATTACATTTTTGGTGCTCACTACGGGGATGGCGTTAAAGATTCAACGGATAATTACTATACAACGAATTATCCAGAACAGATTCAGCAAAGTTATTCTGATGAGGAGAAAGAAGCTTTGAAAGGTTATGGCATCACGACATGGAAGGACTTGTTCCCTTCCGAAGAGGAGTTCCCGGTGAAAGAGTGGGGAGCTGCTTACAATATGCCGATTCCTTCGGATAGCGGGGATTATAACGTTGTGTACCAGAAAACGCAGGATATTATTCAGAAACGGATCGCCGAAGCGATTACATCCTCTCCAAGTGCCTTTGAAGGCATATACGACAATATGATTACCGAACTTGATAATGCAGGTGCAGTAGGCATGGAACAGCAGTATACGGAGTGGATTAAAGATCGCGTTCGATTGTGGACGGGTAAAGAGATCAATTAACTTGCGGATATAATCACAATAATGAATTGTTTCAGATCGGAAGTATATCAAGAACGAAAAAACATCGAGCCATGCAGGATGGCTTGATGTTTTTTAGTTTACATTGAATGAGCTTGTCATTATTTTGGCAAAGCTTCCATTGCATCACGTCTTTGTTTGATATATCTACCGGGGGAGATGCCGACCATTTTGGTAAAACTGCGAATAAAATTGGCATAGTCACTAAAGCCCGATTGAAAGCATGCATCCGTAATACTCATTCCTTCTGACAGGTGGAATTTGGCCCGTTCAATACGTCGACCCAAAATGTAGGAACGGATTGTCAATCCAGTATGCTTTTTGAACTGGCGGCTGATATAAGTACTATTCATGTAGAACACTTCGGCAAGTTTGCGAAGTGTAATGTCTTGATTGAGATGTGTTTCAATATAATCCATGGTTTCACGAACAAGTTCAGGCATAATGTCATTGGGAACAAAGGAATTGTTATGGAACCAGACGTTAATCATGACCAACAATTGGGCTACGGCTGCATTTATTTTGATATCGGTGCCATAAGCATCGGAAGCAAGCAATCCTTCCAGTTCGTTCGTACATTGCAGCATCTGCTTCATGTTATAGTCGTCTAAATGTACGATGTTGCCTGTTCCTTTGGGGCGATGATCAAAACATGACAACAGATTGGTGGATGGTGTAGACAGCTGATAAAGGTAGGTTTTTTTGAGATTGATGGTAATTCGCTCATACTCAGATTCATCCAGAATAAAGGCGCGGTGCATCTCCTCGGGTGACATCACAAGCAAATCGCCAGGCTGTACATGGTAACATCGATTTTCTACATAAAAGTGAACGTTGCCACGAAGAAACAGGTAGATCTCGTATGCATTATGGCGATGATAGATCGTTTCCAGCTTATACGTCGTTACGCTGTGTAGATATAAGAGCTCAGGCTGGATGGGATCATAAAAACACTCAGAGGATCCACTCATGAAGTACCTCCCGTCATTTCACGCAATAAATAGAGCGGTTAACGCAATGAAATTGTACTCAGCTTACCTTAAAATGTAATCATCCTATCATGATATCTTTTGTATTGCAAACGCTTTCTTGTCAAAAGGCACAACTAAAAACGATTATAGGGGGATTCTTTCCATGAATCATCATTCTACACCACATGCTGGTGAGCAAAAGCAAGACCAAGCTGGAAATCTGGAGAATATTCCAGGGGAGATTGGAAAGCTTCGTCCCAACGGTAACCCTCTGGTGGCCCACAAATTCGGAGCCGATCCCTATGCTTTGGTATTTAACAATCGAGTCTACTTATATATGACTAGTGATAAGCTGGAATATGATAAGGACGGTCTTCCTCAGAAAAACAGCTACAGTTCAATCAACCGGATTACGGTCATTTCTTCGGATGACTTAATCAACTGGACCGATCATGGGGAGATCAGAGTTGCTGGACCTCAAGGCGCTGCAACATGGGCTTCGCAATCCTGGGCGCCGGCAGCTGCTCATCGAACCTTGGATGGCAAGGACTGTTTCTTTCTTTATTTCGCCAACAATGCCAGTGGAATAGGTGTACTGTCTGCACCGACACCTGCAGGTCCATGGATAGACCCTATAGGAAAAGCACTTATTACAAGAGAAACACCGGGAGTGGAGGAAGTAACCTGGTTATTCGATCCGGCTGTCATTGTAGATGATGATCATCAGGCCTACATATACTTTGGTGGTGGTATTCCGCAGGGAAAAGCAGAAAGACCTGATACGGCAAGAGTGATGAGATTGGGAGACGATATGATCAGCGTTGTTGGCATAGCAAAGGTGATTCAGGCGCCTTATATGTTTGAAGATGCTGGGATACATAAATATAATAATAGTTACTACTTTACGTATTGCTCCAATTTTGTGGAAGGTAATCGGCCAGAGGGCAGCCCACCACCTGGTGAAATTGCATATATGACCAGTGTTCAGCCGATGGGGCCATGGACATATCAGGGGACGTTGCTCCAGAATCCAGGCCACTTTTTTGATGTTGGCGGCAATAACCATCATGCTATATTCCAACTGGCCGATCAGTGGTACATTGCCTATCATGCTCAGACATTAAGTCAGGCCATGAATATTCCCGATGGTTACCGTTCAACACATCTGAATCGAGTTGAGCATGATGAGGCCACGGGTAGGATTCAGAAGGTACATGCAGATTATCAGGGCGTAGATCAGATCAAGTGCTTCAATCCCTATGAGCGGGTAAGTGGTTCGACGATTGGCTGGAGCAGCAGAGTAACAACAGAGCAATATCTTGACTCTGCTGAGAGTTCTGCATCCGATTCGAATATCATGTCCGCTAAGCTGCAGAATGACAGTTGGATAGCTATATCCAAGGTGGACTTTGAAAGTGAAGGACCCACAACCTTCATAGCCACGATTGCGAATCAAGGAACCGAAGGTACGTTAGAACTTCGACTTGATCGTGCAGACGGACTGTTAATTGGAGAAATCATTGTTCCGCCTGCGACCGAATCCCTTCAATGGATGGAACTAACAACTAATGTTACGGGTGCGAAAGGTGTGCAAGACTTGTATATTAAGCTTAAAAGTTCAACAGACAGCCCAACCATCCTTTTAAGAGAATGGAAGTTTAATAGAAAAAATGAGGTGTAATTAAAGCATGTATCCGAATCCGATTATTTGGGCCGATTACCCGGATCTTGACGTTATTCGTGTAGAGGACACATATTATATGGTCAGTACAACCATGCACATGATGCCGGGATGTGTCATCCTGCGTTCATATGACCTGATCCATTGGGAAGTTGCCACATATGTATACGACACATTAGATGATACACCTGCCCAACGGCTGGTGGATGGTCAGCATATTTATAGCAAAGGCATGTGGGCTGCATCACTCCGCTATCATCAAGGGATGTTCTATGTGATCTTTGTTGCAAATGATACCCGAAAAACATACTTGTATACGTCCCCCACCATCTCGGGAGTTTGGAAGAAACAATTAGTCGAAGGGTTCTACCATGATTGCTCCTTATTCTTTGACGATGATGAACGAGCATATCTCGTGTACGGTAATACCGAGATCTATCTGACCGAATTAAGCGCTGATCTGTCCGGGCCCAAACCTGGTGGAGTGCATCGCTTGATCGTAAAAGACGAGCAGCCTCATCACCTTGGTTATGAAGGAGCACATTTTTACAAGATCAATGGTAAATATATTGTGTTCCTAATTCATATAACGAAAGCTTCCGGACGGAGAACACAGGCGTTTTATATGGCAGACTCTCTGGAAGATGTCTTCACTGGTGGAGAAGTATTTAATGACGATATGGATTATTTCAATTCAGGTGTTGCTCAGGGCGGGATTGTAGATACGCCGGATGGAGACTGGTATGCCATGCTGTTTCAGGATCATGGGGCTGTTGGCCGGGTTCCTGTTTTGGTTCCGCTACACTTTGATCAAGGTAAACCGGTCTTTGCAAGCAAAGCGCCGAAACAGATTGATATCCCAAGCACAAGACCAGAGCACCGTTATAACCCGTTAGTAGGTAGCGACAGTTTCAATTATCAACCCGAAGAAGATGGAAACATCCGACTCCGTGATTTTTGGCAATGGAATCATACACCTAATCATGAACTCTGGTCCGTCACGGAGAAACCGGGAGTTTATCGTGTTCGAACTGGACAGATCAGCCCCAATCTGACATTCGCCGTAAACACACTAACCCAGCGTTCCATGGGGCCTGCTTGCGAAGCAAAGGTTACGCTTGATGGCAGTCGTCTGAATGATGGGGATTATGCCGGGTTGTGCTTTCTGATCGGTTCGTACGGTATGATCGCTCTTACGAAGCAGGATAACAAGTTATATTTGGTCATGCATGCCAGAGATAGTGAGGATTCAACCATATTTGGCAATCTGATCGACCAGAAGCCAGCCACTGAACATGAACGTATCCCGGTATCCGATCCAGTCGTTAAACTGAAAGCATTCGGAAATTTTGAGAACAATCTGGATGAGTGCTCTTTTGCCTATTTCGATGGGGTTGAATGGAGAAATATAGGGATTGTCCATAAAATGGTATATAAACTCGATCATTTTATGGGTTGCCGAACGGGGTTGTTTGTATATTCAACTGAAATAGCTGGCGGAACAGCTGACTTTTCGAATTTCGAATATCGTGTGATTCATCCTGATGAGAAGCAATGAAATATGTAAAAGCCGCCCAACGGCGGCTTTTCGTATTCAATGAGTACAAGTTGTTGTACAATGATATGGATTCATAATTGACAGAGAGAAGAGAGTTGTTCAAACCGAACTGGGGGCATGTCGTCATGTATAAGAGATGTCTGGACATAACAAGATGGACCTTCATTCTGTTCCTTGCTGTGTCCATACCAGCAGGTCATACCGAAGGTAATACCAAACAACATCATCCGCAGCAAGAGGGGCAGCAGATTCAATTTCCCGCTACGTATGAAAAGTATTCTCCTCCCATCGTAGTCTCTTTTGTCAGGGAAACCGGAGATGACCTTGAGCGCATGATTAGTCAGTTACCCGGTGAGACGATACTGGATAATCGCTGGACTCGTTTGTACGAGAAAGAGCTAGGTATTCAAATTCACTATGACTGGATTGCTAATGGAGATGTATACAATCAGAAGTTGGGTGTATCCCTTGCTGCAGGACGTTTTCCAGATGTGGTGAAAGTTAATCCATATCAACTTAGACAACTGAGCAACGCTGGAATGATCGAAGATTTAACCCATGTGTACCAAGAGTATGCTTCCCCACTTACAAAGAGTATATTGGAGGCGGAGGGAAGAGGAGCATTTGATGCGGCAACCATTGATGGCAAACTCATGGCTATTCCCGAATCATCTTCCTCGATTGAGACTGCGCAGTACCTGTGGATTAGAACCGATTGGTTGGAGCATTTGGGGCTACGGCCGCCTGAAACGATGGAAGAACTTCTCCAGGTTTCGAAAGCGTTTACAGAAGGGGATCCCGACGGGAACGGAGAGCAGGATACGTACGGACTTGCGCTAACAAACCATCTATGGGATCCAGTTATGGGAGCTGCAGGCTTGATGTCAGGCTACGGTGCCTACCCTAATATATGGGTTAAAGATGCAGAAGGAAATCTCACTTATGGAGGTATACAGCCTGAAGTTCGAGAGGCTCTGAAAGCACTGCAAACGTTGTATCGTGAAGGCCAACTTGATCCGGATTTTGGCTATAAAAGTGGAAGCAAGGCGTTTCGTTTAGTTCAGGATGGAAAAATAGGGATGCTCTACGGCGAACAGTGGACATCCTTTATGCTTCAGAGCACCCGTGATACAGGTATAGATGTAGAATGGCAGGCATATCCCATTGTTGCCAAGTCGGACCGGAGTCTGTTCGTACCGCTACGTTCCAACACTGGGCAATACTTTGCTGTAAAAAAGGGCTTCTCTAATCCGGAAGTTGTTGTAAAGCTCATGAATCTGCATCTGGACATCAACTGGGGGGATCAGGCACAGTATGAAACATACTACAATGACGACTCCCGAGCTGTGTGGATGCTATCACCGGTAACTCCTTTTCCCGGTAATAAAAATATAGATGCATACAAACAAATTCGGGATGCCAGAAATACAGGAGACTTCTCGGCTCTGCAGAATGAAGCTCTCGCCATTCACAAACGCATTGTGGCCTATGAATTGGAAGATGTAGAGAGCGGATGGGGCTGGGAACAAACCTATGGGCCTTCGGGTGCTTTTAGCATTGCAGATTCTTACGAGAAGAACGGCCAACTTCTCTATGATCAATTCACGGGCGGAATTACGGACACGATGGTTGATCGACAAATTATTCTTCGGGATCTTCAGCTTGAAGCGTATATGAACATTATTCTAGGCAGGTCGATAGATGAGTTTGATCAATTCGTTGAGAACTGGCGCAAGCTGGGGGGAGATCAGATCACATCGGAGGTTAACGCGTGGTTTCGCACCAGCAAGCCAAAGGAGCGCTAATGTTCACTTTATTCTTACAAGGAACCCACTCAGCCTTTGGCATTGGAGGTGAATGAATTGATCAAGATCCCTGCTAAATCATGGTTTAACAGTATATTTGCGCGATTAATAATCACCTATCTGGTATTTGTGCTCCCCCTTATTCTTCTTGGCGTGTATCTGTATCATTGGAGTTATGACAATGCAAGCCAGGAAATATCGTTGTCAACGGAAAGACGGTTGAACCAATATGTGGTGGAATTAAACAGAGAGATAGAATGGATGGAATTACAGCAGTTTGATATCGTTGAGGATCGAAAACTCAATCGTCTGGCCATTCTCTGGGACATGATGGATCAGGTTGAGCGGCGTGATACATTAAATTACCTGACTGAACGACTCGCTTCATTTAAGAATAGCACTGCTTATATCAAAAACGTTCATGTACATATCCCTTCTGTTGGCAAGAGTATATCCGCGATCCAAGGCATCGATGATTTCAATAAAAGTTCATATCTATATTTCAGTTCAGGCATGCAAGGAAAAGGTACACGTTTCACTGTGAAAGAGGACGCCTTGAACTTAAGTGCCGTCAGATTGACAGGCACGAGAGGAGAACCCCCGCTTTTTGTCATTCAGGTGGAGCTGGATACATACCATTTTCAGAATGAACTCACACGGCTTAATTTGTACCCGGAGAGTTCAACTTTTCTGATTGAGGACAAAACGGGGCATGCCATCACAGATAAACATCAAGCTAGTGTTATTCTCGCGAATTACCGCGAGCACAGTGTAAAGGGTACACTTGATGGCTTTCGGATGAAGGTGGGGGACACCATGTACCATGTTAGTCAGTTGCATATGGACTCCCTGGGCTTATCCGTAGCCACATATCTACCCGAGGAAATTGTTACCAAGCCACTAAGCAAGTTCTATCATTGGGCTTGGCTGTTTGCAATTACATCATTTGTTGCCATCACGGCGTATCTCTATTCAAGTTACAAGTTGATTCATATCCCGTTACTGTTGTTGGTGAAAAGGTTCAAAAAAATGGAGGGAGGCATGCTTGATGTCCCCATTGCGCATAACCGAAAGGATGAATTTGGCTTCCTATACACCCGGTTCAATCTAATGATTGAAAATCTTCAATCCCTTATCGACCGTGATTTTAAGAAAACACTGATGATGCAACGGGCCGAGTTGAAACAGCTCCAATCGCAGATTAATCCTCATTTTCTGTACAATAGCTTCTTTATTCTGAATTCACTCGCAAGGACAGGAGAAACCGAACGTATTGAGCAATTCACGAATATGCTCGGAGAGTATTTCAGGTTCATTACCCGGAATGAAACCGATCATGTGAAGTTGAAAGTGGAAGTTGAGCATTCACGAATCTATACAGAGATTCAACAATTACGATTCTCCAGACGAATCAAAGTTGATTTTGGGTCACTACCTGCGGAGATGGAACATATTAAAGTTCCAAGACTCATTATTCAACCCATTATTGAGAATGCCTACGAACACAGCCTTGAAAAGAATACGGACTCCGGACTTCTAATTATTGGGTTTAATATGGAAGGTTCATATGCCGAGATCACCGTAGAGGATAATGGTAATGAGTTGGAAGAGCAACACATTCAAACTCTTCAACAACGCTTGCATAAGGACGGAGGTACAGACGAAATGACCGCGTTAATAAATATTCATCGGCGTCTGATCCTGACGTATGGAGAAGGAAGTGGCCTTTTCCTATCCAGAAGTGAACTGCAAGGGTTAAAAGTCACAATTCGAATCCAGTGGAAAGAGGGAGAAAACGAATGTATCGACTTTTGATTGTAGATGACGAGGAGATTATTACGGATAGTCTCTATGAAACGTTTGCCAGACATATACCCGACCAGCTTGACGTATGTAAAGCCTACTCTGCAACAGAAGCATTGTCCTGGATGCAGCGTTCGAGAATTGACATTGTTCTAACGGACATCCGCATGCCGGGCATGAGTGGCTTGGAACTGACAGAGCGGATTCAAGCCAGTTGGCCGAATTGTCGCGTCATTTTTCTGACAGGACACAGCGATTTTGATTATGCATATCAAGCTTTTCAGATGGCTAACGTGCGTTACTTGCTCAAAACGGAAGGTTATGACAAGGTGATGTCTGTTGTAGAAGATGTGATGGAAGAGATCCGGCGAAGTCACAGCATGGTTGAGTTGTTGGAACATTCTCATAAAGTCAACTCACAGCTTGCACTGATACAGCAAAAAGAGTATTTGCGGAAGCTACTTCAAGACTGTACAGCGGTTATAGATTCTACTAAGGATATGCAGGACGAATTATCCAAACGAGATATAAGATTACAGATCAACTCGCCTGTTTATCTCATACTGGGTCGGTTTAATAATCCGCCAGAAAAAGGTTCGGACCTCACACAAGTCCAGGACTCTGTTCGTATTATCGGCTCTTCTCTGATGAATGAGCGTACAGTGTGTGCAAGTGTAACGGACCATTATGGGGATACGATCTGGCTGCTGCAGCCGAAGCAGGAGGAAGAGTTGCCAAATGATAAACTTGTGCGATTTCTAGAAGGTACACTGGAACTGGTACAGGAAGCATGCATGGTATCACTTGGCGTATCCATTGCTTTTTCATTAAGTAGTCGAAGCTGCAATTGGTCCGAGTTAACCAAACAATATGAACGTCTGCGATTACTCCAGTGGATGAAAATTGGGGATGGTGTATCCATGGTACTCACGGATCATCGTAATGATCTCTCATCTGATGTACCCAAAGAATCCATGCGGATCTCAAACCGGATCGAGATTATGTCAGGATATTTGGAAACGGGAAGAATTCAGCCATTTTACGATATATTTGAGGAGCTTGCAGGCGAACTGCTGCAACAGGATATTACGATGGAACGTGCTATGGAGACATACTACAATCTGGCCTTATTATTGCATTCAACGATCAATCGCTGGGGTCTTCAACAGAAGATCCCGGATCAACGAAGCTTGTTGCACTTAGGGGAGTATACATGCATGAAGGATGCAGTACAATTTCTATATCGTGCTGCCGATGAACTGGTACGCTACAAAAGATCAAATGAACAGGAACGCGCTAACGTTGTAATTCATTCCTTATGCAGTTACGTCAAGGAGAACCTGGAGAAAGATCTTTCTCTGGTGAGATTGGCAGAACTTCATCATTTTAATCCATCCTATCTGTCACGATTTTTTAAGCAGGAAATGGGAATAAACGTGTCAGAGTTCATTGACGACTGCCGAATACGGAAAGCCAAAGAATTGCTTCAGAACACAAATCTTATGGTACGTGAGGTCGCACTTCAAGTGGGGTATGAGGCTGCACATTCGTTTACCCGACTTTTTAAGAAAATAACGGGAATGACTCCCCAAGAATACCGGGAATCCCTTTTGGTACGTTAATGGTGAATACTCTGGAATTGACCAAACCCAAACAACCACAAAAAAACGCAGGAAGAAGAATACATCCTGCGTTTTTTTGTGGTTATTATCTAATTGATAAACAAACCGATTTGGCAATCCACCTTTAGGCCGTGTGGATTTTTTGTCTTCTATAAGCATTGGGACTCGATCCGGCATACGCTTTGAACTTTTTATAGAACCAGTCAATATCCTTATAACCTACCTCAATAGCAATCTCATATATTCGCAAATTCGTAGAAGACAACAACTGCTGGGCCTTTTCCATACGTTGCTGGAGCATATAATCATTGAAAGACATCTTCTCTTCCAGCTTGAACTTCTGTCCAAGGTACGCACAGTTAAAATGAAGCATGTCAGAGATCTTCTTCAGCGTGATTTCATCACTCAAATGATCCCGTACATAGGCCTTGACGATACGAATAACATGACTGGAGTGCATGGGTTTACCATTCATTTGAACGGGTGTTTTGAAGAACGACGACGTTTTGTGTGCCGGGTCGGTTTCAAGGTGAGATCTAAGTGCATGCAGACTGTTAAGTAAAGAAGAGGGACTAACAGGATACGGGAGATAATCATTTACCTGATACGTCAAGGCTTTGCGTACGAACCTGAAGTGATCTCTTCCACCCATAAGGAGAATAGGTATCTGACTTTTTTTTCGAATGTCGTTGCATAACCAGAGCCCCGCGGTATCAAACCTCTCTGTATGTACCATAACAAGGGAAAAGTCTCGTTCTGACAATGCGGTCAAAGCCTCGGCCGATGAGAACACACAATTTGCGATAGTATATTGAGCTTTGCTCCGTAGCAACATCTGTTGCAACTCCCCGCACAAACGACGGCTGAAATCCACAAGTAAAATATCATACATGAAGCAATACCTCACCTTCTGCTGAATTGTAATGCGCTAGGTTAACTGAAATTTGACTTAATTTCATTATGGTAATAAAAGAAAGCGCATACAATGTGCATATTTTTGTAGACAGTGCATTTCTTTACCAATTAAAACCTATAATGCAATTTGCTTGAGTAAAATTACGCAAATCTATATTCAGCCCGGGTAAACATCTGTATTCTGGCAGGTTGTTTGCGCTTTCATTTGGACGATACACTGTGATAGCAAACGACAATCAGGGGGGAAGACGATGAGAAAAAACAAGTTCATGCTACTAAGCCTGGTATTTGCGGTCTTGTTGGTGATTGCTGCATGTAGTTCTGCACCTACTGCTCAACCCGAGCCGGAAAAGACAACACCACAGGAGGAACAAAAACCCGCGGAAGCCGAGCCAAAGAATGAAAACTCCACGCCAGAAATGGACTTTGACATGGGCGGCAGAACCATCAAGGTTGTTGCTTGGTGGGACATGGAAATACAGGGGAACAACCCGGACAACATTCAACGCCTTGAGAATCTCGAAGCGCTGAAGAAAAAACACAACTTTAATATTGAATATGTTTCCATCGATTTCGGTGAATATCAGGAAAAAGTAGTTGCTTCCCTGATGGCCGGTGAACCGCTTGGCGATCTGGTGAGACTGGGCAAAAACTATGCGATTCCGGCATTGACCAAACAGGATCTGTTATGGCCGGTGGATGATTATATTAAAAACGACAAGGTATTCAACCAGAAAACAACCAAGGAATACATGCAGTATGAAGGTAAAGGTTACGGCTTTACTGAGGACCAGTCCTCGTTTATCAACGGAATTTTCTATAATCGCACACTCATGCAAGAGCTCGGCTTGAAGCCACTTCAAGAGTATGTCGATGCCGATGAATGGAACTGGGATACGTTCATCAGTGTTGCCAAGCAAGCGAACAAGGATCGAAACAATGATGGCAAGCTGGATACTTGGGGACTCGCTCAAACGGGCTTGCTGGAACCGATTCTGTATTCCAACGAGGCTTCTCTGACCAAAGAAGATAAGCAGAACCTGGAAGATCCAAAAACAAAAGAAGCGTTGAACTTCCTGTCCAAACTGGCTACCGAGAAGGTCGGCAGAGCTTCTGAGGGCGGCGATTGGACAGAGCCATCCACGTTCTTCCGTCAAGGCAACACCTTGATGTATTCAGGTGCTATGTACGAAGTCGAAGGTATTATGACGGATATGCAGGACTACGATATTGGTTTTGTACCGTTTCCAAAAGGTCCAAGTGCAACAGCGTATCACTCCGGTGAGTCACGTTACCAGGCTATAACAATTCCAAAAGCGGTCGAGAATCCGGAACAACTGATGTACATCTGGGAGAAAATTAACGAGATCGATTCGATCTATGAGTATCCGGGACAATCCACACTGGAGACACATCTGACCGATGAAGCAGATATCAACAACGCCAGAGAGGTCGCGGAAGGTATGTTGGTTCTCGACCATAACACATTCCCGTCCTTGCCGTTCTGGGACTTTGATGGGGAACTCAAAGAAGGGGTATCCGTATCTACGCTGATCGAGAAATACAAGGCTCCTTTCCAGGCTGCGATTGATGAGGTTTACAAATAAGTATTACGTTACACGGGCAGAACGCACCAGTGAAGGTGCGGTCTGTCCGGGTTAGTCAATCGTTCAGTTCTCTCAACGCTTACAGGAAAGGGGATACATTCAAACATGCGGTCACGTAAGAAAAAGGGACTAATCCTGGTGCTTGTCCTGGCCTTGGTGCTCTCCATATGGACACTATATCCATCGCGGGATCGTAATCCGGGAACCGTACATGCGCTTGAGGATTTTGAGGCGGTATCGGGAACCGAGGATTCATTCAGTTATGAGCATTATCTGACTGCTCATGACAATACGGCCAAACCGGATGAAATTGTACGCATCGAAGGCGAATCTTATGTTCAGGCAGAGGATGGGGAATTTGAAATTGTGCAAGGGTACGCCGGATTAGACGGAAGTGCCGTAATTACGCCGGAAACTGGAACCATTCGCTGGGATGTTCCCGTTCAAGTGAGCGGTTTGTACAACATTCGCATTCACTATTATCCCGTAGAAGGCAAAAGCTCCGGGATCGAACGCAGGCTTGAGCTTAACGGTAAGGTCCCGTTCAGAGGGGCCGATATTCTTCTGTTTGACAGGGTATGGGGGAATCGCGAGGATAACGTCCGGCAGGACGATCGTGGCAACGAGCTTAGACCAAGACAAGTGGAACAGCCCGAATGGCAACTGACTTCCTTCAAGGACAGTGCAGGGTACTTCGAGGAACCGTTTCAGTTTTATTTTGAAAAAGGCAGTCAGCAGTTATCGCTCACTTCATTAAGAGAGAGCATGGCGATTGATTATATCGAGCTGTACCAAGAAGGCGAAGTTCCTTCCTATGCAGAGTTGGAGCAGACCTATGCCTCACTTGGCTTGAAACAAGCGGCTCCTGTCATGCTGAAAGTACAGGGGGAGGAAGCTGTCAGCAAATCTTCCCCTACACTGGCACCAATCTCGGACCGATCAAGCCCTTCACTGGAGCCTTATAATGTATCGAAAATTCGGATGAACGCCATCGGGGGCATTAACTGGAAACTGCCGGGCGAATGGATTGAATGGGAAATAGACGTGCCTGAAGACGGACTGTATCAACTGGCGCTTAAGGTGAAGCAGGATCAATTGCGTGGCATCTATGCCACCCGCAGTCTGACGATTAACGGCGAAGTTCCGTTTAAGGAAATGAAACGCATTCGATTTAACTACAGCCCTGCCTGGCAAACTCAGGTGTTGGGATCGGGAGAAGATCAGCCATATCAGTTTCATCTGGAAAAAGGAAAACACCGAATCCGAATGACGGTTACACTTGGCGACATCGCTCCGCTGCTGCGGACCGTGGAATCCAGCGTGCTGGAACTGAATGAGATGTATCGCAAAATATTAATGATCACCTCCAACAGTCCGGACCCACTGCGGGATTACCAGCTGGAACGGCGTATTCCGGAGATGACGGAGGTGTTTGAACGACAAGCTGACACCTTGCGCTCCGTTGCAGATTACCTGGAAAAGGCCACGGGTGAGCAAAGTGACAAAGTGGCTGTACTGCACGCCATGGTATTGCAGCTTGAAGATATGGCGGCCAGACCAGAGACGGTTCCCAAACGGCTGGATACGTTCAAAATTAACGTAGGCGGTCTCGGCACATGGATTCTATCGGTACGTGAACAGCCGATTACGTTGGATTACCTTGTCGTATCTCCGCCGGGTGAATCGCTGCCAAAAGCGGAAGCGAGCACCATCCAGCAGGTGAAGCACGAACTGGGTGCATATGTTGCCTCGTATACCGAAGATTACGACAGCATTGGGAATGTGGAACAAAAGAAGGATGCCATCACCGTATGGATCACAACCGGACGAGATCAGGCCCAAGTACTGAAAGGTATGATCGACGATTCGTTTACCCCGGATACGGATGTGTCCGTGCAGTTACGTCTCGTTCCGCCTAATATTTTGCTGCCCGCAACACTTTCGGGGGAAGGACCGGATGTTGCCATGCAGATGGGCGAAGACATTCCGGTGAACTATGCGATGAGGAATGCAACAGCGGATCTGAGCCAGTTCCCCGATTTCGAGGAAATTTCGGGCAGGTTCCGTGAAAGCGGATTGACGCCTTACCGCTACAACGACGGGGTATATGCCCTTCCGGAGCAGCAGCATTTTCCAATGCTCTTTTACCGCAAAGATATTCTGAATGAACTGGGCCTCGAACCGCCGAAAACGTGGCAAGACGTATATAACGCCATCGCCGTGCTGCAGAAGCATAACATGGAGTTTTATCTGCCGATAGAGGATACGCTGAACAATGCCAACCTGGTTCCGAATTCAACCTTTGCGATGTTGTTATATCAGAATGACGGAACGTTCTACACCGAAGACCAGAAGAAAAGTGCGCTGGATTCGGAGATTTCAATGGACGCGTTCAAGCGCTGGACGCAATTTTATACCAATTACAAGTTTCCGCTCAAAGCCGACTTTCCGAACCGCTTCCGTACCGGCGAAATGCCGATCGGGATTGCTGATTACACCACGTATAACATGCTGACGGTTATGGCTCCGGAAATCCGCAATCTCTGGGACTTTACGATTGTTCCGGGTACACAGCTTCCGGATGGGTCCATACGGCATGAAGTGGCCAGCGCTACGAGCGCGGTGATGATGCTCGAAAATGCCGACAACAAGGAAGCGGCGTGGAAGTTCATGAAGTGGTGGACTGATGATCAGACCCAGATTGAATACGGGAGAGAAATGGAAGGTCTTATGGGAGCGGCTGCCCGTTACCCGACGGCCAATATCGAAGCCTTGAAGCAATTGCCTTGGCCTGTGAAGGATTATCAAAATCTGGAGAAACAATGGGAATGGGTGCAGGGAATCCCGCAGCTTCCTGGAGGTTATTTCACGGGACGACATCTGGACAACGCCTTCCGCAAGGTGGTCAATGCAAATGAAAATCCGCGTGAAGCCTTATCGGACTATGTGTTGTACATTGATGATGAAATTGAGTTAAAACGCAAGGAATTTAATCTGAAATAGAGGAAAGGGAGGGTAACGGTTGCAAGCTAAAACTACCAAGACAGCCGCCGCTCCTGCCGTCCATACCCGCCAGGTCGGCTGGTGGTCCCTATTGAAGCGGGATCTGTATCTCAGCAGGCATTATTATGTATTGATGGCACCGTTTATGCTGATTTTTTTCATGTTTACTGTCATTCCGGTCGGCATTTCACTCGGGCTCAGCTTTTTTCACTTCAATATGCTGGAGCTGCCGCGATTTGTCGGCTGGCAGAACTATTCCCGGCTTTTCCTGAACGATGACGTATTTCTGATCGCGCTCAAAAACACGCTCCTTTTTGCCGTAATTACAGGCCCTATCAGTTATATTGCCTGCTTTTTGTTTGCGTGGATCATCAATGAGCTGTCTCCTAAAATTCGGGCGGTCATGACGTTGGTTTTCTATGCTCCATCCATATCGGGCAACGTCTTTTTCATCTGGCTGATCATCTTCTCTGGTGACAGCTACGGGTATATGAACGGCTTCCTGATGCGCCTTGGCGTCGTACTGGAACCGATCCAATGGCTCGCAGACGAGAAGTATGTACTGGCAATCGTCATTATTGTACAGCTGTGGCTGAGCCTGGGAACCAGCTTCCTGGCCTTTATTGCAGGACTGCAAACCATTGATCGTTCTCTGGTTGAAGCAGGAACCGTAGACGGGATCAAAAACCGCTGGCAGGAGCTCTGGTACATCACCTTGCCTTCGATGAGACCGCAGCTGATGTTTGGTGCGGTAATGCAGATTACTGCTTCCTTCGCCGTGGCTGAGATCTCCATCGCACTGGCAGGTTTCCCGAGCGTAAACTATGCGGCACACACAGTTGTCACGCATCTGATGGACTTCGGAACCATTCGTTTCGAGATGGGGTATGCCTCGGCCATCGCAACAGTCCTGTTTGCCTTGATGCTGGGTACAAACGTTTTCACGCAAAAAATGCTTAGAAAGATAGGTGAATGACGATGACCAGCAAAGTACGTGCCGTGTTTGGCATGCCAAAAAGGCTTAATCGGTCATTTACCGTCAGCCTGATGTTATTTGCATTGCTGGGCGTGTTCGGCTCCTTTATGGTGCTTCCGCTCATCTATGCTGTCAACAATGCATTCAAGCCGCTGGATGAGCTGTTTATTTTCCCGCCGCGCTTCTGGGTGAACAATCCGACAACGGAGAATTTTGCCGATCTGATCAACCTCATGGGCAATTCTTGGGTGCCGTTATCCCGCTATATTGCCAACACATTGCTCATTACGATACTTGGCACAGCGGGGCATATCCTTCTTGCATCTGCAGCAGCTTATCCGCTGGCGAAATATCGTTTTCCGGGTTCCAAAGTGTTGTTCACCATTGTCATTCTGTCCCTGATGTTCTCGCCGCATGTTACGGCGATTCCGAACTACATGGTCATGTCCTGGCTTGGCTGGATTAACACACATGCGTCCATTATTGTGCCATCACTTGCGTTCTCGCTGGGACTTTTCCTGATGAAACAGTTCATGGAGCAGATTCCCGATGCTTTGCTGGAGGCAGCCAAAATCGACGGAGCCAATGAATACCGGATATTCTGGAGCATTGTGATGCCCAATGTGAAGCCGGCATGGCTCACGCTCATGATCCTGCAGTTTCCAGCGTTATGGGGAACGGATGGCGGGAGTTTCATTTACAGTGAAAATCTCAAAACGCTGCATTATGCGCTCAGTCAGATTGTGCAGGGAGGGATTGCAAGAGCCGGTGTAGGTGCGGCTGTTGCCTTGCTGCTGATGATCGTACCGATCACCCTGTTTATCATCTCTCAGAGCAGTGTTATGCAGACGATGGCCACTTCGGGCATGAAAGAATAGAAAGGAGGCAGCGAGGTGCGGAGAAGCACATGGAAAAAACGTAAATCGATCATCATGGGCATGATCTGCCTCCTGTTGTTCGTTCAAGAGGCGCCCTACGTGAGTGCAGACGGTAAAACGGATGCGTATCATTATTCATTCTGGGGTGACGCAGTTCCGGCACCGGCGGCATATGAGGCAACAACCATTATCACCGGTAAGAAGCTGAACACAACTCCTATGAAAGAGCCAAGCGACATGCATGTTACCTCCAATCAGCACGTCTTTGTGCTCGATTCGGGCAATGGCCGCATCATTGAGATGGATCGCAACTTCAAGCTGGTACGTACGATTGATTCATTTGAGCAGGAAGGCAAGGAAGATCATTTTAAAAATCCACAGGGATTGTACGTCACGGAAAAAGGCCATCTGCTGGTCGCTGATTCGGATAATCACCGGGTGGTGCATCTGGATGAACAGGGGAAGCTGGTCAAGATCGTGTCTGAACCGAAATCGGATCTTTTAAAAGCAGACTTCCAGTTTAAACCGATGCGGATTGTTATGGACAAGGGGGAGCGTATCTACGTCATGGCCGAAGGCGTATTTGATGGATTCATGGAGTTCAGCGCCGATGGTACGTTCTCTTCCTTCATTGGAGCAAACAGAGTTCAGGTGGACCCGGTGGAATATCTGTGGAAGCGGTTTGCAACACGGGAGCAGCGCAGTCAGATGGTGATGTTCACTCCAACGGAATTTACCAATCTGGATATGGATGAAGAGGGCTTTATCTACGCCACTAGCGGGGATCGAGGCAAAGATCCGGTCAAGAAGCTGAATGCCCAGGGTACAGACATTTTGCGCAGAGAAGGCTATCAGACTCCGCAGGGGGATTTGCTGTATACCCAGGAAGCAGGGCCATCCCGCCTGATTGATGTCGATGTGGGTGACAGTGACATGTATTCCGTACTGGATTCCAGCAAGGGCCGAATCTTCACCTACAATGGAGACGGATACCTGCTCCATATTTATGGCGGCATCGGGAACCGGCTGGGCCAATTTAATACACCTGTTGCTCTGGAACGTGCGGGAGACCGGATGTTAGTTCTGGATAAAGCGCTGGGTGAAATCACCGTTTTTCAAACAACTGAATACGGACGTACGCTCCACGAAGCGGTGCGCAGCTACTATAACGGTGATGAAGATCAATCTTCGGTGCTGTTTGCCCAAGCTGCCGAGATGAACGCTAACTTGGAATATGCGTATGCGGGAATTGGCAAAGCATTGCTTCGTCAGAAGGAATACGCCGAGTCTGCGAAATATTTCAAGCGCAGCATGGAGCCCAAAGGGTATTCCAAAGCTTTTCTTTTGTACCGCAAAGAGCTGATGCGTGAGCATTTTTCATGGATGATGTCCGGTATATTCCTGGCTGTCGCTGCGATTGTCACCGTCGTCATTGTTCGCAGGCAGAAAAGGAGGACTACGAATGCAGGCATCAAGTAAGCAACTATACCAGTACCCGCTGCATCTGATTTTTCATCCGTTTGACGGATACTGGGAATTGAAATATGAACGGAACCAGAGAAACTCACTGCTGATTGCTTTCATGATCCTGGTGCTTCTGGTCATCACCAAAATTTTGCATGCCCAGTACAGCGGTTTTCTCATTAATCTCAGTAATCCAAAGTACCTGAACAGTCTGCTCGAAATGCTATATGTCATTATACCGGTACTGTTTTGGTGTGTGGCTAACTGGTCGTTAACCACATTGATGGACGGGGAAGGCAAGTTCTCCGAAATTTTCATGTCAACGTGTTTTGCACTGGTACCGTTGTTACTCATTCATTTTCCATGGATCTGGCTGAGTCTTGTGATCTCTGCGCAGGAAACTGCCTTTTATTATTTCTCCAATGCACTCGCCGTTGCGTGGACAGTATATCTGTTATTTGTGGGGAATATGACGGTTCATCAGTACACACCAGCCAAAACGGTGCTCACGATGCTGCTGACACTTGTAGCAATGGCATTTATGGCATTTCTGTGCCTGTTATTCTTCAGTCTTGTACAGCAGATTGTATCGTTTGTCGTAACCATCTATCAGGAATTAGTGCTTCGGGGCTAAGGGAGGAGGAAATTGTTATGAATTATACCGTAGCCAAAAAAATAACAGGAATGCTGCTCGCAGGCAGTCTGCTTCTTGGCGGTTGTCAATTCTCGCCAACACCGCTCGCTCACGAGACAGTGACTGCCGCTGATCCGACGGACTTTCCCTCCCTGCCTCCCGGAGAGAAACTGAAATCATCTTTCAGCGATGTCCGCCTTCCCGGCATGGTAGGCATTGCGCAGAATGCTGCGCTGCAGTTGTTCATTAACGAAGAGACTGCCGAGATTGCAGTGATTCACACGCAGAGCGGCCAGATCTGGCGCAGCAATCCTGCAGATCGTGAGCAGGATGGGGTTGCGGCCGGGATAAACAAAGACCTTTTGTCATCACAAACGAAGCTCAGCTTCTTCAACAGCCTTGGACAGAGCAGCACCGTGAATTCCTTCACGGATAGTGTTGCACACAAGCAGATAAGCTACGAGGTGCTGCCAAGCGGCGTGCGGGTCCACTACCAGTTTGGAAGCACTGAGCGATCCATAGAAGACTTGCCGATGAAGATCAGCAAGGAGCGATTTGAACAAAAGCTGCTTGCACAGCTAGATAAGGCCGGGCAGCGGGCCTTGAAGGTCGGTTATGCGGAAGATAAGGATGAAGGCGCTTACGTCCGGATTGATAAGGCGATGCAAGGATTGCAATTGTCCCGGGCCTTGAAGGCTTTTGACACAGCCGGTTACACATCGGAGGATCTGGCTCAGGATCATGCCGAGTTTGGCATTGAAGAGGAACGAAGTGGACCACGGCTGTTTATGCTTACGATGGAATATGAGCTGGATGGAGAGGATCTGCTCGTGCGTGTTCCGTCCTCAGGCATTCATTTTCCGGAGGAATATCCGATCAACAGCATATCTGTAATGGATTACTTCGGGGCCGGGGGTTCAGAAGAAGAGGGCTCCATACTGGTGCCGGACGGTTCGGGAGCGCTGATCCATTTTAACAATGGCAAGCTGCAGTATCCTGCCTATCAACAAGATATATATGGACCGGATATGACCATGAAACTGCGGGAAGCAAGTTCGAATGAAGCCAGAGCCAGGTTGCCGGTATTTGGACTGATTCGGAAAGAGGGAGCTTTCCTGGGCATTATTGAAGAAGGGGATGCCGTTGCAGTTGTGAATGCCGATATCAGCGGCAAGCTGAACAGCTACAACAACGTATATCCCAGCTTCTATGTGGTGAACAAGAGCGATGTGACGCTTCAGGCAAGTGATATGGTTCGTACACTTCCGAAATTCCAGAAGAAACCGACCGTGTCTGATTTCGTCGTTCGATATGCTTTTGTCGGGGCGGATAAGGCCTCATACTCCGGGCTTGCATCTCTCTATCGGGATTATCTGATGCAAAACGGCGGACTTCCCGAGTTGAACGCCAGCAAGGAGCAGAGTAACGTTCCCTTTTATCTGCAACTGTTCGGTGGCATGACAACAAGACAGCATATGTTGGGCATACCGTATGATTCAACGGAGGCTTTGACCACATTTGATGAAGCCAAAAACATTCTCTCCGCCTTGACGGAGAAGAAGGTATCCAATATTCAGGTGCGCTATGCAGGATGGCTTAACGGCGGACTTCATCATCGACTGCCGGATTCCATCCAAGTAGACGGCGCGGTAGGCGGGAAAAAGGGATTGCGGGAATTCAGCGCATACACACAAGAAGCGGGCATCGGTTTCTATCCCGATATCGCTCTGCTGAATGTGCAATCCAAAAAAGGGTTTAAACCGTCCAAAGAAGCTTCACGCACATTAACTCAGGAACCGGCGGTCTTGTATCCGATGAACCAGGCCATCCAGCGGCGGGACCGGGATCGTTCACCATCCTATGTGCTTTCGCCCAACATGCTGGAGGACGTGACGGCAGACATGTTAGATGAGCTGAGGTCCCTTCAAAAGGATGGACTGTCGCTAAGCCTGAATGATCTGGCAGCTCAGTTAAACAGCGATATGAATCCGAAAAAGCTGGTGGACCGAACACAAGCGCTCGGCTCCGTGAAGAAGGCACTGGAACAGATCGGGCAGCAGGCTGGCTCGCTTGTTGCTGAAGGCGGGAACGCTTATGCCCTGCCGTATGTAACTGGTCTGACAGATGCACCGATGACCAGCAGTCGTTTCAAGCTGGAGGATGAAGAGATTCCGTTCTATCAGCTCGTTGTACACGGCAGCATCGGTTATACGGGGACGCCATACAATCTCTCCACATATACCAATGCAAGGCAATATGTGCTGAAGCTGATTGAATATGGAGCCAGCCCTTACTTTGCATGGTTCAATGCGCCAAACCATGTTGTGAAAGAAACGGATTATGATGATCTCTACGCGGCGAATTATGAACAATGGATCGATCTGGCTGCCGAAATCTACAACGAGGTGAACCAGGTGAACCAACCGTTTGCCGGACGTTCCATGATATCTCATGAATCCCTGGAGGAGGGCGTCTTCCGGACAACATATGAAGGTGGCGGGTTCGTAATCGTCAATTATAACGACTTCCCTGTAGAAGTTAACAACGATACAGTGGAAGCCCAAAGCTATGTGACTGGTGGTGAGCAGCTCTGAAGACGCTCCTGAAATGGAAATGGGGAAGTCGTACGTATGCTCAGCAGAAAGCCATGTGGGGCGTAATCTACGTGCTTCCCTGGCTCATTGGTTTTGTGTTGTTTTTCTTCATCCCGCTGTTAGCCTCTCTGCGATACAGCATGAGTACAATTCAAGCTAACGCGGAAGGCATAGCGATTCAGTTCAACGGTGTTGCGAATTACATTCAGGCGCTAACCGTCAATACAAGCTTTAACCGTGCGTTAATTGAGGCGATTACAGACGTACTCATCAACGTACCGCTTATCGTTATATTCAGTCTGTTCCTTGCCGTCATCCTGAATCAGAAGTTCAGGGGCCGGGCTGTAGCACGGTCGATCTTTTTCCTGCCCGTTATTCTGGCATCGGGAGTGATTATGACACTGGAGAGCACCAGCCTGATTGAAGCGGTTAATCAGAGCAGCACAGGTGGAAGCTCACTCGGGACATTTGAACTCGAAAATCTGATGGTTAACGCTGGAGTGAGCGATTGGATCGTCACGTATCTGAGCAGCGCCGTAGATCGGATCTATCAGATCGTCAGTCAATCCGGTGTACAGATTTTGATCTTTTTGGCAGGGATCCAGACGATTTCCCCTCAACTGTATGAGGCTTCGAAGATGGAAGGGGCGACGGGTTATGAAGCCTTTTGGAAAATTACGTTCCCGATGGTCAGCCCGCTTATTTTTGTCAATGCGATCTATACGATCATTGATTCGTTTGCCAATAACGCCATGACGGAACTGATCCGGGATACCGGCTTCGTCAAATTTGACTTTGGATTAAGTTCTGCCATGGCATGGGTCTACTTTCTGGCCATTGCCATCATTCTGGTTATCGTATCCATCATTTTCTCGAAGCGAGTCTTCTATCAAGATTAGAAAGGAGGGTGTCCCACGTGACAACATCACGATTATTATCGCTGGAGCATTGGAAAGGCTGGCTGTGGGCCATGATCCGATTCGTTCTGATTACCGGTCTTTCCTTCGTTATCCTGTTTCCCATATTTCAGAAGGTTTCCACATCCATCAAAGCTAAAGGTGATCTGTATTCGGCAGTGGTGGTGTGGATTCCACAGAACTTCTCCATCAACAATTTCAAAGAGGCGATACGCGTCATGGATTACTGGGCAACGCTGTTTAATACGTTTGCCCTGTCTGCAACGACTACACTGCTGACTACAGCATCCTGTGCACTTGCAGGATACGGATTCGCCAGACTGAAATTCAGGGGAAGCAACTTGCTGTTTGCTGGTGTAATTCTGACGATTCTTGTACCGCCAACGACCATTCTCATTCCGGTATACCTGAATCTGAAAAGCTTTGATCTCATGGGGCTTATGACGCTCATAGCCGGCAAACCTGTTAATTTGCTTAATACCTATTGGCCGTTTATTCTGACGGCGATTACGGCCAATTCACTTAAAGCCGGTTTGTACATCTTTATCTTCCGGCAATTCTTCAGGGGTATTCCGAAGGAAGTGGAGGAGGCGGCCTATGTGGACGGCGCGGGCATCGGAAGAACATTTTCAAGAATCATGTTGCCCAATGCCATTCCGTCCATGGTAACAGTCATGCTGTTTTCCTTCGTATGGCAGTGGAACGATAGCTTCTATACGACGACTTATCTGACTTCAAGTAAAGTCATGTCGACCCAGTTATCGTCCCTTCCGTATAATTTGGCCCAGCAGGTTACTGACGGTGCAGCTTCCCAGGCCGATCCGTTCTATCTGAGCATGATCCAGGATACAGGAATCCTTCTTGCCATTCTGCCTTTGATCGTCATCTATTTGTTTGTGCAACGATATTTCGTAGAGAGTGTAGAGCGTACGGGAATCGTGGGTTAAGTTAATTTCTCCTGTACGTTTGGAGTGGGATCAGTCTGGAAGAGGGAGGAGGAACTTCATGCAACATTCCATCTGTGAAAAGGGGCATGTAACGATCTCATGAACGTCTGCTCACAGCAGAACCGCGATCCTTCCCTGCGCAGGATCCCCCTGCTGGTGTGGAACGGGCTGCGGGAGCGGGCGCCGACCTGAGCGATCTGTTTGATCAGAGATATTCTGACGGAGCTTACCTCGCATTATTGCAAGGCAATATATCAGATCAGGAGGAATTAAAGTGAAGAAGTTCATGACATCTTGTAAACTTTTACTCATTCTGGCTTTATTGATCACAATTGCTCCATGGGGAGGCAGCCGTGCCGAAGCATGGGTGGGCATGCCGATGGGCAAGCTTCACGTAAACGGCAAAAACCTGGTGAACAGCAACAACCAGCCTGTGCTACTGAACGGTTGGCATCAACCCTCAGGTGCCTACTGGACATATCAGGACAGCAATTATTATCTCAATCTGCATGGAAATAACCGTCATGCAGCTACACTGGCTTATCTGAAAGACATTACCGATACTTTTGCTGACACCAGCGCGAAGTACGGAAGCAATCATGGCTGGAATATGAATCAGGTACGTCTGTTCATCGATCGTCAGGACATGGGAGATGTGGCTGCTGGTACATATAACTTTGCCGGTGTGCAGACCGTTACGCAAAATGTAATTATTCCGTACATTCAATATGCCAAAACAAAAGGTGTCTATGTTGTCCTGGGACTAGACTTCACATTGAAGGATGATCAGGCGACAACACCTGCCAACCTGCAAAAATTCAACGAAATCTGGGGTTATCTCGCTTCACGCCCGGAGATCAAAAGTGCAGACAACGTTCACTTCGAACTGATCAACGAACCGGTGAAATCCTATGCCAATGGACATTGGGGTGGATACAACGGGGAAAATGACTTTGTGGATCACTGGAATGACTTGCGTAATTTCCAAAATTCCATGATTTCAACAATTCGCAGCAAAGGTGCGGACAATGTCATCTGGGCGGCAGGTCTGGGATACAACCAATTTTACAGCTTGACGGCAAGCCATCCATTGACTGACCCGCTCAACAACTATGGGTATGCGGTTCACTGGTACCCTGGTTATGGCGCATATGATAACTTCTCCATCCTGCAAGACCAGTGGAATACCAACGTGAAGGCAGCCGCTGACAAATATCCGATTAACATTACCGAGGTAACCTGGTTCAAAAACAAACCTGGCGATTCGGCCTATTGGAACTTGTTTAATGGCAGCAATGAAGGTTTTGGGACGAATACCAAAACAATCTTCAACGCCGCAGGCAATGTCAGCATTGCAGCTCATATGAACGGATTCATTCTAAGTGAAGGACCACGAAGCTCCTTTGCCGACCCAACGGCTGGACTGAAGTGGGATGGAGATGCTTCACGGAGTGCCATGGGACGATTCCTGTTTAACTGGTACCATGAACGTGCTCAGACTTACCCTGGCAGTGGAACAGGTGGACCAACAACAGGTCTTGTATCCGGTGCAACCTATAAAATTGTAGCCCGGCATTCCAACAAGGTTATTGATGTCCCAGGTGGTCTAAACGAAAACAATCTTCAGCTCCAGCAATGGAGCGATCTGGGCGGTAACCCCCAGAAGTGGGTTCTGACTTCGATCGGTAACGGCAACTATACACTGACAAGTGTGAACTCACCCGACAAAGTCATCGACATTCGCAACGGTACCAACACCAATGGGGAAGTGGTCCAGCTCATGAGCAATCTGAACACAACCGCTCAGCATTTCAAAGTGAATGACCTTGGAAACGGATACTGGAGTATCATCAACGTGAACAGCAACAAAGCGATTGAAGTGGCAAACGCTTCTACTTCGGATGGTGCCAAGTTGCAGCAGAACACCTACACAGGTGCTACAAACCAACAATGGAAATTTGTTGCCGTTAGCAATTAATAAGCACAACGTTAAACAAAACCTCCCCAAGTCATTTCATGTCTTGGGGAGGTTTTTTGCGTTTATTTTTGATACTTTGGGATGATGCCATGCGAAGGTAAAATACAACTATATTTGTACGCTAACCCGCAGAGTGACAATTATTTTCATGCAAGCATTGTACGCTGCAGTATGTAAATGTACCATAAGGAAGAAGTTGTACCTTCACCAGGAAGAAATGCCCGGTGTATCATTGAACAGCTACCTTATCACAGAGAAATGTAAGCGCTTGATAAAAAAGGGAGGGTACATATGCAGCTCCTATGGTCCAAATTTTCACCCGTGTTCCGCCGATTCCTTATTTCGTATCTCATCATCCTGATGATTCCTCAAATCGCGGGATATGCCTCTTACCAAGCTTCCATTGAAGCAGCCCGTTCCAGCTCCATTGAGAACAGCTTGAAGTCACTGAGTCTTGGCAAAGAGATCATTGAGCGAAATCTTCTTCAAGTCGAAGCTTTTACCAGACAGCTTGCCGCCAATCCCGATTTGCAAAATTTAATTGCTGGCCCAAAGCCGCATGATCTCTACAATGTCTACGGTATGAACCGTATGCAGCGGAGCCTCTCCATGTACAGCAGTACCAATGATTACTTGTCCCATTTCTTCATTCACATTCCCAACTACAATGCCATCATCACACCAAGAACTGTGTATTATCGTCCAGAGCATTATTATGCTGCTAATCAGTTGGATGGTATGTCGTTTGAACAATGGTATGACCAAATTCTCAAACAACCACACTTTAATGAAATCATACCGCTTCGAAACTATAAACGTGAAATACTCGGCACAGTGCTTGCAGACGTTCCCGCCATTACGTTTCTGCAATCTCTGCCTTTGAACAGCTTTAACAAACCGCAAGCGACGATTGGTGTCATGATTGATCAGAATCAGATGGCCAGTCTTACTCAAAATATTGTGGATCAATATGGCGGCTGGACTCTCGTCACCGATGCGGAAGGGCGGATCATTTTCTCCCTTGGCATTGAACAAGCCGAAGCCGAGCAAATGGCACAGAGTCGCCAGAGAGAAGCTAACGCTGCGGAAACGGAGCTGAACGTGCAGAATGTACAGCCTGGAAGTGATGGTCGGCTGCTGATATCGATACAGTCCAGTCAAAATGGATGGAATTACATGGCAGGGATTCCGGAGAAAGCACTCATGACAAAAGCGGACCAAATCAAACAAGTCACGCTGGCGTTTACTTTGGCAACCATTGCCTTGGGTCTGTTAATTGGGCTGGTTCTGGCCTATCGAAATAGTGCACCCGTTTACAGATTGTTGGCCTCTTTTCGGGAACAAATCACCGATTCGCCAGGCAGACGGGGCAATGAATATGATTTTTTGGCAAGCCATATTAACAATCTGATTGCAAATAATGACTCACTTAAAAACGCCATGAATGAGCAGATTCCGTTATTGAGAGACGGTTTTATCAAACGTTTGTTAACCGGAGAAGTTTATACCTCACTTGAGCTGGAGGTTATCTCATCTCAGGCGCACATTTCTCTTCATAGCAGCCAGGGCTTGGCAGGCTTAGTGAAGGTAAACGGATATGCCAATCCAGACAGTGAAGAAATTATTCATGAACTGGGTGTTGCAAGGCTGCTCGTCAAACAAGTACTTACAGAGTGGAATGGGCAACTACTGATCACGGATTGGGGAACTGACCAGATCGCTTTTGCCTGTCCATTGGATGAGAACCCATTGAATGAAGCTGTTGGGAGATGTGAAAAAGAGCTGAACACGTTGATGGAAGTGATCTACCGGGAGCATCGGATATCCACAACAATTGGCACAGGTGCAGCTTACGAGGTCTGGAATGATGCAGGGCGCTCCTTTGACGAAGCCAAACAAGCTCTGGATTATGCCATTCATATGGGAACAGATCATCTGGTGAGATTTGAAGATACGATGAAGGAAAATGAAATGTTCTATTATCCGATTGAGTCTGAACAGCGACTGCTGAACACAATCAAAGTCGGGGAGCCTGAAGAGGCGATACGCATTCTGGAGCAATTGTTTCTTCGTAATTTAGAGGAGCGGGAACTGTCCTACGAGATGACACAGCAGTTCATCATGGAGCTGAAGGGGACTTTTCTGAAGTTGGACGAACCAAAATTCAAGCTGGATGCCTCCCTGCTGGAGGAATATAAATCTCGTGTGACATCCATTCAGATGACAGAAACGATTACTTCGCTGCGTGCAAAATTCAAACAGTTAACGGAAGACATCTGCGGTGATTTCCAGAGAAGAAGAGCAGGAGCACATGCGGATACTGTAAGCGAAATGATTTGTTTTATCCAACATAATTATGGGGATGCAAACTTGACGATCTACCGGATTGCCGAGCACATGAGCAAGTCCGAGAAGTTTATATCCCAACTGTTCAAAGAACATACGGGAGAGAATCTTTCAGATTATGTAGAACGGGTACGCATTGATGCTGCCTCGAACTTGTTGCACTCCACCTGTCAGACCATTGACGAGATCGCGGAGGCCACCGGGTATAATAGTGCACATTCATTCCGCCGAGCTTTCAAGCGGGTACGCGGCATTTCTCCGAGTGTGTTTCGGAAAATGGACGTTCATAGCCGTTAATGTAGGTTGTTTCTCGAGAACTATATTCGCCTTTTGTACTTTCTCAGCGTAACTGTACCTTTACGCATCCCCAGCGAAATCTTATGATTACTCAAAAAGTAAGCGCTACCAAGACGAGTTGCAGTTCAGCACGATTTGGAGCCAAGAATGGGGGGATGATTCTGAGAACCACAATGACCAGTGAATCAAAGTCCGTAGAGAAACCAAGTAAAACGTTTGCCTTGAAGCAAGCATTATCCAGAAGCTGGAGGCGACATTGGCAGCTGTATCTGCTGATCCTGCCACCGATTGCTTACTTTATTATTTTCAAGTATGTACCCATGGTGAATGCGGTCCTGGCATTTAAAGATTACAACGTCATCAAGGGGATCTGGGGCAGTCCGTGGGCCGGAACCAAGTATTTCGAATTACTTTTCAAAAATCCGGCGTTTGTCATGCTGATCAAGAACACGCTCTACATTTCGTTTTACAGCCTGATCGTTGGTTTCCCAATTCCTATATTACTGGCGCTGGCGCTGAACGAAATCAAAAACATACGATTCAAAAAAACAGTACAAATGGTGACGTATGCTCCATATTTCATCTCTACGGTTGTTATGGTCTCCATCATTATGCTCTTTCTGTCTCCTAGGCTGGGTATTGTCAACACGATTGCCGGTGCCCTTGGGTTCGAAGCGGTGAATTTTCTGGGTGAGCCCGGACTGTTTAGATCCATCTACGTATTCTCCGATGTGTGGCAGGGGATGGGGTACTCCGCTGTGATATATCTGGCTGCTCTGGCAGGTGTTGATCCATCCCTATATGAAGCGGCCAAAGTGGACGGAGCCAACCGTATACAGAAAATCATTAATGTTGATCTGCCTGGACTACTTCCGGCAGCCGTCATCATTCTGATCTTGAGTGTAGGGAATATCATGGCTGTTGGGTTCGAAAAAATATATTTGCTGCAAAATCCGCTCAACCTGTCTGCTTCGGAGATCATCTCCACGTATGTCTATAAAATAGGATTGCTGAATGCCAATTACAGCTTCGCTACTGCGGTTGGCCTGTTCAACTCGGTGATTAACCTGATTCTTCTATTAATCGTAAACGCGGTCGCCAAGCGACTGTCCAATACAAGCTTATGGTAACGGGAGCGAAAGGAGGAGAACCAACCCATGTCTAACACACAGACAAATGCAGGTCGTTCGCGGATCAAGAGCAGCAGTACAATTCGTGAATCCTGGGGAGACCGCGTATTTATAACAGTTGTTTATTTCATGTTGACAGTCGTGCTCATTGCCGTGCTGTATCCCTTGATCTATATTGTGAGTTCTTCGCTTAGCAGCCCTGCTGCCGTCTCCTCGGGAAAAGTCTGGTTGTGGCCCATTGACCTGACGTTCGACGGTTACAAGTCTGTATTGCGGAATGATCAAGTCCTTACCGGTTATGCCAATTCCCTTTTCTATACAGCCTGCGGCACCTTCATCAGCGTGGCACTGACCATTATGATTGCTTATCCATTATCCAAAAAAACGTTTGTTGGTCGCAGCTCGTTAATGATGTTTATTACCTTCACCATGTTGTTCTCGGGAGGTTTGATCCCTACCTATCTAGTGGTGAAAACCATGGGACTGATTGATACCCGCTGGGCGTTGCTGATTCCCAATGCCGTCTGGGTATGGCAAGTCATCATTGCCCGTACCTTTTTTCAGAACTCGATACCGGAAGAATTGTCCGAAGCAGCAGATATCGATGGCTGCAGTGACATCCGGTTTATCTTCAGTATTATCCTGCCACTCGCCAAACCGATTATTGCCGTGTTGTCACTTATGTACGCTGTCGGTCAGTGGAATGCATACTTTGACGCCCTCATCTACCTGAAATCACAGTCGCTCTATCCGCTACAGCTGATATTGCGCAGTATTCTTATTCTGAACAGCAGTACGGGGAACATGGATGCATCGGAAATGATCAAACAGCAGCAGATGGCTGAACTCATGAAGTATTCGTTAATTGTGATGGCCAGCTTGCCGGTGCTAATCATCTATCCTTTTGTTCAACGGTATTTCGTGCAAGGCATGTTGATTGGCTCAGTTAAAGGATAAGTTCATTTTTTCTATCTATTCATGAGGGAGAGGATTGTATTGAAAAAAGCGGGATTCATCATTCTTACCTTTATGCTGTTTACCTCGTTGGTACTTGCCGGATGTTCAAGTTCTGATAAGGGGAACGGGGAAGGCAGCGACCCGTCAGGCAAGACAGCCATTAATGTGTTTGCTCACCAGGGTTCGGATACCAACCTGTCCACTAACAAATTCACGAAGAAAATGGAAGAGAAGTTTGATATTCAGTTCAACTGGACTACTGTTCCATTCGACGGTGCAGCGGAGAAAAGACAGATTTCACTGGCTTCCGGTGATTATCCGGACTTGTATCTGCTCATCCCTTGGGTAGATCGATTCTCCCAGACAGACTTGTTGAAGTTTGGTCAGCAGGGGGTTATTTTGCCGCTGAATGATCTGATTGAGGAGCATGCTCCTAATATTAAAAAAGTGCTTGAAAGCAATGACTATTATCGGGCCATGAACACTGCTCCCGACGGAAATATCTATGGTTTGACGGGTCTAAATGAATGTTTTCACTGTTCATACCCGAACAAGATGTGGGTCAACACCAAATGGATGGAACAACTGGGCCTGACCGAACCCACGACGACAGAAGAATTTAAGGAAATGCTTCGGGCATTTAAAACGAAAGACCCGAACGGGAACGGCAAAGCCGACGAAGTACCGCTAAGCGGTTCGACTGAAAATTTCGGTGTGCACATTATTCCGTACTTGATGAACGGTTTTATCTATGACGACGATCGGAATTATCTGATTGTCAATCAGGGGAAAGTGGAGACGGTAGTGAACAAACCGGAGTGGAAAGAAGGACTTGCCTATATTAAATCCCTGTACGATGAAGGGTTGATTGATCCAGGGGCTTTTACCCAAAATGTCGGGGCCTTCAAAAAAATTGGCGATAACGCCGACGCACAGCTTCTGGGTGCCGGGGCAGCCATGCATCCATCGTTATTCGTAACGACTGCCGAAGGTTCACCTTACGGGAATGATTACAATCCCATCCCTCCATTGAAGGGACCCAATGCTGCTTATGCTACGTACAACTATCCGATTGATCCCGGAGCGTCCTTTGTACTGACAAACAAAGCCAGTGAGGAAACGCAGATCGCGGCCATAAAGCTGCTGGATTATTTCTATACCCAAGAAGGGACCATGGCATCATATCTGGGAGAAGAGGGCGTAAGCTGGCGCAAACCACAAGAAGGAGAAGTGGCGCTCAATGATCAGATTGAGCCGTTATATAAAGCCATTCCGCTTCCTTCTGGAGAAGAACCTCGTAATGACAGTTGGGCTGCATTAAGTCAGTACAATCATCACCGTGCATATCGGGACGCCGAAGTACAGGGGACAGACATCTATGCCAATGATGGTTATGAGCGACGGCTCTATGAGGCGACATTGTTAATGGAGGGCAAGGAACCGAAAGAGGTTTTCCCTCATTGGGCATTGTGGGTAGATCCGTCCCTTGCTGATGAAGCCAGCATGATGCAGACCAATCTCAAGGATTACATCGATCAGAACGCCCTGCAATTTATTACAGGCGCCAAAAATCTGGATAAGGATTGGGATGAATATGTGAAAGGCCTGGAGGGACTGAACATTAATCGATATCTGGAGATTATGCAGTCTTCCTATGATACTTCTTCTGTTTCCAAATAATTAAAGTATCTGAATCATACAGAGCGGGAAAAGTTAATGTCTGTATTTGCACACCCAAACGTTCCCGGTTCGCAATCAATATATGCGAGCCGGGAACGTTTTTTATTGATATAGATTAAATCGTAAATTTCAATGCATCCTTCTTAAAATTCTATGATTGAACCTGTCCTGCAAGCCAAATATTCACAGGACAGATTCAACGGTTCGCGCACATTCCCTTGGTTTAGTACATGCGATATCTTCCGCTTAGAGCCAGCATGCTGAAAAAATACAAGCAATTGTCGTAATAACGTCGCTCTCCCTGACGCAGAGGGGTGTTCCAGAACTTGCGAACGAATGTGTCAGCATGTGGACCGTCCGCAGCCAGTGAAGCCATGGCATTGGTAGCCAGCAAACCTACAGGATGCAGTGAAGGTTCGTCGAAAGGTTCACCTTCTATTGTATAACGACGATAATCGGACATTTCAATATCACTGAAGAAGGACTGAATCCGATTGGATTGTTCGATCTGCCAGTGATCCTTGCGGAACCATTCCCAGTCCAGCGCTACATTTGCAGCAACACGGTAGGCATCACTGTAAAAATGTCTGAAATCACCATGCGGCTGTATAGGAGCCGGAGAGCCGTCATAGTTCGCATATTCAGGTGATAGTCCGGTTACGGGATGGCAGGCTGTATGAAGGTAAGCACGACTAGCGGCCGCCGCTTCTTTCCAGAAGCTCTGATCTTCTTCATCCGCATATTTCGCGAATAGTTCATAAAAATGAGGCAAATGGTAGGAGGGGTCGCTAAACGGTGTTTCTGGTATGAATTTGATCAGTTTTGTTTCCGGGTCCCACATGGGATCGCCTTCGCCGTCTTCGCCCTGATGTATACATGCACGAAGGATCTTGCGGGCTTGTGCCTTGTAATCATAAGGTTCAGCGCCATCGCCCCAGCGGTTGGAGGCAAAAAAAAGCGCCATGGCAAAAAACTCCTCACCATCAGGAGCAGGACCTTGCGAGAGTCGGGTTCCGTCAGGCTTGCAATGCCAGGCAAAATAATCTTTATAACGTCCCGCTTTATGTTGCATAAACGTGTGTGAGAAATTCCAGAGTCGATCAAATTCTTCCTTTTTGTCCATCTGAACAGCCATCATCATGCCATAGGACATGCCTTCGGAGCGAACATCGAGATTACCGGTATCCAGCAAATATCCTTTGTCCTCACCCATGGGGTAATATATTCGAGTATTTTCATCGCCATAAAACAGCTCGTTCCATGTTTCTTCCAATCTGTTCGTGATCTCATTCTCATCGTAACCTAGCTTCAAAAACAGATTTGTATATGTACCCGTATCCCACGCGCCTTGACCCGTGATATTCATGAGTATCCTCCTTCATCAATGCGGTTTTTCAAAATTATAACATGGAAATAGTATACAAATTAAAGCGTTTACATGAAAGATTATAGGTGTTCTGATCTGCATGTCATTGTACTCAACTTAAAATGATATATTGGTTAAAATCCTATACTTTGTCAGGTTGTTGTAAAATTATGTAAGGGATAGACTTTGGGAGAAGGATCACATCTGATCTAATAATAATACAAGCTGTGATCCTTTAAATGTTGTTTGAGGATGGTCAGAATCTAACCGGAAGGATGTGATGGTGATTTATGCTCCCGGATTCAGGAGATGCAGGTGAAAACAAGGAATTCACTGCACCGCGCGATCCAGTTGGAGTGAAAGCGTCGGCAGTCAAGCCCGCAATTGATTTTGAGTCACATAGATATCGCGACATGATTGGCCGATCTCTTCTGAACAAAGGAAATAATGTCAGATTAAAACGAGCCATTGAGAAGGCAAAAAACGGCGAACCTGTCGTTATCGCTTATATTGGAGGCTCCATTACCCATGGTGCTGGTGCAGTACCTATTCATCTCCAAAGTTACGCTTATCGGTCGTATGAGTCGTTCAAATTTATGTTTGCGCTTTCAAAAGATAGTCCGATTCACCTGATTAAAGCAGGTGTGGGTGGAACTCCTTCAGAACTGGGGATTGTACGTTATGATCGTGATGTGCTGAGAGGAGGTGCCGTTCAGCCGGATATTGTCATAATCGAATTCGCAGTCAATGACGCAGATGATGAAACCCAAGGTAAATGTTACGAGAGTCTGGTACTCAAAGCACTTACTGCCGATAACAAGCCAGCGGTTATCTTGTTATTCAGTGTATTCGAAAATGACTGGAATCTACAGGATCGTCTCGCTCCGGTAGGCTGGCATTATGATCTGCCAATGGTAAGTGTGAAAGATGCTGTCGTAGATCAGTTCAACAAGACAAAAGGTGAAGGCAACGTTATTTCCAAAAACCAATTTTTCCATGATATATATCATCCAACTAACATAGGGCATCGAATTATGGCCGATTGTTTGGAATATTTGTTCGACGTGACGAATCGTTCTGAGTGGGATGAGAAAGATCATGATATTGAAAAAGCTCCGCTAATTGGAAATGAATTTGTTAATGTGAAGCTGTTGGATCGGAAAAACGGCAATCACATTGCCCGAATCGATGCAGGCTCTTTTTGTAAAACAGACACGGATTTGCAGATGGCTGAGATGGATGCTCATGACTATGGTACACCTCAGTTCCCCAATAACTGGATGCGTACAGGAGAGGGAAAAGAGGATCAGAGCAGCTTTCGGATAAGTTTGCAGTGCAAAAGCCTCATTCTGATCTTCAAGGATTCTGGTAACGACGAATTCGGAACTGCACATATCAAGGTAGATGGGGTATTCGTCCAAAAAGTCGATCCGCGTCAAGTGAACTGGACCCATTGCCATGCCATACTTCTGCTTAACGAAGAGCATGTGGGGGAGCACTCCATCGAGATCGAAATGGCGGAAGGTCATGAACATAAATGCTTCACCATTCTGGGTTTTGGCTATGTGGATTAACTGAAGACTGATAGTCACTCATATGTTCGGAGGAAAAGAGAATGGAATTGATCTCACCAGCAGTAACGGGATATGACCAGTATCGGGAGAATATACCACGTGGAGTCATGGAGACGGTAGAGTATCCTTCCACCACGGTTGACACTTCCCGTAAAGCGATGGTGTACACCCCACCAGAATTTTCTTCGACAACGATGTATCCTGTACTTTTTCTTTTGCATGGTATTGGTGGAGACGAAACCGAATGGCATACTCATGGTTCTCCCCAAATTATTCTCGATAATCTGTACAACGATAACTTGCTTGAGCCAATGGTTATTGTTTTCCCCAACGGTCGTGCAATGTCGAATGACCGAGCTGAAGGAGACCTGTTTGAACCTGAGAAAATCAAAGCATTTAAACGGTTTGAATCCGATTTGCTCAACGATTTGATACCTTACATGGAGTCGAACTACCCTTTGCATAAAAGCCGGGATAAAAGGGCGATTGCTGGTTTATCCATGGGTGGAGGTCAATCCTTAAATATCGGATTAAGTAATCTAGACCATTTTGCATGGATCGGTGCTTTCTCCGCAGCCCCAAACACCAGAAGTCCGGAGCTACTTGTCCCTGATCTTTCGAAAGCGCCTTCATTACTCTCGCTGTTATGGATCTCTTGCGGTGAACAGGACAATCTTATAGAGATTAGTCTTGGGGTTCACCAATATTTGGCGCAACACGGAGTCCCTCACATTTGGCATGAGGAAAGTGGAGGACATGATTGGCTCGTATGGAAGAACGATCTGTATCTGTTTTCGCAACGTCTTTTCAAGTGAATTTGCTGAAGAACATTCATATCGGATTGTAGCATCAACCTAATCTATTAAAATATCAGGAGGTATTATCTATGTTCAAATTTAGCAAAAAATTGTTAACCGTTGTTCTTGCAGCTTCCATGAGTTTTGGTGTCTTCGCAGCAACATCGAGCGCAGCAACAGATTATTGGCAAAATTGGACAGATGGCGGAGGAACGGTCAACGCCGTGAATGGATCGGGCGGGAATTACAGCGTGAATTGGCAAAATACCGGGAACTTTGTTGTCGGGAAAGGGTGGACATACGGTACACCTAATCGAGTAGTCAATTACAATGCTGGTGTATTTTCTCCATCAGGTAACGGATATCTGACCTTCTATGGTTGGACAAGAGGCGCACTCATTGAATACTACGTGGTGGATAGCTGGGGAACATATCGTCCGACTGGCACGTACAAGGGCTCAATGACTAGTGATGGTGGCACATACGACATTTATACAACGATGAGATATAATGCACCTTCCATTGATGGTACGCAGACTTTCCCTCAATATTGGAGTGTAAGACAGTCCAAGAGACCGATCGGAGTCAATTCTACCATCACGTTCAGTAATCATGTGAATGCATGGGCGAGCAAAGGGATGTACTTAGGCAACAGCTGGTCCTATCAGGTGATGGCAACGGAAGGTTATCAAAGCAGCGGAAGCGCAAACGTGACGGTTTGGTAAAAATGTTGTGATGCAGTTCAACGTCTGCACCTGCATTTGAATTCAATTTTCCGGTAGCGTTGAGTAACGTTATTCTCTAGACTAACCGACCTCGACGTTGCCGGATTTAAGCTTAGTAAAGGAGAATAATTGAATGAGGAAGCTGGTATGGTTAATTTTAATCGCTATAGTTGTTAGTCTAAGTGCTTGTTCAGCAAGTAATACCAAATTAAACGATGACTTGGTATTTGTCGAAGGGGGAGCCTTCAAGAGTAGTAAGCCGAGTCAGATTGATAAAAATGAAACGCTGGATTCCTTCTATATTGGCAAATACGAAGTAACTCAAAAAGAATGGATGGAGGTTATGGGGGAAAACCCTTCTGGCTTCAAGGGAGATGACCTGCCTGTTGAAATGGTCAGCTGGTATGACGCAGTGGAATACTGTAATCAAAAAAGTATAAAAGAAAACCTGAAACCTTATTACAATATAGACAAAGACAATCAGGACACGAATAACCACAACGAAAACGACAATATAAAATGGACTGTAACGATCAACGAGGACGCCAACGGTTACCGTTTACCCACAGAGGCGGAATGGGAATACGCTGCAAGCGGGGGTCAAAAGAGCTTAAATTACACATACAGCGGAAGTAATAATCCTGATGAAGTTGCTTGGTACTGGGTAAATGCCGGCGAGAAGATTCTGACGGGTGACTGGAGCTGGCCCGCTATTGAGAGCAACCGTAATCAAACCAAAAAAGTCGGAACTCAGAAGGCAAATGAGTTAGGAATCTATGATATGTCTGGGAATGTGAGAGAATGGTGCTGGGACTGGTACAGTGATTCGGAAAGTCCCAATCCATCCTGGCGAGTTGTAAAAGGCGGAGGCTGGATTGGCGGTGTCAATAACAATGAAATATCATTTCGAGGCAAATTTGATGCAAATGGTTTTGGTCCCGATCAAGGATTCCGTATTGTACGTGGAGAATGAAAAATCTTTTTCCTGACAATAGATTACTTCTGAGCTAAACCTATACTTTGTCGGGTGAAAACCTATAGTTTAACAGGTTGTTGTGCCAAAATGTAAGCGTTACACTTGAATTGTTATCCCGACGCTTCGCTACAATCGGAGCGTTCTTATAGTACGGTCTGGTGGAAATTTTGTACTCCAAGTTGTGCGAGCAGACAACAATCCTGCTGTTGTTCTGCTGTTTAGCGTTTCTAGAACAACTGGAATCTACCTATAGATATAGATAAAATACATGCAGCTGATCAAGGATAAAAGAGAGGTGAGCTAATGTACAAGGTCATTGTCGCGGATGATGAACCGTTTATGCTAGAAGGATGGAGAACGATGATTGACTGGCGAGCTTGCGGATATGAACTATGCGGAACGGCAACGGATGGGGAGGAAGCACTTGCTTTATTCAACTCGGTTGAACCGGATCTTGTCGTCACTGATATTCAAATGCCTGTTATGGATGGTCTTGGTTTGATTCACACCTTGCGAGAAGATCTCGCCTATACCTCTAAAATTGTTATCGTTACAGGATACTCGGATTTTAATTACGCGAAGCAAGCCATACGGTATCAGGTCGATCAGTATGTGCTTAAACCTCTTGTTCCCGAGGAAATTCACCAAATCCTTATGGAAATGATTGAACCTCTGGACAAACGCAGAAATGAGCAAAAACAGCAAAATGGAGTCATGGTTACAGATGAAACCGATGAGAATCATCTTAATGAATATCGGATAAGCGAAGAATATGATTTAGAGCAAATGATGAACATCTCCAAAGAGATCTTGGCGTTGATTGAATCAGAAAATACGTATTCTATCGATATTGCAGTGAGTGCACTGTTAGAGAAAAGTAAAAAAGCAGAGGTTTCGTTGGAATGGATACATCATGTCATTCGATATATCCATGGGGAGTTGCTACGTAAATATGGAAAAAGAGAGGGTTGCAGAGAAATACTCTGTGAAAAAGAATGGCATGAGGCTGCGAGTTGGTCTTCCGGCACATTGCAAGACCTGTGTGTTCGACTGTCCAAGCAACTTTCCCAGTCTGAATTGAAGCAAAAGACGGGTACGGGAGGGCTGGTTGCAGAAGCAGTGAATGAATTGAAGCAACACTATCGAAGTAAAATTAAATTACAAGATGTAGCTAATCGAATTCACGTGAATTCTGCCTATCTGGGTCAACAGTTCAAGCGGGAGATGGGGGTCAGTTTCAGTGACTATGTACACCAGCTTCGTGTTGAGGAGGCCCGTAAACTCCTGCGACGTACCAATATGAAGATCACTGACATTGCATTCAGGCTAGGATATCATGATGCTGAATATTTCACCCAAAAGTTCAGAGCGCATACAGGGGAGCTTCCGTCAGTCTATAAAAACAAAAACCAAGGGTGATCATATGCGTCATAAATTCTGGATGTTCAGTAAGGTTAATGATATTCCTCTCCGATCCAAATTTCTGCTTATTTATGTACTTAGTATTCTCCTTCCTGTAATAACGATTAATATCTTCTTTTATCAACGCACCTCTGCGGATATCAAGATTAGAGAACAGGAAAATCTGCGTAAATCCATCGACAGGGCTGCGGGGGAACTGCTTGGCATGATTGATGAGAGCGTTGCCCTGAGTCGAATTATTGCAGCAGACGATTCGCTCTATGAGGCACTGGATCGGACCTATCACTCCCCCGTTGATTATTACAACGTCTACCATGCATTCCTGCGTGACAAATTAACACGGTATATGTCAGCGAATATTCTGGAGGTGCGTATTTATACGGACAACGATACCATTCAGACGGGCAGTCATTATATTGTAATGAAAGACAAGAATGTACTCCCTGGATTGAAACAGCTGAAATCCACCAGTGGAGGCATTCTTGTCGTTGATTATATTGAGCCATCCGGATTTAACGCGGGAAGAAGAATCAGTGTGATTGGCAAAATGGACACCTATACTTCCTATGCAAATTACAACAAGTATTCCAAGATTGATCTGGAACTTAGCCGGGTGTATAGCATTTTAAATCGTGAATCAGACAGTCTTCAGCTGCGTCTGGTGGACAGCAACAATCGAACTGTCGTTTCAAGTGGAGAGTTCAGCGAAACCGACTTATCCCCCCCTGATAATGAATCAATGCTCAAGGAATCTGGGGATTCTGCTTACACGCTCGAAAAATCGTTGGGGAATCTAGCCTACCTAAAGGGTTGGAAATTGATTGGAGTTGCTGATACGCGTCACCTTGACCACCTGCTGCAAGAAGCCTTTAAATCAATTTTGGGGTTACTCGCATTAAGTATCGTGGTCCCCTCTGTATTGATCTATATTATTTTGCGTTCCTACCACTATCGGATTCGCAAGCTATCCAGACATATGGAGAAGGTTCGTAACGAACGATTCGATCTGATTGAAATTCACGAAGGCCGCGACGAAATTGGCGGGCTTATTCGTACATTTAACATCATGATTGGTAAAATTCATACGCTGATTAATGACGTATATAAACTGGAAATCCGTCAAAAAGATCTGGAGCTGGATCAAGTGAGGACTGAATTGTCCATGCTCCAGAGTCAGATGAATCCCCATTTTTTATTTAACACATTAAATGCCTTGCTGGTCGTTAGTACGAAGAATGGATATACAGAAGTAATTGAGATTATTAAAAGTCTGTCCAAACTGATGAGACAGTTGCTCAGTCATTCTGACAATCTGATTCCTTTGCAAGAAGAGCTGCAATTTACGAATCTTTATCTCCAGATTGAGAAGTTTCGCTTTGGAGAGCTGTTTGATTACACCTTCGAGGTTGATCCTGATGCAGCTTCGTTGCTTATTCCACGAATGAGTATTCAACCGCTCGTCGAAAATGCCTGCAAACACGGCTTGCAGGCGCGGAAAAATGGAAGGGAGATCAAGATAACGGCGAGACGAAACACGTCTGAACTGGTTATTCAAGTGATCGATAATGGAATCGGTATGGATGCAGGGAGACTAACCGAGCTCCTGCGAGATATCCGTTCTGAAAGACCCAGGAACGGCGAGCATGTAGGACTCCGCAATGTCTACCGCAGGTTGGAACTCTTTTATGAAGGAAATGCGATATTTGATCTAAGCAGTGTACCTGGAAAGGAAACTATTGCAGGGTACCGTATACCGATCTCCAAGCTGGAACAGAGGAAATAGGAGGTAAACTCTCATGTACAAAGTACTGTTAGTCGATGATGAACCGTATGCCATTGAAGGGTTACAGCTTCTGATCAATTGGGAAAAGTATGGTTTTGAAATCAGAGGTGTGTGCGCCAACGGTGAGGAAGCCATTCGTATGATGGAACAAGATCAACCTGATCTCGTGGTGACAGACATTCGTATGCCTGTGATGAATGGGCTGGAACTTGTCGAAGAAGCAAGGCGATTGGAACATGAGTCTGTGCTGTTTGTCATCACGAGTGGATACAGTGACTTTAATTATGCCAGACAAGCTATTCGATTAGGTGTCTCCAACTATTTAACCAAACCGGTTGACAGTACAGAAGCAGAGGATATGTTGGTCCGTCTCCGTATGCAATTACAGGAGCGTGAAACCCAGGAACGTATAAGGGAACATGCAAACGAGCAAAAGATCAAAGCGTTTTTGTCTGCACTGATTAAGGATAAGCAAAATGTATCGGAGGAGGAGATGTCAGAGATCCTTCCTCGTTTAAACAAGTCCCATTGGGCATACCTGCGGATAGCCTTTCAGGGAGATATTCAAGAAGTCTGTTCAGTAGTCGAACAAACGGCTGAAGAAACAACTTGCTGTTATGTGATAGACAGAACAAGAGACTCATTGGGACTTGTATGGGGGGAGGAAACGAATGATAGGAATGAGACATTTGAGGCAATTAAAGCTTTTACCCAGCGTTTGATGAACAATATGCAACATAACGGCTGCGAAGAAATTCATATCGCGGTTGGATTAACGGTCAACAAACTGGAGCATTTATCTGAATCCTTCCGCTCCGCTCAGGAAGTTGGGCGTTATTTATTTTTTAACCAAGAGCGTCTTTTGTTTGCCGAAGATATTCAGCTGGAGAATTGGCAGTTTGATCCGGAAACGCTGTCAGAGGTGGACCATATTTGCGATTTGCTTGAAAACGGTTCTGTAGAGGAACTCTCGTCTGCGATTCGGAGTGCTTTTGAACTGTTTGTACAGATGAAGGCTGCGCCAGAGATTGTACATATTTTCTCTACCCATATTATATTCCGCGGACTGTCCCTGTGCAGAGAATTAGGAGGAGAACCTAATTCTCTAATGAATGAATTGGCGAGTGGAATTCTGGAGAAGGGCCATCGAAATATAGAAGAGGTTGCTAACAATCTGGAACATTTCTGTTTGCAATGCAAGTCAGAACTGGCTATTTTCCGGGAAAGGCAAATGGGTGGCATCCAGGCAACGGTTGCTGAATATGTGCAGATGCATTACAGGGAGACATTTACGATCCAGGAGCTCGCAGAACGATTCTACGTGAACCCTGTCCATTTAGGGCAATCCTTTTTGCGAAAGTATGGTAAGGGTGTAATCGAGGTAGTACATGATCTAAGAATGGAAGAAGCGAAGCGTCTGCTCCAGCAGACGAATCAAACATCCAGTGCGATTGCAGAGCAGGTAGGGTACCGCAGTTACCAGCATTTTCTTAGACACTTCGAAAGACGAACAGCCATGAAACCTGTAGAATACAGGCAAAAGTATGCGAATTGATCCATGAAAAAGAAGAACCCCTCCTGAATAAGACCTACAATTACAGGGGGGTAGACCTTAAATGTATATATTTTGTAACCGCATACATTTCTTCATACTAAAAACAGTAAGACATACCACTTCCAAGGAGGGCAAGTACATGGGGGGACTTAAGAAAAAGAAGCTTTGGGGTTCCGTATCACTCGTTCTGGCTTTGAGTTTGGCACTTGCAGGATGCAGCGGTGACAATGAGAAAACGACTACAAAGGATGGGAAAGAGGTACTGAATATCACGGCCTTTATCGGAACGCCAAATCAGGCGCCTGCTAAAGATAACCGAATCTACAAGAAGATCCAGGATGAACTCGGCGTCAATCTTGAGATGGAGTTTCTTGTGGGTGATCTTCAACAGAAGCTCGGCGTTATGATTGCCGGTGGCGATTTCCCTGACTTGATCACAGCAGATACCAAATTGGTATCAGCCGGTGCGGTTATTCCGCTCGAAGATCTCATTGAAGAGCATGCACCTAATCTGAAGAAACATTTCGGTAAAGACTGGAACCGGATGAAAGACTCCAGTGATGGACATATTTACTGGTTGCCTAACTATGGTGTGTATACAGGGGAGTTCATTAGTAACTATTATTCTGGTCCTGCATTCTGGATTCAAAAGTCCATACTGAAGGATGCCGGGTACCCGACTCCTAAAACGTTGGATGATTTCACAAAGTTGATCCGTGATTATGCAGCCAAGAATCCAACTATTGATGGTCAACCGACGATTGGTTTCACTACATTGGCTTCAGACTGGCGGACGTTCCCTTTGCTTAACCCACCTGAACATCTTACGGGTCACCCCAATGACGGGGGCGTAGTCGTAGATGATAGTGGAGTCGCAACCGTTTTTGCCGACAAAGATATCTCCAAACGGTATTATAAAGAACTAAACAATCTGTATAACGAGGGATTGCTGGATAAAGAAGCCTTTGTTCAGAACTATGATCAATATTTGGCTAAAATTTCTTCGGGACGTGTGCTTAGTATGTTCGACCAGCACTGGAATTTCCAAGCCGGCGAAGACCCACTCGTAGCACAGGGGAAAATTGGCCAGACATACGTAGGCTTCCCGCTTGTCTATGATACAAGTATCACAGATCATTATCTGGATCGTCCGGTCATTAACTTGAACAATGGTTTTGGTATCAGTAAAGATGCCGAAGACCCAGTCGCACTCATCAAATTCCTCGATAAGCTTATGGACGAGAAGTACCAGAAGCTCTTGTCATGGGGTGAAGAGGGTGTAGACTATCAAGTGAATGAAGAGGGAAGATTCTATCGTACACCAGAGCAACGGACAGAGCAGGATGATCCGGCATGGAGATTGGTTAACAAAGCTGAAGGTTTCTACGCTGCTGCACCAAAGCTCGAAGGAACATTTGAAGATGGCAATGCAATTGGAGCGATCAACCAACCTGAGGAATTCTATGACAACCTCAAACCGGAAGATAAAGAACTTCTGGATGCATATGGCTTCAAAACGTGGAGCGACTTCTTCTCTCCTGCACCAGAAAATCCAGTGTACTATCCAGCATGGCAGGTCGATCTGAAAGAAGGCTCTGATGCTGCGGTAGCGAACAAACAAATGACAGACACTTCGTTGAAATTCTTGCCTAAGGCGATCATGTCAAAACCGGATGAGTTCGATAACATTTGGACTGAATATGTAGACGCTTACAAGAAAATCGATGTCAAATCCTATGAAGACCGGATTAATGAACAACTGAAATGGAGAATCGAGAACTGGTCTGTTAAATAAAAAAAATGCGGCAATGATTCTCTCGGAAGGTATCAACCAAAGGATTACTCAGGTGAGTGCCTTCCGAGGATATCATGCATAAAGTCGCTGCAAGCCAATAGGAGGAGTGAAAGATGGCGAACACGCCTGGAGCCATACCAGAGCAAACTACCCGTACAGTCGTTACCAAAGCACCACTGTTAAAACGATTGCGCGGACAAAGACAACTCATGTTCATGTCATTGCCCATCGTTGCGTACATTCTCGTATTCTCGTATTATCCCATTTGGGGCTGGGTTATGGCCTTTCAGAATTACAGTCCTGCGAAGAGTTTCACCCAGCAGGAATGGGTCGGGCTCAAACACTTTAAGTTTTTGCTAACAGACGATGCATTTCTTAACGTGCTTCGTAATACCATTGCGATGAGCGTAATCAATATGGTACTCGGATTTGCGACAGCAATTATATTTGCCATTTTACTTAATGAGATCAAACATAAGTTATATAAACGAACCATTCAAACAATATCGTATTTACCTCACTTTCTCTCATGGATTATTGTGACAGGTATCGTAGCAAGTTCACTATCTGTAGATGGTGGGATTGTGAATGTGGTACTCATGAAGCTGAATATCATTCAAGAACCTATCATGTGGCTTAGCGTTCCGGAATACTTCTGGGGCATTGTAGGCGCATCCCATGTATGGAAAGAAGTTGGCTGGAATGCCATTATTTATTTGGCGGCCATCACGTCTATCGATCCTTCCCTCTATGAAGCGGCAGAGATTGATGGTGCGAACCGATATAAGAAAATGCTGTATGTGACCTTACCCGGAATCAAATCCATTGTTATCATTTTGCTGATCATGAATATGGGCTGGATTTTGGAAGCTGGATTCGAGGTTCAGTATCTGTTAGGTAATGGTGTGGTTGTCGACTGGTCACAGACGATAGATATATTTGTCCTGAAATATGGACTACAGATCGGGAATTATTCTTTGGCTACTGCGGCAGGTATCTTCAAAACAGTAGTTAGTATCACGCTGATCTTTGCGGCGAATTCAATTTCCAAACGGCTCGGGGAAGACCGATTAATATAAGGGGGACTAGAGATGGGAATCAATAAATCTCGGCTTGAACCGATTGTCTTCCATACGTTAAATGGTATACTGATGATCGCAATCGCGATTGTTACCCTGTATCCGTTTGTGAATACACTCGCCGTATCTTTCAATGCCGGTAATGACACCATCCGGGGTGGGATTTATCTGTGGCCTCGGGTATGGACAGATCAGAACTACAGAGCAGTATTTGCAGGAGGGACCATCTTCAGCGCCTTTGGTATATCTGTGGCGAGAACGGTTTTGGGGACAGTGTTAAGTCTATTCTTAACCTCCATGCTGGCTTACACACTAAGCCGAAAAGATTATATATTACGAAAGCCCATTACCATTACAGTTGTTCTTACGATGTATTTTAGTGCAGGTCTTATTCCAACTTACTTCCTAATGAAAGATTTGCATTTGTTAAACAACTTCCTGGTGTACATTATTCCTGGGCTGATCAGTGCCTTTAATATGATTGTTATTCGAACCTATATCCAGACACTACCCGAGGGATTGATCGAATCCGCCAAAATTGATGGTGCTGGAGATTTCAGAACATTCATTTCCATTATTCTACCGCTGTGCCAACCGGTTCTGGCTACTGTTGCACTGTTCATTGCAGTGGGTCAATGGAATTCTTGGTTTGATACGTTTCTGTATGCATCTTCCAAACAAAACCTGAGCACGCTGCAATATGAGTTGATGAAACTATTATCATCTTCTATGAATTCCAACAGCAGTGCAGCCGTCGCCAATGGTGCAGATCTTGGCGCTGCGCGCAACATGGTCACACCTGTATCTATTCGGGCAGCGATTACGATTGTTGCCGCATTACCCATCTTAGTCGTATATCCATTTTTGCAGAAGTATTTCGTTCATGGCTTGCAGCTTGGAGGGGTAAAAGAGTAAACTTAATGCAGTTCCAGATAACCGATCAAAAACGGTCACTAGGTGACCGTTTTTTCATGTTTTTTAAACGGCGGACCGTAGTATGTCAATTGTACACGAATCTAACTTATTCAATAATGTTGTTGACAATTAAATTAAAGTTACTATAATTTATATTTACTTGATTCACCAGTCAGTCTCTTTTCAGGGTGCCACTGCGCGCGAAAGCCCTATATCAAGAACTGTCCACAGCGCCTGACCATCCCGAGCTCTTACCATTTTATCAAGGAGACTGAAGAGAAAATGAAAGTATTAATTGTGGAAGACTCCATTTTCGTACAGAAATTACTTACAAAGCTGATTGTTGATCATATTCCAGAATGCGAGATTCAGATTGCTAACAATGGAGAGCAAGGATACAACCTATTCAAGGAATTTCAACCTGATTTTATAACCACCGACCTGCTAATGCCTGGTTTGAACGGACAAGAAATGCTGCGAATGATTCGAGAAACGGATAGCAATGTCAAAATTATTATCTTATCTGCAGATATTCAGAAGACAACTAGGGATGAAGTTGAAATGTTAGGCATTTCTGGTTTTTTGAATAAACCTTTAACCGCCGAGAAGGCAACTACCATGATTCAACTGATTCAGGCGGCCTATCATGCTGAATGATTTACAGAAGGATTTGCTAACTGAACTAGTGAACGTTTACGTGGGACAAGCGGCTAACATGTTGTCAGAGATTGTAGACAAGCGTATCGTTTTGAATATTCCAGAAGTGGAACTAATCTCTATATCCGATGTTGATCCTGGAGATCGAAGATACAACATTTTCTTTAGTGAAGGTCACCTGTTTAGGTCATCCTTACAGTTTGGATATGAATTTCAGGGAAAAGCATTTCTGATGTTTCCTGTTGAGCAGGCTAAAGTATTGGCAAACATCTGTCTTGGAGAACTGGGTGAGAGCGTTATACCGAACGATCCGAACCTGATGGACACGGATTTGGACGTTTTGAAGGAAGTTAGCAATGTCCTGCTTAACGCCATTATTGGAGAATTCGGTAATTTCCTGGAGATGAAACTGGAATACGTCCTGCCTGATATTGAACTGATCTATGTCACCAATTCCGATCAACAAATATTGCTTCAAAATGAAGTCTATGTCCTGGTTTTACATACCTCGTTTTTACTTGCCGATACGGATGTGACAGGTATCATTGTCATAGCATTAAGTATGAACTCCATATCGAGCCTGCTGGCCAAAATGGACGCTTTGTTGGAGGCGGACAATGGATAATCTTATTTCACAAGCTTTGAACAAAGCCCATATGGGAATAATGATCGTGGACAGGCATTTGAAAGTTGTTGTGTGGAATGCCTGGTTGGAGCGCTTTACTGGCAAAAATGCAGAAGAGGTAATAGGCTTGAATCTACTTGAGGTCTGCCCACGGTTTAAGTCGAACATGTATTTAAATATTTTGCAAAATGCGCTGTATCATGGACAGAGCAGATTTTGCTCAAGCGCGTTACATAAGGCCTTCATTCTTCCTAATGAAGGAGAGGATGAACAATTATTCAGACAAAATATGCATGTTGAACCACTCTATCATGAGGATCGGAGTTATGCCCTTATTCAGATTACTGACATGACAAACACCAATACCAGGGTATATAAACTTAAAAATCTGATCAAAGAACTGGAGACGGAGTACGCCAAAATCAAAATCTCCGAGAAAATCAGCAAACATTTGTCTTTGCATGATCCACTTACAGGTCTGCCTAATCGTCTTGCTTATAATGACCGTCTTGCCTGGGCTATCAGTCATGCTCAAAGAAACCATAATAAACTTGCCATTATGTTTGTGGATGCTGATGGGTTTAAACAAGTGAATGATACATATGGACACCATGTTGGCGATCAAGTGTTGCTGGAGATGGCAAAGCGATTAAGCGAAACGATTCCAAGTACGGACACAGTAGCACGGCTTGGCGGGGACGAATTCATCATTTTAAGCCACCTGAAAGATGATCACGATGCTGAAATTATCGCTAAAAGATTGGAAGCTGCATTCAGTACCCATTTCAAAATTGCTGGAAACTATATCAACCTTTCGATGAGTATTGGTATCAGCCTATTTCCCAAACATGGACAGGAGCCTTCCGAACTTCTGAGACATGCGGATGGAGCCATGTACAAGATTAAAAAGAATGGCAAGAATGGTTACGGAATTTATGAACCTGAAAATGTTTAAGAAATCTAAAAATGCCTTTTAATAAAGTTGCTACAATAGCAACTTTATTTGTCTATACGATTAACATAAGAAAAAATACGTTTTTTCCTCTATTACTGTACGGGATGTCGATAATCTTAATCATAGTGGGGTATTTTATATTCGATTGAGAGCCGCTATATTAGCGGCTTTTTTTGGATTTTATTAAATAAGTAGAAGTCTGAAAGAGGCGATAGTCAGAACAGTGCCAAAAGCAAGGAGAAAAATACCTCTAAACTTGATACCCATCATATCGTATTCATGAAGTTCATCCTTCGTACGATTAAAAGGCCACGAGTTAGGTCGTCTCAGTGCTCGAACGCCAAAGAATAAACCAATCATTCCAAGCAACAGAAAGAAAAAGAAGAAAAACATATCATCCCCCCTTTAACAAAGATAAGTAATATGGAAGCCTAGTTTAAGTTGCTTAGCCGTATTCTTTGCCAAAGTCCTCCATCTTTTCAAGGATCGGTAGTAACTTCATTCCCTTGTCTGTTAACGAATACTCAACTCGCGGAGGAACTTCCGGATATACATCGCGTTGGATAACACCATCATTCTCTAACTCTTTAAGCTGCTTTGTGAGGGAGCCTTGAGACAGATCTCCAAGAAATTTTTTGATATCCGTATATCGCCGTGTTTCGTCTTTTAGGTACCATAAGATAAAATATTTCCAACGCCCAGAAAGGACATTCTGAGTAAAAGCTATGGCGTACATGTCACTTTTCCCATCTATAAACTCTTGTTCAAATCCTTCATTGCAAACTCTCATTCATATCACTCCTGATCCAAAGGTACAAAAAGATGTACTATGTTCATTTAAATTGCCCTCTTTGCTAACAAAACAAATACACCTATGATGGTGTCAACACCAAAACAATTTTAGTTTACCTAAAATGTGAAAGAATAAGAATGTTATCTCGATTAAATAGTTAGCAAGCTAAATAAATATATCATAGAAATGAGTGACTGATAAGGGTTGGAGACAAACCGATATTCGATCATACTGTAAATTTTAATAAGGGAGATGTTTAACAATGAATAAAAAAATTCGTACAGGTATCATAGGTGCTTCAATTAATAACGGATGGGCGAGTGGCACACATATTCCAGCTATTGAGCACCTGGATGAGTTCGAGCTTACAGCGGTTGGGACAAGTAATATGGTGAGTGCAAAGAAAAGCGCAGAAGCTTTCTATGCAGATCACGGCTTTGATAATATGGAGGAGTTGGCTCAGCATCCTGATGTGGATATGGTCGTTGTCAGTATTAACGTCAAGGAACATTATAATGCCCTTAAAATCATCGTGCCTGCTGGCAAACCAATCTATTGTGAATGGCCACTGGGGTCGAATACAGATGAAGCCTTGGAAATGCAGGAATGGATAGCGTCCGCACAACTGCCAAATGCGATTGGATTACAGGCTAGACAAGCCCCGGCCGTTCAATATGTAAAAGATTTATTGGCAGAAGGTTATGTGGGTAAAGTGTTATCTGCCAACCTGAAGATCTCCATTGATGGCATGGGTGGCGTTGGTGACAAGTCGAGTGCGTACTTGTATGACCGGAAAGTTGGAGGGAACTTGCTGACCATTGTAGGGGGCCATAATCTGGATGCATTTACCTACATGCTTGGGGACTTTACAGAATTGTCTGCCACCACAGCTCAACAGTTTCCAGAAGTTGAATTGGTAGATATTCAGAAAGTTATCAAGAAAACAACGGATGATCAGATCATGATTACAGGAAAATTGACTAATGGGGCAGCAGCCAGTGTTCATATTCAAGGTGGAATCAAACATCAGACAGGACTCACACTTGAAATTTTCGGAGACAACGGTACGATTGTGCTGAGCGCCCCTGCATCCATTCAATTCGGATCACATCAATTACGCGGTGCAGGATATACGGACAACGAGCTTCGTGAACTAACCATTCCCGATGCCTATTACTCGGCTCCACATTCTCTATATAACGACTCCGGATTTGTTCTGAACATGGCGCAGGCTTATCGTAAGTTTGCCAAAGATATTCAAGAAGGCACTACCTTAGCACCTACTTTCGCGGATGCGGTGAAACTTCATCAGTTACTGGATGCCGTCGAGAAATCAGCTCAGACAGGTGAACGTCAATATCTATAACCCTCACTAAACGGAACAAATTGATCCATAAATATATTTAGCAAGCTAATTTTTTTTCACACTATAGAAAGGTCACACATATCTGTGCCTGTCCAGAACGAAGGAGAAAATCGTTATGAAAAAAAGAAGTGAAATGCAACTGGCTTTACAGATGGTTTCGGGTTATGGAGCCGAATTTAGCGCATGGAGAATGCCTGGCACGGATCCTGCAGCTTACACCAATATGGATAGTTATGTAGAACGGGCTAAATTAGCTGAACAAGGAAAATTTCAAATGATTTTCATCGCTGACACTCCAGGATTATCCAACAATTTAGGCCCCCAGACGCCTATGTCCCCTATGGACCCCATGTTGGCACTGATGGCAGTAGCAAGAGAGACACAACACATCGGGCTTGTTGCTACCCTCTCTACAACATTTAATTATCCCTACAACATTGCACGTCAGTTCAAAGCACTGGATGTTATCAGTCATGGACGTGTGGGATGGAATGCAGTTACCACATCCGACCCCCTAGCGGCGGCTAATTTCGGTGCCCGGGTTGAAAATCGCCAAGAACGCTATGACAAGGCACATGAAAGCATACAAATTGTTCAGGCCTTGTGGGGTAGTTGGGAACAAGACGCTTGGACGTTAAATGTAGAAGGAGGGGAATTTGCGGATATGGACAAAATCCAGCCTATAAACCTTCAGGGTCATTATTATGCATCTCGTGGTCCTTTGCCCATTCCGCCCTCTGAGCAAGGACAGCCAGTGATTTTCCAGGCAGGGGGAGGAGGTGAAGGATTAGAATTAGCTGGGAAATATGCTTCGGGAGTGTACGCTAATCCTTATGATATTACGTCTGCCCGTGAACACAGACAAGCCATAAGGCAAAGTGCTGCACGTTTCGGTCGAAACCCCGATGATATCAAAATGTTTGCAGGTTTTATGTTTTCTCTGGCTTCAACGGAGGAAGAAGCTCTGGATCGTCGGAAACAGCTTATGAGCTTCAATCCTCAGGAAATCCCCAGCAGGGTAAGTTACCTCGGATCCATGGTTGGTTTACCCTTATCGGTAAACTCCGTAGATATAGATCAACCTTTAGCGGGAGATTTGTTGAAAAATGCATATGCCAATCCCATGGACCCACGTTCTCCGAGAGCCTTAAAGTTATTAAAAGAAGGACTCTCTGTAAGGGATGTTCTCGCTCACGGGGTCATCAATTATCATCCGGTCGTTGCGGGCACCCCGACACAGGTTGCTGACTTCTTGGAAGAATGGTTTTTGGCTGAAGCATGTGACGGATTCTCAGTCGTGCCCGATGTATCTTTTGATGGCGTTGCAGATTTTGTGAATCAGGTAGTACCTATCTTGCAGGAACGCGGTTTGTTCCATAAGGAATATGAAGGAAAAACACTACGCGAGAATATGGGCGTTCCTTACGAATACGGATTGCAGGGAAATGGAATCAACGAATAAAGGAGAGGTTTTTAATGAATAACACAATCGAATTGCTTCATAACCATACATCGTTTCGTTCTTACACATCTCAACCTCTAACTGAGGAACAAATAGATGCAATATTTCAGGCAGCGAATCAAACTTCATCGTTCAGTCTTCTTCAGGCGGTATCTATTATTCGCATCACAGATCCAGTACTTCGAAAAAAACTCAGACATCTCTGTGTCGATCAACCCTATATTGAAGAAGCGGCAGAATTCTGGGTCTTCTGTGCTGATTTCAACCGAAATCATGAAATCGCTCCGGATGTGGATATTGAATATATTGAATTTCTGTTGATTGGTTCATTCGATGCCGGCCTGATGGCACAAAATGCGTTAACTGCGGCTGAATCGATGGGACTTGGCGGAGTGTTCATTGGTGGGGTCAGAGCCAATATAAGCGAACTATCTGACGTATTGAATTTACCTAAATATGTTATCCCTCTGGTGGGATTATGTATCGGGAATCCAGCTGGAGATAAGCCGGAACTGAAACCTCGGCTCCCTCAATCCATGGTATTGCTTGATAATCAATACCAACCAATGGATCAAGAGAAATTAGCAATCTATGATGAGACCATGCTGAAGTATTATGAGAATCGTCCGACGAGAGCTCCTTTCACCGTAAAAAAAGTAAAAGGATGGAGTGACCATATCCAGGATCACCTCGAGAGAAGTATTCAACCACAAATGATGGCCTATTTGAACAAGCAAGGTTTTGCCAAAAAATAAGGACTAAACCAATTTTTCTGGCGAAACTTGGATAGGAAAAGCCCCTTTTAAAGACGAAACTAAGGTGAATTGACACCTATATATCCACATGATACATTTAGTCTGCTAAATATAATTCGGATGTTAGGGAGGGATCGTTCATGACAGATATAGTAGATTGTGAAATTCGACAGTCTTTAGATCGAATTTCCTCCCAAATGCGACGAAATTATAGTGAATCTCTTCGGGAACTTAATCTCTATGTAGGACAAGATAATTTGTTGTATCGGCTGTGGTTGGGTGATGGGGTAACACAGATGCAACTAAGTGAACATATGAAATGCGAACCACCAACGGTTACAAACATGGTCAAATCACTGGAACAGAACGGATTTATATATCGCAAACGTGATGTACAGGATGCAAGGATCATGCGTATTTTTCTAACCGATAAGGGCAAAGAATTAGAAAAACCGGTTGAGTATAAATGGAGAGAGCAGCAAGAGAAACTCCTTCAATCCATTTCTTCGGAAGATCGGCTGATATTGAGGCAATTCATGCAACAAATGGAGCGAAATATCTTATAAATTACGCCAAGCTTCATGTAAACTAGCTGAAATGAACGAAACAGAGCCGCTATTATAGCGGCTTTTTTTATTGCCAATAGCTATATATCCTTGTCCAGAACAAAGAATTTGTACTGTCAGTTTCGGAATTTACGATTACACCTCTAATGCTGGGATAAGATTGTGATAATTCAAGTTAATTTTGTTCATTTAGATGCTTAAGAGATTACAGTACACTGAAAGAACATACAAACGGAACACACTAAACATGAAAAATGTGAGGAATTATAATTCGTTGGAGGTTTTAACGTGAAGACCAAAAATATCTGGTTTAATCAACCTGCTGGAACATGGGAAGAGGCATTGCCTATCGGAAATGGAACTCTTGGAGGCATGATTTTTGGGAAAACACAGATCGAGAGAATTCAGCTTAATGAAGATAGTCTGTGGTATGGTGGTCCGATGCAGCGGAATAATCCTCAAGCACTTGAATCTTTATCTCAGATCAGAAGCCTGATTTTTGACGGTAAGATTAGGGAAGCAGAAGAACTCGCAGCAGATACTCTGGTAGGTGTTCCTGACGGGCAAAGGCATTATGAGCCATTAGGGGACTTCTATATCGCTATGGATCACAGTGAACATGAACCGAATGGATATCAAAGACATCTCGATCTGGAACAAGGCAAGGTAAACGTGAATTATACCGCAGATCAATCCATGTACAGCCGTGATTATTTTTCTAGCTACCCGGATCAAGTGCTCGTTGTTCATCTCAAATCTAGCGTGCCTGGAAAGTTATCTTTCTCCACTATTTTTGGCAGGGGAACCGTTCTGGAATCAACACCCTATTCCGATATTCTTAAGCATCCTGTTGGTTTCCAATCCTATCTGGACCGGATCGAGAAGCGTGGAACGAATGACTTGATCATCCGGGGAAGAAGTGGGGGAGAAGAAGGAATTCGATTTTGTTGCGGGATTCGCCTTATATCTGAAGGGGGGCAGGTTCATTATTCAAGCGGTCAGCTTTCTCTGAAGGATGGTAATTCAGCGACTATTCTAATCACGGCTTGCACGGATTTCCGAGTACCCAAGAAACAACTCGAAGTGGAGTGCCTCCGCAGAATTGATGCTGCTTCCGCAAAACCATATAGCGAACTGCTCGCTGATCATGTCTTGGACTATCAATCCTTATTCGAAAAGATGGATATACATCTCGAAGATGAAAATAAAGATGTGATATGTTCCGAACTTCCAATCGATCAGCGCCTTGAGCGGCTTAGAGCTGGTAAGCATGATCCGGAACTGATGGGTCTATACTTTCAATTTGGTCGCTATCTGCTTATCTCAAGCAGCCGTCCAGGTTCTTTACCGGCAAACCTTCAAGGGATCTGGAATAAAGACATGCTTCCTGTATGGGATAGCAAATATACGATTAATATTAATACACAGATGAACTACTGGCCTGCAGAAAGCTGCAATCTGTCTGAATGTCACATTCCATTGTTTGATTTTATAGATCGACTGCAAGTCCGGGGAAAGGAAACCGCTAGAACCATGTATGGATGCAAGGGGTTCGTTGCTCATCACAATTCGGATATCTGGGCAGACGCTGCACCGCAGGATGTATGCATGACATCGACGTTTTGGACCATGGGAGGAGCATGGCTTTCATTACATCTATGGGACCACTACGAATACAATAAGGATGTTCAGTTTCTCAAAAAAGTCTACTCCACGATGAAAGATGCGGCTATGTTTATTCTGGATTATCTAATAGAGGATCCTTCCGGTAATTGGGTGATATGTCCTTCATCCTCACCGGAAAATCGCTATATATTAGATAATGGAGAGTCGGGAGCTTTATGTTTTGGTGCTTCAATGGACAATCAGATTATTAGAGAACTCTTCACGCGTTGCATTGAAAGTAACCGGATCTTGCAAGAAGATCAGGAATTTGGAGATGTGCTCCGTAGTGCTTTAACCAAAATACCGGAGACCTCCATTGGCAAACATGGCCAGATCCAAGAGTGGAGTAACGATTATGATGAAATGGAACCTGGACACAGACATATTTCCCATTTATTCGCTTTGCATCCTGGCACGCAAATTACGTTGCAATCAACGCCTGATCTGGCCAAGGCAGCTCGTGTAACACTCGACAGAAGACTGGAACACGGTGGTGGACACACAGGATGGAGCAGGGCGTGGATTCTCAACATGTGGGCACGATTAGAGGAGTCGGAACTTGCACACGATAACATCGTGGAACTTCTACGTTCCTCCACATTACCCAATCTGTTTTGTGACCATCCTCCATTTCAAATTGATGGGAACTTTGGAGGTACTGCAGGTATAGCAGAGATGCTTCTCCAGAGTCATAACGAAGTAATCAGATTGTTACCTGCTTTGCCGGCAGCGTGGCCAAAAGGATATATTCGTGGTATTCGGGCTCGTGGCGGATTTGAAATAGATCTGGAATGGGAAAATGGTCGTCTATTCAATACCAGAATTCGCTCTATTGCAGAATCAAGAGTAACCGTATCCTATCTGGACCAAAAGATAGAATTAACCTTTCCAGGCCCGAATACTTTGATTGAATTAAAAGGAAATAACTGGAATAATTAATAGGGCGTTAACGTTTACCTGAGCGAAGACCGGCTGACAAAATTGCCGGTCTTCGCTCTTTTTCTTGGCTGAGATAAGATATAGGCAAGAGTTGGCGTGTTTTTGCTCAATGCAAATAAAATTTATCAAACAGGTATTCTGAAGTCTCATTCATATCAGATATATGACCTCCTTGTCGTTTCGCGCAATAAATATAGCTGTTTATGCAATGAAATTGCAGACGTGAACCTATAAAATGTAACCATCCTAGCATGATGGATACATAATTGCAAGCGTTTACAATCGGGTGTGTGCAACGCGATTGGAGGAAAAGATGGATCTGATTTTCACGGCGCCAAGTAGAACGCTTCTGTCATTCGGAAGGACCGGTCACTGAAAAATATGCGGATGGTACGCCAGCCAGCACCTGGTTTTGCCTGATGCCATGGGCCAGTGGATCGATCATTGAAGGCCTCGTTGGCGACTATTGGGATTATGCGCGCAATGAATGAATTTATTATGCAATAACTACAACAGTCACCATATTAGATGCCGCCGATAGGGAGACATGCTAGCGACGGTTTATTTTCGTTGGAGGAAAGGGGACACACGGATGTTAAAAGTATTACTGGTAGATGACGAGATGTATGTACGAAAGGGGCTGTATGAACTCATAAATTGGATGGATCTTAATATGGAGATTATCGGAGAGGCAGAGAACGGTGTAGAAGCATTAAATCTGATTGAACGCTTGCAACCAGACGTGATTATAACAGATATCCGCATGCCGATCCTGGATGGACTGGAACTTATACGTGCCGTAGAGAAAATGCCACATCTGGAACCTGTGTTCATTATCATCAGTGGTTATCATGACTTCAAATATGCACAGCAGGCAATCCGGTACGGTGTTCATGACTATATCCTGAAGCCTATTGATGATGAAGAACTGACGGCGACGTTGCAGAAGTCAGCTAAACTCATTTGCAATAAAAGAAAACATATCCTCTTGGATGAGGGACAAGCCAGTAACATCATGCTGGAGGATATGATCAAAGGCCATGTACAGAAGGAGGATGAACATCGATATGCCGAGATGCTCGGGATGAATCCTAGCTCCAGTCTGCTCATGACTTTGATTGAACTTCAGACCGGATTAGATGAAATTAAAATCACCATTGAACAGCTACGTGAAGCAGTACATTCTCTGGAAAGTAATTTATGCAAAATGTTCATCAGTGAGCAACAACGCGGCATGTTTGCATTATTACTGTTGTGGCCTAAACACGATCAAGGGGGTTCGGCGTTACAGGATAAACTGCATAGTATTCATATAACACTGAGCAAAAGGCTTAATCTGGACATCGGCCTTTACGCAGGAACACTCGTCAAAGAAATTGGTGATGTCCCACAATCCCTTATGGCGGCTGAAGAAGCAGCCAAGCATAAATATGCTGAAACTGGTGGTGTCGTGCGGTATACGGAGATCAAGGACAAACCGCTGTTTGTTTTCAATGTGTACCAGGACGAGGTGGATCACTTAATTTTGAGCCTGGAAGAAGGGAATAGGTCAGCTTATCACAAGGTCGTAGAAGAGAAATTCAAATTGTTTCATATGAATCGATTTTCTCCTCAAGCTGTATCGGGTTCTCTTTTGCGTTATATAACGGGTATTCTCGCTGTAGTCAACGAAATGGGTGGTAATGATGAAGGGTTGCAGCAGCTGAAGGAGCTGGCACAACAAAGTCATGAAGGTTGGAATTTACGACTATTGAACAATGCTTTTCTCACTGCGCTGGAGGAAGCCGAGGATTATATCTCTCAACTGCGGATGGAGCGATCCAAAGGGGATATCAGCAAGATCAAACGATATATTGATGCAAATTATACCGAGAACATCAATCTCAAAAGCATCGCTGCACTCTTCTATATGAATCCCGTTTATCTTGGGCGGTTATTCCGCAAAAGCTACAATCAATATTTCAATGACTATCTGCTGAACCTGCGGATACATGAGGCGAAGAAGTTATTACGCCAGACGGATCTGAGAATGTACGAGGTCGCTGCACGTGTAGGATTTCAGAATGCGGATTATTTTGTAACCCAGTTTGAGAAACTTGTTAAGTTATCGCCTACAGAGTATCGCAATCTCCTTATGGGAAATGATCAGCGAGGTGCACAATGCCAAGATGGAACCTGAACTACATGAAGCTTCGAGATAAGCTACTGCTGATGTATGTCTTATCTGTGTTTATTCCCATCGTTGTCACCAATGTGGTGTCCTATAATGTCACATCCGCCAATATCCGTAGTCAGAAAACTCGTGATGCCGGCATGGCCTTGAACAATCTGAAGAACGACCTGCGGGTAACCATTGATCAGGGTGTCGGCCTCTCTTATTCGTTATATACTGACCCTGTATTCAATGACACCATCTCCCGTTCATTTCAAAGTCATTTTGAGTACATTGACGCTTATAATTCCTATCTAAAAGGGCAATTCTCCGGTCAATTGAATCAGGGAATTCGCTGGTATCAAGTGTATACAGATAATTCTACCATTCTATCTTCCGGTTATATTGATCGTTTAACTGACGTGGTCCGAAGCTCTAACTGGTACGTTCAATTTCAGGCATACTCCGCCCCTTATCCGGCACTGATCTCATCGGATCAAATGTTAAGTCTGGTTCAAAGGCTGGACAATCTGGACACAGGGGGGAGAGAGCAGTTACTTAAAATTGACCTGAATATGGATATGATCAAGCAGTATTTTCACAACAGCGGATTTGATGGAAAAGTGTATCTTCTTGATCCGGGGGGACACATCCAATTTTCAAATGATCCTACAGCAGAAGCTCAGATAGGGAAACGTTACAGCGAGATCCAGTTTCCGAACAAAATGATTCCCTTTGAACTTACGTATACAGGCATTAACTATCTGGAAGGGTGGTCCCTGCAGGGAGTGATGGATGAAGAAATTGTGTTGAAGGAGGTGCGGAAATCGCGTTCCTTCGTCGTTTGGCTGGCTTGCATTAATTTTGTCCTGCCTTCTATTATCATCGCGGCGATGTCCAGAACCATCCATGTCAGACTGGTGCGCATTCTGAAACATATGAAAAAAGTAAAAACACAGAATTTCCAGACGATTCCGCCTGAAGATGCAAGAGATGAAATAGGTCAACTTACGATGGAATTTAATCGAATGACCGAGACGATCCGTAACCTGATTCATGAAGTATATCTCGCCGACATCCAAAAGAAAGACCTGGAGTTAAAGCAGCAGCAAGCACAACTTCATGCGCTCCATAGTCAGATCAACCCACATTTTTTGTTTAATACCCTGGAGTCGGTACGTATGCGGAGCCTCATCAAAGGCGAGAAAGAGACTGCCAAAATCGTGCATAACATGGCCAAGATGTTTCGCAAGTCGATTAGTTGGAATCAGAATGATGTGACAGTACAAGAAGAATTGGAACTCATTGAGAGTTTTTTACAAATTCAAAAATACCGCTTTGGAGAAAAACTCCAATATACCATTGAGGCAGATCCTGCGGTACTGATGTACCGAATCCCCAAGATGGTTATCCTTCCCTTTGTTGAGAATGCAAGTATTCATGGAATTGAGTCATCTCCGGGTGTAGGTATCATTCAACTCTTTGTTTCAATGGAAAATGACCAGCTCCATATCAGACTAACGGATAACGGTATAGGGATGTCACAAGCAAAATTGGAAGAGTTGCTAAGTTACCTGGATCAAAACACCGATATGGGAGAGCATGTTGGCATGAAAAATGCGTATAGTCGCTTAAAACTTTGTTATAAAAATCACTTTACATTCGACATCCAGACATGGGAAGGAGAAGGTACGCGTATCCAAATTAAGCTTCCACTTGATCCATCAGCCATGCCAGGCGACTAAATATGAAGGATATACTTTTCAAAGTAGGAGGTACACTTTCATGGGTAACTTTGAAAGCGCTATCTTGATATATTGAGAAGGCTTAAAGACAAAAACATTACTTTAAGGGAGAATTTGCTACATGTTTAGAAAAAGAAACATTATAACAGGTCTGGCCATTTTACTGGCTGTAACCCTGGCAGGTTGTAATAAAGCCAGCCCGGAAGCCTCTTATCCTGACAGTAATGACAACACCCCGGTCACCTTTAAATATTTCACGTTTGGCGGTGGCAAGAAGGACATTCTGGCAAGCAGCACGACCATTGGCAAGAAGCTACAGGAACAAACGGGCGTTGACTGGAAGATGGAATATCTGGTCGGCGACGGTGCAACCAAGGCAGGTGTAATGATTGCGAGTGGGGATTACCCCGACATCATCGACTCCAGTGGTGAAATGGCCAAATTGATGGATGCAGGCTCTTTTATCCCGCTGGATGAACTGATCGATCAATACGGGCCTAACATCAAGCGGGTATACGGGCCTTATATGGACAAATTCAGACAGGAGGATGGAAAGATATATTTCTTGCCATACACTGCCAACATCGGTTATGTGTCAGAGCCTAACTTCCAGACCGGCTTTTATATTCAGCGTGCTGTGTTAAAAGAGTTCAACTATCCCAAGATCAAAACGCTGGACGAATATTTTGACTTGATTGAGCAATACAAGCAAAAACATCCGCAGATCGATGGAAAAGAAACCATCGGCTTCGCCACACTTGCAGGTGAATCGGGCAGCTTCTTCACCCTGCTAAATCCGGCCATGCATCTGGCAGGTTATCCAAACGATGGCAGTGTGATGGTGGATATGCAGAGCCATGAAGCCAAACTGGTAGCCGGATCTGATTATCAGAAACAATGGATTCAGAAGCTGAGCGAGATTAACGCACAGGGGATGTTTGATCCCGAATCCTTCACAATGAATCAGGATCAGTATCTCGCCAAGTTGACGTCCGGTCGGGTGCTGGGATATTTCAGTTACTCCTGGCAGGTTGGAGACGCAACGAACAATCTCAAGAAGGCTGGTATTGACGATAAACGATACGTATCTCTACCGATCGTATTTGATGACAACATCAAAGACCAGTATGTGGACCCGCCAGGTTTTGTGAATAACTACGGTGTGGGAATTACCGTAAATGCCAAAGATCCCGTGCGAATTATTAAATATTTTGATAATTTGCTCAAGGAAGAAAACCAGATTCTGGTTCAATGGGGTGTTGAGGACGAGACGTATAGTGTGAATGATGAGGGCCGCTTTTACTTTAAAAATGATGACCAACGCAAGGCACATGAAGATCCGGAATTAAGTCGTAAGTTCGGCTTTGACTATTTTAATTACAGCTGGCCGCGTTACGGGAATAACTCCGTACTGGAGGATGGCAACGCCTATGGACCAGGCAATCAACCAGAGGTGGCTACCTTTAGCTATACGGATGGTGACAAGCTGTTGTTAGAGAAATATGGTGTGGAGACATTTACACAACTATTCAGCACACCGGATGAGCGTCCTTGGTCTCCTGCTTGGTCCATTGCATTGGAGCAGGGCTCTCCAGAACAGATTTTCATCACCAAGGCAGAAGACCTCCAGAAGAAATATTTACCCAAAATGATTATGGATTCACCTTCCACTTTCGAGAACACATGGAATGAATATATGAGTCAATTGAATCAACTCGACAAGAAAACATACGAAGCTACGATAACACAGGCAGTTAAGGATCGTGTAGCTGGCAAATGGTGAGTGTAGTCCATTAGAGAAAACACGGAACGGGGGAATATTCACATGTTAAAACCAAAATTTAGAACAGCGGGTTTAGCTGTATTACTAACAGCTTTGCTGGCTGGGTGCAGTCAGAACAGTTCGTCATCAGCGCCTTCAACCACAGGTGATGATGAGAACAGTCCAGTCACGTTTTCGTATTACATGTTCTCTCCAGGCAAGAAGGATGTTCTTGCAAGCGAAACAACCATCGGTAAAGTGTTGCAAGAGCAAACGGGTGTGGACTGGAAGCTGGAATATCTGGTAGGTGATAGTGCTACAAAAGCCGGTGTCATGATTGCCAGTGGAGACTATCCTGATGTCATTAGCTCCAGTGGGGAGATGTCCAAGTTACTGGATGCCGGTGCCTATATTCCGCTGGATGATCTGATTGAGGAATACGGCCCTAATATCAAAAGGGTGTATGGACCATATTTCGATAAAATGAAAAATGCCGAAGACGGAAAAATCTATGCGCTGCCTTATACGGCTAATCAGGGTGAGTATTCAGGTAGTCCAAATGTTGGCGGAGGAGCTTTCTGGATTCAGCGATCTGTGCTCAAAGAGTTTGATTATCCCAAGATCACTACACTGGATGAATATTTTGATCTAATTCAGGATTATAAGGAAAAACATCCAACTGTCGACGGTGCAGAGACAATCGGATTTGTGTCACTTGCGGGTGTGGCTAATAACTTCTTCACGCTGCAAAATCCAGCGATGCATCTTGCCGGTTATCCGAACGATGGCAGTGTCATGGTGGACATGACTAACCATGAGGCAAAAGTTGTCGCCGGAACAGATGCCCAGAAAAAATGGATTCAGAAGTTGAATGAAATCAATGCTCAAGGCATGCTTGATCCGGAATCCTTTACGATGAATAAAGACCAGTATTTGGCCAAACTGACTTCGGGTCGTGTGTTAGGATACTTCAATTATGGCTGGCAGGTTGGAGACGCGTCGAAAAACCTGCTCTCGGCAGGCATTGATGAGAAACGTTATGCACCACTTCCGATTGTGTTTGATGAAGGAATTAAGGATCAGTATGTTGATCCTCCGGGCTTTGTCAACAACTATGCAACAGGCATCTCGGTGAATGCCAAAGACCCTGTTCGTATCATTAAATATTTCGATAATTTGCTGAAGGAAGAGAATCAGGTGCTGGTGCAATGGGGGATCAAGGACGAGACGTACAGTGTGGATGATAAGGGCAGATTTTATTTTGCAAATGAGGATCAACGCAAAGCCCATGATGATCTGGAGCTGAGCCGTAAATTCGGGTTCACTTACTTCGGATCAGACTGGCCTCGATATGGCGGTGAATCTACACTTACCGATGGTAACGCTTATAGCCCTGGCAACCAGCCAGAAGTAGCCGCTGCATCTTACACCGAGGGAGACAAGAAGTTCCTTGAAGCCTACGGTATCCAAACCTTTAGTGAATTATTTAACAAACCGGAAGAGCGGCCATGGTTCCCCGCATGGTCCATCGCCCTTGAACAAGGATCACCTGAACAGATCTTCACCACCAAATCGGATGATCTGCAACGTAAATACTTACCGGAAATGATCTTGGGAGCACCATCGAATTTTGATAAGCTGTGGGATGCCTACATGGCTGAATTGAACAAATTGGACAAAGCTGGTTATGAAGCGACTATTACCAAAGTTGTGAAGGATCGTGTAGCAGGAAAATGGTAATACGAACACTTTAAATGCGTGTTCAAAAGCGGACTTTTTGAACAATCTCTTTAAAACAAACTGTTACTTGCGCAGGAGAGACGAAAGAGAATAAACTCCGATTTCTCCTCGCATGATTAACAGCATAGGAAAGGAGCAGGTTCACCGTGGAGAAACCAAATGTCTCCCTTAACTCGATGCCTCCAGCCTCGAGTCCGAAGGGAACCAGAGCACACTCGTTCTTTAAGCGACTTGTGCAGCAACGAACACTTGCCTGGATGTGTATTCCTTTTGTCATCTGGGCTTTTATCTTCAAGTACCTGCCGTTATGGGGATGGACCATGGCTTTTCAGAATTTCAAACCGGCGAGGTCCTTCTCCGATCAGCAGTGGTTAGGCTGGCACCATTTTCGTATCTTGTTTGAGGACAATACCTTCTACCGGGTGCTGCGAAATACACTTGTCATGAGTTCCATTAAACTTGTGTTGGGATTTGTTACAGCAATTACACTGGCCCTCTTGTTGAATGAGCTGAAAAATGTCATATTTAAACGTTTTGTGCAAACCGTCAGTTATCTGCCTCACTTTATCTCGTGGGTTGTTGCTTCCAGTATTGTATTAACAGTCCTGTCACCAGACGGAATTGTCAATCTGCTGCTGATGAAGCTTCACCTGATTGACAGTCCGGTACTATGGATGGGGAAAGGAGAATACTTCTGGGGGATTCTGGGGGCAACTGAGGTCTGGAAAGATGTCGGTTGGAACACCATTATCTATCTGGCGGCAATTACGGCGATTGATCCTGCGCAATATGAGGCTGCCGAGATTGATGGAGCCAGTCGCTTCAAACGGATGTTATATATCACCCTGCCTGGCTTGAAACCGGTTATTGTGATCTTGTTGATCATGAACATGGGAAGTATTCTTGAATCCGGATTCGAACCACAATATCTGCTGGGTAACGGGATGAATATGGACTATTCGGAGAATCTGGACATCTTTGTACTGAAATATGGATTAGGGATGGGGAACTTTTCCTTAGGTACAGCAGCCGGCATATTCAAAACTGTGGTCAGCTTCATCTTCCTTTTCTCCGCGAACTATATAGCGAAAAAAATGGGAGAGAGCAGACTATTCTAAAAGGAGGCCTATGCCATGCAAAAAGGAAAGACATCCCGCTTGCGAAATAGCAGCACCGGGGATCGAGCGTTTGACACCATTAACATTATCTTCATGGTATGTCTGATGATTGTGACGATCTATCCCTTTGTTAATATGATTGCCGTATCCTTCAATAATGCAAATGATGCCATTCGTGGTGGAATATATCTATGGCCTCGTGTATGGACACTGGACAATTACAAATACATTTTTGGCGAATCCGATATTTATCACGCAACTTTGATCTCGGCCCTGCGAACGGTCATTGGAACCGTGGTGTCCGTCTTCTGCACAGCCATGCTCGCGTATACGGTTAGTCGTCAGGAATTTGTGCTTCGCAAGTTTGTTACGATGTTTTTTGTATTCACCATGTATTTCAGCGGGGGGTTGATCCCCGGTTATCTGTTGATTCGAGACCTTGGATTGATCGGTTCCTTCTGGGTATATATCATTCCGGGTGTAATCGGTGTCTTCAATATGATTGTCATCCGTTCATTTATTGAAGGTCTTCCTGAAGGCATTCTGGAGTCAGCCCGTATTGACGGGGCAGGGGAGTTCACGACATTCATCCGCGTTGTCTTGCCGCTAACGATTCCCGCAATGGCAACCGTATCACTCTTTGTAGCTGTGGGACAATGGAATTCCTGGTTCGATGTATTCCTGTACAACTCTTCCAATAAAGAATTAAGCACATTGCAATACGAATTGATGAAGATTCTGCAAACTTCAACGACTTCAGCGACTTCATCAGCAAGTGATGCTTATCAATCTGCCGAGAGCAATGCAACGGCGGTCACACCAACCTCAATTCGAGCGACCATGACCATTATTGCAAGTGTTCCTATTCTGATGGTGTATCCGTTCTTACAGAAATACTTTGTACAGGGCATGACGATTGGCGGCGTGAAGGGATAGTCATGAACTGCATATAACTTCATTGAATTTGTGAAAACGCAACAAACTGTACCGTATCAGCGTCTATTCATCCATAGAACACAACAGGAGTGAAACAAATGCATGTAAAATGGATGACGATTATTGGTGCCGTTGTTGGCTCTATGCTTATAGGGCTGGGAACGGCAGCTGCGGAAGAAACGTTTGTTGATCTAAAGTATTCAAAGTGGGCAGAGGATGGCATCACGTATATGGCGAAACGGGGAACAGTAGCCGGGTATGGCAATGGGATCTTCAAGCCAGAGGCACTTGTGACAAGGGCACAAGCCGTCACTTTTATGGTCCGGGAGCTTTATCCAGATCAGCTTCAAAGAGCAGTGGAAGGCACAACCTATTCGGATGTTCCAACTACACACCCTTTCCATCGAGAAATCATGATAGCTGCTAAAAATGGACTTGCGAGTGGTTTTCCTAACGGAACCTTCCGTCCGGACGCACCGATTAGCCGCGCAGAGACTGCGGCCTTCCTTACACGGGCCTATTCACTAGCGGAAGGTAAGAACTCCGCAGAATGGACAGATACGGACAGGCATTGGGCAGCAGCACCGATTCTTATTATGAGTTCAAACGGCTTGGTCGGCGGTTATTCAGATGCCACCTTCCGTCCGAATCAAGCTGTAACGCGCGCTGAATATGCCGTATTTATGGCGAGAGTAATTCGCTTCGAACGTGAAGCGGCCATTCGGTCGCAAGATTGGGACAAACTGATATCCTATATGACGGTAAGTGAGCAAGTTGGTCAGATGCTTATGCCTGACATTAGGCAATGGAATGGTAAAGCGACAACGACCGTTAATGAGGGGCTGAAACGCACTATCCATGATCAGGACTTGGGCGGACTTATTCTTTTTGACAAAAATATTGTAGACGTGACGCAGCTTACAACGTTCACACATGATATGCAAAGAGAAGCAGGTGACATTCCTCTATTTCTTAGCATCGACCAAGAAGGAGGCGTTATTAAGCGAATACCAGGCGGTACGAACCTGCCAGGTCAAATGGCGCTTGGCGCAACTGGAGATGCAACACTAGCCGAAGCAGCCGGTCAGCTGACTGGGGAGGAGCTGAAGGCACTGGGATTGCAGATCAATTTTGCGCCAGTGCTGGACATCAACAGCAATCCAGATAACCCCATCATTGGTATACGGTCGTTTGGCTCGGATGCGGATTTGGTGACACGGCTTGGTCTGGCAACGATAAAAGGGCTACAGCAATTAGGGGTGATGGCGGCAGTGAAGCATTTTCCGGGACATGGAGATACAACGGTAGATTCCCATCTTGGTATGCCTGTTCTTGCCCATAACCGAGAAAGGCTTGATGCGGTAGAATTAAAACCGTTTCGGGCTGCAATCAAAAATGGTGTAGAGATGATTATGACCGCGCATATTGCTTTCCCTGCCATAGACAACGAACATGTCACTTCGCTCAAAGACGGTGAACGTGTGCCGATTCCTGCTACCTTATCAAAAAAGGTACTGACCGGACTGCTGCGAGGGGAGCTGGGATACGAAGGTCTCATCGTGTCGGATGCCTTTACCATGAATGCAATTGCGGAGCATTTTGGTGAGAGTCAATCGGTGGAACGCGCCGTTTCCGCAGGTGTTGATATCATCCTTATGCCAAAAGATTCAGTAACGGCCCATCAAACGCTGGTGAACGCGGTGAACAATGGAACGATCAAGGATGAAACCATACATGCATCTGTGAAACGAATCTTGAAGATGAAAGCGAAATATGGTTTGTTTGAACGCAGTCAAACTCTTGCGCAAAAGCTAACTCAGCTTAACGGTATCATCGGATCGAAGGCGCACCGAGCAGTGGAGCAGACAATCGCAGAGCGGGCGGTCACTGTACTCAGCAGTCGCGAAGGTGTGCTTCCTGATCCAATTAAACAAGGCGACCGGGTTGTTATTGTTGCAGCCGAGCAGGAACAGGCGAAACAGCTTGAGAAGCAACTGTTGCAAGCCGCTAATAATCTGTCGTTAAAAACTGAAATATCACTTGTTGGTCAAGGCAAAATGAATGAAACGCTCCAGGCAATTGGCAAGGCGAATTATGTCATTCTTGCTTCTTACCAATTCCGTAACGTGGCCAGCCAGTTCGGTTGGAGTGAGTATCAAACCTTGATTAATGCGATGAACAAGAGTAATCAGCGATACACGCTGTTCTCACTCGGTAACCCTTACGAAACGATCTATTTGCAAAACGTGCGCTCAGGAATTGCTGTGTATGGAAAGCAGGAGCCAAATACGTCTGCCGGGATCAAAGTATTGCTTGGTCAACTAAAAGCTGGAGGACAGTTGCCCGTGCTAACGGATTAACGCTTAATTAATGAAATAAAAAAAACGGATTCCATTATACGGAATCCGTTTTTTATTTCAAACTTTTGTTTTATCGATCCATCTACCATGCCATCACTCGGGTATTTCTTCACTACAAACAAAATGGAGCAGCATCTTCACAAATTGCTCCGTCATTCGCATATCCAATGAATTATCATGAGCAGCACGAATAGTTACCATGCGCTGGAGCATGCCCATCATCGTTGTGAAGATAAACTGAGCCAGATCCAACGGAGGGGACGGATTCTTAATACTACCGTCAACAACACCTTGGGATAAAGCGCCCATCAGGAAATGTTTTTCTTTCCCGTTCTGGTTGAACTTATCATACTCTTCTCTTAATTCAGGACTAAAATCATACATCTCATAGTTGATATCAAATAATTGAATAAACCGGATGTAGTCTGGATGATTCTCGGCATAAACAACCCATGCATTCAACATTACCGTGAGTTGTTCCCGCCCGTTCAAGTCCTTCGTTGAAGCACGGCTAACCTCATCCGTTAAATGTTCGATCAGTTGCATCTGAATGGCTAGAAGGAGCTCATCCATAGACTGAAAATGTTTATAAAAGGTCACTCTACTAAGTTCAGCTCTCGTACATACATCCTTAATCTTCACCTGGAGCAATCCATATTTCAAAAAAAGCTCCTTACCTGCTGCAATCAAATCATCACGATGTTTGTTTCCCAATTGTTGATGCCAGTTTTCATTCACTTGTATACAATTGTCCTTTCTTCGAACGAAATGCGTTCAAGGTCAGTCCGAGAGAAGCGAGTAGCATAATTGCACCAAAAATATACGGGAAGTTTATGCTTTTGTCAAACAATAGCCCTGCGATCAGCGGGCCAATCACCGTTCCGAGACTGGAAAATGTAGTATTCAGACCCGATGCATAACCTTGCCGATCTCCTGCATTTTTGGATATTAACGTGCTGACCGAAGGCCGCAAAAACGAATTAAAGGCAAAGAATAAGGCAGAAGCGAACAGCAGAAAAACTAGGTTGACCTTAATTAACATTAACAATAAAGCTATGGGTGTGACTATTAAGGAGAGACGGATCAACTTAACTTCACCGATTCTCTGTACGAACCAATCCAAAAGCCAGATCTGCACAATGATACCGATAATCGCACCCAAGGTAATAATGATGGAGATCGTAGCTGCGTCGAATCCGTATTTTTGCTCTGCAAAAAGAGCGAATACCGTCTCATAACTCATAAGGCCAAAGGTCATAACGAGCAGCACAATCAAGTATTTGAAATAGGGGACTTTAAATGAACTCCAGATTTTCTTGCCTAAGTGATCTCCTTTTTGAAGACGGATGGAGACCGTTCGTTTGTCCGGTGGAAGTGTCTCAGGCAATAGCAGCGTCATCAGTGCCGCAATCAGTCCCAGACCCGCTGCGAAGAAATAGGGCATGCGAATACCCATCTCGGCGATGAGACCGCCCAGACCAGGTCCCAGCACCATCCCCAAGTTCATAGCTGCGCCGAAATAGCCCATGCCTTTCGCACGTGTCTCTGGCGTTGTAATATCGGCGACATATGCGAGGTTGGCAGGAACCATTAAACCGAGACTGATTCCACCGATAAACCGTGCGACATAGAGGAACGGTAATGACGTCGACAGCGCAAATATGATATCTGAAATGACAGACAGAAACATACCGGCGATGATCAACTTTTTGCGTCCAAATCGATCAGACAGTTGTCCTCCGAGAGGTGAAAAGAAGAATTGAGCGGCACCAAAGGCTGCAACTAAAAATCCTGCTACTGTGCCTCCCGCATGAAAAAGCTTCAAATACTCCGGCAATATGGGGATGAGCATCCCTTGCCCCAATAAAGCGATAAACAGATTTAACATCAGAATGAACAGTGGAAAGCGAACTGATTTTGGTAATGTACTCATGTACGTCATTAACCCCTTCATTTACATCTTGTTAACCTTTACATTGTGTAAATCATTTTAAATGATTTGAAGGAAATATGTAAATCTTTTTTTTAGTGAGTAGAGTTATAATTGGATTCATATGGAGGTGGGAACACGTGAAATTAGAGGAATTGTTTACGGTACATGTGAACATTGAGAAATCATTTGATTTACAGAATAGTGAAGGGGATTCGGTTGTTATGATTACTTTTACAGGCAGTGTAACCGGAAAGTACTTTGAGGGAATTGTGCTCGGTGGAGGAGTGGATACGCAGATTATCGGAAAGAATGGTGACCCGCATACCCTATCGGCAAGATATATGCTCCAAGGCAAGGACTACACAGGGCATACCTGCAAAATTTATATCGAAAACAACGGAAACATCGATAAAACGCTGAAAACTGCTTTATTTCGCACTTCTCCCAAAATGATTACGGATAGCAAGGCACTATACTTCTTGAAGCGTGAGACACTTGTTGGAGAAGGTCATCCAACGGAGTCAGGGATAGATATAAAAATATACAGGGCGCTATGATAATGCGAGACATGTGATGACTATTTTGTTCATGTGTCTCGGAGCAAGATAGCCTGTGATGTTGATTCAGAGTCGCTAAATAAGCGGCTCTTTTTTGTCGTATGAGACTTTGCGTCAATATTTATATGTATTCTTTTACAATCAATTAACATAGGATGGATACTGCGCAGACACTTCTCACCTATAGTATGATGAGCGAAAATAAACCAATATCAGGCGAAATAAGGAGAAGACTATTCATTATGATGATCAAAAAAATCGGGATTTCAGTAGCATCAGTCGCCATTTTAACGTCTGTAAGTGTGTTTGACGTATATGGCGCAGGCTCCAAACGCATGATCGAAGTGTCCGAACAATCGGCTAACGTGGTTGTGAACGGTCAAAGGGTGGAAGGCGAATCGTTTCTCTACAATGGAGTCACTTATGTACCTGCAAGAGCGATTGGGGAAGCCTTGGGGCAAGAGGTAGACTGGGATAACAACACCCAATCGGTGTTTGTTGGACAAAAAATGAACGATCAGCAGGGATACCGCGGTACCAAAACGCCATATCCTTTTAAGGAAACAAGTTATACAAAAGCTCCTAGTGGATATGAACCCATATTTATTAACTACATAGGGAGACATGGTTCCAGACATCTATCCAGTTCCAAGTACGACAAGACGTTATTTGAACTGCTCGACATCGCTGAAAAGGACGGGCAGATCACTAATCTGGGCAAAGAGCTGAAGAAGGAAATTGGCAATCTGATGAAGGTTGAAAAAGATCATTATGGATTGTTATCCACTACGGGTGGAGAAGAACTGAAAGGAATAGGGGCCAGAGTTGGGCAGAATTTCAAAGAACTATTTACATCGGATAAAAAAGTGATTGCTCAGGCAACCTTCAAAGATCGAACGCCGCAGAGCAGAGATCAGTTTATTGACGGGTTAAAGGAAAGCTTGGGAGATAACAAGGTAGACATTCTGGCTTCAGCCTTTGAAGAAGGGAAAGACCCCTATCTACGGCCCTACGACTTGGCTACGAAGTATAACGAGTATGTAGAAGATGGAGACTGGGTTAAGTTATACGAAGATTATGTCACACAGAACACTGGAACGCGTTATGCAAAAGAGGTCCTTCTGCAATTTTTCTCTGAAGACTTTTATCAGAGATTGAATTCTGGAGAGTTTGAATTGAAGGATGAGAAAGGAAAAGTGAAGCTCAGCAACCCAACCGAGGCTGCTTCTAATCTATATGAACTCTACATCATTTCTTCGAATATAAAAGGAGAAGGTGACTTCGAATTCGGGCGGTATTTCACGGCTAATCAGTTGAAATGGTACGAGAGCGTTGATAATATCAATGACTTTTATGAAAAAGGTCCATCTTTAACGTCAACGGATCTGCCGCAAAATATCATTGCACCTCTGGTCAAAGAGTTGATCGTGTCTACCGACCAGTCCATTCAGCAGAAAGACACGGCTGGTGTATTTCGTTTTGCTCATGCAGAAACCATTATTCCACTATCTTCATTTCTGGATATCGCCGGAGCTAATGTTAGTATCGACAAACCGCAGGATGTAACCAAAAACTGGAACGGCTCGGTCATCTCACCGATGGGAGCAAACATCCAATGGATTCTGTATTCCAATGGTAAGGATGTTCTTGTAAAGATGCTTAGAAATGAAGAAGAAATTGCGTTCCCGATTGAAACAAAGACCTATCCGTACTATAAATGGGATGATGTGAAGACATATTACCAAAACAAACTGCAGAAGGTAGGCGTAGAGCTAGATAGCAGCTTGGAAGATAATATCGAGCTTTTACAGAAGAAATTCTAGTTGGGGATACGATATGCATTTTATATGAAAATAAAGACGAAGATGAAGAAAGCAACTCCTCTCCATGGAGTTGCTTTCTTTTTTTGCATTTTGAATGAAATGGATCAATAAAAAAATCCTAAAACAAAATGTGACCAAATGCCGTCCGTAAGAGTGTTAGAGGTATAAAGGAGGGCATAACAACCATGCAGCGATCAGTGCCCCAGCTGGGCGATCATGTGATGAAAGTTTATGAGACATACGCAGATACGCTGTTCCGGATTGCCATGGTGCACCTCGGCAGACGGGAAGACGCGGAGGAAGCCACTCAGGATACCTTCATCAAACTAATAGAAAAAGCCCCTACGTTCAACGATGCGGAGCATCAAAAAGCATGGTTGATTCGGGTCATCACCAATCATTGCAAATCCTTATTAGGCAGAGGCTGGCGCAAACGGGAGGTCAAGCTGGAGGGAGTAGATCCTCTGACAACGGACAACCCGGAAGATCACGCGCTGATCGAACTTGTGCTGTCACTGCCCGTCAAGTATAGATCGGTGGTTCATCTGTATTATTACGAAGATTATCCAATCCGAGAAATCAGCGAGATCCTGGAGATTAGCGAGTCAGCAGTAAAAATGAGATTAAAGCGAGGAAGACAGCTGTTAAAACTGGAGCTGGAAGGAGAGGAACTGTAATGAACGAAGAACAATTCAAACAAAACTATAAGAAAGCGGTGGATCATATGAAAACAAACGAGCAAATGAAAAAACGGGTAGAGCAATCCTTAAACACGCAACATCAGGGACCAAGACGTCAACGTAAACCACTATACATTGCAGCAAGTGTTGTTATCGCTGCCAGCATTGGATTGGCTGCGCCAAGTGTATGGCAACAATTCAATGGACCAGCCGCACCAACACCACAGGTGGCAGCGGTGACTCCAGGCGCGTCGTTTGACCCGGTCGTGATTCCGAAGATGGAGTTGCCGAATTCACAGGGCAAAGGCGCGATGGCTGATATGATGCAACTGGTTGTGTATGGAGGAAACGTATATACACAGTCCCCAACATTGCTTGAAGGCGTAAATGCACTCAACCTGCGTGGTGAGAAGCTTGGCACTACAACAGGTGGCATCAATGAACTGAGCGGCCAGGAAAAATATACGGAACTTGCTTCCAACATTGGCGAAGCAGACATCTATGCGGTCAATGGCTACGACAAGGACTTCCGCATCATGTCCTACACCGAGATCGATGGTCAGGTGTATGCTCAACTATTTGACAAGAACAACGGGATCACCATTGGTACTGGTGCCGACCTGATCGGCAAGCTTCATCTCGAAGGCAACATCGCCTCGGCGCAATGGGAGACGTTTAATAGCTGGAATAATGGATTACAGCAGCTTCAGCCGTTAGCAGCGGACGAATCGTTGGAAAGCTTCATCTCATCGCTAAATGCTGCCAAACCAATCGCAACGAGCCCGGAACTGGAAGAGAACCTCTACGGCAAGGAAGATCGCAAGATCATCTATCTCACGCTGGAAGACAAAACGCAGGTCCCACTGGTTCTGTTTGGTGAAGGTCTGGTTCGTTACGGTAATGTTCCGGCATTCCTGGAAGTGGAGAAAGGCGCGTTTCAATCATTCTGGAACAGCTTGGGCGAGTAAGGCGAAGACAGCAATCTGGCTGCACCAAAAGAGCGAACAGGGCACGCAAGTGCTTTGTTCGCTTTTTTCATCAACAAAGAAACACTTGATAGGATTAGGCAATAAAATGATATGAATAGGATATAGATTCTTTTCTCTTTCAATGTAAAATGGGTACACCTAGCTTTAACTAAAAAGAAACAGGAGGTTTGATGAATATGAATCGAATCGAAAAGAGCCAGGAAACATATAAAAGACTATTCGGCGATGGAGTTCCAGCGGCATATGCTACTGATCCTGAGTTACAGGACATATTAAGTCGCTTCATTTTTGGTGAAATTTTCGATCAAGGTACTCTTGACGATAAGCAACGTGAGCTTATTACTCTGGTCGTACTGGCTACTAATCAAACGTTGCCACAATTCAAAGCACATACTCGTGCAGCGCTAAATGTTGGGTTGACACCAACGGAGATCCAAGAAGCAATCTATCAATGCGCACCTTATTTGGGATTCCCCAAAACCTTAAATGCCATATCGGAAATGAATGAAGTGTTCAAAGAGCGAAATGTTGCACTGCCTCTTGAAAGTCAGAAACGGGTTGAAGAAGATAATCGCTTGGACAAAGGACTTGGTATTCAGAAAGAGATTTTTGGCGATATTATTGAGAAAAACCGGGAAAATGCCTCGTCAAATCAGAAGCATATCCAGGACTATCTTTCAGCATTTTGCTTTGGTGACTTCTATACCCGTGGTGGTCTGGATCTGAAAACACGAGAGCTGCTTACTCTTTGTATACTAAGTGCACTCGGAGGTGCTGATAGTCAAGTCAAAGCACACGTTCAGGGTAACATCAATGTTGGCAATAATAAAGAAACCATGATCACCGCTCTAACTCACTGCCTTCCCTACATGGGATTTCCTCGAACACTAAATGCTTTAGCCTGCGTTAATGAAATCATTCCAGAGAAATAATCTTCTTTATTTGAAGCAACAGACAGTTGATTATCCCAATCAACTGTCTTCTTCTGGTTAACAGGAAGGTATAGTAAAGAAATGAACGATTCAGGAGACACTTAAATGAATGTAAATCAGGAGGAATTATGGAGTTAAGAGTACTTCGATATTTTTTGACAGTAGCTCGAGTAGAAAATATCACACATGCTGCAACGATCTTACATGTTACACAGCCAACGTTAAGCAGGCAGTTGGCTGATCTGGAAAAAAATTTAGAAACTCAATTGTTTATACGCGGGAAAAGTAAAATAACACTGACAGATGCAGGCATGCTTCTACGTCAAAGAGCAGAAGAAATTCTCACACTTGCGGATAAAACAGAGAAAGAGTTTAAAGATCAGAACAACTTGGTTGGAGGAACCATATCGATCGGGAGTGTTGAATCATTAACATCCAATGTTATTTTACAATTATTAAAAGACTTCAATATGGAGTATCCGCAGGTTAAATATCACATCTATAGTGGAACGGGGGATGACATAAAGGAGCGAATCGATAAAGGACTGCTCGATGTGGGCATTTTGTTAGAGCCCATTCACATTGAGAAATACGATTTTATCAGACTGCCCCAGAAGGAACGCTGGGGAGTCCTTATGAAGACCTCATCACCTCTTGCACAGAAAGAATATGTAACTTCAACCGATTTAGCCGGAGTACCTCTGCTCATATCCAGCCGATCTGTCGTACAGAATGAGATTGCAAGCTGGTTTGCCGATGAGTATGCACATTTAAACTTCGTTGCGACCTATAATTTAATATCTAATGTACTAAACCTTGTAGAGGAGGGTTTAGGGACGGCAATTTGTATTGAGGGTGCGCTTGCAATGAAGCAGTCTGACACGTTATGCTTTAGACCTTTTCAACCGGAACTTCAGTTTCCAACGGTGATTGTCTGGAAAAAACACAAGGTATTCAGTCAAACGGAGGTACGTTTTTTGGGACATATCAGGCATGCCTTTCAGGCATAATAAAGTATAAATTATAGGTATTGGCTATAGCTGTTTATCAGATGATATTTTAAAGGTGTAATGAATGCAGCCTTTATGTACTTCAGATAAATAGCTTTTTTTATTGCAAAGAGAAGTTATTTAGAGCGCTTTCGGTTTCATTCATTTAGGTGGCAACAACAAGAGGGGGCATTATTGGATGAGCAATAAATACGAGAAGTTGGCTCAAGATATTGTAGAGAAAGTGGGCGGTAGTGAGAATGTATCCACTCTGACTCACTGTATGACTAGGCTTAGATTTGCACTGAATGATACTAGTAAAGCAGATCAAAAAGCGCTTAAGTCGTTTGACGGTGTTATTGATGCGGTTGAGAGCGGCGGACAATTTCAAGTTGTCATCGGCACACATGTTGAAGACGTTTACAAAGAAGTGATCAAGCATCTTCAACCTAACGCGAGTTCATCTGGTGAACCAACTGATGTTAAGAAAGTTAGTATTTTGGGGAAATTAATCGATTTCGTCTCGGGGACATTTAGTCCGATTGTTCCTGCTATAGCTGGGGCTGGTATGATCAAGGCATTACTCGCTCTACTTATTTTATTCAACTGGATTTCAAAAGATTCCCAAACCTACTATGTTGTAAGTCTTATGTCAGATGCTATTTTCTACTTTTTACCATTCTTGTTGGCGTTTTCAGCTGCAAACAAACTGAAATGTAGTCCAGTCTTAGCACTCGTTTTAGCCGGTATTTTACTTCACCCCAACTTGACGCAATTGCGTTTGGATGGGACTGACGTAAATGTTTTTGGAATCCCGCTAACTCTTGTATCTTATAGTTCATCTGTAGTTCCAATTCTCTTAATAGTTTGGTCACAATCATATATTGAATCGTTGTTTAAAAGGATCATTCCGAATGCAGTGAAAGTTATTTTTGTTCCCATGTGCACTATTTTAGTAACGGGAATTCTGGCCTTAACCGTATTGGGACCACTGGGGTCATTTTTCGGAACGTATTTAGCGATGGGCTTTGACTTCTTGGCCGCACATGGTAGCTGGCTGGTTATTTTTCTGGTTGCAACCTTCTGGCCAATACTGTTTATGTTTGGACTACACCATAATATTGTTCCTCTATCCATTGCTCAAATCACCACATCAGGTTATGAGAATATCCTCGGTCCTGGAGCGATGATCAATTGTATAGGTCAAGGTGTTGCGGCATTAGTTGTAGGGATGAGAACCAAGGATAAAGCATTAAAACAAATTTCAGCTTCCAGTGGGATTACAGCGTTGATGGGCATCACGGAACCAGCTCTTTACGGCGTAAACTTACCGAAGAGATACCCACTTGTCGCGGGTATGATTGGAGCTGCCAGTGGGGGACTCTTTGCAGGGCTAATGGATGTTTCTCGTTATGCAACAGGCGCTTCAGGAATCCCGGCGATTCCGCTGTACATTGGTGAAAATATCTGGAATCTATATAACATTTTGATCGCACTTGTTATAACAACTGTCGTAACTGCTGTGCTTACCTATTTGCTCAGTTTGAAATATGAAAAAGACGCACCTTCACAGAACACTATTTCAAATGCGAACGAAGTGAGTGGGGTTGCGGATGAAGTCATTACAATTAAAGATTCCGTTATTGCAACTCCACTTAAAGGTCAGCTTATTCAACTTCAGGATGTACAAGATGTAGCGTTTGCCTCAGAGGCAATGGGTAAAGGAATTGCTATTGAACCCAGCGAGGGGAAAGTCATTGCTCCATTTGATGGCATGATTGTATCCCTATTTCCTAAGAAACATGCTATTGGACTATTATCCGATGAAGGAGTCGAAATTCTTATTCATGTCGGCTTAAATACGGTTAAGCTGAACGGAAAATATTTTGAGGCTTTTGTTGAAGAAGGTCAGAGAATCACAAAAGGACAGACCTTGCTGACATTTGATCTGGACAAAATCAGACAAGAAGGATATGTCACTCAAACGCCCGTTATTGTAACCAATTCGTATAGTTACTCGGATGTGATCGCAGAGACTAGTCCCCAAAATATTGATTTTAACAATACATTACTGGTTGTCAAAGCTTAACAAAACTACAGGTTAGGAGTGTGTTTTAATGACTTTAAGAAAAGACTTTTTGTGGGGTGGGGCAGTTGCTGCTAACCAATGTGAAGGTGGATATGCAGAAGGCAACAAGGGACTATCCACAGTTGATGTAATCCCGGCAGGGAAAGATCGTGTTTCTGTCATGCGAGGACAGTTAAAAATGTTGGAGTGTGATCAAGAGCATTTTTATCCGAGTCATGAAGCTATTGATTTTTATCATCGGTATAAAGAAGACATTGCTTTATTTGCAGAAATGGGCTTTACGTGTTTCCGGTTATCTTTGGCATGGACTCGGATCTACCCTAATGGAGATGACGAGTTACCCAACGAAGAGGGTTTGAAATTCTATGAAAATGTATTTGATGAATGTTTGAAGTATGGCATTGAGCCGTTAGTCACCATTACCCATTTTGATGTCCCTATTCATTTGGTGAAAACAATTGGATCGTGGAGAAGCCGAAAAATGGTGGATTATTATGAGAGACTGTGTGAAACGATCTTCACCCGTTATAAAGATAAAGTGAAGTATTGGCTTACCTTTAATGAAATCAACATGCTGTTGCATTTACCTTTTGGAAGCTCAGGTCTAGTGTTTGAAGAAGGTGAGAATGAGGATGCTGTGAAATATCAGGCGGCTCATCATCAATTGATCGCAAGTGCAAAAGCAACTGAAATTGCACGTAGAATTAACCCGGAAATTAAGATTGGCTGTATGTTAGCAGGTGCCAACACTTACCCGTATACATGTGCACCAGATGATGTCTGGAAAGCCATGACAAGGGATCGTGAGCATTACTTTTTCGTCGATGTACAATCCCGAGGAGAATACCCAAACTATGCCAAGAAAATGTTAGAACGAATGAATATTAACATAGCCATGGAAGACGAGGACGAGGAATGCTTGAAAAATAATACGGTTGATTTCGTTTCGTTCAGTTATTATGGTTCACGATTGACCAGTGCAGACCCGGAAGTAAACACACAAACGGCAGCTAACCTGTTTCCGACACTGCGCAATCCACATCTGAAAACGAGTGAATGGGGATGGCAAATCGATCCTGAAGGACTAAGAATTACAATGAACTCCTTGTATGACCGATATCAAAAGCCACTATTCATCGTTGAGAATGGATTAGGAGCGATAGATACTCCTGATGAGACGGGATATATTGCGGATGACTATAGAATCGAGTATTTGCGTCAACACATCCAAGCCTTCATAAAAGGAGTGGAGGAAGATGGCGTAGAGTTGTTGGGGTACACGTCCTGGGGTTGCATTGATTTAGTAAGCTCAAGTTCTGGAGAGATGAGTAAACGATACGGTTTCATACATGTCGACAAAGATGACGCTGGAAATGGTACGTTGAAACGCAGCAAGAAAAAATCCTTTGAATGGTTCAAAAAAGTTATTCAAAGTAACGGCAAAGAACTCTAATCGACTGAGCAGTAACGTATGAAGTCATCGACTTATGCGTTACTGCTTTATCCATTTATCGCAGCATCAAGGCTAACTACCGGCCATATGGAGCAAAAACAAACATTAGGAGTTGGTTTTTTATAATATCCATGGAGAAGCTTAGAACATATTCGTTATTGTCCGTTGCGTTATTAATTTCTTCAGGTCCAGTGATTGCCGCTAACATTCCTGCGATAGCCAATGATTTTCCAGAGATATCAGCAACACACATAGGATTATTAACGACCATACCTTCATTATTTGTCACTCTTGGTGTGTTAATTGCTAATCGACTTGAACTTCATATTGGCAAGAAAGCAACTATACTAATTGGATTAGGGCTTGTTCTCATTGCGGGAGTATTCCCTGCATTGTATCATGACCTTTTTTCGTTGCTGTTCATTTCTCGCTGTTTGTTTGGGTTAGGTGTAGGATTGTTTAACCGGCTCATCATTCAGATGATCAGTGACATGTATCATAACAATCCAGGTAAACAAGCAACCGTAATTGGCTTAGAAAGTGCCTTTGAGGGATTAGGCGGCATTTGTCTGACACTACTCGTTGGTCAACTATTGAAAATGGGCTGGCACACATCATTTTATGTCTACGCCCTGGCACTTCCTATTTTCATCGCGTTTCTGATTTTCGTTCCTTCTGATAAAAAAGAGCTTAATAGAAGAGAACAGATCACAACGAAATCAAGCCACACAAATAATAAAAAGGCCCTTCAAGTTATGATCGGCTACGGTCTCTTATTATTTGTGATTGTAGCTATCTTCATCAATTATAATTTACAGATTACTCCTTTGATTTTGGAAAAAAATATCGGAACTGCGACAAACGGAAGCAACATGATTGCATTTATAGGTTTAGGAGCTTTTGTTGCCGGCTTTTCTTTTGGGAAAGTATACAAAACACTCGGTAACTATATCGTTCCATTATCAATTCTGTTACTTGGAAGCTCGATGTTCGTTACGACGATCTCGCAAAGTATCATGCTTACTACCGCTTGCTCAATGATCATCGGTTTTTCATTCCGCTGTATAATGCCCTATTTATTGCATACTTTTGCTCAACAAATCGCCAAAATGGCTAAGTTGGGTACCACCATTGTTCTGGTCGCGTATAACTTGGGAGCCACACTTTCACCGTATGAAGGAAGGTTAATTACGCAATTATTACAACTAGATACAGTGCAATCATTAGTCTCGAGTAATGCAATAATCCTATTATGGATTTCAGCAGTAAGTTTGGGAGTAGCAACCCTTCATCGCAAAAAGAAGAATATTCAACAAACATAAAAAACAGGGAACTTCTTGATATGGAGTTCCCTTGTTTTAGATTGAGTTGTATGAACTTTTTAAATAGAATTTTTGTAATACACCAAGTGATCGGTCCATTCATTATTTTCGTGTATGAACCCTTTACGTAGACATTCAAATTCCATACCAACACTCTCTGCTAGTTTCATGGAAGGGGTGTTATCCACATTAATATGAGCTTCTATGCGGTGGAATTTCAGATGTTCGAATGCAATATGAAGTGCTTCATTCACTGCTTCTTTCCCATAACCTTTTCGCCAAAACTGATTATGGATCGTGTATCCGAAACTTCCCCATTGAAAATCATCTCTTGCCAAGGTAGCAATATCAATCATACCCAGATGTGTACCATCATGCTTTCTAAACACACCAAATACATAAACGGCATCTGTACGCGCTAACTCCTGGTGTCGATCTACGAGATCATGAAACCAATCCAGTGTACATTCACTCATATCCATTTTCCCTTTATCATGGCGGTGTTGGGAGGGCAAGCGGTTTACAAACTCATATAACCAATTTTCATAGTCGTCTTTCTGTAATGGTCGGATGACTAGCCGTTCTGTCTCTGAAATATGATCAAATTTTTCTGCTTTTAATATCAAAATGACAACTCCTTTGGATTGAATTTATGCTCATGGCATAGCACTGAAATAGTCCATAACCACTCTGCGAAACTCTAAAGCGGCTTTGGAAATATACCTGTTTTTGTGCGAAAGTAGAGCGATCTCACGAACGAGTTGGTGTTCCTCTACCTGAAGATATCTAATGCGCTCATGCGGGTTTCTGGCTGTGCTAGGTATAAACGCGAGACCGATCTCCGCTTCAACAAGGGCTGTTAATCTTGCAGGCTCATCACCTTCATACACATACTTCGGTACAAAACCAACGGATTGACATACGGAATCTACCATATCACGAACCCCATACCCTTGCTTCACCCCAACAAACCACTCGTCCCTAAGCTCGGTTAATTGAATGCTGGTTCGGTCTGCATATCGATGACCCATAGGAACAGCGACTACAATCGGATCGTCATATAATAACTGACATTCGATATCGTCACCTTGAATCGGAGGGGAGGAGAGACAAAAGTCCACCTCGCCTCGATGTAGAAGTCTGGACATGTTTTCTAACGAAACCATTTGCACATGGAACTGAATATCCGGCTTGTTTTTTCGGAATTCCCGCAGTATGCCTGGCAATGTGCTTGCCGTAGTCACCGCCAATTGCAGTGTACCCTGATCCGGGTTGGAGAGGTCAGCGATTTCCCGCTTTCCTTGTTCCAATTCAAATAAGGCTTTTTCAGTTCGTTGAAGAAATGTTCTTCCAAAGTCGTTTAGTCGCAGCTTTCTCCCGATTCGATCAAATAAAGGGACTCCAAGGTCGTCCTCTAATCGTTGTATCGTTTTGCTCAGGGAGGATTGCGTGACATGAAGCTTTCCCGCAGCTTCCGTAACATGTTCGCATCGGGCCACCGTCAGGAAATATTTTAGTTGAAGAAGTTCCATTTGCACCATTCCTTCATTCCTTCTAGTTCATCAAATCATAACATATAATGCGTTGGAATAAATGAATACGTTCAAGTAAGATAACAGCAGAAGAGAGAGAGAGAGGTGCACCAATGAACGTTCGAAATAAAGGATTGATGTTAGCTGTTGGACTTGGAATTATGTTGAATCCGTTGAATTCCTCCATGATTTCGGTGGCAATCTCCAGGCTACAACAAGTGTATCAACTTAATTTTACAGCCGTTTCGTGGATTATTTTATCATTTTACATTGCCAGTGCTGTCGCTCAACCCGTTATGGGCAAGTGTAGTGATTTGTTTGGCCGCAGGAAGATCTTCCTCATGGGTCTTGTTATTGTTTTTGTATCGTCCATGCTAGCTCCGTGGTCTCCCAGTTTTTCGTGGCTCATCGTATTCCGGATCGTTCAATCGATTGGCACAAGCATGATGGTGGCCGTTGGAATGGCGATTGTCAGAATGAACGTGACTGAAAAACAAGCCTCCGCCTTGTCCACCTTGGCTATATTCCTTTCAGGAGCGGCTGCAGTTGGACCTTTTGTTGGTGGAGTATTGATTCATTGGTGGGACTGGCAGAGCATATTCTTCGTTAATATTCCGTTTGTCATGGCAAGCTTTTGGTTCGCCTGGAAAACAATCCCGAAGGACGAGCAATCTCCGTCTATCTCTGGTCACATGTCCATTCGGCAATGGCTTGCGTTAATTGACGCACCAGGTATCCTGATGTTTACGGTAGCTTTGGTGACTCTGCTCATCGGTTTACTTTCAGTAAAATCCACAGGAAATATTTCAACATGGCATCTGCTGACAGGGGGGATCGGGTTAATCGCACTCGTCATGTTCATCCGACATGAATTAAAAGCAGGCACGCCTTTTATCCCTCTGCGCACGTTTGCCACATATCCCGAGATGACTTGGGTGAATGTGCAATACATGCTGGTGAACATCCTGTTTTACGCACTTTTTTTTGGAGTTCCTACGTTTTTGAAGCAGGTACGTCATCTCAACGAAGTTCATACAGGAATGAGCATGCTAGCTTTGGGGTTATGTTCAGTCATTATTGCACCGATCGCAGGACGCTGGATTGACAGATCAGGATCACGGCCAACTCTGATTGTATCCGCTTCTTTAATGACATTTGGCTCTATATTAATCGTTATTATGAATGAAACTTCTCCAATCTTCATTGTCATTGTTGCCTTAGCTTTATTTGGCATAAGTAACGGCCTAAACGCGGTCGGCATGCAAGCTGCTCTGTTCAAAAGCACACCCAAAGAAATGATTGGAGTCGCATCGGGTATTTTTAATACATCACGCTACCTGGGAACCATCTTATCGTCGTTATTAATTGGGATTGTCATGGGAGATACATTTAATGTGACAGGATTTCAGATGCTTGGAATAATCCTTACGATATTAGCTGCATCACTGATCATCATGAGCGTACGTCGTGAGGCAGGTGCGGTGAGTCCGGAGCAAGTAAGCAAGTAAAATAGCGAATCTGCCGTGCGATAGCACGTTTACACCCAATGAATCAATAGCTCCATTGGGTGTATTTTTTGTTTTTCACCAAGTTGTCAGAAAGAGTTGATCCTTTCTTGAACGTTTAGGGTAGAAGACGTGTCTTTGATTGAATTAGGTAAAAATAAAGATATAATAATTTTGATTAATAGGCTTGGTTAGTACTTTAAGTGCATCAATATCAGATTTTAATAGGCATCCAATGCTGGAGCCAACAGGAGTAAACGCAATAAAGGTGTGGCAAGATATCGTCATACCTAACTTTGTGAAATTTTTCGCAACTCTGCATTGAGCTTGGCCGAAGCTGATATTGAATGTTACAAAAATGAACAGAGTTTGAAAGGAGGCAACACAAAGAATGGCTATTGATACGGTGTTATGGAGCAGGCTAGTGACTGGTTTGACGCTGGGATTCCACGTGATTTTTGCAACGCTGGGTGTCGGTGTACCTTTGATGATTGCTATTGCAGAGTTCATCGGCATTCGGAAGAAGGATCACCATTACATACTTATGGCAAAGAGGTGGTCCAGAGGGTTTGTCATATCTGTAGCGGTTGGCGTCGTGACAGGCACAGCGATATCACTGCAGTTGGCCTTGGTATGGCCGAATTTTATGAAGCTGGCCGGGAATGTCATTGCACTGCCACTATTTATGGAAGTGTTCGCATTCTTTTTTGAAGCCATCTTCCTGGGAATTTACTTGTATACGTGGGATCGGTTCAAAAATCCGTATATCCACTGGTTGCTGACTATTCCGATTGTCGCCGGGGCAGGCATGTCTGCTGTTTTTATTACAACAGTGAACGGATTCATGAACCAGCCTGAAGGTTTTGTCATGGAAGCAGGTCAATTCATGGCAGTGAACCCCGTGCAAGCGATGTTGAATAAGGCGACGTTCTCCAAAGTATTCCATGTATTAAGCTCGGCTTATCTGACAGGAGCTGCTCTGTTAGCCGGAATAGCAGCCTTTGCGATGCTGAGAAAAGGAGTGTCGGCCTACCACAAAAAAGGCTTGAATCTCATGATGGCCGTTGTGCTGGTATTCAGTTTATTAAATTCCTTAGCAGGAGATGTATCTGCCAAGTTTTTGGCTGAGCATCAGCCGGAGAAGCTCGCAGCTGCCGAGTGGCATTTCGAGACGGAAAGCGGCGCGGATTTGATTTTTTTGGGATGGCTGAATGCAGAACATGAAATTATAGGCGCTCTTCATTTGCCGAAACTGCTGAGTTTCCTTGCCTTTGGAGACTTTAACGCCGAGGTTACCGGGCTAAACGAATTTCCACCAGATGAACACCCGCCCTTACTTGTGCATTATTTGTTTGATCTAATGGCTGGAATTGGATTTGCTCTACTTGCTATATCAAGTCTGTACTTCCTGTTTGTGTTTTGGAAGAAACGTAATCAGTTTAACAAGTGGATGCTTCGTATGGTTGCACTTAGTGCACCGCTTGCTTTTCTGGCTGTTGAAATGGGCTGGTTCTATGCAGAGATCGGGCGGCAGCCATGGATCATCCGAGGTTATATGCGAGTGGAAGAGGCTGCTACTTCTTCACCGAGTGTAAGAATTTTATTTTTCGTCTTCTTGCTTCTATACATCGTGCTCGGCGTCATCTGTGTTCTCGTATTGAGACGTCTGTTCAATAATAATCCTGCGGAGCTTGAGATGGAGAAATGGTTGGAACAGAAGCATGATCAATCAGCCAAGAAAGGGGATCAGGCCTGATGAGTTATGAATTGATTGGTATATCCGTACTCTGGCTGTTCTTGTACGGCTATCTTATTGTAGCTTCTATTGATTTTGGAGCAGGTTTCTTCGCCTTTTATGCACGCCTGACAAAGCAGGATCACCTGATTAATCGTCTGATCTCCCGTTATCTATCACCTGTCTGGGAGATCACCAATGTATTTTTTGTCTTTTTCTATATTGGCATCGTTGGATTCTTTCCGGATACTGCTTACTATTATGGCTCCGCGCTGCTTGTTCCGGGAAGTATTGCCGTCATTTTACTTGCTATTCGTGGGTCGTTCTATGCTTTCGAGAATTATGGTTCCAAAAATAACGTCGTATATCTGTTTTTATACGGGGCTACCGGGTTGCTTATTCCAGCGTCATTGTCAGTGGCACTGACCCTCTCAGAAGGTGGCTTTATTTTGAAGCAAGGGGATACCGTTTCCCTGGATTACTGGGCGCTGTTTACGAATCCATTATCGTGGAGCATCGTTGGTCTAGCCATCGTGTCCGTATTGTTCATTAGCGGATCATTTCTCACATTTTACGCTTCTCGCGCAGAGGACCATTCGGCATTGAAGCTGATGCGGAACTATGCTTTGTTCTGGAGCACACCGACCATTATTCTCGCGCTGACTGCATTTATATATTTAGGTCAACACAATGAGCGTCATTTTCAAAATATGATGGATTTATGGTGGCTGCTGGCGCTTTCCGTTGCATTTTTCATGATTGCCATGTGGCTGTTATATAACGGACGGCGTTACGGTTTAGCTTTTATATGCATCATGCTGCAATTTTTCACAGCCTTTTTTGCTTACGGGATTGGGCAATATCCTTACATTCTTGATCCACACATCACCATTCAGAGCAGCGCCACACCGCCAGCGATGGGTTTTGCACTAGTCGTTGTGTTTATCGGGGGGCTGTGCCTGTTAATTCCTTCTCTGATTCTGGTCTTCAAACTGTTCCTGTTTGATGCGGATTATGTGAAAGGGAAAAAATAAAGGAGGAGCGTTCAATGAAGAGGAGAGCCAAATCCAATCTGATCTCGCAGCAAATGTCTTTACAACGAAAAAACAGGCTTCTCCTTGCGATCATATCGCTGGCGCTTGGTGTAGCTATAATAAGTCAGGCCACCTTGGTGGCTGAAGCAGTCCAGCGAATCTTTGTAGAGAAAGCTTCCTTTTCATCCGTGGTTCTGTTACTGGGCCTATTGCTGGCTGTCATGGCTGTACGTGCACTATTGTCGTATGGAAACGGGAAAGTGGGCTTGCATATGGCAGCACGCGCCAAGACGAATATGCGAGCATCTGTATTGCAGAAGCTGACCCGCGCTTCCATGCCTTCAACCCTGAGTGGACAGACGGGAGGAAAGGTCAGTGTTGCTTTGGATGCTGTGGATGAAGCCGACAGTTATTTCAGTCAGTACATGCCGCGTATGATGGAAGCCGCGATGATCCCGATTCTGATTCTGGTTGTTACATTTACGCAGCACGCCAACACAGGCTGGATTATGCTATTTACGGCACCGTTTATCCCGCTGTTCATGATCTTGGTTGGGCTCCAAACGAAAAACAAATCAGAAGAAAAATACGCGCAACTGGCTGAGTTTTCCGGTACATTTCTGGATTCGCTTCAAGGACTGGTTACGTTGAAAATATTCGGACGGGCTAAACGTCAGCAACAGGAGATTGAACGCAGCAGTCTGGGATATCGTGATGCCACCATGGGCATTTTGAAAATTGCATTTACAAATACGTTTATGCTGGAATCGATTGTGATGTTAAGCATTGGTATTGTTGCGCTTGAACTGGCTATCCAATTACTCGTGTTCAAATCGATGACCTTTCATACGGCCTTTCTTGTGTTGTTACTCGTCCCTGAGTTTTACAGTCTGTTGAAGAATACAGGAACGGCTTTTCACAGCGGGCGAACCAGTATGGGGGCCATTCGTAAGGTGGAACAAATGCTTGATGAAACAAGTATCAAGAGCACACAAACGGAGCCTGAAGATGGATCGGATCAAAGCGAATTAACCGATGTCGATGCAATTGCAAAGACGGAAGAGCTTCGTACAGCTCGTGCCAAGTTGATCACTATGCCACCAACCATTGAACTGAACGATGTTCGATTCCAGTACACACCTGATTCTTTTGGACTTGAGACAGGACAGATCTCGATTGGACCGGGAGAACAGATCGCTATTGTAGGCAAAAGTGGATCAGGTAAAACCACGCTGCTCCATCTCATTGCTGGTTTGCTGAAACCAGATTCGGGAGCAGTTCTGGTTAACGGAAGCCAGCTTTTGCAACATGATGAGGCTGCATGGTTTGAACGTGTTAGCTACATTACACAGCATCCGTATATTTTTACAGGTACTTTTGCCGAAAATATCGCGATTGGCGCGGGTCGGAACGTCTCCAGAGTTGAAATTGAGCAGGCAGCAGAGGAAGCAGGACTTGCTGGCGTTGTTGCACAATTGGAGCAGGGGTTGGATACGTTTGTTGGTGAAGGTGGCCGGGGATTATCTGGTGGGGAAAAGCAGCGACTTGCCTTAGCACGTGCTTTTCTGAAGCGACCAGCTGTCATTTTGTTCGATGAACCCACCGTAGGACTGGATCTGCACACCGAGCGGGTACTGCAACAATCCATTGCGGCATTAGCCAAAACGGCAACGATGATTACGGTGGCGCACCGTTTATATACAATTCAACATGCAGACAACATTTTGTTTATGGACAATGGGGTCTTGGTGGATTCAGGACATCATGAAGCGCTTCTGGCGCGCCTGCCTCAATATGCGGAGATGGTGGATGTACAACGGAAAGGAGGGTTGGCATGAATGAGCTGACGATTCTGTCAAAAGCGATGATTCAGGAGCGCAAGGATATTCTGCTTTCGATATTGGGCGGATTTATCGCCGGCATAGCAGGTGTAGCTCTCTTTTCCGCGAGTGGTTACATGATATCGCAAACGGTATTTGCGCCACCGTTGTACACCTTAATTGTACTCACCTCCATGGTCAAACTGCTTGGTTTCCTTCGAGCGGCGAGCCGCTACGGAGAACGCTTGTATTCCCACAGGGCAACATTCTCCATGCTGAGCCGCTTGCGGACGTCCTTTTTTGCCAAACTGATCCCGGTAACGCCAGGTATATTGAACAAAAACCGAAGCGGGGATCTGCTTGCGCGGATCGTGGGTGATGTGGAAAGCTTGCAAAATTACTTTTTGCGGGTCGCGTATCCACCCATCATGGTCGTTATGGTGTTTTTGGCTACCATGCTGTTCACTTCGGCCTTTTCGCTCTGGATTGCGTGTTTGTTAGTACTAGGTATGCTGATTACGGCATTTGTTGTACCAGGTATTGTCTTGTTAGGTCAGCGAAAAATACACGGACGTGTCCGCCAGCAACGTGCCTTGCTGTCCACGGAAGTAACCGAAGTATTGTATGGTTTCAGGGATTTGAAAGTATACGGCCAATTGGAACAGCGTGAGCAACAGCTTCAGCGGGCTTCCGCTGCATTGGCAACCGAACAGAAACAAGCCGCTTCGCACCTGCTGCGAGGGCAATCTATGCACCTTTTTGTGACGTATCTTGTTACATGGGGTGTGCTAGCACTCAGCGCCTTCTTAATTGTGAATGGAGCGTTTGCCGCTGTATTCCTCGCCATGCTGATCCTGGCCACGCAGACCGTGTTCGAAGAAGCTGCGGCAATGGCTATATTACCTCTATATAAGCAGGACAGTGAACACGCCGCTCAGCGACTGGCGGAAACGGTGCCAAACTCCGATGTGCAACCTGTACAGCCAAGCGGTGAAGTGTCAGCCGATCAGGCGGTTTCGATTGAACTATCCGGTGTTAACTTCCAATATGAAGGGGAATGGAGACCGGCGCTGAGGGAGCTATCTCTGCAACTTGCAGCAGGCTCCAAAACAGCGATTGTCGGGCCGAGCGGGTCAGGTAAGTCAACAATTATCGATTTGTTACTCAAGCTGCGTATACCAACGTCTGGCGATATACGGTTAAACGATGTTCCGGTGAAGGAACTGAATGAAGAGAGCATTTGGCAAAGAGCGAATGTAGTGTTGCAGCAAAGTCATTTCTTCCGGGGAACCATCCGGGATAATCTGCTGCTGAATGGAGAAGAACATTCGGATGAACAAATATCGGCTGTGCTGGAGAAAGTGCAACTGCCGAATAAGTTGTTGACCGATATGGTGTATGAAAAAGGGGAGAACCTGTCAGATGGCGAGAAGCAGCGGCTGGCTCTGGCACGGGCGATGCTACGCAAAGGACGGTTATGGCTTCTGGACGAACCGACGTCCTCACTGGATTACGTCACAGAACAACGTGTGCTCCAGCATCTTTTTGCACAGGCCTCCGAAGATACACTTCTCCTGATCTGCCATCGGCTTACGGGATTGGAAGAGATGGATCGGATTGTGGTCATGGACCAAGGCATGATTGTGGAATCGGGTTCCTTCTCCGAGCTGATGGAGCAAAAAGGCTATTTTTATGAAATGAAACAAATTGAAAGACAAATGATTGGAGACGCCGGGGCGTGAAAGGAATTTCAGTCTATTGAGTAGACAATGCTGTCGGTTGTCGTTAATGAAGAAAATTTCAATAAATCAATTTTTATAAATTTAACTAAACCCCAAAGGATGCAGTACATATACTCCTTGGGGTTTGTTTTGATATAATAGTTTTTTTATGTCTATGAAGGAGATGGATGATGGGGAAATATAAGTGGGATATTGTTTTTTATTTGGCCGTATTTTTAATTGTTGTGTACATGAAGATGAATGACCAATCTCTGTTTTGGATACTTGGGGTCGTTCTCACCGCTACTCTGATCATGTTTACCATTCGTATTTTTTATCCTCTTGGTTGGGAAACACGCATGGAGCGCGTGGAGGCTTTTCTACGCAGACAGGAGAATACCCCAAAGCTTTATATCTATTACGCTCTTGCAAACAGACTTGATGATGAATTGGAACACACAATAGAGCGCATCAGAAATGAGGACACGAATAAAAGGACACAAGCAGTATATAATGCAGCTTACGGCTCCTATCACAACGACTTGGTAGCTGTTCGTACTGCGGTGCAGAATATGCGTAGATCGGATTATCGTACATATTATGAAACGTATTTGCTTATGGAAGAAGGAAGAAGCGAGCAGGCGAGGGAACACTTGAAATCCATTAACAAGGTCTGGATGAGATCTTCGCTTCTTGCAGCGATCGAACTAAAAGCGGGACAACGCGAGACTGCGATTCAGCAATTACACGAAGCAATGCATGCTGTCAGAGGTGTCCATCGTTATATGATATTTAAGGAATTAGAGAGATACTAGGGCGTGTCTCAAAACTCGCTGAAGTGCATCTTTTATCGCCTTTTCGCCCCCTGCTGCGTCACTTTCCCTTGACGTGCCCCGGCACGCCTGCGGAAAACTTTCTGGCTTGGAACGAAAATTCGGCAAAATCTGCTTCCTTCGGAGTTTTCAGACACGCCCTAAACGTTGAACAAAAATCTTTCTTGGCATTATAGTACAACTGACACGGATAAAAGCTTGTTCCACATAGGAGCAGGCTTTTATCTTTAGTCTTGAAGGATAGGAAGGACAAGAGTATGAGAATCTTAAAGTCTTTTAGTCCCCTTTACATAACAACAGATGATTCAGCCGTTTTATTTTTCTTCGCAAGCGGCTTTTTCCTTAGTGTCCTATCATACAGATATGGCTTTCCATGATAATCCCGTGCATGCTTTTGTTTCTGCTTTTTATGTATATCAACCTTGATCTCCAGATTGGCAACGTTATTCTGGAATTCAGAAGCAACTCGTTTGCACCATTTTAATCCACTTTCTTCAGATGCGCTGAAATGAACGCGTAATAGATATCCGTTCACTGTTAATTCAAACTTGTATAAATTCATGATATGTATCCTTTCCATACGGTCATTTTATGCTACATCAAATACGATAATCTGATTATAACAGGAACATACGTTCTGTAAAAGTGATATTTATGATACCCGCAATGTAATAAGGTTCGCTAGACATCTTTGCAAGAGTTCGTTTAATGGTAAAATATCTAAAAATGGTTCATGTTGGGGGATATCATGTATAAACTGATGATCGTAGATGATGAATTGCTCATGCGGGTTGGAATTCGTTCCATGCTGAATTGGGAAGAGTACAATTTCTATGTTGTTGGTGAAGCGGGAAATGGGAAAGAGGCATTAAGCCTTGCGCTTGAAGTGATGCCTGATCTAATTATTACTGATATCAAGATGCCGATTATGGATGGGCTGCAGCTTATACAAGAGGCCTCCTGCGTACTGAAAACCTGTAAGTATGTCATCCTGAGTAATTTTGACGAATTTCATTATGTGAAAGAGGCACTAAAACTTGGTGCTTCAGATTATTTGATTAAAAGCGAGATCACCGAATCCTCCCTTATTGACCTCCTGAGCACTGTTGGACAGAAACTGCAAAGTGAACATGTTCACCCAACCAACACACCCTCTATAACACAGGACTATTCCAAGAGCCTAAGATATCTAAAGGATAGTTTCTTCCAAGATATTGTAAGCGGATTCATCAGTGAGGAAGATATCGTCACCAAAGCGGAAGAATTGCATTTTCGTATACGTTCGGACCAGTTGGTTGTCATGAAGTTCATCGTGAATTATTACGAGGATGCAAAGCGGAAATATGTAGAGAAGGGGGAAAAGCTGCTCCGATTTTCAATTCTTAATATTATGGAAGAGATCATTCCTTCGAAATGGGAGAAAGAAATTTTTGTTGAAAGTTCCTCTGAATATTGGGTGATCGTCAATGTACTTCCTGAGAGCCAATCTGTACACGCCGACTTGAATAAACTATGTAATAAATTACTGTCTTCGATCAAGGATTTTATGAATCTGTCGCTCACGGCTGGGGTAAGTAGAATGACTTCCGGTTTCCCTCACATCAGGAAGGCCTGCCAAGAGGCGGAAATGGCTCTACAACAAGGTTTCTTCACAGGTAGCAACCAGGTATTGTATTACGAGCATATGGTTCAATCCCCAGATCGACATGAAGTTAAGGGGGCTTTGAGCCCGCAACAAGAACGAGATTTGTTGAAATTGTGGGTAAGCAAAGACAACCAAAAGGCGGAAGAGTTCCTTGAAGGAATCCGATCCAATCTGGAACAGCTACGAGCAGATGAGAATAGCATTCGCAAGCAATATATCATGGTAATGGAAACGATACATTCCCATCTATCCCGAGCTACGGAAAGAGGTGCACCTTCTTTAACAGAGAAATCACCCTATGAAATTGTTCTAAAGGGGGAGTATTGGGAGGATATCCACCGAGATATGCTTGCTCATATTGCGTATTATTTCCAAACCGATTCCCAAATCAAACAGGAAAGCACTTACACCGATCTCGCCACTGAATTGATCGACAAGTATTATGCGGAAGATATCTCACTGCAAAGTATCGCTAGCCAAATCAGTGTGAATCCGTCTTATCTCAGCCGTGTGTTCAAACAGGAACGAGGAGAGAACTTTATTACGTACTTGACCCGAGTTCGAATTGAACATGCGAAGGCGTATCTGTTGAGCAGAGGAATGAGAGTGTATGAAATCGCAGAAAAGGTGGGCTACCATAATTACACGTACTTCAGTAAGATTTTCAAAAAATCGGTAGGTGTCACTCCTGAGGAATATCGAGAATTACAGCAGGGATGAAAGTAATCGGTGAATAGAGGTGCAGCATATGAAGCATGTTCGTCCCTTCCGAATCAAGTACAAAATTATGGTGATCTGTATGACGGTAATTATCCTTCCCGTATTGGTGATGACAATCAACTCGTATTACTCCTCAGAGCGTTTATTGGCACAGAACTATACAACGTTACTAAACGATCTGGCCAAACAAACGAATATTCGCATTGACGAGTTCCTCAAGGAGATTGAGAAAATTTCGCTGCTAGCCAGCAATGGCCTTAGTGACAATCTGTCTGCGACTCATGAAGGGAGTTTTCCGATCCAGGATTTCCTGCGAGAGGGTGATGAACAACATGAGATTGCCGCATACAATATTCTGATGAATTACATCATGATGAAAGATCGCGTATTCTCCATCTACCTCTACAATATGAACGGGGGTCAAGACCTTTTTGTAAGTCCACATCAACCCATTGATCCAAACTTCAAAGTAGCAAACGAATTGTGGTTTAAAAAGTTTATGCATGATAGTGATAGAACCATTACCCTCACAACACGAATCGATGAGCAATTGGAGAATAAAATACTGGCAGTTTCACACGCTCGTAAAATTCATGATGTGACTAGTGGAAAACTGCTTGGCGTTATCGTTGTCAGCATTGATATCAAATTCATTGAAATCGTCAACCGAAACTTGCAGGAAGGACTACGCTCCAGATTCATGATCGTTGATGAGGATGACAAAATCGTATATAACGTGAACGAACGATTAATCGGGACACTGTTCCGGGACAACGTTCGTCCGCCTGAATCAGTAAATGTCGTGGTGACCAGTCCCCTTAGTCAGCAAAAATGGACAACTTACTTATATATGCCTTTGGATGAGCTGACTGCTGATGGCAAAATATTAGGCCGTAATCTGGTGACGCTTGCCATCGTCATTGTTCTTTTTGCTGCCGTCATATCCATCTTTTTATCTCACGTGATCACAACTCCCATTAAAAAACTGCTACGGAATATCGCTCTAGTCGAGAAAGGGCAGTTTGAACAAGTTGAACCTATTGGCTCCAGAGATGAGATTGGACATTTATCCATTCGATTCAACAGAATGTCACACGAATTGAAGCGAATGGTCGAGCGGATGCAGCAGGAAGAAATAGAAAAAGCCAAGGCCGAGATGCGTGCGCTCCATGACCAGATCAAGCCTCATTTTCTGTATAACACCCTTGGGTCGGTGAAATGGATTGCCTCGATGCAGCAGGCTGATAAAATCGTGGAAATGACCGATGCACTAATCTCGATGCTCCGCTATGCAACAAAATCCGATGGAACCCTCGTAACCATTCGTGAGGAACTCGATAATATAACGAATTACGTAACGATCCAGAATGTCAGGTACTATGATTGTATTCAGATGAGGTATGAGATTGAGGATAAAGTGTTGGATTATCACATGCCCAAAATGATCCTGCAGCCCATTGTGGAGAACGCGATTTTTCATGGTCTGGCTGAGCTTGAGGAAGACGGAATCATTACCATTCGGATTCAACTGCGGGTGGATACAGTTGTAATCGAAATCTGCGATAATGGCGTTGGTATGGATCATCATACGATGCAGAATCTATTGGAAGAGAAGCCCGGTGCAAGTACGGGAACGAATGGGATTGGATTGCATAATGTACAGCGGCGGATTCAACTCCATTTTGGGAAACCCTATGGAATACAGGTGGAGAGTAAAATGGGTGAAGGTACCATTTTCTCCATTCTGCTGCCTGCCATCATAGAAGCCAAATAGTCATTCATGCTTTCATTTAAGCATCTCATAATGCGGTACAACGATCATAAAAATAAGTTTAGATATAAACAAAGGGCTCGCAGTATGAACTGCAAGCCCTTTTGTTCACCCTTTGACGCTACCTAGCACCAAACCTTTGGTAAAATATTTTTGTAAAAACGGATACACGAGTAAAATCGGAATGGCACCCAAGAACATCTGAGCGGCGCGCCCCGTTCTGGCGTTCATCATGGACAACAGCTGCGTATAATCTGACCCAGATTTCAGCATGATTTGCTCAAAACTTTGCAGGAGGGTCTGGAGGTAGCTTTGCAATGGATAATTGTCTGGATTGTTCATATAGATAATGCCATCGAACCACGAATTCCAGTGGGCAACGATACTGAACAAACCAACCGTAGCGAGAGCGGGCTTGAGAAGTGGTAGTAGAATACGAAGCAATACCTGTACAGGCCCAGCACCATCGATAATTGCTGATTCTTCAATTTCCTCGGGCAGCCCCCGAATGAAATTCATGAGGATAATCATACTGAATACGGGGAGGGCCCCAGGCAGGATCAGAGACCAGATGGAATCGATTAGTCCCATTTTGACAACCACGAGATAGGTTGGAATTAGTCCTCCACTGAATAACATGGTTATTATGAAAAATCCCATATAGATATTACGCCCCATCAATTTTTGTTTGGATTTGGAGAGGGGATAAGCTGTGAGTACGATCAGAACCAGATTCACCAACGTTCCTATAACGGTTCGTTGAATGGCTACCCAGAGAGAGGAGAAAAATGATCCTCCAATTAATGCAAATTCATAGGCTTTTGTCGTAAATTCCACAGGCCAGAACGTAACACTCCCCGCAGATACAGCCGCGCTGCTGCTGAATGAAACAGCCAGCAGGTTGATAAACGGCAGGATACATAGGAGAGAGATTAGAAGCAATATGGTGTAGTTTATGATAAGAAATACACGCCTGCTCATACTTTTATCATAGATCATAATGTGAGTTCCTCCTTCTTAGAAGATACGATAACCAGCCACTCTGTAAGCCAAGATATACGATACGGCAACCAGAACACTGGAAATGATCGATTTGAATAACCCGACAGCGGTACCAATTGAATACTGTGCCTGCTGAATTCCCAGACGGTAGACATAGGTATCAATAATATCACCGGTCTGATAGACAACAGGGGAGTAGAGATTATAGATCTGGTCAAAGCCAGCATTGAGTACGTTACCAAGCGATAATACAGTCATTAAAACAATGGTTGGCATGAGAAGAGGCAAAGTAATATAGATGGTCTGCTTCCACCGTTTCGCTCCGTCGATCACCGCGGCTTCGTAAAGTCCCGGATCAATACTGGTCAGGGCTGCCAAATAAACAACCGTGCCAAACCCGAAACCTTTCCATATGTCACTCACAATCATCGTCCAAGGAAAAATAGAAGGTGTGCCAAGAAAGGAGATCGGTGCAATATCAAATACACTTAGAAATGTATTGATAATGCCGTCGGAGCTAAGGATATCCAGCATGATACCAGCCATAATGACCCAAGAGAGGAAGTTCGGAATGTAGACAAGTGTTTGAAATGTACGTTTGATTCCACTGTGCAGTACCTCGTTAAGCAGTAACGCGAAAATTACGGGCACGATTATACCACCGATAATCTTAAAGACAGACATGTACAATGTATTCCAGATCGTTCTTACGAAGTTCGGCTGATTAAATATGTGGGTGAAATTATCCCATCCTACCCATGGCGAGTTAAAGCCGAGGCCCGGATTGTACTTCTGAAATGCAATAATAAGTCCGTAGAAAGGGATGTAACAAAAGATGAAGACCAAGACCAGGCTTGGAATCAACATGAGATGGTAAGGACTCTGCTGCTTCCATTTTCTCAACATTCATATTCCTCCGTTCATCGTACGCCAAATGTAATCGCTATCAAATAAAGGGGAGAGATCCCCTCATCCCCTCTTTGTGACAAACGAGATTATTTCTTCCCGTAGGCTTCATTAACTGCCTGGGTTGCATTATCGCCCCCGGCTGCGCGCCAATTCTGGACAATAACATCGAAATAATCGATACTTTCGCTACCCATAATGATCTTGGTGAAACCTTCGGTCAGGATATCATCCAAGGTTGTGCCGTAGCTTGAAAGTATTTCTGGCGTAACACCCCATAAGGCCGTCTTTGTATAGTTCTCGCTGTCCAGTACTTTCTTGGCAAGACCATACGCATTCTTTGGAGCCCCTTGTTGCAAATAATCACCAACTGCTCCTGGGGTTGCATTCTCCATGAATTCCACACTGTTGTTATATTTTTGCCACATTCCCGAAGTTGTGAGTCCACTGGTATCCTTGGATTGAAGGGCAGCGGACACCGCCTCAAATTGCTCGTAATCTGAATTCGGATTAAGTACACGGAACGCTCCAACAACATGGGCAATATCGTTGTCCAGCAAGGCGGATAACGTTTCTGTCGATTCCTTGCCATTGCCTTCATCCACAATATAAGCGTAGTCGTTCAAAATTTTGATCACTTCTTCAGGGCTCTTAAATCCCTTTTTCATGACGATATAATTGTTGTTGGCGAAAAAGATGGATTGTTTGGCTTCCTTCCCATCAACGGTAGGGATGATATAAGGGTAGAAGATGGCGTCCTTACCCAGATTGGATACCGTATCGACACCCGGATTATAACCCCACCATTGGTAATAAGGCTGCATTCCCACTTTACCGGCTACAATGTCCGCGTTCATCGCATTAAAGTCTTTGATTGCAAATTCCGGATCAATAATGCCTCGCTTGTACCATTCTGACCACTCCGCCAGCGCATTTTTCATCTCAGGCTGCACGGAGCCGTACACGAGTTTTCCAGTGCTATCCTCCATCCACATATCCGGATGCGCATTCCATGCAATGGCCAGCAGGTTGAGGTAATCCAACGATTGGTCTACCGCTATACCATAACCGCCATGCTTTTCCATGAATTTTAGTGCGATATTTTTGATGTCTTCCACAGATTTCGGATCTTGGACTCCCAATTCTTCTTTCCAGTCGTTCCGAATCCAGATGAAGTCTGGTTGTTCAATTAATCCCCAGTGCATCTGTGGTATCCCGTACAGCTTACCGTCCTTCTTTCCAGATTCGTAACTGTCTGCATCTGCTTCCATATAACCTTTGAGACGATCTGAAGCGTGTTGATCAAAGACCTCGGAAAGGTCCATGACCATATCTGCCTCGACTAACTGTCTCAGTTGTGATGGATTAACTCTGAATACGTCAGGAAGATCGTTCGATGCGATAGCCAAATTGAGTTTTGTATCGTACTCATCGCTAACCCAGTCTGTTTTGACATCGATATTAAACTTCTCTTTGTATCGCTTAATCCATACATTGTTGGTGATATCGTCGCCCTTTGGATATTTTGCAGAAGTGTATTCTGATGTTACGGTATGAATGGTGGTCGTTCCAGCCTCGTTGGAATCCGTGTCCGTCGTTGAACCTTTATCAGCACCGCTTCCATTGCTACAGGCTGCGAGTAATAAGGTTGACATGCACACAGACAAGACTAAGGCTTTCGTTTTCTTGTTCATTTCTTTTCCCCCTTATCAGTCATATTTCAATAACGCTTTCTTGAAAATATTCTAAACGAGAAAGGGGGAACGGGATATAAAGGTTATTGACGAGAAGCGGTATCTTTTTTTACTTTTGAGTCGTAGCGGAGAAAAGATAAATGAGCTTTGTGCACTTTTTTTACTTTGTACTCCTTCTTTTTTTACTCATGTCTCCAAAAAATGCTTTAGATGACGATCGATAACGATTGAATCCTCTTCGTTTGCTCCGATTCCAAAGCAGTGTCCCCACTTGGACTCTATAGGTTGATACACAGCGTTTGGCATATGCTGAGCATCATACGCACTATCTTCTGGTGTGAAGAACAAGTCACTTGATCCTGGCATAACGAGTGCAGGAGAAGTGATCTTGCTTAATGCCTGTTCGAAGTTGCCGTCATCTACGGGATTATCGCTAATGTCTCCATATATTCCTGTACGCAACATGGTAATCAAGTCGTTAGCATCGAAGGGAAGAAATACCTGATCCCAGTAATCTTCTACATAAGATTTCAAGGTGTCGTAACCCTCAGATTGGTACAATTTCTCCAAATAGTACGCCTGCGAGAACCCCCATGGAGCATAAGCTCTTCCCATCGCTGCGAGACCGGCAACCGGAGGGCGCTCATATCTACCATTTTCATAATTTGAATCTGCCTGTAACGCCGCGATCATTGCTTCGAATACCAACTGTGTATGCGGTCTGCTCTTTGCCGTTCCGCCGAAGGGGGCAATACGTTCGACCATCTCAGGATAACTGGTACCCCATTGATAAACCTGCATGGCTCCCAGAGACCAGCCCACAACAAGTTTAATTTTGGAGATACCAAATTTTTGAGTGATGAGTTGATGTTGGGCGCGCACATTGTCATACATGGAGATGAGGGGAAAGTTGTCCTTATCGTATGGGGCAGAGGTATTACTTGGAGAGGACGATAATCCGTTACCCAACATATTGGGCACAACGATAAAATGACGACTGGGGTCCAGTGCCTTGTCTGTTCCAATTAACCATTCATTATCTGTGTGAATTCCAGCAAACCATGTTGGGACAACAATAACATTGTCCTTTGCCGCATTTAAGTTTCCATAGGTCTTGTAAGCGATAAAGGCTTGAGGGAGCTGTTGTCCCGATAGAAGTAATGTATCTCCAAGGTTATATGTTTCATAATTGTTCATAGATTGATTCTCCTTATAAAATAGTAATAACTTGATTTCACTCTACAATACGTCTATTATCAATTCAACGAAACGTTATCGAACATATCATTCATTTATTTTGAACTTAGGAGGTGCCTGATTCATGGAAATACGCCAGCTAAAAACCTTTTGGACACTTGCATCGACCTGCAGCTTTAGTCAAACTGCTGAATTATTGAGCTATGTACCATCTACCATAACCATGCAAATCAAATCGCTGGAAGAAGAGCTTGGGGTGAAATTGCTGGATCGATTAGGCAAAAAGGTCGTGTTAACGGATGCTGGCCAACAGTTTCTGCCTTACGCCACTAAGATATTAAACGATGTAGAGGAAGCAAAGTGCATATCCAGTCAGCACGGAGAATTGGCGGGAACGGTTGTGATCGGAGCAGATGAAGTGCTGTGTGCATATCTTCTTCCAGCCTTGTTCAAACGCTTCCGAGCGGACTATCCTAGAGTGCGGTTATTGTTCCGCCCCCTGTCTGGGCAAGAGCTTAAATCGAGTCTGAGAGAAGGGCATGCCGATGTCGTTTTTGTATTGGATGAGCCTATGAATTACAAAGACCTTCATTCAGAGTTTTTAAAGGATGAGACCTTTCAAATGGTCGTTTCTCCCGATCATATGTTAGCATCGCGTTCCGCGTTGGTCATTGATGACTTCCACAAACAGCATTTTTTGCTGACCGAAAAGAACTGTTCGTATCGCACTTATTTTGACCAATCCATAACGAAGAAAGGTGCAGATGCTCTGACAGAGCTGGAGTTTCATAGTGTAGAAGCCATTAAACAATGTGTTGTGGCTGGTCTAGGGATCGCTTTATTACCTGAAATGGCTTTGAAGAAAGAGTTGAGCGATGGGGAAGTGGTTGCTCTGCCGTGGGATTTATCAGATGTGTCCTTTTCAGCGCAAATGCTCTGGCATCGGGAAAAATGGATCTCTCCGTCTATGGCTGCTTTCATGGAGGTCGCCAAGAGTGAGTTGATTTGATTGTTCAGAATTTGTTTAGATGTATGTGTTAAAATATTCTTCATGGAGATCGAGGAGTTAAATGGAATCAACCTTCAACAACATGATACAGATATATATGGGGGATTAGCAATGGAAAGAAAGATTAGAAATTCTGCAAAAGCATTGATCATTAAAGACGGGAGAATGCTTGCAATGAAGCAGGATGATAATGATGAAGTCATCTACATCCTGCCTGGTGGGAGCCAGAATGCAGGTGAAACGCTGACGGATGCTGTGAAGCGTGAAGTTGCGGAAGAAATCGGAATAGATGTAGAACCGTTATCACTGGAATTTGTCATTGAAGGGGTATACGGTGAAGCTCTTCATCGTGTAGATTTTGTTTTTTTATGCGAGTACATAGGTTTGATGGACCAAGATAGTTCTATTCTGCCAAGTGACGAAAATCAAGTGGAATATGAATGGCTCGAAATTAAAAATATAAACGAACTACCTTTATTTCCTTCAAAATTACGAAAGCAGATCATTAGATTGGTTGAGGGAGAAAAAACGGTTATGTATTTAGGAAATGAGGAAGATGACGACCTGAATAGTTAGATGTGTACACGTCGTAAACAAGCGGCCGTCTTGTATTTATAAAGGAAAGGCTATTTCAAAGGACATGATAGTCCAGTGAAATAGCCTTTTTACCGTTGAACAAAGTGTACAGAGCGATTCAAAAATGAACATCTATGGTAAGGGGTTAAATTAGGCCAGGAGTTATATATCTTGTTGCTTCACGCCTGCTGTCATATTTTTCTGACCCCATATTACCATGGATTCAATTAAAGGAACCAATTCCTTGCCTGATTCTGTGAGCGAATACTCCACTCTCGGTGGCACCTCGTTATATTGCTCCCGATGCACGATGCCGTAATGAATCAAATCCTTCAAACAGTTCGTTAACATCGTTCCGGTAATGCCAGGCAGTCTTCTTTTTAATTCATTGTAACGTATACAGTCATTTTCACTGAGGATTGCCAGGATCGGAAGATTCCACTTGCCTCCAATGACCTGAAATGCATAAGTCGCTGGACATAACTGATCGAAATTAAACTCGTATTTCACTTGATACCCTCCAATAGTATACTTTTTGATACTAAGTCAGAAAAAGAATCGTACTTGTTCAGAAGATTGTAGACATTATAATCAAACTAACACAAGAAAATCAATTCATAAGACAAGATAAAGGCGGGATACACGTGAGTAACGAATCTATGATGTGTGATCTGGAAACAGGCGTATGTGGTGTGAGCGAGGAAGAGGCTATGCAAGAAATCAATCTGAATCACGTTGAGAAAAAGATAACTCTTTATTACGCAACAGATCCGATTTGCTCTCACTGCTGGGCGCTTGAGCCTGTGCTTCATCGGTTTATTGAGGAATACGGCCATTATTTTACGCTGCAAATCAAAATGGGTGGGCTACTGGCTAACTGGAATGGTTTCTCGGATGGCGCTAACGGGATTCAGAAACCTTCGGACGTTGCAGAGCATTGGAAGGAAGTGGGTGAGCATTCACGCATGCCCATCGACGGTTCCTTATGGCACGATAATCCAATACTTTCTTCCTATCCGCCATCTCGCGTATTTAAGGTGATTCAGAGTACACACCCTGGTAAAGAGCAGGACTTTTTAAGACGTGCGCGTGAAGCCGTGTTTGCATTTAATCGAAATATTGGAGAAGATGATGTGCTGACGGATATCGTCAATCAACTGGGTTTGAATGGTAAAGAAGTGGTTGAGGCGGCTGCACAGCAATCTGCACAAGAGTTATTAGAGGAAGACTTTGAGAGTGTCGCTAGTTTGGGAGTTAGAGGTTTCCCATCAATTATCATTGTGAATGAAGAGAACCAAGGGTTGAAAATTGTCGGAGCGCGTTCTCTTGAAACATATGTGCAAGCACTTCAGCAGGTGCTGGATGTTGATCTGAAACCAAAACAGATAACCTCGTTGGAGCAGAAAATCAATGAGGGACACCTTCTTTTTTCTAGAGAAATGGAGGTCATGTACAATATCGAAAAGACTGATGTTGAATCATATGTGAAATCTGAATTGGCAGAGCACACATATCGTATAGGTCATATTTTGAATGAGATGTATATTGAGCATATCTGAGGGAAAACAAGAAATTGAATTAGCACACTTTTACCGAAGGATTATTATCAATATTGAGATGAGCCTCGATCCGGTGTGATTTTAAATATTCGCAGGCTATATGGCGTGACCAGCTATAGATGCCGGGCAAACGGACAATCCAATCATTAAGTACTCGTAATGGACAGAATATGTTTGAGTACACGCACTCATTAATCCAACGGGCAGGTCACATATGTGGCTTGCCCGTTTTGTGTATCATTGAGTAATAAATAAGTTTAAACCAAACTTACTTTTGACCTAGACCAGAGCTGATACTAATAAGCACATCATAAGCTATAGGGAGACTTGATCACGAGACTTCAAACCATTCAAGTAAGGAGTGTTGGACCTCAGATGAGGAAAATTATTCAGTTTCCGTTGGTATGGATGTTTGCAGGAGCATTTATTTTGGTAGTGTTTGGCTCAATATTTAGCAGGATATTTATTGGTTCGGATGGCTTCATATCTATTGTGCTGGCCCTGGCTGGAGGTGTTCTTTCCATCGCTATATACTGGCTTATCATGAGATTTCTAGCAGGTCAGCGCAATGTTGAAGAGATACATAGAAAAAGGGCAGGAACCGAGACCATTTTTGGTGCGTTTGTTGGACTGATTTTTATTGGGGTTTCTGTCGGTGTCATTGTTTTGCTTGGGGGATATACGTTCACATGGTCTACCGAACATTCCATCACGCCCATATTCGCTTTGGCGATTAGTGCGGCTATTGTAGAAGAGTTGGTGTTCCGTGGTTTGTTCCTGCAAGCGATGGAAAAACTGATCGGAAGCTGGATCGCGTTGGCCGTAACTTCGCTCTTTTTTGGTTTAGCCCATCTCGCTAACCCTGGAGCCACTATCTGGAGCTCTATTGCGATATTCATAGAGGCAGGTGTGTTACTGGGGGCAGGATTTCTGTGGCGGCGAAACCTGTGGTTTGTCATGGGACTCCATTTTGCCTGGAATGCGTTTGAGGGCATGTTAGGTATTCCAGTTTCGGGCATGGCATTGGACGGTTTATTTGAAGTTCAAATGACAGGTTCAACACTTCTGACTGGAGGAAGCTTCGGGCTTGAAGCCTCCATCGTACCGATGATCGTCAGTTTACTGATTGCAATCCCTATGCTGATTAACGCTTACAGGAACGGCAATATTATAAGTAAGAAGAGAAAATCCTCTAATTCACTTCATCCCCCCCAATAATATGATTACATTCATTGTAATACCGCCTCGAAAATAGAAATCAAATCCAAAGCAGGTCAGCGATATGACTTGCTTTTTTTGTACATCTGTGAAAAAACTGATTTGAATTGAAAACGAGGCTTGACCTTGGGTCGGACCTAAGGTTTATGCTATGTGCAGGAAGAAGCGAAGGTAGGGATGACAGTGAATGCTGAAATTACAATTAGCGAATTGGCCAAGCTGATGCACGTATCGGTACATCAAATTCGTTATTTTGAGGAAAAGGGAGTGTTGCATCCAGCTTACACAGCTGATAATCAGTACCGAATGTATGGCATGGATGAAGTGTACAGGCTTGCCCATATTTTATTGCTGCGTAAGATGGGGCTGTCCGTTCAAGTGATCAAAGAATGTCTTACACGTCTGACTCCCGAAGAGATCACACTGCTCTTTCATCAGGCATTGACCGATACCAAAGCCGAGATTAAGAAACTTCAGGAGACCAAGCATTTTATGGAGAAGTTATTGGAGGAAAAAGCATATCTTGCAGATCCGGTGGAGACAGCATATAACATCATTCAGCGCGAAGCCACGCCGCTATCGCTATGGTTTGAGATGGAGGCTACTGCCACGCTGAATGCGCAGACACTTGTACAGCACAAAGGCAAGATCACCAATCTGTTTGAAGCAGATCTCCATTATGTCTACGATTCGTCCGGCCTCGTAGGCATGTACACTCCCACTCAGGAAGGAATGCATCATCTGATGCTGCCAGCGGGTACGTATCTCTCCTGTCATCTTTTTGTGGAAAATGAAGAACAACTGGTTGCTCACATTCAGCATTTTTATGCTAACGCCGAAGAGGTGGGATATGTCTGTCAGGGGCCACTACTCATGGTGGAAAAATCGTATTTATCGTTGTTCACACCCGACAAGCTTCATTATGAATTACTGTCACAGATCACAACAGAACAGGAGGTTGCCTTATGACACATCTCGTTCAGATTGAACGCATCCAGCCTGATCGTTACAAAATAGCCAGCGAACTAATGGCTTATGGATTTGGACATAAATTCCAGAGGTCCACTTCAATGTCTTTGTCAGATCTGGCCACAGCCTTTGAGCAGATGCTGCATCATGTTCCCCAAGATACTGGAAATCTGCGCGTGGTCGCACGAGAAGACGATGTTATTGTGGGCACGATGTCGTTGAAGTGGAAGTCAGACTCTCATGAACAGATCGCTGGAAAGGTGAGAGGTTCCCAGGTGTGGTACGCTTGCAATCACATCGGCGCTTGGAGACGCCTTCTGATGTTAACGGGAATTCATTTGCTGAAACACGAACCTGTGACGCAGGAATGTTACATCGAGGATATCGTTGTGCATCCACAACATCAGAGCAAGGGAATCGGCAGACAATTACTCGCATGGGCGCAGCAATACATGCTGCAATCCCCGCAGATGTCGTATCTCAGTCTGCATGTGGCAAGTCACAACCTGAAAGCCATTCAGATGTACGAACGTCTGCAGTTTCACACACAAAACAGTACAAAAAGCTGGATGACCGGCATGCTTCTCGGTGAACAACAGTGGAAATATATGACCCGCAAAGGAGAATATCATGCTTCAACGTAAAAGAATCTGGATTTCACTACTCGTCTTCATTTTATTAATTGTTGGTACAGGAACGTACATTATTGTGCAACAGGACTATAGTATGGTCGAACAACACATCGAAATTCAAACCCCACAAGGCAAACTGACAGGTACACTGTCTCTGCCTGAGAACGAATCAGGCAAGCTGGGACTCGTGCTTTTCATCCATGGTGATGGTCCAATTGATTCGACACATAGTGATGGATATAAGCCATTGTGGGAGCGTCTTGCTTCCATAGGATACGCTTCGTTGTCGCTGGACAAACGCGGCATAGGTGGTTCCGAAGGCAACTGGCTGAATCAAAGCATCGATGATCGCGTAGTTGAAGCCGAGCAGGCTATCGCTTGGGCGAAAGAGCAACCGATGATTGATGCTTCCAAAATTGGTGTATGGGGAGCGAGTCAGGCGGGGTGGGTCATTCCCAAGCTTGCAGGCAAGGAAAATCTCGCATTTAGTATTCTTGTTTCTCCAGCGATCAATTGGCTGAGACAGGGAGAATACAACACACGGAGTCAAATGGCCCAGGATGGATTTTCGGCCACTGAGATACAAGCACAGGTGGATTACGATAACAAGATCAATGATGTGTTGAAACGTCATGGTTCTTATGAGGAATACATTAGGCTTGCACGTCAAGGTGAGGAGCAGATGATCAAGGATCGTTGGAACTTTGTGAGTAAAAACTTCACAGTGGATGCAACGGAGGATTTGCACAATTTCAAAACACCAGTCCTGCTATTGCTTGGAGAAGATGACGTCAATGTCGATATCAAGGATACCGAGCGTGCATATCGTCAGGAAGTCAAGCCGTCGTACTTGCTTCACAAGAAGATTTTTCAAAATACGGAGCATTCGATGCTTCCTACATCCATTGCAGGCTCGGAATGGAGAATATGGCTGAGATTCCTGTTTGCTCCAAGAAGTATTACCACCGCTGGGTATATGGACGAGATTGAACAATTCCTGACCAAATTGGCGTTATAAAGAGAACAGGTTGAGCACCGATTTTATATTCAAGTCGCTATTATCGCGTTCTTTTATTCATTTCATTCGATGTTAAAGGTTTGGTTGGCGATGATATCGGTATTCCTTCCAATGGAACGACTGAAATTCTGTTCTCGCCGCATCCGATTCAATCGGAAGGAATATCTCTTACATGTCTTGAAGTCAGTATAATAAAATTCTGGAGGCGAACGAGATGCTGGAATTAGAGTTTACTACTATAGAGGAGTGGGATGAAGCAATGTGGGCACGGATGGAGCGGATCTATCATGAGGCCTTTCAAAGCGGTGCGAAGACAAAAGTGATTCTGCGCAGTATGCTGGACCGAGGGGTTGGTTATTTACACACGGGCGTGCATCAGGGAAAAGTGGTTGCGATGGCTGTTACTGGACTGGAGGGGAAGGCTGTGGACCGCATTCTGATCATTGACTACCTCGCAGTTGATCAGAAGCTGCGCGGGTTGGGCATAGGAACCTGGATGCTGGAGCAGCTCAGAGCCTGGGCATTAAGGGAACATGAGATCAAAGGGATAATTATCGAGGCGGAGTCCGGGACAACGGGGGCTCATCAGGAACGCATTCAGTTCTGGCAACGCAACGGATTCATCCTGACCTCCTATGTCCATCAATATAGAATGGTGCCAGAACCATATCAGGCAATGATGCTGCCACTGGACAGAAGCACGCATGTGCCTGATGATGGTGAGGCACTGTTTCGTTATATCAATGCTTTTCACAAGGTTGCTTACCGAAAGAGTTAGGCCGCTCAAATTATTTCACAATGAAGACGGGCAGAGTGAACAGGCCAGGGAACAACTGCTTTTGATTAAAAAGCAATGGATGCGATATGCGCTGCTTGCAGAAATTGAACGCAGATTGGGTCATCGCGAGCGAGCAATTCAGTATGCTCAGGAAGCTGTGAATGCCTCGAACGACGTCGAGCGTAATATGCTGGTTAAAGAGTAGGAAAGATATAACGCCGCACCTGAACTTATCATACATACGTCACCGGATCACGATGAATGAAGATAGAATACATTTGAATCACACATTGTGGCTTGTGGAGAAACGATTTGGACTCAAAAAACAAAGCGAAGTCCGCACCGGCTAAATTACGTGCGACTGAATTAAATGAAATAATGAGAGAACGGAGCATATACGGAGGTTGAGGTAGGAGATGGCAAAGGTTCCACAAAGCAATCTTTCCATCAATAATTACTCCAATCTAAAAATTTCCAGCATTATCTCGTTGCTGTGTATTTCTATCCAATGAAGCGCTGGTCATTTTTCAATTTCGGCACACGGATGTACTATTCGCACAGGCAAGTCGTCCACCCATTGCGTAGACTGAAGTAGATCAAGTCAAGTGAGGTGAATTCCATGGCTAAGACCAATGAAATACACGTCAAGGCAAAACGGTTCAAAGATCGTCCAGTCTGCGTGACTCTTCATAATGGGGAAACGTACGTTGGCTACATCTCTGGTGTCAACCCCACAGGCTTAGTGATTACCGGGGGCGGAAAACTTACTCAGGCCGCAATCACAGCACCCTCATCTGAAGGCAGTGCTCGCAAAACCAAACCTAAAGCAGGGGCTACGAGAAAAACAGCATCCTCTCGGAACCGTAAACGGGGGAACAGCACTCGTAAGTCGCAGGTGCGATCCCGGTCGATGTCTCGTTCAACGTCTAGGCAAGCCCAGGTATCATCTTTCATGCCTATGCTAGGTTCATTGTTAGGTGGCTTTGGCGGTGCAGGCTCGATTGGAGGTATGTTAGGCGGTGGTATGCGGTTGTTTGGCATGATCCAGAAATTTACACCTGTGGTCAAAATGGGGTATGGCATGATTAAGCAGATTCAGCCATTTATGGGGGCAGTTCAAGGGTTGATGACTCCAGCAAGCCAAGCTGCGGCAGAAGCCGAAGGTGAAGAGGAAGCACAACAAGGTTAATACTTGAAATGAATTCGTGAAATAGAAAACAACCTTCGTTGCATTTGGGAAGGAAGGATTGCTAGTGTAATGGGTGATCTGATCTCTTTCTGTTCTGTTCCTTATCTTCTTCGCTGTTCTGTTTCAGCTTCTTCGCTAGATGCTTAACTGCAAGCTGCTCTCCGTACGGCAAACGGAGGGTGGCTTATTTGCTTATGTTGTATATGAGGTTCGAACCAGCTCGATTTCGCATGATTGCTCAGTGCTAACGAACCTCAGAAACCTTATTCGGGTCAATATCAAGCCATTAAAATTCTAACGAACATGACAAACCCTATTCGCTGCAAAATGTAAGATATAGTGTGAAAAAGGGGCTGGTTCTGCAGCATAGCTACTCCTGTGTTCGTTAGAATTAAAATCCGCGCCAAACGTCTAACTTTGCAACCATGTAGTTCGGCCGACCACTGTCATACAGCAAAAAGCACCGCGCGCTGGGAGCTGCACGCGGTGCTTTTTGCTGTATTGCAGAGTGGAAACCGATTCTATTCCGCTGTTATTAAGCCTTTATGCCTGTTTGGTTTTGAGGCGAATCACGTTCCATGATGCTTTGTTCAAGACTGCTTGCACTTTACCCTGGTCAACCGTTGTATATCCGCCGTTGTGAGGAACAACGTTACGTGGGTTTTCTTTGGTATTAGTGGCTTTCAAGTCGTTGTTCTCCAGTACGATATGCTCCACGAATGTCGTTTCTCCGAAGGAACGCAGGTCCACATTCAGTTCCATTTGCTCATCCAGATGTCTATTCACCGCAAAGATTGTGATTGTGCCGTTCTCTTCATCATGCACACTGATTGCTTCGAGATAAGGCACATCTGTAAAGTCTTTGGAATCATATTTAGGTGAAGTTGTGATGGATCGCAACACCGTACCACGTCCGAAGTTGGATGCATGCATGAACGGGAAATAGGTCGTCTGGAACCAGATCGCTCCGTTGTTCTCGGTCATGATTGGTGCAATGGTGTTAATCAACTGAGCAAGGCAAGCCATTTTTACACGGTCGGCGTGCTTGAGTATGGTAATCAGATAACAGCCCACGGCTAGTGCATCTTCATGCGTGTATACATCTTCAAATTCAGGAGGAGCAATCTGCCAGCGTTCTTCCATACGGCTTGTGCCAATGGATTTCCAGACATTCCATTCATCCAGGGACAGCATCAATTTTTTCTTACTGCGTTTTTTGGCTTGTACAAAATCACAGATCGAAGCAACACTATCAATAAATTGATCCAAATCCAGCGATGTCGCCAGGAAGTCATACGTGTTGTCTTTGTTGTTGTTGTAATACTGATGCAGGGACAAGTAGTCCACATTTTCATAGGTGAGATCCAGCACGGTTGCTTCCCAATCTGCAAATGTACTCATGTCACGGCTGGAACTGCCGCAGGCCACAAGCTCGATATCCGGGTCTACCCATTTCATCGCTTTAGCGGTCTCATTGGCAATACGGCCATATTCATGTGCGGTCATCGCACCAATCTGCCAAGGGCCATCCATTTCGTTGCCTAGACACCACGTTTTGAATTTATGCGGCTCCTTGTAACCATGAGAAATACGCAGATCACTCCAGTATGTGCCAGATGGGTGGTTGGTGTATTCGACCAGGTTTCTGGCCGCATCAATGCCGCGAGTACCCAGATTTACAGCCATCATGACTTCGGTTCCAACCAGTTTGGCCCAATCTGCAAATTCGTTTGTTCCTACCGCATTTGTTTCAATCGTCCACCATGCCAGTTCAAGTCTGCGTTTACGCTCCGCTACCGGACCGACGCCGTCCTCCCAATTGTAACCGGATACGAAATTGCCGCCCGGATACCGAACGATGGGTACGTTCAGAGCCTTGATCGCTTCAATGGCGTCCTGACGGAAACCTTGAGCATCTGCCGTGGGATGACCTGGATCATAAATACCGCCGTATACGGCCCGTCCCAGATGTTCTATAAATGAACCATAGACACGTGGATCTACTTCAGCAATCTGAAAGTCTTTATCAATAAGCATTTTGGATGTAAGCAATGGGAAAACCTCCATAGAATTAATTTTAGGTGTGTAATAAACTTTATTTCGAGATGAGTTCGCATAAAAGCAAAATCAACGGATTGATTTGTTATCTAATGTGTATCATAATGCTATTATATTGAGCAAGTTCATTTCGCAGGGTTCGCTAAAAAACGAATCCTAAATCAATAATATATTGAATTCTATAGAGATAAGGAAGTGAAGGTCATGATGCTTGGCACGGATGCCCCGTCCTTGATCATATATGAGGCGCTCGCCAGTGAGGCCCGTTTAAATATCGTTCGTTTATTATTGCAAAACAGGGAGATGCATATTAATGCGCTTGCCAAAGAGCTGTACCTGAGCAAAGCCATCGTTAGTACACATGTAAGCAAATTGCAGAAAGCGGGCATCGTAGGCAGCCGCATGAAGCGCGAGAACGGTGGAACGTATAAATACTGCTTTATTCTGCAAGAATTTATGACTATCAATCTTTCTCCTGACCCAGTAGATGCTCCTTACCATGAAGTCTCTATTCCGGTTGGTCAGTATACGGATTACGAAGCTTGGCCCACCTGTGGCATTGCAACAACAACGCAAATGATTGGACAATATGACACACCAGCCTGCTTCATGGATCCGGATCGGGTGAACGCGGGAATCCTTTGGATGGCACGAGGTTTTCTGGAATATAAGATTCCCAACTATCTCAATACAGAACAGCATCTCCAGGAAATTGAAATTTCACTCGAACTCAGTTCGGAAGCACCCCAAGTCAATGAAAACTGGCCTTCCGACATTCGCTTTTCACTTAATGGCAATCACTTGGGAACATGGACAAGCCCAGGGGACTTTGGGGATCGGAAAGGCAAGCATACACCGCTATGGTGGAAATTGGACGTCAACCAGTATGGTGTACTGAAAGTACTGCGCATTAACGGAGAAGGGACGTTTATGGATGGCCAGCGCATCTCGGATGTGCGTATCCATGATCTGCAACTGGATTCTTCCACCTACTGGACGTTTGGATTGAAGCCGGAAGAGGGAGTAGCTGGCCGAGGTGGGCTTACCCTGTTTGGCAAAGGTTTTGGCAACTATGATCAGGATATCCTGATTCGGTACTATTATAATGCTCAGGAAAACCAAACTTCGGATGAATAGGATATGCGATTTCATGTTAGTTTATATAGAGGTAATCTCCATATGAACGAAGTGCATAACAATTCCAGAGTAATGGTATTGACAACGATTACATGGCTGGTATAGAATACAGCTAAATAAGGAGTGTCACTGATTCGATCAGGCACCACCACAATCTGGATTTCACAAGTTTGTTTGACTTGTGTTCTGGATCATGGTGGTGCTTTTTGTATATTGGGGGTGAGAACATCATGAGGTTCAAAAAATCGTTAAACAATAACATCGCCCTGGCGGAAGACACGGAAGGTTGCGAAGTCATTGTCATCGGAACGGGTGTTGGCTTCAAAAAAGTGAAAGGACAGCCGATTGAGCAGAGCCAGATCCAGAAAATGTTCAGAATCGGCTCGAATGACAAATATCAGCGAGTCGAGCAATTTCTCAGTGATATCCCTCTGCAAGTCATCGACATTACGGATCAGATTATTGAAGAAGGCAAGACGCTGATTGGAAAAAAGCTGAATGACTCGATCCTGTTAACACTGGCGGACCATATTCATTTTGCGCTGGATCGTTTCAAAAAAGGCGTGGATGTGCAAAATCCGCTTCACTGGGACATTCGCCATCTATATCCTGCCGAATACCGTGCCGGAGAATGGGCAGTTCAAAAAATCAATGAAGCTTTTCTGGTCTCACTGCCATCTGGTGAATCAAGCTCTATTGCCCTTCATTTCGTGAACTCTCAATTCGACTCGGGCAGCATGAACCAAACAATTAAAATTACACAGATGATTAACGACATTATAGGGATCATGACGGAACATTTCGGAATGGTACTGAATCAGGAATCTGCTGATTTTTCCAGGTTCATCACCCATCTGAGATACTTCATTGTACGTCAGTTGAACCGGGAAGTGCTCTCTTTTAAAGATCAGCAATTTCTATATGATGTATTGTCGGAGCGATATCCTATCAGCTTCCAATGCGCACTCAAAATAAAGGAGGCGATGGAGAGGCAACGCGGATTCGTGATTACTCCCGATGAGATGGTATATCTCATGATACACATCGAGAGAGTGACATCCCGTACCGATATGGATTAATCTCAATACAACCTGTTTGAAGTTATACCATCATCAATATGAATTGAATATGGAGTGTTACTGATTCGATCAGGCACCACCAAATGTTTCCGACTCCGCATCTGCGGCGGGCCGGTAATACATTTGGTTTTTTTTTCGCCAAAAAAGGAGGAAGCATCATGAATCACCGGGAGTTGTCCAAAGAAATTATTCGATTAACGGGCGGACAGGAAAATATTACGCAAGCTTGGCATTGTATCACACGACTTCGCTTCAATGTTCGAGAGCAAAACAAAGTTCAATTGGAACAGATCAAAGCACTCGATGGCGTGCTCGGTGCACAGTTTCAGAACGATCAGTTTCAAGTGGTAATTGGTAACCAGGTTGCAGCCGTATATGAGCAGATCGAGGATCAGATGAAGCATAGTGGCATATCAAAGCCTGAAACAGACGCGCCGCGCTCTAAAGGGATTAATGCTGTTTTGGATACAATCTCCGGCATTTTTACTCCGATTCTGCCTGCCATCGTAGGTACCGGGATGTTAAAGGGGATTCTGGCACTGCTCGTTACACTTGGCGCGATACAGGAGAAAAGCGGTGAGTATCAAGTTCTGTCCTCAATCGCTAATGCGGCCTTTTATTTCTTGCCTTTCCTTCTGGCTCTATCATCTGCCCGCAAGTTCAAAGTGAATGAATATATCGCCCTGACGCTTGCAGGTACTTTATTGTATCCAACGATTTTGAATGCGTATCTGGCAAACCAGCTTGAACCAATTCGTTTTCTCTCGCTGCCCGTGTCCATTGTGAATTATACCCAGTCCGTTATTCCCATTATTCTGGGTGTGTGGCTTCTGAGTTATGTACATCGCTGGGTCGATCGTTTTATTCCCGGTCCTGTCAAAGTCATCTTTACCTCGATGATTGTGCTAGTCATCACGGTGCCAATTCTATTAATTGCGATTGGCCCCCTAGGGAATTACATGGGCATCTATCTGGAAATGGGTACTTCCTGGCTCTTTGCCCATTCAGGTCCGTTAACCGGCATTATTCTCGGCGGCCTCATGCCTCTGATTGTTATGACGGGTATGCATTATGCGTTCTTCCCAGGCACATTGCAGAATCTGAGCAAACTTGGATATGACGTGCTTTTGCTACCGATCAACCTGATAACCAATATGAGTCAGGCTGGTGCAGTCACGGCTGTTTTCCTCAAGACCAAAGATAAAAAAATGAAATCCATTGCTTTATCCAGTGGCATATCAGCCTTGCTTGGTATTACTGAACCCGCACTGTATGGTGTCACCTTGAAGCTGAAAAAACCGTTTTACGCTTCACTCATTGGTGGGGCAGCAGGAGGTGGCTTTATTACCGCAGTGGGTCTGAAATGCTTCGGTTTTGCTGTACCAGGATTGCTTTCACTTCCGTTATATATTGGCCCGAATGGTGGCATGTCTAATTTCTGGTATGCATTAATCGGAATTGGCATCAGCTTTAGCGTTTCTTTCGTAGTGACTTTGCTGCTCAAGTGGGAAGAGCCAAATACACGCAATTCCGCCATGTCCGACTCAGCACAAACATTAACCGAACAGGAACTGAATACAACTACTGCCTTTTCTCAAGAAACGGTGACACCTGTCACAGTACATTCCATCGAGGAAAAGAAGGGGGAGGTGTTCAGCCCGCTCACTGGTGAATTGGTGCCGCTCGCAGAGCTTCCAGATCAAACGTTTGCTGAGGAAATGACCGGGAAAGGTATTGCAATTCGTCCGCAGGATGGACGTGTTACAGCTCCTTTTGACGGAACCGTCACGTTGGTCGCCAAAAGTAAACATGCGATTATGCTGACCTCATCCAGTGGAATTGACATTCTCATTCATGTTGGACTAAACAGCGTATCGCTCAAAGGGAAATTTTTTGACGTGAAGGTTGTTGCTGGACAAGAAGTGAAGAAGGGTGCTTTACTTCTGGAATTTGATATGGATGGCATTCAGGGTGCGGGTATTGACCTTGTGACACCAGTCATCGTAACCAATACGCCGGATTACCTCGATGTAGTACCTGTTCAGGTGAAGGGGGTGATTCCAATGAATGAATTGCTTCTCCTCACCGTTAGTTAACAGCTTCATGAATACCATACACAAAAAAAGGAGAGAAACAACATGACAAAAACAATTAAACACTCATTTCCTGAAGGATTTTTATGGGGCGGAGCTACCGCTGCCAATCAGCTGGAAGGTGCATATGACGCAGACGGCAAAGGACTCTCTACCTCAGACATGGCTCCATTCGTTCCTCATGAGGAGCGCAATGGCAAGGATTTCACCTTCGACGTCGATTCTGTTCAATTGGAAGAATACCTGAGCGGTAACACAGACGTATATTTCCCGAAACGGAACGGCGTGGATTTCTACCACCGCTACAAAGAAGACATTGCCTTGTTTGCGGAGATGGGCTTCAAAGTGTTTCGTCTTTCGATCGCCTGGACACGGATCTTCCCTACAGGAGAAGAAGCCGTTCCCAATGAAGCTGGTCTTGCCTTCTATGATAACGTGCTTGACGAACTCTTGAAATACGGCATTGAGCCGCTTGTAACGATCTCTCACTACGAGATGCCCGTAGAGTTAACCCGCAAGTACAACGGCTGGGAAAGCCGCGAGATGATCGATCTGTATCTGAAATTTGCCAATACGCTGTTTGACCGTTACAAAGACAAAGTGAAATACTGGATTACCTTCAATGAAATGAATATGATGCTGACAAGTCTGTATACTGGCGGCGGCATTCTGGAAGATAAAATTAAGGGTACACCAGAGCAAGTAGCCTATCAGGCAACTCATCATCAATTTGTAGCAAGCTCACTGGCTGTCAAAAGTGGTAAAGAGAAGATGCCAAATGCTCAGATTGGTTGCATGATCTGCCGTCTGGAAACGTATGCTGCTTCTAGTAAACCTGAAGATGTGTTGCAGACAATGAAGGAAGATCAGATGAACCTGTTCTACCCAGAGGTGCAGGCACGAGGCGAATACCCATCCTATATGCAAAGATATTTTGAGGAAAACGGCATTGAACTGGTTAAAGCTCCTGACGACGATGCCATTATCCGGGATAATACCGTGGACTTTATTGCTTTCAGTTATTACATGACGTATATCGGAAAATATGACCCGAATGACAACAGCAACTCTGGTATGCTGGTAAGTCAGATTAAAAACCCTCATCTGAAAGCTACCGAATGGGGATGGCCTATCGATCCGATTGGTCTTCGCGTCGCGCTGAACCGATTGTATGACCGTTACCGGATGCCGCTCTTCATCGTTGAGAACGGGCTGGGTGCTATCGACACACCGGAAGAGGACGGGGCAGTCCATGACCCTTATCGCATCAATTACTTGCGCAGCCACATTGAGCAGATGAAAGAAGCTGTCGCTGACGGCGTTGAATTGATGGGTTTCACTAGCTGGGGGCCTATCGATATCATTAGCTGCTCGACTTCTGAAATGGGCAAACGTTATGGTTTCATATATGTAGATCAAGACAATGCTGGCAAAGGTTCGCTTGAAAGAACTCGCAAAGACTCCTTCCACTGGTACAAACAAGTTATTGAAACAAACGGAGAAACGCTGTAATTATATAAAATTTTACACGCCGCCCATATGGGCGGTCTTTATTTTGTACTAGTCAAATAAGGGATAATTATGTAAAATTGTTTTATTCAAACAAGAGGAGTGAATTCAATGTCTAACAAGGTGATTATGCTTTAGGTTCACAAAAGGATATTTGCGTTACAGAGATTCCTTTTGTGGACATTGCAGTGCGGGAAACCGTCCAAACAATGTTTACTGGAGGAGATCAAGATTAACTTTAACGAGGCTGTTAACATTAGCAATACACATTTACTGTCGCTGGTATCCGAGCTGTTTCATCTGGAGTGTTACAATATTCAGCTTATTCCACCTCATGAGGGTGGACGGAATGTCGTTTACACATGCGAGCAAGAGGGGCGTGAATCGCTAATTCTACGGGTGTCTTTTTTGCCTGAAAGAAAGCGGGAAGATTACATTGCCGAACTGGAGTATGTCCGGTATCTGTTTGAGCACGGTGCAAGTGTCTCGAATGTAGTTAGCTCGAAAAAGGGCTTTTTGTTAGAAGAGATCACTTATGATGAGCATACATTCTTTGTATGTATGTTTGTGAAGGCCAAGGGAAAGTTGCTGATAGAGAACCATTATCAGTATCGTGAAGGGGTCCCACTTACCGAATACTATTATAATAGCGGTAAAGTTCTGGGGAAAATGCATCAGCTATCGAAAGGGTACACTCCCGTTCATCGCCGGCATCATTTGATTGACAATTACAGCGGTGAATATATCGATAACCTGGTACCTGAATCATTCCCTCTGCTTAAGGAGAAGATGGTTGAGCTCCTGAATACCTTACAAGGTTTGGATACAAACCAAGAGACATTTGGCATGATCCATTTTGATTATAACGATGGGAATTACTCGATCGATTTTGATACCGGACAGATCACCGTGTATGATTTTGATAATTCATGCTTTGGTTGGTATATGTATGATCTGGCCGATCTATGGACACACGGAGTCGGCTGGGTTCAATTTGAGCCGGATGCGGATAAACGCAGACAGTTCATGGATGACTATTTTCAAAATGCCCTCGCTGGATATACTTCCGAGACCAAGATCGAAGATTCGATGTTGGAGAAGCTGCCTTTATTTATTCAAGTTACTCTCTTGGAGAATATTCTAGGTCAATTTGAGGAAATGCAGCGTGCTGGCGAAGAACCGGAAGCTGACGAAGCACTGTTGTATCTCATTAAATGTCTGGAAGAGGATATACCGTATAAAGGATTTTTCCATGAGATGTATTCCACTGAAGCTCCTTTTGAGTATGAGGGACGCTGAAGGGACCTGTACGTAAACTAAACCCTGAATAACCAATGATTCATCAAGTATGGAGGCAGCCGGATCGACCGGTTGCCTCTTTGTTTGTCTGCGGCATGTTATTCAAATTTGGAAGGAGGCACGTTGTAGAATTTTTTGAATGCTTTGGAGAACGTAAAGGGATCGGGATAACCCAGAAATCCGGCAATTTGCTGGATCGTATATTTTTTCTCGTACAGATAGTCTCTGGCCCGGTTCATTTTGATCTGATTGATATACTGCCCAGGTGTTATACCGAGAATTTTTTTGAACAAAGAAATAAAATATTTCTCAGAGACGCCGGCAATATCTGCAAGTTCGTTAACTCGGATGGCACGATGAAGATTCTCATCCACGTATGAGAACACATTCTGTAGAACCTCCAGACTTCCTTCGATTTTCCTCAGTTTCCGGTCTTTCAGAAACTCACCGTGATATAAGCCTTGCCCGTGTAATTCCAAAATTTTGGCGATGACGAGAAGCAGAGAGGCTTTCAAGTAAAGTGGACTGGCGGAAGCGTCGCTGCTCTGCTTGAATCTTCGATAGGACGAGGTGAAAAGCGTTGATTCCTCTCGAATCAGATTACCAGGTACAATGCCCGGGAGCTGAAACTCGCCGAGAATTCTTTTTTGCTCAGCGATGCTGAAATCAAAGTGCATGTAAACGAATCGGCAAAACTCTCCGGTCGTGGAAGCCATATAGGGCATATCCGGATAAAAAAACACCACGTCACCCGGTTCTGCCATATGCTCGATTCCATCGATGGTAATCTGGACGGAGCCTGCTGTAATGAACCACAGATCATAATCGGAATGAGACTTGTGCTCTGTCCAATTACTGTCGTGCGTTTGTTCCAAATAAGAGCTCATGCGAAGTGTGATATACTCTGAAAGTTCGTCGATTACACTCATATTTACAGTTCCGGCATGCATCTAACCCAACTCATTCCTCTCTACTTTATGACATCCTTTATTTTTCACTATCATATCAAAGGAATTATCTCTTGTTAACTACCGTACGATATGACATGTATTGAAAACTATCACACATTTCGATTCCAGCCCACTCACCTATAATGAATTTATATCGTTACGAGGAGGGGTTATTGATGAATGCTACAAGTACACAGCATCCAAAGGTAGTTGTTATTGGGGCGGGCAGCCTGTTTTTTGGTCGGCAGTCCATCTGGCAGATGGTACACTCCCCATATTTGAATCAGGGAACGTTGGCTTTGGTGGATACGGACGAGGAACGGCTCTCGAAAATGGTAAAACTAGCGGAAATGGTCGCCAAGGAGAACAACGTCTCCCTAAAGATTGAGGGTTCAGTGGACCGAAGACAGGTGCTTCCGGGAGCCGACTTCGTTGTGCTCAGCTTTGCGGAAGAATCGGTGAAATATCGGGGCATCGACTGCCAGGTTTCTCTAAAGTATGGGATTCGCATGTGTTCTGGCGATACGATTGGCCCGGGCGGAATCTTTCGTGCGATGCGGGAACTGCCGGTTATTATGGAATGCGCCACAGACATTGAGGAGTTGTGTCCGGATGCTTGGGTGATCAATTATATTAACCCGTCTACCGTTCATGGCATCGCATTACATCGATATGCTCCGAAGCTTAAATCGTTTGCGCTGTGCGATAGTCATCATATGCCGCATAAGAAAGCCTATTACGCCGTAAGAGCGGGTATCATTGGAGACAATAGGCAGTTCACTGAGGAGATCAACCAGAAATTCGATTTTCGAATCGCGGGTGTCAATCATTTCACTTGGCTGCTCAAAGCCGAGTATGAAGGGAAAAATGTGATGCCCACGATCGCAGAAGCCATGCGCAAGATGGCAGGTGACGAGAATAACGGCGGTGATCGCGGCGCAAAAGCTCTTTTTAACGATGCGATCACCTATGAACTGTATGATATTTTTGGAATCATTCCCACTTGTACGGCGCATACGAAGGAATACGTTCGGTTTTGGCAGGGTCTTGGCAAAACTGCGGACACCATTCCTCCATTATCGATCTGGGAGACAGAGGACAGATATGAGCGTCACGACGAAATGTGGCGTCAGGTGGATGACTTTCTTGCAGGGAACATCCCGATTGCCGATTACATGAGCACCTTCGGACCAGATCATGCGACTGACATCATTGAGAATATGGTGGGGAACTTGGGCAAAAAGTTCTTCATCAATACGCTCAATCAAGGCGCGGTAACCAATATGAATAACGATTCGTTCCTGGAACTACTATGCGATGTAGATATGGATGGAGTGAAGCCACTCCATGTAGGCGAGATGCCACGCGGAATTAGAGGTATGCAAGAACTTGTACTGGATACGCATGAGCTTACGGTTGAAGCTGTTCTGGAACAGAGCTACGAGAAGCTGAGAAGGGCGATGATCACCGACCCGCTCGTGAGTTCCATCAGCGACGCGGACAAGATCATTCATGAATTGTTGGAGCTGGAGCGTAAGATGATTCCGGACGTTTGGTATAAGGACAGACTGCAGTATAGCTAAGAACGATAACGACAAAAGACCATGTCGGTTCCTTCCAAGGAACTAACCTGGTCTTTGTTTTTATCGTTTGTCATGTATAAAGAAATCCTATTCCACTTTAAACAAGCCAGCATGGTCTTCATAATACGAAGTAATAAAATTACGAAATTCTCTTACAGCAGGAGATAACCATTTTTGTTTGACCCAGGATAGGCTAATGGGATATATAGCTGAATCATCTGCAATTTTTACATAACGTAACCCTAGTGTTCTACATACGGAGATCGGAATTAATGCAACACCCTGATTAAGGCTGATAATTTCAAGCAGCGTATGAGAATCGACCTCAAATGCATGATTGGGGAGGAAGCCTGCTTTTTCACAGAGCATGGTGGTAAATCGGCTGTACTCCTTATTATCGGCAAGGGAAATAAAGGGCTCATTTGCAACAACACTTAATGAAATGCTTGTCTCTCCACCGTATGCATGGTCCGTGGGCACAACCAAAACAATATCCTCCTCAACCAGGACAACACTCTCAATCTCCTCATCCTGAATCGGATGCCCCGTAATCCCCAGATGCATGTCCCCTTTCTTCAAACCTGTAATAATTTCACTGCGGGTTCCAATACCCTGATGAAGCTTGGTTTCGGGGGAAGCGTTAATATAGTCACTAATGAGACCTGTGAGAAATCGGGTATTCGTAATTGAGATCTTGATTGTATTGGATATTTGCTGTTCCTCCGCTTTAATCTCCATCTCTGCATTTTCAATTTCAATAAAAATCCGGTTCACATGTTTCAATAAAATCTCACCTGAGGAATTCAATTGAATGTTTCGTCCTCTCCTATGAAATAGGGGGGTACCCAGTTCATCCTCAAGTCTTTTAATCGTCAAGCTTAGGGAAGGTTGAGCGATATTCAATTGTGCAGCTGCCTTGGAGATATGTTCAGTATAGGCAACGGTCTGAAAGTATTTGAGTTGAAGCAATTCCATTCAAGCGCACTCCTTATTTATTCTGATAAATATATATAGTACTTATTATGTATTATATTAAATTTAAATATTGATGTAGAATTTTTTTATGAGATACAGTTCAAATTTTTATATAACAAAACTTAACTAAATTTATGAGGTAGGTGTCTTTGATGAAAATCGATGTGAATAACATAACTAAAAATCTGAATACACCACTAACGGCACCGGCATACCCGATGCCACCATACAAATTTGTGAATCGTGAATACTTGAATATTATTTACCGAACCGATGAAAAAGCGTTGCGGGCAGCCGTACCAGAACCACTGGAAATTACAAAACCTTTGGTTAAATTCGAAGTGATGTGGATGCCGGATGTTTCTGGATTGGGTGCCTATACCGAAGCTGGACAAGTTATCCCTGTGCAATTCAATGGGGAGGAAGGCGATTATGTGCATTCGATGTACGTAGACAATTTCCCCGCGATAGCCAGTGGTCGAGAGCTCACCGCCTATCCGAAAAAGCTGGGCGCACCCAAGTTGTATACCGATTCAGATACACTTGTTGGCACACTTGATTATGGAACACTGCGTGTAGCCACGGCTACGATGGGCTATAAACACGTGGAGATGGATAAGGATATCGCCAAACGTGAAATATGCCGACCTAATTTTATGATTAAGATTGCTACGGACTATACCGGGAATTTAAGAATATGTGATCTGATCCGTACTCAAATTACGGACATCGAAGTGAAAGAAGCTTGGACAGGACCTGCCCGGCTTCAATTGTTCGAACATGCATTGGCACCTCTTGCAGATCTGCCTGTGTTGGAAGTTGTGTCCGCTTCTCATATTCTTACCAACTTAACCTTAAACGCTGCACAACCTGTATACAACTACCTGGAAGAGAAATAAGGAGGAAAAATATAATGAGAATTGCAATTGTAGGAGCAGGATCTTTGGGAACCATCGTAGGCGCATACCTTGCGGATGGCGGAATGGACGTTGAGTTAATTGATGCATATCAGGAACATGTAGATGCTTTGAATCAAGCGGGTGCTAAAGTGACGGGTACCACAGAGTTTCAGGCCAAAGTAAAAGCAATTACTCCTGATCAAAAATCAGGACAATATGACCTCGTTTTACTTTTAACCAAACAACTCTACAACGATTCCATTCTTCAGGAATTACTTCCATTCTTGAAAGAAGACAGTATGGTGTGTTCTTTGCAGAACGGGATTCCGGAAGAAAAAGTCGCGTCTATTGTTGGTGAAAAACGCGTCATTGCAGGCTCCGTTGAATTTGGCGCTACGTTTATTAGACCAGGTGTATCAAGTCTTACAATCGAGTACACTCAATTTAAACAGTATGCTTTTCAGATTGGCGAATTAAATGGTGAAATCACCGAACGAATTCAACGCGTGAAATCGGTGTTGGATCTTGTGGGTGGAACACATATTTCCGATAACCTGGTTGGAACCAAATGGTCCAAATTGCTGATCAACAATGCATTCAGTGGTTTGTCTGCTGCATTAAATGGTGAATATGGGGAGATCATCGATCATGAAGCCGGCATTGTAAGTGCAGCTCACATTGCGGACGAGACGATTAAAGTTGCTCGTGCCAATGGGGTCACATTGGTTAAAATGAATGGATTCGACATCAGTTCACTCGAACTGAACAGCGAAGAAGATATCCCTGAACGGGTGAAAACATTACGTTACGGGATGGAGCCCTCCAGATTGCTCAAAGCAAGTATGCTTCAAGATCTGGAGAAGAACCGCAAAACGGAAATTGATTATATTAACGGGGTTGTTTCAAGCAGAGCAGAAGGCACCGGAATTGCGACGCCTTATAATGATTTGGTTGTAAAACTGGTCAAATCTGCTGAAGAAACTCAAACCGTTCCTGATTTTGACACGAATATAAAAGCTTTTGAAGAACTATTACGTGCACAAAAATAAATTCAATTATTTCAACTGAAAGTCGATAATACAGCGGCTTTTTTGTTGTATCAGTAAATCTAGTCAGGCTTGATTTTGCGACAGATAGAATATTCTTCGTGATTTTTGTTTCCTAAGATTATACAAAAAGGGGAATTAAATTTGATATAATATAGACTTGCTGGTTATTTTTCTATTAGAAGGAGATTCATTATGAGGTACTCTTGGTGGGAATTCGGGTTTTATTTGGTTGTATTGATGCTTGTCTTGTTTATGCAAATAAACGAATATCCTCTATTTCTGATTGTGGGGGGTGTAGTCGTTACCATTCTTATCGCGTTTATTAAGCATGTTTTTTATCCTTTAGTATTTGATAAGCGTATAGATCGTTTAGAGTCCTTTTTATCCAAGCAGCAAAATACACCTGGGACATACATTATTTATGTTCTTGCAAACAGACTTGATGATGAGGTAGAACTAGTTATGGAGCAAATTATGCAGAAATATAAGCGAAGAACAACACAAGCACAGTTCAAGGCAGCTTACGGATTATATCGCAAGGATATGTTTGCCATTCGGCAAGCTGTACCTCATATCGGCTTATCGGACTACCGTACATATTACGAAACCATTCTACTCTTGGAAGACGGGAAAAGTGAAGATGCGCGTGAAAGACTTCAATCCATTAAAAAACAGTGGATGCGATCAACATTGCTCGCGGGTATTGAACTCAAAGCAGAAAACCGTGATACCGCTATTCAGCACGCGCATGAAGCACTTAACTCTTCCAGAGGTGTTAATCGTTATGTTTTATATAAGGAATACGAAAGAGTATCACCAGAGGTTGTTGGACACATATCGTAAGATGGAGAAAATGTTTTGAAAAAATAAACCGTGCTTCACGGTTTATTTTTTTTCATTTACTAGCAGAGGTGTGAGTCCATCCTTAGCAAAAATAGAGGGTAGAATCGTCAATAACCTCTCACGGGTAAGGGGATCATCGTAGTTCCAGCCAGCTTCTACTATATGTACTTTACTGGGTGCCAACATGCCAACCAAACTTTGTAGCGGAGAAGGTATATTTACATTCATCTCCTCCTGAGGTACCATCACGAAGTTTCGGTCTCCACCGTATTGTGTGATTTTATTGTAATCAATTTGTATCCAAGGTCTGCCATTAATGATCAGTTGATTTACGGATTCAGTGGGTCGAAAGCCAAGTGATTCATACACGGTAGCGGCAAATCCCGTCTGTCCCATAACATATATGTTTTTACCCAGCACCAGATAGACAGTTGCTCGTTCTCCTGCAATATAATCATCCGCCAATTGTCGCCGTATCCTCCTGACACTTTCCTCATAGCGGTCGATCCACTGTTCAGCCGTTCTGCTTCGACCGAAAAGATCCGCAATATAACGAAGACGCTCAAAAGTGCTGGTTGATTCGTGATAAACGATGGTAGGTGCAATGGCATCCAGTCGAGGTAACTGCTGCTCACTATAGTTGCCTAACAGTATAAGATCAGGCTTCAGCAGGGAGACTTGTTCCGGTGCGGCTTGCAGTCCAATGTCAGGGATCTGAAGCAGTTTGTTCCGATATATGACTTGTGATTTCATTGTAGTTATACCCGCACCGACTGGACGGATACCTATAGCAAGCAACTCTCCAAGGGTATTGGTACCTGTGGCCACGATACGCATAGCCTCATTGGGGAGGGAAATCTGCCTGCCGAGGGAATCGGTTATCGTTCTTTGCCTGGTCCGTCTTAGTATATTCGCGTATTCCCGTGGAGGGTGTCCTGTGAGCTGATGAAAACGCCGACTGAAATAATACTCATCCTTAAAACCGACTTGTCTGGATATCTCACGCAAGGTATCGGTAGAACTGGACAGTAGCTTTTTGGCATGCTGGACTCTAAGCTCTGCTAGGTAATCCGTTGGTTTCTTACCAGTCATCACCTTAAACAATTTGCTATATTGCCATCGAACCATGCCGGCCATTTCGGCCAAGAACTCTACGGTTAGATCTTCGTTGTAGTGCTGCTCCATATAGCTGAGTGTAAGCTGTACCGCTTGATCATTTTGTACTGGCGGAGGGACGTTTTCAAGCTGAGCCATCAGGCCAAGTATCAGTTGCAGCCGTGCCTGAGTAACTGCTAATTTTGATCGATGCGTAGGGGGATATTTCTTCTCCTGCAACCGATTTTTCTTGTTGGATTGCAAAGGAGAAGGAGAGATCCAGTCCTCGCCTGCCAACGCAAGTTTTATAGTAGAAAGAGATAGCCTGTAAGGAAAGCCCAGAATAAGAGGGGGGCAAGCCGGAAGCAGATTCGATTGATCCACTTGAAAAGCAAGAAAGACAAACCGGGCTACATGCGTTTGCTCTTTTTTCGTTTTGAGAATGTAGGATTGCTGAGTAGGGAGCAGAATACAACTTCCTTGGCTCAGATCTTGGGAGATGTTGTTTGTTAACAGCCGAATTCCATGATCCAGAGCAATAAGCAATGTATATTCATTGGCAGCCTTGCTCTTGGTTGATGGATTATGATGATTGGTTTCCTGCAGTGGTGTGAGCTGAAGCAGATCATGCTGCTGCAGTTGGATGTATAGGGAAGCCATTTGCATTCTGGAGCACTCCGATCTAGTGATAATAATTCTCAATTACTAGTTTACCACATTTTACACGTTTGAGAATGTTCCGTTGCAGCCTTATTGCAAGCAGTATAAGTTTACAGAATCAAAAAATCCTCCACAGCCCAAAGGGTTTGGAGGATTTTGACGCCATCATCAATGCGTTATTATCGATTCATCCATTTTGGCAATTCATCAAGCAATTGCTCCAGTGCCAGCAGGTTGTCGGTATTCCAATCGGCAGATGCTGTATAGACACGTCCTTGCTGAACGGCAGGCAACGTTTTCCACAAAGTGCTTTGTAACAAGCGCTCAGATTCAGCTCGGCTTTCGTCATTATCCAGCGTAAGGACAAAGAGGTGATCTCCTGCATAGTCCGGCATTAGTTCTTCCGAAAGTTCGACGAATGTTAGGTCCTTGTCGATAATGTTTTGCTGAATTGCTGGCGGAATTGCAAATCCGTGCTCGCGATACATGACTACACCCAAGGAACGATTCCCCATCACATAAAGCTGTTTACCCAACTGCAAGAAGATGGTCGCTGTCTCGCCCTCTGCCACATTCAGCTTCTCCCACATCGCTTCCGCTTTTGTATCAAATCTGCTGATCCATTGCTCTGCCTCATCCTGTTTGCCAAAAATGTTGCCAAGCTCGCGTACGCGTTCTGTAAATGGTAACGCCGAGTTGAACGGAATCGTAGGCGCAATCTTTGAAAAAGCGGCGTTCCGGTCAGCATCTTGGTTATAACCATTCAAAATCAAGTCAGGCTGCAAAGCCGTTATTGCCTCCAAATCACCAGGGTTCCCGACATCCTCAATACCTTCTAATCGGTCTACAATATAGCTTTTTGAAGCATGAATCAGATTGGCTCCAACGATGGGGATGTCCATTGTAAGGAGATCTCCAAGTGTTGAACCAAGATAGATAACTCGTTGTGGTTGAGTGGGTATTTCAATCACTTCGTCTGTTTGGGTTGTATAACTTTTTGTCGTTTGCTCGTTGGTCTTCACAGGTTCTTGTGAAGGAGCGCTTTCCGAACGGCTGCATGCTGCAAGGACGAATAGAAGAAGAAAGCATGCTCCCCATATCAATAGGTGTTTCTTAATTGCACTGTTCATCATTGTTTCCCCCTGAGTTCTCTTTTTCTCATTGATAACCATTATCAATTACATGTAATTATAGGTGCCATTTCCGGGGCTTACAATGAAAAAAACGCAGTGAATTTATTTGTACAAATGTCAATGCGTGCATCTATTTGTTCGTTGCATTATTTTCAATCCGCAGGTGTGCTGTCATCGGAGTATGCGTGATCAAAAACAGCTTGCTGTATAAGGAATTAATAATCGTTGGATAATAATGACATTGACAACTGCAGAGTTTTCCAAAATAATAGTATGTAATTGAATACTGGTACCTTTAATTCAGTCCAGAGAGGCTGGCAAGGGCAGCGGATTTCATAATCACGCGAGAATCAAGGGCTTATTCCGTCATGGGATGCTCTGTGTCTTCGCGCGGGTTATGATGCAAAAAGAGGCTACTTGTCAGTGTATATAACTTGACGAGTAGCCTCTTTTTTCTGCTTTTTTTGGTATCAGATACACTTTATGTTGGGGGTATTCTGATGAGCAAACAAGATCAAGAGTTTTCATGGCAAGCTGTGCCGAAAGCGCAAAGAAACCACTTTTGGAAGACGTTATCCGTCATGCTCGGTTTCACTTTCTTCTCTGCAAGCATGCTGGCAGGAGGCACGTTGGGCGTCAGCTTGACGTTCATGGAGTTTATTGGCATCGTACTTGCAGGTAATCTGGTGCTCGGTATCTACACAGGGGCACTGGCACATATCGCCGCCAAAACGGGCCTGTCCACACATTTGCTCGCTAAATATGCGTTCGGTGCAAAAGGGTCGTATCTACCTTCGTTCCTGCTAGGCTTCACACAGGTCGGATGGTTCGGAGTAGGCGTAGCCATGTTCGCGATTCCGGTCGCCAAAGCCATGGACTGGAACGTGTACCTGTTAATTATCGTGTTCGGACTTGCCATGACAGCATCAGCCATTTTCGGCATGAAGTCACTCGTCATTCTCGGATATATCGCGGTTCCTGCGATTGCCATTCTCGGTGGTTACTCCATGTTCGAAGGTGCAGGTTCGCTGGGTGGTCTGCAAGGCTTGCTTGATTACACGCCGACTCAGTCGCTTACCGCGGCGGCGGCATTAACGATCTGTATTGGATCATTCATAAGCGGCGGAACGCTGACACCCGATTTTGCCCGGTTTTCCCGAACATCGAAACAGGCAGTTACCGCAACAGTGATTGCATTCTTCCTGGGTAACTCACTCATGTTTCTGTTCGGTGCAGTTGGTGCGATGGCCTATAACCTGGCTGATATCTCGGAGGTCATGTTCCTGCAAGGATTGATCATCCCGGCAATCATCGTTCTGGGGCTTAATATCTGGACGACCAACGATAATGCACTGTACGCTTCGGGTCTTGGTTTTGCGAACATCACCAAAATCTCAAAGAAATTTTTCGTCATCGTAAACGGCATTGTGGGTACCGTATTCGCCATGTGGATGTACAACAACTTCGTCAGTTTCCTGAACGTACTGGGCGCGGCGGTACCATCCATCGGGGCTATTATTATCGCAGATTACTTCATTGTAAAACGTAGAAACTATAAGCCATTTGCCGATATGTCATTCAAAAATGTAAACTGGGTAGCGATGGTCGCTTGGGCCATCGGCGTTGCATTCGCCCAACTGGCTCCTGGCGTAACACCATTGAACGCACTGCTTGGTACAGGATTAGCCTATATCGTCTTGATGCTGATTGTTCCTGCGAAAGAATCTAAAGAAATGGGGAAAATAAATGATTATACAGAACGCAAAATTGCGGGGTAAAGAAGGACTATGGAATATTGTTGTGAAAGACGGGAAGTTTGAGCGAATCACACAATCGCTTGAAGTGACCGACAATGAGGAAGTCCTGGATGTCAACGGATCGCTTGTGCTGCCACCGTTCATTGAGCCGCATATTCATCTCGATACAACGCTCACCGCAGGCGAGCCGGAATGGAATCTAAGCGGAACGCTGTTCGAAGGCATTCAACGCTGGTCAGAGCGCAAGGCTTTCTTGACACATGAAGATGTCAAAACACGCTCCAAAACAGCACTCAAGTGGCAGTTGGCACAAGGTATCCAGCATGTACGGACTCATGTGGACGTTACCGATCCAAGCTTGATCGCCGTTAAAGCGATGCTTGAAGTAAAAGAAGAAATGGCTCCATATATGGACATCCAGCTTGTTGCTTTTCCACAGGAAGGCATTCACTCTTATCCAAACGGGGCAGAATTGCTGGAAGAGTCACTGAAAATGGGCGTTGACGTGGTCGGCGGTATTCCACACTTCGAATTCACACGGGAATATGGCGTTGATTCAATGAAAGTTGCGTTTGATCTGGCTGAAAAATACGATCGTCTTATCGATATCCATTGCGATGAAATTGATGACGAGCAATCCCGTTTCGTTGAAGTTGTAGCCAAGGAAGCTTATGAACGTGGACTGGGTTCACGCACAACGGCAAGTCATACAACCGCGATGGGGTCATATAATGACGCTTATACGTACAAGTTGTTCCGTTTGCTGAAGATGGCAGATCTGAACTTTGTCTCCAATCCGCTGGTTAACATTCACCTGCAAGGACGCTTCGACACGTATCCAAAAAGAAGAGGGCTGACGCGTGTCAAAGAGTTGCAGGAAGCAGGTCTGAATGTGTGCTTTGGTCACGATGACATCTTCGATCCATGGTATCCGCTCGGTACAGGCAACATGCTGCAAGTACTGCACATGGGGATTCATGCTTCGCAGTTGCTTGGTTACGACCAGATCGTGAATTCAATTGACCTCATTACGAAAAACAGCGCAAGAACGTTACACATTGAGGATGTATACGGTATTGAAGAAGGTAAACCTGCTAACTTCATCGTACTTGAAGCAGAGAACGAATATGAGGCTGTTCGCAAACAAGCCAGCGTACTTTATTCCTACAGAGGCGGCCGTAAAGTTGCGGAATCGAAGCCGCGAGACACATCCATCATTTTTGAAGGCGGAACAGAAAAGGTTACTTTTAATAAATAATGTAGAAAATATACTCCCATTAAAAGTCGCTATTTTAGCGGCTTTTTTGCTTGTTTTTACTGTCTACATACAATAAAAACCAAACATTCAGCTTGCCTTAAGTGCTTCACTAGAAGCCTGCTTCCCGCCTTTTTTACGAACAAAACTAATGATCAGCAGTAGCAGTGGTAACAAGCCAAATAAAAAAATGGACATATTGCCAAGAAAATCACCCAAGGCTAACGTTTCCTCCAGGTTTTTAGGCAAGTAAGCAATTACATACAAGACTGGCAACATCGCGAATTGTATGCTCGTAATATTTTTGAGACGAAACAAATCTCGGATCCCGATTGCCGCAAAATAGTGTTTAAAAGCATAGGTTGCAAAGATCTGCATCAGCCAAAACACAATGAACAGCGATTCATAACGCTCAAAAAGAAACCCCTCGATTTCAAAACTTCGAACCATGTCGAACGTTGGCCACATTCGTGTTTGAATTCCTGGCAAAGATAAATTCCCTACAACGGTGACAATCGTGACCAAATATATGATCGTACAACTAAGTATGCTGTATATAGCAGCTTTATTGCTCGCTTTCACGTCCACCATGTAAGCTGTGATGATGAGTAAAACTTCATATCCAGAATAGGACAGACACGAAGGTTTAAGACCCTTCAACACAGGCATGAATCCATCGCCCAGGAGTGGTCTTAGGTTGTTAAGTTCAAACATCTTGGTGCTTAAAAGGAAAACCAGCGCTAACAACACAAGCGTAACGGGCAACACGATTGAAAAGACCCGGATGATGACCTTAAGACCACCCGTTAACATATAAATACCAATCCACAGACTGACCATAATAGTGACCCAAGTAGGCGTGCGCTCAAGGATGTACATACTTGTAATTTCGGCCATGACTCTAACTTCGAATGAACAAAGAACAACAAAATATACGATAATTAAAAGTCCCAATAGATAAGCAATCCACTGACCTGTGATTTCGGGTATAAATTCGAATACCGTTTTACCGGGGAATCTACGACACAAGGTTACAAGGAGGATGCTGATTGTGGTTACAATTAATCCTGATAAAATGACAGAAATCCATACATCTGGTGTTCCTACTGCTTTACTAATTGTGCGAGGGAGTGTTAGAATTCCAGCTCCGAGTATTGAATTGATAACTACAATAATTACCTCGGAGGTATTAATATTAGATGTGGCTTGCTTCATTTGGCCTTCGCTCCAAACCGGAGAATATATTTCTAGGTAGTATCGCCCAACGCAGATGTTTTATGTAAAATATGCTGTACTGATATAATGTAGAGATATCCAATAATGATTTGAAGATGAGGATGTAGGTTATGCCAAAGAACGATAATATGTTAGCCATTCTATGGATGCTGAATTCTGGCACCAAAGTAACTGCAAAACAAATGTCCGAAAAGTTAGAAATCAATATAAGAACCGTATATCGATATATTGATGCATTATGTGCCAGTGGAGTACCGATCATTTCCGATACAGGTCACAACGGCGGGTATAGCTTGCTGAATCAGCATATCAAAGCACCTCTTTTATTTGATATTGAAGAAAAAAAGGCACTCCTCCAAGCTGCTGTGTTTGCAAAAGAAGCTGGATACCCTTTGACTGAGGCATTGGACAATGCAACATCCAAATTGAAAATGTATTCAAATCAGGATCAGGAAAAAACACTTCGTCGTCATTTAGCCGGGTTTAACGTTATCAATCGTATGGGAGACCCATCCATTCAGCCGATCTTGGCGGAATTGGAGCAAGCCGTGGCTAATGATTGGTCTGTCGAAATTGATTATCTCAGAAGCCGTGATGAACAACCCAAGAATAGAGTAATAGACCCGTATGGAATGGTTTACTGGAATAATAAATGGTATACCATTGCGTTTTGCCACTTGAGAAATGAGTTCCGCAGCTTTCGGGCAGATCGTATTCTGCAAATCAAGCTTACTCCGATTCGCTTTAAGCGTTCGCAAGCTTTTTCAGCCCGTGAATTTTTTCTGCAAAATTTGTTACCTGATGTAGGGGGAAAAGAGGGGTTAATTTCCTTGGTTATCAAAGGCCGATCAGAGGCATTGGATGACTTGGGGCTGCATTGGTTTATGGGACATTATCTGAAAGAGCGGACTTCTAATCAAGCCATCTTTTTATTTGATGAAAAATCAATTGATACATACGTCCCCTATTTTCTCCTATCCTATGGGAAATCCATTCAAGTCATCGAACCACAGCGTGTGAAGGACCGACTTGTTGCTGTTGTATCCGAGTTAATGGAATACTATCAACTTTAACAACTTCACTGACAGTAGATGTCAGTGAAGTTGTTTTATAATGATGACAATCTCGGATTACTGAGAAGGAAGGCGGAGTAGACATATGAGTGAACAGACAAAACACAAGGCAGTTTCAGGAAAATATACAAAGAAGGGTACACCTAACGGAGTTACATCGATTACCCCATTTATAACAGTGAAGGATCCTTCTGAAGCAATTCATTTCTATAAAATTGTTTTCAATGCAAGGGTGAAGGATATCACTGAGCATCCAGATGGAAATGGTGATACGTTTATTGTTCATGCCGAATTAGATTTTGGAAATGGTTTTTTACAGCTGGGAGCAGCGAACCCGGCATATCAATTGGCTTTGCCCCCAGATCAAGATCATGCATGTTATTCTTTAGGGATTTATGTCATTAATGTGGATGAAACCATTGCAACCGCCGTATCCAGAGGGGCGAAAGTAAGAGAAGAGATTGTTAACTTTGCGTCTGGTGATCGATTCGGAAGTATACTAGACCCTTTTGGTGTACGCTGGTCTATTCTGACCCGGATTGAAGATTTATCGGAAGAAGAAAGTAGTCGGCGAGTCGCTGAGTGGGCCAAAAGCGTCTCCATGAACAGCTAGTTCAGATATTTCTTGCGAAACTGGAGGGGAGATATTCCAACACTTCGCTTGAAGCAGGTAGAAAAGTAAGGGGAATATTGAAAACCCACTTCAGCGGCTATACGATCTATCGACCATTCCGTCGAAACCATAAGCTGCTTGGCCCGCTCAATCCTAAATTGTAATAAGTAATGAACCGGTGTGACACCGTATTTCATTTTCATACAGCGAACGATGTAGCTAGGGTGGAAGTGTAGCGCTGATGAGAGTGTTTCATTGGTGATCTCTTCTTGGTAGTGTTGCTGGATGAAAACAGCTACGTTCTCGGCAAGCCGTGAAGCAGGTGTTTTGGCCATATCTGAGATGCCATTTTCAAGTGTAGCCAGAAAGCGGAATAACAGTTGCTGCTTCTCCCAGAAGGAATCACCTACCGGCAGTTCCAACAGCTTCTGCATTAGATCGAATGCGAGTTGGGGACTTAGCACCGTAGTTTTCTTAGGAATCCGTATTGATTTTGGCTTATCGAATGGCGATAACGGAATTACCGCTTCCCATTCTTCGATTAAGGGAATCTGATGCCAGTTCCCATGCTCAAAATGAACCCAGTAAAATGTTGTTTCCTGTTCGCAGGGCCTAAACGAGTAATGCTCACCTTCAGGTAGTAATACCAGTGCATCACCTGTACCAAGTGTCCATTCCGTCCCATTCTCACCGATATGTAGTTCCCCATCAACCACGAGCAATACATCAAACAGACCGAAATTTCTTCGATTAGGATGACGGTCGCCTACACGGAACGTTGAACGACCAGATTCCCAGTAATATGGAAGAGGTGGGGTTTGTAAGGCAACAATTAATTCTTCATTCAATGAATCAACCTCATTTTTTAGTGTCATTTTGTATAGAAAAATGCTCATTCCATTCCTATCCTCACTTTAAGAAAAAGCATATACTCGACTTTGAAAAGAGTCAAATTTTATACTTTTGAGGTGTGTATAATGGGACAGAACCAGATCCAAATTCAAGACCAATTTTGGAATACATATTCCTATCTTGTACGAGAAACGGTTATTCCCTATCAATGGGAAGCTCTGAACGATAGGGTAGAGGACGCTGAGCCTAGTCATGCTATTCGAAATTTCCGTATTGCTGCTGGCTTGGAGCAAGGAGAGTTTGGCGGATGGGTATTTCAGGACAGTGATCTCTACAAGTGGTTAGAGGCCGTTGCTTATTCGCTCCGTCATCATCCAGATCAGAGGTTAGAGAAGATCGCTGATGAATCCATCGAATTGATTGGCCAAGCCCAACATGACGATGGTTATCTGAATACCTACTTCACGATCCAAGAACCTGGGAAGCAATGGACCAATCTTTATGAAGCTCATGAGCTGTATTGTGCGGGTCATTTAATTGAAGCGGCAGTTGCGTATTACCAGGCTACGGGGAAGCGTAAGTTACTAGACATCTCATGCCGATTCGCTGATCTGATTGATCGTATGTTCGGAACCAAGCCGGGACAGATAAGGGCTTACTGCGGTCATCAGGAAATTGAATTGGCTCTGGTTAAGCTATACGGTGTTACGGGAGAAGAACGTTATTTGAATCTAAGCCAATACTTCATAGATGAACGGGGTAAGCAGTCCAACTATTTTATCGAGGAATGGGAACGCGGAAGCCGAACAAATATCTGGTCCCAGGGAGCACCTAATCTTGAGGTCTATCAATCTCATCTTCCTGTTCGTGAGCAAAAGGTAGCTGTTGGACACTCCGTTCGGGCAGTTTACATGTACACGGCGATGGCTGATCTTGCGCGACTAACAGGTGACGAGGGACTGAAGGCGGCGTGTGAACGACTTTGGTCGAACACAACAGGCAAACAAATGTATATTACCGGAGGCATTGGTTCTACACACCTCGGGGAAGCCTTTACGTTTGACTACGATCTTCCGAATGATTCCGTTTATGCGGAGACCTGTGCTTCAATTGGTTTGATTTTCTGGGCACGACGCATGCTTCAATTGGAAGTTAAAAGTGAATATGCGGATGTGTTGGAGAGAGCGCTATACAACAATGTGCTGGGTAGCATGTCTATGGATGGGAAACACTTCTTTTATGTCAATCCACTTGAAGTTTGGCCAGAAGCAAGTCTCAAAAATCCAGATAAACATCACGTAAAGCCCGTCCGACAAAAATGGTTTGGTTGCTCCTGTTGTCCTCCAAATGTTGCACGGTTGCTAGGTTCGTTAGACGATTATATTTACGACGTGTCTGAGGATGGCAGAACGATCTATACCCATTTGTATATTGGAAGTAAAGCCTCGTTCGAGCTTGCCGACACCACAATAACATTGCATCAACGCTCCGAGCTGCCTTGGAACGGCCACGTTGAATTCTCGGTTCAGCTCCCCAAAGATAGCGAATGTGCCGAGTTCGAGCTTGCACTGCGTATACCGGATTGGTTCCAGAACGGACAGCCCACCTTGAAAGTGAATGGTGAAAAGCAAGATATTCATGTTGAGAATGGTTACGCGAAAATAAATCGCAGCTGGTCAGATGGAAATACAGTGGAGTGGCTGCTTCCGATCGAGCCGAAGTTAGTTGCTGCGCACCCTTTAATTCGAGCAGATGCAGGCAAGGTGGCGATTCAACGCGGCCCGCTCGTTTATTGCGTAGAAGAAGCAGACAACGGGGCACCGCTCACTTCGCTCGCGTTGGCTTCGGAGCCACAATTAACCGCGTATGCTGATCCAGATTTGCTAGGTGGTTGTATCGTAGTAGAAGGGGATGGTTTCGTGACTGACGACAGCTCTTCATGGTCAGATGAGAAGCCGTACCGTTCTTATATTAATCAAAAAAAGGAAGTACGTTTCAAGGCCATTCCCTATTATCTGTGGGGTAATCGGCTGGCTGGTGAAATGAGCGTGTGGCTACGCTATTAAAGAGGAAGTAAGGATGTACTTTTACAATTCCACAAAAGGCACCACCAAGAAAACGAGCGCACCCTGAACATGGATGCGCTCGTTTTCTACTGTCCGTAATCCTATACGTCTGTACGGTCGAAGTATCCTAATTGAGCTTCTTATATCCATTCCCCATGTTTCCATCACACTAATGATGGGCCTCAGCGTATTACCTAAATCGCTCAAGCTGTATTCGACTCTGGCCGGTACCTCCGCATAAAAAAGTTGCGAAGCTTTGCAGCTTTGGATATGATTATCTAAAGTTCAATCAAAAAAATACTTATGTAATCAATTAATGATAAAAGATAGTGAGGTAAGAAAAAATGATCGCAAGAACAGAAGAAGATTTTAATGGCTTGAAGGAAATTGGCAAAATTGTTGCTTCTATTAGAGATGAATTGGTTCAAAGAACTATCCCAGGCATAACCACTAAAGAGCTTGATGATTTGGCAGGAGAGCTTTTTGAGAAAGCTGGCGCAGTTTCTGCTCCAAAAAGTGAATATAATTTCCCGGGATTTACTTGTATTAGTGTTAATGAAGAAGTGGCACATGGTATTCCGGGAGAGCGGGTTATTCAAGAAGGGGACATCGTCAATATTGATGTGTCTGGCTCCAAAAACGGTTATTTTGCAGATACGGGACTCTCGTTTGTCGTAGGCGAAGGTGAAGAAGTATTAACGAAAATATGCGACGTTGTTAAACTGGCATTTGAAGCAGGTCTTAAAAAAGCAAAACCAGGCTCCAAAAAAAGCGGAATCGGAAAAGCCGTATTCCAAACTGCCAGACAGCATGAATTAACGGTTATTAAAAACCTTACAGGACATGGTGTTGGACGTGGAATACATGAAGCACCTGACCACATCTACAATTATAATGATCCATCGGATGATGAATTGTTAAAAGAAGGTATGGTTATTGCATTCGAGCCGTTTATCTCAACTTCAGAAGAAGAAGTAGAACAAACAGGTGATGGCTGGACCTTTGTTACTAAAAACAGCTATGTAGCTCAAATAGAACATACTATTATTCTTACTAAAAATGGTCCGATTATTGTCACTCTTTAAGGTGTTCAAACTGAAAGTCGCTAAATTTAGCGACTTTTTTTGTTTTTGTTTTATTGGTACGTCAAAGTAAATCAAAATATAAACGTTCGCTTATTAATTTATGTTGAAATTATGGAAGGATTTAACGTATATTTAGATCTGATCTTTATGTTATAGACAGAGGTGATTGATTGAGCACATCAAAAAAGCGCGTTCAAGTCATTGATGGACTGCGTGGATTCAGTCTGGCCGGCATTGTGCTGGCGAATATGCTGGCTTTCCAATATGGAATGTATGGCCAAAGTAAACCCCAACTGTTCGGGATTGGCGGAGCAGATCAGGCTTTCCTCTCATTCCTGCTGATCACTGTAGTGGGCAGTTTTATGCCGATTTTTGCATTTATGTTTGGCTTTGGAATGGTTAAGCTCTCAGAAAGCCTAAAATCACGAGATTTACGACCAAAGTGTCATCTGGCACGCCGTTTTCTACTACTGTTTGGAATCGGTTTACTGCACATCATCTATCTGTGGGAAGGGGATATCCTGACATTTTATGGTGTACTCGGTTTCTTCTTGCTCATGTTCCTTAATCGGAAGCCCAAAACGCTGCTCATTTGGTCGGTACTGCTACTCATGGGAGCGGGCATACTTGGCCTCCCGGCATCTAATCCGATGAACCCGCTGGCGATTGAGTCCATTCATATGGAGAACTACATCATTCAAAGTCAGGATGTATACGGTAGCGGCACATACGCGGAAATCAGGAATTTCAGTAATAACGGCGATCCATTCGGCGGGGATTTGGAGGTGTCATTTGCCCTATTGATCCTGCTGTTAGCCCCACTCATGACAGTACCGATGTTCTTGCTCGGCATGCACGCTGCCAGAAGCGGCACGTTTAGCGATCCCCAAACGAAGCGGACTATGTATCTTCGCCGTGCCTCGTTATTAATTCCAGTAGGTTTGATACTCAAAGCATACGGTGTATTGGCGCCACAATTGGGTGCGGAAGGTTGGCTCGGTATCGGAATCGGGGGGACGCTTGGAGGAACGTTGCTTGCACTCGGATACATTTATGCATTTGCACTGTTGTATGCGGGAAGTCGCCGTTCCAGCCTGATGTACAGATTTGAGGCGGTTGGCCGTCTCTCGTTGACGAATTACCTGATGCAGAGCGTAATCTGTACGACAATTTTCTATGGATACGGCCTGGGACTGTTTGGTCGTGCTGGTGTGTTTATCGGAGCAATTATTGCGCTTGCTGTCTACGGCATTCAATTGTGGCTCAGTCCGCTATATCTCAAGAAATTTAGCAATGGTCCTGTCGAGTATATCCTACGGATTTGGACTTATCTGTCCTGGAAAGGGCAGCCAAGAAAGAAGAAAAGATCGAACTTAGTTACGCATGAAAACGCGCCTGGTGTCCAGTAAGCATAAAGTGTTATCGTGAAACGCAAAAAGAAGCTCGTTCTACCAAAAGAGAGGGCTTCTTTATGCCGTAACGATCATCTTCCTAATCATCTTCCTAAAATTAAATCAAGACAGGAATTATACACTTAACGTTGGACTGAAGAATAAGCTATCACCCTAATGTTTCCTGTTATAATTAGTAATTATTTATAGATCCAACATATCAACCCTAATACATAAGCTAACTATTATAGTGCGGACAGTGGTAAGGTAATGCGAAATGAAAGATGAAGCATATACATTCAACTGTTTCCACTCAAGCTTGAAAGGATCATTATTGTGCTAAAAATAATTAATTTTCTTCTTTTCTTGCTGATCATTTGGGTAGTCATTTTTTATCCTTTTCGTTTTGCATGGTTTGAAGGTTTAAAACAGATTCCCGCAGATCTTCATGGTGTTTATTTACTTTTCTTGTTCTTTGGATATCTGATCTGTTCAACTGCTATGGGACTTATGGTTGGCAAGATGTTTTTTAAACGAAAAGAGCAGTAAGTATGTGTAGGTAGGAAGGTAGGGAGCTTGGAAAATGGACAAAGGTATTTTAATCAATCAATTCTTAGAACTTTTTCCTGAATTCCACGATTGTTATATAGAACATTTGGATTTATATCAAGAGTTTCTAGGACATGTGTTTTTTGGTGATGAAGTGGCTACTTATGTTGAAGGATTGCTTCGTGAAAATGATGATACAGAACAAATTGAGAAGTTTTTCAATTTTTTCGAATGGATGGCAACTCAAACAAGCCTTTATATTGTACAAGTGTTATCTACTACAATTTTGTATGATTTAGGTGGGCATACAGATATTTTGCAAAAAGCTCAATGTTATATGAAGTTACATACTAGAAGACTTTCTCAAGAAATAGAAGATTTGCACTCAGGGAAATATTTTGCTTAGGATACTCTGCTGGAGATGAGGTATTCAAGAGTTTGGATCGTTGGTTTTATAATATCATTCAAAGTCGCTAAAGAGGAAATCATTAAGGCAGGTTTCTCAATTATTAATACGATCCACTCACCGACGCAAGTTGCTAACCAACCTGTCTATATCATCATTGCACAGAAGAATAAATAAGTTCAATTTATAGAAGCCACTCCATTCGTCTGGGGGGCTTCTTCTTTTGCTAATGTTCAAACAGCATCATAACTAGGAGCACATTTTTTCGGAGAACCGAGAGGCAACTACCACATTAGATTGGAACAGTTTATCCATCGGGACTTATTTCCGTTGTCTTAAGTCATGGGAAAAATAGGTTCTTGAATTTCTTTCCCGATGTACAGCCGAATCCGAGATTGTGATAGGCTGTATCTACAAAAGTATTACACGTTCTAAATGGAAGGGGATATTTTACTTGGATCAGGAACTTGCGACCACGATAGCTATCGAATTTAAGAACAATCAGAAGGTGTTGAATGCGATCGGAGACGAGACTCGGCAAGCCATCCTCATAGCCTTGATTCAAGGGCCGCAAAAACCCGGCATGCGCGTAGGAGAGATCAGGATGAAGACTCACCTTTCCCGACCGACCGTATCACATCATCTGAAAATATTGAAAGAATCACAGATAATAAGTGTTCGTAAAGAAGGAACTCTCAACTATTACAGCCTTGACTCCGGTAGCAAGTTGAAATTGTTGAAAAACCTGGTGAACCAAATAGAAAAGTTGCTAGCACAATGCGAAGAACAAGCATCGGAACAACAAATAGGAAACACGGGGAGGGGGAGTTCCGAATGAATCAGACAGTCGTAGCGGCAAACGGAGTGGGCATTCCTCAACTCGGGTTCGGCCTATATAAGATCAAAGACGGGGGGACCTTCGAGAGGACTGTCGAGGAGGCTATTCGAATGGGTTATCGCCATTTCGATACGGCCAAAATTTATGGTAATGAAGCGGCGCTAGGTCGGGTCATCCAAAACAGCGGCATTCCCAGGGAGGAGTTCTTCATTACCTCCAAGGTATGGACGACAGACCTGGAGTACCGTGCGACGAAAAAGGCGTTCGAGCAGACTTGCCAGAAGCTGAACGTAACATATCTTGATATGTATTTGATTCATTTTGCCGGTCCTCAATACGTGAACGCCTGGAAGGCGATGGAAGAGTTATACGACGCAGGTAAAATCAAAGTTATAGGTGTAGCCAATTTCGAGATCCGGCATCTGGAGCATCTGAAGAAACATTCCCGGATTTCGCCGATGGTAAATCAGATCGAGACCCATCCGGAATTTCCACAACACGAATTGCATGATTATATGGTTCGACATCGGATTCTGCATGAGGCTTGGGGACCGTTGGGGCAGGGAAGCAAAGCGCTGCTGGAGCATCCGGAGCTGGCGGCAATTGCCCTTTGTCATCAGAAATCGGTTGCGCAAGTCATTTTGCGCTGGCATCTGCAACGTGGAATTATTGTCATCCCCAAATCATCGAATCCTCAAAGGATAAAAGAGAACAATGAAATATTCGACTTTGAGTTGAATGAGAAGGAAATGGAACAAATACGACGATTGGACACGGGTAAGAGATATTCCGTAAGTCCGAATGGCTACATGGTCAACCCGATTTATATCAATTTGATGAAACTATTTATTCGCTCTCATTGATGGATCATATTTCTACGGTACTGGTAGGGCGTAACTCCGTATTCAACTTTGGACAACAACCGAGTACTCAAATTTGGTGGTCGTTCCCTAAAAGCTTCTTTCTTCCCGAGCATAAAGCGAAACTTCGATTCCCGAAATCCAGTTGAATATATAAAAAAGGTGTCTATACGTAATTGTTTTATTGGGGCTTTCCTGTGAGTCATGAGCATGACAGGGTACAGCCCTTTGTCAGGATTATGCAGTTCTAGCGGACATTTCACACGCTGTCTTCCAGCGAAAAATCTCTATGAAATATCAAAAATGTTAAACAAAGCAGATGAAACGACCGAAATCGAAGTGAGTAATAACCGAGTTAAATTCATGACAAATGGACTGAAGGTGGAGTCTGTTCTTATTGAGGGAATGTTTCCATCCATAAAGAATGTAATTCCTCAATCTTATATGTGTGAAATCTCAGTTGATAAAGCATGTCTGTTGAGAGCAGTTGAATGTGTGACTGTAATGGCTAGTGCACAAGTGATTAGACTAGTAGCAAATGCAGCCACATTGAAACTATTGTCCAAAACAGCTGATGTTGGAGATATTCAGAATGAAATTCCATTGTTAGAGATGTGTGGGGAAGAATTTATGATATCACTAAATGGAAAGTTCTTTTTTGATATACTTCGCAACATGGATTGCGCTAGCCTCCGGTTAAGATACGCTGGGAAAACAAGTCCCATCGTCGTACTTCCAGATGATTCGCTCATATCTACTCTTTTTTTGATTACTCCAGTGATGACCCGGTGAACCGTATCATCAATAAGAGCAGTTTTACTGACTTTTTCGTGCAGAAATTGCAAGGTATTCATTATTTATTTCCCATAAAATTACCTTGAAGGGAGGGAATACGATGGATTGGTTGGTCCGGATGAATAGTGCCATGGAATATATCGAAACAAATCTAGCGGACACTATTTCATTTGATAAAATCGCACAGAGAGCCTGTTGCTCTACCTATCATTTTCAAAGGATGTTTCCATTTATTACTGGCGTATCGTTATCGGAGTATATTCGACATCGACGGTTGACGTTGGCGGCATTCGAACTGCAGACAACAGATTCAAAGGTTATTGATGTAGCAATGAAATATGGATATGATTCGCCGGAGGCGTTTGCACGGGCCTTTAAAAATCTTCATGGCATTATGCCTACATCTGCACGCGATACAGGCGTTTCTCTGAAAGCCTATCCTCGAATGTCCTTTCATATTTCAATAAAAGGGGCTGTCGAAATGAATTACCGTATTGAGCAAAGAGATTCTTTTGAGATGTTTGGAGTATATGGAATTATAAATGCAGACCAGAAAACAGCGTTCGCTGAAGTACCTCAATTTCGTATAAAATGTGATGATGATGGCAGCGTTGATCATATGAACGACTTATTGGGACGTTTTGGTGATACCATGTTACATGCCGCCCTTTATGATCACACTAAAGAATCTTTCAAATACATGATCTGTTATCATGTACCTAAGGGACTTGAGATTCCGGAGAGATTCACAAAACTTGCTGTCCCAGCATTAACGTGGGCGATTTTCCCGGAGCCGCAGTGTGATATGCAAAAACTATGGGTACGAATCTATTCTGAGTGGTTTCCGACATCTGAATACGAACAGGTTGAGGGCCCTACTTTCGAAATGTATTATGGAATGGCACGGCATGGGAATGTTTCAGGAGAAATCTGGATACCCGTGAAGAAAAAATAATGCTTCCATACGAGTGGAATGCAGGCTGTTAACGAAGAAGACAACTGAAAAAATAAGATTATAATATAAGGTCATCCCCACAAAGGATGGCCCTAAAACTTGCCGTTACAGACAGCGCGGAGAACCTTATCACCAATAGGGTATAGGGGAGATTGTCCGATTTATTTTATCTTGAGGGGGTTTAGTATGAATATTAAAATACGAGAAATTATATCAGATGATTATGCTGAAGTTGTTTTTTTATGGAATGATGTACTTGAAATTCGTAATGTTAATGATGCAGACTTCCGAGTGACTATGGAAGAGATGAATAAGGCCGGGAATTACAAAACATTTGTTGCACTAATAGATAATGATGTCGTGGGTTTTGTAACTATTGTACAGTCATTATCTGTAGGAGTTCCAATAGGTTATCTACATATTCAAGCTCTTGCTGTTAAAAGAGAGCTGCAAAATAGAGGGATAGGCACAAAACTACTAAGACAGACTGAAAATTATGCTAAAGAACGGGGAATATCAAGTATTATTTTATGTAGCGGAATGAAGCGAACCAACGCTCATGCTTTTTATGAGCATAACGGCTATGACAGAGATTCATATTGCTTTGATAAAGTGATTGACTTAACCCATTAATTGCGCTAAAAAGACCCAACACACTCTGTGAACTAAGAGTGGAAGTTGGGTTTTTTCATTGACGGATCACATTTCTGCGGTCCTGAGTGATCGGACATATCTTTCACAACATGACCGAAGATGCTCTGAAAGCTTCCCGGATGAATCCAGCCTGTAAAACGGCTATGCTATAATGAAATTCAGAAAGGGGTTGCAACGTTAATGTCACCTAGAAACATAGAGAAAGACCAACAACAACGGGAAAAAAGAATCAATCACATCCTTGATTCCGCTTTGGAAATCATTGCATTCAAAGGAATCGGTTCAGTAAGCATCAACCACATCGCAGCGGCAGCAGACATGAGCATTGGGAACATGTATCACTACTTTAAGTCCAAAGACGAGATTATCAGCGAAATTCTCAGAAGAGGTCAGACGCGTTACGGCGAACATGTCTCCCAACTCGCTGAGCAATCAGGTGATGCTCTAAATAAACTTTTACTATTGTCTGAGTCATGGCTCGCGCTGGAAAACAATTGGGCTTACACGATTCTTATCCACACAGCGCGGCTTTCGGAATCTTCCTCCGAAGAGATTCGAAGAGAAGTTACAGAACGTTTCACGAATAACCTTGGTCCTGTCGCGAACATAATGGAACAGGGGCAAAAGGAAGGGCTTATCGTCAGTGGTGTCCCCTTGGAGCTTGCCTATTATTTTGTAAGTTTAATTCAAGGACTGACGCTGCAAAAAATGCCCGGCGCTGAAGTTCCGATTCGTGCGCAAGCGCGTTCCATCGTCTCTTTATTTACTGCAAGACATGAGGGGTAAAGGGTTCGGGATCACAAGCGAACAAGGTTTCGAATATGAAAATATGCGTGATCTCTACATAATTCCAAAAGTCTCCAAAAGAAATGATTGACAACAGATACAGGCCACTGCTACAATTTCCCCAACAAACCGAATGATTGCTCGGTTTGTGAACGAGAGTTCGACTGGATAACCAGAGATCGTTCGTGGGGAAAGATATACAAGCAGAAGGCCTTTTTTTATAACCATAAAACCAAGTAAATAGATCTGAAAAATTATTTTAAATTGGAGGTTTCATCTGATGCTGAATATTGAGCGGTTGAACAAAACGTTCGCTGCTCCTACCGGGCCGATTCTAGCACTTAGCAATATAGGGTTGCAGGTTGAGCGGGGACAATTTATTACTTTTATCGGACCCAGTGGCTGCGGCAAAAGTACATTGCTCAAGATTGTGGCCGGGTTGGATACGACATATGAGGGAAAAGTGGAACTGAACGGAATGGCCATTACGGGACCAAGCGTTGATAAAGGGTTTATTTTTCAGGAGCCACGTTTGTTCCCTTGGATGACGGTCGAGAAGAATATCGCGGCCAATCTCTCGCTTCGCAATGCTCAGGTTCGCCATCGAGTTCAAGAGCTAATTGAATTGGTTCGTCTAAAGGGATTCGAGAAAGCATATCCGAAGGAGTTGTCCGGAGGAATGGCTCAACGGGTGGCTATTGCAAGGGCTTTGTTGCGCAAACCGGAGATTCTGCTGCTCGACGAGCCTTTTGGAGCACTCGATGCCTTCACTCGCACACACATGCAAGAAGCGCTGCTGGATATCTGGCAGAACAGCCGGACGACAATGTTGTTCGTTACGCATGACTTGGACGAAGCGGTATTTCTTGGAGAGAAAGTCGTCATTATGAACCCTCGCCCAGGTCATATCCGCAATGTAATTCATGTAGACCTTCCCTATCCGCGTAAACGCAGTGGGAGTTCATTCCAGGAACTTCGCTCCCGCGTTCTAGGCGAGTTCGAAAAAGTGGAACATTCTCCCTTGATAGACAAGGGCGCTGGCATTTAATTGGATACGTATTAACGAATCTACTTTCATAAAAGGGGATGCGAATAGATGATTAAAAAATTGGGTTGGTTTGCAGCCATACTTGTTCTGATACTGGTTGTATCGGGATGCGGCAATGAAAATAACAACGCCAGCAATGGCAAGAATGCCAAGCCAGTAGAAGATAATTCGAATCCGAATGCATCCGATGATGATGTCACGGTGAAGATTGGTGTACAGGGCAAGGGTGGCTTGTTCGGTAAAGCACAAGAACAGAAGTGGTTTGAGGATGCATTTGGAGAGCTGGGGGTAAAAGTGGAGTGGTTGGAGTTCCAGAGCGGTCCTCCAATGATTGAAGCGATGGCCTCTAATCATCTGGACTTTGCTGGCATGGGCAATATGCCCCCAATCTCTGCACAAGCAGCTGGTATTGACTTCAAAATCATCTCACAGCTACTTGATGGCAAGAACAATGTAGCGATCATTGTGCCGAAGGATAGTCCGATCAAAAGCATTGCGGATCTCAAGGGCAAGAAGGTCGCCGTCACGAAGGGCAGCAACGCCTACAACTTCCTTTATCTAGTACTCGAAAAGGCTGGTTTAGGAAACTCCGATATTCAAGAAATTCAATTACAACCTGATGAAACCCAGCCTTCCTTCGAAAGTGGAAAAGTGGATGCCTGGGCCGTCTGGGACCCATACATTACCCTGAATGCACTAAGCGGCAAAGGAAAAGTGCTGGCTGATGGGGAGAGCGAAGGTGTACTATCTCCATCTTTCCAATTGGTTCGTTCGGATTTTGCGAATGAGCATCCGGAGCTTGTTACGCTTTATTTAAAAACATTCGAGAAGGCCCGCCAGTGGGAAGCTAATCATCAAGAGGAAGCGTTTCAGCGCTATGCCGACGAACGAAACATTCCGATTGAGCTGGTGAAGGGCATGCAATCACGGGCGGCAATGATCAATATCCCGGTAAGTGACGAAACAATCGCGGATCAGCAGAACACTGCAAACTTTCAATTTGAATTAGGTACAATCCGCAAGGAAATCAACGTGGCTGACGTGTTCGACAACCAATACATTGAAGAAGCTCTTAAATAAAGTAGGGGTGCGGTTATGCAAATATCGGGAAACAAGCTTATTTTTCGGACTATTCATCTCCTGATCGGGATGTCGGTACCGGCAGCGATATTAATCATTTGGCAGATTGCATCCTCGAGTGGGTGGGTAAATACGGTGTTAATTCCGCCTCCGAAGGACATCGTAGCTGAGTTCGGACGCATGATCTCGTCGGGGGAACTGCTGACCAATCTGCGCAGCTCGACGGGTAGAGCGGCACTAGGGTTCTTGTTTGGCGGTGGCCTGGGATTAGCCGCAGGATTATGGGTCGGGTTTTCGTTAAAGGCGGAACGATTGCTAGATCCGTCGCTTCAGCTGCTTCGGACACTGCCTCACTTGGCTGTTGCGCCATTGTTCATTCTGTGGTTCGGATTTGGCGAGACTTCAAAGATCGTACTCATTGCCAAGGGAGCATTCTTTCCTTTATATGTGAATGCCTTTTTGGGTGTTCGCTCGGTGGATCGTCAATTGTTCGAAGTAGCACGTGTGTTGGAATTCACGAAATTTCAAACCATTACCAAGCTGATTATTCCTGCCTCACTTCCTTCACTGTTTTTAGGCGTACGTCTTTCGATTGCAGTTAGCTGGCTCGGGCTGGTTGTCGCAGAAATGATGGGTTCAAGCTCCGGGATCGGCTACATCATCAATGACGCACGCTCCTTCTCGCTAACGTCTGTCATCTTTGTCGGCATTATTGTTTTTGCGATTGTTGGCAAAGTGACCGATTCACTGGTCAGGTTGGCAGAGAAAAAATCGTTGCGTTGGCAGGATTCCATAGAGGGAGATGGATAACAGTTATGAGTTTGAACGATGTGACATTACAATCGAAGGCTAATGAGAAAGAAATGGGGATGGGAAGGGAACGCCACTGGAGAATGCCGAATTGGCTGTATGGTTGGGTGTTACCGGTTATTATATTAGCTTTATGGGAGGTGGGATCTGCTCTTGGACTGTTGTCTGACTCGGCACTACCAGCTCCATCCCGCATTGCGCGGACATTTTGGCAACTGTGCGTAACCGGCGATATGACACAGCATCTCACAACCAGCACTATTCGGGCAAGCGGAGGATTCTTACTTGGAGCCGCTACAGGATTAATACTTGGTGTGTTCACTGGTCTAGGCAAATGGGCTGAACAGACGCTTGACCCGACGATACAGATGCTTCGGACAGTTCCGTTGTTAGCTGTTATTCCGCTCTTCATTCTTTGGTTTGGCGTAGGGGAATTATCCAAAGTACTGCTCATTGCAATCGGATCGTTTTTTCCGCTCTATTTCCATACACATTTGGGGGTCCGCAGTGCGGACCGAAAGCTTTATGAGGTTACCCGCATCTTGCAATATTCTAAGTTCAGGCTATTAAGCAGGCTAATTATTCCCTCGGCGTTGCCAAACATTCTGCTTGGCATTCGGTTATCTGTTGGTGCCTCCTGGTTATTGCTTGCCGTGGCAGAGATGATGGGTGCAAGCGCAGGAGTCGGCTATATGATACAAGACGCACGTGTATATGCACAGACGGATGTTGTCTTCGTGGGTATAATTCTGTTCGCCTTGGTTGGTAAACTCTCGGATTCGGCAGTCAGACTAGTAGAAAGAAGATTCCTTCGATGGAATAACACATATAAAGGCTGATTATAGATATCTAGAATGAAAGCGGAGGAACGGATATGGCGAAAAAACGACAGGGCCAGCTTCATCTTGGTGCATTTATATATTTTACTGGGCATCATCATGCCGGATGGCGTCATCCGGAATCAGGGGTAGAGAAGATGTTCGATATCGAATGGTATAAGCGGATTGCCCAGACAGCTGAGAAAGGCAAGTTTGATATGATTTTTTTTGCGGACTTGCTGCACTTGATCTACCCAAGCCGGGCTGCTGCAGGCATGCTGGACCCGGTGTCTCTACTCTCCGCACTTTCCATGGTAACCGATAAAATCGGGTTGACAGCAACCCTGTCGACGACCTATAACGAGCCGTTCAATGCCGCGCGCCGTTTATCTACGCTCGACCACATAAGCAGGGGAAGGACTGGCTGGAATATCGTCACGTCCCAAGTTGACACCGAAGCTCGGAACTTCGGACGAGATAAGCATCCTGAACACGGAACACGTTACGAGATGGCGCAGGAATTTGTTGACGTCGTTACGGCATTATGGGACAGCTGGCCACAGGATTCAATCGTTATGAATCGGGCATCAGGTACGTTCGTCGATGAATCCAAGCTGCGTATCGCAGATTATCAAGGGAAATGGTACTCGACGCAAGGGCTTTTGAACGTGCCAAGTCCACCGCAAGGTTACCCCGTCCTTATTCAGGCCGGTTCCTCGGATCCAGGTCAGGATTTCGCTGCAAAAGTTGGAGAGGTGATCTTCACGGCACAGACGTCACTCACAGCTGCGCAAGATTTCTATCGCACGGTGAACGAGAAGCTTCTGGCTGTTGGACGTGAGCGTGGCAGCTTGCTCATCATGCCGGGGTTGTCGCCGATCCTCGGTTCAACTGTAGAGGAGGCCCGACGCAAGGAACGGGAGTTGCTAGATCTCATCGATCCCCAAGAAGCGGTAATGATGCTGTCTGGCATACTTCAAACAGACCTCAGCGGATATCCTGCCGACGGTTCACTACCGGACATTTCAGATCTGGTCGAAGCAAGCAACGGAATGAAAAGTCGCGTCCAACTCATTATGGACCTTGCACGTGAAGAGCAGTTATCCATTGCCGAACTCGGACGGAGGCTTCTCGGTGCCCGTGGTCATATGCAATTCGTAGGAACGCCGGAGCAGCTTGCCGACCTCATGGAAGAGTGGTTCAATGGATACGGCTGCGATGGCTTCAATATCATGCCGCCGGTTCTGCCAGGTGATCTCGATGACTTTGTTGAGCACGTCGTTCCTGAGCTTCAGCGTCGCGGCTTGTTCCGTGAAGAGTATGAGGGGATGACGCTGCGAGAGCATCTGGGACTTTCTGAGCCAACTGTTTTAGTAAGCCATAAACAGCAAGTCCACCGTTAATCCATTAAGAAGAACCAATTTTATAGTCGCTTATTTGCTTTTGCCATCTGTGGCAATCAAATAATGTTTAGTAAGAGAAGTCGTAAAATTTGCGACTTCTTTTTCGGTTTTAATTCAGTCAGAGAAGGACATTGCACTTACAACTCAATGATTATATTTCGAATTAGTACCAATACTACATAATCAAGGGGGATTGTGAAATGAAGTTGCAACCCAATTTTTCCAAACAAATCGTTCGCAATATCGATCTTATCTGTGACTTCATGGGAAACAGTTCTGATTTTGTTGTTCGTGAGATTACTATTGGAAGGAATCACGCCGCTCTGTTTTATTTGGATGGCATGGTTGACATGCAGAAGGTACAAGACAATGTGATTCGTCCATTGCATGAATTCGCCTATTCTGATAGCGATGAGATGTCTTTACCATTTTTGAAAAATAGCATTCTGGATGTCGGCGAAGCAAGTTTGGTTCAGAGCTTTGAAGATGCGTTGGATCAAATCCTTTCAGGCGGAGTTCTATTGTTACTGGACGGGATCGATGAAGGATTAGTTATTTCTTTGCCAGGATGGGAAGAACGCAGCATTACAGAATCGAAGGCACAGCCTGTTATCAGAGGTCCGCAAGAATCGTTTACGGAAACGTTACGCACAAATACAACAATGGTTCGCCGCAGGGTTAAAGATACAAGAGTGCGACTAACCAACGTCAAAGTTGGTGAAAAAACCAAGACGGACATATCGGTCATGTATATGGACGGGATCGCTGATCAGGACATGGTTCTGAACTTGATATCCAGATTAAAAAGCATGAGCGTAGATCGTGTGCTTGAAGGTGAATATCTCGAAGAATCCCTCACAGAGAAGAAACAGTTTACTATATTTCCGATTTTCTATAATTCGGATCGTCCAGATTCTATTGCAGCAGGAGTCATGGATGGCAAAATTGCGATATTTGTAGATGGAACTCCCTTCGTTATCCTTGCCCCTGCGGTGTTTGTTGATTTCATTCAATCTGCAGAGGATTATTATCAATCTTATATTTACAGCAGTATTATTCGAATATTAAGATACATCTCCCTGGGAATATGTATGTTGGCTCCAGCCATATATGTTGCGTTGACAACGTTCCATCAGGATATGATTCCAACGGTACTGTTATTAAGTTTATCCGCGCAGCGTGAAGGAGTACCTTTTCCGGCATTTGTAGAGGCAATAATCATGGAAGTGATTTTTGAAATTCTGAGAGAGGCAGGCCTGCGAATGCCAAGAACAGTCGGGCAGGCAGTTTCCATTGTCGGTTCCATCGTTATTGGCCAAGCTGCCGTAGAAGCAAACATTGTTTCACCTGTTATGGTCATTGTCGTTGCCATTACAGCTATTTCAAGCTTTGTCATACCCTCTTACACCATGGCCATTCCAATCCGGATATTGCGATTTGTGTTTATCGGGTTAGCCGCGATCTATGGAGTATATGGTTTGACTGTGGGCATGCTCATACTCTTTGTACATCTGAATAGCCTTCATTCATTAGGTGTGCCGTATATGAGTCCTTCGGCGAATTACAATTCGTTAAAGCAAAGTGATGCCGTATTACGTTTTCCATTCAGGAATAAAACAAAGCAACACAAAAAACAAAAGGAGTAGGCCCCATGATCTCGTACCGATCCAGAATTTTAAAACCTCTTATTTACATATTGCTGATGGTCGTTGTTACGGGTTGTTGGAACAGTAAGGAGCTGAACGAAATTTCCGTCGTGATAGCTTTGGGTATTGATACAGTGGATGATCAATATGAGATCAGTCTGCAAGTTGTTGACCCTTCTCAAATGTCTCGTAATCGGGCTATGGAACGGTCGCCAACAATCGTTTTTTCCAGCCGTGCTGACACGCTATTTGAAGCCCTTCGCAAACTCACAACCGAATCATCTCGGAAAATGTACATGTCACACTTGAAGTTTGTAATCTTTGACGAGAACACAGCAAGAAAAGGCATTAAGAAGCCATTGGATTTTCTGTTCCGGGATCATGAAGTTCGGCCTGATTTCCATTTGGCCATTGTCAGGGGAAGTTCAGCGAAGGATGCCGTTTCTTTTGTAGCTCCAACCGAGGTTTTACCTGCAATGGATATGTATAAGGCTTTGAAAGTATCTGAGAAAACATGGGCACCCACCTCCGCGGTCGATGTCAAAGATCTTCTTCAGCGTTTAACGAAAGAGGGCATCGAGCCTGTTCTTACAGGCATTCGATTGAACAATCTGAATAAAGGTCTTACCATCGATAACGTGAAAAAATCACCTCAACATGTGAATTATTTATTTACCGGAATTGGCGTTTTTCAGGGTGACCGTTTGACTGGCTGGATAGAAGAATCCAAGAGTAAGGCTTTTACCTACATATCCAATCGAGTTTCCAGTACAGTTGCTTCCGTTGGCTGTCCGAATTCCAAAGGGAAGTTTGCTTTTGAAGTCATTCATAACAACGTAAAAATCATTCCAAAAATAAAAAACAATGAGCCACACATTACTCTTGTAGTGGATACAGAAGCCAACATCGGAGAGGTTACGTGTAATGCTGACCTGAAGGATGAAAAGACGTTTAATGAGTTTCAAGTGGCAGGCAGAGAAGAACAGGAAAAAATCTTAAAGGAAGGCATTCAAAATGCACAGCATATCGGTTCCGATATATTCGGGTTCGGGGAGGCTTTTCATCGAAAGTACCCATCTGAGTGGCATAAATGGAAAGAGGACTGGACCAGAAAATTTCAACATCTCCAGGTCGATGTTAATCTTCGTTATCGTTTGAACCGTGTCGGGAAAATTACCAATTCCGTCGATTCCTATCAGAACAATTAGGAGTGGATGTATATGTTATATGTAATACTTGTAGGATCTTTTGTCGCAATGGTTATTGAATTTCGAGCATTGAAGGAGAAGCACTACATACGTGAAATCGTATGTGGCATGGTACTCTTTGCTGTTGGAGTTATATTAAACGTTCTGAGGATAGCGCATATTGAACTGCCGAGTCCACTGGTAGGAATTCGGATTCTATTCCAACCATTAAGCGAGTTCATTACAACAATATTATCATAGAAGGGGACTTCGGAGTGAATACCAAGCTGACTGTTCGCCAGGCCATTACATGGTTTGCTCTGTATCAAATAGGAAGTGCATACTTAGTGCTGCCAGCGGCTATTACCTCTGTTGCTAAACAGGATGCTTGGCTTTCCATTCCCATTTCCTTGGCCTTTCATCTGATGTTGATACCGTTGTATACCTCTATCGCCAGGCACATGAAAGGGAGAACTTTTGTGGAGTATCTACGTTGCCTCTTCGGCCCTCTGGGCGGTACTATTGCCATAGTTTTCATTTTTTCCTTTCCCTTTCTTGAGTGTATCATGACACTTCGAAATCTAGGCGACTTTGTGACGACATCTATAATGCCCGAAACACCTTATGACGCCATATATTTCATTATGCTCATAGCCGTATATCTCGCTGTCCGCTCGGGTCCAATCGTTATTGGCCGGTGTGCAGAAGTTTTGTTCTTTTTCTTTCTAGTCCTGTATCTATTGGTCAGAATCACTCTTCTTCCTGAGGCCGAGCTAAACAATCTTCTTCCAATTTTGGAAAACGGTTTGAAACATGTCGTTCTTGCATCCATTAATTTATTTGCTTTTCCTTATGCAGAAGCGATCCTCTATCTTTTTTTTGCTCATCACTTCTCGGATACAAAACAATGGAGAAAGTCGGTCATTGTGAGTGCTCTGATTAGCGGCAGTATGTACTTTTTCATGATGCTGCAAATCATCACAGTCATCAGCGCTGGTGTAATAGCGGATTTGACATTCCCTACATTTTTTATTGACCGAACCATTAATATTGGCGAGTTTCTTCAGCGATTCGAAATCATCCTGGCAATCGTCTGGTTCGTTACTATTTTTTTCCGCCTTGCGCTACTTCTGTATATTTCCGCACAAGGGCTCGCGGATGCTTTTCGTCTTCGTAACGCTAACTCTCTGTTGATTCCCCTGATCCTGATCATATTAGCCATGACCAATTTCATATGGCCAAACATTTCATTCATAATCGAGTTAAATCAAGTATGGCCTTATTATGCCATGATTTTCGGAATTATGTTTCCTGCTGTGCTTTGGCTGACTGGCAAGATTAAAGGATCGTTAGAATCGATCAAGGAGTACTAATTCTTGTCCTCTGTTGAAGACAAGAACTTGTTTCACCCTGGTGAATGACCACATCTGCTCTTGAAGAACAGAGCAGACAGTATAGCAAAATCATATTAGCATCTATAGAGTTTCATTGATGGATCATATTTCTGCGGTACTGATAGGGCGTAACTCCATATTCCACTTTGAACAACTGGATAAAATATTGATTTTTTCGGTAACCAACCATCTGCGCTATATCCGCTACACGGAGTTCCGAATCTTGAAGCAATTGAGAAGCCTTCTCCAACCTTTTCCTGGATATGTAGTTTGACACATTTTCGCCCGTCTCCTGTTTAAACAGTTTGGAAAAGTAGACGGGATGGAGATGTGCAACTTTCCCCAGTTCATCCAGGCTAAGGCCATGTGACAGATGCTCTTCGATATAGGTTTGCACTTTGTCAACGATGGTTTGAATGGACATCTGTTTGTTGTTTCTGATCCGACTGACCCGATCCATGAGAGTTGACGATAGTTCATCAGGATGCCGTAACTGGTTGAACATCCAATTCACGGTCTCATAGGTGTCGCGATCCTTATCCGTCAGATATACATATCGAATGGTCTCCATCAGAAAGATTACCTTTTGCTTTTGGAGACGGATTTGATTATATTTTTTAATGATATTTCCGGCTGACTCCCAATCACCGTATGATGGAGAATGGTTGAATATGCCTATGAAGTCTTCTGAGTGTACATCCTCATTAAGGAAGAACCTGTAGAACATCTGACGGGTCACGTTTCGATCAGTCAATGAAAAGGGAGGGGACACGACCGAGTGCTCCAGTTTGATGGTCAGTTCCCCAGCAACTTCTTCCGGAACAAGACCTAACAGTCGCGTTCCCGCATTCCAAACGAGACGATCCAATTTGTCTCCGACAGCATGTTTTATAACATCCTCATGTTCCTGTGTAAAACCCTCCAGCAAAAAGCAGCAAAAACGGCGTTTCTCTAAAAATTTGGTATAAGCCTCATATTCCTTACTTAATGTCTCGTTATGACCAAGCAACGATAGCAGAAACGCCAATCCATCAAAGTTCTCCCATGCGATCGATTGAGCGGGACGTGTCTTTGTAATATTGTTGATGGCTTTAGACATGGCTTTCTCAACGTCAGCTTTGTCGACAGGTTTGAGCAGGTAGTCGAGCGCACCTAAACGGATTCCTTGTTGCGCATATTCGAACTCGGAGTAGCCCGAAAGGATGATGACTTTGGTTGGCAAGTTATGTTGGTGGATATGTTGAAGCAGATCGATTCCTGAAACCTCGGGCATTCGGATGTCAGTGATCAGAATATCGATATGGTTTTGAGTCAACATGTCCCGGGCTTCAATCGAATTGGTCATCGTCTCGATCTGATCAATGCCAAAGGTGTTCCAATCGAGCAAGTGCTTCATATACTCAACGACATAATGTCCGTCATCCACAATTAATAATCGCATTAGCTATCTCCTTTCACCTCGGGAATGCTGATGAGCAGCAGGACGGACAAGCCGCCCCAATCATTGGTAGCAAAATGTAGCCCGCTGAGTTCGCCGTACGTATTTTTCAGACGTCGATTTACATTCCAGAGCCCTACGCCTTTAATTCCTTCAGGCGGAGAATCGCTCTCAAGCCGAGCCTCCAGGCTGCGGATATCATCCAGCGAAAGACCTTTTCCGTCATCGGAGACCTTGATCGTTATTGCAGCCTCTGTCTGTTTGACATCAATTGTTACCCGATGCGCACCTTGTTGTCCTTCAATTCCATGTTGAATCGCATTTTCCACCACTGGCTGGATGATCAACGGCATGAGGGGAAGGGAGGCCAGTTCTGGTGGCAGATCAATGCTGTACTCCATTTTTTTGCTGAGAGCCATAATGATCAGGAAATGTTCCGCAAACTGAAGCTCGCTTTCCAGCGTAACTTCATGCCGGTCCAACTTGGTTAAATAACGATAATATTCAGCCAGATGTTTGCTCATGCGCATGACAGAATCAGGTGAAAACTGAGCCACCGACATGATGAAAAACAAACTGTTGTATAAAAAATGAGGATTAATCTGGGCTTGAAGTTGTTGAAGTTCCGCACTTCGTCTTAGTTCCGTTTCAGTCTTCAAGGATACAAACAGATCCTGGATCTCGGTAACCATATGATTAAAACTTCTAAACAAGCTGTAAAACTCTCTATCCGTATTTTCGGTAATACGTGTATTGTGATTGCCTTGTTCGACCTGTGAAAACTTCCTTTCCAACAAACGAATATTACGGTAATAGTTCCGGTAAAACGTAAAGATTACAACCAAACCAAGCGTGAAAACGGCTAAAATGCTGGCAAAAAATACTTTACGGTTACGGTCAATCGGTTGCAGAAAATCATTTGTCTGTGTATATGTAATCAGGTAGGCGTCGATTGATTCAATATATCGGGAAAGAACATAGTAATCGTCCGAATTGGTGTGATAATCATATTTCAAAGTGATCTCCGGCTGTGGAGAAAGCATTTCAGTAACCGCTTTCAATAGATCGTTGTCGACTTCTTTCTCACTCCATAACTGATGGGAATTAAACCAAAAAAAAGCGTTTGAGCTGTCGTTGTTCACAGCCTTTTTCAGCAGATTTCTCAAATAATCGGTATTCAGCTTTACACCAACGACGTACTGAGTCGGTTCATTTTGTCCGGATTTTTGGATGTAAGGGTAGAGGGCAAAGTAATACAAGCTATTGCCGACAATTTGCCATCCCCGTTGATGAACATCCTTGAACGGAAGTCTCGCTTCCGGTGTATTGTTCGTGGACAGAAACGTTTCTTCAGACTTCCAGTAAATGCCGATCGATTCAATCGATCGACTGGATAGGAGCGTTTGCCGCAAGCGATCAACGATTTCGTTTTTCTTCATTTGGGAATCGTAATTGCTCAGCTCGTTAACATGCCTCTGGTAAAACCGGACATCACTGTCTGCCGCATACTGAACCCCGTACATGTTAGCTTCGTATATAATCCCGTCAAGAATGCCTTTCACATAATCAAGCTGGTTTTTGGAAGCGCCAATCAGATTTTCTTCAAGTGTCTTGGAGCTCAATCGGTTCATCACGAAAAACAAACTTAACGTCAGCAGCAGAAAAAAAACAAAGAAATAGATGAATCGCTTCATATACATTTTTCTGATCATATGTGTTTCCTTTCATATCGCCAAACGTAGAAGTTCAAACTCCAGATCGGATTAACTTTAATATAAGCCAAACCTTCGAAAAGCGGAAGGGTAGCATTGGTGATAAATGAAAGCGGTTTTAAAATGCTTCAGGGCGGGGTTATGATCTTGAAATTTTGGCGTTTTGGAATGAAAGCGCTTTTGTTAAGCTTATCTTCAAGGATCGCTTTCGAAGAGCCATCATAGAGGAGGTATGCAACATTAACGAAATTGTGCCCGCCAGATCCGCGAAAAAAACAAAAACAAAGATTTCCCAGCGAAGTTCATTCAAAAAGGAAATCAAGAAAAGCTGGCCTTTGTACGTACTGTGTATTCCGGCATTTGTGTTTGTCTGCATCTTTTCTTATGGCCCGATGGTAGGTTTGCTCATGGCATTTCAGGACTACAAACCATGGCTTGGCATCACAGGTTCACGGTGGATCGGGTTAGATAATTTCGAACGAATTTTCCAGTACAAAGAAGCCACACAAGCGATCGTTAATACGTTAATTATCGCCGTTTCTAAAATTATCGTTGGTATTATCGTTCCAATCGTCATGGCTATCCTGCTGAGTGAGATCCGAAATATGGGCATTAAGAAAAGTGTACAGACACTAGTGTATCTGCCGCATTTCTTGTCCTGGGTAACGGTCGCGGGGTTGATGATCGACATTCTCGGATTAGACGGAGGAATCAATCACATCTTGACCCGGATTTTCGGGAACGATCCCATTTACTTCTTGGGTGATCCTGATCTGTTTCGATTCACGGTTGTGATCAGCGATGTGTGGAAGAGCTTCGGCTTTGGCATGATTGTTTATCTGGCGACCATTGCAGGGATTAATCCATCTTATTACGAAGCGGCCGAGATCGATGGGGCCACACGCAGGCAGCAAATTCGATACGTTACCTTGCCTAGCATGTTGCCCATGATTATCGTCATTTCGACGCTGAGTCTGGGCAATATTCTGGATGCGGGCTTTGATCAAGTCTTCAATCTGTACAATCCGCTTGTCTACAGTACGGGAGATATCATTGACACCTATGTCTACCGTTCATCCTTGTTAAACGGGCAATACGGCTTCGGAACCGCTGTAGGACTGTTCAAATCGGGGATTAGCTTGATCTTGATCGTTGTCTCTTACAGGCTGGCCTATAAGTATGCCAATTACAAAATATTCTAACAAGGAGGGAGATGGATCATGTACCATAAAACGACAGGCTATAGAGTATTCTCCTATTTTAATTACGCGTTCATGATACTGGCGGGGCTGGCGTGTTTTCTACCACTGCTTCATCTGTTGGCACAATCGCTCAGTAGCAAAGCGGCCATTAGCGGTAATATGGTTTCATTTTGGCCGATCGGGTTCAATGTGGACGCCTATGTAAAAACGTTCAACAATTCTAATTTCAACGGTGCCATGCTAACATCCATCACTCGAACCGTATTGGGTACAACCATCAGCATGTTTATTCTTACCTGTGCAGGATATGCCCTGTCTAAGGAATTCCGGGGACGCAACGTGCTCATGTGGTTTTTTATCTTTACCATGCTCTTCTCGGGGGGATTGATACCTTCTTACATATTGATCACCGCCCTTGGATTAAAGGATACCATATGGGCTCTTGTGCTACCGGGCGCTTTCGGTGCTTATAATCTGATTCTTCTCGTCAATTTTTTCAAAACGATTCCAAAAGCCTTGGAAGAAGCAGCTTTCATAGACGGAGCGTCCTTTTTCGTAATTCTCAGCAAAATATATTTACCATTATCTCTACCTGGCATCGCGACCGTATCCTTGTTCATTATGGTAGGGCACTGGAACTCCTGGTTTGACGGGATATTGTACATGTCGGATGCAAGTAAGTATCCGTTGGCTTCGTTCTTACAGACGGTCGTTGTGCAGAGCAATATGCAGAATATGGCGATGAGCCAGTCTGAAGTCGCTGCAATGTCGGAACAAAGTATCAAGGCAGCTCAAATTTTCGTCAGCACACTACCGATCATTTTGGTCTATCCTTTTTTACAACGATATTTCGTGAAGGGGATTGTACTTGGAGCCGTCAAAGAATAGTTGTTGTTTGTGACGAAAAATTCGATCTATATATGTTCAACTAAAATTTACACGATAACAGCGATCGGAAGGTTGTTCTGTCATCGGAGTGTCAGTGTAAATATGAAATTAGTTGAGCTTATATAGAAAACAAATTGAGTGAGTGAAGGGGGCATGTTTCCATGAAGAAAAGAACTGATTTATGGAAAATGGTAAGTATGGTTATGCTGTCGGCTATTCTTATGGCTGGCTGTAGCAAAGGGGAGAGTGCTTCCGAGACCGCACCGGCATCGGTGCTTAAGGACGGAAAATATGATCCACCGTTTACGATCACCATCGCCAAACAACAGGATGAAAATGCTGGAAAGTACATCAACGGTGAGACGTTAAATGACAATGTATTGACCCGCTGGGGCGAACAAAACCTGGGTATCAAAATCCAAACCACCCTGCTGGGAGGTGATGCTTCACAATACAATACCAAGCTGCGGCTGGCGTTGACGGGTTCCGAGAAGCTGCCAGACGTTCTGCCCGTCTATGACACCATGCTGGTCAATGATCTGATTGAGTCGGGGCAAGTCAAGGAGATTACAGAAGACATCTCAACCTACATGCCTGACCGGATAAAAGAAATATACAAACAATACCCGACCACCTTCAATCCAGTGGTTAGGGAGGCCAAGGTCTACGGGATGGCCATTGCGCCGAATTTGACGGAAGGTGAAGTCATGTTGATCCGCCAGGACTGGTTGGACAGTTTAAACTTGAGAGCGCCAACAACGATTGAGGAGTTTGAACAAGTCATCGCGGCGTTCACTAATGAGGACCCCGATGGGAACGGCAAGAAAGACACATACGGCTTTACTTTTTCAGGTAAAGATTCCTACAATACGGGCTGGGTCAGCGATCCGGTCATGATATTCAGCGCATACACGGGCAAACATCTTCCAAGGCAATGGCATAACGACAATGGCAAACTCACGTATGGATCTGTGACTCCTGGCAACAAAGAGGCACTTGCCAAGTTACGCGATTGGTATGCAAAAGGGTACTTGAACAAAGAATTAGCCACCCAAGGTGCATGGGATGCACTGTCCGATTTTACGGAGGGGAAAGCTGGTATCATCATTGGTCGTCCTTGGCTTTACGACAGTGTGAAGGACGTAGAGAAAAATGTAGAGGGTGCAAAAATCAGTGCTTATCCGACCATTCAAGGTGTGAACGGTGATAAGACCTATCAATCCGCCCAGTTGAACGATGGTGTGTTCATGTTTAACAAGGATTTTCAGAACATGGAAGCCTTCTTCTTGTACTACGATAAAATGTACGACGCGGCGTTCAGTACGGGAGATTTTAAATACGGCTACGCGCAGGGATACGATTACGATATCGTCAACGACGAAGTCACTTTTGATCCAACGAAATTTAATACGCCATTAGAGGCTGTGCAGGGCGTTGGGAAAATGGCATTTACCAAAAATACACCGAGTGTTGATGGTCCTGGCCAATCGTACTACGATCTGGCGAATGGAGTTAAAGCCGACACGGGCGTCCTCATTCAAAGCGCTTCAAAAGATCAAACGACACAGGATGGATATCGGATTTCGTATGAAAACAGAGATGTTTTACTGCCAAATGAGTTTAACGGTCCACCAACACCAACGATGCAAAATGTGTGGGAACAGTTGACTACCATGGAACAAGAGACGTTCACCAAAATCATATATGGCAATGAGCCGCTTGAAGCATTTGATACCTTTGTGAAACAGTGGCATGAAAAAGGCGGAGACACCGTTATCGAAGAAGTTAATGAATGGTACAACCAAGCCAGCGAGACGGATGTAATGACACTGATGAATTTGAAATAAAGTCTAGTTTCACCTGAACCAGCCTTCCGGCAACAGGGAGGTTGGTCTTCTAAAAAAAGGAGATGATGAGACATGATCAAAGGTAAATCGTGGATGGCTATCGTCATTGCATTGATGTTGTTAACAGTGCATTTAACGTCCTCAACTCAAACCGTTCACGCTACTGCTGGTGAAGAGACCAAGATCGCTGCAACACTGTTTGTCCTGAAGAATGAATCCAAAGTATCCAATGCCAAAATTCATTGGGCACCTGTCCAGGGAGCGACTGCATACGAGTTATACAGATCCGAGAACAATGCACCTTATACGTTATTACAGACCTTAACCGGTACAACGACGGATGATTATGAACTCAATATAGGTAACACATACAAGTATCAAGTGAAGGCATATGGCGGAACTTCCTTGTTAACCTCCGCTGTCTCGCCAGAATATACCCCTTACAGCCTTCCAGAAGACCTCACAACTTTTGATAACACAACGCAATCAACGCTTATGCTCCCGAATGAACTTAAAGTTGGGGATACCTACTACAGGTTTAATTTTGTTCAAAAGCCATCAGGTGGATTTGGAGAAATGATTCAACAGACATCAACAGATGATATCACCTACGGTAACGACAAAGTGGTCCTGTCCTACACGGATCATCCCGATCTGGCGAACTCCAAATTTGAGGGGATTAATATTCTTTACCATGCGCCCACAAACAAATTCGTTTTTTGGGCTCACTATGAAAATAGTACAGATTACACGCTTGCCAGAGTATCTGTGGCTTCAGCTACACCTGGAGAAGACTTTACATTCCACAAAAGCTTTCGGCCGGAAGGGAACCAATCCCGGGATATCTCCATTTTCAAAGATGACGATGATTCGGCGTATCTGATCTCTACGGCCAATAATAATTCGGACACCATCTTATATAAGTTAACCTCCGATTGGCTGGATGTGGATCACCAAGTTTCTGTTATTTATCAAAATCAACACAGGGAACTGCCCAAGATGATCAAAAAAGATGGCATTTATTATTTGTTCTCTTCCCAAGCGGCAGGTTGGTACCCGAGTATACCCTTGTATTCATCAGCAACAAGCATTGACGGAGATTGGTCTGAATTACGGACAATTGGCAACACGTCAACCTTCTCTGCGCAGTCGGGTTCCGTCATGCGGGTGAAGCCAGATACGGGTAACAACGTGGTTATGGTTGCGTATCGCTGGATGTTCGGCTGGGCAGGCACGCAAAATGGAACAACGGAGGAACGTTTGCTTCCCGTTTGGTTCTCCGATGGTTACGCATTTTATGATTATTTTGATCAAGTCCTGTACAACACAAGTGATGATGTCGTCGTTCCCGTTCAGAATGGGAAACTGCTGTCACAAGGTAAACCGGCAACAGCCCAAACGGCTACTGGCACAAACCCGGCAAGTTATGCTAATGATGGTAACTATCAAACCGAATGGATCGGCACAGGCAGCTCCTGGCCACATTGGTGGAAGGTCGACCTTGGTTCCGTTCAGCAATTGAATAATGTGCAAATCTCCTGGTGGATGCAAAAAGGCTCCGAAGGTTATTACAAATATAAAATCGAGACTAGTACGGATAATGTAAACTGGACCGTGGCATTGGATCGAACCAATAATACATCTTACGGTTTCACATCAGATACGCTATCGAGCACTGCTGCCAGGTATGTACGAATTAATATGCAAAATGCGGCACTTCATAACAATCCCAACAATTGGTACACGCCAAGACTTTGGGAAGTGAAGGTATTTGGATCGGACACCAATTAACGATGTTCTTAAAAGAAGAGAGGTAACGGTGTGAATAATCAACTAACCAATGGTGGCATCTGGAATGATTTAAGTGGTCAGCCGATCCATTCCCATGGTGGACATATGTTGTTTCATGACGATTATTATTACTGGTATGGTGAAGATCGTAGAGAAGATATATATGTGAGTTGTTACCGTTCCAAAGATCTATTCAACTGGGAGTTTCGGAACCATATCTTGACGACCTCTACGCCAGCTGCACCCATTCGAGTTCGGACGAATCTGAGATTAGTGAACGATAAAGGTGGAAAAGTAAATCTCGAACGGCCTAAAGTGCTGTTCAACGCGGTGACAAAAAAGTTTGTCCTCTGGGTTCACTATGAGAATGGTGACAATTACAATGATGCTGCATGTGCCATAGCCACATCAGATTATCCGGATAGCCATTTCGTGTATCATGGCAGCTTTAATCCGTACGGGTATATGTCGCGTGACTGCACGCTCTTTCAGGACGATGACGGGACAGCATATTTTATTTCGGCTGCCAGAGACAATGCGGACCTGCACATCTATCGCCTGCAGGAAGATTACCTTAATGTTGAAAGTCTTGTCGGAAAGCTGTGGCAGGGGGAATATCGAGAGGCGCCAGCCGTCTTCAAGCGGAACGGTAAATATTATATGCTGACCTCATTTTGCACAGGCTGGGCCCCCAATCAAGGGAAATACGCGATGGCGGATACGATGGATGGACCATGGGGGATGCTAAGCGATTTTGGCGATGAAACGACGTACCAAACGCAACCAGCATTTGTGCTGAAGCGATCAGAAGAGGAGTATCTATACTTTGCAGATCGCTGGAACGGATCGGATTACTTCCAATCCAGCTATGTGGTCCTGCCCATTGAATTCAATGGAGACATTCCTATTCTGAATCATTATTCCACATTATCTTTGGGAGAGGATACACATCTGATTCATTTTGAACGATAATTTGAACGATAAAACGACTGATGAGAAAAGACTTTGATCCTACTGAGAATGTAGGTTCAAAGTCTTTTTGAATGAATTTTATAATTTCAAATCTAACGAATAGCGATCGCGAAGTACTGATAAATGATGGAGCTCATGTCCAGCCATAACAAATGCAATCGATCGAGCTGAAGCAGTGTTATCACTGACGATCCCTTTACAGAGCCATGCTTCCGGGGTGAGGCGACGGAGCATAAGAATGGTTGAGCGACGTGTGACGGTATATTCTTCGCTCAAATCGGCCAGGGTATACGCATTGAAAGGGTGGGTATGCATAAGCACGTCCTGATCGTAGCCAGGATGATTCGCTTGGTCACCTCGGGCGATGCGAAGCAATCGGCTGCTCATGATGCGTTCGTTATCCAAAAGGTGGCCGATGACCTCTTTTACGCTCCATTTGTCTTCGGCGTACCGATAATTTACTTGCTCCTCTGTCAATGAAGAGAGCAAAGTTGGTAGGATGTTGGCTTGCAGCTCTAAGCGTTCGATGATGTTTCCTTCAGGAACAAGCTGGATGTACCCTTCATAATAAGCTGCATATTCATCTGTAGTTGGTCTTTCAACCATGGTAATGCCTCCTTTGGGATTCAAAACTCTGGAATATATTGTAGCATATATCCTACAGCATGAAATTAGCCCCTCCACTTTATGAGCGGAAGGGCCGTTTCATGTGATTTGAACAGTTTATATCGTTTGGTTGTAACACTTTCTAATCCGTTCGTCGTATCCCCTTATTTTGAACAAATTTCTCCAAAACCGCAAAATCCTCCGTCACTTTTTTGAACGGCAACGTGTTCAGCACCTGTTCCCGGTAATTCTTTTTAGCCGCTGCGCTAAGACGGGAGTCAAGTATGCTGAGTATGCCAAGGTCCGTTTCACTACGGATCAAGCGTCCCGTTCCTTGCCGTAACCGAAGAAGCATGTCCGGTACAAACACCTCCATGAACGGATTCTCTGTTACAGATGCCTTATATTCATAAACAGGATCCGATGGAACAGGGAAGGGCAGACGGAAAATAATGACCTGTGACAGGTCAGACCCCTCGATATTCACACCTTCCCAGAATACACCTGTACCCAGGAGTACACCTTTGCTTTTCCTGAATTCGGCGATGACACTGTCCTGTGATGATCCCTCTTTTTGAACATGGACTGCCCATGTATATTCATTAGCCCTTGAGATCAACTTTTTGTGAATGTACTTCATGTCCTCTTTTGCTGAAAAAAGGATGATTGTTCTTCCCTGAGTTAGATTACAGAGTTGAACCACTTCCTTGTACGCTGCTTCAAGATAGTTTTCGCGCTGATCGTGGTGATAATAGGGAACTTTGTTCGAAATATACATCATGGCATGGTTGGTGTAGTCAAAAGGGGAGGGTTGGCGCTCTAGGAAATCTCCCTTATAACCGAGGGAGTGCGTCATATAAGAATATTGTTCCTCCAGCGTATCCCCGCCTTGGCACAGCGTTGCTGATGTTAGGATTACAGGTACCTTGCCATTAAATAAAGCGTATTTCAGAAATTGGCTTATATCTTTGGGACAGATGCTGATTGTGGTTACTCCCAGGGGACTGCTTGCCCATCTGAGATAGTTGTCCTCTATTTCAGCCAAGACATGGATGAGCGTAATGAGCCCATTTATGGCTTCAAAAGCGTCATCGATCTCCCGCTCGTGGCGTGAGGTCAAAATGGAAAGACGTAGACTGAGATCTTTTAATTCGTTCGAGACCTGGTTCAACGGTATTCCTTTGATCTCTGACACTTTGATTCGGTCGTTATCCTGCTTGGCATGGTCGAGAAGATCCGCGTTTACCTGTTTGAAGATGCGCTCAGCGCAGTTTTTGATGAACTTGGATTGTGAGAAGAGACTTTTATCCCCGGACTGTTTCGTTAGAAGCTGCACCGTGGTATCCAGAATGCGGCAAATTCCTCGATAAGTGAACTCAAGTGTTCTGGCATCCCGAACTTTTGTTTCCAGATTATGCGCTTCATCAATGACGATCAGAGCAGGCTGTTCCGAGATGATGCTTTTGGTTCCTTCTTTTTTCTTCATCAAATCCCGTATGAGCAAGTCCTGGTTCACGATAATAAAATCAATCTCGTGAGCTTTTGCATTTAATTTCGCTCTCATATCGTAAAACAAACATGCAGTTTTATGATGACAACGTTCAAATTTGCAATCATTCACGGAAACGTGGGACCATTCAGCATCACTAATTCCAGCTTTAATATCGGCTCTTTCATCAATTTCATAATCTAATATGCGCTGCGCAAGGGTAGACACGGAGGAGTTAGCATCATCAAGACTGATCCATTCCGCTGCTCTACTTCGGCAGGCATACTGACCCATGCCTTTTCCCACGACGGAGCGAACCGTTGAGAATCCCAACCGACTACCAATGATCCTTAAATCTTTATGTATCTGTTCCGAGAGCTGAATGGAGGAGGTAGCTATAATGACTGGTTTCTGAGACATTTGATTCGTGAGCAGGCTTGGGATCAGGTACGCAAAAGACTTACCAATTCCGACACCAGCTTCAATCATGGCATTATGTCCATGGATATAAGCATCGGCGATATCAAGAGACATTTCTTGCTGTCCGATCCGCTCTCTAAGGCCGATTCGGGGGAACCGGTCATATATTCGGAAGATGGCATTAACCAAAGAACGTTCGATTTCCTTGTCCGGTTCCTGCTTATTAATTTTGTAAAGTTCATTTAACCAATTCATAATGATCGCCCCTCTTCCGAATGATGATCTTCTTGTACTCACTTTGGAGACGATTTACCTCACAATGCAGTTGTAACGGCATTTTTTAATCTGGATACGCCTTCCTGTAATTGTTCATCTGACAAATGTGCAAAAGACAAATAGATACCATACTTCGTACCAACAGCCGTTGAACTGCTGACTTCTGAGTATACCACACCTTGTGACCTAGCTGATTCCCGAAAGGCTTCATAAGTGGTCACATTACCTCGCCACCAACCAAACACGTGTAGACCCGCTTCATTCTCCACCCAATCAAACCATGTAGAGAGGTGTTTGTTCAAAAGTTTGAGTAACAGATGGAATTTGCGACTGTATAATCGATTCATTCTGCGCAGATGACGCTCATATTGACCGCTTGTCATGAATGCAGCTAATGCCCGTTGTTCGATCAGGTTGACGGGTCTTGGCTCATATAATGCCTGTGCCTTTCTAAAGGTGTCAGCCAAGGTAGGGGGAAGAACCACATAACCAAGTCGTACTTCTAAAGGCAAGGTTTTTGTAAAGCTACCCAGGTAGATTACACGTCCTGCTTTATCGAGTGTTTTCAGTGGTTCAACATGCATTCCTCGATATCGGAATTCACTATCATAATCATCCTCAACAATCATGGCATCATTTCGCTGTGCCCAGTCCAGCAAGGTTTGTCTGCGTTCCAGACTGAGCATTTCACCAGTAGGAAATTGTCGTGACGGCGTGACAAACAACATACGTGCTTCCCAGTCTTGGGGCACAACGCCCTGACCATCGAGATTAGCTTCAATCAACTTTGCACCCGCAGCCAATATGGCTTTAGAAATTCCGACATAACAAGGACTTTCTGTCACTACATAATCCCCAGGATCTGCAAGTAATTGAGTGAGTAGAGCTATAGCTTGCATGGAGCCTGCAGTTACTGCAATATGATCCGGATCGACTTGAATGCCCCGCATCCTTCGAAGATAGGCAGCAATGGCTTCTCTCAATTTTGGATCCCCGGTTGAACTAACCATGGCAGAAGTTGTTATCAGGTGATGCTCACGCTGCCTTATCTCTGCATACAATCGATTATTCCATTCATCGTAAGGGAACTTGGAGAAATCAGGTTGATATTTGCTAAAGTCGATCACTTCGTCGCTATTCATTCTGAAATCATGTGTATGAGCATTGGCTGGTGCATTTCTTTGAATCGAATGCTGTTCAAACTGCTGAATACGATTTCCCCAGGCGGATAAGTGATGCGTACAAGCTTTCACGGTGGACGCATTATTGTTCAAATCCAACTGGTAAGCAACAAAGGTTCCTCTTCCATGCTCTGAATGAATGTAACCTTGAGCAGTCAACGTATCATATACCTGATTCACAGTTCCTCTGGAAATGTGATACGTCGCAGCTAACTCTCTAGTAGAGGGTAACTTCTCACCATGTATAAGATTACCTTCATGAATTGCATCACGAATGGCATGATATAGAGCTTTCATCTTTGTATATTTTCGGTTCAAATATGAACTGTAAGCTACATGAAATTGCATAGGACCTCCAGAGTTATCATTGAAGTGGTACAATAAAAACCAAAAATATTGGATCTTTTTATATGACCATTCTCATTCTATACTAAATCATAGATTAGAGCGATGCCTTTATTGAAAACCACCCAAAAGTTAATTAGGAGGACTACAATCATGCAAACAGGTACAGATCGTGTAAAAAGAGGAATGGCTGAGATGCAAAAAGGTGGCGTCATCATGGACGTTATGAATGCAGAGCAAGCTAAAATTGCTGAGGCGGCAGGGGCAACAGCTGTTATGGCTCTTGAGCGGGTACCATCTGATATTCGTGCAGCAGGCGGTGTAGCTCGCATGGCAGATCCAACCATCGTTGAAGAGGTTATGAAGGTTGTATCTATCCCAGTTATGGCCAAAGCACGTATCGGTCATTACATAGAAGCCAAAGTGCTTGAATCCCTAGGTGTGGACTATCTCGATGAAAGTGAAGTTCTTACTCCTGCAGACGAAGTGTTCCATATCGATAAACATGAGTTTACTGTACCATTTGTATGTGGAGCCAAAGATTTGGGAGAAGCTCTTCGCCGTATTGGTGAGGGTGCATCGATGATTCGTACAAAAGGTGAGCCTGGAACGGGCAACATTGTTGAGGCAGTTCGTCATATGCGTCTAATTAACAGCCAGCTCCGCAAAGTGCAAAACATGTCCAAGGATGAGCTGTACGCTGAAGCAAAAAATCTGGGTGTAGCTTATGAGTTACTGCGCGAAGTTCATGAAAACGGCAAACTTCCTGTCGTTAACTTTGCAGCAGGCGGTGTAGCTACTCCGGCAGACGCAGCATTAATGATGCACCTGGGAGCAGACGGTGTGTTTGTAGGATCAGGTATTTTCAAATCCGATAGCCCTGAGAAATTCGCTCGTGCAATCGTTGAAGCTACAACACATTACACAGATTACAAACTGATTGCGGAAGTATCCAAAAACTTGGGCGCCCCGATGAAAGGGATCGAAATTTCTAAATTGGCTCCAGAAGAGCGCATGTCCAACCGCGGTTGGTAAGATAGCAGTGCATCTAGTTGAATAGGTAGTTTGAACATTTATATAGAAGAGCCGATCAATTGAACCTTAATTGATCGGCTTTTTTGTTCTTACTGTTTAGCTTGTTGATATCTTCAAAATGCTGTGGCTATAATAATCGGTATGAAGGAAGGTGCAGACAATTCGCTATCTATATGAGTTTATTCAACATCAGGACGATCTGCCTATGAAACTCTTCGTGAACTCGGTAAAACATATTGATTTCCATTGGCACAAGGAAGTGGAAGTTGTATATGTTCTCCACGGTTCAATCATCATGTATCTGGACCAGCAGCAATATACACTGCATGAAGATGATGTGATTGTGGTTAACAGTATGTCCGTCCACAAGATCGAACGAACCAATCAGGACAATGTGTTATTAACATTGCAGTTCGGTCCCGAGTTGATGAACAATAATGCGTTTATCTCCTGTAACTCTGCTATGAACGTGGAACAAAACGCTCCTCGCCTGCAAAGTATTAAACAATATCTTGCGCAAATGGTATGGGAGATCAACAAAAAAACGCCGGGTTATCAAAATTTCACAATGGGCAGATTACAGATGTTATGCGGATGCCTGCAGAGGTATTTTTCCAGTGGAACGAATTCCGCATTGGAAGACGGTAGCAGGGATTATGACTATAAAAGACTGAACAGGGTCCTCACATATATTGATTTACACTACAATGAGAAGATTACACTGCAGGATATGGCGCATTCCGAACATTTAAGTTTGCATTATTTCTCCCACTTCTTCACCGACAAAATCGGGATACCTTTCCAAAAGTATTTGACGCTCATTCGCTTGGAGAAGGCTCAGGCTCAGCTGGCAGCAAACGATAAAAATATCTCGGAGATTGCGCTGGATTGCGGATTTGCCAATGTGAAGCTGTTTAACAAATACTTCAAGGAAAAGTACGGCTGTACGCCCGGTTCCTATCGGGAAGCTTCTCGTACACCGGAACTCCATCAGTTGAATGTGAACCGCAAACCCAAAACATATGAGGAGTCTTCAAGCGGAGATTATTACGAGATGGAAACGTTGAATGCGATTAGCTTACTGTATCGATATCTGGATGTTAAGGTTGACGCTGATCAAGACACGCTTCCTATACCGTCTGTACATCTGTCAGACCAAACTTATATTGAAATTCGTGCGGATCAGACGTCGTCTGTCTACGAAAAGCACTGGAATATGACCATGACGGCAGGGAGAGCCATTGAAGGTTTACGTGAAGATTGGCGGAAGCAGCTCTCCGCGCTGAAAGGAAAAGTACCTTTTCAATATATTCGATTTCACGGCATCTTCAATGACGAGATGATGGTGTACAGCGAGAACGAGCAGGGCACTCCCCTCTATAATTGGTCTTATGTGGACAAGTTGTATGATTTCCTGCTGGATCAGGGTGTTCGGCCATTTGTGGAATTAAGTTTTATGCCGAGCCAGTTGGCGAGATCCAAAGAAACGCTGTTTTGGTGGAGAGGGAATATTAGCCCGCCATCCGACCCTGCCAAGTGGCAGGCGCTTGTTGGTGAATTCGTTCGCCATTGTTTGAATCGTTATGGGGCGGAAGAAGTGAGGCAGTGGTATTTCGAAGTATGGAACGAGCCTGACCTGGCGGGTGTTTGTTGGGCAGGAAGCAAGGAAGAATACTTTACGTTTTACGAATCGACCGTTCATGCCATCAAATCGATTTTGCCGGAACTGAAGGTGGGGGGGCCAGCTATGGGTTACGGATCTCTCTGGAACGATACCTGGGCTGAGGAATTTTTGTCCTATTGCCGCAAGCGGGAAGTGGCTCTCGACTTTTATTCGTTCCACATCTATTCGGAGTATCCCAAGCTAAAAGTTGAAGACGATCGTTTAACGCAAATCATGCCGCCTGCTTTTTATAAAGAGAGTATTGCACTTATGCGGCAAAAAATGAATGCGTCAACGTACGGTCATGTTGAACTTCATGTCACCGAATGGAACTTTTCGCTGTATGACCGTAACTTGCTGCACGATACCATGTTTATGGCTCCGTTTGTCATTTACCACACCATGAACACGCTCGGTGAGGTGAAAGCGATGGCTTTTTGGTCCTTTACCGATGTATTCGAAGAAAGTATCGTTCCAGCTTCTCCTTTCTACGGAGGTTTTGGCCTAATTAACCGCGATGGGCTGAAGAAACCCAGCTATTATGCATTTGAGCTTATGCAAAAGCTTGGGGATGAGCTGATGGTCAAGGGAGACGGTTATGTCGGAACCCGAAAAAGGGATGGAAGCATGCAATTTTTGTTCTATCACTATGTTCACGTAGACCAGCTGTTTGCAAGTGGAGATTGGTCGGAATTATCCAGCTCAACCCGCTATGACGTATTTGAGGAAAAAGGCAGCAAAGCTTATGCACTTACCCTGAGCAATCTCGAGGGGCCTTATAAATGCACCAGTTATCAACTGGATCGGGAGCATGGATCGGTATTTGATGAGTGGACCCGCATGGGATCGCCATATTCCTTGACGGAAGAAGAAATCGCCTATCTAAACGGCAGGAGTGGACCCGTGATGGGGACAGAGATGATAAGAGATGAAAGTTGGCGCAGAGAGATTTTTCTTCCACCGCATGGGGTAATGCTGCTCATTTTGGATAGGCAATATTAAAAAAAGGCTCTTAAGACATCCTTTCAGTAGTGAAGGGATGTTTTTTGTTGTTTATTTCTTGTTCAGGCTGGCAAGCTAGAACTATAGTGATGGATTGGGCAAAAAACGAACCATGATGCGGCAAGTTCCAACAAGAAAGCGTTAACACAAATCGATATACTATGGTTGTGGCAGCTTAGAGGAAGACAGGGGGAGTTTTGGATGAAGCGTTTCATGAAATGGATGACAGATTCGTTTGCGCCAAGATTGGAGGCGTTTACGAACAATATTTGGGTTTCTTCGATTCAAGAAGCCATCATGGTCGCCATTCCGATGATTTTCATCGGTTCGATTATTACATTGATTTCGATTTTGCAGGATTTCATTCCGGGAATGCCGGACCTGACACCCATCACGACATTCAGTTTCGGTTTGCTGGGGTTGTTTATTGCTTTTTTGACGCCTTATGTCGTGATGGAAAAAAGAGAACGACACAAAATCAAGTTGCTGGCGGGAATGGCGGGAATATCTCTGTTCGTTATGCTGCTTAACCCGACAGTAAACGAAGACGGTACCATTCAGTTCATCCTTGAACGATTTGGACCCTCGGGGATGATTACAGCACTGTTGGTAGGTGTATTTGTCGCTCTTGTAATGATCATGTGCAACAAATTTTCGTTCTTCAAAAAAGGGTCTTCACTTCCCGAATTCATTATGGACTGGTTCGATTTTCTCGTCCCGATCGCCCTGGTATTAACAACAGGATGGTTGCTTGTATATCAGCTTCATTTTGATATTTTTGGACTGATCGTGAACGTATTTGAGCCGATCAATGCCGTTGGACAAAGCTTAACCGGATTTTTATTGTTCAATTTCATTGGCGTTGTACTGTATTCTTTCGGCGTAAGCCCGTGGGTCATGACACCGATCTGGTACGCAATCTGGATACCTGCAATCGAAGAAAATGCAGCTCTTGTCGCAGCGGGACAAGATCCGGTCAATATTAACACATTTGAAACCTTTTTCTCCGGCTGGCTGGGTATTGGCGGTATGGGTGCGACTTTGCCGTTAGTTGTTTGGTTCCTGATGGCACGTTCGAAAAAACTGAAATCTGTCGGCAAGGCGACGATTATCCCGTCCTTGTTCAACATTAATGAACCTGTCGTGTACGGAGCACCGATTGCCTTTAATCCGTTACTCATGGTGCCGATGTGGATTAACTCACTTATCACGCCGGTGATTGTGTACTTGGCTCTCGACTGGGGTTGGGTACGGATCCCGAGCCAGATCTTCCAGCTATGGTACACGCCAATCGGCCTGTCCACCTACATTATGTCCGGACTCAATGGGCTTATCTTGCTGGCGGTCGTCCTGGTGATTGTATTTATTGTCTGGTTTCCGTTTTTCAAACTGTATGATGCACAGGAACTGAAGAAAGAACAGGAACAAAATTGATATTAGAAGGGTGAGTACTATGGATAAATCAATCAATGAATTGTTGACGGCATTAACGCTGGCCGAGAAAGCTTCACTCTGCGCAGGATTGAATATGTGGATGACAAAAGGAATCGAGCGGTTAAACATTCCGCCAGTTCATATGTACGATGGGACAAACGGCATCCGTAAAACAAACAGCGATGAAGAAATGGGGATTACAACGGAAAATGTACCCGCAACCTGTTACCCTACGGGTTCAGCCATCGGTTCTTCGTGGAATACGGATTTATTGTATGAAGTCGGTGTGGCACTGGGACGTGAATCCAAAACCATGGACGTTGAGCTGCTGCTTGGACCTGGTGTCAATATGAAAAGAACGCCGCTTGGCGGAAGAAACTTCGAATACTACTCGGAAGACCCATACTTGACGGGGGAACTTGGAGCGGCGTTTATAAACGGGATCCAAAGCGAAGGCGTGGGCGCTTCTGTCAAACACTTTGCGGGTAACAACCAGGAGTTCGAGAAGATGGTAACCAGTTCGGAAATCGATGAGCGAACGCTCCGCGAGATTTACCTGAGCGCCTTTGAACGTATTATTAAGAAATCCGATCCTTGGACGGTTATGTGTTCTTATAATTTATTGAATGGAACGTATACAAGTGAGAACGAACATTTGCTGAATGACATTTTGAGAGAAGAGTGGGGTTATGAAGGTGTTGTTCTATCCGACTGGACAGCTGTCAATGATCGTATACGCGGACTGAAGGCCGGGCTTGATCTGGAGATGCCGGGTCCCGCCCATTACAATGCCAAAGCGATCATTGAAGCGGTTCAGAACGGAAGCCTTTCTCAAGAACAGTTGGATCGCAGCGTGGGCCGGATTTTGAAACTGGTTGAGCGAGTAACGGGTAAGAAAGACTTGGATTCTTCTCCAGATTCGGACTATCATGCACTCGCGCGTAAAGCGGCGGCCGAGAGTATTGTGCTTCTGAAAAATGAGAACGCGATTCTCCCGCTAGGGCAGGAGTCCATTTCGTCAGTTGCCGTGATCGGACGGTTTGCTAAAAAACCGAGAATTCAGGGAGCGGGCAGTGCGAAGGTAACGCCTACAAAAGTCGATATTCCTTGGGACGAGATAAAGAATCTGGCTGGCGATGCCATGACCATGAATTATGCAGAAGGGTACCCGGAGGATGACTCCATCAATGATGAGCTAATCAAGGAAAGCGTGTCATTAGCCATGAATTCCGATGTTGCTGTATTATTTGTTGGCCAACCAGAATATGCGGAATCGGAGATGCATGATTTGCAAGGCATTGATCTTCCCGAGCATCAAGTGAAATTGATTCTTGCGGTAGCCGCGGTTCAACCCAAGTGTATTGTCGTAACGAGCAGCGGTTCCGCACTGGCGATGCGCCCATGGGTACAGCATGTACCTGGTGTGATTCATTCTTGGTTGTCGGGTCAAGGCATGGGTAAAGTGATTGCAGATGTATTATTCGGACAGACAAATCCTTCGGGCAAACTGTCTGAGACATTCCCTGTCAAACTGTCGGACAACCCTTCACACATGCGAATTCGCGGGGAGAACGGCAAGCTGTATTATCGCGAAGGACTGTTCGTGGGTTATCGATATTATGACCGGAAAGAACTGGCACCTCAATTCCCGTTTGGACACGGATTGTCTTACACATCGTTCTCCTATACGGATCTGGAAGTGGCTCAGACCCATAACGGTGTTACTGTGTCCTTCCAATTGAAAAATACCGGAAAGCGCAAGGGAAAAGAAGTTGTTCAATTGTATGTTCACGATGAAGAGTGCACATGGACCCGTCCAGAGAAAGAATTGAAAGCTTTTGCCAAAGTTGAACTAGAGCCGGGTGAAAAACGCAAGATTACTTTTGAACTGGAAGAGAGAGATTTCTCATATTACAACACCAAGTATAACCGTTGGGTGGCAGAGACCGGGTTTTTCCAAATTTCACTTGGCAGCTCGTCCAAAGATCTCCGAATTACGGAACGTCTACATTGTGACTTTGGTAAGGAAGAAATCACGTTCCACAAATTCAGTCTGCTCAGTGAGTGGATGAGTGATCCTGTGGCAAAAAAGGAATTGGAGCATTGCCTGAATGAAATGAACGAGCACGTTACGGACAAGGTATATCTTAACGAGGAGTTTGTGGGATTCTGGGCAGATTTCCCGATGATCAAAGTGTTCCAAATGTTCGGCCAACAATGGATGAATGAGCGTTCACCTGATGAAATTATTAATGAACTTATCGCCAAGGTTAACCAGGCACGTAATGAATAGTTAAGTAAAAGAGGAACCAAGTTCAATCCCGTACAGGGGAGATGAACTTGGTTTTTCTGTGAGCCCAAAATAAGAGGCACCATATGAGGGTCTCTTTTAATTCATCAGACGAATGATATTGATTATTGTTCTCATTTACATGCTTCGACATTTACTGTATACTGACAATAGTTATTTTACATATTGGTCTAAACGACAAGATAGAATTCAAAAGGGAGAGATTATTTACATGTTGGTATCCGTTAAAAAAGGGATGTTTCTTTGTTTAATTACTGCAATGATCCTGGTGCTCGCAGCGTGTTCAAGTAACAATGGTGGCAGCGAAGATGCAAATGGCAACTCACAACAAGCTGCGGAGAGCAGCGCCACGAATGCAGCAACAAATGGGGAACAAACCGATGCAGACGCTTCTGCACCTGCTGAAACAACTTACCCGGTAACCGTTTCAAATTATACAACAGAGAACGGCACATGGGTGAAGAAGGATCAAACGTTTGACAAGGCACCTGAACGAGTAGTTGCCAATACCCAAGGTGCAGCCGAGCTGATGATTCGCCTTGGTTTGACAGACAAACTTGTAGGTGTAGCTGCGTTGTTTGGTAGTGTACCTGAAGATATTGCTGACGAGTTTAAACAAATTCCTGTGCTTGCTGAAGGCTATGTAGGTAAGGAAGTGACGATAGGGGCTACGCCTGACCTGGTTGTAGGGCGTGGTGGATTGTTTGAGGATGCGGACTGGGGTGTTGGTACAGTAAGCAGCTTGAATGATATGGGGATTAAAACGTACGTACAAAGCACCAGTGTTCCTGATGCATCGTTAGATAGTCTGTATCAGGATATTACTGAATTAGGTGAGATATTCAACGTACAAGCCAATGCAGCGGCATATATTGAGACGCTTAAAGCACGCGAGAATGCCTTGTCGGCCCGAGCTAGCTCTGAAACGATTAACTATGCATCATTTTCGGATAATGGTGATGGAACTATTGGAATCTACAACGGAAATGGTGATACGTTTATTGAAAGTGCAATGTCATTAATCAATATGCATAATATGCTTATTAATGAAACTGGCACACTCAGTCTGGAGAAGTTAATCGAGATTAATCCGGATGCAATGATTATTTCGAGGTATGCAGGTGGCATTGATCCTGAGCAGACGATTGAAAAGCTGCTTGCCAACAAACAGGTACAAAACATTAACGCAGTTAAAAACAAAAAAATCTACATTATCGATTTCAACAACTTCTGGGGTTACGGGGATTCCATCTTCACAGGAGTTGAAGGACTCGCTGATGATCTCGGGTTATAAATGAGTACCATTAAAAGTCGCTATTTTAGCGGCTTTTTTTGTTATCAGGGACCCACTTCTTGTTCCAAGCTGTTCCCGGTCAGTCCGCTGAATGATAGTGAAAATGGAGTCTATGAATACATGCAACACTTAATATAACGGCGGGTATTTCACATAAATCATTTTATGAGTTTCTGAACACTCTATATTAATACGACTTGACTTGTGAATTTATTATCAGTATAGTGTGAATCAGTTCACACTTCACACTTCACATTAAGGAGTAATCTATGCCAAAAAATTCTTTCTTTCGTTTAGATGAAGCAAGGCGCGAGGAAATATCGAATAGCGCTATGCATCTTTTTGTTAATAACCTTTACGAGGATATAACTATGAAGATGGTTTTGGATAGTTTGTCCATGCACCCCGGAACATTTTATCGATATTTTGAAGACAAAGATGACCTTTATTGTCAATTAATACGTAATGTGACCCAGAAAAGAGCTGCATATTTTAGTAACAGTAATGAAGATTCCCTTTACAGCTATTTCCTCACTGGCTTATTTGGTAACGTTAATGGCATGGTGACCGAGCCGCTGAATGAGTTGGAAATCAAATTGACTAAAACATTTTCATATATTCCTGAGGACATTTTGCTTAAAGTATATGTGAATGTGTTAAAGGGCGAGTCATTCCCCATGATCAAGGACATTTTACGCCGAATGAGGGTTGATGGATATCTCCGACCGGATGTTGACGACGACCTGATTTCTTTTATGTTTGAGTCAATGCAGCTTAATTTAATCTTGTTTTTTAGAGAATTCGATATTAAGGACTCTAAGCTGCAACATAAGATCAGCAAATACTTTGCTGAATTTATGGGCCATGGACTGCTTGAAGATCATAAATATTCTGAAATGGTTAACGATCTCAAGGGGGAAAGAAAATGAAAACCTATGACGTATTTCCAGAACCAATTGGCGGCTATACTGTCGGTCGAACCCAGATGGATTTTGAGTACACGGCATCAGATTACTCCAAAAGAGAACTGACCGCTTTTGTGTATTATCCGTCTGACAGTAGCGAAGGTAAAACTACATCAACGTACATGTTTCCTGAAGTCTACGAGATGTTTAATGAGCAGCCACTTGTCACTGCGTTGAAGGATGTTTTCTCTATAGATATCAAGACCCAGTGTTACGACGACCTTGCTCTCTCCGGGAAGGAAAAGCGCTATCCAGTGTTATTCTATGTTTGCGGTGGAGGCGGTTCTCCAGAATGGGGTACAGTGCTCTGTACAGACTTGGCAAGCATGGGGTATGTTGTGGTAAGCATCGGCCATCAGAATAGCACGATGTATAAACGTAAAGATGGGCGCCTGTTTAATGTATCCAAGGATTTTTCGGATGTCATTACAGCGTTTGGTGAAGATCCGGAGATGCTGGCGTTGGCTGGTAAGATGGAGATGCGGCCTGACGATGAAACTGCCATTGAGATGTGCCGTAACGTGCTTGCACTACCGATACTTTCCAAGATAACAGAGTATAGTGAATCACAGGCAGAAGATGTAAGGTATGTAGCCGATTATCTTTACAAACTGGACTCTGGAGAGCTGAATTCCATCTTTAAGGGCAGATTGCTGCTTGACATCGGCATGGGTATAGTCGGACATTCTTATGGAGGGCCTACGACGGCGATGGTTTGCCGGGATGACGACCGGTTCGCCTGCGGGATTGGCTTGGATAGCGGTGCGTTTGGACTTCTTGACAGCGATCTTAAGAAACCCTTCTTGCTACTGTTTTGTGAACCTAACTATAATATGAATGCGATTATTGGCGCTAACAATAGCATGGAGACCTGTTATTTCTCAGTTGATCGTGTTGCACATTTGGATTACTGTGACATCGTGTTTACAAGTGTTAATGAGGAACTCAGAGGTGAACGGGATGCTATGGAGATGCGAAATATTGTTACAGACTATGCGAAGAACTTTTTTGATCATTACATACTGCAGAAGGCAGCAAGTGTGGAAAGCCTGGCATACGATGGTGTGGAATTGATCAGGAAGACCAGCAACAAGTGACATAACCGAGAGACTACTGATTAATATATGTAAATTAATGCATGTCAAAGAACTAGCCGTACAGACGCAGAGCCGATAACCCTATTACGCGGTTATCGGCTCTCTGACTCTGATATTGCAAATTGACATCCTGGTTCCAATAACTGACGCTTATTCGGCCTTAGTCCCGTCAGGGTTTACTTCGCTTCCAGGTTCCATCAACATGATATGACATTCCTTTTCGGCGGAAGGCTTGATCTCGACTCCTTTAGGGACAATATACATCTCACCCTTGGAAATCTTCACTTGCCCATCACGAAAATCAATTATCATTTCCCCTTCGAGCACAAAAAATAACTTATCGGTCTCCTCATGAACATGCCACTCAAAATCTCCAGCAATCTTAACGATCTTAAAATGATAGTCATTCATTTTAAGTTTGGGAGACCAAAGATCGTTTAATTTCGCAAATTCCTCATTCAATTGAATAGCTTGATAGTGCATCGTCATTCCTCCTGTGTATTAATCCTATATGTTCAGTATACTGATCTAAGATTTTGTATAACATGGATGCCTATTGAAATCAGGATGGATTATTGATGAACTTCAGACGATACTCCGTAGGAGAAATACCACATTGTTTCTTAAACACTCTGCTAAAATAAAAGGGGTCAGTAATGCCAACGGTCTCAGCAATCTGTTGTACAGACGCATCACTTGCCAATAACATTTGCTGTGCCATGTTTATACGATATTTCAATACATATTCTGCCGGACCCATACCCGCATGTCTTCTAAACACGTAGGAAAGTCGATTTCGATTAACGTTATTTTGTTCTGCAAGCGATGCGACAGTCAGACTTTGATCATAGTATTCTTGGATATAGGTAGAGACCCGTTCGAATAAAACATCTGATTCACCACTATTTTGCCTATGATCAACACATATTAAAGTCTCATTCAGTACATCGCGAAACAGCATCTCGGTCTGAAACTTTGAAATACCTCCACGCTGATTATACACATGCCAAAGACGCGTGATTAATTCGATCAGACGTGGGGACTGACCCGTTGATAATTCAAAATGCTGATGGGAAAAGCTTGTCTCTTCGAGGTCCGAACTACATATCCGGTATAAAACGAGGATGTATTCCCAGTCCGTTCTATGAAACACGGTTTGATCCAGTTTCATTTTCGCGCCCCCATGTACAACTTTTCCTGGTGAAAAGATATAGGGCGTACCATCAAATTGAAATTGTATTTTTCCTGTAAGAGGAAATACAAATCCAGGAAAAGAATCGGTATAGTCAGCCGGGGGAACCCCTGGATTTCTAGCATATCGATATACGCCTTCTACTTGAAAAGGAATGTGTGCAAAATGCGCTGCTAACTGATTAACGTCTACTTTCACATTACGTACCTCATTTCAAAAGTGTTTGCCGGTCATTCTAAGATAAATCGTTGTGCACCTTACTCCAACATTATTGATAACGATTATCACTGTCAACATATATAATGATAAAGAAAGCTCTTTTTTACATATGGGCAATAGAATCCATCTTGTGTTAACATGTGCACTAACTAATCCAATTGCTTGCTTGAGAAGGGGAACCCATGTCAATTCGAATAAAAATGCTGCTGTCTTTCACGGGCATGCTCGTTATAAGTCTACTGTTCATCCTGCTTACGGCAAGTCTGTATACGATTGCGGCCACAGGGGATCTACAGAGTTTCCGTGATATATACAAGGTACATTATCAGATCAACCCCCTGACTGAACAGGGAGAATCGATCTTTCAAGAGATGAAGTTCCTGGCCAAAAATGACCCGGACGACCTGCAGAACAAGGTTTTGCTGCGTGAATATGATATGAAGCTTCGAGCTGAGAAGTCAGGGCTCTACGTCAGACGGGAGAATAGCCAGATCTTCGAATCGCTGACCTTCAACCAGCCAGAGCTGAAGCAAGCACTTCCTGCCTATGATCTTAACAATTACCAGATTCGGAGCACCTTCAATATTGGTGAGCGATTTTACGCGTATGCAAAATTTGATTTTCAGTATTCAGACGGGGAACGAGGGAGTATCTTTGTCATTCGCGAGAGAAGCCCCTTTGCGGAGCTTACTCGCAAACTGCTACCTGTGATGTCATTCCTGCTTATTGGCGTCCTCATCATTGCAAATCTACTCTTGTTCCGCTGGATCACGCGCAGCTTCATTAAGCCATTGAATCAACTACGAAGTTCAGCCGAACATATTAAAGATGGCAATCTATCCTTTAAGCTTCAGCTAAACTCCAATGACGAGGTTGGTCAACTCAGCGAAGCGTTTGAGAGCATGCGGAATCAATTACAGCTCTCCTATGCATTACGAGAGCAGGACGAAGTGAATCGCAAAGAGCTCATCTCCAACATTTCGCATGATCTCCGTACGCCGATTACCAATATCAAAGGGTATATTGAGGGTATTCGTGACGGAGTGGCTAATACTCCGGAGAAAATGGAGAGTTACGTTAATATCATTCACTCCAAAGCAGTTAGCATGGATAAGCTGGTGGATGAACTGTTTTTGTATTCCAAGCTCGACTTGAACCAAGAACCTTTCCTGTTCAAGACAGTTGATCTCGCCGATTTCCTTGAAGATAGCATCGAAGAGCTGAGATATGATCTGGAGGATAAAGGTGTTGCCCTGGATTGGATTAACCAGGTATCTGGTCCCGCCATGGCTGCTGTGGATCCGGAGAAGTTAAAACGTACCGTTGTTAATGTGGTGGATAATGCACTCAAATACATGGAGAATGAACACAAACGGTTCGAGATTACACTTCAAGCTGATGAGAAATGGATTACAATGGGCTTTAAAGATAATGGCAGGGGAATACCCGAAGAGGCACTGCCTTATATATTTGAACGCTTTTATCGTGCAGAACAATCCCGCAATTCCTCAACGGGCGGAAGTGGACTTGGACTGGCAATAGCCCGCCAAATCATTGATGGACATGAGGGCTTCATCTGGGCAGAAAGCCAGCCCAATGATGGCACGAGCATATATATCAAGCTGAAACGGCTGAATGAAGAGAGGGACTAATGAGTAATGGCAAACATTTTGATCATTGAAGATGAAACAACGATCGCGGAACTGGAACGGGATTATTTTGAGCTCAACGGATTTTCTGTGGATCTCTGCCATACTGGAGATGAAGGCCTGAAACAGGCACTGGAGGGGGACTATAATCTGATCATTGTTGATCTGATGCTACCGGGACTCGACGGCTTCGAATGTTGCAGGCGCATTCGCGAGGTGAAGGAGGTGCCCATCCTTGTCGTTTCCGCGAAAAAGGAAGAAATCGATAAGATCAGGACATTTAATCTGGGAGTTGATGACTTTATTACAAAACCGTTCAGCCCAAGTGAATTAGTTGCACGAGCAAAGGCTCATTTGACCCGATACGAGAGACTACTTGGCAAAAACAAACCAGCTGAGCAGGATGAAATCCACATTCGCGGGCTTCACATTGATAAAGGATCACGCCGCGTTTTTGTTAATGGAGAAGAGGTGGCGATTACAACCAAGGAATTCGAGTTACTTGTATTTCTTGCGAGTCATCCCAATCGTGTATTCAGCAAATCTGATCTGTTCGAGCGGATCTGGGGCATGGATTCCACCGGAGACATTGCAACGGTAACCGTCCATATTCGCAAACTGCGTGGGAAGCTGGAGACAGACCCCAAAAATCCGGAGTATATTGAGACCGTCTGGGGCGCAGGCTACCGGTTTACTGCATAAGTTTCGTGAAAATTTAGAGCCAGTTTATATTTTGTTAATAACTTTGTCCTTGGGAGTTTCTTTTTGTCCTCTATTCTATAGATACAGGCAACTACAACCTATAGAGGAGGAATTCAACTATGAATTCTACAACCCGCAAAATCGCTACTTTTTTAACCATAACTGCATTAGGTACAGCAGTGTTCCCGCTAACTGCGAATCAAGTACATGCAGCTACATACGTTACTAACATTGCGGCAACAACCACACAGCTTACCCAACAACAGATTGAAGCTGCTATCAAGGATCTGAATAGCTTGGGGATCATGAACGGATATGCAGATCAATCTATGGGTGAACATCGAGCAATTACCCGTGCGGAGTTAGCTTCATTGGTTTTCAAAACATTTAATTTGGAGAGCAAGACGGGAGAAACCGTAGAATTAACGGATGTAAATCCCAATGCATGGTATGCGCCATATGCGTCAAAGCTTGTTGAACTCGGCATCATGCAAGCTAACGATGGACAATTCAATCCGCAGACTCAAGTGTCGGATGCTGAACTCGAACAAGTCGTATCTAAAGCAATGCAACGTGATGTAAAGTCCGTTCACCATTGGATGAGCGTGTTCTACTCCGAGAACGGTTCAGCAACGCGTGGCGAAACAGCAGTGTTGTTACAAACCGCACACCAAGCTATTCCTTCGGAGCAAGCTCAAATCAAGAGCGTTAGATCACTGAATGCCATTACGTTAATTGTAACTTTTGACAAACCGCTGACAGCAGCGAATGAAGCTTTTGCCAAGGCACAAACGGACTTTGCGTTTAGTGGCGGATTGACGTTAACCAATATGCCCCGTTTGAAAACAGGGTCGATTGCGACTTACATCGTTCCAACGTCCGTACAAGATGCTGGTGAAGTGTACAACCTGACTTACAAAGGGCAAGACGCTGATTCCTTTGAAGGCAGTGGCACGAAAATAAACATGACAACGGCTAGTCAAGTAACGAATGATACATTCGAGATTGAAGCACTGCAAGTGAACGGTGTAGTGGATTATGGTTATATCATTTCGGCTTACAGCGGAGGTCGAGGAGCTAATGCATTTGTGCTGAATGATCAAGAGCAAGCAGGAGGCAAAACGTATCAAATCATCTCTTCCATGCAAGCAAGACAAGTTGTAATTACGCCAGAAGGTGGCGAGCCTATCGTTGCCAGATATGTTCCGTTCACACAATCCACAGATGGTAAACAAGAACCGAAGTTCCGTTTGCCTGAGGGTCAAACGTTGAAATCAGGTGTCACATATACGGTTACTTCGGATTGGGCGAACCTAGAAAATGCTTCATTTACAGCGAAATCGTTTGATTCGTTGGTGGTTGCAAGTGCTCAAGCAGTGAGCGAAACCTCCATTGAAGTTACGCTTGACCAGGACCCTGGGGATGAACTGTTCTCTGGTCGAAGTGTAACGTTAACTTCACCTAGCGGGGATGTTCTGACGGCCACTTATAAATATTCAAGTCGAAAAGGTGCGACGGGTGTATTCGACCTAACAAATGATGGGAAGTTAACTCCGGGTACTACGTATACAATAAACCCAGTTGGCGATTGGAGTGTCGCTTCTTCGGTCACCGTGACACTGGAGTAAGGGAGGCAGTATGAGTAAATCGCTGATCATCGTTGTCCTGATAAGCAGTATGTTGATCGTCCAAGGCTGCGTGCCTGAAATGAGAAATGACTCTAACGTGGAGGAAATGGCCATGACTTCAGCAGATGAACAGCTGTTCAAGGCAGTAGAGGACAGCGATACTGAACGCATCGAACAAATGATTCAAGCAGGTGCCAATATCAATGCTCAAGATCAGAGTGGACGAACCGCTACAATGATTGCAACTTACAATAATGATCTAACATCGGCTAAAGTGTTAATTGAAGCGGGGGCAGATGTGAATATACAGGACGATATGCAAAATACCCCGTTTCTGTATGCTGGCGCTGAAGGATACTTGGATATTTTGAAGCTGACAATTGAGGCGGGAGCGGACCCAGCGATAACGAATCGATATGGAGGGACGGCACTTATTCCAGCTTCGGAGCATGGATATGTGGATGTAGTGCAAGAATTACTGACTCAAACTTCGGTGGATGTGGACCATGTGAATCAATTGGGATGGACAGCACTACTCGAAGCCATCATTCTTAACGATGGCAATACTAAGCAGCAGGAGACGATACAATTACTCATTGATCACGGAGCAGACGTGAACATACCGGATCGTGATGGCGTATCACCGCTCAGTCATGCGAAGAATAAAGGCTTTGAAGAAATTGAAGAAATTCTGGTACGAGCTGGTGCGAAATAAAACACTTTTAGGGTGAATAAATTAACAACATGTTGAGATAGATGTAAAAATGGTTTTCATGGAGCGCCTGATTCCTTCTATGCTGAAGGGCAGGCGCTTCATTCAATCAATCTTACCTGTATGAAAGTAGCATAGTTTTTACGTGTCATAATGAGATACGGAAACGAGAATCTTAAAAAATGAATATCTCTGCTTTAAAGTTTGCTATAGTGTACCACTCTGCTTCCAGATAAAATGGAAATACCAACCATGTAAGCGCTATCTATTATTATACTGCTTGTACATGTTGGAATTATTCATGGAGGTGTATGATGAAGAGAAAGTCTTGGTATACGTTGGTGGTGACTGGTGTCGTCTCTTTGTTTTTTTCAGTAAGCGCTTTCGCGGGTTATGTGTTCTGGGAACCTCTAACCTATTTTAACGCAAGTACGTGGCAAAAAGCGGATGGTTATTCCAATGGGAGCATGTTTAACTGTACGTGGAGGGCTAACAATGTTAATTTCACAAGTGACGGTAAGCTTAAGCTTGGTTTGACCAGCTCTGCACAGAACAAGTTTGATTGCGGAGAGTATCGTACCACAAATACGTATGGGTACGGCTTGTATGAAGTCAGTATGAAACCTGCCAAGAACACAGGTGTAGTTTCCTCATTTTTCACATACACAGGCCCTGCACATGGCACCCAATGGGATGAGATTGATATCGAATTTTTAGGAAAAGACACAACCAAAGTGCAGTTTAATTATTACACCAATGGAGTTGGTAATCATGAGAAGATTATCAATCTAGGTTTTGATGCATCCCAAGGTTTCCATACGTATGCATTTGATTGGCAGCCCGGACATATCAAATGGTATGTTGATGGTGTACTGAAACACACGGCAACCAGCAATATTCCTAAAACACCCGGAAAAATCATGATGAACCTCTGGAATGGAACAGGAGTAGATAGCTGGCTCGGTCCTTATAACGGGGCCAATCCGCTCTATGCAGAGTACGATTGGGTCAAATATACGAGTAATTAAGCAGACTGAAGCAGCCGTTAGCGGCTGCTTTTTTCTATATTCTGGTATTGTATTTATTCAATATATGTATTCAATATCCAATATCCTAAATTAATGCAATAAATGTTGCAATATTAGTATGGGCATAAATATCAAACATTCATTATGATTAACCTGTAAGCAACATTACATAGACTGGGGGAACGAAGTTGGACACAAGTAAAAAGAGACGAGTAGGCAGTTTGGTCATGATCGGTGTATTGGCCCTATCTGCAGCCTTGAGTGGGTGTAGTAACGGGAGCGACAAGAAAACAGAATCGAGTACACCAGCGACAACGTTGGAGCTCAAAGATGGAAAGTATGATCCACCAGTATCCATTACGTATTTACGACCATGGGGTCCAGACGTGAAATTTAAGCCAGGCGAGGATCAGGATAACAACGTCCATACAAAATGGGCCAAGGAGAAACTCGGGATTGAGTTGAAAAACCAGTGGATATCTCCTTCTACCAATAATGCGTTTGAGACGAAACTGCGCCTGTCACTTGCTTCCAATGCGGACATGCCGGACATTATTTCGTATCGCGGCGAATTCAATCTGGTGCGTGAATTGATTGAGTCTGGAAAATTTGTCGATGCGGGTGAGTTGTTTGACAAATATGCCAGCGACACATGGAAAGCAGCCGTAAACGAAGATCCTTCCGTATGGTATCCATACATGCAAGATGGCAAAAAGATCGGTATTCCGATTCTGGACTATTCCTATAATGGTGATCCTGTCATGTGGATCCGTGAAGACTGGATGAAGAAATTCAATCTGGAAGCACCTAAAACTATAGATGATCTTGAAGTCATTATGGAAACGTTTACGAATCAAGATCCGGATGGCAATGGGAAACAAGATACCTACGGACTCACCATTGGCTTTAAGAACTGGCTGAACACATGGATGTCGGAAGCTGGATGGGTATTTGGCGCTTATGGTACAATGCCAAACCAATGGAATCTGACGGCAGACGGAAAACTTGAATACGGTTCCGTTACACCTGGTGCAAAACAGGCTTTGGCCAAATTACAGAGCTGGATGAGCAAAGGTTATATCCCGGAAGAAGCTGGTGTGTATGACGAGACAAAAGCAGCTGAAGAATTTACTGCCGGAAAAGCAGGTATTGTGGTAGGTCCTCACTGGATGCCATCCTGGCCGCTGGAGGATGTGAAGAAAAACAATCCTGAGGCTGAATACAAGGCGTATCCCATTCCTTCCGGTCCAAACGGTCAAGCAGGAAGACATGGTACGTCGAACGGAAACGGCGTAGTTCTGATTAACAAAGACATGAAAAATCCGGAAGCCTTTTTCACCTATCAGAACTATCTCTTTGATCACTATGCGAATCCTAAAGAGGGCGATGAGTTTGAGCATGGATTTGCGGAAGGATACGATTGGGTTATGGTAGATGGGAAACCATCAACCGATGCAAGTCTTACGGGCGGTTATGCTCCCGAGAAGTACACTTTGACTTTTGATGGAGCGCGAATTCCGAATCTGAGTATGACAACACTCGCGAAGCTGGCAAGTGGTGAAGAACCAACAACGCCATTTGAGAAAAAAATCAAATCAGGTGTACCGACACCTATGCTTGATGCAGCCAAGATTGTATTGGATCAAAAGGATATCGTGTTCAATCAAATGTTTACTGGTGCACCTTCAATGACGATGCAGATGAACAATGACATTTTAACAAAGATGGAGAAGGATACCTTCTCTCAAATTGTATATGGCAAAACCTCTGTTGATGCATTCGACTCATTTGTTGAAAAGTGGAAGTCTTCAGGTGGAGATCAGATTACAAAAGAAGTTAACGAGTGGTATGATTCCGTGAAAATCGGAAAATAGGATGACGCAGGGCTGGCTGAATTGATTCATCGCGGCCACATAAGCACCAAAAAGGCATTGCAGGAGAAGATCTCCGGCAATGCCTTTTTGTATTTGATATGGAGAAGAGGAAACCGGAGAAGATTACCAGAACGTCAAGACTGGCCTGAGTACTCTCTTAAACCGGCAGATTTTCCCGATATTCTTGCGGAGTAAGATCATAAAATTTCTTGAAGACTCGAATGAAATATGCGGTATTGTTGTAACCGACAAGTTCTGCAATCTCAAACACTTTGGCGGTTGATGTTCGCAAATGATAGGCTGCTTTCTCCATTCTTAATCGGTACACATAGGCAGTAAGTGCTTCACCCGTCTCCGCCTTGTATACCTTGGACAAATACACTGGATGCAGATGCACATGGTCAGCAATTGCAGGCAGTGATACATCACCAGCCAGATGAAGGTCGACGAAACTTTTGACGCTGCGCACAATGGTGCTGTGATTGTCTCTAAGCTCTTGTTCAGCATCATCTCGTATGTAATGAAGTGTACGCATGGACCAGTCCTGTAGCTGCTGAGCAGTGGAATAGCTGGGAGCTTGAAAGTAACGATAAGACTCTGCTGGAATCAAAGAAGAGATTTGTTTGCCATTTTTATGAATGATGTACGCAAACGCACCCGCAATAGCAAAATACACCTCGAAGGTTGACTCCGCAATATCATGATGTTCATTGGAATGCAGCAGTTCCTCAAAAATGTGCTTGATTTTCTGTTCGACATCCTCAAAGCGACCAGCTTCGAGCAGGCTAATCAACGTTGGTGGCTGATACAGCGACCTGATCGTATGTAGAGGATTGGCATCTGTTTCATCGGAAGCGGTGACAAACAAACCTTGCACCTGACCCATCCGTTTACGCATGGACATGACCGTTCGCTCATAGAGTTCTCCAATTTCGTGGGGGAACTTGCCCCAACTGGAGACGGAAATGGAGATTGCACCTTTCAGGTATAACTGAACATTGGTTTGAATCTGGGCAGCATACTGCTCAAGCAATGTCTGAGGCGTCTCACTCCTGCTGTAACTCATCGTTGTGGAATGTTTCATGCTTACCAGAACAACAATGTAATCATGCACGTCTCGTGTGTGCCAGATATGAAAATGATTATGCATCACTTCACTTATGATATTACATATCGCATATTCCATTAAAGCAAGGTCGCCGTGTGCCATATCGGATAGATGTTTCTCCATACGAATAATCAGCATGCCGAGATCTTCTCCTACGGAGTAGGGAAGCTCCAGCAGATCAAGCTTGTCTGCCAGCGTCTTCTGATCATAGACTTTTCCAGTCAGCAACTCATGCAGCATCGTGGATTGAAGCAATGGCAGATGATCCTGAAAGGCGTGTAAGGCTCTTTGATGAGATGCTGCTGTTTCCCACTTTTCTTTAATTCGATGAACAAGACGTTGCACGGATTCGATGAGATCTTCATCACTAACAGGTTTCAGCAAGTAATCAAAGCTTTCCTGTGCAATGGCCTGTTTCGCATATTCAAAGTCGGCATGACCTGATAAAAGAATTGTCTGCACATGCGGCCACTTTTCATGAATCGCTGTAATTAGTGCAATGCCTGACATTTCGGGCATACGTATATCCGTAATTACAATGTCAATATCGTGGTTGTCCATAATTTCCAGCGCTACTGCACCGGATAAGGCTTCATGAACTGTACCGATCCCGCAGCTTTCCCACGGAATGGTCTCTGCCAGCGTTTCCACGACGGAACGTTCATCGTCAACTAGTAATATTTGCAGCATGGGTCGTTCACCTACTTGTCTGTATTGTCGTGCCATGTGATGTTAACTTTAATTCCACCCATTGAAGACTGTTCATAGGATAGTCCAGATCCTTCACCGTACAGAAAAGACAAACGCTGATGGACATTCCATGTACCACATCCCATATTCTCATCCAGCGGTTTAAGAAGATTATCCCTCAGATGATCAAGCTGTTTCTCAGACATGCCAAGCCCGCTGTCCTCCACGATAATCGTGTACACATCATCCTCGCAGTCCGCATAGATTTTAATCTCACCATCCACCGATTTGGGCTCCAGACCATGAATAATAGCGTTCTCAATAATAGGCTGAAGGGTTAGTCTGGGAACTGTTTTATCTAAAATATCATGGGGCACGTCGATTGTAAAATGCATTCGTTCCAGACGAAGTGACTGGATTTCCAAATAATTTTTGACCATCGTCAGTTCTTCACGAAGCGTGGCTTGATCCTTTTCGGACCTGGTTATGTATCGGTAATACTCTCCCAGATTCAGTGCCATGGCTACCACGGCCTTTTCATTTTTCATTCGGGCCATGTTCTTGATATAGAACAGACAGTTATATAGAAAATGCGGATTAATCTGCGATTGTAACTGTTTGAGTGTGGCTTCCCGACTTCGTAATTTCTCCTCATATACATTCTCAATTAGTTCTTGAATTCGTTGAGCCATGATGTTGAAACGTGCAAATAACAGGCTGAACTCATTGCGTGCAGAATGATGAAGCCGAACGGAAAAGTCCCCGGTGGACAAGCGATTCGTCCCTTTCACTAACTGTAAGAGTGGAAGCTGCACACTTCGGTAGAGTGTATATAATACAACAACGCTCATCACGATCAGAACGGCAATTGAAGCGTAAAAGAGATTCCGGCTGCTCGTAATCGGTTTCAAAATTTGCTGCATAGGCACATAGTCAACATAATACCAGCCGAGGCTCTTGGATTGAATATAGGAGACATAATATTCCGTTTTGTTCAACGTTGTACTGAATCCACCGCTGGCCTGCAGTTTTGCTTCTTTCAGGGAAGGCAGGATCGCGTTCAAGGTTTCCTTTCCAGAACTATTGCTGATTAATCCATAATCGGGATGGAACATGAACGGGTCACCTTTATTATTTAATTTGTTTTGATTAAGAAGTGCAGTTAAGTGATGAACTGGAAAACTGATTTTGGTAATCAATCTGGCTTTTCCAGGTCTCGCCATCGCTGTCGTTGGATCGGTAGTGTACCAGATAAATTGATTGTCGGCATAGGTCCAGGATTGGGAGAGAGGCTCCTTAAACTCATCATCCCTGTACGGAATGTAAGCATAATAATCCGTTGATATCACTTTTTGCATCCTTGGGAAGTATAGTGTGATGGTCGAATGCCATTTGCTTGCTGCGTTGTACAGATTCATCTTTTCCAGAATAGCACTTCCAACTTTCACACGTTCATAGGGAATGTCCTTGTAGTCGGGGCGTTGATACTCCTGAATACTCGAATCTTGCCCAATAGACATCCCATACAACGACAATTGGTAAATGTTGGATTCTACTGAATCAGCAAATGTTGAGAGGTGATTCATCGTATTGTTCTGAATCTCGTGTTCGATAACACGCACGCTTTCCCGGTTCGAGTATGTATAGAGAAACAGCACCAGAATAAGCAGCATCACAAACAACAGAGTAATTTTGGTAAAGACATTCAAGCGTGTGAACAAAGTCCAACCTCCTTAATCTTATTAAAATATTGATATCGTTGTTGCAATATTAGGATATAGATCACAAATTTCCATTGCTATAATTTTAATATACAAGTTCACGATGACTTGTAAAATACAAAATTTAGAACATGGGGGATGCAGGAGTGAAGGAACATACGTTAGAAACGCCGCATAAACGGCGCTCCACCAGGGTTAAACAGCGCTGGAATATGCAACGGAACTGGACCTTGCATATGATGCTCGTTCCAGCCGTATTGCTGGCACTGGTGTTTCAGTACATACCGATGGGCGGCATTGTAATTGCTTTTCAGGATTTTAAGCCATACTTGGGATTTTCTGAATCCAAATGGGTTGGTTGGGATAATTTTCGATATTTATTTTTATATCCGGACGTAGGTCAGGTGATCTGGAATACGCTGGTCATTGCATTTTTCAAAATCATCGCAGGTCTGTTCGCTCCATTCCTGTTTGCCATTTTGCTCAATGAAGTGCGCTTGACGGCATTCAAGAGAGTGAGTCAAACGCTTGTGTATTTACCGCATTTCCTATCATGGGTTATTCTCGGGGGGATTCTGCTCGATATCCTGTCTCCTCAGGGCGGCATGGTCAACCAGCTTGTCGTAGCCTTTGGAGGAGAACCGATCTTCTTCCTGGGAGACGGTACATGGTTCCGAATAACGCTGATCCTCAGTGATGTGTGGAAAGAATTTGGTTTTGGTACGATCGTATTTCTGGCTTCTCTCTCAGGAATTAATCCTGCACTTTACGAGGCTGCCGAGGTGGATGGGGCCAACCGGTTTAAACAGACGCTGCACATTACGATTCCGGCATTAATGCCGATTACAATCGTACTGATGACACTCTCTATCGGCAATATCCTGAACGCCGGTTTTGATCAGGTATTCAACTTGTACAATCCACTTGTGTATGACAAAGGCGACATCATTGACACCTTTGTATATCGACTCGGGATTCTGAACGGGAAGATGAGCTTCGCCACAGCAGTGGGGTTATTCAAATCAGTGGTAGCTACCATTTTGATTGTTATATCGTACAGAATGGCTTACAAACTGGCCAATTATCGAGTTTTCTAGAGAGGAGAAAAGGGCTTGTATTATAAAACAAAAGGATACCGCATATTCAGCATCGCTAACTATACTTTTCTTGGGATATTATCGATACTCTGCATTTTACCAATTATTCATATATTGGCTGTTTCATTCAGCAGTATGGCGCCAGCATCATCAAACCTGGTTACCTTCTGGCCTATCGGGTTCACAACGGACGCATATGTGAAAACATTCGGGAATTCAAACTTCATCAACTCCTTGATCGTATCACTTAAACGGACTGTAATTGCAACGATCATTGGTATGGTCATCATGCTCATAACCGCATTTCCGTTATCGAAAGAAGATATCAGTTTTAAAGGTCGTTCGTTGTATACATGGTTCTTTGTTTTCACCATATTGTTCAGTGGCGGTTTGATTCCAAGTTACATTCTGATCCAGAAGCTAGGCTTGATGAATACTATCTGGGCACTTATTCTGCCTGGAGCACTGTCCGTGTGGAACGTTATTCTCATGATGAACTTCTTCCGTGGTCTGCCCAAAGAGCTTGAAGAAGCCGCCTATTTGGATGGAGCAGGTCATATCAAAACGTTGATTCTGGTCTACGTACCACTGTCGCTTCCAGCGATCGCAACCTTGTCCTTATTTACGATGGTGTATCAGTGGAACTCCTGGTTCGACGGCATGATCTATATGTCTGATATTAAAAATTATCCACTTGCTTCTCTGTTACAGACCATTATCGTTCAGCAAGATCTCAGCAAAATCAACGTCGATCCTTCCATGTTGGAGAATATCTCGCAGCGAACCGTACGCGCAGCACAGATCTTTATCGGCGCGCTTCCGATCCTGATGGTATACCCTTTTTTACAACGTTTCTTCGTTAAGGGGATCGTTATTGGAGCAGTCAAGGAATAGGCTATGCAATGCAAGGATAACTGAGCTGAGGGAGGAAGAAGGATGAGAAAAGGACTGGCATGTATGGTGGCATGGAGTTTAATGGCTTCTCTCGTTTATCCAGCAACTGCTGGAGCAGAAAGTGTACAGGGTCAAGCGGAGGTAGGAAATGTGCAGGCGAAAAGCCTGCACTCCTCTTTTCCCTATAATGACCTTACCGGGCATTGGTCACAATCCGCAGTTACACATATGCAGGACTTGAATCTATTGAAAGGTTATACGGACGGCACATTTAAGCCCAATCAGGTCATTAGCCGAGCTGAATTCGTTATGATTCTGGATCGGGCGTTTGGTTTCACCGGTAATACGGAAACGGCTTCTTTTGCTGATCTGTCTTCAGACGATTGGTACCAGGATGTGATGGTTCGGGCCCATGGTTCGGGCATTATTGAAGGCACAGACCGTGAACATCTGTCACCGAAACAACCGATTAGCCGGCAAGATGCAGCGGTTATGGTGGATCGAGCTTTTCAACTTTCTACGACTGCGAACGAAGATAGTGAACCATTGAACTTTCAGGATGCTGATGATATTTCCAGTTATTCTAAGAAAGCGCTTACCTATCTAGTGAACGAGAACATCATCAAAGGCTTCCAAGGTAAATTAAATCCCAAAGCCCCGATTACACGAGCAGAGACGGCAGAGTTACTGTCAGCGATGATTGCAGATGTGAAAAACGCTCCTGGTGTATACGAGTCCCGGGTGGATGGCAACTTCATTGTTAACTCGACAGATGTCACGCTGAAAAATACCGTTATCAACGGAAATCTGCTGCTGGCAGAAGGCATTGGCGAGGGGACTGTTGTTCTTCAGGGCGTAACTGTTACAGGAAGTGTCATCATTAAAGGCGGAGGAAGCCATTCCATCAACATTAGCAACTCCAAGCTGAATCGAGTAGTCGTTGACAAACGTGGGGAACCCGTCAGAGTTGCCATCACAGAAGAAAGTAACATTCAGGAGATGCATGTAAAGCAGAAATCCATTCTGGAGATCTCCTCCAATAGTCTGATTGATACCATGAATATTCTCGCAGGTGCGAACCAGACCCGAGTGGATAGCAAAGGTACGATCCAACAATTAAGTGTTGATGCGAATGATGTTGTTATTAATGGAGAGAAAGCAAAACAAGGTCTGCGTACATCCATGACAGGGGAAGTTCAGCAACCTGCATCGTCACAGCCTGATGGTTCAACAAATGTGACAAGCACACCCACACCATCTTCTCCAGACGGGCAGACACCATCGAACCCATCGACACCAAGCAATCCTGCGGGTGAAAAACCGGTTCCTGCTACAACGATTCCGCATGATCAATGGGAACTGGTCTGGAATGATGAGTTCAATGGGCCTGCAATTGATGCTTCCAAATGGACCGTGCAGGATACGGGTCTGGTTTATAATAATGAGTTGCAATATTACAGCCCGGACAACACTCGGATTACGAAAGATCAGAATCGAAGTGTACTGCAGATTGAAGCGAAAAAAGGAGAGAAAAACGGTAAAGATTACAGCTCAGGCAAACTGATCTCCATGGGAAAAGGTGACTGGACTTACGGTAAAGTCGTTGTACGTGCGAAGCTTCCTATTGAAAAGGGCATGTGGCCTGCTATCTGGATGATGCCAACCGATGAAGCGCATTATGGAGGATGGCCGGCATCTGGAGAGATCGATATTATGGAGCTCATTGGTGGCAATGAGAGCAATGACAAGGTATATAGCACATTGCATTATGATAGTGTGAAGCCTGATGGTTCCCATGGACATGATCAGGGAAGCCTTACTCTTCCGGAGGGAGAAACGTTTGCTGACGATTATCATGATTTCCAGGTGGAATGGTTGCCGGGTATGATTCGTTTCTATGTAGACGGTAAACTGCATCATGAAGTGACCAACTGGCAAACGAAGGCCGCGGGCCAACCCGAGTATTATACGTTCCCTGCACCATTTGATCGTCCATTCTATCTGATTCTGAATCTGGCGGTTGGAGGAGACTGGCCGGGCTCACCTGAAAGCAACTTCACTTCCGAAAAGATGAATGTTGATTTTGTGCGTGTATATTCTTACAAAAATCTAGACACATGGCCTGATGTAACAACAAATCCCATCGAGCCTGCGCAACAGCGGGAACCACAAGCCGATGGCAATCAAATCTACAATGATCGTTTTTCGGAAGGGTCTGCAGACAATGGAGTGCCTCTTCAGTGGAAATTCATTACAAATGCTGATGGAGCTGGCAGTGTCAAAGTTGTAACGGATGAGCAGAAAGGGAAAGCAGCAGAAGTTACCATTGATGCATCGGGTACTGAAAACTACTCGGTTCAACTGACTCAGATGCCGATGTACATCAAGAAAAACAAAAAGTACAAGATACAATTTGATGCGAAAGCATCTGCTAACCGTACAATCATGTCCAAACTGAACCAATTTGAAAAAAGTTGGACCAATTATTCGGGTGATAACACCTTTGCACTCACGCCAGATTGGCAATCCTATGACTATACCTTCAATATGCGGGATGGATCGGATAACAATGCCAGATTTGAATTCAATCTGGGGCTGGATGATACAAGCGTTTGGTTTGCCAATGTCAGGCTGATCGAGGTGGGTGAGGCTGATCCGCTAACGGTTGAACGCAACGCGTTACCTGATGGGAACTTCATTTACAATGGAACGTTTGATCAAGGTAAAGAACGTCTGGGATTCTGGTCAAGCAGCATTCAAGAAGGTGCAAAGGCTCAGATCAGCGTAAACAACTTTTTGAAATTCCCAATTATGGAACGCCAACTCGTTGTTGATGTTACTCAAACGAATGGTGAGCCACAGCAGGTGTCTGTGAACCAGCCGGAGTTGAAGCTGGAAGCGAATACAACGTACGGCTTCTCCTTAGAAGCCAAGGCAGATACTCCGCGAAGTATGGATATTGATCTGGTCAGCAGCAATGGACATTCCGTGCAGATTCATCAGGGGAAAAACCTTTCCTTGGGCCAAGAAATGAAGACATATACTGGAGAGATTGTTATTGGAGATGGGACCTCCATAGCCCAGTCCGAGCTACAACTGTTATTCGGCAGTTCAGAAGGTAAGGTATATGTAGACAATGTTCGACTGACAAAACGCGGAAAACCTCTTTCTGTGAATGGCTACGCACATGTTCCTGCAACCGAAGCCTGGGAGATGCAGGGCTTACAACTGGAGGACTCCGCAGAAGGTGGAAAACATGTCAGTTACATGGATCAGGGAGATCTGCTGCAATATAAAATCGATGTAGCCCAAGAGGGAGAATATGTTCTGTCTGCCCGAATGGCTAGTGGGAAAAGTGATTCCGAGGTACGGTTCAGTATTCAGGATGAACAAGGGACAATCGTTGCTCAATCCGAACTGAGTCTGGGAGACACGGGGGGATGGCAAACATACAAAACCGTGTATTTCCCAGGGGTCAACTTGGCAGCAGGCAAATCCTATTATGTGAATTTTGAAGGAGCAGATTATAATACACGCTGGGTGGATATTTCACGAAACAAAGTTCAGAACAGCCAGCTTGCAACGGATCTGAATCATTGGGAGCTGATTCCTGATCATCTGACAGCTTCACATGACGAGGGCGAAGGATTAACGATCAACTTGCCAGGTACAAGTGAACATTGGTGGGATGCTTTGTTGCAACAAGATCAGATCAAACTGGATGCAAATAAATCATACCGACTTACCTTCGAGGCATCTGCTTCAAGTCCTAAATCCATGCAAGCGGTTCTTTCTCAGAATGCAGGGGATTTTGTGAAGTATTTTGAAGAAGAAGTGGAATTAACCGCAGATCAAAAGTCGTATAGTTATACCTTCACCATGGGAGATACCTTAGATTCGGCAGCTATGCTTGCATTTGGATTAGGATATCCACTATCTACAGGTGAACACGCGATTAACATCCATAACATTCAGTTATATGAAGTTAATCCGAATGCAGATCAAGGAGGGCAACCAGCTCATGTTAATCTTATTTCCAATGGAGACTTCTCCAAAGGTAAGGAAGGCTGGTTTACCCATGCGGACGGTAATGCAGCGGACCTTGAGATGCAAGTTAGCAATCAACAGCTTCATGCCAAGATTGGTCATGCAGGACAGAATGCATGGGATCGTCAAGTCATCAATGAAGGATTTGGCATACAGCAAGGTTTTGAATACAAATTGACGTTTAAAGCCAAAGCGGAGAAGTCCAGAAAAGTGGGATTGGGAATTGGATGGGTCGACGCAGCTGCCAACTATGAATGGCATGGTTTCTTTGGGGCACGAGTTGATTTGACTCCAGAAGAACAGGAGTTCAGTTTTACATTTGATGCAACAGAAGCCAGTTATGCGAATACTCGAATTTCATTTGATCTGGGTAACATTGATGGTGTGCAAGATGGCAACACAACCGTCTCATTATCCGAGGTCAGCTTGATTAATCTGGGTCCTGTCAATTAGCTTCTAGTCTCTATATCTCTAGCTTCTAAATAATGAAGAATCCGATTCCGTGATGCCGGAATCGGATTTTTTGACCTCTCCGTGAAGAGAAGGAATAGATAGTTAAATTGGATAGATAGGATTAGATATCCAGCTTACGATTACTAATCCATTTCACCATTTCAGGGTCGTTATGGGAGAAGAATAGGCTCTGTTTGGTATCTAGCGCAGTAATCGACTCAATATCTGCTTGGCTTAATTCAAAATCAAAAATATTGAAGTTCTCAATAATTCTTTCTTTACGCACCGATTTTGGAATAACAACGACTTCACGTTGTGTCAACCAACGCAAAACCACTTGAGCAACCGATTTGTTGTACTTTTCACCTATAGATACCAGTAACTCATTTTGGAACAAGTCATTTTTTCCTTCAGCAAATGGTGCCCAAGACTCGATCTGAACATTATTTTCTTTCATGAATTGTCCAGTTAAGATCTGCTGGTTGAAGGGATGAGTTTCGACCTGGTTTACAGCAGGGGTTACTTCGTTTTGCAGAATCAAATCGATCAGACGATCCGGCTGGAAGTTACTCACTCCGATTGCACGTACTTTTCCTTCACGATACAACTCCTCCATTGCACGCCAAGAGCCATGTACATCTCCAAAAGGCTGATGAATTAAATATAAATCCAAATAGTCCAATTGCAATCGTTCCAAGGATTTTTCAAATGCTTGTTTGGTACGTTCATAACCCGTATCCTGAACCCAAAGTTTTGTCGTGACAAATAATTCTTCTCTAGCCACGGCACTGCGTTTAATCGCTCTGCCTACAGCTTCCTCGTTTAGATAAGAGGCAGCTGTATCAATGAGACGATACCCAGCCGATATGGCATCCATAACACTTTGTTCACATTCGTTTGCATCTGCAATCTGAAACACACCAAAGCCGAGAATAGGCATCTCAACACCATTATTTAAAATTACTTTTTGCATATATTAACCTCCAGTTGTGGCATGTCTATATTATTGCATTCCTGCTCTAAAAACCGATATCTAATTTGTCTTATATGCTTGCCTAATTCTCTTATTAGCTATGCATGCAGAATAAAGTTGTCCAGGAATGACATCATAAAGAAGTAGTATACATCTCAGTTTCCAGAGGAGGATATCTTGTATGGCTGACCAGAAGAAACGAAAAGAAGCTGCCTGGAAGTCACGAAAGCAAGAACAGCATCCCCATGGCAAAATCAAATCGCTTAAAGAATTATCCAGCGAATATGAAGAGAAACCTACTACGAATTAAGCAAAAGACTGTCAGTGAACATTGCTGGCAGTCTTTCTTCATATATTGCAGACATTGAGCCATACGTACATACTTTATTCTAAAAACGAATGAACGTAAGATATAATGTCTGTATAGTTCGTAAATAACTGTGAACAAATCGTTAATTCATTGACATTGCATGTGATTTTAATTAGAATACGAAATGGACTTCAGGTTGAAAACAGATGTGAGTATCTTTATGTTTAGTTTAGAGCTTAGCTGTTGAATCTTTAAATCCTAACAACGAATATAGGAGCGACAATATTACAATCCTATATGAAGATTAGGATTTTTTGTTTTTAGCTTTGGAGTATAATTTGAAAGTTGGAGGCTGGCTTTACCATGGACAAATGGTTCAAACTTAAAGAACGAGGCACGAGCATCCCCACAGAAATTATCGCAGGGGTTACAACATTTTTCACAATGGTATACATAGTTATCGTAAACCCAGGAATACTCAGCAGCACAGGCATGGACTTTAACGGAGTATTCATAGCAACGGTACTGGCAAGTATTGTGGGAACTCTGATTATGGGAATATGGTCCAATTATCCAATCGTCATTGCGCCGGGTATGGGCCTGAATGCATTCTTTGCCTATAGCGTAGTTGCCGGATATGGCGTGTCTTGGCAGGTTGCACTGGGAGCCGTATTTATAGCAGGGATTTTGTTTATTATTTTATCACTGACTTCATTCCGTTACATGTTGCTAGATGCAATTCCTGCTAGCTTAAAACATGCCATAACCGCAGGGATCGGATTGTTTATTACAACGGTAGGTCTGCAAAATGCCGGGATTATTGCCGATTCAGAATCGAATTTGATTACGATCGGAAACTTGGCTGAGCCAATGGCTTATCTGACCATTATCGGATTGATTATTACCGTTGTGCTGATGGCTTACAATGTGAAAGGTTACCTGTTCATCGGAATGGTGGTAACAGCGATACTTGCCTGGATCATGGGACTATTCCAAATGCCGGAATCGATTGTATCCATGCCGCATGGCCTCGCGTCAACGGCTTTGCAACTGGATCTGGCAGGTGTATTCTCGAATGGTTTGTATACGATCATATTTACGTTCCTCCTGATCACACTGTTTGATACGACGGGCACGATGCTCGGCGTTGCTGAACAAGCAGGATTGCTTAAGGATGGTAAATTTCCACGCTCGCGTGGCGCATTATTGGCAGATGCCGTAGGAACAACCTCAGGCGCTTTGCTCGGAACAAGCCCAACATCGGCTTACATCGAATCCAGCACAGGGGTAGCTGCAGGAGGACGAACGGGACTGACCGCGGTAACGGTAAGTGTGCTGCTTGCGCTGACCTTGTTCTTCACACCGATCGTAAGTGTAATATCAAGCATTCCGGCGATCACTTCTCCGGCACTGATCATTGTTGGATACTTTATGATTAACGTTATCAGCAAAATCAAATGGGATGATCTCGAAGAAGCATTTCCTGCCTTCCTGATTATCATCCTTACTCCATTGACGCATAGTATCGCGACAGGCATCGGCGTAGGTTTCATCTTTTATCCGGTACTTAAGCTGCTTCGTGGAAAAGGTAAAGATGTTCATCCAATCTTCTACATTTTTGCGGTATTGTTCTTCATTCAGCTTGTGTTCCTGGACCACTAAGAAACTGTCTTATCCTAAGGAGAACTGCTTGTGTAATGGCAGTTCTCCTTTTTTGTATCAAAAACCGCTATGAAAGGAGCAGTTGCCGAGTGGCAGCTGCTTTATTTCCGTTAAACAGATGATTATTGTAATCAAAGTACAACTACTCAAAGAAAAAGTGAATAAATTCCGACTCTGCTTTGTCTATATTATATCCCAACAAGAAAGGAGTGCCGGAAGTGACCGAGCATGAACTATTCCATACGTACAACAAAGACGTATATCGCACATGTCTGTATATGCTCAAAAACGTGCAGGATGCAGAAGATGTATGCCATGATGTTTTTGTTGTCGTGTTCCGCCAAGACTGGAGAAATGTGTCACATCTAAGGACCTGGATCATGCGTATTGCCATGAATCAATGTCTGAATATTATTAGAAGAAACAAAGTTAAGGGCGAGAAGCAAAACAAAATGCAGTTACTGCATAAACAAGAAGTGTTATCTAATGATCCGGTTGACACTACTGTTATGGCTAAGCTTTCCTTTGCTGAACTAGAGCAGCAGCTCCAGAAATTGCCGGACAAGCTTCTCAGTGTCGTGACTCTCCGATATATTGGTGATCTTTCCGTAGCTGAAATTGCAGAGACTTTAAACATTCGACAAGGGACAGTTCGAACGAGATTATACAAAGCTCTAAAGCTAATGCGAAAAAAAATTGAATTCTACGAAAAAGTTAACATGAAAGGAGATAACACTTATGAAGTCAGTAGAATACAAGGTTAAGAATCATTTGATACACTCAGAACAGGTGGAGTATCCAGACTTTGAAAAGATGTTTAATAGCATTCAAACGGGAGAATTGCGAGTAGTTAATGATGTTCATAACAGACCCCAAAGGCAGAAAACGAAGGCAGCTATTGTCCTGGGTATTTCCTTAGCCGTCATGGCCACTCCTGTATATGCAGCCTTACAATATGATTGGAGCGATGTCTTGTCCAATAAATCAGGGATTGAGTCGGCCCTTAAAGCTGGTTATGGCCAGCTCATTGAACAAAGCGTAACAGCCCACGGAGTTACATTAACGGTGCATAATGCATTTGTGGATGATAACCGGACCGTGTTACTATACACAATCAAGCCAGAATTGGAAACTGAGAAACAAGAAATCAGATATAATCAAATGCTCTTAAAAGACAGTAATGGGCAACCTATTGAAGGGCACTATTATCAGAAATGGAATGCTGAACAAGGCGTTTATCAGGGATATTTTGAGACAGACTGGGTTATGCAAGAGAAACAATCAGATCTTCAGTTCTCCATTTCTGATGTTCTTTACTTAGAAGACCTTGAGCAAGAGATTCGTCTTGATCCTAAAGAATCAAGTACGCAGCAGTTTAATATACAAAAGAATGGGATCGACAAAATAGAAGTACAGTCCTTCAAATATGCTAAAGGCGAAATCATGATTAATTCTGAGGTTACCTTCTCTAATTCTGAGGTGAAGGAACAATCTTGGGCTGGAATCAGAGCTTATGATACTCAACAAGAGGTTATTAAAGAAACGGAGAATCCTGAGTATGGCATGGAGGGAGTATCCGGTGACTATTTCAGCAGACAAATGTATAACGAGCAGCAGTTCAAAGAAGGGGATCGCTTCACCTTCACATACACTCATGAAAAACAACGGACAGAAGGCACATGGAACCTGAATCTACTCTTATCTCGTCAAGAAATGGATACAGGCACCTTTAAAAAAGAACTAAATATTCCATTACATTCTTTACCTTATGAGGCAAGCATAAGTGGTATGGTAGTAACACCAACACAAATTCGCTTAACGATCGATCATGATGAAGAATATTTCAGATTGCCGTACCGGACTTATCAACTTCAAGTGGACGGCAAGGTCATGGATGGCTTGATATCGTTTGATGGAAAAATGAATGCAAATCAAACAGAATTGCGCTTTGAACAATCCAATTTTCTCATGGATGTTAAGTCATTAGTAGACAAACCAATGACTTTAATCGCAAAGAAAAGGGTAGATGAACATGCAGGTAGTCGTGCATCCATTCATCTAACTGATATATCCACTGAACCGAAAACTATTGCGAGCGATTACGAAGGGTTTCCTATCATCTGGACCTATTATATCAAGGACGGTAATCTGTACGTAGAGTCAGAAAGCCCGGATAATACATTTGGAGGGGTTAACCAAACCTACTTCCTTGAAGGAGAAGAAAAACATTACTTAGTACCCCACTTTTTCTCAGAGTTAGGGAACAAACATATGGACGTGTATAAAGATTTTAAGAAATCAGATTTAGAGCTATACGTTTGGAACTATACAACCAGGTCACAGGAGAAGGAACTTCGAGTATCACTTACTGGTAAATCGTTATAAAATCAAGAAATGTGACATGCACAGTAGTCTATGCGACTCAACATAATTTTTGCTTGTTCATACTCCGTTCATATTCCCGTCATGAAGGGGACATCTTCCATGGTTACACTATATCTATGTCGCAAGAGCGGCTCTGCAGATATAAAGGACAGGAGAAGATTGATTTGGAAAAAACAGTGGAAGTAACAACAACGGGGACTAAGGGCCGTAAAAAACGGAACTTATGGTTAAAAATTATAGGTGGTATTGTCGGCGCGCTGGTGCTGTTCATGGGCATCACGTTTGTCGTTCATACGATAAGTAATGGGGCCGAGAAAAAGAAAATCGAATCGTACGGCCAATATGTCAATGTTGATGGGAAGAATATGAATGTGTCCATTCAAGGCAGCGGCGAACAAACCATCGTGCTACTTCCCGGACAAGGAACCCCGTCACCAGTACTTGATTTCAAATTGTTAATCGATGAATTAACTTCTGATTACAAAGTTGTGGCGATTGAGCCTTTCGGTTATGGGTTAAGTGACCAAACCGAAACGGAGAGAACCACCGAGAATATTGTTAGTGAAATTCATGAAGCTGTACAGCAGCTCGGTATAGATCGTTATATTCTGATGGGGCATTCCATCACGGGACTGTACGCGGCGACTTATGTGAACACGTATCCGGATGAAGTTTCTGCTTTTGTGGGGATCGATAGCAGTGTTCCGAATCAACCTGGCATGGATGTTAAATTACCTTTGAACTTAATGAAATTCCTTCAAAAATCAGGCTTAATGAGAGTACTCAATAAAGTGAGTGGTGATTCATATGCATCACTTGCATACGATGAACATACCAAAGAACAGATGAAATTGATTTCGAATCAAGTCTCGACAAATCCGACATTAGTAGATGAGCTTAAACATCTGGGTTCCAATTTCAAAAATGGAGAAAAACTCACGTATCCTCGTGATCTGCCAGTACTTCTCTTTGTTCTTTCCAATAACGAGAAAAATCCGCAGTGGATTCCGCTGCATGAGGAGCAAGTGAAACAATCCGCGCAGGGCAAAATGATCCCAATGGAAGGTTCACATTACCTGCATCATACGAAATACAAAGAAATCGCCGAGGAATTCAAATCTTACATGAAACAAATCCAATAGCATAATGATCCTTATACTGCGGTGCCAAACTTGGTGCCGTGGTTTTTTTGTTATCAGAACAGCCAACAAGTTAAAACACATATGATCATCCTTTAGATTTGGTGTAGAAACTTAGCTATGTTCAGTTAGTCCAGCTAAACGAAGCGTCTGTTCCAGCCGATCCAGATCCACGTAGAAGTCCTCCAACCCCGGAAAACGCTCCTGTGTTGTCCCGTCTTCTTGCCCATACATCATGTAATAATCAAGTTGATTATGGTTACTGATCATCCAGTAAGTAGGTACAACATGCCGGATATGAAAAATTTCGACAACACGAGTTCCCTTCGTACAAAAAGCAAGATTGGCCAGTCCGGCTCCATGGGGTGAAACGATTGCTTTTGCGGAAGCAAAAAGCTGGACTTGTTGGGGTATGGTCCAATCCTCCAGGCAAACTGGAATAAATCCGTACGCCTCTAAACGGCGGATGACTTCATCTTCATTAGCTATTCGTCGGGCAGAGGCTTTGCACCGAGATATGAAAATGCGAACGGGAGAATGGAGTGTTGTGTCGCGTCCGGGTAGCGTAAATGTCCGAAGGATCGTTGTGGCCCAAGGCGGATAGTGGGAATTCATCATCAGGGAAGGCACAACCAACCGATCGGCCTGAATTTCCAGATCATCTCTAGTACGGATCACGGCCGAATCCGAGACGCCAAACATTGCTAACGTTTCTTTCACAAAAGTACCATGAGGGTTCGGATTCATGACCAGAGATTCAAAAGGAATATTCAGCATCCGAAGCATACCCAGTCGTGGCAAAACATCATATAACCAATGAAAATAATTATGACTTCCGCAAAAAGTTAAAACGGCAGAAGTCCCCTGGATACGTCGAGGTTCTGGAGAAATCTCGCGATGCAAAGCGGGGTGTTCTTCCAATGTCATCATTCTATTCTGTCGTGCATCATATTCCGGGGAAAGGTCGAAGATCAGTTTTCCGTCGGATGCCAGGATAGCACCTGATGTTCCCCAAACATGCCCATTCGATATATATGCAATATACCCACCTTGAGGTTGCAGGGTATAAGGCATCAAATAACGGTGAATCTCCGGTTCAAGGGTTTTGGGGAGCTTGAATTCAGCGGCTCCGCCAAAATCAAAAGGGTCAAGTTTTTCTTCGCCGCCGGGAGAAACGGAAGTAATCCATTCCATAATGTCTCTATAAAAACCGAACTTATTCGGATTGGTGTCTGTCGATTTAACATTTTTGCATATTTCATTCATTGTTCGTCCCTCCAAGACCCTTGTTACTTATGATGCTAATTTATGCAAACAGCGATCAAAGGAGACGAAGATGGGAAAATAGGTAGCAAACTTGGGGCAGTGTTATTTTTCTGAAAACTATTTGCGAAATTACTGTGCCAAATGTTCCAGATCCGGCTGCAATTTTGTCCGCAAAGCATATAACATGATGGCCCCAACTAGGAACGCCACGGCATCCGCAATAACGAGCGACCAGATCACTCCATGAAAGCCGTTCATTTGATTAGCGATATACAAGACAGGAATTAGTGTAATCCCTTGAATGATGGACATAACAAACGCCGCGGTTCCTTGGGCTGTTGCTTGGAAGATCCCCATAAACAAAGAAGTCATTCCTGTAATAAACAAGGATAAGAAGGTCACATGGAGAATGTAGCTACCCATTTCAATTAATTGAGGGTCAGTCGTAAATAAACCAATCAAGTGGTCAGAGATCAGATAGACGACAACCCCAAACAGGACGGCTAACGCCAAAATAGATTTGATCGTGAATCCAATGGTTTGTTTCATGCGTATTTTGTTCGCTGTGAATGAGAAGGCAATCAACGGCACAACTCCCTCGCACAAACCCATCAGAATAAACTCAGGAAATTGCAATAAACGTGATGAGATTCCATACCCCGCAACAGCCTGATCTCCATATTCAACAAGAAAAAGATTAAGAATAAGCGACATTGCACCCAAGAAGACACTCATAACAAAGACGGGAACTCCAATTTTCAATACATTGCTCAGGATGTCCTTGGTCACCTTGAACCATTTCAAGGAGATGGTTAAGAATTGACTCTTATAACTCATATGGAAAGCGTAAAATGTACTCGCAACCAAGTTGGAGATAACAGTAGCAGATGCAACCCCGATCACACCCCAATGGAAGACAAAAATGAATAGCGCATCGAGGATAATATTTATAACAACACTGAGAATCATACCAATCATTGAGGTGATTGCTGAACCTTCTGAGCGCACGATATTCTCCAGCGTGAAGAATAAGATGACGAAGGGTGAACCAATAAGCATAATCGTGACATACTCTTTCGTAAATCCAAAGGACTCTGGCGTTGCCCCCAGCCCATGAACGATTGGTTCGATCAGCGGGAGCCCAACGGCCATCACAATAATTCCGAGAACTAAACTACTGTAAAAGGCGAATGAAGATACATGCTTCAAATCATCGACTTTTTTCTCTCCCAGCAAACGAGAGATGAATGTACCGCTACCTATACCAATTAAGTTGCCTAACGCCATAATAACCGCAAATAACGGTAAAGTTAGTGCGAGTGCAGTTAACATTGCCGTATTACCCAATGTGCCAAGGAAATAGGCATTCAAGATGGAGTAAATAACACTCATTGACGTGCCTAGCATCATTGGGACAGCAAAGTGAGCTACGGCTTTGGCGATTGGTGCTTTTTCAAAGTAATGGAGGTTTTCTGCATCCATGTGGGTCACTACTTTCTTCGTTAATATTGATCCAATCTAACACCGTTAGATTGAACCTTACAGTGTTAGATGTTATCATGAACTTATGAACCTGTAAAGCGCAAACTTACACTGTTAGATAAAAGGGCGGATACCGATGAAAAAACAACAGCCTCAGATTTCGGAAGATAAGATTTTGGAAATTTCGTGGGAGCTTCTTGGAGAAGAGGGCATCGAGAAATTCAGCATGAGACGATTGGCAGACAAACTGGGAATTCAGGCTCCATCTCTATACTGGTACTTTAAGAGCAAGCAGACACTGTACCAGCGTCTCGCCAACCAGATATCTAAAATTATTCTGGACGAGTTTCACACTGAAGGGGACTGGAAGGAGCAGATGGAGGGGCTTGCGGTGACGGTACGGAGTGTGCTCAGCAGATACCCGTGCTCCACACAGCTCATGATGATGACGCTTCCCCACGAGCCGGACATGATCCGCTTCACCAACCGCATGTTGCTCTGCATGGAATCAACACCACTAGAGCAAGAGCAGAAATTACAGGCCGTTCTTACACTGGTCAACTATGTATTCTATTTCGTACTGGACGATTATCAGCATCAGCGCAATATATCAGCCGTCCTTAAGGACCAGGAAGCACTTCAGGGTGAAGAGATGATACATCTTCTGGATTCTATGAGTGAGAAGGAAGCTGGTCTGTTCAGCAGGATGTATAAGAACGGTATGTTTGAGGTGATGGGAACCGACGGAGCTTTCGAGTTTGGCTTGAAGCTGATTTTGTTGGGAATTGAACAAGTGATAAAGAAACCCACCGAGAATTAAACTCCGGTGGGTTTCTTCTTAATCAGCACGTTCATTTTATCCTAATTTCCTGAATCGATTGAAGCGAAGGAACTTAGGCCGTTGGATATTGTAGGATTTCAGGGCAAAGTACATCAGCATGCCTGACAACGTAATTAATCCGCCTATAAATTGAAAAGCAGAGATGGTTTCTCCCAACAATAGATAAGCCAGCATAATGGCCAAAACGGGTTCACCGATAATGCCTACAGAAACCGTTGTTGCACCAATGGATTTGAGCAGCAGATTGAAAATGTACTGACCAAAAATGGTGGGTATGATCGCAAGTAGGAGGAAATACAGCCAATCGGATGATTCGTAATTGATTAAAGAAAAGTTATTCAATAAACTGTAGACCAAAAGGACACTTCCGGCAATAATAAAAACAACAACACTATATATATTCGCGTCGATTTTCCGACTCACTTTCTGTCCCACCAGCATATACGCCGACACCAGAATGGTTCCTACCAGTGACAGCGCGTCACCGATCAGAGCCTCTCTTGAAACGCCTATATCACCCCAGGCGATAATCACCGAACCGAATAGGGCGGTAATCAAACATAGAATGGTACGTATACTCGCTCTTTCCTTAAACATAAAGTATGACCCGATCATCACAAACAAAGGTTGCAGCGCCAGAATGACCATGGAACTGGCCACTGAAGTATACACCAGCGATTCCATCCAAAACAAGAAATATAGACCTAGTAGGAGGCCAGCCAGAAAAACGGTGCTCCAATCCTTTGAATTCATTTTTAAGAATCGGATCGTTTTCCACGGGATAAACGGAAGCATAATAATGGCTGATATATACAACCTGTACATACCGGCTATGGCGGTGGGAGTATCCGAAGATTTAATCATGATTGAAGAGACGGATACCGACAAAATGGCAATAAACAGCAATACATAAGGATGAAAAAGCAGCGATGATTTAGTTTCTTTCACATATAAGCCTCCAAAAGTTCTTATCCGGTCGTCTGTGCACAGGCTCTTGTGATAAGTCAAAGATTTGATATAATAATATCATTATTTTTGAGAATTTCGTGCAATTAAATCACTCTTTATTATAGATATATCGTCAAAGAAAGGAAGTTCATAGCATGGTGAAGCAACTTTATGAGGATATTTTGTATTCCGATCTTTCGTTTCCTTATATCATGTACACACATACACGTCATACAAGCATCCCCGAAGGCAGAGGGTTCAACGATCTGCATTGGCACGAGGATCTACAGATCACTTTAGTCACAAAAGGGAAGCTGGTTATTCAGATAAATGGAATTGATCATACATTGGAAACGGGTCAGGCGATCCTGATCAACAAGAGAATTCTTCATATCACAACAGAGCTGACACATGATGGTGAATATGTTAGTTTCAATTTTCCCGAAAAGCTATTGGCCTTTCATGTAGACAGTGCAATGGAAAAAAATTATGTACTTCCTTATACGAATTCTTCTTTGGTTTCGCTCGTGATTAGAAGAGATTCGGAGTGGGAAACGCAGATATTAGACATGCTTTGGGCAATGAGGGAGATGTTTAATTCAGAGAAAACATGGGGATGGCAATATGAAATTTCAATTAAAACGGTACAACTATGGTTTATATTGATATCCAACATTTCGATCCCTTCCGAGGAAACCCCAAGAAGCGAGAAGCGTCAGCAGGAAAGACTACAATTAATGCTCAGTTTCATTCACCAAAATTACGCTCATCCGGTTACACTTCGTGAGATTGCTGATGTTGCGCATTTGAGCATTTCAGAGTGCACCAGATGTTTTAAGAAAACGGCTCATATGACGCCATACGAGTATCTAATCAAATATCGGATTAATAAGAGTAAAGTTCTCTTAACATCAACAAATGATTCAATAACCGAGATCGCTCAGAAAGTAGGCTTTAATCACGTGAACCACTTTATTCAGTCTTTTAAAAAGCACGAGGAAAAAACACCAAAAGAGTTTCGCAACTCAAGAAGATGATACTGAGATAACAGAGACTATAGAAAAACGCCAGTGACCTTAAACAAGGACCGGCGTTTTAATATTAGTTCTTAGGCATTTTGCTCTCATCCATGTATAGCAGGTTCCAGCGGTGACCGTCCAGGTCGGCAAATCCCGCGCCGTACATCCAGCCGTCTATTTCACCCGGCTTGCCAAAGATGGTTCCTCCAGCTAACTCGACTTTTTCAATAAAAGCATCAACTTCTTCTCTGCTGTCAGCACCAATGGAAAATATCACTTCTGCGCTATGGGAAGTATCTGCGGTTTTGGCACCTGTAAATTTCTCAAATGTTGCGTCCGGAAACAGGAGAATCGTTGTTGAGCCTATGACAAGCTGAGCTCTCTCGTTGCCAACATTCTCCCCATGGAATCCAATCTCATTGAAAAAGGTAGTGGATTTCACAACATCTTTCACCGGCAGGTTCATCCAGATTTTTTGTGACATGGCAGTAGCCTCCTAGAGTATATTTTCGACACTCTTACTATACTCTACCTAAATTCAAAATTACATAATCGGGTATATACGATTATGTGAGAGTTAGAAATAACTAATATAATGAAGGATGATTTAGAGAAATGAAATCCGAATCGTTCTAATCAGTTCAGAATCCAAAACAAAAGAGCAATCTCCAATGAGGTTGCTCTTGTGGTCATGGCTTATTTTGCCTAACGCTGTATACGCAGTTTCTTCCTCCGGCTAGAATGTATTCTCCCCGTTCAATATGAACATTATCGCCTAGAACCGTTTTGAATAAATGTAACTCATTCTTGCATAACCCAGTACATACCGCGGCCGCTTCACAGATCGGACAATGCTTCTCAATGAATAGGAGACTGCCATCATCTTGCTCCTTAACCTCGGCCATATAACCTTCATTTGTACGAATTTCGGCCAATTTCTCCAATCTCTCTCTAACTCCTGATGCATCGCCAAGATGCTGAAGATATTGTTCTTGCATATTTTTATTTCGAACATCCAACAGCTTCTCCAGCCCTTCAGTACCAAAAGCTTCTTTCATCGAACTGATGAGGCTGACGGATAAATCGGAATATCCACTTGGGAAAAAACGATTAGCGGCGGGAGTTAATATCCATAACTTGGTGGGTCGACCCATGGGACGGGCCTCTTCCACAGTGGTAACCAATCCTTCTCCTTTTAGCGCATTTAGATGTTGACGAATAGCCATTCCGGATAACGAAAACTGAGAGGAGAGAGTGACAACATCCATTCCTCCGCGCTCTTTTAACAAATTAATAATTGCTCTCCGGGTACTGGTCGAGACATCCTTTTTAGTTTGATTTCCGCTCATGGTGCACCTCCTTGTGACGCAACTGAATCTACATGAATAACTACATTTTAAACAAAAATGTTGACAAAGTCAAAGTCGAACTGTAGCTTAGACATTATAAACAAAAATGTTTACTAAGTATCCGGATACGATGTATACATACCAATTTTCTTGGAGGTCACATTTCATGTCGTCTAATCATCAAAGTATTTTCAGCCCGCGTTATTTTGCATTGTCCATAGGAATTATTTTGTCAGTGATGGCCGTTGGATTTGAAGGTCTATCCGTCACCACCATTGCTCCTTCAATTGCTGGTGACTTAAACGGTCTTAGCCTGTTCGGGTGGATATTCAGTACCTATCTGCTTGCGCAGATTATCGGGACGCTGGTCGTCGGTCGGATCATTGATAAAAGAGGACCTGCAGCACCGTTCACTTTTGCACTTCTGTTGTTTATCTTAGGGCTGATCGCTGCCGCAACCGCAGGCGATATGTATACCATGATAGGATCACGGGCTCTGCAGGGTTTGGGTGCCGGAGCTATGATGACTTGTGTGTATACGGCTATATCCTTAAGTTACCCGGATGAGTTACGTGCCAAAATTCTTGGAGCCTTTGGTACTGCCTATGTTCTTCCGTCCATGCTTGGTCCATATGTAGCCGGTCTTATCGCAGATCAGTGGTCCTGGCGCTTTGTTTTCTGGGGGATCTTACCCGTGCTGGTGGTTTCAGCGTTGCTCAGTTTACCTGCCTTCAGGAAATTAAAAGTGCAGAAGACGGGAGGGGAGAGCGGATCTTCATCCACTTGGATGGCGTTACTCTTAACGTTAGGTACAGGGATCTTCCTGGTTGGTCTAAGTATGTTACCGAGCATTATGGGATTTGTTTTAGTCGTGATTGGCCTGGTATTGATGTTATTTCCGCTCCGTAAATTGCTCCCGAAGGGAACACTTACCTTGCGAAGAGGTATGCCAGCAATTCTGGCAACACGTGGGTTGTTCTTTGCTGCCTATACCAGCACACAAAATTTCCTGGTATTAGCTCTAATCGACGTGAAAGGAATTACACCTTCACAGGCCGGATTAATTGTCGCGAGTGCTGCATTAAGTTGGTGTATCATTGCGTATCTGCAAGGACGATGGGATGCGGCAGATCAGGGCAGTGGACGTCATATGAGAATCATTCTGGGGGTATTGCTGCTTGCGATAGGGATTGCCATCGTATTTTGGGTACCTGTTGTGACCGTAACCATTGCAGTTATTGGTCAGATCATTGCAGGAGTTGGTATTGGATTGGCGCATCCGATTAGCGGTGTTGTCGCATTTTCTCAAACGGGGGAAGAAGGTGTGGGCCAAACCTCAGCCAATCTGCAATTTGCAGATTCTTTTACACCTGGCGTAGTGATTGGCATTGGTGGTTCCATTCTTGTCGTGTGTCAGGCAGGCGGGATGTCACTTCAATCCGGCTTAATTGTAGCCATGGGTTTCCATCTCTTGTTGATCGTCACGAGTATCATTGCCAGCACTCGGATCTCACCACGCGGATGAGTAAGAAAGTGGGTGTACAGACCATTGTTCACTGAAGATCCGAATAAACTATTTACAGCTTATCGCATCATCGGGACGAAATGGACGATCCATATTTTATGTGCTCTGTCTCAAGGCCCGAAGAGATTCGGTGAAATATTCGAAAGTATTCCTTCCATTTCCGAAATGATCCTCTCCAGACGTTTAAAGGGTCTTCAACATGATCATTTGGTCAAAAGAACAATACTGACACTCCCTACACAAATTATTTATGAACTTACGCCAAAAGGAGCTGCTCTTGCGACATTCATACCCTGTCTAATGGACTGGGATACCAAATTTCAAAATGATACCACCGGGAGGAATAAAGATGATTATTGAGGTCAGTGATACAGCATCGGACAAAATCGTTGAGATCTTATCAAGTGCGGATATCCAAAATGCCTTCCTTAGAGTAGGCGTTGATGAAGGGGGATGCAGTGGTTTATCTTATACCCTTATCGTGGATGAACAGCAGGCAGAAGAAGACATTGTGTTAAATAAAAAGCAATTTAAGATATTGGTTCACGCAAATAGTATTCCATATATTGATGGTCTTGAGATTGACTATGAAGAGAGCGGAATGTTAGGTGGATTCACCATGAATAATCCAAATGCCAAAGTTTCGTGTGGATGCGGGGCCAGTTTTAGAATGGCCAATCATCGTGGTGAAGTGAAAAAATGTGATCAAAATGGCATATTTTCAAGCAAAATCTCCTATTGAACATGGGAATTCTATTCTAAATCATGATCTTACTTTTTAAACATCTAAATTTACAAAGTATGAAACTTGATGTATATTCAGGAAGAATTTAAAGGTTTATTTTACCATATTATCCATCAAGTTATGGAGGTGTAGAAGACAAACAACAATCAGATTGGGATTTTTGATGCTCAGTACAGGGCGCCTACAATTGGGATTATGCTGGTTCTGTCAACCGTAGCTTTCGAAGGACTGGCTATCACAACGATTGCCGCTAAAATGGCACAAAGTTTAGAGGGCATTCATTTATACGGTTGGATCTTCAGCGCATTTTTGTTATCTCAGCTCATTGGAACTTTGGTTATGGGTCAGCAGATTGACAAGCGCGGCGTTTTTACATCCATGCTGATATCTTTTAGTGTTTTTGTGTTAGGAACTGTAGTCTCCGCTGTCTCTTTCGATATGCACATGCTTATTGCCGGAAGAGCCCTTCAAGGTTTTGGAGCGGGGGCCCTGATCACATGTGTTTATACCTGTGTGACGTTACATTATCCAGATACACTTCGTACTCAAATCCTGGCCGCATTCTCTATGGCATTTGTCCTGCCTACCTTAATCGGACCTTATGCAGCAGGCCTTATTGCTTCCTACATCTCGTGGCGATATGTTTTCTGGATTGTTTTACCCTTGATCGGAATAGCGTTGAGTCTCACATTCCGTTCTTTCCGTAATTTGCAGCTTCAGCAAGATCTCACAGGTCCAGCGCGAGCAACCGACTCAAAGATTATGTATGCGATTCTGCTTGCCGTTGGAACGGGGCTATTACTCACAGGACTTGGTATGATTACCGATTGGAAAGGTATCGTACTCACTTTGGGTGGATTAGTCGTCATGATCACACCAATGCGTAAATTGCTGCCTGTGGGCACTTTTTCGGTAAAAAAAGGATTGCCTGCTACTTTGGTTTCGAGAGGGCTATATGTTGCTTGTTATTTTACAACGGAAAGTTTTGTGATCTTGGCACTAACCGAAGTGAAGGGGTTATCAGCTGACCTTGCTGGCCTCATTGTAGCAGCAGGCTCCCTGAGCTGGTCCGCCGCAGCGTGGTTGCAAGCCAAGCTTGATGCACGAGATCAAGGTCGTGCCCGAAAGGGTAGGGTCATGACGGGCATTGGGATTATGATCGTTGGAACTGCACTTGTGATCCTGGCTCTTATTTTGACGGACGGCGGGATTATACTCATCCTTCTCTCACAAATGATTACAGGGTTTGGTGTTGGTTTGGCCAACCCTACAACGGCAGCCATTGCTTTACAACATGCCTTGCCCAGGAAAGAGGGCGAAATGTCCGCGAATCTGCAATTTGTGGATTCCTTCTATATGGGAGTAAGCATTGGCGTTGGTGGCGCTCTGATTGCCTTGTCCGAAACGTTACAGTGGGGCATATCGACAGGTGTTTTGATCGTGTTAACACTGCAATTACTTTGGGTCTTGTTAAGTTTCTTAGCATCACTACGAATTACCAAACTCGTTCATCAAGAACATCATCCAATCAACCAAGTGAAGGATAACATCTCCATGTAACGGATGACGACCGCGTCGCTAAATACATCACGAAGAACGGGGGGACTAATTGCATTGGGAGGTGGGTAAGATGGCACGTGTATTAGTAGTCATTACTCCAGCTGAAGGACATGTGAATCCATCGTTAGGATTAGTTACTCAGTTGATAGACAATGGTGAGGAAGTCATCTATGTGTGCACGGAGGAGTACCGTTCCCGAATTGAACAAACCGGTGCCCAGATCATTACCTATCCGTTTCCACAAGATGCCTTCTCTCATGATCCGGTGTTGAAACCCCAGGAATACAAGCATCCGTATCAGTTCATTTATATGATGGTAAGTATTATTCGGAGGATCATCCCCAATGTGCTGAAGGTGGTCGAGGATCAAAAGTTTGATTATATGATCTTTGATTCCCTGATGGGATGGGGAGGGACTATTCTTGCAGAAAAACTGGGAATTCCTGCGGTGTGCTCGATTGCGTCCTTTGCTTTTGTGGAGCCTCTGGGGTCTAGCTCAGTTCTGAATGAGATGGAGACGAAGGAGCTTTATGAGGCTACAATGAAGATTACAACGGAGTTAGCAGAAGAGTTTCAAGTGAGTATTCCAGCCATGGAAGAGATTCCGGCGCATACAGGTCAGTTAAAGCTCGTGTACACCAGCCGTTATTTTCAGCCGCAGGCAGAAAAGCTGGATGATCGTTTTATTTTCACGGGTCCTTCGATCATAACACGTCAAGATGCTCCAACCTTCTCGTTTGAGCTGCTTCGTGAACGGTACCCGCAAACCGTGTACATTGCTATGGGTACGATCTTAAATAAGAATTTGGATTTCTATCAGCTTTGCTTTGAAGCATTAGGGGTTCTACCCGTGAATGTTGTTTTATCTTCAGGAAAATACACGGATATGGGGTCACTGGCTGATCAAATACCTCCTAATTTTATCGTCAAGCCATACATTGCCCAGTTGGACATGCTGCAGCATACCGATGTTTTTATTACACATGCTGGAATGAACAGCACAAGTGAGGCGTTATATTACAACGTTCCGATGGTGATGATTCCATTAACATCGGATCAGCCTCTTGTCGCCAATCGGGTACAGGAGCTCGGCGCGGGTATTACTTTAAATAAACATAACCTCAGTGCAACTAATTTGAGAGAGGCATTAACAGAAGTACTACACAATTCACTTTATAGACGGCAGGCTTACCTCATTGGTGAATCTTTAAGGCAGGCAGGCGGTTACAAGCGAGCTGCCGAAATGATTATGAGTCATATGGGTTCAGATCGGAAAAGTTACACAATTTAATGGTTTTCCATTCAAAGTCGCTTAATAAGCGGCTTTTTTTGGTTTTAATGGTCTTAAGACTTGACCTACAGTTAACTCTATGTCTTATACTCCGATTAGGCTTGCAAATTATATAAGGAATTGGAGATTTTATTTATTATGGCGAAGAGCACGAATTGGAATGTTTTTGGACTCGCAATACTACTAGGTTTATTTTCTACATTAGGTCCATTTACGATTGATATGTATTTACCGGCTTTTCCGGAGATTGCACAAAATATGAATACAACGGCATCCCTTGTACAATTTAGTCTTACTGCTTGTTTATTAGGACTAGGTGTAGGACAACTTGTTATGGGTCCTTTGAGTGACGCGTACGGTAGACGTAGACCATTGTTGATCTGCATGGCTGCCTACATCATTTGCTCCTTGGCATGTGCCTTTGCTCCGAATATCGGACTATTGATATTGTTTCGTTTCACGCAAGGATTTGCGGCATCCGCTGGAATTGTCATTTCCCGTGCGATAGCTAGAGATTTATATAGTGGACATGAACTCACTAAATTTTTCTCTTTGCTGTTGCTTGTAGGGAATTTGGGGCCTTTGGCAGCACCGATCGCGGGAAGTGGCATTCTTTCCTTCACAACATGGGTTGGTGTATTTATCTCTCTTTCATTTCTGGGGATTTTCTTATTAATCATGACAAAGTGGAGCTTAAAAGAAACACACCCCGTCGAAAGACGTATGGTTCCTGACTTCAAACAGCAATTGGGTAATTACAGAATGCTTCTGCGTGATCGCAAATTTGTTGGTTACATGCTGGCACAGGGAATCATGACGGCAGGGGTCTTTGCTTATGTGGCGGGAACACCATTTATTTACCAAAATATATATGGAGTCACACCCACGGTATTTGCTATATTGTTTGCTTCGAACGGCATCAGCTTGATCATCGGATCTCAAATCGTGGGTCGATTGGCCAAACGTATACCTGAGCAGACACTTCTATTATCGGGACTATGGCTTGCTTTAATAGCAAGTGTTGCTGCCTTGGTGGTGACTCTGGTTCACGGTCCGCTTTTCGCTTTGGTCATTCCGTTGTTCTTTTTTGTTTGCTCGATCGGCATTACGTCTACAGCGGCATTCCCGCTTGCCATGGAGAGTCAAGCTAAGATGGCGGGAAGTGCAGCAGCACTGCTCGGAGTTGTTCCTTTTCTTCTCGGTGCACTGGTTGCTCCTCTGGTCGGGATCGCAGGTGAGGACACTGCCGTCCCGTTAGGACTCACTTTATTAATGACCAGTATTATTGCGATTGTAACTTATTTTTTACTCGTTAAAAAAATCTCGCAGCATACACCTAATCATGCCCAGTCTAATGCTGACTTTTAGTAAAGAAGGAACAGCTCGCCAAGCATTAGCGTGAGACATGAATGAATATGAATATGATTCCATCACAAGTCGCTGCGATAGCGGCTTTTTTTGGTTTAAGGGCAGAATAAACTTATTCTCTCTTGTACGGCATTCAGGACTTCTTCCGGAATTTCCTTAACCTTGATATCTTCACCTAGAAAAAGCAACCAATTGGTGATTTCGGTTAATTCGTCTGAGTTATGAACATTCACAAATGCCTTTAGGAGGGCTGTCGTTTGGTACGGATTCGTATAGGCAATTGAAAATTTTAAAGGATGGTACTTTTTATATTGAGCAATCGCTTTTGGGCCAAGTTCCAGGACAAGGTTGATGACCTCTTCCTGTGTATTTCGTTTTAGTTTTTCTACAATCTTTTTTGTACTCACTCCTTTTTTCGTCGGGTATGCTTCGACATGGATGAGGTTGTCCACTGATACAATTCGTCTTTTTTCTTCCTCCAAGTCAAAACCTTCAATGATCCAATGTCCTTTTTGATGATGAAGGTGCAAGAGAACGATAGGATAGGACTTTGTTTTCTTCTCTTCTTGGACAGTAACTAACAAATAACGTTCTATAAGCAGAATTTGGATGAGTTTTTCCAAGGTAGGGTGAGGCAGGTCTGACAGATCAAGTAAGTCTGGATTATGGGGATTGGTCCCTTCAAATAGCAATATTTGATTCAAATGCACAAGGTCATCTTGCTGATTTTCTGAGATAAGGCCCAATAATTTTTCAGCCAAAGATTGACGACTCTTCAGATAAGGAAGTTGTTGATTTCTAGTCGCCATAAAGGCAATGAATAACGCTTTGATTTCATTATCGGTAAACCGGACCGTGGGCAGGAGGGAGTTGTTCATGACAAAATAACCCCCGTCCCGCCCAACTTCAGCGACAAGTGGCATTCCCATGGCTTCAATTTCTCTGATATCTCGAATGGCTGTTGAACGAGAAATGTTAAATTCTCGCATGATTTCAGAGATGGTAAAATGTGCACGGTTATTGATATACCGCGTGATGATATTTATGCGTTCAACTTTCTTCATTGGGCCCCCTAAACAGTATCATATTCTGACATGATTTAAGGTTATTATAAACCTATCAAGTGAAAACACAAATCAATTGAAAATTTAAAGAGGACGGTGTAAACCATGAGTAATTATCATTTCGAAGAAAAAGACAGTTTTATCGTTTTAGGTATTGGAACAGAGCTTAAAAGCGACTACACAGACTATGCTGGCATCAGCAAGGAGAAGGCGGATTTTTGGTCCACTGTGAAAGAGGATGGAAGCCTGGACACATTAAAGTCCCTAGCTACTAATGACTACATTTTTGCTGTAAACGAAGCAGTGAATAACAAGATGATGCATTATGCTGGCGTTTTGACAGAACAATCTCTGCCAGAAGCAACGAGAGTAATCCAATTTCCTAAGGGAGAATACCTTGTTGTGAAGGGTGAAGCAGAGACGGCTGATGCGCTCAGTAATATGCTTACTGGCATTGCCTTTGGTCAAGCCCTCCCCGTAGAAAAGGATTATGCCTATGTTGGCGGTCCGAATACAACAGTTGAAATGGGAGAGAAAAACGGTTTGGTATATGGTGAAATGTGGATACCTGTTGTAAGGAATGGATAAGACGTGGAGATCTGAAGACTTTTGAGTTGAATATGAAGGATAAAGCTCTCTTCCAAATGGAAGAGAGCTTTTCCAATTGCACGACAGCATGTTATTAATTTAAAACGCCGCTGCCGACTATTGTAACCTTTATTTCCGGGTGAAAACGAACTTGCGCATACTGTTGATTCCAGTCTAAGCTTTTCCACAAGTCCGGGTGATGGGCTATTAAATGTCTGCCAATACCGAAGGAATCACAACCACTTTGCTGAAGTGTCTTGATAATTAGTTCTGCGTCCTGAGTCATGACATCGGATAACTTGCGGTTCAGACGTTCAATCGTTTCCTTTTCCTGAAGGTGATTCATTGCATACTCAACAATAGTTACTGGAAGTTCGATATGGAGATTCACATCAATTTGGCTATCATGTGCAACCTTTACCGCGAGTTTACGTTTGATTTTTTTGGTATTCGCTTCGTAAGTGATATAGTTCCGTGGATTATTGGAAGGACCAGGATGAATCTTTTTGACAAATCGCGCTGTTTTATTCCATTTACCACTCATAATAACGTAAAGGGGAGCCTGTTCGATATTAAGACTCCCACTGAACCTTTGCCCGTGAAAAAGAGCGATTCCTCGCGCATCAATTTCCTCTCCATTCTTAAATAGATAAGGCAACGTAAAGTCCTGTCCCGGATCCAGCATGGGTGGGAGAAGGGTTTCCAGCGTCATTTCAGGAAAAATGCATAATTCCTCCAAACTCTTAATTTTTTTCGTTATAAACTCACCAATCAATATGCTGCCCACTCTTTTTTGGTGTAACAAATCGCCGGCCTCTCCATCCACAATCGCAATTTTCACATGTGAGGTCGGGTAATCAGGTTCCCGATATAAGACATCCAAGTAGGGGTAGATATCATTTTGTGCGAGTTTGTTGCCGTATAAGATCATCCCATATTTGAAGAAACGGATATCACCCGTCACTTTAGCGCGAATTCTATCCGTGCTTTGTCGGACGGATCTCCCGGTACCTGAGTGGACTTCATTACCGCTGGTCCCTTGTTGACTCTCAGAATCATCGACAATTTCAAGCGTCTGTTTAATTTCACCCTCTGAAGTGATATCATACGCTGAAGCATTAGCCAGTCTGGCATCTTTCAAACTATCCTGATCCCAGCATCCCGTCATCACCATAAGCAGGATTGGCAGGACAAGGATTTTTCCTAGTTTACTCATAACATCTTCTCTTTTCGTTTCATTATATAAGATAGAACCAACAGTAGCAGAGGCAGGATCATGAGAAAAAAGTAAGCCGATCTGTTGGCTATCGTACTAATCAACTCCAGTTTTTCCCGCTGTTGTGGCAGATAGGCAATTACACAAGAAGCAAGAACGACATAAGGCACAGCTTTTTTATGGTGTTTTTGTTTGAAGAGATAACTTATACCATAGGATGCCGTATAGTAATAACCACATATGGCCCCGAAAATTGAAATTAACCAGATAGGGAGGAACAGGAAATCGGCCCGATCCATTGTCCCGAGTGGGATCGAGCGGAGCAGATAAATGACCGGTTCAGGCATTAGGTCAAGTTGCTGGGGGCTGAACGCCGTTGAACAAATGAACACGGTGAATGCGTACAACACCACGACTACAGCACTTGCTAAAGCAACAGACTTGAGTTTGCCACCGCTGCTACCTTCAACCATAGGAAACACAACGAGAAAAAACTCGAATCCGAACATGGCCATTAATGTTTCGGTTGATCCACTAATGATATTGGACCATCCTGCTTCGGTTAAAGGCAAAAGATATAACAGATTGATCTCCTTGAGTCCATAACTGATCAATACCATCATGGGCAAGACCAAAAAGGAGATGAGTACAAGTACTCGGGCAATGATTCGTAATTTTTGCCGAACCAAATAGATACTGCTGAATAAAAAGAGGGCTAATATAGCCCAACGCGGCGTATCCTGCAGCATCCAGCGGTTAATCACACCGTAGGCGTTCACCAGGACAGAAGTACCCATTAACAGGAAATATCCAACGTAGGCAATGATCAGCAACTTGCCAATCCATTTCCCCGTAATCAGCGTTACAATGTCATAAATGGATGAACTCGGGAATCTTCGCATCAAAAGCCAGCACAACAGTATGACAAGTTGGATCAGGAACCCTCCAAGAAAAACAGAAATCCATCCTCCGCCTTTAGAGATAAGGTGTATACGGTAAGGGAGGGACAGAATATCTACACCGATCTCAAATTTCAAAATGAGCAAGAATAGTTGTCCCCGAGTGATTGTTGTTTCCTTATTCACGTTTTTTCCAACTCCTAGAGAACTTCTGCTGATTCAGCCGCTGCGGGCGGGCATCATGAGGACGCCCGCGAAGCGCCCAGATGGGAAATCGAATCCATACATCCTTCATGTCAGCTAATCGGAAAGGGGCCACTGGAGCAAAATAAGGCGATCCGAAGTTTTCCATCTTACAGAGGTGAATGGTTAGAATCACCAGACCAAATGCGATGCCGATATATCCAAAAAGCGCCGCTCCAATCATCATTGGAAAGCGGAGAATACGGACTGCCGAACTCATCTCATGCGAAGGCACCAAAAACGACGAGATAGCGGTTAGTGAAACCACAATAATCATTGTATAGGATACAAGCCCCGCACGAACGATAGCATCTCCGATAACCAAACCGCCAACGATGCCGATGGTCTGGCCCACACGGCTGGGAAGTCGGACCCCGGCTTCTCTTAATACTTCAAAGATCAGTTCAAGTAACATTGCCTCTACAAGTGCAGGAAAGGGGATGTTCTGTAATGATTTCTTGATCGTGTGTGCCAGTTCGATCGGTAAAATGGCGGAGTGAAAAGAGATGGTTGCAATATAAACAGCAGGTAATGTAAAAGCAATGACAAAACTCATCATGCGAATTAAACGTAAAAAGGAACTGACAATCCAGCGACCATGATAATCATCCGGACTTTGATAAAAAGCAAAAAACGTAACTGGAGCAATAAGAGCTGAAGGACTTCCTTCGGCAAGTATGGCGACACGTCCTTCCATCAAGTTGGCAATAACCCGGTCAGGTCTTTCTGTATTGAGCTGCTGGGGAAACAGAGAGAAGGGGTTATCCTCCATAAACTCTTCAATAAAACCTGGAGCGAGCACCATATCTGAAGATATGGACGTGATTCGCTCTTTTACTTCGTTCACTAACTCCGGATTGGCCAAGTCTTGAAGATATACAACTGCAATTTTGGTATGTGTCTTCTCGCCGACGTTAAAATATCGAACGATTAAGGATGGACTAATAATTTGTCTACGGATCAGATTCAAATTAACCGAAAGCTGCTCTACGAATCCATTGTGCGGCCCTCGAATAACGCCTTCATTCTCCGGTTCGGTTGTGCTTCGGACATACATTTTCTCGGTAGAAAGAATGTAAAACTCCGGGTGCCCGTCGATTATGTAAAGACATTTCCCTTGAATAAGTGAATCTATTCCACGTTGCAGATCCGTATCTTTTCGACTTTCTAAAGTGGTGAACGATGGGTAGATTTCCGAATGAGCTTGGCCATTCAGTGCTGTTAAGACATGTGTTTGAATGATCTCCTGATCTACAAGTGAATCGATATAGAGAAGCACACTCTGAACACCATTAAGTAGAAGCTGTTGTTGTTTCAAATCATCAGTACAGTAGAGGGACTGTTCAACATAAGAAATATTCATTTTTAATTCAGAAAAAGCCTGATTGGTTGGGGTCATTGATCCACCTCTTTATAAAATGCGACATGGATTATCTTGTGCAAAATCAAGACTATTATGCAATAGACGCTTCTTATTCAAAGAACTTATAACCAAACATTGAAAAAATAGTTGCACAAAAATCCATAATTTACAATTCAATTAGAAACTTTTTCCTAAATCTAGCGTCTAATATTATGACTTTTTGAGGGGTTATACATTACTAGAGAGTAGAAGGAGCCAAAGACAACACATGAATATGAAGAAGAAATTATCCATTTTTACCGCTTTAGCCGTTTTTCAAGCATTTGCAGTTGGTTCTGTGAGTGCGCAATCAGCACCGCAAGGTGACACCACGTCAGTAAACACAGCCAATGTAGAATCAGTTGAGGTGTTACAGCAAGAGCAGCCGATTGCAGAGCGTGAAGTGAAGACGGAGAGCAATAACAAATCTATCAATACTCCGCCCACTGAAGCCAAGGACACTCAAACCTCAACCGGCACTGAGGCAACACCTAAAACAGACAGCGAGAAACCTGCATTGGATGGGGGAGAGACCCCTGAGAAGGTTGAAACGCCAGCTACGCCTGCTCAGATAGAGCAACCATCCGTTGATGGGACGTCTCCTGCAGTAGCAGGTGGAAATCTGACGTTGTACATGAATAGCAACAAAATGGAGCAGGATGGAAAAACGTATCTTGCTGGACAGCCAATGGCTGTAAAAAACGGTGTATCCTATGTTGCAATCCGTGCGTTGGTTGACCGTGTGGGATATGGCGTCAAATACGATAACAAAACCAAGGAAACCATCATTATTAGTGGTGAGGATGAACTCCGATTCAAAACTAACAGCAAGGACTATACGGTAAATGGAGAGACCAGAACGATGAAAGGCCCTGCTTATCAGCAAAAAAGTACATTCATGGTGCCGTTAACTTCCATTACTCAAGCTCTGAACATCACCTATAAAGTGAATCAGTCGGCTAAAACGGTTGTGTTGAATCTTAATACAAAACCTGTTGCAAGCTTTACCATTTCCCAAAAGGAAATTTTTGCGGGTGATCAAGTAGACTACGTGACTTCTTCCAGTTCACCTAATGGAATGGATATCGTTGACGAACGCTGGACTGGTCGCCAGGATTCATTTGATCAAGCAGGTACATATACGATTTCATATCAAGTACAGGATTCCAATGGTCAATGGAGCGATCCCTATTCAACTACGATTGAAGTTTTGGCTCCTAATCTTCCTCCTGTAGCCATGTTCGCCACGGATAAAGAAGAGTATAAAATGGGCGAAAAAATAACATACACAGACCAAAGTACAGATGATGAAAATAATATTGTTAAAGCGGCGTGGGAGAACAATTCACTTGCGTTCTTTGAACCGGGTCCAAAAACGGTGACACTTACAGTTACTGACAATCACGGTGCTACGAACACGTACTCCAAAGTCATCACCATAACCAATGAGACCTTATATTCATTTACCGACTTCAATTTACTCTTCACGCCGGTAGGACAGAAATTCACCTTTAACGGCGGCGAAGTGACTACGATGGAGAAAGTGCCTTATACGTACATGGATGAGCCAAGTTTGCTGATCCGCAGTAACAGTCCGGAAACTGTGAATACGGAAGGCATTGTATATAAAGAATCATCTTTGGGGCAGACCCGTTTCATGATTCACCACGTGAACAATACAGGCAAAAGAGTAAAAATGTATGTGATTGCAACCAATAACAACCCAAATCCGGCAGTATTTGAACAACAGAATATGGGCTTTGCCGGACCTACTCCGTATGCTACCGTAGCTGGGAAATTGTCTATTGATAAATGGTTCAAGTCGATTCAGACTGGAGCGGATCAAAAGAAAGAGTACCTTCAACCTGGAGAAAGCAAACTCATTTTGACCGAACTTAATAAAACGCCGATGAAAGAAGGACAAGTCATCTCTCTCTATTCGGACGCTTATAGCGATTATTCCTTAGACTATAACGTTATCCTGGTGGAAGAAAATAAAGATCCGTTCGAGGCTCTGCCATTGCTACCTGTGCTTGATCGTGACGGAGTGCACAACCGGGGTACGTACCCGAATGCGACTCGCGTTATAAAGTACGATGAGCACGTGGGAATCAAACCTGCCCGTCTGCCACTTGGTGACAATTCAAGCGATCCCAATCTGGTAGGAACAGATCCGATGGCATACACAGACGCATCCAATGCGGGTAATTTTGGCGTATTGTACAAAATCACGCTGACCAATGTTGCACCGCGTACGCTTATCTCCTTTAACCCTCGTGGAGGGAAGTACTCCGGAGTAGCTCTAGTGAACAATCAGTTGGTATCGATTGCCGATGGTAACGTTGCGGTTGCCAATTCAAGTGAACAAAGCGTTCTTTACCGCACCGGGTTAACTGGAGAGAGCGTAACGATTCTATTCTCTGCCGCGCCGGGAAGCAACCTGCCGGTGAATCTGCTCTTTACACCACTCCCATCGGAGAAGTAATGTAGGTTTCTCTTATAACGAATAGTTTGAGTGGCACGTTAATCATTTACAGAAAAGACTCCATATGGAGTCTTTTCTTTTCACAACTTATTTCTACTAAGGAGGAATCAAATTCCGATGAATGTAGTCGTCAAGTTGATACGTGAACTTAAAGAGCGCGATACCCGGCGTTTGTTGAAAGATTATCGAGACAGAGTGGTACTTATAAGGAAACGTAATTTGGAAACTTGGGACGATCAGCGCCTGCAAGCGGAATCGCTTCGGCTGCAAGAAGAAGCAAGATCAGGCACGCCTTTGGATGAACTGCTTGTTGATGCTTATGCTTTAGTCTGCGAGGCTGCGAAGAGAACACTCGGATTACAGCCGTATGATGTCCAGATTATGGCTGCTATCGCTTTGCACGAAAGATTTTTGATCGAGCAGCATACCGGTGAAGGAAAAACACTCTCTGCTGTTATGCCTGTTTATCTCAACGCTTTGACAGGCAAAGGCGTTCATGTGCTTACTTTTAACGACTACTTGGCAAATCGAGATGCAGCGTGGATGGGAACGATCTATCGCTTCCTCGGGTTAACGGTAAGCTCGGTTCAAGCGGGCATGAGCCTGTTCGAGAAACGGGAAGCTTACGCCAAGGACATAACCTATGTTACAGCTAAAGAAGCAGGGTTCGATTATTTGCGCGACACAATCGCATTTAATGAAGCTGATACCGTGCATCGTCCTTTCCATTACGTCATCGTCGACGAAGCAGATTCATTGCTTCTTGATGAAGCACGAGTGCCGTTAGTCATTAGTGGCGATTCGAGTGCTTCCAAAAGTGATGGCGTTCTTTTCGCAGAAGTGGCCCGGCAGCTGCAGCCAGGAGAGCATTACGATTTTGACGAGTTCCAACGAAACGTTTACTTGAATGAAGCGGGTGCTGCAAAAGCAGAGTTGCTGCTGGGATGCGGCAATCTGTACGATAGCCATAACAGTCATTGGTTAACGTCATTGAATTGTGCGCTGCATGTGGAATCGTTATTAAAAAAAGACGTCGATTACATCGTCAGGGACGGTGTAATCGAGCTAATCGAAGAACATACAGGTCGTGTGGCCGAAAACAGGTATTTGCCGGACGGGCTGCAAGCTGCGCTGGTGGCAAAAGAAGGGTTGCAGTGGAAGGCAGGTGGGAGAATTCTCGGCACGATCACCATTCAACATTTTATTAGCCTGTATTCGGGAATTTGCGGAATGACGGCTACGGCGCATGCTTCAGCAATGGAATTTGAGGATATCTATGCGCTGCAAGTCGTGCAAATACCGCCAAACCAGCCAAACATACGGATCGACCACAAACACCGAATTTACACCCATAAAGAAGCCAAATATAAGGCGCTTGTACAAGAAATCTCTTCCGTCCATAGGGTAGGACGCCCCATTCTTATTGGTACGTCAAGCGTCGAGGAATCTGATATGCTCGCGGAGGCGCTTTCCGTTGCTGGCGTACCTTGCCAGGTTCTGAATGCAAAAAACGATGCAAAAGAAGCCGAAATCATCGCTAAAGCGGGAGAAATAGGCGCGGTAACGGTATCTACGAATATGGCAGGGCGCGGCGTCGACATTCGTCTCGGCGGCGGTAATCCCGCACAGGCAGAAGTGGTTGCCAAACTGGGCGGATTATACGTGATAGGTACATATGTGAACGAAAGCATGCGGATTGACGACCAGTTGCGCGGACGTTGCGGCCGCCAAGGTGACCCTGGGTCTTCCGTATTTTATATTAGCCTGGAGGACGAGTTGATGCTTCGCTTTGGCATTCATAAACTGTTTCGCGCCCCAAATCAGGACGAGGTTCTTGATGATCCGGCGCTTCACAGCAAAATCGAGCATATCCAGCGCGTTATTATAGGTCAAAACTTCGATATTCAGCGGGAATTGAACTGTTATTCGGATATGGTGGAGGATCAGAGGCGAATTCTATATGAAGAACGGTTCGGAATTTTGAAAGCTGAGAGACTGATGAGTCCATCGGAGCGGCGTGTACGGCTTTTTTATATCGACGAGTTCTGGGCTGACCATCTGGCATACGTTTCTTACATTCGTGAAAGCATTCATCTCGAGAGCATTACCAGTCGTAACCCAATCGACGAGTTTCATACGCAAATCACCCAAGCATTCGAGCAAATTCCGGCTAAAATAGATCATGAGTCGGCAAATATGCTTAGAAAACTTGGAGGTTCGAATGATCCCGAGAAATGGGAACAGTTCGGTCTGAAGAGTCCTATTTCGACTCGAACCTATATGATCAACGATCAATACAGCCAAGATAAGCGCAGCTCATGGACCGGAACGACGGTATTTGCTTTTTGGGGCAGTAAGATTTTGAAGCTATTACTGAAGCCAGTATATAGGATGTCAAAATAGTGATGGGAGCGTGACGATCGATGAACAATAGAGAACGGTTTTCGAGCCGGGTCGATTCGTATTTGAAATACCGCCCGAGTTATCCAAAAGAGGCTATTGACTATTTGAACGACGTCGTTGGTTTACGTGCGAGCAGTAATACAGCAGACATCGGTTCAGGCACTGGCATCATTTCAAAACTACTTCTGGAACGTGGAAGCTATGTAGTCGCAGTCGAGCCAAATCAGGCAATGCGGGAAGCCGCCGAGCAAATGTTAGAAAGTAATCCGAAATTTCAGAGTACATCAGGTTCTGCTGAGTCTACTGGATTACCTGATCAGTCGGTTGATTTTATTGTCTGTGCTCAGGCATTTCACTGGTTTGATCGCTCCGCAGCCCAAATCGAGTTCCGCAGAATTCTACGGCCAGGTGGGAGAGTAATACTCATCTGGAATTCACGTCTTACTAACGGTACTCCATTTCGTGAAGAGTACAATCAACTGCTCCATACATATGGAACTGACTACGAAAAAGTTAATCATAAAAATATTTCTCAGGCGATATTGCTCTCTTTTTTCAAGGAAGGTTCAATGCATGAAATGCGATTCAAAATGAGTCAGGAGTTCGATTTCGAGGGATTGAAGGGCCGGTTGTTATCATCTTCTTACAGCCCTGTACCCGGGCATGCAAATTACGATCCAATGATGACAGAACTACGGAATTTATTTGATAAAAATAATCAAAATGGTCTTGTTGAATTCGATTATGAAACTGAGATTTTTTGGGGAGAAGTATAAATACGGCATTTGAAAGTCGCTATTATAGCGGCTTTTTTTTATTTTAGTAGAAAAGTTCTTGTCTCACCTGCCGGAATTAGCTGTTGGAACGAGCCCAGGCACACTTCCTTAAAATCTTATAAGAAATTCTTGATATTTCAGAAATTTATCCGATAGGCGGGTGCTATTATACAAATACAAACAAAGACGAGGTGATGAAATGCAAGCAAAATTGGCAGCGGACGCCATTCCCATCTCCAAAAAGCGAAAGACATGGATAAGGACGATACAAAAGCACAAAGTGATGTATGCTCTCTTATTACCAGCTTTAATTTACTTTGCGGTATTCAAATACATTCCTATGGCGGGAATTATGATTGCTTTTAAAAACTACAACCTGGCTTTGGGACTATGGGATAGCCCATGGGTGGGATTCAAAAATTTTACGGATTTTATGAACGGCGTTTATTTCTGGGACATCATGAAAAATACGATTGTTATATCGCTGTATAAGCTATTGTTCGGTTTCTCCGCGCCCATCGTGCTTGCTTTACTCCTCAATGAAGTGTATAGCCAATGGTTTAAGAAAATCGTACAGACGATCACTTATTTGCCTCATTTTCTATCATGGGTCATTGTGTATGGAATTATGGTAGCATTACTAGCCCCAGGCGACGGTCTCTTTAACATGATTTTGAAGGATTTCGGTGTTGAACCCATCTCGTTTCTAACGGAACCTGCCTGGGGCAGAATGCTGATCATCTTATCTGAAGTATGGAAGGATATTGGATGGGGGGCGATTTTGTACCTTGCCGCCTTGGCAGGAATCGATCCAAGCTTGTATGAAGCGGCTCGAATGGATGGTGCATCCAAATGGAGACAGCTCTGGCATATCACGTTACCCGGTATTCGAGGAGTCATTATTCTGATGCTGATTCTTAAATTAAGCCATATCCTGGATGCGGGTTTTGACCAAATATTCATGTTTGCCAACACCTTTAACCAGGAGAAGATCGATATTATCGACACATGGGTATACCGCGAAGGGTTGGAACGTCTTAAGATTGGCTTGGCTACGGCTGTAGGATTGTTTAAAGCTGTCATCGGATTTGCTTTAGTGTTGGCAGCGAATAAGCTCGCCAAAAAATTCGATGGGCAAATCTGGTGAGGTGGTCTTTAGAATGATCCATATGACAATCGGGGAAAAAGTCTGGCAAACCGTCGTTTATGTAGTTCTTATTATATTATCCCTACTGTGCGTGCTGCCCTTTCTATATGTGGTTGCTGTCTCCGTAACACCAGAATCGGAAGTATTAAGAAGAGGGATTGTGATTATACCAGAATCCTTTACCTTTCTGGCCTATAAAGAAGTATTCATTTCTCATGGGATCTGGCAGGCGTATAAAATTACGTTATTTCGAACAATTGTAGGCACTGCGTTAAATGTGTTTTTTACGGTGATCGCGGCCTACCCGCTATCCAAAAAATATTTGCCCGGAAGAAGTCCGTTTTTACTCTTCATTGTGTTTACCATGATGTTCAGTGGGGGATTAATTCCGACTTATTTACTAATCCGCTCTTTGGGATTGTTAAACAGTCCTTGGGTATTGATTATTCCAAATCTCATTAGTGCATTTAATCTGGTGATCATCAAAGGTTTTTTTGAACAATTACCTGGTGAAATTGAGGAATCAGCGAGGGTAGACGGTGCCAGTGAACTTCAGACGTTATGGCGGATCATTTTACCCCTGTCCTTACCCGTCCTGTCCACCATTTCCTTATTTTACGCAGTCGGGCATTGGAACAGTTATTTTGATGCTATTGTATATATCAATGATTCCAACTACATGCCACTTCAAGTGATTTTGCGCAACATCCTGCTTAACGTCGCAACTCAAAGCGCTGATTCGCTCGCCAATTCAGGGGCTGTCAGTACGTTCGCTGTGCAGATGGCTACAGTAGTTGTAACTACAGTCCCGATATTGATCGTTTATCCATTTTTGCAAAAGCATTTTACCAAAGGTGTACTCCTGGGATCCGTTAAAGGATAAAAGGTGTTCCAACCTAACTTATTACGGGGAAACCGTGATAATATACAAGCAAAGGAGAGGTCAATATGCAGCGTAAAAAGATTTCATTTGCTATTCTATCGGCAATCTTAGGACTTGGAACGCTTTTGTCAGGATGTGGGGGGAATGAAGAAGTTACATCGACAACTTCGAGTAATTCGCAAGGCCAGTCTGGCCAGTTTGCAACCAAAATGAAAATCTCAATGTTTAACCAAGGCACTTTTAATGCCGCTGCTCCGGTACCTCCACGTGATGAAGATATTCAACGCCAAATGTTGGAAGAAGAGATGAACATCGACTTGGAGATGATGATTCCTCAGGCTGGTCAAGCAACAACCAAACTGAATACACTCATTGCAGGCGGGGATATTCCAGACCTGATCTTCTTGAAAAGTCGTGCTGATCTTGCGCAATATTACGACCAAGGAGTTCTTGCGGATTTGACAGCGTATATGGACCAATTCCCTGAACTACAGAAACGGTTTGGCACCGACTCATGGGAGGCGATGTCCTATCAAGGAAAAACGATTGGAGTTCCAGGTTATGATAATGTAAACGGTATCAGTCGAAGCTTCTTCATCCGCAACGATTGGCTGAAAAAGCTGAATATGGAGGTACCAACGACACCTGATGAGTTGTTCGAAGTTATGAAAGCCTTTACAGAGAAAGATCCGGACGGGAATGGCAAAAACGATACGTACGGATTCATCGGCGGTATGAATAAAGAAGGTAATCTGCAAACCTATGGCTTTGATAGCTTGATGTGGATGTTTGGCGTCAATCCTCCTTCAGCCGTTGAGATAAAAGATAATGAACCGGTATTTCTGTTTATCGATCCCAAAATGAAAGAGGCGCTTGCTTACATTAATAAAATGATGGCAGCCAAGGTGGTTGACCCGGACTGGGTAACGATGAATTCGCCTGATCTGTTGGACCAAAAGATGTTTAAGGGTAGAGTTGGCTTCATGATCAGAGATGCTCGCAGACTGGAGCCGGATTATCAGCAGAAAATGAAAGAAATTAGTGGCGAGGTGCCGGAATGGATCGTTATTCCTCCGATGAAAGGTCCTTACGGGGATCAAATTGTAGAGAGAAAATCATTCCAGGGTAATTCATGGGCCATATCCGCAAAAGCAGACGAGGAAAAAATCATTCGGATCTTATCCATGCTGAATTATCTCTTTACGGATGAGGAAGCCTATCCGAACTTTGCATACGGAATCAAAGGGATTCATTGGGATGTCGTAGACGGCAAGATCAAAAATAAAACCTCCGAATTATCAAAGGAAATGAAAGAGAAGTACCTGTGGGTCGATCATTATAGAATGCCACGCCGTGGTGATGATGCAGAGTACTTCAGCTTCCAGAATCCGAAGACGGCGGAAGCTTTCAAGGACAATCAGCAATATGTGGGGCCAACGCTGCCCGGAAATTTATTGACCCCTGACCCTAGCGATACCTTGGATGCTGACCGCACACGTTTCATTAATGAAAGCTTGGTTAAATTTATGACGGGCAAAGAGCCTCTTTCCAACTGGGACAATTTCCTTCAGACGCTGGATACCAAGTTTGACATGCAGAAATATAAGGAAACAGCAATCCAGCAATTTAAAGAAGCCGGCCTTATCAAGTAAAAATAAACGAAGAGAGAGTGGCTATTCGTAGCCCCTCTCTTTATTAGCATATGCTATTCTTAGTTTAAAACGGGACTAAAAGGAAGATGATGGATGCGAAGAAGAATCAGCTTGCCTTTAAAATTATTTTTTATCGTGTTTGCCTTTGTATTAGGCTGCATCATCTTGATAAGCCAATTGTCTTATCGCTATGTCCAAAAGGAAATAAGAACCAATGACATTTTTTACACCAATCAAATATTAGACAAGGTTGACCAGTATTTTACCGTTAATTTTTCCTCTTTCCAGACGATTCTCTTCTCAGTTGAAACATCAGTGAAAGCCAACATTAACAATACCGAAGTGATTAAAAAGCAATTAAGGGAGCTGTATGAACTCAACAGTATTTATGTCAGTAATATTTATTTGATCAAAAGTGATTTATCCATTCTGGGTGGAAGTACACCTACTCGAATATTCGATGAACCTTTATCTGAAAGAGCACCTTTATTTGATGCGGCTGACAAAAATAGAAGGACTACCTTTGTTAGTGAACCTTACAAATCGAAGTATTCTGGCTGGACCGTTACGATGGTTCGATATCTGAACGGTGCTCCGTTTCCTATGGCCATTGCGGTTGATTTGGATCTAAATGCCATTGAAGAAACCTTGTTCAAGATTAATAAACAGGAACAAATGAATCTGGCTCTGATCACTGCGTCAGGTAAGATCATTGCCGGATTTTCTGAAAATAAAGGACCTCTGAATATTCAAGATCATTCTTTTTCGATCGGAGAGACGTCAGCGGAAGAAATTCTGGATACGACGGAAACAAACCTTCAACTGTCTACCAACGATGGTATTCCGGTCTCCCTTTTGAAAAAACCAACGGAGAAATTCAACTGGACCATCATCTCGATCAACGATGAATCACGCTTAAAAGCAGCGTTGTCCAGATTGGAAACCTATTACCTCGAGCTGCTCGCTGCAGGTCTTCTTTTAAGTTTGTTCATTTCTTTTTTGGTTGCCAAATATATAAGAAAACCACTCTATACGCTCAAAACAAAAATGAAGCAGGTGGAACAAGGTATCCTTACAACAACAGTTACGATTAATCGAAACGATGAGTTTGGCGATCTTTCACGAGCATTCGATCGTATGTTACAGCAAATTGTGGAACTGATTCGCCGGGCCGAGCTTCATAATGAACTTGAGCGGAAGCTGGAAATCCAGGTGTTACAGTCTCAAATAAACCCACATTTTCTGTATAACACACTTGGTTCAATCAGCAATGTGATACGTCTCGGACAAATAGAGAAAGTAGATGTGGTGATCGGATCGCTCATTTCATTATTGGAATATGGGATAGACGATGCTTCTGAGAAGGTTTCCCTACGCCAGGAATTACGCAATGTAGCGGACTATATCGAGATCCAGAACATTCGGTATAACCGAAACTTCCACTTGATTGAAGATATCGAAGCAGGACTGATGGATTTTCTAGTTTTCCGAATGCTGTTACAGCCCCTTGTGGAGAATAGTATCTTCCATGGTTATAACGGAGGGGGAATTGAGGGCCCTATTACGATTCATGCGTACAGGGAGGACGGCATCGTCATCATCGAAGTTATTGATCAAGGAGAGGGAATTCCAGCTGATAAAATAAAACATATTTTAATCTCAGAACCGAGTGAAGAGGAAGTAAAAAGGAAAAGAATCGGACTGAATAATATTCATGGGCGAATAAGACTCCACTACGGAGATCAATTCGGGCTGGATATCATTAGCATACCTAAGGAAATAACCCGTATACGCGCTGTATTCCCGGCAGAATTGCCAAAAGGAGATGCATAATGGGGAGAGACTATACCTGCTTCATTGTTGACGATGAAGACCTGATCATTCAGCGATTGGAATTGTTTTTTAATGAACTCTCTCATAGGGATCGACGATTTGTTCTGGTGGGCAAAGCGAATAATGGGCTGAATGGGATCGAGGAGATCATAAAACTTAAACCGGATATCGTCATATCCGATATTGTAATGCCGCGAATGGACGGAATCTCCATGATTGAGCAGCTCAAGGCGGAGCTCCCCCATACCCAATACATACTTCTGACCGCCTATTCATCCTTCGAATACGCTCAACGAGCGATTCAAGCCAACGTATTGGAGTACATTGTAAAGGTTCCACTGAGGGAAGCGGATTTGAATCGAGCGTTGGATAAGGCAGCCGGAATTTTAAATGAGTTTGAGAAAAAAGAGGCGGAATTTCACTCGTTAAACGTATCCGTGCTTGAAAATAAATATAGAGTCCGCAAGCAATTTTTTAACGAATTAATCCGAGGCGAAATCCCTTCTCATCGGGCATCGGATTTTGCCAATCGCATGCAGTTTCATTTTTTTCAAGCCAACTATTGCTGCTTCATCGTTGAGATGAATACGTACGAAAGTTTCCGAAACGAATACGCGGCCGCAGATCAAAACATCTTGAAATATGCGATAACAAATATCATCGAAGAAACGGTGATGAATGGTAGCAGTGGCGTAGCTGCGGATCTGTCCGATAATCGTTTTATTGGCTTTTTATCTTGGGAAAATAACCGCAGTGATATGGAATCGGAATATGCTTGTTTATCTTTGGGAGGGCAGATCATCTCTCATTTGCATCAATATTTGAATAAAAGGGTATCTGTCGCTTTTGGAAGTCCGCATCGAGGCTGGGAATCGATCAAACAGGCGTACACGGAAGCTGAAAATGTGAGTGAGGATTTCTATTATCATACCGAAAAAGTCGTAAAAACACCGATGCATCGGTTCCAATACCATAATGACAAAAAAGCAGATTTTCAGCAGAAGCTTGCTGATTTTCTTATACGCCTGAAGAGGAAGATTTCCAAGGAAGAGCTGGACAATGCACTTGCCGATCTGTCGCAATTTGTTACGGACCATAAAATTCACAAGTCTATCATGGCGCCAATGATTAGAGATTTGTACAGAGACATTACCGTGAAATTTAAATCGGGGAATAAGATGGCCACGGAAGTTCCAGACTTCCCCATGGAATTTATGGCTTTTCAGGAGCAACTCGCCTATATTGGCGACTTCACATTCGAATACGTGCATGCGGGCCAACTATTACATCGTGCAGAAATTATGAGTGCAATGCATTATATAGAGACAAACCTGAAACAACGTTTAACGTTGGAGGCAATTGCCGAGGAAGTGAATTTAGCACCATCGTATTTTAGTAGCTTATTCAAAAAAACAATGAACGAAGGCGTGATCAGCTACATTAACCGTAAAAAAATCCATCTCGCCCTCGAGTTGTTAAACGTTCGAGATTATTCATTATTGGAATTGTGCGAGGAAGTAGGCATCGTCAATGAAGGGTACTTTTGCAAACTTTTTAAAGAATATACGGGGGATACACCTAAGCAATACCGGATAAAAATGACACGGTAGGAATTCAAATAAGGATACAAAAAAATGTATGATTTTTTCGCGAAATCCTGTAAAAAAAAAAGGGTCAAAACCATTACCATGATAGGAGCATCTAATCATGGAGGTTATCAAAATGGAGCTTATGAAATCAGATGTAACCGTCATTGGTGGAGGAATTGCCGGGATATGTGCTGCCATTGCTGCCGCACGCCAAGGGTTGCTGGTTTCACTTATCAATGATCGGCCAGTTCTGGGTGGAAATGCGAGCAGCGAGGTCAGAGTTCACATTAACGGGTCGGCATATCTCGGAAACAGTCCATCCTATTATGCTCGCGAAGGCGGGTTGGTGGAAGAACTTAAACTGAAGATCTTTCATTATAATCCGTTATACAACAAAAAGCTTATGCTTTCACTTTCGGATACGGTCTTGCTTGACATGGTTTATGATGAACCCAACATTTCTCTATTTCTGAATACATGTGTGCATGAAACGGGCATGGAGAACGGCAGAATTCAATGGGTGGAGGGCCTTCAATTGGCTTCCGAAAGAAAATTTCGTTTTGAAAGCCCAACCTATATCGATTGCTCCGGTGATGGAATTGTTGGATACCAAGCAGGTGCTCACTTCCGATGGGGAAGAGAGGCGAAGCATGAATACCAGGAGGAGCTCGCTCCAGAAGTGGCAGATCATTACACGATGGGTGATACGATTCTGTTTCAAGCCCGTGACGTAAACTATTCCGTTCCTTACAAAAGGCCAGGCTTTGCGTATGATATTACGAAGCTGGAGTTTTTTGATAGTATCAGAAAAGGATTAAATCATCGATCTTTTCCAAGGAAAATCAACGGGCTTGGCGGATTGTGGTGGCTGGAATACGGCGGACATATGGATATTATCAAGAATAATGAAGACATCGCATTGGAACTGCGGAAATTGGTATACGGGATATGGGATTATATCAAAAATAGCGGTGAGTTTGATGATGTAGACAACCTTATCCTGGATTATGTATGCCCGATTCCGGGAAAGCGGGAGTCGAGACGTTTTATAGGGGAACACATGCTGTCTCAGAACGATCTTACAGAAGAGACTCATTTCGAAGATGCGGTATCCGTCGGAGGTTGGTATATGGATCTGCATGCAAATAAAGGCATCTACGATGAAGGGCCGGCTACCGCGTGGAACTTTGTGCCGGGATTGTATAATATCCCTTTTCGCAGCTTATTTTCACGCAATATTCCTAATCTCATGTTCGCTGGCCGTAATATAAGCGCTACTCATGTGGCTTTTGGGTCTACAAGGGTGATGGCAACTTGTGGTTGTATGGGGCAGGCGGTAGGAACGGCTGCTGCGTTATGCGTAAAATATGATACAGACCCTGCGGCCATCGTCAAAGCGCATATGGGTGAGCTTCAGGCGCAGTTGCTTCGAGACGGGCAAACGATTGTAGGGCTTCAAGAGCCGTTAGATCCTTATTTCGCAGACGGATTAACGATTCGTGCCTCGTCTCAGCGAAGCTATGAACAACTTCATACAACCGAAGAGATCTCCTTGGAGAAAGCGTTATGTTTGGTCTTGCCGATTCAGACACCCGTGGTTGAAAGCGTGCAGATCAAAATCAAAAATAGATCCGAGCATTCGGAAACGTTGCAAGTGAAGCTGTTTGGTGGGGATCGAAAGGAAAACTATATTCCCACCAGCGAGCTGAAGGGCTACAACTTGGTGATTTCAGCGGGTCACGATGACTGGATTACACTGGACCTCAACTGCAAGAAGCCAGAAGACGACAAAATCTACATCGTATTGGAAGGTGCGGCGAGCCTTGCCGTGTATGGCAATGAAGGGAAAATGACTGGAGCGGTGAGCTTCCTTTATAGACCGGAAGAGCCATCCAGGCTGAAGAAACTTAATAAGAGCATTTGCTTCAAGGATCTGCTACCATTCCAGGATATGTATAATCCCGCGAATGTCGTCAACGGCTTCTCCAGACCTTATGGTCTGCCGAACAGCTGGATTTCGGAACGTACGGAAGGACAGGAATGGTTGGAATTTGGTTTTGCAAGCCCCAAGAATCTGGATGAAATCCATCTTGTTTTCAATTCGCAGCTGAATTTGGAGCATTTCGATGATCCAATCGAGTCGTTGATTCAAGATTATGATGTGACTTTAACTTTGGAAGATGGAAGCGAGAGTGAAATTAAAGTCCGTGGGAATTATCTTTCGTTGAACAAACATCAGGTGTTTGCACAAGGTGTAACCCACATCCGGTTTGATTTCTGTGCAACGTATGGTTCGCCTTATTATGAAGTGTTTGCTGTAAAACTTTATGCTCCTAATAACGCTAAGTGAGGGCGGGTGAAGTCGTGATGAAGGAATTTTTCCCACGAAGAGGGCTACCTAATGTCATTCAGAAGTTGGAAAATGGTGAAACCGTGACCATCGTTTATTTCGGCGGTAGTAATACACGTTCGAAAGGATATAGGGTCATGACGGCGGATTGGCTGCGAGGGCAATATCCCCATGCCGATATCCACGCTGTGAACGCAGGCATTGATGGGACAGGATCGGACCTCGGCTGCGCCCGTTTAGAGACAGATGTGCTTCGTCATCAGCCTGATCTCGTATTTGTTGAATTCGTTGGCAACGATGGCGGAGTGCCCGAATCCAAGGCGCGGATCGAAGGCATTGTCCGACAGATTCGCAAGCGCAGCCGGTTTATCGATATCCTGTTTGTATATACGATCAAGGAGCGGGATTTGACCTCATTTCAATCCGGCGAATACCAGAAGGGCGCTCTTATGCAAGAGGAAGTCGCCGACTATTACGGCATTCCTTCGATTCATCTGGGCGTAGCGGTCAGTCAATTGGTTTCGGATGGAAAGCTTATTTTTACTTCAAGGGCAGACGTATCCATCCCCGGAGCCGTTATTTTCACGCATGATTCGATCCATCCAACGATCCCCAAAGGACATCAGATTTACACCGATACAATCACCCGGTCGTTTGAGAAAATCAGAGAACTTCGAGATCACGTGGGAAAAGTCGAACATCACTTGCCGCAGGACCCCTTGGTCCCGTCCAATCCTTGGGAGTATGCAACCATGCTGCCACTGGATCGTCTTACTCATTTTTCCGCAGGGTGGTCTTACATGACCCCTGATGATTTTCCTTTAGTGCGTGAGTATGATTGGTTGTTCCAAGGTCTATGGCGAGCAGTTGATCCCGGAGAGGCGATCACAGTGGAGTTTGAGGGTACCCACATCGGGCTATTTGATATCGGGGGGCCGGATTCTGGCAGATTGAAGGTGTCGGTGGATGGAGGGGAACCCTTCCTTGTTGATCGATTCACACCCTACAACGATCATAATAGAAATCAATATGTTTTCTTGCCGGAACTACCAAATGGGAAACATACAGTTCGCTTCGAGATCGATCACGAGAAAACTGACAAAGCGGCCGTGTTTGAGACAAGTGGCAATGAACGAAGTATGGAGCATATTAGGCAGCATCCAGCTTGGTATGATCAAACGGTCATTCAGCTTGGAAAATTGTTATTGGTGCAGCCGCCATTATAATTGATGGATTCACTTGGGACACTTGGAAGACCTATATTCTATCTGACTGCAACTGAGCAATCAATTAGGATGTAGGTTTCTTTTTTTACTTAAAATCGTATAAGAAATTCTTAAAATGAAAGAAATTTCACTGTAATCTAACATGCTAAGATAAAAACGACAGAGCGGGATTAGGCAGAAGGGGAAGGTTAAGTGCTTTTTTACGATCATTAGAGCAGAAGGCAACACATTTATGGAAGCGTTATCATTATGAGGAGAGGCTGTGAATTGTATGGTCAAAAGGAAGCTGTTTTTCTTCATCGTTTTCATGTTGACGGTCGTAGTTCCTTCCAGCCTGATCGGAATAAGGACCGCTTATGCGGAGACCTTACCTTATCAGACGATTATCATCGATGACGGGAGTATCAAGATCAATGATGTTGTGACACCTGATGCGGGTAACGAGAACAATGGATATGCGGCTCCAAATTGGACTACAAGCACAGGGGTGAAGGGGTATGATCTTTCCAGCACCAAATATACGAGTACAGCAGGCAGAACGATAACATGGAATCCACGCTTGGAAGAAGGAACCGCGAAAATATCGTTCTATAAGCTGGATTGGGCGGATAAGGCTGATAGCAATGTAAAAATCGAAATTGTTCATAATGGAACAACGGATGTAGTCTTTATGGATCTAAGACCCTCATCTGGCGCTCCAGCAGGGTGGGTTGATTTGGGAGAGTACTATTTTTCTGGAGTTGGTGAAGAATTCGTTCAATTGACCCGTTCTACCGGCACCACAAACACGATCCTTACACGCGCGGATGCGGTCAAGTTCGAAGGGAATATAACGCAGAAAGAGCCACATAAGACAATCATAATTGATGATGGGAGCCTCACAATTGATCATGTCGTTACGGTTGATTCCGGCAACGCTAATAACGGATTCTCCGCTCCATATTGGAGCACAAGCGCTGGAGTGAAGGGATACAATAATTCCAGTTCCAAATTTACAGACGCTGTAGGTAGAAGCATCACCTGGAATCCACGCTTGGAAGCAGGGACTGCGAGGATATCGTTCTATAAGCTGGATTGGGCGGATAAAGCAGACAGTAATGTGAAAATTGAGATTGTTCATAACGGGATAACAGATGTCAAGTTTATGGATCTAAGACCTTCTTCAGGTCCATCGGTTGGTTGGGTGGATCTGGGGGAGTATGAGTTTAGTGGTGATGATAGCGAATTTGTCAGGCTGACTCGAACACAGCCTTCTACGGGTACAATTATTACGCGGGCTGATGCAGTCAAGTTCGAGGGGAATATCCTTCAACAAGAGCCACCGCTCCCCCCACTAAGGAGCCGTACCTTAGCAAATCTTAGTTACACAGAGAAAGGCAGCATCGAAAATGCGAACTACAAAGCAACCTTCCATGAGGCAGTATGGGATGGAGGCAAATCCATCGTTCGTGACATGTTCTACAAAAACACGGAGACAGGGAACTGGGTTCCAATCAATAATGAATCAGAACGACTTGAGGAGCAATGGGTTTTATTGGACGGGAATGCGGGGAGCCGAACCAATTACTATGATACGATGAACAAACGCTGGATTACATTCGACGGGGTCCATTTTCCCGACAGCCAGACGGCGGTATTAACCGATTCTACGCATGGCAGTGATTACGATTTTGAAGTGAACTGGTCCATGGCAGGGGATAAACCAGATGTTTCTTTTGCCTTTACGCCTCGCCGCGACGGCAATTATGTGATTGGATATCAGTCCTTCACAACAGAGGCAGTCTCGGGCATCAATGAAGTGTTAAATGGATTCCGGTCACATGCCAAAATGGTAGGTACAGTGGAATCAACAAGTTTAAGAGAGCTGAGCGCTCCGATGAGCCTGGTTGAGAAAAATGATGGTGCGGGAAATCCATTGACCTATGGCGTATTTGTACCTACGACAGAGCTTCCGGTTGAATTTGAACCGACGGGAGGCGTGACGAAACAACGGCTTGGCATGAGCCTGGTTAACAACGAAGGCAGCGTGCAGCCCATCCTGTATGCGCCTCAATTAGGGACTTATTCGCAAATGACCGCAGAAAGCACGTATCAATTTCATATGGGGCTAATCGCTCAAAAAAGCAATCTATATGAGTCCTACGTGGATATTCTTCGCAATGAGTACGATTATTCGGCATACCGGGAAAATGTGTCAGATCAGTCGCTTACTGACGCGATGTTTAATATGATTGATCTCCTTAAAATTGAGCCGCAAGGGGACGACTCTGTTAATTATGTCCCATCACCCAGCGGGTGGTGGAGCCGTGCCAAGGGTTTTATAGATATCGAAAACGAGGATAGCGTCCGAACAAGCTCAAATGCAGTTCTTTTGGGAGCTTATTATTTAACTGGGGATGACCAGCTATACGATACGAGAGCACTGCCGTCCGTCCAGTATGGCGTATCGCGAAATGGTATTGGTTGGTCGCCAACGCAGAAGAAAGTATACGGTGTGCCTTCCTTATGGAAAATGGCTACTCTGCCATTTGATGTTTCAAGCGTAGCGGCTGTTAATCAGATGATGGGCACTACAGCTGGTATTGGGGCGCTGGCACAGGAAGAATACCTCGTACGTGACCCGGATCAGAAAGACCGCGGGCCTGTCATTCAGCCCCTGATGATGTATCGGATGACGGGAGATGCACAGTATTTGCAAGCTGCGAAGGATGCAGCCGACAGTTATATCACGCAACATATCGATACGCCTGCATCCCTCGATGTGAGCAAAAATGAGTTCATTTATTATTATAGCAAGCTGTGGATGGAGATCTTGGAGCTATATGAGGAAACTCAGGATCCCAAATACTTGGATGCCGCCTATAAGGAAGCCAAACGCTATGCAACAATGTTCGTTGCTCGTCCAGTTCCTGAAGGTAACGTTACGATTCCTCAGCCGGAGACATATAATTACGCCGAGTCGTTCCATTGGCCGGAAAGTGGTAAATTTCAATATCCAAGACTCAAGCTTCCCGAAGATATTGCCGGAGGTGTTCAAGCGGAGCGTTGGCTTATTTCACCGAGCGGATTGACGTTTGAAGCAGGAAGTACAACCGGCTATTATCGGATGAATGCTCAGGAAGCTCCGTTCATGCTGAGATTGTCGCTCTATACAGGGGATAAACTGCTGCAGGATATTGCTCATAATGCGGTTATTGGACGATATTCCAGTTATCCAGGTTATTATTATAAAGGGTTCGCCGTTAGCCAACTTGAACCGGACTTTCCTCTGGAAGGCCCAAGCGGGGCTACATCCATCTATTATCACCATATCCCTGGGCAACTCGGGCAAACGATGGATTATTTGATTAGCGAACAATCATTGAAATCAAACGGGAGCATTACGTTTCCTTCCGTATTTGAAACGAATTTTTTATGGTTCAAATATCACCTCTATGGGAATAAACCAGGTCAATTTTATGGTAATTCGGACGTTTGGCTCTGGATGCCTAAGGGGATTATTAAGACCAACCATCCTCAATTGAATTGGATAACGGGTGAGAGCGGGGATAAATTCTACATCGGATTAAGCAATGCATCGTCTGAAGAAGTTCAGACTCCGATTGAATTGAATGAACAGATCATTGGATTCAACCCGGCACAGGATTATACCGTAACGATCATCCGCGACAATGGCACACCAGAGCAAACGGTAATGAGTGGCGGAATCATTCAAGCTACGGTTTCAGGCAAGGGAATCACCGCGATCATTGTCGAGGGACTCGATATTGATGTACCGCTGCATCAGGTTAGAACGGCTGATACATCGGATGCAAGCTATTTTTTCGACATCCACAGTCCAATTGATGCGGTTAAAGGCATGCTGATGGTTAAGCCCGACGAAACGGTCTATGATGCTTATGTGCAGGCCAAAACGACAAAACCAGCGACAATCCATTATTCATTGGATGGCGGAGCTACGTATACGACCATACCCGATACGATATACCCGATGGAATGGTCTATACGAGTGGATGATTTATCCCAAACCTTTACGTATTACGTGGAATCGGACGGGAAACAGACCAACAAGCGTACACTTTATCTGCCTGATCAGGTAACGGAAACTCCAGTCCAACCCGATGGGCAGGATAGTTCATCCATCATCGTGGATAATACGGAGGCGGAGACAGAAGGCGTCTGGATAAGGGATACGACGGCTGACAACTATTACTATGATAACTATGTGTATGCCAAATCTACAGCTGGCACAGCGACAAGCAAAATGAGATGGCGGCCTGAGCTGCCGGAAAGTGTCACTTACAGTGTGTATTACAAGATTCCGCAAATCACTGCAACGAGTGAAAATTGGGCTACAAATGCCTCATTTACCGTTTATTATAACGGGGGCTCCGAGACGGTTACCGTTGATGAGACAACGGCGAATGGTACTTGGGTGCACCTAGGGGATTATCCTTTTGCTGCAGGTGATAGCGGGTACGTGGAACTAACCAACAAGGCCAACAAGTCCAGGGTCGTTGCCGATTCGATCATGTGGGTGGACGCGAACCAGATACCGCAATTGGAGTCTGCTGTGATCCTGTCCGATCGCAGCGAGCTGCAGATGACTCAAACCGCACAACTGAGCGTAACAGGTTATTTGGATAACGGTTTGGTCGGTGATCTTACACAGGCCGATGTGCAGTATTTCGTTGATCGTACGGATCTGGCTGAAGTGAATAGCAGTGGGGTGTTGACCCTTCTTAATCTTGATGGAGACACGGATCACATTGAGGTATGGGCTACTGTTACGATTGACGGAGTGACCTTAACCACACCGCCTTTGAATATCACGATCAGGGACCTAACGATTATCGTCGATAGTACAAATACAACGGGGTTATACACGACGGAAGGGTCGTGGAGCCAAAGCAATTTAGCCGGATACAAAATTGGGGTTAAATCCCGCTATTCAACAGTTCAAGGCTCATCAGCAACGTGGAAAGGCCAGTTCCCAGAGGGGAAATATACGGTCTCGATCTACAAACTCGTCCATACGACGGCAAACGATAACAATGTCAAAGTGGAAGTGAAACATAAAGCGGGTACCGAGGTCACCTATATCGATGCAACGGTCGGCTCATCGGGTTGGGTTAATCTGGGGACGTTCGACTTTACGGGCGACGGTAGCGAGTATGTTCGATTAACCAGGGTTACGCCTACAACGGTAGACCCGCCAACGCTTCCTGCGGATATGATCTATACGAGGGTTGACGCAGTTATGTTCGAACGGCATTCCGATGATTCGGAGCAGCTTGCCAATGAAGCGCCAGTTGAACCGACACTTTCTGAATCAGAGCAGTGAATTATGAATGGAAGTGGAACAACGGTAAGTGATGTTATACAAATTATTGTAAAATAACGCTAAGAGCCGAGTGGATCATAACGATCCATTTGGCTCTTTTTGTCTAAGTGCACGAAAGTGTGGTTACAAGGGAAGGCAGTCGGCCACCTTCCTCTTACCACCCATTAATCACTTAAGTTTGCCAAATCCAACTTTTTTGGATTCTTGTAAAAAAATTGCCGCGTTCAGATTATGTTTCGTCACACTCAAAACGTTTCTCTAGACCCACACAAATCTTCAATGGTACCATCATACACGTGCTTGAATTAAAGATTGCAGGAGGATATCATGTGGATCAACTTAAATACGATAATCTAAAGCTGGGGGAGCGCGGAGCTATCATCAGCATTATCGCCTACATATGTTTGACCGTATTAAAACTGATCGTTGGCAATATGGCCGGATCAGAAGCACTCAAGGCGGATGGATTAAACAATGCCACCGATATTGTGGCCTCAATAGCTGTACTGATCGGTTTGAAGCTTGCCCAACGCCCAGCAGACACAGATCATACATATGGTCACTGGAGAGCAGAGACCGTTGCGTCACTTGTTGCTTCTTTCATTATGATGGCAGTAGGTTTACAAGTACTGTTTCAAGCCATTGGTTCTGTGTTTCAGGGTACACATGAATCTCCGGATATCATCGCTGCGTACACAGGCATTTTCTGCGCGGTTGTCATGTATCTGGTCTATCGCTATAACAAGAGACTTGCTTCCCGTATTAAAAGTCAGGCAGTCATGGCTGCAGCTCGAGATAATATCTCCGATGCCTGGGTGAGCACCGGTACGGTCATTGGGATCGTGGGTTCCCAGTTCGGCCTCCCATGGCTGGACCCTGTAACGGCTGTCATTGTAGGTTTCCTGATCTGCAAGACCGCTTGGGACATTTTCAAGGAAGCCACACATCATCTGACGGATGGTTTTGATGTTGAACTGATTCAGGAGTACAAAAAAACGATTGCCGGAATTGACAGCGTAGAGACAGTTAAAGACGTGAGAGCGCGGAACTATGGCAATAACGTTGTAGTAGACGTTGTCATAACAGTTGATGCTGAGCTGGACCTTCAACAAGCACACGATATCTGTACAGACGTGGAGAACGAGTTAATGGAGGAACATGACGTATACACCGTTCACGTTCATGTGGAACCTGATACGTTGGAAGAGTGCATTTGATAGCAAGTTTATATCAGTGAGACTCAGCAAAGCAAAAAAACCAGTGAGCTTTACTCATTCACTGGTTTTTTACTGCTTTCAATTGTTCATTTTTAAAAGAATACGCACGTTTTTCATCCCATACATGACTATCTCGGCAAATTGTAGGTAATCAGATTGTTATATTTATCCGCATGTTTCTGTTCGTCCAGGATGATTCCCCAAACCGTGTCTTTATATATGCCATAAGGGAGACCAAACCATATTTTTCTATACTTTTCCACGGCGGCCAATTCACCCTGAAACGCCTTTTGCAGTCCGGCGAGATAAGAGGTGACCGTCTCAACTGGCTCACTGCTTACGCCCGAAATCTCTTGACCTGTCAGATCCTTGTACATTTGGCGGAACATTTGATTATGTCCTCGTTCATCATTGCGGATGCTCGTGATGATGGCAGCCTGATTGGCATCGGGTGACAACTGAATCAGTGAATCATAGAACACCTCATCGTTTCGTTCTCCTTGCACAGCCGTTTTGATTAATTCAAGTGCTTCGGCTGATGATGTTGCCCATACCGGAGTAAAAGTGTACCTGTAACCATAAGGATATGCCACATACATTACGAATCCCTCCAAGACAAATATGAGTTAAGATATGCACGTATGCCCATCAGCGTTAACCCATATCATCTGTCCTGCCTTATTAGTGGAAAGCTTCAGTAAAACTTCACTTCGTATACCTCAATAGTTTACTGTAACCATAAGCAAGAACAAATGGCAGGAGGTATGACACAAAGGTCCAAATTATGTTCCATCCATTAAAATAGATGACATGCCCCATCATTTTGGCAACCCATTCGATTAATGTCAGCGACAATGATGCAACAAGAATCGCCAACCATGGCTTGGTGCCTTTTTCTGAAATCATATACATCATCAGGCAACCAGCGATCGGATAGACTCCAAGATCCATTGGAAGAGCAGCCAAGGATTGATTATGAGTATTCGGCAGAATATTCCAGAAGTAATTAAACCCGATATTGTTGATGGATGCTGAAATAGCCACACCAAGTGGATAATATAGAATAAGGATTGTAAAGTTCCGACGCAGAATCCATACACCCAATATAATGGGAATGACCATACCCAACAGAATGTTTCCTAACATGCCATTTTCCTCCAAAGCTTTGTTACTTCTGTAGTTTCACTATAAGCCGCATCAGCATTTATCGGATTTCTCTCACTTCAATACAAGTGGTGTTGTATAAGTTAACCAACTCCATGGGATATAATGCATATTAGCAAATTCGAAATAGGCATGTGTGAGTCCAAACGTTAAAAAGGCCGCTTATCCAACAAGGGTAAGCGACCTTTTTTAGCGCATTTAGTAAACTTACATTAATGCAGTTTAAATTCGTTTAGAAACGGAGCAGCTTATCCACATGATTCATATGTTCCAGATTACGAATAAACTCGAATTGTTCTTGTTTGTTTCCATCAAAAGGTGTGCCTGCAAGAAATCGATTGAATTTCTGTTCAAGCATATTCCAGCCAAACGGAGTTTCCATATCGCCTAGAGGTACAGGCATCCACCGTTCATATATATTGCCATCATGGGTTGTTATAACAACATGGGCAGCGCAAAAATGAGTTGGATGATCAGCCAGATATTGCTGCACTTCATCATCCAGGGTTACTGTAATTTTTTGCACCAGTTCCTGAACCTCTGGATCGGTGAAGCTATTGAATATTAATTCCTCTGAGTCCATACGACCGTATTTGAGAGCCACGGCTGAAGTGAATTGTGTGCTGGCCTGTGCTCCGATTGCGGTCTTGGGCTTAGGATTTGTCAGACGATATACAAATGAAGAGGTCCTCACATCAACAGACTTGATCTTGGATGGTGTTAAACTATAGTCTTCACGAAGTTCCAACATAGCATCCAGAGTGGCGTGTAATCCACGCTGGCAGGCATGACGTTTGAAATAAATGTCAGTCACTTTAAAATCAGTTCCCAGTCCTTCCAGCACATGACTTGTGTCACAATGCCCGCTTGTTCCTTTGAAGGCCTGGAAGAATCCATATTTTCCTTCCAAAGCTTCATCAGGACCCGTGAAACCACAGGATGCCAGTCTCACGGCCCTTAATCCGGTCAATGCCGCCCAGCCACTGCATAAAATTTTTCCTGAAGTTCCATCATTCTGATATTCAATCAAACCTCCTGTGAACAGAGAAGCAATCCCCATCGCATCCTTGGTCTGCTTGGCATCTGCATTTGTTAATTTACTTACCAAGGCCGCTGCTGCGACAGCGCCGCATACCCCGGTAGCATCAAATCCTCTTTCCCGGTACATAAATGGATTGATCGCTTCGCCTAACCGAGCATATACGTCATAAGCCGCAACAATGGCGGTGATCATCTGTTTGCCATCGTTTCGGTGAAGCTGAGCCATACTTAGCAGGAGCGGAACAAGCACAGATCCAGGGTGGCCCATGGCGTGGCGATAGCCGTCATCCAGGTCTGCACAACGTGCCATCATGGTATGAATGAAGACAGCATGATCTGTGCTAGTGCGGACATCCTGTTCACCAATCAATGAGACCAAGTCTTCATTTTTAATAATAGAGTCTGCCAATCTTGCGTATTCCAAAATACGTTCACTTGTTTCAGAGTATCGACCAAATACCATATTACCGTAAGAGTCCAGTATTACCTGTTTACCTACTTCGATAGCCCTCTCTGAGAGATCCTCATATTGAAGACGGGTTATGTAGTTGGCAAGTTCTACAATCATATGATTCACAACAGTTCACCTCGTTATTTTGACTTCAATCCGCAAATACACGGGAAGTTTACATAACAAAAATATAAAGTTGGCATGATGTTGAACTCAAGCACAAGTTAACTGCACTAACTCAACTTTTGTATGCACATAAGTAATTGAACGCGCCAATATGATTCAATTGCTTTGATGCAATGAAGGGGTGCAATAACGTTTGACTATTTTTTTCAAATCCTCTACGTAAGAGGGGAAAATTTTAGATTTGTGATAGATCAATGCAAGCGGGTGAAGATAAGAAAAATCAGCGATTGGAAATACATGAAGGTGAGAATTCGTATGATTAGACTCATTCAATGCATGAATCCCTGAAAGATACATCGTTAATGAAAAACTGGCCGCGTAATCCTCAGCACACAAAAGGTGATGGATATCCGGTTGCGTCAATTCGTTAATACAATGCAGGGATATGTTACGTTCAGAGAGATGTTTATCGAGCAAAATACGGGAATTGAAGTTTTTCTTATTCAGAACAAAGGGGACATGTTGAAACAGACTCAAATCCGCACCCTGATTAAATGTTTCGATGCACTCGGGATATTGATCAGGGAAATACTGCTTGAGCAAATTGTCCGAGATTACCATGTACATCTGCTCAAGCAGAATCGTTTCATACTTTACATTTTGCGTTACGATATTGTCCACACCCGAGAGAAACAGATCCAGTGAATTGTTTAACACCATCTCCTGCATTTGCGGTGAGGTTGTACGATGAATTTTAAGCTCCACTTTGGGATGCAGGGCATAAAACTCTTTTAATAATTTCGGCACGATAATGGGATAGCGGCCTTCGGTAATGCCAAAATGAATCGTGCCTGACTTATCCTCTTTAAGATCAGTAAGTTGATTCTCCATGTTTTGATCCAGCAGCTCAATTTGACGAAGCGTATCTTGCATAATTCTCCCCGCTGCTGTCAGCGCAATTTTAGGTTTTCTTTCGAAGAACGCAACACCATGTTTTTCTTCCAAGCTTTTTAGGTATTTGCTGAGTGATTGATGGGAAATATATAGTCGTTTCGCTGCATTGGAAATGTTTAACTCTTCGGACAGAACCAAAAAATATTTATAGTTATTAAGCATGCATACCTCCTGAGGTAATCTTCTGTGTGACTCTGATGTAAACACTATAGATGCAACACGGTTAAAGTTCATCATACTGCAACTATTAGTTACATACAAGCAATCTAAATGTGCTTTGGGGTTGCGAATATCTATGATAAATTATGAATGTATTCACGATGTCCATAGCGGTGTAAGCGTGAGCAATATGCAAATGTCTGCTCCAAAATATAATTAACAGGAGGTTATGTGCGTGAGTAAAGTTGCAGTTCTATTAGCAGAAGGATTTGAAGAAAGTGAGACCCTGACGATTGTTGATATTTTGAGAAGAGCACATATCGAATGTCACATGATTAGTACAGCGGGTGAAATGGTTCGTGGTAGTCATGACATCTTGGTCAAGGCTGATGCGCTCATCAGTGAAGATGCTAAAACCTACGATATGATTGTACTCCCTGGAGGAATGCCTGGGGCCGCTAATCTTCGTGATGATGACCGTGTAATTCAACTTATTCAGGAAATGAATCAGTCCGGCAAATATGTAGCAGCCATGTGTGCGGCACCTCTTGCACTAGCCAAAGCAGGTGTGTTGGAGAACAAAAATTTCACAGCTTATGTAGGTTATGATCAGAAAATTGAAACCAGCGGTACTTTTAAAGAAGATATTGTTGTTAAAGATGGAAATCTGATTACAAGCCGCGGCCCCGCGACGTCTTATGCTTTCGCTTTTGCATTAGTGGATGCCTTAGGCGGAGACAGTATGGCTGTCAAAAATCGTATGGTATATTTCAATGCATTTGATGCTGAATAGGAGGGAACTGAAATGACGAATAAAGTAGCAGTGTTGATGGCGGAAGGTTACGAAGAGGGAGAAACGCTGACGATTGTTGATATTTTGAGAAGAGCTGGATTAACCTGTGACACGTTTTATTTTGGCGATAAGCTGGTTAAGGGCATGCACGGCATCTTTGTAGAAGCAGACAAACCTTTTGGCGAAGAAGTAAAGCAGTATGACATGATCGTTCTGCCGGGAGGCCGCCCAGGTGGACAAAACCTGAAGGAAAATCCGGATGTGATTGACATGGTGCAGTACTTCAATCAGAACAATAAGTACATTGGCGCAATGTGTTCCGGTACGGTGGTACTGTCCGATGCAAAGGTCATTGAGGGCAAACAGGTAACAGGTTATGTAGGGTACGCTGAGAAATTGATTGGCGGCATCTTCAAGGATGAAGTCGTCGTAGCTGACCAGAATCTCGTTACAAGCCAAGGGCCTGCAACACCTTATCCATTTGCATACAAAATTGCAGAAATCTTCGGCAAAGATACATCAGGCCTACGTGAAAAGATGTTATACAACTTTGCCGGAGGCAAGTAAAGACAGCTAAGAGGGCGGGGGAATCATATGAAAACAGAGGAATTGGCTAAGGAGATTATCGCTAACATTGGACAGGATAATATTACGTATGCCACGCATTGTGCAACCAGATTGAGATTCAACGTAAAAGATGAGTCTCAGGTTAACTTGAAAGCGCTTGATCGACTGGAAGGTGTCTTGCGAGCCCAGTTTAACAGCGGTCAGTTACAGATCATCATTGGCGCAAAAGTGAAAAGCGTTTTTGACGCAGTAAGTGAAAAGCTTGACTTGGAAAATCAGGACATTGAAGTGAAAGCAGTACAACAAAAAAAGAATGTGATTTCCCGAGTCGTGGAAACGGTGGCAGGTATATTCGGGCCAGTCATTCCAGTGTTGATTGGGTGCGGTATGGTGAAGTCTGTGCTTGCAATCCTGACGACAATGAATCTTCTTGAGACAACAAGTGGTGCGTACCAAACCTTTAGTCTGATTAGCGATCTTATTTTCTATTTTTTCCCCTTCTTCCTTGCAGTCAGCGCGGCCAAGAAGTTCAAAACCAACGAATATCTGGCTGTGGCCCTTGCCGGGGCTTACATGTATCCCACCATTATGGAAGGTGCAGCAAAAGTGGCAGAGACGGGTGTTACCAGTTTAAGCTTTTTCGGCCTTCCATTATTGCTCGTGAACTATAAATCAACGATCATTCCGATTATTATTTCGGTTTGGGTGATGAGCTTCGTCTACCGATTTGTTAATAAGCGAATACCCGATATGTTTAAAATTTTGTTTGTGCCGATGATTGTGTTGTTCATTATGGTTCCACTTGGATTAATTGTTTTCGGACCTTTAGGAACCTACTTCGGCAGTGGAGTTGCTCAAATTGTAACGTATTTGTATACGGTGAATGGCGTCATTGGTGCATTTTTATTTGGAACATTCAGACCCCTTCTAATTATATTTGGCATGCATTACGCGATTACTCCAATTAACAGCCAGCTGATTGCTGAATATGGATACTCGGTAATTTCACCTGCAAACTTGACTGGAAATCTGGCTCAAGCCGGGGCATGTATTGGTGTATTCCTCTTATTGAAACATAAAGCGAGCAAATCCAGTGCTCTATCCAGTGGTGTAACGGCGATGTTTGGTATTACCGAACCGGCTATCTTCGGATTCAACCTTAAGTACAAGCGCCCATTTATCTGTGCGATGCTTGCAGGAGGTATCGGAGCAGCTTACATCAATTTCTGGGGTGGAGGAGCAACGGCTCTGATTCTGCCAGGTATCCTGGCCTTGCCAACCTATATCGCTGACAGTTATATACACATCATTATCGGGGTAGCAATCAGCATTACGCTTGCACTGGTTGCCGTCTTGATCTGGGGAATTGAAGAAGAGATTCCAGCTCCAGTTACTGCAAGTGTTGGCAATGGAACAGATGGTTCTGCTGCCGCTAATGTGATTACGTCGACCTCAGAATCCCATGCTTTGACTCGACCAACCGGAACACTAATCATTGGCTCTCCGATTAACGGGATAGTTAAAAATATAACTGAAATCGACGATCCCATCTTTGCTCTGGGGAGCGGTGCTGCAGTTGAATCAATCGATGGCAAAGTATACGCGCCATTTGACGGTAAAGTTGTATCGCTGTTCCCAACCAAACATGCCATTGGACTGATGTCGAATGAAGGAGTGGAGATGCTTGTTCACGTAGGGATTAACACCGTCAAGTTGAAAGGAAAGCATTTCACAGCTTATGTGCAGCAGGATCAGGTGATTAAGCAAGGAGATCTGCTGATCGAATATGATCATGAAGCTATTCGGGCAGCAGGATTTGATACGGTCGTGCCCATCATTATATCGAATACTTTTGAATATCAGAGTGTTGAGCAGATTGCTGAGGATCGGGTTGTCCAAAACGAAGCACTGTTACGCATTCACGCTTAGAGGTGGTAAATATGAGTAAATTATCTGAAGACTTTCTTTGGGGAGGCGCTGCAGCGGCCAACCAGTTAGAAGGTGGATGGAATGAGCGCGGCAAAGGAGTCAGTGTTGCAGATGTCATGACAGCAGCAACACATGGCTTGGAGCGAAGAATTACACAGGGAATTGAGGAGAATGTATATTACCCTAGTCATCAGGCTAGTGATTTTTATACAAGATACAAGGAAGATATTCAGTTGTTTCATGAGATGGGATTCAAATGCTTTCGAACCAGCATCGCGTGGACACGGATATTTCCAAACGGAGATGAGACGGAACCGAATGAGGAAGGTCTGCAATTCTATGATGACTTGTTTGACACCTGTTTGGCATACGGGATTCAGCCAGTAGTCACCATATCTCACTTCGAAATGCCATATCATCTAGTGACGGAATATGGGGGATGGCGCAATCGTAAATTGATTGACTTTTATTTAAACTTCTGCGAAGCAGTCTACACCAGATATCGGACAAAGGTTAAGTACTGGATGACGTTTAACGAAATCAATATGATTGTGCGCAAGCCATGGAAGCCGGGAGGCATTCAGTGGAACGATGGGGAAAACAAACTTCAGACCATGTACCAGGCTGCGCATTATATGCTGATAGCCAGTGCCAAAGCAGTCAAGCTTGGTAAAGAGATCAACCCGGACTTTATGATCGGCGGCATGTTCCTTCATCCAACATCATACGCAGCTACATGCGACCCTGATGATGTGCTTGCCCAGGTCAAAAAACTTCAACAAGCTTACTTCTTTCTCGATGTACATGTCAGAGGCAAATATCCACGCTCATATTATGGGTTCCTGAAGCAGCATCAATTAGAAATTGAAACTGCTCCTGAGGATGAATTGATTCTGAGAGAAGGAACCGTAGATTATATCGGATTCAGTTATTACTCCAGCTCTGTCGTTATGGCTAATCCAACCGATCAGGACAAGAGTGAGGGGAATGAAATAAGCGGTTATAAAAATCCGCTCTTGCCTGCCAGTGAATGGGGATGGCAAATTGATCCGGTAGGTCTCCGGATTACATTAAACTGGCTGTATGATAAGTATCAGATCCCGCTATTTATTGTAGAGAATGGTTTAGGCGCAGTGGATACGCTCGAAGAGGATGGGTCAGTGCATGATCCGTATCGGATTGATTACCTTAGACAGCATGTGAGTGAGATGAAAAAAGCCATTCTGGAAGACGGGGTCGAAGTGATAGGTTACACTCCTTGGGGTTGCATTGACCTTGTCAGTGCCGGAACAGGAGAGATGAAAAAGAGATATGGCTTAATCTATGTCGATAAAGACAATGATGGGAAGGGTTCATTAAAGCGAGTTAAAAAAGATTCTTTCTACTGGTATAAAGAATGTATTAAAAGTCAAGGGAAGATAATATAACACTTCGTCAAGTACACGAATGATCAATTAAAAGCCCTTGTCTCCATCGGCAACAACTGGAGACAAGGGCTTAAGCTTTTTCAAAGTTTTACCGAAATTTATTAGGGATTTTTTTTACTGGTGCTTACTGAGAATATCAAATATGATCTTGGCATTATCTGTGTTGTCGATCAAACCGGCGAAGCGATGACTTGCCGGACCGTAGGCATAGACCGGAACATCTTCACCTGTATGTCCACCTGTTGTCCAGCCGGTAAATGAACGGTTATCAATAATCGCTTCAATGGCATTATCAATTTTTGTTACATCCGCACTTTTGGCTGCTTCTTTCACCGATTGAATCTCTTCAGGTTTCAACTCCAGTTTCAGATAACTTTTCAGTGTTTCTTCAACCGAAGCACCTTTTGCAATTTGTGCTGCCATGAAGTCAGGTGTACGTAGTGCAGCTTTGATCGGGTCTACGAAGAAGTTGTATTCTCCGTCTTTTCCAAGCGTAAGTCCACCTGTGGAGTGGTCGGCAGTAGCTACGACAAGTGTTTCACCGTCTTTTTTGGCAAAATCAATAGCTGCCTGAAATGCTGCTGCGAAATCGTCCATTTCACTCATCGCACCAACGATATCATTATCATGTCCTGCCCAGTCGATCTGGCTGCCTTCGACCATTAGAAAGAATCCTTTGTCGTTCGAACTGAGGCGATCAATCGCTGTATTGGTCATCTCAGCTAATGATGGAGTTGCAGCAGTACGATCAATCAACTTGTCCAGCCCTCCGTCCGCAAACAGTCCAAGAACTTGTTGATTCTTATCTGCAAGGAGAGAGGAACGATCCGTCACATAGCTGAATCCGGCCTTCTGGAACTCCTTCGTCAGATCACGACCCTCGCGTACAAAATTGGATTTCCCTCCACCCAGAAGTACATCCACCTTATGCTTGCCATTAATCAACTCATCATAATAATCGTCCGCAATAGCATCCATATTTTTTCGACTGATATCATGGGCACCAAATGCAGCTGGTGTGGCATGAGTGATCTCCGATGTAGCCACGAGTCCGGTGGCTTTCCCGTTTTCTTTTGCCTGCTCAAGTACGGTTTTGACTTCCTTCTGCTCAGGGTCAACCGCAATGGCCGCATTGTAGGTTTTTACACCTGCCGACATTGCCGTTGCTGCAGAAGCGGAATCCGTCACATTTTGTTTATCATCATCCGGATAGGTCATTTGTGCTCCAACCAGATAAGGGTCGAATACGGTTTTATCCATGCCCTTCGTCGAAGGATCATCTTTCATATAACGGTAGGCGGAAGTATAAGAGGTCCCCATGCCATCCCCAATGAGGAAGATGATGTTCTTGATTTGTTTTTTCTCCACACTTACAGCTTGAACCGCACTTGCTTGTCCTGCAGACAAGAGAGTAGAAGCCGATACAGCCAGAGTCAGCGCTACCGCTGGTAATACTCTTTTGGATAATTTCACAATGATTCCTCCTCGTAATATCTCAACAACAAAAATGAATGCATGAATCTATATTCATTTGTTCATCATTAAAAAGATTAGCATTTATATGTAAATGAACACCAAGAACTTTGTATACTTGAGGTAAAATAAACAAATACGGCGATAACTTTAATTTCTTTGCATGAGGAGCAAGTCAAACATTCCAATCAGGGCAATATATTTCCTGCGAAAGATTCACATGATCTTCTACATACGAGATTACAAAATATACTCATTCCGCTGTTTTTGAAGTATGATACAACATAAGTAGAACGCTTTCATTTTTATATTACTGTTAGTATACAATCAATTTCATTTTCAGGAGGCTCTTTACCATTGACCAAAACAACTCCAAATTATGATGGGTATCTCTTTGTACATTTTATTGGCGAACAACCAGATGGAGAGCAGGTTTATTTCTCTTATAGCGAGGATGGTCTTCACTGGAAGGACCTTAATGGCGGATCACCTGTGCTGTTTTCCGACCTTGGAGAAAAGGGGGTACGGGACCCGTTTCTGGTTCGTTCAGTCAAGGATAATAAATTTTATCTGATTGCTACGGATCTCCGCATCGCAAGCGGCAAAGGATGGTCTCAAGCCGTTAATGCCGGGAGCCGTGACGTAATTGTATGGGAATCCAGCGATCTCGTAAACTGGTCATCCCCATGGAACGTTACACTAGGTGTTGAGGGCGCTGGATGTGTCTGGGCACCAGAAGCTGTGTATGATGAAATGGCAGATGAGTTTCTTGTATTCTGGGCTTCTGCGACGCAGGAACCTCAGGAGCAAGAACGAAAGCAAAAAATATATAGCGCTCGCACAAAAGACTTTCGTACGTTTTCTGCATCGGAAAAATACATTGAACGGGATAATCACATTATAGATACAACGATTCTTCCTGCGGATGGATCTTATTATCGATACTCCAAGGATGAAACAACCAAAAACATACGGGTAGAAAAAGGAGACTCTCTCGACAAAGAGGCGTTTGTTACGCTGCAAGCCCCGGTACTGGAGGCTATGGCAGGAGTGGAGGGACCTCAAATCTTTAAATTCAATGACAGGGAGGAATGGTGCCTGATTGTTGATCGATTTGCTGAAGGCAAGGGTTATCTTCCTCTGCTGACTACGGATCTGGGAAGTGGAGAATTCCGAATCGTCCCTGATGGTGATTTTGATATGGGATCAACTCAGAAGCGGCATGGAAGTGTCCTGCCAATCACAGCTGAGGAGTGCAGCCGGCTTCTCGCGGCTTTTGGGGATGGTCATCAGGTGCTTCCCGGACAATATGCCGATCCTGATGTCGCACAGTTTGGGGATCGCTACTATATGTATCCAACAACAGATGGCTTCGAGGGGTGGTCGGGTACACAGTTTAAGGTGTTTTCTTCTTCAGACCTGAAGCATTGGCAAGACGAAGGCGTGATCCTTGATCTGGGAACAGAGGATGTAGCTTGGGCAACCGGTAATGCCTGGGCACCGGCAATTGCCAGCCGTAACGAAAAGTTCTATTTTTATTTCTGTGGCAAAATGCTGAACGACGAGAGTGCCATTGGCGTTGCTGTAGCAGATACACCGATTGGTCCATTTCTGGCCGAGTCGCAGCCTTTAATCACAATGGAGCAATTGAAACGTCTGGGCATTACTATGGGCCAAGCTATTGATCCCTCCATCTATGTCGAAGATGATGGAAGACCGTATCTGCTATTTGGCAATGGACATGGTGCTATTGTGGAGCTTGGTGAAGACATGATAAGTGTCGTTGAGGACACAATGAGCAATCTGGCGGGCTTGCATGATTTTCGTGAGGCGGTAACCGTGTTGAAGCAGGGTGGACTATACCACTTTACATGGTCCTGTGATGACACAGGTAGCGAAGACTATCATGTGAATTATGGTACGGCAGAGCAATTATATGGTCCAATTACCTATCGATACCCAATCCTGAGCAAAAATGTGGAGAAGGGCATACTGGGCACAGGTCATCACTGTATATTTAATGATTCCGAAACAGGTCAATACCAGATTGCCTATCACCGTTTTGTCACCCCACTATCTAGATTTTCCTCTGGAAAGGGGTATCACCGCGAAATATGTATGGACCCGCTTCTTTTTGGTAAGGACGGACTGATTCAGCCTGTTATACTCTAATAAAAGACCTTCAGTTAAATCGCTATTATATGAAGAACTGATACAGCATGATTGCCTGTCAAATGTCGCTTTTAGCGGTTTTGGCAGGCATTTTTATCATCCACCTGGAACAAGCCAAAACAGTAGGGTTGAGCGTGTATGGAACTTATTAAACGCATTAACTCCAGAATACATTTGACAGGAGAATCAATAAATCGTATTATTACGATATAACGATTTAGGAGGAATACTTTTGAACACTCCCGCTTTTGACAGCAATAACATTAAACAGTTCGATGAACCAGCTAATCTGCTGAAAGCTCTGTCTCACCCCATTCGTTTATGCATTGTGCGCGGACTGATGATGAAAAAAAAATGTAATGTTTCTTATATGCAGGAATGTCTGGATCTTCCCCAATCAACAGTCTCACAACACCTCCAGAAACTTCGTAGTGCAGGTATTGTTGCTACGGAGCGGAATGGTCTTGAAGTGAACTATGTGCTTGCCGATCAACGGGTTGAACAGATTATCAAAACTTTATTTGAAAAGGATGATTGTGAATCATGAGCAAAAAAGTACTCATTGTTGGCGGTGTAGCTGGAGGTGCATCTGCAGCTGCACGTCTTCGCCGTCTGGATGAACATGCCGAGATTATTATCTTTGAGAAAGGGCCCTACATTTCATTTGCCAATTGTGGTTTACCTTATTATATAGGTGGCACAATCGATGATCGAGAGCGTCTGCTGGTGCAAACGCCAAAAGGGATGGCAGATCGCTTTCGTATCGATGTGCGTACAAGAAGTGAGGTCGTAGCTATTGATTCGCAGAAGCGAGTGGTTAAGATACAATCCCAGGAGCGCGGTGCATATGAAGAAAGCTATGACGAGTTGATATTGTCACCAGGTGCAAAACCGATCATTCCCGATCTGCCGGGTAAGGACAATCCACTAATATATACCGTACGAAGTATTCCAGATATTGATCGGATCAAAGACCAAGTAAGTTCGTCTAACAACAAGTCTTCGATTGTCATAGGCGGTGGATTTATAGGTGTGGAAATGGCTGAGAATTTAAAGGAAGCTGGTCTGGATGTAACGCTGATTGAGGGGAACGCACAAGTACTCACACCCTATGATACCGAGTTAGCAGCCGCATTAGCACAGGAAATGGAGAATCATGGTGTAAACCTGCTGTTTTCCAAACGTGTTCAGGGATTTCATTCCCTGGAGCAGGGCATAGGGGTTGAACTTGCCGATGGTCATGTGTTGACAGCTGACATGGTTATTCTTGCGATAGGCGTAATGCCGGACACCTATTTTTTGAAAGATAGCGGCGTTTCGCTGGGTGCACGTGGACATATTATCGTAAATGAAGCCTTGGAAAGTAGTGTGCCACATATCTATGCTGTTGGGGATGCCATCGAAGTAACGGAAACCATTCATGGTACGAAGGCAACGATACCACTTGCCGGACCTGCCAACAAACAAGGCCGTATTGTTGCCGACCGTATCGCAGGGCTTCCTTCTACCTATAGAGGAACACAAGGTACGTCCATTATCAAAGTATTTGGAATGACCGCAACTACGACAGGCAGTAATGAAAAAACACTACAGCGTCTTGGCGTGGACTATCAAACCGTTATCGTACACCCTGCTTCTCATGCATCGTATTATCCAGGTTCAAGCGCAATTACTCTTAAACTGCTGTTTACTCCGGAAGGTAAAATTTTGGGCGCACAAGCAGTCGGTTATGATGGAGTGGATAAACGAATTGATGATATTGCTGTAGCCATTCATTTCGGAGGACATGTACGGGATTTGACAGAGCTTGAACTGAGTTACGCACCACCTTATTCTTCTGCCAAAGATCCCGTAAATATGGTTGGATATGCAGCAGAGAATATGATCACTGGACGTGTTCAGACGTTCACCTATAATCAACTGGCTGATCGTCAGCCGGGGCAGTCGATACTTCTGGATGTTCGCAGTGAAATTGAGCATCAAAATGGTCATATTCCGGACTCAATCTCTATTCCAGTTGATGAGCTTCGTCAACGTTTAGATGAATTAGACCCATCCAAAGAAATCTGGCTATACTGTCAAGTCGGCTTACGTGGTTATACAGCTTCGCAAATTTTGCGCCAGCATGGTTTTAGTGTAAAAAACTTGAGTGGTGGTTATAAAACATACCGTCAAGCCCAGTTTAAGCCTGCTCCATTTACTGCTGTAAAACAAGATCATCATGATCCTGCGGTGGACGATAAGGAAAAGGAGTCTATTCCCACTCCCTCAACACAGCCGCAGCGTATTGATCATGAGTTGAACGTATGCGGATTAAGTTGTCCTGGTCCGCTAATTCAGGTTAAGCAGAAAATGGATCAACTCTCGAACGGAGAAACCCTTCGCGTGAAAGCTTCCGATCCAGGATTCTATGAAGATGTCAAAGCATGGGCCACAATGTCGGGTTCCACAATCTTGCAGTTGGAAAGACTGAAAGGCGGTACAATTGAGTCTGTCATTGTTAAAAATACGGCACAACCCGGATCAAATACCCCAATCAGCGATCCTGCCAGCACGATGGTTGTTTTCAGTGGTGATCTGGATAAAGCGATTGCTTCACTCATTATTGCAAATGGCGCAGCAGCCAGTGGACGGAAAGTAACCCTGTTTTTCACGTTTTGGGGATTGAGTATTATTCGTAAGCCGCAACCGCAGAAGTTATCCAAAACTATGATCGGTCGTATGTTTGATATGATGTTACCTCGCGGCAGCCAGAGGCTTGGCATGTCCAAAATGAATATGCTCGGAGCAGGCCCGAAAATGATCCGTGGTTTGATGAAAAAACATCATGTGCCTTCGTTGGAAGAATTGATTGAGAGCGCAATTGCTCAAGGAGTAGAGATCGTTGCCTGTCAAATGTCCATGGATTTAATGGGAATTCAGCGTGAAGAATTAATAGACCAAGTCAAAATTGGTGGTGTCGGTTACTATCTTGGACAAGCATCACAAGCCAATCATAATCTGTTTATTTAAAAAAAGTAATGCTGAGCAGGATATTTGAATGCGTACCGAAAGGATGCCACCATGCGTGGCATTTTTTTGTTCAAAAATAATGAACGTTTCATTCAAAAACGCTTCTTTGACTTACCCATAACAGCAACATAGAGTGATGACAAGGACGGTGATTGATTTAGCTAGGCAAATGAGAAGCATATACACCCTTGACTTTCCCCTGTACGGGAAACTATATACTCACATTATGTTAAAAGATTGGAGATGATATGTTGTTCAAAATCAGTGCGTTTTCCAAGCTAAGTAGAGTCTCATTAAAAACACTGCGTTATTATGACCAGATTGGCATACTTAAGCCGAGAAAGGTAGATCACGATACGGGTTACCGTTACTATTCCGCAGATCAGCTTCTCGAGCTTAACCGAATCTTCATTTATAAAGAATTGGGGTTCACGTTGCCACAAATCACACAGCTGTTACAGGAGCATATTACATTGGAGAATATTCAAGGCATGTTTAAGCTAAAAAGAAGCGAAATTCAGCAGGTTATCGATACGGAACAAGCCAAACTCGTCCGGATTGAGGAACGCATGCAGCTTATAGAGGAAGAGGGGCACGTCGAAACTGGACAAGAAATTCGAATCAAAGAGGAGGGTGCTCGGCAGTTTCTTTTTCAGACAGGGTGTGGGAGGGAAGAGGATATCCCGAGTTTATTTCATCAGTTTGATCAATCATTAACAAAAGAAATGCGCCAACTGATCGACGGACCTCAGGTTGTTTTGTGGAAAGAAATCGCAGGACAAGAGGAAGAGTTCGAGTTTGAAATAGGTTACTTCTTAAACTGTGAGCTGCGATCACCTCCCGACCCATTTCAACTGCGGACTCTTCCTGCCGAGCCCATGATGGCCACCATAGCTTATCGTTCCAATGCCACCTTTGCCTGTAAAGCCTGTGTTCATCTAGCTACATGGATTGAGAATAATAACTATCAGATCAAGGAGAACGGAGCTGGTAGGGAGTTATACTTACCCTTATCTCAAGAACAAGATGTACAGTTTATAGAAATACAAATCCCAATACTAAATAGATAACTGAAGAATAGATAACTGAAGAAGACGGAGTGGATTAAAGTGAAAAATAAATGGATTATATATATCTTGGCATTGGCTGTTTTTCTGATTGGAACCCTTGAATACATTATTACAGGAGTCATTGAAATGATCGCCTCAGACTTGAGCGTATCTACTTCCGAAGTGGGTTTACTGGTGACTGTATTCGCTCTGGCAGCGGCCATTATCGCTCCGATTCTCATTGCAATTACAATAAATATGGATCGCAAGAAGTTACTGTTGTCCGCCCTCAGTGTGTTTATTGCCAGCAACGGACTTATGCTTGTTGACCTTTCTTATGAAACTTTACTATGGGTGCGAATTATTCAAGGGGCTAGCGGAGGAGTGGCTACCGTAGTAGCGATGGCCGTATCGACACGACTGGTTGAAAAAGAAAAAAGGGGCAATGCCATCGGCATCATTTTGATGGGGCTAAGCAGTTCGCTAGTGCTCGGTGTCCCATTGGGCACATTTTTTAGTGAAATGTTTGGATGGAGAGTTCTATTTATATTCATTGGATTGTTAAGTGTTCTTCCATTACTTATTATCTACAAAAAGGTTCCGGCAATCAAAGAGGAAGAAAAGATCACGCTCAAAATGCAGCTCTCCATTTTAAAAAATCCACTCATTCTGACTGCCTTGCTTATTACATTATTGTATATCGGCGGCTATTCGACACTGTTCACGTATATTACGCCTTTCTTGCAAGCTACATCCACTCTTTCTATGACTGAAATAAGCGGTGTTCTGTTTCTCGCGGGAATTTGCAGCTTTGTCGGATCAAAAGTGGGCGGACAATTGGCAGATGCAAAGGGATCAAAGTTTACAATTTGTCTAGGCCTTCTGTTACAAGGCATAACTCTTCTTTTGTTTGCTCTAGCTGGAGTTAATCTTATGATATTAATCTTGGTTTTAATGATTTTTATGTTAGCAACGTGGAGCATATCTCCGGCCCAGCAACTATATCTGGTTACACTGGCACCTCGTAATCCCGACATTGCCCTTAGCGTAAATACGTCATTTATCCAATTTGGTTTTGCACTAGGATCTGGATTAGGTGGGATTGTGATCAGTCGTACATCTGTCCTGTATTTAAATTGGTTGGGGTTTGGAGCTGTAGGAATTGCTTTACTTCTTGCCATACTGCTATTTAAGAAATCGAGAAGCAGGACTGGAACTCCAGATCCAGTGTAATTTCAGTGATGGGTAAATTCTTGCTTATGAGTAAAATAAAAAGAGGATCTCTTCAGCATTCACTGCTCAAGAGATCTTTTTGGTGTATAACAAAGTTAATATTTTTGGAGTTAGATGTAAAATATGCTCATATATTATTCAATGGATAAATTTTTAATAACGATTAACAACCGGCAAAATTCTTTTCTGGACTGATCAGTTCAGATATGTTATATTTCTGAAACGGGAGGTGTTACTTATCGCCAGGACTAAAGAATTTGACAAAAATCAAGCGTTGCACCAAGCGATGCTGTTGTTTTGGAAAAAAGGATACGAGGCTGCTAGCATACCGGATTTACTAGAAGTGATGGGCATTAGCCGATCCAGCCTTTATGATACGTTTTCCGACAAGCAAACCTTGTACAGAGATGCCCTGGAGCATTATAAAAAAGGGAGTTCCAATAAGCAGACCATTCTTGAACAAGCATCAAACGTTAAAGATGGAATTCTTCAATTTTTTGAGTATCATATTGCTTCAGCATACGATACCAGCCTACCGGGCGGATGTTTTGTAACAAATACAGCTACAACATTGGAGTCATCAGATGAACAGGTAAATGTCTTGATACAGACTAGTTTTTCGGAGTTGGAACAAGCATTTTGTGAGCTTTTGGAGAAGGGCCAACAATCAGAAGAGATAGATAAAACAACAGATATCAAAACAGTGTCTTATTTATTGCTGAATTTACATCAAAGCATAAATATTATGGCCAAAACAGGTCAAAATCCAGAACGTGCAAAAGAGATGATTAGCTTTGTAATTGCAGGGATATAATTTTTTTTAGCAATATTGGAATGATTGTTCCGTTATTGTGTTTCTCATATTTTGAAGGTTCCATTTGAAGAGTATCTGTAAAACCATAATTTTTTTGATCATTCTGGAACATTCATTCCGTTATTGAAACAATCCATCAACAAGAAGGAGATGCAACCAATGAAGGTATCGTTTATTGGACTTGGAAATATGGGCCTTCCAATGGCACAAAACCTGTTGAAAGCGGGTTATGACGTAGTCATCTTTAATCGGACCCCTGAAAAAGCTGAACCATTAATAAAACAGGGAGCACGGTATGTCCAAACACCACTAGAGGCAGCGAAAGAAAGCAATCTTGTAATTACCATGTTATCTGATGATGCTGCATTGAGAGAAATTGTTGAGGGACCAAATGGAGTTCTGAACGGATTATCTGAAAATGGAATTCACGTATCTGCCAGTACAATCAGCGTAGATCTGGCTAGGAAATTATCCGCTTTGCATGTAGAGAGACACCAGCACTTTGTGTCTGCCACCGTAATGGGGCGCCCGGATGCGGCTAAAGCAGCTACATTGCGCATTATTTTAGCTGGTCCGGAACATGCAAGACAACGAGTACTTCCCATGTTAACAGTACTAGGTCAAGAGATATTTGAGATTGGGGATCATGGCGAAGAAGGTAACATTGTCAAAATAGGCGTTAACTTTCTAATTGCTTCAATGCTGGAAGCATTGTCGGAAGCGCAGCTCATGGTTGAAAAGCACGGCATTAAGCCGTCCCGATATATGGATGTTGTGAATGCTCTTTTTCAATCTCCGGTATATCAGAACTATGGAGCGATCATGACCGAACAGCGATTTGAACCAGCCGGTTTTAAAATGAAGCTCGGGTTAAAGGATGTTGCATTAGCTATCGAGGCAGCCAAGTCAGTTCAAGCTCCACTCCCTTTAGGTCAGCTTATTCATCAACACCTCTCTGAAGGTATTACCCATGGTTATGGTGAGTTGGATTGGACGGCTTTAATCCGTTGTCTTGAGCATTCCTCTTAAGGAAAGAAAAATATAAGGAGAGATTAATTATGGAAATAGGTGTTACTTCATTCGTAGAAACAAAGCCTGATACTAAGACCGGAGTTGTGATGAGTCACGCACAGCGATTGCGAGAAGTCGTGGAAGAAATCGTCCTTGCAGATCAGGTAGGACTTGATGTGTTTGGCATAGGTGAGCATCATCGTGATGATTATGCCGCATCTTCACCAGCAATGGTGTTGTCCGCTGCGGCGCCCCTCACAAAACGGATTCGATTGACAAGTGCTGTGACGGTCCTATCTTCAGCAGATCCTGTCCGTGTGTTTCAGGATTTTGCCACGCTTGACGGTCTCTCCAATGGACGTGCCGAGATTATAGCGGGTCGAGGTTCCTTCATTGAGTCCTTTCCACTGTTTGGTTATAACCTGCATGACTACGAGGATTTATTTAATGAAAACATTGAACTGCTTCTTAAATTACGGGAATCCGAGAAAGTAACTTGGAGTGGAGGCCATCGACCAGCGATACATAATCTGGGGGTATACCCGCGGCCTGTTCAGAATTCTATACCTGTATGGATTGGTAGCGGAGGTACTCAGGAGTCTGCCATACGTGCTGGAATTCTAGGTCTGCCACTAGTTCTGGCAATTATCGGTGGTAATCCAACGAAATTTGCGCCACTTGTAGAACTGTATAAAAAGGCGGCAACTCATGCTGGTCATGATGTATCACAGCTTCGGGTAGGTTCACATTCTATCGGATTTGTTGCAGAAGATACGGAAAAAGCCGCAGAACTCTTTTTCCCGTCCACTCAGTACGGCATGAATAAACTCGGCAAAGAGCGGGGGTGGGCATATTACGATCGTTCCAGCTATGACGCTGCCCGCAGCTCTGATGGTGCGTTGTATGTAGGGGATCCGGAAACAGTTGCTCAAAAAATTATTCATCTGCGCAAGCATGTAGGAATTACACGTTTCATGATGTATGTTCCCTTAAGCACGATGCCACATGAGTTGGTAATGCAGGCTATAGAACTGCTCGGTAAAGAGGTTGCACCGCGAGTACGAGAGGAAATTTCCAAGTGGGAAGCTGAAATGAGATAAGGATTAACTAAAAAACATAAATGAACGAATTCATTATTATATTTGGAGGAATTATCATGAGTATTGAGACACGTATATTACCAGAATTAAGAGAGGTATATTCACAATTTCCAGGGTTTGAATTGGAGAAAAATTTAGAGTGGAGCAGAAACTTAGTATCGGCTGCATCGGTGAAAAAATCAGAGCATGTAAACACAACTAGCCGGAAAATTCCGAGGGATGGAGGTGAGATGCTGGTCAAAATTTATGAGCCAGCCGAACGAATGATTTACTACCAGCCATGTTATGGATTCATGGGGGTGGGTACGTGTTAGGACATCCAGATATGGACGACAAATTGTGCGAACGTTTTGTTCAGACAGCAGAATGTATTGTCGTATCAGTCGATTATAGGCTCGCTCCTGAGCACCCTTATCCTGCGGGGATTGAAGATTGTTATGCTGGATTGGTTTGGATGACGGAGGAAGCAGCAATGCTTGGCATTGATGTGAATCGGGTTGCGATTGCCGGTGCTAGCGGTGGCGGAGGACTGACAGCAGCACTCGCGCTGATGGCACGTGATAAAGGAGGTCCGTCTATTATCTTCCAAATGCCATTGTATCCGATGTTAGATAATCGTAACATCACGCCATCTAGTCATGAGATTACAGAAGAGGGTTCAATCTGGAACCGAACGGACAACGTGGCTGCTTGGAATATGTACCTTGGTGAGGAGAACGATATCAGTGGAAGTTCTTCTTATGCAATACCTTCGAGAGCAGAGAGCTTGGCCGGATTGCCACCAGCCTATACTTGTGTAGGTCAGCTCGATCTATTCCGAGACGAGACGATGGAGTATGTGGCACGATTAGCACAAGCAGGTGTGGATGTAGAATTTCACCTCTATCCAGGTTGCTTCCACCTTTTCGAAATTCTTGCTCCAGAAACAGAAGTGAGTCAAAGTACTGTTAAGGGTTATATGGATGCAATGGCTCGTGCTCTTCATCCCAATAGAACCCTTAATTAAGGATTGATGAATCAGAACCTTTTAAGTTAAAGAAAATTTATAATAGGAAACTTTATGTCAGAAGAAGTCACTAAATTAGTGACTTCTTTTGTTTGGAGATATAAGTATAGATAAATAATCCAAAAAGTTCGAAATGGGGTTAAGCTCCAGGATTCCAATCAGGAAGACTCTTGGATTTGGTCTTTCCAATGTAATCAATCTATTCAATCCAGAAGTGATTATTGTTGGTGAAGGAATGTCGGCAGCCGGTGACCGCTTGCTGAATACAGTACGTGACACGGTTAAAAATCATGCATTGCATCTCTCATCCGTTGTATGTCCTATCGTACAAGCAAAGTTAGGTGGGCAAGCAGGAATGATCGGCGCGGCTGCATATGCAAAAAATAAGATGCCATTATAAGGTATCACAATATGATAATTGATCAATCATGCTTGAGAATATGTCATTGCATCATACAGTCTAAAACCTTAACTTAAAATGACAGCAGAGAACGCTAACAACCTCGATGACGTTTATACCGATTAAATGGCTAAAGTATGTAAACGCCTATTGGACAGAGTGGGAATTTTTCCATTGATCTAAGTACATCCCCCTTAAAAGTGAGATTTATATCCCAACTCTGTTAAGTCAGCCGGGACACCTTCACGTCGTTTATGAAACTGTTTGGGCGAGGAACCGGTCATTTGTTTGAACTGCCTGCAAAAATGCTCGACATTACGGTAACCGCATCGATCGGCAATCTCTGCAACCGTATACAAATGATGTCTGAGATATTCTTTGGCCAAACGTATTCTGCTATGAATAACATCCTCCATACACGAGAGGCCAAACGATTTCTTGTACATCAACTGCAGGTACCCCGGGCTGACGTTTATGATCTTCGCCATTTCCGATATGGTCCAAGGATGGCTGGGATGGTTATGAATTGCCGTTCGAAGCTTCAACAGAGGATAGTGCTGAGGACTAATATCCTCTTGGACACAAGACTCAAGCAATTTATTGAACAAGGTTCGCAGCAAGCAATTGATCGATGATTCCCGGTAATCGTTCTGAAAGGAATGCTCTGCAACAAGCAATTGGAACAGCTTATGACAGTATTCCGGATCATCCAGCGGGAAAGGTGTGCCTGGCGGAAGGGAGGCGGTTACAAACGGTTCATCACTTTCAAAACGAATCCAATCATTTATATAGCGCTCTGAACAAGCCCGATAATATATTTTTTGATACGGTTTGAAAAGTACAGCACAATGAGCCGGGTATTCCTTAAGTTGTCCATCAACCCAAAACTGGGCAGGGGTCTGTGTAATGACTAATAACCAGGCATCATGCCCTTCCGGGATATCAAAAACAAAATGATTCTGATGCACCGCGTCACATTCAACGTAAAAAATAGATGTCATGGTTCTTCCCCTTTATCTTTAAGTTGTAGAAAAGAATAACCCATACACTACTTAAGCTATTTTCTATTATACGAGAGTTATCTTTATTTCATAGAACGAATGTACTATTACAATTATATGAGGAGTGTAGCTGGAATGAACAAGCAGGGGTTCAACCCATATCTTCCATCCTGGGAGTACGTACCTGATAGTGAGCCTTATGTATTCAATGAAAGAGTGTATGTGTATGGTTCACATGACCGTTTTAACGGACATGCCTTCTGTCTGAACGATTATGTATGCTGGTCTGCACCCGTGAATGACCTTGGGAATTGGAGAAATGAAGGGGTGATCTACCGAAAAACAGATGACCCGCTGAATCCGAATGGCCATATGTGTTTGTATGCACCAGATGTTACGCTGGGTCCCGATGGGCGGTATTATCTGTATTATGTGCTGGATAAGGTACCCGTTGTTTCGGTGGCTGTATGTGATGCACCTGCCGGTAAATATGAATTCTATGGTTATGTACAATATGACGACGGCACTCGTCTGGGCGAAAGAGAAGGGGACGAGCCCCAGTTCGATCCCGGCGTGATGACTGAAGGACAGCACACTTATCTGTATACCGGCTTCTGTGCGGCCGGAGACCAATCAAGACATGGCGCGATGGCCACGATGCTAGGTCCGGATATGCTGACGATTGTGGAAGAACCCATATTCGTAGCACCGAGCGAGCCTTACAGTGAGGGCAGCGGTTATGAGGGCCATGAATTTTTTGAGGCGCCTTCCATTCGGAAGAGAGGTGATACCTACTATCTGGTGTATTCCTCCATCGTTATGCATGAATTATGTTATGCCACCAGTCGATTTCCAAATAAAGGATTTACATATCAGGGCGTCATCGTAAGCAACTGTGATCTCCATATCGACTCCTACAAACCTGCTGACAAACCCATGTATTATGGAGGCAATAACCATGGCAGCATTGTGGAGATCAACGGAGACTGGTATGTCTTCTATCACCGTCATACCAATGGGGACGCATTCAACCGGCAGGGCTGTATTGAGAAGATATCTTTTGAAGAGGACGGCAGCATTCCTCAGGTGGAAATGACCTCCTCTGGTCCAAGTGGGAGAGCGCTTGAAGGAAAAGGCGAGTACCCCGCATATATTGCATGTAATCTTTTGACCAAAGATGATCAGAAGTACACTGGAGGTTTCGGGGCAGGAGCCTGGTTGGACAGCCGCTTTCCAAAGATCACCCAGGATGGTAGAGACGGTGATGAAGAAGTCGGATATATCGCCAATATGGTTGAATCCGCAACGGCAGGTTTTAAATACTTTGATTGCCGAGGAATTCGCCAGGTCTCGATCAAGGTACGGGGTTATTGTCACGGGGTATTTGAGGTCAAAACCGCATGGAACGGTCCTGTCCTGGGTATAATCCCGGTACATTTCACCAATCATTGGAAACCCTATTCAGTCGAGATGACCATTCCGGATGGTATACAGGCTTTGTATTTTACGTACAGAGGTTCTGGAAGTGCAAGCCTTGCATCATTTATTTTAGCGTAATCCTCAAACACATGATCTGAGCAATCCAGACAAAACAAAGCAGCTGCTGGTCATCCAGTAGCTGTTTTGTTGACCGATCAGCCTATGCGGCTCAGACAATTGGGGGGGGTTATGATTAAACTTTTAGTCATCCGCAACGTTGGCTCCTCCAGCCTGCTGCGAATGGCTGCGATATTCGCTTGGCGCGATGCCTGTCCACCGCTTGAATTGGCGACTAAAATGCGCATTGGTCTTATACCCCAGCATCATCGCAATATGGTCTATGTTCAAGTCGGTTTGCTTTAACAGCCGCTGCGCTTCGTTCAGAAGGGTTTCGGATAGAAACTTGCGTGGAGCGATGCCGTATACCTGCCGAAAAATACGATTAACCTGTGACGGGCTAATGCTCAGCGACTTGGCAATGTCCTGAATCCAGGTTCGATCGCTCTCCTGAATTTCCCCGTGAAGATGGATATATCTTACCGAATCCTCAATGTGCTCAGCAATCTGATGGGCAATAGTTTCTTTTCTCGACAACGTAACGGATGCTTGCTGAGATAACTGACCGACCAGGGAACCGAGCAGTTCAAACACGGCCGCATGTACCTTCATTTGTTTGGAGGAAGATAGTGAGCTAGACAAATGCTCTGTGGACAGACCATACAAAGTAGACAGGGAAGGGGAGAGCCCCAGAGCCAAATTCGAATTTGCCGGATAATAGATGTCTTTGCAACGGTTAAGTTCTCTGCAAAAGGATGTATCGTGTATGCTGAAATGCACAGAAAAATAAGTAAACCCCTCCGGTCCGGCTCCGGTGCAAGAGTGGGTCATACCAGGCCGGATGAACAGAAGGTCACCAACCGACTGACGATAAGACTGCCCGTTGACAACCATGTTCATCTGCCCGTCCATCATCCAGTGCACTTCGTACATTGAATGTTCATGAGACGGATAAGTCCAGCTGGAATCTACTTTTCTTGCATGCAGCCCCAATAATTGAAAAGACATGCGAACATCGGGCAGACGACCTAAATACACAGCATCCGAAAGCTTGGTCACAGCAAACCAACCCCCTTGTACTATTCTATATACCAACATCCTGTCATCGGATTGTCCTCGTAAATTATCTTAGTTTAATGGATCTAACCTCATCTTAACAGAAAAAAAATGCGTGAAAAGGGTAAATCGTCGGAGTGATTAGAACATCGTCATGAACCATAGCGGGTGCTATGGTAGTATTATCAACCCGATGGGGAAAAATGGAGGCAAGCTTGAATGAGAATTATTCGATTTCTGGACGGACAACAGAAGTGGCTGGCAGCCGTTACGGATGATGAACAAGCGTATCGTTTGCCACAAGCAGATTTTATGACTTTGATCCATCAAGCAAGAAAGCAGGGGATTTCTCCAGTTCAACTTGTTGAAAGCGCTTTTAAACCGTTAAACAAGTTAACTGACGATTGGACTTCCTTACATCTAATTACTCCATTGGAAGCTCCGGAAGTATGGGCGGCGGGTGTGACTTATCAGCGCAGCCGGGAAGCACGAAATTATGAAGCGACGGAAGGCAAGCTGGATGCAAAGACCTTTTACGATAAAGTTTACGATGCCGAAAGGCCGGAGATCTTTTTTAAATCTACAGCAGCCCGCACCGTCGGGCCCAATGAGCCTGTCACGCTTCGCAGCGATTCCAATTGGCAGATCCCGGAGCCTGAGCTGGGGTTGGTGCTTGCCGCGGATGGCAGCATTGTGGGATACATCGTTGGCAATGACATGAGCTGCCGCGATATTGAAGGGGAAAACCCGCTGTATCTGCCGCAAGCAAAAATGTGGCGCAATTCCTGCTCCATAGGTCCGGCCATTCGTCTAGCGGAAACGGTGCAGAATCCATATGCTTTCAGCATCGTCTGCGAAATATATCGTGAAGGTGAAATAGTTGTCAAAAGCGAGGCAAGCACAAGTGAGTTAAACCGAAAACTTGATGAGCTGGTCTCCTTTCTGGCTAGAGATAACGATCTCTTTGACGGTACGGTGTTATTGACAGGCACAAGCATTGTGCCCCCTAATGATTTTACACTTGCACCAGGGGACCGCATTGAAATATCCATTAGCGATATCGGGACACTTATTAATCCAGTCATTTCAAACTAATGCACAAGGAGGATGAATGCGATGACCACATTTCAGGTAGAGCAGACATACAGCAATTACATTAACGGAGAATGGGTGAAGGCGACATCCGGTGAAACCGAACCGAGCATCAACCCGGCGAATCGGAAGGAGGTAGTTGGCTACGTACCCACCTCAGGCGTAGAGGATCTGAACCGGGCTGTTGCAGCCGCGAAGGAAGCAGCAAAAGATTGGCGGAGGTTATCGGGCGCAGAACGCGGAAACTATCTATTTCAAGCAGCCAATGTGCTGGAACGCCGGGTCGATGAAGTTGCAGAGGCGATGACCAGAGAAATGGGCAAAACACTCCCTGAAGCCAAAGGAGAGACACTGCGCGGTGTCGCGATCTTAAGGTATTACGCCGGAGAAGGCATGCGAAAAACCGGTGATGTCATTCCATCAACGGATAGCGAAGCGCTGATGTTTACGACCCGCGTACCCCTTGGCGTTGTAGGGGTTATTGCTCCTTGGAATTTCCCAGTAGCCATTCCGATTTGGAAAACGGCTCCGGCCTTGATTTACGGCAATACGGTTGTGTTGAAGCCTGCTCAGGAAACTGCGGTCACTGCGGCTAAAGTAATGGAGTGTTTTGAAGAGGCGGGCATTCCGGCAGGCGTTCTTAATCTGGTATGCGGCAGAGGCTCAGTGATCGGATCTGCACTTGCTGAGCATCCGGATGTGGGCGGAATAACGTTCACAGGTTCCAATGAAGTGGGCAAACGGGTCGGCGGCGCAGCACTGGCACGTGGGGCCAAGTATCAACTTGAAATGGGTGGGAAAAACCCGATTATTATCGCGGCTGACGCTGACCTGGATTTGGCTGTGGAAGCCACGATCAGCGGTGGGTTGAAATCGACCGGGCAAAAATGTACGGCCACCAGCAAGGTCATTATTGAACGAAAAGTATACGATGCCTTCAAAGAAAAGCTGCTCTCGCAAATCCAGGAAATTCGGCTGGGTGACGGCATGTCTTCTGGAAGCTGGATGGGTCCATGTGCAAGCGAAGGACAGCTCAATACCGTGCTGAGTTATATTCAAAAAGGCCAAGATGAAGGTGCCGTTCTGCTCACTGGCGGAAAAAGAGGGGACGGTCCGGGACTGGAAGAGGGATTCTATGTGCAGCCGACCGTATTCGAAGGGGTCGAATCCCATATGTCCATCGCCCGGGAAGAAATCTTTGGCCCGGTTCTGGCCTTGATTGCGGTAGATTCCCTGGAGGAAGCGATCGAAGCGGCTAATGATAGCGATTATGGCTTGAGTGCTTCCATCTATACACAGAACGTCGGAGCCATGTTGTCTTTCATCCGGGACATGGATGCAGGACTGGTCAGAATTAATGCAGAAACAGCCGGCGTAGAGCTGCAGGCTCCGTTTGGCGGAATGAAGATGTCAAGTTCACACTCCAGAGAACAGGGGCAAGCGGCTATCGAGTTTTTCACGGCCATCAAAACGGTCTTTGTGAAGTCATAAACTGTGGGAGGCTATCATGTACGAACAGATTACGTCGATTATGGGAGAGACCGCGTCCAACTGCTTCGATATCATAGCACATGCTCCAGGGGCTACCGGACGTCTGCCTTTAACGGATGATTTGCTGCGGAATGCTCCAAGCGGCGACTTGTTCGGCATGTCCCAGAATGTTGGAATGGGCTGGAAGCCCGGGGAATTGAACGGAAAACAATTTCTGATCTTGAGTACACAAGGTGGCATACGCAATGAAGACGGCAGCCCGGCAGCACTCGGTTACCATACCGGCCACTGGGAGGTCGGCCTGCTGATGAAGGCTGCCGCAGAAGAACTGTCAAGCCGGGGAGGAATCCCGTTTGCTGGATATGTCAGCGACCCGTGTGACGGCAGATCACAGGGGACAACCGGCATGTTTGACTCGCTTCCGTACCGGAACGATGCCGCTATGGTATTTCGCAGACTGATTCGCTCGCTGCCAACTCGTAAAGGCGTACTTGGTGTCGCCACTTGTGACAAAGGTCTTCCAGCGATGATGCTCGCACTTGCCGGCATGCCGCAATTGCCTGGTGTAATCGTTCCCGGTGGCGTCACACTTCCGCCTACCGATGGAGAGGATGCCGGTAAAATTCAGACCATCGGTGCACGGTACGTCAACGGGGAACTTTCTCTGGAAATGGCTTCGGATTTAGGATGTCGAGCTTGTGCTACACCGGGAGGAGGCTGTCAGTTTCTAGGTACCGCGGCTACGGCCCAGGTTGTAGCAGAGGCACTGGGTATGACAGTGCCACATGCCGCGCTTGCACCTTCCGGGCAGCCCATCTGGTTTGAAATGGCGCGCCAATCGTCACGTGCACTCATCCATATGGAGTCAAAGGGGATGAGGATGGCAAACATTGTCACTGATGCATCCATTCGCAATGCGATGACCGTTCATGCTGCGTTTGGCGGATCGACCAATCTGCTTCTTCACATACCGGCGATTGCCCATGCCGCCGGTTTAACCGTACCCACGGTACAGGACTGGATACAGGTCAACAAAAATGTTCCAAGGCTGGTTAGCGCCCTGCCAAATGGACCGATCTTTTATCCGACCATACGTGTCTTTCAGGCAGGAGGTGTACCGGAGGTCATGCTACACCTCAGACAGCTTGGTCTGTTGGATGAGTCTGTACCAACGGTTACAGGTACTTCATTGGGTCAGGTACTGGACTGGTGGGAATCGTCGGAACGCCGTCTTCTCATGCGGAAGCAGTTAGAAGAGCAGGACGGCATCGATCCAGACAGTGTCATCATGAGTGTAGAGCACGCTCAGCGGCTTGGAATCTCATCGACTGTAACATTTCCAACCGGGAATATCGCTCCAGAAGGTTCTGTCATCAAATCCACCTCTATTGATCCTGCTGTATTGGATGAACATGGCGTATATCGTCATCGTGGCAGAGCAAAGGTTTTTACCACTGAACGTGAGGCGATCCATGCGATTAAGACCGGAGGTATTCTGGCTGGCGACGTTGTTGTGCTTCTCGGGCGAGGTCCATCGGGAACTGGAATGGAGGAGACGTACCAGCTTACATCTGCGCTTAAACATTTGCCTTTTGGCAAATACGTTTCACTAATTACGGATGCCCGGTTCTCCGGTGTTTCCACCGGAGCATGTATTGGTCATGTTGGCCCCGAAGCGCTGGCAGGCGGACCGATTGGCAAGCTGCGGAACGGAGACCTGATTGACATCGCGGTTGATCGTAACACGCTGGAGGGTAGCATTAACTTTGTCGGAGAAGGCGAATTGGAGTTTTCACCGGAGGAAGGTGCTCTCATCCTGGCACAAAGGCCCTTTCATCCAGATATGAGGCCTGATGAGGCTTTGCCGGATGATACAAAGCTCTGGGCTGCATTGCAATCGGTCAGCGGTGGGACTTGGAGAGGGAATGTATATGATGTCGAGCGGATCATAACCGCCCTGGAAGCCGGCAAAAAAGCGCTAGGCTGGTACTGATATCTACCTTTCGTGAATCTGCTGTTGTACAGATCATTACTTTCATACCGGAGGTTTCTTCCATGAATAAGATCAAGAAAATGATCACCAATCCCATCCTTCCCGGTTTCCATCCCGATCCGTCCATCTGCCGAGCAGGGGAGGATTATTATATCGCCACTTCCACCTTTGAATGGTTCCCTGGTGTACGGATTCACCATTCCCGGGATCTGGTTCATTGGCGGCCCATCGCTTCTCCGCTGACTCGTGTAACGCAGTTGAACATGGAGGGCAACATTAATTCCGGAGGCGTATGGGCACCCTGTCTTAGTTACAACAACGGTGTGTTTTACCTGATCTACACCGATGTCAAAAGCCGGGTAGGCGCTTTTAAAGATACCCACAATTACCTTGTGACAGCAACGGATATCGAGGGCCCTTGGTCCGATCCGGTGTATCTGAACAGTAGCGGTTTTGATCCTTCCCTGTTTCATGATGAAGACGGACGTAAATGGCTGGTCAATATGATATGGGATCACCGTAAGGGCAAAAATCGGTTTGCAGGCATCGTTCTTCAGGAATATTCCGTCCAGGAACATAAGCTGATCGGACCGGCCATGAACATATTTAAGGGAACAGAATTAGGCCTGACCGAAGCACCCCACCTGTATAAACACAAGGACTATTATTATCTCATTACGGCTGAAGGTGGAACCGGTTATGAGCATGCGGTTACCTCAGCACGTTCCCGTACGTTACAAGGTCCTTATGAGGTCGATCCTGCCAATCCGATCCTCACTTCATACGGCAGACCGGATTTAGCTCTGCAAAAGGCAGGCCACGGTAGTCTGGTCGAAACGCATACCGGCGAATGGTACATGGCTCATCTGGTCGGACGACCCGTTCAGCACAAATATTGCATTCTTGGACGTGAGACCGCACTTCAGCCATGTACGTGGAGTGAGGACGGCTGGCTGAGACTTGCGAGCGGTGACCGATATCCGGAGGTTCAGGTGCCTGCACCGATGATCCCGTCCCATCCGTTTGAGCCGATTGCTGAAATGGATGACTTTGATCACTTTGAGCTTCGGCATGATTGGAATACACTTCGCATTCCACCCGATTCGACTTGGCTCAGCTTGACGGAACGTCCCGGTTACATACGATTGCACGGCATGGAGTCGATGAGTTCAACGCACAGGCAAAGCATGATCGCACGGAGACTTCAGGCCTTGAAGTGTGAAGCCGAGACGTGTCTTGAATTTGCGCCGGACCATCCACAGCAAATGGCCGGATTGATTTTGTACTACGATACCCAGGACTATCTCTACTTACGTGTAACTTATCATGAGGAGAAAGGGCTCTGCCTGGGGATCATTCAGTCCAAATACGGGGTATACGACGAACTGCTGGAGGATATTCCGCTAGAGTTGGTGAGCACGCTCCGTTTAAAGGTTGTGGTGGATCAAGATCGCGCCCGCTTTTATTATGCGTTAAATACTGATTCATCTTGGAATACAGCAGGCGAGTGGGTTGATATCACACATCTGTCCGATGAATCTCCGGAGTATATCCGGTTTACGGGAACCTATATCGGTCTTTGTGTGCAGGATCTAGGTGGAACCCGAAAACATGCCGATTTTGATTACTTTAAATATAAAGAAACAAAGCATGTAGCTGGTGTATTGGAAACGGAAATGGAGAGCCTTACCTTTGACGGCGTAGAGATGATTAAAAACCTTAAAAGCCTTAGCATTGATTTGAATGAATTTCGGGAGGGCTAATGAGAGGAGAGGCCGGTCGGATTTATCCGTACGAGATTTAACTCCGAACTCTTAAAACCAATAAGATAAAAAGACCTTACGTTTGCTTTGAAACGTTAAGGTCTTTTTATCGTTTTAAACAATCGAAGAATTCTCAGCCTATTTTTTCAATACTCACAACGGTTCTAATGGGTGGCGAGGGTTCTAGTTGGTCAAAGCCAGTAGTAATTCTTACTCTTTGCCCTACCTCAATTGTTTCATATGTTTCTCTATTGACCAAATAATACGAACCTTCCTGGTCTTGTGCTAATTCTATAAAATCCTCAAGATTTCCATTCTCCAGGTCTTCCTTACTTACATTTTGAAGAACAAGAAATTTGTACTTGTCATTTTCATCTGTTTTAAATACTACAGTGCCCTCGAAAACTGGATAATTCTCTTTCTCATCCTTGTTAGAACAGCCCGAAAGTATAATCATACTAATGAAGATAAACAATATTATTTTTTTCATAATGACCTCCTTGATTTGAAATAAAGTTTTCCCCTTGTTTTTTAGTATACCCTACGTAAAAAAAGCAAATTATTACTATAAGGTAATTCATACGAAAAAAGTATGCAACATGGCATGAGAATTCCTTTAAATAATAAGTCCCTAGAGTAGAAAAAACAAAAAAAGAGGTCACGATGATGGATATCCTAAAATGGATTCAAAGCTGGTATTATGAAAACTGTGACGGTGATTGGGAGCATTCATACGGTGTGCGAATTGATACGGTGGATAATCCTGGTTGGTCTGTCGAAATCGATTTGACGGATACCTATTTAGAAGATGTGCCATTTGATTCGATTGAAGAAGAGAGAAATGAAGAAGATTGGTTCTACTGTATCGTGAGAGATGGAGTGTTTCACAGTGCAGGGGGAGCAAAAAATTTAGAAGAAATGCTTAATTGCTTCAAAAATTGGGCTTCAAGTTTGGATAGACGTTAATAATGCACTAACCATCGGGAGTAATCTAAGGAGAGAACCGGATGTATCTAAAAGAATTTGATTTGGATTTACCGTATATTGTAGATGATGAAAATATTGAATCTATAATAAAAAAACAAAAATGTGAGTACAACGAAGCAACAAAATTAGATTATGCGTTGAATTGGAAATGGAAAAGACGCTCTTTTAGTTTGGAAACTCGCTGTATTACAGCGATGTATGAACGTCTGTTGGGGAAATACAAAACGAAAGATTGTTGGAAAGTCATAATAGAATGTGTAGAAAACATTACGGATGAACGTATTGTTAACGATTCTGGTGTGTGTTCGGTACCGATCCAATTTAGTTTGAATGACTTTAGTGAAAAAAATGAGTTGGAGAAAAAAAAGGCTACGCTTCGCCTGCTAATGGAAGGCATAGAGAAACTTGCTCTACGTAATAATTGGGATATTGATCCATTTAGGGAGATAGCTTTGCAAATAGAGGAGTTAGATTATGTAAATGAATGGACTTGGAAAAAGGATGTAAAGAGCCCTAATAAGAAGTACAATGCTAGAGTCCTATGTCATCATAATGTAGATAGCATGGATATATTCCTATCTATTTTACAACGTGATGGTACGCAAGTACTTGTAGAGAAGGTCATATCAGAACAACCAGATGAATTCGCCTATGCTGAACATCTAGGTGAACTTACATGGGTATCTGATTTTGAAGTTGCTTTAATTAATAAAACAGGTACTGAAAGGCACTCTGCAACCCTGAAATATTAATACGCTGTTAAAAATTCCACTTAGAAGAATAGGTCGAATAAAAAAGAAATAGTAAAGGATAAAATAATGAAAAAAAGAGTTTCGGTTAAGATAGGAGATGTCTTCTCAATAAAACTAAATCAGGATTGGAATTGTTATGGACAAGTTGTTTCTGAAGGAAGAATATCAGATTGTATGATTGTATTTGATTTGATATCAATGGAACACCCAACAGTAAGTGAGATCACTACTAAACCAATCATTTTCTTAATACAGACTGTAAACTCCAGGATTGAAGATGGTATCTGGAAAGTGATTGGTAATGCTCCAATACCTAGGATGACATTTCCCATGTACAAAGAGGAAACTGAAGATGGATATACATTGGTAGATCATAAGGGTGATATTGTGACTGAAACTCCCAGTGCTTCACAGATTGAAGTTGCCTCCGAACTGGAATCTTGGTCACCTGTTAGTTTAGAAAAAGCAGTCATTGCTAGATTTGTAACTGGAGAATGGGACCCGTATTATAATGATTTAATTTATATAGAGTAGTCTATGTTCAATGGTCTAGAGAAAAGGACATAGTCCGTTTACCGCTTGGGCTTGTATCTAATTAATTTTCACTTAGGCATGCATTTATCTTGAGGATTTCATTCCTCTCGTGTAAATGACATGCCCGTTTTTATTTATGCTTTAAATCCCCTTGTGATTTTGCGTCCTGTTGGTGTCTGGGCATGTCCCTGAGTAATCAGGAGCATCTGCTCCATCTGCAACTAGCCTGTTATCTAAAGCAGACATATCGTTCATCGTGATGTTCACAAATCAACTTACTTGAGATCAAGATTCAAACGTGTTACCGACATAATGAAAAGAGTGAATATGCGTTTTGGTGAGATCAATCACGTTTTTGATAAATGCCTCACGTGATTCACGATATCCGCTTAATATCCAATTATTTAATAGTCCAAAAAAACCGTAGGCGGTATAGTACTTGAAATAGTCCATATTAACTGGGGAGTTGTTGATCGTCTCAAAGACAAATTGCTCCTGATAGATTTTGAGTATGGTTTGCGGAAAGCCTGTATGTAGACCGGGTAACGTATCATCGTATTGAATCAGTTCGAAGAAATCACGGTGCTCGTAGATATAATCCACGATTTGAAAAGATTCGGCATCCAGCTTGTTTGTTGAAACCTTTTGACCGTGCCAATAAGGTTTGCCTACTGCGCCCCTCAATCCTTCGAGTGTCATACTCAACAACTCTTCGGCGAGAATATATTTATCCTGGTAGTGTAAATAAAACGTGCTACGATTATAACCCGCCTGATCAACGATGTCTTTGACAGAAACACCATGGAATCCTTTTTTCTTAATGAGTTGAATCAGAGCAGTTTTTAGGTGCTCCTTGGTTCGATTACGATGTTGAGATGTCACAATAAGTTCATTATTCATTCAAAAAAACTCCTATAAATATAGACATAGTTTTATAAAGTGTCTACGAGGTAGACACTTGGTCACATCTTAATGATTGGATTGTTACAATTTTAAGCATAGAATTAGTTTTGTAAACATCATATAGCACTATTTATATAGGCGCTATTCAAAATATTATACTGGGGGATTTATTCATGGGCAAACTTCAAGATAAAGTTGCAGTCATCACAGGAGGAGCATCCGGGATTGGTGCAGCGACAGCTCGCTTATTCGTTTCCGAAGGAGCTAAAGTGGTCTTGGTGGATCTGAATGAAGAAAAAGGTAAGGCGTTTGAGCAGGAACTGAAAGCGCTTAAAGCAGAAGCTCTCTTTATTAAAGCAAACATAACAAGTGAAGAAGAGGTTTCTGAGATTTTCAAACAAACCGTAGAAGCATTTGGTCAAGTCGATATCGTATTCAACAATGCGGGAATCGGACGTGTTCATCCTACGCATGAGCTTGATTATACCGAATGGCGCAATACAGTCAATGTTGACCTGGACGGCGTATTCTTGGTTGCACGTGAAGCGATTCGCGAAATGCTCAAAATTGGTGGAGGTACAATCGTCAACACGGCGTCCATGTACGGATGGGTTGGTTCACCTGGCTCTGCAGCCTACAATGCAGCTAAAGGCGGCGTTGTGAACCTGACTCGTTCGCTCGCACTGGAGTATGCTGAGCAGAATATTCGGGTGAACTCCCTTTGCCCTGGCTTCATCGATACACCGATTATCCCGGAAGAGAGCAAACAAGCACTTTCTGCGGCAACACCAATGAAACGTCTGGGTCAAGCAGATGAGATGGCAAAAGCCGTTCTGTTCCTGGCTAGCGACGATTCTTCATATATGACAGGAAATAGCCTGATCATAGATGGAGGATACACCGCTCAATAAGTGTAGCAATTATCGAAGCACACAAAGAACATAGTTCCATTAAAAGTCGCTATTCTAGCGGCTTTTTTTATATTGTATTGGTATAAGAGCAGTTCCCAATTCAAGGACAACTAGCAAACAGCGATTTTAGCTATTCGTAATAGATGGCCTCATAAGGAAACACTAACTTATTCAAGCGATATTCTTTGGGCGACATGGACATATATTGACGGAAAACTTTGCCGAAATAGCTGGGACTCTCAAACCCGCATTGTTGACCAATTTGAGAAATCGGAAGTTCCGTTGTGCGGAGTAGTCGGATTGCAACCTCAATGCGTCTGTCTTTGAGATAGGCTAGCGGTGATGTTTTCTCGGATTTCTGAAATAACCTGCACAAGTAGTGTTTATTGATATCGCAATGGCTGGCTAGAAGATCCAACGTCAATGGAGATGCATAATTCTCTCGGATGAACTTTTTACATTTCTCAATCGTTGTTATGGATAGGGCACCGATATCCTTCTCCGCATCCCGACTCGTCTGTACCAGGATAAGCAACCACCGATAGATTTGCATGGACAAGCGATACTTGTCCGTAACCTTCTCTTGATGAATCAAATTGATAATTTGCCATAACTCTTGAATCAAGGGAGAGTCCGCGTTTCGTCGAATGACATGTCCCTCATTATCATGCATCATATCCCAAATTCGGTTAGCTTCATCCCCGCGAATGTTGATCCATATAAATTCCCATGGCTCGTTGTTCTCTTGTTTATAGTAATAGCAATGTTCTCCTGCAATTTTGACAAGTAGGGCATGTCCCTTCGGTAAAGGGAGCGTTTGATTGTCAATATCCAGATAACCCTGGCCATTAAGTGTGTATTGAAAAACGACATGCCCCGGGTCCGGTCTATCATCACTTGGACAACGATATTCCTCGCTAGAAACGATCTGCCATCCAATAGAGTCCAGTGTCATGATTGATGTATCGTCATTACGAAAAGCATAAGAAACCGTATGAACCATCGTTTCATCTCCTTCCTAAAAAAGTCAATTATCTTATATAATACGTCACATTTTTTAGATTGTCTGTCTTTTTTTAGACCTGTAAGATAAATGTAAGCGGTAACATAAAAAGGAGGTGGCTGTAAATTGTGTTCATATGACAACAAGCAGGGCAGGATCGAACTGATGATTCTAAAAATGAATTTTTAGATAAGGGGGAGTTAATCGAATGATCCGAAGAACTGTTTCCATCCAGAAATCGATGTTTGTATCTTTTTTAGCACTCCTTATGATTATTTCACTGGCTGTTCCTCCGGCGCCGATACGTGCAGAGTCATCAAGCAGCCAGCCGGGTCGCCAAGCTGAGTATCTTAACCGGGGTTTGGTTGCGGTTCTTGTAGACAACGGCGTTTTTTTAAGCTGGAGGTATTTAAACAACGATCCAGATGATATCGCTTTTAATATATATAAAAATGGAACCAAAGTGAACACATCGCCCATAAGCGATGTGACAAACTACGTGGACACCACTGGTTTCGACAGTTCGCAATATCAGATCTCCACCGTTATTGCAGGCAAAGAGCAAATGCAACCGGAGGTTGTATCGGTCTGGCATAACGATTATCTACCTATTCCGCTCGATAAACCGGCCGATGGTCGGACTAAGGATGGCGGAACGTACTCCTATTATGCTGGAGATGCTTCCGTAGCTGACTTGGACGGGGATGGCGAGTATGAAATTGTCTTCCTGTGGAGTCCAAGCAATTCCAAGGACAATTCGCAGGCGGGTTATACGGGGAATGTCTATATCGATGCCATCAAACTGGATGGCACCAAGCTGTGGAGGATTGACCTGGGAGTCAACATCCGCGCCGGAGCGCATTATACGCAGTTAATGGTGTATGACCTCGATGGCAACGGAAAGGCTGAGGTTGTTGTCAAGACGGCGGACGGCACAAAGGACGGCCAAGGCACGGTCATTGGTGACGGCACGAAGGATTATCGCAACGACGGCGGATACATACTCTCAGGTCCAGAATATCTCACGCTGTTTAACGGTGAGACTGGCGCGGCTGTATCTACCGTGAACTATGATCCTCCAAGAGGCAACGTCAGTGATTGGGGTGACGGCTATGGCAACCGTGTAGACCGTTTCCTTGGCGCCATCGCTTATCTGGACGGTACGAAGCCAAGTGTCGTGATGAGCCGGGGTTATTATACCCGCACAGTGCTTGTTGCTTATGATTATGTTGGCGGGGAACTCGTCAAACGCTGGACGTTCGACACAAACGAAGCAGGATCACAATATCAATCACAGGGCAACCATAATCTAAGTGTGCTGGATGTCGACAAGGACGGCAAGGACGAAATTATGTTTGGCGCCTTGGCCATTGATGATGACGGCAGCTTGCTGTACAGCACCGGACTCGGCCACGGTGACGCCATGCACGCCGGCCAGCTCGATCCGAACCGGGAGGGCTATCAGGTCGTAAGCGTGCATGAGCATTCTGATGCGGCATACGGTCTGGAGATGCGCGATGCGGCAACAGGTGAAATCCTCTGGGGTGAGAAAACAGGTTTTGACACCGGTCGCGGGATGTCGGCGGACATTGATCCGAACTATCCAGGTTACGAATCATGGGCCACGACCGTTACCAACGGGCAAAGTGTACCTGTAACCAATACCTATTCTGCAGCAGGAGAGGCTATCTACACTGTGGACGAAGGGCCCAAAACCGCCAATTTCGCCATCTGGTGGGATGGAGATCTTCAGCGGGAGCTGTTGGACCATGAGTGGGATAATAGCACAGCCAAAGGTATTCCACTCATCTATAAGTGGGATTACCAAAACAAAAAGCTGAATGAAATCTTCCGGGCGACCGGTACGTTAACGAACAACCATACCAAAGGCAATCCGGCACTTCAGGCGGACATTCTGGGCGACTGGCGTGAGGAGCTTCTGCTGCGGAGCGAAGATAGTTCGGAGTATCGTCTCTACACAACGACCATTCCTTCAGACTATCGCATCCCTACGCTGATGCAGGACCCTGTATATCGACTTGGCGTAGCCTGGCAAAATGTAGCCTACAACCAGCCGCCTCATACCGGCTTTTATCTTGGAGCGGAAGCTACAGCATTCCCTAAAGCCGATCTGACTCTGACCCGCGAAGCTGAAATGCTGGAGCCGGTCTACCGCTTTAATTTCGGTACAGAGACTGCGTCAGGAAGTACGAACATACAGGATACGCTCTACGCACAAGATCCGGGATACGGCTTCAAGGATACAAGTGGTGTTAGGGTAGGGGCAAATCAGGTCTCGGTCGCTACAGGTACGACATTTGCTGTTGACCTGCCAAATGCAAACTATAAGGTGACGCTGCGATTGGGCAATGATGCAAATGACTCGAACGTTGGAGTCAAATCCGAATTCGTCCAGAAGCTCGCCTTAACCAATGTGACAGCAGGAGCACCACTGGAGTATTCCTATGATGTTGCATTGGTGGATGGACAGCTCGATCTTCTCTTCACGGGTACAGCCATAGACATCCAAGACGTCAGCATCGAGAAATACCCAGAGAAAGCGGCTGGTGCGGCAACAACGATCTATATGGCTGGTGATTCAACCATGCAATCTTACAGTGAAGCGCAGGCTCCTCAAGAAGGATGGGGCCAGCAGTTCGGACGTTATTTCTCCAATGGGGCAGTCGTCGTGAACGATGCGATCGGTGGCCGAAGCAGTAAATCCTTTATGGTAGACGGTCGTCTCGATACGATCCTGCAGCGAATTAAGCCGGGGGACTTCTTCTTCATTTCCTTTGGTCATAACGACGCCAGTGCAGGGATACCGGACCGGTACGCGTCACCAGAAGACTATAAGATCTACTTAACTCGTTATGTAAACGGTGCCAAACAGCGCGGTGCTACACCAGTATTGCTCACTCCGGTTGGGCGCAGAGATTTCAATACGGTGACTCAGGAATTCAACGTCAGCTTCCCGGCATATGTTCAGGCTGCCAAAGAAGTGGCTGAAGAGCAGGACGTGCCGCTGATTGATCTGAGCAAGTTAAGTATTGCGTACTACGACAAAATTGGTAATACCGCTACGGAAAAAGTATTCCTATATGCTAATCCGGGTGAATTTCCAAAATACCCGAATGGAATCAACGATAATACCCATTTCAGCAGCTATGGTGCACAGAAAATTGCCGGACTCGTTGCTGGTGCAGTCAAAGACATGGAGCTGAGCATTTCATCACTGGTCATCGACCCGGATATTTCCGAGCCAGAGCCAGAGCCGGAAGCCCAGCTATATGAGGAGGATTTTGAAGGCGACGCTGCCAACTACCAATATGCGATGGTCAATGCCACGGGTATTGCAGGAACCATGACGGGAACCGTTGTTGACCAGTCCGGAAATAAGGTACTGTCCGTCGCGGGTTCCGGATCGGGCAATCGGGCCAAGGTATTCCGTCTGTTCGATGCCGTAAACGGCGATCAGGTGAACGTGAACTTTGACTGGCAGTCCGGTAATGTGAGTGCCTATCCATCAGAAGGTCATCTCACAATACAGGATTCAAACGAAAATGCCCTGTTCACGCTGTATACCAAAACCGGAAGCACCAAAATTCATTATTTTGTCGGTGCATATAACCCAGACTACGGCACAGGGGATACAGCCATACCCGAAGGGGGAACGGCTACAGATATTTCCAAGAACCAGTGGGTCAATGTGGATGCAACCGTTAATTTTGCCGAGAAAACATTGGATCTGACATTAACGAACATAGCCGATCCGACAGTTACCCAAACGATTGCAGATATCTCGCTGAGTTCCGCAGCATATGCGGACAACGTCAGATCCATGCGGTTCCTGGGAACGAGAAAAGGCGGTGGAGGCACGTTGAACTGGACTACCCAGATCGATAACGTGCGGATTGAAGGCACTCAGCTCTCTTCAGAGAGTGGCGATCAGACGGCCTTAATCGCTCTATACGATGAGATCAAAGCAATTGATCTGTCGGAATATACAGATGCATCGAAGGCCGTGGTGAACCGGGCTTTGGCAGCTGCGGAAGCTATATTTAATACGGAAGCCACGCAGGCTAAAGTTGACCATACGTTTAACATGTTAACTGTTGCGAAGGATTCATTGACAAGTGAACCAAACGAAGAGATAAGTGAATACAAATTTGACTTTGGTTCTGGCGGCGCAGCCGACGGATACATCAAGGTAGATGCCAAAAGAGCGTACATTGAAGGCAATGGGTACGGCTTTGCTGATACTGCGCTGACCAAAGATGAGAACCGGGGAACCGGAGATTTGCTCAAGGAAGATTTCACACGAGTAAACGGTACCTCTTTCCTGGCGGAAATGGAGCCGGCGAATTACCGGGTAACGATGACCATCGGGGATGCGGAGGAATCAACCAGCGCAAATGTGGTTGTAGAGCAAATGACAAAGCTGGCGCTTACAAGCATTGCCAAGGGCGAATTCAAAGAAATCACGTATGACGTTGCCCTGATTGATGGGGTCTTTAACTTCAACTTTACCGGAAATGCACCGAAGATCAATGCGCTGAAGCTGGAGCGACTGCCAGATCACAGTGCAAGTGATAAACCAGTTATTTATTTGGCCAGCGATTCCACTGTAGCCAATTACGCGGAAAACTATCGTCCGCAAGCGGGCTGGGGAGAAACGTTGGGTGAATATTTTGATCCAAATGAAGTCAGTATTGATAACCGGGCAGTTGGAGGTTTGAGCAGTAAGACCTTCCTGGTCGGTGGATATCTCAACGATATTTTACTCGACATTCAAGAAGGCGATTATCTATTCATGCAGTGGTCTCATAACGATTCCACACCTTCACGTCCAGAGCGTTATCTTACACCAGAGCAATTTAAGGTATATCTGAAAGAATACATTAACGGTGCTCTGCAGAGAGGTGCGATTCCGGTTCTGGTCACACCAGTGAACCGTCGTGATTTTACCGGAGAGGTGCTGAATAAAAGCTTCCCGGAATACGTACAGGCGATGAAAGAAACGGCGCAGGAAACGGAAACGCTTATCATCGATCTGAACCAAGCCAGTTGGGAGCATTTCCAGGAGCTTGGCACAGAAGGAACCAAATCGATATTCATGTGGGTAGGCACAACGGAAGACAATACACATTTGCAAATGAACGGTGCAATCAAGGTGTCTGAACTCGTAGCACGCCTTGTGAAGGAATTGAATATACCTTTATCTGATTTTGTTACGTTGGAAGGAGAATCTCCGGAGCAGAAGGCCCCGCATACTACGGCAACTGTGGAAGGAGAATTGCAGAACGGCTGGTATACTTCTCCTGCACAAGTAACCTTCACAGCAAGCGATGAAGATTCCGATATCGAAGGGACCTATTATCAAATTAATGGTGGCGAAACGGTGAGCAGCACACAGTTGACCCTAACTGAAGAAGGAACACATACCATCACCTACTGGAGCGTCGATGTTGACGGTAACAAAGAGAGTGAACAGTCTTTGTCCATATCCATTGATCTCGTACCTCCAACCATTGAAATTCATGGTCAAACCGAATACACCATTGATCAGCAGGTGGAAATTGGCTATACAGCCTCCGATTCGGTATCCGGTGTAGAAGAACCAGAGGGTGTGCTTCTCGACACTCCTGCGTATACACTGGAACCCGGACTGAACCAGGTTACGGCAACCGTCTCCGATTTGGCTGGGTGGGAACAGACGGTAGAATATAGTTTTGCAGTTATTACTACATTCGACAGCCTGATTAATCTGACCAACACCTTTGCTGATGAATCGATCGATCCTAATGCCAGCATTCTTGCTGATCAGCTCACAAACACGTTACAGCAGGCCAAACAGGCAGCAAACGATCGTGAAGGAGCAAAAGCGCGTCAATTGCTTGCAGCCTACGCTAATGACGTTCAAGCAGTTAGAGGAACCGTATTTACGGATGAGCAGACAAGTGTGCTGATTAAGTGGGAGGAATGGCTCCATCAGACAACGCCACTTGCAAACGGTGCCCCAGGCACTCCGGTGTTATCTGATAATAATGGTTACGACACGGGGCTCAAAGACGGAGACTATACAATCACGATGAGTCTGTGGTGGGGGAATAACGGTAATCAGTTCAAGCTGTATGAGAATGGTGAACTGATTAAGGAAATTTCTCTGGTCGATCAATCCCCGTCCGCCCAATCTGTTCAAGTTGATATTACTGGAAAGAAAAACGGCACCTATATCTATACTGGAGAATTAATCAATGCACTGGGTTCAACCATGAGTGTTCCACTAACAGTCATCGTCACGGATGCTTCCCCGGGGCAAGCTGTTCTGTCGAACGACAACTGGGACGGTGACGGCAACTATAATGTCACCATGAATCTGTGGTGGGGAACAAACGCAACCGAATACGAACTTTACGAAAATGGTGTATCGATTGACACACAATCGCTGCAATCTCATTCGCCTGGTGCACAGTCTGCGGTTACCTCAATCTCTGGAAGAGTACCTGGAATCTACGAGTATGAAGCTGTACTTCGTAATTCTTCAGGGGAAACCAGATCACACAAATTAAATGTGACGGTACGAGAGTAGACTGAAATGTTTGAGCATTCCATTAACAAGAAGTAATTACAACTGAAGTAAGGTACGCATATAAAAGTGCTATTCCTCATCATTTTGAGGAGTAGCACTTTTTATATGCGTACAGTATGAAAGCGTTTGACTTATTTGAATATCAATCTATAATGATGAAAGGAAATTGGACTTGGACAGGATACAGACAGCCTGTCCGCTTGAATGTATATTCAGAGCAAGCTTCCATATGCAGGAGGCTTGCTGTTTCATTTTCAGAAGGAGAATAGGTTCCCATGACACTTAAAAAAAGAATCTTTTTACTGTTCTTTCTCAGTGCGTTTATCCCCTTTATCAGTATATTTGCGATTTCTTATTATACGATCGACTCCATTTTCGCAAATAAGATCGATGATGGTATCCGTAGCAATTTACAGCAGGTGACATCCTCATTGGAGAACTCCATCACCAATCTGAATCACGTTACGCAACAACTATCTTACAGGGGGACTTTAGGCAAAAGAATGGATGAATTCTTGAATCCGTCCTCCGATATCTTCGAACTGATTGAGGCCAGGGACGAATTAAAGAACGAGTTAAGTGTTGTGACCTTCACCAATCCTAATATCGGATTGACCCTATATTACTTTCAAAAAGAAGGTACTACTCAGTTCGGCAACTTTCCGATTAAGGATCGTTTCTCTCCTGAGTCTCTGCCTGTGCTCTTCCAAACCTATGGCATTAAGTACTATGGCCCCCATATGAGTATGAACCGATTTGATGATCAACTCGTTCTGTCTGCTATGCGCAAAGTGCAACTATCCGAGAGGAACGACGTGTTCATTTACGTAGAATCAGGCTTTCGCCTCACTCAAGATATCTTGGGCTACAATCAATACAACGGCGCATTATCTCATCTCATCCTGGATGGTGAAGGCAACATTGTGTACAGCGAAATACCGGAAGCCATGAAGGTAGGGGAGAATTTCACCAGCTTAACGGTCGATCCTGCCAAGGACGGAATATCCCGCGGGTATCACTGGTTTAAGGAGGATTCCTCACAGAAATGGAGTGTCGTATCGGTCATTTCGCAGTCTAAATATCAACAGGAGAAAAACCAGTGGTTGCTTCAAATTTTGCTGGTCGCTTTATTTTTCCTCGGCTTTACCGTGTTTCTCGCTTGGCTCCTGTGGAAGATGGTGTACAAACCACTCGGTCTGTTCCATTCGGAGATCAACGGGATGTCCAAAAATCCACAAAGGACAGTGAGCCGAGCTCGCACTCAGATTCCCGAATTTGATTTTCTGTTGGGTGAATTTTCGAATATGCAGCATCAGATTGGTGACCTCTTCACGGAAGTACAGCAGAAAGAGAAGATTCGTGCAGACCTGGAAGTGGAAAAGCTGCTCTATCAGATCAACCCGCACTTTCTAATGAATACGCTCGATACAGTGCACTGGCTGGCCGTCATGAACGGACAAGGGGAGATCGACAAGCTGGTGCAGTCATTGAACAAGCTGCTCTATTACAATCTAGGCAAATTAGGGCAAGTATCCACCATGGAAGAGGAGATCGATGCCCTAAGACAGTATCTAATTTTGCAGCAAATTCGCTATGACTTTGAATTTGACGTCCGCATTACTGCAGATGAACAAGTACTTCAAATTCCTGTGCCCCGCTTTATTCTGCAACCGCTGGTTGAAAATTCGTTATATCATGGATTAAGTGACGAAGGTTTTATTCAGATTGAAGTGACATGCACTTCAACGTTGAACATTATGATACAAGATAATGGCGCAGGTATGACTGAGGAAACCATTCATAATCTGCTGAACAATCGTGAGGCTGAACAACAAAAAGTAGGGATGGGCATCGGACTCAATTATGTTCACCGCATGTTAAAGGCACAGTACGGGGACCAAGCACAACTGGTGATCGAGAGTGAATTGGGAACAGGGACAAGCATACTGCTCGTATTGCCTATTAAAGGAGAAGATATCTCGGCATGATTAAGGTATTGATTGTAGATGATGATAAGCTGGTACGCAAAGGTATTAGCTCTGCGATGCCATGGGACGAGTTCGACATGGAGGTTGTAGGAGAAGCAAGCAACGGGTTGAAAGCACTGGATTTTCTGAAAACCCAACCGGTCGATCTGATGCTAACGGATCTTGCGATGCCCGTCATGTCAGGGATCGAACTGATGCGAGCTGCGAGGCAGCTCTATCCCGAACTTCATATCGTTGTGTTAACACTGCATCAGGATTTCGATTATATCCAGGAAGCGCTAAGACTCGGAGCCATCGATTATATAGCCAAAGTGCAGCTGGAGAAAGAGCAATTCGAACATGTTCTGCAACGGATTCATACCCGAATTAACGGGTTGACAAGCACAATAAGAAAGATGCCTGCACAGAATGAAATCAATTTCCATTATCGAAATGTGTATGCTCTTGTTTCACAAGATCGGAAATCAGAGCATAAATGGCCAATGGAGCTAACTGCGCATGAAGATGAGATAAGATGGGAGGTTGAGCGTAATAGCTGCATGTGGGCTGCACCTCCGTCCGAAGAGGATCAACTATTTCATCAATTGAGAGAATCCCTGCATCAAGTTCCCCAGTGTACGTTGTTGGTTTTGTCTGATGTACAAGAGCGAACATGGTCGCAAATCAAAAACTGGATTATGAATTATACAGAGACGTCTTTATTCTATGTTTACAACCCCAATAACCAAGTCATTGCCGTTTCGATGAATGAGGAAGATACGTGTTCAAAAGAACCGCAGGATGAGGACCTTGACCGGATTAAACAAAGTTGGTTCCAAACCCCATGGACCCACCACGACAGTTACTATAACCAACTCATTGACCAGTTTATATCCTTACGATTACATAAAGGTCAGTTGATGGGATTGCTGTACTCGATCTTAATGGAGTGGAACCGTATTTTTGCCCAAACTACGCTTGGAAGAATCTCGATGATCCATTCTTTCGAGTCTTGGTACGAGGTTGAAGAATGGATCAAACAGACTGCTGCAAGCATTCGAAAGGCTGATGAACAGACTTCGTACTCACAGGAAATCATCGATGCCGTGAAAAAAGCGGTGATGATCGTGCAGCAGGATTTGGAACAGGCCTATACAGCTTCAGGTCTCTCCCAACAACTCAATATCAGCCGAAGTTATTTCAGTCAATGTTTCAAAGATCTGATGGGGAAAACCTTTAATGAGTACTCCCGCTTCATCCGGGTGGAGAAATCCAAAGAGTACTTGCTCAATACGAATAATACGATTTTCTGGATTGCGGAGCGAGTGGGTTATACGGATGAAAAATATTTCAGCCGGATTTTCCGCGAACTGACAGGTCTTCTGCCAAGCGAATATCGGCAGCTAGGTAGAGGAAATAAATAGCCGACAGTCTCCTGTTTTAGGAGCTGCCGGCTTTTGTTTTTGATCGAGAAGAGGGGTAGATAGACAAATGTTAGTCAGTAGGTAGGGTAAATGATCACAAGTTAACCATACTTCATCATACGGACTGAAAACTGTAACCATTTCTCTATCCAAACGGACGTGTAATCCCTATCTCGATTGGCCTTCACTTCAATTTATAATGAAAGCGTAAACAAATATGTTGAACATCAGAATAAAGGGGAATCGAACTAGATGAGAACAAAATGGTCTATGAAAAGCAAACGCGTGACAAAGCGTCTGGCCGTGCTGTCCATGTCCGCCTTGATGGTTGCAGCCCTAGCGGCATGTGGAGGCACTTCCAATCCTCCTACTGCAGAGGAAGCAGGCAAATATGAGGTAACGCCTGGAGATCCGTTCAGTGCCTATAAAGACGAAATTACCGTAACCATGGGACGGGTAACCACAGCCAATCCAAAACTGCCGGCTGGTGATACCTATGAGAACAACGCATATACTCGGCTGGTCAAAGACACGTTTAACGCTCAGATTACAGATCAATTTGAAGCCAATGGTGAAGATTATAGTCGTCAAGTATCGCTTGCCATCGCATCCGGGGAATTGCCTGACATGATGCGTGTTGATTCCAAAGATGAACTGAAAGAACTGGTGGATAACGATCTGATTGAGGATCTGACCGCCATTTATGATCAATATGCCACGGATAATATCAAGCAAATGTACGATTCCTACGACGGCCGAGCATTAGACAATGCAACGATTGATGGACGTTTGATGGGACTTCCGGCGACTTCCCTGGATTCCGCACCAACGATGGTTTGGGTTCGTCAAGATTGGCTGGATCTGCTGGGGATTCAACTGGATGCAGACGGAGACGGTGCCCTTTCACTGGATGAAGTGGAGAAAACAGCGCTGGAATTCCTGAAAAGAGATCCTGGCCAATCCGGGAACCCGGTAGGTATTCCATTTGTGAACACGATGAATACAACTGATTATAATGGCTCTGCTTATACGATGCTGGGTGTGGCCTCAACCGAGGGAGCCTTCCCGCAATATTGGATGAATGGTGAAGATGGCAAAATCGTGTATGGTTCCACGACAGAAGAAACGAAGAAAATGCTGGGCACCATGGCGGATTGGTTCAAGAATGGCATCATTGACCCGCAATTTGGAACCCGCACGTTTGATGATATTACTGCACTCTACGCCAATGGCCAAAGCGGTATCGCCTTTGGACCGTGGCATATCCCTGACTGGGGACTGATCAGTGCAAAACAGATGGATAAAAATGCGAAATTTTCGGCTTATACGCTGGAGGATGCAAACGGCAAGGTCAACGTGGCGCATGCCAATCCATCCAATCAGTTTATCGTGGTGAGAAAAGGTTATGAGCACCCTGAACTGGCCGTTAAAATTGTAAACCTGTTCTACGATAAACTGGCCAATGATAAAAATGCCGCAGCAACCATGCCGGAAGCTGCCAAGTATCAGGAGACCGGGGTAGACGGTTCAACGAGACCGTTCAATATCGAAGTCAATTCGGCTACATCGCTACTGGATGATTACTCTGACGTTGTTCGCGGGATTAAAGGAGAGATCAGCCTGGATGAGGTTCGCACAACCGAATCGAAGAACAATATCGGAAGCATCAAAACCTATTTGAGCGACATGGATACGGATGATGTGACTGCTTGGTCCAAATATCATTCGCGGATCAACGGAGTGGGACTAATCGACAAACTGACACAAGAAAACAAATTTGTATGGATGACACCTGCTTTCTCTGGCACTACACCAAGCATGAAACAGACGTGGGCCAATCTGACAAAGCTGGAGCAGGAGTCGTTTATCAAAATCGTAACGGGTTCAGAACCGCTCGATTACTTCGATACATTCGTGAGTAACTGGAAGAAACAAGGTGGTGATCAAGTCATTCAGGAAATTGAAGACGAGATCGCATCGAAAAAATAAACATCCATGAACAGTAGCAGGGCTGCGATACGCAGCCTTTCTTCAGAAAAGGGGTTCATCCATGAAACAGGGGAATTGGAAAGCGCGAGGGCGGCTCGGCCCAGGTGCCATGTACCATATGATGATGCTTCCGGGCATTTTGTTTTTGCTTGTATTCAGCTATGTTCCAATGGTCGGTATCATTACGGCGTTTCAGGACTATATACCGGCCAAGGGCATGTTTGGCTCCGAATTTGTAGGCCTGAAGCATTTTATGTATATGTTCAAGCTGCCGGATATCGCGCAGGTCGTCAGCAATACGTTGGTGATTGCGATTGGCAAGATTCTGCTCGGAACGATGATGGCCATCATTTTTTCCGTTTTATTAAATGAAATTCGCATCAAATACGTTAAAAAATCCGTGCAGACGATTGTTTATCTGCCACACTTTCTATCCTGGGTTGTACTGGCATCGGTTGTTGTCAACATGTTCAGTTTGGATGGCATTGTGAATCAAATGTTAGCGTTCTTTGGCCTCGAAAATATTAATTTCCTTGGCAGCAACACCTGGTTCCAGCCACTGATTATCGGTACAGACGTATGGAAAGAGTTTGGTTACAGTTCTATCGTCTATCTGGCTGCAATTACGTCCATTGATCCCGGTCTGTATGAAGCGGCAGGAATGGATGGAGCAAGTTGGTGGAGAAAAGTGTGGCATATTACATTGCCAGGCATGCTGCCTATTATTCTGCTCATGGGCGTAATGAGTCTGACCAACATTTTGAGCGCCGGTTTCGACCAAGTCTATAATCTGTATAACCCGGTTGTCTACGAGTCAGGCGACATTCTGGATACTTATGTCTATCGGATCGGTCTCGTTGGGCGACAGTATAGCTTCGGTACAGCTGTTGGTTTGTTCAAGTCCGTTATCGGTATTGTTTTGCTCATGTCTGCCAACCAGTTGGCCAAAAAATATACGGACCGAAAAATATTCTAAGGAGGCCAAACCTGTGTCCTATTCTGCAAACTTAAAAGATCGAATTGGCCGGTTTGCCATCTATGCCATCGTCATCATGCTGGCATTGGTCTGCCTTCTTCCGTTATGGAATATCGTCGCCATTTCATTCAGCAGCAGCGAGGCAGTATCCGCGAACGCAGTAGGTCTCGTTCCAGTTAATTTCACAACAGCAGCGTATACCAAAATTATCGAAGATGCACAGTTCTGGCGCTCCTTTGGTATATCCGTTCTACGTGTTGCGCTAGCTCTTGTGCTCAACATGATTCTGATTATTTTAATGGCGTATCCGCTATCCAAATCAAAAAGAGATTTTAAAGGCAGAAACATTTATATGAATATCATGATTTTTGCCATGTTGTTCAGTGGAGGCATGATTCCCAGTTACCTGCTGATCAAAAACCTGGATATGCTGAATACGATCTGGGCACTTGTTCTGCCAGGCGCTGTCCCGATATTCAGTGTCATTCTCGTGATGAATTTCTTCTCCGCTGTACCTAAAGCGCTTGAAGAAGCAGCATTCATCGATGGGGCCAATCCGCTTCAGGTCTTGTTCAAAGTGTATGTTCCTGTATCCATTCCTGCACTGGCGACAGTCGCCTTATTCAGTATCGTGGGTACATGGAATGACTTTTTCGGCGGGTTGATCTATATGACCAAAGTGAGCAATTACCCGCTAATGACCTATATTCAGTCCCTTAACGTGAATATTGCCGATTTACTTCAAGCCGGCACAAATTCCAGCGAACTTAGTAACTTGACTGAAATATCGAACAAAAACCTGAATGCAGCCAAAATCGTAGTCGCTGTTATCCCGCTATTGCTGATTTATCCGCTGCTGCAAAAATACTTTGTGACGGGCATTGTCGTAGGATCGGTCAAAGAATAACATTAGAGAGGTTGAATGGAACATGGAAAATAAAAAATGGTGGAAAGAAACCGTTGTATATCAGATATATCCACGCAGCTTTCAAGATCGAAACGGGGATGGCATCGGAGACTTGAAGGGCATTGTGTCCCGATTGGATTATTTGCAGCAACTCGGCATCGGTGCGATCTGGTTATCACCCGTTTGCAAGTCTCCTCAAGATGATTACGGATATGATATTTCAGATTATCAGGACATTGATCCGATGTTTGGGTCTTTAGAAGATATGGAAACATTAATTCAGGAGGCCGGGAAACGAGACATTCGAATCATCATGGATTTGGTGTTGAACCACACTTCGGATGAACACCCCTGGTTTCTAGAAGCCAAAAAAGGCAAAGACAATCCGTACCATGACTACTACGTCTGGAGAGATGGCGTGGAAGGGACGCCTCCAAACGACTTGGGGTCCACCTTTGGTGGTTCAGCCTGGGAATGGGTGCCTGAGATCGGGCAATATTATTTGCATCTCTTTTCCGTAAAACAGCCTGATCTCAACTGGGAAAACCCCAAAGTCCGGCAGGAGATATATAACATGATTAATTGGTGGATCGACAAGGGTGTGGGTGGTTTTCGCCTTGACGTGATCGACTTAATCGGTAAAGAACCGGATTTGAAGATTACGGGAAACGGACCTAATTTGCATAAATATATCAGGGAACTGAGCAAGGAGACGTTTCAAAAAGCGGAAGACCTGCTAACCGTTGGAGAAACATGGGGCGCCACTCCGGAAATCGCCAAACTGTACAGCAATCCAGACGGCAGTGAGTTTTCAATGGTCTTCCAATTTGAACACATCAGCTTGGATGAACAAGAAGGCAAAGGAAAGTGGGATCTTAAACCTTTGAATGTGATGGCATTAAAAAAAGTGCTGTCCAAGTGGCAGACGGAGCTCAAGGGTGATGCCTGGAACAGTCTATTCTGGAACAACCATGACTTGCCACGTATCGTATCTCGTTGGGGAAATGATGGAGAATTCAGAGTTGAATCGGCTAAAATGTTGGCTACCCTTCTTCATGGCATGCAAGGTACGCCTTACATATATCAAGGTGAAGAGCTGGGTATGACGAATGTTCAATATGCGATCGAGGATTATCGGGATATTGAATTGCTCAACTTTTATAAGGAAAGAATGGAGAAAGGTTATCCTGAACAAAGCGTGATGGAGTCGATCTACGCCAAGGGCCGCGATAATGCACGCACACCTATGCAATGGGATACTTCCGATAACTCGGGTTTTACACAAGTGGAACCTTGGATTAAGGTGAATCCAAATTATAAGCAGATCCATGCCGAGGAAAGTTTGAATAACCCTGAATCCATATTCCATTATTACCGGAAGTTAATCCAACTCAGAAAAGATCATGAAGTCATTGTATATGGTGATTATGAGTTGATCTTTCCAGAGAACCCAGACGTGTTTGCTTATACCCGAACGTTGAATAGTACGACAATTCTTGTGGTATGCAATTTCCAAGGATATACGACTGAACTTCCGCTTCAGGAGCAATTAACAGGTTCTCATCAGCTTTTGGTAGCTAACTATACAGGTGAACTCTCGGAGAGCGAATTACGTCCATATGAAGCCAGAATGTACCTTATCCATGATTAAAGCATAATACGTTATATAATGTTCAGTTCTCAAGAAAGAAGGATTGTATTCAATGAAAAGAGTATGGTGGAAAGAAGCAGTAGCTTATCAAATCTATCCGAGAAGTTTTATGGATTCCAACGGGGATGGCATTGGCGACATTAAGGGGATCATTTCAAAACTGGATTATATTCAAGATCTCGGTATTGATCTGATATGGATCTGTCCGATGTATAATTCACCTAACGACGATAATGGGTATGACATCAGCGATTACTGTTCCATTATGGATGAATTCGGCACGATGGCGGAATTTGATCAATTACTGAATGAAGTTCATCTTCGCGGCATGAAACTCATTATGGACTTGGTGATCAATCATACAAGTGACGAACACCCGTGGTTTATTGAATCCAGAGCTTCACTGGATAATCCCAAACGGGATTGGTACATCTGGAAAGATGGGAAGAATGGGGACGAACCGAACAACTGGGAGAGCATCTTTGGCGGTTCTGCTTGGGAATATGATGAAGTCTCCGGACAGTACTATCTCCATCTGTTCTCCAAAAAACAACCAGACTTGAATTGGGCAAATAAAGAAGTTCGGAAATCCATATATGAAATGATGAATTGGTGGCTGGATAAAGGGATTGATGGTTTTCGTGTGGATGCAATCAGCCATATTCACAAAGAAGAGGGTCTCTTGGACATGCCAATAAGAGAAGGCGTCAAATACATCTCCTCTTTTGAAAAACATATGAATGTCAAGGGAATCCAGAGTTATCTGCAAGAAATGAAAGAGAACACATTATCCAGATATGACGTCGTGACTGTTGGGGAAGCAAATGGAGTTAAGGTAGAGGACCAAGAAGATCTGCTGGATTGGATCTGTGAAGTCAGAGGGAAATTTAATATGGTCTTTCAATTCGAACACCTGGACCTTTGGAAAAACAGTACAGACAGGCAACTGGATGTTCCCAAATTGAAAAACGTCTTGACCAAGTGGCAAAAATCACTGGAAGGCGTCGGCTGGAATGCTTTGTTTATTGAAAATCACGATCAGCCTCGCAAAGTTTCATCTTGGGGAAATGATACGGAGTATTGGTATGAAAGTGCCACAGCACTTGGAGCCATGTACTTTTTCATGCAAGGCACACCTTTCATATATCAGGGGCAAGAGATAGGCATGACAAACGTGGCTTACCCTTCCATAGCGGATTATAACGACATAGCCGATCGGAATTTATATCAGATCAAACGCGAAGAGGGGATGTCGCATGAGGAGATCATGAACATCATCTGGGCTTCGAGTCGCGATAACTCCAGAACACCGATGCAGTGGTCTTCGGCCAAAGAGGCCGGGTTTACCAGTGGAACACCATGGCTGAAGGTGAATGACAATTACATCAATATTAATGTAGAGAAACAACTCCAGGAACCACGTTCTATTCTTCAATTTTATAAACAAATGATTCAGCTGCGAAAAGAGCACGATACGCTGACTTATGGGATCTATGAGCTCCTTATGCCGGATCATCCGAGTGTATATGCATATACACGCACACTGGCAGACCAACAGGTGCTGGTAGTAATCAATCTTTCTGAAGATATTGTGCAGCTTGGGGAAGAAGAACTCGGCCTCAACTTCTCAGAGATCTGGCTTACCAACTATGAGAATGGCTTGCTGCCACTGGTGTTGCGACCGTTTGAAACTATTGTTGGATTAAGCGATATAGTAAAGTAAAGTAGGATACGTAAAAAGAAAAAGGCGCCTATATCATTCAGAAAATGATATAGGCGCCTTCTATTGTTGTGTAACCACATGAAAATTAGCTGCGAATACTCGTTTTATTGATGGAGAACATCCGCGTATTCAGAGATACGATCGAAACGTCCCTTGGCAAACGGACATAGAGGTAAAATCTTAATACCGTTTTCCCGCGCGTATTCTACCATCGCTTTGATAAGTTCATCGCCAAGCCCTTGTCCTCGGTAAGCATTTTCCACCAATGTGTGATCAATGATGTATAGCTCTGTACTCGAGATTACATAGGTCATCACCGCAGCAATGTCACCGTTATCTTGAATAAGAAATCTTTTATTGGCAGGTTCATGTTCTACGTTATGCATGTTCATCCTCTTTCTTTGTTGAATATTCACCGTCCAGAAGCTTATACGTCAATGCTCCGCTTGGACATGTGTCAATATGCTGGGCAATGGCCTCCGAAGTGTCACCATCAGGATCAACCCAAGGACGCTTGCTTAAATCAAAAACAGCAGGGAGGCCCTTTACGCAAATACCGGAATGAATGCAAACATCCGAATTAAACATAACCTCGATATCTTTACCATAATATAATTTCTCTTTAACCATAGTGCATTCACATCTTTCACTGTTAAGTTTGAGTTTGTTTACAGATCGATACCCTAGGCATCCATGGTAAGCCATGTCTGCCTAGCCCTTAATGTCCGAATTATAAATGAGGAATCGTTAATAAGTCAACGTGACACAGGACAAGAACACGGTCATTTTATATGCTGATCATAACCCTGAGTCCTCCGAAAAATTAACGCTCCAAGAAAGTTATATTTCCGGCGATTCTAAGTTGTCATCTAACAACACCTTTAATGGAGTTTGGGAACTTATTTAGTGACTTCGATCTGAAATTGATCGGAATATGATTTGAGGTTGCCTGCAAGACCAGCGAGTTCCCCGGAGATGTTCGACAGTTCGTTTGCCGATCGCTGCTGCTCCACAGCACTAGCCGTGACTTCTTCGGCCATGGCTGAAGTTTCCTCGGTTGCGGAAGCAATATAACTGAGATTCTGTTCCAACTCCTGACGAATAGAGTGCATATCCATCGTCCGGCTGTCCAAACTCTGAGCCAACTCATGCACTTCGGTCGATAAGCGGCTAACCTGTCCAAATGCCTGGAGACAATCAGCGATTTGTTTCTCCTGTTCCTTAACAGCTACCATATTCGCATCAAAATGACTGCCCATCCGATGTATCTCTTGAACAAATGAACCCAGGATCTCATCAATCTCCTGGATCGAACGTTCGGATTGTTGAGCGAGCTGTCCCATTTCCCCAGCAACGACTGCAAAGCCTTTACCCGCTTCTCCAGCCCGGGCTGCTTCAATTGAAGCATTCAGGGATAGTATTTGAGTTTGTTTTAAAATGTTGTGAATCTGACCGCTAATAGAGGAAGCGAGTTCGGATTGAGTCGTCAGAGACCTGGAAATATCCTGTTGATGCTCAACACGCTTGGCATTCTCTCGGCCCTTCTCAAGCAGAACCTCATGTTCACGTGTAACTTGTACTTGAACAGAAGATAGCTGCTCTGAAGTATAAGTAAACTGTTTCACATATGAACCTACTTCATCCATTATTTTGCCGAGATTCTCTGAATGCTGGACGGAGTGTTCTGTCTCTTCAGCCTGTTTCATTGAACCTATGGCAATTTCCTCGATCGCTCTGGAAAGTTCTTCGCTCTGACGCTGGTTTGTCTGAGCGGTTTCCGAAATATCTTTTGATGACTGCTGTAATGTATTTGAACCTTGCTGTATTCCCATCAGAATGTTCGTCAATTGGGCAACCATGATGTTAATCAAATCACTAATGTCACCGAGTTGATCATTGGACATGTGTGTGGATACGACTTTGAGATTCCCATCAGCAACCTGCTCGAGACTTGACTTAATATCGCGTACTTGTCTAAGAATACCTCGTACTACGAATAACATCATGACCAAAGAAAGAATCAGTACAACCACAAAAATCGGGATAATGGTCTGATAAGCATTATTCACAGATGTCGCGGAGACTTGATTCACTGCTCCAGCAGAAATATCAATGCCCAGATAGCCAATGACAGCACCTTGCGAATCCTTGATTGGTGTAAAGGAGGACAATAGCTGTCCCCAGGTTGGATCATCTACAATGCCTGTTGTGACGACTTCACCGCGTAACAAGCGTTCCTGAATCTGGGGATTGAATTCCATTGCAGTGCCGTAAGGACTATATTCCGTATCGTCCCAATTCGCTCCATCCACGGTGTAAATCCACCCGTCCGAAGTTTTGTTATACATATAAACATACAAGGCTCCCGATTGAAGCCTAACTTTAACGAGTTCGTCCCTAAGACTTTTATATTCGTTGCTCTCCTCTGAAGCAGTAGAAGATAATGTCTTAATTAATTCCGACTCCTGACCTAGTTGAGAGGCGGTATTCACAGCCAGCTGCTGATTGTTATGCTGCATGGTCATTAATGATGCATTTTCACTGGAGTCGATGGTGGCCCATATGATTAGACCGCCCATGGCCAGTAGCGGAACCAGAATAATCAAATACAGTTTGAACCTTAAATCCATCTTTTTTTTGCGAGTCTGTCTCACGTACGGTTCCCCCTTGGATGTAATAAAGTAAATATGGTTATTCGTATAACCCCATACTATTTATCGTAATATTGAAGGGGGAAATGAAGACTAACACTAAATTTGTATATACATATACGTAGGAGAATATGATCATTTGTAGTACCAGTGCACTCAACCCGAATGTAGAAGTTACGTCTTGCATCAAGAAACGTTGTCATTAACCAAAAAAAGCTCCACCAGCTTTATGCCAGTGGAACGCTTAATTTTTCTCTAAGACATTCTGTTCAATATACAAATATACTCATGGATGCTCATTGCAGAAACGGTCGATATAATCGGAACATTGCCCAGGTTCATCTTCCATAACGAAATGACCTGCTTTGGGAATGACATGCAGGCAGGCATGGGGAATATCCTGGACAAGCCTCTTTGCATAAGCGAGGGGCTGCCATTCATCTTCTTCCCCCCATAAAATTTGAACGGGAACCTTCAGCTTGGGTAAATCTGTTCCATAGGATTCAGTATATTTTGCATTATAGTGAGCTACCTGATGGGAGAAAAAAGAGGCTTTGCCCAATGAACCTGTATGGGGTTCCAGATATGCATCCAGTGTATCGCCAGTCATAAGCTCTTTATTATACACTGCCATGGGTAATTGTTTCTTTAGCATGATATCAAAATCTGCACGGGGCATTTGTTCAACCTGTTCAAGCTGTTCTTCAATAATTTTCTTCCAGGTTGGTGAGGGCCACGAATCATAGCTGGGCATGTTGAGTAACGTAAGCGATTGTACACGTTCAGGCTGTTCCAAGGCCAGTTGGACTCCGACAATTCCACCTAGATCGTGGGCTGCGACATGTAAACGATCCATTCCGAGTTCGTCTAAAAGCTGACTAAACAGCGTATATTGTGTTGCCACAGAAGTATCTGCTTCGAGTGGTCTTTCGGATGCTCCATATCCAAGAAGGTCATGTACGTAGACTTTATACCCTTTTTGAACCAGCGCGGGTATTACTTTTCTCCATTCATAGCTATAAGAGGGTGTTCCGTGAAGGAGCCATATGGGAGAGCCTTCTCCGTATTGCTCATAAGCGATTCGATATCCATTAATCAAGATGGATGACGTTGCTACTGTTTGCATAGTGATTACTCCCTTCCATAAACGATTGAGATTAAAAATGAAATGGGCTCTTAATGAGCTACATTGAATATAAACGATTGCTTTACATTAGTTAAATTGATAGTTTATATGTAAACGATCAGTTTTAATGATGTTACAAAGAAGGGAGCCAATGATGGAAATACGTCATCTGGTCACATTTATTGCAATTGTGGAACACGAGGGATTTACCAAAGCTGCTGAACATCTTGGATACGCGCAATCTACAATTACATTGCATATTAAGGCGTTGGAAGAGGAGATTAACTACCCTTTATTTGATCGAATTGGTAAGCGGGTTATTTTAACGGAGACCGGGAAAAAATTGTTGCCACATGCCCAAAAAATGCTTGAGCTTTATCATATGATTAAGGAAGTGACTGTTGCACAAGGTGAATTAACAGGTAATATCGTGATCAGTATTGGGGAAACGTTGTTGATCTATCGTTTTCCACCTATTATTGAAGAGTTCAAAAAATTGCATCCTCATGTCAATATCGAGTGGCACCAATTAGATTCCGTACATTATAAAGAGAATTTGATGCAAGGTAAAAGTGATATTTCCTTCATGTTGGGGACAGAGGTGCATGATCCCAATCTGTACAGTGAGAAATTGGCTGAGGAGCCCATGATGCTGCTGTACCCCAATTCATTTGAGCTACAACGGGACATTGTACGAAGCAATTTACTTTTTACCGAAAGAGGTTGCGGTTATCGCACATTGTTTGAACAATGCATTGAAGAGTATCAGATTGGGATTACTTCCAATATTGAATTCTGGAGTATTGAAGCTGTGAAACAGTCGATATTGAGCGGTATGGGCATATCCTTGTTACCTCGAATTACGGTAGAGAAGGAGCTGAAGGAAGAAAAACTTTCAGGTCAGCAGTACAAACAAAATCTAGCTACGCAGTTGCTGTATCCCAAAAACAAGTGGATCTCTCCCCAAGTAGAAGCTTTTATTGAGATCGTTAGAAAGCATGCCGCCCTCTGGTAGCTCATTTCAACCGTCCTTTATAGCCTACCACTGAACCGTTGGATTGCTTCCTCGGTCACCGGCGTGAAGAGATTAACCAGATTACCGTCAGGATCACGAAACAGCACAGCACGATTCCCCCACGGCATTGTGCTAGGTTCCTTTACCCACTCATCAACAAACGGCTTCAAGCGCTCGTATTCGGCATCAACATCGTGGACGTGGAACTCAATAATGACAGTACGATTGTTGGCTGCCACAGCGGAACCAGCGCCAAATAGTTGCACCGTCTGGGAGTGGCCGATCGCTAGAGTGCACGATGGCATAACGAGTTCGGCAAAGACAGGTGCAGGGCGTTCCGCCGAAACACCCGTGATTTTCTCATAGAACTCGACGAGACGATCCACGTCATCAGTAATGATACGCAAAGAAGCAAAATTCACGAGATATCATCCTTCCTATAATAAGTAATACATTTTGGACCAAAAACACTTCGCATTTACTTCTACTCCTTTACAATTGCTTACTCCAACTATACAAATACACTACTGACAACAGTATGTCAGTAGTGTTTTACGAAGAAACCACCGTCCACTAGCCATCATTCTATAGAACGTATTAGAGTTTCAAAGTGAGGGTAAGTGCTAAAAATCGATTGTACTTGGTGGTAAACAGTGTTACTCTAAAAGTCTGTGTTCGACAATATATTTAATACTAGCCACCAATTTAGTTGTAAAGAAAGGTAACACTATGATAAAAGTTGAAAACTTATCCTTCTCATTTCCACAAAAGGAACTATATAAAAACATTTCATTTACGTTTGAAGAGGCACAACATTGTGCTTTTATCGGAACAAGCGGAAGTGGAAAAAGTACACTGATCGATATCCTGATGGATCCGGAACGATATTTGTTCGAGGGCAGGTTAGAGATAGACCCTGATTGCAGAATCGGGTATGTGAGTCAGTTTTTGCAAGTAGACAAAACAAAAGAAATGACCGTTTTTGAATATATCGCAGAAGAATTCATCAAGATACAAGATGAAATTACAGCGATTTATGCGGAGATGGCCACCACATCGGATATGGATTCCCTGATGGAAAAGCTTCAATTGGCTTTGGATGCCTTCGAGGCGATGGATGGTGATAATTTCGAAAAAAACATCAATAAGCAGTTAAACCTTGCCAACCTCATGAAGCTCAAAGATCTTAGTATATCCGCCATAAGCGGCGGGGAATTCAAACTTATTCAAGTGATGAAGGAAATGCTGAATCGTCCAGACTTCATGATTATGGACGAACCCGATGTATTTCTAGACTTTGAAAACCTGAACGCGCTTAAAAAATTGATTAACTCCCACAAGGGAATGCTGCTGGTCGTTACACACAACCGGTATCTGTTGAATCATTGTTTCAACAAAATCATACACCTAGAAAACACAGAGCTCCAGGAGTTTGACGGGCGATATATCGATTATAACTTCTCACTGCTTCAGTCTAAGATCGAACTGCAAGAAATCGCGGTTGCAGAAGCTGAAGAAATTGAGAGATACGATCACATCATCGACAATCTTAGAGAGATCGCCACATATAATTCGGAAGCCTCGAGAGGCAGAGCGTTAAAAGCCAGAGTCAAGTTTCAAGAGAGATTGGAAGCACGTCGAATAAAAGAACCCTTTGTCGATATCAAACAGCCAAATATCCGTTTTGGGATCGATAAGGAAATGGAAGACACCGTTGTAGTTAACGTCAATAACTATAGCGTTTCCTTTGACGAGTTGCTTTTGGAAAATGTGAACTTTGAGATCAAATCGACAGATAAAGTAGCCCTGATCGGTCCTAACGGTACCGGGAAAACGACTTTACTCCGAGAAATCTTTAAAAATAATCAGGATTCCATTGAAATAGATACCGATGTTAAAGTGGCCTATTTATCTCAGGTTCAAGGCGAAATGTTAAAGGATTCGAATACCATCCTAAATGAATTCATAGATTCCGGGTTTCAAACGTATGATGAAATTAGATCGTATCTTCCAAACTATGGCTTTGAAGGAGAAATCCTTGATCAAAAGATTGAATCATTGTCTGGCGGTGAAAAAAACATGCTTCAATTGGCTAAAGTTTCTGCCAGTCAAGCCAACGTATTGCTCCTGGATGAACCAACAAGCCATTTGGATATCTATACACAAATCGCATTGGAGAAAGCCATTGAAGACTACAAAGGTGCGATTATCATGATTTCTCATGATTTTTATTCGGTTGTAAATGGTATGGATTATGTTTTAATTATTGAGGACAGAACGATTAGTAAAATGAGTATAGAAGAATTCAGACAGATGATTTATGCGAGTCATTTTGATGAAAACTATCTAGAAAATGAACAAAAGAAAAAGTCTGTTGAAATGAAAATTGAATTGGCTTTAAAAGATACTAATTTTGAACTTGCAAAAAGTTTGGTTGATGAGCTAGAAAAGCTGATTAAGTTGCTTTAGACAAGGTGAATATTCCATAAATCTAAATCCCCCTGTATGTGGATTAATCCGCATACAGGGGGATTTACTTCTAGAAACAGCTAAACGAGCTGATTCGCTGCAGATCAATGCCGGTGTATAGCCAGAAGAAGCCATTCCAGCGGAAGCCAGCCACCGAATTTCTACCGACAAATACCGGGTACATCCAGAAGCCGGGACCACGATCCGGCCAAATATATGTGTAGCGAAACAAACAGCCGGATATGGCTCTTGGATCTACCGCATATAACGAAGCGGGTTGCTGTGGAATGAATGATGGTGGCGGTCCGGTAGGTGCCTGCACGCCTTGTGGTCCGCCGCCTCCACCCCCGGGGAACGATGGCGGACCAGGAAATCCGCCGGGTCCTCCTGGTCCTCCGGGACCCCCAGGTCCGCCAAATCCTCCACCAGGTCCAAAAGGAGGTAAAAATGTCATATCACATCACTCCTGTTCATTAGTCTAATGTATTGTATGTAGGCAATTGAGCAGGGGAATGGGTGAAAGCCTATAAAAGGCTGCTAATTTGGTCATGGCCTTGTCAGGCGGATATTCAAAATAAAGACAAGCTCAAGCTGCGACCGTTTATCCTTGGGCATGTCCGAGTAGTGAGTTTCTTTCATGTTTTGGGAAAATTGGACAAAACTACGGTGAAGCCATAATAGATTTATACGAACTGCAAAAATGCACTGGGAGCAATCCCGGTGCATTCTCCTTTTAAAATGAGCGATAGGCCAAGACCTTTTTTTTCCATTCATTTCGTTAACGAGTGCGAAAGTCCTGTGGTGTGCAACCATAATGCTTTTTGAATATTTTTATAAAATGCGGCGGAGCCAAAAAACCAAGCGCCTTGCTGACATCTGCAATTTTGAGGTCTGAGTTCAATAACAGGTAAGATGCTCTGTTCATACGTAAGCTGTACAAATAATCACCAATCGTTTCTCCAGTGACCGTTTTGTACACCTTGGACAGGTAAACGGGGTGCAGGCCGATATAATCGGCAATGACCTGAAGGGAGATACCTTCTGCCAAATGCTCCTGAATGTATGTTCTCACTTTAGACGTAATTTGTTCGTGCGCATTCATCAGCTGATTGGAGGCCTGCTTGCGTCGCTGATTAATCATTTTCTCTGCCCAGCTATATATGCGTTGGCCGGATAACTGGCTTTTTTTCCGAAGCAAAAATTCGAACTCCTCCCCAAGCATTTCCTCAACCGTCGTGTCCTGCGATTTTAGTGAAATCGAGAATGTGGAAGACAGGTAGAGTAGTACTGTAAACAATTGATCGTGGGACAGTTCTTTGCCAACTTCGTTCAAGAAAAGAATTCTGGAAATTTTGCTTATGGCCTCATCCCAATTACCTGATTCCAGCAAGTTAGGGAGCAAGGGTGGCTCATACAAATTAATTAGGTTTTGCTGTTCATGGGAATCCGCATCCTTTTTGTCCAGCGTAATAAAATAGCTTTTGTTGCTGCCCACATTCCGATTGATGGCTGACACGGAGGCTAAATATAGATCGGAGAGGTGGTCAGGGAAGAATTGCTCTTTACTCAGACAAATGGAGATGGCTCCCTTTAAAAATTTTTGCACATTGTTTTGCAGTCTGACCGCGTGGGAGTCGACTGAATCGAGTGCATGCAGATCACTGTTTTTGATCAGAAATACCAGATATCCCTGCTCTGTAATGCAATGCCACAGCTTGAACGGATGCTGAAACACTTCTTCGGCTATATTGGTTACAGCATATTCGAGCAAGGATAATGACCGAAGATCATAACCGGAAAATTCTTCCTCCATCCGAATGACCATCATAATAAAGGGGTCAGAGGACGCAAAGGGAATCTCCAGCATGCTGAGACGCCCGGCCAAAATCTGATGGCTCATGGCTTTGTTCTGAAGAAGTTCCTTGAGCAGCTGATTGCGCAACAAGGGCATATTGGCGTGAAGAGCATGCTGAATTTGCTGAAATGAACTGATGCGTTCCCATTCGTGCTCAATATTGGCGATAGCCTTTGTTACAGCTTGGATGAGCTCATCGGTATTTATCGGCTTCAGCAGATAATTAGCAGCCTGATACTGAATTGCTTTTTGGGCATATTCAAACTCATCGTGACCAGACAAAATAATACATCTAATTTTACTGGAGAATCGCCGAATCTCCAAAATAAGCTCCAAACCATCCATCTCGGGCATACGAATATCGGTAATCATGATATCAACAGCGTATTTGGAAGCGATATCGAGAGCCTCCGCAGCCGAGTAAGCTCTATGCACTTCCTGGATGCCATAATCTTCCCAGGGAATTGTCAGCGCGAGACTATCAACAACCGATTTCTCGTCATCCACTATTAATAAACCGTACAAGCTAATTCCCCCTCTATAGACAAGCTGTTACAACACTTATTGTATTGTATGATGGCCGAACTATCATTTCAATGGATGCCGCCTTGGCTCACCTCAAATCTTAAGAAAACGATACAGATGTTCAGAAATACCTATGCGGATTACCGCTGCATATGGCTTGCGAGGCATGAAAGCTTTCTTTGTATTCAGATTGCGTTATATCACATTAAGAAAGCGCTATTTCATGTCATTCAACGAGACAGTATTATTAAAAAGAGAACTAAAACAATATTATGCGGGACCTTACATAACCGTTTTGCATGTCAAGGATACCTGCCGATAGATGAAGGAGTGTCTGGATGATGAATCGTGATATCAAGCAAATCGTGAAACAGTTAACTTTAAACGAAAAGGCAACACTATGCTCAGGTAGCAGCTTTTGGACAACGCATGCTATAGAACGTTTGGATATTCCATCCATTATGATGACTGATGGTCCTCATGGATTACGCAAGCAAGCAGGTGATGCCGACCATTTGGGACTGAATGGAAGTGTTCCCTCCACTTGTTTTCCATCGGCGGTTGGGTTGGCCAGCTCCTGGAACCGGGATCTCGTTCAACTTGTCGGAGAAACAATTGGTAAAGAGGCGCAAGCGGAGGATGTCGCCATTCTGCTCGGCCCAGGGGCGAACATCAAGCGTTCCCCGTTATGCGGGCGCAACTTCGAATATTTCTCAGAGGACCCTTACCTGACGGGTGAACTGGCAGCATCTCATATTTCAGGTGTGCAAAGCCAGGGTGTGGGAACCTCACTTAAGCATTTTGCAGTGAACAATCAGGAGCATCGCCGAATGACTACCGATGCGGTGGTCGACGAGCGGACGTTAAGAGAAATCTATCTTACCGGGTTTGAGAAGGCGGTCAAGCAAGCGCAGCCATGGACAGTAATGTCTTCTTACAATAGAGTGAATGGAACGTATGCGTCGGAGAATGAATATTTGTTGAATACCATTCTGAAGAAAGAATGGGGACATGAGGGCTTTGTTGTGACAGACTGGTCCGCAGTGAATGAGATCGCAGCCAGCATCGCCGCGGGACTTGGACTGGAAATGCCTTCTTCCAACGGAGAAGGACCACGTAAAATTGTGGAGGCGGTGAATGGCGGCGAGTTATCCGAAGAAAAGCTTGATCAATCCGTGGAGAGGTTGTTAGCTGTTATTTTCAAGACGGCAGAGCATAAACGTCCAGAAGCAACCTTTGATTCTGAGCAGCATCATCAGATTGCCAGAGAGGTAGCAGGAGAAACAATGGTTTTGTTGAAAAACGAGGACGATATTCTTCCGCTGAGCAAGAATAGCCGCATTGCCGTTATCGGAGAGCTAGGTCAGAAGGTCAGATATCAGGGCGGCGGCAGTTCGCATATCCATCCTACTCAACTGGATAACCCTTATGAACAGATGGTTTTACTTGCTGAAGCGGATGCATCGGTGACTTATGCTGAGGGCTACAAGCTTGCTTCAGATGAAAGTGACCCGCTATTGATGAAGGAAGCCGTCGAGGCGGCCAAGGCAGCGGAAGTCGCTGTGCTGTTCATTGGTCTGCCTGACCGCTATGAATCGGAAGGATATGACCGGTCTCACATGGACATCCCCGCTAACCAATCGGCGCTAATCAAAGCCGTTGCCTCAGAGCAGCCTAACCTTGTTGTCGTATTAAGCAATGGATCACCGATTGTGATGCCATGGCTTGATGATGTGAAGGGAGTACTTGAGGCTTATCTGGGCGGTCAGGCAACTGGAGGAGCCATGGCGGATCTGTTGTTCGGAGAAACAAACCCAAGCGGTAAGCTGGCGGAAACGTTCCCGCAATCGGTGCATCATAACCCTTCGGCTCTGTTTTTCCCCGGGGACGGAGATCGTGTGGAATACCGTGAAGGCATATATGTTGGTTATCGTTACTATGATCGTAAGGGCATTGAACCGTTGTTCCCGTTTGGTTACGGATTGAGCTATACACAGTTTGAATATACCGGTCTGAATCTGAACGATACACAGTTCAAGGATACGGATCGGGTTACGGTAACTGTTACGATTCGAAACACAGGCACTCGTTACGGTCAAGAGGTTGTGCAATTGTATGTGCGGGATCAGCAAACCGTAGTAAGTCGTCCGGACAAGGAATTGAAGGGATTTGCCAAAATCGGACTGGAGCCGGACGCTGAGGGCAGCGTTTCCTTCACACTGGATAAACGCAGCTTTGCCTATTATAATGTTGATTTGAAGGACTGGCATGTAGAGAGCGGTTCCTATGATATTTTGATTGGCTCATCCTCTCGTTCCATTCTCCTGCAACAGACGGTCAACGTGGAGTCCACAACAACCGGGCCAGTACCTACCTTTGACCGTAATACAACGCTGGGTGAGCTGCTCGCCAATCCAAAAACGATGGCTGTCATGAGTCAATTACAGGGACTGGTTCCAGAGGGAACGGAAGAGGCACAATCCGATGCGATATCCTCCGAAATGATTCAGGCAACCATGAAATACATGCCGCTTCGTTCGTTGATTCCGTTTACGGGAGGGGCTTTCACGGAGGAAACTCTTTCCCAGTTGCTTGCTGGATTAAATGCGGCTGTTCGTCAGTAAAATCAAACTTCTGCTTCAACTATAAAACGCTCAAAAACGCCTATAAGTCATGACTTATAGGCGTTTTCCATCTAAGGATGTTATAAGATGTATTCAGGATGTACACATCATCGAGAGGGCTGCTCCATCTGATCTCACAGCGGTCCTCATAGCACAGCTATCAGTTATATCTTAAAATCGGAACCGCTATTCAGGACTTGAGATGATCCAAAAATATGTTCTTAAGGATATTAAATTGCTCGGCTTCGTCCACTTTTGTTTGGAAGGCTTCAATGCCATTGAGCATCGCTGTTTTTTTGGAGAAGTTGCCAAAGACATTAATCATCGTGTTAATCGTTTCAACCACATTAGCATCGTTACGAACAGATCCATCCTTTTGACCAAGCTCAGCCAGCTCTGCACAAAGCATAATAATCTGTTGGTAGTTAGAATGATACATCTCGATATCCTCCAACGGGGACTTGGACATTGCGACGTAACACTCAAAAGCTTCTATTAATTTGGAACTTCGCTGGCTTTCTACCTGCTGGAAAAAAACTAACGAGTCGAAAAGGCGGCCAAGCTTGTCGTAGCAGGTGCCTTCACCTCTGATAATATCGGAGAATACCAGAACCTCGGACTGAACAATATCTGAAGCTACAGCAACAATAAGCTGCTCTTTCCGCGGAAAGTAGCGAAAAATTGTGGCCACGCCTAGTACTGCCTCGTCCGCAATATCCTGCATGGTCGCTTGCTCGAAGCCTTTATTCAAAAAAGCAATTTTAGCTGCTTCAATTATAGCTGCTCGTCTTCTTGTTTTGAGGTCACTGCGCTCTTGTTGAAGCCTTTGACGGGGTTCTATTGTAAAAACCTCCTTGTTGGAATGAACTCAAACTATGCTATCAAACTAGACTCTTTTCTGTCAACGTAAGGATTCATTCTGCCAATTGGCGAGCGACCAGTTTAATCGGACACGCATGCCTCCAAGGGGACTCTGTTCAAACTGGATACCCGAATGGGTAGCGTCCTGAATGCGCAGACGCTCCGCAATATTCCAGAGTGCACATCCCATCGTGTCCACAGGCGGCTCGGATATTCTGGCCTTAAGTGCATTAATTTCTTCCTCCGTCATGCCTTTCCCGTCGTCGTCAACCACAATACAGAGCCCGTGTTCCGTGCGCTCAACGGTGATATGAATGGAACCGGAATCCCACTTGGCTTCTATGCCATGGATGATGCTGTTTTCCACCAAAGGCTGAATGAGTAGTTTGGGAATCGGGACAGATCTTAGCTCGTCCGGTAGCTCAATCTGATAAGAGAGACGGTCCATGCGTAAGCTCTGTATCTCAAGGTAATTGCGAACGATACCCAACTCTTTTTCCAAACAGGTCATCGGCTCGTCAAGGCGTGTGGTGTACCTGAAATATTCAGCCAAGTTCTGGGTCATGGCAGTAACCGCTTCCTCATTGCCCAATCTTGTCATATTATTAATGAAAAAGAGACAATTATATAAAAAGTGAGGATTAATCTGGGCTTGTAGCTGTTTCAGCACCGCTTCACGAGCTACGATTTTTTCCTTGTATACCTTTTCAATCAAATCCTCAATCTGTCCGGCCATGTCGTTGAATTGACCATATAAGTAATCAAATTCATTACCGCTCTGCCGCTGAATACGATAAGAGAAGTCGCCATGCTTCAAAAGACGAACACCTTTTAACAGAGCAAGTATGGGGATCTGTACCTTGCGGAAAAGAACAACAATAATCGTGACCCCCGCCATAAACAGCATGACACAGGCAGAGTAAAACCAGAATTGGGTCATTCGTATAGGCTGTAACGCTTTATCAAGAGGCATAAAATCAATTAAATACCAACCGAGCTGATGAGAGTACACATAATTGACAATGTACTGGGCTCCGTTAACCGAAACGGTTTCTGTACCGGAGGATGGTTGTAGATGACCGGTTAGCTCCTTCATGATGAGAGGGGTAATGGAATTAGCCTCTTTGCGAGTAATCAATTGCTCGTCCGGTTTATAGAATAACGTCTCATTCTCGCTCTGATGTGAGTTCTCAACTATATCCTCCAGATTGCTGCGCGGGAACTCCAACCGAATAATGATCTGTGGACTGACCTTGTATTTATAATATTTAGCTGTAGCTGCATCATAGTTCCAGCCTGATTTCAGTGAATCTACAGAGGGAGTCTTCATATCTAACTCCGAAGAAATGATCCATTGATTCAACAGAACCGAGTAGACCGATATTTTGTTATTCCATCCCTCGGACAAACTTTGCAAATTGACTCTCACAGCAACATTTTGAATCAACTGTACCTGCTCAAAGGAACTCATCACGTCAATGGATCGCAGCAGTGCAATAGAATTGTCCGTTTCCATGGAGATGGATAACATATTCAGCCGATTTATGCTCTGATCGAGTGAGTTAACGACAAACTGCACTCGATTGAGATTGTTGGTTTCAATATCCTTTTGAACGGTATCCAGACTGGATTGAACCGAGAAGGTATACATGACCAGGACGGCGACAAGCATAATCAGCGTGATGGCCACTATGTTCATAAAGGTCCTGTATTTCTTTTTCAACCCTTAACGCCTCCTGCCAACGATGTAAATTCACCTTATTGTAGGCTGGCATTGGATGAAATACAAGTGATTTGGAATGTAATATAGATGAAGGTTAAGAATGAATTATCTAATGTTGAAAAAGCGTTATTTCGACTGTATAACTGGCACGATATGATGAAGATGAATTAGATGAAGGAGTGCATTTCGCACATGAGTAGCAAAATATACCTGTCTCTTTCTGTTGCTTGTTTGATTCTGTTTACCGCCGCATGCAGTGGTAAAGCACAAGAGCCTATGCCTGTAAAAACAGGTGTGATCGTAACAACAGTCAAAATGAATGATCCAACCACCATCTACAAAAATGGCGAAACTGCTGCCGATAATGTACATATCCGTTGGGCCAGAGAAACGCTTGGCGTGGATATTCGGACCCAATGGAGTGCTCCTGTCGATGACTATGATATGAAGCTTCGATTAATGCTCTCTGCTGACAATACGTTACCTGACGTGTTCTCATCCAATGTCATGGACACAGTCAATGGATTTATGATCTCAGGCAAACTGTTGGACGCTGGACAAGCCTTTGATCGATATGCATCATCCACTTGGAAAGCGGCTATGGCTGAAGTGCCAGAAGCATGGAAGCCTTTTGAGATTGACGGGAAACGGATGGCGATTCCGATCATTACGGAGCAAGCCTCGCAGTCCGTACTTTGGATTCGCAAGGATTGGCTAGATTATCTGAACCTGAAGGCACCAAGCAATCTTGACGAACTGGAAAGTGTAATGAAGGCCTTTACCTATGATGATCCAGACGGTGATGGCGTACAGAATACCTACGGTATTGATTTTGCAATCAAGGACCAGTATCTGGCCTCGCCTATCGGAGACATATCCTGGGTATTTGGTGCGTATGGAGCGATTCCAAGTATATGGAGCAAGAATGTACAGGGCAATCTCGTGTACGGAAGTATCCAGCCTCAGATCAAAACCGCACTGGCAAAACTGCAAGACTGGAAGAAAAAAGGATATGTGAGCAATAACATAGCTCTGCAGGACTTCAATCAGGTCAATAAAAATATCCTTGATGGCAAAGTTGGCATGGTAGCTGGTCCACGCTGGTTTGGAGATTATCCGCTGCAACAACTTAATGAAAAGGATCCGAAGGCTGAGTTTGTGCCTTATCCGATTCCTGCAGGAATGGACGGAACCACAGCGAGATTCAAAGGAAACTCTTACAGCGGGGCTTTAATGATCAGCGCAAACATTTCTGAAGAAGCCTTGCAGGCTTTTTTTAAGTATCAGAACTATCTGTATGAGGCTACGGTGACGAATAATCCGTTGTATCTGAGTGCCTATCAGAATGGATATGATTATGTACTGAACCCGGATGGTTCGGTGGATAGTGACAGCCGCGATATTCCCGGGGGGAAAGTGATAACGTTCAAATATACCCTCATGGGACAATATGCGAGTTACCCTTCCCGATTCAGAGCAGCTCTTCTGAAAATGGGCAAGCGAGAAGGGCTGAGCTCTCATGATCGCGCCATTTTGTTCAGTATGGGAATTGACCCTAAGGATGAGAAGCAGTATCCCATTATGAAGGCAAATGTTGTAGAGACCAGGCAGCGGCAGATTGATCGAGTCAATCTGTTTCAGGGGCCCCCGACAAAAACAATGCAAGCTCGAAACACTTATTTGCAAAAAATGGAACTGGACACCTTCAACTCCATTATTTATGGAGAGGAGCCACTCGCCATTTTTGATGAGTTCGTGAAAAAATGGATGGATTCAGGCGGAAGAAAAATCACGGAAGAAGTGAATGAATGGTACCAATCGGCGCAGACTCGGCCTTAAAGCAGGATGGTTAAACGTTCCGAAAGGTAATCGACAAGGGGAGGTTTCATCGATGAACATTACTCATATGAAAACAAATCACATCACTAATCCGCTCGGTTTTGCGGTAACCAAGCCAACCTTTTCTTATACCGTTACGGATACGACAGCGACAACACAGATCGCCGCACAGGTAGAAATTGCACTGGATGAATCTTTTGCAGAGCTTGTATTTGATAGCGGAATAACAGAGGATATGGATTCGCTCGCGTATTCACCGGATCTGGAACTGGTTGCACGGACGCGTTACTTCTGGAGAGTTCGATTATGGAATGAGCTTGGGGAAAAGGCGACCAGTGAAACGGCCTGGTTTGAAACGGCGAAGCAGGATGAACCATGGACAGCAAAGTGGATTACACCTGAACTGGAACCGACGATTCATCCAGTCCTCCAGAAAACGTTCGAAGTCAAAGGTCCCATCGCCAAAGCACGGGCGTACATCTGTGGTTTGGGAGTATACGAATTGGAACTAAACGGAGTCAAGGCTGGGGATGAGTACTTGGCCCCTCATTATAATGCCTATCACAAATGGCTTCAGTATCAAACCTACGATATTACCGACCTGCTGCAAGAAGGGTCCAACGCGATAGATGTCCGTTTGGGGAATGGCTGGTATAAGGGACGGTTTGGTTTTGAAGGAGATACCACTGCCAATTTGTATGGTGATCATTTTGCATTGCTGTCCGAGCTGGTGATTACGTATACGGATGGAACAGAAGTTGTTGTCCCTTCAGATCTGTCCTGGCATGCCACCCGCTCGAATGTGGTGGATGGTAACATCTATGATGGAGAAATCTATGATGCCACGCTGGACGTGACTGAGATTTATCCAGTTCGGGAAAGTGAAATGGGGTATGAGCTTTTACAAGCAAGAAAAAGTCTTCCGGTCGTGATCAAGGAAACCTTGAAGCCGATCGAAATTTTGACCACGCCTGCGGGAGAAACGGTCATTGATATGGGCCAGAATATGGTAGGCTGGCTGCAATTCCGTACTACGGCACCAAGCGGAACGGTCATCCATTTGCAATATGGCGAATTGTTGCAGAAAGGCAATTTCTACCGGGAGAACCTTCGCTCGGCTAAGGCGGAGTACATCTATACAGCAAACGGTGAAGAAGCTATTGTGCGTCCGTATTTCACATTTTACGGTTTCCGATATGTTAAGGTTGAAGGCTGGGCAGGCGAACTGGATCTGAATGACTTCACAGGCTGTGTGGTTTACTCGGATATGGAACGTACCGGGTATTTAGAAACCAGTCATGCTGGCGTGAATCGTTTGTTCGAAAATGCACTCTGGGGGCAAAAGGGAAACTTCCTAGATACCCCTACCGATTGTCCACAGCGCGATGAGCGCATGGGCTGGACAGGGGATGCACAGGTATTCTCCGGTACAGCAAATTACAATATGGATACGTATGCCTTTTTTAACAAGTATGGATATGATCTGTGGATGGAACAAGAGGATCGGAACGGTATGGTTCCGATGGTCATTCCGGTTGGACGTGTGCAGGGCGGAGGGTCCAGCGCCTGGGGAGATGCGGCAACCATTATTCCGTGGAACACGTATCTGCATTCCGGGGACCCATCCATTCTGGAGCAGCAGTTTGACAGCATGAAGACATGGGTAGATTACATCAAGCGTTCGGATGACGAATCCGGTAGTACACGTTTATGGGCGATAGGTTTTCACTTTGGTGACTGGCTTGCGCTAGATGGGGATGATCCGAACTCTCCAATGGGGGGAACAGATAATTACTTTATTGCCTCAGCCTACTATGCCTATTCTTCAGATATCGTAGCCAAGGCTGCCAAAGTACTTGGACATCATGATCTTGCCGCATCCTATGACCAGTTGGCGCAAGAGGTTAGAGCTGCAATTGTGAAGGAATACTTTACTGCGAATGGACGTCTGGCAGTAGATACACAGACCGCATACGCTATAGCGTTGTATATGGATCTCGTTCCTGAGCAACATAAAGCACGGATTGCAGAAGCTATTCGCTTGCGTGTACGCAAGGATCAGAACCACTTGAGAACTGGCTTTGTAGGTACGCCGTATTTGAACCGGGTTCTATCAGCATATGGAAGCAATGATATCGCCTATACGCTTCTGCTCAATGATGATTACCCAAGCTGGCTGTATGCGGTCAATATGGGAGCAACAACAATCTGGGAGCGTTGGAACTCCATTTTGCCAGATGGTACAATCAGTGAAAATGGTATGAACTCGCTTAATCACTATGCCTATGGTGCCGTTGTTGAATGGATGTATCGTCATATGGCGGGGATCAATCCAGTAGAGGATCGACCTGGCTTCCGCCATGCACTGCTGGCACCGATGCCTGATTTCAGAATCCAGTGGACTAAAGGTCGCATTGACACCGCTGCAGGAACTTATTGCAGTGAATGGAGGTTTGATGAAGCAGGTAAGCTGTATTTAAGCTTCTCTGTTCCATTTAATGCAACAGCAACGATCAAGCTGCCACGCGCCGTGGTTGATCAGGTGATGATGAACGGAATTACACTTTCGGATACAGGCCTGATTGTCGTTCAGGTTGAAGATGAAGTGATCATCGAAGTGGTGAGTGGCACGTATGATTTTATTTATGTACCATCCGTGCCATACAAACAAACGTTAAGCACCCGTACACCTCTGAATGTACTGCTTCGTAACGAGCATAGCCGGAGTATGCTGCACGAGCTTTCACCGGTGCTGGCTTCGCTGGACCCGGGGACAATTGGCCCGATGGGGGAAGCAAGCTTGCGTGATCTATCCACCTATCCTTCGTTCAGTACGCCAGAGGAAGAACTTGACCAGCTCGATCTCAAGCTGGAGACCATTCAAATCGTATAGAATAAATCATTGCTCCTAGATACGACGAAAACGAAACACGATGACGTTTCTTTAAATGCAAATCATCTCAAACCGATGGCCTGCTGAGGTGAGTAATATTCGCTGGGCTACCGAGGATGTCGAATTCGGTGGCAAGCACATCCGTAAGGGCGACATGCTCTTTGTTTCCTTTTCCTCAGTCAACCGGGATGAGAATCAGTTCGCTGACCCGGATGCATTTGATATCACACGGAAGGTCAATAATCATAATACGAGAGGATAGCCCTACTTAACCGCGATTTCGCGGTTTTTTCTTTGTCTTTGACTAGCAATGGGCTTGAATTACGCTACACAATCTTTGTATCGCGTTATAGTCGATCGTCTCACTTGAAATCTACAATAGAAGTATCCTTTTGGCCATGTCAATCCACTCTACCTGTTGGATTCTTCACCCGAGCTGGCAAATACCAAAAAGCGGCCAGCGGTACTTGTGCTTCCAGGTGGAGGATATAGAGCTTGTTCTGATCGAGAAGCTGAACCCGTTTGCTATGGCATTTTTGGCTGAAGGTTATCAAGTCTTTATCCTGTGAAATTCACTCAATCAGCATGCTGTATTTCCAAAACCATTGAACGATGCGGAGGAAGCGTTGACACGCAAGCGGGCCAACAGTGCGGACTGGAGAATTGATCCTCAAAAAGTAGCGGTATGCGGCTTCTCCGCAGGGGGCCATCTTGCTGCAGCTTTGAGGATGATGGGTTCCACTCGGCCTAATGCAATGATTCTTGGTTATCCTTGTATTCTGGAGGAGATGAGTGATATTTTTCCTAAGCCCGTTCCAGGCGTGGAACCTGTTAACCGAGGAAGAGCAGAAGCAGCTTAACGATGGGCTAAAGACTATTTCGGTGACATAACACTGGAGGCAACACAGCATAAACAGAATAAGTCCTTTAGCCATTTTCGGGCTCGTTCCTAATCTATTAAAATGACGAATTGCAAAAAAAGACACAAAATGATAGTATTTATATCAAGATAATAGTAAAACTATCAAAATAAAATTTGGAGGAAACAACTATGACAACTTACAATGAAAACATTAAAATTTCGGAACTATTGAATAATGATGAAGCAACAACATTGCTTACCAAACATCTACCTGAATTCATTAACGAGCCATCATTCAAAATGGCTTCCCATTTTACGCTGGATCAACTCGCAGCCGTTCCACAGGTCGATCTGCCAGAAGACATTTTGTCCGCACTGAAAGCGGATCTTGCTAACGTAACCTTCGAATCTGCAGAGGCTCCTAAAGCGAGCAAAGCTGTGAATACCAAATCCGATTCGCTTGCAGGCAAAGTGATTACCATCACAGGCGCTGGTAGCGGTATTGGCCGAGCTAGTGCAGTGTTGATGGCATCGAGAGGAGCCAAGCTCGTTCTGGTGGATTACAATGTAACAACAGGGGAAGAGACACTTGCGCTTGTGAAGGAGCAGGATGGCGAGGGCATCTTTGTTCAAGCTGATGTATCCAAGGAAGAGGATGTAGAAAACTATATTCAAAAAGCAATTGAAACATTTGGTAAAATCGATGTCGCGTTCAACAATGCAGGAATCATTCAGAAGTTCCAGCCTTTCCATGAAACATCCCTGAACAATTTCTCCCGTATCATTGACGTCAACTTGAAGGGGATCTTCCTGGGGATGAAGCACGCTCTCAACGTGATGGTTCAACAAGGTTACGGTCATGTGATAAATACAGCATCAACCACGGCGCTTCGAGCTGAGCACAGTCTGGCCGCTTATACAGCGAGTAAACACGGTGTTGCCGGATTGACAAAAGCAGCAGCGATTGAGTACGTCAGAAAGGGCATTCGGGTAAATGCTATCTGCCCTGGGGGTGTAGCCACTTCGCTGACCGCAGCTGTTCCGCAAATGTTACAAGAAAGCGATTATATGCCCGAAGAATTCCCAAATATGAGAATTGGGCGTTTTGCGGAGCCGGAAGAGCTGGCTGAACTCGTAGCATTCCTGGCATCGGACGGCTCCAGTTATATGACAGGCTCTATCATAGTAGCAGACGGTGGGTTGACACTTTAAGGAGTAACAGCAAGTCTTTCGATCATGGTTCTAGCGGTTTTAAAGCCGATTCCTGATCTATTTCGGTTCATTTTATTCATAAGGATCGTGCATAAAACATATGGACCAAAAACTGATTCAGTATACCTGAGTCAGTTTTTTTGTCATTCAAACAGCAGGAATACCTTCTGTTTGGATTGCGTTATTTGATCTTAACAATGCGCTATATCTGTTATATGTGCCAGGACATAAAATGAAAGTATAGAAGAGGAAAGAAATTCAACATGAAGAGTAACGGAGGCGAGTGTTATGGGAGTTGCAGTGAATGAGCAGCATATTAAAGTAGATAATACGCCGACTCAGCCACCCCGGGAAATACCAACGAAAAAGTTAATTGGCGATTCAATGGGACAGTTCGGGTTAAACATTTCAAGTGGATTGTTGGGTTTGATCACGTATTATTATACGGATGTCGTTGGCGTGTCTGCCGCTGTAGTCGGTACGGTAATGCTGCTTACCAAAGTTTTGGATGCGTTTGCAGACATCGGTATGGGTGTACTGGTGGATCGGACCAAAACCAAGTATGGGCAAGCTCGTCCCTGGTTGTTATGGATGACCATTCCAATGTTCATCTCATTATTCTTAATGTTTTCCGTGCCGGATATAAGTTCTACAGGCAAAATTATATATGCGATTATTACGAATCTTGTATTCTACATTTTGGTGTTTACTCCAACCTCGATTCCATATAACAGTTTGATGGCGTTAACAACGCGTAACAGTTACGAGCGTTCCTTAATGGGTATTATCCGTTCAAGCAGCGGGTATCTGGCAGGTATGGTTGTTGCCGTTGCATTTGTTCCAATCGTTACAGCAATGGGCAATAGCAGAAGTGACTGGACGTTGCTCGCATCAATTTTTGCTGGTGTTGCAGCAATCGGGATTTTCATTTCATTCCTGTCCAATAGGGAAAAGTACAACAATGTTCAATTGGATGAGCTTGGCATGTTTCAGGATAAAACGCCGATTCGTGAAGGACTGAAATTGCTCTTTGCCAATAAATACTGGGTATATATGTTCTTCGTAATGGCTCTCGCTAGCATTTTGTTTGCTCTGGGCGTGGCAGCAGGAAGTTATTATGCCAAATATATTTGGGGCAATGTAAGCCTGATCGGCATCATGGGTGCTATTGGTTTGATTCCGGTTATTATCGGATTTGCCTTGTCCGGACCATTCATCAAACGTTATGGCAAGCGAAATACAGCCCTCGGCGGTATATTAATCGGACTCCTCGGAGCAGCCGTTCGGTTAGTCGCTCCCGAGAGCATTACATTGGGTCTGATCTGTTCTATCTTCCAAACGCTTGGTACAATTCCGCTAATGGCAGTAGGTGGAGCAATGGTCACAGACACGATTGAATACGGCGAATGGAAATTTAACAAAAGACTTGTTGGTTTAACGAATAGTGTCATCGGTTTCGGTTCAAAAGTAGGCACAGCCATTGGCACAGCAATGATTGGATGGTTCCTCGCGCTAGGAGGATATGTCGAACAAGCTACAACCCAAGGAGAAGGAGCAAAGCAGGCCATCATCGCGTTGAATATATACGTCCCCATTGTTGTATTCATTCTTCTTGTAGTATTCCTTTACAAAAACAAGCTGGACAAGGAATATCCAACGATTATTAGAGAGCTTGAAGATAGAAGAAAGGCATAACAAGATTTAAGTGTCCTTACACACAGCCAATCGCTTGTGTGTAAGGGCACTTTTAATTTGATGAAATTAGTTCAAAAAAGCTTGGTTGTTACGATGGCTGACAGGTTTTGAAGAGTCTGTGTACCCGGGTAGAGCTGGCTTGCCGCTTCAAATTTGATTTTTGCAGTAATATTGGAAAAGTGATTCGTGAACCCTCTCAGCACCAGTTGGCCCTCTAGCCTGGCTAATGGAGCGCCCAGACAAAAGTGAGGTCCTTTGCCAAACGAGAGATGACGATTGCTGTTGGGACGGTAGATATCAAAGCGGGAAGGTTCGGGAAAATGTCTAGGGTCATTGTTGGCTGCACCCAGCCAGGTTAATATAACATCTCCTTTTTTCATAGGCACGCCAAGGATGTCTGTATCCTCTACTACCACACGATCAAGTGTCGTGGGAAAACGATACCTTAACGATTCTTCAACAGTATTCTCTATCAGTTCTGGATCTGCGGCAATATCCTGATAGATTCCGGGTTGATCATACATAAAACTGTAGAACAGGCTGTTTATCATGTTAGTCGTTGTTTCGTTCCCAGCAGCAAGGAGGCCCAAGCTAAAGGTAACAACCTCTTCATCGGTTAGTTGATCCCCATCCAGCTCGGCAAGTGTGAGATCGGAAATAATGTCCTCGGCAGGATGCTTTCTCTTCTGCTGAACAATGGGGAGCAAAAATTCGTTAAATTCTTGCATAGCCGCATACTTCGCATTCATCTGCTCCTGCTCATTACCTGTGGCATTGGGGAAAAATAACATGTCAGACCAGGCTTTGATCTGTGCCCGGTGTTGCCTCTCTACCCCAAGTAGATCGGCAATGACAGTAACAGGAAGTGGAACCCCTAGGTCTCGAACAATGTCCACATCATCTTTCGTCTTCATCTCAAGCATTAACTCATCAACGATAGCCGCGATTTGAGGCTCCCAGGTTTTTAACTGACGTGGGGTGAAGGCACTAGAGACTAACTTTCTAATATCACGTTGAACAGGGGGATCAACAGAATTGATGTTCACTCGGGTAACTACCGGTGGAACCGGGGATACACTCCGTTTACGAACACTGGAGAACCGTTTCCAGTCTGTTAGAACGGAATTGACATCATCATAACGATACAGATTCCATACTTGCTGCTTCTCGTCAAAATAGATGGGATGATTCTCCAGCATGTACTCATAATAAGCATATGGATTCCAAAGTTCTTCAGGTGTCTCTAAATTAGATACCTGATGAATAACGATCGATCTGTTATCAGTCTGCATGTCTCCTCGCCATCCTTTAATGTAGTTTGTGGAAATCTCCAAATAATGATAGCCAACCTATCATTATTTGTTTTAAAGGTACCATAAATCACACTTATTTAGCAATTAAATGAAATGTTTTACTGAATATCAATTATTTAGAGATACTCTTAGGGTCACAGATGAAGAAACATTTTCATATCAAAATGCAGAAAAATGTCGAATAAAGTGTTTCCTAACTAATTTATTGTGTGATCTGAACGGCCGGGACGGGCATTGTGAATTACCAATTGATAACTTTTTATTATAATCATTGGAAATTTGTTATATGTAAGCGCTATCCAAAGAGCTATAATCTATTTATCTGGATGTTAATCCGTTCAGAAATACTTAGACCCAATCAAGAGGAGGAATTGTATGAAACGGTTACGTCAATGGAATATTGCAGCCTTGGTTCTTGTGCTGATAGTCGCCATGCTTCCATTTTCGAATGTCTCACATGCTGCCAAGGCAGTTACGGAAGTGGAGGGAGGTCATTTGAGTACAAACTTTGAAGACGGTACACTTCAGGGATGGACTCCACGTACAGGTAACGAAAGGCTGACAGTGACACAGCAGGAGGCACACGAAGGTCAGTCCAGTATGCTGGTCGCCAACCGTGAGCGTTCCTATCATGGACCGATGTTATCCATGAAGGATCTGCTTAAGCGTAACCAAGAGTACGAAATTGCGGCATATGTAAGACTTACCCAGGAGCCCACCACGGATCAAACACTACAGCTCACCACATATAAAAAAACAACTGCCGAAAGCTGGAACCCGATCGGTAGCGTGAAGATTGCCAAAGCAGAATGGAATACATGGCACAAAATCACCGGAAAATTTCAGTATAGTGATGATCCCACTGAATTGAATTTGTTCATCGAAACACCCTACATCTCTGAAGATAGCCTAGATACGTTATCGTTCTATGTGGATGATGTATCATTTACTCTGGCCGAGCAACTGGAGATTGAAGAAGATATTCGGTCTCTGGAGGACCTGTATCAAGATGATTTCCCCATTGGTGCAGCGGTGTATCGCTGGCAGTTGGAAGGCGCATATGGACAACTGCTCACAAAGCACTTTAACAGCTTGACCGCAACCTATGAGATGAAACCGAAGTACATGTCTCCTTCCGAAGGTGTTTATGAGTTCGAGGCAGCCGATCAATATGTTCAGTTCGCTGAGGAGCATGGTATGGGCGTACGCGCACATGCGTTGTTGTGGCATATTGATGCTGCGGAGTGGATGTTCAAGGATCCTCAGGGTAACCCTGCGAGTCGAGAATTACTGCTTGCCCGGATTCAGGATTATGTCGAAACCGTCATGACCCGATACAAAGGTAAGATCTATGCCTGGGATGTGGTAAACGAGGCGATTGCGGATAGCAATGGTGATGCCAACGGTTTACGTAAAAGTCCCTTTTATGAAATAATCGGTCCGGATTACATTGAGAAAACCTATGAATTCGCTCGTGCAGCCGATCCGGATGCCAAATTATATTACAACGAATACTTCACGGAAATCCCTGAGAAAAGAGAGCATATGTATCGATTGGTCAAACGACTGAAAGAGAAGGGGCTCATCGATGGTGTGGGTTTGCAATCCCACTATAACCTGGAATCCCCGCCCATCAAGGAAATTGAAAAAACGATCAACATGTTCGCCGAACTTGGATTGGATATTCAGATCACGGAACTGGATGTGGATAGCGGAATTCCATTTGGTGAAGAGATGTCCGATGAAGTTGCAGTAAAGCAGGCGTATCGATATAAGGAACTGTTGGATTTGTACAAAAAACACAAAGACCACATTTCTTCAGTTACCTTATGGGGACTCCAAGATGAGAAGTCTTACAACAACCAGGCTATGCTGTTTGATTCAGCCCTGAAGGCCAAAAAAGCATACTGGGGACTCGTGGATGAATCCAGTTTGCCTGTGTTGACACAGAGAGCCGCCTCACTTTCGGGTAAACCGGATATCAAAAAACAGTCACAAGATCCGCTCTGGAACAAAGCGGTGTCCACTCCACTGAAGGGTGACTCTTCGGAATCAGCCAGTTTCCGCACCTTATGGGATCATAGTAATCTGTATATCCTTGTGGATGTTCAGGATGCAAAGGCAGACGTGAATGACAAAGTAGATATCTTTGTCGATCTCAATAATGGCAAGACTACCTCATATGAAGCAGATGACCGACATGTAATCATTAAGCGGTCGGGCAAAGCTGAGGGCGCGGTGCAGCGTTCGTATCGTGTACGCGAGACAAACGCCGGATATCAGGTTGAATTGTCTATTCCATGGGGTGGTATACAAGTCGGATCAGAATATGAAGCCGGCTTGGATATCCGTGTGACTGATGGCGGTTCAAGTGGGACACAACCTTATAATCCACTGTACTGGAATGATCGAACACAATCTCAGGAACAAGATACAAGCAAATACGGCGTGATTCAACTCACCCCTATGCCCAAATCTGCACAAGCTGTGCAAGGGATTGTTCAGATTGATGGGAAGAAAGACGCCCTATGGAATAAGGCTGTACCATTTGAAGTAAAACGGTTGAATGAGACCAAAGGTGCAGAGGCAGTGGCTCGCGCAATGTGGTCAGGTGAGTATCTATACCTGCTGATCGACGTCACTGATCCAAACATCATTACAGATAGTATCAACCCATGGGATCAGGATTCGGTTGAGATTTTCCTGGACGAGAATCACCAGCGCACACCGTATTTTCAATATGATGATGCCCAGTTCAGAATCAGTGCAGACAATGTGGGAACCTTTGCAGGGGGTGCCTCACCTGGACGCCTTGTAAGTGCTGTGAAGAAAACAAATAAAGGATATCTCGTAGAAGCCAGAATTCATTTACAATCATTGACGCCCAAAGCAGGAAATGTTCTCGGTTTCGAGCTCCAAATTAACGACAACCAGGGCGGAGGTAAGCAGAGCGTAGCCAAGTGGAATGATACGACCAATGAGAGCTGGAGAAATACTTCCCAGTACGGAATACTCACTTTTGTCGGAAAGAACAAACTCGGGCATTAAACCATCGGCAGTAGTTGCAAGAATAGAAACCATCATAACAGTGGCTGAAACTCAACCATTGTTGTGATGGTTTCCATCGTTTACATACGTCACCGAAGGTGATGAGGGAGGATACAATCTGCCTTGACTATATTTAACAGCCCTTGATATACTAAATTGATGTTATTTTTTCTTTTATGGGAATAAGATAGTAATCAACTACATACAACCGTTTGCGAGGGAGCCTTAACCGGCTGAGAGGGTGTTAAACCGACCTTACCTGATTTGGATAATGCCAACGTAGGGATGCAACGATGAAACACTGTACTTGGGTAGCTCATGCGAACCCCCTTGTTTTAGTGTATTTGTCTGCGAAACATCCTATGGATGTTTCGTTTTTTTTTTTTAAATACGTACATTATGAATTGGAGGAACACATGTTGACTATTTCAGAGAGACTATATCAGGCAGCACAGCCTGTGTGGAAGGAATGTCTTGAGCATCCCTTTGTTAAAGGAATCGGAGATGGTTCCTTACCGGTCGAACAATTTCGTTATTATTTGCTGCAAGACTACTTGTACCTGTTCGATTATGCCCGCGTATTTGCACTAGGTATCGTCAAGTCGCACGACCCCAAATTGATGCAGTTTTTTAGTGAAAACGTAGATAACATCCTGAATGGTGAAATGAAAATTCATCGTTCTTATATGGAGCGATTAGGAATTACAGAGGATCATGTTTTCCAGGTAAAACCTGCCCTGAAAAATGCAGCCTATACTAACTATATGCTCTCTGTTTCCCATGCGGGTGGCATAGCAGAAGTACTTGTATCCATTCTGGCCTGCTCATGGAGCTATGCAGAGATTGGTCAAGTCCTTGCCCAAAAGCCAGGTGCAGCTGAGCATCCTTTTTACGGAGAGTGGATCACAGGATATGCTTCCTCTGAATACAACAGCAACAATCAATCCCTAGTGACGTTAACGGATAAGCTATTAGAAGGCTGTAGCGAGGGAACGTACCAACGGATGGAAGATATTTTCGTGATGTGCAGTCGCTTTGAACTTGATTTTTGGGAGATGTCATGGAGGCTGGAGTCTTGAGTTCACTGGTAAAGTAGAGAGCAGCTAATCAAGGTGAGTACAGAATAATCAGAACATGTTAGCCCAAAAATACATGATTAAACATTTGAACAACATGCCCTGATATAATAAGAAAATAGCAACTATCTATTTTCTGGAGGTGAGGCTATTGAAAACAATCGAAGTAGGATTCTTACATGCACGGCTCTATGCAAAGCCAGTGAAGGATATGGCAATGCTTTGCATAGAGTCTGGGAATAATCACATTGCCAACGACGAATCGTAATATTCCACTAACTGGCTTTGCACCTTATTGATCTATTAAATAAGGAGTGAGGCCCATGAAATATTCAAAAGCCGAGTCTATTTTTCCAGAAGAATTGTTACGTATCATTCAGGAATACGTTCAAGGGGAATTGGTTTATATCCCAAAACCCAAAGAGGCGCACCTGAAATGGGGCGAGAAAACAGAGAGCAAGAGCAGGGTCTCTGCTCGAAATGCTGAGATTAAATCCTTATTCCGCAATGGAGTCAGGATAGAGGAGTTGGAGGATCGGTATTTCTTGTCCTGCGAAAGCATAAAGAAAATAGTCTATACAAAAAACTAATCAAGAAACTAATGAAATCCGCTAACTCGTCGTATCGACGGTTTAGCGGATTTCGTGCAAAGATGACTTAAGTCATCTTATACATAGTAACCGCACCTCTAAATCGATAGACTCAAGTTAAGGTTGTTGTGATAAAGGACGGCCGGACCATACAAAGAGGGGTAACGAATGAACGAAATCATAAAAAAGAAGCTGCTGGACAAAAATGAACTGCTCATTAACATGGTGATTGAACGCGTAAAAAGAGATTTTCTAGATGATATCGCCATTATTGGGCTTACTGGTTCATTTAGCACCGAGGACTTTCACGAGAAGAGCGATCTTGATTTAATTATCATTAATAATACAGAAAAGGGATGGGAATTATCTGACTGCTTCATCTTGGACGATGTTGGGTATGACATCTATTGCACGCCATGGGATTCAAGAATACAAGAGCAATCCACCTTGGAGAGTCCCAACGTATCGAGCCTAACCGACCTGAAAATACTCTACTATGCAAAGCCTGAGGATTTGGAGAAATTGAACAACTTCCAGCAAAAAGCTCTTGATGCACTTGCGAATCCGATAGGAGAAGTGTGTCTTAATCGAGCAAATAAATGGATTGATCTGGCTAAGCAAGCATACAGCGATACGATGCTTGGTGAAGATATCGGTTCAGTGCGATATGCATCTGCTGGCGTTCTGTACAATCTCGTCAATGCCTTGGTGAGTATGAATAACACGTGTATCAAACGAGGGATCAAGCGATATTTGGAAGAGATACGCTCGTTTCGCTATGTTCCAGATGATCTCGAATCCTTATACATGTCAATCATCGAAGCTCATACCATTGAAGATATTCGAATAACATCTTTTAATATGTTGAATAGCGTTACGCGGTTACATAGCACGATGTGTGATAACTTCATTGTTAAACCGGCTCCGACCTTTGATAATCTTGGAGGAACATACGAAGAACTGTGGTGCAACTACCGTAATAAAATTTTGAACAGTGTTACAACGAACGATGCTTCCTACGTCTTTCTTTCAGCCTTTGGAGCACATGAGTATCTTGATGAAATGGCCATGGAGAAAGGAACCAAGAAATATGATCTTATGCAGTACTTTGATGCAAGTAATTTACCAGTTATGAAAGAGAAGCTCCTTGAAGTGATGAATGATTATCTAGAAGAGTATGATAAGGTCGGCAGAAAAGTCGAACATTTTACAACCTTCGAGCAACTATATACCCATTATATGAATCATTGACCTTACGTTCCAGGTAGTAATAAGTCCGGGAATTGAACACAAGGAAAAAACCCTTTTACAATCATTGTCAGTACGTTATAATACAATCACCAGGTAGATTACCCAACAAAAAAGTGAAATATTGTAATATCTAGTCACACCCGGCTCATCATAGTTCTTTGAGCCGCATAACACAACATAATAGATACCGGAGGTATGGTTATGGTCAAGAAGAAAATTTCCACAGCCCTCAGCGCAGCTTTAATCGTTTCTATGCTGGCTACTGGCCTAATAGTCACTATCCAAGGTAACACAACGTTAGAGGTAGCGAAGTCAGCAGGGGATAAAAAGGTTGAAGTTGTTAAAGCATAAGCGAGCCGTTAATTTATTTTGAACATGTTAAGAGACAAGAGCATATTCCTATTGAAGTCGCTATTTTAGCGGCTTTTTTTGTTTTATCGGTAATATTAGGTTTAATACTAACGATATTTTGCTGAACAAGTAAAGAGAAGTTTAGATACAACCTTTTTTTACATTTGTAAACCAATGGGTTTGAAATAATAAAGAAATGATTAGATCAACTTAACTAAAAAATTGTTATTTTCTATAATCAGTTATAAATTGTGCAAATGTAAACTAAAAAGGATTTATATATAAAAAATAGTGTTCATTTATACAAAAATACTTTGACAAATGAAAACAGGTGGCTTATTTTGTTAATAAGGAATGCATATTACTTTTTTTAGATCTTAAATAGCCTTAAGGGAGCGTGAATAAAATTAAAAAAGTACATCTATCAGGTGAAAATAATATCAGCAAAGATCCAGAAAACTTTATTTATAAAAATGAATACCGACCGCAAATACATTATTCCCCTAAGGGCAATTGGATTAACGATCCTAACGGAATGGTTTATTACGAAGGAGAGTATCACCTTTTCTACCAATATACTCCCCATGATACGCAGCCTGACTTCGGCAGAATGCATTGGGGGCATGCAGTAAGTAATGATTTAGTACATTGGGATGAACTTCCACCAGCCATCTCACCTGGGGAAGATGGAGCGATCTTTTCGGGAAGTGCGGTAGTCGACAAGAACAATACAAGCGGATTCTTCAACGAAGCAGGATCAGGATTGGTTGCAATTTATACTAATAATGGTAACAACGCTCAACCCGGTAAACCGCAGGTTCAAAGCATCGCTTACAGTAAGGACAATGGTCGAACCTGGACAAAGTATGAAGGTAACCCTGTTTTATTCCCCACGGAGACGCTAGACTTTCGAGACCCAAAGGTATTCTGGCATGAAGAATCTTCAAACTGGGTAATGGTTCTTGCTGTTAGCGACCGTGTAGAATTTTACACATCTTCGAATCTTAAGGATTGGTCTTTTGCAAGCGGTTTCGGTTCTGATATTCCGGGCATCCATCGTGGAATATTTGAATGTCCTGATGTTTTTAAACTCCAAGTGGATGAGGACCCTAATACCACTAAATGGATTCTGACACTAAGTGTCGGAGATAGAAATGGCGTAAATCTAAACGATTCAGAACCACCCGCAGGCGGTTCTGGCATGATGTATTTTATAGGTCACTTTGATGGTAAGGTTTTTACACTAGATGAAACATCGGAATCATTCGATACAATCCAATGGATAGATTACGGATCTGACTTTTACGCGGCCGTGACCTGGGATGGTATACCGAATGAGGATGGGCGAAAGATTTGGGTCGGCTGGATGAATAATTGGCGTTATGCTTCCACTCTTCCTTCTAAAGAATGGCGTGGCCATATGTCCATCCCACGAGAGATTCAGCTCAGGACGTATTCGGAAGGACTTCGCTTAATTCAAGCACCCATAAGTGAGTTAAATCAACTTAGAAGATCAATTCTGTCTCTACAAGACATTACGATTAAACCAGATATGAACGTTTTGTCTGATGTTTCTGCTACAAAGATGGAAATTATTGCGGAATTCGAAATCGGTAATGCAATAGAATTTGGGGTCAAGGTGCGAAAGTCTTCCTCTTCCAACCAGGAGACAGTCATCGGATATAATGTCTTGAATGAGGAGTTGTTTGTCGATCGAACGAAGTCAAACGCTGTTGATTTCCATCCCGATTTTGCTACAAAACACAAGGCCCCTATGAAGCCAGAGCATAGACGGATACAGTTGAGCATCTATGTTGATTGGTCAAGTGTAGAGATCTTTGGCAACAATGGGACAACTATCATTTCAGACACGATTTTCCCCGACTTGGGAAGTAGAGGGCTGGAACTCTATGCCATTGGCGGAGAACTAAAGGTCGTGTCGCTTCAAATCAATGATCTCGTAAGCATTTGGGAGAATCAGAGTGTTTAGAATTTAGTAATGGCTTGATTCCCCTTAATGGTTACTGCGCGGTTTTGGGCAACCAAACTGAACTGGTTGTCCAAAACCAATTAAATTTGAACCAACTTCACAATATTATTAGAAAAGAGGGTATGGAATGAAAGATAAATCTAAATTCGCAATATATCTTCTGATGGCAACGGGATTAACTCTGACTTCAAACGGGATTTTTACATCTAAATCATTTGCGGCTAGTGCTGTACTTGCTGATCAGGAAACAAATAAACAGGTAAAGGAGGAGCTTGATATTTTTGAAAGCGCATCCAAATCAAATACCAATCTGATAGGCTGGCAAGTGAAAGGAAAAGGTGGATTAGAGGATACTTCAGAAGGAATCTTGCTGACTTCACAGCCTAAAGAAAATGTAATGGCCATCTCAGAGACAGTGTCCGATGATTTTATCTATGAAGCTGATGTCATGATCAGGGATACGAAGGCGGATGCAACATTGTTGTTTCGATCTAATGAGGATGGATTTAGCTCGTACATGCTGCAAATCGTTCCGGAAGCAGGTCTGATTCGGTTAAGAGATGCAAAAAATGGAGATGGGAAATTAAAGGAGGAGCGTAAAGTTTCTGTTGAAATGGGGCAAATCTATCATCTCAAAGTGAAGGCAGTGGGTTCCTCGCTAAAAGTATATTGGGGCAATCAATATAAACCATTAATTGATGTTCAAGACATTTCGTATCAAAGCGGAAAGCTTGGACTCCATGTATGGGATGGATCCGCCTTGTTTTCGAACATCGTGGTGAGCGATCTGAAAGGTAATTTGGGGACGGTGCTTTCTAGCAAGGGAAAATGGCAGCCTGATATCAACGGCAAAAGAGGGACGGTAGAACAGGGGAGCAAAGCACAGCAAATCTATAATAAAAATGCGACTGATATGGTGTATGAAGGGAATATTACCCTTCGTCCTGATTCTATTGTAGCTCTAGCATTTCGATCTTCAACCGATGGAGCTGAAGGATATGAAGCTACTCTTACGAAGGAAGGAGATCAGGTCCGTGTAAGTTTGACGAATACAAAAGGAACAGTAATTGCAAGTTCGCAACGTACTTATCCGAGTCAGATGGGAGCCAAACATCATGTGGAAATCAAGGCAAAGGGAGATCGAATTCAGGTCTTCCTGGACGGATACACTACGGCCGCGATTGACGTGAAAGATTCAACCTACAGGAGTGGAAGTACCGGAATCGTCGTAAAAAAGGGGACGGCTTACTTTCAGGATACTTATGTGACGGAACTGAGCCAATATTACAATGAGATATATCGTCCACAATATCACTACACGCCAATACGTGGTTCAGCGAGTGATCCGAATGGACTTGTCTACTTTGAAGGAGAATATCATCTCTTCCATCAGGATGGAGGAACATGGGCGCATGCGGTAAGTAAAGATATGCTGAACTGGAAACGGCTTCCGATTGCACTTCCCTGGAATAATCACGGACATGTCTGGTCTGGGTCGGCTGTTGCGGATATGACAAATGCATCTGGTTTATTCGGAGATTCAGGAGGCAAGGGCCTTATTGCATACTATACTTCCTTTAATCCGGATAGCCCGAATGGGAACCAGCGTATAGGTCTAGCTTACAGTAAAGACCAAGGTCGTACTTGGGAGTATTCGAAGGAGCGCCCGATTGTGATCGAGAACCCAGGTAAGAGCGGAAATGAAGCTGGGAATTGGGATTTCCGCGATCCGAAAGTAATCCGTGATGATGAGAATAACCGATGGGTTATGGTTGTGTCCGGAGGAGATCATATTCGTTTCTATACTTCAACGAATTTACTTGACTGGACATTGACAGATAATTGGGGATATGGGGATTACGTCCGCGGAGGAGTATGGGAATGCCCTGATTTGTTCCAGCTTCCGGTAGACGGAACGTCACAGAAAAAGTGGGTTATGATGATCAGTACAGGAGCGAATCCCAAAACAGGCGGATCAGATGCCGAGTATTTTATCGGTCATTTAACAGCTGATGGTAAATTCGTGAACGATAATCCGGCAGGTAAGGTGTTAAGAACAGATTTTGGTAAAGAATTTTACGCTTCGATGTCTTTCACTAACATGCCTGATCATCGCACAGTGATGATGGCGTGGATGACGAATTGGGACTATCCGTTCGCTTTCCCAACGTCCAATTGGAAAGGTGAACTAACCATTCCGAGAGAAGTATCATTGGTAACAACCAAAGATGGAATTCGGATGGTGCAAAGTCCAATCAAAGAATTGGAATCACTGCGTAAACCTTTGTATTCTGCTTCTAACAAGTCGGTGAGCCCTTCTTCCGGGAATCTGTTAAAAGGTATTATTTCAGGTGCTTACGAAATTGAAGCTGAAATTGAAATCCCTGAAACCAGCACAGTGACCGAGTTTGGCTTTAACATTCGTGAGGGTGCAAATCAGAAGACGGTCGTGGGTTATAAGGCAAGTGATAGTCATATGTTTGTGGACCGAACTGCATCCGGTGAAACGGATTTTTCTAACCTTTTCAGTAAGAAACATGAAGCACCTACGCAGATGGAGAATAATCGGATCAAGATGCGTATTCTTGTGGATGAGTCTTCTGTTGAAGCCTTTGGTAACAATGGCAAAGTCGTCTTTTCAGATGTAATATTTCCGGATCCTGCTAGTAGAGCGATGAGTTTTTACGTGAAAGGTGGGAATGTGAATGTTGTTTCCTTGAAAGTGCATCAACTTCAATCTGTCTGGAATGCGGACATTCCTTCAAAAGCTCAAATAAAGATGGATACGAGCGTTCGGGAACTGGGGGTAGGCGAGTCGGATACACTGCAAGCGATGGTCGAGTATGGACCAGGTTTAGGCGTTCAACCGCTTAAGTGGAATTCCAGTAATAACGACGTAATCGCCATAGACTTGGTAGACAATTCACATGCAGTTATTAAGGCAAAAAAAGAAGGGGAGTCCACAGTCACTGTATCTACTCCGAATGGTAAAGCTTCCAGTAGTGTGCTCATTAAAGTCTCAGGTGGCGAGTTCCGGACAAACCTGAGTGGATGGACTAAAGATCTGTCTGCTGCTTCATGGTTAGTTAGTGAACATGGGATTCGTGGTAAATATTTTAGCGATGCGAATTATATTGCCAAAGAGAAGGCTGGGAATTTTACGTATGAAGCAGACATGAAGCTTGGTGAAACAGGAGGGGCAGGTTCTATTTTGTTTAGGGCTAGCGAAGATGGTCGCAGTGGTTATTATCTGAATCTAGACCCTAACATGAAGGCCATTCGTCTGTTCTATAAAATCAATGGAGCATTTGAAGAACGGCAGGTTCTTGCAAAAGTACCAACGTTCATTCAGCCAGGTCATACGTATAAGGTGAAAATAGAAGCGAATGGTCCGCATATTGTCGTTCACGTGGACAGCCAAAAAGTCATAGATATCATGGATGGGACTTTTGCAGAAGGCCACTTTGGACTGAATGTATTTGGCGGCTCCGCATCTTATCAGAACGTCAATGTCAGCAACGGTGAAGCTGCAAACCTCACCAAGTCCAGCCTTGTAAATGCCGCAACGCAGAAATCCATTTACACAGCTAACCTTGTCAACGGAGAGCCGGTTACCTTGCATGATGCAAGTGCAGCTTCCATCCAGAAGTGGGTATTTGTTCCGACAGGTGACGAAGCAGGTTCGTATTCAATTCGTACTACGGCCGGTCAGACACTTGATCTGGATATAGGGCAAAACAAACTTCAGCTGTATCATTACTTAGGGTACAACAACCAGCGTTGGGTCCTTCACGAGAACAAAGACGGATCCGTTCATATTACTTCAGCTCATCATCAAAAAGCATTAGAAGTATCGGAAGATGGGACCGAACTTTTCCTAAGTGAACTGAATCCATCACTTGATCGACAAAAATGGATATTAGTAAAATAATCAAAGTTTATTCCATGATGGCGTATCTCATAGATATTCCAATAAAGAAGTGTCGCGGGACAGGACCATTGTTCTATTCAAGTCGCTATTATAGCGACTTTTTTCTTTTAACGAGAGGAATCAATCATATATTATATTTTTTCCTTCTTCACTTAGTTTTCTCAAAGATGTAATCATGTGATTAATCTCTTCTTCAGAGTGTCTTTCCCATGAAGCTAATTCAGCTACTATTTTAAGTGGCGATTTAGATCGATATGAACGTGTTGGATTTCCAGGAAACTTTTTATCAGTTACGTTAGGATCACTTTCAAAATCTCCTAATGGTTCTACAATGTAAATTCTTTCTTTTGCATTAGATCTTGCCAATTCAGCACCCCATTTGGCAGCATTTAATGTTGCAGTAAAGTATATATGGTTCGAATTTTTTTCTTGGTAATTTGATAAAAATTGTGGTTCTAATAAATCACCAATTTGCAGTTCTGCTTTTGTACCATGAAAAAAAGGACCTTGATCTATGATCACTTTTTTGTCATCCATACTGATCCACCTCTTTTTTAGTTTTGTATTTAGCAGTATAGTGTAGGAATTTCAAAAAAAACAGTCTATAAAAAAATAAAAAATAACAGTATAATTTAAGTAGAGAGAACGATGCTGAATCCAATAACCCATGTTTAAGAAGGCAGCCGATCAGCGTGATCGGCTGCTTTTGTTTAACTAACGAGCAGATTAAAAGATAATCCGTTCAAGGCAGGTCTCTGTCCTGGATTATAAAGTAATGTTGTAATGTCAGAGAATATAGTTGATAAGCATTATCATTCATGATATATTGTTAACCAGTAAACTAAATATAAGAATTTATTTAGAATAACTCTATTTTTAAAATAATATTTTTGTTTACAAGTAAATAAGGAGCGATCAAAGAATGATCTCAAAAGATCGAACAAAACAGTTGCTTTATGACCAATTTATTCGTTTTTTACATGTATATGAGAACCACAAGGATACTGAAATCGAGCATTTCCTAAGTATCGCCCAGCGAGAAAGCATCGAGAAAATCCCTCAGCATTTGACCGCGGTTCATATGATAGATTGCATAGGCAAGCATGAGCCAATTAACAACACGGGTATTGCCGAGGCAATGAATTTGTCCAAAGCAAGTATCACCAAAATTGGCAACAAACTGCTGGAGGAAGGATTCGTCAAACGTACGAAAATGAACGACAACAAAAAGGAGAGCTATTTCCGGTTGTCACCGCAAGGCAAAAAGATCTTTGAACTGCATGAACGTCTGCATATACATGAGGCTGAGCGCTTCTATCGTACTCTCGACAAATATTCGGAAACGGAGCTAAAAGTAATCCATCAATTTCTTCAAGACAGCAGTATAAATATTGAATCCAGATAGAACGAAGGAGAGTGAAGCATATGAGTCTGGCGGAATTGATCAGGGAGCGCAGGAGTATTCGTAAATGTAACTCTACGCCGGTGGACCAGGATTTAATTGTAGCATTACTGCGTAAGGCTATAAGGCTTCAACCATCTGTTGAGTCTGGCTCATGGCGTGTAGTATATGCCGGAACTCCAGAAGCACGCAAACGGTTGGTGGACTGCATGCTGGAACAGATGTCACAAAGCAAGCTCGGCAAGCTCATTCCAGGGAAACTTCTGGATGTTTTTAAAAAGAGATTTACCGATATTCCTGCCCACGTCATTGTTATGTCGACTGTAGGATCGAATCGTCTGACCAATGACCGTAATTATGCGGCTGCCTGCGGGGTGATGCAGAGCTTCCAACTGCTGGGCTGGGAACGAGGGTTAGGAATGTTGTGGGATACAGAGTCCATGATTCAGCATGAAGGGTTCTTCAATGGAATTGGCTTACGTGAGGATGAAAGATTTGTTGGTATTCTTCATATAGGGTATTACGACAAAGCGCCAAGAAGTCGGAAAAGGACACCAGCCGAGCAGAAGTGGACCGTATTGCGAGGACAATCTACATAGAAGAGGAGGATAACAATATGAAATTGTCAGATTTGGAAGGAGACATGGACGGACCGAGTGAGTTTTTGGATCAACCGGTATCGCAGGATCTAATCCTTGAGTTGCTCAATCATGCCGTATGGGCGCCAAATGATGGCCTCCGAGAGCCGTGGCGATTTATCTTTGTTGATAACCAGTATGGGGACTTCATGCAGGGATTACAGAACCAGGCCCCTGCGTATCTTCTGGTCTTGGCGAAGGAAGAGGCGGATCAATATAAGCGGGAAGAGGACTTTGCAGCTGTCTGCTGCCTAATTCAGAATTTCCGCTTGCTGGCTCATGAGCAAAGTCTGGGTGTGCGTTGTACCTTGCATGACTGGATGTACGACCCGAGCCGTACTGAAATGTTTGGTGTACTAAGTAACGAGCGCATTGCTGCGGTTCTGGAATTGGGATACGGTACGAATCAGTGGAAAGGAAATACGAAGTTACCTGAGACTCAACTTCATTTTGAACTGCTGTAGGGTGGCGATCAATTTTTATTGCACCAAAACATCATAACTGATTGAGCTTGCTTTCAGGCTCCTCACCATTTTCTACACGTTTTATATTCTTTATAAAGAAATCATATCTTGTTTTATGAAATTTCCGACCATCAGGCATTCCCGCTGTATGGGGAGTAAGTATCACATTACCCAGATTCCGGAGCTCACTATCAATAGGAAGCGGTTCAGATTCAAACACATCCAGGCATGCGCCTGAAATATCCCCGTTTTTTAATGCATCAATTAAGTCTCTTTCGTTGATAATGCCGCCGCGGGCTGTATTGATAAAAAGAGAGGTGTTTTTCATTTTTTTGAATGCCGTTTTGTTGATCAGCTGTTTGGTTTGCTCATTCAAGGGTACATGTACACTGACTATATCCGATGTGCTTACAAGAGTATCGAAATCCGTCATTTTCACAAAACCGTCCGATTGTACAGTGGCATTTCTCGCATACGCCAGCACATGCATATCAAAAACCCTGCAAAACGCAGCAACTTTTTTTCCAATAGCACCCAAACCGATAATCCCAATCGTTTTGCCCTTTAATTCACTCCCTGTATAGTCCAATTGATTTTCATCCATCTTGTTTTTCATGAAAGTATCAAGAAACGGTATGTTTTTATAATAAGACAATATCAGTGCCATTACGTGCTCGGCCACTGCCTGTGCATTCACCCCTGCAGCATTGGCCACCCAAATGCCGAGCTGTGTACAGGCAGGGACATCCACATTATCAAATCCTGCACCCGTCTGTACCAATTTTAATTTTTTTGCGTTAGAAAGCAGGCTGTGGTCCACTTTAATATGTTCAGGAATGATTACCTGGCAATCTTCAATATGATGCAGCATTTCTTTTCCGGGCGGAACAATTACAACGTTCCAGTCTTGCGGAAAACACCTTGCAATATTTGATTTTGAGGTCTCGCTAAAATAGCCAACGATGAGAATCTTCATTGCTAAACCACCTTTCATAAGCTACCATTCTTCGAATAAAACCGTTTGATGCTCGTCATTGTATCCTTTTAATTCAATTTTATCAAGAAAATCTCATCAAGTTCTATTGAACCGGAATGGAAAAGAATCTAGATAAACAATATACTAGCTATATAGTTTTTTTGTTGAGGTGAATATCAAATGGATGAAATCGATGAGTCAAAACAAATTGTATTACAAATCGGCGGTGCATTAAAAAAGTATAGAAAAGAAAAAAATATGACCTTAGACGACTTATCAGAATTAACGGGCGTAAGCAAGCTTACTCTGGGGAATATCGAACGTGGCGAGACAAATCCAACTTTAGCAATTATATGGAAAATTTCAAAAGGAATATCCTTACCGCTATTGGCTTTGTTCACATCAGAGAAACCTGTTAGTTTGTATCGAGCAGGGGAGGGATTGCGGTTTTCTAATGATGAAAAAAATTGGATCATTGAACCCGTCTTTAAAAGCAACGATATTGAAATGTGTCGGGCATACTTACAGCCTAATAGCTCGTATTACCCTGAAGGTCATCATGTGAATACAACTGAAATTGCGACAGTAATGACGGGTTCCATTGAGTTACAAGTCAATGGAGAGATTCACACATTGAATCAATATGATACGATCAGTTTTCGTGCAGATTATCCTCACGCTTATACCAATCATACGAATAGCGAAACAGTGCTCCATATATCCTTAAAGTATGGCTTCTAAAAGCCGAAAATCCACTTATTAAATACAACTCCGAATTCCATGACGGGAATTCAGAGTTGTATTTTTTTAATCAATTTTAGTATGTTATAAAATAATTATTGTTTATAAAAGTATATTATACTATACTTTTATTATTCGCGCGGATGTTATAGCAAAGTTTTTCAGCCAACAAGAAGCAAATATTAGACTTAAGAATCAGGAAGGAGAAATGAAGAATGCCGAATAAACAAAATAATAAATTCGTGCCATCCTCTGTAGCGCTGATCATTCTCGGCATTATTGTTATTGCAGCTAATTTACGTACTCCCTTAACCTCAGTTGGTCCTTTAGTGGGTTTTATAAGGGATGACGTTCATATTTCAAATACATTAGCAGGCCTGATCACAACGGTACCCTTGCTTGCCTTTGCTTTATTATCGCCTCTTGTACCAAAATTAGGACGGAGGTATGGGGTTGAGCGTATCATTTTGATTGCCCTAATCTTTTTGACTGTTGGTATTGTAATACGATCTTTGTCTGGCGCAGTTAATCTGTTTATTGGAACAGCAGTTCTTGGATTCGCCATTGCCATATGTAATGTATTATTGCCAAGTATAATCAAAAGGGATTTCCCAAATAAAATTGGCTCCATGACAGGAGTTTACTCCATTTCGATGAATTTATGTGGAGCAATCGCATCGGGAATCAGTGTACCGCTAGCCATGAACGCAGGGCTAAAATGGCAGGGAGCATTGGGAGTATGGGGGATTCTAAGCTTTGTATCGATCCTCTGTTGGTTACCCCAATTAAGAAATCAAACGAAACAAACAGCCAAGACAAGTCAACAAATGGTCAGTAATGATGTGAATGTATGGCGATCCCCGCTTGCCTGGCAAGTAACCTTGTTCATGGGTATACAGTCTATGGTTTTCTATGTATTGATCGCATGGTTGCCTGAAATTTTAAAGCAGCAAGGAATTGACTCCAACCAATCTGGATGGTACCTCTCGATCATGCAGTTAGCGATGCTTCCATTTACCTTTATTGTTCCTGTTATTGCTGGGCGTATGTCTAACCAACGTTTGTTAGTGGTCATCACAACCATTTTGCTTTTGACGGGGACGCTCGGACTTCTTTACGGAAGTTCTAATGTCATTCTGTTGTGGATCGTCATACTCGGAATTGGTGGAGGCTTCGCCTTTAGTTTGGCTATGATGTTTTTCGGGTTACGCACTGAAAATGCGCATCAAGCAGCGGAACTATCTGGCATGGCCCAATCGATCGGATATCTTCTTGCCGCAATCGGTCCAGCCCTTATAGGATATCTGCACGATGCAACAAATAGTTGGAACCTGCCACTTTTCATTCTACTTGGGGCTTCCGTGTTACTCTTTATAGTTGGTATCGGAGCAGCAAGTAATCGTGTTGTAGGTAGTCGAAATGGTTACGAATTGCCACGGAAAGGGTGATAACTATGTTTGACAAAATTATGGTGGCCATTGATAAATCTGAAATAACGAACAAACTCCTTGATGCAACCGTTGAAATAGCCCAAAATAAACAAACTCAAGTTACCTTGGTTAATGTCAGCCAGGATTATGTGTCAAATGGCATGACGTATGTACCAGAGAATTTTTTGGAAGACATACTGAACGAAATGGAGAAAGAGAGTTTGGAACAGTTGCATCAAGCGAAATCTAAATTAAAGTCTGCGGGGATTAACCCGGAAACTGTTCATCTTAAGGGAGATCCTGCGCATGAACTATTGAATTATGCAAGGGATACCGAGCAGCAACTTATTATTATCGGAAGCCGTGGGCTAAGGGGCATTAAAGAAATGATGCTTGGAAGTGTCAGCCACAAGGTTTCACAGCTATCAAGTTGCCCAGTCCTCATTGTACATTAACTCCTCCAGGAACTGGGGAACGTTTGTAGTATGAATCAAACAGCGGCATTCCAGGATATTAGTGTCCTACAATGCCGCTGTTTCTATATTCCTATAGTTGCTCACATGCTGACGCTAAAGATGAAAAACCATATTCTATAATAACGCAAAAAAAAACGGCTAAACCTAAGTAAAGCCCTTCTTATGCAACTAGAAGGGCTTTGATCGGATGTTCAACCACTATGATCGAAGGGAACAAAATTAGTTAACATACTTTCCATAATCCGGTACGGCAATTTGGTCAAACTCATCAACCAGTTTTTTCAGGCTTGTTGTCAGCAAGTTCCCCGACATGGGTAATCCATGGCCAGTTACAGCAACCAAGGGCTTTAAATTCTCAAGTTTAACAACAGAATGCTTTGCAGCTTCCCAATCTGTTGTTAAATAGCGAGGGGGGCCACTTATCTCCAATTCCTGAGTAAATACTTTATACATATATTCCTGTTTTACAGTAGCGAAAGCATCACCTGCGATTAACGCTCCATCACTTTCCCGAAACAAAGAAATATGCCCTGGAGAATGTCCTGGCGTATGAATCCATCTAAATCCTGGCATGTGGGGTACAGTTCCGTCAGGAGGTAACGTTTGTACATGGCTTCCAAGGTTTATTGGTTCATTCGGAAACGATGGGGACATCTTCGCTACCAAACCACCTTCAACTGTAGGATCTGGTTCCGGGTAGTTTTTTACCCCTGTGAGGAAGGGGAGCTCCAACGGATGTGCATAAACCGGAATTCCCCAGTGTTTGACAAGTTCGATCACCCCTCCGACATGATCAAAGTGTCCATGGGTCAAGATTACCGCTTTGGGGCGGCTGTTTACACCGAAACGCTCCTCAATGACAGAGATTATTTCATTTGCTGACTTTGGCATTCCCGCATCTACTAAAACGAACTCGTCAGATTCCGGTTTACCCACTAGACAGATATTGACGATTTGGATAGTGTAGCAAAATAAATCAGGTAATATTTCAATCCCCACACCATTTCCTACTGAAGTTACGGGGACGAACTTGTAATCTGTACCGTAATTCAATTCTTGATTCATTACTCATCCTCCTTGATTTGTTGAATTGACTTGCTGTAGTATACCCAGAAGTTAAAAATTATCCGACTTCCACAGACTCCACAGGTTGATTTGTAAAAAACAGTCGATTGACAAGAATAGAGGCGCATTTTGCATTCATGTCGCTATACAAGCGGCTTATTGGGAGAAAATCAAAGGAACACTGCAAATGATAGAGTACCAACAATTGGTTAATCACACATTTACATAAAATCAAGGGTGAATTAAATACTAAAAGTTGTAATTTACTTGAATGGAGGACAACCATGTTTTTTTATCGAGAAGATCTGATCAACATGATCGTCCCGGACAAGCCCGATCCGGCTGCCGCAAAAGTGTTACAGGAAACCCTTGGCGGACAATTTGGTGAAATGCGAACTATGATGCAGTATTTTTTTCAGAGTAGTAATTTCCGTGGGAAAGAGAAGCAGTATAGAGACTTAATTCGTGGTGTATTTATGGAGGAATTAAGTCATGTTGAACTGGTACAACAAACAATAAATCAATTGCTGACCGGAGCTGGAGCCGAGGGAGTAGGAAATGCAGGCATTGATGGGGCTCCGCTGGACGAAGCTATTAAACATGCCAACCCACATCATTATATTATGGGCGCTCAAAGTTCCCTACCTGTAGATGCTGCCGGTAATCCATGGCTCGGGAACTATGTATATGATCATGGCAACTTGGTAAGCAATCTGCTTGATAACGTTGTACTGGAATCAACCGGGGTATTACAAAAAACACGAATCTATGAAATGAGTAACAACAAAGCGTTCCGTGAAACTTTGGCATTTCTAATCGTTCGTGACAACGCTCACCAAAATGCATTCGCGAAGGCGCTGGAGACATTAGGCGTAAATTGGGGCAAAGTATTTCCTGTTCCCAATTACGATATCAACAAATATCCAGAGTGTCAGAAATATGTTGACCTCGGCTTCCACAATGCCCAATTTAACTTCCGTTTGGACAATACACGAATCGCTGAAGTATTCAGCGGTCAAACACCTAGTCGTAATGGTGGTGAGCTACAAGTCACGGAACCTCCTCAGGGATTCCCACTCCCGTATATGCCGGAGCTTCCAAATGAGCATAGCCCAGGCTTACATGATTTAAATACTTAAATAAAACGTAAAAAGGTAAGAAACAAAAAAGGAACCCATAAAACCAGGGTTCCTTTTTCCATCAAAGACGTAGGGAGATCAAAAACATAACCTGTTATCGAGTGGAATGATCGGATACTCTTTTACGCATTCCCGCTAAACCTAATAATCCAAGTAGACCCAGCCATCCCCAGTCCATATCATTATCGTTATCGGTCGCATTTGCCCTTACACTGTTTGTTTGATAATTAGAACTATTGTTTTGGTAGGTGTTAATGCCTCGTCCATCTTGGGCTGCTTCATTTACACCTTGAGCAGATGCAGGAACAGCCAAGGCACCTAATAGACAAATGGATACAACAACAGTTGTTATTTTTTTCTTCATAAGAATTCCCTCCTGTATGTGTGATTAAGTTAATTTCTCCAAAAATCAGTTCCTTATTCCATTGGTATTTTATTACTTTTGAATATGTTGTTCATGAATATGGAACTATACTTTTGGTGGGAAATAAAATAAAAAAGGAGCTGTTATGGTGGGAATATTAAGTGGTAATCCAAAAAATGAACCTATGCATTATGGTGAAATCTTCAGCGTATGGCAATGTTCAACGGTTGCAAAGGGAGCTCTTTCCTTCTACCAAGCCTTTTTGAATCACGCAGGAGATAAGGATCTGAAAAAAATACTCGATGCACTAATTGATCAAGCTAAATTAGAAATTAAAGAGTGCGATACCCTGCTGACAGATAACGGAATTGCTTCAACACCAGTATTACCAGAAAGACCTCCAGTAAAGCTTGAAGACATTCCTGTTGGTGCAAGATTTACGGATCCGGAAATAGCAGCAAGTATTGCTTCTGATACTTCAATGGGATTAGTGGCGTGTAGTCAAGTTATGGGCCAATCCATTAGAGAGGATATTGGCGCCTTATTTGCGAAATATCACGTTACTAAAACGGCTTTAGGCCTTCGTATTCTTCAAATGAGCAAAGAAAAAGGGTGGCTTATTCCTCCCCCTCTTCAGGTGAAGAGACCAGAAGCAGTTGAGGCTTAAATCTCTACTGACTCTGACATTCAATGGGACAAGTCGTTAGATAATTTGTAGTGCAGAAGTATGTATTTGTATTTGCATTTGTATAAAGGAACCCCTCGTATACAGGTTTTGTTGTGCCCCCGCTGTGGTAAGCGGGGGCAATATAATGTTTAAGTAAGTATGATAATAATTCTTACTATAAGGTCAAAGATCATAAGAGATTACATAGACAAATTGTCAGGTTAGAAAAGATAGTAGCTCAATTTTAGGGACGATCAACGTAGTCGGCTGTTTTTGGGCAGCAATTCGAAGGGATAAGATCTCGACGCGAGGTGAAGACATATAATCCATTTGCGAAGACTTCTTATGAGGTAAATTAGTCTCGAAAAAAAACGTTCCCACCCTTATTAGCAATTCAGCAGGGCAGGAACAAATATAGCTATTACTCGAAATTCTCAATTACAATCTTACCTGTCATACGTCCTTCTTCCAGTATCGCATGTGCTTTACGCAAATTGGCAGCATTGATGGGAGAAAGGATCTGGGCAACCGTAGTGCGTAAGCGACCTTCATCGATCATACGGGAAACTTCATTTAACAGGTTGTGTTGTTCAATCATATCCGCAGTCTGGAACAAAGGTCTGGTGAACATCAGCTCCCAGGCAAAAGTTACGCTTTTGTTTTTCAGCAAGGTCAGATCGAGCAGCTCATCCGTCTCCACAATGGAACAGATTTTCCCTTGGGGAGCAATGGCCTCGGCCATATTGACCCAATGTTTCTCCGTACTATTCAGGCAGAAAATATAATCAACATGCTCTAAACCCAGCGCTTTCAGCTGAGGGAGAAATGCTTCGTAATGATTGATGATGTGGTCAGCACCCATGTTTTTAGCCCACTCAGCCGATTTCGGTCGGGAAGCCGTGCCTATGACGGTCATACCAGCGTGTTTGGCCAGTTGTGTCGCAATGGAACCAACACCGCCCGCAGCGCCGATGATCAAAATCGTCTTGCCTTCGTTGCGCTCTGTGGCAGCAGACACGCCCAAACGATCAAATAATCCTTCCCAAGCGGTGATAGCGGTTAATGGCAGAGCTGCTGCATGCGCAAAATCCAGTGTTGCCGGTTTAAAACCGACGATTCTCTCATCGACGAGATGAAGTTCGCTGTTCCCCCCAGGACGGGCAATGCTACCGGCATAATACACTTCATCGCCGGGTTTGAACAGCGAAGATTCCGGTCCAACTTGTTCGACGACACCTGCAACGTCCCAACCGAGAACCTTTGGCGTGTTTTCGGTCCGATCTTTGGGAGCGCGCACTTTGACGTCGACGGGATTGACTGAAATGGCTTTGACTCGGATCAGCAAGTCTCTCCCTGTAGGTTCAGGTATATCCATCATAACGTCCAGCAAGCTCTCAGGTTGATTAATGGGTAAATACTTCAGCAGGCCGATGGCTTTCATTTGTCGGTTTGACATTGTCGATTCCTCCTTGAATGTACATCACTTATTGCTTTCTGGTTGTAATATAACGTATATTAACAATCATGAATAGTACGCACAATAGTGTGATGTAGTATCAATTTGTATACTGTTAAATGAGGAGGATAAATACATGCGTGACCGCAAATCGGGATATGGCCAATGCCCGAATGAAGAAGGTTGTCCCGTCGAGTATACGTTGGATGTCATTGGCGGCAAGTGGAAGGGTCTACTTCTGTATCATATGATCGAAGGTCCCGTACGATTTAATGAGTTTCGCAGAATATGTCCGACCATTACGCAGAGGATGCTGACTCTACAGCTTCGAGAGCTTGAAGAAGACGGGATCGTGCACCGTGAAGTGTACCCGCAAGTTCCTCCCAAAGTGGAATATTCGCTATCGGAATTCGGACGCACATTAGTGCCGATCATTATGGAAATGAAAATCTGGGGAGAAAAACACAAAAATTTATCAAGTGCTGATTCTAGACAGACAGAAAACGTGGTTGAATCCATGATGGATTCGATGTGAAGTAACAGTAGAGTATGTATTTCTTATAGTCTTTAATTAGTTAACTGCAATCTGTAACTCTCATTAAACTAACGGGAAACGTATCCTAATCACAATAACAAGCAGCCAATCATTTAAGATTGGTTGCTTTTGTTTTAAATAACGGGCAGTTTAGTTTTAACTGGCGCAATACACAGCCGGTTTAGCGACTTTTTTCGATACAAGTTGTGAAAAAAACTTGGTTAAGATTAGTGAAGTTTTTCGGAAAGATTATTATTCACTTCGACTAAAAAAGCAGATAATGCCGGTGTAGTTAAGGTGTCTTTACGCTTTACAAACATGGTTGTTACAGAAGAAAGCTTAGCGGGAAGTGGATGACTGATTACCTTTCCTCGATCCTCATAATCGGCAATTATTGAGTATGGAAGTAAAGTAATCCCTAACCCTGCACTTACACAAGCAAGAATTGTTTCAAGAGTTCCGAATTCCATTAGTTTGGCGGGTAGTAAACCTTCATCTTGTAAAACAGAATTAAGCTTGGCACGATATGTACATCCTTTAGGGAATACCAACATGGTATGATTTTGTAATTCATGGATAGAATCAACCCAAGGATGTGTAGGGGACGTTACGAGTACAAGTGTCTCTTCAAAAACTTTTTCCTGTGATAAATCAGGATGTTGGATAGGTCCAGAGACAAATGCTCCGTGAAGTTCATAATGAAGAACTGCCTGAACCAGCTTTTCTGTTGGTCCGGTAATAAGAGAAAAGTCTACAGCAGGATATTTTAAATGATATTTAGCAATAACTGTGGGTAACCGAACCGCTGCTGTGGTTTCCATAGAACCAATGGTAAGAGGGCCGGAAGGAATAGAAGCATTCCCGACTGCCGCTCTTGCTTCATCCATCATGTTTAAAATCTTTTCGGTATAAGATACCAAAACTTCTCCAGAAGGAGTAAGGGTAATTCCTTTTTTATGGCGATAAAACAATGTTGTCTGAAGCTCAGCTTCCAATTGCTGTACCTTGTTTGTGACATTGGACTGAGCATAGTTTAACTTTTTGGCTGTTTTGGAAATGCTGCCTTCACGAGCTGCTTGAATAAAAATCTCTAACAAATGAATGTCCATAAAGCCTCCACTAAAATTAAAGTATCTGAAATCAAGATAGATAAGATCATGTTTTCGAATTATACATGATGGAAAGAACGGATGTAAACTAAACAATGAAGCAAGATAAATAAAGGAGGGAATAGCCATTTCTATACAACTAACCAACAAATTGTGTGAACTTTTAGATATTCGTTATCCCATTGTACTTGCAGGTATGGCCGGGATTCCTCATATGGTTCAGCTTGTGTCCGCAGTTTCTAATGCAGGCGGTCTTGGAACCTTGGGAGCTGCTTACATGACACCTGAAGAAATAAAGGATGCTATACAAGCCATTAGGAAGCTAACGGATGCCCCTTTTGCCGTGAATATTTTTTCTAACGTAGGTTCAGATAATTATGAAAACTTTGATGCGGTTAACAAAGAATTGAACATCATTCGTGAATCATTAGGGATACTATCTCCTGATAAACAAGAGATATGGACACCTGATCACTTTGAAGAACAATTTCATGTTCTATTAGAGGAAAGGATCCCAGTTATTAGTTCAACTTTCGGCCTGTTATCTGATTATCAAGTGCAACAAGCCAAATCATTAGGAATCAAGATTATAAATAAAGTAACTACTGTAGATGAGGCGATCCAGGCCGAAAGCCGGGGATGTGACGTTATCGTTGCTCAGGGTAGTGAAGCTGGAGGACATCGCGGGTCATTTGATACGTCATCTCGACCCTCCGGAGCTAATATTGGAACAATGGCACTTGTGCCACAGATTGTCGATCACGTAGAGACTCCGGTTCTTGCTGCTGGTGGAATTATGGATGGTAGGGGTCTCGTAGCCTCACTTGCTTTAGGCGCACAAGGTGTACAAATGGGAACAAGATTCCTAACGTCGACAGAGTCGGGCGCACATCCAGTCTATAAACGTGCATTGCTTGAAAGTACTGAGGAAAGTACAGTGATCACAAACGCATTTTCGGGAAGACCAGCACGAGTAATTCGAAATACATTTGTACAACACTGGGAAACGAGTCGGATTGAGCCTCTTCGGTTTCCTACACAGAATACTTTAACACGAGAAATTAGAAATGTTTCTGCTCGTCAGAATAATGCTGAATATATGGCACTTTGGGCAGGACAAGGAACAAGAATGCTTACAGCTGATCAAGCAGCAGGCGATATTATTAACCAAATAGTTACAGATGCTAGAAAAATCTTGATTTAATACACTAATTTCATGAGCACCGTCCGTATCAAACAGTTTTTGAATAAAAAATTATAAGATATTTTTTTAGAAATAGGAGATGATTACTACACGTGACAACTTACCATATAGTTGATGTAGATGGGATTGAAATCTTTTATCGTCAATCGGGATCAGCAGACAAACCGGTACTTATTTTACTACATGGTTTTCCAAGCGCGAGTCATATGTTTAGGGAACTAATTCCTGTATTAGAAGAGCACTTTCATTTAATTGCTCCGGATTACCCAGGGTTTGGAAACTCATCATCACCTGAACGTACTGATTTTGAATATACATTTGATAATATCACGAATATCATCGAACGTTTTATCGCTAAGCTAAACCTTACTAAGTACGCATTATTTGTTTTTGACTACGGAGCACCCATTGGTTTCCGGATTGCAATGCGTAATCCAGAACATATTACAGCGATCATAAGTCAAAATGGTAACGTGTACCGTGAGGGCTTGGGGACAAAGTGGGCTGCGAGAGAAGAGTATTGGCAGAATCCAACATTGGAGAAGAGAGACAGTTATCGAACAGCCTTTGCACAAGATACCATTAAACATCAATATGTGGACGGAACCAAAAATAATTTGGTTTCTCCCGATGGCTACACTCTAGATCGTGCTTATATGAATCGACCAGGAAACGATGAAAAGCAATTGGATTTAATATACGATTACCAAACAAATGTGAGAATGTATCCACTGTTTCAGCAATATCTTCAGCAATATCAACCTCCTTTATTAGCTGTTTGGGGGAGAAATGATGTATCTTTTATACCTGCAGGTGCTGAGGCTTTTAAAAGGGATCTTCCCAATGCAGAGATTCACTTATTGGATACGGGTCATTTTGCATTAGAAACACACGCTAAGGAAATAGGAAAAATGATGGTTCAATTCCTTAAAAAACATAATTAATAACTGGGTATTGAATAGCGAATTAAACTAACGTGAAACAATAAACTGAATAAACGACAAAAATGAAGCTGCCTGTATTGGACCGGCAGCTTCATTACGTTAAAAGGCAGGTTAGTTCAAAAACATGAAAGCTGCAAACTACATAATCAGCTTTTGTGCATAAAGATGTCATATTACAGAAGTATTTCTATAGAGAAAAGTATACATTACCTGCCAGAAATTTCATTCAGCGAGATTTCTTGTTCCTCCAGCAGTCGTTTCAGCTTTTGGCGCTGCCGTTTTTCCTTCTGACGGCGCTCTTTGTCCTCAGCCTTTAGAGCCTTGAGCAGGGAGAAACACATACCGATAAGGACAATAGCGAACGGCAATGCGGTTACAATGGATGCCGTCTGGAGGCCAGTTAACCCCCCGCTGATTAGCAGTACTACCGCGATGGCGGACTGCAAGATTCCCCAGGTTAATTTCACTCTTGTACTCGGGTCCAACTTGCCATCTGAAGTGAGCATGCCCAGTACAAAGGTAGCTGAATCAGCTGACGTAATAAAGAAGATCATGATCAGGATTGTGGCGATGAATGCCACGATTGTGCCCAAAGGCAGCTGCTCCAGCATAAGGAATAAAGCGGTTGTCGTATCTTCCATGACGGCCTCCGCCAGATGAGCGGCATTGAACAATTCCATGTGAAGTCCTGTTCCGCCGAAGACGGAGAACCAGATAAAACCGAAAAGACTTGGAATAACCATGACGTAAATTACAAATTCCTTTATGGTTCTTCCTCTGGATACCCTTGCGATAAAAGTGCCGACAAAAGGAGCCCATGAGATCCACCATGCCCAGTAAAATAACGTCCATGCTCCAATCCAGGTTTCTCTTGAGAACGGCGTCAGTCTCAAACTCATGTTAATAATATTCTGCATGTAACTGCCCAAGGTTGTTGTGAATGTGTCAAATATAAAAGAAGTCGGTCCAGTCACCAATACAAACAACATCAATAGCACAGCTATAACGAGGTTGACGTTGCTCAGAATCTTAATACCTTTATCCAGACCGGAGGTTGCCGAGATTAAAAACAGTACGGTTACAACTGTGATAATGACAACCTGAGTCAGAGTCGAGTTAGGAATACCGAATAAGTGATTCAGACCTCCGCCGATCTGAAGTGCACCCAATCCAAGCGAGGTCGCAACACCAAAGATGGTGGAAATGACCGCCAGAATATCAATGACCTTACCAAGCCAGCCTGAAGCAAGACGCTCACCTATCAGAGGAATAAAGGTGGAACTGATCAGCCCTTTGTATCCTTTCCGGAACTGGAAGTAAGCAAGCGCTAGGCCGATGACGGTATAGATAGCCCAAGGATGCAGCCCCCAGTGGAAAAAGGAATACCGCATTGAAAGTATGGCTGCTTGCGTTGTTTCGGGTACCGCCCCCTCAGGGGCAGATAAATAGTGGGACAGCGGTTCAGCAACTCCCCAGAAAACCAGCCCAATGCCCATACCAGCGCTAAACAGCATGGACAGCCAGGAAACCGTAGAATATTCTGGTTCATCATCGTCATCCCCAAGCCTAATACCGCCAAATCGGCTGAACGCCAGATAGAAAGCAAAGATCAGGAAGAACAGTGTCGCTAGCAAATAAAACCAGCCAAAATTCTGAATAGAGAAGTTGTAGGCAACATTAGCCACATCCGCCAGCTGATCAGGAGCGACGGCTCCCCATATTGCAAACAGTGCAACGATGATAATTGTGATTGTAAATACCATGATGAGACCTCCGTTATGTAAGCTTCAGCCAACTATGTCTTAGTATGTGCTAGTCCGACCTGTAATATTTCGGAAAGCTAGCTGTTGATAAATTAAAACAAACCGCCATGTAATGAAACACCCGTCGGTTTATTCGTTCCCTTTTTTAGTGGGGAATTAGCGACAAAGATTCAAGATTTATTAGGATATTTGTATTAATCCGGAATCTGAGCATAATTATCTATGTAAAAGAACGAATTCCTATGGAAAGTCGCTATTATAGCGGCTTTTTTGTTGTATCAAATAGACTTTTATATGTAAATACAAGGAATTATAACGTTCAAAATAGAATACCAGTTTAGAGTGATTGTCTATTTCCAAGATCAGTTATACTGGTCAAGTGAGACGATTCACCTATTAAAGGGATATTAATTCTTATCCTTTTATCAAAAAAATTGAAGGGATTGATACGGATGAAAACTAAACAATTATTAGATATGAATAAAAACGTGAAAAATGGCATGCATGTAACTATTGAATTCTCAGTTAAACAAAAAATGAATTGGTTTGAAAGCGAGGAACAAATAAATGAAATTGGTCTTACAAAATGTAGAGAAGAGTTTTGGTGAAAAAAAAGTATTAACCAATTTAAGTTTTCAATTTGAAAAGGGAAAAATCTATGGTCTTTTTGGGCGCAATGGCGCCGGAAAAACAACGTTATTCAATTGTTTAGGTGGCGAGATCCAAGTAGATGGCGGCAAAATGAAACTCGTCAACGGATCAAAATCGCGTGACTTGGAAATGGGTGATGTAGGATACGTTTATTCACTGCCACTGTTACCAGAATTTCTGACGGGATATGAATTTGTACGTTTTTTCATCGATGTTAACGTAGATGTAATTGAAGGACGAGGTAACAATATTGATGCTCTCTTTGATATGATGCACATTGCGCAGGATGACCGACATAAGCTCATTAAACATTACTCGCATGGAATGAAAAATAAAGTTCAAATGTTGTTATTTTTACTCATAAAACCTGCAGTGATTCTGTTGGATGAACCTTTGACTTCGTTTGATGTTATCGTTGCGAGTGAGATGAAACAATTGTTACGTGATTTAAAAAAAGATCATATCCTAATTTTCTCGACCCATATATTGCAATTGGCAACGGATCTTTGTGATGAGTTAATTATTTTAAATCATGGAAGTTTAACACAGATTTCACCCGAAATCCTTACTCAGCCCGACTTTGAAGAGCAGGTAATTGAATTATTACGGAATGAAAGCCAAAATGGGAGTACGAAGGAGAACGCCTATGACGGGAATCTTTAGTACATTTTCTCGCATGTGGCAGTTACAGATGATTACGCTGGTCAACCGTTTAATCTATTTCACGCAAAAGTTACCGTTTGCAGGCAATTTAATCAGTGCACAAACTTATGCTGCTTTTCGGACGAAACGTACCATCGGTACAATTGCGGTTATTTTATTATTTGTCGCTGGTTTATTGGAAAGCTTATTATATTTCGGGGGAATGTTTGCATTGCCCTTGCTCTTATGGACGGAAAATGTTAATCGTACGGAGCATTTTAACCTTCTTCTTCACATGTATTTTTGCATAAGTGGCGTAATGGCTGGGGTAACGAGTGCAAAAGTGTTGGAATCAAACAAAATGAAGTATACATCTATCCGACTTATGCGGATAAACCCAACCAAATATATGCGAGCTATGCTATTTTATCGGTATACGACATTTTTCATCTATCAAGGGATTGCTATGACTCTGGTTGCGGTACTTTTTAAATTTTCAATTCCTCATGCATTGCTGATTGTGGGAATGATGACTTTTTGGCGATTGATATGTGAATTTTTACATTTGGCATTATTTAAATGGAAGGGGATTGTTCTTGTACAGAAAACATGGGCTACGAGTTTGAGCATGTTGCTGGCACTTACTTTTGCATACCTTCCCTTCACAAAACTAAACCTTCCTCTATTTGGATCTGTGATATTGGATCAACTATGGCTTATGACACTGATATCGTTGTCCGGGGTTATGTGTGGTTATGTTTTACTAAAATATACAGATCTCACATCTGCAGTGCGCGCAGTAACAAACCATGCCGATCCATTGTTAAATCCAGAAATACGGATTGCTGATCTTCAACAGAGAATGGTTCAGTCAAAAGATCATGATCTTGCCAGGCCTTCCTCGTCTAACCTTCATGTCAACGAGCAGAGCGCATTTGAAAAAAAGGGATACGAGCAATTACACGAAATTTTTGTTACCAGGCATACCGCTCTCCTCCGTGCACCGTTCCACAGACGTTTATTGGCTATTATGATCATGGGCATACTCCTACCTTTGTTGGTACTCATTTTCAAAGATCATCTTTCACTAAATTCAATTGATAGATTCTCACCTTTAATCATTATGGTCATGCTAAATCTGACAGTAGGTAGCCAGATTTGTAAGGCTCTATTCTACCATGTTGATAAGCCGCTGATGCGCTATCCATTTTATCGCCAGCATGCAAAGCAGCATTTTCTGTTAAGATTTAGAAGTATATTAAGCATAAATCTAAAGTTAGGTTCTTGTTTAGCAGCTGTGCTAAGTGTATCTATACTTGTATTAACTGGAGGACAGGATATAAGTTTGCTACTTCCTATCTGGGTTATAACCATTGCACTTGCTGTATTTTTCTCAATACATCATCTGTTGTTATACTATGTAATTCAACCCTACACAACGGAGTTGGAAACCAATAGTCCTCTTTTCTCATTCGTAAACGGCCTTATTTCATTGAGTTTTATTGTGGCGATGTTACTAGGTCCTACACTATGGGGATTAACCGCTGTTATCATGGTGTTGACTTTAGCCTATCTATCCAGTGCTGTCCTTCTCGTAACCAAATATGCTCAAAACAATTTTAGAGTGAAATGAGAAGTAGATTCCAAAGAGAATTCAACTCCAAAATAAGGTTATTATAAATTGAAAAAGATTCTGAAGAAATGATAGGGTGATAGGGATGAGAAGACTTGAGTCTGGTATGTCAGTAAACAACGAATTATTTTCTGATATTGTCAGGTATGAACACGAAACGATAAGCCGAACGACCATAATAAACTCAAATGTTGGTTCACCAATATTTTGGAGCTGTGACCTGCAGCATCTTATATTTGATACCTGCGATCTTACAAATGCGAGATTTTTTGCCGGTAGTACAATTGATCGTTGTACATTTATTCGTTCCGACTTGCGCTCTGTTGGTATTGCCAGAGACGAGGCTGTTTTCACCAATTGCGAATTTTCCTCCTGTGATATGAGAGGGATGACATTGGAGAACGCTACGTTTATCGACTGTACTTTTGTTAAATGTAGATTCAATGACCGGATTATACGAGCGGCGAATATCGTCAATTGTTCCTTTACCGGCAAGCTAGTGGATATTACGTTTGAGGGAAATGGCAAACAAAAGCTAATCGCCAATTTTGAAAACTGCATCCTTGACGGTGTTCGTTTTGTAAGCTGTGACCTGACGCAATGTATTCCGCCAAAATCCAAAAACCATGTGTATGTTGAACAGGTATCCGCTCGTGTGAAAAATGCTCTGACGAAGATAGACGATGACCCTAATCTATCTGATGATGATCGGAAAGTACTGGTACGCAGTCTGCGCAGGCTTGAGCCTATGGAACAATATATTTTTAACACAGCGCATATGAAGAAAATATACGGTGATGTTTTTGTTGAACGATTTTTCAGTAGTCTGGATTGTAACATTGCGTAGATTTAAAAAATGGATTGAAGTAAAAGGAGAGGGGCCGCTTTTGGTGACAAAAGTTGCCCTTCTTTGATTTCCTCTTGAATTTATCTTATTTCCCGCTGACCTTGTCCAAATCAGTTCGCCCGATAAATGGAATTCAAGTAATTCGAAATCGATGAAGTATCATCAATGGAGGTACGCATTGCAATGTATCCGTCGGGACGAATCAATACAAGTTCTTTACTTGTTACATCGTAAATTCGATAGGCATTACCTGCTGTATCTATTAAACCTTCCGCCGCCCCCTCCACGTTGGATGGCAGGATATAATGTATATGGAGTTCGTTGTTGGTGAAGTTCTTCAGCGAAGGATGGATGCTGTTTGCAAAAGCCAAAAGCGTCCAGTGTGGGCCTCGCAATAGGTCAAAGAGACTTCCTGCAAATCCGGTGCCTTGCAAGCCCGTAGCATTAGGAGCACGATCCCCAGGAAATGAACGGGTAGCATTGGTTCGAGCAGAACGACGGGTAAGCGAACTTGAGCGATAGGAAATGAGAAGCCCACTCGTTAGATCGTCGGATATGGTGCTCAAGGATTGGGACAATCCTCCGCCTTCAGTCGCCGTTCCTATGACCACTCCCATCTTCTTCGTGCTGTCCTCAAGCACGGCTTGAGCCACTGGGCGGCGCTCCTCATCGTACGTGTCGAGTAAGGAGGTGTCCGCTCCCCGTATCACAGCCGCCAGCTTCCAGCCGAGATTGTACGCGTCCTGCATCCCCGTATTCATGCCTTGACCACCGGCCGGCGAATGAACATGAGCAGCATCGCCGGCAAGGAAGACCCGGCCGTTGCGGTAACATTCAACCATACGAACGTTGACCCGGTAGATGGACAGCCAGGAAGCATCCGTCAGCCGAACACGTCCGGCCCCGGCGCGGCGGTCAAACATGGCTTGATACGCCTCTAACGACGGTTTCTCTGGTTCTTCGATCTCTTGCGGAATTGTAGCCTGCAGTTGCCAAATATCGGATTTTGGCAGCGGGGTCACCCCAACCATCCCCTCCGAAGATGTCCAGATATGGATATGGTCACGATCTAACCCTTCCAATCGTACATCGCCAAGATACCAACGCTCATGATCATGTGTTTCCCCAACCAGCGGTAAGTGAATAAACTTGCGGATATTGCTTTTGCCCCCGTCAGCGCCGACGACATAACGCGCGCGAATTTTCTCTTCTCCTTGTGGTGAATTTACGGTTACCGTTACACCATCCACATCCTGAACAAGCTCTACAGCTTCCATGCCCAACTCAACTTGACCGCCAAGCACTGCATATTGGTCGCGCAAAGCTTTTTCTACATCATATTGAGCAATCCAGACCGGATCACGATAGGGTGTTTCAAGTTCGGGGCTGGCTGCAACGGTAATAGCCGGTTTGTCCACACTCCTTCCATCTGCGGTATAATAACGAACAGGCAAATCCACAACACCTGTGTCAATAATGTAGTGGACGGCCTCCAAATCATCGACGACTTCAAGCGAGCGAGGCTGGATGCCTTTGGCGCGAGAAGCAACGTTATATAAGGAGCTTCGTTCAATAATACGATGGTCGACGTTGCGACGAGCCAGATCACAGGCAAGTGTAAGCCCTGTAGGTCCGGCCCCAACAATGAGAACATCAACAAAAGACGGCTTGGTATTCATGAATAGAATCCTCCTTGATCATTGATTTGATATGCTACATTTGTTATACTACACCGTGCAGTGTAGTTTGTAAACAGAACTCTAATCAATTTCTGATGGTATACCTATAAGGGGGAACGTAAGAATGGATCATACGGAAAACAAGAAAATCCGCAAAGGCTCTACAGACAAACGAGCTAAAATTATTGCGGCAGCACGAGACCTGTTTCTTTCCGATGGGTTTGATCGATCCAGCGTTGATGCGGTCGCAGCTAAAGCGGGAGTTTCCAAACGGACAGTTTATGATTATTATGGCGACAAACAGAACCTACTGCTTGCCGTTGTTGAAGAATCCAGTTTGGCGGTTCTAGACATGATTGAGCAAGGAATTTCAGATCACCTCTTGGAATTCGAGGATCTGAAACAGGCGCTCATCTTATTTTGCGAACAAATCGTAGCTTCTGCGAACGGTTCGTCCGATTACATGGCTTTGATCCGTCTGGTTACGGTGGAAGCCGCTAACCTGCCAGACTCGTTTTTTGAAAGGCTGGATAATGCAACGGAAGAGGGGATTATCAGGAGGTTTACAGAGTTTGGACATACCGGATTGCTCCATGTGCCCGATCCTGAAATGGCTACAAAGCACTTCGCTGCATTAACGTTTTTATTGGTATTTAATCAACCTAGAAAAACAGAGGCATTGGAAGAGGAACAAATCAAACGTATCATCACTGAAGGCGTACGCGTCTTTCTTTGTGCTTATGCACCTCGTACCGTTTAAAACGAAAATCAACCATCATACGGATTGCGTTTTTGTTCAAAAATAAAAAAAGGACCGTAAATGTTCATCTTCCATCGATGAATGCTTTCGGTCCTTTTATGTTTATCCTGTACTAATGAACGACGGTATCGGTTTCCGCCTCTCTTGGTTAACGTCTTCGGAAGGCTCCGCCGCGTGCCAGAGCGAAGAAGATTAATAGGGCAATAATCGAGCCAACAATGGCTGGAATAATATGAAATCCGCCAATCACCGGTCCCCTTGGTCCCAGCAATTCCGTTCCTAACCAGGAACCGATAAAACCCGCAATAACATTCCCAAGTACACCGCCCGGTACGTCCCGCCCAATCAAGTTGCCGCTTAACCAACCAATAAGTCCACCAACAATGAGTACCCAGAGCAGATCCATGGATTGTTCTCCTTTCTTCGAGTTTATTACAAGTTATGTTGGGCTGAGTGGAATATACCTCACCTTCCAGTTGGTGGAGGAAACTAAAGCGCCTGTGCTAAGATGGGTTAATAATTGATTAAAGCTGGTGAAAACAAGGCTAGATAGGGGTGTACAGTTGAAGAAAATCCTAGTCATTGATGATGAAATCGCAATTCGAGATTTAATTGAGCTGGTGCTAAGGCGAGAAAAATACGATGTGCAGACCGCAGAGGACGGCAAAACGGGCTTGCAGCTGCTTGACTCTTTTCAACCCGATTTAGTCGTACTTGATCTGATGCTGCCAGACTGCTCTGGATATGACTTGTGTAAGGAAATAACCGGAAAGCGTGCCATTCCAGTGATCATGCTCTCTGCCAAAAATGAGGTAATCGACAAGGTGTTGGGACTAGAGCTAGGGGCGGAAGATTACATGACCAAACCCTTTGACAATCGTGAATTGCTCGCTCGGATCAAGGTTATTCTGAGAAGAAACGAGAGCAGGGAGGACACAAGTGAAGGGACAGAAGTGCAATCGACACGTATCATTCATGAAGAGCTGACTTTTGACCTGGAGAGCCGAAGAGTGCTGAAAAACGGTGTACCCGTGTCTTTAACGGCCAAAGAGTTTAAAATTCTGGAAACGTTACTGAAAAGGCCAGAAAAAATCTTTACCCGGGACGAACTGCTGCAGATCGGATGGGGATATGACTTTATGGGAGACAGTCGCAGTGTGGATATGACCATCATGAGATTACGGAAGAAGCTCGAGGATAACGCGGACGAACCGAAGTATGTCAGGACGATCTATGGATTTGGCTATCAACTTGGAGGTGGCGAGGCCTGAAGTATGCAACCCGGTTACTGCTGAATTATTTATTTTTCTCCGTGCTGTCCTTTGGCATCATCATTTTTGCGGTGAATAAAGCCATCGATTACTACAGCTTCATTACCATTGAGAAACAGATGATGGAGAAGGCAGATCTGTCGGAGTTGTCCTTCCGTGAGGTGTTGGCACAGCATAGGTCATCGTCAGGAGAGCCCCAGACGAAGGAAATTGCCAGACTTGCTCTGGAGAAACTGAAAGCTTCAGGCAAGGAAGTACGTATCTATGACAGCTCCAAGCAATTGCTGGGCCTGGCTGTGGATGGCATCATCATTAATGATGGCAGACCGCTTATTTTTGACAAAAATATTGAGAAAGCACTGAGCGGCAGTTATGCCTACACCGTTACGGAAAATCATCTGCTTTATTTTGCGACACCCATTCAGGATCAATTCTACGAGAACGCTTATGTGTATGAGTTCGTGGAGGACATTTCCTACTTTTATGCAATTATGGATCAAATCCGTTATATCCTATTTGTCGGCGCAGGCGGATTTATTATACTGATTACATTATCCAGTCTGTGGATTGCCCGCAACACAACCAAGCCGATTAAACTGTTGCTTGGCGCTGCGCAAAGTTTCTCTAGACAGGAGTTTCGGAGAGTCCAACTAAACCGGAAGGATGAGCTGGGCATGCTGGCAGATGGGCTGGATTCCATGGGGCGGCAGCTTCATGATTACATTCAGTACCAGAAACAATTTGTCTCCAACGTATCTCACGAGTTAAAAACACCCTTGGCAGCCATTCGTGGTTTCTCTCAATACTTGGTTGAAGGGGAGACTGAGAACAAGGAACTGCAAAAAATCTATGCTCATCTGTTGCAGGAATCAGATCGGCTGACGCGCTTGATTAATGAACTGTTATTGCTATCCCGATTCGACAAAGCTGGTTCCAGCGAACTGGAAGTTGAAAAGACGGAAATGAATGAACTGATTCAGGAAGTCACAATGAATATGGGAGCCAAGGCTAAGGATAAAGGGATCGAGATCAAAGTTAGTAAAGTGGAGGGAGGATCGGCAGATGGAGGTCTGACAAGAGTCTACGCCGAGGTCAATCCAATGTTGATGTCCCATGCAATCGCCAACCTTGTGGACAATGCCATCAAATACTCAGGAAGTCACTCACAGATTAAAGTAGAGATGGAGCATACGCCAAGTGAGGTGGTTATACGGATACGTGATCAAGGGATCGGCATCGCGGGTGATGAGCTGGAGAGAGTGCAGGAACGTTTTTACCGGGCGAAAAATGCAAGCACAGCGAACGGTTCAGGTCTTGGACTTTCCATTTGCAAGGAGATTGTAGAGCGGTTTAATGGATATATCGACATGGAAAGTCAAATCGGGGAAGGTACAACCGTTACGATTGTTTTGCCTCGTGCGTAGACCTGCATCTAAACCCAAGCCTAAATAGGTAACGTTACAAGATTGGTACATTTCTGTTATGAGACTAACAAATGTTTTATTTATAATCACTTCATAAGAACAAATCACACATTTATGGAGGGATCATGATGAAGTTAACAAAGAAAGCTGCAGGTTTTATCGTACTAGGTGCTTTACTAACGGTGGCATTAACAGGCTGTCAGTCCAGTGATGCTACATCTCCAGCAACCGGACAGAACACAGCGAATGAACAAAGCAAAGGTGAAGGAGCAACAAATGCTAGTGCGCCTGCTTCAGAAAATTCGGAAGAAAAGGGTACTGAAGCTATTAAAGAAGGTTCGATGGAAAAGGAAGGAAATGTGGTGCTGAAAGAGCTTGCTTTTGTCTATAATGAGCACACCATTGCTATTTCGGATTCAGCGAATGAAGATCAGATGGAACAGATGCTGGGTAAACCGGATAACCTGAAATCTCATACGTACAGTGCCGACGATGGAACAAACATGGATACGTTAATCGGTTTTACAGAAAAAGTGTACACGTATCCTGGTCTGGAGATTAAAACAATCAGTATACCGGAGGGGAAACAAGACTCCATCTTTCATATTGAAATCACAGACCCCAAGTATGCGACAGTCCGAAACATTAAAGCAGGAGACAGCCTGGATACACTCAAAAACGCCTACCCTGAGGGGAAACTGCTTGGTGATGGAGCTCCAGATGAGGAGGATGACTTCCGTTACGAGCCATCCAATTATGTGGATGTGATGTCGTTTCATATCAAGGATGCCAAGGTGGAGAGCATTCAGATCTACAGCCTTCTGGACTAATATTTAGGAATCGATGTTGGTAAGCCATTCATACGATTCACCTTTAACACCTGAATAACAATGAAAAGTTAACCCTCATACTCCTGAAAAGGAGCATTGAGGGTTAACGTAGTTTTAGGACCTTTAAATTAAGCGCTGCTTGGGCAAATGCATAATAACGTTGAATTGATCACCATGAATTTCGATTTTGATCTCCCCGCCGTGCAGCTCAACGATACTTTTCACAATGGACATCCCTAGGCCGGAGCCTTCTGTCTGGCGAGATTCATCTGCTCTTTTGAAACGTTCGAACAACTCTTCCGCAGCAAAATCAATCTCATAAGCAGCAGTATTTTGTATTTTGAATAATACCAGATCTTCAGACTGGTCCAAATAAATATAGATTCTGGTTCCTGGAAGCGAATATTTCTGCGCATTGCCAATTAAATTTTCGAATACACGCCAAATTTTATTGCCATCCAAATGTGCATGGATCGGGAATTTCGCAATCCTCTCCCGAATCACAGGCGACGCTTGTCCCATACTGGTGTTGGACTCGGCAATCGCCTGTGTCAACAAGGTCGCGACATCGACGTACTCAATATCCAGCTCTACTGTACCGCTGGCCATCTTTGAGATTTCGAACAGGTCTTCTATCAACAGCTTCATCCGTAGCGCCTTCCGGTCCAGGGTTTCAATATAGGCTCGGGTGGTCTCACTAGACAGATCTTCTTTTTTTAATAAATCAACATAGTTGATAATAGAAGTAAGCGGGGTTTTCAAATCATGTGATACGTTGGTAATCAGCTCTGTTTTTAACCGTTCGCTCTTCATCTGATTCTCCAGCGCGCTTTGATACCCGGCTTTCATATTGTTAATATAGCCAGCAAGCTTGGATAGATCATCCTTGCCGGTATCCTGAATTGTGTTCTGAATGTTCCCTTCGGCAATCTCTTTGCTCCCGTTGATAATGGCGATGAATCTTCTAAGCTTGGAAAGTATATATGGAACCAAGAACAACACGTAGAGCAACAAATAAAGTAGAAGCCACCCCTGTCCGTAATATGTGACTGCCTGCCAAATACAAATGCCGGCTATCGCGGTTAGCAAAAGCATCATGATGAGGCCAAACGTTAGTCTCCAGTTTTGTAAACTGGCTCTAAGACCGGTTCTCCAAATATGAAAGTAATCCATCAGCAGACTGCCATGCCAGAAGGAACGCATACTATGGGGTGCCTTAAAATAAAGAAACAGTCTGCTTGCCAGCAGGCAAAGAATAATTAAGGCAAGCAGTGTCTGGAGGTAACTTGAGGTTGAATAGCTCAGACTCAACCCCGTGTATGAATACCTGTTTATGAGTACGAGGCTCCATAAAATCGCGGCGACAATGATGACAATAAGGTCGATTGGAACCTTCCGATCGGCTTTATTTTTTCTCGATTTTGTATCCAATTCCCCATACCACCTTTAAATATTTTGGGTCTTTGGGATTGATTTCAATTTTTTCACGAATGTTTCTCACATGTACGGCAACCGTATTGTCTGAAGTGAAGATCAGTTCATTCCACACGCGCTCATAAATCTCTTCGATTGAGAAAACCCTACCCTTATTCTCCATCAGCAGCTCCAAAATTTTGTATTCTTTCGGGGTCAATCTGACGTCCTCTCCATCTATCTCAACAGTCTTCGAGCTTTTGTTCAGCACGAGTCCTCTTACTTGAATGAGCTCATCCCCGTTTGACTGGAAGGAACCTAAATTCGTAAACCGGCGCAGCTGAGATCGGACTCTAGCGATCAGCTCTAGAGGATTGAACGGCTTCGTAATATAGTCATCAGCCCCAACGTTGAGTCCCAAAATCTTGTCGTTATCTTCTGACTTGGCGGAAAGCATAATGATCGGTATATTTTTGTTTTCACGAATTTTAAATGTCGTTTTAATTCCATCGAGCTGTGGCATCATGTTGTCCATGATAATAAGATGAATGGTTTCTTGTTCAAGAATTTCCAGCGCCTCCAATCCGTTAGAGGCAGTTAATACATCCACATCTTCGCTTTTCAAATAAATAACGAGAGCTTCTCGAATTTCCGGTTCATCGTCTACAACAAGAATGTTATTTATAGCCATTATTTCTCACCTTCATCACGATATTTCTTATACTTACTAATCCGGAACTCATGTATCCAGAAAATTCAACATGGCCGGGGAGAGCGTCTGCAAGCATCAGCTCCTCTGGTGATTCTTCCTGATCCGTGTAAAATCCATGCACCCCGAACCTGGACAGAATCTGCATAACCGGTCTGCTGTTGACGGTGTGAACATAACTTTTCACCCCAAACTTATGTAGTGTTGGAACTAAATTGGGGTTTAGATACACGCGGTATACAGGCATGGCAACCGCTGTCAGTTGTTTGTCCCTAACGAATTCTACAATACTTTCGGCGGAGGCGCCAGTTTTGTAAAGTGAATATATTTTGTTTGGAAAGGGGTGGATTCCCATAACCGTGTCATACATTTCCGGGCTGAAAATTTCAGGTATAATCCGGTTGAGCAGTGCAGGATCCGTACGTCGAACCTCATTGACTAGATGCGCAAACTGCTGCTGAATTTGCTCTTTGCTGCCTGCTTTCGTATCCACAATTAAGTCAAAATCAGGATATTGCTGCATCAGCTGCAGTATGTCTGGCAGTGTAAGAGGGTGGAATCTTCCCATGATAAGCGACTTTGCAAATTGAATCCTTGTTACGTTTCGTCCGCGATGAGCCGCCAAATCCGGCTGTAGCCTCTGCGACCAATCATGTCTGGCTACAAGCTTCCCGTCCGTCGTCTGCACAAGATCAACCTCGAACAAACGGTACCCTCTATTGTAATTGGTTATAAATGCCTCATAAGAATTGGTGTAACTAGCCCCGTTAACTCCACCAAATGCATGTGCAATAAGCCTATTTTCCTGCCAGTCGCTGGTGCCAGCTGTAGATTCCAGCTGATTCTGACCTGTCCTAACAAGCCCCCAGTTGCACCAGATCATTCCTGCCGTAATGACTATGAGTAAGCTTAACATCATCGTTTTCTTCATTCGTTCTGCTCCTTTGTTATCCCGATGTAAGTCATACTACAGGACTCAAATGAAGAAGGAGTGGTATAAAAACGAAGGAATTTATGAAGTTTGTACATTTCACTACCAAACGAGATTTCTTCTCTGAAGACCTCTCTCCGAACCTGTAGGGATTCTTAAAGTTCTCATAAGATAGATACTAGCATTTTCAACCTCTTTTTTATTGTTCGAAAATTTTCGAATTATGTATTGCAGCTATGTGGGAAGTGTGATATATTTCTTTTCAGGCCAAACAGTTCGAAAATATTCGAACTTAAAACTATACTACGTAAGACAGTATAGAAAATACAGGAGGTAATAACATGTCCAATACAGCAACCGCTGGCAATACTACTAACTCTCTGAAAACCGATGCAAACATCACGATGTTAAATAATTATTTTCGCTTGTTTGATGCATCTCGCACTGACGATCGGGCTATGAAGGACTTGTTATCCTTATTTACGGAGGATGTCGAAGTTATTTCGAACGGTAGCAGCCGAACAGGATTCGAAGTAGTTATTAAGACTATTTATGAATACAACAAAGACATTAAACATATGTGGGATGCATGGGTACTTCAGCCCGACGGCAGTTATCGAACTAACTGGGCAGTATGCGGTCAAGCAGTAGATGGCACGGTTTTCACCAAAGAAGGTATAGATATTATGCGTTTAAATGAAGAGGGAAAGATTATGTATATGAAGAACGTGCAGACGACTGAAGATGCTTACAATGAATATTTCTCGTAAGGGTAGTTGTTACTTAGGTCTTTGGTAAGAAACAATTGCTGGTTTGCTACATAGTAACCCATTTTTTTGATCAGTAGGCATAATTTTATCGACTTATATTTTAGATTCACAGCATTTGTGGCCTTCAACCGAACTATCCTAAAACTAAAGAAACCGATGGAACTTTACATTTGTAAATGCCCATCGGTTTTTATTTTATCTCAACAATAAGATACCTTCTTATTCTGGTGAAAATAGGTCAGGCTGGATAACTTGGCTAGGTGTGTAGCGTAGAGTGAGCTTCGTGCTAATCTAACATGATTTTCTCGTTAACCATCTGATAGTAATACTCATCCATCTGTTCTGCCGTAACATCTTCTTCAAGATGATATATCCACCACTTTTGCATTGAAGTCGATTGCCAAACTGTTAGAGCTAGATATTAAAAAAGTGATTACGTATCATGGTAACGAAGTTACAAATCAGATTAATGACAGTCTCCAGAAGATTGTAAATATGAAATCTATCATTGACCACGAGTGAGGAGCAATCAACCTGGAAGCAAGCAAAACTCTTTTAATGGAATAACTTATCATGATGAAGTCGTCATTTTCGCGGCTTTGTTTATTTTGTTGACTATTGTCAGGTTAGTGTAATTTCCCGTTTTAGTTAACGTTATAATATAAACAGAGTTCAAGACATGAATACAATAAATGGAGGGGTAGGATTGAACAAGTATGTGTTACATATAGTTGCAAGTGTAATTTGCATATTGTTACCTGCTGTTGGTCTCTTATATGTTTTGTGGGATAGCCACCAACCCAAAATAGGACCTGTAGGAGACGGAAAACCGAATTATCCTTCAATATCTCAATGGATATCTATTAGCTCTTCTTTTATTCTTGGAGTAGTTAATTTACCTCTTTCCATAATTCGATATAGACAAAAGACTAAAAGAAGATATTAAAAGTTAATGCTTATTACGCTGACGGGCAGGATAGATGAATTTTGTGAATATACGCCAGGTATGCGAACGATAAAAACATAAACTTTTAAGATTAAAGACATGCTACAGTCTTCAGAATCGCAGAATTCGTCAAAGGAAGTATAAAAGAACTAGGCAGTAGAGTGCCTATCGTCAGGCAAGAGAAGGGTGATCACGATAAATCTGAATTAAAGCTGGAGGCGAATGAAATGCTGGAATTAGAGTTTACGACTATAGAGGAGTGGGATGAAGCATTGTGGGCGCGGATGGAGCGAATCTATCATGAGGCTTTTCAACGCGGTGCTAAGACAAAAGCGATTCTGCGCAGTATGCTGGACCGGAAAATTGGTTATTTACACACGGGCGTGCATCATGGAGAAGTGGTTGCGATGGCTGTTACTGGACTGGAGGGGAAGGTTGCGGACCGCATTCTGATCATCGATTACCTCGCGGTTGAACAGAAGCTGCGCGGGTTGGGCATAGGGACCTGGATGCTGGAGCAGCTCAGAGCCTGGGCGTTAAGGGAACACCGGATCAAAGGTATGATTATCGAGGCGGAGTTCGGGACAACGGAGGCTCATCAGGAACGCATTCAGTTCTGGCAACGCAACGGGTTCATCCTAACCTCCTATGTCCATCAATATAGAATGGTGCCAGAGCCGTATCAGGCAATGATGCTGCCAATGGATACAAGTACGCATGTGCCTGATGATGGTGAAGCACTGTTTCGTTATATCAATGCTTTTCACAAGGTTGCTTACCGGAAGAGTTAGACCGCATTCAATGGACCTGCAGGAAATTACCGTAGAGATTAGGATGAAAAATGATCAATTCTTGACTGCATGGTCAATAACTGATACATTAATCCCATGAGCAGACCAAGAGAATTTGATGTCGATCGTGTATTACACCAGTCTATGGAAGTATTCTGGAATCAAGGCTTCAAAGCAACTTCTTATGAGGACCTTACGCGTACTACAGGAGTCAAAAAGCAAAGTTTGTACTGTGTTTTTAAAGACAAGCGATCGTTGTTCCTGAAGGCGTTGGCACTTTACCGTGAACAGGTTATAGCGAAACTGAAAGAGATTGAAACCCTGGATTCGTCTCCCGTTGATAAACTGGATACCTTACGATATTCCCTTTTAGACGATGAAACTGGCTGCCAAGGGTGTCTAATTGTGAATGCATCACTCGAATTCGGAACAGATGACGAGCAGGTCACCCGCGAAGCTGAGCTCATGGCAGAAGAGATTCAACTGGTATTAGAGAAGATCATAAGTAGTGGCCAGAAACAACAGTTAATTTCCAACCGGTATACGAGTATAGAGCTTGCATCTTATCTAAATAACACCATCCTTGGTGTGAGAGTTATGGAGAAATCTGGTTCATCCCGTGAACAGATCGAGACGGTTCTGCGTACTTCATTTGGCATGATCATGTCTTGATCTTTTTTTTGTGAAATTCTTGACTACGAAGTCAAAAATAAATGAAGGCGGATCAATACACCACGAAACCTTGAAGGAGGTGGGGCTTTTCGATAAAGATCGTGTATTGATTCATTTGGAAGTAACATCTAGTTGTTAACCAGGCTGGTTGCTGTTTAACATCTCCTAGGTCAATTTATATAAAACGAAATATGTGGAGGTTATTATGAATTATTCTCAATCCGTAGAAGCATTGTTCCAACCTATAGAGTTAGGTCACTTGAAGTTATCCAATCGGATCGTGATGGCGCCAATGACGCGTCAATTTTCTCCGGACGGTATCCCGGGTTCGAATGTTGCGGGCTATTACCGCCGTAGAGCAGAGAACGCAGTGGGGCTGATTGTGACGGAAGGGACAATAATTAATCATCCGGATGCATCCAATCAAGCCAATGTGCCGCACTTTTATGGCGAAGCTGCAATGAATGGTTGGGCACATGTTGTATCTGAAGTACATGAAGCTGGCGGTCGAATTATTCCACAGATCTGGCATATGGGAGCCAAAGGTCATGTTAATGATTATTCGGAAGCTGAGATTGCTACAATCGTTCAAGAATTCGCAAAAGCAGCCTCAGAAGCGAAACGCGTTGGGTTCGATGGTGTTGAAATCCATGGAGCACACGGCTATCTGATCGACCAATTCCTGTATGAGAAAACCAACTCTCGTACGGATCGTTATGGTGGAGATATGATGGCTCGCACACGTTTTGCAGTTGAAGTGATTGAGGCTTGCCGTAAAGTAGTGGGATCGGAATTCCCTATTGTACTGCGTTTATCTCAGTGGAAGACAGATGATTATCAGGCTAAATTGGCTGAAACACCGGAATTACTGGAGCAGCTTCTCGCACCGTTGGTTCAAGCTGGAGTCGATATCTTCCACTGCTCCACACGCCGTTTCTGGGAGCCGGAATTCGAAGGGTCTGATCTGAATTTTGCTGGTTGGACCAAAAAACTGACTGGTAAACCGACAATCACTGTTGGATCGATTGGTCTTGATGGTGACTTTACAAGTCTGTTCACAGAAGGTAAAGGCGCAAGTAACGTCGGTATAGAGGGATTGGTACAACGACTTCAGAATGATGAGTTTGATCTGGTTGCTGTAGGCCGTGCTCTTCTAGTCGACCCTGAATGGGCTAAGAAAATTCAAGAAGGACGTACTGGTGATCTGGTTCCATTCACAAGAGAGGCGATGACTGTACTTACTTAATTGTAGTTATAATCATTAGGAATATGTATTAATCAAACACACCTTCAAGAGAATGAAACCTTGTCGTAAGATAGGGGAGATCATCTTGGAGGTGTGTTTGTAATGGCAACCAGAGTGAGTTATCCGGTAGAATTAAAGATGAAAGCCATAGAAATGAGACTGGCAGAGGTTTCAGTTTCGGAATTGAGAATTGCACTGCTTTGAATTTCACGCGGGCAGCAGAAGTCCTGAGCTACGTTCCTTTCAACGTCACGATGCAAATTAAAGCATTGGAAGATGAGCTAGGTGTTCGCCTCATCTTCCGCTCAGTGCCGAACCAAGAACTCAAGCAAACGCTCTTTGAGGGAACCACGGATATTGTTTATATGTTGGATGAACCCATTCGTTCGAGTGGACTTTCCGTGGAACCTTTGCTGGAAGAACATTTCCGATTGTTAGCTCCTCCTGATCACCCACTCGCCAAACGAACTGTGCTGCAATTGGAAGATTTCCATGAAGAAGTGTTCCTGACAAATGAGAAGGGGTGTCCATATCGAACGATGTTTGATCGATCATTTGAGAAAGAGGGCATTGATAACATCACATAATTAGAGTTTCAAAGTGCCGAGGCTATTAAACAGTGTGCAATCTCGGGAATCGGTATCGGTTTTCTTCCTGAAATCGTTGTAGATGCCGAAGTTGAAAGCGGGAAACTTGTTGTTCTTCCATGGGAAATTCCGGATTTGCGGGTGTATACACAGATGTTGTGGCATAAAGACAAGTCGCTTTCACCAATGATGTTATCTTTTATAGAAGCAACCAGGGAAGTTTTTGGTTCACAGAATGAAAATAAAACCGTATAGTTTATGTATGAGACATCAAACTGTTGAGCACAGTAAAACGCTGTTGAAAGTGGGTAGACATTATATATGATTCCACTAGTATACGACCAGATTAACCATTGGGGAAAAGACGATGAATTTTTCCTTGCATTGTTAAAAAGATTAAAAGTAGAATTTATAGCTGACCTGGGCTGTGGAACAGGAAGATGGACTACTCATCTTGTTCAGTGCGGTTATAAAATTACCGCTATAGATCCCAATGAAGAAGCGATTGAAATGGCGAGAAGTAAGGATAATTCAGGAAATGTGGATTGGATTGTAGGTGATAGTGCGGATTTACAAACCAATACCTATGATGCGGTAATTATGACAGCCAATGTTGCACAGGTATTTCTTACAGATGATAGTTGGAAGCGAGTAATCTCGGACGTATTCCGATCCCTAAAAAATGGGGGTCACTTTATTTTTGATACACGAAACCCTTTGGTAAAAGTATGGGAAGAATGGGAGAAGGACAAAACTCCTGACTTAGCTAAAGATAAACTAAGCGGAGATCCTTTAGAAATTTATACAGAATATGAAGGGTTTGAGGGAGATATTTACACTTTCTATGAAATTGTAAAAAACACAAAAACAGACGAAGTGTTAGTTCATGAAAAAATGCAGCTAAGGTTTCGAAATCAAGACGAATTCGATGAGTCGCTGAAACAAATCGGTTTTTCAAAAATTGAAACATATGGTGATTGGGAGTTCAAACAAGCAAATTCTGAGAATAGATCGTTTATTTTTCATTGTGTAAAATAGCAGTTAGTTAAAAAATGTCGAGGGACAAAGACATGATCCCATTGAAAGTCGCTATTTTAGCGGCTTTTTTATTTTTACAAACATTGTTTCGTTCAAAATCCATTCAATGAAATTTGTTCATATATGATGAACTGGAGTATGATGGGGGAAGGCGATGCTGATAATTACCATATAATCAATGCCAAGTATAGAGTAATTTTATGTAGGTCTAAAGCTTTTGGACCCGGCTATACAACACCATACTTCCTTGAAGGGGGACATCTGTTTTGGATGAGCAGTTTCTAGATTTATTGGCCGAGAAATATGATACCGAAGAAAAAATTATAACAGAGATCATCAACCTTGAAGCGATCTCCAATCTCCCGAAGGGAACCGAGCATTTTGTCAGTGATTTGCATGGGGAGTTCCAGGCTTTTCAGCATGTACTAAGAAACGGTTCGGGTACCGTCAAAGAGAAAATCAAAGAATTATTCCGGAAGGTTTGGACGGATCAAGAAATCAATGATTTTGCGGCGTTGGTTTATTACCCGGAAGAAAAAATACAGCTGGTTATAGGGGAAATGAGCAATAAACAGGCTTTGAACCAGTGGTATAGACTAACAATTGAACACATGCTTAAGCTTATTTCTTATGCCTCTTCCAAGTATACACGCTCAAAATTGCGTAAAGCTCTGCCGGAGCAATATGTATATATTGTAGAAGAGCTTTTATACAAGACGGATTCGACCAACAATAAGGATCCTTATTACGAGGAAATATATCGGCAAATTATATCCTTGGGCCAGGCGGACAATCTCATTATCGGCCTTGCTTATACGACACAGCGCCTGGTGGTTGACCATCTTCATGTGGTTGGAGATATCTATGACCGGGGGCCGTACCCCGATAAAATTATGGATACGCTGATCAACTACCATTCTGTAGACATACAGTGGGGGAACCATGATGTCCTCTGGATCGGAGCCTACGCAGGTTCTCTGGTTTGCCTTGCGAATATTATTCGGATCTGCGCCAGATACGATAATCTGGACATCATTGAAGATGTATACGGAATCAATCTGCGCCCACTGCTAAACCTGGCGGAGAAATATTATGAAGACAATCCGTCCTTCAGACCTAAGTTACAGGCTGGCCATCATGTATCGGAGCAGGAAATTCTGCAGATCACCAAAATTCACCAAGCCATTGCCATGATTCAGTTTAAACTTGAAATCCCGATTATCAAGAGACGCCCATACTTTAATATGTCTGAAAGACTTTTGCTGGAGCAGATTGATTACGACAAAAATGAAATCAACATCTGCGGTAAAACGTACCTGCTGGAAAACACCTGTTTCGCAACCATAAATCCACAGAAGCCTGAACAATTGCTGGAGGAAGAACGCCAGGTGATGGAAAAGCTGCTGTTTTCCGTTCAGCATTCCGAAAAGATGGCCAGACATATGAATTTTCTCATGAAAAAGGGTAGTCTTTATTTAAAATACAACGGGAATTTGTTAATCCACGGCTGTATTCCTTTGGATGAAGAAGGAAATATGGAAGAAATGCAGATTGAAGACAAGACATATGCGGGCCGTCAATTGCTTGATGTTTTTGAAGATTATTTACGTTACGCCTTTGCGCATCCGGAAGAGACAGAAGATCTGGCGACGGATATGGTATGGTACATCTGGACAGGGGAATGTTCCTCGCTCTTTGGAAAGAGAGAAATGACCACTTTTGAACGGTATTTTATCCAAGATAAAGAAGCACATAAGGAGAGAAAGAACCCTTACTACCATTTACGTGAAAATGAAGAGATCACTCGAAAAATTTTGCAGGAGTTTGATTTGAATCCAGATCATGGACATGTCATTAACGGTCATACGCCAGTCAAAGAAAGTCGTGGAGAGAGCCCTGTTAAAGCAAATGGAAAAATGATCGTGATTGACGGCGGTTTTTCCAAAGCCTATCAGTCCACAACGGGCATTGCCGGATATACCTTGCTGTACAATTCTTTTGGCATGCAGCTCGTCGCCCATCAGAAATTTAATTCAAAAGAAGATGTGTTATGTAACGGAACAGACGTGTTATCTCTAAAAAGATTGGTGGACAAAGAACTGGAGCGGAAGCTGGTGAGGGAAACCAATGTCGGGGAGAAGCTGCTGCGGAAAATCTCAAACTTGAAGGATCTATTAGAATATCGCTACATGAAATGAAACGATTGCTAAAAGTACACACCCGGATCAACCGTTTGAGTGCAATTTGACGTAGACGCTCGTATTGGGCAGGGAAGTAATAATACCCTGTCTGTGCGAGCCTTTCTTTTGTAACAGTACGATGTAACAACAAACTTTATGACTTACAGTTGAACTAACCGAGGATTTTCAATTGGTGGAGGAGGAAGATATGGGCTACAATTCACGGAAGGAAGCAGTATTTGAGGCGAAACGGGTCCGTAACTGTACCATAGCGGCAGGTCGTCGTCATACCGTTGCTCTTAGATCTGACGGAACAGTAATAGCTGTGGGTGATAATAAATACGGTCAATGTAAGGTAAGCGATTGGTGCCATATCGTCGCAGTTGCGGCTGGTAATGTTCATATGGCTACGAACACCGGTAATGCACATACAGTTGGTCTTAAATCCGATGGTACTGTAACAGCTATCGGTTGGAATACGCATGACCAATGCAATGTAAGCGAATGGCGCGATATAGTAACCGTTTCGGCAGGTTGGTGCCGTACTGTTGGGGTTAAATCAGATGGCACCGTGGTTGCGGTGGGGCGAAATAATGAAGGGGAATGCAACGTGAGCAGCTGGCATGATATTGTATCGGTCACGACGGGTGACTGGCATACAGTTGGTCTAAAAATAGACGGAACGGTAACAGCCGTTGGTAACAATAAGTATAACCAATGTAGCGTAAACGACTGGGGCGACATATTGGTTGTTTCGGCGGGGTATCTTCATACTGTTGGGCTTAGATCGGATGGCACGGTAGTGGCTGTGGGTAGAAATAATGGAGGGGAATGCGACGTAAGCGGTTGGCGCGATATTGTAGCAGTTGCAGCTGGGAGTTATCATACCGTTGGTCTTAAGTCTGACGGGACGATGGTTGCTGTGGGTTCGAATAAACATCACCAATGTGATGTAAGTGGCTGGCACGAAATTCGAGCTGTTTCGGCGGGGTGTGCCCATACGATTGGACTGAAATCGGATGGTACGATGGTTACTGTGGGGGATAATGGTTATGGACAATGTGATGTAAGCGGATGGAGTAGCATCCAACAATAAAATACTAAGAAAGCAGCAGCTGATGTCGGCTGCTTTTATTATTTGTCGCGGGACAAGAACATGGTCCAATTGAAGTCGCTAATTTAGCGGCTTTTTGTGCATTGGCTTTTGAATAGCACCCTTAATTACATATTCAAGTATTTTCGCATTTAAGTCAGGAGAATGAAAACTGTGTTTACAGGTGGGAGTTCAAATGATGGAGAAGCTGGTGTGACTTAGTATGATTTGAATCCATCACTTCGTCGTAGCCTAAATATAAATATTTACCTCTTGCATAAAGAACATGTGTTCGGTTTATAATATATACAAACATACGTTCTTAAAAGTACAGGAGTGATTTCAGTGTTGGCTAAGCAGCGAACCATTATGCTCATCGATATGCAGTCGTTTTATGCTTCAGTCGAAAAGGCAAAAATGCCTCAATACAAAAATAGACCACTCGCCGTCGCTGGCGATCCAGCAAGACGTTCTGGCATTATCCTTGCTGCTTGTCCACTAGCCAAAGCGAAGGGGGTATCTACCGCGGAACCACTCTGGCAGTCTCTTCAGAAGTGCCCTGAACTGATCATTGTGAGACCACACATGCAAGAATACATCGAAGTATCCACTCAAATCATGTCCATTATTGAGGAGTTCACCGATCTGGTTGAACCGTACAGTATAGACGAATTATTCGCTGATTTTACAGGATCAATGCATCTATTCGGTAATGATCCAGTCGATTTGGCCAAGCAAATTCAAGACAAGATCTATAATGAAACAGGCGTTTATGCAAGAGCTGGTATTGGCGAAAACAAAATCATTAGTAAATTGTGCTGCGATATGATCGCTAAAAAAGCAGAGGGGGGCATTTTCCACTTAAAGAAAGAGGAATTACACCTCCACATTGGAGAAAAGCCCATCCGCGATATGTGGGGGATAGGCTCCAGAATGGAAAAACATCTGTGGAAGATGGGCATCCGAACCATTAGAGACCTGGCGAATACGCCTCTTTCCAAACTAAGAAGTAAGTGGGGGGTTAATGGAGAAGTCATCTGGAGAGTCGCAAATGGAATCGACAATTCACCGGTAACCGTAAACACGCACAGTACACAAAAGGATATCGGAAACGGAATGACCCTGCCAAGAGATTTCATAGAGGCTTGGGAGATCGAAGTAGTTATCCTCGATATCTGTACAGAAGTGTGCAGAAGAGCTCGTAAAAAGGGACTAATGGGGAGTGTCGTTTCCGTGAGTGTATCTGGAGCGGATTTCGACCACCCAACTGGTTTTAACAGACAGGTGAAACTGTCTGATCCAACAAACATAACCGTTGATGTGTGCAAAATAGCCAAAAGCATATTTCATCAGCACTGGGATGGGCAACCTGTACGCCGTGTAGGTGTATCCCTTTCTCAATTATCCAACGCGGATACATATCAACTATCTTTTTTTAATGATCAAGAGCAGAAACGGGCCATTGATCAGGTGATGGACGACATTAAGGATCGTTTTGGCGACATTGCCATTCTACGTGCGAGCTCGATTACGGCTGCGGGTCAAGCGATCGATCGAGCATCTAAAATTGGGGGGCATTACAAATGAGCAAAAAACTGGAGGCCAATGGATTATGGGAATCGAGCCGAATGATGCTTCCACAACATAAAGAACGAATTATACAGCATCGAACTCAAATTCATTATCAAACGAAACCACTGATCCATGAAGATGAGTGGGAGATTATTACTCAGAATATAGATGTGTCGCTCAATTATACATTGCAAGCCACCTTTGAAATATTTACTGAGTCAGGCAATCGCTATATACACGGGATCGTCACTTCAGTCAGTACCTTTGGAAAGAAAATCAAAATTGAAATGGAGAATGGATTTGAATGGGTCGATTTTGATCAATTGGTCGCTGTGAAACTTGAAGAAGGAGGCGTGTAAAGTGCGACAGACTTTCGAGGAACTTTCACTCGTGAAGAGAGTGGTAGAGCTCCCTTATCTTTTAGGTGCTCTGGAGGTAGATAAGCATAAAATATACGCTTCAAACTTCAAAATGAAATCTGTGTATGTTGACTACCTGGACGGTACCCAAAAGAAAATTGCTTTAGAAATGTACAAATCAAAACAAACGCTAAAGGAACATCATATTAAAATCATAGATGAAGTGAGATCTGAGCTGAGTTTAACGGTAGATTATTCGGTGAGAGGTTACATTCATAAAATGACATTATTATGGAGCAAAGTGAAAGTGGATGTAACCTTAATGCTTACTGAACATATGAACGTTGATATTACTGATTTGCTCAAATGAACATAGAAAATAAGATGTACCTGCGAACAAGCCGCGATGTATATCAAGAAGAATAATCGTCATAATAAGGAAATGTTGCTGTAAGAAGGGAGGTAAGGGTAGTGGATGATCAATCTGCCATGAACACAAAAGAGGAAAATATCACCAAAAGTTTGAACGAATCCTTGGGTAGAATTGAAGAAATCTTTACGAATACTCCCGACTTAATCATCCGAAAGTTAAGCATAAAACAGACCGGAGAACTAGCCGCTATAATCTATATGGAAGAATTGACAGATAAAGCGTCACTTAATCAAAATGTTCTTGCTCCGCTTCAACTAGAAACCGGAAATCCTTCCGGAGATTTCATTACAACAGTGGGTTATGTAAAACCTCACTCCAAGTGGGAAGAGCTCAGACTTTCCATTATACTCGGCTACAGCGTGTTATTTATTGAAGGAAGAAGTACTGCATACGCATTAGATACAAAAGGATTTCCGCAACGCGCTGTTGAGGATCCTCAGCAGGAGCCCTCACTGAAAGGGGCTCATCAAGGATTTATAGAGACAGGTTCTCAAAATATAGCCATGATCCGTCGTTATATTGCGGACAAAGAGTTAAAGGTGAAGCGGTATATTGTTGGGCAGCGGGGACAAACGCCAGTATCTTTGCTTTATTTGGAAGATGTGATCCAGCCGGACATCATTAAAGCACTGGAAGAACGGATTCAATCCATTGATGTGGATGCCATCATTAACACCGGAGAATTGGCTGAATTTATTGAGGACCAACCACTTGCGTTGCTTCCCCAAATGATTACGACAGAAAGACCGGATACGGCAGCTTCTCAAATACTGCAAGGCCGTTGTGTCGTTGTAGTCGATGGTTCGCCAAGTGTTCTGGTTGCGCCAGCTACGTTCATGTCTTTTTTTCAGACAGTTGATGATTACAGTTCCAGATGGTCCATTTCGTCATTCCTCAGAATATTGCGCATCTTTGCCTTTTTCATTGCTATTTTTTTGCCTGGAATTTTTATAGCCGTCATTTCGTTTCATTTTGAGATTATACCTTTGAAGCTTCTATTAACGCTTGGTGAGTCACGGGGGCAAGTTCCGTTCCCGCCATTTGTAGAGGCGATTATTATGGAAATAACACTTGAGATGTTAAGGGAAGCGGGAGTTCGCCTTCCAGCTCCAGTAGGACAAACGGTAGGAATCGTTGGCGGTATTGTCATTGGTCAGGCAGTTGTGGAGGCAGGGTTGATCAGCAATGTAATGGTTATCGTAGTGGCTTTTACAGCTATTTCATCTTTTATTATTCCCAATCAAGACATGATGGCAGCTGTACGCATCATGCGGTTCATGATGATGATACTAGCTACCTGGTTCGGGTTTGTTGGACTGGTGGTGGGCATGATGAGCTTCATCGGTCGACTAATAACATTAAACTCGCTCGGTGCCTCCTATAGCACACCTATAGCTCCATTTAGGGCCATGGATTGGAAGGATACCTTACTGCGGGTACCGTTGTGGATGATGAACAACCGCCCCGCAAGCACGAATTCACGCCAGTCAAAAAGACAGGGTAAAAGCAGAGGATGGAAGGAGAATAAATAGAACATGAAGTCATTACGCCCGGTAACGATGCTTCAATTCATTCTTATTATTTCTTCTTTCCAAATCAGCGTTGCTTTTTTGTCTATTCCCAGAGAGCTGGCGAGGCATGCGGGAACAGATGGCTGGATGGTCATTTTCTTAGGCTGGGGGCTGGCAACGTTAGCCTCCATAGCGATCGTCAAGTTGATGAAATATAGTCCAAACAGTTCAATACTCGATTTGATTCAGCGTTTTATCGGCGTATGGGCAGCAAAATTAGCTGCTTTAATATTTATGTCCTATTATTTGCTTCTGGCGTATGACGGTTATATGATTGCTTCACTTGTCATTAAATTATGGTTATTGCCAAGTACGTATATTTATATTCTAGTCCTGCTGCTGCTCATCCCCACATTTCAGATTGCGCAGCATGGCTTTCAGGCCATCGGGCGATACAGCGAAATAGTCACCATACTCTCCATATGGATTCCGTTCATTTATGTGTCTACGTTAAGTCGTGCCCATTGGCTCTATTTATTGCCCATCTTTAAAGAGGGATGGTTCCCCGTTCTTTCATCCATCCAATTTATGATCTATCCGATGCTCGGCATCGGCCTGGTTTTGTTCATCTATCCCCAACTAGTAAACAAAAAAAGAGCATTGCCTGCCATGATCATCTCGAACACGCTCACTTGCATCGTTTACTTGGGAATCACCCTGATTTGTTACGTGTACTTTAGTCCTGATGAGATCGGGGAGTATAATGACCCCGTGATTAGCATTATGAAGTCCATTGAATTTCAGTTTATTGAGCGCGTAGAAGTGGTATTTATCGCATTTTATCTGTTCGTTTTCTCTTGCATATGGATTCCCTCCATGTATCTTGTCTCGAGGTGCTCCGCGTCGCTGGTAGGAAAAGGTCAGGAAAGATACCATCTTGCAGTGTGGTGTATTGTCATTGAGATTAGCTTTTTCCTCTATCGGCCCAGCTTTATCGAATCTGCCCAAGTAAACTACGCACTCAATTACATTGGATTTATGATGGAGTTTGTTCTGCCTGCAGGCGTTCTTCTGTATGTAACAATCCGCAAAAAGATGGGAGGGGGGCAACGCACATGAGATGGGTCGGGAAATTCATTATCTCGGGTGTGTCCTGTATTTTATTGGCTGCGCTCGCTGGTTGCGCCAATGACAAAACCAATTTGGAAGACGCAACGGTTCCTTTGGCTCTTGGATTGGATGTCAAAGATAAAAAGCTCCATTATTATATATCTGCCCCTGTATTCAGTAAAGACATTCAAAAGAAAAGCCGCGAAGGAGGAGGGATAGCAGAAGGTTTAAGACAGTCGAGAAATCACCAGGATGCCCAATTTCCCGGTTCGCTTGCGGGACGTAATTTTCAAGTCATCATTGTAGGGAAACAATTGCTTCAATATAAGGATTGGTTTAAAGTACTTGATGTCATGTTCCGCGATCCTCGCAATACGATTACCGACCGCATCATTGCTTTTGACGGTCCTATGGCGGATATTTTCAATTTTCAAGCCAAAGATCAACCGCCGTTACCTTTATTTATAAAAGCGATTGTCGATTCAGGAAGCAAAAGTTCAGCTACGGTAAAAACAACCGCGCAGGAGCTACATAGACAATTGTATGATCGAGCGATGACGCCTTCCATCTCGGAAATCAAGATTGAAAATAATAAAATCATGTTAAAAGGAACAACTCTTTTATCCCGAAAAGGGGAGTACAAAACTTCCCTGACCTATCAGGAGACATCACTTCTTCACATTTTGAAAAATGAAGCTGAACCAGGGGTCAGTCTCACTTTTCCTGTTGATGATTTACAACAATCACTGCCATTTAACATCGACAAAGTGAGTTTTTCTTTAGGTGACATATCGGTAAAAACGAAATCCTCTCATGAAAATGGAAGATTTCAATTCAACATTAAAGTGAAGTCGATCGTCAGCATAACTGAAAAGTTTCTTGAATTTGAGCTTTTGGGGAATTCCGAGGAAATGGCAAATAAATTAAGCAAGGAAATGAAAAAAAGCATGGAGGCGCTTATTAAAAAGTGCCAAAATTATAATATCGATCCTTTCGGGTATGGGTTTTATGCCAGGGCATATCAGTATCCCTTATACAAGGAAGCACAGGCCGACTGGGGGAAAGAACTATCCCGAGCACATTTTGATGTGGAAGTTGATCTTCGAATCGGCGCCACTGGAGCAGTAGAATAATCGAGTTGAAACGGTTGTTTTGTTGTTAACACCCAATAGTTACATTCTGGTTCCTATCTAATAAAAATGTGCCTACTTTTCAAGTAGCATGAGAAATTTTAAGATAAAACTCAAGAGGAGAAGTGATCGCCAAGATGATAGATTGAAAAGTAATTGAGGGGATGGTAGCGTCATGCCAATTGAAATTAAAGACATTGTGTCTAAGAAAATATTAAGTGAAGTAAAAGGTTATCTAGATATTGGTTTTACTCATTCACTAAATCCCTATACGGGTTGTGCATTTGCTTGCGAATACTGTTACGTCAGAGAAATGCCTATTCAAAAGTTTAAGGATATCCCTTGGGGATCGTGGGTGGATGTCAAGAAAAATGCAGCAGAAAACTATCTAAAGGAAGTCTCTCTTCTAAGACGTAAAAATAAACCCATAAGTATATTCATGTCATCAGCCACAGATCCTTATCAACCTGTAGAGCAGAGGGCAAGCATTACAAGAAGCCTCTTGGAAGAAATGGATAAAAACCCACCAGATTCACTTCAAATTCAAACTAGAAGCCCGCTGGTTGCCAGAGACCTTGATATACTACTGAAATTAAAGGAAAAATGTAGAATTATGGTTTCCATGACAATCGAGACAGATCGCGAAGACGTGAAACGAATTTTTTCGCCCTATGCTCCTGGAATAAATTTAAGAGTTAAAGCCTTGAAAAAGATAAATGATGCAGGGATACATACACAAGTATCTATCTCCCCTGTGCTACCTTTTTCACCTAATTTCGCTAACATGTTACAAGGCATAACTGATCGAATTTGGATTGATACGCTACTGATTGGTGATGGTCAAATGGGAATGAGATCTGAGCGGTTAGGGATGCCACAATTATTTGATGTGAACGGCTGGGACAGATGGTACGAGAAAAGTATTCATCTGAAAGTCGAAAAATATTTTAAGGCGAGGTTTCCATCTGAAATAATTCATGTATCCAAAAACAGCGCATATCCATTTTGATTTTAACTAGCCATTCATTTTATGAGGATCGTGCCCATTTTTCTTCATGCAATAGAAATATTGCAACTGGTGTTCGAAGATCAACTTTCTCTTACGAATCAATGGAGGACGCATGAGTCCTCCATTGACTTAACTTGAAGATGTAGAGGAATTTATTCTATTTTGAAATGACCGTGGAGTAACAATTTGACATCATTCACTCTGATGAATATCGTTTGGAAGTTCATCATTGAGTTTCTGGTACCCGAGTCCCCATGTTTCCATAGAGAATATAATTGGTTTCAGTGAATTTCCTAAATCACTTAAGCTGTATTCGACTCTCGGAGGGACTTCTGCAAAAACAGTACGAATGACAATTCCATCCTCTTCCATAGAACGTAAATTTTCAGTGAGAACCTTTTGACTGATCTCAGGTATACTTTTACGAAGTTCTCCGAAGCGATGAGTTCCCTTCAAAAGATCCCTCATAACCAATAACTTCCACTTGTTACCTATCAATCCAACTGTCGTAGCGACGGGACACAACGGCAACTCTTTTTTTGAAATCACTACATTATCACCTCCAATAGTTACTATTAGGTTCCTATATAACAAAAAGGTGCCTACTTTCAAAACAATACATTGCTTATATTATAATTCTGTCGATGAAAAATCAAATGAGAATGAATGAAGGGAGGAGGGAGTTTGCAAGAGAGTTTATGGATGCAACTGAGTGAATATTTTTGAATCATATGTTAACGTTCTTGAATTCTTGGAGACAGCATTTAAAGATCAGTTTATTGGCATTGATGGGTTCTACACTTATCGGAGTTACATTAGGTACCTTATCAACTACATACGGTCGTTCCGAGAAATGGGACCTAATGAATACAGTATCCGGGTTACAAGGTGTGTCCATGTCTTTACTTGAATCTGTACAAGGGATAACTTCTCTGCAACCTAAAGATAAAATAATAGTTACAAAAAGGTTCCTATGCAACATTAAGGTGCCTACTTACCAATTATCTAAAGTAGAGATAAAATTTAAGTGAAGGCATATGCTCACGAAAATAGAAAGGGGTTTAAATATGACGATTACAGAAAACAAACAATTGATGTATCGTTTCACGAACTTCATTAATACGGCAAGCAAAGAACTTGCTGAAGAGTTGATTGCTCCAGATGCTGTTTTTTATGTACCTATGCAAAAAGAACCAATGAATGGTCCAAGTGGTTATCTCTCCATAATTCATATGATGAGATCTGGTTTTTCCGATATACAATGGACTGTTAAGGAGCTGGTAGCAGAAGAGGATCTAATAGCAGCTCATTTTGTCATGAAGGGCACACAAGACGGAGAGTTTCTCGGGTTTCCACCAACGAGCAAAAAAATCGAAGTAAATGCAATGAATTTTTATCGGATCTCTAATGGCCAAATTATTGAAGAGTATGGTCAACCCGATATGCTTGGCTTGCTTCAACAAATAGGGGCAATTCCAAAAGCATAATTACATCTCATTGATCTGGGCATCGTTCCTAAAAAATTGGGAGTTGGATAAATAGATTAAAGTCGAAGAGGGAATGCATTTTGCACTCCCTCTTCTTAGTGATTTTACAATTAGGAAATATAATCTACTAGTTTTAGCCTAGTTTTTGCGAACCATTGAACCACACGGATTGGATTGACAAGGTATCTGAAATATTAGTGATTGGATCACCGTTTATGAGAATAAGATCAGCACGAGCACCTTCGGTAATCCGGCCACGATCATGTAGACCAAAGCAACGGGCCGGTTTGGAAGTAGCAGACTGAAGAGCTTCGATCGGAGTGAACCCAGCCTTCACCAGCAGCTGCATTTCGTGGTGAACACTGGCTCCATGAGCAAGGCCACCAAGGTTCGGAACGGGTACCGGTGCGACATCCGTCCCTACAAGAATATCAACTCCGGCACGGTGAAGATCCATCACATTTTTAAAGCTGTTCTCCATATTGCCTTGTGGGAATGTATTGAAGCTTGAGTTCAAAATATCGATCCAATCCGGACTTAATTTGGAATGAACTCGTGGATCATTAGCCAATTCCGATGCCGGATTACCAATAATTGATGAATTCAAAACCAAGCACGGTGTAACAAAAGCTCCAGAATCAGCTATGGATTTAACCAATTCGGACGTGTACTCGGGTCTGTCGATAAACAAGTGGCCCAAACCGTCGACTCCAAAATCGATGGCTGCTTTCGATGAAAGAGCCGTCAAAACGTGGGCAATGACCAACTTATCGAACTTGTGGGCTTCAGTAACGGCTGTTTTTAGAATCTCATCACTTAGAACAGGCAGGCCGGGTGCACCCATAACCGTTCCCTCTTCAATCATGATCTTAATATAGTCAGATCCATTCTCCAATTGGGTATGCACATGTTTGATCGCTTCTTCAACCGTCGTCACTTGAGGTATTTCGTCGTGATCGTGAGCGTAAGCGGCCAACATTGCTTCCCGGTCTTCCTCCGATAACTGCTCTAGTTCCTTTAATACGAATTCAGGTATTTCATCTCCATCAGGCAGTAATTCATCTGGGTGCCCACCAGGAGCGGTAATCGCTGTACCAGCAGATCGGACGTCTGCGATGTCATCGACATTTTTTAGCTGAATTTCGCGCCCTCTTTTAGTAAAATCGCCGTTCATTTCGAGTTCTGTTGTAACACCGAATTTTAAGGCATCTCGTAATCCGCCAATTGAGGTATGAACATGTGCATCAATCAGACCAGGTATTAATGTCGCATTTTCTCCATCGATAATTGTTGCGTCGCTTGGGATGTCTCCGCCCACTGAAATAATGGACACCCCTTTAATGACAATATGTCTGGGAACAATAATTTGATATCCATCAAAGATTCGTACATTTGTAATCGCCGTAATTTTTTCTAACCCAGCATTCTGATTTAATTTCTCCATCATAACTCCTCCTAATGTGTTTGTGATTCAACACTTCGGAGTATAACTGTTAGATATCTAACAGTCAATAGTCTAACTTTTGTTTGACAAGCCTACTGGGATCACTGTATATTTTAGCTACTTACAATTAGATTCCTAACAATTACAGAGGGGACGATGGACGGTCATGCATTCCCGAGAAGATACGCCTTATATGGATTTGTTTCAAATTATCGGTCTTAAGTTAAAGAAAAGAGCGGATGAGAGTATAAAAGAGCTAGGATTAAGTTCTCAACAAGGAAAAGTAATCGATTATATTTATGAGAATCAAGACAATCATATTATTCAAAAGGATCTTGCAGATCGGTTTCATTTGCGTGGGGCAAGCGTTACAAGCATGCTTCAAGGTTTAGAGCAAAAAGGTTTCATCGAACGTAAAATCCCGGCCAATAATGAACGGCAAAAAAATATTTATGTATTACCAAAAGCGGTTGACTTAATTGAAGACTTCAATAACTCATTTCAAAAAGTGGAGGATGAAATCGTTCAAGCCCTTAATGACGAGGAGAAGCAAATCTTAAAGAAATTACTGATCAAAATTAATGAACGCATATAACAGACGGGCAGGCAGAGGTAATCGGTGGCGTACTGGTTGGCTTTTTTTGTGGTTGTTTTACGATAGGGTGGAGCTGGCTGAACGTGGCGGCTTATGTTTATTTTGCCATGCACAGGATGAACGATTATCATTAATTAGTTTATAGTCGTTCGTTTTTTTCTTGTTTATTCATTCTCTTTTTTTCTGAATTAATTCATTTAATATAATAGATTCAAAACACTCGTCAAGAACTTCGCTTAATTAAAAAATAGAGGAGTAACTTATGAAAGAAGAAATTATAAAAAAATATTTCTCTATGTGGGTAACTAGAGATTTTACGTTTTTAGATATGTATTTTTCTGATGATATTATCTACCGCGAATGTTATGGAGCAATGTATGTGGGTATAGAGGAAGTCCATTTGTGGATCAAAAAAATGTTACTCAAGCAAGTTGTTTTAAAATGGAAGATTAAAAATATTCATCAAGTAAATGAAACCTTATTTTTTGTAGAATGGTATTTTAAAGCAAAAGAAAAACAACTTTATTCATTTGATGGGATATCAATGATTAGATTTGATGGAAATAAAATCCGATTAATAGAAGAGTATGAAGCTACACATGAAACTTTTAGACCATGTAAGATTGATTAAAGATGTCGAGGGACAAGAACATGTTCCTATTACCGAATAGGTGTATTCGTTATTTTGCACTTTAATTCATCAAGCTAACGGGAAACAATGTTCCATAAAACCAAAGGAGGCCGCCGATCAATAGGATCGGCGGCTTTATTCGACTACCGGGTGAAAATTATGCTTTGTGAAGAAGATTATACAAAGGTGGCGAAAGAAGCTTTACGTCAATATCTAATCAATTGGGAAAAACTTGTCGTCTCCGCCTGTTAACGTCTTCGGAACGCTCCACCGCGTGCCAGAGCATAGAAAATCAAGAGAGCAATGATCGACCCGACGATCGCGGGTATGATATGAAATCCACCCACCACCGGCCCCCTCGGTCCCAACAGTTCATACCCTAACCATGATCCAACAAAGCCAGCAATGATATTTCCGAGTACGCCTCCCGGCACATCCCGTCCAATCAGATTTCCGCTTAACCAGCCAATTAACCCACCGACAATAAGTATCCAGATTAGATACACGAATTGGTCTCCCTTCCATTGATTTATTACAAGTTATGTTTCGTTAGGGGGAATGTTGCGGATCATCTGAGAATCGACCACTAAACCATTTCCATTTTAATCCAAGGGTAGTAAAATCGGTTGTACCACCACTAGTATGAATGCTGGTGCAGATGGGGATGGAGATGGCCAGTATAGAAAGGAGGCGCTCAGGTGTTCATGTTTCGAAGTCCTTTTATTTTAGCCTTGTTGATGATGTGTCTGATGTCAGGCTTGACTGCTTGTTCTGAATCAGAGCAATCGGAAGATAAGGGTGCTTCGACAAAGGCTGACTTCACGGAGCAGATACAGAGCCTTAATCTGAATCTGGAAGAACCGGCATGGAGGATGGATACCACCCCCGTGAATCTAACGTGGTTCGTTGGAGCCGAATGGTACGGGCACACTTGGGGTGAGAGCCTGACTTCCAAATATGTCACTCAAAAAACAGGAGTCAATATCGAATTTGAAGTATCCACTGGTGAACCAAGCGAGATGTTATCACGGATGTTGACGACCGGTAGTCTGCCAGATTTGATAACCATCGGCTCCTGGGAGAGTGCGGTTAACAAACTACGGGAGAGTAATCTCATCTATGCCCTGGATGAGCTAGCCAACCAGTATGATCCTTACTTTTACAAGGTAACAGGTGATGGTGCTCTACAATGGTATCGGCAGGAAGACGGCCATACCTATGTCATCCCCAATGATGCGTACAGTCCCGAACAGATGCGTTCAACCGGCTTGACGGGAGCGAACCAAACCTTTCTCGTACGTAAAGATCTGTATGAGTCGATGGGCAAACCGGACCTTACCACACCGAAAGGTTTTCTAAATGCATTACAATTGCTGAAGAATCAATATTCTGTTTATAAAGGTCAGCTGATCAGTCCGTTTTGGGCACAGGGGAATGCATCCTATGGGTTGACCGAATATTTGCAAAATCTGCTTGCGATCCCCCATGAACAGAACGGTAAAGTATACGATCGAATGACAGATCCCGATTATATTGAGTGGCTGAAAACATTTCGTACCGCTTACGAGCAGGGCCTGATTAATGTTGATTTTCTGGTCGACTCCAGTGCACAGGTGCAGGAAAAAACCAACCAGGCCCAATATTTTATGATGATTCGGGAATGGACAGACATATCGGACCTCAATTCAAAATTGGAAGTCCTTACGAATCAGAGTTCATACTATATTGCTGTAGATGGACCCCGGAGCAGCAGGGGAGAATCCGCGAAACTGTTTCCTGGCAGCATGGATGGCTGGATGGTTACGATGATTAGCAAATCCACGGAAAACCCTGAACGGGCCATCCGATTTTTGACCTATCTGGCCAGCGAAGAAGGCCAAAGGGATTTATTTTTGGGCAAAGAAGGTGAAACCTGGGCGATGAAGAACGGCAAACCGCAGTTGACGGCGGCAATGGTTCAGTTGCATGACACGGATAGGGAGAGGCTGGAAAAGGAATATGGCATTATGGATACCTACTGGATGCTGCGAAACCCTGCTTTCGTTAACAAGTGGAGACCAGAGAATGCCCCATCCATTAAGCAAATGGAGGAGTTCGCCAACCAACAGGCCGATCTCGATAGCAGCATCTATAAGGGACTAGATCCTATAGGGGATTCCGATATCGCGTTAGCCTGGTCACGTATTTCTCAGAATTGGGAAGAAGTGCTGCCAGAACTGATTACAGCGAAGGATGAAGCTGCCTTTGACAAAATTTTCGAAAATTTTCTGATACGTCGTGTGAACTACGGCTTTAACCAGGTGATGGAATATCGCCAGAATGAACTGGAACTGCGGAAAGCCAAGATAGCCAGATAACCATTCCCTACATTGTTAACTATCAGCTAACTGGTGATATATGGTATATGGTATAACAAAGGTGGTGAATACATCAGAATGAAATACCTGCTAACGAGATTGAGGAAGCTTTATCGCAATGCCCGTATATCCCAAAAGCTGTTTCTGGCATTTAGCCTGATGATTGCCATACCTGTTATTTTGATATCCTTTGTGTATATCCGCATGCAAGAAACCCAGCTATATAAGGATGCTATGGCAACGGGCAACAGCCACGTTTCATGGTTGAATGAACAATTGCGCAGAAGAATGGACATGATTGAGAACGCTTCCAATACAGCCCTCACTCAAAAGTCATTTGTGGATTTTATTCATTCCAATATGCTTGTAGATGGATTACGTCTGGTGAAGTTTAAGCAAAACCAGTTTGAGCAAATGCTTAATATCATTCAAAGCAATGCGATGATCAGTGAGCTTAGCTTTTACGTCGATAACCCAAACTTGTATGAAATCTGGCCTGAAATCTATCATTATAAGAAATTTTGGCCGCAGGATTATTGGGTAAAGCTTCGGGACGAAGGTGGTGCGGCTTACCGTTTATTTTCTTTTAGGGATGGTGAACACACTTTATCCTACTATCGTCTGGTTCGTCTTCAAGGGCAGGAACAAAAACGCCCTAGTATTATGGAAGTGCGAGTCCCGCACAGCATGTTTTTCAGCGACCTGCTCCAGGAGAGCAAGGGAGACTTCTTTTCGGTGTTGATGAACGCAAGCGATCCTCCCGAGTATGTTTACAATCCCCAGCATGAGTTTTCTGAGAAATACGGGCAGGGGATGGAGGAGATCCTTGGCAGTATTCATCGCCAGCTGGATATATTGCCGCAGGAAAGCCCGCTTCAGGTTAAGGTGGGAGATCAGAGCTTCTATGCATTGTATCGATACATTGCTCCGTTGAACACTTATGTGGTTGATATTGCTTCCCATCAGGCATTGATGAAGGGGCCGCGTAGTTGGTATGCATTTGTGGTAACGATTACATTATGTGTATTGCTGCTGATTATGCTACTCGTATCCCAAACGACGCGGCGTATTTTCCGGCGGTTGGACAGCGTACTGGTATCCATGCGTCAGGTACGGAAAGGCGAGCTGGATGCAATGATTGATACAGGCCTTGATGAGAACGAAAGAGGGGATGAAATCGATGAGGTGGCGGTGAATTACAATAAAATGTTACATGAGGTCAAACGTCTAATGACACAGGTCGTGGATAAACAGTTAATTGCCAAAAACGCACAGTTGCACTCCCTGCATTCGCAGATTAATTCTCATTTTTTATATAACGCCCTGGAATCGATCCGTATGGTGGCAGAGGTACAGAGGCAGCCTGCTATAGCCAATTCATTGGTGTCGTTGGGCTCCCAGCTACGTTACAGCATGCAGTGGCGTAGCGATACCGTTTCTTTTCGTGAGGAGCTTGCCAATATCCAAAGTTATATTGAATTTATCAACTTTATGGAAGGCGGTAGTATCGTTATGACGGCAGATCTTCCTCAGGAGATCCTTCGCTACACCATTCCCAAGATGTGTATGCAGCCCATCGTTGAAAATGTAGTTCATCACGGGGCACCTTCAGGCGGCAGGGTAACTATAGAGATTACCTTTTCTGTGGAGAATGACAATCTGCTTTTCATTAACATAAGAGATGACGGAAAGGGGTTAGAACCTGAGATGTTACACCGTCTTCAGGCAGTACTGCGGAGCGAATCGGATACACCGATGGTTACTAGCAGGAGCGGACTTGGTTTGGAAAACGTGAATAAGCGATTGCAGCTTCATTATGGCAAGAATTGCGGTCTTTGGATTGATAGTGTGCAAGGTGCATATACCTGCGTAACGATACGCTTGCCTTGGGAAGATGTAAATCTTGGAGGGTGGTAGAGCATGATTAATATCCTGATTGTGGACGATCAAAAACACATTCGTGACGGCCTGCAGGCCATGCTGCATCAATTTCCTCTGGAGCTGAACAACATATACTGTGCCGCGAGCGGGATTGAGGCGCTGGGCCTATTGCGGCAGCATTGCATTCATATTGTTATTACCGATATTATGATGCCGGATATGGATGGGTTGGCACTCATGGCTCAATCCAAAGAGGAATACATGGATGTGGAATACCTCATTATCAGCGGTTATCGTGATTTTACATATGCCCAAAAAGCTATCGGGCTTGGGGCAAAGGGTTACTTGCTCAAACCTTTGAAGCGAGAGGATCTGCAAAATTCCCTGGAGCATGTATGGCAAGAGATCCAGACACGGCAGGCACTTACGCATAATATGCAGCGTGTATCCCGTCTCGCCCAAGAGACCAATCGTAAAGAATTAAGAATGTTTATGCAGGGTGCGTTAAGTGATGACGCATGGATTCTTCAGATTGAGGAACAAAATGATGCGTTATGGCGTAATTATCGCCTAGCCCTGCTACGGGAAGAAGTTTGCATGAACCAGCCCGGAGCCAGCAGCGCCCATAGCATGGAAGCCATTGCTTATCGTGTGTTTGGCAAACAAGGTTGTATTTGCCTGCAACATCGCCCATACCTGATTCTTGCGGTGGATGCGTCCATAGATCCAAGTGTTTTGACTGCAGCGCTAAAGGAAGGAAAGATCGATACCATAACGGCCATGACTAACCCGATTCAGGGGTTAAAAGAACTTCCCGACAGCTATACCCAAGTGCTTGAGCTCTATCGGCACAGTTACCTGTTTCCTGATCAGTCCAGTATCTTCCCAGCGCATATTGAGCATATGGAACAGCAGTGGCAACTTCCCTATGAAGACTTATATGAACTGTTCCAGTCGGTTGGAACAGATAACAGTGGAACAATAACGAAGGGTATTTCTGCAATATTTCACAAAAAGGTGCTGCAACGTTATCCCATTCGCTATACTCAACAGCTCTGCGCCGCCACTATTCAGATGATGGAGGAATACGAACGGGTTATCCGCCCTTATATGGGGGAAGAAAAGCTTGACCTTGAATCATTGCGTAACCTCTTTGATTATCCAGGGATGCGTGAGTATATACAAGCACTGCAACAGCAGCTGCTTCGGCTAAATCAGTTATATTATGACTATAAGTGCAGCTATCGCCATTCGCAGGATCTAAATGAAGCCATTCGTTTTATACACGAGAGTTACCACAAACCGCTGGACCTCGCGATGGTATCCAATCATATATCGCTTAATTATGCTTATTTTTCAAATCTGTTTAAGAAGAATATTGGTAAAGGTTTTGCTGAATACCTACGAGATGTGCGTCTGGATAAAGCGCGGCGGCTTCTTGCCGAAACCGACCATAAAATTGTGGAGGTGGCTGCTATGGTTGGCTATGAAAGCTACAAAAGCTTTACACGCGCGTTCCGACTTGTGATGCAGATCCAACCCACAGAGTACCGACAGATGATGCGGCAGAAGGCAGAGCACAAAGCTCATTCCTATAACGCTATACCATGAAACAGCATAATCAAACGGACCATCTCCCTTGTTAAATATGCCAATTGAATCAAAAGCCAAAAAAATGGGATACCACAAAAACAATTGTACCTTTTCAGCAAATTAACCTATTCGATAGAATAAAGATATTCCCACTTGTAAGCGATTTCCTTAATGCGCATGGATTGGGAGAAGCTATTATTCTATTAAAGGAGGGCAATTATGAAACCATCTCACTTTACGGCAAAAAAGTTTATGCAAAAGGTACTCGGTATGTTTCTTGTGGTTGTGATGCTAGCTAGTATTGGCATACTGCCAGCTTCAAAGGTTCAGGCAGCGGGAACTACCGTAACCTCAATGGAGTACTTCTCACCAGCAGACGGGCCTGTTATTTCAAAATCAGGGGTTGGCAAGGCCAGCTACGGATTTGTTATGCCTAAGTTCAATGGAGGCTCCGCGACATGGAATGATGTTTACAGTGATGTAGGCGTTAATGTAAAAGTGGGCAACAACTGGGTTGATATCGACCAGGCAGGCGGTTATATCTATAACCAAAACTGGGGGCACTGGAGCGATGGCGGCTTCAATGGCTATTGGTTCACCCTCTCCGCAACAACCGAGATTCAACTGTACTCCAAAGCGAATGGTGTTAAGTTGGAGTATCAACTTGTATTCCAAAACATCAACAAAACAACCATCACAGCGATGAATCCGACACAAGGTCCACAAATCACAGCAAGTTTCACAGGCGGTTCAGGCTTTACATATCCAACGTTCAACAATAATCCTGCGGTCACTTATGAAGCTGTTGCGGATGATTTGAAGGTGTATGTCAAACCTGTAAACAGTAACACCTGGATTGATATTGACAATAACGCAGCCAGCGGCTGGATCTACGATCACAATTTTGGTCAATTCACGGATGGCGGCGGTGGGTACTGGTTTAACGTAACGGAGTCGATCAATGTCAAATTGGAATCAAAGACTTCTTCGGCTAATCTTGTTTATACCATTACGTTTAATGAACCTACAAGAAATTCATATGTCATTACGCCATACGAAGGAACAACTTTCACAGCAGATGCGAATGGTTCCATTGGGGTTCCGCTTCCCAAAATTGATGGAGGGGCGCCAATCGCCAAGGAACTGGGCAATTTTGTATACCAAATTAACATCAATGGGCAGTGGGTTGATTTGAGTAACTCCAGCCAGAGCAAATTTGTATACTCCGGTAATGGGTATAACAATATGTCCGATGCCAACCAGTGGGGTTACTGGGCCGATTATGTCTATGGTCTTTGGTTCCAGCCAATCCAAGAAAATATGCAGATCCGTATTGGATATCCGCTGAATGGACAGACGGGTGGAAATATTGGCAACAACTTCGTCAACTATACCTTCATCGGCAATCCAAATGCCCCGCGTCCGGATGTATCCGATCAAGAGGATATCTCAATCGGAACGCCAACCGACCCGGCAATCGCGGGCATGAACCTCATTTGGCAAGATGAATTTAACGGAACTACGCTGGATACAAGCAAATGGAACTATGAAACAGGATATTATCTCAACAACGATCCCGCTACTTGGGGATGGGGAAATGCAGAACTGCAGCACTACACAAACAGCACTCAAAATGTATATGTACAGGACGGAAAGCTGAATATCAAAGCCATGAACGACAGCAAATCTTTCCCACAAGACCCGAATCGGTATGCACAGTATTCTTCAGGAAAGATTAACACCAAGGATAAACTGTCCTTGAAGTACGGCAGAGTAGATTTTCGTGCCAAGCTTCCTACAGGTGATGGTGTATGGCCAGCACTATGGATGCTTCCAAAAGATTCGGTATACGGCACTTGGGCTGCATCAGGAGAAATTGATGTTATGGAAGCGAGAGGCCGTCTGCCTGGATCAGTAAGTGGTACCATACACTTTGGTGGACAATGGCCAGGGAACCAGTATTCGGGCGGTGATTATCACTTCCCGGCGGGGCAAACTTTTGCCAATGATTATCATGTATACTCAGTAGTCTGGGAAGAGGACAACATTAAATGGTATGTAGACGGCAAGTTTTTCTATAAAGTCACTAACGAGCAGTGGTATTCCGCAGCTGCACCGAATAATCCGAATGCACCTTTCGATGAGCCGTTCTACCTTATTATGAACTTGGCAATCGGCGGAAACTTTGACGGTGGTCGTACTCCGAACGCCTCCGATATCCCTGCGACTATGCAAGTGGATTATGTACGCGTGTATAAAGAACAGTAATTTGCGATTTCGCGTAGAGCGAATGAAGAGCAGATGGAACAGATGCTGGGCAAACCGGAGAACCTGAAATCTCATACTCTAAAATTGGCTTACGACCGATTCCCGATATTTCTACCTGGGAATCGGTTGTTTAAATTTATACTTGATAATTTGGTTCATCGGAGCATAAATTCCGGACAGCGAAAGGCGTAACAGCGGTCAGTCCGGGTTCAACCATCCCTAGAAGATTAAATTGAATTAAATCGCGTTATGGATCGGAAGATCGTTGCATGGAAAATGCTCTATTCGGTCTTTATAATGAGGGCAGACTTGGGCAGGAGAGACATAACCAGCTCCGCTCAGGGCACAGCATGCAACAATAAGGAGGCATATGATGCTAACTAGCGATACAGCCGTACAAGTGCAGCAACAGAATGTTAGTCTTGTAAGCGTTACAAATGGGCACGTGAGCCTGGAGATCAATCTTGAAAATGGTGAAGTGTCCTGCATCGGCAAGCATTCTTCCCATGTGAAGGGCATTCGAAGTGCTTTTCGCTGGCAGGGCCGGGAATACAGCACGGATCATTATCAGAACCATGAGCTGAAGGAACAGGAAGATATTGTTCGAGAAGGATTTGGAAAAGGCATCCGCTTGGTTGTTCTGCATACAGCCTCGTTGCTGCCGCAACTGGAGCAGCATTTCTATATATATGAATCCTCACCGGTTGTACTGGTGCAGACCGCTATAGTCGGGGATGAAGAGCTTAAGGCGAACCGGATGGCTGTGATCCAATCCAAAACCATATCAATCGGTGGAGAATCCGGCCAGGATGAACCGAGCATTCTGCGCGTACCGTTTGATAACGACAAATGGGTCAGATATACGGTGGTCAAGCCGCCACTGGATGTGGAGAGTTACGAGGTGACTGCCTTGTTCGCGCCCGACAGCCGCATGGGAATTGTGATGGGTTCCCTTACGCATAAGGTTTGGAAAACAGGGATCCGTATGCAAAGCGAACAAAGTGGACATATCGAGGGACTTGATCTGTACGGCGGTGCCGTAAGTGAACTGACTCGCGATTCCCAGCCTCATGGTTATGTGAAGGGAACGAGAGTTGAATCCCCCCTGGTATTCGTCGGGTTCTATGAAGACTACCGTGAAGGTCTTGAAGCTTACGGTCAGGCGAATACCTGGATTGAGGCTCAGTTACCGTGGGAGGGCGGTGTCCCAGTTGGATGGAACAGCTGGTCCGCAGCCATGAGTGATCTGGACTATGATTTGTATACAGCGACCAGCGATTTTCTGAAAAATGAAGTACAACCGCTTGGATTCGAGAATGAGGAAACGTTATACATCAACTTTGATGCGTTCTGGGACAACTTTACGCCGGAAGAAATGAAGAATGCGCTGGACCGGGTGCAGCAAAACGGGCATAGAGCCGGAACGTACTGGACTCCATTTGCCTTCTGGGGAGGGCCCGATCAGTTCGGTCAGGCGGTCGAAGGAACGAACGGCAAATACACCTATGCAGATATTCTGCTGCGTGACAGTGAGGGCGAAATTCTGCCAGATGTAGACGGTGGTCTGGCGATAGACCCGACACATCCTGGCAACCTGCAAAGAATCGACTGGTTCACGAACAAATTCATCTCCGAAGGTTTCGAATATATCAAACTGGATTTCTTGGCGCATGGCTCGTTGGAAGGACAGCACCACAATTCGGGTATTACAACAGGGATAGCAGCTTATCACTATGGCATGTCTTATTTGCAGCATAAACTCTCGCCAGAAGTAATCGGAAGACCATTTTTCATAAACTTGTCCATCGCTCCATTATTTCCATATGCTTTTGCCCACAGCCGCCGTATTTCCTGTGATGTCTTCGGTACACTTGCGGATACGGAATATCTGTTGAACTCGTTGACACACGGCTGGTGGATGAGCAATACGCTCTATCGCTACAATGATCCGGATCATTCGGTGTTATACAAGAGCTTCAACCAGGAAGCTACAGGCTGGCATGAAGGACGTAGCCGCCTGACTGCTTCAGTCATTGCCGGTACGGTGCTTTTACTCGGGGATGACTTCCGTAAAGAGGAAGCTGCCGAACGAGCAAAAGAATGGCTAGGTAACAAGGAGATTTTGAACGTTGCTCGTATGGGCAAAACCTTCCGTCCAGTTGAAAGCGATTTTGGGAAGCTGTCTTCTGACGTGTTTGTCCTGGAATCGCCGGAAGAAAAGAGTTCCTATCTCGCCGTCTTCAATTTTGATTCTGCACAGGCTGCGGAGAAATCCATCTCGCTGAAACGGGCCGGGCTAAACGCCAATGCCCTATACAATGTGCAAGATCTGTGGGAAGGATCACAAGGGGAAACGTCTGGAGAGCTTATTGTCTCGCTGGAACCGGCGGAATCCAAAATCTTCAGATTGACCGTGAAGGAAAACGGATCGGAGTCAAATAATTAAGCGGAACCATGATCGATTTTAAAATAAAAACAAAGTCAAACGCGCGCTTTTGTATCTCACAGATCGCGCGTTTATTTGTTTGGGGACTGGAGGACATGATATGAACGATTTTACTTTATGGTATTCAACTCCTGCTACGGATTGGTCTCAAGGCCTGCCGCTGGGCAATGGTAGAATAGGAGCAGTGGTTATGGCGTCTTCGCATCGTGAGGTGTGGAGTATGAGCGAGGTTACCTACTGGTCAGGACAGATTGACCCGGAGTATCCTCCGGCGGGAGGCAAGGCTGCTTTGGAAGAGATGCGCAGCTATTTTTTCTCGGGTGATTATGATGAAGGGGATCGTCTTGCCAAACAGCATCTGCAGCCAAAGAAGCGTAATTTCGGCACCCATCTTGGATTATGTGAAGTTGTTATTGATTTTGAGAAGAGGAATCCGGGTTCTGATGAAGCTGGAAGCTTCCAACGTGAGCTGGATCTGACTCATGCACTGGCTGGGGCGTTCTGGAAAGATGACGACACCACGATTCGACGTGAAGTTTTCGCTTCTCACGCCGATGATATACTGGCCTCCCGAATTTGGAGCGAAGCTCCTGGTGGCGTATCCTTTACGCTAGGTTTGGAAGGGGGAACGGAATCATTCAAGGTTGCAGCCTTAGATGACAACACGCTTGAATTCCAAGGACAGGCAACGGAAAATGTACATAGTGATGGAACTTGCGGCGTATGGGCCAAGGGCCTGTTGAAGTTGATTGTATCCGGGGGGACAATCGCTAGGAAAGATGGAAACCGATTGACCGTGAACGGAGCGGATGAGGCTTGGATTTATTTTAGTGTAAGCACGGATTATCGTCGTACAGATTCGGATTGGAAAACAGAGAGCAATTATACGCTGGTGAAAGCTTTAAATAAAGGTTATACCTCACTGAGAGAGGATCATATCCGCGATTACTGTGAGCAATTTGACAAGATAGATATTCAGCTCGGGGTCACGGGGAAATCCGGCCTCACTACAGATCAGCGTATTCGTTTGTTGGAACAGAGTGGTGGAGATGAAGATCCGCAGCTGTTCGCCTTGTTTTTCCAATATGGTAGGTATCTGACCATCGCGGGGTCTCGCGAGAACTCTCCATTGCCACTCCATCTCCAGGGAATCTGGAATGATGGTGAAGCGTGCCGAATGGGCTGGAGCTGTGACTATCACCTTGATGTGAATACTCAGATGAATTATTTCCCTACAGAGATTACAAACCTGGGGAAGAGTCATCTTCCGTTGTTTCGGTATGTTGAGGATCTGGCACAGGCGGGCAGGGAAACGGCTCGTCATGTGTATGGATGCGACGGATGGGTCGCTCATGTCTTCTCCAATGTATGGGGCTTTACGCTGCCTGGATGGGAAACCTCGTGGGGGCTGAACGTTACAGGCGGATTATGGCTGGCTGCACACCTGATTGAGCATTATGAGTACAGTCAGGATCGTGTTTTCCTTGAGAATGTGGCTTATCCTGTACTTAAAGAATCCGCGGCCTTCTATCTGGATTACATGTGTGAGCATCCTCGGAACGGTTGGCTGGTGACGGGTCCTTCCAATTCGCCGGAGAATCATTTTTATCCCGATAATTCGAGAGAGGGGGTACAGCAGCTGTCTATGGGAACAACAATGGACCAGATGCTGGTGCGCAGGCTCTTTGAATTTTGTCTTAATTCAGTTGAACTTTTGAACAAAGACAAAGAACTCGGACGCAAGCTGGAAGAAGCAATTGGCAAGCTTCCACCTCTACAGATCGGCAAGAAAGGGCAGTTACAAGAGTGGCTTGAGGATTATGAGGAGGCGCAGCCGGAGCATCGGCATTTGTCTCATATGTATGCGCTATATCCAGACAATCAGATTACACCTGACCATACACCGGAACTCAGTGCGGCAGTACGGATAACGTTGGAGAACCGCATGGTCCAGGAAGAGTTGGAGGATGTTGAATTTACAGCTGCTTTGTTGGGACTGGGTTTTGCGAGATTGCATGATGGGGAGACGGCTTATAAACACCTCTCACATTTGATTGGCGGCCTGTGCTTCGATAATCTGTTCACCTATTCCAAATCCGGAATTGCTGGAGCAGAGAGTAATATTTTTGTCGTTGATGGAAATTTCGGCGGTACAGCTGTCGTAGCGGAGATGCTGCTGCAAAGTTATGCGGGCGAGATTCACCTTCTCCCAGCGCTGCCACAGGCATGGAGCACAGGCTCGATAACCGGGCTGAGAGCAAAAGGGAATGCCGAGGTTGATATCGTTTGGGAGAACGGACAGTTAATTTCTACGAACATTCATACTTTCTCTGCAGGAACGTTCACCATTTGTTGGGGCAAACATAGAACGATCCTTCATGCCGAAGCAGGCGAAAGTTACTATTTCAATAGCGAGCTACAGTTGGTAAAATAACGATCTATACTTGAAAATAACTTTCATTTATATGGACCATGGTCCCACGGAGGGAAAAACATATAATAGAGACAGAAAGATACAAAGGGAGGGGACTTTGATGTACAGTATTTTTTTGGTAGACGATGAAGAACTGGGACTTGAGATGATGAGGGATTATATCCGTTGGGAAGAGATGGGTATCTATATCATGGGAACGGCGAGTAACGGCAGGGAGGCCATGGAGAAAATTGAGGCCACCCAGCCTGATATCGTTCTTACCGATGTTCAGATGCCGATCATGAACGGTATTGATCTGGCGAGAAAGATACATGAGAGCTACGACTCGATCCAGGTGATGTTTTTGACCGGACACGATGAATTTCAATATGTAAAATCGGCTATCAACGTAGGCGCCGTGGGATATATGCTAAAACCTCTGGATTTAAACGAAATTGAAAGCGTTGTCAGTAAAGTTAAACAGCGCTGTGACGAAGTTGGAATTAAGAACCGTTCCATGGAGGCGGCCAAAGCCAATATCCTGAAGGAGTTATCTTACGAAAAAAATGAGGATCGTGCTATGGATCTCGCTTTTAGTTTCAGCCGTCTAACCCGGCAACCTGAGACCACCCGATATGCAATGGCCTTGTTTAGTATCGATCCCAAGGAGGCCGAAGGAGAACAGCAAAGTCTGGAGGAATGTACAGGTCGTCTGGTGTCTTTTCTCGATCATTTCTTCAAGGCGAAGAACCTGAAAGCGATCTTTGTGGATTACAAGGAAGGAGAGACCGGTGTATTTATGGAAGCGGCCCAGCAGCCGGGACATTATGCGTGGGAGGACTTGGCTGAGGCTATCCGTAGTGCCCTGGATTTTACGGTGACGGCTGCTGTAGGCGGACAAGAGACCGCGTTATCCCATATTCACTGTCTGTACGAAGAGACACGAACCATCTTGAATGAGCGTTTCTATGAAGGTACAGGCACAATTATTCATGCTGGGACCGTTTCGAATCAGTTTTATACAGAGCATATGCCCCCTTTTGACCAAAAGGAATGGTTCGATTCCATTAACCGACTGGATTTTGAATGGGCGGCACAGAAGCTGCACGGGTATATTGAGGGATTGGCAACACTGAGAGTCAAGAAAAAAATCATCTGCGACTGGTCGATAGATCTCGTGAATGAACTGCTGGAGCAGCTTCACAAACCTGTTCCGAAGCGGGCTGAGCTGTATCATTCCATCTATAATGCGCTGACTCTGCATGAGATCGAGGATCTGATTCTCGGTACTGCGGAAGATGCGGTGAGCATGCTGGGCGAGCGGTTTATGGACAAAAATGCAAAATTGATTCACAAGGTCCGTACCCTCATCGACCAGAATTACAATCAGCCGATTACCATCAACAGCCTGTCTGATCAGGTCTATTTGTCACCGAACTATTTGAGATCCATTTTTAAGGACAAAACAGGGATGACAATTCACGATTATCTGACACGCATCAGATTGGATAAAGCCAGGGAACTACTGGCAGACGGCTCGCTCAAGATTCACGATATCGCGCAGACCGTGGGCTATGAGAGTACATCCTATTTTATTTCTCTATTCCTGAAGACACAGGGCGTAACACCCAACGAATACAGGAAAAGTATGTGACGATAGAGACTGTCTGGTAATGATGATATTGATGCTCTGTTTTCCTTGAACATGATTTGAATAGGCTCCCTCTTACTAACCTGTGATATGGCAAATGAAAGAGGCTTTCCTGTATGAATAGTAACATTGTGGTATGGAACATCCCCCTCCTCCTTTTTACAATTAACCATATAGGAAAGAAAGGAGGAGAGAGGGGATTTAACAGCTCTTTATGAAAGCGATTACAGGCAATGGCTGTGAACCACTGCAGGAATAGGCATAGGGAGATCTAACTCAATCATTAGAAAATGGAGGCATGTTATGTTGGGACGGATGATGAAAAAAGGATTTGTGTTCTTTATCATTTTTTGCTTGGTAGTTGGCGGAGGCCAGTTCGCCCGAACAGCTCACGCCGATGATATGAATACCTATGAAGCCGAGGCCGCGGGGAATATTTTGCTTGGCAACGCGCAAATCTCTGATAGCCCGGCAGCTTCAGGCGGCAAAAAGGTCGGAGGCATGTACCAAGGCAGTTCCTTGCAATTTAACAATGTCACTGTAAGTGAAACAGGATATTATAAAATTTCCGTTTACTACATTTCAGGTGATTCGCGGCCATTCAATATTAGTGCGAACGGCGGGGAGAAACAATTTGAAGAACCGTCCAAGACAGTCGACTGGGATACGGTGGGAACCTATGATGTGACCCTTCCGTTGAACGCTGGAACCAACACAATCCTGATTGATGACAACAACTGGTATTCTCCCGACATCGACAAGATCGTGATCCGCGGTTTGGACAGTAGTCCTCCAGAGGAAGGAGGCGGAGACGACTGGAAGAAAGATTTGCATGGTGCAATTATTGAGGCAGAAGCGGCCGACAATATTTTGAAAGGCAATGCCAAGGTGGTGGACAGCAGCATTAGTTCGGGTGGGAAGAAAGTAACCGATCTGAACAAAAACAGTTCACTGCAATTTACGAATATCAACGTACCAGCAGATGGTACATATTTGATCCGAATATCTTATATTTCTGGTGATCAGCGACCTGTATATATGCAGGTGAACAATGACACGGACGAGATGATTGATCTGCCCAAAACGGCAAGCTGGGACACGATTGGCACGTATGATGTGGAGGTATCTCTTCATAAGGGTGTCAATACCATCACGTTCTCGGATCATGACTGGTACTCCCCTGATTTGGACCGAATTGAAGTGATTCCGTATACAATTAGTTATGAAGCCGAAGATTCGGACAATACGCTGACTGGTGAAGCGCGTGTAACGGACAGCCCCTCAGCATCAGGTGGCAAAAAGGTCGGATATCTGAATGGCGGGAGCTCCTTAACATTCAATAAGATTATAGCCCCGATGACAGGTAATTACCGTGTTACGGTTGCCTATTTTTCCGGTGATCCGCGCAGTTTCTATGTCCGCGCAAATAACGGGGAAGAGCAGTTTCACGACCTGCCCAAAACACCGGATTGGGATACGGTAGGTACGTATGATCTTACACTCCCATTAACTGAAGGCGAGAATACGATTACCTTTTCAGACAACAATGGCTATTCTCCCGATCTGGACCGGATTATCGTAGAGCCTGCGATAGAGACAGAACCCGAAAATCCAGGTGAAGGAGATGACGATCTGGGAACACCGGGTGACTCGCAACGATACGGGGATATTACGGTGACTGATTACACTCATGGTCTTTTGGTATCGAACGGACAATACGAAGTGTCTTATAATACCCAGACTGGATTCGTCGGCTATAGCTGGGCAGAAGGACAGAAGATACGGGGGATTTTCAGCAGCATTAAACTTGGTGAGAGTCTTGTGGAAACCAAAGGTTATGAGAGTCATGCGAGCGGTGGAGCACCGCTGGAGATTCAGGATGGATTCGGCAAAGGCATTGAGTTGAGCTTTGTTCATACGTCAACTGGCAAACCAACCATGAAGCAGGTCTATCGGTTTTATGAAGATAAATCGTATTTCCTCAACCGTCTGGACGCCATCAGTAATACAGAGATCCAGAGTAATTACATGTCACCAATTACGGTTAAAAATACGGGCGGTGTGGATATCGGCGTCAGCTCGGATAATCGTGTACTGACAGTGCCATTTGACAATGACGCTTGGATTCGCTACAAATCTCAAACGATGAACCGGGCGGATACCAGCTATGAGATGACAACGGTATTCAATAACTCGACACGTAACGGTCTGGTGATCGGTTCAGTAACCCATGACACCTGGAAGACCGGTATTGACTGGAAAGGCTCAGCTAATCGTCTGAATGAATTTGCTGTGTATGGTGGTGCAGCGAGTGACGTTACTCGCGATACTCAGCCACATGGCAGCCTGACTGGTACTGAACTGTCCTCACCACTGATTATGGTAGGTGGTTTCAGTGACTACCGTACAGGACTTGAAGAATACGGTAAAGCCAATGCGATTATTACACCTCCGCTGGCGTTGAATCCGGAGCTGCCACAAGGTGTTCCAGTAGGTTGGAATAGCTGGGGAGCTTATGATAGCGGGCTTTCGTATCAAAACGTAGTAGATGTGTCCAATTATTTCAAGAACAATCTTAAGAAGTTCAACAATAACGGCAATGTATTCATTAATATGGATTCCTACTGGGACAATCTAAGTGATGCTGAGCTTGCCCAAGCCGTATCTGTCATTAAGGATAATGGTCAGCATGCAGGCATCTATTGGGGACCATTTGTGTATTGGGGCAACGATATGAGCCAAAAAGTAGATGGCACCAACGGGCAATATACGTATGGTGATATTGTGCTCAAGGATGCTGAGGGTAAACCTCTGCCGACACTGGATGGAGCATATGCACTGGATGTGACACATCCGGGGAGTCAAATGCGCATGAATTATTTTCTGGATAAGTTTAAATCACTTGGATTCACATTCATCAAACTGGATTTCCTAACCCACGGCTCACTGGAAGGTCAGCATTATGATACAACCGTGACGACAGGAATCCAGGCTTACAATGAAGGGATGCGTTATGTCGAAGAGCGATTGGATGGGAAAATGTTTATTAGTGCGTCCATTGCACCGATCTTTCCAAGTCAATATGCGCATAGCAGACGGATCTCTTGTGACACCTATGGCAAAATCAATGAGACGGAGTACATGCTCAATTCATTGACATATGGTTTCTGGCAAAATGGAACGATCTATTCTTATACAGACCCAGATCATTTGGCATTAAGCCGTGCTTCAAGCTTGGAGGAAGCCCGCAGCCGGGTGAATTCCGGTGTAATTGCCGGCACGGTGATGATGGATTCCGATGATGTGAACGATCCCAAGGCACAGGAATACATGACAGCATTGTACAATAACACGGATGTTCTTCAGGTGGCGCTGAAAGGCAAAGTATTCAAGCCGCTTGAAGGAAATACGAATGCAAATGCCGCAGATACGTTTGTTCTGAAAGACGGCAATGATTATTACCTCGCCGTATTTAATTACAGCGCCAATAGTTCAGCGAACAAAACGATTAATCCGGGTCGTGCCGGATTGAATGAATCCAAAACCTACACGTTAAAAGACTTGTGGACAGGTGAATCTTCGTCAGCCACGGGTGCATGGTCCATCTCGCTGGGACCGGCTGAATCGAAATTGGTTAAAGTGACCGAAAAACCAGTCAATCCAGAAAATCCAGGCAACCCAAGTAATCCAAGCAATCCAGGTAATCCTGGCAACAATGGTAATAACAGTAATACTAGCGGGAGTGGGAACTCGGGCAACAGCGCGACTCCGCAGAACGATACAGCAACACGGGTCATCACAGCCGATATGCTGAAGGTGGACAGTGGGGCAGGGAAAGTCGTTATAGACATCGAGGCTGGTACTCAGGAGCTGCAACTGTCATCGGCTGTCTTACGCCAACTCGGCAACCATACACTGGAAGTAAAATCAGTAAAGCTAACCCTACAAATACCTGCAAGTTTGTTCCAACAGCTGTTGAGCAAGCTACCAGCTGGGCAACGGGAAGATAGTACGATTTCCTTGAAAATGCTTGCCCTTGGCAGCAAGGCCCAGGAGGTCATTGCTGCAGTGAAATCATCCTCCTGGTCAACGGTTTCCCTTAAGGGAGAAATCTATGAATTCAGCCTTTCGGCAACAACCAAATCAGGTACAACCGAAATACTTTCTTCGTTCAATCACCCGGTTACGCTGAGCCTGGCAGCGGCTGAAGGCTTCAACGTTAAGCAGGGAGGAATATATTATATTAACGAAAATGGGACATTGGAATTTCTCAAATCAGATAACGTGAATGGCGTATTAACGACTAAAGTGAGCCACTTCAGCAAGTATGCCGTTCTGGAACTGGATCGGACGTTTACCGATGTTCCGGCCAATCATTGGGCCAGCACTGTAATCAAGGAGTTGGCAGCAAAGGGCTATGTTGAAGGCACACATGTAGATCAATTTGAGCCAGGACGCGCTGTCACCCGCGCTGAATTCACCACTATGCTCGTTCATTCCCTGGGACTGACTGTAGCAGGGGAAGTACACTTTACAGATGTAGCGACAGATGCCTGGTACGCGGAACCCATCTCGATTGCGATCCAAGCTGGTATTGTAAACGGCCGAAGCGCAGCCCGTTTCCAACCGGACGCACAGATTACTCGTGAAGAAATTACGGTGATGCTGATGAAAGCTTATGAGCGGAATGTTGGGAAAGTACCGCCTGTTGGTTCTACAGACATCTTGTTTACAGATATGGCTCAGGTTTCTTCATGGGCAACGGCTTCGGTGAAGGATGCAGCCCGATTGGGACTGGTTCAAGGCCAAAGACAGGGACAGTTTGTGCCTAAAGGGATTGCTTCCCGGGCAGAAGCGGCTCAGGTCATTTATAACCTGATTTTGAAGTAAGCTTTAAGGCTGCGAATTATATCGCAGCCTTATTTTCATAATTTTGAGATGACAGATGATTTCCCCTATGGATTGTAAGATTGCGATATGGCTAATCCGCCTGCTGCTTCCTACAATAATATGTATGTTCACAACACACAGCATATAGGTACCAAAACACGGAACCTGAAAGGGGTAAACATGACGATTCAATATCATGAACAATTGCGTATATTTGCAATACAGACACAACATTCATCCTATATTTTCGGAATTAATGAGAGAGAACACCTCCAGCATCTGTATTGGGGAGATCCAGTGAGTATCGAGGACAGTGTCCCTTTGCTCCATCTACAATCCCACAGCTCTTTTGACGCGGAAGTGGAAGGAGAGGTGGAGGAGTACAGCTTCTGGGGAGGCGCATCTTATACAGAGCCATCTCTGAAACTGCGCATGCCTGATGGTGTCCGCGATCTTCAGGTTAGGTATGACCGTCACGAGATCATTGAACAGGATGCCAGACAGACGCTGATTATTACGTTGAAGGATCAGGTGTATGCACTTGAAACGCAGCTGGTCTATCGGGTCATCCCGGAATTCGACCTGGTGGAGCGTTATGCCAATATCATAAATACGGGGCAGGAGTATATTGTGCTGGAAAGCATGCAATCCGCAGCCTGGACCTTGCCATATCTCCAGGATTACCGCCTGACGCATGTTACGGGGAAATGGTCGGGTGAATTCCAACTGCGCAATACCATTTTGACAGAGGGAAAAAAGGTACTTGAATCGCGGAGAGGTTTCACGGACGGTCATGCCAACCCATGGTTTGCGATTGATGATGGTCTTTCCACAGAAAGCGGCGGTGGGGTATGGTTTGGTGCTCTTGCCTGGAGCGGTAACTGGAAGATTGTTGCAGAGAAGACGCCATTCACACATGTGAGGGTGACAGGTGGCATCCATGATTTTGACAATGAATGGTTGCTGGGTGTGGGAGAAACGTTTGAGACGCCTGTCTTTGTCGGCGGATTCAGCTCTGAGGGCTTTGGCGGCATGAGCCATCGCTTGCATCAGTACCAATACAATTACATACTGCCGCGCAGTGAAATCGGAAAAGTGCTGTACAACTCCTGGGAAGCTACTTATTTCGATGTTAACGCCCAGGACCAAATGGCACTTGCCGAAAGGGCAGCCAAAATGGGTGTGGAACTATTCGTTGTGGATGACGGCTGGTTTGGGCAGCGGCATTCCGACCGTGCGGGGTTGGGCGACTGGAACGTGAACAAAGAGAAGTTCCCGAACGGACTTGTTGAGCTGATTGACCGGGTTCACGGACTTGGGATGGAATTCGGCATATGGGTGGAGCCGGAGTCGGTTAACCCGGATAGTGATCTCTATAGAGCACATCCGGACTGGGTATATCATTTTGAGACCCGGGGACGGACGGAGCTTCGCAATCAGCTGCTGCTGAACATTTCCAAGCCGGAGGTCAAGCAATACATTATCGATTTTATGACCGAACTGCTTGGTAATCATGAGATTAAGTTCATTAAATGGGACATGAACCGGACGATCACGGAGCCGGGCATGAAGGGTCACCCCAATAACCGCCAGAAAGAAGTATGGGTAAGGCATGTCCAGAGTCTCTATGATATCTGGGCACGGCTCCGAGCCAAGTTCCCGGATGTAGAGTTTGAGACATGCGCAGGAGGCGGCTCAAGGATTGATCTGGGCATCTTCCGTTATGCCGATCAGTCCTGGCCGAGTGATAACACGGATGCGTTCGACCGCCTGAGCATTCAGGAAGGCTTCTCGTATACGTACGCACCACGTATGATGACCTGTTGGGTAACCGAGTCACCTACAGGAATGAACGGTCGAAACGTCTCGCTGAAGTATCGTTTCCACAGTGCAATGATGGGTACGCTTGGTATCGGCTCCAATCTGAACGAGTGGAGTGATGAATGGATTGAACAGTCCGGGGATTTCATCGGTCAGTACAAATCCATTCGCCACCTGGTGCAATTCGGCAGACAATTCCGCCTGACTTCGCTTCGCCATAAGGGAGTTACTGCTGTCCAGTACAGTGATGCCGCCGCAAGTGACCATGTGCTGTTCGCTTTTCTTCACTCGCAGAAGCTGGGTGAACCGTTGCCTAGACTCCGTTTGGCAGGCCTTCAGGCTGACAAGACCTATCTCATTGAAGAACTGGGGTTAACGGTCAGTGGCCGTGCGCTGATGAACATCGGGGTGGAGTTGCCTCTGCGCGGCGATTTCGACAGCCTGGTGTATCGTATTCGTGAGCAGGTATAATAGGATGTTGTAGAACGGTTTAAAAGGAGTGCTTTGCAGGCCGATAACGGCTGCAGCGCACTCCTTTTTTATTGGATCTCTTTTTGTGGCAAACGGATCTGTACGGTAGTTCCCATACCAGGTTTGCTATACACTTTAACACCGTAGTATTCACCAAATTTCAGCTTAATCCGCCGATCCACATTTGAAATGCCATAACCCCGTCCTTCTTTCTCTTCAAACAAAGCCTCAAGCTTCTCTCGCCGCATACCCATGCCATCGTCAATAACCGATAAGATGATACTATTGTTCTCGATGACACCCTTGATATGGATAGTTAGAGGCCGATCCTGATTCCAAAGAGCGTGAATCACTGCATTCTCCACAAAAGGCTGCAGCGCAAGCTTCACGGTCGAGTAAGGCAGAATCGATTGATCTATCGTGTAGATGATGTTCAGCTTGCCCTTAAACCGTATAAGTTGAATGGCATTATAACTCTTGGTCAGTTTCAGCTCCTCATTGATGGTCAGGATGCTCTTTCCTTTGTTCAGGGATATCCGATAAAACTTGGCCAGATGAAGAACCATATCCTGAATCTGTGGATCCTGATGCTTCACGGCCAGAGAAGAGATCGAACCGAGTGTATTATACAGAAAATGAGGATTGATCTGAGCTTGAAGCAGGTCCAGTTCGGCTTCCTTGCTCTGCAGCTCTTTCTGGTAGACTTCTGTAACCAGACTTTTCAACCGAGTTGTCATCTGTTCGAATGCAAAGTGAAGCTGTCCGATCTCATCACTGCCCATTTGCTCCTCATGAGTAGGGTTGAAATCCCCTCGCTCAATCCGCCGAATCATCCGAATTAACGTCCTGATGCGATTGCTAAACAGCGAAGCAGTAATATAGATGAGCAGCAGCGCCACGCCGATGAAGCCCAGAGAAATTTTGATAATGAGCTGAGAGAGGGATTTAGCATCCTTGATAATACTGTCATACGGGAAAATGGACACCGTTCTCCAGCCATTTTTGAGCGTGTTATAGACGGCTAGAGCCTTCACGCCTTGATATGTTGTATCAAATCTGCCTGAAGGCGTCTCGTCCAAATTCTGATGAAGCAATTCGGGCAGACTTGTATTGATTAACTGTTTGTCCGCTGAAGACAGAATCATACCCTTGTCATTGATAATAAAAATATCTTTGCCACCTGCTTCTTTTTCCATGAGAGAATAGATGACCGACTCGGAAATTTGAAAGACCAGCATCCCGTAGGGGTACTGATTACTATTGTTGTTCAGCAGCCGGGCGAGTGTAAACATGGCAGGTCCGTTCTCTGTCTGCGGCGTGGAGAGATGAATAATGTTCCCATAGGATTGCTGCAGCTTGTGAAACAGTTCCGTGTCCTGAACTTCCGGTGTGATCGGCCGGATATAATAATTGTCTTTGGGCAGCGACGGATTATCCGAATAAATGAATGCGCTATCAAAATCAGGGTAGGCAGCCATCACGGTGTCGATTCGATTGCCAATATAATTATAGACATCCAGATAAGATGGATCATCCTGATACTCGTTTGTGAGGTAATTGGCAAGGCGGTTATCCAAATAAATGGAGGCGGAAATGTGTTCGTAGCTATCCAGTTTGTTCTCCAGATTTTTAGTAATCTGAGCCGTTGAGTTTGTCATGTTGATGTAGATCTGCTCAGTAAGCTTCGTTTTGGTGAGCTCATAGGAAAAATAAACCAACAGCATCATCGGAATGATCGTGACCAGAACAAATACCATAAACAGTTTGGAACGAAAACTCAGGTTTACAAAAGGCATGTACATAAATTTTCTATAAAATTGGCGCATCCGGAAGCCCTCTCTTGACTGAATATTCGTTGCAAAGTTCATCATAGCAGAGTGAATATGGAAATCCAATCCTCTCTTTGCACAAAAACATCTTTAAAAAGGGGTATCTTTCGGAGAATTCAACTATGGCGAGTAATCCGTGTCAAATTTATGATGAATAGGAGAGAAGTTGAATCAAGATATGGCCGGCCATGCTGCTGTATAGAAAAAGGGAGGGTACTTAATGCATAAGGTAAGCGCTATCAAAACAGTCAGGAGCAATAATCTGATAAGCAGACTAAAAGAGCAAAAATGGTTATTCGTGCTTATGCTTCCTGCCTTCATTGCGACATTGCTATTTTCCTATGGTCCGATGTTTGGACTATATATGGCGTTTACAAACTATCAGCCGGGTGGGGGATCGTTCTTACATCAGTTCTTCCATGCCGAATTTGTAGGTTTCCAGTGGTTTGAGTATTTCTTTACTACAGGGGATTTCTATCGGGTTATGCGTAATACGCTTGCGACAAGCTTGCTGACACTGTTCTTCGGATTTCCTGCGCCAATCATCCTTGCGCTTGTACTGAATGAAGCGAGACAGGGATTTTTCAAACGTTTTGTACAGACGGTTTCTTATCTGCCGCATTTTATCTCATGGGTTATTGCAGCCAACATTGTGATTACGCTGCTGGCTTCGGATGGAATGCTTAACAATATTCTGGTTCTGCTGGGCATTGTCAAAGAACCAGTTGCATTTTTGCAAAACGGGCCTCTGTTCTGGTGGATTATCGCATTGTCGAACATGTGGAAAGAGATGGGGTTCAGTGCCATTATGTATCTGGCCGCAATCGCTTCCATTAATCCGGAGCTCTACGAAGCGGCCAGGGTGGACGGAGCCAGCCGATTCAAGCAAATGTGGCATATAACGCTGCCATCCATGCGCCCTACAATTGTCATATTGGCTATTCTCGCGGTCGGAGGCATTTTGAATGCAGGATTTGAACAGCAATACCTGCTGCAAAATAATACCGTGCTTGAATACTCCGAAGTTATTGATATTTATGCTTACAAATACGGACTACAAAACAGCATGTTCTCTTATGGTGCTGCTGTGGGAATGTTCAAATCCGTTGTTGCCTTCATTCTTGTCCTTATCGTGAACCGGATTTCCAGAAAAGTGAACGACCAGGCGTTGTTCTAACTACAAAAGACAGAGGGGAGCGCTTGTAATGATTCTGAACCGATTCGGGGATCGTATTTTCAAAATTATTGTATATTTCATTCTTATTCTCGTATTACTGGTTACATTTCTTCCGTTTTGGAATATACTCGTTCTTTCATTGAACAGCGCGGAGGATACGGTGCGAGGCGGCGTTTATCTGTGGCCCAGAGATCTGACCTTGGACAGCTATCAGCAGATTTTGAAAGATAGCGAGATTTTAAACGGGCTGTGGGTAACCGTCAAACGAACGCTGATTGGCGCACCGCTATCGGTTCTCGTCATTACGATGCTTGCGTATCCGCTAAGTCGGCGGAATCTAATTGGTCGCAAAGGATGGAACCTGTACTTTATCTTTACCATGTATTTCAGTGGCGGACTGATTCCGTTCTACATGGTGCTTAAGGCGCTGAATATGATTGATACCTTTTCGGTGTTCATCTTGCCAAGTTTGATGAATGTCTTCTATATGATCATTGTCCGTACCTTCATGGAACAGCTACCCCATGAGATTGAAGAATCGGCGAGGGTAGACGGGGCTAACGATCTGACCATTTTCTTCCGAATTGTGATGCCGCTGACAACACCTGTACTTGCAACAGTGGGACTTTTTCAAGCGATCGGGCATTGGAATGCGTGGTTTGATTCCTATGCGTTCACCTATAGTTCGGATCTGAAGACTCTGCAAGCCGTGCTCGTGAAAATATTAAATCAGTTTCAGACCGGTGGCATGATTTCGCAAACGCAAATGCTGGCCAACTCGGCCAAACGAAATGCCGTTTCCAGCGATACCATTCGAATGGCTGCTACGATGGTAGCCACATTACCGATCGTGATGGTGTATCCGTTCCTGCAAAAGTACTTTGTTAAAGGTATGACTTTGGGAGCGGTAAAGAGTTAAGCGATTCCATGATCCGGTTGTGGGACGGACTCGTCCTGCGACCTCTCCTGAAAGGGGGTGGGCCAAGATTGTTTTGTAATTGCTCGATCATGCACTTTAGGAATTTATTCATTGGGAGGAATCAGGGTGTCAATGATAAAGACAAAAAAATGGATTACGATGGGTATGACTGCTGCATTAGTCGTTGGTTTGTTAGCGGGCTGCTCCTCTAACGATGGGGAGAACAAAACAGCAGGTAAAGATGGGGAACAAGGCCCGATTACGCTGACCTGGTTTGATGGCAATACCAAAGGAGAACCATTTACCGATGCAGTTGCCCAGGAAATTACCAAAAAGACGGGCATAGAGATCTCCATCCAACAGCCAACAGGTAACCCAACAGAAAAACTGAGCCTGATGCTCGCCAGTGGGGACTATCCGGATGTGGTAGTCATGAGCCGGGGAGATGCTTCCTTAGACAAATACATTTCAAGCGGGGCATTCATTCCACTGGATGAGTTAATTGAGAAATATGGTTCTGATCTGAAAGAAATGTACGGAGACACCTTGACCAAAACACGTAATACTGACGGCAAGAACTACTATCTGGCAAACTGGTATGGACTCGACAGTGATCCGGTCTTCGGTATGCTGATGAGACAGAGTCTGTTGGAAGAGTTCCTTCCGGATAAAGCAGATGGTTCACAGCCACTCACAACAGATGAATTCGAATCACTCCTGAAAAATTTTAAAGAGAAATACAATACGATTGATGGCAAAGAGTCCATTCCGATGACGATGAACGGGGAGAACATGGGCGCAAATCTGGGAACATTCAAAGGCATGTGGGGCTTAAAAACGTATTATGACAACAACGGACGTCTGCAATATGATGTCAAGGACCCCAAATATCGCGAAATGCTGTTATATATGAATCGCTTATATAGAGAAGGTCTGATCGAAAAGGAATTTGCGATCAGCAAAACACAGACCTGGATTCAAAAGCTGACGACTGGAGCGGTATTCGCTACCCCAGGTGCATATTGGGACCCGGGGAACGGGAATGCGGCCCTGAAGAAGGACGGCGGGGAAAAGAATCAACTCTTTGCTTACAAAGTTGTTGCTCCAGGTGTAGATCCGGCTCAAACGACGTTTGGTCCAAGAAGTTCGCTTGGATGGGATGCGATCGCAATTACCAAAAACAACAAACACCCGGAAGAAACGATAAAGCTGTTTAATTATCTGGCGAGTGATGAAGGACAGCATTTGCTGCTGTGGGGCAAGGAAGGCGAACAGTACACCATGGTGGATGGCAAGCGACAACCGAAACCTGAATTCCTGCAAAGCTTCAAGGATAATTGGGATGATACGGTGAAGAAAAGCGGCGTTCGCAAATGGTTATGGTTTATCAAAAATGGTCTGGACCCGAACGGACAGCCGTATGACATGGCGGTTAAATTCCAGCGCAGTGAAGTGGATGAACTGGCCATTAAGAGTCTGGGCGATTCCGTATGGGATACAGCACAGTATGACAACCTGAATCCGGATGGGGGAACACCTCAAGCGCTGACGGCCCAGAAAGTGAAGGATATTATGGATCAGAGCATTACGAGAGCCATTATTGCCCCAAGTGAAGCTGAAGCTAACTCTGTATTTGACAAGATGCTGGAGGATATGAAGAAGGCTGGCGATGAAAAAGTGGAAGATATCATTAATGAGAAATATGCTCAGCGTATGGAACTGTGGTCTTCGAAATAATTGGAAATCAACTTATAAATAAACGCTTATATCAAAAAACCTAAGTTTTCTTAAACCCGTTAATCTGTGATTTGATGAGATTAACGGGTTTTTATTGGGATAAAATAGATGGGGTACGGCAATGCAATGTTTTTTTGTCCTTAATGGAGTGAGTAAAAAATGAAATAATAATTGCTTCTCGATTGTGTATGCGATATATTGCATATAAGAATAATTGTAATGAGGATGAAAACAATGCCAATTCCTAAAGATTTTTCCTTACCAGTCCGTATGTCCGCAAAAGAAAGAGCGTTTTCTCAGATTCAGCGATGGATCATTGATGGAACACTGCAACCAGGTGAAAAGCTTATTGATGCGGAAATGGCTGAATCGCTTGGAGTCAGCCGGACACCGATTCGGGAGGCATTTCAGTTACTCGAAGTTCAAGGCCTCGTGTCCATGCATCCAGGAAAAGAAACAAAAGTAACGAATATTGAGAAAAACGATATTTTTAAGATGTATTCAACAATGGCTGCTCTTCAGGCCTTAGCTGCTGAAATCACTGCCAAAATTATTGTTCCAGAACAGATCGAGAAACTAAGATCCATAAATTTGGAATTCGCAAGTTCTATTAAAAATGGACAAGTTTATCAGGCTATGGAGGTGGATGAGCAATTTCATAATCATATTGTGGAGCTCTCAGATAATCCTTATGTAGCTACATTTAATACATCTCTTCAGATTCACATTAGGCGATTTAAATACGTATTTTTAAAACAACCTATTACGGCTACACTAGCTTCAGTTGAAGAACATGATCAGATTATTAAAGCTTTTGAAGGCAAAAATAGCAACGATGCCCATAATTTAATGAAACAAAATTTTATTCGACCGATGCAGGAACTGAACGAAATACTTTGAAATGAGGGAAGAAACATGGAAAATAAAAAAGATCTTCGCATTCGAAGCAAGGTAATCAGTGAAGGTGCTAACCGGGTACCGAACAGAGCGATGCTGCGTGCAGTTGGATTTCAAGATGAGGATTTTAAAAAGCCAATGATCGGAATAGCAAGTACGTGGAGTGAAGTAACACCGTGTAATATGCACATCAATGATTTAGCGGTGCAAGCTAAGCAGGGCGCACGTAATAACGGCGGTGCTCCACTAATTTTTAATACGATTACCGTTTCTGATGGGATCTCGATGGGGCATGGCGGGATGTTGTTCTCGCTACCAAGTCGGGAAGCTATAGCTGATTCGATTGAAATTGTGACCGGAGCCGAGCGTTTTGACGGCGTTGTTGCAATCGGTGGGTGTGACAAGAATACGCCTGCATGTTTGATGGCTATTGGACGGATGAATATTCCTTCCGTTTATGTATATGGAGGAACCATTCAACCTGGTAATCTCGACGGTAAAAAAGTGGATATCGTTTCAGCTTTTGAAGCCGTTGGGCAATATCAAGATGGAAAAATAACAGATGAACAATTGCATAAGGTCGAATGCAGTGTTTGTCCAGGTCCAGGGGCTTGTGGGGGGATGTATACCGCTAATACGATGGCCGCAGCTGCAGAAGCAATGGGTATGTGTTTGCCTGGTTCTTCTTCGACATCAGCTATCTCAGCGGATAAAGCATTGGAATGCGAAGCAGCCGGTAAGCAGGTCATCTCACTTCTTGAACAGGAAATCTACCCAAGAGACATTATGACGAAGAAAGCATTTGAGAATGCGATCACCGTTGTTATGGCTCTAGGGGGATCAACCAACGCATTTCTCCATCTGCTAGCTATTGCGCACTCCGTAGAAGTGGATTTAACCTTGGATGATTTTGAACGAATTCGCTTGCGTGTTCCTCATTTGGCAGATCTGAAGCCAAGTGGTCAGTATGTCATGCAGGATTTGAATGATATTGGTGGTGTTTCCGGGGTAATGAAGCTATTGCTCGCTGAGGGATTACTTCATGGGGATTGCCTCACCGTAACTGGTAAAACGTTGGCGGAGAATTTAGCGGAAGCTGCTCCACTTCAGAATGATCAAGAGATTATACGTCCACTCAATAATCCGCTTAAACCAAATGGACCACTGGTTGTGCTTCGAGGAAACCTAGCTCCTGAAGGCGCTGTTGCCAAAATGTCAGGCATGAAGATACAACAGTTTTCCGGACCGACAAAGGTGTACGATAGCGAAGATGAAGCGACAGAAGCGATCATGAATGATGAAATTCAAGAAGGGGACGTATTGGTCATACGCTATTGTGGACCGAAGGGTGGACCAGGTATGCCTGAGATGCTTTCCGTTACAGCACTCATTGTAGGGAAAGGTCTCGGTGGGAAAGTTGCTCTCATAACAGATGGTAGGTTCTCGGGTGGCTCGCATGGATTTGTAGTCGGCCATGTATCCCCTGAGGCACAAGTAGGTGGACCGATCTCTTTGCTCCAAAATGGAGATATTATCACCATTGATAGCGACATTCAGGAAATTAAGGTTGAAGTGCCAGAAGAAGAGTTGGCCGCTCGAGCGCAAGCTTGGGTACAACCGCCACTGAAAGTGAAATCCGGTGTACTTGCCAAATATGCTAAATTAGTTTCCTCCGCTTCTAAAGGGGCAGTAACAGATTTGATGGAATAAACAAATAAAGAATACTTTTTGTAAAGATTAAATTTTTATACCCCCGTTAGTTTCATTATTTGAAAATTAAAGGGGGTTTTTTTTGTTTAATAATGGGCTGTGTACTGAGTTTATTAGACGATTTCGAGGGATAAGACATGTTCCCATTAAAGTCGCTATATTAGCGGCTTTTTTTTGTTTTATCGGTACAAGTTCTTGTTGCCGGTGACTATACTCATATTAACTGAGGAACGGAATATAGATACACTCCTTGCCATATGAATTTTTGATTATACGCTGGCTGTTTTTTTCTTAGTACATGTTTGTTTATTGTTATACCATGTGTTCCAGCCTTACACAACGGAGTTGGAAACCCACAATTAACTGCAGATTATCTGCTTAGTGCTGTACCGCTTGTAAACAAATATGCTCATAACCATTTTAGAGTCAAGATACTTGTTCAGTATAAAAATATTTTTAATGCTAGAAGCTGATTCTGCAGCCTTTAGAGGATCTCCAGCTTCTTGACCAGCATTAGGGTGATGGGTTCGGTGAAATGTGTTGCTAAGTATTCCATCAGCTTCTTGGATAAGTCCTGTACGGGAAGTTGCTGTACTTGTTCAAATTCAATTTCGCGTATTAGATGCGCGATGATGATGTGAGTCCAACCAAGCTTAATGGCATAATCATCATCCCGCTTCACGTTCTCAAAAGCGACAGCAACGTCTTCATGAACATATGGTTTAGTAATGATGGGATTCTTGGGATGAAAGCGAGCTAGAAGATGTTGGTCTGATAAAGATCGACATCTTTTTTTATTCTCTAATTCAAAGGTCATAGAGATAAACGCCATAAAAGGATTGAAGTTTAAAAGCAAAATATAGGACTGGAATTAAATCCTCAGATCTCAGTTTAGCGCATTACAACAAAAAATAAGACCTGATTTAAACATAAAAGCAAAGAGTTGAGTTTAGATTAGTGTCAAGGGAAGATGAGTTCCACGGGGATGACGGCGTTCTTAGGAGAATAAATATCTTCCATCTGTTCACATAACAGCTTTACGGCTGTTCGTGCCATTTCCTGTTCATCTTGCTGCACATAAGCTACGCCTGAAAGATGTGGATTATCGAAAGATAGTAAATCGATATTTGAGTGATCGTTCAGAAGACTGATCGCGGCGGATGTAAGGCGTGCTGTTTCTTCAGTCAAGGAGAAGGCTGCCGAAATTCCACTGTGGTTCTGCAAGAAGTTGCTTACATAGTCCAATGCTTGCTCGCTACGTAGAATGTCGAGAGGAATGTGACACCACAAGCTCTTGTCAATCGAGATGCCTTGATCTGTGTACGCCTGCTCGAAGCCGAGCGTGCGGTCCTCGACGGCTGTATTGGCATTTTCAGGTGAGATGAGCGCAATCTGCTGGTGACTCTTGGATAGCAAATGGGATACAGCCTTATACGCACCGCCGTAATTGTCGGATGTAATGGTGTACGTCTCAATGTTGCGCAGATAGCGGTCGATGAACACACACGGGAATTTATCGAGCGACAGACGCAGTAATGATTCGTTGTACTTCTCATCTTCTGTTGGAAAAACGATCAGCCCCTTCACACCGAGCTCCGTTAGTGTACGAATGACGTTTGATTCGATAGAGGAGGACTCGCGCGTGATGCTTAGTACCATGCTGAGGCCGGCTTCTTGCAGAAAGTGTTCCGTGTAGTCAACGAGCTTCTGAATGACACGGGTTCTCATCGTCGGAATGATGAAGCCAATGAGCGGCATGGAGGACGCGCTGCATGGGGATGGCGAGAAATTGATACTAGAAACAACAAGACTAGAAGAGACGAATGAGCCTTTGCCTTGTACGCGTATAATTAATCCTTCGTCAGCTAGTAGGGTTAGGGCGTTCTTGACGGTAATTTTACTTACTCTGAATTCGTCCATTAGTTCTTGCTCAGAAGGAATGCGATCCGTTGGCCGAAGTTGCCCTGATTTAATTTTCTGTATAATGTTTTCTCGAATTTGTTTGTAGAGCGCCAGCTTTTTCAAAGAGTAGCATCTCCCCATAAACTTTATGATTTTATAATCAATTGGTTATATAAAGCTTATTTCATATATATTATAATACGGCATGTAAAGCGCTTACAATATGGAATCTGAGAAATTGTTGCGAAGGGGTCTTTTCTTTGAAAGGTTAGAATTATGTTAAGGATGGTGGTGCCAAGGTGTATTGAAACCGCTTAAATTAACAGAACTAACTAGTCAGCCGACTTTTCAAATGCATAACAAAAAAAGAGAGGATGACGAACAAATGAAAAAACGTAGTGCTTTAATCTCCATCGTTACACTCCTTATTATGTCACTTGTTTTTACTGCATGTGGTAATCCTTCCGGTTCAAAAACGGAAACGCAGCAATTAGGCGCTAATGCCGGTGAGAATGCAACAGAATTATCATTTTGGACATTCGTAGATTTGCACGGCAAGCATTTGGATAAAATGCTGGGGTTATGGAACCAACAGAACCCAGACAAACAGATTAAGTTGAATGTAACGGTTATGCCTTACGATGATATGCACAACAAGCTCTTATTGGCAGTTACAAGCGGAAAAGGTGCTCCTGATATCGCGGATATTGAGCTTGGTCAATTTCCTAAATTCTTGGAAGGTGACAACGTTCCACTGGAATCTTTGAATGATGTATTTACACCATACAAAGACGTTGTTGTTCCTTCACGTGTCGAGATTTATTCCAAAGCCGAACAGGTTTATGGATTCGATTATCACGTAGGTGCGACGCTTGCTTTCTACAATACTGAAATTCTCGAGCAAGCAGGTGTTGACTACAAGACAATTAAAACGTGGGAAGATTACAAACAAGCAGGTATCAAGGTTTATGAAAAGACTGGCAAGTACTTAGGTACTGCTGATACATCAGCTACGTGGCAAGCATCGCTGCTACTAGCTCAGCAAAACGCTGATTTTACAGATGAAAATGGTAATCCAAAAGTTAACTCGCCTGAAATGATTAAAGCGTATGAAATGTTAGTCGATCTGCAGAAGAACAATGTTATTCATACGATCCCTGGCGGACAACCCGACACAGAAGAAGCAAAAGGCGAATACAACAAAGGCAACTACGCAAGTGCATTGATGCCTGAATGGTACATGTCCCGCTTTGTAAACGAAATGAAAGACCTTAAAGGTAAGTATGCAATAGCTCCATTGCCTGTATTTGAAGAAGGTAATCCTCGTTCCGTTGGCTTAGGCGGTACTGGCACAGTTGTTACTAAGAATGGTAAAGACGTTCAGTTGGCAAAAGAATTTGTAGCTTTTGCTAAGCTTTCGAAAGAAGCTACTACTGAAATCTGGAATACACTTGGATTTGACCCAATTAACATGGAAGTATGGAAAGATGATGCAGTTACGAAAAACCCTGATAATGAATACGTCCAATACTTTAAAACAAATGCATTTGATACTTTGAATGAAATCAAGGACGAAATTAGAGCGATTAAGTCCGTTAAAGCCTCACCAACCATCGGCAATATACTCAATACGGTAACTTTGAATGCTATCTTTGAAGATGGCCAAGACGTGAAGGAAGCTTTGGATGAAGCACAAGCAGCAATTGAACAAGAATTGAAATAAATATAATAAGTAAATGATTTGATTAAACCTGTCGGCAGGTATAGTGGTCGGCAGGTTTAACCTTAGTCAAGGGAGATTGAGAATATGATAAAGAAATTTGTATACTCTCAAAAAGTTGCGCCTTATGTTTTTGTATTGCCATTTATACTTATATTTTTGATATTCTGGTTTTTTCCACTTGTAAATTCATTCGTAATGAGCTTTCAAGATAGAATGTTAGGACAGGATCCTAAATGGATTGGTGAAGCGAATTATTCGAAATTACTTACTGATAAAGTGTTTTTGACATCTATTAAAAATAGCGTTGTGTACATGTTAGGAACCTTAGTGCTGTTAATTCCTTTTCCTATGTTATTCGCCGTTATGATCAACAGTAAGTTAATGAAGGGAAGAGAATTTTTTAAATCTTCGTTCTTTCTCCCTGCATTGACTTCTGTCGCAGTTGCGGGTACCATTTTCCGCCTTACATTCGGTGAAATGGAAGGTTCATTAATGAATAGTTTCCTAGGTCTATTTGGTATAGAGCCTATTAAATTTTTGAAAGACGGAAATTGGAGTATGGCAGCACTGTTAATCCTCGCATGTTGGAGATGGACAGGTGTTAATATGCTTTACTATCTATCCGGATTGAAAAGCATTGACAATGAGTATTATGAGGCTGCTTCAATTGACGGGGCATCTGCTTGGCAGAAGTTTAGAACGATCACAATGCCATTATTGAAGCCGACCACGGTATATGTTACGACAATTAGTGTTTATGCAGGTTTAGCCATGTTTACCGAGAGCCTGATGATGTTTAACGGTAACAATTCACCCAAAAATATTGGCTTAACCATTGTTGGATACCTGTATAGACAAGGGATTGAGCAGAATAAGCTGGGTTACGCAGCTGCAGTTGGAATCGTTCTGTTAGTCATTGCTATGGTTATCAATTTAACGCAGTTGAAATTTAGTGGAATGTTCAAAAAGGAGGAGGATTAAAGTGGGCAGAAGTCAGACGAGGAGTGATTTCATCTCTAGAATAGTAATTATTTGTTTATTCATTATACTATTCGTTATAATTATGATCCCATTCTACGCAGTGGCCCTATCTTCCTTTAAACCCGGTGAATCATTAGTTAGATATGGTCTTAACCTAAGTTTGGATTTTGAAATCATGAGTTTTGATAATTTCATCTATCTGTTTACTGGACAACATGATTATTTTGTGTGGTTTTGGAACAGTATGATTTTAACAATCGTTCAAGTGGTTTTAACACTTTTTGTAAGCGCATTTGTTGGATATGGTTTTGCAGCATATCATTTTAAAGGTAAGAACTTCCTCTTTATATGTGTTTTGCTCATTATGATGGTGCCTTTCGAAATACTGCTGGTTCCTTTGTACAGCCTAATTAATGATTTGGGAATGGTGAATAGCTATTCGGCAATCATTCTGCCCGGTATAGCCAATGCCGCGACGATATTTTTCTTCAGGCAGTATCTACGAAGCATACCCAAAGAGATTATTCAATCTGGGCGGGTTGATGGCGCAAACGAGTATGCGATTTATTTCAGACTAATTATGCCGATTATGAAGCCATCCTTTGCAGCAATGGCCATTCTGAATGGTATGAATAGCTGGAATAATCTATTGTGGCCATTCATGGTGCTCGGAGATCAGAGTAAATATACACTTCCAATCGGTTTGAAAACGTTGTTAACTCCTTATGGCAATAACTATGACCTATTGATTGTGGGCTCCTTCTTCTCCATCATTCCAATTTTCATACTATTTATTGCTTTCCAGAAATATTTCATAGACGGTATGACTGCAGGTGCTGTTAAGGGGTAGTATATATTATGATGAAACAGGTGATAAGATGGAAATTCAACAACGAGCTTCACACGTCATTCAACCATTAATTGAGCAGAGAGCTGATCCTTTTATTTACCGACATTCGGACGGTTATTATTACTTCGTAGCATCCGTTCCGGAGTATGATCGGATTGAAATCCGTAGAGCCCAGAACCTTGAGGGGCTTGTTACATCAACTCCTGTAGTGATCTGGAGAAAGCGCGAGACTGGTATCCTTAGTGCCAATATTTGGGCACCCGAACTGCATTTTATTGATGACAAATGGTACGTGTATTTCGCTGCCGCACACACGACGGAAACGAATGAAGGCTTGTTCGACCATCGGATGTACGTGCTAGAGAATGAAAATACCAATCCGCTCGAAGGCAGTTGGATGGAAAGAGGGCAGGTTCGTACCGAATGGGAAAGCTTCGCCCTCGATGCCACTACCTTTGAGCATAATGGCAGCCGTTATTACGTATGGGCACAAAAGGATCCGAATATCGAAGGTAATTCTAATCTGTATATATCCAAAATGAGCAATCCATGGACGCTGACTGGACCGCAAACGATGATTTCGCTGCCGGAATATGACTGGGAAATCATTGGTTATAAAGTGAACGAAGGCGCGGCATTTCTTCGCAAGGGTAATCGGGTATTCCTCTCTTACTCGGCTAGCGCTACCGATTTCAATTATTGCATGGGCCTGCTTGAAGCCGATGCGGATGCTGATTTGCTCGATGCCACCTCATGGCGCAAGTCGCAAACAGCGGTTCTCTCGACAGATGAGAGCATCTCAATGTATGGTCCCGGTCATAATTCCTTCATGGTGTCAGAGGTCGACGAAAAGACGCTATTTGTGTTCCACGCAAGAACGTACAAGAACATTATAGGAGATCCGCTGTACGATCCGAATCGCCATACATTTGTGACGGAGCTTTTGTGGACGGCTGACGGCAAACCCGATTTCCGCGGCTCTGTTGCAGCACTTGCACGTTCTGTACAGTGAACGAGTGTCCCAACAAGGTTGGTTGATGGATTTAAGTTCGTTTATCCAACTTGCCAAAGAGAGACAGTTAGAACATCGAAGGCACCTTACTGGGTGCCTTCGACTTCGTTCAACAGATAATACGTCGAACCGTAATACAAGTAGTGGTAAGTTGCCTTAAAAATTGCCGCTCCAGTTATCCCGGAAAATCATATCAAAAAAAATAAAAACAGTCGCTGATCAATAGGATCGGCGGCTTTTTTTATGTTATCGGTACAAGTTTTATTCCGTGCCAAGGACAAGAGCTTCTATCGATTGCCGGAATGGACAAGAACATTGTCCTATTACCGTTAAGAAGTACATCTAAAGAATAAGATGTAATTTAAATCTTAACAGGCAGCATAAATTCTGCACAGTATTCGAATTTCTTATGGGACAAACAACTCGATAAGATACAAAAACGGGCTTTGAGTCACTTATAGCGAGAGGAACTGTAACGGGCAAGTTTCTGATTTGTTACAAGGTCAGCATATGAACAAGGTTGTAATTATGTAAATTTCAGTTGGAAATGATGATTTCAACCTGATGTAATGATTTGTAAAATAAGCTTATCAAAAAAGAACTAGGAGAGGTTCCCATGACAAAGCCAGACGTCCCGCACCATCCACAGATATCAGGTTATAGCCATAAAATCAATGATCCATTCTGGTCGCATTATATTGAACTGGTCCGCAACGTAGTTGTTCCTTATCAATGGGAAGCGCTCAATGACCGTATCGAAGGAGCTGAACCAAGCCGGGCCATTCGGAATTTCCGCATTGCTGCTGGGGATAAAGAGGGCGTTCATTATGGCATGGTTTTTCAGGATAGCGATGTTGCGAAATGGATTGAAGCAGCTTCGTACCTGCTCTCCGCGAAGCCCGACCCGGAACTGGAAGTCCTCGTGGATTCTGTTATTGAGACCATAGCTCGGGCACAGCAAGCCGATGGTTATTTGAACACGTACTTCACCTTGCGTGAACCTGGGGCGCGATGGACGAACCTCGCCGAGTGTCATGAACTTTATTGTGCAGGACATATGATTGAGGCTGGTGTAGCGTACTATCATGCCACGGGCAAACGCACGCTGCTGGATGTGGTTATTCGCCTGGCGGATCATATAGGCACCGTGTTTGGTACAGAGCCGGAACAATTGCCAGGTTATGATGGACATCAGGAGATTGAACTTGCACTCTTCAAATTGTATGAGACGACAAAAGAAGAGAAATATCTGGAACTGAGCCGTTATTTTCTGGATCAGCGGGGAGCGAGTCCGCATTTTTTTGTAGAGGAATGGGAGAAAAGGGGCCGTACCATACATTTTGGAGAGTTGGATATGGTTCACCGACACACGTACTCCCAGTCCCATCTGCCTATTAGGGAGCAGTCGACAGCAGAAGGCCATTCGGTTCGACTGGTGTACATGTGCGCGGCTATGGCAGATGTAGCTGCGAAGAAGGAGGATACATCGCTGAAAGAAGCCTGTGAACGGTTGTGGAGCAACATCGTAAGCAAGCGAATGTACATTACGGGAAGCATTGGTTCATCAGCCAAAGAAGAAGCATTTACAGGCGATTATGATCTGCCTGGAGATACCGCCTACGCAGAGACCTGTGCCTCAATTGGCCTGATCTTTTGGGCGAAGCGCATGCTGCAGATGGAGCAGGATAGCCGGTACGCAGACGTTATGGAGCGAGCCCTGTACAACACGGTGATTAGTGGAATGTCTCTGGATGGTCAACGTTTCTTCTATGTGAATCCGCTTGAAGTCGATCCGAAGATGCAACGTGTGAATCCTAATTATGCCCACGTGCGAACACGCCGGCAAGGGTGGTTTGGTTGTGCTTGCTGTCCGCCGAACATTGCGCGATTAATTGCCTCATTGGATCAATATGTATATACCCCGGCTGTGGAACAGGCTACGTTGTATGTACAATTGTACATCGGAGGGGATGGGGAATTCACACTTGAGGGTAGGAGAGCAGCCGTAACCATGGACTCTGACTATACCTCCACTGGAGATGTGAAGCTGATCGTTCGGCCCGATTCCCCAGAGGGAATGCAGTTTACGATAGCTCTGAGAAAGCCGGACTGGTGCAAGATTCCCGAGCTGTGGATTAATGGGGAGAAGAGCGAACAAGATGGTTTTACTTTTGAATACGGTTACATAAAAGTGACCCGTTCGTGGAAAGCCGGTGATGAGATTAAACTTCACTTCCCTATGGAGTTGCTGCGGATGAAAGGGCATGATCACATCAAAGCCACTTTCGGAAAAGTAGCCATCCAGCGGGGACCGTTTATGTACTGTCTCGAAGAAGTCGACAATGGCCGCGGATTGCATCGCATTCAGCTGCCCCGGGATGCCAAGTTTCATATCGGTAGCGGGGAACAGATGCCTCTGGGGGTTCCGGCTCTTACAACTATTGGGCAGAGAATCGTATCCCAAGAAGACTGGGGAATACATCTGTATCGCAGTGATGTTCACTGGGATACACAGCCTGCCGAGCTTCGGTTCATTCCTTACTTCACTTGGGCCAATCGGGATGAAGGAGAAATGAGCGTTTGGATTCGCGAAAGTGAATAAAAAGAAGTCTACTAGTGCTGCTGTAAAAAAGTATGCAAAAGGACAGCGCGCGATAGACCCACAATACGCGCTGTAGGATAACGCGATCTTTGATGAGCGGACATTTTTTCACGGCATCAGTTCTGATTGAGTCAGTTTATTTATCTGAGTTGGTAAACTTGCTGCGGAAGTTGGAAGGAGAGATGCCCTCTTTTTTCGAGAAACAGGAAGAGAAGTAGGATACATGATTGAAGCCGATCTCTTCGGCGATGCGAGCAACGGACCAGGCGGTTTGCAACAGCAGCTTTTTGGCCTGTTCGATTCTGTAATGCAGCAGATATTCCATGGGTGTCATGCCATACACTTTCAGCATGCTGCGTGCGAGATAGTTTGGATGGTAGTTGAGTTCCTTTTGCAGCATCGGATTGGAGATCGGTAGCGGGTAATTGTGGCGGATGTAGAGTTCAACTTTCTCGGCAATCCGGATTGCGGCAACGTCTGACAGTGAAGACAGCCCAAGATCCAGATGCTGCATAAATTGCTGGAAGGTCGCCTGTCGTTTCCAATTGCGCATGGACTGAGGCTCCTGATCAAGCTGAGAGAAATGCTCCAGAAGTTCCATATCTTTGATTGCAATGTGCAAATGTTTGGGAATGAAGATGGAACAGACATCACAGTGGTTCAGATATGCGCTCACCTTATGTGTCTCAATTAGTTCGGCTTGATTGGCGAGACATTCGTCCATGTTGGCAGACTCTCTCCAGCTGCCAAAGGTTTGAAAATGAATCCAGATCATTTCCGTTTCCGCCTTACAGGCTGCGCTGCCGTAATGATGTCCATCCGGCTTAAGGATCAGTGCTTCTCCTTGGTTCAGAAGCCATTCTGTCCCGTTCTCGCTAATGGCGAGCGAACCGCGTGTAACAACAATTAGATCAAAGACACCGATGTCACTCCGGCTAATGTGATATTCACCGGCTTCGTAACAAGCACGGCCGCAATCAATAAAATAGGGAATGGGCGGGGTGATGAAATGAAGGATGGGCGAGTCCAATCCGGCACCTCCGAACAGGTTGAAATATTTAAAATTCATGTTGGCATCGAGCATTTATTTTTTATGATACAGCAAGTAACATAGAAAATAAAGCGCTTACGAAATTCAGTTTTAACCTTCAACGGATTCAGGTTTAGAACCTAATCTTCACTCTTTAGAGATTCTACTTTAGACGAAAGAATGAACGTCATTTTCGATGGATCGGTCAAAGGTATTTCGTAGAAGAAACTATACTTGCCGGTTTAAGAGAATTAAACCCCTAATGGATATGATCACATATATACAGGAGGTTATAATGACAATGATTTCGAAGAAGTGGAAGCCGCTCATGATCGCGCTGCTCCTGACATTTTCAAGTCTGCCGCTGCAGGTTAGCGCTTTGCCTGCGGCCGCGACGGCTGCGGTAAAGACCGGTATCTCCAACGCCAGCCTGTTGGCCAAAGTTGGCGACTTAGGTCAGATTGAGGAGCTTTATATCAACAACAATCCTACCAATAAACAGGGGAAGCCAATCAATTTCGTCCTGCCTAATACTACATCGCCGCAGAATGGTACTCAGCACCAATGGATGGGGGGAATGATCTTCTCTTACCGTACGGGTGCCAATGGACAATTCCCTGATAACAGGGACGGCTTTGTAGAAGTTGATACCAATAAAACATTGGCTGCCGGTGGCTCTACACAATATTCGACCATTAATCCGGATAACCCCTATATGAACAAGACCGCATCAGCAGACGGCAAGAAGGTAGAAGTCAACTTTATTGGACAGAACCTAAATTCTACAGACCAGCGGGTAATGAAGGGCTTCGATGTGAAATCCGTTTTTGATATGGAGACCGATGATGGTTCAATGCTTTGGGAAATTACGGTGAAGAACAAAAGCAATCAGTATATCGAATTCGGGGATATCGGCTTGCCGATGCCTTGGAACAACAAATACCAGACCTTATCCGATACCTATGATGACCGTGTGACGGTGCATAATTTCGCAGGTGCTGACAGTGGGTATTCTTATGCCATCCGCACCAGTGGTGAGGGGAACTTCATGCTCTTCACTCCGGTGCCGGAGAGCGGCGCTCGAATCGAGTATGTAGATTATTGGATGCATGAAGCAGGAGAGCGGCGTGCTGCAGACACCTTTAAGAACTGGACAGGAGATAGTGGCGGCTGGTATCCGGGGCTGAACGTGCTCTATATTCACTCCAAAGAAATCCAAAAAACGGGACGCGGATACTTCACTGATGCTTCCAGCCTCGTCCTAGGACCGGATGAGTCCAAGACATATAAGTTCAAATTCTCAGCAGTCCGTGGAGGAGACAACACGCCGCAGGAAAGTGCCCAAAGCCCAAATAACAGTTCGACCTCGATGGAAGACCGTGAAGCCAATCTGCGGTCCATCCTATATAAATCAGGCATGATTGATGCAGTAGCGGTGCCGGGCTTCCAGACAGCGATCAATATGCCTGTCAAGCTAGACCTGCACTATGACGACAGTATCGTTGATGTACAAACCATCGATATTCAAAATGTGGCAGAGAATGATCCGTTTGACGAAGCGCATATTCCGGTTATCAAGCCTGGGAAGAGCAGAAAGGAAATGGTTGACAACTCGCGGGCTGGACGTGGACTGCCTGGCGGAAACCCTGACTACAACGAGTCGGTTGAGTTTGTGGAGACCAAGATCTTAAATGGGGAACAGCATCACATCTATTCGCTTCAGTTTGATTCGATCGGCAATAACAGCGTGCGTATCGAATATAAGCTGAAGGACGGCAACGAATGGGTGGATAAATTCACTCAATTTGAATTCAATGTTCTAGCCGAGCTGGATGCAATCTCGGATGCCCATTCCGAATTCATGGTCCAGCAAACACAGGATAAGGATCCGGAAAGTCCCACCTACGGGAACTATTTCGACTGGTATCTTTCAAGCGGCATGGATCTCAATACAAGCCATTGGGGAGATGACTGGAGCCATGACAACATCAACTTCATGACGATGAAGAACTATCTGGCTCCAAGTCCCGATGAAATTCGCTCTATCGAGACATACCTGATCGACTTCATGTGGGAACGATACATGAAGAATACGCAGGATAGCTACATCGTTGCGAACTGGCTGAAAGATTCTGGAGCGTACACTGACAAAGATAAACCTTATACACGTACGTTCTCCGAAATCATGGAAGCTACCGGATTTTTCAACATGTACCGGATTCAGAAGGCTTATCCTAATCTGATCGAGTACCGGGAATCGCCTCAGTTTTATCTGGAGAAAGCTTATAACATCTACTATAAGCGTGTTTCCACCGGGGCCATCGGATTCTATGGCGAGCAGCAAATCCCGCATATGATTGAAGCACTGAAGGAAGAGGGGATGCAGACCGAGTCAGCCAATCTGCAGAAAAAGTTCGCCCTCGACAAGGGACGGAATATGACTAGAGCCACTTATCCTTACGGGTCGGAATTTGAATATGACAATACTGGCGAAGAAGGGGCTTATGCAGCAGCGAAAGCACTGCGCACGTACTATCCAGCAGACGCACTTACAGGTGCAGCTGAGAAAAGTATGGAAATGGCCGATTGGAAAACACGTGCCATGCGCGGGATTCAGCCTACCTGGTTCCATTATTCCGTGCCCGTTTTCCGCGGCGGTGAAGGCTGGTGGAATTTCCAATATACTGCGTCTTTGGCAGGATACATTATGGATGACTGGTTAAGGTATGAGAATGATGGCAGATCGGTGGAGCAGAAGGCCATTGCACAGCAGCGAAATTATGCCGCGAAGATTTCGAACTTCAATGCCGTCAATATGGGACAGATTTCGGCTAATTCAGTTGGCAGTACCTCTTGGAGATATTCGATGTATAAGGGAGGCACAGGTACGAAGGACGTATACGATGGCGGCTCTCGCGTCATGAGTAACGGCTGGAATGATTTTTCGGGCGAATCGGAAGAAGGCCTCTATGGTTCCCTTCTCAGCATCAGCTCTGATATTGTTACAGATCCGATATTCGGGTTGTTCGGTTATGGAGCGCTGGTGAGTGACGAAGGAGACAGCTACAACATTACGCCGAAAGACGGTTTCGGCAAACGGATCAATCTGATCGATGAGAAAATCTATTTGGAGCTGGAAAGTGATAAAGTAGAAAGCGCTCAAATTCAAAAAGATGGTAAGGGTTTTACACTTCAGCTCCTGAATCCATCAGGAAAAGAGCATACTTCACGGATTTTGTTTGATGGAGTGGGGATCGAGAATGGCTACTATACCATGAAGCTGAATGGTGCAGCTGCCGGACAGTTCTATGTTCAGAACAATGAAGGCGTTGCTATGTTTCAGATGGGTAGCGTGCAGCGTGCTGAATTGATCATTGAAAAGTCAGCCGGCGGCGAAAATGAAGCTCCGAAAATTACTGTAGAGCTGGCGACACAACATTCACAGGCGTTGATTCCATTTATGCTGAATGGGATTGTAACCGATGATGGCGCGCCGAAAGGGACTCTGTCTTATCAATGGGAAGTGGTCAGTGCCCCGGAAGGCGCCAAGCTAACCTTTACTCATCCAAAAGCAAGTATTACACAGGCTACGGGTACCAAAGCAGGCTCATATACAGTTAAGCTTAGCGCAAGTGATGGACAACTGACTGGCTCCGGCCAGGTAATCTTCGAACTGGCTTCACCGCCGGATAAACAGCCTCCAGCAATTGGCCAAGTAACAGCGGTTCAGGATGTTGCCAATAACAGTATCGTATTATTGTCCGGGGAGGCCATTCCTGACCCTGTGCATAGCGAGGCAGAAGAACCCCAGTTGAAGTACACTTGGGCCGTCAAGCAAAAGCCTGAAGGTTCAGCGGACATTTCATTTGTGGATGGTGACAAAGCAGCAGCCTATGCGCGTGTAAGCACGGCAGGCACCTACACGTTTAACTTCAGTGCGGCAGACGGAGACAAGAAGGCTAGCAAGGATATAACGATAGAGATTAAGGAAGATACCGTTGACGTTTACCGGGCACTCAGCGTTGTCACCAAAAAGGATATTGAACCAGAACTTCCTAGACAAATCTTTATTCTGTCAGAGGAAGGGTATCTAGAGCAGGAAATCACTTGGGATGCTATAGATCCAAGCAGCTATGCTAGTGTAGGCCAATTTGAAGCCAGAGGAAAGGTCAATGGAAGTGCTTTGGAGGTTTGGGCTACCGTACATGTCGTGAATACTGAGCTACAAAATGCGGCGCTGACAGCCAAGGCTTCCGCTAGCTTCTCTGGTGGCGACGGATATCCGGAAGCGATGAATAACGGCATTGAACCTAAAAGCTCGGCAGATTTCTCGCCGAACCGCGGTGCCCCCAACAGTGCATGGCATAACTGGGGTAGAGAAGGAGATCCAGCATGGGTGATGTATGAATGGGATCAGCCATTCCTGGCCTCTTCTATGGATGTATATGTCTTCCAGGACGGCGGCGGGAACTTCCGCCCGAAGGATATGCAGCTAATGCTTCGCGGCGAAGACGGGAAATGGTACACCCCGTGGGCCATAAAGGGATTGGGCAATGAACTTAATAAATACAATACAACGACCTTTGAGCCCACCTATATTACAGGTGTTCGTATGGACATGAAGCCTTCCGTTAATGGCAGCGGTATTCTGGAATGGAAGGTATACGGCTATACCGGAGCGGTAGATAAGTCAGAACTGATCAAGGTCTATAACTATGTAAATACATTAAATGCTTCGAACCTTGCAGATCCTGGTCTTGCGCCAATCGAAGCAGCGAAGACAGAAGCATCTGCTGTGATCAAGAATATGAATGCCACAGACGAGGAAATTGCCCTAGCGCTCAAGAAGTTGCTGACGGATTTGCGTCTGCTGAGTCCGAATGACGGCAATATGGCTTTCCTCGCGAATGCTTCTTCCAGCTACACCTCACCTTGGGAGAGTTTGGCGGCAGTAAACGACGGAAAGAAAGATGGCAACAACATTTCGCATTGGGGAACCTGGGGTCATGAAGGCGCAGAGGAGTGGGTGCAATATGAATGGCCGCAGGGTGCATCTATCCGGAGTTCGAATCTGGTGCTGTGGTCAGATGGCGGCGGAATCAAGCCGCCTACCCAAATTGTATATTCCTACATCCCGGCGGATAGCGGAACTGATGAATGGATAACAGCGGGAACGGTTACGGAGGGAATCAAAGTGGTTGAACATACTCCAGCGGAATCCTCCAATCCGTACACGTTTGACTCGGTGCTGAATGTAAAAGCACTGCGGGTTACCCTGACCAAACAATCGCGGGCAGGCGATAACGGTGTAGGCCTATGGGAATGGGAAGTTCACCAGGCCATACCCATTCCTAATCGTGAGGCTCCAGTAACACCGGCCGGTGTGGCACCGTCCATTCCTGATGGAGATGACGGCAAACTGATCGGTGTAACAACAGAAATGGAGTATAAGAAGGAAGGCGAAGAAGAATATATTGCAATTGCAGGAATTGAGGTCACAGGTCTCACCGCCGGTAAATATTATGTCCGGTATATGAAGACCGGTTCGCTGAGCGCCAGCCTGGATAAGGAAGTCGTTATTCCGGAAGGGCAGACACAGGAGCAGGCTGCACCCGATGCGAGTGGGTGGGTGATCTCACACGCCAATTCGGATACCGGCATAAAAGGCATAATTGAGGGTTTGAATGATACGATGGAATACCGGAAACTGGGCGAAGAGGACTACACACCTGTTTCAGGTTCAAGTATCAACGATCTGGAGCCTGGCAGCTATCAGATCCGGTATGCAGCCACAGACAGCCTAAAGGCAAGTACTCCGGTAACTGTGGACATTCGCAATGAAACCAAGGTAGACAGAGAGGCACCAACAGCGGAAGGACTCGTCATTACACCGCCTACAGCGGCAGGCGGGAATGATGGCAGAATTGAAAATGTGACTGTCGATATGGAGTACCGAAAGGCGGATCAAGGTGGTTACATGCCGGTTAGTGGATCCAGCATTGAAGGCCTCGAGGCCGGCAGATATGAGCTCCGGTACGCCGGGACGGATATGAGCAATCCAAGTCCTGCTATCCTGATCGTTGTGCCTGACGGAACCAAGCAGGAGCAAAGTCCGCCGTCCAGTGCAGAGGTCAAGGCTGTAAATGTCAGTGCAGCTGGGGCCAAGGATGGTAAGATCTCAGGTGTAAGTCCTGCAATGGAATATCGGCTAGTAGGAATGGACGCTGGCAGCTGGAATGCGATCACAGGCACAGAGGTTGCAGGTCTTGGCAACGGAATCTATGAAGTAAGATATAAAGAGACGGCAACTCATTATGCAAGCCAATCCCTTACTGTCGTTATCAGCAATCCAGTCATCAATCCGAAGCCTACGGAAACACCCTCGTCAACGGATGCACCTGTGTCAGTCACCACACCTTCACCGGTTCCTGAAAACATCAAAGTCGAAGGGAATTGGATTAAGATTGTGGCACCAAAGACGGATACCAAAACCGGTAAAGCTAAAGGAGCACCCATCCGTCAGGAAGACCTTAATAAGGCTCTGGAGCATGTAAAGGCGAATAGCAGTAAAATTAAAACAATCATGGTGGACATTCCGAAAGCAGAGGGAGCCCATTCCTATGCGGTTGAGCTTCCTGCAGCTGCACTAACCGCAGCGCATGCCAACATCAAGATCGAGATTAATACGGAATTTGGAACCGTTGCAGTATCTTCTAATTTGCTGAAGTATGTATCAGGTGCCAAAAATGTGGAACTGTCACTGAGCCGGCTAGATACTGTAAAGCTTCATTCAGATGTAAAATCAGTGATAGCCAGCAGACCTATTATTGCATTCGCTGTGCAATTAGATGGAGAAGAAATGGCAACCTTGAATGCACCGGTTGAAATCAGACTGCCTTATACTCCTGATGTTGAAGAATTGGCCAATTCCAAATACCTTACAGTTTCGTACGTGGCTGCAAATAGTACATTTGTTCAGCTACTGAATGGCAAATACGACAGTGCTCTACAAGCCATGGTTTTTCCAGCGGCAAATACAGGTCAATATGCAGTTGTTTATACGAAGAAGTTCTTCAATGATGTCATCAAGGATTCGTGGTACGCACCAGCGGTTGAAACAATGGCGTCCAAAGGATTCATCGACGGGACATCAGCAACAAGCTTTAGTCCCGAGCAAAAGGTCACAAGAGGTGAGTATCTAGCTTGGTTGGTAAGGACACTGGATCTCAAAGCAGAGTTAAACACCACCTTCAGTGATATGAAGCGAACAGACCTCTATTATGAGGAAATCGGAATCGCCAAAGCACTCGGGATCGCCATGGGTTCAAACGGCAGCTTCTATCCGGAAATGGAAATTGCTAGACAAGATTTGGCTGTGCTGACCATGCGGGCTTTGCGGGCAGTTGGGAAAACCGAGCAGACCCGTACAGCTGAGGATCTCAAGAGATTTACAGATGCGGCAAATGTAGCAAAGTACGCAATTGATGACATGGCTGGAATGGTTAGAATGGGTTTCATAAACGGGCGAAGCAATGTCACCCTGAGTCCTGGCGGAACGACAACCAGAGCAGAAGCTGCTCAAGTTCTGTATAAGATTTTCTCGCAGCTATAATTAAAGAAACCGACCTTGGTCCTGTTTCTGCAGGACCAAGGTCGGTTTCTTTTTTAGGGAGTGCATCAAGCATGATGCCGTGCCCAATGTTAATTACCCCATACCTGGAAAAGTTTAAAAATCTACATTATCCCATTGAATCGGCGTAGTTAGGTTGAAATTTGCGGTTCATCTACAGGCTGTCTTCCACTTACCACAAGCATAATTACAGCAACAATAATAAGTATAAAGCAGAAGATAAATGAGTATCGGTAACCCACAATGCTGGCTACTCCACCACCAACAAGACTACCAATCAGCCTGCCGATTGTGGATGAATTCGAATAGAGTGTGGAAGCATATCCCGGCATACTAGGCAGCAGGTCCTGAATGTAGCTAATTCCAATCGCAGAAATGACGGCGACAAAAACAGCGAGCAAAATTTGTGCTGCAAGCATTTGCCACATCTCGTTCGAGATAAGGATAACGAAATAATAAGCTCCTCCAAAAATAGCCCCGCAAAACACCAAGATTCGGTTACTATACTTTGCACTAAGTAGACCGAGTACAATCATAAAGGGAATTTCCAGCGCAGCACATATACTACTGACTAAACCGACATGACTTGTCGTTCCGCCAAGATTGTTTGTAATAAAGAGAGCCGTGTTTATACTGCTCATCCAATGAGCCGTATACATGAGTATCATAATGAGAAAAGGAATTAGAATATCCCGGTTTTGAGCCAGTCGGAAACTTTTTATATTCGCTTCAGCATTACTGCCCTTCATTTCTGTGTTTGATTTGAGAAACAGGAAAACAAGCAGAGCAACGAGTAGGAAAGCTCCGATCGTTCCCCAAAAAATCCCCTTAAATCCAATAGCAGCGAGTAATAAAGTGCCGATTAAAGGACCTGTAATAAAGCCCAGAGAGAAAGCAGAACGCAAGGTAGAATTAGCAAACGCACGCTCCGTAAAATGACTCTTTATCACTGCTTCTCTAGAAATAGCGAACAACTGGGGCATTCCTGGTGCACCAAGGGCAGTAAACACAGTCATGTAAATGAACAATATCGGAAAATCTTGAATAAACAAGTATCCACTAAAGGCCAGAACATTGGAGAGAGTAGAGAAAAGATAAACGCTCTTCCGATTCAAGCCGAGGTCAGAACGTCTTCCGATTAGTGTACTGATCCATATTCCTGCAATTAGTGTAACGGCTAGATAAAGACCAAACATACCAATAGATACGCCAAGCTGTTCCGTGAAATAAATAGATAAAAAGGGGGTACTGAGTGAAATGCCCATTCCCTGTAATGCCATACACATAAAGAGTAAAGCATACGAAGGAATGGAAAATAAGCTGATGAATCGATTGATCATAGTGTAAAATTACTCCTCAGAATTTGTTGTTGTGTAATCACCATACATGACCTTACTTTATCTCGTCTAATTGCATTTTACTGGTGAATGCTTCACATCCACTTTGGGAAGCTAATAAACGCTCACATTCATGGCTGAATAGAATCAATCGTACATCTTTATTATGTACTAGATGACAACACAAACAATATAACATTCGTGCCAAATGCTTGCCTAAACCTACCATAGACTCGTGTGAGTATACAGTAAATCTTTTCACCGCCTGCGCGAGGTTGCTGAACTAGGTGGTGTTCAATATAACCTACTGTAAAGATTAAGCTAACGGGCAGGATAGTTTAAAGGAGCCGAACGCTGTTTTCTTAAAGTGAAAATGCCACCAAAAAAATTAATTCGTAGAATGGTTGCGATCCAGAGGAGAAGAAGTAATATGTGTGACAAGACAACGCAAAAAAGATCACTTCATTAAAGTAGTCTTATTTAGAATATAAGAATTATGAGATGGGCGGGAATTGTACATTTTTTCGGGGAAAGATCTTTATTATGTGTATAGGAAAGAATAAGCGGTGCTTATACAATAACATTAGAGATTGTAAACGCTTGCTTCGAATTCTGAGGATGCAATCAAAGAATTACCGTAAATCGCCGGATATTTGAGCGCTATTCCTGGACCGCAGGCATGCATACATGCTGGACGATGAAGCGCCTCCCTTGTTCGCTTGCCTCAGCCAGCTGCTTCACCGGCGTCTACCTAGGGTTGCGCGCCTTGGGCAACGGTACAGAGAACACCAGCCCTAAATTATGAAGGATTCTATTATTCCAATACCAAAGGAGATGCCTTATGAATCAACAACAACTACCTAAGCCCCACCAGCCGCTCGTAACCCACATCTTCACTGCGGACCCGTCCGCCCATGTCTACGAGGGCAAAATCTACATCTATCCTTCCCATGACCTCGATCATGACGAGCCGAGCAACGATAACGGCGACCAGTATAAAATGGAAGACTATCATGTCCTCTCGATGAACAACTTCGATTCCCCGGTGGTCGATCACGGCGAAGCGTTGCATCTGAGAGATATTCCGTGGGCCTCCAAGCAGCTCTGGGCACCGGATGCCGCTTATAATGACAATACCTATTACCTGTTCTTCCCGGCACGGGATCATGACGGCATCTTCCGTCTGGGTGTGGCAACATCAGAGTCTCCGGCAGGCCCGTTCACGCCGCAACCAAATTATATGGAAGGCAGCTTCAGTATCGATCCGGCCGTACTGGTGGATGACGACAATCAGTCATACATCTATTTTGGCGGACTCTGGGGCGGCCAGCTAGAGAAATGGCAGACCGGCAGCTTCGTGCCAGATGCAGAAGGACCGGCTCCTGACCAGCCAGCGCTTGGACCGCAAGTTGCACTGCTTAGTGACGATATGCTGTCCTTCCAGGGCAAGCCTGCCGAGATATCGATTGTCGATGAAGACGGGAATCCGATTCTGGCCGGGGATGAGGAACGGAGATATTTTGAAGGCCCATGGATGCATAAATATAACGACTATTACTACCTGTCCTACTCTACAGGAACCACGCATAAGCTCGTATATGCGATCGGTAAGAACCCGATGGGACCATTCACGTTCAAGGGCGAGATTCTCTCTCCGGTTATCGGCTGGACAACACACCACTCCATTGTGCAAGTTGAAGACAAGTGGTATCTGTTCTATCACGACAGCTCCCTGTCGGAAGGCGTCAACCACAAGCGCTGCGTTAAATATTCCGAACTGAAATACAACGAAGACGGAACAATCCAGAAGATCAATCCTTATCCGGGTGGCGAGTAAGCTGGCGAGTTAGCGGAAACAGATAGGATTACAAAATAAGGCATAACATGAGGCAGCTCCTGACGGGGCTGCTTTATTGATAGGAGGATGAGTTGTGTTACTCAAACTTGGAGAAAATCTCTGCTGAACAAAGAATATTTTTACTGTGAGACTATGTGTAGAACAGGAGAAAATGATTCTTTCTATTGAGGACCATTACCATTAATCATAAGAGATCACTTAGAAGATTTTGCAGACCAAATCGTTAGTCATCAAATCTTTTTTATTGATTGGTTGAGAGTTGCAGGAGAAAGGAATGTAGAAGTTTCCAATTTACAATGAACGATTCTATTTAATTCTTGGGTACGATTGACAATAGTAGATTGCATATGTAGCATTTGAATAGTAACAATTAAACGATCATAACTAAACGGAGGGATTTTCCATGGCTAAAGTAAACGTAGGCGAAGAGAATGCACAACCAATTGAACTGTATTTCGAAGATCATGGCGAGGGGAAACCCATCATCCTTATTCATGGCTGGCCTTTGAGTGGAAGATCCTGGGAGAAACAAGTACCTATCCTGATTGAAGCGGGCTACCGTGTTATCACGTATGATCGTCGTGGTTTTGGTCAGTCTTCCCAACCTTGGGATGGTTATGACTACGATACTTTTGCATCTGATTTACATAAATTGATTTTGCACCTCGATCTGCGCGATGCTACACTGGTTGGGTTCTCCATGGGAGGCGGCGAAGTAGCTCGCTATATCGGAACATATGGAACGGAACGGGTTTCCAAAGCTGTATTTGCAGGCGCTGTTCCTCCTTACCTGTACAAGTCCGAGGACAATCCACAGGGAGGATTGGACGATGCAACGATTGCTGAATTCCAAAATGGGGTTAAGGGTGATCGTCTAGCCTTCTTGGATGGATTTACAAATAACTTTTTTGCTGCAGGAGATCGTACAGACCTTGTGAGCGAACCGTTCCGTCTATATAACCGGGATATCGCTGCTCTGGCATCCCCTAAGGGTACCCTAGATTGCATTGCTGCCTTTGCTCTTACCGATTTCCGTCAGGACCTGGAGAAATTCAATATTCCGACCCTGGTTATTCATGGCGATTCCGATGCCATTGTGCCGCTTGAAGTCAGTGGACAACGTACACATGAATCTATCCCTGGCAGCCGGCTTGTTGTTGTAGAAGGTGGACCACATGGCTTTAATGCGACACATCCTGAAGCATTTAATGCAGCGTTGATCGAATTTCTGAAGAGCTAAGCTTTGATTAAAACTGGTTAGAAAAACATACGAAATAAAAAAAGAGCAGGACACCCTTTTGGAGTAGGGGTGTCCTGCTCTTTCAACGATTACAGAAATTCGACTGTATCATGTTGTTCCCGGACAATCCTGGTTGTATCAACCATGTTGCGCAAGGAAGCGACCGAGCCTGGAAGCCGTCATGAAAAAAGTACACCCGAACCAAAAACCAAACTCAATGAGTTATTATCAACGACTTTCCTTACTGAAACACTGTCTGAAATTAATAGTACTTTGTATACGCCAACTAACCTGTATATTTTAATGAAGAGGGCTTCGTTCGAAGATAGAAGAAGACCACCTTAACCCTAAGTTTGTAAAAGTAGAAGTCGCAATATGTGGTACTATTTGTTTGGGCAATGATGGGGAAATTGTAGTCATTAAGGGGGCAGGTATGGCGACCACAATAGGCCTTATTAGACATGGTGTTACTGAATGGAATAATCTTAGCAAGGCTCAAGGAGTATCTGAAATACCGCTAAACGAAGAAGGGATAGAGCAAGCAGCTGCACTGGCAAAAAGACTTTCAAGCGAAGAATGGGATGTTATATTCTCCAGTAATCTAACGAGAGCTAGGCAAACTGCCGAAATCATTCAGCAATGTTTAGGAGTACCCGTATTCACTGATGAACGTATTAGAGAGATTAATTGCGGGCTAATTGAGGGCACCACCGAGGAAGAGCGTATTACTCGTTGGGGAGCAAATTGGCGTGAGCAAAATCTTGGTATGGAAGATTTCAAAATGGTCGCTAAGCGAGGTCTAACTTTTCTCGAAAAACTGATTAAAGGATATGTTGATAAAAGAATATTAGTTATAAGTCATGGAGCATTGATTGGGTTGTCATTACAACATCTTTTGCCGCAACATTTCCAAAAAACGTATATAGATAATACTTCTATAACCATTCTTACACACACTAACAACAAGTGGGCATGCCAATTATATAACTGTACCAAACACCTTTAGCTATTGTGGACTAAGCTAACGGGAAACGTTAGCTCAATAAAACAAAAAAGCAGCCGATCATTGTGATCGGCTGTTAATTCTGGCAGGTTAACGCAACATAACAATTATCGGAGAGCACCCGTATTCGAAAAACGTAAGGATGCCGCCGCGCTTACAACTCCGAGGAACACAAATGCTCATATGTTCTTCGTCGACCAGACGGGCCGCTTCCAATTTTAATTCTAAGGAATAACGTCGGAAATCTTGTCTTTTTTACCATGAAAAAAATGTTGCAATTAATGATTCAAGATGGTCTTTTGTAGCTTAAGCTAGAAGGCTTAAAAAACTTCGGAACATAGTTGATTTAATCAACTAAATTACTTATAATTTTCAACAAGTTGATTTTGTCAACTAATTTAATTTGTAGGAGTTTTTTATTATGCCACAACCTAATCTTTCTTTAGTCAGCGGAATCAGAAAATTCAATCGTTTTTATCTTAACTACCAATCTTTCTTTAATCAACATGTGTATGATAACTCTTTATCTTTACCAGAGATTAGAATTTTATATGAAATAAATAAAATAAATGCTTGTACAGCAAGAGTATTACAAGAAGAATTAAAATTAGATAAGGGATATGTCAGTAGAGTATTAAAAAGTTTTGAAAATAAAAATATTATCTATAAGGAAAAATGCGAACATGATAGTCGTGTTTTCTTCCTCCATTTGACCCCAGAAGGAAAAGATGTTTATCAGAGTCTAGAAAATAAAGCCAACCAACAAATAGTAAAGCTTTTTGAACATATTAGTTTGAGAGATCAACAAAAACTTTTGGATTCAATGGTGAAAATTGAAAATATATTAACCAAACAATATGATGAAGATGAATCGGTTGTTACTATACGAGATCAATATACAGACGATGATAAGGAAATAATGATTGAGAAACAAAGAGTATTCTATACAGACAACTGTGGATTTGATGAAGAATTTTCAGGTTATCTTCGAAGTACTTTTGAAGCAGAAATCGAAAAGATATGGATTGCAGAAATAGATGGGGAATTCGCTGGATGCATAGGTTTAGTCAAAAAAGATGATAAAACAGCTCTACTAAGATGGTTCATTATTGATACGTCTTTTCGCGGAAAAGGTGTAGGAACGAAATTAATACAAACATTAATTAATTATTGCCAAAAAACTCAATATGAAAAAATATCTTTAGAAACGGTAAGCCAACTGAAAACAGCTCGAAGATTATATAGTAAATTCGGATTTAAGCTAACTGAAGCGATTGAGCAATTCATGTGGGGGCAAGACCTTGTGGATGAATATTGGGAACTAAAGTTACAAAATGATTTAAGTGCAAAATAACCCCAACGGATCCAGAGGGCTTTTACCGGTCTTGGAAAAGAGGCTATGGAAAGAAATCAAGATGTTCCTTATTTCTTCAGCTACCTTGTATAGGGGGATCAATAATCGAAGAGCAACGCGAAGACCCGATGATGAGGTCATTGGGTCTTCAGGATCCTGCTTTTTCATTCTTAGTTCCTTAGTTGTTTTTCAGTTGTTAATAAAAATCTTTCAAGCGCTTCACGGGTATCAATATTCATTCGTTCTGCCAGAACGATCAGCCACCAAATGCATTCTCCCAGCTTGTGTTCCAGTTCGGAATTGCTTTTGTTCGCCGGCCAACGCCCCTGCTGAGACATGGTCAGACGGCCGACCAAACCGGCGTCCGTCAAGAAGGCTAACGCGTCCTCTTCTACAGTCCATTCCGTCTGATGAAATTGCCTTTCCAGATTGTGATACTGCTCTCTAAGCCGAACAGAACGTTCAACCACTTCGTTAAAGTCCATAATATTTAGAAATCTCCTTTTTCTTTTTAGTGTTTTTAAATACGAGTTGTTAGTTGTGAATAAAAAAAGGTACTGCTCGTAACACCATTAACAGTTTGTGCCGCTTTGAAGCGTTGCATTAAAAAGAATCTGTATTAATAAAATTTGCGATAAAGCTTTTGTTCGGTTGTGACAACGAATTGAGTTTGGATATTTCTTCCGCCGTCAAGGTAACATCGAGTGCTTGCAATAAATTATCCTATAACTGCTTAGTTGATCTGACACCCCGCAGTAAGCAGTCTACTTATTACATAATATCCATTAATTAAACTTGTCTACTAAAAGCATCTGTTTAACGGAAGTAACCGTTATTTCTAATACCCTAGTTACAAACGAAAATTTTGATTTCATCATATCGAATTCAGCACCGGAGTATACAAGTTTTGCTATTCCTTCCACAACAAAAGCCGTTCCTTGATATTCATTATAGCCAACGACATTTCTAGTGCCTAATGCCATCTTTATTTTATTGTTAAAATTTACATTTTCCTCGGTTTTGTGCATGATGCCAGCAGGGATTAATATTCTTTCATCCTCTGTCACCACCCTTCGTGCTCTAATATTTCGTAGAATTTCTCTGTTAACATTACGTTTCCTCCTATAGTTTGGATATTCACGATTAATTGCGTCGTCTGGAATAAGATAGGACCACTCTCTCACTATACGACCCTTAATTGGACAACAGCGTGTCATATTATAAAAACGACTGAAGAAATAGGGGATTACAAATTCATAATATGACATAATGCAGTCATATTATCGGAGGTATAGTTAGGGGGCAGTTAAAAATAAACGAGGAGCGAAAAATATGAGAGATTCAAGTTTGCCTAAGGTTGTTTTAGAATATATTAATGCCTCTAATGCACACGATGTAGGGGCCTATTTAAACACCTTCACGGATAATAGTGTGATTATTGAGCAATCTATTGGAAGGGATCTTATCGGGCGCGGAGAAATTGAACATTACTTCACCACTTACTTTATAGAGTACGATACCCATACTGAAATTATTGATTTCACCATAGACAATAGTGTGATAGACATGCGAGTATTATTTAAAGGCCATTTTCCTGAAGGAGAAATTATCGGACTTTATCAGTTTCACTTGAAAGATAATCATATTGAGCAATTGAGGGCGGATTTGGAATAAGCATTGTAAGGGAGAACGCCATGCCAATCAGCAGACATTTCGAAATTGTGTATATGCTATTGCACAGGAAAACGATCACAGCAGGTGAATTGGCACAGCATTTTGAGGTTTCCACGAGAACGATCTATCGGGATATCGATACCCTCAGCGCGGCAGGCATTCCCGTATACAGCAGCAAAGGAAAAGGGGGCGGGATATCACTGCTCCCGGGTTATTCCTTTAACGCTTCACTGTTGTCGGGCAAGGAGAAAGAAGATGTTCTAATGGCGCTCCAGATGTTGGAAGCTACAGCATACCCAGGGATAGAGGCTGTTCTATTAAAATTTGTAAGCTTGTTCAAAAAAGAGCGTAATAACTGGCTGGAAGTGGATTTTTCGCCATGGGGCAGCGGGGAATCCAGCCGATTTGTTTTTCAGAAGCTGCGTGAAGCAATTGTTAATCATCATATCATCCATTTTTGGTATTACAACTCTGCAGGACAAGCGAGCCGGCGGAGTGTGGAACCCGTGCAATTGATCTTTAAAGCCAAAGCCTGGTATTTGGCCGGTTACTGTTTGTCCAGCAAGGACTCCCGAATTTTCAAGATCAATCGAATGAGAGATATCGAGGTTACCGATGAGCATTACGAGCCCAGAATGGAAGCCCAGGCAATTAAAGAGGCAGAAAAACTTGAAGGTCAAGACCTTGTCGAGGTGAAGCTACGAATTTCGGCCAAAGGTGCTTACCGAGTCTATGATGAATTTCCTGATTCGATGATTACAGCTAATAGCGATGGCTCCTATACCGTACGAGGAGAATTTCCCATCGGATTGTGGCTTGATAGTTATTTACTCTCATTCGGGACCCTCCTGGAAGAAATCAGTCCGGAAAGCCTGCGAAATCGGTTGTTATCGCAGTTGTCTATCTTAAAAAACAGGCTGGAATAGACAGTTGGACAAAAGAAGCTGTGAAACCACAACGAGCTGAATCAAATAATATAATTACCCATATAAAAAATAAGTATAAGGAGTTGATTATGGAATACCTAGTGAGGGAAATCCACATAACCGATTATCAAGACATTTACTTGTTGAATACAGATTTCAACTCCAATCTTTCATACTTTACTGAAGAGAAAGTCAAAGAAAAAATTGAAATCATTACACGAGAGACAAAAGATAAGATTTTTGTTTTCGAACTACATGGCGAGATTGTTGGATATATCCATGGAAGTGGCTATGAGTTGCTATTTGCCGATCCTTTGATCAATGTTTTAGGCTTTGTAGTAAAAGAAGGCTACAGAAATCAGGGTATTGGTAGCAAGTTAATGGATTATTTAGAGTACTGGGCGCGGGATGAGGGTTATTCCGGCATCAAGTTGTTGTCTCATCCGAGTCGCGAGCAAGCACACAGACTTTACCAGAAAAGGGGTTACCAATTTACGAAGGATCAGAAAAATTTTATTAAGTTTTTGGGCCAATGAAAATTGAAGCATATTTCTATCTATATGTTCCCATTAAAGTCGCTATTTTAGCGGCTTTTTTATTTTATCGGTACAAGTTCTTATCCCGAGCCAAGGACAAGAACTTGTACCGATTACCGAAATGGACAAGAACATAGACCGATTGCCGATTAGGTGTATATCTAAATAATCAGCATATGCACTTATTTGGGAACAACTATAAACAAGAGATATATTCGGGCGGACAACCAACTAACAGTATTGAGCCTAATCCGTTAAAAAAAAGTATTCAGAATACCCGATAAAAATAATTGAATAAAATTTTGTTAACCGTATTCTGAAGTAATTATTATATAATTACTTCAAGAGATCTGAAAATTTTTTACATAGAATGCGGTATAAAACAGTAGTGTCAACCATAGGACGTGGTAATAAGTTGAGTCGTTGTACGGACAGCAAAGGTAATAAATTAAGCCAAGTAAAGATTATTGATAGTTGGAGATTGCCTTATCAGGAGAGAGTTTCTCGAAGCGAGGGTGAGATTGGCTTACGTCCCCGCCAACTTGGGGCTCTATCGGCAATTCGTGCACATTGGGTAACATCATTAAATAACAAATATTGCATTAGGCATGATTGCACTACTTATTGGATCGATCTTTGAAGGGAATCGCATTGAACAAGAACAGGCTGCGGCGAAGCAGCAGCCTGTCAATCCGGAGAAACGGCCTGTTCGGCAGTACACCCCGAATGGACAAGCAGCAGAAGAGAAGCAGGCCGAAGAGGTAGAAGTGCCAACGGAAGAAATGCAGACGGAGATTCAGAAAGTGATTCCGGAGTTTCTGAAGGTGTACGTAGCGTTCAATGCTAAAGATGATTTTTTGAAGAATTCAAAGCCGTATCTGACTGAAAACCTTTATAAAGCATTAGAGCAAGAACAGCACCGCGGAACGCTAACGATCGTCAAAACCAAAATGACCAATGTAGAGCTGGAGCCGCAGAAGGAAGGACTCAAGGAACAATGGTGGAATGCAGATATCGAGGTAGAGAATACCGATCAGGAAGGCCAAATTAGTGGATGGACAATGGAAGATTGATGATTTGGGTGTACGTTCAAGGGCGTGGAACCCATGAGGATATTGCGAAAGAAATCCATGTCGCTCGCGCCATCGACTACCGGGGGATCGAACGGGGAAAGAACTGTGTGTTCTCCAATACCCGTACCGGGCTGGAAGAACTGCTTCAGTGGATGAAGGAGCTTCAGCAGGAACACGCCAAGAGTGACGTACTCTTTGGCACCCGTGCTTGCCGCATGCGGGTGGTCACTTGATCGGTCAGTTCCAGAATAATGTTACATTAATTAAATCCAAACCCCCGAGTTAGCTGTCTATACAACAGGAGGTGAACGACAATGATCGATGCACAGCAACAAATCAACGCCGCACAAAACGGAGATCACGATGCCTTCGTTTCTCTTATAAAGGATCGAACGGATAAGCTGCACCGAGTGGCTCGCCATTATGTACGGGAGTCCAAAGATGCGGAGGATATCGTTCAGGATGCCCTGGTTAAGGCTTATGAGTCACTGCAAACGCTGCAGCAAGCCGAAGCGTTTGAGAGCTGGCTTACCAGAATTGTGGTGAACCGGGCGCTCAATCATTTGGAGAAATCCAAGCGTGTTCACCTGAGCGAAGACCCGCAGGCGCAAGAGCCATTGGTCGTTAATGATATCGATCAAACCCTGGATCTGGAGCGTGCATTGGCCAGTCTGAATCCGAAGCTGCGTCAACTCCTGTTCTTAAAATATAAGAAGGACCTGACCCAGCAGCAAATCGCCCATCTCCTGGATATGCCATTAGGTACTGTAAAAACACAATTACGGAAGGGGCTGGAACATTTGCGCAACGAAATGGTTCAAGATTTTCTCGAACGAGACATGGATACATTACGTCTGCAGTTAAGACAACAGGCAGAGCACCAGTTTGCCGTTTCATCGGATTATGATCTGATCGTCAATGACTATCAAGAGAACACCATGAGGGGAACATGGAAGGGAGAAGCGGGATTCTTATGGGTTAAAACGGGGAGTGATGACGCCGTTTCTGCCACGATTTCCAGGGACGGAAACTTGCTAGACTATGCCATTTCCTGGGCCGCATTGGACAACGAGACATGGCTATCTGAGGAGGAGCTCAAACAGCAGGCAGAGCAATTCCTGGAAGATCATTATCCCGGCGCACTGCGTAATTTTCCGTATTGTGAGATGGAGTGGATGGAAGGGATGTTTGGGTACACACGACAGCAGAAGGCGATGGGGCTGCCGCTTCCTGAGACGGGGTGCCTGATTATGGTTCACCCCAGCGGTCGCGTGGTCGGATTTAGGTACTACGGAACCGTTCCAGGGCCAGCACTCCCAACCATGATCACACCAGAAGAGGAACAGATGGCGTGTATGAAGGCGAATTTTTTGCTACATGTGGAATATTGCGTATTGGACAAAGCCGTGTACACGGATGGTGACGATCAGGTCCATCTTGTTTACGCCCCCCGAAATAGAGGACTAATCTATACTGCATCATCACAGGAGGAAGTTCCGACAGCCTATAGGGCAGAAGCTGTACCCTCTGACCCAAGAACTCTGGACGAGTGGCCAGGTGAGTTCCCGCACGCACGAAGCATAGAAGAGTGGATTGGCGTAGACAACGACCAATTTCAGTTAGTACAAGACGACAATATTGGCTTGAACACCAAGTTGATGGTGTGGAAGCAACAGAATGAAGAGCGTCCGGACAAGAATGACCAGTCTTGGAAGGCCTATTGGGCTGATCAGATGGAGGGAGCGGTCAAGGCGCGAGTAGACAGCCAAACCGGACAACTGATTGACTTTGTTTCGCATGGTAAGCCAGATCAACTAGCTCCATTAACCTGGGATCGAGACGCATGTGTAGAAGTAGCTATGGACTATGTCCGAGGACTAGCAGCCGAAATGTTGCCGTATCTCAAGCTTCTAACTGAAGAGACTGACGACGAAGATCGTTTGGAAATCATTCGCTTTGGTGTATATGTTCAAGACGTATCTGTCAGGTATGAATGCTATCAAATAGCTGTTGACCGCTCTAATGGGAGGGTCAAAAGTTTGATGTCCCCCTCCATAAGGCCAGAACAGTTAATGAAGCTGGAGACCGTGCCTTCATTTGATTCCCAGACAGCCATCCTCCGATGGACGGCACAGGCCAAGCTGCGTCTGCAATGGGAACGGATGCACAATGCTAGGGCGGAAGAGGCCCCGTACGAACTAGTGTATCGAATGATTGGTAGCCAGCACGAGCGGACACCCGAAGTGCTTGATGCGCATACGGGGAAGTTATACGAAAATACTTTTTACTGACAAACAAAAAAATCTAGCCCGAAACTAAGGGCTGGAAGGCATTCAAAAGCCTGCGGACGTAGAACAGCATTGGAAGGAGGTTGGTGTCCATTTCAGAATGCCCATCGATGGTTCCTTATGGAAGGACGATCCCATCCTTTCTTCCTATCCACCGTCCCGTGTATACAAGGTCATCGAGCGAGATCATGCAGGAAGAGCGATGGAGTTTTTGAGAAAGCCAGAGAAGTGGTCTTTGTGTTCAACCGTAATATTGCGCGGGGACAGCATGCTGAGAAAGTATTTGTTTCTGGCGGTGCTCCAGCTTGCGCGTCACCAACCGAACTTCAAGCGCTGGCATAAGCAGAATGTGAAAAAGGGGGATTCGCAAGATGCAATCGATGTTAAACTTATTGGAAAGCTAGCTCGTATTCTCATTGGTATGGTTCAGCATGGAGAAACGTATCGCAGCCTAACCAGAGCACGCAGCAATAACAAAAACCGCACACACTAAGGAAACGCATAGAGACGTTTATTGCAGCACCTGTAGGACGCAAATGTCGAGGGACAAGAACATTGTCCCATCGAAAGTCGCTATTTTAGCGGCTTTTTTTGTTTTATCGGTACAAGTTCGTGTCCTTGGCTTGGGACATGAACTTGTACCGATTGCCGGAATGGACAAGTACATAGCAGTATAAAATTTCACCACGTTTAGAAAGCTGTCTTACCGTTAACCTTTTTGCCCAGTAGGGAATGAAGTTACAGTACGCGGAACCCCATACTGGATATTCATTTACGTTTAACTTTGGAAAAAAGCTTCTAGATACAAAATCGAATTTGTCGCTTTTCGCTGTAATCGAGACAACAAGACCGTCTGGTAACTCTTAAGAAAAAACCAACTGAGTGTGCAAACATTTTGAGGAGAAATGCACCCTTTAGGGTGGACATTGAAAAAAAACAGGTTCAACCTAATAGAATGCAAAGTTAACTTGACACATAATGCAAAGTGAACTATGCTAAAAGTGCAAAGTAAACATTGCAAGGACGTGATCATTTGAAGACAAGAATTGCAGAACTGCGTAAGCAGCATAAGCTGTCACAGGAAGAGCTGGGACGAATTGTTGGTGTTACCCGGCAAACCATCACCTCTCTTGAAAGGGGAAAGTATACGGCTTCCCTTATTCTTGCTTACAAAATTGCCAATTTTTTTGGACTCGCCATTGAAGATGTTTTTGATTTCAGCGAAGTGGAGGAAATGTAAATGGACAAGTACAAGATTAAAGTAAAAACTCGCAAAAACGTACTGTCACTGGTAGCCGCTGCTACCCTATTGATCTATGTAGGACTTATATTTTACCAAGGTGGACTACCCGATTTACCTAGTTTTATAAAGGGATTTCACACAGGGGCTTTTATCGGGGTTGAAGTGGCCATCGCTTTTTTCCTCGTCAGGTATATAAAAGCCAGCAATAATGAAGCCGAGCTGAAGAAGCAGTATATTGAGGAGAATGACGAGCGGAGTGTAATGATACTCCAGAGTGCCGGCACACTCAGCGCAGCAATCATTCTCATTGGTCTGGGCATTGCCTCCGTGATCGCCGGTTTCTTTAATCCCTTGATATTCTACACCTTACTAACTTGCTTATTATTTGTTTTAATCGTATTTTTTGCACTGTGGATGTATTATGCGAGAAAAATTTAAGGTTTAGATCAAAGCAGAGGAGAGAGGTAAATTCCATTCCATGAGAGGCTAGGTAACAGCTCATCAATAGAATGGCGATCAACGGAACAGACTTAATCATCACGGGGAAAATATACTCATGTACAATCCCGCAATCCCGCTATAACCCAGCTACTCGAATTTTAAAAAAAGAGTTTTCTATAACAAAATGTTCCAGCATTAATTATTCATAGCATGGATGACCCCATGTTTGTTCAACCACTCCGATCGCAGCATTGCATATTGATACTCATCTATCCAGATGCCTTTAGACTTGTAGTTTTCGAGCAGGTGTCCTTCACGTCTCATGCCCAATCGTTCTAACACTTGAATCGACTTTGTGTTCCTTACATCGGCAAAAGCGATCAGCTTATGTTTATTTAGGGCGCCAAATACATAGTCCATCAGGGCACAAATTGCCTCATTCATGTATCCTTTTCCTTGAAATTCAGGTGCAAGAGTGAATCCGAGCTCGACAATCTGAGGTTCATCTGCACGTGTATGAATGGCACAATCGCCAATTAGTTGATCCGACTCCGTTAGGGCAATTGCGTATTGAAACCAGGTCCCGGGCTGGTTAGGGGAATGTACTATTTGTTTGCGGATAAACGCTTCAGCATCTTGGAGCGTATAATTCTCCCAGGATTGAAAACGGGAAACATCTGGATTAGCCCGGTATTGATAGAATGCATGTACATCCTGCAAACCAAACTTTCGAATAACAAGACGATCGGACACGCAATATACTTCGTTTGATTTCTTCATATCATAAACCTCACTTTTTCTGTATTTCTCTGGTTTTGATTCTAACATAAATCGCCGCAGCCTATCATTCTCACGGGCATGCGGCGATTGTCCATTCCTAAACTGCTTTTGCTTCAAGTGTTGACGTTGTCACCTGTGATTCTCTTCGCAGGAATAATCCTATACCTAATGAAGCCAAACCGATAATCAGTATACAGGCTCCTAGCTCTACACCATAAAAAGTCAACTCACCGTGTCTAAAGGCCATTCCACGAATCATGCGATTGAGCCAATTCATAGGCAGAGCCCATGCTGTAACCTGAAAAAATGTTGGAAATGCAAGCGGCGTCAGTTGAATACCTGTTACTAGAAATGATGGATATAGGATCAAGCTCATTCTGGCACCAACTCTAGACACGTTTTGAACAGAATAACCAAGTAACATCGCGAGCAAACATAATGCCATCGAATACAGCAATAAAGGAACGATAAAGACATACGGTGCCGCTTCGAATCGCATATGTCCCACTTGTTTTAACATCCCATAACTGAGTAGGGCAGAGCAGGTGCTTAATATCACATAAGGCAAGACCCGAATCCATAGCTGGAAGGGGGAAGTCCCCGCAGACAAAAGCTTACCCTCTTGCCGAAGGCGGGGAGCGATCGCGCCAGCCGCACCCGTCGTGAGCATCAGTATAATGATATTTACAAATCCAATCACCATGGTACCCATATAACTTGAATTTGGATTATATAACATGCGCTGCACTTGAGACAGCGGGGACACCAGAGCTTTTGCTGATTCGATGTCCATGCCGGTTTGAGAAAGACGTGATACAGCAAGCGTCATATTTTCAGTTGTTATTATTTCTTGAATTGCAGGCCGGATACCACTCAAGCTAGAAGGCATCGTATTGTCCATCCAAATCCCGATTTTTGAGGACAGTCCCTTGTCTTTACGTTGCTCTAATCCGTCCGGCAAGAAAATGACTGCCACTGCCTTCTCGTTTGCCAGCAGCGTATCCGGAGAGAGGCGATTGGGAAATACATTCGTGACTTTCATATATTGAGAAGCATTGATTTCTTCAATGAGTTGCCTTGAATACGAAGAGTGATCCTCATCCACAACCACAACCGGTGTTTCACTCAATTGATTTTGGGAGAACATGAGCCCGAAAAATACAGCTGCAATTAGAGGAGCAGCAAAAATAATAATAATCCATTTACTGCCGCGTATGTGCTTCCATTCATCAGCCAGTGATTTCATCAAGCTGCACCTCCGCAGTCATCCCTGGAAGCAAATCTTTACTTGTTGGAATTGAAATCCGGATCAGAAACATACTTAGATCAGCTTGGCCTTTTTCCCGCGTCATGCGCAGATTGGCGAATTGAGGAGAGGGGGATATCGACGTAACCACACCTTCCTTTACAAGAAGATTCTCCAGATATGGAAAACGAACATTTACCTTTTGATCTGCTCGAAACTGGTTAATCTGCGATTCCGGAATATATAGATCAACATAAAAACCTTCAGTCTTAGGTTCAGTATTTAATATTCCCTGCTTTTTACTTTCAGCCTGACTCACGGCGTCTGTACCTTTTGCGATCAACAAACCGCCTGCCAAAATAATGATCAAAGTTATAACGATATACAATTTCCAATTAGACTTCAAGATGATCTCTCCTATCCTATTACTCTCTATTATGATATGAGTTGGTCCATACACAACTTTCCAAGCGTAATCAAACGATCTCCAGTTTCCTTTGTTCCATTCTCTGATGGGCTTGTTCTGCAGCCTCCATGATGATTTCGCCTAGCGTTGGATGCGGATGAATGGTCATGGCTATATCTTCTACCGTGGCTCCCATCTCAATCGCAAGGGAAAGCTCAGATATAAGAGTAGATGCTTCAGCGCCTACAATCTGTGCACCTAATACAAGGCCAGACGCAGCATGAGCAAGGATTTTGACAAATCCTTCAGTTTCTTTCAGAGCCAGTGCGCGGCCATTAATAGAAAAAACAGATTTGCCAACGACAACAGGAATTGATTTTTCCTTACATGCCGTTTCGCTAAGACCAACGCTCGTAACCTCCGGGTGAGAAAACACAACGAGCGGAATAGCTTTGTAGTCGATGACAGAGGGTTTACCTGCGATAGCTTCTGCTGCAATTTTTGCTTCATAGGAAGCTTTATGAGCCAAAGCAGGGCCTTGAACAATATCTCCAATGGCATAAATATGCGGGATGAATGTTCTGCACTGTTTGTCAATCTCGATCAAGCCTTGTGGAGTAGGGGACAGACCTATATTTTCAAGTCCCAAGGTACCATCTGTGTTCGGTTTCCTGCCCACCGTAATTAACGCATATTCAGCTTGAACAACATGGTGTTCATTCTGACGCATATAGTGAAGATCGATATGACTCGTATTTTGATCTGCTCCTGTAACCTTAGCTTCGGTCAAGATCGTTATCCCATCCTTTTTTAGTTGACGAACGACAGGTGCAACAAGTTCTGCTTCGAATCCGGGCAAAATCTGTTTACCGCCCTCGAGCATCGTAACGTTAGTTCCAAATCTCGCAAACATCTGACCCAGTTCCACGCCAATATAACCGCCGCCAACCACAACTAGACTCTTTGGAATGTCGGGCAGCGATAGCGCCTCAGTGGATGAGAGAATCCGTCCGCCGTAAGGAAGAGAGCTTATTTCAATCGGACGGGAACCCGTTGCCAGGATGAGATGTTTAAAGACTATTCGACGCGTATGCTGTTCAGCATGATATATTTCAGCGGTGTTCGCATCAATTAAACTTGCTTCTCCTTCGATAACAGTCACACCCGCCGTTTTAAGTAAAAACCGAACCCCTCCAGACTGCTTATCCACCACAGTTTGCTTAAACACCTGAGCCTCCTGAAAAGAAGAAACTCCGTCAACAGCGCCCCATTGTCTGCGTAAATGAAGACGCTCCGCTTCAGCAATCAGCGCTTTGGAAGGAATACAGCCTACATGCGTACATACACCTCCAATCTGTTGGCGCTCTACAATGGCTGTTTTCATCCCCAGTTGTGACGAACGTAATGCGGCCACATAACCGCCAGGCCCTGATCCAATGACCAGAGTATCTACGACTTCTAATGAATTCATGATTGGTACCTCCAAATTAAAATATGATGATCATAATATATTATATCCATCATATTTTAAAGGAGTCAATACTCCATTTGTAGTCGCTCTCCCTTTGCTGAAGATGCTGATATGTGAATTGACATTAGATAATATGATAACTATAATATTTTAAAAAAACATTAAATATAGACCTTTACAAAGGGAGGAAGCCTGATGCCTTATCCGAAAGGGCACAAACTCAAAGTTCGGAACCATATTATTACCAGCGCAGCCAAAGCATTTCGAACCCACGGCGTGCGGAATATTAGTCTTCCACATATTATGAAAGGTGCTGGACTGACACATGGGGGATTTTACTCCCATTTTGAAAATAAGGATCAGCTTGTGATGGAGACCTGTCATTTCGCCATTAGTGACACCATTGAAATGCTGCAGAGAATCGCAGACAAAAACAAAGAGGAAGATCAGACCTCGATTGAGGCTGTCATTGATTTTTATTTAAGTTCCCTGCATCGAGATCAGACGGAAGTCGGTTGTATCTTACCAGCTTTATCGGGAGAGGTATCCCAATTATCGGAGGATATTCGGCAAGCTTACACACAGGAGTTGCAACGCTTTATCGCGTTTATTACAACTATGGCTGGCATGAATACCGCTGATGGTTATGCGTTGGTAAGCAGTATGGTGGGTACCGTTGCACTTGCACGGGCAGTTAGTGATGCGAAGTTCAGTGATGACTTGTTACAGGCAGGTCGTGAGCAGGCCAAACAAATGGTAAAGGTCGGTTCCAGGTAACAACGACATTGATGAAACAGAGGAATGGGGGATTGATCGGATGATCATTAGAGAAGCCCGTATTGCAGACTATCCACAATTGAGACATATTTATTTGGATTCCCGGCGGGAGAGCTTTCACTGGGCTAATGCCGATGAGATGAGACTAGACGATTTTGACCGGGATACATCGGAAGAACAGATTCTTTTGGCAGAGGAAAACGATCAAGTGCTTGGATTTGCATCACTATATGTACCTGACCGCTTTATTCATAATCTGTTTGTGCACCCGAGTGCTGCCGGCAAAGGGGTGGGAAAGCAGTTACTCCGGCAATCCGTGGCCGTATTGGGAACGCCAGTCACATTAAAGTGTGTCTCTGATAATGATAAAGCACTCACATTTTATAAAAAGCAAGGCTGGAAGGCTGTCGTAGAAGAAGGTGAGCCTGGATCAAGATATTGGGTTCTACAATATAAGGATTGAGGGAAAAGAAGACATGAATATCAGAAAAATAAACGAAAATGGAGTATCTATTGCTTACGTTACGAGTGATGAACAATTAATTACCGATGTTCAATCCGCTATCGATCTTATGGCTACGGTTCGATATGAGGCCGATTGTCACCGTATTATAGTTAACAAATCTGCTGTCAGTGAAGTATTTTTTGATCTGAAAACACGGCTGGCAGGTGAAGTGTTGCAAAAGTTCATCAATTACCAGACCAAAATTGCGATCATTGTGATTTTTCCGGGTATACCAGCAAAAGTCTTCGAGATTTTATCTATGAAAGCAACAATGGGAACGATATATTCTTCGTAACAAAGGAAGAACTGGCTATTGAAAAGCTAAGCAAGAACAGTGATCTAAGTTAACTAAAGAGAGACTGGAGAGATTAAGATGAATATTGTGTCATATCGAGAACAAGATCAGGAACGACTGGTTCAGATTTGGGAGAGAGCTGTTCGAGCAACACATACATTTTTGGAGGAGCAACACATTCAATTCTATCGGGATGTGGTAAGCAAAGTATTACAGGAACGGCAAGTCGAGGTGTGGGAAACTCTAGATAAAGAACATCAGCCTGTCGGTTTTATCGGGTTGCAAGATAACTTTATTGAGATGTTATTCGTCGATCCAAGTCAGCATGGACAGGGAGTTGGGCGTCGGCTGATTGAACATACCATCAAGATCAAAGGACACCACCTAAAGGTGGATGTCAACGAACAGAACCCTGGAGCTGCACAATTCTATAGCAAAATGGGGTTTGTTCAAATCGGACGCTCCGAATTCGATGGATCTGGTAATCCGTTCCCGCTGTTGCATCTGGAAATCTCATAAAGGATAAGAATATTCCCGTTGAAGTCGCTAATTTAGCAGACTGGCAGCTTCGTGCCAGCTGCAAAAGGACCGGCTCCTGACCAGCCGGCGCTTGAACCCCAAGTTGCACTGCTTAGCGACGACATGCTGTCCTTCCAGGGCAAGACGAGATATCGATTGTCGATGAAGACGGGAATCCGATGGGACCATTCACGTTCAAGGGCGAGATTCTCTCTCCGGCTATCGGCTGGACAACCCACCACTCCATTGTGCAAGTTGAAGACAAATGGTATCTGACAGCTCCCTCGGAAGGCGTCAACCACAAGCGGTGCGTTAAATATTCCGAGCTAAAATACAACGAAGACGGAACGATTCAGAAGATCAATCCTTATCCGGATGCTGAGTAAGCTGGCAGGTTAGCGGAAACAGATACAATTACAAGATTAGGCATAACATGAGGCAGCTCCTGACGGGGCTGCTTTTTTTGATAGGAGGATCAATTGTGTCACTCAAACGTAAGATAGCCCGGATGATCGCTCAAAACAGGGGTTGAGTCTCCCTTTACAGGAGACTATATACTTGCTCTTAAGTAATTAGTCGCAACACGATAAAGGAGCTGGGTATATGAGAAATCTGGAGGCTATCGTCATCCTATGGAATATTGCGGTTATGGGATGGATTTTGGTTGGACAAGAGAAAAGGGAGCGAGGCTTGATTATTAGCCTTGGCATATCGGTTATTGTAACTCTTCTGCAAGGAATACTGGAAGGCATGCGTTGGCAGCTCTTTCCTGCTTACGCCCTGGCTGTTGTACCTCTCTATATGCTTGTCCGAGCTAGACTCCCATGGTCTACACTGCTAAGAAGCTCCAAATCAAGCGTAATGAAAAGGAGCATTGGAATGATAGCAGCTGTCATTTATGCTTTTGTAGCTGTAGCGCTGCCACTATTACTGCCGGTTTTTACTTTTTCAGAGCCAACAGGAGTTTATAAGGTAGGAACCACATCTTATGAGTGGACAGACGCAACAAGAGAGGAAACGTTTACTCCAAGTGATGGTGATAAGCGTAAACTTAAGATACAAATTTGGTACCCTGCTAATAAGGATTCAAAGGCAGATTTAAGTCCATACGTACAAGACGGGGCATTATTGGCAGAAGGCTATCACCGACTTTTAGATATGCCAAAGCAGTTGTTTAACAGTATAGGCTATGTAAAAACACATTCACTTGAGAATGTGGACATCTCAGATGAGGAAGCAGCTTACCCTGTCTTGATTTTTTCACATGGCTTGAATGGTCATAAAAATCAAAATACATTTCAAATCGAGGAAATTGCTAGTCACGGCTATATAGTCGTAGGTATTGACCATACCTATAACAGTACGGTTTCTCAATTTTCCGACGGTACGGTTGCTTACTTTACTCCAGGACAGGATGAGACGGTCGAGATGATGGATCAAACCAATGAAATATGGTTAGCGGACGCCAAATTTGTTTTAGATCAGGTCGAAATACTGGCTGCTCATGATCCAGATCATCGTTTTACAGGCCGAATGGATTTGGAGCGTATCGGAATGTTTGGACATTCCTTTGGCGGGGCAACAAGTACACAATTGTTAATGTCCGACCCTCGAATCAAGGCAGCTTTGAATATGGATGGTGTGCTTTATGGTAAGCTGCGAGTGCCTGAGGGGGGCTTGAATAAACCGTTTCTTATGATGAGTGCAGATCAATCCAGATATTTTGAGCAATATATTCAAGATCCCGCACTAACTGCCTCTTTGACAGATTTGTTCAAACGATATGATCATATTACAGATGGCGGAAATTACTGGCTAACACTGCGTAATATGTCGCATATGGGTTTCTCCGATCTGTATCTGACCTCGCCATTATTTGAATGGATGGGAGGTATAAGCTTAAAGGACTCGTATCCGATGATCAATGCATACACGCTGGATTTCTTTAATCATTTTTTGAAGCAGGAGCCATTGAAACTGCTTGATCAAAATATAGGCGAGCATAAGCTGTTTACGTTAGAAAAAGGCGAGAAATAAGCTGAAAAGCTGGAAGTAAAAAGCCAGTCATTCTAAACTGCAACCGAGTTGTCAGATGTTGTTCTGACCAATGGTTTTAAGTTGACGGTGTCTGGCTTCTCTATGGTATCTTACAGGTTAAATCTGCTGAAGCTTCCATCTCAAGCCCCGAAATAACAAGTCGTCTCTTCGGGACAATTGTTCAAATTTTGGACTAAGTATGGAACAAAGCCTAACAGATCGTTTAAAATTTTTGGTTTCGAGTTTGTTTATATGGGCTTTTATCGTGTGAAGGAACTCCTTGCTGTGATTCATAGTGTCAGAATGGGAATATAGCTTTATTGCATCATTAGCAATAGCTTGAACATAGCTGCTATGAGGTTCGTAGTTGTTTCTCAAGGCAGTACTTAATCGTTTCTGAATACTCTGCATGAGACGGACCCATTCCTTAGTCTCGTAAATTGGATGCTGAGCGATGTTAACGAACAGAAACTCCACACGTTGGAGATCAGCAATAAATTCAGGGGAGCTAATCAGCTCTTTTAACTCCTTCCATGCCATGAGTTGCTTAGCAGACAAATTTTCCGGAGCAAGAATGTACTTGTTGAAGTAATGGAAAAAAGCATCTTGCCATTCTGCTGGAATATCTGACATAAAACCGATCTCTTCTATTTTGGCTAAAACAAATTGCTGTCTGTTTTGTTGATTTTGCTTTTGGATATGAACTAATTCATGAATGTGTGAAAGAAAAGGGGAGGGGTTCTTCTGGAAATCCTTGCTGTGATCATTAGTTATACTTCTGGCATTATTCAATATCGCAATCATGCCATTCAATGCTTGAACCTCCGTTTGTAACGTTTCTATTTGCCAATCCAGAGAGGTCTCCATCGATATTTCCCCGGAAAGCAGTTTCTTGATATCATCAATTCCGAATCTTAGTTCACGAAGTGTTTTAACAAGCTGTAGACGCCATATGGCCTCTGTTGTGTAAAAGCGGTACCCGCGGTTATTCACAAAGGATGCTTTTACTAATTGTATGTCATCATAATACCGAACCGTTTTTACGCTAGAATCTATCATTTGCGCAGTCTCTCCAATGGAGAATAAAACGGTGTCTGCTGTTTCTTGTTTAAATGTTTGCATATTAGATAGCTCATTTTGTTTATGCTGCATAACTTTCACCTCTGTCATTGTAGTATATCATCTCCTGTTAGGGGAGACTCAATATGACTACTTTCCGGGCTCAGATCGCAGCACACTATAATAAGGGATAGAGTGAAATATTGAATTATACGAGGGAGATGCATTGATACACTGACGGAACAGCATTTATCGCATGAATTAAGCATCGGCATCGCAGGATATCCGTATCCTGCGATGCCGCTGTTTTTATATCTCTTAGTTGCCTGCCTCTATGAACAGAATGGCAGGTTACATTGAATTTTAACCCCGGGTTTGTAATCTTTCTGCTAGGGAGGGAAAGCAACCTATAATTGAAATAATGTGTGCATTCTATATAAACAAGGGGGAAAGAATTGTCGAGGGACAAGAATATGGTCCCATTAAAGTCGCTATTTTAGCGGCTTTTTTGTTTTATCGGTATAAGTTCTTGTCCCGAGCCAAGGACAAGAACTTGTACCGATTACCGAAATGGACAAGAACATAGTCCCATTGCCGATTAGGCTAATATCTAATTGTTATTTTGCCTGTTAATTCATTAAGCTAACGGGCAGTTGATCATTTTTCCTGGAAAATAATAATGAAAGAACACAAAGGAAAAGTGTATTACGAACGTGAGACGGTGGAACTTCGAGAAAAAAGCTTACGAGCTCAAAAACTTGTGAAGACATATAATAGTTGCGATCCAGAGGAGAAGAAATAATATGTGCGACAAGACAACGCAAAAAAGATCACTTCATTGTAGAATATAAGAATTATGAGATGGGCGGGAATTGTACATTTTTTCGGGGGAAGATCTTTATTATGTGTACTAGCAAAGAATAAGCGGGGCTTATACAAAGTATCGTTTAAAGTTTAACCTCATGAGTACCGGTTCACGCTGGGGAGGGGTTGTGGAAGGAGCATGTATCGGTCTTACAGTCATCATTCTAGTTATTACATTCTACACCGGGAGATTCCAAATTTATTTGTAAAGGATTCACTCCGAATATCTCCTGTTTTGCAGCCGGAGGCGTTGTACGCAACCCCTATGAAGAAGCATCAAAGCCCTGTATAGCATCTTCTTACTCTGGTTAGTTGCGTCAGCTGCACCATTATCAAAATTTATGAGGTGAAGAAATGTGGTTTTGGAAAAAGAAGCGCAGAAAAGCTATGTCGGAAAAGGCACCTATTATCGAAGCACTCAAAACTCCTAAGGTTTATAGTAAGCCTCCCCCTCCCCGTAAAATGGTCACAGATTGTTGGTGCAGTGACAAACAGCAGGAGTGGACTTTTGATCAGTCATTAGGCTGTTGGTACGTGGAACGGGAATGTGAACGGTGCGAGTATTACTGGGAAGGGCCGGTGTACCTCTACGATGATCCTAATAAACTGGGAAACACGTTGGAATAGGGGCTCATGAATTAGACCGGATGCAGAATTGACTCTAGATCCGGCAAACAGCAAAGACCATGGGGACGCAACTGTAACTTACAATGAGTCAATAATTTATAAAGGAGTGACGCTCATATGGGACAACAAGTATATCTATCGTCAAAAGAAGCAAGTTGGATCATCAGTTTATTAGACTATCATGACGCACCTGTCAGTAATGATGACAAGTTAGTTTTAACGAAAATTCGAGAGAAAGCCAATTCAGTAGCAGTGAAAGCCAATAGAGTCAGACGTGGCCCAAGAGACTATAACGGGCTTTCCGGATTTCTCGCACCAGATGGTGTATTTCATGAGTGTGCTTATCAGGAGCATAAAGACCTGGCTGTGAGACTTGTGGAGCAATACAAAGTAGAGCTTTTTGAAGGTGACACTAACAAGGTACCAAATTTCATAAAGTTTGGATGCCTACCATGGGTGGACAAACAGGGGAATTCTGGTTGTCATGTGCTCGGTCAGAATAAACCAACAAATGAACAAGTGACATGGCTACTTACTAAACTGGATCGAATGACAGACGTACAGCAGCGACTCATTCTTGGAGAATTGCATCACTGGGACATTGATGTATCTGACAGGTTAACCGTAAACAAATTGTAATTTAGTACGACTTAATTACAACAATAAAAATTCCATGAAGAGGGTTTTGAAGATGAGTGTGAATTTAGATAACCAGAGTTATAAAGTATTCGACTTAATCGATGATGGGCAGATACTCTGGACGGCAGGCGATCAATTACTGTTCAACTATCCAGGGCGATCTGAAGACACGAGTACTGCAATTACAATCTGTCCAGGTAGCGGTATTGAGAATATGCTAGTTCGTCCAAATAGCGGATTAGAGAAAATACTCCTAACCTTGGAACATGTCATTGTTAAGAATAAGAAATTAACTGAGGATGTATCAAACTCCCAAGTTTCAATTCATGGACATACGGATCTGACCAATGCAGAAATGGATAGGGACAAAGCTATTCAAGAACTGAGAGATTATAAATCTAAACGTGGTGAAAATCTATGCGAAATGCTTGACGCACAAGCAGAAGCTAAATCGACTCAGATTGGAACTTGAAGAAGCAAAGAAAGCTCTTTTACGAAAATCAACGATAGAGCTAGAACGGACGCTTCTGGAGATCTGGTTAGCGGCAGGTATTGAGGAAATCTACAAATACAAAAATAATATAAAGGCCTACCGGCGAGAAGGACTTACAAGATTTGACCTTATTAATGACCTTACATATCAGTTATTCCCTGAAGTTGAAGATACCGCTAATCATCACGATGCTGCTGCAGAAGACTTCAAGATGAGGGTAGATGAACTCTTGGCCGCGAGAGAATTAATTCCTTCAATGAAAACACAGTCCTAATAACAGGAAGGAGTGGTGGAGAATGAAAGAGACTGAACTGTTCTTGCCAGTGAAAACCTGGCTTGAATATGGAGGGAATTCTGTTTTCTCAGAGGTTCAGCCTAAGAGGGGAACACTCCGCAGGGCCGACTTGCTTGGGCTACATGGTCCAGTTGATACGGTAGTTGAACTTAAAACATCACTTTCTCTCGTCTTACTGGACCAGTGTGTAGGTTGGAGGGAGCACGCCAACCTTGTTTACGCTGCTGTCCCTGCTCCAGTAAGATACGTGCACGGTCAGCTCATAAGTAACTTTGTGCCAGAGCTTGCGCTTGAGATTATGAAAATGTATGGGATAGGTCTTTTATATGTGTCAGAGGAAAAGGTACACAACGTCATTAGAGCAAAGCTAAACCGCAAAATAAAGCCAATTCTACGCGAAGCTCTAACGGAGTATCACTTGACCCACTCACCGGATGCAGGAAGCAACAAAGGCGGTCACGTTACCGCATATCGCACTACCATGCTCAGGGTCAGGGAATTTCTTGAACGGATGCATGACCGCTATGATCATGAACGTGCTAACTTAAGATGCCAGGATGGATGGGTGTCACTGCCGGATCTACTGGAGAGGTGCAGTACGCATTATTCATCGCCAAAAAACAGTCTTGCTGCTGCGCTATCAAATTATGAATCGGAATGGTGCGAATGTATGTTAATCAGCGGGAAGAGGCACTACAGACTTAAGCCAGATTTGTTGTCAAAACGATCGAAGAGTTAATTGGACCTACGCATCACAGCTCAAAATTTCAAGGTTTAGGAGAGGAAGAATTAACATGAATATAAACGCCATGACGGATAAACAGCTAAACGCAGCGCTTGCCGATTTGACTTCATTTGAAGGTATGGATGAATATGATGAACCCTGCTACACCTATGAATGTTCCGCTTCACTGAAAATTCAAAGTAAGGCCCTTCAAGTAAACGCTGAGAGTTATGTAACAAATTTATCCAACCTGATGGAGGCGAACATATTCTACAGTGTGGAAGGTCATATGGCGCCGGAAGGTATCGCTTGGTTGTTAGACGCTACACCTTTACAGCGGGCAACGGCTGCTTATATGACACTAATGGAGGAATCACACCCTCAAGATTGGGAGAACGAATTTAAGCCAGTAGAGTTGACTAAGAATACATTTGATTTATGGATGGTGTGGGACAACCAGGAAGGCCTAATGTGTGTGGCGGAATACAACAAGGCTTCTGAAGAGTATGAGGGGAAAGTTGAGGCAGTGAAGAACGAGTTTTCTTCTCATGGATCTGAAGGAGAGGGACGCATAGTACTTGCCAGAATTGAAAAGCAATCTTTTGTGAGTACCGAGAACGAGCCCGAGAATTCGCACCATGTGATTGTTTGGAACGAGTATGAGCGAAAAAAATCACCAGATGTTGGGATAAGTCAGCAGCACATGAAGATTGAAGAGAGAACAATGTTCAAATTCCCACGTCAACCAGATCAAGATGGTCGATGGGTTATCAATTTTAAGTATTTTGATGGATTAGTGAAGGAACTGCATGAAAAAACTGAGCAAATTTTGCTGAAGGTCAAATCGATGACTGCAGACGGTGAATTGGATGTAGGTGGAGAAAACAATTGTACAACAGAGGGAAAGGACATAACTAAAATTATGCCCTGGATATGCATTAATTGTAACAATAAGTGGGTAGACAGCCTCCTCATCTGCTGGGAGAACTGTCCGGAGTGTGGCGGTGAATCTCAACATGAATCGGTTAGAGAGTTACGAAAAGATGATGAATGGTACACAGAGGACTGATTAGCCGTTATCTTATCAGTATCTGGACACTATTGCCCTGCAATATTTAAACAATATGAAGCCCGTCATTTGTTTGACAGGCTCATCAAGGAGAATAATAAATGAATGATTTAAATTCAGACAAGCCATTTGGTAGCTACGCAGCTCATCAACCAAACTATGAAGATTTCCAGCAACTCGGTAAGCAGGATGACTATATTTTTCAATCGTTAGTGCATCTTGGAAATGCTTCTCATCACGTATCATGGGGATTAACAGTCCTGGAATATACGGATGTACCTGTGGAACTGCAAGAAGAAATACGCCAGCTTCAGCGGGCTATTAGAAACGTACAAGAACAACTCAGAGCACGTAAAGATCCAGGGGATGGCCAAAAACCAGTAAATACGAATTCAGAAATAATCCTCAATGCTCGGCCCTTTATTGTAGTACCTGAGAAATAATTAAATCTTCATCGGTGGTAATTAACATTTGCATTCAGGCATGTATGGTGCAGTTACCAGGTATGACTATGAAGGTCAAACTTAATTGTTGTATATATCAAAGGAGAGTTCGCATGGAATACGCAGTAATTGATCGCGATGGCAGCAAGCACTTGGTGCATGTTTCCGAAATTGAATACCTTCAACGTTCCAATAGTTTGATTGAGATCGCTCCTCACAACAAAGATGAGTTTCACATCGTTTTCGGTTTATATAAACCACAGTCTGGAATTACTTTATCCGGTGAATTAGTAAGTATTCAATCCATTTTCCAACAAATTATCGGAGAGAGATTGGTCTATCTTCAGGGTCCATACTGTATCCAACTACAAATGGTGGACATTCAATTTTATCCTACTTTGCAAAGCGGCGTTCCTTTTGCAGCTTTAGTTGAAGGAAAGATTGAGCTAAATAGAAACACCCTTGCCTCGTTTAAGCACGACGATAATATATCTCTCCAAGATAATATCTTGAAAAGAGAAGGTATTTTCTCACTTGAACGAGTGGTAATAGGACGAAATTTCACTCTTGAAGATTGGAAAGCAGTGGCGGCACTAAATGAACCCTCTCAACATTCGGATCAGTCAGAACGAGATGAGCGACGTATAGATACCAGAGAAAATAGATTACAAGAGGTGTTGCAGAAGAAGAAACTTAACTCACACACCCTATATGCATATATATTGACACACACCTACGGCATTGATGACACCTTATGCATAATGAATTCATCTATTGAACCACAGGTCATGGAAATTTTAATTGCTTACATTCAGTTGCAAGCTTCTGACATTGACCCGCATTATGGAATGTCGGAAGACGAGGTTATGGACATAGTTCTCATGTTGTATGACAACCCCGAAGAGATTACTGAATATGATCCAGATATATGTGAAATCGATATTTTTATCAATTGGGAAACATGGTGTGGATATGATAAAGAGATTATGGATATGGAACTTTTCAAACAAGATGAACTTCAATCCGTCCTACGAAATATCGTACTCGCGAATGATACCAAACTCAAGGAGTAATCAGTTCCAACTTCATAGATACCAAAGGATTCAACAACTTATGTAGAACATGATGACGGGAGAAATTTTCAAATGTACCTTATCAATAAAATTCCTTTTCTAGCATTTGCTTTGTATTACTTAGTTCTATCTTTATGGGGCATTGCAGGTCTTATTTTATTTCCAGAAAGAACTGAACATTTGATTCTTATATTTGCTGGTTGTGTTGCGTTTTTCAGAATTCTGAAGTTTAAAGAAAGCCTTAATCGACAAAAAGCTTTTCTAGGCTGTTGTGTGCTGGGCTTGATTACTTTATTCATCCTTATTTCTTAATCGTATTGTGTTGCAATCATTGGAGGTTAGATTTTATTACCTATCACTTGAGATAGAAACGTTCTTATAAATACCTGAGTAAACATGTCAAATGATCGCCTATATTTACTTACTGGGGGGGATAGTTGGATGGACAAAGAAGGACTTTGGTTAGTTTACGACAACGAAATGGGTTTAATTTGTATTGGAGATTACGATTTATGTAATGCTGAATACAAAAGGTATGTAATTGAAGCAAAAGACTTTGTCGGAGCATTGGATCAGGGGATATTTATTGATACCACGGTCGAGGGGATTCACCTGGCAAGGGTGGAGAAGAAGTCACATATAGTTGAAATGGACAAGTGGGTGTATGAATGGAAAGAAGAAAATTATGATTCTACTCCCAAATTAGATAATAATAAGCTGCGGCAGATCACTTGATCTAAAAAATCTTTCGTATGGTTTCATTAGTGAGTTTACCTGCTAGCCCAGAGACTCTCCAGAGGAGACTGAATTAATCAGTCTCTTTTTTGTTGACTTACAATCCGAACGCTATTACATTGAAAGTTAATTACGTGATAATCAAGGAGGGCTTCCAGTTTGGACACAATTGGTGATCGTGTCCGCATGCTTCGCAGCAGCCAAAAGCTAATCATGGACGGTTTAGGTAAAGTTATGCGTTGAAGTACATAAACAGCTACAGGAACGTAGAGTTACCATAAAGAAGCTTATTAATGTGTGGTCACGGTTGGGGTAGCTAGTTAATCTAGGTGTTTTTGTATTTAGAAAATAGCAACATCTGGAGTCGCTTAATTTTAGCGGCTTTTTTATTCTAGTAGCGAAGGTCCACAACGGCCTAGGAATTTCAAGTTATGAATTATGTTATGACAGCAGCCATATGACGTAATCCCTTGAAAACAGGGAGACAGAGCAAACAGTCTCAAAATCAGACCATGTATTCCTTATCTTTTATTCTTTCAACGAATCCAGATGTTGACTCAAACAGTATAGAACCATTTTTGGCACATCTCAATTTTTAAAATTCTATAATGAATCTATATATTATAGAAGAGGAGAAGTTATTATGATCAAATTAGTTTTATTTAAGTTATGTAGCGATACTATTAGATTTGCTATTAAAGCAAAGTATGTCTGGGCTTTATGGATCACATTATGTTTATGTAGCTTTATTGTTCTTCTGCGATTTAATGTTAATGCTGCTGCTGATCTAGTGATACTTTCATTCTTATTATTCGTTGTAAGCGTAGCCGATCGACTTGTCTATAAGAAAATCACCACCTATGTGATAATGAACCGATTTATGAAAACTCTTCACATGAATCTCCCAGAAGGTACAGTAGATCGTCACGAACTTAAATCAATTGTTTTAGAACTTATAGAAGCACTCGAAAAGGGATCTCGAAAAACAAAAAAAACGTACCGAATGAAGACTCACCAACGAATCTTAGATCAGCTATTAGATGATAAGTTTCAAGAGATAGTCTCAGTAAATTTTGAACAGACCGGAACCGGAATAATTTATGAAAAAGTTGTGATGGTATCATATTCAAGAATATGGAAAAAGAAATACAAGAAAATAAGGACTCTCTTCTTATTAGCTCCGGAAAATAAATTCGAGGTGCAGTTGCAATTCAAAAATAGTATGTTGGTTGATTAAACTCATGTTTCTCTTATAATGCAACCGGCTGGCCAAACCATAGGGCAGCCGGTTATGTCGAATTTGGAAGCACAATTTATCCACATGGAAAAATAAGGGTTAATTCTCATCAAGCAGACTCCCAATAATTATCTTGGAAGTCTGCTTTTTTGAGACGTAACCCTTACTAAATGGATTATTAAAGGAACTTTAGCCGAATGGCACGTCAGACGCACGTACTTCAATGCTTCCACTTACTGTACCATATAGGTGCCTATTCTAACTTTTTTTTGGATTCTGTGACAAAATAATCAAATAAAAGGAAACTATTTTCCTTTTTGGGTGTCTATATATGTGAGGGAAATCCTCAAAACTGGTTATAAGGAGCGTGAATGTTATTGAAATATAAGAAGACTTGGTTAATTGCGGGTACGTTTGGCCTAAGCTTCAGCTTAATGGGCAACGTGTCAGGAGACCAACTCGGGGCAGGAAAAGAAATCCAAATCTAGGCCTAGCAGCATTCAGTTCTACAATACACTCCCAGGTACGTCGGACAACGAGAAAGAAAAAGCCCTCATTGAACATGCAGATGCTATCGAACTGCTATCTAAGCAATTGCATACAGATGGTATCAATCTTGAAGAGGAAATGTTATGACGTAATATTAAAAAATAGGAGGTTTTTTATTATGTTAAAGGCGAAAAAGGTCTTTTTGCCAGTATTAATGATTTTGTCTATTTTCTGTTTAAGTTTATCTCCAAATTTGAGTGTTACAGCACAAGCGGATAACAGCCAAGATTTTGCTGTAGTTATAGGTAATGAAGCCAAGGAATTGATCGATGCAACGCTACATGGAGTAGAAGCAGGTGAAATTGAGAATATCGCCCCTGTCTCTGCTTTTGATTTGGAAAAATCGAGTGTGTACACGGTTGGCGGTGGAGTTACGGTTGTTACAGTTCCTTTGAATGGGGATTACAGCCTTCCTAGTAACGTAACAGTATTCTTCGATGAGGATAATACCGTATTGCAGACAAATGAAATGCTGGTGACCCAGAATGAGGCAGGAAACTTCCGAGTTGAGACGTATTTGAATGGATCAGTTGTTAAATCCGTGGACACTGACAGACCTTATATCACAGATGAAGAAATGCTTGCAGAAGAGCCAGTTAACTCTGGAGTGCAACCAAATAGTGTAGGCGCAGTGGCAGGTTGTCTTGGAGCAGTACTTGGAATTGGTGGTACGGCGGCTTATATTATTGCGGTCGCGTGTGGGGGTTCGTGTGCAGTACCGACACCAGTGACTGCTCCGATATGTGCTGCATGTATTGGTGCATATGCAGTTCTTGGTGGTGGTGCTATCGCTGGGGCAGTAGCTTGTTTCAATTACCTGTGAGGTGATTTGATGAACAAGATTTTAGCGATCTCGGTTTTGGGGATGGGTTTAACTGGTGCTGTTTTAATCATCTCAGTTGCTCTGTTGTTTAACTCTCCAATAGGCAATGTGTTGAAGATGGTTACCGCTGCTTCAGCAGCATCGTTTATTGTATTTGCTGTCTCGGCTTTGGTATTTCGTCGGCGATTAGATGCTGAAAAAAGAGAGTAATATATTTATACTTCCTCACTTTAGGACGAATGATTCCCAGTAGCAATCCTAACAAATGTTTCTACTCAAGAAAAAAAGCATCTCCTCCAGGAGATGTTTTTTTCTGCTTATCTTCAGAAAATAATGAAATATATCTCCTCCAACATGCATTCTCCCTACAAACACCCATGCCAGAAAATAGAATCTTCTGTTTTATAATATATAGAGTTTATTTCTATTGAGCTGTGTCCAGCCCTAACCTCAAATTTTCAGCAGCCCTCACCGGCAAGCCGGTTAACTTTACCCTTGCTTTCGGATCTACTCCTGTAAGTGTTTGTGGACCAGCCGTTTTTGTGACAAGGGTTTGGGAGAGCGGCGGCGAGACGTTTGACGAGTATAAGTCCCTGTTAGCCGGGGAAGCAGCAGCTATTGTAGAACTGTTAAGACGAGATCGGAATCTTTTTGATCCAAGCGAATTACATAGACATTTAGGATGGGAACTGTAATGTTCGGTTTTTAAGACACTTTAGACTCATGGCCAGCTCCTGCATCTTGCCTTTTTTTCTTCAAAACCCGAATGTTTAAAGTGTGGCCAATTGAAAAAACGACTCTGAGCCGAATAAAGGGGGAATATCCATATGGGGTAATAAGGAAAAAGGAAGAGAGAGTTGTTATGAGGAAAGATAGAAATACCGGAATGGTACGTAACGTGGATGCCTTGGGGCGTATTGTATTACCGATGGAATTGCGGCGTACACTTGGGATTGATTTTGGCAATCCTTTTAAATACTTTGTAGAAGAAGATGATGAACGTCTGATATTGAGGAAATCTCGAACCCAGGAATGTATGTTTTGCTCTTCCAAGGAAGGGCTGTCCTATTTCAAAGAATATTTCATCTGCGGTTCATGTTTGGATCAGGTTCCGGAAACGACTGAAGGGGGAGCGGCATCCAATCCTGAAGTGGACGCTACGTTGGAAAAAATAAGTAAACACTGAAATAGAAATAAGTATTAAACCAAAACGGACGCTGAGCAAGGAAACACTAAAACTCCTCCGGCTGGAAAATGTCATGGAGCCGAGCCAAGAAGGGCAAAGACCGGTGGTATTCCATTCCTAACTAAACGAAGGAGTAGGGCTTTTTATTTTATTGGTGTGATCCTAATTGGAAATGTCCACATCAGGAAGGCCGTAACAAAGTAAAAGGAGCTATTGAAGAAGATATAGAGTAGGTTTTTTAGGCTGTGTTTTATATGCATCTATTTAAACTTATGGGTTAAAACATCTTCCTTGACAACCAAAATGTGGTATGTCATCATATTTAATAGATCAAAGATAGTCAAAGTCTAACATGTGTGGAATAACTTTGCCAAGAAGCCTATCATCGTGATGACTTTAAATTCCCATCTCAGGAGCATGTAACAACAAGATAACGAGAGGATGATTATTACATGAAAATCGTCTATCATGCATCACCGCAAACGGATCTGAAGGTTATTAAGCCCGGGTACAACAATGAAGGCAGAGTATTTGCAGCGGTCGATTTTGACATGGCTCACGCCTTTTTAGGTCGCGAAGGGCGACGGTGGACTATGGGGCAACATAGGAAGAATGGCATTCCCATTTTTACTGAAAGAGTCTTTGGAGCGTTTGAATTCCGGTATCGTGATGTACCAGGAGCAATATATAAGTTAGATGCCGGTCCATTTTTCACAGAACCTAATCGTTGGATTGAGGAAGTTATCACGGATACCGCCGTCACCCCAATTGAACCACCCATAGTCTATACCGATGTCCGGAATAAATTGCGTGAGATGGACAAAGCCGGGCAAATCAAGATCGAATGGTGGAGTGGCCAGAAAGATGATCAAGCGATTCTCGACTATTGGCTCAGATCAGCAATTGATTCAAAATATCATAGCTTTGTGATTCAAACTGCGCGTGCCTATTTGGAATATACCCGACCACACCTTCGACAAGAATTCGATCAACGATTAAACCGGCTAACGTAATTTGATCAACCAAAAATATTCCCGGAATAGATTATGACATATGACTGTACATAATTCTCATTCATCCCAACAATCTCATATAGATAGACTTATACTCCGCATGCTAAGGTTAGGGCGGAGGTTTTTGCTTATGCTAAATAAACCATTAAAACTAATGTTATTACAGCCATTAGTACCTGGTGACATAAAAAAAGATTGGAAGTCCAGCATGAAGTGGGACGGATTTAGGATATTAATTCATTACGATAATGGTACTGTACGTGCATATACAAGACATGGAACTGAAGTAACTGAACGTTTCCCGGAGCTTCAAGAAATAAAATTATCAGTTAAAACAGCTATCCTGGATGGAGAATGCATCGCTTTTGATGTTACTCAGCCTACAGATCAGCCACCAAAGATCTGGTGGGACGATGCAATGACCCGTTTTCACACGAAAAAGTCTACCGCCGTCAAATCAATCTGTAAAACATTAAAAGCTCACTTTCCGATATGGGACGTTTTGTGGGTCGATGGCCAGTCGGTAACGACGATGACATTTGATAAGAGGCGTGAACTTCTTCAGACGGTGTTAAACCCATCTGAGACAATATCCATAACACCTTTATATGATGACGGCCTCCAGCTCTTCTTAGGAGTAAAACAACAGGGGTTAGAGGGCATAGTTCAATACAACAGTGATGCACCATATTTTTTAAATGCAAGACCAAAAGATGTAATTACAAAAATAAAGGCATATCAATATGTAACTTGCCAGATATCAGCAACTCGAAAAGGAGCATTTGGCTGGGGGCTACAATTGAATGGCAAACACGTAGGGATACTTGAATTCCCACCACATAAAGACATACTGTCTAAGTTTCATTCTCAAGCCAAGAGGCTTGTAAGAAATGAGAATAAGGATTGGATTTATCTTGAGCCAGTTGTAAGTTGCCAAGTTCGATTTCAGTGCTTTACCAAAGATGGTAAACTAAGATCACCAATAATAGAGAAACTAGTTGATTTGACTGTAGCATAACGAGGTGCGGAGTCTGGGAGAATAACAATTCCCCACCTGGACCTATAACGAATTTTATAGTGAGGTGTATTCGTATGTGCGGCAGATTTACAATTATTGATCCTATTGATAGCATAATGGAACGATACCTGGCTTCAGACACTAAAGGTTTTGACTATCGTCCAAATTATAACGCTGCCCCTATGCAGTTTATTCCGTCAATCATTGCAACCAGTGATGGTAATCGCTTAGGCTCACTCCGGTGGGGCTTGGTACCTTCATGGGCTAAAGATGACAAAATCGGATCTAAGATGATAAATGCACGAGCTGAGACGCTAACCGAGAAACCTGCATTTAGGCGGCTGGTCAGTACCAAGAGATGTATCATTCCCTGTTCAGGTTTTTATGAGTGGAAGAAGGATGAATCCGGAAAGCAGCCAATGCGAATCCTAATGAGAGATGGCTCCATTTTCTCGCTCGCCGGTCTGTATGACACTTGGTTGGATCCGGACGGAAACAAGTTATCAACGTGTACCATTATCACCACGGAACCAAACAGCCTAATGGCCGAAATCCACAATCGAATGCCGGCCATTATAAGGCCACAGGATGAATCCGAGTGGTTAAATAGAGAAACGGACAATAAGAGTGTTACAAGCCTTCTCAGACCCTTCTCAGCGTCAGAGATGCGCGCATACAAAGTTGATTCTTCAGTTGGTAATGTGAGGAACAACAATATAGCTCTGATACAAGAAGTTTCTTAGGCAAATGCTTATCTAGAGTCCAACGGGCTCGAATTTGTTCCAAACAAAAGAGCATGACTCAGCAACGTGCATTGTTTTGTATTTTATTAAACAGATCTATTGTTTCACGTACAAACAATGGACTATACCAGTTATCTGACCCATCCAGCGCATACCCACCATTCAACCCAACAACTAAATTACTTAAACCGTTTCGCTCAGTTGAATAATTAGCTATCCATGCTCCACCACTAGCACCAGGTCCAAATGGATTTCCTTTCATTTCAACAACGTTGCCTCGAACATCTCCCTTCGTTCCATCAACGGCGTACATTTTTTTTCCCTCTTCATAATTAAAGGGATAGCCAATTGAACGAAAACTGTTGGATGGATTATTAATCTGTAGGCCAATCCAATCATTAAACGGTTTATGTGTAAAAGCAAAGGCATAATCAAATGATCGGCGTCTAGTACCTGTGCTCCCGACGAAATTGTCTGGGGTTTCTACCCTGGTAATAGAGTAATCATCTCCACTAGCATTATCGTATCCTCGGCTAAATAAGAGGTTTGTGTAATACTGACCATCTTCAGAATTTCTTACACAATGACCAGCAGTTAAAATAATGCTACAGTGTCCAACAAATTGAGCCGAGCCAGTACGATCTTCTTTGGTTCCATCTGGTAAAGTAGCTGTAAAAAAAAACTTTCCTCCAACATGATATGGGAATTGCGCTACATCAGCCGGAAATGCTGTGCCAAGCATCTGTAAATTAAAATTCATGTTAGAATTATTGCTTGGGATAATTGAACAGTCATCATTTTCTCTGTTCTTGTCCTCAACTTGGAAATCACTGCTGTTATAAGCAGGTGGAGATATTGGTATCGCTTTTAATTTTCTTTCTGGTGTCCAGTAAGCTAAAACTTTTACATATTCCTCTTCTGATAAGCTAATCACATGTTTTCATCCTTCATAATCGAATTTAGTGTAAGTGTTCCCACAATATAGAAATCCATGCATTTGAATAATGACTGCGAAAGTCGATTTATGTCCAGCTGCCTTCTGTCCAGTATGTAAGCTCAGGAGTGTGGCCGTAACAAGAATTGTTGTTCTCCCACTGGGAGAGGCTGGCGACTCCTGGAATGGGGGAGTGAAAAAAGAGCATAGCGGCAAATTGCCGCTATGCTCTTTTTTGGTCCTACAAGCAAACTGATCATTTGATCGGGATTATTCGAGATTTACAACTTTGCTAGCGAAGCTCATTATCTTAGCACGTATATTGTCGAGGGACAGGAACATTGTTCCAATGCCGAAGGATGATTGACAAATAGGCCATCTTGGACTGGCCATATACATTATACAAACAAAAAGCGCCGAACTCTGAGTGAGTGAGATGTCGAGGGACAAGAACATTGTTCCATCCAAAGTCGCTATTTTAGCGGTTTTTTTTGTTTTAAGGAACCAAGTTCTTGTCCCGAAATGAGGACAAGAACATTGTGTCATTTCGGATTAGCTAGTTATCTAAAAAGTTCTAAGTGGAACTATTGTGGCGGGATAAAAGCATATGAATATAAGACTTCACTTGAATAACGATTTTTTTGTTTCAGGAACTAGGTTTTTTCGACCAAAGGCAAAGAACTAGTTCATTGTTGAAAAGGTTAAGAATATGGTACCAATATTGATAAAATTCTTTATCGGTTTCATAAAGCTAACGGGCAGGTTAGTTTCAACTTAGGTACTGGCTAGTATATAATTAGTAAAACCATGTTGCCTGGAGGAAAAAATGAAAGAAGATAAAGAAAAGGTCTATTATGAACGAGGAACGGTTGAACTACGAGAGAAAAGCATACGGGCCCAAAAGCTTGTGAAGGCTTATAATGACTGCGATCCGGAAGATGGACAAGAGAAAGAACGATTGATTCGAGAACTATTTGGCAGCGTATGTGAAGGTTTTAGCATTGATCATAATTTTCATTGTGATTTGGGTTATAACATTCATGTTGGTCGTAACTTCTATGCCGGGTACAATTGCACCATATTGGATATGGCGGAGGTTCATATCGGTGATGATTGCATGATCGCACCTAATGTCGGCATTTACACGGCAGGTCATAATGTCAACCCCAAGGACCGAAATAAATCTGGTTACGGTATTCCTATAACGATAGGAAATAATGTTTGGATTGGAGGGCACTGTGCAGTTCTTCCAGGTGTTTCAATAGGTAATAATTCCATTGTGGCTGAAAATCTGGCTGAAGCCGAAAAGAAACAAATGATACTTTTATACGAAAAAGAAGGGCTTTATGAAAAGCTTATGCAGCTTGATCCAAGCCAGGCCGATACAGTGGTAATGAAAATGATCGAGAACAAAGAAACGGCCAAGCTAAAGGAGTTAGTCTTACACCCCGCAGCGCTCCCTCCCATCCGGACAGCGTAGCACCATTGTTCAGAGAAAATAAAGTATTAGACCAAGGTAGTTAATTTGACGCGGTTAAGGGCTTAGAAAATCGTCAGATATTGAAAAATAAGTTTTAGACTAAGCCTTGCAAAGAGTCATAAGAGCGAACATTATTAGAAAAAAAGAATTAGACTGGTAAGGTAACTTGCAGCTGGCCGCTGCCAGCGTGCCGAACCGGCGTTTCCAGAAGAACAACCAGGAGCGTGAGCTGCAGCTTCGCCGCGCAGCTGGCGCCACCGGCGTGCCGATCGCGCCGAACCGGCGCTTCCGGAATACGGTCAATCAGTCTACAACTTTATTTTCCCAGTCTAATTCTTTATTTTTCAGTCTAACACTTTATTTTCTCTGAACAACCATAGCGCCCACCGGCGCAGCTCACACCCAGGACGGCCACGGCCGTTCTTTTATTCGTCTCTGAAAGCATCGAGCAGCCAGGCATGCACCAGGAGCGCGAACGGGCTATTTACGCATAACTCATGGCTTTTTGTAACAAGATATAAATACTGTAATTAAATTCAAGGAGAATATAAAATGGATAACTTACATGATCGACACCCAAGAACTAGAATACCTAGTGGCAATTATATTAATGCACAAATGTGGTACTCAAGAAATGCAGATACTGGTGGGACTGGTCACACAAGAATAACTCAACATATGAGAGATGCTGAAGCCCTATTTTTATCTTGTAATAGAAGTTTTACGATTAGAAATGTTTGGGCATTTTCGGATGGGGAAGATTCGTATGCATCACTTGACACTCGCCTAATAGCAGAAGATATAGATATAGGCCCTGATTTATCTCAAGATGCCATAGATGTTTATGACACAATGAAAAGGTATTTTCCAGAAATAAATGTGTTGGTTTGTTTCGTAGAAGGAGACAATTTTATAAGAAATGGTGAACCTACTGAAGTTATCGGTCATACACGCCAACTTGATGATTCCAATTACATTATTCTAATAAGTGGATTGGCCGAACCTCCAACCTTGGCACATGAGTTAGGACATGTACTTAATTTTAGTAATAGGGGTGGTTCTGCTGATGATCCCGATCCGTTTCCTAACCAGCCTGAACATAATGCCAATCCTGATAATCTAATGTTTCCAAATGTAGGCGGTACCAATATAACACCTCAACAATGTGATCAATTTTTCAACAGTACAATTATACAATAATGTTTGATGCTTTATGCGGTATCGTCAGGGAAAATGTCTGCTTAGTAACGGAAGAGATTATCATAAAAAACGATTTTTGGAGGTTCCCTATGGGCGGATTCATTAGCGATATATTTGAGGAAAAAATCGAGGCACACGTGAGCTGCAATGCGAATGGCGATGTGCAACATACTTCAGAATATTTTGATGCACCGCCAGGGTACATCATTATTGGGATTGAATACGAAAAAAGTCATCATGGGGTAGGCACCCATGCCTATCAGTATACCAACCTAGACGATTCGCGAGTGATCCGTTATGAACAGTTCATGCATGCCTTAGACGTCTTTATGGGCGGATTTTCGGAGGATGTCCAAAAAAGCTATGCCTGGGTGTTTAATATCATGCGCGATGCCTTACGCAAGCTCAATTGGGTGAACAAATACCGTATCGACTGTTCGTGTATGACGGGCGGGTTCGGTTCAGGCTCGAACATCACGGCCAAAGCCACGATTCGATTCATGTACGTCGGCCAGGCCGAGACCATTATGTCAGACCTCTGGACTTGGCTGCATCGGTATCCCCAATCGAGAAAGTACAGTTTTTTGGGCCGACAGAATTCCTTGATTTATCATTGCTTATTCCACGTGTTGGTCGCCCCGTCAGGTGCTGAAAATAACCCTATCCTGCTCTTTGCTCATGAACCAAAAGCGGGGCGTACGGCGTCTACGACAAACTATCCCTACCTCGCCCTTAATTTGCCGCGTTTTCCTGAAAAAACGGAGATTTACTTCAAGACGAGACTTTGTACCGAAAGCATCAGCTCCGGCGCAAGACCGGGCAAGATTGCACTTCGAGATATGGCAAACCCCGCTACCCCGCTGGCAGAACAAGATTTCACCTATAGCGATACCAGTCTGACCGAATACAAGCTGTCGATTCCTTCTCTAAAAGTAAAGGGCGGGGCTCAGATCCGCGTAGAGGTTATCTGGTTCGACAACGAACTGGAAAACATCATCATCGACCTGAGCAATACGACGGTTGATTGCCGTTTGCAACTTTGATTCAAAAAGAAGCGATCGCTGATTCAACGATCGCTTCTTTTGAGTTATCCCTCCTTTATCGGTATAGGCATACGAAAGGGGCTGCCTTCCTTCAATCCTTGTGTGATTCTTTATAGTCACTTAATTCTTTAATTAGTTTTTCCAGTCCTTCAGGGCTTAACGTTACTGTTCCATTACCAAATGCAAAGGTGTGATTAGCTTTTGGTAATGGAACAGTAACTAAACAGGGTTCCAGATTGTCGTATTTTTCAATGATGATCCTCTCACCATCACTGAATACTTCAAGCATCTGTTTCTCCCCTAAATGCAGCTCTTTACGAAGCTGCTTCGGAAGAACAAATCTCCCTATCTCATCAAGACTCCGGAACGTATAACTCTTGTTAGACGTAATCTATACACAAGAACAAATGTTATTCTAACCATGCTTGAGAGTTTGAAATCTCTTTGCCTAGACTCGGAAATGATGGCGGAACCGGATTCACAGGGCTATTATGTTCCGGCCCCAAAGCCGCTGATTGCTGCTACGATGCATTACTCCTCTTTTTATCATGAGATGTTGGGAATACTCCATAAGATCAGTTTCAGCAGCCTTGTGATGCTTTCTTCCGAGACAGAATAACCAGCATGATCCATTCGTGAAATTTCTAACTTAATCATATTATAGTGTCCACCTGAATCTTTAAAAGAGATGCAAGTTTATTATTTTAGGGTCCGTGAAAATTAGATGAACAGATTTTTATGATATAATTGTGTTAGCTGTAGACTGGGATCACATTGACAGTTCGGAATGAATATTTCAACAGAAAACACGGTTTCGACTGTCAACTTGATCACGAGAACAAACGAGGTACCATAGTTTGGGTTAACCATGAAGTACAATCTACTCAATTTTAGTTGATAATTTGACCAGTGAGTGGGAGGTGGGTAAATAAGATTAATCGTAAGAGGGCGAAAATTTTTCATAACCGATTGGGCTACTTTTTCACAAATTACTCTTTGCTAGGTAGTTTGGTCTTCACTCTTAGTTTCTTTTTACTAGCAGGTTGTATTCTTTTGATCTTAGTGATCTTCTTTTTGGCGTACAGTAAGCATGAAATTATGAATTTTGAAATGTTAGGCCTAATACTTCAATGGAGAGTCTTGATGCTTTTCATGATGTTACCAGCTTTATTGTATATTATGGATCGATCAGACCAAGGTAGTATGACTAATCTTTAACACACAAGATTAGCCCAAAGTCTGCATCATACTGTATATAACTGAGTTAATTTAAATAGGAAGAGCTACATAATAAAAGGAGGAGTTTCCGTGAGTCATATTACTTTTAATGACAAAAAGGGAAGGCAGATTGAAATTAAAGATAATGATAAAGGATTAATCGCAATACATGATGAGGAAGTCATCGGAGAATTTGATTATGAACATATCAGTTTTGATGATGATTACACTAGTTATGAATTTTATAAATTAAATAGTATGAATATTAAGTCAGATTATCAGAGGGCCGGTATAGGTACTGAAATGTTAAAGCTTGGAGTAAAACTATTTGAAAAAATACAATATCCCGAGGATAACACGGAAAATTATCCTACTATAGAGGGTGCTGCTTTTTTAAATGCTGCCTCTTCCGCAGGAATCATAAGATTAAACAATATACATTCCGATGATGAAGAGAGTGATTCTGAATATTATGACAGTCAGCTCGATTTAGATACGACGCCTGATCACGAAATGTTAACGCGTAACGAAACTGATAGTGGAACTATAGATAAGGATTTGAACTCAATATTATCCGATATTTTTGGAGAAAAGGTAGTTAAAAATGTAACTTCAATTGATGAGTTCATTGGTGAGGATCAGAAGTTGGAAACAACTGATTTAAATGATCCCACAAAATGTGATGATAATTAATTAGTCTAAGATCACGATGTACTTAATTCGGATATAAGGAAGGACATGTGCCTTAAATTTTTTTTGGGGATGATGTATAATTAATCAATAATGTGTCACACTAATATAATCTAACAGAACAATTCATAAAGCTATCACCTAGCTAGGCTAAATGTTGAGGGACAAGAACATATACCCATTGAAGTCGCTATTTTAGCGGCTTTTTTATTTTATCGGTACAAGTTCTTGTCCCGAGCCAAGGACAAGAACTTGTACCGATTGCCGGAATGCACAAGAACTTGATCCGATTGCCGATTAGATAAATACCTAAGTAACAATCGATGTATTTAATACCTCGATAAGCAGCCTAATGCAGGACAGTTTTCACATTTCTAATGGATCAAACGCTCGATAATGAGATAAACAGAGGCTGATATCGGATTAAAAAAGCGAAATATTGGTACTAGAACTAGCCGTTGAGGACAAGAACTTCTACCGATTGCCGAAATGGACAAGAACATAGCCCGATTACCGATTAGATATGTTTCTAATAATAGCTCTCTGCCCACTTATTCATTAAGCTAAAGGGCAGTTTAACAGAACAACTCCTTTATACATAAAACTCACGCATACGCCGGGCTTTATTGGCAGAGACGCTGGCGAAATTTTTGCGGAGGTTGCATGAGTTTCCGGTGCAGGCGGCGCTGAAGTACAGAATTCAGCAAGGTCATCGAAACTTGACGGACATAGCACCGCGCAAAGTGAAATTGGTGGGCTTTCTAGCGAAGGTGGTTGAACACTTTATGGAATTCACTGGACAGGCATGTACGGCACATCTGGATATTATAACTACATATGAGCTAAAACACGGGTGCACCTGAATGATGGTGGATCGCCTATTTAAGCATGAAATCTTTTTTGCTTAGATAGGATTTTTTTATTGATTAAATATTTCTATAAATACTACCCGATAGAATTTTATAAGCTAATTGAGTCAGTTCATCTTGAACTGGCTTTTTTCTATATGTTAAATAAGATTTCGCTAATTGGGCTAATCCCGCAGCCATAAAATCTAATGCCAAACCAGCTTCTTGATCAGATAATATTATAAAACTATCCTTACACGTTTCTGTCTCTTGGAATATTAATATTTTTAATATATCCATTAAATCATTATCTATAAGCAGTGAAACTTCTTTTTCTCGTTCAATGATAAATTCGCTAAATAACTGACAACTTTCCATTAATGTTATCTTTGATGCATGTTTATTCGGCTTTTTCTCACGAGAAGTTAGTTGAAGTTGATGAAGTAATAAATTTTCTTTTGTTTTAAATAAACTATAAAATGTTTGTCTTGAAACGCCAGACTTACAACAAATTTCACTAATAGAAATATCTTTAAATTTTTTTTGTTCTAACAATTGAATGAACGTATCTAATAATAACTGTTGAGATTGTAGAGCAGTTGGGTTATTTCCTTGATACATTGACAAAGCCTCCTTTATGTCTAAGTTAATACTATAACATTGACAATGTAAAGGTTCATAATTAAAGTATCCCCTATAACATCGACATTATCAAGGTGTCATAGGAGGAAAAATAAATGAATAAAATATTATTAGTATCTGGGCATCCAGATTTTGAGAAAGAATCAGTAGCAAATAGAGCCGCATTTGAGACATTAATAAAATTGTTGCCAGAAGCAGAAGTCAATCGATTAGATGTACTGTCTCCAAATTACATTTTTGATGTAGAAAAAGAACAAGCTAAATTAGTAGAAGCAGACGTTATAGTGTTTCAATATCCAATTTTTTGGTACGGCATGCCAGCATTATTACAAAAATGGATTGAAGATGTCTTTTTAAATGGTTTCTCACATGGACCGAAAGGAAAAGCATTAGTTGGGAAAAACTGGTACTATTGATGACTGCGGGAGCTCCTGAATCTTACTATAAAGGGGAGAACGCTGTTTCTGAATCAGATTTATTATTACCGATTAAAGGGATAGTAGAAGCAACTGGTATGGAATTATCAGGGTATGAAATTCTTTACGGCGTGAGTTATGGTACTCGTATCAACGAAGACATTTCTCGTGAATATGCTGAAAAAGCTCGTGAAACAGCAAGAAAGGTAGTAGAGTTGGTAAAAACTTTAGCGAATAATAATGAACAAAATAGATAAAAAGGACATGAATATAATTAAATTTTCTGTTTTAGATTTAGCTTATCTTAGAGAAGGTCAAACTTATAGAGAAGCTTATCAAGATTTAATTAACTTAGCAAAAAAAGCAGAGAGTTATGGATATGAGCGATATTGGATTGCAGAACATCATAATAGCAAAGCAATAGGAAGTAGTGCGACACAACTGTTGATTCAACACACTCTAGCACAAACAGAGAAAATTCGAGTTGGATCAGGTGGCGTTATGCTTCCTAACCATAGTCCCTATTTAGTTGCGGAACAATATGGGACAATTGAAACGCTTTATCCTGGAAGATTAGATTTAGGACTTGGAAGAGCTCCAGGGACTGATATTCATACGGCTAGGGCATTAAGACGGACAACAGATTTGAATCCTGATTTTGAAAAAGAGATCGCTGAATTAGATAGCTATTTTAAAGGGACATCAGTTGTTCAAGCATATCCTGCTTCAGGATTACAAGTTCCAAAATATATTTTAGGTTCAAGTACGGATAGTGCCCATCTAGCAGCTAAATTAGGATTACCATATGCCTTTGCGGCTCATTTTGCGCCAGCTGCAATGGAGGCGTCGATTCGTATTTATCGTGAGGAATTTAAACCATCCAGCGAATTAAAAGAACCTTATGTCATTTTAGCACTGAATGCGATAGTAGCTGACACGGACGAAGAAGCGAAGCGATTAGCAACTTCTCAAACACAAGCTGTTTTAGGTCTAGTTACAAATGAGCAAAAGGGGATTTTACCACCTAAAAATGAAGAAGACGTATGGAAAGACTATATTACGGCTACTAAAGTGCCTCATTTTGGACCAATTGCTTTTGAAATAGAAGGTATTGTAAACAGAGAACGTGAAGCTGTAGAGAGAATGACGGGATTGTCATTAATTGGTAGTCAAGACACTGTATCTAGACAATTAAAAGAGTTAAGAGAACGAGTAAAAATTGATGAAATTATGGTAAATAGTTTTATATACTATCAAGAGGCACAAATGCATTCTTTTAAGCTATTAGCTGATGTGATAAAAGAACAATTTTAGAAGTAAGAATGAGATGAGTTCAGTCAATTCTTACTAATTCATTAGATAAGAAATTTAAATACCAATTTGTCTGATTTCCCTGGATTCCAATAAAAGGTCCTGTAAGGCGCTATTCGCCACCGAAACAAACCCAGTAAAGAGAATGGCCATCCCAACGTTAAGGTGGGCTTTAACGCAGCTTGCAGGACGCGGGGAGGTTGAGGCTAACGTCTATCCGCATCGCTTTAGACACACCTTTGCATACCAATTACTTGTTAACGGAGCGCCATACTTCAGTCTCTATTTGGTAAAGGTGAGAAAGCATTAGTTTAGCAATACAAAAACAATACAAAGATTCGGAGGATTAAAATATTATGAAAATTGGATTTATTGGCGTAGGTCAAGTGGGGCAGACATTAGGCCCACTATTCAACAAACTTGGTCACGAAGTTGCTGTTTCGAGTTCCCGCAGTCCTGAAGCCTTGGCAGAGACAGCCACGCAAATAGGTGCACAGGCTATGCATGTAAATGATGTTATGGCTTGGGGGGACATTATTATCCTCGCAACCCCAATGAATGTTGTCCCTTCATTTGCTACGGATAAACTGAAAGGCAAGATTCTCATTGACACCAACAATTATGCTCTCATACGGGATGGGGATATTCAAGAAATTTTAGACGGGAAACCAACCACGCAGTGGGTGTCTGAACATTTTCCAGGAGCGCGTACAGTAAAGGCATTCAACAACATTATGATGAGTGAATTTGACGAATACGCTCGTCCAAAAGGTGCTGAAAAACGGTTTGCACTTCCGGTGTGTAGTGACGATCATGAAGCGAAGGTTTTAATTATGAACTTGGTTGAGGAATTTGGTTATGACGCTTATGATGCAGGCTCAATTGCTGAAAGCTGGAGACAACAGAGCTTCCAGCCTGCCTACTGTATTTTTTCAAAGCTACCAGAATTAAAACAATTACTTGCTGAAGCTGAAGTACCTATCCCACCACAAGTGATAATAAAAAGCCTCGAAGAAGCAATGCCTATCTTTGAGAAACATAAAAGGGAAGCGCAGCAGAAGGCTGATGCGATGGCTTTGTCCCGAAAAGCATAAAACGAATACAGAAACAGGAGTCGTGCTTCTTGTTGAGATAGCATTTAATTGAAATAGTGAGTGAGAGAGTGGATTTCTGCCACTGTGTAAACAGGTTCATCACTCGAACTTAATTATTGATATAGACCTGCTCAAATGTTAATAACGTTCTGGACTAGGTGCAGGGTGCAGAACGTTATTAACCAAAAAAACGTGAGGGATATCTTCTATAATTTCTTAGCATTAATGCATTAGCTAACGAAAAACGATAGCTTAATATACAAAGAAGCAGCTAGATCAATGATCTACTGCTTCTATTTAGCTAACAGGCGGGTTAGTGTGGTATTGGTTGATCATCATTATCGAGTTGTAGTAAACATGCCATGGTAGGGAAGCACATTTTTACGCTTATTTGTCATGTTGACGTGCGCTGTACTTGATCCTGCAGTTACAGCGTTTTTATTTATTTGAAAGGAGATCAGTATTTTGAAAAGAATCGATGTAGCATATGCGGTAATCACTGATCAAAACTGATCAAACAAACACTATAATAGTTCAAAATAGAGATAGAGGCCGTTGGACACTTCCTGGAGGAGCTGTTGAGGAACTTTGAAAGTCTCTATTTAAGCGGATTTTTATTTTATCGGTACAAGTTCTCTTAGCAAGCAGTCGCGATTGATTGATGTCGGGGGACAAGAACATAGTCCTATTGGAGTCGCTAATTTAGCGACTTTTTTTGTTATCGGTACAAGTTCGTGTCCCGAGCCAAGGACAAGAACTTGTACCGATTGCCGAAATGGACAAGAACATAGTCCAATTACCGATTAGGTAAATATCTAACTAAAGTTTACAACTATTTCATTAAGCTAACGGGCAGGTTAGCTTAATAGGAACGTCCTGGGTGTGTGAGCTGCACCGTTGGGCACTATGTATGAAGTTGCGCGGATCTCGTCCGGATTGAAGAGAGCAGCGGCGTGCCGGTCGCCTGGGCTTCAGCTGTTCTGTGAAAATAAATTGTTAGACTGAAAAATAAAGTATTAGACCGTGTAAATAAAGTTGTAGACTGGCAGCCGGCATTAGCCAACGGGCAGGATAACGGAACCAATAGATGGACTTATTGTTCTCATATGATACAATATGTCCCAGAAATATCTTCGTGGGTTAATGAAAAGCGCAGATGAACTAATAAGAGACCAGCACAAAAAAGTGGTAGTTTTATGGATATGCAATAGTCGCCGAATGGAACTTGGTATTAAAAGGAGGCAGGACACATGCTAGAAGAACAGGAAATATTCGCGGGCGAAGGATATAACAGGTCGTACGCAATTGCTACGGATATGCCGATTTTGAATCTTAGGGGTAGCATACCGCGTGAAGGTAACGGCCAACTACCGTTTCCGTGGGTGACAACGGGCATCAGGATTGATAAAGAACAGATGTTGGAAACCGTTATGAAGCAAAAGATACTCGAGTATTTGTTTAATATGCAATTCAGTAAGGAGGAGATGACCGACCGCAATTTGGTTGTAGGCTGTTATGAATACAGGAATCCGAATGACAAGGAACAAATATTGCTATATGCGCTGGTTTCGTTGAAGGAATTTCTCGCGAGATACGGCGATGAACGGGCATCGGAGATTCTGATGCGAGTTGGCTGCACATACGAGAAGATTATGGAGGAATGCGATGAAGCCATTGAAGAACACTTTGCAGTGTTGCGCCGGTCACTTCATTTAAAGAATTTGAGAGACAAATATGATGTCGTTTACGAGTGGAGTGAAGAGGAAGGGGTAAAGACGTACATAATCAGATACACCAAATCGAGTTATACCAAGATTAAAGCTAAATCATTCGAAGAGTTGACCAAACTCTATGATGAGCAACGGAAGAAGGATGCAAAGAAGACGTTCGCGATTCTGGAACCGTTAGAAGCATTTATGCAAGCTTAAGAAAACCGCCCCTTTACGGGGCGGTTATTCAACATTTCATCGAAAGAAGATTCGAGGAATATCCAGCGATAGAGAGGATTCTCGATAGTCGCATCGGAAATTGCTGACCCGTACGCCAGATATGGTCGAATGGGGACTGATGGAAGACGTTGATCCAGCCGATTATTTCGGCAAAACCATAGAGGTAGAACGATTTAAGGCGATTAGAAGCCTAGCGATTCAGGGAGAAATTCTGAACTGATTCAGTCATAAAAAACTGCACCTCCAATTGGTAGTTGTGTCTAACAATTGGGGTGCAGTTCATGTCGGGAGTGGTTTTTTTGTTTGTATAATGATGTATTTACTTAGCATTTGAATGAATTCATCACGGTGAAAGGTGTCACAAGTCATTAAGCTAACGGGAACGATAGCTTAATAAAAAAACAAGGAATCAGTTTTTCTGTGGAACCTGTAATTGGGACCGGATATCAGCTGATAAGTTTTTTATTTTTTGGTAGGGAACTTGTCGAGGGACAAGAACATTCCCATTGAAGTCGCTATTTTAGCGGCTTTTTAATTTTATCGGTACAAGTTCGTGTCCCGAGCCGAAGACAAGAACTTGTACCGATTACCGTATTGGACAAGAACCTGTTCCTATTACCGATTAGTCGTGTATCTAATCGGCATGGTATCGCAAACTACCGAGCAGCAAAAGATATAAGCAAAGATTAGTAGCGATTGCTTCCGAGAATGGGGGAAGCAATCGCTATGTTTTTTTTGCGGATATTTTTTTGTCCGCCACATGTGTACAGAAAACAAAAATGATGATACATTGAAATTAGTTTATTTCCTTTTATAACAGGGTTTTTTTGAAGAATACTATGTCTCCTGTACGAGGACATACGTATATCGAGGAGGGAATGGAATGTCAAGTCAAGCATTGGACCAATTTTTAAGTTCGAACATCGAAGATCTAAAGACTAAAGGTCTATATAACGTCATCGATACGCTGCAGGGTGCAAATGGTCCTGTTATTAGTATCGACGGAAAGTCCCTAATCAATTTGTCTTCCAATAACTATTTGGGACTGGCAACAGATTACCGCCTGATTGATGCTTCAGTTAAGGCGTCGCAGACATACGGGGCAGGCGCAGGGGCTGTGAGAACAATTAATGGTACGATGGATCTTCATATTGAGCTTGAAGAAAAACTGGCCCGTTTCAAAAAAACGGAAGCCGTTATCGTGTATCAATCGGGATTTAACTGCAATATGGCTGCTATATCCGCGGTAATGGACCAGCATGATGCGATTTTATCAGATGAGCTGAACCACGCTTCGATTATTGATGGCTGCCGCCTGTCGAGAGCCAAGGTGATTCGCTTTAAGCATTCGGATATGAATGATTTAAGACAGCAGGCGAAAGATGCCAAGGAATCCGGTCAGTACCATAAAATTATGGTCATCACCGACGGGGTTTTCTCCATGGATGGTGATATAGCAAAGCTGCCTGAAATCGTGAAAATAGCAGAAGAATTCGATCTGATTACTTATGTGGATGATGCCCACGGTTCGGGCGTTCTCGGAGCAGGTGCAGGAACCGTGAAGCATTTTGGATTGTCCGACCGCATTGACTTTCAAATTGGTACTCTTTCCAAGGCGATTGGCGTTGTCGGCGGTTATGTGGCGGGTAAAAAACAACTGATCGAATGGTTGAAGCTGAGAAGCCGTCCGTTTCTGTTCTCGACATCGCTACCTCCGGCTGCAATCGCTTCTTGCAGCGCTTCTGTCGACATTTTGATGAATGACAAAGAGCTGATCGAGAAGCTGTGGGAGAACGGCAATGATTTGAAAAATGGCTTGAGCCGGCTTGGATATGATGTAGGCCAAAGCGAAACGCCGATCACACCTTGTATCATTGGCGATGAAGTAACCACCCAACAGTTCAGCAAACGGCTTTATGAAGAAGGCGTTTACGCCAAGGCAATCCTGTTTCCGACGGTTCCGAAAGGAACCGGAAGAATACGCAACATGCCGACAGCTGCCCATACCAAGGAGATGCTCGACCAGGTGATCTCCGTTTATGAGAAAGTTGGCAAGGAAATGAAGCTGATTTAGCTGCATTCGCGGGAGTACATTTCGGGAGGAATGTCTTATGTACAAGATTTTGGTGACCGGAGCACTGGGCCAAATCGGTTCTGAGTTAGTTGTTAAATTACGTGAAATTTATGGTGCGGATCACGTCGTTGCTACGGATCTCAGGTCATCAGCCCACGAAATTACCCGATCCGGGCCATTCGAGCTGCTGGACGTGACGAATGATAAGGCGATGTTCGAAATCGCCAAGCGGTACGAAGTTGATACCGTCATCCATTTGGCTGCGCTGCTGTCGGCTACCGCAGAGGAGAAACCGCTGCTTGCCTGGAATTTGAATATGGGCGGATTGATGAATGCACTTGAAATATCCAGGGAGCTCGGCTGCCAATTTTTCACTCCAAGCTCCATTGGATCTTTTGGTCCTTTGACTCCGAAAGACAATACCCCTCAGGATACGATCCAGAGGCCCAATACGATGTACGGCGTGAACAAAGTGTCCGGCGAACTGCTTTGTGATTATTATTTTCACAAATATGGCCTGGATACTAGGGGGCTGCGATTCCCGGGTTTGATATCTTATATGACGCCTCCCGGCGGAGGAACGACGGATTACGCCGTGGAAATTTATTACGCAGCCGTGACGACTGGCCGGTATACATCTTATATCGCCAAGGACTCAAACATGGACATGATGTATATGCCGGATGCCCTGAACGCTATCATCGATTTGATGGAAGCGGATTCTTCCCGGTTGATACACCGAAATTCATTTAATGTCACCGCAATGAGCGTGGATCCGGAGGCGATCGCTGCAGCGATTCGGGATGAGCTTCCCGGCTTTATCCTCGATTATGACATTGATCCGAAGAGACAGGCGATTGCCGATAGCTGGCCGCATTCCATTGATGCGACAGCAGCGAAAACAGAATGGGGATTTCATGCTCGCTACGACCTGAAGGCCATGACGAAGGATATGCTTTCACAGCTGAGCGAGAGACAAATGCTTCGCAAGGCTTAAAGTTATTATGAATTCGATCGAAAAAAAAGCAATTCGGATTAAATCCGAATTGCTTTTTTACTGCAAGAAAGGGGAAATTATAAAAAAACTGAGAGAGAGCGGCAGCAATGGTGGTGGGATGTCGAGGGACAAGAACATTGTTCCATCCAAAGTCGCTATTTTAGCGGTTTTTTTTGTTTTAAGGAACCAAGTTCTTGTCCCGAGATGAGGACAAGAACATTGTGTCATTTCGGATTAGCTAGTTATCTAAAAAGTTCTAAGTGGAACTATTGTGGCGGGATAAAAGCATATGAATATAAGACTTCACTTGAATAACGATTTTTTGTTTCAGGAACTAGGTTTTTTCGACCAAAGGCAAAGAACTAGTTCATTGTTGAAAAGGTTAAGAATATGGTACCAATATTGATAAAATTCTTTATCGGTTTCATTAAGCTAACGGGCAGGTTAGTTTCAACTTAGGTACTGGCTAGTATATAATTAGTAAAACCATGTTGCCTGGAGGAAAAAATGAAAGAAGATAAAGAAAAGGTCTATTATGAACGAGGAACGGTTGAACTACGAGAGAAAAGCATACGGGCCCAAAAGCTTGTGAAGGCTTATAATGACTGCGATCCGGAAGATGGACAAGAGAAAGAACGATTGATTCGAGAACTATTTGGCAGCGTATGTGAAGGTTTTAGCATTGATCATAATTTTCATTGTGATTTGGGTTATAACATTCATGTTGGTCGTAACTTCTATGCCGGGTACAATTGCACCATATTGGATATGGCGGAGGTTCATATCGGTGATGATTGCATGATCGCACCTAATGTCGGCATTTACACGGCAGGTCATAATGTCAACCCCAAGGACCGAAATAAATCTGGTTACGGTATTCCTATAACGATAGGAAATAATGTTTGGATTGGAGGGCACTGTGCAGTTCTTCCAGGTGTTTCAATAGGTAATAATTCCATTGTGGCTGCTGGTTCAGTTGTAACAAAAGATGTGCCAGCAAACACGATAGTCGCGGGTAATCCAGCCAAGGTGATCAAGCAAATTACAGAATGATAAAGGGCTTTACAGATTCGATTAAACTAACGGGAGATATTAGCTTAATCAACATGATCAACTGCGGTTTACAACTAACGGATGACAATAGGGATCGTTGCAGAAATGCTAACGATCCTTTTTTGTATACCTTTACGGACATCAAAAATTAGTGGAGAGATGTTGAGGCGATAGACAAAGGAATCCGCTTGTAGCTGTCGAGGGACAAGATGTCGAGGGATAAGAACATATTCCCATTGAAGTCGCTTTTTAGGGATTATTTCAATGTACAACATACAACACATGATGGAGAAGAAGATCTTATAGTAAAATCGATCTATATACATATGTACAAAATACAATGTAATATTTAGTAGATATTATTCTTAATTACATATAAAATTATAACCATCTTATATATTGTGTCACAAAAGGAGGGGTATTCATAGCGGGCGATTATTATCATATCAAGTGTCCTATGAACGTTCAAAGTAAGTATTCAATTCTCGTATTCAATAGAGAAAATGAGCTGTTTTTACCTTTGACAGAGTTCTATTATTATCAACAGAAAAGAATTAGTGAGAGTTCAGCGTTATCTTATTTAATAACTTTGGAGAGATTCTTTTCATGGCTTGCAAAAAGTAGTAATTACCAAGGTACCCGAGTCAAGTGGTCTGATAGTCACATGGCTATAAGAACAGCGGTCGAGGATTACCTAATTTATCAGATGGGCTGTAAGTTAAGGTCTAAAGAAAATTTCCAGTACGTAATAATGACTAAAAAAAGTTCTCAGACTATTAATCACTTTCTAGCTGCCATTAAATCGTTCTATAAAACTGCATTACATCTAAAATTGTACGAATTTCAAAATCCTTTAGTTGATGCTGATTATAGTATTTCTGTTGGGAGTTTTAGTCCTACAAGCATGCGTGAGAATAAACCACGATTACCTAAAATAGCAGGAACAGAGATTCCATCTGATTCTTCATATCGCAGTCAATCAGATTCCTATTTTAAACTTGTAGCAAATGATTGGAAGCCAAATATTATTGCAGATCATGATCTTCCTTATATCATTTACAGAGCTGGTTCAGAGATTGGTTGGTCTTTAAGAGATGAAGTCGTAATAAGAATGCTTTTTGAAACTGGTGCTAGAATAAATGAAATTCTTGAGTTAACACTTGGGGATTATCGGCAACGGATAAATCAATATGAGATAGCTACCCTTAATAAAGGAAGTGAGAAAAGGAGAATTAAGTTTCTTAGGTTTTCTCAAGACACTTTGAAGCTATTAATCAGATATGTTAATGGCGAGAGAAAGACATACGCTCATGAAAAACAATCATTTACAAAACTTTCCGATAGTGAAGTAATTTTTCTTACAAGGAGAGGTGATGCCTACAACTATAATGCATTTTACTCACAATGGTCTAAAATCATTACTCAAGCTAAAATAAAAATGAACATACACAAAACTCGACACTGGTTTGTTACTAACATGATTAGAAATATTTATGATACAGCTAGTGATGGCGGGGAAATCGAAATGAAGAAAAATGAATTAATAAATTATATGAAGTGGAAAGATCCTGAGACTATAAAAGTATATGAACATTACTTTAATGAGGCCTTGTTCAGAGAGATACATGAAAACATGGCTAAAAAAATGCAGGAATATGAACAAGAATATTTGAAAAATTCTCATAGTTCCAGTGAAGGTGAACAATTATCTAGTTCAGTTTTACCAACAGAAGAGATTCAATGGATTAATGAGTTTTATAAGGGGATGGAATAGGAAATGGAATCTGAGAATATAGTCGAAAAAGACTGGTATAAAAAACTGTTTGGAATTGTTGATAAGGAAATACTTCATTTAAAAAATGTTAATGATGACTACCTCTGGGATATACTAAATAAGCAAAGCTTAAATTACATTTACAAATATTGTTTGGAAAGCCCCTGGTTGAATCAATTTTCTTTAGCAGTTTTATGTGCTACGGATCGTGAATTATCCCCTGCTTCTATAAACAATATGATGTCCATTTTAAACAAACGCCTTAAGGAAATTTTTGATGCATTTGATTTGGTGAACATTGAAGATCTAAACTACACACACTTTCATCAATACTTATCTGGCCAAATTTATGAAGATCATACGAACAGACAAAGACAAATGTTAATCTCTTATTATAAATCTTTCTTGTATAACGTATCTAAATGGTTAAAAAACAGAATTGAATTAGAGCGGCAAGAACATTTCTCAAAATTTTTATTCCCGGAATTTCCTTTTGATAATAGAGATTATAAAGCTAGAGATTTGGCAGTAACTTCAGCGCAAAAAAAACGAAAAGAAGAGACTTCTGCTGTAACTCCAATGCTTCCAGATATTAGAGCACAAAGTCATTTTAGATGGAATCAAATAAAGCGGCTACGTGAAATTACAAATAAAATGATCGCAAAAGTTGAAAATGAGAAAATCTTTTTACCTTTTTCTTTTGATTATGAAGAATCTGAATATTTAAATGAAAGACTTTACTTTACTTTAAATAAGAATTCAGACGATGAATATTATTTGGAATTTATTAAATCTATAAATCTTCTAGATGGATCTAAAGGAGAAGGATTATGGTTTTTTGAGATTTTAAATAATCGTCTTTTAGGTGCATGGTCTAATCTAGCATCTGATGAAAGAAAGACTGAAGGTATCTCATTTTTAGAAAAGTGGGGACACGATATTTCAGCAAATATACACCCATTTCAATCAAGGAATGAAGGAGTACTGACTCAGGGTTTTCAACTAACCAGAAAACAGCAATATAATACTTCACGACTTTTTATAAATGTAGAGCCACTATACATTGCTTGTATGTTTGCGATATTATCATTAGATATTCAATCTTATTCAGGTGCTCGAATAAATGAGATTCTACAAGTTAGTTATGATCCAGAATGTTGTATTATTACGGAGGATAAAAGTATAAAGCCTACAAAAAGAAATTATATTCTTAGATTAATTCCAAAAGGTAGAGATTTATTAGAGAATTACTATATGCCTGAAAGTGTTTTTCAAACAATACTAATGATAATTAAAGAATTAAAGAGTCACTACAATTCGAACACACTACCAGCAGTAGATTATAGTATTAGTTCAAGAAAGCACTTGATGAATGAGAAAAGAAAATTTGTTTTTCAATATAATAACCAACATATAAATCAGTTCACCTTGAATTCTGTAATTCGTTTTTTAACCCATGGCTTAATTATACAAACCGAGGAAGGCAAGCAGGTTATTCTTAAAACTCATCTTTTGCGTCATGCTTTTGCCACTCATGCAGCTCAAACAGAAAAACTACCTATCGATATTGTGCGTAAATTATTACATCAAAAAGATGAAAGTGTCACAAGTTACTATGCTGCACCAACAAATATTCAAATCTCAGGGACAATTGAATCTTTGCATGATAATTGGATGTCTTATATTGATATTCAACAAGGGATTCAGAGAAGCCCTGAAGAAATTAAAGATATCTATGAAGAGTACAAAGAAAAGGTTGGGACTGTCTCAAAAGTAGTTGGTGGCATATGTACAATTGATTCAGTCTGCCCGACAAAAATGGCATGTATGGGTTGTGCAGCTAAAGTGCCGCAACCTGAATTCAAGTACGAAATTGAACAGTATCATACATGGGCACAGGAAAGTGAAAAGCGCTTTTTAGAATTAGGATTAGAAGTAGAGGCAAAGAAGATGAAACTAGCTATGAGGAGAGCTAAAATAGAATTAAAAGAAATTGAAGGTATTGAGATGTATATAAAGGATGAATCGTATGAGCCAAACATTCAATTCCAGAAAGAAAACTAAAAAACCATGGTTAGATAGTATATATCTTCAACGTAAAAACAGAACTTTTGAGTTGGGCAAAAGATCTATCGACGAGTTATTAAAACAGGATTTAAAAATTTCCTACAGGAATATTGCTGAATTTTCTAAAAAAATTGATACTGAGAATAAAGGCATTCATCCTAATTCTATTAAAAGCAATTCTGAACTTTATGAGTATTATAAAGAAAATGTTAAAGCTAAAACTACAGTCAGGAAATCACTGAATTCATCTTTTAAATCAGATTTGTCAGCAAAGAATTACAATTTAATCAAGCCTGATCGAGACTTACAGGCACTTAGAAGAAGATATGCTAAATACAAAAAAAATGAACTTATTGAATTATTAATTAATGCCGAGCAATATATTGCAGAAAATAATCAAAAATGGATAGTTTCACAATTTGAAAAATATAAGGAGTAGTATAACGAGATGTCTAGGCATTAGTAACTGCTCTATGGGTAAAAAGGATGGAAAAGCATCATTGATCTGTATATACTTCCATCGCATGTTAAGCGGAGGATTTTTTCACACATGTTAAATCAACCGTTAAACTCAATTACTACTAGCCAATTCAAAAGAATGAGATGGAATGACTATGTGCCGCAAATTCACGATTATAGATCCATTGGGGAGGTATCCTCAATTACTCCGTTCCAGATCCGGAAGAGTTGGAATACCAAGCTAACTAAACCGCAGCTCCAATGCAGTATATTGAGTCTTTATTCTTCTGTTAGTTTATAGTACAAGGCTGTTCCTGATTTACAATTTGTAGAGTTGACCTGAGCAAAGTCCTGCTCGCAAGAGGGACCACCAATTATGAGCTTGAATTTGAGAAGAAAAGAGGGAAGTTTACTGATTGAGATTGCAAATTAGCTGAACTTTTGGGCACATTTAGAGGAAAACGGCTACTATAGAGATAAAATCATAGATACTATGGAGCAAGCATACCTAAAATATTTATAAAAAAAGTGGAATGTGTGGAACTAGAGTGTTATAAAGTCGTTATTAGTCGGCTTTTCTTATTATCAGGTTAATCAGTGATTACTGGTTGGCCTTTTATTTTGATCGTTTTACGATGTGGGGGCCGGGAGAACGTGGTTGCTTTAGGAGGTTGGACCTCGAAACAAAAGTAGTTCTCCCACGACCTCCAAAAGAACATGTATGAGCTGGTAGGGGCTATTGATCTAGTATAACAAGCGAAGCTAAGGACTTGGAACTATCTTGGCAAGGAAGACGAAATTCAAGACAAGAAGTGAGGAAATTGCAACCTGTTGCCGGTGTGGAGTGGCCAAAGGTTTGAGTGAAGAAAAAGTGTTCAGAAAGAGAAATGAGCCATATGGTAAAGCAGTAAAGATCATGCATGAAAAGAGTGGATTCGAACGCTTAAGACTTCCTCAGTTTCGGGTTCAACACGATAAAAAAACGCCCAGGTAATGGGCGCTGTTTTAATTTAAATCTATTTGGTTTAGTTTGATCTACTAGCTCTACGTGAATGAATTACATGAGTTACTGTAACTGCTGCTACAGGAATCAAATAAAGAGGATGTAACGTTACAAGTGAATGTATTGCAAATACGAACGGGATAAACATGCTTCCTAAAGTCTTCATCATCTTCAATTTTCCGTATTTACCAAGATAGCCGTCCCCTATGTAAACATCAATAAATCGCAGGGTTGCACTTATGTAAATGTTCATTAAAGATAGTAGCAATGCAAAGCCAATTAGCATTATATCCATGCGCCCGGTGATGTCATACCACGGATGGGGATTCTCTGCAAAAACTTCTCTTGCCCAAAAACTAAGTCCCATTGATGCTATACTCAAGACACCGGAAATCTTCCTGAGCCCCCGCTTACCTTGTTGTAAAATCTTTTTTATTCTTTTGTATTCACTTTTTGATTGTCCCACAATTTCACCTCCTTACTGTTATTAGTAGTACTACGTTTCATCTAGGAAAAAGTTCCATATCACTAGTCTTGCAGGAAGAACAGAACGTAAACGAGATTGCGCCAAATATGAAGTCAGTCCCGTGATGATTAGCTGGTGGAAAACAGAGTTTTTAAGCCGTGCGTCCATGCTACTTGAGAAAAGGACAAGTGAAGCGGACAAAATGAAAAAGGAGTACGAAAGCAGGCAGGAACTACTAGAAAAGCTAGTCGGTCAACTCACGGTTGAAGTCGACTGGCTCAAAAAAATCTGGCCTCAAATGAACCTTTGGAAGAGCGCAAAGCATGGTCGAACGGAATCATCCAAAGATAAGCATTAAACGGCAAGCCGTGCTGCTCACCGCTCACCGAACGAGCGTGTATCGGTCGGTGAGCGAGAGGCGGCCCAGTGAGGAAAACGTGCAGCTCATGCATCGGATCGATGAGATCTACATGAAGCATCCCTACTTTGGTTATCGCCGGATGACTAGGATCCTGAAGAATCAAGTCTATCCTGTAAATCGCAAGCGTATACGCCGCCTGATGCAGCTCATGGGACTAGAAGGTAGTGTATCCTAAGCCGATCCTTAGCAAGCGCCTGCATGTCAAGTATTGCCGGCCTTATCTGCTTCGTGGTCTTACTATTGATCATCCCAATCAAGTGTGGGAAACTGACATTACGTACATCCGTATGGAAAAAGGGTTTGTTTTAACCTGTCTCAAACGTGCCTTCGGGCGTTGTAAACCAGAGATTATGAACAGCGACTAAGACTCTCATTTCGCTAATGCGTCTTACCTGGAACTGCTCGAAAAAGAGAACGTGGGTGTCTCTATGGATGGCAAAGGACGTGCAACAGACAACAGCCGCCGTACGGAACGATACTTCAGATCACTAAAGTACGAGGTACATCTTTTTAAATGAATTTGAAACACCCCGTGATTTGCGCAAAGAAATTGCAGATTACATCAAATTCTATAATGGTGAACGTCCACACCAAATCGCTGAACGGGTTTCTCCAAACAATGTTTATTCACAATTTCTAACCCGAAAAGCTTTAAAAACTTACAATTTCAAACCAGAGAGGAGTTAACTTATTTTCTCTCGACTCGTGTTTTGACAACGGGGAGCAATACACTGGATACCTTTTATTAATTATCGTGAATGTCGCTTCTGTACAGCGATCATTTTGATTTTGATTGGTTGCGTTTATTCAACTAACGGGCAGAATAAATAGTATAAAAAATGGATAATGCAAGGCTTTTACTTTTTTTATCTTTTATACAGAAGTAAAATAAGTAATAGAAACCTTTCAAAGGGGAGATGTTAATGAATTTAAATCAATTAAAAGTTGAGGAAATTGAGCATATATTTATTAAAATTTATGAAAATGCATGTGAATTATTAGAGGAGTCAGAGATTTTATATACTCACCACAAATATGCAAGGGCATATCTATGTGCTCATTACTCCCTTGAAGAATTTGGTAAATTACCGATGCTATATTCAGCAGCACTAAATGTCCACAATGGAGAGAAAAATGATTGGAAAAAACTAAACAAAAGAATAAGAGACCATAAAAATAAAATATCTCAAAGCTTTGGAACAATTATGTTTTTGGAAAGTGTATTGAAAAAATATAATGATATTTCTCAAAACGATACATCTACTAATCATGAGACAAATGATCACAATTGGTTGTTTTTATTTAAAGAGTTTATTGAGAAAGAACTAGTAATTAACCCATATGAATTTCAGGAGTACTCTAAAGAATTGGATGTAAGAGAGGAGTATAAAATAAAATATTCAATGACACTTCTTTTATATGAGTATAAAAATGGGAGCTCTTATGCTGATTTTGATGAGGGAATATTTAGAAAACCAAGCGAAAAAATTGATAAAGAAACTTGTGAATATGGAATTTCACTTGTATACATGCAAAAAAAGTTCATAGAGTCTGTTAACTTTCATAAAAATGGATTATTCCTCTATAGATACACTGATGAGTTTAAAGAAAGATTAAAAGTACTGATAGATAAGTATAAGTAGACGGAGGTTACCAAATGCAGCACAAACGTGGTTTCGAGGCAAGGAAGGGTTACGGTTACGAACACAGTGTTTTAAATATTACAAAAAACCATAAGACGCAACATAGATATGATAATAATGGAAAAATAAGATAAAATATCATTAGGAGGAAATATGAATCAGAAAGAATTTGAATCAGTCATCAATCTTCCTGCAAATATTCGTTATGAATACTTCATCAAAAAAGTAGTTGATTCAGAAGAAGTGTGGGGGCTTTATGAAAATGGTTGGTCAGTTACTGAAGATGATAAAGGTAATAAATTACTTCCATTTTGGCCTAAGAAAGAATTCGCGGAATACTGTGCAACTGATGGTTGGGAAATTTACTCAAGTAAAAGTATGGATTTGTACGAGTTCATAGAAGAGTTTCTACCCAATTTAAAAAAAGAGGGTTTTAAACCTTCAATATTCTTAAATAATGCTGATTCTGCTGTATTAGAAGTCGATATACTAATTGAGGATTTAAAGACAGAACTTGAAAAATACTAAAAGGATTGATAATGGCCGTTCCCAGAACATTAACCGATCGGGGACGGTCGAATGTCGATGATCTTTTGATCAAATGTAAATTATCGCCGGACAACATTGTTCCATTCAAAGTCGCTATTATAGCGGCTTTTTTATTTTAATGAGAAATTGGTTCATTGTGGAAAAGGATAAGAACATTGTGTCATGTCGGATTAAGAGTTTATATGCAGCTAGAACTGTCGAGGGACAAGAACATATTCCCATTAAAGTCGCTATTTTAGCGGCTTTTTTATTTTATCGGTACAAGTTCTTGTCCCGAGCCAAGGACAAGAACATCGTCCGATTGCCGATTAGGCTAATATCTTTGCCTAGAGGATAACACAAGCAAAAAGTGTACTATGAACATGGGAACGTAAGGCGACGCTCCGATGAAGGGACACCACAAGGCGGCGTTCTCACCCCTGTTGGCAATTCTAATTAAGCTAAGGGGTGCATGAACCAGGTAAGTAATTTATAGTAATAGTTAGAAAAATAGAGTGGAGGAGTTAACCGTGGTCAATCAACGCAAGATTTTACTAACTGTAACCGTATTGTACACATTGCTTGTTCTTTATTTTATGTTCTTCGCTTTCGGCAGAGGAGAGGCTTCAGAGCATACTTCCGGCTACACCTTTATTTTTATGCCCGATAACTTCATTAGTTTGCCGTCTCCATCCGAACTTCTTCATCCCAGCCTTATGAGTATGGTGGGTTTCGGGAACACTATTGCGTTTATACCTTTCGGTATATTGATACCATGGCTGTACCGGGTCAGCTTCGTCCGGTTCATCACCGTATTCTTCATAGCGATTCTTGTGCTGGAGACGATCCAAGCCCTTACATTCCTGGGCAGCTTCGATATCAACGACGCTCTTCAGAATTCAATTGGAGCAGCCCTCGGTTTTGGGGCATACAAGCTTGGTTTCCGTTACCGCAACCTCGGGCGCAATCTGGTGGCAACGGCTATATCGGGTATGGTTCTTTTTATAGCTTTATGGGGAGTAGGGGCGGCGGTAGACAAAATAACAACAAAAGTAGAGGGCCCGTTTACAGCGATCAACGAATGGACGGATACTTCGGGCCATTCATCCGCCGGAGACAAGCCGGACAGCATCCTAATCAACGGACTGAAGGTGACGCCCGATTCAAACATGTATGGCGCTGAAGGTGGAGATTCCAAGACGTTCACGTACAAGTCTGAGGGGCAGACAATTTTCTCCTTCGATTACGGCATTCCGGAACCAACGAATTATTCCGGAAGCATCAGCATGACCCTGGATGGCCGGGAGATCTTGAGCAGTTCTGGAGAACTTCAGCGTACTGATCCTGATCTGTTCCCGTCGTTATTCGAGATTCCACTTGAACCGGGAAACGAGCTGAAGCTTACTATTAAGGGCGACTTGAAAGTATGGGATGTCGGGTATAAGAAGATGCAGTATTTCTGGAACTGAGTGCTTAAAGGGACTTCGCCACTATTCTATAATGAATAACACCTCGCGCTTGGGTTTTTCAAGCGTTTTTTTGTTCTTTTGAGATAATGAAGCTGAAGGTCTGAAGGACGATCGGGCTGATGCTACCGGGGTTACTTGGCCCAGTAAACTCTGGGGAGGCAAGGATCTAAAATTTATCGTTGTTCTGCTGCTCTAATTGCAGTTTTAGTTCCTTGATTATGCTCGTAATGAGCGCGGCTATATACAGATAATGCCTCACTTAAGAAATGAATAGCCATAGAATAAGGGATAATGTTGAGTGACATGAACATTTTACCATTAAAGTCGCTATTATAGCGGCTTTTTGTTTTAAGGAACCAAGCCGAATTATTTAGATCAAACTATACTCCTATGGATTAAAACTCAGATGATAATAAGATTCAGTTTAAATGGATCTTTCATGCACAGCACTGTAACTTAAAACCTCTAATCAAAGCTTCTCTAGAGCAAACTCTTGAATTTGACAATGATGATCCTTTTCAGCCGAATCGATATTTGTCCAGTCCAAACACTTGGAAAATTTTTCTTTTAGTAAATATTCCAATTATATGGTATAACTCTTCTTGCTCTAAAAAAAAAGACAAGGGGATACAACATGCAAAAGAAACACAAGTTTTGGAATAAGGTTCTCAGCTTAATTATTGCTGGTTCCTTAATTTCTACATCATCGCTCCATAATACCACTGCTTGGGGGAGCCCCTCAGCCGAAAGATCAACGCTTCAAGAAAGCAACATTTCCGACGATTCTAACTTGTCGTCCAACAACACCCCAAAAGAGATTGCTTCGCTCCGAAGTGAAAAATCTAAGACATTCGCAAATGAGAATGGAACGTACACAACTCAAATTTCTGAAACTCCCATTCACTATCAAGATTCCTCTAATGAAGAGTGGAAGCCTATTGATAATCGCTTAAACACGACGAGTCAAACGGCTTACAATAATGATCATGAATTCAAAGTAGAAATGAACAAGAAACACTCTACTTCTGACGATTTGGTTGAGATCAAAGAGGATAAATTCAGCATTGGCTTAAACCCAGTAGCGGAGACAAATCCGGTAAAAACCACGCAAAGTATCTCTAGCACAAAGCCTGCAGGGATTGTTAAGAATAATGTAATGACGTATAAGGGGCTTTATCCCGATACTGATTTAATTTATACCCTGGGAAACGATAGACTCAAAGAAGAGCTTAAACTCAGCAAAAAGCCGACAGGCAAAAAGTCAGTGATTTACTCCTTTGCCTTAACTCTAGGTAATCTGGATTATCGCCAGGAACAGGATGGCTCCGTTTCCTTAGTTAACCCATCTACTGGGGATATTGAATATATCATCGATAAACCGTTGATGTATGACTCTTTTATTCCTGAAGGCTATCAGCAGGTAGAGGGAGTTAATGCTTACCCTGAAGAATCTCTTTCCTACGATATTCACTATGAATTGAAAGAGAAAAAGGGACAGTTATACATTGACGTGATCCCAAGTATCGCATGGCTTAATGATGCGTCCCGTGTATACCCAGTCACCATCGATCCGACCATTGTTAAATTTCAACCGACATACCGCTTAGCGGATACCAATATACGTAGTGCTTTTCCCAAACAGACTGGAGCAACCGACACCACACTAGGGGTAGGTCTATATAAAGACGCTACTAGCTCTAATGTCATCCGTTCTCTTATTCAGTTCGACACATCGACCATCCCACAGGGGGCAAAGGTGTTAACGGCTGACTTGAACCTCTGGTTAGCGTCCGTTTCAAATAATACTAATGTAGATATCACACTAAATAGTGTAAATAAAGCATGGACGGAGTACTCTGCATCCTGGATGTATGCAGATGCTACGAACTTGTGGAGTAAGCAGGGTGGAGATTTCAATGCTTCGCAGGTGGCTACAACTTCTGTCGGACCTTTAACATCACTTTCAGCAAACTATAAGTGGTCCTTGCCTGCCAATATGCTAGAAAAGTGGATAAATGACCCCACAACAAACAAAGGTTTTATGTTGAAAAGCAATTCAGAAACAACAAACAGCTACAAGAAGTTTATATCCGGTGATGACACGGCCAATCCGGATTACACGCCGCTTTTAAGCGTGACATACACCTCTGCTAGCCGACTTGGTCTAAAAGATTATTGGACATATGATAGTCATCCGATAGCTAACGGAACTAGTTATACCAATTTGGGCACGGGGAACAATATCATCCAGTTCAATGATTATTCCTTAAAGGGTAGAGGAGATACCTCCGTAGATTTCATGCGGACATATAACTCAAAATCTAGCGAATCTTCACCCTTTGGCTTCGGATGGTATTATACGGGTGGTGAAACCATCGTAGATGCTTATAAAACCGGAGACGTATTGTTTACAGACCACACTGGATCTGCTTATGATTTCAAATATAACGCATCAAACAATACGTATACGCCTTCAGCTGGCGAATATCTGACACTAAAAAAGGTGAAAAGTAGCTCAGGGGCCACGACGGGTTATGAGTTAACGGACAAACATGGATACCTGATGCATTTCGATACGGTTTCTAACGATGATCAAGTAAGCATCACTCAAGCCAAACTCAGTTATGAACAAGATATGCATGGAAACCGAATTACGTATAAACGGAATGGGGACGGAGCACTAACGGGTATAGAGGACCCATCAGGACGTACCATTGCATTTGAATATACTTCAGATGGGTTAGTCGATTATGCCATTTTAGAAGGGCGTAAGACGGATTATACGTACCAAAATGGAAAGCTAGTCACTGTAGATCAGTATAGTGAGGATGGCACTTATAGCCGAACTCAGTTTAGTTATGGTGGAATTTACATTAAAACCATTTTTGACCCAAATAATCGATTAACCACGTATACCTATGATCAAGAGTACTTGGTTAAAGTGCAGGAACCTTCAACGGTTTCGGTTACAGATGCAAGTGATCGGCCGGCAACCCAGTACAAATATGACACCACTGCACGTACAGCAAACGTAACAAATGCAAACGGCCATACGACAAACTATACGCTGAACTCTAACTTCGTGACGGAGAAAATCCAAGATGCAAAGGGTGAAATCACTCAGTTTGTCCTAGACGCAAACTACAATGTCAAGGAAGTAACCAATCCAGATGGAACTGTTGCTGAGAAGACATATGATAGTAAAGGTAATGTTCTGACTGAAACTGATGAGGTTGGAAATGTTACAACATATGAGTACAATGGCCTGAATCATGTTCTCAAAGAGATTGATCCTAGACAAAATGTTACCAATTACTCGTATACCGCAGCTGGTGATTTGGAAACCATCGTGGATGCCAAGCAAAAGTTTACGCGTTATGAATATGACGCCTATGGAAACTTAAAAAAGACGACGTATCCAGACCAATCGATAGAAACGTACAGCTACGACGATAAAGGTAACGATATCAAATCGGTAATAGATGCAGCAGGAAATACAACAACAGTGACAACCGATACGGTTGGGAATATGATCGCAAATACCGACGGAAATAACAATCGTACCGATTACCATTATGATAAGTTAAATCGCCTGAAAGCTGTAATTGATCCGAAGCAAAAAGAGACAACGTATGAGTATGATACAGCCGGAAACTTGACTAAAACGATTAATTCAAAACAGGCTGTAGTTCAGTATGAGTACAACGGTCAAAATCAGTTAATGAAAAAGACAGATGCCATTGGCAATGTGACCGATAACAAATATGATTCAAATGGCAACCTAATGGAGACCTCGACTCCTAATGGGAACACAATCTCTACGACATTCACGGCCTTGGATCAACTAAAAACTATAAGTATAGACGGGCAACAAAAGTGGGCTTATGAATATGATGAAAATGGATTACTAGTCAATGTAAACAGTGGTGCTCGTTCCTTTACGTATAAGTCTGATGGATTACCTGAAACAGAGGTAGATAGAGGACATCAAAAGTCGTATAACTATAATGCGAATAGTGGACTTCAGGAGCTCTCTTATACAACTGGTGCACATTCGTCTACTGTGACTTATGATTACACCGAGTTAGATCAAGTGAAAAGTATAAGCAAGGATAATCAAAAACTCATTTCTTATCAGTACAATGATATGGCTGCAATGGAACAAGCCGATCGAGCAAACGGAATTGTAACCAAGGCTGACTACGATACTGGGGAACTGTTGCGCACTTACGGTGATTACTCGAGCACAGGAAGTGTGCTTCGCGAGTACGAATACACGTATGACTCTAATGAGAATGTAAAGACAATTCATTCAGAATTAGGTGATACAGTGTATGAGTACGATGTGCTTAACCAACTCGAACAAGAAACTCTACCCGATGGTACAACAATTAAATACCACTATGACGACGTGGGTAATCGGACACTAAAAGTAGTTGTCACCAATGGACAGGAGCAAACCACTGTATACGAGCATAATAACGCCAATCAATTAACTTCTGTTAATGGACAAGCTTATCAGTATGACAATAATGGAAACCTATTAAACGATGGAAAACAAACGTATATATATGATGCACTAGATCAATTAATTGAAGTACAAGATCAATCTGGTCAGAGAATACAACACTATAGTTATGATGAACAAGGGCGACGTATCCAGTCCATTGGTCAGTCCGGAACGACGAATTTCTTCTATGATGGCGATGAAGTCATCTATGAAACCGATGGAAATAACAAAACACTTCGAGAGTACACGTGGGATGAAAGTGGAAGTCCGGTAGCAATGACTAAAGATGGGCATACCTATTATTACCACTTAAACGGTCATGGGGATGTCGTTAGTTTAACGGATCAGACTGGTAACGAAGTAGCACAGTATGAATACGACGCATGGGGGAATATTGTAAATCAGAGTGGCGCGCTAGCGGATGAAAACCCATACCGTTATGCTAGTTATAGATACAATGCAGAAACCGGATTGTATTACCTGATGTCAAGAAACTACAATCCGCAGCTTGGTTCCTTTATCTCGTTGGACTCGGAACAAGATTTGGATCTAGATAACCCGCTGAATCGAAATGGATACAGCTATGGTCTAAATAATCCAGTTTTATATGTAGATGATGATGGAAACAACCCTTTTGTTGTGTTTATTATTGTCGTTGTTGTAAAAGTTGTTGTGAAGAAAGTTGTTAAAGTCGTTTCAAAGAAAATTGCAAAAAAGGCAGCGGCAAAAGCGGTAAAAAAATCAGCTACAAGTAAGAGTGGTTCTTTGAAGATGGACCTGCAGCTCTTTGGAAAAAATAAATTCCCTGCTGGTCAAACAAGTGGAAAGGATATAGTTAAATTTCTAAAAAAAGATGGCTTCGAAATCGTTAGTCAGAACGGAAGCCATGTTAAGTTAAAGGGTCCGAATGGAAAATCAGTTATTGTGCCTGTTCATGGAAACAAGGATATACCTATTGGTACATTAAATAGTATAAAAAAACAAGCTGGATATAAATAGAGGAGTGACCCCTATATGATTCGAACCTACCAATACTACGCAATTTTAAACTTTGCAGATGATGGGATTAATGTTACATTTCCCGATCTTCCTGGATGCATTACCTTTGGGCATTCTGTTGAAGAGGCACTACTCATGGCAAAAGAAGCACTTGAATTATTTTTAAATGGAGAACCGATTGAAGATATTCCACTTCCTCAGAAAATAATGCCTCAATTATTAAGCCCTAAAGATAAAGCTTATTTAATTGAAGCGAATATCACAAGTTAGCTGAATATATAATCAAACAAAAATCCAATTGCTTATTCTTTATGCAATTGGATTTTTGTTATTATGTGCATAGAATGTACTCTAGATAGTCATACCAGTGATCAGAACATGGATATTCTTAAAGCCAGAAACAAGACTTGTGATCATGGTGAACTTTTGCAGGAAGTATCAGGTTTTTATTTATATAGAGAAGCGTCTTTAGTATTGTATAAAGGGAACCGATAATTTGGAGGGAGTGACACAAAGTTGCCCACCAGACTGGAGAAGAATGAATGACGACACATATTGTAACAGCTGCTATGTGTCATCACTCGAAAAGAGTACTTTGTGTTGTCGAGGGACAAGAACATGGTCCCATTGAAGTCGCTATTTTAGCGGCTTTTTTATTTTATCGGTACAAGTTCTTGTACCGAGCCGAGGACAAGAACTTGTACCGATTGCCGGAATGGACAAGAACATAGTCCGATTGTCGATTAGGTATATAGCCGGAAGTCATGGCGATGATGACTACACCGGCGCCGAACCCATTTGAGGATGAAGCTGCTTTTGCCAAACGCATCGCCGGCACCGGCTATCCGTTTGAAGAGGACGCTTATCGGGCACTCATTCTGGAGGAAGTCCAGCGAGCCTACGATCCAGGCAGTGTCGGACGGCAAATTGCTGCGATCGCTGTCTCCGGTGACCGGCGTCCGCGGCTGGCGACCATAAAAGTACCAGCACTTGTCATTCATGGGGTGGACGATCCCCTGTTCGTCCCAGCGTGTGGTGAGGACACGGCTTCTACCATCCCAGGCGCCGAGCTAATGTTGGTTGACGGCATGGGACACGACCTGCCGCAACAGCTGTACAAAGTAACCGCTGATGGCATAGAGCGAACGGCTCGTCGCAATTGACACGCGCCTCCTGAATAGTAGCCAGCCGGAGTCCCGATGTGTCCAATGGGGCTGAGTAGGCCCAGGGGAGTAGCGCTAATCAATTTGCACCCTTGGCGCATACGACCCGTGTGGAAGCGGCGGTGCTCTTGGAACTGTTGTAAAAGCAGCTCCATTTCATCAATTAACGGGGCTTCCTAGCAGAGACTCCATTTGAACGTATATGTGGAAACGATCGAATAAGCTCCGGTTTCATGATAACACCGTGAACCGGCGCTTTTTCTGTGGGTATTTTTTCCAAACAGACGATAGATTCAGAAACGAATTATTCAAGTAACGGGAAACGATAGTTAAACATAAAGGGTTCGATATATTACACATGACTAATATGTGGAACTCTTTATTATATCTGAGTTTCCTAAATTTAGCTCTTGATAATCCGTGAAAATAAAGTTGTAGACTGGCAGCCGGCATTAGCCAACGGGCAAAATTCGGGAAGTCGAAAATACTTAGGCCACGTAAACGAGGCAATACGTCAACAATCTATCGTTGGTTCAACGATAGATGAACTCTCTGATCAATACTGTCTTTCAACGATAGTATTAAAAAGATCTTTTATTCAAGAATATAAGTCAATTACTTTGAGAGAAAAAAATGTCTGTGGTATGATATTGATAAAAGGATAAAATTCCCATGAATGATAGCACACCAGGTAAGGTATTAATTGGAAACAAAAATATTAATGGCCAAGACACTCTGGTTATATTATCTCACCAATAGTAACGTCAAAAAAGAAGAACTCCAAATTAAATATACGGAGCTAGAAGAGTTTAGCAAACAGTATTCGGAAGATTCCTTAACTGCTGAAGAGCAGGCTCAATTATTACACTTAGCTCAGTATACTGAATTGTATGAGGAATACCATACAACTCACAGTATTGGCATCATCTCGGCTACGGCAGGCCTCGACATCGAATCGTTCGAAGCGAGCATCGTGGACTCGCAAGGGTAAGAAGTTTCGTACAACAGCGAACTGCATGGCGATACAGTTTTCTTGTTTCCGAATGATGTGCTAGACGGGTACGGTGTCTACACGGTGAAGCTCGATTATACGCTGTATAGAGAGACGCAGCTTGGTAGCAAGACCTGGTCTTTTACGACTGGCAAAGGGCGTACGATTCAGGGCTTATCCTCTCAATATGAAGAATTTATGCTGAATCCGGGAAGCAAGTTGCCGATCGAGATCGTGGCCTCTTACGGCGAAGGTACATATGAACTCCGAAAACGCCGATTGCCTACTCTAGCAGTTCCCCTGCCGGTCTGAAAGTCTCGACGGACGGCACACTCGAAGGGGTTAAGCCCGGCAGTTACAAGGTGACATTCAGCTCCGGGGCAGTACGTGGCACGGTGCCGGTACGAGTATTCGAGCTTCTCAAGAGTAAGAAATATCCCACAACTAATCCGGCCAAGGTCAAAGATATCGCTGGACGCTCAGATCAAGTAGCGATCGAGTGGGCGCTTCGTCATGTCTGCTAATCCTGACGATTCAATTACATTAACCTTTCAGGATATAAAGGATACTGCTTGGTACGCAAGAGAGCTTAATGCAGCTATCGTAAATGGGATAGCAAAAGGTTTTAGTACACTCGAATTTCGTCCAGAGGCTCTTGTAAATCGTGAGCAAGCTGCTAAAATGCTAATCAATGTTTTATTAAGTGAAGGGGTAGCACCTGCAGTAACTGTACAGCAGTTTTCTGATGAATCGGATATTTCAGTATGGGCTTTTGAGGATGTAAAGATGGCTATGGAACAGCAGTTAGTAAAAGGATATCCAGATAATACTTTCAGGCCTAAACAGGGTCTAACACGTGCAGAGGCCGCTACACTGATTTATCGTCTTAGAGAGCATTTTTTGCAAAACGCATGAGGTATGAGAGGAAATGCTAATTATCGCATTTCCTCTTTTTTTGAAGTTTAATTGTTTTGCGTAATGAAAAAGAATTTGACAATATAGATGTCCAGATATAATATATCTTTATGATATTCTCATTGTGATACTATCGAAATTAAGTAATAAGTTTTCAAACGTATGATTCTGGAATATTTCAAAAAATGGAGGTATAACATGACAGATGTACTTTATCACTATTGTGATGTTGAAACTTTTTTAAACATTATACGCAATAAGACAATTAGGTTATCAGATATCACAAAATCAAATGATTACATGGAAGGCAAATGGTTATTCACCCTTGTAGAAGAAGAAGTTCTTCGTCAATATAAAGAGAATCCATTCTTATTGTCTAATAAAGTAATTTATGGTCTTGATGAATTAGATACAATAAAGTATTTGTTAAAATTAACATTGGACAAAATTTTAAAACAAAATGAAATGCTATTTTATGTATCATGTTTTTCTGAAGCAGCTGATAAGCTAAGTCAATGGAGAGGATATGCCGATGATGGAAAGGGACTAGCCATAGGTTTTAATGCTAAAATTTTAAGTGAAATTGCTTCAAAAGAAAATTTATTAAAACTTAAGAAAGTTACATACTCAATAGATACCTTACCTGAGCAAGTATCGAAATATGCACAAAGCTTCTTAGAGAGCATTAATTTTTCTATTTCTAAAAATAAAATGCGTGAGATATACTTTGACGATGATTATATGATGAACTTTTTCCACTATTTAGACACTAAACTACTCATTCAAGAATCGTTATTCTACAAAAATCCTGCTTTTGCGGAAGAAGAAGAATGGAGATTAGTATTGAATGAAGAAGAGAATGAGTTAGATAAATACTCAACTGATTGGGATTATTGGTATTCTACTGCGGATAACAAAAGTGCTCTTACGGGATACTTTGGAGAGGTTTTTCCAGATGGTTTACAATTTAGAAGCTCTAATAGTACTATTTCATCTTACTTGGATCTTAGTTTCAAGGGCTTTGAGAGTGAAATTATTAACAATATATATATCGGACCAAAATCTAATTTAGAAAGAAATGATATTGACCATTTATTGAAGTATTATGGTTATGGAGAAGAAATTGAAGAAATTAACAAATCTGATTCAACCTATAGATAATGTTATGACTCTTGTCGAGGGACAAGAATATGTTCCATTCAAGTCGCTATTATAGCGGCTTTTTTGTTTTAAGGAACCAAGTTCTTGTCCCAAGCTGAGGACAACTGATTTTTCAACAACGGAGTAAGATAAAAAAAGAGGACTAAGCCCTTTTTAATTCTTCCTTGTCCCCAAACAGAGGAGGTTACTGTTCTCACTAAAGTCGCTATTTTAGCGGCTTTTTTTATTTTATCGGTACAAATTCTTGTTGCCATCACCGATTAGATAGACTTAAGAATGAAAAGCGAAATAGGACCTCTCATTTTGCCATTTGTTGTGGCGTGACCGTCTGAGTTAAGGTGGGCTTATTTCAGAATCTTGTGCCTTGTTGATTCATTAGACTTTTAAAATGATTAATTGGAAATTAGAAGTGCAAGCCGTTTAAGTGACGTTTTCCAACGAATCACTGGAAGGATCAAACTTGAATATATAACCGCCTGATTCTCAGTATAGTTAGACTAGGGAGTGTGTTACTTTCTTACTCTTTACTTAATTTCTTTGAATGCCTTAGTAGACAAATTAGCACAGCTCCGTTGTAAAACAAGCCTGACATTCCTTCAAGCGCCATATTGGTGAACGCTACAACACTAAGCTCCTCACTCGAGTTAACAAACCAGGAGTGACCACGGTACTGCCCATCCGCCTCGATCCGGCGATTCAGGTGTATTTGTGTTATGCTGAGTCTTTTAGCTGCGTGAAACCAAGGCCAAAACCTCTCCCCGGAAAATAGATAGGACATAATCAGATTACGAATTTAATTGGTTGTCATTTCTGCGGCTGAGCCATCGACAGAATCGGATTCCCTTCCTGCCGCATAGCTTCCAGCAGTTTAAGAACGTCTTCTACGCTGCCAATCATGCCGGTTCCCCGAAAGGTAAGATGTCTTATCGGTAAAACCATTTTTTCTTCTCTCGATTTTGGGTAAACTGACCTTTGAAGTTGAAGGGTCGGTATCTATTGTTTTAATGTAACATTCAACAGTTATGATGACAGAGTGTCATTTTCACATGAACTATGTTATCCTTTGGGTAAAATTGAGTCACTCTTCATATCGGAGTCAGAAAAAGGTTTCAATTGAAGAGTTTAAAGAAATTCAATCAAGAACTGCTCACCATATTAAATCATCTTTTTTTGGGGGGGATTAAAATGAGTAAAACGAATGAAGAGTTTATTAAACAACAGCGAGTTGACGACCTCCCGAAAGTGAAACTCATGGCTCCTTCGTTAGATGGTGGTCCTGATCGGGAAGTGACTGTTGTTTACCAGCGAAAGGCAAACTATGGAAGGCCGTCATTTCTCAAAGATAAATAAACGCTTTCTAATGAAAAGCCAGCGCTTAAATGCTGGCTTTATTCCTTATAAGTGATAACGAAGTAGCATTTCATGTAGATTTTTGACTCAACCAATTTTATGCGGTTAGCACAATAAACCATATGAAATGAGAAAAATCACGAGGAAGATAGCTACAAGTAGGCACATTTATCCATATATTGAGACCAATTCTGGTACTCACTTCTCTTTACTTTGAATAAAATTTATAAAAGTAGTCAATACCACTCACTAATCTGCTGAAGCAAAGGAGAATAGATTAGTGAGCATAGAAAAAATCCTTTATTTTGTTCAATCATCGAACTATGAGCAAATGCACAGTTCAGGTGCAAAAGTACAATTGCTGAGACAAGCGATTGGTGAATATCAATCATCCCTTGGACTTCAGAGACTTGAGTGGACAAAACAAAATGTTGTTGGCAAATTTATTGCAACTAAAGAGTACGATCTGAAAAATCAGCAATTGTTCGACTTATTTGATAATCATGGTGTTCTATCTAAGGTGGTCCGAATTAAATTAAACAAATTAAATGAGTCAGAGAAATTATTACTTCAAGAATTCTGTATAGCTAGCAACCAATACTTAAGATTTTCTCCGATCAGAGCTGATAGTAGCCACAGAGAAGAGGAACTCTGTGCGTATAAAAAGAACATCACAAACAACAACATATACTGGCTTTTAGATCAATGGAAACATTATAAAAGGATTTACTCTAGCTTTGTTGAACAGTGGGAATCCTTACGTAATCTCGTATCTAAGGAGATGCTACGAATGGACCAGCACAAAGTAACCTTACCTATATGTATTTTGGAGAAAATCTCTACTGAACAAAGAATATTTTTACTGTGACACCGTGTGTAGAACAGTAGATAATGATTCTTTCTATAGAGGACCATTGATCATAAGAGATCACTTAGAATACTTTGCAGACCAAATCGTTAGTCATCAAATGAGAAGTGCAGGGGGGATCAATCAGAACGCATTATTCTGGGTATTAGAAATTTTTATTGATTGGTTGAAAGTTGCAGGAGAAAGAAGTGTAGAAGCAAGTGTACCTCAATGGAACGAAATTGAACAAATAAGAGATAAGCTATAGAAGTTAACGGTAATAAACCTAGTTTCCCAAATGTGAAAATTCTTCATCAAGCTCAATTGAGTTTTATCATCTAGATGAAATTCAATCTGGATCTAAATGGAAATGTCCGCATCAGGATGGGCGTAACAAAGAAGCGATACAATCCATGAAATCTTTTACACCTCAGAAAAATCGCAATGCTCGTTATGAGTAACCCGATGAAGAGAACTTAAAGCTACAAAAGTCAGTTGATAAATATGTGAAAAGATTAAGTTTTTAAAAACCGTTAATTTTCAAATGATGAAAAAAATTATTAGACATTTAGTCAAAATACGGATTTTGTGTAATAGTCTAAGAAAAACCGCATAGCGCCGCGGGTTTATCGATCCATGTTATTTACTGCATTACGCATCTCTTCGTCAGTTAGGTGTGTGTATATCATTGTCGTTTGAATCGATGAATGTCCTAACTGATTCTTTAACCTGGGTACATCGTTATTTTCCAGATGATATCGTGTTGCAAAGGAGTGTCTGAGAGAATGCACTGTTAACGAAGGCTTTCCAAAGGCTGTAGCATACTTTTCAACGAGTTTTTCGATAGATCGTTGTGTCAAACGTCGGCTTTTTCCTTTACGACCTACAGGCGCTGCTACGAACAAATAGTTATCGGATTGTTCTGCTCCATATCTTGTTTCTCTAATACTCAGATAACTTTCTAAATCCACTAATGCCTGCCTGCTAAAGTAAACATATTGTTCTTTATCACCTTTACGTATTACTCGGACTAAAGCTTTATTCATATCTAGATCATCCGTATTAATGCCTGAAACCTCGGATAATCTAAGCCCAGAACCCAATATCAACGAAACAATTGCGGTGTCACGTTCACGGTTAAATTGATGAAACGAAAAGATCCGTTTATTGTCTTTATGCTTTTCACCAAAATCATAGGCTACAAATTGTCTGAACAATTCAAAATCGTCTTCTCTAAGAATTTTTCCTTCAATGCGATTCGCGATAGTTTCCTGGCTTTCTTTTATAGTATTCAAATCCATCTTGGCCATAACATTTCGTTGGATATAAGGCTTTAGGTCGCGAGTTTCAGCCTTATTCTGCAGGTAATCGAACAAAGATTTTAGTGAGGACAATTTCCGATTAATCGTAAGCTTTTTGTTTCCCAACTGATAATCCAGGAATGACATAAAGTTTTCCGCCTCACGAATGGTTAATCGTTCTAATGTTTCTAAATGTATTTCTTTCCGAGTTGATGAAGTTATATCCTCAGTGATAAGCCAATCAAAAAAGATAATGTAATCATGACAATAATTAAGAAGTGTCGTTGGAGATAACTTTCGTTTTTTACTATCGATAAATTCTGTAACGTACCAAGGCAAATCAGATAGTTTATCATCAATTCGTTGCATATAGTGCATTTTCATTTGTTTATCCATATATGTATGCGTACCTCCGTGTTTTTAATATACTCATCTTTATTTATTCGTCAAATTATTATTTTACGTAATTATATTACACCGTGGGTGCTACTGCGACCCCACGTCTTTCAACTTATTATTCATCTAAATCTAAAATTCACTAATTAGTCAGTCCGACCGATCTTATCACGATATGAAAAAATCGACCAATCGAATCTTCACATTAGAGTAAGGCTGCTCACTAAGCTAAAGTTATTTATCTTCTTCAAATATGCTGAACAAATCCCGGGCCTCATGAAGTGCTCTTATGTTCTTTTGAAACTCCAAAGCTTCTTCATACGTCTTAAAGTATCTCATCGATCGAAAGCTCTTCTGATCGGACTTATTTTCAAGTATACATTCCAACTTACCTGGTTCTTTTTTACTAGGAATTATATCTGAAATACGCAAATTATATACGCCCATCACTGCAAACAATTCCAGATCTACACCGAGTAAATTGATATTCTCAGACTGCAAAAATGTAAAACCAGCGGCTTGACTAATTAACCGATCTTTATCAAAATTCTCAGGAGGATCGAATGTAATCGAGGTATACTTAATATTTTCTCTGAATGGCTCTTCCTTAACAAAGGATGAGTACAGTTTCATCAACCAGATGTCTTCCTCATCACTTAGTGGCAAATCTAATGGGAATTGTACACCCAACTTTTTCTCAACACTACTCATCTTGTTCCAGAACGTTAATAGATCATTCAATGTCTCTCTCTCTACGTCGCTAGTTGGAGCTGGAGGTAATTTCAATCCAACAACCTGTCCTTCCCCTTGAATAAATGCCTGATATACGAATAAAACACTTAATAATTCATCGATAGAATCAACTTTTTGCAGATTGAAATTAAATGAAAATCGAAGTGTTTCTGTATCCTCAAGTACTTTCATGGATACCTGCAGACCGTCATTGTCTATATTCTTTAACAACGTTTTATTAAGATCAGCAAGCGGCTGCCTTTGCATAGTTAATGTTCTAGTGTGTCCATTTCCAGAAAACTCAAGTTCATAAGGTGACGGGAATGGCCTTGGTTGAAGAAAGAATTCAGTATTCTTACTTGTAATTAAGGGAGCTAATGCCGCTTCATCTAAAGCTATCTCGATCCCGTTAATTTTCACTGGCACATTTTTATCAATCTTAAGTCCAGTTTGAGTTCTATAGAGAATTTCAAAGAGTTGCCCCGGTTTGTAGATTCTTAGACTTTCAGGGATTTTGATATTCGCAGACATCTGCATCTCCCTACCCTCGCTAGGAACTGCAAAAACGAGGTCTTTAGCTACTCGCTTATATATTAGACCATTAGGCAACCTTTTATTGAGAGACTCAACAATTTCTTTTGGGATGATATGACCATCCGATTTTTTAAATGATTCTTTAAAATTGGAAAACATGTTTCACCAATCCTTCTCTAATTGAGTGAATACCATAATTTTAGAGATTAGAATATATTTTGTGGCATGATCAGTGTGTAATTCATCCATGATGAAATGAATTAGATTATCCCGATCTTCAACTGTATCCACGATTAGATATTCAATCTTTTCATACTCAAATTTCAACCACAGTTCTTCCTTTTGTTCAATGCCGTCTGAGTACGCGTTACATACCACATTATTCAAATTATTCACCAAAACCGATTGTGGAATTATTAAACTCAAATCTGTATCTACATCACTAAATTTCGGGACGAATCTCCATTCCCTCTCATCATGAAAATTCTTAGAAATGTGTTCAAAAGAAGCCCCTCTTTGCTTAGCCATTTCTCCATTTAAGGGTTTGATAAAAAGCAGCTGTGTTGCTAATTGATTATGTAGGATTTCATCCCCAATACCATCACGCATTTGTTCCATAGCATGTTTGAATGCAGTTTTGAAGTCAGACATTAGAGCCGATGAACTATTCATATAACTAATCGGCTGAACACCTTCTTGTATGCCCCACATCTTGCTCATACCAATTCCGTATCGGCCATACCCATCAGAGCTATTAGAGCCTCCCATATGGTACGTTAATTTGTTTAGATGAATATCACAGAAACAAACCATAGGAAATGCCACTTTATCCATTTCTGACAAATCCAAGTAAGCGATATTTTCTTCATAAAATCTCGGAATCATTGCTTTTTTGCTTAATTTACTTTTTAGGTATTCAAGTTTAGGCATGAAATTGAAAAGAACATTTGCACTTTGTCTGTAAGTGTAATTGGCCTGAGTCACCTGTGGAGCTGAGTCCAATAAAATATCACTATACTGTTCAATGGCCATAATAGTCTCCTATAAATTTTGTGTTATATTGCTAACTGAAAGAATCATTTACAATAAAATTATACCTTATGGATTACCAGTACGCATTAATACAAGAAGTCTTTTTACCTCTTGGAGAAAGTTCCCCCCTGGCATTCAATTAAAAATTCTCAAGTATTGTAGAAAACGCGAATTACATTCTCCTGGATGCGTCTCTGGTTTACTGTGCCTTTTGGCCACCCGTCACATTCAATGGTTCCATACAGACCGAACTAGTGAATTTAAGAATGAAGAAATGGAAAAAATGAATGAGCTTCTGAAGACTTTTGGAATCGGCCGTTCACATACTATGAAGGGCTGTCCTATGACAAGCGGTTGCTGAGGTCACCTATAAGTCATGAAAACAGAGTTCATTAACCAGATGAACTACAAGAGCCTATATCAATTGGAACTGGAGCTATGTCCGCAGGCACAGAAAAACCTACTCTCTTTCGAGAACTGGTTTCCTCTGTATACAAAATCAAACCTGAAAAAGTTATTCCTGCAAAACTGCAAGGATCCTATTTCTATGAACAACGCTACCCACGATGATGGATATACTCCGGATGTTTGAGACCTTTATCGCAACATCTAACAGCTGACTTCAATGGGAAATGTTGTTCTTGAATTAAAATACTTCCATTTTCGCGAGGATTGAGCCCGAGAAGACTGTCAATGCTAATGCGTTGCCTCATTTTCTGTTTTGTAGCTCCTAAACCTGCTTTTTTTACAACAAGCTGGTCAGTAACGAAATGAGATAAATCCAACTATTTAACACACCTAGGACACCATTTTCCTTGTTGTATGTTATTTGGCTTAGCTTCCCACTCGTGCCCATGAACACATTTCCACATTAGCTTGGTGTGTGCATTAATATATTCCGTAGATAAACATTTTCCATTTCTTTTTCTAGCTAGTTCAATCATATCCTCGATGGACTTTCTCTGCTTAATTGAAATTTCGTTTCTTCTACATGTCGGGCACCAAGATCCTTGCTGAATGTTATTAGGATTGGCGAACCATTCATGACCTTCTTTACATTTCCAACGTAATTTTGTTTGACTGTTTACGTAGGTATCGGATATACATATTCCATCATTTTTCTCCGCTAGCCTCTTCATATCTCTAATATTATTTTTTCTATACATACCAGAATTTTTCGAAGAGCATGTAGGGCACCAACTTCCGCTTTTCACACTATAGGGTGTAGACTCCCATTGGTGGCCCACCTTACATTCCCACCTAAGTTTAGTGTCAACATTATAATAAATTCGAGATAGGCATCTTCCTTCTCTTTGTTGAGCTAATTCTTTTAACATTTCTAGTTTGTTAATGGTTTTACGTTGTTTTTGGTCTTTCTTACACTGAGGACACCATCTTCCTCTTTGGACATAATTAGGAGACGACTCCCATTGATGTCCATAATCACATTTCCAAAGTAATTTCCTGTCAATCCCACTATATATTTCAGAAAGACATTCCCCACCATATTTTGCTGCAATTTGTTTCATGTCATTTATTGTTTTTGAATTGCATGATGGACACCACGAACCTTGCTGAATACTTCTAGTAACTGCTTCCCACTGGTGTCCCATATGACATTCCCATAATAATGGTGTTGTATTATTACTATATTGGGTGGACAGGCACTTACCATTCTTACTTTCGGCCAATAAATGCATATCTTTAATGGTAATCAATCTACCAGAACATCTAGGACACCATGCTCCATTTGAAATACTTAAAGGTGTTGCATCCCATACATGACCACTTTCACACTTCCATGTTAACTTTGTACTGTTATTTGTATATGAGTCTGATAAGCATTCCCCTCCTTTTTTTTGTGCGAGTATTTTCATATCTTCGATAGTTCTCCCTCGACCTAAGCACTGGGGACACCATGAGCCTTTTCTTATGTAATATGGAGAGGCCTCCCACACATGTCCTTCTGAACATTCCCAACTTAATTTCTCATCACTCCCATTGTACTCATTCGAAAGACAAATCCCATTTTTCAAACCAGCTAGAGTATGTAACTCATCTAATGGATTAAACCCTTTATAAAAACTGCTCCAATCTAAGTCAGTATCCAAAGCATCATATCCTAATTCCCATAATTTCTTCTGAAGAAACTCTACTTTATCCGTATCACTTTCAACATTATATGGAATCACTATAAGATGTATAGCTTTCTCCTTACAAAGCTTTTCCTTTTTTAGATCTCTTAACTGTTGTTCAAGAAAAAGTTCCTCGCTTTGATTGTGAAAATAAGGGGTATATGAATAGTGTTGTCTTCCGTGGTACTCAAAAGCCAATCTAAGCTCCTCATTGTATCCATCAAGTTCATAACCGTTTCCAAATTCTCTCCTCGTTTTAAGAAACTTTTTGTGTGTCAGTGACTCCAAAATAAATCTGCACTTCTCTTCATTAAAGAATACTGAATTATTATTGCATTTTGGACACCAACTGCCCTTTTCAATTGAATAAGGTGTAGATATAAAATCATGCCCTTTAGTGCATTTCCATAAAAGTGGATAATCAACATTAATGTACTTTTTAGAAAGAAGTTTCCCTCCTCTCTTACCTGCTAATTGTTTCATATCTTTAATTGATTTTTTATTGTTTCCAGCACAAACGGGACACCAAGATTTTTTGTTTAAAACACTATTTGGAGTTGCATCCCATACATGACCTTCTTTGCATTGCCATTTTAGCTTTCTAGTCATTGTAAAAAATTGAGTGGATAGGCACTTACCGTTACGCTCCTTTGCAAAAGCCTGCATATCCACTAAACTCTTATTTCTACCCGCACATGTGGGGCACCATTTTCCCGAGTATATATTACTAGGGTATGCTTCCCACTGATGCCCCTTAGAACATTCCCATACTAGCTTTGAATTCATATTTGAGTATTCGCTGGATATACATCTACCATGATTTCGTTCTGCCATAACTTGCATGTCTTGAATTGTTTTCCTTTTAGAGTTGGCATTCTTGGTATGAGCACACGATGGACACCATTTTCCTCTTTTAATATTATTCGGGGTCGCTTTCCATACATAACCACAATTACATCTCCACTTAAGTTTCGTATTACTATTGGTATATTCAATGGATAAGCATAACCCTTCTCTCTTTATAGCCAAATCTTTCATTTCTTGTATCGATCCTTTAGCCACCATCTTATCACCTTTCTCTTCATCATCATTATTCCGAAAAACAAACTGAAGTAACCCAAATTTAATTGATTTGAAGGGTTCAGGCTTGATGATCGTTTATTGGTAAACTATGAATTATAAAGCCTCAATTTAAAGTAAAGTCTTCATGGTGGCTTAACTCTAATGGTTTCTACTTGTTATATGATAAAAGATAGATATATTTTATATTTCAAGTATATTATATAGACTGAAAATTGTGATGATTGTTATGTATAAAATTCGCGACTTTGTTGAACTTATGAAAACAGGCACACATCTAATCGGCAATCGGACTATATTCTTATCCCTCGACATGTAAGGCTAAGTCTACTTTACTTACTAAAATGGGCCTAAATCGGCTCTTATTGACGTATGAGAGCAAAAGAAAAAGCACCTCCAATAGGTGCTTTTATAAACTATCATACCTGCGGGTTTATCGATATTGCTGGGAGAGATAACCGACAAAGCCGAAAGCCTGACTATTCAATAGTCAGGCTTAAAGTGATGTAGCTACAATTCCCACTGACTCATGTTTGCCATCATATTTACATGAAGCCGAGCTACCTCATCGACACTTAAAAAGTCAATACGATTATTCGGTAGCAGCCTTACCTTTCGAAGCCCATCAATCGATTTATCAACATTAGGCGTAAAACGCATTTTATCGTTCCGAAGAAGTTCTGCAGCTATGAAAAAATTTCTCTCGAATTCCCGTCTATTTCTGGGTGTTTCCATTTGTTCAAAGTTCATTGGAATTCCCTCCTAGTCAAAAGAGTAAATCATTTTGAAATCACGGTCAATGATAAATGATCTATTGAAATCATATTTTACAAGCCACACCAATCTCCAAGGTGTTAAACTTAATTGCTTTACCGCTTCTTTTGATACGAGTAAACGGCATCCTTCCCTAAGAGGCATCCCAATCCGATCGACATCCCAATCTCTACCTTCCAACCAACTTTCTCTAATTACATCTTGTTCCCTAATTTCACCTAAAACCTCCACTAAGTAAGGATGAAGAAATGCCGGGGTCATACTACCACCAGACAACTTAGTTTTCGGCTCAACTTTATATACTGCGGGGCCATAAATATGGGAATCAGTAGTGGGTGTGTTTTGAAAATTAGGCTGTTCATTCGAAAAAAAGGACTGGTACACATCATCCAGATTGAAAGGACTTTGGAAAGCATCTTGCCCTACAAGGAAACCAATAATCTCTATCAGTTTAAATCGACCTTCTTCTAGACAAAATACTGTCTCTAAATAATGCAGGTAATCATAGGCACCCTCATGCGTACAATTCTCTGCATGATCCCCTTTGCCTGAGATTAAGTCATTGACTGACGAAATTAGACTTGGTTTACTCGTTAGTCGTACTCCTTCGTTAGGAAAGTGTGGATTGTATATACGCAAATGATTAGCCACCCGAGTCAACTGTTCTTTACCCACTTTCTTAGACAGTAGCTTGTTTATTCCTTTCCGAACAACCATTTCAAGTCGTTCAAATTCCTGATTAGACCTATAACTTCTTGTTACATAAATATCGGCTCTCATGAAATCTTCAACACTGAGAGGAAGGCACATTTCTGATACGTACTGCGTTAATTCTTGATAATCGTTCTTAACAAGTACTCCTATTTGTTCCAAAGGTTCGAGAATTTCATGAAAATGACTTAACCAGTATGGCGTTTCTACTCCTTTGTTGAAATCAAATAGTCTCTTTGGGATTTCATTTAGGAAACTCTCCGATAATATTGTATAAAAATCATTCGCATTAGTAGTATTCTTCCCAGCAAGTTTGACGATTTCCATAAAAGTATGTTTGACCATGAAATGATCAAGTTCGACGATGCGTTCTTGATTCTCTTTTATCTGAAGATATTCCCAAACCAAACTAGCGTCCTCTATCGCTAAGCTGTGCAAAATACCAGCGCAGATTTCAGGAGAGAGGCTAGTGTCATTAGATAAACTTTTATTGATAAGCATTGGTACAAAGAAGCTTGGATCTGTTCTTACAAGCCCCTTCATTATCTCTGGTGCACGATATTCAATAGTGCTTTTAGGATGGTTGAACAACCAAATGAATAAATCTGTCAACAGTACGTTGTTGGATACATCCTGAGATTCTTGTTCGAACCATTCATATTTCTCAATGTAAGCATCCGGGGTTCTTAACATGAAACGAATGTGCTCTAGTACAGAATGAAATACTGAACTAGCATCAGAGCTATCCAATTTTTCCCCGATAGAAGTAATAAGTTTATTTACAATCACCCAATCACTAGCATGAATTTCGTCCAAAATCAAACTACATAGTGATTTAACAAACTCTTCGGTCGAACTTAAGCCAGATAGCATCTCAAAAGCTTCAACAACTTCTGCTCCTGATCTGCTTGTCCATATATCCCACCCTCCGAACTGAACTTTTTTCAACCCCTCGATAAAATGTTGCTTTGCTAGATCAAAATTCTCTATATCAAGTTGATCCTTAGCTAACAGCATTTGCTTATCAAGTTCTGTCAGTGAACTTCTTCTTCCGAATGTACCAGGAAGATATAATCCATCATTCTCGTCATCAGCATAAGCTTTGTCTGAAATATCTATATCTTGTGTTGCTCTACGAGTCCAATCAGAGTCACCCTCATCTGCTTCCAAACGCATACCAGCTTTTTGGAGTAAGGAAATTAGATGATTGTAATTACTATCTGACAAATCTCTCTTCAAATACGATAACAGTCTCTTTCGATTATCAGGTGACATATCAGATATCATAATTCTAAGCAATCGACGATAGAGTACCGGAAGTTCATCAGAACCGATTGTTTCCCGTTCATTTAGCAAATCTGCCATAATTTTTGTGTACCGATCAAAATAACGATCATCCCCGATCATGTACAATTCACAGAATGCCCACTTCAATAAACCTTTCACATTTGGAGCATTTTCGAGAATTTCTAAAATACAACTTTGTTCATCCAGCCCTCCAGCGCCGAAAATATATCCTTTCCCAGTCTCTGGAGTATCAATTTGGTCTTCTTCCGTCAATTGAAGAACCTTTTCGGGTAAAGGAAGGACAGAATTTTTAAAGTATTCGACTGCTTGTGTGACTCTCCCCATAGTACATAAGTTTCCGATAAAAGCTTCTTTGACTTGACGAACATAACGTTGAAACGTAATTTCTCCGGATGCAAAATCGTAATGTCCAGCAATTTCTTTTAAGTGGTTCGACATTTCACCCGAACTTTGTAAATAGGTGATGCCCGTTTCTAGAAGTGTGAGTTGATCTTCCTTATACCATGTAGGTCCCATTGAAGTATCCAACATGTGCTGGAATGCTGCTTTGGAACGAGGTTCACTTCCTATTCTTGCATAAATTTCTGCTATCTGAAGTAAATCCTTTGATCTATCCCAACGATTTTGCACCCCAAGAATAATGTGGTCTTCCAACATTTTTAACAACCTAAATGTACTTTTGACATACTTTTTACTTTTAATCATTTCTTTTATAATTGAGTACATTGCCTGACGGAAACCTTCGGTATATAAACCTAGTTGATCTAAGGAGTGGGACTCAATGACCTCAACAAATTGAGGTAATTTATCAACACAATATTTTATATAAAAGGAGGCAATTTCATTGAATACAAACGGGTAAAATTCTTCTGGCAAAGCATAACTTCGATCCCATTTTACTCTCTCCTTAAGAGAAACAATTAACTTAGGCAACAAATATTGCTCTACCACCGTTGCCACGTTATTGATCGAATCATCCTGTTTAGCAGATTTACCTTTCCACGCTTTTCCCAAAACATAGCCAACAAGCGAAACGAGTTCTTCAAAATATAGCTCCCAATTAGAAGTACCATAGTTCAATATCGATGGATAGTTATCCCCTTCGTCTATAAATCCTTTGTACCTCCATGCATCTAAATAATTTGTAATCGACTCGTAATCAAAATCAACTCCATTAGATTCCCGTATTGAAAATTTAGTCTCCTTTAGATCCATTTGCTCATCAATCAACTGGGCAACGATATCCACCTCGAAATCCACATCAGTTAATGCAGTAAGTATTAAATATCTGTCATCCTCGTCAATACCGTATTGCTTTATTACATATTTAATATCTTGGATAAATTCGATATATTGAGAGTTCTCCACCGAGGAATCTCCCCATGCCTGAAATCCCTCCAAATGAATAAGCATTTTACATAATAAAGTTGAAATTCCATGTCCAAAAGCGGTCTCCTGTTCATAATGCTGGATTGAGATGTACATGCCTCTTTTCCAAAGCAAATATGCCCTATTAAAGGCAACGATATCTTCGATTAGCCTTGAATCCTCGTCAACAGATTCGCTCTGTTTTAAGAGTACAATGAGACGCTGAATGTGATTGGAGAATTCATACACTGGGTTTTGGGAAGTCATTTCAGACTTTATAGTCAATGCAGCATAGTACGTGATTATGGTTATATTTGGTACTGATCCCCGTTCCAGTTCGTTTACAAATTTCAAACGAATTGCTCTAAAAAGTTGCTCAGCTTCGTCTATTGCTCCAGCTTCATTTAGTCGGTGTAAAAAAAAGATTGCATTCACGCCTGAGACAATTAGAACCGATTCACGGATAATATAACGAATAGCATCCTTTGGCCTACCCATTGCAATTAAGGTACTAGCCAGTTCAGCCGCATATCTGGCAAAAATATCATTATATCTAAAGCTGATACGTTGAGATAAGAGTAGAATACTAATAACTGTGCTAATATTCCCGCCAGTAATAGCAGCATTCAAGACTTGTTTTAAATCTTCTAATATAATATCTGGTTCTACATGTACTGTAGCGCACCTATCCGCCCACTCCTGATTACAGTAAAACACACTCTCTTTTCTCATCTCTTCGTCAGCGTTTAACATGTGAAAAAGAATGTTTTTTACTGCATATGAACACTCAGGATGATCAATACAGAATTGCGAAATGGCTCTATGAACTCGTTCTTGTATCTCAATTGTTCTTTCATTAATGTACATAGCGAAAGAAGAATGGTACATAGAAATGGTTTCATCGTTAACCAATAGATGTTGTACTTTAGGAAATACAGTAAAGAAGTCGAACCTAGCTTCGACAGGGAGCATTAGCTCCAATGATGCTCTATCAATACCGCTGCGCAATCTTGAAACAGTAGCCAAAATCCAAATTTCATGTTGATGTTTTCTAACTGTTTGCCAGATTGATTCGTAGTAATTCCCTATCTCGCCATCAAATACAGGCACATCTCGGATCCAACTTTCAATTTTATTGACATCATCTAACTGCTTCACATATTCAACCAAGTAACGTAAATAAAGTGGATGGCCTTCGGACTTCTCAGAAATGGAATCAACTAATGCGAAGGGAAGTTCCAGTCCAACTGTTCTAGTTAAAATGTAGTCTCTACACTGCTTTATTTCAAATGGTACTACTTTGATTACTCTATTTGGTGAACACTGTACCTGAAGGTGGGGAGGAAGGACTTCTTCTGTTTGACAGGAAATAATCACCACGATATTTTCAGGTAACCTTTCTGGTATTAAACTAAAAAATTCTGTGGTCTTGCCCAGTTGGTGAACATCATCAACTCCATCAATTAAGAAAACACCAATCTGATTTTTTTTCACGTAGTGCGCGGATAATTTATGCAGTCCGTCGCTGAGATGGGCAATCCATTCATGTAAAAGCCGATCTCTCTTTTCCGGTACAGTATTGTAGAGAATACGATGTATGTTCGCATCTAACCATTCTGCAAAAGTAAATTCAGACGCCCGATATGAAACTGGGGTATTACCCAAATCATTTCTAACGAAGTACTTTCCACAAATATCAATTTCCTCTGACTCAGGAATATAAGTTGCGTTAAATGTGGTTTTCCCAGAGCCAGGGCTCCCTTTCATCAATAAAAAACCGTGTTGAGCTTCAATAATATGTTGTTCCAAATCTTCAAATACAGGACGGTTAAGAAGAGCTTCTTTTGCGACTTCACTCAACCCTTCAGGAAGCTCATTCGATTCAGGGGCTATCTCATATGAAATTCCATTTATTTCTAGAAACCCGCTTATTTTTCCGATACTAATTGCACCTAGAGAGCCTTCGAGCTGTCTAAGAACAACACCCTGTACAACTCCATTAATAATGACCGGAGACCCAGACAAAGCTTCGGTACCATCATCATCATCGTAACCGATTTCATCATTCGGTGATAAATCCAGATCCCAAATTAATGCTTCATTCTGAATTCGAGCTCGATTTACAAGCCCACTAATCTTTTCCCCTGCAGTCAATTTAGCCTTCGGATAACCAAAAGTTTCCCAAGGGCTATTGTAACGAATTGGAGCACTAACAAGTTTCAAACCCTGTACGTCATCAAGAGGCTCGAGTAATTCGAGGAGGGCAATGTCCAAAGTATCATCTAGATCAATAACTTTGGCTTTCACTGAGAATTCCTTATCATTCAAATATGGAATCTCTATTGTGACTCCTTCATTTGGGTCGTGGGCATGCCCTGCAATAACATGTTCAGCCGTTAGCAGCCAACGGTCACTGATTAGAAACGCGGTGCCACGCTCACTACATGCATCACATAAAACACGTACTATCTTTTTCTCAATCTGAGAGAAATGTACCATACAAAAACCACCCTAAATTTCAATTATTTGTCCTTCTGATGCAATCCGAACTTCGTAATTATACTTTTGTTTCCGCTGTTCATCATCCATGTAATTCGAGGCAGGGGTTTCATAGTTAAAGATCAAATTTCTCTTCTCTTTGCTCTCTCTGCACACGATCCTAGCAAGTGTAATTAAATCAGGGTGATGGAACTTTACTCCATTTGTTGACACGAAAAAGTTTGCAGAATCAATGAGGTTAAGTAAACCTGGACTTGTGTTACTACTTGACCCATGATGCGAGATTTTTACTGCGTCAAACCAGATCATTTCTCCTCCATACAGAGATTTAAGTTCTTGCTCAATAATACTAGGATGAGAATCGCCCAGAAACAGAATTTTTTTCTCCTTAAATTGTAAAACAAACGCGATTGAGCTTCCGTTAGTAGCTCTTGTATCCTCCGTGAAGGGTGTTCTCAACAATTCCTCTAGATCTATTGGGGACGAAGAGATTTCCTTTTCTTGATTGACTACAGCCTGTGCTTTCTCCCTAGATACAAGAAATTCGAATGCGTCATCAAAAAAAGCGTCATCAGTGATCTCCTTCCTATATCCCAGTTTATATAATTTTCTCTTCCAATATTTCTCTAGTTCTTTCAGTTGATTAAGTCTAGGGGAAAGTAAGGTAATCATCACATCGCTGTTGAGATGAATTTCACTTCGATTCTCGACGCATACTGCTTGTCCGGCAAAATCAATGTTCCACGAGTATCCCCCCTGAAGTATCAAACTAGCGAGCGAAGAACCCTGTTTTGCACTAATTGGTTTTTCTTTATTTTCTGTTTTTTTAACTTCGCTTGGATATCCTTGTGCCTTAACCTCTTCGAGGAGCTTTTTCTCTCTCATTCCTAGTACTTGCGAGGAAGAACTCTTTTCCCACTGAAGATGTCTAAAGCTGTTATGCCAAACTTTATCAATAGGGACGATTTTAGAGGTTTGTTCATTTTCCTCTAATAGCTTCAGTGCTCCCGATAAGTGATCAGCATCGATATGGGTAATCACGAGCAGTGCTAAACGTTCGCCACTTTCATTAAGAAATAACAATCTATCCCGAATACATTCTTCATAAGTTGATATAAAGCCTGTATCAATCAAAAGGTTTGTTTTTTCCTTTTCTCCATTTCTACATGAAATAAGAAAACTGTCTCCGTAAGAGGCTGGAAACATTTCAATATCAATGCAACGCATTCTTTCATCTCCATTTAATTTGGTATTTTAATGACCTCTGAATTATACTGCCTTAAAATTAAACTACTATCTACTTTGTGTAGATTGATTTTAACATGGAAGTCGATGACTAAAGTCATTTCTGAAGACTGAAGATCTCCTGATCGTCCTTAAGCCGACCCACTAGACCACCAATCTCTTTTTAAATAAGACCTCGCCACAGTCACAATTTGCAATTCATTAGGAACATCGCGGCGGTCCAGCGCAACTCCACGTAGCCATTAGAGTTTCTCTCGCTTGGCTTGCAACACTGCTATTAGCGCAGCCTTTCACCACTTGACAGCGAGATACCATGGTCTACCAATGTGACCGTTAGCAGAGTAGTTTTCCTGACCGCGAGCAGTTCTTGCAACAGTTCTATTCTAACGTTATGTAGCCCACGATGTCTGGACAGTTCGTTCCACATTATCAATATGTGTGAGCGACTCTATCGCTACTTTCACCATATGCGTTCATTTGTGTTGTTAGTTGCTCCAACTGGACAAAGCACCGTGAAACAGCTTATAAATATAGTTCGTTTGCTTTTGCGGAAGTAACTTGCAATATTCTCGAACGTATAAACGAACTGTTGAAACAATAGTTCCGCGGCTCTCGCTCGAATAAATCTTTCATTTTAAGTTACCCATTTGTTAATGTATAGTCTGTTCCTCTTTAGAAACTTCGTCGTTCATAGAGAATGAAAGTTCTATCTGATACTGGTTAAACAAACTTCTCAGTTTTTATTGAAAATGATTTTTTATGATCATTTAATGTTTTTTTCATTGCTAGTGAGCCTAGCTAAAAGCAGGAGTTGCAAGTCGAGCTTGTCCGTCCGCCGACTAATATAAGGCGGTAGAACCCCCTTACTGATAAGACGTCTTAGGTGATAGTCGACCCGATCAGCCCTGAAGTACGGATTGTTCAAATACTCGAACACTTTCTCTAGATCGTAATGTAGTCTATTGAACTTAGGTGATTTTGAATGTAGTAGATGTCCATGAGTCATACCATTTTCACAATATGTCATGCTCTGGAGCGCTTCGTATAGCTCATCGACCAATACATGTAGTGAATTCAAATATTTCTCTACTTCTTGACGTTCCTCCTTGGGGAAGTCCTGCGGAGCAGTAAAAAGTTCGATCAGCGTCTGGATCTCATAATGATATCCATCACCCTCACGAATTCGAGTACTGTTCTCCTTCAAAAGAATTTGGAGCTGCTCGACAACATCGGAGCTACTACCAATCTTTTGCCTTCGCTGCTCCTCGGTAAAGATATCATTCTTTTTTTCAATTTCGCTTATCATGCTCGATAAGAGGGAGTATCGTTTAACTGTATACTCATGAATTTTGGCGAAACTCATTGAGAAACGAATAGGTTGAACAACGTCAGGATTGTTACTGTAAAGATAAACCGAATAATCTCCGTTATCACCTAAATTGCTAATATCGCTAGACCAAGAAGCGAAGTACTTATTCGTACTTTTCGTTCCATCAGCGCTTCTTAAGTCGACTGGATGTGCACCAAAGCATGCCCGGATCTGTGCGAAATACGCATCGTCGGGAACAGCCGTATTAAATACTGAATCGTCCTTCTTGAGCGGGTATTCCATATTAAACACACGATGGAGCTGTTCAATGGATTGAAGGACAATATCGTATGTTGTAATCAACTGTAGAACGTTCAGTGAACGGACATCATCATGGGAATGTGTCAATTCGATGTACGGCAAGCCGTTAACACTTACGGAGAGCCAGTCCTTCGCAGAGCAAATTAAGCTCCAAAGGTTCTTGCCATTGTAGTTGCTGTAAGTATTAATCAGGAAATCATCATGATCGCTTATAGCTTGCTTAAACTCCTCAAGTAAGGAGTTATCAAGAATATATGAGTTCATATCATTGCACCTCCTTCTTTATGATCAAACTCAAAACTTTCTTCTTCAAGAATTAGTGTAACTCTACCTGGAAAAAATCGTCACACATCCGTTTTAGGCTTCAACTGTCCGTTCCAATGAAAGGCCTCTTCCGTGACTCTAACCCATTGGTACAGTGTATTTCGTGCAGCCCATCTCGAGGGCTACCGGCCCGGTACATCAAACAAATGAAAATAGAGAAGAGCAAATTGGATCTGGACTAGGCATTGGGCACAGAAAACCGAGAGTGCGGCAATAATAGCATTCAAAGTAAGGTCTCCAAAATGATAGGAAAACAGTAGGTATAGACCATTTCAAGGTACTCTATCCCGAGAATATCTTTTAAAGTGATAGTGTTTCCTTCCTTAATTGTGCCGATTTGATCATGAAGCGAGACGTCAATGCACGTTTTAGTGAGGAACAAAAATGCATCAGAATATCGTTCTCAATACATCGGGTTGTAAACGTTGGTCTTTTGCCTGTCTGAAGATCTCTATTACTTCGATCAGGCCAATCGTGCCGATGTGATAGATTCTAAACAGGTCATAATGTTGAAGAATTTCTCCTACGACTTTATACATGATCTGCCCATTCTGCTAATTGGGTAAGTGTTAACGCATTGCATTAATTCAACTCATGAGAATACCTCGAGAAACCGTAGGCATTCCAAAATGCATCCATGATTGGTCGGAGTAATTCGGGGAGATTTACATGTTCTACATCCTCAATAAGGACTTCTGGAAAAATCATTTTGTCTGATTCATAAGGTACTACATCATGTTCAGTAAAGTAAGTATCAATGTCCATAGCAGTTAACCCCTCGACACCGTAAAACGAGAGCAATGCATAAACTGGTTCCATTATTTCTAATGATCTATAATTCTGTAGCGAATACGCAAATGTCTTCCTCAAAGTGTCGTAAAGTCTTTTACCTGAAGTCTTTTTCTCTTCAATTATTCTTATTGTTGCATGTTCAATTATCCCATTCCTAAACAGTTGAAATTTGCACGATTTATCTTCTGATTCCGAATAAACACCGGTGAAATTAATTCTTTTATTATCATTCGAAGTGCCTATAGGAGTTGACCTAACCTGATTAAATATTTCTGTTAAATCAACTACATTGAGATTTTCAAAAGCCGATACTGGAATAAAATGCAGCAGTATGAATGGCTTATAGCCATATTTCTCAATATGATAAGCTGCCCGCTCGGCATGGAAATCTGCATACTTTGTGTTAAACTCTGTACTACCCAAAAACATATGGCGAAGCTGCTGCACATTCAATTCGTACTTGCCATTCGATTGACGGGCATAGAACTTGGAATTATGCGATCCTCTATGCGGGCGAAGCCAGCTTCTTTGTGTGCGGATCAGGATAATATATTTTGATTCTTCAATTTCAATAAATTCAATATCGATGTTCGTGATCCTGGGCTCAATTCGATTGCGAAAAATTTCGAGCAACCTTAGCTTTTCTTTGTCGGTATCAAGACACTCAACCCCAATAAGACTAACTGGGACACCCGCTTTTTCATCAATTCCAATCAACAGATCGCCGCCTTGGGTATTCGCAAACGATATTATTGCCTCGCATAATTGTTCGGGACGAATCATATCCCTCTTATAATCAATTTGCTGACCCTCTTTTATCGGGGATTCCCCCATAAGAGACTCAAAATCCTTAAGATTTATTTGATGAATTGGTTTATAAAATAATGACATTAACTCGCCCTCTCCAATCTATTTGATAAATATATGTATACTTGGTCCTACGTCAATGGTTCTATCTTTCTCATGTATAAAAGCCTCTTCTCATTGATATAGGCAGTCCCTGTAGTCATTCTAATTTGGTTTATCAGAACGAACTCTATTTCAATTCACTTCTTGCATTACGATTCTTCACATGAAATGCTGTGTAATGCTGTGTGTGACCTAGGAATGAAACCATCATTGGCTAATAAAGCATTTGCCTCAATGCGTACATCATTCCACCATCTTTTGCATTTTGATTACTTCTCCAGGCGATACCTTCGGTCTGGATTTGTGTTGATGCTAAGTCAGCTTCACAAAGTAGGCCAATTAAGGATCTCAAATCAGAATCATTAAGTTGAGCGATCTCATCACCCGTTATTTCAAGCATAATCATGCCCCCTATTTGTTGCTAACTTTCTATTGTAATTAGAATATCGTCCAAAATAGAAATCAGATTGTTACGCTGCCCTACTTTCTTATAAACAATAATTTCAGTGAATTCTTCGAAGAGTTTTTTTGAATATGTTATAGCTGTTACTATAAATATGGATATAGTTAAAACACCGAAGAATATAACAAACTGCTCCTCGGTAGATTGATAGATATTCATCTCATAAATATACTTCAGAATATAATTTAAGTTAGGAGCAAGAACAGCTATCAATATACTTGGTGCAATAAGTGGCGGCATTTTGTCTTTACTATTGTCTGTCTTATATGAGTCCATTAAACGTTCAATTTTCCATCTTGAATAGAGGTTATGCTCTATTAGGTATTCTGTTATGAGGTGAACCTGGACTTCATGAAAACCGTCAATCCACTTGCCTTTTTCTGTTTTAACTGAAAATTCTCTATTGAGTATAGTCCGAGCCTTATTATTGAACTGTTTATGTATATAAACAAAGAACACAAAGAACACAGTCGCAGAAGGAATCGTAATCAAAGCCCAGTTTTCTGTTGATAACAGTATTAGTAGAGTAATTGAGATTGGCACGGTTAAAATACATGTGATCATATAACTCCAGAATAGAAACGACATATTCTGATAAATAAGCACACGTGCCCTTACTTTATTCGTGTAATAATCAAGTAATCTGCTTTTCATTTGATCCTCTATTTCTTTAGATTTTTTAAATTATCAATTGTTTTGAGTATGTCATTCACACTACTTATATCAGTTAATATTATGTGTCACAACATATAAAAACATTATATTATCAAGATTTAACAATGATAATAACAAACTAAAAGAAATACGAGTTTTGTGAAACAGTATTGTATAATTTTAAGTTTCATAACCTAGTTAGATTAATTAACTCACTGACTGTGCACTATACTGGGTATTAACTTCTTTTTTAACTTTGTCATCTACTTTGTCATCTTCTTTTTGATTACTACAATCAAACCGTTGTTCGATCCATTCATATGGATAAATGTAGCTTTTAAAATTTATAACCCCCGAGAAATTTTCAATTTCATATGGATAAATATGTGATCTGTATACAAATCACAATAACATATCTAATATCGCATCTTCACAATTCAGCTATCCAATCTATCCCAATATAATATGCACCCATTTTAGTTTTAAAATGAGCACATATTATATTCGATACTAAATCTGAATCGAATTCTTTTAATCTGATCCTACGTCATTTTTAATCCCCGTGCACCCAAAACTCAATTATGCTGTTCCAGGTGTTGGATTCATTTCCTTGCCCAATATAACGAATGAATTTGGCTTGAACCGGTTCAAATTCAAATGTATCATAGGCAGCCTGTTTTTGACTGGTGACGTTACTTAATACATTTTGGTAATTAGTACCATCTGTTGATATCTCCAAATCAAAATAATTGGATCGCGTATGCCCATTATAGAATTGAATGCTCACCTGCCCTACTTGGGTTTGTTGCTCAAGCTCTAACTGCAGGTACTGTCCCTTTCCATCTGCAGACCATCTGGAGTCTGGATCGCGGTCGATCGTATGGATCGGCAGATTGCCATCATCTGCACTTGCCATAACCTTGGTTACGACAGCGAACGGTCCTTCCGGCTCGGCCATAGGCTCCTTGACTTCAAATTTCTCCCGTGCCTCGACCGTTACTCCATTAAAGACGCAGCTCACGATGATGTCGACATTTCCAGCTTTTATTGCATGGAATGTAGTTCCTTCCGTATATCCGATCGTATCATCACTCGTTGTGTACGTGACAGGAACGTTCAATTCTGCAATGTTTACGATCTCCCCATTATCTAATGTTAGAAACGAAGATAATTCTCCGCTTCCTCCTGCGCTAATCGCATTACCTGCGACTCTCCAGCCGGGTACCGCTTTATTGGGACTTATGGAGATGTTCTCTGGAAGTACCGGTGTATCAGCTACCTTAAACTTCACTCGCACGTTCTGTTTGTGGTCCCGATATGAAACAGTGATCTCTCCAGTTCCATTTGTCCCTTGCGGCTGTTTAATTTTAACCTTCCCATCCTTCGCAAAAGGTTTTGCAGAGATGATAGGCGTTTCGGTTGTGCCATAAGGCAAAGTGTGAACGTAATCCGTTCTTAAGAACTGCATACCCCCTATGACTTCGCCATTCACCAACAGGGATTGAAGCCCCAGATGAATATCTTTGATTCGCTTCTTGCTCTGATCCTGATATAAACTTTGCGGGGATAAACGATCGCCCTCCCCAATGCCTTCCGCCATATCAAATGGCTGCGTATCAGCATCCGGAATGGAACCAACAATGTTGACGTTCACGCCGGTGTCCTTTCCTTTTGTTCCAATGACATATCCATTCCCGAATTGTTCTGATTCTACAATAACACCGGATTTACTAGGGTGTGCCGCCTGACCGGTCGTATTCCAGAAGACACTTTCAGTGGTCACCACCCCATGACGATTCGTTTCTGATGATCCATAATCCCGTGTAATGGCAGAGATCCCGTCCCCATTAACTACCAGGTTGTCGATCAGGTTCGCCATGCTCAAATACATATGAAAATCAGTCAATAATGAAGGTTTCTCAGAATACGAACCTTGCAGGACATTTCCGTTCGCAGAGAAGTTGGCATATGTGAAGCTATGTCTAGCTCCTATAGCCTTACTATTCTTAATGAGATTATCATTACCTATAAATTGATATAAATAACCGTTCCCGTTCGCTCCACGATACTGCGGGTACTGCATGGTTACATGATCCACAGTGACGTTCTTCGTACGATCCAGAATAATACCCTTGGATAACAGATGATAATCTGTATTGCCAGCTGGTTTATAAGTGTTAATATTTCGAATCCAGCTGTTGGCCACTGCAATCACATTGACCGCTTTGGCATTATCGGCTTCATATCCAGCAGTCCCAACGACTTTGAAGTCATCCTCACCAAGCCCCGACTTCACATTTTGAATGTTTGCGATCGAAAAATCCTCTAAACCGACTTCGACAATTGGATCTGCAGTCTGACTAATCGTAATATCATCGCGCAGCTTCATTGGATAACGCGTCGGAATGTCTAATGTAATCGTTTTATTATCCGGATCTACGCCCACGATTTGGCGGTAGAATAACGGTTCTACTTTACCAAGACGTGATGACCACTTTTTTTGCATGCCAAGCTCACGTAAGAATCCTGGCGTCGTTTCGAATGAAATGACCACGTAATCATTCACTGCAAACCCGCTTGTATCCTCAACGGACAGCAGGACGGTTGGATCGGTAACGGATTTGCGAAGTTTCGTAGAAATCCCGGTTTTCTTCCAATCTCCGTTACCGATCCGGATAATATCCTTGTTTTTCATATTTTGCTTTGCATTATAGATATGAGTCTTGTTCATCCCGTCACCTTTCAGGACCATACGACTTGCAGGAATGTTTAGTGAGTAATCCTTGCCGTCCTGAGGGTTAACCTGATATGTACCCTTGGGAAGATACACGACACCTCCACCCCACGTCACAGCGGCATCAATTGCCTTTTGAATAGCCTGCGTTGCATCACGGCTCCCTGAAGGATCGGCAAAATACGGTGCTTTCGTAACGTCGATAAGTTTGTTTTTTGGCGTTTTAGGCAATTCTGTCTCCCCACGCCGATAACCGGCATAAGAAAAGTCATGCAGAAACCTTCCCTGTTCATCTTTAAATCCTGGATACCAATCGTTTGGATAGAGCCTGCTTCTGCCATCCGTACCAAGAGACAGATTCTCACCGGCACGATCAATAGATGGCTGTGAGTCGCCCTCTGACGCTCGAACCTCCTGGGTTCCAGGTACAGACAATCCAACAGTCAACGTAAATGCCAACAATAAAAAAGGCCACTTTCTCCGCATGCTTTCGTTCTCCTCCTTTTGGATTTCAGAGTATGTGAGCGGTTTCAAGAAACCCTATAGTCACCTCCAATCCTGCTCAAGCAAGAGTCATGTGCATGCCATCTCAGCATGTCATAACCGATTGTAGAGCACGAGGGAACGAAATTACATCAACAAAAACGACACTCCAATGCCCATTTTATACAATATAAGGATTTATTTAGAGGATATAGCGCGATTATACCGCTCTAACGCCTGCTGCTGAATCTCAATCGCACGATCAATCTGTAATGACTTGATTTGCTTGACGTACGTATCGAAAGCATCCACCGGCTCAATGCCAAAAATGATTTTAAGCGACATCTCGTCCACCACTTTGTTCACTTCCTGCATGATGACTGACATCTCCGTGCTCTCTTTCTCGGTTTTGGGCAGGGTCGGTACCTGATGGAGAACAGCATCCGTGCTGGACCATAACTGCACCGCCTCTTTCTGTTCCGGTAAAATATAATATTGCTCCATGTATCGCGTATCCTGCACAAATGGACCGAAATAACTCGCTCTGGTGTACATCGCTAGTGCTTGAGCCGGCGACCACTTATCAGGGTTTTTCAAAATAGTCTCGGTATACGTCGGATACCCGTCCTTCATCTTAAAACTGACACCTTCAATGCCAAAGTTGAACAGCAAGTGTCCCTCAGGCCCATACCCGTAGTCCAGCATCCGTGCTGCTTCTTCTACATGATGACTGTTGTTGGATATGGCGACCCCACTGGAACCGATAGCGGGAGCAAGTTGACCAAATTTCGGACGATCTCCTTTGTTCATAACAGGATATGGCGCTGGCACAAGCTTTGCATGGGGATCCGTCTCCCGCAAGATGGGTAGCCATGTACCGATCCCCGCCCCAGCATTCCAGATACTCGCGCCGCTGCGTCCTGTTGTCATGTTTGTATCCTGGGTCTCCGAATCTACGGCAGCCAGATTCTTGTCAATGAGTCCCTCCGCATACCATTCACGAAATAAGGATAGAAATGCCTTATATTCAGGTTCCTGTGCCCCAAACTTAATTTGGCCATCTTCCACGTAAAACCCTTTTTTAATACCAAAAGCGCCAATAAAACCGCCGCCTTCGATACCAAACAACGGATTCGGAACACCTAGAAAAGTAAGCGGGGCGTCAGCTCCCTTTTTGTCCTTAAATGCCTGAAGCATCGTATGCCATTCGTCAATCGTGGTTGGCACATCAAGTCCAAGCTCGTCCAGCCAGTCCTTCCGGATAATCGGTCCTTGATAGGTTCGAAGCTTATCATCTCCTTGAATAAAAGGAAACGCGTAATAACTTCCGTTCGCTGTGCGAATCTGCATATCAATGTCTGGATGCTCGTTCAGGTACTGCTTCAGATGAGGTGTGTATTGATCAATAACATCGTTTAATCGCAGAATATATCCGTCTTTGATCGCTTTCTCCGGCCCACCGGGATAATTGCTCCACTCATATTCAATCATATCCGGCAGTTCACCGGATGTAAGCAGCACATTAATCGCTTCTTTGGCCTGATTGGCGGGTGGCCGGATGAATTGAAGGTTGACTCCGGTTCTCCGCTGCCATTCCTGAAAAAAAGGTACTTCATTGAAGCTGGACTTAATGCTTGCTGCATTGCCATTCAATTCTGCCCAGTAGGTTAATTTCCCACCGTCATTGGGTGAAGCAATTGAGACGGTCTGGTACTCTGATGAGCCGGAACGTTCATCCAGCTTGGCATCCGAATCTGTCCCGTTCTGATCGCAAGCAGTCAGCATGCCAAGCAGCAGGATGAGCCCTGTCACCTTTGCTATGAATGCCAACTTCCTCTTTACGTTCATGTTCCGGTCTCCTTTCAAATCAACTGATTTCTTTATATTTACCAGGTGTAATGCCTTCGTATTTCTTGAATACCCGGATGAAAGTTGCTGCATCGTTATACCCGACCAATTGGGATATTTCTGTAATGGATTCCTGTTTATGCTCAATCATTTTTTTAGCCTGTCGGATACGGCACTTATGAATGCAGTCCAGCAGACCCTCACCGGTCTGATTCTTGAAGAGTTTGGACAAGTAACTGCCCTTAAGCTCAAAATGCTCACCAATTGCGTTGACGTTCAAATTCACGTCCGTATAGTTACTCTCAATATACTGTGTGACTTGGGTGCTGAGATGACGCAGGGAATCCTCACGTTCTTGTGATACATTCGTTGCGCGCTTGTCAGCGGCATAGGAACATACCTCCTCAAGCAAGTTCTGCAAAGCCTCCTGCATCTCCTGGATGGTATCCCCGGCAATAATGTCCTCAATCCGATGCGGGTATTGGGTTAGCGTATGGTTATCCCTGTCCCCCAGATCATTAATAGCCTTTATCATCGTACCTACCAGGTTGAAAATCAGGCAACGTGCAAGTGTGAGCGACATAATCGGTTTATCAAAATTTCGCTCTGTAATCTCGTTCATATAAGCGCTGGCTTGGTCGGTATCTCCCGCTTTGATGAAATTAAGAAGTTGCTGTTCCACTTGAAGCGGATAGTAGTAGCCAAATGGGGCATCCGCCATCGCATCGCTGCGGACATCGCCATAGGTAATGATGCCTTTCTTGCCAAGCACCATTTTGTATTCCATCGCGTCTACTGCTTCCTGGTATGCTTCGGCGATGCCAATCCACGACGTGTGGCGTCCGCTGATGGAGATCGTCAATTCCATATCATAGCTTTCCAGGAAGCGCTGCGCTTCTGCCGCAATGTGATGAAGATCATGATTCCAATCCGAAGAATCCGCTTTCATATTTACAAGGCAGACCATCATATCATCAACTTCTGCTACATATCCGACGTGCTGACGCTCTGAAGCCAGTTCTTCAACAACATTGGAAATAATGAGATGGATCAATTTGTTTCGTTCATTGATATCAATACCCGGCAGCTTTCCATAGAGATTCTCTTCATTTTCGATTACAAATAAGATAACAGCAAATTCACTTGAATAGAGCGGCATATGGAAGGAACGGAATGCATCTTCATAGGGCACGAGCGTATCCTGTTTGCCTTTCAGAAGCCGATTAATCATATTGGAGCGCAGTACCTGCTGATGTTTCTGCAGTTGCTGGGCAATCTCGTTCTTTTCTGATCGTGTGTTCATGATGACCTTCTGAATAAACCGAAGTTCGTTCCGATCAGCGGGTTCGTTCTGACTATTTTTGTCTTTTAGTGATTCCACGAGCTGTTGGATTGGGGAGTAATTCCGGCGCATGAAGAACCAGGTCAGTACACCCGCACTAATGAGACTCACCACGATACTGATATACGTAAAATTGCGGACATACACTGCCTTTTCCCAATAAAGGCTGCTGGGAATAATCAATGCGTACTTCAGATCGGATACCGCGGAGTCCATGTAGAACATCTCCGACTTGCCAACCCTGGCGTTATCCAACTGAACCTGATTGCCATTCATGAATGGCTTCAATTCCTCGGATCCGGGATGATTGCTCATCAGAATCTCGTTATTCTGATTCAGAATCAGCAGCGTGGCATCACTAAAACCCGAAATGCTCTGAATCGCTTTCTGGAATCTTCGCGTATCCGCCATGACGACAACCGTACCGGTCTCCTGACCATTCAAATCATCAGGCAGACGTGTAATGTACGCAATGGAAGACTCCGCCGGAGCTGCATTCTGATGCGGCAGAATGACGAATTGATTCGTCTCTGCACCCAGAACTTGATCCCGCCACGTTTCGAAAGACATTGCACCTGTGTTATGTATGGTATGAAATGCCGTCCGCATATCCCGAATATTGCCTGAACGGAGAATGGATTGGTCTTTTTTCCACACAACGTAGAATTCATCGATGGACGCGTATGATGTTTTATAGAGACGAAGTTCCTTCACCAGTTGGTAGGCCGTATAAGGCGCCTCTTTGGCAGGTTGATTGGAGTACATCAGCGTTTGCAGATTCGGGCTCCACGTCATCTCCATGTTCAACCGTTTCATAAGATCAACTTGTGTATCGATCGTATAACGCATCTGCTTCAATAAGGAATCGTTCGCCCGATGTATTTCACTCTTCAATGTCTCATTCGCTTGCATGTAAATAACCAGACTGATCAGAATCGGCACAATTAAAACAGCACTGTAGGAGACAAGCCAGGTCACGATTATGCTTTCTCGTTTTTGCCACAAATATCGAATGTTTAGCAACAGTTCATCACCCAACTCTTCGTAGATTATCGATGTTTGGATCAGGAATTTATTATAACGTCAAGAGCGCGATTGGGATATAGATAAAAAGTTCAATTCAATTGACAAAAAGGTGCGTAAGCACCGATTTCCCCCGTTAAATCAAGCACAAATAGCCCGAATAGACAGCTTTCGTCTATCGGGCATTCGGTATCAAAACGCGTATTCATTTGAATTCATTTTTGAATAGATGAGAATGTTTTCGGAAATTTTCTCAGAGCATTTTTAGAAAATGCGATGCTTCCATCCGTTTAATTTGGCACTCGCCTCAACGTAAAAATAGTCACCGTATATGAGTGAGACGTTCACGTTCTGACCTGCCGGTTTATGACCGGTTCCCTCCAGGAGCATACCTTCGTGCTCAGGAAGATCCCATGTTCCATAATGATTCCGCAGGGAACTCAGGATACGTTTGGCAACGGTAGCATAGAGTCTGCCCTCCGGATCAGGAAGTACATCTGCAAGCTCAAGCAATCCGGAAGCTGCAATTGCACCAGCAGAGCTGTCTCGTGGAACTTCCTCCTCTTCTTCGGACTCTGCACGGAAATCCCAATGCGGAACGTGATCCTCAGGCAGTCTGGAAATGAAGAAGTTCGCCACGCGCTGTGCAGCATCAAGATATGCCGGGTCCTCTGTATACCGATACGTATTCGTTAATCCATATAAAGCCCACGCCGCTCCCCGGCTCCATGCCGAATCCGGTCCCGCTCCCTGTCCACCTATCGCTTCTGCACGTTCACCTGTTTCGGGATCAAATCGAATGATATGATGCACCGAGCCATCTTCCCGGACAAATTGCTTCATGACCATATCCGCATGAGCTTTGGCAATATGGCCGAAACGTGGATCTCCGCTCTCATCAGACGCCCAGAAGAGCAAGGACAGGTTCATCATGGTGTCGATGATCGACCAGCCCAGCATGTCGCCATTCCAGGCCCGGATGAAGCTGCCTTTGGTATTAAAGCGTCCAGCCAGGAAGTTCGCGGCAAATAAGGCACGCCTTGCGGCATCGGCATCTCCGGTGAGCTTGTATTTGATGACGGCCGTAGGCAGGAAATGAAAGCCCACATCGTGATCAAAGTAGTTGTTTTCGAGAAACCGTGCCGATAGCCGCTCATCCCAATTCCATGCAGCTTCTTTATATTTCTCATCACCCGTCATATCGTACACAATCCATAACATGCCCGGCCAGAATCCTGAGGTCCACCAATCGATTCTCATGTCGTCATAGATGCCATTTGCTCCAGCGACATGCGGAGACTTTTCACCTATGGCTGCTAGCATCTGATCGGCTTTACTTTTAATCTGATCCCACACGTCCTTGTTCACTTCATTTAATACGCTCATGTAACATCATACCTCCTTACCGTTCTTCAATTCTCTGGTTTAACCCTTCAATGAACCAACCATGACACCTTTCACGAAAAAGCGCTGCAAAAATGGATAGATGCACAGGATCGGTATCGTCGCTACCATAATCGTTGCATACTTGATGGTTTCCCCGATCTGGAAGCGATCCCCAGCCGATGCACCAGCCGACATGCTCTCGGTGGAATTGGCAATCAGAATCTCACGCAGCACCAATTGCAGCGGGAACAGCTCTCGGCTTTTGATAAACACCGATGCATAGAACCATCCATTCCACTTATCAACTGCGTAATACAGGATCATCACGGCAATGACTGGCATGGACAACGGGATAATAATACGGAACAAAATGGTGAAGTGATTCGCTCCATCAATCTTGGCCGACTCTTCCAGGCTGTCCGGAATCCCCATGAATGACGTTCGCATGATGATCAGGTTAAACGTGCTGATGGCAAAAGGAAGAATGGTCGACCACAGTGTATCTAACAGGCCAACGCCTTTTACAACCAGGTACAGTGGAATCAAGCCGCCGCCAAAGAACATCGTGAACACGATAAAGAACATGAACACCTTGTTCCACATCACGTTTTTACGGGATAGCACATACGCACCAAGCGCAGTCATGAACAGGTTGACGATAACGCCGAACACAAGAATAAATAATGTATTGCGGAAACCTGTGGCTATACCTGGATTGGCAAGTACGCTCTTGTAAGCTTCCAGACTAAAGCCGACCGGCTTCCACAGGAGCCCCTTGTTTGCTAACAGCTGCGCCGAATCACTTAAGGATGCAAATAACACGTAGAGCAGCGGGTACAATGTGACGATGACAAGCAGGATTAGAAATGTATAATTCAAAATCGTAAAGATTCGGTCAAACCAACCACTTTCCTTAATCAAAGTTACCACCTCACCATAAGCTGTTTTGACTCACTCTGCGGCTGATATAGTTCGCCGAAATCAGAAGAACGAGATTGATCACCGAGTTAAATAGACCGACTGCCGAGCTGTAACTCCATCCGAACTCCAACAATCCCTTTCGATATACGAAGGAAGAGATGACATCAGCTGTTTCATAGGTCACCGGATTATAAAGGAGAATGATTTTCTCGAAGCCGACATTCAGCATATTACCCATCCGGAGAATGAACATGATCGTAATAATTGGCAGCAATCCGGGCAGCGTAATGTGAAACATTTGCTTGAGACGGCTCGCTCCGTCTATCTTCGCCGCTTCATACTGCTCCAGGTCGATGCTCATCAACGCAGCGATATAGATAATGGATTCCCAACCGATCCGCTGCCATATTTCAGACAGAACATAGATCGGACGGAACAGCTCCGGCTTTTGCAGCATCGCCTGACCGTCATATCCAAGCATCATGATAAGGCGGTTGATTAAACCATCCGCGTTCGTGAAGTCCGTAATAATACCGCATATGACGACGAGAGAGATGAAATAAGGCATATACGTTATCGTCTGAACGACCCGCTTGAACGTGCGCTTGCGTACTTCATTGATGAGCAGCGCCAGAATAATCGGTGCAGGGAATTCAAAGACCAGCGTGTACAAACTGATAAGAAGGGTGTTCTTCAGCACACGTAAGAAATAATAACTGTTGAAAAACTCTTCAAAGTGCTTCAGCCCAACCCAATCACTACCCAAAATGCCCTTCATCGGAGAATAATCTTTAAAGGCAATAATTGCGCCGTACATCGGACCGTAATGAAATATTAAATAATATCCAATAACGGGAATCATCATGATATATAAATACTTGTTCATCATGAAGTCCCGCACGAACCGGCTTTTAAAGGATTGACGATTGCTCATGATGTACCTTTTCACCTCTTTTCAATCGGGAGGGTTAGCGCCCTCCCCTTTTACAATTACCGATTGTTGTAGCGTTCGAGTGCTGCGGTTTGGATTTCAATCGCTCGATCCAGATGTAACGATTTCATTTTCGCGACATAGCTCTCGAATTGATCCACCGGTTCGTTGCCCAGAATGATCTTGATGGTCATCTCATCGACGAGTGTGTTGATATCATTCATGATGGTCGCGTATTCGGAGCTCTCTTCAGGTGTAGGTGTGATTGAAGGCAGATTATATTTGGCGGCCTGTGTATTCTTCCATACATCAATGGCATCGCGCTGAGTCTGTAGTGCAAAGAACTGCTCGGCATACCGTTTGTCTTGAACAAATGGACCGTTATAGCTGCTGCGGGCATATAGTGAAATTGCTTGTGCAGGAGCGAGTTTATCCGGGTTCTTCAGCAGCAAATCTGTGAATTTCGGATAATCGCCTTCCATGTTATAGCTGACACCCTCTTCTCCGAAGTTGAAGAACATGTGCCCTTCCTCACTGTAGCCGTAATCCAGCATGCGAACGGCAAGTTCCGGGTCCTTGGCTGCTGTTGAGATGGCAACAGTGCCTTCCGAGGCATAACCCTGGTTAAGCTGGCCGAATTTAGGAATATCACCTTTTTTAAGCACCGGATATGGTGCGGCGACCAGAACGGCATCCGGATCATTTGCTTCTACGAGCGGTTGCCATTTGCCGATACCTCCGCCTGCGTTACCAACACTAGCGCCAGTAGCACCCGAAGCGAGGTTACCGTCAACGGATTTGGTATCAGCTGTTGAGATGTTTTTATCAATCAAACCTTCTTTGTACCATTCCTGGAATAACTTCAAGTATTCTTTGAAGCCTTCTTCCGCAGGACCAAATTTGACCTGTCCTTCTTCCTGATAGAATCCACGGTTTACACCGAAGGCGCCAAGGAAAGCACCATTACCGGAATCGTTAAAGAATCGGGGCTTACTTACAACAGAGAACGGAGCGGATGCGCCTTTTTTCTCTTTAAAAGCTCTCAGGGTTGTAGTCCACTCATCAATCGTTTCCGGAACCGGTAGTCCCAGCTCATCCAGCCAATCCTTACGAATGATTGGACCCTGGAAGACACGGAGATACTCATCTCCCCGAATGAACGGGAATACATAATAGCTGCCGCTATCCGTTTTGACCATCTTGTCGATGTCTGGATTGTCCTGCAGGTATTTCTTCAGATTCGGAGCATACTGGTCAATCAGATCGTTCAGCTTTAGGATGTAACCATCATTGATGGCTTTCTCCGGTCCACCGGGGAAATCTCCGATGAAATTGTATTCCAGCATGTCCGGCAAATCCCCGGATGCCAGCATCACGTTGAAGGATTCTCTGACCTGCCCTGTCGGTGGTGCCGTGAATTTGAGTGGTACGCCGGTTTTTTCCTGCCACTTTTGAAAGAATGGAATTTCGCTGTGCGAATTTTTGACCCCGATCAGGTTGCCGTTAATTTCACCCCAATACGTAAGCGTCTTATCCGTTTGAATCGGATAGGTTGTTGCTTCCGTTGATCCGCTTGGTGTCCCTTTATCAGCATCGCCCGTTTTACTTTCTCCGGACGAACACCCAAGGATCGTCGTACCTAATAACAGGATCATCAAACTCGTAACTAACACTTTTCTTCTCATGGACCTTATCCTCCACCTTTTGGGAATGTCTGTGCTCTACCTCAGAGTAAGGGAGAGCGCATTATAGCGATATTCGCAAAAGATGAAATGACATGTTGATTTCGTCAGAACAAAATGATCATTTAGCCAAAACGATAGACGAATTCTTTATATAATCAACTGCAATGCCTTGAATTTGCTGTGTTGGCGCGGGTTTGTGACTGTACTTCTGAGATCACAAAAAAAAAGACCATGAACACTGTTCATAGTCTGTAACGTGGGTGAGTATGAGCGAATTGGATTATAACGAATATATTACCCCAGGGCTTACCTTCTCCTTTTTAGTCCCAAACGACTTCGGTACCTGCGATAAAATCATGTATTGCACGTTTGTCTTCTCGTACAGCAACCATGATGACACTTACAATGAAACCAATGCCAAAAGTTATAAAATACAAAAGTCCAACAACTCTCGTAGTAACATTGTACCCAGCCTTGGTGATTCATGTGAATCGTATTTCCGAATCCGAATCCCGCAGATGCGCTTACCGATTGTTCGACCATATCAACCCTGCAATAATTATTAAAGGAAATGTGATAATAATGCCATCCAACAATCCTGCCCCGAATCTGATCCAAAAACCTGCTTTATACAAAAAAATTTTCCTCCAAACTACGTTTTTAAACTAAACGGCTAATTTACTTCATGAGCTCCCTTCATAAAATATCTAACTCTATGTACGCAACTCAGGTAGTATATCAGAAAATTTTACTTATTCACGATATAACTCCTATTTCTTTTCACTTGTACCCTTTGTAAATTTTATAACAAACTATCGAATTAACTTAGTTCATGTTCATTACTTACTCTTACATAATCCTTTCTAATATTGTATTTAGCTTCTGAATCTCCAATGAAAACACCATAATAATTATGTAAACCAAAAGAGCTACTCAACATTTGTTAAGTAGCTTTCTGTTCGTTCTGCATCTGCCCTCTTCGCCAAATCTTATTCTCCACAATGGCATAGACTAAACCGGCGATGGCAAATATCCATATCGATGTCATTCGGTTCAGATGGTATCCATTCACGAAATATGGATTGTACATGAGATCAAAAACCCACAGCCCGCCCCATCCAAACCCAACCATGTAGATGAAAATCCTCACCATAGGAGAACACACATATTTCCGCAGCAACCATGAGATCGGGCTTATAATAACAACATAAAAAGCGATTAAATAGTGACCGAATCCCAGGATGAGCGACAATATATATATCAAGCCCCCTAAATTACGTAAACCGTAATACTCTGTCGTTGTAATATGGTACCCTTCAACCCTTTCAAGAACGATGAGTGCTGTAAAGAAGATCCCGATAAATATAAATCCTAATACCATGTACCGTTGAACCGCGTTCACCAACATCAGATCACCCCAATGTCTAAACGCAGCCAGAGCCGCTCAAGTTACATGATTTCGAACAAATTACACAATTACAGATAGGCCTCCGTTAGGTTCTGTTAAAAGTTAAAGTTAATCCATCATGAATTGCTATAATTGAACATTACCTTTGCCCTTCCAGAATCATCGTACCAAAACGGTCCATAAGCTCCATTCTCCCCATCGCTGTCCACTCGACAGCAGAATACCCACCGGAACGATGAAGGTAAACAACGAGATCATGATTACAAAAAACAGCCCGTAGGATGTTTTACACAAATCTGTTATTATCAACGAAATATCCCGATAACGCGTCACCGCCTGTTTAAACGTCAGAAACGAATCAGCTGTAATCCCAAATACTTTCACCGCTGGCATACCTCTCACGTATTCAACACCCGTCGCATTCATCTCTTCAATGGCAAGCTGAAAATCACGATAAGCCTGACGGCCGCGTTCACTGCGAAAGATACGACTTTGCAACCAGAACCCGATTCCGATCGGAACCAACAGCGTCAGCGCCATACGATAATCGAGCCAGAATAAATATCCCAGCAACATCACTTGAATGACGATCGCACTCACCAGATCCGGCAACTGATGGGCGAAAAACTTCTCAATTTTCTCCACACTGACTTCAATGATTTTCTTCAGCTCACCGGTTGCCGCCCGGGTGTGATACCCCATGGGTACTTTGGCAACATGCTCCGCAAGTCTCACTCTGAGCTGGTACAAAATGTTGAACGCAGCAATGTGTGAGCACATCCCCCCGATATAGAGCGCAACAAGCCCTGCAATCAGGGCTACGAATGCGACGATCCCCCAATAGATCAACAGATCTTTGTCCATGGCAGATAGTTGGCTCGTATGCGTTAGCAGTTCCTCGACAATCTTATACACTCCGACAAAAGGAACAATCTGCAACAGTCTCGAAAGGGTCGAGAAGATACTTGCTGTAATCAGCAGACCTTTACGCTCCTTCGTCACTTGCATTAACCCGGACACTTCAGATGTGTTGTTCATCTCATAATCATTCTCAATATAGTGCAGTGCTATATACGCACATTAATATCTCACAGGTACGCGGGCAACCGCTACCCCAATCCGGAGCAAAAATACCTCAATACGGATTATAAGTGAATCTAATTCTCTGGAGATACTCTCGCATGTAGAAGATAAACTTGATCCTGTCATCCTGCCACAAGCTGCTTAGTCGTTGTCTGTTGTTCCAGCTTATTAAATAAAAAGAGAAGCCATATTGGACATATGGCCTCATACTCTGAATCTGTTGGATTGTAAGAAGACACTCACTCATGAAAAGCTCTCCAGAACGAACCTTCTGTATTAATGATATCCTTGATCTGAACAAACGGAATTGTAAACGTTGGAAACCCTGCCGCATAGGGCGCGATGTCATATGGATTGAAGTAGAGATGCAGAGCATCCGCTGTGACATAAAACGGCTGATCCGCACTAATCCCCGTATAGGTGTCCGGAAACACATACGAGTATTGAGGATCATTTTTGATCTGATCCCCCACAATCTGGCTTAACACTTTTACGTAGTCACTATCCGGTTTAAATAAATCCTTCAGCTCATACAACTGACCATTCGTCAGATTAATGATCGCATAGATCATCGTAGGCATACCATGCGCTGCACCTGCCGGGTAGTTATAACCTGTGAGTTGCAGTTGCAGCAATTGCTGCTGATAGAACGTAATATCAAAATCCCCTGTATACGTGTAATCCAGCTGTTGATCAGCAGGAATCGGTTTAACCTGGGAGAGTTGCTTCAACTTGGCATTCAGTGCAAGCTGCTCCGCTTGGTTCGTCAATCCCTCCACCTGCGGATAATATACGAGATAGTCCCTGTTTGGTTTGTACTTCACTTCGCGTACACGGTACGGCGGATGAAGTGGAACGATTGTATTTTGCCGCCAGATGATCTGTCCGGCCCGATTCACATACGATAAGCGCTGGTCTACATAGGCCTTAATCAGATCTGGTGCCACGACCTCCAACGTACCCGAACCTTCTACATGCGGATATCCAGCGGCAGGTCTTCCACTCAGATCCAGCAGATAGGTTTGTCTTCCGTCCGATGCAGAAGCCAGGCCGTTTTTGTAATTGCCTACTTCGCGATATAGGAACTCCGTAAGTCTTCTGCCACTGGTATCTGCAATCGCGTATACAGAGCCAATATACGGCTGCTCCGGATTAATTGCTTGCCCCAGCGCATAACGATGCTCGCCTAGTTCGCGGATGTCATTATACGCGGGTTGAATGATAAACGATCCCTCCGTATTAATGACACCATAGTTCGATTTGTAGTCCTCTGCTGTATTAACAATCGCTTGCCCGCCGCTGAAAGGAAATGCCGATGAAAATTTGGGCTGAATGCGAATATTACCCCGTTCGTCGATGTACCCATATTTGCCCGAGGCCTCTTTTTGAAAAGCGAGTAATCCATCCCCTAATGGTCCCACATAGGCAAATGGATACGTCGCGAGCCGATGTCCATTGCGATTAATGAGTGCATACTCATTGTCCTTAATCTGCACAACCGCTTTGCCATCTTGAAAATCATTCGCCGAAGCGAACTGTGCAGGTATCACCTCATTGCCCGACGCATCCAAATAACCATACCGACTCACCGATCCATCTGCCTGACCAGGATTAGAATCGTAAAACAACGCTCGGCCATCCTTCATATTCGAGATATACGGGTATGCCCGTTTGGTCAGGACTGTACCTTGTTCATTAATCATCTTAAATCCTTGAGAATCAATGGTTATCGCCCGTTCTTCGGAAAAGGAATTGATGGAATCGTATACAGGTTGAACAACATACTGCCCCTGAAGATTAATAACGCCGGCTCGACCATCCTTCACAACCACAGCCAATCCATTGGGCTGAAACTCTTGCGCGTCATCCAGTACCGGCTCAAGCCGAATGTGGCCTTGTGCATCCATATACCCCCAACGCGTCCCACTCGTGGTTCGAACGGAGATTGGATATAACCATGTCGTTACCCGGGCATGACTTATAGGGACCATCGCCTGCTTTATTTTCTTTTCCAGCTCCTGTAGTACCTCTCTGGAAGGATAAGCTTCCGGGAAACTGAGTGCCTTCTGAACGGAAGCAAGTGCTGCCGGATACTGGCCCGCATGGTACTGAGCATCCGCAAGGTAATACCAGTAAAAGATATAATCAGGATATTGCTGGGTTAGTTGCTCGTAATATTGCACCACTTTTGGATAATAGGTTGCATATACGTCCGGTGCAGGAACCCATTTCCCATTCTGCCATCGGATAATCTCCACACGATAGGCTTCACCTGTGTCATGTATCCAGAGTGCAATCTCCACTTTCCCATCTCGACCATGCGGACCAGGCATATCTATAATCTCTGCATAGCTATAGTATAGATCGTCAGGCGCCAAATCTTTGAGCCCTGATTCCGTCCACTCATATACGGCAAGCTTAGACCAAATAGAACCAATCCGCCAACCGATAATGAGATTGTTCCTTGCCGTTGAAGTTACAGGGGCTGCAGTCATTAAAGTCACCCCATACCCCAATCCCTTAATTAGTGCCATCTTGATCCAGTGTCCTTGAACAAATTTCAGAATGAGCAAATACAGCTCACCGTTCAACTGATAGACTGCAGCAATCTCCGGCATACCGTCACCGGTAAGATCTGCCGCGTAGATCGCTGGATGTTGAACAGGTTTATCAATAGTGACGACCGTTGCACCAGCCGGAATATGTTGATTCACAATTTGTGTTAACAGCGGTTCGCTCATGGACATATCAGTTTCCTCCCTTATGACCGCATTCGCCTAATGGTATGCGTCATAAATCGGGATATGACATGTAATTCATTTTATATAAGTTGAACTAAAGAATATTCACACTTACCACTACGATGACAGAACAACCTTCTGATTGCACTTATCCCCCGATTCTTTGATTCACTTTTTATATTATCTATCTTGCAAAGTTACTTTCTCTCCATTGATTAGCAGGTAGCTCACATCATTCACCGGAATGGTCTTAGGGGATATCCACTTAATGAGATCCTGATCCAGCTGGAGGAAACCGGATGCGCCAGACAACTTTGTACCATCCTTCAGGTGAACTTCAATACCCAAGTCCTCCACCCGAATCTTGCTCAGTGCCTCACCTGTAAGCGTGACGCCAACTGCGGAAAGGGTTACATTTGCCCGTGAGGCTCCATTTGCATCAAGCTGAACGTTTCCTGTTTTGCTCAAACCATTTTCACTCAAGTAAAAGGTCGTTTTCCAATTTCCCTTTACAACTTCACTAATACTCGTAAAACTGCCTTGAAGTCTCAGCTTATCTAAATCGTCAACAGCAGACAGATCATACACAAACTCCTCATAATCTCCTCCATACCCGACCCCATCTTTCATATAATGTCCATAGCTAACGGAATATTCAGGTATATCGCGCTTTCGACCTTGCTCATCGGTGAAGTAGAAGTATCCATGATTATACTCGCCAATCTCATTATCCGGATTAATCTGAATGTGTAACTTGCCATCCACAAAACCCATATTGGAAATATGCATCCATTCAATACCCTCAACAGGGATATTCGTTACATCCTGATGCAATACCGGAATTGGATCAGTATCCAATTGAATATCGGTTTTACCTCCCAAGCCACTTATACGATCTTGATCCAGAATATCATAGCTATTGATTTTTTTTTCTTGTAACAACTTCTCCCAGTCCACCTGTACGTTGTAACCATCTTGAAGGGTTGTACCCGACATCAGCGTATTAATCTGAACTGTAATTCGATTTTTGCTGACTTTTCCTTGAATAAGGAATCGGACAATAGCCGTTTTGTTAGCATCATCATAATGAATAATCTGAGCGTTGTTTGCATTACCACCGGTTACCCTGTAATCATATACATCCATTGTATCGTCAATGCGATGACCCGTCAGATCGGATAATGAAACATAGATTTCCGTTGTATCTCCGTCCCTGACAGCACCTATAACCTCCATTCGAATCCCTTGATCTTCACTCACCTGGTGAACAGGCTGAAGAATGCCAATCCGATCTGCACCTATAAAATGAAGAACAGTAGACAGATCAATGATCCCAACTGATGCAGCTGCCCCTGTAACCAGACATAACGATAACGCAGCGGTTACAGGAATATAGATGGCTTTGCGATACCTTTTTCTTTTATTCATGGACTTCTTGGTCTGTGCGGATGGATATAATACAGGTGGATAAAATGATGAATCTGATCTCGTAACGGTTGGTGGTTCATTCAGCGCCAATTTATCATAGAACAACTTTTTAATATTAAAGAGGTTCTGCTCAGTGAATTCTTTCTCGGATTTTCGCATTTGATCGCCTCCTTTATTTCCTGTTCATCCACCATGTCCTCAATCGTTGCCTGGAGCGATAAAGCTTGTTATGGACTTGCCTAACGTGTAGGGACAATGCTTCTGATATCTCATGTGGTCTCTGTCCTTCGTAAAACCGACGTTTCATAATCTCCCGTTCCGGTTCTGGAAAAGATTCAATCATTTGATTAAGTTCCGTATACATCTCTTTACTGATCACCTGAACCAACAAATCCTCCGTTTGCACCGAATGAATCTCCTCTTCATATGTAAGTTCAGTTCTTCGATTGAGTTTCCGGTAGCGATCAATCGCTTTATGTTTTGTGATTGTTGCAAGGTAATTTTTCAGGCTACTTCGCCCAGATTGGAACGCATCCGGATTTTGCCAAAAAGCAAAAAATGTATCTGCTACGCATTCTTCAATCTCTTCTGTCGATGCATGATGTAGGATGGAATAAGCAATCTTCCATAACAAGCCTGCGTAGTGATTCATCACCCATTCCATGGCCTCAGGATCACGATTCGCTACTGCCTTCCGTATCTGTTCTTCTTCCACGATTATGTATCCCTCCCTTCCATACTCATCTGAATCACGAATGCTCGTGTTGATCCGTGCTCCCTACCTATATTCGTTTGGTAGATGACATTTACTTACTCCACGATAAAAAAAGATTTGCAGTGACCTTATGGCCTTCTGCAAATCTTCTTATATTCTATACTACCATCTTATTTACTACATCATATCGCTCTCATGGGCCTTCGCTTCGATTAATAACCAATATCACGCCTCTTCTTGCACACTGAGCTGTACATATTGGGTGAGACGACAATACTGAAATAACAGCAACTCTTCATTACCTTGTCCAAGAGCCACGCTACGCCCTTCTTTGATGAGGTGATTCAACAACTCATGCAGGAAACTCATCTGCAACCGCAAGGATTCCGCTGTGAGCTGCTCAAGTACCTCAATATCCCGGGTCGTAAACTGAGATAACCCACGCAGGAGCAACTCTTCTGACCAGCCGTTAATTCTCTGCATAAACTGATTATATTCTTCCAAGTCTGCCCATCCTTCCATTACCGATATCCAGTTTCAGACTGAGCACCGTTTGACCCTTCAGGAAACTGATTGGGCTAATCCGTTTTGGTTCCACACGCACAAAGGCATAGAAGTGTTCAAGTGATTGGGAACCATATCCTGACTCCAGTCTTTGGATCATCGTTTGCCAATCAGTTGAATACGGGAGAGTAAGTGCCAAACGTTCTCCTTCGGCACCCTCAACCGTCAGGACAAGATCCTGCGTTTGTTTGACAAAGTTATGGTCCACGATTCGAGCAACTTTGATCACAGCCAATCGTTCTTTGGGAGCAGCAAACAAGTCGAATGTTCGCGATTCCTCTTGAAGTACAGACGTTACGTCTTGCATGGTTTTGCCCAGATTCAACGTTTTCACACCCGTTCGTGGCAAAATCGCAAGCTTGGCACCTTCGCCGGAAGAGATCCGGCGTTCTTCATTCACTTTAACGGAATGGAATTGAACTTCTTCACCCACGAACTGGCGAAAGGTCAGATTAGGCAGCCATGGTGTGAATGCACCGTAATGCTCTGTATATGAGAACTGCTGATCACCATAATATACAGCACGTACATCGCTATAGGTGTAGATTTCCTCATCATCGAAGCAATAGAAATAATAGGTGATTCCACGGAAACCGGATCGTGTCTCCCACGCATCAGCTCCCAGTCCATACAGGTGAAGTGAAGGCACCGTAAAGTATTTACTTCGAAAACTGCCAATGAGCTGACTCTGCTGAATGACAGATACCTTTTCTTCTTCAAGAACCTGGAGTGCAAGATACAGCTTGCTTACCCGATCCAACATGGATTGCATGGAGAAACGTATATGTCTGTTGAAAAACAACTGTAGTTCCCCTTGAATCCCTCGCAAACTGCGTTCTATGTCAGGCAGGTTGCCACTATGAGCAGCGATTGCCAAGGTCTCCAGTTGTGCCATATAGGACTGAGGAATACGGGCCAGTCCTGTCTTCAACAATCCTGCCAGCATAATGCGACATTCCTGCACCGTCTGCAGAGAGAACTTGGCTTCGTACACCCTTCCACTTAATGCATCCGTGTCATGCAGGCCTTTTAGGTTCCGATATCGTAGCAAAGCTTCAAGCTTGGCCATTTTCCCAGCTGTCTGCTGCACCTTACATAGTGCTTTTGCAAGGCTCGCCTCCTCGGTAAAAGACACCTCGATATTCTGGGTGGTCAGATGAACCGTAAGAAGTGAATCTTCAATGATCTTAATTTCCTCTGGGTATCTCAGTCGGAAAACAACTTCCTCAATCATGGAAGAACTATACGATTTAATTAACACGGTAAGATCAGACTCCGTCATCCAGCGGAAGCGAGACTCGATCTCAAGAGACACTGAATGTGGATCTTCGCTTGGATCGTCCACGTTTAATACTAAGTTTGATACTGATTCTTTTACTGATACGTCTTTGGGTACGTCCAACGGATCATTATCCGATATCCCTGAGTACTTATCCAGCGCATGCTTCTCGTCTGCATTCATTGAATCCTCTGCCGTATATTCCCGTTGATCATACAGAATTGCAATCAGCACATGCTTGCAGATATGATCGGCCGGGCAGGAGCATTCCCAATGATCCAGTGTATCTTCAAGCGTACAGTGTGTCCCGTCACTTAACTGGCAACTCACAGATGATTCATTCCATGTGTACGTTACACTTACACCATTGTCCAACTCTTTCAAAGACCTTTTGTACAACCCCTTGTTGGCATACCGAATCAAATAATCCTCCGTACACAGCTTCGAAAAAATCCGGAATTTCTCCTTGAATCCACTCACGTCATCAACGCCCCGTTGCTCTCAGAATGTCGTAGATCGTTTCACTGAATACTCGACCTGGAACGTTGCCTAGAGCAATGGGTTTGTTGTCACCATAGTAATAATATTGCTTGTTATTTGGTTTGAAGAAATGTAGGGAATCCAGGGTAATGTCATCCAATCCCTCGTAATACGTAATACTCGTACCACTGAATTGTAATTCCGCAACAAGATCTCCGTACTCTTTATAAAATTCATGATACCAGCCGCCGTCCTGTGCCGGCCCTTTGATCCAGCCGTATTTCTCCAGTGCTTTGGGGAAAGACGTTGGTGAGAAATCAGACTCGGGCAGACGATCGTATTCATTCTTCGCCTTGTCCTCATCTTCAGGCTGATGGATTTCACGATTCAGTTGTTCAAACGGCTGCTTGATCTCGTAATCCTCCAACTGCGTTGTCCAACCTTCAAGCGTCGCCTGATCCAGTTCCAGCGGGTGTATAAGTCCCACTTGTGCACCTGAAGGCAGATCAACCTCGTCTTCATCCACGGAATTGAAGGTGCCGTCCTCCATATAACGGAACGTGCTGATCAGAGCGCCATCCTCATACGTTCCCCAGATCAGACCAACAGCGAATTTTTGCATGATTACATTTTGTACAAACAGTGCTTTCCACTCATCGGCAGACCACAGACGTTGCTTGGACAATGACTCTTCCAGACGCTGCGCCTGAATGTTAACCATGGATTTGAGATCTTTTTTCAGCTGTGTGAAACGTGCCTTGGACTGGGCTGCCAATTCAGGATCATCTTTCTGTGCAGGAGCAGGCAGACTCTTCACGGCTTTGCCCGTTTCTTCATTTAAGACAACGACTTGTAAGTCTCCATTGACCTTAACCAGGAAGGAACGCTCTCCGTAACTCAGCTGCATGGTTCCTTTTTCATCAAAACCAAGCGTGGTGACTAACCGATCCTCCAGTTGTTCCGAGGTAAGTCCCATATTATCGGCTGCAAGTTGCAATGCTTCTTCTGCTGCACCTTTCACCTGACGGTTCTTCACACCACGTTTGATTTTATCAATCGCCATTAGAGCGGATGGATCTTTCAGATAAGCGAGCACTTTTACAGCATCTGCTGCAATCGCGCCACGACTATTTTCTGTCCATTCCTTAATTTGCGGAGCTAAAATATTTACAATCTGAATATCGCCAAAGAGTGCTGATACATACATCACCCATTTCTCTTTTGCAGGAGCACCTTCCTGAATCCAGACCTGAAGCATTTCACTTGCAAAACGAGCGAGAGATACCTCACTTACGTAATCTCGTAATTCATTCAACCGTTCATTAGGACCGGATGTATGATCCAATGATTGGACCAAAGCATACTGTTTAATCCGGTCATCTAAAGGCTGATTGTCTTCAATACGTATCAGTGAAGGGAGATCTTTCAAGGACAACCAGCTCAGTCTCGACAACTTTTTGGCATCCGCCTGATCAGCGAGTGCAGCATGGGCATACTCTGGACTTAGATCTGCGGTATCCAGCAGAATTTGGATCAAGCTCTTCCACTCATCGGACTTCTCTTTCTTCAAAAGCTCACCATACAGCTCCTTGCTGTTTTCCAGACTGCGGATTGCGGTCAGAGCCATCTCTTTGATTCCCACTTTTTTCTCCGAGAGGTATACGAGCGTATACAAGTCCTGATCAGGAATTCGATTGAATTCCGCTAACGCCACGCCGTTGGCCTTCTTGGACGAATCCTGCAATCCGGCACGAATCGCTTCAGCCAATATTTTCTTCGATAACTCATCACGCTGTTCAAAGGTTATCTCCAGAATTAAAATGCGCGTATCTGTTGGCAGTTTCTTGTACTGTGTCAGTGCATAGTCCAGATTCTGCTGAATGATTCGTCGGTATTCGTCGTGCGGCATGGATTTGTATCTATAGTCGGTCATGCCATTGAGTGAGATCAGGCTGGTTAGCAATTTCTCACGTTGCACCTCAGGATCTTGCCCATAACGTTGAAGCAGCTGCTCTCCACTAAACGCGTATGAATTGTACATGTCCGAGATAATATCCAGTGTCCAATCAGGATGAGTGGTCAGAATTGCGAACCTGCGCATCGCCTCCGAGTCCAAGGGCAGAAAACTAATACTAATGAGGTTGTGAACACGCTTCTTATCCCGATTCAGTTGATTAAACAACCCGCGGCTATTCGGGTCCTCCCAATATTCCTCAAGGGTGTTTTCCCCACTTAAGTATCTTGCAATCGCAAGACCTTGACGTCCCCCGTCCAAAGGATGCCGAAGAGCGTTAAATACCGCTTCCTCCAGTGACCCCTCCGCATTAGGCAGTGTCAATCCTTGATCCTCCATGAATTTCTGAATGCAGAGTTTCAGGAATGGCGGTTTTATAATCTCGTATGCTCGAATCGCTTGTTCAGGACGATTCGCGATCGCGGATTGTAACATGTTCCAAGATACCGTGTACGAATTAAGCTCGTCCCGCAACATTTCAACCAACTGATAAGGCTCATCCAGAGGCACAAGTCCAGCAAGCAGATCATTTGGACTCTTTGCTCTAGGGTCCATACTCAACAAGTAACGGCGAACTTCAAGTGGATAAATCTCATGTAATTGATTTATTGAATGAAGCAAAACATGTCCAATCTCACTATTCGTATCAAGAAACCGTTGTTTACCTCCACTAATGTTAATCAGGTACAACAAGGCACCACTCACAAGTACCATCGTTTGATGGAATACTGTGTTTGAACATTGCTCTTTTGAAGAGAAAGACGTATTGGGATACAGTTCAGCTATGAGTTGACTACGCTTCTCCTTGAGGAATTCATCCTTCAATTCTTGGGAAGATCCGTTATGTTTTCCTTGAATATTACTGACCACTACAGGTTCAATCAACGTATGTAGCTCGTCCCGCAACTTATCTGCATCATTAGCCATTACATGTTGAAACAACACTGGTAACGATTGAGTAGAAGATTGAACCTCTGCAAGATGAGAAGCCGTGTCACTTACTCTTGAATATAGTTGCAGCAGCATTAATGCATTAATTACATCCCGGTAATCCCCTTGACTGTCCGCTTTTTTGGAATCAAAAAGCCACTGGGCACGCTTTAATTTACTCTTTAATTCAGTCAAAATTTCGTTCTCGCCTGCAAACTGTTTGATCTTCTCCAACCGGGACAACAATCCATCCATGCGATCAGCGCTTTTGCTCTTCCCGCTTAATCCGTAGGCTTCGGAGTCATTTCCCATACAGACAGTAAAGGCATCCGTTCTCCATGAATTTCTTTTGGAATAATTGGATTCCAGATATATCACAATAGCCCCGGCACGGTAAAAGATATCTCCATCGTCTTTTTTAGCGAGCTTCATGAGCAGATCAATCGTTTGATACACATAATGACTCGAATTTCCCATCATATCCGGAAACTTGTCTGTCGTTCCTAAGACATAATCAATAATTTCGGAGCTTCGATCTGTTTTTAATGAATACTCGTTTGAACAGGTTACTGCGAATTTCTCCACCAAAGTTTCAACTGCGCGGTCTGCGGTAAGCATTACACATTCCTCCTTGAATTTAAGTGATGATCTCGCCAATCCAATCCGCGAGTTCGTTAGGCGTAATTGCTGCTACATGTGCCCCCATATTGGTTAATGTCTGTGCGGCATGTTTGTTATAGACTGAATCCCCGTTAAAATCGAGCGCGGTGAGAACCAGCAATTTGCATCCTGCATCGATGATATCTTTACAGGCTTTGTACATCTGCGCGATCGGGTACCCTTCCTCCAGATCACTGACCAGAATAAAGATGGTTTTGCCTGGATTATCGATTAACGTCTCGCCATATCGCAACGCTTTGGTAATATGTGTCCCCCCACCGAGCTGTACATTCATGAGCACGTCTACGGGGTCTTCCAGTCTGTCGCTCAGATCAACAACCTGCGTATCAAATATGAATAATTTCGTGCGCAACGCATTCAAGCGATAGAAGATGCTGGCCATCACCGAACTGTAGATGACTGAATCCAGCATACTGCCACTTTCGTCTACACCAATGATGATGTTCCACTTGTTATGGGGCTGTATATTCCCGTCGAAATACAGACGATCAATCACAAACCTGCGCTTGTTTTTATCGTAATTCTTCAAATTCTTGGTGATAGTTCGCTTGAAATTCAGATTGCGCAAGGATCGAACTGAACTCGAGGTATAGCGACTGCGCTTGCCCATGATACTCGCTCGGGTCTGAGACTCCAGCTTGCTGCGTAGCTCTTCAACCACGGTTCGCACGATCTCCTTGGCGCTCTTTAACACCTCACCTTTCATCCGTCCTTTGAACTGCATAATGTTCTTGAGCAGATTCATGTTGGGTTCAAGGGATTCAAGCAACTTTTTGTCTGTTAACAATTCTGTCAGCCCATAGCGGTCAAGCGCCTGTTTCTCCAATATTTCTACCGTTGGTTTGGGGAATAGGTCCCTGACTTTGTGCAGCCATTTTGGTACAGTCAGATTAGATGCACCGCGTCCTCCCTCTTTTCGGTAACCTTGTTCTTCACCGTATTCACGGTTATACAGATACCCCAGAATCTCATCGATTTCCGTATATTGAAATTCAGCCGACGTATATTGGTCTGTATTACACAACCCTTCTTCGGACGATTCACCAAGAATCAGACGCCATCGATTTAAGGTTTCAGCAGAATGTTGATCCCCTCGGTTGCTTCCATCCGGATTGGAACTTTCATTGATTTCTCTGATATCGTCCGTTCTCCGATTCGCTTCATTCATATTAGCTTCCATGCGGCAAACTCCTTTCGAAGCGCTTCGTCCCATGCTTTGGACTGAGTCAGCATCTGCTCATCAACCGCAGGCCTCAACATTTCCTCTGGCTCAACCTGATGCAGACTCGCCACCCGTTCGGCAATCAAGCCCGTCTCCATTGGTGTAAAGTAGGTGAATGCCAACCGCAATTCCGGTACCATACTGATGAAGTCGTCGTATGAAAGCTGTTCAATCAGATAATTCAACTCGGACAACAGCTGATCTTCATATAAAAAAGCGTCACGTGCTACAGTGAATACTCCCTGTAAAAAAAGTGCGGTTTGACGGGTCTGATCCGGTGTACCATGGATATAACCACGAGCACGATCAACAATCTCATCTCTGGGCCTGTCACCGAGCCCTGAGGAAATAGCCACACATACACCCTCCAGCTGAGCCGGAAGCTGGTGATCCGACAGAAGCTCATTCAGCTGTATTCGGAATGTCTCATCCTGAAAATACCCCTCCGATGACTCTGCGAGCATGGCTAGCAGCTTCAATCCCTGAATAATGGCTTCATGTTCATCCGGGTTGGCTCTGGAGAGCTGTAACAACTTGTCCACGGCGTTCCTATAAGCTTCGGATACCAGGTCAGGGAGATGTTGCTCGTCAGATAATCCCAGCAACCTGCGGTGTTGATGAATTCGGTTCAAGACATGCAGGCTGTTACATAAGGATAGGAAATTCCCGTCGGTTCTCAGCGCCGAGCGCACCTGTTCATAGAGTTTCATCGCAGTGTCCTGAAGCCCCATGAGTAACGCTTGAAGCATGAGTCGGGCAAGTTCACCGCTATGATGATCCGGTATTTCTTGCATCTGTTCTTCCATTTTGCGTGTAGCCGCTCCAGCAAGCGTTCCGCCATAGAGAGAGTTCTCTATCAATCTGGCTTCAATACGGGATGAGTACATATAAACCCAGGTTTCGCGAACAAGATTCATGTCACGCTCTGCGATCCAGTCCGGCCCCGATTGCCGTTTCGCGAATTCCGGAACCAGATAGGTGATGCATTGAATCAATTGGCTTATCTGACGATGCTCCGGTTTCGCATACAGATCCAGAACTTTCTTGTGTTGACCTGTTGTACGAATCTGCAGTTTGTACTCTGTACAACGCGCCTTGAAGTCCTCCACGATGGGAATACTGAATGAATTGGGAGCCACGCTTCCAATGACGTCTCCAGTCAATAACTGCTGCAGCTCTTGCAGCGGTTTATCGGTCGCCAAGGTAAGCTCCCCCTTCACAAAGGAAGAGAGTGCTGCATCCATCAACTCATAGACGCCGCCTTCCCTTTTACCCCGAAGCCCGGCAAGACCTTGAATCATGCTGTACGCCTCAATCGCATCACTCGTTGATACATGTTCGTGACCATCCCTTAATTGGCGCATCAGCCGGGATAACAAGTCCAGAGCCGTTAGATTATACGGTGTACTCTTTTTGCGAAGCAGCTGGTTCCAGATCTGATCGTAATAATTTACATAAGGCATGCCGCTCGCATATCCATTGAGCCGATCCGCTTCAGCAAAGGTATAGACCATCGGGTACATTTGTTGGTGAACCGTGTCTGGATTAACCGCACTTTGTTGAGACGTTCCTGGTTTACCTTGTCCATCCAAACGTCGGTCTGTATGCCGTTTATCCATTTCTGGCTGTTCCAATTCCGATTCATGTTTCTCTGACATCAACAGTCCATACGTATGAAATCCACCGGTAATGACAAGCACACGGTCATGCTCCCGCACCGCTTGATTAATATGTTGTTTCATATATGCTTCTCTTGCCAGATCACCTGAAGACTGTAATCGTTCCGTGGAATAACACATTCGGGATAAGGTACAATACGTGAATACATCCTGCACGAATTCCTCAGTAGACTTCTCCAGGCCACCGATCTCAAACACCTTTTCCCACAATTCATCAAAACTGCGGCAGTTTGTTTTTTGACACAAACGGTTAATGAAGTCAGAGCCCGCAAGCAAGGTTTCGTCCTGAATGGAGATCTCCTTTTGTTCTGTCTGGCCGGATTTGGATGCACGAGTGGAGAAGTGTTGATAGTCCAAATCAATAAACTTCGCCGGAATGTTCAGGCGTTTTGCTTCTTTCAAAGCTACATATTCAGGTGAATACCGAAGCATCGGATAATAGCAGGCTTCTCTCTCCAATTCACTCTCATAGGTATAGTACAGACTGACAGGAGGTAAGGTTGCCTCATCACTCAGCACCGAAATTAATGGATTACCGCTCTCCGGTCCTTCAATCAAAATGATATCTGGCTTGTACTCCTCAATTAATCGTAACAAGTGATACGAACATGCAGGGCTATGGTGTCTAATAGGATAATAGACCGTATGATTACTCAGGTTATATACCTGGGATTCGAACAAGGATTGTAACTGCTCAACATCAGGGTCCAGTACCGCTGTTAACCGATCCATTTTCTCTCCTCATAATAGTCCTTCCACATTCCCTCTTCTCTGGAACGCTCTTTTACGACCTTAGAGAAATAGGTTTTGAGAATGGACAGATCCTTGTCGTTTTCCTTTGCAATGGTCCCCAGCATGTTCTGCACCAACCGATCCAGCGCAATAGCCTTATCTTCGTAATAATAGGAAGTCATCGCACTCTGGACATAGACAGACACCGCTTCCGCCGTACTCATGGATGCTTGAGGGGTGTCAAGTTTGTAGCCTTCCCGTGTCATGCCGGTGCGCAGTTCCATGAATGTTGTAGCCAGCAATTCAACCACATCCGGGTTAATGTCAATATCAATTCCACTATGTAATAACAGGCTTCGTGCCTGGGATTCAATAATTTTGGCTTCCATCTTTACGTTATGAATGGGCTTGATTGTTTCGAAATTGAACCGGCGTTTCAATGCACCACTCATTTCGTTAACACCTTTATCGCGAATATTGGCTGTAGCAATGACGTTAAATCCCGGTTGGGCAAACAGCACACCGCCATCCAGTTCCGGGATGCTCATGACCTTGTCACTGAGAATACTGATCAGACTATCCTGCGCTTCAGCCGGACAACGTGTAATCTCTTCAAAACGGGTAAGAATTCCTTTCTTCATGCCGTTATATAACGGTGATGGCACAAGCGCAGCTTCCGAAGGGCCTTTATCAAGCAGCATGGCGTAATTCCATGAGTACTTGATCATGTCTTCCGTCGTGCCTGCTGTACCTTGAATCGTGTTTAGACTGGTACCGGAGATCGCTGCGGTCAGCAGTTCGCTAAGCATGGTCTTGGCTGTCCCGGGTTCTCCCACGAGCATTAATCCTCGATTGCCTGCCAGAGTAACCACGGCACGTTCAATTAACACGTCATTGCCATAGAATTTGCGGGTAATCGTGATCTCTTCTCCATTTAATAACGCAGGCTTATCCCTGCCTATAATAAAATCGCGCACATAGGCGGGAGATAACAGCCAGTTCGGGGGACGTTTCCCCTGATCTTCCTCTCGCAGCGCACGTAATTCAACCTCGTATAATGTCTCGGCGGGTGGTTTAAGCATCTCCATCTTCAAGGTGTCTCCTCTCACGTAAACAGATCGTATGTTCTTATTCCTATCATTTTATCACAGCCCTCGAACAACTACCCGGTAAAACGATAAAAATGGTTGAAACGTCCTTCTTATCAGCACTCTTCCTAAGTCCATGGACATAGCCTCTAGCACAAATATGAAGGTGAATTATCCTTACAACCGTGCCTAAACACTGTTTTCGGCTCCGAATCAGCATGCTTATTACCCATGAAAACGCATTGTAGGCCATATGACCTTAGGATTCATTACACTTTCGATCATGTGTTTCAACCAAATGAAGCCCATTATTACAAAGAAGACACAGGCCATCAGCAGCTTGTGTCTTCTTATATGTTCAAATTTCACCCAATATCTATGAATTTTGATCGAAACGAACCACTCTCTCAGAATTCCCTACTTACATTCTACGCCCGCATGAAGCGGAATACAGCTCGTACCACTCATAACGGGTAAGCTCAATATTTATTGCATCACGACAGGCCAGAATACGTTCTGGTCGAATCGAACCAATGACAGGTTGTATCCCTGCTGGATGCTTCATTAACCAAGCCAGTACAATAGACTCCGGTGTAACTCCACGCTCCTTAGCCATTCGATCAACCAATTGAGCCGTATGCTCAATTTCAGGACGCTGTCCCTCAACTACCCTGCCAGTAAAACGCCCCTGAGCAAGGGGACCCCAAGCTTGCAGTTGAATATGCTCTGCCTGACAATATTCCATCGTGCCATAGGGAAACACGTTATCTCTAGCTTGGGATCGATTCACCGTAACACCAGCTTCTACGAATCCGATTTTGTCCAGACTCATCTCCAGCTGGTTCACAATCAGAGGCACATTACTGTGGAGCTGAAGGAGGCGAATCTGTTCAGAACCCATGTTGGACACACCAAAATGGCGCACTTTACCGGAATGATGCAGCTCAGCCAGTGCTTCTCCAATCTCTTGCGGATGGGCGAGCGGATCAGGACGATGTAACAGCAAAATATCCAGATAATCGATGCCGAGCCGTTCTAGGATACCGTCCACACTCGCCAGGATATGTACACCTGAGGTGTCATAACGCTGCGGTCCTTCATCATCACCTACAAGACGTATACCACACTTCGACTGTATAATGATCTGCTCACGCAAGCCGGGAGTTTCGGATAAAACTCGCCCCAAGACATGCTCTGCCTTACCACGTGTGTAAATATCCGCCAGATCAAAGTGATTAATGCCGATTTCGATAGCTGCTTCTACCGCTCGATGACCTTCTACGACAAGATCTGAAGTAATGGGGAGCCCATCCCATTCACCCCCAAACCGCATACAGCCAAGAACCATTCGACTTGCCGGAATCTGGTGGTGATGCAAAGGAAGTTGTGCGTAAGACATGTCAGCGTTCACCTCATTTTCATTTTTACCAAGCATAATAATCGATTCTCTCTACCATGTCTTCTTCCATCTTACTCTATTTTCCTGCTCTATCATCCAAATGAAGAAAAAACAAGGTTTCAAAAGCTTGTGTATTGAATATATAGAGGGTGCAGGTATTATGCAGGAATATGAGAGGAGATATTACATTTGAACCCGAATGAACCCAACGAGTCCTCAAAGCCAGCGTTTTTCACGAAAGAATTCACGCATAACCCTTACCCGGTGTATGAAAAGTTAAGAAAAGATGAGCCCGTTTTCAGAGTCATGTTTCCTCATGGGGAATTCGGCTGGATTATTACCCGATACGAGGATGCAGTCCAGATTCTGAAAGATCCTCGATTCAGCAAAGACATGGTCCGACGTTACGGCGCTGACAATCAAAGCATCTTCTCGAATAATATGTTGTTCTCCGATCCGCCAGATCATAGACGTCTTCGGGGACTTGTGCAGAAAGCATTCACACCCAAACTGGTCGCAGACATGCGAAGCCATATTCGGGACATTGCTGATGAACTGCTGGACAACCTCCCGTCACAGGAAAAAATGAATCTGATCGATGACTTTGCCTTCCCGCTGCCTATCATTGTCATTAGTGAAATTCTGGGAGTACCTCTTGAGGATCGTGACAAATTCCGCTTGTGGTCCAATACGGTTATCGATGCTTCCACAGCCGAGAGCGCCGAGCTGTTTGAGCAGCATGCAAGGGAGTTTACGGATTACCTTATGGCCTGGTTTGCAAAAGTTCGCCGAGATCCCGGCACTGATCTGATCAGCCAGCTTGTCATTGCAGAAGAATCCGGGCAGCACTTAACTGAACAAGAACTGCTTGGCGTGGTCTCCTTATTAATCATTGCCGGTCATGAAACAACTGTTAATCTCATCGGCAATGGGATTCTCGCCCTGCTGGAGCATCCAGAGCAACGCGAACTTCTCATCAAGCAGCCCGAGCTTATTCACAATGCCATTGAAGAGATGCTTCGTTATAACGGGCCTTTGGAGTTCAGCACATCTCGCTGGGCTCTGGAAGATATTGAATTCCGTGGAGAGCATATCGCTCAAGGTGAACTTGTCATTGTTGCGCTTGGTTCCGCCAACCGGGACGAACAGCAGTTTAAGGATGCTGATATCTTCGACATTACCCGCGAAAAAAGTTCGCATCTGGCTTTTGACAAAGGCATTCATCTCTGCTTGGGAGCACAGCTTGCTCGTCTGGAAGGTGAGATTGCAGTCAGCACACTTCTGAATCGTTTTCCAAATATACAGCTTCAGGCAGATGTGAATGAACTGGAATGGAGACCTGGCATGATTGTTCGTGGTGTCAAGGAAATCCCGGTTCAACTTAAATAATAGCTAAATATGAATAAATGAAAGCGAGGCACATGACATCATGGAAATGAACACCTTGGTATGGATCGTTCTGCTGCTTCTGATCCTTGTGTTACTGGTCAGAGTCACCAGTCTGCAACGCCAATTAAATGAATTGAAAAGTGATGTGGAGCGTCTGGAGAACGGTTCAACAGTCAGCGCCCGCTCTGACTTCAATTACACATTGTCGCCGAAGGAAACATCTCACACAAGCCAACCAGCCCAATCGGATCTGGATCAGGAACTGCTTACACTTATACAACAAGGGAAAAAAATTATGGCGATCAAACGACTGCGTGAAGCCCGAGGTCTTTCGTTGAAGGAAGCCAAAGACTATGTTGATTCCCTAGATCGGTAATATACAACTCACATAACTCTCCGGGGAAGTTACTCCAGACTTTCGGTTGTTAACACAGACGCAGTAGAAAGTGTGGAATCTTCACCGAGAGTTTACTTTTCTAACGACATATGCTACTGTTATTTCTATATTACTAGAAATAAGAAATAAAGACGAAAGGACGGATCATGATGCAATCAAACTCGAATGAGATTGAACAAGTCGTCAAAATTCATAAAGCGCTGGGCGAGCAAACACGCTACAAAATCATTCAGATTTTATCGAACGAAAGCAACCTGTGTCCCGCCGATCTGGAGAGCCGCCTTGTTACGGTTGCCCTATCGACTCTGTCTCATCACCTGAAACAGCTATCCGATTGTGGCCTGCTTACATCGCAGAAGAAAGGTACGTATATCTACTACAGCCTAAACACGGAGACTGCACAAAAGTTTGTTCCCTATCTGCTAAATAAATAAAAAATTTGAGTTATATTTCTATATAATTAGAAATATTGAAACAGTACCTTAACATTTATTAGTAGCACTAGGTCACCTAAGTTTACGCTTATATCAAATATTCATTATCTAGGTTGTAACATTACCATTCGCGCAGATAGGGTGCATTCAGAGAGTTCATTTCTTGTTCTATCGTCTTTATTTCTATATTTCTAAAAATATAATAATTACAATTAGAAAGAGGTTATGTTTCCATGTCTTCTTCTACGCTCAAAATCTATGTTCTTGCCTTGGTCAGCTTCCTTGTAGGAACGTCCGAATATGTCATTGCCGGCATTTTGGATCGCATTGCAGATACCATGAATATCTCTTTAATCGCTGCCGGACAGCTCATTACGATTTTTTCACTCGTATATGCGCTAGGTACACCTGTCATTATTGCACTGACTTCGCGCTGGGACCGTCGCAAGCTGTTGCTATACTTCCTCGGTCTATTCGTTGTGGCTAATGTTCTTGCCTATCTGTTGCCGGGTTATGGACTGTTCGTCGCAGCACGCGTGTTGATGGCTTTAGGGGCGGGCGTTGTTGTTGTCACGGCATTAACGGTTGCTTCCCAAATAGCGGCTGAGGGCAAACAAGCTAGTGCAATCGCCACAGTAATCACTGGATTTACGGCTTCTTTGATTGTTGGCGTTCCGCTCGGAAGGCTTGTGGCTGCATCTTGGGATTGGAAGCTCGTTTTTGCCGGTATCGCCGTTCTTGGCATTCTCGCCATGCTGGTGATCGCGGCCGCCATTCCGCCTTCCAAAGCAGAAGCGCCTGTTCCGCTGAAGAATCAACTGTCTTTGCTCAAACAGCCACGAATTGTACTGGCACTGCTGGTGACCTTTTTCTGGTTAGGTGGGTATTCCATTGCCTACACGTATATTTCACCTTACCTTGTATCCATTTCAAGAATGAGCGAAGCACTACTCAGTTCAGCTTTACTCGCATTTGGCATAGCAAGTCTGATCGGTTCAAAAGTTGGAGGATTCAGCGCTGACAGATGGGGTGTCAAACGAACACTGATCACAGGCATGACGTTGCATATCGTGAGTCTGCTTCTGTTGAATATAACGGCAAGCTCTCATCTCGCTGTCTTGCTTGTTCTGATTTTGTGGTCTTTTGCCGCGTGGTCCTCGGGTCCAACTCAGCAGTATAACCTCGTGACTATGGCTCCCGAATCCTCAGGTATTATGCTTAGTCTGAATAGTTCGGTCATGCAATTAGCTATGGCCGCCGGAGCAGGGATTGGTGGCATCGCAGTAAGCAGCGTCTCATTGTCATCCATCACCTGGATTGGGGCTGTCGGGGTCGTTATTGCCGTTATCATCGTCATAAGTTCGTACCGTTCAGCATCTACGAAAAGTAAACAAACCAATGCATCACACAACGTTGCCTGATATGGATTCGCAGTACTATGCGTAGTATAAAAGAGAAATTAAAAAGAGAGGCTCTGTACGCATACAGTGACCTCTCTTTAAACATTTTAACAGCTATTTTATTGCCGATAAGCTGAACTCTTATTGGGCCGTAACTGCACCATCGATCGGATATACTGCACCATTGATATACGGCGCTTCATCTCCAAGCAGGAAGGAAACCAGGTTAGCGATCTCTTCCGGTCTGCCAAGGCGTCCAGATGGAATGCTATCAACGGTTGCCTTGAACACTTCAGGGTTGTCTTTACCAAACTGAACAACCATCGGCGTCTCAATTGTACCTGGAGCAATCGCATTTACACGAATGTTGTCCTTGCCATATTCAATTGCAGCTGTGCGGGTCAAACCCACCACGCCATGTTTGGTTGCTGCGTAAGGTGCAACCGCGGGTACACCAACAATACCGGCTGTGGAGGCTGTATTTAGAATGGAACCTCCACCTGTTTTGAGCATTTCAGTAATTACATACTTCAACCCGTAGAATACACTTCTCAGGTTAATATCAATAATCTGGTCAAACTGCTCAATCGTATGTTCAATCAGCTTGATCCCAGGACCTGCAATCCCTGCATTATTAAAGAACATGTCGATTCGTCCGAACTCTTCGACTGCTTTTTTCACATAATTCTCAACTTCAGGTGCTTTACTCACATCTGCTTGTACAAAAATAGCTTTACTTCCCAGCTTCTCAATCTGCTTAACGGTTTCAAGACCTGTCTCTTCGACAAGATCCACAACGACAATGGATGCGCCCTTCTCAGCCAGCTTTAGCGCTGCTGCTTGGCCCAATCCACTTCCTGCTCCAGTAATAATGGCTACTTTTCCTGCGTGACTCATGTTGATCTCCTCCATGTGTGTGTGTCATCTTGTGATTGGATCGATGAATACGATATGAAACGTACGTACATGCAATGATGCAATATGTAGGTCAAAAATGGCATAAAACCTTCCTGACTTTACCTATTCTAATAGACTTTCGACATAAAAACAAATCATATAATATGCATTCATACTATATTACATGTCACATTTTCAGCATTCTATTCAAGAAGCACGCAACGATAATGTCTTGTCACGTGCTCCTCTTTTACCTCTTTTACATAAACAATACTTTGAAAGTCGGTATCTCTACAACTTCACACGGTGCATTTCCGCTTTATCGAAACGGCTATCTTAGCAGATTGGTTTTTGCTAATTCAATAATTTCGTCCCCGCGTCCGTTCAGCACGGCTTTCATCATCCATAACGTGAATCCTTCAGCCTGTTTGATATCAATCTTCGGAGGTAAAGACAATTCCTGACGGTTCACCACCACATCAATCAGTACAGGACCATCATGCTGAAGCGCACGCTGCACAGCTCCTTCAAGTTCACCCGGATCTTCAACCCGAATACCTTCCATGCCCATGGCTTGAGCAACCATCGCAAAGTTGGGATTTACAAGCTCTGTTCCCGATTCCAGGAATCCGGCAGCTTTCATCTCCAACTCAACAAAACCGAGTGCTCCATTATTAAACACCACAACTTTGATCGGCAGATTATGCTGTTTCAGTGTCAACAGATCACCCATCAGCATCGTAATACCACCATCACCCGATAACGAGATGACTTGTCTGCCTGGATCAGCGACCTGAGCACCAATTGCTTGTGGAAGGGCATTGGCCATCGTACCATGACTGAATGAACCAAGCAGCCTGCGGTTGCGGCTCATCTCGATATAACGGGCCGCCCATACTGTCGGAGTACCGACATCACAGGTGAAGATGGCATTTTCAGCTGCGGCATCACTAATAACCTTGGTCAGGTACTGCGGATGGATGGGCTTTTTACCCGGTTTTCCAACGGCCAGCTCGTCCAGATCTTTGCGTACTTTCACATAACGATCCACACTTTTACGCAAATGTTTGTCACTGTGTTCCTCTGTCAGATAAGGAAGCAAAGTTTCAATGGTCGCTTTCACATCCCCACATACGCCGTAATCCAGCTTCGTGCGCCGACCCAGATGGGAAGATTGAATGTCGACCTGAAGGACTTTCGCATCTTCGGGATAGAATTGACGATATGGGAAATCCGTTCCCAGCATCAGTAGTACATCACAGTCCATCATGGCATGATAACCGGATGAATACCCAATTAGACCCGTAAGACCCACGGAATAGGGGTTGTCATACTCCAAATATTCCTTGCCTCGTAGTGCAATAACCATCGGGGATTTCAAGCGATCACAGAGCTGCATAAGGGGCTCCCTAGCGCCCGCGCAGCCTGCACCGCACAATAACGTAATTTTTTTGCCTTGATTCAGATACTCCGCCAGTTTCACGAGTTCCGGCTCAGAAGGATGTACCACGGGGTTGGTTGCGTGATACACATGCTCAGGCACAGGAAGATCCGCTGCTTCAAGTCCTGCTACATCCCCCGGCAATACAACGACGGACACACCTGAACGTGCGACTGCTGTCTGAATGGCCATCGTCAGAGAACGCGGCATCTGTTTTGCTGTTGTAATGACTTCACAATAATCACTACATTCCTGAAACAGATACTCCGGATGCGTCGCCTGAAAATATTCACTGCCAATCTCGTCACTTGGGATATGTGCAGCGATAGCGAGTACAGGAACACGATTGCGGTGACAGTCGTACAGACCATTAATCAGATGCATATTACCAGGACCACTGCTACCTGCGCAGACAGCGATACTTCCACTGACCTGAGCGTCCGCCCCAGCAGCAAATGCAGCTACTTCTTCATGACGTACATGAATCCACTCGATCTTGCCCGAACGACGAATGGAGTCGAGTACCGCATTCAAAGAGTCTCCAACAATGCCATATATGCGTTTGATGCCAGCGTTCAATAAGGATTCAACCAGAACGTCCGCGACTGTTTTTTTCATAAGTGATGGGTCTCCTTTAATTGCTCATTTTGATTATGTTTCCACTCTGTTAATATACCTATTCTTATACCCCAATCTTTCGAAAACCGAACCAACTCATATGTATATCTGGATATATGAAACAAAAAACTGCCCCTTGAACCGTTATTTCATTGTTAGCAAAATGCCAAAAAATCCGCTTGTCGAATGACAAACGGATTACGGTTAAACTAGGTTTATTGTTATTTCATGTGGATTCCCGAATCCAAATTAGACACTAGATAGCAGGCATCACATTGCCACCACTTACAGGGATGTAGGCACCCGTAATAAATGACGACAGATCCGAAGCGAGAAAAGCTACCGCATTGGCAATTTCCTGATCTTCACCCCTGCGCTTCAGCGGCACGGTACGCGTATATGCCTCATCATGTCCAGGCTCACTGGACCGATCACGTTCACTAATTGTCCATCCAGGTGCAACCTGGTTTACGGTAATCTGATACTCGCCAACCTCCTTGGCAAGTACGCGATACACGCCATCCATTCCACGCTTACCAGCGGTGTAGGCCGATTGGTGAGCGAAGTTTTGCATTGCACATTCCGTATTGATACCAATGAAGCGACCGGCTCTGATACTTTGCATATGTGGAATGAAAGCTTTGGCAAGATACACACTCTGCATGACACAGGATTCGAACTGGCTCAAGTAATCTTCAGGAGACTGTTCCAACACCGTTGTCCATTCATATTGAATGACTGCATTGGCAACAACGATATCCACTCCGCCGAGGACAGGCTGAATTTCATTACGCATCCGAAATGCCGTATCCTGCTTTGTAATATCTCCCTGTACAATTACAGCCTTACGACCGAGTGCTTCAATCTCACCCTGAAGCTCCCGAGCCTTGGTATCATTATTTATGTAATGTAGAGCCAGATTGGCGCCACAGGCTGCCAACGTGCGGGCGATGACTCTCCCCAGTTGTCCGGTTGCGCCTGTAACCAGAGCCGTTTTTCCTGAGAGATCCAATTGCATAACAGCGAAAACCTCCTAGAATTCATTTGGTCGAAAACGATTTCGGAAATGTGTTATTTTTGTTTATTAATTACGCATTATTCAGAGGGATATACAGCATTGTTCAATGCTGTATATGGTAGTTCAACTTTTTTCTATATGTGGAGACTATTAATTATGATGTTGAATAAGATCAATTTCCTGGAAGCGACTGACTTCCTTTTCCCAACGCTCTTCTACATATTGACGGTGAACCGGGTGATTGTTGTATGCATCATACGCAGCCTGATCCGCAAAGACCATCGAGAAACTGTAGTCGAACTCATTCTTCTCACTTACCTGTTTCAGAACCTGAAATTGCTCTACCCCAGGAATGACAGCCAGTGCATCCGAACTTTCCTTCAAAAAGGCTTCGGCCTCCGGTGTATCTTTACCCGCGTAAAGTGTAAACGTTACCATATGTGTGATGCTGCTCATCTCTATTTCCTCCTCCAATATGTTCATACTCTGTTTCCTAGTGTACATCCGAATGTGTTGTAAGCGCAATAATTGGTTGAATTAATTTTTAATGTACACAAAAAAACCTCAGGACAAATCCCGAGGTTTTTTGTAATGTATGGACAAACTTATTTGTTGATGTTGTATTTACGGTTAAATTTATCAACACGGCCACCGATATCCACGTTTCTTTGTTTACCAGTGAAGAACGGGTGGGATGCGGAACTAGTGTCCACACGGATTACTGGGTAAGAGTTACCGTCTTCCCATTCCATAGTTTCGTTAGAGAACTTCGTGGAAGAACTCAGGAATTTGAAATCAGCACTTGCATCGTAAAAAATTACGAGTTGTGTCTTTGGATGGATGTCAACTTTTGGCATAATCTATTTACACTCCTTTAATATGGGTACTTCTTTAGAATCAAACTAAATTTTATTATACTCTTTTTTTGGACAAAGTACCAGCAGGATTTGAGGAATAGCTAAAAAAAATATGATATCTGTGATTTTGCACCTAATCAGGTGTTACGCCGTCCCTTTCTCCAGTACATTCAACATGTACTCCAAAGCCTCCAGTTCATCCCTGCCTCTTGTCTGTAATCTGACAACACTACCATATCGAATGGGTAGTAACGCCATTCCAAGCAGGCTTTTGACATCTACACGATGCTCATGCTCAGACTCCATATACGACAAAATAATATCCGAGGAAAAACGTGACGCTTGAGAAGATACCGACATCAGATCATCCCGATGAAAATCAGCGTGAATCATAAATTCATGTACTCTCACAACCTTCAGTTCCTTTCGCTAAGTACTTATTCACCAATATGGTGTGTATCCATTTATATATTAAAATCTTCATGAATTATACCATGTTATGGGAGCTTGACCCATACTTTTTTGCAAAAAAACAAAAAAGAGTCCTGAACTGCCGGACTCTTTCACGTTGCTCTTATCTGCCGTTTGGATATACCATGACCTTCAGACTGCCGCTTTTATTGTGTAATGCGCGCTCCATCGCTTGCTGTGTCTCTTCGAGTGAATAACGATCTGTAATCAGGGACATCACGTCATGCTGACCGGAGCTCAGGAACTCAATTCCTGCCGGATACGTATTGGCATAACGGAATATGCCATAGATATCAACTTCATTGTCCGCAATAAATGGAACATTGAGTGCGATCTCGTCCTGTGCAGGCAGGCCCACAATCGCAAGTTTGCCTCCACGTCGAAGTGAATACAGAGCAGATTGTAGCGCCTTTGGATTCCCCGCTGTTTCCCATGCGGTATCCACACCCACACCACCTGTTAACTCGCGAATCACAGCCAGCGCATCTTCATTACGCACATTAATGGTATGAGTGGCACCCATGCGGCGAGCGGCTTCCAGCCTAACTTCCTCCAGATCCGTTACAATGATCTTCTCTACACCGAAAGATTTGGCAGCAGCCACGGCCATGAGTCCAACGGGACCCATACCCATAATCGCCAGGGTTGTACCCGGAGCCAGTTTGCTGCGGCGTGCAGCGTGAATACCAACAGAGAATGGCTCGTTCATAGCTGCTTCCTCATAAGACAGATGATCCGGGATCGGGAATACCATATCTTCACGTATCACCATGTATTGTACAAATGCCCCATCCACCGGAGGGGTCGCTAGAAATTGTACATCCGGACACAGGTTATAACGCCCTTCCTTGCATGCCGAGCAACGCCCGCAAGTCACCCCAGGCTCAATAGCAACCCGATCCCCTGTTTTCAGACGTGATACGTTCGAGCCAACAGCAGCAATGATCCCCGCACACTCATGACCCAGAATGATCGGTTTCTCCACCACAAATCTGCCAATACGTCCATGTTCAAAATAATGCACATCCGAGCCACACACCCCAACAGCCATCACCTGGATTAACACCTCATTTGCTGCCGGTTGCGGGACGGGTTGTTCCTCAATAATGATGTGTCCTGGCTCTGTCATGACAGCAGCTTTCATGGTCTCGGGCAGTTGATGTTGTCCCATACGGTTCTCCTCCTCATGTATGTCCATGCTGTCTATTCTACAACAAAGAAAACAAGGTATCTTCTTTCTTCATATCACCAATCAATAGATTGTTCGACCTTGTTCATCCGCAATGCCGCTCTTCCGATAGAAGTACGTATTGATCATGTCTCGCCATTCCTTCGCATGTTCGGCCTGATTGTCCTGTAATGAAGCAACTTTACTGAAAATAACCGGGTCGATTTTACCCTCCAGCCCTCTCCATGTCTCGGCTAAGGCCTCTGCCTGCGCAACACCTTCAAAGTGTGTATCATAAATATGCTGAATGACCGTTTTACCCGAATGCAGAACATGAGTGTACGGCACGTGATGGAAAAATAAGATCAGCTCATCCGGACAGGTGTCTACGGACTCATAACGATCAGCATTCTCAGGGTGATACTGTGAAGTGTATCCTGTACCGCTGTTCACGGTTCGATCTACACCAATACCATGACAATCGGCAAAGTGATACGTTCCCCATTTGGAATACTCGTATCCATCTACATTCGGCCCGTAATGATGTTCCGGATTAACCATCCAACCTACACCGAGAGGCGCCGTATAATTCTCATAGATATCTAGTGAAGTCAAAAGCATGCCCGTAACCTGCCGCACAACTTCGTCTTCATGTCCAAATGTGAGTCTCACCCACTCATCGGCAATCTCTTCCGCGGACAGCTCCGGGTTCCATGCAAGTCTTCCGTATCCATATAGATTCGCCTGCGCGAGTGGATGTCCTGTCCAACAGGCATCTGCACCAATATTGGATACTGCGGCGAAGCCACTGTATGGTCGTTTATAGAGAGAACCGTCCGCGATTCGCTTGATCTCTGAACCTTCGCCTTTGGCGTATGTGTCAAAGTCCAATACTTCTTTCCACTGGGGAACCAGATAACAGAGATGACGCTGTTGCCCGGTATACTCCTGTGTAATCTGAAATTCAATCACCTGATTTGTATTTTCCATGGCGCCGAACAGCGGGGATACCGCCTCTCTCACCTGAAAGTCCATCGGCCCGTTTTTGATCTGCAAAATGACATTGTCGGCAAAACGCCCATCCAGCGGCGTAAAGTGGTCATATGCTGCACGTGCACGGTCAGTGGAACGATCCCGCCAGTCCTGCTTGCAGTTATAGACAAAGCAACGCCAGATGACCAATCCACCGAATGGCCGAAGGGCTTCAGCCAACATGTTCGCACCATCGGCATGATCACGGTTATACGTGAATGGTCCCGGACGATTCTCGGAGTCTGCTTTGATCAGGTAACCACCAAAATCCGGAATCGCTGCGTACACCTTGGCCGTTTGAACGTTCCACCATTCCCGTACCTGCGCATCCAGCGGATCAGCCGTACGTAATCCACCAATCTCAATCGGACTCGCGTAGTTGGCGCTCAGGAACAATCGAATGCCATATGCTCTGAATTCAGCGGCAACTTTCGCCACATCACTAAGATAACGTTCGGTCAGAAACAGACTCTCACGGCGGTGTACATTGACGTTGTTGATCGATATGGCATTGATACCCGTCGAAGCAAGCAGGCGTGCATAATCTCTGATGCGTTCCAAGTCCAGTGTGAATTCCCCGTTATCATAGAAAATCGAGTCTCCAGCGTAACCCCGTTCAATGCTGCCGTCCACGTTATCCCACTGATTAATCATTCGCAGTGCATTGGTAGGCTGCTCTGTAATGAAGCTCCACTTACTCACAGCGTCATCCGCCTTACTTGCAATTCCTTGATCCATTGTCAGTTCCCGAAGCAGATGGAATGCACCATACAACACACCTTGGGGAGTCTCTGAACCAATGACCAGTACACCCTCGGTCTCGTTCTCACGAATGATGTACCCTTCTCCCTGAACAGTTGAACGCTCTTTCTCACTGAACGAACCAGCCACCGAATTGCTTCCTGTCCAAGTACCGATTCGTATCGCGGGAGCGGAAGCGTTATTGTCCCGCTCACTTTGCTGAGTATCAGACAGATGACTGACCGACGGTTTCACGCCATACAACTTCTCCAGTCCTCGTGAAAGTTCGGTCAGAGCTGTTGTGATTACTCCATGGTTCTCTTCCGCGAGTATCAGCTTGCTCCACGCAGGAGCCGTCTTTTGGGCAAGTCCATTCGCTCTTGGCAATTCGGAGTGATACCCCAGCCACGCATCGTACTGTGGACCTGACAAGGCAGTTTGAACGACGGATTGGTTCATTGTACCGCCTCCTTACTGGCATAGATCTGCGTAAGGCGATTCCCTTTTCCTTCGAGTAACCATAGAATCGACGTTACACCACGCGGATAGTACTTGCTGCCAACCGCCACACCTGACAGGATCTGGTCGCTCCAGCACCAGTAGGATTCCTCCGGATGCAGCAGCCAGTTGACATGCGCCGCGTCTGCTGCCTTGCCTGTCTCATCCCATTCCACATCTAGCAGCTCTCTAGCGATAAACTGGGACAAATAGATTTTGCTTAACCACGAGTTATTACTTGTTGAGGACAGTTTCCAGCCTCCATCTTCGAACAGGCATGTTCCCGGTACAAGAACCGTCTTCAGATGAGTTTGGAGTGCTTTCAGATAAGGTCCAAAACGACCATTCACATCCAGTGCTGCTTCACAGCCTGTAAAGTACGGGAACACCAGACCTTCAATTGCCGGAATGATTCGAGAATCATTATTTTCTGCAATAACAGCTGGAATGTAGCCGCCATCAGTCAACTGTGCAGCAATACTGGCAGCGCAGCGATCCGCTTGAAGACCTGCTTGATGTGACAGATCGGCCAACTTCTCCGTTGCGAACAACTTCTCCAATGCAACATAGACCGCCCAGCATTTGCCCGCCAGATAGATATTGTTGCGAGACTGTCCAAGTGACACATCCAGGCTGTCGTAGGTTGTAATCTCCGCTCCACCTTGAGTACGGCTGCTATCCAGACCCATCAGACCGTTACGCTGCTCAGCGTCGGGATGGTCACGATTAAGCATGCTTTCGAAGCAATCCTGGATAACAGGCAACATGTTTTTCACAAAAGCTTGATCCTGTGTCTGTTCAATGTACACTGTCGCGCAGCAGAGCCAGTTCACCAGTTCTTCGTGACTCATCTGTGAGAAGCAGTCGTCAATGCCAACCAGTTCATATGCCGAGTGTCCAGGGCGTGAGAACACATTGGCAACACCAATATCATGGGTAAAGGTAATTCCGCCCGGATATAGCTTTTCTTCCCCCGGGAAACGAACCTGATCCGTATAACTGTATCGTTTCACAAACCACTCCAGCTCATTACGCACCGTCCATGGATTCAAGGCAAGCTCGAAGTACAACTGATCAGCTGTCAGATCAAGTGTGTTCATCATCCGATACTCCCCTTCGTTCACCACCCAGAGTGGCTCACCATCGGCATCCAGCAGTTGAGTACTGGCATAATAGCTGTGAATGGAATGAGCCAGCATGAATGATTGATCTTCGGTCAAAGCAGCCGATCCAAGGCGCTGTTCAACCTCTCCACAGGATGCGGTCAACTCACTGAAGCGTTGTAGTGCATACTCTCCTGCTGCCTGAATATCGGAGAAGTACCGCGTATACCAATACGTTGTGTCCATTCCAGTCGTCACAATGCCCCCACGATAGAAACATACTGCGAATTGATACGTACGTTTCTCTCCAGCCGGCACCTCCATCAGTAGTGCAGCGGTTGAGCCAAGTCCAAATGCCAAATTCTCCCGATGTTTCTCCTGCAAGAGCTTCTCCAACGTAAATCCGCGTGCGGGCCACAGTCCGTCATCTGCTGACATAATTGCTGTAAGTCGACCTTGTCCCACACCTGTGATGGAGCCACCTTCCGGTCCCCCAATCAGACGCATCGCAGAGTACGGATCATTGCCCTGATAGCCAAAGTAGGCTTTGCGTGGTTGTTGACCTTGCGTATTGTCAATCGTCATCTCAACCAATACGGCAGGTACGAGTGCATCCATTAATTCTTCGCGATCCCCATTCGTTGGATCAGGTACTGGACGTACAGGCGAGTAGATACGGAACGTCAGATCTCCAGCAGTCCACGTATCCGTACCTGAGGTGAATTCACGGGTAATATCTTCATCGCGAAAAGCTGTAATAAGAGGTTGTGGAACTTTGGATGCTGTTGTCGATGCCGTGTCCCCGTTATCCAACTTCTCTACATCATAGCGGCTGCTCTCATCCTGGGAAGCTTCATAAAAAGGAAGTGCATGATAATTGTCGCCATCGCGAGATTGTAATCCAATATATACATTCTGGTCTGCCGGCTTGCCAAGTTCAAGACCCAGCCCGCCTTTGGCTCCTTTGTATCCCAGTGTAAAACTCGCAAAAGCACCAATCGGTGCGTGATGTGCATTATAAAAGATGGATTTGGATGTGCTCACGAATCATAACCCCTCTCAAAATAGTTTGCATGCGTTTTCATTAGCCCCATCCTAACACGTGGTTCCACCTCAGACCATGATCAAATCAATCGGATATTTACCCAAATCAAGCTGATAGACTATAATGGATTAAAGCGGTTACACAAAACCATTCCATTTGATATAAGTGCGTGTTCAAAATCGCACTTTTTGAACAACCTCTAAATAAAGGGGGATCTTCCATGTCTTCAACGTATTTGCCTCCTACTTTGGGAGAAAGTGTCCATGAAGTTTTTTATCCAGATGTGCAAACAACGGTTAATCTGTTCGCCATTCATTTACGAAGTGTCGGTACGGACTGGGATTATCCGGCGCATGAGCACCCTCAATATGAGTTGAATTATGTCACGGAAGGCGAGCAACGCATGATCGTGAATGGTACCCTATACATTCAAAAGGCTGGCGAACTGCTCCTGATTCCTCCGGGAAGCATTCATTCCAGCCAGAGCCATAACGGCAAGGGATTTACGTATTTTTGCATGCATTTTGACATTGATGATCAGTTGTTCCTATCGTTGCTGGCACGCATCAAACAAGTGCGATTCAGTGCGGATAGTCCGGTTACACAGCAGATTGAGCCGGTTTTGCGCAAATTGATGTCATCTGCGGATGATGAAACAGCAAATACGATGGTACAGCGTATGCAGCTGCAATCTGCGGTATTTGAACTATTTGGCCATCTGTGGGAGGCGGTCTCGCAAGAGGCAGCGCAATGGTTTACCGACGGACATGAAAAGTTCGAACTTGCCCACCAGATTCGTAATCGATTGCAAGGCCTGATGAGTCAGCATTTCAAACAGGGACACGAGTCCAACGGTCACTATGGCATTGATGATATTGCAGCAGAGCTGGGCATCAGTTCTTCTCACTGTAATCGCGTGTTCAAGCAGGTGTTCGGTCAGTCTCCCCGTGCTGTATTGTCCCAGTTGGTTTTGCATGAAGCGAAGCTTCTTCTGGGCAATCCGAAGCTGTCTGTTCAGAATATTGCCGTCATGCTTGGTTATAAGGATATTGCTCATTTCAGTCGTCAATTCAAGCGCTGGTCCGGCATGTCACCATCCAGTTACCGACAGGAACAGCCTGCTCTGGAATGAGATCCAGTAGCAGGCCGTTCATCTTTCTTATTTATTTCAACAAACGCTTAATCAACTTGAGCTTGTTATCATACGGTGGATATAGAATCGGCAGATTCAATTTGGTGCTTTTTTTCAGTACACTTTTGAGATGAGAGAAGGTTTCGAAGCTGTACTGCCCATGATACGAACCAACACCGGAATGACCAACTCCGCCAAACGGCAGACGCGGATTTGCTACATGCGTGATGGTATCGTTAATGCAGCCGCCACCAAAAGAAACTTCACGCAGCACTTTGTCCTGAATCTGGGTGTCGGAAGTAAACAGATACAAGGCGAGTGGTTTCGGCCGCTTTACGATCTCTACAATGGCTTCATCCAGGTTACGGTAGCTAATGATCGGAAGAATTGGTCCAAAAATCTCATCTTCCATCGTTGCTGCATCCCAGGACTCCGCATCAATCAGCGTAGGTTCAATAAAGCGATCTTCCTCATCCGAAGCTCCCCCATATATTACTTTGGCCTGATCCCGTTCAATCAGAGTCGTCAGACGTTTAAAATGTCCCTTGTTCACGATTCGCCCATAATCCTTGTTGTGTTGGATATCCGAACCAAAGAAGGATACGATCGCTGCTTTCATCTCTGTGATTAACTGTTCTTTCACGCGCTCATGCACGAGCAAATAATCGGGTGCGATACAGGTCTGTCCTGTATTGAGCAGTTTGCCCCATATAATTCGCTCAGCAGCTACTTTGATATCCGCCTGTTCATCAACGATGACAGGGCTCTTGCCTCCAAGTTCTAACGTAACGGGAACGAGATTTTTGGCAGCTGCCTCCATCACAATCTTGCCTACCGGTACACTGCCTGTAAAAAAGATATAGTCGAATGGCGCGTTAATCAGTGCTGTTGTTGTATCTTTAGCACCGTCAAGCACTTGTACGTATGCCGGTTCGAACACGCTCGCAATCATTTCACGTACAACAGCGGACACCGCAGGTGTATTCTCTGACGCTTTGAGCACGGCTGTGTTGCCTGCCGCAATAGCACCTACCAATGGTTCGATTAAGAGTTGAAATGGATAATTAAACGGTCCGATGATGAGAACGGCTCCATAGGGTTCAGGTATAATATAACTTTTGGAACCCAGGAGTGCCATTTGCGTTTTCACTTTAACGGGTTTCACCCATTTATTCACTTTACGAATGGTGTGTGTGATGCTGTCCATCATAAATCCGATCTCGGTTGTGTAGGATTCAAACTCACTTTTGCCCAAATCCTGATAGAGAGCTTCAGTCAGTCTGGTCTCATACTTTTGAATCGCCTGCTTGAGTTGGTTCAGACGGGCAATTCGAGCTTCTGCCGATCGTGTGGCCCCGGAACGAAAGAATTGTCGTTGCTGCTCCAAAATCTGTTCAACTTCCTGACTGGTTACTTCCTGTATAGTCGTTGTCATATATACATACTCCTCTGTATATTATTGATCAAGCGTTTAAACTTACGAACCTATAAGGCACATGCAAAAGCATGTTTTATCACTATTACTTTACAGACACTCTTCTTCCAAAGCAGCTACCAGTTCCTTCAGCAGTTCCACCGATGCATTCAATGAAGCCGAATAATATCGCTGTGTGCCCTTCTGTTCCACAGATATAAGCCCCTTCTCTAACAACAACTTGAGATGATGAGATATGGCTGGGCGGGATAGGCTGGATTGTTCGGTAATTTCATTCACCGTCATTCTGCCCTTCTCGGTAAGTGTCAGCAAAATAGATTGACGATGGTTGTCACTTAATACTTGAAATAACGGGATACAGGTTTGAAAAACGCTGATCGCTTTTTGTCCCATGGTGTTCACCTCTATACTATTTCTTCTTCATTATTCTACGTATATTTTCTCTGTTTGATGTCTGTTGGTTTAAACATTCGAACCTAATAACTGAATTGTACTCTTCAATCACTTGAACTGCAAGTGAACCTTCAACTAAATTTAATATAATGCGGATAAAGCGCTTCCATACTACCATACAAGTATGGTAGTATATCAATGAAGGAGTTGAAGTTGTGGAATATACCCCAAAGTTATCATCCAAAGCCGGTTTGTTGCCTGTTGCGAGCAGTATGTCTTCCATGAATAATAAGCAATCTTACTCAACGCGAGATGTCGTTTACTTCACGCTGAAACAACTCATTTTGAGTCTAAAAATGCCTCCGGGAACAGCTATTTCTGAGAAGGAAATTTCGCTGGAGTTCCAGGTCAGCCGGACACCTGTTCGAGAAAGTTTTGTAAGGCTTGCTCAGGAAGGTCTGCTGGAAGTGTATCCACAGCGTGGCACATACGTCTCTCTGATTCAGGTCGATCTCGTTGAGGAAGCACGGTTCATGCGTGAACAGCTCGAACGAGCCGTAATCAGGCTCGCCTGCGAGAACTTTCCGAACGAACATATGGTAGCTCTTGAACAGAACCTTGCGTGGCAACAGGAATGCAGGGTCAAACCGGATGATGAACGAATGTTTCAATTGGATGAGGAATTCCATAGCACTCTTTTTGCAGGCTGCAACAAAAGCAACACCTGGACTGTTATCCAGCAGATGAATGTGCATTTGAATCGAAGTCGCATGTTACGCCTGTCCTCGGACCACCAGTGGGATCACCTAATTGAACAGCACCGGTCTATGGTCAAGGCCATTCAGCAGCATGATGCCGACACAGCAGAGCGACTGATGCAGGAACATTTGCATTTAACTGTCACCGATTTGGCTGTCCTGCAGGATACATATCCTTCCTATTTTCAATGACTGAATTTTTCTTCCTACTATTCATGATGAGGTGAACGTGATGAGAATGGTTTTTCGCTGGTTCGGCGAAGGCAATGATACGGTAACGCTGGATCATATCCGGCAGATTCCGGGTGTTGAAGGTATTGTGTGGGCACTGCACGATGTTCCTGCTGGCGAGGAATGGCCGATGGACAAAATACTCGCTGTCAAAACAGCAGCGGACAAGGCCGGGTTACATCTGGATGTCGTTGAGAGTGTGAACATCCATGAGGATATCAAGTTGGGCCTGCCATCAAGGGATAAATACATTGCGAACTATATTAAAACGATGGAGAAACTTGCCCAGGTTGGTGTGAAGGTCATCTGTTATAACTTTATGCCAATTTTCGACTGGCTTCGCACGGATATGCACAAGGAAATGGAGGATGGCTCAACTGCCCTCTTCTATGAGCACAGTAAACTCGCAGATATAGAACCTCTGGAACTCGTTCGACGCATTACGGAAAACTCCGCACTCACCATGCCAGGTTGGGAACCAGAACGATTGCAGTATTTAACAGGTTTGTTCGAAGCCTACAAGGATGTAACCGAGGATCACATGTGGGAGCACGCACGTTATTTCCTGCAAGAGATTATGCCTACAGCCGAACGGCTGGGGATTCGAATGGCCATCCATCCGGATGACCCGCCATGGCCAATCTTTGGATTACCAAAGATTATTACGAATCAGGAGAATGTTCGAAAATATTTGAATCTTTATGATAGCCCTTACAACAGCGTGACGTTATGCAGTGGCTCTTTGGGAGCAAATGCTGATAATGACATAATCGGGATGATACACGAGTTCAAGGATCGGATTCCATTTGCCCACATTCGTAATGTAAAAATATACGATAACGGCGACTTTATTGAAACCTCACATCGCAGTCAGGATGGCAGTGTTGATATTGCAGGGGTTGTTGAGGCTTATCACGATATCGGTTATGAAGGTTATGCAAGACCCGACCACGGTCGTCATCTCTGGGGAGAACAGTGCCGACCTGGCTATGGACTCTATGACCGGGCTTTGGGGATCATGTATCTCTGGGGCGTCTGGGATTCCCTGCAAAGGAGGGCAAAAGCATGAGTGAACACCAATATGAACGCTCATCTCGTCTCGAAGGCAGAACGGCTGTAATCACCGGAGGTGCTGGAGTACTATGCCGCTCCATGGCGGAAGAACTCGCTCGGCACGGTGCAAGTGTAGCCATCCTGAACCGCACCGTGTCCAAGGGGCAGGAAGTTGTAGCTGCGATTGAAGCTGCCGGTGGCAGAGCGATTGCTATTGCCTGTGACGTAACCCAGGCCGATAGTGTACAAGCGGCGGCAGATGCTGTACTGGAACAGCTTGGACCATGCGACATTCTTATTAATGGCGCGGGTGGCAATAACGCCACTGCCAACACCACAAATGAAATTTTTAGATTGGAAGATCTGGAAAAGAGCGATGTCACTACATTTTTCGATGTAAGTGTAGAGGGATTTCGTCAGGTGATGGATCTGAATTTTGTCGGTTCTCTCATCCCCACTCAGATCTTTGCAAAACATATGATAGAGCGTGATATTCCCGCTACTGTCATAAACATTTCTTCCATGAGCGCCCCATCGCCCATGACGAAAGTTCCAGCATACAGCGCTGCGAAGGCAGCGATTAACAACTTCACGCAGTGGCTCGCCGTTCATCTGGCTGAATCCGGTATTCGTGTCAACGCCATTGCACCCGGGTTTTTCCTGACCGAGCAAAACCGTAATCTATTACTGCAACCAGACGGCTCACCAACGGAACGTTCCAGTAAAATTATTGCGCATACACCCATGCGCCGCTTTGGCAAACCGGAAGACCTGCTTGGCACATTGATGTGGCTTGCGGATGAAAGACAATCCGGTTTTGTCACTGGCACAGTCATTCCGGTAGATGGCGGATTTATGGCATATTCCGGTGTTTAACGATTTCTTACACAGACACTCCGATGAAAGAACAACCTTCCAATCGCTGTTATCCCCAGATTTTATCGATTCACTTCTCCGAAGGAGAAATCCGGGAATAAAGGCGAGCGCTTCGCTTTTTCAGGTTTTTTCTTTCCTCTCCGTTACGTGCAAATGAATCAGTTCAACTAATATAGAGAATTTATAGAGACCGAAGCTTGGGATACATACCCAGGTTTCGGTTTTTTGCGTTCAAGCATAAGATCCTCCAGCATAGGAAAAGCTTGTTATAATGCATGTTCAAAAGCAAACTTTTTAAAGAACCTCTTATAGAGCTATCGTGAAATAAAGGAAGGTGATACATATATGATGGAAGAAACATGGGTTGTTGCCGTACGGTCTATTATTGCCTTTCTGACCCTGATCATCTATACAAGGGTGCTGGGCAAACAGCAGATGGGTAACTTGACGTATTTTGATTACATTAACGGCATCACAATCGGTTCCATTGCAGGTACGTTTGCAACCGATCTCTCGTCCAAGGCCTGGATTCATTTTGTGGCCTTGACCATTTTCACAATTATTACGATCATCTTTCAGTATATTACGCTGAAGAATCGCACCATCTCCAAATTAATGGACTCAGATCCCACATTGATCATCCAGAACGGTAAAATTCTCGAACAGAACCTGAGTAAAATGCGAGTCAAATTTGACGAATTGACCATGATGCTGCGGCAAAAGGATGTATTTGATATTACAACGCTGGATTATGCGATTCTGGAACCAGATGGCAGCCTTTCGGTTGTTTTGAAACCTGAGAATCAACCGGTAACCGCAAAAGACATGCATATGCACCCGCCGAAGAGCAAGCTGATGACCGAGATTATCATTGATGGCCTGCTGATTAAGCAAAATCTTGAGGAAAGACACAAAGATATTAATTGGCTCAGTGAACAGCTGAAAAAGCAAAACATTACGATACAGGATATCGCTTTTGCCGCCATATTACCCAATGACAAATTGTATGTGGACCTGTTCAAGGATAAGATCACCGAAAAAATCGATATGGGCGATTATGAGGGGCCTTTCTAAACTCTTTACATGAAGGAGGCGGTTGAATGAAAACGCGTTTTTGGCTGCTATATGTGCTTCCGATCTTCCTCATTCTTGTATTCGTTGCGATTATGGCTAGCGGAGCCTTTCTCAAAAAGCCCTTTGGCAACGATGATCGCTTGCTTGAATCTATACAAACGTTAGAGAAACAGGTTGAGGGAAAACAATGGACTGAAGCCAAGTCTCAAGTTAATTACGCAATGCAAGCTTGGGATAAGGTCGTTAACCGCATTCAGTTCAGTGTGGAACGTGAAACGATATATGATATTCTGGGCACGCTTGCTCGGATCAAGGGCGGCGTTGCGGCAGAGGATGATAAGGCGATTATGGAAGAGATTTATTACTTTTATGTGTTATGGGATAATCTTGGAGATTAGGTTCAATGTGTTCAATATCAGACTCTAATATCAGATGTACGTCCAAAAGCAAAAGGCACTCTCCTTTCATGAAGAAAGGAAGTGCCTTTTTTTGCTTTGTATACCTTTATAACCATTACGCTCTTCGTAATCCCCGAGACCGTGACGCTCGCGAAGTGCTTTCTTTGCGGAAAAAGAGACCGAGTGCTCCCTTGGCACACCACAGCGAAAATAGAGCAAACAGCGTTCCCCAGAACAGTGCGGGAAGGAATGTCTGTTGAGCGAGATTCGCTGCATCCCCTGCCCGTGAAGGCTGAGTCCAGGACATAAATCCAACGTATACCGCACTAACAACCGACTCTTCCAGTGTAAGAAACGCCAGTAACAGATAATAGAACTTCACGATCTTGGCGCCAAAAATCATAATGACCACATTCAGAACGATAAACCCGGTCAGCCATAACATACCGAACTCCCCTCTTACATATAACAGGAGCGACACCAGAGCGACAGCCGTCATAATACCGAGTCCCCACATGTGCAAGCCTTTGCGGTATAAGTAAAACAACAGCCAGGCGAACAGTGATGCACTGATATATCCCGCCAGAGAAACCAGGATCGATCTGCCTGGCGTCAGCATGGAAGAGTAAGTTACACCACTATGATCAGCGTACAATTCAATGCGCAACACTTTACCGGACAATACCAGTGTCATTAGTGCATGACTGAATTCATGGATCATCGTATCCAGGTTACGGAACAAGGACGAAAATGGGATGAATCGTGTAAGAAAGACGGAGCCTAGTAGGAACAGTATCGTTTTGACCCACTTATTCAATCGTGCCATACCTCCTTTACCTTCAAGTAAACAAGCCTATTCTTTATACTACGCTTTTTTCACTCGATTCGTTTCGGCTTCCGAACTGTAAGGCGCAGTGCTCCATCCACCAGCAGAAGCTCCGATTGTGTCCAATGAAAAAAGAAGATAGGTCATATCGGCCTTTTTCAGCCTCTAGTGTAACGAGCAGTCGATTCCGCATCCGACGGAGAGCATAGTGCACGAATTGATCTGCAACCTCACTTTGTATCAGGGTAACATAAGCATAAAGGGAATGATCGACAGGTTCATCAAGCGGACTCACCCCTGCACATGAAAATTCCGTCCTCACGCCCGCACTCTGAAGTATGGACAATGCCTTCACAAGTTCGGCATCAACTTCAACACCGTTCCAAATCTCTGTTTTCTTCGCGGATACCGTATGTTTATCACGTTCCGTCCAGTGCATCAGCTCCAGCTTCCGCCGTCTCCATAGATGGGCAGGCTGTTCACTTAACAGCACTTCATGTTCCTCATTTAAATTCATCTAATGCGTCCTCCTGTTATCCTTGATCCGGTCCCTTATTCAACAAATAGAGAGCACATCCCTGTGCTCTCTGCTTTGCAAAAAGGCAAAGGAATGGCGATCCATTCCTCAGCATGTTGTATTATTGTACCTTTTTCGGTGAAAGGCATCAAACTGATCTTTTATTATTCGTTCAGCGCCAGTTTTAGAGCCTCCAGGTTCTGCCTCATCACGCTAATGTAGTCCATTCCCGCCGCAATTTCTTCCTCGGTGAGTCCCTCAATCGGGTTCAATACAGCCGTCTTGGCTCCCACTTCACTTGCAATCGTCTCAGACACTTTGGATGAAACCAGTGTTTCGAAGAAAATTGTCTTCACCTGATGCTCTTTTGCAAAATCAATGACAGATGCCATCTGCGCAGCTGAAGGTTCTTGCTCAGGAGACAATCCTGCGATGGGCACCTGTTGCAATCCGTATTCCTGTGCAAGGTAACCAAATGCAGCGTGTTGTGTGATGAAATCCTTGCGCTTGCTATCCGTCACAGCCGCTTTGAAGTCCTGATCCAGTGACTCCAGTTGAGCAACGTAGGCATCTGCATTCTGCTTGAACTGTTCAGCGTGTTCTGGAGCAGCCTGCGCTAATCCCGCTTCAATATTACGTACTTCTTTGACAGCCAATGCAGGTGACAGCCATACGTGGGGATCGAGTCCACCGTGATCGTGATCATGTCCTGCTTCTGCCTCGGCGTCATGATCGTGGTCGTGTTCTTCAGTAGTCGCTTCATCCGCATGATCGTGATCATGTTCTTCTGTAGTCGCTTCATTCGCATGGTCATGATCGTGGTCATGTTCTGTTGCCTCTGAATCTTCATGATGGTGATCATGCTCTTCACCTTCAAGCAGGTTAATTCCATGACTCGCTTCCACTTGAATGAGCGAAGTGTTGCTCAGACTTCCGGTGACCTGATCCATCCATGATTCCATACCCGCACCGTTGTATACAAGCACGTCCGCTTTTTCAATGCTGGCAATATCTTGTGGTGTTGGCTCCCAATCATGGGGCTCCATTCCTGCTGGAACAAGCGTATGCACATCGGCCAGATCACCTGCCACATTTTTGGTGAACTCGTACATCGGGTAGAAGCTGACCTGCACGTTTAATTTTGCGGTTTCCGTCTCGACTGGAACGGAAGTGCCTGTCGAAGTTGTATTTGCATCAGAAGCGGATTTTTGTCCGCAGCCTGCGACGATAAGTGTGAGACTGAACAACAATCCGAGCGTAGCTTTTTTACTGAATTTCATGTGATGTATTCCTCCTAGAATGGTTGACCAGAATGACGTGCTGTGATTTCGTTTCTTTGCTATGACGCTTGCGGTTATATCGTGCAATCAGCTTTTGCGCTGATATTCCAGTCAATAGGATGACCAACAGGATGAGTGCAATTGTTCCTCCCGGTGGTGTATTTAGATGGTAAGATGTTATGAGTCCGCTAAAAATACCAATTAATCCTGTAATTACAGCGACAATAATCGCTGCTGTAAAACTGCGAGACACTCTTAGTGCCAAGGCAGCAGGCAATACAATGAGAGCAGACACCAGCAACACACCGACGATCGGCATGGCTGAAGCTACAGTCATTCCTGTCAGAATGGCAAATGCAAACGATAAACCTTTTACCTGAACGCCCCCAATGGAAGCTGTTTCTTCATCAAACGTAAAGCTATACAACGGTCTCCGGAGCAGGATGAAAAAAAGTAAACCAATGACACATACCCCTGCCATCATCCACAACTGTATATCGCTAACCGCGACAATAGATCCGAATAAGTATGAACTGAATGTCTTGGACAGATTGGTTTTGAGACTCATCAACACTACAGCAAGAGCCAGTCCCGAAGTCATGATGATCGCCACAGGTACCTCGCTGTAGGTTCGGTAGCTTCGACGTAGTTGTTCAACCAGTAAAGCACCGATAATTGCAATGGCGAATCCGCAGATCACGGGGTTAAGATTCATGACCGAACCGAGCGCAACCCCTGCCAGTGAGACATGGGATAACGTGTCCGCCATAAGGACCTGCCGCCTGAGCATCAGATAGACCCCGAGAATTGGAGCGATGACTCCAATCAATCCACCTGCCCAGAAGGCACGTTGCATGAATTCGTACTCAAACACTGCCATTCCTCACTTTCTTGCCGCTCCAGAGTAATCGTTCGGTCCAATCGATCTCCCATCTCTTCCAGTCCATGAGTAACCATAATAATAGTTATCCCATGAGCATCAACATAGTGTCGCATCAGATTGTAAAATCCTTCACGACTGTGACGGTCCATTCCCGTTGTCGGCTCATCTAGTACCAGAACCTGCGGTTGCCCAGCCATAGCTCTTGCAATACAGATCCGTTGCTTCTGTCCACCAGACAGCTCACCGACTCGTGTATTCCGATATTCCCACATGCCAACTTCACGCAGACTGCGTTCAACGATGGCATCCTGCGTTGCTGTGAATCTGCGGAATAATCCCAACCTGGTGTAACACCCGGACCGGACCAGTTCATTCACCGTACTGGGAAATCCACTATTAAACGATGCCACCTGCTGGGGCACATAACCGATATTGGACTTGTTCCCACGTTTCAACTGCGGATTCATATGTATCGTGCCACTCCAGGGCTTCAATAGCCCCAGTAGCAGCTTTAACAGGGTCGTTTTGGCAGAACCATTGGGACCTGTGATGCCTATAAACTCTCCCACATGGATATCCAGCGACAGTTGATCAATGACCGGCTCTTTGCCATATCCAAATACAACATCACGCATGGAGGATAGTATCATGCATTTCCCTCTTTTCGTAAATATTACGATTTGAAAATAACAAAAAATTTTTATCTGGTTTCCCGGTGGATCGTCATTTTCTTCAAACGTGGGGAGTACTTCTTCATCTCAAGTCTCTCTGGATGGTTACGTTTGTTCTTGGTTGTTGTATAGTTGCGGTCCCCGCACTCGGTACAGGCTAAGGTTACAATGACTCTCATGGTTGTTGCCTCCTCTTATTTAATCGTAATTATTACTATTTAATGATATTAGTCTATAGCTTTTCTTTTGTCAACTCCACGCTGGAAAGGGATCTTTCAGTTCACGCCAGCTCATCAACATCTCTTCCTCCGTAAGAAGGGTCTCATCCAATGTACGTTCAATCTCCGCCCGGTCCATGTCAATGCCGATGAATACCAATTTCGTCACCCGGTCACCCCACTCATCATCCCAGTCCGGTATGCTTGGCAGCGTGTCGCCAAAATGAAGTTGCCTTTCCTCCTCACTCATCGCACCTACCCATATTCCTGCTGGCGCAAGCTGCTTTGATGTGCCTGCATGACTGAAAGAGATCGCCATATGGTTCCTTGTTGCCAGCCACATCAGGCCTTTGGATCGCACGATATTATCTGGCCATTTCGCAATCCAACGCAGCAACCGTTCCGGGTGGAATGGACGTTTACGATGATAGACAAATGAATGAATTCCATATTCTTCAGTCTCCGGGGTATGTTCCTCTTTCATTAATTCGCGGATCCAACCCGCTGACTGGCTTGCTTTTTCAAAATCAAAACGTCCCGTATTCATTATCTCTCTCGGATCAATCTGCCCATGTGTCGTGCGAATGAGCCTGGCTTCTGGTTGCATGGCGTGTAGTGCCTTTTCAAGCTTCGAAAGTTCTTCCTCCGAGACCAAATCACATTTGTTCAGAATCAGCACATCACAGAATTCCACCTGATCCGTCAGCAGATGAACGATTCCGCGAACATCGTCCTCCCCCGCTTCCTGTCCACGATCCTTCAGTGTTTCTTTGGAATAAAAATCACGCCAGAACTGGGCAGCATCAACAACTGTAACCATCGTGTCGAGACGAGTGAATTTCGTCAAATCAATGCCGAGTTCCTCGTCGATATACGTAAACGTCTGCGCAACAGGTACCGGCTCACCAATCCCAGTGGATTCAATCAATATGTAGTCAAAAGAACCATCCAAAGCCAGACGCTCGACTTCTTTCAGCAGATCCTCCCGTAAGGTGCAGCAGATGCAACCATTGGACATCTCTACCAGTTTCTCATCAATACGTGATAATCCTCCACCATCTCGTATTAAACCTGCATCGATGTTAACCTCACTGAGATCATTAACGATAACAGCAACCCGCATCCCCTCGCGGTTATGAAGCACATGATTAAGAAGTGTCGTTTTGCCTGCACCCAAATATCCACTAAGTACGGTTACTGGAACCCGCTGTTGAACCTGTTGATCTGACATTTCTGCTTCCTCCACTCTGTTTAAGTTTTAACTTTAATCGTAATTATTACTATTAAATATGCAATCCGAACTATACCGCAGTTTTCTCTCGGTTGTCAACTCTAATATGATGAAAAATCTTGATTAATCGTAAAAACGTTGATTAAAACATAGGAATGATGTATGTTGCCGCACGTACAAGCATATATTTTAGCAAAGTCCTAGTTGTGGAGGTCTGTTTCATGAAAATGGCAGCCAATCTGAAGCTCCTGTCCTTCCTGATCCCTTGTGCATTTCTTGTTCCCGTGTTGATCACAATGGCTCCAGACTTGAAGGAAGCATGGAACAGTGAAGCTTTGCAAAATATGAAAACCGTATTCATAGGTATTTTCCTTGAAGCCGCACCTTTTCTGCTCATGGGTGTGTTATTGTCCTCGCTCATGCAGTGGTTCGTATCCGAAGAAATGGTCCGCAAACTCACGCCCAAGAATCCGATCGGTGGGGTGCTGGTTGCAGGGTTGCTCGGTATTATTTTTCCCATTTGTGAATGTGGCATGATCCCAGTAGTGAGAAGGTTGATGCACAAAGGCATGCCAGCCTATATCGCAGTGACGTTCATCCTGAGTGGTCCCGTAGTCAATCCCATCGTATTTACCGCAACTTTGCTCGCCTTTCCCTCACATCCTGAGATTACCATTGCCCGCATGGGACTGGCCTTTGCCGTAGCTGCTTCCATAGGTATGCTCGTGTATCTGTTCGTTCGTCGAAATCCCCTTCGGATGCCAAAGGTCGCAGTGCCAGAGGTTAAGACGCATCCTGGTTTTAAAATGGCGCAACCTCACGCGCAAGCAAATGCACACGATCACAACCATGTGAAAAACTGGCGCAGCTTCTTCATTCACGCCGGAGATGAATTTGTCGATATGAGCAAATATCTGGTGATCGGTGCCCTGATTACAGCCTGCATCCAGACATTCATTAGCCGCAGCGATCTGATCTCTCTTGGTAATGGTCCAGTTGCCTCTTACGTGTTCATGATGGGCTTTGCTTATGTATTATCCCTCTGCTCCACTTCTGATGCTTTTGTGGCCTCAGCGTTCTCACATACGTTTGCTCTGGGGCCGCTGGTATCCTTCCTAGTGCTTGGTCCAATGCTGGATTTCAAAAGCACCCTGATGCTGCTCTCGACCTTCCGTACCCGGTTTGTTATTGGTCTAAGTCTAGCCATTATTACGCTTGTCTTCGCTGGCTCATGGTTGATTAATCTGCTGGTATAAAGGTTGCGAAACATATTTCATGACCTAAATGATTAATCCTATGAACTTTCATCCTGACGATTGATAGAAATGAGGTGATGTTATGAACCACACTATCTATACGATGACCAAACCTCCTGTTCCAAGGTCACACATCATTCAATGGCATAACCTGATCCGTGCGGTCTGGATCGGCGGTCTTGCGGTATACATTATTCATTTGAATTCAAGTGATTCGCTTCATTATTATTTGGCTCCTACCATGCAAAAACTGCTGTTATGCTGCCCTGTTCCCTTATTGTTTATTGCTGTTATCATGGCCTGGCATGGACTGTTCGGCAGAAACGAGGTTCATTGCGACTGTGAACATCCACCACCCTCGGGCTTCCTTCGTAGCTCAATGGTATATGGTCTGATTGCCATACCCTTGTTGCTAGGATTTTTGTTACCTGATCGGGCGCTCGGCAGCTCCATGGCCAGTCAGAAAGGCATGTCTCTCACTTATGCCCCTCCCGAGATTCGTCGGAAAGAGCCTTTACCTGATCCGGCAACGCAATTAAATGTACAAGATCTCAAGCAAAAACCAACGACCGTTCAGCCTGCAACGGCTACCAAAGTACAATTCGTTCCTCCAGACGAGTATAGCCGCGAATTCGCTGAACTGGCGGAGAAGTTGTATGCAGAACAGGTCATCCGAGTCTATCCCGAGATCTTCTCTGAAACCCTCGGCACGATTGATATGTTCCAGCGACAATTTGCAGGCAAAGATATCTCCTTAACCGGGTTTGTCTACCGTGATAAAAGCATGGATCATGAATCACATTTTGCACTGGGACGATTTCTCGTCATGTGTTGCCCCGCGGATGCGGCTCCCTTTGGCGTGATGATTCACATTCCAGAAGCGGATAGCTTTCCTACAGATAGCTGGGTGCAAATCGATGGTAGCATCGGCTCAGCACAGGTGAATGGTAAGGATACGATTGAAATTCGGGCAACAAAGGTGACACGTGTAGCTGAGCCATCCACGCCTTATATTTATACCAATGCGGACTCAGTGATGGCGTATGAGAAAATAAAGAGCCCGTAGTTGCTCGCAATAACTAACAGCGTACTTTTCAACGACAAAAAGCCCCAAAGCTATGGATTACATCGCTTTGGGGCTTTCATGTTCAGTCAGACATGAGATTACATCTCGTCTGCTCTGATTGTATTATTCCGTTACGATATCATGAACCAATACAGGAGCATCGGCATGATCCGCAATTGTAATGTTTTCTTTGATCTTCGCGATGACGTCTGTTACGTCTTCACGATTGGCATGAATCGTTACGAGGGACTCACCAGCTTTGACTGGGTCACCCACTTTTTTGTTCAGCATCAGACCAACCGCGAGATCGATCTCGGACTCTTTTGTTGCACGGCCTGCGCCGAGCAGCATTGCTGCAGTTCCGATTTCGTCAGCGACGATTCCGGCAACATAGCCGTCTTTGTCTGCTGGGACTTCAACCAGATATTGTGCTTGTGGCAAACGATCTGGATGATCCACAACCGAAGCGTCTCCGCCTTGGTTTGCCAAGAAATCTTTGAATTTCTCCAGTGCTTTACCGTTCTGGATCACTTCTTTCAATTTCTCCTCAGCGTGCTCCAAGGAATCTGCCTTGCCAGCAAGGAATACCATCTGACGTCCAAGTGCCAGACACAGTTCTTCCAGATCTTTTGGACCTTTACCTTGCAGTGTGAGGATGGCTTCCTTCACTTCAAGCGCGTTACCAATCGCCAGACCCAGTGGTTGAGACATATCGGAGATAACAGCCATCGTTTTACGGCCAACATTGTTACCGATGCTTACCATGGCATGTGCCAATTCTTTAGCATCTTCCGTTGTTTTCATGAATGCACCAGCACCCGTTTTAACATCCAATACGATTGCATCAGCACCTGCAGCAATTTTCTTACTCATGATGGAGCTGGCGATCAGTGGAATGGAGTTAACGGTAGCTGTTACGTCACGCAGTGCATAGAGCTTTTTGTCTGCAGGCGTTAAGTTACCACTTTGTCCGATAACTGCAACCTTATGTTCGTTTACGAGACGAATGAACTCTTCTTTTTCAAGTTCTACGTGGAAACCAGCAACGGATTCCAGTTTGTCTGTTGTACCACCCGTATGACCAAGTCCACGTCCGGACATTTTGGCAACAGGGACATCCAATGCAGCAACGAGTGGAGCGAGTACCAGTGTTGTTGTATCGCCCACACCACCTGTGGAATGCTTGTCTACTTTGATGCCTTCGATAGCGGACAGATCGATCGTTTCACCGGAATTCACCATCGACATCGTCAGATCAGCGCGTTCCTTGTCTGTCATATCTTTGAAGAATACTGCCATCGCCCAAGCGCTGACTTGATAATCCGGGATTTCTCCTTGTGTGTATCCTTGAACAACAAAATCAATCTCAGCTGTTGTCAGTTCTTTTCCGTCGCGTTTCTTAGCAATAATGTCTACCATTCTCATGATGATCTCTCCTCGGGTAAATGATTTGTATAGAACACTTTGTACTGGGACCGTTACGGCTCCGGATCGTTCTTTTGATCGTTGTTGTCTCCAAGTTTTTTGATCCATTTTGCAATGGGAAAACTCGGAAACAGCATATCCTTCCGAAGCAGCTTTCTTTCAGAAAGCTTTTAGGCGAACGCTTCGCTTCTTCAGAATCGATTCCGGGTCCTTCACTCCGTGCTTCAAACAAAAGTTTCGATTAAAATCAAATGATTATTGTATATAAAATACAAGAACATCCGTTGTCATCTTATACAACATTTTGATGTTAATTCGTTCCGGCTCCGGATCGTTCTTTTGATCGCTGTTGTCTCCAAGTTTTTTTGATCCATTTTGCAATGGAGAAAACTCGGAGACAGCATATCCTTCCGAAGCAGCTTTCTTTCAGAAAGCTTTTAGGCGAACGCTTTGCTTCTTCAGAATCGATTCCGGTTCCTTCACTCCGTGCTTCAAACAAAAGTTTCGATCCAAATCAATTGATATTGAATATTAAATACAACAATTACAGTGTGATTGCTGTGTCCAGGGCAACTACCATCATATCGTTGAACGTTTTTTGGCGCTCTTCGGCAGAGGTTTCTTCGCCTGTCAGCAAGTGGTCACTTACCGTCAGGATCGTCAGTGCGTTAACACCAAACTTGGCAGCGATGGTGTATAGTGCTGTTGTTTCCATCTCTACGCCGAGTACGCCATGTTTCATCAACTTCTCGGTTACGGAACGGTCATCGCGGTAGAAAGAATCGGAGCTGAACACGTTACCGACATGAATTTTCATACCTTTAGCTGTTGCACGGTCATATGCTTCCTTCAGCAGGGAGAACGTAGCGATTGGTGAGAAGTCATAACCACCGAATACGTGTTTGTTCATACTGGAGTCTGTACATGCTGCTTGTGCAAGGATGACGTCACGTACACGTACATGCTCCTGCATACCGCCACAAGTACCCACACGAATCAGGTTTTTCACGCCATATTCGCTGATCAATTCGTTAGCATAGATGGCGAAGGACGGAATACCCATCCCTGAACCTTGCACCGAAATCCGGTGTCCTTGATATGTACCTGTGTAACCGAGCATTCCACGAACTTCGTTGTAACATACAACATCTTCGAGGTACGTATCTGCGATATATTTCGCGCGCAATGGGTCTCCTGGCAATAGGATCGTTTCTGCGATATCCCCGGGTTTTGCTCCAATATGTGTACTCATGAATGAATCTCCTCCAGTTATACAAATTAGTCTATTATGATGGCAGGACCGGAGCAGCCCAAGCTACTCCGACCTCCCCTATCCATTTTTTTGAAAAACTTATTTCAAATCCTTCAGGAAGCTGGTGCCGTATTCCGGCATTTTCACTCCAAAGTTCTCTGCTACGGTTGCGCCAAGGTCAGCAAATGTGCTGCGCAGATCAAGCTTTTTGCCCTCGCTGAAGCGCGGAGAGTAGGCAAGCAGTGGTACATATTCACGTGTATGGTCCGTACCGCGGTATGTTGGATCGTTACCATGGTCAGCTGTGATCAGCAGCAGATCATCATTGGTCATTTTGGCAAAAATCTCTGGCAACCGTTCATCATAGTCTTCAAGTGCCTGAGCATAACCTTGCGGATCACGACGGTGACCGTACAGGGCATCAAAATCAACCAGGTTCAGGAAGCTGAGTCCAGTGAACTCTTCATCCATCGTTTCGGACAACTTGTCCATACCATCCATGTTGGAGACGGTACGAACAGCCTTGGTTACACCTTCGCCATCATAGATATCTGCGATTTTACCCAAAGCAATCACATCAAATCCGCCATCTTGCAGTTCATTCATAACCGTACGACCAAAAGGTTTGAGCGCATAGTCATGACGATTTGCAGTACGTTTCCAGTTACCCGCTTCACCTACAAATGGACGTGCAATAATGCGGCCGAGCATGTACGGATCTTCTAGTGTAATTTCACGGCAGAACTCACAGATCTCATACAGTTCTTTCAGTGGAACAACGTCCTCATGTGCAGCAATTTGCAGAACCGAATCCGCGGATGTGTACACGATGAGCGCGCCAGTTTCAACATGCTCTGCACCAAGCTCATCCAGAATTTCCGTGCCGCTGGCCGGTTTGTTTCCAATTACCTTGCGGCCTGTTTTCTCTTCAATGCGCTGAATCAACTCATCGGGAAAACCGTTCTCGAACACACGGAAAGGTGTATCAATGTAAAGACCCATCAGCTCCCAGTGACCTGTCATTGTGTCTTTGCCTCTGGATGCTTCCTGCATCTTGGTGTAATACGCTTTAGGTGCATCCGCTACAGGGACACCCTCGATTTCTTTGATGTTGGACAGTCCGAGACTGGCCATGTGAGGCATTTTCAGACCTCCGCGTTCACGTGCAATGTGACCGAAGGTATCTACATCAAAATCATCAAATTCTGCTGCATCCGGCGCTTCGCCGATCCCTACAGAATCCATAACGATCAGATGTACTCTTTTGAATGTTGACATAACCTAAGCACTCCTTCCAATAATCCGGTTTACAAGAACAGTCCGGCGATGATCGCTGACAATACACTGACAAGCGATGCACCGTAAAGCAGTTTCAGACCGAAGCGGGCTACCACATTACCTTGTTTCTCATGAAGTCCCTTCACCGCACCGGCAATGATACCGATGGAAGAGAAGTTAGCGAACGATACGAGGAAGACGGATACGATCCCTGTTGTTCTGGCAGACAATAAGGTCTCCTTCGCTAGAGCAAGCATGGCAACAAATTCGTTGGATACCATTTTGGTTGCCATAATACTTCCCGCCTGAATCGCTTCCTTCCAAGGAACACCCATAATAAAGGCTAATGGTGCAAACACATAACCAAGCAGCTCCTGGAACGAAATGCCAAGCACCGCGCTGAAAATTCCGTTAACAAGTGCAATCAAGGCAACAAAACCGATTAACATCGCAGCCACGATGATGGCAACTTTGAATCCATCCAGAATGTATTCGCCGAGCATTTCGAAAAAGGACTGTTTCTCCTCTTCCTGTACTTCCAATATATCTTCTTCCTCTGTAACCTCATAAGGATTCACAATGGAAGCAATGATAAAACCGCCAAACAGGTTCAGCACAAGTGCCGTAACCACATATTTCGGATCAATCATGGACATATAGGCACCGACAATCGACATCGATACCGTGGACATCGCCGAAGCACACAAGGTGTACAGCCGATGTTTTGGCAACAACCCAATTTGTTTTTTCACAGAAATGAACACTTCAGATTGCCCCAATACAGCCGAAGCAACCGCGTTATATGATTCCAGTTTGCCCATTCCGTTGATTTTGCTTAATACCAGACCAATATATTTTATAACAAAAGGTAAGATTCGGATATACTGCAATATCCCAATGAGGGCAGAGATGACAACAATCGGCATCAGAACGTTCAGGAAGAATGGGACCCCGCCAGTTGCGTCTTCAACCTTCGTCAAATCACCAAATACAAACGCAATTCCTTCATTTGCATAATCAAGCAAACTTTTAAATACGGTGGCGAAGCCGCCAATCAGCCATGTCCCGACCCCTGTATTCAGCAAGGCATACGCCAGGATCACCTGTAAAACAACCATTACGGCCAGTGGCCGGTAGCGAATCTTCTTTTTACCGTTGCTTGCGATATAAGCCAGTCCAAAAACAACGAGTAAACCAAGAAGGGCAATTAGAAATTTCATTTGATCTCTCCTTTGAAGGTAGTTAAGCCGGATGTGGAAATTCAGCTCAAAGGGTTCTTAAGCATTTTTATCAGTAATCTTTCAGAAAACTTATGAAGCGCTTACAATAAGTTCCGTTAATTAAAATATAAGTGTAAGTTGTATTCCCTGTACCTGAGTCGAACGCCCAAGTACAGAGAATATAACATTACTTTTATTTATTAAGCTTTTTCTTAATAAGAGGCTTTTGTTTAATAAGAAGATGTAGACTGACCACCCTGCATAATCTTCACGCCAGAACTTGCACCGATCCGAGTCGCACCCGCTTCGATCATTTTCTGCATATCTTCCAGGCTACGTACGCCACCGGAAGCTTTAACGCCAACAACAGGACCTACAGTACGACGCATCAAAGCGATATCTTCTGGCGTTGCTCCACCTGTGGAGAAACCTGTAGAAGTCTTAACAAAATCAGCTCCAGCTCGCACAGCTGCCTGACAAGCACGTACTTTCTCTTCATCCGTCAACAGACAAGTTTCAATAATAACTTTCACCAAAGCTTTACCCGCAGCCGCTTCAACAACAGCACGAATATCTTGTTCAACGAAATCATCTTTGCCATCTTTCAAAGCACTGATGTTGATGACCATATCGACTTCAGTTGCACCTTTAGCAATCGCATCTTTCGTTTCGAAAGCTTTTGTCTCTGATGTAGATGCTCCCAGAGGGAAACCAATAACGGTGCAGATATCTACGCCAGAACCCTGCAACTGCTCAGCAGCATAAGCAACCCAGCCTGGGTTAACACATACGGAAGCAAACTGATATTGCTTTGCTTCTTCGGTTAACTTGGCCATTTCACTTTGCGTTGCGTCCGCACGAAGCAACGTATGGTCGATCATTTTAGCTAATTGTGGTGTAGTCAATTGAATCTCTCCCTTATCTGAACTAGTTATTTTCTATACCCTTACACTAACATGAACATATGTAAAAATCAACTTGAACTTTTGTTCACAGTTACACTTACATTTCTTCTTCGTTATATTTTCTTCCTAAAAAAGCAAAACATCCGCCCTTTTTGCGTGGCAGATGTTGTCATCCATATCCATTTGAAATTAAAATCGAAGTAATGCCTGCGCTGTGTACTGGTCCGTGACCAGAATATTTGCGTAATGACCTTTAAGAGCCGCATGAATGGCTTCAATTTTGCGTTGCCCCCCGGCAACAAGAATTGATTTTTCCTTATTTCTCAACTCGGCTAGATCAATTCCAACAGTTCTGCTGTTAATCTCTTCACTGATCAACTGACCTTCCGCGTCGAAAAAACGTGAACAAATGTCACCTGCACCGGAGTTCATCAGCAGTTGTTGCTCTTCTTCATTGAAGTAACCGAGCCTGAACAGTAACGCATCTTCCTTCACAGTACCCACGGTAAACAAAGCAATGTTGGCCTGTCTGCCAAGCTCTACGATTCTGCCAATATGCCGATCGGCTTCCACCATGTTTTTTACTTCAATGTTGTCGAAAATAACGGGCAGTGGCAAATACCTTGGTACCGTATGGAATGCCTCAGCGAACAAATGAACAATCTCAGCTGCATACGTATTGACATGGGAGTGGCTTACGCCCCCCTTCAATTGCACGACTTCGACACCTTTAACCTGCTTGGGACGAAGTTGGCGTGCTACAGCATGCATGGTTGTTCCCCAAGTCACCCCGATGATATCCGCATCCTGAACCGTCTCTTGAAGGTAGTCTGCTGCTCGTTTGCTGATATGCTTCTGTATTTCCTCATCACTCTTCAACGGGGCAAAACACACAAGTGCCGTATCCAGATCATATTTCGACTTAAGTTCTCCGGCAATGATGTCGATATCCTCCAGCGGGTCCATAATTTCAATCCGGACGTATCCACGATCTTTGGCGTACTGAAGTAATCTTGACACCGTTGGACGCGACACGCCCAGCCTTGCGGCAATATCCTGCTGGCTATAATCGGACTGATAATACAATTTCGCTGCTTCAATGCTTAATCGTTGCTTCTCCAGGTCCATTCCCATGTGCGCTCATCTCACTCACCCTATTGTCTTTGGAAAATAAATACTCGTCCTGTATATTATACATGGATTGAGTATCTGGTCACCATATAGCATCCAATTCAGTATCATGATCAATTATTCATATGCCTTTCTGACGTATAAAACGGGGGAAACGATGCATACTACTGCGGTCGCTTCATCATTGCCAAGATCGCTTCACCCCATTAATCGCACAGAGAGGAAGAACTACATGTCTACCTTATTGTATATTACTGCCCATCCTCATGATCATGAAACCTCCTTCAGCATGGCTACGGGCAAAGCATTTATTGATGCGTATCGTGAAAGTCACCCTTCTGATGAGGTCGTTCACCTCGATCTGTATCGTTCGGATATTCCGCATATCGATGCGGATGTCTTCAGTGGTTGGGGCAAACTGCAATCGGGCAGTGATCTGACTGCCGAAGAGCAGACCAAAGTAAGCCGTTTGAATGAACTGTCGGATCAATTTGCCGCAGCAGATAAATATGTTTTTGTAACCCCGATGTGGAACTTCTCGTTCCCTCCAATTCTGAAGGCTTATGTCGACTCGATCTGCGTAGCTGGCAAAACATTTCGTTATACCGAACAAGGTCCTGTTGGACTGTTGTCCGACAAAAAAGCGTTGCATATTCAGGCTCGCGGTGGCATTTATTCCGAAGGCCCAGCGGCTCAGATGGAATCCGGTCATCGTTATCTGAGTATTATCATGTCTTTCCTTGGCGTGCCGAAGCTTGATGGAATTTTTGTTGAGGGTCACAATCAATATAAAGATCGAGCGGATGAGATCAAGCAACAGGCTATAGAGCAAGCACGCACTTTCGCAAAACAGTTTTAAGAGAGGTAGTTCAAAAAGTCCGCTTTTGATTACGAAGGATGCCTAATGGCATCATCAGCAGTGTAGTAAACACTCAAATCATAAACAAAACCCGCGTGCTACCTAGGGGATAATCCCAGGAAACTCGCGGGTTTTCAATGTATAATCAACCTAGAGCTTATTGATGTCCAGCGCTGGCACGGCTCATGGTTTCAAGTTTACGTGTGATCGCATGACGGTCTACTTTTAATCCCCAGATCATTTCAATAATCTGCTCTTTCTCCTCAGGACTGTCGGCATGCTTCAGTTGCATTAACAGATCATGCATTTGTTCATTAATGCCTTCAAATTGAACCCATAAATCCTGTCTTACCTCTTTGGAATCCAGATGATGATTCGCATCGACTTCTTCCTTCAATGCTTGCAGAATAGCATCTTTCCATTCGTCATCACCTAGCTGTTTCGCAATGTTCAGGAGATCCAGATAATCGTCAACAAGAAGTGAGTTCAATTCAGCATGTGTTTTCATCGTTTATTGCATCCCCTTTTCGTCTATTTACCAAGTATTATACTCGGTATTTCAGGATATGCAATAGCTGTCGGAAAAAGTTGATTTATGTAGCCTGTCCCTTCAACCTGTGAACAAGCAAATTACACAAGACAAAACCGATCAAAACATACACACCGATCATCCCCACAATGCCTATCCATCCCAGATGGCTGTAAAGCAGTCCACCTCCTGTTCCACTTACGCTTGAACCAAGATAGTAGAAAAATAAATACAACGCATTGGCTTGGGATTTGTGCTGATTGGCCACGAGTCCAACCCAACTGCTTGTGATGGAATGACCGCCAAAGAATCCAAAGGCAAACAGGGCGAGTCCGATAATTTTGACCCAAAGTGCTGGATGAACGGTACAGACTGCACCAGCCAGAATAATTCCCAGCGCGATTCCAAGCACATGTGACCTGCCGTACCGATCTGCCAGCCTGCCCATCCAGGTGCTGCTTACCGTGCCCATCAGATATACCACAAAAAGACTTCCAACGATAGACTGGCTAAGATGATAGGGTTCACCCGTTAATTCAAAACCGATATAGTTGAACAGGGTCACGAATCCCCCCATCAGGAGAAAACCGAGTCCATACAGGCATAACAGCCTTGGATTGCGACATTGTGACCACAAAAAAGGTATTGGATTTTTGAATCCGGGTGCAGCTTTGACAAAATGACGGGATGGCGGGATGACAAGCCAAAAAATAACGGCTGCACACAGTCCAAGAATACCAATGAAACCCACTGCAGCGCGCCAACTGAACCAGTCTGTCACCACACCGCTGATGAAACGGCCGGCCATGCCACCTATCGAATTGCCACTGATATATAGGCCCATGGCATAACCAAGACTTCTAGGTTCAATTTCTTCTGACAGATATGTCATGGCTATCGCTGGCAACCCCGCGAGTGCCACCCCCTGAAGAATACGAAGCAGAAGAAGCTCCGTATATCCCAAGCTGAATGCGCTCAGTAAAGCAATAACAGAAGATATCACCAGTGCCGCTGTCATAATAAAGCGTCGGCCCACAGAATCAGACAAGGACCCGATGAACAGCATCGTCAGTGCCATGGCGATCGTTGTTACCGATAGCGTGAGACTGGCGTGTGCCGGCGTAATGGAGAATGCGTCGCTAATCTCAGGCATCAGGGGCTGGAGGCTGTAGAGCAAAGCAAAAGTGACAAAACCTCCGGCGAACAGTGCAAGGCTAATGTTACGAAACGTCTTAGTTCCCTGCTGAATCATGGATGTTCCAACTTTCTCAGTAAGAAAGCTTCTTGGATCGACTGTGGTCTGATCGCCGGTCAGTGAAGCCTTCCATTTATCGTTATTTAGTGAACAGTTTCCGCTCCATATGGGTCAGAAACTCATAACCATCTGGCGTTACAACAATTGTATCTTCGATTTGGAATCCACCAGCACCTAGCTCGTAATATGGTATCTCAACACATAACACCATACCGGGCTCCAGTATCCGCTGGTCACCCGGGGAGAGGGTTATATCGTCGTACAGTTCCAACCCGATGGCATGTCCGACATGCTGACGTCGGTAATGCGGAATCCCCTCACGCTGTACGCGAGACACTGCAGCATGGAATACTTCCGACGCCCTGACGCCAGGGCGCACCGTTTCAAGTGCCGTCTCCCATCCACTTTTGACCGCAGCAAAATGTTTTTTCATCCAAGCGGTAGGCTCCCCTGCAACAACCGTGCGGCCCGTATCTCCCCAGTAACCTTCCAGCTGTAGGCAAAGATCGAAACGGATCTGATCTCCGGTCTCAATCGTATGAAAATAATTTTCAATGAGTGGCAACGCACTGCGTGGCCCTGCCCCTACCGCTGTCATTGCTGGAGTTCCACCTGCTCGCATCACAGCCAGACGATAATGATCGGCAAGTTGCTTCTCATGAATACCTGCGGCAATCAGGTCAATTAGTTCCTGCTCAATCCGTTCATTTAATTGGGCAGCCTGACGAAGTTGCTCGATTTCAAAAGGTGTCTTGACCAGGCGGATTTCTCGGAACAACTTATATGCAGGAATTACCGGTCTGTCAGGAACCTCCTCCTTGATTCTCGTCAGAATATCGGGAGCGATCCGCATCTCATCGATTCCAATCGGCTGATCTTCGATCTCAAGCTGTTTTAACGCTGCCTTGAGTGCTTCAACAGGACCTGGATGAATAACCGTCGTTTGCAGGAGAGAATAAAAGAGATCAATGTCGTCAGTGGAAGGTTTGCCTTCAATTGAACCTTCCACGAAGAAATCACTGTAGGCAAATATATCTACCCCCGTAATACCGAACTGGGCCACAACGCCCAACCGATTCGTTGGAATGATGATACACGGCTTAGCAGATCTGTCGGCAGGCAGAACCGCATAAATCTGCATGGTCCAGTTGCTTGCACGCAGCTGGGACCCGATGACATAGTGAATGTTCTCCGGAGTAGTTGCGATCAGGGCGCTTAGCCCCTTAGTTTTCATCACTTCTTCCGCCCGGTCCCGGTTCAGACCTGAGCTATGGGATAGATGCTGTGAATTATTCATTTTGATCCAGACCTCCTTTTATTTTCCTGCGACCAAACAAACTTTCAAGTCCTGGTACAGAGCGCAGCACTAGTTTAATCGTCATAAACAGAGCCAGCGCAAACGCGATCAATACAACAGACACCACGGCTATCGTTGGGTCCTGCCATTTCTCCATATACAGGAATAGCTGTATTGGCAACGTGTAGCTTTCCTGACGGAGCAACAGCAGTGCAGCCTCAACCTGATCGAAAGTGAAGACAAAAGCGATTGAGCCTGACAGAAGCAGGGATAGTCGGAGCTGTGGCAGCGTAATTGTGAAAAAAATGTGCATCGGCCCTGCGCCAAGGTCCGCGGCAGCTTCCCGATGAGCCGGGTGCAGATTGGCTAACGCACTGCCCACAATAGTGAGCACAAATGGCAGCACAATGACCGCTTCACCCAAAATAAGTGCAAACAGTCCGCCTGCAATATGCATTTTCGAGAATAAAATCAGGTATGCGATACCCAGCGTAATTTTCGGCATAACCATCGGAGATACAAAAAATGCCCTTAAGATACCAGAGCCCGGGAAAGGGTATTGCAAGATTGCTAGCGCAGCAAGCGTACCTGTAATCAACGCCAGCAGAACCGCCCCTGTAGAAGCAATGAGGCTGTTCTTGAATGCATCGAGAAACTGGGTCTGCTCACTCAGATTGGCATACCACTTCAAGGTCAGACCTTCTGGCGGGAATTTGCTGGCTGAACCTGAGCCTACAGATGTCAACATAATCATCAGCAGTGGCAGCAGCAAATAAATCGCTACGGCACCCACAAAGATATAGAGCAACAGCTTGTTGCCCCTGTTCGATTTAACCATACGCCTGACCTCCCTTACGGGAACGACGGAACATCAACGTTTCTGCTCCTTTATTCACAAGCAACGAGACAACAATGGAAGACACAAGTAAAAACAGGCTGGCAACCGCAGCCATCGGCCAGTTGGTATCCAAGGTTCGCTGATATATAAACACCGGAAGTGTCATGACTCTTCCGCCACCGATCAGTTGAGGTGTGGTGAATGCGGTGAGGCATAACGTGAACACAATCTGTACTCCGCTTGCAATACCTCTTGCCGATAAAGGCAGGGTAATGGTAAGGAACGTTCTCCAGCTGCCCGCCCCCAGATCCTGAGCAGCTGCCTTTAAGGAAGCGTCACTTTGGGACAGTACATTCAGGATCGGGAAGACCATAAATGGCAAGAAAATATGGACAAGGGCCACAACAACACCTGTCTCGTTGTATATCATGCTGAAGCCTTCATCGGTAAGCCCCAGACGGATGAACAACCAGTTCATGAAACCCTGTTTGGACAGCAACAGCTGCCATCCGTAAGAACGCACAACCGCACTGACCAGTAGCGGAAGAAACGTGAGCAGCAACAACAATTGCTTCATGCCAGGCTTCTTTAGACCGGCAATGCAATACGCCAGCGGATATGCAAGCAGAAGACTCCATAGCGTAACCTTGAAGGCAATGCGAAACGTTGTGCCAATCAACTTCCAATAATAAGGGTCGGACAGAAAAGCACGATAAGCTCCTAAATCCCAGCCCCGAATAAGCTTTCCATTCTCATACATATCAAAGCTATATCTGCCAAAGATCAGCAACCCGCCCAGATACACGATGCCCATCAGAGCAAGCGCAGGCAACAGAAGCAGTAACCGGGTTACCCACGTGCGGTTTCCAAAGGAATACAGATTCACGATCCGTTCCGCGATCCGGTTCATATTCTTGCCCCCTGTACACGGTCATCAATGGGTTCAGATAACAAGAGCGCGTCCTCTGGGTCAAAGCCAATTTGTATTGGCTCACCTGGACTATAACGTGAGACTCCCCGCTGATGCAGCACACTGGCCTGAACCAGAAAACCTTCAGCAATCTGCACACTGTATCGAATATTTGCTCCGCCATACACCGCTTCAATCACATGTCCATCCAGCTTGTTCAGGCAATGAGTTGCATCTTCTCCAAGTCGAATATACTCATTGCGGATCGATAAGGAATGTTGTGCTCCCGCTTTCGGTACGGCATTTCCATCACTGACTTTCACCAGCAATGGCTTGCCAAAGCATTCTACCCGAATTCCATTCACCTCATGTCCTAACACTTCCGTCTCAAAGAGATTGGTATCTCCAATAAACTTGGCCACGAAGCTATCGGCCGGTCTTTCATAGATTTCATCAGGGGTTGCGTATTGCAGCAGCTTTCCGGCGCGCATGACGCCAATTCGGTCAGACATATTCATTGCTTCGCTCTGATCATGCGTTACAAAGATAAACGTTCCGCCAAATTCACGCTGTATCCGTTTCAGTTCACGCTGCATATCTAGACGCAGCTGCATGTCCAATGCAGAGAGAGGTTCGTCAAGCAGCAGCACTTCAGGTCTGTTAATCAGTGCGCGAGCAATGGCGACGCGTTGGGCCTGCCCCCCGGACAGCTCAGATACCGCACGCCTGCCATAGTCTCCGAGCTGGACCAGATCAAGCATTTCACCTACCTGCCGTTGGATATCGGCTTTTGGTAACTTCCTCACCTTTAGTCCATAGGCAATGTTGTTGAATACATCCATATGAGGGAACAACGCAAGCTGCTGAAAAATCATGTTGCTGTTGCGTCCATAGGCCGGGATGCCGGTAACATCCCGGCCTCCCAGCATAATGGTGCCCTGATCCGGCTGCTCAAGTCCGCCAAGCATGCGCAGCAGTGTGGTTTTGCCACAGCCACTCGGACCAAGTAAGGAAACGAATTCACCCTTTTTCACTTGGAGTGTTACTTGATCAACGGCGGCTCGCTTACCATAAGTCTTCGTGACTTCCCTTGTTTCAATGGATATGGTCTCTTGTCCGCTGCTCATCTCTGATTCCCTCCCATCCATTCCAGGTTCATAACAGAACCCGGAATCGTTGTGTGCCTGGCAACAATCCTTTTATTGAAGCTTTGTTTTCACGAGTCGATCCCATAGTTCTTTCCAGGAAGAACTGTTCTGTGCAAGCACATCCCAGTCTGGATTAATGCCGTTACTTTGCGTTTCGACGGAGAATGAAGGATCATCCTTGTACTTGTCCGGAACTGCAGCTGTCGTACTGGTTACTGGTGTACCCGTTGCTTCTGCGTATTGTGACAGCGCCTCTGCGCTCAACAATTCGTTAATAATTTCGTTTGCAACACGTGTCTGCTCTGGTGTTGAGCCTTTCACTACCTGAAGTGTGTACGGGAAGGAGATGGCACCTTCACTCGGATATGCTACGGCCAGTGGAGAACCGCCATCAATCCATGTCTGTGCAACCTGTGCACTGAATGGGGCAATGAGAGCATCACCTGACTCCAGAAGTGCCTTCAGCTGATCATTGGATGAAACCAATGTGCCAATCTGGTCACTACGATCTGCCCAGAACTGGAAGGCTGGCTCGGGATTTTCATAGGATGCACCAATCTCTTGACCTTTGGTAGCAATAAGTGGGGAGATATAGGAATAGAACATGTAGTCCCAGAGCGCAGTTTTTCCTTTGAACTCCTCGTTTTCCCATAGATCGTTCCAGCTGGTAGGCGGCGTTTTCACCAGGTCTTTGTTATACACCAGGGCGAAGCTCGAAACGCCCCAGACCACACCTTTATTGTCTGGCTTGTGGAAGGACTCCGGGATATCCTTGATATTGGTCACAATACTTGTATCCAGCGGCTCCCACATGTCATCATTCAATCCTTTTGCCGTCGCATCTGCATTGAAGTAACCGAAGTTAACCACCGGATTGTTGGCATCAGCCTGCTTGCCTGCGACCATTTTTGGGTACATTACCGAATTGGAGGATTCCTCAAAGGTGACTTCAACGTTGGGATGTTCTTTCACATACTCGGCAACCACTTCTTTGGGTACAACATCCTGATTGGAGCCAGCCCAGATAAACATCGTCAGCTTAACTTTGTCTCCGCTTGCTCCTGAAGAGTCGCTCTCTCCGGCAGTATTACTTGAGCTGCCTGCTCCACCGCAGGCCGAAAGCACCAATGTACCGGCCAGTGTCAGAGAGGCGAGGCTGAGAAAGCGTTTTTTATTGGATTTGAACATACAAATTCCCCCATCCATGTAGTTGGTTTTACCGATATGACAGAACTAGATAGTCTCCATACACTTGATCAATGCAACCCTATTTGCTGGCGTAAACCTTCCATAATGTCGGATATCTCCCGTGGATCTACAGATAGGGAATCCTTATACTTCTCCTCTACAACGCCCATGGTCTGACGCTTCAGGTAGTCTCTTAGTGCAAGCGGAGCATTCAGCAAGGCCTGATTTAGCGTTACCTGCATCTCATCGCTCCATATGTCTTCAAATTGCTCCCGCGCTTTGCCATAGGCGAATTCCTCCTGCTGGCGTGATCGCTTGGCTCGCATTTGTTCGGTTTTTCTCTCGTTCAGCTCCAGGCCGTCAATCACAACACCGTATAACTCAAGAGCTTTCTCCTTGGATACTAGCCCTCTTCTTACATCATCCAGAACTAGGCGTGGGTCGCGTTCAAGTGGATCACCATATCCGCCTCCGCCTTGCGACAAGAACGTAACCGTTTCTCCAGGTTGAAGCAGCAGCTCATCAATTCTTCCCAGATGATGCTCACTTGCGCGCCCAGCATTAAGAATCGCTTCTCCATGTGAACCTACGCCGCCACCGAGCCTGCCCCAAGGCTGGAACTCCATACGCTCCATGTTTCTGGCCGTCATCACCGTATCCGGTGTTAGAATTCTGACACATAAATCAATTCCGCTTCCGCCACGGAAGGTTCCTGCACCTGCCGAGTCGGCACGAAGACCATAATGTTCGATCAACACAGGCATCTCGGATTCTACCGTTTCCACAGGAATATTCCGAAGATGACCGACCGCAAAATCCATGCCATCAATGCCGTCTTTCATCGGCCTAGCTCCCGAACCTCCGCAGATCGGCTGAATCACGCCAACCTTTTTCTTGCCATCGGATGCATCTGTCATCGCCATCATGACGATGCAGGCTTGTCCAGCTCCTGCCGCGGGAACCATACTGCCCTGAGCTTTTCCCAAAGCACCCGTGATGACGTCCATAAGCCGGATAAAGGTCGCAGCACGTGCCCCAACTGCTGCCATCGGCTCCGGGTTAAGTACGGAAGCAGGCGGCGCGTAATTTCGCACCATGCGAATCATGCCCGAATTCCAAGGAATGGTCGGATCGAGCGTACGGAAATAACGAATAAGTGCGGGCACCAGCATGTAATGCCCCTGTTGGTTGTGGGTGGGAATGTTGAATGAAGCCCTGACCTGAGGATCGGTGCCGCTAAAGTCCAGATGAATGTCACTGCCTGCAATCGTCATTTTGCAGCGCAGCCGGATTGGATATCCCCCTGGCCCTTTCTCCAGATAGTCCCAGAAGTCATAGGAACCGTCCGGGATATCCTGCACGATAGCACGTGCCTTCAGCTCGGCGTATTCCAGCAATTGTTCGATGCCCTGCTGAATTTTTTCCACACCATAACGTGCAATGAGTTCCTCAAGCCGCTGCTCTCCCCGATTCAATGCAGCCATAAGCGCTTTGAGATCACCGAGATTTTGCTCCGGAATTCGGCTGTTGTCCAGAAACATGCGCAGGATCTGCTCGTTCAGAACACCAGCTTCATACAGCTTGACTGGTGCGATTCGAATGCCTTCCATATGAATATCGTAGGCGCTAGGAGATACGCTCCCCGGTACCTTGCCGCCCACATCGGATGAATGAACAAAGCACATGCCGTAAGCGATGATTCGCCCTTCGTGAAAATAAGGCTTGATGAGATGAATGTCTGGAAGGTGTGTGACCATGCCTTTAGTGGAATAAGGATCATTACATATGACGAGATCCCCTTCTTTCCAGTCTTCTATGCTGTTAATGGTCGCAGCAGCTGGAATGCCTAGGGACAGATTGTACCCCGTCTCCAGCGGTGACCCGAACGTTTCCCCGGAAGGAGATAAGAGGTAGGTTCCAAAATCGCCTGTTTCTTTGACAAAAGCGGTGAAGCCTGTGCGCAGAACAACATTCGCCATTTCTTCCACGGCAGCTTGAATTCGGTTGTTAAAAATCTCAAGAAAGACCTTGTCGCCGATCATGCTTCCACCTCCCCAATCACGTTCCCGTGGACATCCCGGTATACCTTATATCCAGGCGGGATAAAAATCGTTGTATCATATTCCTCCACAATAATCGGGCCGGGGATGGGAGCATCCACCGATGGAATCTGTCCCCTTTTCAGTACCTTGGCTGTCTGCTGTACATGGTCAAAGGTAATGATCCGTTCTTCCGCTGCACTCTCGTCGAATGGCAAATCTACCGGATCTACCGTGTTACGGGTAGGCAAAACACCAACAATGGTCGCTCTGAGACTTACAAACATGACCTCTGCCTCTGGCTGACTAATGCCAAACACGTTTTGGTAAGACGTATGGAATTTAATCCCTGCCTTCTTGGGATCTTCAATTTCTTCCAATGTCAGCGTGACCTCGAGATCAAAGGCCTGTCCCTCATATCGCATATCCGCACTGTATAGGCAATAAATATTGTCCAGCTTGACACCACCACGGGCTTCCTCATCGACCCAGCTACGTCCCTGGTTTTCCAATTCAGTGAAAAGAGATCTTAATTCACCAGACTCCAGAGTCTGGGTACTTTTGTGTAACGTATGAACGAAATCATTGCGAAGATTGGCAACCGTGCAGCCCATGGCACACAATGTTCCCGGAGATGGCGGGATCAGTACTCTGCCGATACCTACCTCGCGTGCCATCAGAAAAGCATGCATCGGACCAGCTCCACCATATGCGAGCAACGTAAAATCGCGGGGATCAACACCCTTGCGAGCCATGAGGGGAGAAAACTGGGCGTACATATTGGCAGTTGCCACATCAAGAATGGCTTGTGCAGTTTGTTCGGCATTCAGTCCAAGCTTCTCTCCCAGGTTGGAAAGAGTACGCTCTGCAAGTTCGGGATACAGACGCATTTGTCCGCCAAGGAAACGGTCAGCATGCAGGATACCGAGCTGTAGATAGGCATCTGTAGTTGTCGGCTCTTCTCCCCCGCGCTGATAACAGGCCGGACCGGGGTTGGCTCCCGCGCTGCGTGGTCCAACCTTGAGCACGCCTACGGAATCGAGCCAGGCAATTGAACCACCACCTGCTCCTATAGCCGTTACATCAACAGCAGGAATGATGACAGGAAAATCTCCAACCTTGTTCTCAGATGAATAGGCTGGTTCTTTGTCAATGAGGGCAACGTCAACACTTGTCCCGCCCATGTCAAATGTGATGACCTGATGAATGCCCGCTCGTTCAGCGATATGGGTCGCGGCGATTACACCGGAAGCAGGCCCGGACAGAAGCGTACGTACCGGCTCATTAGCCGCTCTGGCAGCCGTCATAATTCCACCGTTGGACATGGTCGACAGCAAGTTGGCTTTGAGGCCGTATGCCTGAATCCCTTCTTGCAGACGCAGGAAGTAAGACCCCATCCGTTCACCTACATAAGCGTTCATGGCCGTTGCGAGTGTTCGTTCGAACTCTCGCTGTTGTGGCCAGATGGCGCTGCTTCGGCAGATGAACAGTTGCGGATAACGCTCCCTGATCAGATCTTCCGCAAGCTGTTCATGAGCAGGATTCACATAAGCATGTAAAAAGCTAATCGCCAAAGCAGTAACGCCATCCTCCACCAGCTCATCCACCGCTTGCAGCAGTTGTTCCTGATTTAGTGGCTGGAGTATGCCCCCACTCGCAATGACCCGTTCATCAACTTCCTTGACACGATGTCTCGGTACTAATGCATCTGTCTTGTCACCGTACAGATTGGTTGTATCCTCAAGTCGCAATCGCCGGATTTCAAGAATATCGCGGAATCCTTTAGTGACCAGCAGACCTGTAACTGCACCATTTCGTTCAATTAACGTGTTAACGCCAAGTGTTGTTCCATGCACAAATAGATCAATCTCACGAATGTTCACACCATTCGCCTTGAGTTGATCAAGTGCGTTAAAAATCGCCTGTTCCGGAGCTGTTGCAATCGATGGCGTCTTGAGCGCCGCAATCACGCTGCCCTGATGGTCCATCACCAGCGCATCTGTGAAAGTACCTCCGATATCTATGCCTAAACGGTAGATTGTATCCACAAGCTCAACTCCTTTATCACAGGGTCTCATTCTAAGGATTGTTATTGATTTTGCATGGCGAAATAACGTTTGACATCATCGATCATTTGGTTGATATGATTCACCATTGCCGCTTCAGCCTGCTCCGGAGAGCCTGCTACTATAGCATCCAGAATCTGCTGATGATCCACAACTAATTCACTTCCTACTCTCCGGCGAATATACGCGGTTTCCAGAAAATCGCGGCTTGTCTCCCATACCAGTTCAACCGCGTGCAGAAGAATTTGGTTTTGCGCAGCATAAGCCAGCAATCTGTGAAACTCCCGGTCCTCCTCGTATGGTATAATATTCTTGGAAAGCAATTCATGCTGGTTGGCAATAGATGCTTGCAACAGTACTATGTATTCTTTCGAGGCACGTTGTGCTGCCAGGGAAGCGATCTCCCGCTCAAGCGCCCTTCTGGCAACGAGAACATCTAGCAGAGCCTTTTCCCCGGAATGGTTCAGCATCTGAATTAACTGTGAATTCACGCTTTGTTGCTGTAAATCTTTTTCCAACGTCTTCATTCGATCCAGACCCTGTTCGGTCAAAGTCCTTCCCTTGCGACCTTCCAGAACTGTAAAACCTTCAACATCCATCTCCATAAGTCTTCTTCCGATGGTTGCCTGACTCAGACCATACGTTTTGCCCAAAGTATGAACCAACGTACTGGCCCCGATGGGAGCATTAGCGTCTCGAAGCTGCTTTAGCAGTTCGTATTCCAACTCCATTTCGTTTAGCTCAGGACCCACTGATTTCACCCCTCTTAGATACTTAATTGTTTTTTAATCTTCTTCGTAGTTGTTACTCACTGATGATTAACGTTAGTATACCTTGCAGGCATCACAATTTCAACAATTCTCATCAAATTAGTACGAATTATTTCCACAGCTATACTCTGCGCTTTTTCAAATCAAAATTAAAATTAAAAAAGAGCATTTCACATCCTTTATTCCAGCGTTTAACTGAAGGATGCAATCTGCCCTTAATATAGCAATCTTTTCAGGACTTGAGTTGTTGCAGCAACTGCACACGATAGGCTTCACTTTCAAGGGATTGGATCTCCTTATATTCTTCAGCAGTTAACACTTTGGGTTCCCCCGCTGCCTTGGCGATCATATATACCTTCGCGCTTTCTTCCACCACCTGAGTGCGGTAATAGGCTTCGCGGAGGTTTTTACCGGTCGTAACCAATCCGTGATTGACGAGAATGAGTGCCGTATGTTCTTCTACCTTTGCTGAGACTGCATCGGCAAGTTGTTTCGTTGTTGGCAGAACATATGGAACAAATCCGATATCACCTACCAAAGCGGACTGATCAGGGAACAAGTGAGGCAATTCATCGAAAACGAGACTAAGTGCGATCGTATATGCCGGATGCGTATGCACAATGGCTTGGATATCAGGATTCACACGATAACTATACAGATGCATTAATACTTCGGAAGATGGACGTGTTGATCCTGCGCTAGTTTCCCCTGTCTCGATATCAATAGCGATCCACTCGTCCGGTTCCAGGTCTTCAAGTGCATAACCACTTGGAGACAACAACATCGTTCCCCCAGAACGAGCGCTCAGATTCCCACCGGGTCCTACCACCAACCCTTGGGCAACTGCTCTGCGGGCATATTTCGTCAACTCTTCCCTTATTTGCTGTTCAGACATGTTGCGCACCACTCCTCATACTTTTCTTTTTAGCATTTTGCGTTAATGCTCATTGCATTAAATCGGTTCATTACCTTTTGATTTGATTCAGACTTTGGTAGTTTTCATAAGCTTCTTGCCACAGCTCTGTATCCTCAGGTTCATAGGTCTCGGGGGAAAAGGAAGCGGCCATGACCTCCCGTACCTCGGCCAAACTACGCACTTCTCCATGCGCAAGGAATTGCAGCATGCAATTTCCCGCTGAAGTCGCCTCTGCCGGCCCTGCCACCACCGGTACACCGGCTGCATTGGCTGTAAACTGGCACAATAGTCGATTGTGCACACCGCCACCAACCATATGAATGACACGAGGTCTTGTACCTGTAATCAACTGCAGTTCATCCAGCGTTTGTCTGAATTCCAGTGCAAGACTTTCCAGAATGCAGCGTACAATCGCTCCAGTCGTTTTGGGTACAGTCTGTCCGGTGAGACTGCATTGTTGCCGTATTCGTTCAGCCATATTTCCTGGCGCCAAATACACGCCATCTCCCGGCGATACATAACTTTGATGCGGCGTTGCCAAGGTAGCCAATTGAATCAGTTCTTCATGTGTAAAAAGTTGATTCTCCCGCTCCAACTGTCGTTTGCATTCCTGTAGCAGCCACAGGCCTGAACGATTTTTCAGGGTACGTACTTTGCCATTCACGGTCCCTTCATTGGTGAATCCTAATGCACGACTTCGGTCATCCAATACAGGCGTATCACGCTCCACCCCCATAAGAGACCAGGTTCCACAGCTGATAAAAGCGAAATCCGAATCCATCGCAGGAATCGCTGCCAAGGCAGATGCCGTATCATGTGATCCCACAGAGACTACCTGCATCGGTCCAGTCCGTAACTCCGCGCACAACTCATTCGTTAAATTGCCCAGCACGGTACCGGGCTGAACGAGTTTTGGAAATAATGTTTCCGGTATACCGAGACGCCCGATCAGATGTTCATTCCAACGCGCCTCGCCTGCATGCAACAGCCCACTCGTACTTGCAATCGTATACTCACAAGCCTGCTGACCAGATAGATAATAGTGAAATAAATCCGGCATAAATAACATGCGCACATCCGGACGCAAACCTTCGGCCTGCTCTCGTACACTGCCTAACAGTTGGAATACCGTATTGATTTGTTGCGGCAGAACGCCGGACATGGCATACAGTTCTTCCTCTTTCACCATGTGCAGAACTTCTTCCATCCACTGCGCATTACGTGCTTCCCGATAGTGACGCGGATTCGAGCATAATCTTCCCGCCCCATCCACCAGTCCATAGTCCACTCCCCACGTATCCACAGCTATAGAACGGACCGATGGAGAGATGCCTTGCGTCCCTTTCACAATTCCTTGTTTTAATTCATGAAAAAGTCGCAAGAAATCCCAATACAATCCGTCCCTCAGCTGCACAGGTTCGTTGTTAAATCGATGCACTTCTTGTAACGAGAGTTTGCTTCCATCAAAAGAACCCCGGACAACGCGTCCACTACCAGCGCCATAGTCGGCAGCAAGCACATGTGTTGCTTGATTGCCCATTCTTTCAAGCCTCCTTAACTCTACGCGATAAGCCGTATTCGAGTTCTGAACACAGCTTTCAAGAGAACGCCATGTTACCTCATTTCACAAGGAACATGGCGTTTGACAGGAATGGAACTTTATTTTAACGATACAACGGACCAAACACACTGCAAGCACGGTAGTCTGCACTCTCCGGCTCACTTGTGCCGAACAATCCCCATGCACGGGGACGGAAAATCTCCGTTTCAGGTACATTATGCATATTTACCGGAATGCGAAGCATGGAAGCAAGTGTAATCAGATCAGCACCGATGTGTCCATACGAGATGGAGCCATGGTTGGCGCCCCATTGATTCATGACCTCGTATACTGAAGTAAACGCTCCCGATCCGGTTAGAACAGGAGCAAACCAGGTGGATGGCCAGGTTGGGTCTGTCCGCTGATCCAGCGTATCATGCACATCTTCAGGCAGATCGACCGTGTAACCCTGAGCGATTTGCAGCACGGGTCCCAGTCCTTTGACCAGATTCAGACGTGTCATCGTTACAGGCATACCGCCTTTGGTCAGGAAATCCGCTGAATAGCCGCCACCGCGGAAATACTCTACGGATGCCGGTCTCCACGATGTTGCTTTCAGGCAGTCCTGAACTTCCTCATCTGTAATTTCCCAGAATGGCTTGAGGACAGGCTTCCCGTCTCTGGACTGTTGTCCTGTGCCATCCAAAGCTGCGGAACCGGAGTTAATCAGATGCAGAATGCCATCCTTCGCGTTTCCTTCCAACTGGTGCCCCGTCACACGCTGTACTGAATCCGGGCTCCAATACGTACGCACATCAGCGAAGATCTGTGCCGTATGTGTAAGCAGCGAACCGAACAACATCGATACCCCGTTCAGGCTGTCATTCTCCGTTGCAACCAGATAAGGCGCACGTTTGCCATTCCAGTCAAAGGAAGAATTTAATATCGACTCCAGAAAATCTCCGTTCGGAGAATGATCCGTCCACTGCCGTTGTCCCTGGAAGCCGGATACAATTGCGTGGTGACCCATCGATTCCTCTGTAAAACCAAGCTCTGCCAATCTTGGATTGCCAGCCATCAAGTCACGCACGATTTGGGTCATTTTCACAACCGTTTCCCATTCGTACTCTTTGCGTTTACGATCTGTTTGCAGATGGGCAGCGTTGTTGTCCGGACCTTCGCTACAATTCTCCTTCACCCAGGCCAGTGCGAGCTTATACTCCTCAGGATCGTAGATTTCTTCTTCGATCCGGCGAGTGAGTTCGCTCATATCCACGTATTCATTGCGCATGCCCAGATACTCCTGGAAAAATGAATCGTTCACAATCGAGCCTGCGATCCCCATGGATACCGATCCAATGGACAGATACGCTTGCCCTTTCAAGGTAGCGACAGCAAGCCCCGCACGGCTGAACCGGAGCAATTTCTCACGCACATCATCGGGAATGGTTGTATCCCCGCCGTCTTGAACATCCTCTCCATAGATTCCAAAGGCAGGAATCCCCTTCTGTGCATGGGCAGAGAGAACTGCCGCCAGATATACAGCACCCGGACGTTCAGTTCCGTTAAAACCCCAGATGGCTGTAGGAATGGATGGTGACATGTCCATCGTTTCCGTACCATAACACCAGCACGGTGTCACGGTGATCGTTACGCCCACGTTGGAACGGCTAAACAGTTCTGATGCTGCGGCCGCTTCGGCCACTCCGCCAATACAGGTCTCGGCCACAACGCACTCTACTGCGGAGCCGTCAGGATAACGTAGTTCGGCTGCAAGCAGTTCCGCAACAGACGTCGCCATCCGCATCGTTTGTTCTTCCAGTGACTCCCGAACACCCTTGCGTCTTCCATCAATCGTGGGACGAATACCAATCTTGGGGAAAGCCTGCTTATAACGATAATCCTGATGTGTCATACTGGAATGTCCTCCTTCAATTCGTTTCATAGAGTTTGGGTTGAATTGAGAAACCTTCTGTCTGATCCATATGCATTGATTGGAATGAGATAATGACGGAAATACAACCGATACCCGAGTGGCACACAAGAGCTACATACACAGATTATCAAGAGCTCTACTTGAGTGTTGAATGCGTTTACATGTTTTTAAAAATAACAATAAACCACTTCATCAATTAGCTATGTATGTAGTTCCTCTATTCAGAAAATGGAACGTGCATGAGCGAATTCAACGAAATGGTTTATGTAGTAAATACGTTTAGAACCCTTTAGGGTTATCGGTAACCCTAACATAGCATGCGCCTATCTTGCTGTCAATTGGCATTATCCTATAGAATGGTAAGACTATGTTGCGGAAAGGTTAGATTCTAATGATTACCATTTACGATATTGCCAAAAAAGCCAACGTCTCCGCCATGACGGTCTCCAAGGTCATTAATCATACAGGCCGCATAAGTTCCGCGACACGTGAACGTGTGCAACAGGTGATCGACGAACTGGGTTACATCCCGAACTCCAATGCACGCAGCCTTGTGCTTCAACGAACCCAGATGCTCTCCCTGCTCATTACGGATATTACCAACCCTTTTTATACAACACTGGCCCGTGGTGCTGAAGATGCAGCCCATCTTCGTGGGTACCGTCTTTTATTCGGCAATAGTGACGAGGATTACAAGAAGGAAAAGGATTACGTTGATGCGATTCTGTCTACTCGTGTGGATGGTGTACTCTATGCCCCTGCGGGGGATCGTTCTCTTCCTCATCTGAAACAGCTGCAGGAACGTCACATTCCGTTTGTCTTTCTGGACCGCACCGTACCTGGCATTACGTCAGATATGATTGCCGGAGATAGCCGGGAAGGCGCGATTGAGCTGATCCGCTACCTGGTGCAATTGGGGCACCGGCGCATTGCACTGGTCAATGGTTCTTCGGAGGTTTCTACCGCCAGACTGCGGGAGGAAGGTTATATAGCGGGTTTGCGTGAGGTCGGAGCTGATATCGATCCCGAGCTTGTGCTTCGAACCGGGTACCGGGATTTCAGTGATGACGAGGGACTGGATCGACTACTCTCTCAACCGGAGCAACCAACAGCCATTTTTGCAGCCAACAACATGCTGGCGATTGGGGTCATTCGGCTTTTGCGTAAAAGGGGACTGCGTGTGCCAGAAGACATCTCTGTTGTGTGCTTCGACGATCTGGATCTGGCTTCGGCCTTCGATCCTTTCCTGACCGTAGCTGCACAGCCCGCATATGAATTTGGGTTTCAGGGAGTACAGATGCTGATTGACCGGATTGAGGGCAAGGCTCCTTCCCAAGCCCAAACCGTCATTTTACCGTCAGAATTGCGCATACGTGCTTCAGCTACTGCTCCACGTGAGCAAGAATAGAGTTAAGCGCGTGAGTTGACTAAATATTATCGTGTAAATGATTAGTCCCACTTATCTAGATTAGGTCCCGTTCAAATTCGAAAAATGTACAACATAAACAGGGTGCACCGGAGATTACGCTCTGGTTGCACCCTGTTTGATGTTCATTCGTTAGAATGACCCGTTCGTCTGGACCGATTGGTTCGTCAGGTTCATTCAATTTCATTTTGGTTCCATCCAAGCCGATATTCTACCGCTCCGACTGTAATGCAAGAGCGACCTCACGAACGAGTCCCGGGAACCAGTCCATCAGAGGTTCGAACGTATACCCCGCTTGTTCTGCCTTGGTTGTCTCCATCGTCCATGATTGCTCAATTCCGAAGGGGGACATGTCCTCTTTTACGGTTTCCGTGAGGATCTGGGACTGCATACCCGTGACTGTCTCGATCAGATGTATCATGGCTGACAGCGTAATCGCACCCTTGGAAGCTGCATTCACCGGACCAGTAATGGACGAATGTCCAAGCCAAGCGAGAAATCTTGCCGCTTCGGTGGAATTGATAAATCCAATCTCCGCATCCGGATTTGGCATGCCAATCGGTTTTCCTTTTTGCACATGTTCAATATGAAAATGAAGTCTTCTCGTATAATCATCAATTCCGAGAACAATTGGAATGCGCATCGCCACAACCGGGAAATCCGCTTCCTGGAAAAATACAGCCTCCGCAAGCCGTTTGCCTTCTCCATACGAAAAATCCGCCGCACTCCCATACTGTAATGGATATGTATACGGGTCAAAATCCGTTTCCTTAAATCCAGGTCTGGGATCACCGTACACCGAGAGTGTGGATGTCAGAACGTATCTTTTGGTGCGACCTGCAAAAGCTTCACATGCCGCTTTCGCTGCATCCGGTGAATAACAGATATTGTCGTACACAACATCCCACATGTCTGTCTGCGCAACCTCTGCCAGAGATTCCGGGTCTTCACGATCCATCTTGATTCGGTTTACTTCGGGTCCGAAGTCAACATCCGTTTTACCACGAGTTGCGACTGTGATCTGAGACTTCCCTTCCCACAGCAAGTGATCCACCAGACGTTTACCAAAAAAACGTGTACCCCCAAGTATAAGAACTTTATTCATCCAAAAAACCTCCTATCTTGTTCAATTATGTTTAACAATTTGAAGCATGGTGTGAGCATTCCGTTGAAACTCATATGAAGTTGGTTCTTCGGATACCGTGCACCCACGCTCTTCGAGTATTAATTTTAATTCATCCATGTGTTTGTAACGTTCGCCAGACAGATCAACTGTTGGAAAAATGCGAACTTCTCGTTTGCTCACACGCAGTAGTTCCATCACGGTTGCAAGATGAAAATCAACATCCAATCGATCCGCATACGTAAACAGGAAATGGGCGGATAACGTCAGATCGAATTGTTCATCCGCAAAGGGTAGATCCGGGAGCACAGACGCCACATAACGGTCAGGAAACATTCTCATATCTGCGACGCAATCTGTAATGGCACGAGTTCGCTCTTCCTTTAACCCCTGGATTGATCCAAATTGATCCCACACATATATGCCTTGCACCGGTTCCATCTGTTTCATCGTATGCTCAATGTCCTGAAATCCCTTTACTTCAAGCTCCTCGATCTCGTATTTGTAGGCCATATCCACGGCCACGGGATTAGCACCCAACTTGCGCGCCTGGCTACTGAACGAACACGCTCCACCTGGACAATCCAGAATGGACTTGCCTGTAAGATCCTCCACAGTCAGGTTGAACATCTTCATATATTCCTCGAAGGTTCTTCCTATGAAAACAATTTGTTTCAGTTTCAAACCACCAGAATCATTGAACTCCTGATCTTCTCGGCTGTTCTTCTGACGCTCTCTACTGTTGCTCTGCTCATCTCTACTCATCTCGTCTCAGCTTCCTTTCCTGCGCTTGAATCAATCGTTAGGGAACACAAGCCCAATCTGCTGCCGAATCTGATCCATGACCTGCATCGTAACATAAGAGCGTTCATACGTGTTCATATCAGATTCCTTTTTGCCTTCCTGAACCAGATTCACGAACTCCTCCACTTCATAATACATCGCCGGATGGTTTTGTTCGACTGTGAGCTGCTCCACCGTACCGTCATTGTATCGTATCTCTGCATGTTCCGGTGAACCAATCTTGTCAATGATGATGCTGCCCAGTTCCCCCATAATTTCGCTTGGTAGATGAGAGTTGGAGATTTTGGAGTATGTAACGACCGCATCCATCCCATCATAGTCCAGCAGCACACTGCCTTGTCCATCCACGCCGGATTCCAGCATCATCGCTTGGGACTGAACCCGGTTAGGTGCACCGAACAATGTAATCAATGGATAGAGACAATACACACCGAGATCCATTAACGCCCCATTAGCGAGTTCAGGTTTGAACGCGTTCAGGACGATGCCTTCTTTGTACTTGTCGTAACGCGAAGAATACTGAGAGTATCCTGCTACGTATTTGCGGACAGGACCGATTTTATGCAGGTTAGACTGCACCATTTTGAACTGGGGAACAAGAGTAGATTTCATCGCTTCCATGAGCAGAACCTGATGTTCTCGTGCTGTATCGATAATACTCCGAACTTCGGCGCTATTTGCAGCCAGAGGTTTCTCGCACAATACGTGTTTACCGTTTCTCAGAAAAAGCTCAGCCTGCTCTGCATGAACCGTATTCGGTGTTGCAATGTAGACTGCATCAATCACATCACTTGCCGCCAACTCTTCCAGATCGGTGAAGCGGTGTTCAACATCATATTTATCTGCGAATGCATTAGCCTTATCTTCAGTTCTTGAATACACGGCGGTTAATTTAAAACCTTCAACCTGTGCTGCGGCTTCAAGAAGCCTTTCTGTAATCCAGTTGGTACCCACTACGCCAAAACGAACCATGCTTACCTACCTCTTTCATCTATAAATTTCATTTGAGTTCTATATGAGTTCAACTAAAGAATATTTACACTTACTACTCCGATGACAGAATAACCTTCCGATCGCTGTTATCCCCAGATTTTTTTTTTAATTCCCTTCTTCAAAGGGAAAATCCGGGGATAAAGGCGAACGCTTCGCTTCTTCACGTTATTTCTGTCCTCTCCGTTCTCGTGTAAAAAGTTTAGTTGAACCTATATAACCTTTATACCATCCTGTATATTGTAGCTCATATTTCGTTCAGATTGAAGGAAGGTACTTTATCCCAGATATTGATATCTTGCTTTTTAAGTTGAAACTTCGTCAATCCCTTGGAATCAGGGGTATAATTAGAGATGAGGTGATTACCGTGGAAAGTCCAGATCAAGATCGCATACTGCCCGAATCTATAGATGAAAAATACTGGCATGCCATCATCCACAACGATAATTCTTATGATGGAACGTTCTTTTACGGTGTGCAGACAACGGGGATCTTTTGCCGACCTTCCTGTAAGTCCAGAGCACCCAAAGCTGAAAATGTGCTGATATTTCAACATGTTGAAGAAGCATTGGCGCGAAAGTTCAGACCCTGCAAACGTTGTAAACCAACAGGCGAGCGGGTACCTGATCAGGAGTGGATATACGGAATCACGGATTACATCGAACATCATTACGCCGAACCTCTAACCTTGGATGTCCTTGCCACTGTAAGTCATGGCAGTCCATATCATCTGCATCGTGTGTTCAAGCGAATTACAGGCCGCACACCGGTTCAATATATACAGGAAAAACGAATCACCGAAGCCCGGAAGCTGCTTGAACATACCAGACACACCGTCACCGAGATTGGCCGCCATGTCGGTATACCTAACTCAGCTTATTTCATTACTGTATTTCGCAAACACACAGGTCTCACACCTGCACACTACCGCGAAAGGCATGAGAACTTATGAAGACGAATCTTACTTACAAAGTACCCAAAACGTTACTCAACAAGGGGACAGGGTTCCTTCATGGATATACACATACACTGAATCCTTACACAGGCTGCGCCTTTGGTTGTTCCTATTGTTATGTCAGACAGATGCCTGTCTCCTTATTTCGCAAAGAGGATTGGGGGAGTTGGGTGGATGTGAAACAGGAGGCTTCTCGAATATTCGCCAAAGAATTGCAGCGTGCCTTAATGAAAGGGAAAGTCACTCTGTTCATGTCATCCAGTACAGACCCGTATCAACCCGCCGAATACAAGGAGTGTATCACGCGTTCATTGCTTGAAACGATGGTGCAGCATCCGCCCGATTTTGTATTAGTCCAAACCCGCAGCCCACTCGTTACCCGAGATATAGATCTGCTACAGAAGTTAGGTGACCGGGTTCGGGTCAGCATGACGGTGGAGACGGATCTGGACGATATGCGCAAGCATTTCAGTCCTTCCGCTCCCCCGATTGCAGGCCGATTACATGCATTGGAACAGTTGCGGGATGCCGGAATACCCACGCAGGTTGCGATTGCTCCCGTATTACCCAGCAGTGAACAGTTTGCAGCCATCTTGAGACCTCTGGTTCAGCGTGTATGCATTGACGATTATTTCATGGGTGATGGTAGCGAGGGCAAGCGCACCCGTCGACTCGGTATGGAGTCGCTCTATCAGCAAGTAGGGATGGAACATTGGTATCATCCAGATGCGTATCAGACTGTGGTTCAGCGGATGAAAGACTATTTTGCCGAGGATGAAATCTGGATCAGTCAGGCGGGATTTGAGCCTTAATTGGTTATATAAGTTGAACTAAAGAATATTTACACTGGTCATTCCGATGACAGAACAACCTTCCAATCGCTGTTTATCCCAATTTTTTTGATTTAATAAAAAATAGCCCCTTTCCTTGTTCAAAGGAAAAGGGGCTATTTATCATGACATAAGCCATGATGGCTATCTTATTTATCCAATGTATACAATGGCAGGTCCACCGGCAACGCAGCCGGGCGCTGACATGAACTTTTCATCTGGTAGAATGTCTGTTCATCTGATGAATCATGGAATGCCCACATGGCCTCAAGAACATGGTATGCCAGTTCCCCACTTGCCCGGTGTGCACGTCCGCTATTAGCTGCATAGGCCATATCTGCCACACCAATCCCGCGTGTATTTTCCTGATACCCTGGGAGAAGCGGAACTTCCGTCCATTCATGCTCACCTAACAAACGGTAACGAACGGGACCGCCAAAGGTATTGGGGTCAGGCACCTGTAATGTACCGTGCGTGCCATATATCTCAATCGGTGGCAATGTACTTCCGCCAAATACGTCAAAACTCGTAATCAGTGTGCCAATAGCCCCCTGTTCAAACTGTAACAGACCGGTAACGTGAGTTGGAATTTCGACGGGAACCGTCTGGCCTCTCTTTTTCTCACTCGTAATCGTGCGCTCTTCCATCGCTTTACCTGTCATACCCGCAATCGACTTGATCGGGCCCATCAGTTGAACCAATGCCGTGAGATAGTACGGACCCATGTCAAACATTGGTCCACCACCAGAGGCGTAATAAAACTCCGGATCGGGATGCCAGTGCTCATGACCACGGCTCATCATAAATGCGGTCGCCGCCACCGGTTTGCCGATGACCCCTTCCTCCACCAATTGAAGTGAAGTCTGGATACCCGAACCGAAGAACGTTTCTGGTGCACAACCCACAAGTAATCCTTTACGCTTTGCTGTTTCGAGCACGGCCTGCCCTTCTTCACGGGTAACAGCGAGTGGTTTTTCTACATAAACATGTTTACCAGATTCAAGTGCCCGCAAGCATACATCCGCATGAACGGAAGGAATGGTCAGGTTGATGATCAGCTCAATCTCGGGATCAGCCAAGATTTCGTCGACGCTGTATACGTTAGGCACGTTATAGGCAGCAGCCTGCTCTTCGGCACGTTTCCGATCAAGATCCGCAACAGCAACAAGTTCCAGCACCTCGAACCGGTGACAGTTTTCCATATAAATACCGCTGATTTTACCGCAGCCAATAATGCCTACTTTCATTGTTTTCATGCCTGTGGCTCCCTTCGCCGTGGATCAGAAATGGTTTATCCATTGAGGATGAATGGTTAACACTGAAGTTACGTTTGCAATCAAACTACAATCTCATTAGTTCTGGTTGTCCGCCATACCTGTGTACACTTCGGTTGCTGAACTTACTCGACTCTTGGCAAGTTCTTTGCCTGCTGCTGTCCATTTGAATCCACTGCGCATCATTTCAGTCACGGGTTTCATGTCTACAATGTCTGCATGGTGTCCCAGTGAGTTGTAGAATACCCGTCCTGCGCCCCATCTTTTCGTCCAGACAACAGGCATATCTACGGGGCCATTCGCCGCATGCGGACCAGTCACCACTGGGAAACGAGTTGTTGCCAACACTTCCACTGCCGGGTCTACGTGCAGGTAGTACTGTTCACTTTTTACCTGAAAATCTTCAATATGATCCAATAACGGGCTAGAGCCACGCTTCATGTTTACCATGTACTCCACACCATCATTGCCTGGATGAGCAACCCATTGTCCACCCGTCATAAACTGCCAGTCTACGTTATTTCGGAAGGCATCACACATCCCGCCATGAAGACCAGCCAAGCCCACACCGCTCTGAACAGCCGCTGATACGTTATTGACGAGTTCTTGCTCAATCTGTCCCATTGTCCACAACGGCACGATCAGATCCAGACCCATCAGCTTCTCTGCATCCGCATAAGACTCCAACGTATTTGAGACTTCAACCTCGAACTGCTCTTCCTTCAAAATACGTTCAAAAATCGCTGCTACCTGCTCCGGTTCATGTCCATCCCAGCCGCCCCATACAATCAGTGCTTTACTCATCGTTTATTCACTCGCTTTCGCCTAGTTTAGTTGTGTTCAACCTTATTTCTGACGTCACTGTCTTGCTTGCTCACATCTCTTCAAGCGTCACCCAGCGCCGTTCTGTTACCGAACGTTCTACCGCTTCCAGTACAGCCTGACAAGCGACCCCATCGTGGAAACTCGGTGATGGTTGTCGTCCTTCAGAGATCGCTGTCACCAGCTCCAGCATTTCATGGGTGAACGTGTGCTCGAATCCAATCGTATGTCCGGCAGGCCACCAAGCTTCAGCATATTTATGTGCCGGATCGGTTGCCAGTACACGGCGGAATCCCTGTACGTCCTCTTCATCCTTTGTAAAATACACTTCCAGTTCATTCATCCGTTCAAAATCAAATCGTACACTGCCGAGACTGCCGTTAATCTCAAACGAGTTTGTACTCCGATGCCCCGCTGCAAAACGTGTAGCCTCGAAGCTGCCCAGCGCACCTCCTGCGAATCGTGCCAGGAACAGCGTAGCGTCGTCGACGGTCACTTCTCCTTTGGGTGCATCCGCATTCGAACTGCCCTTTGCACTCAGTCCGGTCATCTCGGCTGCAAGTGGTCGTTCTTTGATGAAGGTTTCGCTCATGCCGATGACTTCCTGGAATTCACCAACGAGGAAACGAGCCAGATCGATTAAGTGTGCGCCCAGATCCCCATGGGAACCAGAGCCAGCCACTTCTTTTTGCAAACGCCATACCAGCGGGAACGAAGGGTCCATGATCCAGTCCTGCAGGAAAAAAGCACGGAAATGATAGATTTTACCCAATCGTCCACTCTCCACCAGATCTTTGGCCAACTGCACCGCTGGTGAGAAACGATAATTGAACCCGACCATATGGGCTACTCCAGCATCCTCTGCTGCCTGAAGCATCTCACGCGAATCCGCAAGCGACAGGGCCAGTGGTTTCTCACAAAACAGATGTTTGCCCTGACGGGCGGCTTCCAGCGCAATTTCCTTGTGGGCATCACTTGGCGCGTTAATATCAATCAGATCGATATCATCCCGCTTCACCAGTTCGCGCCAATCCGTTACACTTTCGGACCAGCCGAACTGACTTGCAGCCTCCTGCACTCCCTGCTCGTTACGTCCACAGATCACAGACATCTCAGGCTGCAGCGGGGCAGACGGGAAAAACATCGGCAGACTGCGATAGGCATTACTGTGGGCCTTCCCCATAAACTTGTATCCAACCATTCCGACACGAAGACGATTTGACATGGTCATTTCCTCCTTTGGAATAATAAAAAGTCTTTCAATATGTGTACCAATAAACTATTGACGGATAGAAGAAGCACGGATGATCAGTTCGGTAGGCAACAACGCTCTCGCTGATTCGGTTACCGCTACAACAGAGTTATTCGCTTTATGTGTGTCACCCACAGACCCATGCATAAGCTTCGATGCTGCAAGTTCACCCATTTCAAAAAATGGAACCCTGACGCTGCTCAGCGGCGGAACCGCCATCTCGGCGGCATCGGAGTCGTCATAACCCACAAATCCCGGAAAATCCTCCACCCGGATTCCCCGCTCACGCAAACCATGCATGACCCCAATAGCCATCCGGTCATTGGCCGCAAATACAGCATCAATCTCATGTAGCCGATCTGCTACAATCGCTGCCGCCTCAATGCCACTTCGTCTACTATAATTCCCCTCAAGCAATAGACTCGGGTCCAGCTCCATACCTGCTTCTAGCAGGCCAAGACGGACACCTTCCATTCGCTCCTGGCTGTTGGAATAGCTGTCCGGACCATTGAGAAAAGCGATTTTGCGATATCCCTGATCCGTAAGATGACGTATGGCAAGCCTGCTTCCTTCCACATGATCCGCATCCACTTCCGTGAACGATTGGCCCTCAAAATGCTGATTCATGACACAGAACGGGTGTCCTTCCTGGTGAAGCTGCTGCATGGCCGCCAGTTCTTCATGATCATCTCGGGCACCAAGGATAATGCAGGCGTCCACTTTCTGCCGCCGGAACAGATCCGTATAATTCATCACTTCACCGGGTGTCCGGAACATAACCAACAGGTCCATGCCATTGTCTCTGGCTTTACTTCCAATCCCACTCAGCATTTCCGAGAAAAAATACGCCGAGAACAAATGCGCCTTCGGAACATAAGGTAATACCACGCCAAGGTTCCCGCTTTTACTTCTGGCAAAACTGCGAGCAAGAGCGCTGGGCACATAGCCTAACTGTTCGGAAGCTTCAAGAACCTTGCGGCGTGTCTCTTCTTTAATAGGACCTACCCCATTAAGCACCCGGGAGACCGTCGCCTCGGAAACACCCGCAAGATCAGCCACTTCTTTACGAGATGCCATGAACTTCACCCCTTTCTAGCTCACCTATTAAAGATGTAATAATTAAAAATCAATATTTATGTACGCGCGTACATTTTCTCATGCCGTGTAACCGTTGTCAATGCTTTTAACACAAAAAAATAATGAGGGTTTGGATTAATCCAAGCCCTCATTATTATCTTACCAGAGATGGTACTTTCAATGATTCAAGCACCTGTAATCTTAGGGGTTCAAGTTACTTATCAAACTCAATAAAACGATTTCAGTTGATCCTATTTGTTCAATTATGGGGAGTGCAGCTCATAACGTCGTTGTAACGCCAAGATCAACGGAGGATTGACTAAATTCAGCCTGTTCCATTGTTTTCACATGACTCGGAATGCGATCCGAGGGTTCTGGCGTGGATTGGAGCTGTCTTACTTTGTGCAGAACTTCTTTGTTAGGAAGGAAGTGTTGGGAACGAATAAACCGAATTGTTTTGGTTTTGGCACGCATAACAATCGAATCCGTCTCGGCACGATCATCCGCAAGATACCGTACCCCTCCCAAGATCTCACCTGGTGTCACACCTGTTGCGGCAAAAATGACGTCCTCCGTACCGATCATATCCTGCATCGTTAACACTTTGTAAGGATTATCAATCCCCATCTGCAGGCAGCGCTGGAATTCGTCCGCGTTGGCAGGCATCAGGCGCCCTTGAATCTCACCCCCAAGGCAAGATAGCGCTGCGGCAGCCAGCACACCTTCTGGCGCTCCTCCAGATCCGACATAGAGATCAATACCCGCCTCGGGGAAGGCCGGTGCCATCGCACCCGCAACATCACCGTCACTGAGGAACTTGATCCGCACGCCAACCTTGCGCAGGGTCTTAATTGTACTCTCATGTCGTACACGATCCAGAATCATCACAGTGAGATCCGAGATGTTTTTGTTCAATGCGGCAGCGGCTTTCTCCAGTGTGACTTCAACCGGGTCTTCAATGCTAACTTTGCCTACAAGTGCAGGCCCTACCGCCAGTTTCTCCATATACATGTCCGGTGCGTGGAGCAGGTTACCTTTTCCCGCCACTGCAATAACCGATAGAGCGTTGTTTAGTCCTTTGGCTACGATTTCTGTACCTTCGAGCGGGTCTACAGCCACGTCAACCTCAGGCCCCTCAGCGTTGCCCACTTCCTCGCCGATGTACAACATGGGTGCTTCATCCATTTCTCCTTCACCGATTACCACCGTGCCGCGAATGGACACGGAATCGAACATGGCGCGCATGGCCAAAGTAGCCGCTTCATCTGCACTGTTCTTGTCGCCTCGTCCCATCCAGGGTGCTGAAGCTAACGCAGCCAATTCTGTTACTCTGACAATTTCCAACGCCAGTTCGCGTTCCATTTTTCCCACTTCCTTTCCAATTTCCAAAAGCATAACGTGAAAGCGGTACTAAATCCATCGCAAATCCATATGAAATTGATCTATAAAAGGCGTAGTAGCGCCTTTCGAACGATTTATACCTTATTTATCCAATTAATATTTTGATCAATTTCACTTTTTTTTCGGCTGGTTTTAAGAGTCCAATCCTCCTGATTTATTACTTGAAATATTAATTTTATTTTCCATTTTCTGCTCTAAAACTAAATAATTCAACATCGTGGATTAACACGTCCGTTTCATGTGCAAAAAGTTCTTTTAACATGAGGTATATACAACTTATATACTGATTATTAAGAACGTAACGCTATCTAATAGCCTACAAACGAAAACGATTTTCGACTGGCGGCCCAAACGCAGAAATAAACTAATAAACTGCAATGATAATCCTTGAGATCAGCCTGCTCCCTTGACGGTTATTGAGCTAATTTATACAGTCAATTATGTATTAATCAGGACTTTAACTTTTGCTAAAGCCATAGATGCAGCTTATGAGGGGCATCGAAAATAATAAGTTTACATAATATTTATTATGTATTATTCTTCATCAATTTCTTCATTTTATGGCTCAACGGTTCTGATAAAACATAAAAAAGCCCGAAAGAATTCTGCTTAATAGCATGTTTCTCCCAAGCTTTTCCCTCAATGATCCAGTTACAGTAGCGTTTTGGTCATTATAAAATCAATCTGTTCCTCATCTCCCATGTAAAAAGCATGGGCACCTGTCTGTACAAACCCCATCTTTTCATAAAATGCGATGGCATTTTCATTTTTCTCCCACACGCCTAACCAAATATTCGTTTTGTGATGTTCTGTTGCCATCTCTATGGCTTTATGGAGTAGCACTTTACCAAGGCCATGTTTTTGGAACTCTTTCTTGATGTACACCCGCTCGATCTCAAGGGATTCCACGCCCATCTTCTCAGACTGAGCATCATTGATATTTACCTTCATGTACCCTGCCACTTTATGGTTGACATAAATAAAAAGAAATTGTGAACCCGCAACGGACAGTTCCGTTTCCAATTGCTCCCGATTAAACGCCTTTTCCAGATAAGCTTTCATATTTTCGGGTGAATTTTGCGCTTTAAACGTTTCATTAAACGTCTCATAACTAATCTCCTGCAGTTCACATACATGTTCAATGGTACATATCTCTATACGAATCGTCATCTATATTCACATTCCTTTAACAAGTTAATCGTTTGTTGCAAATGTACTAAAAAAGGGTTACATTGAATTTAGCTCAATTTTGTTGTATTTGCAACATAATTTCTAAAAAAGAGGTCGAATGAATTGAAATATGTACTTTTTGTCGCAGGTATTCTAATCTTAACACTTGGCATTTCCCTTACCATCCAATCTGAACTGGGTACCTCTCCGTTTGATGCACTTCTGGTAGGGCTGTCACATCATGTAGGGCTTAGTGTAGGTAGCTGGGAGGTCATCATTGCTTTCCTATTAATTGGATGTAATTCGCTTTTGAAGCAGCAAAAACCCGAGTTTCTGGGGCTCATCACCGCATTCATTACTGGTGTGGGGATTGATATCTGGCTTTATGTATCTGATTCCTTGATCACACCCGAAGTTTGGTACAGCAAATTAATGACTTTTGTCATTGGTTTAGTGATCATAAGTATCGGCACGGCAATTTATTTACAGACCAATTTTGCACCCATTCCGATTGACCGCTTAACATTAATCTTGCATGAAATCACTCGAACTCCCTTATTTGTATCGAGAACATTCATTTACCTTGTATTTTTAATTCTGGCGTTTCTGCTCAGTGGACCGATCGGGCTTGGAACGTTGATAACCGTATGTTGTGCAGGTGTGCTTCTTCAGTTAATCATGGGCCATACGAAAAGGATAATAGATCGCATATTAACAGACATGGACACATCGTCACATACTAGAAGTGAAAAAGAACATTCCGTATAATCGGTGTACACCTTCTACACCATAAAAAGGCTGGATCAGAGGTTTAACCCCTGATCCAGCCCATCAACAGTTCATTATTCCTTAGGGCTCAATTCCCCATACCAGCTGACCGTTCACATACCCGGTAACCTTATCGTGGTTTGCGAACTGACTACCGGATGCCTTGAACGAGTAATCGTTAGTCTGTGTGTAATTCGACCAATTGTTTTTGGAAAAGCGTGCTTGAACCTCTGCGCTCTGGCCCGCATTCAGTGATCCCGCCGCACTTGTAAAGCCCACTTCAAGATAATGATCCGCTCCGGCAACTGGAGTCGCCAGTTTAACAAATTGACTCGTTACATTCGCACTGCCCATACTGGCCCAGTCGGACCAGAAACTCTGAGCATCTTCCCCGTCAATTGTATAGTAATACCGGAGTTTTACATCACTTAACGGAATAGCCGAATTACCTGAGTTGACCAATTTGAACTTGGGTGAGACGCCGTTGGTGGATGCACTTGTGTTGCCGTTAAATGCTTGAATCGTCAAATCCCCTGCTGGCACAATAACCGTGCTGTCTACGACGTTCACCGTTAGCACAGCGTCATTTCCTCCATTGAAGTGAAAGGTCAATACGTTCTGGCCCAGCGGAAGCGTGGCAAGATAGGATTTGTTCAGAACAACAGCAGAGCTGGATGCTGTATAATTCTGACCCGCTACAAGTGTAACATTCTCCTTTGTGATGCTTGTAAGCTGACGGCCGTTTAAGGTGAGAGATACGGAAATATCCTGTGCGGGATTCGTTGCTTTATCAAATGTTGCATTCACAGGAGAAATCACAGCATTGGTACTCGGTGTTGAATCCACAATTTTGATTTTTAACACAGGGTCCTGACCTTGATTAAAATCCAGAACAATCGAATGCTCACCAACTGGCAGGGTTGCCAGATAAGCTTTTTTCAACAGCAATGTGCTTCCGTTCAAGGTATAGTCTGTCGTTGCGGTCAATGCATTGTTGCCTGCCCGGAGAGCAATTAGCATATTGCCGTTTGCATTCACGGTTACGGTTTTGTCGCTTTGATTGGGTGTGTATTTGTCAAATTCAACGTTTCCAGGTGTGATGGATGCACTGGGGTTGGGATTGTTAACCTTTAGATTTGGCAGCTCATCCAACGTAATGACATAATCACTTTGATAAAGCGTTTTCAATGTTGCCGGGTAATTAAAAGCTGAACTCATCAGATGCTCGCCATACCAAGGGCAGAAGTACAGCCATCCTGATTTCTCCTCGGTCAGATTTTTCACGCTTGGAATCGTGTCGTTCTCCGTCATGGCTACCATTTTCGTACCACCTGTCAACTCAACAAGCTTATAGAAAATCGAGGTAATCGCATCCTCATTCGGTACGCCAGACAAACCGTCATAACGGTTGTAGATCGTATTGTATTTATCATATCCCACCAGATCTACCTGATCATCACCCGGATACCAGGCAGGAGAAGTGCTGTATACGTAGCTGTTGTATGTCCAGATCAGATTATGCAAGCCATACGTCTCGGTCAATTCGGTATAAAGCAGATCCCATAGCTCTTTGTACACTTCTGCGCCTGCCGAAGCCCACCAGAACCATGCACCTTCCCCGTTCAGTCCGCCGTTGCCTTCTGCTTCATGATATGGACGGAACAGAACCGGCACGTTGTTGTCCTGCAAAATTAACAGTTGTTCTGCCAGATCCTCAATGGTCATCATCACGTATTGATACTCTTTCGTACCGGGAATTACCGCATTGGCTGTATTAAAATTCGTTTCTGTTGGCTTGTAGGTAGCCTCTTTCCAATCCACAAAGTCCCCGAGCTCATACGTATTGAAATTACGAGGCACATTGATATGCCAGGAAGCTGTTGCAATACCTTCACGGTTATTCACCCAATCAATCATGCGATCGGTTGTACCGTCCTCCCAACCATACAACGGATTATAGTTCATCAGATCAAAGCCTCGGATTGCCGGATACTTTCCAGTCAGATCATGAATCCATTCGAATTCAAGCTCTGTATCTCCGTCATTCCCTCCTCCATAGATCTCTTGTTGACCAGAAATAATGTTGTTTCCGTATACCTCCGTTAAATAATTCATCAAAATTTGAGTTTCCGGTGTAGCTTCAGGATCAGTGAGAACTGGCTGCACATTCAGGGGATCCAGATCAGCATGATCCACTGTAAAAGTATCAAAATACGCGAAGCCCCAGCCAGCCTTCAGCTCAATCGTGTTGGCACCCTGATTCAACTTGTGAAAGCCAAAATCGAAGTCTGACCATGTTGTCGTGTAAGGCAGCATGTACGCCCCTTTCGTAACACCATTGACGATTAAATTTTGTGACCTGCCATCTGCACTGAGCTCCTGCATATATCGTGTGGAGATTGCGTACATGCCGGTTTCCGGGACAGTAACTGTGAAGGTTAATGTGCCAGAGTTCTGCATCCAGACAAATCCGGCCCCTGAGAATCCGGGCTTGGGTTGCCCATAGATTGAAGTAACCACTTGAAGATCCGGGGTGAGCTGCGCATCTTCGCTTTCGATGGTGAACAATGGTGTGTCTGCATGAACGGGCGCTGTCATTAATCCAATCAGTAGGGCCAATGCCAGCATCATTGCGGTTGCCTTTTTGAGCAAATTTTTCATCAATTCCATCTTCCTTCCCAAGTGAAATATGATAATGAAATGTCAATGAACCCATTCATGATGGCGCTTTCATTTTAAACATAGCATGCGCATCAATTTTTGTAAATATATGGTGAATGAGAATGTTTGAAATTCTTTTGTACCAGTACTTTGAACGCCATTTTTCCATCGTTCCACCAATATTGAAGACAATTCGAAAACGGTTCATTATCTAACCAGTTTCAGGCCTAAACTTCATCTCCTGTTAGATGAATGTACTTGGCAGAAAATCTACAAAAACAAAAAAAAGCATTCCTGGATCGGATGCTTTTTCAATGAATGATTCTTCAATTCTCCTTGTTTTTATGTCCACGTCCTGCGTCCCGGTTCAACAAACGGTTTCCTCGGCTGATGTTTCCTTTACCGCACAACGTTCCCTGCCTTGCGTACCGCCCGAATAATGCCACCGTAGCCGGTACAACGACACAGATTCCCGCACAATCCCGATTCAATCTGTTCTTGAGAAGGCTCAGGATGTGCATCCAGTAATGCCTTGGTTGAGATCACCATGCCCGGAGTACAGTAGCCGCACTGGAAGCCACCTTCCTCCACAAAAGCTTGTTGGATCGGATGCAGAGTGCCTTTCTCCTCGCCGTGCAGGCCTTCAATGGTCGTAATGTTACTGCCTGCACATTGATAAGCCATGACAAGACAGGAGTTTACGGGCTCTCCATCCATCAGAACCATACATGCGCCGCAGCGACCAACTTCGCAGGATACTTTGGTACCCGTTAGTTGCAAATGAGTCCGAAGCACATCGACAAGTCGGGTCGTTTGCGCGATCTCCAGATGTTTCTCTTCACCATTCACAACGGCTGTCCAGTGATTCTCAAGTGGTTTACTCATGATGGGCTCACTCCTTCCTGCAAAGGTACATTTAAAGGTCTGACCAGTTGTTCCCTCGGTACAGGAAGACGGTTAACCCATACACCTGTCGCCTGGTGAATTGCGGCTGTAATGGCCGGCGCAAGCGCTACGGAGCCAATCTCACCGATCCCCCTAGGGCCGAATGAATCACCTTCGGGCAAGTCTTCAATAGCTTCAACCTCCAGATTGGTATGAATATCCTGAATGGTTGGGATCAGATACGTATCGAGATTAGTGGTTACATAACGGCTGTCCTGCATGACCGCATCCTCGGTCAACGTGAATCCAAGTGCCATGACACTGCCGCCTTCAATCTGTCCGATAAAGCCCATAGGGTTGATCACCGGGCCTGCCGCAACAACATGGCGTGTATCAAGAAGCTTGGTTTCTCCGGTCAAAGTATTTACTTCCACCTCTGCCGCAACCGCCGCATACGTATACAAATAATGCCCGCCTACCACATTGTCTGGCGTAGTTGGGTAATCAAACTTTGTATCGAAAATCCATTCATCGGCTTCACTCTGCATCGCGAGTTCAGCATACGAGATAACTAAGCCTGAAGGGGCTTCCTCTTTCGCCAAGTATTGAGATGCACCTAAATAACTTTCAGCAATTTGAGTACTTCCAGTCCCTTCAGCAACGATCTCAGCCACTTCAATTCTTTCAGCCTTTTCTGGTGTTTCCGCTTCTGAACTTTCGGCAGGAAGCTGGCCTTTACGCCATATACCACCAGGCCCTGTCACCAGTTCATCTGCCGGAACGCCGGACATTTCAGACGCGACAGCGAGAACACGGGAACGAAATGGAGTCTGCAGTCGTTGAAGAGCCATCCATGCCATCGTTGTTGAACGTGAAGCTGTACTTGATCCGCTGTGTGGCACACGATCCGTATCTCCAATGATGATACTGAGATCCGATGTACTGCATAGGAATAGATCACATAACATAATTTCCAGCGTTGCAATGAGCCCTTGACCGAATTCCTCGTAGCTGAACGCCACCTCAATCTTTCCTTCGTTATTCAGGGACAGACGGCCTCCCGCAGGGTCCGGAATCCCGTATCCCAGCCCTGCACCGTGCATGGCGATGGCTGCTCCGACTCCACGCTTGATCCATGGCGGCAGAGAAGGATCTGCCGGGGGTTGCTGATGTTTTTGCCACAGTTCGGAGCGATCCAATGCCTCCCATACTTGGGACAGTCCATCCGTGACCAGAATGCGTTGATTCAGCGGGCCGGGATCATTCTTTTCCCTCATATTACGTCTGCGGAACTCCCAAGGGTCCATGTTCATGATATCCGCAAGCCGATCCATCTGGCCTTCCATGGCAAAAATCGCCTGGTTCCCGCCAAATCCGCGAAACTCACCTGACAGCCCGTTATTCGTATACACAGACACACCTTCCACATCCACATGAGGGATGGCGTATGGTCCTAGACAATGCTCGGTACAGAAATTCAGCACCGGTGCACCCAATGTGGCATACGCTCCCGTATCTGCTGTAATACGGACACGATGCGCTTGGATGATACCTTCCTGGCTCATACCGGTCTTCATTTCAATCTTCATTGGGTGCCGTTTCAACCCTGCACGCACGGATTCTTTACGTGAATTATGCATTTTCACAGGACGCCCGCATCTCAAGGCCAGTAATGCACCATAGGGCTGTACGTTGAGTTCATCTTTTCCGCCAAATGAACCACCAATCGGTGAAGACACCACCCGAATATCTTCTTCAGGACAGCCAATAATACGCGCAAGCTGCATCCGGTCTTTATAGCCATGTTGCGTTGCCGCGTATACATTCAGCCTTCCCTCTTCATCCGGGACAAACAGGCCACCTTCTGTCTCCATGTAAGCATGCATCTGGCGAGGCGTATAATACGTCTCAGTCACGATATGATCACAAGTGGCAAAAGCTTGCTCGGTATCTCCACGTTTGATCTCCGTGCGATGCAGCACATTACCTGGACCATGCTCATGCAACTCTGGTGCTCCGGGAGCCAAGGCAGCGTCTGTACTATTCAGTGGAGCGAGTTCCTCATACTCTACGCGAATCGCATCCAGCGCAAGTGCCGCACGTTCCGGAGAATCCGCAGCAACTGCTGCTATGGCATCCCCAACATAACGTACAATATCCTCGCAGAACACAGGCTGATCCGGGGTCGCTATGCCAAAACGATTCAGACCAGGTACATCTTTGGAAGTCAGAACCACATAGACGCCATCCAACGCCTCAGCTTCCGAAGTATCTATAGACAATATGCGAGCATAAGGATATTCGCTTCGCAATACTCTGCCATGAATCATGTCAGGTAGCGTCATATCCGTCAGATATTGAAGCTGGCCTGTAACTTTGGGTGCCCCATCTGGCCGCAAGTGCCAGCGTTTCCCGCTCTGTTTCCGATTCAGCAGCATGATCCCTCTCCCCCTTTGCTTGATCCCATTCATTTATTCGTGAAGTGCCTCCCATAGCCCAGCGCCAAGCATATTGCCTGCGGTCTGTTTGCGATAATGTTCTGTTGCAAATGTATCGCCATAAGTCGTAAATTCGGCAGCCACAGCAGTTGCAAGAGTCGCCGCTTGCATGACAGTAGCTTCACTACCAAGAAGCTGTTGTTCCGACTCCAGAAGTCGCATCGCCATGCCTGAACCCCCGCCCGCAGCAATCGCAATCTTGGTCCAGCGGTTATCCGAATCAATCTCTCCATACAACGCAACCGTCACCAGCGATGCACTGAACGTCTCCCGTCGACCCAACTTGCGGTAAAAGGAAACTTCTCGTACAGCAGGCCTATGCCCACTGTCCACATTAAGCAGAGAGGACGGTCTCATCGGGATATGAATCGAGATTAATACATCCCCTGGATTACGGCTGCCATCCCGTCCACCCTGAAGCCAGGAAGACACACTGCGGATCTCAATTCCGCTGTCCGTCAACCAGTGCAGCTTCGCATCATATACAAGCAAAGCAGGCAGCGTATCGCCTACTCCGGACACAATATTTCCGCCAATGGTTGCCACATTACGAATGGAAGGGGCAGCAATTGCATTCACCGCTTCTTGCAAGATCGGCAGTTGATGCAGCAACGCTTGTGAAGCACATTCCTTTAATCGGGTCATTGCGCCAATGACTATCTCATCTCCACGATTTGATATATCACTCATTTCAGGAATACAAGCCAGGCTAATCATGTGTTCAGGCGCTGGAACCAAGCCGCCCTCCCATTGGGTTCGCAGCAATGTTCCGCCTGCCGTAAAACAACATATCTCCTTGAGTCTACTTCTTAACGCTTGGAGTTCTTGCAGGTTCTCAGGCTGCCATACCGATGGCAATGCTCCAGAACCGTATGCCGGTGTGACCATCGCTGCATCCCCTTTCTCTCTCTTCCTTGGGCAGGAAATTCAACCGTCTGATCCAAATAATTCTTCAAATCATATGAGAGTTCGGCAGCAACGTCAATTACCTTTACATCGTTTTGGATAAATGTATAAAACCTGCGTTCTATTTGTGCTTGATGCATTATGATCTATCAAAAGCTAACATGAAGTCTCTTTCACCATACGTGAAAAGAAGACAAAAAGGCCAACCAGACTGCCTGGCTGACCTGATCATGTCATTAAATTATACATAGTCATTAGTCTTCTCCTACTTATTTAGTGTGCTTGCCCCGATTCATATACATGACTCAGAATACGTTCCAATTCCGGTTCTGTATCCGCATCCCAGAAACTAGTCTCAGACAGTGGTACATGTACACCTGAATAGTTAGCGCTGCGCATAATCTTGCGTGCCCCCTCATCTCCATGCAGAGACAACAGAGGTCCGAACATATGGGAGCGAAAAGCAACGGGCGGCTTGCCTCCCTCACCGTCGGTAGCTGCGACATAGTCACACAGCTTGTGGGTAGCCAGTGCTGTCGTCACCCGATTAATATCCTGCGTTTTTAACAAAGGCTGATCACCCAGTAACATGAGAATGCCCTCCGGTTTGTACTCCATGGCCGACAATACGCCAGAATGAAGAGAATTGGCCATACCGCAAGCATAGTCAGCACAGGCCACAATTCGTAGTCGCGCTGTGGCATGGTAAGCAAATGCGGCTAAATCAATCCATTTTACAGGCAGCCATGCCAATGAATCTTCCGGTTTGACTACACAGACCACTTGATCCAGATCCGAATTCAGCGCAGCTTCCAGTGACCATGCAGCCAGTGACCTCCCGTCTGGCATGACAACCGAGAGTTTATCCCGACCAAGGCGACAACTCTTACCTGCTGCCAGAACTATGCCCGTCATTCGCATGTGCAACGCTCCCCTTCTGCACCTCAGAACTCAAGGAAGAAACCTTATGTTTACATGCGATCAATTCCGCTGCAATACTGATGGCAATCTGTTCGGGACCGTCTGCTCCGATGCTCAAACCAACGGGAGAATGTACATATTTCAAAGGTGGTAAGCCATCCAGCAGACGGGCTGTTCGTGTTTTGGAACCCATGATGCCAAGATACGTATACTCACAGTCCACTAACATCTCCAGCAGTTCACGTTCGCGAGGAAAATTGTGACTCATCAAAATCAAATAATCCCCTTTGTTTACGTTTAACAGAGGCATGATCTCACATGGGAAACCCAGTACAAGTTCGGTTCCAGGGAATCGTTCCGAGGTGCATAAAGACTCTCGCCAATCGGCTACCACAACACGGAATCCTGCGGATTGGGCGAGTTTTGCAACAGGAATAACATCATTCCCGGCTCCGATGATAATCAGACGTGGTTTAGGTGTGTACAGCGAAGTAAGTTGCTGCGGGAGGTCCCAGGAATTCGTTGAAAACTTATCGTTTGTCAATATTTCAGCATCAGACTCAGAGATATGTTGTGAATCACCAGATAAATGGGAAGAATGAGATCCGTTTGACGTAACAGGTGCCACTTCAGGCACAAGCGTAAGGCGAGGTATATTGGGAGAATTTTGTGTTGATGCCGTATGTTCATGCTTGATATCCCCACTGCTGTGCTGGACATCAACCTGCAATGAAGCTGGATTATTGTTCGTCACGCGATCATGAGGAGGGACGAGCGAAGGACGCAGGATCGGCTCGCGCCGGGTATATGTTGGCTCAATCCGTTTCCAGTCATATCGAACCCTTGTATACTCATCCTGAAATGTTCGGGTTAACACTATCGCAGAGCCGGATTGCAAACACGCATGCATTTTCTGCAAAGTAGATCGGAGTTCACCACACACAGGTTCAAGCAGCACAACAACAAGTCCGCCACAGCCAATCGTCTCACCCCAGGACAGATCATCCTCGGGACGCATGTCGTACTCCGCAAATTCCATCTGCATTGTATCCAGCACATGGCTCACCCGGGCCTGAAGATCACTCTCCAGGCATCCCGGACTGATACTGCCATACATTTGCCCATCCTCGGTCAACAGCATAGAGACTCCCTGCTTACGGTAAGCATGACCCTCTACCTTGATCGCTGTTGCGAGCACGCAGCGCGTATCACGGGCTGCAATTGCACACAGATCATGCATTTCCATATCGGTCTCCATCCTTTCTGGAATCGCATAAGCTTCCTTCGATCAGATGCGCTTCATCAATCTCGCAATGCTTTTATCCGACTCACGCAGCACAATGCCACGATCAATCGTCTGAATCTTGCGATTCTTGAGTACAATGCTGCCATCAATAATAACGGTATCCACACTGCTGCGTGTTGCGGAATACACTACGCGGGAATAGACATCCGTCTCATAGGAAGGATACGTGTGGAAATCATCCAGATCCAGCAGTAGCATATCTGCCTTTTTGCCCACTTCGAGACTGCCAATTTCCTTCGACAAGCCAAGCACCTCTGCACCGCCCATGGTAGCCATGCGTAATACGGTCCGGGCATCCATCACCGTTGGTCCATGAGGAATCTTCTGCATCAGCGCTGTGAGGCGCATCTCCTGAAACATATCCAGATTGTTGTTGCACGCTGCACCATCAGCCCCAATCCCAACCGCGATCTGACGATTCAGCAGATCCGGAATATCCGCTACCCCGGAAGAAAGCTTCATATTCGATCCAGGACAGTGAGTGACTTTGACACCACGTTTGCGGATGATTTCCTTCTCTTCCTCACTCAGCCATACACAGTGGGCCAGCACCAATCTTGGGGTAGCCAGACCGATATGATCGAGGTATACGATGTTACGCATCCCGCGTTCGTGTTCTACCAGTTCGATCTCTCCACGATTCTCGGAGGCATGGGTGTGGACTTTGACATGATATTTATTAGACAGGTCGCGTACCTCCACCAGCAATTCTTCGGTACACGATACAACGAAGCGTGGACAGAAAGCATACTGAATGCGACCTCCGCCAAACCCGTTCCATTTCTCCAGCAGATCCACACTCTGTTGCAGCGAAGTTGCTGTATCCTCACGCAAGGGTTCCGGAACCTCGTCCCCATGATCCATCATCACCTTGCCGGAGATGACCCGGATGCCGCTCTGTGCCATCGCCTGAAACGCCGAGTCCGTGTGATGTACCGTCTCCATATCCAGAATGGTCGTGGTTCCGCTGGAGATCAATTCGCCCAATCCGAGCATTGCAGAATAATAGACGGACTCCTCATCATGAGCTGCTTCCAGCGGCCAGATACGTTGACGGAGCCAATCCATCAGTTCCAGATCGTCCGCACGTCCACGGAACAAGGTCTGACACAGATGAATGTGCGTCTGGATGAAGCCTGGCAACAACACTTTGCCGCTAGCATCAATGACTTGGTCAGCTTGCACGTCGATGTGCGCTGCAATCTCCTTGATTTTGTTATCCTCTATTAACAGATCTCCGATGAACACTTCCTCTTCTGCATTCATCGTCACAAGCTGTGCGCCTTTCAGCAGGATCGTTCCCATGCCAATCTCCCCTATCTGTGTCTGTCTATATAGTACAACTCATACATATTTACACTCTCACTCCAATGACAGACTAACCTTCCGATCGCTGTTATCGTATAAATATCTAGTTGAATTTATAAGTGTTCTTGTAGCTGTTACCACCCAATAGCCATGCCATCACCTCTCGGATCTGCCGCGCCGCTAATCATGCCGTCCTCACGAATGACTATGCCTTGCGACTGCCCCATAATTCCGTCCCACGGTGCTCTCGCTTCAACGTTATGTCCCCACTGGGCAAGGGTTGCACATACGTCATCGTGATATCGGTTCTCCACACGCATCGTATCACCTTCTTCGCCCCAGGTACGTCCGTACACCCAACGCGGCAGGCTGATCGCTTCCTGAATGTTCAGCCCGTAATCAAGCACTCCGGTAAGCACCGATAATTGTGTTTGTGGCTGGCCTTCTCCTCCCTGCGTACCCACGAGCATATAAGGTTTACCATCTCGTGTAACGAGGCCCGGCATGAGGGTATGGAATGAGCGTTTATTCGGTTCCAGTACATTGGCATCTCTCGGATCTAAGGAGAAAAAAGATCCCCGGTTCTGCATGATAACCCCCGTATCCCCTGGTACATACGCTGCACCGAAGTCAAAATACAGGCTTTGAATGAAGGAAACGGCATTGCCTTCGCTATCAACAACCGCAGCATACGCCGTGTCCTGGCCTATTGTTTTAGACAAAAACGGTTGTGCCACAGGTGGAGCAGACTGAATCTCATTCCACAATTGGTCTCCGTAACTCTTGGATAACAGAAGATCCAGCGGAATGTCCCTGAAATCCGGGTCCGTCAGATAACGGTCACGATCACGAAACGCCTTTTTCACCACTTCCGCCATCAGATGATAGAATTCCGGTGAGGTACGTGCTACAGAGGACAGATCCGTATGCTCCAGCATATTTAACATCATCAGCATCGAGAATCCCTGCGAGTTGGGCGGCATCTGATGAACTTCATAGCCACGATACTCCGTGCTAACGGGTTTCACCCACTCGCCCCGATGCCCTGCAAAGTCTGCTGGTGCAAGCATGCCCCCATCCTCACGAATAGCCGAAGTCAGACGATCCGCAAGTTCTCCTGTATAAAAAGCATCTCGCCCTCCCGTCTGAATCAGACGAATGGAGGCAGCAAGATCAGGTTGGATCAGCAGCTCGCCCTCCTGCAAAAGTCTACCTAAAGGCGCAAATACCGCTCGCAGCGGTGTATGCCCCATAATGAAATCTTCATCCCTTTCCATCCACAGGCGGAGATTCCGGGATACAGGGCATCCTTTTTCCGCATACTGCGCGGCAGGTTCAAGCAGTTGCTCCCACGGTAACTTCCCGTACCGGGACCAGACTTCCCACCAGGCATCCACCATTCCCGGAACCGTGATGGCACTAAGCACACCACGCTGAGGGATCGCACTCATGCCCATCGCTTTGAACGTCTCCGCATGAATGCCTGCTGCTGAGCGACCACTTCCGTTATAAGCGGTAATCTCACCGCTGGCTCCGTCATGAATCAGGAAGAAGGCATCCCCGCCAAGTCCGGTCATATGCGGATATACCACACCTAGTGCTGCACTGACCGCAATAGCCGCATCATAAGCATTCCCGCCTTGCTGGAGGATGGAGCTTCCTACTGCACTCGCCAGATAATGAGGAGTGGTGACCATGACCTCCCTTGAGATTGGCATCTGGTTTAACATAAAGCGCCCTCCTTCCCTGCATACACATCCAATGCGGCCTGCACTGCTTCACCGGCAGGTAGTACATGACGATGACGGAGAAGAACAGCTTCCAACGCCCCTAGCACATGAAGTACGTTCTTGCGTTGGCAACTGAATCCCATTGTACCGATCCGCCAGATCTGCCCTTTCAACGGGCCGAATGAACTGGCAATCTCAATGCTGAAATCGTTCAGCAACATGCTGCGCACCGACTCACCATCAATCCCCTCCGGAATCGTGATACAAGTGACCACCGGAAGTTTACTGGACATATCCCCATACAACTGTAGTCCCATTCCCTGAATTCCAGCGACCAACGCACGTTCATTGACCAGATGTCTCTGGAACCTGGCCTCCAACCCTTCTTGCAGCAGTATGCGCAGGCCTTCGTGAAGACCATAGAGCATGGAGGTTGCCTCCGTATGGTGGTTCAACCGTGCTGAACTCCAGTAATCCTGCAATTGGCTCAGGTCAAAATAATTGCTGGCAATGGTGCGGCCTTCTGCCCGCGCACTGGTTGCATCTCGGAGTCCGCGTTCAACTGTTTTGCGGCTCATCAGTTTCTGTTCCACACGACTGTTGTACGTGAGAGGTGCCATCCCTGAAGGAACGGACAGGCATTTCTGCGTGCCACCCATCACCGCATCCAGATGCCAGGCATCCGTCTCCACCGGAGTCCCGCCAATGGTTGCTACAGCATCCACGACGAGTAAGATATCAAGGTCGCGACAGGCTTTGCCAATCTCGGCAAGGGGCTGCATCTGACCGGTGGAAGTCTCACCGTGAACCATCGCAACCAGACTTGGTTTATGGGTATGAATCGCCTTGATCACCTCTTCGGGATCAAATACCGTTCCCCATTCTGTTTCAAAAAAGACAACCTCTGCACCGCAGCGTTCCGAGATCTCAACCAGCAGATGTCCAAATCGTCCGTAGATCGGAACGAGAACTTTGTCACCGGGCTGGATCAGACTAACCAACACAGCTTCAATGCCTGAACGGGATGTACCATCGACTGGATAACACCACTCGTTATCTGTCATATATAACTCACGCAGCATCGCCATCGTCTCGTTCATTAAGGATGTGAACTCCGGGTCAAACTGCCCCAGGATCGGAAAGGATAATGCTCTAAGAACACGTGGATCAACTTCAACCGGCCCCGGGGTCATAATGGTCCGCAAGGACGGAGATAACTCTTTATAGGTGGACATCTTCATTCAACTCCCGTAACCGTATTTATAGAGTAGCCGTACCAGAACCCGAAAACCGTGCATCAGGTCTGCTTCAGCTGTATATTCAAGTGGATTATGACTGATACCGTCCTGACTCGGCACAAATATCATGGCTGTTGGACAAGCCGGCTGAAAAATCTGCGAATCATGTCCCGCGCCGCTTGGCATTAGCCAATAGGACAACTGCTCCTGCTCACAGGTATCCTGAATGTCTGAGATCATCTCTGCATTCATAGGAATAGGCGTTACCGACAGATGTTCTTCCCAGTCCAGTCCGAGCTGCTGCTCGGCTGCGATTCGACTAAAAGCCTGAAGCATATCCTGCCAGCACCGATCAATACTCTCCTGCCGGATATGGCGGATATCCAATGAAAACACCGCCCGTGCTGCAACCACATTTCCAACACCCGGATCGGCTGTGATTCGCCCAACCGTGGCTACCAGCGGTTCTCCTGCTTCCAATGCGATATTCCTTACTGCAGTAATCATCTCGGCTGCTCCTGCAAGTGCGTCTTTGCGCCAGGACATCGGTGTCGTTCCTGCGTGATTCGCTTCTCCACTTACGGTAATACTGAACCGCTTCTGACCTACAATGTCGGATACAACTCCAATCGAATGTCCGAGACGTTCCAGAACCTGACCTTGCTCAATGTGAAGCTCAATAAAGGCACCGTAATTTTTCGCGGCAGGTCTATATGCACTATCGGGTCCAAAGCCCGCATCCCGGATCGCTTGTGCAAATGTAACGCCGTCTTGATCCTTCAAATGCTCTACAGCTTCCAGAGCTGTCATTCCTGTTATACTGCGTGAACCCCAATACGCAAAAGGGAATCGGCTTCCCTCTTCCTCACATAGGGATACCACTTGAAGTGTTCGCTTTGGTGCTCCAAAATGCTTCTGCAAATACTCCAAAGCAAGAACACCCGCCACCACACCGTAAGCACCATCATATTTGCCACCATACACCACGGTATCCATATGTGATCCGGTCACTACCGGTAATTCTTCAACACCAGTCGCTGATTCCTCACCCTCACCCTCACCCTTGAGTGTGCCATACAGATTACCGGATTGGTCGAACTCGGGAGACAGCCCTTTCTCCTGCATTTTGGCAGCAAGGGCACCTTGTGCTTCACACCAAGCCGAGTCATACAACAGTCGTGTGACGCCACCCTGTGCATCCGCACCATAGGTCGACAGCCAGTCAAGCATGGCTTGCAGCTCCACCTGTTCTACATTTGGCAAAGGAAGAGGTGCGTTATTTGTACCGGATGACCGGTATACTCCAGACTCATTCATGACGTCTCCTCCGTTCCCGCTTCGATGGGACTAGAAGAGTAAGCCGCAATGTGTTGCCCGATAGGCACAGGAGATAACCCAGATTCCGAGTTATATACCCGTTGCCCACGACAGAATACTTCTGCAATGCGACAGTTAAATGTACGTCCCACATAAGGGCTCTGTTGATGCGTATAGAGAAGATCCTCCGTGTTCAGGATTGTGTTTTTCTCCCAATCAATCAGGACCAGATCTGCATCCTTGCCAACGGCAATCTCTCCTTTGCTCTCCAGACCAAGCCTTCTGGCAGGTTGCAGGGAGAGCACTCTTCCGAGCAACGGGAGGTCGATATTACGCTGTAGATGTCCGTCCTCCAGCATGATCAGCAGTGTGCTTTGCGCTCCGGATATACCGCCCCAGATTTCAAAGAAGTTATCAGATTGTTTCATGGATGGCGGACATGGAGAATGATCTGAGGCAATAACATCAATCAATCCCGAAGTCAGTGCATCCCACAACTGCTCCTGCTCGGAAGAGCTGCGAAGAGGTGGAGCGCATTTCGCTATAGCACCCAATCGGACAACATCCTGATCGGTCAGCGTCAGATAATGAGGGCATGTCTCCGAAGTTACATCCTGCCCACGCCGTTTTGCATCTGCAATTAGATCCAGGGCTTCCCGGGTACTAATATGCACAAAATGCAGCGCACACCCGGTCTGTTCACCGTATGTCAATGCCCGCGCAACCGCGACGACTTCGGCTTCCACAGGACGGGACTGGACATAGTCCATCGGTTCCGTCTTTCCCTCAGCAATGCTTTTCGCGCCGAGTTCGGCAACCATGCCTTCGTCCTCTGCATGAAGTGCCAGCACACGGTTTATTTTTGCAATTGCATGCATCCCGTCCAACAGTGTATGGTCATCAGCTCTGGCAAAGATGTCTTCCCCTTCGCCTCCCGGCTCGGACATAAATGCCTTGAATCCGGCAGCACCCAACCCTGCCAGTGGAGCAAGTTCCTCACGGTTACCGGGAACCAAGCCTCCCCAGAAGGCATAATCAACATAGGATTGGTCTGCAGCTGCTTTCTTTTTCATCTCCCATGCTTCCGGCCTTGTGGTTGGTGGTACGCCGTTAAGTGGCATATCGACATAGGTGGTGATTCCCCCTGCGGCAAGAGCTGCCGAACCCGATCGAAATCCCTCCCAACTGGCGAGTCCAGGTTCATTGAAGTGTACATGAATGTCCACGACACCCGGCATCACTGTAAGCCCCTCAGCTTCTATGATGCAAGTCGCTTCACCAGCAGTCAGCCGCGTGGATAGTTCCGTTATTTTCTCACCAGTAATGCCAATATCCAGTTGTTCTACCCGATCTCTCAGCACCACCCGGGCCCCCCGGATGATGGTATCAAATGTTGTCATGTGGATGACCCTCCCCCTGAATCAGAACCGGATGTGTGCATATTCAGCTTCCCCGGTATGTACTGTAACCTCCTGGAGCAATTAATAATGGAATATGGTAATGGCTTGAGGCATCAGATACGGCAAAACGAATCGGAACAATCGTCCATAATGCCTGCCCCAGCTCCTCCAACGAATGCTGTGCGTAATAACTCTCGACATGGAATTGAAGCTCATATATGGCTGGCTCCAACTTGCCTTCATCCAGCAGCGGTGCATCCAAACGCCCATCCGCATTGGTCAACGACTCAGCCACTTTTATCTTGCTTTCCTGTTCTCCATTCCTCTTCAGGGTATACAGTTCGATCCGAACACCCGCAGCTGGGACACCTTTGGATGTATCCAGCACATGTGTTGTAATTCGTCCACCAGATATCGACATCAGACGTCACCTTCTTTCCCGGAGTCACGGCCGTCTGTTGCCAGATCATCCCTTGTCATCGAGAAACCCTGGAATCCATAAGGTGGTCTCGGCTCAGTAAAGACTTTGCCTTCTCCCTCGTTCACTTCCTCCAGCACTGTCTCCCACGTCCGATTGTTGGATTCAAATGAAACCTCACTCATTTGCTCAAATCGGCTTAACAACCTTCGTCCAATCTGGTAGATCAGATGTTGAATGGAAGCGGATCGACACTCATGAAATACCGCAGCAGCCAAATCTCTGACCTGTTCCGCCGCCACATACCGTCCACGCTGATCATCCATGCCATCTCTCGGATCTTCATAACGCCAATTAATATTCAGGAAAATAAATAACGGTCGATCCCATGTCTCTGGAAGAGTGGTATATTCATCCTGCATAAATCCGGCAAATTCACTGCCTTTGACCTTGATCAGTCTCAGATCGGCTACACCACTGAAATGGTTGCTGAGTTCAATCGAGTCTCCTGATCGTTCTGCTTCCACGGCAGCTGTTGCACGATCATTCTGCGAATAACGAAATACGAGCGCACTCGGTCGATAATTTCCTTCCAATCCAATCGGTATATCTTCAAACGGAATCTGGTCCGCTGTCATCTGAACCTTGCTCATCTGCGGATACGTCTCCAGGAAACGCCGACTTACCAGCGCAAGAAATCCTTCCACCGTCGCCCCTGTGTAATCCGCTGCATGTTTAAGAATGAAATTTTTCATCGAATCGGTTGCGACCACCAGCGAATTATCCCCTTCTGCAAAAGAAGGCAAGAATTCATCGCCCTGCACAGCGACCTTAATGTTCAATCCAAACAGAATATTGCTGCGTCCCATAAAAGGAGATTCCGGAATGGACTGAATACCCGTCAGCGGTTTGGCGTAGGATCGGTACATCCACACATCCCCTTTGCCGTAATACATCGTCCGCTGCTGCACTGCGGCTGGTTTGCTCACGAACTCATGTTCATGACCGATCTGTGCGAGCCACTGCTCCAAACGAATGCCCGCTATCTTGAATACTTCCTTCAATGCAGTCTCAAATTCTTCTTCCCTGCCTCGGCGATGACGTTGCCTCATGGACTCGAGGATGGAGCTTGCGGTATGGCCTTTTACAGCCAATATGAAAGGAAAGCCCAATTGGCTTGTATATGCTTTGTTTAATTGTTGAAGTTCGTTGTATTGCTCTTGTGAGAGTGAATCAAGCCCTGCACCAGCCTGCTCCTGAACGGAGTTGCTGCTCATGCTGATTCGCGCTCCAAGATCCGGGTGATTTCGAAGTAACTGTAACTTCACCTGGTCATCCGATGCCTGAACCACGTTTTTCATCACTTTCATCATCTGTTCAAATGAATCAAAAGGTCGTAAAAGCCCGGCCCGCTCAGCCACCCATGGTGATTCCTCAAATAAGCCGCCAAACGTATGCACAAACTGTGTGATAGACCAGTTGTTAACAAGTTTAATTAAGTCGCTCATGTTAAAACCTCCGGTCTGTTGTGGATTATTGTTCTTCATTCTAAGTGTCGTTCAATGTCGCGACAACAATATTTACGCAATTTTGTAATATAACATAACATCAGAGTTGCGATTTGTTTGCTGTGCACGGGAAATTCAGTTTTTGTGGTCCTTAAACATTAAAAAACCGCACTCCATCAAGGGAATGCGGTTCTTGGGGGTATGACCCGGTAACATTGTCATGTTGCACAATGTGCGGTCTAGAGTTGGACATTGTGCGGTCTTGAAGCTGTTTTGTCCCGCACAAACTTGCGGAAGGTGAATACCAGCTTTAATTTGAGCAGATCATTCGTTTTCTTAAAGTCCATTTGCAGCAAGCTGCCGACTTTCTCCATCCGATAAGTGACCGTGTTACGATGCACAAACAGCTGTTTGGCAGCTTCATTGATCAGTCCGTCATTCTCGATAAAGGACTCCAATGTATTCATCAGCACTTGATTGGGATCACCATCCCTGGCAAGTAACGGTTCAAGTACTTTATTGCAGTAGTTCTCCATGATGTTATCCGGTACGTGTTGGAACACATAGGCAAATTCGAGCATTTCAAATTGCAAAGCACGGTCTTTCATACCGAATCGACGAGCCAGTTGTCGAGTATCGAGACACTCCTGGTATGCTTCACGGAGCGATTTGGGTTCATGTTTCATTTTGCTGATCCAGAAACGCGGAGCCGGTGCTCCTTTCGCTTCTTGCGCTGCCAGAACATCACCGAAACGGCTCAAGAGAAAACTTGACAGCTCCTCTCCATAATCTCGCCCTGTTGGGCAGGTGTAGATGGACAGAATGCCATCTTCGATCTGAAAATGCTGTGAGGCCGTGAATTGCATCAGCGGATTGTATTGCAACTCGCGATGAATCTGTTTAAGCAGCTTTCCCTCGGCAAACAGAGTTGGTTCAAGTGTAATCAATACGCACTGATAGGTGCCCTGGAACAAATGTACACCTTTGTTTTCACTCAAAGTGGTCAATTCCTGGATGGTCATTTTGTTATCCAGATACTGTGAAAGCAATGTACGCATCTCATCTTGCACAGTCGGATTAATATGCTCGCGATAAGTCATATCCATATAAAATGCCAGTACATCGGCAGCCTGTTGGAACAACTCTTCCTCTGCCCGAAGCGACAAAGCGGAATCGGTAAACACAAGCAACGATCCGTATTCTTCATCATTCTGCTTGATGGGTACGCGATGACAACTTCCCTGATTCCATTTCACTCGGTGCATGACGGATTTCCACGGCCAGCCTTGGGTTACAGCATCCCCTGCAATGCCTTTACTCCCATAGAGCACATGCCCACGCGAACCAATGACGGCAAGCGGATAGTTCAGCACCGTGGCAAGCTCGGCAAACACATTCCGATGTGGCTGCTGTTGCAGTGCAAACTGCATTAATTTTTTCTGTTTCTGCACAACCTCATGCAGCAATCGGTTACTACGTTCATGTTCAGCCTTGAACAAGGCATTCATCTGGTCGGAGAAGGTGAATTGGAAGGGGAGCTCAAGCAGCGGTAAACGAAGCCGATCAGCTTCCTCGACAATACCTTGGGGAATGGACTGCCAGAAACGTCCCAGTTTGATGCCGAGTCCTGCACAGCCGCGTTCATTCAAACGTCGCATCAAACGCAGTGCATCCGTTTCACTGTCTTTCATAATAAAAGCGGTGGTGAACAACATTTCTCCGGATTTGATCCAATCCGCGATATCAGGAGCGTCCATGACGTTAACGGATTTCATCATCCGTGAAGTCCCTTCTCCACCCGCAACCAGTTTGGCCTCTGACAACGGGTATACCTGTAAAGCCTCTTTAACCGTAAGTTGCATGGACACTACCTCCCATATATATAACACGATATTATGTCATTCTGATTATCAAAACTAAATTTCGTATCATTTTTCGAATTAAATCCATATTCAGTCGTTTAACTTTTATTTGTTGTTAAGTATTATAACATCATTTTTCTGAATAAAGCTTACACGGCAAAAAAATAAAACCTATGACCTAATTACAGCGCACTTTCCTGTAATCGGCATAAGTTTTATATTAATGATTTACTGTGGTCCACATACAACGATTAGAAGGTTTTTCTGTCATCGTAGTGTCCGTGTAAATAATCTTTAGTTCAACTACAATCAGATTTCCATGGTTTCGTGATTCATCCATAATTTCATACGGGATAACACATCTTTGATATTCAGCGGTTTGCTGAGATAGTCCGAAGCTCCTGCTGCAATGCATTTCTCCCGATCCTCTTTCATGGCCTTGGCTGTCAGTGCAATAATCGGAAGCTGGGTCATGCCAAGCCGTTCACGAATCTGGCGAGTCGTCTCATAACCATCCAGTTCCGGCATCATAATATCCATCATGATGATATCAGGCTTGACTCCTCCACGCTCCAACAATTCTAGACATTCGTACCCATTCTGAGCTGAAATGACATTCATGCCGTATCGCTCAAGAGCGTTAGCCAGCGCATATACATTTCGTATATCATCATCAACGACAAGCACTTGACGACCACTGAGCAGAGATTCTTCCAGAGGTGTCAATAAAACATCAGATTGTTCGGAAGTCATTGAAGGAAGCTTATTGACCTCAGGTGTAGTGGTAGCCACCTCATTCAGGAACAACCGCGATGCATTCATAGTCTCAGGTTCATCTCTTCGCAGTGGCAGGAACAGCGTGAACACACTGCCATGTCCTTCACGACTTGTTGCCGAGATTGAACCACCCAGCAAAGTCGCAAGTGATTGAGAGATCGACAGGCCAAGTCCTGTCCCGCCATATTTACGTGCCGTAGCCCCATCCGCCTGTTTGAATGCATCAAAGATCTGTAGAAGTTTGTTTTCCGCAATGCCAATCCCTGTATCACTGACGGAGAAAGCAATCACGTCGGTCTCTTGATCTTTCAATTCAGGATGAGCCAGACTCATTTTGGAGATGGTTAAGGCAACTTCACCCTCACTCGTGAACTTGAATGCGTTCGAGAGCAGATTTCGGAGAATCTGGTGCAATCTCATCTCATCCGTCACGATGGTTTCCGGTAAAGGACTTTGGAGCTGAATCCGGAAATCTATTTTTTTCTGTTCCGCTGTTTTCAGGAAATACTGGTTCATGACTTCAGGAACACTGCCCAGATAGACATCATCGAAATCCACTTCCATCTGCCCGGCCTCTACCTTGGATAGATCCAGAATATCATTGATCAGATTCAGCAGGTCTTTACCTGATTTGTGAATGACTGAAGCATAGTTCTGCTCTTCACTATTCAAGTGTTGATTTTTATTTTCAGACAAGATTTCAGATAAGATCAACATGCTGTTGAGCGGTGTCCGCAGTTCATGGGACATGTTCGCCAAGAATTCGGATTTGTACCCCGAGCTTGTTCGTAACTGATCTGCCACAACTGCAAGTTCATTGGCTGATGTCTCAGCAGCACTCTTCTGTATTTCCAAGCGATCATTAAGCATATGAAGCTCTTCGGTCTGCATTTGCAGTTCCTCCGTCTGAGACAGCATCTCTTCGGTCTGAGCCTGAAGTTTCTCCGATTGTGCCTGTAATTCTTCATTCAGAACTTGTGACTCATCATATAATTGCTGTAATTCCATGCGAGTGACGGTCGAGTGTAGTGAAACACCAAAAATTTCCGTCAGTTCTTTCATCAGCTTCATATCATTCTCTTGCAACGGCTTCATTGAAGCAAGCTCGATTACCGCAATCGTTCTGCCTTCGAACAAGACCGGGACTACAGTAAGTGATGTGGCAGATGTATACCCGAGACCCGAAGAGATTCGGATATAGTTCTGGGGCAGATCATTCATGCGTAGAACTCGCTTCTCCACAGCACTTTGACCTACAAGTCCCTCACCCGGGGCAAGCGACACTTTACCGAGCGAACGTTCTTTCTCTCCATCCCCAGCATATGCAGCCACGCGCAACAGTCGATTGTCTTTCCAGTAATATAAGACGCTATATGGAACTTCAAACAACATGGCAATCTCGTTCAGGAACAAGCGGGACAATCCCTCCAGATTGGTCGGGTTCTGTAAGAGTGTGGCAATCCCTGTGATCTGGTCCTTGACCCGATTCTGTTCCTGTACTTCATCCAGTAATTTGTTGGTTTCGTGGCCCAGGTCTCCCACTTCATCATGTGTCCGCACCTGAATCCGCTGCTTCAGGTTTCCACCTTTGGAGATATCACTAATGGTTTGCATAACATCTCGCAACGTTTTGACGATATTTCCTGATATCACAATCGCGGCTGCAATGGATAATGCTGCAATAATACCCCACAGCGTGTACATAATCGTCAGCAGTGTGGAACTGCGTCTGGCAAGTTCAGTCACCCTCGCCTCGGTCAGAGCGATCTCTGTGTTACGGAAGGTTGTAAGTTGAGAGCGCAGTAGATCAATTTCAGTTTTACCCGGATCAGATTGAAAGAATGCAACTACTTTCGCTTGATCCCCTTGCTTTTTCAAGTCCACCGACGGCTCCCCAGCAATCTCAATCCAGCGTGTAATATGAGCTTTGATGCTTTGCAGACTCTGCTGCTGTGAAGGATTATCGCTAATGAGAGCATTCAACTGATCATAGTTGGAACTCCACTGGGATAGGCCTTGGGAATAAGGCTCCAAGTAACTTTCATTGCCTGTAATCATGAATCCACGCTGTCCTGTCTCCATGTTCAAGACATTTTTTTCAATCGCGTTGGTCAGATTATGTACTTCCAGATCATGATGGGAGATAAAATCATTTTCCTTCTGTAACACATTAATTTGGGCCGTAAGCACTAGCAGAACAGCTCCAAACAAAAGCACAACCACAAGATAGCCCAATAAAATTTTGGAGCGTATCGTAAATCTTCTCGTTTTTGACAACGCGGAAACCTCCAAATATATACGAATCCCATTCAATTAAATTAAAACTGGTGCATATGTAGTTTATATGTATACGTATAGTCTGACAAGCTTTAAGTTCATCGGTAATCATAAGAAAAACGACCTGCTTGTGCAGGTCGTCCTCTTCAGTGATCTATATTGCTCATTATGGCTGATTTTAGGCCTTTGGAGCGATCATTTTGGCCGGATCGACATATTGATCAAATTGCTCTTCGGTAAGCAGGCCCGTTTGTAACGTCGCCTGTTTCAAGGACAAACCTTCTTTATGTGCAAGCTTCGCGATTTTGGCTGCATTCTCATAACCAATATGCGGATTAAGCGCTGTAACCAGCATAAGCGAGTTGTTCAGATTATGTTCAATCTGATCCAGGTTAGGCTCAATGCCTACGGCACACTTGTCATTAAACGCAATAATGGAGTCCGCCAGCAGTTGCACGGATTGCAAGAAGTTATAGATGATAACCGGTTTGAATACATTCAGTTCAAAATTACCCTGACTTGCCGCGAAACCAATCGCTGCATCATTACCCATGACCTGCGTAACCACCATAGTAATGGCCTCGCTCTGAGTTGGGTTGACTTTACCTGGCATAATGGAGCTGCCTGGCTCATTCTCCGGAATACGGATCTCGCCCAATCCACTGCGAGGGCCACTGGCCAACCAGCGGACATCATTGGCAATTTTCATCAAATCAGCTGCAAGCGCTTTAACGGCACCGTGCGCATACACAACTTCATCATGACTTGTAAGTGCGTGGAATTTGTTTGGTGCAGATACAAAATCTTTCCCCGTATGTTTGCCAATCTCCTTGGCAGTGAAGTCCCCAAAGTCCGGATGCGCATTAATGCCCGTTCCGACAGCTGTACCGCCGATTGCAAGCTCCTTCAGATACTGTACACTTTCACGGATCATACGCTCACTCTTGCCCAGCATGGCTTCCCAACCACTGATCTCTTGGCCAAGCGTAATTGGTGTTGCATCCTGAAGGTGGGTACGTCCAATCTTGATAATATCTTTGAATGCCTCCGACTTGTCTGCAAAAGTGGCTTTTAATACCGCAATGGCCGGCAAGAGTTGATCCTCAACAGCCAGAACACCTGCGACATGCAGAGCCGTTGGGAATGTATCGTTGGAACTCTGGGACATATTCACGTCATCATTCGGATGCAGACGCTCTTCCTTGCCCTTTTGCTCCAGCAGTTGGTTCCCCAGATTCGCAATCACTTCGTTCACGTTCATATTGGATTGTGTTCCGCTACCAGTCTGCCACACTACCAATGGGAAATGGTCATCAATTCGGCCTGCAATAATCTCGTCTGCTGCATAAGCAATAGCATCGGACTTAGCCGCAGATAATTTACCTAATTTATGGTTACTGGCCGCAGCACTTTTTTTCAAAATGGCAAGAGCACGGATCACTTCCATCGGCATATGTTCACTGCCAATCGGGAAATTCTCCTTGCTTCGCTGCGTCTGAGCTCCCCACAGCCTGTCGGCTGGTACTTTCATTTCGCCTAACGTATCTCTCTCAATGCGGTATTCCACTTGCTTGTCCTCCTCCAAAAAGATGGTTTGGGTCTCTACAAAGCTTGTGTATCTCGTCATATTATACATGATTTACGAGCAGGTTTTCACCTTTTCGACAAAATTGTAAGCGTAGCGCAAAATGAGCGTGAATTATTTTTGTGACGCAATTGGATACAATCGGCTGCTCTGTTCGAATAGTTCACCTGGTTCCAAACCGATCAATCCGATTTCTTCTGCCGGAATGCCTTCAACATTAGGAGCATTAACCAGGTTCATCTGTGGTTCAGGACAGAAGAATTCGCCACCCATGTTATTGTTCCAGATCATCCAGTGTTTGTACGAAGTACCCACATCGTATACCAGTTTGTCTCCAGTACGGTGATCCGTAAGTTCCATATAGTTACGTCCATTCTGCGGCTCCGCAGTGTAATGATTATCCATGGCTGCAAAAAACGGACTAACCCCGTCTTTTTTCAATTGTTCTTCCTCAGGTGTAAGCGGTTGAAATTGTCCTGTTGGCAGAGAACGCTCATTCAATTCACGACGTTGTCCAATCGTAACTTTGGCCGTGTAATCCGAGGCCTGACTGTCCGGTGCAAAAGGTACTGCAATCGCCGTGTGGAATGCAAACAAATTCGGCATATATTCAGTCCCGTTGTTGCGGACGATCAATTGTTGCTGAAGTCCTTGGCTACTCAATGAGTAACGAAGCGTCACCGTGAATGTAAACGGCAGGTACTGATGGAATGTATGTCCTTCTTTCACGTCCTGGCTAAGCAACACATAGCTCTCCAGCTGATCAGAACCGTATCCCTCTACTTTCCACTCGGCATCATGCAAAAATCCATGCAAATGGTTACCTGTAGCCGGTTCGTTCACAGGCAACTGATAGACTTTACCATTCCACGGGAAACGTCCATCCTCATAACGGTTCGGTGGAGAAAGAATCGGAATTCCATAGACCGCAGGTGCAGCCATAAACTCATCCATCTGATCCTGATTCGGCTCTCTCAAATAACGGAAACCCTTTTCTGTATCACGGAAAGCAACGAGGTTGGCACCCACGCTTGGAATAACTGCCGCTTCAAACTGATTAAAACGAAGCCAAACGGCCGGAATCCCTCCAAATTGTTCTTCAAATGCTGCATTTTGCTGTGTCATCGTTATATGTACCTCCTGCATACTAAGGTTATATTATACGGCTCGACTATATCATGCCCGAGCGCAAAATACCAATCTATGATAGAGAACAAATTCATAATAGAAAGACAAAAAAGACAGGAAAAAGACAGCTGCAATACGTTACGGCTGTCTCTGCTGTCTTTCATATGATGGTTCAATTAATCCACATATTTGCCGTGATCCGGCACAGCGTTCTCTTCAAAGTCCAGATCAAGCCGCTTCAAGGATTCACTCAGCATATCTCCGCTCAAGGCATGCCCATGCCCGGTAATCGCAAGTTTCGGCTCCAGATGCCTTATATGCTGTACAGATTGATGAGCAGCCTGCCAATCGGTTGTAAAATAGGAAGGCGGGCCATGCAACTGTTTGTCCTGAAGCAACACACTCCACAGCGACTCCTGCTTCACTGTAATGATCGCGTCTCCCGCAATTAACAAACGGTCTGCTTCCCGAAACAGCGACACATGTCCAGGCGTATGACCTGGCGTGTGCACCCACTCCCATTCTGATAGACCTGGAACGGAATGATCTTTGGGTAAACTGAATATCCGATCATCCAGATTGATTGCCTCATTAGGATAAGCGAATGACAACCTGGACATTAAACCTCCACCTACAGAAGGGTCCGCTGGGGGGTAATCTTTTAATCCCGTTAAATACGGAATTTCAAGCGGATGAGCATACACTGGCACACCCCAGAATTGTTCAAGCTCAATAACGGTTCCTACATGGTCGAAGTGACCATGCGTCAATATGATCGCAGACGGCGGACCTTGAAATCGTTCTGTTGCAACCTGAACAATATGATTTGTGAACCTCGCCATTCCGGTGTCCACGAGGACCCAGTTCCTGCTTCCTGGCTCTCCGATGAACACGACATTAACGAATAGTGTACGTAGACTGAGAATATCGGGCGCGACTTCTTCAAGTCCCGTCAACCCTTCTGTAATCAGATTGTCAGATGCCATTCACGGTTACCTCCCATTAGGCGGATTGTCTCTCTGGTTCCATTCATCTCGTAGACTTCCCTTTTCTGGATCATCTATTCAACAATTCCAATAAAACAGACGGCATACACCCTGTTTCGGGCATACACCGTCTAGTATAGTCATCGACACAACACAATAGAACAAGAACATCTCGGCCAGTTAAGCCGGAAATGCCTCCAAGGCAGCATCGAGCAATTGATTGTACAGATCGTCATCATTCTCAAGCAACTCGTCCATACGAAGTAACTCTTCTTCATCACCGGATTGCTCCGTGAAATGCAAGCTATAGTCCCAATCTTTTCCATTCTTGCTCATGAAGGTAATCTCATATACTGACTTTTCGCCTTCTGTGCGGTAAACGGTATTTCCTACGTATCCTTTTTCACCTTCACGGCGCATTTCAGCACTTATAATTTCAATATTCACAATCATTCTCTCCTTTAATCTTTCATTTACAGCAGGTCTCCAACATTTCTGGTAAACCTAGTTTGGTAATTATTATTGGTTAATTGTACAATATATAACGTAGCAACGTATACCTTATTCAATGAAGGAACCATTCTGAGTCCTTACATAGTTGTAATGAGGATTATAATACGTGTTTGAACAACATCTATATTAGCCAACAAGCTACGATATTATTATCACATTGGAGGAAAAAATAGCATGAATACTTTTGAAACGAATCTTCAGCAATATGCTGAACTGGCTGTACAAGTCGGTGTCAATGTCCATCCTGGGCAGACACTCGTGGTTAACGCTCCAATCTCGGCAGCACATTTTGTACGACTGATTGTCAAAGCAGCTTACGGTAAAGGTGCCAAATTGGTCAAAGTAAACTGGAGTGATGAAACCGTTACACGTCTTCATTACGATCTTGCACCTGATGAAGCCTTCTCCATTGAACCGAAATGGTTTGCAGCTGAAATGACTGAACTCGTTGAAGAAGGTGCCGCTATTCTGCACGTCATCGCTGAAAATCCGGATCTGCTGAACGGTGTAGCTCAGGAACGGATTGTTACTAGCCAAAAAGTGCGCGGCAAAGCGCTCGAAAAATATCGTTCTTATCAGATGGCTGACAAATTCAGCTGGTCTATCGTGGCCGTTCCTTCTCCAGAATGGGCAGCTAAAGTGTTCCCGGATCTTCCAGAAGCACAACAAGTGGATCGCCTGTGGGACGTCATTTTCAAAACAGTACGGATCGGTGAGCAGGATGCTGTTGCCGAATGGAAAACCCATTTGCAAAACCTTGATTCCCGCGCTGATCTGCTGAACAACAAAAAATACAAGAAGCTTCACTATACAGCTCCAGGCACAGACTTGACCATTGAACTTCCAGAAGGCCATATCTGGGTATCCGGTGGAAGTGTGAATGAGCAAGGACATGTCTTTATTGCCAATATGCCTACCGAAGAAGTATTCACGGCTCCGCTGAAAACGGGTGTTAACGGTACAGTGCACAGCACGAAACCACTGAGCTACGGCGGCAACCTGATTGACGGATTCTCCCTTACATTTGAGAACGGTCGAATCGTAGATTACACCGCTGAGCAGGGACTGGATGCACTCAAAAACCTGATCGAGATGGATGAAGGTGCACACTACCTGGGTGAAGTTGCTCTCGTTCCACATCAGTCACCAATTTCGGATACGAATATTTTGTTCTACAATACACTCTTTGACGAAAATGCCTCCAACCATTTGGCGATTGGTAATGCCTATGCCTTCTGTCTGGAAGGTGGTAAAACGATGTCCAAAGAAGAGCTGATTGAACGTGGCATGAACTCCAGTCTCACTCATGTAGACTTCATGATTGGATCCGGAGAAATGAACATTCACGGCGTGACCTCCGAAGGTGCGGAAGAGCCGATCTTCCTGCAAGGAAACTGGGCATTTTAATCCCGTTTGATGTGATTTAGGAGAGAGGAGATTACTCCTCTCTTTTCCTGTGTCAACAATTCAACAATTGGAGGAAACTCATATGTTAAGTTTTGAACAAAAACTGGATCGTTACGCTGAACTTGCTGTAAAAGTAGGTGCTAACGTACAACCAGGGCAAGTATTTGTTATCAGTGCGATGATTGATACCGCTGAATTCGTACGTTTGCTGGTACGCAAGGGATATGAAGCTGGCGCCAAGCAGGTGATTGTAAAATACGGAGATGAAACCGTCAATCGATTGCGGTTTGAGATGGCCCCCGAGGAATCCTTCCAAGAGCCGCCGAAATGGCATGCAGCGGAGCTTGAAGAACTGGCAGCCAATAATGCAGCCTTTCTGACCGTATTGTCATCCAGCCCAGACCTGATGAAAGGTATTGACCCGGAGCGGATTTCCACCCATCAGCGTACATTTGGTCAGGCGATGGCCAAGTACCGTCAGTATCAACAGGCGGATAAAATGAGCTGGACGGGTGTGGCTTGTCCTTCCCCCGATTGGGCAGCCAAAGTATTCCCGGATCTCCCGGCAGCCGAGCAGGTTAGCCAGCTGTGGGAAGCCATTTTTGCTGCGGTGAGAGCCGATCTGGAGGACCCTGTAGCGGCTTGGGAACAGCATATTGAACGACTGGAGACCAAAGCCGTTGCCCTGAACAACAAGAAGTATCAAGCATTACATTTCCTCTCACCGGGGACGGATCTTACTGTCGAGCTTCCAGAAGGTCATATCTGGGCGCAGGCAGGTAGCGTGAATGAGCAAGGCACCCCTTTTGTCGCGAATATCCCGACAGAGGAAGTATTCACCGCTCCAGCCAAACATGGCGTTAATGGCAAGGTGTCCAGCACCAAACCACTCAGCTATGGCGGCAGTATCATTGATCGTTTTTCACTCACATTTGAGAACGGACGTATCATTGATTTTCATGCCGAAGAAGGTCAGGATACGCTGGAAAGACTCATTTCCATGGATGAAGGATCTCATTACCTCGGCGAAGTCGCTTTGGTCCCCTTCCATTCACCGATCTCTGAGAGTGGTATCCTGTATTACACTACATTGTATGATGAGAATGCGTCGTGCCATCTTGCAATTGGCAGTTCCTATGCATTTAATATTGAAGGTGGAAAAACGATGTCTCCTGAAGAGCTTGCAGCTCGTGGCATGAACACCAGCATCACCCATGTGGACTTCATGATGGGCTCTCCCGAGACGGACATTTACGGTATCACGGCAAACGGCGAACGCGAAGCCATCTTCCTTAAGGGAGATTGGGCATTCTAACTGATCACGGAGAGTTATCTCCCGTAATGTATTTTCACTGAACAGTAGAAAAGGCTGTCTTGCAACCATGTATTCATGGTTGGTGAGACGGCCTTTTATTAATTTTCAGCAAACTTTCCCGCATGTTATACACACTTCCCTCATCTGGTTTTTCCCGGACCAACCTCCCATTGTATCGTTTCCATATTATGTTGTAAAATGTAATGATACCAATGTTTGTGGATTGTTCACCAGAAAGGAGAACATCATGGCCAATCGGCTCCAGTTATTACTAGCCTCAGATTTCCATAATTTAGGCTCTGCACTTCAGGAAGAAGTGTATTATGAATATTATAATATGGTACATGGTCTTATCGTTTATATCATCAAGGAGCGTGCTGCAGCAGAAGATATTATTCAGGAAGCTTTTATCAAAATCATTAAAAACAAACCTATCTTTGAAGACGAGGTCAAACTGAAAGCCTGGCTCAAGGTCGTCACACGGAACACAGCTATTAATTATCTGAGAAAAAATAAAAATAACCGTAACCAATTGGATACGGATAGTGTTTTTATAGATATGGAGACGATGAATCAGACGGCAGCTTCCGTGGAAAGCATGGTAGAAACGCAGATGATGGAAGAGTCCATTGAATATTATCTCAGACAGCTCAAACCGGAATATCGTGTACTGGTGGAGTTACGGTGGAAAAAAGGTCTCTCCTACCGAGAGATGGCCGAACTGCTGGATACCTCCGAAGACATTGTGAAGCAACGTTTGTTCAGAGCCCGTGGCAGTATCAAGAAGAAATTACATAAGGAATGGGGTGGAAGCATTGAGCAAAGGCAAGTCCGATAAAAACGTGGAGCGATTCGATTCAGAGCTGGAAGACGAATATTTCGACGCTGCGTTTGACCTGGCTTTTGATGAAGCTTTCCATCAGGCCGTCTCTGCCCCTTCCGCCTCCCATACCGAATCCATGCAGCAATCCTGGCAGAAGGTACACAGGGAAATTAACAGAATCGGTTTACGTAAAAAAAGAATACGTACCTTGCGACTTTCAGTTGTCGTAGCCGCGTCCGTGACCATCGGAGCCGTAATCTTCAGCCTGCCGTCCGGTACGCAAGCGGTATCCCCTTTTGTACAATCCATCAAGGATTGGGGCAATGGCATGAAATCCATTATCATTGAGGATCGCACGACCCAACTGGGGGCTGATCCGTCAACGGCCAAAACGCCTCCACCACCGGAAACCAGCTTAGACGACATTCTTAAAGTACAAGAAGAAGAAGCTCTTAATACACCTTCGTATGAGTTATCGAGCCACCTGCTTCGTCCAGTACTTGTTACGGAAGAGATCGCACGCGAAGGGTTCATGGGTGACTTTCTGTTATCCAATGCCATTCCCGAGCGATTCAACAAGATCAAATTCGAACTCGTGCTTGATACTGAAAACCCTGTGAATCCAGACGATTATTATGAGTCCACACAAATGAGAGTTCAATATACCAGTGAAGGCAAGAGCATAGAGGATGAGATCATCCAGTTTGATTATGTCTATGTCATGCCTGGGGAGAAAATTGAAGGGGCCATGCTTCGTGATATGAGCACCGTAAAGCTGGCGGATGGCTCGGAAGCACTGATGTATATCGGCCCACCCTATAACTCCTTTCAGTGGATGATGGGTTCCAACAATATGAGTCTGTTTGGCACCCTTTCGGAAGAAGAAATGACTGCTATTGCCAACGATTTTCAAGAGCAGAAGTTTCCCGGCAGCACCCGCTGATAAGATCAAAATAACACGGTGCCAGAGACATGTTTGCTTGTATCCGTGGTACTTCCATCATACGCTATATGAATACTCGTAACGCGATAATAATATCCTGGCATAACGGTCCAATCCGATGTGGCATTCAGTAAGTTTGTATTCGTTGCATTGTTGGAATTGGTTTTGAAAGTTACCCATGCTGTTCCTGTCCAGCGCTCAAGTCGATAATCTACGGAAAGTGTCTTCATTGCTGTATATGTCGTGGTTTTGGTATTGACGATAGCCGATAGTCCACCCCCAGGGATGACTGCACCGACCGCTTGATAAATATGTCCACGTTCGGAAGTGGTAGCAAGTGAATGGATGAATGGTTCCGGCGGCGGTGGGGGTGTAAGAGCACCAGAGGACACATTGATCATTGGGCTTGCAACGGCCGGTGCGGACGTAGGTAAAGCCAGGATTGTTGGCACCATTAACAAGGCAACAAGGGTTATTTTTAGTATAGATGCTGCACTCTTCGTTTTCATTTTCCGCATATTGATCCATCCTCCGCTTCCATACTTGATTTTGTGTAAGGGTATAAACGGACGGATCGGGTGACAGGTTTCAAAAAAAATTAGACGCTCCGATGTTTCAGTCGGCAGCGTCTTTTGTCTTTGCATGCATCTCCAGCATGGTTGAAACCTAAATTATTCCAGCCCGTATGTATTGGGTAATGGATACACGAAATCATATTAACCAACAAGATTTGCAAATGAGGTGTATAACTTGAGTAAACATCAATCCAAATCCAGAAGGCATCGTCACAGCTCCAATCCGAATGAACTACACATCGAAGTTTCCGGCTCGTTCAAACGTTGGCTCGTTATCTTGGTGAGTGCGCTTACCGCAGGGACCTTATTATATTTATTGGCTACAGCTCGGGAAAGCTGGATAAGTATGGGTATTGACCGCTATGTATTGCCCTTTATGATCTGGGGACTTGTACTGTCCCCCATCCTTGCTTTTCTTTTCCTCAAGCAGAGCGGTCGCACCCTCTCCCATGTCCAATTTTTACGTGTTTTCGGGATTGCTTTCTGCCTTCTGCCTCTGGTACTTCTGTTTTATGTGTTACCAGCAACACTCAGTATGGTGAATGATCATCTAACTCAGTATAAGCAAAATCCGGTGTTATCCACCACTAAGGTGGGGAATTACAATTCTTACGAGGTTACTTTCGTCGATATGTACGACATCATCACCATTAAAACACCGACAACAACCCAATCCACTCGAAAAAAGCTGAATATCCAGCATGACCTCGCTCCTGGAGAGAATGTTTATGTCACTTATAAGCGAATTTATATCAAAAATAGCTTGGTCACGGAGAACCGTTACGCTGATGTTGTCATTCATGCACCCAAAGAATCATGAGCATGCAAAGAAGCTGTACGATGACATTACGTCAACATACAGCTTCATTCGTTACAATTTCGATCCGGCTACGCGCCTTCTTCTTCAACCAACAGTTCCAGCTTAATCACATTTACTCGGGAAATTCGCTTATGCTCTGTCTCTTGAATGACAAATACATAACCCCCATACTCAACCGATTGACCGACCTCAGGTGGAATGGCATCTACTCTGGAGTATAACCAGCCTCCAATGGTATCGTAATCAGCACGGTCCATCTCCAGTCCAAATCGTTCACTGACTTCTTCAATCAGCATCAATCCATCAATGGAGTATTCCATCTCATCCACTTGCTCAATGGCAGGACGTTCTTGGTCGAATTCATCCTGAATCTCGCCTACGATCTCTTCCATGATATCTTCAAGTGTGACAAGCCCGGAGGTTCCGCCGTATTCATCAATCAGAATCGCAATCTGTGTCTTGCTACGCTGCATACGCTTGAGCAGATCACTGATCAGCGTGGTGTCTGGCACAGCCAGGATGGGCCGGATTACGGAGATAGTATCCGTGAGTTGGGATCGCATCAGATCCTTAATGTGAATAAAGCCGATAATATGATCCTTGTCTCCGTTATATACCGGATACCTTGTTCGCATACTTTCGCTGGCAATCTCCAGATTCTCCAGCATGGACTCATTGGCGTTCAGACAGATCATTTCCGTCCGCGGAATCATAATTTCACGGGCGGTTGTATCCGTAAAATCAAATATATTATCAACAAGTGCTAATTCAGTGTTATCAATTAAACCGCTCTTATTGCTTTCTTTCATGAGAATACGTAATTCATCTTCACTATGCGCGTCGTCCATCTCCGAAGCTGGTGCCATTCGGAACAGTCTCAACAAGCCGTTAGCCATACCGTTCAGTGCCCATATGAATGGATACATTAACTTGTAGAAGAACGTTAGCAAAGCCGCAGACCACAACGTGATCGTCTCAGACTTTCGAATCGCCATCGTTTTGGGAGCAAGTTCTCCCAGTACAATGTGCAAGATCGTAATAATCACAAATGCAATGGCAATAGAGATTCCATGAACGTAGACTGGTCCCAGTCCAAATGCGGTAAACACGGGCTCTAACAGATGTGCAATTGCCGGTTCTCCCAGCCACCCGAGTCCCAGTGAAGCCAAAGTTATACCTAGTTGGCAAGCTGACAGATATGCATCCAGATTACGTACGATATTGGAAGCGTAGATGGCATTTTTGTTGCCTGTTTCCACCAAAGCCTCAATCCGACTTCCACGAACTTTCACCATCGCAAATTCCGCCGACACAAAGAAACCATTCATTAATACAAGTAAACCAATTATTACTAAATTTAAAATACTCGGTAAGGGGTCACTCAAATTTTCATCCTATTCGCCGTCATTCTTCGGCAAATAGGTCCACCTCCTTCGAAAATGTAGGATATTAGCCATTCTGCCGTTCATATGCAATTTCAACTTCCCAATGCTTCCACCTCCACCTTGTTCTGTCGAATAACAAAGATATGCTTCTTTTATTATATAATTCTACACTACACAGTCAATCCGTGTCCTATGACAACGAAATGGCACAAACGCCTTTTTTCTTTAACAAAAGTCTCGATTACGCTGTTTTCACGGAAATAATTTTTACTAAATACGCCGTTATGCTTCTTATTTTTACACTAGTTGAATCCTCTGCAACGTGTGTATTTGTATTGATAAATGATTAAATTCCAGATCATCAGATAGTTATTCCTTTTCATTTTCTGTAATACGTGTGACTGCTCGAACTATAACATCAGGATAGTTATTCTGAATGATAATTTTGGCTTCAGCTATACTTTCAGCTCTCAATTCTCGAGTGTATATGATTCCATAAGAATCTTGGAATTCTACGGAATATTCGATTGCCTCTCGGTCCATTTTTAATCACCTACCCATTGTTATTGTGCTTTACAATCACATTATCAATAAGTTTACGCATTCGTAAAATACGTTGAGCGCTCTCTTCCACTAGTAGTTTATTCGATAGTCCTTTTCAAGATAAGCATATTCACTGTCTCTTGTTTGATACGTTCTTGGTCTGATAACTAATAATTCCTTATCTGAGCCAGCCTTGCTAGACGAATTAATTTCGAGTCTCATCACTCGTTCAATGACTTGATGATCGATATGCTCATCATCTACATCTTCCTCGTCTACAAAGCGAACTGTTATGTCCTGTTTTATTCCTTTCCAATTTAGATGACTACTTTGATAACATAATTCCACATTAATCAATGCCTCATCACAATCTATTCTCGACTGTGTATAAAACTCAATAAATACGTCTTTATCTTGTGACACTAATTTTATTTCACCTGTTTCTGTTTCAAAATTCCCATTCAAATTTAATCCTCGATAAAGACCATTTGGGAGGTGAATACGTAATATTGCATTTTCAAATAAATTATTGGTATGGGTGAGCTCAATCCATAAATGATTCATTCCTTCTTCTTTTTCCATCTTTTTTTTAGCCAGCCGTAAATTAAGCATCATTAAATTCCCCCCTTCAAAACCTGTGAAACAGAATCAATTACCTTCTGTTTTAATTCGGCTGAAACTCGAGGACTTAATGTAATTGAAACATCATCTGTTATTGTTAGAGTTTCGTTTTCCAAGACACGGTCTGGACTATATAAACTCATCAATTGGCCGATTTTTTCCACTTCCTCTAAAGAAAGAGAATTTAATTTTTCTTGGATGGATGATAAGTTTTCACCAGTTCTAGATAAAGTTATAATTGCTCGAAAATAATGAATGTGTTTATCGGTGTATACTCTTTTATTTCCTACCAACTCTAACGGAGGAATCATGCCTATTTGTGTATAGTACCGAACCGTCCTCAGATTCATCTTAGTATCATCTTCTTGAAGAATTTCTGAGATACGCTTTGCAGTGTACTGATTCATAAACTCACTCCTTTACACTTTAGTTTATACCTATACAGTAAACTGTAATATGTACAGTCTACTGTATAGGTATGCATCTAGTCAAACAACTATTAAAAAAGGAAAAATCATTTTGAGAATCACAACTAATTCTTAACTAACCAAAGAGAGCACCCTCGCTCATGCTTTCGCATGGCTGAATACTCTCTTTTTGTAATACTGTTATTTTCTCAGATTCTATCCGCTAATTACGATGTCGACTCAATCTCCACTACGGTTTCCGAAGCGGGGTTCCAGCGCCACTTGGCTTGTTTCCCGGTTGGGTTATGCAATCCACCGATCCAGAATTCATCCTGCTTCAGCAGTGCCCAATCGACTTCTTCATTCAACACCTTAATTCCGAGTTCCGTTAGCGACAGGACACCGTCACGGAATTTTTCATCATGCTGCTTGAAATTAGGGAAAGTGGTTGCACCGCTCATCTGAAGCAGGGCATGAGGTCCTTCTGTCATCCTCTTCAGATGTGCCCAGTATTCAAGATCACCCATCCCGAGAATATGCAACTTGTCCCCTACCTCGCGAAATAATGGATACGGATGCTCCACACCTGCTCTAATGGTCTCTAGTGTTGTCTGCTCAATGAGCCCCAGACCGTTCGATACAGATGGCAGACGGGACAAATGTGCCTTAAAGGCAGCTTTTGCAAAGGGTAGCGCAGAAGTGTCTGCCTGCAAGTAATCCAGATGATACCGGAAATCAGTCGACGTATAGGCTTCCCAGAACTGTGCACCGGCTTGTAACTCGTTTTTCTCAATCACATGCCAACTGCCTGAAAGCCGTTCAATCTGTGTGGAGGTAAGCTGTCCCAGTCCTCTAAAGTGCTCAATCTCTGGATACGAGTCAATGCAGAGCAGATTCAGTTTCGTATTCTGGAGCGCTTGTCCTCTGAAATAATGCAATAGATAAGATAACATCGTCTGATCATAGAGATCGTATTCGAACCATAAGACAATTTCCTTGTATTGTTGAAACGAATGCAACTTGCGTTCAAGCTCCTCAATCTTCAAGTATTCCGCCTGTGGAATGCCCAAATGCTGCTCTAACACGGATGCCCGATTCTGCCGCTCCTGCGTATCTCCCATCTCTTTGGCTACCGGGCCGAACGTATACAACTCTCTCCATACCAGGATGTCTCCCTGAATTCCACTCTCTCTTAAACGATTGGCAGCGTGATCCCCATTCATAATGTGTAACAATCCTTTTCCCCCTTCATACAAGTCACTGAATACAGAGACCAGATCCCTTACAGGCATAGAGCGCTTGAGTTTGGATCGGGCATCGAACAATCTTTTCTTTAATGCAGGTACTTTGACCCCGAGAAAATCCGATATTTCCTTGAGCGAGTATCCTTCCAAATAAAACAGTTCAACAGCAATCCGCATCGATGATGGCAGTATTGCAATGGAATCACGAAGCGTACGATGCATTTCATTTTGCACCGCTTGTTTTTCCGGATTATGCGCCTGATCCTCTTCATGGAATACATGCTCCAGCTCCTGAACTGGAATCATGGTATGCTGCTTGCGTCTTAGCCAGCGATAACACTGCCTCTCCACGATCACCTTGAACCACCCGGGAAAAGCCTCAGGAGTTTCCAGCTTGGACAGATTGCCAAAGGCTTCAGTAAACGCCTCCTGCACGACATCTTCTGCCCAAAATGTATCCCCCAGTCGGTGGTAGGCAACAGCAAGTGCCATCCCGCGATATTGAGACATCAGTTGTGCGTAAGCCTCGGGTTCGCCCTTCATCGCTCCTTCAATCCATGAATTCAATGCTATGGACTCCCTTCATATAAGCATGCTGCTTGTTCTATTCATGTATAAGTGCCATGTTATCGCCAAAAGGTTACGTATGACTCTAAACCTATAGTAACCTTCGTATATATGTTTATGTAAAAAGCTGTCCTGTCTGCGGATTACCTCCACATTCAGGACAGCGAAGTAAATCAGTATGTGTTAGACATGTCAGTTATCAATCAAAATGATGAGGGCCAATGATTATCTGCTTGGAGCTTGCGGGTAATTGCCTACCACTCCTGGATATTGATACAACAACGGCTCATCAAATGTAGCATAGTCAAAGTTGACCATCAACAGCATGATCCGTCTTCCTGTCTTCGGGTCACTGATGATAATATGGTCACGTCCCGCTGCTTCAATAATACCTTGGAATATGCGAGCGTTCCATTCTTTATTTCCTTCATATGTCATGTAGAACGTACCGAATTTACCAAGATTCAGACGTAAAATATTCTCAATGTATGACTGCTCAAACTGTGGAGCCGTTGTTGTAATCACTGCACCCGTTGGTGTCATTGGGCTTCCACTGGATACGAGTGGGGGTACACTTGTCGAGCTTGGTGATACCATCCCTGGCGTTGGTGACATGGCAGGCATTCCGTTACCAATTTTGTAAGACGTACCTTGAACCTGAGAATTGGCTTGTTGACCCAACACAGAATTGGCTTGCTGACCCAGTGTTTGAGTCGTTGGTTGATAAGGCTGATTAATCATAGTGATTCCTCCCAAAATTTAATATACTTCCGGACAGTCATCGCCTGTCGGACTGAAGAAACAATGCGCTTTGAAACGTCCTGTATTTTGCTGGTCATACCATGTTGGTGGGCAGTCGCCCACAGGTCGGAAAAACCACAATGAATTGCTCGCTGGCCAGATGCGCTCTCCATTGATCACCCGTTGTGCGAGACGAATCTCGGACTGTCTTGCCCGTTGGTAAAAGTACCCCTTCTGTGTTGACTCGTAGCCTCCTGGATTCTGGAATACCATACGATTGATATCGCGAATATCCTTGAAATCCAGACAATCCACCAGCACTCGGTTCACACCTACATTGCCCACAAGCAACATACCCTGTTCGCCGTCACCTTCAGCCTCTGCCCTCATGAGCCTAGCCAGCAGCTTGACGTCCTCTGAGTTGGCTTTAATAACAGCCATAGTCTGTTTCCTCCCTTGTTTCAGCTGTTCATCACCGTACATCGTATTGTGCAGGAGCCCATTCGGTGACACGATTCCATCTTTTTTCCATAAAAAAAAGCCCGGAACCTCACCCAAGGTGAAGTCCCGAAGCAACTCGTTTCTTATAATACTCGCCTGTTTAAGGCTTGGCTTCAATCCAATAATCATAGGCATGAACAATGTTGCCTTGGTAAGCCTGATGTTCAGCCAGCAGATCCGGAAGCTTGGCAAGCTGAAGTTCCATCTCCGCTGCCCCTTTTTCATAAAAAGAAATATGAGGACCTTCGTGGTTCTGCTTCATTTCTACCGAAATCATTAACCTTTTTTCCAAACGATCCGCGATCTCCATCTCCTGGCTCACAACAGCAGCAATCCCATTGGAACCTTCGGCGTTGTTACGGAAAGCCATCAGCGACACATGATCGAGTGTACGGATCATAAATTCAGCCACAGATGTATCCTTTCCTGGCAACGCGAAGCTATCCAGCCATACAGCAAGGTCTGCGCTTGTTTCGAGATCACTGTCCTTCTTCGTTTCTTCCTGGAAAAATGTAATGTTGGCAGCCCATTCGATCAACAGGGTGTCCCGACTATTCTCCCACTCTGGCAAAGTGTACGGCTCAATATCCAGATGGATGCCTTCAAATCGTTCATCCGGCTCGGATTCAGCATTATAGTTTTTCACATAATCAATCAATCGCTTAATGCGTGGACGATTCTCCTTTTTGCCCCAGATGGGGTGTCCACCCATCGCATGGATCTCAATGCCCTGCGCTTTTGCCCGTTTCACAAAACTGCGGTAACTGGAATAGGGTTGATCCAGGTCCAAACGGACATACAACCAGTTAATATTCTGCTCTCTAGCAAACGCTAGTATGTGCTCTCCCCCGTCATTTGTCACCTGAGAGGCCTCCCAGATATACGTTCCCCGAATCTCTGGTTGATTGGATGGAATCTCCGGTGATGGCAGTTCTGATGGCTCCAGTTGTCCCCAGTATACGATGTCATGTACAGCAGAACCTGCGTAGGAACTATGTTCGCTGAATGCGGAGGCAACTTCTTCAATAACGCTTTCCAGTTGTGCTGCACCTTTACCGGCAAATGTCGTGAACTCCTCGCCAGGCATTGGCTTGGTGTTCAACCCAACCGTAACGCTCACATTGCTAGTATCGGCCCAGTTCATTTCCTGTTCAATTAAACGTATAATACCATTGTTCCCTTGCGCGTTATCACGGTAAGCGAGTAAAGTGACATGCTCCACTCGTTCAATGAACCAACGTGACAATGGTTCGTTATCTGCATCCTCAGAAACTCTATTTCCTGTGACGGTGTAGGAATCCAGCCAAAATGGCAGGTCAATATTCACTGCAACTGCGCCATCCTGTCTCACTTGCTCAAATAACAGATTCATATTGGCTACCCAGGATTGTACCAGTGGCTTAGCATCTTCTTTCCAGGCTGGTAACACATAGGGCTTGATATCCAGATGTATGGCATCAAATTGCTCGTTGGTCTCAGCAGCTTGATTGTAATCACTTACCCACGAGGCTAATCTGAGCATGGGACCTTCACGACCACTGATTGCCCAGGATGGATCGCCTCCCAAAGCTTCAACCGCAATACCCGCACGACTGGCTTTGGCTATGAACGTCTGGTATACCTCCTTGGGCATCGTCATGTCTACATTCACGTACAGTCTGTTTATCTTATGTTTAGCTGCATTGGCCAACAGCTCATCTCCGTTGCTAACAGACTGTGCCTGCCATACCCAGGCCGCCCGTATATCTGCGCCGTCAGCTTCAGCAGGTGACTCATTCCCTATCATTATCATCCCTCCGATCAGCAGTAACAGCCAAAATACCTTCCGGGATTGTTTCCCGAACATATACTCCCTCCATTCCTCTACTGTTGTAAAATCACATTTATTATAGCAACCGAGTTATTAAAAACAAATAAGCCCAAGTGCTTAACTTGGGCTTATTGCTCTTAAGTTGGGATAGCTTAGGGCTCGCCCGGCTCAATCCCGGTTCTAGTCCTCATATATCATTTTTCGGGTCATGCCTCCATCAATAACGAGGTTGGTCCCTGTGACAAAGGTATTGCTTGGATCAGATAAATATAGACAAGCACGGGAGATATCCGAAGGAACACCCACACGACCGGAGGGATGCTGTTCATGATCCTCCTTTTTCAATTTCTGCGCGTCACCTGTCTCAATCCATCCCGGACTGATACAATTGACCCGAATTTGGTCCTTGCCCAGTGAGACCGCCAGCGCATGCGTTAGAGCTACAATCGCTCCTTTGGATGCGGCATAAGCTTCGGTATCCGGCTCAGACATCAGCGCACGGGTAGAAGCCATGTTGATAATGGCACCTCCATGTTCATTGCTTTTCATATGTTTGGCTGCTTCCCGACTCGCCAAAAAACAACTTCTCACATTGGTATTGAGTACATCGTCCCATTCTTCCAGCGTTAGCTCATAGGGTGACTTCCACTTGGCGAGTCCTGCATTATTCACCAGAACATCGATTTGCTTGAATTCTTCCACGGTTGTACGAAAAAGATTCGTAATATCCTGCTCGCTCCGAACATCACATTGAACAAAGATGGCTTCTCCGCCTTCATTACGAATGGAAGCTGCGGCTGCCGCCCCCTCCGCTTCCTTGTAGTCAGCAAGTACAACTTTGGCCCCAGCGACCGCATAAGCCTCAGCCACACTCCGTCCGATTCCCTGAGCGGCACCAGTTACAACAACAACCTGATCTGTAAATGACATATTCATTGCCTCCTCTATGGTAATGATCCTTTGATCATAATTTCATTATGCCTCTTCTTATATAAATACACGTCAGGGCCATTAAGAAACGCTTGTCCAGTAAATAATCAAAAAAAGCTCACGCCATCTTGGCGCAAGCTGCTCAGTTTAACCACGTAGGCGTTCAGAATATACGCGATTATATCGCTCGAAGCCTACATAACGTGTTCCTTTGAACGAGAGCCGTCCTTCATCCCCCTCAGCGCACAAACCATACTCTTCGCCATTGACTTTGAATTCAAGCCGATCTCCACTTTCTACTTCAAAGGTGACGTAGTATAACGTTCGTGCTGTACTGCCCGGTTCAGATTGCGACTGACTCATCTTCATCCGTCTGCTGGTGATTCGTGAAGGCACGGTCAATAGCGGCTCCGAGTTGTTGCGTCCCCACCTCCATACCTCCTTTCCCATCGACAGAAGGACTATACCTATAATCAGAACAAATACAACCGGAAAGACGGTTCCAAACAAATCAAACATCCAGGATGATTCAATGCCCATGTCTCTCCCTCCGTTCATACAACTTAGGACAGCCGGAGTCTTGACCCGTCTCCTGTAATGTATATGCGGACGAACACGGAACTTGTTAATCCGATTAAATATTTGAGCAATAAAATCAAAGAATGAGTGAATAAATATGTTGCGCTTCATTGAATGACTCTCGTCCGCTACCGAAACATTGCCGATATTATTTCTGGTCATCATATATAACCAAGCTATGTACAACATCAGCTCCAACTGAGATAACAGCCTTGAGTAAAGCACTGCTATCTCAGTTCAAGCAAACCAATGTTACCATTGTGGATGCATATTTAATAAAGCAAAGGACAATTAGCCTAGGTTAATAACGTACTCATGCTAATTGTGTGATCACAAGATGTGCGGATACAGGTCTAGTTCCGCCCGCAAGTGGCGTGATTGTTAATGCTGTAGCATTACCAGCCGGGTTCCGCACGGTCAGAATAGAATTAATCACGGTTGTCTGCACCAAAGCCATACCAACAATCTGAGACGTTCCCGTTGCTCGCCCAACTACAGTAGGAGCCAAATCTGCCCCATTGAGAGTTAAGATTAGTTGACCTGCTTCATTGATGCTCACCTGGAATAAAATCTGATACGTACCAATGGCTGCTAGATTGAATGCACTAGGCCCCGTGCGGGCGATAGTTGTTCCACTTGTTGGCCCATCCTGAGGAAAGCTTACATCTGTACCGGGAGCAACCGTTGCTGCATTATCAGGTGACATCAGTGCGAAAAAGTCAGCGAATCCCAGTACGCTTCCGGCTACTCCTGTTGCACCTGTAGATCCTGTTGCCCCAGCGGGACCCGCTACTCCCGTTGCACCTGTCGGACCTACTGCTCCAGCAGGACCCACGGCTCCTGTTGCACCAGCTGGGCCTGCCGGGCCTACTGCTCCAGCGGGGCCTACAGCTCCTACTGCTCCTGCAGCTCCTGTCGCACCCGTCGGCCCAACAGCTCCGGGAAAACCTTGAGGTCCAATCGCTCCGGCAGGTCCGGGATTACCCTGCGGACCTTGTGGTCCTACAGCCCCTGCTTCTCCCGGAATCCCCTGTGCTCCCACGGGGCCAGCAGGTCCCACCGGACCTTGAGCGCCTACCGCTCCAGCAGGACCTGGCTGTCCCTGAGGTCCTTGTGGTCCAGGTGGCCCTCCTGCTGGTCCTTGAGCTCCAGGTGGCCCTTCTACCCCTTGTTTACCTGGAATACCTTGTAAGCCTTGTACGCCTTGTATACCTTGTGGTCCTGTTGGGCCAACAACAGTAGGGTTAGATATGTTCACTTCTGGAGGCGGACATTTTACTTGAACGAATTTTTTAACCACTTTCAGTCGGCGGTCTTTTCTTTTAACTTTACATGGATGTAATGTTGCCTTTTTTCTCTTCATACGTTTCTTCACTTCTGAATAACTCACAGTGTGGACACCTCCCTATAGACATAGTTTAACGTACGTATGCAGATGAATAGATGCGTGGACGAACAACCAATTTAATTAAAAAACTCCGCTGATTATCAGGTAAAACAATAAAATCGGTAGCAACTGCCTGTATGTTTAATCTATTTTGTTTATAACCATCGATTAAAGTGAACTGGTTTACGTGAGGAGATTGGTTCACCAAAAAACTCATGCCATTTGGGCATGAGTTCCATGATTTAACCACACAGACGTTCCGAATAATACCGATTAGTTCGTTCAAAGCCAATATATCCTGTCCCTTGAAAGAGGGCCGTCTTACATCTGCGTCGGGTGTACAACGATATATGAGTTTTGACAAAAGGGCAACCATGACCTCCATAACGTGTTGAGTTCACTTATGCTGATTTTTCGATTGTAATATTCTTCATCACAATTGATCTTGTGTTCTAACGATTCTGCCAAGTAAAAATGCGTTTCATCATAACCAACGACGGGAACAAAATGCAAATAACGTTGTTTGGGATGTACTCTAATAAATAATATAACAGGCACCCCTTGGCTGATCTGTTTCTTCAACGTATTCACATTTCCACGTAAGTACATTGCCTGATATCCTAGCTTCCTGAAAAAAACAACGACCGCTTTGGGATATACTGTCCCATCCAGTAATTTGCGAGGATAGGTTTCATAAATCTTTGTTCCGTTGGACTCCAAACCGAAATGTCTCAAGACAAAAGCACTGGAAAATGCAGCGCATTCGTAGTTTTTCTGAATATCCAACCGATTTGAAGATTGAATGTAATATGTACTTGGCACATTGACTGTGTACATGCGATCTTTCTTAGGAAAACTGAAATAAAGGGAGATCACCCAGAGGATAATCAACCAAAGTAAGACATTGAGAAACAATTCGTGACCTCCTTCGCTTCATCAGACGATATACTCTACCGTTTAAGTATCCCTTTCGCCAGATAACAGACTGTAAGTCACTATATTCTCATAATGGTCGTAAACCCATTGAGCTTCTCTGGATGTACCCTCATTTGTAAATCCGATTTTCTCAGGTATTGCTCTGCTTTTAAAATTGTTTTCTGCACATTGAATGATTACACGATTTAACTTCAACTCGTTAAAAAGATATTTAAGCAATTGTTCTATTGATTTGGTGATGATTCCTTTGCCCTGTGCTGACTCTGCTAAAAAATATCCAATGCTCGTTGTTCGATTGTTCCAATCAATATAATGCAATCCTAACATCCCGACCAATTGTTCATTGAACCATATTCCGGAATCAAAACCGTTCCTCTCTTCATAATTATGTGTCCATACATCTATTACAGAATCTAAGTCTTTGGGCGATTGTCGTTTATCGACCCAGAGTAACCACGCTCTCAAGTACTTTCTATTCTCATCAATCAACGCGTACAACTCATCTCTATCTTGAGATTGGATCAGCTTTAATACAATAGATTCATTCACTTGAAAAGGCAGCATCCTGTTCCTCCCACTCAATCTAACTATGAGGTTATTTTAGGTGTTCATTCCTCGCACCAGTTCTTTAAAACCCATTCTTTAATTTGTTCAGCTACTCCCACTGCTGTAAGTTCTGTCGTATCAATTGTTTGCATTGGCGGGTCAAACGCAGTTTCCGAATTCTGGAGTAACCAATTTGCAAAATTCTTGTGATCTTCTATCAGGTTCTCGTCCCACCCACGAACTCTTAAACGCGTCTCGCGAGTAACATTGTCACAATGCAAATTCATATATAGAATTCGATCAAATCGATCTATGTAATCGGACGATGCAATGTTTTCCGGCACCATCGTTCCACATAAAACAGTCCCTCGTCCACTTAGGGATATGCTATACACAATCCTCAACCAATTCTCTTTGGCAATCTGCCAATCCACGTTATCGATGATATCCATATCAAAGACGTCAAATTCGGGAAGTTGCTTCCGAACATGTGAAGAGATCGTTGTTTTTCCTGTTCCACTTGCGCCTGTCACTACAAAAAGTGGTAATTTTCTCATAACTAGCTCCTTTAGTTAAAATAAAATTTGATTTATTACGTTCTCCATTGATCTGCTTTCAAACCATAAATAATCCTGTTTAAATATGCACCGTTAATATATTCGTAATCTCTTAATTCACCTTCACGTTGAAAGCCTACTTTTTGTTATTTTCTATTGTTTGTTCTTCTATATATTTTTTAATAATCATTTCTCCTTCAGTTGAATTCAAAAATTCTCTTATCTCATTCCCTTTTGATTTTTCCAGCGAAGTAGATTCTTCTCTTTCAGTTTTAAATCCAAGTAACATTATTGCTATTCCTAGGCTAATTAAAGTGAAAAAATCACTATAAGTATTCACCTCTTTAACAGAGATAGCGACCTTTATATTAGGCAAAACTATAATAGCCATCACTGCACATCCAAGAAACAATGGGCGAAAACTAGATAAAACTTTGCTTAGTTTCAAACCCTTACTTGCCATTATTCTTTTAATCACAAATTCCATTAAGTCATACAGGATAAGAAAAAATGCTGCTATCGATATGTATAACAACCACTTACCAGTCACATTAATATAAGGAGTTAGTCTTAAGATTGATAAAATAATGAAGCTAACTCCGGCCACCTTAGTAAAGGTTGCGTTCAATGTAATTCCCCCTATTGTAGTTTTGGTCAATAAACAAACAATTGTAAATTTCCCCAAAAAAATTAGATAACACCACGCTTTTTCGGAAACTTTTAAATATTATTCTTATCACTGAACTCAATGCAAAAAGGTTGCATCTCAGGTTTTAAACAATACTCTATTCTTTCTCTGAAGTTTTTCCATTCGACTTTTAAAATGGCTTCTTCGATCGGAAAGAAACCAGACTCTAAACTCTCCGTTGATGTGATTAATTCTCCTCCTATTGGTTTGGCTAGAAATAATGTGTTACATATTGAATTCTCGATATTTTGAAATATTCCACAGAATTTGATGATTTCAATGTCGATTCCGGATTCCTCTTTTGTTTCTCTGATCGCAGCTTGACTTAGAGATTCTCCTTCTTCTACTTGACCACCTGGCATTTCCCATCCTCTTCGTGGTCCTCTAATAAGTAATAATTCATTTTGTTCGTTGATCACGATTGCAGCGGCAGATAAGATATGTTTTGGATGGCTCATTTATTCGACTCCTTCTTAAGAGATTAATATACGTTTGAAGAACAATTTATTGCCAGGCTAAAAGAAGTTATATATTCCGTCTTCAAAATAATTGTATTCTTCATCCGTTATTCTTAACTTTCCATACCCTTTATAAAAGATTTCTCTATCTCTTTCATTATCAAAAGCATTATGTTTCGGTCTAATGGCTAATGCTACATCATATCTTGGATCGCCATAAGCTGCTCCTGCCCAGTCAATAACTCCAACAATATTGCAATCATTAACTAGCACATTATCTATAGTGAAATCTCCATGAATGACAGTGTTCTCTATTAGTTTTGGTCTTGCTTCTTTTAACTGTTGAAGTAGTTCTGCTGAGCCGTCTACAGCAAAGTGAGTTAGATTATATTCTGCTTTGTTGAGCATTGTATCTAACCAAGGAGTTAAATTGTTCAATAATTCAACAGGACAAGAGCATGCATGTAATTTCTTTAAACAAAGCCCAAAGTTAAAAATCGCTTTTTCTTTACTTTGGAGGTCAGGCATTTTAGAGAGAAATTCTCTTAAACTTATTCCATCAATGTAATCCATCAGAAGCCATCTCGATGTGTCCTCAGTATGAAATGAATATACCTTTGGAACAGGGAGTCCCGTATGGTAAAGGTATTGGAGCACCTTATATTCATCGGATAACCATTCATTATAAAGATCGTTTTCTGTCTTCTTGATGATGTACTTTTGATCAAACGTATCCAGAATAGCCACAGTAGAAGTATGACCTTGCTTAGGAAAAGTGATTTTCTGGACTTCCCCTATATGTTCTTTTATTTCAATTGAGAGATCCTGAATGTTCATAGTTTTGTCCTTTCTACAATTTCATGTCCTTTCTCTTTCAGATAAAGTCAATAAAAAAAATCCACATTTTGAGTGATTTACCTTAATTATTTCTATAATAACCCATGCTACAATATTTGCGAAGTGAATTTAAAAACGCATACATTTATCAACAAATCAAAAAGAACACTCCCGCAGGAGCGTTCTCCATGAATCATTAGTCTAAGCGTACATCAGATCCATCTTACTATAATTTTCTCTCACATACGTTTGTAGTTGTACAAGCTGATTTATTGCTTCTCATCTGAGTTCTATTTAGATGGAACTAAAGAAACGACTCGCTAGAACCTGACGCAGAGCAGATCTATGATTGTCAAAGGCACTTGCATAATCTCGTTCATGAATTGCTCTACGTTGATGCGAATTTCAGTCACTTTGTGGTAGAAGACGTTGTTAATTACATCGGATTTCAGCCATTTCCATAATCCCTCGACGGCATTTAGTTGAGGGCTGTAAACTGAACCAGAACAACCTTCTATCCCAGAACCACAGCCTGAACAACCATCTGGGGATCGTGCTATCCTAGTAGTCACATTGACAACTGGTTTAGAGAAAGAATACGATCTTCCAATGAGTGAGGTAAATGCATTCCTCAACTGGTATGATGCTCGTGATGGAGGAGCTGGACCGGCCAAGTTCGCCATCAACAAATACAGCAACAACAAAGGTCCATTTAGTAAGCGTACAAATTACGTGATATTCGATAAAATTCTAACGTTTGAAGTAAGTGAATATACGACCAAATAAAAAGAAAGAGCAGTGAGGTAATCCCTCCTGCTCTATTTATGTATTCAATTCAGGAGATATTTCATTAAGCCCAATTATACTACCGGTCATAAATTCCAGAAAAAAACAGAATTGTTCTATTGGAGATAACTTTACCTTGGAAGTATAACAGCGCGGGAGACATCACATACATTTATAGGAATGGGGCAGATAAGTATTATCAAGCGGTCCGGATTCTCAAACGTTTACTAGGCCGAAGGCTACTGCTGAGCTGCAGACAAACAAGAGCCGGACACGCTGCTTGATAAAACTCTATAATTAAAAATAGAGCCCCACTAACTTTTAGTAGTGGAGCTCGTTCATAATTTATAAGTCCAATTATTTAGTTAATGCATAGAATAAGAATAACTTGTAGTCCGAGCCCATACCTGTAGCAGTTACAGTTCCTTCAGAGTTACCTCTAGGACCTGAAACGGTTGAGTCAGGATACCAATTCACATAACCCCAGCCTGTAATATAATTAAAGGTATTAGAAGTTGGATTTTTACTGAGAACCTTTCCAACTAAATTCCGATATTACCCTAAATTTTCTTTGGTAAAGCTGACATTATAGAGAATCCTAAGATTACACTAGCCACAATCACTAAATAGTCATTAACAACAATATATTGATATACAGAATCATTTAACCATCCAAATGAGGCCCATACATAACTTAAAGAAACAATAAGAGCCGGTAAAGTTATCAGTAGGAAACCCGATGTGTCCTGTTGTTTTGTTGATCTCAATTGTCCTCTAATCATTAATCCAAGAACCACACCAATACCTCCGAAGAAAACAATTGGTATAATTGTTATCAAAAAAGGACTAACATCAAATCTCGTTCTGGCTTGCGTAAGTTGGTTATTGAGTAACATAGATCCAACTGCGAATAAAACAATAATTAAAACAAGGTAAGTCAAATTTTTGAGAACTCCATTTGCTATAGTTTCCATTTAAGTATTCCCCTCTCTTCTGTCGGATATCCTAACTTTAACAGTTGTAGGATTTAAAATCCAAATAATAAAAAATGACTCCTCCAGCTTTATGCCAGTGAAGTCATATTTACCGATGCTATCGGATTTGTTCCTATATCACCATAATTATCCTTTTTGTTAAGATTAGTCTGAGACAATGAACCAATCGAAGTTCTCAGGACCTACACGAATAACAGGTACCAGGCTAGTGCCTATAAAAGCAGTGTACGTCAATTGTAGTAAGAGTGGTGGATTGAAATCTTTTGCTGGAAATGTGATAATCTGTGGTGCCAGAGGGCCAAAGTCATTCGTAGATGTCGCGGAATAAATAACTGATTCAGTTGCTAACGTTCCTCTTACAATAGTAATCGTGATAACAACCGAGATAACACTTTCAAAGTGTCCTTTAATCGCCATAAAAAAATACACCCCCTAGAATTTCATCGGCTAAACCCAGAGGTTTTTCCAATGTCCTATTCTAGGGGGGGGGTACTTCAGGGGCAAAACGTTGATATATCAGCCTTCTTTGATCCGTTTTGATAACTAAGCGTACATCAAGTCCATAAACCCGCGAGTTACTTCTCCACCTTCGGCTGGTTCGGGCTGGTCTGCCTGTGCGTGTTCTGCCATGCAAGCCTTCACCGCTTCCTCTGTCGTACAACGATTCGCATCGTCACATGTGTAGCATAATTGAAGCATATATCTGGTTAATTCATCCGCCTGCGTGAATTGAGTTTGACCGTTGGTTCTCATCTTCATCACTCCTTCTCTTGTTGAGTTAAATATATCACCTTCTAGAGGATTTATTTGTGATTTATTTCACAAACTAAGCGAAAAAAAAAAGGAACCCTCAGGCTCCTCTAATTTCCCTATCTATTTACATCTATTACATATTGCACTTATAGTACTTTCCAATGTACACCGCCATCTACCGTTTGCAATAACAACGATCTTTTGGCATCTGTATTTTCAACCAATATCCAGCCAAGCTTGGGGTTAACCATCTGAATCTTCACAATTTCCGGATAATCTTCGAGAATTTTCTCCAGTACACTGCTTGCAGGAAGAGCGCTCCACGTTTTGCCCGCATCCTTGGTGTGGTAGGTTATGCCCTTTTGCATCGCCCAACCTTCCGATGCGTTTAGAAATACCGGTGAAAGGTTACGATTCGGACCCTTTTGTTTGTTTAAAGTGAAATTGGACAGCTTCCAGCTCTTTCCGCCATCGGTGGTAAAGAATCCATTGAATGTCGTGCTCTCGCCTTGAGAACAGGACATTGACATCCAGGCTGATTGCGCTTCACGTCCAAAAAATTGTGGTGAACTAACACTGAAATTACCACACCCGTTGAATTTGTTTCGATCAAAGAAAGATGGTCCAGTATTCCAGTTCTCTCCGCCGTCTGATGTTACATACAACTTCGGTGTGCCGAACTCCAGCGCTGTTAAGAAACCATGCTTTGGATCCGAGAAAGTCATCCCCGTGGTGTATCCACGTTTGGAAATCTCTTCTGCTTCCTGTTTACCATCTTCATCACTGGATGACATCCGATTCCAGGTAATTCCACCGTCCTCGGTGAAGTAAAGTTTCTTGTCCTGTTTACCAATAGCGGTATCAACCGTGGTGAGAATCCAGCCTTTTTCAGGAGATACAAATGAGATCGCAGTCACTTTATCCGTCTTGGACAGAGAAGACAGGCTCCAAGTTACGCCCCCATTGTTGGTGCGAAGCACCATGGTATCTGTTCCACCCATGCCTTCACGAACAATCCAACCATGTGCACGATCTACAAAATAAATGCTTTGTCCATATTTAGGGTTAGCCGGAAACTGTACATTTTCCGAAGGTGAAATATTAGTCCAGGTCTTTCCCTGATCCTGAGTGTAGTACAGGCGCAGCGCATTCCGCGTCACACCCCACGCCAATCCTCCGTTGTCATTGAGCAACTGAAAATCGGTCAAACGAGTCTGTATCTGGTACTTGGCCATATCTGCAGATTCTGTACTGTTCACAGGGGGAACGACAGTTAATGTCTGCCCTGTATTCCCGGCGTCCTCCTGCTGCTGCGGAGGCTCTGCTACCGGAGGTTGATCTGAGTCGGTGCATGCAGCCAATACAGCTGCTATACCTATAGACAGCAATGCTGTCTGCGCGATTTTAATCCATTGCGAACGCAAGTGGGTTCCACCTCTCTCATCCAATATACAGGCGCGCATGCCTGTCCTATGGCGTTTTATTTACGATTCATCAGAATCCACTGCTCCTATTCTACCACAAACCTTATGTAAAAGGCTCATAGCCCACTCACGGACAGCCCATTCCTTGTTCCATCTTATGCTCAGGCTAATATGTCGCGCACATTTATTACCATTAATTTCATCCTAAACTGTTTTTCGACGGAATAATTGGTAAAAAGACATGAAATGTGAACTATTTTATAGACAACACTCGCTTTATATTCTCTAATCCCTTAATATGGATGGGAGTATAACCCAAAAAGGAGAGGATATGAACATGACAAATAATGCAGCTCTGAAACCAAGTCGTGTCGTGATTGTAGGCATGGGTGCGGTGGGAACAACAACGGGATACACGCTAATGTTGAGACAGCGTTCGTCCGAGTTGGTATTTGTGGATGTGAATCATGATAAAGCAACCGGCGAAATGCTGGATATGAACCACGGTCTGCCGTTTACGGGAGGCGTGAAAGTATGGGCTGGCGATTATTCCGACTGCAAAGATGCAGATATCATTATTATTACAGCGGGTGCTTCCCAGAAGCCGGGCGAAACTCGGATTGATCTGCTGAAGAAAAATGCAAGCATTTTCAAAGATATTATCGAGCGTATTACTGAAGTGAATTCTCATGGTATTTTGCTGATTGCAACCAATCCTGTAGATATTTTGTCCTATACTTCATGGAAACAAAGTGGATGGCCTGCTTCCCGTGTTATCGGTTCAGGTACATTGCTCGATAGCGCACGTTTCCGTTACTTGATTGGTAAAAATAAAGGAATCGACCCGCGTAGTATTCACGCACACATTATTGGTGAGCACGGAGATTCCGAAGTACCGGTATGGAGCCTGGCTAACGTTGCAGGAACAGATCTGGAATTGGATGAAGAAACACAACAGGATATCTTCGACCGTACCAAAAATGCAGCGTATGAGATTATTAATGCCAAAGGAGCGACTTCCTATGCAATCGCCCTCGCTCTGGACCGCATTGTAGCTGCAATTCTCGGCAACGAGGGCTCCGTTCTGAACGTGTCCACATTGCTTGAAGATTACAATGGCGTATCGGATGTTTACCTAGGCGTTCCATGCGTTGTTGATCGCAACGGTGTGCGCGAGATTCTGCCTCTTCCGTTGAATGAAACCGAGAAAGTGGCTTTCCAAGCATCTGCTAACAAATTAAAAGAACAAATCGCTGGATTGGAGTAATCCGACCACATAATCATTCATACCGTGAACGATTAAACATATTAACCGTTGTGAATTAGAATATCTGTGCTAGCTAAAAGAACCATTGTTTCTTCCAGAGAGAAGAAGCGAATGGTTCTTTAGTTTGACTTCTATTTATATGAGTATTTAGATATCAGATATTAGTTTACATAATATTAATTATGTTTAAATATCCATCATTAAATCAATAACAACAAAAGCCTGTCACTTGGACAGACTCCTTTTTGGATTAAATATTGGCTTTTTTCTTCTAATATGACGGAAGTTTAACGTCCAGCAGAGCCATAGCCTCTTCTTTCTCCCTACTGGTGACGTGTGTGTACACGGTTGTCGTTTGTATCGATGCATGACCAAGCAGTTCCTGAACCGTACGCAAGTCGGCTCCACGCCGTAACATCATGGTCGCGAAGGAGTGACGCAGCTTATGACTGGAGTAGTTTTGACGTTGATTGGCTGGTGATTCCTGCTGGAAGCGTTCAAAAGTTTCCGTAGATATGAGCTGGATGCTGCGAATCGACAGTCTTTTCCCTTTTTGCGAGACAAATAACGCTTCCTCTTTTGGCCTCCAAGGATCGAGACGCTCAGCCATCGCTTGAGATAATACTTTTGCCACGGTCTCCGGTACAGGGAGCGAGCGCCATTTACGACCTTTACCAAATACATCCAATGTACGTCGCTCCGCATTATAGTCTTTGCAATCCAACGCATGCACTTCTCCAACCCGTAATCCCATATATCCCATCAGTAGAAAAACAGCCAGATTACGTGTGCGATACTTGCCTTCTACCGACTCCAGGAAACGTGTCAGCCCACTTTCATCAAGAAAAACGGGCGCACGGTTTTTTTCGGTTTTGGATTTCTTGATCCCAAACGCCGGATTATTTGTTAACAATTCGAGTTCAATGAGGGACTTGTAAAAACAGTTCACCGCCGCATGTTTGCGATTTCTCGTGGCATCACTAACCCCACGCTCCCGAGCGCGGGACAGAAAAGACAACACATGCAGCTTTTTGACCTGCTCCAGTGACTTTCCTTGAATGGAGACCAGGAATTCCACCACGTCACCCGTGTATGATTTTACCGTATGGCCTGTATATCCGGCATCCTTCATCCATATGTGAAAAGCTTCTAGCTCGTCCGCATATTGCTCCTGGATCTCCTCAGTCATCATCTGTCTACGTCACCTCGATTCGGTTCTTTAAAATTGACTAAGATTATTTACGCTGATACTACGATGACAGAACAACCTTCCAATCGCTGTTACCCCCAGATTTTTCTGATTCCCTTTTCTAAAGGGGAAAATCCGTGGATAAAGGCGAAGCGTATGCTTCCGAAGTAGCTTTCTTGCAGAAAGCTTTTAGCTTCGCTTTTTCAGGTTCTTTCTGTCCTCTCCGTTATCGTGTAAATGAATAGTTCAATTTATATATTTATTATAGTCTAAGCTAAGCAGTGCTCCTACGCTTCATCCACAATGACAACGTCAATCAGCGGAATGATCGCTTCGGGTTTGCCTTGACTACGGGTAAGTACAAACGATGGCAATGGATTCTCGTGCAGCCCATTCACGGATTCACAGATCTGAGTATATAAATTCATGTGCAACGTCTCGCCTTCACCCGCCACATCAATGACAGGCCAATCGTTCTGAACGCAGGCAGGCCAATAAGCCAGCTCATTCGCAGGTACGATACTTAATTGTTGAATGGACGGATCAATACGGTAGATCCCTTGCCGTTCAGGTTCATCGCCCAGCTTGTCCACGGCAAGTATTCCAGCAGACTGCTCATCTGGTGCAGAATAGAGTGAATAACACCACGGAGTCACTCCCCATGCGATCGCCATCAACCCTTCTTCCAGCAACGTATCCGACAGTTCCCCTTCCGCAAATTGTTCGATCAGATTATGGTTACCTGGTCCAATCAGTTCCTCCACACGCTTAGCGAGTCGAGGCAGGTCAGCGAGAATAAATCCTCCTCTCCCGTAGGAGTCAAACACATGATGGTTTCTGCTCCACACAGCTTGAGATGGTGAACTCAACGACGCTGCTTCTGCCGGGAAAAGCGATATATATACGGTGATAACTTGCGCATACTTAACCATTGCAAGTTGTTCAGGTTCGAGTGTACCTTCAGCAATACGAGGTGTTTTCATATGCAGGGAGATTCGAAGTTCGTATTCCCCCTCCTGAAATGCTGCCCAACCAAGATTAACAGACTGTTCAACGCCTTCAATAGAAGCAATGGAGATCGAGCTATCCGGTTTCAGGTTAACAGCATACTGCACGTATGCTAACTCCTGACCATAGATGATATTGGCATCCTGACGATTGACGGGTGAATCCAACTGTTGTGCAATGACAGATACCTTACGTCCATCCTTCAGAAGACGCTGTGGATCAATATCCAACTGTAAGGTTTGTGAATCCTCTAATTGTGAAACAATTAATTGCGCCTCTGCAAGTACAGCTGAGTCAGCCAGTGCAAATCCAAAAGCTGCATTTTGATGATCTGAATTCGTATGTAATGGTGTGTTCATGATACATCCCCTCTCTTATGTCTGATGGCATGTCACATCCCCAAATATATTTCATATTTGGCTTAGCCGCAACCCCGCCCCCGTGATTAAGTTCGTCACGTCCCTAATTACTTACCCATATATGAAGAAAATTCCAACCTTCCCCTGCTGTTATCTTCCTTTATCTTTCTATATAAAAAAATCCCCATCCCGCTTCGCCTAAGCGATACGAAATGAGGATAAATGAAGATGTTCTCGGTTAAAGACGTTCTCAACTAATCTATTTATCCTTCGCTCTCAAAGCACTGGAGATCCGGCGTGCCGGATTCAGATGACTATGATGACGTCCATACGCAAAGTAGATAATCAATCCGATGATCAACCAAGCAAAAAACGTAATCCATGTCAGAGCCGCAAGGCGTGTCATCAAGTATACACAACCCAAGGCACTCAGAATCGGAATCAGTGGCACAAGTGGAACGCGGAAACCGCGTTTGAGATCAGGATTATTTTTACGCAACACGATAATGCCCAGACTTACAACTGCAAAAGCAAACAACGTTCCGATGTTCGTAAGCTCCGCCAAATGTCCCAGCGAGATGAACCCGGAGAACAAAGCGACGATGATGCCCGCAACCCATGTCCCTACCGCTGGAGTCTGACTTTTACCACTAACCTTGGAGAAGACCGGTGACAGGAGTCCGTCACGAGACATGGAATAGAGCAGACGTGTCTGACCATACATCATGACCAGTAATACCGTCGTAATACCCGTAATCGCTCCTAAGGACACAATCCAGGACAATTCCTTCAATTGGACAAATTCAAATGCAAACGCAACCGGATCACTTACATTCAACATGTTATAAGGCACAATCCCTGTCAGGATCAACGATACAACGATGTAGAGAACGGTACAGATCGCCAGTGACGCAATAATTCCGATCGGCAAATCCCGTTGTGGCCGCTTAACCTCTTCTGCCGCTGTAGAGACCGCATCAAATCCGATGTAAGCAAAGAATACGGTTGCTGCTCCCGCAGTTACGCCTGAGATACCAAAAGGCAAGAATGGTTGCCAGTTAGTTGGCTCTACATAGAAGACACCTACACCAATAAAGATCAGCACCACGATAATTTTAATCGCTACCATGATACCGTTAGCACGAGCCGCCTCTTTCACCCCTCGGGTTAACAGGAAGGTGATGATTAACGTAATGACCGCAGCCGTGATATCAAAATAGGTTCCTTTTTCCGGGCTGAACGCACTCGTCAGCGCATGTGGTAACTCCAATCCAAATCCGGACAATAACGTCTGGAAATATCCAGACCATCCGCTGGCTACCGCTGCACTCGCGAATCCATACTCCAATATCAAATCCCATCCCAGAATCCAGGCAATCACTTCGCCAAAAGCAGTATAACTATACGTGTACGCACTACCCGATGCCGGTATGCTTGAGGCAAACTCAGAGTAACACAATGCAGCGAAGGCACATATGATACCTGCCAGCAAAAATGACAGTACAAGGCCAGGGCCAGCATACGTTGCGGCAGCTACACCGGTCAGCACAAAAATCCCGGTACCAATAATGGCACCCACCCCAAGTGTGGTTAAGTCCAACGGACCAAGCGCCCGTTTCAATGCACTGCTGTTATCGCCCTCCGAGGCAATTGGTTTTTTACGAAATAATGAAGATTGATGTTCGTTCTCACGCATAGTCATGTTCCTCTCGTCATGAATCTTGATTGTGCTATGGATGTAGCAGCGATTGGATGGCTTCCCATCTGTTCTATGAAAAAGTCATTTGTTCTATCTTATCGATCACCTATAAAAACCTATCGAATTCTACACGTTATCGCGTTGCTTGGTTAAATTTATTTTTAAGGATCACTTATTTTGTTCTTTTTTCGCGAAAATTATCATGAACTGTTGCACGTGGACAAATATGAAAATCGATTTAAAACAAAACTGCGTATAATTTATATTATGCGCAGTTTTTATGAGCCTATTTTTACGTAAAAAATATCTTATATCCCTTGTTATCTGAAGTTAAGAGAAAGAGAGCTCTTTTCGTCTTTTTCCGCTGTATCTTCCTCCCTTATCCTGTCTAATTCGACGATATGAAGGCATGTAAAAGAGCCACATATCATTATGCGGCTCTTTATTTCTTACTATAGGTAGAGGTGTATATAAAAATACGAACTGACTTCATTTCAGGTTTTTATGAAAAAGTAAATTATGAAAAAGCGATTCTCTCCGCGTCCGACATCCGGTATTGGGATAACAAATAATCTTTGCTCTGCATCACCGTATCCCGAATTGCGTCCAGATCAACATTCAACAGCTTACCCTCTCGCTTCACGAGTCTACCTGCCACAAAGACCGTATCCACATTGGATGGATTGGCAAATTGCACAACAGCGCCGATTGGATCATGAACGGGGAACATATTCAGATCGGTGGTACGAATCATGATCAGATCCGCTTCCTTCCCTGGGGTCAACGTACCCACCTTCTGCTCCAATCCCAATGCTTGGGCACCAGCTGAAGTAGCAAATCTCAGCACTTGGCTGGACTGCAAGTTCAACTCACCAGGCATCTCACCCTGCTGCAGAAGTTGTTCATTAGCTCTGGATCGTTCAGCCTGAAGTGCAAACTTCATCTGCGAGAACATATCTCCGCCTGTGGACGTCACTACATCTACACCAAGTGTAGGGGTTCCCCCATGTTCAAGAAAATAGCCGGTGGCTGGATATCCATGACCCATCATCATTTCAATCTCAGGTGTGACCGACAAGGAAGCGCCACTATCTGCCAGCATTTTGTATTCATCCATACCCATGGTGTTACCATGAACGATATTCACCCGTGGACTTAACAGTCCCGCTTCGTACAAGTGGTTAATCGAGCGATCCACAGATCCCCAACTGCCAAATCCGGCATGCATGGAACAGATTGCATCCAGTTCTTGTGCTAGTTCGATCTCTTTCACGGTTGTATCCCAATGACTGAATTCTGGGCCACGAATGGCAAGCCCATAAGTAAGTAATTGATCCCGTGATGAAAAATAACGTTCTTTGACTCTTCTCACATCATTATTCGAATACGTGAGTTGACTATCCCGATTCCAGTAGTCCGTCTCACCAGGGACTCCATGAGCAAATACCGCCCGAATGCCAGCATCCTGAAGTCCACGAATCAGTTCATCCGTATGGTCAGGGGAATACGGCATGCTCCAATCCATTACTGTCGTCACTCCTGCGTTAAGCGCTTCCAAGGAACCGAGCAGGTTGGCAATATAACTATCTTGTGGACGGAGCTTGCTTCCCATCGCACCATAATAGAGATTTTGCAAATAAACTGGCAAGGACCAGTTGGTCCCCGCTGTTTTGACCAGTGATTCCCACACATGCCGATGCGTGTCCACCAGCCCAGGAATAATAATCATGGATGAAGCATCAATGATCTCTGCATCCGGAATATCCAGGTCGGGCTGGATCGCCATGATCAGTGAATCCTGAATCAGAACGTCCGCCCTCTTATACTGTCCAATTCGAGCATCCATCGACAACACACAGCCATTTTTCAACAGATAACTTGTCCGCACAAGACACATCTCCCATCTGATTTGCTTTGAAAGACGATCATATCCTGCTTACGAATCCGTACTGCTTCTGACTATTTTTTCGCTAGTATATATACATTATATAGTTATTGTTAGTATTTATCAATTTTGGGATTTGCGTTTCGCCCGAAATCTTCTGACCTTCATCAGATTTCCACACATCTTATCATCACAGTACTTCTGTGTTCTGCTTCGGGTATCATCATAGAACATCCAGCGACAATCCGAATTATCACAGATCCGAATCCTGCCTCCTTCTCCCTCTACCAAAGTCAAAACAAAGTCAGCAGCTACCTCAGCCATAACCTGATGCCAACCCGTTTCTATAGCTACCAGTTGGAGTTTCAGTTCCTGATCAATTGTAGTCAATGTTCTTCTCACATGCCCTGCTTCCATAACGCCATTCAACCATTGTTTTTCTATATCCGTTAATGATGCTCCAGAAGACAAGCGGGCTCCAAGAGCCAACAATTCATTCCTGAAGTTTCTCATCGACAACTCATCTTCTGGAGATGCAGGGACAGAAGCATTAAGTTGCCATCGTTCCAGAAAGTCTTGCTGCCAGCTCGCCTTCCCGAGTCTGTCCTCCGATCGATCTCCCCCACGCCAGTCATGATAATCGCTGTTTACAAAATCGGTCCATAACCTGTCCATATATACCTCCGTTTGATGTAACCATCTAATTAAACAAAGAAGGTTACAACTCATCTTTGATGTGTTATATTAAGTGTAACCTCATTAATCAGTTTTAGCTAGTTACATCACAAATCACAATTATACGCAAGGAGGAAAAGGCAATGACAAAAACAACAGCACTAGATGTGTTACTTATTCAAAAGGATGATACTTGGGATCAATGTAATTGGATTGTACCTTTGTCGAAATCCTTGGAGGGTCTTACAGCAGAACAAGCAGCCTGGATTCCACCCTCAGGGGGATTAAGCATCTGGCAGTTGGTTAACCATATGTATTATTACAACCATCGCTTATTATGTCGCATGCAAGGTAAGGAGCCTACCCTTCCTGCTGTAGACTCCAATGAATACACATTTGGGAATTCCGGAGATGCAACGGACGCAGCTGGATGGAATACACTGCTACAGGGTACAACTCGATTAGCCCAGCAGTTGCGAGATCAATTGGCTGCACTACAAGAGTCAGATCTTGATGCCGCATATATGGACTCCGAAGAGAAATGGGCACACGAACTAGCTCGCTGGGTACTCCATGATGCGTATCACGCAGGTCAGATCGTGCTCCTTCGCAGACAGCAAGGAAGCTGGAAAATCGTTTTCTAAAAAAAATGCTTGAACTGCTAGCGCTTACAGGAATAAGATGAACTTATTAATGTTACAGCTTGTTCAACACACTATATAATTGAATAGGATCTTCGGGGTAGGGTGCAATTCCCAACCGGCGGTGATGTTCTTCGGAACCAGCCCGCGACTCGCTATTAGTTCTTAACGAAGGACATCTAGCGACTGACTTGGTGTGAATCCAAGGCCGACGGTACAGTCCGGATGAGAGAAGATCAACACATTGACATGCCGTTCTCGGGAAGGCCTCTTTCCTGACGCATGTCTTTGGATGAGCCCCCGTTTATTTGGTATATACCAAAACGGGGGCTTTTGTCGATTTTGCCAACTGAAGATTCCGTGTTCTGACGAAGGAGTCCTGAATATGGAAAAGACATCAGCAGCATCACCTGTTTACCGCAAGGAACGAAGTAATACTGGATTCTGGCTTGTAGTTCTCGGCGCCGCCTTATGGGGTGTCGACCCACTCTTCCGCATTATTTTGCTAAACACGATGACATCCACGCAGATTGTACTGGTGGAACACATCATCGTCAGTCTTATTGCCATACCCGTGCTGTGGAAATTTCGGGCTGATCTGAAAAACCTACGCGCTCGCCACTGGATTGCCGTGATTTTTATTTCATGGGGAGGATCAGCACTCGCAACGGTATTGTTCACCATGGCACTAACACATAACGATCCGAATACGGTGCTTTTATTGCAAAAAATGCAACCACTCTTCGCTATCGTTCTGGCTAAACTGTTACTGAAAGAAACGTTGCCTCGTCGCTTCGGTGGATTGTTCTTCATTGCATTAGCAGGAACCTACCTGCTTACATTTGGCTTCACATTGCCATTAGGTAACTGGGACAACTGGATTCATGCTGGAAGCTTGTTATCCCTTGGGGCTGCTGCCTTATGGGGAGGTTCAACCGTTATGGGCCGATTGATGCTGGGACAGGCGCGTTATGAAACGGTCACCTCCCTTCGCTTTGTCGTTGCTCTCCCGCTCCTGATTTTTATGACGTGGAACGAAGGTGCGGCATGGACATTTCCGTCCGGAACGGGTGAACAGACTGCTGTCATCCTCAATATTCTCGGTCAGGCATTGTTACCAGGTTTGCTAAGTCTTTTGTTGTATTACAAAGGTCTGTCGTCAACCAAAGCATCTGTTGCAACACTCGCGGAACTTAGCTTCCCGATGGCGGGTGTGTTGGTGAACTGGATTGCTTTCCGTACACTGATTACATGGGAGCAGCTGCTTGGTTTTATCCTGATCTGGGTGGCCCTCTTCGCCATTTCCAGACAGCAGGAAAGATCATCAACTGCGGCCGATGCTGCACCGAAGCTGCGTACAGATTAAGTAGATATATCTGAGGTTCACATATAAACAAATAGTCAAATATAAAATAAAACCATTGCACATCAAATTAGATGAGCAGTGGTTTTTTATTTCCATTACTCAATTTACTCGATATTACTCGATCATTTTCTCAATTAGCACTATGAGCTATTCCCCTGTGCTTTATTTCTATATCACAAATGCAAATGCTCCTCTATTCTCTCCTTTCATACCGAATATCAAAATCATCGCGCTAAGTCTCTTCTATGTTTTGTCTTTTATCCAATCCGGTGGTACGATGACATATGGAATAAACAGATGAATTATATTCAGAGAGGAACGATCATGATGTCTTCATTCTCATATACCTCCTACGACGCCGTAGGTTTGGCTGAACTGATCCGATCCCGGGAAGTATCCCCGGTTGAAATGCTGGAAGCGGCGTTTGCACGCCTTGAAGAAGTGAATCCGCAACTTAATGCGGTAATTCGTACATATGAAAATCGGGCACGGGAGGAGGCTGGCTTGGTTCGCCCTGGAGAACAACCTTTTGCCGGTGTGCCCCTGCTCCTGAAAGATATTTCGCAATCCTTGGAAGGTGAATTTCTGACTTCAGGCTCACGTTTGTTCAGCGAGCATCGTGCATTACGCAATTCCAATTTTGTCACTCGACTCCGTGATGCAGGCTTTATCTTCATAGGACATACCAATACGCCTGAATTTGGCTTGAAAAATATCACAGAGCCCCGCCTCCATGGTCCAACTCGCAATCCATGGAATATCAATCACTCCCCAGGTGGTTCAAGCGGTGGAGCTGCCGCGGCTGTAGCTTCGGGTATTGTTCCTCTCGCTGGAGCCAGTGACGGAGGTGGTTCGATTCGTATCCCGGCTTCCTTTAGCGGATTGTTTGGATTGAAGCCAACACGCGGGCGCACACCTGTAGGACCGGGAGTTGGTCGTCAATGGCAAGGCGCATCGATTGATTTTGCCCTCTCTCGCTCGGTTCGGGACAGTGCTGCATTGCTTGATACGTTACAAGTCATTCAGCCCGAAGCTGCGTTCCATGCTCCACTCTTTCCAGGCAGTTACTTGGCAGATATGAGCTATCCACATCAACGCAAACTGAAAATTGCATACACAACGGATTCGCCCGTGGGTACACCTGTCAGCGCAGAAGCCAAAGAGTCTGTATACAAGCTCGTTCGCTGGTTGGAAGATCAAGGTCATCATGTTGAAGAAAAACTGAGTCCAGTCAATGGAGTTCGGTTGATGGAGAACTATTACATGATGAACAGTGGTGAGATGGCCGCGATGATCTCTTCCATGGAACGATCCATGGGCCGGGCTCTGACCTCCGATGATATGGAGATTGAATCCTGGGTTCTGGCTGAAGCAGGCAAAAAGGTGTCCGCTGCGGAATTTGTACATAGCTTAGCTGAATGGGATGTAGCTGCAGCCCAGATGTCCACTTTGTTCGAGCGTTATGACTTCTACGTCACACCTGTTAATGCTTTTCCTGCGCCTAAGATTGGGGAACTGACACCTCATGACGAACAGATCCGTAATCTGATGCGAATCAGTGAATTGGACAAGACCCAGCAGCAGCAACTCATCTATGAAATGTTTGAGCCAAGTCTTACGTATACACCGTTCACCCAGCTTGCAAATCTGACAGGCCAGCCTGCGATAAGTGTACCTCTGCATGTGACACCTGAAGGTTTGCCAATGGGCGTTCAAGTGATGGCAACCAAGGGACGCGAAGATTGGTTGTTACATCTGGCTGGACAGCTTGAACAATCAGACCTCTGGATTGGGATGAAAGGTAATCCGCTGTTCCCAGCATAAACGCAATATTTCACACGTTTCTCATGAGTAATCTTTCATGCACCCTATTCTTATTCTTCATATTCGCATGCCTACATTACTTGCTATAGTGCATGAAAGCAATGTCATCTCCGCATACTGAAGTAAAAAGACCTCGGAGGAGACAGTGATGAATTCAACGGAATCTCATAAGCAATCTATTCACATTCCTGCTAAGACAGGCTACGCTCTTAAAGTGAAAAAAGGCTCACTGATCCGTATAACTGATCTGGAGGGGCAGCAAGTGGTTGACTTTGTCGCTTATGATGCACAGAATATTAATAATCGGCTTGATCCCGGGGTAACCCTCGATGTCCTGCGCAATTACAGAATTAAACCGGGGCAATGCCTGTATTCCAACCGTTATAAACCTCTCATTTCCATTGTCAGTGAAACTGTAGGCATTCATGATTTTTTCAATTCGGCCTGTCGTCCGGAAATGTATGAGGTCTTATATGATAAAAAGGACCATCCCAGTTGTTATAATAATCTGAATACTGCTCTTGAACCTTTCGGTATCTCTCCCCCTGATCAACATTATCCTTTCAATCTGTTTATGAATTCCGTAGTAGATGGTGAAGGCAAAATTGATGTTATCGCTCCCGAATCATGTGCAGGCGATTATGTTGAAATGGAAGCTTTGATGGATCTGATCATCGGTTTATCAGCTTGTCCGTGCGAGGAAAGTTCTTGCAATGGCTATCATTGTACACCTGTTCAACTCGATGTGGAGTCGCCTGCCGTTTAAAGTGTTATATCCTCACAGTTTGTTCTAATTCACTCCTTGCGGGAATACGATGACTTGTACCCATTTTATGTGACTACTGGTACAATTCGTCGAACCCGTTAAGGAGTGAACGTGTTTATGTCTGTACTGTTCAGTTATATTATTCTGGGAATATCATTGTCAGCTCCAATCGGTCCGATTAATGCAGCTCAACTGGACCGTGGAGCTCGACATGGATTCATGCATGCCTGGATTCTAGGACTCGGAGCTATGTTTGCAGACTTAGTGTATATGCTGCTGATTTATTTTGGAGTTGCCCATTTTCTGGACACGCCGTTCATGCGCTCTTTTCTCTGGTCATTTGGCAGTTTTATTCTGATTTACACGGGAGTGGAAACGCTCTCGAAGCTGAAACAGGGGATTCAAGGTACATCTACTGCGGAAGCGACTGTTCGAAAATCGTTTATTTCCGGTTTTTTAATGGCCCTGTCCAATCCACTGAACATTTTATTTTGGCTTGGGATCTATGGCTCTATTCTCGCGACAACTGTGAAGCACACGGACATGGCTCATTTGCTGCTCTACAGCTCAGGCATATTCATTGGTATCCTGGTGTGGGATGTCATTATGGCTGGAATGGCCAGTCGATTCCACAAACATAGCAGTGAAAATGTATTGCGCTGGATCTCCATCATTTCGGGAATCTGCCTGATCGGATTTGGTTTGTATTTTGGGTACGAAGCTGTACGTTCCATTTTTTTCTGACAATAAAATCAGACTGGACAGTCACCCAACTTCCCCCACATTAATACTGTAACGGTATCATGTGGAATGGAGTTGGGAATCAATGGCGGAGCTGTATAGTGCCGACGAAATAAACACCTTGTTTGAGCGTCTTCCATCTTGGCAGCAGGACGCTTATTCGCAATTTGGTAAAATGATCGCCGATGAAGATAATACGTATCCATGTGTACCTGGACGAATGGGATTTCTGTCAGGACATTTGAGGTACGGCTTTACGTGTGACCCCCGATCTGAACATGCTGCCGAAGATATGGCCGATCTGCTTAGACAATATGGTCCTGTCTCCAGAGACACTGGCCATTACGCTTCCATGGTTGTGATCTGTGAGACGCCAAGTGATCTGAAAGATCATACAACGGTAGAGCAATATCAGACGTTATTCTGGCAAATGCTTAATCGGGTAAGTTCACACGATACCGAGCCGTGGCCGGAACATATTTCAACCGATCCTCATGATTCATCATGGGAGTTTTGCTTTGGCGGAGAGCCTTACTTTTGTTTCTGTGCAACTCCTGCACATGAACTCCGAGCCAGCCGGCATTTTCCTTATCTCATGTTTGCCTTTCAACCACGTTGGGTATTCGAATCCATTAATGACAACACCCCTCTTGGCCGTAAAATGAAAACCTTAATTCGCAAACGTCTCGCTGCGTATGATGCTGTACCTGCTCATCCTTCGCTGATGTGGTATGGTCAGCAGGATAATCTGGAATGGAAACAGTATTTCCTGCCTGATGATGAGCAGACACCTTCCAAATGTCCATTCATGCGGATGAAGCAAGCCCTAGGCAAGTTGACGAAATAATCTTAAAGCACTCATTAATTCGTTGTGCAACTTCCACGAAAGTTGCTGAAACTTGCTTATGGCTTGGATGGTGCTGACTGCGGTGGTTTCGAGCCACGTACCTTATGAACAACATATGTGATAATCCCAAGGAACACCACAAGTCCCACACTTGCCAGCAGACCTGTTCTGCTGGCTTTTTCCATCGCTGTCCCAGCAACAGCAGCCACAATGAATACTATGGCAATCCATACTTTTATGCGATTCCACTTCACGGGCTTCATTTTCTTAATGTACGTGATGCAGATGAGCAGCCATGTATACATTAATACCAGACTACCTGCTGTCGTCACATATTCAAACAAACTCTTGGGCATCCATAATGCCATCAACGTAGACAGGACTAATCCAGCCGCTGTGCAACACAATGCCTGAATTGGCATGTCCTTTTTACCCCAGGTCTTTGTGAACAGCTTTGGTGCATCTCCATCTTCTGCGAGTTTCACCAACATGGACGTAATGGCATATAACGAAGCCACCATCGTCGAAAATCCGGCTATAATCAGAATTCCGTTGAGAATGTGGACCACAACGGTTAATCCAATGGTTGACATGGCTTTGACAAGCGGACTTTCATCTGGAGTTAACTGAGCTGAAGGCACAAGCAACAGGATCAACGCAATTGAAATCACATAGAGTGTACTCACCGATAATAACATTACTCGACCTGATTTCACTGCATCTTTTGGTTCTTTCAGGTTAGCTGCCATTAAGCCCATAACCTCGATCCCGGCAAAAGCAAAGAATGCATAGATGAAACCGGTCCATACCCCTTTACCTCCATGCGGGAACCATTCATTCTTCAATTGCTCTGGTGTTACTTTTACAGGTAACCAACCCAGACATGCCGCTCCTGCTATAGCTATAAATGCAACCGTTGCAGCAAGTTTGATTACAGCAAGAATATTCTCCGTTTTGGTTAATCCCTTCGCTCCCAATGCAGCAATGAACAAACCTATAGCGGCATAGATCGCAACAAATGCCCAAAGCGGAAACTTGGGAAACCAGAATTGAGAGAACAGCCCAAGTGCCGTTAATGAGCTGCCCATGATGAGCATTTCAGAGAACCAGTACATCCATCCACTACCAAAACCAGCCCAAGGTCCGAATGCTTCGCCTGCATACGTTCGAAAAGCACCTTCCTTTGGATCTTCTGCGGTCATCTGTGCCAGTGCACCAAATACAAAGTAAGTACCTGCCGCCGCCAGCACCAACAATATAAGTACGGATATCCCGGCCCAATGAATCGCCAGACTGGTCCCTAGAAAAAATCCCGTTCCCAGTGTGCAACCCGCGCCAAACAAGGATAGGCTGACCCAACTTAGTTTTTCGTCGTCGTTTTTACGGTGTTGCTGACTTTTCATGAAGCTCCTCCTTCTACCTTATCCCCTTACGATTTACAGGTCATGGAGGTTTTATGTCTGTATTGCCAAAAGAATTATTATTAGTTTACATAATAATTAATATGTTAAAAACATTCTGATAATGAAATTAAGCTGTATGCTTTTAGGCATTATTCATAAAGATATATTTTAAATTTTATTTAAATCCGCAAAAAAAGTGGTTGACTTCAATCGCTTAAAATGGTTTTCCTTTTAAACTTGGAGGTGCGTCAATGTGGCTATATGAGAGATGGTAACTAAGGTGAGAAAATGATTTTTTTATTGTGAATTTTTCATATGATGAAATATTATAGAATAAGTCGTTATTTCTTTTAATTTGAACGTAGACTGCCTCTTTTTCGTATTTTCTTAATAGCTTCGTCGTTTTTTATAAATTTAGTTGTTTATAAGAAGGGCTACTTCCTGGGATTTTTCCTTTTTATCCTTTTTTACCAGTTTTCGCGCTAGGCTGACGTATAGACATTATCCCCTAAAGTTTTTCGCAGCCTCTGTTCCGAATGCTATTATGAATTTTTCATATATTGAAAATATTTTATGTTGGTCATAAAAAAAGCCGCCATAATGGCGGCTTCGCTAATATTCTTCATTTTTTAAGTCCGGCCAGTCCAGTCTGTTCCGGCGATTTCTTTCCATCGTGCTCTAATCTCATCATAAATTTCCTGTGGTAATGCGCCTTTAGCCACAAGATCAGCATTTTGCTGCCAGCGATTTGGCTTAGCTGTTCCTACAATAGCTGTGTCTACACCTTCGGTACTTAGCGTAAATCGCAGTGCTGTTTCCACCGCTGCCTGGGCATCTTCACCCAGAAAACCATAGTTTAGTTCACTTAAGCGCTTCCAGTATATAAATGGATAAGCCTCTTCCGAAAGTGTTTCATACGTCCAGGCCGCATTGGCAATTGGTCTTTTCGCGATTACACCCATGTTTCTCTTTCTTGCCTCAGGCAACGTAAGTTCAATTGCTTCCTGATCTGCGATATTTAATGAAGTCTCCAGGCTGTCAAATACTCCGGTCTGAATCGCATATAGCGCATCTGTTGTATCCCCACTGTATCCGATAAATCTGGTCTTTCCTGCTTCCTTGGCACGCTGTAGCACTTCGATTACTGCTCCTTGGCGGAGTACTTCTTCAGAGCAGCTATGCAAATGGATAACATCCACATAGTCCGTTTTCAGCCTTTTCAGACTGCGGTCAATCGTTTGCTCCAGTACTTTGGCATCCCAATCTGGACCTTCGATCCCGGCAGCATGTCCACATTTGGTGAACAAATAGTAGTCATCACGCCGATGTGACAGCACCTCACCGATTAATTCCTCGCTGTCCCCGTAACATTCAGCTGTGTCAATTACGTTTAATCCTGCATCGAGGGCACTATTCAGCAATGTCGCTACATCCGTTTTGGATACATTTTTGCCTATTTCCGCTCCGCCAAATCCAAGTGTACTTACGTTCATGCCAGTATTACCGTACTTGCGCGTTTCCATGGTTATCTTCCTCCAAGTTCAGTGAATTGGGTACAGATAAATAGAAATGATTAACTTTCCCTATGTTATTACCCATGAGTTGGTTATGCCACCCACTTTTCTAAACTACAACCAACTTCATTTATTTAGAAGCCATAAATGGACATTCCACCGTCAACCAATAACGTCTGACCCGTTATGTACCCCGCTGCATCTGATGCCAGGAATACAACTGGCCCTACCACTTCTTCCAGTTCTCCCACTCGCTGAAGCGGTGTGCGGCTTACAATTTCCTGCAAATACTGGGGATCATCCAGTAGCTTTTCAGTCAAAGGTGTTCGGAAATACCATGGCCCTACTGAATTGACACGGATTCCATACTTGCCCCATTCCAGTGCGAGAACTTTGGTCATATGAATTAATGCAGCTTTGGTCGCACCATATACAACCCCTGTCCGCAAAGCCGTATGCCCACCTACCGAAGAGATGTTGATGATCTTCCCAGTCCCACGTTCTTTCATATGCTGACCCGCCAACTGCGAAGCGAAGAAAGCCGATTTTAAGTTTGTCTGCATGATGGTCTCCCACTGCTCGTCCGTTACTTCAAGTGCTGGAGTCCGTATGTTCATACCTGCGTTATTCACCAGAATGTCCAGACTACCCATCTCCGAGATTGCCTCTTGAAACGTCTCTTCCAGTTGTCCTTTTGATGTCACATCCGCAGTCAGAGCGAGCGCTTTACGCCCTGTCTGTTCATAGATGTAGGTGGCTGTCTCCTCAATTTCTTTCATCGTTCGGGATACAAGTACAACGTCACTGCCTGACTGGGCAAGTCCAATCGCAATTGCTTTTCCGATCCCTCTCCCTGCACCTGTCACCAGTGCTGTCTGTCCATCAAGATGGAATGTGGGTACGTTCATGTTACTCACCCCTTCATTAGTTTTTTAATTTCTGCATTCAAACAGAATGCTTTATATGTAAGTGAAGTCCCGATTGGAATCAGGTTACAAAATATTGGCTTGGATTGCCCAGTTCCGGATGGAACTTCTCTCGAAAGCGGCCTCCAGTATACTCCCCTATAATTTTTCGCCAGAACGCCTGCGCAATAACATTGTTACGAACCTGGGTCACTTTCCATCTTCCTGGAAAACGTTTGAACAGCTCATAGGCTGCCCGAGTGCCCACTCCACTGCGCCGATATTTTTGCATCACAAAAAACTCAGTCAAATAGTAGTCGTTATCCTTACTTCCAGGCTCCAACTTCTCCACCAGAGCAAACCCTGCAGGTGCCCCATCACTTGTAATCAAAAAAGGAAACTTACGGTCCTCTTCTGTCCAGAATGCTTCCAGACCCGGATACTCCGGAAAAATGCCGTTACTGTCCACATCAATATTCAGATATTTGGTAAAATCATATAGATAAAATTGCATTAAATGCCGAATCACCTGACTGCGTTCCCGGGGAACCAGTTCTATTTTCATATTCATCCGGTTCACCTCCTCTGCTTTACGTATACTAATTACTTTAATGGTTTACGCGCCGAAGGGCAAGGAAGCATCCTCTACTTACTGCCTGCTTTGGTGAACAAGCTGTGAGCATGTAAATTATGGTACACTAGAGCATAGAATACTATTAAATTGAATATTAATCTTATATGTTTTTCACATGGAGGTGTCGAACTTGACCAACGTGCAAAAAGAGATTGATCGACGCAAGCTGGATGACAAACTACCTTCCATGCCTTGGTTCGTTCAGCAATTCATGGACTACAAGCTACCTGACCTGTCCCCCTCTACCCTGCTCGAATATCTGAGAGATTACGAAGCTTTCTTCGGATGGTTGCGAGCAGAAGGGCTGTCCGAGGCAAGCTCTAATAAAGAAGTAACTTTGAATGAACTGGAAGTCCTTCGCATGGATTCGGTTACCGCCTATCGGTTATTTCTCACAACCAAACGGGAAGGAACCAATTCCAGAATTACCGTCTCTCGCAAACTCTCTTCCCTTCGTTCCCTTTTCCATTATTTGAGCCAGATTGCGGAAGATGAAGACTTTTATCCTTTGCTGAAGCGGAACATTATGGCCAAAATCGAGATCAAACGAACCCATAAACCCAAGGACACCGCTGCCAAACTCAAAGGTAAAATTCTGGAGGAAGAGGAACTGCTGGAATTTATCGGCTATATCCTTGAAGGGTACGCTGTTGATATGGAAAAGAACAAACAGGCACTGTATTCCCATGAGCTCAACAAAGAACGGGACGCCTGCATTGCCAGCCTGATCCTCAATTCAGGTTTACGGGTGTCGGAGGTTGTGAATCTGAACGTCGATGACCTCGATCTGAACAACAAACTCCTGTATGTTTATCGCAAAGGTAACAATGATGAGACGTACAAAACACCCGTTTATTTCAGGGAGCAAGCCAAGGACGAACTCGCAACTTATATGAACCTGCGGCAATCACGTTACCGTACGCCCAAGCGTGAGAAAGGTCTGTTCATTGCTTTGCGTAACGGAGATTCAGAAGGAAGTCGAATGACCAAAAGAGCGATCCAGGCCATGATTATGAAATACGCCAAGCGCTTTGGCAAACCATACTTGACTGTGCACAAATTACGCCATTCATTCGCAACCGACTATTATTTGCAAAATGATATTTACAAAACGAAAGAGCAGCTTGGACACGCTTCTACGGAAACGACCGAGATCTATGCTCACCTTACCGACAAAACGATGTCCGAAGCCATCGAACGTCGTACTGATGACGGGATGTAACATCCCGGACAGAATAAAAGCAGCAAGCCACATCAAGGATTTCGATCCGAGAAAGGTCTGCTGCTTTTTTGTTTTTTTGCATCATTCAAGAAGAAGAGCATAAGTAGAAATAATTATAGTTCACATAATAAATATTACGTTATATTTAAAAAAGAATCAATCACGCTCTCTGTACATTCAATCATGTGAAGCCACCATAATATCCCACTTCTTGACGTTTCCACGATTCGAATTCACCATTCTGTCTTCACTTGCTCTCAACCATCTGTAACAACGCTTTGGCTATATCCTCCGTTTCATGAACCGAGTACCATGTTATATCTCTGCTTACGGTGCTCCGCTCTATAAACTGCTCTGAAGGTAACCATGAGATCATACCAACTACCCCTTTAAGCTGATCAACCAAGGTCAGATCTTCCTCTTCTCGAACCATCACGAATTTGGGATAAGAAGCATCCTTGAATCCTTCAATGACAATCCAATCATAACCGGACAGATGACTTAACATATCCTCCAACTTGGTTGCCTGTCGCTCCATAATCGCAGTACGTTTCTCTGACATGACAACCACCGCCGAGGCCCCAGCCTCTCCAAATTGATACGAATCCGTTCCTTCTTGATCCATCTCAAAATGGTCATGTCCATCATGCTTAATCGCAGCTACCTTAAGTCTCAAGGAAGAAAAGTGCCTGATCAGCGCGGCTGTCAGGGTTGTCTTGCCCGTGTTTTTGTATCCAACAATCTGTATGATATGTGGTTTTGTATCACTCATTGTAGTCATCTATCAACTACCTCACATGACCTGTGGGAAGTTTAATAATACGTACCTGCTCACCCGCAGGAATACCTTTTTTCTCAGGTGGAACAACAATCAGGCAATCACTGTCCTTAATGGTGATCATCACGCTGGATTCATCTACACGGGCGGCAGCCGGTATCGCGTACACCATGCCGTTGCGGATCTCTGTGCGTCCACGAACGAATCGTGTAAAATTGTTCACTTTGGTGTACTCTTCTTCCAAGATCGCAGTCCATTCTTCCAAATAAGGATGAGCATCCGCCTGCATGGAACGAATGGTTGGACGAACAAACAAACTAAAGCCCACAAAACAAGCCCCAGGGTTACCGGAAAGTGCAAATAGCAATTTATCTTTATATACAGCAGCTGTGGTCACACTGCCTGGTCGCATCGTCACTTTGTTAAACAACATCTCCACATGTTCTTCCAGCACAAGTTCGCCCATAATATCATAATCCCCGACAGATACACCACCTGTGGTCACCACGATATCATTATCTTGAATGGCTTCTTCCAGTTTGGCCCTTGCCGTATTCACATCGTCTGCAATGGAACCATACATCACAGGCTCTCCTCCTGCTTCAACAACCAGAGAGCGCAGCATGTAACTATTGCTGTTTCGAATCCGACCTGGTTGCAATGGCTCATCTACATCAAGCAATTCCGTGCCGGTTGCGAATATCGCCACCTTTGGACGTTGAAATACGGGAACTTCTGCTATGCCAAAAGTAGCTAACACGGACTGCTCTCCTGCCCTGATGATCGTTCCTGCTTCGAGCAGTTGCTGTCCCTCTTGGACTTCCAATCCGATTGGGGTGATGTTAGCACCCGACAATATGTGCCGTTTCAATGCAATCCATTGTTCTCCGTTCTCTACCTTGCTCTCGGTCATCTCCATCATGACTACCGCATCTGCACCTTCTGGAACCTGTGCACCGGTCATTATTCGAGCCGTCGTACCTGAAACAATGTTGTGGTCCGAGGTGTACCCGCAAGGAATTTCATCAATGACTCGAAACCAAACTTGATGATCACTCGATGCATCTATGGTATCTGTACTTATAATTGCGAATCCATCCATACCCGATCTCCGGAAGAATGGATACGGATGAGGTGCTTGAATAGTCTCTGCAAGTGTACGGCCATGAGCAGATTCAAGGTGAACTTTCTCTATGGAGCCTAAAGTAACTCTTGCAGCGATTTTGGCTTGGGCATCCGGCACCTGTACAGCTGTACGATTGAATTTGGCAGTTGTCATATCATGTGAATGTGAGTTCAGTTTCAAAAGTATTCTTACCTCCTAGAGACATTCATCTTTTAAGAAAGTGTAGCCCGAATACTGTAAGATAACAAGTACATCACGTATTGAATACTGTGACAAAATCTTATTTCATACAGGTGTAACATTCCTTGACCTATATTCAACATGAAAGGCAACTTGTCTGCCCATAATATAATTGACAAAGGGAGGCGATGATCATGAGTAAACGATGTGAATTATGCGGCAGAGAACCTGTAAACACGACCGTTCATCATCTGACACCGAAAGAAATGGGAGGAACATTTCTGCCAACAGCCAACCTGTGCATCCCCTGTCACAAACAGATTCATTCGCTATACACTAATCGCGACATTGTAACCCTTGGTCTCACGGATCTGCAATCCCTGAGACAGGATGAACGAATGATTCCATTTATCCGCTGGATTCGCAAACAGCCTGCTTCAACGATTCCCCGTGTACGCAAGTCAAATCATGTTCGCAAATCGTAAACGAAAAAGAACAGCTCCAAGGTCATGTGCCGGCGAGGTGAATCCGCCTTCCCTTGTCACTGTTCTTAAATGAACTATGCGATTGGCAGCCATCCTTATGATTAGATGTTTATTATCTTCGCCTCTTAATTCGGCCGCCGCCCACTCTGGTTTTTGGTTTTTTGTAGGATTTCTTAGGTGAATCAAACAACCCGCCACTGCTCTTGTTACGATCAATGGTTCCCTTGCTCTGATCCTTGTTGCGGTTGAATAATCCTCCGCCAGATCCCACGCTTGAATCTTTATCGCTTCCGCGCCTTGTAATCGTACCTTTCCGATCAACAGTAATAGGTGGAGCAAGCTTCTTGTCATTACTTGTTGGTGCACGATAAGATCCTGCACTCGGTTTATACGTATCTTTATTGGTATATCCCCGATAGTTGCCATACCCTCGCCCGCCAAAAGAATCGAACAGATTACCAATTAATGTAGCGGTGAGGTAACCTTGTAAAAAAGATGAATCGTAGTTCTGCCGAACATATTCCTTGGAGTCCACCTCTACTAAGGTATCCTCCGGCTTATTCGGGTCTTGTTGCAGGTGATAATACTCGTCCTGATACACGAGGAACATACGCTCTGTGTTCTCTGCCGAGATCTGATCCGGTTGCCTTTGGTCAGACAATTCCTGAGCAACTTCCGGAACGGTACGGTCTGAAGCCCGGTACACATAGGACGTTGAGTTACCACTGCCGTTAACCGATTCAAGCGGATATGTGTCCTGAACAGAAGGTGCTCCGCACGCGGACAACAGAGACATCACAAGGCTGAGGACCAGCATTAATTTTAATCCATGTGCCAAGCGTTTTTTCATTGGGAACCTCTCCTAGCTCGAACGAATTACTTTGATATCCGCAGGAAGAATGGACTCACCCTCATACAGTGTAAATCTTCTGTCTTGCCACTCCACCCGAAGAAGCATATTATCATCCGACTGATACTGCCATACCAATTGTTCTCCAGCCTGGCCATATGGAGTTCTACCTGCCGTTGATACCATGCCTCCATACTCTTCCTCCAGATGAAATGCGCGTCCATCCAGGTCCAGCAATGTGGGCACCTCATCAGGTGCATCAAGCCTGCCATCAATTGGTGTATATAGAGCGTAACGTGTGAGTTCCCGTTCTTCGATATGCAAATATCGAAATGCGGTACCATCCTGCAGCGTGAGCACAACTGCATTTCTAGCGCGATTTTGTACCCGACCAACGACTTCATAAGTGACCAGAGAAACCTCACAGATATCACCAGGTGCAAGCTGAAGCATCGTTTTCTCTGCCTGCGGTGGTTCAGGTTTTGTTAGTATTCCTTTAATTCGTTTCCATACACTCATGAGAATTACTCCTGTTCCTTATCTTATAAACAAGCTGCAATAATCAGTGCGCCCACGATATGTAAAGCGCCAGAGAACAACCCGTATCCTGTCTTCCCTTGCTGAATTCCCGTATCCAGATCCAGATTGGCCCACTTGCGAATCATAAAGTGTACAACACTCTCCAGAATCAACAAAATGATAAAGGATACAACGGAGACCAACAATGCTTCTCCAAGATGACCAGCCGTAGAAATGGACGTAGCGAGTACATATCCTTGTGCAAATAACTTCATAACCATTCGTGTAGTAACGGCCATATTGCCCGCCTTAACTTCAGCAAAATCCTTATATTTCGTAAACAGTGAATCTACATACATCAAGACAAACAGCAAAACCGAACCAGATCCGGTCCAGACCAGCATCGCCAAAATATTCAAATCCATTTACACAGCCCCCACATATCAACATGAACCGCATTTAAAAGCGAAGGAGAAATACTCTTCTCCTCCGCTGGTTAACCCTGCTGACAACCAAGGTATTAGTTCTTATTATCGTACTGTTTCATCAATGCTGCGAGTTCGTCTTCAACAGCCTGATCTTTACCCAACTGCTCGAACTCTTCATCCAAAGACTTGCCTTTGGAAGACATTTCGTTACTTGCTTCCGCCTGTGCTTCCATCTGCATCATTTTCTCTTCCATACGCTTCATACCAGCACTTGCAGTATCAGAACCAAACCCATTCAACGCTTTGTTGATTTCCGTTTGGGCTTTTGCTGCATTGTAGCGGGCTACCAGTGTTTCGCGTTTGTTCTTCATTTGAGTCAGTTGCTTACGCATCTCGTCGAGCTTGCCACGCAGGTTATCTGCAGAAGCCTTGTTTTGGTCATAGCTGGTTTTGTACTCAGCCATCTTCTCTTCAGCAGCCTTTTTCTCTTCCAGAGCACGTCGAGCCAAATCCAGATTCTGAGCACGTGCCGCCGTATGCGCCTGCTCTTCACGTTTCTTCACAAGAGCTTCCTGCTCTTCGAATAACTGCTTGAATTTCTTCTCAATGGCGATCTGTTGAGCTACTGCTTTCTCCGCATCTTCCAGATCCTCTTGCATGTCACGGATATATTGGTCTGTCATCTTGATTGGATCTTCCGCCTTGTCAATAATGGAGTTGATGTTAGACATGGTTAGATCACGCAAACGTTTGAAAATGGACATTATGTTATTCCTCCTAGTCGATATTACATCGTATATAAACATACATACGTAACAATCTACAACTCGTTTCAATTTTAGCAAATAAAATCAAAACATTCGATGGCTCTTATGTCAGGAAGTTCGTTTATCTTTGTTCAAATGATCCTCCATCAACCTCTCTGCAGTCTGCACGATTTCGTCGATCTGCATCCGCGTGATGGAATCAAAATGAATACCCATGATCACCGTAACGGTTACTTTCAGCTGCAGGGCAGCCTTTCGGGCAAGCCGCTCACACAGCTCTTGTTCCTTATGCCCAGGAATATGTACCGTCGTCCCGCTGACGCGCTCATGATCCACGTAGAACGTGGCTACGGCGCCAATATGCGCCTTTCCTCCGGTAACGAGAAAAACCTTATCCTCTCCTGCTTCAATCACCTGTAAACGTATGGATTTCAAATCATATGTACTCATATCCTATCCACCTATCCTTTTCTATATGTTATATATGGAGGAATTATGGCTGTCATAAGCTAAATCCGCAATGAAACTTCTCACACTACGCATATTTTATGAAACCCCCGGGCATACCAAGAAGAACGTCATTTTGGAAAAGGAGGCCGTTATTATGCGCGTACGCCTCATTATGCTGATGGTTATCGTTATTTTTCTCGGAGGATATCATGCTCCAGTTTCATCGCGGGATGTTTCAAGCCCGCCAAGTGAATCAGTATCAGGTTCGGATTCTGCGGAAGAAGAACAACTGACATTGGGACAGTTACGTCAAAAATATGCCGATACGTTCAAAACCAATGGTCCTTCAACAAAGAAGGTTGCACTGACTTTTGATGATGTACCTGATCCACGGTTTACTCCACAAGTGCTGGATGTATTGAAGAAATACAATGTCAGAGCTACATTCTTCATCGTGGGTAGTCGTGCTGAGAAACATCCGGATCTGGTGAAACGCATCGTTAAGGAAGGGCATATGGTTGGTAATCACAGCTACAATCATCCTGAATTCAGTAAGCTGTCGATGAATGCCTTTCGCAAACAAATTTTACATACCGGGGATATTATTCGACATTTGGCGGGATATACGCCCAAGATAATTCGGCCGCCTTATGGAGACATTAATGAAGAACAGCTGCAATGGGCTGCTAGACAACACTATAGCATTGTAAACTGGAACGTTGACTCACTGGACTGGAAAGGCCTCTCCAAGGAAGAGGTGAAGGATAACATCCTATCTGCCGTGAAACCTGGCTCCATCGTTTTGCAACATGCAGGAGGCGGTGTGGGATCTAACCTGAACGGTACGATTGAGGCATTGCCTGAAATAATTGAAGAACTGCGTAACCGGGGATATGAACTGGTCACCTTGGACGAGATGTTGGGATTGCCAAAGGCCAAAGATTAAGATGACCGTGATAGCAAATAATGCAATATTAAAAGGGTGCTGTTCAATCGCAAATTAGCGACTGGCAGACACCCTGTTTGAATTCGTTAGATGTAATTTACTTTCTACTTAAGAATGTACAGCTCGATATCCTGGAAACCAAATGTGCTTACGGACTGTTTGCTACCCGGGATAAAGATATCAATCCGGTGACCCTTGATTGCACCGCCCACATCACGCGCTGTGGCTACAAAAGCCTGTTTTGGCAATCCTGGATGGCTGTGACCAGTTACCAGTACTTTGGTTCCGAGTGGAATTACACTTGGATCAACTGCAATCGTACCCAGTTCAAGGTCATTTCCGAAATAATCGACTGCACCCCATCCTCCATTTTCAGACGGATCTGCAGAGTATGCCGTTGCTTTCACGTTCACAGCTTTGCTGTAATCAAATGTTTTACCCCAGGCTTGAACCACTTTGTTATCTGCGTTAACGTCCAAGCTTGCTGTAGTAACCGTTTTGGCTTGGGTCTTGCTCTCCGTCGCCGCGGCAGCTACATTGTTTGCCTTACCGGGAATCGTAATTTTCAAACCACCATAAATATTGTAAGGTGAAATGTCGTTATTTGCTTTAACCAACGTGTTCATTGCTACTCCATATTGTTTTGATAAGGTGTAGAAGGTATCCCCTTCTTTGGCCACATGAACTGAATCGGCGTGAGCCGGAACGGCTTGAATGAGCATTGCTGTTGTCAATAATGCTACTGCTGTTTTGGCTATACGTTTCTTGTTAATCATGGTCTTCCTCCCTCATTGTGCCTGCGAAGTTAGTTGTCGGATTCGGATGAGGAGCCCACCCTATAGGTTCTTCATTACATTTAAAACGTTATGTACCCCTAATTCACCCCAAGCAGTGTGCTGTAGATCTTCCCCCTGCACAATCTGCATCGTTACATCCCCCGCACTCCCTGTCCGGAAGTTTCGGCAGAGTTCAATATATCACAATTTTGTAACCTGAACTTGTAGTAATTCTTACCAAATGGTTTTTTAGCATGTAAGCATAATTAAGAATACTGGATACTTTAGAAAAGTTGGGAGATCCGATACTTTACATTTGGTAACAGAATAGTTACTTTTTCGAATTCATACGTGATTATTATCCATAAAAAATAGCGTTACCGACTCGAAGTCAGTAACGCTATTTGATCACTTCGTTTAGAGTACTTTCGCAAGAAAATCACGTGTACGTGAATTTTTTGGTGCTCCAAACACCTCATCAGGTGTTCCCTCTTCTACAATAACCCCGCCATCCATGAACAGGATCCGGTCTCCCACTTCACGTGCAAAACCCATCTCATGTGTTACGATGACCATCGTCATCCCGCCTTCTGCAAGACGTTTCATGACATCCAACACTTCACCGACCATCTCGGGGTCCAGTGCCGAAGTAGGCTCGTCAAACAGCATCACATGCGGCTGCATGGCCAATGCTCTAGCAATGGCGATCCGCTGCTTCTGTCCACCAGACAGCTGATTCGGGAATGTATCTTTTTTATCGTACAAGCCCACGGTGTTAAGCAGATCAGCAGCAATTTTCTCCGCTTCCTGAGTGGATTGTTTCTTCACTTTAATTGGAGCAATCGTGATGTTTTGCTGTACCGTTTTGTGTGGGAACAGGTTGAAATGCTGGAACACCATGCCCATTTTTTCCCGAGTTGCATTAATGTTGTGCTTCGGATCAGTGATTGACACGCCTTCAAAATCAATCTCACCCGAGGTAGGCTGTTCCAACAGATTCAGACAACGTAAGAAAGTACTTTTACCTGAACCGGAAGGGCCGATGACTACGACAACCTCACCTTTGCCAATTGTCACGTTAATGCCTTTAAGCACATCGTTATTTCCATAAGATTTGTGTAATTGTCTAACGTCTATCACTTGCACTCAACTTCCTTTCCAGTCGTCCCAGCAGCTTGGACAAAATGAACGTCATTACAAAGTAGATGGCTGCTGCAATCAAAAATGGACTCAAGCCTTGATACGTAATGTTTTTGACTACACTTGCCTGATACATAATATCCACCATACCGATAACTGAGATAATGGAGGATTCTTTGATGATAGTTATAAATTCATTACCGATCGCTGGTAATACAGCTTTGAAGGCTTGTGGCAATATAATGTAACGCATTGCTGCACCTCTGCCCATTCCGAGGGAACGCGCTGCCTCCAACTGACCACGATCCACACCTTGGATACCTGCACGGAAAATCTCCGCCAGATATGCACCACTATTGATTGAAAGTGTAATGATACCTGCCTGAAGTGCAGTAAAGTTAATGCCAAAGCTCAGGGAAAAACCATAGTAAATAATCATTAATTGTACCAGCATCGGTGTGCCACGAATCACTTCAACGTAAGCAGTACCGATCCAGCGCAAGATTGCAGCGTCATGCAAACGGAACAAACAGATGATTAATCCGATAATTACCCCGAAAATAACACCCAGTGCGGACAACAGAAGTGTGTATCCTACTCCTGTAGCATAGAAACTTTTGTACTCCCAGAATACTTGGAAAATATTTTGTGATTTGTTCGCTTTATCCGCCATCAAGAGGCTGGCGTCCGTCACCATCTGATTGATTTTATCTTCACTTTTCAATCGCTCCAGTGTTCCATTTACTGCAGCTAGCAGCTCGGTATTACCTTTACGAATCCCGATTGCGGCTTCTGCTTGCTCTTCGTCCGGAACAGCAGCAGCAAGTCCAATGATATCGTCCAGATAACCTGCAGCAACGGTATCTTCAACGATTGCCGCGTCAATGCGTTTTGTTTGCAGTTGAAGCACAATATCCGAGATTTTATCCAGCGCAGTAAGCTTCGCTCCTGGAATACTCTGTCCGATCGTTTCCTGAATGGAGCCTTTCTGGACGCCAATCTTCGCATTTTCAAGTTCTGCCATAGTTGGATATTTGTCTTTATCCACATTGCGAACCATAATCACTTGTTTTGATTTATAATAGGTGTTGGAAAAATCGATACTTTTCTTCCGCTCATCCGTCGGCGTCATACCTGAAATCACCAGATCAACACGCCCGCTTTGCAATGAAGGCAGAAGACCGTCAAAGCCCATATCCTCAATCACGAGCTCAGCGCCAAGATCTTTGGCAATCTCTTTGGCGATCTCAATATCGAAGCCGACGATTTCATCTTTGCCATTAATCACTTTATGGAATTCATATGGTGCAAAATCGGCACTAGTACCGAGCACCAGCTTTTTACTGCTTGAATTATCTGTAGTTCCACTTGCAAATGCCACAGGAACGGCAGTCGTCAGCAGAATAACAAAGGTCAACAGCATCATGGTGTAACGACTTATTAATTTCAACCTTGTTCTCTCCCCTTACAATACTTTGTATGCTTCTCATGTTGATGACTGAGTCATTATAAAGTACAATGCATGATTATGCAATGCATTTTGACATTACAAATCTTGACTTGTTTCTGAAAAATTGAAGCAAACATGATATAATCAATGAATTATTTTCATTTTTGCATAAGGAGTTTACTAATGACATCTAACAAATCACAGATACTGACGGTTATTGATCAATATGCTTCCCGTTTTAAAGCCATTTCATCATATATCGGTGCCAATCCCGAACTGGGAAATGAAGAGTTCCTTGCTTCTGCTCGTCTAAAAGAAGAACTGGTCTATCACGGTTTCACTGTAGAGGCTCCAATCCTTGGACTGGAGACAGCCTTTATCGGAACCTATTCAGCCGCCAAACCCGGCCCTACCATTGCGTTATTGTGTGAATATGACGCCTTGCCGGAGATCGGTCACGCTTGTGGTCACCATCTGATCTGTATGATGAGTCTTGGAGCTGCTGTTGGGCTGAAATCCATTCTGGACGAAGTAGGTGGAACGATTAAAGTATTTGGTACACCCGCAGAAGAGACACGTGGTGCCAAAGTTCCGATGGCGGAAGCAGGCTTGTTCGATGACTGTGATGTTGCCCTTATGGCGCATCCGTATTATGCCTACGAAAAGTCAGGCAGCTCGCTGGCGATTGACGCTGTGCAATTTGAATTCCATGGCCGATCTTCACATGCTGCTGCAAGTCCGCACGAAGGTATTAATGCTCTTGATGCCGTCATTCAAACGTTCAACGGAATCAATGCATTCCGGCAACAAGTGAAAAGCACCGTTCGGATTCATGGTGTGATCAACAACGGAGGTCAGGCAGCAAATATCATTCCTGACTATGCTTCTGCGCAGTTTTATGTACGGGCAGCAACTCGCAAAGAACTGAATATCCTCACAGAACGTGTAATTCAGATTGCTGAAGGATCTGCTCTCCAGACAGGTTGCAAGCTGGTGACATCCAACTATGAAACGTCCTATGACGAGATGGTTACCAATGAAGCATTCTCAGCTGCGTTTAGTCAAAATCTCATGGAACTCGGCATCCCGCAAGAAGAGATTGTAAGTGGTAATGATCATGGCTCCATGGACATCGGTAATGTTTCCTTGAAATGTCCTGCAATCCATCCGTACATCCGTGTTGTGGATGAGGTTCATACCCTGCACTCCATAGCCTTCCGTGACCTTGCACTTCAGGAGCGCGCGCTGGATGGCATGATTCTGGGAGCCAAGGCACTTGCTACAACAGCCTATGACGTACTGAGCCAGCCAGAGCTGCTTCGAACCATCCGTACAGAGTTCGAGCAATCTATTCGCTAAGATTCACTTTCAACATGTTATATAGGGTGCCTTGAACAAACTTGAAATCCAAGCTTGTTCAAGGCACCCTTTTCTTGATTTAGCTGTAAGTATATTCAGCAAGAAGCTGGAGATGCTGTGAAAGAAACCTTTGAAAATGATGAAAATAATACATTTTATTACAGTAAATGTGATTCATTTGCTGGCTAACTTGGTTAATTATAACTATAAGTGCGTGTTCAAAAGAGCGGTTTTCAGTACCGAGAAGATGGGATGAAGCTAGAAATGGAGTAGCGGAGCGTAGGCAAAACTACGTGAGCAACGGACATTTCGGCTGAATTCCATATTCGATGCCAATGATGCCGATAGGCATCACTTGTAATCAGAAGCGGGCTTTTGAACAACCTCTATAACTTATCCTATATTCAGGAGGTGCTGTCATGCTGCTCGAAGCCATGTATCATGTTCCTCGTGACAAGTGGGCTTATGCCTATAATTCGTCTACCATACATCTGCGCGTACGAACCAAACGTAATGATGTGCAATACGTGACTGCACTGACCGGAGATAAGTACGATTGGAATGGAACGTACAAGGAAATTCAATTGGAGAAGTCTGCTTCGGATAACATGTTTGATTATTGGGAGGCTGCCGTCAAGCCACAATTCAAACGTCTCACCTATATATTTCGGATAACTGCCGGTTCAGAAGATGTTTTTCTAGCGGATAATGGAATTCATTATGAGACCCCCTATCCAACTGGAGGATATTATGAGTTCTCGTATATACATGAAATTGATGTGTTTAAGGTGCCCGAGTGGGCCAAAGAAGCCGTCTTTTATCAGATCATGACTGAACGGTTTGCTAATGGAGATCCCAAGCTGAATCCAAAAGAAACGCATGACTGGGGTGGCAAACCTGAGTTGGACAATTATTTTGGTGGAGATCTGCAAGGTGTGCTGGATCATCTGTATGACCTAACTGAACTTGGCGTGAACGCCATTTACTTTACCCCGTTATTCCAGGCCAATTCCTACCACAAATACGACACGATTGACTATAAAAAAGTCGACCCCCATTTCGGTGATAATGCCCTGCTCAAACAATTGACAGAAGAATGTCATCGCCTGGGTATACGTGTCATGCTTGACGCGGTGTTTAACCATTGCAGCGAAGACTTCCCTCCTTTTCAAGACGTTCTCCAGAATGGAAAAAACTCTAAGTATGCCGATTGGTTCCACATCAATGAATATCCGGTTCAAATCAAGGATGGTATACCAACCTACGATACGTTTGGGTTCTACGGCAACATGCCCAAGTTCAATACAGCCAACCCTGAGGTTAAGGCATATCTACTTGATGTAGCAGAGTACTGGATTAAGGAAATCAAGTTGGATGGCTGGCGTCTGGATGTAGCAAATGAGGTGGACAACCATTTCTGGCGTGATTTTCGCAAGGTTGTTAAAGCGGCGAATCCTGAAGCCTATATTGTTGGTGAAGTATGGAGCGACTCCTTGACCTGGCTTATGGGAGATCAATTTGATTCGGTCATGAATTATCCATTTGCTGACAAAGTGCTTCAGTTCTTCTGTGGTTCAATGGATGGTTATCATTTTGCCAACGAGATGGGTTCACTGATTATGCGCTATCCGCAACAGACCAACGAAGTGATCTTTAATATGCTCTGCAGCCACGATACCCCACGACTGCTAACCCGGTTAGGAGAAGACAAACGCCGTTTAAAATTGTCTGTTGTATTTCTTTTCACCTATATCGGTACACCTTGTATCTTCTACGGCGATGAGGTGGGAATTAGTGGTGATGCTGACCCGGATTGTCGAAAATGTATGGAATGGGACCCGGCCAAGCAAGACAGAGAATTGTATGATTTCTATCGTCTGATGATCGATTTACGCAAAAGCAATGAAGCCCTGCGCAAAGGACGCTTCCGATTTCTCAAGGCTGATCACAATGATCCCTGTATCGTGTACGAGCGTGTGGATGACAACCTTCATTTTACCGTATGGATGAACAATACACCTCAAGATCAAACGCTTTCTCATCCTATGGAAACTAAAGACTGGAAGGATGCATTAACTGAAGAGCCTGTGTTTCCAACCGATGGAATGATGAATATTAAGCTTGACCCCTATGGGTACCGCATTTTGTACAGACAGCTTGATCCGGCAACTATTCCACACTACTGAGGTTTAAATTCTGAACAGTCATATAAAAGAAAAGAAAAACACTTCCACCGTCACAGATGATACTTCATTCTGAACTTTGGAAGTGTTTTGTTTATTTGATAAAAAAAGTCACAGCAGAAATGCTGTGACTCATTCAGGATTGCATCAGTTTACTGGATCAAGTGTGATCCGACGATAAATATCCATATATTCTTCAGCTGAGACATTCCAGCTGTATTCTCCGCCCATTGCATTTTTCACAATTTTCTTCCAGTGTTCTGGCTGTTTGTAGATCTCCTCAGCACGCCGAATGGTATTCATCATGTCATGTGCATTAAAACTCGTGAATGAGAAGCCATTCCCTTCTCCAGTAAACTCATTGTATGCATGCACAGTATCGTTCAGACCGCCTGTTTCCCTTACGAGAGGCACACTACCGTACCGCAGAGCCAGTAGCTGACTAATACCACATGGTTCGAACCTCGATGGCATCAGGAAGATATCACTGCCAGCATAGAAACGTCGGGATAACCCATCGTTAAACGTGATCTGGGCAGACATTTTGAGCGGATAACGATTCGCGGCTTCACGGAACCAGTGTTCATACATAGGCTCTCCTGTTCCCAGTACCGCAAATTGAATGTCATCATAGTACAGCAATTCATCCAGGATACGGCAGACGAGATCAAGCCCCTTAGAGTCCACGAGTCTTGTCACCATCACCATAAGTGGTACATCAGGACGAACAGGAAGTCCAAGTTCCTTTTGCAGCTCAATTTTGTTCTCCGTTTTCTTGGACAGACTTGTTCTGTATTTCACTGGAATTTTGGTGTCCGTTGCCGGGTTGTAACTCTTGGTATCAATCCCGTTCACAATCCCGCTGAAACGATCTCCAAGTGAACTGAGCAGTCCGTCGAGGCCATATCCATAATAAGACGTTTGCACTTCCTGTGCGTATGTTGGGCTTACGGTTGTCACATGGTCAGCATACACAATTCCTGCTTTCAAGAAATTGACATTACCGTAATATTCGGCTCCATCCACGGTGAAATATCGATCGTCCAACTCAAGGATTTCACTGAATAACTCATGCGGGAATACCCCTTGGTACAACAAGTTATGTATGGTGAATACCGTACGAATATCACTGTAGAATGAATCATGTCTGTAATGGGCTTCAAGCACCAAAGGAATCATTCCTGCATGCCAGTCATGACTGTGCAGCACGTCAGGCTTGAACTCAATCTGTGGCAACACTTCGAGCACTGCACGGTTGAAGAAGGCGAAACGCTCGCCATCATCCATATAACCGTACACTCCATCACGCCCAAAATAATACTCATTATCCACAAAATATACTGGAATCCCATCATGAACCAGCATTTCTATTCCACAATAGGGTCTGCGCCAGCCAAGAGGCACATCCGTTGTAATTACGGGCTGTAACGCGTCTTTATACTCATCGGGAATCCCCTTGTACTTAGGCATAATCACCCGCACATCTGCCCCGCTCTTCTTCAATGCAAACGGGAGAGCACCGATTACGTCAGCAAGGCCTCCTGTTTTGATAAATGGATGTACTTCAGCAGCAGCAAAAAGAATATTCATGCCTTTGTCCTCCTCTTCGGTTTGAGCGTGTTGCTTTCATTTTTATTCTTCGTTTTTGAACTGACGGAAGTGATACTCGCAGGTGATTCATCCGTTTTCCGACGCGTATTCTTTTTTAGAATCACGATGCTCAGCGGAGGCAATACCAATTCAAGACTATGCGGATGCCCATGAAAAGGAATCTTTTCGGTAGGCAGTTGCATATCATTAGTAATGCCTGAACCGCCGTAAACGGAATGGTCACTGTTCAGTACTTCGGTATACATACCGGGACGCATGACACCAATCCGGTAACGCTCCCGCTTGACCGGCTGAAAGTTAATGAGCACAAGGAGTGTATCCGCAGGTTTTTTTCCTTTGCGTACGTATGAGATGACACTCTGGTCCTGATCATCCGGAGTGATCCATTCATAACCGTCCAAGGAATGATCAAGCTCCCACAAAGCTTTTTCACTCAAGTACAGGTTAGACAGCTCACGCTCAAACTTATGCAAATTGCGGTGACTGTCATAATCCAGCAAGAACCAGTCCAGTTGATCCTCATCTTTCCATTCGATGAACTGGCCAAATTCTCCACCCATAAACAACAGCTTTTTCCCTGGGAAAGTCATAAAATAGCCCAGAAAAGCACGCATGCCGGCAAATTTCTGCTCATAGGTTCCTGGCATCTTGTCGAGGAGCGACTTTTTGCCATGAACAACCTCGTCATGTGACAGAGGTAGCACATAATTTTCAGCAAAGGAGTATACGACCGGGAAAGTCAGCAAATGATGTTTGGAAGGACGCTCATGAAAATCAGATTCCATGTAATCAAGCGTATCGTTCATCCAGCCCATGTTCCATTTGTAGTTGAAACCCAGACCACCTTCATCTACAGGTAAAGTCACCATTGGCCATGCACTAGATTCTTCAGCCATCATCAATGCATAAGGGAAATACTTGAACACCGTTTCATTCAGCTGCTGCAAAAAGGCTACAGCTTCCTTGTTCTCAAGACCGCCTTCATCATTGGTACGATATTGTCCTGGCTGCTTCTCAAAATCAAGCCGAAGCATACTCGTAACCGCATCAACACGGAGTCCGTCAAAATGATACATCTCCATCCAATATAATGCATTGGAGATCAGAAATGAACGAATCTCAGGTTTCGAGTAGTCAAAGCTGAGTGTACCCCAACCCGGCTTCTCTGCTAACATCGGATCTGCATACTCATACAAAGGCGTACCATCAAACATACGCAACCCATGAGCGTCTTTGGCAAAATGTGCAGGAACCCAATCCAGCAATACGCCAATCCCAGCCTGATGTAGTGTATCCACTAGATACATCAGATCTTTTGGATGCCCATAACGACTGGTAGGCGCATAAAACCCTGTGTTTTGGTAGCCCCACGAAAGGTCATATGGGTGCTCACTAAGGGGCATCATTTCAACATGTGTATATTTCATTTCTAATAAGTAAGGAACAAGCAAATCAGCCATCTCGCGATAACTATAGAGGCTTCCGTCTTCTTTGCGCTTCCAGGTTCCCATGTGCATTTCGTAAATATGTAGAGGTTTGTTATACATGGCACGTTGTTTGCGTCTCCAGGCTCCATCATTCCATTTGTACCCTTCGATTGAACTGGTGACAGAGGCTGTCTGTGGTCGAACCTCTGCTTGAAACGCATATGGGTCCGCTTTGAGCAATTCTGTTCCATCTTCCGTTAATATACGGAACTTGTATAAAGTTCCTTCGCTGATTTCCGGAAAAAAACGACTCCAAAATCCTGATTCGGGTATCTTATATAAAGGTTCCTTTTCGCCTTTCCATTCATTGCGGTCCAGAGCCAGTCCCACTTCTACGGCATTTGGTGCCCACACGGTAAAGCGATACCCCTGAAGGCCATCGCAAGTCTCAGGCTGCGCGCCCAACATTCGATAACTGTGATGAAGGTTACCTTCATGAAATAAATAAATATGCTCCGGCAATATATCCGGGTGTGCTAACGGTTGAATGGCCAAGAGATCACCTTCTTCTCAAGAAAATAGATATAACAGTAACCATTACCCCATTCTAGCCAAGTTGAAAAGAAAAATGCGGTGAATTAGAAAATGTTGTACATTTTCAGAATTTTTACAGTAACAATCGTTTCATTTGCTCTACTTTGCGTTAATGATGTACTACAATGCACAATATTTTGGGAGGGAAACGATTATGTTTAATAAAGATTGCATCGCTATGCTGTTGGCGGGAGGAGAAGGGAAGCGATTAGCCCCTTTAACCTCAAGTATCGCAAAACCCGCTGTACCGTTTGGCGGGCACTACCGGATCATCGATTTTCCTCTCAGTAACTGCGTAAACTCAGGGATCGATACTGTAGGAGTATTGACGCAGTACCAAGCGGAATCGTTACACGATCATATCGGTGGAGGAGAACCATGGGGACATGGCAACTCAAATGAGGCAGGAATCTCCTTGCTTCCATCTTATCATACAGGAAATGACGAATACTTGGGAACGGCGGATGCTATTTATAAAAATATCGACTATATTGACCAACAAAACCCCGAAAATGTTCTAATTTTGTCGGGTGACCATATTTATCATATGAATTATCGTGATATGTTGGAGGCTCATCAGGCTAATAACGCCGCAGCAACGATTTCAGTTATGGAAGTTCCATGGGATGAAGCACATCGCTTTGGGATTATGGCTGCTGATGCGGATTTGCGTGTAACCGAGTTTGCCGAGAAACCGGCTGAACCAAAAAGTAATCTGGCTTCAATGGGCATCTACATGTTCAAATGGGATTATCTGAAACGCCATCTCTTGGAAGATGCCGCTAACCCTGAATCCAGCCATGACTTCGGTAAAGATGTTATTCCTCAAATGTTGAACGAAAATAATCCCCTCTTTGTCTATAACTTTAATGGTTATTGGAAAGACGTAGGTACGGTTAAGAGCCTTTGGGATGCACATATGGATCTGTTACACAACGAGGAAGACTGGAGTCTGCAAAAAGAAAACTGGCCGATGTTTACTCGCGACTGGCGCTCCAAGCCAAGTGCTTACAAAGCAAGACATACAAAGATCGAACATGTTACTTCCATGATTCACGACTCTTGTGCAATCGAAGGTCGTTCAGAACGTTCCGTTATCTTCTGCGGTGCAGAAGTAGGTAAAGGCTCTGAGGTTAAAGACAGTGTCGTTATGCCTAACGCACGCATAGGCCGTGGGGTTCACATCGAACGCGCCATCATTGGTGAAGGTGCAATAATCAAGGACGGTGCAATCGTTAAAGGTACGGCGGATGAAATTGTGGTCGTTGGACCTAACGAGATCATCTCTGCCAAACCGGCTGTCCGTACGCAACCTGTTCGTATGTTGAAAGAAGTATATGAAAAAAGTGGGCGCCTGCGCACTGGTGAACTTTCTTCATAATAATACGCAAAAAAGGTGAGCCTTGGATGGCTCACCTTTTTTTTGTGTTGATATGGATGTTATAAAGCGTACATGCTCGATCGTCAGGTAGAAAAGTCTCTTATCTTTTAAAATCTTAAGACTTTTCTATATCCGATTTTGTATCGCTTGCTGTTCGCTCATCTGTGAATTCAGCATCACCAGACGCGGTTTCAGATTCTTCTGTACCCATCTCCTCAGACACAGCCGGTAATGTAACCGTAACGGTTGTACCAGATCCAAGTTCACTCTGCATCGTGATCGTCCCCTCGTGCAGTTCTACCAGTTCTTGCGTAATCGCAAGACCCAATCCGGTTCCCCCATTTTGATGATTTACCTGGAAGAAACGGTCCCGTACTTTGATTAGGTGTTCTTCACTAATTCCGATACCGGTGTCCTGAACTGCTGCAATGATCTGACCATTCTCCTCTTTGACAGACAAGAAGATCCAGGAATTCTCATGTGAAAATTTGATCGCATTATCAACAATGTTTAAGAAGACTTGTTTCAATCTGTTGCCGTCTCCATGGACATTATAAGCACGAGTTTCGTCCGTTTCCAACTTGAGATGGACCTGTTTTTGTTCCGCTTTGGCCCAGACATTCAACATCGTTTCCTGTACAATTTCACGAATGTTGACCGTTCCTTTGACCAGCTTCATCTGATTCTGCTGCAATTTGGAGAAATCCAGCATCTCTTCAACAAGTCCAATCAGTCGTTCGGTCTCCTTAGAAATGATGCCCATCCCGATACGGGTTTCTTCCGGATCATAACCACCTGAGTCCAGTGTCTCGCTCCAGCCCTTAATGCTGGTCAGAGGTGTTCTTAACTCATGTGAGATCGAAGAGATAAAATCATCTTTGATCTGATTACTGCGCACAATCTCATGTGCCATGAAGTTAAGTGTTGATGCCAATTCACCCAGTTCGTGCTTATAATTCCCCTTAACCCTGACATCCAGCCGTCCTCTGGCCATTTGGGCAGATACTGCGGTGATGTTGTTAATTGGACGTACAATGGAATTTGCCATACCAATGCTGATGATTAACACTATAGCAAGCACGCCAACACCGACCGCAGCGGCGAGTAGTCCCATATTCAACAGCTTTGAATTTACATCTTCGAGTGAAGTCAGATAACGAATAACATAAGTATTTTCGCCGCCCAGATCAAACTTGTGTGAAACGGCCATGACGGATTCTCCAGTACCTGGTTGTCTTCCAATCCAGCGTCCCATATCCCCATTCAGAGCCTGCATAATATCACTGGTTTGCAGCACAGCACGGTCGGATTCAAAAGCAGTTGAACTCGCCAATACGCGCCCGTTCAGATCCAAAATTTCCAATTCAGTGTTGGATAAGGCCAAATTCACAATCAATCTGGACAGATTATTGCCATCCTCCGTAGTATTCTCACGAGCGATCGGCTCGAAAAAGTCCTTTGAATTAGAAATGTGGGTACTAATCGTATTGTAGATACTTTCATAATAATACCTTTGAACTGCCAACATAAATACGAATTCGACCAACAGCAGAGCGAGAAAAACTACAAAGAAATAATGTAGTACGATCTGCCGAGTAATGCCTTTTTTAATCATTGCTCCCGGCCCTTCCATTTGTACCCGTGACCCCATACTGTCTGCAGGTATTCGGGCTCGGAAGGATTGTTCTCAATTTTTTGACGCAGACGACGAATGTTGACATCCACAATTTTGGGATCACCCATGTACTCTTTTCCCCATACATGATCTAACAACACATCGCGGCTGAGCGGTGTATTTTCTTTTTCCAGGAAAAACTGAATCAAGGAAAACTCCGTTGGAGTCAATTCAATGGCTTCATTCTGTTTCTTGAATTGCTTCGAGATCAGATCCAGTGAAAATGGACCAGACTGGAACGTAACCTTTGCCGCGGTTTCCCGATGCACGTTCACACGGCGTAATAAAGACTGAATACGTGCAATCAACTCTGTAGGGCTGAAAGGCTTGCTTACATGATCATCTGCACCAACGGAAAGTGCATACACTTTGTCCTGTTCCTGCACTTTTGCGGTTAAAAAGATGATACCCAAGCGTTCATTGGTCTCACGGATCCGTCGACACACCTCGAATCCATCAATACCAGGTACCATGACATCCAGCAGAGCCAGATCAATATCCGGTACCGTTTGCAGTATGCGAAGCGCTTCATGACCGTCACCCGCTTCAAGCACTTCGAATCCGTTTCTCTTTAAATTAATTACTATAAAACTGCGGATGGATTCTTCATCCTCAAGAATAAGTACTTTACTCATTAAGTTCTCCCTTTCTATTCAGCTGGGAAGTATTGCTCAGTGCATCTTTACCCGCCTCTGATTGTGCTACTCGTGAAGCAATAACCCGATCTTTGGTACGCGTAATTTCCTTCCAGCTTTTACCCTTCTCCTGTTCCCACTTGGAAAGGGTGAAATATTTGATCTCTGCCACGGTTTCGTCCGTATCAATCATTTTAAATCGAATATATTTTTCCTTTTCCGATTTGGTGTCAATAGTGATCTTACCGTACCACTCTGGTTTGAGATTTAGATGAAATAAATCAGCATCATCCCGGAATTGGAATGAGACAAATTTCTTGCTGTCTTTGCCATCCCACTGATAATAGGTGTAGAACCACAACCGAGAGTCAAATACGTAATGCTCCCAGCCTTTCGGAGTCTCTTTAAGTCCAAACTCAATAATACCATCATTATCAACATCACCGCTTAAAATTTTGTCATCTCTATACGTTTGATCCGGTGATTTGAAAGCATTGACTAACTTGTTATCTTTAACATACATAATTTGCGAGAAGGAACTCCGATCATCCAGCTCGGCATCCAGTACAATGCCCATCTGTCCTTCCGCGATCTCTCCGCCCAGAGCATTATAAACTTCTTTAACGGTATAATCGGTCTGCACCCGATCAACTTCCTTGAAGCTGCCATCTTCATACTGGTATAACGCAATCGTTGCAAAACCGCTGTTGTTCAGCGAAATGATAACAAAATCACTTTTACCATCTCCGCTCAAATCCAGCGTATTCCCCTGCGCATCATCAATGATATATTGATTATACGGAACTCCACCCAAGACCTGCTCCAGTGCCCCGCCCTTGTAGGAATATGCAGTCAGGGCCTTCTGCTCCTGCAGACTTACACCAAGAATAATATCCGGATTTCCGTCATTCGTAATATCCAATACTTTAAAGGATTGCAGCTCATTTCCCGGCACATCAAATGTAAGCTTTTTAACCCATGTGCCTCCCTGCTCTTCCAAAATCATGCCATGGATTCGCACATTCTCATTTGGTGTCTCATAAAAAACAATCGCTTCCCGAGTTCCATCCCCGTTCAGGTCTTCCACCCGAATCATGCTGGTATTATTCATATCCTTGGGACGAATCAATGTACTCTCTGGCGGCAGTTTAACCTGAACCACGTTGTACAGTTTCTCCTTATCGGTGGACATCATTGGTTTTCTCATCAAACCCTTGGGGTCACTTATGACTGTACATCCGCTTAGAACAGAACCAAGCATAATTGCCATAGTTCCTGCTGCTACAAAGCGTCCCCACCGTGAATTAAACAATCTCATCACTCTTTTCAATAGTTTAAATCTGGTTTTTTTCTTGCTGTGTCAGTCTTCGTCCACGAATATCAAAAGCAATCTTGCCTTCTGCCAATCCCCAGATCCGTGTGGCATGTTTCTCAGCAAGTTCAATAGGCAGTACTGCAATGACTGTTGCACGTTCTTCTTCACATAATTTGCGCAGCGTTTCCAGCACCGAATCTGCTGTGTGAGGGTCAAGACCAATCACTGGTTCATCGGCCAAAACAACTTTGGCACCATGAGCAAGTGCTCTTGCAATGGCAACACGCTGCTTCTCGCCACCACTGAGCTTCTCTGCTATTTGATGTGCTTTATCAAGTAATCCCAATCCTTCGAGATAATCCATAGCACCCATATAATCATCGGAACGTACCATACCGGTTACCATTCTCCATACGGGAGTCTGACCCGATCGTCCGATTAATACATTTTTAAGAGCCGTACGTCTGGGAAATAATTCTGGATTCTGTTCCAAGTAAGCCCATTCCCGTTTAATTTTCCGTTTTCCGGACCAGCCTTCTTTCAAAATCTCGGCGCCATCCACCGTAAACCGACCGGAATCCCATTTCTCCATCATAGCCAGACATTTGAGCAGCATGCTTTTTCCGCTACCACTTGAACCAACTACAGCTATCATCTCACCTTGTTGCATATCAAATCGAATATCCCGTAGAACGGGAACGCGGTCCACGCCAACGGATTTACTCAAGTTCTCTACTCTGATCATCGCGATGTCTCCTCTTGTCCATGTTTTTCCCTACCACTAGTGTACTCGGAAATGGACATCAATTTCCATGCGAACACCAGCTTCTATTTTAACACAGATTCGAACTCAGGTTTACGACGAAATAATATACCTGCCAAGCCGAAAATAAGGTACATGATTCCGAGCAAGGTGAACATGCTTCCGGGTGAAATCCAATTGATCATCTGACCTCCCAGATTCGGTCCAATAATACTTCCAATCGTGAAATGAAAGGATGCCACAACATTGGCTGCAGGCAGCAACACTTTAGGCAAAATATCTGCGGCATAGGCAAGGCCCAATGAGAAAAAGGAGCCGACCAGGCCACCGGCGATTGTTAACAATACAAGTGTCCACCAGAAATGCGTACCTGCGACTGGAACCAGCATGAAAATGATTCCCCCGCTGATGCCCGCAGACATCAATATCTTTTTACGCCCGTATCGGTCACTCAACATCCCCAGAGGCAATTGAAGGAACAAACCTCCAATCCCGATAAAGGGAAGCAACGACGAAATCTGATCGGTGTCGAACCCAATACGCAGGCCATACACGGGGAAGTTACTATTCATACCGGCCTCCATATATCCGTATAAAAGAGCAGGTAGCAGTGCGTACCAAGCCCATGCCAGACTACGACGGAAGCGCCGTTCAGGGAGCTGGCCATGCTCTGCTTTTTCCGGCTTCGTATTCGGAAGCTTCATTAATACCAGTATAAGTACTGCTGCCATACATACGAACAATACCCAGAACGGGACAGCATCACCGAAGCCAAGCAGCTTGATTCCCAGCGGACCAATGCTGAATCCCAGACCGTAGGACATGCCATATAACGATATGTAGCGTCCACGCTTCTCAGGTGCCGTAACAAGAAGCACCCAGAGCTGAGCCGCATAATGCAGTGCGCTGTCTCCTATTCCAACGATCAGGCGCAATATGAACCATATTTTAATATCTGGTAAATACGGAAATAGTATTAAAGGGACCATGACCAATATCAGGCCACCCACAATCAGTTTTTTGAACCCGAGTGCTCCTAATAGTCGTTCCGCAACTAGAGTCATGGCAAAAGAGCCAATGTACAATGCAGCAGCGTTTAATCCGTTTAAACCTGGTGAAACCCCTTTTTGCTCCAAAAAAATCGAAAGCACAGGCAGCAAAAGCCCCTGACTAATTCCAGCTACCACAATAACCGTAATCAAAATCAGATAATTGGCTGTCGAGTGTGATAGTTTGGGGCGAGTAATCGATGACACGAATTCATTCCTCCTGCGAGCACACAAAGAAAAATCGCCATCGCTGACGACTTTTGTATGGTATACATATGGTTTTAGACTGCTATTCTTGAATCAGGGCTTTGCCCCGGACTTGAACATTATAGTGGACAACGCCCTGCAAAACAAGCCATAATAGAGGTTGTTCAAAAAGTTCACTTTTGATTACGAATCATGCCTAGTGGCATCATCAGCTTCGAAGATGAAATTCAGCCGAAATGTCCGTTGCTCACGTAGTTTTCCTACGCTCCGCTACTCCATTTCTATCTTCATTCCATCTTCTTGGTACTGAAAACCAGACTTTTTGAACACGCACTAATCGTACTTAAGTCGCTGCGTACATTTAGATGTGACGGGAGGATTCTGCAACATTATGGCTTATCATGTGAAAATTGATGTTTCACCGATATATGAAATGCTCAACAGCTTTCTGGTTTATGTTACGAAAAAATGGATTCAGCATCTGGATATCGGTCCTGAATGGATTCTGGAAGTGGAAGGCAAACTAAGTTCCAATGTACGAGCTGCGCTCGCGCCTGCTGCCACTTGGCCTTTTGATGATTTTGATGTCCTGTTTGCATGGGCTGCGTATCAAAATGATACGAAGGAAAATCGTGAATTTCTGGACATGCTTGCCGGAATGACAGCGGAAGACCTGTTTGCACGTGTGTCTCCTCTTTTGCCCGCTCTTACAATAGAAGAATCTACGCGCATTCGGAACAGTTATGTCCCATTATTGCGACTATGGGATGAACACTACTGTCAGAATATGAGCGAAGATCAGCGTGTGTGGCTGGAAGAAGATGCCGAAGAAAAACGCATTTTGCTTGATAAAATGGGCCCAGAACTGCTTATTGAATATGCTACAGCGGGCGTTCTTGTTGAACCGATGCCTGGACTGAACGAAGTCATCCTGTTTCCAACGGTACACAATCGCCCTATTAATATGTACTGCTTCTATGAGGGGATGATGATTATGCAGTATCCCGTAGATGCACCTGAAGAGAACGAAGACCAGCCGCCAACATGCCTTTTACGTTTTACCCATGCATTGGCTGATCCCGAAAGACTTCGCCTGCTTCGTTACGTATCGGATGAACCCAAATCCCTCGCTGAGATGTGTGAAGAATTGGGTAAAGACGAAGACACGGTCAAAGACCAGGTTATGGCGCTACGCATCGCAGGTCTGCTACGGACCCATCTGCTCGGAAGTAACCGCAAAGAGAAATACAGTATTCGGCCGGATGGCGTATCTGAATTGAATATGTTCCTGGAATCCTACATTCGCATTTAATTTAGTTGAACCATTGTGGAGTTACTGGCTACAAGGAGTGAGTTAGATCATGAAAATAATGAAACAACATATTTTGTTTGACCTTGATGATACACTTGTATATTGCAACAAGTACTTCAACCTGATTTTGGGAGAATTCTTTGAGAATATGCAAGAGTGGTTTGATGGACATTCTCTGACAACACAAGAGATTCGAGAAAAACAGCTGGAGATCGATGTAACCGGAGTGAACAAGCTTGGTTTTGCAAGTCATCATTTCCCGCAATCCCTGATTGATACCTATCGTTACTTCTCCGGAAAGTTCAACAGATTAACTTCTCCCAGAGAAGAGTCCTATCTGAGCAAGTTGGGTATGAGTGTGTACGACCAGGAGGTTGAACCCTACCCTCATATGGTTGAAACGCTTGAGAACCTCAAAGGTGCTGGACATTCCCTCTACTTATATACCGGCGGCGAAACCGTGATTCAGCAGCGCAAGATTGATCAGATGAAACTCTCGGCTTATTTTGATGATCGGATCTATATCCGACAACACAAAAACGTTGAGGCACTGGAAGGCATTCTGTCTAATGGTCCGTTTGATCGTCGTGCAACTTGGATGATTGGCAACTCACTGCGGACAGACATTATGCCCGCGGTAAAAGCCGGAATTCACAGCATATATATCAAACAACCGAATGAATGGCAATACAACATCGTAGAACTTCAACCTAATCCGGAAACATCGATGTATACCATCACTGCACTGGAAGAGGTACCAAAAGTCATACACGAAAATATACAACAGCAGCAACAAAAAAGGACCCTTGGATAAGGGTCCTTTTGCTGTATGTTAACAGTTAACTAAGATCAAGCATCCTGTTTCTCACCAGATAACTTGCCTGTTACCACATCTTGCAAAATAATACGTGCCTTCACTGTACTCCCGTCTTTTCGTTTGAACGACAGTACCTGGGTACTGCCCTTCTCAATCAGCGATTTTAACATCGTACTGGTGATTTTTTTGCCCGCATACTCTTTCCAAACTACAAACGAACAGCCTTCCTTGAAACGTGAGCATCCATAACCCTTCTTGCCCTCTATAATCTGACCCGTGCAGCCGGGAGAAGGACAAGGTGCCAGTATCTCTCTCACTCCCGATGGACTCGCACTAGAAGACGGAGCCTTGGTGGTCGCACTTTTCCCACTGCCGGCTCTCGATGAAGATGCCGAAGTCTGATGGGACGTTTTTACAGTCGAACCGCCACTAGCTGTCTTGGCAGATGTCCTTGTAATGCCGGCCTGGGTTCTTGCTCCTTTACCTTTCCCCCTGCCTGCCCGTGAATCTTCTCCAAAAGCATCTGCTGGAGCAGGAGCTTGTACACGCACTTTCTCAATGATGGACAAGGTGAATTTCTTGACGTTCTCCATGAACTTGTCCTGACCCGCCTCACCTTTGGAAATCTGATATAACCTTCTTTCCCATTGCCCGGTCATCTCAGGTGAAGTTAACAGATCTACACCCGCACGGCGAATCAACTCAATAGCTGTTCTGCCTTTGAGCGTTAACTGCATTTTCTTACCTTGCAGCGTAATGTAACCCACGTTTTTGAGGCGTTCAATTGTAGCCGCACGTGTAGCCGGAGTACCCAGACCACTATCTTTCATCGCATCTCGCAGCTCTTCATTCTCGATCTGCTTGCCTGCACTCTCCATCGCTTTCAGCAATGTTCCCTCGGTATAACTTTTGGGAGGCTGGGTCGCCTTCTCCTTAAACTCACTCTTCGTACATTGAACAGGCAAGTCGGGTTGTACAGCAAAAGCCTTGTCCGTCCACTCTTCAGCTTCCTCTTCCTCATTGCCGTTTTTCTTAGTCTTCTTTTTGCCTGCACCGCCCTGTTCCTGATCTCCAGAACCGAGAACCACTTTCCATCCGAGGGACAGCAGTTCTTTGACAGATGTCTTAAACTGATGTTTCTCCACTTCGGTGAGCACGGTATGTTGCTTATACTCCGCCGGAGGATAAAAGTGAGACAAGAAACGTCTGACAATCAAATCATAGATGTTCTGCTCATCCTTGGATAAAGTACCTGGTCGCTTCAAAGTAGGTAGGATCGCGTGGTGATCCTCAACCCTGCTCGGGTTACATACCCCTTTATTATTCTTATGAACAAGCTCTGGCTTGGCCCCTTGCGCAAGCTCACTATAGTTACCATTTTTAAGCAGGTTTAGTGTTTTGTGCATACCTTCAATATTCTGTTCTGTAACATAGTTGGAGTTTGTCCGCGGATACGAAATCACCTTGTGTTTTTCATACAAGGCCTGTGCAATATCCAGTGTTTTTTTGGCACCATATCCGAACTTGGCATTGGCTTCACGCTGTAAAAGGGTCAGGTCATACAAACGATACGGATACTCTTTTGTCTGCTTCGCTTCGTATTTGGTAATCTGCCCTGTCTTGCCCTTCACACTGGCTGCAATGGCCTCTGCTGCCTCCGCATCGGTCAATTTATCTCCCTGACGCAGTCCCCGGTACTCGACACCTTCCTGCCGAAACCAGGCGGCTACTTCATAAAAGGTCTGTGACTGGAACGCTTCAATCTCTATTTCCCGATCGTAGATTAGCGCGAGTACCGGCGTCTGCACACGGCCTACGGACAACAATGCATTATGGCGGGTTGTAAACGCCCGCGAGGCATTCATCCCAATCAGCCAATCAGCTTCACTTCTGGCGCGAGCAGCATGGGTCAAATTTTCAAATTCAGAGGCATCCTTCAGACCATCAAAACCACGTCTAATGCTCTCTGCCGTCAAATCCGATATCCATAAACGCTTTACAGGTTGACGCAGCTTCAATTGCTGTTGTATGAGGGCGAAGATGTACTGACCTTCTCTCCCTGCATCGCAAGCATTAACGATCGCTGAAGCCCGTTTTGCCAGTTCTCCAATCATTTTGAGCTGATCTTTTGTCCTCGGATTGGGTACAATCTTGAACTGATCGGGTATGATCGGCAGGTCCGCTATATTCCAGCGCTTGTACTTTGTATCATAGGCATCCGGTTCAGCCAGTCCAAGCAAATGCCCTATCGCCCATGTGATGATGTAATGTTCACCTTCGAGATACGTGCGATTGTTCTTGGCCTTTGGTTCTATGACGGCGGCAATGGTTCGACCCATGTCGGGTTTTTCCGCTATAACCAGTGTCTTCATCCGTCCATCTCTCCTCCTTCACCGTCCGCATGACGGCAAAAAGGGGCATTCCGCCGACGGAAGCCCCTTGCTTCTGAAACTCATTATATCAGATTTTGGATTCGGGAGCACCTTCCCGAAATGAATTATCCTGCTGCCTGTTCCTTTAATACATGTTTTTGTCTGCACTCTTTGCATACACCCTGGAAATCCAGACGATGATCCGTAACAGCAAAGCCATACTGACGTTCGATTTGTTGTTCCAAACGAAGCAGACCATCTTCCATAATCTCTTCTACTTTACCACATTCTGTACAGATCAAATGATGGTGGTGATGGGAACCGTCTGTACTTCGCAAATCAAAGCGCGCAGCGCCGTCACCAAAGTTAATCTTTTCAACGACCTGAAGGTCACTCAGCAGTTCGAGAGTGCGGTATACGGTAGCCAATCCAATCTCAGGGAACTGCTCCTTAACCAGGAGAAATACTTCCTCTGCGCTGAAATGATCCTTTTCATGTTCAAGCAATACACGTACAGTAACTTCCCGTTGTTGTGTTAACTTATATCCTTTTTCAACCAATTGATTTTTAATGTGAAAGATCTGTTCTGAAATGGACTTGTCCCGGTTACTTGCCATAGCAGGTCGCACCTCCGGTTTATATTCATTAGATTTTACTTTTATCTTACTGATTCTAGGTTTCACTGAATCCTTATTTATAATCATTATAATATAATAATAAATCTTTATCACTTAAAAAGCAATGATATTGCTCACACTTAGATGAAATATATAGTCAACTTGGTTAAAATAACAGCAAACAACCCTCGCTAATCGCGAAGGTTGTCATTGATATCTTGTTCTATACTTTTACACCAGAACCGAAGCACCCATCAAGTATTTGTCCACTTCACGAGCAGCCTCACGGCCTTCATTAATTGCCCATACAACCAAGCTTTGACCACGACGCATGTCACCTGCTGCAAATACTTTATCCACATTGGTATTGTATTTGCCGTAACGTGCCTTAACGTTTGTACGACGATCTGTTGCAAGTCCCAGTTGCTCTACCAACGTTTGTTCCGGTCCATCAAAACCAATGGCAATCATGGCCATCTGAGCCGGGAATACACGCTCTGTACCTGGAATCGGCTGATAAATCTTGCGACCAGTCTCATCCACAATACGCTCGATCTGTACTGTATGCAATTCTTTGAGGTTCCCCTCATCGTCTCCGACAAATTTTGTTGTCATGATGGAGAACTCACGCGGATCTTGACCAAACAACGCTTTGGCTTCCTCTTGCGCATAATCAAGTGTGTATACGTTCGGGAATTGCGGCCAAGGGTTGTTAATGCGATCACGTTCCATAGGCGCTTGTGTATGCGTACCGAATTGAGTGATCGTACGACAACCATGGCGCAGCGATGTAGCCACACAGTCAGATCCTGTATCACCGCCACCAATGACGATAATATCTTTATCTTTAGCGGACAGATATTGACCATCTTCCAGGTTGGAATCCAGATAACTCTTAATGCTACCATTCAGGAAATCCATGGCGTAATGAACGCCTTTCAAGTCGCTGCCTTCAATATTGAATTCACGCGGCTTCGTTGCACCACCACACAATACAACAGCATCATAATCATCTACGAGTTGTTGTGCTGCAATATCCTTACCGATCTCGGTATTCGTGATGAATTGAACGCCTTCTGCTTCAAGCAGATCAACACGACGTTGAACTACCTTTTTATCCAATTTCATCGTTGGGATACCGTACATCAACAATCCACCGACACGGTCCGAACGCTCATATACGGTTACCAAGTGGCCTGCTTTATTCAACTGAGCCGCAGTAGCCAATCCCGCTGGACCTGAACCTACCACAGCTACACGTTTACCCGTACGTTTTTCAGGAGGTTGGGGAACTACCCATCCTTCTTCGAAACCTTTTTCAATAATTGCTTCTTCAATCGTTTTGATGGTTACAGGCTGACCGATTAAGCCAACTGTACAAGATCCTTCGCAAGGAGCTGGACAGACGCGACCTGTAAACTCTGGGAAATTATTCGTTTTGTGAAGGCGCTCAAGTGCTTCTCTCCACAGTCCGCGATATACAAGATTATTCCATTCTGGAATCAGGTTATGCACGGGGCAACCTGACGTGCCGCCAATCATATCTATACCTGTATGGCAATACGGGGTACCACAATCCATGCATCGTGCACCTTGTGTTCTGAGCTCTTCTTCAGCCATATGTTTATGAAACTCTTCCCAATCCTTAATCCGCTCCGCTGGCTCACGATCTGCTGGCAGTTGACGTTTGTATTCCATAAATCCAGTAGGTGTAGACATCTTACGTTTTCCCCCATCCGTTCTTGTCTTAATCCCTTCATGTGCATGGTTCTATATGAAATGGATTACTCATTACTTGAGTTTTTGTCTATTGTATCACAAAATCTTCTCGAAGATATTTCAATTATAGTAGCATTTACTGTGCTGAATATTAAATGGATTATCCGCATAATTATTTGTATTTTATACATCATATCTTTCAAGTCTACCCATGGTCAATACCCTTATTTTGGTGTTAAATGTGGTTTTGAACTGCGAAATCTGGTGTTTGTTAAAGAAATAAAAGGTCGAAACGTTAAGTGAATGTCAGATAATTTGTCATCAAATCCAACATATTTTGCTATAAATCGTTCTCAATTCCAAATATCAGACTCGTTTTAGGGCTTCACAACGTTAAAACCTCAAAACTTTTACACTTTTTTACTATTTAATGCTTGGTCGTATGTATATTATACATAAATACCACTTAATTATGTTACATTAATGTTATATGTATTCCAATTTAAACAAGTGACTCTTTTTTTTATAAAAGAAAAGACGCTGTTCACGAATATTTCGCAATCAGCGCCTCTCATCATACAAATACGACCGAAGTCAGGAATTTCTTATGCCATATTTACCGTTTACGTTCATAAAATTCAAAAGTATACGCATGAACATTTTTCTCATCCTGTTCGCCTTCAATCTGTTCAATCAGTTCCCATTCGGACCAATCCACTTCAGGAAAAAACGTATCTCCCTCAAAATTCTCATGAATTTTGGTCACCACAAGACGATCTGCAAGTGGCAGGAACTCACGATACACTTGGGAACCCCCAATTACGCACAGTTCCTCACCTTTGGTTACACTCAGACCCTCTTCAATCGTATGTACGATTTCAGCCTGTTCCACCTTGTAGTTCAGATCTCTTGTCACTACGATATTACGGCGCTGAGGAAGCGGCTTACCACCAAAAGATTCCCACGTGTTACGTCCCATGATAATTGTTTTGTTTAACGTACGTTGTTTGAAAAAGGCCATATCTTTGGGTAAACGCCATGGAATCGAATTGTTTAATCCGATCACACCGTTCTCCCCCATTGCCCATACCAATTCAATACTCAAGGGTAATACACTCCTTCAATCCAAGTCTCTTATCGAGATTGAACACATAATTAGACTGCAATTGGAGCTTTAATGCCCGGATGATGCTGATAGTTCTCAAACTCAAAGTCTTCAAACTTATAATCAAAAATAGAATTCGGCTTACGCTTGATTACCAGCTTAGGTAAAGCATAAGGTTCACGCTCCAACTGCGTTTTGACCTGGTCGACATGGTTAGAGTAGATGTGAACATCCCCTCCAGACCAGATGAAATCACCCACCTCAAGATCACATTGCTGAGCGATCATATGAGTCAAGAGCGCATAACTCGCGATGTTAAACGGCAACCCGAGGAACGTATCCACAGAACGCATCGTAAGCATACATGATAATTTACCCTCTGCAACGTAAAACTGAAACGCAAAATGACAAGGTGGAAGCTTCATATTGTTGATCTCAGCCACATTCCATGCGCTGACAAGGTGACGACGTGAATCCGGATTATTTTTAATCGAATCAATGACTGCGGCGATCTGATCAATTTTTTCTCCGTTTGGCGCTTCCCATGTGCGCCACTGCGAGCCGTATACCGGACCGAGATCCCCATTTTCGTCCGCCCAATCGTCCCAGATCTTCACACCGTTTTCTTTCAGATAAGATATATTGGTATCGCCACTCAAAAACCACAACAGTTCATGAATAACCGATTTGAGATGAATTCGTTTGGTTGTTACCAGCGGAAACCCTTCGGAGAGATCATAACGGAGCTGTCTGCCAAATACAGATTGTGTTCCTGTTCCTGTACGGTCTCCTTTATGCACGCCGTTGTTTAGAATATCCTGTAATAAATCGAGATAGTTTTTCATGTTGATATCCCCTCACTAAAGAATATTTACACTTACCACTCCGATGACAGAACAACCTTCCGATCGCTGTTATCCCCAGATTTTTTGATTTCCTTTTCAAAAGGTAAAATCCGGGGATAAAGGCGAACACTCCGCTTCTTCAGGTTCTTTCTGTCCTCTACGTTCTCGTGTAAAAGATTAGTTTAACTTCAATACTAATTACATAGACCGTGATTGGCTTGGAGCCACATCATAACTGATCATTACTACAGTGTACCACAATTGTGTTGTTCGATAAAATCAATTCACTAAAACTTTTGAGCGTGTAACTTTTCATCATATCACATACACGAGTATCTTAAATTTTTCGGCTCTTGCTCAAAAAAAAGAGACGAATAACGCGTTAACGTCATTCGTCTCTTCTGATATACGTATAATGCCGGACGGATCCGAAGCTTAGATGATCTTAACGGGAGATGATGTGGATCGGGTGACCCATAACCAATTCCGCAGCTTCCATCACGATTTCGCCCAAAGTTGGGTGAGCGTGAATTGTGAGAGCCAGATCTTCCAAAGTAGCGCCCATCTCAATTGCCAAACCAAGCTCAGCAATCAGGTTGGAAGCTTCCAGACCTACGATTTGGCAACCCAATACAAGGCCGCTTTCTTCGTCAGCTACGATTTTCACGAAGCCTTCAGCGTGGTTCAAAGATACAGCACGGCCGTTACCCGCATAAGGGAACTTGCCTGCTTTTACTTTGTAACCTTTTTCTTTAGCTTCTTTTTCAGTGTAACCTACGCTGGAACACTCTGGATCTGTGAACACAACAGCTGGCATACATTTGTAGTCAACTACAGATGGTTGTCCTGCGATTGCTTCAGCAGCCACTTTACCTTCATAAGAAGCTTTGTGTGCCAGAGCCAAGCCAGATACGATGTCACCGATAGCAAAGATGTGAGGAATGCTGGTACGACCTTGGTGGTCAACTTTGACAAATCCACGCTCGTCAACGTCAACCCCAATCATGTCGAGACCCAGTTCTCCATCTGTGTTTGGACGACGTCCAACAGTTACCAGCAGGTAATCTGCAGTTACTTCTTTGGACTCACCATTTACAGAGTACTTAACAGTTACATCTTTATCCGTTTGCTCAGCACTTTCAGCTTTTGCACCCGTTACGATTTCGATGCCTGTTTTCTTCATGTTTTTAGCCACGAGGCTAGTCATGTCTTTATCGAAACCTGGCAGTACTGTATCCAAACCTTCGATGATTGTTACTTTTGCACCGAATTTGGAGTACATTTGACCAAGCTCAGCACCGATATATCCGCCACCGATAACGATCATGCTTTTTGGTACTTCAGGCAAGTTCAGAGCTTCTGTCGAAGACAGAATGCGTCCGCCAAACGGGAAAGGTTTCAGTTCGATTGGACGGGAACCTGTTGCAATAATTGCATTTTTAAATTTGTAACGTGGAGACTCGTGGTCATTGAATACACGAGCTTCGTTTTCGTTGATGAACATGCACTCACCGTTGAAAACTTCAACTTTGTTGCCTTTGAGCAAACCAGCTACGCCGCCAGTCATTTTCTTAACAACGCCGTTTTTAAACTCTTGAGTTTTGCTGAAGTCCACTTTTACGTTCTCAGCAGAGATACCAAAAGCTTCACCGTGAAGTGCAGACTCATATTGGTGTGCAGCAGAGATCAGGGCTTTGGATGGAATACATCCACGGTTCAAACAAACACCGCCCAGTTCGGATTTGTCTACGATCAATACGCTTTGGCCCAGTTGAGCAGCGCGGATGGCAGCTACATAGCCGCCAGGACCCGCACCAATTACTAATGTGTCGATATTGAGAGAAGCGTCGCCTACTACCATATCTTACACCTCCATAACAAGCAGCTCAGGGTTAGCGAGCAGCTGTTTAATGTAATTCATAAAGTTTTGTGCTGTTGCGCCATCGATGATACGGTGGTCAAAGCTCAGGGAAAGAGCCATTACAGGTGCTGCAACTACTTCGCCGTTTTTGATCACTGCTTTTTCGCTGATGCGTCCTGTTCCGAGAATAGCAACTTCAGGGAAGTTGATGATTGGAGTGAAGAACATACCGCCAGCAGAACCGATGTTACTGATGGAGATTGTGCTTCCTCTCATTTCATTCGCGCTCAATTTGCCCTCACGACCACGAGCAGCCAGATCACGGATAGAATCAGCAATCATCCAGATGGATTTACGATCAGCATCTTTGATAACAGGAACGATCAAGCCGTTGTCTGTATCTGTAGCGATACCGATGTTGTAGTATTTTTTGTAAACAATTTCGTTAGCTTCTTCATCAATCATAGCGTTCAGAGCCGGGAATTGGCGGGAAGCCGCAACCAGTGCTTTAACGATGAATGGGAGATAAGTAACTTTTGTTCCTTTTTTCTCTGCAATTGGTTTCATGCGAGTACGGAAAGCAACCAATTCAGTTACGTCCACTTCGTCCATGATTGTAACGTGAGGTGCTGTGTAAGCCGATTTAACCATCGCATTAGAGATTGCTTTACGGATACCTTTGAATGGTACGCGCTCTTCTTCAAGGTATTGATCAGCTGCAGCCGCTGCTGGTGCTGCGGATTTTTTCTCTTCTTGAGCCGGAGCTTCGGAAGATGCCGCTGCGGAAGAACCGCCACCGTTTTTGAAGGATTCAACATCTTCTTTGGTTACTTTACCGTTGTTGCCAGTGCCGTTAACCTGTGCGATGTCTACACCTTGTTCGCGAGCAAATTTACGCACGCTTGGTGTTGCCAGAACGTCTTTGGCAGGTACTGCCGGAACGCTGTTGTTGCCGCCTTCTTTAGCTGCATCCGAGCTGGAAGCTGCTGCAGAAGAACCGCTTGTGTCAGCTCCGCCTTGAGCTGCATCTTTCTCTTGCTCGCCTTGATCGCCAGCAGGAGCGTCGTCTTGCTCAGGAAGTTCGCCTTCTGCATCGATGATCGCTACAACTTCACCAACGTGGCAGATTTGACCGTCTTTAGCGAATACTTCTGTAACTGTTCCGTTAACCGGACAAGGTACTTCCACAACCGCTTTGTCGTTCTGTACTTCCATGATGATGTCGTCGTCAGTTACTTTGTCACCGACTTTGATGTGCATCTTGATGATTTCGCCTTCGTGTAGGCCTTCGCCCAATTCAGGGAATTTATATTCAAATTTAGCCAACTGAAAAACCTCCTTGATTATGTGCTCAATCCTGAAAACAACCCTTAACTCCAAGAAACAACTGTTACTGCTAATGCAAATAACTGTTACTCAAGGGGCTAATGGCTGTTTACAGTGCAGCTTGCGCTGCGGTGTGAATCACCATACTGCGCCTTGCGGCATGTCAGATGATTAAATTAGAAATTTACGACTTTGTTAACCGCAGCAACGATACGCGCCGGGTTAGGCAGCCATGTATCTTCGATTTGTGCAAATGGATATACAGTGTCCGGACCAGCTACACGCAGAACCGGTGCTTCCAGGTGCAGGATTGCTTTTTCATTGATTTGGGCAATGACTTCAGCTGCAACACCTGCGCTCTTTTGAGCTTCCTGTACAACAATTGCACGGTTTGTTTTCTTAACGGAAGCAACGATAGTATCGATGTCGATCGGGCTAACCGTACGAAGGTCGATAACTTCAACTTTGATTCCTTGTTTTTCGAGTTCATCTGCTGCTTTCACAGAAGTGTGAACCATCATACCGTAAGTAATGATTGTTACATCAGAACCTTCACGAACAACGTTCGCTTTACCCAACTCAACAACGTAATCTTCTTCAGGCACTTCTGCACGGAAAGCATGGTACAAGTTCAAGTGCTCCATGAAGAATACAGGATCGTTATCGCGAATAGAAGCGATCATCAGTCCTTTTGCATCGTAAGGGTTAGAAGGAACAACGACTTTGATACCTGGTGTTTGCGTGAGCAGACCTTCCAGGGAATCTGTATGCAATTCTGCCGCTTTTACACCGCCACCGAATGGTGTACGGAATACGATTGGAGAATTGTATTTTCCACCGGAGCGGAAACGCATACGAGCAGCTTGCACTACCATTTGGTCAAGGGCTTCGAAGATAAAACCAACGAATTGGATCTCAGCAACCGGACGGAAGCCTTGTACACCCAGACCTACAGCCAGACCACCAATAGCGGACTCAGCCAGTGGTGTATCAAATACACGCTCTTCGCCAAACTCTTTTTGCAGACCTTCCGTTACACGGAAAACGCCGCCTACATTACCTACGTCTTCACCGAAAAGCAGAACGTTAGGATCACGTTTCAACTCCACGCGAAGCGCATCACGGATTGCTTCTTTCATGTTCATTTGTGCCATTTGCTTCATTTCCTCCTTAAACATTGACAGTTCACATTTGAATTCGTACATGTATACCGGGACATTAAAGTCACGGATGTTTATGCTTTATCGGAAAAAACTTATTGGAAATCAGCTTTTTGCTCTTCCAAGTGCTTAGGCGTTTGTTCGAACATGCTGTCGATCAAGCCTGAAATCGTCATTTTCTCGGTTTTTTCCGCTTTTTTGATCTCTTCATTTACTTTAGCTTTTGCTTCTTCTTTCACACGTGCTGTATCTTCTTCAGTCCAAAGACCTTTTTTCTCAAGATATTTAGCGAAACGTGCGATAGGATCTTTAGCAGACCATTCTGCCTCTTCTTCTTTTGTACGATACTTGGAAGCATCATCCGAAAGGGAGTGAGGACGGAAACGATATGTTACTGCTTCGATCAATGTTGCGCCTTCTCCGTTACGTCCACGCTCAGCAGCTTCCTGAACAGCTTTGATAACAGCGAAGATGTCCATACCGTCAACTTTAACACCTTTGATACCTGCTGCTACCGCTTTGTGAGCGATGGACAGAGCTGCTGTTTGTTTAGCAAAAGGAGTTGTGATGGCATAACCATTGTTTTGTACGAAGAAGATAACAGGCAGTTTGTATACACCAGCGTAGTTCAGACCTTCATAGAAGTCACCTTCAGAAGAACCGCCATCACCTGTGTAAGTGATAACAACTTGTTTTTGTTTCTTCAATTTGTAACCCATAGCGATACCCATTGCATGCAGAATTTGTGCACCAATGATGATTTGTGGCATCAATACATTAACGCCATCTGGAATTTGTCCACCATGTTGGTGTCCACGGGAGTACAAGAATGCTTGATAAAGAGGAAGTCCATGCCATACGAGTTGCGGAATGTCACGATAGCCAGGACATACAAAGTCTTCTTTTTCAATTGCAAATTCACTACCAACCATTGTAGCTTCTTGACCAGATACTGGAGCATAGAAACCAAGACGACCTTGACGGCCCAGGTTTACTGCACGGTCATCCCAAGTACGGGTAAATACCATGCGGTACATAATTTCTTTTAATTGATCATCGGAAAGTGTAGGCATCATGTCTTTGTTAACAATTTCGCCGTCAGGAGACAGCACGGACAGAGCTTCTACATCCTCTGTATACACTTCATAAGGAACCTTGCTCATTTTTTTCTTCACCTCAACAAAAAATTTGAATATCAAGTTCCGCTGTTATAATATTATTATACACCTGTTTCACTCCATACGTCAAAGAAATCCGTAATTTTTTTATGTTTCCTGCCGGATTGTATGTATAACAGGGGATTAATATTGGTATAACAGCATAATACATGATTGCGTGTTTGACCTAACCCCGCACAAGGGTAATCTTACCGTATTGCGCGGTCGAATGCAAAAAATTAACCGAGAAAGGTGACGTTTTATGACGGATTCCCGCTATTTGAAACGCACGATTGTGAAGGAAGAGATTGAAAGTCGCTATCTCGGAGAGAAGCGAACGCTCCGTATTTACCTCCCTCCGGGCTATAACGAATTACTTAGCTACCCTGTCGTATATTGTCAGGATGGCGAAGAATTTTTTAATTTCGGACGAATTGCTACAACAGCTAACCAAATTATTCTGGACGAAGGAGCCGAACCTTTCATTATTGTAGGGGTTCAGGTCGATGTGTCTGTGAGAACGCAGGAATATGCTCCATTCGGAGATCGGTTCAAGGCATATACCGCTTGCTTCGCTGAAGAGATTATTCCCTATATAGAAGAGAAATATCCTGTGCGCCGTTCTCCGCAGGAACGCATTCTTGCCGGAGACTCGCTTGGTGGCAGTGTTTCGCTTCATCTTGCTCTGTTATATCCGGATCTGTTCACACGTGTCATCAGCATGTCTGGTGCCTTCTACTCTGCTTCACAAGAAATCTATGCCGCAGCTGAAGATCTGTCTTGGCTCTCGATCTGGATGATCGTTGGTTTACAGGAAACTGCCTTTAAGGCAGATACCGGTACGTATGATTTTGTTCAATTAAACCGGGATACTCGAGAATTGCTGGAAAAACGTGGTGCCCTCGTCTCCTATCAAGAGAAAGACGGAAAACACCAATGGGGTTTTTGGCAGAAGGAATTGCCCGAAGCATTACTTTATTTTCTCCAGGAGAGATAAAAGGACCACATTAACAGGCGGCTGAAATGCCGCTATTGTTTTTCATTTTAATGATACCGCTTACAATTGTAATCTGAAAAAGAAGCAGGATGTCCTGCTTGCTTTAAGTGCTCTAATCCTGCTTCTTTGCCCGATTACAAATTAAGCATGAATTTCGTTTACTTTTTAAGCTAAGGAATGTTCCGCTTCAATCTTTCTCAACAGAACATCGCAGCCTGCGTTAACCAGCTCGTACACCTCTTCAAAATTGCCTGTGTAATACGGGTCAGGTACTTCTCTGAGTTTTTCCTCGGGAAGCATGTCCATGAACTTGATGATGTCCGCCTCAGCTCCGCCTGGAACGTTGCGCACATTATCTGCATTGGAATTGTCCATACACACAATGTAATCAAATTGAGTAAAGTCTTCGCTGGCGAACTGTCTTGCTGCCATGTTGGCATAAGAAATCTGGTACGAATCCAGCAATTTTCGAGTCCCTTCATGCGGAGGTTTACCAACATGCCAGTCCCCTGTACCCGCTGAGTCCACACGAATCTGGTGTTCAAGCCCCTTCTCCAGGACTTTGTGACGCAAAACGGCTTCAGCCATTGGTGATCTACATATATTGCCCAGACATACAAACAAAACATTAATCATATTAATCCCCCTTGCTTAACGTACCTTGCAGTACCGACGATGTTGGCTGTGTCACAATGCTCTCCGGCTGAGGAGTGACGTTCCCGGTCTCAGATGGCACCAACGAACGACGTGGCAGTTTCCATTTATAATGTACAGAACACATCCGGAAGAACACAACGGCCGCGAAACAAAATAATAATCCGGCATTCGTTGTTAACCAACCCATACCTATAACAAAACCGGCTGTCATTGCCCATACAGCATAAATTTCGTCACGCAATACAAGCGGTTTACGTCCCGCAAGCACATCACGAATAACGCCTCCACCAATACCGGTCATTACTGCTGCAACGATAACTGCGCTAATAGGATGTCCCATGTTCGCCGCGTACAGCGCCCCTTGAATTGCAAATGCTGCGAGTCCGATTGCATCAAACAACGCCTCTGTTCGCTTCCAGTGACTTATCCACTTGAGAGGCAATATAAACGCAATCGCTACAGATACTAAGGCTAACATAATAAGTGATCCCTGACTCCACAGTGTCGTTACAGGTATACCTATAAGTACATTCCGGATAATCCCGCCTCCGAATGCCGTGACAAGTCCAAGCACTAGTACACCCAGAATGTCATACTCCTCTTCCATTGCTACGAAGGCACCGGACATTGCAAATGCGATAGTGCCTATAATGCTGAATACTTCAAAAATGTGTAAGTCCAACCTGTTCAAACCTCACTTTTCAAGTCATCTCCATGTCGCTCTACCCATTGTATCCGCGAGCACTGAAATTGTGCAACCACATTTTGTGGATTATACTGGTTTGGTGAATATATTTGTACAGGTTCCAACATTATATTTGAACAATGAACTATTTTTCTCTGAACTAGGAAGGATGAAATAAAATGACGGTGAAACGGATAGTTATTTTTACAGGCGGAAACTTATCTGTAGAATTACTTCAGGAAATACGAGAAGATGATATGATCATCGCGGCCGATCGCGGTGCATTATTTTTAATTGAACACGGCATTCAGCCTCACATTGCAGTTGGAGACTTCGACTCCATTACTGAAGAGGAACGTATCATTGTAAGCAACAATAGCATTCGGTTCATTACATGTGACCCTGTTCATAAGGATCTTACTGATACAGAAATGGCTTTTGAGACAGCGCTAGATTACGAACCTTCTCACATCTTAATGTTAGGTGCTACAGGTACACGTATGGATCACACTCTCGCTAATGTACATATCATGGTTCGCGCGATGCAACATCATATCTCCTGTGCCATTCAGGACAAACACAACTACATGACACTGACCACATCCAAAGCTGTGGTTGAACACCGAGACTATAAATATGTTTCTCTGCTGCCCTTGACTCATGAAGTTGCAGGAATAACTCTAGATGGTTTTATGTATCCGCTAGATCAAGCCACCATTCGCATGGGACAATCCTTGGGTGTAAGCAACAAGCTCTTAGGCTCCTCCGGTACAGTCACTATTGATAGTGGCTTATTACTGATAATTCAGAGCAAAGATTGAATCTATTCGAATGCTTCATAGTTATTTATTACGTTTTTGTAACCAGTGATTGAATGAAGAAAATAGGTTCACACATAACAAAGACCCTTGATATTCAAGGGTCTTTGTTGTTTCATCTTTATTCTTCGTCCGTCAATGATTAATTTTTTGACATTTTTAATCATATTTTAATAAACATACCCAAACCATTGTGGCGCAAGGGATTACACTTCCCTATCCAATTTCTAGGCTGTTACAAAGCTGTTATACTCGCTCTAGCAACTTAACGAAAACGAATTTTGGAGGTACTAACTAACATGAAAACAAACATCTTTGTCCAAAAGGCCGTAACCGTCGGGTTGTGCGCTACACTAGGTTTTGGAGCTGTATTAATGACTAACGCACCTGTTGCACAGGCAGCAACTGCTTCTGTATCCACAGGTCAACAGATTGTTAACTATGGTAAACAATTTACTGGAACTCCATATAAATTTGGTGCTTCAACATCAACAACCAAAGTTTTTGACTGTTCTTCTTTTATGAAATATATTTTCAAAAAGTATGGTGTAGATTTGCCGCGCACTTCCGTGAAACAATCCAAAGAAGGTAAAGCTGTGTCTAAAGCTAATCTGCGTGTCGGAGATCTGGTATTCTTCTCCAGTGGTAGCCGGTCTACCGGTTCTAATGTCACTCACGTAGGTGTTTATGCGGGAAATGGTAAGATTCTGCATACGTATGGATCTCCAGGCGTAACCCTCTCTGATCTGGACTCTGGTACTTGGAAGAGAACGTATGTTAAAGCTCGTCGTGTACTTTAGAATTATATATTGCTAGTAAGTAAAGGCCGGACGATATGTTCCGGTCTTTTTATTTACCCTTTTTTCGCCACAGTCTAAACTGGAGTTTCATGGAATTCGGTGATACATCTAATTTTTATCATGAAGCATGTAACCGATCCCACGCACCGTATGAATCAGTTTCACACTTCTTCCCTTATCCACCTTAACCCTTAGATGTTTAATATACACATCCACAACGTTGGTATCCATCGCATACTCATATCCCCATACTTCCCGCAAAATATCACTCCGGGTACATGCTTCATTTACATGCAGGGCCAGGAATTCCAGCAATTCGTACTCTTTTGGCGTTAATGTCAGGTATTCACCCGTACGACTTACCCTTCTTGAACGCAAATTGACTTTAAGATCATGAACTACAATTACTTCCTCACCCTCTGGTGTTGCATTCGCAAAAACACGCAATAAATTTCGTATTCTGGCAAGCATCACGGTTAAGTGGATCGGTTCCTCCATCACGTCATTAGCTCCGTAATCCAGCCATTCCACGATGAACTGAGGAGATGCATTTGAAGTAATAACCAGTAGAGGTATAACCTGACCCTTATCTATCCATCGTTTTAACTCTAATTTCTGATCCTGGCCACAATGTTCATTTCCCTCTTCCCGTTCTACCAGGATGATCAGTTTAATATGCAGCAACGAAGGCTCGACGGATTGGTTTAGTTGGGACCACTTCATTCGTTGCACCTCGTACCCTTCGCTACATAAAATATCCTGAATACGGCTGACCTGTTCTCCTGCTCCAATCAGCAAAATGACTGTTTTCACTCTTTTTCACCCGGCCTGTCTCTATCCCCACTGCTCGCAGCAATGGTTGGTACAGATAGCATGCCGTAATATGAAAAAGTCCATTCCCTCAAGGGAACAGACTTTGCTTCTTTCTTGCTTTAACCAAAGTAGCGATGGACGAGCGTACGTGCTTCAGCTGTGTCTTTTGTTCCGTGTACGAGGACACGTCCATCTTGGAAAATAACCATTCTATGGACTCCTGTTGTAAAAGAAACCAGAAACGGATTGGATTCCACTTTTCCTTCTTGAAGCCTGTTCAGACGTTCCGCCGTATGTTGAAGATCCAGATTCATACGCCGTGCAGGTCGGATCTGAACGGTGTCCCTGCCACATAACACATCGGTTTTCTCCAGATTGGACGCAGAAAGATATGGATATGTTGCCGAAGTGCCGCAGGAAGGACAGTCTTGCTTTTTCGCACCATCCACATTGATGGATATGTATTCGTTCCTCCACACGTCAAATGACAATAACTTACGTCTCAATGCATTGGCATTGCCACTAAGTAACTTCATCGCTTCTGCTGTCTGATTTGCCGTTACCATCTGTACCGCTTGAGGTATGATACCAGACGTATCACATGTATCTCCACCCAGAGGGACTTCACCCAGCAAACAATTTAAACATGGCGTATCTCCAGGCATAAACGTATAGGTGATGCCGTAACTACCTACGCATCCACCATAAATCCAGGGAATACGGTGTTTCTGTGCCATATCGTTAATGAGTAATCGTGTATCAAAGTTATCCGTTGCATCCATGATCAAGTCGGTATGCTGAACGAGTTCTTCCAATTCATCTACTCTGACATCCAACACTTTCCCTTCCACATGAACCGTGGAATTAATGGCAGATAACCGTTTTTCCGCTGCCACCGCCTTCGGCATCCGTTCAATCGCGTCCTGTTCTACATATAATTGCTGTCGCTGCAGGTTACTCCACTCCACATAATCACGATCCACAATTGTTAAGTGTCCAACTCCTGAACGAACTAACGTTTCTGCAATTCCTGTTCCGAGTGCGCCAGCGCCTACAATTAAAACTCTGCTGCCCTTTAATCTGGCCTGGCCTTCCTTGCCAAGTGGCGCGTAACGTTCCTGTCTGGAATAACGAACCGCCTGTTCTGAGGATGTTAATTGATCTGTCATGTATGAACCATTCCTTCCACAGGACTACTGGCTGCTGCATAACGCTTTACGGGAATCATGCCTGCCTCATATGCCAATCTACCTGCTTCTACCCCCAATCGCATCGCTTTAGCCATGCTCACTGGATCCCCTGATCCGGATACGGCTGTATTTAACAATACGCCATCTGCACCAAGTTCCATCGCATAAGCAGCATCTTTTGGGGAGCGCAATCCTGCATCCACAATTACAGGTACAACGGCCTGCTCAATGATGATCTCAAGGTTATAGGGATTGATGATGCCTCTGCCAGCTCCGATGGGAGAAGCGCCAGGCATTACAGCATGTACGCCAAGCAATTGTAGCCTTTTGGCCAGAATGACATCATCCGAAATATAAGGCAATACCGTGAAGCCCTTTTCAAGCAAAATTTCGCAAGCCTTGTACGTTTCAATCGGATCTGGGAGTAACGTCATTCCATCTCCGATGACTTCGACTTTTATCATATCACAAAGTCCTGAAGCCCGCGCAAGCTCGGCAATTCGCACCGCCTCTTCCGCATTGGAAGCTCCAGCCGTATTCGGAAGAAGAGTGTATTTGTCCAGATCCAATGTATCCAGGAAATGCTTCTGGTTGCGCTCCTCCAGATTCAGACGACGAACAGCAAAGGTTAAAACTTCCGTTTCAGATGCTTCCACAGCCTGACTTTGCACTTCCAGATCCGAAAACTTGCCTGTTCCGAGCAACAATCTGGACTCAAACGTATATTTACCAATATTCAACATCATCAACCGCCTCCTACAAAATGTACAATCTCAATTCGATCGCCTTCTCTTAATGCCGTTGACTCATGATACTCACGGGTTAAAATATGCTTGTTCAGCTCTACAACTACAGTCTTGACTTGCAGATCAAAAGATTTAAGCAGTTTATCCACACGATTCAATCTGTCTTCAATCTCCATCCGTTGACCATTAACGATGATATTCACTGCACCACTCCCTTTCTGTTCAATCGCTCCGGACTCAGCGCCTCAATTCCGAGTTCTTCTGAGCTTTTGCCAGCGAGCAACTCAGCGATAAGCCTGCCTGTTATCGCACTAAGCAAGATACCGTTGCGGTAATGCCCAAAGGCGGCGAACAGCCCTGGTATACTCTTGCAAGCACCTATATAAGGCAGTCCATCTGGAGTTGCCGGTCTTACGCCTGCCCACGCTCGCATAAATTGTGCTTCTTTCATCCCAGGTACCCAGTGGGTAGCCGCTGTTAGCAGCTTCTGGACACCCTGTACAGAAACGTTAAGATCCGTTCTGCCTGGCAGACTGGTTGCCCCGAGCCAAACTTCGCCATTGGCTTTGGGAACAATATAGATATCCTCTGCATACACCGTTCTGTCAGGTCTGTACCCTGCATGTTCATCTGAGAACTGAACGGCGGCTATTTCTCCTTTTACCGACCACACAGGCATGCTCAGATTCACATGTCTCATCAACTCTTCACTCTGTAATCCAGCCGCTATAATGACATGTTTGCATCTCATCTCACCGATCGATGTGGTGATTCCCTGCACGCCAAGTTCGTTTGCTTGCACACGTATATCCTGTATGTCCTCCATAACCCGTGCTCCCAATGCTTGAGCGGATTCAGCATATGCCTTCGTTAGATGGACTGGAAGAATCTCACTCTCGTAAGGTCTGTAGTAGGCTCCATACGTATCTCTGTTAAGCCATGATGCCTCCTGTTGCACAACGGAACGATCCCACCATACCTCATCAGCAGAAGCAGACAACGCAGACTTCCGATTGTCCTTATAACTACTTAATTCTCTGTATGAACGAAAAGGAGTTAGGAATCCCTGGCGTTGCAGGCCAGTCTCTACCTCACTGAGTGTAGCCATTAGCACCTGTTGCTCGATAAGTAACTGTCTACTCTGTCTGGCAAGCTTAGCCATCAAAGGATGAGCAAAATCCTCACTGTCTGCCGCCAGCATTCCAGCCGCCGCGCAAGAAGTGCCTCCTGCAATCGCCGAACGCTCCAGCAACAGCACATCCTGTCCACGGGAAGCAAGCTCATAAGCGATAGCACAACCAACAACGCCTCCACCTACAATAATCGTTTCTGCATGAAACTTATCTGGTTTATCAATAACGATCTCTTTCATCCTCTCATCTCCTTGATTCAGGGACTCAGACTTTCTGTAGCAACGATAGCCTGCCTTAATAATGCAGCCGCCCGATCCGGTGACTCGCTCGCCCATACATTCGAGATCACGGCGACTCCCTGTGCCCCTGCAGAGCGAATAGCTTGAATGTTTCCCGGTTCGATGCCCCCAATCGCCATGACAGGAATGGAGACACGCCTGCACACTTCAGCAAGAGCATGTAATCCTCTGGGGTCAAGATCAGGCTTACTGTTGGTTGAGTAGACATGCCCGAAGAAAAGATAATCGGCTCCCCGTTCTTCAGCGATTTTTGCCTCATCGATTGAATGAACAGATACACCCAGACGAAGGCGCTGCACATTGCTTATAACAGCAGGGTTATAATTTCGTATCGCATCTTGCCCCCAATGTACACCGCCATAAATGTCATTCTGTGGAGGAAGTTCTGAACTATTGATAACAATGCGGCAAGATGGAATGCCAACGCTACGCAGACTTTGAGCCCAACCGATCTTGTCTTGCCATGTGAGTTGTTTTTCTCGTATGTGAATATAGTCCACCAAAGGCCAAACGTCCTTTGCAGCTTTTACAAAAGATGCCTGATCCCCTGCACCCGTAGATACAACATGCAATTCAAATGATTCTTGAACATGTTCATGAGAAATTACCGTACTGTTCATCTCCTTCCAGACTTGAATGCTATGAAAACACAAAAAAGCCACTCCCGTAGGGGAGTGGCTGCGTATTAATTATAGGACCAGATGACTGACTGATACATACAGTTCATTTCGTGCAATAAAGCTATAGACCTTATAGCCATAACGTTATACACGCAACTGCATGTTTCAATTTACTAAGCAAGACGGTTGAATTCTTTCGAATTGCCGTTTGCTCACGTCATTCACTGAAACGCGCTCGCCACTTCCCTACGCTGGTATGATCCAGATCAGGTGCAAAGGGTCCGGAATCGCATTCTTCCATCTCAGCCGCATCGTGCGGCCCCCCTAGTGTTCATATGAAGTTGTAGCCTATGTTACCATAGACGGTTTTTTTTGTCACCGTCATTTCTGTTAAACATTGTCTTGAATCGTTTAGTTTTTCTCAGACCATTCTTCGACATTCCATGTTTTGGTGACCCATCCCTCGTAGAAATCAGGTTCATGAGATACCAGTAACACCGTTCCCTTGAATTCTTTCAAAGCACGCTGCAACTCCGCTTTGGCTGTGACATCCAGATGGTTCGTCGGCTCATCGAATAGAATCCAATTGCTTTCACGCATCAAGAGTTTGCATAAACGAACCTTGGCTTGTTCTCCACCACTCAGCATATTAAGTGGACGAGTAATGTGCTCATTTTTCAACCCGCAGCGAGCGAGATGACCTCGGACCTCATTTTGGGTCAAATGTGAAAATTCATTCCAGACATCCTCAATCGGCGTGATATTCCCAGCACGAACCTCCTGCTCAAAATAGGCTGTTTCGAGGTAATCTCCTAAGAAAGTCTTTCCACTGAGTGGAGATATTTTTCCCAGGATGGTTTTCAACAGCGTCGATTTACCCACACCATTACAACCTACGATGGCAATTTTCTCACCACGTTCGATTGTCATTGTCATCTTAGGCAGCAAAGGATACGTATATCCAATTTCAAAATCAATACCCTCAAAGACCGTTTTACTGCTCGCACGGGCATCCTTGAATTTGAACGTTGGTTTGGCCGCTTCATCTGGGCGATCAATACGTTCAATTCTGTCCAGCTGTTTCTCCCGACTCTTCGCTCGACCTGAAGTTGAAGCACGTGCCTTGTTACGCTGAATGAAATCTTCCTGCTTCTTGATGTACTCTTGCTGTTTCTCGTATGCATCAATATGCTGGGCTTTATTCATATCAGCCATCTCGAGGAACTTGTTATAGTTCGCTGCATATCTCGTTAATTTGGCAAATTCCAAATGATAAATGACATTTACGACTTCATTCATGAATTCCGTGTCATGGGAGATTAAAAGAAACGCGTGCGGGTAGTCCTTCAGGTAACGTGACAGCCATTCAATGTGCTCTACATCCAGATAGTTGGTCGGCTCATCCAGCAAAAGAGCTGTAGGTTTCTCAAGCAGAAGCTTGGCAAGAAGCACCTTGGTACGTTGTCCACCACTTAGAGCTGCGACATCCCGATCAAGACCAATTGCGGACAAACCAAGACCATTGGCCATCTCTTCCACTTTTACGTCAATCAGATAAAAGTCGCCCTGTTCCAGTTGTTCCTGAATATCGCCCATCTCTTCCAGCAACTGCTCCAGCTTATCTGGATCTGCATCTGCCATCTGGTCCGTAATATTCATCATTTCTTTTTCCAATTCAAGCAACGGAAGGAATGCATCCTTAAGCACGTCACGAATGGTTTTGCCTGGGGTAAGCTTCGTGTGCTGATCCAGATATCCATAACGGACCTTAGGTGTCCATTCCACTTTTCCACTATCTTTAAGCAATTTACCGGTAAGGATGTTCATTAATGTGGATTTACCCACACCATTGGCACCAACAAGTCCTACGCGCTCTCCGGCAAGTAAACGAAATGATACATTTTTAAATAACGTGCGATCTCCAAAATTGTGACTTACGTTCTCTACTGACAATAAACTCATAAGATGAGGTTGCTCCTATCTATTAGACATTACTTTTGTTATTGTTCCGAAACCCTATTCTAGCACAGGTCCCGTCTTTTCTGAAAGTAATGTAAACAGTTCAAGAACCTCTTACATGATTTTGTCATACAGGCTACCCTAACGATTAGAGCATTTATATTCGAAATAGCCTTGCGCAGCTGCTTGTCTTGCGTCTGTGAACACCTCTTCAGCACGGTAACCATTACCACATGTGGAGGGGTAATAGTACCTGATACCCGTTAAAGGATCTACCCCACCTACGATGGCCGTTTTCTTCACAAGTCTGCCTCCACCGATCGCATAATTGTTGATCTTCTGGTCACCCACACCTATACCTTGGATAAAGGCCATAATCCCTGTATCGTTAATGGAGTTGTACCAATCTTCCTGCGCAACCAGGGGCATCGTGAACGTATAGGAAATACCGTTCTTTCTGGCAAACTCATTATGGCGGTTAATCACATCAGCCAGATCATCCTGCACAGTAGTCACAATCCGGCTTAGTCTAACTTGTTCAAATACGCTGGTATTCTGAAGTAAAGGAATCTGTGTGCTTGAGGCCAGTTCTTTTTGAAATCCTTCAATCCATTTCCCTGCGTTTGCGTCATAGGCATATACGTAGTCGTCCAGTGTAAAGTTAATACTGTTACCATTAGAATCTGAATATGTATAAGGTTTCTTGGGGCTCCACACTTGCCTGAAAGAATCTTCACGGTTACCCGTCATCTCTGTTTCTGTGGACAACATATAATAGCCATCATAATCCAGAATAACCACGGCAGGAATGTAATTAAACATGTTTTGAATAGCTGCGGGATCATCCTGAATCCCCATATTCAAAGCCATCGTCTGAGTAAATGTTAACAAGGCAAGCTCTTTATCCGCTTTAACAAATTTGGTTGAATCATAACCTGCTTCATCATTTTGTTTCTCATTCTGATGCATGACTGCACCTGCATCCATGACTGCGGTTTGAAGTGCAGATCTGTATCGTTGACCAAGATATTGAGCCTCTTCGGCATCTTGGGTATGGAGTGAGATGATCCAGAAGAGCGGGAAGAAGATCAGCACAAATACAATGGATAGCTCAGTAATCTTCATTGAGGACCATACCTCCGTATGTTACAAATACTGCTGAAGCCTGAGCCGTGCCACTCAACCATTCACGAATGAGCATGGAAGGTGTACGATTTGTATTTTGGAGCGTCACGGTGAAAAAATCCCCTGTCGTCAACGTATATCTTCGGCCAGGATCATCAACCGGTATCACACCTGAGGATGGGAATAGTCTTTCTCGAATCTGAGCTTCATAATATCCATCCTGCACTACCTCATAGGTCCCGGTAAAACTGTTACTGTCCATCGGGTCTGTATAATGAGGTACATATTTCTTATGTAAATGTTCCATCGACACCTCATACAGATTGCCCGTCTGGGCCAGTTGCTCCTCAAACTCAGCCAACATTCGAGGTGAAATATATCCTTTCGTTCGGACAGCATCAACAAAACGTGTTACATTCTGAACAGCCGTCATACGTGTTATATCATCCTGCCGATCAGCTGTTTCAGCAGTTGGGTACACATAGAGCAGAAGGACTGCGAGCAATACGGCAAGCAGCTTGGATGCGGCATTAATCAATTCACACTGGTCTCCTTCCAAAAAACAATCTTGAGCAGTTCTCCAGTTTCATTTCGTATAAACTCTGGTCTGTAGGTAACATAGAGCTGGACAGGAATAGTCGCTGTTTTGCTGACAAGTGGATCGATCACATAGGAAGTCCCGTCTACCTCTACAGGAATGCCTGTGCCTGTCATCTGTCTCACGGTATGCAACACTTCCGCACCACTATACCGGGACGGATTGGTGGTATGCAGTGTTGTTGTCAGCCGACCTTCCATGCCTGCTGTTGTCTGTACTCTGTCGTTCAAGGCCGCTGATAAAATCTTAACATTCTGTTGCCCGTACAGGCAGGCTGTCACAAACAGGACAACCGCCGTACAAAACAACATAAGATGCTGTGTATTCCGGGACATGTTAAACCAACTCCTGTCAGGATTGCTGGAAGATCAGCCCTCTTACCACGTTGGATCGGTCTTTTACGATAATGGCTTTGAATTTACCACTTGGATTTACATATTGATTGTCTTTTTCACTCATGGTCTGGTTAATAATCCCCACTTTATCGTCGGGTGCAATAACCGAGCCGTAGTCCGCATTATTGAGATCCTGTGAGATGTTTAGTTGATTGCCGTACCATTGACCCGCTTTATTTTTACCTGTAATAACTTGAATACCGAACTGATCCTTGTCCGCATATTTACGCAGCGCATTCGTTACCTGCGATCCACTGATGGTTGTTCCGTCATATACCGTAAATGCAGCCTGGGACAACTCGGTTTGGATATCAGCAAAATTGTTCTGGGCCGTCTTGGTTGCCTCCTGAGCCGAAATAAACAACAGAACTACAATTGTGATCAAAGCGATTGTTAAGAAAATCCCTGCTGCCACCTTTAAAGCGCTTGATGCATTGTTCATGATAAATCCTCCCAAGTTATAAGTTATTAAACTATTTCAGACTGTCACACAGATGAATTGTGCTACAGTTTCTGAATCTGCTCATAATAAATGTTCATCTGCAAGAAACTCATACCGACCAATGGAATAACCAGATACAAAAAGATAAGGGCGTACATAGGTGTAAATCCAATGGTTCTCCCCCATGATGCTTTGACTTCTATCATTTTGCTGTACTCCTGCTTACGTTGTTCAAAATAGAATGCCATCATGCTCTCAAGATCATCGAAGGCTTCGCGTATTGATATTTTGCCAAGCGCAAGCTGTAATTTATCAACCAGTCGCTGGAACTCGGGCAAGCCCGCCTCTTCCTTTAATTGTTCAAGTGCAAGCTCTGGCCCATGTTCAAAATGCAACAAACATTTTTGTAGCGGGCGCTTGAAAATGACGGCAAATCGATTTAGCCACTCCAATATCTCCTCGACTGACATCCGGTCCATCTCACGCAAAATGGAAATCACTGTCTGGAATTGATAGATTTCATGTCGCATATCCAACCTTCGCATTTTCCGCTGAAATAACATAAGCCATACGGGCATGTAGTACCCTGCTACACCCATGAGAATGGCTATAATCATTTCCCACCAGCGTACATATTGCTTGTTATACACCTCAAGTTTCTGCATAATGCGCGTGATGGTCTCATTCTGGGTATCATGGTCTAACTGAACTGGAGATAACTGCTGTAACGCTTTGGAGACTTCTTCGTATGTAACTCCTCGGTTCATTTCTACACTTTCCAACACGGATTGATCCAACGCTGTTTTTTCCTCAGCTTTCCTGAGATCCGCTTCAGCCATTGCACCAAACATTCGATCATCGCGGATTGGATCATACAAGATATGATTACGTTCAACCTGGTGCAACAGCAAGATGCACACCATTGTAAGGACCAAACAACCTGCGAATAACATCACTCGACGAATGGCAAGCCATTCGTATTTCAACTCTGAGCTGCTCTCCCTCATGAGCCGTATCGTTTGACTGTACTGTGCACTGCCAGGTTTCGCTGCAAACAACATCGCCAATTTCCGTATGAAGATTTGCTTGTACAGAAACTGATCCAACCATGAATGCTTATGCCCTGACCGGTAACGAGTTTCATCGTATTGCTGGAGCCTTTGCAGAAGCAAATAAGCAAGGATGATGATGACATAGATCGATATTTTGGTAACAAAACCGATTTTGCTGCGGTAAAATTCATCCATCGTTGGAAAACTGACTCTGGCCCAGCGTTCGATTGGAGCGGTGAACAATACCGGAGCTAGCGTGATGATATTAAGTCCTTTGAGCAGGTAATCCAATTTATCCCGCCGCAAAATCTCCAGATGAATCTCCTGAGTCAGGTTACCCAGTCCTTTAAGATAAATAGAGCCTTGGGCTCTGTCCTTATCCCCAAACTCCATGACCATATAGGAAACGCCGGCGAATCCTTTGAGAAAACGGTTGGGAGCCACTTCATAATAACGCTCAAGTGCTTCATTCGGATCTGGAGAAGTTAGAGCTTCGTAGATCAGTCTTACTTGTTCTGCTGCTTCTCCTGTACCTGCTTCAGCGGCCTCATATAGCGCTTCCTCAACCATGCCATGCTGATGATACCGATGCCTTACATCTGCGAAGAGATCCAACATCTGCACCAGCAACCTTTTTTCCATACGACTGAGGCACATATCCAATACCAGACTGTTTAACACCACAGCACAGAGCACAGATAGTATTACAAAAGCGATGCCCGGCTGTAGAAAAAACAGAATGACACTAATGCCTCCATAACCTCCAAGAATAATCAGAACCACTGTCATCGTCAGCCTGCGAAGTGAAGGCTCATCCCCAACATGACGGAATGAAATACGCTTCTGCACCTGTAAAATATACGCTGATAACAGTGGGACCTTCATTCCAAGACGGTAGGATTGCAACAAGATTGATCCGACTCCCTTGAGTCCCTTCCCGCTAGGAGCAAGAATAACGCCGGGCTGACTTGCTGAACCACCTCCTCTGTGACGTAACATACTTAGAACCAGAAGTGTGATCAGCAAACCTCCTGCACAAATACTTAATACGAGGAGCAAAATCCATTTAATTGTCATGCTGATCACCCCAGTGTTGCTTCATAAACTGTTCAAATTTCTCGGCATCCTGTAATGTCATCTGGTCTCGCATATCCACCATGCTTCCAGAGGAAATTGGAGCTGTTGCAATATACTCTCCATTTCTGTACTCCACAACATTACGAAATGTAAAACCTGCCCTCTCTTCCACGCTATCACCTTGATTCGCACGAGGAAGACATTCCGTAATACGTTCGATATATCTTCGTCCCTCAGCATCTTTTTTCATGTGAACATCGAAATTGATGACACTCACAACCTGCTCCTCAGCAATATGCTCATGCTGGAACATACCTGTCTTGAGCAAGGAATTACGGAGGGAGAAGACCAGATCACGAAACGTTTTGGCATGGTGGGTAAACAGGGTGAACAGACTGGCAACCTGAGACATTTGAATCATCCATGCGGCCACCTCATCACTCGCAACCTCACCGAGAATATTGACGGTACCATCCGTTTTTTTCTGCAAATCAAGTCCTTGTTGACCTGAAATGTGTTCAGTCTCTCGGAAACTCAAAATATTACGTCGGCTGTAGATCCGTCTTAATTGAAGTTCAAACGCCATCTCCTGCACCCGAAGGGTGTACGATGCATAGATGTGTTTGACCATAGCCATAAGCAACGTTGTTTTACCAGAACCTTGGGCCCCGGTTACAGCTGTGATCCGGCTTCCTTTCATCAGGTATTGAAGCAGTGTTATTGGCAAATTTGCGTTGTTACCCGTAATCAACTGTTCAAGTGAAGCATTCGGAATATCGAACTTCCGGACGAAGAACGCCCATGATTCTGCAAAAGGAGGACGAACAACAACGACACGGGAGCCGTCTTTCATCTCGTTCACCTTGTATCCACTTGCTTCCGACAACTGCCCGGGATAATTGTATTTGTATATATTCTGGCATACCCTTTTCAGTTCACGGATGCTGCCAAATGACAGAAAGGATAGATGAATGGACTTACCTTTATAGAAAATCCAGACACTTTCCATGCCGCTAAGCGGTTCTTCATGTTCATCATCCTCCAGTCCTTGATCCAGCAAATCATTCCATGATGCCGGTTTTTGAAGTCCCATATTATGAACAGCATCAAGCATACCGCTAACACCACCACTAACGCCGTCAATACGTTGGTCTCTTATCTCATCAACAACAGAGAACCCTTTATAATGCTGATAGATACGCTGAACGATAATATCCGTCTTTTCTCTGAATCCAAGCTCTCGATATTCGCACTCGAAAACATACTGAATATCCTCCTCAGAGATATAATAACTTCCTCCATCGTCCGTACCTTCCTCCATCCTCATTCTGCCAAGATCGTAGGTATCAATCATGCGGGAGAGTGCATCAACACCGAACTGCTGTCGGTACAGATAAAACACAATTTCGAATCGGTCCTGGATCGTCAACAAATCTGGTTCTGCAAACAAAATAATTTCATCTACATTTGATTTGTTCAGCCCTATGCTTCGGGTCAGCAAATCCCCTATCAGATTTTTGACATACGTTTTGTCGCTGATACTGCCTGAGACACAGCCCTTCAGTGCTTTTCTCATCTCGGCACGTTGATTGATTCTTCGACGATATTCTTCTTCATGCAGACCCGCATCCGCGAGCTGACTATGACTAAGCTCATGAAGTGAGTTCTTCACCTTCTCAATCAACATGTCAATCGTGAATGATTCCTGTTCAGGAACACGAGCATTCTTTTCACGCAGAAGCGTTCTATACTTGAACCAGATATAAGTCAGGCACAGAATCAAAATTAAACTTATCCATATGGTATTCCAGAGCATCGGAGGTTCAGGCTCCCCTTTCCAGCCTCTTCAGAACTGTGCGCATACCTGCACCGTCCATAATCAGGCGAGCGAGTTCGCTCATGCTTGCAGCAAAGCTCCCTTTACGAATATCCTTATCCTCAGTCAAACTTTCCAACTGCAAGTATCTAGCTACATCTCGGCGATTCATTGCATCCAGGTATCCGGTTGTGTACGGGATCGCAGATATCGTGCCTTTGTATTTGAACTGGCGCCGAATATTGGAAAGCGTTGCACGGGAATGCAAATCGTATTTGTTAATGACAACATGTATATTCTTATTGTTCATTCGTTCTGGCAGGATCTCTTCAAAGAACAACTCCAGATTTCGCATATTTTGATCGAGATTAATTACAACATAGTCCGCCTGTTGCAGCTTGAGCTGTGAATCGACACCAGCATGATCCGCATCCAGAAGAACCAGATCATAATACTCGTTAGCTACATTTAGCAGCTTTTTCACAGTCTCACCATGTTCCTGTGGGGAACGTTCCATCTCATCCATTCTTCCGGTTAGGAAATCAAGTCTTTCCTTCAGAAGTGGCTTGGTATAATCCCTGAGATTATGCTTATTCAGACTTCCGCTCGAATGCAGCCGTTCAATCGCATCCCAGCCACCCTCTTCGAAGGAGAACATAAAATCAGCTGAATCCGTATCTTTGGACGGTAGAGCAGCTTCTGTGCCAGTTCCGGCAAGGCCTGCATTAACAAGTAACACTCTTGTCCTGTAGTGAAGTGCCATCGCATAAGCACTAATTAATGTGCTTGAAGTGCAACCTGTTCCTGCAAAAGGGCTCCAAAAGGTAATGGTGCTCATGCTCTCATCCTCTCTGCTTCTTTCATCGCACGGCGACTACGAACACTTTCCCAACCCGTTAACTGCTCGACCACACGACACAACGATTTTTTGTAATTTCGTGGCAAAGGTCCCAGGTGAACTCGGCGATGATGCTCATTCTCAAGCTTAACCGCCGCTGTTAACTCATCCCATGGAAGCACTATGGATTCTCCTGTCCACACAAACGGACTCCCCTCCAGATACGCCCACAGATAACGAGCTTCAAGCTTGCAGTCAACCCCGTTAATGAAGAGCCTTTGAAATGACAGCTCACCAGGCAATGATTGTTCTTCAAGCAACCGCTTCAACCATCCCTTGCCACGTTCCAGATTGTAACGCTCATAATCACTCACCCAGACTCTTACATCAGCGGTTAGCCAGAGACTACGGGAAGCAAAGTGTGAGGTCTCCATGTCATATAACACATAGTCATAACTGTCCAATCGCTCTCCATTTACTTCAAGATGATTCTCTACAGCTGCTGAAGTGACAAAATGACAAGCGATATCAAATCCTTCAAATTCCGTAATTCGCAAAGACTGCTGACTGTCACCTACACCGTACCCATACTTCTGTTGTAAGGTTCCATCTACGAGCAAGACCTTGTTGCCTGTCGAAGCCAGTATCTTGCAAAGATACAACATCAGATCATTCTTCTCACATAAACCCGCAAAGATCCATGTATGCATAGATGTTACACCCCTTTCTATTTCTTTAAACCTCTGTTATCTGAATTATTTTAATGTGAAAACCTTAGATTAATCTCTACTCTCCACCCGTTAGCAAACTCTGCTGTTCTGTTTGTGAAGCTTCAGCAGGATTATTTACGCTTCCAGAATTAGCTCCTGCCCCGTTTCCTGAACCATCATTCCACATCACTCCATCCGACGTTGCCGGATTATTGGCTGATGGACGACTGTTATAGGTAACTGAGGATTGTGCCACATCCTGTTCCACTCCTTTTGACGGTGCTGTCACGGAGGCGGCCAGTGAACTTTCAAGCGAACTTCGCACCTGTCTGGATAACTCCTGTTCGGCTCGTCGAACAATATTTGGATCACTCTCCAGCAGTTTTAACACTTCTGAATTGGCAGGATACGTCGCGATTGCAGGTGTCTGAAACTGTGGTTCTACATAGGTTAAGGCATAGATTGAAGCTTTATGTAAATAGGCATCTACAATTGCACTTGAGAGTGACAGAATCTCTTCCTCCGTCATCGTAATCCATAAGGTAGCTGCATTGAGTCGTTCCACTTTCTTCTTCGATAAAAGAACATAGTCTTGTCCGGTAGGGAATTGGATACGAACATCAATAATATCTCCCTTAACAAGTGAGGACGGCAGTAATACAACTTGCAGCTCTCGATTTCTTAAATCGGGCGGAGCCGGTGCATCCTCATACACCATCTCGGTGGTAATGGCTGTTCCTTTTTTCAACTCTATTTTGGCCACTTGGCCTTCCATCTGCTTGGTACTGGACCAGAGATTTCGCGGTGCTTGTGCATCCGGAACAGCAATGAGCTTCAGATCCTCCGGTAATATCGGTTCACCTGCTTCAATATCCCGAATCGTAACCCATCCTTGTGCTCCCGAATCCCATTGTTGCTTTAATTCAGCTTCCTTTTCCTCATATGCCGATAAATACCGGGCTTCTACGGCTGACCTGACATCCCCCATCGTTTTGACATTGTAGATAACATATCCTCCGAACACCAACCCTACAGCTCCTGCTCCGATAAGTCCGGCATAGATCAGTTGACGGCTTTGTTTTCTTAATTTAGACAAAAGAGGCTCTCCTTTCGTAATCTCTTCTAATCATGTACTTTCCTTCGTGAAAAGAATGACCGTTTCTTGGGTTGTTGTGCCATCATATGCGTTAAAATATGAGAAAACACTTTATCCATCTGTCCATCCTTGTCAAAAGGATCAATATGTAACGGCAGACCATATACACTCGATGTATCCAGAGCTTTACGAATGCGCTGAACTGCTTCACTTGCTGCCAGAGGCAGACAATATATCCATTTCTCTTGTGGATACCGATGATGTGATCGAACAAAAGCGCCAATCTCCGCCTGTCGCCATTCGGCACCTGAGCCTATCACAATCGGCAGATCTGCACGCAGGAATTCTTCCAGCCGGTTCTGGTCCTGACCACTACCGAGATCCATCACGATGAATTGATAACTCCCCCCAAGCAAAGACAAAATATCCGCTCGCCCGGATTGTTTCCAATAATGCACACCATCCACTGCAAACTGTCTGCCTGCTGGCACCGGTTTACCCGCTTGAGCGATTTGTTGAATTCTTGCAAAGGATTGAGAGCGAGGTGACATTTCAATCACAGCTACTTTGAAGTTTTGCCTTTCGAGATAATGACTGATAGCTATAGCCGTGTGGGTAACCCCTACACCAGATGAAGCACCAGTCAAGGCAATAACTCTTGTTCCGCCATTCAAGGTCATGGTTGCATCTCCACCAGGCGTTATTCCACCGGGTATTCGGAGCAGTTCCTTTCGCACCTCATCGGCAGATTGGAATCGCTCCTCGGCATTATATCTTAACAATCTTCTTGCCACAGGGATGTACGTCCGTGGAACATCGCTCCGGATAGAACTTTCCACACCCTGAATCCATTCCGTATAGGCCCCACTTGTCATAAGATACAGCAGCAATGCTCCGAGTCCATATAGATCTGAACGCGCATCGGTCTGACCCGAGCCATATTGTTCTGGAGCGGCGAAACCAGCGGTTCCCAACTTAACGGTATCTTCGGCACTTTGCGGTTTGTAACTTCTGGCGATGCCAAAATCAATTAATCTTACTTCATGTTCCGGAGTAATCATGATGTTAGATGGTTTCAGATCCCTATAGATCACAGGTGGATTCAGATTATGCAAATAACTCAACACATCGAGCAATTGAAGTACAAGCTCCGTCAACTGCTCCATCGGGATCTTCCCACGACACTGCTTGAAATACTCACTGAGCGTTAACCCGTCGATGTATTCCATCACCAAGTACGTGTACCCATCTTCATCCGGGACAAAAAAATCAACAATTTGCGGCAATCTTGGATGGCGAAGTGATGTCAGAAGAGCGGCCTCCGTCTCCATACTGCCTTCATATGGCATAATCGTTACGCTTTCTTTAATTGCCCATATCTTGCCCGGCAACTTGAGATCCTCCGCCTCGTATACATGGCTCATTCCGCCTGTTCCCAGAATGGATACGATACGATATCTACCTCCCAGCAGGCTTCCGCGTTCCAGCCTGGCCGGATGTCTCATATCAATTCCTCCTTCATTACACAACAAAAAAAGGGAAAGCTTCACCGAAGTAGAACAGACCGGATATCCGGTTTCGTTCACTTCGGGATGCTTTCCCTCAGGTTTGTTATGGTTAATATTGGTATCATTATAGTACAGGCAGGAATAGATTGTAAAGCACAAAATTTAATGAGCTTAATCGAATCAATTTCATAATGCCTTTAGCTGCTTTAATCAAGGCTAGATCTCTTAATATTTGACCATATAAAGTGTAATCTCTTCCCGGTTATGGAACAACTGCTTGGAACGTTGAATCTGCATCCGCGAACGCTCAAACGTATCAATCACATCTTTAATGAGTGCGAGCGGCTTTTTATGCAATAACTTCACGGTAACAATCGCTGTTCCCCCGGGTTGCAGACTATATAGAAGGTCTGATACAAGTCGGCTCATCAGCTTGGGACTCCAACTCATATCACATACGAGCAGGTCGAATTCTCCTTCGCGGAAACGAACATCCCCTGCGTTTTTCTTCAAGAAAGTCAGTTTTGGTGATGCCAGCAGCGTTGCATCCATCTTCGCCGGATCTACCGCCGTAACTTCAAGCCCACGTTCAAGCAGGAACGAGGTCCATCCACCTGGTGCTGCACCGATATCAAGTGCTTTATGAAATGAAGTAAAGTCAATGCCAAACGTCTGCTCGGCTTCAAGCAATTTGAACTTAGCACGCGAAATCTGTCCATCTTCTTTTTGAAAACGTACGGCTCCCCCGCTCCAGTCTGACAGGTTCTGTTCAGGTCTGGATACGCCAGCATACAACATATCATTCGCAGCAAATACGGAAATGACATATTCAGCATCACGTACAACCCATTCACAGCCTAGTTCATCCAGCTTTTCTGTCAGCAATTGCTTCAATGAGGCCGCATTTTCTTGCCAAAAGGACCCTTCTGTCTTCCGTACCTGCAGCACGACAGGGGTACCAGTCAGTTCCTTATGATTCAGCACAAATGCAATCAATTTCTCGATAGATTGTTCCGAATCTTCTGTATTCTCCTGAAACTGAACAGGTTGAATATGACGTAAAAACGTTGGATACTCTGCCCACAGCTTATCTGCAACTTCTTCCTCCGCTACAGGCAGACCCGCAAGCAATATTTCTCCTGGTACGAGTACCGTGCTCTTCACCGCACCAAACGTACGACGCAACTCTTCCTGAGCATAAGGGGCAAAGCCATGATTGGCCGTGCAGATAAAACGGGAGAAGTTGCCTTCTTCCCAAGACGATTGTGTACTCAAATTGTGTTACCCTCCAGAACGTACGCGTATCCACGGACGACCATTATCCCACTGGATATCGACCGGCACATCGTACGTATGCTTAATTGTATCTTGTGTCAAAACTTCATGCTTGGGGCCAGCTGCCGCAATACGTCCATCGCGGATCAAGGCCACATGCGTAAATAAAGGTACGATCTCTTCAACATGATGTGTTACATACACAACTGTAATGTTACGCTGGCGCAGACGATCAATCTCAGCCAGCATTTTCTCACGTTCATATAAGTCTAGTCCGGCACAAGGCTCGTCCATAATCAGCAATTTTGGCTCAGCCATTAATGAACGAGCAAGCATGACTTTTTTACGCTCCCCTTGGGATAACGTTCCAAGCGGGTTGTTGGCCAAGTTGGCAAAGCCCATGTCATCTAACAAACTCATTGCCTTTGCTTTTACTTCATCAGGAATTGTCTGATAAAAACGCAAAAAAGCATAAGCTCCTGTAGCGACGACCTCCCATACCGGATCTCTGGGTGTGAGTTTCTCAATCAACGTTTGGCTGATATAACCGATTTCCTTACGTACTTCCCTGACGTCACATTGTCCATACAGATTATCGAGTACTTCAATGCGTCCCTGGCTTGGAAACATATATCCGTTCATCATTTCCAGCAACGTTGTTTTGCCAGAACCATTCCGACCCAGAATAACCCAATGTTCGCCTTGTTCGATGCACAAATGTACGTCATCCAAGATTTGATTCTCTTCTCGTCGAAGTGAGACATGTTCCATCGAGATTATACTCATTTCAGCACCGCCTTCCGGATCTCCGAGAGTAAATGCTCCACAGAGCTCATCCGATAAACCATTTTTGGAACATCTTGCTGGCCATCAAACAGCATCACTGCTGGTACGCTTGAAATTTGAAATTGTTGCACAAGTTCAGGAATGTCATGGATGTTCATTTCGGATAAAATACCTTCTGGCAGCATGTGCTCCACTACCTCCAACATACGCCGTGCTGCCGCACATGTCCCACATAAAGGGGTATATATAAATACAGCCTGTGGCATGCCTTCCCATACGCCGCGCATTAACATTTTGGATGTAATTGGCTTCATTAACGTTCTTCTCCCGCAGCAACACGCAGCATGACCTCACCCGTCATTGGACCATTATGAATGGTTACCGAATCCGGTTTATTGCTATATAACATCTCGTACATCTGGCGTTTCCCAAACATACTGGACGTATGCAAATAGATCTCACGCGGAAATAAACCTTCTCGTACAATGGATGCCGCAACCTCTCCGCCATTAGGCGAATCCGGACCAAGCTCATAATCCAGAGACAAAATGTCCACGTCACCTTCTCTTAGCAGCATCAGGCACTCTTCTGCATTCGTTGCCAGAACAAACCCTTTCGGACATGCCCGATAGTCATCCAAAAAAACATGCATACAATCGCTCCTCTCCCCACTATAACCAGGAACGCATGAGCACTATATCATCACGGTGCGTTCCATCTTCGCCCGTTTCTGTTTCAAGCACAACAACCGCTTTTTGGAACTCAGGCGCAGTTAACAATGCTTTCATTGATTCATTTCCGATATATCCCTGTCCGATTCTCGCATGTCTATCCTTACACGAACCAGACGCATATTTGGAATCATTAAAATGTACAGCAGCAACATTATCCCAGTATCCGAGCTTCCTGCCCTTATCAAGTATCGCAGCTTCGTTGCCTGACGCCCACATACCTGAAGCAAAAGCATGGCATGTGTCAAAACAAAAAGCAATATGCTCCGGATATCGGCTTAATTTGCGAATCTGTATCATTTCTTCCATTGTCGTGCCCATCGGGCCATGATCACCTGCCTGATTTTCAATCAGCACCTTTGAATGTCCATTCCAATTCTCCAAGGCAGTATCCAGACAATGAATGAGGTTCTGATAACCCTCCAGCGGATCGTTTGTTTTGATATGTCCAAAATGGACCACCGTCCCAACAGAACCGCAAGCATTCGAAATTTCAAGATCATTACGAATAGAAGCTATTGTAGCATGAAACCCCGCCTCTCCACGGGTCACGCCCAACGCCGGATTCGTAGGATAGGGTGAATGTGCAATCGAAGCCAGTCCATGCTGTTCACACCAATCCCTGCACTGCTCAGCATCCTTAAGATCCAGACTTTTCAGGCTGAGACTGCGCGGGTTTTTCGGAAAATACTGAAACGCCGTTGCCCCCATCTCATACGCTCTCTTGGCTGCCTGAAGAAATCCACCTCTGGTGCTAACATGTGCCCCGATACCGGTTTTAGGCCTCATGCTGGCATTTCGGACAGAAGAACGCCTTCTTGCCCGTAATTTCCACTCGTTCAATTGTTCCCCCGCAGCGCGGACAAGTCTCGCCTTCCCGATCGTACACTCGACATTGCTCGTCAAAACTTCCTGTCTTCGTATCGCCTTGCATCAGTGGCATTTCCATATAACCACCCTCAGAAGCCGCTTCACGCAACACAGACTGCATCGAATGGAACAAGCGCTCCGTCAGCTCAGGTGAAGTCGCGATGTTCTGCGTTTTGGAGCTTGGTCTCAGACCAGCAGCAAAAGCAATCTCATCCGAATAACAGTTGCCAATCCCTGCAATGATATGCTGGTTTACCAACGTTGTCTTAAGTGTACCCCGGCGACCTTTCAACAGAGAAGCAAAACGTTCCACGTTCATCCGTCGATCCAATGGTTCAGGTCCAAGATCAGACATCGCCTCTTCGGTTTCTTTCGAAGTAAGCAGATGTAAATAACCCAAGCGCAGTCCAATAAAGAATAAAATGTGATCGCCAAACTGGATTTCCACTTGTGTGGAACGATCAGGGCGTTCCTCTTCCGTGCCCCAGAAAATCATACCGCCCAACATGAGATGCAGCACCAGACGTTTGCCATTAGCCAAGTGGAAAATCAGATGCTTCGCTCGGCGCTCAACAAATATGATGCGATTACCTGTAAGTTCATTGATGAACAGATCAGGCTCCGTATTTATCGTTTTATCGCGGTTAATTACAACACCTGTAATCAGTAGATCAAGTATTTTCTCGGACAGCAAGGTCCGGTAATTTTCCATTTCCGGTAGTTCCGGCATCGTACATTACCCCTTTTTGGAAGCTTGGTCTGCCTCTTGCGACAGCCACTCCATCAATTTATGCAAATCTTCAAACACATGATCAGGTCGAGCCTTGGCTGCTTGAATGTGTCCATCCATATTATCCCGTGTGGTCACACCGGTAAGTACCAACAGCGTCTCACACCCTGCTGCCACTCCAGCTGCAATATCGGTTCGCATATTATCTCCGATCACTGCCACTTCATGAGACGCCAGGTTTAGCCGGCTAATGGCCGACTTCATTATAACACTCGATGGCTTGCCAATAACGGTAGGATGAACTCCGGTTGCTGCTTCAATTGCTGCTCCAATAGTCCCCGCCCCAGGTGTCAGTCCATCATCGGAAGGAAGCTGCAGATCCGGGTTGGTCATGATGAATTTTGATCCCGCATTAATCCACCTTAGCGCCTTGGTCAGTTTATGGTAGGAAAATTCACGATCAATCCCCTGTATCACGTAATCTGGTGCATCTTCCGTCAGCTGTAGTCCTCCTTTTTCAATGGCTTCCAGCAGTCCTGCTTCTCCAATACATGCCACTTTTGCACCAGGGGACTCTTCAGCAACATATTCAGCAGCCGCCACAGCAGAAGTACATACTTCAGACGCGTCGGCAGGTATGCCCATCCCGTTCAGATGATCTGCCACACCTTGTGGTGTACGGGAAGAATTATTTGTTACGAATAAATACGGCTTTCCTAGCTCTTGCAGTGTTCGAATAAGCTGATCGGCTCCTTCGATACGATGTCTGCCATGATAGAGCGTACCATCCAAGTCAATCAGATAGGCCTTAATCACACACAGCACTTCCTTTCTTCATTCCATTAACATTTCATGTCCTTAATCATTTACCTCGAACTTGACCGCGAACCTATGTATTCAGGCAAAAAATAATGGCTTGCTGACATATGCACGCAACAAGTCGAACCGGATCGAACACCGACGGTTTAACTCGCGCGTCTTCTGTACAAGCTTGTCATTTCCTGCGCTTTCCCGGAAAATAATTTGAATCATTTCCCTCTTCATATTGCCCATCCTACACGCTTTCTGACCAGATTGCAAAAGGGACCGCGGGAGTTCCTCTCCCTCAGTCCCGTGCAATTACCCGGATCTTTATATGACGTGTTTAGCCGTGCACTGGTTCGCAATCAGGGTTAAGATTCTTGCTTGCGATGCACGACAGGAATAAGCTGGTGTTCGTTTGCAAGTCTGGTATTCGGGAATACGGACTGCGCCTCTTCCAAAAGTGGCTGAAGTTGATCCTCATCCTTATAGCGTGAACTGAAGTGAGTCATGATTAGTTGCCCTACATTGGCTGCTCTAGCCGCTTCTGCCGCTTGTTTAGAAGTACTATGATAGTACTCATGCGCTGTATCGGCCAAATCATGCATGAATGTAGCTTCATGCACAAGTACATCTGCATTGATGGAAAGTGGCTGTACGTTGTCACATGGACGTGTATCACCTAATATGGTGATCACCATGCCTCGTTTTGGCGCTCCCAATACATCTTCTGGACGAAGCGAATCACCGTTATCCAGCGTAATGGTTTCTCCACGTTTCAGCCGGCCGAACAATGGGCCTGGTTTCAAACCGTATTCCGCCAGTTTGGCTGGGTCCAGGCTTCCTGGACGATCTTTTTCCGTAATCCGGTATCCATAGCTGTCAATCCGATGCTCAAGCAAAGCAGCTTCCACGATAAAACTGTCATCCTCGAACAGGACGCCGCCCGTATGTTCCACGATATTCAAATCATAGTTCACCCGGGATTGGCTAAGCTCCATTGTTGTACTGATCATTCGTTCCGTACCTGGCGGACCATATACGGTTAATGGTGTGGTGCCACCTTGATAGGCTCTGCTCGAAAGCAGTCCTGGAAGTCCAAATACATGATCACCATGCAGGTGAGTAATGAATATTTTCTCCAATTTGCTCAGTTTAAGCGGAGAACTTAAAATCTGGTGCTGCGTTCCTTCCCCGCAGTCAAACAACCACAAAGCTCTGCGCTCATCCAACATGCGTAGCCCAATGGAAGTTACATTCCGTTGAAGCGTAGGTACACCAGCATTAGTTCCCAGGAAATATAGTTCCACTCTGGATCGCACCTCTTTCTGTTGCCAGCAAAAAACCTCCGACATTGCGGAGGGCTTTGCCTGACACTCTAATGATTTATGCCTTTTCTACGTTAAAATACTTGGCTTGCGGATGGCTGAACACCATCGCTGATACAGATGCTTCAGGTTCCATCATGAAACCTTCCGTCAATTCCACACCGATATCCTCAGGCTGCAGCAACTTGAACAACGGCCCTTGATCTTCCAGATCCGGACAAGCCGGATATCCAAAGGATACCCTGATTCCCTGATAACGTGCCCCATGACGTTGCTTCATGGTCATCTGAGCAGAATCAGGGAATCCCCAGATATCTCTCATCATATGATGCACACGCTCAGCTAATCCCTCTGCTACTTCAAGCGCTACGGATTGCAGAGCATGCGAGCGAAGGTAATCCCCTTGATCTTTCCACGCAGTGGATAGTTCACGCACGCCGTGTCCGGCAGTAACAACCATAAAACCAACGTAATCCATTTGACCGGATTCAACAGGTTTCAGGAAGTCGGACAGGCACAGGAACGGCTCGACTTTTTGACGTGGGAACGTAAAGGTATGCAAGATATTGCTGGTGTCCTTTGGATCATAGATGATGATGCTGTTACCACTGGACTGAGCAGGGAAGAAACGATACATGGCATGCGCCTGAATAATCCCGTCACGCACAGCCTCTTGCATAATATCATCCACGACTGCTTTCAGGTCGGTAGCCTTCTTATCACCTGAAGCAAGCAGTTGTTCTACTGAACCGCGCAATCCCAGATGATGACCAAGTAACATCTGCATGTTCACATATGGCAGGATATGTGATAGTGGGTAGTTACGCATTGTATGCCGCTCCAGATCAGGCGGGACAAGAACCGGATTATCTACAGCAATATCCGAACGTTCCACTCGCGTAAGCTCTGGAAGAGTCTGAACAGCTACAGCACCTGAAGCATCAGCTTCTTTTTCTGCTTCCATCTCCAGTTGCATCGCTTCACGTGAAACGGGATTCATCAATTTGTTCGCCAGATCCAGACCGTCCATCGCATCTTTAGCGTATACAACCATTCCGTTATATTCAGGACGAATACGATTTTTGGTGAATTTACGTGTTAGCGCCGCTCCACCAACCATAATAGGTACATCAATACCTGCTGTTCGCAAATCCTGAGCGGTCAGAATCATCTGCTGCGCTGATTTTACCAATAGCCCCGAGAGGCCAATCGCATCGACTTTTTCTTCTCGGTACGCCTCAATGATACGTTCTGGTGGTACTTTTATACCCAAATTAATGATCCGGTAACCGTTATTGGACAGGATGATTTCAACCAGGTTTTTACCGATGTCATGCACATCGCCCTTGACCGTAGCCAGAATGATCTTGCCTTTAACCGAAGTCTCGTTCTTCTCCATGAATTGCTCCAGATATGCTACAGAAGCCTTCATAACCTCCGCACTCTGCAACACCTCAGCTACAATTAACTCATTGTTGTTAAAGAGACGACCTACTTCCTCCATACCCCGCATCAGTGGACCGTTAATCACTTGAAGTGCTGTGTATTTGGCAAGTGCCTGTTCGAGATCTGGCAGCAATCCTTCTTTACTTCCTTCTACTACATATGAAGCGAGACGCTCTTCTAATGAAAGGTTCGAGATTTTTTCCTTCTTCTCAACCTTTTTGTTACGGAACGCCGCTACGAACGCCGCCAGTGTGTCATCATTCGTGTTATATAAAAGCTCTTCCGAGAGCCTGCGCTCTTCTTCTGGAATGGACGCATAACGCTCCAGTTTCTCTGTGTTCACGATGGCATAGTCGAGACCTGCTTTGGTACATTCATACAAGAACACAGAGTTCAGCACTTCACGACCTGCTTCAGGCAGTCCGAATGAAATGTTACTGATACCGAGTATCGTATGACATTCAGGCATCGCTTCCTTAATAACTCTTATACCTTCAATGGTTTCTTTGGCTGAACCGATGTACTGTTCATCTCCGGTACCAACCGGGAACACCAACGTATCAAAAATCAGGTCTTCTGGTTTGAGTCCATATTTGTTCACTAGCAAATCGTAAGAGCGCTTGGCTACGTCAAGCTTGTCTTCCCGACTAATCGCCTGACCTCGTTCGTCAATCGTTCCGACAACAACCGCACCACCATATTTATGAAGCAACGGCGTAATCAACTCAAATTTCTCTTCGCCATCCTCAAGGTTAATGGAGTTAATTATCGCTTTACCTTGTGAGTACTGAAGGGCCAGATCAATTACTGAAGCATCCGTCGTATCAATCATGAGAGGAACCTTAACTTTTTTCACAACCAGTTCAAGGAACTTCACCATGTCTTCAGACTCTTCACGGTCCGGATCTTGTACACACACGTCAACAATGTGCGCTCCATTTTTCACTTGAGCACGAGCAATTTCCGAAGCTTCTTCATATTTGCCTTCTACAATGAGTCGTTTGAATTTCCGTGATCCCAGCACGTTCGTACGCTCACCAACCATGTATGGACGATTGTCCTGTTCAATGTAGATTGGTTCTATACCAGACAATGCCGGTGGATGTGTTCCGTTCATTTCTCTTGGGGGGTACTGGGCAAGTGTATCGCGCATCGCCCGAATATGTGCAGGGGTTGTCCCGCAACATCCACCAGCAATATTCAACCAGCCCTGTTCGGCAAAAGCACCAATCTTCTGAGCAAGCGAGTCTGGTGACTCATGGTAATTACCGTTCTCATCCGGAAGACCCGCGTTCGGGTAACAACTAACGGCAACCGATGCCATTCCAGAAAGCGAGCGAATGTGATCACGCATGAACTCAGGACCCGTAGCACAGTTTAGTCCTACCGAAATTGGGTTAAGGTGTTCTAAGGATATATAAAAGGATTCGATGTTCTGACCCGCAAGGGTCGTACCCATCGGTTCTATCGTTCCTGATATCATCAGGGGCAGTGTAACGCCACTCTGTTCGAAGGCCTGCTGAATTCCAATGCTGCCTGCTTTTACATTGAGGGTATCCTGTGAGGTTTCGAGTAGTAGCGCATCAACGCCTCCCTCTATTAAAGCAAGCGCTTGCTCCAAATAACTGTCGATAAGTTCCTGGAACGTTACTCCCCCAGTTACAGACAGTGTTTTGGTTGTTGGTCCCATCGCACCTACCACATAACGTGGAGATTCAGGTGTAGAGAAACGATCAACCGCAGCTTTCGCAATTCTGGCTGCTTCCAGGTTGATCTCGCGTGCCCGATCCTGAATATCGTATTCAGCAAGCACAACGGATGTGGCACCAAATGTATTGGTTTCAATTAAATCGGCTCCAGCCTCCAGATATTCTTCATGAATGCGCTGGATCAGCTCTGGACGAGTAAGCACTAACATTTCATTACATCCATCCAAATCTTCGCCGCCAAAATCTTCGCCAGTCAGATCAACTTGTTGAATCATGGTCCCCATTGCACCGTCGAGGATTAATATTCGTTGTTTTAATGCATCGTGTAGACTAATCTTATCCAATATCTTCACCCCCGCAAAACGTTAAATCTTAGTTTAACAGAAACTAACTTAATGTGAAAGATCGGGTTTGGTCCCGAAAGATGGCGGGTTTGCACGAATATGAACGGAATTTGAGAATCGACAAAAACAAAGCAATCCGATATAATTCAATTAAACCAAGTGGAAAAGAGGGAAAGAACATGGCTGAAATTGTTATCCGAAATACGAACGAACGCATCACTGGTGACGAAAATGTTCGAAATTTCTTGAACAAATACGAAGTATTATACGAGAAGTGGGACGCATCCAAACTGAACACTGATCTGCAAAATAACTTTGGATTAACTGATGAACAGAAAACTGAGGTTTTGGAAACTTACGATTATGAAATCAGAGATTTGGCTGCACGTCGTGGATACCAGATCTGGGATGTCATCACGCTGTCCGAACAAACACCAGATATCGAAGAAAAGCTGGCCAAGTTCGAAGAGATCCACACCCACGCTGAAGATGAGATTCGTGCAATTGTCGCTGGTAAAGGAATCTTTGTTATCAAAGCTACAGACGATGTAGGCTACTTTAATGTAGAATTGTCTCCAGGAGACGTTATCTCTGTACCTGAGAATACACCGCACTTCTTCACTTTAATGGAGAATAAACAAATTATTGCTGTACGTCTGTTCATCGAAAAAGATGGCTGGATTGCAGATCCATACCCTGATCCTACTTTTATCAAACAAGCCTAACACTCTCGTGTTACAACTTGCTTAACCAAAACCCCTGTTCAATTGAACAGGGGTTTTCGCATATGCATATGGAGAGTATTATACAACATCGTTGCATTATATAAAATAATGCGGGTATTTCGCCTTAATCGATTCCTGTTCAATAACAACTAGTCTAAGATGAGCTTCCATCACCTGAACAGCTTGCTCAGTCTGCCGCTCTGTGATAAGCCGATAAATCTCTTTGTGCTGGGAAATAATGACCTCCAGGTTGGAGTCCTCCGCAAGACGTAATAAACGCAACCGATTAAACGGAATATTCAGTTGTTGCAACATTTTCCATGTTCTCAGCTTACCCGTGCCCTGGAACAAAATCTGATGAAACTCTTCATCCAGTTCAAAAAGCCGATAGAAATTGTTTTTTCCTATACAGACTTCCTGCATTGCAATGTTGGTTTCAAGTCGAAATCGGAACTCTTCAGGAAAAGAAACACAAGCCAAAGTCACGATTTCCTTCTCCATCTTCTCCCGCATAAACCTGCCTTCTTCCACATGCTCCAGATTAATATGAGAGACGATCGTTCCACTCTGGGGAATAATGTCCAGCAGTTCTTCTTCAGCAAGCTTCATGAATGCTTCTCGCACGGGTGTTCTGCTCACCTGCAGTTCATCTGCAATCTCTTTCTCTGAAATCTTGGTACCCGGCTTAAGTTCCAGATGAAGAATTCGTTCTTTTAACAGGTTATATGAATATGCCCGGGTCGAGCCTCTAATTTTTTGATTAAGTGACATGCCTAGACCTCTTTCTATCAGCCGTATTCATTCATCTTAGCACAAATTACCGTTCCACTTATATATCGGTGTGAAACGGTAATCTGGCCAACATCAACTATATTATTGCTTGTTTTCTTTGTAGGCTTTGTACGTATCATTTGCCAGCTTCAGATAATTAGATAAACCTTGACTCTCCAGCTCTTTGGCAAATGTATCGAATTCAGACAAGTTCCGCTCACCCAAGATAAATTTAAGTGTATTTTGATCCGAATAGTCTTTCAGTGGTGTACTCAGAAGTGTCACCCGTTCACGGTCCTCTGAAGAGTAAGGAATCGGTGGTTCTGCCGGGATCACTTCCTTGGTATCCTTCATGTCTTGCTGGAATTTCAACTCTTCTTCACTAAACATGGATTGCAGCAAATCTGTGGTACCCCCGTAGGCAAATACACCACCAGAGAATCCATAGTCAATACGCAAGTCTTTCGTTCCTTTCGGATTCAAGCCATTGTAGTTCACGTCTTCTACCAATTTACGTGTTCCGCCCTCTTTGGTAAATGTTTCGCCTTCAACGCCCCATTTGGCAAACTCTTGACCCTCATCGCTGTAGTATAACCAATCAATAAATTGCATAATAGCTTTGAAGTTTTCGCTTTTTTGAATTTTCCCGGAGATCATAACACCGTTTTCAAGTCTGGAGCCGGACATTAATTGCCCTTTTGGTCCACCAGGTACTGTAATCTTTGCAACTGAGTATTTACCTTCTCCCAGCGTTTTGTTCATGTCATTTCGGTGCAGCACCACCGTTTGGGAATTACCATTAATCATGAATGATTTGCCGGATACAAATTTCTGTACAGCCTGATCATCATCCTGTGTAAAGCTCTCCTTATCGAGTAGCCCTTCGGATACCAACTTGTTAAAGTACGTTAGCAACTCTTTGTATTCTGGTGTTGTAGCCGTGTACACAAACTCATCCTGATCTTCCTTATACGTCAATCCGTTACCAAAACCCCATCCAGCCTTGGTACCAAAGCCAGTAGCAGCGATGTTCAACGTACTATTAAATTGGAATCGGTCCGAAAACGGAATGGAATCCGGATAAATCTCTTTCAGTTTCTTCGCTGCATCATACAATTCGTCCCATGTGGTCGGGATGGCGATGTTATTTTCTTCAAAAACATCCGTTCTTACGAGTAGTGTGTAATCTGGCCATACTTCTTCATGCAGACCCGGGAGTACATAGTACTTTCCATCTTCCTGTCGAAGTCCTTCAAGTTCATCTTCCAGACCCCATTTTTCCACTTTATCCTTGAAGTTTGGCATCAAATCAATATAATCACTAATTGGCAAAATCGCACCGGAGGATACAAATGCAGACTCTTCACCAGGGTACGTTTTAGGAATAACCAGTGGTGCATCACCGGAGCTAATCAACAGAGATCTCTTCTGAGGGTAATCACTCATGGGTACAATCGTTGGCTCAAGCGTAACACCCGTCAGTTCGGTAATTTTATTAAAAAGTAACCAGTCTTTTTTGTATGGATAACTAGGTTGATCACTATATAGTATGGAGAGATTAAATGGCTCAGTCGCCTTGAATGTATCCCCTACATTGTACGTCTCCATCGCTGCCTTGGTTTGAACTTCTGTGACGTCACCTCCAGCTCCGGTACCGCTGCTACATGCTGCCAGAACAACGGTCATCATTGTTGCCAACACCATTTTACCAACAAACTTACGTGGCTTTTGATTCATTTAGGTTATCCCCCTGAATTTGGTTTAGGTTGACCTTGCCTTAAAACTTTTTAATCAATCTCTAAAAGTAATCATGTGAAACTTCTATATAAATTGAACTATTCATTTACACAAAACGGAGAGGACAGAAAAAACCTGAAAAAGCGAAGCGCTCGCCTTAAAGCTTTCTGAAAGAAAGCTTCATCGGAAGCATATGCTATCACCGGATTTTCCCTTTTAAAAAGGGAATCGAAAAAATCTGGGGATAACAGCGATTGAAAGGTTATTCTGTCATCGGAGTGTTCCGTGTAAATCATCTTTAGTTCAATTTATATAGCTGCTGCGCATTACTGTTTAACAGACCCTAACATGATACCGGTTACAAAGTATCTTTGGACAAATGGATAGATGGTGAGTATCGGCAAGATGGTTAATACCATCGTTACTGACTTAATATTGGCAGCAATCTGTGTCAGGTTATCAGCTGAGGTTGCACCGGCAGATGCCCCGCTTGTCGCTCCTGCAATCATATTGCGCAAATAAATGGTGACCGGGAACAGTTCTTTTTTGTCCAAATACAGAAAGGCTGGGAACCAGGAATTCCAATGACCTACTGCGTAGAACAACACCATGGTTGCCATAACTGCTTTACTAAGCGGCAAAATAATGCGTAACAAGATCCCGTAGGTGTTCAAACCGTCTATGGAGGCAGCTTCCTCCAGTTCTTCAGGCATATTTTCAAAAAATGACTTCATGATCAGCATGTTGTATATGCTAATTGCGCCAGGAACAACAAGTGCCCACATGGTGTTGTTGAACCCAAGGGAATTAATCAAGACATAGTTTGGAATCAATCCACCACTGAAGAACATCGTGAATACGGCGAACATCGTCAGAAACTTGCGACCCATCAACCTCTTTTTGGACAGAGCATATGCGAAAATAGTCGTCATGAACATGGAGATTAACGTACCTACTACAGTGTAGATAATCGTATTTTTATAATTGGTCCAGAACATGCTGTCACGCGAGATGGTCTTGTATGTCTCCACATTGAATCCTCTTGGGAACAAACTAACCTTACCGGAATTAATATAGGACTCACTACTGAAGGATTGTGCCACGACATTTAAGAATGGATAGAGTGTTATGAATACCACGAACAGCAGAAAGATGACATTGAATACTTTAAATACCTTGTAAGATCTGGATTCCTGCATGATGCTCCTCCTTTACCATAAGCTTCTTTGTGTCAGTCTGCGTGAGATGGCATTTACGGAGAACACCAGAATCAGACCGATCAGCGATTCGAACAAGCCAATTGCGGTAGCATAACTGAAGTTACTGGATTCCAATCCGACCCGATAAAGGTAAGTGGAGATCACATCAGATGTCTCGTAGATCAACGGGTTGTACAAGAGTAAGATTTTTTCAAATCCAACAGCCAGGAAATTTCCCATGTTCAAAATCAATAACGTCACAATCGTTGGCAAGATCCCTGGTATTGTTACATGAATCGTTTGCTTCCACCGATTGGCACCATCGATACGCGCAGCTTCATACAAAGAATCATCAATGGTTGTCAGTGCAGCCAGATACAGAATCGCTCCCCAACCCATACCCTGCCATACCTCAGAAGTGATATAGATTGTTCTGAACCATTCAGCCCGCTGCATAAAAGGAATATTGTCTCCGGTAAAGAAAGCCACCAGCCCATTAATGGAACCATTCACTGCTGTCAGCTGCAGGATCATACCCGCAACGATAACGATGGACAGAAAATGAGGCAGATATGACGCGGTCTGTACAAACTTTTTGAATCGTTTACTCTTCACTTCGTTAAGCATCAAGGCAAAAATGATTGGAACCGGGAATGTAAAGAGTAACGCAAGTCCGCCTAACATCAGCGTATTACCGAATACTCTCCAGAAGGTAGGGTCCTCAATAAACATTTTAAAGTACCTTAATCCGACCCACGTTTCTCCAAATATACTTCCCCCGGGAACAAAACGTCTGAACGCAATCACATTACCAATCATCGGTCCATATTTGAAAATAAGGAGATAAATGATGGGAAGGATTAATAGTGAATACAGCTGCCAGTCTTTGCGGAACAAAGTTGCTGCCGTTCGTAATCTGCTCTCTTTACGTAAAGATGTCATGGTTAACGTTGTTTTAGCGGTTTCCGACTCCATGTGTTTTCACTCCGATCCAGGACTTGATAAGTAAGAGTAATTCATGTACAACTCCCATCGTTTCTCCTCTTGTAGAAGACAACCAATCCTTCAACTTCACCCCCACTACGAAATAGATAAATGCCAAATGTAAGCGATATCAATTTGATGTATTATGTAGAATCACACAATCCAAGGTGCTTCACATCATTAATTAGCACTTACTAAGTGGTGTGATCTCCAAATCGAAATAAGCTTTTTCAAAATATTAAGCGCTTACAATCAATAGAAAATAATTAGCAATAACTCCCTGCTTCCATTTTAATGAAGTAAGTCAAAAAGAAATTGCTTTAGGACAATCTAAATACTAGTCATACTAGTATGTTAGTTATATTCTAATCCAGCTTCCCCCTAATTTCAATAACTTTTAGTAAAAAAAATGGAGATCTCTTTTAACAAGGTAATTTAGTCAACAAGCTCAAATAAAAAAACATTGGTAACTTCAAGAACGACAGCATCGTTCATAGAAGCTTCCAATGTTTCAGGGTGCTGAGGAAAGATGTTATAGCTGATCTGCTTAGAAATTAGCAATAAGCTGATTTAATTCCGATAAATGCGTTATTTCATGGTCTGGCGCATACGTTTCATTGTTGGTCTTATGCTCACGGTTAATCCATACGGATTGGATGCCAGATGATAAAGCACCACGAATATCAGTCGTTAACTTGTCTCCAACCATCATGCTCTCTTCGGGTTTAACACCCAGTTTATTCAAAGCATGTTCAAATATCGACGGATCTGGTTTTCCTTTTCCGAAGTTACCCGAGATAATAATCTCATCAAAGAAAGGAGTCAATTCAGGTACACCATCCAACTTCTCTTGTTGCAAAGCAGGACAACCGTTTGTTAACAACAACAGTTTGTACTTTCCTTGTAACTGACGCAAGGTATCCATCGTTTCTTCGTATACATGTGGTCTGGATCTCCGTTCTACTCCAAACTGTGCGGCCAGTTGTTCAGCAAGATCTTCCCGATCTATACCCAACTTCAACAAGCCACGACGCCAGGATTCTTTACGGTAAACTGGAGCAAGCTGTTCCAACTGACGGAACTCAGGTTGATCCCCACCAGTAAAGTTAGCCCATAGGCCTTCAAACGGATTGATTCCAATCATTTTAGTAAAAGGAAAGGTTTCATATGATTCATACAGTCCACGTGCCTCATTACGAACAGCTTCTTCAAGTTCTTCTGGTTTAACCCCAGTCTTTTGCGCTGCGATTAGACAAGTCTCATGAAAAGCTTCTCGAACACTACGCTCATCCCATAATAAAGTATCATCTAGGTCGAACAAAATCGCTTTTAACGCCATTCCGATCATCTACCCCTTTATGCAATAATTACTTTTCGACGGTTTCCACGGTGATCTGGTGTGCTTTTGCAAACTTCAACAATCGTTCGGCAATCGCATCTGTATCGTAACGGTTCAATAACTTGGTAAACACCCATCTTTTCCCGCGACTGTTATGTTCGATAACAACTGTACCTGGTTCAATTCTGAATTTGACAATATCGTCAACCCCGATTGAACGTTCACGATTACCCTTCGTCGTGATAATCCGATTACTGCTAATCTTGATGTATGGACGGCGAAGCATGAAGATGACTGCCAAAAATACGTAAAGCAGCATGGTCACCCAGTCCCAAGTTGTCATTGGAGCTTGCACAAGGAATGTGCTCATAAACAGATACAAAAAGGCGAGACCAATCAAAAATATTGGGAACAACAAGCTGCGTCCCTTAAAGACTTCTTCACCTGGTGTACCTGTGATTGGTTGACCACTTTTTTTGCGTTGCTGATTTAACTGCTTGGAATTTTTCTTAACCGTTCTCTCGAACGAACGCGACATGAGAATCCCCCTTATGTGTCTTTGTATCGGCTTACATAATTGCAAACCAACATTTCCCCCTATAAATTGCACACTCAAAATAACAGGAAGAAACCTAAATATCATAATGATATCATTAGGTTTCGTTAGTGTTTGAGTTTGCCTTGGTGGCCTTTGTCATTCTCATCATCAACAATCTCAATGGTATCCAGTTGTTGTCTGAAATTGCTGCGAATATTACTCAAATAAATCTCTCTTAGCTCGGCACGTTCAGCAAGTTCTTCCTCCGACAATCCAGTGGACTTTTGCTTACGAGCCAATTCGTTAATGCGTGCTACCAGACTATCTATATCCAAGCTTGTCCCCTCCAAAAATACAAAGTCATATTAACTTTGCCATTATAAAGGCAGCTTGTCAAGCTGACACGCGTTAACACTCATTGATGTGCATTTTATTCTGCAAATTGCGGTAGAGCTAGTACTTGTCCCACTTGGATGGAAGTTGTATGAAGTTGATTCACTTTCTTAATTGCTTCTATATAAATACGTGTATCCATATTCGTAGGTTTATGTTCCAAAGAAATACTCCATAATGTTTCCCCTTGTGAAACGGCTATCTTTCCTCCAGGCAGAACATCATTCTCATTGCCAGCAAATACAGTTAAAACAGTGCTGCATCCAATAAATATAATCAAAGAAGTAATGGCTACCTTTAACATCCATGAAGAAATCTTGAAACGTGCTAAAACCTTCTTGTAGTTCCCTATGTTAGACTTCACCAGTTCCGAATTCATTGGTTCATAAATGCTTTGATAAGTAGAATATCTCATTAAATACCCGCCTCCAAACGTTTGTTCCTATCTCTTGAAATCAATATAACACGAACACTTGTTTTGTTCAATAGATTTTTAGAACAATTGTTCGCTTCTTTTTTGAAGGAGAAATACCTTAATTAAAGTTCTTTTGCAGAGCATTTGCAGTATTATGCTCTGCCTTTTGGACAAATTCGGTTCTAAAAGTTAAAAAACACTGATTTAATGCCATTTTATTTAGAACTTATGTTTGTACGAACGGAGGTTCTATGTTATAATTTTCCCAAACGTTACTAAAATGGGGTTGATACGGTATGTCGAAGATATCCAGCAGGCAGCAGGCTATTCTGGAGTTTATACGAAATGAAGTCCGGTTGAAGGGGTATCCTCCTTCCGTACGGGAAATTGGTGAAGCTGTTGGACTTGCTTCCAGCTCAACAGTACATGGACATTTGGATCGTTTGGAGAAAAAAGGTTTGATCCGACGCGACCCTACCAAGCCAAGAGCCATTGAGCTTTTGAGCCAGGAAGAATCTGAGCATTCTCATCAATTTGCTCATAGCGTTGCACGTATTCCTGTCGTTGGTAAGGTTACAGCCGGGGTTCCAATCACTGCAACCGAGAACATTGAAGACTACTTCCCTCTTCCTACACATTATGTAGGCGAACAGAAAGTGTTTATGCTTTCAGTAGTGGGAGATAGTATGGTGGAAGCTGGAATCGTTAACGGAGATTACGTTATTGTCCGTCAGCAGCAAACTGCTGATAACGGTGATATCGTCGTTGCAATGACTGAAGACGATGAAGCTACAGTGAAAACGTTCTATAAAGAGAAAGATCATATTCGCCTTCAACCGGAGAATGCGACCTTCGAACCTTTACGTTTGAAACACGTTAGTATTCTGGGTAAAGTCATTGGCCTTTTCCGAGATATTCATTAATATTTAACTCGAGTAACAAAACTAGATGCAATGAAATACGAAAAGAGGTTGCCCTGATGAACAGGACAACCTCTTTTTTTTATTTTTATATTGTTTTAACTGCTAATTATTCACTGCGTTTCAGAACACTCTTGTGATGCGAGAACACATCAAAGCTCTGTTGCCCGTGATATGAGCCCATACCGCTCTCCCCTACACCACCAAACGGGAGATAGTGTGAAGTCATATGAGAAAGTGTGTCATTAATACATCCCCCACCGAAGGATACTTGATTCAGAACCTGATCCTGCAGTTGCTCATCCTGTGTGAAGAGATATAACGCCAATGGTTTTGGCCGACGAACAATCTCATCCAGCATAGGGTTCAAGTCACTGTACGTAAATACAGGAAGAATCGGACCGAAGATCTCTTCTTGCATGACAGCTGATTCCCAGTTCACATCTCCAAGTACAGTCGGCTCAATCAGCAACTGCTCACGTACAGATCGTCCACCTATCAGCGTTTTGCCATCTGTGAGGAATTTCGATAACCGATCAAAGTTACGAGCATTGACAATATGCGGGAAATCAGTGTTCTGTAACACATCATCTCCAAATTTATCTTTGATCTCTGCACCAATCAGATTGATCAATTCATCATGAACTTGTTCATGTACAAGCAAATAATCCGGAGCAACGCAAGTTTGGCCTGCATTCAGGAACTTACCACGAACAATACGCTGGGCCACCAGCTTCAGATCTGCATCGCTATGGACAATAGCAGGACTTTTACCGCCCAACTCAAGAGTTACAGGAGTCAGGTGCTCCGCAGCTGCCTTCATCACAATGCGACCAACACCCGTGCTTCCTGTGAAGAAAATATAATCAAACTTCTCTTTCAACAATGCTGTGCTGGCCTCGACTTCCCCTTCCATAACTGCGATATACTCCTGAGGGAAGATCTCCTGAATCAGATCATACGTCAGACGAGATACGGCTGGTGTTAATTCAGAAGGCTTGATAACTGCACAGTTACCGGCTGCAATTGCTCCAATCAGTGGACCGAAGGCCAATTGGAAAGGATAGTTCCAAGGTGCAATAATAAGCGCCACTCCGTATGGTTCAGGGTAAATGGTACTCACCCCATCCGGCATAGCCGAATTGGTTGGAACTTGTTTGGGTGCAGCCCATTCCTGCAGATGTTCTAATGCAAAATCCAGTTCACCCAGAACAATGCGAATCTCGGAACCGTAAGCTTCCGCCTCAGATTTGTTCAAATCTGCCCGAAGTGCATCTTGAATCCGTTGCTGATACTTTTCAATTCCTTTTCTAAGCTGTTGAAGCGCATTAATTCGATACTCGATATTTTTAGTTTGTCCTGTATAAAAAAATGTACGTTGTTCTGTCACTAGTTGTTTTGCTTGATCCATATTAACATCTCCAATTAATTATTTAAAATTAAATTGCTCAAAATTTAATTAAAGTATACCTCTTCTATATGAAACTTTCAACATACAAATGAAACATCCATTTGTATATATTGGAATGATGGTTTGAATTTTAAAAGAGTGAATGTTAGTATTCCTTTCTATTTCGTGGCTATCAGAATTTCTAAGGAAGTTTGATTTAAATCTTTTGTTTCAGACAGTTTAATGCACTGTAAGAAAGCATTCTAATTTCAGTTTCTCTTTAATGGGTTACTAGATAATGACAATGGTTTTTGCGCTGTTACTAACATGAATTGATACATTTCTTCAAAATAGAAATGTTTAGTTACCACATATAAAAAACTCCCCTTTCATTAATGAAAAGAGAGCTTTACGATTATATATCGGTGAACGAATACATCATGTTAAAAGTAAGCCATGGTTACAGACAAACATAGGCTTCTTTGGTGACCCTTTTATCTGCTTCCATCTATATAACTCATCATCAGTTATTTTAAGTTTTCCACGCAATCATGTGCCTAGTTTCGTGTTTTTTATGAATTGCCCATACCTTGATTTGATGGTAATCAACAGGCTCTATTCTTAAACATCCCGGGTTTGCACACTTTCCACCAGTCTCACTAAGAAGTTTTTTTGTTTATCTAGATAGGTTTTTCCTTCTTTATGCAACTCCCTAGGATAATTCGCGTAATAATTACACTATCCTGTCCGTTATCTTAAAACTATTTTTAAGTCTAATTCCGCTGGGCTACACTTAATTGGAAAGAAAACATAATACCTTTTTCACCAAACTTGATTTATAGTCTTAATTGCTACGTTTGGAATCTTTTTAATCGCATTCTTTACAGGTATACTGCCCGGTTTTATACCAGCCTTCAAAATATCTGTAGCAGCTTGTCTGGTAAGACACGAAAAAACCAACGTCTTAACTTCATCATCTTTTGGATTATAACCACGCATGTGAGCAATGGCAGCTATCACTCGTATTTGCACGTACATTAATCAGCTGGTTTAGCTACTGGAAGAGTGACAACACCACCTACGCCAGTTAGAAACCTGCTTGTTACTCCTTTAATGTTTTGCCAACGGATTAAAGCATCAATTGCTTTATCGGTTGAGCTTTGCTTTTTCGTAAGACCACTCTATCAATTTATTTAGTTTCTGCTAAGTAGTTAAATATTTATCTAATCGGTAATCGAAAAATGAACTTGTACGAATAAAACAAAAAAGCCGCTATAATAGCGACTTTAATGGGATATTTTCTATCCGACATAAATAGATTTAATATTCGTTCACTGGACCACAACCAAAAGGTTGGCAAGTCTGGATTGTCGAAGCGGTATCAATAAAACCGGTATAATCATGATATTTGTAATAATGATGGTCTTTCCTGATGAATAAAGTCGCATTAAAATCACTATGCTTAACATCTCTAGTATATGTTTTTGTTACCCAATAGGCTCTGGGTGCATCCTTAGAAAGATAATAACCACCGATGCTTACAAGTATGCCCGCTATTCTACCACCTACAGGTCCTCCTATAAAGGAAGCAAGTATACCTGCTATTGCAGAAGCAGTTGCATATATTATCTCTGTGGAATTTTCTACTTTGCCTTTATATACATAACCGTCTGCTAATGCTTGTGGCGAGAAACTGAGATCTTCGTGAATAGGTTTTATTTCGTTTGTAGCATAATTCACTTCGCCAGTTTGAAGATTTTCATACTTTACTTTAGTCTCATCAACTTTTGTAATTTTTAACTCATCTTTACCATTTAAATCTGTTGCAATATAATAGCTGTCATATTGAATTAATGTAGAACCGTCTTTAAAAGTGATGGAATTATCGGTTGTACTTTCGACTAGTTCTAAAAGGCTATTTTCCACTTGAAGTGCTGGTAAAGAATTTGCCTGATCTTGAGCGAATGCTGGAATTGAGATAGATGTAGAAAGCATGACTCCGGCTAAAAATGTTTTAGCAATTTTCATTGTTTGTATCATTTTAGTCCTCCATTCAATTCTAATCTTTCTTTTTTCTAAAAAAATCGAATTTGATTACGTAATCAAACAAAGATGTAATCACAATAGCCCCAATTGGAATAAACAAATAAACCCAGAACGGATTATTTGGAGCTTCACCAGGCGGAGAATCTGTTAAAATAAAGTAAAGAACAATGCAATAGATTATAGCCAATACAATACCTGTTATGTTTCTATTTTTCATAGTTGCTCTCACCTCTTGTTCACAGAATCAAGTATTGTATTTCCAACTCAAAAATATTATAACATAAATTTGGTAAAATTTCTCTTATATACCTTAAAGTTTTTAAATAATATTTATGATGATAGCTTTAACCAGTATAATCCCCTTTGCTCAACAGCTATTTTCAGTACTATATTTCGTTTTTTTAATATCTGATTCCCTATCTCAGCGTTTCAGTTGCTATATAATAATATGTAACTTCTCATGCGCTAGGATACTAAATGATATTTTCAGTTAAACGCACAATGATTAGACACATCTCTATTCCGACACTTGGTACAAGGTACAAGTTCTGGTCTCGAACTAAGGACATGAACTATAAAACTAAAGTATGGTCAAATTCTCTGAAATAGGGTAGAATTGTTATAGTTACTTTCTCAGCGATAAAACAAATGTAGTAGACTAAACATAACTTTCGGAGCCAAATATGACTCCTGCACAAACGAGCCTTATATACAAAGGCTCGTTTTTTGATGTATCTTGTAAAATATCTTTTCTGTTACTAATTCGAAGATTTTCCTTTTTACATCTTTCAACAACAACATTTTACTGCTCTGTTCGATACTTTGATTAACTTGCGCTTACACCGCTGTAAGGCGGTTTTACATACACAAAAAAAGAACTAACGTTCTATACAGTACCCGTTCTCTCGACATGTGCCATCATCTCTTATCAGAAGTTTTCCCATCATTCCTACAGCTACCCATTCTGGACGCTCCAACCGAGAAACGTTAGTCTGTAAAGGATCATACTGAGGATTGATTAATGCTGTTTTCAACGTGTGTGATGGGACTGTAACCTCCCCGTTTCCATCTTTTCATGGACGCTCTCCTCATTTCATTTAGTGTATCTGAGGTGGCTTCGAGTGTCCAATTGGATTAGGAGGCTTTAAAGATATAAAAGGGGTTCTTAATAAATACATTATGCTAATTCTGCAGAATATGAAGTTTAAAGCTTCACATAATCAATGGTTTGATGCAGCTCTGCCTTCTCCATACTTCCAAAAACATTAAAATCTCTGAGGAACTCATCGAACTTATCCCTCAAATCGCTGACCAAGGAGCACTTCGAAGCTCCCCCTCCAGCTTTGTTGTTAACTTTACCGCATACGTACTCTCCGTATAGGACGGATGCTTTCCATATAAAAGCTCGATCTTCCATAATGCCTCAACCGTATTTGGCATCTCGCTGACCTGAACATCCGGCGCAAACCATCAAGCCCCTAGAAAAGAAAAAAGACGACCCACCAATTCGAGTCGCCTTCATTCCAACTCAATGCCAGTTTAAAAAATCACGAAACGACCCAAACAGCTCCGTCAAAATATACCCCGAAAATGAAGGGGGAACTAGAGAAGCTGAAGAACAACTGGATCGGACAAACTTCATGAATAAGTATAAATCTTCATAATAAACAGAAAAGTTTCAGCGCTAAGTACACAAGTAGATCTTATATAAACTCGAAGTCATAGCTCACGTTTTTAAAACTAGATGATACGAACAAACACTCTAAACAGCGACCTATTGTAAATCATCACCATAAGATATCATTATTTTAGCCCGGTATCGGTTAGTATTAATCCACATTTACAGGCTCAATCACTTCGAATAAAAATGGATTACCATTTAAATATTCTCTTATGTATGCTTGGGCATACTTTTGTTCATCGATTAAACTGGTTGTTTCTCTTGGATCAGAGGCGTGATGGCAGCAGTTCTCGATCATGAACATGACAAAAAAACATTCCAGATCCCGAATATAGTCGGTTTCCAACTTCCTAATAATCTCATAACCTTGGATAAGCATCCATCGATGCTTTGGCCAAAGCTCCAATATGGTGCCTGCCATATCGTAGAGATAATATCCGTACCCACATCTTCCAAAATCAATCGGATAGGGTTGATTATCCTCAAATACCATATTACCGGTATGTAAATCAGCATGAATGAGTCCATAGTTATGTTCACTTGGATGCATCGTGGTAAGTTGGGATACAACCTTCTCAGCTGCATCTTGATACAGCTTCCATCCCTCTTCGGATAAAAAACGCTCATAGTAACGTTCCAACTTAGCCATTTCACGTTTAAAACTTTCTACTCCCCAAGTAGGTCTTACAAAATCAGAAGGTGGATTGAAATCCTTTGCTGCTTCATGGAGCCTGCTCATCAATACACCCATATTATATGCTTGACTATCTGTAAATTCACCTGCTGCTTTTTCACCCTCTATCCATCGCATCATCGTTATATAAGGGCGCCTATATCCTGTCTCTGTTTCGATCTCCAATACATAAATACCATCACAATTTGCCATCCCTTCTGGTACTTTTAGATCTTTCGATTTGTTCAGTGCTTGTAACAGTAGGAGTTCCGAACGAATTTCCTCTCTGCTTAATCGGTCCGAATGAATGCGAAGTAAATAATTGTTATCTGTACTGGTTTCAATTTTATACGTGATCGTATCGCCGGATAGTTGAATAAACTGGATGTTATCCCATTCTAAGTCATACTTTCGAATTGCAGATAAAGCGACTTTCCTTGCTCTGATTAATAACGCCCGCCGTTCTACATCAGTATCAAATCTAAAAAAATCATTCATTTGTTATCCCCCTGCAGTTTTTATGAAGTAAATCAACTACTTCTCTTATATGTTATTATAACGATAGTAAAAGCTTGAAAATATGTAATAAACAATTTAAACTATACTATACACAAAAAAGTCACATTGGAATTTCTTTCAATGCGACTTTTGTTAAGCTATTATTTTGTATAAACGATCTTTTTAATAGTATCGCTTGAAAGGCAAAATCGATCTGAAAGTTTCTCGATAGTGTCACCATCGAGAAACTTTCGCCGGATTTCATCATTTCTAAGATTATAATTTTTCTGCTGCCTGAATTTTCACCCCAATTTTTTACGCAAAGCTTTTGATTTAGGGACGTAAACCAATTCACCGTTCATATACTTTTGTATTTCATTTAGTAATTCTTCCGGAAAGATGATGTCGGCATTTACATATCTCATGATAGCCGCTCCTTAAAATAGTTGAATTTTAAGGTAGCAAAGTCTACACTATAACAATTATCACTATCCAGATTTAAGCGGTTACTTATATTATTAGCTCTATACAAACAACCGCCGTTGTTCATAAAATAGACTTTGCATAGAACATATCTCGAACATTGTCATAGTGTCTCTCCTTCCTAAATAACATTCAAACTAAAATATGTCTTCATCGGAAATAGAATGCTATCTCAATAGTAACATATTACTCCAAGTGGGCGAAGTGTCAACACTATACAATTAAGTCGTTTGAGCTAAACTGTCATATCTCATCTATTCCTTACGAACCATCAATATTAGACACTCCACATGTATCGAGTACGTGAATACTTTAAGCTCCTTCCTGCAAACTCAGCGTTGCCGATGCGATATCCAGTTCAATTCTCTGCTTTATCACTAGCGATGATATGGTTCACCGCAGTTTAATCTTAAACTAAACTGCCCGCTAGCTTAATGAATTAGAGCAGTGACAAGTAGTTAAATACTTATCTAATCGGTAATCAGATCATTTCCTTGTCCTTTTCGGCAATCGGTACAATTTCTGGTCTCGAGCTTTAAAGCTAAAGTATGGTCAAATCCTGTGAAATAGGGTAGAATTGTTTTAGTTACTTTTCCGCAAGAAACTTCTGCACTAATCCAAACATAGTTATTGGAGCCAAATATGACTCCTGCACAAACGAGCCTTAGTTACCGAAGGCTCGTTTTTTGATGATTTTTTTTAAAATATCTTTTTCCGACTCTTATTCGAAGTTCTTCCTTTTTCATCTTTCAACAAAAACATTTCACTGCTCGCCTCAAATTGATTAACTTGCGCTTGCATCGCCGTGAGGCGATTTTACATACACATAAAAAGAACTAACGTTCTAGTAGGAGGAATGAAATTGGCAATTTTTAAGAAATTAAAAAGCGGCTGGAGGTATCGGTTAAAGTACACCGATCCGTTCACTCAACAACAAAAGGAGAAATCCGAGGCTGGCTTTCGAACTAAACCAGAGGCTGAACTAGCTGCTGCTGAATTTTTAAGGCAGCTAAAGCAAGGGTTCGAACAGACGGACATTCCTTTGGTCGATTACATTCGTAATTGGATTGATAATTACAAAAAAGGCGTTGTAAGAAAGAACACAATCAAACTACATGATAACAATCTTAACACCCACATCAAACCTTATTTTAAGCGTCTAATGCTCCAGGATTTAAAACCAGATATGTATCAAGTCTTTTTGGACTCTCTATTTAAAAAGGGACTCAGTAAACGAACGGTCGAGATCATTAACTCAAAAGTATACTCAGCCATAGAGCATGCATTGATTCAAGGGAAAATAATACGCAACCATGTAAAGGTTCAATTATTAAAGGAGAGCACAAAAAGAAGACGATCCAATTCATTGATTCAGAGGACATTCCCAAATTTCTTCATACAGCTCGAGGAGATGGGTACATTTATTGGATTTTCTTCAAAGTGCTGATTGAAACGGGGTTACGAAAAGGTGAGGCTGCCGCTTTAAAGTGGTCGGATATCAATTTCAAAGAAAAGACGATCCGCGTGGATGAAACACTCGATTTCCAAGCTGAAGACGAGGATGAACTTTTCGGAGATACAAAAACCAAAAAATCTACACGCACCATTAGTGCAAGTAACGGCATCATAAATGATTTGAGGTACCATGCTTCATGGCAGAATCAAAATAAGATCAATTTAGGGGAGTCAATGTACAGACACGATTTAAACCTAGTCTTGTGCAAAAACGACGGTAGTCCGATGCCTAAATCTAGTCTCTTTAATGCTTCGAAGAGGATTTTGAGAAAAGCTGATTTGAGTGAGGAATTAACAATTCACTCCTTGAGACATACCTATGCCGTGGTCATGCTTGAAGCTGGGGCTGACATAAAATTTGTACAAGAGCAACTTGGGCATGGCAGCGTGCAAATTACATCCGATGTGTATGCTCATATTTCTAAAAAGCTAGAAAAGAGAAACATTGATAAATATGAAGAGTACACTTCCCGTATTTTTGGATCAGAAAATCAAAAACCGGGGGACGTTTGGGGGACGCAACCTCAATAGAAGTGCAATTCCCTCGAAACGTCCCCCGGTTCATTCCTTCAAAACCCCGTAGTTACAAGGTTTTTTCGATTAGTACAAAGTGATATATTGATCGCGTTCCCATTGGTGGACTTGTGTACGGTACATATCCCACTCAATTTCTTTCAGCTCATAGAAGTGAGCCAAGGCGTGGTCGCCGAGAGCGTCACAGATGACTTCGCTGCGGATCAATTCATTCAATGCTTCTTTCAGGTCAGCTGGCAAGCTTGGAATGCCTTCTTCCACACGCTCTTCTTCTGACATGATGTAGATGTTACGGTCAATTGGAGCAGGTAAGGAAAGCTCACGTTTGATTCCGTCCAGACCTGCTTTCAACAAAACAGCCAAAGCCAGGTAAGGGTTAGCAGCCGGATCCGGGTTACGAACCTCAACACGTGTACTCAAACCACGGGAAGCTGGAATACGAATCATTGGGCTACGGTTACTAGCAGACCATGCTACATAACAAGGTGCTTCATAACCTGGTACAAGACGTTTGTATGAGTTCACAGTTGGGTTAGTAATTGCTGCAAACGCACGCGCGTGCTTCAGAGTTCCAGCCATGAAGTGACGAGCAGTTTTGCTCAGACCCAACTCGTCCGACTCATCAACAAATGCGTTCTCATTGCCTTTGAACAAGGATTGGTTACAGTGCATACCGGATCCGTTCATACCAAACAGCGGTTTCGGCATGAATGTAGCATGTAAACCATGCTGACGTGCAATCGTTTTAACAACGAGTTTGAACGTTTGGATCTGGTCAGCTGCTTTCAGGGCATCAGCATATTTAAAGTCGATCTCATGCTGACCTGGAGCTACCTCATGGTGGGAAGCTTCGATCTCAAAGCCCATTTCTTCAAGTGTGATAACGATGTCACGACGACAGTTTTCACCAAGATCCGTAGGCGCAAGGTCGAAATAACCACCTTGGTCATTCAGTTCGTTAGTTGGGTTTCCTTTTTCGTCTGTTTTGAACAAGAAGAACTCGGGTTCAGGACCAACGTTAAAGGAAGTGAATCCCATATCTTGGGCTTCCTTCAGGTTACGTTTCAAGATGCCACGTGGATCTCCTGGGAACGGATTACCATCCGGAAGATATACGTCGCAAATCAGGCGTGCAACACGGTTCTCTGCAACCCATGGGAAAATAAGCCAAGAATCTAGATCTGGATAGAGGTACATGTCGGACTCTTCAATACGTACATAACCTTCAATGGAAGATCCATCAAACATCATTTTGTTATCCAGAGCCTTAGTCAACTGACTCACAGGAATCTCAACGTTTTTGATAGCTCCAAGCAAATCAGTAAATTGCAATCGAATGAATCGTACGTTTTCTTCTTTCGAAATGCGGAGAATGTCTTCTTTTGTATAACTCACTATAACCTCTCCCTTTCTTATCTGCGTATTTGGCTTGCCTGTTATATTTGTACATTAGAAAGTTCCACGGGTCAAGGAGTCTCACACCAAAAGTGCATGTTTTCCCCTCACTCGCCAAGTTATGCGAATTTACTTTTTATTAAAGAATCGGGAAAGCTCTCCCTGAATGAGAGATACTTGTCCAGGTCTCTTACCTGATACAAGCTGCTGCTTCAGCAAGCGGTGCAACTGCGTATCGGACAACTCTCTGCGTTTAACTTCAGTGTCTGGCGTGATAACTGTAGCTTCCTCGGATTCTTTCGAAACAGGATTCATCACTTGTTTGATGCCCGCGATGTTAACTCCTTTTTCAATCAAAGCCTTGATCTCTAGCAATCTCTCTACGTCATTAAAAGAGAATAAACGTTGATTACCTGACGTTCTCGCAGGAACGATCAAGCTGTGCTGCTCATAATAACGAATCTGACGTGCAGACAGATCCGTAAGTTTCATTACAATACCAATCGGGAATAAGGCCATATTTCTGCGAATTTCATCACCCATGTTCATCAACCTTCCAGTCATCTATTCTTCACCCTATTGTACATTTAGTTATTACCAAGTGTCAATGACGTGTTAGATAAACTCACAATAATTTACGATCTTTCATAGTCTGTAACGCCATCAAAACGCCATATTTGACATGAGAGTACGTTAATCCGCCTTGCATATACCCGATATACGGCTCCCGAATAGGCGCGTCGGCTGATAATTCCAGACTTCCACCCTGAATGAACGTACCTGCCGCCATAATGACAGGGTGCTCATAACCAGGCATATCCCAAGGTTCAGGAACCACATGACTATCCACAGCTGCTGCACGCTGAATCCCCTGCACGAAGGCGATCAGATGCTCAGCAGAGCTAAACTGAACAGCCTGGATCAGATCTGTGCGAGCTTCATTCCAGGCGGGTTTGGTTACAAATCCAGATTCAGCAAACATCGCAGCAGCAAACGTACTTCCTTTGATAGCTTGTCCTACAATTGTCGGTGCCATGTAAAGTCCTTGGTAGATGCCACGTGTTGTCCCCAGCATCGCTCCCACCTCTCCCCCGATTCCAGGGGCTGTCAGACGATAAGCTGCCAGCTGTACGTACTGTTCCTTCCCGCATATGTATCCACCGGTTTCCGCAATGCCTCCACCAGGATTCTTGATCAGTGATCCGGCCATCAGATCAACTCCGACTTCTGTCGGTTCACGTTCCTCTGTGAATTCACCGTAACAATTATCTACGAATACGATGACATCCTCCTTAAGCCCTTTAACACGCGTAACCATCTCAGCAATCTCAGCAACACAGAAGGAGGATCGCCAGTCATAACCACGTGAACGTTGAATCCCAATGACTTTTGTAGCCGGTGTAATGCTTTTTTCAACCGCTGCCCAGTCCACTCCACCTTCATCAGTTAAGGCCGTCTCACGGTAACCGATGCCAAAATCGCGTAATGAACCTGTACCATCACCGGGTTTGCCAATAACTTTATGCAATGTGTCATAAGGCTTACCCGTGATGTACAATAATTCGTCACCTGGACGCAAAACACCAAAGAGAGCTGTACTAATCGTATGAGTACCTGAAGCAAAATGAGGACGCACCAACGCGGCTTCCGCGCCGAAAACATCAGCATATACTTCATCAAGCACTTCACGCCCACGATCGTTATAGGCATAACCTGTTGAACCTGCAAAGTGAAAATCACTTACTTTTCGCTGTTGGAAAGCATTAATCACCTTCCATTGATTGTGATCTGTTATCCGATCAATCTGTTGCAGTTGTCCTTCAATCTGACGCTCCACTTGACGTTGAAGTTCAGATATTTCTGAATCAAAGCTTACCATCTTACTTCATTCCCCTTCATAGCACGAATCTGACGTTGAATATCCATTATCGTGTAACTTATCACATCAATATGTCATGAATATTACAATTCAATGAATTCTTCAAGCATATAACCAAATTTCTCATATTCACCTTTTTGCAATTCAACTTCATAAATTACATCATTCTCTTCAAAGCTGGTATCCACTACATCACCAATTTTGTAGAGTACCGACGTAAGATCACCACGTTCTGCCGGAATACGGAAGCGTTTCGTATCACCTGTCAGCTCTGTCTGAATCAATTCACGGATTTTAAGCAGATCCTCAGAGTCTAATGCGCTTACCTTAATGTGACCTTTATCCAATGGAAGCATCTCAAGCTGCTCTGGTGTGCACGCATCTTTTTTGTTATACAGGACTAACTGCGGCTTGTCCCCTGAACCAAGTTCTTGCAGAATCGTATTAACCGTCCGCATCTGATCTTCACGCATAGCTGATGAGGCGTCCACAACATGCAGGATCAGGTCTGCTTCATTCACTTCCTCCAGCGTTGCCCGGAATGCTGCAATCAGATCATGCGGGAGATTTTGAATAAAACCAACCGTGTCGGTAAGTACGATTTCTTTTCCACTTGGAAGTTCCATCGTACGTGATGTTGGATCCAGAGTAGCAAATAGCTGATCTTGAATATACACATCTGCAGCCGTCAACTGTTTGAGCAAGGTTGATTTTCCAGCATTGGTATAACCAACGAGGGCCACCTGAACAATACCTGTCTTTTTGCGGCGTTCACGATGCAACTTGCGATGACGAGTCAATTCTTCCAGATGACGCTTCAGATCATCGATACGACCACGGATGTGACGGCGGTCTGTCTCCAACTTGCTTTCACCTGGGCCTCTTGTTCCGATTCCGCCCCCGAGTCTGGACAGGTTCTTGCCATGACCCGACAAACGTGGCAGCAAGTAGCTATGTTGAGCCAATTCCACTTGAATAATACCTTCTCTAGTGTTGGCACGTTGTGCAAAGATGTCCAAAATCAATTGGGTACGGTCAATAATTTTGAGATCGAGGGTTTCTTCCAGGTTACGAACCTGTGCACCTGACAATTCCTGATCAAAAATAGCTGTAGTTGCTCCGAGTTCCTCTGCAATCGCACGAAGCTCTTCCACCTTACCTTTACCAATGAACCATTTGGTATCACGTTTTTCCCTGTTCTGAGAAAGTACACTTAGCACTTCCACTCCAGCTGTCTCGGCAAGTTTCACCAGTTCCTCTAAAGAGTACTCAGGGTTGATACCTGTACGTTTTACATCATCCGTAACAAGACTCACCAAGACGGCGCGATCTTTTTTGACCATATCTGTATCATGTGTGCCATTTGTCATGTATATGTTCACTCCCTCTAATTACTATTCTGTTGATATTCATTACCACGAATATGCCATGGCATGCCTTAAGCCGAACCGGTTGGCCCGGCCGGCTGGTGTAAAAACTATATTATCGCTTACTTTCGCTCAAAGTTCAAATCCTCTGTACGGATTGTCATCAGCTCCAGTTTTCCTGGACTGCCTTCCGAGTATTGTTCCAACAAACGAACCGCCTGATGCCTGATCGAACGCTCAATGGCATTACGAACGTATCTGGCGTTACTGAACGCATGCAGCGAATCATTTTTTTCCTGAAGCAAATGCTGCTTAAGTTTGAGTATGGTCTGAGGCATTAGAATATAATCACGCTCTTTGGCCATAATCTCAGAGATTTGAATCAACTGATCAATGCTATAGTCCGGAAACTCCACTTGAATGGGAAAGCGAGAAGGTAATCCCGGATTCGTCTGGAGAAAAAAATCAATCTCTTCCGAGTACCCGGCAAGAATCAGTATAAACTGATTTTTGTTATCTTCCATGGACTTAACAAGCGTATCAATAGCTTCCTTTCCAAAATCCTTCTCTCCCCCGCGGGCCAAACTGTAAGCTTCATCAATGAACAATATCCCACCGAGTGCCTTCTTGACCAAATCTCTTGTTTTCTGCGCCGTGTGACCAATATATTCTCCAACCAGATCCGCACGCTCTACTTCAATAAGATGACCTTTACTCAACACCCCCATCTTCTGAAAGAGTTTGGCAACGATCCTCGCCACGGTGGTCTTACCAGTTCCCGGATTGCCTTTGAAGATCATATGATACACGTGCGCACCACTAAGTAGGCCTGCTTCAGTGCGCATCTGAGCAATCTGTAGGAAAGCATAAATTTCAAATACCAAGTCTTTGATATTTTCAAGTCCAACCAGTTGCTCCAATTCACCCTGTATCTCCTGGAAATGAGCATGTTTGGTTATACTCTTGGCTGCCTGTACTGCCGCTGCTTCATCTTTGACCAACATCTGAGGTTCCTGGTTACGCAACACAATATTAATTTGTCTGGATGGTCTGCCTCCTGGTTGCTCTCCTGCAGCCATGACCCGTCCGTTCATTCGCCATCACCTCTATTTTATCGGGCTGAACTCTCCTGATTATTAATGTATTCTATCAGGTGCTCCAATATTAGAAGGATCATGAAGAATTCTACGGATAAATAGATGTCTCAAATCTGAATGTTTTTTCGAAACTCTCCGTTCTCAAACAAACTCTGCCTATGCTTCAGTGATAACTGAAAGTATGGGAATACATGTGCATCAATGGCATGCAGCAGTTCTTTTGCCGTCTTGTTAGCCAAGTCATAATCGCCTGTAGTAATATGCTTCCGTGACAGCGCATCTTCAAGCTCATCTTCATCCAGCAAAAATACTTCTCCATCTTTCAGTACAACGACATCCAGATACAGGTCATCAAACCAAGGAACACCCTGATCGGTTATCCCCTGACTACGACATGTATCAATGTACCACTCTACAATCCGTTCCTGATCGTCAAACATCGCCGTTACAACAAAGTGCTCTCCCTTCGGATAGTATTGCAGCCAGGAATAACCTTTATCTGCGATACAGAAGGTACTGCCTCCATAAGTTTTCCACAGAGATTCTTTCAAATCCTGTATGGTGTACAACGTAATATAACCTGTGAAAATTTTGGATTGAACGAACCGGCATGTGAATTGTCGGTTCGTAATCCGGCGCCAGTTCGCGCGGTCCCCGAATTTCCGTTTCATACGAACCCCTCTTTGCCGACTACAGGTCCGTGACCTGCTCTGATGTTATTGGTGAACAATGTAATAACGTCCGCCTGATGGATTCCAGCGCTCTGGGCCCGCCCTTGCACAACGTATTACGAATAGTTACAGCTTACCATATTTAAGGTTTACACTCAAAATCAAGCTTTGTCCCACCTAATCATCAAATCAGCTTCCATTACAGTTGGTTCCATATAACAAAAAAAACTGCTTCACCGAAATTCCGGGAAGCAGTTTTTTAATGTAGCTATTTAGTGATTCATTGGCTTAACCGCCGGTTCCAGCTTGAGAATCTGCAGGTGCATCTGTTCCTCCAGTATCCCCACTCGTTCCGCTGTCCGGAGTTACAACCTCGCCCGGCGTTGTTACGGCCCCATCATCGGAGCCTTCACCGGTACCGCCTGGCTCTGTTGTCCCCTGGCCAGGTGGGGTCGTGTTTCCTCCCCCAGGTTGACCGTTTCCTTGGCCGGGTCCACCGTTATTACCACCGTTGCCATTGTTTCCGTTATTACCATTACCATTTCCGTTGTTGCCATTTTCATTCCCATTATCATTACCGTTATTACCGTTCGAGTTGCCATTATCCGGTGAACCATTGTCCGGATTCTCCGTACCTGGCTGCTCAGGATCTATCTCTGTTCCAGGGTCTATACCAGGATCAGGTTCCTCCGGCGGCATTTCCTGTGCTTCAATCATCAAGGAAATGGTGTTGGAAGGATCCGTCTCAAGTCCTGATGCCAAGTCGTAAGCTGTCACATAGTACTCATAGGTTAGACCAGGCAACGCACTTAAATCTTGTGCATTGGTCGCTCCTATTGCATCAATGAGATGAGTGAACTGGGCTTCCGATGTTTCTTTCCGATAAATCCGATATTGCGTACTCGCGTCACCCGTTCCAGTCCAACTTAGGGAGACGGTTTGTGCATTTGGATCGTATGATCCACTCAGCCCACTAACGGACAGAGCCGGCTTTTCTGGTTCTTCTACTGGCGGAGGTGCCTGCCCTCCAGCTGGTGCTTTGAATTGCTTCACTGGAACGCCTTTTAAAGCATCTCCCATGACTTTGGCAAAGAAAGCTGCCGACAGCTTACTGCTGTTCTTAAGCATGTGATTGGCATCCGGATTGTCATAGCCCATCCAGACTGCGGCAGTCCATTCCGGTGTGTATCCAACAAACCATACATCACGGTTGGCACTGTTGCCAGAGATACCACTTTGAACAGTTCCTGTTTTACCCGCTACGGGGCGATCCAGACGTGCTGAACGTCCCGTACCGTCATTAACAACGTTCTGCAGCATCTGTGTAAGCTGATACGCATTTTGCTCGCTCATGACACGCGTTGTGTCCGAGTTATCGTGTTTGTACGTGGTTTTGCCTGCGCTATCCTTAATTTCCTTAATCGAATAGGCTTGTCGGTATTCTCCGAGGTTGGCAAATGCACTATAGGCTTGCGCCATTTCCAGTGTATTTGTACCTTTACTTAGACCACCGAGGGCAATCGCCAAGTTTTTGTCTTCATCTGTCAGCTGTATACCTACACTCTTGGCAAAATTAATGCCTGTGTTAACGCCTATTTTATCAAGCAGCCAAACCGCAGGAATATTTTCCGATTTCGTAATGGCTTCCGTCATACTGATCGTCGAAGAATATCCATGCAAGTTACCAGGACAATAGTTACCAAAACATTGCTTTGCATTACTCAGCGACGAGTTGGCACTGTAATTTCCTGATTCAAGCGCCGGTGCATAAGACACAATCGGTTTAAAAGCTGAACCTGGTTGTCTTCGACTCTGCGTTACACGGCTATAACCTTTAGTCTGATAATCCCGTCCACCCAGGAGGGCAACGAGGCTACCATTCTCATGGTTCATAATAACCATGGAGCCTTGAACCTGTTGATCATCTTTACTTGCCTCGAACAGACTATCATCTGTGAACGCAGTTTCCATGGCTGTTTGAGCCTGAGCATCCATAGTTGTATAGATTTTGTATCCGCCGATATTCAGATCATCTTCCGTTTTACCTGTTACTCGTTCAGCTTCACGGAGCACATAATCTATAAAACCTTGATACTTCCTGTCTTTCTCTGGTCGCTTGTAGTTATAGTTAATCTCTTTTGCTTCGTCCATCTCCGCCTTGGTAATGTAGCCTTGTTCATACATCAGCTGCAATACCACACCTCGACGTGCTTTTGAGTCGTTTGGATTGCTCACCGGATTATAGGCAGAAGGCCCTTTCGGCATAGCTGCCAATGTAGCAATTTGCCACAACTTCAACCTCTTGAGATCAGTAACTCCAAAGTAAAATTCAGATGCTGCTTTAATCCCGTAACGCTGATGACCGAAGAAAATCCGGTTCAGGTACATCGTCAGAATCTCGTCTTTTGTGTACTTGCGCTCTAATGCCATGGCAATTGATACTTCCGTTGCTTTACGGAAGAACGTTTTGTCACGGGACAAGAACATGTTCTTGGCAAGCTGTTGGGTTAGTGTACTACCACCTTCCACCATGGAACGAGCCATGACGTCCTTAACCGCCGCACGCCCTATGGACCAGATATCCACGCCCTGATGATCGTAGAAGCGTTTATCCTCCGTTGCAACAAAGGCTTGCTTCACCAGCTCAGGAATATCATCTTCTTTGACGGGTTCCAACTTCTGAATGGATAGCTCCCCCATTAATTGGCCATTGCGATCATATACTTTTGAAGTTTCATTAATTGTGGTTTTGTCCTTGTTGGCTTTGAGCAGATTTTCACCACTCACCATAATAAATAAATATCCGCCTAGTGCACAGAATATGGCGATTGCCATTGTGAAAAACAGTGTCCATCCAACGCGTTTACCCGTAATTTTTTTCTTTTTAGAGGTCTTTGGCTTCGCTTTTTTGGGTGACTTGTTATTGTTGTTGCGATTGTTAGACCTCGACAACGGATCGTTTGGCATGTTACCTCCTGACTCCCTTTCGGTTGCATAATTTCTAATCGTCTGTAGGCTCAGGCATATATTAAACATATTTTGCCCGGAATGAAAAGAACAACCCTTTATTCAGGTTGCTCTGTTTCAATACCTATACTTGTAGACGAAATGGTTGGTGAAAAGGTTTCGTAATTTTTTTAAGCTTCGCCGCTGTTATCTTGCTGCATCAGCGATACGCTGCGTTGCGGCGTGAACGTGGAGATGGCATGCTTGTAGACCATTTGCTGGCGTCCGTCGCTGTCAATGACGATCGTAAAATTGTCAAATGCCTTGATCGTCCCGCGGATTTGGAAGCCGTTGGTCAGATAGACCGTAGCAGGAATATTTTCTTTCCGCAGTTGGTTCAAGAACGTATCTTGGATGTTGATGGACTTGTTCATTAGCCGTACCCCCATTGGTTCATTTGAATTCGTGTTCAAGTAATATTCAATATCGCTGAGTAGCTTTCGTGCTATTATATCATGAACAGTTTCATATAATCCACAAAAACCCCTTGTCTGCTATTTTACCCCCATTCTTGGCGAGGTGAACAAATAGAAGACTTATCCATTATACACCGCTTGTCTGTTTTGCAAAAGAGGGACAAAATCTTCATTTTAAAGCACACTTATTCGTTGTTTGGTGAATGCTTAATCTCTACCATCTGTTCTAGTGATAAGTAAAAACCTCTATCCTTTTGATGACTAAAAGGTAGAGGTTTACATATCTTGATCTAATCGATGCCTGTCAGAAGAATACTAATAATCGCTCAAATCAATCAAATTTTCGTGTAATCAATTCACTTATCTGCTTGTATTTCCCTTCAAAATCCTGGGTATCCGTCATGTCCACCCATTCAATATCCTTCATATGACGGAACCAGGAAAGCTGCCGTTTGGCAAACCGACGTGTATCCCTCTTCAACCACTCAACCGCAGCTTCCCAACTCACTTCCCCTTGCAGGAACGCTGCAATTTCCTTATACCCCAGTCCTTGCATGGAAATATGACCTCTGGCCACTCCACGTTCCAACAGGGACTTCACTTCATCCACCAGACCTTGTTCGATCATCAGATCAATCCGCTCTTCTACCCGGGCGTACAACTTCTGCCGATCCATTGTCAAACCAACAATAAGAAGGTCATAAGGCGACTCTTTCTTCTGTACTGCCAGCTGATCAGACCACTTCTCGCCTGTGAGGTGATGGATCTCAAGCGCACGTACAATTCGCCGCTGGTCATTTGGATGCAGACGATCCGCACTAACGGGATCAACTTCCCTCAATCGATCATGAAGGGCCTGAGCTCCATTTAGCTCAGCATAGCTGAATTGTTCCTCTCTGAACGCTTCATCCGAACCGCTATCCGAAAATTGGAAGCCGTAACATACTGATTCCACATATAGACCGGTGCCACCTACAATAAAAGGCATTTTACCGCGTTCATGGATTTCACTAATCAATCGTGTGCAACTCTCCTGGAACTCGGCCACAGAATACGGATACTCCGGTTCATGGATATCAATAAGATGATGAGGTACACCCTTCATTTCTTCAGAGGTAATCTTGGCAGTTCCGATATCCATTTCACGATATACCTGCATCGAATCCCCTGAGATAATCTCACAATTGAAAGCTTGGGCCAGCTCGATGCTCATTCTTGTTTTGCCTACTGCTGTTGGTCCAACCAGCACAAGCAGTTTAGGTTTTGGTTTAACTTCCACTTTCAACATTAATCACTCCGTACAGGGTTTTTGCATTCGCCCGATCAATTATTTCAAATCCGAGCCTGTCAAACTCCGCGCTGCCGCGCTTTTCTTTCATCACTACCCGTTTACGGGCAACTCGTTTTGCTTCCATAATGCTCTGTTCATCCAGCGCGTGAGCATTTGCATAATCTCGCAAGGGCTGTATAGCACTTGAATCCATCATTGGCTCACGGAACATGGGGTCAAAATATACGGTGTCACAGCTTCGATCTGGCATGGAACGCAGCAACTCAAGATGATCCACATGCCGCAGATCTATGCGCCGGAAAGCCTCATCCACCAAGGGCTGATTGCTCTTATAATGAGACATGCCCTCCAGCAGCAGGGTATAGAGCGGTTGAGAACTTTCACATGCAATGACTTGTCCACTCTTCCCAGCCGCAACCGAAAATACCAGCGCATCTGAGCCGAGTCCAGCGGTACAATCAACAATCGTGTCTCCTTCGAGTACCGCACCAGCTTCCAGCATAGGATCGGCTTCACCTCTTAGAACACGTTTAGCGCGAACAAATCCCATACTGGGGTGAAACTCAAGCTCCGTTGCATCCTTGCGAAACAGGCGCGCTCTGCCATTGAGCACGACCAGGATTTCATCGATACCATAATGTTCAATTAGTCTGGGTAAAGACGTTCTCTTGCGCGGTACGTAGGTACCTCCAGTCGTTTCGGCGAGCTTACGTGCACGCTCCACCTGAGAGGCAATCTCCTTGTCACCGGTTGTAATGTACATAATGTCCCCCTAAATAGCTACATCACTCGTTTAAATAATTTCTCTAGATCATACGTTGAAAATGAAATCACTATCGGTCGCCCATGCGGACACGTGTAGGGCTGTCGACATGAACCCAGACGCTGAATCAGCACCTCTGCCTCCTGATCCGTCAGCTTCTGGTTGGCTTTGATAGACGCCTTGCAGGAGCACATAATGGATGCAGCTTCCCTCATCTTGGCGACATCTATACTGCGTTCACTAAGAACCCATTCGGACATTTCTTCAATAATGTCTTTCTCGTCCCCTTTAGGGAACCAGAACGGGTGGGAACGCACACGGAACGTCTGTCCACCGAAATGCTCCAAATATACACCCGCCTGTTCAAACCAGGCCAGTCTTGTTTTCAGCTTTTCCGTCTCCGAAGGTGTGAACTCCAGCGTAATCGGCAGCAGTAACTCTTGTGAGGCCTGGGCAGGGTTACCGAATTTCTCGTAGTAATACTCATAATTTACACGTTCATGAGCGGCATGCTGATCAATCAAATATAAACCTTGGTCATTTTGCGCAATCAAATACGTACCATGATGCTGTCCGATCAGACTCAGTTCCGGAAATGCGGGCATGGATGCATCCGATTTAATGGCAGCGGCCAGTTTGGTCGCATCAGGCAAAGCTGAAGTTTTCCACGTCCGTTCATTTCTCGCAATCGAAGACGGGCTATACGATGAACGTGCTTCCCTAACTGATGAATATACGGAATCGGAGCGGTACGTAGCTGGTGTGCCTTCACCCAACGGTTTCTCTGTTGCTCTATGATCTCCGTGATCTTGAGAAGAGAGGTCAGTTTTCGGAAAAGTTTCGGTAGAACTTGTACTTGAATTTGTACTTGTACTTGTACTTGTACTTACATCCTTAGTGCCTTCTTGCACGTTAACAGATGTCTGCTCCCCGTCATGACTAGCAATCTTCTGCAAGATATCCCCGTTCCAACTTTCTAACTGCTCAGGGGGGTGTGTAATCTCAGGTGGAGCTTCGGGCAGCGGCACCGACTGACCCTCTTCAGATACTGGTTGTCCTGTGGTCACATCCGCCGGAGCATCCAAATCCAGATCATCATCTTCCGCAGTCAACTTCAGCGGCGCACTACCAGGTTTCCCGAGCGGACCTTGTTGACCATATCCTTCTGCATCAGATGGATCTTTCAGAGGACCACGTGGAAAGAGGAATTGTTCCTGGATAAAGGAACTATCGTCTCCACGTCGAATCTGCTGCTTTTTGACCTGTGGAATCAATACCTCCTGCCGGAGTATCCCCCGTAGCGTCGTCTCTATAAATTCATATAGTTCTGGTTCCTTGCTGAAGCGAACCTCCAACTTGGCCGGATGCACGTTCACATCCACAAGGGATGGGTGCATCTCCAACTGCACCACGACAAGCGGGAAGCGATTAATGGGCAGCAAGGTATGGTAGGCTTTGAGAATCGCCTGATTGAGACCGTAATTGCGAACAAATCGCCCATTAACAATCGTCGACATCCCACCACGATTCGCTCGTGTCCATTCTGGCAGGCTGATCAGCCCGCTCACCCGGTAATCCAGACTTTCTCCCTGGATGGGAAGCATCGCTTTCGCTGCACTTGTCCCATAGATCGCTGCAACCACTTGCAGCAGATCGCCGTTACCCAACGTCTGAAGCAACACATTCTCATTATGGCGCAATCGGAACGAAATGTTCGGGTGAGACATAGCCATACGGTAAAGAACATCTGAAATGTGTCCCAGTTCCGTCTGGATCGTTTTCATATATTTGAGTCTGGCTGGTGTATTGTAAAATAGTTCTCTCACTGCAAAATCTGTACCTTGGGGTGAGGTTGCATCTTCATGAGAAACAAGGTTCCCACCTTCAATTACAATGCGGCGTCCTCGCCCGTCATTGTCACTTGCCGATAATACCTCTACCTTGGACACTGCGGCAATACTCGCCAGGGCTTCTCCGCGGAATCCAAGACTTGTGATCTGGAACAGATCTCGGCCATGAGCTATTTTACTGGTCGCATGACGATAAAAGGCAGTTTCCATATCCTCTGGCTCGATACCTGAACCATTGTCTTTGACGCGAATACTGAGGAGTCCGCCCTCTTCCACAGTTACTTCAATTTTGGTGGCGCCTGCATCCACCGAGTTTTCGAGCAACTCTTTGACAACCGAAGCAGGCCTTTCGACCACTTCACCCGCCGCAATCTGGTTGGCAATATGTTCATCAAGCACATGTATTTTCGCCACAGGTTTTCCCCTCCCTTATATTCAGGATAATTGCTGTGCCTTCAATTTGAGATCATTCAATATCTGCATCGCCTGAAGAGGCGTCATATTCATGACATCGATATCTTTCATCGTACGGATGAATTCTCGCGCTGGTTTATCCACCGCAACTACATCCGGTTTCGTTGCCACATTCGGCTCATCATCCCCAAAGATAGACAGTTGAACCACATCCGAATGGTTTGCACTGGACTGTACCTTGCTGTTTGATTTCTTGGCATGTTGCTTCCCGACCGGCTCTTCAATAGAAGGTGTGTACTCTGCACTCTCCACAATCTCGTGTTCCCGGATCAATGGTACTGAATCCGTGTGCTGGAATTCTCCACCTTTTAATTTCAAGCCTGCTTCCTGCTTCTCGCTACCGATATATTCACTGCCCACAGCTACTTGCGCGGCCGCATGTTCGAATCCATGCAATAGTCCATTCGCGCGCTCGATAATGCTATCAGGCAAACCTGCAAGGCGTGCACAATAGATACCATAACTGCTGCTGGCTGCTCCGGCAATCAATTTGCGCAGGAAATTCACCTTGTCCCCGCTCTCCTGTACCGCCATCGAGTAGTTGGCCAGCTTGTCCAGACTCTCTTCCAGATGAGCAAGCTCATGGAAATGAGTTGATACAAGGGCTTTACATCCGATAATATCATGTACATATTCAATAACAGACTGAGCAATCGCCATACCTTCGCTGGTTGACGTTCCCCGTCCCAATTCATCGATAATAATCAGACTGCGTGGTGTCGCTTTGTCCGTCATAACCTGAATGTCAGCCATCTCCACCATGAATGTGCTTTGTCCGCCAATGAGATCATCCGCGGCTCCAATCCGTGTGAAAATGCGATCCATGATCGGCACCTCCGCCTGACCCGCAGGCACAAAGCAACCCACTTGCGCCAAAATGGAGATTAAAGCGACCTGTCGCATGTACGTACTCTTACCAGCCATATTTGGTCCAGTAATCAGCAGAATACGTGCCTCTTCCTTGGTCATTGCTGTGTGATTGGCAATAAATGCGCCATCTCGCATGACCGCCTCAACGACCGGATGGCGTCCTTCTTCCACAACCAGATCATAACCGTCGGTTAACGTAGGACGTACAAAGTTTCGCTCAGCACTGATCACCGCAAAAGATTGATACACATCAATTTCCGCTACCTGTTCAGCCAGCTTCTGCAATCTTGCAATCTCTTTGTTCAGCCGCTCGCGAAGTTCCGCAAAAAGTCCATACTCAATATCAACCATTTTGTCCTGAGCTTCGAGAATCAGCGTCTCTTTTTCCTTCAACTCCGGCGTAATGTAACGTTCTGCATTGGCAAGTGTCTGTTTACGTTCATAACGTCCCTCTGGCAGCGAGGACAGATTGGACTTGGTGATCTCGATATAATAACCAAACACTTTGTTATATCCAATCTTCAGCGATCGAATGCCTGTCGCCTCACGCTCTCGCGCTTCAAGCTCCGCAATCCACTGCTTCCCGTTAACCGAAGCCTCACGCAATTCATCCAGACGTTCATGATACCCTTCACGAATCAGACCTCCGTCCCTTACCGATACCGGCGGCTCGTCCACAATGGCTTGCCCGATAGCTTCACGCAGATCATTGCAATCATCCATGGTTTCGGCAATATGCTGCAATGTTGCAGAAGATGATCCTGCGCAATGCTGACGAAGTCTTGGAATTTTCTCCAGCGATGACTTGAGCGCATTCAGGTCACGACCATTGGCATTACCAAACGCAATCCGGCCTACCAAACGCTCCAGATCATAGATGTCTTTGAGTTCTGCCCGCAGGTCCTCACGCAATATAAACTGGTTGTACAGCGTATCCACTGCTTCAAGACGCTCATTAATCTTCCCTTTTTGCAATAATGGCTTATCGACCCAGCGACGCAGCATTCTTGCACCCATGGATGTCTCCGTCCGATCAAGCAACCAAAGTAATGAACCTTTTTTGGAGCGTTCACGCACGGTTTCCACCAATTCCAGGTTCCGGCGCGTAAACGGGTCCAAGATCATATAATGATCGGGCTCATAGGTAGAGATTTGAGTTAATTGCCCAAGAGAACGTTTCTGTGTCTCACTCAGATAGGAGAAAAGACGTGCAATGCATGCTTGACGTTCAGGCTCTAATCTTGCCCAGACAGCCTCGCCAAACTGCTGACGGACCAGATCTTCCTTATTCTTTGTCCACGACGTGTAGACCACAGGGCGACCGATTGGAGACGCCTCGGCTTCTACCGTTTCAAGCAGCGCTGCATCCCCCACCAGCTCGGATGGTTCGTAGATGCCGATTTCATCCTTAAGCCATTCCTTGGAATAGGGCACGGATGTCACATACAACTCACCCGTTGACAGATCACAGGCCGCGAGCGCCAGCGTATTTTGATTACCTGTAAGACACACCATGTAGTTGTTGGATTTATCCCCCAGCGTTTTGCCTTCCATCACCGTTCCGGGTGTAACCACACGTACAATTTCGCGTCGTACCATGCCTTTGGTTACACTCGCATCTTCCATCTGTTCACATATCGCTACTTTATATCCTTTTTCAATCAGACGCTGTATGTAATTGTCAGCCGAATGATAAGGTACACCGCACATCGGAATCTTGTCATCCGTGCCTCCGTTACGTGCGGTCAGCGTGATCTCTAGTTCACGAGCAGCATTAATCGCATCCTCGAAGAACATTTCATAGAAGTCACCCAGTCTAAAAAATAGAAAAGCATCTTGTGCTTCGGCCTTCACTTGCAAATATTGTTGAATCATTGGCGTATACTGAGCCATGATGAATATCCTCCATCCGTTCCTATAATGTCAGGAAGAAACGCGTCCTGGAAGGACAATAAGACGGTCAGGCACTGTGTTTGCGCCTCCGCCTTATGTTTTGGCTATTTGCCACTTCCTTCAAGGGTTGCTGCTCCATATCTTCCGTAGTAGCTTAATGCTCATAAAAGACTTGTTTCTTATTATATCAAAAAAACGTCCGTACTTCATGAACCTGCCCGAATATTCCAGAGTTTGCGAATATCGCGGCTCTCATCCCAAGTTCTTCCCAGTTTTAATTGAAGGAGTAACGGAGACGCATACCGTTCATAACGTGCATATCCATCCAACCTCTTCAGATCATCTACGAGAGCTGGAATGTGTTCCTTAATCACTTCGCGCTTTCCTTCATAAAAAGCGGTATGAACCTCAGCTTTTGCCAACGGACGCTGCCGTAATTGAATATATCCGCTCGCGATAAGACCTGCCAAGGCCACAACACCTTTCGCAACAAGGGGTGACACAAGAAAACTGGGTAACGTACGATACTCAAAACCACCATAGGATTTCAGACGAAAATCACCAAGTGCTCCATAACGGGGTCGTCTTCCCGATCCACGGGGGTCTTGCAGAAATGCCAGTGGCAATGCCAGATAATTGTCCAGTGCACGAAGCAGTTCCCCGGTAAGATTCACGCCGCTAAAATGAATATGACCACCCAGAGGTAACCCCCGTTGTGGCATCCCTCCTGCCTGCCAGATGAGTGAGTGATCACTGATGCTGCGGGAAGCTGCTGCGAATGCCCTCATCAGATGAGCAAGCAGTTCTCGTGGTTCGGAGCTGGGAGCAGGTCTCAGTTCGGCAACCGGATATATGCGCCGTCCACCAATCGTCACGGAATCACAGCCTGCCATTCCTGTACGTTCAAGAAATCTAGAGGCGGGTACGATTTTGGATTCCGGCATCTGCACCAGAAGAAACTCCGGGTCCATGCCGAGTATCGGAGTGGGTCTGTGACTCACTTCCTCATCCAGTAGTTCCTGATGCTGCTTCCAGCTTTCCCTATAGGTAGCAGCAAGGTTGGTCACCCCTTTCCAGGGACCCGGATCAATCGAAATCACTGCACATCCGCCATTCCCTGAAGATTCCATTCGAACAGCTCCATGATCCAGTCCTAGCGTATACAGCGTTTTGATCGCAAGTCGTTCTATGCGCTTGAACAAGGTTGAACTCGCTTCACGCTCCAACAGAGTTTCCTGTGCCCCTCCCATGCCACTAGTATCCTTGCGCTTGATCCGGATCGCCTGCAGACAACTTATCTCTACATCATAGCGTACACGCAAGCCTGGTTCGCGTTTGCGCCGATCGTGCAGTGACAATACTTCAATGCCTGCCTGTTTTAACCGTTCTGTACGTTCTCCAGAAGTCATCCTTTCATATCGGAGTAATGCCTCCTCCGCTTGTTCTAACACATTCATGACGTCCCCCCTCCCGGAGCATGCAACTAAAATAAAAATAACCCCGCAATGCGGAGCCTTCCCATGAAAGGTATTCCAGGCATATTGCGAGGCTCGTTAACACCCATTTTTCAATATTTAAGAAGAAAGAGGGCTTACGCCCTCTTCATCGCGCCTTCTGGCGCATATGATACCTTAGGTTAACAAATACATGATGAATCAAACTCACAGCTCATCGTCGAGCAGATCGGGATCGAGATCGTCATAATCTCCATCGCCACTGCCAAAGTCATAGTCCTTGTCTTCGTAATCACCGCAACCATCTGTGCAGACCTTCACACAAACTTTGGTTTCGGCAACGAGTTCCACAGCGAATTCCCGTTCTACCCGGATAATTACACTGCTTCCACCTGCGGATACTGTGGCTTCCACACAGCTAGGTTCCTGCGTTGCATCCGCAGATACCTCCACTGTGGAAGTCCGGTGTTTCGGGTCCAGATAGGACAAAGGCACATGTTCTACATACGAGACCGTTTCTTTGGCTACATCCGTCTGCGAATTCTTGTCATAGGAATACCAAATGTTGATATCGTAAGTACCAATAACTTCAATTCCGTCACCCGCTGATACGGCTTCATATTGGTGGTTGATAATCCAAGCCCCCAAAATACTTGTCGGACCATTTGGCGGAGTCACGGTATGTGTTACGGTAGAGAACTTACGACCTTTGCCGCAGATCGCCTTCGTGATAATCTCTCTACATTGATGTTTATGACTCAATGACATCTTTAAACCTCCTCCATACAATCATTCACTACAAGTGTATGCAGGGCATTCGTCTAGGGTGACAACTATTTTCTATTATTCGTTTGTAGATTGGGACCGGTCCGAGATTGGGGACGGTGCTTTGTCCTTCTTCGCGACTTTCAGATACAGCGCGAGTTCGCGGCACAACTGGAGAATTGCAGAACGAATCTCGAATTCTTCCCTTGTATCCGGTAGTTCCATACGTTTGAATTCTTCTTGCACATCCGCAAGAAGTTTTTCAGTTCGTCCGGTGTAAGATTCAGTAAGTACATCCTGACTAAGCTGATCGAACAGCTCCGATACCATTTCCGCATGTGGCATCTTCTGATAGATCTGGGACACCAGATGCATCATATGCTGGATGGAGTCCAGCTGCGTTTTGCGCATATAGAAGTAGACACTCCATTCTTCGTTCGGATGAATCACCTGATTCTCCAGAGAACGCTTGGCTGCATCGATACCGCCAAGGATAGCTTTATCCGCTTCAATCAGTTCTCTCCCCGCCCATGCTTCATTGGGATTACGCAGCGTGGCCGCGAATTCCTTGAAAATCTTCGAAAAGAGTTCATCGATTCGTTTGCGAATGCGCAGCATCTGAGGATCCGCTGCCGGCATATAGGCCAGATTAACCGCCATTGCGGAACCAAGACCAATCAGAAGCAAAGCAATTTGTACGAGGACGACATGCACGTCCATTTCCCCGCCGCCGAACACCCGAAATACCACGACCGAACCTGTTACAATACCTTCCTTGAAGCCAACCCGGACAATAACCGGGAATGCGATCAATATGTATACGGCCAGTACCCAGTAATGGAAGCCTAGAAAGTGAAAAAGTACACTTGCAAATAAAAGTCCAACTACTGAAGCAAAAAATCGAGCCGATATGGTACGAATACTTCGTTTTCTCGTTACATCCACCCCGAGAATGGCAAGCAATCCCGCTGATGTCGGTCCTGGCAAGCCGCACCAGTCCGCAATCAGCACGGCCATTAATGCGGCGATTGCGGTTTTAATTACCCTAAAACCCATTTAACATTCCATCTCCTCTAAGCTGCAAAAAAATTCTTAGCCAGCTCGTCGCCTCATTCATTTATCATGACTAGTATGTCTCATCCAAATGTAAACTAGACGACATCAACCGACATGCGCATGCATGCCGGTCACAGCAACACGCCCCGAATGAGGGACGCTGGCAAGTTAGATCGTTGCGACAGAACCTCAAGGCCCTCTTCTCCAATCATCGCATTCATTCCGGATCTGCGCGGAATATTCATACTAAATATGGTACTTGATTTTACGGTATCGGGCAACGTGACACCCCTTGTGAAATTGTATACATATCATACCCGGTCACATTACGAGTAAAACACGTCCGAATCACCTGCGGCCAGCCAGCATTTTACGTTCTGCATAGACAACAAGTTGATACATGGCTGTTGCAACTGCTGCAATAATTAACAGACTTGATAATACAAGCGTGAAGTTGAATACCTGGAATCCGTAGATAATGAGATAACCGAGCCCTTGTTTAGCGACAAGAAACTCACCCACAATTACACCTACCCAAGCCATACCAACGTTCACTTTCAAAGTAGATACAATCGCCGGAAAAGAAGCAGGTAATACAACTTTCGTAAAAATCTCGGAACGGTCTCCACCAAACGTACGAATGACTTTAATATAATTGGGATCCACTTCATTGAAGCTGTTATACACGACCAGTGTCGTGATAATGACCGTGATGGACAATGTGGTCATGACAATCGCTGTAAAACCTGCGCCGAACATCACAATAAAGATCGGGCCAAGTGCTACCTTCGGCATACTGTTGAACACAACCATATAGGGGTCCAGCACTTTGGACAAAAAAGGAGACCACCAAATTAAAACCGCAAGCAAGGTTCCCACCAGTGTTCCCAATAAAAAACCAACTGCCGTTTCCCCTACGGTTACCCCAACATGTGCCCACAACTCGCCACTAGCGATGTCCTTGCCAATCTGGGCAAAAATCTTACTCGGATAACTGAATAACAGTACATCAATCCAACGGAGTCTGCCTGCCACTTCCCATAGCAAAAACATACATACTAGCATAGATAACTGTACGGCAAGCACTTGATGTCGCCATCTGGCCACCTGCTGAATATGATTCCGATGCAGCTGCCCCATCCATTCGTCACGCTTTTCCTGCTTCGGATTCATTGGATTCACGCGTCTTCCTCACCTCCCCCAGACTGATCCAGTTCACTCCACAACGCCTGAAACAACGCATTGAATCCTTCTTGCTCCCTAGCATGAAACGGCTGAGCCTTCCGAATACCATCAGGGATAATAAACTCACGGCGGATGCGGCCGGGATTGCGATCAAGCACAATGACGCGGTCACTGACCGCAATGGCTTCAGACAAATCATGGGTGACGAGAACGGATGTTTTGCCAAACTGTTTTAACGTATCCGAGACCAGATCCTCCAGTTGCAGCTTGGTTTGATAATCAAGTGCTGAGAATGGTTCATCCAACAATAAAATTCCCGGATCGGTTGCTAACGTGCGCACCAGAGCCACTCTCTGTCTCATGCCTCCTGAAAGCTCTGATGGGTACTGATTCTCCGTTCCGGCCAAACCCATACTTACCAGCAGTTCACGCACACGCTCACGGCTCCGTTCATCCAGTCTGCCTGTCAGTTCAAGACCGATCAATGCATTATCCAGAATGGTCCGCCATGGAAACAGATAGTCTTGTTGAAGCATATAACCAATCTGTGCTGAGGGGCCGCCAACGAGTTTTCCTTTAACCTTAACCTCTCCTCGGGTGGGTGTGAGCAGCCCGGCGATGATCGACAACAATGTCGTTTTACCGCATCCGCTCGGTCCAACCAGACTGACGAACTCTCCTTTTTGGATCTCCAGACTCAAGTCTTCAATCACCAATGAAGCTTCCCGCTCGCTGACGTATACTTGAGAGATCCCCTCCAGTCGGATCACACTTTCGGATTCAGGCATTCTGCTCACTTCCTTTCCTGAATACCCATCACTTTGATTTCGTAGCTTCTTCCGCATAAGCATTATCCACAATTGCACTCAAATCCACGCGTTCTTTCAACTCGCCGGCGGCACTCATGACATCAAGCAGATTGTTCCACTCTTCCTCATCAATGATCGGGTCCGTTGCATAGCTGCCCTGTTCCTTATAACGGTTCACACTGCTCACCAAAATGGCCGGATCGATGTCTTTGAAAAAAGGAGAAATGACTTCAGCAATCTCTTCAGACGTATGGGAATCCACCCATGTCTGCGCTTTGTGCAGACCATTCGTAAACTTCTGGACGATATCCTTATTGTCGTTCAGATAACTCTGTTTCGTCATGAAGACCGTGTAAGGCAGACGACCACTTTCTGTTCCAAACGATCCAATAACCTTGCCCCGACCTTCTTGTTCAAAGATGGATGCCTGGGGTTCAAACAGTTGAACATAATCTCCCGTGCCTGAGGCAAAAGCAGACGCAATGTTGGCAAAGTCCACATTCTGTATCAGCTCCAGATCACTTTGCGGATCAATGCCATGTTTGTTCAGTGCGAACTCCCCTGCCATTTGCGGCATGCCGCCTTTGCGCTGACCGAGAAATGTGGAATCCCTCAGTTGCTCCCAATCGAAGCTACCTTCTGTGTTACGAGCGAACAGAAATGTACCATCCGTCTGGGTGAGCTGGGCAAAGTTAATGACCGGATCTTCCGCTCCCTGCTGATAGACATATATGGACGTCTCCGCTCCTACCAGTGCGATATCCACTGAACCTGCGAGTAATGCCGCCATCGTTTTGTCACCGCCAGCAGTCGTCTGAATATCCACCTCAAGTCCCTGCTCTTCAAAAAAACCTTGAGCCACAGCCACATACTCCGGTGCGTAAAATACCGAACGAGTCACTTCGCCAATCGTAATCTTGGCTTCATTCTCTTCCTTATTACAGCTGGTGAGCGCCACAATGATAATCAGCAGAATAACGATGCCCCGGACGAACCATGGCGTGTATTTCATGTTGTTTCCCTCCTTCACTGGTTTCAGCAGTTTCTCTCTATTATGGATATGCCGATGCCCAACAAAAGGTTAAGAACTTAAATGCAAAAAAGAGCCGGGCAATGATGCCCGACTCTTCAGCTCTTCGAAATGTTATTCAATATGTTATTTATAGGATATCTACAGCTTGTAAATCTCGGCATATTTGGCTTCCAGATAATCGGCCAGATAATCCGGGTTCAATTCTTCACCTGTTACGGCAACAATCAATTCGGAAGGTGTGCGACTTTTACCATACCGATAGATCTTGTCTGTAAGCCATTCCTTAATTGGAATCAGATTACCTTCGGCAATAAGGGTATCAAACTCCGGCATTTCCTTGCGCAATGTATGTAGAATTTGAGCTGCATACATATTACCCAGAGAATACGATGCAAAGTAACCAAAGTCACCACCGGACCAGTGAACATCCTGAAGAACGCCATCTCCATCATTCGTTGGCATTATACCGAGGTATTCCTTGTATTTTGCATTCCAGGTCTCCGGCAGGTCTTTCACTTCCAGACCATCGTTGAATAACATTTTCTCAATCTCATATCGGATAATAATATGCAGGTTATAGGTCAGTTCATCCGCTTCAATCCGAATGAGTGAACTCTCCACCCGATTGATTGCACGATAGAAATCTTCCAGCTCAACCTCGCTCAATTGCGGGAAATGCTGCTGCAAATCTTTGTAATAACGTGTCCAGAATGGCAGGCTGCGACCAATCATGTTTTCCCAAAGACGGGACTGAGACTCATGAATCCCCATGGACGTTCCTTCGGCAAGAAGGGTACCCGCCAAACTGTCATCAATATTTTGCTCGTACAGGGCATGTCCGCCCTCATGCAGTGAACTGAAGACTGCGCTTGCTACATCATCTTGCAGATAATGTGTTGTAATACGCACATCACCCGGGTTAAGACCCGTTGCAAATGGATGCACACTCTCGTCCAATCGTCCAGCTTCAAAGTCATAGCCCATTTGTTCCAAGATGAACAAACTGAATTTTTCCTGCTGTTCGGTGTCAAACAACTGATTCAGGAACTCTGTATTTGGCTTGTTTTCTGAAGCATTAATCTTCTCTTGTAGAGGCACCAAACGTGCTTTGAGGCGGGCAAATACAGCATCCACTTTCTCAACCGTCAGATCCGGTTCATACATATCAAGCAGCGTATCATAACGCGTATCCTTTACACCCCAGTAATCAATAAACTCTTGTTTGAGCTTAACGATATCTGTCAGATATGGGGAGAACCCTGCAAAATCACTGTTATGCTTGGCATCTTCCCATGCCGTTTCCGACTTGGCTGTGAGCACGGTATATGCTTGTACTTTCTCAGGTGGTACAGACTGACTGCGATCATATTCTTTCTTGCAATCTTCAACCAGACGACGATCTATATCTTCGAGTTGTTCCAATACCGCTGGAGTCGTTAATGCATCCAGGTAAGTCTTCATGTCAGCCGAGGTTTGCAGCTTGAATGCTTCGGTGGACAACATACCCAGCGTCTCCGAACGAGTCGGAACGCCTTTTTTCGGCGCACCTGTGCGCAGATCCCAGTGAAGCAAACCAATGGCTTCATGATAGCTCTTAATTTTACGAGCCAGATTACGGAAGGATTCCAAATGTTCCTGTGTTTGTTTATCCATTGTTATCGTTCACCTCTTCAAAAAAAATGTTATACCCTATTGATGATACTTTTTGCATTGCGTATAATCAACTTTTAACAGATGAAAATTGCATTGTTCTCCTAAAGATACGTGTTCAAAAAGTCTGGTTTTCATTACCGAGAAGATGGAAATGGCGTTCAACTTCGATGCCGATGATGCCCTCAGGCATGATTTGTAATCAAAAGTGGACTTTTTGAACAACCTCTAAAGGGTTGGAGTAATGCCATCTGCTGACCGTGAAATACTATTAAAGCAAAGGCGCGTAGGACAAGCTGCATCATATGCAAGTGGCCGTGCTCGTCGTATTGGATAACAGGAGGCAATGGACATGAACAACATTCAAGAGATTTTGGCTTACAACAAATCATTTGTCGAGACCAAAGAATACGAAAAGTATACGGCTGGCAAGTTTCCAACCAAAAAGATGGTTATCATCACTTGTATGGATACACGTCTGGTGGAAATGCTGCCCAAGGCCATGAACCTGAAAAACGGTGATGTGAAAATCATCAAAAACGCAGGCGCAATTATCTCTCAGCCTTTCGGGAGTGTAATGCGTAGTGTACTTGTCGCCATCTATGAACTGGGTGCAGATGAAGTCCTGGTAGTGGGTCATACGGAATGTGGTATGGCTTCCCTTCACGCTGAGACCATGATTGGACATATGGTAGAGCGTGGTGTATCGGAAGAAGTCATGACTACTCTGGAGAATTCGGGCATCCGTTTGCAAAAATGGTTGCGTGGGTTTGACAGCGTCGAAGAAGGGGTAAAACATACTGTGGAAGTGATCAAGAAGCATCCTTTACTTCCTCCCAATGTACCCGTCCACGGCATGGTTATCGATTCTGCCACAGGTGAGCTTGATCTTGTCGCTGAGGGGTATGGACAACAGGCATCTCTCTAAATGGTTTGGAGTGCGGACCTTATGGTTCGCACTTTTTTTGTCTAAATTAAGGCAGTTGTTCTGTCAGGTTGTCAAACCATACAGTTTCAGTGTACACTTTTTATGAAAGCGGTCAAAGAAAGTAAAAACGATTGTTCTCTCTGACCTAGCCCTAATATTAAGGAGACATGTGCATGAACATACTTTCCTACGGATTGCTCGGGCTGCTTACCCGCGAGGAGTCATCGGGCTATGATCTGATGCTGAAGATCCAGCCGCATTGGCAAGCGAAACACAGCCAGATCTACCCACTCCTGTCCAAGATGGAAAACGATGAGTTATTGGCCTCCCGCTGGGTACAACAGTCTGACAAACCGGACAAGAAAATGTACGCAGTTACGGACAAAGGCATTGAAAAGCTCTTGGAATGGATGATCACTCCTGTTACCGCACCGGTTACACGCGATGAATTTAATTTGCGTATTTTGTGTGTTGGCATAGCGGAAGACGGAAGCATGAGACGCATTCTGAATGAGCGTAAAAGCTGGTTTATGGAACGCATACGTTATTTCGAGGATCTGAAGTCACGTATACCTCAGGATAATCTTCGTGTAGGCAACCGAGATTTTGGAAGCTACATCCTGGTACAAAAAGGGTTAATGCACGCACAAACAGGCCTGGAATGGTGTCATTGGGTTACCCAATTGCTTGATGGCCAAGCTGCAATTCAAGACCCAAGTCCAAGCGTTTCAGAAATTTAATAAAATTTGAAACGTTCCTGCAAGTTGACCGTATTACATGAGTAAGGCCCATTTTTGGGCGATTCAAACAAATTAATCGGGGGGTTACGATCTTTACAATGAAGAAAAAATTTGGAGTTAAACATCTAATGATGGTATTTATGGCCTTTACATTATTGTTCGCAACAGTGGGAGTAACGAATCCGGATTCAGCGGATGCTAGACGTGGTGGCGGATTCAAATCCGGTACAAAAAGTTATACCAACACTCCTAAGAAATCCGACTCCAACAACAACGTGAATCAATCCAATTCCGGTAATAACTCCGGTACTGGTGCAGCTGCAACCCGTGGTGGTGGATTCTTCGGCGGTGGCGGCGGATTCATGAAAGGCATGATGCTTGGTGGTCTTGCTGGTATGATGTTTGGCGGATTGTTCGGTGGCATGGGCGCTCTGGGTAACATCCTCGGATTGCTCGTGAACGTTGCAGCAATCATGTTGATTGTTATGCTGGCTATGGCACTCTTCAGAGCCATCTCCAATCGTCGTAAACCTGCAGCGGATGGTCGTTATGACCGTCGCAATGATCGTGATGATGACCGTAACAGAAACGGACGGTACTAATCTCTATGGTTCTGAGCATGGATGAAATTGTGAATGCAATCTGTATTCATATGGCAGAACGTAAGGGTGTACGTCCAACCGATGTGAATGTAGAACTGAGCTGGGAAGAAGATACAGGTTATTCCGCTGAAGTTTGGATCCAAGGACGCAGTCAATATCTGGTCGAGTCCAATATGATTGAAGCGATTCTTCGCTACCTGCACAGTGAATACAACATCCGGGCGTACCGTGAGAATGTACGACTTGATCTGGATGAAGAAATCACAGCGATCGTTAATCAATAAACTATAGGTCAAGTAATGACCTCTTATACTAAAGACCGTCTCCCCTTCTGTCGCCTGACAGAGATGGAAGACGGTCTTTTTGTTTCTGTATTTGTATCTTTATTTGTGTGTCTATTCTAGTCTCTATACGTGCCTGTGTTACGTACTATTTCTTGGAAACTACGATTGAAGTTTGACCAAGCTGTAGTTCTTCTTACCTTTACGGATAATGATGAATTTACCGCCAATGGCGTGTTCTGCAGACACTGTGAATTCAAGCTCCGTGATTTTCTCACCATTCATGGAGATCGCACCTTTGGTGACATCCTCACGCGCCTGGCGTTTGGATGGCTCCAGGCCGAGATCTACGAGCCAGTCCACGATATTTTTCGCTTCGCCGTCCGTCTCGAATGTTGGCATTTCCTTGAATCCCTGCTCGATTTCATCCGCCGTCAGGGAACGGATATCACCACTGAACAGCGCCGCTGTAATACGTTTAGCCTGTTCGAGCATTTCTTCGCCGTGAACGAATTTTGTCATTTCTTCCGCGAGTGCTTTCTGTGCTTCACGTCTGTGCGGCTCTGTCTCTACCTTTTCAGCCAAAGCTTCAATTTCTTCTTTGCTCAGGAAGGTAAAGTATTTCAGGTATTTGATCACATCACGGTCATCTGTATTCGCCCAGAACTGGTAGAATTCAAATGGTGTCGTTTTGTTCGGATCAAGCCAGATTGCTCCGCCAGCTGTTTTACCAAATTTCGTACCGTCGGATTTGAGCATGAGCGGAATAGTCAGACCGTACGCCTTCGCTTCAGATCCTTCTTTTTTACGAATCAGATCAAGACCACTCGTGATATTCCCCCATTGATCAGAACCGCCGATTTGAAGCTGTACATCTTCGTTCTGGAACAGGTGCAGGTAGTCGAGTGATTGAAGGATCTGGTAGGAAAACTCGGTAAAAGAAATTCCGCCTTCCAGTCTGCTCGCAACTACATCCTTAGCCAGCATGGTGTTGAGGTTAAAGTTTTTGCCGTAGTCACGCAAGAATTCAATGACATTGATCTTGTGCGTCCAATCGTAGTTGTTCACCATGCGAACCTGATTATCACCGTCTGTTACAAACAACTTCTTCATCTGTGCTGTCAGTGCATCCACATTCTCCTGCACTTGCTCCATCGTTTGCAAAGAACGTTCTGCCTGACGACCACTTGGATCACCAATTGTGCCCGTAGCCCCACCAATCAAAATAACCGGACGGTGTCCTGCCAGTTGAAAACGTTTCAGCATCATGAATGGAATGAGATGTCCGATATGCATGCTATCCCCTGTAGGGTCAACGCCACAGTACAATGAAACTGATTTGGTTTCGGTCAACTCACGCAGTCCCTCTGCATCCGTCTGCTGGTTAATGGCGTCACGCCACTGTAGTTCATCAATAATATTCATTCGTATAACCCCTTTTCTATCCTCAAGATTCAGTCATGATCTACGTTAAATTACGAAATAACACGCTGGAACGGCTTTTTTGGACACAAAAAAATCGCCTCCTTGTCTTCATTAGACACAGGGACGATTATCATAACCGTGGTACCACCCAAATTGCATGGACAACACGTGACCTTAACACGTTATCCATACCACTTTTGGCAATATATCGTTTGCCCATCCGCTTGGCATTACCCAAGTACTCCAGAGTGTAATTCGCAGCCCTTGTATGTATCAGGTTCCATCAACCCCTGACTTTCTGTAACAGGGACAAAGCCGCTACTGCGCTCTATCAACGTGATTCATGTATTCAATTTATAGCAAGTATAGCCGAACGTTTCAGTCATTGCAAGACCAAGTATTAATCATTGAACAGAACAACGCATGCATAGTTGAAACCAGATTATATGATCATCATGTTCAATTTTCCGTGATAATAACCATAGGCTTTCTCCGCGATCTGATCCTCATTGTTCCAAAACTGCTGGTCCAGCGCATCTAACTGCTGCTCTTGTTCCTTTGTCAGGAATTTAGGAATATCCCACAACTCAGTAAGCCTTTCATCCTCTTTCAAGTGCTCAATGCAGCCGTATGCTGACGTTATAATCTCCACGACTTGAGTCGCACCAATGATATGTAATGCCCGCAATGCGTAACGGTACACCTCTTCCCCCCAGTTACAGAAAAACTGTATAAAACCGCCATTAAAGATATCCGCCTCTAACAGCCACAAAGCAGCAATGTCCTGCTCGTTCGAAGTCAACGAAGTCCAGCCCTGTTCAGATTCATTCTTTTTCTCGACAAATAACACAGCATAGTCATACCATACATCATTAATATTTTGCTCACTCACGTTACACACCTCACTTTTCTTTATGCCATGCTCTCTAACTCCTGACGTTTACCCGTCTGATGCCAATGTAAATACGGATTACCGATCTGCTGGAAGGCTTCCAGAACACCCCTGTTCAGGTCCTTCATCACTTCATTTGTATAGTTCAAATGCGTCTTTTTATTATCCACGCCATGTCTTTCCAACAACCCTACATGCGTCGCAGTGAAAATAATATCTTCCAGCAACCAATAGATGACTTCATCCGGCTGTTTCACCCGTTTCTCCAATGAGACAAGACCACGTTCGTATATTCGAACGATATACGTATCTTCTCCACTCTCTACATAGGGCACACCATCCCATTTAAAGCTCTCAAACAAGCGGTTAACATAGTTCTGCATCTGTTCCCTAGGGAAAGATGTACGCTCTAAAAGCTGTAAAAGGATGTCTGCCAATTGTTGTTTGCTTAACATGTTGGACATGAATGCACCTGCCTCTGTAAAAGTAAATCTCTACTTCTCTAATTATTGCATGACATTCTCCAAATTCAATACCCTCGTTGGATTCTAACGTCGAAGACAGAATGAAAAATGAAAAAGCTGCCCAAGGCAGCCTCCTCATTCCATACTATTCAATCAGGTTCCACAAAAAGTCTGATACGAAGTATTGCATTGTGCAGGCAGTTCGGCATATTCAGCCTGCTCAGGTGAGTGCGCAAACGGATCTGAAAGAACTGCCAAAAGCTTCTGCATCACGCTAAGATCTCCGTGGTTCTCCGCTCGCTCAAGGGCTTCCTCAACCCGATGATTGCGAGGGATGACCGCTGGATTGTTCGTTCTCATCAACTGCCGAGAGACTTCCTTCTCCTCTTGCTGTCTTTCCAATCTTGCTTGCCACCGCTCATTCCATTCAGCAAATTCTGGCGTGCCAAACAAAGCTGTCCCTTCCAACCTATCAAAGGTCAATGCCAGAAACGTATTGGTGTAATCTGCACTATGCTTCTCCATAAGTTCAAGAAGATCCTTGATCAGCGCTTCATCTTCGGCCTCTTCATCCAACAAGCCCAATTTGGCACGCATTCCCTTGAGCCAATGATGATGGTACAATTCAGAAAATTGTGCCATAGCATCCTGAGCGAGTTGCACCGCCTGTTCTTCATCTTCATGCAACAACGGCAGAAGTGTCTCGGCAAAACGAGCCAAATTCCACCCGGCAATATACGGTTGATTACCATAAGCATAGCGACCTTGCCTGTCAATGGAGCTGAATACGGTTGAAGGATTGTAAGCATCCATAAAGGCGCACGGACCATAATCGATGGTCTCACCACTAATGGCCATGTTATCCGTGTTCATCACGCCATGAATGAATCCAACATGCTGCCACTGGGCAATGAGAGCCGCCTGCCGCTTAATCACTTCCTGAAGGAGCAGAAGATAACGATTTTCGACGTGAGCAACCTCAGGATAATGTCGATTCAATGTGTAATCAGCCAACGCCCGGAGATCTTCAATAGATCCCCACCTTGCTGCGTACTGAAAGGTTGCTACCCGGATGTGACTGGAAGCCACCCGGGTTAATATAGCCCCAGGCCGCTCTGTTTCGCGGATAATGTTTTCTCCTGTTGATACCACCGCCAGACTGCGTGTCGTTGGGATACCCAGTGCATACATCGCTTCACTAATAATATACTCTCGCAACATGGGCCCTACAGCAGCACGTCCATCTCCTCCACGAGAGTACGGTGTTCTTCCTGAACCTTTCAGCTGGATATCCACTCGCTCGCCCTGTGGCGTAATCTGTTCACCCAGCAGCAAAGCACGTCCATCACCAAGCATGTTGAAATTTCCGAATTGATGTCCTGCATAGGCCTGAGCCAGAGGCTCAGCTCCTTCCGGAATCAGGTTACCTGCAAAAATTTGTGCTCCTTCCTCACTGTCAAGAGACTCCACATCCAGTCCCAAGCTGGAAGCAAGCAGTCTATTAAAAATGATTAGCTTTGGTGATTGAACAGGCACTGCGCCCTGACTTGTATAGAAGGGTTGCGGTAACTCCGCATAACTATTCTCCAAGTTCCACCCTTTGTTCAATGTTTCTTGTTGCATGTGATCACAACTCCTTTTCTGCACCAGGGATATCCCTTGGTTATATTGTAGCCTTGTGAACCGATGCTCATTTATGTAGTCGCATGGAAATTCAATTCAAGAGGATGTTGACTTAAACGAACATATTAAATGTTCTTGATGAAACTTTAGCATATTTGCATGCCTTTTGCATTCCTCATGAATCGTAAGCAAAAAAAATCCAAGAGGTTTCTTTGCCAAGTGGAATCATTGTCTTTCATTCCACTTCCCAGAAAACCATCTTGGATCTATTCCACTTACTACCAGATGACACGTCTGTTATTACAAGGATTACGTGTGTGCTTCTTGAGCCTGTATAGGCTGTACTGGCAAGCTCTCTTTTTTCAAAGCGAGGTTAAAGAAGACATTAAGCAGGATCGCTGACAGGCTTCCCGTGATAATACCATCGCTAACAATAATCCGAATACTCTGAGGAAGCTGGGCAAACAGATCGGGTACAGCAGTAACACCGAGCCCAAGCGAAACGGAGCAAGCCACGATTAATAGATTGGATTGTTTTCCAAAATCAACGTTTTGCAGCATTTTGATCCCGGATGAGACGACCATTCCAAACAGGACAACAGTCGCTCCTCCGAGGACAGCACTTGGAATAATGGTTGCAAAAGCAGCTACCTTCGGAATAAGTCCCAGAAAGACCAGAATACCTCCGGCTGCAACAACAACATTGGTCGTTTTCACTTTGGAGAGCTGAACCAAACCAACATTCTGTGCAAATGTATTGTATGGAAAAGCATTAAATATGCCGCCCAGGACAAACGCGAGACCTTCTGCGCGATATCCCCGTGCCAGATCTTTTTCGTTGATCGGTTGATCACAGATTTTGCTCAAAGCCATAAATACACCTGTTGATTCGATGATAACGACTGTACCTACAATAATCATTGTGATGATTGGGCCGATTTCGAAGGTAGGCCACCCAAAGTAAAAGGGTTGAGGTAAATGGAACCAAGAGGCTTCCTGTACAGCGGCAAAATTTACTTTTCCCATGAAGGCTGCGATGAGGGTCCCCACGATAATACCAAGGAGAACAGCCAGAGATTTAAAAAAACCGGGAGCATATCGATTCAGGATTAGAATGAACAGTAATACACCAAATGAAAGCGCCAAATTGTCCAAACTTCCGAAATTCTCGCTGTTTGCTCCACCAGCCATATTTTTAATACCGGTTGGAATTAACGCAAGACCGATGATCGTTACCACTGTACCAATCACAACTGGCGGAAACAATTTGACGATTTTGCTAAAAAATACAGCAAAGATGACGATAAATAACCCGGCTGCGATGATCGACCCATATATGGCAGGAATCCCGTATTGCGATCCAATCGCAATCATGGGTGTCACCGCTACAAAAGAACTTCCGAGCACCGCTGGCAAACCAATACCCAAGTACTTTCCTTTCCGAGCCTGAAGCCATGTTGCAATCCCACACGTTAACAGGTCAATGGAAACCAGATACGCCAACTGCTCTGCAGTCAGATTTAGTGCTCTGCCCACAAGCAAAGGCACCAGAATTGCTCCCGCATACATCGCGAGTACGTGCTGAATCCCCAGTGAAAAAACTCTCATCTTTTTGGTTTCTTTCATCCCACGTTGCCCCCCTGAAATTAGAATCAACTGAACCGCTGCAAAATCATGTTATGTTGATTCACATTATATAAACTATTCAGGGAAGTTCCATGATTCATAACATAGAATTGTGATAAGAGATAAAGAGCCCAACTAAAATTGGGCATGTTATACAAAAGGAATTCTCATACCGTTTATGTCGCGTTATATAAGTTGACACATTAATGCATAAGGTCTGAACATCATTTATTTCATATTCTCAGCTTGTCCAGTTGAGAGGCTTAATGTTAAAACGTTGCTCCATTACCTCTCCGTTCTGGTGAACCATCTCCGTAAAAAACACTTCTTCTCTGTTCATCAGAACAACGGATGAAGCTCTGGTCCCATAGTCGAATTTCTCACTTCTAACGAAGATGGGTGATAACAAACGTTCCCACTCCAATGGAACGCCTGTATGAGGCAAGAGTTCATCCACTGAAGGATCTGCAATTTGCAGCAAACCTAACATTTGTTCTGTCAGGGTATCTTCGTCTTCCCCTTGAATGATTTTCTCCAGCCCTTCTCTCCCACGTTTCACCTTGGGCCAATCTGTATTAATCAAGTGATTACTAATCCCGTATATTCCCGGTTTCAACTTCATTACAACATTACCCACATTAGAATAATAATAGAGGTCGTCAGGATCACCTACTAACAAATTGTAGCCAGGATATTCATTGCGACTTCTCTCCGCATGTTGTATATATTTCTCAGGTGTGGACGTTCCTTTTAAAAAGTCAGCAACCAGATCTCCTCTTGAGCCCTTGGCCTGTACCTCTTCATTCGGATCACGATAATTCGTAACAGCAGCCAGACGTCCACCTGTTGTTATGCCCATCCAGGTTCCCATTTTCGACAAATCCCTGCCCGCCAATATATGAGGATGATCTTCCCAATAGTGTGCTTGAGCCGTAGGTCTGTGATAGAATTCATCCCTATTTGATCCCAGAATAAGCGGATACTTTGGATGCATGTTGTAAGCAAATAAAATTAAACACATGGGAATCTTCAACTCCTATATTCGTTAACCCTCTGATAACGTGGCTTTATATCGCATAATCAACTACAATGACATCTTCCACCCAACCATCCAGGGAAGCTACAAATGCCTGATGAGCAGGATGTGGTCCATAAGCGCGCAATGCGTCCTGATCTTCAAACGTCACTCTCAATCCAATCGTGTAACCTTGAATACGGTCCGTTTCTTCCGTTGTATTGATTCCTGCGGTCAGCGTGACAATTCCCGGGATTTGTTCCTGTAGTGCGAGCAATTGAGCCACCCATTCCTGTTGTTTGGCTAGCGTGGTTTTATCGTTTAATTTAAAAACAACCAAATGTTCAAACATCTTGTTATTCCTCCTCTGTTAATTCTTTGCTACTCTATTTTCAACATGTTTTCGCAGTTTCTCCAACCAGTTGATATCGCTTTGAATACTCTGATAAGCATGATCTCTCATTAATAACAGAGCATCTTTCAGCTCCCCTTTAGTATCCATCTGTTCTGGGGTATGAAGCTCAATATACTCTATTTTCTTTTTCATCTTTTCGATAATATCCTCAATCAGGTAAGCAATCTTCTGATTGTCCACCTTATCCAGGTTGACCAACGCAGCGTACAGTGACTGCACATTCGTAAACTTCTGGAAGACCTTATATATGCTTTCTTCAAGTGACTGTCGCCCTTTTTCGGTGATTCCATATGTCGTTTTGTCCGGTCGATTTTCCGTCTGGATCGTTTCTACCTTCTCGATCAGGCCCTTCTTCAGCAACACTTCAAAATTATAGTAGATAGTGCCTTCAGTAATTTTGGCGTCGGTTTGATCCAGATGTTTACCAATACGCTTCTTAATATCATAAGGGTAATAATTCCCTTCACTTAGTGCACCGAGTATAAATATTTGAATCGACATTGTGACTGCCCCCATTCTGCTCATCCAAGGGTACAGCTTGGTCCTAATCGCCTACCCTCATAACTTCTATTTTATATCATAACGGGCTGTTGTACAGGCTCCTGTGTTGTATCGATCTGTTTGGCTTTTTTGAAATGATGGATGGCCGTATTGATAATAAAGGCTCCCACACCCACCAGTGCCAGTCCGACCGCATATTCTACTGTTTTCCCTCCGCCGAAGAGAATATTATAATCCAGATGTGTTGAATAGAACATCGGTGTAATCTGACTTACGAATTTGAAATATCCTGGCATCATCTCCGGTGACATGGACGTCCCGTTCGCAATGGATTGGCTGAGTACAAAGATCATATTGATCAGCATTCCACCTTGACCGAGAAGCATGATAAAGATACTTGTGAACTCAATCGACACAAACAGCTGCAAGCTGTGTACCATCCACATTTTCAAAAACACTTCCACCCCATACCCCTGCACCATAAAATAAATGCCGATCCCTACAAGTGGAGCAAGGATGGAAATAAGCAGGTTGGCTCCTCGCATTGCAAAGAATGCTTTCCATTTCCCCATCTGTCCTTGAAGATGCTGCATTCCGCCAATGCTTTGCATCGCATAGATCATAGCCCCGACATACAGCGCCATGGTGATGAACATCGGTGCCATCTGATTCTGCATGCCTGCTGGTTGCGGGTTACTCAGAACGATGTCAGATGACACTTTTCCCATAGTGGATTCCACAATCTGCTTCGATTGCTCCGCTGGAACCTGCATACTGCTCAGTACCCCCTCGAAGCTCTGTGCCTGAATCTGAGTTCCCATCTGCGCAGTAATTTCAGCAGCTACATTTTTCATGGTGCTCGTAATTGTTGTTGGGTTCGATTCATTAATCAGGTACTGGAGCTGCGCTTTCCCGCCCTGTTCAGACAGTTTCTCCGTAAAATCACCCGGTATACGAATGATCATATGAATATCCCGGTCATCAAGTCCTGTCTTCGCCTGTTGCAACGATTCATCCATTACCACGTTAAACGGCAATTGCTCTTGCAATTTTTGTACAAATTCCGTACCGGATTGCTGGTCTTCGTTTACAATAGCCACGGTAAGATTCGTTACATTTTTCGGGATGGCACTATACCCTGACATAAAAACGATCAACATTACGATCTGATAAAAAACAATCATGAATATGCCTGCTTTGACTCCGCCATGCTTCAGTATGTTCTTCACTGTCTACTCCACCTTGTTTGTTATAATATAAACTACTTGAATTAAAGTACTCTTGTTTGGTATATTTGTCAATGAGACCAACCAAGGAGGCGAAACGAATGAAGAAGAGCGCTATAATTTCTCTATCTGAAATCACGAATTTTCAATCGAAAGAAGAAGAATTCAGTCCCTACCGTTGGTATCGCAGCATGTTGAATCAGGAACCTGTCGTCTACAACGAAGAAACCGATTCCTGGCATGTGTTCAGGTATGATCTTGTCAAAACGGTGCTTAATGATCACGAGCACTTCTCCAGTGTGAGAAAAAGATCGATTGTTAACGTAGGATATTCGAATGAAGAAGAAGGTTCGGGGAACGAGCACCATATGCCGGACAAGCTGGATATTCACAACGTAGATCCCCCGGAACATCGTAAGCGGAGATCCTTACTCGCCAGTGCATTTACACCAAGAAGTCTCAAGCTCTGGGAACCAAGAATTGAGGCCGTGGCCGAAGAATTAATCAGCGCATTTGAACATCAACCTGAAGTGGATATTGTTGAAGTATATACGAGTATGTTTCCTGTCATTATCATGTCTGACCTGCTCGGTATTCCTTCCAAAGATCGTAATCTATTCAAGGATTGGGTGGACACCATGTTTATGCCTACTACCGATGCAACCTTTGAACAGATTAACCAATTGAAAAAGATTGCCGGTGAAGAATACTTCAAGTACTTGTATCCCTTCGTTGTGTCCAAACGATCCAATCTGGGAGAAGATATCATATCAGACCTGATTCAGGTTGAGTTGGATGGCGAATTTTTTACAGATGAAGAGATTGTGCGAACCACAATGTTTATTCTGGGAGCTGGCATCGAAACGACCAGTAATCTGCTGGCCAACTCGTTCTACGCCCTTCTATATGACCAACCGGAATTGTATGCCGAACTCAGAGATCATCCTGAACTTGTTCCAGCCGCGGTAGAAGAAATGCTGAGATATCGTTTTCACATCAGTAAAATGGACCGCATGGTCAAAGAGGATAACGATCTTCTTGGGGTTAAGTTAAATAAAGGAGATGCCATCGTGGCGTGGATGAGTGCAGCCAATATGGACAAGAACATGTTCGAAGATCCATTCACACTGAATATTCATCGTTCGAACAATAACAAACAGCTTGCGTTTGGTTTCGGTACGCACTTCTGTCTTGGGGCTCCTCTGGCGCGCCTGGAAGCGAAGATCGTATTAACCGCATTCCTAAAGACATTCACCAAAATTGAACCTGTTCAAGGGTTCATCCTGGAAGAAAACCTGACTCCATCTGCCGCTGGGCAGTCCTTAACAAACCTTCCGATGAAGCTGTATAAGTAAATTCGGTTAGTGCGAATACCAAAAAAGAGCAGATCATCTGCTCTTTTTCTCATGCCTTTGATTGATTCATTTGATCAGCTCATTCAAATCAATTTAATTCAACAATTCCAATCCGCCCATCATATAGGGGACAACTCGTTGAGCTAACTCAGCAGGGGATTCCTGTCTTCCATCCACATTCCATCGATACGTCATTCCATAGATCGACCAGCTTAGCATGGTTGCAGTCATTTTTAGCGTTTTGGGATCTACATCCTTCGCCACTTTGCTCATTAATTCAAGAAGGAATTGCTCCAGTTGAGTCTTGATGTTCTCTTCAATAATTGGTGCAACCGTCTCATATTTTTTGATGCACTCATTACTTGAGACGTGATAATCACATAATGAAAATATAAGCTGCTGTATGGTTTCCGCTGATAACCGTGCATCCGGGTCCACCCTTTTTGTTACATATTCCATAAAAGCATCCGATAACAAGGATTCAAGGAGTGCATATTTATCCTGAAAATGGGCGTAAAATGTGGCTCTGTTAATTGTGGCCTGTTCCGTAATGTTTTGAATCGTAATGCTGTTGAAATTTTTAAGGTTCAGTTGAACTAAAAACGCATCAAGGATTAATTGCCGAGTGCGAATCACACGCGGATCGTTCGAGTTTGGAGACAATACACCCGACATGTCCCAATCCTCCTTTGTACACAAAATATTTGGTTAGACTCCTTCATTATAGATAAGTGTTATTTGTTCAACAAGTGAAAGTAAGTGCAAAGACACCATACAATAATCCGTGTCTTTCGCTTAAGCAACAAAACAATCAAACTGTTGGTTGAGCATGCCTCTAGACCTTGCTAACATTGCACTCGTACCCACTGAGAGGTACAACATAATGGAGGTGCATATTTTGAGTAATCCACAATATAACATTATTTCTACAGAGCGTTTGTTTCAACCATACACCGTTTCAAAGTTAACCCTGCCCTCACGCATCGTCATGTCCCCCATGGCTCGTGCCTTCTCTCCGGACGGTGTCCCTGGCCCCGACGTAGCCGCATATTATCGTCGACGTGCCGAGCATGGTGTTGGACTCATTATTACAGAAGGTGCAACCATTGAACATCCGTCTGCATCAAGTGAGCCTAGAATCCCTCATATGTATGGAGAAGCAGCTCTTCAAGGCTGGGCTGAAGTGGTCAGACAAGTTCATGATGTTGGCGGCAAAATCTTCCCCCAGATTTTACACATGGGAATCGTTCGTCCTTCAGGATCTGACCCTCACCCGGAAGCAGTATCTCTGAGTCCATCGGGAGTTGATATGGAAGGTACTCAAGTAGGTGCGCCCATGACGGAGGCAGAGATCGCAACTGTGATTCAAGCTTATGCTGATGCAGCAGTTAATGCGCAACGCATCGGTTTTGACGGAATTGAGCTTCACGGTGCACACGGTTTTCTGATCGATCAGTTTTTCTGGAAAACAACGAATAGGAGAACGGACCGCTATGGTGGTGACCTACAGAAACGAACTCAATTCGCGGTTGAACTTGTCATGGCAGTTCGTGCTGCGGTAGGTCCTGATTTCCCTATTGCAATGCGGATTTCTCAATGGAAGATGAATGATTATCAAGCCAGACTGTTCGACACACCGGAAGAACTGGAACAATTCCTTCGTTTGCTGGTTGATGCAGGTGTAGATATCTTCCACTGCTCGACACGACGCTTCTGGGAGCCCGAGTTTGAAGGATCTGATCTTGGATTTGCAGGGTGGGTGCGGAAGCTAAGTGGTCAAACCACGATAACGGTCGGTTCTGTAGGTATGGCAGATGAGCCTGAAGAAGAAGGAAATGAAGTAAAACATCCAGGTATGGGCGAACTCATGAAGCGATATGAGCAGCAGGAATTTGATCTGGTAGCTGTTGGACGTGCACTCCTTGGTGATCCGGCATGGGCTGCCAAAATACGCGAAGGCCGCGTATCTGAGATTCAGGCTTTTACACCTGAAGCACTGGCTACGTTACACTAAGAACAATTACTAATTGTTCCAGACATTTTTTCTCCCCTATATATAGGTTCGAACTCATGAATCAACTATACTATGCAAAGGGCTCGCTTTCCCTCCGGGATTGCGGGTATTTTGTTTTTGGAGCTATCTGTGCGATCAAACACTTCGAGCAATAGCAATATCGTTCAAGAAAATTCCTTCTTTGCAACCTATAATGACCTTAACATACCAGAAAGAAGGTGCATCATGACTCGGGAAGTCCGGACTGTGGTATTTGATACCGATCTACAGCTAGAAGCTTATCAATTTGAAGGCATTATGCAGAAATTTCCCAATCATTTTCATGACTATTACGTCATTGGATTTATTGAGCAAGGCAAGCGTCACCTCGTCTGCAACAACGAAGAATACATTCTGAATAGTGGCGACATGATTGTCTTTAATCCACATGATCCTCATGCCTGCGAACAGGTCGATGGCAGAACCCTCGATTATCGCTGTATCAACGTCCAGCCTGAGGTTATGCGAGAGTATGCAAAAGAGATTACTGGACAAGCATACTTGCCACGGTTCACATCCCCCGTTCTCTATCAGAGTGAACTTGTGGGTTCCCTGCACGAGCTTCATCAGATGATTCTGGAGGAGCAATCGGATTTCTGCAAAGAAGAATTGTTACTCTTTCTGCTGGATCAATTAATGCGAGATTATGCGGATGCTGAACCGCCTGTATCCACGCAGGATGTTACCGCAGAGATCAGACGCATATGTGATTACATAGAAGCTCATTACATGGAGAGCATCTCGCTGAACGAGTTAGCCGATCTGACGGAGATGAGTAAGTATCACCTGCTGCGTTTATTCACTCGCCAGAAAGGCATATCACCTTACCGCTATCTGGAAACGATTCGCATTAATCAAGCCAAACGTCTGCTGGAACAAGGCCTGCTTCCCATTGAAGTAGCCGCACAGACAGGATTCAGTGACCAGAGCCATTTCACGAATTTTTTCAAAAAACTGATCGGGCTGACGCCGAAGCAATACAAACGTATCTTCAACCATGATACGGAGTTGAAACGAACCATCGATAACCTCGTATGACGAGTCATCATGACACTAATGCTGCTACCGGACATTTGCTCGCCTTATTTACCATATTGATCTGGGGAACTACGTTTGTCTCAACAAAGGTCTTGTTGATTGATTTCACTCCAGTGGAGATTCTATTTTTCCGTTTCCTGATCGGGTATTTGGTACTGTTGCTAATCTATCCGCGTTCACTGCGGATCGCCTCATTCAGAGAAGAATGGTTATTTATCGGAGCAGGAATATGTGGAGTGACTCTATATTTTCTCATTGAAAATATTGCCCTGCTGTACACAACCGCTTCCAACGTGGGTGTTATTGTCTCCATTGCCCCGTTCTTCACTGCCGTGCTCGCCAATTTCTTCCTGGATGGTGAGAAGTTAACGCGCCGCTTTCTTATCGGATTTGGGATTGCCTTGAGCGGCATCCTACTCATCGCACTGAACGGCAGTTTCGTTCTGCAATTGAATCCGGTAGGTGATCTGCTTGCTTTTATAGCACCTGCGGTATGGGCGATCTACTCTGTGTTAATGCGGAAAATTGGCCAGCTTCGTTATCACACCATTGGTGCGACTCGCAAAGTGTTCTTCTATGGCCTGATCTTCATGCTGCCAGCTCTGTTCCTGTTTGAATTCCATTGGGAACTCGGACGCTTCACAAGTATGACCAACCTTTCTAATGTTCTCTACCTCGGTCTGGGTGCCTCCGCATTGTGTTTCGTGACCTGGAACCGGGCCGTGAATCTTCTCGGAGCTATCCAAACGAGTGTATATATCTATCTGGTGCCTGTCATTACAGTTGTGTCATCTGCACTGATTCTTCAAGAGCAGATAACCTGGGTGATTGTTCTCGGTGCGTTCTTAACCCTATTTGGCTCTTACATTTCAGAACGAAAAGGACACAAGCTTAACAACAAAAACACTAATCCGCATAGGGGTTAGTGTTTGCTTCATTTTTTACTGATAAAACTGGACATCGTGGTTGACCACCGTTGACATGCGCAGAAGTCATTCATTTTATCTCATTTAATTGAGACAGCAGAATCTCCAGTTCCTCTTGCTCCAGATGACGCCATTGCCCCCGCTCCAGTTGATCCAGCCTAATATTCATAATTCGGATGCGTTCCAGCTTCAACACTCGGTACCCCAAGGCTTTGCACATTCTACGGATCTGCAGGTTGAGACCCTGTGTCAGAATAATACGAAATACATCTTCACTTTGCCTATACACTTCGCAGGGCTTGGTCACCACGTCCAGAATTTCAACGCCTTCAGACATGGACTTTACAAATTGATCTGTTATGGGTTTGTCTACAGTCACTACATATTCTTTATCATGGTTATGCTCCGAACGCATCATCTTGTTCACAATGCCTCCATCATTCGTAAGCAAAATCAACCCCTCAGATGCCTTATCCAGCCTGCCTATCGCAAATATGCGAGAAGGATAATTCATATATTGAATGATATTCCCTTCCACATGTGCTGCTGCTGTGCAGACAATACCGATGGGTTTGTTCAGAGCAATGTAGACAGGTTCACTGTCATTACGAGGAATCTCCTTGCCATCAATGAGTACCACATCATGAGGTTCAACTTCCGCCCCTTTTTCACATACCCTGCCATTGATCGTTATGCGTCCAGCTGCAATTAAACGGTTCGTTTCCCTGCGGGAGCAGAATCCCGTTTCACTTATGTATTTGTTAATTAACATGTGTCACCACTTCTCATCTATAGTATTGCCACTGGTTCTTAGAGTGCTGGTACGTTCATTCGCTTCGTGCAATGAGTTAGTACCTTGTACTGATTTTCATTCCACATCATCTCATTTATACTGAAACGAAGCAATGAATGGTTATATAAAAACACATACAACGTTACATAGGAATGCCAAAATACACGCTGGAAGGAGTTTCTCATGTACAAAGTTACTCGATTTACAGTTGACCCCGATGATCCAAACCAAGACTCTGGCATGTGGATTGGTGGAGAAACTGCATACGTTTCCGACTGGCCTCTCAACCCCGAGGGGCAGCCTTTATTGCATCTGTTCTCCATTAATTGTAATACACTTTCACAGCAGGTCCATATCCCTTCTTTACCACAAGATAAATATATCTCGGTCTTCTCGACCTACTCCGCCTCCGAATATTTTCTGGATCAGGTAACCTATACGGGAGATGAGCTGGAATGGAACGAGAATATTCTCGCCGGGTGCACTTATGTCTCGGTATCTTCGCATCCACTCACTTCCGTATGTCCCGTTCCACCCATTCCGTTAAGCGGCGTACGTTTGATTGAAATGGAGTTAGACGATCAGGCATTCCCTGCATTCTCATTTTTCTCTCCCACGTTACCAAATGGTGTGAAAGGAATTGACCATTTGGTAGAAGAACATCAACTGGTGTGTCAAATATATTCCGGAGATTTTCCTGAGCCTTATCGGGATATATTGGGTCTTCCCGATGCAAACGGTTATTTATTTTTGCGAAGGGGTCCCGCGTCTGCTCACGCGCCATTCGATGGAATATTCTTTGTACAGACTGCTTAATGGCGATACGTTGAGGTCAGGTAACATCATATAAAAGGGCTAATCAGAACGTTTCCCGTCTACTCAGACAGGGAACGTTTTTTATATATGCACGTGTTACTATCCTCGATCAATACAAATGCCAAACCCTGTTAAAAGGTCATATGGATTGGATCATATTTATCCTTTCGACACGAAATCGTTTTAGATGAAACTTTGCACGAGAAATATTTCTCCTCATCAAAATTTAACATTATTTTACAACAAAAAGCATGTACATTTGTGCATTTATGGTATAAGTTATATATGAAATAAACATTAATTACATAATATAAAATTTTTATCCAACTAGGAGGCAGACTTATGAAAAGAATATTCGCTCTAAGCTGCGGTTTTTATCTGTTAATCGGCATAACCAGCGTTGTGCTCGGCGCCCTTCTCCCTGTTTTATTGACATATTATGAGCGCGGTTATAGTGATGGCGGATTTTTGTTATTTCTGCAGTTCCTTGGATTTCTTGTCGGGGTTCTTGTCGCTCCTTCAATGACTGCCCGGATCGGAAGAAAAGTTATGCTACTGATTGCACTGGTCTGTATTGTAGCGGCTTATGCTGTTCTCGGATTTTTGCCATCTTGGACTAGCGTTCTTCTACTTACTATTCTCATCGGCTTTGGCTCAGGCATTATTGAGCCTTCCGTTGGAGCATTCACGATCGAATTCACTGAGAATCAGAAAGCCGTAGCGATGTCCAAGCTTGATGTGTTCTTTGCTCTTGGAGCACTTCTCATCCCCGCTGTCGCTGCTTTATTTATCTGGATGGATCTGTGGCATCTTACTTTTTATACAGTGGCCGTGTTGTCACTCGTTCTCATGCTACTGTGGATCACCATGCCCCGTTCAGCCGCACTGTATCTGGAACAGGCTGGCGAGAATACAGTGGCACACTCAGCAGGTAAAGCCCGATATTCTAGAAAACAGCTGGGTCTGCTGACGATCTTTGTCATCTTCTTTTTCATCTACATGGGACTGGAACTGGGATTAATGAACTTCCTGCCCTCCATTCTCGTAGAACGATTGCAGCTTCAGGAATCTGTCGCATCGCTGAGTGTCTCCATCCTGTGGATTGCGATGATCATCGGTCGTCTTTTCTCCGGAAAAATAGCCGAATCCGTCAACTATATGCCTTTCCTGATCTGGAGTACGGTTGGCACGCTTTTGTTTACGGTCGCTATGGTATTTGTAACTGGACAGTGGGCAACGTATGTGCTCATCTTCGGAACCGGTCTGTTCATGTCAGGGCTGTTCTGTATCGCACTGGTCTATGCAAATGTTCTGATTCCCGGTATGACCGAGCGGACAACCAGTATCCTGATCGCATCGGGTGGTATTGGAGGTGCCATCTTGCAGTATGTGACTGGATGGAGTATGAGTACAGGGCCTGTTGTGAATACGATCTGGATTTTGGCCGGATTCTGTCTGATCCTGTTGCTCACATTGATGGTCTCTCATCTATGGACTGTAAAAAATAATGCAGTACGTGCTGCTCTCGCACAACATAGCAAGGAAATGTAAACATCGTTTCTTAAGGGAGGTGATGCCCGCATCATCCGGGATTGTTGAGCTTTGTTCGAGCTAGTACACCATTATATTGGAGGAAATCGTATGCAAACTTTAACCAACAACCGCTTCATAGCCGGAAAAGGGATTAAGTTGATTGACGATTCAGGTGTTGAATACCTGGATGGCGTGTCGGGCACGTTCAATCTGTCACTGGGCTATAATCACCCACATGTAGTCAGCAAAATTCAGGAACAAGTCGGCAATCTGACGCATATGTCTTCCTCCTTCACCGAACCGTACGTAAATGAAGTGCTTGATCACTTAATCGAATATGCTCCAAACGACATTAATGCCGGATGGATGCGGGATATCACTGGTTCAACTGCAAACGAATGTGCAACCAAAATTGCACAGAAGTATACCGAATCAACAGACATCATCAGCCTGTATCTGTCCCATCATGGGCAGACTCAATTTGCCACCGGGATTTCTGGGAATGCCTTCAGGCGGAAACGGTTCCCCAATTCGGCTGTGGCTAACGCTGTCCATGTACCTGCCCCATACTGTTATCGTTGCCCATTCAAATCTTCCAATGGAGACTGCGGCTATCAATGCGTTGAAGCTATATCCGATGCGATAGAATATGCAAGTTCCGGCTCAGTCGCCTGCATGATTATCGAACCCATTCTTGGCAATGGCGGCAATATCATCCCTCCTGCCGGATATTTCAAACGTCTGCGTAAACTGTGTGATGAGTACAATATTATTCTCATTGCTGACGAAGTACAGACCGGCATTGGTCGTACTGGAACCATGTTTGCCAGTGAACTGTTTGATATCCAGCCTGATATGATTACCCTTGCAAAAGGTCTTGGCGGAATCGGCGTACCTGTTGCTGCTGTATTAATGCAATCCCGTTTAAATGTGCTCGAAAAGCACGAACACTCCTTCACCTCTGGAAGCAATCTGATCTCCGTAACCGCTGCCAAATCCACCCTGGAGGTGGTATCTGAACCCGGATTTCTGGATGCCGTGACACGCAAAGGTGAAATTCTGGGTGAATTGCTGCATGAATTGGCTACGAAATACCCAAGTATCGGGGAAGTTCGTGGCGTCGGGTTAATGTGGGGGTTGGAGATCGTAGGTGACGGTAATGAACCGGATACACTAAAAACCAATGCCATTGTTGACCGTGCTTTTACAGTTGAGCATCTGATCTTGAGAAGTTCAAGATATGGCTTCGGTAACGTTGTTAAAGTCCGGCCTTCCCTTACCACAACCGAAGACGAACTGGTTGAGATTGTGGAGCGGCTGGATTCAGTGCTTGCCAGCGTTCATTAGAGAGTAATTCATATTACACTCGAACACTACGCAAACAGAACAACCTTTCGATCGCTGTTATCCCCGGATTTTTTGATTCCCCTTTTCCCAAGGGAAAAATCCGTTGATAGCGTATGCTTCCGAAGCAGCTTTCTTTCAGAAAGCTTTGAGGCGAACGCTCCCGCTTCTCCAGAATCGATTTCGTCCCTTCACTACTTTGTATCTTGTCAGAAACAGTTTTAAGATGAATCGCTATATTTATATTTTTATATAATTATAAGGAGGTCATATCATGCTTGCATTGGTATACAAATCGGCTTGGGATGTGGCGCTTGAGGAACGGCCTGTCCCGGAAATTACAAGAGATAATCAGGTGTTGGTTCGTATTCGGGCAACCGGAGTATGTGGTACCGATCTCGGTATTGTCAGCGGCAAATATCATGCAGTTCCTTCTGTCATTCTCGGTCATGAGTCTGCCGGAGAAGTCATTGATGTTGGCTCTGCGGTAACGACATTACAACCGGGCGACCGTGTTGTGATCGACCCTACCTACTATTGCGGACAATGTGACATGTGCAGAACAGGCAGACAAAATCATTGCACACACAAGTCTGTTACCGAGACAGGTGTGAGTGCTGACGGAACATTTACAGATTATTATGTGACCGAGGATCGTTTTTTGTACAAATTGAAGGACCATGTGAGCTATGAAGAAGCAACTTTGACGGAACCGCTCAGCTGTATGCTGACGGGGATTAATCAGATCCATCTACTGCCGAATTTCAGAACAATCATCCTTGGCGCAGGCCCGATTGGCATTCTGTACAGCTATGCGCTCGCCTCCAAAGGTGTTACCGGCTGTCTGGTCGACATCTCCGAAGAACGCTTAGCCATTGCCGGTTCCATTGCACCCGATCGTTGGGAAGTTCATTCATCCTTCGAAAGTGCAATAGAATCGCTGTCACCCGCAACCCATCAGGTCGATATGATCGTGGATACAACAGGTGTTGTGGGCACACAAGTGCTTTCCCAGCTCGCCAGTGGCGGTTATCTGATGCTGGTTGGTCTGAGAGATGGAAACACATCCTTCAATCCCAAGGAAGTTGTGGACCGCAGTCTAAAAATTATTGGTTCCATCGATTCTCTGGGGACATTTGCTACCGCACATTATATGATTGAACAAGGGATTATTCCGGCAAAAAAAATCATCACCCACTCCTTCCCGTTGGAGGATTACGAAGAGGCATTCCGTACACTTGGCTGTGATATTCAGGGACGCACACTTCAAGCCTCTTCACATGCCATTAAAGTTGTGCTGCAATCCAGCGGTTCCAGTTTCTAAAGTGGAAGGTTAACCATGAATGGATTACATTAGAGATATATGTATACACAATCCTGGAGGAGGAATACAACATGGTAGCAAACCAAGAGTTTGGCGGACTGGAAGCGGCCGATGATGACAGCATTCAAGCAGTCATTTTTGACATGGATGGTGTACTGATTGACAGCGAACCGATTTATTTCGAGATTGAGCGCAGCTCTTTTACCCATTTTGGAGCAAGGGTGACTGATGAAGAACATCATACCTATGTTGGCGTTACGCTGGAATCCATGTGGCAGCAAGTATTGGACAAACATCAGCTGACAGCTACGCTGGAAGAAATATTTGCTTATCATCAGCATAATGTGATGCAAACGATGCTTGCCCATCCGAATCTCACAGCAATGCCTTCCGTGGAACGCTGGTTAAGCTGGCTGCATGAGCAACACGTACCCATAGCCGTTGCTTCTTCCTCTCCACGTGCACTGATTGATCTGATCATGGACAAAACCGGACTTGGACAATACTTTGAGGTGCGAATGACAGGTGAGGAAGTTACAAACGGCAAGCCAGCACCAGATATTTTCCTGACCACCGCTGAGATGATTGGTGCATCCCCTTCGAATTGTCTGGTGATCGAGGACTCGCGCAATGGTGTTCAGGCCGCCAAAAGTGCAGGCATGCGCTGCATCGGATATCGTAATCCGGGATCAGGCAATCAGGACTTGTCCAAAGCCGATCTTCAGATTTCCAGTTACGATGAGTTATGGACATTGAAGGACACACTGCCCTTTGAAGGCAGATTGCCAAGTTTGTCAAAGTTTCGCTGAGAAGATCGAAATAAAAGGATCGTAATTTCGGGAATGAGTATTTAGAAAAAAAACAACCCAAACGGCTTCAATTCATTCGAATTGGAGCTGTTTGGGTTTTGCTTGCTGCAATGGGTGTTACATGAGGACACATGCTGTAATTTCAACTAAACCGAAAGATCGAGACTTCCACCCAGATTGGGATGAGGAGCAGGCATTGACTTCAACATTTCCGCCATCTGCTGGCCTTGCTGCTGTGCCATGTCTTTTGTAATCGACATCACTTGCAAGCTTGCCGACTGCACTACTGAAGCTTGGCTCATCGCCATTGATAATGCTGCAATATCCATGTTCTGCACTCCTTTCACTTTCTGATTACATAGATGTACTTATTATATATCGGTCACAAGGGAGGAATTGTTAAAAGGTCGATCAAAATGTATACGGAAATCCATTCCAATCAATCATAACCACCCTCAGCTTCAGGCAGTTCCTTGCATCATTAATGGAGCATAAAAAGGGGATGCCATAAGTCATGAGCATGACTGAGGACATCCCTTATTAAAGTTATTTTATTCTAATGAACCTGGCACACGCTATTCGCTCTGATTTGCACAAGTCTGTGGTGTAACGAATCACAGAGACGTTATTTCGTCGATTGGGTCGTTTTTTAGGTTCTGACACCCCGATATGATGAAATAACGTTACTGAGATTCGTTAAAGTTTGCCGTTCACATCGATCTACCTCTTAAGACGCGTCAGATTCGTTAGCGCTTTGAGTGAGGAGGAAACTCACTTTTGGAGAGGCCCATTATTTTTCCATTAATAAATGTTCGACGTACTCAACGCAAGTTCGTTTATTTTAACTTCCGGGTTACTTACCACCTGTTGAATCATGGAAATAAAGTGTTTTTGAATCTGTTCAACGGTAGATAGGTCATACACATTGGCATTATACATCAATATGATCTTCATGTTCTCATGGGGCTTGACGATCAAAGTAAAATCAAAACTATTGTGTTCTGTACCCCCAACATTCATAATTTCAAGCGGTATTTCGCCTTTTTGGCCCAAACTCTCCATTCGATGCTCTACCGGGAAGTTCTGATATACAACAACATGGTTAATCAGAGATTGTTTTTGCTTGGTCAGATTTTGAATATCATATAACGAATACGTGTCATATGCATGTGACTCCACAGCTTGTGCCTGATTCCTTTTCATTAAAGATATAAATGACTCATCGGCCTGAGCCTGGATACGAACAGGAATCGCATTAATAAATAATCCAATCATACTTTCGATCCCAGGAATAACAGGCGGTCTGCCCGATACAACACTTCCGAATACAACATCATTGCTTTCATTGTATTGCTGCAACAATACACCCCAAGCAGTCTGAACTAACGTATGGAGCGTTACATGCTGCTGTTCCGCAATCTGTTTCATTTGCTCGATTAGTACATCATCCAAATAACAGTTTAGCGTTCTGGAATCCTGTCTTTCATGTTTCGGTTTGATTTTTTCTCCAGGCAATTTCGTTTGCCCTTCATAACCTTCCAGGTAATGACTCCAATAGGTTATTGCACCTTGATGATCTTGCTGTTCCAGCCATTCAATGAATTGACTATACGGTGTTAATAGAGTCACTTGAGGCTTTCTATTTTCCCGAATCGCAAAATAATTTTCAAATATCTCTTTGCTTACAAGAGACATACACCAGCCGTCCATCAAAATATGGTGAAAACTCCATATAACGCGGTATTCCTCAGGCTTTGTTCGTAAAACAGACATGCGTATTAGCGAATCTCGTTGTAGGTCAAATCCTCTTGCCTTGTCCTGCTCAATATACTCGTCAACATACGTTTTACCTTGCAGCTCACTTTTGCCAGCTACATCTTCATAGATAAATTCAAATTCCTTCTCTTGATACACAATTTGAAGAGGGATGTCCACGAAATCACTGTAAAAATTAGTTCTTAATATCGCATGCCTTTGCATTAATTGATCCAAACTTTGCGCAAAAGAGGCAACATCGAAATCACCACGCATATCAAACATGATTTGTACAAAGTAAGCGCCCGAAATTGGATTCCGTTCACTTTCGTACAACATTTCCTTCTGTAATGGTGTAAGTGGGTACACATTTTCGATTCGACCGATGTGCCCAGTTTGTTCCACGATTTGATCCAATTGATCAATGGTTAATGACTTGCATGAAATATCACTTGGCGTAAGCTCGGTTTGTTCCTTCGTTACACAATGTTCAACGACTCTATTAAGACCTTCCTTATAGAGACAAGCCAATTGCTCCATCGTTTCCCGGCGATATTGTTTTTGACTATAGTTAATGGACAGCGACAACCGACCCTCTGTAACAATGCCATTCATATTAAGTACAAAAGGTCTCTTGTTGTTTTCACTTATGGATGGTCCGCTGGAATAATGCGAGAATTTAATGCCATCTTGGCCCGAATCCTGATTCACCTGTCCCATATAGTTGAAACTAATTTCGGGATTTTTCTCTAACTTGAATCCTTCATTTCCATGTGACAAATACCTTGAAATCCCGTAACCAATGCCTTTAGTTGGGATCTGACGCAGTCTTTCCTTGACGGTCTTAATCCTCCTTGATAAGTCAGCCCCGGACTCCATCGTAATCATAACGGGGTACATGCTCGTAAACCATCCCACTGTACGCGTAATGTCCAGCTCTGGCAGGATGTCTTCTCTACCGTGCCCTTCCAGATTTACAAGAATTTCTCCCATGCCTGTCCAATCATGAACTGCCATTCCCAATGCCGTTAGCAATATATCATTAATTTCCGTATGGTACGCATGATGTGTCTGTTTTAATAATTGCTCCGTTTCCGCTGCTGTCCAATGAATGGTGATCGTTTCACTATCTTTGCCAATCGTCTCATCACAATCCATATCTTTAGGCAGCGGGCTTAGCTGGGCCTGCTCCACACGACTCCAGTATGGATTCTCTTGCTTCATCGCCGCACTGTCTGCAAACGTAGACAATTGTTCTGCCCATTGTTTAAACGAGGTCGTTTTTTGAGGAAGCTGGATTTCTTGGCCTCTCAAGAACTGATCATGTCCTGTCTGAATATCTTCATATAAAATACGCCATGAAACCCCGTCTACCAACAAATGATGGATGGCAATAAGCAGGTGATCCCCTTCAGCACATTGGAACAACCCAAGTTTGATCAAAGGCCCGTGAGACAGATCCATACCACTCTGAATTTCTTTTGCTTTATTTTCAATGAACGATGCAGGATCTGCTTCTGTTTTGAGGTCAACGATTTCAAGGCTGTATAATCCATCTTCGTCTGCCCCTCGATTCCACGCTTCATATCCACCTTCAGGCGCTTGACGATAAAGGATGCGGAGAGCATCATGCTGTTTAACGATCTTATCCATGATGCTGTGAATAAAGCGGACATCAAACCCTTTTTCACGAAAGAACATCATTTCCTGATTGTAATGATGTGCGTCCACCATATTTTGATCAAAGAACCAGCGCTGAACAGGTGTCAGCATCACTTGTCCCCTAACTTCCCCTTGGTCAGAAATAGTACTCACAGATGTAACGTGTTCACTCAACTCTGCTACTGTTGGATAGGTGAAGAAATGCTTCATTTCCACTTTATACCCTGCTTGAAGCAGTCGTGAGGAAACTTGAATACATTTAATCGAATCGCCCCCGAGTTCAAAGAAATGATCTAATGTGCTAATCTTTTGAACACCAAGCACAGCTTCCCAGGCAGAGACGATCGCTTGTTCTACAGCGTTCTGCGGCGCCATATACTCGGTCCCTTTTTGCATATGTTCTTGTGGAGATGGCAATGCCTTTCGGTCAACCTTTCCATTGGAAGTTAACGGTATATGCTCTAATTGAACAAAATAAGACGGGATCATATAATCCGGAATTTCATGAGATAATGCCATTCTGATTTTCTTCGCTGTCAGTGAGCTGTGGCCTTTCCAATACGCACACAACTGCTTCGAACCATCCTCATGCTCACGGGCAATAACGACTGCTTCCTGAATGGAGTCTATTTGCAAAAGTGCAGTTTCCACTTCGCCAAGCTCAATTCGGTAACCGCGAATTTTCACTTGATGATCGATTCGTCCCAGATATTCAATATTTCCATCCGGCAACCATCTTGCGGCATCTCCTGTGCGATACATTTTCCCTTCTGTAATCCAGGGGTGATCAACAAATTTCTCTGCGGTTAAATCAGGCCGGTTCAGATAACCTCTGGCAAGGCCCTCACCTGCTACAACTAATTCTCCCTGAACACCGATCGGTTGAATGCGTTGATGTTTATCCAGAATATAGGTCTGCAACGTCGGGATTGGTTTTCCAATATTGCTCTTTCCAGCATGTATTTCAATGTCGGTTATTTCCTTATAAGTTACATGAACCGTTGTTTCGGTTATCCCATACATATTAATTAACTGGATAAATGGATATTTCAGCTTCCATCCCTTCAATAACACGGGATTGAGGGCTTCTCCTCCAAAAATCACTTTTCTTAATTTCAGATCTGCTGCATGACCTGCCAGTTCTTCCTGAAGAAGATGATAGAAATACGTTGGCGTTTGATTCAATATCGTCACTTGCTCGTCTTTTAACAATTGTAGAAATTGTTCCGGACTTTTTGCCGTCATTTGAGGTACGATAACCAGTTTTCCGCCATAGAGCAATGCCCCATACATTTCCCATACCGAAAAATCAAAACAAAAAGAATGGAATAATGTCCATGTATCTGATGCATTAAAATCAAACAAATTTTTACTATTGAACAACAATCGCACCACATTTTTATGTTCAATACATGTCCCTTTTGGTTTACCTGTTGTTCCTGAGGTATAAATTACATATGCCAGGCCTGTTGGTGCAGCAGTCACTCCCAAGTTGGAATGATCTTCATGATAGGACTCAGATAGATCCAGGCAAACGACCTTTCCTGCAAAAGAGATGCGTTCTTGCAAATGACTTTGCAGCAATAATACATGTACACCCGAATCCTCAAGCATGTAGTTTACACGATCCTCTGGATATTCGGGATCAATCGGCACGTATGCACCACCCGCTTTCAAAATCGCAAGGATTCCTACAACCATGTCTAGCGAACGATCAGCGATGATCCCGACTAACTGATCATTTTGAATGCCTTTAGCCTTCAGCGTTCTTGCCAATTGGTTGGCTTTCTCGTTCAGCCCTTGATAGTTCAAATGTTGATCCTCAAATACAACCGCAACGTGTGCAGGAGTCCTTGCCGCCTGTTCCTCAAACAGTCCATGAATTGTCTTGTCCATTGGATATTCAGCCATAGAATCATTAAACTGTTCCAAAATTTGTGTTTTCTCCTGTGTTGTCGTCAAGTCAATGTCATGGATCGGAATATTCGGATTGTTGACCACTTGCTTCAACATCTGAATCAAATGACCTTGAATGCGTTCTACGCTTGCCCGATCATAGACGTTAGCATTGTAATAGAACATGCATTTCATGGATTGGCCTGGTTTAATAATCAGGTTAAAGTCATAATTCGTTTGTTCATCTGCTTCTACATTCGTAATCCGAAGAGCTGTCTCCTCCTGATCCCCAAACTGTTCCATAATGCCCTGTACAGGATAATTCTCGAATATCAGGATATGATCAATCAAATTTTGCTTTTGCGATGTTTCCGCTTGAATCTCGTATAACGGATACGTGTCATGTGGATGCGAAGCCACAGCTTGTTCCTGATTCCGTTTCATAACCGCTGCAAATGTCTCGTTACCTTTAGTCTGAACGCGTACAGGAATGGTATTGATGAATAAACCAATGATTCGCTCAACTCCGACAATCGCCGCAGGTCTGCCCGACACCACGCTTCCGAATACAACATCCTCACTGCCGTTATATATCTGTAGCAACATTCCCCAGGCTGTCTGCATGAACGTATTCAGCGTCACCTGATTCTGACTGGCGACTTGTGCGATTTGTCCGGTTAATTCCCGACTAAGTGTACAAATCATATGCTCTGAATGATATTCATCACTCTTCGTAATTGCATGTTCTTTTGGCAAAGTCGTCTGCTCATCATAACCTTGCAAATAGTCACTCCAGTATTTCAGGGATTCTTCATGATCTTGGTTGTCCAGCCATTCAATATAGTGTTTGTATGGAATCGTACTCTTTGCCTCCAGTTTTCGTTGTTCCTGAATAGCAAAGTATCCATCAAACAACTCCTGGATTACAAGAGACAGGCACCAGCCATCCATCAAAATATGATGATAATTCCAAATGAAACGATAGGTTTGGTCATCCGTTCGCAAGATCGAAATACGCATTAACACATCCTGAGACAGGTCGAAACCTTTCATTTTATCTGCTCTTGTATATTCTGCCACGTATGCTTCACGATCTTTTTCGTTCATCTCACGCAAATCTTCGTATATTAGCCCATTCCGTTTATGACGGTATACCACTTGCAGAGGTCCATTCTTCCATTTGCTATGAAAATTTGTTCTGAGAATCGAATTTCGCTGCATCAACTGATCCAGACTCTTCGTAAAAGCTTCCACGTCTAACGGACCATGAAGATCCAGCGTGGTTTGAAGGAAATACGCTTCCGATTTTGAATGAAGCAAATGATGAAAGAACATCCCATTTTGCATCGGTGACAAAGCATATATATCTTCGATTTCACCAATGTGTTCCGATTCTTGAACAAATCCTTCTAATTCTTCAATCGTAATTCCTTTTAACGTTAGATCACTTGGTGTACATTCCGGCTTCTCTTTTGTCACACAATGCATCACTATTTCTTGCAGATGATCTCGAAAATATGTTACCACTCGCTCCATCGTTTCTTTTTGATATTGGGTACGACTATACCGAAGTGACAACGTCAATTTGCCTTCCACAATTAAGGCATTCATATCGATAAGAACATTTCTTCTGTGATTGTCGCTTGCTGTTGCTCCGCCTGGATAGGGAGAGATCTGCATCCCACTATTCTGAAGATCCTGATCAAATTGTCCCAAATAGTTAAAACTAATTTCAGGATTCGAGGTAAAGGGCGTTTCTTGCTGATGTGCACTTAAATATCGTAAAATACCATAACCAATCCCTTTTTTAGGGATTTGACGAATCATTTCTTTGTTTGTTTTGATGAAAAGAGACATATTTGAACTTGTTTCCATATCAAGTACAACCGGATACTGGCTTGTAAACCATCCGATCGTTCGTGTAATATCGAGATCCGGTAAAATTTGTTCTCTTCCATGTCCCTCCAGATTGACCAGCACTTTATCCATGCCTGTCCATTGGTGAATAGACATGCCTAGTGCATTGAGCAGCAAATCGCTAATCTCCGTTTTATAAGCACGATTCGCTTGTTTTAATAATTGCTCCGTTTCTGCCGCTGACCATTCCATCGTGATTTCTTCGCTGTCTTTTTCCAGTGCATGATCCGCTTTAAAATCTGTAGGTAACGGCTTATAGGTTGCTTTTTCAATCTCATTCCAATATGCAATCTCTTGCGTTATCGCATCACTGTTCGCATACAACTGGAGCTGTTCTGCCCATAATTGAAAGGAAGACGTTTTTTGCGGTAGTTGAATGGGTTCGCCATCACTTAATTGTTCATAACCCCTCGATAGGTCTTCGATCAAAATTCGCCATGAAACTCCGTCGATGACTAGATGATGAATAACGATTAGTAAATGATCTCCGTCTGCACATTGAAATACGCCCAGCTTCATCAAGGGTCCACGTTCCACGTTAAACGTGCTTTGCATTTCATTTGCCTTCTTCTCGATTTCTTGAGACGGATCTGCTAATGACTTAAAGTCCATCACTTCAAGTGTATATAAGGATTCCTTTTCCTGCCCTTCATTCCACGCTTCATACCCCCGCTCCGTATGGCGATATACCATACGAAGTGCATCATGATGCTCACTCAGTTTATCGAATACATGGCGAAGTGTGGCTTCATGAAAACCTTCTTTCCGATACAACATCACGGACTGATTATAATGATGGGCGTCCACCTTGTATTGCTCAAAAAACCAATGTTGAATTGGAGTCAGCATCACTTTTCCAGTGATGATTCCCTGTTCTGACAGGGTACTTATGGGTTGAACATAGGGAATCAATCTTGCTATGGTTGGATTTTTAAACAGATGATCCATCTGCACCTGGTAACCTGTTTGATATAACCTCGAAGAAACTTGAATGGATTTAATCGAATCTCCTCCAAGCTCGAAGAAATTATCCAAAATCCCAATGTTCTCTACCCCAAGTACCTCTTCCCAGATCGATACAAGTTGTTGTTCCACCATCGTTCGGGGTGCTTCGTACTCCATGCCCTTCAACATATGTTCTTTGGGAGCAGGCAAAGCTTTGCGATCGATTTTCCCGTTAGACGTGAGCGGCATCTGATCCAGCTGTACAAAATAGGACGGAATCATGTAGTTTGGCAGCTGCTGGGACAGCGCCCCCCGCAGTTCCCCAATCGTGATTGCATCCTCTCCTACCAGGTACGCACATAATTGTTTCGTTCCCGTTTCATCTTCTCTGGCTATGACGATGGCCTCTTTTATCTGGGTACTATTTAGAAGAGCCGTCTCCACTTCACCCAGTTCAATCCGGTGTCCACGAATTTTCTCTTGATGATCTCCCCTTCCTATATACTCTATGTTCCCATCGGGCAGCCATCTTGCGAAGTCACCTGTCTTGTACATTTTCGCTCCCGAAACAAATGGATCATCCACGAATTTCTCCGCCGTCAGATCTGGACGGTTCAAGTAACCTCTGGATAGCCCTGCTCCGGCTACACATAATTCTCCCTGAACTCCAATAGGCTGCAATTCATTCCGTTCTCCTAAAATGTAGACTCTATTGTTCGCAATAGGCTTCCCGATTGAGATATTTTGATCTGCCGACTTGATCGACAGAACTGTGGATACAACACTATTTTCGGTTGGACCGTATTCATTACACACTTCAATCAGTGGATTGATGCGCTGTAATTTGTGTATTAAGGCAGGAACAATCTTCTCTCCCGCAGCCACCACATTTTTCATGGATGCCCAATCTTCCGCGCTTACTTGTTCCAACAGTGTCATCAAGAAACTGGGTGGACTTTGAATGTGCGTGATCTCCTGTTTTTTGATCATCGTATTGATGGCTACAGCATCTTTACACTGTTGCTGGTTTAACAAGTACACTGTCGAGCCAGATATCATCGGACCAAAGAAATGAGTAATAAATGAATCAAAAACGAAAGGATTCAGCATTAATACCCGATCATCTCCGGTAAAATGATAAAAATCCGATTTCCATTGCAGGGAATTCACAATGCTGGCATGTTCAATCATTACGCCTTTGGGATGACCTGTTGTTCCAGACGTGTAGATCATGTATGCCAAATCACTGGAGATCGCTCCATCTTCCAAACTTAAATGATGATCATGGTGATTTATTTCAGAATCCAGAATAACAAATGTCCCTGCATAATGTTCAGGTTTCTGTATATGACTTTGATGCAGCAACCAAGCCACTTTTGAATCCTCAAGGATATAATGAATACGATCTGGCGGATATTCCGGATCGATTGGGACATATGCCCCGCCAGCTTTTAGAATACCGAATAAACCTATGATCATCTCAAGTGAGCGCTCTGCCATAATGCCAACGAACTGACCCGCCTGCACCCCCTTAGCTTGAAGCAATCGGGCCAATTGGTTGGATTTTTGATTTAACTCTCTGTACGTTAACTGTCTATTCTCAAATACGACTGCCGGATGGTCCGGTGTTCGTTCCACCTGTTCTTCAAATAATTGATGCATCGTCTTGTTCTGTGGATACCCCACCCTTGTATCGTTAAAGTCATATAACAGCTTGTTTCGATGAAACTCTGATAACATATCAACTTGACTTAACTCCAGATCAGGTTGGTACAGCACAACGGATAACAATTGGTCAAGATGTTCTACAACTTGAACCATATACTCTCGATCATAACGATCATCATCATAAACTAATCTTAACTGAATGGAGTCGTTCTCCAGATCAAAGTGGAACATTGTCGCCGCTTTTACGTTATTTTCATCAAGGGCAGGATGAATTTCATTCAACGAAACCAAGGTATGAATCAGAGGTACATGGTTCGAATCATACTGAACATTTAAACGTTCAACCATTTTTCTGAAAGGGATTCGTTGATGCTGAATAGCTTCGGTTAAACTGGACTTCACTTGATTAAATAAGGATTTGAATGTCATCGCATGATTGATATTATTTTTTAAGACAAGAACCTTATTCGAGAGCGATAGATCATTGTTCTTTTCTTCCATCGTTGGTATGCCAATAATCATCTTGGTTTCATTCGTGTATTTATATAACAGACACTGAACTCCCGTTAATAAGATCGTATATATCGCCATAGGAGCATTTCGCGACATGGACTTGATTTTATGTGAAACATCGGCTGACAAAGACTTATATATAGCATTCTGGTGCTGCGTATCGTCTGGGTGTTTGGAGGTTGTCTTGCAATAAGGCAAATGAACAAGATGATCATCATCTTCAAATCGGCTTGCCCAATACGATTCCTGTTTCTTAAAAATAGACATACGGCACCCCGATCACATTTATATTTTTAGTTATTTTAGAAATCTACTTCAATTAGATCAGCCAGCGTATCCCCATCTATTAATTCTTCAACCAATTGAATCTTGTTGATTTCAATATGAGGGTCGTTGGCAATGGTTGTTAATATGACCAACAGATTTTGTGACATCGCTTCAATCGTTGTTTTCTCAAATAAAATCGTACTGTATTCAAAGGCCACTTCTAACTTGTGTTGCAATTCGGTAACATACAGCGTTAAATCGAATTTGGATACTCTCGTATTAGGAGCATAAGGCTTACAGGTTACTCCATCCATCTGAATCTCTGAAGCATCTGTATTCTGCAATACAAACATGGTGTCAAACAACGGATTCCTCCGAGCATCTTTGGTTACATTTACTTTCTCAATCAATTCTTCAAACGGATAATCCTGATTCTCATATGCGTTCAACATATTTTCTTTGACTTCCAGCAGATACTCCGTAAAAGTTTTATCCCCTGCAGGATAATTTCGAATAGCCAGTGTGTTTACGAACATCCCCATGACCGGCTCCAGCTCAGCATGTGTCCTGCCTGCAATCGGCGTGCCCACGATGATATCTTCTTGTCCGCTGTATTTAGACAACAGAATGGTATAGGCGGCTAATAGAATCATGTATAGCGTTGTTCCTGTCAAAGCTTCCATTTTTCTCAAGCCTGGAAGGAGGTCTTCCTGCACAACAATGTCCAATACATCTCCCGCATAGCTTAGCGTTTCAGGTCTTTCATAGTCTGTTGGCAGATCCAATAGCGGGATACTCTCACCAAACACAGTAAGCCAATACTTCTCCTGCTTTTTCATCCGCTCACTATGAAGTTGCATTTGCTGCCATTCAGCATAGTCCTTATATTGAATTCGAAGAGGAGATAGCTCCTCTCCCTTATAGAACTGGCTAAGTTCAGTCATTAGAAGCTGTACAGATAGTCCGTCTGCAATGATATGGTGGAGATCTACCAGCAATACATGACGCTCCTGCTGAAGCTCAATCAGCCTCACTCTCATAAGAGGTGCTTGCCCGAGATCAAATGATCGAACAAATTGTTCAATCTGGTCTTCGATCTCTTCTTCCGTTGACTTGATCGATTCAATCCCAAAATTCACTTCAGAATATACGATCTGTTTCGGTTCTCCGTGTATGACTTTGAATGCGGTCCGAAGCGATTCATGACGATGAATCAATTGTTGGAATGCTTCTTCCAATCTGATCCGATCAAGCGATCCTTCCAACATAAACATACCTGACATGTTGTACATGAGTTCCTTGCCGGCTTTGATGCTCATAATGTACATTCTCATTTGCGCCGAAGAAATAGGATAATATTCTTTTTCCTCTACTTGAGGAATGGACACTAATACATCCTGTTCCATTTGTTCAATAGATTGAGCCATCTGTTCAATGGTCTGCCATTCAAAGACGTTTTTTACCGATATGCGGATATTCAGCTTTTGATTGATTTTGGCGGCCAGTTTGGTCGCACGTAAAGAGTTGCCTCCTACATCAAAAAAATGATCTTTTACACTGATTTTTTTCACGGCAAGCACATCCTGCCAAATAGGCAGCAACTGTTTTTCCACCCCAGTTTGGGGTTCTATATATTCACTTCCCGTTTGTATGTTTTCTTCTGGACTCGGAAGCGATTTGCGATCGATTTTCCCGTTCGATGTCAGAGGCATGTGATCCAATTGTATAAAGTAGGCTGGAACCATGTAATTCGGCAACACCTTAGAGAGGCTTTGTTTTAACTCTCCCACCGTCAGCGTGGAATCCGCTGTAAAGTATGCACATAACGATTTGTCCCCGTGATCATCCTCATGTGACATAACGATAACTTCTTTCACACACTCTATATTTAACAGTGCTGCTTCGACTTCCCCTACTTCGATCCGGTATCCGCGAATTTTAATCTGGTGATCCATTCTTCCCAAATACTCGATATGGCCATCGGGAAGCCATTTCACCAAATCTCCCGTTTTATACATTGTCGCTCCCTGGACATACGGATCGCGTACAAATTTTTCTGCTGTCAGCTCAGGTAAATTCAAGTATCCTCTACCAACCCCATCGCCAGAGATACATAATTCCCCTACGACGCCTACATGCTGAACTTTGCCATGTTTGTTCAATACATACAGGCGATTATTTCCTAATGTTCGACCAATCGGTAGGTGAGCTCGTTGATTCGCTGTATCCAGGTGTTCTGGAAGTACACGGTATGTCGCAACATCCACACAACATTCTGTTGGACCGTACACATTAATTATGGTTGGAGGCGTTATATGATTGTGAGCAAATAATGATGTGATATCATTTACACTTTGCTGAGAAAGAGCTTCACCGCCAATGAGCATATATTTTAGCGATATGCCTTGAACGTTTTTTGCCTTCGAAAGCAATTTCAGGTGTGCAGGTGTTCCGTCCGTCAAATCAATTTGGTGGTGCTGATAATAATTCATCAAATCTTGTCCATCCAGTACCGTGTCCTTGTCTACAATGTACAAGGCATGTCCTGACAGCAGTGCACCAAAAATCTGCTTCACAGATGCATCGAAATAGTAAGGCGCAAGTAAAGCGACATGCAAACCGCTATGCTGATCATCTATAACTTGAATGTACAACGCTTTAACCAAATGATGAACCTGACGATGTTCGATCATCACACCTTTTGGCATGCCTGTTGTGCCTGAAGTATAGATCACATAAGCCAACTGCTCTGAATTCCCTGCCGGTTCCAGATTCGACAGATTAGCTGCATAGGTTTCTTCATCGTCCAAATCAATCATTTTTCCATTAAACGATACCAACTGCTTCAAATGCTTTTGCGTGACTAACAACGTTGCCCCCGAATCATGCAGGATATAGCGGATACGCTCTTCAGGAGAATCCGGATCAATCGGTACATACGCCCCGCCTGCTTTTAGAATGCCAAAGATGCCAACGATCATATCAATCGAACGATCTGTCAGAATACCTACAAATTGATCCTGCTGCACTCCCTCAGCTCTAAGCGTATATGCCAACTGATTCGCCCGTTCATTCAATTGATGATACGTCCATTGCTCATCTCCAAAAGCGACGGCTAATTGATCGGGTGTCCGTTCCACCTGTGCTTCGAATAATTCCTGGATGGCCTGATCCCGGGAATATTCTATGTTGGTATCATTAAAGTCATATAAAAGAACGTTCTGCTCATGTTCAGACAGCATTTGAATATCGGACAAGGCAATATCAGGTTCGATCACAATGTCTCTGAGGATGTTAAACAGATGTGTTTTCATTTTGTCGATGGTATCCCGTTCAAACAGCTCCGTCTTGTAATTAAAGTGCATTTCCAGACACTCGTTATCATCCTCAACGATGAACATCAGATCATACAACGATACACCGACATTTAATTCTCTAACTTTAAAGCTGCAATCCTGTTCTTGCCGTTGATTCAACGCGGTATTTAAGAAGATATACATCGTATTAAAAAGTGCTGTCCCAGTGGTATCACGATGTGTGTTTAATTTCTCTACAAGATTGTCAAAAAGATAGTCCTGGTTATCCAATGCATCCAGGGATTGTTTTTTTATTTCCTCGAGATAGGATCGAAATGACTTATTCCCCACCGGCTGTGATCGAATCGCTACCGTCTGGATAAAGACACCTATCATATTCTCGACATCCGGATGGTTTCTTCCTGATGTTGGTGTACCTACAATCAAGTCTTCTTGATCCGTATATTGATGAAGCAGCACATTATACGCTGCCAATAACACCATAAACATCGTAGTTCCCGTTTGTTTCGCAAGCTTCTCCAGCGACTGCTTCAAGTGTGCGTCCAACACAAATGACAATCTTGAACCTGCCGAAGTCAAATGAGGTGTCCGAACAAAATCATTAGGCAGATTAAGGTTCGGGAGTTCTCCTTTGAATTGATCCAGCCAATATTTTTCTTGCTGCTTATAAGACTCCCCCGCCAGAAATTCTTTCTGCCAAGCTGCAAAGTCTTTGTATTCAATCTCAATTTCCGGCATGTTTCTTCCGTCATACACATCGATCAGTTCATTCGCAAGAATGCCAACGGAATATCCGTCCGATATAATATGATGCATCTCGATGAGAATCTCTGCATGATCATCGTTTATACGAATAAATTCGGCACGTATTAATGGCGCTTTGGAGCAATCAAATGGTTTTGCAAACGCCTTAACATGTTGTTCGAATGAAGCAGAGCTTTCCTGAGATTGTTTTACTTCAAAATCAATCGTTGGAGCAATACGCTGGTAAAGCTCTCCATCCATCAGATGGAAACTGGTGCGAAAAGCTTCGTGACGGTGCACGATTTGTTCCAATGACGAAATTAGTTTAGCTTCATCGATATTTCCTGTGACCGTGATATGGCCGCACATGTTCTGAAACACACTATTAGGCTCAAATTGATCCAGAAAGTAGATTCGCTGTTGTGCAGCTGACGTCTCATAGAACTCCTTCACGTCCAATGCCTTGATTGGAATGAATGTTTCCTCGCTCTCGCCTGTAATCAGACTGGCAAGCTCTTTCAGACGTTGGTTTTGGAAGAATTGAACGATTGAAATTTTATGTTGAAACTGCTCATGTACCTTGGATAGCATTACAGTCGCCTTGAGCGAGTTTCCTCCGAGATCAAAAAAGTGATCATGTCTCCCCACTTGATCGAGGGATAATACGTCTACCCAGATCAAAGCCAGCTTTTTCTCCACTACATTGACTGGAGGCTCGAATATGGCTGCATGATTAACGTGAGGAAGACGCTCCGTAACAAATCGATTGTACATCTCTTGTAATTGATCCTGTTGCTCGGATGAGAACAACGTCAAAGACGAAATTTCAGCCTCTGGATGACTCACCATATTTTGCAGTAAACACTTAAATCCTTCGGACCACAATTTCATCATCTCAGGTCCAATGAGATCGGTATTGTAATCAAAATCCAGATACAATTCATGGCTAACATCCGTAATATTAAGAAATAAATCGTAAGAAATATGTTTGATCGGATACGACATGAATTCAGTCTTGATATTTTCAAATTGAAGATGATGAATCGTTCTGTCCATATTGAATAAAATCCGGGTATCCGGTGCAGTCATATGAGCAAGCTGTTCGGATACGAGAGTCAGTGGGACATGCTGATGCTTCATGACAAGAGCCAGCGTTTCCTTGAGCTGAAGAACATGCTCTACGACGGACTGCTTCGTTAACAAGGCATGATGAACAGGTACAATGTTGACACAGTTGCCAATCAGCGCATTTTTTCCCATATGAGACTGACCCGCTGTAGGCACGCCGATGACAAGGTGAGACTGCCCTGTTAGTTGATGCAAATATAAATGAAACGCTGCAAACATCGTTACAAACAAACTGCTCTTATTATTTATACTTAACGTTCGCAAAGACTCTGTTAATTGATGATCCAACTTGATGGAATACCTTTCACCAGAATATCCCCTGGGCACATCATCGGACTGTACCGTTGGAAGTGAAATGTTGGGATAGGATAAGGAAAAATGTTCTTTCCAGAACTGGACTCCTTCGGTAAATGAGCCTTTTTCATGTTCAAGGCGTTGCCATCTTAAATACTCACGGAATGGAGTGGCTTCAGGTAATTGAATCGGAACTCCTCGGACCAGAGCAGAATAGGTATGTTCCAACTCTTGAATGAATACAGCAATCGACCAGCCATCTACAATAATATGATGAAATGTCAGCACCATAAGGTATTGATCGGCTGCCTTTTTAAGCAAGGTGATTCTAAATAGAGGTTCCCCAGACTGTAAATCGAAGGCTTCATTTGCATCGGCAGATAACCAATTTGAAATTTCCCGTTCTTGATCCTCACCTGCATATGCCGAGAAATCCAACCATGTACATTGAAATTCCATTACGGATCTGATTTGTTGTGTTTCACGATCGGCATGAATGACTGTTCTCAGGGCTTCATGACGCTGTGCGATCTGATTCACGGCCTGATCCAGTGTGGAAGGCTTTATTCCACCTTTCATTTTTAAAATAACACTCTGATTTAATGCAGCATTCGCATCTTCCCCATGTAATGAAGTTAACAGTAATTGTTTTTGCTCTAAAGAGAGCGGATATTCCGAAACAGGCGATTCACCAGGGATAAACCCCCACTCGCGTAGTTCATGGATCGTCTCTTTCACGATTCTGATTATCGTATCCATGTCACCCATGGAATGAACAGTCGATATAAAACAGTTACGGCCTTCCCAAATATATAAACCTTTATAAATTAAATGGTAGAAGAATAATTCCATATCTCCAAATGATATAAATCGAAATAAAGATCCATAGTTCACCATTTGCATCGGTACATTCGCTGTTTTGAAAAACGCATTTAATTCTTTAACAAGATAATCTGTTTTTTCATTTAATTCCTTATATAAAGTTCCTGCTTCGGATTGAAGATACTGCAGTACCGTTAACGTCACTCTCATCGTAAGAGGGTGTGTACAGAAGGTTCCACCGACAAACGTTTTCTTATCTGCATCGGAAGGGTAAGAATCATCACCAAAGTTCCAGGTTCCACCATCTACCGGATTCATAAATTCAGCTTTACCCGCGACTATGCCAATAGGCAGCCCGCCACCGACCACTTTCCCATACGTAACCAAATCGGCTTGAACCCCAAACCAATCCTGTGCTCCACCCAGACCGATTCTGAATCCAGTGATGACCTCATCGAAAATAAGTGCAATACCAAACTGTTTCGTGATCTCTCTAAGTTCCCGCAAGAATTGTGTTGGCTGCATATCAGGTCTTCGACTTTGCACCGGCTCTACAAGCACAGCAGCCAATTCATCACCCAGGTTCTGAATCATTTCCAGGGATTGTGGATGGTTATAATTAAGAATAATCAAATCTTCCATAGCGCTATTTACAATACCAGGAGCCATAGGCAGCGCAGACGATAAAGCATCCTCAGGATTCGCTATACCCAACACGCCGTCATGTGTACCGTGATAAGATCCTGAAAATAATACAACTTTGGAACGCCCCGTTGCTGCCCTCGCTAAACGAAGTACAACCATGACAGCTTCTGTTCCTGAATTATAAAATGCGACACGCTCTACACCCGTTAGCTCGGAAATTTTAGCTGCGACATCTCCTGCCAAGTCTGACATAGGGCCCAATGGAGGCAATTGTTCCTGGAGGCTGTCTGCTATTACATTTTGAATAAATGCTGGATTATGGCCAAATAGATTCACACCAAATCCCATCGTCAGATCCAAATACTCGTTCCCGTCCATATCCCATATCTTAGATCCCTCTGCACGAGTTGAAATGATAGGATACACCATTTCCTTCCAATACGAACGGAATCCGGACACATTGCGATTATTCGCATGGGCATAACGAGTTTGGCTCGTTTTATATTTGGAGCTTTTTGTCTTTGCGGTATACTTGGCTATAAATTGTTCAACATACTGGTTCTGAAGCGCTGAGAATCCACTCTCTTCATGAATTTTCAACGATTGATACGGTATAAAAGGTTTGGCTTCCTTCGATTCCGAATTGGGTTGGATCTCTTTGGTTGGTTTGGTTTCATGATGTTTGGTTTCATGCTGTTTCATCTCCAAAAGAGGCGATTGAACAGCAGTCATTTGCTCGCCTAACAGCACATTCAAACTTTTTAATTGGGATTCCATGAGCTGAATGGCAGACATCACAATTTGTTCCGACACATTCCCTGATGATTTTGCCGTGTTTATATTGTTCACAGATGCCAGATTTCGTTGTTCAGTATGCTCCTGAACTGTTTGATTGTTTATATTTTCAGATATATCGTTATGCTTTATATTCTCTGACACATATTTAACTAAGGAATTAATATTTGTAAGGGTTTCAAAAAACATTTCCATCGGGATATTCAAACGGAACAGCTCTGAGATCTCCTTTTGAATTTGCACAAGAATGATGGAATCCAATCCCATTTGGAGAAAATGAGCTTGATGATCCAGCTCTTCCAACTTCAAACCAGATGCACGACTGATGCTTGTTTTAATCTTTAATTCAATATCGTTTGTATTCATCTCCATTTGAACCTCATTCCTCTCTGACCTATGTCCCGCTGGTATCGTATGTTTGACTTCAATCCAACACCGCTTCTGCTCAAATGGATATAGAGGCAATGGAATTTTCCGAATGACTTCATGATCATAAAACCTTTCCCAATCAATCACTGCCCCCAGTGTAAATAACTGACCGAGTTCATTTAAAGATTCTGCCTTTCCCCCAGCATAGAGATGATCGCTAACAAGCGTTTTGTCTTTTTTGGCATAACCAAAATAAACATTTGGCAGTTTACCCTCTCCGCTTGCAATTCGTTTCAATTTTTCATGTAATTCTTGTGTACTCGTGACTACGATGGCAAGCCGATAATCCAGATTAGCCCTTCCCGTACTGGCTGTATAACAGATTTGTTGTATGGAAACATCCGTGTGATCAGTTAGATATTCATGATACGTTCTGACCAATTCATCCAGCGCCCGTTCCGTGGCAGCAGACAGAACAAATAAATTAGGCTCTTGGGACATTCTTTTATCTACGGTTGGGGAAGGAACATATTCTTCGAGAACCACATGCGCATTGGTACCACTGAAACCAAAAGAACTAACCCCGCATCTTAATGGACCCTCTACTTCACCAAAAGCCATTAATTCCTGATTCACATAAAAAGGTGAAGCTTCAAACTTAAGCAGGGGATTAGGCTTGTCAAAGTGAACCAATGGTGGAATCTTTCTATGTTGAAACATAAGAATAGATTTAATTAATCCAGCGATCCCCGCCGCTTCAAAGCCATGTCCAATGTTAGCTTTGGCAGATCCGATTGCACAAAATTGTTTCCGAGCCGTATATTTCTCAAAAGCTTTACGCAAAGCATTGAACTCAACCGGATCACCTAATTTTGTCCCTGTTCCATGTGCTTCAATAAAGTTAAGCGTATCAGGAGAAATACCGGCTTCCTTCCAAGCCTGTTCGATCACATTGGTCTGTGACTCCGGGTTAGGTGCTGTGATTCCTACCGTCTTGCCATCCTGATTAATCGCACTTCCCTTAATCACACCATAGATATGATCCCCGTCCTTAATCGCTTGCTGCATTGGCTTCAACATGACCGACCCAACACCTTCGCCAAATCCCGTGCCGTTGGCATCTTCACTAAACGTTCTCGTCAATGCATCTGGAGATTCCATATCCAGTCCGATACTTATCGGTAATAATGCCGTTCGAATGCCTCCTGCGATTGCCATTTCACAGTCTCCAGCGAGCAACCCTTTACATGCCATGTGAACAGCAACAAGTGAGGAGGAACAAGCGGTATCAATCGTTAAGGCCGGGCCTTTTAAATTCAAGAAATATGCAATTCTGCTCGCCAGTACAGATGGTAAATTTCCAATGATATAATTTTTGAGTTCTGCGGGGTAACTCGCCGTCACGAGCCGTTCGTAATCATACCCAACTTTGGAATATCCCACGTACACGCCCACATTTCTTCCATTGATTCCTTCCCCTGCATACCCGGCATCTTCAATCGTATGCCATGCCGTTTGCAAGAACATCCTTTGATTCGGGTCCATAAATTGTGCAGTTTTTGGGGTTATGCCAAAGAAAGAATAGTCGAATTGATCAATTTGATCCAAGTAACCACCCTTGATCCATTGAATTTCGCTCATTTCACTTCGCATGGATTGTATATAATCCGCTGCGTCTTTTATCCGACTTTCCGGGTAGTCCCGAATGTTATGTGTTCCATTTTCCAAAACACGCCAAAACTCGCTTGCATTTGATGCACCAGGGAGATTCAAAGACATACCGATAATAGCAATATCTTTGGATGGCGTATGATCCTCTTGATTTTTGTTGACTTGCATGGTCTCGCTGTAGCCTCTAGCCAGATATGCTGCCAATTCAGTTATCGAGGGATAGGTAAAGAGGTCCGTAACAGCAAGCTCTTCTCCGTATTTTTGTTCTATACGTTCAGCAATTTGGGCCAGCTGTAATGAAGTTGCACCCATATCAAAATAGCTATCCTCAAGTTCAACCTTTTTCCCAACCAGCACTTCAGAAAATAGTGAAGTTAATTCACGTTCTATGACTCGAACCGAAACAGCAACCTTTTCTTTTGCCTTGTCATTGTCATTCTTGATCCAGTCATGGATGAATGCAGATTCTGTTGAGAATTTGCCTGCTTCATACTGCTTGGCTAACTGATACCGCTGGATTTTCCCACTTGTTGTTTTGGGTAATTTTTTGATGGGCAGTACCTCTTTGACACTCCATCCCCCATGTTTATATAGGTGTCTTTTGATTTCTTTAACAAGAGGCAGGAAGTGTTCGATCTTTTTTTTGTACACGACAAACAAAATAATTTCTTCACTTTGACTATTCGAATCATACACACCACAAGCAGCAACTCTTCCGAGTTCAATATCATCTAATTGTATGGCGACACGTTCAATGTCATGGGGATATACATTTTTACCATTGATAAAGATAATGTCTTTTTCCCGCCCTGTTACAACCAGTTTTCCGTTCATGATGAAACCCAGATCTCCTGTATTCACCCATCCGTCGTGCGTTAATAACTTCTCCGTTGCTAGTGAATTGTTATAATAACCTTGGGTAACGTTATCCCCCTTGATTTGAATTTTTCCAATAACCAAATCGGGAACACTGTTCATTTCCTCATCGCAAATTCTAACATGGCAATAATCAATTGCTTCGCCAACGGCAACAAATGATGCTACATGTTCAGCATGTTTCTCGACTTCGATGACACGCTCCCCCAAGTTCAGATGATCCCGGTGAACGTACACCGCAGTAAATTCTTCATCTACCTTGGGAAAGGAGACAGCAACAGAGGCCTCTGCTAATCCATATACGGTAAACATGGCTGTTTTCTTTAAGTGATATGCTGACAATACATTTAGGAATTCATCACACACTTCGGGTAATATAGGTTCCGCCCCATTATAAATGACTCTGACAGATGACAGATCCCATCCCTCCGCTTTGTCTTCGCGAAAGAAATTCAGGAAGTATTTATAACCAAAGTTAGGAGAAGACAGTATGGTTGCTTTGTGTTCATTTACTTTTTTCATCCATAGAATCGGTTTGCGAATAAATAATTCCGTTGGGAGCAAGTACTGATGAATTCCTGCCACGAGGGGTACGAGATGAAATCCAATCAAACCCATATCATGGGTAAGGGGCATCCAGGAGAGAAAACTATCGTTTGAGCTAATTTGTGTGCCATTAATAGCAGCACAAGTATTATAAATCAGGTTTCGATGGGTGAGCATTACGCCTTTGGGATCACCGGTTGATCCAGAAGAGAATTGAATAAATGCCAAGTCATCAGACTGAGGTTCAACTATATTATTAATAGATTCATAATGATATATGGTGTCTTGGATCATATCCGTTCTGACTTCTAATTGATGATGGAAATCAAGCATGTCATGTTCCAAAACAAATCTCTTCATTTTATCCAGCACATTCTCAGATGCAATCATGAAAGGGTTATTTAGCAAATTCCAAATACGGCATACTTTCAAGTTTTGTTCTTCATCTTCACCAATACTTACAGGGATAGGGATCATTCCACCGAGTATACAAGCCCAGAATGCGACTAAAAACCGTTTGTTTTCTTGAATCTGAAAAATAATCTCTTGTTTAGGTTTAATTCCGATGGCTTGTAGATAACCTAAATACCCTTGTGCCTCAGTAAATAATTGATGATAAGATATAAAAGTTTCACGTTTGTCCGCATCAATAAAACGAATACCGCGGTCCGTTATTTTACCTCTGTCGCGGATAACATCCACTAGTGTTTGAAACTGATTAGTATACATATCTCTCCTCCAAATGAATCATCTCTAACATGCTTATCTAATTATTTACACATATTTTCAAGCAAAATTTTACCATAGAAATATATGTAAAATCAATCAATTTATTGTTACTATATGGTAAAAAATAGAGATTGATTCGTGAGTTATTGACATATTTATTACAAAACATCTGAAGCTTCAACAAGTTCAGATGCATTAAAGGACAAAAAGACTACCTTATAAAAAGGTAGCCTTTCGCTGTAAAATAGATCTTGCAAAAGAACAGATCGGGTACTAGATTGCATCAATCAACGCGGTTCCATCCAATGGAATTTTTTTTGCTATAATAATGGAATGACATACCTGTAGAGCATCATTTATCTCTTCTTCGCTGAGTTCGTATCCATTCTTGTGTATTTGTTCCTGTACCCGTTGTAAATGATGAAATAAGGGGGCAACCGTTTGGGTATATGATATCGAATCTGGGTTATAATTCCGTGAAATGAGTGCGGTTACTATTAGTTCTGATAACAACTTTTTACGAATCGTTAACCGTTTATTTTTCCTTTCTTGTGTATTTGTAAGTATTATTAAATCGGAAGTCTGACTTAGCGAGTAAGGTATAATACGCTTCGTTATTTTACTCATAAGACTAACTAACACATGTTTAGAACCCAACTCTATAACTTCAGTAACCCCATTTGCAACCAGATAGAGCATAGACTCTGACCATCTTACAGGCATCGTCATCTGCATGTTTAAATATTCAACGACAGATCGATCAGACTCATAGGGTGCTGCTGTAACATTGGAAATAATCGGGGTTATTGCATGGGCATATTGATATTGATCCAATTCAACTTTGAATTGTTCTGCTGCGGTTTGCATCATGGGAGAATGATAGGGACCACTTACATTGATATAAGAATGTTTCGTTCCCAGGGTTTCTGTCCTTTTAATAATTTCTTGTATAGAGTGCCGATGTCCCGAAATGACAAACTGCTGGTCAGCGTTCATACAAGCCACACAAGCAGGACGCTCGATCGTGGAAACTTGTTCGCATATGTTTTGAAGTGTATCTAAATGAATACCTGAAATGGCGGCCATGGTACCTTTCTGATCCGGGTCTGCATTGTGCATAATGATACCTCGTTGTCTTACCAGTTTAATGGCGTCATGAAATGAGAGCACACCTGCGCATACCAGAGCCGAATATTCTCCCAAACTATGCCCAGCCAAATAAGCAGGTTCCATCCCTATTTCTTGCATATACACCTGATATGCTATGACACTAACAGTCAAAAGTGCAGGCTGAGCGTTCATTGTCATTGTCAAATCAGCCATGCTACCTTCAAAACATAACTTTCTCAAATCGAAAGAAATGGCATCACTGGCTTCTTCAAATAACTTCTTAGCCACATCAAAGTTATTCCAAAAGTCTCTACCCATCCCAACCATCTGAGAACCTTGTCCAGGAAACAACAGAGCTACATTACTCATCCAGCATCCTCCATGTATCAACTTTATATTTCATGCACTTCGACAACTGAAAACCAATAAATTCCTTGTTTGCAAAATTTATAATAAACTTTCATTAGGAGTTATGCAATAATAAAGTCAAAAGGAGGGTCATCTATTTCTATGAACGGAAAAAAATTCGTCATTCTATTTGGGCTCCTTGTTGTCCTCTGTGTTGGAACATTTAGTGTTGTTCTTTACTGGATCTTGTCTGTAGTCTGAGTACTATGCAAATAGACACCTCCATTGAAGAGATGCCTGTTCCTTTCTGATCTGATCCTTCAAGACTCACGATTCTCCTTATTTTCAGAGAAACGGATTCCTCTTTATTTCAGATCCGATTTTTTCGCTCACTTCGTTCTCTGTATCACTCAACATTTGATCTGAAGATGGTACAGTTGAATAATCGCCCTGTAATACAATTGCATATATTCCCTTACCTGGAATCCTAACTTGGCATACAGAATTTTCTTTGTTCATGGTGATCAGCTGCTCCATTAAGTCTGATGCCGTTATAACTTCTTTCATACGAATCCCCTCACCTTTCTACGGATTTACACCTACTGCGAACGGACGTGCCCCCACCGGAATGGTAGCAATCACCGTATTCGTTTCGCCATCGATCACAGAAATGGTATTGTCATCTTGATTGCTTATATAAACTCGATTGGTTAACGGATTGGCGCCCGCTCCGTTTGGATTAATTCCGACAGGAACAGTAGCAATCACCGTATTGGTTAATCCACTAATTACTGAAACATTATCCGTATCTCGATTTGGTACGTAAATGGCGTTTGTGGAGGTATTAACCGCTACTTCAGCTGGCGTAACGCCGACCGGAATGGTATCAATTACGGTATTCGTCACACCATCAATAACGGAAACTGTATTACTGGTAAAATTCGATACATAAATACGGTTGGTGGCTGGATTGACCCCTACGCGGAATGGATTAACCTGAACGGGTATCGTAGCAATCACTGTATTGGTTATTCCATCGATCACAGACACAGCATCAGAATTAAAATTTACTGCATAGATCCGATTGGTTAAGGAATTGACGCCTATACCCGTTAAAAAATTGAGTCCCGGAATAGTAATAGTATCAATCACCGTGTTGGTCAATCCATCAATAACGGTTACATCTTCAGTTGTATCCAATGAATTAAAATTTGCCGTATAAATAGCATTGGTCGCTATATCGACCCCTACGTCACCTGCCTCACTCCCAACCGGAACAGAAGCAATCACTGCGTTGGTTAAACTATTAATGACGGAAATGGTATTGCTGCCTCTGTTTGCGACATAAACACGACTCGTTAGTGGATTGACATCAATCCCTGCAGGATTCGTCCCCACAGGAATGGTAGCAATCACCGTATTCGTTTCCCCATTAATGACGGAAACATCGTTACTATTAAAATTGGCTACATATATGCGGTTGACTGACGTAGTATCCCCCTCTATTTCAAGTTCGGAAGAAACTAATCGATGTGCGGCAACAAGCTGGCCGGTTTCATTTTTGCCCCACACGGAAATCTCCGTCTGCTCTATGGCTACACCTTCAACTGTAAAGACAAATTCAAATGCATCAAGATTGGCAAAATAAGTTCTTGTCACTACCTGATCCGGAGCAAGTGAAATCTGCTCGCTGACATATAAAGTCCTCGTAGAGGTCAAATTATACCCTTGTATCAAAAGAACGGATTCATCCAGAGAATTCCTGTTATCAATTTTAACAGTAACTTGTTGTGTTGGCCGTACATCACTTACGGTATTATTCTCGATAGGTCCGGTTGATAGAATGGCCATTTCGATTCTCTCCTCCACTTAGATGTTATGGTCTGATTACAACCCTTTTGCGAAAAATAAATTGATCTGTTTAAACCAAAAAAAGACCCTGCAATAATATATGCAGGGTCTAAAATAAGGTTTGGGACAAAGGGTGTACGTATTAACCGTTTTTATCTCTCACCTTGTTTTCTTTATCAAGTGATCAATCCATACTTCACAAAACTATGATACAATCCATCTTCCTCAACGGTTCCAGTAATATCGTCTGCAATGGCTTTCAGACCTGGCTTTGCATTGCCCATCGCAATGCCGACGTGACAAAACTCCAGCATCTCGGCATCATTCATGCCATCACCGATGGCAAATGTATCTTCTTGGGACATGCCCAGATGCTTCAGCAGATCGGCGATTGCAATGGCTTTGTGAATGCCTGGGATCATCAGCTCGCCACTTCCTTCACCAAAAATCGGCACCGTGCACTGAATGACTTCAAATTTGCCTTCGAACTCCTGCTTGATTCGCTCAAACGGGATGACCGAGCTCTCCAAGAAACATACTTTGTTCACGTCATCCTTGTACAGGTCGGCCTCTCCATAAGTCAATCCAGCAATAAAAGGGTGTGGCTTCAGTTCCTTCTTCTCTCTGGCTACAGGATCATTCTCCACATCACCATAGATACGGCGTTCCAGGTGAGGTTGCAGATTACTACTCGCATACAGAGCCGAATTGGATTCAAGGTAGAAGTCAATGCCGTTTTCATTGAAGAAATCAACCATATGACGTACGTCTTCCGCTGTTACCCTTTTGTGATACAACACATCCTTGCCAAACTCCACATAACCTCCACCTGCACCGATCAGGCCATCGAACCCTACATCCCAGATGGAATCATAGATTTCCGCCTTGGACCGGCCTGTACATAAATAGAGCAAATGTCCATTTTCTCTGGCCTGTTTGCAAGCCTTCTGCGCTGACAACGGAATGTTTCCGTCATCATCTACCAATGTGCCATCAATATCAATAAATACAATTTTCCGCTTCATTTCTTGCATCTGCTTATGCCCCTGTCATGTAATGTTGTCTATGTCTAACTTAGCGAGTGCCGACAGGCATTTTCCTGATATAAAATTACCTATTTCGTGGTGTTCGCTGATCGATCAACTTCTCCAAAAATCCGGCAAAAGAATCCGCGTATACCTCAGGTTCCCCATTAAAGTAATCCAAACGCATCACTTTATACTCCCCAAGGTGATCAGCCGTCTGCGTATCAAAGTAGTAATATTCATCCTCGTCCGGTACAAACAGCTCCAGCTTCCCTTCCTTCTTCGCCTCTTCATCGGCAAGTCGGTATCTATACAAAATGTCAGCATCGGTATACTCTCGGTGTTCCGAAGACGTAATCGTCAGAATTTCTGTTCCGCTTAACAGCGCTTGACCATAATTCAGAAGCCACCAGCGATAGGATGGGGGTAACGAAAAGCCCAACTCTTGTTCAACTTCAACAATCCAGCTCTCTTGAACTTGATGGTTCGGGAACCAGCGTATAGCCTCGGTATGTTCCAGTTTCTCAATCAGACTTGAATACATGGATAGATCTCCTCCAATACCATTGTAATGTCATTGAGTTATGATTACCTTCATCCCAACTTGTCCATATGTACAGTTTGCCAGTCATCATTTTCCTCAGCAATAACCGTAAACCCTTGACGTTTCCAGAAATCTACGGCTCCTGGCAAGAAGCGATGTGTATGCAAGTAGAGTGTAGTATAGTGCATATCCTTCACCACATTCTCCAGTTCTTTTACCAGCATGGAACCAATGCCATATCTGCGATACGCAGGATCTACATAACATTTTACAATTTCGGCTGCGGATTGGGCTGCATATCGACCGTCTACGGTCTGAATACGTCCATCATATGGTAATATTCCAATCGTTCCGACGATGCCCGCATCCCCCATCATTGCTACAAGAAAGACCGAACCATCGGAATCCAGATAATGTTCTCTGAACTGCTCGAAGTCCACAGGTAATCTCGTATGATCCAGCATCGGAAACACTTCTCTGCGTACACGCATGGCAAAATCAATGGCATCATGAATCTGGTGTGCCTGAACTGGTGTGACTGTCGGTATACTCTGAAGTTGTGTCAATAAATCCACATTCCTTATCCTCTGTATTAGGAGCTACTTCTTGGCCCTTCCTTGAATCTTGTTCATGCCAGATCGGCTCTCTTCATATCATCTTACCGAATTTATCCCTTCCTATCAATCTATCTACACTACTAACCAAATTGAAAGAGTGCCCACGCAGTCTGATAGAGTTCGCATACGATAAGGCGTGTCACAATCCATATTGGAGGGAGAAACGCTCATGTGGTTATGGTTAGGTGTTTTTGGTTTCATTTTGCTAGCAATAATCGTGTTCGTGTATCGTTATCTGGACCGACGTGCCGAGAGCAAGTTTCACCCTCATGCTCCCAAGCAGCTCTTAGTCAAATTCAAGGAAGGTACAACGGAGGATGAGATGCACACCCTTCACAAAAAAGGGAGATGTAAGGTCGCTGAGACCTATGAAGATTTAGGATGGTACCGTGTGGAATCCCGCAAAAAAATGCACCGGATGCTTAAACATTACAAAGATCATGAGCTGATTGAACATGCTGAGCCGAATTACCTCGTTGAGGCATCCTTCACCCCTAATGATCCGTTCTTTCCTTACCAGTATAACCTGTCCAAAATTAATGCACCCACCGCATGGGACATTACTCAAAGTAACAGCTCTGTCAAAATCGCCATTATCGATACCGGTGTACAGTTGAACCACCCAGAATTGGCCTCCAAGCTTCTCCCCGGTTATGATTATGTTGATTATGATAACATCCCTGAGGACGGGAACGGTCACGGCACCCATGTAGCCGGGATCGCTGCCTCCGTTACCAACAATGGTGTGGGTATCGCAGGTGTTGCACCACTCGCATCCATCGTTCCGCTCCGGGTACTGGATAACAACGGGCAAGGAACGGTAGGTAATGTCGGTAACGGGCTTGTCTATGCGGCCAATAACGGTGTACAGGTTGTTAACCTGAGCCTCGGTGGTCCGATGGGAGATGCTTTCCTTCAAGCTGCGGTACAATATGCTTGGGATCGGGGAGCTGTGATTATTGCTGCAGCCGGTAACGACAACACTTCATTCCCTATTGTACCTGCATCGTATCCCAACGTGATTGCTGTCGCTTCAACCAACACCTCCGATCTCAAATCCAATTTCTCCAACTATGGCTCCTGGGTTGATATGGCTGCTCCGGGCGATACCATTCTATCCACATACCTGGGTGGTTCCTATGCCTACCTTAGCGGAACTTCCATGGCTGCTCCTCATGTGGCTGGAGTCGCTGCCCTTCTTGCTGCACGTGGGAAAACAAATGCCCAGATCCGTGATGCGCTGTGTTTCGCTTCTGATCCGGTATCAGGCTCCGGGATCTATTGGACGTATGGTCGACTGAATGCCTATCAGAGCTTGCAGGTGCCATAATACACTTACTATCGCTCATGATTGCTCAAAGGCATATCCTTTCCATTTTTCACGAATAAAAAAAAGAAGGGTCATCTGTAAGTGAGATGCTCCTTCTTTTGGTTAAAAAGTATTCGATGTTACACTTTTGCTGCCCAAAGCTCTATTTCAATTTTAATCTCTGGTAGACCTAACGCCGTAATATATCCAATCGTCATTGCAGGATAATCCGTACTAAATAATTGTCCCCACTCCGCATATAAGAAATCCCAATCGATTTTCTCGGTTGCCCATATGTTCACTTTGATAATATTTCCAGCATCTAAACGCTCAGATTCGAGAACTGTTTTAATATTATTAAATGTATTAGTGACTTGCTCATTCAGACTCTCTGGAAAGAGTCCACTATGATCTGCTCCAATTTGACCCGAAGTCACAAATAACTCTGCATTCTTCGGGATTCTTGTAATATGCGTGTACTGACCTACAGGAGCTGGCATATTTTCTGGATTTTTTCTAGTAATTTTGTCAATATTCATCTGAATTACCTCATCATTCTTAAGATTTTTCTGCGTTATTTCCTAGTTTTCTTCCGATTTTGGGCAGACTTCACCCTTGGAATAGATTCTAGAAAAAGACAGCAGTGGAGTATCCATATCCCGAAGATATAAATGCAAGTGATTTTTTCTTCATGAGTGAATGCTCCCCTTTCTTAAGTGACAAGATTCTCTTGATTTTTTTATTATATCTAAAAGCTACATCATGGGTCAAATTCATCTCCTCATAAACAAAGAGCAATCCCGTAATAACGAGACTGCTCTTTGTCTATTCTATAGCGTCGGACATCTTGTATCAGAAATATTGTGCGCCGTTACTCGCAATGACATCTTTGTACCAGTGAAAACTCTTCTTTTTCACTCTGCGAAGTGTGCCCGTGCCATCATTATTTCTGTCTACATAGATATAGCCATAACGTTTCTTCATCTCTCCGGTACCCGCACTGACCAGGTCAATCGGTCCCCAGCTTGTATAACCTATGAGCTCTACACCGTCTTGAATCGCTTCAGCCATCTCGGCAAAATGACTATTCAAATATTCGATGCGATAGTCATCTTCAACGGAGTCATTGTCTAACAACACATCGGTTGCCCCAAGTCCATTTTCTACGATAAACAACGGTTTGCCATAGCGGTCATGCAGTTGATTAAGCGTAATTCGAAGCCCCTTAGGATCAATGGTCCATCCCCACTCAGATGCTTGAAGATATGGATTCTTCACCGAACCAAATACATTGCCTTCTGTCGAATCTTTCAAAATCTCAGGGTCCGTACTTGTACAGCGGCTTGCATAGTAGCTAAAACCGATATAATCAACCGTATTCTGCATCAAAATCTCCGCATCTTCCGGATGCATTTCAATTCGAATATCATTTTCCCTGAAAAATCTTTTAGTATAACCCGGATATGCTCCCTTCGATTGCACGTCGATGAAGAAGAACGATTCACGGTCTTTCTCCATCGCCTTCCACACGTCATTTGGATTAGAGCTGTATGGATACACCATTCCAGCGGCTAACATACAACCAATCTGTGCACCCGGAATGATCTCATGACAAGCCTTAACAGCAAGTGCACTCGCTACCAATTCATGATGTGCTGCCTGATATAGAACCTGTTCTTTGTTTTCACCATCCTGTAGAACAATACCCGCTCCAATGTACGGGAGATGCAGCAACATATTGATTTCATTAAACGTCATCCAGTATTTCACTTTATTCTTGTATCGATTGAACAAAGTCGTTGCATATTTCTCAAAGAAACCAATCATCTTGCGGTTCTTCCAACCGCCGTAAGTCTTGACCAGATGTACAGGTACATCGAAATGGCAGATCGTCACGACAGGTTCAATGTTGTATTTCAATAACTCATCAAAGACATCATCATAAAATTGTAAGCCTGCTTCGTTTGGTTCCGCTTCATCGCCATTAGGGAAAATCCGTGCCCAGGCTACGGAAAGCCTGAGGCACTTAAATCCCATTTCAGCAAATAACGCAATATCTTCCTTATATCGATGATAGAAGTCGATGGCTTCATGTGAAGGATAAAATTCCCCTGCTTTTGGCTCATACGAATCCAGGTTACCCAGAGCAATATTCCATCGATTGGCACCAATCGGAATCAGATCTACCGTTGTTAAACCTTTGCCACCTTCCAGATAAGCCCCTTCCAATTGATTCGCTGCAGTTGCTCCTCCCCAGAGAAAATTCTCCGGGAAGGCTGTAATTTTTTCATTCATTGAGGCATTCCTCCTAAACCATCTGTGATTTCAATTAGCTTAATACCGTGATCAATTTATCTTTCTCATGAACGGATGCATCTTTTGTTCCTACAACGTCCAGATAATTTGAAGTATTCGTGACAATGATCGGTGTAACCGTCTCATAACCTGCATCCTTAATCGCTTGCAGATCAAACTCAACAATCAGGTCACCAGCGTTAACGCGGTCTCCATCCTTCACATGGGTTGTAAAATGTTCACCTTTCAGCTTTACCGTATCCTGTCCAATATGGATCAGCATCTCTACACCATCATCGCTTACAAGACCAATAGCGTGTTTGGTACGATATACGGTTTGAACGACACCTGTGATCGGAGATACCACTCTGCCACTGGTTGGACGAATTGCAATCCCTTTACCCATGTGCTCTCCTGCAAACGTTATGTCATTAATTTCGTTCAATGCAACAACTTCACCAGCCATTGGGCTTACAATTTCGTATCTGCTGTTCGGATTTGGATCAAGTACAGGTGCTGGAGCTGGTGCAGCTTCCACTTTGTCTTTGAATCCAACCACGTACGTCAGAATAAAACCAAGGATAAATGCGATACCACATGCAACCAGAGCCATATAGAAACCAGAATCAACACCTGTTGCTTTATTAATGAAACTTGGGAATCCGAACACGCCCAGTCCACCAAAGATGTATAATTTCGAACCGGCCAGTCCCAAGATACCACCACCGATACCACCTGCAATACAGCTCATGATAAACGGTTTTTTCAGTGGAAGTGTCACACCGTAAATTGCTGGCTCGGTTACACCGAAGATCCCAGAGATGAAGGCCGGAATACCTAAAGATTTCAATTTCGTATTTTTGGTTTTCAGTATAACGGCAAGTACAGCACCGATTTGAGCAAAGGAGGCAGCAAAAGACATTGCAATTACCGGATCAGCCCCAGAAGTACTCAAGTTAAGAAGCATGACTGGCACGAGTCCCCAGTGGAGTCCAAACAGTACAAACACTTGCCACAATCCACCGATAAGCAAACCTGTAACCACTGGACTTAGATCGTAGATGCCTGTTGCTCCTGCACCAATCAACTGGCCTGCCCAAGTGGATACTGGACCAATCAGTATGAACGTTGCCGGAACGATAACGAGCAATGTAAAGAATGGAACAAGGAACGTGCTAACAACTTTAGGAATAATATTTTTAAAGAATCTTTCAATTTTAACTGCGAAGAATGTAGCAATAATGATTGGAATAACCGATGTTGAATAACTCATCAGAATAACTGGAATACCCAGGAACGTAATGTGAATCGGTGATTCAATTAACGTACCTGCAAACAGGGTGTACAATGGATCTCCAGCAGTCAAACCGGACAGCGAAGGATAAACTAACGAAGCACCTATCGCCATTCCCAGGAACGGTGAACCGCCAAATTTCTTGATTGCCGTATACCCAAGGAAGATTGGGAAGAAGTAGAACAGACAGTCACCCGTTGCATTCAACAGTTGGTACGTTCCAGAAGTTTCCGTAATCCATCCAAAGGATAAAAACATGGCTGTAAAACCTTTGATCATACCTGTCGCAGCCAGCAAACCGAGTAACGGTGTGAACACACCGGAGATCATGTCGATAAATCGACTGAACAACCCTACTTTTTTGCCTGAGTTGTCCGTTTCTTCTTCAACTTGTCCTTCACTTGGGAAATTCCCTACTTTAACGACTGCTTTATATACATCCGGTACTTCGTTGCCGATAACAACTTGATATTGTCCACCACTTTGCATGACAGTAATAACACCTGGCAGATTTTTAAGTTCTTCCGTTTTGGCTACGCTTTCATTTTTTAGTTTAAACCGCAGTCTTGTTACGCAATGGAATACACTGTTTACATTCTCGCGACCACCTACACGTGACAGAATGTCTTTAGCTAATTGATCGTAGTTGCTCATTGTAATTCTCCCTCTCTAAGTAGACTCCCCATGACTTTTGAAACAAATAAAACCTGAACCACTGAACATACACAACATACCGGATCGTCCGGAAATCAGTCGTGTTATTCAGCAATTCAGGTTTTGCCCTTAACGGTTGCAACCCTGTAAGGCTGTACACATTGGTATTTAATTATTTGGATAACGAAAGTAAGTTGCATTCCATATCCTCTAACTGAGGATGGTCGGAATTGCCTGATTGAACAGTTACAACCCGATTGATGTATGCGCTTACTTCTTGAACTCATCATAGTACATCTGAACTACGTTTGCAACACTTATTTTTATTAAATTCGCAAATACATTTGAGTTACCGAAAATGAAAAAAGAGACAACTTCGAAAACATCGAAATTGTCCCTGTGTTGCATAATGTTCATATTTATAAATACGCACTAAAGCAGAATTAACCAATAACCGTAACCAATTTATCCTTTTCTTGCACTTCACGATTTGTTGTAGCAACTACGTCCAAATAATCAGCCGTATTGGTCACAATAATCGGTGTTACGGTCTCATAACCCGCCTCAATAATGGCCTGCAGATCGAATTCAACAATCAGATCGCCAACACTCACACGATCTCCATCTTTCACATGGGCAGTGAAATGTTGACCTTTGAGCTGTACCGTATCCTGACCGATATGGATCAGAATCTCTACACCTTGATCATCTACAAGTCCAATCGCATGTTTGGTACGGTAAATTGTCTGTACCACACCATTAATCGGGGATACAACTCTCCCACTGGTTGGACGAATAGCAATTCCTTTACCCATATGTTCACCAGCAAATGTAGCATCGTTAATTTCTTGCAAAGGAACCACCTCACCCGTCATCGGGCTGGCAATTTCGTAACGATTGTTTGGATTAGGCTCAAGTGCAGCCTTCTCTTCTTTTACTGGCTCTGGAGCCTGTTTGGCAGCCTCTGGATTAGCAGGATCTTTGAATCCTACAAAATAAACGAGAACAAAACCTAGTACAAAAGCAATGATAGTGGCAATCATGGCCATCCAGAATTCATAGTTGATCCCCTCTGTGGGACTAATCAGCGCTGGAACACCAAAGATTCCTGAAGCAAATACAAACATTTTGGAACCAGCGAAGCCAATAATACCACCAGCGGTTGCAGAAGCAATACAACTCATAATAAATGGTTTCTTCAATGGCAAAGTAAGACCATAAATAGCAGGCTCAGTTACACCAAAAATCCCGGACACAAAGGCAGGAACACCCAGTGATTTGAGTTTGGTATTTTTCGTTTTAAGCATAACGCCAAGAACGGCACCAATCTGAGCAAAGGAAGCAGCAAACATCATCGCCAGAATCGGATCTGCTTTCAGTGTGGACAGATTGAGCAACATAATTGGTACGATACCCCAGTGTAACCCGAAGATCACCAACACTTGCCACAATCCACCAACAACAATACCAGTCACCAACGGACTCAAGTCATAAATGCCCGATACCCCGGCACCAATCAGCTGACTTGCCCATGTCGCGATTGGACCAATCAAGAGAAATGTTACAGGTACAACAATCAGAATCGTAAAGAATGGCGTGAGGAACGTTCTCACAACAGATGGAATGATCTTTTTGAAGAACGCTTCTACCTTTGCCCCAAAATAAGCAGCAATAATAATCGGAATAACGGATGAGGAATAACTCATCAAGATAACGGGAATACCCAGGAACGTGATATGAATCGGTGATTCAAACAATGTGCCTGCAAACAGCGTATAGAGCGGTTCCCCACCACTAAGACCGGATAAGGTCGGATATACAAGTGATGCTCCGATGGCCATCCCGAGGAATGGAGATCCACCGAATTTTTTCATAGCTGTGTAACCCAGGAAGATTGGGAAGAAGTAGAACAGACAGTCTCCTGCAGCATTCAACAATTGATATGTTCCTGAAGCCGGGTCCAGCCATTCGAGAGAAGTGAACATGGACAGGAAACCTTTGATCATCCCTGTTGCAGCTAGCAATCCGAGAATTGGTGTAAATACACCTGAGATCAAGTCGATAAACTGACCCAAAAGACTCTCTTTTTTACCGGAAGATTCTGACTCATCACTTGAGACCGGTTCATCCGCATTCATATTACCCACCTGTAACAAGGTTTTATATACATCAGACACTTCGTTACCCACAACTACCTGGTATTGCCCCCCGCTTTGCATTACTGTTATGACTCCAGGTAAATTTTTGAGTTCGTCTGTTTTGGCATTATTTTCATTTTTTAATTTGAAACGAAGTCTGGTCGCACAGTGCACCACACTGTTAATGTTCTGTTTACCACCAACGCCAGACAGAATGTCTTTGGCTAATTGCTCGTGTTTCATGAAGTCTTTTCTTCCTTTCTGGCTAGACACGGATTCAAAGCATATTGGAGAGAATAAAAAAACCTGAACATCTGAATGTATGGAACATCCGGTTAACGGTATGTTCTGTCATTCAAGCGTTCAGGTTTTGCCCTAGTGGTTGCAACCCTGCAAGCTGATCTATGGGATTATTCAGAAGTTGCATTCACAACTCTCTCAATATGGATTGTTAAGTACATCAATTCTTCGTCAGTTAGTTGATACGTGTAGTTGCTTTCAATGAATTTCTTAATTTTCTCCGAGCACTTGTGTGCTGCCGGATACTTTTTCTGAATCATCAGGAACAGTTCATCATCGTTGTTGCTCTTGTAATGTTTTCCCTTCACCAAACGTTGAGCGAAAAACTTCAAATGCGTCACAAAGCGATAAAATGTTAGTGAGTTTTCATCAAAATCAATCTTGAAATGATACTTGATGATCGTCAAGATTTCTTGCATGACCTGCGTCATACTCTTGATGTTGGGCATTTCCTCGTTCAAAGCTGCATTCACAAAGTGAAGTGCCATAAAACCGGCTTCGTCCTCGGGCAAGATCACACCAAACTGATCACAGATCATATTGAGCGCTTCCATTCCGACTTCATATTCCTCTTTGTATAACTGCTTTGTCTCCCAGATTAACCCGTTGCGTATGGGCAGATTCTTGCGATACCGCTCAATGGCAAAGTGAATATGGTCTGTGAGATGTAAGTAAATGCTCTCATTTAATTTCTTGCCAAGTTTTAATTTGGCGTAAGCGATGATTTCCTCGGATACTTTCATGTATTCCAGAGGAATGCTTGAGATTAATGCCTTGAAGTTTTCCTGAATATCTTCATTCTGTAAAGTAAATATCTTATCGATATGCTGCTCGGAAACCATATCACCCGCCCGCTTCTGATAAGCAATCCCCCGGCCAATGATAATAACTTCCTGTTCGTCATTCATTGCAACTACAGCATTATTGTTCAGCACCTTCTCGATTTTCACTTTATCACTCCAATATACAGAAAAAGACAAACCAATCCCTTTTCTCAAGGTATACGGCTTTGCCTGATTCAACAGTTACAACCCGATATGTTGTACGCGCTTCCCTCATAATATTACAAATTTCTACACAGTGCAACAAAAAGTTAATATCGTATTAACATGACTCCTGATCTAAGTAAATATACTCACAGGAGTGTGCAAAACAAGAATTATTTTACAAGGATTCACGGTTTATTGTTTTTGCTTCCTTTCTCCAGTTCGGCTTCAATTCTTCGATTAATCATGTTCATTTCTTCTGCATCCAAACGATCGACTTGAGTGTATTCTTGATCCATCTCGTACTCTTGCGCCTCGCCTTTGTTCATTAGCCCCAGATGATTCTTGATGTCTCGGATATCTTCACGCATATGCATCGTCTGACGGTATTGGTCTACAACAAGTGCAAAAATAATGCCCCCGGCCACTATCGGACCAAATGGGATCAGATAACATAAAACAAGTCCAATGAGCAAAAAAATAACGAAATACATATGTAATGCCCCCTCTCATATAAAATATCTACTCTGCTAAGATAAACGTTTGATAGATTACAAATTAAATCGTTCCTGAATTAACTTTGCCACCTCATCCGGGCTCTTGTGTGTGTTATCAATCCGTATGTAGTGCTCATGCGTGATTTCTCCAGGTTCCGAATTCAGTCGATAATGCTTCATCGTATCTAGTAAATCTCGCTCAGACCACGCGATGTCTCGCTTTGTTGGCTTATGTAACAGGCGATGCGGACTTTTATTGCGCTCCAATCTTTCCGATGCATCGGCTTCCAGTTCCACATAACAGACCTGTCCTCCATTAGATTCGAATAACTCCCTGATTTGACGGATGTACTCTCCGTCTTTCGCCAAATCAAACGCCCATACAAAAGTAAAAATCAGACCCGGCAAATCACTCTTTGCCACTTCTTCAAAAATCTCCTGCCGGAACAGGCTCACCAGTCTTTTGCCTTGTGGTGTACCATAGCTGAAATAAGGAGACACCAATTCAATGGCCATATGGTTATGAAACAATTTAAGCTTTGTTATCTTCTCCAGTTCTTGCCCAACCGTCATTTTGCCCACAGCCTGCGGACCAAAAATAATCACCAATTTCATTTCGATCACTCCTGACAAGGTAGTGTTCATTCCATTAATTCAATTTTATGGACATTAAACTCTATAATACCTTCTTTAGGGCAAATAAAAAAGAGGTTTCAAGTGATTCCCTCAACGCGTGAGGGCTTGAAATCTCTTATCTTAAATGACATATGTTTATTTTAACTTAACGTCCAATCAGTACCCATCCCCACTTCATCCGGCGCAATCCCATCGCGCAGATCCATGAGATTAGGAGCGCTACAACATAAGATAGTATGATGCCTACGCTGAAGTGCCGAGCCAGTTCATCTGTGAATTCACGTCTCCAGAAGAGCAGTACGAGTGGATGCATTAAAAATACACCAAATGCAACGGTACCCAAGGAGTCCAAAACATGCGTAGCTTTACGAACTTCGGTATGTTTTCCTGTGCCGATTCGTTCAGTAAAGATCAGAAGGAGCAAGCAGGCTGACAGCGTAAACAGATTTCGGAACAGGAACAGCACGGTATAGATAATAACCGGGTATGCAGCGAAAGCGGTTTTGATATAAGCATTACCATATATAAAAATGGCACCTCCGCTCAACAATGCAACTATAAGCACATAACGGTGAGCATATAGTTTCTTCAATGCCCACTCAAAGTTCAACCCAACCCATGCGCCAAATCCAATCACGATCAGATAACTGGGTAACAAACTCCCTGTCCGTTCGAAGTGAAACTGCAAATGTAGTGCATAGAAGATCGCTTGGCCAGCAATAAAAAATAATGGCAAATAACGATTAAACAAACGATGTCGTGTAAGGGACAGAAGCCATGGAAAAACGATATAGAATTGAAGAATAATCAAAAAAAAGTACAAGTGCGTATGAGCGGTTCCCATCACTAATTGTTTGGCAAATTGAACACCATGGGTCAAAGGTTCTTTGCCCGCAAGCAACTGTTTAATAGCAAAGTAGATAAGGGACCACACCACATAGGGTACAAATACATTAAATAAACGCTTCTTATAAAAAGCGAGCATCCAACCCTTCTCATTCACCTTGGAGCTGTAGTTGTAGAACAAGACCAGGGATGAAAGGAACAGAAACGCTGGAACGGCAAATTGCAAAAACGTGTTCCAGAAATAATACACATCATGATCTAATGTATGCTTGGGGTAATGCGCAACTGCAGTTGAAGTTGCATGAATAGCTACCACTGCCATGATGGCAAACGCACGATAGAGATCCAGGTACTCAATTCGCCGGGGCCGATTAACCGGTTGATTCATAAAGATAACCTCACTTGTGCCTGATATGGGATGATAGTTTCCGGCCGCAATCCAGATTCTATGCTTCATTTTAATCAGCACACGAGGGTAATACAATCATAATCCATATTATTTTCGTTATATTACATCATTATTCTGCATTATTCGACATTTTCTATCCAGAATCGTTCAACAATGTTGCCATTTGACTCCACATAGTCTTCATCCCGAATGCCACCATTTCGAAGGATAACCCTTCTGGAAGGCTCATTAACCGCATCGCATACGACCAACACTTTGGAGATTCCAAGTTTTATCGTTTTCTCCAAAGAAAGCCTGAGAATTTCAGAACCATAGCCACTTTGCCGCTCTCCTGGACGAATACCATATCCAATATGCCCTCCACTGTTGAACAATTTGTCGTTAAGCTCATGCCTTATATTGACGGCACCCACGATTTGTTGACTCTCCGTGACCAGCCAGTATGTACTGTCTTTGACCCAGCCCTCCGGGATGTCGATCCCTTGTTCATTGCGCTGCAAAAACGCCAACATCTCATCGAACGCATAAGGATCTTTGGAAATGACCCAAGGTACCATCAATTCTCCACTTCTGACCCAGTCTTCATAAAATGCCAAATACGCATCCTTATACGCTTGTGATGGTTTAATTAATCTAACGTGTTCTTTCCCCATGACCCGTATTTCCTCCCAACAGATATTGATATTGCCCCGTTCTCTCTTCCAGGACACGACGTTCTTGCTCTTCCATCAAACAGTCATAAAAGATAGCTTTCACTGCATACGTTGCGGCATGCACCGCATGGCCTTTGACATGGGCCGTTGCAGCTGCGTGTCCCGCCGCACGAGATGCAGCAGAGGCAGCGATATTATCGGCTTCCCGTGCAGCAGCATGAGCTGCAAAAGCGGCCTTTCGAGCATCAACCATGGTAATCTCTCCACGGATCCAACCTCTTCCTGCATTAATGGCATCACGGGCGCGGAGATCCTCCGTCTTCTTCTTCTCAAATATATGCAAGACACGTGCCGCACACTCCGTAGCCCAACAGGCCAATGTATGGTGATCTTGTTGCTTAGCTAAATCCTCTATTTCGCGGCGTAAAGGTACATCTTTGAATGCAGGTTCTGCCATGGTCATGCTCCTTTCATTGTTCAAAAACTACAAATTTACTCTCAGACAAGTTCCAAAAAGGACCTGCGTGTGTGCAGATCCTCTTCAAGTGTACCTCTTATCGCTTATTCTATTATTATACGGACTCTGTCAATGTAGCCTCCTGAACATCTCGTTCCCTCTTCGCACCCGTGTCCTTGTACGTGAATTGGTAACTTCCAGATCCAAGTGTGACTTCAACATCGTCTCCAATACTTCGAATATCCTGAACTTCACTCACTTGATCCAACGGTTTCCCTTGCTCCAGAACAGTCTGCGAACCCGCTCCAGGAAGACGCACCGTACCTCTCGTATTGGCGGGGATATGCACCCGTATCTCCATGTCTCCCTCCGCCAGCCGGTGCCAGCTTGAAGCAACTTGACCATACATCGTCTCCAAACTCGCTTCCACCCAATCCAGTCCAGGTCCGGGTTGCGGCTCGATATGCACCATTCGGAATCCTGGCTGATGTCCATCGGACCGGATGCCAGCGACATAACGATACAACCATTCCCCAATCGCTCCGTACGCATAGTGGTTAAATGAGTTCATATCAGCACTCCAGAGACTGCCATCCTCTTTGATCCCATCCCAATGTTCCCAGACCGTCGTTGCGCCTTGAGTCACCTGATATAGCCAGGACGGATAATCCTCTTGAAAAAGTAATTTATATGCCAGGTCGTGAAGACCCGCGTCACTCAGCACCGGATTCAGATAAGGCGTGCCTACAAAGCCAGTGGTAAGATGATCCCCCGCCTCTTTCACGAGTTTAACCAATTGATCGACAGCACGAGTTCGGGCAGTGGTGTCCAGCAGGTCAAATTGGAGCGCAAGAACATGCGCTGTTTGCGTAGGAACAGCAATTTTGCCAGCTGGAGTCACGAATTCATTTCGAAATGCATGAATAATGTTTGTATGCAACTGCTTGTAATATTCAGCATCGTCTGTCTTTCCAAGTACCTCAGCCGCTTTTTGTGTTAACGAAACCGAATAGGCATAGAATGCAGTTGCCACATAATCCGTGTCCGTTGCGCCGACATAACTATCGGGCTTGGAGTCCAGTCCCAGCCAATCGCCAAAGTGGAATCCCGTGTTCCACAGGTACGGATTGTCACCCTGCGCTTGAATATACTCAATCCACCGCTTCATACTCTCATATTGCTCGGCCAATAACCTAACATCCCCATACACCTCATAGATGGTCCAAGGACAGATGACTGCTGCATCACCCCAAGCGGCGGAGGAATGACTGGTGTCTCCCCACCCTTCTGAGGTGGAACTTCTCAGATCCGGAACAAAGAATGGAATACCGCCATCTTCTCCCTGATCCGCTGCCAGATCCCGCAGCCATTTGGTGAAGAAGGGTGCCGTATTCATCAGGTAGGAAGACGTGCGGACAAACATCTGTGCATCGCCAGTCCACCCGAGCCGTTCATCCCTCTGTGGACAGTCTGTCGGCACGTCAAGGAAATTCCCCTTTTGCCCCCACAATATATTGTGATGCAGTTGGTTCACCAGTGGACTGGAGCATGAGAACTGACCTGTTTGCTCCATATTCGAGTGCAGCACTATTCCGGTGAATTCATCCAGACAAACGTGTTCCGGGAAGCCAACCAGCTTCACATAGCGGAACCCTTGGAACGTAAAATGCGGTTCAAATGTTTCCACGCCATCCCCCTTGCAGGTGTAGCGAATACACTGCTTGGCGGCGCGAAGATTATCTGTGTAGAAGTTGCCTTCATGATCCAATATCTCAGCATGGTGCAGCTCAACCGTCTGACCCGTCTCACCTTGAATGCTGAATCTCACCCATCCCACCATATTCTGCCCCATATCTATTACACGATCTCCCTGTGGGGTTGTTAACAAAGCGATTGGCTGTAGCTGTTCTACTTGGGTGACGGGTACGTTCTCCTGCGCAACGATGATATCTTTGGGATGATCCAGTACGTTCACAGGTGCCCAATTCGTCTGAGATGAATCCGACCAATCAGACTCCATTTGTGCATCATACGTCTCCCCCATATAGATGTCCGACATACGAATCGCACTAGGAGCAGCGGTCCAATCCCCACCAGATAAAATCCATTCCTCCGATCCATCTGCGTATTTCATATGCAGTTCCAGCAGCAATGCGGACGTTGAACCAAATATCTCCCGTTCTTTGTTCCAGCCGAGATACCCTCGGTACCAGCCATCACCCAGATAAGCGCCTAATATGTTCTGCCCATCCTGAAGTAGATGAGTTACATCATAGGTTTGATATTGTAATCGCTTACGATAAGAGGTCCAACCAGGTGTAAAATAATCTTCTCCTACTCTTGTGTTGTTCATATGCAACTCGTATAATCCAAGTGCTGTCACATATATTCTGGCAGACGTAACAGGTTGTTTCACATTAAACTGCTTGCGCATACGTGGGCATGACGTATCTCCATCATCTGATGGTTGAGCTGTGATCCATTCTGCTTGCCACTTGTTATGACTATCCTTAAGTCCCATCTCGAAATAAGCCGTTTCGGACCAGCCCGAATCACTTCCTGCATCATCCCATGCCTGAATTCGGTAGTTGTATCTCGTTCGCGGAGAAGGCTGAAAATGGTTTAATTCCACATGTATGGATTGATCCGTGCTTATCTTGCCAGAATCCCATGCAATCTCATCAAAATCTTCTGACAGGCAAAGCTGGATCTGGTATGCGGATTGCATGCAGTTTCGACGATCAGACTGCAACTGCCAGCTTAATCTCGGTGATTTGACATCAAGGCCTATCGGATTGATTCTATACTCACAGCGAAGGTGACTCACGTTGAACATTAGCAGATCGTCCTTTCCATCTTGGCTTCCCATTCGGGGTTACGATATAATTATATCGATCCTGTTGCCCTAAATACCCGGTAATCAGGACTATTTCATCCGGTGATTCAGCCATTTGTGCGAGGAGGTTGCTTGTGAATTCATCTGTACAACTCATGAAAAGCGAATACTTTCTGCATAATCATCTGCAACTTTTCGTCAATCGTTGCTCTGAAGATTTTGTGCTTCCTTTTCACGCACATGATTTTATTGAGTATAGTTATGTTGCCGAAGGAAAGGGCTTTCATCATATCGGTAAAGATGTCATTCCGGTGACAAAAGGGATGCTGTTTGTTATTCCTGTCGGCGTTCCTCATGTCTTTCGTCCTGTGAGTACAAACGTAACCGAACATCCGTTAATTCTATATAATTGCTTATTTAATGCTGAATTGATCAACACGCTGACAGCGATCATTCAGGAAAAAGAAATCATCCATCATCTGTTGGATCTGGCACAAAATCAAGTTCCTTATATATCCGTTGTGGATCACAACAATCGGATTGAAGAACTAATGGTGAAGATGTACCGTGAATCCTCCGTTCCCGGAATCGGTTCGTCTACCATGTTATACACCCTGGTGAGCCAGTTGGTATTGATGACCTACAGACAACTTTATCAAGAGGTTCAGGATGAAGCGATTCATTCCACTGATTTTGAGTACATTCTTCACTATCTCAAACAACACGTGAGCGACCGAATCCGAGTATCTGATCTGGTACGTGTATCAGGCTGGAGCGAAAAGCAAATTGGACGAATGTTTCTTCGGCATACCGGACAGACCTTTAGCGCCCACCTGCAACATCTCCGTATACAAAAAAGCTGTGAACTGCTTAAGAGTTCACGGCACAAAGTCAGCCTGATTGCCGAGCTGGTCGGATATCGGGATATGGATTCATTCTATGCTGCATTCAAAAAAATAACAGGCGAAACACCTCTCGCCTATCGCAAAAAATCCAGAGCACAGCACTCTGGACAATAAGGTTCATAACTTTCAGACACCAACAACCTGTAACACTTCATCTATGTATGCCTTGGCCTCTTTCCATGAAGACATCAAAGGAAAGTTGTATCGCTCACGCTCCTGTATATTCCATGGATGCGGGATACAGATGACCTTTTTGCCATCCTCATGCGCGGGAATCAAATTATGTGCCCCATCATCAATAAGCAAATCAAAAGCGAGCAGATTTTTTCTTTTGCATGTAATAAACTGTTCTGCGGTTATAAAAGGCATGTGCTGCTGAAGCCAGTTCCACTTCTCAACAACTGTTCTTGGTTCTGCTGCCGTCACAACAATAACATCATAAGCATCGTTCAGCTTTCGCATCTCATCTACAACATATTCGTCGTATAACTCCAATTCCTCGAACAGACCCGGCCGACCATAAAATACATCATGCGTGCTCTCTGGATGACGCAAATGGGATGTATCCCAATGAATCATATCCTCATAGCGCAACGGATGGGTCGGGAAGTTGAGGTTGTTGTGATATATAGCCCGCTTGACCAGATGACATATCGTGTCATCCATATCTACAGCAATAATAGGCTTCTTCATGGTTATCCCTCCCCCAATACGATCACAGTATACCATCCAGAATGTTATGTAGTCATCTTTTTTACCTTAAAATGCCAATAGCGTTGATGAGAATTCCACCTGATTATATTAAAAAGGCGCCCCGGCGCCGTAATACCAGCTACGCCCGGGGTGCCTATATAGGTTGATCTATTCCAAGTTCTCGCCATTCGAGGCAATAACTTTTTGGTACCAGCTAAAACTCTTTTTCTTATAACGATTCAATGTGCCTTGTCCGTTGTCATCCTGATCCACGTAGATTACGCCATAACGCTTGGACATTTCCGAAGTGGATGCACTGATGATATCAATCGCTCCCCAGTTGGTATATCCCATCAGGTCCACACCATCCATAACGGCTTCTTTCATTTGTGTAATATGTTTTCTCAGATAATCCATACGGTAATCATCGTTGATGGAACCATCTGCCTCAACCGTATCTTTCGCGCCAAGGCCATTCTCCACCACAAACAGCGGCAATTGATAACGGTCATACAGCTCTTTCAGTGCAACGCGCAGACCGATCGGATCAAGCTGCCAGCCCCATTCCGTACGCTCCAGGTTCGGGTTCTTGATCGTACTGTACAGGTTACCTCCAGTTACTCCATATTCCTCTGGGTTCACTGCGGACACCAAGGATGTGTAATAACTGAATGAGATGAAATCAACCGTATGCTCACGCAGGATTTGCTCATCTCCTGGTTCCATGGCAATCGTAATCCCGTTCTCTGCCCAGTACCGAGCCATGAACGTTGGATAACTACCACGAACTTGTACATCCGTATGCAGCAGGTTCAGCTGGTTATCAATCTGTGCTTGCAGTACATCCTCTGGCTTCGACGTCGCCGGGTAGTGAATCATTCGAGCAAGCATACATCCGATCTGGAAGTTCGGGTTAATCTGACGTGCTTTCTCTGTCACCAGGCTGCTGGCTACAAATTGATGATGAAGTGCCTGATATGAAGCCTGCATCGTGTTTTCAACCCGATCTTCAATAATACCGCCGCCTGTGAACGGTTCAATAATCGTTGTGTTAATCTCATTAAACGTCAACCAGTATTTGACTTTGTCCTTGTATCGGGTCATCACGGTTTCCGCATATCTTACAAAATGTCCAATCACTTCGCGGCCAGCCCAGCCATTATATTTCAGAACAAGTGCCATAGGCATCTCGTAATGCGAGAGGGTTACCAGTGGTTCGATATCGTATTTCCGGAGTTCATCGAACACTTCGTCATAGAAACGCAGTCCTTCTTCATTTGGCTCGGCATCATAACCGTTCGGGAAAATACGCGGCCAGTTGATGGACAGACGGAATGTCTTGAAGCCCAGCTCGGCGAACAGCGCAATATCCTCTTTGAAACGGTGGTAAAAATCAATCCCGTAACGCTTCGGATAACCTTCTGCACTGTGATGTGCCATCGCTTTCTCGACCGTTGCACTCGTAACATGCATCAGTTCTCTAAGGTTGGTATAATCCTTTTTTTCAAAATAAGGAACCATGTCGGCTGTCGACCATCCTTTGCCACCAGCGTCAAATCCACCTTCAGCCTGGTTAGCGGCAATAGCGCCGCCCCATAGAAAACCTTCCGCGAACCCTTGTCGATTAATCATTCGTATCTCTCCTTCTTTTGTTGATATTGTTAGTCCTAAGACGGACAGTTTAGATCTCAGCTTTCAATACGTCTTCACCCATCGTGATTTCGCCCAATTTCACAGGTAGAACCTGCTTGTAATCAGCCGTATTGGTAACAACCATAGCGGTTGTGATGTCGTATTCTTTTGCAATCTCGGCCAGTTCAAATGTAAGTAACTTGTCTCCAGCCTGAACACGTGCTCCTGTAGTAACATGTGCATCAAAATACTGTCCACGCAGCTTTACCGTGTTAATTCCAACATGAATCAACAATTCCATTCCGTTATCACTGCGGACAACGATCGCATGTTTCGTTTTGAACACATTCATGATGGTACCTGTCACTGGAGAAACCAATTCGCCCACCGTTGGAACAAATGCCACACCTTTACCCATCAATTCATCACCAAATGTTGGATCGTTGACTTCTTTGAGCGGGATGGATTTACCTGTCATCGGTGCAACAGCTACTGCATCACTCGTTGGTGTTGGATCGCCCATGTCGTCCACATTTACGGTTGCAGCTTCGTTGGAAACAACTTTCGCTGGTGCTGTAGAAGCACCCGGTGAGAATTGAGCTAACGCCTCAGCGTCTCCTTCTTCTTCTTTGATACCAAATATCGTAGACATGATTGCACCCACGATAAAGGCCAAAATCATGCCCCCAAAGGAGTACCAGAAGGTCTGTCCGATTAGGGAAGGAAGTCCTGGGAGACCACCATTGCCCGCAAGAACGTAAGCTTTCGCGCCAAAAGCAAGGGCGAATCCGCCACCCACTGCACTACCAATCATGGCTGCTGCAAATGGTTTTTTGTATTTCATATTTACGCCGTACATAGCTGGCTCCGTTACACCCATCAGAGCTGTAAAGCTCGTTGACAATGCCACGGTTTTAAGTTTTTTATCTTTTGCCCGGAAGAATACGCCGAGTGTTGCACCAGCCTGACCCATATTGGAGATAAAGGTCAATGGCAAGAATTTATCAAAGCCCAGTGTAGCGATATTACTCAGGATGATCGGCACAAGTGCATAGTGCATTCCTGTCATAATAATGAGCGCCATCGCGCCGCCAAGAACAATACCTGCAATCAATCCGCCTTCATTCAACAGCCAGTTGATACCGCCAGACAATCCGCTACCTACAAATGTACCCAATGGACCAATTGCAATCAGCGTTACCGGAACCATTACAAGCAAGGTAATCAGTGGCACAAGCAATAGCTTGAGCGCAGCAGGGATAACTCGGTCAACCCATTTCTCAACATAGGACATCAACCATACTGCAAGAAGAATCGGGATAACCGATGAAGCATAACTTACTGCTGTAACCGGGATTCCCAAAAATCCAACCGATTCACCGCTAGATAACAATGCTGTCATGTCTGGATACATGAGTGCCGTACCTAGTGCAATCGCGACAAACGGGTTACTGCCGAATTTACGAGCAGCGCTGACTGCAATCAGTAAAGGCAGGTAGTGGAATACGCCGTCACCAATTGCTGAAAGAATACGATACGTATCCGTTCCGGCAGACATCCAACCTACTGACACGAATAGTGCAAGTAATCCCTTGAGCATACCTGCCGCAGTAATCGCTGGAAGCATTGGGGCAAAGACACCTGCGATTGTTTCAAAAATTTTCAGCACGACATTTTGTTTTTTATCCGACTTTGGCTCTTTCTTTTCTGTAGTTTGCTGGATTGCCGGATTTTCCTTCACCATGGCATCGAATACTTTTGCCACATCATTACCGATAATGACCTGGAATTGATCACCGGAAATATTCGTTCCCATGACCTTATCCAATTTCTTGAGTGAGCCGTTATCGACTTTCTCGTTGTCTTTCAGATCAAAGCGCAAACGTGTGACGCAGTGATACACCGAGTTAATATTGTTTGTTCCCCCAACGGCTTTAATGATTTCCTGTGCCGTTTCCTGATGTTTCATGATGTTTTCCTCCTCATTTTTCCAATAAAAAATACCCGAACGAATCTAGCGCATATTGATGGCGCCATCTCATTCGGGTATTGCCTGATTGAACAGTAACAAGCCCATAGGATATCCAGTTGTAATTTGATTCTATTGCGTGGACTTCTCGTCCCGCTTGGTTTTCATCAGACGTTCCAGATGGAGCGTTAGATATAACTGCTCAGAGTGAGTCATGTCATACTGATAGTTCTTATGGATAAAAGTCTCGATCTTGCCAATACATTTGAACGTCTCCGGATAGTTTTTCCGAACCACTTCATATAAATACTCCTCAGCATCATCATGTGAAGAATGTGTAATGACACGCTGACAGAAATATTTCAAATGGGTGATGAAGCGGAAATAATTGACGCTATCTTCATCCAATTCGACGTTGAAGTGATATTTAATGATATTCATAATCTCCTGCAACAGCTGCATCAGATGGGTGACATCGTTCATGGAATCATTGACTTCCGCATTGATGAAATGTAAGGCAATATTACAGATTTCATCTTTGGGAAACTCAATATCCAGTCTTTCCTTCAGCAAGGTCAGTGCTTCTCTGGCCACATCATACTCCGCCTTATAGAAATGCTGAACTTCCCAAGAAAGTGGATTACGAGTAATCATTCCTTTTTCCAAGCGTTGAACAGCAAAGTGAATGTGATCAGACAGCGAGACATAGATCCCGTCACTGATGGTTTTGTTCAATTGCGTTCGTGCCAGTGTCACAATATCATCTGTTGCCTGCAGAATCTCAATCGGCACTTCAGCTACGATGGATTTGAATTTCTCATAGATCGATGCATCCTGAAGACGAAATATCTTCTCAATCCGCTCTTCATCAATCTCATCGCCTGCTTTGAACTTAAATCCGATACCCCGGCCGAGGATCAGTAGTTCCTGATTTTTGTCATCCACGGTACTGACAATATTGTTATTAAATATCTGTTTAATAATCATTCTGGACCCACCTGGTTTTTTTTGAGGAATAAAAAAGGGCAAAACCAAAACAGAAATAATAAAATCATTTCCATAGTGGTTTTGCCCGCATTACCGGTAACAAGCCTCGGATATAATTTATCATAACCTGAAAACGGTGTCAACAGGAAACCGATGTTTGGGTTATTATGTTTATGCAATATTTTACTTTTATGTTACATTAAATGATATGTAAGCATTATTTAGTATGGCCTAAACTAAACAGGAGGATTCATTTTGAAAAAAATCGTTTCAATGACTGTATTCATTGCTGCCATGTCACTCTTATTATCTGCGCCACTCACCTTGGCCGCAAACTCCAATGACCTCTCGTTGATTGAGAATCAAGAGTCTGCTGACCAGCTGGATCGGAAGACACAACAACTTTTGAGTGATGAACTAGTTAAACTCGTGGGGAAACAGAACATTCAATTCACCACAATAGACAGATTATTTGATCCGTGGGTCATTAACGGAACTATTGATGGAACCGGGTTCGCCTATTTCACACAAACATACGATCCTGATACAAATCGTGTCGCGTCCACCCATATCATGTATGATAACGCTGATTTGAATAAAGTCATGGATAATGCGCTGCGCCTGAAGCTTGATGCCTTCTTAAAAACGTTTGAAGATGAAGATATCTTCATTAAAGGTGGTTTCTGGCGTTTCAAAGCCAATGATCCAGAACATGGACATTTACTTCAAAACTACTGGGTCATCTTTGGACCAAGTCAACAACTTTACATCGATGTGGACAAAGGTAATCAAATGTCGGCAATTCTGCAATATAAAATCGATGATTCCTATACCTGGATGACAAACATAGCACGAAATTCACTCAAAACACTTGGAATACCCTCAGTAAAAGCTTTTGATTACACCTTATTTACCGTAGAAGGAAAAGATATGTTATGGCAGTATAGGGATGACGACAATCTAAATTACGTACATATCGGCAGCAAGACGGGAAGGGTATGGAAAGTCACCAACGAACTAGGTATCAACTGGAAAAATGATGCTGATTTCAAAAAGTCTTTTGCCAAGCCCAAGCTCAGCAAAAACAAAGCACTATCCATCGCTATACCCACAGTCAGATCTATATTTGATATTGAGCTAAAAGGTTATTCCGTTCGTATCCAAGAAAACGAATACACCTTTACAAAAAAAGGAGCCACAACGCTTATCGGTAAAATCAATACAAAAGGCGCATTTTATTCGTTTGAAGCCATTCCTTCAAAAGGGGTAAGAAACTAACTTACATAATAAAAAACAAGCGCTTGAAGCTCCGATTTCCGGGAGATCGAGCCGTTTTATTTTACGAATTAATCAGTATCCGTCTAAATTTGCATAAGAAATACTCCGCTTTATGACGACAGTAGATTTGATCTTGTCATCATAAAAGCGGAGCCGGTATCATCAATCTACGGTTGACGTGGCATATAAGCTAGCCCTTCTTTCGAAGGGCCTTTCATCATTGCTGGAACGTCACATTAATCTGTACAATCTCCGAACGACTACTAGTACGAATTGGAGGTCCCCAGAATCCAAATCCTGAGGTTACGATGGAGTGCATAGAGCCCTTCTGCAGATAACCCCAATCGTTCTCATAAATGGCCTGTGTGATGAACTGAGCCGGTGCAATTTGACCACGATGGGTGTGACCAGATACGACCAGATCTACATTATTCTGCTCCGCAATATCCAGATCATACGGCTGATGATCCATCATAAGTACCGGTTGGCTCAAGTCAGTACCTTGCATTAAAGTAGCTACTTCTGCACGATCCTTCTCTGTACGATCTTTCCGTCCAATGAGGGTGATCTTGTCATCCAGGACAATCTTGTCATCGTACAGAACTTGCATGTTGCTCTTCTCCAGCGCAGCAATTAGATCTTCAATCGGACCATCGAACTTATCGTGATTCCCGAGAGAAGCATAGACACCGTATGGAGCCTGAATGTCACTGATAATATCCGCGATTCCGCTATTGAGGTACATATCCAGATTGTCATCAATAATATCTCCAGGATACAGCACCAGATCCGGCTTCAGTGCATTAATCTCCTCTACCATGCGTTTGGCATGTGCAGGGCCAGATAGAAGTCCGAAGTGCATATCGGCAGCCATGATAATGTTGAGCTTGTCTACACCTTCTACTTTTTTATCAATCTGGATATTATATGTTCTCACTACAGGGCTGTAGGCGTTGAAAATTCCGTAACCCATTGTGGACACTAACAGCACCAACGTAACGACCCCAGCCCATTTCTGTGTGTGATGTCTAGGAATACGGGTTAATCTCAGCAACCACAACGTGAGGTGAACGACGGGCAGGATCAGTAATAATAACGAGAAGATTGCCAGCCAGTAAGAACCGATGATACTGAGGAACGAGATGCTTCCAAATAATCGTGCCAAAATGAAGGAAACGGCAAGGAATACAAGCGCTATAATATACAACCATCGAAATCTGGCGGACACAACTGGTTTCATCCAACTCCAACCGCTCCAGCCTATGTAGAACACTAATAAACCGTATACGACCAAAAACAATATACCTGCTAATACAAACATGCCCGGTCTAACCTCCACGTCAATAAGTTGTATTCTGAATTTTCATCACGGACAACGGTCCGTCTGAACAAGTATAACGTAGTTGAAGGGTCAGATCATCTGTTTGCCAAACCCAGATTCGTACATTTTATTACAATTTGATGATATTCAAATTCGAACCATTAACGAGAAAAAGCATTCCCGCAGCCGCCCTGAATAGCTAAATTCAAGGACAACTGCAGGAATGCTATATTTTCTGAATTAAAATTACTCGTTTGTGTCCATCCACTGGAAGTGGAATGAACCTTCTTTGTCCACACGTTTGAATGTGTGAGCACCGAAGTAGTCACGTTGGGCTTGCAGCAAGTTTGCTGGCAAACGCTCTGTACGGTAGCTGTCGTAGTAAGAAAGAGCGCTGGAGAAGCCTGGTACCGGAATACCTTGTTTTACAGCAGCCGCTATAACTTCACGCCATGCACCTTGATAAGACTCAACGATGTTTTGGAAGTAAGGATCCAAGAGCAAGTTTTTCAGAGCTGCGTCCTTATCATAAGCTTCCTTGATGTTTTGCAGGAACTGCGAACGGATGATGCAGCCGCCACGGAAGATCATGGCAATGTTGCCATATTTCAGATCCCAACCATACTCATCGGAAGCTGCACGCATTTGTGCAAATCCTTGAGCGTAGGAAACGATTTTACTTGCAAAGAGGGCTTTACGAACGTTCTCGATGAACGCTTTTTTGTCGCCAGAGAATGCTTCAGTTGCTGGTCCATTCAGGATTTTGCTAGCTGCTACACGCTCGTCCTTCATGGCAGACAGGAAACGGGAGAATACGGATTCCGTGATCATGGACAATGGTACGCCGAGATCCAGCGCGCTTTGGCTTGTCCATTTACCTGTTCCTTTTTGTCCAGCCGCGTCCAGAATAACGTCAACCATTGGTTTACCCGTTTCAGGATCATATTTGGAGAAGATATCTGCTGTGATTTCGATCAGGTAGCTGTCCAGCTCCCCTTGATTCCACTCCGTGAAGATCTCATGCAACTCTTCAACGGAAACGTTCAATACGGATTTGAGCAAGTGATAAGCTTCACCAATCAACTGCATATCTCCGTACTCGATACCGTTATGCACCATTTTCACATAGTGTCCGGCACCGTCTGGTCCGATATATGTGCTGCAAGCGTCATCGCCAACTTTAGCGGAGATCGCTGTCAGGATCGGTTCTACCAACTGATAAGCACTTTCCTGACCGCCTGGCATGATTGCCGGGCCTTTCAGTGCGCCTTCTTCACCACCGGATACACCTGCTCCGATGAAGCGGAAACCTTTTTCTTCCAGTTCTTTACTGCGACGTTGTGTGTCAGGGAAGTAAGCATTACCTCCATCGATAATAATGTCGCCTTGATCCAGATGAGGAAGCAGTTGCTCGATCGTTGCATCTGTTGCTTTACCTGCTTGCACCATGATCAGAATTTTACGCGGAGACTCCAAGGATTCCACGAATTCTTCAATGGTGAACGCACCTGTCAGGTTTTTACCTTCTGCTTCTTTCAGAAGATCGTTCGTTTTCTCTGGGGAACGATTAAATACCGATACCGAGAAACCTTTGCTTTCAATATTCAAAGCCAGGTTTTTACCCATTACTGCCAATCCAATAACACCAATCTGTTGTTTACTCATTATGTCCTCCCAATGCTCCATGATTTATATAGTTTTATAGAGGGTGTTCAAAAAGTCCGCTTTTGATTACGAAGAATGCCTAAAGGCATCATCAGCATCGAATATGGGATTCAGCCGAAATGTCCGTTGCTCACGTAGTTTCCTACGCTCCGCTACTCCATTTCTAGCTTCATTCCATCTTCTCGATACTGAAAACCGACCTTTTTGAACACGTATTTATTGTAAGTTGAAACGAATAAATGTTCAGTGATTATTGTACTGTTTTTTTCCAGTCAGCTGCAAATTTGTCCATACCTTGATCTGTCAGCGGGTGTTTGGAGATCTGTTCAATGACGGAGAATGGAACAGTAGCGATATGTGCTCCCGCCATCGCTACACGTGTAACGTGATCCGGATGTCTTACAGAAGCCGCAATAATCTGTGCATCCAGGTTATGTGTACGGAACAATTCAGCAATTTTGGTAACCAGTTGTACGCCATCTTCGGAGATATCATCAAGACGTCCCAGGAATGGAGATACATATGTTGCACCAGCACGAGCAGCCAGAAGCGCCTGGTTCACAGTGAAGATCAACGTTACGTTGGTTTTCACGCCTTTTTTGGTCAAGTAACGGCAAGCTTCAAGTCCTGCAAGTGTCATTGGCAATTTGATCGTAATGTTTTTGTCACTGTTGTTAATTTTGATCAATTCTTCTGCTTGCGCGATCATTTCTTCAGCAGTAAGGGCATCTGGTGTCACTTCCGCAGAAACGGACTCCACTTCAGGTACCAAACGCAAGATTTCTTCAATACGATCTTCGAATTTTACGCCTTCTTTGGCTACCAAAGATGGGTTTGTTGTTACGCCAGACAATACGCCGATTTTGTATGCTTTTTGGATATCTTCCACGTTAGCTGTATCGATAAAAAATTTCATGATTAAATTACCTCCAGATATATTTTTTATTTTGGTTTAGAGATTCGCATTAACCGCCAAGGGTATGCTATTTGTAACTACAGACTCCTGATCCGCCGGCTCATCAAACCACCAGTGGTGACCTTCTTCTTCAAGCATAACATCTGATTCAACCGGTCCATAGCTACCCGCAGGATACAGGTGAAGTGGCAACAGATTTTCCTGGAATGCATCCAGAATTGGCTGCACCCATGCCCATGACAATTCTACTTCATCCCAGTGGGCAAAGAATGTTGGGTCACCCAGCAAAGCATCACGAATCAGATTCTCGTAAGCTTCCGCGAGGTCACCTTTGTCCGGAGAAAGATCAATATGAACCGGTTTGAATTCACCTTTATTCTCAGGATCACTTGCATTCAGTTGCAATGTCATGCTCTGATCCGGACTCATCTCAATGACGAGCAGGTTTGGTTTGGAACCCTTGTTTTTCAGCACATTTGTCTGTCCAGAAGGTTCTTTGAATTCAATCACGATACGTGTTGACTTCTCCTTCATTCTTTTACCCGTACGAATGTAAAACGGAACACCACGCCAGAAGAAATCATCAATTTGCAATTTGGCAGCAATGAATGTGTCATTCATCGTATTCTCGGCTACACCCGGTTCAGCAGTATAAGCATTTACCGGTTTACCTTGAATGTTACCTGCTGCATACTGTCCACGGATGATGTTTGCACCCACAGTTTGCTTTTGTAACGGCTGGATCGATTCCATAATGTGCTTTTTCTTCAATCCAACTTTTTCGGAAGTACTGTTATATGGAAGCTGAATCGCCATCATCATAAGCAATTGCAACATATGATTCTGGAACATGTCTCGCACTGCACCTACATGATCATAATAGGATGCACGTTCTTCGACACCTACAGTCTCATTAGCCGTAATTTGCACATTGGAGATGTAACGGTTGTTCCATAACGCCTTCATGATCGGGTTACTTTGATGCAACGTTTCCAGACGCTGTACCATCGGTTTGCCCAAATAGTGGTCAATTCGATAAATCTCTTCCTCCGTGAACGATTCGCTTAATTTGCGATTAAGGTCTCGGGCGGATTGCAGATCGTGACCAAATGGCTTCTCGATGACGAGACGCTTCCAGCCCTCTGTGGAACCCAGCCCACTTTGTTGAATGTTCTCGGCAATCGGTTCGAAGAATTCCGGACCAACCGAGAGATAAAACAAGCGATTGGACGGAATGCCAAGCTCAGCTTCTCTTTGTTCAACTAATCCCAACAGCTTTATATAATCTTCCTTATGGCTTATATTCAATACACTGTAGCGAAAAGCTTTCACAAATGACTTCACAACTTCAGGATCAGCCTGGCGTCTGGAAAATTCATTTAATGATTTTTCCACTTGTGCCTGAAAGAATTCATCAGACCATTCTCTACGCCCCAGACCAATCAATGAGAAGGTTTCCGGAAGCTTCTGCTCAAGATATAAGTTATATAAGGCAGGATATATTTTTCTTTTGGCTAAATCGCCAGTAGCACCAAATAAAACAATGGTAGTTGGTTCCATCTCACCGTTCTCCTTCCAAGTAACTCTGGTTTCTTTGTTGTAGTTACACTATAATACGTTTTATAGCTATACAAGTAATTAATATATTTCACAGGAGCTATAGACCACATCTATGACAACAAATTACGAACTATATAAAGTCTTTTATTGGGCCGCCAAAACGGGCAGTTTGACACAGGCTGCAAAAGCACTGTATATCACTCAACCCAGCGTCAGTCATGCCATTAAGCAATTGGAAGAGAGCTTTGGTCTTACCTTGTTTTATCGAAATTCTAAGGGTGTAGCGTTGACACAGGAAGGTGCCAGTCTATACTCCTATATTGAACAATCCCAGATTCTGATCTCACTTGCGGAAGAAAAAATGGCCGCACTGAAGAATCTCGACAATGGTGAACTCCGGATTGGTGGCAGTGACTCCCTGTTCAAGCATTACATGCTGGCGTATCTAGAGGAATTCCACACCTTGTACCCTAACATCAAGCTGCATCTGAGTCATGGAACTACGCCGGAAGTCATCACCTTTCTGAAAGAAGGCAAGATTGATCTTGGTGTTGTTCGGATGCCCATTGTTGATCCACAGCTAGAAGTCAGGGAAAGTATTCAGTTGAAGGACTGTTTTGTAGCTGGAGAACGTTATGCTCAGTTGAAGGGTAAAGTCATGACACTTGAGATGCTTCTGGAGCATCAACTGATCCTCTTCTCCCGGAACAGCCGGGTTCGGATGGCTATTACCGAGTTGTTTAACAGCTATAATTACACGTTGAAACCTGAGATTGAGGTTGGTAGCGTTGATCTGTTGATTGAGTTTGCGCGTCGAGGACTGGGGATTTCCTATGTCACACGTGAATTTATATCCAAAGAGCTTGAGGAAGGTTCTCTCTTCGAAATTCAGCTTGATGTCCCGCTCCCCCCTTCCCATGTGGGGATTATGACCAAACGCAATATGCCAATCTCTCTGGCTGCCAACCGGTTTATGGATCTCATTTTCAAAGCCTGAGTGTCCTCAATGTCAAAAAGGTACAACAAAGAGCCCCACCGTCCAGTTATGGATGATGAGGCTCTTTGGCCTGTATAATGTTTGTTGTTTATCTAACGATTAAAGACTCACCAGATAGGACGCGTCCAATATAAGGGCAACCTTACCATTACCGAGGATCGTTGCTCCAGATAGATGGTTCATCGATCCCAGATACGTACCTAGCGTCTTAATAACGACTTCCTGATTTCCTATAATCTCATCTACTGCGTATGCTGCAATTTTGTCAACGGAACGCACGATCACCAGTGGAATGGTTTTGGATTTGCGGTCTGTTCGTGGATAGTTGAGCCTGTCGCACAGTCGGTGAAAAGGTACAATTCGTCCATGATTCAGAATCGCTTGTTGCCCCTGAATCATCTGAATATCTTCAGGTGAAATTCGAACAATCTCAGCAACATTATACATCGGCAAGATCAGCACACGGCCCGATACTTTGACTAACAGACCTTTAATAATCGCCAGTGTGAGTGGTAGACGAATCGTAAACGTGGTACCCACACCAACCTCCGTATCAATATCAATGATACCGTTGAGTCGCCCGATCTGACTACGCACGATGTCCATTCCAACGCCGCGTCCTGATACTTCACTGACAGAAGAAGCCGTGGAGAAACCAGGCTCAAATATGAGATGGACAGCTTCCTGTGTTGTTAGGCGTGCAGCCTGTTCCTCACTAATGATACCTTTACCCAAAGCGGAAGCTTTGATCTTCTCACCATCGATGCCTTTGCCATCATCCGAATAACGAATGACAACATGATTTTCTTCATGAAACGAAGTTAAGGTAATACGTCCTTTGGACGGCTTACCGTTCTCCGCCCGAACCTCTGCACTTTCAATGCCATGATCTGCACTGTTGCGGATGAGATGGATCAGCGGGTCACTCAGTTCTTCAATAATCATCCGGTCAAGCTCAGTCTCTCCACCTTGAATAACCAGTTCCAGATCCTTACCCAGCTTCTGTGATAGGTCACGAACCAATCTCGGGAAGCGACTGAATAGTTGATCAATAGGTAACATCCGTGTCTTCATTACACCTTCTTGGAGTTCCTTGATCACCCTGCCCATATGATCGGATACACCACTAATACTCCGGATTAGTGGTGAAGACTCCTTACGCGCACCCGATCCACTAAGATCTGCAAGGGATGTCTGATCAATTAACAGTTCACCGACCAAATTCATCAAATGGTCCAGACGTTCAACACTCACACGAACCGTAGGTTGAGCAGCTTTCACTTTCTCATCCGGGCCAGTTGTATTCACGGTAGGCAAGCTTTGTTTCGTTTGCTCTGTTTCAGAGATTAATTCAATTGGTGCAGACGTCGCTGCAACCTCATTGGATTCCAGCAGATATGGATCAATCTCCAGCATATGAATATCCGAGTCTGAAGACAGCTCTGCCTTAAGCTGTTGTGTGTCCTTTGACGTTGCTACGATGATGATGAACTGACCATAATGATCATCTTCATTCTGCGCGCCCGGTTGACTCTCCATGATCGAACTAGCGACAACCGTACCACAGATCTCCTCAATGCGTTGTCGTAAAATATGATATCTGGCCGCTTTCATCATGCACTTCTGCTCCAGCACGATATGAATGGACAATAACTGCTTGCCTGACACTATAGCCACCTGTGCCACAATCGATTCTGCTGGTTGCAATTGAGGTATTTTAAGTTGCCCAACTACTGCCGGGGTTTGAATTAAATCTTTTATTTCTCGTACTACTGCTCGAAAGTCTGCATAAGCTTCCCCACGAATGTACTGATCACGAAGCACCTTCATGGCGTCCAAAGAGCGAAACAACGTATCAATTAGCTCCGAAGTCATCTCCGGTTTTTTCTCCCGGACCCATTCAAGAGCATACTCCACTTCATGCGTGAGGTCGCTTAATTCACGGAAATCCATTGTGGATGCCGATCCCTTGATGGTATGGGCTGCCCGAAACAGCGTCTGAACCAGTTCTACAGAAGGCGAAAGCTCCAATGCCAATAAAGACTGATCCATACGTTCCAATTGATCATTCAGTTCTTCGATAAAGATGTCACGGTAGGCAGACAAATCCATCATTCGTATATACCTCCCTAACCGCCCAATATTTCGTCCAGTTTCAAAATGCCCACAAGCTTGTCTTCCTGTTGACCCACACCATGGAATAAACCTTCACGGTTACGACCATATCCGCCGGTTGGCGGATGTATTTCCGAATATGTGGTTACCTTGTTCACGCGATCCACGATCAAGCCAATATATTCCTCCTGATGTCGAACTACGATAATACGCGTCGCTCTGGTGTCCGGTTCATCCGGCATACCCAGCAGGTTACGCAGACTCATCACACATACAACCTTGCCACGCAGATTAACTACCCCTTTGATCTCTGGGCGACTGAATGGGATATCTGTAATGCTGAGCATTTTAATAATTTCGTGAATTTCTTCGATTCGAATGGCGCAGGTCTCTGCACCTACAGACAGCTCAATATATTGTTCCTTCTGAAGTGAAGACATCAATTCACCCTCAATTCAATGTGTTTTATTGGGTTTTGAAGGCAGCTGCCGAAATCGCCAGCTCTTCCGCCAGGTGTGCCAAAGACTGACAGGTTGCTGCAGTCTCTTCTGACGCAGCCGCGGATTCCTCACTGGAAGCCGAGATGGATTCAACAGAACTCATTACCTCCGCCGCTTGAGCTGCCTCTTCCTCACATGCAGCTGCAATTTCGTTTACTTTCTGAGAAGAGTTATTGACCATATCAATGATCTGATCAAACGCCTGTCCAGTCATGGAAGACTGCTCAACACTGGCTGCTACTGCCTGTACACTCTGTCTCGTGTTTTCCTGCATCGCTTTGATGATGGCTGTAATTTCTTTGGTCGCCTCACCACTTCGTTCTGCAAGCTTCCGGACTTCATCTGCGACTACGGCGAATCCTCGTCCTTGTTCTCCCGCACGTGCCGCTTCAATAGCAGCATTCAGCGCGAGCAGATTGGTCTGCTCAGCGATATCGTCAATCACTTCGATGATGTCACCAATTTTACGAGAATCATCTTCAAGCTTGGTCATTTTTGTATTAACAGCTTGCATACCTTCCAATGAAGTCTGTACAACAAGTCCACCTTCACGTGCAGTCTTCACGGTATCGTTGGACAACTCAGCAGCTTCTTCCGCACTTGCAGCGACAGAGTTAATGGCAAGCGAAAGCTCCTTGAACAATTCGGAGATGTTTCCTGCCTCACTGGATTGGCTTGTGCTGGTGCTTGCAATTTCCTGTGTGCTAGCTGAGATCTGTTCCGAAGAAGCGGCAACACTTTGAGAGTTCATCACGATATTGTTGATTAACTCTTTCAGGTTGTCGACCATACGATTCAATGCCGCAGCCAGTTGACCCACTTCGTCTTTGCTAGAGATGTCTGATTTAAGGGTCAGATTTCCGTTGGCAACTTCCGTAGCTAGACCCAGCATGGCCATGAGTGGCTTCGAAATGGAGCGAGAGATGATGTATCCAATGAGGACACTGAAGAGTACGGATGCAACGACCATAACAATCGTTACTGCAAAGGAAGTTGTGTAGGCTTCTTCAGACTTCATGTTAGCCTGATCTGCCAATGTTACATTGAGATCCACCAGGTCTGCGAGTGTTTTTACAACCTCATCACCCGGAGGTTTCAATGTTGATTTCAGGAATGTAATGAAAGCTGCATCATCATCTGATACCGCCATAGTGACGCCTTGATCATAAAGTTTCATATAGCTGGTATATTGGGTATATAACTTACGAAGCAATTCCGCTTCTTCCGGGGTAGTAGCAAGAGGACGATACGTAGCAAGTCGCTCCTCCATGGATTGACGAATTGTAGCTATATTTTCCGTAACTCTGGTCTGTTCTGCTGCTACCGTTTCATAATTCAAATCTCGCACGTTAACTCGCAATCTCTGATAATCAACCTGAGCTGAGGACAGTTCCCTAACTGAGATCAGATTGTTGTTATACATCTCTTGCATTCGTTCATTTGTACTTCTCAATGTTACTACCGAGTAGACGCCAAGCGACGCGAGGATTATCGACACAATTAAAAATGCTGAGATAATCTTTGTTGCTGTTTTCAAGTTTCCAAACCACTTCATGTAATCTCCTCCTAGGCATCGTAGTGTCCAGTTATGTATATAACGCTTAGTAAACCCTTCTCTAGGTCGCGCTCCAGACAACTTACGATCTATTTCGACATAAATATATTAAAACTGAATAGGAAATTTTTATTTCTATAAATTTGCACTATTATGAATTTTTATTTCAGATATAAAGAAACTTCTTTTTAATATAATTTATACTTTTTACCTATTAAATTTCTTTTTCCACTTACATATATATGTATAATCTACATTCTGCATTGATTTGAAAATACATCTCCATACAAAATTTCATGTGATATGATTTTCTTATATTTACATAAGAAGTTGTATAGTTCTTACGTCTAACAAATATCATTTTCCATGCGTAAAAATTATGTATTTTGCTGCACATACTCAACATTTCAAGACTTAAGTCTAATAAATCCTTACTCATACTGAGTCCATTTTCCCATAAAAAAAACCAAACCCGAATTAACAAAGTTTGGTTTTGAAGCGAAAAAACACACTTTAAATTAACATAAAACCCGTTTAAAACTAATTACTTATGTGTTATATAACTGCTCCAGTTCCATCAAGCGGTCCTTAATCCTGTGCGGAATAATATCAAACAGATTATCCCACGTCATGAACATCTCCGGTTTTAGTAAATATTCTTCGAACTCCATGGTAGGTACAAACGCTTTGGTCTGCAGATAACGCCCCACCTGAGCATCGATCTGTTCGTTCGTTTCAAAATAATCTTGAAACAACTCATTCACAAGTAGCCCATCACATCCAGCTTCGGCACCTGCTGCACTATACAGGTTTGGCAATAACTCAAATACAACCGGAAGTGGTGAGAAAGCATGTTTGCCAGGCTGCGAGTACAGACATACATGATGTCCAACCACATTGACCCGTTCCTTCAACAATCCACGCAGCACTTTCCCATGAAAGCTGGCTTCACAGTCTACTACCTCTCCGTCATGACCCACATAAACCCATACATGCTCCATTTCATACAGATGTCCAATCTCATAATCCCACCAGATTGCATATTCAATTACATATTGTACTGCCTCGGTCGGAAACTTAATGTCCCTTCTGAACGATGGTGAAGGCCCAGATTGATGCAACACAGAAATGCCAACAAAATCAGGATAAAAGGGTTCGGCTCTGTCAAACATCAAAATAGGTGCATAACTCATTGCAGTTTCAAGCGTATTCATTTCTGACATGTTCATTCATGAGTCCTCCGTTTTTTTTGGATGTTCATACTATACTAACAGAGATCGTAATACACTGACTCAGGCATTTTGAATTTTTATCATACGATCATTACATCTACACATCAAAAAGCCTGCAACTGTTATTCTCCAGTTACAGGCTGTGTACTTTGATAATGAATAAGGATCTTGAATTAAGATTTCAGCTTATTGGACGATGGCACAGACGTCTTGGAAGGTGAAGTCGATTGATCAGAAACCTGCGTATCACACCCTATTGGAGGGCCCAGAATGGCATCATTTTTAATGGACGCAACAGCTCTCGCATATGCCTCTTCATCCAAACAGTACGCGCGGTGAGCCACCTCCGGCGGTGTAGCTGCCAAGAAATCCGCTCCAAACACAATATCAGGCGTTGGTTGATCAAAAATAGTTAATACATATACATCATCTGTCTCAGCGACAAACCAGTGAAACCAGCCTTTCGGAAATACCACAACCTGACCTGGTTTCAGACGATATGTCAATCGTTCACGCGTAAACGGATTGAAGACTGACGCTGTAACTTCACCGGTGATGACCACAACCATCTCCGTAACATTGGTGTGCCAGTGCGGCTGCACAATGATTCCTTTGCTTAAGTACACGTTGAAGAAACCATTCGCAATGGTCGGCAGCTGTTCTCCAAACAACTGGGTTACATAGTTGCGTGAATCCCTCTGATAATTCACAACCGCATTGGAATCGGCTGCCAGCGGAACATTCGGGGCTTGTAAAATCGGATTCATCATACGATCATTTCTCCTCCTTGGGCATACATCTCATTGTTGTACTGTATGCCGGAGAATAGAAAGATAATACCGTTGAAACATGTTATATATTGTTTTTAATCCTGAACTTTAGGTTTCTTAGAATCATGTATAAACAAACTAGACTTGACCAGGGAATCTGCCTCCGGCTGCAATGCCTTGGGGTGATATGCGATCTATCTGGTTCATCTCATCATCCGTAAGCGAAACCTGTAGCGCTCCTAAGTTCTCGTGAACTCTTTCCAAGTTGCGAGTCCCCGGGATCGGAACGATATGTTCCCCCTTTCCAAGCAACCAGGCCAGAGCAAGTTGAGAGACCGTGCATCCTTTTTGCTTAGCCATCTCTTGGATCAATCCAACAACCTCCAAATTTTTCTGAAAGTTCTCACCTTGGAAACGCGGATAGTGGCGACGATAATCATCCTCCGGCAGATCGTCTATGGAACGGATCTGACCTGTCAGGAATCCCCGTCCCAATGGGCTGTATGGAACCAAGCCAATGTTCAATTCATGCAGGACAGACATAATCTCATCCTCAAGCTCTCGACTCCATAATGAATATTCGGTCTGCAACGCTGTAATCGGATGAACAGCATGTGCACGCCGAATGATCTCTACTGGCGCTTCGGACAAACCGATATATCGAATCTTCCCCTGTTGAACCAGATCGGCAAGCGTGCCTACCGTCTCTTCAATAGGTGTATTCGGATCAGGACGATGTTGATAATACAGATCGATATAATCCATTCCCAGGTTGTAGAGACTCGCATCTACTGATTTTTTGATGTAGGCTGGATCTCCCTTGGGGCCCTGCGTGTGTGTTATACCAAATTTGGTGGCAACGATTGCCTTGGATCTTCGACCTTGAAGCGCGCGTCCAAGCAGTTTTTCATTCCCTCCAAATCGCTGTTTTTCATACTCTCCATACAGATCCGCCGTATCAAACATGGTGACTCCTACATCTAGCGCACCCTGAATGGTATGTACCGATTCGTCATTATCCGGCATCATCATCACACCCAGGCCGAGCGCAGATATTCGTAATTTATCATTTCCCAGTGTTCTTGTTTTGAGCATGAGGCTCCCTCTTTTCATCTTGAAATAGAAACGTTAACTAGATACGTATGAACTTGAGTTCATTCTATTTCACTCCCGAGACCCCAACCACACTCTGTTTATGCTAGTAAAAAAATTACTAGTTTGATTAACCTTCTATATGGCAACAGGAACGTAAATACAACAATGAATGCCTGATTGGCTGTTCAGATTATTCATGGAAAAGATATCGTATGCATGCAAAACGCCATCTGCCCGATCCGTCGTTTCAAGCAGGACACGATTGACTTGTTTTAATTCAACTTGGTGCAGGTTCCAGATCGTTCGGAAGTCTACACTTTCTTCACTCAATTGTTTCACGATTCTGCTGAATTCGGGGTCACTCGGATACTTGTCATAATACGTACGGAATACGGCTACCGAGTGCCGCGCGAATTCCTCCCAGTTGTGCATACGCTCCCTGAGCGCTGGATCCAGAAATAAAATCCGCATCATTAGACGCTCGTTCACATTCATCGATGAGAAGTTGAAAAGGTTCGTATCTGCAGCTTCATTCCAGGCAAGTACCTCAGAACGTTCATTGGTAATAAAGGAAGGATGAGTCAACTGGCCAATAATACTCTGCCACCCTGGCTCCAGTTGTGAATACGAAGCAAGGAATTCATGTTCCGTTTTAGGGTCCCATAAGTCAAACAGATGACTCTTCTCTTCCAGGGTTAAACGGAGCGCATTCGCTATACTCTGCATCACTTCTCGTGAAGCCGCCAACTCCCTACCCTGTTCGAGCCACGTGTAATACGTTGCACTGACACCAGCCAATACCGCTACTTCTTCCCGCCGTAGACCGGGTGTTCTTCGCTGTCCATAAGATCCTGACAATCCAACCTGTTCCGGTTGAATGCGGCTTCTCCGTGATTTCAAAAACTCCCCCAGTTTTTTGTTACGGCTCATACTTGTATCCATAGACATCGTTCCTTTTTATAAAAGTATTCAAGCCTATTCGGCTCTATCCAAAATGGTAGTCTCTGAATGACTTTGATATAATTCATCTATTATGTGTTCTGCAGAATACTTGGTTTACAAGTAAGCTTAGCATCGATTGGTGCAGAACGAAAGGAGCATAAGATGATCCCCAATGTTGGAGATGTGTACTGCGTGTATGTCGAAAAATTACAACAATATACAGCCTGCCAGGTAACTGGACTGAATGAAACGGAGGGTAAAACTTCCGACACGCTTGCCTCCGTCCTTCAGTTGGATTGGACTGGTGATCAACTGCCTAATGAGATGCAGCTTCATCAGATGAAACCGCTGATCTGTAACTTCTATTTCTGGCATGATCGACTTGCTCATAGTTTTGTAAATGCTAATGTCCCTTCACAGTATGTGCTTGCAGGCAATATCCCTCCTGTCTACACCGAGGAAACAAATACGTATGGGGGAGGCTGGCCGATCGGAGAAAGTCTATATCTCCAGCGTGAATGGGAAGGTATCGATGCGATCCGAAGAGCGCAGTTCAAACAAGCTGCGAATGATGACAAAGAAGTGATGGTTGGCGATCGTGTAATGCGGCGCAGTACGAGTACACTCCGCGATTTCAGCCCTAAATCTTCTGAAGATGTAGCCGAACTCGCAAAGCTTCCTTGTCTGACACATATTGAAATGGATGGATATACGGAATCGATCTTTCCATTTATAGAGGAAAACCCGTTCATTAATGAACTTCATATCTTACATCATGGTCAAACGATGCTCGATATCAGCAACAGTCACCTGACCAGACTTATTGTGGATGTCAGCGGGTTGAAGGAGTTAATTTTGAACACAAAGATGAAAAGTCTGAATTTCACAGGGGAGTTGTCTCCTGATCTGCGTATCGTGGCTTATGAAGACGGTAAATGCATCACTCTCAATGTTCCATCGGGCCTGCCACAGGTTAGGGGAATCTCACGGCTTGAAGGTCTGTATATCAGAGATATCACGGAGCTCAATCTGGACCCACTTGTGCAGTATTATCCTGAGCTTTCAGAGTTGCGATTGTGGGGTAAACCCGGCAATGTATCCCATATAGAATCAATTCAGCATTTGGCAAATTTGCAAACCTTCACTACATATGACCTATTCGGCTTCAATGGTGGACAATTCCCTGATCCAGAACAACTTCCGAAATTGACTACGCTGTGGCTAACCAGCCTGCCTGCTGATGCAGCCAAATCGATCAAAACAAGATATAAAAAATTCGCTGCTACCGGACTTGATATGGAAATCACCAAAGCACGCAAACCCGAATGGCTTGCGGAGAACCTGAACAATCCGTTTCGGGATTGGGATGGGCGGGACCACATTAAGGCAGTTCACGCCAAAAAAGCAGCTCAATTGTACAAGCAGTGCTTGAAGGAAATCCGTCAGTTAAGTCAAGATTTTAACAATCAGGAAGCTCTGCACAAACAGCTCGTCTCCATGGTTGAGAACTACACACAGACCTTCAACAAGATGGATGCCAAGACCGGCTTTATTGAAACTGTTGAGCGGGAAGAGATTTATGTTGTTCTAACGGAGTTGCTGGATCAATTACAGCAGCATTTGGAACTGAGTCAAGATGATTGGGTTAAGGTTAATCACGAGGAATTATATGAGGTATTTGATCGTTTGAGGGATTTTTAGTTTACGTAAAAAGGGTCCTGTTATGAAAATGGCAGGACCCTTTTCTGCACCGCCGACCTCAAGTGTCGTAACTAACCAGATAATGATGAAGTTCCGTGTTATAACAGCCGATACTGTGCTCAATTAATCTGCCTTCTCCGTCGAAGGAGTTACGGAGGCGCTTAAGCACATGCGTCCCCGGGGGGATCTTCAGTAGTTGGCATACCTCATGAGCTGCCGGCTCTACAAAGAAACGGTCTTTGAAGTTCTCCAGCAAAATGTTGTTCTCCTCCAATGAGTCATACAGCGATTGGATGTCTCCATTCATTTCTTCCATGCCTCCGCCGGGTAATGCAGCTGCTGCCAAGAAGTGTATCAGATGAATATAAGGTTGTCCGTTAAGAATGTAGAGCCTTTCAATCCGCTGGTAATACGGCCCGTAGCGACCATATTCCTCCGTTCCGGTATCATTGGTGAGTAAACGGGAATTCAGAACTTTCTTTTCCAGCTTATGGCCCTCTTCTACGAGCAGCTCCGTAAACCGTTTGCCCTTTGAGAGCTTCTGATGAGAGGTATTGCGCAACACAATTGTGCCAACACCGCTTTTCTTCAGCACGTAACCTTCCTGCGACAGCTCTTGGACCGCACCGCGGACTGTCATTTTACTGACGCCAAATTCTTTCTCCAGCTGTGGTTCAGAGGGGATGATGCTTCCAAGAGGATATACTCCATGTAGAATCCGATCTTTGAGAATTTTTTGGATTTGCTGATATAAAGGACCTTGCTTGCGCTTCAGAGACACTCACTGTTCACTACCTTTCAACATCTGAGGGATGGTCCGACAGCGCGCGGAGCACCTCATTCTCGGTAAAAAGCGCTGTATCGCCTTGAGTGGTATGGGCCAGCATCGCTGCCGCCACTGCCATATTAACCGTATACTCGTGTGGGTATTGCTGCAATTCCCCATGGATGATGGTGCTAGCAAATACATCCCCTGCACCGATCCGGTCATACACTGGGAATATCAGCTTTCGGGAAAATACGAACGTACCTTGATGATAGATATATCCTGTCAAGGAATGCGTATGGTCCGCGTTAATCACACGGTGGGTTCCTGCTACCGTTCCGATTCCGAAGCGTTTTGCAACTTCAGGAATCGCTTGCTTCATCTGTGTTATTCTATCATATTCTCCGGTTCCGATGCCAAGAATACACTTTGCATCCTTCTCATTCATTAACACCAGATCTGCCAGCCCCAGCAGTTCCTCATAATGCGGGCGGGCCTTGACATAACCATCTGTCCCCCATAACGCAGGACGGTAATTACAATCAAAAACAACCTTGCCCCCAGCACTCCTCACTTCCTCAGCAAGCCGTTTCATCTGCTTGCGCACGCCATCATTCATAGCCAGCGTAATGCCACATAAATGAAGAACATCGACTCGGGAGGCAAGATCTTTCATATCATAATTGTCTGCCTCCGCGGTATTGAAACTGCTGCCCAGCCGGTCTGTGTAAGTAACTCTGCCAGGGCGGGCTCCAAAGCCATTCTCCAGAAAGTACATCCCAAGGTGTCTACCGCCCTGGCTAATAAGAGAGGTATCTACCCCCAGCTTGCGCAGATAAGCAATAGCCGCTTCGCCCACCGGAGTTTCCGGCAAAGTCGTAATAAGAGCACCGTTATGGCCGTATCTGGCTAGTGCTGCCGTTACATTCACCCCGCTGCCGGAAAACGAATAATCCAGCCTGCTGCTCTGGACCAGTGTTTCGTAGCCCGGAACCTGCAGCCGCATCATCACTTCACCAAATGCAGCAACCCTAGGCATATAGGTCTACCAGCGATTTCATTGTTTCGAGCAGTCTGCGGACATCCTGTACGTTTGTACTCCCGGTCTGCGACTCAATAATTGAAGAATAGACATGTGGTATAACCTGAGGTACGCCTGCCTGTAGTGCAATCTCTAGAATGGGTCCAAAGTTGTCCAGATCGATTCCGCCTGTAGGCTCCAGAGCAAATCCCGCTTCTCCACAAGCCTTGGCAACAGCACGGTACTCCTCTTCCAGCTTCAACCCCTGCATCGGATAATATTTGAGCGCGTTCCCTCCCATATCACGAACCAATGCAATGGCGGCATGAACCGGAACAATGGCCTGCGGAGTCGTTACTGAACTGATGGGGCCAGTCGATATATTTACATAACCTGGCTGACCGCACGGAGATACCAGGCAGTTAATCCAACTATCTTTAGGTCCCAGATTGGCACGGGTTGCCCCGACTGCCGGGAATACCTGATTGATATGGCTTCCCGGATAGCTGGCGACAATCTCCGCCACAACTGCAGCCTGACGGCTGTCTCCGGCCCCAAGTCCGATAGATACGGCATCTTGAATAGCCTGACCATATTCAGTCATGGCAACTACAGCTTCTTCCGACGTAGCATAATTTTTGGAGAGCACACCAATAAGTACATATCCTTCCGCAGCCTCGTACACATCCTTGGCGTTCCCGATACTCCCGGCCAGTACATTAATTGCGGCCCTGTTCTTATACAGACACTGCTGAATATGACTCATTCTGGTTTGCCTCCCACGATTTCATGTATTCTGCTGACGATGACCTGCAAATCATCTCCTTGCAGCGACCTTGGATCAATATCGAAATAACCCTGCTTGACGCCATAGTCTCGGGTATATACCGCAATTACACCTTCACGTAGCTGGTCATTCATTTTCTTCGCATCCACCCCGGCAAGAGAGGAATCAATCTGGACGCGCCCCCGGAAAATCGATCTGCCGGCTTCATCCTGCACGATGCGGACCGAAACACCAGGAAGTCTATCCAGTGCCTGAAGAGCCTCCAGCGTCTGCTTCTCTCGTTCACTATTATCGGCTTTGTCCTGGTATTCCTCTAGCGCTTGAAGTAACCCAAAAATGGTCTCTTTGCCAATCTTCATGCTGCGGCCAATCCCCTGTAGCTGTACCTTAAGCCACTCCACGTATTTCCTTTTGCCGGCGACAATGCCAGAAGTAGGGCCTTCAATAGCTTTCGACCCGCTGTAAATGGCCAGATCCGAAAGTTGGATATATTTGTGCAGATCCTCTTCCGCTGCCGCATCAACAATCAGCGGCACCCCTCTTCGCTGTGCAACCTCCCAGGCCTCTTCCACAGAAATCATGTTCTTCTGGACAGCGTGATGGGATTTAACATAAAAAATGGCTGCAGTGTGTTCGCCGATTGCCTGATCGATATGCTCCTTGCGGCCTTCATTGGCGTATCCAACTTCCACTACCCGGCCGCCGCCAAGGAATATCATGGTTTCAATCGGCGCTCCATATTGCACATTATGGCCTTTTAGCATAATAATTTCATTTTTCAATATCGGCTCCTGGTGCAGACGAAGGCTGAGACGTGGATCTCCGGCAGTCACAATGGCTGCCACTGACAGTGCAATACCACTGGATGCGGAGTTCACCACAACCGCGCTTTCCGAACCAAGTAGCTGTGCAATATATTCTCCGGATTTGTTCACAAGATCCGCAATTTCCACGTACTGCTGTCCGCCCTGTTTCATCGCATCCATGACTGAATCCGTTGGTGCGGAAACGCCAAGGATGCTCATTCTTCCACTGGCATTAATAACACGCTTCAATCCATATTTAGCCTGTAATGAGTGACCCATTAGCATAAACTCCTTTAGCCTCAATATAGTATTGCGTGACCCGGACATCTCCTTCCGAGTCCTTAAGTTGCTTTTCGCCTGCTTCCAGAGAAAACAAAGTCAGGTTCGCCTGCTGTCCCACCCTAATCTGCCCGAGCTCCGGCTTACTGAGCCACTCCGCTGGACTTCTTGTAACCGCACGGATCACCTCTTCCAGACTGTAGCCGAGGTACAGAAATTTCGTCAGTACATTCGACATACTGTATACCGGACCATTCATACGGTTGCCTCGGTAAATGTCCGTACTGATTGTATTCAGCGCAATGCCTGCAACCTTGGCCTGTTCTGCAATCCGGAAGGAGAAGCTCGCTGTGCCATGCCCCACATCCAGATGAACTCCCCGAGCAGCTGCATCCAGCAGTTCTTGCAGCGGTGTGCCGTCTGCATGAAACAGATTGTTGGACTTGCCGTTAAGATAATGGGTGATTACATCACCCGACTGTAGTAGCTCCAGCACATCAGAGATCGCGGGCGGAGCAGAACCGATGTGAACCATGAGCGGAAGTTTCGTTTCTTCCGAGAGTGTGCGTGCCAACTTGAGTGGATGTATGCCGCTGTCTTTGACCACACTTTGGCTGATGCGGGCTTTCAGACCAACAATGAAATCAGGATAAGCCGCTGCTGCCTCCAGTACCTTGGCCCGGTCAATCCATTCCAGCTGCGACAGTTCATCCGTCCGTTCGAGCCCGATGCTTGAAATGTTCAACAGAGCAAATACTTGTGTAGCAGCCTGTAGTCTTGCGGTATAAAAAGCTCCAATTCGATCTGCACCGCAGCTTCCGGCATCTACAAGCGTTGTTACCCCCTGCTTCACACCAATTTCGTCGATATCATCGCCATAGGGATCAAGCTCCTGGACGGCATGCACATGCATATCAATCCACCCACTGGACACATATAACCCTGAACAATCCAGCTCATTTTCTCCTTCAGCCTGTCCTGGCGGTGTAATGGCGGTGATGATCCCGTCCTGAATGGCGATATCCATAATTCGCCCGTCAACAAGCTGCAAATTGCGCAGCACATTCTCTGTGCCCACTCATCCCATCTCCTTTTTCAACCCCGGTTTACAGGCAAAATTCAAAAAATGATTCATGATATGAAATCTTTACTTCTAATTAGTTGAAAATAAGCCTGATGATCTACTTTATTCTAAAGATTATAATGTTATAATGTTTATACTAGCACAAGAGTAATCCAGAAGAGAACACTGATTTCTAATTCAAAAGTTTAATCCGAATATCCTAACACTGGAGGGACTGCTTCATGGCAAATTCGGCACTCAAGCCATCCTTGCTCAACAGATTCAGGCTCAGCTGGAATCATTTCAAATCAAGGCTTCTGCTGAAATATGCCTTTTCTTACATTCTCATATTTCTTATCCCTCTGACAGGTGTAACTATTTTTGTATATGAAAACGCTGTCAAAGGATTGCGTGTAGAGATTGAACAATCAAATGTCAATCAGCTTAACCAGGTGAAGAGCACTATAGATAACCGTATGAATGAGCTTCAGGAAATAGCGGGGAGAATCGCCTATGACAAACACCTGACCCCTTATATGGTACAGCATCCCTATTACAGTTTGGAGGCGATTCAGGCGCTGGCCAATTACAAAGCTAGCAGCAGCATTGCAGAGGATCTGCTTCTCTATTTCCATAACGATGCCAACATCTATTCGTACCGCGGTCTGGCTAATCTTGACGTCACCTTTGATAGCCTCTATCAGTTCGAGCATTGGAATCCGGAAGAGTTGCGGCGGGACTTGAATGAAACTAGGCAGCCCCTGGTCCGTCCCGCTGAGAACGTGAAGGTTAATTCCCGAGTGGAGTCGATGCTCGTCATGCTTGTGCCCGTTAAACCTAATGACCCGTTTCCATATGGGACCGTTGTTTATTTAATGAAAGAATCCAACCTTACCGGGGTCATGGATTCGATTTTGAGTGATTTTTCAGGAAGCAGTTATATTTTCAGTCCCTCCGGAGAGGTGTTGACCGCGAATAGCCATGGCATAAGCCTTCCCCAGGACGAAATTGAGAATTTGGCTACACTTGAGCCCGGTATTCATAATTTGAAGATGGATGGAGAACAATACTCCGTTGTTTCTGTTCAATCTGAAGAAAATGGCTGGACCTATGTGACCACGATGCCAAGCTTCCAGTTCTTCAGCCGTGTCGCCCATGTCCAGACCCTCGTCCTAATCGTCTTCTGTATTACCGTCATTACCGGCATAGCTGCTGCGCTGCTGTTAGCCAAACGGCAGTACCATCCGATCAGGGATTTGATGGACAAGATGAAAGGCAGCGGCGATGATGCTCCCAAGCTCCGCAATGAATGGGAATGGATACGCCAGACCCTCCACAATTACAGTCTGAAAATTGATTTTCAGGAGCCCTTTGTCCGCAATCAGTGCATGCTGCTGTTACTCAAGCACGGCAAGCCGGATGATCCGGAGATCGAACAAATGATCCTTAGCGCAGGATTCAGGCATCCTCAAGGACAAGGGCTCTATTTCTCGGCTATTTTGTCCTGGGATGATACTGTACCCGGCGGCAAGTCCTGGCAGGAACGCCATCTGTTGCAGGAAATACTCAGCAATGTATGTCTTCCCTGTACCGGAGCTCAGATCTTTGGTGTAGAATTCTCGGTCAAGGACCAGTTTGCCCTGATTATTTCACTTCCCGGTCATGCGGACAAGCCGATTCAAAGCCAATTGGAGCAGGTCATTGAAGCCATTCAAACGTTAATCCGCGAGCACTCTCAGCTATCTCTAAGTATCGGTGTCGGCATGGCCTACAGAGACTTAGCCCGTCTTAACCAATCCTTCATTGAAGCCGCTGCAGCTCTGGAGCACCGGATCATCCGGCGCAGCGGTCAGGTCACTTATTTCGAGCAGCTTGCAGAGCTGAACCCTTCTGCTGCCGAGAGCTTCTGGATTCCACGCAAATCCATGCTGAAACTGGAGCAGAGTCTAAAGCAGGGCAACGAATCAGTAGCCGTCCAAATGATTTCCGATACCATTCATACGATCAAAAATGAGCCGTTGCAAGTTCATCTACTACGCTGCATCTGTTTCGATCTGCTGAACGCTTTTCTACGCACCGCCTCCGAACTTGGGATGAAAGAAGTGTTCGCCAATATGCCGGAATTGACCTCCTTCGAAACACTTGAAGAACTCGAGAGCCGTTTGATCTGTCTGGCCGCTGACATTTGCGCGCAAGTGGAGCTGAATACGAAGACAAGCGAGTCTACATTAATGGATGACATTCTGGCTTACGTGGATCAGCAGTTTGCAGACTACACACTCAGTCTAGAAAATGTGGCGCTTAAGTTTGCCATTTCAACTTCATATTTAAGCCGGAGCTTCAAAGAGAAGACCGGAAGCAATTTCTCACAATATATCTGGCAACGTCGTGTAGATGAAGTCATGCGACTGCTGGAGAATACTAGCGCACCGCTCAAAGAAATTATCGAACAGGTCGGTTATATGGATGCGCCAAATTTCATCCGCAAGTTCAAAAAAGAAATCGGTCTGACACCAGGGCAGTATAGAAAGGAACATGCCTTGAGAGGGATGAATACTAAAAGACCTGTTTAAGTTGGCGAAGCGGAGCTTCCGCCCTTCCTGTACTACATTCTTATATTTGAATTCTTATATTTGAAGATACAGCTTCATTTATAATTTATTTTGCTGTTGCCCTTCCTGGAGGATATGCTCTACCAGCTCATCCAGAGGAACTGTTGCTAGGGCAATCGCCGTATCTGTTACCCCGTAATAGATATAGAGCAGCCCATCTTTGACCACATTTCCGGTCGGGAAGATGACATTGGGGATCTGGAACCCAAATTTCTCATAATACGTCTCTGGCTCCATAATAAAATGATGCGTCCGGGCAATGATTTTCTCCGGATGCTCCAAATCCAGCAGCATGGCCCCCACACGGTAGACAATGTCCTCATCGACGCCATGATAAAGCACCAGCCAGCCCTTGTCCGTACGTATCGGGGGCGTAGAGCCACCAATCTTCCGCGATTCCCAGGAGAGGTTCTGGGCGGTAGCGAGCAGCTTGGGCTCTTCCCAGTTCACGAGATCCTCGGAGTAGGTAATCCACATGGCCGCCTTATCCGTACCGTAGGCTTCTCCCACATATTCCTCGGGGCGGCGCAGCAGTACGAATTTGCCGCCTATTTTCTCGGGGAACAGAATGTTGTCCCGGTCATTAATATCAAGAGGTGTCGTGTCCGCCACATACTCCCAATCCAGCAGATTATCTGATTTCAAAATGGAGGACCGGGTTAGCCAATGTCCCTCCTCGTCCCCCCACCCGTCCGGATATTCCGGAATAGAGCGAAGGGGGACGCCTGCCCCGGTAGGGTAATAACTCATGGCACAGGGGCGAAGGGCGTAGTTCAGATAGAAGGTCCCGTCAATTTTGACAATCCGTGGGTCCTGTACACTACCATAAGGGAATCCCAGCATGTCTGGCGTCACAATTGGCTCATCCTTCACGTGAGTAAAGTTCACGCCGTCTTCACTCTCTAGCAGACCCAAGTAATTTTTGCATGGAGTTAGGGAACCAGCGGTGCGCTCAATCATATAAAATTTGCCGTTATCGATGATAACTGCAGGGTTAAAAACCGTAACCTTGCGCCATTCATAGTTGCCCGGGACGACAATGGGATTATTCGGATGTCTCGTGATTTGCATGTCTAATCCTCCTGCATTTAATGTTCAGGAACACGTTTTATGCTTATATCTCATTTTTTACAGCAAATTTCTGCGCATGGACCTGGTTAGTTGGATTTCCAGCGATCATAGGCAGCCTGGTTGATCTCAACCATACGCTCTCCGCCCATTTTTTTGACGGTCGCCACATAATTGTCCCAGCCCGTAAGTGGCTCGGCTCCAGTGATGAATTTCGCCTCCATCTGATTCACATATGTCTTCAAATCAGAATTCAGGCTACTGATTTCGGTCTGCTCTTCCACGGTAAGAAACAGCGTTGGAAACGGAATCCGTGCGCCTTTATCGAGAAGCTTCTGCTTGGTCTCCTGCTCTACCCAGAGGTCAAAGTCTGTCTTCAGCCCCTTATTAATATCATCCATGGACAGGGTTGGAGCGGGAATGCCGTAGTTAGGTGTCAGCGTTGCCCGATAATCTTCCATTTCCTTGCCGTCTGGTACCGGTAAGTACTGTTTGACCCGGTTCTCTTTATCGGTGTATTCCCAGAGAATGCCCTCTGGACCTTTATTAAAGAACATGGCACCTTCATAGGAATAAAGATAATCCACCCAGCGTATAGAGGCTTCCGGCGCAGGATTACTCTGCGTGATAGCAAAAGCGCCGCTTGTAATCCCCCTGTTCTTTGCAATCGCTGGAGCAGCAACGGATTCACTGTGGACAGGTGCAAACATCGGATCTGCCGTCGAAGGCTCTCCACCTTTGCTCATGTAGGCATGCCAGTCCGAAAAGAGGGCAATTTGATTATTCTGTGCTTTGGCCTTCTTTTGCTCCGCTGTTTGTGAAAAGCTCTCATGATCCAGCAGGTCTTCAGACCACAGGCGGTTCATATAGGTTAAATATTCCTTGTAGCCTTCTTCAAGCGGTGTATAATGCACCTTGTCCGCATCGTCCACATAAATTTCTTCTTCATAAATACCGAAGGCACCAAGCAGCCATGTACGGATATCGCGGAGGTTCGCAGCAGGTGTTGTCACCGAAGAAAGTGGAATTTCATCGGCTATGCCATTGCCGTTGGGATCTTCCTCTTTCACACGTTTCAGATAGGTATACAATTCCTCTGTCGTTTCGGGCAGTTTGTCGATATTTAGTGCCTTCAGGAAGTCCCCGTTATACCACATCGGATTACGGTACCAGTGCTGGCTAAGTTCTACTACCGGCAAGGAATAGATATGCCCGTCCGGTGCAGTGATTGATTTGCGGACATCCGGATTCTCCTCTAGTAGCGCCTTGAAATTCGGAGCATACTCTTCGATCAGATCCTCCAGTGGAATGAGGATACCCTGCTCTCCATAATTCATCTGCTCTGCAGTTGTCAAACCGGCAGCATAGAGGATATCCGGGTAATCCCCACTGGCGAGCACCAGATTTTTCTTGGTTTCGAAGCTGTCCTTCGGTGCATTCTTGTATTCCAGCGTAATACCGGTCTTCTCCTGCATCTGCTGAAGCACCGCCATGTTCTCCCAGTTCTGAATCCCTACATCTGGTGCCATAAGCGACAGAGTAACGGGTTCATTAACAATCGGGAAACCTTCATTGTTCACAGCGACTTTTCCGAGATTGTTGTTTGCTTCACCTTCGTTTGAATTACTGCAGCCTGCCAGTAATGTAAGAACCAAAGCCGAAGATAACAGAAGCTTCCATGGTTTGCGTGTGGTCGGCATTCATAATTCCTCCCTTGTTATCATCACATTTTAACTGTTTAGCCTTTAACAGAGCCTATCATGACCCCTTGGACAAAGTAACGTTGCAGGAACGGATAGATTGCCACGATGGGCAGTGTGGAGACCACAATGACTCCATATTTAATCAGCGATGCCGTTTCTGCCTTATTATTCATGGCGGTCGCCACCTCGCCGTTGATTGATGAGCCCGTGGTTTCGGCCGTCATTTCCTGAAGGACAAGGATCTGACGCAGAACCATCTGCAGCGGATACTTCGCTTCATCATTTAAATAGATCAGGGACGGAAAGTAGCTGTTCCAGTGGCTCACCCCATAGAACAGGGCCATAACGGCTACAATTGGTGCCGACAGCGGTAGAACAATGCGAATGAACAGCTTTAGATTTGTACAGCCGTCAATGTGCGCTGCTTCCTGAAGTTCTTTTGGGATGGTCGTCTGAAAAAAGGTGCGGGCCACGACGATATTCCAGACCGAAGCTGCCACCGGCAGAATCAATGCCCACATGCTGTTCATGAGTCCAAGGTTCTTGACCAGCAGATACGTCGGTACAATTCCGCCGCTGAAGAACATCGTGAACAGTATGAGGCCCATGAACAACTGGCGCCCGACAAAATCAGATCTGCTGAGCGCATACGAGGCCGGCAGAGTGACGGCGAGATTAAGCAGAGTCCCCACCACCGTGTAAATAATTGTGTTCCAGTAACCACTCCAAATCTTCGGGTTCTCAAATACAAGCTTGTAGCCGTCCAGTGTTACATTCTTCGGAAACAACCACATTGCTCCCGAATTGACGTCCTGCGGTGAACTAATTGAAGCGCTGAGAATATAGATGAGCGGATAGAGCACAACCAGCAGTGAAAGACCTAAATAAATATAAGTGCTGATCAGAAAAAGCTTGTCCCCCCTGGATTCTTTCATCGCAGTAACCAAAGACTTCAACTCCTTTCTACCAGAGGCTGTTCTCACTGGTGCGTTTGGCGATCTGGTTAACCGTAACAAGCAAAATAACGTTGACTACCGAGTTGAATAATCCCACAGCCGTTGAGAAGCTATATTGGGCGTTCACCAGACCGGCGCGGTATACATAGGTGGATATTACATCGGAAGCTTCCATATTGAGTGAATTCTGCAACAGCAGAATCTTCTCGAAGCCAAGGCCCAGTATATTACCCATATTTAAGATCAGCATGATCGTAATTGTGGGTAATATCGTCGGCAGATTGATATGCAGCACCCGTTTCATTCGGCTTGCTCCATCCATAATGGCCGCTTCATGGAGCTGGGGATCTACCCCAGACAGAGCCGCGAGATAAATAATGGTTCCCCACCCGGTGCTCTGCCAGACGCCGGAGAATACATACACCGTCTTAAACCATGCGGGATCAGTCAGAAATTGTGCTGGTTCAAGACCAATGAGTTCGATGAACCGGACAATCATTCCGCTGGAAGGTGATAAAAAGGTAATGATCATACCTGCCATGACAACTACAGAAATGAAATGGGGTGCATAGGTCACCGTCTGGACCGATTTCTTGAACGGGCCGTTGCGGACTTCATTAAAGGCCAACGCCAGAATGATAGGCAGGGGAAATCCGATGGCAAGTTCATAGAAGCTGATACTGAATGTGTTCCAGAGCAGATCCCAGAAAAAATAAGAATTGAAGAACCGTTCAAAATGGTCAAACCCAACCCATTCGCTGCCTGTAATTCCTTTCGAAGGTACGAAATTCTTAAAAGCAATCTGAATGCCGTACATCGGACCATAATGAAAAACAAGGAAATACAACAACGCGGGAAGCATGAACAGATACAGCTCCCAGTTTTTCCAAATTCTTTTGCCAAGGGAGTTCTTCTTCAATGAAGGACTTACGGATATTACAGTGTGACTCTCCTTCACTCTCCCACTCCTTTCTATGTCTTTTTCATTAGATACGATGATGTTGCTGCTTTGCGTTCTTGCTGATCCCTTTTTGGTAACGCTTACAGTTCGAAGTATAGTGAAACTAAGATGACACAGTAAATATGTAGCTTCTGCATTGTCATGTTTAGGATGTGTAAAACCGCGCTACTGCGGTACTTTCCGTTCAGCCCTGATGAAGATGGTTGCAGAAGGAGCAAGGCTGTAAATATGTGAATTACGAACCTCTCTTCACGCTGCAAAAGATACATATTGTGATCACAAGCAGGAATGCAAACATTTGCTACGTCAATGCTCTCCACAAAACAACCTGAGGACCTTGACTCCATTGGCGAAGTTACTTTGTTACGAACAGATCAAACTGACGAAACAAATTCAGAATGTCCTCCTCTCTCCGCATGCTTTCTGAAAAAGAAACGAGACCTTCTGCTTTGATTCGGATCTCTTGACCTCTCCATTCAATTCCTGATTAGTAACTGAACAATATTCTGATAAAAAAAGCTGTTGCGGGGGGACACTACGTCACAATCTATAATGAAAAAAATATGATAGAAGGAGTTTTCATTATGTCTGAGAACCATGCAAAGGAACAGTATAAAATACTGTTGATCGCATTACTAACGCAATCAGCTTTTCTATTTATTGGATTTATTTTTATTGGTTTTTTTAAGTGGGGAGGAATATTACCATTTATAGCTTCCTTATTCATGCCAAACGAGATTAGTATGTTATCCGCAATCATCATTGGTCTTATTTTTAGTTTTTTTGTTACTACGATTGTTCTAATTACATTCACCAGAACAAGAACAGAACTCCCTAAAACTGAGGGGTCAGATATGATTAAAAAAATAATGATCCGACCAAGTGGTATAGCTTTAACGGCGATAGGTGGTATATTTGAAGAATTCTTTTTTAGAGGTGTCCTGATCGGATTATTTATTGGATATTCTTTGATCGTGGATTGGCTTGTCATTCTAATAAGCACTTTTCTATTTTGGATAATACATGTTCCTCAATATAAAGGAGCTACGGGTAGGGATAAAATAAAAAAAGCCGCTATCTGAGCGACTTTCAATGGAACAATATTATTGTATCCTGCCAGTATGTTTGTGTTGTTTCATCAACTTCATTATATCCAAATATCATTGACTGCTGTTAATTCCGACTCGGTTTCCCCAGTATTTACTACTCCCCTGGGCTCTACCATCATGATATGACATTCCTGGTATGCAAACGTTTTGTGTTCGACTCCTCTCGGTACAATGAACATCTCTCCTTCGGAAATCTTTACTTGGCCATCGCGGAAATAGACAAACATCTCCCCTTTGATCACGATAAACACCTCATCGGTATCTTGATGATCGTGCCATACAAAATCCCCTTCGATTTTAACCAATTTAAACTGATAGTCATTCATTTCACCAATAACTTTCGGAGACCAATGTTCATTGAACTTAGATAATTTCTCATTAAAATTAATAGGTTGGTAACTCATATTAAACACTCCTTTTTATTGAGGCTTTAAGGCTTTAGACTATTGATTCAAAAATAAGCATAAATAATTCATGGATAAGCGGCGATTCATCAAATGTGTTGAGGGATTGAAACGGTTCGTTCATTCACTATATTTCCTGTATTTAGTGTAGTTTTTGGTTCGATTAATAATAAATGGACCTCATCTTCAGCAATTGGCTGATGTTCAATACCTTTAGGTATAATCACAAACTCTCCTTCGTTAACAGCTATTTCACCGTCTCTCAAACGGATGAGTAGTCTCCCTTTCCATACAAAGAACATTTCGTCCTCATGATCATGGTGATGCCAAATGAATTCTCCCTTTATCTTCACCATTTTTACGTAAGAATCATTCAACTCTCCACTTATTCTGGGATTAAAATAATCATGGATTCGCATAAATTTATCTTGTATATTGATCTTTGAAATCATGAGATCCCCCCCTCATTATCCGATAACGAGATCATCAACCCATTGGCAATGGTGTTAATCCCTCTGATTCATTAAGTTTACATCCTATGATGCATCACGTAAAATTAAATAAAAGTATATAGATCATCATAATATGTGATGCAAAAGGAGAGGGCTGTTTTGGATATTAGGTCTTTGGAAGTGTTTAAGGCAGTAGCCATTGAACAAAGCATCACCAAGGCTGCTGAGAAATTGAATTATGTACAATCCAACGTTACTGCACGAATACAACGTCTTGAGCAAGAATTGGGCGTTCCTCTGTTATATCGATATCATAAGAAGGTATCCTTAACTCCTGCAGGACGTGAGCTGTTGCCGCATGTAAACAAGTTGCTTTATGATTTCGAGGAAGCGATTGAGGCAGTTAAGCTTTCATCTGCCCCGCGGGGGACCTTGCGAATTGGAGCTATGGAGTCAACTGCTTCTACACGATTGCCATTGATCTTCACACAATATCACAAGAAATTTCCACAAGTAGAATTAAGCTTATATATGGCACCTACCGTAGATCAAGTAAGTACCATTCTCGAATATAAGGTAGACGGTGCATTTGTGGATGGACCAATTCTTCATCCGGAGATTGTTGAATACCCTGTCTTTGAAGAATCTCTAGTTTTGATTACGAGTTTCTCTCCCGAGCCCTTTCAATTAGAATCGATTTTACATGAACCACTGCTTTCGTCTTTCGCCCATTGCATCTATTTGGGACGTTGGCAGCGATGGCTAGAGGATAATGGTTATGCTTCTATGAAGGTCATGGAATACGGCACACTAGAGGGTGTCCTTAAATGTGTCGAGCACGGGCTAGGAGTCACTGTTTTACCCGTGTCTATGGTTGAATCACGCATACAGCAGGGGAAAATTAGCTGTCATCCATTACCAGAATCGTATGGAAAAGTGCCCACGGTGTTTATAAGACGACGTGACTCGTACATGACAAGTGCTCTCTCACAATTTATGGAGCTGGTGGGCATAACTACTCTGTGATCTATTTCCATATACTCACTAGCATGTTTGGTGTGAGCCTTTCTCCGTCAGAATTGCCGCAGCCGCACCTGCGGCCTCGCCACCTGTAACGTAAATTCCATAATCTAATCCATCTGCGACTTCATTATCAAGGGTAAACGCAAAAACGGAACGAAGCATGCTGACACCCTGCTTCGTTCCGCCCCTCTTTTTATCTTCGTCCCATTTCGTTAGTGAACTTGCTCTAATCTAAAGAAGCCCTTTATTGGATCGAAAACACTTCTTTTTTCAATAATTCTTCTGGCGTCTGCCCTATCACATCACTGTGAAAATAATCGCGTATAACGCCATCTTGAAGATAGTTGGCGATCGACACCATAATCATCCCTTGATCCAGTGCCAGATAAGCTTTTGCAAGTTCTCCCGTTTCGACATTGACTGAGTCATAGAACCCATATTTGCCAAACATTTTGAAGTTCTTTAAAGCTTTAATGTTTTTTCGAACAGCTTCAGGGGCATAATCCAGGGCAAGGAATGTTGCGTGTGCTGTTACCGTTGCTCCGTCTTTATAACCTGAGGTACCCAACGGCGTTGCTGCAAACTCACTGTATCCTGTGGGAGTTGCAGAAGGTGAAAAGCCCCATGCGGCATACCCTTTTTCTTTGGCATATTCGATCTGCAATTCGACATGACGCTGGTTGTTCAATCCCAAAGCTTGAGTACCCAGGTCTTTTTCCTTTATGACCATACCGGGCATAAGAGCTTCAAACATACTGCCTCCCCAGCTTGGCACAAACTTTTTATCCTTGTATACATAACTTCCTTCAAACACATCCACTCCATCGTACTTAACGGATTTGCCTTGAGGAATCTGAGCTTGCCAATCCCATTCTTGAGGTAATGTGCGATACATCTTCCACCAATGATCTTGGGGAACATCACCTTTCCCAATGGCAATATAGCTGCCTACACGTGGTTCCGTATAAAACATTCCATAATGGTGGTCCGTCAGCGCGCCTTTAGCCACATCATAACCTCCGCGGAATTGGCCGACTTCAGGATCATATAGCGGAGTATAATTCATATTTTTAACCAGCTTGCTTGTTTCCCCATGAAGTTCTTCATAGGCTTGCCCAACAACAATTAAACCAGCGGATAACCAGCCATTATCGACTTGGGAAATAAATTGGCCCCAATCTTTCTTCACTGATCCGTCATCCGTGTTATACCAGTTATAAAATAGGCCGTTCCACTTTTCTAACTTTTCGAGGGAATGTATAGTCGTTTGCAGGCGTTGTACAGCTTCTTTCTTTGAAATAATGCCCAATTGTTGCGCTGAAACGGTGCTCATCATATACATTGCGATGTTCGTGGGCGAGGTACGTTTAGCTTCTTCTATCCCGTTTTCAGTATGCCGTACTTCATCGTAAGTCAAGCCAGTGTTCTGATCCGTATAGTCCTCAAAAAACGTATAGGTTTTATATGCAATCGCTTTCAATTCTGCACGAAATCCAATTAAATGGCTTGAATCACCTGCTGAAGCCATAGGAGTTAAAGCTAGATTAACTAACAGACAAAAAGTTAAAATAAAGCTGATATTTTTTACTTTTTTCATAATTGTCTCCCTTCAAATGGATTCGAAACGTTTCGTGTATATGTTATCATAAATTTCCCATTTCCGTAAACAGGAAAATAGAACGCTTACAAATATTGATTATATTATGGATCATTTATAAATATAAATTCGAAACGTTTCATTATTGAACCACATCTAGGCAGCACACGCAGGATTATATGACGTATTTGATCGTTTGAGGGACTTTTAGATTCTAAATTGAGGAGATAAAAGCCTGACTCCATAGGAATCTCAGGCTTGATCCTTTCTCGTATCCATTCTGAACCGTTTTAAGTTGCTTACATCGAAAATCGCATTTTACATGCTTGCTTTGACATAATAATGTAGCGCTGGTTGAGCCCTACCTCGGGAGTATGCTAAGATAATGGACACCTATTTCTACAAAATCCTATAACAAATCAACCGTACAGAAAGGACACTATGAATCCTTCATCACTGTCATCCAAGTTAGATCATATCATTCCACCGCTGGATCTGCGAAGCTGCCTCGTCAGCGTAAGCGGTGAGAACATGTTCGAACACTACCGCAACCAAGAGGCTGCGACTGATATTGCAAAAATCAATTCATGTACCAAGAGTGTGCTATCCGCACTCATCTGTATAGCAATGGATAAAGGCTTGTTGCCAGAGGCATCAGCCCCAATCTCCACCTTTTTCCCACAGTTGACATCTGATCCTGATCCTCGTAAACCTTCGATCACGCTGGAACAACTGCTTACCATGACAGCCGGATTCAACTGGGACGAGTTCGGCGGGCAGAATTCATTCCCTCGCATGACTCGCACCGATCATTGGGTGAATTTTGCGTTGGAACAGCGCCTAAGTCATGAACCGAGTACATACATGGAATACAATTCAGGAGTATCACAGATCCTATCCGCTATCCTGATGCAAAATGCAGGTATGAACGTAGCCGAGTTCGCAGAACGTTATCTTTTTGGTCCGCTGGGAATTAAGGATTATGAATGGGAAAGCGACCCTCAAGGTGTACATACTGGCGGATTCGGTCTTAAGATGTTACCCGTAGATCTGCTGAAATTCGGTCAGCTGTTTCTACAGCAAGGTATGTGGGAGGGTGAGTCTCTCATTTCAAGTGATCTCGTATCCCGTTCTACGCAGCCTTTCATTACGGTCACTCCACCAAATCACGGAAGTTATGCTTGGCATTGGTGGGTGGATGTTTATCCAAATGAAAAGTCTGCCGCTGAAGATATTGCTTCTGTAGACGACAAACCCAATCTCCATTATTATTACGCGCGAGGATTTGGTGGTCAGTATGTATATATTGTCCCAGAGCTCGAACTTGTTACGGTGTTAACCAATGACAAACGAAAGAAAGAGAAACCTCCGCTGGATGTTTTCCCTCGGTTAATCGCCCCTGAGCTATGGAAAATGTTATAAACGCGCAAGCAGTCCTTTTATCCTGTTTGACCAATGAATCCCCAACCTTGTGGCCATAACCTGACCATTGGTTGAGGGTTTATTTGTCATGCCAAAGCTTCTTCGATGGCAATCGTTATTGGATACGGACCAGACTCTTGATTAGAGATCACAACCAGTTGTAGATCATAGTCCGGATACACGGAAGACATGAACGACACCCCTGGTTCAAAGCCCATGACATGAAATTTGAAAATTTCTTCCCCCTTGCGGTCAATCCAGATACCCTGCCCATAGTACTCTTCATCCTCTTGATGAGCGTGTGGAGTTAATAACTGCCGTGTTGTCTCTGCATTCAACAATTGGTGACCCAGCAAAGCATCCCAGAATTGAATCATATCCGGTGCCGTAACATAGGCCCCACCATCTGATCCACCTTTGACAGGAATGGAGAACATATTGGTGTTCCAGGAGCCATCTTCATGATCGATATACCCTAAGGCTGTGTTACGCGGAAGCTGATCTGTTAAGAAATAACCCGAGTCCTTCATGCCACACCGTTTGAAAATGTGCTCTTTCACATAATCTGTAAACGACCTTCCTGAATGCTGTTCCACGATAAGCCCAAGCACAATGAAACCCGCATTGTTGTAGTGAAAACGTTCACCCGGAGCAAACTTCATTGGCATATGCTGAAACATGGGCAGAAAGTCACTTAATCGCCGCATCGCATAAACCGGTCTGTCTTTCCACAATGCTGAAAAGTCTTCCATCACATCTTCATCGAAATAATCCGGAATGCCTGACGTGTGAGTTAACAACTGCTGGATGGTAATCCCTTCGTCCCACAGTGGAAACTCCACATCCAACACATCGTTCAGCTTGGAATCAGTAGACAATTTACCCGCTTCAATTAGTTGGCATATACTCACTGCCGTGAAGATCTTACATCCTGATGCAATTCCAAAGCGTGTGTCCACCTGATTAGCAAGCTCTTCACTACGATTCGCATAACCACGTTTCATATTCAAAAGGGTTTTCCCGGCTTGCTGGAGTAATACAACACCCGAAAAATTCACGCGTTCCATGACTTCTTCTACTTTTGTTGTCAGCTCTACTGCATTCAACATTTTGTTGTTCACCTACTTGTCTATGTATTCATTACATTCTCATTCTTAATTCTTCGTCATATCCTGCATACCTGCCAAATTTTCATAAAAAGAAGGATTACTCCCTTATAAAAGGAAATAACCCTTCTTCAGACAACGTAAGATTAAGTTTGACAAAGCATGCTCAAATGCTGTTCAATCACTTGTTCCACTCGTTTTGCTGTAAGTCTATCTGGCTGCATTAACATATGAATGGCGAGTCCATCCACAAGAGCGTATAACTTCTCTATCTCCATCTCAGCATCCAGTTCAGGATGTGTCATCCCCTGCTTCTGCAACTCCTGTATTACCCATTGAACCGACCGATACATCCCCTGATGCATCTGATCACTTAACTTTTTTAATTCGGGGTACACCAATAATTTGGCTGTAAACGAAAACCAGACCTCCATTTCCATCATTCTGTCTTCATCTAACGGGAGAAATTGCAAGAGCAGATTCTTCATATCCTGCAGTAAAGATCCACTCATCTGTAACGCCTCCACCCTTCTCTGTACCCGTTCTGCAAAAAGGTTCATACAAAAGGTGAACAATTCAGCCTGTGTGGCGAAATAATGACGCATGGAACCTACAGATAGTCCCGCTTCCTTCGCTATATTCCGAACTGTAGCATGCTCCAGTCCATGCACTTGAATGACCTGGATTGCTGCATCAGCAACGATTTTCCTTTGAGCTTCATGATCTACGATTTTTGGCATGACAACATTATACAACAAACTTCTCTTTTTGTAATACACTGTGCTATAATCTTTTTAATACATTGTACTAAAATATAAAAACAGCTGTAGGAGAGGAATTCATAAGATCATGCATACAACTACCCCAGCCTCAACACGCAAGAAATTCAGAGTTTTCACCTTCATAATAAGGTTATTCTGCACAATGCTACTACTGATAGGTGCCGCTTTCGTCTATGAGTGGTTTGCTTCGTCGCAGGCCAAAAAGGACTTTCCACCTCTAGGTACACTCGTTCAAGTCGGCGGTTACCAACTACACATTCATAAACAAGGCAATGGTTCACCGACCATACTCATGGAGGCTGGAAGTGGTGAAACCAGTTTGTCGTGGAGAGACATTCCTGTGGAACTTGCCCAACATGCAACGGTGGTCACGTATGATCGCGCAGGATATGCCTGGAGTGAATCTGCACCTACAGAACGTACAGGTGCCAATATCGTCAAAGATTTACATGCAGCTCTGGAGAAGGAGAATATCCGCGGCCCTTACATTATGGTAGGTCATTCCCTTGGGGGTATGTATGCCAGACTCTTCGCACAGACGTATACAAGTGAGGTTCAGAGCCTTGTCCTCATTGATGCGAGACCCGAGGATGATGAACGGAATACAAAGGCTCTGTTGGAACAGGCTCAGTTTCAGGGAAACCCGCCTGCCTCCTTGTTATCTTTACTGAAGGTATCTGGCGCTTTCAGATTATTTCCAGACTTTATGCTTGATGGTCTGGTTGCCAAGCAAGATCGGGATACCTTTGTTAATGTGATTGCTACCCCTTCCTATTTTCACGCCAAAGAAGAAGAAGCCCTCCACGCCCATTCAACAGAAGATGCCATTCGTGGCCAACGTCTTGGATCAATCCCTGTACGTATCATTGCACGCGGACGTCCTCAAGACTATGCTAGTGCAGGGATTTCGGTTGACATTGGGCAGAAGCTCGAATCCATATGGCAATCGGGGCAACGGAACATGTTGAATATATCGAAGGATAGTCAGCTCATTGTGGCCACCCGCAGTGGGCATATGATTATTCACGATGAACCTGAACTGGTTGTGAAAACAATCCTTGAGCTAATCTCTGATAAGTAGAGATATTTTTCTTCAGAACATCCTGCGCTCGATCCAATGTTAAAGGGCTGTTCCGATAGCCATGTGTATGACTTGGAACAGCCCTTCAAGCAATGTACCTTAAGATTAGATCTAATAAGTTCGGGTTTAAGAAAACAAATGTTAGCGTAACGCTTTTAGGTCCGACTCGGGACTTCCTGCACTCTTCTTCATTTCACGGGGAGCCCTCGTATTGATCAGATAATACAATGTGGCATAGATTGTAGTGATAAACGTGCCAAAAAACAGGCAAAACGCCAGAGACGGACGGCTTACACTTTCGTGCATCAGTTCAATCAACGTCTCGCGATTCGTCAGTGCATCCCAGCTATTCAGTCGATATACACGTCCAAGCAAGACCCCGTAACTCCCCAAAGCACAGCCAGCCAGTACAAAGATCCAGGATGCCCAGCGTCCAATTCGGTGATAGATCACTTCCTGAAGCTGATACATTGACAGGAAGCCAAGCAGGAGTCCAGTCCAGACAAACATTAATACAACACTCAAGTCGTACCAATATGTGTAGTCCACTCCGTTCCCACCATAATACCGGGAACTTCTCGCTGTCAGATGAACCAAATCCGTAACAATATAAGAAGAGTTCGGGAAAAATAACAACCACAGCAGCCCACTTGCGACTGCAAGCCATACGGCACCTTTCCATTTCACATCACTTAAAAGATAGGCTGCATAAGAGAACACAAAAGGAATCCAGCCCAAGAACAGATTCCAGATCAGGAAGCGGAAATAACGCTGATCCAGCCAATCTGCGGCTACATAGTACAAGCCAAGTGTTACTGCAGTGACCACACTAAGGAAAATAAATATGCGAATATAATTCAGTTTTCTCAATGATTCTGACCTCACTTGATAAAATTCAATTAATTTCGAAAATATTGGATGATTTCTTCCTTATTCTTTTCAACACGTAAATTCAATCCACGTTTATCCTTTAATCCATACTGCTGTAATTCATGGCCTGGATCAAGCACCAACGGTTTAGTCGCCACATCAACCAGCAAGTCCATCGTCAATTGATAGGTTTCCCGTATCTTGTCCATCGGCAGAGAAGATTCATACCGTTTAATCAACTCAATCAGACGTTCAGCGTACACGAGACGAACCATACTGTCCGCACTCTTCAATTGTCTTGAAGCAAATGCTGTAATTGCCATAATAATTGATGGTTCTGTCCGATGTTTGGCAATCAACGCAAGTTCATCCACCTCATCCCAATTCATGATAGACAGCTCGGAACTTAATTGTTGAATTCGCTCCCCTATCCATTGTTCCTCTAGCTCTTGGGGTACGTCCCAGCGCTTATAGTCGGCATACACGCCTTCTCGATGCATCTGTATAGCGCTCCCGTAATGTTTGACGAACAAATCCTTTGCTACACCCCAATCGGTCTCTTCCATCTTTAACCACCACCATGCCTATTCCTATTTGTGCGTATACTCCTAACACATTACATAAGTTTACTACTTTCCAAGCATACTATAGAAGTTGAACTATACATTGGCACGAGAACGCAGAGGACAGAAAGAACCTGAAGAAGCGAAGCGTTCGCATTTATCACCGGATTTTCACCTTTGTAAAATTGAATTAAAAATCTGGGGATAACAGCGATCGGAAGGTTGTTCTGTCATCGGAGTGGCAAGTGTAAATATTCTTTCGTTCAACTTATATAGAATCATACCATTTACCAAAGGAGAATCAAATTTACAATGAATCCAAATTCCATGAACCCTCAGAATGTAGCACAACCCACATTGAATGCTAATCCAAATGTCACCCCTAACATGAATCATGGCGGCCATGAGATGTTCGACGTGCACGAGATTCTGTCCTCCACCATTAACGTGCTGGATCAATACATGATCTTTCGTACATTTGTACAGAGCCAGGAACTGATTGGCATTCTGGACCGGCAATACAACTTCATATTATCCCAGTACAATCTGACAGCAGAGTGTTTTGCATCCGGACAGAAGCCTCATCAAGAGACAGCTACCTATATGATCCCCAACATGGTACCACCGGTATATGGCCTTAAGCCATCAGCACCGAAAAAACCAAACCAGAGCTTGGCCGATGTAAAGGATGCCGGAATCAGCGGTCATATGCTGGGACTGATCAAATCACATGCGAGTCTGCTCGGCATGTCCTGTAGCGAGATCACAAATGGAACGGTTCGCCGAGTCATCGCTTCTCAGATCCAGCATTTTATCGAGATGGCCTATGAAATTTTCATGTTCCAGAATAAAAACGCCTATTACCAAGTACCTCAACTCACTCCAAGTGATACACAGCAGATGCTTCAGGCATACATTCCAGCAACCGGAGCACCTCAGATGCCTAATAGCAATAAACCACTTCATTAATTAGAAAATAAAGTCCGAATACCTACAACAGTCTCTTTAACCCTTTCGGGTTTAAGGGGCTGTTCTTTAATTATGTAATCTTTTTCCTACTGAAGACACTTGATTCGCTTACCAGAAACTGGTTTAATCAAAGACAGAACTTACATATTCAACATACGGATCATACATATAAAATACGGTGAAATGCGGTTATAAGAAAATTCAAATGGCTTTTCTTCATTAATGGGGAGGTATACAAATGAGATGGAAGCAACCTGTTAAACTTGGTTTCCTGGCTATGGCTCTTGGCTGTACTGCCATTGGCTCAACACTGACGACCTCAACAACACTGGCTGCACCTGTCCCCGCTTCCAAAGCGGTGTATCATCAATTCCAAACCTATCGAACAGAAGCAGTGAAGTCCACAGAAAGTCTGATTAAAGCACGTAAATACCTGATGAATCATATCGATAAAGCCAGCCCTTGGCAGGCCACACTAATGACGCTGCAATTGGAGAACATGCAGAACGTAAAGCTGGCTGATGTGGATCACCAAATGTATACGGAACAATTTCAACAGGCCATATCTCAAGCCCATGAACAACTTGGTTACGAACAGAAGCTTACATATAGTCGTCTGCTCAAAGAAATTAAAGATCCGGCAGTGAAGAAGCTTCTGCAGGAAGCATCTGATCTCGGGTTCAAACTGGAAACCAGTGAAGGCTTGTATTACCCCATCATCAATTATGAGATATATCAAAAGTTCAAGCCTTTTGTAAAGGCTGATATTGCTGCGTACATTGATATTATGGCTACCGAGTCCAACCAAATGACGACTTCAGATGGTGGCATTATCATCTCCTGGAATGAATTAATTCAGCGTACATTGGAGAAAGAAGCCTTTTTGAACAATTTTCCGAATTCCAATCGTACATCTGCAGTGAAGCAGTGGATATCTGTGGATTACCTGTTTTACGGAAGTGACAACACGCCTGCATATGATTGGTTCACTGACGACGAAGAAATTCGCACCATAGACCCTGAGGTGAAAAAGGCTTACGAGAAAGCTTTGGCTAAGCGGGAGCCCAATACAGAGAGTGTTATTCTGGACACTATGGAAAAGATTTTGCTGCTCCTCAATCAGAACAATGATGAGCTTACACCTGAAGTCAGAGCAATCATCGAAAATGTTCAACAACAATTTGCTCCGGAGTAATTGGATGCTGAATAACAAAATGTAAATGAAAAAAAAGCGGCAATCCTCGTGACAGAGGGTGCCGCTTTTAAGTTTACATATCAACTCCTTACGTTTGGATCAAAGAGTTGAAGTGTCTATTGATGTAAGTTTGTTCGGATTTACGACGAGATACACGCCCTCAATCCGCTCTCCAGAAGCGTCCAACTCCAAACAGAGTACCTCGGACAACTGCCCTTCTTTCATCAATGCGAGTTGAAGCTCGCCATTGATCCACATGGGTACCCATTCTCTTTCACGCAATCGCGTAAGGACTCGCCGTGAGGTCAGGAGTGCAAGCACACCTTTGTGCACGTTCATTGTTCTCATAACCGTATGAACAACGCCACCGCCATCTGCTGTAAATACAGGCTGATCTGCCAGTAACTCCAGCATGGCAGAGACGTCATAACGAAGGAAAGCCGATGTAAAACGGCTCAGCAATTCACCTTTGGCTTTCATATCTGCATCACTCTGCTCGATCGGCGGAAGTCTTTCAGGCAAGTTCCGTCTGGCGCGGCTAAAGATTTGACGGCAGTTACTCTCCGTTTTGCCCAGCCAATCCGCTATTTCGGAATAATCATATCGGAACGCTTCACGAAGTACAAAAACAGCGCGTTCCATGGGCGATAGAAGCTCCAACATGACCAGATAGGCGTAGGAGATCAGCTCTTTTTTCTCCATCGTTTCCTCTGGCATGTTCGACTCTTCACTGTCACCCATCGGCTCTGGCAGCCACTCACCAACATAACTTTCCCGCTGATTACGGGCGGAATTTAGCAGATTCAAGCTTCGGTTCACAACCAATCTGGCGATGTAGGACTTGGGATTACGAATATCCTGAGCAGACGTGCTCTGAATCCCCGCAAAGCAATCCTGTACAATATCTTCAGCCTCTACCACACTGCCCAGCATGCGGTAAGCTATTGAAAATGCATATTTTTTATAAAGAATATACAACTCACCAACATCCAGAGAAGACACATCTGGCTCATTGGCGTGGAGATTGGAATTCATAAGAATGGCCCCCTCTGGCATGGTGCATGTATCTTAGTTAAAGCAACCCGGATACATCCCAGTTGTGATCGCAATCCGGTTCCAGTTGTTAATCGTGTTAATGGCCAGGATCAGATCCACCAGTTCGGATTCACTGAAATGTTCACGAACCTTATCGTACAACGCAAGTGGTACACCGTGTTCCGAGATTCGGGTCACCGCTTCAGCCAGCTCCAGCATAACACGTTCTTGATCCGTGAAGAAAGCCACTTCACGCCACACACTCAGCAATAAAATATGATCCGCATAATCTCCCAGTTTCATCAGATCTTTGGCATGCATATCGAGACAAAAGGCGCAGCCATTGATCTGGGACACTCGGATTTTTAACAACTCATACAATACTTTATTTTCAAATTGCCCGGATATATATTGCTCCATTGCCATCATCGCTTTAAAAGCGCCTGGACTCACTGCTCTGTAGTTCGTTCTTAAATTCATTTCTCATTCGCCTCCGTCATTTGGTTTACATACTGAAGACAAACGACGGCCGGAATCTGTGACATTCTTTACGAAAATCTTTTTATGCCCACAAGAATGGTTGCTCAACTAACGAATATTCACACTGAGATTCTGATGGCAGGACAACCTCCATGGAGTTGATAATCAGTAATGGAAAGAAATAACATACTGAATGTCTGTCCTCATTCTATAAAATTAACATCTAACGTAAGAAAAATCCGCGTTTTTCCGTATCTATGTACGTTTTTTACTGATCTGTTTGTGATTTCAACCAAAAGTAGGTTGGATATATTGATACTTTGACCAAAGGAGTAGTAACATACGGCTAATCAAGTTAACTTTTCTAACACAAAAAGAGAATCGTTTATTCATATCGGCAAGGAGTGTTTCCTATGATAACTTCCAATGCAAACCGTAATGTGACGTCCGAATTGCCTAGAGGCTGTACGTTCACCGCTGAAGACTGGCATGTTTTATCCCAATATTGGTATCCGATAGCCCAAGCAACCGAAGTAACAGACAAACCACTTGCTGCTCAATTACTCGATGTGAAGCTGGTTCTCTATCGCAGTAATGATCAGGTTGTGGTAGCCAAGGATCTTTGTTTTCACCGCGGGGCTCCACTTAGCAAAGGCTGGGTAGAAAATGGCGAGATTGTCTGCCCTTATCACGGTTTTCGATATAATTGCGAAGGCAAATGTACCGCCGTACCTGCGCACCCAAGTTCCAAGATCTCGCCTAAGCTCAAACTTATCGTGTACCCGGCAGTTGAACGTTATGGCTTAATATGGACTACACTGGCAGGAATGGAAGAACAGATCCCCTCCTTCCCTGGTTGGGATGATCCGGATTATATCAATATTTTGCCACCCAACTTTGACATTGCTGGTTCCTCTGGACGACAAATGGAGGGTTTCCTGGATGTATCCCATTTTGCCTATGTGCATACCGAAACGTTTGGTGACCGAAACAACACAGAAGTCCCCCAATACAAAGTGAAACGCGAAGGTAATGAGTTACTGGCCGAGTATTGGAGTACGGTGAGTAACTATGGCAAAGGGCAAGATCTTGTTGCACCTGAAGGTTTCCAATGGTTGCGCGAGTTTCGAGTGTTCCCACCTTTTGCGGCCTCTCTTACGGTACATTTCCCAGGAGACGACAAGCTGAATATTCTGAATTGTGCTTCGCCGATCTCTGCCCGTTATACACGTCTATTCTGTCCAATCACACGCAACTTTGACAAAGACGCTCCGATTGAAGACACAATCAAGTTCAACTTGCAGGTATTTGAAGAAGACCGCGAGATGGTCGAGTCACAGAAACCGGAGGATCTGCCCCTTGATCTGCATGCCGAAGCCCATATTCCCGCTGACCGTACTTCGATTGCTTATCGTCAATTATTAACGGAGCTTGGCTTGGGACGAAATTACACATCGTAAATTATATAGGTACTCTTCAACCTCAGGCAATCTATCGATGATGGATGTCAGCGCCTAAAAATTCTTGAAGTACCATCCTGCAGACTCTGGGGAAGGGTAGACCATTTTCTTAGGAACTCAGGACATCTTATTTGGCCTCTAGGTCCTCATTTAAAATTGTAAGGAACCTCAGACACTTTATTTCCCAAAATCCCCGATAAAAACACTTCATACGGCTGTTTATTCTGATATAACGTGTCTCAGATTCTTTAGATTTCTGAGCACGCCTCAAATCCTTGATTAAGACGCCTACGATTCGTTAGCACTCCATGCTTCGGACACGTTCAGGTATCTATCGGCTTTCAGCAGGTTTGAAGACACCTTTGATCCAAAAAAGAAGCGTTCCTTTGCGGACGCTTCTTTTGCTACACCTAATTCAACTGAGTTACCTATGTGTATTAAGATAAACCTTGTCTACTAAAGTTCATCTTTCCTCTTGATTATTCGTATTCACAGGAAGCTCTCTATAATACGGACAGCCCGGCTCATGAATAATACGTGGATCAACCCAAGTCCCCCAGTACGGAAGACGGTTCACGTAAGGTTGCATGTTTGGTTGGTTGTTGGGTTGCATGTTTGGTTGTACATTGGATTGTGTGTATGGTTGCATATTTGGCTGTACATTGGGTTGTACATTAGGCATTACGTAAGGCTGATGATTCACATTTGGAGCACTGTTAGAGGCGGGAGCAGTTGAAGGCTGGCAATCTGCCGGCGGACCAATAATCACTGTTTTTTGGATCGGAGCCAGCGCTTCTTGAACTTTTTTCTCATCCAGACAGTACGTATAAGCCAAAAGTTTTGCAGGTGTAAGACGTAAGGTGTCTGAGCCAAATATCGCCTCAGGAACAGGAGCATCAAAAACTGCCAGTAAGTGTGTATGATCTGCAGTAGCCACTTCATAGTGCCACCAGCCTTGAGGAACGTTAGCCACCTGCCCCGGAGTAATCGGGAAATGAAGAAGCTCGTTGGTAAACGGATTAATGAGGGAAACAACTGCCGCACCGCTGATGCAGTATACCAACTCCGTTGCATTCTGATGCGTATGTGGTTCAACCACATTGCCCGTGTTGAGGAAAATATCCAGTAAAGAAGCATTGCCCAGTGTGTTTAACTGCTTGATGGAAAGAGAGTTAATATAGTTGTTCTCATCCTTCTTGAATAACGGGTTATTGCTCAAATCGTAAGTAAATTCGGTGGTTGGTAAAGTGTAATCCATGTATGAGGTTGCCAAAATAAAACGCCTGCCCTTCGCTCTCGGTTTAGGTCATAACCTATATGCCAGCTTATGCCCAGCGCCCAGATACGTGAGCCCATTTCCGCCAAGTTTTCATCCCATAATAAATATCCCTGACTCGGACATCCCGAGCAGGGCTCATTGGCTACATGTTCTTTTTCATTTCCCAGACTTCTTCCCAATGGGTTCCAAATGGAATATTCATTAAGTCTACATACTCCAGCCAGTGCATTCTTGTGACAACATCCGGGGTTCCGTCAATTAGTGCATTCGTCACCAGTAAAGCAAGCAGATTCTTCAGTTTTTCCAGCTCCGGAGGGAGTTCACGTATACCAGAATATACTATCTCCAGATACTTCAGTTCACTTAATTCACCAATCTCAGGCGGGATGCAATTTAGTCCCAATTCAGATTGTGGTCTGGGCCTCCAACCAGGTACAGATTCAAAAGGGCTGCCACAATAAATTCTTAACTCTTGAAGTTGCTTCAGTTTCCCGATCTCTGCCGGAAGACGCTCCAGATCCAGCGTTGTAATGACCAATCTTTCCAATGAAGTCAGTTCGAACAGACTTGCAGGGAGCGAGTACAGATTCTGCTCAAAAATCGTCAGCTCCTTCAAGTGCTTCAACTCCCGAATTCGTTCGGGAAGCTCACTTAAACCGTGTAAGCTGATATCCAGCTTATCGGTCTGATGCCTGATCGCATCGTCCAGAAGATGATCAATTTCCTTATGACGGTCCAATTCAAAGAACAACCCCGGAATCCGCTCCATAAGTTCACTCGCTTCTTTGTATGTAATCCTCATGCCGTACATATGTTCATGGGCAACAGAGAAAAAATAATCATTTCCGTCTTCTGTTATAAAACAAAGATCGTCCGGCAATGCCGGGTAACACCAATCATGAAAACGATTAGCTTCTTCTTTGAGCACTTGACCCGATTCCGGCGTACAGCGATATGTATAATAGGTGCCTTCTGAATAATAGGCTCCGCTTTTCAGCATCATCTCTTCCATCGTAGCACGTTCCACAAGATAGGGTTTCAATCTCTCTAATACACGAAACACTTCCGGTATCTCGTTCTCTTCGTACCTTTGTCTATCAACCAGAATAAACCGGTCTGTCTTCTCGATCAATTCGTCAATCAGCAGTTCATAGGCAGTTCCTTTTGGATCCGTGTGAAAAGCTACGGCTACCATATGTTCACCCCTCATGGCACTATATTCATTAATCTTTAATCTGCTGTATCATCTGAAACCACTGTGGCATAGGCTGATATCATCAATCCAGTTATTGGAGGCTTGTTACATGGCATACGGCCCAGGTTCAGTATCATCCCCGCAACCTGCGGGTTATCCTTACCCTTATTATCCACCACCGCCACCGTACCCGTACCCTTATCCCTATCCATACCCGCCCATCGTTCCTGTTCCACTGCCATATCCGATCGGTGGTCCTTGGTGGCATGGTGGATATCCCGGCGGTGGTTACCCCGGTGGACACCCTGGTCATTTCCCAGGAGGTGGCTATCCCGGTGGACCTCACGGAGGTGGACCTGGCGGTCCGGGTGGTCCAAGTGGACACGGAGGACCTCCAGGCGGCGGATTTCACGGACATCGTTTCTTTCAGTGGTAATCATGAGACGTATCCAAAGTTCAGGTTCAGATCAGATAAAGAAGCTGCTTCGGCAGCTTCTTTATTATTAAGGAATTATCTAATCGTTCAGGATTTAATATGTGATCTCATCCATCATCTTCAGATTACGGTTCGACATGCTGAGGAGATCCGTGAATGTAGGTGTTAAATAATAAACAAAGTCTGGATCGTGCACGTACATAATAATCTGCCCATACGTGCCTTCCACCGTTGGATCGAAATCGAGCATCAGATACAGTGAACCTCCCGCGATCGTTGCAAAAGGAATCCATGGTTTATGGAACAGGTATGGCTTGATCTCCGGGTCCAACTGACTGATCTCTTCGGCAGAATAATACTCTTCCAGCTTCTCATCTACTTCACAGAAGTATTGTTTGGTCTCTCGAATCTCTTCCAATGACATCAGATAAAAGGGGGTGCATCGGCCCTTCTCGGCATCACCTGGGTATAGCACATGCAACCCGTAACCACTACCGTCTTTGCCTTGGTAAAAGGTACGAAAATCGCCAGGCAGCCGGACGCCATACTCCTTTTCGAATAGATCGAGACTTTCCTCGGATGCACCTTCCCGATGTTGATATTCTTCGAACAATTGCCGAATCTCGTGATCCTGTATTCTCTCATCTAACAAGTGATTCAACTCGTCCATAAGTACGTTTAATGATACATTCCGCTCCACGCTCACCACACCTCCCTATCTCAGCCCTTCTCTTCTTGTAGATATTGATGATATTCCCAAAATGCTTCTTCCTCTCCGCCACCTTCAATCAGAACCATGACTGCATAAGATAACAAATTAAGCCATTGTTCCATCAACGCCACCTGTTCGTCCGAGATAAGGTTGTTTCTGCGAAGCATACCCTCAGGTTCAACGGCCCAGGCGCGTGCCATATGAGTAATTCCCCATAGACATGCTATGACTTCCCGATCCAGTGAAGGCCGTGCAAGTTCTGGTGCCAGAACCCGCAGTATCTCCATCAACTCATTAAAATTCTCCTCAATCAAATGGCCACGAAAGGGCCGCAGACTGCCAATAAAACCGTTTTCCATCTTGGGATGACTCAGATCATCATAGGAAAAGGAATGACATTTTAATAACGTTACTGCCTCTTCACGTTCCATTCCTTCACCCCTAACTAGGTCAAAATGCTAACTCACCAGCGCAGAGGTTCTTCTCCACGCCACAACACATATCGCTCCAGCTCCCGAAGAGTGCCTGTACCGATCCCGTACTCGTCCATTTCTTTGGAACGAAGATCGAGCACATGCAGCATGCCACCATACGTGCCAACTGCAAGTTTGGACTGTTCCGGCGATACGGTGAGAGAATAGATGGTACTTCCCACAAAATGACGCCATACTTCCTTACCCTCGCCATTTACACAATATAGATAACCATATGCATCACCAAGCACCATGCCTGCCTCTATTTCAACCGCTGCATACACTCGTGCATTCTCATCCATGACCGGCCAATCTTCCTTCGTTTCGTTACCTGCGATTGATCCCAGCGGAACCTGTATCGTTACCCCGTTATAGAAATGACATGCGTTAAACCAGACGGTCTGGTTATCACTGGTGAATGCCGCATAATGAGGATAGCTTGATTCCGGATAGAGGGAGTATGTCTTGTTCAGCTGGCGGTCCATCACCATATGATTGCTCCCTTGGCTACCATATGCTATCCATCGACCATCCTGAGATACCGCTGCATGTCCCATATCTATCTGAGTATCCTCTAGCTCATATTCTTCGATCTCTGCCAGATCGGGATGAAGCAAGGTCACCTGAGCTTGTGTGACGAGATATATCCCGTATCTTGAATGGATGAGTAGTGCTCTCCCTTCATCCATAGGTATAAGTCCTTCAAGTGTCCGTTCGGGATGCTCACAATCCGCAAGTGATTCAATCCGCGGTAAGGACGACTGTATCCGGGATTGAATATCTTCCCATCGATATGTCGCTATCTCTTGTCCTTCGAACCTGCGATCTGGCTGACGAATAATACGAATCCCATCCGGTCCTGCAAGTGCATAGTCCAATCCGTCTGATGAGCAACCTGCAAAAGTATATGCAGAGATCAACTGCCATCCGTGCTGATCCATCGTATAGATCTGACCATTCTCCGTGAAGATACCCGTATTACATACACATGTCTCTTCGTTCAGATAACCTACAACATTGACCGCCTGCATGGAAGCCTGAAACGCCTCGCTCAATGGCCACGTCGCTGCTGGCAGCTCACGTCGAAGCACCTCCAAGTCACCGTGGAGATTGGCCTGTCTCACCATATGGAATACTTCAGTACTCATATCGCTTCTGGAATCGTCCTTCAGCTCGGATTCATCTGGTTGCTCTCCCTCCATGCCTTTCCGTACAAATGCATTGACATCCCTTGCATAACGCTTGCCTTCATTACGCCATTGTTCCGCGATGTCCTCTTTTAACCAACTCATAGGTTCTCCTCCACTCTAGCCCTATTCATATGCCGTACAATGATGTGCTTGCAAAAACAGACTGATATCGTTATCGCTCGCCTCCTCCGCACCGTTTTTTTCTTCATAGAACAGGGCAACTTCTCTCCCGTTTGCATAGTTAAAACGTACATATCCTCCCATCGACGCCATAAACAGCTTGCACATGTACTCATTCTCCAACACAGCGTCCCACTTAAATTCCGTTTTGCATGTATCGGCCAGTTCCTTCATGGAGCTTCCCTGTCCCGTCCCTGTAAAATGATAAAATGTGTGCTTACGCAGCTCATTCCACGGTTCAAAATAAAGTGGCGTTATCGGTTTATCCTGATGGTAATACCCACAATAGATCCGGTCCAGCGTTACGCCAAATTCAGTCTCCGAGCATGTCCATAAGGTGATATGTTCATTATGACGCGGTAGCCACAACAGCCCCTCAACTTTAGGATGAACAGCAAGGAAATCTCCATCTACAGAACTGCCGATGGTGATGCACTGCGCAAGTTGATGCTGACTTATAGGCGATTCATCCGTATGTATCCAAAAATCATATTCCACAAAAGGCTTCAGCACTTCCGGGTCCGGTCTCTGAACATTCATCCAGCCCGTGTATGTGCCTTCACCGTATTGTTCAATCCAAGCGCGGTATGACAAAGGTAGCGAGATGGCGTGCTGTTGTTCAAAGTGATCCAGTTCCTCTGCTGGAACCGGCTTAATTACACAGGATACGATATACATTTGTCGACATCTCCCATCTCAGTTTGGTTCATTCGTATACAGATCTAAGCCAGTTCTTCCTGTACAATGTCAGTCCATACCCCTTTACGGTTCAGAATACGAATGGCGAACGCATCATATCCATCACGTTTGACCTGATCAAAATGCATGCGCTCTCCCGTAATCAGTTCATACGTACCATGCTCATCTACATCTTCGCCAAACTCATCATCCCAAGGCACATTGTAGTAGGCCGTCAACTCTACCTCAAAGATATCCTCTCCTTCAACATCCAGATAAGGGCGAAGTGGTCTGTTATGTAGGGCTTCTTCCGAATAGGTCTCACATAACATGGCATCATATCCGTGCTTGGCGGCATCAATGAGCAGGTAGCGTTCACCCGTGACGGTATGCTCCGCATATACAAGAATCGGTGTCGAATCATGCCAGGTAATCAGATCATCTTCCGTCAAGTCACCATAATAAAAAATATGGAATTTATCATGTCCGTCACTCGATTGAAGTTTGCCTTTCCACTCTACTTCATCGGGTTTAATGTCCTCTTCCTTCCTAATTAATCCTTCCAGATAAGCAGGTCCGTGCTGTACACCATACGCATTCATCATCTCGCCTCCGATTTGTTCATTCGAATGGTAACCACTTTGTGTTCCTCATCCACCGTCAGTTTCACATCAATGTTAAGCTTGTCGCGAAATAACGCCGTAATATTGATATACGGATCGCGGGCAGGTTCGCTACTGCCGCCACTGTTACGGCTCATTCCCTGATGAATGATCGACTCCACCAATTCGTGATCCGCTTTGCCGGTATTATCGTAGGTGTAGATCACCTGCCCATCCTGATCATACAGATTTAAGACCGTTGTAAAATCATTAGCGTTCTCATACTTTCTTTCAGTCTGCACATAGTTGTGATCTGTAGTTTGATAGTCTACAGTACCAGCCAGATACGGATTGTCCCCACCGGGCTTCACTTCATACTCCCGATAGGCCAGATTAAACAGGTATTGGAGATGACTCATGTCGATCCGGTAATAAAGCTGACGGTTATCCTCTTGTTTATCCATCGCTGCAAAACTGTTAATAAGCGGCCAAGCCCCATAGGACTCACCATTAACATCAATCGCCAGAGCATAGTCAGATAAGACTGTCTCTTTTTGAAATATGCCATAAGTCTGTAAAATAAAATAAGCCGGAATCATCAACATACCCAGAATGAATGCAAAAATACTAAGTTTAACTCGTAGTTTCATGTCTTCTCTCCCTTGCAGCTTTAATGCTTCATCTTCACTTTCAGTCTCATCCAGTCTTATGCTGAAGCTTCGTCAGTGTACGCACAACCATATCCCTGTTCTTCGCATCCTTAATATAAGCCGGAATACTATGTGAAGCTGTTCTTAAAGGCATATTTCCAGGTTTCTCACGCAGATCTGCGGAAACATAAGCAATGAGATAATTCAGGTGCTCCCGATTCACAGCCCATATGATTTTTCCTCTGAACTCATCTAGGAAGTATAGTTCCAACCCGAATACAGGATCTTTCCCTGCACGAATCTCGGAAAAACACCTTCCGTATGTCGATTTGGCATGTAATTCAACCTGATTAACAGCACCACAATGCGGACATTCCACATGCGTTGATCGGTGAGAAGTCTTCTTCCCGTCTGTGACTTCCACGTTAAACCAACGTTCACATACAGCACAATTCCCCTTGGCCTTATATTGATACACCGGTTCTTCAAGCGCTTGAGCGTAACAATCGAAACATTTCCATCCCAGTTGATCTTTCCGTTTTTCAATAGAAGCGTGTCCACCGCATTTTGGACATTTCACATCAACCCTATCACCCCGACGAAGTACCGAATAGAAGCTGTACTTATAAGCACTCTCATCTTCGAAACGTTTCATTCCGTATCCACCTTTCTTCTGAAACTACGATATACACGGCGTCAAAATACTCAACATTTACCAATCCATCTCTCTAAAATTATATGAAACTCCGTTCCTCAGCACAAGAATTGAAGGCAGATTGTTGGAATTGACTCTAATATGAAATAACCAAGTGTGTGCCTCGTCACACCCGTTCCTGCCTCTATAACGTAATCTATACCTAAATCACAACTGAAATGAAAGAAAACCTGCTTTTTTTGGATTGTGAAAAACATCACTTGAGTAAAGGTTGTGCAACTATGCCATTCTTACTGAATGTATATAAATACTCTCTTATATTGGCCATCTTCACGGCCACACTGTCTCATTGCAGTTCTACCGATCAGGTTAAACCGGTTCACCACAATGAAGTTTCGCCTTCTGCTGTTAGCCAAGCTCCGGTAGACCCTATCATTCGCAGAGAAGGTACCACGGTATATATTGAAATGACGGCTCAAGTTACCGATATCGAAATCTCCAAAGGTGTGATCTATAACGCTTGGACATTTAATGGGACCGTACCCGGACCCGTCCTACGAGTGACAGAAGGAGATACGTTGGTGTTCACGTTAAAAAATAAAGATTCCAGCCTGCCTCACTCCATGGATTTTCACGCTGTACATGCCGCTCCCAGCAGCAAATTTATCGATGTTATGCCAGGCGAGGAAGGCACATTCACCTATCCAACCTCCTCCCCCGGTGTATTTATGTATCACTGTGGAACCAAACCCGTGCTTGCCCATATCGCAAACGGGATGTACGGCATGATTATTGTTGAACCAAAGGCTGGATACCCTTCTGATCACTTGGTAGATCGTGAGTATACCCTTGTTCAGAGTGAATGGTATAAAGAACATGATTACGAAGCTTTTTTAAACGGAGAACCGGATTATGTCGTATTTAACGGCAATGATTATGGATTGACCGAACATCCCTTGTTAGCCAAAGTAGGAGATACAGTGCGGATCTATGTCAGTAATGCTGGACCCAATGAAGTCTCATCCTTCCACGTTGTAGGTACAATTATGGACCGTGTGTATACCGATGGAAATCCACGCAACATCCAGTATGGAATACAGACGGTTATGCTTCCTGCAAGTGGTGGCGCTGTCGTAGAGTTTACCGTGACCGAAGAAGGTGATTATGCGATTGTAACCCATCAGTTCAACCATGTAGCCAAAGGAGCGTCCGCTGTTCTCCGTGTGACTATAGATGGTACGGATCATGGTGGAACTGCCATGTCTCACTGAGACATGACAATAGATGATGGCTGTACACATTCTGAACAATTTCGAGGTGATGAAACGATGATTTGTGAGCACGAAGCCAATGATGCCTGTTTCTCCAAAGTATCTCTGTTCCAGCATCTAGATCCATCCGAAGCTGAATTGTTGACCTCCCTTTTGCATACCCGGGAATATAACAAAGGTGAAGTTGTCGTACATGAGGGCGAACGCTCAGATACGCTTTACGTGGTTCATCAGGGATGTGTGAAGTTATCCAAATACAATGAAAGTGGCAAGGAACATATTATGCGGTTTCTGTTTCCCGGAGATTTCTTCGGACAAGATTCCCTGTTACACCAAAAACCACATGCTGCAAACGCTGACGTTCTGGAGCCTTCGGCCATCTGCTCCATCAACAAACATGACTTCGACCAGTTGCTTGAACATGATCCAAAGCTTGCTTATCATTTCCTGCTTGCCATTTCCAATCTTCTCCGTGAAACTGATGAATGGAACAGCTCGCTTAGTGCGATGACAACGGAACAGAAGATTGCCAAGCTGCTGTTGTTCTTCCATACCCGGAATCATGCAAAACATGAGATCCGCTTGCCTGTTTTCAAAAAAGATATGGCTCTATTGCTTGGTATCACACCAGAGACGCTTAGTCGTAAACTCGCCATGATGCAAAGTCAGGGACTGCTGCAGGTTACAGGAAACTGCATCCTTATTCTTCAACTGGAGCAGCTTAGGGAAAGAATGGAACCGCCTGCCCGAATTCAATAAATTAGGTACGAAAACTTGCAGGTGCGGAGGAAGCTGTTTTGGCAAAAAAAGAGTATCCGATCAGAAACCACTCTGTTCGGATACTCTTTTTATATAAATTCAACTCATATTTACACAAAAACGGAGAAAACAGAAATAAGCTGAGGAAGCGAAGCGTGCGCCTTAAAGCTTTCTGAAAGAAAGCTGCATCGAAAGCTTATTCTCTCATCTACAGATCGAGCAACAGCGACACAAGCAATCCCATGGATGCAATCAAACCCACTACAGGCCCACCCTCTTCAAAGGCTTCCGGCATCATCGTTGAGCAGATCATGGCAATGATTCCACCACCTGCAAATGCACCAATCGCTGCACCCATCTCCTCTGGAAGCTGTTCCAGAAACAGATATCCGCCCAGTGCTGCAAGCGCGGAGATCAACAGTACACTCAGCCACATCAATATGATTTTGCCACGACTGTACTTGCCTTGTAGTCCAACCGTACTAGACAGACCTTCAGGAATGTTGCTGACAAAGATTGATACTACCAGAACCACACTGACACCGTTTCCGGCCAGCAAGCTGGCTCCAAGCATGATGGATTCCGGGATAGCATCCATTACCGTGCCTGCAAAGATTCCAAGCCCGCTTTGATTCGAGTCTCCCGACTTTGCCGATCGTTTACGCCCCGCCCCTCCCTTTGCAGAAACGAGCAGGTCAAACAGGGTGTACACGACAGCACCCGCCGTAAATCCAATGGCTGTAGGTATAATTCCTCCATCATTCAGCGCATCTCCGAGAAGTTCAAAGGTCGCTGCACCAATTAATGTTCCTGTCCCAAAAGCCATAATCCAACCAATGACTCGTTTGGGAATCTTCAGAAACAATGCTGCGAGTGCGCCAATGACTACCGCTGAGGCAGAGATGCCGCCCCACATGAATGCAGTCCACATCCGGGCCGACCCCTCTCTTGTTCAATCATATTCTATCATTCCATTAACCCTGGTTGAGCAATCAAAAACAGTGATATGGCTTTACGGTGATCTATATCACCTGATGTGTTCAAAAATCACGCTATGATACAATGATGTCGTCGTTCAGAAATATGAACACAGAGAGGAGAGATTCTCATGAGTAGGGTAAACAAAGATACAACAGCGGAGTTTCTACAACAGTTTCCCATCTTCCAGGACCTTAGCCCCGAGGAATTAAAGCAAGTCGAAGATATCGCCATTTCCAGAAGCATTCAGAAGAAATCAGTTATTTTCAGCGAAGGAAGCGAAAAGGAAGCTGTCTTTTTCATCCGTACGGGCATTGTAAAGGCCTATAAAACCGATGAGAACGGGCATGAACAGATCGTCTCTTTCCTCAAAACAGGAGATATGTTTCCACACACCGGCTTTTTTAATGCGTACCCTTACCCGGCTACCGCAGAAGCCATTACCCCTACCGTACTACTAGCCATACCTGTCCGACTTTTCGAACGATTAATGCTGAGCACACCTTCCATTGCGATCAAAATTATGCGTGTTCTCGGTGACAAAATAAGAGAATTACAGGATAAATTGCAGGTGCTTTCTGGTCAGGATGTACGCAATCGTGTGCTTTCCTTCCTTCTTATGCTCGCAGAGCAGCACGGACAAATGCATGGAGACCAGATTATCATCAACCTGCCCATGACACACCAGGAGTTTGCCAACTCCATTGGAACTACAAGGGAAACAGCGAATCGGCTTTTAAACCAGCTTACAAAAGAGAATTTGCTCGAAGTGGATCGCAGCCGGATCATCATTCATGATTTGCATGCTTTGAAGCAACAAAGGGATGCGTGACCACCCTGCACCCAGATACACTGTTTTCTCCCACGCTATTACATTAAACTGTGTGTGCACAAAGACCTTAACGCCCGTAATCGTTGTTAAGGTCTCTTTCGCATGCACAATTAACATTATACGTATCAGGATATTGTTAGCTTTGGCTTGCCCATAGCACTCTTTCCACTCAGGATTCTGACTTAAATAAGGCGAGTCTATGACATTAAAAAAGGTGTGAGCAGGCTCACACAGACCCCTCTTCACGTTTTCTATAATCAAATTGCAACACCACACACTATCCCTATTTGGAGGAATGACACATGAACACATACGCAGCAACCATTAATGCCACCGAGTATCCACCGCATTTGAAACATAAAGTTATTTTCGAAACGTTTGATCAGTTGCAACCACAGGAATCCATGCTGCTCATTAACGATCACGATCCTAAGCCACTTCGATTCCAATTTCAGTCCACACATCCCGATGGCTTCAACTGGGAGTATATTGAGCAGGGTCCTACAACCTTCCAAGTCAAAATCAGCAAATTATAGATTGGAGCTGAACCGCTATGGCCCACGTTGAAATCGTTGACGATACTACACTTCGCATCACGCTACGGCTAGAAGACGCCACAACCATGATTCAATTGGCACAGCGTGAGCAAGCGGAATATGCGCAAGAGATTATCACCATTTACGAAAAAATGCCTGTGTTCGAATATACTCATTTCTGTTTTTACGCCTATGACAGTGCAAGACTTTTTGAGCGTGTGCTCGGCATGGACCCCAAAGCCTATCTGTCCTTCTCCCTCGATGCGCCGGAGTCATTCTTTTATGCGCTGTACGGTGGAATGGCCACCCTGTATGAATCATCTCTGCAGTTGGTACAACAGGCGGATGTAGCTAGTGCAGGATCGGATGTGAACGCACATGTCTCCATCTGATGTCCGTATTGTTGAATTGGATGTGCGTCCTCATCTGAGTAAAAAGTTGGAGCCGTTTCAGCTGATCATGGACACGGTCAAAGGCCTTCAGCATGAAGATGTATTTGTACTACACGCTCCATTCAAACCAACGCCCCTGCTCGGTATTCTCAAGCTGAAAGGATACTCCAGCACATCGGAACGAAAAGGTTCAGATCACTGGGTTACCACGTTTGTGCACAAAAAAAATAAAACCGGTGACAAAGCATTATCTTCAATAGTTTTATCTGGATCGGAAGTCGATTCTGAGCCCGGTTCAGACGAAGAATCAGCTTCATGCAAAGGCCATCCAGAGGAGCAAGCTGTTGCGATTGAAAACTTTGAATCCCTACAGGCGCCCACCGTGATACTGGACAATCGCGGATTGGAACCGCCCCAACCCATGATGCGAACACTTGCCGCACTGGAGCGTTGCAAACCTGGGGAAGTTGTGCTGATTCACAATGACCGTGTGCCAGTCTTTTTGATAGAAGAGTTGAAGAACCTCGGCTGCCCCTTCACGATTGAGGATCAAGCCGATGGTACGGCCAAAGTGAGAATTGAAAAAGGGTAAGGAGGCAAAAGCCATGTCCAGGTTGCCGTTTCTTTTTATCATCACAGGCATCTTTGGATTTGTAATGTATCATGCATTCTCCCTGCTCTCGCTGACAGGCTGGCTTGGTGATGAACTCAGAGGACCCGAAGGCTGGTTTCATGCTCATCTGTTTGTACTCGGGTGGGCAACCATGCTGGCTATGGGTGCCGTTTATCAGTTGATACATGTTATTTTGCAATCCAATATCTACAGTCTGTTTCTCGGTTATTGTCATTATTTCTTGTTCAGTATCGGAATCGTGGGGATGTTATACGGCTTCATTTGTGCAGATGTCATCTGGATTGCCGGTTCTGCTACACTCGCCCTTTCGGGCATTCTATTGTTCGGATGGAATATGGCCGTTACCCTCTTCCGTGCCTCACAGTGGAATCCGGTGACGATTAGTGCAGCTTGTTCCTGTCTTTATCTGGTTCTTACCGGGCTGTACGGTATGCTGATGGGCCTGAATTTTGCCTTTGGTGATTGGAATGGTCTGCATGAACGCTTATTCGGCGCACATATCTGGATGGGAACACTCGGCTGGTTTGGCATGTTAATTACCGGCTTCAGTTACAAAATGCTTCCGATGTTCTACCTGTCCCATGATTATTCCATTCGATTACAGAAAGTGGTCCTGGTTCTGTGGAATGCAGCTGTAATCACAGGCGTTGTCGCATTTCTGACTGGGTTCAAGGGAGGATTGCTCTGGCTTGCGCTCTTACTTCTAACCGCCGCCCTTCTCTTCTATGTGTATCACTTGGAGCAAATTCAGGAGAAACGGCACAAAAGTAACCCAGGTCCGGGTATCCGCTGGTCTGTGTATGTAAGTCGTGCGTTTGCTGTATATGCTGTTGCCCTATTGATCTATTCCTCGCAAGGGACTGAACTGTTGCTCCATCCACGTGTTGTTCTATTGTCTGGATGGGTGTATCTCGGGGGGTGGGTGTCTCTCACCATACTTGGCTATGCCTCCAAAATCGTGCCTTTTCTATGGTGGACCCACAAATATGGCAAGCAGGCAGGCAGACCCGGAACTCCGCTGATGGCAGGTATGCTGAGTGAACGGTATGTCAATTGGGGTATGCTCGCCATGGTCGCTGGAAGCCTTTTGCTTGTCAGTGGAATTCTGATTAATCTGGCTGAGGTCATGATGGTTGGAGGGACGATCTTGTCTCTTGTCTCCATCGTTTATATAACAAATATTGCTCTGGTATTCAGACGTTAACATAAATAAGGTGGACTGGAGAGTGAACATGATGAAACAAACCACGCATTTGCTAGAATGTCTCAAGGAAGTGTATGACCCTGAATTAGGTGTCAATATCGTTGACCTGGGTCTGGTGTATGAAGTAAGGGAAGAGCCTGAACGGGTTCATGTACGAATGACGCTGACTACACCAGGTTGCCCGCTGCACGATACGATTGTTGGTGCGGTGAAATGGGTTTTGCAGGAAAATACAAATAAGACCGATATTGATGTTCAAGTCGTGTGGGAGCCCCAATGGTCTCCACAGCTGATGTCGAATGAAGCCAAGGAAATGCTGGGATACTTCTAGGCAGAATGACGGTAGACCGGATGAATGAACAAGCTGCTGGTGGAATACGAAAAAGCGTACTTCAGATCTGATGTTCTCAGACCCAAGTATGCTTTTTATTTTGCTATGTATGGGAACATATACTTGATATACACCCCGGAGATTGCTAGAAGGACGATTGTTGCAGGAGAGTATTCTTGAATAAAAATAAATAAGGAAACTCCAGAATAGAGTTTCCCTTATATTAGTGCCGATCAGTGAATCATTTTATAGATTCCTTGATATTAGATCTTAGATGTCCTTTGCATAGGATGCTGCTGGCACTTTGTTTAACACCACGAACAAACGAACTTCCTGATCTCCTGTATTATGGAATGCAAACTCCACCTCACCGCCGCAATGGATCACATCCTCTTGTTTCACCACTTGTTCTTTTCCATCCAGAATAAGTGTGCCTGTGCCTTCAACCACCAGTAAAATAACGTCTGTGCCCGGATGTTTATGAACGGGAAGCTGCTGACCTGGCAGAAAATGAAGGACAAAGGTCACCCCACCACCTTGTTGGAATAAAACCCTTTTTGTAAAACGGTCCTCACTAAATGCTTTGACTTCTTGCAATGACGTAATACTCATATAATCGTCCTCCTCGATAATATCATCTATTGATGCATTCATCTTAACGCAAGAAAGCCCGCGTTTCCTTGATCTTAATCAAGAAAATGCGGGCCATGAACAGATCATGGTCGATCCATATCATCATTCGTTTGTTGAATAATTACACCATCATTTTGCGCAGAGAAGATATATATCTGGAACGGATAACAAAGAAATAAAATGTCTGTGCAAGGAGAAACGCACCAAATACAGTCAACACCGGAACCGTATAATTCGTAATACCGAATTCAGACAGGAACGGCTTAACCACGACCAACGTTTCAATGATAGCTACCCCAATTGGTAAGAAGAACAGAATGGCAATCTGAACGGTGGATGATCGTTTCATCTCGTCGAAACTGAGACCCATTTTCGAAAGAGAATGCACCATTTTCCCATCTGCTTCAAGATCGGTATGCAGTCTGAAATACAGAAAGCTTGCGGAAGAGATGGAGAAGATTAATCCGATAAATATGCCCAGAAAGGTAAAGAGTGCTGTACCCTGTCTGTATCTCTCAAAATCTCCATATCGAGTGGTCAGAAAGCCGGAGTAATTCTCATCAGAAAAAGCATTATCGCTTCGAATGGTATCTGCGGACGACAGAAGCTGATCGCTAACCATGGCTTCCGAGGAGTGTCGGTCAGGTACAGCATGACCCCATGCCGGAATCTGATACAGAACTTTGCCAGATAATCTATTTCCTTGGAGCTGTTGTGTGATCTCTTCAAACTTCTCATCCGGGAGGACAACCACAGCAGTTGAATAGATCAAGGTTGCAAACCGTGTCTCAACATCCGTAGCTGTAACTCTTGCTTGCATCGGACCAGCTTCCAGATTCAGAGTCATGGTGTCTCCTTCCGCATAATTGCGAAACCTGTTGCGATCGATCTGAGCCTGATCCTTCTCATTACGGGAATCTACGAACAATACTGAGTCTGAATCCAATTGGAACGTCTTTTTTCCTTGGATCGCATTGAATCGGTTGTAATGACTGAGCGGCATAACCGAGACAGCACTCTGATCCGCATCAGACCAAAAGTACTCCAGATACACTTGCTGATAATTCAAGCCTGCTGCTTCAAGTGTCGAATCAATATAGCTCATATCCATTTGATCCGAAGGAGTGTACACATTGTATTTGACTGGAAAATCGTTATTGGTAAACTGCTCCCGGTTCTCCTGATCCAGTGACAAAATCACCACCGCACTCATCGAAGCAATCGCAATGACTACAGTCACCATAAAGAGCATGCGAGCATTATCCTTCATTTTGTAACTCATCTCTGAGATCCATAACAGACGTGTACCATGCCATACCGTTTTACGATTACGCTTCAATAAACGAATGATGAGTACGGAAAGCTGTGAATAGAAAAAATACGTCCCGGCTATGCCTGTCACTGCTGCAAGCATGATCGTCCCACCATTCAACTCGCTGCGGATTGCCACAAAGCCGACTGTAAGTAATGCCAATCCCAGAAGTGAGAAGAACCACGAAGCTTTGGGTTCTTTTTTAGGTTTGCTGGTACCCGTCAAGAGCTCTAACGTCCGCTTGTTCCCGATAAAGAGTAATGTGAAGAGTGAAATGCAGAAGAATAATATCAAAAAGGCTCCTACTGTAATCAGAATGGCTTTGATCGGAAAATAAAAGGGCAGATCATCCATGCCAATAAAACGAGTAGTTAACATCAGAAACAGCTTCGACAACAACATGCCCCCGCCTATACCAACAATAATGGACAAACAGCCGATCAACATGTTTTCCAAAATGACCAATTTCCGAATCTGTGCGGGCTCTGCACCAAGTATGGTCAGAATACCAAACTCTTTGTTCCGTGATTTGAGAAAAGCACTGATAGAATACATGACAAAGAAAAATGCAAACACATATACAATGATCGAAGCCACCTGCATCCCCGTAGCAGTTGTGTCACCCATCGGCAACTCTTTCACATACGGATGATAGATGAACACCGCATAAGCGAAGAAAATCATGACCATAAACACACTGCTAAGAAAAAAAGCAATATACGCTCGCCCATTCCGGCGAATATTGTTAAACGCGAACTGAGGAAAGCTCATGTGAATTCCCTCCCCAGAAGGATAAAGTATCAATGATCCGCTGGAAAAACGTCTGTCGATTATCTCCGCGGTGCACCTCGGCTGCCAGTTTTCCGTCCTTGATGAACACGATGCGGTTACAATAACTTGCCGCAAGTGGGTCATGTGTGACCAACATAATGGTCGTTTTCTCCTGCTGGTTAATCTGTTCAAGTGACTCCATGACCGCTTGGGATGACGTAGAATCCAGGGCGCCGGTGGGTTCATCCGCCAGTACAATCGAAGGCATATTAATCATGGATCTCGCAATGGCTGTTCGTTGTCGCTGTCCGCCCGAAATTTCGTAGACTCGTTTATCCAAAATGTGATCAATCCCAAGCTTGGTTGTAATACGATGAAGTCTGCTCTCCATCTCCTTCAGTTTGACCTTGTCCAGTGTCAATGGGAGTACAATATTCTCAGCAACCGTCAGCGTGTCCAACAGATTGAAATCCTGAAAGACAAATCCGAGTTCCCGACGCCGGAACATGGCAAGTTCCTTCTTTTTCATATCAAACGGGTTCATGCCATTAATCAGCACCTTGCCTGAGCTGGGTTCATCAATGGTCGAGACCATGTTTAACAATGTGGTTTTGCCACTGCCGGACGGGCCCATAATGCCCACAAACTCCCCTTGTTTGATTGTCAGATGAATATCACTAAGGGCTTGAGTTTGCACTTTACCCTGATATACTTTGCTCAGTGCCGATACTTGTAACATTTCCATGTGTATTCCCCTCCGAATCTTTCATTCTATATACGTTATTTCTATTCTTATCCTAACGGACCTCCCGTAACGGTGCTATCGAATTACCTTAAACTTCCCTTACAGCGCGTTTAAGGTTCTGTTCCCCTGCCTCCTCTATCACACTCCTATGCATTAAAAAAAGCACCTCGCCCATGGGCAAAGCGCTCTTCACTTCGGATATTTCGATTGAACCCAGCTGAATCTGACCAATGTTCCCTCATTCGGCTCCGAAAACAACTCCACACGATTATCCAGTCGGGCACTGATCTCACGGACCAGATATAATCCCATTCCCGTAGATTCGTGGTATTGCCTGCCCCGTTCACCTGTAAAATAGGGATTGAACACGCGATGAATATCCTCGGACGAGATGCCGATTCCCTCATCCTGAATGTCCAAGATCGTACGCTCTTCCTGTTTATAGCCGGTAATGATCACTTTTTTGCCTGATTTGCTATCGGAATAGTTCACGGCATTGGTCAAAATCTGGGTAAACATGAACCGTAGCCACTTGGAGTCACTGTATATCTGAAGGTCTTCCTCTATACGGATATCCGGCGTAATGCCTCTGCGTATAAACAAACGTCGGTTCTCTGCAATGCTGCTTCGAAGCACTTCTTGAATAGACAACAGCTCCACACGAAAATCCCCTTCAAACTGTTCAAGCCGGGATGAATGCAAGACCATTTCAAGTCCTTTGCGCATTTTATCCAGCTCATCCTGAATGCTGCCAGCTGTCTCATCTTCCACATCTTCCAAGGTCAGTTGAATAATAGACAACGGTGTCTTCATCTGATGAACCCAGCGATTCATGAATACCACCTGCTGCTCCTTGCTAGTACGTAACTGACCTATCTCGTTCTGCCGATTACGCTCCAATTCATGTAACAATTCCTGGACGGCCTCCGCCACAACCGAATTTCCAAGCGTCTGAAAGGGCTCGTTTACCCGTTTACGTGGTTGTTCAAGGAGATGATAATATGCTCGTAGCTGGAAGTAACGTATGATCAGATAGACCATCAGCACCACGGTACTGATCAGCATGCCATAGAGGACAATTTTCATCGGGCGATCTTCACCAGAGAGCCAATACACACACGGAACCAGCAGCATCTGCAGCACATAAAATCCAACTAACATCTGGTGGTCTTTCAGGAAAAGTTTCATTTCCCTTTCCCTTGTGCGGATGAACCCAGATTCAATACGCGATAACCCGCTCCGCGAACCGTTTCCAAAATCTCTTCTGCACCCAATTCCTTCAACTTTCGACGAACACGCGTAATATATACATTCAACGTATTATCATCAATAAAATGTTGATCTTCCCACATCTGTTCAAGTAATTTTTCCCGGCTGACCACTCGCCCTGCCTTCGCCATCAGCGCTTCTACCAGTACGGCTTCCTTCTGTGTCAGTTCTGTTAAGCGTTCATCATATTCCAATACGAATCGCTCAGGATAAAGGATCATGGGACCGTTCTTCACCTTCACTTCCTGCTGCACAGCAGCGTAAGAACCATAGGCTCTGCGCAGCTGACTGCGGACTTTGGCAAGAACGACTTCATATTGAAAAGGTTTTGTAATATAATCATCCGCTCCATGTTCCAATGCCATAATCTGATCCATACCACTATCACGAGCCGATATGAATAAAATAGGACATATGGAATGTGTGCGTATCTGCCTGCACCAGTAGTATCCATCATATTGAGGCAAATTCACATCCATCAGCACAAGGTCCGGTTCCATCTTCACAAATTCATCCAATACATGACGGAAATCATCTGTGACCTGTACCTGGAATCCATTTCGGGTCAGATAAGCCGCCAGCAATCCTGCAAGCTTGGCATCATCTTCAACCAACAATATTGACTGCATCGTTAACCCTCTTTCCGTTTCCTGACGTCAATGTATCACATCTAGTTACCCATTCTAGTCGGAAACGGCTTGGAAATAAAGGGTCAGACTACGAGACGCCCCCTCTTCTCTGCCAACCCAATAATAGCTTCTACCCCTGAGTTAAACTCAAGAAAGTCCTGCTCAACCCCATCGCTGAATATAACACCATCCTCTGGCATCTGGGATACAATGTGCAATGGTTGCTTTGAATGAATCTGTCCAAACACCAGATTGGCTGCTGTCGTCCGGCTCGGGAACGGTTCACGTACTGAAAAATATAAGTACGGCGCATCCCAGTTAAAATGATTCAACTCCTGCCTGCTTCCATGAATGGATGCGGATGCTGTAGCGACCTCAACTTCGGAATTCATGTTCTGCCATGCCGCCGATCTTACAATGCCGGTAGCTCCCGCCAGCACACTTTTGAACCAGCCAGTCGATCCCATGCCTGTGGAGACAATGATACCACTGGAAGATTGTTGTTCTGCGGATGAACCCAAACGCACTTCATAACGGGCCGATACATGCGTCTTCCGACCAATGAACAGATCGTTCACACCATATAGATACTGCCCATCATTGAGTTCAACTTTAGCGAGAGTGACTTCTTTCAAGGTTCGTTGCCTACGAATGACATCAGGGACAATAAAGCTCAGATCCTCCACGGTAAAAGGTAATAATACCCCATCCCAACGCATCGGGTCCGGATTCACACCAATGAGCGGTTGCTCGGTTACATACTTGAGAGTATTGGCTACAAGCCCATCCTGTCCAACCACAACCACGATATCCTGCTCTCCAAAGATAAAATTGGGTACATGTTCCCGATCAATGGTCTGTACACGACCCAATTGTCCCAGTTGCTGCTGCGCCTGCTGTACAGATAGCCGATAACGACGGTCTTCCTCCATATAATCACTGAAATCTGCGCCCAGACGTTCAATATAGAACTGTGCTTGCTGTACCGTGTTATATCGAACCACCAGCTCTTCCAGTCTGGTCCGGCGTTTCACCAGAATCAGTTTATGTTCGCTCATTCGATCATCTGCCGCAGGCTGCTGACGTACAGATTTCCCTGCCTGCTCTGCTTGCTCTCTTCTTCCTAATCTCATCTCGCTCGACCTTCCTGATCTCTGCCCGGCGCGGGAGACATTAATCCCTGCAACAGATCCGGCGAGATATTAAGCTGTCCGATCTTGCCTGCATTTTCAGCCAGTTCCTGGAACGCAAGTGCGATCAGCTTATCGGAATTCATGCCCATGTTTGCCATCGCTTGCAGTACATTTGGCTGTACATTTTGCAATGAATTCATCACGGCAGCAATCTCATACGCTTTGGCATCCGCTTCCGCATTGTGATTGGCAATGGTTAACTCAATCAGTTGCTGCTTACGTTCCTCCATCGCTGTATTGAACTGAAGCTGCTCCTGCTCCATCTCATTTTGTTTCTGTTTTACCGAGCGTTCTGCCTGCAACTGGGTCTCCCTAATTTGCTGTTTCTTTGTCTCCACGGCAATTTCGGTGTTCAGTTCGTTCTCTTTCACTCTGCGTTCTTGTTCAATCGATGCATTGCGACGCACATAGAGCGCTTCATCTGCTTGACGCAAAATCTCTTCACGCGCTTGTGCTTCCAATGCACGCATCGTCTCTTTATTAGGCAGAATGGCCAGAATGGATAGACTCATCAGCTCAACGCCCAGTTTCTCCAACTCTTCACTTTGCACAACTTCACGTTTCATGCTGCTTGCCAGCCGTTCACTGGATTGAATGGCCTCCTTCAGCGGCATTTGCTCCAGATGTTTCTTGGTTAGTACTTTTGCTGTGGTGATCACCCGTTGGTCCAGCTTGCCGGGGTCGTCGGAAATATACCGATTCTTGCGCAAATTGTACGTGTAATTCAGACTCTGGGTTATTTTCAAATAATCCACTATGCGATAGCTTAGCTGCCCTTGCACAGTAACCGTCTGATAGTCCGCTGTAATCTCTTCGAACATGAATGGTACATCCACCGAGGATACGGGTAGAACCACTACCGATGTGGTCGGCTCATAATAATAAAAGGACAATCCGACACCTTGACGTTGTATCTCACCATTTTTCACTTTCATGACATACTCACTGGGTTGAAATTTCGCAAATCGGAATCCAAACATGGCTCATTCCCCATTTCTTAATATTGTCGTTATGATATTATCGAAATGATAACAAAAGAAAATGATATTGTCAATACGACATTAACAAATTGTTCATATGCCTATTTAGAGAGAGCGGTAAAGTCCGATCCTCTCTTTTTTTTCGCAAAATAAAGAGACCGAATCCCATGATCCGATCTCTTTACCTGCTTTGTTATTTTCTATTCATGCGTACTGATGATGCCACCAGACATTCTTCGTAATCAAAAGCGGACTTTTTGAAATATCTCTAATACAGTTGTTCCATCAGTCTCGCGATTGCAACAGCACCCTGTGCACGGTTCGCTGTTTCTTTCGGAGCAAACGTGCCATCAGGCATGCCGTTCAGCAGTCCAAGTTGTTGCATCGAAGCTACAGCTTCTTTTGCATACCCGGCGATCTCGGCGTTGTCTACAAATAAAGTATTTCCTTGTGCAGCATTGTTCGCATCCTGATCACGTTGCACAACCTGCAGTGCTCTGTTCAGCATAACGGCCATATCTTCTCGCGAAATACGTTCATTCGCTCCAAAGCTTCCATCCGCCCGGCCTTGAATAATGTTCATTTCAATGCCAAGTCGTACTGAATCGGCATACCACTGTCCTTCCTTCACATCTGTTGGGATTGAGATAGATGGATCGGGCTGGCGTACATCACCAATACCTTTAATAATCATTTGCAAAAATTGTGCTCTGGTCAGTTCACCTTGTGGGACAAAACGTGTTGCACTCATCCCCGTAATAATTCCCTTACCGTATAGGTTCTGCACTTCTTGGAGAGCCCAATTGTGATTTTGCAGATCATGTAATGGTACTTCAACTTCTGCAATGACATAACTGCCCGATTCCAGCGGTTTGAACGCCATCGTCTTTGTCTTGTCATCGTACTTGGAATACGTAACAGGTTTCATTTCACCACTTGGAGATACGGAATGTACAACCATAACTACATCATTCTTTTTAGGTTGCTCCACATTGGATAGAGCAACCTCAACCGCTCTGTTTGTCCATTGCAATGGCTTATTGTTCATTAACAAACTTACATCAACAATCGCATGATTACCGATCGCTGCTTTTTGCGATGTGGACAGTGTATCTGTCGATCCTTTTGCCACTACGATGTCGAACGTTCCCGCAGTCTCCGCAATAGTTAGCGGGAGTGATTTTAGAGGAACACGAACGGTAGTTTGTCCTACGACTACATCCATGGATTTCACTTCCTCGGAACGAATCCATGCTGCCAGTTGACTTACAGCCAACTGGAATGTGACTGTCTTGGCTGTGTCGGGTACATCTGCAAGCAGTTTCAACGTACGATTTCCTGCATCCATGGATTGCAGTGCCTGAGTTAATTGAGATGCATCCGGACGAATAGAATACTTGTCATCCCCGGTTGCTGTTCCTTTTACCGTTATTAGACCCTTCGCTGGCGGATTACCAGGTTCAGTCGGTGTTGTTACAGCCGGATTCCCCGTTGAAGGGGCTGTTCCCGGGTTGGACGGTTGTGATGGTTCACTTGGTTGGGATGGCTGGCCAGGGCCAGGTGTTACATCTTGACGTACAAGTTTACTCACAGCATCTTGTAACGCACGATCCGCATTGCTCACATCTTGCGTTGAAGATTCAACATCCAGAATGAATGCCTTCGCTTCAGAAAGCGCCTTACTGAACACATTCCAGCTTGAAGTCGTGTATTCGATTTGCTTTAATTTCTCAGCGGTATCTACAGTAGCTTGCAGTGCAGATTTGTCCGCCGGGAACGTACCGTAAGCTTCAAATTCCATGAATCCTACCCATGTGGGACCTGTTTTAATTGTTACTCGAATATAACGTCCCTCCGTGCCTTCTGGAAGTACATGGCTAGGTGCAGTTGATACAACAACATCACTTGTGGTGTCCACTACTTTCACAAAATTTTTGTTATCGTTGGACACTTCGATCGTATATTTGATGCCGCCACTCCACATCGACATTTCGATTTTGCGGAGGTTAGCAACCTGACCCAAATCCACTTGCCACCAGCTATCCTTACTCTGGTCTGTTCCCCATGAAGTGTTTGGATTGTTGTCAATTGCACCTTCAGGAGAGTTGGCTTGATTGCCTCCAGTCCCTGCACTGCTTGAAGCCGTTGCCGTTTTGCCCGTTGTTAAAGCCTCCAGAGAGACCAGATCAGCAAAGGCTTGTTTCAACGTACTTAGTGCTGAATTTACCTCAGACTGGACAACAGCATTGTTATCTCGGACCTGGATCGCTGCCTGCAAAGACTGTTCCAATACAGACCAGCTCCGGCGTGTATAGGAAGATTTAATCTGCTGCTGCATTTGTTGAATGTACTGGTGCAGTTGTGTTTTGTCCACATTGGATAGACCTTGAATGGCATCATGCAAACGTTTAACCGTTGTATTTGCATCCGTCTGTGTTGCTCTTGGATCATTCAAGACCTGCTTAGCGCCTTCCAGCGCTTTGGTCAATACCGCCCAAGTGGCCGCAGACCAGTCAGTCTGCTGATACGTACGCGCTTCCGCTATTTTAGCTCTGAGCTCGTCAAGCTGCGGGGCGATAACCTGCATCAGCTGCATCACACGTTCCAATGCTGTTGTCGCTGCATCTGTATCTGCTTGAGTTACCCCGCCCGGCGTGTATGCCTGTTGGTATACATCATTCGCTGCCGAGATTGCCGGAGCCAGAGTCCCCCAGCTTTCCGGAGTAAAATCAGTCTGTACCAATGATCTGGCTCGTGTAAGTGCCGCATCCAGTTGCTGGCGGTCTGCGGGCAGAAGACCCAATCCACGTTTGTACACATCAAGGGACCATAACGCTCTGCCTTCATACGAATGCCCGCCGTTGGCCGGAAATTCATCGTAATCAAACATCGCTTGGTTCTCCCATGCATTCCCTTCGGATGCAATCCAGCCTACACCGGCCGGAATCCACGCCGGTTCCCAGTAGAAGAAACCTGCACCATGATTATTCGGCACGTTCGCAATCATGTCCATAATGCCGGCGATGGCATCATATTGACCTTGAACGGTTGCGGGAAAGTCTGCTCCCCCTACATGAAGCGCTTCATCCGATCCGATGATATTACCGTGTGCATCCCCGTTTTTGTAGGAAAACGGATAGGACGTTTCAGCGATAATGACATCTTTGCCAAACTCGGCTGACACTTCATTCATCGTTTTCTGTACATCCGCAAACGTCCCATGCCAGAACGGGTAATACGACAGTCCGATAATGTCATAGTCCAGTCCGCCTTTACGTAACTCTCCAAAGTACCATTTGAACGTATCCGCCTTGCCGCCTTCAGCCAGATGGATCATAATCTTCACCTTATCCGCGTTATCGGTGATCTCTCCTTCTACTGCACGTACACCATCAACTCCGCTTTTTAGCAATGCAACATTTTGCTCGAAATCCACGTCACTGCTCAAGCCGTTCAACACACCACTGTTAATCTCGTTACCGATCTGTACCATATCAGGCATAGCGTCTTCGGCTTTCATCTCACTTACAACTTCAACCGTATAGTCGTATACGGCCTGCTTCAACTCTTCGGGGGAAAGACCTTCCCAAGCTTTGGGACGAAGCTGCTGACCCGGGTGCGCCCACTCGTCCGAGTAATGGAAATCAAGCAGGATCTTCATACCTTTTTGCTTCACTCGCTTGGCCAAACGAATGACATCTTCCTTATCATTGTACCCCCCTGATTTCTGTGGATCATTCCACAGACGAAGACGCACATAATTGACACCGCGATCCTTGAGAATATCAAGCAAATCACGCTCTGTACCGTTGCTGTCCACGTATTTTCCGCCTTTGTCCTCAATGGCAGTCAACGTGGAAATATCGACACCTCTAACATAGTCTTCACGATATCCCTCAACGATCACCGTAGCTTTAAGCTGAGGCTCTGGAGGCGCACCATATACTGCACCTGTCACGGTAAAGCTGCCCGCATGTGCGTACTCTGAAGGGTCAATACTATCCCATTCCACTGGAACCGAACCAGATTTGTCGTTTAGATACTGCGCTGTCACTTTTGTCGGCAGAACAGGAGCAACCCCAGCCACTGTTTTGACCTGCACAGCATCGTATCCGGTAATGGTTGCTGGATCAATTTTTTCCTCTTCTCCCCAGACTTTAAACTCGGATATCCCGGGCCACCAAGTTGCTCCCGCATAATACGGAATCGTTACCTTCACATACTGGACAGATGTACTGGTCTGGAATTCTTCACTGGCGACAGTCTGTTTTATTTCGTTAGTCGTTTGGTCCACAACAGTTGACCAGTTGTTACCATCATCAGATACTTCAATCAAATATTTTATAACTTGATCTTTGTCCTTCCAAGTCAACTCCGCTCCGGAAAGCTCATATGGCGCACCTAGGTCTATGGTCAACCAATGAGGATTGCTTTCAGAAGAAGGTGAGCTCGCACTCCAGTGAGTATTCACATCACCATCCACCGCCTTTTCTTTTTGTCCCTCATACAATAGATCTTGCTCACTTACCGTAACCGCCTTGTTAAGTGCCACGTTCACTTTTGCATCTTCTGCAGCCGCTGGACGAACCATTAACCCCAGATCACAGAACAGCATCAGTAATACCAGACACCCGCTTATGTACCTTTTGTTCACTCTTGATCTCCCCCTTTTTGTGTTTGATTGTGCATGGATCAATGAATGTTATGAATCCTCCTCATTGTAAGCGCTTAATAGTGATAGGCGACACGGCATAATCCAAAGGAAACAGCAGTTATTTTAACAATATGATCCTGTGACAGTTACATTTGAGCTATATTAATCACACTATTTTGCAAAAGAAACAAAAAAATCTGTCCGTCTACCGTAAGGCAGAATAGAACAGATTTTCAGGTATATGATCATTGTTACACTTATTTGGAAAGTTTCAATTCAAGTTGTACCTGGATATCATTTTCAGTTGAGAGCACAACGGAGTGTGGATTTTCCATTCCGAAATCTTCGAATGTTACCATGGATGTTGCCGACAACAATACTGCATTATTCTCATAAGCAGCTTTTGCGTCAAAAGTTACTTCTTTTTCAATACCTTTAACCGTAATCGTACCATTCATTTTGATATCAACCGTTTGACCGACAGGCCATTCCGCAGGTACCCCTTCAAATGAAGTCGCTGTAAAAGTTGCCTGTGGATACGTAGCAATGTCGAAGAAATCCGCTTGCTTCACGTGACCATCACGCTGTCCATTCCCGGAATCAATGCCGTCCATCTCGATCTGTCCTTCTGCCTTCATCTGAGAAGCATCATCTACATTAATTGTCCAATTCCCTTTTACCTGCTCGTCCACAAAATTAACCGTCTCCTGTGAAGTGGTTACGGAGAAGTATACTTTGGAACCTTCGCTGATGTTCCAGTCTCCGTTCAGTTGCTCTGCTCCTGCAGTTTCATTGGCTACAGCCGTTCCTGTGCTATCTACAGTTGTTGTGGAAGTTGCTGTGCTGGCAGGAAGCACCTGTTCAATCTCCACGTTGTTCCCCAAGTAGCTATTTGCGAGATAGTAACCACCGCCACCGATTACAGCAACCGCCGCCACACCTGTAATAAGCCATGCTTTTGCTTTCTTGTTCATCTGTATGTTTCCTCCAGTATATTATTGTTTAAGTTGCTTGTTGGAGTGAATCATATCAATCGAATGTGTCAGGAAGAAGTCAAGATAAGACAAGTCCCATATTTTTTTCAAATCCGTAATACAGGATTGGCTTTACGCTCTAGCTCATGTAAAATCAGTACAAGTTTACTCAGCGAAAGGAGAACGCTTTTCTTGAAATCCATACTTATCGTCGAGGATGAGCAAGCTATTGCACGAGTACTGGCTGCTTATCTGAGAAAAGCAGAATTTGAAGTTCATCATGCAGCAGATGGACCGACTGCACTTACCCTTTTTGATGCCGTAACGCCTTCCCTGGTATTACTTGATGTGATGCTGCCAGGAATGGATGGATGGGATCTGCTGCGGATTATTCGTGAAAAAAGTGCTTGTCCCGTGATCATGCTAACTGCACTGGATGACATTTCAGACCGCCTCAACGGACTAAATGCCGGTGCTGACGATTATATGAGCAAACCTTTTGTACCGGAAGAAGTGGTCGCCAGAGTTAATGCGGTGTTGCGCCGTAATCCACATTGGACCTCTGGTGGCGAAGAGAAGCGTTCCTTTGGAAATCTCGTCATTGATCTTGCTGCCAAGCAGGTGCTGCTGAACGGTGCAGAGGTTGCACTCACACCTCGTGACCTGTCGTTGCTGTTCTTCCTGTCCGATTATCCGAATCGTACGTTTACCAGGGATCACCTTATTGAACAGGTATGGGGGATGGACTATGATGGCAGTGACCGTGCTGTGGATCTATCGATTAAACGACTACGTCAAGCCCTCTCCCACTGGTCTGCAGAGACGGGAGAAATTCGGACGTTGCGAGGAATGGGGTATCAATTTTGGATCGCCAACTGAAACAGAAAAAAAACAAACGGACGATATCCATTCTGTCACACTGGACACTGCGATATTTTCTCATTTTGTGCATTGGTTTCACGATTATTGCGGCAGGGGCACTCTACTGGATTCGAACAACTTCAATTGAGAAAAGCCTCAAAACCGCAGAACTGCTTGGTCTGGAGATTGCCGATCATGTGACCAGTGAAAATAATATGCTTCGGGTTCCACCCGATCTTGACAGACTGGTAACCAAGCGAGAGAAACTATTTAATACAGATCATTATTTTTGTGTCATGATCTTGGACAATAACAATCAATTAATCTTTTCCCAGCCTAAAATGGAGCAAAAAGATGTGCATTATCGACTGTCAGACGACTATCTTGAACCGCGAAACAACAAATATGCAGGTGTAACGGTCAACATATCCGAGGGCGATCAAACCTTGGGTAAAGTGTGGGTCATGCAGTCCAAACAATCCATTACATTTGGTCCAGAGACCATATGGCTCGTAGCTCTAATCCTCGGAGGACTAATCCTCTGTGGATGGTTTACAATCTATCTCCTGTCCAATAAGTTATCCAGACCTATTCGTCAGGTCGCCTATGCCGCTGAGCAGATTCGAGGTGGCAATTATGATGTGAGCCTTGACTTGAATACACGAGAACGTGAGATCAATGAACTTGTAAATTCATTCCGCGATATGGCGACTCGTCTCCAACAACTCGAAGAATGGCGTACACTTTCGCTGGCAGGGGTAAGTCATGAACTCAAGACACCGGTAACTTCCATCAAGGGGCTCGTTATGGCAGTACGTGACGATGTCGTGAGTCCACAGGAAGGAAAAGAATTTTTGGATATCGCTTTGAAGGAATCTGAACGCATGGAGCGAATGGTCGCAGATTTGCTTGACTATAACGCCATGGCTGCAGGAAGTGTTGCCGTTCGCAAGGAACGGACGGATCTGAAGCTGTTGGTCGGTGAGATCATCTATCAGTGGAAGATAGCGTATGAGGACAAAATGCCAGAGGTTCAGCTGCACGCACCTCCAATTAACTTCTTTACCATGGGGGATGCTCTCCGCATTCAGCAGATCATTGTCAATTTGCTCAATAACGCACTTCATGCCACAGCTCCTGAACAGAAAGCTGTCTTCGATATTTATCTAAGTACAGAAGAACAGATGCTGTACGTTGATGTCAAGGACAACGGCACAGGCATCGCAGCTGAAGAACAACCCAAAATCTTCGAACGGTTCTATCGTGGAGAACTCAAAAAACGTCGTAACCGCGGCCTGGGTCTAGGATTAACATATAGCCGGCTACTCGCTCAGGAACAGGGCGGTGAACTGACACTTGTCTCTAGTAGCCCGGAAGGGAGCATGTTCAGATTAAGTCTGCCACGCTGGACTGCAACGCAAGAAGCCATGAATACAGAAAAAGCATACGGAGCAGCCGTTAAAGTGTAACGCAACATGCTAACATGGCAAATAGCCCAGGATTCCATTCAGGAGACTGGGCTATTTCAGCGTTGTTCCTTGTTGCTTTATCTAAACTATCCAAAATAGAAGCAGTCAACACTCTAAGACACGTGGCTTGTATTCATCGTAAGCATCCGAGATCAGTTGCTTATGAAGTGTACTACTGGCAATGATCGCTTTCCGCTTTGCTTTCAAAACGATCTGCTCTATATCCGCATAACTGCACCCTGCCAAGCGTTCACATATGTAATCTTCCAGCCGGGTCTCCTGTTCAAATGCTCCCACCAACTTGCTGATATACAATCTGCGACTTGAATCATCAGGCATACCATAGGTCATCTTCGTATCAAAACGCCGCCAGATGGCATGATCCAGTTGGGTCTCCAGATTCGTTGCAGCCACCAGTATGCTGTCCCCATCAAATTCGTCCAGACACTGCAATAACGTATTGACGACACGAGCCATCTCTTTCACTTCATCATTGCTCTCACGTGTCCGGCCTATGGCATCAAATTCATCCAGAAATAACACACAGGGATTCATTCGTGCATATTCGAATAACTTGCGTACGTTACTCCCCGTCTCCCCAAGATGGCTATGTATGATCGCATCTAATCTCACAAGAACCAATGGCAGATCAAGACGCTCCGCCAGATGTGATGCCGTTAATGTTTTTCCCGTGCCGGGAGGCCCGAACATGACCATTTTGTTGGGGATTGATACATCATGCTCTCTGAACCTCTCTTTCATGCCCAGAATGGTTATGAATTCGTTAATGATACGCTCATTTTCTGCGGAAAATACAATATGCTGGGCTTTACGCCTACACTCTTTCGGCGTATAAAAAGAAGCCATATCGATCCCTTTTGCTCGGGGAATCCGGTTCATATGGTTTATTTTGCTCATGTATACATATGCTCCTTCATTTATAGTGTCAGTCCGTGATTCAAGTTATATAAGTTGAACTAATGAATATTTACACTGACCACTTCGATGACAGAACAACCTTCCGATCGCTGTTATCGTGTAAATGTTTAGTTCAATTTATATAGAACCACTTAGACCTTTAATCGTAATTATTACTATTAAATAATAACATACTACTGTCTTTTTGCAAATATAACCACAGCACGTACACTATTTTGCCACAGAAGGAAGTCATTTGGTTGCAAGCTTCAATAAAATTTGCTATTCTAATTATGCATCGTTGTGTATAACGCAAAAAAGCCCTCTAAATTTCGTGAGAGCAAAAATTTTCCAGATCCGCAAGCGGCAACTTGTTGTATCTGGTTTCTTTATACCAACGAATGTAATCCAATTAAAGTGAGGTTATCAATCATGGCAAAAGACGTATTGTGTGAAGTTAATTCCTGTCGTCACTGGGCTCAAGAGAACAAATGTAACGCTTCTTCGATCTACATCGTGAGTCACAGTTCCAAAGAAGCAAGTCAGTCTGCTGAAACAGACTGTAAGACTTTTGAAGTAAAATAAGTAATTTCATGTAATGCACATAAAGGAGCCCTTACCGGTTCCTTTTTTCTTTGTCTATTGTAACAAGAATGATAATTATTATCAAGCCCTATTCTGTAAAAATGCTTCTCACCTCTTAAATGCACATTGGACAGATCACCTACGTACACTACGTAAGAAGTCAGTCTGCCCATGAACGATTAGAACCAAGAGGTGAATAATAATGCCTGTTAAAAGTGGCTCACAGTATCGCGAACGAATTGATGCCCAGTCCGTCCCTTGCTGGTACAAAGGTAAACTTATTACTGGAAAACGCTCTGAACATGTAGCATTTGCTGGTTTAATGGAAACTCAGATGTACATGTATGATCTGCAATCTGATCCTCAATTTGCGGAAAAGATGACGTATGCCTCCCCGGCAGACGGCAAACCTGTGGGCATATCCTTCCTGCCTCCAACGAGTGCCGATGACCTCCGTAAACGCCGGGAAGGGATGAATATCTGGGCAAATGTCCATCATGGCTTTCTTGGTCGCTCACCCGATTACATGAATACAGCCATAATGTCCTTTTACACAGGTGCCGATCTCCTGAACGAATTATCTCCCCAATATGCAGAAAATCTCAAGAATTATTATGCCTACTGCCGTGATCATGATATTACGCTATCCCATGCCTTCATTCAGCCATATGCCAGCAAAATCTCAGGGCAATTGGATGCCACTGAGGATGCTATTGCCGCAAAGGTCGTAGATCGCACTGAGGAAGGCCTCATTGTTAGCGGAGCATTTATGATGGCTACACAAGCTGCCACTTCGGATGAGATTTTTGTCTATCCGTCACCTTCTCCTGCCCCATTTGATGACGAAAATCCATTTGCATTCTCTTTTGCTGTCCCCAATGATCTGCCAGGAATCAGTCTGGTATGCAGGGATACTTACGCAGCCGAATCTCACACCAACTATCCTCTGAGTTCCAGATATGAAGAAATGGACAATATCGTCATCTTTGACCGGGTGCTTGTTCCGCATGAACGAATATTTTTTGCAGGAAGTGAGGAAATGTCCTCACGTCTCTTCAGTGGTAGCAACTTTCATATTCACGCAGGTCATCAGGTATTGTGTCGTTATATTGCCAAGACGGAATTTGTTCTCGGTACAATCCAGCTTCTCACGGATACACTGGATCTGAATACGGAAGCACATGTTATAGAGAAATCTGCACGTGTGTTCGCAGGTCTTGAATCGTTAAAAGCATTGGCCTTGGCCGCGGAGGCAGGTGCAATACCAGACGGACGAGGATTTGTATTACCTGCACCCAAACCATTAATGGCAGCCAATCTCCTTTTTCCGAAACTTTATCCTGAGATGATTGAAATTCTGCAACTCTTGGGTTCGAGCGGGGTGATTATGATCCCTCAGGAAGAAGAGTTTCAATCCGATATCGCTCCGTCACTGAATATATATCTGAAAGGGAACGATATGGCTTCTCACGAACGCAACGCTCTGTTTCGCCTGATCTGGGAGCTTGGGGCTGGATCATTCGGGGGCAGGCAGACCCAATTCGAACGATTCTTTTTTGGCAATGTCCTTACGGTGTCCAATCGATTGTTCTCCGTCTACAACAAAGATCAGACGAATCGTCAGCTCGTTCGTGATTTTCTGTCCAACACCAGCAAATAAGAGAACTAATGAATCATTTTTTATACCAGATGGTCATAGACCGTCATCAGTTCAGAGGCTGGTCTGCTTGCATCTATATCCCGCAATGCAGGCTGGTCTCCGTAACCGATATGGAAGACCCCCAGCACCTTCTCTTCACTTGTCAGTCCCATCAAATTCATAAACACAGGATGTTGTTGATAATCATTGATCTTCCAGACAGCATTCAAACCCTGTTCCGCAGCCAGAATACTAAAACGTTTGCTCCAGGCTTTGGCCGGCAGAAGATCATCCTCACGGGCATTTCTAGGCGCCACGACAACCAGATGGGTAGGGATTGCTTCCGTGTATTGATATGTAGCCCAATCGCCGTAGCGATCAGCCAGATGGGGTGGATAGCTCTGTCTGACCGCTTCCAGATATAGCTGTCGCCCTTCGCCTGCAAACAACATAAACCTCCAAGGTTCTGAACTCATCACATATAATGAAGGATCTGCTTCATCAAGCAACTTTCGTATAACCGACTGGGGTACTGGCAACGGACTGAATTCGCAAGTTCCTGCACGTCTCTTGCCGCTGCTTATATCTTGACTTAGACCGGTAGACATGGCAACTTCCCCTCCTCTATCTGCATGATATATCGTTATCCTTCAATCGCCTTCACATCAACCATGTTTTCTTCGGTTCAACGGCTTCCGTTTTCCAGCGATCTACCTCTTCGTGTATGCGCGCCTTATCACGCGTCGTAAACTGTTCTGACTCCACCACTTCAGCTTGCGGCATACTGTCACGTATCAAGCGAATGTAGTCCATGGAACGTATCAGAGACTGGCGTCCAGGGATGTACCTAATTTTGCGTCCTTCCAACAAGCAGTATATCTCGATCATACCCGGTAATTTTCCGAAGGCCTCCCAGCAGAATACACTGACCATATGCTGAAATGCTTCAACTACGTTTGGATCGTGGACAACCATATATTTCTGAATAAGCAGCGAATCCCAGCCTTCTGGTTGCCAGGCCGCCTGAAATATCATCGATAAATGCATGGATAATGAAGGTAACTCCGTTCTCCACTGTTCAAAAAGAATGGCTGGATGTTTCAGATCATCGTTCATTGCAATGGCGAGTGACAATTCATCCGTAATCTTGTTCTTCACATCCCAGTAATGGAGAACAGATTCGAAACCATCGGTCTTTCTGGGCCACCATTTCTCAAGTAAATACTGTACGGGTACCTCTTTGCGAACATCGGGGTCGAGACTATAAAAGGCATTGACCGCATGGCTCACCGCATATTGTACACGGTGCCTCCATTGCAGTGGAAGACGCTGCTCAGACACTGGTTCAGGGCGGATGAATCGGTGTGGGCTACGCAGCATTTCTTCCAATCTGTAATCTTCAAGCAGACGTTCAGGAAGATCATTCCTTCCGACTGGCATCGCTGCCTGAACATTATGTCTTAACATGATCTTTAGGATACCTGTAATCCGGCAGCAGCGAAGCGTTTGCCAAAGTCACGGCATGTTTCCTTCTCCTGCTCAAGCGGACTGTATTCAATTTTCAACATCTCTGGAGATACCTCCGCCCCACGCTCTTGCAGCTTGGCAGCCGCGAGATCAACTGCACCGCAGAACTGCTCATACGAGGTGTCACCACTACCAAACACCGCAGCTCTCTTACCACTCAGGTCCAGCTCATCCAGCTCCTCATAGAAATCAAGGAATTCATCTGGCAACTCCCCGTCTCCCCAGGTGTACACACCGATCATGAATCCGTCATAGTCCAATACATCAGATGCATTACAATCCGTTACGGATTTCAGGTCTGCCTCGTGGCCTCCCTGTGTAATTCCTTCCACAATCAGTTCTGCAATTTCTTCTGTATTTCCTGTCATGCTCGCATAAGCCACTAACAATTTAGCCATCTATTTTTCCCTCACTTTAATTGATCATGTTATATTCTCTCTATGAAGAAAGAATGAATTTTGGATTAACAAAATCATATGTGATAATGATTATCATTGTCAAATTAAATTTTTGGTTATCTTTGTTTTTCAGTATATGGCACACCTTGGATTTCAACACAGCTAAAATACCTCACCCTTTTAAGGTCAGATGTAATACCTTCCTCCAATGATCCCGTCCCCCAACTGGCGTACAAGCCCTTTTTTGTTGTACAATAGTATCCAAATGACTTTTGAAGGATGGATAAATCATTATGTACGTAGCTAAGAATTGGAAGGACTATGAAGTAATCGATACAGGAGGCGGCGAGAAACTGGAGCGTTGGGGAGATGTGATTTTACGCAGACCCGATCCACAGATTATTTGGCCCCTTGAGCAAGAAACCAATGAATGGCGGCAAGTGCACGGTCACTATCATCGCAGCTCTTCCGGTGGCGGTAACTGGGATATGAAAAAGCCCATTCCCGAGCGCTGGACGATCGGATACGAAAACCTGAAATTCCACATTAAACCTACCAGCTTTAAGCACACTGGCCTGTTCCCTGAACAAGCCGCCAACTGGAGCTGGATGATGGATAAAATCTCCAATGCAGGACGCCCTATTTCTGTCTTGAACCTGTTTGCCTATACAGGCGGAGCAACGGTAGCTGCTGCTTACGCAGGCGCTTCTGTTGTGCATGTGGATGCTGCTAAAGGCATGGTTCAATGGGCCAAGGAAAATGTTCAATTATCCGGACTGGCTGATCGCCCTGTTCGTTTTATTACAGATGATGTATTCAAATTTGTACAACGGGAACAACGTCGTGGAAATCGTTACGACGCCATTATTATGGACCCTCCTTCTTATGGCCGAGGCCCTAATGGAGAGACATGGAAACTGGAAGAGAACCTATATCCTTTCTTGAAGTCATGTATGACGATCTTGTCGGATAATCCATTATTCATGCTGGTTAACTCCTACACTACGGGCATTTCCTCTACGGTTCTGCGCAACATGTTGACCATGACGATGTCTGCTCAGTACGGTGGTGACATTACTGCAGGTGAAATTGGTCTGCCAATCACACGCAGTGGTCTTGATCTGCCTTGTGGTATTCTGGGCCGTTGGGAGTCTTAATCATGTCAGAACATCGGCATGATCACGATGCAATTCCGATTCTGTTCGAAGACAACCATCTGTTAGGCATTACGAAACCGGTCAATGTACCTACCCAGGAAGATTCATCAGGTGATCCGGATTTACTTACATTGCTGAAGCAGGATCTGAAAGAACGATACAACAAACCTGGCAATGTTTATCTCGGGTTAGTACACCGACTTGATCGTCCTGTTGGAGGGGCAATGATTTTTGCCAAGACTTCTAAAGCAGCTTCGAGATTGTCCGAGACTGTGCGGGGACGCCATTTCCGTAAAATATATGCGGCTGTTGTACACGGCAAGTTGCCTGCACAGCAGGGAACGTTAAAACACACACTCCTGAAAGATGCACGTACAAATACCGTTACTGTTGTACCTAAAGGTACGGTTGGCGGTAAGGATGCCGTTCTGGATTATCAGGTCATTGGAGAGACAGACCGATATAGCCTCGTTCATATCGAACTGCACACCGGCAGATCTCATCAGATTCGGGTGCAAATGAAAGAAATTGGCTGCCCTCTGTACGGGGATCAGAAGTACGGTGCAAGCGTGAATAAACCCGGGCAACAGATCGCTCTATGGTCGGCGATTGCTGCTTTTCCTCATCCAGTTACTAAGGAAGAAGTTATTCTGCAATCTTTGCCTGCAAGAGAATTCCCCTGGGCAGAATGGCCAGCTGCTGTGTACCAAAAAGCTTTTGGACAACCTCTATAAATACGTGTTCAAAAAGACTGGTTTTCAGTAACGAGAAGATGGGATCACAAGCATTTTTATCGAACAACCTCTATAAATGCATAGGATCAGGTTAGATCTGTCCATATCACGTGTCGTTCAGATTCTGTATCTGAACGACACGTTTTTTCATATTTTCAGCTATATACCTAAGATACAGAGAGGAGACATCATGATGACCCCGTTTACCAAACAAGTCGTTGCGATCATCGCGGCGATTCCTGAAGGTAAAGTCATGACGTACGGTCAGATTGCAGCCCATGCCGGAAGTCCAAGAGCTGCGAGACAAGTCGTTCGTATTCTGCACTCGATGAGCCGTAAGGAACGTCTGCCCTGGCACCGTGTCGTCAACGCAAAAGGCGAAATCTCCATACCGGACGAACACTCGCGCATGATGCAGGAAACAGAACTGATTAGCGAAGGTGTGGAGTTTCAGCTGAACGGAACCATTAACCTCAAACAGTTCGGTCATGAGCCGGATCCTGTATTTATTCTCGATCCAACGATCCAGCCCGAATAATAAGATTACTCTCCTCATATTGCGCACACCAAAAAAAAGAGAACTCAGGCAGTTAGGGTTACCCCATTTCAACTGCTAGAGTTCTCTTTTTGGTTTTTATCTGATATTCGTTATGCTGTAGCCGTCGCTTTTTCCTGTTCTACAGTAACAGGCTCAACAGCTGGTTTTGTTTTCCGAATAAAGAACGCCATGATCAAAGCAACCACGGTCATTCCGGTAGCCACGATGAATGCATAGTTAACACCGTAAATTGTTGCATCTGCGGTAGCAGCTAACATCGCTGTCTTATTATTAGGGTCAACTTGGCCCGCAGCCACTGCATCCGCCAGATGTGTTTTGAGCTTGCTACTCATGATGGTAACGAGAATGGCTGTACCGATCGCACCGGCAACAGTACGCAATGTGTTGGACATCGCTGTACCATGCGCGTTCAGACGCTGAGGCAGTTGATTCAGACCTGCTGTCTGGATCGGCATCATCAGCATCGACATACCGAACATACGAGCCGTATATATAAACATCATGTAGCCGTAAGTAGTATCGATTGCCAGGCGACTCAGTCCCCAAGTTGTAATCGCCGTAATGGCAAGACCTGCAACCGATAGCCAGCGTGCGCCCACTTTATCAAATATGCGACCTGTAATTGGAGACATAATCCCCATCAATATCGCACCAGGCATCATCAGAAGTCCTGATTCAATTGGTGAGAATCCACGAATGTTTTGCAAGAAAATAGGGAGCAGGATCATACCTGCAAACATCGCCATTGTCACGAGCATATTGATAATCGTTGTTAATGTATACATGTTGTATTTGAAAATACGGAACTCAAGGAGCGGATGATCTGTTGTCAGTTGACGAATAACGAACAGAATCAGGGATATCGCACCTACGACGAGACATCCAATGACAATTGCACTGCCCCATCCATCGGTACCCGCATCACTAAATCCGTAAAGCAAACTACCAAAACCAAGTGTAGATAAAATAACGCCTGGATAATCCAGTTTAGGTCTGGACTGACGTGTTACGTTTTTGACAAAAGCAATACCAATTGCCGTTGCAATAATAGAGAATGGCAAGATGATGTAGAACAACAATCTCCAGGAATAATGCTCAACCACATAACCTGAAAGTGTAGGCCCAATCGCAGGAGCCAGAATCATCGCGATCCCCATGGTTCCCATGGCCTGACCACGTTTCTCAATCGGGAAGATGGTCAGGAATACAACGGTCATCAGAGGCATCAGGATACCTGCACCTGCCGCTTGAATGACACGACCTACCATCAGAATGGTGAAGGTTGGACTAAGACCACAGACTAATGTACCTATGGTAAATAGAGTCATGGCTGTAATAAAAATTTGACGCGTTGAGAATTTGGCAATCAGATATGCCGTAACCGGAATCAGAACACCGTTGACGAGCATATAACCCGTAGTTAACCATTGGGCTTTGTTTGCATTGATCGCGAGGTCTTCCATGATTTTAGGAAGCGCTACGTTCATCAGGGTTTGGTTCAGGAATGCCACAAAGGCACCAATTAATAATGCCGCTACAATAGGGCCTTTCTTGATGTTGTCCATCGCTGAGGATGGAGCTGCAGCAGTAGTCGTACTCATATGTTGTTCATCTCTCTTCCTTCTAACTTTTCAATCATTTGACTATGAATTCTAAGTAGGTGCTCAAGGTCTTCCTTCGATATATCCAGAATGGGTGACACTCTTTCCATCCACAAATGGTGCGTTTCCTGTTGGGCCTGTTCCCCTTTGTCCGTAATCTGAAGCTTAACGGATCGGCGGTCAGCATCCGAACGTGTCCGAACGATATACTCGCCTTTGACCAGTCGCTCCACAACAGCGCTCATGGAACTGCTGCCCATATGGCATAGCTCAGCCACTTCATTGATGCCAATGGAAGGACGCTCCCTCAGGATGGATAACACCATAAACTGGATCGAAGTCAGCTCGATCTCCTTGTTTTCATTCCAAAATGCTCGAAAAAGCATTTGATTCACTTGGCGGAACGAATTAATAATATAGAATACTTCATACGTATCAGTCATTGTTTCACCCTTTTACTTTTGGAATATAATATTTCGTACACGAAATATCAGGGGAACAATTATTTATTATAACAAAAATATTTACATAGTCAACTCTTTACATATGAATTCACAAAAATAATATCAGGACATACTAACTGTGTTACATCCATGCCTTTACTCAACTAACCTGGACACAGTGTGTATCATATGTAATTTGTAAATAAAATAACCATAGGGCTCCTGCATGAAACGAGCAGGCACTCCTATGGTTATTCAGAAGAATCAGCATGGTATCATACCGAAGTAGATAAGGCAGGCTCTTTGGTCTTCGGTGTTGTCATTTTGCCTAACAGATATACCAGCAATTGTTGATTGTGCATCGAAATGTTACTGAGAACAGAGTTCATGAATTCATTACGGATGGTGATTCCCCGCTCTGTCTCCATTCTTCCTTTCTCAGACAGAGATACCCACACAATGCGTCGATCCTGATTATCCCGATTCCTGCGAATCAGATCATTTTTCTCCATCCGATCGAGCAGCATGGTTACGGCAGCTGGCGTAGTCGACAGATAAGGAATCAGATCCGAAGGTTTCATCTTCTGATGATCTTCGAGTACCTCCAGAACAGCCAGCTGAGCCTCCGTTAATGAGGGTGCCAGCTCTTGATCCATATGCAATTTATAATCTTTCGTTAACCTGGACCAGCACTTGGCAAAATCGGAATTATACATCTTCCATCGCTCCTCTCTGCAACCGGTTATCACTTCACCTGCTTAAGTTTTCGCGCTCCAAAGCCGCATTCCTGCTGCTTTTTTTCAATTTCCTAGCGATCGACCGTAATCGACGAAGGTTGTTAAACTTCGCATGGATGACCTCTTCTAATCCGCCTTCGAACAACAAAAAAAGACTCTTCGCATGACAGGATTAGCTGTTCCGCGAAAAGTCTCGTTTGTTTGTTTTTATAAAGATGATGCTGGTTGATTCTCATTGAAGTCCCTCAGAAGTTCAACGATCTCGTCCTGTTTATCCACAGGAACAATCAGTTTGCCAATATGTTTGCGCTCAGTAATCGGAACACCTTCCGAAGAGATCTGATGCACTTGGCCTTCCTTGGTCATTACAGTGATCTTACGTTGCTCTTTGCAATAAAACGCTCCAACAATACGGCTGCCATTCGGTTTCACACGTTTGCCTTCTTTGAACTCGAATGTGGCAAGCCCCTTGCCTCCACGGCTCTGGACAGCATAATCCAGGAGTAATGAACGTTTACCATATCCCAGATCGGACAACACGGCAACTTCACCTTCATCTCCTTCTACCCATAGAGCGGATACAACTTCATCTGTATCTCTCAACTGAATACCACGAACACCACCGGATACACGTCCCATTGGATTGACCTCATCCTCTCGGAAACGAATCGCCATGGCTTCTTTTGTAATCAGCATAATATCTTGAGCGCCTGTACTTAGATGTACAGATAACACTTCATCGTCCTTGCCCACTTTACAAGCCGCAACTGCACCGGAACGCTTGGTAACGTAATCCTTCAGCTCCGTTCGTTTCACCTGTCCTCTTCGCGTAACGAAGACCAGACTGTGATTTGGCTCTTCAAAGGATTTCACAGCAAGCACACTTGCAATACGGTCATCTTTCGCAAGGGGAATCACATTCACAATGGCCGTGCCTGGATCTTTCCACTTGAATTCAGGTACCTGATGAACAGGTAACAAGAAATACTGACCTTTCCTCGTAAAGACAAGCAAGTTCTCAAGTGTGTTTACTTCCAGAACCTGAGCGATATAATCGCCATCTTTTACTCCACTTCCGCTCCGTTCACCACCAGAACGTGTAAAGGACTGCATGCCTGTACGTTTCACATATCCCTCTTTGGATAACGTAACAAATACATCTTCCGCGTTCACAAGTACTTCGAGATTAACCTTGAGTTCTTCCACTTCACCCTGGATCGCAGAACGACGGTCTATGCCGTATTTCTCACGAATCTCCATCAATTCCTTGCGGATGACTCCGATGAGCTTGCGGTCACTATCCAGAATGGATCGTAATTGCGCAATCTTTTTCATCAGCTCACCAAGTTCCTTCTCCAGAGAATTAATCTCCAGATTTGTCAAACGGTACAATTGCAAAGTAAGGATGGAATCCGCTTGACGTTCCGTGAATCCAAACATCCACATCAGGTTATTCTGAGCATCCTGCCGGTTCTTCGAAGCTTTGATCGCTGCAATGACCTCATCAAGGATGTTAAGAGCTTTAACCAAGCCCTCCAGCACATGTGCACGGTCTTCCGCTTTCTCCAGCTCAAACCGGGTACGGAATGTAACAACTTCCCGCTGGTGGGCAATGTAAGCCTCCAGAATTGATTTCAATCCCATTTGTTGTGGTGCTTTATTCACAATCGCAACCATATTGAAGTTATAGGTGACCTGCAGGTCGGTTTTCTTCAGCAAATAAGCCAAAATACCTTGTGCGTCCGCTTCTTTTTTCAACTCAACCACGATGCGCAGACCTTCTCGTCCACTCTCATCACGCACTTCAGCAATACCTTCAACCTTCTTCTCAAGTCGGATGTTCTCCATCGCTGTAACCAGACGAGACTTCACGACCTGATAAGGGATCTCGGTAATGACGATCTGCTGTTTGCCACCGCGCATGTTTTCAATCTCGGTTTTGGACCGGATATAGATCCGTCCCTTACCTGTGCGATAGGCATCCAGAATGCCGTCACCGCCCATAATCAATCCGCCTGTTGGAAAGTCTGGCCCCTTCATAAACATCATGATCTCGTCCAGCTCAATTGACGGTTTCTCCATCACAGCGATCGAAGCATCAATGACTTCACGCAAATTGTGTGGAGGAATCTCCGTTGCAAATCCGGAGGAAATACCGCTGACACCATTAACCAGCAAGTTCGGATAACGGGATGGCAATACAACCGGTTCTTTGGCCGTATTATCAAAATTATCCTTAAACAGAACCGTCCGTTTCTCGATATCGCGAAGCATCTCCATCGCGATGGGCGACAAACGGGCCTCCGTATACCGCATCGCCGCTGCCGGGTCATCATCCTGTGATCCCCAGTTACCATGACCGTCCACGAGCATATGGCCCATTTTCCATGGCTGAGCCATCCGCACCATGCCCTCATAGATGGATGAGTCACCATGTGGATGATAATTACCCATTACGTCCCCAACGGTTTTGGCAGACTTGCGGTAAGTCTTGTCAGGCGTATTACCTGAATCGTACATGGCGTACAGAATACGCCGTTGTACTGGCTTCAACCCATCCCGGACATCCGGAATGGCTCGATCCTGAATAATATATTTGGAGTAGCGACCGAAACGGTCCCCAACGACCTCTTCGAGAAAGGCCGGCATAAATTGTTCTGATGGACTCATTCCAAGCACCTTCTATTCTTCGTACTCTGTAAAGTCGACGTTCTCTACAATCCAGCGTTTCCGCGGATCAACCTTATCACCCATGAGCGTAGATACACGACGTTCTGCTTTTGCTGCATCAACAATCTGTACCTTCAGCATCGCACGAGTTTCCGGATTCATTGTTGTCTCCCACAGTTGATCCGGATTCATCTCACCAAGACCTTTATAACGTTGAAGCTCAACATTATTACCGAATTCCTTCATATAATTCGCCAGTTCTTCATCCGTCCATGCATATCGAACAGTCGCGAGCTTACCAGACTTACGAGTAAGTTTGTACAATGGCGGCTGAGCAATATATACTTTGCCTGCATCAATTAAAGGCTTCATATAACGATAAAAGAAGGTCAACAGCAGCACCTGAATATGTGCGCCATCCGTATCCGCATCGGTCATAATGATAATTTTGGAATAATTGCTGTCTTCAACTGCAAATTCGGTTCCTATGCCCGCCCCGATCGCCGCTGTAATGGCACGGTATTCTTCATTTTTGAGAATGTCGGCCAGCTTCGATTTTTCCGGATTGAGCGGTTTTCCCTTGAGCGGCAGAATAGCCTGGATCTTCGAGTCACGGCCCTGTTTGGCAGAACCACCTGCGGAATCACCTTCAACAATAAACAACTCATTTCGGGTAAAATCCTTTGATTGCGCCGGCGTCAGCTTGCCGTTCAGGTTGGAACTTTCACTGCGTTTCTTGCCTGTACGCATATCATCACGTGCTTTGCGAGCTGCTTCTCTGGCTCTGGAGGCTTGAACCGCTTTGCGAATTAACGTTTGAGCTACCTGCGGGTTTTCTTCCAGAAACCTTTGAATATTCTCGGACACGACCGAATCCACTGCACTTCGAGCGGAAGCGCTGCCGAGCTGATCCTTTGTCTGACCCACGAACTCAACATCTGACATTTTGACACTGATGACGGCCATCATACCTTCACGCAGGTCATTACCTTCGAGGTTTTTGTCTTTTTCCTTAATCATGCTGGTACGCCGTGCGTAATCATTCATTACACGGGTATACGCAGCCCTGAATCCGGTCTCATGAGTACCGCCACCCCGAGTAGGGATCGAGTTCACGAACGAAGCCAGTGTTTCTGTATAACCCGCGTTATACTGGATTGCCACTTCGACTTCAATGTCATCCTTCTCCGCATAGAAGTGAATAACATCATGCAACACATCTTTATTTTCGTTCAGAAAAGCAACAAACTGGCTTGCTCCGCCTTCATACATGTATTCATCCTGATTGCCCGAACGTTCGTCCTTAAGCACAATTCTCAGACCTGAATTCAGAAAAGCAATCTCCTGGAGGCGTTCTGCCAATGTATCATAATTAAATTGAATGCCGTTCTGGAACACCCGAATATCCGGTTTAAATGTAACTTTTGTACCTGTCCGATTGGTATTGCCCAACACTTCGAGACCGGAGACCGGTTCACCGACATGTTCAATCCCTTTTTTGTCCTTCCAATACTCGAATCGCTGACGATGAATCTTGCCATCACGGAAAATCTCGACTTCAAGCCACTCGGACAATGCGTTTGTAACTGACGCACCTACACCGTGCAAACCGCCTGATTTTTTGTATCCTGATCCACCGAACTTTCCGCCTGCGTGCAAAATCGTAAACACGACCTGGGGAGTAGGAATCCCTGTTTTATGTATACCTGTCGGAATTCCCCTTCCGTTATCCTGAACCGTAATAGAACCGTCCTTATGCAGCGTGATATCGATTTTGGAGCAGAATTTGGCGAGATGTTCGTCGACAGCGTTGTCGACAATTTCCCATACCAAATGATGTAGACCCGAAGTGCTGGTGCTGCCGATGTACATCCCCGGCCGTTTCCGTACCGCTACCAACCCTTCAAGTACTTGAATGTCGTCCGCGTCGTAGCCTGAAGACCCCTGTCCTCCGCCTGTCGAACCTGCCGACATATCGATTTGCTCGACCATTCATGCTCCCCCTTCTTAACTTGCAACTAAAAAAATGCCTAAAATGCAAACAGATGTTTTCTTATCCTTGTCCATTTTAATTCAAGATATCCCGTTTCGTAAAGACAAGGAATGACACAATGAGTGAAGCAATGCCCCAAACACTAAGCACAATAAGGGAAAAACCTAAATTCATACCCTCGATTGGCGGTAATCCGCCTGACAAATAATCAGGAAGTTCGAGGTTAACCATGAACAGATATTTCGCTGTCTGCCAGGATGCAGCCATACTGGTCAAGATTGTTCCAGCAATCAGAGCGGCCATCATGATAACGATACTTGCAGCTGTACTTCGCACAAGTACGGATACCATAAATGCAAGCATAGCCACAATTACACTCACAAACCAGATCAGTCCTGCCTGCATAAGCATATACAGCCACTGGTCTACAGCATGCACTGCCGACATATCAACATCTGTTCCCACAACTTTGAATCCTGTGAAGATTGGCATGTTGAAGCCTTTGTAACCAAAGACCGCACCCGATATGACATAACATATAATGTAGGCTGATACCACTATGATTGAAACAAACATAATCAGCGTAATTAATTTACTCAGAAGCACTTTCCAGCGTCTAACCGGACGCGTTAAAAGCATTTTAATCGTACCTGTCGTACGTTCACCTGAAACAAGATCTGAAGCAATAGCCATGATTAACAGTGGAATAAACAATCCAACCGCGTTGTTCATGAACTCCCGTGTAAAGGTAACACCACCCGGTTCTTTGGGATTGATATCATTTTCAAGATAGTACTGCATCTGCTGGATATATACTGTTCTATATTTCTTGTACTCTTCAGGTACCCGATCGCTACCGAGCGAATTTTGATTGTCTGTGATGGCCTGTTGCAGTTCAAGACGCCAATCACCGCCAAACTTGTCGCGATTATTCTCCGCAGATTTCATCTGGGCATACGTAAACATCGGTACGAGGACCGCAAGTACAATAAATATAATATAAAGCCGTTTTTTCTTCACCATCTTAATCGTTTCATTACGGATCAGCGGCATGATATTACTCAATGGATTCACCTTCTGTCATTTTTAAGAATAGTTGTTCAAGCGTAGGCTGAATTCGCTGTACTCCTTCAACCTGTATACCAGCTTGAACCATCTGCTGCACCAGATCAGGGATTCGATCTTCATGCATCTCGGCAACCACAGCGTTGGGACCAAGGCCCGCAACAATGGTATCATCCATCACATCCGCAGGTCGACTTACCAGAGCAATGCCTGCATCCAGTAACATCTTTTTGCCTTGTTCCAGTGGTGAAACATGCCATATAGCCAACTTGGAATGATCTTCTATCAGTTCGCTTACACCTCCAACGGCAAGCACACGCCCAGCACTGATAATCGCTACTCTGTCACAGAGAAGCTGGATCTCACTTAACAAGTGACTGCTGACAAATACAGCCATACCTTCACTGGCAAGTTGCTTAATAAAGACACGAAGTTCCTTAATGCCTTTTGGATCAAGGCCATTCGTCGGTTCATCCAGAATGAGCAGACGCGGTCGCCCGAGCAGCGCTTGTGCAATACCAAGCCGTTGACGCATGCCCAATGAGTATGTTCTGACTTTATCGTGGATCCGCTGATCCAGACGCACAATATCCACAACTTCCTGAATGCGCTCGTTGTCCACACCTGGTTGCATGCGGGCAAAATGCTCCAGGTTCTCCCACCCTGTCAGATATGTATATACCTCCGGATTTTCAACAATGGAGCCTACATACTTCAAAGCACGCTCAGGGTCCCGATTCACATCATAACCACAGACTTTAATTTTTCCTTCTGTCGGTTTGATCAGATCCACCAGCATCCGTATCGTTGTTGTTTTTCCGGCACCATTGGGACCGAGAAATCCAAAGATTTCACCAGGTTTTACGTCAAATGTAACGTCCTTAATGATCCACTTGCGTCCGATCCGCTTCTTCAGATGCTGTACAGACAAGACGGAATCATACTGCTTCTCTGCCATTTAATTTCCGCTCCCTTCTGCCGGTGTATCTGCCTGGAATTCCTGTGTAATCCGAACTGCAATTTGCTCATAACCTTGTCCGTTGGGATGGAAATGATCTGACGAGAGATACTCCCCCAGATGATTTTCAAATAAATCGAATGTAGGGACAAGTGTCATCTTGTCCTCATTGTTCAAAATAGCCAGTGCGGCATCGTTCCATGCAGCAACTACTGCATTACCCGGCTTCTCTAGTTCCTTCACATCGCCAAATGGATTGTACAGCCCTATGTACGCAATCTGTGCATCGGGATTAATTTCTTTGACTTTTTTCAATATCTCTTGAAGGCGCTTCGACGTTTCAGGCAAAGCCGCTGCCAGCTGCTCTGCTGTTGGCGGATCTTCCCCCTGTAGAACTTGTCCTCCCTGGAACAAATCATTTGCGCCGATCGAGAGCAAAATAAAATTGGACTGTTGTAAGACATAACGCACGCCTTGCTCATCGAGTTTTTCCAGTAAAGCATCTGTTCTCAAACCGTTTACACCCAGATTATTAAGAACCTGAACGTCATATCCTTTATCTTTAAGCAGGTTCCCTGCACGTCTCACAAAACCGAGTCCTTCATCATCCCCCGTACCTCTTGCCAGGGAATCGCCGATGACAGCCATCCGAATCTTGCCATCTTCCACTACAGCCGGTTCTCCTTCTTTATCCTTAGATGGAGCAGTTGCCTCTTGGCCTGTAGTTAACGCTGAATCTCCCTCGGGGAAAATCACGTCTTTTATGGCGTATCCAAATCCAAATAACAACAACAAGGTTGCCAAGATGGATACTGTACTGACGGTTCTCCAGATCCATGGTGCTGAATCAAGGCTTTTTTTCTTTTTCATCATCACATCTCCGCTCATGTACACCAATCCGGGTGCTTAATAATTTATAATGACTTTACATTAAGGCGTGTCTGAAAATCCGCTTCCTTCGGAGTTTTCAGACACGCCCTGATGATGCTATTCCTAAATAACATAAATGTTCTGTCGTTAATTTGCAAATTTTGGCGCTATATTCGCAGAATTCATTTTCCTTATGTCATTTTACGGAAAAAAGGTTATACCATACACAGATTTGAACTGTGTGCTGGCATAACCTTGTGGAAAAGAAATTCATACTTTCTTCATTATAAATCGATTATTTACCGATAAACTCTTGTGCCCAGTATCCGTTGTAGAAACCTACACCGATATGCGTAAAGTTTTTGCTCAGAATATTGGCACGGTGACCTTCACTATTCATCCAAGCTGTAACCACTTCCTGTGGTGTTTTTTGTCCTTGGGCAATGTTCTCACCTGCATAGCTGTAAGTTACTCCGAATTGTTTCATCATATCAAACGGAGAACCATACGTAGGTGACTGGTGATCAAAATAGTTGTTGTTGCTCATATCTTTTACTTTAGCAACAGCCACTTTGTCCAGAAGTGCATCTGAAGACAGAGCGTTCAGACCTGCTTTAGCACGCTCAGCGTTCACAAGTTTTACAACTTGAGTAGCAAAGTCGGATTGTGTGCTTTCGCTACCATTATTACTTGTATTGTTACCTGTATTACCTGTGTTTGAAGGATCTTTAGCCGGTGTAGTTTCCGGTTTTTCTTCTTGAGCTGGTTGTGTTGGTTTAGTCGGTTGCTCAGGCTTAGTTGTAGGCTCAGCAGGTTTCGTTGTTTGATCAGGCTGCGTAGCAGGTTTCTCTACAATATGCCCCTCGGATACGGTGTATCCATTTTGTTTGAGCCATTTCTCAATATAAGCTTTCAAGCTGTCTGTACTTGTAATTTTGTACGTTGTGATAGTCTTATATGTTGAATCTGCAGCAGACGCGGATGCAGGAAGCATTACCCCTACGGCCAGTACGGCTGTCAGACTACTCGTTACGACAGTTTTCATCCATTTCTTTTTCAAATTCATTCATCTCCTTAAGATTAGTTATTACAACTTTGTAATTAATACTCTAGCAGTATATCAATTCAACAGGAGATTGTGAACCTATAAAATATGGAAAAGTAACTTTTTTGTCATTTTTTAGAATGTTACAGATTTGTCTGAGGGCTTATCCTGTAAGGCTCTATCCCCGTTGACAAAAGCACAAAAAAAAGACATTCGGACTAAAAATGCTAGTCGAATGTCGCTTCACCATCTATTTATCATTCACCACACCAGAATGTGCAGATCAGGATATCATGAGAATTTCCATGCAATAGAAGAAACTTTTTTATACTATAGAAGAACTTTACTGAACCGATAGCCTCTCTTCTGAAAACCAATGTGCTCATAAAAAGAGTACGTTGTTGAAGTCACTTCACGGTTAGCACCCGTGACAAACAGTTGTTTACCACCTTGCTGTCTGCCCCAATCTTCGGCACGAGCCATCAGACGACGGCCAATCCCACCACCACGATGTTCTTGACCTACAATCAGGGAAGTAATTTGTGCGGCAGGTTCTGGATAGGCATGACTTTGCACACATTGCAAGCCAATCACACCAATAATTTGTTCATCCACTTCGGCAACAAGCATGCATGCGTTTGGATTGGTTTCCAAACATTCAATGCGTTCTTTCATGACATTGGTTGTTGTCGGATAGCTGACCTCTCGCATCAGTCCCGTTACCGCTTCAGCATCTCGCAGCTCACACTCTCGGATCATCAGTACAGGGGCCTCAACATTATTGGACATGATTTACCTCCACTTTCAGCATATTAGCGGCTTTCACCGCTGTTTTACGAGCTTCTTCCACATCTTGGCCAGCACTTAAGGCTACAGCCATTCGGCGTCCTACTTTGGTCTCAGGTTTGCCAAATACACGAATCTGAGTACGAGGAATAGCCAGTGCTTCTTCTATCCCGCCTACAGTAAAGTCAGATGTTTCATCATTAGCCTTCAGCGTTGCTGAAGCTCCCGGTGTCAACAGATGTACACCTGTGACCGGAAAACCAAGAATTGCACGTACATGCAGCGCAAACTCGGAACTGTCTTGCGTCACCATTGTAACCATTCCTGTGTCATGTGGACGAGGCGATACCTCGCTGAACACAACACCATCCGGAGTCAGGAACAATTCCACTCCAAACAGTCCATAACCGCCAAGTTCATCCGTGACGGATTTGGCAATATGACAAGCCTGCTCCCATTGTTCAGGAGTCATTGCATGAGGTTGCCAGGATTCGACATAATCCCCATCCTTCTGAATGTGGCCGATCGGAGGACAGAATACGGTGCCAGATACAGACCTAACGGTAAGTAATGTAATCTCACTGTCAAATTGCACAAAGCTCTCCACGATAACACGAACAGATTTGCCACGTGCTCCCGAAAGAGCAATGTTCCAGCAATCCTCCACGTCGCCCGGTGTACGGCATACACTCTGCCCTTTGCCGGAAGAACTCATCAATGGTTTAATGACACAAGGTGTGCCAAGCTCACGTACGGCTTCCTGAAGTTGTTCCAGGTTGTCCGCAAAAAGGTAGTCAGCTGTCGGAAGTTTCAATTGTTCGGCTGCAAGCCGACGGATGCCTTCGCGATCCATCGTTAAACGTGCAGCTCGGGCATTAGGTACTACACAAAATCCCTCTTCCTCAAGCTCCAGTAAAGCTTCTGTTGCAATAGCTTCAATCTCAGGTACGATGTAATGAGGTTTTTCTTTACGGATCAATTGTTTCAAAGCTTCGGCATCCAGCATGTCGATGCAGTAAGACCGGTGCGCGACCTGCATTGCAGGTGCGTTCTCATAACGATCAACAGCGATCGTCTCTACGCCCAGTCGTTGGGCCTCAATAACGACCTCTTTTCCCAATTCTCCACTGCCTAGTAGCAGCATTTTTTTGGCTTGAGCCGTAAAAGGAGCACCCCACATGTTCTTTCCAATCCTCCCAAAGAGAAATCTTCTATATCTGTCTCTCTATTTTCGGGGTTTTGGTTAAAGATTGCAAGAGTACTCCCTATTTTTCTTGTGAATTTTACAAGATTTTTTGTGTTTTTTCGATCAAATTTTACAATTACCGCTTACAGATTCGATACTCCTTCCATTCCTCCCAAAATTAAGGAAATGTTAAAAGATCAGACTTTAATACTCCAACGAATCGAAATACGCAAACAAATCCCAAGTTTAAAGACTTGGAATTTGTCGATTTTTTTCTCTGAAGATTTCATTATGGGAAGAAACATAAGCCATCTGGGGTGCGTCTGGCGTCATATATTGTTTCGCACTATTAACTGCCACGATCGCATCATTGAAGGCACCTGCAATGAGTCTAACTTTGCTCTCGTGGGTCGCACAGTCCCCTGCTGCAAAAACACCCGGAAGACTCGTCTGTGCATGGTGGCTCATTAGAACCATTCCATCGTCCATTTCTAAGCCACAACTGGCAAGATCACTTAAATTGCTTTTATATCCATGACTAATGACGACTTCATCCACCTCCAACACTACATTGTCCTGACTTTTCATATGCGTGATCACAACCTGCTGGATTCGATTTCCATTATTATGAAGCTGCGTGATGCTGTATGGTGTTCTCACATCCGTTATATTGTTCATCTCACTGACATTTCGTTCCATCGCGCGGAACTCATTATTCCGGTGGATTACAACTACACTGCGAGCAAGTTGAGCAAGTTCAATTGCCCAGTCTACAGCACTGTTGCCTCCACCCGAAATGAGTACACGCTTCCCAGCGAAATGTTCTGGATTTTGCACGGTGTAATGAAGGTTCTCTTGCTCATATTCAATCGGCTCCTGAAGCTCCAGCTTCTGAATCTCTGCGATACCGCGGCCTACTGCAACAATGATCGTGCGCGTATGGTGTATCTCCCCTTCAGCGGTATACATACTCCATATTCCGTTATCCAGTCGGGAAAACCTTTCTACCTGGCAATTCAATACAACCGTTGGATTAAACGTATTTGCTTGCTGAACAAGCCATTCGATCAACTTCGAACATTTCATAGGTGGCAGGCCACCAACATCCCAAATTGTTTTTTCCGCATAGGTATGCAGAAAACCACCAAGTTGGTCCTTCCCTTCAATGATTTTGACTTTCATATCACGCATCCCTGCATAAAAAGCCGCATACATGCCAGCAGGGCCGCCTCCAATGATGGTTACATCATAGATATCTTCTTCATTCATTTTAAACACACCTTGTTTATTTAGTTATGAATTCGAGATACAAGTAACATTCCCAGTTTGCTTTATTTGTTTTTTGCTTCAAAAGCAGCAACAATATCATCAATGACATATTCATCGGCAAGTGGAGACATTCCCAGATTGAACCATTCCTTGCCACCCACCATGTAGACGTGGTCCTGCTTGACTGCTTTCAGATTTTTCCATAACGATGAAGATAACATTTCTTCAAATTTCTTTTTAATTTCCGGATTAGTCTCATCATCCAGCTGTACGATCAGATGATCTGCGTCGTATTCAGGCAGTACTTCCAAGGATACGGACATGGCCGTTTGATCTTTCGGGAAATTAGGAAGTGGATTCATTCCCAATCGTTTGTGGACAAAGTTTCCTCGGTCAAGGTTCTCCCCATGAAGTACGATTTCTTTTTCCATCACTCTAATGTAGAGAACAGTCTCCTCACCAATCAGCTTATCCAATTTGGCAGCAGCTACCTTCTCCTTATCCACCAAATCCTGGATCACCTTTTCTGCCTGTTCTTCTTTGTCCAAAACTTTGGCCATATCCCGCAGTTCATCGCGCCAATCATCACGCTGTGGCAAAAGTACGGTAGGTGCTATCAGAGTAAGCTGATCATAGTCCTTTTTGGACCACCAGTCAGGAGCGATAATTAAATCCGGAGCTGCCTCCATGAGGGCTTCAAAGTTAGGCGTTCTTCCTATTCCCATTTTCATCGTGTTTGCAAATGGCTCTTGCAAGTAAGAAGGAAAATCCTCATGGTAGTTCTGTACAGCAATGGGTACGGTGCCAAGTGAATATAAAAATTCTGGATATACAACGGACAAACCAACTATTTTTTGTGGGTTCACCGGAATTTCAACTTCTCCCATTTCCGTGTTCACTTTTTTCACCTGACTGGCTTCTGTTGTTGAAGAATTGGCGGAACCCGCTTCTTGTCCCTTGCTCGAGGATGCTTCTTTGCCTGCTGCACCACAAGCCGAAATAACGAGCATCAACATCATTGTGCATATTACGGTTAACCATCTGAATCTCATTCTGTATGTACCCCCTATAGGTCATTAATATATGACAATGTCTAATCAATAATAATTATCATTATCACTACGATATAGGAGTAGTATAATAAAATATGTTCAGGCATGATATTGACTATTCGGACTTTTTGCTATGGACGATCTTGCCATAACTTTAATATTTCATCCAACATAAGCTCATGGGTAAACGCAGTGTAGTCCAGCAGGACGCTCGACAACAGGATATCCATTCTGCCATCCTGTACTGCTAACAACTCAAGCCATTCTTCAGACTTACGCACAGCAGACCATGTCTGCCTGGATGTCTCATCATCACCCACAATCAGTAATATTCTTTCAACGTTGAGAACAGATAGTTCCTTAATGGTCGCTGTTCCCCGTTCCCAATAAGTCTCAACTCCTTCAGGACCCTCCATTTGCATATCAACGTAAAAAACGGAAGCAATGCTCCTTGGGCCTAACATCTGCAACGCTTCACCATGAACTTTGAGTACAACCAGTTTGTCTTTTCGTATGAAATCTGCAAGCTGATCCTTAATGATCTTTACCTTCTCTTCATATCTTTGAAGCCATACCTCTGCAATATCCGACCTGTCCAAAAAGCTTGCAACATATCTCAAATGTTCTCTCCAATCGCCTTTTCCCCACGGGAGGTCACACACTGGAGCAATGGATTGTAGCTGACTTTGCAGAGACTCAGACTCCGTCCCAATCGTAATAATATAATCAGGTTTAACTAATCGAAGCTGTTCCAGCCAGGTGGTCTCACTCTCTGCTAGTGGCATAACTTTGTCCGTTTCATATTTACGTCTATAATAGTATGTCCACGGATGACTTGCCGGCGCGGCACATGGAATGATCTGCAAAGCAAGCAGTATACCAATGCTCAAAGAATGAAGTGCAGCAATTTTTTGTTTGCTATTACGTATAAACGCTGCTGGTGGAATGCCAGAGATTTGTTTGAATTTACGCCGGAAATACGTCTCATCCTGATAACCCACGTACGATGCCACATCCTTGAGTCGATAACTGTGATCATTTCTCATTAAGATCTGGGCTTGTTTGATTCGATATAGCGTTAAATAGTCCACTGGACTGTAACCATACCTTTTCTTGAATAAACGCATGAAGTGTCGAGGGCTCATTCGTGCCACATTTGCTAATTCCTCAATGGTTAATCTCTTTGAATAATTCTGCTCCATGTAGCCTTTGACATGTTCAATTGGTGAAGCCAGATCCGTCTTTTCGGCACAGGCCACGTCATAAAACATGGTATACAAAAGTTCCTGAAAACGAATCTGACCATAGTACCTTTGCAAACCATCCTTCTTCAACGTGTGGTGGTAAATCATCTGACAGATCACGCCAACAGCAACGGGCGAAGATGAGCTGACCCCGCCATTCACTTCATTACGTAAAAGTTGCTTCATCATATCAAGGGCTGTTCCACCCTCCTGCTCCAGTGCGTACATGACATCAAAACTCATGTGATACACGCCTCGTTCATCCAACGAATGCACATTTGCCTCAACCAGTTGCCCCGGGAAGCCTACATACAGTCCGCCCGCCTTCAATTCGATGAAACTGCCATCGATCTTTAACCACCCTTGTCCACTGGCTACAAATAATAACATGTATGTTTCAATGAAGTGTTTCCTCAGAAGCCACTCCGTCGCAGGGTCACTCGTATAGTTCACGTGAAGGAGCCTAAAATTCATATGATCCAGGTGATCCAAATGCTTTGAATTTATTTCGTTGTTGTCCATCTGCATTGATCTCCCTCCAGCCATGAACGATTGTATTGATTTCATTCTTCAAAAATATAACATACCACACTAATGAATAAAAAAAACACTCCGGCTATCCTCTAACCTGTCTTCAATGAATAAGATACACTTATTATTGAAAGATCAGGCTAAAGAACGCCAGAGTGTTATAAGTTCAGATGTGTTCAGATGTGTTCAGATGTGTTCAGACGCTTCACAGGCGTCCGAAGGTTTCATCACAAAAATCTGTATTGAGCTTCTATTAATCCATTATACACGCCTTGTTTTTGGATAAGTTGCTCATGGTTACCCTCTTCTTTAATTTCACCATGATCCAGGACGATAATGTTATCTGCATTCCGGATGGTTGAGAGACGGTGAGCGACCATAAAGGACGTTCTTCCCTGCAACAGCACCTTCAACGCTTCCTGGATTTTAAGTTCTGTCTCCGTATCAATGCTGGCTGTAGCTTCATCCAGAATCAGTATGCGTGGATCAGCAAGCAGCGCACGGGCAAAGGATAACAATTGTCGCTGTCCCATGGATAATACGTTCCCGCGTTCCTCTACTTCGGTATCATATCCGCCAGGCAGCTTCATGATGAACTCATGTGCATTGACTGCTTTGGCTGCGTCCTCCACCTCTTCATTCGTTGCATCCAGTCGTCCAAATCGGATATTGTCACGAATCGTACCCGAGAAGATGAAGGTATCCTGTAATACAATGCTGATCTGGCTGCGTAAACTCTCTACCGTTACATCCCGCACATCCTGTCCGTCAATGGTGAGACGTCCGCCAGATATATCATAGAAACGACTGATCAGATTGATGATCGTACTTTTACCTGAGCCCGTATGACCAACAAGTGCAATCGATTGTCCCGCAGCCGCCGAGAAGCTGATTCCTTTCAGCGCCTGTCTGCCCTTCTCGTATTCGAACACAACATTTTCGAATGCGATATCTCCTTTAATAGAAGGAAGTGGCTTGGCACCTGGTTTATCTGCAATACTTGGTTTTTCATCCATGAATTCGAAGATACGCTCCGATGATGCCATCGCAACCAGCAACTGATTGTACATCTGTCCCAGACGGTTGATTGGGTCCCAGAAGTTGCCGACATAGTTGGCAAAAGCAACAAGTAATCCCACAGTCAATTGACCTTCCTGAATCAGATAAGCACCAAACCAGAAAAGGATTAATGTACCGAATCCGCCGGTAATCTCAATCAGCGGTCCAAAGCCCTGGTTCATCGCTGATGCTCTATCCCATGACTTTTTGCTGGACAGGTTCATGTTGTCAAAGTATTTCATGTTCTCTTTTTCCTGGGTATAGGCCTGAGTCACTCGAATTCCTTGAATGGATTCATTCAAGTGGGAGTTAATCCGAGAGTTCTTCATGCGCACATCCTGCCAAGCACGACGGATCAGCACCCGCAGTTTGGTCGAGATGATAAACATGATTGGCACCGTAATGATTACGGCAAGGCCCAGTTTCCAGTTGATCAACAGCAAGATCACAATGATCCCGAGCAGCTGTACGCAGTCGATCATGACGTTAACTGCACCGTTCGTGAATAGATCCTGAAGGGAGTTAATATCATTCGTAACACGTACCAGTACGGAACCGGCCGGCCTTTTGTCAAAAAAGTTAAAGGACAGCTTCTGGATATGCTTGAACAGATCCGAGCGAAGATCATAAATAACGCGCTGTCCGATAATGTTCGTCAGTTTGATCCGGTACGTATTGGCAGCCCATTGAATGAGATACAACATAAATATGGAGCCTGCGATAAGATACAGCATAGTCATACTTGGCAACCCTGTTGCCGGTGCGATGGCCCGGTCAATTGCCAGACTGATCAGAAACGGTACGGACAATTTCGTAATGGTACCCAAGATCATCATTAGAATAACAAGTGGTAACAGTTGTTTCGCATAAGGTTTCATGTATGCAAATAAACGTCCGAACTCTTTCCAGTTAAACGGTTTTTCAATAATTTCATCATCCTGATACACAAATCGTTCATTCAGTTTCTTCTCAGAGGCCCCTTTGGCCTCGCGCCTGTCTGCTATCGTTTCGGCACTCATGAATTCACCTGCTCCCCAGCCTCCCGCTTACCGCGGGCAATATAATCTGCATATTGAATTTTATAAACATCCTGATATGGTCCAGGCACTTCAATGAGTTCGGTATGTTTGCCACGTTGTACCACGCGACCTTCATCGAGCACCAGAATCTCATCTGCATGTCGTAGTGAAGAAATACGGTGTGCAATAATAAATGTCGTTCTGCCGCGCATAACTTCCTGGAAACCGGATTGAATCTCGTGTTCTGTCTCCATGTCCACGGCGCTTGTTGCGTCATCAAGTACCAGGATTTTCGGATTTTTCAGCAATGCCCTTGCGATCGCAATCCGCTGTTTCTGTCCACCCGATAATCCCATGCCGCGTTCACCAACCACCGTGTCATATCCGTCCGGGAACTCCATAATGAAATCATGAGCCTTGGCCAGCTTGGCTGCACGGATAATCTCATCCATGGTAACATTCTTAAGTCCGTAGGAAATATTATTGCGAATACTGGATGAGAACAGGAATGTTTCCTGGAAAACAGAAGCGATCTGACTCCGCAAACTGCGAATGCCTATATCTTTGATGTTTTTGCCATCCAGCTTGATCGTACCCGAGTTGACGTTATATGCACGCATCAGAAGCTGAATGATGGTTGATTTACCTGACCCTGTCCCCCCGAGGAAACCGATTACAGAACCGGGTGCAGCATCAAAATTAATATCGGTTACCGCTGGCATTTTGTTGCCGTAGGCAAAGGTAACGGATTCAAATGTCACATGGCCGTTCACCTGGTCTGCCTCCACAATGACCGGATCTTGCGTTTCTTCCACGTCCACTGGCGTATTGAGCAGTTCTAGCACCCGTTCACCTGAAGCTTTGGATTGCGTATAGTTGTTGATATGGAACCCAAGGTTCCACATTGGACCGATTATGTACCAGATCAAACTGAAAAAGGCAACGAGTTCACCGAGTGTCAGCGTCTTCTGTATAACCATTCTTCCACCAATCACCAGCAACAGCACGATACTCACCGAAGCAAGAATCTCCATGATCGGAAAATAACGACTCCACAATGTTGCAGCATGAATCTGATTTGTCTTGTAACGTTCATTACGTGTAGAGAATTTCTCCACTTCATAAGGCTCACGTGCAAAGGATTTTACCGTACGTACGCCAGTGATATTCTCCTGTACCGCTGTTGTCAGTGAACTGAGCGCCAGCCGCATCTCCTGAAACGCAGGGTGAATTTTGGATTCGAATCTCAGCGCAATGAAGGCAAGTAATGGGATGCATATGAGTGTGAACAGTGTAAGCTGCCAACTCATGGTCATCATCATGATCGCGCCGAATACGACCATCAAAACCATGTTGAGAATCTGGGCGAAACCAAATCCGATAAAGTTACGGATGGCTTCCAAATCTCCCGTGAGGCGGGACATCAGATCACCTGTCTTGGCCGTATCATAATAACGGAAGGATAAAAATTGAAGCTTTTCATAACATGCGTTACGAAGTCTGTACGCCAGGAAGTTACCCAAGCGTCCTCCAAAAAAGCCATGTAAAAACTGCATTCCCGCTTTCAAAATAACTACACCTAACACTGTCAAGGCAATTATGGGAACGTCTTCAAAAGTTCGCGGAACAATGATGTCATCAATCAGTATCCTCAGCATGTACGGATACACCAACCCAAGTGCGGTCGCTAAGGCGAGGAACAAGATTGATACAAATAAATACGTTCGCTTTTCCCAAAAAAAGATTTGCAGTTGCCTAAGAACATCCATGTTTCTCCTCCTCTTATGTCGTTCAAAAATACTATGAACATTTATGAAGTTTATCACCGTACCCCATTCGCGGCAAAGCGAATAACAGACCATATTCTGCCTGCTTTCAGCTTATTGACGCATTAACGAAGGTAAATACCCACCTTTCAATCAAATGTTTGAATATTCTCTTTATTTCAGGTTGTTCGTACCAAAAAAAGGCTCCCTATATGCCTTTTCGGCAGGGGCCTTTTTGGGTTGATTTTCGCAACATTTTCAATGTGTTGCTGTATCATTCATTTTGTTTTACAAAGACTTCCAGAGAATACGTGTTATTCCGCGATTTTAACTGCGTTCAATCTGTTCCAGTTGGTTAGACAAGCTGGTCCATTGCTCGGCCGGAATTCCGCTCTCCAACGTATCTTGAATTCCACTCACCGCCTCATCCAAACGTTCTTCCAACTGACGCGATTGGTGTTGCAATGATTGACAAAGCTGGTTGTCATAAAACTGAATCAGCTTGTCTTGTGCAGCAGGAAGAACTTCAATGATCATCTGTTTGAGGACAGGATCAAGTGCCTCTTGTAATCGCTGACGTCCATCTCCTTCGAAGAACTGTTTCGGATTGCGGAAATAATTCAAATAGCTTTTCCATCCTGACGGTTCTTCCAGACGAACTTCTTCAAGCACAGGTGTACTCCAGCGTTCGTTCAGTGGCAGTGACACATCCACGCCCCCTGATAACTGTCTCACCTCATCTATACAATCCGTAACTTGCTTCATCAGCCAGGTCTGACCTGCCTGTTCAAGTCTGAGGGTGGTAGCAAGGAGTTCCTGCTCCAGTTCAATGGCAATCATACGTAACAGTTCACGTCCACAGGCTGCAAAAGCCGTCTTCAGATTGCCCCGATCCTCCCGAAGTACGGATGGATGGAATGCTTCTGCCATGAATAAACCAAGGCGATAGGCAAGTCGCTGCCGCACATGGAAGAGTAATTCTGCTGTTTCCTGTGACAATTCTTCCTTCATGGATCGCTCTGCAAGTAGCTGTATGCGCTGGCGTGACTGTCCCTGAATGGTCTCCAGTTCATCCCGCCGCTGCTGCAAAGCTTCCTCCCCTTGAGCCGCATCCTCCGCACGCTTCTTCAGCCGCTGAATGACACGTGCCATCTCTTCGGAAGCGCCACCTACGGCAAGATCGGCTAATTCTCTGCCCGCAAATTGGTTGAACTCTTCCTCAAAACGGATAAAACCGGATTGCTCCAGCAGCTTCGAATCACCTGCCATCTTGCCTTCCATCGCCAGTATACTGGATACCGGGAAGAGTCGTGGTGCCCGAATTCCATTACTGCGCAGTTGGGTGCTCACATGATCGAGAACCTGCTCCAGCTCTTCCTCAGAGGAAGACAGGTCACTGGCATTGACAACAAAGAACATCTGATCCATGGCAGAACTATCTTTGACACGTCCCAACTGGTTCAGGAACTGGCGATCACCTTGTGAGAAAGCATGGTTGTAATACGTTACAAAAATGAGGGCATCCGCATTCTTCATATAATTGAAGGTTACACCCGTATGACGAGCATTCACGGAGTCCGCTCCTGGTGTGTCTACCAATACAATGCCTTGTTCAGTTACATCGCAACTGTAGTAGAGATCGATACTGTCTACAAAACAGGACTTTTTCTCGTTTGCGACAAAGTTACGATAACCGTCCAGATCCACCAGCACATCCTGCCCTAGCTGGTCCGCTGTTTCTTCCCAGCCGGCTGCCGCTGCCTGCAAAAAGCTGTAATGCGGGCGCCCCGCCGGATGCACATCCTGTGGTGAGAGGGAGCGTACTCGCTTCTGCCACTCTGCTCCAGGCTCACCCAGTCCGAGCAATCGGAAGGAATAGCCGAGGTCTTCCTGGAAGGCGTCCAGGGTCTTCATGCGGACCCGGGCTGTTCCATGCTCCGCGCCCCCGGCAGGAGCCATAATCCGGTTAATCGCCGCTGTTGTTGGATGCGGCGAGACGGGTAGTACAGCTTCGCCCAGCAACGCGTTGGCGAAGGAGGATTTGCCGGCGCTGAATGCTCCGAACAGCGCCAGAGTGAACGTGCCGCCCGCAAGCGAAGCCGCGCGTGCACGCAGATCCCGTACCGCCGACCCCATGGCGGGGTACGGCTCCACCAGCGCAGCAGCGGCTTCGAGCCGTGCCGCTGCTGCGTCCAGGCGTCGGCGGCGTTCAGCACCAGCCGCCGCCGATGGCCCAGGCACTGCCGCTGCGGCTGCGCGCTGCGCTGGCGGTGCCTCTGACGTCTGTGGCTGCGCAGCCACAGACGTTGACGTGCCCGCATGCGGACCGGGTGCTTCGCCCGGTCCAGGCACCGCGGGCACGTGCGGGCCCTTCACCTCCGGCAATAGCCCGGAGGGGAGGGGGCCCGCATCGGGCAGCAGGCTGCGCAGCCCTGCTGCCTCTGCGGCGGCGCTGCGCTGGAGCGCCGTGTAACGCGCCGCCGCCGCGGATTGCGCCAGCAGCGCTGCGCGGCTGGCGTCCAGCGCCTGGAGCGCGGATTCGCCTCGCGCGCCCAGCGCCTCCAGCATGCGGTCGGCCAGCATCATGGCCGACTTGCGATAGCGGGCCTCAATCTCGCCCCGCACATCTTTACTGAACTGAATCACATACTCTGGAGATACCTCTGCACTGGCACTGCGTTTCATCTCCAATAGTGCTTCATCTACAGCAGGCAGCTCCGTATTAAGCGCTTGCTCCCACTCCGCTCCCCATAGCTGATGGGATTCACCCAGCTGTCTAAGCATCGTACGAATATGTACCTCAACTTGTCCGGAAGCCTGATCCTGTAACAGTCTTACCAGCTCAGAAACACGGCGTTGTTTCTCCTGCTCGGTTTTGCCACCTGAGAACAATAAACCTACCCTGAAGCCCGGTTTGCGGCTCTCCAAATAGGCAGCAGCAGACGTACGAATATCCGCAGGTGTAAGATTTGCATTCGCCAGAAGAGGTTCCAGCTCTGCCCGGAATTTCTCACGCACTCGCGAAGGCCCGGTACGAATGTCTGCTGCTTGTTGATCAAGAAGCTCCAGCTCTCGTTCCAAGCGTTCAATTCCTTCCTTGCCACCAATCTCATCCAGCAGGGAATTCTCTTCGTCTTCACGTTTCTCCGCTTCTCTCGTCAGGTGTTGCTCAGTTACATGACTGGCCGAACTTGCCAAACTGTGCGTAATTAACGCTTCCTTCTCTTGCATCATGTGTTCAATAAGTTTCGGAAGCACATCCCACTGGTTGTAGCGATGCTGCTTGTCGCGGAGGGAAGTAAACAACAGTCCGTCATATCTGACTTCCCAGGCCGCAAATATAGCTTCGACACCTTCGGTATATTGGTCAAAAGAGAGCTCACGCTCCCGATGCTTGTCGATCTGGTTCACGATCAAAAACAACGGTTTGCCCCAATCCGACAGACTCTTGGCAAATGAAAGGTTTGTCTCGGACTGAACATGATTATAGTCCATGACATAGAAGACCACATCGGCCAGATGAAGCGCGGAATGGGTTGCGAGACTATGTCCGCGATCTGTTGAATCCACACCTGGTGTATCCAGCAGGACAGCATCATCTTTCAGCAAAGGAATATCATCCCACACCTCAATCGAGCTGTACGCTCCACCATTTTTGCAATACGCCTCCAGTTCCTCTGGAGAAACTTCAAGTGTTCCTGCTCCATTGTCAGCGCTTACGTTTGGAGTAGTATAAATAAGCGCTCTTGGCTTACCATTACGTATGGATACCACATTTGCACTTGTTGGCACGGGACTTGAAGGCAACACCCGCTTACCGCATAAACTGTTGATGAGACTCGATTTGCCTGCAGAGAAATGACCACAGAACGCAATCGTCAGATGTTTCATTTCCGCCTTGCTGATTAAATCCGTTAAAGCCTGTACAGCCGTATGGTCCCCTGTCTGCTCCATCGCTTCACGCAGCGGAAGCAGAGGTTTGGCCATTTCTTTTGGGTAATCTGTTCTGGACATGACTGGCCTTCCCCCTGGCTCCTCTAATTTGACATCCGTTTCGACGTCTATCTCTTTTACAACATTTATTTTAACATTATCAAGTTTGAATTTGAACGGTTGGAATTGAATATACATAAATGAACGTATAAATCTATAATCTAAAAAAAATAAAACCGAACAAGTCGGTTTTATCTGTAATACGTTTTATACTCGGTATTTAGCAAATGCTTACGCCAAGTGTCTGTTGCATGAATGCGATGCGATCATCTTAACCACAACGATCCTCATGACATTAATACAACAGAACCCATAGTGTAATCACTTCTTATGAAACTGCGTTCTCCATGGAAGGCAGCAAGATTTCAAATACTTGTCCATGTTGCAGAATTGTAATGTCTCTGCCTTTGTCTCTCATAACAACAACTTCTGGTTTAACGGACATACGCTCCAGATAATGTTCAGGCACGTCGCCAGAGTGGCTTACTGTGATGCCTTCTACTTCTTTTTCTTCATTTTCAGCCATTTCCTGTTCAACGATTTGTTCAAAGATATCGGAGAAGGCCTCAAAATTGTCAGTGTACACGGAAATGCATTTCATGATTATTCATCCTTTTCTGCTCATTAATTTATTTTTCGTTTTCGGGTGGTGACACGTTCCTTATCTTTCCTGATTTGGGACGTTTTCATACGTTTTTTCCCTTCCCTGCATATGTCCAGCAATGGACAGATATGACACGCAGGGTTCTGTGCCTTGCAATGGTAGCGTCCAAAAAATATAAACCGGTGGTGAGTTAAAGTCCACTCGTCCCGGGGTACGCGCTTCATTAGTTTCTTTTCGACTTCAAGTACGGAGTCATCCCAACCTGCAAGCGCCAGCCGCTTGGATACACGTTCAACATGAGTATCTACCGCAATTGCCGGTACTCCAAACGCATTGGAAACAACTACATTCGCGGTTTTCCGCCCGACACCTGGTAGCGTCACAAGCTGATCATGTTCCTGCGGTACATCACCGCCATACTGCTCTATTAAAATTCGGCACATGTTCTGAATATGCTTGGCCTTGTTCCGGTACAAACCGATTCGCCGAATATCCTGTTCCAACTCTTCGAGAGGAACCGCCAGATAATCTGCTGGGCTTCTGTACTTCTGGAACAAATCTGCGGTTACCTTGTTCACCGTTTCATCGGTGCACTGGGCAGACAAAAGGACAGCTACCGTCAATTCAAATGCATTGCTGTGATTTAATTCGCAATGTGCATCAGGAAACATTGCTTCCATAGTTTCGAGTATATGTCTAACTGTCGCTGCATTCATGAAGAGCTACCTCCCACAAAATGACTCCACGCTGCGGAGCCTTACTTCGAAGCTTCATCCGAGTACTTTGCGGGGACCTCAAAAAGCTTGCAAAAAAAACGTCTTGATGCGGGAAAGATCCCGTATCAAGACGGTCATTCTTTTGATCCTCGAAAAGAAACGATTACTGTTTTTGAATCTCCAGAATAACATTGTTCAGGAGATACAATACAATATTATCATTATCTCTGAGAGATTGCACGCTTAAAGTATTGTCACCCTGGTGAACAAATACACTTGATCCGAGTGCAAAACGATAGTTCGTGTCTGCTGTCGTTTCCCGTTTAACCAAAATCTGGTTACCAACGCCATCATAAGACCAGAATTGTTTGCTCATGACAGTTAATACTCTGAAGCGTGTGGAATTATCCGTATCTTTTGTCATTTCCACACGATCTCCGACCGTAAGACTAGTCAATGAAGTTAATGTGGAGCCAGATTTTACGACTTTAACAGAACCGCTAACAGGTACGGTTTCAGTCTGGCCGTTATTAAACTGCTTGAGCGTTACAGATGAAGCATCCACCGCTGTAACTTCAGCCAGCGTACGCTTCACGACTTGAACCGCTTTTGGCGTAGCTCCTTCAAACGTTACATTAATCAGGTTGCCTGCTGTTAGTTGTGAAGGCGTGATCGTCTGACCACTCTCTCCTGTCAGTACCGCTTGATCCACGTAGAACTGACTTGTCAGCAGATCGGATTTTACTCGAATACGACTATTTGCTTCCAAGGCAACCACTTCGAATTGAGCCACAGTGTTCAGTGCAACCTTCTGCACGACATCCTGATTTGCTCCAAGCGTTACGGTCACTTTGTCACCAATCTTCAAATCTCCCAGACTTGCGCCCGATTTGTTATAGATCTCAACCGTAGGTAAGGTAGTATAAGGCACTGTAATCGTCTGATTACCAGACAACAAACTGATTTTTCTGCCCGATGTGTCAATGTTGCTGATCGTACCTTCGTACTTGTAAATCACTTTAACGGACAACGCACGTGTTCCCACATAGGTCAGATCCAATTTGCGACCATCATTTAAAATCGACTCCAGACCAGCGAGTGTAGGTTTGGTCGTATTGTAGTCCAGTTTGGTTTTTTCGTCCAATGTAAATACAAACGGTTTTTTGTTGTTGTCCAGTACGGTAAGTACCTTTGTTTTGCTGTTGTAAGATACAACCGTTACCCCGTTCATAGGTTCCATTTGACGTCCAATCACCTGAATACGCGTAACCTGATCGTCAGCGTTTAATGACAACTCAACCTGATCCCCGTTCGTTGCATCTGTGATGAGATCATTCAACGTTGCATCCTGAATGCCATTAATGATGACTTCCGGCTTTTCAATCAGCAATTTCGCCTCAAGGGAACCCCCTTCACGTTTGAACGTTAACGTGGACTGGTTGCCACCGATCTCAACCAATGTTCCGCGCACAGATTGCTCCACACCTTGAGACAATGTGATAGTTTGCAAAACACTGTCCTTTACGGTGTATTTCACGGCACTGCCGGCTTTGAGATCAGCCACTGACATGATACGGTTTTGATATGTGATAAGCAGATTGTCATTGTACGCAAACTGTTCTGTAGCACCCGCTGTATTGACAAGTTTAATCGTTTTGCCAGAAGCGGATACTTCAGCAATTACGCCATTGTCACTCTTGTTAACAATGCCGGATTTCACACGAATAGCGACTGTTTTTTTGTCAGCCGAGAACGTCTCACGCTGTACTTCGATGATGCTATCTGCCGTAATATCGGACAGTTTGATTGCATTACCATTCTGATCGATGAATGCAGTTGCCTCATCATAACTGTACGTTTCGTAATTCTCGCCCACAAAGATACCAATTTTATTACCAGACAATGAACGTGCAAATGTACCTTCAACACTTTCCACCTGCGGTGTAGCATCAACAACTTCCACATAGGAAGCCCCACCTGCCGAACCTACAACCATAACTTTCGTATATAGCTTCACATCTGTGGCGGAAGCACGAGTTTCACTGTCTTTCGTAAAGTAAGGCGTACTGCTGTTCACTGCGAAGTTAACGGCTTTACCGTCCACAACCAGCGTGATCTGCCCATCTTTCAATCCTGTCACATAACCCGTGGATGTGTTCGGGTACGTTGTATCCGTTAACGATTCACCACGACTGAAGAAGGTAGCCAGTTGAGCACGGGTTACGGAACCGGTTGGATTGAATTTGTTGCCTTCCACACCTTTGGCCAGATCCAGGCTAACAGCCAGATTGACATAACCTTTACCACTTTCGGAAATACTTGCATTATCAGCAAATCCGGTAGATTGATTATTTTGTGCCTTCGCTTCAGCATCCTTGTCCAATGAACGGATTAACAATTTCGTAATCCATTCCCGTGAAGCCGGCTTTTGACCCCATGAGGTCTTGGATACATCCACGGATGATTCTTCCGTTTTGTCAATTAGCCCCAGTTGAAGTGCCAGCGCGACATATGGCTTGAAATAATTTCCCACTTCCATGTTTGTCGGTAATGCCGCAGCCGTGTTGGTATTCAACTGGCCCTCTTGATTCATAAAACGGATTGCCATCGTTACAGCTTCTTGCTGTGTTACCGCGTCTCCTGGACGGAACAGGCCGTTGTTACCGAGAAGAATACCTTGATATGCCAGTTTGTACACATGTTTCTCAGCCCAGTATCCGACCTTGATGTCACTGAACAAACCAGTTGGTGCAGCCGTATTTGTTATTGCAGCAGTCTGACCCTGCCCCGTTTCTGTTGATTCTGCTGCCATGGCAGCTCCGCCGGCGCTAAGGGCCATCATGCCTGCAAGCACGGCTGATACTACTTTTTTAGAGTGTGATGGATTGTTATATTTAAAAGTCACCTATGATTCCCCTCTCTCATGTAAAACGACCCATATTCCGTGGATTCACGGTACAACAGCATGCTGTACAGCCTATTCGGATCTTGTCATTGGATGTTCAAGATCCACATGGCCCATCAGACTCTCAGTCTGCTGACCATCCACCAGTAAATCAAGTGATTTTACTTCATCAAACTGGAAGAACGTTTGTTTTAGAGCATCCAGCGCATAAGATTCTCCACCTGCTCCAAGACGCGCCGTATCTGGCATATGAATATCCAGCGTAAGAGCTCCATCCTTGAACTGAACAGACTTCAATTCAATTTCTTTAGACCACAGCGGAACCAGTTTAGCGTCTTTGCTCTGTTGCAGTGATTCAAAGGCAGCTTTATATTTGGCATCATCCGATGCGTATGAAATCTCTGCCGAAGCTTTGTGCAACTCCAGTTCTTCTTCATCCGTATAGAATACAGTGATCGTTTTCTTTTCATTACTTTCGGAAGTTGCCGGCTTCTCCGTAGACGTTTCGCTTGGCGGAGTAGTTGTAGTCGCTTCCTCTGAGCTGCCTTCCTCCGTGGATTCTGTAGGTGTTGTATTCTCTTCAGGCTCAGCAGTTACCGGTTCGGTAATTGTTTCACCTTCAACCTCGGTTACATTGTTTTCAGTTCCTGCGCCTTGCGTCTGATTCGGAGCAGCTGTTGGCTTGCTTCCACATCCAGCAGCAACTGCCATAACCGTTACCAGCAAGGCTGCAATCCATATTTTCTTGTTCATTCTAACTCCGCCTCCTCAACATAAGGGCTTGTCCCTTATTTAATTCCCAGATACTCCTTGATTCCTGCAACAATCCCTTTGGCAACACTGTTCTGGAAACTCTCAGTGAACAGGGCTGCTTCGTCGCTCTTATTGCTAAGGAATCCACCTTCCAGCAGAACTGCTGGCATTGTCGTTTCACGGGTCACATGGAGACTTGCCGTTTTCACTCCACGATCTTTCAGTCCGGAAGACTGTAAAAGATACTTGTGCATCACTGTAGCAAGTGCTTTGCTGTTGGAGCGTGTATAGAATGTCTCTACACCGTTCGCAGCAGCAGGGCCACTGTTAGCATGAATGGAGATGAAGATATCCGCTTTTATGTCTTGTGCAATCTTCACACGTTCTTTCAATGCCAAAAATGTATCATCGCTGCGCGTTAACACAACGTCAATTTTGGATTCTTTTTTCAACAAGGCTTCCACTTTCAGAGCCATTGCCAGATTGAAGTCTTTTTCACGTTTACCAGTTACACCGATTGCCCCAGGATCATGATCTCCGTGACCTGCATCGATAACGACAACTTTTTTGCCATTATTACCAACCGGAGGAGCAGGTGTACCACTTTGATTGTCGAGGTTAATCATAACCAGTCCGGAATCATTTTGCACACTGTACCCTTTTGAACTGGACAGATCTATTACAAAACGAATTGTAGATGGACTGTTGCTGTATAACGAGTAACGAATCTTCGACACATCCGGATAGCCGCTAACGACGAGTTGTCCATTCTGGTTGCTGTCTAGAGCCTGTCCTTCACTGAACGAATCAGCAAATGCGGTATTCGGCAAGTCTATAACGATTCGATCTGGTCCTGTCATCGTGAAGACGTTCGGCTTCGTACTTCCGCTTGTTGCAATCATGAAGCGGTTGTCGCTGAAGCTGATGCCGTTCACCAGTACAAGACCTTCTTGATCCGATCCTCCGCCTTCATTGCCAGAGTTCGGAGGTGTGGTTGTCCCGTTTCCGGAACCTGAATTCTGGGTAACTAATGTTACCGTCTTCGTGGTATTGTTCCAACCCACCTTAAGACCCATTTCCTCACCAATAAATCGAAGAGGTACGAGCGTAGTACCATTTTTCACGAGTGGCGGGGCATCCAGGTTTACGTTACTGCCGTTCACCGTTGCCGTCTTCTGTCCAACAATCATCTGCATGGCAGTGTTGTCTTTGCTAATAGTCACCGTTTGCGTTTGCTGCTTCCACTCCACGCTATATCCAAGATTTTCAGACACAACCCGGATCGGAACCATCACCTTGCTGTTGATAATTTCCGCTTTTGTGTCCGATGGCTGTACGATTTCTTTTCCGTCTAGGATAATTTTCGTGTCTGTTGCTGCGTGACTATAGCCCGGGAATACGAGCCCAAAGACAAATAACAGTACCAAAAAACCGAACTTCTTCATCCTTCACCCCTACCATTCTCATATTTTTTTGCCGCATGTTGTCATTTTCCAACTCCGACTGACCGCTTGGGCATTACCAGACACCTATTAGACGCCCCTCGCTCTCAAAAGTTGCGAATATATTCCAACATAACAGAAAAAAAACGTTGTCAGATCAAGCTTTTTTTACATTTTAATGTCTTCTTTTTTCCTTATTTATCAAATATACATCTCTAAACAACGTACTACCCTAACCTTCATATTTGCGCACAATTCAATTTACAGTCCCAAAAATTCAACAATTCCGTCCACAATCGCCTGTGCACATTTGTCCTGGTACTCTTCCGTGAGCATGACCGCTTCATCTGTAGGGTTACTTAAAAAACCAAGTTCAAGTAACACAGCAGGCATGGTTGTTTCACGCGTCACATGCAGACTAGCCGTTTTAACCCCACGATCCTTGAGCCCTGTCACCGGCAACACATATTTGTGAAGAGTGTCAGCCAAAGTCTTGCTTTCTTTACGACTGTAGAGCGTTTCAATGCCGTTTGGTACCGGTGTAGTGAATTTGTTTCCATGAATGGATACAAAAACATCTGCCTGATTCAATTCAGCAATATCCACACGCTGTTTGAGCGAAAGTTCTGTATCATCCTGGCGTGTAATTACCGTTTGAATATTTTTGTATTGTTGAAGGATTGCCTGTACCTTCAGCCCTACAGCCAGATTGAAATCCTTCTCATAAGCTCCTGACAAACTCACTGCACCCGATTGACGACCACCATGTCCCGGATCAATGACCACAATCGTTTTACCATCATTCGTAGGTACTGCCGGTTGGCTTGTCGGTTCTCCACTCGTGGCTGTCAGGTCAACGAGCAAGACATTGTTATCTCCAACAGACCATTTGGCTGTAGCCGTCTGACTCAGATCCAGAACGACACGCACGGTAGAAGGCGATTCACTGAACATGGCATAACGGACTTTGGAAACTATTGATGAATCCGTAACGAGAATCTGTCCACTGCCATCCGGATTAGAGGCTTGTCCCTGAATGAATTCCTGAGAGAATGTCGCTGAAGGCAGATCAACAATAATTCGGTCTGGCCCACCAATACTGGATACTTTGGGGCTAATACTACCGTTTGTTGCTACAATCAAGCGATCTCCGCTGAAGCTGATGCCTTGAAGTTCTGTCAAACCATCCGGGACTGGTGCCTCGACGGGGTCACTGTCACTTTCCGTTTCAACTACGGGAGGAATACTAAATAGGCTTACTGTCTTGGTTCCATTGTCCCAGCCAACACGCAGACCCATGCCTTCCCCAACAAAGCGTAACGGAACAAGCGTAGTTCCCTGTTTGATCAGTGGGGGAGAATCCAAGTTCACCACGTTTCCATTCACTGTAGCTGCATCTTTGCCAGCCGTCATTTGGATCATGCTGTTTCCTTTTTGAACCTGGACTGACTGAGTTTCCTTCTCCCACTTCACCTTATAACCCAGGTTCTCGGATACAATTCGAATTGGAACCATGACCGTTTTCCCGATATTCTCTGCAGGTGCACCCGTCTGCTGGTTAATGGTTACACCGTCGAGTACAATCGAGGGAGTGGTGTTCGCATGGGCCATGACTGGGAATAAACATAGGAACAGAAGAAAAACGACTGCTGCCGACCATTTTTTCATACCTCATCCACCATTCTTTTTGTCTTTTGAACATCCGACCTGATTCTCTGCAGCGTAACATCAATGACAATATGTAACCTTCCATAATCTACTAATCAGTTTATCAGATATTGTCTGATTATCCGGTTACAACGTTGTCATATTTAGTCGGAAACAGAGTGGCAAAAAGGTTACTTTCTCCATTCGTCCTGTTCCCGAAATCATATGGAAATTACATTCCTCATCCATTTTTGCTATGCTGAGTTCAAATATTTGAAAACAGGAGATTGAGACTTGATGCCTAAAATACTGATCGTGGATGATGAAGCAGATCTTCGAAAGCTACTGACTGATTATTTTGAAATTAACGGATATTCCGTGATGACGGCCAAGGATAGCCGGGAAGCGCTGCGGAAAGTGGAACAACAACCCGATCTCGTTTTGTTAGATATCAACATGCCTGAACAGAACGGCCTTCAATTATGTGAGAAAATTCGGGACTACGTCTCTTGCCCCATCTTATTCTTAACGGCCCGAATCGAAGATGCTGATAAAATAGCAGGTTTTCGTGCCGGAGGTGATGACTATATCCTGAAACCCTTCAGCATCCGCGAGTTGGGCGCCAGGGTCGAAGCACATATACGCAGGGAACAACGAATCCTAACTAAATCTTCGGTAAGGTTTAACAATGAATTGGTCATTGATTATACGGCCAGGGAGCTCTACTACCTGGATAAGCGAATTTCACTGCCCAAAAAAGAGTTTGATATTGTCGAATTGCTGTCCACGCATCCTGATATGGTGTTTGGAAAGGAACGCATATACGAAAAGATTTGGGGCATGGACGAGCAAGGCGACAGTAACGTCATCGCAGAGCATATCCGGCGAATTCGCTACAAATTAAAGGAATACGGCTGTGATAATCAAATCGAGACCGTTTGGGGAGTAGGCTACAAATGGCCAAGTTCATGACTAGACTCCTGTTTTTAAAGCGATTGTCCTTACTGCACTCTTTTATGCTGTTGTGTGTGGTCACACTCATTGCGGTGCTGGCCATTATAACTATGGAGTTTGCTTGGGCGGAGAACCTGCGGCTGCGTTTCGGAGAAACGGATTGGGTGATGCCCTCCCTCGTCACGGCGGTTCTGCTCACCGTAGCGACTGGAATTGTCACCATGGCCGTTCTATTTTACAGATGGAAGCTAAAACGTCCGCTGGAGCTATTAAAACGAGCATCCGAGAACATTTCAGCCAACGATCTAGATTTCCGCATTTCCTATGACTGCCAGGATGAGATGGGCGAGCTGATCGCGATATTTGAAAACATGCGCTCACAATTGGAAAAAAACCTTAAGACACTTTGGCGTTCGGTTGAAGAGCGCAAGCAGATCAATGCTATTTTTGCCCATGATCTGAGAACACCCCTGTCCGTGTTAAAAGGAAACGCCGAGCTTCTCGCCACCTATCTTCCCGAGAAGAAGTTGTCGGAAGAAAAGGTGCTGGACCTGATCCATACTATGAACCTTCACATCTTGCGTCTGGAGAGATATACAGAAGCCATGAACTCAATTCAGAGGCTGGAGGATGTGCCGTTGAACATCCAATCGATGGATACGATCTCATTGACGGCTTTGCTGGATGGCAGCGCTGAACAAATCGCGAAACAGTACGGTATACGTTTCGTCTCTTCCGTGGAATATGATAATGCTTCAGTACATGTAGATCACTATCTCGTCATGCAGATATTCGAGAATATAGTGGCTAATGGGGCAAGATACGCAGCCAGTCAATTAGCCGTTCACTATGACCTGCAGGGTGGCATTATGAAGATTACCGTCTCAGAGGACGGTCCTGGTTTCTCTGACGAAGCACTGAGTAAGGCTATACTCCCTTTTTACCGAGGCGAAGTATGGGATGCGAGCGAACATCGCGGGCTGGGCCTTTACGTTTGCAAGGTGTTTTGCGAAAAACATGAAGGTAGTCTTCAGATTGCAAACGGTCCTAACGGAGGTGGAAGCGTGACGGCAAGTATTGGGACACAAGTTGATAAATAGTTGAAAATGATCTGATAACATCTTCTTATCTTGAATTCGAGGAGTGTTGTCATGCTAAAACTGAAAAAAGGAATGTATATCACAATTAGCTGCTTGTTGTTATGTACCGCGTGGGCGTCCCCCTTATCCGCCAATGAAGCCAGAGACAGGACAGAAGTTCTGCAGGAGATCGACGAATATATGAATCGGAGCATGAAGACCAATCACATTAAGGCTGCTTCACTGGCGATTGCCAATAACGATGAGGTCTTTTACGCAAAAGGCTACGGGACATTTGCAGATGGCCAGAAGGTTACGAGCCACACCCCTTTTCCCATTGCTTCACTAAGTAAGTCCTTTACAGCATTGGCTGTTCTGCAGCTGGTGGACAAGGGTCAGATCAACTTGGATGCTACTTACGCTTCCTATTTTCCAGAGCTTTCTCCACAGGACCCCCGCGTTCTTGACATCACGGTCCGTCATTTACTGAATCAGACGAGTGGTCTCAATGACAAGATAAATCCCGATATGACAAAGACTCCGCAATTCCAATCGTTGGCTGAAGCCAACCAATTATTAAACACGGTTCAACTTGCCCATATCCCCGGAACAGCCTACAGCTATCATAATCCCAATTACGTGCTGCTGGCGAACCTCGTGGAAATTGTTAGCGGAGAGCGCTTTTCGGATTACTTGAAAGAACATATTTTTGAACCGCTAGGAATGAACCATACCTTCAGTGTCAGCACAACGCAGCAATTCTATGAGAATAATACTATCCCGCTAGGACATTACCTGAGTTTGGGACGCTCTATAAGTCAATCCGAACCGCTTTGGTTCATTGAGGGCCCCGCCGGCATCGTTTCAACCGCAGAGGACATGTCCCTTTGGATGCTTTCCCAATATCACGGCCGCCTCGTTTCGCCTGTGCTGATGAAACAATATCATGCCGCAGGGGCTATCGGTCCGTACGGCATGGGCTGGCTTGCAAACCAAGATGCGTCTAGCGGCCGTACGATCTCCCACAGCGGCATTTTCTGGACCTACAAGTCAGAAGAACTGGTTTATTTGGACGAGCAAATGGGCATTACCGTAATGTTTAATTCTGGCATAAACGCTTATGTGAATTATTCGGCATTTATTGATGGAATAGCGGATATTATGAGGGGGCAGGAACCCCAAACCTCTTTTGTAAACGGTCGGAATATGGAAACAATCATGATTGCGCTGATCATCGCTATGCTTGCATGGGGCATCTACGCCTATTTTCGCATACTTCGGAACAACCACCGCCTAACGATCAGCAAATTGATTATGATCACGGTTGGTAGACTGATCCCTGTTCTGATTCTCTTGTCTCTGTTCCCATTGGTTACGTTTATCGGCGGAGGACGTGTGCTGCCTTGGTTTGGCATCTGGACTACCCTATCAACTCCAATCATATGGCTTATGGTATGGTCACTGGTGAATTTCGTGCATTTGGCTTGTTATATCTATGTCTATTTTCAGAATACAAAAAACGACCCTTTGGAGTTACCTCAGTAATCTATTTTTAGGTTCCTCTATTTAGTCGGCTGTTATTGTATCTGTTGAAGTATTCGGCCAAAAAAATGAGGAGTTCTATGTATAGCTGACTTATTAAGCTAATTTAGCTTCTGAAATTACAAAAAGCTTCTGTCTCACCGATGGGAACAAAGTCCCTTTGGTAAGGCAGAAGCTTCCTGCTATACGATACTTTAATAATTAACCGAAAAGTTTTGCCGCGTGGCGTTGTTCGTAAGCAGCGATTTCATCATCATGTTGAAGAGTCAGACCGATATCATCCAATCCTTGCAACAGGAATTGACGACGGTGCTCATCCAGATCAAAATCGATATGCAGTCCGTATGCATCAGTAATCGTTTTGTTCTCCAGATTTACATTCATCTCGTAGCCTTCATGTGTCGCTGTACGTTGGAACAAGTCTTCAACTTGCTCTTCTGACAACTTGATTGGCAAGATTCCGTTCTTAAAGCAGTTATTATAGAAAATGTCTGCAAAAGATGGAGCGATCACACAACGGAATCCATAGTCCATAATTGCCCATGGCGCATGCTCACGGGAAGATCCACAGCCAAAGTTGGCACGTGAAATCAGGATGGATGCCCCTTCATAACGAGGTTTATTCATTTCGAAGGAAGCATTATTGTTGCCCTCTTCATCGAAACGCCATTCATAGAACAAAAATTGTCCAAATCCGGTACGTTCAATCCGTTTCAAAAACTGTTTCGGAATGATTGCGTCTGTATCTACATTGACCCGGTCTACCGGTGCAACGATGCCTTGTAATGTTTTGAATTCTTCCATATTAAACGTTCTCCCTTCTGTCTGTTATAGATTAGATCGCTGCTTCTGTTTTGAAATTCCAGTCCCGTACGTCCACAAAGTGACCCTTAACCGCTGCTGCTGCTGCCATTGCCGGAGATACCAGGTGCGTACGTCCTCCGCGTCCTTGGCGTCCTTCAAAGTTACGGTTGGACGTCGAAGCACAACGTTGTCCTGGCTTCAATACATCCGGGTTCATCGCCAGACACATGCTGCATCCCGCATCACGCCATTCAAATCCAGCTTCTGTAAAGATTTTATCCAGACCTTCTTGTTCAGCCTGAATTTTAACACGTCCTGAACCTGGTACAACAATTGCTGTAACCTGACTGGATACCGTGTGACCTTTAGCCACTTTTGCTGCTGCACGCAGATCTTCGATCCGACCATTGGTGCAAGAACCGATAAATACATAATCAATCGGAATTTCGGCGATTGGTGTTCCCGGTTCAAGTCCCATATATTCAAGGGCTTTTTCAGCCGCTTTGCGTTCGTTTTCTGTAGGCAATTCAGCCGGAACAGGAACTTTCGAAGAGATATCGGTTCCCATGCCTGGGCTTGTTCCCCAAGTTACTTGCGGGATCAATGTTTCCACATCGATTTCAACCACATGGTCGAACTCCGCACCTTCATCTGTTACAAGCTGTTTCCAACCTTCTACAGCTTCATCGAATTTGGCACCCGCTGGTACGTATTCACGTCCACGCAGATATTCGAATGTTGTTTCGTCCGGAGCGATCAATCCAGCTCTTGCTCCACCTTCGATGGACATGTTGCAGACCGTCATACGCTCTTCCATGCTCAACTCACGGATGGATTCGCCTGTGTACTCAATAACATAACCTGTTGCAAAGTCTGTACCGTATTTGGCGATGACTGCGAGGATCATATCTTTCGCGGTTACACCCGGGTTACGTTTGCCGACAAAACGAACTTCCATCGTTTTGGCTTTTGCTTGTTGCAAACATTGCGTTGCCATAACGTGCTCAACTTCACTTGTTCCGATTCCGAATGCCAGTGCGCCAAACGCACCGTGTGTGGACGTATGACTGTCACCACATACAATCGTTTTACCCGGGTGAGTCAGACCGAGTTCAGGTCCCATAACGTGCACAACGCCTTGATCAATCGTGTCCAGATCATACAATTTCACGCCGAAATCACGGCAGTTTTGCGAAAGTGTATCAATTTGTTGTTTGGAGATTGGATCTGTAATGTTGAAGCGGTCTTTGGTTGGAACGTTGTGGTCCATTGTTGCAAATGTCAGCTCAGGGCGACGAACTTTACGTCCGCTCAGACGAAGACCTTCAAATGCCTGTGGAGAAGTTACTTCGTGCACCAGATGCAGATCGATATACAGAATGCTTGGTTTGCCTTCTTCTTGATGAATCACGTGGTTTTCCCAAATTTTCTCAAACATCGTTTTTTTACTCATCATTTTCACCTCATTATAAGTTCGGTCCTTGGAAGAGCCTCGTGTTTCCTTTAAAAAGTGAAGCTCTTGAATGACATAAATATATCACCCTGTCCTTCATTGTTCCAAGATATAATATCTATAGATGTAATAGGTTTAACCTATAATGAGATAAAGACAAATAAACCACAGCTCATCGCAGAGGTTTCAATTGATAACAATTATCATTATCAGATAAGTCTTATACTACGTTTCCGCTGCTTCGCTGTCAATGCTTTTATACAAAATAAAGAAGCACTCTCCTGATATTTGAGTTTACCGGTAGTTCCGGCAAAGAGAATGATTTCTTCATTTGTAATGATATAATGGTGGCATAACGAAAGGAATGACCAATGACAATGGAATTCAGACAACTTCAATATACGTTGCAAATTGCGGCCGAACGCAATTTCTCCCGGGCAGCAGAGAAGCTGCATATTGCCCAACCTTCATTAAGCCAGCAATTATCCAAATTGGAAAAAGAATTGGGAGTACTGCTGTTTCAGCGTAATACAAGTACCGTGGAGTTAACCCATGCCGGTGTTACGTTTGTCGAGCAAGCCCAGAAGATCGTAGATGCCGTGGAGCTATTGCGTCAGGAAATGTCAGACATCTCCCAGCTTCGCAAAGGTAAAGTCGTTGTGGGCAGCATGCCGATCACTGGCTCACACTTGCTCCCACACGTGCTTCCAGCGTTCCAACAAGCTTATCCTGAGATTGAGGTTACCTTATTGGAAGACTCCGGGCTTACGCTTGAGAAATTGACAGCCAGCGGCAAAGCAGATCTCAGCCTTCTATCTCTTCCTTTACAAGAGCCAAGCTTGTCTTATGTAACCATTGGCGAAGAACGGATTGATCTGGCAGTTCCCCCGAATCACCCTCTGGCACGCAGGGCAGATCCGGAACATCCGCTTCCGGTGCGAATTGAAGAACTTCGGGATGAACCCTTTGTTGTATTGAAAAAAGGACAGGGTTTCCGCAAACTTACATTTGATCTCTGTGAGCAAGCCGGTTTTGATCCCAAAGTTGTGTTTGAGAGCACAAATATTGAGACTGTTCAGTCGCTGGTCGCCACAGGTATGGGTATTACACTGGTTCCACGCTTTATTGCCCGTGCGCCGCGCAGTGAGTTCGTGCCTGTGTATGTTCCACTTGCTGAGCCTACTCCCAGCAGAACACTTGTTGTGGCTTATCGTCAAGGCAGAGTGCTGTCGAAGGCAGCCGAGGCATTCATCCATACGTTTCAACAAACCGTGGCCGAACTGTCAAAGGGAGACTAAGAAATTGCTCTGTGGTATAGGTACATTTCTTTAGGTACATTTCATACTGAACCAAAACAAAGGCTTGACCCTTATGGGCCAAGCCTTTGTCATATACTCGTTTCCCGCATCCGCAGGATAAAGTTCTTACTTTGCAATCACAGTAACTGGTTACAGTACAATGTTGCTTGTTAAGTTGTTTAGCTTCAATGCTAATTTATAATGTTAACGTAGAAACGTACATAAGAAAACTTCATGTCTGGCGGTTTATTTACGCAAATTACGATCGCTTGTCAGCCTGTTTTGCTGATTCATTACACGGCCTTCGTCCTGAACAGTTGAATCAGGGGGTGATAGCCCTCCTGCTCCATTCTCTAAGAATGCCCTTAAGTGATCTTCCCCTGTGTTATCCTGTTCCAGTCTCCTGAGCGTATCTTTCACATGGTTGTCCATTGATTGATCATCCTCCTTGGTGACGGGATAGTTATCATTACCCGTGCCCTGGAAGAATAAACACTTTTTCTGAAGAATTTTATTTCAGTTTTTATTTTTTGCCAAAATAAACGCCAGGTCGACGGTCTTCAAATACGGGAATACGCCCGCGAACCTCATCTACCAGAGATGGACGAATAATTCCGGTCACGATCTCTTCCCCTTCGCCACCTTCAGCCACAATCTCACCCCAAGGATCAATGATAAGGGAATGTCCGAAAAATTCGGTTTCTCCCCCTTTACCTACACGGTTACAGGCGATCACATACATCTGATTCTCAATCGCTCGTGCTGTAAGCAACGTACGCCAGTGGTGCAAACGAGGGTTCGGCCATTCGGCCGGTACAATTAATGCCTTGGCACCATTTAAAGCCAGTGTGCGGGCAAGTTCCGGAAACCGGATATCATAACAGATCGAAGCACCAGCTGTAAGACCGTTCTGCAATTCAAAAATTTCAGGTTCCGCACCTGGCTGTAAATATTTCTCCTCGTCCATTAGACGGAACAAATGTAATTTATCGTATCGTGTTACCTGTTTTCCTTCACGATCATAAGCGTACATTGTATTGTATATTTGACCATCCCGTTTCTCAGCAATTGAACCGCCAACGATAGAAATTTGATGTTTTTGAGCAAAAGCAGACAGCCATTCCCGAGATTTCTGGCCTTCCGGGTCAGCGAGTTCATGAATTTGAGTCAAAGCGTATCCGGTATTCCACATCTCAGGTAACACAGCCAGCCCCAGATCCGGATATTGTTTTACCGCACGCTCAAGCAACGTCTGCATATGTTTATGATTGGCCTCAGGGTCTCCAAGTTGAATATCGCCCTGAATCAGGGCTACACGCATTTCTCCCTGTTGTTTTTCTGTCATGACAAGCACTCCTCTGAACCGTAATACCTGCTATCATAGCTTGATCCTCTTGAGGACTGCAAGCCTGTTTTTGTTATGAACTTACACACAACAACTCAGGGAGCAGGGTCAACAATCGATCACTCGTGAGCGCGTCACCTAGATTCCAAATTGACTCCTCCACAGGGTATACCCGTCCAATCTGTACAGCCGGAAGGGCCTGCCAACTGGGACTTTTCATCAGCATCTCTGTAGCCTGTCTTGCCACAACTTCCTCAGGCAGCATAACAAACACATGATCTCCCGCGTACTGACGTACCGCTTCAGCCGAAATTTCCTTATAGGCTCTGCCTGCCGCAAGTGCTTCCTTCACTTTGGTCACTGGCCTGAATCCCATTGGATGATATAACATAGGCGCCAGACCGATATTGCCCATAACAAATAATCTTGCACCCCGATGGTATGTAAATACGGATGCCGTTTCCCCCTCTTCAATCACAGTATGGATCTTCGCCCACATCTGCTCAGTACGCTCCGCATAGGAGGTTAACCATTGTTCAGCCTGAGGTTGTCTGCCAAACCAATTGCCCAATCTGCGCATTCGTTCTTCCAGGGTGGCATGTGAATTGTAAGCAAGCGTCGGGGCAATCCGGTAAAGTTGTTCATATTGCTGTTCATTGCTGCTATCAAAAATAATCAAATTCGGCTTCATGATAACAGCTGCTTCCACATTAACCGGAGCAACCGCGTCATAGGTCTGATCTCCCAATATCTGAATGCCCAGCATCAGCAGATCCCCAGCCGAATCTCCGTAATACATAATTCCCTCCGGATTTACTGGAATATTCACATCATGACCCAACCAATCTTGTACTAATGTCTGCTGCTGAATTGATCTTTCATATTGACGAGGAGATAATCCGGTCATTTGGCGAAAACGCCTGCTGAAATAATACTCATCCTTAAAGCCCACGCGACTTGCTATATCCCGAAGTGGTTCATTCGATTTGCGAAGCCAGTCCTTGGCATGTTTAATGCGTACATGATTCACATAATCGAGTGGCTTGTGACCCGTGAGTTGTCTGAAAAGGGTCGTATATTGTACAGGTCTGATCTCCGCAAGACGTGCCAGTTTCTGTACAGTGATTTCTTCAGCATAATGGTCGTCCACATACTGAATCGTACTATATAGTCTTGCTTCCATACTCTGTTCCGTCTTTGGAGAAGTGTACCGGGTAATGATCATCTCCATCCATTTTTGGAATTGCGCATTCAAATGACTGTATTCTGCATCTGTTTTATAGTTTCGAATGGCATACATTTGCTCAAGCATCCCACTTAACGGAGCATAGGGATAACCATTCAATTGGTTTTTGTGCTCAAATACAGGGCGGGTAAAGAGTTCGGGATCACCCGTCAACACATGAATAACATCAAAAGCCATTACGAAATATTTCAATTCCGAGTTATTACGATGTTCAATCTGGTACCCCTCTCCCGGAGAAAGCGGATAGACACATCCCGTAGTAAACGGAAACTGTTCATGTCCAATATATAAACGCCCATCCCCTTCTTCGCAGATCAGGAACGCATGTTTCTCGCAAGCAACTTCCAGCATCACCTGTTCAGGTGGTTCAATTCGTCGTACCAGATGATCCAGCCGAAACATGAATGCTGAAAAGAACAACGCTCCCCCATCGGCATCCAAAGCCTGCATGTCGGTTCACCTCGTTTTTCTAAAATGAGAATAATTATCAATCATTCTGTATGGTCTGATTATAAGCGAGCGATGGTTAATAATCCAGATATGACTTTATCAGCAAAAAAGAGCGTTCAACGAAATGTTGAAGGCCCCTTTTACTTTTTTATAACTGCATTACTCAAAGGTGTTACTGCTGCCTCACTAGCTCGTCATCATTATTGAATCATCTGTTTTGGCAGCTCTTGTAACAGCCACTCCCTGGAAAGGGCATCACTTGAAGCTTTTACGATATTAAAACGATATACTTTTCCTTCTTTCACCGCAGGCAGGTTCTTCCAGATTGAACTATCCAGCAATTCCTTGGTGGATTGTTTCGCATCGTCGGTCACAGGATCCAGAATAAATATCCGATCACCGGCAAATTCAGATAATTTTTCAGTCGAAATCTCTACAAATCCCATGTCTTCATCCAATACTTTCTGAATTTCCGCGGTTGGCTTCAGCCCGTCTTTACCATATAACAACTGTGGCAATCCTGCACCCGCCATAACAAACAGACGATTCCCGGGATACATGGTGAATACCGAAGCGGTCTCCCCTTCTTTCAATCCGTTCTCATGAAGTTGCTTCCACATCTCTTCTGTTGCTTTTTGATGATTCGTAATCCAATCCTCCGCTTCTTGCTTTTTGTTCAACAAGTCGCCAAGGATACGCATACGATCTTCTATTGACCCGAACGAATTAAATGTAACCGTGGGTGCAACCTTCGCGATCTGATCGTATTGTGTCTCATCACTGTTCGAGAAAATGATCAGATCGGGATTCAAGGCTAGCGCCTTTTCCACACTGATCGGAAATCCTACATCCTCTGCCTGAGCAACCTGTTCATCGTATACAGTTCCATCCTGACGAAGTATGCCTACAGGAACAACACCAAGCGCCAGCAGATCCCCGGTAACTTCTCCATGATAGATGACTCGTTTCGGATTTACAGGGACCTCTACCTCATGGCCAGTCCAATCTTTGAATACCCGGGTCTCCCCCTCATTCGTCTCTTCTGCTGCAGTCGTGGTCTCTGTGGTTTCTGTGGTTTCTGTGGCTGCTTTGGAATCCTCTGCGCCAGCAGCAGGTGTTGTAGCCTGATTTCCACAAGCCAGCAGCAGAATGGATAACCACGTAATCGTAAATAGTACTGCCGTATTTCGTATGCCCTTTTTCATTGCTATTTCTCCCCCTGTATCATGTACATTGTGCAATAAAATTTAATGATATTGATTATCATTATCGGATATTATCATAAAACAAGGCTTCTCTCAGCTCAATGGACAAAACTATATGGGCACTTTCAGTTTTGTACAATCCTCCGCTCTTTACTTCTATGTACTCCCTAATCAAGTGGATTTCCCTCTATACAGCTCGGGATTGGCGTGATAAATTAATGAGAACTATTTGCCATTTTTAATAACCGGAGTGATGAAGATAATGACCCATTCAGACCATACATCCGCTCGTTCAGCCTTTAAGATACCAACTTCTGATGTGATGACACAGCTGCCAACGCAATTTTTTGCTACCCTTGTTCAAAATGTAAATCGTGAAATCGCAAGTGGACATGACGTGATCAATCTGGGTCAGGGGAACCCGGATACACCTACACCACCCCATATTGTGAAAACACTGCAAGAGTCGGCTGAAAATCCTCTCTACCATAAATACTCCCCTTTTAGAGGGTACTCTTTCCTGAAGGAAGCTGTCGCCAAACGTTATAAGGAAGATTACAACGTTGATCTGGATCCCGAGACTGAAGTAGCCATTCTGTTCGGAGGCAAAACAGGACTGGTTCAGTTACCTCAGATCCTGCTTAACCCCGGTGACACCGTTCTTGTTCCCGATCCAGGCTACCCGGATTACTGGTCTGGTGTTGCACTCGCCAAAGCAAACATGTCATTTATGCCTTTGCTCGAGTCCAATGCATTCCTGCCGGATTACGAAGCCGTTACTGCGGAAGATCGGGAGAAGGCCAAGCTGATGTTCCTGAACTATCCCAACAATCCAACGTCAGCAACGGCTCCACTTTCGTTCTACGAAGATACGGTTGAATTCGCTATTCAAAATCAAATCGTCGTTGCCAGCGACTTTGCTTACGGCGCGATTGGATTTGACGGACATCGTCCAGTAAGTTTCCTACAAGCCCCTGGTGCCAAAGAAGTGGGCATTGAGTTCTATACGTTATCCAAAACGTACAATATGGCTGGATGGCGTGTTGGATTTGCGCTAGGTAATGCAGAGATTGTCTCTAAAATCAATCTGCTTCAGGATCATATCTATGTAAGTCTCTTCGGTGGGATTCAAGCTGCGGCAACGGAAGCACTGACTGGCTCCCAGGAATGTGTTGCCTCGCTGGTTTCACGTTACGAATCCCGTCGCAATGCGTTTTATGACGCTCTTTCCTCGATTGGCTGGCAAGCTTCGAAACCCGCAGGTTCATTCTTCAGCTGGTTACCTGTACCTGCAGGTTATACCTCTGCTTCATTTGCAGACTTGTTACTGCGAGAAGCCAAGGTGGCCGTAGCCCCAGGTATTGGTTTTGGTTCACATGGCGAAGGCTATGTGCGCGCGGGACTGCTAAGTGATGAAAACCGATTACGCGAAGCTGTTGAGCGGATTGGCAAGCTGAATTTATTCAAGTAATTTACAGGACCATAACCCCTTTGCATATGCCAAGTTTCCATGGTATGTTATAAGAAATATTGAACGAAACGTGATGACGGGACCAGTAAGAGAATATCAGTCGCGCCCAGAGAGTAAATTCCACCCTGCTGAAAGAATTTACCGCGGCTCTTCTCTGAAACCTACCCCTGAGCGGCCTGTTACGTGCAGGACAGTGCCTTCTGTTACAGGGCATGAAGCCGGATGATCTAATCATCAATAAAGGTGGTACCGCGGAAGTAACAAACTTTCGTCCTTTTTAACTAAAGGGCGGGAGTTTTTTTTGTACCCGCTATAGCCTGCTCCAGAAGCACTTATTAATCATGTTTAAGGAAGTGAAACCATGACTTCACGTATTGTAGTTAAGATTGGAAGCAGCTCGCTTACCACGGAAGAAGGCGGTCTGGATCGCAGTTCGATCACTTTTTTTGCCGGAGAAATTGCAGCACTGGCTGATCAGGGCCATGAAGTACTCTTGGTCACCTCAGGAGCGGTAGCGGCCGGATTCCGGGAGATCGGTTATCCTCAGCGCCCCAAACTGCTACATGAGAAACAAGCCGCAGCGGCCGTTGGTCAGGCATTACTGATGCAGGCATATCAACAGGCTTTTGCAGCGCACCGCGTTACTACGGCGCAAATTCTGTTAACTCGTACAGACTTTCACAGTCGTAAACGCATGGGTAACGCAGGTATGACCGTAGAAGAGCTGCTTAAACAGCGAGTGATTCCAATTTTCAATGAGAATGATACGGTATCGGTAGACGAATTGAAGTTTGGTGATAACGATCTGTTGTCCGCATTGGTTGCAAACCTGGTGAAGGCACAGCATCTGATCATTCTTACCGATACCAACGGCCTGTACACCGCAGATCCGCGTAAAGATCCTTCTGCCGTACGTTACGACCGTATTCCCGAAATAACGGCTGAGATCTACGCTTTTGCCGGCGGCTCAGGATCAACGGTTGGTACAGGCGGAATGCGATCCAAAGTTGATGCAGCAAAGGTTGCTACACGTGGAGGCGTACCTGTATTCGTGGGAAGTGTGAAAGAACACGGAGATATGCAGAAAGCGGTTGATGGCACCGGTAAAGGAACTTACTTTGAGACACGACTCGCTTCGTTATCCCGTAAAAAGCAGTGGCTCGGCTTCATGTCTACTCCACTGGGAACTGTCGTTGTGGATGATGGTGCTGAAGAAGCACTTGTCCATGGGGGCCACAGCCTTTTACCTGTAGGAGTCAAGCGGGTACTGGGAACGTTTCATGCAGGAGACGTTGTAGAGGTCATCGGAATGGATGAAACCTTGCTTGGTCGCGGTATTGTCAATTATGATGATGACCAGCTTCGACTCATTGCCGGACTTCCCAGTGGCGAAGTGATGAAACAACTCGCTAGCATCCATAGGCTTGAGGTTATTCATAGAGACGAATGGATTACGTTAAAGTAAACAAGAAGTTATATTAAAGTTAAACTAATCATTTACACGTAACGGAGAGGACAGAAAAAACCTGAAAAAGCGGAGCGTTCGCCTAAAAGCTTTCTGAAAGAAAGCTACATCGGAAGCATACGCTTATCTCCGGATTTTTCCCTTTAGAAAAGGGAATCGAAAAAATCTGGGGATAACAGCGATTGGAAGGTTATTCTGTCATCGTAGTGTCTGTGTGAATAATCTTTAGTTTAACATGTGGTTGGAATACTTAACTTTATATATATGAGGAGGAATTACGATGAGTGAAGTCAGAGAAAAAGCCAGCAAAGCCCAAGCCACGGTTCCACAGCTGAACCGATTGAATACACAACAGAAAAATACGGCCCTGCGTGTCATGGCAGATGCTTTGATTAAGGAGACGGATTCCATCATTACGGCAAACGCTGAGGATCTGGAACGCGGCAGAGAACAAGGCACGCCGGAATCCATGCTGGATCGACTCGCACTTAATAAGGAGCGCATTGCTGGCATTGCCGAAGGATTACGTCAGATTGCAGATCTGCCTGATCCAGTCGGTGAAGTCTTGGAGACATTCACCCGTCCAAACGGATTGCATGTTGAAAAATTAAGAGTGCCGATTGGCCTGATCGGTATTATCTATGAAGCTCGTCCTAATGTAACTGTAGACGCAGCCGGATTATGTCTCAAAACAGGTAACGCAGTCCTTCTGCGCGGCGGCTCCTCAGCCCTGTCCTCCAATCGTAAAATTGTGGAGGTTCTGCATCAGGCACTGACAACGACAGACATGCCTGCTGATGCACTGCAACTGGTTGAGGATGCGGATCGTGCTTCCGTAGATGAAATGCTCAAGCTGAACGGATTGCTGGACGTTATTATTCCACGCGGCGGGGCCTCACTTATTCGTAATGTGGTTTCCAATGCAACAGTCCCTGTTATTGAAACTGGAGCAGGCATCTGTCATACCTATGTGGATGAATCAGCCGATCCGGTCATGGCAGCCGAAATTGCCATCAACGCCAAGGCACAACGCCCATCCGTATGTAACTCCATGGAAACGTTGCTGCTGCATGCGGCATATGCGGAAGAGCATCTGCCTGCTCTTGCCGAGCAATTCCGTGAGGCCAATGTGGTCTTGAAAGGTTGCGACACCGTGCGCCGTCTTGTCCCTTCTGCCCTTGAGGCAACCGAGGAAGACTATGCGACCGAGTATAACGATTATATTTTAAATATCCGTGTGGTTGAGAACCTGGACGAAGCGATGCAGCATATCGCACATTACGGAACCAAACATTCCGAGTGTATCGTAACCCGTGATACAGCCCATGCAGAACGCTTCATGCATGATGTGGATGCGGCAGCCGTCTATCACAATGCATCCACTCGTTTCACCGACGGATTTGAATTTGGCTATGGAGCCGAAATCGGAATCAGTACCCAGAAACTGCATGCACGTGGACCGATGGGACTGCCAGCACTGACATCAACCAAATATCGCATTACAGGCAATGGACAGATCCGTCAATAATATCCCAGCACCAGTTATATAGGAGGAACGATAAATATGAGTCAAGAGCAACAGACGTTACTACAACAGAAGATTACTTTCCACGGAGCAGGCGCGATGGCTGAAGCCATCGTGCGCGGACTGATCTCCCGCCTAGTCGTTCGTCCTCAGGATATTACGATGCTGAACCGCAGCAACCAGAAACGTCAGGAGGAGCTCAGCACCCGTTATGCAGTACATACCGGAACGGCCTCACAATCTTTGGATCATCTTGCCTCCACTCCGGTCATTGTACTCTGTATGAAACCCAAAGATGCTGCCGCAGCGCTGCGCGAACTCGGTCCATTGTTATCACCTGATCAACTGATCGTATCTGTCATTGCCGGATTATCAATCCGCACGATGCAATCCTTGCTTGGTCGTAAACAGCCAATCGCGAGAACCATGCCAAATACATCCAGTACCATTGGACTTGGTGCAACCGGTCTTGCCTTCTCTGCGGAAATTACGGATGATCAGCGCAGTACGGTGATGACCATGTTTGAAGCGGTTGGTATCGTGACCATCGTGCCTGAAGATAAACTCGAAGTGCTCACAGGGATTTCCGGAAGCGGCCCTGCTTATGTATACTATTTAATGGAGGCCATGATTGCCGCAGGTATTCGTGGTGGCTTATCCAGCCAGCAATCTCGTGATCTCACTGTTCAGACGGTGCTGGGCGCGTCACGAATGGTACAACAAACCGGTTTGGAACCGATGAAGCTTCGTAGTGATGTGACATCCCCGGGAGGGGCAACCCAGGCAGCACTGAAAACGCTGGACGAAGGAGATTTCTTTGAAAATGTAATCGCAGCCGTCAACCGCTGTGCAGAGCGCTCACGGGAGATGGGAGCTGCTTTGGAAGGGGATTTAAAATGAATAACATGTGCACAGCCACATATCGTCTGCATGATGACCATGCAGACTTTCGCAAGAAGGCTCAGTCCATCGCGATTGGCATGACCGTGGGCAGCTGGACGGAGTTGCCGCAAGCCCAACGTGAAGCGATGCAGAAACATCTCGGTGAAGTAATAAGCGTAGAAGTCCATGAAGCTGATGGGATGGCTGCGGGTGAGCGTTACGCGGATATTACTATTGGATACCCTGATGTGAACTTCAGTCGTGACATTCCTGCCCTGCTCGTGACGGTCTTTGGCAAAATCTCAATGGATGGCCGGATCAAACTTACAAAGCTTGGTTTCTCGGATGGCTTCCTCAGTGCATTCCCGGGTCCCAAGTTTGGACTGAATGGTGTTCGTGATCTGCTTGGTGTGCATGATCGTCCACTGTTAATGAGTATCTTCAAATCGGTTATCGGACTGGATGCAGATGAACTGCGTGAACAATTTATTCGTCAGGCCCTTGGGGGCGTTGATCTGATCAAGGACGATGAGATTCTGTTCGAGAATAAATTGACACCCATCGAAAAAAGAGTCGAGGTCTGCATGAAAGCTGCCGAACAGGCACGTCAGGAGACCGGCAAGAAACTTCTATATGCAACTAATCTCACTGGGCCTACATCACGTCTGAAAGAGCAAGCTGAACGTGCCATTGGCGCTGGAGCAAATGCATTACTGTTCAACGTATTGTCCTACGGATATGATGTGCTGCATGAACTCAGCAGTGATCCTGATATTAATGTGCCAATTATGGCTCACCCTGCTCTTGCAGGAGCACTGTATCCTTCACCACATTACGGCATGTCGGCTTCGGTTGTACTAGGCCAGTTGATGCGTCTTGCGGGTGCCGATCTGGTGCTCTTCCCTTCCCCTTACGGATCGGTTACGATGCCGAAGGAAGAAAATATGGCGATCACGGAGCAATTACTGACAGCTGATCTGCCAGTACGAACCAGCATGCCAGTGCCTTCAGCTGGTATCCATCCAGGCCTTGTACCGCTTATTTTGCGCGACTTTGGAACAGATGTCATCGTTAATGCTGGTGGCGGTATTCATGGACATCCTATGGGCACTGAGGCAGGCGGACGTGCATTCCTGCAAGCCATTGAGGCAGCTCAGCGTTCCATTCCACTTGCGCAATATGCAACCGAGCATCCAGAGCTGAAAAGCGCATTGGACCTGTGGGGTGGCGAACGATGAGAAGTGATAAAAAAACAGTCATTTTCTGTGACTTTGACGGTACGATTACCCTCTCGGACAATATTGTAGCAATCATGAAACACTTTAAGCCTGAGGGCATTGAAGCGATTATGAAAGATACGATTGAGCAGAACATCTCGCTGCGTGAAGGTGTTGGAGCCATGTTTGCTCTGTTACCTGCATCGCAAAAAGATGAAATTGTGGAATTTGTGCTTGGACAAGCGGGGATCCGTGAAGGATTTAACGAGTTTCTTGACTACGTTCGCAGCGAAGGGATCGAATTCAATGTGACCAGCGGTGGTATGGACTTTTTTATCGAACCCTTACTCGCGCCATTCGATATCCCTAAGGATCATGTCTATTGCAACGGAGCTGACTTCTCGGGTGAAACCATTCGGATTGAATGGCCGAATCCCTGCCAGCCTCCTTGTGAGAATGGCTGCGGCATGTGTAAAACAACCGTGATTCGTACCTTCCCGGAAGAACAATATAATCGAATCCTCATTGGAGACAGTCTGACAGATTTTGAAGGTGCCAAAATTGCCGATCTCGTCTACTCCCGCTCCATTTTGACGGACAAATGTATTGAGCTTGGTGTGGACCATGTACCATTTGCTACATTTTACGATATCATCGAAGATATGAAACAGAAGCAAACACAAGGAGTGCTGTAAACGATGGGTTTTGAAAAGATTACATTGGAACACAAACGTCAGGTCCTTGAAGAACTGGCTGATATTAAAGCATTGTTTGCAAGTCGTAACTGGTTCCCCGGAACAAGTGGCAATCTGTCGATGCGTGTAGGAGATTTTGACCCGGAGCAATTTTATTTTGCGGTTACCGCTTCAGGCAAAGACAAATCTCTGCGCACACCGGAAGACTTCCTTTTTGTAGACAAACACGGCAAAGCGATCGAAACAACAACGTTGAAACCCAGTGCTGAAACTTTGATTCATTGCGAAATCTATCGTTTGACCGGCTGTGGCGCTGTATTCCACGTGCATACCGTGTTTAACAACCTGATTAGCGAATTCTTTGGAGCAGATGGACACGTACCGATTCAAGGAATCGAATTGATCAAGGCTTTCAACATTTGGGAAGAAAATGCGGAGATTCGCGTACCTGTCCTGCCTAACTTTGCGGACATTCCGTCAATTGCTGAATTGGTACCGGATGTTCTGGATGCCAAAGTGCCAGGGATCTTGCTTCGGAACCACGGTATATATGCGTGGGGCAAAGATGCTTTTGAAGCAAAACGTCATCTGGAAGCGTTCGAGTTCCTGTTCGAAGTGATGTACCGTCAACTTCTGTTGAAGGGTGCTACGAAATAGCAATCATTTATTCGAAATCAAAGTTGTTCAACCCAAAAACACGCCAGAGGCTGATATACATAGCCCTTGGCGTGTTTTTATGTTGTAGGGATAACAGCGATTGAAAGGTTGCTCTGTGCATCGTAGTGTCAGTGTAAATAATCTTTAATTCAACTTGGATCGTAAATTACAGTCGATCATCCCTATCCTTGAATAAAAAGAGACTGTCTGCTCCCTCATCATTTCGATGAGCAGCACTTTGGATACCCGTCCCTCGTTGCTTGCCAAACAGCAATTTCAAGCCGCCAAAAATGAGCAGCAAGGATACGATGACGGTGTTTAGATAGGAACGAATCTCATATGTCATAAATGCATTCGGGAACAGCTCATTCAGCTGAGGAATGACAAGCCGGATCGTCAAGTAATATAGACCCAGTGCCGCAATCCCGAATCCAATCAGACGCTGATGGCGGGCCCAGTCCTTGAAGATCGGTTGATCAACCAATGGCTCGCGTCCATAGCGACTGGAGCACTGTAGTCCGTCAAAGAAGCTGTAGAACCAGACCAGTGGAATCATGAACAGAAACACCGATAAATGAAGCAGGTCCAGAACATAGATGCTGCCCAGGAACAGGAACATCAATTGCATGCCTCTTCTCTGCAATCCAAGATATAGATGACCTGCACCTGGAAAAGCGGATAGCAGCGTTGCAAGCACTTTGCTACGTCGTCCGGCTACTCTGCCCATCTCCAATTCCTCAAATAATGTCCGATCCTGCAACACCTCACCAGCCTGCTTACGGTGGACATGTTGCACCGCATCAAACATGCAGTATACCCATATTACAGGCAGTATTAGCAGGAACATTAAAAATACGGATTCATTGGTGATCGAAGCTACAAAAACCATCATGGCAAATGAACCAAAGAACGCCATCAGGAAGGACAACCCACGATGCAACAATCCCAGATGAAGATGTCCCAATCCTGGAACAAATGAGAGTAAAATGGTGAAGAAGCGTTCACCCTCACTGCCTTTTCGATACATGGGTTGACCATAGGTCCCTTCAGCGTGAGCATATTCACTACCAGGATGCTGATGCAGCTCATCTTCATTCATATGTTCCATAGGCCCTTGATGGCCCATGTGTGCTCCCTGATAGGCTGCTCCTGGATGTTGCGGTCCGTAATGTGCTCCATATCCCCTGTAATGAGCATCTCGGCCGGAAGGCGCACGGAGCAGAACAATAACCATGTCCAGCATGCTGATCCCCCAGAAGAAAGCAGCAAAAAGTGCACCGAAAATCATTAAATCTTGTTCATTAGTGACCATTGCTAACATGAATGAGCCAACAGCTGTTCCAAAAAAGAGTAATGGATAGACCACAGCTCTGGTAGGCCGCCTCCAATACATAAAACCAAGACCGGGTATCAGGTTTAATAGAAATGCGAGTAATTTGTTACGATCTGAGTGCACAGTCGTCATCCTTTCTTTTCAGGCAATGCGAAGCTATTTATGGTTTAGGCTTGAGGTTATCCAGCCATGAAGTGGCTGCCTCCGTCCATTTCTCGGTAAAAGACCCTCTGTGGTCGCCATCCTGGAACTTGTGATATGGTGCTACCTTGTCAAAAAGTCCAGACGAGAGGAAGATCAATGTCAAACAGGCTGCTACCGCGTAATGGAACACTTTATGATCAAGCCAGCGCCGGTTTCGTCCAGCACGGGATTTGCGTTGTACCTTGGATGATTGAATGCCCTCAATCCGATGCATGACTGAATCCGCAAACCCTGTTGGGTCATGTAGCGGAGGTAGTTCCCCATGGATACCGAGTGCTTCCAAATAACTGTCCATCGCATCCGGGTCTTCCAGCAAAAGCTGTTCCATTTGGTTCGCTTGAGTTTCACTCATATGGCCTTCAATATAATCAGTCCATTGCGCAGTGGTATATTTCTCCTGTTTACTCACGCCATTCATCCTCCTTCCAATGTTTTCGAATCCACTGCCGGGCACGATACAAGCGGGATTCCACAGTCTTCACAGCCACCTGTGCATCACTGGCAATCTGCTCATAATTTTTTTCGCTTAGATAATACGCAGTGATAATGTCACGATGCTGAGCAGGCAACTGATTAATTCGTTCGCGAAGTTTATCCTGACGCTCTTCACGAACGAGACGGGTAAGAACGTCTTCATCCCGTCCGGGAATATTGATTATTTTTTCTTCTCCACCCAGATCCTCAGCAGTTCGTCTGCCCAGCTTGCGTTTGGCATCAATCGCTTTGTGAAAGGCAATTCGGGTTAACCACGTCTTGAAACCTTCAGAACGGTAGTCGGGGAGAGACTTATACATCTGTATGAACGCCTCCTGAGCTGCATCCTGTGCTTCCTGATCGTTCCTGAGTACGGAATAGGCCACATGGTATACATGCTGGCTATATTTATCAATCAGAGTACGCATCTGGGATGTATCTCCTTGACGGATTTGTTCGATTACACGCGCTTCATCAATAACTCTCCCCTCCTCTCCAATACAATAGACGACAGCTTGTGCGTTAACCCCTGCGTGATCTATCAAATTTTTGTAAAACAAAGTGAAATCATTGCCTGAAAGGTTGATGTTGCTGATCACTCATCCAATCTATAATCCAAAAAAAACAGGCACAGAATGACTTCTGGCCTGTTTCTTGTCCCGCCTACGCTGGAATTAACGTCCACCATTACGAAACCGCTGTGTGTACGCCTTTGCATCTTGAACGGTCTTGACACGATTGCGACTCCACTCAAGCAGTATTCGATCGATATACCGGAAATGTACTTTGCCTGCAAAAACTGCTTCCTTCAGAGCCATTAGAATCAATTCCTCTTGATAACGGTCCTGATCCAACCAGCCGGATATCGTTTCGCACTCCATTGGAGAGAGCGGACGTCCAAATTCTTTTTCAAAGATGGAGAACATGTTCCGTTCTTCCTCTTCTTTTTGAACACTGTTCGAATCTTGACGTGCTGTATTGCTACTATGCTGCTCCGCACGGAATGCGGCTACTTCTTCAGCAGTGCACGCTGCAAGTTTGGCATATAATCCATGTAAATCATATCGCTCGTACTGGATGTCCCGTTCTTCGTCACGGTGCTCGTCAATAGCAATATACCCATCCCTCATCAGACGTTGCAACATTCTGGCAATGCCTTCAGGTGCAAGTCCCATGCGCGCCGCAAGCTCTTCAAGCGTGGGAAACTCATTGAACTCTGCCTGACGGAACCCTAGCAGTTGAATCAGAAGAAGCACTTCTGCATCTGATAGACCAAGCTGGTGATAAAAACGTAACAAGGCATACGGCAGATGGGCTGTACCCGAAGTCATGCCATAAGCTGCTCCATCCAACCAAGCTTTGGATGTGTTGTCTTCCATAGACGCTCCTCGGTTAAGCATTAAGGGTACAGACGATAGAGCATACGTGGGAATGCGATTGTTTCACGTACATGATCCAATCCACAGATCCATGCTACCGTCCGCTCCAATCCCAGACCGAAACCGGAGTGAGGAACCGATCCGTATTTACGCAAATCCAGATACCATTGGTAAGCTTCATCCGAGAGATTGTGCTCCTCAAAACGTTGTTGCATCAATTCCGGATCATCGATACGCTGCGAACCGCCAATAATCTCTCCGTAGCCTTCTGGTGCAATCATATCAGCACAGAGAACAACTTCTGGACGATTCGGATCTGGTTTCATGTAGAATGCCTTGATTCCAGCAGGGTAATGCGTGATAAAGACGGGTGTATTGTACTTCTCAGCAATTGCTGTTTCGTGCGGTGCACCAAAGTCTTCTCCCCAAGGAATATCAAAGCCTTGTCCATGCAGGAATTCAATCGCTTCATCATACGTAATTCGTGGGAATGGAGCTACGATACCTTCGAGTTTGGATACGTCACGACCGATAGATTCCAGTTCTGCACGGCAGTTTTTCACCACGGATTGAACGACATGAGCAATAAATTTCTCTTGTACGCGCAGACTTTCCTCGTGATCTACAAATGCCATTTCCGGCTCAATCATCCAGAACTCAATCAAGTGACGACGTGTTTTGGACTTCTCTGCGCGGAATGTTGGACCGAAGGAATATACCTTGCCCAGCGCCATGGCTGCGGCTTCCATATACAATTGACCACTTTGTGTCAGATAAGCATCTTCATCAAAGTATTTGATGTGGAACAGGTTCGTTGTTCCTTCCGCAGACGATGGTGTCAAAATCGGAGGATCAACTTGTGTGAATCCGTTACCATCAAAGAACTGTTGAACAGCGCGAATAATCTCTGCACGAATCACCATAACCGCACGTTGCTTCGTAGAACGAAGCCACAGATGACGATGGTCCATCAAGAAATCAACACCATGCTCTTTAGGCGTAATTGGATAGTTTTCAGTCAGGTGAATGATCTCAACCCCTGTAACAGTCATTTCATAACCAGACGCACTGCGAGGTTCTTCACGAATAATACCTGTAACATACAAAGAGCTTTCTTGGGTCAGGCTCTTGGCATTGTTCCAGATTTCTTCACTAACTTCACTTTTTACAACAACCCCTTGGATATATCCGGTTCCATCACGCAGCTGTAAAAACTGAATTTTACCGCTGGAACGTTTGTTGTTAATCCAGGCACCGATTGTTACGGTTTCGCCCACATGCTCGTTCACATTACGAATTACACAATTCGTATTCATGCCCATATCTCCCCTTGGTTCCTGAATTTGAAAATGCAGCGGGCAGGCTTATGCCTGTCCTCTGCACTTCCTTGTCATTCTATATTTACTTTACAGTTAGATTACTGAGAATTCAATACGATTCGGTGTGTATCACGTGCAATTACCAATTCTTCGTTAGTTGGCACAACGAGAACTTCCACTTTGGAATTCGCTGTTGTGATCCGGCGCGGTTCGCCAGAACGAATGGCATTCAACGCTTCATCCAGTTCAACACCCAGATAAGTGAGCTGCTCACATACTTTTTGGCGAAGTACAACAGAGTTCTCACCTACACCAGCCGTAAAGACGATCACGTCTACACCGTTCATTGCAGCTGCATATGAACCGATGTATTTACGCAGACGGTATTCGTACATCTCAAAAGCAAGCGTGGAGTTGGCATCGCCATTCTCCATACCTTCCGTAATCTCACGCATGTCACTGCTGATTCCGGAGATCGCAAGCAATCCACTGTGTTTGTTCAACATGGAGTTCACTTCGCTTACGCTCAGTTCTTCCTTGTTCATTACATAAGGTACGATGGCTGGGTCAAGGTCACCAGAACGCGTTCCCATCATCAGTCCTTCAAGCGGAGTCATACCCATCGAAGTATCCACGGATACGCCACCTTTAACTGCTGTTACACTACCACCGTTACCGACGTGACAAGTGATAATTTTCAGATCTTCCACTGGACGATCCAAGTATTCAGCAGCTGCCTTGCTTACGAAATCATGGGAAGTACCATGTGCGCCGTAGCGACGTACTTTATATTTTTTGTAAAGTACACGCGGAATAGCATACAGATAAGCTTTTTCAGGCATCGTCTGATGGAACGCTGTATCGAAGACCATAACCTGTGGCACACCAGGCATATTGGCTTCAGCCGCACGAATACCCATCATTGCTGCCGGGTTATGAAGTGGAGCCAAGTCAAACAAACGACGAATTTCAGCTTTGGCAGCATCATCTACCAATGCAGATTCTTTAAATGCTTCACCACCGTGAACAACACGGTGTCCAACAGCTTGAATTTCACTTACAGAATCCAGTACACCATTTTCTTTGTGAGTCAAAATATCAATGACTTTACGGATCGCTGTTGTATGCTCCAGAATTTCACTAACTTCTGTAACATCCTCACGGCCTGTCGGTTTATGTGTCAGAATGGAGGAATCCATTCCGATCCGTTCTACCAAACCTTTAGCCAGTACAGATTCGTCAGTCATATTATACAGTTGATATTTGAGCGAGGAACTCCCCGCATTAATTACGAGTACTTTCACAGTCGGTCACCATCCTTGTCGTACTTGAAGAATCCTTCGCCTGTTTTGGCACCCAGGTGTCCTGCACGCACCATTTTCTTCAGGACTGTAGAAGGACGATATTTCAATTCTCCGAATTCACGGAACATTCTTTCGAGTGCAGCTTCAACAGAATCCAATCCGAAACGGTCAGCCATTTCGAGTGGTCCATGCTGGAAGTTATATCCGATACGCATTGCATCATCGATATCTTCAGCAGATGCAACACCTTCTTGCAATACATGCAACGCTTCGTTAATCAGCAGGCAGATCAAGCGGGAAGTTACGAATCCAGGTGATTCATAGATCATGACTCCTTTTTTGTCCGCTACTTCTTCAACAAAACGTCTGGTCTCTTCGAATGTTGTATCCGAAGTTTTCAGTCCACGAATAATCTCTACAAGATCAACCCGGGATACCGGGTGAATAAAGTGCATACCAATAACACGCTCTGGGTATTTGGTCGAGCTTGCAAGCTCGGTCAAACTCAGCGTGGATGTATTACTTGCCAGAATGACATTGCTTGGGCAAACTTGGTCCAGTTGGCTGAATACTGCTTTTTTCGCATCCAGATCCTCTGAAATCGTCTCAATGACCATGTCGCAAGTTCCAAGTTCAGCTAAATGAGCTACCTTGGTAATACGGGAAAGAATCAATTTCTTCTCCGCTTTTGTAATCGCCCATTTCTCCAGTTGTTTATCCAGATTGGTTTCGATCATGTCATATGCATGATCCAGCTTTTGTGTTGTATGCTCCACGAGAAGCACATCAAGTCCTTTGGCTGCGAGCATCTGGGAAATACCTTGCCCCATCGTACCGCCGCCGACAACTCCTATTTTTTTGAAAAACATGGTTCTGCTCCATCCTTTCGGTTCTCTATTTCTCTATTGTACCCTGTTCGCCGAAAATTACAAATTTCGACCCAACATATAATAATATCTTAGCACGAGTGAAATGTAAAAAAAAATAACCAGCATAAATAAATTATGCTGGTAGAAGGGCACTGTCACGAAATTGACAACGAAATTGTTCGCCAGACAAAACTTCCTCACGAATCAAGATGTCGAGTGAATTGTCGAAAATTGTCCGTTGTTCTTCAAGCAACCGCTTTGTCTGTTCCATCAGTTCTTGCAGAATTAATTTATTCTCTCGCATAAGTTCCTCGGTTGTGACCATATCCATGTTCACAATCCCAAGTGAAGTCAACCCCGAAGCCATCATGGTCTGTACCACATTGGTTGCCTGATCAAAGTCATTGCGTGACCCTGTGGAACGACCACCGTAGTACATTTCCTCCGCAGCTGCTCCTCCGAGTGCAATCATAATCTGCTCTTCCAGGAAGCGCTTCGTATAGAGGAACTGTTCCTGTTGCGGGTTATGACGTACATATCCCAGCGCCTGACCACGCGGACTAAGTGCCACTTGACTAACACTGCCTGGACGAACAAGTTCTGCCATAATGGCATGTCCCAATTCATGAATGGCGACCCTTTTCTTCTCTTCCACACTGGACTCACGGTCTGTCTTCTCACCCATCATGACTTTATCAATAGCCAGGGACAAGTGCCGCTGTTCGATGTTCAACAGCCCGTCCCGCATGGCGTATATTGCTGCTTCGTTCATCACACTTTCGAGCTGTGCACCGGAGAAACCATACGATTCTTCAGCTGTTTTCTCCAGATTAACTTCCTTCATCAGAGGTTTATTCACCGCATGCAGTTCCAAAATATGCTTTCTGCCCTTTTTGTCAGGCAAGTCCACTTGAATGTGGCGGTCAAAACGTCCCGGTCGCGTCAGGGCGCTATCCAGCATCTCTTTGCGGTTTGTTGCAGCGATAACAAGGATTCTTGGCGTATCAGAAGAATAGATTCCATCCATTTCCGTCAGGAGTTGATTCAAGGTCTGATCATATTCACGCTGTTGACCACCTTCACGTTTACCCCCAATGACATCAATTTCATCGATAAAGATAATAGCGTTTTCCTTATTTTCCTTGGTGGCACGGGTTCTTGCGTCCTTGAACAAATCCCGAATTCTGCTGGCACCCACACCAACATACATTTCCACGAACTCACTACCCGATGCTGCTACAAAAACAGAATCGGTGTAATGGGCAGCAGCCTTGGCCATCAACGTTTTCCCTGTCCCTGGAGGGCCCGTCAGCAAGATCCCTTTTAACGGACGAATCCCGAACTTCCGAATTTCTTCATGTTTGATGAGAAAGTCAAGCGCTTCACGCAATTCCTGCTTGGCACTGTCCTGTCCGCCAATTTCTTCAAAAGTAAGCTTGGAAGGTCCTTTTTTCTTCCGTTTACGTTCCTGTGCAGCGCCTACTGTAATTCCGCCACGCATTTGCATCATGAACAGCAAAGCTCCGACAAACACCGCTGCAATCAGAATCGGAACAATATTAACACCAGTAAAAGCAAGAAAAATAATCAATACGGGAAAAAATCCGATGGCAACTTCTTTTGTCCACTTAGGCATTAGGCCACACTCCTATCTGACCGGGCACACGCGGCAGAATAATAAACTTGCTGGCATCTCCGTCTCTGAGACTGACATATACGTTGTTGTCATCCATCGCTGTATTTACCTTAATTCCATTCGTCGCCATCTTTGACAACGTTGGTGTAATCTCGGTGTATTGCTTGTTCTCCATCGCCTGAGCTACGGTAAACATCGCATCCCCCCACCAACTTTCCAGTGCTTCACTGGAATGATCCACAACATCCAACTTTAGTGAACGTGTTCCAATTAACGTCTGTCCTTCTTTGTGAATATATTGTACCAGTCTGCCCAAATCAACATCAGGTTGCAGATCCAGTTTCAATTGTACGTCATTGCGGTTAATAGTTAATTGAACGTCATTGACTCCATCGTACTGGGTAACCATCTTTTCAATCGGATTCTGCACGGCCACCTGACGATATACAAACCAACCTCCAAACAACACAACGGCTGAAATGACGGCAGTTAAAGCAATAGGCAATACTTTTAGCTTCAAGTGAATTACCCCTCCCAGATTTTGGCCTAACCTACTGGCTTATTGGTATATACGAATATGTGCACATTGACTCCTGCGAGAATTTCGACAGGATTATTTGTTTTTGAATGTAACTTTGAGTACATATCTGAGTATATCACATCGTATATACATTTTCGAAGGCGAAAATATGAATAAATTATTAATTTTAACTATTTAAATCAAAAATGTTTACAGACAACACAAAGAACCGGTTCAGTCGGATATCCGTCTGCCGGTTCTTTCATTTCTCTAATTCTCTAGTTATGTCACTCTATTTGTTCTAGCTGTTCGGGAGTGTGTAGACCAGGTCCACCTGTTCTCCGTTGCTAAAACGATAAAAGCGATAGTGGTTATGCGTACCGTCTTTATAATACACTTGCCACACATATATTCCATTCACAACTCCGGGCATGATTCGCTTAATCTCGCCGGCAGGAACTTCAGAACTGAAGCGATTGCGGATCTGCGCTTCGGACATGCCATTCTGCAGCAGCTCACTGTGTACAGCGTTTGCACCCTTAGCCGGTTGATTGTTTGCATCGAATTTAACCCAGACCATAACATCCTGGTTATCCTTATTTTTACCGATCAGTGTCCAGTAGATGTTGTCAGAGCCTTCTTTGTCTCCCCAGATGTACTTGCGCAATTCATCATAGGATGTAATGCCCAGTTGCTTCTGTGCTGCTTGTATGGCGAGCGCTTCTTCCTTACGTTGGTCCTGTGTGACATAGACGTAATAACGCTGAAGTCCAAACAGAATCAGAACCAGTGCAAGCAGCGAAATCCATATCCACTTCTTTTTTTTCTTCAAAAGCCGAACTTCCTTTCCCTATGATGCTCTGTCCTGCAATTAACGAGCAAGCAGACCATCAAATGCCAATTGAGACTCACGCAAAATGCGCTCTTCATCCAGCGTCAGACATTCGCCGTGTTTCACCACTTGTTTCCCATCCACCCATACGTGCTCTACATCTTTGGCAGAAGCCGAGTAGATGGTATGCGAGATCAGGTCTGTATGTGGATAGAAATGTGCCTGTTCAATGTCCAAAGCGATAAAATCAGCCTTCATGCCAACCTGGAGTGCTCCGGTATTGTTCAAGAAGATGGATTTGGCACCGTATGACGTTCCGAGGAGTAACGTTTCGCCTGCTGGCACTGCCGTCGGGTCACCAGATACACCTTTGTGGATCAATGCAGCCAGTCTCATTTCCTCGAACATATCCAGGTTGTTGTTGCTTGCCGGTCCGTCTGTTCCGAGTGACACGGTAACTCCTGCTTTCAGTAACGCAGGAACCCGCGCAACACCGGAAGCGAGTTTCAGGTTACTTCCCGGGTTATGGGATACAGCCACATCATGACGGGCCAAAATTTCAATCTCTTCGTCATTCAGATGCACCGCATGTGCAACCAGGGATGGACGGGAGAAAAAGCCCAGTTTCTCCAGATGTGCCACAGGACGCAGTCCATAATCAGCCACGTTCTGCTCCACTTCACGAAGCGTTTCAGACATATGTGTATGGAGAGGAAGGTTCAGGTCGTTCGCAACCTGCACAAGCTTCTCTATGTAGTCAGGAGGGCATGTATATGGTGCATGTGGCGAGATTACGGTTGTAATGCGACCATCTGCCTGTCCATTCCACTCACGTGCAAACGCTGCCGACTCCTCCAGCTTCCGCAGTTGCTCTTCTTCCGAGCACAGCCCGATTACACCACGTGCCAGTGCTGCTCTAACGCCTGATTGCTCCACAACTTTGGCAACTTGATCCATGTGATCGTACATGTCCAGGAAAGCTGTAGTTCCGCCTTTCAACATTTCAAGCACCGACAGGGAAGTTCCCCAATATACATCTTCTGAAGTCATTTTCGCTTCCATCGGCCACATCTTTTCCTGCAACCATACTTGCAACGCAAGATCGTCTCCGTGCCCTCTGAGCAACGACATTGCTGCATGACCATGCGTATTGATCAGACCCGGCAGGAAGAACAGTCCTTTTCCATCCACTTTGGTACAATTTTTGTCTCCATCCGGCAATGTCTCACCAATATGCACAATCTTGTCATCCTCGACAACCATATATCCTTGAACCACGTTCCATGTTGTGCCGCCTTCATTAACGGCAAATTTGCCGTTGTGAATTACCCATCTATTTGTTGTCATCTTCCTCGTCGTCCTTTCCAGTCTCCAAGTAATAGGCCAAACTAAGCAGATCCGTTGTAAAGTCAGCATGGTGAATGCGGATATGCGGCGGTGTTTTTAGAATTGTTGGTGCAAAATTAAGGATCGCTTCAATTCCTGATTCAATAAGCTGATCCGCAACATTTTGGGCTTCCGTATCCGGAACCGTGATAATACCGATGCGGATGTTTTCCGTTTTAACCGCTTCCGTCAATTCATTCATTGGTTTTACCGTCAAACTGTTGATTTGGCTACCAATCTTCGGTCCATATGCATCAAATACAGCAACAATCTTCATGTTGTCTTTCAGATATGCGTTGTAGTTGGACAAGGCTTGACCGAGATTACCCGCGCCTACCAGAGCTACATTAATTTGCTGATCGATTTTGAGAATGTGACGAATTTTCTCAATCAAATAAGATACATCATACCCGATTCCTTTACGACCAAAATCACCGAAGTAAGCCAGGTCTTTACGAATTTGGGCCGGATTCAGATCCAGCCTCTGTCCAAGCTCTTGAGAAGAAACAGTAGCCACCTCACGCTGATGCAACTCGTTCAAATAACGCAAGTATACAGGCAGACGGCGTACCACCGCTTCCGAAATTTTATCCGATTTCATTCTTGCTCCCCCTTACCAAGGCCACGATAAAATAATAGATGAAAAGATGAGCATCCTGTATAAACTCAAAGATAAACGTGACATTTTATACAGAATGCTCCTTGTAATTTAGGTTATAAGTTCTTACGTGCAGCTGCTTTAATCGGATACGGAAATATCTAATAAAGTTTAACGCCAAACGATAGTGTCATGCAATGATATAACGAACAAAACAACCATTATTTTTGTTCATTAGCAGGTTTTTCCAACCACTCGGTAATTCGTGGAACCATCTGCTCCGTGAGCATGTGTTCCATTTTGGGACCAGGTAAAGAATATAAAAAGAATTTACCATAGTACGCTTCAATCACCCGTGTATCATAAACAATGACAATTCCTCTGTCCTTCGCTGTACGCACCAACCGGCCAAATCCCTGCTTGAAACGAATGACCGCTTGCGGCACGGACAGTTTCATGAACGGATTTTTCTTCTGTTCCTGAAGCAGCTCACTCTTGGCTTCCACCAACGGATGATTCGGTGGCTGGAAAGGCAGTCGCACAATAGCGAGACAGGTTAGCGCCTCACCCGGGATATCTACACCCTCCCAGAAGCTGCTTGTACCCAGAAGTACCGTAGCTTTGGCATCTTGGAACCTGCGAGTCAGCTTGGAGCGGCTTCCACTGTCAACGCCTTGCCCAAGCAACGAGATATCGTTACCAGACAGTGCCTCCTTCAGCGGATCATAGACCTGTCGCAACATCTTGTATGAAGTAAACAGAACCATCATGCGTCCACGCGTGGCAATTGCCGTCTCTGCGAGTGATCGCACCAGCATATTAACAAAGTGCGCATCACCCACACTGCCCTTCACACTCGGGAAATCACGCGGAATCACCAGAAGTGCCTGATCGCGATAGTTGAAAGGTGATGGCAGCATCGAAGTTAACAACCGATTATTCTCGGAAGCTTCCTGCAAGCCAAGTTGTTCAATCATGAACTGGAATGACTTATCTACCGAAAGCGTAGCCGATGTAAGTACAACACTTTTCTTTTTATCAAAAAATAAATCCTTAAGTTGTGCACTGACATCTACAGGTACAGCATACAGCTGAAGAGATTTACTTCGGAACTGACCGCTGGCTTCCATCCAGTACACCGTTTTGGCATCATCCATACGCATGAAGAAACGTAGATTCTCCTTCAATGTGGTCAGATCTTTCAGCAATCCTGTAATGTCCGTGATCAGACTATCTGATTGATAATCATCCTGATCCTCTTTCACCTCAAGCAGCAATTTGTCCCCTTTGCGAACCAAATCGCCCAGAGTCACATAGATCTGGTTCTCCAGATCCTGCAACTCCTGCCATTTTGCAGGTTTCTGAGAAGCTTTCAGACGCAGTGAAAATTGCCCCGTCTCTCCCGGTGAAGCATCACTTCGTTCAGGCAACAAACCGAACAAGGCATCGCTCATACGATCCCACAGTTCCTTGACCTCAAGAGCGAGCGGGAACATCTGATCCACCATGGAGCCCCATTGCACTGAATTTTCATGCCCGGATAACTGCGAACGAAGCATAGGCAGCTGACCATTACGACTGTCTTTAAACAGGCGGGTCAGGGTATGAACCAAGGTGAAATATTTCATATGCATTCCAAGATGTTTACCAGCGACATCCTCCAGATGATGTGCCTCATCGATCACAAGACTCTCATAGGCTGGCAGTAGCTGATGCGCGGCTTTCACATCCGTAAATAATTTGGAGTGATTGGTGATTACGATATCAGACAACCCTGCTTCATGTTTGGCACGATGGTAGAAACATTTACGGAACCATGGACAGGATCTTCCCAGACATGATTCGGATTCGCTCTGTACCGTCTCCCAGAAGTCCCCTCCGCGTCCGCTAAGGTTAAGTTCCTCATCATCTCCGGTTTCGGTCTGCGTGAGCCAGACAATCATCTGAGCCGCTGTGAAATAATCCTCTTTGGGTGTGGCGAACTCACGTTTATTGATTTTGTGTTCAAATTTGCGCAGGCACAGGTAATGTCCACGTCCTTTGAATACAGCAGCCTTAAACGGGAACGGAACAACTTGAGTCAACATCGGAATGTCTCGCTCTCTCAATTGCTCCTGCAGATTGATCGTATGCGTGCTGACCATAACTTTCTGTTCTTGCTTCACACTTTCGTAAATAGCAGGCAACAGATAACCCAGAGATTTACCGGTGCCTGTTCCTGCTTCGATCAAGAGATGTTTCTCTTCATTCAGGGCTTGCCTTACACTGCTGAACATCTGAGTCTGCGCTTCACGCTCTTCGTAATGATCCAGCGTATCCTTCAGGTTCTCCCGAACCTGGTCCATAAACTGTTCGAAGCTTACACCATCGAGGGGGTTACCCTCCCGCTCATCACGTGGTGCACCAATATCAGTCCAATCACTTACATTAAGAGCAAGCTGACGGTAATAGGTATGTCCGTCCAGATCCTGAATCGGCTCTGCTTCCTTCTCACTGCGCATTCCGTCCAAAAACCAGCCCAAGTCACTGTCTTCTGGTGCAAACAGGTCACTGAGGCGCTGAATCGTTATGAGCGGTAATTCCTTTAACTCATCCAGACACTTGAGCAGCACATAGGCTGTCGCCAGTGCATCACTGTCTGCCTGGTGAGGGCGATCATGTTGAAATCCAAATTCGGAAGACACATAACCGAGTTGATAAGAACCCAGTGATGGGAATGTGATCTTCAGAAAATCAATCGTGTCCAGAATGCGGCCAGTGAACGGCAAATAACCGCAACGGTCAAGAGCATTCTGCAAAAAGTGAAAATCAAAAGCGACGTTGTGTCCAACAAGCACCACATCATTAAGCAGCGGAACCATCTCCATCATCATCTCTTCGAGTGAAGGAGCGTCCGCCACATCTGCATCGGTAATACCCGTCAACCCCGAAATAAACGGGGGAATCGGTACACCAGGGTTCACATAAGAACTATATATTTGAGTTATGCTGTAGTCATGATCTATGATGGCAAGTCCGGCCTGTATAATCTCACCGTCGGACTGCGTGCCGGTTGTTTCGAAATCCAATACGGCAAATTTCATTGCAATGTACGGTCCCTTCCATTCCAGTCTATGTTACAGCATAGCAAAAAAAAGGGGATTTGAAAATTAACTGACAAAAAAGCGGTGTCCCCGCCACTATGCCAAAGGAGGGAACACCGTTTTTTGTCGCCGAATTCCCGCTTAATGAAGGGTCGTCAGCTGATTAGCATATTGCAATTTTCCCCTGTTCAACCTGCAAGCTTCCATGTTGTACAGTGGTTCGGTCAATGTCGGGTCATACTGAAGGGCCTGTGCAAACAGTGAACATGCAGCTTCGGGATTCGCAAGCTTGGCTTGAATACAGCCCAGGGCGTTGCATACAAGCCCTTTTAAGCGAGGTGAACCCTTAAGGTACATGATCTGCTGCAAATGTGTCCCGGCTTCCGCCATTTGTTCCAAATTCAGATACGCGAGCGCCAGGTAAAAACGAGTCAATGCACTCTCCGGATGGTCGGTCACAACCCGGGAGAACTGCATGATCGCCTGCGGATACATCTGTAATTTGAAATAGCCCTGACCTCGACTGAAACATTCCAGATGGAGTTCAGGCAGAGCGGTAACAGCTTCCTGTTCCGGTTCAAGGGAAGCAGGCTTATCCATCTCCCGCTCCCTCACCTGGCTCATCTTTTCTTCAAACATCAGCCATTCATCCAGCATTCCGTCACTCATCCGCTTAAGCAAGTTCCACTTTTGCAGCAATTCTTGTTTGTTCAGGCCTTCAGCGGAAGGATAGCTCTTGATAATTTCATCTAACATGTCGTTCATTTCTGCGAAAACATGCTGGAACATCGATGCATCCCCACCCTTGAAAAAATGGATTAGTGCAGTGACCTGTACTCATTTTTTGCTTCAAGGGCCGATTTCATTCTCCTTACCAGTCGATTACATAATTGTTGCGTGGACTTCCTGTTTCATCGTTTGTACAGGTTTATTCTGTCCATCTACAAACACAACGGTTGGTTTGTGAGTATTTGCCTCTTCTTGCGACATCATGGCGTAAGAAATGATAATGACGTTATCTCCAGGCTGCACCAGACGTGCAGCTGCGCCGTTAAGACATATGACCCCGCTTCCGCGTGGTCCTGGAATCACATAAGTTTCCAGACGTGCACCATTGTTGTTGTTCACAATTTGCACTTTTTCATTTTCCATCAAGTCGGATGTTTCCATCAAATCTTCATCTATGGTAATACTACCCACATAGTTCAAGTTGGCTTCCGTTACCGTAGCCCGGTGAATTTTGGATTTCATGAGTGTTCTAAACAAGGGACAGCACCTCAGTTTTTTTTAATTTTATATTGTCTATTAATCTTATTTTACCAATTTTCACCGCAAGTGCAATGAGCAGATCGTCACGGCCTTGAACTTCCTCCTGATCTGCGAGCGGCTCCAGACTTGGAAAAGCCTGAATCTCGGCGTAGTCGATAACGGCAAGCGGTGAGCTTGCAATCTGCTCGCGCAGAATACGACGGATATCTGCGGCGTTTGTAGCTGCACCTGTATCTGCGGCATCCTGAGCTGCACGCAGTGCCTTCGACAGAACTAACGCCTGTGTACGGTGTTCAGCGCTAAGATAGACATTACGTGAACTGAGGGCAAGACCATCCTCTTCGCGAACAATCGGACAAGGTACAATCTCTACAGGCATATTCAAATCATTCACCATCTGTTGAATGACCGCAACCTGCTGAGCGTCTTTCATTCCAAAAAATGCACGCTGCGGCTGTACGATGTTGAAGAGCTTGGAGACTACAGTTGTTACTCCGTCAAAATGTCCTGGACGTGAAGCGCCACATAAGCGCTCCGTCAGTTTTGAGACAGATACCGTCGTTTGCGTTGCCTGTGGATACATCTCTTCAACAGAGGGAATAAATACGATATCCACTCCTTGTGAGCGTGCTGTTTCCACATCTCTGGCTTCATCCCGCGGATAACTGTCAAAATCTTCATTAGGGCCAAATTGAATCGGATTAACGAATATGCTTAATACCACGATATCGCTCTGTTGTCTGGCTGCCTGCATCAAGCTTGCATGACCTTGATGCAGATAACCCATTGTCGGTACCAGACCTACAACGGACGCACTGGACCGAATCGCTTGACGCTTCAAGCTTAGTTCCTGTCTTAACTCTGCGATTGTCCGTAATACTTTCATGAGTTACTCCCCACCTTTTCCTTGCGTTGTCCGCCGTACAGTTGATCCAGAACACCATCCGCAGCATTAAATACATGCTCTTCGGCCGGGAACGAACGATCTTTAACTTCTTTCACGTAAGCTTCGATGCTCGTTCTGATTAATGTACCCACATCTCCATAGGTTTTGACAAATCGTTTGGGCGTATACGGAGAGGCGTATTGAACCACATCGTGGAATACCAGTACCTGACCATCACAGCCTCGACCTGCTCCAATTCCGATGGTAGGGATGGACAGTTCCTCCGAGATCGCCCGTGCAACTTCTTCCGTAACCAGTTCAAGCACAATACCAAACGCACCAGCAGCTTCCAGGGCTTTGGCTTCGTCCATCAGACGTTTCGCATCCGCTGCATCCTTGCCCTGAATGCGGTAACCACCAATCTGATTAACCGATTGAGGTGTCAGTCCGATATGCCCAAGAACAGGTACGCCTGCTTGCACAACTGCTCTAACAGTGTCCGCTATCTCGACTCCGCCTTCCATTTTAACCGCATGGGCATGCCCCTCTTGCATCAGTCGACGTACACCCTTAAGGGTCTCATCCACGCTGCCATGATAGGTCATAAAAGGCATATCAGCCACTATAAATGTTTTCTCGGCCCCGCGCACTACGGAACGTGTGTGGTACACCATGTCGTCGATGGTGACCGGAAGCGTCGAATTATAACCCAGTACTACATTGCCAAGTGAATCACCAACCAGGATCAGATCAATACCCGCTTCCTCTGCGAGGAGCGCTGTTGGATAATCGTAAGCCGTAATCATGGTAAGCGGCACGCCATCCTGCTTGTATTTTTTCATTTTCACAATATTCATCGCTTGTTTGTTTGCCATTTCTCTCATGGCTCCTTTCTTCTTTTCAAATAAAACGCAACAAAAAAACCTTTTAGTTTTCCACTAAAAAGTCCCGAAAAGTCAAAAAAGAGTCACTTGCGATCGTCCCTTCTGTCTCGGTCCTCTTCGGCTCAGAGCAGAATCCAACAACTCACTTAAATTTATTTCATTCTTGCACTGCGGTCTGCTTATATAAAACACATCAAAGCAGAACAAAGGTTACTGTTACGAGAGTGCAATTCGGTCTGCATTAGCCGATATCGCCTCACGAACACAGTATACCAAAGTTCTGCTCAAACTTCACGTCTTATGTTCATTTTACCAGTGAAAATTCGACAAATTGTTTATGATTTCCAGGAAATCTCACCAGAGATGATTAGTGTATGTTCTCCATCGTGCTTCTCCACGATAAGTGCTCCAGAAGGGTCAAGACCAATTGCCTTCCCTTCAATGACACCATGAGGATTCGTCACTGTAATCTCTCGATTCATCGATACGGACAGTGCCTCCCATAGAGCTGAGATCACACCAAATCCTTCTTTTTGATACAAAAAATACAACTGTTCAAGCTCTGTCAAAATGGCAGCCGTTAGTTTGGTACGATCAACGGATTGCCCCGTCTCCATCTTGAGCGAAGTAGCTATTTCGGTCAAATCATCCGGATAATCCTCGGGATCAAAATTCACGTCAACGCCTATACCAGCAATACAGTATCTGACTTCATGATCTTCCACCGTGGATTCAAGCAATATGCCGCATACCTTGCGCCCATCAATCAATAAATCATTTGGCCATTTGATACCTGCATCAGCTCCTGAACAAGCTCGAACGGCACGACATACAGCCACTCCTGTTAATAAAGTTAGCTGCGGCGTATGCTGAAGTGGTAGATCAGGGCGTAACAGGACACTCATCCAGATTCCTTTACCCGGAGGAGAGAACCACTGTCGACCGAAACGTCCTCTTCCTCCTGTTTGTTCTTCCGCAATGACCACAGCACCTTCTGCCTGCCCTTGCTCAGCTAGCTTGAGAACATCCCCTTGCGTAGACAGGGTCGAAGTCAACAAAACAGCCTTACGGCCAAATACGGTTGTATTCAGTGCCAATTGGAGGGCAGTAGCGTCAATGCTATCCGGCTTCGTTACTAGACGGTATCCTTTGCGGGATACCGCTTCAAACTCATAACCCATGTCTCTTAACTTGTTCACATGTTTCCACACAGCGGTCCGACTGATGGACAGATTACGGCTGATCTCTTCACCCGATACGAATCGTCCTTCTGCATTTAATAACATATGTAACAGATCTTCATGTTTGGTCATCTTGAACCACCCGCTTCACTTCTGCTCTTAGTGCTTCATTCTGATTCGCTATCGTTCCAATCGCTGTTTCTCGTAACAAATGTTTCATCAGTTGACCCAGCCAAGGCCCGCCTTTGCGCTGCACCATTTGTAACACTTGTTCCCCTGTGATATCCAGCTCTTTCAAGTCATGCACAGGGATCGATTGACTCCATTTGGCTGCAAGCTCTTGAACCAAAACAACCTGCGTTTCTGCCTGTTCGGATTGATTCCGCCATCCTGCTGGCAGTGTAGTCTGTATTCGAAGCCAATCATCCGCCGCCTGAACACCACAAGCCAGAACAGTAACGATCCAATCGGAACGGAGACTGACCGTATCCTTCTGCTCCTGAACGGAAGTATGAATCAACTGTTCCACCTGAAGGACCCCTGTTATTCGAGAACGATGTTCATTGGAGAATGTCCACTGACGTAATAATACATCTGCTTCATCCTTGCTATAACCGCCAGTAATCAGGATGAGTGACCAGCGAAGCAACACATGCTGACCTGACAATTGTTCCAGATTAGATAACAACGTCTTGTTAAAACGCGCCGAACTAACTGGCGCTTTGATGTGCGCAAGCGCATCACTTCTGAATAACAGCTCCAATCCTCTTAGAGGATGCGGTCCCAACATCATTTTTACCATCTCGGTGCGTACTCGTTCCATTGCTATATATTGAAGCAGGTCTTTCTGCCTTACAAGACCCTTCCACGTGTTATGGGCAATTTTGAAATCAAATACGGAAGCAAACCGGACACAGCGGAGCATCCGCAGTGCATCTTCACCAAATCGTTCCATCGCAGAACCCACACATCTGACTCGCTCTTCCTTGATATCTGCCTGTCCACCAAACGGGTCAACGATTGTCCCAGTGACGTCCATAGCAAGAGCGTTCATCGTGAAGTCACGCCGTTGTAAGTCTTCCTTGATATCCTGAACAAATTGAACCGTAGCTGGTCTGCGGTTATCCTGATATTCGGATTCTGTTCGAAATGTGGTCACTTCAAAGTAAAAACCGCCTGAACGAACGGTAACCGTACCGTGTTGCAAACCTGTAGGAATACAATCGTCAAACAGTTCCATGACTTGCTGAGGAGAAGCAGATGTCGTGATATCCATGTCGTCTACTACTCGTTCCAGCAATTCGTCACGAACGCAACCACCTACCCAATATGCCTTGTAGCCATGTTTGTTTAATGTTGTGAGTACATTCTCGCTTTGAATTGCCATTTCACGATCTACCTGTGTCCATTGAACCACCACATATCACCTCTTCTCTTGCCTGTTGTGGTATGCACAGTATAATTTCGTCAAACCAATTGATTAACCGCAAACCGGCTTCAAGTTCGGAACTTCTCTTCCCAGCACCCGGTAATAAATCTGTTCATATTCATGCCGAATGGCATCATTGCAAAAGTCGTGATGTGCGCGTTGAAGGCATGCTTCCCTGAACTCCGCAGCCAAACGATCATCTGTTAACAGACGGATTGTGTTCTCGGCCATGGATTGTGTATCCCCGATCGCGGATAAGAATCCCGTCTTACCGTGTAAGACCAGCTCCGGAATTCCTCCAGCCTGTGAACCGATCGTGGGTACGCCACAAGCCATTGCTTCGAGCGCCACAAGTCCGAAACTTTCCTTCTCCGATGGAAGCATCAACACGTCTGCCATGGAAATGACCTGAGCAATGTCATCCTGTTTGCCAAGGAAATGAACTTTATCATTCAACCCGAGATCATTAATTTTCCATTGCATCTTCGGCAAATCAGGTCCTTCACCAACAAATAACAGTTTGGCAGGAACCTGCTCCTGTACCTGACGGAAGACCTCTACCACATCCTGAGTTCTCTTCACCGGTCGGAAATTGGAGATGTGCATTAATATTTTTTCGTCGGGCGCAGCGAAGTCTCTTCGCAGACTGGCAGCATCCCGCGGATAATATATTCGTTTATCAATAAAATTATAGGTTAGATCGATTGGGCGCTGAATATCCAGCAGTTCGACCGTTTCCCGAATCAAATCTTGTGATACGGCAGTAACCGCGTCACTTTCATTAATGGCTAGACGGATCAGATCCTTCAGAGATTCATCCTGAGCCAGAACCGTAATATCCGTTCCATGTAACGTGGTAACCACTTTAAGGCCGTCTCCTACCATCTGTTTCGCAAGAAAAGCACATACTGCGTGTGGCACGGCATAATGAACATGCAGCAGATCGAGCTGCTGTGACTTAGCCACCTGAGCCATCTTAGTTGCCAGTGACAGGTCATACGGAGGGTAACGGAAAACATAATAATCATTTACTTCAACTTCGTGATAAAAAATATTTTTCTGGAACGTACCCAGTCTGAACGGGATACTGTTGGCAATAAAATGAACCTGATGCCCCTGTTCGGCAAGTAATTTGCCCAGTTCCGTTGCGACAACGCCAGACCCGCCGAGGGACGGATAACAGGTGATGCCGATTTTTAGCTTTTTATCCATCCTGTGGACGCTCCTTTGATCTCCCGCTTCATGCAGGTTGATATAATGCAACGTGTTAATGAAACGATCCGTCTCATTAACACGTAAAATGTGAAATCGTTTATTGGGCACCCGGGCCAAATTGATGAACCACATAAGGTGTAATTGTAGCAAAACCTTCTGCAAACGGGATGAGACTGCGTTGTCCAAGCAAGGAATCACGGGCTCTTACACGTTCAATATACCCTTGATTCAATGGCGTCGAGACCGCTCCGTCTCCCAGTTCGAATTGGGAACGATAAGAGAGCAATGATGTTTCTTTTTGCTCATAGTGTTCCGTAATATCTACAATCAAATCCGTAGGTCCAATGTCATTAATAAAGTAAAAATAAAGTTCCTTCACCTGCACGGCAGGCATGTCCGGCATGTAGTTCCGAAGCTTCGCGTTAAATACAGCCTCCTGCACAAGCTTACTGCAATTGACATGATCCGGATGACGATCTTCCCAATACGGAGCAAACACCATCCGAGGGGCATGACGCCGTATCTCAGCCGTCACCGCCTGTACATGGTCAGGCGTAAGATACAAGCCACGATCAGGAAGCCCCAGATTCGTTCGACACGAAAGACCGAGGACGCGGGAGGCTTGCTCCGCTTCCTCGGTTCTGCGCTCTACTGTTCCGTTGGAAGACATCTCAGCACGAGTCAGATCACACACGCCTACTTTCAAGCCAGCAGCGGTATGTTTGGCAATCGTTCCACCCATACCAATCTCCGCATCGTCTGCATGTGCTCCAAAGATGAGAATATCCAGACTCATTCGGTATCACCCGAATTCAATCCAGCCTCCGGCTTGTATTTATGTACCAGCTCTCTCCAGGCAAAATCACCACGATCCAGAGCCTTAACCAGAATCTCAGCGGTTGCGATATTGGTGGCAAGTGGAATTCCCTGCACATCACAAAGACGCAGCAACGCATTAATGTCCGGCTCGTGAGGTTGTGCCATCAGTGGATCACGCAGGAAAATAATCAGATCCATCTCATTTTGCGCAACCAAAGCTCCAATCTGCTGATCTCCGCCCAGTGGGCCTGATTCGAATCGATGAATCTTCAGAGACGTTCCTTCCATAATACGAAGGCCCGTTGTTCCTGTAGAATACAATTGATGGTCCGTAAAAACAGGCTCATATGCCGTCACGAAGTTAACCATCTCTTCTTTTTTACGATCATGGGCGATAAATGCTATTTTCAACATGACAATCTCCTTTAGTCGATAAAGTGGTCAAATCCGTAGATCATTCCTGTATATTCCATAACCTTTTGCACACCAATCTTAACACCAGGCATATAACCTGCGCGCTCGTAGGAGTCATGCCGAATTTTGAGTGACTGTCCATAGTCTCCGAAAACAACTTCCTGCTGCGCGAATACACCAGGCAATCGTACACTGTGAATTCGGAATCCGTTGTAATAACCGCCGCGTGATCCTTCAATGGTTTCTTCCTCATTTGGGTTACCCTGACGAAGTTCTTCCCGATTGGCAGCAATCAGTTCGGCAGTTTTGATTGCTGTTCCGGAAGGAGCATCCAGCTTCTGATCCCCGTGATATTCGATAATCTCCACATTTGGCATATGTTTGGCAGCCTGTGCTGCGAATCGCATCATCAGAATGGCACCGATCGAGAAGTTAGGGGCAATAAGCCCTCCAATTCCTTTGTCCTGGCATTGCTTGTCCAACTGTTCAATCTGCTCCGGCGTAAAGCCGGTAACACCCATGACAGGTCTGACTCCATGACGGATCGCAATCTCGGTATGTGTAAAAGCATATTGAGGCACTGTAAAATCAACCATAACCTGAGGTTTTGTTTCGGCAAAAGCCATTTCGATATCATCAGTCACCAGCACCCCACACTCTGGCAAACCAACAAGGGTTCCTGCATCCGTACCTGCTCCGGAGCGGTTGACAGCCGCTGCAAGCTCCAATTCCGGGTCCTGAAGTACCAATTTCACAACTTCACGGCCCATACGGCCAGCCGCTCCGATCACGGCAACTCTGATTACTTCACTCATATTGACTGCATCTCCTCGCTATGTTGGTTCATATCGTTGAATCCACTTCAACTCAAAAGAAATCTCTGCAAAATGAATTCTTATTGAATGGATTTCATACGTTGCTTGATTTCCTGTAACATCTGATGCAGCTGCCCATTCTGCGGGTCCAGCAAAATTGCCTCACGCAGCGCCTGAATTGCATAGTTAAATTCATTCAAATCACTGTAAGCCAGCGCAAGCATAACATGAGCTTCCACCGAAAGCGGATCAAGTTTGACCGCTTCTTGCAGTAGCGTTGACGCTTCCACATAGCGCTCCTGTGTTGCAATACCCGCCTGCTCCAACAGCAACTTCGCTCTGGAGGTCAATTGTTTTGCTTCCAACGTCTGCAGATGTAAAATATACTCTTCTGTTCCTGGCGACAATTCAACCGCCTTACGCGCATATTCAAGCGCTGGAACGAGATGCTTGCTGCGAGCGTGTGTAATGGAACAGCGATAATATAACTCCGCATGTTTTGGATGAGCGTGAATGGCTGACTCGAACCAACGAATCGCCTGCTCAAAATCATTTTGCAATATACAGCGGTAGGCCTGCTGCATATATTCTTCCGGTTTCATCATTAAGCTGACCCTCCCCGATCGGGTGATGGTACAGCATATGTAATCTACGCCTAATCGGTGTTTTTGGGAGTCCACCGATTGGCATCGCGGGTGTTAAATTTATGCATGACTTTATCGTGCGCCTCAGCCAGATCAATTCCCAGTGAGTTTGCAAAACAAATCGTGATAAATAAAATATCTCCAAGCTCAAGTTCAATGGAATTGGCTGCTTCGGAAGATTTCTTCGGCTTCTCGCCGAATTCATGATTCACTTCTCTGGCGAGCTCTCCAACCTCTTCAGACATCCGGGCCAACATGGCCAGAGGACTGAAATACCCCTCCTTGAACTGGGAGATATACTGATCAACCTCACGCTGCATTTCTGCGATGCTTTTCTCCATGAGAACGGATTCTCCTTTTGAAATGATGTCGTATTTGTTCCTAATAATATCAGTTATTTAGATTCACTTCCACCATCATCAGCGACAAATCATTTTTAAAGAATCAATAAACAGGTATACTAGATGGGAATGATTGCTTCTTCATTCTAATTTATCTACAGCGAGGGATCTTATGAGCACTGCCAAAACCTGGGTTCAAGTTAAACTGGTTCTTCCCATCGTGCTGGGTACAGCCTTATATGCCTTTGGGCTCCTCTATTTTATTATCCCCAACCAGCTTATGGAAGGTGGCCTCACCGGGGTTACGGTGCTGATCAATTACGCTTTTGGCATCTCACCTTCACTTACAACCTTGATTCTGAATGTTCCCCTCTTTCTGATCGGGCTCAAAATTTTGGGCGGCAGACAGATGATCTATACGGGTATCGGAATCGGGGCACTGACTGTTTTTCTGTGGTTGTTTGAGAAGTTGATTCATCTGGGCTGGATTGAACCATTACATACCGAGAATGACTTACTGTTAGCAGCACTATATGCAGGTGTTACCCTCGGAGCCGGCCTTGGTATCGTATTTCGTTGGGGTGGAACGACGGGCGGTTCAGACATTATTGCTCGTATTCTCAACCGCAAGTATGGGTGGAGTATGGGACGAGTATTACTGGGCATCGACTTCGTCATTATCGGGCTCTCTCTCATCTACATCCCCAAAGAAAAAATTCTGTATACGCTTGTAGCTGTATTCATCGCCTCCAAAGTCATCGACTTTATTCAGGAAGGTGCATATTCTGCCCGGGCATTTATGATCATTAGTGACCATGCACCCGAGATTGCCGACCAGATCACACGGGATATGGATCGTGGAGTTACCCTTATTCCAGCCATTGGCGCGTACTCTAAACAGGCCAAACACATGGCCTACTGCGTGATCTCCAGGCAAGAGTTCAGGCGACTGCAGACGATTGTACGTTCCATTGACCCCAGAGCATTTGTCATCATCAGCGATGTTCACGATGTACATGGAGAAGGTTTCAAAGAAAGTTGATTCACTATACAGAAACTACAAGAAAACCTCTTTTCGCATGAAGAGCCGTTAAAGTGGCTGTTTATGTGAAAAGAGGTCTTTTTTTATATACCACATATAGACCAGGATCAAATTCATATTCAATTAGCGCCGAAAAGGAAAAATCCCCTGCTGCTGCGCACGATATTTACGATATCCGGCGTAACTTAACGTCGCCACAATGACCGAACTAATGAGCAGCCCGGCTGCCCTGCGATCAGGACCCTGTACAAACGGTACAAAGGCACTCTCGTCCTTCTCGCGACCAAACAACTGGTTCACCAGTTCCTCCCCATGGCCCACCATGTTCTTTAATTGTGCCAGATCAGGTTGCTTGGCAGCGGTAAGCCCTTTGGTATGAGATAACCAGGCGTCCATCTGAGCAATCTCATACGGTTCACGGCGAATTAGCGCGGCAGGACGAATCGTCTCATAATGCTCCTCCAGAACGGTGTAGCGGTTTGCCAATACGGCCGCAGTTTGCCCTTGATTTGTAGCAGCGGATAAAGCGTCCAGATCGTTTTTCACGATTTTATAATACTGAAGCCATAAAGGCTTGGTTGGATTCGCGAGACTATCGGCTGCAAGTCTGAGCTTGGCAGAGGACTGCTGAAGAGAAGCATCGTCATTTTTCACCTTCACAACGGCTTGTTTCACTTCAACAATGGTTTCGGACAAGGCGTGAATGCCCTCAACCGTTGTTTGTCCCTCAAAGGAGATATGCTCCAGACTTTTACTGATACGCAGAATGCTTCCGCGCACTTCTTCAATATTATTCTCGAGCGCCTGACGATACAATATGGCTGCTTCCTCATTCAGTTGTGCAATTGAATTGCTTGTGGACACTTGTTGATCTGAATTCGAATTCAATGCTTCACTTTGCGCGGATACACGATATGCTAAGTTCGTCCAAAGCAGCAGAGCTATGAACGATACCACCAATAAGCCAGTTTTGATCCCAAACGTTCTCTTCATGGACATCCCTCCCACCACCAATGTATGGCGGGGGACAGTCCGTTAGAACAAGCTCAAGATCGGATATCAGGTTCGTCTCGCTTGTCTTAAGGCCAACCATGCGCACAGAATGCTTACCAGTGTCAGTCCGAATGTGAAATTACGCACACCATCTACATGATCATAGAGGGAAGCGGGTAACCAAGGGTAAATATCATATGTATAATCCATCGTATCGTTCAACAACGTCCAGAGACCTGCAACGACAAGGGAAGCCCAGCGGAAGCCGAAAAAACGTACATAAATAAGAGCTTCAATGGCCATCGCACTATGCGAAGCAATCAACATCCAGTCTTGCCAGTGCTGTGTACCGCCTTGCATCCATCCAGCGAAAATAATGGACACGGCCCACACGCCATATTTCACAGATGTGACTACGGCAAGCGCCTGAATCACATGTCCGATCCGTTTGATAATGATGGACCGTGGTGGGTACAAAACCCATAACAACGCTAAAGTAAAAAACAAACTCGCTGTTGGACTATCTGGCACAAATACGATCTGCCACACCGGCTGCTCAGCCAGCGTCAATTTCATTTGCTCTCCATACCAGATGTATCCGTATACCGTTCCTACCGCATTACACCAAAATAATAGCCACAGGAAATAACGATTGGTTAGAAATTCCCTACTCCAGAAATACGATAAAGCCACATTCCCTGCCCCTTCCTTCATCATATATTGCGCACAATAAAGTGCTGTCCAAAAAACACTTCAAAAAACCTGACCGCATAAACGATCAGGTTTCATTGGTTATTTCGATTTTACTGTTCTGCTTTCTGTTTCGCAAGCCATTCGGTCAGATGAGTGATCTCTTCATCCGTGACACCTTGAGCAATAGCATTATTGTACTGAGGCTGCATTGCATTGTAGCCTTCTTTGATAATGGTCAGAATCTCTTCCTGGCTGTGCTTGTCACCTATGCCTCGAAGCGAAGGTCCAGTTGCGCCCTTCATATCAGCCGCATGGCAGCCAATACATCCGGCCTTCTTGTACGTTTCCATTGCAGGATCATCCTGTTCCACGATCGCAACTTCTTCTTGCTGTCCAGGTGCATTGGAAACGGGTGGGAGCCCCTGTTCACGCCTCTCCAGCGCTTCTTCTTCACGTTGAATATGTTCAGGCTTCTGTCCACTTGCTTCCAACTCATGCTCGTAGTGCGTCCACGCTACATTTGTCAGGTAGAATACAGAAATGACCGACAAAATCATCAGTGATGAAGCAATTGGGCGTTTATAGAAACGCCGCTCCTTGCCTGTATCCAGGAATGGTGCCAGCAGCAAAGCTCCAAAAGCGACTCCGCTGACCCCCAGTACCCCGAGCAGAACGTAATCGCCCGATGCGTATGGATACTTCAAGTACTGATACAGAAAAAGGAAGTACCAATCCGGCATAGGAATTACGGATGCGCTCGGATTGGCCGGATACCCCAAAGGTGCAGGTTCTGAGATCGTTAGTACCAGAATCCCCACCAATACAACGACACCAACCATCCATTCTTTCAGCAGGAAGTTGGGAATAAAGGCTTCGGATTTTCCAGGATACGCCGTGTAATCAGGCGGGGTAATGAAGCCCGCCCCTTTACGGACCCGTGAATCACCGACAAAGATAACCTTTTCCTCATCATCCTTCTTATGTCCGTGAGCCATTGCGATTCCTCCCTTCTCAGTTTATAGTGGTCCCGAAATGCCCTGTCTGCGGATCATGATAAAGTGTCCGACCAGAAGCACCAGAAGCACAGCGGGGAGGAAGAATACATGCAGGGCAAAGAATCGGGTTAGTGTCTGTGCACCGACAATCGTACCGCCTTGCAGGAATTCTTTAATAATCGGTCCCAGCCAAGGAACCGTATTGGCAATCTCCAATGTTACTTTTGTTGCAAAATAGGCTTTGTTATCCCATGGCAACAAGTACCCTGTCAGCCCCAGGCCCAACATGACGAAAAAGATCAGCATGCCGACAACCCAGTTCATTTCACGCGGTGCCTTGTAAGAGCCTGTAAAGAACACACGCATCGTATGTAAGAACATCATTACGATAACCAGACTGGCTCCCCAGTGGTGCATGCCGCGAACAATTTGGCCGAAGGCTACTTTGGTCTGCAGGTACTCCACACTTGCGTAGGCATTGATAATATCAGGTACATAATACATGGTCAGGAACATGCCTGACAGAATCTGAATAACAGTAATAAAGAACGTCAATCCACCAAAGCAGTACACGAATGCGGAAAAGTGATGAGCCGGATTTACATGCTCTGGAACTTCATGATCCGCAACGTCCCGCCAGATTGGCGTGATGTCGAGACGCTCGTCAATCCAGTCATAGACATTTTTAAACATCTGCGTTCACGCCTCCTAATTCACTCGGGTGTTCGGAACAATGTCGCCCAGATATACCCAACCCTGCTCTTCCTTGACTACGTACTCATCCAGCGGTTTGGGGGCTACGGCAAGATTCTTCCCTTCCTTGTCATAGTGCGCGCCATGGCAGGGGCAATGATACTCGTCAGGGTATTGCTTGTCACTATTCCAGCCTACTGTACATCCCAGATGTTTACAGATAGGTGAGAGTGCATAAATTTTACCCTGCTCGTCTTTGCGAATCCACGCCACTAACGATGCATTACTCAGATACCAACCATCCTGTTGTTTAAGTTCAAAGGTGAATTCTTGAGGCTCATTCGTAATTTTGCTGATTTCAGCTACTTTGACAGAGGTGCCTTCTCCCTTATGTTGCAAAATCGGGTCCACCGCAAAACGGACCATAGGAAGGATTGCACCGGCGGCCATGTAGGCTGTAGCTCCACCAAGCGTGTAAGTCAAAAACTGCCTGCGTGACATCTCCATGCGGCTTGGCAATTTCAATGAAGCTTCGTGGTGGTCATGCTCACTGCTCATACTGTCTCCAACCCCCTTTTTCAGCCAACTCTCTCAAACGTTTTCATTTTCATAAATTCCACGACTTACTAGAACATACATAATCATATAGTAGCCCTAGAACACCGTCAAGAATTTGTCACACATTTTTAAGGTTCAATTGTAAGCGTTATTAAAAAAATGTTGGTAAATTGTCACATTTGTCGCCAAAAACTATTTTTCCCACAACTCTCGTATCTTTTCCCCTATAAATCTCGCAATCCCCTCTTCTCCGACCTCATGAGTTAACACGGACCGGCTCAAAATCAGATCAGCAGATGGAATGTCCACGCCATCCAAATGACCATCTGATGACATAATAACCACATATTTGAATCCTGAGGATTTAAGCTGTGCGGACAAGGAATTTAATGTCATTGACAATTCCGAATTAGCATAATGAAAGGCTGGATAAGTCATGATTCTCCCTTTGAAAGGAATTTCGACCAGATCCAGAAAATCACGCAGCCGCTCCAATGCCTCGGTAGCTTCAACTGGCGACTGCTCACCGCTAAGAGCTGTGTATGGAATAAGGCATGTATCCAGATAGAGTTGCAGTTCAGCCCAGCTGTCTTGAGTCATCTCACTGAATTTCAATTCCCTATATCCCCTCTCTATCCATTTTATTCCCATATTATATATGACCATATCTTATAAATCCAGACATTCATTTCAGAATTACACATATCAAAAAAGGAAATACGCCTCTGCGCATTCCCTTTTATCTCAGAAAGGATATATTTTGCCTATCAGTTTATGGTCCTCAGTTCATCCGTCAGACTCCGGAAAGCTACTTCGTCTCCGGTAGCTAACGCTTTATCGATTTCCAAATAGAGCTTCTCGCTGCGCTGTTTGCGAAGCGCTTCGTCCCACACCATCTCAGCTGCCAGCCCCAACATGACTTCATACGTAACTTTCATTTTATCCAATAGGATGCACCTCCAAAACGGATTTAAGAGCTCCTATATTCTTTTCCTTTGGTAACATAACCCAGTGAAGTTCTGGACATCCGCTCCAGATCGGCATCTGTCAGCTCACGTATCACTTTGGCAGGTGTCCCCAAAGCAAGAGTATAGGGCGGAATCTTACTATTCTCAGTAACAACAGAACCGGCTCCAATCAGCGTATATTCGCCAATGTCGGCTCCATTCAGCAGAATGGCTCCCATGCCGATTAATGATCCTGTTCCAATACAACAACCATGAATGATCGCTGTATGTCCTACTGAAACATCATCTCCCACAATCAAAGGTTGATCAGTATTGACATGCCCGACAACGTTATCTTGAATATTACAGCGCTTTCCAATGATAATAGGAGCCAAATCAGCCCGCAGGACTGCATTGAACCAGACGGAAGACTCTTCTCCCATTCTCAAATCACCGATCAGTTTTGCACCCTCAGCCATATATACCGAAGAGTGTAACTGAGGTTGTAAACCTTTGTATGGAATTATCATTATTATTATCACTCCTTAATTTGGGAGTGATTTTAGCAACTTGTCCTTCACTTGTCAAACATAATAGGTGTAATGTCTCCTGAGATGGAGCGACAGGATGCAGCAAGACGCGTGCCCCAGGCTGTCATTTGTATAGACCGACCTTCCTCATGTTCCCCAATACGGACCATGCCAAGATGCAACATCATTTTAACAATTCTGTTATCATAGATGGCCGCGGCCGTATCATAATAGAACGGCTGAATGAATGGACCGATCTGACGAAACAGCGACTCGGCGGTTGACCATTCTTGGGCACATTCGCCTGTCCAGTACACAATAGAGGACAGATTGGGAATAGCACCTTTATACAATCTTAACCAAAACCTAAATAGCTGTATCATTTCGGCTGTTTTCTCTGCCCCCAGCTTGTCTTCTCCAGCTGGTGACAGCTTCAGCGTGCCTTGCTCCTCACGAACCAGCCGATGGTGAAATGCATAGTCGTAGAGAAGTGCGAAACGATCCGGGTAATCCTTGAAGGAACGGCCATATCCGAATCTCCATCCACCTTTGCCCACCAATTCCTCACTAATGTGCAGATGCTCCATAATCTGCTGTTGAGAGCGACGGTACATCATGCCTTCAGCGTTAAGGGCAATCTCGTGCTGCTGGACAAACTGCAGGAACAACTTGAGATCATCCGCTAAGAGATGATATTCATCCCGATACATGGGTGGTTCCGTTGTTTTGGTAATCCCTGCTCGCAGATGTGTGGATAACACATCCCTGAATCTTAATTTCAGATCCTGGGGTACCTGATACAAATACCTGGTCTGCTGCGTTGTCCCATTGAACAACCATCCACTCTTATTAAAGCGAACGATGAGATCACGTGGACTCGCGCCAGCCTCACTCTCCTTTTTGTCCATCGATTGACGGGCTATGGCAATGAGTTCTTCCATACCATAATACTGGCGAGGATCAAACAACAAGTTGTTCAAAAAGCGCTGATCTGCTTGATTCAGTTGACGTACCTGCTGCTCAAAAAAGGGTCTGCTGCCCAATGTAGTGAGAATACTCTGGATGAGTTCGTGTTTGGAATTGGGCTTGCATTCACATTGGTAATAGTCTGCTATTCGATTAAGCTGGCCAATATCTGCAAAAGTAAGCATATCCGCTAGATTCATGGGTCCATCGCCTCGCCCGTTAACTACTTCGACTGTTGATTCGGAGCCTGAAATAGTTTGGTTTTGTAAACATCGTTGACGGAATTCCCATAATCTAAACCTCTTTTTGGAAATCTTTTATGTTTTAAATCATACTATGCCCCAAGTTGGTCAATCAGAAGAAAAATGAGAGGTTTGATATCATATAAAACCTTTATTTCCCCATAAAACGCAAAAAAACAACCCAAGTTGGATTACTCAGGTTGTTTCGCAGTGTCCAAAGACAGATGTCGTGTGCAATTATATAACAGCGGACTCCAGTCATCACGTTCCTTTTCCAGGATCGTCAGTGACAGGTTTCCAATCCGTTCTGTATACCGATCTTTAAACAAGGCTGTTAACAGGTTGGCCAGAAAAGCTCCATGAGTGACAATGAGCACGGCTTGGTCCGGATAGGCAGACCATAGATCTTCCAGAAACGCCAGTGCACGAATCTGGATATCCGCTATCTGCTCCTGTCCCAAGTCCAATGTCTCCCAGGATTTGCCCCAACGGGCAACCCGTTCTTCTGAAGTCAGACCTTCAATCTGACCAAAAGCCCTTTCTTTCAACCGTGCGTCCGGCTCAAGCAAAGGTACATTCAACAGTTTAGAGATAATCTCCCCTGTTTCCTGTGCCCGCGATAATCCACTTGTGATGATATAGTCCCACTGGTATTCTTCCGTCAACAGACGTCTTCCCAGTCGCTCTGCCTGTTCACGGCCTTCCCCATTCAGAGGTATATCAGTCTGCCCCTGTATACGGCCCGCCGCATTCCAGTCTGTAAGACCGTGACGAATAAGCCCGATTCGCACTTACATCCCTCATTTCTCCACACGGCGAACGAAAGGTTATTACCTATGCACTCGCACCTTGTTTACGTTTATTCGTTGTTCGATGCATACGTCCAAGAGAAAATAACGCCATTCCTATTGCAAGTAAAGAGAGGGCCATCCAATACTGCGGATAAGCAGGTCCCATGCTCACAACAAAAGGTTCTATGATACTTCCTCTGTCCGCTCCAGTCATGTTGTACTGATACATTCCAGAGGACGATGGTCCGCTTCCGGCAACCCCTGTCTCCAGGATACCCGTAGTAACAACTTTGGTTTGCTCAGCTTCTGATACGTCTGGCTTAAACATTGCCATATACAGAAAGCTGCATAAAAAAATAGCCAGGAACGCGGCAATCCACAAAGACATATGCTTGCGGATCACAGCAGAGAAACGATTAACCTTTGCCTCTTCCGGCAGTAGCCATGGAGACTCCGCATAGATCCGGTCCATAACGTTACGGTTCACTCTCTCTGCTTGTTGTTCTGTCACTGGAACCGGAATGCTGTGCAGCAAGATCTGAGCTTCTTCCCAGACCTCAAACTGCTCGGAGCACTCTCCACAACCAGCGAGATGAGCATGAAATGCAATCCGCTGAGGATGAGTTTCCGGCAAGTCCCAGACCAGTGCAAACAGTTCCTGGGCTTCATTGCAATTCATCGGTTCTTCATCCCTTCATATGGCTCGTACACCGGTTCGAAGAAATAAGGTTCCAATTGAGTTTTTACGCTTGATCTTGCTCTGAATAATAGCGATTTCACAGAACTGACGCTCTGCCCAAGAATATTCGCAATCTCTTGGTAGTCTAGTTGATCATACTCGCGGAGTATAATCGCAGAACGCTGCTTCTCCGGCAAATTGTTAATCGCATCCCTAACCAGCATCACCCGCTCGCTGCGCAGTACAGCATACTCCGGTGCATTCTCCGAAGGAGCAACGGGTACAATCCCGCTCTCTTCAAGTGGGACATTTCCGCTGCGCTGTTTGCGAAGCTCACTCAGTACCGTATTTCTCGCAATGGTATATAACCAGGTTGAGAATGAGGCATCCACCTCACGGAAAGAGTGCAGACTGCGGAACGCCTTATAGAAAGTCTCAGAACAGAGATCTTCCGCAAGCAGCTCCATATTGGAACTTTTCAACATATGATATACGAAAGCCAGTATTTTACGCTGATAACGACTCATCAGCTCGGAATATAACTCCAGGTTACCTTCCTTGATCTCTCGAATCAACTGGGAATCCGTCATTTGAGTGCGACCCCTCCTCGCCCATCCATGTGCTTCTCCCCGTTCGACTCTATCCATGTATTACCGAACAGGCACAAAAAAGTTGCGGTTCTCACCGCATATAAAAAGCGTTCAGCGCCATAACTGGCCTTCCCGCCAAATTCCCCTATGTAATGGCAATTTCCCCAACGTTTCTACATTAACAGTATTTATTGTACAACGGTCTGCATCATCCTGGCAAATCCATTGGTATCCACAAAACCCGACCTGTCATTCATATGCGGTCATTTTCACGTTCATGACTTCATTTTGAGCCTTTTTGGTAAGCCTTGCTTATATAGACGGACGACATACCGAAAAGGTTACAAAAATGTGATATTTTTTTGATCTAAGGTATCCCTAAAAAAAGGAGTTATTATCCTGAATTACCGAAAGATATAATTAATTCAAACAATTTTACTGAAAGTGTTGACAAAATGAAAACGTATACATATAATAAGGGTACAGTATGGTTTCTCTCCACTCCTATCCAATAACTGTATTGCTCCACGTGAGCAATGGCCGCTTTTGTAAGCGGTCTTTTTTTTGTCTTTAAAAAGATATTTATATGTTAATATTTTTATAAACCCTGTATAAAACCCTCTTTGATCCGCGACTGAAAATCAAATAATAACTCCAATATAACCTCACAAAAAAGAGGGCTTTCGCCCTCTTTCTCGTCTTATATCCACACTTGATAGCCTAAGGAATCCAATAACATCTTGGCTCGTTCCATATCTTCTTCCTGACGGAAAGACAGACGCATAATGCCCGGCACATCCACCCGGTTTTCGATAATCTCCAAGTTGCTCAAGTTGATGTCATTCGCCCCAAGCTCAGTTGCGATCTTACCGATCATACCCGGTGCATCCTGGACATCAGTATACAGATCGAATAACGGCGAAATCATGCCTTTGCGTCGTTCTGGTAATATACTGCGGAACTCGCGGGCCTGACGGAATGCCTCCTCTATACCTTCACCGTTCTTATGCTCCAGCATATCCGTAAAGGCCTTCATCTGGCTATTCCAGTCCTTAAGCAAGCCCAACAGTACATCACGGTTGCTAAGCAAGATATCTCTCCACACAATCGCATCACTGGACGCAATCCGGGTAATATCCCGGAAACCACCTGCAGCCAGCATTTTATACAGTGGATTCGACTCATTATATTCACGCACCTGATTCACCAGCGCAACAGCAATAACATGTGGCAGATGACTAATCGCCCCCACGATGTCATCGTGCAGCAGAGGCTCCACACGCACGATCTGTGCCCGCGTATATGCAAGCAGCTCAGACAGCCTGCTGTAGGCTTCCTCAGGTACATGTTCTGAAGGGGTTAAGACATAGTATGCATTCTCAAACAACACAGCTGAGGCCGCATCTACGCCTGCACGCTCCGACCCTGCCATAGGATGACCACCAATGAAGTAAGCATCAGTCAACCGCACATGCTCCGCACATGCTGCAATGGAAGCTTTAGTGCTTCCTACGTCCGTGATGATACATCCTTTTTTCAATGGCAGCTTGGAGAGCTTTTCGAAATAGGATTCAAGCAAACCTACGGGAACGCACAAAAAAATAAAGTCGGCATCCTCTACCGCTTCTTCCAGAGAGAGCGTAGCATCATCCACTACACCGCTCGCTATGTACTTGTCCTTCAGTTCATCCAAGTGGGCGTAGCCCATCACGGTTACATCTGGCTTGCCTTTGAAGCAGAGCGCCAGTGAACCGCCGATGAGTCCTACACCAATCATTGCAATTTTTAGTTTCATGGGTCCTCACTCTTTCATCGCCAGTATTAAGGGCGTGCTACCGCCTTCTCAGCCAGCGTGTTCTCCAGTGCCGTGACAAATGCACGGTTCTGTTCTGATGTTCCGACGGACACACGAATGTAAGTTGGGTATACGTGGAATCCTGGGCGAACGATAATGCCTTGTTTGAGCAAGGATTGGAACGCAATTGCTGAAGGCATATCCAGGTCAACCATAATGAAATTACCCTGTGAAGGGAAATACGACAATCCGAGCCGTGTAAATTCATTTTGCAGGTAATCCCGATCCGTTGCATTCCGCTTCGAGCACTCTTGAACAAAATCCTGATCCAGTAGTGCAGCGGTTGCCGCAACCTGTCCAAAACGGGAGGTGTTAAACGGTTCACGTACACGGTTAATCAAATCAATAATTTCGGGACGTGCAATGCCGTACCCGATCCGGAGCGAAGCCAAACCGTAAATTTTGGAGAATGTCCGCAGTATGACCAAGTTCGGATACCGTTCGATCAATGGTACGCTCTGCGGGTATGCTTCATCGGTTACGAATTCATAATAAGCTTCGTCCAGTATGACCATCACATGAGCAGGCACACGGTCCATAAAGGCTATAAGCTCCTGCTCGGAGATAATCGTACCTGTCGGATTATTGGGATTACATACCCATACTGCTTTGGTTTTGTCGTTAATTTGCGCGAGCATCGCGCTCAGATCATGCGTGCCATCTTTCAGAGGCACTTCTATGGTCACGGCCCCCTCAATATCTGCATTGCTTTTATATACGGAGAATGTCTGATCTGCCATGATGGTCTCGTCACCCGGCAAGAAGAAAGCTCTTGTGATCAAAGCAATAATCTCATCGGAACCACAACCAAATATTAAGTTGTTCCGTTCAACGCCAAGATGCTTGGCAAGAACTCCCGTCAGCTCAACCGAGCTACCGTCTGGGTATATGCTTATATTAGTCATTTCTCTCGTAATGGCTTCCAGGGCGGCAGGAGAACTGCCGTACGGGTTTTCGTTGGAGGCCAGCTTGATGACTTGTTCAAGCCCCAGTTCGCGTTTCACTTCTTCAATCGGTTTGCCCGGCTGGTACACAGGCAGATTGACAATCTGGGATTTCGGTTTCAACCCGACCGCCTCCTGTTATTGAAATAATGTTAGACACGAATCAGCGTGCACCTCACGTGTCCAAAAGATGTCCTTTCAGGACATCCCTATCCCTTTAATTGTGCCACAAAGTTGCGAATTTGCAACAGTCCCGCTGCACGCGTATCCGGATTTTCAAGCAGAGGAATCGCATCTTCCACCTGACGAACAATGGCACTACCTACCACAACGCCATCGCAGATGCGGGAGAAATGGGCCACCTGCTCATGACTGGAGATACCAAAACCTACCGCTACAGGGAGGTCTGTCAGACTTTTCACCGTCTCAATGAAGCTTTCTACGCCATCAAAGAAAGAAGCTCTCTCTCCGGTTACCCCAAGGGATGATACACAATAGATAAAGCCACTCGCTCCCGTTACAATCCGCTCAATCCGGGCATTAGATGTAGGTGCAACAAGCGGCACCAGATGCACACCAGCACGATTTGCGCGTTCACGCATCTCTTCCGCTTCCTCAATCGGCAGGTCCGGAATGATCATGCCACTAATATCGTGTTTGACCAATTCATCAAAGAATACATCCAGTCCTGTCTGCAATACCGGATTATAATAGGTGAACAGTACAAACGGCAGTTTCACACCTGCATTACGAGCTTTTGCTGCGGTTTCCATAACAGTACGAATGGTAATCTGGCTTTTCAGCGCACGTTCGGAAGCACGCTGAATGACTGGGCCATCTGCAAGCGGATCGGAATAGGGAACACCCAATTCCAAAATATCCGCTCCAGCCTGTTCAAGCTCCTTGATGATATCAATCGTTGTGTCCACATCCGGGTCTCCCACGGTTAAGAATGGAATAAGTGCCGTACGATTCTGTTCCTTCAATTGCTGGAAGGTCTGGTCCATCAGATTCATCCCAAGTCACCTCCCGTGTATTTCATGATCGATTCAACATCCTTGTCTCCACGTCCCGACAGACAAATGACTACAATATCATCTGCTGTAAGTTCAGGCGCCAGTTTGACAACTTGAGCTACCGCATGTGCAGACTCCAGAGCAGGAATGATTCCTTCCGTCCGACATAGGAGTTGCAGGGCATCCAGTGCTTCCTGATCCGTGATCGGTACATATTTTGCCCGTTCAATATCCTTGAGATAGGAATGCTCCGGACCAACACCCGGATAATCAAGTCCGGCCGAGATGGAATGCGCTGGCTGAACCTGTCCATACTCATCCTGCAACAGGTAACTCATTGATCCCTGGAATACACCATGCGTACCTTTGGTCATCGTCGCAGCGTGATACTCGGTTTCGACCCCTTTGCCTGCGGCTTCAACACCAACAAGCTTCACATCCTGATCACCGATAAATGGATAGAACATACCAATCGCATTACTTCCTCCACCAACAGCGGCTACAATTACATCCGGCAAACGTCCTTCGATCTCCTGAATCTGACGACGGGTCTCATCACCAATCACACGTTGGAAATTCCGCACCATCATCGGATATGGATGAGGACCAACCACTGATCCAAGCACATAGAACGTATCCTCCACATTGCTGACCCAGTAGCGAAGCGCTTCATTACCAGCATCCTTCAATGTCCGTGTTCCAGACGTCACCGGAATCACTTCTGCTCCAAGCAGCTTCATCCGAAATACGTTTAACTGCTGACGCTCTGTATCTTCTTCGCCCATAAATACTTTGCATTCCAATCCAAGCAATGCGGCTACGGTAGCCGTTGCAACGCCATGTTGACCTGCACCCGTTTCGGCAATAACTTTCTTTTTGCCCATCCGTTTGGCGAGCAAACCTTGTCCAATCGCATTATTAATTTTGTGCGCGCCTGTATGATTGAGATCTTCACGTTTCAGATAAATTTTCGGTCCGCCTAATCGGCGTGACAATTGCTCTGCATGATACAATGGCGTTTCACGTCCAGAATACTCGCTTAGCAGATAATTCAGTTCCTTATTGAATTCCTCATCTTCAGAGAAGTGGCTATATGCCTCCTCTAACTCAATAAGTGCGTTCATTAGTGTCTCAGGTACAAAGCGGCCTCCGAAGTGACCGAAACGCCCGTGTTGATCCGGCAATTGATGTGTCATGCCTGCTTCACCCTTTCTACGAATGCTGTAATTTTGGCCATATCCTTCACACCTTCAGTCTCCACGCCGCTGGATACATCGACGCCGAAAGGTGCATATGTCTGTATTAGTTGTTGTACATTGTCCGGCTGCAACCCTCCTGCAACGAACAGAGCAATTTCGTGACTTTTCGCCCATTCAGCATAGGCAGGGATTCGCTCCCAGGCAAACGTTTTCCCGGAGCCCCCTCCATATAGAGGATCATGGGTATCAAGCAATATCGCATCCACGAATTTATCGTAAGTATCAAGAGCCCTTATGGCTGCATCATCAGCTTCCGGCCCCGTTTCATCTTTGGGAAAAGAAAAAACTTTGAACACTTTGGCATTCCACCGCTGCTTCACCTGCTGGCAAAATTCCGCAGTCTCCTGTCCATGCAGTTGAATAACATCCAGCTGAGCAATCTCCATAATGTGTTCCAGTTCTTCGAGCGTAGGATTCACAAATACACCCGCAAGCTTCGGCCGATCATAGGCAGACCATTCGAACAACACCGTTCTTAATGCAGCAGCCTGCTCGGGTTCGATTCGGCGGCGTGATTTGGCAAAAACAACACCAATGTAATCCACAGGCAAGTTTATCATCGATTTTAGCACTTCAACGTCCTGAAGTCCACATATTTTTACGGCCGCTGGCAGCGGGTTTCTCAGTTCTGACATACTGTCGCCTGTGCCATCGTGTATAGAAGTATTCATCATTTGGGTCCCATCAGATCATATACAGCCGCCTCGACATCATCCTTGCGCATGAGATGCTCACCTACGAGAATACCATGAACACCGGCCTGGATCAGAGGTACTGTTGATTCTGGTCCGTCAATACCACTTTCGCTAATCAAGGTAACACCACTTGGAATCAATTCCATCAAATCCAGTGTCGTGTTCAGACTGGTTTCGAATGTTTTCAAATTACGATTGTTGATGCCTACAAGTGTTGCCTGCGGAATCTCCAATACCTGCTCCAGTTCTGTTCGATCGTGGACTTCAATCAAGGCATCCAGCCCCAAACTTTTGGCAAATTCCAAATATTGACGAATCTGTTCAGGTGTCAGAATGCTGGCAATCAGCAGTATCGCATCCGCACCCAGTAATCTTGCCTCAGCAATCTGTCGTTCATCTATAATAAAATCCTTGCGTAACAGCGGAATGTTCACCGCCTGATGAATAGCCTGCAAGTACTCGTTGCTGCCTTGAAAATACGACACATCCGTTAATACGGAGATGCAGTCAGCACCCGCTCGCTCATAAGCAGCAGCAATCTCTACCGGATGAAAATCCGGACGAATTAACCCTTTGGATGGCGAAGCTTTCTTCACTTCAGCAATAAGGCCGAGTTTGCGATTGCGTCCGCTCGATAGTGCTTGTTCAAACCCCCGGGTTGCGGGTAGTTTTTCGATTTTTTGGATAGCTTCATCCATGCGAAATGTCTGTGCCAGAACTTCAACTTCTTTATGTTTGGTTGCAACGATTCGATCAAGATACATGACTGTACGCCTCCGTTGTATGAATTAACTGTTCAAGCTTCCCGGCAGCTTTGCCCGAATCTACCGCTTCTGCGGCAAGTGTCACCCCTTCAGCAATGCTATCTGCAAGACCGGATACATAGATGCACGCTCCGGCGTTCAACAGAACGACATCACGGTAGGCACTCTGCTCACCCTGGAAGATCCTCTTAATAATTTCGGCATTCTGTGCCGCATCTCCTCCAAGTACCGCTTCAAGCGGATGCAGAGACAATCCCATGTCACGTGGATCAATATCATAGGTGTGCACTTCGCCATTGCGAAGTTCAGATACCTGAGTTGGTGCCGAGATACTGATTTCATCCAGACCATCATGGCTGGCCACAACCAACGCTCTTTTGAGACCAAGACGATTCAGTACTTCAGCAATCATCGGCGTCCGGGAACGATCATACAGGCCAAGCAATTGGCGATCTGCTCCCGCAGGATTGGTTAATGGTCCGAGCATATTAAAAATGGTACGAACACCCAGCTCTTTTCTTGGTCCTGCCGCATGTCGCATGGAAGGGTGATATACCTGGGCAAAACAGAAGCAGATTCCGATATCATCCAGACATTGTCTGGCCTGCTCCCCGTTCAGATGGATATTTACACCCAGTGCCTCTAATACATCTGCACTACCCGCTTTACCTGAAGCTGAACGGTTGCCATGTTTGGCGACCCGAACCGAGACGGCCGAAGCAATGATGGCGGATGCTGTGGAAATGTTGAATTTGTGAATACCCGATCCACCTGTTCCACACGTGTCCAGCAAGCCGCTGCCATCCGTTAGAATTCGTCCGCCCTGACCACGCATGGCTTCAGCAAAACCGGTGATCTCATCCACCGTTTCCCCCTTCATCCGCAGCGCCATCAGCAAACCTCCGATTTGAGCCGGCGTTGCCTCACCTCTCATGATCGAGTACATCAAATCTCTTGCTTCGGCTTGTTCCAAATGGCTGCCCTCCAAAATCTTCGCCAGGCCATTCTTCATGCCTTCCTCACGAGTAATCTCAGCAATGGGGGTTACAGGTTTCTCATTCATTATTGGGTTTATGTTCATCTCCGGTCTCTCCTCTCTCAGTTCTTAGCGGCCGCTGGTGTGACAAAGTAGTCTGCATTCGCCAGTCTCAACGTGCTGTCCTTTTCTTTGGGAGGAAACATGGCTTCTGCTGTTCGAATCGCCTTGAGCAATGCTTTAGCTTTGTTAACTGTTTCCTCATATTCATTCTCAGGCACAGAATCCCAGACGATTCCCGCTCCGGCCTGTACATAAGCTTTTCCTTTTTTGAAAATAATCGTACGAATCGTAATACAGGAGTCCATGTTACCCGAGAAACCAAGGTATCCGATTGCTCCTGCATAAGCACCCCGTGCCTCTTTCTCCAGTTCCGCGATAATCTCCATTGCACGCAGTTTCGGTGCTCCGGATACGGTACCCGCTGGCAAGCATGAGAGGAACGCATCGAAGAAATCCTTGTCTTCTCTAAGCTCGCCCGTAACGTTGGACACCATGTGCATAACGTGAGAATACCGTTCAATCTCCATGAACATGTCACACTTCACACTGCCGAAGCTGGATACCCGGCCCAGATCGTTACGACCCAGATCAACCAGCATCAGATGCTCCGCGCGTTCCTTCTCATCTTGGAGCAGATCAGCAGCGAGAGCACGATCTTCTGCTTCTGTAGCCCCCCTTGGACGTGTACCTGCAATCGGTCGTGTCTCCACACGATTCCCGTCCACCTTGACCAGCGCTTCAGGCGAAGTACCCACGATAATCTCATCATCCATTTTGAGATAGTACATATAAGGTGATGGATTCAGGGTCCGAAGCACACGATACACGTGAAGCGGAGAAACTTCCGTATCAATGTGGAAACGCTGGGATAATACCACTTGAAAAATATCACCTGCGCGAATGTAATCTTTGGCTTGCTCCACATTACCGATAAATTGCTCCTTCGTAAGGTTGGAGCGAATATCCCCCAGTTCCACGTCTCCCGGAATGGAACGCGGATTCAGGTTCTCCCCTGGTCCTTGCTGCTGCAAACGTTCTGCGGCCTGCTCCAGCTTCTCCGAAGTCACTGCATACGCTTGACGTATCTCATCATCCGTTGCACCGTCCTTGACGTGTACATTCCCAACGAGCAGCATCTGCTGCTTCACATGGTCAAACACAATAATCTGGTCACAGAACATAAAGCGAATGTCATCCATATTCAGGTCATCCAGCGCGTGAGCTGGAAGTTTCTCATAATAGGACAGCAGATCATATCCGAAGAAACCAATTGCCCCACCTGTGAATGGTGGCAGTTCATCATCTTTTGGGCTGCGATACTTACGCAGCAGTGCTTTCAGTTCTTCGATCGGTTTGCCTGGCAATTCACGTGTTTTCCCTGCTTCTTCTACAACGATCCGACCCTTCTTGGCCGAAATCATCAGGAACGGATCTGTACCGATGAACGAGTATCTCGCCCATTGGATCCCCCCCTCTACACTTTCCAACAGGAATGCCCGGTCGTTGTCAGCATAACGGCGGAATATTCGAATCGGAGTCTCCATATCTGCCAGAATCCGTTTGACTACCGGAATCAGATTATACTCATTCGACATTTTCAGTACTTGATTAACGTTTGGCGTTATCATCAGATCACGTCCTTTCAGATTTAGGTAAGTTCAACTAAAGATTGTTTACACTGAGCACTTCGATGACAGAACAACCTTCCGATCACTGTTATCCCCAGATTTTTTTGATTCCCTTTCAAAAGGGAAAATCCGGTGATAAATGTGAACGCTCCGCTTCTTCACGTTATTTCTGTCCTCTGCGTTTTTGTGTGTAAAAAGTTAAGTTGAACCTATATGGGTAGTAGAAAAGGTTATATGTACAAAAAAACCTCTACCATCAGGTAGAGGTTTGGTTATAAGCTGTATTTAACAGGGTGATGCTTCATAAATAACAAGTCCCTATACTTCGCTGTCAGATTATTCACAGGTCGCTGAATTGATGCATCTCACATCATCCAATTCGGGAAAATATATCAGTTATAACACTTCAACTCTCATTCCAATATTTCATAAAATATAGGAGAGTGCATTGATTGTGTTTATACCAAAATATACAAAACAACGATGTCCTATGACACGTTTGTTTTCCCTGTTCCTGTTACCTATTCCGTAGCACGACGTACCGTGAATCAGTTGACCGGTTTCTGTTGCCCCGGTTACCACCCACTGGACTCTGCTATATACTCCACTAGCTCAGCTGCTCTCAGCTCAATCTCAACTCTACTCAACTGGTTCTCACTATACATCATTATGATCGGTTTGACAACCCACTACTTAAGAGCCAGAAGGTGCCGCCAAATCCGGACGTAATGCCTGTGCACCGTTCAGATACACATGGTTGATTTCATTCTGAGCTTTGTTTGTATTCACATGCACCATGAAACGAATGCACTGCGCCAAGGCACCTTTAACAGGAACCTCCAGTGCACACATCAGTGGTACCAGTTCCCAGCCATCCAGTTGGCGAATAGCTTTTGCCGGGAAAGCAGCATCCAGATCACCAGTTAACGTAATCCACACACTGCAGATATCTTCCGGTTGGATCTCATTGCGATCCACGATCTCCTGCAACAATACAGCCGTTTCCTTCAAAATCTGTTCTTCGTTGTTCTGCGTGACTGTTGTAGCCCCGCGAATTCCCCGTGTGACCATTGCTGTCATTCTCCCTTCCTGAGCATTTCAATGACGTCCCGAACTGCCGACACAGGTACGTCCTTCACAATTCTTGCAGCCCCGATCCGATCAGGAATGATAAACACCATATGACCTTCACGGAATTTTTTGTCATGCATCATCGCTTCCATTAATGCTTCCGTGTCGAGATGTGCAGGCATCGTTGTTGGAAGGCGAAGTGAACGCAGCATGCGAACTGTATCTTCATAGAGCCCTGCTGGCGCACCAAGCTTCTCACCAAGCAATGCTGATCCAGCCATACCGATCGAGATCGCCTCTCCGTGCAGGAATTCTCCATAACCGGCAATCGCTTCAATGGCATGACCAATCGTGTGTCCCAGGTTCAACAACGCACGTTCTCCATTTTCACGTTCGTCTCTGGATACAATCTCTGCCTTAATGCCACACCCACGCTCCAAGCCGTATCCAAGTGCTTCCGGATTAAGCGCAAGCAACTCCTCCGCATGCTCCTCACACCAATGTGCAAAAGACTCATCACGGATCAGCCCGTGCTTCAGCATCTCTGACAACCCTGCCGAAACATCTCGTGGCGGCAAGGATTGAAGTGTGTCCACATCATAGAGTACAAGCTCGGGCTGGTGGAATGCACCGATCATATTTTTGGCCAGCGGATGATTGACAGCCACCTTGCCGCCTACACTGCTGTCATGCGCCAAAATCGTTGTAGGTACTTGAACAAACTTGATTCCACGCATATATGTAGCGGCAACAAAGCCAGCCAGATCACCTACGACACCACCACCTAGGGCCAGAATCGCAGAACTCCGATCCAGTTTGCCTTCGATCGCAACGGTCATCATATCCTGGTACACCGAAAGGGATTTCGATGTTTCACCAGAGGGCACAACCGCCGATACGACTGTATAACCAGCCGTACGTAGCGTTTGCTCCAAACCTGACAAGTATTTGGGAGCCACATTTTCATCTGTAATGATGAGTAACGGACTTTTTTTGTTCAAGCCATATTGCTCAAAATATTGAGGGGCTTGTGCCAGTAGGCCGCTGCCAATCAGAATCGGATATGAGCGTTCCTCCAACTGCACCGTCAGCTGACGCATATTAGTAATTCTCCAGTTGAGCGTTATAACTAGCAACATTCGCACGGATCTCTTCCATGGAATCCCCACCGAATTTCTCCAGGAATGCTTTGGCAATTTCCCACGCTACAACATGCTCCATAACCACACTCGCTGCTGGTACAGCACAAGCGTCCGAGCGCTCAACCTGAGCCGTAAATGCTTCTTTTGTATCAATATCAACACTTTGCAGTGGCTTATACAACGTTGGGATCGGCTTCATCACACCACGTACAACGACTGGCATACCGTTTGTCATACCACCTTCGAATCCACCCAGACGGTTGGTTGCCCGGTGGTAGCCGCGCTCATCCGTATGCATGATTTCATCATGCACCTGTGATCCCCGAATGACTCCGGCTTCGAATCCGATACCAATTTCTACACCTTTGAATGCATTAATGGACATTACGCCTTGAGCGATTCGTGCATCCAGCTTGCGATCGTATTGAACATAACTGCCAAGACCAATAGGCACACCTTCAACGATACATTCCACTATTCCTCCGATGGAATCGCCTTCTTGTTTAATCTGGTCGATGTAGGCTTCCATCTTCTTCTCTGTCTCAGCATCCGTAACACGTACAGAGGAAGCTTCTGTCACAGCGATCAGTTCATCAATCGGAAGGTCCTGATACGGAGCTTCGATCTCTCCAATGCGAAGTACACGTCCAGCTACCTTGATTCCGAATTCAGCCAGGAATTGACGTGCAATGGCACCACATGCCACACGTACCGTTGTCTCACGTGCACTGGAGCGCTCCAGTACGTTACGCAAGTCTTTAAGATTATACTTGAGTCCACCGTTCAGATCAGCGTGTCCGGGACGAGGACGATGAACGCGACGTTTCTCTTCGTCACTGCCTTCAATCGGCTCAATATTCATAATATTCTGCCAATGTTTCCAGTCGTTATTTTGAACAACCAGCGCTACCGGAGCACCTGTTGTATATCCATGACGGATACCACCAACGAAATTCGCCTGATCCTTCTCGATCTGCATCCGGCGTCCACGGCCATATCCCTTTTGGCGGCGGTGAAGCTGGAAATTCAGTTCTTCAAAATCAATTGTCAAATTACTTGGCAATCCTTCAATAATAGCGGTCAATTGGGGTCCGTGCGTCTCCCCTGCGGTTAAATAGCGTAAACTCATAATACGTTCCCCCTTTAAACTGTTAAACTTCACATTGCTAAAATCCCATAATTTCTTTGCTTATTATAGTATAGCTGACCGGCTTTGACAAGAAAGTCGGCTCTTTCTTGTACTTGGTATACAAATAACCGCCTGAACACATGTACATGTGCTTCAGACGGCTCAACAACCATTATCATTATTTTTTCCGATAGAAGAATGTCTCTGCTGTCTCCAGACCATATTGTCCCGGGGAGAAGATCTGCTCCGTACTACCCACAAACAAAATACCGCCTGGACGCAAACTTGCTGCAAATTTGTGATACAACAGGTTTTTGGCTTCCTCGGTAAAATAGATCATGACATTTCGGCACACAATCAGATCGTACCCATCGTCAAAACGGTCCACCAGCAAATTTTGTTTCATGAACTTGATCGAATTTTTGAGTTGCTCATCAATACGGTATACCAAGCCATCCTGCTTGAAGTAACGGTTCGCCGTTTCCTTTGGCACATCCTTAAGTGAGCGTTCCATATAACGCCCTTCCTTGGCTTTGGCCAATGCACCTTCATCCAGATCACTTGCCGTAATGGAGCTGTCCTTCAAAATACCCATCGTGTCCAGAATCATGGCGAGTGTATAAGGTTCTTCACCTGTTGAACAGGCCGCACTCCAAACTTTAGCACGACGCTTGGACCCCAGCAGTTCAGGCAGGATCTCGTCCCGCAGCACTTCCCAACGATTGGGATTACGCCAGAATTCCGACACGTTAATCGTCATACGATCAAGGAATTCGTAGAACAATGATTTATCTTTCTGCATAGCATCAAAAAAGTTAGAAAATGTATGAAACCCGTTTTTGTTGCGAAGTGTGGTCAGCCTTCTTTTCATCTGGCCTTCCTTGTATTGAGCAAGATCAATGCCTGTGCTCTCTTTGATTTTACGAATGAATCCGGTGTAATCCGGGTCTAGTAGTTGTTCTTGCTCCAGCATCGTGTATCACCCTTTTGGCTAATAATTACAACCAGGCTGCGATGCTCTTGTCGTATACCACCAGTTCATCTGAAGCAAAGAAATTGGCTGCTTCACGGGAAGCACTTTCCGGTGAATCTGCCCCATGAATCAGATTATGTGGTGTGTGGCTGGCGAAGTCTCCGCGAATGGTACCCGGAGCTGCTTCCTTCACATTGGTTTTTCCGATGACGATGCGCGCAAGCGCCACAATATCGTCGCCTTCCCACACCATGGCAAATACAGGCCCAGATGTGATAAAACGAACCAAATCATCGAAAAACGGTTTGCCCTCATGTTCAGCATAATGGCGTTTTGCCTGATCCTCAGACATCTGCACCAATTTGCCTGCCACCAACTTAAATCCTTTGTCTTCCAGACGGCTAATAATTCGACCGATCAATCCACGCTGCACACCATCCGGCTTCACCATCAAAAATGTACGATCCATCAGCTCACTCCTCACTCACGGTTCAAAGTTAATCACTATGTAAACGCAATCCCTATGATTGTAACATACATGTCCAAATCCTCCCAATGAGGAATCTCACAGTTCTGTTCATCTTTGGGTATGAGCAAGCCGAGAGTCGAAGGTCATACAAAGTTTAATGCGTACGTTTAACCACAAAATGAGCGATATCACGCAGGTTTTTGGTCGTCTTGATGTTAGGTAGCTGATCGAGAGCATCGAGCGCTTTCTTCATATATCGGTCAGCAAGGGCTTCTGCTTTAGCAATTCCTTGACTTTGGCGAATCATTCCAATTGCATCCGATGCACTTGCCCGTCCTTCTTCATGCTGGACACGGGAAATCTCCTTAAGTAAAGGTTCCCGCAGATCGGATTCTTCCAGAGCATAAAGTACAGGAAGAGTAATATTCCCTTGCTTCATGTCACTGCCAGGTGGCTTGCCAAGTTGTTTCTCGGTACCTACCAGATCAAGTACATCATCTTGAATCTGAAAAGCCATCCCCACATTGTATCCGTACGTATACAGCAGGGAAGATACATGCTCAGGCGCACGTGTAGCCAATGCCCCTAACTGACAGCTAACCGCAATCAGAAGTGCTGTTTTGCGGCGAATCCGCAGTAGATAATTACGAACACTTTGTCCCGTATTGAAAAAGTCCCGAATTTGCTCCATCTCACCAATGGACATCTGTACCATGGCTTTGGCAAGGATACGATGAATAGCTGGATCGGATAATCCGGCAGTCATTTCAAGTGCCTTACCGTAGATATAGTCTCCAGTGTACATGGCAATCCGATTATCCCATTTTGACTTCACCGTAGGTTTACCTCGGCGTGTCTCCGCATTATCAATAACATCATCGTGAACGAGGGATGCCGAATGAATGAGTTCCAGCGGAACCGCAACCAGCTTCAGACGTTCAATGTCGTATGTACCAAATTTCCCACCAAGTAACACAAAAACGGGCCGTAACCGTTTTCCTCCTGCTTTGAGCAAATGAAGTGACGTTTCACTCAGCAGCTTCTGTTCTCCTCGAACACTGCGATACAATTCTTTCTCAATGTAATCCATGTCCTTTTTTAACAACCCGAAAATATCCAATAGTTTCATTCGTTCACCCGTATCAGCGTATTGTCAGTCCATAAATTCATGCTTACCTTCCCCTCCAGCAAGTCGGGCCTGCAGGCATTACGAAAAACCCGGCTTACCGTTCTTGCTTGTGTTTTTCTATAAGGTAATCTAACGTATTTTTCTTCTCCGAATGTCATAGCCGACACCCGAAAATTAAACTCTGCGACTTGTTCTGAAACAAAATACAGAAGTTGCCGGAGCATGGGTCAAGACTGTGGTTCATGAAGACTCACCATCAGCACTCACCAATACCCCGGGATTCGGGGGACAAATAAACCGAGCAACACTTTGGCAAAAAACAGCCTTGTATCGAACTCAGTCGTTATCCCCGTTCATCCGGTTCTCCCCATCTTGTAAACAGTTGATGTGGGATGCGCAAGCTATCCAGCACTTTCCCCACCAAAAACAGAATCAACTCATCCATAGTTTGAGGTTTGTAATAAAAAGCAGGCATAGCCGGTATCATTCGTACACCAAGACGAGAAAGCTTCAGCATGTTTTCCAGATGGATTGCATGAAGAGGCGTCTCACGTGGTACGAGGATCAATGTCCTTCCCTCTTTCATCATAACATCGGCTGCGCGAGACATCAGATTATCCGACGATCCCTGCGCGATGGACGAAAGAGTTCCCATAGAACATGGCATGATAATCATGCCGTCGGCCAGATAAGAACCACTTGCAATGGAGGCCCCTATATCACTCACAGGATGATAGATCAGAGAACCGGCACGGTTGCCGAATTTTTCTTCCAGCACCGCGTCCCGATTCGTCACATCCCAGTCCAATTCTTCTTTCAGTACACGCCACCCTGCATTGGATATGACCAGATGAACGTTATATTCCAAATCAAGCAGCGTTTCAATTAATCGAATGCCATATATGCTGCCACTCGCTCCGGTAATTCCGACAACCAGTCGTTTATTGTCCGGCTGCTGCACCATTTATTTCACCGCCAGATCAATAAGAGTGAACGTAAATACGATTATACTAAGCAAACTGTTCATGGTAAAAAACGCCGTTTGAACACGGCTCATATCATTAGGCGATACGATATAGTGTTGATAGAACAGAATTCCATACGTCACCAACATGCCTGCGCCATACCACCAGCTCAGATCTGTCATCAACAATAACGCAAGAAAACCAATTGCAGTAATCACATGGAAGAACTTGGCGATCTGCAAGGATTTAACCAGGCCAAAACGGGAAGGTATGGAGTGAAGCCCCTCTCCCTGATCGAACTCCAGATCCTGACATGCATAGATAATATCAAAGCCCGCTGTCCAGAACACAATCGTAACGTACAGCACAATCGCTGTCCAATCCATCGTTCCTGTTACAGCTACCCAGCCACCAAGTGGTGCCAAACCAATCGTCATTCCGAGAACGACGTGGCATAACCATGTGAATCGTTTGGTGTACGAATACAGTACCAACATAAACACAGCAATAGGCAACAGCTGCATGGATAATACATTAAGATTGGATGAGGCCCAGAATAACAATATAAATGAGATAATGACAAATATAACAACTTCCCCATTTTTCAACAGTCCTGCCGGGATGGCTCTCATCGCGGTACGCGGATTTTTGCCATCAATCGCTTGGTCAATAATTCGGTTCAAACCAAAAGCTGCACTACGTGCGCCGACCATCGCAAGCAATACCCACATGATCTGCATCCAGCTTGGGAAGGTATCATTCACTACCATGGAGCCGAGAATGGCCCCCATAAATGCAAAAGGTAAAGCAAAAAGCGTGTGTTCAATCTTGATCATTTCTAAAAAGATGCGAATTTTCCTAAACATGCTGATTCTCCTTGGTTCCAATATGCAGTGCCGCTATACCTCCGGTCAGAGGGTAGGCCTGCACTTGTTGTAATCCAGTTTCTGCAAAAATATCTGCCAGTTCCTGCCTTCCCGGAAAAATGGCCAGTGAGTCCGGCAGCCATTTGTACTGCTCAAAACTTTTAGCAAACACTTTGGCAAGATTCGGTAAAACCTTCTCAAAATAAAAATAATAAATGCCTTTGAACGGCTGCCATGTTGGCTTGGACAATTCCAGGCACACAACCATACCGCCCGGTTTGACAACACGTTTCATTTCAGACAACACTTGTCTGAGATCAGGTACGTTACGCAGCCCGAACCCGATCGTCACATAATCAAATGAATTGTCTTCATAAGGAAGTGACATGGCATTTCCCTGTGTCAGGGTAATCTGCTTTTGACGTTGCACCGCATTGATCTTTGTCTGACCGACTTCCAGCATGTTGCTGCTGAAATCAAGTCCGTGCATGTGCCCCGTTTCACTTGCCTCTGCCATAGCAAGCGTCCAGTCACATGTGCCGCAGCACAAATCAAGACCGGTATCGCCTTTGGACATATTCATCTTTTTCATGGTGAATTTACGCCAAGCCTTATGCCTGCGGAAACTTAAAATATCATTCATGACATCATATTTTCCGGCTATACTCTGAAAAACCGAATGGACATATTCTTCTTTCGGTTTGGTCTCTCCGCTCCCCATTCGTCTGTCTCCCCCTCAATCTTCCCTTACTGCCGCATGTGAAGGCTGCAAATATGCCAAGTAAGGCTCTAGAATTGCATGTATCTCATGCAAGCCCATCCGCCCTTCCTCGTCTTGCAACAACAGTTGAATGCGGTGTGTACACTCGCGAAGCTTGTCCAGTAAAACCTCGCCAACCCTATGCTTCAGCACCATAGCGTTCCATGCACGTGCGTCCGGTTCAGACTGACGTAGCACACTGCGCTCATCGTCATTACCATGCTCGTATATGTGCCAATATGCATAGCTGTGAAGATATTGTTTTGCGTCATTCATCCGCTTCAGTTCTTCCACGATCGTTTCACAGGAGCTGAATTCGGTCAACAGGCTGTTCCATAATGACTCTTCGTTATGTTGAATCATGCCTGTAAATGAAAGAAACAGCTGCATCCTCAGCTGTACCGTTACACGCAAGTATTCATCAGCCGAAACGAGAAGCTTCTTCATCCGTTCATACAGCGTCATCTTGCGTGCGTTCACTCCGGATACAGCACCACTGAGTTTGCCAATCATTTCAATTCTGCCCGCTTGGGCAAGCAATTGATAAAAACGGCTACTTAAATAATCCCCGGCGAGTACATTCAACTGGCGTGAACGCATCTCCTGCTCTCTCCGCTCACCGGAAATGGTATCGATTCGATCATGCGTATCCATGGCCAACTGAACGAGCGAAGTTGCAAGAGCATATAACTCTTGATGCACCTTTTCGTCTGTGCGGCCCACAAATACCTGCAACAGACGTGCCCGGCTATCCGGAAATGATGGGATTTCCGTATGTTGTCGAATCATGTCGTAATCCGTATATTTCTTTGCTAGTTGGGGTACGCGATATGAATTCATTCTCAGCCTCCGAGCCTTAACATTGTTAAACCATTTCTGCACTACAATCTTATATATTATAGCATATGTTGAACGGGCACGCACTGAATCCTGCTATTCTATTACCCCTGACTTGTCATTTCGAATTGCTTCTTCCAGAGTTCGGTCTCCATCAAATGAAACCAGTCCTTCAATTCATCTGAAAAGGCCGCACTTTTCCAGTTCCGTAATGTTTCAATCGCATACAGAGGCCACTCTCCACGCCGAATATCAGCAGCAAGCAACAGATGTCGTTTATGCATCCATTCATCTTCTGCCATTACACGTAGCAGCACCTGATCCACGTTATCCAGACTCCGAAAGCCCAGATCCGCCACAGCTGCCATGTTCTCATAGATTTCAGTGTAACTTGTACCCGTTCCTTTAACTTTGAGGTCCAACGTCAAAATGGACTGTTTCCATTCCACTCTTGCAATGGGAGTTGATAGTTGCATGGAACTTAGCACATCAACCAGATTGTCATTCGTTAGCTGAACTGGATGATTTGATGCAGAGGCAGGCTGTACGTTGTCCCCGCCCCATGTACGCATATGTAAGGTTTGTATCGCAACAAGCAGAAAGACCGCCGCAACCGTTGCCAGCATTGAAGCAGTAACAATCATCCGCGGTTTCATATACGCCTCCCTGCCTTTACCTGTTAGTGTAGTCTGTCCGGTAAAGGCTCATACCTCATTGTACAATGAAAAAAAGCAGGCTATGCCTGCAATCTTCATTTAAATGTATTCAATCTGTCCATTACTCCGATTCAATCTGTCCATGCTTGGTAATCAGCGTGGCTTTGCCCCGGATTTTAATAGCTGAGGTATGAGTGGTAAATTGGGCAAACATCACTTCACCCTTGTCCAATTTCTCGGTGTGGTGAAAACGTGTATCCTGACCTCGGGTTAATCCGATCACCTGGACACCATTTTCCTCTGCCTTAATTACAATATAATCATTGCCGGTTGGATGATCCATCACGCATGTCCCCTTCTTTAGTTCGATAGCGTTAATGATGATTAAGATTGTTTCATTTGTCAACCTGCGCCTTATACGGATGAACCGCAAGAATCGGCTACCCTAGGGTCATACTACAGTTATACAGCTACAGAAAGGAGAATTTGCATGAAGTACACCCCTGCCGCACTTACAGACGAGCATATTCATCAGTTAAAAGAAATCGAACAGCATCTGTCTGCAGCTGCGGGCGAAGAACTGATTCTGGTTGCTTATATCGGGCAACCGGAGGATCCTGAGCACTCGGATAGCCGCAAGAATCATCGTTAAAGGGCAAAAGAAAAGGCCGTGAACAAGTCACGGTCTTTTTGTCGACATATGGAATATGTAGAAATCTTATTTAATTCCGTCTTTGAGCGCTTTACCTGGTTTGAATGCAGGAATTTTGCTCGCAGGAATTTCGATTTCTTCACCTGTTTGCGGGTTGCGTCCTTTACGTGCAGAGCGCTCGCGAACTTCGAAGTTCCCAAAACCAACCAATTGTACTTTATCTCCGCTTTGAAGAGCCTCAGAGATTGCTTCGAATACGGCATCAACCGCTTTCGTTACATCTTTCTTGGACAATTCAGTCGCTTCAGATACGTGTGTAATCAAGTCTGATTTGTTCATTTGTTTTTCACCTCCTGTATCAATGTCCTGAATGTTATACTGTGTTTCCGTTTTATAGCGAAATATACGTTCATACGCAAAAAATCTACGTACATCTTGAGCGCTGAACACAAATCTCCGCCTGCGGTCAACAGTCATTTTCGGCAGAATGTCGTCTGAAACCACGGGCATTTCAGACGCCGAACAAATTTCATACTAATACAGACAGCCCACAATTTCAAGTCCGGTTGCGGTTTAAGACGTAAAATGTAACCGCCAGGGCAAGCACGAGAACCCCACCTTTTACAATATCATGTGTGAAATACTGTACGTTCATCATTGTTAAACCGTTCACAAGTACACCAATCAGAACCGAACCGATGAAGGTTCCGATGACATTTGGTTTACCCGCGCCAAACACAGAGAAACCGACAAATACTGCAGCTACGGATTCCATTAACAACGGTGATCCCGCATCAATTTGACCAGATCCTACTTTGGAAGCATAGATGATACCCCCGATTGCTGCAAACACTCCAGCGGCTACATAGGCGAGTGTACGCACCTTTTTCACCTTGATTCCAGACAACCGTGCAGCTTCCTCATTACCACCTGTAATGTACATCTGGCGACCATATTTCGTATACGTCAAAAAGATATGCACACCTATTACGGCAATAAGTAGCATGATAACTGATATAGGCATACCCAGCCATTTACCCTGCCCTATAAGCAGGAATGTCGGGTCCATCTCTCCCGCAGCTTTACTCCCATCAGGGAACTGCATGTGATTGTAAATGGTATATCCCTGTGCATACGTTTTGTGAATACCTCCGATGATGTACATCGTGGCAAGGGTGGCGAGCAAATCCGGAATACGCAATTTTACAATGAGCAAAGCATTCAGTAAACCAATAACAGCTCCAATGATTAGTGGCACAATAATTACAATTGCCAGTGGTTGTTGATACCAAATCATTAACGAAGCAGTAACGACGGTAGTTAATGAGACAGTCGCCCCAACCGAGAGATCAAATCCATCAACAATGAGAGATAATGTAACACCGATCGCTACAAACGTAACGATAGAGATCGAGCCCAAAATATCGGTCAAGTTACTGTACGTAAAGAAATAAGGCAATTTAATGCCAAAAAATGCGATAACACCTATGATGACTATAATTGCCCCGTAACGGAACGCAAAATCTAGTGATTTATCCTTCATGATTGCACCTCTTGTCCACCGCTTGCATAGTATAGCAGCTGTTCTTGGTTAGTCTGGCCTCGTTTGAACTCTTTTACGATAACACCCTCGCACATGACAGCGATTCGGTCACCAATTCCCATGCCTTCGTCCAGTTCACAGGTGAAATAGATTACACCCTTGCCCGCCAAAGCCAGTTCATTGATGATACGGAAAATGTCACTTTTTGCCCCAATATCTACGCCTTTGGTTGGCTCATCAAATATAAATACATCCGCATCCGCATTTAGCCATTTACCAATGGCTACCTTCTGCTGATTACCACCGCTTAGATATTTCACTTCCTGTTTCACGGACGATGTCTTGATTCCGAGCTGTTTCACCAATGACTCTGCATTCAGACGTTCCCGCTTGCGGCTTACGAAACCTAATGTACTAAGACGGCTTAGCAAAGGCAGACTTAAATTCCGTTCCACGTTCTCCTGGATCAGGATTCCTTGTTTACGTCGCTCCTCCGGTACAGAAACGATCCCCAGAGCCGCCGCATCCGCAGGCTGAGACAAGCGGAGGTTACGGTTGTTAAGCCGGATCTCGCCTCCCTCCAGCCGATCTGCACCAATCAGCAAACGTGAACTTTCCGTTTTACCCGCGCCTACCAGACCCACCACAGCGAGGACTTCACCTCGGCGTACAGAGAGGTTAACACCTTTGACTTTCACTCCACGACGAAGCCCACGTGCCTCCAATAACAGCTCTCCCACGGGCGCTTCCGTCTTCGGAAACTCTTCTTCGAATGGTTTGCCCAGCATCTGTGTAACCAAATCGTTGATCGTAAGTCCCTTTGCTTCACCAGTAAATACGTGTTGCCCATCTCTCATAACCGTAACGCGATCACAGTGACCCGTCACTTCAGCAAGGCGATGGGTAATGAAAATACAAGCTACACCCCGATCCTTCAGCAGATGAACAATTCGGAAAAATGCATCCGTTTCTTCCTGACTCAGCGGTGCAGTCGGTTCGTCAAAAATGATGACCTTGGCATCCTGAATTAAAATCCGCGCCAGCAATATCATCTGTTTCTCTGCAAGTGTCAGATCGGCCACTTTTTGGTGAACAGATATGTCTGCTCCTAATTGCTTCAACGCCTCAACCGCACGCTGTTGCAATTTTCGTGGACTTTTCCACCAACCTCCAGCAGATGAAGCCAACTGATCCAACATGATGTTCTCCGCAGCCGTCAGCTGTGGCACCAATGCTGCATCCACTTCCTGATAGACACAGTGAATCCCACTTGCCTTAGCGTCTCCCGGAGAACTTAAATGAAGCGCTTGTCCACTCAATTGAATCGTACCCTGATCCAATGGATAGGCACCAGACAGAATTTTCATTAACGTGCTCTTACCGGCACCATTGGCACCCAGCAGCGCGTGAATTTCCCCGCCTTTTACAGAGAAATCCACATCCTTCAGTGCAGGAATACCTGAAAACTGCTTGTGGATATGTTCCATTTGAAGCAGAATCGGTGCAGTGCTCATGATGTTAACCTCCAATCGTTCCCTTCCGGGAGCATCCCTTTTTTCAGACCACACATATCTTCATTATGTTTGAAAAAGCGCGCCTTGCGGCGCGCTTCCGTTACGCTGCTTATTTAGCAGTAATTCCGTATTCGCTCATCCAGTCCTTGATTCCTTGTGTGCTGCCACCCCAACCTTCAACGAACTCTGACAGCTCCGAAGTGGAGATTTGTTTATCTGGCAGAGCTTCACGTTGAACATAGACCGGGTTTAGAACAACTGCATCTTCGGTCTCGTCCCCGTTCAGTTTCTGATAAGCATAACGTACTTGGACGCGACCAATATCCGTTGGATCAACAGCAGCGGAAGCTACCCAAGGATTTTTCGGGTCCTGAATCATTTGCAGATCCTCGTCACTCATATCAATACCATACACTTTGATCTCATCACGTCCAGCTTGTTGAATCGCACGGGCTGCACCTTTGGCGAACTCATCCCATGCAGTCCATACAGCTGTAATCTCACCTTTTGGATACTGCTTGAGAATAGCTTCCATTTTGGCTTGAGTATCCAGCGCCGGGTTCTGTGCAGAACCGAATGTAGCTATTTCCTTGATGTCCGGATTTGCTTTCATGAATTCACCGTATGCAATCTGACGGCGTTCCATCGGTGCAAAACCAGCTACCCATACTTTTACAATATTACCTTGTCCATTGATATCTTTTTTCATTTGCTCCAGCGTCAGTTCAGCCATCTTCTGGTCATCCTGCGACAGGACTGTGGCTCCTGGAACACTGATAGCTGCGTCAAACACGACCACTGGAATATTCAGTTCTACTGCCTTCTTCACGCCTGGCTCTAATAGGGAATCACCGTGATCCGTGAGAATGGCATCAAATTTCTGGTTAATAGCGCTATCAAGCAAGGATACCATCTTTGCTTTGTCATTATCGGCAACAAACGTTGTCAGTTCTCCACCGAATTTTTCGATTTCTTCTTTTACACCCTGTACATATTGCTGCGAGAAAGTACCTGTATTAAACTCCATAATAAGTGCAATCCGCTTGCCGCTTAGAGGGCCTGTAACTGCTTCCGTTTTTGGTGTATCATCTGTTGCACCCGAAGCCGGAGTTGCTGCCGGTTCTTTTTTGATTCCGCAAGCGGACAGCGCCAATGTAAATACTAATAACACACTCAACCATACCCATTTTGTCTCTTTTCTTTTCATCTCTGTCTCCCCCTGTCCACTCTCTGTGATCTCGATCACAATAGTTGAATATTAATATAACGGCTAATCCCTAGTATGTAAATGGGTTTTAGCAATTTAAAGCTAAAACTCGCTAAGTTTTTTCGAAAGCACTATTCTTCCTATCCATTTCATCCAAAATAAAGAAATCATATAAAAAAGACCGCGAGGGGATGCCCCCTTACGGTCTTTTGATGTCTTACAGAATGATAGCGATCAAGCCGCCCGAACCTTCGTTAATGATTCTTCCCAGCGTCTCTTGCAATTTGTATCTTGCATTATCCGGCATCATGGCAATTTTTCCCTGAATACCTTCTCGCACGATGGAGTGCAACGAACGACCAAACATGTCTGAATCCCATACCTTGATTGGATCGTTCTCGAAGTCCTGCATCAGATATCTCACCAGTTCCTCACTTTGTTTCTCCGTACCGATGATTGGAGCAAACTCCGATTCCACATCAACCCGGATCATGTGAATGGACGGTGCCGTTGCTTTTAGGCGTACGCCAAATTTGGTGCCCTGACGAATGAGCTCAGGTTCATCCAGAGCCATCTCTGCAAGAGATGGAGCAGCAATGCCGTATCCGGTCGTTTTGACCATCTCCAGCGCTTCTGCGAAGCGGTCATATTCCCTCTTCGCATGCGAGAATTCCTGCATCAATTGCAGCAGATGATCCTTACCGCGAATTTCAATTCCGACCACTTCCACGAGAATCTGATCATACAATTCATCTGGCGCATACAGGTCAATTTCGGCTACACCCTGCCCCATATTCATGCCACTCAGGCCTGCGCGATCAATGAATTCATATTCCATGAACTGAGCAACAACGCGATCCACGTCGCGAAGTCTTCGAATATCCTTAACGGTATCCCGTACGGAATTTTCATAGTTGCTGCGCAGCCAGTGAGTCTCGTTCAGTACCATAACCCAGCTCGGCAAGTTTACATTCACTTCATGCACAGGGAACTCATAGAGCACTTCACGAAGTACACCTGTCACATCATCTTCCGTCATGGTCGCTGCACTGAGTGTCATCACCGGAATGTCGTATTTGGCTGCAAGCTCACTACGTAATTGCAGGGCTTCTTCACTGCGAGGACGAGTCGAGTTGATGACCAGGACAAACGGTTTACCCACTTCTTTTAATTCCGCAATGACCCGTTCTTCAGATTCCACATAGGAGCTGCGGGCAATTTCGGCGATTGTGCCGTCTGTTGTTACCACAACACCCAGTGTAGAATGCTCCTGAATAACTTTGCGAGTACCAATCTCGGCGGCTTCCTGGAATGGAATTGGTTCCTCGAACCAAGGCGTGGAGATCATGCGTGGACCATTCTCATCCTCGTATCCCTTGGCTCCTTCCACCGCGTAACCTACACAATCCACAAGACGCACATTGACATCGAGTCCTTCTGCCACCTTGATCTGGACTGCGTTATTTGGTACGAATTTTGGTTCGGTAGTCATGATGGTTTTACCTGCTGCACTCTGTGGAAGTTCATCCACCGCTCGACCACGGTCAGCCTCGTTTGTGATGTTTGGCAATACAGTGGTTTCCATGAATCGTTTAATAAATGTTGATTTTCCCGTCCGGACTGCGCCGACAACCCCGAGATAAATATCCCCTCCGGTCCGCTCAGCTATGTCCTTAAAAATGTCCACTTTCTCCAATGAAATCCCCTCCCTAAATTACTCCGAAGGAAAAATGCTAAAGAGCATCCGCTTCGTTTTTTCAATCAGAAGACTGAAATCCCTGCAACGGTAGAGCCGCCTTTGTGAGTGCCCGGAAGTCGTCCGCCGCCGAACGTTGCATTCTGATGAAACCGGCGAGAGCGGCGTTAACTCGTACATGCAATTGGACTAGTATCATCTTATGTATCCGTATGCGGCAATATGACGCGTATTTTTGTTTTTTTATCTTATGGTGATGACATTAGGAGAATCCCCCGATCTCGGACTGCGCGTCTTTATTTCAATCTACTTTATGTGATCCGTGAAGCTTTTATGACGGTTATTGCTGATACTAACAAAAGAAAAAAGAGATATCCCTTATTTGGAATATCTCTTTTTGAACCATTAGAGCCATGGCGGTCCTACACCTAAATCATTTGAATTGCAACCATGCTTATTTTATGGGCTGGGCAATCGGCGCATTATTTTGCCAAGCATAGGGAACCGATTTAACGGGTACGAAGTAGGAGTGTTCCAACAGAAAATCGCGAACATCTTCAGTGTCTGCTGGGGACATGTCAGACTTTTCCACTGCCTGCATAATGTCAAAAGCATAATCTACATAGACTTTGCCTTCGTCATCCATCATAAAAGGTAACGCCTGACCTGAATATACACTATTCAGCGTAATGGAAGGTGTGCCCGCCTGTGCAGCCTGCTCCATATCCACAGCATATAACCCCGGATACAGTTCTTCCCCACCTGGCAGCTTATTGTTATGTACGGACTTATATTGATTAACCATTCGTTGCACATCGTTTACTTTCTGTACAGTCAGAAGATCCATCACTTTAACGGTCGGATTCACTTCTTCGTCCTGAATAAGGAAGTAAGCGCTCCCACCACTTTCAAAAGCGGTTCCTGGTATTTCATCCAGATACCCCAGTTGTTTCAACTTGGGCAGATCCACTCTGAACTTTTCATATTTTGGCGTTTCCATATCTGCATTGATGATTGGCAAAATCCCCTCATCTTTCTGGAATGCCTCGACCGCACTCTGGATACGGCTCACGCTTTCCCGATAGGCTATCTTTGGGTCCGAATTGCTCTGGGATGGATACATACAACCACTTGCTGTAAAAGCAAACAACAGGAATAACAGCAGACCACCCGTCTGATGTTTCAGACGCTGCCGTCTGCTTCTTTCAACACAATTTGGCTTGTTCCTAATCATTCGTGTCCTCCTTGAATAACTCATTAGAGAATCAATTTCATAACGCTCAGAACCAGTCGTCTTCCTGTTGTTGACGTTCCAGTTGTTTCCGAATGGCTGCCTTCAGCGGGTCCTCTGGAACATGAACCGATAGAGATCCACACACCTTGGCCTGACAGGACAGTCGTGTACCTGCTTCCAACAGTGAACCCAGCTTGCGCTTTTCTGCATCTGTTGGTGGATACAGTTCCGCCCGATGTTCTTCATCCACGTTCACTTTGCACATCAGGCAAGCCGCTTTACCATCACATCGGGTCGTAATCTTGACTCCAGCACGTCGTGCTGCATGCAGAAGTGTTGCCCCTGGTTTGAGCGCTATCGATTTGTTCATAGGTAAAAAAGTTATCTTATAGTCCATCATTTTCCTCCCTCAACCTACTGGGGCCATGCAAAGCCAACAAGCTCTTCCACTTCGGCTCTGAAGCGGGCTGTCCATACATTCTGTTGACTTAACAGCATCATTATAGGTTGATGTGCATGTGGTTGCTGACGCATCTGTGTCGCAATGGGTACATAACGATCTTCACGACCTCGCAGCAGATTAAACAACAGCTCATGCGCAAGCGGCATCAGTCGCAGGGTATATGAACCTACTTGTGCTACTGGTGCATGTGGAGCAAGTACATGTTCAATCTCGATACGGTACCAACTTTTGCGAGCCCATATTTCGAAACCACCAACCAATTCCAGCGCACATTCACCCACTTGATAGTGGCTCAGCAGAGAAGCATACGGTCCTGTCTTGTCCACTGTAGGCTCGTCAAGCATTTCCCCCGGAGCGCTACGGTGAAGTTCTTTAGCAGCAGCAACATCCGCATAGATATCAATATCTCTTGGAGCTTGTTGCAACTCCACCCCTTGAAGCAGCAACCCACAACTTCCTCCAAGTAACCATGTCTGTGGCTGTGTGTTCCAGGCTTTGGCCGTTTCCAGCAAAGCCGCGTGTAATTCCGGATAACGCTCTGTCCGACCCTCCGTATCATGCGGCCCCATAGGCTCACACTCCCCTCATCCGTGTTCATTGTGTCAGTTCTTATGATGTGCTTATGCGGATGTTATCTTTCAGGCATGGGAAATCAGGTCAGAGAAGCGATTCCACCGAAAAAGCCAATCAGCATAATCAAAAATGCAATTAGAGAAAGAATCCCCCGTACAATACCTTTTGTTTTGGCACGAGCAAACGTAATCAGGAATACAGATAATCCCATAATGAGGATGGCCACCAATGACAGCCACATCTTGTCCATTGCGCTCATAATCCAGCAGTCTCCCCTTCAGTCCGATATTCATCACTGACACTGTGACAATTGCAACCATTATAACACGAAATTCAGCTCAACTTTCCAAAAAAAAGACAAAAAAGCAAGCCGGCAGAAGCCGACTCGTCTTTTTGTCTTACTGGATCACCTGTACATGCAGGTGTGATCTATTATTTTTTCATCATCATTTTCATTAACGATTCCATACTGCTCGGATTCAATCCGCTTTTCTTGACCGCACTCACAATATCCTTAACCGTATCCTCAGATACCGGAACTTTCGCCATGGCGGATACTTGTTTGATCAATTGGCGCAACTGAGCTTCATTCTGAATCGTCGTTGGTTTCACCGTGCTTGCCAATTTCTTAACGGCACCTTCAGTTATCGTTTTACCCGTTTTCTTGTTGATTGCATTCAGTGCATCTTTGGAAATGTTGTTACCCATTCGTCTCCCCTCCTCCGGCAATACTCATGTGTATAGTATGAGTCTGCTACAGAAAAGGTGAATAAGCTTCTTATTTCACAAGGTACGTTTAGGCTGATTACAATCAGGAATGCCACTGCTCCCAGGTTTCAAGCTTCATGACTTCCATTTCAGTCTTCGGGTCACGTCCCATCAAGGCTTCAACCGCATCACGCGGCTGTCTCTCCTGGAATAAAACGTGATATAACTGATCCGCAATTGGCATTTGCACACCGTATTTTTGTGAGATGAAATAGGCAGCTTGCGTAGTTCGAATGCCTTCTACCACCATGCCCATAGACTTCAGAACATCATCCAACTTCTGTCCCTGACCCAACATGGAACCTGCTCTCCAGTTCCGACTGTGCTGACTTGTAGCCGTTACAACCAGATCCCCGATGCCGGCAAGTCCCGAAAACGTTAGCGGATTTGCTCCCATCTCAACACCAATACGTGTGATCTCTGCCAGACCTCGTGTTAGCAAAGCGGCTTTGGCATTATCACCAAATTGAAGACCATCGGACATGCCTGCACCAAGAGCAATGATATTTTTGAATGCGCCTGCAAGCTCAACACCAATCATGTCCCGATTCGTGTAAACCCGGAAATAGGCATTCATAAACAAAGCTTGGGCAGACTCAGCAGATGCCTTATCCAGTGAAGCTACAACCACTGTCGTTGGACAACGCTTCACCACTTCTTCCGCATGGCTTGGGCCAGAAAGAACAACCACACGTCCTTCTTCACATTCAAGCTCTTCTGAAATGACTGTGGACATCCGTTTGAGGCTTTCTGTCTCAAAACCTTTGGTTGCATGAATGACTAACATCTCAGGCTTGTAATAAGCCTTAAGCTGGTTCGTAACTGCACGCATGGCTGATGAAGGCGCAACAATTAACACAGCTATAGCGCCTTCCACCGCAGCTTCCATATCAGTTGTTGCTTGGATCCGTGGTGAAAGCTCCGCATCCGGAAGATAGCGAGTATTGGTGTGCTTGTTATTGATTTCGTTAGCCTGGTCTTCACCACGTGTCCACATCATCACGTCCAACTGATTGGCGGCGAGTACACTGGCCAGAGCTGTCCCCCAGCTTCCAGCGACCAGAACAGCAACTTTTTTAGACAACTCGTTTACCCCCTCCAGGGTTTTTCGATCCCAATTTATTTTCCTGTCCTTTGGCGAGCTTCGCAATATTGGTACGATGTCTCCAGAACGCAAACAGACAAATAATCAGACTCCCCCAGAAGATATTCATTGAATATCCGGGTAATACCAGGATAAAGATGGGTGTAAATGCTACAAAAATCAGAGACCCCAATGAAACATAGCGTGTCAATACAATAGACAGAATGGCGATCACCCCAGCACATAACGCAGGTAGGAAAGCAAGACTCACCAGAACACCAATGGCTGTGGCAATGCCTTTTCCTCCACGAAAATGGAAGTAAAGCGGCCAGTTATGTCCTGCAATGGCTGCTATACCACTGAGTGCAGGAATCCAGGCAGATCCGTCACTCAGCCAGATTCCTATCCATACAGCTGCAACACCCTTAAGTACATCAAGTAACAGAACAGCAATTGCCGGTCCTTTACCCAAAATACGCAACGTATTGGTAGCTCCCGCGTTTCCGCTTCCGTGCTGACGAATATCGATCCCCCGTATCGCTTTGGCAAGGAGGACACTAAAGCTGATCGAACCGAGTAAATAACTCAGTACAATCGCTGCGATTTGTAAAATCACACACTTCTCCCCTAACTTTCGTCGGACTTCTTCCGAGTAAATATGCGAATTGGTGTTCCTTCGAAATCAAACGCTGCACGGATTTTATTCTCCAGATAGCGCTCATATGAGAAGTGCATCAACTCAGGGTCGTTCACAAAAATAACCATGGTCGGCGGTTTAACTGCAACCTGAGTCACATAGTTAATTCTCATTCTCCGTCCTTTATCCGTTGGCGGAGGATTAATCGCAACCGCATCAGACACCACATCGTTAAGCAGATGTGTCTGCACACGTAACGAGTGTTGCTCTGCTACACGTTGCACAACCGGCAACAGTTTTTGTAAGCGTTGTTTTGTGAGGGCTGACAAGAATACGACCGGAGCATAAGTCATAAACAGGAAGTGATCCCGAATTTTTCTCTCAAACTCTTTCATCGTTTTGTCATGCTTCTCTACTACGTCCCATTTGTTCACAACAAACAATGACGCTTTACCAGCTTCGAATGCATATCCTGCAATATGCTTGTCCTGTTCAATAATGCCTTCTTCACCATTAATGACAATCAGAACAACATCTGCACGCTCAATCGCACGCATCGCACGCATTACACTGTATTTCTCAGTTGTTTCATATACTTTACCACGCTTACGCATACCTGCTGTATCAATCAGCACGTAACGTTGGCCGTCTTTTTCAAAAGGTGTATCAATTGCATCCCGGGTCGTTCCAGCCACGTCACTTACAATGACACGCTCTTCTCCCAAAATCGCGTTCACCAGTGAAGATTTACCCACATTAGGACGTCCAATCAGAGCTACACGAATAACATCTTCATCGTAAGTCTCTTCCTCAAGTTCTGGCAACTTCTCCACAATTGCATCAAGCAAATCACCTACACCTGTACCGTGACTTCCGGATACGCCAATGGGATCACCGAAACCAAATCCATAAAACTCATAAATGAGCTCACTTCGTCCGATATTATCCACTTTGTTAACGGCTACAACAATAGGCTTGCCTGAGCGGTAGAGCATCTCTGCTACCTCTTCATCCGATTGCGTAATACCTGCTTTTGCATCACACATGAATACAATAACATCCGCTTCTTCAATCGCGAGCTCTGCTTGCATCCGAATCGATTTTAAAATTACATCTTCACCATCAATTTCGATACCACCTGTATCAATAATACTAAATGGTTTACCGTTCCATTCACCGATTCCATATATGCGGTCACGGGTAATGCCCGGCTTGTCTTCCACAATGGCCAGTCTGTCGCCGATGATCCGATTGAAAATGGTGGATTTACCCACGTTCGGTCGTCCGACAATTGCCACAACGGGTCTTGCCATACATTCCACTCCTCCTGTCCATACTTACGATACTCATCATAGCAAAAAAGCTATGTCTTGGCTAACGTTTCATGCCAAATTACTCGCAATAAAAACAATCGGCGAACCCGCCCGGGGCTCGCCGATCTTGCTTTTGTTATTCAGCAAAATATGCAGTATATAACTTAGAACCATGCATTGTTAACTTATTTGAATTTGCTGAGTTTGTCACCAAACAGTTCGCCGAGCGTAGTGCTCATACCTTGATTGTTCAAGGAAACGTTTGGATTGTTGATTTCTTCACGTGGAGCGTTGTTTCTTGCAGGTCTTTCTGATTTTTGTGGTTGAGCTGGAGCTTCTTCTGTTTCTTTGATGCTCAAGCTTACACGTTGCTCAGAAGGGTTCATGTCCAAGATTTTAACTTGAACTTCCTGTCCTTCTTTCAGCACTTCATGAGGAGTGCCGATGTGTTTGTGGGAGATTTGCGAAATATGCACAAGTCCCTCAACACCAGGAGCGATTTCAACAAATGCACCGAAGTCAACCAGACGTTTTACAACACCTGTTACGATATCGCTGGAATTGAATTTTTCGCTTGCTGTTTCCCAAGGACCTGGTTGAACAGCTTTCATGCTCAGGCTGATTTTTCCTTTTTCAGGGTCAACTTTCAGCACTTTCACACTAACTTTGTCACCTTCAGACAGAACGTCGGATGGTTTTTCAACGTGTGTCCAAGCCAGCTCGGATACGTGAACCAAACCGTCAACTCCGCCCACATCAACGAATGCACCGAATTGAGTCAAACGTTGTACTGTACCTTCGATCACTTGACCTTCTTGCAAACCAGCCATTACTGTAGCTTTGTTTGCTTCGAATTCTTGCTCCAGTACGTCTTTTTGGGAAAGGATCACTTTGTTGTTCTCACGGTCGATCTCTTTCACTTTAACACGCAGTGTGCGTCCTTTGTAGTCGCTGAAGTCTTCAACGAAATGGCGTTCAACCATGGAAGCCGGGATAAATCCACGTACGCCCACGTCTGCTACCAGACCGCCTTTAACAACATCACCTACAACAACTTCGAATACGTCTTGGTCTTCAAAATGCTTTTGCAATTGATCCCATGCGTTTTCGCTGTCGATTGCACGTTTGGACAGAACGAGTTTTTCTTTCTCGTCGTCGATGCTAAGAACTTTAGCTTCAACTTCTTGTCCAACTTCAACTGCGTCAGACGCGCTGTCAACATGTAATGAAGACAGTTCACGAATTGGAATGACACCGTCATATTTATATCCAATGCTCACATAGGCTTGGTTATCTTCCAATTTGACGATGGTTCCTTTTACGGTATCTCCTTTTTTCAAGGAAACGAATTGATCCAACTCATCTTGGGTTGCTTCTTGATTTTTCATTTCTTCCGACATGTCAAATACCCTCCTCAATTCAAAAACCCCATTATATTCAAACCTGCCTGTAGCAGAGTTCAAAACACTTTCATCACTGAGTGCTTAAGCTTTAGTCTCCCTCAAAAATATGGAAACATGCACTCAGCTACCGACGAAGCCATTACTTGCTTGGCACGCCCGTTTGCACCATTTCGTTAATCTTGGACATAATCTTTTCAGTCGCCTTCTCCAGAGCTTCTCCAGATGGGTCTTCCTTGAACTCGTCCAAACTTACTGGTGCTCCATATACAACTTTCATCTTACGAAAAACTTTGTAGTTACCGATAATAGCAGTAGGAATAACTGTAGCGCCACTGCGGAGAGCAAAACTCGCTGCCCCTTTTTTGCCGATACCTCCATCATTGTGACGGCTTCCCGAGGGGAAGATTCCAAGCACTTGACCATCACGCAAAATATTGAGTGAGGTTTTGATGGATTCCTTGCTGACACCTCCACGTTTAACGGGGAAAGCGCCCACGGCTTTAATAATTCGGCCGAGTACCGGAATGTCAAACAATTCGCTTTTGGCCATAAAACGCACCTGACGGCGAATTTTGATACCAACGGTTGGAGGATCGAAGTTACTAATATGATTGGAACATAAAAGTACGCCGCCTTCTTTCGGAATATTCTCCCGTCCAACGGCCTCCAAGCGGAAAAGAATGGTATAAATGATCCGCAGTAATGTGCTGCAAAATGTGTAAATCATAGACCGATCTCTCCTCTGACCATTGTGCAATAAGATACGATTTTGTCAACCACTTCATGAATGTTCATCTCCGTTGTATCAAGGACGATAGCATCCTCAGCACAACGCAATGGGGAAATTTCCCGATTCTCATCCAATCTGTCACGGGTGGCAATGTCTCGCTCCAGTTGTTGCAACGTCAGTCCTTCAGAGGGGTCCAGTTCTTTGAAGCGGCGAAGTGCACGCTCTTCGACACTGGCAGTCATGAAGATTTTCACTTCCGCATCGGGCAATACTGTCGTTCCGATATCGCGTCCATCCATGACGACGCCCTTGCGCAAAGCCATTTGCCGCTGAGTATCCACTAATTGCGTACGCAGCCCCTCGATTTGCGCATATCGGGACACGATTCCCGTCACTTCACGGGAGCGGATTTCCGAGGTTACTTCTTCCCCATTACAGAACACTTTCTGTCCGTCGGGATCCGGTTGTAAATCAATGACCAGCTTTTGGGCTTCCTGAAGTACCTGTGTCACTTCTTCCGGCGCAATATCTTTCCGAAGCATGTGCAAGGTTACCGCACGGTACATTGCGCCTGTATCGACGTATACATACGCGAGCGCCTCTGCAACCAATCGGGCCACCGTGCTTTTCCCGGCACCGGCAGGTCCGTCAATTGCAACGTTCATTTTCCCGTTCTCTGATGTGTTCTGGCTTGCCAACGGGGCATTCCTCCTCAAACGATAAACCTCAATAAAAAAACAGGCATTGCCTGCATCGTGAAAATTATACCACACTCTACACATGGATGCAAAAACAGACAAATCAACGATGTTCGTAATCATTCATCGTTTGCACTTCAATTGGCGTTCCTTCCAGGCGGTCAATGGTGGTCAAATTCTTTTTGAAGCCGGGTACCAACAGCAGCAATTGATATACCACAAGCAAGATTAGAAGGACTGTAATCAGAATCGTAACCTTTCGTTCCATTCGCCTGGAGAAAACATAATAAAGTCGTTCATATCTGCGGGTTGCATGACGATGATTCATGGCAATGCCTCCGTTTTTTTCATTACGGTACCCGCAGTTCCTTCTTCTTATGCCACAACATTCCTATTTCGTACGATAGTCCAATTGTCGTTCGAAACAAAACTTGATAATTTTCTGGCGCTCCGAATCTGAAATCTGCACAAATTTCAGCATGCATAGCTGTCTGCCGGTTTCCAGGGTTTTGATCCGCACAACTTCAGCTTCAAAATTCACATGTTCAATGGTTGAATTCCGGTAGGGAACCAGCAACCAGCATTTCAGTTTTTGACCTTCAGCTATTGAAAAACCTGTTTCGCCGTAGATGGACAATCCACCGCCACCAATATCTTCAGTCAATCCGACGGCACGGGTCAGATCTTCACTCTGGATGGCCAATTCGAGGTTTGCATGAACACGAAGAAAGCTGCGCCGTTGTATTTTGGATATATCGCTCGGAAGCGGTTTGCGGATACGGACAAGACGGACCACATCTTCCTCAAATCCCGTGACATAGGTATTAAAATAATGCCGGACCCCATCCTCCGTAATATATGAAATGGACAATTCCTCTCCGAAAAAGAGCCTTTTCAGACGGCTGCTTCCTTGTTGCATCGGGACCTCAATCAGAAAACTGCTGTCATCCATATCTGCAATGCGTGATTTGTACTCTTTGTGTTCCTCTTTTTCATCTGCAGAAGCAATCTGGATGTATAAAATTTCATTTATTTTCGGAAACAAGCTGTTCACCGCCACTTTATGTATTTATCTTCGTATGTACAAGGACTATTATACCATGACCTTTCTCACATTGAACAAGAAAAAAACAGACCACATCGTGGTCTGCCGCAGTTATTCGCTCAGCTTAAAATTCAGATTATCCATCTTTTTATGAGGTTGCATTGACCGGTTTGATCTCTTCAACCGCTTCTTCCATTCCTGTATTTGCATTAATGTATATCCGGTAACGAGAACCGTTAATTTTCCCTCCGAATTCATAACACAATACTTCTTTGCTGTAATCATTCTCAATCAAGGATTTGCGAACATAATTTTCTTCGAACTCCGAGTTAAGCTTTTTCCGCGCCTGTTGCTCCGTAAGAGTTGCTTTCGGAATTTTGCGCTTGTCATTATGTTCGTAGACAAAGTCACTCGCCTGGAAGCCGGTTACTTCACCTGTATCCAAACCTACACGAACTGACATTTTCTCAGGATAGATCAAAGTGTCTCCTTGCTTACGTACATAAGTAAGGTTACCCAGATTACCATATTCATCATAGTTTACGGCCTTCATATCCTTATAACCTTTGTTCATTAGAAAATGATCTGCTTTAGCCATGGCATTCTGACGAGACACTTTTTTGGTTCCGATTGGACGCGTATCACTGTAAGAGATCAGCATTCCGCCATTACGGGTGAAATCCATCATCAGTTTGCCATTGTTGGCATGATCAATCGTGGCAGTGTAGGACTCCCAGTCTGTTCCTTTGCCGTTCTCCTGCACTTGGATTTTGCTACTATCCGCATTAGAAAATTTTGCAGCCTTGCTCTGGATCTGTTCTTTGGTCACCGGCAAACCGCCCAGTTTCTTGACTGATCGTTTGGCATAGATATTGGATACCGAAGGACCCCAATCAAGCTCCGGGTATTCCTGCACCTTTTTGTTCACAGTACGAAAACCATCAACGATCGTGTTGTCCATGGTTTGCTCTTGCGTTGCCATGGCAGTCTCTGCATCCATCCAGCGCAATCGGTCCGTCAGGACTTTCTGCTGCACATCCTGCAGATTCTTGGTAATCTCGGATGAATTCTGATACAGCTTTTTCAGGTTGCCCATTTCCTTCTCACTTAGCGGTTCGTTTGTCAAGTCACGCATCGACGCCCGATAGGCAAAGTTGGAAATACGCGAGAGAAACTCCTCTGTCTCGTTAAATGGCAGCATGGTAAGTGGCAGTTGGTTGATCTCATTCTGCGCTTCACTGGTGAGTCGCCATACATTCATCAGACCTTTGCGATGCATCCCCTGTGATGTAGAGTGAACCGCCAAGGTGTTTCCAATCTCCGAATGCAATTTGTCCATATGAAAAGATAAATCGTGAAAGGCACGCTGATATTGATTCTCTGCCTTGATCAGAATTGCATTCTTCTCCTGATTCTCCTGATAGCCCCACACGAGCGCACCGACCAGCAGAACCGCAAATATCGGAAACATAACTGAACTTAATCGTTTATACATCGGTAGAGTCTCCTTTCTTCTAAACCACTACCTCTATTGTGGATCGAAGAAAGATCTCTTATGCATGCGATTTCCAGTCCTTACACAAGCAGGTTGCTAAAGTACCGTTTGGGTCCTTATTTTAATTCAGCTGAATCCCAGTTGCCATGCCCTCTTCTTCAATTTCGAACTGGTCTCTGTTATCACAGAGGCACTGCTTGAATCCCGTCTCAATCCGGCCCCGCTCTTTCTTGCCTCGTAATGTAAATCGTTCACCGCATTGTTTGCATCTGATTTTAATTTTAATTCTCATCACAACGATCTCCGTTTCTGTTGGTCATTCCCCGGGAGTTTATCCGTAAAAATAAAAACACACCGGAGCCATAGGCGCAATATGCGCTTTATGTCCACCAGTGTGTCCGTATTTTTATAATTTAACCTCTTCCTCCCGCTTCACAAAACGAAAAGGAGAACGGTTATTAGCTCGTGTAATTTTACCCATTGCCCCATACCACAGGCCCGCCATTAGCGGCGCTATAAACCACAACCAATGATTCACCATGGTGTTCATGATAACATCGTACAATGCATGCCAGAAAAAAGGTAACACCAGAGAAAGAACCAGATACCACCGCTTTTTCTTACCACCGATAAACTTGGCTTTACCCATGTAATAACCCATGATTACTGCGAACATAGCGTGCCCTGAAACAGGGAGCAATGCCCGAAGGAACATGGCTGAGACGGATGCATTCCCCGCAAAGGCATACAACACATTCTCAACAGTGGCAAATCCAAGTGAAACAGCGACTGCATATAAGATCCCGTCATACGGCTCATCAAATTCGGTGTGATTATAGATGATATGATAAAGTACGAACCATTTAATGAATTCCTCCACACCACCTGAGATCATAATGGCCTCAAGATAAGGATTATCCCCGAGCCACATCATCATGCCACGCTGAATAATCATCACAGGCAGTACCATCAGAATCCCCATGAGGAAAACCCGCAATACCATATGAAGTGGCTCATAATCATAACGGTCTTTCAGGTAAAAGTATGTTAACAAGGCGAGACCCGGAGCAACTGCTGCCGCTAAGACCGAAAACAAAAGCACCGAAATTCCCTCCTCTGACTAAAGACGCGATTACAACTAGAGATTAATCCTGGCGTTTGAAGTGGGTGCAGATAACATCAATCGCTTGTGCAGGAATAACAACCTTACCATACTCTTCCATAACTGCTGGAGTAACTGAGGAACCTTCGCCAAATTCAGCAAGCAAAGCAATCAATGCCGCATGTTTGGTGGAATCTACCTCATCTGGCTCAAAATGCAAGAACCACTTGTCTTTATAAGAATAAAGTCTCCCAGCATCCGTAACATGCTGACGCAACATATGTGCAGCTTCAATGAGCACTTCAAAGTCCTTGAATGCATAAACGATGGAATCGCTTTGCTCGAGTGTAACTTCCATTTCATATACTTCTTCAGGAAGATCATCTTCATGACCTGAACCATATTGTTGCGGATCATATTTTCCACGTGTGACAATGACAACCATCCCTTGAGCGGGAAGTGCGAATACTTCGACAGCGAGTGGACCTGTGGCATCAAATCCAAGTTCGGAATAGGCCTGATCCATCATTTCAGTGAACAGTTCATGAACCTTAGGTATTTCCTGCCACATATCTTCTTTTTGTATTCCGCGCTCGCTCAGATCGTCAAAGGTCAGGAAAATCCGTATCTTATCGTGACTTAGTCGTTCTATTTTCATACAGGATCTCCCCTTTATAAGCAAGTCTTATAACAGATTATGAAGCACAAAACAATATGTGCTGAAAATAAATCTATGTAGTTATGTTATCATTTTATACCTCTAAATGCACGAAGTAAAATCGACAAAAAAAGAATCATTCCACAGCCAATCTAGACTGTGGATGATTCTAATTGGTGGTTTTGGTTTATAAACCCGGTACTGTTGTGTTTGTTTGACTTAAAATTTGCTCAACTTCATGCTTTACATCCGGATTGGTGCGAATAAAATCTTTGAGCATGCTCATATTCGCTTCTTTTTCCTGCGGTGTGATTGCTCTTGCGGTCTTTGCTGCCGGATTTTTGTGGGATTCACCATGTTGATTTTGCTTACTTGTGAACCCGTCCATACCCGGGAAAGTCATTTCCATCATCTTATGTTTTGCCTGATCCATCATATTTCTTGATGAACCCGATGACATCATGGGCAATTTGCCTTTGGACAGCCATGAACTGGCTGCAACACCAATGACAATGCCCCAAAAAAAGGATGACGTCTTCATTACACCAACCTCCTTCAAGTGTTAAAATCATATTTAGTGTTTGCGGTAGTGAGCGATCTCATTCCGTATAAATACAGGAAAGCGAGTTGAAATCATGTTCAGACATACCGCCGCATTGATAATTGCTGCAAGTTTACTGCTGTCAGCTTGTGGGACAACAGAAGAAAAAACATCTGAAAATTCCGCACCAGCGGGCGAATCGACTACCACGAGTCAAGAAGAGCAAGGTAACTCTAACCCAACTGAAACAGCAGAACCCGGAACTGATGTGCCCGAGCCTTCAACGGAAGATTCAACTGCGACAGAAGAAGAACCTGAATCTTCGGAGAAGGTTTCTACAGAAGAGAAAGTGGAAAAGACGTATCATATGAATGAAAATTATTATATTAAACCAAACGATGAAGCGAGCCCAAACAAAGTGGTCTTGTTAACTTTTGATGATGGACCCAAAGAAGAAAAAATGATTACTTCACTGATCGACACTTTAGATAACCATAAGGCTAAAGCGATATTTTTCGTCAATGGATATCGGGTAAAAAGCCATCCGGAATTGCTCAAACTCATACATGAACGGGGTCAGATTGTAGGCAATCATGCCTGGGATCATGAGGATCTCAAAAAAATGTCCAACGCTGAGGCGGCAAAACAGGTTACAGATGTCCAAAAAATAGTGAAGGATACCATTGGTGAGGAACCGCAATTCTTCCGTCCACCTTTTGGGTCGGGAAATGATGCACTGAAGGCTGCTGTGAAGAAAAATGGCATGTTATATATGACTTGGTCTAATGGTTCGCTCGATTGGGATAAAAGTACCAAAGACAAACCGGAAAAAGTCATTCAAAATGTACTGGACCAGTTAAATCCCGGAAGCAATATTTTGATGCACGAGTTGCCATGGACGGTTGAAGCATTGGATGAGTTGCTGACCAAGCTCGAAAAGAAAGGTTATTCCTTTGTTGATCCGCGTGCAATTGAATTGGAAGCTCGTTAAATTGAAATTTTGCGCATTAAAATAAAACAGCCTTGATCCAATGGATCAAGGCTGTTTCTCTGTGAGTGCTTTTTCCGCGGGCACTCTTAACGTGATGATATGCATCTCCGCAGGACAACCTAGTCGGAGAGGAAGATGATTTGTACCGTATCCTCTGCTAACAAGCATTTTGCCTTCTTGGTGAACGTCCTCCGGACTTCGCTTCAGGGAGTACCAACCATTCGATACGGGACGATACACTTTGCTCAGGAACACAGGTCCGAAAAATGGTAAAACCAATTGTCCGCCATGTGTATGACCGCTTAAAATAAGATCTGCATTTTCCTCCAAGCGAAGGGCCTGCAAAGGATCATGAACGATAGCAATTTTGCAAAAACGGTTACCGATCTGTTGTAGTAATACATCGCCCTGTTTGGAACGATAGTCTATGCCGATCAGGCTCAATCTGTCGTTGCCTCTTTGCAGATATTCCACATTATCCTGCAGGAGCTTAACGTCCGATTCCCGAAGGATTCGCGCAAGTTGAGCGGTACCAGCCCTCTTGTCATGGTTGCCATACACCGTAAATGAAGGAGCAATGTTCGATAAAATTTTCATGTTATGTCTAACTAAAGACCATGAGATTCCTTTTTCCGCAACATCCCCGCCGATGAGAACCCAGTCCACCTTTTTTTTAACGTTTTCCAGATCCTTCTGCTTCAGCTTGCGCTTGTGAGTGTCGGATACATACAAAATCTTAGCCCCGTCAAAGGATGTTGGCAGATGAGGCACTTCAACTTCTTCTTCAATCATTTGATGAACGTGGGCTTCACGCCACATATGAAAAAGTAGTAAAACTCCCATCAAAATGATTAAACCTGCGATTAAAAGCATTACCACGGTAAGGGAAGGAACGTATTCAGAGCGGGTGCCCCTTCAACCCCCCACCAAACCAGACTAATCGTTAACATGACAAAAATAAAAATGAGTGAATTGACAAACCTCTTGCTCAATTTTAACCGACGTGAAGGATGCAATTCTGTTCGTGTAGGAAGCGAACCCGCTTCGGGGATCGACTCTTCCGTTGATGTTGGCGTTTTTTTGGAGCGTGATGGTGCCCTTTGAGGAAGTACTGGACTTTCCAGTTTTTCTGTATAAGGCTTGCGCTGTGATCTAGGTAAAGAAACGGAAGTAATTGGTGTGATTCCGTCAACCTCAGCAGCTGCTGCCGTTTCAGCAACGATGCTTACTTGAGAAGCCACCTGACGCTCGGATTTCTCTTTTTTATCCGATTGACGATGGCGCTGACTGCCATATGTCTTCATTCTACTTAATGGCTGATTCATGATCCCCTCCGAAAACGTATCGCTAATCCGGACACCAAATCAATAATAAAGTGACATAATATAGGCGCCCATAATGTGCCGGATTGCAAGTAAATCCAACCCAATCCATAACTTGAGACAAACACCCAGCCTGTTGGAATCCAGTGACGCAAATAACGAATATGGATAACTGCAAATAAAATACTTGTCCAGTAAGGACCGATGGCATGTTGGATGGCTCCACGGAATAATAATTCCTCACACACAGCAACAATGGCTGCTATACATACAATGTGCCAGATCGGACGCCCACGAAACAGCATCTCGTTAATTCCACCGTCATCCATGCTTTCCTGAGGTATAACATACGACAGTACCAAGTCCATAACAAGCATAATGCCTGCAAGACCAAGACCCCACCATATAAATTGGTAATTGTCAGGCCATGCGAGTACATCTAACAAGTTTCGTTTCTGCAATAAGATCCACACAACTCCGATAATCAGTGTCAGACCTTGTGTAAAGTATAGATTGATTAAAAGCAAACGCTCGGTAAGCTGCTGTGGCTCAGCCTTTTGAATCTTGAACTTGGGAAACTTGAATTTTTTCATCGGATGCGTCTGTCCTCTTGAGTTAAATTTGATGGATAACAATTACGTTGTCCAATCGGATAGTATACTAAATGATAGCCAAAAAACCAATTAGGTTCAAGACCTGCCCCAAGTCCTGGTTATACGTCCGTGCCATTACTTCATTAAAGCAGTAAAATCCAGTTCACCAAACAGCTTACTTTCCATCTTCTTGTGGTAGGTATATTAACTACTGTATTACTTATGGTGACTCTGTTTATGTGTGAATCTAAAGACATCTGCAAAACAATTTAAAACATTTAAGCCTATTGACATGCTCATGTCAGCCATGATACATTATGAAAAAATTAGTCACGTTAAACACGATGATGGAAAAAAGATGTTGCTTCGTCTTACAGAGAGCCGATGGTAGGTGTGAATCGGTGGCAGGCAAATGGTCTTGAGCGCTCCTGAGTTATTGCATTGAAATTGGAGTAGGTGCAATCGGTTTAGACCCGTTATCCTCTTCGGTCTTCATTGACCGCTAAGACTGTCGTTGCGAAACGGCGGTGAATTAGGGTGGTACCACGACAACTCTCGTCCCTTATTGCGCAAGCAGTATGTGGATTGAGAGTTTTTTGATTTATTTAAAGGATATCTGTGGGATCACTCTATTTGCTTCACCTCCCCCCTCTGTTGCGACACCGCGTTGTTGGGCGGAAGAATCAATCTGGTTTTAAGGAATACCTCTTCGCTGAGGTCAAACCTTGACGATATAGATACACATACCTAAGGAGGAAGAAACCATGTACAAAGTGTTAGTGTCGGACCCAATCAGTGATCTGGGGATCCAGCAACTGGTGGATGCAAATGATGTTGTTGTTGAGAAGAAAACCGGTCTTAGTGAAGATGAACTTGTTGCCATTATTGGTGATTATGATGCCCTCTTGGTTCGTAGCCAGACTCGTGTTACAGATCGTATTATGACGGCTGGTACCAACCTTAAGGTGATCGGACGTGCAGGTGTTGGTGTAGATAACATTGATCTGGAAGCTGCTACTCAGCGCGGTATCATCGTTATTAATGCACCTGATGGCAATACCATCACAACTTGTGAGCACACATTTGCCATGATGATGGCATTGGCACGACACATTCCTCAGGCATATGCCAAGACTATTCAAGGTACGTGGGATCGTAAAACCTTCCTGGGTGTGGAATTAAGAAATAAAACGCTCGGTGTACTGGGTATGGGACGGATCGGTAGTGAAGTTGCCAAGCGCGCCAAAGCATTCGGAATGGACATTCTTGCTTACGACCCGTTCCTCACGGAGGAGCGTGCCGAGAAGCTGCAAGTGAAGCTGGCTAGTGTAGATGATATTATTCGCAATGCGGACTTCATGACCGTTCACACGCCATTAACACCGGAAACACGGCATATGATTTCACGTCCACAATTCGAAGTGATGAAAAAAGGCATGCGTATCATCAACTGTGCTCGTGGTGGTGTAGTTGACGAGATGGCACTTGTCGAAGCCATTGATCAAGGTATTGTTGCTGGTGCAGCATTTGACGTATTCGAAAGCGAGCCGCCAGCCGCTGATCACCCGTTCCTGAATCACCCAAGCATTATCGTTACGCCTCACCTTGGTGCGTCCACAGTAGAAGCACAAGAGAACGTGGCTATCGATGTGTCGGAACAGGTACTTCACATTTTGCGTAACGAACCGTTTAAAAACGCAGTTAACATGCCGGCTGTTGCACCAACCGTTATGAACAAATTGCAGCCGTATTTCAAACTCGGTGAAACGTTGGGTAGTTTTGCAGCACAGATTACACAAAATGCAGTGCAGGAGATTCGGATCGACTATGCTGGTGAACTTTCTGAAGTAGATACTTCTCCTCTCACACGTTACATTGTGAAAGGGATTCTCGCCAGACATTTGGGTGGGGAAGCCAACATCGTTAACTCCATGCATCTGGCCAAAATCCGTGATCTGAATGTGGTTGTAAGCCAGACCTCAGCAACTAAAGGATTTACTAACCTGATTACCGTAACATTGGTTACAACTCAGGATGCTGAAGAACGTCGTGTAGCAGGTACATTGCTTGCAGGTTATGGAGAGCGTATTGTTCGTCTGGACAAATTCCCGGTAGATATCGCACCGGAAAGTCATCAAATTTTGATCTCCCACAACGATAAACCAGGTATTATCGGACGTGTAGGAACCCTGCTTGGACAAAACGATGTCAACATCGCATCCATGCAGGTTGGACGTAAAATTATTGGTGGTGCAGCCATCATGATTTTGACCGTAGATAAAGCTGTTCCAAAAGATGTGCTTGTGCAGCTTGCTGCGCTGCCTGAAATCAATACTGCTGTTGAAATTGTTCTGGAATAGTTCCTTATCATTCAGTAAGATCAAAGAGACGAGCCCCAAAGGGTCCGTCTCTTTTTTTTCGTGATTAGCTTAAGCGAATAATATTGAGTGTCGCACCTGGCGGCGATAGAACAGCTGTGGCTATTAGACCGAATAATTGAAGCTGAATGGTCGAACCCGCTGTGGCAGTGATAATAAAGTCGGTTGACAACTGGCTTAGAGAGAGCACTGGTGAGATTACACTCGCCGGTACTACAGCCCCATTAAGCAATATCCGTGATTGTACGGCGAGTGCTGCTGTCAAATTAATTTTGTAACTGATATAGTATCTGCCTGCTGTAGCAAGAGTGAAGGTATCATTCGCTCCATTTACCGTAATTCCGGTTCCAATATTCTGATTCGCAGGAAGAGCAACAACCGTTCCGCCCAAAATAACAAGAATGGTGCCATTCGTATTTTCTGCGTAGGATGAAGCCGTTGTGACAGAAGTTCCTGTGGCTCCGGTTTCCCCAGTCGCGCCAGTCGCTCCGGTACTTCCCGTTACGCCGACTCCGGTGGCTCCTGTAACTCCAGTCGCACCGGTCAAACCTGCGAGACCCGTCGCTCCCGTTTCACCAGTGGCACCAGTTCCACCTGTTAATCCTGTGCTTCCGGTTACACCAACTCCGGTGGCTCCTGTAGTCCCAGTCGCACCGGTCAAACCTGCGAGACCCGTCGCTCCCGTTTCACCAGTGGCACCAGTTCCACCTGTTAATCCCGTATTTCCAGTTACACCGACTCCGGTGGCTCCTGTAACTCCAGTCACACCGGTCAAACCTGCAAGACCCGTCGCTCCCGTTTCACCAGTGGCACCTGTTGATCCTGTACTTCCGGTTACGCCAACTCCGGTGGCTCCTGTAACTCCAGTCACACCCGTCAAACCTGCGAGACCCGTCGCTCCCGTTTCACCAGTGGCACCTGTTGATCCCGTACTTCCGGTCACGCCAACTCCGGTCGCTCCTGTAACTCCAGTCACACCGGTCAAACCTGCGAGACCCGTCGCTCCTGTTTCACCAGTGGCACCTGTTGATCCTGTACTTCCGGTTACGCCAACTCCGGTGGCTCCTGTAACTCCAGTCACACCCGTCAAACCTGCGAGACCCGTCGCTCCCGTTTCACCAGTGGCACCTGTTAAACCCGTATTTCCAGTTACACCGACTCCGGTCGCTCCTGTAACTCCAGTCACACCGGTCAAACCTGCGAGACCCGTCGCTCCCGTTTCCCCAGTTGCACCTGTTAATCCCGTATTTCCAGTTACACCGACTCCGGTGGCTCCTGTAACTCCAGTCGCACCAGTCAAACCTGCGAGACCCGTCGCTCCCGTTTCACCAGTGGCACCAGTTCCACCTGTTAATCCCGTACTTCCGGTTACGCCAACTCCAGTGGCTCCTGTAACTCCAGTCACACCGGTCAAACCTGCGAGACCCGTCGCTCCCGTTTCACCAGTTGCACCTGTTGATCCTGTACTTCCGGTTACGCCGACTCCGGTGGCTCCCGTGACGCCCGTCGCTCCTGCTCCTGCGATTAACGTGTAATCTGGTGAGGTCCCCGGCGTTCCCGTTGGTGATGTGATATTTGCAATATACGTACTGCCGTTGAACGTCACGACTTGACCCGCTGGATACGTTGGGGCTACAGCTGGATCGAATGGTACTACTCCCGTGAGTCCTGCACCCGTGACACCCGTCGCTCCTGTGCTTCCTGTCACTCCAAGTCCAGTTGCTCCCGTTACACCTGTTGCGCCTGCACCTGCAATTAGCGTGTAATCTGGTGACGTGCCTGGTGTACCCGTTGGTGACGCTACATTGGCTATATACGTACTACCGTTAAACGTTACGACTTGACCCGCCGGGTACGTTGGGGCTACCGCTGGATCAAATGGTACGATACCACTTAAACCTACACCTGTCGCTCCTGTTACACCGGATGCCCCTGTGGCCCCTGTAGCACCTGCCCCTGCAAGCAGTGTATAATCCGGCGAGGTGCCCGGTGTTCCTGTTGGTGATGCCACATTGGTTATATACGTACTTCCATTAAATGTTACAACCTGACCCGCCGGATACGTGGGGGCTACCGCTGGATCAAATGGCGCGACACCATTCAAACCGATTCCTGTAGCTCCAGTAACTCCCGTTGCTCCTGCTACCGCAATCAGCGTGTAATCTGGTGAGGTGCCCGGTGCTCCCGTCGGCGATGCCACATTTGCAATGTACGTGCTGCCGTTGAAGGTAACAACTTGACCTGCCGGATATGTGGGAGCTACGGCTGGATCGAATGGTACTACTCCCGTGAGTCCTGCACCCGTTACGCCCGTGGCTCCAGTATTACCCGTAACCCCGACACCCGTTGCACCTGTTGCTCCTACACCTGCAATTAATGTGTAGTCTGGTGAGGTGCCTGGTGTTCCCGTTGGTGAGGCCACATTCGCAATATACGTACTGCCACTAAACGTTACTACCTGACCCACTGGATACGTTGGGGCTAACGCTGGATCAAACGGTACAACTCCTGTTAAACCCGCACCAGTTACACCCGTTGCCCCTGTTACGCCAGGTGTACCTGTCGCACCCGTACTTCCCGTTACTCCAACTCCGGTTGTACCTGTCGCTCCCGTGGCTCCCACGCCCGCAAGCAATGTGTAATCTGGTGAAGTACCCGGCGTTCCCGTTGGTGAGGCTACATTGGTTATATACGTACTGCCGTTGAACGTTACAACCTGGCCGGCTGGATACGTTGGGGCTACGGCTGGATCAAATGGTACGATACCACTCAAACCTACACCTGTCGCTCCCGTTACCCCTGATGCTCCGGTACTTCCTGTTACTCCAACGCCGGTTGCACCAGTCACACCTGTTGCTCCTGCTCCAGCAATCAACGTGTAATCTGGTGAAGTCCCCGGCGTTCCCGTTGGTGAGGCTACATTGGTTATATACGTACTGCCGTTGAACGTTACAACCTGGCCGGCTGGATACGTTGGGGCTACGGCTGGATCGAATGGCAAAATGCCTGTTAAACCTGCCCCGGTTGCTCCCGTTACACCTGATGCACCCGTGGCTCCTGTGGGTCCTGCACCTGCAAGCAATGTATAGTCTGGCGAAGTCCCTGGAGTACCCGTAGGAGAAGCCACATTCGTTATATACGTACTTCCATTAAACGTTACGACCTGACCTGCTGGATACGTTGGAGCTACTGCAGGGTCAAACGGAACTGTACCATTAAGGCCGATGCCTATAGCTCCAGTCGCACCGGTAACTCCTGATCCTGCTAACAATGTATAATCTGGAGAACCTCCTGGTGTACCCGTTGGTGATGCAACATTCGTAATGTAGGTACTGCCACCAAACGTGACGATCTGTCCAGCTGGATAGGTTGGTGCTAATGCCGGATCGAACGGTACAATGCCATTTAACCCTACACCTGTGGCTCCAGTTGCCCCTGTTGTTCCTGCCCCCGTCGCTCCTGCTGCCGCCAGCAGTGTGTAATCCGGTGAGCTTCCTGGCACCCCTCCCGGACTTACAACATTCGTAATATAAGTACTGCCGTTATAAGTAACGACCTGACCCGCTAGGTATGTCGGGGACTGAGCTGGATCAAAAGATGTTATTCCGGTTAAGCCTACCCCGGTTGCTCCAGTTGCCCCTGCTGCTGCAATTAATGTGTAATCCGATGAAGTACCGGGTGTTCCTAATGGACCAGCTACACTTGTAATATAGGTGCTCCCGTTATAAGTAACTACCTGACCTGCAGGATAACCCGGGGCGAGCGCTGGATCAAATGCTAAAGCACCCGTTAAACCAGCTCCGGTTGCCCCCGTTGCACCAGTCGTTCCACCCGACAATAAAAGAGTGTAGTCTGGAGAACTTCCGGGTGTACCCAGAGGACCGTTTACGTTGGCAACATAAAGACTACCCTCGTAGCTTACTACCTGACCTTGAGCATATGTCGGTCCAAGTGCAGGATCATATCCGGTAATATTGTTTAAACCTACACCTGGTGCCCCTGCCGGACCTGGTGCTCCCTGTGGGCCAACTGGTCCTACTGGACCTATTGGGCCGATTGGTCCAATTCCTCCTGCCGGTCCCGTAGGGCCTTTCACCCCAGGAACTCCTGGAACACCTGGTACGCCAGGAACTCCTGGCACTCCCTGTGAGCCAGCCGGTCCGGTAATCCCTCCGTTTCCAAAAGTCGTCGTCGCCCGACTTAGGGATAACGATATCGAACGGATTAATCCCACAAGTTTATCTTTTTCAGCAGGCGGCAATTCCAGAAGTAACGTCACACTTAACAAATCATCTAGTAAATTTTGCAAGTTACCTGCGAGATTAATTAGAGGAACAGGAATAATCTCTGAGCCTGCAATCGTTAATTCCAATACAGCTTGTAATTCTGCTTTTACCCCGGGACGAAATCCCGATTGATTTACAAACGTAAGTAACTGGCGTAATCCATTCTGCAATGCCAGTATATTGGCTGAAGTTGGCTGACTGATTGCAGCTGGAATAGTCACAGCGAGGGAACTCAAAATGGATTCAAACTGCTCCAGTTCTCTTGTGGTTATGGGAATAAAGGGAGAGCCCGCTCTAAAAGATCTGCCTTCCAGAAAAGCTTTAATATTGACCCTTTTTCGATCATCGGACATGCTTAGCTCAATCCTCCTCTATCTTGCTTGCTTTTCAAGCTTATGTCACATAGGAAGGAAAATTATCTTGGACACTCCTTTTAGTCAAAATAAAAAGACGATTCATGTTCCACGTTGAACAAGATTAAACGGTACTCTTCAACAAAAAAACACCCTCCATAAGAGGGTGTTTCCGCACTTTTTGTATGAAATCAGGCTATTTCGATGAATCCAAAGGAAATTGCAAAATAAACTCGGTTCCTTCGCCAAGTACACTATTGACGGTAATCATGCCTTGATGCGCATCAACAATATTTTTTACAATCGCTAAACCAAGCCCCGTGCCTACACTTTCTCCACGAACACGAGCCTTGTCTGCTTTGTAGAATCGTTCGAAAATAAATGGCAAGTCGGATGAAGGGATACCTACACCCTGATCCTTCACAGAAACTCTGACAAATGGAGCACGAAGATAAGTGACACGCTCGGCTGAGATCATTACATTTTTGCCTGTAGGCGTATGTCTGAACGCATTATCCAGCAAATTCGTAAATACTTGCTCAAGTCGATCCTCATCTGCCTGTTGAAGTTCAATGGTTGGTTGTTCAAATTCAAAGTGCAGTTGAATTCCCTGTTCTTTTGAACGCACCGAGAACTTCCGATATACACGTTCAAGTAGTTCTCCAAGGTCAACTTCCTTCATCACCATGTCCGTATGTCCAGCTTCCATCCGCGCAAGGTCAAGCAAGTCTTTAACCAGTCTGCCCATCCGCAGTGACTCATCATGAATGACCTGGATCAGTTCTTCGCTCTCTTCCGGTGAGGTTGCCATGCCGTCCAGAAGGGCTTCACTGTAACCTTGCATCATGGATAGCGGAGTTCGTATCTCATGAGATACGTTAGCCACGAAATCACGCCGCATTTTCTCCAGACGCACTTCTTCTGTTACATCTCTCAAGACAGCCACAGCCCCTCTGACAACACTATCAGCATACAACGGTGCCATCTGAACAGACCAGACACCTTGCTGTACGTGGACATTGGAGTTCTGATCCCCACCTTGCTCCATCACCATTCTGAACAAAGGAAGAAGGGGCTCAGGTACATCACGTGAGGACTTGTCAGACTGTTCAGGATCTTTTCCTTCGTCCATTTTTGCCCAATCCAGATCATACCAAGCCTGCATGATCTTTTCTCCAGGCGGATTCGTCAGAATAACTTTGCCTTCACCATCAAATGTAACCACCGCATCGGTCATGCTTCGAAGCACACTCGCCAAATGTTCCTTCTCATGGTTAAGGTTTCGAATATTATCTTCCAGTTGGGCAGCCATATGATTAAATGTGTTGGCAAGTTCACCAATCTCATCACTCGTTACCAGGGAGAGACGTGTTCCGTAGTTCCCTTTGCGAATCGCATTGGCTGCCTGAATCAATTGCTGCATGGGCTGCGTTATCTTGGTGAATAGAAACAATGCAAAAAAAGTGGTTAAACTGAATCCGATTATACAGATATAGGTGAACAACCGCTTAATATCTCTGGATTCGGATTCTGCAAAGTTTGTATCAATGTAGGGCAGCAAAAAAAGACCCAGCGCTATAAGTACACAACCCACAAGGCAGATAATAGTGATCCATAACTTCCCGACCAGTGATCTCCAGAAACTAAAACTACTTCGGTACTTCCAGTTTATAACCCACACCCCACACCGTCGTAATCATGGCCGCCGATTCAGGCGATACCTTGTTAAGTTTCTCGCGAAGACGCTTCACGTGCGTATCCACGGTACGAAGATCGCCAAAGAATTCGTAATTCCATACATCTTTGAGCAATTCTTCTCTGGAGAAAACTTTGTCGGGAGATGTTGCCAGGTAGTGCAGCAATTCATATTCTTTTGGTGTAAGACTAATCTCTTCGCCACCAGCGGTTACCCGGTGGGCATCATGCTCAATAACCAGATGCGGGAACACGATGTTGTTACTCGAATTGCTCTCCTTGGAGAGATAAGCTGTCGCGGAAGCTCGACGCAAAATCGCTTTGACGCGATAAATTACTTCACGCGGGCTGAATGGTTTTACAACATAATCATCAGCGCCAACTTCGAAGCCTTGAACCCGGTTAATCTCTTCACCTTTTGCAGTGAGCATCAAAACCGGCGTTGATTTCACCTGACGAAGACGGGTACACACTTCAACTCCATCCATACCCGGCAACATCACATCAAGCAAAATCAGCCCGTAGTCCCCTGCTGTTGCTTTACGCAGCGCAGTTTCCCCATCCTCAGCTTCATCGATTTCATAACCTTCTTTTTCAAGATACATTTTCAAAAGCCTGCGGATTCTCTCTTCGTCATCCACGACCAGTATTCGATTCTCATGTTCAGCCATGCCTCTCCAGCCCCTTTGCAATAACTCCTCATCACTTCTATTATGTTCGATCTGGCGAACAATATTTGAATACCCTTCAATAAAAAGGTACGTTTGTGTTCCCGCTTCTAAACTCAACCTTTGAGTTACGAGTCTGTCCTAGTCCGCTCCAGCGTAAGAATGTAATCCAGCAATGATCAAATTCACCCCAACTAGCGTAAACATGACGACCAGGAAGCCAAGAACTGCAAGCCATGCAGACTTCTGACCTTGCCAACCTCTGGATAAACGCAAATGCAGATACACACTATAATATAGCCATGTAATCAATGCCCACACCTCTTTGGGGTCCCAACCCCAAAAGCGACTCCAGGCAATCTGAGCCCAGATCATGGCAAAAATTAATGCTCCCAGCGTAAATATCGGAAAACCAATCGCAATCGCGCGATAACTTATCTCATCCAGATCATCGGCATCGATTCCATCCATCATTGGTTGTAACGCTTGTCCAAGTGGTCTGCGCACAAGAAGTCGTACAATTCCATACAGGATCAGACCTACAATAAGTGACCAAACCACCGTATTCAGCTTGCGCCCGGCATTTACCCCGTTCATCCAGGAAGGCGTCTCAAGTAAAGGTTTTTCCATGCCAAGAAACGGTGTCATGCTCTCCACTTCGCTATTATATGGTGCAAAAATCGGAGGCATGCGATAAATCACTTTCTCTATTGTACTATTTTCCTGTACCTCTGTGTCAATGCTGACCGTTTTCTGTACAAAAACCGCCTCGTAACCAGCTGTACGAAAGGCAAATACCGTTCCGATGAATCCGATGACTACAACGATCGTAACCAGAGTGAATTCAACCCATCCTCGTTGACGTCTTGAAGATTTGTCTTTACCACTGAAATCAACAGTACGGAGCAAATACATGAACCCTGCGGCAAAACCCACGGCGAAGAATGCTTCACCAAGCGCGGCCAACGTCACGTGAATTTTCAGCCAGATGGACTGAAGTGCCGGGATTAATGGTTGTACCTCCTGAGGAAATACAGCGGCGTACGCCATAATAATAATGGTAAGTGGTAACGCAAACAAACCCAGTAATGACTTGCGGTATATGGCATATACAACAATAAATGCAACCATGATCATCATGGACAGAAAAGACATAAACTCATACATGTTACTAACTGGGATATGACCTGCGCCAGCCCATCGGGTTACAAAAAATACGATATGTGCCGCTAAAGCGACAGTCGAAGCGATAAAAGCTCTTTTACCCCAGCGATTCATATGGTCCAGAGGATCACGATTACTCCATTTTTTGCCCATGACTGCAACAGCATATAACAAGAATGCAGCACAATAGAGAAAGAAAGATACGATAAATGCGTCGCTGCTGAAATCCAATAATCTCATGCCTGATTCCCCCCGTTATCCAACGACTTCTCTTCCACTTCCAGATTCATCTGTTTCAAGACGGCCGCAACTTCACGCCTGAAGCCAAACCAGTTTTTGTTGGTATGTCCACCCAATGTGAGCTGTTTATCATCAAAACGAATCCAGATGCGGCGATGATGCCAATAAAAACCCATGACGAGACCCAACATAACAATACCGGCTCCTACCCACACAAAAGGCATTGCCTTATCCACTCTTATATTGAGATAACTTACGGACTGAATAATATCGACCTTGTCCATGCTGTCTACTTCCAGCTGTAAAGGAATCTCAGCTCCAATCAGCTGTTGGTTAATCGCATCCTGTTGAAACCGTTGTTTATCAATCTGCTTTGCAAAGTACAGATATTGTATCCCCTCTTCGGGCAGATCCGGTCCCTTGATGAGAAAGAGAAAAGCAGGTGCATTAGGTGAAGGCGATTTTGATTTGGGCTGACCATTCTCATCCAATCCAAAGTCCATAAACTTTTCTTTTACCGTGAGCTTATAAAGACCAGCTTCAAATGTTCTTTGGGTATCTACCATATCAATCTTAATTGGCCCATATACTTCACCCGTCTTTGTATTGACCAGATCAGGCGTTACGGAACGAATGGTGGGTGTTAGATCATAATCAAACTGATATGCTTTCAGACCGTTATAATTCAATGGATGATTCACGCGTACATCATGTCTGGCCACCTCAGCTAACTGAGGTTTCTTCGAGAGATCCGAACAATCTGCTGTACATTCATACAAAACAACTTTTGTTTCAAACAGTTTGGGAACGGTCTTATTCAGGTTACGGAATTGCTCAGGTACTTCTTCCTCACTGTAGAATTCAACATTAAACTGTTCATTTTTCAGATACATCGACGTATTCGGGATCTTTTTGATCTCCCCTTCAGGAAAAGCAACGTGCTCGTCCAGATTCAGACCAGGAAGTCCTCGTGCGAGCACCGCCAGCAAAAATATAATGAGTCCAATATGGATGACATATGGGCCCCATCGACTGAATCGCTGTTTCTCGGCGAGTAATGCATCTCCCTGGGTGTGCACGCGGTATCCTTTCTTTTTCAACGGCGTAACCGCTTTCTTAACCCAGTCTTCTGGTGCCTCTTCGATGGTACCTTGGTACACCAGACGCTGTCTTGTCAAAAATTGCGTATGTTTACGTATTCTCTGTTTATTCAGTGCTTTGTAGAGCGGTAGGACGCGATCCAGACTGCATATCACCAATGATGCCCCAATCAGCACCAGCAGTAGAATAAACCACCAGGATTCGTATGTATGAGATAAACCCAACAGATAATAGATGTGACCCAACTGACCGTATGTTTCTTTGTAATACACGGAAGGATCAATATTCAAGAATGTACTTTCTTGCGGATAGATTGTACCAAGCATAGAACCCACCAGCGTAAAAACAATCATATAGACGGCAATTTTGACGGAAGAAAAAAAGTTCCATATGCGGTCAATGATATTGGGATTACTGCGCTGTGAACGGCGCGCCATGCCATCATAACGCATTTCCAACACTTCATCCGATTTAGCTTCAGACTCCAGCAGCGGTTTCCCACATGCCTCACATAGTACAGTGCCTACCGGATTTTGGTGTCCGCACTCACATTTGGTATTTTGGAACACGAATAGACCTCCTGTCAGGGCTGCTTCGCCAGTTGCGAAATTTGAGCGTCAAGTGTGTCCAAATCAAGTTGACCGATATGAATGGTAGAGATTTTGCCCGTGTCGGATACAAAGAATGTTGTTGGCATCGGAGAGATCCCAAAATCACGAACCGAGTTTTTCTCCCGATCAAGCATGATTGGAAACGTAACGCCAACCTGCCGTACAAAATTATCCACGGTCATCTGGTCTTCTCCAACATTAATTCCGACAAATTGTACTCCCTGGTCCTTCCATTTGTCAGCTTGTGCCTGAAGTGCAGGCATTTCTTTAACACAAGGTTCACACCATGTGCCCCAGAAATTGATCACCATCGCTTTTCCTTTGTACTCATCAGACGTATGAACTTGACCATCCAGGCCCAGCAGTTCAAAAGAAGGAGACTTGTCCCCTTCCTTTGGCTTGCCATTCGAGCCGGATACCGATGTGGTAATCGCATATCCGCCCAACACCAGGATCAATAACAAAATGACGATTTGCACCGTTCTTCTTGATTTCCCCATGTGCTGCTCCCCTTTTATGTGACTGTAGCATTCGCATCTTATTGGTCTAAGACAACTGTGAACATCCTATGAACAATTATAGCGAATTTCGTCACAAAACTGCGGCGGTTTTATGAAAATTGTGTGTCCTCACATTACCTTTTTTTCATTTTTTTGGCTGGTTCTGATTGTGCGAGGGTAATCAGGTTGTTGACTTCTTCTTTGGTCAGATTGCGTGTCAGACCACGTTTCAGGTTTTGTAGCAAAATACCACCAAACGAAATCCGTTTCAGACGGGTTACCGGATGGTTGATCGCCTCAAACATGCGTCTAACCTGACGGTTACGTCCTTCATAGATCGTAATGGAAATGACCGACTCATTAGCGGCTGTATCCACATCTTTGTACTCTACCTCTGCAGGAGCAGTCATGCCGTCATCCAGCATAATGCCTGTCTTTAATTTCTCCAGAGCTGTACCATGCGGCACACCTTTAACCGTTGCATGATACGTTTTGGGTACGTGATGCTTCGGATGCGTTAGCAAATGTGCAAACTCTCCATCATTGGTAAGGATCAATAAGCCCTCTGTGTCATAATCCAGACGACCCACAGGATATACACGTTCCTTGACACCTTTCAGGTAGTCGGATACAATCTTTCGACCTTCCGGGTCAGATGCACTTGTAATTACGCCTTTTGGCTTGTTCAACATCAAGTACACTTTTTTCTCACTGCGGATCGGTTTTCCATTAACCGTAATCATATCCTCTTCGGGGTTCGCTTTTGTACCCAGTTCGGTTACGACCTCCCCGTTAACTTCTACTTTGCCGGACAGGATTAGTTCCTCGCTCTTGCGGCGGGATGCAATGCCTGCCTGTGCGATAATTTTTTGTAATCTTTCCATGTTTGTCATGTCACCTCACACTAATGATACCCATCAAACAGGGAAATCACAAGGATAATCCAAGGATTTTGTAAACTGGCGACACGAATATGCATTTTAGGCTGCCTTCCCCTTTGAGATTAACGCAAAAAAAGCCTGCCTTTACACGACCTGTTGAACACAGATGGTGTAAAGATAAGCCTTTTCCTCAAATCATTTAACTTGAAACTTTGCCGGCAACTGTAACCTGTTTTTTGGCAGGTTTAGTACTCTCTTTAATGAAAGTCTGCAATGTTTTGGAAGTAATATAATAGGTACGTCCACCGTACACAAATGTCATCATACCAATGACCCGGTTGTTCTGATCCAGAACAGGGCCACCTGAATTACCTTGGGCCATGGATTTCACAATACTGCCGATTCCCTTTTTACCTGGAACGTCCGAAGCTTGGGAACTAAACACTCTGCTTTTGGCTATCGTATTGAAGGTTGAAGGAAAATCTTCATCCAGGATGACAAGATCACCAGCAGGATTTTTGGGGAATCCAATCGTATAGACAACCTGGTTATCCCTTGCATTTGCAAATGTGACCGGTTGGGCGTCTATTTCCTTGTCCAACTTTAGCAGTGCCATGTCTGTGACCGGATCTGTCTTAATAATCTTTGCCTTTACAGGCTTACTAAGGGAACCCGGACTTGCAACAGTCAGTGTACCTTCATCACCATCAGACAGTTCAGCAAAACTCTGAACGACATGGTAATTCGTGAGCACTTCATCCTTCGAGATCAGTATCGAGGTACCAACATCATAATATACCATATCGGGTTCATCCTGCTTGACCAAACGTACATTCACGACTGGAAAAGAATCTGCCGTAACTGCCATTTGTGCACGCAGCTGTTTGTCGAAGTAACCTGTAAAATGTATTGTCTGAACGGATTGAGCCGCCGCCAGCCCCGTTGAACCCGCGAGCATTGCAATAGCAAGCACGCCTGACATTCCAACACGGAGCATTCGTTTCCAACTCTTCTGCATGTCTCACTCTCCTCCGCTATTATTCTAGCATATCTAATATATCGGAAGGAAAGGAGATATCTTTTAACCAAACACGAGCAAACAAATGGCGAGGGCAGCAATAAAACCAACGACATCGGAAAACAACCCTACTTTGAGTGCATATCGGCCATTCCTTATGCCTACAGCCCCAAAATAGACAGTCAGCACATATAATGTGGTATCTGTACTCCCCTGAATTGTAGATGCCATACGTCCAATCATGGAGTCAGGACCATGGGTTTTGATCAGATCGGTTGTAAACGCCAGGGAGCCTGTCCCAGTCAAAGGACGCAGTATTCCGAGCGGCAACACTTCGCCTGGAACACCCATCCAGGACACCAGCGGAGCGAACAGGCTAATCACAAAATCCAGTGCACCCGAGGCACGAAATACGCTGATTGCGACCATCATGCCCACGAGATGCGGAATAATACTAATTGCAGTAGAGAATCCATCCTTGGCCCCATCAACAAAGGATTCATAAACCGGGACCTTTTTGGTAAACGCATATAATGGAACAAACGCGATAATAACCGGGATGGCCCAGACGGAGATCCAGTTGATGAAGGTTAACAAAGGTGCTCATCCTTTCATGCCGGGATTGCCATTTTTCTGTATGCGCGGCGGTTTGTGTAAAGCCCTGTTCCGATACCAGCGATCGGCGATTATAGCAGCAAGTGTAGCGATAATGGTAGCCATCAATGTTGTTCCCACAATCTCTGTTGCATTGGCGGAATGATAGTTTAAGCGGATGGCGATTAGCGTTGTCGGAATTATGGTAATGCTAGCCGTATTCAGAGCCAGTAAGGTGCACATGGCAGGAGAAGCGGTTTGTTTATCCGGATTAAGCTCCTGCAGCTGTTGCATAGCTTTGATTCCCATCGGGGTAGCCGCATTTCCTAGCCCCAGCAAATTCGCACTCATATTGGAGAGAATATAACCCATCGCCGGATGATTTTTGGGCACATCGGGGAACAAGAAACCCACAACCGGACCGAGCAGCTTGGCAATACGAGCCAGTAGACCCGCATCTTCAGCCATTTTCATCATACCCATCCAGAACACAAGCACACTAATCAGTCCAAAACAGACCGTGACTCCCGTTGCCGCCCCATCAAAAGCGGCTTGCGTGACCACTTCGATATTGCCGTTGACGGCTGCAAAAGCAAAACCGATTAAAATCATGAGCAGCCAAATTAGATTAATCATGGATTATATCCTCCCTTCAATGACGATTTAGCTAAGGAGACATCAGGTGGCTTAACACGGCACGCCATGCAGCTGCCCAGGAAGAGACATCACCGATTCCACCCAGCGTTGCATCTTCTGTCTTCGGTTCAGGAGGAATATAACTGCCTTTGCGATACACCGGAATTGAGCCAACAAGTTTGCCGTCAAGCTGCATATCAATGCGACCTGCCAATCCGAACGAAGGATCTGTCGATTGTTCCTTGCCTTCGACTTTCGTTTCCGACTGGGCGCGATTTTCGTGCAGAATCAACTTTTTGGTCAATGAACTTTTCTCACTCTCAGCAAGTGGATACCAAAATCCCCGGCCTGTAACAACATCTGTATTTTGCACAGGCTGTTCTTGCTTGGCGATCTCTACCAATGGGAAGTATTCAAACCCGAAATCAAGCATCCGAGCATGATCGTTCCAATCGTTGCCATCATTCAGCGTTACCGCAGCAAGCTGCTGTCCATTACGTGTAGCCGAGCTGACCAAACATCTGAAAGCTTTTTTTGTATAGCCGGTTTTCACTCCATCTGCACCTTCGTACATCCGCAGCATTTTATTTTTGTTGTGCCAGGAATATTCCCAGCTTTCATTGGGATTCGGTGCAGATTTGTCTTCCGTGGCTACGATGCGTTTGAACACCGGATTGTGCAACGCATATGCCGTTAATCTGGCCAAGTCATTGGCTGTGGAATAATGCCCTTCTGCATCCAGTCCATGGGGGTTCATAAAGTGAGAATGCGTCAGGCCGATTTGCTCCGCCTTTTTGTTCATTAACAGGACAAAGCCTTCTTCCGATCCACCGACATGTTCCGCTATTGCAGAGGCCGCGTCATTGCCTGAACGGAGCATTAGTCCGTACAACATGTTCTCAAGTGTCATCTCTTCACCTAACTTCAGATAGAGAGACGATCCTTCTTTGGCAAACGCCGTGGGAGACACTTTCACTTTCTCATCCAGCTTGCTGTGTTCGATCGCTACGATCGCCGTCATGATTTTGGTCAAACTGGCAATTCGCAGTTCCTTATCCCCATCTTTGCTGTATAAGATCCGGCCTGATGTGACATCAATGAGAGCGGCACTTTGCGCATGTGTAGACGGACCTTGAATTGTTGCTTGGGCTTGAGTAACCCCTAATGAAGACAGCAAAAAGACAGGGATAAGCATGCATGCAAGAACTTTCGTTATTTTTCGCATCAATTCATTCCTCCGGGTCACTTGGAATCTTGTACTATCTTATGTTCGGACAACTTGGAGTATGTCCCATAGGGCAAAAACAGCAAAAATCCCTCACGCTTGGATGCGGGAGGGATCATGACGAAATGATTCAGCTATACGTTGATGGATCTGGTGTAACCGGTACACCTGTAGTATTCGTTGGTGTTGTATTCCGTTGGAACATGCCTTGAATTCGGTCCAGAACATAAGGGGTGGAGTCAATGAGTTTCTCAAACAGATGTGTGGAGTTATCAAGTGGTACAATGTGTACCCCCTGTTTACCTACCACCAGGAACGCAATAGGACGTATGGATACACCGCCGCCACTACCGCCACCAAACGGAGAAGCAACTTTAGCTGAACTCGCATGTTCTGCAGAGGTACCCGTAGCACCACTTTTGCCACTACTTTCTCCATTAACGTGAAAATCACTACCACCGGCAGCAAATCCGAATCCCACCTTACTGATTGGCAGAATCACGGTACCATCTGGTGTCTCAACTGCATCGCCAACAATTGTATTGACATCCACCATGGCCTTGATATTTTCCATTGCGGTTTCCATTAAGCCTTGAATTGGATGATCTGACATTTAAATTCCCTCCAGTTTCAATGTAAGCTAGGTTTGATCTAACCATATCATCCCCAAACTTGAAGGGACTTATGTAATAAGCATTTTAAATACACTCACCAAACCCCAACCTTACATTCCCAAAAACAGACCGACTATGATGGGTTTTTATACTGTTGTCCCACTAAGCTTATTCTTTTGTTTCTCCTTATGCCTGCGGTGCTGTTCCTGAAGAAGTTTGAACCACATCCGCCATCCGCCTTCGACTTGAAGCACACGGGTGAGTAGTGTAACTCCAGCGATCAGAACAGCTGTAATCCGAATTTTCGCTCTGAAATCGAGCTCCGTTCTAAATTCCATTTCATCGGACCATACCGGCATAACCTGAAGCACGGGTGTTTCATCAAAGCGGATCTGATAGGTGAGAAAACCAATAATAATGGACTTGATGCTCCACACCCAGCCCGTCAGCACCGCTGTATATGCTGCATCACCAACGCCGATGTGGGTAGCCCAGGACAGTTGGGTCATATGTACGCGCGTGAGTGTTTGCTTAAGCCACAGCTTGAGCGCGTCCGTTGCCCTAAGCATAATTTTCACATCTTTAGTCCACTTCTTGACTTTGCGTTTGTTGACCCGCTCACTTCCCTGGGCCTCGCCTCTCGAATGATTCATGGATTGTTCGGTCTTGACCAGAAAACCTTCCTTCATATTGCGGAAAACAATACTCGGGATCTCATAGTTAATCCGCACAATTCCATAGAGAAAACGAACATTAATATTGGCGTAATCATCACTTTTATGTTTACTGAATGTAAAATGTACATGAACATTTGAGATGAGGACTGCGGCAATCAGCAATGCGAACAACAAACCGATTCCTCCAAGCCAAATCCACACAGGCCTTACCTCCAAGCCCTCAATTCTTTTCTCGTCTAGTATGACACTCTGAATAGGAAAAAATTCACGTCTGACCTAAAAATCCCATTAGATATTTGTTTGGAAACTGTTCTATTCACCATTTTTCTAAAACAATGCACAAAAAAACCGACTCCACTGATGGGTGTCGGTTAGTATGAGCTTGCAAATTAGAGTGAAGAATCCGTATTATCGTCTTCGTTGTCAAATTGACTCGCATCATCCGTCGGATCAACACTTTCCGGTTCCAGTTGTTGCAAATCCAATTTGTTGAATAACAGTTGTGTCTCTTCCTCCAGGTTTTCCGAATCTTCGAACAAGCCTGGTTCCGGAAGGTCTTTAATTGAAGCCAGTCCGAAATAATCCAGAAATGACTTGGTCGTTCCGTACAGAATTGGTCGTCCGATCGCCTCGGCTCGTCCCACTTCAATAATCAAATCCTTATTCACAAGCGTATGAATGGCCCGCTCCGATTTTACACCGCGGATTTCCTCAATCTCTACCCGTGTAATCGGCTGACGATACGCCACAATGGCCAGCGTCTCCAGAGCCGCCTGGGATAAGGACGTGCGTGCGGGAGAGTATGCCAGTTTCTCGAAATATACAGCGTGGTCAGGCAAGGTTCCCAACTGAACTACACCAGCGATCTTGAGAATCTGTACACCTCGTCCCTGCTGTGAGAATTCATGAATCATCTCCTCAATCGCGTCCGTTACAAGTTCCACTCGCTGGTCGACGATCTCGGCGATTTGTTTGATACTCAGACCTTCTTCTCCGGACAAAAACAGCAGGCCTTCAATAATCGATTTCAATTTCGGAAAATCCATGATTCTTTGTTTCCCCTCTCCACTCCATAACGATATCCTCAAACATCCGTTCCTGATAACAGACAATCTGCTTCATCTTCATCAGTTCCAGCACCGCCAGAAAAGTGACAACAATCTCATGGCGATAGATATGCTCGTCCATCAACTTGGAGAATAACAGTCTGCCTCCCGGCCCCATACTTTCCAAAGCGCCGATGACATCCCGTATCCGGTCCTTAACCGAAATCTCATCCCGTTTGATTCGGGTTACAGTTGTGCGCTTCTCAGCCTTACGTAGCGCCTTCTGAAAGGCTGCAATCAGGTCAGAGGTGTGTAAACCCTCAACCGGGTTCGATTGGGCTTCTACGGGCATATAGGGGCGCAGATCCTCGGGCTCTTTGGAAAATATAAGGCTACGTTCCCACTCCCGTTCATGAAGATGACGCGCAATTCCCTTGTACTTGCGATATTCTATCAGACGTGCAATCAGCTCTGCACGTGGATCATAATCTTCTTCTTCCATAAAATCATAATCCTCGAAGTCCTCAATGACCGGTGGTTTGGGCAATAAAAGTTTGCTCTTGATCGACAGCAATGTTGCTGCCATGACCAGAAATTCACTCGTAATATCCAGTTCCAGTTCCTGCATCGAATGCAGATACGCCATGTATTGATCGGTAATATCGCTGATGGGAATATCCTGGATATGAATTTCAGCCTTATCAATCAGATGAAGCAGCAGATCCAAAGGCCCTTCAAAAGTCTCCAGTTTGTATGTAACTACCGTCACTAGACGAATCCTCCCGCCAGAAAAATACAAAACCCTGCTAAGCCGTCCGAATCCGGTTTCCCGTGTTCGTCTGCGCAAAGCAGGGCACTACTATTAAATAAGCACTATTTTAGCTGTTTCGTCAAGTTTGCCATCTCAATTGCCGCCGTAGCTGCATCCCAACCTTTGTTACCCGCTTTGGTTCCGGCACGTTCAATCGCTTGTTCAATATTTTCTGTCGTAACCAATCCAAAGATTGTAGGCACGCCAGTTTTCAGGTTAATTGCTGCTACCCCTTTAGCCATCTCGTTGCACACATAATCGTAATGCGTAGTGGATCCACGAATGACAGTTCCCAAGGTAATCACCGCATCATACTTTCCGCTCTCCGCCATTTTCTGCGCAATCAGAGGGATTTCGAACGCACCTGGAACCCAGGCTACATCCACTTCATCATCCTGCACGCCGTGACGTTTGAATGCATCAAGCGCTGCGCTAAGCAATTTACTGGTGATAAATTCGTTGAAACGTCCAACAACAACTCCATATCTGGATCCTTCTGATACTAAATGTCCTTCAAAAAATTGTGGCATTCAAGTCATCTCCCTAACGGTATAATGTAATGTAAGTAACGGAAATCCTAATTAATCTCTTCCATAAATTACATGGTGAACGTTATTCATATAAAATATATTTACTGTTCGTTTTGTTCGATATCATCAAACTTGAGCATATGCCCCAGCTTTGCTTGCTTTGTATGAAGATAAACCGTATTGTCCTCGTTCTCTTCCATCTGGATCGCAACACGCTCTACAACTTCAAGTCCATATCCTTCAAGGCCTTTAATTTTACGAGGATTGTTAGTAAGCAGTCTGATCTGACGAACCCCAAGGTCTTTCAGAATTTGAGCGCCAATCCCGTAATCACGCAAGTCGGCAGCAAATCCCAGCTTCAGGTTTGCATCCACCGTATCCAGACCTTCCTCTTGCAGCTTATAGGCTTTGAGTTTGTTGATTAGCCCAATGCCCCGGCCTTCCTGTCTCATATAGAGCAGTACGCCGTTGCCTTCCTCGTTAATCTGTTTGAGTGCCGCATCAAACTGAGGACCACAGTCACAACGATGGGAATGGAATACATCACCAGTCAAACATTCAGAGTGCACACGTACAAGTACGGGTTTGGAACCATCTATTTCACCTTTGACCAAAGCCACATGCTCCTTGTTGTCCACAGCGTTTGTATAAGCCACCGCTTGAAACTCGCCAAAGTCCGTTGGCATACGTACAGCCACTTCACGTTGGACCAGCTGCTCTTTTTCGTTACGGTAACGAATCATGTCCTGAATACTGATCAGCTTCAGATCATGTTTGCGGGCAATCTCCTGCAGATCCGGAAGTCTGGCCATTGTGCCATCTTCCTTAATCACTTCACAGATCACGCCTGCGGGATATGAACCACACATAATGGCCAAATCTACCGCCGCTTCTGTATGCCCAGCACGACGAAGTACACCGCCATCTTTTGCAATCAGCGGGAACATGTGACCAGGCTTACGGAAGTCCCCAGCTTTCGCTTCAGGATCGATCAGACCTTTCACGGTAATAGAGCGTTCATGTGCCGAGATACCTGTTGTCGTATCTTTGTGGTCCACAGAGACGGTGAAGGCTGTTCCATGGAAATCCGTATTTTGTTGAACCATCGGTTTCAGGTTAAGTTCGTCCGCACGTTGTTGTGTAATCGGAACACAGACCAGACCTCTACCTTCAGTAATCATGAAATTAATGACTTCAGGTGTCGCCTTTTCGGCCAAAGCGATAAAATCGCCTTCATTCTCCCGATCTTCATCATCCACAACAATGACGGGTTTACCACGCATGAGATCATATATGGCTTCTTCTATTGTGTCCAGAATGGATTGTTCTGACATGGGTCCACCTCCAGTTAATTTCTGTTCTCTATTTATACAAATCCGTGATTGGCGAGAAAATCTTCACTGATACTGTGCGGCTTGCCAGCACCCGTCTCCCGATGTCCTCTCCCATACTGGAGCAGATGATCCACATATTTGCCCAAAATATCGCATTCGATATTAATGGTATCCCCTGTCTTTTTCACATTTAGTACAGTTTCACCAATGGTATGCGGGATTATGGAAACCGTGAATGCGGTATCCGACGTATGGACAACGGTCAAGCTAATGCCATCCAGTGTAACCGATCCTTTGGGAATCAGATATTTGAACAACTGGTGATCATCAGGTTTGATCTCAAACACAATTGCATTCTGATCACGTGTTATACTGCCAATCACTCCGGTACCATCGACATGGCCCTGAACGATATGTCCGCCAAAACGACCGCCGGATTGCATGGCCCGCTCCAGATTAACTTTACTGCCAGATTGCAGCTGACTGAGATTGGTATGGCGATAGGTTTCAGGCATTACATCGGCGGTAAAACCTCCACCTTCGAGCGTTGTCGCAGTTAAGCACACGCCGTTCACTGCTACACTATCACCAATTTTCAGATCGTCCATGATGGCGGAAGCTCCGATATTCAGGACCATCGCTTCGCCTTTCCGACCAATACGCCGGATCTGACCGACTTCTTCCACCAAACCGGTAAACATGCTGCCGCCTCCCTTCTTTAATTTATAAAGAGTCTAACTTGTTTCTTTAAAATTCATTTATTTATTCAGGCCACACCGGAATACCGCCAATGCTGATATTATCTCCAACTTTTTCGATCTCCAACTGATTCAATTGAATCGCCTGATTCATACGTTCCACACCTTCGAAGCGGAAGCTTCCAGGTGTATCATAACCGCCTACAATCTTCGGTGCGATAAACATGAGCAGTCGATCGACCAACCGTGCCTCCAGCATGGCTCCATTCAGAGTGCCCCCACCTTCAAGCAAAATCGAACCAATCTCACGCTCACCCAACTTGCTAAGTCCGCTTAACAGATCCACACGTGGTCCAGGACCACAGCGTATAATCTCAACACCATAAGCTTCCAAACGTTCAGCAGCTTCAGGACTGGCTTCGTCTGTGGTCAGAACCCATGTTGGAGCAAGACCATCCTTAACCATTTTGGCACCTACGGGAAGACGCAACTTGGAATCCACCACAATGCGCACCGGACTAATGCCTTCCACTTGTAAACGGGTTGTAAGTTCCGGATTATCGGCAATCACTGTGTCGACGCCAACCATAATTCCCTGGTGACGATGACGAAGGGCATGCACAATCTCACGAGCGGGCTCGTTGGAGATCCACTTGCTGTCTCCGCTGCGAGTAGCAATTTTGCCATCCAAAGTAGTAGCCGTTTTCAGTGTCACAAAAGGTAGACCCGTTGTTATAAATTTAATGAATTTTTCATTCATGCGTCTTCCACGCTCACGCAGTACGCCAACTTCAACTTCAATGCCTTGTTGACGAAGCATGCTGATGCCTCTGCCGGATACTTGCGGATTTGGATCTTCACAACATACGACAACACGTTTTACCTTTTCATGAATCAGGCGTTCACTACAAGGTGGCGTCTTGCCATAATGACTACAGGGCTCAAGTGTAACGTATACCGTACTTCCTTCTGCATCGCTGCCTGCCATGTTAAGAGCATGCACCTCCGCATGACCGGTTCCACGTTTCAGATGGCTCCCCAGACCTACAATACGACCTTCTTTCACAACTACACATCCAACGACCGGATTAATCCCCGTCTGTCCTTGTGCTCGTTCCGCCATATCCAATGCCAGTGCCATATAAAATTCATCATTGATCATTTCCAAATCCGTTCACCCCGCGGTTTAAAGTCTTTTTTATTAAAAAATCCCCGTCGAACAATCAGTTCGATGGGGATGATGAGAGACAAATGTCACCAGCAGGAGTGAAATGGATACAGCACGCCAACACTTTGCCCAAAACTTCATTTCGGGCAAGTGAAAATAGACACATACCTTAATGAACATCAATTACAGGTAAAGAGCTTTTATCGTGTGGCATATGTATGGAACTGTCCGGCGTAACCGGATCTTCCCTGCACAGTGCAAGACATGACAAATCGTGACTGTACAGCAATACTCCTGCTGAATGCAAACCTGTTAGGTCTGCACCTCTCCTTCTCCCATCCAGACTATACTGTCGGTTCTGGAATTACACCAGATCAGCCATCTGCCACTGGCAGACAGGTCACGGACTTTGCATCAAGTGCTGGACATGTGTCCTTACACTTCCTGCATCACCGCCGGTAGGGAATTGCACCCTGCCCTGAAGGATTGCTTTCGTTATTACTTGGATGTTAGCACTTTAATGCCAAAAAATCAATTGTTTTTTGTTCCTTTTTGTCACATACTAACTTTTAATAAGCTAAGAAACAACAAAAAACCGCTTCCTCTCAAGGAGGTACGGTTTTTGTTTGGAGGCACATTTCACATCCATCGCAGCATTCTACATATCAGGAAAACACCAGCTCGCCATATGCTTTAATTCTTTGGCATTATGGAATGGAGTGCGATCAGGTTCTTGCAGGGGCGAAGTTGGCAGCGGGAACTCTCTTGCCACCCTTCTGACCCAACTTGTGGAATCAATCGCAATAGCCGAGCATTTCCAGCGTCCATTCGCTCTCGGTCGAAACGTTCCATGCAAATCTGCTTTTCCCGGCATCTCTGGAAAGACACCATCCAAATATTCAACGATGACACGCTTGTCTCTGACTTCATGACAGTATACTGTCACCCATACACCTTCCCGGACCCGAACAGCATACACATCTCCAGACTGTACCTCCCCGGTACCTGCATCAGGAGATGCCTTTGGTACTTTTCCGCGAACACTTCTCTTCTTCTCCAATGCTCCTAAGATCGTGTCCTTTACAGCTGGACTCTCATCAGGCTTATCCGCAAGAGATATATTATTCAGATCAAAATCATGAAATATCTTGTTCAGGTTGTTCTCATTGATTCCTACAGATGAGTCCCACCACGCCAGAGGCGCCTGTACCTCAACCCGAACATTGGGGCGTGCGTCACGTTGCATGTAAGTGGTGAATTCCGTGATCATTCCAGGATGTTCCGGCGTATCCAATATGCCAATCAAAGCTAACGTCTCAAGCAAATCACGGTAGGCATATTCCTTCTGTGTAGGCAAAAGACGTTCCTTCTTGAGCGCTACTGCTGCCTTGCTGTAGCGTGTTTTGGGAGGTAATTCGCGCAGCACCGTTAACACCGCACGGAATGTCCAACGGTCGTAATCATTGGGTATTGGAAGCTCCTGCGCTGCCGCCAACTCTCGAAGTGCCAGCACATATCCAAAAGGATCACCGTCCAACGGGGTTCCATTGGTCATGCGCCAATACCATTGCAGCGTCGTGTCGGTTGCTTGATCTACACTTAATCCGCAAATCTTACAAGTGTTTGAAGATGGATATGGCGTATGTCCATGACTTGGCATACTGCTCGCAATAAGCTTGCCCGTAAGCAACGAGCGCCAGATCATGGGTGCTGACCACAAAGAGGATACAAAAGCCTGCGCTGCATCATTCAGCGTCCATTGATTCGCAACTTTTTTCAGCTCAGTAATCGTTTCATCATGTTGGGAACGTACAAATCGATTCGGTTCATGCCCCGCTGCCTCAAGCGCTTCTCGATCCTTTACGGATAGACTATCCGGAACGACATGGCGCGATGCCTGCAGTTCTTCATCCCACAACGTGCGCTCACTATAAATTTGTTTTAACAAGCTTAGCTGAGTAACCGTATCCAAGGTTTTATTCATCCTTTCTAATCATCGATTTCAAGTATGTAAAAAAACAAAAAAAGTGCTTCTATAAAAGAAGCACTTCATGTTTGGATCCAGTTAAGGTGAAGGTATTAAGCTTCTACAACTTCAACAGTTTCCATTTTGTCTTTACCTTCTAAAGCGTCCACGAACTCCATACCTTTAGTTACTTTACCAAATACAGTATGTTGTCCATCCAGATGTGGTTGCGGTTGGTAGCAGATGTAGAACTGGCTTCCACCTGTGTTACGGCCAGCATGTGCCATAGCAAGTGTTCCGCGCTCATGTTTGTTCGGGTTAATTTCACAATTGATTGTGTAACCTGGGCCACCTGCACCGCTACCGTTAGGGCATCCGCCTTGAGCTACAAAGCCCGGGATAACGCGGTGGAATGTAAGACCATTGTAGAAACCGGAGTTAGCCAGTTTCTCAAAGTTTGCTACTGTGTTTGGAGCTTCTTGATCGAACAGATCGATCAGAACTTCTCCGCCGTTTGCCAATTTAATTTTCGCTTGTTTCGCCATATGTAAATGACTCCTTTCGTATTGACCATCGTTAATGGTGCCAGAACGCATGACCCTGGGTCAAGCATTACAGCACTTTTCTTAGTGTACACCGAAAATGACTGGATCGCAAAAAAAACGGAAACTTTTTTTCATAATTTAGTCCGAATATACAAAAAGCAGACGAAAAAGGAAGTTCCCTTTTCATCTGCTTCAAATTTAAAATCCCTATATCCTGAATAATGCAGAAACGCATTATTTTTTGACGAATTAGCGAGTTACTGGCTGTTTGCCAATGCGCGCTGGTACCAGGTCATTCTGGATGATATCTTGATACGTCTCACGGCGTACTACGACATCTCCTTGACCGTCTTTGACAAACACAACAGCCGGACGACGAATACGGTTGTAGTTGCTCGCCATGGAGTAGTTATATGCACCTGTACAAGCTACAGCGAGCAGATCGCCGCTCTCCACTTTTGGCAGGTCCAGATCCCAGATCAACATATCGCCACTCTCGCAGCATTTACCCGCAACAGATACCGTTTCCTGAGCAGCCTCATTCGCACGGTTGGCAAGCACAGCTTCGTACTTGGATTCATACAAAGCAGGACGTGGGTTATCGGTCATACCACCATCAACGGCAACGTATTTACGCACGCCTGGGATGTCTTTGCTTGTTCCAACAGTATACAGCGTTGTTCCCGCTTCACCCACGATACTGCGGCCTGGCTCAACCCAGATCTCAGGTACGGCATAGCCGATTTGAGCAAAATGATTTTTAACTGCGTCTGTAATAGCCTTCACGTATTGCGCAACTTCAAGCGGTGTATCTCCATCGATATAACGGATTCCGAATCCACCACCAAGGTTAACCACTTTGAAAGCAACATTAAGACGCTCATATACACTTGCTGCAAATTCAGCAACACGTTGAACAGCCATCTGGAAGCCTTCAACTTCGAAGATCTGGGAACCGATGTGGGAATGCACACCGAGCAATACCAGGTTAGACTGCTTGGAAGCCAAGTCAATCGCTTCAAATGCCGTACCATTACCGATATCGAATCCAAATTTGGAATCCGTTTGACCTGTAGAAATATATTCATGCGTATGTGCCTCAACACCAGGCGTCACACGAAGCAAAATGTTTACTTTACGATTTTTGTCCGCTGCTACAGCCTGCAACAGATGTAGTTCATTGAAGTTATCAACAACAAAGCATCCGATCTCCGCATCAAGAGCCATTTCGATCTCTTCCAGCGTTTTGTTGTTACCGTGGAAGTGAATGCGCTCAGCCGGGAATCCTGCTTGCAGTGCAGTAAACAGTTCACCGTCAGATACAACATCCAGGGAAAGTCCTTCTTCAGCTGCAAGGGCACACATCGCCATTACACAGAATGCTTTACTTGCGTAAGCAACCTGGAAGCCCAATCCGGAAGCACGGAATGCTTCCATATACTCTCTGCAACGCTCGCGAACCAATTGCTCGTCCACAACGTACAGGGGAGTTCCAAATTGTTCTTTCAAATCTGTTGCATCAACTCCGCCAATCTCCAGATGCCCTTGCGCGTTTATTTTACTTGTACCATGTAAATACATAATCTGCATTCCTCACTTTTTTATATACTGGAACAGTTGCTATTCCAATGATTTTACACCAGTATATCAAATTAGGCAGCGAGATGAATGGATTTTTCGGAAGATCATTTGTGTTTTTTACTTTTTCGCAGTTCACCGTCTGGATCATCAGACATTTTGGTGTTGTCACGGGTTTTGTTGAATGATGGACGTTTTTTATTTTCCAGCAACGGAAGCCGGAATAAAAAGTTGCCCAGGGCCTTTGCATTAAACGGTATAAAAGGCCAGAGATACGAAGAATTGTACGACCGGTGAATGGTGAGCGCCAATATGAGCAATGTACTGCCCACCACCAATCCCGGAACCTTGAATATCGCAACAGCGATTAACAGAACCAACCTGACCAGCCTGTTGGCAAGTCCAAGCTCGTAACTCGGCGTGGCAAACATGCCGATGGCTGCGATCGCCATATAAAGTACAACCTCATTTACAAAATATCCTGTTTTGACGGCGATATCCCCGACTAGAATTGCCGCGATCAAACCCATGGCCGATGCCAGAGGTGTAGGCGTATGAACCGCTGCCATCCGTAATAAATCGACGCCCAGTTCGATCAGTAGAAACTGTAGAATTAACGGAAGCTTTACATTTTCCTGTGGACCAATGAAGTCGAGTCCCATCGGTTTAATCGAAGGGTCAATAACCATGAGAAGCCATAGCGGTAGCAAAAACAACGATATGAGAATCCCTGCAAAACGCACCCATCGTAAATACGTCCCCATCAAGGCTGTCTGTCTATTCTCCTCCGCATGCTCACACAGGTCGAAGAAGGTCGTAGGCAGAATCATCACACTGGGGGAAGTGTCTACGAAAATGACAACACGTCCTTCCAGCAAATGGGAAGCTGTAACATCCGGTCGTTCGGAATACCGGACGAGTGGAAACGGATTCCAACCCTTGTTGATAATCGCTTCTTCCAGCTGTTTATCGGCGGAGGGAATACCATCAATATCAACTCGCTGAATTTTTTCACGAACGGAATCCACCTGCACTTTATCCACAATATCGTCAATGTACACCACGCAGACATCGGTTTGTGTTCTCCGCCCCACCTGCATGATCTCAAATTTCAGTCCTGGGTCGCGAATTCTACGGCGGACCAAGGTTACATTGGTCAGGAGTGTTTCGGTAAAGCCGTCTCTGGAACCCCGGACTACCCTTTCCAATGAAGGTTCTTCGGGTGAACGTACCGGATAACTCCGGGTATCCATAATTAAGACCGAGCGGTCCCCTTCAACGAACATTGCACTCATACCGGTAAGAACCTTGTTGATGACCGCACTCATCTTCTCGACTTTTTCCACCTGAATATGGGGAATGTAACATTCAAAATAAGATTTGAGTGCATGTCCGGACACGTCATCCGGCGTGAGATAGGTGAGTCTTTTCAACACTTCAAGCAAAATCTCATCCTTGGCGAAGCCGGTGATCATCAGCAATCCAACGTGCTTGCCACCCAGGACCATTTCTCTCATATTCACGTCAAACGATTCTCCGAGCCCCAGTACCTGTTGCAGTGTATATCTATTCTCACTCATGCGTGGGGAGATATCATCGTTTTCCTGCCAATATTGCACGGATTCCTCAATGCTGTCGGACATCTCATTTTGTTTTTTCTTACTGTACGCTTTCTCCTCTTCTTCCTTCTGAATCTCATAAGCAGACTTGTGTAACATCTCTTCCGTTATACCTTCACTATTTTCCTGGCCTGTGTGCTCTGTTTGTTCATCCATCTTCCATCCTCCTATGGCCACGAGTTACCGCTGATATATGAAAAAATCAAACAGGGAACCTGTCATTTTGCCCAAAATCATGGCGAGCAGTAATCCAAACAAATAAGGTTTCATGCCCAATCGTTTGGCTAGTACGGGCAGTACATTAAGCACCTCAGTGAGCGCTGCGGCCAGCAGACCGATGAACACCCCACAGAACAAACCAACAATTGGACTGAGCAGCAGCACCCCATGCATTTTCCAGTGCCAGAAATCCGCCACCGTCCCGAGCAGTGAACCACCGATCAGCGCCCCTTCGTACCAGTGAGTCTTGTCATACGATTGCGTAAGTTGGGCCAACCTGGGAATCATATCGAGCACCAGAATGAGCGCAATTACGCCGCTCCCTACGGCAATTCCCCCTGCAATACCCAATACAATGCTGATTGCTCCATTAAGAACGCTCATCCGCATTCATCTCCCTGCGTTCCTGCTCGTGCATCCGTTCGCTTTCTTCAATCATCACATATTTATCTACATTTTGCTGGTATAGGAACATCTCCACTTCCAGCGGGGTAGGTTCCTCATTCCACTTTTTCTTGAACAAATGATTAAAAAATACTGCCATTCCAAATCCAATGCCAATGGAATACGCCACTTGGAACAGATAGGGATGTTCGTCCCGATGCCCAGTGAGCATCTCCACAATTCGAATCTGTACTTCCTGCATGTTCACATCGGCATGAAAATTCATGATCGTTAAGGCTGATCCAAAGAACAGCAGTAGCCAAACCAGAATGAACAGGGACTTGGAAGGTTGACCATTTCCCGCGATAACTTCAACCAACGTATGACCTGATCCCATCAGTTCCACACTTACCTCCGGCAAGACGTGCCGAATTCGGGGAATAATCTGCAATATATCAATGAGGATCAGATTGCCATCCTCCGGTCCAGGGCGCAGCAGTTCAAGCTCCAGTAGCCTGCCCTCCTGGTCTTCAGAAGAGGTCAGTACATGTGCAATGTCTCCAAGCTTGACTGCTCTGCCCCTCTGGATGCGAATACGGCTGCGCAGACGAATATAGACCATTGGAGTGGGTGTCTGGGACATCCATAGCACTCCTTTACTGCGTAATTTAGGTTAGTATTTGAAGAATGTGCAAATTTATTACAAACGGGTTGGAAAAAAGTTGGAAGGGTGAGTTGACGCTGCGGGATGGATCGGTCATTGGTCGCTGTTGCTCGGGGGAGGATACACGCAGACACTCCGACGGCAGACCAACCTTCTGATCGCTGTTGTCTCCAAATTCTTTTGATTGATTTCTAAGGGTTAGAAATTTGGAGACAAATGCGAACGCTTCGCTTCTTCAGTTCTAATCTGCCGCCTGCGTTGCTTATGTATCCTTAGATGAACCCTCACGCTCCGCTCCTTTTGACCGATTCCATCCCTCCGCTACCCATCGTCCTCCCGTTTCCAAACGTTTGAAATAAATATGCTGGGGAGTAGGCAGGAAGGGAATTAAAAGATGAGGGTTATTTTGCTTAAAAATTCAATGACTTGTGAAGGTAGCTTCTGGATATTAATTTTAGAAATTTGGGGATTTGAGGCGTAACTAAGTGTGAAGTATTATTTTTACATATCAAAAAAGTCGCCGTATGGGCGACTCTTTGGAATTTGTAAATAGGCTCACGGATCATGAACAATAACTCAACAATTATGTTCTTTTTCTCTTTTGTTCAATTCCCTTCTAAATCGTAAAGGGGTTGAATTCATTGTTTTGCGGAATTGGTTAATGTAATAACTCGTGCTGTTAAAACCGACCTCATAGGCAATTTCGGTGATGCTACGCTCGGAGAGTTGCAATAGTTCAATGCTTCTTTGGATGCGGTACTCGATCACATATTGCATGGGTGTGGTTTTTAGGATTTGCTTGAAATAACGGCATGTCTCCGATCGACTTAACTGTCCGGCCTTTGCAATATCTTCCAGCTTAATTGGATCGGTATAGTTGAGATTAATCCATTGCAACATGTCTTTCATTCGCTTGTTTCTGCTCATCTCTGATGGATCATGTTCCAGGGAATATCCGTTCATAATCAGCAGTTTCCACATATTCAGCACCGCAGAAGCAACATTTACTTCGTAAAAAGGAACTTTTTCCACTAACTCCTTTCTAATCCGTGCAATGGCACTCAGGATCTGTTCTCCCCAAGCGTTAGCTCTTTCGATATACAGAAAAGGCAAATTAGTTGCTGTTACATATGGATGTACGTACTTTATATACAAATCCGAAGGCATGATAACATGCGGGGACAAATTCAGACATAAATAAATGCAGTTCTCGCTCACACCATGATCTTCGGCCATATGCATTATTCCACTGTTGATAAAAATCCCGTCACCTTTGGACAAAATCACCTTTTGATCGTTGATATGGAACAACGCCGTACCCTGAAGAACGGTAACAAACTGCAATTCATCATGCCAGTGGAGAGGAATATGTCCGTGAACATTTTGAACAATGGTTGTCTCATAACAGGCTATAGATAATGTATCGGTACGGTGTTGCGTCATTTCTTTCAATTGTTGATCAATGATAAATTCGATTTTCCGCATGGCCCTCATCTCAATATAGTTATATTTTTAAGTGTCATATTGATATTAATGTACCTCATTTCTCCTTAATATAACACTATTCTTATATTTAAGGTGAGGCGAACAAGAATGACAACTTCTGCAAAATCCAAAATTTCAGGCATCGTACTCGTTCTGACCGGAGCCATCTGTTGGGGCATTGGGGGTACGGTATCTCAAAAACTGTTTCAACTGGATGGAATTGAGGTCAATTGGTATGTCACTGTACGATTGTTGATCGCTGGGTTACTATTACTGGTTATTCAATCGTTTACTAATGGACGATTTCAGATTTTTGATGTGTGGAGAAATAAAAAAACGGCTGGACAGCTGATCATTTTTGGATTGGTCGGCATGCTTACCGTCCAGTATACGTACATGGCATCCATTAAACACGGTAATTCAGCGGTAGCTACACTCCTGCAGTACCTTTCCCCTGTCATGATCATGATTTACATCGCACTCCGTAAGCAGTCTGTCCTTACACGCAATGACCTTGCATGCGCCGTTCTGGCTCTCGGTGGGTGTTTTCTCCTACTGACGAACGGCTCACTCACGCAGTTATCTGTCTCCTGGCTCGCAGTGATGTGGGGCATATTATCCGGGGTTTCAGCTGCATTTTATACGCTGTATGCCGTGCAACTGATTAAAAAATTCGATTCACTTGTTGTGGTTGGCTGGGCTATGATCATCGCTGGTTTGGGAATGAGTTTTATTCACCCACCCTGGAAAATGAATTTTGCTAGCATCACGCTGGAAACCTACGGTTATTTGATATTTACGATCCTTTTTGGGACCATGATTGCTTTTTGGTTTTATATTGCGAGTCTCAAAAGTCTTACACCCAAGGAAACAAGCCTGCTCGGGAGCGCAGAGCCCCTTGCTGCTGTTGGAACAACTGTCATATGGCTCCATGAACCTTTTGGCTTCTATCAATGGATTGGTATGGCATGTATTCTTGGCATGATGCTGGTCATGCAGTCCAATCGTTCGGGATCTCCCCGTATTAACAACAAATAACCTTCTTCGCCATAATGCGCGATAGAAGGTTGTTAGTTGTCGTATATTGGTGCATAAGCGCCAATATTGTTGTTGCACTCCACAAAATCACTGTGCGATCTGGTCGCGGATGGATTGCAGTATTTTTTTCTCCAGACGCGATACCTGTACCTGAGATATTCCCAGCCTGCTGGCAACCTCGGACTGCGTCTGATCCCGGTAATACCGAAGATACACGATTAACCGCTCCCGCTCACTGAGACCACCGATGGCTTCGTTCAAGGCCAGTTTGTCAAACCAACGTTCCTGAGACTCGTCGGCAATCTGATCCATTAAGGTGATGGGATCACCGTCATTCTCGAATACCGTCTCATGAATGGAGGTGGGTGGTTTGTTCGCTTCCTGGGCAAATACGACTTCCTCCGGGGTTACCCCCAGCTCTGCGGCAACTTCCTTAATCGTTGGCAGACGATCCAGATGTTTAGACAGTTCGTCCCTTTTTTTACGGACTTTATTCGCCATCTCTTTTAGTGAACGACTGACCTTCAGGGTACCGTCATCCCGCAGGAATCGCTGGATTTCTCCGATGATCATCGGTACCGCGTAGGTTGAGAACTTCACGTCATAACTGAGATCGAATTTGTCCACTGACTTGAGCAGACCGATACAACCAATCTGGAACAGATCTTCCGGATCATATCCCCTGTTCATAAAACGCTGTACGACGGACCAGACGAGTCTGATGTTGCAGTTCACCAGCGTATCCCGTGAGACATGGTCACCCGACTGACTGAGCGCAATCAGCCGTTTGACCTCGGCATCGTCCAAATAGGTCTGTGAAGATGGTTTCACTTCAGCATCCATAAGAACACCAACCCCTAATTATACAATGCTTTCTTGGATTCAATCCTTTTTTTCATCTTGATGGAGGTGCCTCTGCCGGGCTCACTGCTGACTTCGAATTCATCCATAAAGTTTTCCATAATGGTGAAGCCCATGCCCGACCGCTCAAGTTCGGGTTTGGACGTATATAGCGGCTGCTTGGCGAGTTCAAGATCTTCGATTCCTTCACCGCGGTCTTCCACGATGATTGTGATCATGTCTTCCCGAATCTCGGCCTGGATAGACACAACACCTTCGGAGTTGTTGTTGTATCCGTGGATGATGCTGTTGGTCACGGCTTCCGAAATGACCGTCTTCAGGTCACTGAGCTCGTCCATCGTTGGATCAAGCTGGGAGATAAACGCAGCAACGGTTACCCGTGCAAACGACTCATTCTCTGACTTGGCCGCGAATTGCAGATTCATGAAATTTGTCCCTGTTCCTTCATTCATGAGACGACCTCCAGACCTGAGAGAGCAGTTCCCTCATTTTCGTATATCGGCATAATCTTGAACAGACCCGACATTTCCAGCAATCGGTACACTGGCGAATTGACGTCACAGACCACCATCTTGCCACCTTTATTCTTAATGAGCTTGTATCTTCCCAAAATGACACCCAGACCCGAACTGTCCATAAATTGCAGATCTTTCAGGCTGAGTACGAGATGCTCGCTTTGTCTCCGCTGGATGGCTTCATCCATCTGCATCCGTACCATGTCAGCTGTATGGTGATCCAGCTCCCCGGATAATCGTACAATCAGAATCCCGCGATGGTGTTCCATTTCCACATGCAAGTTCACGTTTGCTCACTCTCCTCCCTGTCTTAGAACAAGGATTTCTACGCTTCCGAAGGCTTTTCCTGCCCCCCGACAAAACTAGAAGAAAACCCCTATTTAACTACAAAATATGTTCGAAGGATGCGTGCAACTCGCAGAAATCGCCGTTTAGTCAAACAGGTTGGACGTTGTCCGCTTGAACAGCTTCCACCAGCCAGCCTTATTCACATCCTGCGGAGCCTGAATATCGAACTCCTTAATCACATCATTGCCCTGGTAAACCACAAGTTTACCTATACTTTGCCCAGCCTTGATCGGAGCTTTCAATTCTTTGGCAACCAACAATTCATGTCGGATGTCGTTGGATTTGGCTCCTTTGCGCATCAGTACACTATAATTTTGCGTGGCATTTAGAGGCAATTCGGCAACTTCACCTTTTTCGATCTTCAGACTGCCCAGCAGATCCCCTGCCTTGTAGAGCGCCTTCATCGTATATTGGCTAAACGCATAGTCAAACATCGAAGATACCTCACTGTTCCGTGTTTTGGTATTTGGTTCACCAAGTACCACGGAAACGACACGCAATCCATCTTTGGACGCCGTTGCAGACAAGCAGAATTTCGCTTCGGAAGTGTAACCTGTTTTCAAACCGTCTGCCCCTTGATAAAAACGAACCAGCTTGTTGGTGTTAACCAGCCAGAATGGCTTTTCCGTATCTTTGCGAAGGTAATCCTGATATGCACCGGTGTACTTCGTAATCCCGGAATGTTTCAACAGTTCACGGCTCATGACGGCAATATCATGGGCGGAAGAATAATGATTATCGACCGGCAGACCGTTACAGTTGGCAAAATGAGTATCCTTCATGCCAAGCTCCTTCGCACGCTCATTCATCAGCTGTACAAAGGCTTCTTCCGAGCCAGCGATCTTCTCAGCCATAGCTACCGAGGCATCATTGCCCGAAGCCATCGCGATCCCTTTTAACATATCATCAACTGTCATTTCTTCCCCAGGCTCCAGGAAGATCTGCGAACCGCCCATCGAAGCTGCATATTCGCTCGCTCTTACTTTGTCCGTCAGCTTCAGCTTGCCTGAGTCGATCGCTTCGATCGTAAGCAGCATGGTCATAATTTTTGTAATGCTCGCCGGAGGCAGCTGATCATGACTGTTTTTCTCATAAATGACCGTTCCCGTGTCTGCATCCATTAAGATCGCAGAGCGCGCCGACGGGGCCAGATCAGTTCCTCCCGCTGCCTTCGGTGTTTCTTCAGCTAATGCCGTTGATGCCAAAAGGGACAGCAGGATACAAAGGGTCATGAACGATGCCATTATTCTTTTCTTCACAAGTTTACCTCCTCAAATGACTTGCTTACTGCATGTTCCATGCATGTACTGCTAATCATTGTCGGCCCGTTTCCAGTAAATTATTCCATGTAAAGCATGATTTCCCGAACTTTTATTGAAAATGTGGTCAAAGCTAAAAAACGCACTGCACTCAACGAATGAGTAACCGTACGTTTAACACAACAAAAAAAAGGTTACCTCCCGATGATTTCTCATCCAAAGAGGTAACCTTCTCTACTCAAATCTTGCTTACATTTGTGGAATAACTGCCACTACCAGCGCCAGGAACGACTCACGCACACGTTCCGTTGTCTCCATAACCTCATCATGTGACAGTGGTTGGTCCAGAATTCCGGCAGCCATGTTGCTGATACAGGAAATACCGAGTACTTCCAGGCCTGCGTGTCGTGCCACGATCACTTCAGATACAGTGGACATGCCCACTGCGTCTGCGCCCAATGTACGCAGCATTCTGATCTCTGCCGGTGTCTCGTAGTTCGGACCAAGCATACCTGCGTATACCCCTTCACGTACGTTAAAACCTTGTGATGCGGCCGTATCCTTCGCCAGCGCACGCAAACGGCGGCTATATGCTTCGGACAGATCCGGGAAACGCACGCCCAGTGCAGCGTCATTTGGTCCAATCAGTGGATTTTTGCCTGTGAGATTCAAGTGGTCAGAGATCAGCATCAAGTCTCCAGCTTCATACGACGTATTCACACCGCCTGCAGCATTGGTTACAAGCAAGCTACTTACACCCAGTTCTTTCATAACCCGTACCGGGAAAGCTGTCAATTCCGGACCATATCCTTCGTACATATGGAAACGGCCTTTCATCATCACGACTGGACGACCTTTAATGGTTCCGACCAATAGTTCACCTTCATGTCCTTCTACTGTGGACACCGGAAAATGTGGAATATCCTGATAAGCGATACTTACGCCATCTTCAATCAGTTCTGCCAGTACGCCAAGACCCGAACCCAAAATCAAACCGACTTCCGGCTTGATGGAGCTTTTGCTTTGAATATAAGATGCTGCTTCCGAAATCATTTGTTGGTTTAATGCTGTCATGCGTTGTATGTTCCTCCTTGAGTTGAAACGATCCGTCTTATGTATAACGGCGTTTGGATGTATTCAATTTATTTTATCCTAAATCGGCCCAATGTTCCGCATTTATTTGTGAATGCCATGCGTCAAAATCTATCTTGCCCTCGGATGATGGGTTTCATAGATTTCTTTCATGGTTTTGCGACCATGATTGCCATATTGTTGTCCAGGTTGCTCCACGTGACCCAGCATGTCTTGAACCGCACGTGTATCCGCCCCATTGGCAATCAGGTGTGCTGCAAAGGAATGACGCAGCGTATGCGGCGTTATTTCTTCCGAGATTCCCGCGTCCACCGCCGCTTTTTTGAGCAGCTTCCAGAAGCCCTGCCGGGTTAAACGTCTGCCAGATACATTCACGAATAGTGCCTGCTCGTCCGAATCGGTTTTGAGTAACTTGTTGCGGAATTCCTCCACATATACACTCGCCCAATGTGCAGCTGGTGCACCGATGGGAAGGATGCGTTCCTTGCCCGCGCCACCGCATCGTATAAAGCGCATGCCTGGCTGTACATCCCGAATGTCAAGCGCAATCAGTTCAGAGACCCGAATGCCTGTAGCATATAATAGTTCAAGCATCGCTCGATCTCTCACACCCTGCGGTGAACGAATATCAGGCGCTGTCAGCAGTTGTTCGATCTCCTGGATACTTAACACCTGTGGTGGCGTCTTATCCGCCTTGGGAGCTTCCACATCAAACGTAGGGTCCTGTATAATCTCACCCCGCCGCATCAAAAAATGAAAGTAGGAGCGCAGAGATACGATGCTGCGGGCAATGGTTGCATTGGCACGTCCTGCCTGTTTGAGCTGACCTGCAAACAGGACGACATGTGTGCGTCTGACCTGATCGGCTTCGCGTATGCCATATTCCTTCTCTGCAAATTCAATGAACTTGTCCACGTCTCGGAGATACGATTCAAGCGTGCTGCTCGACATCCCTTTATCATCTTCCAAGTATAAGGCATAGGCATGTATCGTCTGTTTCATGTACAACGCTCCTCAACTGACAGATCTGCCGCTATGGCAGACTGCTCCCGTATTTGCATCCCTGGCTGTTCGAAGCTACTCCCCGTACCAATAGAACAAACGGAGACGCTCTGCCATCGTAGGACGTCCTTCTCCATTACCCGGCCAATCCGTTTCCTGAAATACTTTGATTGCATTGCCAGTCGGCATCTGATACTGATCCACAGGTGAGATCCAGCCATTAAACAGATCCAGAACATGATAGAACAGATAAACTAATGCGGCAAAGAATATAATAAATCGAATAAAACGGAGCCCTCTCCGCACTGATATAATCATGGGCGTGTCCCCCTCCTGATTCGAATCCGGTATTGTCCTTGAATCAGGGTATGTCCATAAACACAGATTTATGCCATTCGGAGGAAACTCCAGATCATGTCCGGTGCCAAAAAAGCTCTCCCGTCAAAACCGCCGGTGAGAGCTTGAAGATATGCTATGTTATTCTTCATCTTTGGGTTTCTGTTCATTTTTAGCTTTGCAACGATAACAAATTCCATGAAAGTCCAGTCGGTGATCTACTACCGAAAAGTTGAATTCCCGCTCCAAACGCTCTTCAAGCAGTCCAAGCCAGTCTTCACGTATTTCATCCATACTTCCGCATTGAACACAGATTAAGTGATGATGGTGATGCTTGGATGTATCTCCGCGCAGATCATAACGCGCTACACCGTCGCCGAAGTTGATTTTCTCTACAACATGCAGCTCACTCAGCAGTTCGAGGGTACGGTACACGGTTGCCAGACCGATTTCGGGAGCCTTTTCTTTAACGAGCATGAATACGTCTTCTGCACTCAGATGATCTTCTTCATTCTCAAGAAGTACTCTTAAGGTGGCTTCCCGCTGGGGCGTTAATTTATATCCTTGGGACTGTAGTTGCTGCTTAATTTTATCAATCCGTGCTTCCATTTTCTCCCTCCCCCTAGGAAATCACTGCACACTGCAACTTAACCCACTCTTTTCATTATAGGGGGAGTGCGTAATTAAAGTCAACATTTTACACTATACGGTGCACGTTAGGCCGGTAGTAGCATTGGCGTGACCCAGCGCATCATCGCAGGTGTAACCCATGTTTCAAAAGATGCCACGCCGAGCAGCAATGCAGCCATAACCAAAGTTAACACTATATATGAAGCAAAAGGCCTTTGTCGACCAGGTGTTCGCTGCATCAAAACACGATTGCGAATGATGTATAACGAGAACGTCATCGCCGCCACACTGCAGATCAGAAGGATCGGAATGACAAATAGATTATGCGGTGCCACGGACACCAGTGCAAACAGCAGCCCTTTCCAGGAATACTGCCCAACAAGGTACCCCACTGTGAATCCAATGAGCACACCTTTTAGAAAATCCAGAACCAGTATACCGGGTAGTCCAACGACGGATAAACCCAGAATAAAGATCAGACCCACCCATTTCAGATGGAGCATGGCAATGTCCCAATATGCCCCGGTCTCAGTCACTTGTGCGCTGTGCTGCACGGTCATGAAGAAATTGCCCAGATAACCCTCCAGATCCTGACGTTGCTCAAGAGACAATGCGTTCACCATGAGCGCGCCAAAAATGACGCCGACCAGAAACAAGACAGCCACGAATACATATAACGAAGTCTGACCTTTAAATGTAAAGTAGGAAGAGCGCATACAGGTACGAGTCCCCTTTCCGGTATCATGCTGCAAGGATTCTCAGTTACATCCTCATAGTCATTCTTATGAACCGGAACGCACCTGTATGACTTCTTGTCCAGATTGGCTCTACGTGAAGTGAAGCTTTATCAGTTGAACCTAGGAGTAATTACACGGGTCACTCCGAAGCTTTTTCCTGAACAGCAACTTTACCGTACGTGCCGCCACCTCCGGAGGACAGCTCCAGTTGTCCGTTCCGTGCAGCCACAATTAAGCCTGCTAGCACAGGTCCAACAACCGCAGCAAGCTCTTCCTCACGCGTGCGATGAAGTACATTCATTTCTGTACCAAAATGGTCCAGTAGCTGGCGCAGTTTGGCTTTGCCAAGTCCGGGGATGAACTCCAGTGGTACCTGATAATGATAGGCCGGTCTGTTTGCAGGGACATGAGGACTCTCCCGATCAGAGATCGCCAGAATGCGGTCCAGCACCCCCTGAACCAGCTTCAGACTGCCACAGTGCGGACAACGCTCTGCTGACATCGCTCGCTCATCCATAATGCTGCCACATGCTGCACAGTAAGTACGGTGATACTTGCCCAGCCTTGGATTCAGTCCATAATTGGCCGCAATTTTCCTGCCGGCTTCTCCTTGAAGTGCCATACGGAATTCATCAAAAGAAGGGGCAGCAACTTGCAGTTCGTTATACTCCCGTCCAATCTTACCGAGTGAATGAGCATCCGAGTTGGTGAGAAACGGTACATGATCCAACTCCCGAATATAACTGGCCATGGATGAATCAGAGCTTAACCCCAACTCGACAGCATCCACAAGACGGGTATCCAATACATCGCCCATACGGGGCGCAGTACTGCCATAGATGCCTTTATGCGGTGTAAATACATGTGCAGGCACAATAAGCCCACCAAGTGCCTTAATCTCAGCCTGCATCTCTAGCGCGGGCACGTACACCCGCTGAGAACTGAGGTTCACATTTTTCATATAACGTTTCATCCAGTCCGTGAAAGACTTCATCGTTTTCAGATCACGGAAGTACGCCAGCATATGAAACTCACGCATTCCAGGCTCGCGCAGCTCAATCTCTGTACCCAGCAGAATGGTAGTGTCCTGGTAGGCAATACCGCCGCCCTCAATCTCGGACATGGTACCACTCTCCAGCAATTGCTCAATATCCATCTGTACAACCGGAGAATGACAATCAATAACACCAAGCAAATGAATTCCTTTGCGATCCGATGCTTCCCGAGCGATATTCTCAAATGTCAGATCGCGACTGCCACTGATTTTCACGGCCTCACCCCGAGAGGTTCGTCCGATGTGAATATGCAGGTCTGTATAACAGGGCTCCCACATCGTGGACGTTTTCAGTTGGTCTTGCATGCTTAGAACCGTCCTGTCGTTCTGTAAAGGTCCCACGCGTACACAGCCATCATCGTTTTGGCATCGCTAATCCGGTTCTCGTCCATAAGCGCATAGGCTTCCTCCAGAGTTATTTCGGCAACTTCAAGGAATTCATCTTCGTCCAGCGCCATGTCCCCTGCTTCCAACTCTTCAGCGATGTAAAGATGAATGATCTCATCCGCGAACCCCGGTGACGTGTAGAACGAACGCAAATGACGCAGCGACTTCGCCACATATCCTGTCTCTTCTCGCAATTCACGTGCTGCTGCAACCTCTGGTTCTTCACCCGGGTCCAGTTTCCCCGCAGGAATCTCCACTTCGGTGCGCCCCATTGCCTGACGATACTGATCTACAACAAGCATGCGATCCCCATTCAGAGCGAGTACAGCTACCGCTCCAGGGTGCCGGATTATCTCACGTGTAGCCGTCTGGCCGTTTGGCAGTTTAACGGTATCGACTTGAAGTGAAATCACTTTGCCCTCGAAGATTGGCTTGGTGGATACGGTCACTTCATCCAGCTTTGGATTGGCAGGTTGTGCTGCATGGATGGATTGGGCAGATTGGTTTGGTTTCATTTGTTCTTCAACTCCATATCGTAGGATTAAATATTCGGTTAATGTATATTTTTCTGATTTTGGGCATATGGTGAGCGTATAGAATTCTCACAGCAAATATAAACGAATCAGGGGGACTTTCGATGAACAGTTATATGACGCCTCAATCCGTACACGTGGTAGGACAAGCCCGGCAAGTGCAGCTCATACTCAAGCAATGGTTGCGCGAGTGGGGCCCGGATGCCAAGTTAGTCGATCTGCTCGCTGGACGTAAATAAACATATTGAAACATGATTTTGCTTCCTTTTGACCCTAAATTAACGAGTCTTCTCCCTTGAAATATAACATGAATTCGCAAAAAATCCGAATCCGATACAGACCGGGTTCGGACTTTTGTCTAACAACATGTGAGGTAACATGCGCTCTATATTATTTCTTGTCAGCTGCCGTTTCCTGAATAATAGCTACGACTACCTGAGACAACTTCACAATGTCTTCGGCACGAATGCGTTCTTTGGTCGTATGAATATCCTCATACCCTACCGCCAAGTTCACTGTTGGAATGTCGAATCCGTTAAAGATATTGGCATCACTGCCACCACCGGAAGCAAACGTACTGGTCTCCAGCCCAATACTGCGGATGGCACGCTGTGCAAGCTGTACAACTTCGTGTTCATCATGGAAGCCAAATGCAGGGTAGAGGATCTCACTTCTGAATTCAGCCGTTGCACCGTATTTGCGACATGTCGTTTCCAGCGCGTCACGCATCTGTGCAACCTGCAATTCAACTTTCTCCTGCACAATACTGCGGGCTTCCGCTTCAAGCTGTACAAAGTCACATACCACGTTGAGTGGTGATCCACCCTGGAATTTGCCAATGTTTGCTGTCGTTTCATCATCAATTCTGCCCAGTGTCATCGCTGCAATTGCTTTGGCTGCTACCTGAATGGCGCTGATCCCGTCTTCCGGGTTCACGCCCGCATGTGCGGACTTACCATAGATGCTCATTTGAATTTCAGCTCTGGCTGGTGCAGCTACACAGATCGTGCCTACAGCTCCATTAGAGTCAAGCGCATAACCGAACTCGGCATCGATATCCTTCGGATTCATCGCACGTGCGCCCACCAGGCCAGACTCTTCGCCAACTGTAATGACAAATTGAATTTTACCATGAGGAATCTTGTTTTCCTGGATCACACGAATCGCTTCGAACAATGCCGCAATCCCTGCTTTATCATCTGCTCCCAGGATCGTTGTTCCATCACTGCGAATCCAGCCATCTTCACCCAGTTCAGGCTTGATTCCCTGTCCTGGCGTTACGGTGTCCATATGACATGTGAAAAAGATCGGTGCAACTCCATCTGTTCCTTCGGCTTCCCAGGTAATAACGAGGTTTCCGGCGCCATGTCCGGTTTGCTCCATCGTGTCGTCCCCATAGACATGAAGACCAAGCTCTGTAAACTGTTCTTTTAACACCTTCGAGATGTTCTGTTCATTTTTCGTTTCACTATCAATCTGCACCAGTTCCATAAACTGATCGATAACACGTTGTTGTTTAATCATAGGACTTTCCTCCCTCTCGTGGATACGGTACAATACAATTACTATGGCTTGTTTACTTTTTATGAGGTTGTTCAAAAAGTCCGCTTTTGATTACGAAGGATGCCTGGCGGCATCATCAGCATCGAATATGGAATTCAGCCGAAATGTCCGTTGCTCACGTAGTTTTCCTACGCTCCGCTACTCCATTTCTAGCTTCATTCCATCTTCTTGGTACTGAAAACCAGTCTTTTTGAACACACACTTTATGTTGAAAGGAGTTCTCTCATCTTGCAAAAAAAGAAATGGTTCAAAATCATCATCTATCTCATGCTCATCGCCATGATCGGGTCTACCCTTTTCATAGCTCTCGAACCGTTGCTGTTTGGATAGCAACCTAAAGCCTTTCGACGAACTGTTTACAGACGTTGAAGGGCTTCTTTTTCCGTGACCCAATTAATTTGATATGGAAAAATACGATTAAAGTACGGAACAATCTCCTGCGCTACCTGCTCCACTGCATAGGACTTGCCCGTTATATCCTCCAGTGAGGTAACGCCATACTGCTCAATCCCACAAGGAACAATCCCCTGAAACCCTGCATGTTGAATGCCTGAGCTGATGTTAAAAGCAAACCCGTGACTGGTCACAAAACCGCGGCGGTGTTTGCAACGATTAAACTTGATTCCGATTGCAGCAATCTTCATATCACCAATCCACACACCCGTGTAACCCTCTTTGCGTCCAGCTTCAATGCCCTGGTCTGCGAGATAATCCATAAGCACCTGCTCAAGTTTCCGTAGATAGCCGTGCAGATCCAGGTCTTCATCCCGACCAAGAATCAATAACGGGTAACCTACCAACTGGCCCGGGCCATGATAAGTAATATCACCGCCACGGTCAATTTGAAACAAAGAAATCCCTTGCTCACGCAACTCTTCCGGACTGAGAAGCAGATGCTCCGGATGATTTTGTGAGCCGATCGTATACGTTGGCGGGTGCTGTAAAAGCAGCATCTGCTCCGCTCCCTCGCCCTCGTCCAATCGCTGCACAATCGCTTTCTGGCGGTTCCAAGCCTCTCCATAATCAAGCATTGGTATGTATGCAACATCCAGCGGCTTGCTCATGATTCCCCACACCCTTCTGCTTCAGGTTCAGTGTACAATTGAGCGCCTGTCCGTAGACAGCAGGAAAAGTGCACGGCCTCCGGCACATACACTTTCCCGACAACTATTTACTTAATACACCTTGGTCTCCATGGTATATCCTTCAAGGTTTTCTTTGACACGTTGCAAGAAACGTCCGCTGATTACACCATCCAGGATTCGGTGATCCAGCGATAGACACAGGTTAGCCATCGAGCGAACAGCGATCATATCATTAATAACCACTGGTTTCTTGACAATCGACTCGAATGTAAGAATCGCTGCCTGTGGATAGTTAATGATCGGCTGGGACAGGATCGAACCAAATGAACCGGTGTTGTTCACCGTGAACGTACCACCTTGCATATGGTCCAGCTTCAACGTACCTTCACGTGTTTTGCGAGCCAGTTCATCCACTTCACGGGCCAGACCAGCAATATTTCGCTGATCGGCATGTTTGATTACGGGTGTAAGTACAGAATCTTCGGTTCCTACCGCCATGGACAGGTTAATGTCCCGTTTGACGATAATTTTGTCCACTGCCCATACCGAGTTCATGATTGGGTAGTCTTTAATCGCGTTAACGACTCCCTTCATCATGAAGGACAGATATGTCAGATTGATGCCTTCCTTACGCTTGAACTCATCCTTGAGTTTATTGCGCAGCATCACAAGATTTGTTACGTCCACTTCGATCATTGTCCATGCATGCGGGATTTCCGATACGCTTTGACGCATATTCCGGGCAATGGCATTACGCACAGGGGTAACATCGATGAAATACTCCGATCTTCCCTGGCCGCCACCTTCCACTTCGATCTGTGGAATTTTCGGACTTTCGGTTAGATGAATGCCTGAATGTCTCACAGGAACACCTGCATCAGACGCTGAGATCGCTTCTCCAGCGGTTAAACCCATTTCTCCATTTCCACGATTCACTCCGCTGAATGGAGAAGCAGACGGCACACCAGAAGGTGTATGCTGTGTTGCAGGAGATGATGCTGGTGCAGACGATCCAGCCGCGTTACCTCCCTGTGCAACAAATGTCAGCACATCTTTGCGGGTAATACGACCACCGGCACCGGTGCCTTGGATGCTTTGCAAGTTCAAGCCATGCTCTGCTGCCAAGGATTGCACTGCCGGGGAATACCGATTACGCATCGGCTGGTTAGGATCATGTCCTGCTGTATTTGACGCGGCAAGAGGAGTGGGGCTCGCATGTTGCTGCACTTGCTCCTGTTGCTGCGATACTTGTGTTACTTGCTCAGCCGCTTCTTCGTCAGAAGCTGCGACCTGCATGCGGCAGATTGCTTCACCAACAGCAATCGTTGTGCCCTCTTCCACCAAAAGGTCACCCATAATTCCATCCACAGTGGATGGAATCTCGGCATTAACTTTATCAGTGATTACTTCACAGATCGGCTCGTACTGTTCCACACGGTCGCCCGGTTTTTTCAACCATTTGCCTATGGTAGCCGAGACCAGCGATTCCGCCAATTGCGGCATAATGACCTCGATCCATTTCATACGTTCAGCCATTTGATTATCACTCCAAACTTTACTTTTAAACGATCCAAAAAACGAAATTAAAACTCGGCAAGTGTACGCATTGCTGCTTTGGCTTTGTCTTTGCTCAGCATGTAGAATTTCTCCAATGTTGGGCTAATTGGCATGGCCGGCACATCAGGTCCGCAGAGACGCTGAATCGGTGCATCCAGTTCAAATAGACATTCCTCACTAATAATTGCGGCAACTTCGGCACCTACACCACCCGTTTTGTTATCTTCGTGTACGATCAGCACTTTGCCTGTCAGACGAGCAGAAGCAATAATCGCTTCACGATCCAACGGTTGCAATGTGCGCAGATCGAGAACGTGTGCAGTAATGCCTTCTTCACGCTCCAGCTCCTCAGCAGCCTGCATGACAAAATGCAACGGCTGACTGTAACCGATCACGGTAATATCCGCACCCTCACGAAGTACGTTGGCTTTACCAATCGGAACGATGTAATCATCTTCAGGCACATCTTCCTTGATAAGTTTGTAGCATTTTTTATTTTCAAAAAAGAGTACCGGGTCCGGGTCGCGAATAGCGGCCTTGAGCAGTCCCTTAGCATCGTATGCCGAGTAGGGAGCTATAATTTTCAGACCAGGTGTTCCAAAGAAAATCGACTCCGGACATTGGGAGTGATACAACCCACCGAAGATCCCGCCACCAATCGGCGCACGGATAACAATCGGACAACTCCAGTCATTGTTGGAACGATAGCGAATTTTTGCCGCTTCACTAATGATCTGGTTGGTTGCCGGTAACATGAAGTCCGAATATTGCATCTCGGCAATTGGCTTCATACCATACATCGCTGCACCAATGGCAACACCTGCAATAGCGGATTCAGACAAAGGTGTGTCCATCACTCGCATTTCGCCAAACTGATCTTGCAGCCCTTTAGTTGTGGTAAACACACCACCTTTGAGACCTACGTCTTCACCAAGGATAAAAACATTCTCATCCCGTTCCATCTCTTCTTTCATCGCGAGACGGATTGCATCAATATATTCCATCACTGCCATACTTACCGTCCCCCTTCTTCGCTGTCCGCATAAACGTGCGTCAGAGTGTCCTCAGGTTTAGGATATGGCGCGTTGTCTGCATATTCAGTTGCTTCTTTCATTTCCATCGCAAGCTGGGAAGCCAGATCCGCATCCCGGGCTTCGTCCCAGATGCCACAATCGATCAAGTAGTTCTTCATGCGAGGAACGCCATCTTTCTTCCAGTTCTCCTCAACTTCCTCTTTGGTCCGGTAAGCCAGATCATTATCGGAGGTGGAATGAGGTGACAACCGATACATCATCGCTTCAATCAGTGTCGGGCCTTCTCCGGCTATGGCACGGCGACGTGCTTCCTTGACTGCAGCATATACTTCTAATGCATCGTTACCATCTACACGCAGTCCGGGGAACCCGTATCCTTGTGCTCGATCGGATATTTTGCCGCTCAACTGTTTGTGAATCGGTACCGAAATTGCATATTGATTGTTCTCACACATAATAATGACAGGCAATTTATGCACACCTGCAAAGTTGGCTCCCTCATGGAAGTCACCCTGATTGCTTGATCCTTCGCCAAACGTAACAAAAGAAACAAATTCTTGCTTCTTCATTTTGGCAGCCAGTGCAAATCCAACAGCGTGCGGAACCTGTGTTGTAACCGGGCTAGAACCCGTCACAATCCGCAGCTTTTTGTGACCGAAGTGACCGGGCATTTGCCGACCGCCACTATTCGGATCTTCTGCCTTCGCAAAAGCAGACAACATCAACTCACGCGGAGTCATGCCTACCGCCAGTACAAAACCGTAATCGCGGTAATAGGGTAAATAATAATCGTGATCCCGATCCAGACCAAAAGCAGCGCCTACTTGCGCAGCTTCCTGTCCTACACCGGATACGTGAAAGTTAATTTTGCCAGCCCGTTGCAAGAGCAAGCAACGCTCGTCAAACTTGCGCGCGAGCAGCATGTATTTGTACATATCCAATACTTCACCATCGCTAAGTCCCAGCTGTTGATGCCGGTGGACCGCGTCTGCAGTACCTTGTGAACTCATATGAGGTACCTCCTTTTAATCAGAGCCTGTGCCACTCTTACTACCCGATCTTATAACCTGGTACTAAGACTTGGCTTAACCTTATTATAATCCCTTTTACCCAAAAAAGGAAAGGACCTTTCTCATAAGCTCGTTTGGCTTACATTCCAATGGCCTTTCCATCGACCGCCAACATGGCTTCACCCATAATTTCCGACAGAGAAGGGTGCGGATGAATGGTTTGTCCGACTTCCCAAGGTGTGGCATCCAGCATCTGAGCCAGAGAAGCCTCAGCGATTAATTCCGTCACATGGGTGCCAATCATATGTACCCCCAATATATCATTCGTCTTGGCATCTGCGATCACCTTCACGAATCCATCCCGACTTCCGTGAATAAGCGATTTGCCAATGGCCGAAAATGGGAACTTGCCTGTTTTAATGTCATAGCCACGTTCTTTGGCTTCACGCTCGGTGAATCCGATGCTCGCTGCTTCCGGACGTGTGTACACACAGCGCGGAATACGGTGGGATTCTACGGCGTGTACCGTTTCGCCCGCCAGATGATCGACAGCGAGAATGCCTTCATGACTTGCGGCATGTGCAAGCTGTAAACCGCCGATGCAGTCACCAATGGCGTAGATGTGACCTTCACCGGTCTGTAACTGTTTGTTCACAGCGATGAACCCACGCTCCAGTTTGATATCTGTATTTTCGAGTCCGATATTTTCGACATTAGCCTGACGTCCAACCGACACGAGCATTTTCTCCGCTCTTAGCGTTTCCTGCTTATCGTCACCAAGCTGCACATCAATCTGGATGCCCTCTTGATCCGTGTTATATGTTTCCATTAGAACGGTGGCACCTGTCAGGAAACGAACACCTCGTTTGCTGAGCAATCGCTGCATTTCTCTGGCAACATCCTCATCCTCGGCAGGCAACACGTGAGCAGCTGCTTCTACTACTGTGATGTCTACGCCAAAGTCATTCAGCATGGATGCCCACTCCAGTCCAATCACACCCCCACCGACAATGATGAGTGATGCAGGAAGTTCATCCATACGCAGGGCTTCGTCACTGCTCATAATAAACTTGCCGTCCGGTTCCAGGCCCGGTAGCACACGAGGACGCGAACCAGTGGCAATGATGAGATTGGTTGGAACTACCGTATCCATCTCGCCATCTTCGAACTCTACAGCGACTGCTCCGCTCTGCGGTGAAAAGATGGATGGTCCAATGACGCGACCTTTCGCGTGTACAACCTGGATTTTATTTTTTTTCATCAAATACTGAACGCCCTGATGGAGCTGTTCGACAATCGCATCCTTACGCGCCTGTACTTTGGGAAATACAAGTGTGGCTCCATTCGTCTCGATACCATACGTCTCGCTCTCCTGAATCTCAGCGTATACTTCCGCGCTTTTCAGCAAAGCCTTACTCGGAATACAACCACGATGCAGACAGGTTCCACCAAGCTTGTCCTTCTCAATAATAACGACCTGTTTTCCCAGCTGTGCAGCCCGGATCGCGGCTACATATCCACCGGTCCCTCCTCCAAGAATTGCAACATCACATGTAATTGGCATCTCTCATGCTCTCCTCTATGAATCAAATTTCAATATAATTTATGATGGCTTGAATCATGGTTTGGCTTATACCCTCTATACTCCATTGTACTCTCCTTGAGCTGTCAACTCAAAGTTTGAAGCAATCACACATGGACAGCCTATGCATTCCAAGCTATGATGGAAACAGGTATGATCTGTAAGCGTAACCTTTATTTAATGTCGACTTTGGCAGAAAGGGTATAATGCTCATGAATACAAGATTGGTCTTTGCGCGATTTTTGGCGATTGTTGTTCTGGTCATCCCCGGGTTAATGGCAATGAAGGGTTTTCTGATGATGAAAGATGCCCTGTTCCTATATTATGCCGAGCACGGGAACGAACTGATTTCACCAGGGTTCCAGTGGCTTTCCTTTGGCGGTGGACTTGTCCTTTTTGCCGCAGGTATGAGTTTTCTGGGAGGATGGATCTTGTTCCGTGACCGCAAGCGTAATTATGTAGGTCCCCGTTTCCGGTCCAAAAGTGTACCTGAAAAAGCAGAGACGCCCGGAAGGACTCCATGAGTCCGGGCTTTTTGTGTGTTTATACAACACACCGCCTACTTCACATAGACAGGATGGATCATCATGGTATCATTTCTAATCACGTTACAACGATTGCTCAAAGGCATTTTCCATGCGTTCAAAGACCCCAAGTTTCTGGCTCTGTTCGCGTTAACGGCAGCAACGTTGCTGTCAGGCACTTTATTTTACACTCGTGTTGAAGGTCTGCACTGGATCGATGCGTTATACTTCTGTGCGGTTACTCTGACTACGGTGGGACACCCTGAGTTTGTGCCAACCACCGGATTCAGCAAAGCCTTTACCGTAATCTACATGTTTGCAGGCATTGGTCTCACCTTTGCCATGATTGCCAGAATTACAGCAGGTATTCTATTCCCTCGCAAATTAAAGACAGAAGAGGACCCGGAGTAATCTCCGGGTCATTCGTATAAGGCATCCCGCAGCTTGGTAGACATACGCGATTCTTTGGAAGAAGACTTCAAGATCGTTCTACGCAAGGTAAGGTTACTTGCCTGCAATCTCTCCGCTTCTGCGAACAGTTCTGCAAATAACGCCTGCGCCGCTTCATCTAGAGATCCCTGTTTTTTCAGGCTTTCATATCGCTCTTGAAGTGATGTTAATGCTTCACTCATACTAAACACCTCTTTTCACAACTCCTGTTAACTAGCTGCCGTAACCAATACCTTAACAATCCATATAGTAACACAAAGCTGCGCAGATTAGTTCTGGCTCTTTCCAAAGATTTTGTGGTACTCTGTAAAGGTCGCTTTTTTTGTTGAATCCCGTATGTGAGAGGAGTAGCAGCACCGTGCAAACAGGACGTATTACCGTAATTACTGGACCCATGTTCAGTGAAAAATCCGGTGAACTCATTCGCCGTTGTCAGAAATTAATACAATTTGGCCGTAAAAAGGTTGTGGCCTACAAACCAGCCGAGGATAATCGGTTTGCCCAGGACGAGATCGTAAGCCGAATTGGTTATCGACTCCCTGCCCATTCCATTCCCCGGCAATTAACCCCGGAATCCGTAGAAATGATCTTGAACCAAACCATAGATGCTGATGTTGTTGCATTTGATGAAGTACAATTTTTCAGCAGTGCCATTATGGAACTTGTCTCGGAGTTAGCGTATTGTGGCAAACATGTCATTGTGGACGGACTTAATATGGATTACCGTGGTAAGGAATTCGGATATGTCGGTGGTTTGCTTGCCATGGCAGACGACATTGAGAAACTCTCGGCTTTCTGTGCGGTATGTGGTAGCCCGGATGCAGCCTTTACGCAACGTATCGTCAATGGGGAGCCTGTTACCTTGGGTCCGGTTGTCATGATTGGCGATTCAGAAGCTTACGAGCCACGCTGTCGTTGCTGCTTCATTCCTCCTCACAAAGTTGAATGCTCATCATAATTCCTAAAAGATAGATCTTAGATATCTTCCAAAAAGGCCCCTTGGGGCTTTTTTTGTTATAGAGCAAACATTCGTACAAAAAAGCACCGCTTCGCAGCGATGCTTCCAGAGTCACTTCCCGCTAGTCCCGGGAAACAAAATATTTGTTGGTCATGTAGTAAGCGTCACCACGCGACGTTTCCACCATTCCTTTTTTGGCATCCAAAAATACAATTTCTTTACACTTTGTACAGTACCATTTTGTGCGCTTGTATGGGGATTCCGTCACATAAGCCGTGCCACATTTACAATCAATCTTCATTAATAACTCGGTTGATTTATAAGCACTGGACAAGCGTTCCAGGTTATCCTGCTGCTGTGTAGGCATAATGGTCTGCTGATAATCCGATAAATGATTTTGAACCTTGAAGTCTGCTACCAATCCTGCATTCAATCCAAAAAACTCCTTGCCGATTTCGGTCACGAAGCGCTTCTCATTTCTGTAGCAATCCAGCCACTCAATAATCTGCTTATTAGACAGTGGAACCGTACCCTTGATACCGCTGTTTAAGGTGTAGGTCATGATGTATAAAGTATCGTCTTGTCTACCTGAGTACATTAGAATCCTCCTTCGAATACATTTGCTAATGTACTACAAAAACGCGCATAAATCAAAAAATTCTTATTTCCTGAGCGCATCTCTTCTTATTAAATGGGAAACATTCCACGTTCATCCGCCAAAGACTTACAAGAACTGCATACACCTGAAACATTTCCCTGTGGCGCCGCATAATGCACGACCGATTTAACGTTTTTCTTGCATATGGAACAGTAGTGCCTCCTTTCCTTTTTTGGGATATAGTCCGATAGCTTAACCACGTTTTTGTTCGGTCGGAATCGTTGTAAGAAACCCGGCCATTTCATCTCGCTTCACTCTTTCTTGTTCGTCTACTTCGTAGTCATTTTTTTACTCTGGGCTAAAAATCATCTCGTCTTTTTTTATGTATACGATTCCAAGTTGTGCATGCCTATCTTATAATCTATTCGACGTTTTGAACGTTTTTCCTGTTTTTAATCTCTACACATACAAAAAAAACCGACAGAACCTGCTCTCCTTATTTTCGGAAGAACAGTATTTTAGTCGGTTCCAGCCTTATTTATAAAAAGTTCCCAGAACGTCCAGCTCTGAAGAGCGCTCAATTCGAAATGGATAGATATAACCCTGATTCATTCGGGTAAATTTGCGGCTCCACAGGTCCAGTCCCGATGTGAACTGATAGGCCTGATATATAAACTTGGAGCAGTAATTGCGCTCAATACTGCGCAGATTGGTCTGCAAACGGTAGAATTTTACCTGCTTGTAATGGTCATGTACCCACCCGGCTGCTTTCATGCCTGCCTCATTCAGTCTGGAACGGAATACAATGAAACGATCTCCTTCATAAAACCGCGTAAGATACCACTCTAATGAATCAGCAAATACAGGCCCATAAGGGTGCACATGATACACCTTGCCGTCGAGACCAATAATGCCCATATGCCCGGCGTAATACGTCGATTCCGAGCTTGGCGTGTACACAATATCCCCTGGCTCTAGCTTCATCTCGCCCAACACGTTAATAGGCAAGTCCTGATGCAGCCGTTTGGCTGCTGAACGTTCACGCCGCCCTTCAACCAACAAGCGATGAAGCGCGCCAGCCAGTGCGAGATACATTTCAGACCATTTGATCTTTTTTTTATCAGATCGTTTGAACCACCGCTGGATGAAGGTGAAACCTCGTTGTGGCTGTGATCCCTTTTTCATACGCTGCACTCCACTCTGATCTAATTATTGTGTCTTGATGTCATTCTAATGTTTCTCAGGCTTATTATAGACATTTGGTAGTGTATATACAATTCGGCAGCCTTTGCTTCTCGTAAAATTATGCCTTCTTATTACCCATTTTATGCAAAAAAGATGACTTCGGAATGAACCCGAAGTCATCTTAATATAACCGATCGCAGACCTTTATTCTTCTACAACACCAAGAGCTTTATTTTTCTCCTTAAAGCGACTGTTATGGGAAGAAACATAAGCCACTTTTTCCGCTTCAGGGTCCATGTAAAGCTTCGCACTGTTTACCGCTAGGGCTGCATCAGTGAAAGTACCCGCAATCAGATACAGTTTGCTACCATAATCTACAAAGTCACCCGCGGCAAAAACACCAGGAATATTGGTCTGTAATCTCTCCGTTGTAGTGACATGCCATTCGCCAAGATCAAGTCCCCAATCCCGGATTGGACCAAAGTCACTCTTCATGCCGTGGTTTACAATGACAGCATCGACTTCAAGCAGTTCAGTTTCACCTGTGTCCACGTGTGAGATGGTCACCTGTTCAATCACATCACCACTCATACTATGCAGTGTCTCTACCGCGTAAGGTGTACGAACATCTACAGAGGATTCTCTCATACGCAGTACATTACGCTCCAACCCGCCAAAGCGGTCACGACGATGCACAACCGTAACTTGCTCTGCCAGAGCTTCCAATTCATTCGCCCAGTCCACAGCAGAGTCGCCTCCACCCGAGATCAGCACGCGTTTACCGCGGAATGGTTCTAGTTCCTGCACGGTATAGTGCAGATTGCTAACCTCGTAACGGTCTGCACCTTCAAGCTCCAGCTTGGCCATTTTATATATACCATATCCGATTGCCATAATGACGGTACGTGTCCAGTGTTGCTCACCTGTTGCAGAAGTTAACAGAATTGTGCCATCAGGTTGACGCTCGAATCCTTCGATCTGTTGTTCAAATACGAGGGTAGGCTCAAAAGTTCTTGCCTGTTCTTCCAATTGTTTGATCAGATCTTCACACAGAATTGGCGTCACACCCCCGACATCCCAGATCATTTTCTCCGGATAAAAGAGCATGCGACCTCCCAATCTGTCACGTGCCTCAATCAACTTGGTCTTCATATCTCGCATGCCGCTATAAAAGGCAGAGTACATACCCGCAGGGCCACCGCCGATAATGGTTACATCATAAAGTTCCAACTGCTGATTCATATTAAAAATACCTCCGTTAATTCGATCCAGAACATCGAGTATTTGATATCGATTCTCATTATCACTTAAATCCTAGTGTAATGGTAATCTTATCAAAATACAATGGCTAAAAAACAAACATTTCTTGTACAAAAATTCTACGAACAGATCTGCTCTTTACTATTGCGCTCTTGGAGCCGCCAACAGCTTTTCAACGACAAAATCAAGTTGTTTATTAATTGAATAGATATCCGAATAGTAGAAGAAATCAAAATCAATCTCAATTAGGCGACCTTCTTTAACAGCCGGGATGCTACTCCATATTGGATCATCCGTAAGGTTATCTGCCCCTTCATACACCGAACGAAACACGTAGTCCCCGATATATTCAGGCAGTACTTCCATGGATAAATTGGAGCCTCCAGCTTCCGAAACTACATCAATTTTCTTTTGTACCACTTCAGGTGCTTTCATCCCCAAGTATTCATATAGTGCCTGAGATCCTCGGCCATATTGCTTGCTCTCTACAACGACCATACCTTTCAAACCGCCCTCAACAATGGAAACCGTTTTGTCCAATATGCCTGCATCTGCTAGCGTTTGCTTACTCTCTTCGACTTTGCTATTGAGATTATTGATTAATGTCTCAGCTTCCTGCTCTTTGCCAAAAATACTCGCTATACTCTGGAGTCTTTCTTCTGTTGTCATTTTCTCGTATGGAATATATACCGTAGGTGCGATATCCTTTAACAACGTATAGGTCTCTTCTGAAGGAACAATGATCAGATCCGGATCAAGGTCAATGACAGCTTCAGGATTCGGTTCGAACCAGGTGCCTAGTGAATTTACACCTTCAAGCTCACTCTTGTAGGCAGCCCCGTTGAATACTTCAGATGTAGCAATTGGCTTAATTCCAAGCGCAACGACGTCTCCCTGGAGATATAGTACAACAACCCGTTTAGGATTTGCTGGAACAACTACGTCACCCTTAACCGTGGAGACCGTGCGTGTTTCATTGTCTTTGTTCGTCTGGCTTCCTGTGTCTGATGATACTGCCGTACTGCTGTTATTGTTGGAACTGGCACCCGTTCCTTCGCCAGCTGCTGGTGTTGTTGCTGTACCTGAAGAGCAGGCTGCGAGGAGCATCGTTATGCTCAATAATGCAACCATAATCATACTGGAACTTGTTTTTCTTCTTTTCATTGGTGTAGACCCTCCGTCTATATATTGATAATGATTCTCATAATCAATATATCCCGACTTCCATCTTCGGCCAATGGACGATTCAGAGATTACCAATGGACGATCCTCTGTTCTCGCTTCTTCTCTCATCTTTCGTTGATACTGTATCGGAGAGATCCCCACATGTTTTTTGAAGATACGACTAAAATAATACACATCCGAATAACCCACTTCTGCTGCAATTTCACTCAGCGTTGCATCAGATCGCAAAAGCAGATTGCGAGCCTTAGCGATTCGGGTCTGAATTAAATAATCAATGGGACTGTGACCCGTCTGTCGTTTGAACTGCATGGATAAATGACGGGAGCTGTAGTTGAATTGTTCAGCCAGGAAATCAAGCGTGACCTGTTCCCTATAATGGTTCTGTATATAACGAAGTGTTTGTTTCACTGGGTCAGCAAGCTCTGTTTTGATCTCCTGCTCTGCCAACTGAACCATCATTTCATGAATGAATTGGTAAAATAAACTTTTTGTATGAAGCAGATCCAGACTCCCAGATTGAATCCATGCACCCTCAAGCTCATCAAGGTAACGTAACAACCCCAGCGGACTGCTCGGTGCAAATCCATATTGCAAAGAGAACGGCGCAACTTCCGGCTGTGCCAATAACCACTTTTTACGAGAACTAGGAAAGGCAAGGAATGCTCTGTAATAGAGCAGAATATATTCAAAATCTTCGTTGGTTTGGATATCCAGTGAAGATCCTTTCGCCCCATGAAGCATGTAGAACCGCTCTGCCTTGTATGTTTGTCCATCCAACTGAAGCACAGCCGATCCTCGAATCGTATATATAAAACCATTTGCCGGAAGTGTGTAAGAACTCAGTTGTGCCCCTGCCTCCATAACGATTCGGCGTATATCCAGAACCTTAACAGCGGCATGATTCCAGCATTTCATCTGTTCGTCTAATTGCATCGAATACTCTCCAATCCCAGCCTCACCCGGAACAAAGGCCTTACAAGGTCATCATCCTGCCACACATCCGATAACATATGTGTAGCAGAGCTTCACTAATATACCTTTATTATAAATGATAATAATTTTCATTATCAACTGTAATTTGGAGTGGAATTGGATTTCATCTCATCCATCACTTGTTACGCTTATTTTGGTTCAGAGATCTTCGTAAACCACGCGGCCAATTCCTCTGTTTGATCCAATGTTGCAATCGGGTCAAAGTACCATGAACGATCCGGGCTCCAGATAAACACACGATCATTTTTAACCGCATCCAGTGAACTCCAGACCGGTTTCGATTTTAACTCTTCCAGGGTCAAATTGTCCGCTGTTAGAATAATGTAGTCTCCGGCAAACTCAGGAATCGCTTCCGACGAAACTTCAACCAGTTGATCCTTCATTAAAATCTCTTTTTTATCTGCAGGAGGATTCAAACCAAGCGCGCTGTAGACTGCCTGACCTCCCCGACCAAAATTATCACCAAAGGCCAACGGTGCTTTATCATAGAACTGCATGACCGACACCTCGGCCTGCGAATCAATCGCCTCATGAACGCGCTTCTTGGCATCTGCAATTCTTGCGTCATAATCGGCTAACCATGCCTCAGATTCTTTTTCTTTATTTAGCACTTCACCGAAATAGGCAATTTCTTCGTGGGTGTTTTTCAATTCACCATAAGGTACAACCAAGGTAGGTGCAATTTTGCTAAAGGAATCAAATAAATCAGGATTACCTGTCAAAATGAGATCCGGTTCAAGTTCCAACACCTTTTCGAGAGAAATGGTTTCATATTCGCCAATATTTTGCACACCATCAAGTGATTCGATAAAATAAGGATTTTTCAGGTTCATCTCCGGTGTACCCACAGGTTTGATTCCCAGGGCGATCAGACTTCCCAAATACAAGTCAACCACAATCCGTTTAGGTTCAGCAGGGATTGTAATATCTCCCTTCACCGTTGAAATTGTACGTGGTTCAGATGTTTTGGTTTGATTATCCGCTGTTACTGTGTTTGTGGAACTTGATGCACTTTTGCTTCCCGATGCATCCCCGCTTGAATTGCTGGCAACACCTGTAGAGCAGGCACTTAACAGTAATGTAAGACTTAATAGAATACTAAGCAACATTCCCGTTCTTGTCTGTCTGTTCATATTTATTGACCCTCCATGCTTATATTGATAATGATTATCACCATCAGTATAAACATACCTTCCACTTCCACCTCTGAAAATGTCATTTCGCGCCATACCTAATGTCAGATCAGGCCAATATAGGGGTGCTGAGGTCTTTTCTTTGAATTGCAGAGGAGAAAGACCAGTATGTTTCTTGAACATACGTCCCAAATAATATCCATCCGGATAACCGATGCCGGCTGCAATCTCATCCAACGTGGCGTCTGTTTGCAGCAACATCTCCTTGGCTTTGAACAAACGAAACCGAATCAGATAATCGATCGGACTGGTTCCGGTGGACTGCTTGAACTTGCGTGACAAACTTCTGGGGCTGGTACCAATCATTTCTGCCAAAACTTGAAGTGTAAGTGGCTGGGTGTAGGAAGACTCTACAATTTCAATGACTTTGCTGACCTGATCCTTGATACTTGGATAACGATTGGATATACGAGGAATCTGTGATGAGATCTGCTCCACAAATGCATAGAACAAACTTTTGGCCTGAAAGTGCTGGATAAGGTTCTTTTGATCCCACAAAAAGTGCATCTGTTTCAATTGCTCATATAGAATGGTTGGCATATCGGGGGTAAAGCCATAGTTCATTTGGAACGGATTGATACGCTCCATTAACCTTCCCAGATCGTTTCTCCCTCCAGTAGGCAGGTTTGCTTTGTACATCAAGTAATATAGGCGCAATCCGGATTCACCTGCTTGAATCACCAACTTACTCCCTTTTCCCCCATGGAAAATATAAAAGCGACTCACTTCATATGTTTGGTTGTCAATCGTTACTTCAGCGTCACCCTGAATGGTGAGTACAAAGGTACTTGTCGGAAATTTGTATTTCATCTTTTCATATGCCTCTAATTCCATGTAACGGATATCTGTTATGCTCACCGCAGCATAGTTCCAGAGGATATAATAATCATTCCACATTTTACTAACCCATCTCCGTCTACATAAATTGTGTCTGTACTCTACGCACTTATTGATAACCATTATCAATTATTATGATGAAGTACGCAATACAACCGATGTAAATGAATCCATTCAGACGAAAAAAGAGCTATTCAAATCCTTCTCTTAACATCCGATATATGTAAATAGAACCATGATAAAGAGTAGAAGGAGAACAGAGGATATGAATTCAATCTCATCTGCAACCAAAAGCAGTTTCACTCCCGGGAATCAGGTCTCCAGTCGGGATAAAGAAATTCAGGGACTCATGCAGCAGAAGATCCGGCTCAATGAAGAAATGCAAGGTGTAAAAACCAATGACGAGTTGGATACCAAAACCAAGGCTCAGCGAATTAAATCCTTAACAAGCTCCATTTCCCAGATCGATAGCCAGATTGCCCAAATTAAAGCTGAAGAATTGCAAGAAAAGAACAAATTAAGACAGCCCGAAAAGACTCAACAGCAACACCCCCAACCAACCGACGAGACACAAGCCCCTTCACTGGATCACCTGATCAAGCATAGTCAGACTTATGATCAATTGGGTAAGCTGGTCGGCTTGCGTGATCGCATGCAGGGCTCCATTCAGACCACTGAAGGAGAGACGCGATTCGACCGACTCGTCCTGGAGATTAATCCTCCTACAAATGATCTCGATCTCGGCAAATCAATGATGTTGGAAAACTCAGAGCGCACCGTCTTTCAGGCAAAACGAGAGGTTGTTCAGGACATCAATTCTCAGCTCAGCAAGGTCAATCAAAAGATTGGGGATTTGGTGAAAGAGATCCATCAGCCCGCACCTAAAGAGGCAGCACAAACTCCTATCTCTGCAACATCTGGAGAAGAAGATCAGGAAATAAACGAAGGAAAGAAAACGGAAAGTAAAGAGAATCCATCAGATGGCGGAACCACAGACCAGAAATCCGGAAACGGCTCGCAAACTCCGGCTTCTGCATCTCCTGCTGCTTCATATCCATCCGTCGATATTCGAATCTGAGTACCCTTTGCTCAAACATACTTATATGTATACATAATGAGGTTGAAGTGTTTTCACAACACAGCACTCGACTCGCATCCATTGATAGAAAAACCGCTATTACAGGTGACTAACTCCTGATAAGTAGCGGTTTTTTTCTTGTATCTTTAACGTAAGTAGTTGTAGCTACTATGAGTATTTCTTATGTCTAACACGGAGTAATGGCGGTATCATTTGCACAGATGATGCTGCCGGCAATCGCTTTACAACCTTTTTTGATCCGTGTGGCCTCATTAATAATCTGATCTATGTTTTCATATTTTTGCTTGCTGTTGGTTACAACGGCGATAGATACCGACACGAGAGGGATCGGCCGATTCAGCCCAGAACGTCCTTCCCCCAGAACATATTGATTATCCCAATCATGTTCGTTGTAAAACGTCTTTTTCATTTCCTCAAAACCTGAGATGACTTCCTCACTAATATGTTTGTAATCATGGTGATTCAGGATTGTAATAAAATCATCACCACCAATATGTCCAAGAAACGCTTCAGGAAGAACAAAAAGTTTGCGAAGCAAGTTAGCTGTTGCCTGAATAAGCTGATCCCCCATTTTGAAGCCGTAGCTATCATTGTAGGATTTGAATTGATCGAGATCAACGTACAGTACGCTAAAATGGTCCATCTGAAGAGCCTGAGACAGCCTTTCATTTATGATATGATTACCTGGAAGACCAGTCAGCGGGTTCATAAAAATCGCCATTTCAGCCCGTACATCAGCAACAGCAAGCAGCAAACGGCGAATACTCACAGCTCCAAAGAAACTTTCCCCTGACGTGACCAACACAAGATCATATATTTCCCCTTCATCTCGGTCCATGGCTAGAACACTGACATCTGTAATCTGTTCCGAATAATCCACGACCAGTGCCTGCGTGTTCATCACCAGTTCTACAGGACGTCCCATATACAGATTATAGCCATACTGGGTGCCAATCTGCTGAAAGAATCGGGGCCGCATCATTAATGACACACCCTTCTCCCCCATAACAGCTATACCTTCCAAACTAGGATTGGACTTGAAAAGATGATAGACGATATCACATTTTGTATCAGATTGTACTACAGGAATCGGTTCAGCAATCTTGCCTATTTGCGTAAACATACTATTCTACTCCTCTGTTCGTAGCATCTAATCCGTACTTTTCAAATATATATGTAGGTCTTTGTCAATGGTCACATCGTACCACTTTCTACTTGAAAAAGCGTTAACTGAAAGTAAAAGTTTATGTAATAAAATTTTTATCCCTATGTTCTGTGTTATTTCGTTATGCAAAAATACCGTCATTTACTGGATATCTTAAATCCAATAATTGACGGTATTCGTTGGCATATATTACAGAAGTTTATCGACCTGAAATGAACGAATTCAGACATTGACCCCCAAAATTTATTTGGCTAGAATCTAATCTGAATCCAAAATTTCTTCTCCAATCATTACTCCTGACCCTTTCAGCTTACCTTATGCTCAATTCTCAGCTTGTCTGCAACCATCGCGATGAACTCGCTATTTGTTGGTTTCGACTTGCTGATGTTGATTGTATAACCAAACAAGTGGCTGATGCTGTCGATGTTACCGCGAGTCCATGCCACTTCAATGGCATGACGGATGGCACGTTCGACGCGGGACGGCGTTGTTTTGAATTTTTCGGCAATCGCCGGATACAGTGTTTTGGTGATGGCTCCCAAAATTTCGATATTGTTATACACCATCGTAATGGCTTCGCGCAAATACTGATATCCCTTAATATGCGCAGGTACACCGATTTCATGTATGATGGACGTAATGCTTGCATCCAGATTTTTGTGTTTGCCCATTGGCACAACATTGGATTTCATGAACATGGATGAACCGCTGCTTGTGGACATCGCGGTCTGTGTTCCAACCAGTTGACGCACACGATTCGCAAGCACTTCCATGTCAAATGGCTTGAGAATATAATAAGAAGCTCCGAGTTGCACGGCACGCTGTGTGATATTCTCTTGTCCGAATGCCGTAAGCATAATGACTTTAGGCTGTGGAGACAGGTTCAGGTTGCGCAAGCGCTCAAGCACACCCAGACCGTCCAGATGCGGCATGATAATATCCAGAATCAATACATCCGGCACATCCCGAGTTTGCTCCAGCAATTGCAGTACTTCTTCTCCATTGTATGCAATACCGGTTACTTCCATATCTTCCTGCTCAGATATATATTCGGCAAGCAAATTCGTAAATTCACGATTATCATCGGCCAGCAATACCTCAATTTTTTGCAAAACGGTATCCTCCTTTAAATTAAACATCGTTTCGTACATTTCCTTACAGGTTAAATTTTCGACACAGCAAGTTAAATTCCTCCTGTCGAAAATTATTTTTCTTTATTTTTTTTTCTTGATCCTATATAATAAATAATTTATTTCATTATCCGATATATTATGTTTGCTTTCGACAAAAAAGAACCTCAGGGCTGTTTAACCAGCCTTGAGGTTCTTATCGTTTTCCTTTTTCATCATAACGCCAGCATCTTGTAACATCCATTCAATGAAGCAACCGTAACCCGATTTTGGATCATTCACGAATACATGAGTAACTGCACCGATCAACTTACCATTTTGTACAATGGGGCTGCCACTCATACCTTGAACGATACCTCCGGTCTTATCCAGCAGTTTCGGGTCCGTGATTCGAAGTACAAGACCTTTTGTTGCTGGCTCGGTTTGATCTGCCACATGAACAATGTCAATCGAGAAGCGTTCAACTTGTTGGCCGTCAACCACGGTAAGTATTTCGGCCGGTCCTTCTTTGACTTCATGAGAAAAAGCGACGGGAATACCTTTTGAATACAGACTGTGCTCAGGATTTCCGGACATTTTACCAAAGATGCCAAAAGCCGTATTACGTTCAATATTGCCCAGAATTTTGCTTTCCTTGAGGAAATGAGCACGTTTTTCACCCGGATCACCGGTCTCACTTTTAGAAATGGACGTCACATTAGACTGAACGATCTGACCACTACCTACAACAATAGATGTTTGTGTGTTCATATCTGTAATGACATGGCCCAGTGCGCCGTATACGCCCTGATCTGGAGCATAGAAGGTAAGTGTGCCAACACCGGCTGCAGAATCACGAATGTACAATCCAAGCCTCCACGCTTGATCCTCGGAGTCATACGCCGGAGTTAATCGTGTCTTCACCGTTTCCTTACCACGTTTCAAAACAACATCAATACCTTTTTTACTTTTCCCTGCAAGTTCAACGGCCTCAGAGACACCTGCCACACCATCAAGGCGTTTACCATCCATATGCGTAATTAGATCTCCGAGCTTAATGCCTGCTGTTTCTCCTGGCGATACACGCTCATCCTGCCCAGAGTGGACCAGATGATGACCTACAACCAGAATGCCTGCCGATTTAACTTTGACGCCAATCGTTTGACCCCCGGGTACAACACGCAAATCCGGTATCACATTCACATGGACTGTTTTGACCGGAATTTTACCCCACAACTTCAACGTTAATTTGGCATGTCCCGTCTGTTGAGGGTGAAGATGCAAAGGTTGTTGCCTGGTAACATGCATCGCTGCCTGATCATCCAAACCAACGATATCAGGACGATCTACAACAGCGCTTGAAGCAGCAGGTACAGCGAGCCGGACATCCGCTTGCCTGCCAGCAAACACTTGCAATTCATCCGGCAGTGAAGCATAACTTTGCACAGGCTGAATGGCCTGGCTAATCACACAAAGAAAGAAGGCAAATAAAAGACCTAGCAATTTCTTCCTGAGGGGGGAATTCAATGGCTGTCACACTCCCTTTGCTTCTTTCGCTTGACGAAAGGTGGTCGCCAATTGCGTACCTATAAGATAACCTCGCCCCCAGGCTTTTATTACTGTCAATCATTACGCCAGCCGTCCGTTTCACCCTTTTTTGGCTTCCGCCAAATTCAGCATTTCCTGTGCGTGATGCAGCGTTTTTTCTGTAATTTCCACGCCGCCCAGCATACGTGCCAATTCCTTCACTCTGCCTTCGTCTGACAGCGATTCCACCTGCGTCATCGTCCGTCCATCGTAGACATGTTTCTCAATGAGATACTGATGATCTGCCATACAAGCCACTTGTGGTAAGTGAGTTATTGAGAAAACCTGACAAGTTGAAGACAAACGGAACAGTTTTTCCGCAATGGATTGAGCTGCTCTACCACTAACTCCGGTATCAACTTCATCAAAAATCAACACAGGTATCCGGTCATGTCGCGCAAAGATACTCTTCATCGCCAGCATCATTCTCGACAACTCACCACCTGAAGCAATCTTGCCAAGTGGTCGTAATGGCTCGCCCGGGTTCGGTGAGATCAGGAATTCCGCATTGTCCGCACCCTGACGATTCAGACGAATACGGCGTCCATTCCATTCAATGCCCTTCGGATCTTCGAAAGGAGTAATCTGAACACGAAGCGTAGTCCGTTCCATTTGCAGATCCTTGAGCTCGCTTTCCACCTGTGCAGCAAGTTCCTCGGCGCATTGTTTACGAACCTTGCTGAGTTCTTCAGCAGATTCCATCACAAGGTTAAGCATTTTGTCACGTTCAGCTCGCAATTTCTCCAGCCGTTCGTCCTTGTTCTCCAGTTGGTCGGTTTCATGGCTAATCTGATCATAATAACTCAGAATAAGTTCAACACTGTCCCCGTATTTCCGTCTGAGGCCAGAAATCAGATTCAGCCTTTGCTCCACTTCTTCCAGCCTTGCCGGATTAAATTCAATCTTCTCCCGGTAATCCCTTAACTGAAATGTTGCATCTTCCAATTGATAAAATGCGGATTGCAGCTGTTCTACGATTGGTTGCAGTCCTTTGCTATCATATCCAGAAATGTCTTCAATTCTTGAAAGAGCAATGCTCACAGCTTCAAGTCCGCGTTGACCACTGAGCAGATCATATGCACCGGCAACACTGTCCATCATTTTCTCACTATGGGATAGTTTGACCCGTTCTTCCCCGAGTAATTCATCCTCGCCTCGTGTAAGGCTTGCTGCTGCGATCTCCTCAAGCTGAAAGCGATACATGTCCAAGAGTTGATATGCCCGCTGACTGGACTCCTGAAGCGCACGCAGTTCTTTTTCAGCCGTGATAAACTTGCTGTAACGCTCCTGATACTTCGCTTTGACAGGTCCTATTACTTCCGAGCCATAAGTATCGAGAAGCCCCAGATGGCTCTCTGCACGCAGCAAACTCTGATGTTCATGTTGTCCATGAATATTGATCAGCTTCTCGCCTACTTCCCGCAGCATGGTCAGATTGACCAATTGCCCATTAATGCGGGACGTACTTTTCCCCTGTGTGTTCAGTTCACGTCGAATGACCAGATGCTCTTCCGGCTCACAGTGGATACCGAGCTTCTCTAATGTCTGCCAGACCGGATGACTTGGTTCCATCTCGAACAAGGCTTCCATCTCTGCCTTCTCACATCCGTACCGGATCAGATCAGCTGAACTTCGTCCACCAGCAATTAAGCCAAGTGCATCTATAATAATCGACTTTCCTGCACCCGTTTCACCTGAGAGTACATGGAATCCCGGATGGAATACAACGTCCACTTCTTCCACCACAGCCAGATTACGAATCGATAACGTAACTAACATCTGCAAAAACACCTCCGGATGACTAACTCAGAAATTATGTTTTTGAACCATTGCTTTAAGCAATATAACCCATGATGCGTTCAATAACGGTCACGCTGTTACCTTCAGTCCGGCAGATAATCAGAATGGTATCATCTCCACAGATCGTCCCCATGACTTCATTCCATTCAATATTATCAAGCAAAGCTGCAATGGAGTTTGCTGTTCCCGGCAAACATTTCATCACAACCAGATTGTTTGTGTGATCAATGTGCAGGAAGTTGTCAACGAGTGCACGCTTCAACTTTTGAATCGGATTATATCGTTGATCTGTTGGTAAAGAGTACTTGTATCTGCCATCATCCATCGGAATCTTGATTAACAGAAGCTCCTTGATATCCCGGGATACCGTCGCCTGAGTTACCTGAAAGCCTGATTTCCGCAGTGCTTCAACCAGATCATCCTGGGTCTCAATTTCATTTTGACTAATGATTTCGCGAATCTTGATGTGCCTTTGTCCTTTCATACATGCCTCCAGTTAAATGTATTGCAATAAAGCAGCATTTGTAATTCGCCGCAGACTTTGCCCTGCAATGTTTATTCTTTTATATTAGTCCAGATCATCCCCATCATACACATCTTCCTGATAGTCCATGAGCCTGATTAACTTAATATCGGAATCCTCCACGTCAACATACAGCAATCCTTCACAGCCAGGATATAACAACAGATAATTGAGGAAGCGATCCCTTAGCGCAGGGCCGGTCATTTCAATTGGCTGCCTGCGACGAGACGTTTTCACCAGGTATCTGAGATCCTCACGTTCTGCAACATAATCAATGAATAATCTGCTGTAATAAACGGATTCATTGGCCTCAAAAGCCAAAGGAACTTTCATTTTGCCACCGATGACTTCGTAACCCTGTGCTTCAAGCAACTCCAAGGCCGGGGAATCCTGAATCTTCACGTTCAGTTGCATTCCAGACAAGCTTACCGGTATCGGTCGGTTCACCCAATTACGTAAGCCAAAGAACAGCCACAAGATCAAACAGACAGCAAGTATACCTATAACGATTGTGTCATATTGACCATCCATTATCGCTCACCTCGAAGACATATTCGAGGTTCAGTAACGATTTCCCTTTACGTCAATCACCTTTCCAGCGAAAAGAAACCCATCTTATGATGAGTTTCCCGTAAATGTATGAGCTGCTTCCTTTGCAACTTGCTCTGCAAGTGCATCAAGTGAAGCTGGATCGTTCTCTGGTTGTGTTGCCTCTGGTTCTTCCAGACGCCAATGAGCGAGAAATTCTATATTACCTTCTCCACCGGTTATCGGGGAGAAAGTTAAACTCTGCAGATGCAAACCAAGTTGACTGGCAAAATGAAGCATCGTCTGCAATACATCCTTGTGTACTTTCGTATCACGTACTACACCGGACTTGCCTACTTTTTCACGTCCTGCCTCAAATTGAGGTTTAATCAATGCAACGATATCTGCAGGTTGTTTCAAAAGAGCCAGGAGTGGCGGTAATATGATTCGCAGTGAAATGAACGACACATCAATGCTCGCAAAGTTCGGCACTGGTCCCGTTAGATCTTCCGGAGTCACATAGCGAAAGTTGGTTCGTTCCATAACAGTAACCCGCTCATCATTACGCAAAGACCAGTCGAGCTGATTATAACCCACATCAATCGCGTAGACGTGAGACGCGCCATGCTGTAGTGCACAATCCGTAAATCCACCGGTGGATGAACCAATGTCGAGCATGACAAGTCCATTCATATCAAGGCCGAAATGGCGGATCGCTTTTTCGAGCTTCAATCCGCCTCTGCCGACATAGGGATGTACCGAGCCTTTAACTTTCAGCTCGGCTTCCCTTGGAATTTTCATGCCCGCCTTTTCGATCGGCTCATTATTGGCATACACCAGTCCAGCCATGATTGCGGCTTTTGCCTTCTCACGACTTTCATAATAGCCCTGCTCAACCAGCAGAACATCAATTCGTTCTTTCGGGAGTGACATGTCTGTCTCCTATCATGTAAATTTACGAAGGAAAACGTGTTTTGGGTATGCCGTAAGATGATTGAACAGCCATCTTGCGTAGTTCAGCACATACATTCTCAACGGTAAGACCCACTTCCTCACGTTGTTCCTTAATACTGCCATGCTCGATGAAGCGATCCGGAATCCCCATCAATTGTACATGAACATCATGTAGTCCCTGCTCTGCATAAAACTCCAGCACTGCACTACCCATGCTACCTGCTTGGGATGTTTCTTCAAGTACAATCAATTTGGTGCCTCGAACAGCTAATTCACGCAACATCTGCTCATCAAGAGGTTTCAGGAAGCGAGCGTTGATTACGCCTGCTGTGATACCTTCCCGCTTCACCATCTCTGCTGCTTCTTCTGCAAGCTGCACCATCGATCCTGAAGCGATGACAGCATATCCTTCCGATGGACGCAGTTGCTCCCATGATCCAATCGGAATCGGAACAAGTACATCATCCAGAGGTACACCCACCACATTGTTTCGTGGATAACGGTAAGCAATTGGACCTTCATTATAATCAAGCGCCGTTTTCATCATATGACGCAATTCATTTTCGTCTTTTGGCATCATCAGAACGATATTTGGAATATGGCGCATAAATGCCACATCGTATACCCCTTGATGTGTTTCCCCATCCGGACCAACAAACCCGGCACGGTCAATAGCAAACATCACGTTAGCATTATGACGGCAAATATCATGTACAATCTGATCATATGCACGTTGCATAAACGTAGAATACACGGCAAAGACCGGTTTCAAGCCTTCCATAGCCAGCGCAGCACACATGGTTGCCGCATGTTGTTCTGCGATCCCTACGTCAATCATGCGGTCCGGAAATTCCTTACTAAATGGAATAAGACCTGATCCTGTAGGCATTGCTGGCGTTACAGCTACGATCCGCTTATCCTGCTTAGCAAGATCAATTAACGTTTGACCAAACACTTCCGTGTACATCGGTTTTCCGACTGCCTTCAGCACTTGACCGGATTCAATTTTGTACGGAGAAATCCCGTGCCACTTGTGCGAATCGGCTTCTGCTGGCTGATAACCTTTGCCTTTGGTCGTGAGCACATGAACGAGCACAGGACCATCAACGTTATCTGCCTGTTTGAAGGTTTCAATCAATTTGGGAATATCGTGCCCATCAATCGGTCCCAAATACGTGAAGCCCAGTTCTTCGAAAAGAACACCTGGTACCATCATATATTTGACACTATCTTTGATCCAGCTTGCCGATTTGGCCAAACGATCCCCAATAGCTGGGATTTTTTTGAGCATCCCCTCGACATCATCTTTCGCTTTCAGATAATGACGATCCGAACGAATCTTGCTCAAATATTTATGCATGGCCCCAACGTTTGGAGCAATGGACATTTCATTATCATTCAGAATAACCATCAGTTTTCTCTGCTCATGACCGATATGATTCAGAGCCTCAAAAGCCATACCACCTGTAAGCGCTCCATCACCAATCATCGCGATAACTTGGTTGTCCTCACCCTTCAGATCACGTGCAAGGGCCATCCCCATCGCAGCGGACAATGAAGTACTGCTGTGTCCAGCTTCCCATACATCATGTTCGCTTTCGTTGCGTTTGACAAATCCGCACAGGCCATTATGTTGACGCAATGTATCAAAGCGATCCATACGCCCTGTCAGGACTTTATGCACATAAGCCTGATGCCCTACATCAAAAATCATTTTGTCTGCTGGACTGTTATAGCAGTAATGCAGGGCTACCGTGAGCTCAACCACGCCTAAGTTGGGTGCGAGATGCCCACCTGTAACAGACAGTTTCTCAATCAGAAACTGCCGGATCTCTGCCGACAAAAGGGCAAGATCATCCTGAGACATCGACTTTAGATCACTGGGTTGTTTAATTTGTGGAAGCAGCACGAGAATCTCCCCGCTTTCCTAGATTGTTTAGTTATTGTTGTAAATCGATATATACATTATGAATCAAATGACATTAAATCATTATAACATAAAAGAACAAGAATCATAATTTACTGCACTATACTCCCGATAACGAGCATTCTCGCCAGCAAGTTATTTAAAATTCTTCTCCATATGTATTCCCGCATCCACTCGGGACAGACTTTTTCCATCTACTCGGAAAAAGGACATTACATTCATTACACGGTTATACAGGTTTTGAAACAGCGCGTTTTATCAGAATCTAATGGTCTCGACGCATCAGGTAATCTGCAATTTCCAGCAATCTGGATGCATCAGGTAACTCAGCTCTTTCAAGTGCGTCTTTTGCAGATTGGGTAAGAGATTTCACCTCAGCTACAGAAGCCTCCATGCCAATAAAATAAGGATATGTTACCTTCTGCTGATTCACATCGCTCTGTGTTTTCTTGCCCATCTTCTGCTCGTCACCCGTCAAGTCGAGAATGTCATCCTGAATTTGGAACGCCAGCCCCAGATCACGGCCAAATACACGCAAGGCTTCCAATTGTCCTTCCGTTGCTCCACCGATTCGTGCTCCAGCAATGAGGGAGAAAACAATCAGGTCACCTGTTTTGTGCAAATGAATATATTGAAGCTGTGCAAGATCAGTTATGCCTTGCTCGCCTTCCATATCCGCAACTTGGCCACCGACCATACCTCTTGCTCCAGCGAGTTCGGACATGTCCTCTACGATGGACAGCAACGCATCTGCCGCCACACCGCTACGGCGTCCAGCTTGAACAATGCTATAAAAAGCATGGGTTAACAGCGCATCGCCTGCCAATATGGCTGTTGCCTCACCATATACCTTATGATTCGTTAATTTTCCCCTGCGGTAATCATCATTATCCATAGCAGGCAGGTCGTCGTGGATCAGTGAATACGTATGAACCATCTCCACGGCGCAGGCTACCGGCATTGCAGCTGTACGCTGTGCACCGAAGGCTTCCGCCGCAGCAACGACCAGAAGAGGACGAAGGCGTTTGCCTCCGGCCATGAGTGAGTACTGCATCGCATCCGTCAACGATTGGGGTACATCCCAGTGATCGGGAAGCGTGTGTTTCAACGCTTCTGTCACCGCAGCTGTGACCTCTTCGAGGTATGCTTGAAACGAAGGACGATTACTCATGGACTTCACCGCTTTCATCGTCAGCAGTTCCGAAAGGCTTCTTGCGAAGCTCTCCATCTTCTTCTACGATCATCTCGATCTTGCGTTCCACTTGTTCCAGCTTCAGACCGCAAAGTTGCGAAAGTTTCATCCCGCGTTGAAACAGATCGATGGCCTGTTCCAACGGAACATCACCATGTTCTAGCTGACCTACGATGTCTTCCAATGCCGCCATTGCCTCTTCAAAATTCAATTCCGGTTCATTCGCCATGGGTATTGTCGTCCTCCTTCATTCCCCAAACCTGACAGTCCAGCTGTCCGTCTGTTAATTTAATCTTAATTGAATCTCCAGGCTGTACATCCTTTGTGGACTTGATTAATCGCTGTTCCTGCTCGTCATAGACAAGACTGTATCCACGTGACATGACTTTAAGCGGGCTGAGCGCATCCAGATGCCGCACAGATGATTTCCACTGTTGTTGCTTTGATCTGGTTATAGACCTGATCGCAAGTTCCAGTTGTCTGCGTGCTGCCGCATTCTCACGGCGTGCTGCATTAACCTGCTCACGAGGATTGAATCGTTGCAGTGCTGCCCGCAGACGCTCCTGCTTCTCTCCTGTCCATTTCATACGCGTATCCACTGTTCTCAAAAGCCGTTGGTGCATCATATCCAGTCGTTCGGTGTGTTGCATCAAGGTACGTCTTGGATGAACCAGCACCGGCGAACGCTGTAATCTTGCTAGCCGTTCGCGATTATGTACAGCACGCTGACGCAAGCTATGCTGTAACTGGCGCTGACGTTGTCCGATCTGATCAAGCAACTCAGCTCGATTAGGTACAGCTAATTCAGCAGCTGCTGTAGGTGTAGCCGCACGCAAATCGGCTGCAAAATCAGCAATAGTGAAGTCCGTTTCGTGCCCAACCGCAGAAATGATAGGAATATCCGAAGCAACTATTGCTCTTGCCACAATCTCCTCATTGAACGCCCACAATTCCTCCAGTGAACCGCCTCCACGTCCAACGATAAGTACATCGGCTTCTCCCATCCGATTCAGGTTGCCAATCGCTTTGACGATGGAAGGTGCTGCACCCTTGCCTTGAACCAGAACAGGATACAAAACAACTTTGGCAGAAGGGTATCTGCGCTGGAGTGTGATCATGATGTCCCGCACCGCCGCTCCCGTCGGTGAAGTTACAACCCCGATGGTCTGTGGATAACGAGGGATCTGTCTTTTTCGAGAAGGTGAAAACAATCCTTCTTCCTCGAGCTTTTTCTTCAGCTGTTCGTATGCCAGATACAGACTTCCAATCCCGTCCGGCTGCATATGGGTAGCGTAGAATTGATACTGCCCATCCCGTTCATACACCGAGACATTACCACGAGCAATAACCCTTGCACCCTCCTTCGGTACAAAGGGTAATCGCTGGTTATGGGACGCAAACATAATCGACTTAATCCGGCTGTCCTTGTCCTTCAATGTAAAATACATATGGCCGCTGGAGTGATGTGTGAAGTTCGAAATCTCCCCGCGTAGCCAAACGTCCGACAGGACCTGATCCGATTCTAGTTTCATTCGAATATATCGGTTCAGGTCTTTGATGGAGTAGATCTTTTGATCTGCCACAGACAAAACCCTAGGCCAATCCGTGAGCGCGCTTGGCAGCGATCAATGTATTTTGCATCAGCATTGTGATTGTCATCGGGCCAACACCACCAGGAACCGGTGTAATTGGACCAGAAACTTCTTTCACACTCTCAAAATCAACGTCTCCTGCCAGTTTGCCATTCTCCAAACGGTTCATGCCGACATCAATAACAACAGCACCCGGTTTCACAAAATCAGCATCCACAAAATTGGCACGGCCGATGGCTACAACTAGAATGTCCGCCTGGCGTGTAATTTCTTTCATGTTGGCTGTACGGGAATGACACATCGTTACCGTTGCATTCTCACGTTGGAGCAACAGGGATACCGGTTTGCCGACAATATTGCTTCTTCCGATGACTACCGCATGTTTACCGGACATTTCCAGTCCAGTACGCTTGATAAGTTCGATTACACCAGCAGGGGTACATGGAAGCAGACTATCGTCTCCAATAACAAGATTACCAACATTGACTGGATGGAATCCGTCTACGTCTTTATCTACGGCAATTGCATCAATGACCGCTTTCTCTTCGATATGTTTCGGTAGTGGGAGTTGAACCAAAATTCCGTTTATGGATTGTTGATTGTTCAGCTTGTCCACCAGCGCAAGCAGATCTTCTTGGGACGTATCTGCATCCAAGCGATGCACTTCGGAGTAGAAACCGAGGTCGTGACATGCTTTTTCTTTATTACGCACATAGACTTGGGATGCCGGATCTTCCCCGACGAGCACAACAGCCAGACCAGGTACTACCCCCTGTTCGCTAAGCTGTTTCACTTCTGTTGTCATGCTTGCGCGGATCTCTTGGGATACTTCTTTACCGTTAATAATAGATGCTGTCATTGTACTCTCTCTCCCTTATGTGAATATAAATTTAGAGGTTGTTCAAAAAAACCGCTTTTGATTACGAAGGATACTGAAAACCGGTCCTTTTGAACATGCTCCATAGTTAATCCTAACTTAAGATAATTTTGCTTTAATCGCGTCAACTTCCTGAATCATGCGTCCAAGTACACCATTGACAAACTTGCCGGATTCTTCTGTACCAAAATATTTGGACAGTTCAATCGCTTCATTGACCGATACCTTTGCCGGGATGTCATCACGGAATACCATTTCATACGTTGACAGTCGTAGAATCTGGCGATCTACACGTGACAGACGGCTAATCTGCCATCCTTTCAAATAATCCACAAGCAGCCCGTCAATTGCTTCCTTATTATTCCAGGCTCCTTGTACAATCTCAGTAACATAAGTACGCATTACATCTGCATCGCGGATAACTACTTCGGTTTCATTATCTTCAGCAGCTTCATTGATCAACATGTTTACAGCTTCTGCTGCGCCTACCTCATTCATTTCCATCTGATACAGACTTTGTACTGCAATTTCCCTTGCCAAACGTCTTTTCATGTCCTGCCTCCTGCAGCGCTCCGTCTGGAGCGTCATCATGCTTATTTTATAATCCATGCATCCATCTCATCAAATCCTGTATCGGTTAGATCGATGGCTTACACGGTATTGTTATTGTTATCCCTTTTCACAAAAAAACCTGCAATACGTTTCCTCCAAAAAACGGGCAACCTAAACTACAGCTCTATTTTCGGAAGAAACATATTGCAGGGTTCAGGTAGGTCACTTAAACGGACGCCAGCGATCGCCAAGCCATTGTCCCCACTCCCTCCAGGGAATGGACGAACCCAGCTTCGAATCGCTCCGTCTGCCTAACGTATAACCGATGAACACCAAGAGTGCAAAGAACAACATATCCCAAAAACCGATCCATACATAAAGAAATCCAAAAAAGATGCCGCCGATAATTCCGGTAATTCGGCCTCTGTGACTATCCCAAATCTCTTTCCACAGCATCAGTGAAACTCACCTCATTCCACTCGACTCTTGTAGTTAGGCGACTGGGTTACATTAGCGATATACACCGTGACAAAAGAAACCGGGATGCCCGTAATCTCTTGTACATGATCATGAATCGCCTTTTGCAGATCAGAAGTCAGCGCAGGAATAGGGGTCTCACCATCCACTACCGCTCGAATCATAATCTCCAGTCCTGACTCAACCACACGTATGCGTGCCTTGACATCACGTACTCCCCGGAAACGGGAAGTTGCCTTCAAACAGAGATTCTCAATCGTCTCCATCGAAATCTGTACATCACCAAACTCAGTACGTTGATCTACAGACGGCAACGATGCACGCTCACGCCGAACCGAGATGTAGAAAAATCGCAAACTCAGGATAAACAAAATCGCTGCTGCAATAACCGACGCAACAATAACGTTTTGTTCCTGCTGGTAATTCAATTCGTAAGGCAGCACACCGCTAATCAGAAGAATGACGGCTGCCGATATTGCTCCAACGCTTATGCTGTATATAAACAACAGAAGCCGATCCAGTATTTTAGCCACGAACTGCACAGCCTCCCTTGCTCACTAACATGACTTAACCTTTTCACTAGCAAAAAATCAGATCCTCATCTAGCTTTCGCTATAATGAAGACCTGTCCAAGACGGGATAACCCCCGGCAGATGATGCCGGGGGAATCTGTCTTCTTTTATTTTACGCGCTGACTGTTCAGGTCGATCTCTTCCACTTTCTCGGTGCTCTTGAACTGAACGTCATGAATGTGCACATTCACTTCATTCACATTCAATCCTGTCATATTCTCGATGGAACGTTTCACGTTCTGTTGAATCTCCGTAGCTACTTGTGGCAAACGGTATCCGTACTCGATAATTACGGAAACATCAACTGCAGCTTCACGTTGGCCCACTTCAACTTTAACACCTTTGGAAAGGTTTTTGCGACCAAGCAATTCAGCAAATCCGCCAGCGAATCCGCCACTCATGCCTGCAACACCTTTCACTTCAAGGGTTGCCAATCCAGCAATCACTTCAATAACTTCAGGTGCGATCTGGATTTCACCGATATCCGTTCGTTCAAATTCAGTCGGTAGTGTACTCATAACTGTTCAACACACCTTTCGCGAGATAAGTTTGCGGCCATCCGTCAGGGCGCTGGACTCAGGTTAATCAACCTTCAGAACCCTTCCGGTCCGGCTTTACCGGAACTCCTGCAAACATCCGCGAGGTGCGGGCTTATCCTTTGCAGGAGACATGCGCTCTTATTATTACATACTATATCATTTGGGCTACATTATGACAAACAAGCCCAATATACCTTTTAAATCTCGTTTTCCTCAAGAAATTTGATATCAAAGTCCCCACGAATGAACGTTGGGTGCTCCAGCAATTTCTGATGGAAAGGAATAGTTGTAGATATGCCTTCAATCGCAAATTCCCCAAGCGCACGTTTCATCTTGGCAATCGCCTCTTCACGATTCGCTCCCCACACAATCAATTTTGCGATCATGGAATCATAGAAAGGTGAAATGGTATAACCCGGATAAGCAGCACTATCTACACGAACGCCAGGTCCTCCCGGTGCAAGGTAGAATCCGATTTTGCCTGGTGATGGCATAAAGTTACGGTCCGGATCTTCTGCATTGATACGACATTCAATGGACCAGCCATTGATAACCACGTCTTCCTGACGGAATGAAAGTGGGTTGCCTTCAGCTACGGAGATCATCTCACGGATCAGATCCACGCCAGTAACCATCTCAGTAACCGGGTGCTCTACCTGAATACGCGTATTCATTTCCATGAAATAGAACTCGCCATTCGGGCTGAGCAGGAATTCCAATGTACCCGCTCCCGAGTAATCCACAGCAAGGGCAGCCCGTACTGCAGCTTCGCCCATCAGTGTACGCACATCTTCGGAGAGAATTGGACACGGAGCTTCCTCTACCAATTTCTGGCGACGACGCTGAACCGAGCAATCACGCTCTCCCAAATGTGCTGCATTTCCGTGTTTATCAGCAATGATCTGAATTTCCACGTGTTTCATACCTGTCAGGAATTTCTCCAGATATACACCTGCATTGCCAAATGCCTTTTGTGCTTCCTGCTGAGCAGCAGTAATCTGCTTAATCAGCGTTTCTTCATCTTCGGCAATACGAATTCCCTTACCTCCGCCACCAGCAGTAGCTTTGATAATGATAGGATATCCGATATCTCTAGCAATCATGATGGCTTCATCCATATTTTCAACAAGGCCGTCTGATCCAGGAATAACAGGTACTCCTGCATCTTTCATCGTCTGTTTGGCAACAGCCTTGTCACCCATTTTGGTGATGGCTTCAGGAGAAGGTCCAATAAACGTAATATTGCAAGACTCACAAATTTCCGCAAAATCAGCATTCTCCGCCAAAAAACCGTAACCAGGGTGGATTGCATCACATTCCGTCAGTGTGGCTACACTCATCAGGTTTGTGAAGTTGAGGTAACTGTCCTTAGACAGTGTCGGTCCGATACAATAAGCCTCATCTGCAAGACGAACATGCAGAGAATCCTTGTCCGCTTCCGAATAGACGGCTACCGTTGAGATGCCGATTTCACGGCAGGCACGAATAATACGTACCGCAATCTCTCCACGGTTCGCAATCAGTATTTTTTGAAATTTCATTTCGTTTTGTCCTCCTTCGAAGCTCATGCGGTTAGCTGTTTACCAGCTATAACGGTTATTCCGGTTTCACCAGGAAAAGGGGCTGCCCATACTCGACCAGCTGTCCGTTCTCAACCAGCACTTCAACGATTTCTCCCTTGATGTCCGCATCAAGCTCGTTCATCAGCTTCATAGCTTCGATGATACATACCGTTGTTTTCTCAACAACTTTATCACCAGCGCTCACAAAAGGACCCGCTTCCGGCGAGGAAGCTCTGTAAAAAGTACCTACCATCGGAGATACAATTTTATGTAAATGACTTGTAGTATCGACCTGCGGTGCAGCTTCACTTACCACTGCGGCCGGCTGTACTTGCGGAGCAGCAATCATTTGCGGTTGCACAGCAGCTGCTTGTACATACTCCGTTTTGCCCGGTTTGCGGATCGATAACCGTGATCCTTCATTTTCAATTTCCAACTCTTGAACGGAACTTTCATCTACCAGTTTAATCAGTTCTTTGATTTCACTCAATTTAAACATTTCCATTATTCACTCCTTCGGCATCATGCCAGTCTCACTAGGACGGTCATATGGCTTTATGTATTATATCATAATCATTAAAAATGGAAAGAGCCCGAGAGTACAACCAGCTCCCGGGACTGCATTTCCATGATTTGGATTACTGTTCTGTGACGTATTGCACGCTGATTTTGTTCTGTGAAACCGCCAATTCTTTCATGACCAGATCGACAATGGATACCGCCTGTTTTACATCCAGTTTGTCACTGAGGACCACCACTTTATACTTGTCGGCATCTTCTTGAACGATCGCATTAGCGTACTGTTGAGAGAGCGTCTCTTCAATGCCAGTGATTTTGGCTTCTTTTTCTTCCAGTGTACGGAGTTGCTCCGTTGCTTTGGCATTCTCCTCTGGCGTTTTGCTCAGATCACCTGCCACGGTCATCAGTTCCTCGTACTTGCGATTGTTGCTTTCTTCACGTTGCCACTGGTAGTTCTGGAACTGGCTGCTCGCAGATGCTGTCGTATTCTGCTCTTCCATTTCCTTGAGGACTTCCTCATCTGTCTTGGTTGCAGTGCCGCCTGCCTGACCGTCTGTCTCCGGTGTAGTTGTTGCCCCTTTGTCGGTCTCTTTGTTGGTTTCTTTGCCTGCCTCACTCTTATTCTCGCCTGGTTCGACAGCAGGTGTTTTCTCTGTATTTCCAGCTTCTTTACCTTCCGTAGCCGCCGGTTCTTCCATAGCGCCAGCCGCACTTGGATCACTTTCAACTTCGCCGCTATTCACCACTTCATTCACAACCAAACCTTCTGTAGGATCAAGAATGCCTGCCGTCTCCTTTGCTTCCCCTTGCTTGATTCCATCCACTTGCTGACTGTCTGCCACCGGCGCGTTGATTGGACCGGAATCCTCAGTGAACAGATAATACGCGGACAAAATGACCATCAGACTCAGCATGGAAACGAGCCATACCGTTTGACGTTTGTTATTCATTAGAACTTCCTCCTCAAATTGGCTTCAATCTTATGAGAATTGAATCTTGTGATTCAACACATCAGATTAGTCTTGTTTGCGCGGGACAACCGAGATCCGGTAGGCTGCCACATTCAGTCCTTTTTCCACAGCATCGGTTATCAGGTCCTTCACAACCTTGTTCTCTGCACCCCTCGCAACCACAAGCACCCCACGGATCTGCGGTTTGAGCTTTTTGGTCACTATAGGTGTCTGATCCCCTGATATTTCGTACGTAATAATCTCGCCATCACGGGTATATTGCGTCATATGTCGCTTGCCCCCGCTAGCATCGGTTTCTTCGGTAAGTTGCTGAGAATCCTTCACGTTCCGCTGAACGACCAGTTCTTCTGTGGAATCCACGGTAACCATCACATCAACCGTCCCCACACCAACAATGTTTTCGAGCACACCTTTGATTTTGTCTTCAAATGCAATTTCGATCGCTTGAAAAGGATTCTGTTCTGACGGATCACTCTGTATGGATGCCATGGATGTTGCCGGGTCCGGTGGTTCCCGACCGATATTTTCGGAATCAATTTTTTTGACATTGACGAAGGAATTGAACAGCATGATTCCCACCCCGATCAAACCAAGGATAATCAGCCAGCGGAAGGTTTGACTTCGCCTTGCCCCACCCTCTCCGCCACCCATCCAGGTTTCCATCTTTTTGAACCATTGTTTCATCGGACACCCTCCTTCTCAGAGCACTCCAGCACTTTTTGGTTCTGTCACTTGAACGTTGTTTGCATCAACATCCCACTTTTCAGTCAACAATGTAATAATCTGCACCGCATGTTCGGACCTTGTGGATGTCTCACCTTGCTGCTTCGTCTCATCTGCCTGATCACGTATAACAGGCTCGGAAGACGCTTCATTTTCATCACGTTGCCCTCTACTCACATCAATCTGAATATCAGGCACTTCAATCTGACCAACCTGGATGGGCTCCTGAATTTGATGTGTTTCATCCTTCTCGGATTCTGTGTTAGTTCCAAATATGGGTTGTGTATTTGCAGCGACTTCTTGCTGGCCTGCCTTCACTTCTCCTTCTGCACCCTCTCCGGCCATCTCGACCAATACACGCTGGATCACAGGCAGTTCGACTGATGAGGCAGCTTCCATCTCGGTTTCATATTTACTCATGGTCAGCTGTACCTCTACGGACCGCACCTTGGCACCTGTTGTTTCTTCAATCTGACCTTTCATGACATTAGCCAGTTCTTTGGCTGTCCATTGTAAGGATTGTTCCTGTTCATTGGATTGCAGCCGCTTGCCCTGAGCTAATATCTGTTCGAGTGTTGCATTCCCATCCGATGGAGCATCCATTGCCGACATTGCCCGTTTCAGTTCGCCAACCGGATCACTTTTGAGGAGCTTGGTTATGGGTGATAAAAGGGTCAGCAGGATGAGAAGGCTCAGCACAAGCTTGACATAACGTTCCATGGATCGATTGGGCAACAGCATATCCACAAAAGTCGCCAGCAGAACGATCATAATCAATTCCTGGAGCCAGTTGCTCAGCCACCCCATCCTTTCCATCCCCTTTCTTGCCAACATACATTCAGCGCATCATGACAGTCATATTGCCCGCGGTCAGCAAGATGGTAATTGCCAGGAAAAACATGAGCCCGACGGCTGCGAGCGCCGCAAATACGTAGATCATGCTCTTGCCGATGGCCTGCAGGCATCCTACAATCGGGGTGTCTCCGAGCGGTTGCATAATGGCACCAGTTACGTTGTATATCAAGGCAAGAGCCAGGATCTTGAGTGCCGGAAAGGCACATAGGAACAAAATGATGATCACCCCGGTGAGTCCAATTGCATTTTTGACAAGTAAAGAAGCTGTAATTACCGTATCCGTCGCATCCGCAAATGTTCTGCCCACGACAGGGACAAAGTTGCCTGCGATGTATTTGGCGGCCTTCAGGCTGACTCCATCCGCTACCGATCCCGATGCTCCCTGAACCGAGATTACACCCAAAAACATCGTCAGCAGGATACCCAGCAGTGCCACACTAATATTGCGCAGGAGGTCTGCCAGCTGTGTCAGCTTGTACTTGTCAGACAATGAACTGACGAGATGGAGAACAGCTGAGAAGAAGAGTAACGGGAATACCAGCAAATGAATCAAAGTACTCACCAGATGAATCATGAAAATGATGAGTGGATGTGTCACCGAGACGGTGATGACATTACCCATGGACGCAAGCAGTGTGAATAACAAGGGAACCATGGCCATCATAAAGTTGATCATGCCAGTTATGGCATCCTTGGCGTATCCAATCGCCACACTGAAGCTGTTGATTGCAATGATGATAATGACCATATAACAGATGGAATAGGCGATTTTGCTAATATTATTTTTCTCAAATGCGGTCTGAAGAGTCTCCAGAATCATGCTGAGTACACTTAACATCACAATCGTGACCAGAAGCTTGCCATTATATAAAATTTCATGCAGCATGAAGGTTCCTATCGCTACAAACACCGATTTCAGGCTGAACCCTTCATTGCCGGGGATTAACATATCCATGAAGGAAGGGGTCTTCCCATCCGGGAAGAAACCACCGTATTGTTGCATCAGTTGATCCCAGTATTTCTCCACCTGATCCTTGGGAAGCTGATCGGCCTGCTGCTCCATCCACTCACCGGAAGGCGAGGTTGCAGTAACCTGTCCCAGGATACCAAACAGAAAACAGAGCATCAGCACAACCGTAAGGCGCCACTGCGGCTTATGATGCATTGATTTCATATGAAGTCCGCACGCCCTTTCTACACCGGCATCAGCTTCATGACGGTTTCGATAATAATGCTGATGATCGGTATAGCAAGTACAAGGATCAATACCTTACCAGCCAGTTCAATCTTGGACGCAATGCTCTCCTGACCTGCATCCCTGACAATCTGTGCGCCAAATTCTGCGATGTACGCTATGCCAATAATTTTCAGCACTGTTTTCAGATAAATACTTTCCATGCCTGAATTCTCGGCAAGCCGCTTTAACACTTCGATGACTGCACCGATTTTGCCAATCAACAACATGAAGATGACAATGCCAGTCGCGGCAGCAATCAGAAAGGCAAACATCGGTTTCTGTTCCTTAATGACCAGAATGAGCACTGTTGCGATGAGCGCCAAACCTACAACTTGGATAATTTCCACAGGTCACCACCATCCGGCTTCATGACCGTTTTTCATTGAAAAAGAAATATCGATTTGATCTCTTGTAGCAGGCTGTCCAGCATACGGACCACCATGAACAATACAACGACAAATCCGATTACGGTCACCCAGTGAGCCATATCTTCCTTTCCCATTTGTTTCAGTACCGTGTGAATCATGGCGATGATGATTCCGATACCCGCAATTTGAAAGATTGCGTTCACTTCTAGATTCATGACCTTGGCACCTCACTATCCCGGCTATTTCAGAAGATCAGAATGACGATTAACGCTCCGACAAGCATCCCGAGGCTTCGGCTCATTCGTTCATATTTCATTTGATCGGCCTGGGCACGGGATTCCTCATGCATTAGTTGTTGAATGGCTAACGATATATGTTTGGTCTGATCCTGACGGTCACTTGTGCCAAGGCTGAAGCTTAATTGCAGCATCACTTCCTTCTCGTCAGCCTTCATGGCTGATCTTCCCCACGCCAGATCCACGCCTGACTGCAGACTTTCCCGGGCAGTGAGTCCATGAGGAGGTTCCATCTGTGTAGCTGCATGAAGAAACAGCGTCTTTACAGGTTCTTTGGTCTGTGCTCCCATCTTGCCCATGGCATCGGGAAGTGGAGTGAGCCCATAGTTAATCTCCGTCATTAGTCGCTGGAGGGCTGCAATGAGTTCTCGCAACTGTCTCGGTCTTAATGCATACTGTCTGGCCTTGTAAAATCCGGCGAGGGTGCTGGCTAACAAAATAATTACCGCACCAAACATGTTAACCAAAGGCTTCACCTCCTGCCCCGGTCTGCTGCAACCCACGCATTTTGCCATCAGCCAGCCGAAAGGTCATGCCCCGGCTCGTCCGTTGCAGCTGGACATAACGTTGAAACATCTGCTCCGTAATTAAGGTTCTGAGGGCAGGTCTGGCCGACAGCTCCGATAGGTCACGGCCATGCGCAGTCGCAATCACTGAGACTCCTGCATGCAGGGCTTCCATCACCGCCTCGGCATCCTCCGGACGACCGATCTCGTCCACAATCAGGACATCGGGCGACATGGAGCGAAGCATCATCATCATGCCCTCAGCCTTCGGACAACCGTCCATCACATCTGTTCGGGGACCTACGTCGAAGCCAGGTACTCCTTTGTAGCTACCAGCGATTTCGGACCTTTCATCCACAATGCCCACTTTCAGACGTGGGCGTATTCCCTGAACCAGTTCAGTTCCCCCTGTAAGCTTTGTACCACTGCTAATTTGTCTCGCCAGATCTCGTAACAACGTCGTTTTCCCTTGTTGTGGTGGTGATAGGATCAACGTGTGCAGGACCTGTCCGCTCTTCATATCGAGAAGATAAGGAAGGATACGATCAGCCACTCCATGTACCTCACGGGCTACCCGAACGTTAAACCCGTTGATATCACGCAGGTATTCGACACGCCCACCGCTTAGTACCGTTCGTCCAGCAAGCCCGATTCGATGTCCCCCAGGTATGGTGATGAACCCTTTGCGCAGTTCCTCTTCCAATGTATAAAGTGAATGGTTACTGATCAGGTCCAACAACCTGTGCGTCACTTCTTTCTGAGGAACATACGCTTCTTCAGGATTCCCGGTCGGACAACCTTGAGGTGTCAGGAAGTGGTATGTGTTGCCTGCATTAATCTCCAGGGGTCTGCCTTCACGAATACGTACTTCCTCCACTTGTTCCAATAGAGCGGGTGGCATTCTTCCAAGAATGGTTCGGATCGGTTCCGGAAAAAGTTCCCTCCAGTTCACCTTCATGAGTAGGCTCCTCCAACCTTGAGATCATTTGGTTCACACTTCTGGCGCTTGTTCATATCTCAAGTTTATGCCTGTACATTTAATTTATGACGCTGAAATCTATCAATTCTTCAGAATACGGTTGAGAGTTGAAAGCATAGATGCACCTTCTGTTCTAGGCACCCGTCTAGATGTGCATGCATATAGTAATTGCAGATAGGTAAGTTCCATTTCGGTTCAAAACAGAACTACCGATCCCCAGATAAGAAAGGAGTTGTGGGGAGTGCGAGTTGATGTCGTTGGCAATGTGAATGAAGTACGTACTATTGATATCGCAGGGCGAAGTGCAGTTGTCATTGATGTATTGTGTACGACCAGTACGATTATTACGGCTCTGGCGTATGACGCTTCCGCTGTGATTGCTGTAGAAACCGTTCCACAAGCCAAACAAATGGAAGTGAAAGATTGCATTCGAGGCGGGGAACGTTTTGACAAAAAAATCACCGGATTCGAGGTGGGGAATTCCCCCTATGAATATATGACTGAGGACATTGCAGATAAAACAATCATACTGACCACAACCGATGGAACCCGCGCCTTGATCAAAGCTTCCAGGGCGAAACATGTACTAGCTGGATCATTTCTCAATGTCAGGGCTGTCGCAGCAGTTCTTTGCCAACTTCAACGAGATGTATTGCTGTTATGTGCGGGGAATCAGGATGAATTTGCACTGGAGGACGCCTTGTGTGCTGGATGTATCATCGACGAACTGCACCGTCAATCCTGTTCTCCCCTCCAACTAAACGATCTCGGCATAGTACTTCATCAGGCGGTATCCCAATGTCAAGAGAGCATCCCCGAGCTGGTGCAGGGATCTGTTAGCGGGCGTAGGCTTGAAAAGCTAGGCAGGGTTCATGACATTTCATATTGTTCTCAATTAAACTTGCTGGATTGTGTTCCCGAGATGGGGGAGGGGAACCTCATGCAACCTTATAAAGGCATACGCGGGGGAAAGATGTTCAAGTTGATGTGAGAATTGCCATGAGAAAAACAAAAAAAGGTGTACTGCTGCCCGTTGGCAACAGTACACCTTTGCTAATTTACACACACAGAAAATACTTATCTGCGATCTTGAGGTCCACCGATAACGGCTTGCTCGGCAGTGTCGAGATCATATGCTGTATGCAATGCCTTAATGACGTCATGCAGCTTATCTCCGTCAATAACACAAGATACTTTGATCTCGGAAGTGCTCACCATCTTGATACTCACGCCTTCAGCGGAAATGACTTTGAACATCTTCGCAGCTACACCTGGGTGACTGACCATGCCTGCGCCAACAATGGAGATTTTAACGAGGTTCTCCTCAGATGTGACTTCACGGTAAGGCAAGCGGCTGTGAAGGCCTTCAATGACACGTAATGCGTTCTCACGATCAGACAGCGCCACAGAGAATGAAAAGTCCGCTTTGCCATCCATCACTCCGCTCTGAACGATAATGTCCACATCCAGCTGATTGGATGCAAGCGCACCAAATACTTCGGCCAGAACTCCTGGTACATCCGGCACACCCAGAATACTGATGCGAGCCACGTTTTTGTCATAGGCAATACCACTAACCACTACGCCTTGTTCCATTGCTGCTTCCTCCTTCACAACCGTTCCTTCATTATGGTTAAAGCTGGATCTTACAATTAAAGGTACACCGGAATGCTTCGCGTACTCTACTGCACGCGGATGCAGCACCGCTGCTCCCAAATTAGCGAGTTCCAGCATTTCGTCATAGGATATTTCCTTCAGCTTGCGCGCAACCTTAACGATCCGCGGGTCCGTAGAATAGATTCCGTCTACATCCGTATAGATCTCACACGCATCAGCCTTAATTGCTGCCGCCAGCGCTACAGCTGTTGTATCCGAGCCACCACGACCCAGCGTTGTGATCTCGCCGTCTTCCGTCATGCCCTGGAAGCCTGCAACAATAACAATGTTGCCCTCGGCAAGTGCTGCATTCACGCGGTCAGGTTGAATATCATGAATACGTGCTTTTCCGTGAACCGGCTCTGTGCGGAATCCCGCCTGCCAGCCCGTAAACGATACTGCCTTACGTCCAAGTGCTTGAATAGCCATCGATAACAAAGAGATCGAAATCTGTTCTCCTGTCGTTAAGAGCATATCCATCTCACGAGCAGGCAGATCACTATTCAGTTGTTTTGCCTGATCAATCAAATCATCTGTTGTATCCCCCATGGCCGAAACCACGACTACACACCGATGTCCTTCATCAGCTTTTTCTACAACACGTCCGGCTACACGCTTCATGCGTTCTGTATCTCCGACCGAGCTGCCCCCAAATTTCATGACGTACAATGACAACGCAAATCCACTCCCTACCTTGTGCAGTATGCATAATTAATGTCCATCGTCATTATTCTCTACGAGAAATGACTTTAACCCAGTATATTACGAAAGCGCCTGATAGGCTAATCTTTTTTCGAAAAAACCCTCTGCCAAAGGAATGGCAAAGGGTTGTTAATACCGTTTATTAGCTTACAGCTTGTGAAAGTTACGCACGGGAAGAGTATTTACCTTCACGTGTGTCAATCAGGAGAACATCACCTTCGTTAATGAACAAAGGAACTTGTACGTTCAAGCCTGTTTCCACTTTTGCATTTTTGGTAGCGCCTTGTGCAGTGTTACCTTTAACACTAGGCTCAGTCTCGATGACTTTCAACTCAACGCTTGTTGGCAAGTCAATTCCGAGGATTTCACCTTGGTAGCTAACAATCTTAACGACCATGTTTTCTTTCAGGAAGTTCAATTCCCATTCCAGTTGATCACTAGTCAATGTGAACTGATCATAAGTTTCGTTATCCATGAACGTGTGCTCTGTACCGCTTGCATACAGGTAGGATACGCCACGGTTTTCGATGATGGCACGACCAATCGTTTCGCCCGCACGGAATGTTTTTTCAACGGTGTTACCGTTACGCAGGTTTTTCAATTTGGAACGTACGAAGGCAGCGCCTTTACCTGGTTTAACGTGTTGGAAATCAAGCACGGTATAGATATCGTTATCTACTTGCACGGTCAAGCCTGTTTTAAAATCGTTTACTGAAATCACAAAAAACCCCTCCTGATATGGTTAAAAAGTAGGTGATATAAGACGATGGGTTAATGTTATGTAAAATGAGCCCAAGAATGGCCACCTCGTTCACTTCGATTGCAGTACCATCCTCCGATCGCTGTTATCCCCAAATTTTTTTGATCCCATTATCAATGGGAAAATCCGGTGATAAAGGCGAACGCTTCGCTTCTTCAGATTGGTTCTGCACTCTCCGATATGGTGAAATTTCTTATTTTTCATTTTAAATAACACATTAAAAATCGTCTTATATCCCTGGTGGCTGTAATTTAGCCGATTACGGTGAACTTCTTGTCCGACTTCGTGAGAATATGAATACCCGTCTCGGTAATCACTACGTCATCCTCGATACGCACGCCACCAAGCCCGTCAATATATATACCCGGTTCAACGGTAACAACCATACCCGGTTTCAATACATCGTCGCTAAGCTTGGACAGGCGAGGAGCTTCGTGAACTTCCATACCCAGACCGTGGCCTGTGCTGTGTCCGAATTGATCTCCATATCCGTGACCTGCAATGATATCACGAGCCAATGCATCTGCTTCCCGTCCGGTCATACCCGGTTTCAGGTTCTCCAGCGTATGTAACTGAGCTTCCAGTACAATGTCATAAATTTTGCGCAGTTCAGGTACAGGTGTACCTGTTGCAATGGTACGTGTCAGATCTGAACAGTATCCGTCCAAAAGTGCACCAAAGTCAAATGTAATTAACTCATTTTGTCCGATGACCTTACTGCTCGCTACACCGTGAGGCATAGCAGAACGTTCACCCGATGCTACAATGGTGTCAAACGAAGAGGACGTTGCTCCATGTTTGCGCATGAAAAACTCCATCTCCAGATCCACTTCACGCTCCGTCATACCTGGTTTTGCAAACTGCAAAACGTGGCTGAACGTGGCATCCGCCAGATCTGCTGCTCTCTGCATGACCGCGATCTCGTCTTCATCCTTGAACATACGAAGTTGTTCCACGATCCCGGATACAGCTTTCAGTTCAATAGACTGCAGTGCTTCAGCATAAGCGGAGTGCGTGCCGAATGTGACACTATCCTGCTCGAAGCCCAATTCTTTGATATTCGCGGATGTCAACAATTCGCGCACCGTATCCATCGGCTTAGCTCCATGCTCCACAACGGTAAATCCTTTGGCTTGCTGAGGCGCTTGTGACATATAACGGAAATCAGTCAGCAGATATGCATCCTGTTCCGTAATCAGCACATATCCCGCCGAGCCTGTAAAGCCCGTCATATAACGACGGTTAATCGGGTTTGTAATCAGCATTGCAGTGAGTTCATGCTCACGCATGGCTTCACGCAACTTATTTACTCGTTTGTTTTCCATCGGTAACCCTTCTTTCTCTCACATTCCCGGGTTCCCGGCTCAGGTTTGTTTGTCCAGATGACGCACAAGAGCCAGCAATCCCAGTTCATAGCTTACTTCGCCAAATCCGGCAATCTGCCCGATTGTTTCCGCTGCAATCACTGAATGATGTCTGAACGCTTCGCGTGCATGAATGTTGGATAGATGTACTTCCACCGTAGGGACTTTTACAGCATTGATTGCATCACGTATAGCATAGCTATAATGGGTAAATGCTCCGGCATTCAGTATGATTCCGTCTGCCTCACCCATCGCTGCATGAATGCGGTCAATGATGTCCCCTTCATGGTTCGATTGATAAAAAGCGATGGAGACGCCAAGTTCATCAGCCTGTCTGCGAATTTTGTCTTCAATATCCTTCAGACTAAGCGTTCCATAGATGCCCGGTTCACGTACACCAAGCATGTTCAGGTTCGGACCATTGATCACAATAATTCGTTTCATCGCTGCTCCACCCTCTCTGCAAATAACCATCTGCTATTTTAACACAGGCATTGCCGGATTGAGAAGCTTTTTTGCGCTATGCCCCCGCTTGCTCCGGCTCGCGTTTGCGTTCGTCCGTGTACTCCATAGCTACCGTGTAACCAATGAACAGCCCCCATAACAAAAAGAAACATAGTTCCGTGATGATTGAATCCCACGTTAAACCGTTCAAAGGTTTCATCATCCCCAGTTTTGGTCCGACCAGTATAAAGAGAATCAGCCACCAGACGATTCCATACACCATGCCGGGTAACGGCCCTTTCAGTTTTCTAATCGTGAACGTGTAGAGTAAGGATGCCAAGATGGAAAAGACGATAAAAAACAGCCAGCCTGTCAAATGTCCTGCTGCGGTATATATATATTCATGTTTGAAAAAAGGCTCGGCCAGAAATCCGACAGGTACAATTGTAAAATGCAACAGATAGAATAGCCAATGTAGCCCGCCCCAGATAAAACCGGCAAAAAAGCCAAGCTCTAACGCAAAGGAAAATGGATTCGTGTAGTAGTGTGCTTGACCTTGCCTCTGGGTAGGGCGTCTGCCCCTGTCTTTTTGCTGCCGCTCATTGGGACGTTGACCTTCATCGTGTGATGTATCTTCATGCTTACGTTCTGTCATCGATATTCTCCTTCATTCAGTTGATAATCCCGCATTATGCCTCGAATTTCCGCTCTGATTCTACGAGGTAGTATGTTCAAAACAGGACAATCTTAACAACATCCTTCAAGGTTTGACTCACAAACTAGAAATTGGTCTTAAAATTCGATACAATAGGGTTATTAAACTGCCTTTGATCGCGAAGGCCTAGAACAGAATAGGAAGGTGAATAATTTGCCTCAACAATCCAAGCCTGTCAGCTATGGGGGGCAAGCTGTCATTGAAGGCGTAATGTTCGGTGGGAAACATGTCAACGTTACAGCTGTTCGTAGAAAAGACGGCGAAATTACGTATCTGGAAGTTCCCAAGCAAGACAAGTCCTGGGTCACGAAATTGCGGCGGATTCCTTTATTACGCGGAATTGTCAGCATTATAGATTCAAGTGTCAAAGGTAGCAGACATCTCAATTATTCTGCTGACGCCTATGCTGATGATGAACTGGAACCGGAAGAGAAAGCCAAGCAAAAAGAGAAAGAAGGTTCGGGCTGGAGCCTAAGCATGATCATCGGTGTGACTGCCGTAGCCATCCTTTCATTCCTTTTTGGTAAAGTTGTGCTCACATTGCTTCCTGTTGTTATCGAGAATTTTCTATTCAAAAATGCATTCGACAATCAGTTTTTGCATAATTTACTGGAAGGCGGCATTAAGCTGATCCTGTTACTCGCCTATCTGTGGTTAATCTCACAGACGCCGATGATTAAACGTCTCTTCCAGTATCATGGAGCGGAACACAAAGTAATCAGCGCACATGAAGCTGGTGAAGAACTGACACCGGAGAACGTGCAAAAGTACAGCCGACTGCACTACCGCTGCGGAAGCAGTTTCATTATGTTGACTGTCATTATTGGAGTGTTTCTATACTCTCTCTTCACGTACGATAACCTCTGGGAACGGATGGGTCAGCGTCTGTTGTTATTGCCAGTTGTGCTAGGCATTTCTTTTGAACTGTTAAAGCTCACGAATTCAGTACGTGATATTCCTGTACTGCGTTATCTCGGATACCCGGGATTGTGGCTGCAATTGCTGACAACAAAAGAACCGACCAACGAACAGGTAGAAGTATCCATTGCTTCGTTTAACCGTATGCGTGAGTTGGATGCCAAGCTTGCCAATGTCTCTGCTACGTCAGAAGTACCTGTTGCAACACTCGATCCTGTGAAAGGGTGAATGATATGAACAAGCAGGCAATCTTATTTTGGACGTTCATCGCACTAGCTGCTGTTGGAGTCTTGACTTGGCTGGGGAACGCTAGTCCATCCAGGATCATTATTCCTCTGGTCGTGTTCGGAGCTGTATTCCTGCTGTACAAATATCCGCCTCGTCGCTGGGCAAGCAAAACCAAATCACCAAAGATCAAGCCATCGGCACGAACCATGGCAAAAGTCAATGCACAGTCCAGTGCCAGAAAGAGCAGCGGCTCTTCTAAGAAACGTAAGGATTATCCTTTCCAAGTGATTCAGGGACAAAAAGGGAAAAGCGATGAAGATATACCGAAATTTCATTAAAAGTTACTGATATACAAAAAAAGCAGTTCTCCCAATATGCGGAGAATTGCTTTTTTCGCGTTTATACAGGAATCAGAGGCGGAGCTTCTGCCTGTTTCTTGCGCAATTCTTTTCTTTGTTTGTCCAGCTGTTCATCATACACTTTCATATTCCACCCGTTGAAAAATTCACTCCCTGCGGTAGTACCTGATCGATATAACGCCGTGCTGTCCTGTAACGATAAATGAAATTGCGTTGGTTTAATCCCAAGCGTTGGTATCTTCACTGTCCGGAACCGGTTAATCTGTTCGATGTAGCGTTCATCATGTGCTGTGAGCATCGTCTCCACAAGGGCCTGAAGCATGCTTAACGGTCCTTTAATACGGGCAGGTTCCACTTCCGTCTTCCCCACCATTTTGAATCCGACAACCGGAATAACGTCTCCCCCTCGCTCCGTACGATCCCCATCGAAGAGCCACAGCGGAAAATTGCTAAGCAATCCACCATCCACTACATAGACGAACTGATCTTGAAAAGGAAGTCCTTTGGAGAATACTGGCGATTTGCGTATGACTACCGGATCGAAAAAATACGGAATACTGCAACTCATACGTACCGCTTTTGCAACATCCAGCTTCGCAGGATCAATGCCGAACCGACGAATATCGTCTGGTAGCACCAGAATGGTCCCATTGGATATATCGGATGCGGTAATAAGCAACTTGCCTTGCGGCAAGTCAGCGAATGTGCGAATCCCTTTCTGCTCCAACATCTTGCGAATCCATGATTCCAGCGCTTCTCCCGAATACAGTCCTTTCTTCAAGAACAGCCTTGCTGCGGGTCCGATCCATCGGGTATTAAATATGGGGGAACGACGCAGCAATGAAACAAAGGGGGTATTCTCAATAATGACTTTCATCTCCTCGGCCCTGTAACCGGCCGCTAGCAGAGCAGCTACAATGGAACCGGATGATGTGCCTGCCACTCGATTAAACTGAATGCCGCAGTCTTGAGCACCCTGCACAGCACCTGCAAGCGAGATCCCTTTGACGCCTCCACCTTCAAACACCGCGTTAATTAACATAACAAAAAACCCCCGTTCTCCAGGCAGCCACGTTTCTACTGCCACTCTATGAGAACAAGGGTTTGTCTTATAACCGTATTGTTAAATTGTTTTAGAGACCATAATAAGCTTTTAATTTGGCAATTAGGCCGAGAGGGTTCTTCGTCAGGTATTGTGAACTGAAGAATATATCCCCTTTAACCGAAGAATACTTCTTGTTGTAGTTCAGCTGATCGATGATCTCCTGTGATGTCTGCCAGCCAATCTCTGGCGTACCTAACTTATAAGGTGAGTGGCCGATATACAATTTTACATTTGTGTTAGCCACTTCATTCGCCCACCAGTCCACGACTTTGTCGTATCGGGCTACGCTCAGTGTCATACTCCAATACACCTGCGGAGCGACATAGTCGATCCACTCCTGGTTAATCCATGTCCGCACATCTGCATTCATGCTGTCATACGCGGTTACTCCTGCTTTGGTATCAGAACCTGTCAGATCAACGGATTTATTACGCCATACACCAAATGGACTAATTCCATATTCAACGTTAGCTTTTACTCTGTGAATGCTCTGCCCGAGCTGCTTAACAAACTGATTGATATTGTCCCGACGCCATTCAGCACGGTCTTTGGTATTCAATGTGTTGTAAGTTTTGAAGGCTGCATCATCATTAAAAGTCACATTGGATGGATAGAAATAATCATCCAGATGTACACCATCAATATCATACTGATTGACCACTTCCATGATCGTATCGATAATATGCTGTCTGGCTTCCGGGATACCCGGGTTAATGTACATTTTGCCGGATGCATTCACAATCCAGTCTGGATGAAGCTTGGAGATGTGGTTTGTTGCCAAGTTTGATGTACTCGCTGAGTTCGTTGCTCTAAACGGATTAAACCAGGCGTGGAACTCAAGACCTCGTTTGTGTGCCTCCTCAACCATAAACGCGAGGGGATCATAACCGGGATCTTTACCTTGTGTTCCTGTTAATACGCTGTTCCAAGGTACCAGACCTGAAGGATAGATGGCATCCCCATTGGCTCTCACTTGGACAAATACTGCGTTGATGCCCATACCTTGCAAAGTATCAAGCTGTTTTGTATACTCCTGCTTTTGCTTCTCTACATTTCCCTTGGCACCAGAAGTAGGCCAGTCTCCATTCACAGTGGAGATCCATGCTCCCCGCATATCTTCAGAAGCTGGTACATTGCCCGTGCCTCCAGGCTCCGCTGGGGTTGCCGGAGTTGGTTCAGGAGTTGGTACTGATTCGTCTCCTGTGTACAGATCAATGGTCTGGGCTGCCTGATTCCAGTTCACTCGAATGCCCAGGTTCTCACTGACGAATCGAATGGGAACCATGACCCGACCTTGTTTCAATTCGACCGATGCATCCAGACCAACTACATCGTTATCCACGGTCGCCTGCTGGCGCCCGCTTGTCATAGAGATGACCGAATCGGATTTCTGAATGGTCACGGTACGAGTAGCTTGAGACCATAAAACAGACGCACCCAGTCCTTCGCTAATGACACGCAGAGGTACCATCGTTACATTTACTTTGGGCAAGATGTAGGGTGATACATCCGATTCCAAACGGTTGCCGTCTAGAAAAATAGCGATTTCCTTCTGCCCGGCTGCTTGTGCTGTCATGCCTGCTGTCTGTAATCCAAGTACAAAAATGAGCAGCAGCATCAATCCTTTACGAACATTCATTAGTGCAGTCCTCCAAAATCATTATAAATTTGCGGTAAATTCTACTAGTTTAATAGACGCTCCTACCCTTCGTTTAGTTGCGAAAATCACCAAATTATGGTGTGATTGCACACAAAAAAATGCTTCCTGCCATTGAAACGGCAAGAAGCATCCTTTGATCACAGGATACAATTCATTGTATATCATCATGTTTATTCCACTGCTGAATCTTAAGACTCCGTATTACTCATGACGTCCTGAAGATTTTTGAGGTCACGCAACCGGCTCTCATCCTGACGGAAGTATTCAACCAAGGACTCAATGCATGTAATGGAGTCCCAGCTCAGGTGATGTTCAATGCCTTCAACATCATTGTAGATATTTTGTTCCTGAACACCAATCGTTGTCAAAAATTGTTCGAGCAGATGATGGCGCTCCATCAAACGTTTGCCCATCTTTTTGCCTTTTGGCGTAAGCACCAGTCCGCGGTACTTCTCATAGATCAGGTACTCGTCTTTGTCCAGCTTTTGGATCATCTTCGTCACCGATGAAGGATGTACTTCCAGTCCTTCAGCTATATCAGACACACGAGCATAGCCCTTTTCATCAATTAATTTGTATATACGCTCCAAATAATCTTCCATACTGGGCGTTGGCATCTGCTTCCCTCTTTTCTCTCTGACCGGCCCCTATTCGTGCCTGGTCCCTATCTTATAATGATACATGTTATCAATACGCATTGGCAAGTCCTGCACAGTTCGGAGCGCGCTGTTACACAAGTAATTGGCAGCGTGACTTCTCACCAAACGAGGCAAACTAAGCAAAGTTCCGCATCGAAAGGAGTGATTTCGTGAGTACAAGTGTAGCCTCACCGCCAGTTCGAAAAGCAAAAGGTACTAAACCCTTTATTCCCGATTTGGTGTATTTTGAACCCGGTGCATTAGAATATGATAAAGGCAAACGGATTATGGAATGGGTGACATCCAAAAACATCCCTTACCAGATGACCACATCCCATAACCGAATTACAAATCTGCCGGGTGAAACCGAACAAGAAAAGTACCGGATGGCAAAGCGTACTCTGGTCGTTGGTGTGCGCAAAACACTCAAGTTTGACCAGTCGAAACCTTCAGCGGAATATGCCATTCCCATCTCTACAGGCTGTATGGGGCACTGCCATTATTGTTATCTTCAAACTACACTTGGTGCGAAACCTTATGTTCGTGTCTATGTTAATACCGAGGAGATCATTCAGGCTGCAAAAGGATACATCGAAGAACGGGCGCCTGAAATCACGCGATTTGAAGCCGCCTGTACTTCTGATCCCGTAGGACTTGAGCATATCACGGAAAATTTAAGTGACCTGATTCGTTTTATGGCGGATGAAGAATACGGGCGCTTGCGCTTTGTAACCAAATATCATCACGTTGATCCGTTGCTGAACATCAAGCATAACGGCCACACCCGTATCCGGTTTAGCGTCAATTCGGATTATGTCATCAAAAACTTTGAACCGGCTACCTCCAGATTTGAGGAACGCATTGAAGCTGCTGGCAAAATTGCACACGCTGGTTATCCCCTGGGATTCATTATCGCTCCGATTATGTGGTATGACGGCTGGGAAGAAGGATACTCGGATCTGTTGCAGAAACTGGCAGATACACTTCCAGAGGAAGCAACTAAGGACCTTACCTTTGAAATGATCCAGCACCGTTTTACCAAAACGGCCAAAGCAACCATTGAGAAGCGTTATCCCAAAACCAAGCTGGAGATGGATATCGAGAAACGCAAAATGAAATGGGGCCGCTGGGGTCAGTACAAGTATGTGTATAAGGACGACCAGCAAGATGCGCTGCGCGAATTCATTACGGAACGGATCTTTGAACATTTTCCACTAGCCAATATTGATTACTTCACCTAAACAAAAAACGTGACTGCCCATAACGATATGCTGGTATAAGCATTCCTAACGATTAAAAAGCAGGTTACATGACCCAGAGTGTCTCTGGTAACATGTAGCCTGCTATGCCATACATAATAATACTTAAATTCAGGTCATCCGTTTAAATAATCATCCAGTCTGGTGTAATCTGCTGCAACCAGATGGTAATCTTCGTCATCTGATCTGTAAAAAGCAATACTCCAAGGAACAACATTAATGCTCCGCCGACTTTCATCATGACATTGGAATACCGTAAGATCCAGCGTGTCGAACCAATGAAAAAGGCCAAAATGAAGAACGGGATTGCAAACCCAGCCGTATAACCTGTAATCAACGCCAGCCAAGTTGTGGGCTCACTTGCAGCCATAGCAATGATCGCTGTTAGAATAGGGCCAATACACGGCGACCAGCCTGCTGAGAAACCGATGCCAAATATAAAAGAGCCCAGATAGCCTGCTGGTTTCCATTTCATATCCAGCTTGCGTTCCTTCATCAGAAACTGTGGCTTGAACACCCCAAGCAAAAATAACCCCATAAGCATAATCAAAATCGCAGACAATTGCCGAATCAGTTCTCGGTTGTCATTAAAAAATTGGCCAAACAGTCCAGCACCAAGGCCAAGCGAATAAAATACAGCCGAGAAGCCTAAAATAAACGCCAGCGTATGCGTCATGGTCTTAAAGCGGACTTCGCGCTGATTGCGGTCATCCTTCAATTGTTGCACCGTCATACCTGTAATGTAGGAGAGGTATGATGGATACAGCGGAAGACAACATGGTGATATAAATGAGACTAAACCTGCTACAAAAGCCATCCATACATTAACATCAGGCATGAAGCGGATGTCTCCCTTCCCCGGGCTCACGTGCTTGCTCGTTCAGTCGTCAGGCTCGGAACCCTTTTTTTCCAATCATCGTCAGAATCAGCATCATGATCAGCAATAATACAATCGTTGCTCCAGGTGCGAGGTTCCAGATGCCTGCTACAACCAGTCCAAGGACTACGGCAATTTCGCCGATAATCACGGACAAAATAATGGCGGATTTGAAACTCCGGGCCATCAACAGGCTGACCGCTACCGGAATGGTCAATAGCGCTGACACCAGAAGCGCACCAACAATCTTGATCGCCGTGCTAATGACAAGTGCTGTCATCACAGTGATTAACATGTTAAGAATTCTTACAGGCAACCCTGTAACCGCTGCCGCATCTTCCTCAAAGCTAAGCAGGAAAAATTCCTTATGTAACAATGCCACTACAATCACCACGATCAGCGTAACCACACCTACAAGCTTCAGATCCGTAGCGTCTAATGTATATATACTGCCGAACAAATAACTCATGACATCTGCATTATATCCTTTGCCCAGCGTGAAGAACAAGGAAGCAAGAGCCACACCACCCGACATGATAATGGCAATCGATAATTCGGCGTAACTCTTGTACGCTTTGCGCAATTTCTCTATCGCAAACGAAGCAAGCACGGCAAATATCAAGCCCACCGCAATGGGATACACTTCAATCAGGAATCCAAGTGCAACACCGGCAATGGTCACATGAGACAAGGTGTCTCCAATCATGGATAACCGCCGTAAGACCAGGAACAGTCCGATTAACGGAGCGGTAATGCCAATTAACAACCCACCCGCCAGGGCACGCTGAAAAAAATCACTCATTAATATTTCCAAAACAAACACGACTCCTTCGGCCTTACTCTAATCTAATGGGCCATAAATACGGCTAGCGTACCTGTGCAGTGGTATGTTGCAGATTGGTCTCAGCACAATCCTGTACCTCATGCGAATGACGGACATGAAAATTAATTTTGCCATTCGTTACCGCAGCTTCAGAACCCAAATAACTCTCCATCCGATCCATATCATGAGACACCATTAGAAAAGTCATGCGGTGATGTTCATGCATATGCGTGATCAGTTCAAAGAAACTGGCCTGTGATTCAGCATCAATACCTACTGTGGGTTCATCCAGAATCAACAGATCCGGGTGATTGATAAGCGCTCGTGCCAAAAATACACGCTGCTGCTGTCCACCGGACAATTGACCAATTCGTTTGTTCGCCAGATCCTCGATCCGCATGACCTGCATCGCATCCGTGCACTGTTGCTGACATTTGCGAGACATACGACGGAACATGTTTTTGTTATTATACAAGCCTGACATAACCACTTCACGAACGGTCGCAGGGAACAACGGGTTAAATGCATTCTTTTGAGGCACATACCCGATTCGGTCCCAGTCCTTGAACCTGCGGATCGACTGTCCGAATAGTTTGATATCTCCCTGCGCAGGAGGAAGAAGTCCTACCAGCATGCGCAGCAATGTCGTTTTACCCGCCCCATTGGAACCGATAATCCCGACAAAGTCCCGTTCCTGGGCCATAAAATCGAGATTCTCAATCACTCGCTGGTCCCCGTAGGAAAATGATAGTTTCTCGATCTCTATAATTGGATCATGACATAGTGGCATGATTTGCTGCATGGCAAAGCCGCCCTTCATTATATATAAGAATCCCATAGCGTCCTAAGAGCCTTCACCGTGAACGGTAAAGACTCTTCGATCTGAATTCTTCATTCTATCTTATTTTAATGCGATCAGCAGATTTTGCAAATTTTTCTCCATCAGGGTGAAATAATCATCCCCATTTGTTGCCTGCTCCTTGGTCAATCCCTCAACCGGATTAAGGACCATGGTCTCTACTCCTGCTTCACTTGCCAATGTTTTCGCCAATTTGTCAGATACCAGCTCTTCAAAGAAAATGTATTTAATGCCTTCATCTTTAACCAGTTTCGCAAGCTTCACAATATCCTGTCCTGTCGGTTCAGCATCCGGGGAAAGTCCCATAATGGCATGCTGGGTTAATCCATAATCACGTGCAAGGTAGCCAAACGCTTGGTGCGAGACAACAATTTCGTTGTTCGGTACGGTAGCCAATTCATCTGTGAAACGCTGATCCAGCGTCTCAAGCTTGGTACGAAGCTCTTCATAACGTTGTTCGTAACCTGTTTTGTGATCAGGATCTGCCTCGACCAGACTATTTTTGATGTTTTCAGCCATGATCATGGCTGATTTCGGACTAACCCACGTATGTGGATCAATATGATGATCAGCGACATCTTCACTGGTAGCCTCATCTGTGTGTTCATCCGCATGCTCGTCTTCGTGCTCTTCGCCATGACCGTGCCCATCATCACCCTCAGCCGTTAACAGCTTAACACCTTCACTGACGGCAACAGACTTCACCTGTGTATCACTATTCAGCGACTTCAGGAAATTCGGCACCCATCCTTCCAGTCCAGCTCCATTATAGAGAAACAGCTGTGCCTTGGACGTATTAACGATATCCTGACTCTTCGGAGTCCAGTCATGTGGCTCTACTCCCGTTGGCAACAGGTTAATGACATTGGCATCCTCACCACCGATTGCAGTCGTAAAAGCATATACAGGATAAAATGTTGTCACAACGTTTACCTTGCCTTCCACAATCTTCGCACTATTGGAACTATCCTGCCCACACGCTGACAATACCAGCAAAGTGAGAATAAGCAAACCCGTCCACAGTAGCTTTATGTTGCCTCTTTTGCCCGTCTTTCCTGTACGGTTATCCTGAACTTGATGTTGCACTTTATAAAATGTCATTATGATTCACTCCGCATCTCTTAATCGTAAACATTACTGAAAGAATTATAGGTAACCTGAACCTACTTGTCAAGCTATCCCGTCCTATTCATTCTTTCCTGAAGTACGGAGTTCATAACATTATATGCTTGTTCTCTTCCCGTCAGATACGAATTATATCAACAAAAAAAAAGGGCCCGAATTACATCGGGCCACCTTGAGTCATAGTAACGACAGTATTTGAATCAATTTCATAACTCAATTCTTATTTTACTTGTGCACCATTAGGCATGTTGTCTGGTACTGTAGCCAGTGTAAGCTGGTCGCCATGCGATGCTGCGAGGATCATACCCTGGGAAAGTTCACCACGAAGTTTCACCGGTTTGAGGTTGGTCACACAGATGACTTTGCGTCCAACCATCTCTTCTGGCGAATAGAACTTCGCAATTCCAGATACGACCTGGCGCTGCTCATAACCCAGATCCAGCTGCAATTTCAGCAACTTATCCGCTTTTTTGACAGGTTCGCAGGAAATGACTTGCGCGACACGCAGTTCAACTTTGGCAAAATCGTCAATACCGATCTCTTCGGTACCCTCAGGTGCAGTTACCGGTTCAACAGCTGCTGAAGCTCCAGCATCTGCTTGACTTGTTTCAGGCTGTGCTGCTTTTTGGCCACCTGTCATTGCTTCAGAGATATAAGCAATTTCCTGTTCGGAATCCAAACGCGGGAAGATTGGATCCCCTTTTTGCAAGGCATTTCCAGCTGGAACCAGACCCCATTGCTTGGCTGTATCCCAAGTCGTAAGTTCACCTTCCTGAATGCCCAGCTGTGCCCAGATTTTATGAGGAGCACGCGTCAGGAACGGTTGCAACAGAATGGAAGCAATTCGCAAGCTTTCGATCAGGTGAGCCATAACGGATGCCAATTCATCGCGTTTTGCTTCATCACGAGCCAGCGCCCATGGCTGCGTCTCATCAATATATTTGTTGGTGCGGCTGACAAACTGGCTGATTGCTGTCAGTGCTACGGAAAACTGCAGGTTTTCCATCGCCTGTTCCACTTTTTCCACTGTAGCATGGCCTGCTTCTTCCAGCGAAGCATCAAATTCCGTTACATTCGAAGCAAACGCCGGGGCTTTGCCTTCAAAATATTTGTCTACCATGGCAACTGTACGGTTCAACAGGTTACCCAGATCGTTCGCGAGGTCGGAGTTAACACGCTCTACGAAGCTCTCCGGTGTAAACGTACCATCGGAACCAAACGGTACTTCACGCAGCAGGTAATAACGCAGTGCATCGAGACCGTAACGGTCAATCAGAGTCACTGGATCAACGACATTACCTTTTGATTTGGACATTTTACCGTCCTTCATCAACAACCAGCCATGTGCGAACACTTTCTTCGGTAAAGGCAGATCCAATGCCATCAACATAATTGGCCAGTAGATCGTATGGAAACGAACAATTTCCTTCCCAACCAGATGTACATCCGCAGGCCAGAACTTGTTATAAAGGGATGCATCGGATGAACCGTAGCCCAAAGCTGTAATATAGTTGGACAACGCATCAATCCACACGTAGACTACGTGTTTTGGATCGCCTTTCACTTTGACGCCCCATTCAAATGTAGTCCGTGATACGGCCAAATCTTCAAGACCTGGCTTGATGAAGTTGTTGATCATCTCGTTCTTACGGGATTCCGGCTGAATAAAGCCTGGATTCTCTTCATAATATTTCAACAAACGATCTGCATATTTGCTCATACGGAAGAAGTAAGATTCTTCTTTGACCAATTCAACCGGGTGTCCGCTATCAGGGCTCTTGGCCGAGATAATCTCACCCTTCTCATTCTTCTCTACATCCACCAGTTGAGTCTCTGTGTAATACGTCTCATCCGGAATGCTGTACCATCCTTCGTACTCACCTTTGTAGATATCTCCCTGTTTCAGCAAACGGTCAAAGATATCCTGAACAATGGTTTTGTGACGCTCTTCGGTTGTACGGATAAAGTCGTCATTGGAAATGTCCAACTTGTTCCACAGTTCCTTGATCCCCACAACGATATCGTCGATAAAAGCTTGCGGTGTCTGTCCTTTCTCTTGTGCCTTGCGCTCAATCTTCTGGCCATGTTCATCGGTTCCTGTCAGATAATGAGCATCATAACCGCGTAAACGCTTGTAACGAACCATCGCATCTCCCGCCACTGTTGTATACGCATGCCCAATATGCAATTTGTCACTCGGATAATAAATCGGGGTTGTCAGATAAAATGTTTTTTGGTCAGCCATGAATGACTTCTCCTCCTTCAAATGTTCCTGTTTCATGTGATCTCTTCGTCCAAAACAACTAAAAAAGAACACAAAAAACTCCCGCCCCTATGGGACGAGAGTTGCTCTCACGTGTTACCACCCAAATTCCCCATGTTTTTCGCAAAACACAGGCTCTGTCGGTCCTTCGACCGCCCATTAACGCTGGATCACGCCTCAGCCTTACGACAGCAGCTCTTAAATCACTGTCTGCACGCTCGAAAGAGGTTCCTCCGGGACCATATTCCATCCTCCTCCCAGACCGGTTCTCAGCTCATCCGGCTCTCTGCACTGGGGGTGTGTCTGTACTTATCCCTTCACTGGAAAATCATATAGGAAAAATATACTGAAATGCGGACCCCTTTGTCAAGTGGACAGCATCCTCAAGTCAATCCTGGTCTGCTTCCAGGCCACCCGAATACTTCAAGCTACATCGTTACTCTGATACCATCATGGATTTCTCCGCCTTTGGTGGCACCAGATCTACACCGCCTGGATGAAACGGGTGGCATTTGGCAATACGTTTCGCTGTTAACAACGAACCTTTGAGCGCACCGTGCACTTCAATCGCCTCCATGGCGTAAGCCGAACAACTCGGATAGAACCGACATGTTGGCGGTGTTAATGGAGAGATATAGTTGCGGTACACCCGAATGGGTGCCTGAGCAATTCTGCGCGATAACTTCATGGTCAGTGCTTCCCATGAGCGTGTTGATGTCCCGACGCTGCTTTGGCCGGAGCATGCTCTGCACAGTCCTTACAATATCCAAATACCTCGAACTTGTGGTCCACAACCTGAAATTGCTCAGGCGCATCCGCAAGCTGCATCGGGCAAAAAATAATAGGATATGTCTTCTGACACTTCAGACAGATCATATGATGGTGATGATGATCTTCACTACAGTGTGCTTTGAATTTAACGCCATCTTCGAAGATGACCTGTTCCAGTACACCCAGTTCCTGCATCACCCGCAAATTACGATATACTGTGTCAAAACTCAGTCCGCTGTAAGTCTTACCCATATATTCATAGACGTCCTTGGGTGTAAGATACCCGGGGGACTCGGCAAATAACCGGGCCAGTGTTTTCCGCTGATCGGTAATGCGAAGCCCCTGTGAGGACATGGTCGAAATAATCTGTTCTGTCGACAGCATGATCTTAAGCACCTCCTGTCATACGAGCATTTTGCATCATTCATAGAGCGACAGTTTATTCGGCAAAAGCGAAAACTTTCGCTTTCTTGTATACCTCTAATAATGCATCAAATTACGATTAGAGTCAACGAAGACACCGGGTTAGGTCATTTCAACATCACATAAAAAGGACTCCATACACATGCATTGCCATTAGTCTAGCTTGAGCTAATGACATTACATTTTGATGGAGTCCCTTCCTGACGGTTCAGATGATCAATCGTTCGGGCGACTTTTGGGGTGAACGGGTATATATGATATAAGCTTTCACTCCAAACCGTCCGTGCATGTTCATAATATTACTTTTCAGCCGGAAGCGGCGTGAACAGCAGGTTAACAGGCAAGTTACTTCCTGGTGCCGCCGAGAAGAGAATAGTTACACTCTCGCCGTACGAACCTGTGCGATACATTACGCTTTGCTCATTAGGTGCAGTTACAGATTTACCTGTGGAAATCTGAACGACCTGTCCATTCACGAGTGCCACACCTGAATATCTGCCTCCACGAGGGTTGAATGAAATCAATGTGCGCGGAGCAACATTATTCAATGTAATTTTGTACAATACACCGAAGTTACCTGCGTTGGACGCTTCAGTGAAAGCCATAGGGTCCGTTCCCACAAGGTTTGGATCACTTGCATTATCTCCAAGTGGAAGACGTGCAGGCTTCGATCCTAATTCTTGATCGTACGTAATGATCCGTGTTGCATTCGGGTACGTTCCGCGGTTGTGAACACCATCACGATCTAGAACCGGCAGGCTCGACAACACTTCCATTGGGTCCTTGTTTTCTTCAATCATAATAATGTTGTAATCCAGTTCATAGTCACTGAATACATCCGAATACAAGGAAATGACTTGTCCCTGTTTCATCGGAAGAACGCTCAGATCATTAAGAATCAGCTTGCTTTCTCCTGGCTGGATGTACACTTTCTTTTGTCCGGTACCATTCTGCATGGATTGGAACCAACGGTCAATCGACAACTTTCCAGCTACCGTTGCAAAAGGAGACGGTCCTGCAAAACCCATGTTTTGCTGGTCAATGGACGCCGTGTATGCATTGTTGTTTGTCGCTACAACATACATTTTCACGTTTTTGCCCGTGTTGTTCACATGGTGAATCATGAAGCGTGTCTGTCCGAAGGAAGATTCCTTGTACACAATGCCTTCTGTATTCACGGTTTCCGGGCTGTTACTGCGGATCAGCAGACTTGGTTCGTCATAATACGTGAAAGGAACTTTCTCCAATGCCGGTACTCCACCACCGTCAAAAGTGAACTTCTCACCGACTGGTGTGAACAATTGATTGAAGTCAGTCACACTATAAAGTGTTTCTCCCGTAATATTGATCATCTTGGTATAGCTATCGCTAGCACCATGTTTATCGGTAACTGTAATCGTTACGGTCTTCGGTCCTGGAACAAAGAATGCAAGTGCATTGTTATCCCATTCTGTTTTTACAATTGCGTTCTCATCATCTGTGCTTTGATCAATATAAGTGATTTTCTCACCCATTTTGTATTCTTCTTTATCTGTCGTAAACATTGCGACAGGTGGCAGATTTGGTCTTTCAACCTTAATCGTAACCGAATACGGATCACTCCATTGACCACTTGAATCCTGGACCGCATAGGTTACTGTGTATACACCTGGTTGGTCGAATGAATCCTGACGACCTGTCCAACGCTCATCTACAATGCTGAGTCCCTTGGGAGAGCTGGATCTGGTTGTGTAGGTTACCTGGTCTCCGGCAAAAACCTCTTTTTGTACCGTGAAGCTTGCCACCGGTTTGGTACTCAGATTCAATACAACCGTTTTGGCAGATTGATTTACTTTATACGTAATGTCCAGAGCCTGTGTAATTGAAGTCAACGGCACCATGAACGTATTTTTTTGTTGATAAGCCGCGCCCTTCATCGTTCGGGACACACCATTAACGGTATAGATCTTGCTGTTTGTTTTGAAACGCAGCTCATCTTCACCACTAATAATGATCGTTTCTTTGGTTGTGTTATCATATTTGACATCATAGCCAACCCGATCAACGAGAGCACGGATCGCTACATAGGATACACCATTTTTAACAGCCATCGGCTGTCCAGCAAGATACGTTTTGCCATCTTGCATCATTTTATTACTGTTCATATAAAGAGTGAGGTCTCCACCCCCGCCTCCAGCAACAGATGAACCGCCTGTAGATGGTTGCTCCACTTCAACTGGTGCAGGTGCTGGTGTTTCCTCAGCTGTACCTTCTTCGTCCGTAGGTTCAATTACCGGCTCAACAGGAGTCGCGTCTGTTCCTGTAGGAACAACTGTCTCAGGGTTCTCTTCTTCAGTTGTTTCATTATTTGATGTTGGAGTGTTTGTTCCGGATTTCACTTCGGATTCCGCGATGGTTTGTTCTTTCTTCACAACCTCCACGGATTTAACTTTGGCTGTATTCACTGATGTAGTATCGCTCTGATCTGCTGATTGTGCATTGGCAGGAATCACTGCAAACGCCTGAAACACAGCAAAAGCGGTAAGTATGGACAATTTCTTCTTCAAATTCATTCTTTGTCTTTGGCTCCTTCTGCTCCCATTTTATAAATATCCCCCTCAAAAAGTCATATTATTAGACGCTTGGAACCGGGAAAAGTTGCTAAAAAGTTAAGAGGAGAATTGTAAACTTTTAATAGAAGGAAAATACTATGAAAATAGTTATCTATCAATTATCTTTTAAGCATCCATATCCCAAAATTAACCAATAGAAAATTCCAACAAAAAAATCTCTCCAGGAGATGGTCAATCAGCACCATATCACAGAGAGATTTAAGGATTGAATAGGCCTAGCGCAAACGGACAGGCAGACTTCCAGTTGGCTGCAGTCCACCTGTTAACACATGGGACAGGGCCCGAACAACGGCGGGTGTATTCTCATACGTACACACATAACTTCCCGGCCTCGAAATCTCCAGCAGATCATATGGATTGCGCAGAGCAATTACAATCAGCGAATGATTCTTACTAAGCTTTTCAACCAAATACTGTTGCCCTTTCGGAAGATGACCTGCCGATGTGTACGTACATACGATAACTTGTTCACTCTCCGACACATCCGCCGATATCCGATCTGCTTCATCATAAGTGGGCTGAGTAGTAATTTTGTGCTCACGAACTCTGCCTCGCAGCTGCGATAACGCCATACCCAGCGATTCTGTATGAGACCATGGTTCATCCACCTCTGTCCGTTGCACAACCTCAGGCCAGATGACATACACGTCCTTCTCTGGGTCCAACGGCAGCAGCCCATCATTATGAACGATGGTAATACTGCTTGAAGCAATCTTGAACAGCGTCGATTCGTTTGGTTCACCGGGATCACTAGGTTCAGTGGATTCAGTGCAATCATCAGGTTCAACATCGGTTGCTTCAACCGTTTCACTCGCTTTCAGCGAAACAAGATGATCATCCTGCTGCCCGCAGCGATTTCTTTTCCATGTCATAATGCGTTCTACCGCCTGATGAATAACTTCTTCCGAGATCCGGCCCGTTCGAACTGCTTCCACAATGGCTTCCAGCGCAGCAACCTGATCTTGCAAGGTATGACTCACCAGAATCAGATCTGCTCCTGCCTCCACAGCACGAATCGCAGCTTCAGCTACACCATATGGCTTGGATATTGCATGCATTTCAAGACAGTCTGTAATAATAATGCCTTCAAAACCCATTTCCTCACGTAGCAGACCCGTTAACACCTTATGTGACAACGTTGCCGGAATGGGCTCGGGCTCAATCGAAGGGAACATCACATGAGCTGTCATAATAGCATCAACGCCGGCCTCAATCGCCCGGCGGAACGGTAGTAGCTCCATCTGTTCCAGCCTGTTTCGATCATGAGGTACTGTAACCATACCAAGATGAGAATCTACGGCGGTATCTCCATGTCCCGGAAAATGTTTGGCAGTAGCAGCTATGCCCTGTGATTGATATCCGGTGATGGCTGCTACGCCATGAGTGGCCACACTTTTAGCATGTTCACCATACGAACGCACGCCGATGACCGGGTTAAGCGGGTTGTTATTCACGTCGACCACTGGCGCAAGGTTCATATCAATACCGATGTTTTTTAACTCACGCCCCAGAATTTGAGCACACTTCAGGGTATATTCCGGATTGCCTGTCGCACCAAGCGCCATATTACCCGGTACTTGGGTCATTCCCTCTTGGTCAATCCGTGCAACCATGCCACCTTCCTGGTCCACCGAAATCATGAGTGGTAGGGCCCCCGCTTCAGCAGCCATATCTTGCAGTTCGGCGGACAGCCGCGTCAATTGATCTACACTTTCGACATTGCGCCGGAAATAAATGACGCCCCCGACGTGATAGTCACGGATTAAGCGAGTAATCTGTTCATCTGCGTGCTGACTGTGAAATCCACACATCAACAATTGTCCTACTTTTTGCTCCAATGTCAGATCATTTAAGAGTTTCATTTGACCTCTCCTCCCGGTTCCCTTGCCACTACGAACCCAATCGTTTACTCTGCCTGTACTCCGAGGGTTTCATGTGGAAGTGTTTATGAAACACCTTGGAGAAGTAACGGCGCTCCTTGAACCCTGTGGCTTCCCCAATCGCTGTAATGCTCCATTCGGTTGTACTCAACAATAAAGCAGCACTTTCCATCCTTTTCTGCGTCATGTATTCTACAAAAGTAACACCCATTTGGGTTTTAAATAGCTGGCAAAAGTAACCCGGGCTGATTCCGAGCCAATCTGAGACTTCATCTATTCCCAAGTCCTGTTGCAGCCGTGCATCCATATACTCACATGCAGACAGGATCAGTTCCGATACAGAAGGACGTGGCTGCGTTTGTTTGCCCTGATAGGCATGGGTAACAACCTCTGCAAATTCAAGGAGTTCCCTCATGGATACGGCCCCTTGCAGTGCATTCCAAAAATTCACTTCGTGCTCTTCAGCGAGGGCCTGTACTTCCCGCAGTTCACGAAGCATGTGCACAAGCATAAACCGAAGATTGGTTTCATCTACCCTGCTGAAGGATTGTCCTGAATTCCCCATTTGCTGTTTAAGCCGATCCAATACATCACGTAATCCCTGCTTGTTCCCTTGACGAATCCACCGAGTAACTAGCTCCAGATCTTCTCTTGTAATCCATGAGTTAGCCCCATTGGAGGCCGTATGATCATACGATAAGGCGGTTTCGGGACAACTCGCCTTCAGCACCTTGTCTTCACTCTCCGAATGGGACATCAGTATTTTTTGACAATGCCGGTATCGTTCCAGAATTTGACTTTCCAGATTCACAGGCACACCATCCTGAACCACCCTAACCTTCACACCTGAATCCAAGGATAATATCACATTTAATTCGAGACACAGTTGATGGGCCAGTTCCTCTGAGCGACGTTTCCACTCACCCGATGCCTCCAGCAGGATGCACCACTCCCCTTTGCGGGTCGAAAGAATCTGACAGTCACCCGTAATTCTCTCTGCCATTTCCCTAAGTCTGGAAATTACGGTCTCATGCCATCGTTGGTGCTGAAGCTCGGACCAACCGATCGAATGGCGAAAATAACCGACTGCATCCACCAGCAGCAACGTATACGGTGCAGCAGTTGTTATAAATTCAGGAACAGAAGCAGGATAGGCAATCTTCAATGGTGCTTCTCCTCGCAACAGGTCAATCAACTGTTTGTGTCTGATCCAGCTTTCCATCTCTTGGCTGCGATAACGTTGCGATTCGTTTTCCAGACGTCTCTTCTGGATCTGCCCGGCAAGCTCACGCAGTTTATGTTCCAGATTCAAATAATCAATTGGCTTACATATGTATTCATGTACGTTATATTTAATAGCGGTTCGAGCATATTCAAACTGCTGATAACCGGTCAGTAAAATAATTTCACACGTTTCACCCTGCTCTCGCAGTAAACGAATAAGTTCCAATCCATCCATAGACGGCATCCGAATATCACACAAGAGAATGTCTGGATGACTTTCTGTAACTTTCCCCAGCGCTTCTGCCCCGCTTCTCGCTGTACCTGTGATTTCAATCCCCATATCTTCCCAGGGTAAAATGTAGTTCAGATTCTCCAGAATCGGCAGCTCATCGTCAACCAGCATTGCAGTCAGATTCATCCGGCTTCCTCCTGCTCATATAATGGAATGATGCATCGAATAAATGTGCCATACCCCGGTGCTGAACATATAAATATGCCATACCCGGCCCCGTATTGAATACGAATTCGATCTGCCACACTTCGTAATCCCAATCCCCGGCGTTCCGTTATGGACGATAATGATTCCGCCCCTTCCGCGAGCATAACTTCCGGCGGATCTTCTGCCATATACTCAAATCGTGCGAGCATTTCCTGGGGAATACCGATCCCATTATCCTCAACACATAACACAAGTTGATCCCGTTCCGCATATGCGCTTATCCGCAGTACACCTGGATAGGTGATCCCCTCAAACCCATGTTGAATGCTATTTTCCACCAGAGGCTGGAGGGTCAGCTTGAGCAGGATTGAGCTGTATAGATGGGATGGAATGTCAATCTCATAGGTGAACAAATCACTGAACCTGTACTGTTGAATCTCCAGATAACTCTGCAAATGCCTTATTTCCTCACCCAGCGGAATCTCCTCCTGATCCTGAATGCTGATACGAAGCATATTGCCAAGTCTGGTCACCATCTCGCTTACTTTGCGGCCCTCCCCACGCAGCGCTAATCCATTAATGGATTCCAATGTGTTAAACAGAAAATGAGGTTTGATCTGGGCCTGTAGTACACGTAGTTCCGCTTGGGCCTTCTGCTCTTGCTCTGCCCGAACACGACGGAATAATCCCCCGATCCGATCCAATAGTTCATTGAACCCTTGCGCAAGCAGCTGCATTTCATCGAATCCTTTTCCTTCCACCCTCGCATTAAAATCACCATCATCCACACGACGCATAAACCTTACAAGTACAGCAATGTTACCCGTAATGCGATTCATGAAAAAAAGATTAAAGATCATCGCTGCGAGCAGGCATAACAGAATAATGATGACAGACCATCCTGCAAAGGCATTGGTTTCCGCAGATAAGGCTTCCCATGAAGTCACACTGACGAGGCTCCAGTTATAGTTTTTCAGATGATATTGCGAAATGATACTTTCCTTGCCGTCAAAGACCGTTCTGACACTGCTAAAGCCAGGACCGTAACTGCCGGATTCAGCACCAAGATTTTGCATGTTTTCACCGTTATAAATACCAGCAGGATCATAGACGATCAGGCCTTCTTCATTAATTAACAGGAAAGATGTATCCTGTGCCGAATCGCTGATCTGCAGGTGACGGAAGATCCTGTCGATCTCTCCTTTTTTGATCTGAACAACAAGCACGCCGATATTTTGAAAATAACTGAGTTCTTTGACCAGTCTGATCTGGGTGAAGACAGGTTCTATCCCGGTTAATTCGGGATATTCCAGAGGTGCGAGCCATTTAGGCACGCCATTAAGTTGCTGAATTTCGTTGAATAAGGGATGTACTTTGAATTGCTGAAAAGGAAGGGCTTGAAAATTTTCTTTAGTGAAAATGGAGACAATCTGGTTATTCTCAGACGAACGCAAATCATATAAAAAGGCATAACTGATGAACGGATAATTATATAGAAGGGAACGGAAATTGCGCTGGCTGGCATTCAGAGATAACTGATTACCGGTTCCCAGATCCTGCTTGGTCGGATCTTTGGCGTTCAACGCCATTTGGAAAACCGATGTGGCTATCCCGTTGTCGGTCACATTGTTAATCTGCTGAAATACATTCTCGATATTGTAGCTGATGGCCTGAAGCGCATATTCGGCCTGTTGATTGTATTTTTTCTCAATCGTATGTGATGTGACCAGAAACATGCCAATGCCTAGCGCACACATCGGTACAATAATCAGCAGCAGAAATGCCAAGGCCAGCTTCATTCGCAAGTTCATATCCCGTTCTCCCTATCAACTGGTTCATGGTATTAACCTTTGACACCACCCGCAGTTACTCCTTCTATAATTTTCTCTTGGAGTATAGCGTAGATCACAAGTACAGGTACAACGCTGTATACAATACCTGCCGACATCTGGGCATAGTTCATCTGATATTGATCCCGAAACTGGACCATGCCCACTGGCAGCGTACGCAATTTATCGGTGGATAAGAAATAGTTGGCGAGTAAAAATTCGTTCCAGTTGCCGAGGAAATTAACGATAAAAACGGTAACAATAGCCGGAACCGTAAGAGGTATCACTATTTTAGCAAAGATACCCGGGGCCCTCAAGCCGTCCATGACCGCCGCTTCCTCAATTTCTCCAGGCAGAGAACGCATAAAAGCCGCCAGTATAATAATTGTAAAGGGGATCGCATTGGCCACATAGGGCACGATCAATGCCAGATGCGTATCCAATATGCCCATTTTGCGAACAAGCAGATAGATCGGCAGCATAAGTGCATTGTTGGGAATAAGCATACCCGCCAGAATTAAGCTGTACAGAAACAGGCTCCATCTCCGGTGTCTCATCCGGGTTACGGCAAAAGCAAACATGGCACCAAGCACAATCGTACACGCCGACGATAAAACCGAAATGTACAGGCTATTCCAGAAATATGTGCCAATCTTTGCATTCACCCAAGCCTCCACGTAATTGTTAAACTCCCATGTTGTAGGCAGACCGAATGGATTCAAGGCGATTTCATTGTTATCCTGCTTAAATGAAGAGAAGATTACAAATAAAAAGGGAAACAAAATCGCGATTAAATACAATATTAACAACACATGAGGTATACTGCTTTTTAAGCTTTTTGCCATCAATATTCCACCTTCTCGCTCCGCCTCGCTACCAGCAGTTGATACACCGCAGTGAGCACAAGCGTCAGAGCAAAGATCAGCACTGCAATGGTATTGCCATAGCCATATTTGAAGTTGGTAATCGCGTATTTGATCATATATGTGGCCAGAACCTCGGTGGACCCAGCGGGCCCACCTTTGGTCATGACAATCACGATGTCGGCTGCTTTCATGGCACCTGCGATGGACAACATGATCACCACTGAAATGATCGGCCGGATCAGCGGCAACGTAATTCGCATTGCACGTTGTACCGCCGTTGCCCCATCGATTGCAGCCGCTTCATCCAGATCACGGGGAATCGCCAGTATGGCCGCCAGCACCATGACAATGTAAAATCCCGTCCACTGCCAGGCATTGGTCACCAAAATGGACAACATTGCGAATCGGTTATCCGATAACCAGTAGATTGGATCGATGCCCAGCACATGAAGTATTTTGTTTAATAGTCCGATATTGGGTTCATAGATAAACCCCCACAAGATACCGATAACGGCTGTCGACATGATGGATGGTAAAAAAACAGCTGTTTTATACAGACCCTTCAGCCTTTTCACATTGGCAATAAGAAGTGAAAACAGGACGATCAGGGGTACCTGAATCAGTACCGAGAATCCGATGAAAAAGCCGTTATTCCGTGTGGAAATCCAAAAGCGTTCATCGGTCAGTGCCTTCACATAGTTGGATAAACCCACAAAACGTGGCTCAGCCGATACCCCATTCCAACTCGTCAGACTGTAATACAGGGAGCTGCCAATAGGATATAAGAAGAACATCACAAACAGAATTAGGGCTGGCATTACAAATAACGTATAGATTAACGGGCTGCGGAGTGAAGTATTCATGGTCAGCCTCCTTCAGTCACTTCAACGAACGCAGTTTCAACTTGGATTGATTTATTCTACGGAAGCGTTTGCTTCCTCTTGCACCTTTTGCAACTCTTCTGCCATTTTCTCTGGCGTGGTCTGCCCACCAATCAACTTCTGAATCTGCAGATTGCTGATCTCAGTCGTCACATCGGCCTGAACGAGTGCATCAAATGCCGGGAACGACGTCTTGGACGCATTAAGCACGGCCACAATTTCTTTCATCAGATCATCGGTAATACTGTCGGTCAGCACTTTCTCATCCAGCTTCATCGCAGGTAACACACCATCTTCCACAAGGCCACGGACCTGCATATCTTCATTGTAGAAATTTTTGATAAAAGCTTTCACTGCTTCCAGCTTCTGCGGGTCATCCGCCACTGCTGCCGAGAATCCGTATCCATTGTTCACATCACGCATCAAAGACGTCTGATCACCTGCTCCGTTCTCTACCGGAGGCATATTGAAGAATCCAACCTTGCCAATGAGCGATTCACCACTCTGGCCTTCTTTGAATACAGATGATTTCCACGTTCCGTCATACATCAACACCGCTTCTCCGCTCGTAAATTGCGTGGTATATTCGGCATACTCGAAGCCCAGCTCACCTTTTTTGAAATAACCCTTATCCACCCATTCCTTATGTTTGGCAAAACCTTGCACAACACCCGGATCGGTCCACTTCGCTTCACCTGTTGCAAACTTTGCGGTAATCTCCGGTCCGGCATACCGGGACCACAGGTGGTTGGTTAACATAAGCGGTACCCAGCCCGCCTTGGATGCTGAAGCAAGCGGCACTTTGCCATCGGCCTTGATCTCGGCCAGTATATTGTCCAGTTCAGCCATGGTGGTTGGAGCTTTCCATCCTTTTTGTTCGAAGTACTCTTTATTATAGAAAAAACCTTCGCCCGAACCGCCAATCGGCAGTCCATATACTTTGCCTTCATACGTAAACGGTTCAAGCGATGTAAACTGGTCCTGAATGCCCAGCTCTTGCAAGATCGGAGTCAGATCAAGCAGCATACCTTCCTTGGCATAAACTTTGGAATCCGGGCTACCGAACAGTTCAAATATATCCGGCGGGTTACCTGCCGCCATCTCCCCGCGAAGCTTCTCCTTGCGATTCACATCGGATTCGACACCATCCAGCGTAAAGGTCAGATTGGGTATCTCACCCTCAACTTTGTCCACAACATCCTGCAGAATGGCCAGTCTTTTCTGTTTGTCGGCTCCCACCTGCGTGTGACGGAGAAGCATCTCAACCGGTTCCTTACTTGTCTCCTCCACAGGTGTATTGCCTGCGCCCTGCTGTGGCTCGTTACTTGAGCTTGCACATCCCGCCAAAGTCCATGAAGTGATAAGCAATAATGAAAGCAGTAATGTCATTCCTTTTTTCATCTGGTTGACCCTCCTCAAGATATTGAGCATTTGGCTTTACACTCTGATTATAAAAAGCCGGAGCTTACATCGTAAGGATGACAATTCATCAATGGAGGGATAAAATCCTTCACTGGACCCATAATCTTGCATTTACAATGGATATCAGCAAAAAAACAGCCCCTGCGAAATATGTTCGCAAGGACTGCTTGATTGATTGTTTTTACTATATATAAAGGTTAGATTACTTACCTGAACAAGCCACACCAGCCGTTTCCTGGCGACCTTGTTCGATCAGGCGATACGCCCGCTCCACTTCTTCTTCACTTGGTGAAGGAACACCATCCAGTGGATATACTTTACCGAGCGCTTCCCATTTGTAAATCCCCATCTGATGGTATGGAAGAATTTCGAACTTCTCAACGCCATTTAATGTCCCAATAAACCGTCCGAGGTTAAGCAGATCCTCTTCCTCGTTATGAATGCCAGGCACATACACGTGGCGTATCCACATTTTCCGGCCCTGCTCCGATAACCACTTGGCCGTTTTCAACGTTCTCTCGTTGGATTTGCCTGTCAACTTGATGTGTTTCTCATCATCAATATGTTTGAGGTCCAGCAGAACCAGGTCTGTGTGATCCAACAGATCGTGAATCCGTTCCGGTTCGTTAAATCCGTTGCTGTCCAGTGTCGTATGCAATCCCCAGCGGCGCTTCACTTCTTTGAAGATTTCCCCTACAAAGTGGGCCTGTAACGTTGGTTCTCCGCCAGATATCGTGAGTCCGCCTCCAGAGCTGCGGTAGTAGGATAGATAAGGCTCAATTTCAGCCAGTACCTCCTCAAGTGTCATTTCTTTTCCACCATCCAGCGCCCATGTATCAGGGTTGTGGCAATACTGACATTTGAGTAGACATCCTTGCATAAAAAGCACAAAGCGGATGCCTGGGCCGTCAACCGTCCCGAAAGTTTCGAGTGAATGAATATGTCCTTTAACCATGCTGCCTCTTCCTTTCTGTATCCGCATCCGCTGTGCGTTTAATATGATTTGGAATGCCTTGCTCTAACGGTCTTCTACTTGCAAATTACTTACATGGAGCCATGGAACGTACGGTTGATGACATCCAACTGTTGTTCACGAGTCAGTTTAATGAAGTTAACCGCATATCCGGATACCCGTACAGTCAGTTGAGGATAGTTTTCCGGGTGATCCATCGCATCAATCAATTGCTGACGATCAAATACGTTAACGTTCAGGTGATGAGCGTTTTGACCGAAGTACCCATCCATCATCGCAGTCAGATTGGATTTACGTGTAGTCTCCTCTTTACCCAATGCTTTTGGCACGATGGAGAAGGTATTGGAAATACCGTCAAGACTGTGTTCATAAGGCAATTTGGCTACAGATCCAAGGGATGCCAGTGCACCTTTTTTGTCACGACCATGCATTGGGTTCGCACCTGGAGCAAATGGTTCACCTGCTTTACGACCATCCGGTGTAGTCCCTGTTTTCTTACCGTATACTACGTTGGATGTGATCGTCAGAACGGATTGTGTTGGCACTGCGTTACGGTAAGCTTTGTGCTTACGAATCATGCCCATGAAGTTCTCAACCAGTTCAACAGCAATGCTGTCTACGCTGTCTTCATTGTTACCGTAACAAGGGAAGTCTCCTTCGATTTCGAAATCAACTGCGATGCCTTGTTCGTTACGAATTGGTTTTACTTTGGCATATTTGATTGCACTCAGTGAATCTGCTGTAACCGAGAGACCGGCGATACCACAAGCCATCGTACGTACAATGTCACGGTCATGTAATGCCATTTCGATACGCTCATAACTGTATTTATCGTGCATGTAGTGAATGACGTTGAGGGTGTTCATATACAGCTTCGCCAGCCACTCCATCATTGGTTTGAAGCGTTTCATAACCTCATTGTAATCCAGCACTTCGCTAGTAATGGCAGGATACTCAGGTCCAACTTGTGCTCCGGATTTCTCGTCACGACCACCGTTGATCGCATACAGGAGAGCTTTTGCCAAGTTGGCACGAGCGCCGAAGAATTGCATTTGTTTCCCGATCTTCATAGCCGACACACAGCATGCAATACCGTAATCGTCACCGTAGATTGGACGCATCAGATCATCATTTTCATACTGAATTGAGCTGGTTTCAATGGATACTTTACTGCAATAATCTTTGAAAGCTTCTGGAAGTTTAGTGGACCATAGTACAGTCAAGTTCGGTTCTGGTGCAGGACCCAAGTTGTGCAGTGTATGCAGGAAACGGAAGCTGTTTTTGGTTACACGTGTTTCACCATTTACAGACATACCCCCGATGGACTCCGTTACCCATGTTGGATCTCCACTGAACAGTTCGTTGTAATCCGGTGTACGCAGGAATTTGACAATCCGCAGTTTCATTACAAAATGGTCAACCAATTCCTGAGCCTGTTCTTCGGACAGAATACCTTCTTGCAGATCACGTTCAATGTAGATATCCAGGAAAGAAGATACACGTCCCAGGGACATCGCAGCACCGTTCTGTTCTTTGATGGCAGCAAGATAACCGAAGTACAACCATTGGAATGCTTCTTTTGCTGTTGTCGCTGGCAAGGAAATATCGAACCCGTGCATATCGCCCAATTGCTTCAATTCTTGCAATGCACGAATCTGCTCAGACAATTCTTCCCGCAGACGAATGACATCTTCATCAATGACATCAACTTCAAGTGCGTTCAATTCGCCTTTTTTGTTACGAATCAGGAAGTCTACCCCGTACAAAGCTACACGACGATAGTCACCGATGATCCGGCCACGGCCATACGCATCTGGAAGACCTGTAATAATCCCTGCTTTACGCGCTGCACGCATATCGGAAGTATAAGCATCGAATACACCTTGGTTATGTGTTTTGCGAATGTTCGTAAATATATCAATGACGCCTTGAGGCAATTCGAAGCCGTATGCTTCACATGCATCAATCATCATCCGGATTCCGCCTGTTGGTTGAATGGAACGTTTGAACGGAGCATCGGTTTGAACGCCGACAATCTGTTCTTTGGATTGATCCAGATAACCGGGTTGGTGAGAAACAATAGTCGCTGGTGTGTTCACATCAACGTCAAGGACACCGCCGTTATCCCGTTCTTTTTTGGTCAGATCAGATACGATATCCCACAATTCTTTGGTATTCTGGGTTGCACCTGCGAGAAATGCTTCATCGCCGTAATACGGAGACAAGTTGTGTGCCAGAAAATCATTCACATCTACGGATTTGGTCCATGTTCCTTTGGTAAAGTTTCTCCAGCCTGTTTGTTGTTTGACATCTTTTTCAATCACCGACATCTTAATCCCTCCACTAATTTGGATTTCTGGACACATAACATCTTGCTTCATTCGTAGCATTGTGTGCCCAGAGCCGCGATTAATGTGAATTGTTTCACATAAACCGGAACATGTTCTCTCTACTTGGGAACCGGAACCGCGGGATGAATGTTTTTCTTACATTTTCAGTATACGACTTGGCACTTTCATCATCTGTGATTTTTGTCACAAAGTCAGTGAACTAACTCACTCCACCTGCGTTGTGTCCCATTGAACCCGGTAAATTCACACTTAGCCACTGCGCGGGCAGAACAACTTCCGATCGCTGTTATCCCCGGATTTTTTCAATTTTATTTTTCAAAGGGGAAAATCCGGGGATAAAGGCGAACGCTCCGCTTCTTCAGTTTTTTCTGCCCTCTCCGTTATTGTGTGAACATCTGGCTCAAACGGCCACATCACGGATTCCGTGCCACCTCTTTAGAACCCTTTGATCCTCTATACTCGGAGCAAACCAAATCTTAAAATATACCCTGAAAAACAGATGCTTCGCTTCTTCAGTTTTTTCTGCCCTCTCCGTTATTGTGTGAACATCTGGCTCAAATGCCACCTCTTTAGAACCCTTTTGCTCCTCCATGTTCGGAGCAAAACAAAACTTAGAATAAACCCTGAAAAACAGATGCTCGCTCTTCTGTTTTTCTGCCCTCTTCGTTCTTGTGTGAACATCTGGCTCAAACAGCCACATCACGGATTTCGTGCCTCCTCTTTAAGAACCATTGCTCCTCTATGCTCGGAGCAAATCAAATCTTAGAATAAATCCTGAAAAACAGATGCTCGCTCTTCTGTTTTTCTGCCCTCTCGTTATTGTGTGAAAGACGGCAATCGGGGCTCCCCTCTCGGGGAACCCTGATCTTCTTGCCGTAAGGCACACTTCGTTCTGAATTTGTTATTCAAACTTTCCGTAGAAAGCGTTGCGGTATACATCAGCCAGTTCAGTTACCAGCGGCAACTTCGGATTGGCAGTTGTACATTGGTCTTCGAAGGCACGGTCAGCCAGATAATCTACATGTGCTTCAAAGTCTTTGGCATCAAATCCGATTTCCTGGAACGATTCTTCAATGCCCAATGTTTTGTTCAGTTTGCGAATCGCATTGATGAGACTGGTTACCCCTTCTTCTGTCGTACGTGCAGGCAATCCCAGAATCCGTGCGATTTCGGCATAACGCTCATCCGCTACAAAGTGCGAATATTTCGGGAACGATGCAAATTTGGTCGGTTTTTTCGCGTTGTAACGAATGACGTGTGGCATCAGAATGGCATTGGTGCGTCCGTGTGCGGTATGGTACTGACCGCCCCATTTGTGCGCCAAGCTGTGGTTAATGCCCAGGAATGCGTTGGCAAACGCCATACCAGCAATTGTGGAAGCATTATGCATTTTCTCACGTGCCAGTTTGTCGCCTTGCAGTGCCGATTGCTCCAGGTATTGGAATACCAGTTGGATTGCTTTGATCGCAAGTCCATCTGTGTAGTCATTTGCCATAACAGACACATATGCTTCAATCGCATGAGTCAGTACGTCCATACCTGTATCTGCAACAGCTGTTCTAGGCAGGGAGTATACGAATTCTGGATCAACAATGGCTACGTCTGGTGTCAGCTCATAGTCGGCCAATGGATATTTGGTGTTACCTTGATTTTTGTCTGTGATAACCGCGAACGATGTCACTTCAGAACCTGTACCGGATGTTGTTGGGATCGCTACAAATTTCGCTTTTACGCCGAGACGTGGATATTTGTAGATCCGTTTGCGGATATCCATGAATTTTTGTTTCAGATCGTTGAAGTCCGTGTCCGGATATTCATAGAACAACCACATAGCTTTGGCAGCATCCATCGGTGATCCACCGCCGAGTGCGATAATGCAGTCCGGTTGGAAGCGGCGCATCATTTCGGTTCCGCGGTCTACCGTTGTTGTCGATGGATCTGGCTCAACATCGGAGAATACTTCGATCGCTACTGGCATTTGGCGTTGACGCAGATAGTGTTCTACCTTTTCAACATATCCAAGTTTCACCATCATGGCATCCGTAATAATCGCCACACGTGTGATATCAGGCATTTTGGCAAGATACTGCGTTGCCCCTTTTTCGAAGTAGACTTTGTTTGGCACTTTGAACCATTGCATATTCACGGTACGGCGAGCCACCCTTTTCACATTGATTAAGTTCACAGCGGTTACGTTTGAAGAAGTCGAGTTACGTCCGTATGATCCGCATCCCAGTGTCAATGACGGCATGTTTGTGTTGTAGATATCCCCGATGGCACCGTGTGTGGATGGCGAGTTCACAATAATCCGTCCGGTTTGCAGACGATCTGCAAATTTGCCGATCACTTCTTCATTTGTGGAGTGGATAACCGAGGAGTGACCCATGCCGCCAAAAGCAACCACTTCTGCTGCACGCTCAATACCCTCTGCTGCCGTTTTAACTTTGTAACAAGCAAGTACCGGACTTAATTTCTCAGCCGACAATGGGAATTTGGTACCTACCCCTTCAATCTCGGCCACGAGAATTTTGGTGCCTGCTGGAACTTCAATACCGCACAATTTCGCAATGCTTACCGCAGATTGACCAACAATCGCCGGGTTCACAGCACATTTCTCGGCATTAATCGCACCTGCTGTCAATTTTGCTGCTTCATCTTTGTTAACAAAGTAACAGCCATTGGCTATCATTTTTTTCTTCACTTGATCGAAGATCGGTTCTTCAATGATGACCGCTTGTTCGGAAGCACAGATCATGCCGTTATCGAAAGATTTGGACAGGATCAAATCCGTCACTGCCTGATTGATATCAGCACTTTTCTCGATAAAGCAAGGAACGTTACCCGGTCCTACGCCCAGTGCAGGTTTACCACAGCTATACGCTGCACGTACCATTCCTGATCCGCCTGTTGCCAGAATGAGAGCCACATCATTGTGATTCATCAGTTCGTTTGTACGATCCATAGAAGGATCATCAATCCACTGAATACAATCCGCTGGTGCACCATGTTTCACAGCCGCTTCCAACAGGATTTTAGCAGCTTCCCGGCTACAATTCTGTGCAGATGGGTGGAAACCAAAGATGATTGGGTTACGCGTCTTGATGGAGATCAGTGCTTTAAACATCGTTGTTGATGTTGGATTCGTAACCGGGGTAATCCCCATAATAATACCGACCGGCTCCGCAATTTTCTGGAAGCTCTCATACTCGTTATCTTCAATCACACCTACGGTTTTGTCATACTTGATGCTGTGGTATACATATTCAGTTGCAAATATATTTTTGGTGATTTTATCCTCATATACTCCGCGGCCTGTTTCTTCTACGGCCATCTTGGCGAGCATCATGTGTTTATCCAGACCCGCAAGCGCCATCGCTTGCACAATCCGGTCAATCTGCTTCTGGTCCATCTTCATGAATGCGGCGTGTGCTTTATTCGCTTTGTCGATTAACGTTTGAATATACTGACCTGCTGTCGGTTCTTTTGCTGGGGCGACTTCGTTCTTTACAGCCATCTCCCTCATCCTCCTAAAGGTTCGTATTAGTTTGTCTCTCTCGTTTACATTCACATCGTAACATGACAATAAACTTAATTATGTGATTTTTTTCACAAAGTATAACAAATTTAATTTAAGTTTTGTAGTGTCCTTCATACGACCATTTTCACTTCCTATTTAAAATATAGGGCTGTAAAATTCATCCTCTCCATTAAAAGTGAATTTTATCACAATGTTTGAAATTTCGTCATTTTTGCCCCCTTTACTTCCCCCTCAAACGGTAAGATTAGGTATATACTGAACTTAAAAATTGAACCACCGCAATTTGTACCGTCCTTCCTCCCGGCCGAGATGACCCTGATCAGGACGGCAACGGTTTGCGGCGAACCTCGGAGGCTACTGCTTACTACAGAAGGTCGTCCGATGGACATAAAGGGGAGATAGACTTATGAGAGAACTAACAACTGTACTGGAAAAGCGCGGTAATACCAACTGTTTCTCGGAAGCAAATTTCAACCATCTGCTGGTTACCATGAAAGATAGAACTTATCCGGAAGGTACACATCTGTACTGGGAAGGCGACATCTCTGACAAACTTTATTATATGAAACGGGGTCGTGCCCAGATCACCAAATCCACGGATGAAGGCAAGGAACTGATCATGTACATGTATCAATCCGGTGATATGATTGGCCAGGCTGATCCCTTCTTTGGCTCTAAACACAGCTTCTCAGCGGAAGTGCTGGAGGATAGTGAGATTGGTGTACTGGAGCATAAAGACTTGGAGATGTTAATCTGCCAGCATTGTGACTTTGCGATCGACTTTATGAAATGGATGGGCATCCACCACCGGTTGACACAGACCAAATTCCGGGATCTCATGTTATATGGCAAACCGGGTGCACTCTGCTCCACCCTCATTCGGTTGTCGAATTCGTATGGTGAGCCTCATGGGGAGCATGTCATTATTCACAAAAAAATCACCCACACGGACCTGTCCAATATGATTGGAGCCACACGTGAAAGTGTAAACCGCATGTTAAGCGATCTGCGTAAGAAAGATGCGATTGAATATGACAATGGCATGATTGTTATCAAAGATCTGAAGATGCTGCAAGGGATCTGTCACTGTGAACTTTGCCCGAACGAGATCTGTCGTATTTAATATTTGAATATGTTAATCGGATATTGCTTATATATTATAATGAAAAAAGCCCAGTTCTCTAAAAAGAGATTGGGCTTCTTGGTATACTTAGGATGCATTGGTCAATTCAAGCTTTACCGCATCACGTGGATTCAATTTCATGTCCAGACCATTTTCCATTAATTCTTTGTCATTCACCATAATGACCCACCGCTCATTCATACGAGGTGTGACATTCTCGACCGAAACGACAAATTTGTTATTCTCCGACATTCTTACAATGCCGCTGGACTTCAACACATCACGAACTGTGCACTCTTGAACGTAGACGCCGGCATATTGACGATTAAGGGTTGGCATAATGTTTCCACCGCTAACCTTGAGTAACGTTGTCTGATATGCAACGCCATCTCCCCCACTGTCAGCGGCTTTCACGTAAATGATCACTTCATCTTTGGCATGAAGTTCCATGTCCCAATCTTCCTGCTCAATATCCTTGCCATTTAATTTGACAGCCCAGCTAAGCGAAGAATCCAGAGAAACTTCACCGACGGATTGAATCCGTTTGCCATCTGCCGTAAAATCAACCAGTCCGCTATTGAGTAATGCTTTTTTGAGTGTCAATCCCTCACTAAAATCTCGCTTAATGGACTTTGTTGCATCAGGCAAAAACGTACTGCCATCTACAGCCACTGTGATCGTATTCGCTGTTTCTGTCTCCTTGACAATTGGCTGCTCAGAAGGCTGTGTCTCACTACAACCAGCCAAGATCGCCAGTAGGAGCAAACATACACCTATGTAACCGGGGATTTTCTTCATCATGTAGGTAACACCACCCTGCGTAAAATCATTCACCCTGTTGTCCATAACCTCTATTATGGCACAACTTTCGGCAAAAAAAAGTGTCAAAGCCGTTACTTTTATAGGGTGTCCCCTCCAAATAGGGCTTGTACAAGAAAGAGAGCCTGCACACAGGCTCTCCACTCTAATTCATTTTTATGTTCGAATTGGTTACGTTATCACTGGACACTAGCCTGCATATATGTCCGTCCTCCATCGCCATCTTTCAGATATGGATTAAGCCCGAAGAACTGCTCCTCAGATACATATACACCTGTCAGCAATCGACCTTCAAGTAATCCACCATCCACCTGTACACAACATGAAGGTGCGTCTACATACTCCTGATATAGCGGAATCTGCCCATATTGTTGATGGACCTTGAATACCTTGCCTTGCTCGTGCAAAGGCCGTTCCGAGAAATAGGTAGGCACAATATAACGGGCAATGACATCCAGTTCCTGCACGCTATAAAAGGGTTCATCCCCAAGCCATGGTGCAAACATTCGAATCTTCTCATATTGAGACCAGACAACCGCCTGAATCAGCATTTCTGCCTGAACCAACCGACCTTCTCCCACATCCAGAACCAACCGCTCACCATGGATGGTATCTTCCATCTGAGAAGTCTTTGAATCAGGTTGTCCCAGCTCACATCCGATACACTTCCAGCCCCTGGACGTTTGAATCCATTTTTGCAGCACCGCCGGAGCTAATCTCGGACCATCGCTGTTCACAGAATGCGTATTCACTTCGGCAAGATCATCCATAACCGAACGGGAATATGCTGTGCGCTTAAACAACTCCGCAGCTTTTTTGTAAATCAGATGTACCTGAATGGATGCGCTCTCAAGTTCTGCAATATCTTTTTTGCCGTAGCGTACTTCACGGGATAAGCTTTCTTCTCTCATGACAAGTGGGCCTCCTTCGCTCCGGCCGTCTGTGGCCATTTTCTATAGATTATACTACAACTCATGACAACATGTGCATAGCCCAAGAGAAAAACGCCGATCCACGTTATACTTAAGACAAAAACCCCTGATTTCCACAGAAATCAGGAGTCTATGTCATTCATGCAACGAAAGTGGGTGATGCTTATACGTTAGTCAACCCACTTCTCAGCCCAGTCTTGAATTTGATTCATGACAGGCTGGAGCGCTCTACCTTTATCCGTCAGTTCATATTCAATACGAACCGGCGTCTCGGGATAGACGTGACGAACCAGAATACCTTCACTCTCCAGATCTTTCATCCGTTCGGATAACATCTTATCACTCATGGATGGGATCAGATTGGAGATATCCTTGAATCGCTTCGAACCACTCATCAATGTTTGAATAATTAAACCATTCCAGCGCTTGCCCAAAAAAGAAAACGCCGTTTCAAAACGCGGACACATCCGCAAGTCTTGACCTTCCACATTAATCACCTCTTTAGAGATCACTCAAATCAACTTACATTTTGTTAGTATATTTCATAATAACATATTTAAGCTTCAAAGAAAACGCCTGCAACTAAAAAGTTTAAATTTTAGAAGCATAACATCCAAAATGGATCATACATCCCAGTATACATTACACGCTGCGTCGTAACCATGGGAAATATCGTATAACTTCCCCATAGTACTATCTTACCCAAAAAGAACCCAACTGCCACAGTCATCATTGACTCGGAGAAGGGTTCTTTTTGAATAAAACTTATAATTTCCATTTCACGATTGAGTTAGTGAATTAAACCAGCACGCCACCAAATGGTCTTACAGGTTCACTCTTGCCAAATTCGGGCTTAAAGCTGCGGGCAGGATATGCCCATTTCACAGCGTTGCTGATCACTCTTAATATTTCCGGCTTGTAATAGGTCGGATACGTCTCATGACCTGGTCGGAAATAAAAGATTTTACCTTCACCACGCCGGAACGTACATCCGCTCCGGAATACTTCCCCACCCTGGAAGTTGCTTACAAACACCAGTTCATCCGGTACTGGAATATCGAAGAATTCACCGTACATCTCTTCTTTTTCCAATACAATCTTGCCCTCGATACCATCCGCAATCGGATGAGATGGGTTAACACACCATACAATTTCCTGCTCGTCAGCTACACGCCATTTCAGATCGCAGCTTGTTCCCATCAGCGCTTTGAATGGTTTGGAGAAATGACCTGAATGGAGCACAATCATTCCCATCCCGTTCAACACTCGCTGCGCAACCTTCTGTGAGATCTCATCGCTTACGCGATCATGTGCCATATGTCCCCACCATATGAGCACATCTGTGGAATTCAGCACTTCATCACTTAATCCGTGTTCAGGCTGATCCAGTGTAGCTGTACGAATAGCAAAGCCTTCGCCGCCAAGTCCGTCAGCCAGTGCTCGATGCAGACCATCCGGGTAGACTTCCCTTACTTCATCGTGAATTTTCTCATGGACAAATTCATTCCAAATGGTGACGTTGATCATATTCAATTTCCCCCTAGTGTAGCTCTAAACCCACCACATATCGCCCAGCGGTTCTTCAATCAATACTTGCTGGAGATTTTGCACGGCTTTAGAGAATCCTTCTTCAACCGACATCAGACCGTCTTCGTGCTCAATACTTACTACATAATCATATCCGACCAGACGCAAGGCACTCATAATATCTGCCCAAGTCTTGTTATCATGTCCATAACCAACCGAGCGGAACTGCCAAGCCCGATCCAGCATATTGGTATAGTCCTGCATATCCGTTACACCGTGTTTGTTCACGTTTACCGGATCAATCGTTGTATCTTTTGCATGGAAGTGATGGATGGCTCCTTCACGTCCCAAGATGTGAATTGCCTGAACCGGATCAATACCTTGCCACCACATGTGACTTGGGTCCAGATTGGCTCCGATCACTTCACCTGCTGCTTCACGCAGTCTCAGCAGGGTTGCTGGAGTATGAACGGAGAATCCACCGTGCAGCTCCAATCCAACTTTTACGTTACGATCTGCTGCAAATTTACCCCACTCTGTCCAGTAAGGGATAACTTTGTTCTCCCACTGCCACTTCAGGATTTCTTGGAAGTCATTTGGCCATGGTGCAACAGGCCAGTTCGGATATTTGGCATCCTCATGATCTCCCGGACAACCGGAGAATGTATTCACTACAGGTACTTCCAGCTTCTCAGCCAGTTCTACCGTTTTAACAAAATCATCGTGGAATCCTTTGGCAATATCCTTTTGCGGATGTAGCGGGTTACCGTGACAGCTGAGTGCGCTGATCGTCAAACCACGTGATTCCACTGCATTTTTGAAGTTTTTCAATGCTGTAGGATTGCTTAACAACTCATCTGGCTTACAATGTGCATTGCCTGGATGTCCGCCTGTTCCGATCTCTACTGCTTTTAATCCCTTGGATGCTACATAATCAAGAGCATCCTCCAATTTACGTCCTCCGAATAGTACCAAAAATACGCCGAGTTTCAAGTGCGATTCCTCCCTGGATTAGATATCGTATGATTGCTGAATTCATGAATATTGAACTGTATACAATTACCGTTCAGATCACATGCCTGTTTGATTAGTGTGGAAAATCGAGAGTGTTTCTATCCTGAAATTGAACGTAAGAATACTGGTTATTCTGCTTCACTCGCAAGAGCATCAAGCTTCGAACACTTTTTACTCAGACTAGTGGGATTCCACGGTTTCAATCTCAGTTTGAACTGTACGAGTTACTGCAAAAGAATCATAGCTGCTCTCCAGATGTACGTGCTTGCCTTCAAGTGAAGAACGCTGGAATGAATGCATGGCTTCCAGTACGTGATAAGCAAGCTTGCCACTGGCCTTGTGTTCCCGTCCGGCACGAATGGATTCAACCATTTCCGTTACGCCGATGCCTCGTTCGTTTTGTCCACTTTCGAAGACTGGTTTGACCGTCTCCCAAGTGTCTTGACCGTATCTGCGAACCTTCACTTCCCCATTAAAATAATTGGGGTCCGGTACACTAAGCGTACCTTCTGTACCATAGATTTCAATACGTGGCAGATCCGAAGCTCCCCGAATATCGAAACTGGTAATCATGGTTGCAATGGCACCTTCTGCGAAATCAATCGTTCCTGCCAAGTGGGTAGGCGTCTCTACTTGAAGCGCTGTACCTTCCTTCGGTCCGGAGCCAATCTTGCGATCTGCAATCTGTATGCCTGCCGAGGCGCTGATTCTGCGTATCGGTCCAAGCAACGTAATCAGAGCGGTCAGATAGTAAGGTCCCATATCAAACATCGGTCCGCCACCTGCAACATAAAAGAACTCCGGATTAGGATGCCAAGCTTCTGGTCCTCCACCCATGAAAAATGAAGTCGCTGCAACCGGCTTGCCAATCAGCCCATCTTCAATGGCCTTACGAGCTGTCTGTATGCCTGAACCAAGGAAGGTGTCCGGTGCAGAACCAACATACAATCCCTTTTCCTCAGCCAGCTCAACAACCTTGCGACCATCCTCAAGAGAAATTGCCAGCGGCTTCTCGGCATACACATGTTTGCCTGCTTCGAGTGCAGCCAGATCGGTCATGGCGTGACTTCCAGGAACCGTAAGGTTCAACACAAGTTCAATTTCGTTATTTTGCAGCAACTCATCTACATTGTAAACGTTTGCGATATTAAATTCATCTGCCCGTTCCTGAGCGCGTTCACGAATCAAATCCGCAACAGCCACGACTTCAATAACCGGGTTGTTTTTGAGATTTTCCAAGTAGATGGCGCTGATGTTACCACACCCGATGATGCCTGCTTTCATTTTCTCCACTGTGACGTTCATCTCCTTACGCATGGTGAAAATCTGCGTTTGAATGGTTGAGATACATATGTTTTGTTGGATGTTTCCTGTTCCTTAAATCTAATACTATGGTATTCCGTTTCAGCTTGAATTAAAATGAATAATATGATTGAAACATGAACTATCTGGTCATAATTTTCAAATTGCAAGGAGTATGCCCATGCCGACAGATTCTTCCTGCCAAGTTCTTACAGCAGGCTTTTCATTTCATCGTAAACCCTACGCTATGGTGCAGCCTGAAGGGGTGAAGAACTACCTGTTAAGACTGCAAACAGACGGACGTTGCCGCGCACGCATAGACGGAGACATGTCCCTGGTGGATGCGGGCGATCTGCTTCTTTTTGATCCTGACGAGCCTTATGAGCTGAGAATAGACAATGAAACCAATCCGATGGGAGAACGACTGGTGGAGAGTGGCGACTATCACATCTTCTTCAATGGTTCCTGGGTGGATGAGTGGTGGAAACGTCACAAACGGCCGACCCGAATTAAAGTCGAACTGACGGAAAGCCTCTTGGTCCTGTTTCGACAGCTCGTACTGGAGCAGCGCCGCATCTCCAATCCTTATCCGGAAATTTCAAGTTATTATATGCGAATTTTATGTCTCGAAGTGGATCGTCTGCTCGCGGAGCATCCAACGATAACCAATACCAATTACGTGGCTTATGAGATCAAGAATTATATTGAAGAAAACGCTTCCTCTTTATTCAAGCTCGATGATGTGGCAACACATATTGGTATCAGTGTGTCACGGGGTGTTCATCTCTTCAAAGAAGCGTTTGGCAAAAGCATCATGCAATACACGCTTGACGTAAGGCTGAACATGGCGAGGGAACGGATTATTTTCAGTCCAATGACTCTGGAGCAAGTGTCTGAGTCTTCCGGCTTTAACAACTATACCTATTTCCATCGGGTATTCCGTTCCCGGTTCGGCATGTCCCCGAAGGAATTCCGCGTCATTCACCGGGAACAGATGTAATCATACCAGTATACGTAAGTTGAACTTATTTGCGCGCGGCTATGGCCTCGGATACAACCATCGCCAGATCTTCATTGCCAAACATGGACAACACGCCAAGTACCGTATCATCCGGGATCTCACCGGCTTCCTCCTTGGATACAATCAGCTTCTGCACCTGCTGCAAACGCTCGTTGCTCTGCTGATTCGGGTAGGCTTGCCGGTACATCTCTTCCGGGTCCAAACCATTATTGACACACCACTGGGCAAATACGAGGATCATCATCTCTTCTTCCTGTTTATAAGTTTCAATAACGGCTTCCTCGATCTGTTTATTACGTTCCTTTTCATATTCATCCATGACTTGTATTCCTCCGTATGTGTATTCTGCAATTATTTGCGAATCAATTGTTCAGCCAGTTCATGACTGTCCATGACGTGACTTGCACTGATCAGGCAATCATCAGGTGAGTCCAGACAAGCCAGGAAATTGTCAACTGCTCCGCTAAAACCTCTGCGTGCTAACACGGTGTCCCAGCTCCCGAACGTTTCTTTGGTTTCCAGACTCCCCTGTTCCATGCAGCTGATCGTGTCCATGTTCACCACTTCAACAGATCGTCCACCACCATGCAATTCGATCTTCTCCAGATCTGCCCCAGCTTCACGCACCATATCGAATCGACCGTAGGCTGTTCTGCCCAGCTTGGCCGTTCCAGTTGCATGCAGCAGTCTGTCCAGATCATTCTTCCGAATCCATTGATGAAGCAACTCCACATTATGATCCGAGTACCACAACATCAGATCCAGCATATGGATGATATCATCATAGATGGTTTCTGCCGCAGGGCGATCCTGAATGCCTGTACGATGTTTGGTCACTGTCAGGGACTCGAAGCCTTCTCCACCCTGCATCCATTCTTTCGCTTTTTGGTACATCGGTGCGAATCTGCGGTTGAAGCCCACTGCCAGTAGCAGCCCTTGTGCCTCGGCAAAAGCAGTCATCTCTTCCGACTCGCGAATCGTATAGGATAACGGCTTGTCTACGTACACGGCTAATCCCTGTTCCAGACATTGCATGACAATGTCAAAGTGTGCTTCCGTTGCTGTATGTACAAACACGGCATCCAGATCCCAGGACAACAGTTCTTTCAGATCCGTTGTTCCCCGTTCTAATCGATACGCCTCCTGAACGGCTTTGACCGGCTCCGGAGATCGGTTCATAATGCCTACAATCTCCACGTTCGGATGAGCTGTTAACAGCGGCAAATATACTTTACGTGCAATATCGCCCAGGCCGATAATTGCAACTCGTTTACGTTGGGTTGTTTCCATGATGATCATTCCACCTTCAGTTCGGTTCTATATTTCCACGTCCTATAGTGTAACCCTTCGGACAGCAACTTGCCAGTGATTGCAGCAGACTTCGCTCGAATTGTTCAGACAATGGGCGAACGTGGTAAACTTAGGAGGAACAGCAGTACAGATCGGGATACGACTAGACCTGCCTGATCTGAAAGGAGCGTTTGGGATTTTGCGAAAATGGTTATGGCTTCTGTTATATGTTTTACTTGCAGGAGTCACGTTTATTTACAGATATGAACTGCTGGCCTGGACCGATCTTCATCAGTCCATCCCGCTGTTACTCGCCATGGCAACATTGTTTGCTCTTGTGCCAGTGATTCCTTATAAGTTTGTTATTATCGCCTTTGGTTACAGTTACGGTACTACCACGGCAGCCTGGATATGCTGGCTTGGCACCACACTTGCAGCCATGCTCGTTTATGGCGGAGCAAGAACCATTTTCAGACATCAGGCGAGATCGTACCTCGAACGCATTCGGGGTCTGAACCGTTTTACCACATGGATGGAAGCACATCCGTTCATGGGCGTCATGTCGATGCGACTGTTACCGATCGTGCCTCAGATGGCCGTTAATATCTACGCAGGTATAACGTACACGCCATTCTGGGTCTTCATGGTTGCCACGGCCATTGGGAAAATGCCAGCGATTTTTGTATTTGCCTATGCAGGTGCACAAGCTGAAACCTCAATCTGGCTGAGCCTGGCGATCCTTGCCGGATATCTGGTGTTCATGGCCATTGTATTGCTCTTATTTCGCTTTCGGTCACGCAACAAAGCCTGAATTCAGAATTCGCAAACCGTTCAGATTCAGCTTGTTTTCATTCCGGCTTGGTTGGCTTGCCAATTCAGGATATAATAGAAGAGCAAGCCTAATGCTTGTGTAACAAGTTTAATAAAACGGTAGATTGCTGGAGCTCGAACACGAGCGCTAAATCTTCATCAGAAATGGAGTGACTATAGCATGGAACAACATTCAAGTGAGTTAGCAACTTTTGCAGGCGGATGCTTCTGGTGTATGGTATCCCCCTTTGAAGAACTGCCCGGTATTCATAAGATCGTATCGGGTTATACAGGAGGACATACCGAGAATCCAACATATGAAGAGGTCTGCTCGGAGACAACAGGACATGTAGAGGCTGTACAAATTACGTTCGACCCTGCCATCTTCCCTTATAAGAAACTGGTTGAACTGTTCTGGCAGCAGATTGATCCTACGGATACAGGCGGACAATTCCATGACCGTGGATCTTCCTATCAGACGGCCATCTTCTATCACAGCGAAGAACAGCGCCAGATTGCGGAAGCTTCCAAAGCGGAGCTGGGACAAAGTGGACGTTTTGACAAACCAATCTTCACTCCGATCTTGCCAGCGAAACCGTTCTATGAAGCGGAAGAACATCACCAAAATTATCACCGGAAGAACCCTGCGCACTATAAACGCTACAGCAAAGGTTCTGGACGCGTAGACTTTATCGAACGCAACTGGTCCGGTAACGTGGATAAAGACGGGCTAAAAGAGCGTTTGACGCCGCTTCAATATGAAGTTACGCAGAACAGCGCGACCGAGCCTGCATTCCATAACGAATTCTGGGATCACCACGGTGATGGTATCTATGTGGACATCGTATCTGGCGAGCCATTGTTCAGTTCTACCGACAAATACGATTCCGGCTGCGGCTGGCCGAGCTTCACACGTCCATTACGTGACCACAACGTGAAGGAAAAAACCGATCTCAGCCATTTCATGATTCGTACCGAAGTGAGAAGTCGTGAGGGTGATTCCCATCTGGGTCACCTCTTCAACGATGGTCCTGCCGAAGCAGGTGGAATGCGTTATTGCATCAACTCTGCGGCACTTCGTTTTGTACCCAAAGAAGACTTGCAAAAAGAAGGATACGGTGAGTACGCCGTCCTTTTTCAATAAGTTATAATACAGATACAAAAAGAGCAGTGGGATGATCCCGCTGCTTTTTTTGTTGTACATTTTTGTTTTTAATAGACGAACTATTGTTACACGAGAATGCATGGATTAGGTTTGGCTCGAAGAGATTTCCGAATTCAATTGGCTGGCAGAAGCCGTCTGATGATTGTGAAATTGAATTCGCATCGCTGGAACAATACCCAGCATCATCACGGTAACCGAAATTGCGTAGACGATATAAATGGATGTGCTGTTCATCAGTACACCTGCCATGGAAGATCCAAGAAGCATGCTTCCTATGAATAGAGGTGTGATGGTGCCATTCACCCTCCCGATCAAGTGCTCATCTATCCGGGTGACCAAATACGTAGAGATGATAACGTTGATAAATGCCAAACTGATTGAACTCAAAAAGCTGATGACAAGAGTCAGCCAGAACCAACTGGATAACACTTCCCCCATCGTGGCTACAGCCAGACACAGCACACCTACGATTAGAGTTAAAGTCTGATTCAACTTGCCACTTACAGCAGCCGCAATACCTCCTCCAATCAATAAACCTATTCCAGATGCACCTGACAAAAACTGTAACGACGTTGCTTCAAGTCCCAGACGTTCGGTGATCAGAAATATTCCAAGTGGGCTGATGAGACCTGCAGAAAGCCCTATACAGATGAATACCAGACTAAGCATTTTCAACGAGCGAGATCGAGCAACATATTGCCAGCCCTCTTTGATATCCGCTAGTAATGAGGTATTTGTTTCCCGCTGAGTGGCGTCTTTAGGCAGAAATGTGAGTAGAAGCGCAGAGATGAGGAATAGAATGAGTAATGCGTACATGGATGCCTGAATTCCCATTGCAGTGTAGATAAAGGTTCCGACGATTGGTCCGAGAATTAAAAACAACGATTGACCACTCTGTGTAATAGCAATTGCAGACTGCAAATGTTCTCCCTTTACATTTCGCCTCACAATCTTTAGAGAAGATGGTTGAGAAAACTGGCTAACGATAGACGATACAAACGTGGCTACGTATAGAATCTGCCAATACCCGGAAGATAAAACGCCAATAATCATGACAATAGACAACGCACTCAGAATATCCCCCAGTATCATCGTACGTTTGGGATTCCAGCGATCAGCAAGTGCACCGCCTATGATGGAGAAAACAAAAATCGGGGCATATTCAAGTACGGTAATCAGCGAGACGGCTATTGGACTTCCCTGAGTTCGATCCATCACATAATAGAGGATCGCCATATTTCGGATCCATATCGCCAGATTTTGCAGCAGATCAGACCCTGTCACGATTAAAAAAGCTTTATTCCTGAACAATGTGTTCATTCTCCATCTCCTCTTTTAAACCGACTGTCCGGTTTATTAATATTTAAAAAGAAAAACTGACTGTTACATCAGCTTTTCATGGTTAACGTTGTTGAATGCCTGCCAGCAGACCGGCCATGCCTTTGTGGTAAATACGACGAATATCCGTCAGGTCCTTCTCGTAATAGAGTGTGGTCAATCCGCTAAACAGACCGTAGATAATATGCATTACATCCTGTGGGTCATCCTGTTTTAATTCCCCATCCTCCATGCCTTTAGTAATAATGGACTCATATGTCGCATACGGAATACGGATCAGGGAAAGCATCTCATCAAGCATCTCCTGGCTGACGACCTGACCCGAGACAAACTCGTTAATGGCATGATTCAGCGGGTTAGCCAAATCATCCACGTAATGGTCAGCAAGTCCGTACAGTTTGTCTATGGCAGTCTTATACCCGGATTCTTTGTCCAGCCAAGCATCCATCCAATCTTCATTGTTAAGCTTGATCAGATACATGAATAACTCTTCTTTGCTTTTGAAATGATAATAGATGCTGCCTTTACTCCGATTGTTAATCGTACATATGTCTTCCATGGAAGTTGCACTATATCCCTTTTGGGCAAACAGTTCCTTGGTATTACGTGCAATGTCTTTCTTTATCTGGGTAACATCTTTTCTTCGTTTGACTTCGATTGGAAAAACCTCCATAAATTAAACCGACTATTCGGTCTAATAGTATCACAGCTAAAATCCCCCCGTCAATTCAAAGTGCACAGGCACCCTCTCATTTGCTACTTCAGAAGATGTACAAGAGAGTGCCTGGCTACAATTCAGGAAAGAAGTCGTCACATCATACTTACAATCCAACCAATCCAATACGCAAATGGAATCAATAACAACTGTGCCAACAGTGTACCGAATAGACGGGACACGAGCATGCAGCCATAAATCTGATTCATGCGATCCAAACGGATCTCACCACGTAATGATTTGTCACTGAGCAGGGAAATCCGCGGATCAATCAGGATGGTTAGCAAAATAGTCGCTATTCCGTTAATTAGCCCGGTTGATTGGGATGCAGCTACAGCCTGCCCTGGGTAAAGATACGCTGCGTACAAGCTGGACAGGACACCTGTGGTATAGATTGCGGTTACCGCTACATTCAGCAGCATTAACCTTCTTGGCATCCCATGTTGTACCAATCGTTTGGCCATCTTCCAGGATGGCGGGGTGATGTAATACGTTGCATTTCTAATCTTGCTTCGCTTCAGCATACCGCGAACCATCGCAGGGATGGAACCGGCTGCTTCAAAATGCACAACCATTCTCGATGAGAGCTTCACCATGGTTGGGAAACACAATATGGCTAATGCTGTTCCTATCGTCGCCGCACCCATTAACCAGTGCAGCTGCGCCGCAAAGTGTGGATTGGCTCCACGTGTTGCAGTATCCACTAGATTACCTACCATTGGACCCTGGGCCATATTCGAGGTTCGAGAAACCAACAGCAAGATACCTGCCAAAGAAATGGCTAGCGCGATTCTGCGAGTGCGTAAACCACCAAGGCGGAGCGCGTATGACAAGCTGTCTGCGGCATGAATCAGCATGGTGAACAGCATAGGGATTGCCAGGCTAAGACTAAACATATGTGTATGTACTCCTTTATCTTCCTTTTGTTGAACTTATTTCTTACATGGACAGCATTATACTCCTCTGGCTTGCAAAAGTATAGGAACGAGGTCCTTCAATATAAGTTGAAATAAAGAATGTTTACACTGGACACTCCGATGACAGAACAACCTTCCGATCGCTGTTATCCCCAGATTTTCTGATTTCTTTTAGAAAGGGGTAAATCAGGGGATAAAAGCGAGTTTATGCTTACGAAGTAGCTTTCCACAGAAATCTCTTAGCTCCTCTTCTTCAGGTTCTTTCTGTCCTCTCCGTTTTGTGTAAATGTTTATTTCAATTTATATAGATCATCGGTAAATGCACTTACGACCTCGGCTGTTTATCGTTTATCCCTCCCCTCACAGGGTAATATACAACTAATCCATCATTGTACAGGAGGGGTTCATATGCCTTGGAACAAACAGGATTATCCGGTATCCATGAAGAACCTGGAACCACGTGTCAGACACAAAGCAATTGAGATTGCCAATGCTCTGCTCGATGACGGGTATGAGGAAGGGCGTTCGATTGCAATAGCGACAGCGAAGGCGGAAGAATGGGATGAAAATCATCCCGTGCCGAAAGGTTTGAGATCGGACTCCACATCTTCTTCCGATAATTCGGACCACAAAAAGTCACATTCCACGGATCGTCGTCATTCGGAGCCCGTTTCTTCGTCCAAAAGTCATGATAACATCCATGTAGTACCTACCGACTCCGGTTGGGCGATCAAGGAAGAAGGAAAGTCTACCTATCTGTCCACATTTGATACTAAGGCAGAAGCTGTAGATAAGGCCAAAGAACTGAGTAGCAAACAAAATATTCGAGCGATTATCCATAATCAGGATGGTCAGATTGCTTCTTCGATCAAGCCCTGAATGAATCGGAAAACAATAAAATCCCTTTTGCTGCTGAAGAGCAGCCAAAAGGGATTTTATATGAACGTTAACTATCAAGACCTGAATATGATGCATACAGGTTATGGTTGTTCTGAAACGTATGGTTAATTGGATACCCCTCTAGCCACCGTAGTCCGTTGTGAAATAGCAGCAGCGTTAACTGCCTTGGCTGCAGCCGATGGCATCGGCAATTTCACAGCCGAAGTTGTAACCACGGTTCCGCGAGCCGGAACACTAACGACGTACGTGATGACTTTACTGGCAATCCATACGGCCAGAATCGTATATAAAGTTTCTTTTACCGGAAGAAAGAAAAGCGACAATCCCAATACAAAAGCATCACTGACAAAGAAAACTGTTCCCAGCTTCCATCCCTTCCAGCGGCTAACCAGTACGGCGAGAATATCGTCTCCGCCTGTCGCTCCACCGAATCGAAGCACGATCCCAGCGCCTACCCCTGTCAATATACCGGATAGAACTGCCGGAATCCACAGATTTCCGTTAAACGACAATACCAGTGTGGAGTATCGTTCAAAGCCGTCATAGAATAGGGAAAATGCACCGACGCCAAGCAATGCCTGAATCATGAATTTCCAGCCTTTGAGGAACCAAGCCAGGATCATGACCGGAATGTCCAGTAACAACATACCGATAGCAGGTGATAAGCCTGTTGCGTATTTTCCGAGCAGGGCCAGACCAACAAATCCGCCCTCCGATAAATGATTCTGAAAGTTAATGTGATAATAGGCAAAAGCTAAAATAAATGTACCGAGCAGCATAATGGCGAATTTGATCGCCTCTGTTTTAACGTGTTGTAAGGTTAACGATGTTCTCTTCATTCAGGTTCCCTCGCAGTTTGTAGGTTGGTTTTTTAGACCGACCGTACCCTGCAAAAGGTAAGCCTGGAAGAAATCATCGTGTACGTCCTTCGAATATTCATTCCAATCCCCTCTTTCGCAGAGTCAGCCGTTTTTTTGAACCGGTTGGTGTACTCTACAAGGGGCGCTATGTGTATGAGAGATCGTAACGTTTCCAGATCGTCCTTGGGGAGATTGTCCTTCGGGAACTCATGGTATCCTGATCCTTTCTGTTCTGTTGTGGTTAGCTGTGCTCAGTTAAACTGAAAAATAACTACAATGCATAAGCTTGAACATTTAATTGTACACTTACACTTGGATTACAGTACCCTCTTTCGATCGCTGTTATCCCCGGATTTTTGGAATTCCATTTTCCCTCTGGGGAAAATCCGGTGATAGCCTATGCTTCCGAAGCTGCTTTCTTTCAAAAAGCTTTCAGGCGAACGCTTCGCTTCTACAGATGGGCTCTGCACTCTTCGTTCCTGTGTAAATTGTAAGCTCAACTTACAGCAGTTGCAAGTTCATTCAGTTTAAACACCAAAGCTAACTTGCTTGTTCTTCTATTATATAACACCAACGTGACCGGGTCTAAACAGCGGACCCCTCAAAAACAGGCATAAAGCAGCCTTTGGACTGCTCCAGCAGTCATACGGCAACACCAGGATAAGCAATGCTTGCTAATGGTGCAACCTGCTCCTTTATTCTATGACCAAAGCTTCCAAAAATAACTGTCAGTCACCCAACTGTGACAAATTGGGGCCTTTTTTTATTTTCTTGCGCTTTTTAAAGGAATCATTTTCCTTTCATACATACACTATAGCAAACGTAATCGGCTTATTCTTTGTCCAGTTCAGACGTTTCCAGACTTACTCTGCTGTTTATGGTATAATATAACAATTGAATCCCACTACCGTTTAAGCGAGGCGGATTGATGAAAACGTTAAAGCCAAGAGTCTTTATTGGCTGCTCGCTGGAAGCGAAGCCGATTGCAGCCGCAGTACACGAAAACTTACGTTTTTCAGCCGAAGTTACCCCTTGGTATTCCGGGGTTTTTAATCCAAGCAGCTATACCATGGACGATCTGGAAGTAGAGGTCCGTACGACTGACTTTGCCATTTTTATTTTTCATCCGGATGATATATCCAAAATTCGCGGGAAGTACTACGCGTCGGTCCGGGATAATACAATGCTGGAAATGGGTCTGTTTATGGGTCGTCTGGGACGAAAACGTATTTTTTTCATTCTTCCTGAGGATATTACAGACATCAAGGACACAACCAAGGTTGAAGGATTGCGTATGCCCACAGATCTGCTGGGGTTAAATCCACTCGTATATGAAATCCGTTCTGACGGAAAGTGGGCACCAGCCGTGTCCGTGGCATGTTCCAAAATCGCAGACAGTATTGAGGAACAAGGACGCTGGAGTGATCCAGAATTGGAGAACATCATTGAGAAGCATAAACGCACTGAGGGAGAAGCAAGGTTACAACTGCTTAAGTTGCTGCGGTTCTTTAGGGAATTGCTGCGTACCCGCAAAGCAGATGCCAAGATGCTGGAGCGAATGAGCGATGCCTTGCGTACTGCCTTTGTCTCTCATCCTCCATTCGCTGTACGTGGCACAGCCATATACCGTACAGATGACAGTGGTTATATTGAGCAATTATGTGGTAATGTTGGAGAACCGGGGAGAAAGTATGACTTGTCCGCTAATGACGACAAACAACCGGATGATCCCAAGCGCATCCTTGTTATTGATTCTTACCGGGAGAATAAAATCAAGATCAACCTGTATGATGATTACCTTGAGAAAGAGTATCTGCTATGCTATCCTGTAGCCAAGAGGTATGTAATCACCGTGCACATTATTGGACATATTGAAGCGGATGAGGCGGTATTTCAGCAGATTGACCTACAGAATCGTCAACTGTTCAACGCCATCAACGATTTGTTAGGAGGCGAACCGGAATGAAACCGGAAACGAAAAAAATAAGCAAGCGCTGGGGCAGCGAAAAAAAGGTACGCCTCAGTTCTGCGCCCGAATCATCACGACCGGTTCCGGAACCCAAGGAAGAAGATCGTTTCCACAAGCCGGCCGTACCGCTAACTACCATTGGGCCCTCCCTGAAGGGCAAGGAAAGACCTTATAAGGTCATCCTTGAAAAAGAGGCGTTCTACGAAAAGCCTCAATATCTTGCTTAATTTCTAAACACATCATCAAACCTGCCGCTGAATCGGCAGTATTCCATAGGCCCCGCCGCCCAAGGCAGGGGCTTTTTTGTTGCTCATTTTCGCTAAAATAAAACTGCTTCTACTCGTTGACCCGGTGCCATCGTGTTAAATGTAAGGCATCCTTAAATCATGATCGCAATTCATTGCAGTAATTCATTGCTTGTAATCACTTCTGTAGCAGACTGCATTGCATAAGGCTTATTTGGTTTATGGCCTTAGGTTTCCTGCAAAACCCATAAATTATACCTTATTTTGGAGCAGGCTTGTCCCTAAATCCCTAGCTTCATTCAATATCTGTACCTTTAGGAAAATGCGGTAATGTGTGCTTCCAATATTTCTCGGTTGTATTGTGTATCTCCATTACATATATTGATTATAATATAGGAACACATGTTCTGTAAATATAAAATTCCAATTAAAGGTTAAGGAAGTGAACATATGACATCCTCAACTTCCGCCCCATCCCCTGCGGATGAAGACCATCGTCTGATCAAAGGTCTGGTTGTGCGCACGCTTTTGCTGGATGTACTTGAACGAGATATTCGTACACTGGATACGCTGATGCTGAAGATGCCTGAAGTCTACATTCTGTCGCTGACCCGCATTCAGAACAATGTGCTCAAGGAGATGTTGGTCCTTCGTAAACAGATGAGAACCCGTGGTGTCAAAGTACTTGAAGAGAAACGGGAAGCCGAGGGTATCGAAACTCTGTATATGTGCAGGGGGTACTGGCAACGGTTCTATATGCTGTGGACATTTGCACGCAATGAAGTCAAAAAAGAACTGAGTCGGCATCTGCAGATGGACTTGGCGCAGACCTGAAGCAACTCTGACACTATTGAACCCATCCCCAGTAAAACAAGTTGACCACGGAAGGTTACGTTCATTAAGATGGAGAAGAGATATCCAACCATTCCAATAAGGCATGATTTGATTTCAACCGGATATACTCTCAATGTCTTATCAATCAAGGAGTTGTACTTCATGGATTTGAATACCCATTCGATTAAACAAACACCCGCACATACAGGCATTGCCGCAGATGTAACAGAACTGATCGGCCAGACACCTGCCGTTAAACTGAACCGACTCACAGGCAGCGACTCCGCTGATGTATACGTGAAACTGGAATACTTTAACCCGAGTGGCAGCGTCAAAGACCGTGCCGCATACAATCTGATCGTTCAGGCTGAACTTGCGGGTCACTTGCTACCCGGCGCAACCATTATCGAACCGACCAGTGGCAATACGGGCATAGGTCTTGCGATGAATGCCGCCGCCAAAGGTTATAAAGCTATTCTGATTATGCCGGACAATATGTCTAAGGAACGCATCAATATCCTAAAAGCCTACGGCGCAGATGTGGTGCTCACCCCTGCCGCGGAGCGGATGCCAGGTGCAATTCGCAAAGCGAAAGAACTTCAGGCGGACATTCCGGGAAGTTTCATTCCGCAGCAATTCGAGAATCAGGCGAACCCGGATATCCACCGGATCACGACGGCTCCCGAGATTATGCAGCAGATGGATGGCAGGCTGGATGCCTTCATCGCGACGGCGGGAACTGGTGGAACCATTACCGGGACGGGAGAAGAACTGCGCAAGCAGTTACCCGATATCCGCATCTATGCGGTGGAGCCCAAAGGGTCTCCGGTGTTGTCCGGTGGCGAGCCCGGACCACATAAGCTCGTCGGTACAAGTCCGGGGTTCATTCCGGACATCCTGAATACCGACGTGTGGGATGCCATCATCCAGGTGTCCGATGAGGACGCACTGGATACGATGCGGCAGCTTGCTGCCCGGGAAGGGCTGTTGCTCGGCCCTTCCTCTGGCGCTTCGGTGTGGGCCTCCCTTCGCATTGCGAAGGAACTGGGGCCGGGGCACCGGGTGCTCTGCATTGCGCCGGATACCGGGGAACGCTATCTGAGCATGGGTATTTTTTAACACAGCAAAAATCTATACACATCAAAAAGGGGCTTCCATGTCCCATAAGTCATGAGCATGACAGATGCCCTCCCTTATTAGTGCTCATTGGTTATTAGTTCTAATGAACCTGACACACGCTATCCGCTCCTATTTGCGCAGGTCTGACGTGTAACGAATCACAGCGACGTTATTCCTCCAAATTCGGTTGATTTACAGGTTGAAAAGTCATTTTCGGCGGGATAACGTTACTGAGATTCGTTAGAATTTACATTACTTAATTATCATCCTAATAAGGGGCGGTAGGTTCGTTAGAATGTTGGAGCGATTGGTAGCGAGGAGCGAGGGAAAATCCCTCGAAAAAAAGGGAAGAGAAGTACATTGAAGGAACCATGAAAATAAAAAAATAAGTTCTTGCTCCCATACGGATGTCGAATCCGCAGAGAACAAGAACTTATTTTGGCAAGGAACTTTATCATCAAAAACAAAGCAAGAATATTTAACGTAAGCTAATTAATGTGTCAGGGTTGTCCATTCCACACCTTCAGGAAGCAGGGCCGCAATGCGGTCTTTGGCTTCCTTTTTGGTATACAGTGATTCATCGAGGATGACCGCAGAACCGGAATCGGTGCTTGTCCGAATCAGACGTCCGAGACCTTGCTTCACACGCAAGAGCATATACGGAAGATCGATCTCTTCGTATGGTGCTGCTGACGCACTGCGTTTTGCATTGAAAACAGGGTCCTGTGGTGGATACGGAAGCGACCAGATCATGACATTGGATAATGACGGACCTGGAACGTCCAGTCCTTCCCACAGATTAACGGAGCACAACACACTCTCCTCATCCTGCTGGAATGCCGAGATCAGATCACTGATCTCCCGGTCGCCCTCATACATAAAGCGCAAACCTTCTGCTTCAGGTACATGAACGATGTCCTGCTTGAACGCACGTAGCTCTTCCATCGTACGGAACAGAACCAGCGCACGTCCTCCACTCTCCTGAAGTAACGACACCGCATCACGCATGCGATTTTCGTTCTCCGGGTGACCCTGTACAGCTTCATCGGTAATTTTCATCTTCATTTTATCCGCATAATCATACGGGGAAGCCACCGAGAATGATACAAAATCATCAATGCCCAGGCTGTCCGCCACATAACGGAATGAACTGTCCACAGATAATGTGGCAGAGGAGAACACGATTGGAATACCTGTGTTGAACACACGCTCGTTCAGCATTTCCTTCACGGTACGCGGCATGATCGATAAGGTCGTCTCATCCTCGCTCTCTTCCGCCCAACAGATGTAACCATCTTCCTTACGGAACAAAGCAAGTGCAGACTGAATCATGTCCAGATGTTCTTCCACGACACGCATCTGATAACCATCCAGCGAGAACAATCCGCTCTCAAATACCAGTTCCTCACCGATCGCATCCAGCACACTCGTCAGACGTTCAATCTCACGTAGCAGTGGCGGCTCTACCCGAACTTCTTTCCGTTCCGAACCAGGGATCGCGACCGTATACGTATCCAGCAACGCAAACAGTCGCTCACTGCTCTCAATTGCTTCATCCACACGCTCCGCCAGGGATTCACGAATCTCGCCTTCCAATAGACGGGTTACGAGTTCCTCGAAGATGCGGTGTTTCAGTTTGTAGCTTAATGCGTTCAGGGCTGCTTCTTCCAGCAAATGTCCTTCATCAAATACAACTGAGCTGTGATCAGGCAGCAGGGGCAATTGTCCCTCGCGTTTGCGCGCATCATAGGTCCAGACATGCTCCATGTAGTAATCATGGGAGCAGATGATGATGTCTTTGGAACGACGGTAATGGTCACGCGACAGCGTCAGGCCGCAACGTTGACGTTTTGGACAAACAAAACAATCCTGGAACGGGTCCCAATTAATTTTGTTCCACTGACGATCATTCAGATGTGGATACTGTTTCCGGTCACCATACGGATGGAAGGCCTGAAGTGTACCCGGCGTGTTCACAAAATCCGGCAGACTCTCATGCACTTCTTCAATAACAGGCGCATCCTCATCCGCAAATCGCATCGCACTTAATTTGTTCAGACAGACGTATTGGTCCGGTGACTTACCCAGACGTGCGTCCACTTCCAAGTCCAGATGTGCAGCCAGCTTCGCAATATCTCCGCCGGGCTTCACAAGCTGTTCAATCAAGGACTCATCGGCACAAGCGATCACAGCCGGTTTGCCTGTATAACGTGCATAACAGACCGCGTAGAGCAGATAGACTAACGTCTTGCCTGTTCCGACACCGGCCTCCGCCATAATGGTCTTTTTATCTCCATAGGCCCGTTCGAGCTGGTACGCCATAAAAATCTGTTCATCCCGTACCTCGAAGCCGGACTCTGGCAAAATATCGTAAAAAACATCGGCAACCCATTCCCCGAGACGGGATACAAAAGGTTCAGCCGGATCATATGCAAAAGGATAACGTTGTGTAGACAATCCTAGGTCAGCCTCCATTCTTAGACAAAGCGGTCCAATTTCAATTTTCCGTTCCAAAAAGGCCGCTGGGCAAAAGTTAATTATCTCACGCGATGAAGCGGGTGACAAGCTTTTTTTACGAGATTATTTGCGAGGTTTAATGTATAGAACCATTTTTCAGGGAAAATATATACAGGAATCCACTTTAAGGAAAGGCGGTGCTCCACTCCATGAATCATCAGTCTTCACAATCAGAGCATTCCTCAGACAAAGACCCTGAGACATTAACGGATCGACAAGGTCATCCCATTACGGACAATCAGAATGTACGAACCGTTGGCAGTCGGGGACCGACTACGCTGGAGAACTATCATTTTCTCGAAAAGATTACTCACTTCGACCGTGAACGTATTCCTGAACGTGTGGTCCATGCCCGCGGCGCTGGCGCTCATGGCGTATTTGAAGCGTATGGAACGGCCGGAGATGAACCGGTATCGAAGTACACACGTGCACGTCTGTTTCAGGAGAAAGGCAAACAAACGCCCGTGTTCGTTCGCTTCTCTACCGTTATACATGGTGGACATTCACCGGAGACCCTGCGGGACCCGCGCGGGTTTGCTGTAAAATTTTATACCGAAGACGGCAACTGGGATCTGGTGGGTAACAATCTGAAAATCTTTTTCATTCGCGACCCACTCAAATTCCCGGATATGGTACATGCCTTCAAGCCAGATCCTCTGACCAATGCACAGGATATGGAGCGGTTTTTCGATTTTGTCTCGCTAAGTCCTGAAGCTACCCATATGGTCACGTTCCTCTTCTCTCCATGGGGCATTCCAGCGAATTATCGGCAGATGCAAGGGTCGGGTGTTAATACATACAAATGGGTCAATCAGGAAGGCAAGGGCGTACTCATCAAATACCACTGGGAACCGCTCAATCAAGGGATACGCAACCTGCTGCAAAAAGACGCAAGCGAGATTCAGGGACAGAATTTCAACCATGCGACGTTGGATCTTTATCACGCCATTGAACAAGGGGAGTATCCCGAATGGGAGCTGTGCGTTCAAGTAATGGAGGACGGCGAGCATCCAGAGTTGGACTTCGACCCGCTGGACCCAACCAAGCTATGGCCGCAAGATCAGTTCCCTTTTCTACCTGTGGGCAAAATGACGTTGAATCGTAATCCCGAGGATTATTTCAATGAAGTGGAGCAAGCAGCGTTTGGCACAGGTGTATTGGTAGACGGGCTGGATTTCTCAGATGACAAACTGTTGCAAGGGCGCACCTTCTCCTATTCGGATACCCAGCGTCACCGGGTGGGTGCGAACTATCTGCAATTGCCTGTAAATGCACCGAAGAACCGGGTTGCAACGAATCAGAGCGGCGGGCAGATGCAGTATCAGGTCGATCGTGCACCGGGTCAGAATCCGCATGTGAACTACGAACCTTCTTCGCTTGGTGGCTTAAAGGAAGCACCCCCTCGTGGCAAGGAGCATGAACCACTGGTGGAGGGCCGACTTGTCCGCGAGAAGATTGAGCGCACCAATGACTTTGGACAAGCGGGTGATACGTACCGGGCGTTCGAGGATTGGGAGCGAGATGAGCTGATCAGCAACATGGTCGGCGCGTTGGCACAATGCAAACCAGATATCCGGGATCGCATGATCTCTTACTTCACCCAAGCGGATGCGGATTACGGTCGGCGCGTCTCTGAAGGGTTGGCCTCTGTACCAACCGATGATAGTGCCACAGTCCAACCGAAACATGAACCCAGTGTCGAGCAAGCAGAGAAACGCAGTCGTGAGACGGACGGATATTAAAATAGCTGGACAGCGTTTAGACTGATAAGTCTGACACTGTTAGTACATTCGAGTATGTTGAGTAAGCAGATTACGTTCTGAATTAAACATAGCCCTGATCGTCAAGTTGCCAGTTGCAGCTGCTATCAGGGCTTTTTCATGACTAGCTGGAGTGTAATCTCCACTTCAGGATGCATGCAGCTATGTATTTTAGATTGAATGAAGTTCATAGGAGTGGATCATAAGTAAAACTGGTACTCTTAGGATTGAAAAGCGTACTTCTCTACGTTCATTTCAGATGATTCTTCGTTAAATGAGAGCTATCACCCAATGGAAAGATTACATAATTCACGTGATATTACAGGCATTGGAAGCTTGCAGGCCTGACCTGCCTGCATGTACCTCCATCTGATCAGATGATTATTGATGATAACGATTACAACATTTACCATAAAGTTGTGTCCTAGAGATTACATCTAACCAGCCGGCATGACCTCTCTCATAGGTAACGGTCTGGTACACGGATACCACATGCTCTTCATTCTATTCCCAATTAACCAAGGAGGCTTACGTAATGAAATTATTCCCATCCACATCCACTCATGTATCTGCACGATCTGCACGTTCTCTGAAGGAACGCTCCCTCAAATCGAAAATGGCCCAGATCTGTCTGAGCGCCGCGTTCCCTCTATTATTGATTGGTGGTGGATCGGCTGGTGCTGAAGAGCTGATCGAGAGCAGCTTACAAACCCCCTCCGAATCGGTGGCGACTTCGAATATCGCACTTGCTGCAGGTGATCTCTATGTCTCCCCTAACGGCTCAGCCAGCAATCCGGGTACGATCAACAGTCCAACGTCACTGGCTAACGCATTAACCCAGGTCGCACCGGGCAAAACGATCTATCTACGCGGCGGTACCTATAACTTCTCCCAGACCATTACCATTGAACGTGGCAACAGCGGCACATCGAGCCAACGCAAAAACCTGGTGGCCTATGGATCGGAAAAACCGGTCTTTGATTTCTCCACTCAAGCCTTCGCTTCCACCAACCGCGGGCTGCAAATGTTCGGAGACTACTGGTTCGTCAAAGGGCTTGAGGTGAAGGGTGCGGGCGACAACGGCATCTTCATCGGAGGCAGTTACAACCGTCTGGAGCAGATTGAAGCTCATCACAACCGGGATACGGGTATTCAAATGGGACGTTATGCTTCTACAGCCGCCAAGAGTGAATGGCCTGCATATAATGAAGTGATTCGTTCTTACTCCCACAACAACTATGACCCGGATGACGGCGAGGATGCCGACGGTTTTGCGGCCAAACTGACCGTAGGCCCGGGCAACGTCTTCGACGGTTGTATTGCGGCCTATAACGTGGACGATGGCTGGGATCTGTATAGCAAAACGGACACAGGTGCCATAGGCGCGGTTACGATCCGCAACAGCATCGCCTATGCGAACGGTGCAACATCAGACGGCACTTCCACCTCCAACAGCGATGGCAACGGCTTCAAGCTGGGCGGTGAGAAGATTGCAGTGAATCATATCGTTGAGAACAGCATTGCGTTTAATAATAAAAAGCACGGCTTCACCTACAACAGCAATCCCGGTTCGATCCAGATGAAAAATAACACCTCCTGGAACAATGGGCAAAGCAACTTTGCCTTTGATGTAGGCACCCACATCTTCACCAACAACCTGTCCTTCCAAGGCGGCGCCAGTGACAAAACAAGCGGAACCGACGTCAGCAGCACCAACGTCTGGTGGAAGAACAAAAAAAGCGAGAACGCCAAAGGCCTGCTCGTCAGCGCAGCCGACTTTGTCTCCCTCGTGCCTTCGGTAACACGTAGCGCCGACGGAACACCTGTCTTGGGTAATTTCCTGAAGCTTGCGGGTGGCAGTGATTTGATTGGTTCGGGTACGCCAGCGGGTAAGAATATTGGGGCACGGTAGGTATGTGAGTAAATAAGATAAAAGAATAATTTAAAAGCAATTCCCCTCCCCCCAATGCCAGCCTAATCGGTGGTAATGGAGGAGGGGATTCTTGAATTGCTTTGTATTGTCAGCTGGCTTATGAGGTAGATAGATAAATACTTATGTTTTGGCTAAAACCTCAATCATCAGTCTGCCGCCTGTACGAAAACCTTGCTCGAATGCCGCTTCCACATACATCGACGTGGACTGTCCGATCAAGTCGATCAGTTGTTCCAAAGCATCGTATTCTGTATCTGTGAGATTTGTTTTGTAGTTCTGCATCATGTCCGATATTTGACGATTGATCTCTTGATACTCAGCCTGCTCAGGATGAATCGACTCGTCCAACCGCAGGTTCCCGTGAAACAAATCTTCGATCAGGTTTGACATATTATCCTTCATGGTAAGGTCACCTCAGGAAGATTGTAACTCAAGGGAAGAGATGAAATGCGGATTTAGCGGGAAAACCGCTAGTGTTTTTTTATTGAGTCGAAGTTAAAGTTAAACTCATACCTCAAACACCAAAGGAAGCTTATCTTGCTGTAGTCAACGCTCACAAATGGCTCACATTCTGTCATATGAAGGCAAAAGAAAAAGCACCACGAGGGGGGCTTTAGTCGACATGTTTATGATCATTTCGCTACTATCATTTGAATGATATACATTTATCCCAAAGGATTGATACTAAGGGCTTTTATTAAGGATTCCTTCATGTTTTGAATAAACTCGGCGCGAGTTTCAGAAGAAATTTCCAACAGAGACAGATAAGGATTCAAGTCCTCCAGTTCAACTAATAGCAGTTCTCCTGATAGTGTGCGACATGCATCCACACGTTGAATACCGTAGTCAATGTTATTCCAATCAATAAACTTTTGTGCAAAAGATAAATCTTGTTCAGTAGGTGTATATTCTTTCAATTCCCAACGTTTATCCTTATCCGGTGCATACAATGCGTACTGATAGTCCTTGTCAATGAAGTAAAAGGATACCTCGTATTCAAAAGGGATAAACGGTTGCACCAGAATACTATGCTGCTCATTATCAATTTCATTAGTTAGTTCTTCTTTAGAAATTTTCTTCATGCCAATGGAATCAGCGCCATCTTTTGGTTTGACAATGAAGTATTCTACCTCGGGTAGAAATTTAACATTTTCAACGGAATCTATGGTGGGTATAACCGGGAAATTCACATTTGTTAATTCCAACAAATACTCTTTTCCATTCATATCTGCTTTGCCATTAAATGAATTGTAAGTATTTAGTTGCTTGTCTACTATTCTCTTACGAAAAGCTTGATACTTTTCTTTAAAATTGGCAACAGGACCTGCATTTCGAAAGACAATTAAATCGACAACATCCTCGAAGCTCTCGATATCCTCCGGATGGCAAATAATCAAGTCGAACTCTTCTCTAAGTTTGGAAGTGAGATACAGGTCTTCTTCATAATAGTTTCTGCCTTTAGCTGGATAGTAAAGGTCTGTTACAAATAACAACTTCTTCAAAAAGTAACACCTAACTTTCGTATTCTTTTTATTAACCCATTCTTAACATATTATACGATGTTAATCTCCTATTCAAAGAAAATAAGAAAAAGCGAGATGCGGAACGCCCCAGTCATATGCCGCTATTGCAGCTGTACGTTTCATTCTCGCCCGATTTCCACAATACAAATATATCACGTGAAAAGTCCAACGAAAGGCCATCATGTGGCCATAATCAGGTCAAAAATAGGTCACTTTTTTATTCAAACGATTCTCACCCATGTCTTTCTTACTTTTAAAGTAATATCTTCCCCTTACTGGTCATTGACCATTTCCTTGCGGTCAATTGAGAAGTCAACTTATCAACATTAGGTAATTATAGTACTGCAGATCCATTGTTCATATAATTGCTCAAGTGTTCAAAAAGCCCCATAATATACGCCCACATCTTCGAGCCTAGGTTTCCATGATGTTCATCCAAAGATTGCTCAAATGTACTAGGGCTTTGATACCCATTAATCGCCCATAATGTTAAATAACGAAACAGGAATGTTATACTTGCTTTACAAAAATTTAATTGCATTAAATTCAATATTTTCAATATATTCAAAAAGTGGAATTAGAACAAACTGAAATCGTGGTGCAGATTATAGTTTACAGAAGCAAAATCGTAGTATTTTGTATTAAAGTTGATTGGAGGAAAAGATTCATGAATTTAGTAATTGAAAAGTTAAAAGTCACAGATATTGAAAGCTTGTATGAATTCGAAATTGAAAACAGAACTTTTTTCGAGGAAATGGTACCGTCTCGAGGAGATGATTATTACATACCTGAGGTTTTTAAAGTAAGGAATGAATCTCTACTTGATGAACAAGTCAAAGGACTCTCCTTTTTTTATCTAATAAAAGACGAAAATAACTCTATTCTTGGAAGAATAAATTTAGTTGATATTGATTCCGATAAAATAGGATTTCTCGGCTATAGAGTGGGACAAATCCACACTGGAAAAGGTGTTGCTAAAAAAGCATTAAAATTATTACTTAATACGTTAGTTGATTTAGATATAAAAGAAGTTAAGGCAAAAACAACCACCAACAATATAGCATCTCAAAAAGTTTTAGAGCAAAACGGATTCGAGCATACAGAAACTAGTGATAAAGAATTTGAAATGAATGGCCAAATGTTAAAATTCATTACTTATAAATGGACAAATAAACCATAATTTTAATCACCAATCGGATGCAGCTGTTTAAGCTGAAGATCATAAGCCAAATTCCTCGTTCAAGATACTGAGGGGTTAGGCTTTTTTTGTCTTTTAAGGTTCCTTATATTTTGAATTTCGCGCTCTTGATGTTATTCCTTTGGGAAACTCATTGAGTATTGCAGATGAATTGGTTCTTACGCGCATTTAGTGAAACAAACTAGGTATATGTAATGTAATTTAAGTTCACATTCCCTCCACCCTCATATAACGTTATTTTCCCTTTCAGTAATTCGATTAAGTTTCCGATCTCTTCCTGGATTGTGGCGAAGTCTCCAAATATATCCGATCCCAAAGAATTACTAATCAGATAACCATTCTTTAACGATGAATCGATGCCTAAGTCCACGATAACTTCGTTGAAATCTTCTTTATATTCAATGGTATACCTATATTTAATCATGTTCGTATCTCCAATCAGTTGTGTCCAAGTCATTTCTTAAAAAACGCAGAAGAACCAAGGGAACAAAAAAACAGATCAATCATAGTGATATCTAACCATAATCGACCTGTTCGATGTAACAGAGTAACATTAATTAGGGATGAACCCAAAGCCTTTTCCTGCGTACAACTCAATTGATGATGTCTTTATACAGAGCTTATGTTATTGATTGAATGATTGAATGATGGATTCACTCTGCCCTGGGTAGTCCCATTAAACTGTAACATGACGAATAACCTATCTATCCTATAAAAACAACAGCATCTTTACGTTGAAATGCTAGGGGCAATTTATTTTGAAGAATTGTTATTCTTTCAAACATTTTATCCCTTTTTTCCTCAGTTAAGTTTTTTACCGCCCAATCTTTGATTTGAATTAGTTCCTCAATAATTGACGGTATATCTTCCTCCTCTACATCAACACCTGATGAAAACAGGTCTGTCCATTGTAACCCCAGTGCTTCAATCGCAGGTTGCCAACATTCTTTAAAAAACGATTCTGTAGCAATGGGAACAAAGAAACTCTGTTCAAAATCATTTTGCGGTTCATATACTACAGCACTGATTGACATGCACTTATTCACCTCCAAAAGTAGCACTAAATTTGTAGTCTGGAAACTCTTCTCTTTTGAGAACTCGATCTTCTGTGCAAAATCGCAAACATTTCGAAAATCTTCTTTCATGTAAAAACACACTTTTCTTTTCTGTTCACCAATGTACTCTTCTCTTCTATTAAAGAAACGAAAATAACAAAAGAACAGATTAATCATGGTGATATATTGACCACGATCAATCTGCTGTATTTGTTGAATGATGAATCAATACTAATTAAGTAGCCTCTACTTAAATTTCCATAAAGATATTAGACAATCTTCACATACTTTATAAAATAGCTTTAAAAGGAGCATGACCTGTTTCAGCATTTCTTAATAAAGTCGGTTTTCTAAAACGCAAACTGGTTTCCAGCTTGAAGATAGCGGTATCTCCTTCAATTTCTATAAAAGATACATTAATCCATATAGGAGCTTTCGGAAAAAGACCTCCTAAAACCCCAACAACATCTTCTAACAATAGTTTTTTACCACCAACATTCTCTTTAGATAACACAAGACGTTTCATCATTTCATCGCCACCATCTAACATTTTCCCCTGTTCCTCAACCGGCTCTATGATAAACTTAACGATATCGCTCGTAATGTTTTTTGCCTTTTTTATCTTATCAACGGCTTTAGATAAATTAGTCGAAAAAATTACCTCGTTCATTTGAGTAGTCAAAATATCTCCCCTATTATTTCAGTTTAGTTGAATATACTTTCTTTAATTTCCCTATATCGACATAACCACTTCTCGTTACTTCTAGTTGATATATCTCTAACCAAGCGTTTTCTGTCTTTATTCCAGCACTATTGAATATCTGCTCATATTTTTTAGCCTGCTCAGTTGTTGGTGTATAGTGTCCTGATTCATTTGTTATTCTTCTAACATTTCCGTTTGCATCGACTTTTAGTTTTCCAGCAGCTTGAACATCAGCTCCATTTGCTAAATGAGAATGTCCTCTTCCAACATTTAAATTACCATCTACATCTATGACAAAGTCAACCTCTTTAATTCCATCTCGAATCTTAACTTGGCCATTCTTCAAAACATAGTCAAAACTCTTTCCTTGCTGAATCTCATTTGGATATCTATTTTCAATGATTTCGACAGGTCTAACATCACCCGTCCCCTTAATCTTACTACCTTTCCTTGCCTCAGCCGCTTCCAAATTCTTTTTAATCTTCGCCACAGCTGGATGAGAAGAAGGTACGCGAAACGGCCCTTTGCCACCCGGCATACTTCCGCGAACCATCTGAAATGCCATAAATAGTTGGCTGAATTTCAGAGAAGTCAGCATCATCTGAGCATACTTATCGGATACAGGCTCACCTGTGAAGGGATGAATTCCATTTTCAAAGGCTTTGATCTGCATCGCATAAATATCTTCTCCTGGCGCTTCAGCATCCGTAGCTTGCATCCGATTGATATCCAAATGCCCCTGATCCTTCTTATATGCCTGAAGGGCTGCCTGATCCGTAACACCATTCTCGTTAACAGGCATCCACATCAGCTTCCCATACACATTCACTTGCGCCATCCGGTAGCCTTTATCCTCCGGACCCCCATCATTTCCCAAGGTCTTCATCATTGCTCCCGCACCCACAGCGCCAACAGCACTTCCAAGACTCACCTTTTCAGCATCGACATTCTCAAATCGCGTAGCGATCTCCTTGAGTTCCTTGGAGATGCCCACCATACTCTCCAGTGCTTTATCCAATATAGGACGCGACTGTTCAAACTCATAGTAGAATCGCTCCTGCGTCGCCCCAATCCACATCATCTGAACGAACATGATCTGTCTCGTCAGTTCACTGCGAATATGCTCCAACTGTTGTCTGGCCTGATCCACCTGATTGGTTACATGATGTAGTTGCTCAGGATTCACCTTAATCGTACTCATCCGTTTTCACCGCTCATCTGATATATGATTAACCTATGTTAGCAGAAGTACTAGTACAATACATCCGCCTAACCTCCTGATTTCACTGCATGAACCTACGCTCAGAATGATTTATATCCGTCCTTCAGCCCCATAGGATCTCTTTGTAGGTATATATTGTTCCTGAGGATTGTCCTTCATTTTGACGACTAAAGGATACTATGGCAATTTACTGCGATGAGCAGCATGATTTAATAAATAATAGAATTAATGAAATACTTGACTTAAAGTGATACATAAAGGTACTATATGTTTGTATAAATGGAATATATTACAATTTAAATATCTATTTTGGAATCTTATATTTTCAAGATGGGTATCAGAGTCTATCATAGCTAAGATATCAATGCGTATAAATGAGATTTACATTTTGTCTGCAACACATAACCATTGGCAGGCATTCATTTTATATATACATTCCTACTTCATAGAGTTTTCTAGCCTGTAGAGTTCTACCATTTTCATAAGAGAGGAGGGCACGAGGCTTTAATCTGCAAGCAGGTCTATTTATCGTAACCGCATGTTTTTGTAAAAAAATACCCATAACAAGAAAGGTGGAATTGATTGCTATGAGAAAATTGTTTAGTTTAGCTCTTATTCTTGTTCTAGTGCTTTCGTTTAATGTTGCTGCTTATGCAGACGGTGACGTGACTCAAGCCAAACCGTTGACAAAGGAAGAAATTATTAATTCCAAAGAATTCCGTGAAGCTGTGAAAGCGGCTAAGGCTGAATTTGAATCGCAAAAGGCTGATAATGCGGGTGGTCCAGTTCTGTTTGCTCCTGCTCCGAAAGTATCTCACATTAATGTATATGGTGTTGTATCTCCTAATGGCGGTCAAGAAATTTACGGCTTTAATAACAATCCGCTCTCCACGACCAATGATCATGGTGGGGCTTGGATTCAGTGTATTACGTTCCAGATCGGTTATGACAGTAGTCACTACGGCAAACTCGCTGGCAATACTATGACAAACAACTGGTCTGAAGCTATTGATCTGGACGGTGATCGTGTCGTAGATGCTTTTGCCCATTCTTGGGTTTATTAATCCCCTAATACAACAGGCGGACAATTTGTAGGTACGGTCTATTCCATTAACATTCCAACACAGTGGACCGCTTGGATTAATGTTCGTTAACAGGAAGGATGTAATCTGAATATTGGAGGAATTGGCTATCCTGGTTCTATCATGAGGAATACGGGAAGTAAGCCCAAAGGCTCATCAGCTTCGGATACGAATCGGATCGCACCTAAATTGGATGTGACAGCTCCCTCTTCTGCTAACAATTATGTTAGTACATTTTCTCAGGCGACCTTGAAGAATGGTCTCAAGAAGTCAAGGATGCGTGGAACAAAGCAGAGGAAACAAGCAGTGGCTTCAATCCCTTATCCAATCTGGATTGATGGACACGGATTTGATTCTTGATCAGGCGCAGGGATATACATCCCTGCGTCTTTTCTCATACACCATATGCTTCCCCACTACCATCAAGTTAGTAGAGGCAGCTAACTAATCCCTCGCGCTTTCGATTAGTCTTAGTTTCTCCGTATCTCGAGCTGGAGATAGACCGAAGAAACGGGAGTATTCTCGATTAAACTGTGAGGCACTTTGATAGCCAACTTGATATGCGGCACCGGCTACTGTATAACCCTCAAATGCAATGAGGTTTCTAGCCTCCAACAGCCTTAATTGCTTTTGAAATTGAATAGGACTTAACCCTGTTGCACTTTTAAACTGCCGGTGAAAAGTATTTATAGCCATACCAGATTTTGATGCCATCTCGCCGACGTCTATTGGACTCATAAAATGATCGCGAAACCATTTTACAATTTGAGAAATCTTCGAAAAATTACTCTCCTGCATACCCAGTTGCCTCAAATACCACCCTTGTGGTCCCATCAGAACACGATATAGGATTTCGCGTTCATAGGCCGGCGCAAGAGCTGGAATATCTCTTGTTGTCTTTGTTAATCGCAATAACCGTAGCCATGCCTCCATAAATTCAATATCTATCTCACAAGCTGCGAACGGCTCCGATGACGTTGGTATCAGATTTTCAGGCAGATCTCTTAATAAGCTTTGAAGGACATTCTGATTCAACGCAAGACCAAGGGACATGTAAGGACCGCCATTAGGGTCTGGATATACCCTCGCCGTTGCGGGAACATGTACCGGCAGAACATAATATGAGGGTCCCCCCAAGGTAATACTGCGCTCCCCGATTGAAAGAATCTTTGTTCCTTGAACCGTAAACCCAATCATCGGCTCGTATAGCGCTGCAAGCTGATGTGCGGGTATATCTCCCTTAATCATACTCAGCCCCGGCACTTCCGTTGCAATCGGTCGAGTACCTGCATATTTCATTAAATCTATAATTTCATCCATAATTTTATTCATACACCTATTTTATCAGACGACTCTGTATTCCTCATCACAACACCGACATGAATCGGCACTTTTAGGCTTTTCTTATATATAAAACAAAGGAAATTACAATTACATAAAATTAAACATGGTGGTTTTAGGCAATTATAAGGTGTTATTAGATCTATATAATTTCAGCAGAGGAGACTACAATAAAGTCCAGATCGATCACAAGAAAGGGTGGATATGATGAAAATTGCAATCGTAACAGGTGGAAGTAATGGCATTGGTAAAGCGACGGCTCTTGAACTGGGCAAGCGCGGAATTAGCGTGATTCTCACATACAATTCTTATAAGGAGCGGGCAGAAGCTGTCGTTAAGGAAGTTGAGAAGAATAATGGAGTTCGGGCTGCAGCACTGAAGTTGGATCTGACGCAAGTATCAACATTCGAAGGTTTCTCCCTGGAAGTTAAGAAATGTCTCAAAGACATTTGGGATAGAACAACTTTTGATTACTTAGTTAATAATGGAGGTATTGGCGGACCCATGATGTTCAATGAGATGAGCGAAGAGTACTTCGACAAGATTCTTAATACGAACTTTAAAGGACCGGTTTTTCTAACACAACACCTCGTGCAATTCATGGATGATGCTGGAGCCATCGTTAATACCACAAGTTCATCCAAAAACCAATCATTCCCAGGTTACTCTGCCTACGGTTCGTTAAAAGCAGCCTTCTCCACATGGACTCGTTATATCGCCAAAGAACTTGCACCTCGCAACATTCGGGTCAACGCCGTTTCTCCCGGTCCTACGCACAGCAATTTTGGCGATGGAGTATTCGATAAGCATCCCGAATTCATCAAGTCACTGGCTGAGCAATCTGTATTTGGCAGAATAGGCCAACCCGAAGATATTGCGAAGGTCATTGTGAATGTATTGTCCGATGATTTCGGCTGGGTTACAGCTCAGGACATTGAAGTGTCTGGCGGACATTTGCTTTAAAAATGTAAAGACAACACGCTGTGAATAACGGCATATCTGCGGAGTTCCACACTGATATTGCTCTGCTTATAGAACATTTTTCTAGCTGCTACGTTCGATTATACTTGGTTTGTTTAGCTCATGGTGTTTGGCCATGAGCCTTATTTATTTTCGTAAGAGTAGTATTACATTGCTCTCTCCGGTTCGTGTAATTCTTGATTTGCTTGTTAAACGATTCGATCAGATGCGTCGGATACAGACTTCTCCAGATCGGTTTGGGAAAGCTGTGAAAGGGTCTTCCTTTTCTATTTGCACACTATATTTTACGCTCTGCTCCGTAGAAGTATTGAGACCGCTACGGCTACTTTCGTTCATTATTATGGAAGTTGATGGATCCGAAAGTGCGTAACCGTTGGTCGGCATCATGGTTCCAAGCGCAAACCATAGGACCAGAAAAATGATAAAGCGGTAATAGTAATTTAGTCCTCAATTATAAGGTTATTTTCCTTTTATACTTCGATGACATTTGGAATCACTCTGATTAAATAGTCAATTTTCGGTAGTAAGTGATGCTCGTAAGAGCATCCTCCAAAAGGTTGCTGCATACAACAAAAGCCGCCGGATGGCGACTTTTTAGTAAAAAACACTTCTTATTATAATCTGCTCACATAATACAAACTACTTTTCCTCTGTATATATAAACACATACGTACTCTCATCCGATTTCTCTTCTGAGAAAACAAACTCTAACCGATCAAAGCTTCTTACATCCTTCACATCTGTAATTTTACGCTCTGCCATATATCGTACCATCTCACCTCTAGCCATTTTGGCCCGGGTTGCCTTTTCAACAATCTTCCCATCAACCATTTGTCCAAATACACAAGTAATGAACCGGGTTTCCTTACTCAGAAAAGGAGTGATATTTTTGCTATACTCTTTGGAAGCCAGATTCAGAATGCAACTGCTTTCAGATTGAAGCTGATCTGCGAGTTTGCTGCCCCAGAATTGATAGAGCGATTTGAAACCTGGACCTTGCAGCTTGCCCTGCATCTCCAACCGATAAGGGGTAACGCCATCCAAAGGCCGTAACATGCCATAAAAACCGGATAAAATACGTAAATGCTGTTGAAGATACGCCAGTTCCTCATCTTGAAAAACACCCGGAGCCATATATTGATACTGTATGCCCTCATAGGCATAGATGGCTGGCGTAAGATTTGCCTTTATATTCATATTCCGAATCCGCTCCACGTTCTGTTCGGCGATTGCATCGTTACACTTCCACATCGCTTTGAGTTCGTCATAGGATAACTTTTGAAGCAGACTCAATAGCTGTTCTGACTCGTTTATAAATTGCGGCATCTGCGCGATAGCCATAAGGTCTGTATCGATCTTCATCTTTTTAGCTGGTGATATGATAATTCTCATCGTGCTGATCCATCCTTAATCTACCGTTGTTTTAGTCGTTATCCATTGTACAGGATTGGACAGGCGAATCCAATGCCAAGGCTTAACTAAATCCTCATGATACCTTTGTAAAGACTCAAAAATGAACAAGTCAGCCCAAGATTGGACCGGCTTGTTCATTCGAATTCAACAATTTGATTGGTGAGAAAGCAAGGCTCGCATTTCAAACCGCTATTAGGGAGATACGCTCCCCGCGCTGCTATTTTGCTCTGTTTTTGTAGTCGGCAATTGAATCATTGGCGTATTTGACCCACTTACATATGGAAGGGCTCCATCCCATTTCTTGATGGTTTCATATTCAACGAGTTGACTCGATAAGGATTGTTGAAGCTCTTTGTTGGCTTTAGCTTGACCTTCTGCTTCGATCAATAGTTTGTCTGCATTACCTTGTGCTTCCACGCGCTTGCGCTCTGCTTCTTTCTTGGCGATCTCGAGTTCCGTCGTTTTACGTTCCAGTTCTTGAGAAGCTTCGACACGCTTATCGATTGCTTCCTGAGTCTTGGCATCAGGTTGAGGAACACCTACAGTAACGTTGGATACAATAAAACCTAACTCTTTAACGTCATCAGAGAAACGTTGTTGCACATCGACGCCTGCCTCAGATGACTTTTCACCATACACATCAATGACTGTAAACTTGGAAATTCCTTTACGGGCTGCGTCACGGAAACGTGTTTTGAGATATGTATCCTCAATTTCTTGAATGCTAATTGGCCCAAATGTATTGAATATAGAAGATACTTTACTTGGTTCTACCTGGTAGTTGTAAGCAAAATCAATGGTGATGTTTTTTCCGTCAGAAGTTGCAATCTGAATGTCTCTGTATTCCACCGTTTGAATTCGGATCGGATATTTCGTTACTTTATCAAACGCTCCAACCAGTTTCCACCCTTGACTCAGTGTACTATCTTTTACCCCTCCATTGGGTGAATAAACGACCCCAACATATCCATTAGGAATTCGTGTTAAAAAGAAGGTCACCAGTAGCACTCCCACAATAATAACTAATGCAACCGCAATTGCCCCTACCCTAAACGTCTTTGAATTTTTCATCAACATTCTCCTCTTGTTTGAATTTATTGTATTTCTTCAGAATTCTACTACCTATTTTATTGAATAGCGGGATCATTAATGCCCATAGAATAAATGCTAGGATAAAAATTAAAATGATTCCCCCAATAAATGGCATATTCGTCCTCCCCTCTATGGATGTAACCGAGTACAAATTTATAAATGGTAACTAATTATATCCTTCTTTATATATACTTTGTAAATTCGTATTAGGTTTCAAGGATGTTTAGCGCTTGAAGTACTAATAGGTTAAGTAGTGAAGAAAATGGTGAGTGAGTGACGTCAAGTACCCGGTTGTTCCCATAAAAAGAAAGTGATCAATAATTCATCTGGCTATTATGGATCAGGCCATAGTTGTACCCATTGCTCTTCTCTCTGGGTGTATACAACTTCCTGTGGATTGTCCTTCAATATGACGACTACAGGATACTGTGGCATTTTACTGCGACGAGCAGCGATGCTAATGATATCATCTTCATCCATACTCTTTTCAACGATTAAATACGTTTCTTAAACCATCTTCAAGCTCCTTCATATCCTTTTTATATGAGCCGTACCATGTGACAGAAGCTATGACAACTAATATAAGTACAATCAGTGATCCTTTTAGAAACTTCTATTCTATCGGCCAAAAAGAAAAAACCTTAAGGACATTGCCCCAAGGTTTAAGCGTAGGAAATTATACATGTTCATTATAAGAAATAGACTCAAATAATTGACCAAATACAGGTATTAGTTTAGTTACATACCAATTTACGTCAGTTATTTTGTTATAACTTTCTACATCAAGGACTTTTCGATTGATATAAGGACTCATAAGTATGGTACCATTCTCTTCAATTAAAAATGTTCCCCCTACATCAGTATCTTTCCAAGTCATTGCCACTCCAATTAATTCTCTTTTATTATCCTTTATGACTAAAATCTTTAGTAACTCCTCTAGAGGAATTGATTTGCTCCGCCAATTAAAGTCATTATCGTCTCCAATTGGTAGATAAGTTACTTTTCCTTGATCGTTATAAGACCAACCGAAATCTTCGAGTTTGCGAAGAATAGTCATTCTTGAGATTTGCTTTGATAAACTTATTTCAATGGATATTGAAACAGACATGCAAAATCCCCCTTATCTTTAATCTGAAAATCCCTTGAATCCAATCCCTTTTTTAGTTAGCCAATCTTTGATCTGCTGAGGTATTTTTCGTGTTTGAATATAAGTAATTTATAAATTGCGGCATCTGCGCGATAGCCATAAGATCGATGTCGATCTTCATCTTTTTAGCTGGTAATATGATAATTCTCATCGTGTTAATCCATCCTTAATCTACCGTTGTTTTTATCGTTATCCATTTTCCAGGATTGGACAGGCGAATCCAATGGTGAAGCATAATATCTTCTTTTGTCTTAGCAAGTATGATTGCTTTATTCATTCGGATTAGGCGTCAGCTGAATCCATTCATCTGTATAGTTGTAGATATATTCCTGCGGATTGTCCTTGAATTTGACGACAACAGGATACATCGGCATTTTGCTGCGACGAGCGGTGATGCTTATAATCGTATTCTCATCTATTCCTTTTTCGGCGGTTAAATATGTTCTCAATTCATCCTCCAGCTTCTTCATGTCACTCTTATAAGAGCCATACCATGAAAAAGAAGCAATGACCACTAGTACAATTATAATTAATGAGGCCTTTAGTAACTTCATTTCTACTCACCCTTACTTTAATTATATTCTATATAATCCGAAATTCACCAATCTGATTGAACTCGCTTATTTGGAATAGGCCCTTGCTACTAGATCAGATCAAAACTTGTCAATATGTTATTATCTGAAGTTTGGTCGATATTCTCATGAGTCACCATGATCTGTTTTGTTATGATTATAAATAAAATGTATTTAAATTAATAGGGTCTAAGAGAAAGGGTGCCGCTTCTTATGTTTATTGTTCAATTACTGCTCGCTCTCGCACTTTTGGGCGGTTCAGACAGCTCCAATAATGCCACGTCTACACAACTGGAATTCAATCCGTTACAGCCTCACCCTGCTTATTCTGAACTTGTCTTGGAATCCGGTTTAAAGCCTTTCCGTTCTGAACTAACATACAAAGGATTTGATCCAGACTATAATCAATTTGAGCAGGCCGCTAAAATTCTTCAGGACAAGCTTTTGGAAAGCGCACTACCACCGCTTCTATCCAAACCCGGAGATACAGGTACATTTGATTACGGCGGACAATTAAAATTGTTAAAAACTGTCCCTCTGAAGCAAAGTATTGAATTCGGCCCATTAACTATTCATATGATGGATGCTCAATTATTAGAGGCTAGTAATATTCCAGATGATACCCGTAAAAACATTTCTATTCTGAATCAAGAAGATATCGGTCCTGATATGACGTATATCAAAATCATCTACAGTGTGGAAAATACAACGGATAAAAATATCGGATTTTACGGTTTGAATTCCATTCATCCAAACACGGGTAAACCTATCTCAGCAGATCGTAATTTCATGAGAAAACCCTATGTTTATCATCAATATGACGGCGTAGTTATGGATAATATGGGCTATGGTTTAGTCTATACAGATGATCCCGACAAGCTGGAATCCCTTGAATTGGTTTTCAATAGAATCTATGACTATGACACTGGAGAAACCATTGTAGAGCCTACTTCGTTGATTATCCCTTTCACGGTCCAGAAGTAATATTAAACTTATATTTGCTTCAATAATAGGATATCATTTTTACACGATATGATAATTATTAAACCCCGGCCACGTACCTGCAGATGAGCAGCATACAGCCGGGGTTCCTTGTTGTATTAAGAAAATACCTTTGCTCTATCTAATAACTCAAACTATCTCATCTCGTAAAATCATGCTGCCCAATGGTCAGAAGCGTCGGCCTGCTCTTACTCCACACCGAAGTGGCAATCTTCGGATTGTAATAATAGAGCGCTCCGTTCGTCGGATCAGCGCCATTCAAAGCTTTGCGAGCAGCCCTGTAAGAGGTCTGGGTTGGCTTGGTATTAAACTGGCCATCGTCTATAGCCGTGAACTGCCCTTTCTGGAAAATAACTTTCGAAATAGACGATGGGAATTCACTTGAATGTACCCGATTCAACACAACCGCTCCTACAGCGACTTGCCCTTCAAAAGATTCTCCGCGCGCTTCACCATGGATCAGCTTCGCCAACTGGCGCAGCGTTTCGCCCTCTGCTTTGGCCTTTTTGTTCAGCCTGTTCAGCGTCGCTGGACCTGCAACGCCGTCTGCACTCAGTCCCTGCGCCTGCTGGAACTTGCGGACAGCACCTTTGGTGATGGTACCGTAATATCCAGTCATTCCAGCATTGAAGTAGCCCAGATCGCTTAATTGCTCCTGCAATTGCAGCACATGTTCGCTACGAACGCCCTGTTCCAACTTCTGTGCTCCCGCAGAAGGAGCTGCCACGGTCAATCCCAGAGTCAATGCGCAGGCACCGAGGAGCATGCTGACCCGCCCTGCTCTTTTGCCAGCCATTTTCCCCTTTCCATGAGTGACTTTCCGACTGACAGTGATAGGCTCCATGTTGTCAGCAATCGTTAACAGATCTACCCCCTCATTCGTGCTATCAACTGTAGTGCGTTCATTACTGTTCATATGGCTAACCACCTTCATCTCTTTCATCTCACTCACGCTATCTAATTCAATTATCATATTCTTTTCATTCATTTCATTCGGTTGATCCATTCCAATATTGTTCTTCATCATTCCATTAACCTCCACTTTTCTGAATCCAGATCCCACATCTTCCTCCTGAATCCTCACGGTTGGACATCCCGAGTGTCATTATAGGATATAGAAAAAATGAAGTCTATCGGACCGATGACGCAGTGAAAAAACGACACCGAACATAACAAAAAGAGGCATGAGCCCATGGTCACACCATGGTCATGCCCCTTCTTGTATCAACCATATACCGCTTGTCCAACCCGTTATTTCCGTAGGCAGGCAGACCCGTACAAAAGTTGCGTTGTATTTATTGACAATTACTCGGCCAGTTCCTGACCCTTCGTTTCCCGGCCCCAGAACAGTACAGCCGCTGCGCCAATGAGGATTGTCACGAAGAAAATCGTGAAAATCAGACTGATCGCAACTTCACGTTGAACCAGCATACCGACCATTAATGGGGCAAGTACACCACCGATTCGGCCAACCGATGTGGCAAGTCCAACACCTGTCGAACGAACGGAAGTCGGATACAATTCCGGGCTGTAGGCGTACAGACCACCCCAGGCTCCCAGATTGAAGAAGGAAAGACAGATTCCTGCGGCCAAGATCGTCGCTTCCGTTGTTGCCAGTCCGAACGCAATCGCACTGAATGCGGTCAAGGTAAGGTACACAACCAGTACGAACTTGCGACCGTAACGTTCAATGAAGTACGCCGCGGTGAAGTAACCTGGCAACTGTGCAATCGTCATGATCAGCACGTATTGGAAGCTTTTGACCAACGTAAATCCTTTTGCCATTACAACCGAAGGCAACCACAGGAACATTCCATAATAAGAGAAAATGACGGTAAACCACAAAATCCAGAGCATCAACGTTGTACGGCGATGTGGTGCTGACCAGACGGTAGCCACTTTCTCGCGGAACGTGATTTTATGAAGCTTGGTATGATTCTTGTACCGCGGCGGGTCCTGAATGGCACGTCGCAGATATAATGCGTAGAACGCCGGAAGTGCACCAATGGCAAAGGCAATTCTCCATCCGTACTCCGGGATGACAAAGTTGGCAATGAGCGCCGATACAATCCAGCCCCCTGCCCAGAAACTTTCCAATAATACAACGGCACGTCCCCGTTCTGCTGTAGGCATCGACTCCGACACCAGTGTGGATGCCACGGGTAGCTCTCCGCCAAGTCCAATCCCTGCAACCAGACGCAGTGCACACAACACGGCAAATCCAGTCGCCAATGCAGACAGACCACTTGCAATCGTGAAGATTAGCAAGGTCCACATCAGAATGGCCTTCCGTCCAAAACGGTCCGCGAGCGCACCCGCAAGCAAAGCACCGAGCGCCATACCGATCGAGTTAATACTCGTAAGCACGCCGACTTGTCCGGGACTGAGACTCCATTCCTTGGCGAGTGCAGCCACGATAAAGGAGATCATACCGACTTCCATCGCATCAAACAGCCAGCTCATGCCGGCACTGAACAGCAGCTTACGCTGCTTGGGATTCCGCAATACTTCCAGTTTGCTCATCACTTATAGCTCCCTTGATCTCTATGTAGTCACTCTGACACTAAATCATTATTATGCAGAATGCTCCAGAAATCAATGCAAAATAAGCTTTTCCTTCCGATTTCTGCGATACCTCACCCCTTGAGTGAACCCGCTGTCAGACCTGCAACAAAGTAACGTTGGAGCAGAAGAAACAGCACGATCATCGGAATGGCCGTTACCAGCACCCCCGTAAGCATCATCGGATAATTCGTCACGTATTCCCCGCGGAACTGCATAAGCGCGAGCGGTAACGTGAGCTTGCTCTTACTACTGAGCATCAGCATGGGAATAAGCAAGTCATTCCATACCATGACGAGTAGGAACGTAGCCGTTGCCGCCAGTGAAGGTGCAGCGAGTGGCAGTGCAATCCGGGTATAGAGCCTCCATTCACTAGCTCCATCCATACTACCCGCTTCCAGAATCTCCGAATTGAGCATGCGCATGAAGCCTGTCAGCATAAATACAGAGACAGGCATCAGCATCGCCGCGGATACAACAATCAGGCCTGTCAAACTATCCGACCAGCCCAGCGTACGTGTTAGGGAATAGATCGGCAGCATACTCACTTGGGAAGGAACGATCAGCCCTGCTACGAACAGAGCAAACACGATTTTACCTACACTACCGCCCCAGCGGACAATGGCGTAAGCGATCATGCTGCTCAGCACTAACTCTATTGCAACCGTACCAAGCGTCACGACCAGACTGTTCCCGAAATATTGCCACATCGGCTGATTGCGGAACATGCCAGTAATGTTATCCCACGTAAACGGGTCCGGCCAGCTGAACGGACTGGTGAAGAAGTTGCTGCTTGTTTTGAACGAAGATACAAATACAAAGTACAGCGGCACCAGGATCAGCAGCGCGTACACCAATAGGATCAGGCGATTAAACCATTTTAAAAACATGTGAACTCCCTTCTGCCTCGATTGCAGGTTGAATGCTCCAACATCAACCTCAATAGCTTACCCGGTCGGCACGCAATGCCTTGAACTGTAAGAGCGTCAGCAACGCGAGCAACACCAGGAAGATCATGGAACCGGCAGAAGCCAGACCAAATGAATAGCTGCCAAAGGCGGTATGATAGATATATGTTGTCAAAATTTCAGTTGCGTAGTTCGGGCCTCCGTCCGTCATTGTAAAAATGAGGTCAAATGCCTTGAACGACTGAATGGTCGTGTAGGCCACAACAATCGTCGCCGAAGGTGCCAGCAGCGGCCAGGTCACGGTACGGAATACCTGCCATTTGCTGCCGCCATCCATGCGAGCCGCTTCATACAGTTCTACTGGGATGCCTTGCAGACCTGCGATGAATACAATCATCATCTGTCCAGCATGGGCCCAGACTTGGACCGCAGCGATGGAATAGATGGCGATCTTGGGATCACCAATCCAGTTACGGGCGATGCCGCTCATCCCCGCTTCATTCAATCCATAGTTGATCAATCCAATGGATGGATCATACATAAATGCCCAGATCAGCCCAACCGATACGGAGGACAGAATCGCAGGCAGGAAATACAATGCCCGAAGCACAATGCGTGTCTTGGTATTGCGTACCAGGAGCAGGGCCAGGACAAGTGAAATAAAGGTTTGTGCAATAACAACCGTTAACATAAACTCCACGTTGTTGCCAAAGGCTTTGCGGAATACGATGCTGCTGAGACTGTCCTTGTAATTATCCAGCCCTACAAATGCATACGACGGGGATACCCCGTCCCAATCCGTAAAGGAATAGAACAGCCCCGTCAATGTAGGAAATACGAACAATCCAACGTACAGCAGCAACCCAGGGATCAGAAACAGGGATAGCTGAAGACGGTTTTTCATCGTTTATTTCCCGATATGCTGATCAATGATCGCTTGTGCCTGCTGTGCTGCTTCTTCCGGAGAAGTGCCGCTCAGTACAGCCTGAATGGAGTTGGTTACTGCTTTTTGATTATCTCCGTTCAGGATGGTGAACCGTGGCTGGAACACGGTCTTTTTGCTTGCCCATTCTCCGGCTACCTGAAGCTCAGGCGTATCGTACTTCACATCATTCACCGTTACATTCTGTCCCGTTTGGTTGGCATAGTCACTCGCTACATCGGGATTGCTAAGGAATTCGAGGAACTTCTTCGCTTCTTCCGGATGTTTTGACTTGCTGTTCACGGCGAGCATGAATGTGGTCGTGTGCACTCCTTCATACTTCGCTTGATCTGCGCTTACGGTAATCGGTGCAAGCAGTTTTTGCTCCAGATTTGGATTCTGCTGTTTGTTCTGAGCTAATTGATACGATCCACTTGCCAGCATCGCTGCTTTTTCTTGAATAAACAGTGCGCCAGCCGCAGGGTCCTTCGTGCCCAGTGCATCTTGCTGGAAGTAACCTTTATCGTTCAGTTCCTTGATTTGAGTCAACGTTTTCACCCAGAACTCATCCGTTAGTTTAGCTTCACCAGCTTCCACTTTGGTAAAAATGTCGTCACTTGGTGCATTGTTCATCACCATCGTATTCATGAATTGCCCTGGGCCAATGTCCGCTCCGGCAAAGGCAATCGGAATGATGCCATTGTCTTTTAGCTTCTGGCAAAGTGCCAGGAAACCTTCCCAATCGGTCGGTGGCGTCAGGCCGTATTGTTCAAACAGTTTTACGTTATAGATAGGATCGTTATATACGAGTTGATACGGGATCGCATATTGCTTGCCATCATGCTGTCCTGATTCAATCAGCTTTGAATTGTAGGCCGACAGGAACGAGGATCCAGTCAGATCCGTGAACAAGCCGGCTTTGGTGAAGGCTTCAAACTGTGCACCCGGGAAGGAAGCAAATACATCCCCTACCGAACCGTCACTGATTTTGGATTGTACGGTGGACTGATATTGATCGGAAGGCAGTGTCTGCATCTCCACGTTAATGTTCGGGTTTTCTTTTTCAAATGCGTCAATGCTCTTGTTCAGTGCTTCCACATCTTCTCCACGCCAGTGCATGAAGCTGATCGTAACCTTGCCTGAACCCGAGGAGCCGTTCTCTCCAGATGACGCGTTATCCCCACCGCCGCAAGCTGACAACAGGATGGACATCACCAGCATACTGACAAGCGGCAGGATCAATTTTTTATTTTTTTTCATGAAAGACGACCTCCTGAGGATGATTGATGTAAGTTGCACGAATGTTTTTACACGGGGCACTCCGAGTGCAGTACCATCTTCCGATCGCTGTTATCCCCGGATTTCTTTGAATCATTTTTTTAATGGTTAAAATTCGGGGATAAAGGCGAGATGATGCTTACGAAGTAGCTTTCTTTCAGAAAGCTTTTAGCTTCGCTTCTTCAGATCGGTTCTGTCCTCTCCGTTTTCGTATAAAAAGATTAGTTGAACTTACTTAGTTAGTAGTAACGGAATGCTGCTTCTGTCTTGTTTTCCATTTCTCGCGAATGATCGGCATCACGGTCCGGCCGAAGATCTCGGCTTCTTCCAGATGCGGGTAACCGGACAGAATGAAAGTCGTCACGCCCAGATCTCCATATTCCATCAAACGCTCTGCGACCTGTTCGGCTGTACCTACAATGAGGATCGCGCCGCCGGAACGCACAACGGACAAGCCTGTCCACAGGTTGGGACCTACGACAAACTGCTGCTTCTCGGACAGTTCCCGTAACTCGTTCTGTCTGCGTTGGTTGGTTGCATCCGTTTCGGCAAAAGCGGCTTTGGCTTTCTCGATCGCTTCTGGTGGTACTTTACTAATAATCTCCCAAGCTGCTGCCCACGCTTCTTCTTCGGTGTCCCGAATGAGCACCTGAGCACGCATGCCGTAACGGAGTTGACGATCTTTTCCCGTTTCCTCTTTCACCTGCTGACGGATGACCTCAATCTCTTCGATCTGCTCCTGAATCCAGTCATGAGGCTCGCCCCACATGAGGAACGTATCTGCATGTTCAACAGCGACCTTCTTGGCAATCGGAGAACTTCCTCCCAGATAGAATGGTGGATGCGGATTTTGCACCGTCTCCGGCATGCCTACCGGTCCTTTGAAGTTGTAATACTGGCCGTTAAATTCAGGATTGGGATCGCTGGGTGCATCTGCACCAGATTTTGAACCACTTCCGGCAAACTCCGTCAGATTCAGTCCCGTCGATTGGGTCCATGAACGCTTCATCACTTCCATGTACTCGCTCGCCCGGACATACCGTTCATCATGCGCATGTGCCAGTGGATCGCCGAGTTCCTCCAGATCTCGAACAGAACTGCCTGTTACCACATTGATCATGGCGCGACCACCAGAGAGCTGATCCAGTGCCGCTCCCATGCGTGCAGCGAGTACGGGTGTAACCAATCCCGGGCGAATGGCGACAAGGGGACGCAATGTCTTCGTGTGACTCATCACAGCCGAGCCAACCACCCATGCGTCCAGACAGGCTCCCCCTGTCGGAATCAGTACAAATTCAAATCCTGCCTTCTCCGCTGTCTGTGCCACATCGACCAGATAATCAAGACTTGGCTCACGCTCTGGGGTAACCCCTACATACTTACCATCCCCTGCTGTAGGCAAAAACCATCCAAACTTCATATCTTCCTGTTCGCTCACAAAAGTCAATCCCTTCTATGAATAAATAAAGTCTCATGTTAAAAAAGTTACCGTTACGCCTCCTTGACGTTCCGGGTACGAATCGTTCTTCCGATCACTGTTATCCTTGAATTTTTTTGATTCTCCTTTTTAAAGGTAAAAATTCAATGATAGCTTATGCTTCCGATGTAGCTTTCTTTCAGAAAGCTTTCAGGCGACCGCTTCGCTTCTTCAGAATCGATTTCGTCCCCTCCACTACTTGGCATCTCTTGAAATTTATTTTTAAAGTGCGCCTAATTTCTAACTCATTTTCAAAGTACACACTCAAATGCCGATTAATTAACTTGGTTTAATAGGTATGGACATCATAACAATTGATTTGTCTGTGAGCAATGTCATTTCGCGGCAATTTCATTTTGTCATTTTGTGGTCTTTTCTCAGATTTAGGTCTTCGTGATCTTGAATATGTATAAAACCCACCTGTATAATAGGTTATAAGTGAAACTTTTAAAATCTACAAACGATACTTATACAATAAAGAGGTGTTCCTGATGACCGAGAGCATGAAGGAGGACCACCATGAGTTTTTGGATATTATTTTCTTCACTCCATCTGAATTCGAGAAAGCTGGTGGCGCTTGGCCGATTCGCATTGGCCGCAATATAGCCAAGACCAACTATCATATTGGTCCGCGTACTACGCCTTATCATTATTTGCTATTTGTGCTGGAGGGGGAAGGTACATTCATACAAAACGGACAGCGTCACGCCCTTCGTGCCAGGGATGCATTCTGTCTGTTTCCACATGTTACCCATGAGTACTGGACGGACCCAGAGGATACGTTGCAGAAAATATTTATTGCCTTTGACGGCGCACATGCAGCCGAACTATTGTCTCGGATCGGACTTACACCCGACTCACCATACCGTTCAGGTGTACTGACACCGGAGACCGCAAGTGCGATGCGCGCATTTATGGAGGATGTTCGCAAACCACAGGACGGAGCGAGTGATCTGGGACGACTCACCCGGTTTCTAAACCTCTTTGACCGGATAGCCCGTTCCCCGGCAACCAAAGGATTGCAACCGGATTCGGCCACACCTTGGCTTCAGAAAGGCAAGGAATACATGGACATTCATTTTGCAGGCGGCATCTCCGTGGAAGGTGTGTCCGCTCATGCAGGTGTGGATCGAACCCATTTTGCCAAACAGTTCCGCAAAGCCTATGGTCTGTCCCCTGTACAATATATTCAGCAATTGAAAATGAATCAGGCCAAACGTCTGCTCGTGCAGACGCCGCTAAGCTTGACTGAAGTGGCTCATTCCGTAGGTTACCCGGACTTGTTCTCCTTCTCCAAAGCGTTCAAAAAGCAGGTCGGTTTGCCGCCCAATCGCTATCGTACAGCGGAGAGCACGAAAGAATGAGGGAGCGACCTTTCGCTCCCAGCCTATAATCCATGCCTTATGCACCACGCCTTGTGTATGGTTGTGTAAGATGTCGCCTTTAGCAAATTACAATGGACTCCTGTGCTTCATATCCTGCACATCCTAGTGCTGCAAAACCCATTACGAAATCCACCACAAAAAAGGCAAGCCCCTTCAATAAACTGTACCCCATGGAGTAGACACTTTAAAAAAGTCTCTCTATGGGGTATTTTTGTTGTATACCATGAACGAGACAAGGACGGAGAACGATTAATGAGTAAAAAAACATTTACAACCCGCGAAGTAGAGCAACTTGCTACAAATCACTATGTGAAGTCTGTTTCGACCAAGGGAATCACTTATACGGACGAGTTCAAACAACTCTTTATTACATTAAATCAGCAAGGAAGGATGCCTAGAGAGATCTTTGAGACTTGTGGATTTGACGTTCAGATCATTGGGATGACTCGGGTCAAAGCCGCAGCTGACCGATGGAGAGCCAGTTACAACGAGCAAGGGGCTCTAGGCTTACAAGATACACGAGGCAAACATTCAGGAGAGTCTCTAAAACGAGAGTTAACCTTGGCAGAAAAGAACGCGAAACTCGAAGCACAGATTCACCTGCTCCAAGCAGAGAATGAACTCTTAAAAAAGATTCGCCTGGCCGAACGGGGGTGGAGCCACGAGTAAAACTAACGCCTGGTCTTCGATACAGGTTAATCCGAACCGTGATTGAGAAATACCATCTTCAGCGAATGGTAAGTGTTCTGTGTGAGACTGCCGGGGTCTCCAAAAGCGGATATTACCGATACTGGAGCACTTCAGCCATTCACAGCCGCACGAAGAAGGAACAGGTTGATGAGGAAATAGGTGTGTACATCCGTCGAGCCTTCCAATTTAAGAAACGTAACAAGGGCGCTCGCTCCATTAAGATGACGCTGCAAGGACAATTTCAGATCATGTGGAATCTCAAGCGCATCCGAAGAATCATGAAAAAATACGATATTGTATGCCCTCATCGACGAGCTAATCCCTACAAACGAATGATGAAGGCAACCCATGAGCATCGAACCATGCCTAACCTGTTACAACGCAACTTCAAACAAGGCATCCCGGGCAAAGTACTTCTAACAGATATTACATACTTAAGTTACGGCCAAGGGAAGCGCGCCTATCTGTCCACCATCAAGGATAGTTCCACCAATGAAATTTTGGCTTATCATGTGTCGGAGCGAATGACGATGGATCTGGCGACAAACACGTTGCTCCACTTACAGAAAAACCGCAAATTCAAGAAGAGTCATGATGCTTTCATTCATTCCGATCAAGGTACGCACTACACTCATCCGGATTTTCAGAAGAAAGTGAAACGGATGGGGCTTGGGCAATCCATGTCCAGACGAGGAAATTGTTGGGATAACGCACCGCAGGAGTCGTTTTTTGGTCATTTTAAGGACGAAACTTCCTTAAAGAGCTATGCCACGTTAGACGAAGTCAAACGAGAAGTTAAAGCCTATATGACCTACTACAATCACTTTAGATACCAGTGGAACCTAAAAAGGATGACCCCTGTACAATACAGAGATCATCTTCTTGAAGCCGTATAGTTTTTTTTAGAAATGTCCTTTACATAGGGTACAGTTTACAACCCGGGACTTGCCTTTTTTCTATACTATAGTCTTGACTGCACGTACCCAAAACGAGGAACTTTTTTTACGTTGATGTAACGCTATTCCTTCTCCTCATCCTTACGTGCAAGCGGAATACCATTCTCCTTGGCATACCATGCTTCATAATGATGCACAGCCACACCCGCAAAAGAAGAATGAGAGGAACCCAGATCAAACACCTTTGCCATCTCTTCATTCATATTGCTAACCGGTTTACGGAAAAAGGTCAGGTGATCCCCCTCGTGTGTATCCGCGAGTTCCGCTCCAATCCAGACTTTCTTGCCGAGATCATCCGCTTCGTCCAGTTCTTCCTTGGACAGATCATACATCTGCTGACCACTGTCCCGGTAAGCCATAATGGCCACCGCATCGAAGTGGGAGATCACCCAGCGACTGAATGTACCCTCAACTTCAGCCGACTGACGTGCATCAAGCCAGAACGGAATGGCAGCGCTCATGTACAGTCCGGCATCCTCGCCGGCTTTTGTCCAGGCCTTCATGTTGTTCTGCCACTCTGCAATGACGCTGCTCTCCTCGTTCTCCCAGCGCTTCAGCTGATACGGCTCCACATCCAGTTGAATGCCTTCGAAGCGTTCATTCTTGGCCGAAGCTGCATTGTATGCTCGTACTCGCTCGATAAAAGCAAGCCCTTCATCCCGCTTTTCCTCATAGGCCCAGTCTGCATGACCGTTAAGTCCATGCACTTCAATCTCGGCCTGCCCTGCAGCCGCAATGAATTTACGGTATGTTGCGTCAGGCACCTCATCCTGGATTTGCAGGAAGATGGTATCCACGCCCTGTTCTTTGGAAAAGGCAATAATCTCAGGCGTCTGTTCTGCAATAATGGACGCGTCCCACAGCCAGGTCGCTTTATGCTCCTCTGCCGAGAACCATTTGAACATCCAGGACAGAAGCAGCAGGCACAACACCACAGCCAGAATGGCCCATTTCGCCATACCCACCAGTTTGCCCCGTTGCCTCATATATTTCCTCAGACGAGCAACGCTTCACTTGGTTCAAGCACAGGATGCTGTACCGAGTGACCAATCTTGTAAATATGCGGATGTGTGTACGAACGGAACGCATTACGTGTATCCAGAATCGGCACACCCATCTCGGCAATATCAAAATAAGGCAAATCGCTGTGGTTGGTGATCAGCACGATGCAATCGTACTTTTTGAACTGCTCCAGATTGAACACTTCGCTGTGTACGGTCTCGCCATGTTTGTCCTTGAAGGAATCCGCATGTGGGTCGTAGTAGCTTACGTTAGCTCCACTTTCCTTGAACAGTTCATATACTTCCAGTCCTGGTGATTCACGCAGATCGGCAATATTCGGTTTGTAGGACATGCCGAGGAGCAGAATATTGGATTTACGTACGGATTTAGCGTATTCGTTCAGAATCGTTGACGTTTTGTTCAAGACATAATATGGCATGTTGTCATTGGTAGATTGCGCCAGCTCAATGAATTTGCTATAGAAACGGAAGCCTTTGGCCTTCCATGACAGGTACATCGGATCAAGTGGAATGCAGTGTCCACCAATGCCTGGGCCTGGATAGAATGGCATGAAACCAAATGGTTTCGTCGCCGCCGCGTCAATAACTTCCCAGATATCGATGCCCATACGATCGCACATCATCGCCATTTCATTTACAAAGGCAATGTTCACACTGCGGAATGTGTTCTCCAGCAGTTTCGACATCTCAGCCACTTTTGGTGAAGATACCGGTACTACAGTTTCTACATATTTGCTATATAACGCTGTTCCGAGTTTCAAGCAAGCTTCGGTCGTGCCCCCAATCACTTTCGGCGTATTAAATGTTGTGAAACGTCCGTTCGACGGGTCCACACGCTCAGGCGAGAAGCACAGGAAGTAATCTTTTCCTGCTTCATGTCCAATTTTGTCCAGCTCATCCTGGATCAGCTCTTCGGTTGTACCTGGATAAGTAGTGCTCTCCAGCGTAATCAGCATGCCTGGTTTCATATGCAGTTTGATCTGATCCACAACAGTCTCGATGTAAGACGTATCCGGGTCCTGATTTTCACTAAGCGGTGTCGGTACGCAGATACTGAGTGCGTCGATCACGCGCAGCATACTGTAATCTGTCGTTGGCTGGAAACGACCGCTTTGCATTACTTTTTTCAACTCATCAGACGAAATATCGTGAATATAGGAATCTCCTTGATAGATACTTTCTACTTTGGACGCATCCAGATCAATTCCGATTACCGTGAAACCTTGATTGACCATTTCCACGGCAAGTGGAAGTCCTACGTAACCGAGCCCGACGACGCCGAGTACAGCTTCTTTATTTTCAATCGCATTCAGTAATGTGTGGAATTGTTGATTCTCCATGATATTCCCTCCGGGCAGTGTATTTTGTTGGTGCTTAAAATCCATATAAATAGATGAGTGTCTGTGCTCTAAATGTTGCTCTAATCTATCTTCTAATGCAGGCAGCGTCTGATTCGGGCATCCAGCTCTACAGGTGAAAACGGTTTGGTCATGTAATCATCCACGCCGCTGCGGAAACATTGACTGATCGTCTGCTCGACACGTTGCTCGGTCAACACGACAATTTTGGGTGGCTGCTCCATCTCCAGGTTCTGGATATGATGGATGAACGGCAGACCGTCGATGCCATACAGATTCAGCTCCGTGAGCACCAGGTCTGGTGTAACCTTCTCGATCAACTCCAGTGCAGCCAGTCCATCGACAGCTTCATAGGTTTCGTACCCCTGCATCTTCAACCGCAATTGCAGGAATTCGCGTACCGTAGGATCGTTGTCCACAATCAAAATGCGTTCCGGTTCGTCCGCCGTATTGTCCAGCGTGTAGATATGAATCTCCGACGAATCTATTAGCTTCGAGGATTCAGCCATATGCTGAATAGTTGCCTTCGAAGGGCGCTCCCCTTCCGGGAAACTGGCCAGTGTAATCTGTGGATCGGCACCGGGTACAGTCTCTTGCAGTTCATGCTTGATCCGAAGTCCTTCATAATGAACTTCATCCAGTGACAACCCTGGCAGCAGGACGGCAATCGCCTGAGTGGCCCCATCCTTCCACACCTGGAAGGCTGTCCCGCTCGTCTGCTCCAGATGTGTCCTGACCTGCTGCTCAGGTTGAGAGTTTCCTGCACAATGGATGAACATTAAGCCGCATGTTTCGGCACCCGTTTCCTTCAATCCCTGTTCTACACTTCGGTACACATTAACGGCAGCCTCACGCTGCAATGTCGCCGTATTTGGCATGTTCTTTTCCACCCTTCTCCTCGATTATCTATATAAGTCCAAAAAATATTATTTACACTGACACTCCGATGACAGAACAACCTTTCGATCACTGTTATCCCCAGATTTTTTGATTCCTTTGTACAAGGGGAAATCCGGGGATAAAGGTATGCTTTCGATGCAGCTTTCTTTCAGAAAGCTTTTAGGTGCACGCTTCGCTTCTACAGGCTTTTTCTGCCCTCTCCGTTATCGTGTAAATGTCTAGTTGGACATATAATTGCTTTGATTATTCTGTACCTAAGCGGCTTCGCTTGTTTTCTTCTCATCCTCGGACCAGCTTTGGCGTGTCATGGTACCCCATGAATTGTTGTTTTGCATGAACTGCACATGTCCCTGCAACCTCCACAATACGCCGAGCTGGTGGTAACCTACGAATTTCAGCGCGGAGTAGACCAGCATTTTGACCAGATCCGAGAGTTTGTTGTAACGCTTGAAAGCAATCTCCTCCAGGACAAGTGCGCCTACACTCAGCAGATAACCACTCACAAAGTTCAGCAGTCCGAACAGAACCAGAATCGGCCATTGCGTCATATCCAGAAGGACATATCCGGCGAGTGCCAGAAGTCCGGTAATCCGGAAATACGGGTTCAACGCTTCAAAAAGGACGTTATATGGCATGGTCACCATACCCATAACCTTATATTTCGGATTGAACAGCATGCCCCGATTCTCCAGCATGTTCTTCAGGTTCCCACGGCCCCAGCGCTTGCGCTGACTGGACAAGATCCGGTAGGAATCCGGTGCCTGCGTCCAGCACACAGCCTCAGGGCAGAAGGCAATGCGATACTTCAATTTGTTTTCCAGCATGTAACGGTGAAGTTTAATGATGATGTTCATGTCTTCCCCAGGATAACCATCCCGGTATCCGCCTACGGCGATTACTGCGTCCTTGCGGAACATGCCGAAGGCACCAGAGACAATGATCAGACCGTTCATGTGACTCCAGCCAATCCGTCCACCCAGGAAGGCTTTGAGATATTCGATCGACTGGAACATGGGCCAGATCTTGCGTGGCAGCGATACATCTTGCACTGCCCCGTTTTCAATTTTGCAGCCATTAGCGATCCTTACATCTCCACCGATGGCTACTGTCTCTTCCGGATTCTCCATATACATGCGAGCCATGCGGATCAGGGCATCCTTCTCCAGCAACGAATCAGCATCGATGGAAGAGATCAACGGATAATGGGACAGGTTGATCCCGGCATTGAGGGAATCGGCCTTACCGCCGTTTTCCTTGTCAATGACATACAGATCCGGGAACTCTGGATTGTGGTAGATCCCACGAATTTTCTGACAGGCGATCTTACCCCGAATCTTCGTATTGGGTACTGGCTTCAGACGATATTCTTTCAACAGGATATTCAGTGTCGCATCACTGGAGCCATCATTTACCACAATGACTTCATATGTTGGATAATTCAGCGTCATCAGACAGTTCACATTTTCAATAATCGTCAATTCCTCGTTGTATGCCGGTACCAGCAGTGATACTGAAGGAACCAGTTCCGAGCCTGACAATGTATTGTATTTGGAATAATGCGACCGCCGGAAGATCGTCCAGATGTTACGGAACGATAAGGCCAGAATGGAAAAATAGAGCGTATTTACAAAAACAACATAGTAGATTGCGACCATGCCGTAGATTAATAGTAGATCCCTAAGCAGTGTAATCCCCTCCTACCGTAGCGACACCTGTGCGTTTCTTGCTGGTTCTGTTCTCTCGGACAGGGCCAAAATAGCGATCGTACAGCAGTCTTTTTTTGTTATGTGCAATCATCTGCTCTACAGCTCTGTCATCGGTTCTCGTGTGCTGCATGGTACTCTCAATCTGCTGCATCGCAATCTCGCGCTCAGCAACTGTACCTTGCACCGCAGCCTGACACAGCGCTTCGAATCCCGGTTCACCGAGCTTGCTCAGACTCTCCGCACTGTTATAGCGAACTCTCCAGTCTTCATCCCGCAGCGCTTTGCGCAGTAATGGAATGCTGCCAGATGCATGTTTCGAACCAAGCGCTTGTACCACTTCGGCGCGAACTTCGGGGTCAGGGTCCTGAATCAGCTTCAGAATCGTCTCATCCCGGAGCGCCGGACTTGCGCTAAGATACAGCTTCACCGCTTCGGCACGTACATCCTGATGTTCTGCGCCTACCAGTCTGTCGAGTGCAGGCATCACTTCAGGTACAGCTTGTCCCCACATAGCAACCAGTCCGACTTTAACAAAATCAGGATTCCGGTCTTCCAGCAATTCAATTAGAATTCTGCTCGTATCCAGACTCGTTTCGAGCAGAATATCTGCTGCCAGATGGTGAATGGACTTACCTTTCGTTAACAGCAATGCCAGCATGTCTTTCAGTTCACCTTGCCGAGTCGTACATCTGGAGATGGACCGACCAATCATAATGGCCATCGGGCCCGGTTTCTCATCCTTCAGCAATTCCATCAAACCCGGAACGGCTTCGGGACAACGCATGCCACCCAAGCGATAAGCCGCATCAATCTGGCGACCATAACGCAGACGGCCCAGTTCCTTCAGATCATGCTCTACGAATCCTGCTTCACGGCATAGTGCGATTAATTTATCACGATACTCACCCTTGAACTGGTCGATCCATTCAATCAGCCTGTCCTGAATGACTCTGCGTTCCAGCGGAGCCAGTTTGCCTGGTGGCAATTTGAGCGGACTATTTTCGGTCAAGGCCGTTTGCAGATAGGTGAAGTAGTCACGCTGCTTCAATTCATAAAACGCCGTCTTGCGTCGTTTGCCATTGTGGGACATTTTCATGGCAAACAATACGATGACGCCTACAACAACAAGTGCGATACAGATGTACAAAAACAGATAGGCCAAAGCCAAACTTGGAAACATGTGAAAAGGTCCTCCTTTATACTCATTTATTCGATCTGAAAACTAGGAATTTTTTCATAGCTCTTCTTCATTTTTTCGTAGCTTAGCTTCAGGCGTTCACTATACTGCACCTGCTCCCAAGGCTGCCAGCTATATACGGGCAATGTCTTCAGATCCAGGGTCGTCTGTTCACCCCCAGGCCAAGATACTTTCTTCGTGGCGCGGTCCGTTAACCACGGAATGAGGGTAACACCTTCCACAGCAACTGTGGAGAACTCACGTCCATTCTTGAGCGGCCCATAGTCGATCGCTTGCAGCGAACTCGGATCACCGAACCCGAGCAGCATCCAGGGAATTCGCATCTCCACCTGATTGCCGTTATACTGCCATGCCGTTAATGAATCCGTATCGGGCTGACTGGGAGCCGTCGTTCCCCGCTTCAATGTTCCGACCTTTTCATTCATGAACGGTTGAGCAGATCGGGTATCCGGAGGTGTCATCCTCAGGCTGACTGCCAGATTCCATGGGTGGAACGGATCTGCGGAGTCTGACTGCTGATCTGGCAGCATGTCGTATCCTTCTTTGCCGTAAAGACGCTGATTAAAGTCATAATCCTTGGCAATCTCCACCTGTGATTCTTCATCCTGCCCCAGTGTAATCACCGTCTCAAGACCATCACTGAGCGTCCGGCCCGGGAGTAACTTGTCAGGCTGACTGCCTCCAGCAAGTGTATCGGTCCCAATTCGTAACACTGTCTTAGCCGGGTCAAACGGTTGATCCAAGGTCAGCCCAATATACAGATAAGCTTCATCATGGGTCATCTTCATTTCCTGAATGCCGTCCACTTGGCCCTGCCAGGTCGTGACCTCTTCATCCTTCAGATCATTCCAGTCATCCAGTGATCCGTCGATGGTCAACTGTTCCTGTTTACCGGGGTCCATGGCAAGCAGACCAAACATCTTCTCGTTTGTCAGCACGTTCAGCCAATATGCACGGCGATCAGCCGGGATTTCCAGTGGCATCGTGTTCCATGTTTTCTTGAACCATTCATCCTGCCACATGAACACAATCGCTCCCGAGTATCCTTCATCATAGATATCCTGCGTCAGTGACGCGTCAATATCTCCCTGCTCTACTTCGTTATGTCCACCCTGATTCCGTCCTCCCATACCCAGATGGGAAATACCAAGAGAAGAGGGTACGCCATACTCTGTAATCATTACAGGCATATCGGAAAACTCGGCTTTCAGCTTGCGCAGATAACTTTTGTACGTGTTGTACTCACCGTTCTCATCCTTGATCGTTTGGAGTGTTTTATCGATATGGAACAAATCCGGGTAATACGGGTACACATGGTAGGCTGCAAAATAACCTCCCTGCCATGCCTCCGGCTGAATATGTCGGGCATCCACACTGACGAGATCCTCTTCATACAGCGGCTCGCCGGGATGATCCAGCACATCGGTCGTTACCCAATTGGTGAAGGTCATCGGATGTTCCCATCCATACTTCTTCTCCAGGACCGCCGTATGATCCAGTAACTCTGCGAGCCAGTTCTCGAACGGTGACGCTTCTGGACTCGCCGAGAAATAAGCTCCCTTGTACTGCGGCACGTCCGCATGTTTTGCGTTTGTGTTGTCTACCATCGCCGGGTCCCATTCCGTCCCCACATGCCAGGCCATCAGGTATTTTCCTGCATTCGTTTTGTATTTGCCGCTGGACTCTCCCTGCTTGGCAGGAATGTCCGCATCGCCATAGACAGCAGATACGGCCTTTTCAATCTCCTGCTTGAACGTCTGCTCAATATGGGCTGCATAGGCATCCTGTTTCTCAATCAACTCTTCTTCAGGTGACCATATGCCCTGTATAAAATATAACGGTTGCTCCCGGCCGCGGTTATATTCGACTAATGCGGAGTAGAAAATGGGTTCGTGAACCGTGTATACCCGGATTACATTGGCTCCCAGATCCTCGATCTGCTGGAACCACCGCAAGTAATCCTCTTTGGTCAGCGGGAATTCTCCCGGGTAATGCCCCGGTGAAGTTGCGCCCAGGTTGACACCTTTGACGAACATCTCCCTCCACGTTCCATCTGGCCCGTATTCCATGAACCGGTCTCCATCGGTCTTGAATTTCATCTCCGTGCCGTTCTCCGCTGTGTACGTAACGAGCTTGGGTTGCATATAGTGCCATCCGGCAAATATCCCACCGGTCACCACCACTGCTCCTGTCAACACCGTTAATAGCCAGCGTCTTCGTCTTTGTCTGCTCATGTCTTTAGATTGCTCACCTCTCTAATATGCATCCTGCTTCAACATCGAATGGTCCAACATGAAGTTTACGAATCATTCCGCTTCGGATGTCCGCTTGGTAGAGATGTCAGCGGTGTAGTTCTCACTATAGCGCTAAGACTCTGCATTTGTAACTAGGCTGATGGAAGCAAACATGAAATGGAACATTCTGCCCATAATTCGTAAAAAGCGCCATCAACTAGCATCCGAAAGCCTCCAGGATACGTCTGATTCCCAGACACTAATATTTGCTGGAATCGCATGGATTAGATACCCTGCTGATCTTGCACTTCTGGAACCTTTATTGTTATGTGCAACGCGGGTACAGGCAACGTTTGCCGTTTGAACACATACCCCATTAAACGCGAGTTATATTTTAAAGTTGCGGACCTTTTTACAGTATTAACCATAAAGATTACAAAATTGATACTATAGTCCGATAACGCATCAGCGATATTCCGCGTCACATCAAGGTTTTCTGAAAAATGCAGAAAATCAAAAAAGGACATCAGTCCCCCTCTATAGGACTGTGCCCATTTATAACCCTTTTACAAAAAACCAAATGAACGCCCGGTCATCACCCAGAGGTCACAGATCTCTCACATTAAATGTAAAAAAGCACATCTTATTTCCTAATTTCTGCCTCTAATATAGCTAACCCATAATTGTGTCCAATTTGCAAAATAATTCCGGTTGCTGCATTTCGAATTGTCGGATATGCTTATAAAACAAGAACACTTGTTCCATACTGTAAATAAACTGTTAATTATCGATGTTCAAATGAAAATAATTGCTTCTTAACATAAGAGCTTAGCATCACGAATAAGGAGAGAAGTCTTATGCCCCGCCAAGACAGACGTGTCATCATGCTGGCAGACTGCCAGTCATTCTATGCCAGTGTGGAGAAGTCTGCACACCCCGAATACAAGGACCGCCCCCTCGTTGTTGCGGGAGATCCGGCGCGCCGTTCGGGTATTATTCTTGCGGCCTGTCCACTCGCCAAGTCCTATGGAATTACGACAGCAGAACGACTGGGCGAAGCGCTTGCCAAATGTCCGGATGTTGTTGTTGTTCGCCCTCGGATGGCCGAGTACATTCGGGTGTCCCTTCATATTACGCGTATCCTTCAGTCTTACACCGATCTGGTGGAACCCTATAGTATTGACGAACAGTTTCTCGATGTCACCGGAAGCCTGGATCTGTTCGGTAGTCCCGAGACGATTGCCCGTAGCATTCAATCGAGGGTGATGGATGAGACGGGTGTGTACATTCGGATCGGTATCAGTGATACGAAGGTCGTTAGCAAGATGGCCTGTGATCTATATGCCAAAAAAATCCCTGGAGGCATCTGCACGCTGCCTCGCAAAGATCTGCCTTCAACCATCTGGGAGAAGCCTGTGCGAGACATGTTCATGGTTGGTTCCCGCATGGCACAGCATCTCTACAAGATGGGCGTCCATACGATCGGTGATCTGGCCCAGACCCCATTGTCCCGACTGAGAGAACGTTGGGGTGTAAATGGTGAGGTACTGTGGCGTATCGCCCGCGGTATTGACGATTCCCCGGTCAAACCCGGGACATATGCTCATCAGCAGCAGGGAATCGGACATCAGATGACGCTGCCCCGGGACTATGACTCCTGGGAAGATATCAAAGTGGTACTGCTTGAATTGGCGGAACTCGTCAGTCGACGTTCTCGGGACAAATCACTCATGGGCCATGTGGTCTCGGTTGGTTGTCGCGGACAGGATTATGATCGGCCAACCGGTTTCTCCCGCCAGATGAAGGTGAATGAACCCACCAACATTACGGATGAAGTATACGATGCCGCAGCAGCTCTGTTCCTGCGCCATTGGGACGGATTACCCATCCGCCGCATCAGCGTGTCACTGACCGGACTTGTACCCGATTCTGAAGTACAGCTGTCCTGGTTTGATGACCGTGAACGTAAAAGAGAATTGGAACGTGCCACGGATGATATCAAGCGCAGGTACGGAGATACCGCCATCATGCGGGCATCCTCCCTCTGCTCGTCCGCGCAAGCCCATGAACGTTCTCATAAAATTGGAGGTCATTATAAATGAGTAAAAAATTACAGCAAAACGGTATCTTCGAGTCCTCACGCATGATGCTCCCCGAACACCGGGAAGCCTACATTCTTCATCAGGAACAACTTGCTCCTCGTACCCACCCATCCCTGGATGCCCAGGCCGCGGAAGAAATGTCCCGTTTGCTCAGCAACTCGATGATGCTTGGAGATAGAGTCACTATTACGTTGTTTCACGAACATGACGATATCCGTTACACGGGGCAGGTGCTTCGGCTGGACCGTCCTGCCCGGACCCTCAGACTACTGATGGAAGATGGGTCCCGGGATATTCAAATGAACCTCATTACGGATGTGGCGCTTGCCAATGAATGAAGGGGTATACACCCACCCCGGTGTTGTGGATAGTCCATGATAGATGCAGCATAGTCGTTACCATGCAGGACTGCCTTCCTACACTTCCTGGTGAATACCAAAAGCAGCCGACGAGACATATCCTGACCATTCACTTCGTTCTAAAGAAGCAAAATATCAGATAAGTGATTCATCGGCTACATATAAGGGTAAAGCTTCTTTTTTCTGAAAAACTTTTAGAAAAAGCTCCAGTCAAATTCCTTTGACAGACGCTCGAGCAGATGCACGCCGGCAATACTGTTGCCTTTGCGATTCAGAGCCGGGCCAACAAGACCTATGCCGAATTGTCCCGGTACAAGGGTCAATATGCCTCCGGATACTCCACTTTTGGCGGGTAAGCCGACCTCGATGGCAAATTCGCCTGATGCATTATACATACCACAGGTGGTCATGAAGGTTTTGGCAATCTGAACATAGCGACGAGGGATGAGTTCTTCTCCCGTAATTGGATCTGTTCCATTATAGGCCAGAACGAGTGACATTCGAGACAGATCTGCACACGTCACTTCAATGGAGCAATGACGGAAATACACGGCAAGCACGTCTTCAACGTCATCCTTAATGACCCCGTTGTGCTTCAAAAAGTAGCCAAGTGAACGATTCATATGACCGCTCTCCGATTCGGACTGGAATACCTCTTCGTTATAGCCCAGCTGATCATTATTCGCCAGTTTGCGGAAAAACTCCAGAATGCGGCGTGATTTTTCTTCCTTACAGTCTCCTCCAACAAGCGAGGACACCGTAATCGCACCTGCATTGATTAATGGATTGAACGGAATACCGGGTTCAACCAATTCAAGCTTGATCATCGAATCGTAATCGTCGCCTGTCGGTTCTTTTCCTACATTAAAGAAAACCGCTTCTTCCCCATGATCCATCAGGGCCAGAATAAGGGTAAATACTTTGGAGATACTTTGCATCGTAAATGGAACACCGCAATCCCCTGCCGACACATGGTTTCCTTCGGCGTCCATGATATGTATACCAAGCTCATCCTGAGAGGCTTTGACAAGCTCTGGGATATAAGAAGCCACCTTACCCTGACCGGTGTGCAAACGACTGGTCTCCAGCCACTCCGGCAGTAATGCATTCAGACGTTCCATGGTTGAATTGCTCATATGTCATCTCCTCCACATCTCTATATAAGCAAGCATCTTGCATGAAATGTTGAACCCATGCACCATGATGATAATGAGCCCCATCTGCATCATGCAAGATGCCATATATTATCTGATTACCCTCAGAACAGTTCCTTTACCGCTTCATTTGAAGATTCAACTCCAAAATCTCGCCGGGAAGACCATCGTAATCGCCTGTCCAGGTGGATACAAAATTCTGGCGGGTCAAGATCCGGCGGGAAGCAGCGTTACCCGGATCGATAACTGCATAGAGTGATCCAATCCCTGCGGCTTGTGCCTGAATAATCAACCGTGATGCTATGGATGTGCCTTGACCTTTGCCCCAATGTTCAGGCAGGATCATGTAACCTATCTCAGCCTTGGTCGGGTCCTCTTGATCCGGAATCAATTTGGCATACGCCACACCGGCACCATCTTCACTAAATACCCGGTAATGTCCGCAAGTGGAACGCTCATTAAACTCCAGCATGGACTCAAATTGCGTTCTCGCCTCTTGCTCCGGTATTGCACGTTCTGTAATCTGTTTCATTACTTCCATATTGGAAACCAATGCATAATAATCATCAAAATCAGGTTGTGTGTATTTAATGAACTTCATGATATGCCTCCTCTGGGGTACATAACTTGGTCTTAGTCTTGATGAATTCATCTAGAGTATAACAGATGCGAATGATGGAATGCACACAGGGCACCACGCTCGCAGGCAGCCAGATGGTCCGCTAGGCCAACAAGTCAGCAATCTGACAACTGTAGATACCAAAAAGCGGCCTCGTCTGGAGACCGCTTTGTTTACTCTGTTTTTTAATTTGCTTTTTAAGATGAAGAAATATTCTCTGTTCCGTACTTCCAGTGCATGTGTCAGCTTGCCCGTGATGAAGGGTTAAGGTTCATCTGTTTTTCACGTTGACGTGCACGACGACCTTGACCCGGAGGTGTAATGATCAGTGCGAGCAACAGCGAGACAGCGCAGAGTACAGCAATCACGATGAAGGTTAGATGGAATCCGCCCAACAGGGCGCTGATGAATGATCCTGCCAAGGCACCAAATCCAAATCCCTGATAGATCACGCCATAGTTTTTGCTCTGATTCTTCAGTCCGAAGTAATCGGCCACAATCGCCGGGAACACCGTAATGTTACCGCCAAAGCAGAATGCAACGGCCGCGACACAGGCGAAGAAAATCCCGAAGGTCAGTGGAACAAGACTAAGTGTCATGACAGCTACGGCTGTAACCAGCAGCGCACCAGCGATGACCTTCATTCGTCCTACTTTATCCGACAGCGCACCGAGAATAATACGTCCTGCCGTGTTAAAGATCGCAACCATGGCCACTGCGTTTGCAGCGGTAGCTACATCAAGTCCAGCGAGCTGTACACCGATATCTTTGACAATACCGATCAGATACAAACCGCTCATACACGCCGTGAAGAAAATAACAAACAGCATGTACGCTTCTTTGGTACGCAGCATCTCTTTCACCGTGTAATCATGACGTGCCACAACTTGTTTGGATCCTTCCTTGCTTGCCGGAGCCTGTTCACGAACAACCGCTTCACGGATCAGGAATGATCCCGCAACGACCAGAACCAGAACGATAATGCCCCAGTACATAAATGCCTGAGCAGGACCAACGGAACCAATTAATGCCGAGTTCACATATTTGAACAATAAACTACCGGTACCAAAGGCGCCGACCGAGATCCCCGAGATCAGACCTTTGCGCTCCGGGAACCATTTGATCAGATTAGACAGTGACGTAATGTACGCCGTACCATCTGCAAAACCAACAACAAATCCAGCCAAAATATACAGCAGTGTTAACGAGGTGACTTGGGAACTCAGAATAAGACCCAGCCCAAGCACAACCCCGGCTACACGGATCAGACGCTGAAGACCCCAACGTTCCTGCAATCGTCCTGCGAACAATGTGGCAAATGCCAAAGCAAAACTGGTAATTGAAAAAGTTATCGCGACCGAGCTGACGTCCCATCCGAAACGGTCAGACAACGGTTGATTAAATAAACTCCAAGTATAGATGGTTCCAAGACCCATTTGTACAATGATGGTCCCCAATACAATAAGCCAGCGGTTCATTTTTGTAGGTGCAGATGTTGATTCAGGTGTTGATGAAACGGATGAAATGGTTGCTTTCATCGTGATCTCCCCTTTGCCGATGTCATATACATGAATGCGTTCACAAGCTAATCATACATGAAAGGGGATTCATTACACCGTTTTGAGCATGAGTTGCATCAGATGCGGAATGAAATGCTTCTAGATGCGCATGAGTTGCCTGAATTCTTTGACCTTCCCACGACTCACGGGCACTTCAGCTTCCAAATCGCGCAGACGGAGCAGATACGTATTGTTGAACCAAGGTACAATTTCACGGATTTGCGACAGATTTACGACGTACGAACGGTGGCAGCGAAAGAACGTATCCTGTGGCAGACGGCTGTGAAAATCCGATATGCTCACTGGCATGGTGAACTCCCCATTTTTGGTATATACCTTCGTCACTTTCTCTTGCGCTTCCGCATAGTAGATGTCTGCCGTATCCGTAACAATAATATTGTCATTCCGCAGCAGATTAATTCTTCTGTCCGTATGGGAATTCGTATCCCGTAGCAGTTCACCCTGCGCAGTAGATCCGTCCACCATAGTAACTGGTCCATCCTCAACATGTTGCTCCATCAGCGTATGATCACGTTTGAATGCGAGCTCCAGCTTATGGAGCATTGCAGCAATTCGTTTCTCGTCATACGGCTTCAGAATATAATCAAACGCCTCCAACTCAAAGGCTTCTGCTGCATGTTCCTTATACGCCGTAGTAAATACAATGTAGGGTTTCGTTGCAAACTTCCCAATATGATGGGCCAGCATCATGCCGTCCAGCGAGGGAATATTGATATCAAGGAAAATGACATCTACTTCTTGTTCCTGCAAAAATTTCAGTACATCCAGCCCGTCTTCAAGGCGGTCAACCACCTCAATCTGACTATGTTCCTGGATTAAATAATTCAATTCCTCGCTTGCCAGAATCTCGTCTTCCACAATAAGAGCTCTCATTGATCCATCATCACCTTGTTACGACATCTCCTTTGGGCACATCAAATAAAATATCGGTTCCTTGTTCCAGCCTTGTAATGGTTACACCTTGTCCGTAGATAAGCTTAACGCGGCGATGCACATTATATAGCCCGATCTGGTTACCAGGCATACGGTCATGGTAGACACGTTCAATAATATCTGCACTGATGCCTGCCCCTGTATCACTGACACTGATTCGCACAAACTCCGGATAATCCTGTACCCGAATTCGAACAGTCCCGGGTCCTTTGACCTTGAGAATGCCATGAATAATTGCATTTTCGACGAGCGGTTGGATAACAAGACTCGGAATATGCACCGCGACCTCATCAATGTCATAGATCACGTTAAGTCGGCTACCAAAGCGAGCTTTCTCAATCTCTACATAATTACGGACCTGCTCTAGTTCCTTATGAATATCGATCAACTCATCCGACAGCTCCAGATTGTAACGCATGTACCCGGATAGATTCACAATCAGCTCGCGTGCTCGATCCGGTTTGGTTCGGATGGACGAAGCAATCGCATTTAGCGCATTAAACAGAAAATGAGGATGAATGGTTGTCTGTAACGCACGAAGCTCCGCTTTGTTGGCAGCAGCCTTGATCTCTTCTACCCTCGATACCTCCATCTGGGTCGAGATGATCTGAGACAGACCTACCGCCATCGTTTGTAATGGATACGTAATTTTGTACGCTTTGCGATAATAAATTTTGAGCGCACCTGTGATGTCTCCTCGTTCTTTAAGCGGAATGATTAACAGCGAGTGGATATCGGGTGTTTTTTCATCAATCACATCATTACTGATCGTAATCTCCCCGCTGGATATTGTCTTCTTGGTCATCTCACTTATAATTTCATTACCGATATGATATCGTTCCTCACCAAATCCTACATAAGCCAGTACATTCCGGGTATCCGTAATTGCAACCGCATCAGCCTGAATATCCTCCTGAATAATCCGGCAGATTTTGCGCAGAGAATCCTCGTCAATCGAACGGAAATACGGCAAGGTTTTGTTTGCAATCTCCAGCGCGAGCTTCGCCTGACGAGCTGCAATCATTTCCTTTTCCCCTTCGACACTCTGTACCAAGAGCACAATCAGCCCAATGTTGACTTCACCCAGAATCATAGGCAGCGCAATTTTCGAAACAATGTCGGCACCCAGTGGATCGGGATAGGAAAATAGAAGGATTAATAACATCGTGAGCGCTTCACAGATCATTCCGGCACCAATACCGATAATCCATCGCTTGGGCTTGGGCGTGTACTTATGTATATATCCGGAGACCAGACCCGCAAGAATACTTGTGATGAGACAAGGTATGGCTGTGACGCCATCCATATCGATCAAATACCGATGCACCCCGGAGACAATCCCCGTAATAATACCCACAGGCGCTCCGAACAAAATACCACCCGATAACACGGCGATGATCCGCACATTTACCAGTGAACCTTCAACATTAATGCCCGTATATGTCCCGAAGATGGCAAAAGCACAGAATAACAAGGTAACCGCAATAGACTCCTGCCACCTTAATTTCCCCTTTTGCAGAATCTGCCTAAATCTCGGCACCCTCGACAGAAAGAATAAAAATATAATCAACAGCGCCGCCCGTTCAAACAAACCCAGCAGCATCGTAAACATTTCCAATCGTACTTCCTCCACATCTGTCTGAAAATAACATGCATACCAACACAGCCACGCCTTTTTGAAAGAACATCCAGGACATTAAACCATAAGGCTCTTATACTCGTATGCAACAGTTTACCGCTCCCCCCAGAGGAAAGCAAAGTCCATCTTGTGAAAATGCATCAACAAGACTGCACCAAGCACACAATAGTTCATCCCTTAACTTCTATGAAAATCTGCGATTCCAGAAAAACCTATGTTATAATTAGTTGTCATGTTATTCCAATTATTGAGTGAAATTAATTACAGAAAGGTGTTCATGCATGCTTGCCATTCTACTCCTGGGTTCACTTCTGCTTTTTAGTTTTCTATGGTACACCCTGTACTTTATCTCCAAACGAAGCCATCATCCTGATCGCTCATCGGCGATTGTCCTGCGAATAATCTTAAGCATCTCAACTCTGACACTCATCGTTCAAGTCTACATACTTAAAGGAAACCCATATAACTTTATTTTAATATTCGTATTAATCGCTTCATTAATAGCCACTCGTTCTTTTAACGGTACGAACAAAAACAGATAAATAAAAACAATAGGCCATGGCAGGCTCTATGCTACCTGAAACTAATCCAAAAAGGCCAACCAGACGTTCCCGGTTGACCTCAAGTCCAAAATTATAAAAAATTTCGCCTGATAAAATAACTTGGTGTGCAGCTCCAAGCATGGCAATAACTGTTGACCAAATTGCTGCCATAAGGAGAATACGTTTTGTCGTCCGGGTCGTAGAGCTCCCAGAAAGTGTCCGCTCCATCCTTCAGCATACCGCCCCAATACCTTCGGATCTGCTCCAGTGCCTTCTCCTCTTCCCCGCACATAAGCAATGCATCAACATAATGATGAACCATGTACGGCGTGGTCATGCCAATAGCTTCTCCGTTACCCGTTAACCGATCAAGTAATTGCCGGGCCGTCGGAGCATCCATGATCTCAGCCAGAACCATCCATACTTGCGATGCCCAGGATACCTGTCTTTTTTCACCACTGACGAAAAACCCCTGATCACCATCCCACAGATATGTGAGGGCTGCTTGCTCAGCGTCTTTGATGTATGCGTTAATCCATTCCTCATACTCCGGCAGCCCTAGTTCTTTGGCAATCGACCTTCCCCTTTTCATACTATAGATGAGAACTGCCTGAGCACCAGCCTGTTTATTTAATTCTTCATGCCAGTCCAGAAAACAATACCACGTATCGTCATCCTGCACGATGCCCCGCTCATCAAGCCGACTCAGTGAAATGTCAATCTGTTCTCGAGCCACCGGCCAAAGTTCTTCCAGCGTTTTCCTGTCCTTGGTAGCTTCAAAATAGTCCCATAACGTCGCAATAAAGAATAACGCATAGTCATATAGGTAAATATCGTCCACGTACGGTTCCGGTTGTTCGTACAAACAGGCTCCTACCTGGCCGCCTTCCAATCTCGTTCCGGCAAAGAGATACAGACAGCGCTTGACAAGATCATTACAGCCGAATGTTTCATAATTGACGAGGGCCTGAAGGCGAAGATCCCCAATCCATAAACGTCGATCACGCTTCGGCCCATCTTCGAATACCGTCTGCATGCAATCCCCGAGTGTCTTCACGGACACGCGATCCATTTCCACCAGCTCCATGTCGATACCTTCAGGCAATCGAGGTACTGACCTCATGTCTGCTGAGGTCACCGTCATGCAATATACATCGTTAATTCGAATATCGTAACGAATCGACGTTTCTACGACTTCGATTTTCAGATACCGAAAGGCATACCGACGGTTAAGTGTTAGCGTACTGGGTAACACGTCCACATTCACAATCTCATCCTGAAGCCACGAACGGCTAAGCCAACCCGAATATGTTGCAAAATCCTCACCGACCTCACAGGGCATTTCTCCAAATGTGAGCTTCAATCTGAGAGGTGCATCTGCATTACTGCGCTCGTTAAGTAGCGACAAGGTCAGAAAACCGACGAGATGCTCCCCGAAATCCAGCGTAACACTGTCTCCCTTACACAGCACTTGATCGGACAAGTGCTCCGCTGGGCCAAGCGGCTCAATACGCCATCCCTGAAAAGCCGCTGCATCCGGAACTGCGCTCACGATATGTTCCGGATAGACCTTTTGCTGGTGAAGCTCCGGAATCAGCTCTTGGGCCTTCTCCAGCCAGGCTGTGTTTATCACTTTTTCACGCATTACAATGCCTCCTTATCCTTTGACCGCCCCAACGGTCATGCCACCGATAAAATATTTTTGCAGGAACAGAAACGCCAGCAGCAACGGTAGTGCGCACAGAAAGCACGCTGCAAACAGGACATTCCACTGCGTGGGGTTTTGCTGATCGCCCAAAAATCCGAGCATGGCCAGCGGTAAGGGTGAATCTCCTGCGCTGGAAATAAAGATCATATTGAAGAAATAATCGTTCCAGATCCAGACACCTTGCGTAATAATGACCGATACCGTTACCGGAATGAGCAAAGGGAATACGACGGTCCAGAACCGTTGGAATAATCCCGCCCCGTCGATGTGCGCCGCTTCTTCTACCTCCTCAGGCACACCGCTTCGAATGAAGCCCGTGTACAGGAAAGTTGAAAACGGCAGACTGCACGTAATGAACATGAAAATAGGCGTATATTGATTCGTTGGAATATGTAGCGCATTAATCATTTGCACAATCGGTATCAATACCATTTGCGCAGGTACCACGAGTCCGGACAAAAAAAACAAATACATGAACTTACTTAGCTTTGTCTTCAAACGGGCCATCGGGTAGGACGCCATCGCCGCAAACAGGACAACGAACACGACCGATACCCCGGTTAACACCACGCTGTTCCATAGTGCTTCCGGAAAGTGCATGCGGTCGAAGGCAGCCTTGTAACTTGCAAAGGACATCTCCCGGAACAGGACCAGCGGATTTGTGTTGTTGCTTGGATCTCGGAGTGATGTCGAAAAGGCAATAATTAACGGAATCAGGTTTAACGCCATCACCAACAGCACGACAGCCTGAACGGACCCTTTCCCCAAAACTTTACGAAGCGTCATGCTGACACCTCCCGTTTGTTCATTTTCAGGACAAAAACAGCGGTAATGACGATAATCACGGCAAAGGAAATAACGCCAAGAGCCGAAGCTTTACCAAAGAGCTGTTCGGTAAATGCCATCTTGTAGATGGTATAAATCAGCGTGTTGGTAGCCGTGCCCGGACCGCCATTCGTCATGATAAACGGGAAGTCGAACGCTTTGAGTCCATTGATCAAACTTAACGTCACGTTGATTGTAATCGCTGTTGCCAGTAATGGAATCTTCACATGTCGCAGCAATCTCCATGAGCCGCAGCCATCAATCCGTCCGGCTTCCAAAAGGTCACTCGGAACAGTCTGTAGTCCTGCAAGGAAGATAATCATTGTCGTTCCGATCGTCTTCCAGATTTCCACGAAGATAATAGAATACAGCGCGGTCGAGTAATCACCCAGGAAATTCAGTTCATTTGTGATACCCAGTTTATCGAGAAAGGAAGAAATCAGCCCGTAATCCGGCATATAGACGTAGCTCCACAAAAAGCCGACGACAATCGCACTGAACAATGTGGGAATATACGCCAGGGAACGGTAAATCCCGGTTCCTCTTATTTTCATGTTTAACAGCAATGCCATTGCCAAACCGATGATATTGCCAGCTATGACGGTGACGAACGTATAGATCAGTGTATTTTTTAAAGAAATGCCTAGGATGTCGCTCCGGAACAATTCCTTATAGTTGTCGAAACCGATATAGTTATAGGCTTGGGCGTACCCGTTATAGTCCGTTATACTGTACTGGAACAACCGCAGGATCGGGAATATCCAGAAGGTCAGGTAGAAGATCAATGCCGGCAAAGCAAACCAGTACATGGACTTTTTCATTACAGTAGAGCTCATCCTGCTCCATCCTTTCCAAGAGGGCCTGCGGCAAGGGAAGAAGGACAATCATTCTCCCCTTTACAGCAGACAGCATCGTTTTGTTCTAATTTTTCCACAGCTCTCTGAACTTGGTTTCCATGGCGTTTGCCACATCTTCTGGTGTTGTTTTCTGTCCAGCAATAATTTCGGCAAACTTTGCCTGCATGACGTCCGATACTCCAGCTGGCCACATCTGGTTGCTGAAGTAGACGGAATTTCCAGTTTGTTGATAGTTGTCATTCACTTCCTTGAACAATTCATTTTCAAGTTCTACGTCCTTATACACGCTGATGGAACTGTTGGCTTCCACAAATGCTTTGAACAGATCTGATTCACCATCAAACAGGTAGTTCAGTACTTCCTTGGCTGCATCCAGGTTTGCCGATTTGGCGTTCAAAGCGTATCCGGCAGATGTTGCAGCAGATACAAACACCGGCTGTTCCGACTCGTTACCTGGCAATGAAGCGAATCCGCGAGTAAAATCGGTAGCGCCTTTGGACGTCATGGAGGCATAATCCCATGTTCCCGTAAAGGTCATTGCTGCTTTCCCGTCGATAAACAACTGCGCAGATTGGGCACTACCAATGCCAAGCGAGTTTTTGACGACGTAGTTGTTATCATAGAGCTCTTTGTATTTGGATATGGTTTGAACCCACTTTGGATCAGTCAGCGATTTTTCGCCGTTCTGCAGTTTGACATCAAAATCCAGTTCATTTGGATACACGACATTGGCTGCAATCGGATACATTCCGAATTGGATCATCCAAGGGTCCTTGTCTCCCATCGCAATTGGCGTTACGCCCGCTGCCTGCAACTTTTGACACAAATCCAGAAACGAAGGCCAATCCTTCGGAAACTCGGAATATCCTGCCTGCTGTAACAACTCCTTGTTGTAGTAAACGCCGAGGAAGTCCAGTCCTTCGGCCACGCCGTAAGGTTTACCCTCATAGGACATATCTTCCTTCGCTCCTTGGCTGATGTTATCCCAGAACTTCAGATCTGACAGATCCGCAGCGAAGCCTGCCTTTGCAAAATCAATGACACCGCCAGCCGCATTTTTCGGGAAAATCCAGAAAATGTCCGGTCCCTGTCCAGCCGCAAGCTTGGTTCGAACAGATGTATTGTATTGATCATCAGGCAACTTTTGTACTTCCAAGTTAATGTTCGGGAACTTCTCTTTGACTAGGCGCGGCAAGGTCTCCAGCTCAAAATCCTCTCCCTCGGATGCCTTGTTTCCCGAAAGCATCATCGTCAGCGTAATTGGCTTTTCTGAATCATCTATACTCCCGTTATTGGTATCCGTACCGCCCCCCTCCTCGCTACTGGAGCTGCATGCGCTCAGAAACATCATGAGCAGTACCAAAGTTAGGGACCACAGTCGTTTTCTTTTTTTCATCTTGTCATTCCCCCAATTCATGTTTATTCTTGCTTTGTGCACATTCTCATCATACTGTGGGCAAAAGTGCATTTGCTTTGGCTCGTATGGTGCACTATTTTTAGAATTGACAAATGGCGGGAGGAGCACGTATGATTCTGTTCAACATCAAAACTAAACTTTTTCTGGTCCTCGTCCTCGTATCGATCGTGCCAATTATCGTTGTTTCTGTCAGTTCCTATCGCAGTTACACGAAGCTGGTGAATGAGCAGACCTCTCTCGTGACGTCGACAACTATAGGCAATTCGGTCAAGAGCATGGAGGAAATTTTGCAGAACATCGACCGGATCTCCGTCACACTCCTTCAGCAGTCTTCAAATGCAACCGCTTACAGCACTGTGAGTGATGAACTAATCAAGTTGAACGGTACCAACGATCAATATGAAATCTTCATGATCCGCAGCAAATTGAAACTGATCTTTGAAAACATTCTGCTTGGTTACAATTACATCAATGGTTTGTACCTTTTCACACCTGATGGCAAATGGATAAGCTATGGCAGTAGCGGCACAGACCTACGCCTTGATTATGTCGCACTTCGCGATGAGTGGTATCTGGATACGATCAAGCGCAAAGGCGATTTGTATATTGGTGAAGTTGGCGTCAAACCTTACATCATTAACGCCAAGGAATCCATTGGCTTCTCCAGAGCTCTCTACGATCCCAACAACAACGAGTTCCTAGGCGTGTTTATGCTGGATTGCAGTATGAACATTTTTGACGGTCTAAAACGTAATCCGGCACCAAGCTTGTCCAATCTATATCTGGCGAACGACGCTGGCGAGATCCTGTACTCCAGCGACGGAAGTAGAGTTGGCACTCCTCTCTCCGATACTCTGGCTGCGGCAACGCATCAAGTCGGCAACAATTCACAGTACAAATCAATCCAAGATAACATGATGACGGTAATCCAGAAAGTTCCCGGCCGCAATTGGAACGTGATTGCCAACATCTCTATGGATCGGTTGTATGAGCAGTACAACATCTCGCAAAAGTTGCTGTTATACGTGGCCATAAGCTGTGCCGTCATTTTCCTTCTACTTTCCTTTTTCTTGTCCAATCTGATTACCAAACCCATCATTGAATTGACCAAACTGATGCGCAAAACCAAATCTCATCGCTTTGTGACCATCAAGCCTCAAGTAACGAGGCAAGTCGACGAGATTGGAATCCTTTACCATGAGTTCAACAAAATGATGAAAGACATCGATACGCATATCCGAGAAAGTTACCAGAATAAAATCCTCATGCTGGACTCCCAGATGAAGGCATTGGAGGCACAGATCAACTCCCATTTCCTCTACAATACGCTGGAGTCGATTAATAGCATTGCCGAGATCGAAGAAGTTGAGAGTATTGTGGTGATGACCAAGTCACTCGGGGACATGTTCCGCTACAGCATCAAAACGGATAGCGAGCTGGTCCCGGTCAGCGAAGAACTTCAACATGTAGAAAACTACATGGCCATCCAGCAGATTCGGTATGGTGACAAGTTCGCGTTCAACCTTAATGTAGACCCGGAAATTCGGAGTCGTCGCATGCTGAAGCTTCTGTTGCAACCACTCGTGGAAAATGCCATCTATCACGGGTTGGAGAACAAACGTGGGAAGGGTTCCGTTACCATTACCGGTTTGTTTCAGGAGGACAGCATCGTGTTCGAGATCTGGGACGATGGCGTGGGCATGTCCTCAACACAAGCGGAAGAACTTCGACAATTGCTCCAGCAGCCACCTGAATTCGTCGCCGTTGGTCAAAGGCATAAACAAAGCATCGGCATCAAAAACGTGCATTCACGAATTGCTTTGTATTACGGAGAGGGTTACGGCCTTTCGTTTCATACCGATTTGAATACAGGAACTCGAATTACACTCGAAATTCCGGCCAATTGGGAAAAGAGGTGACCAAGAGATGTACACGTATATCGTTGTGGACGATGAACCCTTGATCCGCAAAGGTTTGTTGAAAAAAATCGGGACTTTTGAGCACTCGCTTGAACTCTTAGGCGAAGCAGATAACGGCGCAGACGCCTTGGCTTTGATTGAATCGTTCAAGCCGGACATTATCTTTACGGACATGCGTATGCCTGAGGTCGATGGCAAACTGTTGATCAGGACAGTATGCCAGCAATATCCGCGCATCAAGTTAATTGTCATTAGCGGACATACCGATTTTGATTATATGCAAGAGGCAATCTCTGCGAAAGTTGTAAATTACCTGCTGAAGCCTTTTAGCCGGGATGAAATCCACGGTACGCTTCACCAAGCCATCCAAGCCATCGAACAGGAGCGCTCTCTTCAGCGGGAAGTCGTTCTAAGAGAAGTAGAAACGGAGCAGATGAAAAGGGATACAGACATGCAAGCCTTCCTGAATTATGTGCTGGCTCCCCATTCATCCATCAAAACACCTATGTTCCGCTCTGCGGAATTTGCCGCCATCATGGCTTCTGACCAGTTCATTTTCTTGACGATTTATGGTCCTCAACCGCTTACAGCACAGCAACTGCCTACCTTTTCGAATGGCCTGTACATTCCTCATCCACAAACGGATCAGCTATTGTTTTTCCTGATGCATGATCTGGGTTGCTCAGGCCAGCTTGATTTGCAGAAAATGGCGGAACAAACAGCAAGTATAATTTTGACCAAATCCGAAACTACGGATTGTTGTGTGGGGATCAGCTTGCCTCATACAGGTATTGGTGGGGTCCGAGAAGCTCATTATCAAACAATCCTTGCGTTGGACGAACGAGCCATTACCGATTTTGGAAAATGTTACGTATTTTCACGGGAGCAAATTCCTTTACATCAACTGAAGTGGGCTCGAACGTATGAACTGTTATTTTTTATAGAGAGCGGGAATGTACCAAAGGTGGAAGAGCTCATCACCGATTTCTTTGCTTTCTACATACGCCAGCCTGACGCTTTGCTTGCCCACCTGAAGGAGCAGTGCAGAGACATTATCACGGAAACCAAACGGCTGCTGAGTAACTATATCCAGAACGGAGGTAACAGTAGCGCCTCTTCCAGCTTGGAGGCCGTTCTGAACGTCTCGTTCGATATGGAGTGCATTAGGCATTACATGGTAAAGGTGCTGACGGGAACAGCTCATCTGCTTAAGGAAGACAACCCCTACGCATCAGATCAAGTGATCGACAACGTCAGGACATATATCGATAATCACTATACCAAGGATTTAACGCTGGAATGGGTATCGTCCCTGTTCTACCTGAACCCGAGTTACCTCAGTCATTTATTTAAAGAAAAGACATCCGAGAACTTCACTGATTACGTAAACCGACTACGGATCAGTCAAGCCAAGCAGCTCTTAACGAGCACAGACGATAAAATCTACCGGGTTGCCAAACAGCTAGGTTACGACAATCCAAAATATTTTTTTCGGGTGTTTAAAAAATTGACCGGTTGGACTCCGGAGGAATACCGAAAGCAACACAAATCCTTCACCGCAAATAACAAGGAACCAGGCCATGTATGATGGCCCAGTTCCTTATTTTCGTTGTTCTGGTTCTTAGTGATCCAGCCGTTCTATTATCCGGTCATGCACACGGACAATAACAGTTGCAAGTTGTGCCCGTGTAAGGGTGCTCTGTGGTTGTAACAGTTTATCCGGCGTACCTTGGAATATACCAAGCTGAATGGCCGTTGCCATGACTGCCCGGTTATTTGGTGTCAGCTGGGCCTGATCCTTAAAATCTTCCAGCCATGATTCAACCTCTGCTTCTGGCAGTTTCGTATCCACCCCAGACAAGTTCAGCGCACGAACGAGCACCATTGCCATGTCCTCACGTGACATTGGGGCATTTGGCAGGTACTGCCCTTCTTCCATCAGGCCATATTCCTTGGAGGCTCGTAAAATCGGATCAAACCATTTCTCGTTTGCTGCCGCTCCCATCGGTTCAATTCCTAACGCATTCAAGGCAGCCATCAACGTTTGGGCCGATGTTGTCGTTCCTTGGGGTTGCATGCGGCGTTCCGATACGCCATTGATCAACAGCAAGCTGTTGGCTTTGGCAATATCTTTGGCATACCAAGCTGAAGGCTTAACATCAACAAATTCGCGGAGCGAGTGAATCGCAACGTACGTGCCTCCTTGGTTTAACAGTACTTTCCATACCTTGTTTCCGTTTGTGTCTTTGGTCAACACGCCAGGCACCGGCGTAAGTTGTCCTCCTTCCCCAACGTATGCGATTGTTGTGGAGTTTGCAGCTACGACATCGTTAACAGGCAGCGCTGCAATGACATACGTGTTCTGCTTATCTTTGATGGATACATTCCATGGATCGCCGATAACCCGGATGCCAGATGAACGGATATTTGCTGCCTTAGCTTGATCAGCAACATCCCCCGTTTGCACGGTCACGACAGCAGAAACATTGCCCTCCGAATCCGTTTCGCCTTCAGTCTCGGACCCGGATGCTGGTGGCTTAACAGGAGTTCCAACACTACCTGATCCAGGCGTGCTTGGCGAATCTGGATTTGTTCCTGGATTTGTGCCTGGACTTCCTGGATTTGTTCCCGGCTCTTTCAACGTAAATGACAAACTGTCAATCCGAAGATCCGGTTCATGAAACACCAGATACAGATCATGTACGCCGCTCACGGCAGCAGAAATATCCGCCTCTACGTCAACGTACCCTAATTCCTTGACCGTTACGTTAGCATTGCTAATCTTGTAGGAGACAGGTTCTGTCACCGGTACGTTCCATACAGCAAGCGGTGCAGTATCGAGCGCATCCGCATGCAACGAGATCGTGCCACCCTGCACATTAGATGCGACAGTTGCCTTCACCTTCTGCGCACCTGTCAAGTCAGCCTTAGGCAATGCGATCCACGATCCATTTTGTTTGGACCGAACTGCATAATAACCTCCAACAATCGCTTTGGCTTTTAATTGGGCTGCCGTGCGTTCCTTGGATACTTCGTGGTAAACGACCTCGTTCGAAGCAAACGCATGATCAAATACATTTATAGGCTGGGTAAGGGGTAAGGTCGAAACCGACTTCCCACCAATGCTTAATGCCTTCGATACTTGCACGTCTGCATCACCAGCTGAGGTTCCGATCATGAATTCATAACTGCCCTGTTCAACGATCCATTCGCTCTGATTCACATCCCATAATGCCAGCGTTTGTGGATCGACCTGCAACAGGACTTCTTTTGTTTCACCCGGAGTGAGATGGATCTTCTCAAATGAAACCAGCTTCTTTTTAGGCGCATGTTCGCCGTATGCAGAGTTGCTGTTACGGGCGTACAGCTGCACGACCTCGGAAGTGGCCACATCTCCTGTATTGGTTACGCGGACCGACACCGTGAATGGTTCATCTCCCGTTACAGAAGACGGTACGGTCAGGGAATCGTACGTAAAATCAGCATATGATAACCCGTAACCAAACGGATAGGTCACCGTGGCATCTGTATACATATAAGTCAACTCAGATTCAATGGGGTCTGCATTCGTCATATCAACCATAAATCGGGGGTCGATGTCGTCAAGGCCAGTAATGTTACCTTCTGGTATAACATATGGACTAATGGAAGGGAATGCATCAATGCCTGCATACCATGTGGACGTCAGGCGGCCTGTCGGCGCGTAATCTCCGTACAATACCTGGGCCAGAGCATACGAATCGTATTGACCGCCATATGGCTGGTAAACGATCGCTGAGACGTTAGGGTTGTTCTGAATGCGCTCCATGTTTACAGGGAAGCTCGATTTAACCACGACAACGGTTTTCTTGCCCTGGGTTGCAAAGGCAGCAGATACTTTGTCGACCAGTTCATAATCTGCCTCGCCCATATCGAGGGTAGACCGGTCGTTACCTTCTCCTGCACTATGTCGTGGAATTGCTCCGACAAAGACGATGGCGTAATCGTCTTCCGTGGCTCTTGCTACCGCCTCTTCGCCCACGTTCTTCACCACGGCCTTCTCAAACTTCACCCCGTCCGGGCGATTCGCAGCATTATCCTTGCTTCCCAGTGGAGATGATGTAGTCACGAGCTTACCAGCATCATCTACCTTGATAAAGCGTCCGTTGGCATAATACCAATTTGTAAAGTCACCAGAGAATCCTGTACGGTACCCATTGGTAACAATAGACATTGAGCCATCCTCGTTCGTTTCCATTCGTAATGTTGGGGGTATGGCACTCGTATCACCCATCATCTCAGGAAGGTTCCAATCATTGTTCGTCAGATTGAGGCTGGTACGATCCGTATTGCCAACTGCTGCATGATTTGTCGCAGGGGAAGTCACCCAACGCTGGTTATACAGCGACAATAAACTTGAACCCGCCTGACCCCAATCGTATACTCGGAACAAGTGGGAGAAACTGGCCTCATCTGGGGCATCCGAAGTTGTGATGAGCTGCGCTCCCTCCGTGCCTGCATTTGGACTATACACGTCTGCCGTGACCGTTTGTTGATTCGCTTTAGAGGTTAGTGCAATGACTTCATTTCCTGGGGCATAGTTTACGTTACTGCTACCATTCATTTTAATGATTGAGAGCAGTGGAGATTCACCTGAGTTTTCCAGCTTAGGTGTCGCGCCAACTGAATACGTTGTCTTGAAGCGTGCGTCGGCATACACCCCAGAAACAGCAGCGTCATTTCCTTTTTCCAGCGGAAGTGTGCCATCATTTTTCAACAAAACAACGCTCTCCTGTGCCGCTTGAAGTGCTATTTCCTGATGGTTCACTTGGTTATAATCGGAAGGCGGAGACGTCCTGACGTCTCTTGCTTCCTGGGCAAAAGGGTAGTTTTTCGGGATGCCCTGCTCATCAGTTTCATTGAAAATCCCCAAACGTACCAGCTGGTTTACATGTGGTCTGGCTGCTTCTATAAGTTCTTCCTCGGTAATTCCATATTCCCCTTGCTCTACGAGCGCCACGAGATCGGTCACATCCGCAGGTGTCGTCCCTGACGGCCGACCCGCATTCGCCTGAGCAAGCGCCATGAGAACGGTTGCATGACCGCGGTCCACGGCATAGCGGTCGTCATATCCATTTCCGAGTTGGTTCGCGTTGGATACAATTGCATCTCCATTGAAATCAGGCGAGCTGTATACACCATATTTCGCGTCCAAATTGGCCAATAATTGTAACGGGGAAAGGATGTTTGGAATGCCGTTAGTCCGGCCATAAGATGTCATTGTGCCCGCCAGCGCACCTGATTCAAATCCAGGGAGCGCGGCTCTGGTTTGGTACTCAAACAATGAACGCGCGCTTGCACTGTTATTCGCTGTCTGCCTGAACCACTGCGCGTTATATACGGAGTAATGCTTTGTCCCCACCGCTGCTCTCATCCAGAATCCATCTTCGCTGGTGGACTGATCAATTCCGCTAAGACCCGAAGCCATCTTGTCGATCAAGACTCCGGCCATATTGGGATCTTCAGAGAACCCTTCATCGAAACGACCGCTAAGCGGATTGATACGCATATCACTGACCACACTGAACGCCACGCTGAGGGAAGGATCGTTGCCCCCATGAATGTTGGATTCGCCTTGCTTGACCTTTAATTTGCTGATTTTCTCGTTCCCCATCACTTCACCGATATCGGACAAAAGTTCTTTGTTCCAGCTCTGTCCCATGCCGATCAGAGCAGGAAAATCGGTCGAGACACCCTGAACATTATCTGCAGCGGATAACGCACCCGGAATGACCTTGCCTGCATGTTTCCCCTGCTTCAATGTGTAATGGTTTCGCGAACCCGTCACATAAACGGCTGGGCCTTCGAGGCCAGTGTATTCGAAATAGGTGTCTACGTATGCATCCAGATGCTCTGGCACGCCATCGAATAATGGCATCCCGTCAAAGACACCTCCCTGCTGAGTTTGGAACTTTAACGTACTTGTCGTAGATGCTGATAGTGGCGTAGCTCCCCAGGACCCCCATGTCAGACTGACCACGGTGATGACCGCAATCACTTTGCCGCTAATCTTCTGCTTGAAACCTCTAGTCAAAGTCAATGTTACCCCTCCTTTATTTGTAATCGCTTACAATTTGGTACTCACTCATTATAGTTGGAGGAATGGTACATTTTGTTTATGGGTTGAGGTACAGTATTTTTAGATATTACGGTTATGTATCGTTAAAGGATAAATTTGAATTTATATTAAATATAAGCCTCATACTCCACCAATCACTGTACTAAGATGCTCGATTTAACCAACATAACAACTCATTGAAAACTTTGTTTCTGCGGTAACACAAGCTAGGTTCGATAACTTCAACGAATATTCAACCGAGTAATGTCACAAGGCTTGTCTCTAGTTATAACAATCAAAAAGGCGTTTCATAAGTCATCTTCCTGACTTATGAAACGCCCCACCCACTAAAATTACTTCATAAACATTCGATGTAATTTGGTTTTTTATAAAATGAACTCCAGCTACACAGTAACGAAGAGTGCAGAACCAATCTGGAGAAGCGAAGCGCTCGCCTTTATCCCCGGATTTTACCCTTTCAAAGGGTGATTCAAAAAAATCCGGGGATAACAGCGATCGAAAGATGGTACTGCACTCGTAGTGGCCATGTGTAACACCCTGTAGTTCATTTTACCCCACCCAACATTACATCGAATCCCTACCTAAACATCCCCCACAGCTTAATCAAATGAAACGTATTGTTCGGATCAATCTTCTGCGCGAGTACAAACGCAACAAACTGCTCCTCCTGCGCCGGAGAGAAATTCTCATTCATAATAACAGCTGAAGACTTGACCAACCTTCTGACCTTGGCCTTATCTTGCAGATCAGACTTGGTCACGCCATCAATCAACTTTTTGATACGCTCTTTGACAGCGGGATTTTTCATCTTTAATTTGATCCGCTCCACCAGCTGCGGACTAATTCCATATTGTTGATAACCCAAAACGTATAGCACCTCCCAAAAGAATGAACTCACTTCTTATTCATATGTCGGGAGGGCTTGTACACTTGTCTTTTTTTACAAAGGTAATACGAAAAACCAGCTATCAAGGTAAGCTTTAGTCAATCAGATCACCCTTGAATACTTGCTGTTGCTGTAGGAAATCGCGCAGAGGTGCATAGTCCATAGAGGTCCAGAAGGTAGCATCCTCAATTAAGTGGGTCACGTCATCTCTGGCCTGTTCCAGCACAGCAAAATCAGCAACCATATCGGCAAGACGGAACTCGGGTAGTCCGCTCTGTTTGGTACCAAAGAAGTCACCCGGACCCCGGAGATCCAGGTCCCGCCGGGATACCTCGAATCCATCCTCCGTTTCCGTCATGACCTTCATACGTTCTTGTCCAACCTCTGTCTTGGGATCAGCAATGAGTACACAATAGGAAGCATGCGCACCACGACCGACCCGACCACGAAGCTGATGCAGCTGGGAGAGACCGAAGCGGTCCGCGTCCATAATGACCATCAACGTTGCATTTGGCACATCGACCCCAACCTCGACAACGGTGGTGGAGACAAGCAACTGAATATCATTGCTGTAGAAGTCGCGCATCATCTCTTCTTTCTCCGCAGCCGTCATCCGTCCATGCAGCAGACCTACACGATATTTCGGAAAGTTCTGCTGCATCTGCACATGCAGATCAATGGCATTCTGCACATCCAGCTTCTCCGACTCTTCAATGAGTGGACAGATTAGATAGGCCTGACGGCCCTGATCCACTTCTCTGGAGATAAACCCGAGCACCCGCTCCATCATATCGTGCTTAACCCAATACGTAGAGATCGGAATCCGTCCTTTCGGACGTTCCGAGATCGTGGATACCTCAATATCCCCAAAAGCCGTAATGGCCAGTGTCCGCGGAATGGGCGTTGCCGTCATCGTTAACACATCCGGATTATATCCTTTGCGTCGTAAAACGCTGCGCTGATTCACACCGAAGCGATGCTGCTCGTCCGTCACCACAAGACCCAGATCACGGAAGAAAACATCTTCCTGAATCAGGGCGTGTGTACCCACCACGATATCAATCATGCCCATTTGCAACGAGGCGATCAGATCTTTACGTTTGCGTCCATTTACACTGCCCGTTAACAGCCCTACGGTTACCCCAAACGGTTCAAACAGCTTTTGCAGTGAGCGCATATGCTGCTCCGCCAGAATCTCCGTAGGCACCATCAGAGCCCCTTGGAAACCGGATCGAACAGTCGTATATAGCGCAATTGCCGCAATAACCGTTTTACCCGATCCTACATCACCCTGCAATAACCGATTCATTGCATAGGGCGAACGCATATCATGCAGAATTTCAAGCTCCACCTTTTTCTGAGCATCTGTCAATTCAAAAGGTAAACTGCGTACAAACTCACGGATCGTCGTATTGTCCGTTGTATGTACCACGCCATCCATACGATTCCGGTTGAGCGCACGATACGCCTGCATTTTCAACTGGAACAGAAACAACTCTTCATACACCATCCGCTGTCTGGCCTGTTGACCCTCCCGGTTGTCCTGTGGACGATGAATCCCCGCAATCGCCTGTTTACGAGGCATCAAGCTGTATTTCTTCATCAAGGACTGAGGCAGAATCTCGGGAATCATATCTCCGAATTGGATTAACCCTTGATTGATCGTTTTCCGCATCCATTGTTGCGTCAGCTTGCCGGTTACCGAATATACAGGTTGCAGTGTGCCTGAACGCCCATCGCCTTTATCGGGGAACTCCGAGTCAGTAACTGTCATCTGCATGCGTTTTTGTTCCCATTTTCCCGTAATCACAATCTCCCGATTAGGGGTAAGTTGTTCTTTGAGGAAATGTCGATTGAACCAGGTGGCTGTAATCATCCACTCTTCCGTCATGATCTTACAGGTGAGACGGGACTTTTTACCGTATCGTTGTAATACAGGAATACCCATCACCTGTCCCTGGACCGTAATCTTGTCCCCATCCTTCACTTCACTAAGTGAACGCAGACGATAATCCTCGTAACGGAACGGATAATATTCAAGCAGGTCTTTAACAGTAGAGATGCCAAAGGCGTGAAGCTCTCCCTCTTTGAGAGCACTCACGCCGTTAATTTGCTTAACTGATATTTCTTCCAATTTCATGTCTAATCCCTCATTCCGGAACAGGCCACATAAAGATCGCAATGACACCAGGTCCAACATGACTGCCTATTACGGCTCCAATATTGGTATAGATCACTTCATTCAGTGTAAAATGACCCCGCAGCTGCTCTGCACAAGCGATCGCTGATCCCGGGTCAGCGGTATGACCTACCGCCAGGTTAACCCGTTTGCCTGCAAGATCCTTCTGGAACAGCTCAATAATGCGTGCCATTGCTTTTTTATGACCCCTGACTTTCTCAACTGCGTAGATAACGCCTTCTTCATCAATAGACAGGATCGGCTTAATGTTAAGCAACGTTCCCAAGATGGCTGAAGCTTTGCCAATCCGACCGCCCTTTTGCAGATACTCAAGGGTATCCACGAGAAAGAACAATTTGCGAGATTGTTGCATCCCTTCAATGGCAGCAGTGATTTCGACTGCTGACTTGCCCTGTTCGGCAAGTTCAGCAGCCTGTACTACCATTAGACCGTATCCATACGATGCTGACTTCGAATCCAGCACGGTGATGTCACCCTCACGCTCCAGCAAAGACTTGCCAAGCATGGCCGATTGGTAGGTACCACTCATGCCAGATGACAGGTGGATCGATACAATCGGGCGTTCCGGGTTCTCATCAAGCAAAGCTTGATATACATTCATAAAATCGGTTGGAGATGGCTGTGAAGTTGTAGGCAACACAGATACTTTCTTCAACTTTTCGTAGAACTGTTCCGAAGTCAGATCAATACCATCTGCATAGGTCTCTTCTCCGAACAGTACACGCAGCGGAACAATGTGAATCCCGTATTTGCGAATGAGTTCTTCGGGAATATCCGCCGTACTGTCTGTTACTATCGCAACCTTGTGGCTCATGACTCTCCTCCTCTTCGCTAGAGTGCTATTAGGACTCTACGGAGAACAGATAATAATACACCGGCTGTCCTCCAAGATGTACCTCTACCTCAGCATCAGGATACTGTACTTCAAGCCATGCAGCGAGGGCAGCAGTAACCTCAGGGTCAGCTTCGTCCCCTTCAAGGATCGTCACCACTTCATCTCCACTCTCCATCATCTGTTTGAGCAGACCTTCACATGCTTGAAGCATGGTTTCATCTGTCGCTACAATTTTGGAGTTATGAATACCGATATAGTGCCCCGCCTTAATATCCAATTCATCATATTGCGTATCACGAACCGCATGAGTCACTTGACCGGACTGTACCCGGCTAATGGCTTCCAACATTTGGTCACGGTTTGTTTCCGCAGACTCATCTTCCTGGAAAGCAAAGGCAGCAGCCATCCCCTGTGGAATGGTCTTACTTGGTATAACCGTAATCCGGCGCTCATCTTCAAGCAGTTCACGAGCCTGCTCCGCAGCCAGTACAATATTCGAGTTATTCGGGAGTATAAATACCTGCTCCGCAGCAATGGTACGAACGGCTTTTACAAAATCCTCAGTACTCGGATTCATCGTCTGTCCACCGGACAGAACCACATCAACGCCAAGACTTTGGAAAATCTCTGCAATACCGTCACCGGAGGATACCGCAATAAAACCATACGGTGCCATCTCATCTGCTGGAAGCACAGCCTCTTCCATACTGCGCGCTGCCTCAGGTGGAATCTCTGCAAACAATTCAGGTGATGGAGCAATGTCCATGCCTGCTGTCAGGAGATCCCGATGCTGTTCACGCATATTGAGAATATGAATCTGTGTAATCTCACCATAATGTAGCGCCAGGTTTAATACATCGCCTGGTGTCTTGGAATGGACATGAACTTTGATGACTTCATCATCGGCAATGATAATGATCGAATCCCCATTAACTGACAACGCTTTCCGGAATGCTTCGTCATCAAATGCCACTCCTGCATTCTCTCCAAGCTCACGGTTAATGAAAAATTCCATATCATACAGGAATTCAATATCTTCCGTTTCCAGTCTCGCCTGAGCAGACAATGGCATCTCCGGTGCAATCACCTGCTGCTGTGCAGGCTTCTTGATATCCACTTCTGTCGGTGCAGCCGGTTTCAAAGCAGATGCTGCCGCGGATGGGGTTACTTCTTTGTTCAGCGAAGTACGATTCACACCGTCACTTTGCAGCAATACTTCCATAAAGCCCTCGTAGATATATACAAGCCCCTGACCACCTGAATCCACAACACCAACCTGTTTCAGTACAGGCAGTAATTCCGGAGTCATTGCCAGTGCTTCTTTTGCTTTTAACAAAACTTCATTCATTAATTCAGTAATATCATTCGTCCGTCTTGCGTAGTAGTTGGCATGTTTCGCCGCTTCCTTGGCTACGGTAAGAATGGTCCCTTCAACGGGCTTTACGACTGCTTTGTAAGCTGCGTCAACACCGTTCTGCAGGGCTGCTGCAAATTGGAGCGTATTCAGTTCCTCATAGGGAGCAGCTGAACGACTAAAACCACGGAACAATTGCGACAGAATAACTCCTGAATTCCCCCGTGCGCCCATAAGCAGGCCTTTCGATAGAATACCGGCAGCTTCGCCGATGGAGGCAGAACTTTTTCTTTTAATCTCTGCAACTCCTGCACTCATTGTCAAATTCATGTTCGTTCCCGTGTCACCATCCGGCACAGGGAAAACATTCAGGGAATTGACGTGCTCTGCATGCTGTCCAAGTTGTTCCGCTCCGGCAAGTACCATTGCGGTGAAATCTGTTCCATTTAAAGAACGTATACTCAAGTGAGAATTCCCCTTCCTAGCTTGATACACGAACACCTTGCACCAAGATGTGTCTGGTCTGTTCATGCGCTAACGCGGACTGCGTTATTCTTCGTCCATACCTTGTCCGGCACAGGCATACAATACAACATGTCAGCCGGATTAACGGTCTGGGCGGCCGGGCTACCAATATCCTGCACTCTCTGCACCCCTAACTTCGGGGCATACGGATATGCACCGGTATCAAGAGCCGGCATGAATGCCGCATGGAGACTGGTGCCAATGATGGAATGCCGCAGCTCACAGCGTTGCCAAAAAGCAGACCACCGACCTCTAAGTACGGTTTATTCTCCGACTTCCTCGCGGCAACAGCCTGTTCACCACTGTATTATGGACTACTCAACATTGTACTATATTAGACAGGAGAAATAAATAAAGTTTTTGGATCAGTTGACGAAGCTTTTTTAATTATGATATTATATTCAAGTATTGTTTTATGCAGGTTAAGTAATGGAAATGATCCGGTTCATGCCGGCTTAAACAACGCCATTAGCTACTGAAACCTGATCTTTATGATCGGGAAGAACAATTTAGCCCTTATGGAATGACTTTTCGTTTCTGAAGGCAACTGGTTATTTTAGGATAGGAGGTGTAATCTATGTCTCGCAAATGTTATGTGACAGGTAAGAAACCGGGCACCGGTAACCACGTATCCCACGCTAACAACCGTAACCGTCGTACTTGGGGCGTAAACGTTCAGAAGGTCCGCATTCTCGTTGACGGCAAACCAAAACGTGTATACGTAAGCACCCGTGCACTGAAAGCCGGTAAAGTGACTCGCGTATAATCACGCAAAGCTACTATAAATCGGGTAAGCAAAAAGCACCTTGTTCCTTGCAGGTGCTTTTTTGGTATTCAAAAAAGGGATTCTTGAATACGCTCATTAACATGTGAATGGCCGCCGCATGGCGCTTCGCAGGTACGAATTCCAGATAAGCCTGAGCCAAAGCGGCGGTATTCCCTGTTACCTTATCAATCGGATCAGTTCTTTTGAAACGTATTAAGAATCGCCTTTACAAACCCTCCCAAAAACTTCGGCAGTTTGAATGTGTAAAATTTCATAATTCACCCTCCCCATCATGCTCATGCGTCCGCCGTATCCTATGCTTCAGGCCTTCTTTACCTCAAACACGACAAAAAAGGCTACATGAGAAACCTGCTCATGTAACCATATTTATGCGGAACCTTCGATCCCTATTCCACAATGACAAGCCCGAAGATCAGGTCATTTACGTTTGGGCAGGAATATATTGATAGACAGCGATCATGAAAACACTCAGTACATAATACAGTATGCTGAATATGACAAAAGTAACCCGATGCCCGGTACGATCAAATTTGCGGAAATACATAATAACAACGCCCACCCCGATTAATGACGTAATGGCATTAAACGGGGATTGAATAACCGCAAACAAAGCAAGCACAAGTCCCGTCACGAGACTCGCAGCCATCGTCCACAGTGTCTCCTTGAGGGTCATAGATCAGCCTCCGTAGCTACGGCGAATTTCAGTAATCGCGGCAGCACGATCCTCACGGCCAAATACGGCACTCCCGGCAACGAGCACATCTGCTCCAGCTTCCACTACAAGTGGAGCAGTATCGGCTGCAATCCCGCCATCTACTTCGATATGTACATCATGGCGTCCCTTTTCGTTCAACCAGGTACGAATCTGCTTGATTTTGTTCATGGTACCCGAGATAAATGCCTGTCCGCCAAAGCCAGGATTGACCGTCATAACAAGAACCATGTCCACATCATCCAGAACTTCGAGAATGGCAGACGCTGGCGTTCCCGGATTAAGGGCTACTCCCGCCTTCACTCCCTGCTCCTTGATAAGGTGAATAACCCGGTGCAGATGCACACAAGCCTCAGCATGAACGGTAATTACCGCTGCACCCGCTTTGGCAAATTCCTCAACATAACGCTCCGGATTCTCAATCATCAAATGCACATCGAGCGGCAAGCTTGTATGTGGAGCGATTGCCTTCACAATCGCAGGTCCAAGCGTAATATTAGGGACGAAATGACCGTCCATAACGTCAACATGAATCCAGTCTCCTCCTGCAGCTTGAGCTTCTGCAACTTCCGCACCAAGGCGGGCAAAATCAGCTGATAATATCGATGGGGCAATTTTAATCATGTTAATACCTCCGCTTCTTATCTTTCATTTCGGTCAGGAACAGCACATAGTGCTGATATCGGCTTTCGGAGATCAGACCTTCCTCCTTGGCCGCAAGCACACGACAGCCTGGTTCATGTGTATGGGTACAACCTCGGAATTTGCACTGATCTGCAAACTGGGCGAATTCCCGGAAACAAGTGGAGAGTTCCTCCACACCGATCTCCAAAAAGTCCAGTTGGCTGAATCCTGGCGTATCCGCAACAAATCCACCATTATCCAACGGAATAAGCTCCACGTGCCTGGTGGTGTGTTTCCCTCGTCCTAGACGCATGCTGATCGCATTTGTCTCCAGCGTCAGGCCCGGCATCAATGCATTTAACATCGAAGACTTGCCTACACCGGATTGTCCGGAGAATACGCTGATCTTACCAGCCAGACGGTCTCTGAGCAGTTCACTGCCTTCACCGGTACGTGAACTTGTGGAGATCACTTCATAACCAACCTGTTCATACAATGCTTTCACTTCAGCAACAGTGTCTTTGGCTGGATCAGCCAAATCCAGTTTGGTCAACACAATGAGTGCATCCAGCCCCGCCTGCTCGATGTGAACAAGGAACTTGTCCAACAGGTTCAGGTTCATATCCGGTTCCTTCACAGAGAACACGAGAACAGCCAAACTTACATTGGCTACAGGAGGACGGATAAGTTCCGTCTCACGCTTCCGGATTTCATCTACCGTTCCTTCTCCGTTCTCTGTCAACATGTAGCTGACGCGGTCACCTACAAGCGGTGATGTTCCCCGTTTTCTGAAGATACCTCTGGCTCGACATTGAACGGCGGAACCTTCAACCGAAGGAACCCCGTTGTCTTCCACTGGCATGACATAATAGTAACCGCTTAGCGCTTTAACGATGATACCTTCTGGCATAGCTCCGTCGCCCTCCTTTAGATGGTGGTACATTTACTCCAGACGCCAGCATAAGCCGCCCTTATGGACGGCTTGATGCGTTAATGACTTCCTTTTTCTTCTCTTTTTCCTTACCGTGCCCCTTACCATTATTCATGGCAGAAGTGTCCTCATCTACACTGTCACCTTCACCGTCTGCCGGTGTGGACTCAGGTTCACCTTCCTGATTGGGATCAACACTGCCTTCATCAACGCTACCTTCACCTGGATCAGGCTCATTTTCTGGCGGCGTCTCAGTGCTTTGTTCCGGGTCAATGGAAGGTACATTTACTGTTCCGTTTTTGGCGTCACTGTAGGAGACAAGATACGTATCCAGGAACTGTCCATCACGATATACGGACACAGCCCCATTTTCATTTGGAGCGAGCACAAGTGGAATGGTCAAGGTCTGGGTTGAGTTCACGGTGCGTGTTCCCCATTCCTGATTCTTGCCGCGTGCATCTTCATATGTGATACGAATTTTACTGTTTTTGCCCTCTTCTTTGGGTGACACATTGATATTAAAAGGATATTGCAGCGCTTCAGGCGGATACCCTGTACTGATAAAGATCGTAATCTTATCACCAGGACTCACCTCTGTGCCCGCTTCCACAGGCCATTGCTGCGTCACTTTGCCCTTTTCTATCGTATAGCTTGGTTCTTCCTGCACCTGAGCAAGTTCCAGTCCAGCAGATTTAAGTTTTTCTTCAGCTTCACTGCGGGTAAGATTTTTCAGATCAGGCATTTTGACCGTTTCAGTACCTTTACTTACGGTTAACTCAATCTGAACTGTCGCAGGATCAAATTCCTCATTCACACCCGGTGTCTGGGAAATAACAGAACCTGAAGCCACATCATTGGAGAAGTCATCTTTCCGCTGAATCTGATCTTCCTTAATGCCAAGCGCAGTCAACTTCTTGACAGCCTCATCATAAGTTACTTGTTTGACATCAATCATCTTCACCAGTTCTTTTTCTGCACCAACACTGATCTGGACCTCCGAACCTTCTTTGACAACATCGCCTTCTTTTCTGCTCTGGTCATAGACGATACCCGGTTCAACACCTTCCTGGTACATACGGATGACCTCATCACTGACGACGAGTCCTTTCTCCTCAAGCATTTCACGAGCCTTTTCTTCCGTCTGAGTGATCACGTTAGGCACCGTTACTTCAGGTACGACCAGCATTCCCTTGACATACCATACAACGCCCACCATGGCGATTAGAATAAGAACGGTTAATGAAATGAGTAGAGTTGGCTTCTTCCAGCTCTTGGATTTTGCCTTACCCTTGCCCGTTTCTTCGTCAGACTCCATCACCGGCATTGCACCCGTCGATGTAACTCCGCGCGGTTCAGGCTTGATCGCTGGCATAACGCGAGTCTGGTCTATATCATCCTCATCCGGAAAATCAATCTTCGTTTCATTACGTCTCTCCGGCATCAGGCAAGTTTCCAGATCGGTCTGCATTTCTTTGGCCGACTGATAACGTTCCTGCGGATTTTTACGCATGGATTTTAAGATGACATTTTCCACACTTTGCGGAATCAATGGATTGAATTTGCGTGGTTCATCGAACTCTTCCTGCAAATGTTTCAATGCCACACTGATTGGACTTTCACCCAGAAACGGAAGTTGCCCGGTAAGCATTTGGTAAAGTACGATCCCAAGAGAATATAAGTCCGATTTTTCACCAGTAACGATGCCTTTGGCATGTTCCGGTGAAAAATAATGTACAGAACCAACTACAGAACCCGTCTGCGTAATCGTTGTAGATGTAACGGCACGGGCAATCCCGAAATCCGTTACTTTCACACGGCCATTCCGGCCTATTAATATATTGTGGGGTTTGATATCCCGATGAATAATTTGATTATGATGTGCATGATCAAGAGCATCTGCAATCTGGGAAGCGATTCGGACAGATTCGTCCACTTGCAGCGGCGCACGTTCTTTAATAATTTCATTCAGGTTTTTGCCTTCCACGTACTCCATGACAATATAATGAACGTCATCTTCCTGCCCCACGTCATAAATGCTAACTACATTCGGATGAGACAGTGATGCCGCCGATTGTGCTTCCCTGCGGAAACGGCGAATAAACTCTTCGTCATGCACAAACTGTTGTCTAAGGACTTTAATCGCTACATTCCGGTTTAACAGAAGATCCTGTGCTTTGTACACAAGAGCCATGCCGCCACCGCCGACACGCTCAATCACTTCATAGCGTCCGCCTAGCTGGTGCCCAATCATGACTCACACCCCGTTTCCGTATCCACGGAACCTTCCCTCTGCAACTCAAACAAGGCAACCGTGATATTGTCGTCTCCCCCAGCAAGTAAAGCCAACTGGAGCAGTCGGTCTGCACGATCTTCCAATGCCAGTTCCAGATTGCCGGCAACCTGAATAATCTGCTCATTACTGACCAGGTTACTGAGACCATCGCTGCACAGGAGAAGAACTTCGCCTTCCTCCAGCTTGACGGTATCCAGATCTACCTTCACCTCGGCATCTGTTCCAAGCGCACGAGTTAACACGTTGCGACGTGGATGATGGGACACATCCTCTTTGCTAATCTGACCATTTTTGAACAATTCATTCACCAGTGTATGGTCCTCGGTTAGCTGGATCACAGCTTTGTTCGCAATTTTGTAGGCTCTGCTATCACCGATGTGTCCAATAACACCTTCCGTATCGTTCAATAATGCCGCAACCACCGTTGTTCCCATGTTGTGGTACTTGTCATCTGTGGATGCCGTGCGGAAGATAACTTCGTTGGCATGCAAAATAGCATCGCTGAGAGCTGCAGACAGAGACGCATGTGACAGACCTGGTTCCAGTGTTCCCAGATCTTGTACCAACGTCTCTACTGCCAAGCGGCTTGCCGTATCCCCTGCAAGATGTCCACCCATGCCATCGGCAACAATACCCAGAATATATCCTGTATCGAGATTACGAATCCAGGCTGAATCTTCATTCACCGAACGCACTCGTCCGATATGGCTCACATGAACTGTTTTGATCAAAACGTTCTCACCTCAACTCCATATGCTTTGCACGAAGCTGACCGCAAGCGGCAGCAATATCATGTCCCTGTTCACGACGAATGGTTACATTAACACCCTGTTCCGAGAGAATCTTCTGAAAATTGAAAATGTCGCTTCTCGATGTTCTTACGTATTTGCGTTCAGGTACATGGTTAACCGGAATCAGGTTCACGTGACACAACATGTTCTTAAGCACGCTTGCCAGTTCTGCTGCATGCTCTGGCTGATCGTTTACCCCACCAATAAGTGCATACTCGAACGTAATTCTCCGACCTGTTTTGGCCAGATAATAACGAAGGGACTCCATCACGTCTTCAAAAGGAAAACGACGGTTAACCGGCATCAATTTCGAACGCAGTGCATCATTTGGTGCATGGATCGAAATGGCGAGGTTAATCTGTGTATCTTCATCTGCAAACTTGTAGATGTTCGGAACGATTCCGCTCGTGGATACCGTGATGTGACGCTGACCGATGTTCAGCCCTTTTTCATGAATCATAATGCGCAGGAAAGTCATCGTAGCTTCATAGTTTTCGAAAGGTTCACCCGAACCCATGATTACAATGCTGCTGACACGCTCGCCGCGTTCATCTAAAATTTTCTGAGCCTGCACAACCTGGGCAACAATCTCCCCAGCCGTAAGGTTACGCTTGAGACCACCCAATGTGGATGCACAGAACGTACAACCAATACGACAACCAACCTGAGTGGTTACACAGATGCTGTTCCCGTAGTTATGCTTCATGATTACTGTCTCAATGGCATGATCATCATGAAGACCAAAGAGGAATTTAACCGTTCCATCCTTGGATTCAAACTTGGTAATTTCCTTAAGCGTTACGAATTCAAATTGCTCTGTCAGTTTTTCACGCAATGGCTTGGACAGATTGGTCATTTCACTGAAATCATTCACGCGTTTTACATAAATCCAGTCAAAGATTTGGCCACCGCGAAACGCCGGCTCCCCATTCTCAACGGCCCATTGCTGTAGTTGTTCCAGAGAATAATCATATATAAAAGGTTTCATTTTGTTGTCAACACCTATTCCTTCTTTTCTTTTCGTTGGCTTCCTTCTTTTCGTTCCATTCGTCCTATTCTATCACAAAGACCACGTTACATCCATGTATACCCTTGATATCTGTACTTCATGCATTATAACACCTCAATGCTGCCATCGCACCCTGTCATCACTTTTCTCTGACAATTATATCGAAGTCCCATCACAAAGAAATCCGCCGAAGTTCCCCTCGGCGGTCATGCTTCCGTGCTCTATTAAACTGTTATTTCGCTGTTTTTGTCAACCGTGCGATGAAAAATCCGTCGCTGTGAGCGTATTGTGGCAAAATCTGAATACCACCGTTCACTGCCTTCAAGTTCGCTGTCTCCGATTCAGACCAGACAGATGCTTCTGCTGGACTATATTCCGGATGTCGATTCAAGAAGTCTGCCACCATATCCTCATTCTCAGTAGGCTCAATCGTACACGTGCTATACACCAGAATACCACCTGGTTTTAACAACGGTGCAACCCGATCAAGCAATTCACGCTGCAAGCCTGCGATATCTTCGATATCTTCTACGGTTTTGGTCCATTTCACATCTGGCTTGCGTCGAATAACACCGAGACCTGAACATGGTGCATCCAGCAAAATGCGGTCAAACGACGCTTCCGGATACCGTTCGTTCAGATCAAGAGCATCTCCAGTTACAGCATCGATGCAGCTCAGACCGAGACGCTCCGCCTGATCCAGGATCAGCTGGCGCTTGTGAGCATGTACATCATTCGCGACAATACGACCGCGATCCTGCATTTTCTCCGCCATGTGAGCTGTTTTACCACCTGGAGCTGCGCAGCAATCCAATACAAGTTGGTCTTCTTCCGGCGCAACGGCTTCAGCGACAAGCATGGAACTTTCGTCCTGTACAGAGAACAGGCCATCCCGATACCAGGACGTTAGAGCCATATTTCCGCCACTACGTACAAGAATACCATCGGAACTCAGGCGAGAAGCTTCAACGACTGCACCTGTGCTGGCCATCTCATGCATCAGTTTCTCCCGTGTGGTCATTGTGGTGTTGACCCGAACACTCACCGCTGGCGGCTCGTTATTCGCACGACAGATCGCTTCTGCCGTCTCTTCGCCGTACTGGGCAATCCAACGTTTAACCATCCATAACGGGTGGGAATGCTCCAGTGAAATACGTTCGGCAACGGGCAGATGTTCTGGAATACGAATTTCATCCCGATTACGGATCATATTACGAAGTACACCATTCACCATGCCCGAGATTCCCTGATGGCCCAGTTTCTTCGCCAGATTAACCGCTTCGCTCACCACGGCATGTTCCGGAATACGATCCAGGTATATCATCTGGTATACGCTGATTCGCAGCAGGCTACGAACCCATGGTTGCAGTTTGGATACTCCTTTGGCCACGTAACGTTCCAGAAAATAATCAAGTGTATTCAATCTGGCGATTGTTCCATACACCAATTCGGTAGCGAGTCCAGCATCTGCGGGGCTTAAATCCGCCTCTTTCAGACGACGGTTCAACTCCAGATTACTGTATGCTCCATCTTGCTCAACAGCACTCAGAACTTTGACTGCCAATGCACGAGCAGATGTTTTGGGTTTCTGGGAGCGAGATGCACCATCCGATTTACCCGAATTCGGACGACGGTTTCCTTCACGCCCGGATGAATTTCCAGTAGCTTTCTGGCCTTTTCCTGACGAACGACCTGGTATGTTACCGCTCATCGCAGCACCGTTCCAGGTTTCAGTGTACCACCGCGAGCAAAGTCAGCAGCTTGCATCACCTTTTTGCCTGCAGGTTGCACTTCAGTCAACCAGAGGGACCCATCGCCTGTGCGAACTTCAATTCCTGCCTTGCCCAATTGAAGCACGGTTCCCGGCTCTGCTTGTCCAGCATCCGAAGAAGTTGCCTGATCCACCTGATTGGGGTTAGCCGCAGCCCAGACTTTGAAGACCTGATCTTCCCACATCGTAAATGCACCGGAGAACGGTACAAGGCCGCGGATCTGATTGAACAATTCGCGTGAAGTACGACTCCAGTCCATCTTCTCGTCATCCCGAGTCAGATTGCGAGCATACGAAGCCTCGGCATCATCCTGAGGGACAGCCGTTGTCTCGCCTGCAATCAATCGTGGCATTTCTGCCTGAAGCAGTTTGGAACCCGCCTCACTTAATTTATCAAACATCGATCCTGATGTATCTTCATCCGTAATTGGCAGTTCCACACGAGAGATCATATCTCCGGTGTCCAGGCCTTCGGCCATATACATCAATGTGACTCCTGTCACGGATTCACCGTTAATAATGGAACGTTGGATCGGGGCTCCACCGCGATATTTTGGCAAAAGTGAGCCATGCACGTTCACACAACCGCGAACAGGCATATCCAGCACGGCTTTGGGCAGAATCTGTCCAAAGGCCGCGGTCACGATCAGATCCGGCTTCCATTCAGCCAAGCGGGCTACGGCTTCCGGATCACGCAATTTAACAGGTTGAAACACCGGCAGACCGTGGCGTTCTGCCGCGGCCTTAACCGGTGTTGGCGTAAGTACTTTTTTGCGTCCCTGTGGTTTATCAGGCTGAGTCACCACACCCACCACATTGTATCCCTCTGCCATCAGCATATCGAGAGAAGGAACTGCAAATTCAGGTGTTCCCATAAAAACAATATTCAAATCGATCACTCCTTAATTACGACGCGGTCCCGTTTGATCGGCTGCAATTTCGTACACTTTCTCGGCGACATCCGTAAAGAGTACGCCATCCAGATGATCAATCTCATGCTGGAATGCACGGGACAGCAAGCCACTACCCGTAATAATCAACTCTTTGCCTTCACGATCCAGACCTTTAACCGTAACGGTCTCGAAACGGCGAACATCACCATTAATTCCAGGGATACTCAGACAACCTTCCGGTCCAAATTGTTCTCCCTCACTTGCAATGATCTCCGGGTTAATCATCTTGATCAGCCCTTGCTCATCACCTGCGTCGATAACAATCAGACGTTTCAAAATTCCAACCTGCGGCGCAGCAAGACCTACACCTTCCGCATCGTACATGGTATCAGCCATATCATCCAGCAATTTTTGTACGTTCGGTGTAATTTTAGTTACTTCTTTGGCTCTCTTGTGGAGCACCTCATCTGGTTCTTGCACGATAATGCGAATCGACATGTTGTAAGCACCTTCCTAATCCTCATCATAATTTCAGGACGATATCTGTATTTTTGGGGTATTCATTTTAAATCTATGTTTATACCGCTTGTTTACATCCGCATTGCTGCAAAATGCTTACATTAACATTTGCGGGTCTACATCCAGACTAATAAGCAATTTCTGCGCCTGAACATCATCGTCCATGCGCCGGGCCGTAGCCAGAGCGAGTCCTATGGCGTCTACATCCCCCCGCCATTTTATCATACATTGGAATCTGTATCTATTCTTGATCCGTGGAATTGGGGATGCTACCGGCCCTAGTACATCAAAGGCATCATTGCTGAAACGATCCAGACTGCCGAGCCATCCGGCCGCATTAGCCTTCTCTTTCAGTATTCGCGTATAGTTCTCGGCAAGACGAATCAATACCGGAAGCTGCTCATGCGAAAAGGTCACCAGAATCAGGCGACAGTATGGCGGATATTGCAAATTGCGACGGTGCAGCAATTCCTCACGTACAAACGACACGTAGTCATGCTGACTCGCATGACCAATGGAGTAGTGCTCCGGCGTATAGGACTGAACAAACACTTCACCAGGCAATTGGTGCCGACCAGCTCGGCCCGCTACCTGTGTTAGTAACTGAAACGTTTTTTCCGCAGCCCGGAAATCAGGTAAATTCAACGCTGAATCGGCTGTTATCACGCCAACCAGGGTTACATCCGGGAAATCAAGTCCCTTCGCAACCATCTGGGTGCCCAGCAATACATCCGCCTTTTTCTCACGGAACTGTTTCAGCAGCTTCTCGTGAGCCCCTTTTTCCGTTGTTGTATCCACATCCATCCGAATGACCCGAATACCCGGAAAGAGCTTGGCAAGCTCTTCCTCGACTCGCTGTGTACCTGTACCAAAGTATCGAATATGCTCACTTCCACAGTCCGGACACACTTCCGGAGCCGCTTCCGCATACCCGCAGTAATGACAACGAAGATTATTCGAGCGCTGATGGTACGTTAATGAAATATCACATTCGGGACAACCTGCCACATATCCACAACTTCGGCACATAACAAAGGTCGAATATCCACGGCGATTCAGCAGAAGCACCGTCTGTTCACCACGTTCCAAGCGCTCCTCCAGCCCTTTATGCAAAGCCCTGCTGAACATGGAGCGGTTGCCGTCCTTCAACTCTTCACGCATGTCAACGATTCGCACTTCAGGCAGCTTGTTACCCAGTGCTCGTGTTGGCATCTCCAGTAAAAGTGGTGCAAAATCATCATTACTTTGCGAGCGTGCTGCATAATAACTTTCCAGCGAAGGTGTCGCTGAACCCAGAACAACCACGGCCTGGTGCTGCTGTGCTCTTTTTACGGCTACATCACGGGCATGATATTTCGGAGTTTCCTCCTGTTTGTAGGAAGTCTCGTGTTCCTCATCCATAATGATCAACCCAAGCCGACTGAATGGAGCAAATACGGCTGAACGCGCCCCAATTGCAACCTTCACCTGACCTTCACGAATCTTGCGCCATTCATCATAACGTTCACCGCCAGACAGACGACTGTGCATAACAGCAACTTGATCCCCAAATCGCCCTTTAAAACGCTCTACCATCTGTGGTGTGAGTGCAATCTCGGGCACCAGAACGATAGCCTGGCGATCCTGCTCGATGCATTGTTGAATGGTTTGAAGATAGACTTCCGTCTTGCCACTTCCCGTAACACCATGTAACAAAAATACCCCGTGGCGTTGTTCCTGCAATCGGCCATTGATATTGTCGTAGACAAGTTTTTGCTCTTCAGTCAGAACCAGCGGTTCAGTCGCTTTGAACTTCCTGCCCTGATAAGGGTCACGAAAGACCTCAACGTCCTCGGTGACGATCAGTCCCTTTTCCTCAAGCCCCTTAATCGTTGCAGCCGATACCTGTAGTGTAGATAACACTTCTTTCATCGGCATGGGCAGCAGTTCTTTCATTTCCAGCAAAAAAGCCAGAATCTCCTTCTGTCGCTGTGCTTTCGCCGGGAATGAAGCAAGTGCTTCCTCAGCAGCAGCAATATCTACAGCCAGATCAACGGACTTCATCGTTTTTTTATTTAACTTGTCCTTGATGGCCTGACTTTCCAGCAGCACGCCACCAAGCAATAATTTCTTAATTAGTGCAGCATGATTGGGATATTTTCGACTCAGTTGTTGCAGCGGTACCTGACCCCGACTCTTGACAAAACGGATGATATCCTGCTGTACTTTCTCAGTCGTAGACTCTTCTCCCCAAACAAATAACACCTCATCATCCGGTTGTGCACCCGCCATCTGTCCATCAAGTGCATCTCCCAGCGAGATGTATCGCTCTGCTTTACCTTTCAATGCCGTCGGCACCATGACCTGCAATGACAAAATCCGGTTACTGGCATAACGTCCACTCATCCATTCGGCCAACTCAACCAAATCCTTTGACAACGGTGGAACAATGTCCAGCAACTCCTGAATCTGCTTAAGCTTGAATGATTCCTCTCCGGTACGCGGCACAAGATCAATCACGAATCCCTGCACCGTCCGATGACCAAAAGGTACACCCACCCGGCTGCCAATCTCGATCCATTCCCTCATCGATTCAGGTACCAGGTAATCAAACGGCCGGTCTGTTTCCTTCACGGGAACATCGACTATGACCTTGGCAATCTCCATATCCTAATTCCTCCCGGCAATGCGCTCCGCCGCAATCCGGAGCAACCGATGAGCCACATCGTCCTTGGCTATCACTGGAAGCTCCTCCACCAAACCTTCCCGGTCATAGATATGTACCGCGTTGGTGTCTGTTCCAAATCCTGCACCCGTGCGGGTTACATCATTGGCTACGATCAGATCACAGTTTTTCCGTTCCAATTTCTCACGTGCATACATCTCAACCGACTGAGTCTCTGCAGCAAAACCAATCAAAAACTGATGGGTCTTCTCTTTGCCCAGCGTTTCAAGAATATCTATATTTTTAACAAGTTCGAGCGACAATGTGTCGCCTTTCTTCTTGATCTTCTCGGTATAAACTTCCTTTGGACGGTAATCGGCAACTGCCGCCGCCTTAACCACGATATCAGCATCGTCCCACTCGCGTGTTACGGCTTCATACATATCCTGCGCAGACTGTACAAGGATCAACTCAACGTTCTCCGGTGGCTTGGCTTGGGTATTGCCCATAACCAATTTCACATCTGCCCCCAGATCACGCGCAGCTGCGGCTATGGCAAATCCCATTTTGCCAGATGAATCGTTCGTAATGTATCGTACTGGGTCAATGCGCTCAATCGTACCGCCAGCCGTAACAACAACCTTCTTGCCTTGTAACAATGGAGCTTGTCCCTGCCGGCTAATGTCTGCAGACTCGCGTTGTTCAAAGAAACGTTCCACCACATCCACAATGCTCTCCGGTTCTTCCAGACGTCCCTTGCCCACATATCCACACGCAAGCAAACCTTCACCCGGTTCAATCATCATGGCACCCCGTTCAACAAGCAGGTTCATATTATGCTTTACAGCTGGATGATCATACATATGTACATTCATCGCCGGAGCAATCATAACAGGGGCTGTCGTGGCAAGAAGAGTTGTTGAGAGCATATCATCTGCCATGCCATGCGCCATCTTGGCAATTACATTGGCTGTTGCCGGAGCAACCAGAACAAGATCCGCCAGATCGGCCAGATGAATATGAGATACGACTGCTGGTTCACGCTCATCAAATGTATCGGTATATACGGTGTTTCGGGTCAACGTTTGCAGCGTCAATTCGGTAATAAACTGTGTAGCGGAAGCTGTCATAATTACATGAACATCCGCTCCCTTTTGTACCAGTCTGCTGCATAATGTTGCCGCTTTGTAAGCGGCTATGCCGCCAGTCACACCAAGCACGATTTTTTTACCGTTCAACATGTTTATTTCCCCCGATATTTATACGACGTCTAAGTAAGATTCCGTTAAAATATGCTTATTCGTAAAAAAATAACAACCTCGCGGTTGTCAATTAATCCGGCTTGCGCCGTATGCAGTTGAAGAGCAGCCGCAGGCGGCTTACTCTTCTTCTTCGTCCTGTCCTTTGATGACAACGAGCAGGTCTCCATAGATTTCTTCCAGTGCAACGCCCACTTGTTTATGGGATCTCGCACCTCTTAAATCCGATTTTTCACCTTCACGTAGCTGTCTAGCCCGGCGGGAAGCAGCAACAACAAGGGAATACTTGCTGTCGACTTTGTTCATCATTTCATCAATAGAAGGATACAGCATATTAACAAACACCTCTTCGCATTAGTATAATCGCAAGTTGCCGCCTGACAGAACTGATGTGGCATGTCTTCACACCCGGGCATTCCGAGAAGGAGTGCTTCAGTATATGATATGACAACTGCCCCACTTATATCGCATTCTGCAGCGGCAAAAGGGATTATTTATTGATCTTACAATGTTCGGCGATTATGATGCTTTCTATTCTCTTGCACGCCAAATCAATTTCATCATTAACAACAGCGTAATCATACTGCTCCAGCAGACTGATCTCATCAACCGCCACGGACATCCGGTGATCAATGGTCGCTTGGCTTTCGGTACCACGGCCCTGAATGCGATCTTTCAGCTCGTCCAATGAAGGAGGAAGCAGGAAAACAAAGATCCCTTCCGGGAATTTCTCTTTCACTTTTAACGCGCCTTGAACCTCAATCTCCAGAATGATGTCGCGGCCTTCGTTAATCGTTTTCTCTACAAAATCACGCGGTGTTCCGTAATAATTACCAACATACTCCGCATGTTCCAACAATTGATCTTCAGCAATCATGTTCTGGAACTCTTCATGACTTCTGAAGAAATAGTTCACACCATGTTCTTCACCAAGACGAGGCTGACGGGTTGTTGCCGATACGGAATAGATCAATTCCGGCACCCGTTTGCGCAAAGCGCTGCATACAGTACCCTTCCCGACCCCAGATGGGCCGGACAACACTACCAGTAATCCCTTAGACATATTACACTCCATTTTATTCGTCGTTATCATCATCTTTCGAAGAAAGACGATGGGCGACCGTCTCAGGCTGAACTGCAGACAAAATGACATGATCGCTATCCGTAATAATTACGGCACGAGTACGTCTTCCGTACGTTGCATCAATCAGCATGTGACGATCTCTTGCCTCTTGTATAATTCTCTTGATCGGCGCCGATTCCGGACTCACGATGGATATAATCCGGTTCGCCGATACGATGTTACCGAATCCAATGTTAATGAGTTTGATTGCCATAATCAGGTTCTTCCCCCTATACATGCGACTCTTTTGTCGAAATTAGGCCGATCATTCGATATTCGCAGCTTGCTCGCGAATCTTCTCCAGTTCCGCCTTCATCTCGACAACACGATTCACCAGAGCCAAATGGTTGGCTTTTGATCCAATCGTATTGACTTCCCGATTCATCTCTTGAATTAGAAAGTCCAACTTACGACCTACCGGCTCATCACTCTTCAGCAGTTCCCTGCTCTGTCCAAAGTGACTCTGTAGACGCGTAAGCTCCTCTTCTATGTTAGAACGATCGGCAAACATTGCAATTTCCATACCCAATTTATGCTCATCAAAAGGGAAAGAGCCTTCTTCCTGCATTTCCGTAAGCCTTTGTCTTAGCTTGTTGCGATAATCACTTACCACAGTCGGTGCAAGATCAAGCATCTCGGTATGCAGTGACTCCAGACGGGTAATCCGCCGTTCCAGGTCACTGGCCAGATGAAGACCCTCGCGAGCGCGCATCTGTTCAAGGCTGGACAGAGCCTCTTTCAATCCTTCCTGCAGAACTCGCTCCCATTCGTCCTTCTGCTCTTCGGGAATGGAACTTGTCCCATCCGAATGAACCATGACGTCCGGCAGACCAAGCATATCCACAATACTTGGTTTGCCCTGCATTCCATATTGGGTCTCCAGTTGCTCTGCAGCCTGCAGATAGGCCCTGACCGTCTGTTCATTCAGAACAGCGGGAAGAGCCTGGTCTTCCTCTTTTTCTTTCATTACATAAACATCAATCCGCCCACGTTTCAAACGACTCTGTACGATTTTCCTCAAACCGTCTTCATAATACGTCCACTCTCTTGGCAGACGCATCATCACTTCGCAATAACGATGATTAACAGATTTGATCTCTAATTGTACCTTATAGCCGCCAAAATGAAAGGCGGATTGACCGTATCCGGTCATACTGAATGACATCGGCATCACATCCGTTTTACTATTGTAATTGATTATTAGGGTTGAAACAAGTAGGACATTGATGCTCCGACTTCTCCCATACGTATTGAGTCAGTTCGGCCGTCATGCCGTAGAACATAAACGGTGTCATAAGATAGATGCCTTTGAAATGCGCTGTTGCTACGTCCAGCAATTCTTTGGCAATTTTTACCCCCATCGCACGGCCTTCTTCGCCTTCCAGACCTGCCATACGGGAACGCACTTCATCCGAAAGCTGAATTCCGGGAACCTCGTTGTGCAGATACTCTGCATTCCGTCCACTCGCCAGCGGCATTACACCTACAAAAATGGGCACATCCAGATGTTTGGTCGCCTCGTGCATCGCTACAATCAACTCAGGATCATAGATCGGTTGTGTCATAATGTAATCTGCACCAGAGGCAATTTTCTTCTCCAGACGCTGTACAGCTTTTTCCAAATATTTCACATTAGGATTAAATGCTGCTCCGATGACAAAACCCGCTTTTTGCTTCAGCGGTTTACCAGAGAAAGCAACTCCATCGTTCAACTGTTTGATCATGCGTATGATTTCAAAAGAAGTCAGATCGTATACCGAGCTTGAACCCGGCAGATCACCAAATCTTGCAGGATCTCCTGTTACAGCCAGTACATGATTAATGCCCAGAGCATCAAAACCCATCATGTGGGACTGTGTTCCAATCAGGTTCCGGTCACGGCAGGCAATGTGCACAAGTGGACGAAGGCCCGTGCGATCCTGAACAAGGTGACCCAGCGCCATGTTGCTCATCCGTGTAACCGCGAGTGAATTATCGGCCAGTGTCAGGGCATCGGCTCCTGCTGCTTTTAATGTCTCGGCACCTTTCATGAACTTGGCAATGTCCAAGTCACGCGGCGGGTCAAGTTCAACAATAACCGTGTGACGCTGCTTGACCAGATCAACGATCGTAGGCTGTCCTCCACGTCCGGAACGCTCATCCACATGTTCATGCAACACAATACGCGGTTTGGATTCTGACGGATCAGGCTCCAAAATAGGCGAAGGTATATAGTCAGCAAGCGCCTCTTTCATGGCGGTAATATGATCAGGTGTCGTACCACAGCAACCGCCGATAATACGAGCGCCCAGTTCGGCAAATTGCACTGCCGTCTGACCAAAGTACTCCGGAGTTGCTCCATAACGGAACTGACCATCTACATAATCTGCTGCACCCGCATTTGGATAAACAGACATTGGGATACCAATACGTCCAGAGACGGTTTCCATGGCACGCATAATCCCGTTTGGACCTGAGCGACAGTTAAAACCAATGACGTCCGCGCCCTGCTCCCGCATAATCCGGAAGGCTTCAGGCATCGTATATCCGTCCAGTGTATGTCCTACATCCTCTACAGCGAACTGTCCAATTACAGGCAAATCACTCAGCTTGCGCGCTTGCAAAAGGGCAATATCCATTTCCTCGATATCATAGAAGGTCTCAAGCAAAATGCCATCCACGCCTTCATCAAGCAGTGCAGAGATCTGTTGTTGATAAAAGCGCTTCAGTTCACTCGTTGACACGTTCGTCCGCTTGCCACCTCGAATGGAACCAACTGCACCAAGCACATAACCGGTATCCCCAGCTACGTCTTTGGCAATGCGTACGCCGGCACGATTCACGTCCTCCACCTTGGACTCCAGACCGAACTTGGACAACTTGTCGTAATTGGCAGAATACGTATTTGTTTCAAATATTTCTGTACCTGCATCCCGATAACGGCGATGTACATCCGCCACTACTTCAGGTGAAATCAAGTTCAATTCTTCATATGAAATCCCCACTGGGAACCCCATTTGGTACAGATATGTTCCCATGGCCCCATCTCCAACAAGAACCCGTTCCTGCATAACTTTGCGCAAATCCGCCTTCATCCCATTTCCCCCCGCCTAGCTGTGATCATTTACATACTAATGTAACACAAAAAACGCTAAAAAACGAAGAAAAACACAGGTTTTTGATGAGTATCCAGCTCATATGGACTTTCTTGCCATACAGCCCCCAATATGTCTCTGTACAGGAGACACGACCTGTCCTTTTTGACAAAAAAAGAGGCCCGCAGGCCTCTTTGGTTAAACCTTCCACTTTTTATGAAGTGATTCCCTTAAAAACAACTTCAGCAGGTCCAGTCATGTACACATGATTGTCAGCTTCATTCCACTCAATGTGGAGATCCCCACCCTTGAGGCTGATGATTGCTGTACGATCCGTATGTCCATTCAGGACAGAGGATACCAGTGTTGCACAAGCTCCGGTTCCGCAAGCAAGTGTTGGACCAGCTCCGCGTTCCCATACACGCATGTCCACATATCCACGGTCACGAACTGTGGCGAATTCCACATTGATTTTTTTTGGAAACATCGGATGTACTTCAAGAAGTGGGCCCCAAGTCGTGAGGTCAAAATTAACAGCATCATCTACATAGATAACCGCATGCGGGTTACCCATGGATACGGCAGTGAATTTGAACGCATGTCCATTCGCTTCAATGTAGTGATCAACCACTGGATTGGCATCCACCGTTGTAGGCACTTGAAGACCGTTCAGAATCGGCTCACCCATATCGACACGAACCGTTTCCACTTTACCATCACGAATATTGAGACTCACAGGTTGTACCCCTGCACCAATCGTTTCAATGGTGATCTGCTCCTGGTTCACGTGACCATGATCGTATACATATTTGGATACACAGCGAATGGCATTACCGCACTGCTCTGCTTCCGAACCGTCCGAATTCATGATGCGCATCTGAAAGTCAGCCTTCTCCGAAGGCAGTATATAAACCAGGCCGTCCGCACCGATGCCAAAGAAACGGTTGCACCATTTCACAGCCAGTTCTGCTGCATCTGCCGGAAGCTCCTTCTCACCAAATACAACGATAAAATCGTTACCAAGTCCATGCATTTTCGTAAATTCCATAATCTTGCCCACTCCTTTTGGCAGTCTGCTGCCAAAGCTATATTCTTGCTCTTCTACAGGATTACCATAGAAATTCATATTCAACATTTACACAAAAAAGCTATCCTGCAAAATGCCAAAGCTCTCGCTTCGAATCATTTTGAGGATAGCATAACGAAATAGGTCAGGAAAAGGTATTGATTTTATGCCGAAAACTTTGTACTTTTCGGTACGAAGCGGCCAGAACCACCCATACGGCGGCGGTTACGACGACCACCCCAGACGCTGCCTGCGCCCATAAGGAACGTTGGAATGCCCGCAGCAACGATGCAGATCGCCCATTCACGCAAGCCAAGTGGTACGGTTTTGAAGATCGGCTGCAACGGTTCAACGTACATGACAACCAGCATCAGTACAACCGATGAAATAACCGCAAGAACCAGATATTTGTTCTGTAAAGGATTCCGGTGGAAGATGGACCGCGAACTACGGCAATCAAAGACATGAATAAGCTGCGCCAAAACGAGTGTAGCAAAAGCTACAGACTGTGCCTTGATGAGTTGACCCGGATTATCCGGTGCAGCCTGAAGGGTAAGCCAGAATGCTCCGAGTGTACATAATCCAATTAACACACCCCGGCTGACGATTTTCCAACCCAGTCTGCGGGCAAAGATATTCTCCTTGGCTCCACGGGGTTTGTGTTCCATCAAATCTTTCTCAGGCTGATCTACCCCGAGCGCCATTGCAGGCAAACCATCCGTCACCAGGTTAACCCACAGAATCTGAATAGGTACAAGCGGCAGTGGCAGGCCCATCATCATTGCAAAGAACATCGTCAAAATCTCACCCACGTTTGATGCCAGCAAATAACGGATAAATTTGCGAATGTTCTCATAAATATTACGGCCTTCTTCAATGGCAGCCACAATGGTTGAGAAGTTATCATCACTCAGAATCAGCGCCGAAGCTTCCTTCGTGACATCTGTACCCGTAATGCCCATCGCAATCCCGATGTCTGCCGCTTTAATGGCTGGAGCATCATTGACTCCATCTCCTGTCATGGCGACGACATGCCCTTTGCGCTGTAACGATTTTACGATGCGAAGCTTGTGTTCTGGAGATACCCTTGAGAACACGTAGATGCCCTCTACCTGTTTATCCAGTTGCTCGTCTGTCATGCCTGCCAGTTGTTGACCACTTAACGACGCGCCTCCGCGGGGAAGAATCCCCAGCTGATGCGCAATGGCTTCTGCCGTTGTTCCATGATCACCTGTGATCATGACGGTACGAATGCCCGCTTTGCGGCATGTGGCAATTGCATCTCGCACTTCACGACGCGGTGGATCTATCATACCTGCAAGTCCTACGAAGACAAGTTGACTTTCGGCGGCGTGTTCGTCAGCCACTTTTTCTTCCGGCCGCACTTCACGGTAGGCCATTCCGAGGACACGCAGTGCTGCTCCAGCCATGCTCTCGTTAGCTGCCATCACTTTCTGTCGCAGTGTTCCAGTGAAAGGCACGACCTTACCTTCCCACAAAATATAACTACAGTGTCCGATTAACACATCCGGTGCACCTTTGGTGTAGATCATTCGGCCCCCCTGATGATGAACCAGGACCGACATGCGTTTCCGCTCCGAATCAAACGGGAATTCCTGCTGGCGGGCATACAACTCTTTGAGTCCGGCAGGAGTAAGCCCCATTTTGGAGGCCAGTGTGACCAGTGCCCCTTCCGTCGGATCACCTTTCAGCTCCCAGAATACATTTTCTCCCTTGGCCGCTTCTTCTTGGAGATCATCTTTTTTCGTATTTTTCTTACTTTCCTTTTTGGTATCCTTGCCCTTTTTCTTGTTCCCCATCTGGCTTGCAACGCTCTCCACAATACTCGCATTGTTGCAAAGCGCACTGATCTGAAGCATTCTGCGCAGGGACTGGTCACTCTTCAGTTCCACCGTACGACCGTTCTCCAGCATCTGCCCTTCAGGTGCATACCCATCCCCGGTAACCTTGATGTTACGTCCCTCCAGCCACACATCCGTTACCGTCATCTTGTTCTGGGTGAGTGTGCCAGTCTTATCCGAACATATTACGGATGCACAGCCCAGAGTTTCGACGGAAGGCAGTTTGCGTACAATGGCTTTACGTTTGATCATTCGCTGCACGCCAAGTGCGAGTGCAATGGTTACAATAGCCGGCAGACCCTCCGGTATGGCAGCCACCGCGAGGCTAACCCCTGCCAGAAACATGCCAACGGCTGGTTGTCCGTGTAATATCCCGGCGACGACAACCATAATGGTTAATCCCAATGCGACAAAAATCAGAATTTTGCCCAGTTGTTCCAGCCTGTGCTGTAACGGTGTTTCCTGCTCCTCCGTATTCTGGATCAGATCGGCGATTTTGCCCATCTCCGTCTCCATCCCCGTACGGATAACCACGCCTTTGGCTGTACCACGAGTGACCATGGTACCCATAAAACCAATATTCTTCTGATCACCCAGCGGAACATCCTCATCGGCAATCGGAAGGCAATGTTTGCTTACAGGAACCGATTCCCCGGTAAGTGCTGACTCCTCGACATCCAGACTGTTTGTTTGCAGCCAGCGCACATCAGCGGGTATGCGGTCCCCACTCTCCACCATAACAATATCCCCGGGCACAAGCTGTTTGGCCGCAAGGTGTACTTCCTGGCCTGAACGAAGCACTTTGGCAAGAGGTGCAGACAACTGTTTCAATGCACGAAGAGATCGTTCAGCCCGGAATTCCTGTACAAACCCCAGAATCGCATTCAGTACGATAATAGCCACAATCGTTACTGCATCCAGATACTCACCCAACAATCCGGATACCAACGTTGCTCCCATCAACACCAGCACCATAAAATCCTTGAACTGATTCAAGAGCAATGTAATCGGAGATATGCGTTTCCCCTCGCTCAGCTCATTCGAACCGACCACTTTCCTCTTCTCTGCTACAGCTTCATCCGTCAATCCTTCCTGCGGGCTGACGCCAAGAGTGTTACGAAGCTCTTCATCACTAAGTTGATGCCACTTGGTATGTTCCATGCTTCAAGTTTCCCTCCCAGTCTGTATTTCATCTGCAAAATAAGCTCACATGTTTCACCGGCGTGCTGGTCGACAGGCTGTACACTATGCCGGACAAACTACCTGCTCTATATGTATTCGGACAGGTCTGTGATTAGCACCCGGAAGGTGAATCCTTTCCCTGATGGACAGAATAGGATAAAATATAAGTCTGCGATGTTCTGCGCAGTACCGATTCCAGCGTTCAACAGGCAAGCAACGAAGAATCTGCAGCCAGTCCTTGTTTTTTTACATACCTGGTTGCACGGTTTCAGTTATATAGATGAAGCATTTGGCATGATAAATGCAGATGCTCGATAGAGAGAGGAAGTGGAAAAAATGGCATTGGACGGCATTGTAACACGGGCCATTGTTCATGAATTGCAAGGCTGCATTGGTGGACGTATCAGCAAAATCCATCAGCCGAATGGCCATGATGTAGTTCTCACCCTGCGTGCTCAACGCGGTAATAGTAAATTGCTTGTTTCGGCAAGCCCAACCTATCCCCGTGTGCATTTTACGGAAAAGACATTCCTTAACCCTACTGAAGCACCCATGTTCTGCATGCTGCTCCGCAAGCACTGTGAAGGTGCAATCATTGAGGAGATCCGTCAGATTGGCATGGAACGTATTATCCACATCAATGTGCGCCAGCGCGACGAACTGGGGGATGTTTCAGTTAAACGGATCATCATTGAATTAATGGGGCGTCACAGTAATATTATTTTACTTGATCCTGTAACTGGAACAATTCTGGATGGCATTCATCATGTGACTCCTTCCATCAGCAGCTACCGGGTAATCATGCCTGGATTCTCGTATACCGCTCCACCCGAACAACATAAAAGTAATCCGCTCGAAGTGAGCCGGACAGCATTCGAGGACAGCTATCATGCCGTTGAAGAAGAGGCATCACGCTGGCTTGTGAATTCCTTTAGCGGTCTTAGCCCGTTAATTGCGGGAGAGATTGCTGCCCGTGGGATTGCTCTTGAAGGCACCGTGAGCACTCCAGATGTGGTTGAGGGTGAGAGCCGAGTTGAGGCTGGTGCACTCTGGAACGCTTTTGAAGCCGTGATGGGACCTGTCAGAGATCATATCTACACGCCTGTAACCGGAACAAACGCCAAAGGCAAAATGATTTTCTCGGCCGTTCATCTTCAGAGCATTCAGGACTTGGAGAAAACCTATGACACGATGAGCAAGTGCATGGAAGATTATTACGGAGACAAAGCTGAGCGGGACACGGTAAAACAAAGAGTAAGTGATCTGCTCCGTTTTCTGCAGAATGAGCGAAGCAAAAACATCAAAAAGCTGGACAACCTGAACAAGGACCTGCTGGAAGCGGACGATGCAGACAAGTTCAGACTATGGGGTGAGTTGCTATTCGCCTCCCTGCATCAGGTCCACAAAGGGGACAAGAGCGTGGAGCTTGTGAACTTCTACGATGAAGACCAAGCCAACATTACCATTCAGCTTGATCCACTGCTCACACCGTCTGACAACGCACAACGTTATTTCAAGCGGTATAACAAATACAAGAACAGTCTGGCTGTCATTCATGAGCAGCTTGGCAAAACCAAAGACGAGATTGACTATCTCGATAACCTGTTGCAGCAATTGTCCATCGCATCTATGAACGATATTGAGGAAATACGGGATGAGCTTGTGCAACAGGGATACCTTCGTGATCGCAATAAAAAGGGTAAAAAGAAGAAGAAAAGTGACCGTCCGACCGTACACCAGTTTACCTCTTCTGAGGGAATTGATATTCTTGTGGGCAAAAACAACCTGCAAAATGAGTATGTGACCAACCGTCTTGCTTCTTCCAACGACACCTGGCTGCATACCAAAGACATTCCAGGTTCACATGTCGTTATTCGCAGTACGGACTTTGGTGAAGCTACATTGGAAGAAGCAGCACAGCTTGCTGCCTATTTCAGCCAAGCCAAGGAGTCCAGCAGTGTGCCTGTGGATTACACGTTTATCCGTCATGTGCGCAAACCAAGTGGTGCGAAGCCTGGTTTTGTGATCTATGATCACCAGAAAACCTTGTTTGTCACGCCAAATGATGAATTGATCAAAAGTCTGCCATCAACCATTAAAAATGGATAAGGCTATATAGATGTAACAGTAACAAAGACAGAATCCCCTGACCAATAACGGTTCAGGGGATTTTTGTGTTTGCAATACATTGTTTAAATGATATGTGAAGCTCGGCTTATTTCTCTTTTGTTGAATATTAATTCATTTATATGTATAATAATTCAATTGTGATGAATAAAATTTATAGTTAAAGGAAGTGTACCATGACCATACATATCAGAGAAACGCAACCTGATGATCTGAAACCCCTGATGGCATTAATGCATGACTATGTGGTGGGATTCTACAACAACCCTTGGCCTGGTGATCAATCCATCCAGCTTTTGATCAACAACCTGCTTAATCAGCAGATCGGTGCTCAATTCGTGGCAGAACAGGACGGGGAGCTTATCGGATTTTCCACCCTGTTCTTTACATACAGCACGATGAAAGCAGAACGTGTTGCCATCATGAATGACCTATTTGTTACGGAAACATTCAGAGAGGGCGAAGCAGAAGCCAAATTATTTGCACACTGTCAGCAGTATACGCGTGATCATGGCTGTGCTTATATGTCCTGGATCACAGCATTGACCAATGAGCGGGCACAGCAATTATTCGAGCGTCTTGGGGCTACACGTGGCGCTTGGGTAAACTATTCCATTACGTAGACTCTTTTGAGCACAAAAAAAAGGACATGCAAACATGAAGGTTCAGCCCTATCATGTTTGCATGTCCTTTACTACTTTAACTTAAAATGCATCCCAGTAATACAGAATTTATTATAGTCAGATAGAGCGTTGCAACGTCTCGCTTACTCTACTTTTTGCTGTGAAGCAGCTGCCTTCAGCCTTTCCAACACATCAACCGTCACGGTCTTGCTACCAAGATCTCCGTGGAAAACAACACCTTGCCGTTTGCCATGATAATCAGATCCACCTGTTTCAATGAGGTTGTATTCCTTGGCCAGCTTACCATACCTGCGTTCCTCTTCCGGGCCATGGTCCGAATGAAACACCTCAATGCCATCTGGACGAGAGTCTTCGATGATACGTCGCACCAATTCATCATCATTATAGAGACCCGGATGGGCAATCACAGCGGCTCCACCAGCGGCTCTGATCCACTCGCACGCATCCTCGGGTGCAACTCGGGGTACAGATACGAAGCCAGGCTTGCCTTCAGCAAGATACCGATCGAATGCATCCCGCATGTCAACAGCGTATCCCTTCTTCACCAGCACATCCGCCATATGAGGTCTGCCGATACTCTCATCCGGCTCTAACGGCCGTCCTAGCTCATCGAGTACCTCCTGCCAGCTTATATCAAGCCCGAGTTCCTGCAGCTTGCCAATAATCAGATGATTTCGCTCATCTCGTGCTTCTCGTAATCCGCGCAACCGTTGCAGAAACTGCTCATCCTCCGTATTCACGTAATAACCCAAGACATGAATATCTTTGCCGCCAGCCCGGGTGCTGATCTCCACTCCAGCAACGACATCAATTTCGAACTCTTTACCCGCTTGCTGTGCTTCCGCTACACCGGCTACTGTATCATGGTCTGTTAGGGCAACGGCAGATAGCCCTTTTTGTTTGGCAAGCTTCACATTATCAGCAGGTGACTGCATTCCATCGGAAGCCTGACTATGCGTATGAAGATCACAGCGTCCTTGGCGCTGATTCATGAACAACAGCTCCTTTGTGTAAAATTGATTATGATTCAATCTTATCTATCATTGATGTTGCCAACTATTATGCCTTTCCCGTCTTATGTACCGACTCGTGCTGCTCCTGCTGACGCAGATAATTCAGGAAAGCGACTGCTGACAGGGGCAACAAGGACGATTTTAGATGGATGGCATAGAACTGCCTTTTGAATTCGAGTCCGCGGATATCCACAATATGAACGAGTCCCAGAGCCAGTTCATGCTGCACCGAAGAAGGAGATAACATCGTAATACCTACCCCTGCCTCCACGGCTGATTTTACCGCTCCTGTACTGCCAAGTTCCATTACAACATTCATATCCTGTGGATCAATCTTTTTCTTTTGCAATTGGTCTTCCATCACCTGACGAGTACCCGAGCCCTTCTCACGCAGCACAAAAGGATAATTCATGACATCCTCAATATTCACTTTGCTGCGCTTAGCCAAATCATGCCCGGCAGGTACAATCAGTTTCAGCTCGTCCTGCATGACAGGCTCTACAATCATGTCCGGATGGTGCACTGGCGCTTCAATCAGACCAAAATTAAGCTGGTGCTTTAATATATCATCCATAATTTGCGTTGTATTCATCACTTTCATGACGATTGAAATATCCGGATATTGAAGTGCAAATGGTCCGAGCATACGCGGAAGCACATATTCCCCGATCGTTAAACTGGCTCCCAGCTGGAGTCTGCCCTGTAACATCTGGGTAAACGCCGACATCGCTTCGTCCGTCTGTCTGACCAGCTCTACACTCCGTTTCGCATGAGGTAATAAAGTCCGACCCGCCTCGGATAATTCTATTTTTTTGGTGGAACGATGCAGTAACTTGGTGCCAAAATAATCCTCCAATGATTGAATCTGCATCGTTACTGCCGGTTGAGTCATATGTAATGCTTGTGCAGCAGCCGAGAAACTCCCCTTCTCTGCTACCGTATAAAAAATATGCAATTGGTGAAAATTCATATCTTCGCCCCTCTTCGATTACACTCTCTACATTGTAGCCGATTTCCCGCTTGGCAACAAAAAAAGCATGCAGCTTGTCTGCATGCGATAATACTTGAATCTATGATTTCAACATATTGAATCTACTCAGGCTTACTTATGCTTGCGGCTATTTTTGACCAACGTCATTCTTCTTGAATGTCTTAACCATGAATAATATGATTTCAGGTCCCTCAACTCAATAGTCTCCGACATACGTCCCAGAAACGTAACCACAATCATTTTGTGCAGCGGGTTGCCCGCAATATCATATTCTCCTTCAAGTTCGGAAAATTCGGCGACCACCACCAGATCCTCATCAATCAGGTAGACGTCCTGTTCATTACGGTAGTATGGTGTTATACGGTCCTGCTTCAGACACTCCCATAACCACGCCGCAATATGGTCATCATCACTACGTGCAGGCTCAATACGGTCTGCATACCGCATCTTGGCATGATGGGTAATGACGATGTCGGCCACTTTCTTGTCTCCAAGAGCCACGAAAAACGGCTCGTAGGTGCTCCAACGTTGCATCACCTTATCACGCATGGGAATCACTCTCCACCAGATAGGACTTTCTATCTATTTATTACCAAATATATTACAACATTAGTCCCGCAACCTCAAGGCGTAAGTTTAACTTTTTTTCACAATAGCCAATTTGTGCATAATTCAAGAAAAGAGCGACCCCAAAGGGTCCCTCCAGTTTCTCGTCTATATTCCGTAAAAGCTCGTTTTGTCCATCGTTTTGCTGGCATACTCGGTTTTGATCTCATTACGATACGAGCGTTCGATCTTGCGCACATAGGAAAGTCGCTTCACATTTTTCATCGTATCATCAGCCCGTTCTGCATTAACATACATGACTACATAATGCATACGGCGGGAGATATAATGCACGGTGCCATATTTTTCGAGATTACGGGCAGCCTTCAAATCACTGACCCAAATAATGAATCCTGTCCTTTCCGCAAACATCATCGTTCCCCGCCCTTCTATAATGATTACTTAACTGCAACCACACTTGCCGCCACTACCGCAGCCGCCCTTCGGATTCGGGTCATTGCTCGGTACTTTAATGGTTGTTGACACTGCGAATGCAATGGTCTCTGACATCTGGAATAACATATCATCCAGGGACTTCTCTGCCTGTTTGAAGCGGATTACCGCCTCGAAATTTTCCAACTCCTGTTCCAGAGCCTTCACCTGGTCTTTTGCTGCATGATAATCCGGGTGAAAATGACCGAAACGCTGTGTTTCTTCAAACAATTCCTTCTTGGCATTCAGCTTCCGAATCCCCATCTGAATCTCAGGGGTAGTCTCGACTTGCTGCTTCCAATATAAATAATCCGATACTTCGGCAGATTGGTTAATCATGTCGCCCAATTCATATGCGCCCGTTAACACTTGGGCCATATCGACCGTGTTCATTTCCGCTACGCTCATGAAATATTCATCCTATCTATATATAAAGTTCTACTTAACGTAGACTACCTCATCATAGCATATCCATGAATAGTTAAGAAGAGTTTTTCCTGCAATTAGAAATAGGGGGAACTCGAAAATTCGTCTTTCAACCTGATATTTACGTGAAATAGTCAGGTTATGACATCATCTGGCAGGATAAGACGCATTGTATCCCACTCTGACGGGGAGAATGTACGCCATTCCGTCTCTGATGTATGTTCATTTGAATCCAGCATGCACCAACCGCTTAAAGTCCATTGTTCATGACCCTCTACCTGATGTGGAATGAGGTATTGCGTACGATTCTCCTGTTGTATCCCCAGCTTAGTCTGCCACTCAATGGCTTTGGTAGCAATCTGTCGTGCGGTTGAACTATGATATCGACGCCACTCCCTGTACCAGGTCTCCGGTATCTCTTCAAATCCCAACAGAGAGAACTTCTTCTCAATGACAGAATGATCACGCTCCAACCCATGCAGAAATGCAGGGACATCAACCAGACCTTGATTATCCGGTGTGTAGAAAGAAGAATATACATCGCTCAACACATCTTTTTCTAATAACTTCGGATCATCTGCGGAGCCTGTACTTGCCTCCATTACCTTCATACTCCGATTTACAGTCAACAGTGCAGCATCGGTCTCCTTGCCCCAATCTGCTAACGCAATCCGTACATTCTCCGGTATACCTGTCAGAGCATATTGATCCAGAAACTCCATCACTTCATGTAATCCATACCCTCTGGCTATGGCCGAAATGAATCGTTCTCTTGTCAAACGGTAGATCGACATTCGATCACGTGTCACCCGTTCTGCGTATTGCTCCAGCATCCAGATCACATCAGGCCCTGCTTCCGGCGGCACCAACATTTCAAAATCAGGCTGCATGTAAAATCCAGACGGCTCCGTCTCACTTACCATCTCTTTTTCCCGATTTAACAGGCTCTGCGGTTCGATCAGCCAGCGAAATGCCAGCTCTCCCGACTGATCTTCTCCTACTTCACCATAACCCCAGCAAGCTAGTGCGCAAAGCCAGCCCCTGACCCGTGGTTTCAATTCCGAATTCTCTATATGGCACCATATGTTTTTTTCTGGAGCAAACAATGCCAATTGATAACGGAAATGCTGCAACGCGGGTTCAGCTTCTCCGTATCTTTCCATACACGCTTGATATATTTCCCGATGCATCTGTCTCCACGAGAGCTTCAACCATTTTTGTAATCGATGATCTACAATCTGAATTCGGCCATCTGACTTTTGAATGAGATTCAGACTGAGCAGTAGATCGAGAAGAATAGCTACGTGGGTCGGATACAAATCCGAATGTTCATATTGGATGCCCAAACCATCAAAGTCTGTAGCGGATAGTACTGTTATTGCACTTAATTTTTGAACCGTTCTCTTATGTATCGTACCTTTACCTGTCAAAGGAAGTCCTTCTCTTCCGATCCAAGCGATCAGATGAATCAACTCTGCAGCGAGATCCGGCTTTCCTTCCTGAAGTACATGAGCATGCTGTGCCATCTTTTCAACGGTTATACCCACTCTTTGTGCGTAAGCAATCGTCAACGTCTCCATCAGCGAAGCAGGAATATAGAATAATCGCTCCCCCCAACTCTTATATACAGATTCAATCCATCTTTGCTTCCTAAGGTTGGCGAATGAAGATTTGGCTTCTGCCACACTTAGTCCTTCAATGGCCCACTGTTCTCGCGGCAGGAGGGAGGAAAAAGGCTGACCCGCATGTTTGTGAAAAATTGCACCAAGCACTTTTTGTCCCACCAAAGCAAGCTTTGACCATGAATCAAGGTTCAGTACCACAGGCTCATCTATTGGTTCAAATGAAGACATATCCCAATCCTCCTCTTTTCGCGAGTATAAATGGACTATTCGTTCTCATGAACGATGGCATATTCATATCCCTGCTCCACCAAGAACATCTGACGGTTTAATGCAAACTCCTGTTCCTTACTATCCTCTGATACCAGCGCATAGAAATATGCTTTATTTTCTCCAGCTTTCGGTCTCAGAATTCTCCCCAAACGCTGTGCCTCTTCCTGCCTTGACCCGAAACTCCCGGATATCTCAAGTGCAACAGCAGCATCGGGCAGATCCACAGCAAAATTGGCAACCTTGGATACCACAATCGTTTTAATCTCTCCTCGTCGAAAAGCAGCAAACCACTTGATTCGCTCTTGCTGTGACATGGTCCCCGAGATTAGAGGTGCTTCAATTTCCCGGGCAATCAACTCGAGTTGATCCAGATATTGTCCAATCACAAGTGCAGGCAAATCCCGATGACGTTCAAGCAAACGCTTGACTACACGTACCTTCGCCGGATTCTCGGCAGCCAATCGAAATTGGTGCTTAACCTCGGCTTGCAGATAATTCGATCTTAGTTCCGGGGAAAATGGGATACGTATCTCCTGGCATTGTACATCAGCAATCCACCCTTGCTGCTCCAGTTGTTTCCACGGCATATCATAGAGCTTCGGACCAATCAGCGAGAAAACATCCTGTTCACAGCCATCCTCTCGAACCAATGTAGCCGTTAATCCCAGTCTTCGCGTAGCTTGAATATCCGCAGTTGCACGAAACACTGGTGCTGGCAGCAAATGTACTTCATCATATATGATCAGCCCCCATTGCCGCTCACTGAGCAGTTTGATATGAGTAAAATCAGCATCCTTTGATTTCCGGTGTGTCAGAATCTGATATGTAGCTACTGTCACAGGTTTCACCTGTTTTTTCTGACCTGAATACTCACCAATCTGTTCACTGGTAATCGTGGTTTTGTCTTGAATTTCCTGAATCCACTGTCGCACAGACGTTGTATTGGACGTCAAAATAAGGCATTCACATTGGAGCCGCTCCAGCACGGCCATGCCAATGACCGTTTTGCCTGCTCCGCAAGGAAGTACGAGCAAACCGCTTCCTCCCATGCCCTCACTGCCTTCGAATGCATCCACAGCCTCTCTCTGGTAAGAACGCAGCGCAAATCGCTCAGAGTGGTCCCCTGGATCATTAGACCGCCAATCAAATGAAAGTTTGGTTCCCTCCCGATACCCCACGTAATCAAGCACAGGGTAACCCAATCGTGTTAATTCCCTTTTTAATAACCCTCGCTGTTCTCCTGGGAGCAGAAGTTCATGAGCGTCCTTGCGTTCCATCCGAAAGGCAGCTATCGTTTTCAATCCACTTAATTCATCCAGCAACCGCTCATCCTCACTATAAAGACGCATTCTGGTGTGATCTGCTTCGGAATGCAGCTTTAATTTGCCATACTGATCCATGATTCTCCGAACATCCTGTATCAGTGCAGCAGGCACGTTCCAGCGGGATACCAGCTCCAGACTTGCGATGACTTGATCTGCATTCCATCCCAGCGCAGCCGCATTCCAGAGCGATAACGGAGTGATTCGGTAAGTATGAAACGCTGCTGGTGTCTTAACCAGTTCTGAATACATCCCAAGCTGCTCTCTTGCTCTTTCGAATCCGGGGTGGCCAACTTCCAGCAAAACTGTAAAATCTCGCTGAACGATACAAGCATCTGTCCTTACCATATGTTCTGTTCCTTCCATTTGGAGCCTTCCTCCTATCACAAAAAAGTCCAGTTCCGGCAGTTCCGAAAATGAACCTGTATAATTGCGAGTTCAAAAAGTCTGGTTTTCAGTACCGAGAAGATGGACTTTTTGAACAACATCTATAAAAATCCACAAAAAAACATCCTGCCCATACCTCGGTATGAACAGGATGCCCAACTAGCTATAAAGTCATTCGGCTGTGTAACCCTTGGCCATGGCGATAAATAATCTCACGGCAGTCTGCATCGCGTCTTCATCAAAATCAAACATCGGATGATGATGCGGATAGATCGCATTTTTATCCGGGTTGCCTGCTCCAACAAACATAAAGCACCCTGGCACCTTCTGCAGATAATACGCAAAATCTTCCGCTGGCATCAGCATGGGGGATGCTTGCACTCGTTCTGCCCCAAATAATTCTGTAGCTTCTCTGAAGAAACGCGCTGTCTCCTGTTCATCGTTCACCACAGGCGGATATCCCATAATATATTTCACTTGCGTCTCTGCCCCATAAGCTGCCCCTGTCTGGGCTACCATGGTAAGCACGCGCTCTTTCATCCCGTTTCGGGTCTCTTCATCAAACGTTCTTACCGTACCGCTCATTTTGCATTGCTCTGCAATTACATTCTGAGCCGAGCCCGCCTGCATTGTACCAATGGTCAGCACTGCCGGTTGCAATGGATCAACCGAACGACTGACAACGGTCTGAAGCTGCATCACAAGCGCAGAACCCACGATGAGACTATCTATCGTGGATTGTGGCATCCCGCCATGTCCACCTTTGCCTTTGATCTCAATGTAAAAATCGTCCGCCGCAGCCATCATCGGTCCTGCTTTGCTGGCAACAACACCTACAGGCAGCGGGGTCCACAGATGAATGCCATATATGACATCCACGCCTTCAAGCGCACCATCCGCAATGACCTGGACTGCACCGCCCGGAAGCAGCTCTTCTGCTGGCTGGAACAAAAAGCGAATCTCGCCTTGGATCTCCTGCTTGTGACGGCTGAAATACAATGCCGTACCGAGCAAGATTGAGATATGACCATCGTGGCCACATGCATGCATCGCTCCTGCTTGTTGTGATGCATACTCGATATTCTTCTCATCCTGAATTGGAAGTGCGTCCATATCAGCTCGCAGCATGACGACAGGACCCGGCTTGTCCCCACGAAGGGTACCGATGACCCCGTGACCACCAACATGACGCCTCACTTCCACGCCAAAACTCTCCAACATATCCGCTACAAAAGAGGATGTCTTCTCCTCATGAAAGGAAACCTCTGGATTGCGATGAAGGTGACGCCGCCATTCCACCATGTGGATCTGCAGATCTTCCCACCATATATTATTAGTCATTTCTCTCCACCCTTTCAATCTTGAACGGGACTTATATCAAGCCCGAACCTTCCTCTTCAAACCTATTGCTGTATATTGTAGCAGAATTGGAAGAAAACCGATACGAAACGCCTTCGGAAAGCTTGCACGGGAAGGGGAAACATACTATCATGAACTAGAGAAATACTCGAGAAATTATACTCGGAAGCTTATGAGGAGGATCAAACGCTTATGATTTTTGAGAATACAGGCTTGGATGGCTTGAAGAGCGACTTGGCATACCTGGATGAGAGCGCCGAGAAAGTCGGATTTGTCCGGTGGCAATGGGAATATTACCGTGCTACATATGACTACAAAATTGAAGATGAACAAACCAACTCAGAATACTTTGTACGCATTAATACCCGCGCTGTGGAAGGCAAATTGGAAAAACCGGATACCGTTCTTGCTGTTGAAGCAGTATACCTTGGCAAAGCCACTTTCCCTCACGGCCTGGATTATGACTCTTCCGTTCCGCAACCAGTCGTGAAGCTGGCAGCCCAAAAATTACAGCAGCTCAAAGAACTGCTGGAAGCATAGGCTGGGCCAAACGATGAAACAACAAACGGCCCAAACGAAAACGAAGAGAGGCACGCCGGATTTTCAACTGCTAATCCTCACTTTATTGTTGGTGGGCTTTGGACTGGTGATGGTATTCAGCTCCAGTTCCAGCATTGCAATCGCAAGCGATAAATTTAACAATGATGCCCTTTACTTCACGAAAAAACAACTTATGTGGGCGATTATCGGTCTATTTGGCATGTTTTTTGCCATGAATATCCGCTTCAACAAGTACAAAAAGCTCTATGCACCCTTTTTTCTGTTCACTACGGTACTGCTTCTCATTGTGTTGGTCGCAGGTAAGAAGGTAAACGGTGCCCGAAGCTGGATTGAAATTGTCGGCTTCAGTCTTCAGCCTGCCGAGTTTGCCAAAATTGCTATTATTCTGTACCTCTCTGCTCTAATTACCAAAAAAGGCGAGAAATTTAGAGTTTTCAAGACAGGGTATTTTCCCGTCCTGTTCATCGTTGGATTCATCGCAGGACTGATTATGCTGCAACCAGACTTCGGTACCACCTTCATCCTGGTGTCCACCTGTGGTCTCTTGATCTATGCCGGTGGAGCCAGTATGAAACATATCCTAGGTTCCATTCTCCTGGTTGTACTCGGTGGGGCACTGGCGTTTGGAGCAAATTCTCTGTTTTCTTCCATGTCTCCTTCCGACACAACAACTGCTACAACAGCAGTCACTGCGGAGCAGAACTACAAGATCGGACGTATTCAAGCTTTCCTGAATCCATTATCCGATATTAATGGCGGAAGTCTTAACCTCTACCGTTCCCTTGTTGCCATTGGTGATGGCGGTATGACAGGTTCCGGGATTGGACAAGGTACGATGAAGCTGCACTATTTGCCAAATGCTTATAATGACTTTATTTTCTCCGTAATTGGGGAAGAACTTGGATTCATAGGAAGTGCATTATTCCTGCTTGTTTACCTGTACTTCATCTGGCGCGGAATTATTGTCTCTCTCCGCTGTCCCGATCCATTCGGAACATTGGTCGGCATAGGTATCATGGGACTAATCGCGATTCAGGCATTTATCAACATCGGTGGTGTAACTCAGACCATTCCGGTGACGGGGGTCACGCTTCCGTTTATCAGTTACGGGGGTACCTCACTCTTTGTGATGATGGTTGCCATGGGCATTCTGCTCAGTATCTCACGCACCAACAATCTGGACGTGATCAAGGAAGAGAAAACGAAGTCCGTAACTGTACAGACACAGACTCGTACCTCTCCTGCTCTTCGTTCACGGGAGTCCATCCGTCGGATTCGATAAAGAACAACACAAAAAAGGCTGTGCACCTAATGGATGCGCAGCCTTTTTCTGTGTACTCGGTACTATTCTGTCTATCAAGATGAAGAACAGGTCAATATGACTCTGTCCTCCATTACGGATTGCGATTTCTACAGATCGTCGCCTTTGAAAGATACGCCTTCTACCTTTACATTGACTTCAACCACGCGTAATCCGGTCATGGTCTCTACCGCTTCTCTTACATTCTGCTGAAGCATACGGGAAACTTCATGAATCGGGGTTTCGTACAGGACGATGATGCGCAGGTCAATGGCTGCTTCCAGCTGGCCGACCTCAACGCTCACGCCTTTCTGTACGTTTTTACCGCTGAGTCGCTTCGCCCAGCCCTCTGACAAACCTCCAGACATTGCGGCAATTCCGGGTGTTTCCATTGCAGCCATTCCGGCAATTTTTGCAACCACGTCATCGGCAATCCGGATGTTTCCGCTCTCCAGTTGAAGTTGTTCTGCCATGCCACATCCTCCTTCACTTCGTTACTCGTATTTTAAATCCTTTCCACCCCAAAAAGCAAATTAAACTCAAAAAGATGCGTTTACAACCTACCACCATTTGGTTATATTGAAATATGAAAATAATCTCATAAGCGATTTACAGTGTAATTTAAAACAAAATAATTTATAACCGAGGTGTTTGTTGTGAGAAACCGGATTTCATCCATTTTGCTGATTGCTTTCTTTGCACTCAGTGCCATCGCCCACTACTTGAAATGGGATTCGATTCTACAGTTCGTGATATCAGCCATTTCGGTTATTTTTGTGGCCGGTTTTTTAGGCAAAGCCACCGAAAATGTGGCCCACTACGCCGGACAGCGGCTGGGTGGATTCTTGAATGCAACCTTCGGCAATGCAGCCGAATTGATCATCGCCATTTTCCTCGTGAAAGAGGGACTGTTCGACATGGTCAAAGCAAGCCTGACAGGTTCCATTATCGGAAATCTGCTGTTAGTGCTTGGGTTAAGTATTTTTGCCGGAGGACTCAAGTTCAAAATTCAGAATTATAATGTCTCACTTGCAGGTCTGAATGGTTCCCTGATGATTGTTGCCATCATTGCCCTGTTTATCCCGGCAGTCTTTCTTAATACACATTCCATTACACAGAAAGACACGAATACCCTTAGTCTCATTGTAGCCGGATTGCTCATTCTCGCGTATATTGCTTGGTTGCTATTCTCCATGGTGACGCATAAGAACTACCTTGCAGACGTTACTGAGGATCGCGATGAAGAGCTACCCCACGAGCATGCTCCGGCATGGTCCAAGAAAAAATCTATTCTCTACCTGGTGCTCGCAACGGTCATGGTTGCCTTTGTCAGTGAATGGCTGGTGGGCACGCTCGAAGTCTTCACTTCGGAATTTGGACTTAGCGAGCTGTTTGTCGGTGCATTCCTTGTGGCCATCATCGGTAATGCGGCCGAACACAGTGCAGCCATCATGCTTGCCATGAAAAATAAAATCGGAGCAGCCGTCGAGATTGCGGTTGGCAGCAGCCTGCAGATCGCGCTCTTCGTTGCTCCTGTACTGATTTTTGTCAGCTACTTCACAGGCAGAACCATGGATATCGTATTTACAACGATTGAACTGGTCGCCATCGGCGTATCCGTATTTATTGCAAAGTCCATTACCCAAGATGGTTCAACGAATTGGTACGAAGGTTTACTCCTGCTCGTGGTATATATCATACTCGGTGTATCCTTTTTCCTGGTGTAAGCAGGCCCTCACGTAGCCATCGTTAAAAATAAACAAGCCACAGAGGCAGCCCGAATTTATCTTCGTTGCTGTCTCTTTGCTTGTATACGCCTTCCGGCTGGCTTGCATCCCCATCCCGTTCAGACGCACAAAAAAAGCATGCATAAACGCCTGCATGCCTTCTATTCTGACCCGCGCATCTGCAGGCTATTGCTCATTCTTCTTGTTCAAGGCTTCATATAGAATTGCCAAATTCCGCTCAAGCGCGCTAACCAGCTGCTTACCTGCACCTTCTGGAAGGAGCCCTGCACGAACAGCAAAATCAACTTCCTTGGAGAACCCATACATCTGTGTATCCAATACTTCCTCATAGAGAGGGCAGTAGCGGGTAGCCAGATTCTCCATCTGTACTTCAATAAGCTTCTGTATTTTATCTGCATCTTCTTGAAGAAGACTGATCGCTTTCAAATTCAGCTGGTCCTGCAGATCAGATGAAGTCATGCATTTTTCCCCCCTATGTCCCAAAAATCGCGTAAAGACGTTCTACCTCTAATATTAGACGAAATGAAGAGCTAATACAAGAACCTGACCAAAATAAGCCCGCAAAGTTAAGCCTTCTGTTGAAGCATAATCCACCTGTTCCAGTCACGTCCAGACGAGTATTCAGATCATTCCATGCCAAAAAACACCCCTGCCTAAAAAGGCAAAGGTGCTTCTTGAGAGCTATTACTCAGATGCGATGCTTACATTCAGTCCATGCTTGGCAAATACTTCTGACATGGCTGCTTTCGCTTCAACTGCATCTGGACCATGAACATGCAGTTCATAGCTGTGCGTGCTGATTAGCGTTGTAAACAATCCGAGAATACTTTTCACATCGATATACTTGTTCTCCGAATGAAGCACGATTGAAGAAGTAAACTTGCCTGCTGTTTGAGCAATTTCCACTACAGCCGCGTTATTACTCGACATAGGAATCCCTCCGTCTTTTTACTATTGGTATCATCTATTAATTACCACTACATGATACCGTGAATCCGCTTTCCTAGCAACAGCAAAATCCTGTTCCTATTTCAAACGGTCCGGATTCAGGCATTCCAGCTCAGGAATAACAAAAATACCGTCTTTACGAATCAGCACATCGTCAAAATAAATCTCCCCGCCGCCATAATCCGGACGCTGGATCAACACCAGATCCCAGTGGATGGACGAGCGGTTGCCATTATCCGTTTCTTCGTATGCCTGACCCGGTGTAAAGTGCAAGCTGCCTGCGATTTTTTCATCGAACAGGATATCTTTCATCGGATGAAGAATATGCGGGTTAAATCCAATCGCAAACTCACCGATATGACGAGCACCCTCATCCGAATTCAGGATTTCATTCAAACGATCTGTATCGTTGCTTGTCGCTTCAATGATTTTTCCATTCTCGAACGTGAATTTGATATTTTCAAATGTCACTCCGTTATACAGCGTTGGCGAGTTATAACTAATCGTTCCGTTCACGGAATTACGCACAGGGGCACTGTACACTTCGCCATCCGGGATATTTTTTTGGCCAGAACATTTCTCTGCACCGATATCTTTAATGGAGAAGCTCAGCTCTGTTCCTGGTCCGGTGATACGAACTTTGTCCGTCCGCTTCATCAGGTTAGCGAGCGAGTCCTGCGCTTTGTCCATTTTGGCGTAATCCAGGTTACATACGTCGAAGTAGAAATCTTCGAACGCTTCTGTACTCGTATTGGCGAGTTGCGCCATACTTGCGTTAGGGTAACGAAGTACAACCCATTTTGTATGTTTGACACGTTGTTCACTATGTACCGGGTGGGAGTATAATGAATTGTACATTTTCATTTTTTCTTCCGGCACATCGGACAGATCATTCACATTTTCTCCCGCACGAATACCGATATAACAATCCATCTGTTTCATCCGGTTCAGATCAATCTCTGCCCATGTTTTCAACATTTCTTCTGTGGCATTTTTCAGCATCGCACGCTGTACGGTTTTATCAGTCAACTGTACAAAGACGTTACCACCTTTTTTGCCTACCTCTTCAATAATGGCGTTAATCAGATCACGTTCCGATCCAATCATCTCAACCAATACATTTTCACCAGGCTGTACATCTACTGAATAGCCCACCAGGTTTGCTGCAAGCTTTTGAATTCTTGGGTCTTTCATCTTGGTAAAATCCTCCTGTCATCTGCCATACTTAAATTGAACAACGGTAAATTACGATACTATTGTAGCACGCGAACAGTCATCCCGTCAGCAGGCAGTCCCTCACTTCGTTTATTGATATGACTTGAAGTTTACATCGGTGACAAGGGCTTCTTTGTTACTTTTACGGTTGTTGTCCGTGTAACTCATCTGACTTTCAGAGGATAAGCGAAGAGGCAGACTGCTCTTCCGATCTACCGTGAGATGATATACCGTCTGCACGCTCGCTTGTTTCATCATCTGTTGCATCGTTGTTTCACCCTGTTTCCAAACTTTCTCCAGATCCTTCTCAAGCTTCTCCTTACGCGCCCCTTTCACCGTAGCTGCCTTATGCATATATTCTGCCCGAATGGCGTTCATCTCGTCGTTTAGCTGGGCTACAGCCCATGATTTGGCGTCTTCCGGTGCAAGTTCAATCCGTAATGTTCTGGTTCGACGACCATCCCCATACTCGGATTGAATAGTTTTGTTCATCTTATCGATCTTCTCCATTTGGGCAATTGGATTAAAACGAGAAAGAGACCCTCGCAGCGGCTCATGCTGCGCGGACAATGCCATCCATTGCCCTTGTTTCCGCTCGAAAGAGGCGCTAAACCCACTGGGCTGTCCATTATTTTTTACGGCAGTTGTTTGAATGCCTGTGCCCACAGCGGTCACTTCTCCAGGTAATCGGGTCTGAAGGGTCAGACGATCATGATTCTCCAGCTTGCCTTCAAATTTGAACTGATTCTCGAACAGCCCGCTGTTCTCCCGTCGAAGCCCTGCCTCTCCTTCAAAACTCAATTTTTCTTTTCCCGCTATCCCCGATAAAGCCAGGGAAAAAACCTCTTCGGGCGTTCGATCTCGCTGGATGAATCCACAACCCGGAACACCAATAATCACGATGCTCACAAATAACCACAATGTACGTACCGAATGGCGGTTAAGCATATCTATCTTCACCCTTCCATGAACTTTCTCCATAGATTGCCCCGCCCGTATACGCTTATACTTCCTTCTATACACAACTTGATCTCCGACGAAAAAAAGAGAACGACTCCGCAATTGGAATTGTTCTCTCTTAACGCGTTACATCCTGTTCCTCTACAACGATTCTGTTCCGACCACCATTCTTCGCGCTGTACAAAGCCATATCAGCCCGATAAAACAAGGACTCTACACTGACCTTTTCATCCATCCAATTCCACTCTGCGATGCCACTGGATACCGTGACGAGCGGTCTGGTCTCTTCTGCAACTCTCTTTCGAATCACTTCCGCATAGTCCAGCGCCTGCCTTACACTCACCTGTGGCATGTAGATCGCCAGTTCTTCTCCACCCCATCTGGCGCAGACATCTTCCGGGCGAACAGAGCTGGTGACGATCTCACTCACTTGTTTCAATACTTGATCCCCCGTCTGGTGTCCGAATGTATCATTCACCTGTTTGAACTGATCAATATCCACCACAATGAGGGAGCCACAGAATTCATGAGCCTGTCGCTCGTGGATAACACTATCCAGATAATGCCTTACGTACAGACCTGTCAACATATCCAGATTAGCCAAGCGCCGAACCTCGGCATGCAATGTTGCATTCGACAGGGCAAGCCCGATATGAATGGATAACATCTGCAAGAGCCGATAGTTATCATATGAAAAGTAGTGCTCTCTACTGTGTCCAAGCAAAATGGCACCCTTCACTTCACCATTAACTCTGATCGGTGATGCAATCAGTGACATGGATCCCGTATCTTCCATGAAAAAGGAGGACACTTTATCATATTGCGCATAATTGACTATAATAAGCGGTTCCTCTGTTCGGTACACCAAGCCTGCGATACCGTAGTCTACAGAAAAGGATTGGTGAAAAACATCTTTCACGTTAGAAGACATGACTTCGAAGTCATTTGTACTGTCATTGAGTTGAAGAATGCAACACGTTTCGGCCTGGAATATTTCCTTTAACTCTTGCTCGGATAGTTGATAAATCTCCGAAAGATGCAGGCTTTTGTTCAACCGCTGTGTAAGATCATTAATTAAACGAAGTTCCTGAATTAACATATTGGATTGTTCATGCAACTTGGCGTTCTCAAAGGCCGTTCCTGCAGTGTCTACCATCATCGTAATCAATTGCAAGTCCGATTCTTCCATAATCTCTTCATTCATTTCGATATGGAACACACCGTATATGCCTTGTTTGCCTTTCAGCGGAATCCCTACATCTACAATACGGTTCTCTGCATCATGTGAGCGAGCAACGATCAGCTTACCTTCCATAAATGAACGCACACAAATATCTTCTCCTCGCTCCTGGACAAGCAACGGTTTAATCCGTGGATCAGAGTTGCTCTGATCCTGAGACATATACAATTTGATATAAGTCGCCGGGTACAAGTAGTCCATACTGTCAAATACCTCATCCAATATAGCCTCGACATCCATTTTGTCATGCATTCGCTGAACAATCTGAAAGAGGATGGACCTCCGGTGTTCCTCACGGGCTGTTTGTTCATGAGCATGTAACAGGTCCGTCATAAATATGTATTCAAATCTTCGGTAAAAGCAGGTGCGATAATGCAATGCCTCAGATTGAACCACAGCTTCAGACGTTTCATATCCATTGGATTCATAGATCACAGCAGTGAATACGGCAAACATATCCTTGTTTGTTCTGGAGAATAAGGGATGTGTTATTATAAGATATTCTCCGTGTTCGCTTGTCCCTTTAAGGGACAGGACCTGTCTCTTATCCAAACATTCCAATACCAGCCTGCGTGCATTTACGCCCGGATCAGCTTCATGATCGCTATCGTATCCTATGCAATCACCTTCCGTGTTCCACACGCTGTAAAAGGTTGATGTTCTGGCCAGCCTTGAACCCACTCTGGAGTTCCAGTCACTGTATGCCTGCTCTAGCAAGCTGCCCAAATATGAAAAATCAAAAGGTGTGATATCCATTTTTTGCATCCACAACACATGCTCTTCATGAGAACGAGGAGCGGCAAAAGATGCGGAATCGCCCGAACTTCGTGAATTCAAGCTGGCAGGTAAACTTCTTAGATGTTCTAACATGTCAGGCGCTCCTTTGCACCGTTTTTGCATCCACAAGGATGCATTAATCTGCAGACGTTATCGCAAACCTGCAAATTTGTTGCGATAACCTTGTTACATAAAGATGATTTAAAGTTAAGATACAATCTATTTTACTCTGTTTAAAGCTTTTTTGCATCCATATTTCAGAAAATTGTCCCATTATTTTAGGCCCAATGACCTATCGACAAATTTAGACGTTTTTTTGCTTTTATTCTACGCTTGACTTTGTTTCTCTTAAACTGTAATATAAATTGTTGATGAAGACTACTAATGGGTCTTTAAATTTGGGCATTACCGGTTGTGTCACCCTCATTCTTTTTGTTGCTTTCAGGACAGCGGCTGAACTTTCCTGATCGTTCTATGCGAGGCCAAGCCCGCATCAACAAATTGGAGCGCAAACAGAGCCCTAATATGAACTTTAACTAAAAAGGAGCTACTTTAAACATGGCACGTTACACTGGTCCTAAATTTAAATTGAGCCGTCGCCTCGGCATTTCCCTTAGCGGAACAGGCAAAGAATTGAAACGCCCTTTCCCTCCAGGTCAGCACGGAGCTAACCAACGCAGAAAAATGAGCAACTACGGTATGCAATTGCAAGAAAAACAAAAATTGCGCCACATGTACGGTTTGGGCGAGAAACAATTCCGCACACTGTTCTCTAAAGCTCAAAAAATGCAAGGTATTGCCGGTGAGAACTTCATGTTCTTGCTTGAGTGCCGCCTTGACAACCTCGTTTACCGCCTTGGGTTTGCTAACTCCCGCGCTGGAGCGCGTCAGTTGGTAGCACACGGTCACGTAACTGTAAACGGCAAAAAAGTCGATATCGCTTCTTACCAAGTAAGCACTGGCGATGTAATCGGCTTGCGTGAGAAGAGCCGCGCTCTTTCTTCCGTTAAAGAAGCTTTGGAAGGTCGTTCGCATCTTCCAGCATACGTTGAATACAACGAAGCAGCTGTAGAAGGTAAATTCATCCGCTTGCCTGAGCGTGCTGAATTGTCCCAAGACATCGATGAAAAACAAATCGTCGAGTTCTACAACCGTTAATCGTTGCAATCACATTAAAGTTTCAATCCAAACAGCTGTCGAGATTTTCTCGGCAGCTGTTTTTCTATGCTTTTTTTTAATTATCTTCATTATAGGAACGTAAATAACGATATAAAATATAGACTCCCTTCAGGAGAAGCACACATCCATATATACATCACAAGAATGACATCGAGGGGGATTAAAACATGCATTTTTTTCGCAATCGCAAGCTCGCTGTTAAGCTTGGACTTTTACTCGGGATCGTATTACTCTGTTGTATTGGAGCCCTGATTGCATTTAATACCAAATCCATTTACGACAAAAGCCTCCAGTACGGCGAAACCGTTGCTGGACAGGCAGCAAACCGGGCTACGAATGAGTTTATGACTGACATTAATCAGGTCAAAAACACGTTGGACACCATGAGTACCACGTTATTGGATGCTGCTCAGAACGGATCACTCAACCGTGAAGAAATCGTCAGACTTCTTGAACAATATCTGAAAAAGGACGAGAAAGTTTTTGGCTTTTATACGGGCTGGGAACCTGATGCCTTTGATGGAAACGATGCGGAGCACATCAACAAAAAAGAATATGATGATGCTACGGGTCGATTCGTTCCATACGTTATACGTGATGGCAACTCCCTGCATTTTGAGCCTATGCCGACTTATGAGGGAAGCGGTGAAACTAGTACTTACTATCAGCAGCCAAAGAAAACCAAATCCATCTATTGGTCCGAGCCTGTTACCTATACGGTTGGCGGAAAAGAAACACTGCTCGTTTCGATTGTCCTCCCTCTATTAGATGAAAACAAAAAATTTCTGGGCATTGTGGGGGCCGACTTTACCATTGATCGTTTTCAGCAAAATATAGCATCACTTAATCCGGATCAGGGTTATGCCATGCTTATTACTAGTGAAGGACAGATTGCTGCACATGGCTCCAAACCGGAACTGGCTAATGAAGGAGCCGTAATTCCATCTGAAACGAAGACAGTCATTCAGCGTATACAGTCTGGCGAGTCCCAGTTTTACGCTACAGACCCTGAAGTAGGGGAAGAACTGTTTATTGCCGAGCCTGCCAGGTTACAAGGAACGGATTCAAACTGGTACCTTGTATCGGCGCTGCCAAAGAGCCACATCCTTCAACCTTTCTATGACAGCTTGAATTGGTCCATTCTGATTGCCGCACTGGCAGTACTTCTGCTTGCAGGTGTGGTTACCTACACTATCGTCTCCATTGTAAGGCAGTTGAATCAAGTCAATATTGTCGCTGGACAGCTCGCTGGCGGGGATTTGACACAAAAGTTACCTGTACGATCCAAAGATGAATTTGGCGTCATGGCGGGTCATATGAATCAGATGATGGATACACTGCGACATACCATCTCGGTTATATCCGAACATGCTTTATCTGTCGGCTCCACTTCTCAACAATTGACCGCAGGTGCCGAAGAAACAGGTAAAGCAGCCGAACTGATTGCATTAACAGGAGTCGAAGTTGCAGATAAAGCAGGTAAACAGGTGCAGGAGCTGCAAAAGTCCTCCCGTTCCATGAATGAAATATCTGCAGGGATCGGAAGAATTGCAAAGGCCGCCTCCGATGTATCGGATTCATCGCGAGCTGTGGCTGAGCGAACAACTGTCGGAACCGATAAGATTCAGTCCGCCATGCGTATGGTCGATAGTGCCACCTCTTCTGTGCAGACGTCCATGACCGCACTGGAGAATTTCCGTCAACGTTCTGAAGAGATTGGTCATATTACAGGCATGATCACGGAAGTTAGCCGTCAAACCAATCTTCTTGCCCTTAATGCTTCCATTGAAGCATCACGAGCAGGTGAACACGGGCGTGGCTTTGGTGTTGTTGCTTCCGAGATCCGTAATCTGGCTGAACAATCCAGAACATCAGCAGCGCAGATTGCAGCGTTGATTCATAGGGTTCAGCAAGAGGTCCTTTCTCTCGTTGAAAATATGGAACAGGGGAACGCCGAGGTAAGCCATATAGCGGAAGTGATTAATGAGAGTGGTGAACTATTCCTCTCCATTTCATCACAGATTACAGATGTTAATGAGCAGATTGAGCATGTCTCAGTCATTGCGCAGCAGATGTCAGCTGGATCACAGCAGGTTGATGCCACGTTAGCGCAACTCAAAACCATTGGTCATGAGACAGCAGATCATGCAACTCGTGTTGCCTCTGCCTCTGAAGAACAACTCGCATCCATGGAAGAGATTACGGCGGCATCTGCCTCACTGGCTAATCTTACCCAGGAACTATTAGAACTGATTCAACGCTTCAAAACCTAATGTAGGAGACCTCCAAAACGACAAATCATTCAGGCCACCCTATGCACCTCAGCATGGAGGTGGCCTGCTTATTTTGGCTTACAACTCATGAAATGTGCTTCAATATCGCATCATATATAGCATAATGCATGGCAGAATGGCAAATTTCGACCATTACTTGTATTTCTCAGGCATGCAAACCCGCCTTTTTATGCTATAATAAGTGCTGTTAAAAGGAGGAAGACACTGAATGGTTGATGTTAATAAGAAAAAGCCCGATGAACAGCCTGTACGCAAACGCAGCTTTGCCCGCAGACTGGGAAGTTTCGTCAAATGGATGGTTGTCCTTGGATTTATGGGGGCACTATTTGTAGGCGGTGCTTTGATGGGATACGTCAGTTCCATTGTGAAAGACGAGCCTGTCCGTTCAAGGGCCCTGATTGAACAAAAAGTCAGCGAAAACTCCATCACAGGCTTTGCTTACTTTGCCGACGGCAGTCCGATCGGTCAATTACGTACGGAAGAAGACAGGCGTCCGGTCACTACGGACCAGATCCCACAGAAGGTTATTGATGCTGTCATTTCGATTGAAGACAATCATTTTTACGAACATAAAGGTGTAGACATGAGCGGAACACTACGTGCCGTGAAACAGAAAGTGCTGAAAGAATCAGTACAAACCGGCGGTAGCACACTGACTCAGCAATTGGCGCGTCGTGTGTTTTTGAATCTGGATCGCACGGAAGATCGGAAAGTGAAAGAAATTTTGCTCTCACTCCGACTCGAACGTTTCCTGACCAAAGACGAGATCATGACAGCCTATCTGAACAAAGTTCCTTTTGGTAATGGTTCCAGCGGATACAACGTTTACGGAATCAAAGCGGCCGCCAAAGGATTGTTCAATATTAACGATCTGGATAAAATCAACATCGCTCAAGCTGCTTATCTTGCTGGATTGCCACAACTCCCCTCCTCTTACTCCGCTTTTAACGGTAAAGGTGATTTTGTAGAGGAGAATTTTGACCGCGCAATCAACCGTCAGCATCTGGTACTGCGTCGTATGCTTGAACTGGGCAAAATCAATCAGTCCGAGTATGACAAAGCTCTTGCTTTTGATATCAAAAGCTCTCTCGCTCCGAAGACCATCAAGGCTTACAACACTTATCCATATCTTATGATGGAAACGGAACGACAAGCTGCACAGATTTTGATGAAACAGTTGAATTCCGACACAGATGAATCTACAGACACAGACAAAGCTACGGATGCAGACACACCTCAAAAGGAAAGCAGTGCATTATTAGAGGAAGCTCAGACGCAACTGCGGACAGGTGGATATCGTATCTACACGACCATCAACAAAAGTATCTACAAAACGATGCGTACCATTGCGGAAGATGACAGCAATTTCTCAGCAGATGATCCTGTCAAAGGAAAAGAACAAACTGCTGCCATGCTGATTAATCACAAAACGGGTGCTATTCTGGGTATGATTGAGGGCCGGAATTTCCAGGATGAACAGATGAACTACGCAACGCAGATGATACGTCAGCCAGGTTCAACGATGAAACCTATAGCCGCTTATCTTCCTGCGCTAGATGAAGGTCTTGTCCAACCTGCTTCTATTATTGATGACTCACCGATCATTCTCAAAAATGGTCCGAGCGGCTACCACATTGCCAAGAATGCCAATAACCGGTATCAGGGACTGGTCACTGCCCGCAGAGCACTGAATTATTCTCTTAATATACCGGCTCTGAAGTTGTTTAATGAAGAAGTAGGAATCGAGAAGGCTTGGACCTTCGCCAAGAAACTGGGTATTACCACCATTCAGAAGGAAGACTATCAGGCTCAGACCGGTGTTCTCGGAGGTCTCCAATACGGTGTAACCGTTGAAGAATTAACCAGTGCCTATGGTGCGATCGCCAATAATGGTGTATATAACGATTCTTACATGATTAGCAAAATCGTAGATTCCAAAGGCAACATTGTTTATAAACACGATACTGAACCTGTCCAAGCCTTCTCGGAGCAGACAGCATACCTGATGACCGATATGCTGCGGACCGTTATTACAGAAGGAACGGCAGATAAAGTACGTGAAAATTACAAATATTCCAAGAGTGTACCAATCGTAGGTAAAACGGGTTCCACTCAAAACTACGCAGATGTCTGGTTTGAAGGTTATACACCAGATGTCACACTTGGCGTGTGGGTTGGATACAAACAGCCGGTGAATACGCTGGAAAGTAAATCACAGAGAAAACGTGCGCAGCAACTGTGGTCGAAAATCCTGAACGAAGTGATCGATACGCAAAAAGATCTGTTCGTCACGGATTCGTTCAAAAAACCATCTGGCATCGAAACACGCACGGTGTCGGCATACAGCGGCAAGTTGCCAACATCCATGACTGACAAATTTGTTACGGATATTTTCAACAGCAAGTTTGTTCCGAAGGATAGCGATGACGGTGTAGCCAAAGCCAGGTACATTACTTACAATGGTGTAAACTATATTCCGCGTGACGGAACACCTTCGGACATGTTGAAGGAAAAAACAGTAATCAAGCGTAAAAAACCAATCTCGGATCTCATCAAAGAATTGCAAAATGCATTCTCACGTATGAGTCGACATGAGTCACTTGCTTATTATCTTCCTGAAGATGCTGATGCAGACATGCCAACACAGATTGATCCAAGAACAGATAACGGCAAAGCTCCTGATGCACCAGGCAACGTACGCATCTCAACCTCAGGTGACAGAGCAGTCATTACATTTAATGCCACACCTGAAAATGATGTCGTCGGTTATCGTCTGTACCGTTCTGTAAACGGTGGAGGATTCCAGAACCAGGGTCAGGTTGTCCTGACTGGTGAATCCAGATCATTCTCTGCATATGCAGCGCAAGGCGGCAACTTTGCCTTCTATGTAACCGCAGTGGATGTTGCAGGCAGAGAGTCTGCTCCTAGCGCTACAGTAAATAGTGCTGGAAGTGTACCTCCTCCTGTGGAAGAAGAGATTAATGAGCCGATTGAAGTTCCAGGCACAGTCATTACGCCGGGAGAAACGCAGACCGATAATACAACAACGACAGCCCCAGGCATACCTGGTCAAGTCAGCGTATCTGCTCTCACTCAAGGACTGCGCATTCAATGGGCGTCAACTCCAAACGCAGATAGTTATGCTGTATATTACAGTGAAACAGGCTCAGCTCCTTATACCAAAATTGGAACAACGTCGGGAACTACCCTGGATTATGGAGTGCCTTCGTCTACCAGTGGATGGTTTAAGGTATCTGCCAGTAACAGTGCGGGTGAGTCCGAACCTTCTGCTGCCGTACATTTTCAACCCTGATTCAGGCATAGCGATCCAAAACAAGCCGCATCCTCAGACCGTATCTGAGGGTGCGGTTTTTTATTTGCATATGCAACAGCTAAAAAAGCCTGCTTTCATGCCATTGGCATAAAGCAGGCTTTTACAACCGATTTAATGGGTAGAGTCAACGTATATGGATTCGTAGAGTATTAACTTCTTCCCCACACTCATTGGTATCGGCATCGATACAGACACATTGATGACCCTAGCACTGTCACGTTAGTCTTCAATGGTGGATAGATCACCTGTTGGCAGATCAAGCTCCCAGGCTTTCAGGACACGGCGCATGATCTTGCCGGAACGTGTCTTGGGCAGTTTATCCTTAAACTCAATCTCACGCGGAGCAGCGTGGGCAGACAGGCCCTCTTTGACAAAACGATAGATCTCTTCTTTCAGCTCCGGTGTCGCCTCATATCCTTCACGAAGCGCCACAAAGGCCTTGATGATCTCCCCACGTGTCACATCCGGCTTACCGATTACACCGGCCTCTGCTACCGCAGGATGCTCCACGAGCTTGCTCTCCACCTCAAATGGGCCGATACGCTCGCCTGACGAATTAATCACATCATCAATACGTCCCTGGAACCAGAAATATCCTTCTTCATCCATATAAGCGGAGTCACCGGATACATACCAGCCCGTAAGCCTGAAATATTCATCGTATTTCACAGGGTTATTCCAGATCTTCGCCATCATGGATGGCCAAGGTGCCCGTATGGCCAGATTACCCATGCTGTACGGCGGCAATTCCTGCCCGCGATCATCAATAATGGCTGCTTCGATGCCAGGCAACGGACGTCCCATGGAGCCAGGCTTGATCGGCATTCCGGGGTAGTTACAGATCAGCTGTGCCCCTGTTTCTGTCATCCACCATGTATCATGAATTCGCTGACCATAGGCTTTCCATCCCCAACGAACAACCTCCGGATTGAGCGGTTCACCGACAGACATGACATGACGCAGACTGCTCAGATCAAACTGGGCGATGGTCTCTTCTCCCGCTCCCATCAGCATACGGAAGGCCGTTGGTGCACTGTACCAGATCGTGACTTTGTTCTTCTGGATGGTGCTGTACCAATCTTGAGGGCTGAAACGACCGCCCCGTATCACATTGGTCACTCCGTTGAGCCATGGAGCAAAGATACCGTAAGAAGTCCCTGTCACCCAACCAGGGTCAGCAGTGCACCAGTACACATCATCCTCACGTAAATCCAGAACAACCTTACCTGTATAATAGTGCTGAATCATGGCATTTTGAACATGGTACACCCCTTTGGGTTTACCCGTAGAGCCTGAGGTATAATGAATAAGCAAACCATCCTCACGATTCAGCCACTCTACTTCCATCTCATCCGAAGCGGCAGACATCTCTGCATCAAAATCGATGAGTCCTTCTTCAGTCTGCACGCCCCCACCCACGATAAATATATGTTTGAGTTCGGGCAACTCGGAACGTTTGATGCGTTTCAGTAATTCTGGAGTTGTGACGAGTGCTACTGCTCCGCTATCTTCCAGCCGATCCTTCACAGCCGTTTCCATAAAAGCTTCGAACAAAGGGCCCGCGATGGCTCCAGCTTTCAATATGCCCAGAAGACTAAAATACAGCTCAGGACTTCGAGGCATAAAAATAAACACTCGCTCCCCTTTGGCTATGCCATATTTGCGGAGAACATTCCCGAACCGACTCGACTGTTCACTCAGATCAGCGAAAGTATAGGACTCTTCACGTGAAGCATCGCTATACAATAAAGCGGTTTTCCCGCCCCTTCCTTCCAGTACATGACGATCAATCGCTTCATGCGCCATGTTTACTTTTCCGCTGGCGTGCCACGTAAAGTGCCTTTCCACCGATTCCCAATCGAACCGGCTTCTCGCCTCCGTGTAATCGCCCAGATTAGATTCAGACACAACCGTTTGCAGCATCTCACCATGTGCTTGACTCATGCTTGCCAGCCTCCTTCAACTCGACATTTCGATTCCCGTTAGGGGTCATTTCTCATTGCCTTTGTGTTGACTGAACTTCCAGTTAGCGCTTACATTAGTAGAGAGAACTTCTCATCATGTACTTGCTCGGCCAAACAGATGTTAACTATACTGTATTGAATTGTGAACATTTTTTGTCTACGCAATTATAGCAAATCTTTTCAATTGTCGTCTATGGCTTTTCAATTTTTTGGATTTTTGCTATAGCGGACTTTTTGAACAACCTCTATAAGTAGGAGAGAGAGGAGCATGAACCATGGAACATATCAAAGAACATCACATGCGTTCCATCTTCAAGTCCGGCCACCGGATTACTGTTGAAGGCCCCGTGCAGGCCGAGGAGATAACCCGTCTTGCCTTCCATCCGGATCTGGATGCCTTTCGGCGACCAACGGAGCAGCAGGAAGCTCTCGCAGAGATCGCAGCATTACCTGAAGGGCGAATTATCATTGCACATGAAAATGAAACGATTATCGGTTATGTAACCTTTCACTATGCGGATGATTGTGAACGCTGGTCCGAGGGCAATATGACTGATCTGATTGAGCTTGGGGCAATCGAGGTTGCGGACGACTATCGCTCACTTGGCATTGGACGTGAGATGTTGCTTACGGCTCTGGAAGATAAATACATGGAGAACTACATTATTTTCACCACAGAATATTATTGGCATTGGGATCTGAAGGGCAGCGGACTAAACGTATGGGATTATCGCAAAATGATGGAGAGGCTGATGGAAACGATCGACATGACCTGGTATGCAACAGACGACCCCGAAATCTGTTCACATCCTGCGAACTGTTTGATGGTGCGAATCGGAAGTCAGGTGCCCATCACATCAGAAGAACAGTTTGATCGTGTACGCTTTCGCCATCGCTTCATGTACTGATTCGATGATCTATTCCAAAACAATATACATAACAAAACCGCCTCTCGCAGCGTTGCTCCATACTTCATGGAACAGCTAATCGAAAGGCGGTTTTTTCATTGATTTTGGATGGATTTTGTAACTGAAGCTTATGCCATTACATATTTTCTAACATATGTTCCACAATACGGTGTGAACGCTGAGAAGATTCCACGGTAAATTCAGCAAAGTTAACATGCGCCGAACCATCTGCTTTATCTGACATCCCACGCAGGACAACAAATGGTACACGATTCATGTAACAGACCTGAGCAACTGCAGCCCCTTCCATCTCGGCACATGCACCGTCCATTTCGGTATATAACATATTAACCGTATCTTTATTCGCAATAAATTGGTCTCCCGATAACACTTTACCGATCAGGTAATTGGCTCCCTGCGCTTTACATGCTTCTTCAGCCAGTGTAATAAGCGAAGCCTCGGCAGGGAAGGCCGATGTCTCCTGGTAAGGAATAACCCCGCGTGCGAACCCTAGTGGCGTTACATCCATGTCGTGCTGAACACATACAGACGATATAACCATATCTCCGATGTTCAGCTCAGGGTTAACTGCACCCGCAACACCTGTGAAGATAATACGATTAACCTGAAAACGATCAATCAAAATCTGCGTCGTAACCGCTGCATTGACTTTACCTACGCCGGATTTGCACACGACAATTTGCTTGCCCAGCCACTCGCCTGCAACGTATGTAATCCCGGTTTGTTTAACCGTCTCAAGCTGCTTCATGCCTGCCAGCAAAAGCTCGACTTCTTCATCCATCGCTCCGATAATCCCAATCGTTTCACGCATCTTCTGCTACCTCCTGTTTTCACTTTTAACCTCATTCAGCACAAAAGCTCCGTCTCCGGAGCTTTCGCATATCCACTATGTAGAGAGAATAATGACTTCTCCCTTACTGTATATAATCCCGATTAAACTACATCCGCGTGACTTACAGACAGACGAAGAATCGTTTCATGCGGCAAAATAACCCGTGGGTTCTCCACATTTTCTTTCTTCATCAACTTGGTCAGCAAACGCATCGCTACTGCACCAAGGTCGTACATTGGCTGAGCCACTGTTGTCAACTGAGGACGCACCATGGAAGCCATACGGATGTTATCCACACTAATAATGGAGAAATCATCCGGTACTTTCAGACCTTCATCCTGAATGCTGTGAATGGCACCAATCGCCATTTCATCTGTTGCAGCAAAGATCGCCGACGGCTTCTTCTTCAGTCCGAGGAAATATTTCATCGCTTCCACACCGGATTCATAACGATAGTTACCGATACGTACCAGATCTTCTTGGTATTCCATGCCTGCTGCTTCCAGTGCTTTCTTGTAACCTTGGAAACGGGCATATCCATTCGCAGGATCTTGCAGTGTACCACTGATCATCGCAATTTCCTTGTGTCCATGACGAATCAGGGTGTTTACCGCGTCAAACGCAGCCGCCTCATGGTCAATATCCACCGAAGGGAATGTACCCTTCTCATCACTCGTTGCACAAAGTACGATCGGCACAGCCGCAGACTGGAACGCCTGAATGTGTTCGTCCGTTACTGTTCCGCCCATGAAGAGCAGTCCGTCTACTTGCTTTTCGAGCAACGTGTTAATAACACGAATTTCTTTTTCTTTCTTCTTGTCTGCATTACACAAAATAATATTGTAGTGATACATATTCGCAATATCTTCAATTCCGCGGGCAATCTCCGCGAAGGTTGAGTTCGAAATATCTGGAATAACGACCCCGACCGTGGTTGTCTTCTTGCTTGCCAGACCTCTGGCTACCGCATTCGGACGATATCCCAACCGTTCGATGGCTTCATATACTTTTTTCCGCGTTTGCGGTTTGACATTAGGGTTATTATTAACTACCCGTGATACCGTTGCCATAGACACTCCAGCTTCACGTGCCACATCATAAATGGTTACCGTCACAGTACTTCTCTCCATTACCAGTAAATTTTCATACCATTTTCATTAAGATTTATATTACGACAAATTTTTGCATTAATCAATTAAAATAGGCTTTAGGACTCACTCAAAACATTCGTAAGTGTGGTTCTAGTAATATCTGAATGGGAAGTATGCCATACAGGAATTCCCTTTTTGATCAGGATTGCCTGTGGAGATTCGTGCTTAACACCCAGCTTATCTGCTACTTCATTGGATACCGGGCGATCTTCCACAACATAGATGATGCCATATTTCACTTGTTCATTGGCATTGTTAAGCAAATAATCGTTCATCTCCTGATAAGCGTTCGAGCTGATCGGACAGCGCGTGCTATGCTTAAACAGAAGCAAGGGTTGATCCTTGGTAGCCTCCACTGCGGAGTTTAGCTGTTCAATACTTGTCATTTTAGTCATGTCAGCCATTAGATATACATCCCCCTTTACCAGGAATACCGCTATGTTGAGCGTTTTCACTCTTCGATATCTTAACAAAAAGTGCGCGAAAAAGCCAATTTTCATGAAAACAAGCATTTTACACGTCAAAATTAGACAGCATTTGAGAAGTACTCCTGCCACACAAATCCGGATAATTGACTTAATCTGCGCTCCGTGGTCTCAATCCACGCTGTATCACCAGACTTCGTTGCGTAACCCATAATGTCCAGCAACAGATTGATACGCTCCTCCACTGCTTGCTGCATTCGATATTCCATCTCCCGATCGGTCGCATCCGGCCAGGCCAGCAGTAGCTCATGAAACAGGTCCGCCAGTTCATTACGTTCACCAAAAGATACGTCTTGCTTCACGGGCTGTTCACCCAATGTGTTTATGCATTCTGTTAAGTCCGGCTTGACCGGCGGAAGCACTTCGTATGATACACAGTCTGTACACGCAAATACGGGTACGTTTCGAATCTCCACTTTTTTGGCGTATACCACTGTTCTTAATTCCAACTCCATTACATGTCCACATCTGCACGACTTGCGCACCACCATCACCTCATTCGTTCTATACTCTATATAAGTACCATTCGACCTATTTCGGCTCAAATCCTGCTATATACGAAAGGTTGCACAAATTACCACTCCCTCCATATGAAGGTTGTCGAATGCAGGCAGTTACTGACTTGTAATCGCTTCCTCCAAACTGAATATGCACTTCCATGAAGTCCCTTGGAGAATCTGTTACAATTAAAGACGCAACAGATATATCACCGCTAAAAGGAGAGATGGACATGAGATTAACTGGTAAAAAAGTCATCGCTCTGGTCGATGAAGAATTCGAGGATTTAGAATTGTGGTACCCTGTACATCGGGTTCGTGAAGAAGGTGCAGAAGTGCATCTTGCTGGAGAGAAAAAAGGAAAAACCTATATTGGCAAATACGGTGTGCCTGCTGAAGCCGAATACAGTTTCGATGAACTCGACAGTTCAGATTACGATGGTATTCTCGTGCCAGGCGGCTGGGCGCCAGATAAACTGCGTCGTTATCCCAAAGTACTGGAGCTTGTGAAGGAAATGAATGCAGACCGGAAACCGATTGGACAGATCTGTCATGCGGGCTGGGTGCTGATTTCTGCCAAAATTCTGGACGGGGTAACGGTAACCTCTACACCAGGCATTCGGGATGACATGGAAAATGCAGGTGCGATCTGGAAAGATGAAGCGGTTGTTGTTGATGGACATATCATCTCGGCACGTCGTCCGCCTGACCTTCCACCTTATGGCAAGGCATTCTGTGATGCACTCGCTGACAAGTAAAAATAACCCCATTGTGCTCTCATGCACATTGGGGTTATTTTATATAACAAGTTTTCCAATAAATAATTATCACAAATGTAAATATATTAACTTAAAGGTATTTATATCCAATTTTCCTAATCACGATGCGTTCGAACCACTTTGTTCGTCTGGACTTCCCGTGGAGTCATTAAAGACTTGCAATCGCTCCTCAATATCTCCGCTCGTCCGTAAGGCGAAGCACTTTCGCGCTTCTTCTTTGGCAGCCGATGCTGTTGTGTTCAGCACTCTGTGCTTCACACGTAACAGGGATTGTGGAGACATACTCAAGTGGCGAATGCCAAGCTCCAACCAAAGCGGAATGGCGCGTTCGTCCCCTGCCATCTCTCCGCACACACTGACATCAATTCCAGCCGTATGAGCCGCATCTGCTGTCGCACGAAGCATCCGCAGAACAGCCGGATGATAGGGGTGATACATATGAGCGATCTGCTCATTCATTCGATCTACTGCCAGTACATATTGAACCAGGTCGTTCGTACCAATACTGAAGAAATCAGCTTCCTCTGCGAGCAGATCAGCAATCATCACCGCTGCAGGAACTTCGATCATAATTCCCACCTGAATGTGAGGGTCGTATGATAATCCGCGCTCGTCCAGATCAGACATCGCCTCACGGAGAATCTCATTGGCCTGCTGAAGTTCTTCCACCGAAGAGATCATCGGGTACATAATTTTGACATTTCCGGCCGCACTGGCACGCAAGATGGCTGTAAGCTGTGTTTTGAACAGATCCTTGCGGTCCAGACTAATCCGAATGGCACGGTACCCCAGAAACGGATTGTCTTCCTCCGGCAGTTCAAAGTAATCGAGTTGCTTGTCACCACCGATATCCAGTGTACGAATAACAACAGATTGTCCTGCTGTTTTCTCTGCCACAAGACGATACACCTCATACTGTTCTTGCTCACCCGGGAACGTAGCACGGTCCATATACAAAAACTCTGTTCGGAACAAGCCCACACCTTTGGCTCCTTGTTTCAAAGCAAGGTCCAATTCCTTCACCGAACTGATATTGGAAGCCAAGTGCAAAACGGCCCCATCTTTGGTTACGGCATCCACGGTAGCAAGGACTTGAAGTTGTTCCTTTTTCTTCAGTTGTTTGCTGCGAAGCATGGTATACCGTTCAATCGTCTTGCGATCCGGGTCCGTAAATACCAAGCCATTGTCACCATCCACCACAAGCATATCCCCTGTCTCTACCGGCATGCCAAGACTCGCTTCCAGACCGGAAACGAGAGGAATACCAAGGGCACGAGCCATAATCGCAGAATGTGATGTTTTCCCGCCAATCAAGGTCACAATGCCTAGTACATGGGTCGGATTCAGATGCGCCAGTTGAGATGGCGACAGTTCTTTGGCAACGAGCACATACGGCTGGGTATCCGAAGGAAGTGTAATCTCCGGTGCACCGAGCAAATGCTTGAGCAGACGGTTACCCACATCCTTGATGTCAATGGCCCGCTCCTTCATATACTCGTCTTCCAGCAAGTCAAACATCGTGACAAAGTGATCAATGGCTTCTTTGACCGCCACTTCTGCTGCCTTATATTGACGCTCGATAATGCCGCGAATTTCGTTCATGAATACTGGATCTTCGAGGATTGCAAGATGTGCATCAAAAATACTGGACTCCTCCGGACCAACAACTTCCTTGAACTCATTTTTGATATATTCGATCTCATCCTTAGATGTCCGTATGCCCTCATACAGCCGTTCGAACTCTTGGGCGAGATCTACCGAATCCATCTTCTGATCCGGCAGATCCCATTCCCAACTGGGCAGGACAAATGCTTTGCCGATGGCTATGCCTGCAGCTCCGTTGATGCCTTGTATCTTCATTCTACCCCTCCAACGTTCCTGTCATAGAGCACCACGGACATAACGGATGCCTGACCTTTCTTAACTTGCTTAAATGGAGCAAAACTCCATGATTTTACACGATCCGGATTCGTAATTACCATTGGTGTTGTCAGTGACGCCGCTTGCTCGCGGAGTACTGCCAGATCAAACTTGATCAACAACTGCCCTGGCTCCACCGTATCGCCCTCCTGAACAAAAGCTTCAAAATGGCCTTTCAATTGAGAGGTATCGATGCCGATATGCAGTAACACCTCAAGCCCCTCACGGGTAGAAATACCCAAGGCATGCATGGTCGGGTACAAGTGCATAATCGTTCCGTACACGGGTGAGACCAGCTCTCCCTTTTCCGGAACAAAGGCTACACCATCACCCACAAGCTTGGCTGCAAAGATCTGATCTGGCACCTCTTCAATTGGGAGCATTTTGCCCTGAACGGGGGCACAGAACAGAACCTGTTGCAGATCTCTTTCCAGCAGCTTCGCGATTTCTTCCCGAATCAATTCCGAGTAGGTCCCGAATACCACCTGTACGTTACCGCCACCCAACTTGATCAGTCCAGCGGACCCCATACTCTTCATGGCACCCGTGTCGATCAGGCGGTCATCATGCACAGTCAGGCGAAGACGTGTAATACATGCTTCAACCTGTACAATGTTACTCTTCCCACCCAATGCTTCGAGGATTAAAGGTGCCTGATAAGGAATGTTACCTACCCAATCTTCCAGCATGGAGCCCTCTTCACGTCCTGGTGTTGGAATCTTGAACGTACGAATCGCCCATCGGAACAGGAAGTAGTAAACCAGCCCATATAGTATGCCAATCGGAATGAGCTTCCAAGCATTCTCCGATAGATGGAAATTGAGTATGTAATCAATAATACCTGCGGAGTAAGAAAATCCATGCCGGATATCAAGCCAGTAACTAATCCACATGGCAACGCCGGACATCACTGCATGCACGATGAACAGATAAGGTGCCGCGAACAAAAAAGCAAACTCAATCTGTTCCGATACCCCGGTTAGAAAACAAACGAGTGCCGATGTCAGAAAAGTTTTCTTGATTTTTGGTTTCAGATCTTCCCTGGCTTCCTGAATAATAGCAAAAGCTATCGCCGGAATGGCAAACATCATGATGGGAAACAAACCCGCCATAAAGAATCCTGCTGTTGGATCACCTGCAAAAAATCGGGGCAAATCCCCTTGCACAATGTTACCATCAGGCGTTTCAAACGTTCCTAACTGGAACCAAAACACATTGTTAAGCAGGTGATGAAGCCCAAAAGCGACCAACACCCTGTATAACACCCCGTAGATGAACAATCCAAAACCGCCGAGACTGTATTCCCAAGTGGCAATGGCGTTTAATCCATGCTGTAAAATCGGAGCGAGCCATAACATAAAACAGGAGAACAATGCCGAACAGAGTCCGACAATGAGCAAAACAAACCTTGAACCTCCAAAAAATTGTAAAATTTCAGGCAGTTTAATGCTTTTAAACCGATTATGCATCCCACCGGCAAGCGCGCCGAGTATGATTCCGATTAAGGAAGCTGGTTGAACGGTGCCGTCACCGAAGTTCCGAGTCACCTGATCATATATCACGATACCAGCCAGAGCAGCAAGTCCCGCCTGTCCGGCCTGGTTGGAGAGTCCCAGTGCTACACCGACAGCGAACAAATACGGTAAGAAATAAAAAATACCGTGTCCGGCCACGGTAGACACTTCACCGACAATATCCAATCCCCAGGCGTCCCAAGGCAGACTGCCAACACTCAGCAAAATTGCGGCTGCAGGCAGGACCATTGTAGGCAGCATTACCGCTCGTCCGAGCTGCTGCAAGGATCCGAGCCAATTCATGGCGACCTCTCCTTTCTATCCTAGATGGTAAGCTTTACGCAACGTTTTGTCAAAGCAAAACAGTAACCAATTGGTAATTAATAACGGCAAAAATAGAACAGAAAAAATCCCGTCAACTTCAAGTTAACGGGATTCATCCTATAATCATTCAATTGGTTCAGATCAGGAGATCATTCGATCACAGGTGAACGAGCCTCTCAGCCGCGTCCAGCGCCGCGCAGAACGATGGAATCCTCTACCTTGATACAACGATTCGTTACCGCTGTCATGCCGTTCTCTGCAGCAATCTGGACCGCTTCATCACTATGGATGCCAAGCTGCAGCCACAGCACATTGGCTTTGATGGCAGCGGCGTCACGAGCGACATCCGCGCAAAACTCTTCGCGACGAAACACATTGACAATGTCTACCGGCTCTGGAATATCCGCGAGTGTGGCATATACCGTCTCGCCAAGGATTTCACCTTGCACCTGTGGATTAACCGGGATGATGCGATAACCTCTGCTCTGCATGGCTTCTGCCACCATATAGGAAGTACGATCTGATTTGTCTGATAAGCCGACGACTGCGATGTTGCCTGCCTTGCGCAAAAGTTGTCCAATTTCTTCACGAGTAGGGTTGTTAAATTCCATGTTCAAGCACCATCCTTTTCTGATTAAAGTGCGTGTTCAAAAGACTGAATTTCAGTTATTTACTCTTTTACCCATTGAACCGAGGCGCCAAGCGCCTGCAAATGATCGAAATATTGCGGATAAGACTTGGCTACATGGTGTGCATCCCGAATACGAAGCGGCTCCTTGGAACGCAGACCAACGACAGTCAGTGCCATAATTACGCGATGATCGTAGTGAGCGTTAATCTCAACGCCGCCTTCAACGCCTTCTGGACGTCCGTGTACGATAATCTCAGCTTGACGCTCTTCAACGTTCGCTCCTGCCTTCCGCAGTTCGTTCAAGTAGTCGGTGATTCGGTCACATTCCTTGTAACGCAGGTTCTCTACATTATAGAACCGTGACGTGCCTTCCGCAAACACAGCTGCGGCTACCATAGCCAAAACGGCGTCCGTCGCGGCATCCCCGTCGAATTCGATCGCTTTCAGTCTGCCATTACCTTGAACGTGTACAACATCGTTCTCATGTGTCAAGGGTACTTCCATCATGCGCAGCACGTCAACGATGGCACGTTCACCTTGCTTGCTCTGCTCCATCAGGCGCAGAATTTTCACATCAGACTGTGTAACCGCTGCGGCGGCAAGAACGGCTGCCGAGCCCGGGTAGTCCCCTTGAACCGTGTAGGTCGTTGGCTGGTAAGCCTGTCCACCTGGTACACGGAAGGACATGTAATCATCACTTGCATGGATAACGATGCCTGCCTGCTCCAGCACTTCCAGGGTCTGTCCGATAACAACCTTGGACTTCAGGTCATTCAGTACTTCGATGGTGCTGTCTTCTGCAAGCAACGGCGTAACAAACAACAATGCACTCAGATATTGGGAGCTGACGGAGCCGGATACACGAATGTGTCCACCCTTGGCATTGCCACCCTTAATTGTAATCGGCAGGCGTCCTTGTTCGTGTTGTACATCTACACCCAATTGACCAAGCGCATCGATCAGGTCATCATGAGGGCGTTTGCCTAGCGAATCAGGGTACGTGTTCACAAATGTAACGTCAGGGCAGAGCGCTGTAACGCCCATCAGGAAACGAAGTACAGCACCCGCATTCCCGACATTCAATTCACGCACATCACGGGGATGACTACCAAAGCCCTGGATCACAATCTTGCTGTCGTCTTCTTCAAGTACTGCCCCCAGATCACGAATACATCTGCGCATGGCGTCACTGTCTTCACTGTGTGCCGGGAAATGAATAGTACTTGTGCCTTCTGCCAGCGCAGCAGCAAGCAAATAGCGAGTCGTGTAGTTTTTGGAGGACAGAGCCCCGATTTCCCCGTTCAGAGTGGGGGTTGGTTTAACAATAACGTCCATGGATGAAATTCTCCTTCATTGATTATATTGTGGCCAAATTGACATTCCGTGCATCGCTTGGGTATCATTATAGCGTTAAGTCCATACAGAAAAGAGGACCTGAATATGACACAAATAGCTGAAATTGAAACGTCTGAGCTGCGCCGCCGTTTACAGGCGGGAGAGAAGCTGCAGATGATAGACGTCCGCGAGGACGATGAAGTCGCGCAAGGCATGATCGAAGGAGCCAAGCATATTCCGCTTGGACAGATTCCGGACCGACTGTCTGAGATTGAGAAATCAGGCGAGATCGTGATCATCTGTCGTAGCGGTTACCGCAGTGAGCGTGCGTGTGAATATCTGCAGCAACTGGGATATGAAGGCTGTACAAACATGGTCGGCGGTATGCTTCAGTGGCAACAGGAAGACTAGAGAAACTAGGAGAGAAGCGAAGTCATTTGTAGCCTTATGACTTCTGCTCTGCTCCACTTCTAGAAACGGGCCTATATGGCCCGTTTTGTTATATCTGCCACCACCTATCAACCATCAAACTTCGATGATAACAAGCTTAGACGCGGTAATGCGCTAAAATTAAACGAGTCACTTCAGCAGCGGATAACTCCGTTGTATCCACCGTATAATGTGCGAACCGATATGCGTCTTTCCGTTCTTCCATAATTGCCTGAATGCGTTCCTCTGCATTGCCTGCGAGGAGTGGACGATTGTCACAGCCACTAACACGCTCTACAATCACTGCCGGATCAGCAGTCAAGGCAACAACCCATCCATTTTTCAACATCACGTCACAATTATCCGAACGCAGCACTACGCCACCTCCGGTCGCTATGACCTGTGACTTCTTCTCCAGCATCGAGCACAACATGCGGCTCTCGGCATCACGGAAATACGTCTCTCCCTTGCCAGTGAACAATTCTGGAATCGTACAGCCTTCCTCTTTTTCCACCGCGGCGTCTACATCAATCAATCGATAACCAAGCTCGCGTGCAAGCATGTCAGCGACGGTTGATTTGCCGGTTCCCATCATACCAATGAGAATAATATTGTTAGACTTGCTCAAGGTGTACACTCCTTTAATTCAAGCAATTCGTGAGCACTTTTGTCCTATCATAACACAGCCCTGCGGACTGGGAAAGACCATCTCCTTACCGACTTCCTTTCGACCATCCGCAAGTACTTCCAAGACAGATCAAGTAACTCCCGGCATCTAAGCCTACGTTAGATCACCTTAAGCAGTTTTGAGCCCACATACGTCTCAATCAGTAACCATCCCAGCAAACTAACGAACTCCAATGAACTTATTTACGCAAAATAGGCGCAGTTAAACTTCTAACGAATCTCAGTAAGCTTATTTCAAAAAATCACCGTCAAAACAGCGAAATCTCGCTGCGAATTATTGAAATAGTGCCTTCTGAGTTCGTTAAAAAATTGAACCGGCTCATTTTGCCAAAATAGAGTGTCTCCTGTTCATTAGGTCTAGAATCAGCTACATATCGTCTCCATCAACACTATTACTTATAACAAAGTAAAAAAAGAGGCCCAGCGTTAACCGGCAATCACCGGAACGCCAAACCTCTTTTGAGCCCCTTAGCAGGCTAAAGCTCCTGCTTAAGGGCACTTTGGCCAAATCTAATAGCCTTGTAGTATATGTGGTACTACTCCATCCAGTTGTGGTGGAAGCTGCCTTCTTTGTCCACACGTTTGAACGTGTGAGCACCGAAGTAGTCACGTTGAGCTTGCAGCAAGTTTGCTGGCAAACGCTCTGTACGGTAGCTGTCGTAGTAAGAAAGAGCGCTGGAGAAGCCAGGTACCGGAACACCTTGTTTTACAGCAGCCGCTACAACTTCACGCCATGCGCCTTGATAAGACTCAACGATGTTTTGGAAGTAAGGATCCAAGAGCAAGTTTTTCAGAGCTGCGTCTTTATCATAAGCTTCCTTGATGTTTTGCAGGAACTGCGAACGGATGATGCAGCCGCCACGGAAGATCATGGCAATGTTGCCGTATTTCAGATCCCAGCCATACTCGTCGGAAGCTGCACGCATTTGTGCAAATCCTTGTGCGTAGGATACGATTTTACTTGCAAAGAGGGCTTTACGCACGCTCTCGATGAACGCTTTTTTGTCGCCGGAGAACGCTTCAGTCGCTGGTCCATTCAGGATTTTGCTAGCTGCTACACGCTCGTCCTTCATGGCAGACAGGAAACGGGAGAATACGGATTCTGTAATCATGGACAATGGAACGCCTAGATCCAGCGCACTTTGGCTTGTCCATTTACCTGTTCCTTTTTGTCCAGCCGCGTCCAGAATGACGTCAACCATTGGTTTGCCCGTTTCCGGATCGTATTTGGAGAAGATATCTGCAGTGATTTCGATCAGGTAGCTATCCAACTCTCCTTGATTCCATTCCGTAAAGATCGCATGCAGCTCTTCAACAGAAACGTTTAATACGGATTTGAGCAAGTGGTAGGCTTCACCAATCAACTGCATGTCTCCGTACTCGATACCGTTATGCACCATTTTCACATAGTGTCCGGCACCATCAGGTCCAATATATGTACAACATGGATCGTCACCGACTTTGGCCGAGATCGCCGTCAGGATCGGTTCAACCAGTTTATAAGCACTTTCCTGTCCACCTGGCATGATGGAAGGGCCTTTCAGTGCACCTTCTTCACCACCGGATACACCTGTACCGATGAAGCGAATGCCTTTGTCTTCCAACTCTTTGCTGCGACGTTGCGTGTCAGGGAAGTATGCGTTCCCTCCATCAATGATGATGTCGCCCTCATCCAGGTGAGGAAGCAGTTGTTCAATGGTAGCGTCGGTCGCTTTGCCGGCTTGTACCATGATCAAAATTTTGCGCGGGGATTCCAGGGATGCTACGAACTCTTCAATGGAGAATGAGCCTGTCAGGTTTTTACCTTCAGCTTCTTTCAGAAGATCATTGGTTTTCTCCGGGGAACGGTTATATACCGATACTGAGAAACCTTTGCTTTCAATGTTAAGGGCCAAATTTTTGCCCATGACAGCCAGGCCAATTACGCCAATTTGTTGTTTTGTCATCTGGTCCTCCATCCTTTGCTCCAATTAATTTTATTGAAATAAATTCTCAACAATACTCCCATTTTAACGGTTTTATGTATAGAAGTGAACCCCGTGGCACAGCTACGCAACGAGAAAACACCCCAATCTGCTGAGGTGTTCATCGTATTTTCATAAATACGGCCTTGTCTTGTCAGCCTTCCAGCATTAACAGATGTCCAGACAGCTGTTTTAAGACTTCACGACAAGCATTTGCTTTTTCGATATTATCCATCTGCATGGCCGTGTAGAGGCGCTCCAGTTCATCGTCCACTTCCATGCGCAACAACATGAGCCTTTCCTCGCCTTCACGCGAGAGGAACATTTCTTCCATCTCTTCCGCCGTCGGCGCAGGTTCCTTTTGAAAAATGACACGCTGTTTGAAACCGGACACTTCCACGAGACGAATCACTTCACCGAATAAAATGTTCTCTACGGTCATCTGCTGATCCTTAAATCGCTTCACAACCGCATGCCCGCGTGTATCTCCAATCAGCTTCTCCAGCCACTCTGCAAGTTTTGCATCCTTAATGATGTAATCCCCTGTCATCTTGTAATTCCCCGTGCGTGTCTGTTGAAAGCGGAGCTTTACCAGCTTGCGGCCGGTCCGGACTGACAGGATAAAAAAGGATTCGTCCTCGCTCCAATATAGTGAATATCCCTCACGAATAAGGTCTCTGATCAAATTTTGGATATGCCGACGGTTGAACCGCAGCTCCAGATTGCAATATTCAACTTCATAACTCTTATTCACGGCACTCCCTCCATCTGTACCGGATCAACTCCGGCCCTCGTCTTCAATCGCTTCTACTCAATCGGCTTACCCTATTTTATACTTCATTTTATGTAAGGGTACTTGGTTATTTGACTATTTTTCACCGAAAGGACCGCAGGATTGCAGCTTTCCGCAGACGCACAGGGGCAAGCCCCCGATTATCATGATATAACGGACGCGAAAAAGGGAGTTCCACAACCATGATGGTTAACGGAACTCCCCCTTCTTTCACTTATTTGGCTGGAGCGGTGCGAAACGGATTGCGGGATAACACAAAGTGCACAACGGCAAGTCCTGCCATGACGATAGCACTGCCAATGAATGGGGCCGGATGGCTAACGTGGTCCCACAGCAGACCGGAAACAATAGGGCCTACAACCATACCTGATCCCTGTAGTGTGAGAAAGAATCCCCAGATCGCTCCCCGCTCTCCTTTGGGAATCAGTGTGGCTACAAAAGCATTCCACGCGGGCAGAATCATGGCATAACTGATGCCCACCAGCATAACAACACCAAACACCACCGGAATGGATGTTATGGAGGAAAACGCGAACAGACTCGCCGCCGCCATCAAAAAACCAATGTTCAGGAACGGTTTCGTACCAAACCTGTCTACCATTTTACCTACAGGCAGTAAGGCAATAACGGTGATTCCACCACCCGCAATCAGCAACAAACTGTAAAGGTTTGGTGAGATGTGCAGGTCTGTGCGTGTATATAGCGTGATGACTGGACTGAGCAGTCCAATGACAAACGACTGCATAAACAAGGCAGGATACACCAGTGGATTAACATTAAGCGTGCTGCGTACCCGTTGCAGTGTGCCCTTCACACTCTTTTGCAGCCGGATGAACGGTGTGAGCAGATTCGGTTTGGCTGGATATTTCTCATCGCTATTCTTCGCCGCTTGCTCGGCATGCTCGCCTTCAACAATGACACGTCCGGGAAGAATCATGGCCACCAGAATAACGAGAATGGCACAACCCATCAACACAAGAAATATGGTGCGATAATCATGATGCGTGCGCTCCAGCAGCCAGTTCATGCCTATTGGTCCAAGTCCCGTTCCGCCGAGAGCAGCCATCTCCAGCGCCCCCATTGCTGTACCATTTTTGTTCTGTGGGCCAGACATCGCCGTCACCCCTGTCATGGCGCAAGGCCAGAGTGGTGACGTACCAATGCCAAGAATGAGACAGGCCATGGCAAGTCCAAAGGCACTTTTGAGAAAAAGGATCATAATAACAGCGATTAAGGTACAGATTAGTGCTGTAACCATCGTTGCGCGGAACCCGATCCGTTCTGCTGCCCAGCCGGAAGGCGCCCGGAACAGATTATCTCCCAGATATTGAAGAGCAAATGCCACACCAATGACGCCTGCAGACAGACCCAGTATATTGTCCATATACACGGGCAGAACAGCTACCAACAGGGCCCCTTTGATAATTTCAACTAGAAAAAGTGTCAGCCACATCGCGATAAAAAATGGTGATCGCAAAATTTTGGCTGGTTTTGTATCGGTTTGCATTCTTTTTCCCCTTTCGCCGTTCAATTGCCTATTCCCTATCCTTAGTGTAACCGTGGGGAATGTGTCCAAATCTCGGCAATTCAAAAAATTGTCGATTATACTGTTGCATTCGGTTCTTAATTTGCTATACTCATCTTTGTTTACCAATTTTATTAGGAAGGGTTGTGACAGCACTGATGAATCACCACCGTACGCCGCTGTTTACCGCTTTAAAAAATCATGCGGCACTCAATCCGGTACAGTTTCATATTCCGGGCCATAAAAAAGGATTGGGAGCGGATACCGAATTCCGTGAATTTATTGGCGATAATGCCTTCTCCATAGATTTGATTAACATCGCACCGTTGGATGACCTGCATCAGCCAACCGGTGTCATTCAGGAAGCACAAATTTTGGCAGCAGATGCCTTCGGAGCCGATTATACCTATTTTAGTGTACAAGGCACAAGCAGTGCCATTATGACCATGATTCTGTCTGTATGTTCACCGGGTGACAAAATTATTGTGCCCCGTAATGTGCATAAATCAGTTTTGTCCGCCATTATTTTCTCAGGCGCCAAACCCGTATTTGTTTCTCCTTCACAAGATGCCAATCTGGGCATTGACCACGGAGTGACTACACAGTCTATCCGTCGCGCACTTGAGCGTCATCCAGATGCCAAGGCATTGCTTGTAATTAACCCGACCTATTACGGCGTGGTTACCGATCTAAAAGAGATTGTTGAGCTTGCACACAGCTATCAAGTCCCTGTCCTCGTTGATGAAGCACACGGTGTACTCATTCATTTCCATGAGGATCTGCCGTTGTCTGCGATGGCAGCAGGTGCCGATATGGCTGCAACCAGTGTTCACAAGCTTGGTGGCTCCATGACACAGAGTTCCGTACTCAACTTGAATACAAAGAATGGGTTTGTGAATCCACAGCGTGTACAGACGATCCTGAGTCTGCTCACCTCAACATCAACTTCATACATTTTGCTTGCTTCACTCGATACGTCAAGACGTAACCTGGCACTCCACGGTCGTGAAATTGCACAGAAGGCCATTGAACTAGCTGAGTTTGCCAGACGTTCGATTAATGATATGGATGGCCTGTATTGCTTCGGTAGAGAGTTGCTGGGTACAGAAGCAACCTTCAACTATGATCCAACCAAAGTAACGATCCATGTTCGCCATCTGGGCATTACAGGGTATGAGACAGAGAACTGGCTGCGTGAACATTACAACATCGAGGTCGAACTTAGTGATATGTACAATATTCTGTGTCTCATCACGCCAGGAGATACGGATGACAGTGTGGATATCTTGCTGAACGCTTTGCAGGATCTCTCCCGTACCTATTATCAAGTGAACCCGGCCCATGAACTGGTCGTAAAAGTTCCGGACATTCCACAGTTGATGCTGACTCCACGTGATGCATTCTACGGTGATACCGAAGTGATTCCGTTTAAGGAATCCGCAGGACGTATTATCTCGGAATTCATCTATGTCTATCCGCCAGGAATTCCGATCCTGTTACCGGGTGAGGTTATCACCCAGGAAAACATCGACTACATCATCGATCATGTCGAAGTTGGATTACCCGTCAAAGGACCCGAAGATCGCAGCGTAACCAACGTTAAAGTGATCGTGGAAGCCGATGCCATTTTCTAGAACAACCCCATTTGCGCTGTAAATGGGATGAACTTAAAGGACCAAGCCTTAAGCTTGGTCCTTTTTTATTTTATGGGACAAGCGAGTTTGCATTTTCCCGTCTATTTCGTCGTTCAAATCGGTGGTGTAAATGCTCGTATACCTCTTAAAAAACAAACAAAAGGCCCCCTGAGATCAAGGAGCCTTCATGTTATGTTCCAAAAGAATGACTATTCTTGTGATGCAACGAGTTCGTTGTAAGCCGCTTCAACGCGGTTCCACTCTTCTTCGTCTTCAATATTGTAGAGCACCATTTCCTCGTCTTCTTCTTCCATACGCAGGATGATGCCGTCAGCTTCAGGATTGTTACGTTCCAGCAGGAGCGCATAAACATGCTTCTCCACGTCAAACGTCTCCACCAAAACCATCTCCACGTCTTGGCCGTTCTCGTCTGTTAATGTGAGAAGGACTTCTTCATGCTCGTGGTCGTGGTCGTGGTCTTGCCCGCATCCGCAGCCATCGCCGTGTTCATGTGTGTGATCGCTCATTGAAATACCTCGCTTTATAAATAGAAATTGTGTAACCTTGCATATCGTAACATGTTCAATGACCCAGGTCAATTTAACTCACAGGGTAATTTTCGCTTCAATCGTTCAGCGCTGTAATGATTTTCTCCGCTACCAGGACGTAGCTGCTGTTTGCATTTTCTTTAATATGAAAGCCGACCTGATACTTGCCGGCACGACTGAAATCGTACGTAAAATCGTATGTGCGGAACCAGAAGTTATCCTTCTGTGTCGTAAGCTCCTGGGACTGGATATCCTTCACCTGACCGCTTGGATTGGTAATTGTTACTTTCACCGCAGCTACATCTGCTGTCAGACTGTCCACTTGAGAAAATACATTGAATTTCAACTTACCTACGTTAACGTTGCCAAATACAGTGTCTCCCTTGAAGAGAAAAATATGTACATTCGGTTTGATCACCGTTACTCTCTTGTTACTGCTGTCCCATTTGACGACGCCTCCGGCTTCCCTCACAGGTACATAGGTCGTTCCATCAATGAGATAACCTCCATCAGCTGCTTCCTTGCCGTTAATGAGAACACGAATCTTCTCGTTCACCGAATCTGCAAACAATAAAGACCCGCCGAGCAAGGAGAATACCGTGACACAAAGCAATATTCGTTTCCATTTCATCCCGTCAATATTCCCTCCCCTGCTGCTAGCTGTTGTACATTTATACTGCAGATTCATCCACAAAGTTGCGCTGTTTTTCATCATTTTTCATTTTTTATCCAGAATTTTTTCCACCCCTTGGAATGCACAAAAAGAGGCGATCCTCATTAAAGGATGCCCCTGATCTATAATTGTTATATATACGGGATTATACGAAGAGTTTATGAAGAAGTATGGCGGGTCAATATACAGGGAACGCCCTTGCCTAAAGCCCCTTCAATTCTCATACGTGCAGCGTAATCCATACCTCGTGTACATGGTGTCTTACATCTCTCGCATACATCCGATGTGACCAACTTCATGGATACACGTATTTTATCACTCTTTAATGCGGGAGCTTTCTTACCTTTTGCCTTTGCCATCCCGGATTCCCCATTTCCCCAAGTGCTTACTGATGTAATGCATCATATGGGGATTCGCCCGGTTGTGTGTCTATTTAGAAAACGTATTTAAATAATAAAAATATGACAAGGAGGATACCTCCGAGAATGAGCCAGTTGCTGATTTCATACCAAATGCTCTTGCCTCCGGACAGGTATTTCTGTTCATTCTCCTGATGACGCTGACGGTGGGTATCGGTCTCAGAGCCATGGGGTGGTTTGCTAAAATCCATCATAAGTACATTCCCCTTTCAGCAGTTTTGTATAATCTTAATACCATTATAACCCATAATTGAGTATTAAATTGATTTTTCTGTATAAAAAGGGCTGTTTCATACAAATGGTTCTATTGGATAGCAGTTAATTCTTCTTCTGTGACCCATTTGTGATTCTTAACCAAATCTCCCCCTGTTGTCGGGGTATAATCAACCATATATACCGTTATCTCTTCAGCAGAATCAATTGTGGCCTTCGCACCCTTCATCCCTTTCATGTGATCAGCGCTCAACACTACCTCAGAACCTGCCGCATACGGTTGTTCCTTATGGTCCTGTATTTCCTCATGGATAACCCATTTATGATTTTGCACGGGATCTCCGCCTGTTGTTGGTGTATACGTAACTGCATATACCGTAGTTTCATATGCTCCAACGACCTGTGCTCTCGCACCCTTCATGCCTGACATGTGGTCGGCACTCATCAGCGCCTGGCTTCCTACTGGGAAGGTGGGGTTGTTGTTTTCCCGCAGTCCTTCCGGTAGCTCTCCCGATTCAGAATGGTGCATCTCACCTGCGGCAGCTGTATGACTGTCATCGTTGCTTTCAATAGTTTGCCGAGTCTCCTTGCCACATCCACTCAAAATCAAACTGCCTGTAATCAATATAGTCGATAGGGTCAGTAAATATTTTTTCATGTTTTGCACTCCTTTAATTCTATTTGTATCATTCATTATACCCCCTACAGGTATATTACAATCATTATTATTGCTTTTTCCGGGCAGACGTATCTTACAACGGAGCAAAATAATACAAAAAAACCTCCGATTTCTCGGAGGCTTCTTTTAACAACAAATAGTTTCAATGATTACGCCAGTTCCACGTTAACATTCACGTTCCCTTTAATTCCTTTGGAATATGGGCAGTAGTCATGGGCAAGTTTCACAAACTTCTGTGCTGTTTCCTCATCCAGACCGAGAATCTTAACTTCCAAATCCACTTGAAGCTTCACACCGTTGTCCTCAGAGTCCGTCACCAACATTACAGTAGCAGCTACGGTACTTCTTTCAATTTCAACTTTGTGTTTCTTCAATTGAAACTCCAGTGCGGAGTTAAAACAAGCACTATACCCTGCTGCAAACAACTGCTCCGGATTGGTAGCTGTCGTCACTTGTCCTCCGAGTTCAGGCGGTGCAGCAACATCCAACATAAACACGTTATCTGGGGATTGTACGATTCCTTGACGTCCGCCTGTATTGATGACTGTTGTTTCATATAATGTTTTCATTTGTGAAAACTCCTTTAGTTGATTAGATTTATTTTGACTTAATTTTGACTTCTTTTGTATCGCTAACAATTACATTGTACACAATTAAATTGCGTATGTAAATAGCTGATATAAAAAAAAAATATAGTTTAATGCTGCGTTTAAATGAATAGCGATGAGGAGGATTATAATGTAGTTATCGGTAGAGGAAATGTATCCTTCCTTAACTTTCATCCATCGGATAACCTAAGTCGAACCGTTAAGGAGAATAACACGTTTGGAGAATAATTCATTTCTAACCCCAGACAAGCCCAAACATAAAGTCAGAGCACTTTCTGAGGTGTTGGCTGTATCAACCAAACTCGGCTTGACTTCATTTGGAGGACCAATCGCTCATCTTGGTTACTTTCATGAAGAATATGTTCGCCGTAGAAATTGGATGGATGAACGAAGCTATGCAGATTTAGTTGCGCTATGTCAATTTTTGCCCGGGCCTGCCAGCAGTCAAGTCGGGATTGGAATTGGCATCATCCGCGGCGGTTTGCTGGGGGGACTCATGGCTTGGCTTGGTTTTACACTTCCTTCTGTCATTGCGTTAGTATTGTTCGCTTTCCTTCTGCAAGGATTGGATATCAGCAGTACTGGCTGGATTCACGGTCTGAAAATTGTTGCTGTAGTTATTGTCGCTCAGGCGATATTGGGTATGGGGCAAAAACTAACTCCTGACCGTTACAGGGCAACCATCGCTATCTTTACTGCAGCGGCGACTCTTGTGTGGCCAACTGCGTTCACCCCAATCCTTTTTATTGTTATTGCAGGCATGATAGGTATGATCCAACTTAGAAAAATGACAGGGATTAATACGGTAGACTTGTCTGTCCCTGTGAGTCGTAAGTTGGCAATCGTCTGTTTGGTTACGTTCTTTGGAATCCTGATTCTGCTCCCGTTCCTCACACCCTTTGATCGTTCGGGATGGCTGTTATTCTTTGATAGCTTCTACCGTTCAGGATCACTTGTATTTGGTGGAGGGCATGTTGTCCTTCCGTTACTGGAACGTGAATTCGTCCCTGCAGGTCTGATGAACAAGTCCGACTTTTTGGCGGGATATGGGGCAACACAAGCTGTACCTGGACCATTGTTCACCTTTGCCAGTTATTTAGGTGTGATGATGCGTGGAGTCCCAGGTGCTTTGGTTGCAACGATTGCTATCTTTTTGCCAGCGTTCCTTCTGATCGTAGGAGCATTACCCTTCTGGAATTCTTTATGTAAAGGCTCGAAAATTCAAGGAGCATTTATGGGAATTAATGCAGCCGTAGTAGGTATTTTGTTGGCTGCGTTGTACGATCCGCTCTGGACAACTGCGATCCTAACTCCTGTTGATTTTGCACTGGTATGCATTTTGTTTCTAATGCTCGTTTTTTGGAAAGTACCACCGTGGATTGTTGTCGTTACTGGTGCAGCAGGCGGTACAATCATCAATCTTCTCTAATAAAAAAGGTACCCAAACACTGCACTTCTTTATCAAAGTGTCCGTGTTTAGGTACCATTTTACTGCACGTATGTCTTTTTACCGATCCATGCAGATTATCTATTTATTCTGTTCGTCATTCCAATTCAAATCATGCACCTTATTCATCTTCCGGCGTCTCCCCAGTTTGATTAATTACTCCAGATATCCACTTTCATCTGTGCACATTTGAAATACTTTGCCTCTGCCTTGCTTGTAGTCAGTTTCAACAGACATTGCAGTTCTCCATGTTGGAACACCCCACCGCTAAGGTCAGCGGCAACACCTCCATATTGATCATCCGCACCAAGCCATACGGACGGTCTCTCGAACCCAGCTGAGAACTGTAATCCGGTACAGAGCAGCACAGTGAGATTCTTACGGTTCTGTGCTTCATCTCCTGCTACGCCATGTGTGGTGAAGAACACCATGTTTTGATTAAAATCCGTGTACGTTCCATCTGCTTTATAGGCACGGACCATACCATACTTTTGATTTACGTTTTGAAAAAAGGTGATTCCGGCCTTGCTATCCTTCGATTTAATGCCAACCTGAACTGAGATTCCAATGTTCCCGTTTAATTGTAGCGCTTCCAAAGTGATTGCAATTGCGGTTACTTTCGAGCTGTCAATCAGATGTTTCATTTTCAACTCTGCCGTGGCTCCTGCCGTTGTCGGTGTTGTAACGGTTATGGTCCCTCTGTCGGGCAAAGGCTCAAACGTAGGGGTGCCCACCACCTCCACCCAATCCGGTAACGTTCCGTAAAGAAAATCGGCCACAAGCTGTTTGTGGACCTTTCCAAAGGGCACGATCTGACCCGCTGCATCACGTATAACCATCTCTACACCCCCACTGAATAGGCTACACCGATATTATGATCGGTATTGTAATACACGTACACTACGCCGTCCATAACGGACACCATCAAGGATTGCATGTTGGTCGTTTCCCAATTCAATGCCGGAAAATATATATCTGAAGGTTTGTCCAGCAGTTGACGAAAGTCTGGACTGATTTTCGCAATGGCAGGCCGAGCTACAGTCGTAACTCCACCGGAAGCATAAGCCGATAACATACCCAGCCACCACATGCTGCCTTTGTACATAAATACACCAGCATTGGGTCTTGAAATGTTTTCTTCCGCTGATAACGTCGCATCATTACCACCCATTAATGGTCTTGGATCAGCTAACCAGCTACGTCCGTCATGAGAATACCATATACATTTACGGCCAAAGTCACCACCGCCCATCACCGAGAAACCGATCCATTTGCCACCATTTCTAAAACACGAGAAGTAACCGGTATGACCATCACCTGGGAAACCGGGAGGTTTGTCCAGAATCAAACCCACTCTTGTCCAGTTAATCATGTCTACAGAGGTTGCAAGTGCCGTTGATTGATTGATCCCCAGTCCGTTTTGTTGATAATACATAAAGAACAATTGTTCTTCATCGTTCCAGATCACAAAAGGAGTTTCCGTCGAATTCCCAACCACGGTATCAAGATACACCTGTCCGTGTTTGGTCCATGGTCCTGTCGGGCTGTTCGAGTAGGCTAGTCCAATTCCTCCGATGTGATTATGGTTGGTAGAATACGTAGCATAATAATCTGCTTTTACATCAGGGATAAGCCCCTTCACCTTGATCGCCCGAAACCAATAGATCGATTGAAGGCCCGCCATTGCAGCGGTATACATAGGATTGTCCATTTTTTTATCAAATTGAGGCGTGTACATCCGTCTGGATTCTGCATCGCAATAATCATAAGGCGCAACGGACCTGTTTGCCTTCATCGCTGCGTCGAGTGCTGCCTGAGCAATATTTTCAGTCATAGACATGAGAACTCAACTCCTTCGTGAGCAGGGTATTACCATTTACCGGTCGCGAATATAAAACATCCGAAGTGTCCTTTAATAGGATTGAAAAATCAACAACATTACCCTCATTCGCAGTCGGCTCCTGAGTAATACAAATGTAAGGACAAATTCTAGCATTATATGAATACGCTTTCATTTTGTTCATTCCTTTATTTCCTTTACAGTTGTAATCAGCAACTGTCCCTTTCATTGGTACGCCCGGATAATGTTGATCCTTCATATTAATCCCTCCTATTGTTTTCTCCCGATAAGTATATTCATGAAGTTGCCTTTCTGTTAAAGCATTATGCCCATCTTGCAGCCTATTATTCTAAGTCTGGTTTTCATATAAAACATAAACAGGCTAACCAATACGAATTGGCTAACCTGTTTGAACAAAGAAACTGCAAAACCAATTACTTATTACTCCGCAAAAAGTGAAGATATGGGATTCGCAACTTTTTTATTGGATTTCTCCTTGCCTTGGTTATCCAATACGTAGTACTGGTAAAAGTCGTTAGTGAATCCGATAGACTCCTGTATTTTCAGCTTAAAAGCTTCAAATGCCGCATCACTCAGATGATCCTCATTCCAGAAATAGTGAAGCATCAATCGATTCTGGTTATAGGGATGTTTGATAACATATGCACCCGCGGCGAGAGGTTGATTCATGGTATTCTTCCAAACGAAACCCGTCTGTTTCGTCCGATCGATAATGTTGAATTTTAAAGCCTGCACCAATCCGTTTGACTTGGCATTACCAATGACAATAAGGTTGCTGTTGCCAATCTCTTTTTTCATCTTTTGCTTCAGTTCCTTGCGATCCCTTATAATGTCGTATCTCATACCGGTCATATCAAGGAATCCGGTCAACTGATTAACCATATCTTCTTGCTGTTTAGTTGCAAGCTTACTCACCTGATCGCTGAGCACAATGGTTAATTCCTCGCCTTGAAGGACTTTGTCCATCAATCGATTCATCACTTCATAAGGCAGATTAGGGATCATGCCCATGACAGCCTGATACTGTTGTTGTAACATGTCATGTACATAGGCGGCGGTCTCTTCCTGTGATAATTGGTATTCCGGCTTTAAGACAAAATTAGGCTGATATAGGGCCATCTGCATTTCTGAACGTACTTCTTTACCAAGCACATCTTCAATGGTGTGAAGCAGCCCCTCTACCGTTGCATTTTGGTACACGTAGCGTTTGAAATATATCCTCATCAACTCGTCAAATTTCTCTTCACCGACGGAACGGTAAAGCTGATAGATCGCTTGTCTTCCCTTCTGATAATACACCAAACCTGCCAAATCCCCAGCTTCATCGTTTGTTGACGCAATCGCCATATCTACGGGCGCAGTATCAAACTGTATGGATCTGAACCCATTTAACTTGTCTCCCTGTTTCTCGGCAAAATACACCATGGAGAAATCAGCAAAGCCTTCATCCAGGAAGGATTCTGTCTCCGAGTTATTACCGATCAATGCATGGAACCACTGATGCGCTATTTCATGAACAAATGTTGTGTCTTCTTCTGGAACAGCACCATTTTGAATCTGTCCCATCTGGATGAGCCTCGCATACTCCACGGCAACGCCTTGTACATAAGTCTCGACAATTCGGAACTCTGGATAGGGATACTTGCCATATTTCTCACTATAGAACTCAATGACCTTGAATGCCTGATTAATGTACCGGTCAACTATCTTTTTCTTGGATGGATCATCGTTGTAATAATAGTATTCCACCGTCAAACCGTTACGGGTAGCGCGTTCCACTTGAAGATTAGGACTTGCAAAGAAAACAAACTCCCTCGTATTCTCGGCTACAGCAGATACAATCTTACGTCCATGTTCTGTACTGTCTTGAGTGGTGATCGTGCCTGGCATGGCTACCTGGTACTCATCAGGAACATTTAATTGAACTTCAAAGTCCGATGAGGTGTAATAATCGCTCTCAAATGTTCGACTATACGGTGCCTTGTTCCATTGATGTTTAACCTCGTCGTATACAGACATCACCGGGAACCAGTGCGCACCATTGATCATGTCCATGTAGTAGGAAACTCGCTGTGAGCCATAGGGTATATTCAACTGAAACTCCAGTTGGAATGATACCGATTCGCCTGGTTGAACGGGCTCTTTCAACTGCACGGTCAACGCTTGGTTTTCCTTATGGAAATCCAGCGATTGACTATCTGCTGTTACAGCCTGAATATCGATGCCACCCAGAAAGTCCTCCGCTGTCTTCTCCGGGTGATCTTCACTAATCTTTTCATTATGCTGTTGGTACATGCTCGCCTGTGTAGACTTGGAGAGGTTTGCATCAGCATATGTATGAAGGACCAGCTGCTGGAGGGTATCCTTGCTTGTGTTGTGATACGTTACCTTCTCGCTCCCCTGGATCGTCATGTCCTTCTCATTCAGCCGAGCCTGGATCTGGTATTGAATCGGGGTCTGCTCTAGAGAATCTTTCTGTGTGTTATGTATCTTCGTAGATACAGGTGCTGGGTCTGCTTCCGCGGTAACAACCCTCATGTTCGCAAGTGGGCTTGCTGCCAGTATTAAAGCCAGTGTACCCGCGATCCCTACTCTGGCTAACTTTGATGTAAATGGTTTTGAATAATTCATAGTTCTCTCCTTCTCCTGTTCTATATTGACCTCAGAACCAAGTATAGAAGACGAACCTTACGCTGAATTTATGTTTTATTTAAGTTTTGTTTAAAAAGAGGAAGAGAAACTGAAACTATCGCAAATCGCATTCATGTTTGTATGTAAAAAAGAAAAGAAGCCTTACATTGTAAGACTTCTCGTGTATGATCTGTAGTGGGCTCGAACCACTGACCCCTACCCTGTCAAGATAGTGCTCTCCCAGCTGAGCTAACAGATCATGATATATAATTGTTTCCCAATCAGGTAACAGTATCATATCAAGTAACCGTGTTCATTGTCAATAATTTATTTAGTTATAATTCACCTGAAATGGAGCACAATAAAGGAAAGATTACCATATCAGCAACGAGGTGAATTCCCTATGAGAAACATAACAAAACGGTCAAAATCCAATAAACATACATTTACCAAATGCTTCTTTCTCTTTGCTGGGCTTATGATTCTCATTACCACCTTTACTGGTTGCGGCCTGGAGCGGGATGAACATACGGTTCAATTCCAACAGTTAAATCAACCCAATGAGAATGTTGAATCTCTACCCGTCTGGCTGGACGTATACTCCAAATCTGTAATTCAAGATGTATATTCTCCGCGAGGAAGCAGTGAAGTCTTGCCGTGAAGGTTAACAGGTGAATCACTCGTCTTCATCCCACTTGCGTGAGTATGCTTTCTTCGTAACGAAATACAACAGAGTAATCATTCCCGCCGACATTAACAATGTAATTACCATGATGCCTGTCATGCCCATCACTACCCCCTCCTCTCCCATTATGTTCCAGACTTCACTATACAGGAAAAACATTTTTTTGTATAATTCAGTCTGATATGTCGCGCAAGAGCAGAAAGAAGGAATGGAATTGGCAGCTGAGATTAGTTATGTATCGACAGAAGAACAACTGGAGCAAGCCTTGGGAATTCGCCATCACGTTTTTGTGATCGAGCAACAGGTGCCTGCCGAGATTGAGATTGATCAATATGATGTCATCAGTCCAGATGTGCATCATGTATTGTTAAGTACGGATGGCCAAGCTGTAGCCACAGGACGTCTGATCTATTACAGCAAGGATACGGCCAAAATGCAGCGGATCGCGGTGCTTGAGTCTCATCGTTCATTTGGTTATGGACGTGTGCTTCTGCTCGCGATGGAGGAGCTGGCACGTGAACTCGGCTTATCCTATTCTGTACTGGATGCTCAATGTCAGGCACAGAAATTCTATGAAAAACTGGGTTATGAAGTGATTTCGGAAGAACCTTTTTATGATGCAGATATTCTGCATGTTCGTATGAGAAAGAGCCTGTAAAACCTCGGCGTTGGCAGGTCTTATCAGCATATGGTGCATACTTCCGATGAATTCGGATAGGCTAATCAGGTAAGCAGATTCCTATCTCGTCATATAAGGAGAGTGTGACATCATGGATCAAACGACACGCGAGAGTTTCACAGCCGTACAGAAAAATGGCGACGGTGACCTGACAGCATTTCAGACTTCAGCAGGACGTGTACTGGATTATCAGCAGGCACTTGCAGAAGTAAAGGCTGGCGCTATTGCTGGTGTGAATGTATTTAAAGGCAAGGATGGCGAAATGTACATTCGCGGCGATGCCGACGGTGACCCCACCAACAACCTGGACCAACTTCCCCATTTCTAAATAGATGTACATGTCGTATGTGTGACACAGTAAGCGCCGATCCGGATATCCGGGTTGGCGTTTTCTTATTAGAATTAGTAGTCCGTAAAATATTTTACGGACTCAACGGAAGGCTGGCTTTTGCGAATCGGCTGTTGTACCTGTTCCCATGCCTGCAAAATCTGTATCCCTTCGAGAGTAGACCGATTCTCCCACGCGATGTGCCCGGTGCGTTCAAGCTCCAGCAATGACTCATGAATGTAAGCTCTGCTTCGTCCCGTCTTGGTCTCCAGTTCATCCATACGCGGCAGCCTGCGCCGTTGTCCTGCATAGTTCACCATAATACGTAAAATCTTGCGTTCAAAGTCGTTCAGCATACTTTACCTCCCCATTAAGGTCCTTAACAGGACGCCATGCCAGAATACCTTGCTCCAGAAAGGTTCGGGGTGAGCCTTCTTTTCCCGCTGATGCTCTAATCATCCCGCCACGTACACTGTTAATTCGAATCTGTCGCTGCGTAATCTGCCCTGCACGATCCATGTAGACAAGCTCCACCATCTGGCCAATATATTTCCCTAGCATAATCATCCCTCCGATAAGAACATTTGTTTGTATTTCATATTATATGCGAACATAAGTTCTTTATTCAATAGTAAAAAAAGGATTTTGTAAAATAAAAAAACCAGACTTTCACCTTAATGATTAAGGCAGTCTGGTTCATAACGGATCAGTGTCGATCCGATTCCGAAAATTGTACTTTCTTTAACTGTTGTGTAGATGGATTAAAGTCAACATTCACATAAACTGCAAATTGTTTGCCGTCTTTCGCACGAACCCATAGCTTGAACTGTTCCCGTGATTGATCCGCTGTTAGAGAGGTGCGTCCGATATGCTTATAGTCCAAAATATCCACATTATACTTGGTCTGTGTTTCTTTGACCGCAATAATTCCCCACTTCGCATAATCAGGGATAGTTCCACCTGTTCCTGATGTAATTCCGGCTAAACTCAGGACTACCGACATGACGGTAACGATGAGCATTCTCATTTCACTCACTCCTTGGGACATTATGTTTCTGTTATATTGCCCGTCCGGGTTTCATTTTACACGAATAAACGAAAGATCCAGGCCAGTGGCCGTAGGGAAAAAGGAACCACATGAACAAGCCGGTCAAACGAATCAGGAGGCTCCGTCCGGAAGCTCATTCCCCAGTCACCCGAGAAAACGTGTTGTTGCGTCTGCATTTCCTGAGGACGTTCCAACCCGTATTTCTTTTCAAGTAACTGCCTCGTTGCTTCATCCACCTGAACCTCGTTCGTAACGACATATGCTGTGGCAGGCTCGCTGCTTATGTATATCAGAATCATTAGAAACATCAAAATCCCAACTATTTGTATCCAACGCTTGTTCATCTCTTACTCCTTTATGGATTCATGACTCTCTTCTCTTGTATGTGAAGACTCGTTTGAATGTTTGATTATACATAAATTTGACCGTATTGGAAATAATAAATGGAAGAAGAGTTGAGACATAACGTTATACAATGCTTAAGTCCCATTTGGTTGATTTTTTGTTTGAAAAATCCAATAGACGTGTAATAGGCCATGACAGAGAGACTTCACAATCTGAAATTCTACACGATCTGCCATACCAATTTGAGGAGGTTACACCCGAATGTTCAAACGCTTGGATGAAATCCTGATTGAGATTCCCAATGTCGAGAAGCCAGATCCGAATGCTGCGGCAGCCATACAAGAATTGCTCGGCGGCAAATTCGGAGAAATGTCAACGTTGAACAACTACCTCTATCAATCGTTTAATTTTCGATCCAAAGAAAAGCTGAAGCCCTTCTATGACCTCGTCATGAGTATTACCGCCGAAGAATTGGGTCATGTTGAGCTCGTGTCTCATGGCATTAACAAGTGCCTCAGAGGTTCAACCGAGTACAAAGAACCCGACGATACGCCGCTAGGTTCCGTAAAAGATGCTCGTCTGTCGTATCACTATCTGGCAGGTGCACAAGGCGCAATGCCTTTCGACTCTATGGGTAATCCATGGACGGGAGCAAACGTCTTCAACAGTGGCAACCTGGTCGAGGATCTGCTGCATAACTTCTTCCTAGAATGTGGCGCTCGTACCCATAAGATGAAAGTATATGAGATGACGGATCACCCGGCAGCCCGGGAAGTGGTTGGTTTCCTGCTGGTACGTGGCGGCGTTCATGTTGTCGCATATGCAAAAGCACTTGAGATTGCAACTGGCGTAAATGTGACCAAGCTGGTTCCTATCCCTTCACTGAACAACAAAGCCTTCAACGAGGCTCGCAAATATGAAGAAAAAGGGGTACACACCAAGCTGTACACCTATAGTGATAAAGATTTCAACACAATCGGCCAGATCTGGAAAGGAACTCATCCCGAAGATGGACAACCCCTGGAAGTCATTCAAGGGATACCAAAAGGATTCCCGATTCCGGAAGCTCCTGCGGTCGAGGAAGAATTCGCACCAGGTATATCGCAAGAAGACTTCAAGGAAATTGCACGTCGCCTGAAGATGGCTGGGAATATTGCGGATTAAATCGAAGTTGTACAGGAGATGTGTAAAAATAATAGAGCCCTCGATACTGTCAACGCAGTATTGAGGGCTTTGCTGTCTTCTATCCATCATTAATCCCCGCAAGGTGATTCTGAAGGTAAGACAACTTCGATTTTTTAAGTTAATCAGCGTCTTCAATTGAATGTCTGTTGATCATCTGCCAGAGCTCTTCCTCACTATTTAAACGTATAGAATCTGTATATTCCCAACTGAAATAAGGGGCAAGATTTTTACTTACATCTTCCCAGGTTTCTCCTTGCTGTTTCAAAAGAATTCGATCTATTGTTTGAGATATTAATTCGAAGTCCAGTTTATTAACAATAAAGTGCCTTGCACCTATTACGATATCTGTTCCATCTCTAAGTTCTTTTTCTAAAGCTTTCGGAGTTATGATTGTAAAATCAAAATTATCCTCACCTTCAGAATCTTCCGTCCCAATACAGGCTGTCCCTGACAAGTAAAAATCGTCTCCAATATCTTCAGTTTCCGTGAATTGTAACTTGCCATGAATATTCGGATTTCCAGTAATGATAAGATCTTTCAAAATCGGTTTAATCACTTTTCTCACCTCTTAGGCATCTAGTATTTTCCATAAAAAGCTATTTTTTATTGCAATGCTGCGTATTCCATTTTCTCAGATCATCAAGCAGCAGGTTCTATGTATCCAAACTTCCATCTCCACTGCTCTCTCTTTGATGTACCTCCATCTTTTCCAAAAGCTCTACGATAACCTCATCCAAATCCTCAAGTACCTCACTTGGTGTAGGAGATTCCAGTATCCTTACCAAATCCGTCTGTAGCATACTTAGATGAGATATAGGTAATCGATCAATTAATCCGACCAAAATGAAATATTCCCACTGTGGATCTTGGGTTTGCAATACATCCTTAACATGAGGAATTAAATCTTCGCCCAGTCTCAATAGTAGATCCTCTACCGGCTTAGAGATAGGCCAATTCCCGTCTTGCAACCACTCCATAAGTTCTGGAATAATGCCTTTCAACTCTTCATTACTAAATTCATTTAACTTGCTAACTGCTTCAAAATCAGACTTATCGCGGGGAAGACACGCCCTAATATCCATTTAATCTCTCTCCTATTACTCCATTGGCTTTCCATATCTCACTAAGACATGCCAGAGTAATTTCAACTCTTGTAGAACTTCTTTGTAGGTTCCTCTATCGCTCCAATGGCTTGGGTTTCGTTTCAAGTCCATAGCTGCAGAACCAATGATATTTGCATCAATCAAATCACTTTTTGCAATTCTCTTGGCTAGTGAAGGCATCGAAGGACCTCGAAAATCCATAGGAACGTCATTAACTAATAGTGTAAAGCCCATGTGCCAGTGGAGATCAATGGAATACTTTAAACATATCTGCTCTAAGATTCTTCCTGTATGGGTGCCTTTAAATGATGGGTCGGCAACAAGTATCTTTACATCTTTTTCAAGGGAAATATCACCATGAACCTGAGCTTCGATATAATGGTCCAGATTTCGGTTTGGCTCTTGGTTTGATGGATTTTGGAATGGTTTCTCAAGATTGACGTGCATATGATCGATTAACTTTTGAACCGTTAGATTTCTTTCACCAATGGCAAAATTAATATAGAATACATCCCTCATGAGAGCAGCCAAAATGAGGTCAAATTCCTCATACGTCCCCTTTTCCTCAGGGTCTTGGTGAGAATCCAAATATGTATACGTGCAACGTTGAGAGACCTCAGTGGATAAAAGGAAATAACATGATCCAAAACGCGGAGCAGGTCCATCGGGATGTAACATGACATTGAGTGCCCCATACTTGGGCCGTTCGCTATTGGTTGAGCCATTTATTTGGTACGCTCCGCCAAACATTTTATTCTCCCAAACGTCACGTTCACCGCCTGAAAATGCGGATACACTTCCATTCGATAAAAAAGTCTCAAACTGACTTTTATAACCCCCCTGCTCAAGTAGTGCCTCAGCCACGCTTTTCATATTCGGATCTAATCGATCTGGGTGAAAGTGTAGCGCAATACTTGCATGAGATTTTAGTTTATTGATAGCTTTTTCAAATGCCTTCAGCTCGATGTTGGACATACGAAGGATTTCTCTAATGGTTTGCTCCGCCTCATTTTTGCGGCTTTTTGCATAATTGGTTACATGCTCTTGAGCTAATTGCTGAGACCTTGATAATTCCATGCGCGTAAGAGTCCTTTCCCTTTTTATAAAATCATAATACATGATGGACAGTAAGGGAACTTACAGGCGGTTCAAAAATCATGATAGCTTGCAATTAATCTAATCCACATCATTTCTTTCAATTTGAATCATATTCATGTGCAACGCGTGTTCCTCCACCATCATAAAGCTATGAACCCCTTATTCTCCGCCTTGTGTCTTAACTTTCTCCTCATCCTTCACGGTCACATGAACTACTTGCTCTTCATTCGCTGTATTCGCATCTCGCATCTGAATGGTCCATGTCCCTGTATCTGCATCAAACCGTGTGTCCTCTATGACGGGAATATGCATGTTCTCTGTATCAAGTGAATGCAGTCCGCTACGAATCGCATCCGCATCCGTCATGTGCGCACCGTCTGGAGTATTTGGACAAGATACCGCTATCTTTTCTGCTCTGGCCTGCCCAGGATAGGGTTGATTTTCCGGCCCTCCATCCGTCCAGACTTCAACATAGGAGCCGATCTGCGGATCAGGCGCATTGGAGAACCATTTTGCCGGATAATACCGATTTCCTCCTCCGTTCGCACTGAAATCCTCATATGCAGGATCAACCACAAGAATGGAATTGTCTTTGCGTTCAACCACATAACCAGTGAATCCATCTTCACTTGGTGCATTGGCTTGAGCCTGCACAGAGTTGCAATCGATATGTCCTGAACATCCCGTAAGACATACGATTAGGATTGAGAGCAATATGAGGACTCGACGAAGATTGGACATATGTACATCCCCCTTTAGTAACACCTCTTTCTAAATTTAACGTTCCATATCAGTTTATTGTTACAAATACAGCTGTTAGCTCACCCTTAACTTCCTGACGGACCCAGCACCGATCAACCCAAATATTCACTTCTTCATATCCCTTTTGTACACATACCTTCCCCATACCACCAACGCCGCACACAACAAGATCACACAATAAGCCCATACAAAAAACATGGCAAGCCCCAACCCGATGTTAGCATCCAGGCGCTTATCAAAGATCTCTGTGTATAGCGAAAAACCGAGTGGCACGGCGCCAACAATGAAAAGTCCAATGGACCATCCACTCCAGCGTGGAAAACCAGACCCCGCACGAGTACTGGAAAGTTTGCGAATCCCTTGAGTCAGAAGCCACCAAATCAGAATAAATAATAGACAGGTTATAAGAATCTTCAGCATATCGTTCAACTGCATATCGTGTACCTCCTATATCTTGCAAGATGATGAACATATCTTACACGTTAAGCGTTCTCTTTACTATATTACCCGTTTCCATATCCATGATCACAGGCAGATAAGAGCACAGTACCCCTGACCCACACTTGATCATGAAAAAGAAAAAAACGCCACCGTCCTGACTCCTTCCAAGTCAAGAACGATGGCGTTACTTCTCGTATTACATTGTTACATCCACATCGAACAGGTTACGCGCCAAACTGCGCATAGTGAAGGCGGCTGTACACCCCACCTGCTGCGAGTAATTCTTCATGACGTCCCTGCTCCGTAATACCTTGTTCAGCAACGACAATAATGCGGTCTGCATTTTTGATCGTAGCCAATCGGTGAGCAATAACCAGTGTGGTCCGGCCCTCGGACAATTCAGCAAGGGATTGCTGAATCGCCGCTTCCGTTTCTGTATCCAGAGCAGAAGTGGCTTCGTCCAGGATCAGAATTGGCGGGTTTTTCAGGAACATACGGGCAATGGACAAACGCTGTTTCTGTCCACCGGACAGCTTCACGCCGCGTTCACCAATTAACGTATCCAGCCCTTCCGGCATCGATTGAATCAAGGGTTCCATCTGTGCACGTCTGGCGGCCATCCAGATTTCTTCTTCGGATGCATCCAGCTTGCCGTAGGCAATATTCTCCCGAATGGTTCCATCGAAAAGGAATACATCCTGTTGTACAATACCGATCTGGCTGCGCAAGGAGTCCAGTGTCATGTCCTGTATCTCCTGACCATCAATCGTGATGCGACCTTCCAGCACATCATAGAATCGTGGTAGCAGACTGCACAGCGTTGTTTTACCTGCACCCGATGGACCGACGAGGGCCACGGTTTCCCCTGCATGTACATTTAAATCGATACCTTTGAGTACTGGCTCCTGATCCGAATAACCAAAGGTCACTTGCTCATAACGAATATCTCCACGCAAATGGGATACCGCAACGGCCCCTGGACGATCTTCCACATCCGGTTCCATATCGAGCAGCTCCGTATAACGTTTGAAGCCTGCAATCCCCTTGGGATACGTCTCGATAACCGAGTTGATCTTCTGAATTGGTGTCAGGAACACATTGGACAGCATAATGAATGCAATGAACTGACCGTAGGTCATACTGCCATTAATGACAAACCATGTTCCGCATACCAGGACAAAGAGGGATACCAGCTTCATCAGCATATAACTGACAGAAGAGTTCCAGGCCATGATTTTGTATGCGATCAGTTTGGTCTGACGGAAACGACCGTTGTTTACAGCGAATTGTGCTTTTTCATGCTCTTCATTAGCAAAAGCCTGAACAACACGGATACCTGTGATATTGTTCTCAACACGGGCGTTGAAGTCCGCAATATCTCCGAACATTCGGCTGAATGCCTTGGACATTTTACTCCCAAAGTAGAGCGAGAGATAGATAATCAGCGGTACGATAATAAAGGTTAACACCGCCAGATTCCCGTTAATGCTCATCATGATGCTAAATGCACCAATTAGAGTCATGACCGCGATAAATACGTCCTCTGGACCATGATGGGCAATCTCACCGATATCCATCAGGTCGTTAGTCATGCGGGAGACGAGGTGTCCTGTTTTTGTATTATCGAAGAAACGGAACGATAACTTCTGCACATGATTAAACAGACTTTTACGCATATCCGTCTCAATGTTAATACCCAGCTTGTGTCCCCAATAGGTAACCACGAAGTTCAGGAATGAATTCAAGAAGTAGATGCCGAGCAATGCCAGACACGCCCATAGAATCCAGTCCCAGCGGCCGCCTGGCAGCAGATCATCGACTACCCGGTTGACCGCCAGTGGAAAAGCCAGCTCCAGCAGAGCGACTAAAATCGCACAACTGAAGTCAAGAATAAAGAGCTTTTTGTAAGGCCTATAATAGGCAAAGAAACGGCGAAGCATGGACTGAAGTCCTCCTTATGCAACCACACAATGATGATTACGTTCTATTTCGTCTTGCTTAAGAGGTACAGGAAGTATGGCGCACCAATAATGGCAACCAGGATCCCCGCAGGAATCTCCGAAGGCTGTAGTATGACACGACCCAGCGTATCTGCAACCAGTACGAGCAATGAACCGATCAGTGCAGATGCGGGTAAAAGAAATTGATGTTTGGGACCGACCAGACGACGCGCCAAATGCGGTCCGATCAGACCAACAAAACCGATCCCCCCACTTACAGATACACATGAGCCGGCAAGTCCTACAGCAGCCGCAAGCAAAATCAGTCGCTCACGCTCAACCGGAGTCCCGAGTCCGCTTGCAGTCTGGTCCCCCAGATTCAGTACGTTCAATACACGTGCCTTATACAGAACAAGCGGGACAAGAATAATAAGAAACGGTAGCAATGCCGTTACAAATTTCCAGTTCGAACCCCAGATGCTGCCTGCCATCCAGGTAGCTACAAATTGATACTTTTCCGGACTAAGCCGTAACGTAAGCACGATCATGGCAGAACTGATTCCCGCCGCTACCCCGATCCCCGTTAGCAGCATACGCGTAGGCAGGATGCCTTCTCCTTTTTTATAAGAGAGAACGTAGATCAGAAATGCAGCAAAACCAGAACCGATCAGGGCCAGAATTGGTAAAAGAAATACCGGCGCTGCTGTCGTTGTGGGGAAAAAGGAAACAAATAACATGACGACCAGACCAGCACCTGCATTAATCCCGAGGATCCCCGGATCTGCCAACGCATTCCGAGATACTCCCTGCAAAATACAACCAGATAACGCAAGTCCGGCCCCGACCAGCACCGAAATTACAATACGTGGCAGACGGAATTCAAACAGGATCAATTCCTGTTTCGCCGTGCCTCCACCAAACAGGGTTCGCATCACCTCAAGCGGCGAAAGCTTGGTAAAACCTGTGTTCATGCTCACCACAAAAGCCGTAATAATTAATAGGGCAAGCACAATGAGGACAATCGTACTCTTGGTTCTCTTCTTGCGCTCTGCTCCAACTATTGTTGAGGATTCCATCGTTACAGAGTCCTCCTTTCTTTACGCGCCAGATACAGGAAGAATGGTACCCCGATGAGGGCAACCAATGCGCCAATTGGCGTCTCGTACGGCGGGTTAATCATACGTGCAGCCAGATCCGCAAATACAAGCAACAGACTGCCCATCACAGCGGAACATGGAATAATCCAGCGATAATCGACCCCAACCAGCTTCCGCGTGAGATGGGGAATAATGAGTCCAACAAAACCGACCGCACCCACCACGGACACAGCCGTACCCGCGAGAATCAGTACAACAATCAGGCCTATGAGCTTGATCAGCCCAGTACGTTGCCCCAAGCCCACCGCAATATCTTCTCCGAGACTAAGCAGAGTAATGGAACGGGAGATGAGAAGACCTGCGATCAGTGCCGCGAGTACCCATGGGAACATGACCTCAAGTTGAGACCACTTCGTTCCGGCTACACCACCGGCTGTCCAGAAAGCCAGATCTTGTCCAATTCTGAAATATAATGCAATCCCTTCACTGAGTGCCGACAACATCGCTGATACAGCCGCACCTGCAAGTACAAGGCGTAGTGGTGTAAGGCCTGATTTGGAAGCTGCACCAAAACCATACACCAACAGGACACCAAGCCCTGCCCCAAGGAAGGAATACATGATGATATACATAAATGGCAATCCAGGGAAGAAGGCAAAACAAACTGCAAGCGCAAATCCAGCTCCCGCATTTAACCCAAGCAGACCTGAATCGGCCAGCGGGTTACGAGTCATACCCTGCATGATCGCACCAGCTACAGCGAAACATGCACCTACCATTGCTCCTCCAAGGATACGTGGTAATCGAATCTCCCATATGATCTGATGTGGTGTCAGCTCAGGATTGAAATCAAAGATAGCCTTCCAGACTACACTAAGCTTAATATCAGCAGCACCAAATGAAATGGACAACGCCATACCCAGAGCGAGTAGCAAAACTCCCCCTGTAAGAATAAGTGTGGCTGCCCACGGACGAGTGTGTATCTTCGCTGTGGGTGAATCCGGATTATGTTTTTCTGGTGAAGCTTGTGAACTCATACGCGCCCACCCTCGTTATGAGTGGAGCTGCTCAAACCTATGTACATAACAATCACCTCTCTATAAATACCGAACTTTAATGATATTGATTCTCATTCCCATAGACCATTGTAAGTGAATCCACGGGCTCTGGCAATGGACAAATAGGACATGTTTATTGCATATATGAAGATTTGCACACAATTTTACACGCAAAAAGGCTGCGCAAGAGCCAAATAGCTCGAACACAGCCTTATCATTGCATATGTAGAACATGTAAAATACAGACTCGTTTAACGAGCATGTACCGTAAGTAAGGATGCCAGGACATCCGGAACATCAGTAATGATCCCTTGCACACCCATGTCAATCATGGCCTGCATCTCAGCAGGATCATTCACCGTAAATGGATAGGTAACAACGCCATGTGCCAGTGCAGCAGCAACATCTTCTTGTGTCACCGCCAGCTTGTAGGGATGAAGGCCGGTAGCCTCGAGTTTGGCGGCATAATCATAGGGACGATACAACTTTTCCATATATAGAAGTGCTGTACGAATCTCCGGGGCAAGACGTTTACATCTCACGAGCGATGCATGATTGAAGCTGGACAGCACGACCTGTTGCTCCAGATTCCAGTCCCGGATCGCCTGTATAACCATCTCTTCCATCCCTTTATAACTCACAATACCATTTTTCAATTCCAGATTAAGCAGGGTTCCTTTCCCCTGTACCAGCTTAAATAACTCCTCCAGAGAAGGAATACGTTCGCCGGCAAAATCAGCATGGAACCAGGACCCCGCATCCCGTGTGCGCAATTGATCGTAAGTCGTATCCTTAACCCAGCCTTCTGTGCCGCCAGTTCGGCTTAACGTCTCATCATGAATCAGTACCAGTCTGCCATCACTCGTCATCTGCACATCAGTTTCAATGCCTGTTGCTCCAAGCTCCAGACTTCGTTCAAAAGCGCTCATCGTATTCTCCGGGCATACGGCAGATGCACCACGGTGGGCAATAATCTCCATGTTCCTCATTCCAGCGCCTCCTGTGTTCAAGCTTCACTCTATGATCCTTACTATAAACACCGTTTGTTAGACCTGTATTAACAGAGCGTATAATGGGTTACCTGCTTCGCTGATACTAGCGACCGGGCCCAACATCTAACGGGCTGGGGATTCACTCATTTTTGCGAACTCAATCTGAAAATCGACATAACATAGTATGAACGATGGAAGCACTGAACTCCGTTATAAGGAGGTTGACTATTGAATCCCTCAAAGAAAAAATCGATACCTACGCGTCCTCACACATCCCAGTTACAGTCGGCTTCCAGGCTTTCCAGATCATCTGTCCATATCAAAAACAAATCCGGCAAGACGGCTAATCAGCGTTCTCTTAACTCCAGTTCACCCAACACACTGGATCAGCTGGCTATTGTTGCAGCAATACTCTCCTTAATTGCAGCCGCCATCGGGCTATATATCGCCTGGAAATCGTTAAGTAATCCGGATCAAACTGCTGTTGTGGTGTAAGCTGCTTGTTGCGCAGCTAATGGCTCAGGAGGCTCTCTCCTGCTTCTGACCTTATTCAGGGGCAGGTTTTTGCTTTTTCAAATACTCAACGTATGCTGGAAACGTCAAAAAACCGTTCCCCTGAAACGCCGGCATATACCAGCGTCTCTTTGGAAAGGTCATTTTTTATTCGGGCGCTGCCTCTGCAGCGTCATCCCCGTCCCGGGATACTGACCGAATTACAGAATGAATGTGCGAGAGATAATAACCAACAGAATGAACAATACCAGAATTGCACCTGTCGATGTCCATGCTCCACCACCGAAGCCTCCGCAATATCCGTAACCTGTACCTTTGAGTTCGCTCATCAGTGACACTCCCCTCTTCATCGAAGTACACTATAGACTATGTCCGATAGCGCAACTTGCTTGGGCAGATCGAAAATTCTCCCGAGGAACGATTGGGTACAGGCCCGTCTTCTTATGCACTCATTTCCCGTTGAGTTGTGACCACTTCTGAGTCAGCTCTGCAGGAATATAGGATGACATTTGTTTGATCAGTTCAGCCGGATCAGCTTCCAGACTCCACAGACTGAGATGCGAAGTGTTGGAGAATCCTTCCTGTACGCTATGTTCTACCATCTTCATTAGCGGTCCATAATATCCGTTGACATTTAATAAGCCAACAGGTTTACGATGAATACCGATCTGTGCCCAGCACAGTACCTCGAATAGTTCTTCAAATGTACCCATGCCGCCGGGAAGTGCAATGAATCCATCGGATAATTCAGCCATCGTAGCCTTCCGTTCATGCATGGTTCCCACTTCAATCAGTTGTGTGAGCCCTCCGTGAACAACCTCGCCCCGGAACAATCCGGTAGGCATTACCCCGATTACCTCTCCCCCTTGCTCAAGAGCAGCATCGGCTACTGCACCCATCAAACCCATACAAGAACCACCATAGACCAGTGCATAACCACTATCAGCAATCTGTTTGCCCAGTTGGACAGCCTTCTCTGTATAATCGGGGTGATTTCCCGGATTGGAGCCTGCAAAAACAGCTATACGTTTCATTGGGTTTCACTCCTTCTCATGATCTTTTTAGATTGAACTAAAGAATATTTACACTTGCCACTTCGATGACAGAACAACCTTCCGATCGCTGTTATCCCCAGATTTTTTGATTCAATTTTACAAAGGTGAATATCTTGGGATAGCGTATGCTTCCGATGTAGCTTTCTTTCAGAAAGCTTTTAGGCGAACGCTCCGCTTCTTCAGGTTATTTCTGCCCTCTACGTTCTCGTGTAAATGTTTAGTTCAATTTATCTATTTTAATAATATATAACATGAATGTTATGGGTATGTACAACGTACAACAGGTTAACAGAACCAATGGGCAAAAAAAACCCGACCGTTTGCAGCCGGTCGGGCTCCCATTTCAATACACATCAATTTAGAAGGGGTTGTTATTACCTAATATACAGACCAAACATTAAATCCATATGATCTTTGCATGAAATGAATATTAAATCTTCGTATAACTAACGTATCCCACGGCGTGAACGTACGACAAACATATGCTTGTCTTTACGAAGAACCCGACCATCTGCAAGTTCAACCTGATCCTCGTCATGACGCAGAATCGTCGTGGATAATGCTACAATTTTGGCCCGGCGCCAGATCATCACCTGTGACTTGAAATAGATCGCATTTTCGAACTGAATCGCCTTTTTCATCACATATCCAACCTTGTGCACTTCAGAACGTGCTTTCTTTAAGGGAAGACTCTCTTCGGGAAGAGGTCTTATCATTGCGATATTGTCAAACGACACCTTAATCCGTTTCGGTCCGATCCGTACACATTCCGCTTCTTCATCCCACTCGACCAGCGTTCCCTTTAATGGCTCCCGTATACCTGTTGCACGATATACCGCTACTTTTCGTCCTATCCAATGTCGCAATGTTCTCACCTCCATCTGTCTAGTTTTCAGGTATCTTCCAATCGATCGGTTCAATACCTTTGGAGGTCAAGAAGTCATTGGCTTTGGAAAAGGGACGACTGCCGAGGAATCCGCGATGCGCAGCCAGCGGACTGGGATGTGTAGACTCCAGTACCAGGTGCTTGTCCCTGTTAATAAATGCACCTTTCTTCTGGGCATGACTGCCCCACAGCATATATACCATCGGCTCCGAACGTTCATTCAACGCACGAATGACAGCATCCGTAAACGTCTGCCAGCCCAGTGCCTGATGGGAGTTCGGCTGACCTTCACGGACTGTCAGAACCGCATTTAATAGCAGCACACCCTGCTGCGCCCAATGAACCAGAGATCCATGATTCGGAATTGGCAGGTCCAGATCGGCATGAAGTTCCTTATATATATTTTTCAGAGAAGGCGGTACACGTACCCCCGGTCTAACCGAAAAACTTAATCCATGAGCCTGACCCGCTCCGTGATAAGGGTCCTGACCAATAATTACAGCCTTAACCTGATGATATGGCGTCAGCTTCAGTGCAGAGAACAGGTCTTCTTTGGGCGGAAAGACCGTCTGCGTTTTGTACTCAGCGGCGAGAGTGTAACGAATCTTGTTAAAATATTCGGCTTCCGTCTCTTCCTGAAGCACCTTGTCCCAATCGTTTCCAAACATATGTATAGGCTCCTTTCCCCTGATGAATGCAGTTTCGCTCAGCCCAACTACTGGGCTCTACCTTCTGAGAGCCGCATGTCATGCAACTCATAGACTATCCACCATTTTAACATAACCGGGGACAGCAGACCAGAATTGCACATCAGGGTATACGTTCACCTCGGAATAAACCGTGTTCTTGCTACACTAAGTATACTCATACAAAAAAGTCACCACGCTGTTGCGCGATGACTTGATAACTTTATACTTGAACTGGTACCTCTTCGACTTCTTTCACAAGCACACTGCTAATTCTACGTAATCCTTCCTCAAGGACAGAACGGGGACAAGCCAGATTCAACCGAATACAACCCTCACCATTCGCTACAAACATATGTCCATCTTCGAGCAACACACCCGCTTGCTCCGCGAAGAATAACGGTAAACTTACATTTTGGGGAGCATATGCCGAGATATCAATCCAGGCCAGATATGTTGCTTCCGGAATGTGAAAAACAGCTAGTGGTAGATGCTGCTTCACAACCTGTTCTACGCAGGCGAAATTGGCGTCTAGATACCCTTTTAATTGTTTCAGCCATTCATCACCCGTTTCGTAAGCCGCTTGCGTGGCAGCGATGCTCAGTGGGTTTTTGAAACCATAATGACGTGTCTGCCAGATGTCTCGAAGTGCCTTATTCGGGATGATGACATTGGAGAACATCAGACCAGCCATATTGAATGTTTTGCTCGGAGACATGCATGTAATGATTCGATCGGTATCCGGGAACAGCTTCGCGAGTGGCGTATGTCTCTTGCCAGTCCGCAGCAGATCACAGTGAATTTCATCCGAAATAATCCATACATTGTTCCTCAGACAGATCTCACCCACACGTTGTAACTCTTCCGTTGTCCAGACACGTCCAGACGGATTATGGGGGTTGCAGAAAATACATACCCTTACCTTTTCATCCTTGGCCTTGGCTTCAAAATCCTCAAAATCAATCGAGTAATGCCCCTGCTCATTGATCATATCCGAACACACCAGTTCAAGATTGTTATGCTCTGCAGCTGACTTGAAGAAACCATAAGACGGGGTCACGATCAGTACTTTCTCATCCGATTGACAGATATATTCCACCAGTTCATATAAAGCAGGGATGATTCCGTTGGAGGTCTCCAAATGCTCCTTCGGGAAGGACCAATCATAGTGTCTTTTCATCCAATTCGAGACAGCTTCATAGTATGCCGGATCAAATACCTGAGAGTAACCCATGATTCTACGGTCCAGACGCTCCTTAACTGCATCCAGAATCTCGGGAGGTGTGGCGAACTCCATATCTGCAATCCACATGCGAATGAATTCTTCATCTTTGAATGGAAAAGTCATGTCCTCTGTGGCGTTAAAAATATATTGACGGAAACCATCCGTATTCATGGCATTTGTTCCTGTGCGGTCTATAATCTCATCAAAGTTATATTTCATAGCTTCTGCTCCTCTATCTGCTTTACTTTTTCATTGTCGTTTCATGTCGTATTACACCTATTATTTCATGACGCCGGAATTGCATCAAATGCAATACAATCTATCCTGACGAAACAAATGAAGTTAATTGTTTCTTCAAAATAGGTATTTCCGTGAGAAAGTGATATATTTCTCATATAACATCATTTTTATGAATGACTTTCATCATTTTCACGTACTCTCAAGAAACATTACATAAGGAGAACCGATTATGAACAATATCAATCAGGAAGTTGGCAAAAAAATACGAAACTTTCGGAAGTGGCGGGGACTGACCATCCAACAGCTTGCGGATCAGATCTTCAAGAGCAAGGGCACTCTGTCCAAATATGAAAGCGGAGATATTACACTTGATCTGGTCACGTTACATCATATTGCGAATGCGCTAAACATTCAGGTAGAGCAACTCTTGTATCAAGAACCTAGGCATGCATCTCCCCTGATGAACGCGGTCCCGTCCAGCTTTTTCAAGAACTCCACTCGTTTCTATTCCTACTTCTATGACGGGCGTAACAACACTCTGATTCGTTGTGTCATTGACATGATGGCTCAGTCGGATGCCAACCGTTATCGCACCGTGATGTATATGAATGTGAAGGACTTTGAGAACTATCAGGAATGCGAGAATATGTATTGGGGCCACACCGAGCATTATGATACACTCACCACGCTGATTTTGAAAAATCAGGCTACACCGCTGGAGAATCTATATATTAATATTCTGGCGTCTTTTCAGGAATCAGAGAAAAAATGGGGACTGATGGCTGGTGTCTCCTTCAGACCTTTCATGCCTATCGCGCTCAAAATGTTATTCTCCAGAACCCCGTTGCCCGAGAATCAGGAGTTATATAATGAATTAAAAATCTCAAAGGAAGATCTGCGGACCCTGAAAATATACAACATGCTCGCTGTCACTTGAACAACGTAGCGTGTCACACATTCTCATATGGGATAGAGACAGTCCCTCCCCATTAGAAAAGGCACTTCTATAAGCTGTTGAAACCAGCTCATAAAAGTGCCTTTCGCTATGACGCCTATTCGATCCGGGAATAAGCGAGACTTACGCTTAGTTTTTAATTAAATCAAGCGTTTCGTCAAACATTTGTTTCTGTTCCTCAATCTTGTTCTCATTACCGATCACGCAGCGCTGTTGCTGTTCAAGTATGGCCGATAAAAGCTTAGCAAAACCGATAATGTCGCTTTCCTTTGTGCTTAACACTTCGTCACGTTCCTGTTGCAGATCCGCTTCAGTCACATTCGACAGATAACACTCCAGCGAGAATGCTCCTTCGCCATAAGGTGTTCTCGGCGTATCGAGATCCTGAATCGCACCAATGATATAACGTGTCATCTCCCGCTCGTCTGCCCGGAAATCGGTCAAATATTGCGGTATCTCTTCATATACTTTGTACGTTTTATCCAGGTTAGGATCACGATACGATGCAACGTAGCTGTCTCCGTTCCGTCTGAAGCCTGACATGCAGCCATAAGCTCCACCTTTGGCCCGGATATTGGTCCATAAGTAATCCAGAGACAGGATTCCCTGCAAGACCCGTAGTGAACCGGTGTATTGATATCCTTTGTCGATATAATTGCCCGTTTGCACCACGTACTGCACTTCTGACGGGGAACGGAATCCTTCCTTATGAGTAGCCGGTGTGAATGTAAATTCTTCCTTGGCAACCTCATGTGTGAATAGCTTCGCTTTCAGATCAGATACCCGTTGCTCCAGTCCTTCATATCCCTGATCATCCGCAGTGTAACTAACAAGCAAGTTCTCCGGTCTGAAAATATACCCCGTCAACTCTTGCAAGCTAGAAGATAACTCTTCTTTTCTAGCTTCAAAATTCGCCTGAAGATCCTCAAGCCACTGGTAAAACGCGATACCACTTACAGCTTCCCTGAAATCCGCAACCGCTGAATGTTTGGACGAAGACCGGCCAATTCCAGCAGAGTGTCCGCTATTGATCAGATTACGTTGCAGGTTACCTTTCATCTGGGAGATGATCTCATACAATCGCTTCGAATTATCGAATCGGGATGTGAACACAATTTCTTTGATCATATCAAAGGCAAATCCAAGCTTGTCATACAACACTTTGGCGTTGAACTCATAGGTAGCCTTGAATTCATTATGCTTATGTGCGTTGGCATAAGATCCAATCCCGCTATGAATACCGCCTGAATGAATATGAATTTCATTGGACAGTTCATTGAACGAGTAGTTTTGAGTATCCACGTAACCCAGTACATTCTTGAGCAACCCTGCATACGGCAGGAGATGACGTGGCACTTCTTTGATATCGAACAACAGTCTCAGATAACCAATTCCGTTGGTGTAGAGGTTATGATGAAGAATGGTTGTACCGTCGACCTGGTTCAACGTTTGATGCAACGTAGAGGCTTTTGGTTCAATATCTTCAATCGATAACGTCGGAATGACCTGCTGCTGCTCTTTGGTTGAAGGTGTATTCTGATACTCGGCGAGTGCTTCCGTTTTCTGAATCAACGTCTGAACTTCTTCCTCGCTAAGACCGGCCTGAATAGTTTTCAGACGTTCTTTCAACGCTTCTTCTTTGCGTGAGTTCAGCCCTTTGTCCGGTGTCAGAGCTACAAAGGAAGTATGTGTGTTTTGCAATAAATACTTCTCGATCAATTGTTCGAAGTACCCTTCGTTCATTTTTGTCCGCAGCTCAGCAAATACGTCATTGGCTTCCAAATGAGTGAAAGGTGCTTCTTCATCGTACAACCAGCTTTGCAGGGAGGAGAATCCGTAGATCAGGCCTTTCGGCATTCTGCCATAGTCCGCTTCTCTGTGATTGAACTCATACGAGTTAATTCCTGCAAGGAGCGCTTTAGGATCAAAGCCTTCTTTTACCACACGCTCAAGCACTTCTTTGACCGTTCCGAGGAAATCCTCTTTGCTCGCCAGGTTACTCTTCTTCAGTCCAACGGTGAATACAGGCTGATATAGACTGTCATCATACGAACCGTAGACGTCCTTCGCAATTCCTTTATCCAGCAAAGCCTGTTTCAATACCGCTCCCGGAGCGTTCAGCAGTGCGTATAACAAAATTTGGAACGAAATGTTCAGTTCCTTGTCCAGACTTGTGCCAATCACCGCGTTATAGGTCAAAAAGCTGTTATCCACTTCCGATTCCGTACTTCCCGCAGAGTAAGTCTTAACTGTGTCTACCCGTTCTGCAAAGGCAGGTTGAAGTTGAATGGCCGAATCAATCTCGATGCGATCATATGCACTCAGATAGTTCTCATCGAGCCATTGCAGCTTCTCTTCCATATCCATATCCCCGTAGAGATAGATGTAACTGTTGGAAGGATGGTAGTATCTCGTGTGGAAATCCAGCAGCCCCTGATACGTTAGATCCAGAATAGCCTCTGGGAATCCGCCAGACTCGGAGGAGTATGTGGTATCCGGGAAAAGGGAGTTTAATACTTCTCTGCGCACCATTCGTTCCGGTGAAGAAAAGGCCCCCTTCATCTCGTTATATACAACTCCGTTGTAGGTTAATTCATCATCTGTAGAGGTCAGATTATAGTTCCAGCCTTCCTGCAGAAATATTTTTTCATTCTCATAAATATTCGTATTCAATACCGCGTCCAGATATATATCCATCAGGTTATGGAAGTCATGATCATTACGACTCGCAATCGGGTAAATCGTCTTATCGGGATACGTCATGGCGTTAAGGAATGTATTCAATGAACCTTTCAGCAACTCAACAAAAGAATCCTTGGCCGGAAATTTCTTGGACCCACAGAGCACGGAGTGTTCGAGGATATGGGCTACCCCTGTATCATCTTCCGGAGGTGTGCGGAAACCGATACTGAATACTTTGTTGTCGTCCTGATTGGACAAAAGTACAATTTTGGCCCCGGATTTCTGGTGCTCCAACAGATACGCATCCGATTTCAATTCTTCGATTCTGCGCTCCTGTAACACCTTGTATGGCTTAAGCTGTTTCAACATAAACTTGAGTCCTCCGTCCATAAGATTGTTTTATTGATTTTGTGACTCAATATAAGTTCACATATGGTTATTTACACGAGCATTCCGATGACAGAATAACCTTCCGATCGCTGTATCGTGTAAATGTGTAGTTGAACTTATATCGTTCAGCAAGGTAAAGGTAATATATGCCTACGGATAGTATACACCATTGTTCCGTCTCTTCATAAAAGTCAGATAAATGTACCTTCTGATATGTATTATGCAGGGTTTATGTTTATGAGCTGCATGGTGATGTGGTCTACAATGAAGTGACATTGATATTAAAAAACATAAAAAAAGATCGCATGCAGCTTGATTAACAAGCGTCATGCGATCTTTCTTTTTAAGATGCCGAGGACCGGGATCGAACCGGTACGGTAGTCACCTACCGCAGGATTTTAAGTCCTGTGCGTCTGCCAATTCCGCCACCCCGGCAGGATTATGTATTTCTTGGCGACAAGAACTATCTTACCATGAATTAATTAACTTTGCAACACTTTTTATAAAAATAATCTAACTATATAAGTTTAACTAATGATTTACACGATAACGGAGAGGACAGAAAAAACTGAAAAAGCGAAGCGCTCGCCTAAAAGCTTTCTGAAAGAAAGCTGCATCGGAAGCATACGCTATCACCGGATTTTCCCTTGAGAAAAGGGAATCGAAAAAATCTGGGGATAACAGCGATTAGAAGGTTATTCTGTCATCGGAGTGTCAGTGTAAATAATCTTTAGTTCAACTTATATAAATGAAACAGGCACTGCAAGCGTCAGCTCGCAGTGCCTAGAAAGTCCGAGTTGCGGTCCCGGACTTCCGGTAAACCAATCTATATTAAGGGAGGTGTGAGATAAGAATACCTCCCCAACATTAAAGAAACCTAAAATCAGCCTTAAATTAAACTAAAAAAGTAAAATAGGTCGAACACGAGCCGCTTCTTCCTCACTGCACTCCACGATAACCAAGATATGGTCCTTTAACAGCCAATCTTCGTAATACCGCGCATCCTCCTCCGAGATCCCCGCTTCAGTCAGTGTAAGCACCAAATCATCAGTCTCACTCCCAATCTCATTACCAGCGAGTCTACGCACTGCATTTCCGATCGACATTGTCTGATCCATTCGCTTCCCCAGCCCAGCCAATATGCCTTTCAGAGCGCCAAAGGCACCATCTGTTCCGGCACCCTTCAACGGTTTGGGCAGACCTGTCTTCTCGCTCACCAGCTCCAGATTAAGCTGCTCCTTCGCCACCGCTCCCAAATATTTATCCTTAATACCTTCCTCTTTGACCTTATTCAGCATAATTATAGCCTCGTTTTCGGTACGGGCCAGCCCAATAATCAATTGTGTCATTCCGTTCCCCTCCTTTTACCCTAATATAACCCCGTAATCCCCATTCAAAAACGGATCGTCCACAGCTAAGACAAATCACCTAGAAGAATGTTGATTTCTCTTCTGGAAATCTATACCTAGTTCTGATAGACTAGATAAAGAAGACAAATTAACCATTGAAAACATTGACATATGGATTTAACATCTCATAATCAGGAGCAATGACTTATGAAAAAAGAGGTAGAAATTGCCATCCGGCGCAAACAACAGATCATGGTTCGTAATACAAGCGGTCAGACGGTAACCGGATTTCCCGAGCGTACCGCTGATACATCCATTCTCTCCTTACGTACGGTTCACGGAAGTCTGTGGATACCGTTTGATGAGGTTGAACATGTTACGCGTCTGTTAAGCATCCGTTCTCATCATTTAAGCGGAATGCAACTCGTTTAGTCGGCTCTGTAATCCTAGAAACTCAGTTCCCGTATAGATACGTTAACTAGATCTATTTAAGCCAGCACTTTATACCAAAAAACCAGACGCATGCACGTCTGGTTTTTCTCTTCTACTTATCCTGTAACATACTGCCACTGCCTCACAACGAATGCCTTACTCTATCCTTGTTTCTGTCCACCCATATCCTGTTGTTACTTCACTACAAACTTCACTCGTGTTCCATCCGGATATGTACTTAACTGATTCCCTACCCATGAACCCGCACCGCGATTATCCTTCGGAGTAATGTACTGGATATCTGCACCTGTTCCTCCCTCAGCGCACATCGCCATGGGCCACTCGTCACGATCCTTACCTTTTTTGACCGGAACACCCTTAAGTGATAAATCCCGATTGCCTTCCGCTCCATTACGATCAATGGTGCATACATCCGAATGCCCTGCCTTGATAGCAGCTTTAATATGGTTGGCTGTTTCGGGATAACGCTCTGAAGGGAACGTAATGGTATGGTCTACACTCTTATTAGTCCCACCGAATGGAGAAGGTATCTCCTCCGGCCATTCGCCCCCAGCCCAGGCATAGAGGGCTACCAGAAGCATTGCTACCAGCGTCAAAACCTGCTTTTTGAAACCTTGTTTACCTTTACGCTTTCTTCTTGTGCGTCTCTTACTCATGCTGTGTCTCCCCCATTCAACACTTGCATTATAACAGAACGCCCGTTCGTAAAACAATCCAAAAAAATAAAAAAACAGCCGAGACCGCCCGGCTGTCCTGCTTGATTATTATCCTACATTGGGAATGGCCTGTTGGCGCAGCAAGGGCAGTGTCACCTCAAACTGTGTGCCTTTCCCTTCTTTACTCTCCACCGAAATCTGACCATTCATCAGTTCCAGCAGTTCTTTGCAGATGGTCAGACCAAGACCACTTCCGCCAAATCGGCGCGCATGGGAGATGTCGGTCTGGGTAAATGCATCAAACAATTGTTCGATCTGATGCTGAGGAATGCCAATTCCCGTATCACTCACAGAGAATACCAATACAACGGTATCCATCAGTTGTTTCCTCACATCCACCTGTAACTGCACTTCACCTTGTTCCGTGAACTTGATCGCATTACTCAGCAAATTATCCAGTACCTGCCGAAGTCTTAGCGGATCACCGATAAGCACATCAGGAACATTCAGATCAGCATGACAGAGCAGACGTATTTGTTTATTCTGTGCCGCAGGTTCATGTGTCTTCACAATCTGTTGAATCAGCTTCAGGGGTTGAAACTCAATGTTTTCAACATCCATTTTGCCTCTGCCCAGTTTCGCCATATCCAGGCTATTGTTAATGATGTTCAGCAGCGCCTCACCTGATTGACGTGCAAGCTCCAGATATTCTTTCTGCTCATCCGTAGTTTCACCCATACTGGCAAGTTCGATCATGCCCATAATGCCGTTAAGCGGGGTACGAAGCTCGTGATTCAACTTGCCGATGAATTCCAATTGCCCTCTGCTGTTCATCTCAGCCATGGAAGTTGCAAACTTCAACTGCTGTTCAGCATACTTCCGTTCTGAAATATCGTATTGAATGCCTACAAAATATAAACACTCTCCGGATTCATTAAAAATCGGATCAATATTCAGTTCGTTCCAGAACTTCTGACCACTTTTTGTATAATTTAAAATATCAATCTTAATGGATTGTTGTTTCTTTAATGCATCACGAATCTGCATTACCGTTTCGGGGTCTGTATCCTGCCCTTGCAAAAATCGGCAATTGTGTCCGACAGACTCTTCATACGTGTATCCTGTCAGTTGGGTAAAGTGTTCGTTTACATACATGAGCGGAAGCTCAGGCAAGGTAGCATCGACCACCGTCACGGAGGATTTCACTTTCGAGATGATAAATTCCCATTGTAATGAGAGTTGATTATGTTGGCTCATGCCTTCCTCCTTCATCTCACACACATTAATGTTTATATATTCTGTAATCGTACATTATAAGGAGAGAAAACTAACCAAACGGAATGTGTTGATATTAAATCAATATATTTTAATTGTAACACAGTTATTCAAGTCATGTGGTTCTTGGGTAATAGTTGATAACTAACATTACACAATAACCTAACTACTCATCAGGAGGAACATACATGAAATTTCTGTTAATTATTATCATTATCATTTTGATTGTAGTCTTTTTTACCAGACGCAAACGTTAAGATGAGATCCGTTATGTAAGTGAGAAAGGAAGATGGGTATGAGAACCCTCTTTTTTATATTCATGGTACTCTGTATCATCAATCTCTGTTTCCCAAAATTCGGCTGGTATCTGCGTTATGGCTGGATTTCCCGGGGTGAAGCCGAACCCAGCAGGCCTTATATGACTATGGTCAGAACGACCAGCCTGCTGATGTTGCTTATCGCCTTCACACTCGCTATGGCATGAACTATAGGCATTAGAAGATGACTGCCCTGTTGGGCAGTTTTTTTGTGGTGAAATGACGGGAAAATGATAACTTTGTTTGTGGTGCAATGATGACAATGCCCGTAATATAGATATATCGTTTCGGAAAGGACATCATTGGCATGAACATCGCATTTTATCCGTACTGGGCCGCCAAAACGCTGCTCTCGCTTATTAATGTCATATATATCATGGTCATTACTACGTATATATACGGTCTCACTGGATCGGTACTCTCTGCTGCAATGTTCCCACTTATTCAGATCATTGCACGCATAATAGCAGGTTTTACTTTGCCATTACTTGTGAACCGTTTCCCATTCTCCAGACTATTGATCAGCATTTCCATAGCCAAAACGTTAATCATGACCTGTATAGCCATTTCGTTGAATCACTTGATTTCACAACTGCCGCTTCTATTGCTCGGAGTGGTCATACTATCCTTACTGGACGGATGGGAAACTCCGTTACTGAAGACTTTAACGCCACGATTGGTTCAAGGCGAAGACCTTATAAAAGCAAATAGCCTTCTATCTTTCTCCAATCAGACTGTAACCATTGTCGGTTATGCCATGACGGGATTCGCCGTGATGAACTGGGGGGCGTCACAGACCTTCTGGGCAGCTACAAGCCTGTCCTGGGCCGTTCTGATCTTCATGATTGCCATGGGCTCGCTCACACGGAATGTAGAACAACCCCAGAAATTTGGTGTATCGCGGAATGTATTGAGGGAAGGTTGGAGTATACTTTGGAACAATCCAACCTTACGACTGATTACGCTTATGGACATTGCCCAGGCGCTTGCGGGTTCCATCTGGATCGGAGCTGTTACGCTAGCCTTTGCAAAAGAAGTTCTGGGACGAGGAGAAGGTTGGTGGGGACTCATGAACTCGAGTTATGCTGCTGGAACCATGCTTGGAGGTATTCTGGCTCTTGCACTGGCCAAACGTATTCAGAAACATCTAATCGCTAGTATGACCATGGGATCTCTTCTCTTCAGCCTGCTGACCGTCGTTTATGGTCTAAACAACCTGCCATGGCTCGCTCTGGTGTTATGCATACTCATGGGTCCAGTTCATCAGATTCGTGACGTGGCTCAGCGGACAGCGCTTCAGAACAGTGTACCTGTCGAATCCCTAACCAAGGTATACGCCGCACATGGCGTCCTGATATCCACGGTTATGAGTGTATCCATAGTCATCTTTGGTCTAGTCGCCGATCAACTCGGTGTTCGATGGGTATACCTTATCGGTGGAGCCTTGTTTATTGTGTCTGCGTTATGCTCATTATCGTTGAGCAGGGTTAACAGGAACCATCCCATTGCTAAACGTACGAAAAATATGTAAATCAAAAGAGACGAGCAACATTCTGCTCGTCCCTTACAATCTCAATCCAATCGATAATCTGTCAACGGCTTGCCTTGTTTATAATACAAAGTAGGTGACAATATATTGAAGAAAATATGCACATCCGGCATGTATGCTTCTTCCAAAATAGCTTGCACCGACGATGCAATCCGATTATGAATTTCCTGGTCACGTTGAAACATCAGAATCTCTATAGAAGCCGGAGAAGGTGTTAGCGCTTGTACATCATGACGCTCTGCCTTCATTCTCTCCCTTGGAATATGAGTAATTAGGGCCATCTGCTCTGTAATTTGGGGTACAACTTCCTCTAGCTGAGGACCTGTGAATCCTTTAAAGCGAATAAACGGCATTGCTATCCCTTCAATCTCTGTTAATAGTCTCTTATGTGATTTTAAGCACATTGTTTTCAGTTGTCAAATGTCATGGATGGCTATGTTGCTTCTTTTAAATAGGAAAAGCCCCGCTGAAGTCTCAGCGGAGCCACTGTTTGCACGTTTCTATACGTGACTTACAGCCAGAAAGATTTTGTGATGATCACCAGCAGGATGAAAAGCACGAGAATTGCACTTGTAGAAGTCCATCCGCCACCAGCATTACAACAACCGTATCCAACTTGACTCATTTTGATTGGCCTCCTTTGAATTTCAAGGTATGCCATAACATATGCGTATTCCGCGCAAGTGACCGGGCGAATCGGCAAGTTCATCAGCCCATTCATCAAGGATTCATACCCGGTGATTTAACCGGATGGAGCGATAGAGATTTTCAGTTGTTTTTGTCGTGTCTCCTGAGGCGATGGGTCTGCATTTTCTCTATCCAGAAGGATTGTACGAGTACGTGTATCACTACGGGATGCCAGAACAACCTCTCCATCAGGTGTTATACAATAGGCGATTGGAATGGAGATCTCGCTATCACGGTACGAACCATCCGCATGGCTTGTCCCCATGACAATACATTGATGCTTCATGGCGATCTGCCGAGCCTCTTCGACCCACTCACTGTACTGTTTTTCACTGAACATGCCCACACCAATGGAATGCATCACAATGTCCACATTCCCTATATTCTCGTTGCAAAATCCTTGCAGGACCAGCTCATCACACAACAAAGTGCTTATTACCCAACCCTGTTCCTCAACCGTCTCAGCAGGTGTATATTTAGCTTTCTCCAATACAATCTCTCCAGCCTTATTGATGATGATGGATCGGTCCTTTGGACGTTCGTCCAGTCTGCGATGACCTGATACAATCATGGTCCCATATGCAGCCGCCAACCTGCAAGCTTCCTCAACATTTTGGTTCAGATAACCTTCAGGAAAAAACAATATATCCGCATCAGGGTGTTGCTTGAGTTCGGCTTCAAGCTGCAGCAAATCCTGTTCAAGCCTCGGTTGTCCAATAATAATCTTCATCTGGTATCCCCCATTCATAAATAAAAGCCGGTTCATACCTGAATAAGGTACAAAACCAGCTTAAAGGTTGTACGGACAGACAGTGTTCCTGCTCAACGCACTTCGCTTCAAGAGTAATTGATTCTCATGTTATTGCTCGACGAACCAATTACCTTTACAGTTGAATGATATGTAGTTAGGCATTTCTACGTTCAATACTATCATAGATAGCCTGCCCATCATAGCTTCGATCTGTAGCGATATCTTTCACCAATAGGACACTGTCTGCATTTCCAGATAAAATACTCAGTGCCCCCAACACCCAAGCAAATGGATATAATGCAACGGATAACATTTTCTTCATAGCTCTGTCTCCTTTATGTACTATAGAAATAATTGGTTGAATATCCCATTAATACGATGAAGTTCAATTAAAGGTTTCAATTTCTATATAAACATTACCAATTACATCCAAGATACATATAGGAGACAGGACTTCAATTGTTCCGTTCAGATCAACTCGAAACTCTGGAGCAACGCTGCTGCCTCTTCGTGATCGGGTTCCAGGGCCAGTACTTTATGGGTATAGGACAAGGTTTCTTCTTCAAGTTCAAGTTCATAACAGCACACAGCCAAGTCGTACAAGACTGCCGGATTATGGTTGCTCGGATCTGCAACCAATGATATCTCCAGAAACCGTTTTGCATCCTCATACATATACATCTCATATAATAGCTGCCCTGCCAGAAATGCGAGACCTCCTTGCTGCTCCATCACATAGTAGGACGACCACATCGTATGAATACCAGACTGAATATCAAGCATTTCCTCATCACTTGCATCGGGAAGAAGACTGGAAATGTGCGTTGCACTGTGAATCAAGAACTCTGCATCATATCCACCCAGACGCCAAAACGGTAAAATATGCTTCAACTCCATACTCTCTATTCGAGAGTCTACCCATTGTTTCATGCTGAAAAAGTCATCCGGTCCAAAACGTTCAACAAATCGATGGTAGGCGAGACGTGTATTCACATAACTGATCGGTTCGTCCACCATTAACATGCACCCAACATTCAGATCTTTATAATGATGTGTTGTGAATCGCGTATGTGCTCCCTGTTGTTCCAAGACATATTGAATCGCATGGTAGTTAGCCGTTAAAGAAAAACTCCCGTGCAGAACGAATTCAGGTGGCTCTGCGAACTTCCAGTTATCCAGTCGATGATCCCCTTTATCAGCGGTAATCAACACATAACCTGACTGAGACAGCCTGTTCAACCGTTCGAGACAGGACAAGCCAATTGCGGGAAAAAGGATGTGTGAATCCTCCAGCTCCGCCTTGTACAATGTGATCAGTTCCGAATACGGATAGTTATCTGCACTGTATTCAGGCGCTCGGCGATACTCATAACTCAGCGTCATGTTCTTCAGCATCTCAGCGGGTTCAAGATCATGACGACGATCCGGAGACTGAACAAGCAGATCGCACTCGTAGATCTCGCCATCCCCAATATAGATTAATTCCTGCGGAATGCTGTCAAAAAAGTAATTGGCAATCAACAACAACGGTTGTTTCAGATCACCCGGCCGAATAACTGTACCCGCAACGACCAGTTTTAGCTCCGTATCTGCTACAGCGTCAAAACGCGCAAAATCCACTATACCTTGTTGAATAAAGGATTGCATGGATGGATGCTTTCTCCAACCCCGCACATTCTCCGCTACGAGATCTGTCAATACATATCTGAAAGGAGGTAAATCTATTCCTGCAAAATCCTTTAATTCAATCAGTTTAAGCAGGATTTGGTGTGCCAAACGCCCTACACCCGCCCCAAGTTCCAGAATAGTCACGGTCTCGGTGATCTGTCCCTTGTTCGCGAGGTCCTGAAGAAAGCCAAAAATCATCTCTGCATACGCCGTGGCAATCATCGGATTACTGGTAATATATTGAGGGACCTGATTCTCTGTCCAAGCCTCTAGCCCCTTCTGTTCATAATAAGCTCTCTGCCAATCCCAGACTGGAGCTTCGCTGTAACGAAAACGTTGACTTTCATTTGACGTCATTAAAATGGAAACCTGCTTTCTATCACTAATTTCATAAGATTCTCAGATGTTGACGGACTACTTTAGTTCGAATACCATTCAGTCTCTGTAATGCATTATATCATAGAACCCTGCCTACTCGATGAAGTTCAGTTTTCCCCTTTAACTAGAAAAAAACCTGCTTTTGAGGGCAGGTCTGTGATGTCCTTCATTCAAGAAGAATATTGATCTAATTCATTTAGGCAAGGCCGCTGAGCATTAGTCGGAATACAAGACTCCGTCGAAGTTCTCGGGGCCTACACGGATCGTACCCAACAAGTTGGAACTCACAAATGCAGTGTACGTCAATTGAGGTGTAATTGGTGGGTTGAAGTCATCGGCAGAGAAGGTAATAATCTGAGGTGCCAGGATGCTCAAACTAAATGTGGAAGTTGCAGAATAAATAACAGGATCTGTTGGCGCAGTTCCTCTGACAATTGTGATGGTGATACCAACCAGCGCTAAAGGAAGTTGTACAGACACAGTTCCCTTGAACTGCACCCGCGGGTTTGCTCCAATGCCAGCAGTGGTTATCAAACCGATTTGTCCAAATAATTGAGGCGTGTTAATTACAAGGATTGGTATGGCAATTGAGTTAGCCAAACTCGCATTCTGCGAGGTTCTTGCATCAATAAATTGACTCATGAAATCTACCTCCTATGTGTGGGATAGGATAGTATATGCGAGATTTGGTGTACGGCGTGGACATACACTGAATTACGCAAAAAAAGGGCATACTAGAAAGACACCATTAACAAGATACCTTTTACTCCAGAGCTGACATGCAGACAGAAAAAAACCCTTGCTAGGCAAGGGTTTTAAGAGTATGGGCCCTACAGGACTCGAACCTGTGACCAATCGGTTATGAGCCGACCGCTCTAACCAACTGAGCTAAGGGCCCTAGACATAATGTATAACGTGCAGATGATGGCTGTGAATCATCCAAGTGAAACTAAATTGCGGGGGCAGGATTTGAACCTGCGGCCTTCGGGTTATGAGCCCGACGAGCTACCGGGCTGCTCCACCCCGCGTCAGTAAGAAATATTAAAACAGCGACTTAATTAATATACACTATCGTCACCCTATAAGTCAAGGGGTAAAGTCAGGGAATAAAACGTACACCATAACGACCTTTACGTGATCGATAAACTTCAACTTCCGCCGGTTCATTATGACCGTAAATCCACCCATCCTGCTCCATACGTTTGGCCAGACATCCTGCCTGAAATTTGGTTGCATACAACTTGCTGAAATATACCCAGTGCATACCGCTCGTCCTTTCCGGAGTCGTCATTTATTCCTGCTTTTTGTAGAATACCCCATTTTCATAAAAATAGCCGCCAAAGATTAAAATCTTCAGCGGCTATATCCTGATCATGATATGACTACTTCATCAAATCTCACTGAAACGTAGCTTTAGGATCCTTTTTCAATTTCTCCAGCATCTCGTTTCCTTTAGCTGCCCACTCACCAAGTGCTTCTTTTGGTGTCTTTTTGTTTTCTAGCACTTGGTTGAAATATTCCATACCTTTTTCATTTACTTGCCATAAACCTGGGGATTTTTGATACATTTTATCCAGATTGGTATTTGTTGGCGGAATCGGCTTCAGCGCATAGAATGCTTGAATGTTATAATCCAGGCCGTCTTTGGGCTTAATGAAGCTCTTACGTGATACCATCTCATAGCTGCTGCGTGCTTTGATCTTAGCCCAGTCCTCACTGTTCATGTACTTGATCAGCTCCCACGCATCATCCGGGTTCTGAGCCGCACTATTAATCGCCATGAGGTTGCTCAGGTAGATGCTGCCTCCAATTTCAGGAGCTTCCGGGTGAACTGGAGGTGTTACAACATCCCAATCCACTTTCGTAAAGTCTTTCATTTTATCCGCATTTTTATTCGCATCAATTAATTGATTAATATAGCTGTAATCACCAATAACCATGGCTGACTTGCCGCTCAGGAATAGGTCACCCTGTACCGGATCGTATCGTCCACTCGGATTCTGATCTTGTGGTTCGTCACCTTTAGGAATAACTTTGTCAATCGCAAGTTTGCTGATGGTGCTCCATACTTTCTCCCATTGAGGAGAATCTACTGTCATCTTCTCTGCTTTGTCATCAAACGTCTTCAGCTGCAACGAGCTGTAGTACTGTTGCATGGAGTAGTACGGCGAACCACCCTGATATGTCGTGAAGGAGAAACCAAATACATGGTCTTTACCTTCACCTTTCGTTAGACGGGTACCCAGATTGAAAATATCGTCCCATGTCATGTTGTCCGTTGGCGGTTCCACGCCTGCTTTTTCAAACATACCCTTGTTATAGAACAAAGCCGATGAAGAGAACGTTGGTGTCAATGCATAGATGCTCTGATCCCCAAGGTCCTTAATTCCCTCCAGTACACTAGGCACGATATCACTGGTATCAAACTTATCTTCCTGCATCAGTGGGTCCAGCTGTTTCACCAGATTCTCCTGAATTAATGATTTCACAGTGGCGGTATCGGCCACGATAACGTCAACCGGGTTATCCCCAGTCATAATCTTCTTCAGACTCTCCATCGTATCCGGGACTTCCGGCTGTTCTTCCGTGTTGCCATAACCATACATGCTGCTCTGATCAACAGCAGCTACAATTTCGATGGTTACATTGGGATGTGTCAATTCAAAAGCATCGGTGAATTGCTGACGGAAGTAACTGTCATCCTGTCCTCCCCACAACGTAGCCACACGTAATACACGCTGCTCCGTATCCTTGGCCTCACTTGCCGTACAGCCAGCAATCAGCGGCAGTGCTAGCGTCGCAGTAGCGATGACAGCCAGCACACGTTTTCCCCATATACTATTCTTCATTTCCCAGTTCCCCCTCTTAATTATCTTGGCGGTGTAATGACAATACGTTCACCGTCAAATTCCAATGTAGCCCGGTTATCAATGGATAAGGCCTCCAGATACTCTTTTGGCACCTGAAGCCGCCCTGCACGGTCAATAATGACAAATGCTTCGTGAATGTCCGGCATACCCGATTCGGACAAGTTATGCTCATCATCCAGATTCGGGTTGCGCTTCACAAACTCGGTACTGGTCAAGCCGTCCCGAATCGCAACGATCCGGTCTACCTTGCCAGCAAGCGTCAAGTCATGGGTAACGATGACAATCGTAACGCCGAGTTCCTTGTTCATTCTTCGGAAAATGCCCATGATTGTATCACATGTCTCGGAATCGACCGAACCTGTAGGTTCATCTGCAAGCAAAATTTTGGGACGATTGGATAATGAGATCGCAATTGCTACCCGTTGTTGCTCTCCTCCTGACAATTGATGCAATTTGTTATGCATCCGATCCTTAAGGCCTACCCACTCGAGCAACTGTTTCGCGTAAGCACGATCACGCTTGCCTCCCAGAATCATGGGAGTCTCCACATTTTCCAGTGCAGTGAGATAAGGCAGCAAGTTACGACCGTTATTTTGCCAGATAAAACCTACCGTATGACGTTTGTATTCGACCAATTGGGCATCTGTCATTTTCAGCAAATCCCAGTCTCCCACAACAGCCGTACCAGCTGTAGGACGATCAAGCCCGCCCAGAATATTCAGCAGCGTGGATTTACCGCTACCGCTGTTACCGATGATAGCCATCATTTCACCTTGATTGACAGTCAGGTTGAGACCCTGAAGGGCAACGACTTCCACATCGCTGGATTTAAAAATTTTGACAAGTCCTTCGCATTGGATCACGTTTACCTCTCCTCTCCCATTTTGACTGCCTGGTGAACCCGCAATCTGCGAATCTGCCAGAGCAACATCGTTGCACCAATGACCAGCATCACTACGGTGACCCCATACAGTTGCAACATATCTTGCTGTTCAAACACAATCCGGAATGGAGGTACCTGAGCAGATACATTATCCGTCGTTTGCAGGAATGGCAGGAATAAACGACTGGATACCTGACCAATCCCAATACCTAGCAGGATCGATAGCCCTGCTGTGAACACCTGCTCCAGCAGCAGCATACCGCTCAGTTGTGCGCGTGATAACCCCATGGCTCGTAATACACCAAACTGCACAACACGTCCGGACAGGTTGAAGAACCAGTACAGCACGTATCCGATCAACGAGATAATTACCGATACCAGGAAACCAAGGCTCAGAATCCCGAATACGCCACCTCGTGACGGGTGTTTACCTTGGGATACCAACTCGGTGCGGACGTCACGCACAGAAGATAACTCAATGCCTTCTGCTGCAAGTTTCTCCATTAGTGGAGCCACTTTGGCATCCGGTTCCATTTTCAGCCATACCTCATAAGGAATCAGAGGCACCTGATCATAGATATAATCCAGATTCGCCACGAAGAATGGCATCTGATCCGGATACTGGGCTGGCCAGTAAGGAATGATCCCAAACACGACGAATTCAATCGCCTGTCCCTGTACACCCATGGAGACGAGATCTCCAGTTTTGAGTTTGAACTTGTCAGCAAATTTGGAAGAGATCAATACAGCCCCTTCATATTTACCAAGCAAGTCAAGATACTTGTAGGGATGTGCCGGGAACAGATCGTTGCGGAACCACGCCACTTGAGCAAAGTCCACATTATCAATTCCGACCAGCATCCCCTGTCCGCCCGATTTACCAGAGACGATAATATTGCCTTTGGTCTGCAGCACTCGTGCTGCATGTTCAACCCCGTCTAATCTGCGGAACACTTCAAATGGAGGTTCGGAGTAGATGACTTTGGATGGCTGCGAAGAACCGCCGCCACCACCTGGAGCACCTCCACCGCCATTGCCTCCGCCGGAACCACCACCAGCAGAACCTCCTCCTCCATTGCCACCACCTTGTTGACCTCCACCCGTACCGCCGTTCTGTCCGGAACCACCGGGTTTAACCTCAGGTGTTCCTTCCCACACAGTCTGCATAATCACATCAGAACCATAACGGTACAAGGTACGCTCAGTGGAATTCAGATCAATCGTCCGAGCAGCAGCCGAGTTGTACACCCCAAGTCCCAGTGTCAGTACAAGGAGGATCATCAGCGGATAATATGAAGAAGATGAACGCGATAGCTGTGTTAATGTCAGATACAACGGGACCGGGAGAAACTTGCGACCGATCAACTGAATGAGCTTTAATATCCACGGGAACAAGCGCAGGAAGAATAGTCCAAGCGCAAAGATAGCGAGTGCAGGTACAAAGAACAGAAACGGCTGTACCTGCAACTGATCAGTTGTCATTCCGGTCTGGAAGGTCAACATCTGACGTTCATAGAACAGGTAGTATCCATATCCGGCCAGACCCAGCAACACAACGTCCAGGAACCAGCGTTGCCATACTGGAGCACGGTCTGTCCGTGCTTGCCGCCGTTTGGCAGATACAATGGTTGCCCGTGCATAGGTTATCGCAGGGATAAGTGATGCGATGATCGCAACAAGGACCGCTGCTACGCCCAGGAGAATAGCTTCTTTGGATACACCGATTGGAATGGACTTCCGATCTACGAACGAGAGAAAACCACTTGCTGAACCGATACTCTTGGCCATAAACCAACCAAGCAACGGCCCAATAACCAGCGCAATAGCGCCCAGAAATATGCCTTCAAGCAGGTAAAGAGAGAAGATCTGCCGAGCTGAAGCTCCACGGCTGCGCAATACCGCAATATCACTCTCTTGCTTTTGTAATGACTGTCTGGCATTCATCGCAATGAAATAAAAGACCATCGCAATCATCGGTGCTGCCAAGGTAAACAACATGGTCTGCAATTGCAGACTCTGACTGCGGAACTGCTTGAGCAGATCACCAAAGGTGATGTCCACTTTTGTATCTTTCAGCCGCTGGTACAGATCGATATCCAGCCTTTCCAGCATGGAAGTCAGACCTGATAACTGGCTGGTTTGAATTTCTTTCAGATCAAAGGCATAATACCAACGTGAATTTTGAAGTGGAATCCCTTTTTCCTTCAGTAAAACATCATTAAAAACCGATTCATCCACATAAAGTCCATTCATCATGCCGTCAAATCCCTGTACCCAGTAAGGGCTGTTCGGATCATCTGCCTTGAAGGACCCCGTAATCTTCACACGTAACGTAATATCAAGGCCGCTATACACCGGATATTCCAGAATGTCACCGATATGCAGATCGTTACGGTACATGCCCTCTTCCAACATGACTGCCTCGATCGTGTCATCTTTGACCTGGTTTCCAGGTTTCACCCCGGCAGAGTAATTCACCTGTGCATCCAGCCCACTCATCGTACCCAGACTCATACTGCGTACCCTGCTGGCATCCACTTTGGTTGGATCTTCCGGGCTTACCTCTGTGCTGCGAATGGATCTCGAATTCACATACGTATGAAAAGGAAACCCGATGTCGCGAGGAACATCCTCACGAATATAACGATCTACTTCGTCCAGACCCCGAGTGTCTGTCTTCACGCCACCTGGTGCCTGATAACTCATCAGCAACGAACCGGCTGGCAACCCTTCACTGTTATCCTGCAGCGTCTGCGCGACAACCCGTTTCAGCGCACCATCGGCATACATTGGAATACTGACGGTGAACGCTACCGCCACAATCAATCCGATCAGTGTGCTGAAGGTCATCCAGCGCGTGTTCCACATTTTGCGGAACAGCAGCCGAAGCAATGGCAGCCCCATTAGCGTCCCACTACTTTCTGGCCTACGGTCAGACCTTTCAGAATCTCGACATCTGTCGATGTCTGCTGACCAACTTCAACGTCCACTTCACGCTTGCTACCATCACTCTCCACGACTTGTACATACGTTCTTGAACCGATGGAGCGTAAAGCGGATACAGGAATCACAATTGCGTTCTCGGTACGCTGCGTTACAATTGAGACCGATAGTGGTGTGCCACGTTCCACGCCTTTTGGCATTTTTGCAAGGGTAACGATAACATACTTATCCAGCGTTTCCTTGGTTGGAGGCGTACCGCCTTCACCCGTCCCTTCGCCACTGCCGCTTCCCGATGCTTCCGCGATAGGCATGACTTTAATTTTGCCAGCGACTTTACCAGCTCCATTAATATCTACTTCTGCCTTCATCCCAGCTGAGAACTTCTCCAGATCTTCCTTGGCAAAGGTAGCTGCCACAACCAGATTGGATGTATCCGCAATCGTAGCAATCGGATCATACGCTTTCACGGCTGCACCCTTCTCTACCTGCACAGCAATAACGGTACCGCCAAACGGAGCAGTCAACGTGGCTTTGCCCAGTTGTTCTTCCAGATCAGCGAGTTCCTGGCGCAGTTCTTCAAAAGCAATCGTTGCTTCTTCGAACTCCACCGGGTCCATCTCATCCTTCTTGCGGAGTGTTTCCTTCATTTGAACTTCGGATTTGCGAATAGCCAGTTTCTTGCCACGGATCTCCTTCTCCACACTCTCCACATCGAGCACCGCGAGAAGTTGGCCCTTTTTCACTTTATCCCCTGGTTTAACATTTAACTCTTTGACATGCATGCCATCAAGCGTGAAGTACACCTTCTCTTCCCGCTGACTCATCATCTTGCCACTACCACTTACTTTTTTCTCCAACGTTTCCGTCCGGACTTCATATTCCGGTTTCTTGGAGATCGTTGGCGGCGTAATAGGCGGAAGCACTTCTTCTTCTGTTTCTGACGGCAGCAATGAGCAGCCGGACATCGTTGCAACCATTATCGCACCAAGTACAATAAGTGCTGCGCGTTTCCCCCTCTTCGGAGCGGCCCCTTTACCTGATAAATCTGCCGTCCGCCATTTCATAAACATGGTCCGCAACCTCCAAAATTGTAGGATCGTGTGTAGTCATACATATTGTTACTTGTTCTACTTCAATAATATTGCGGAATACGGCCATGACCTGAGCGCCCATCTTGGAATCCAATTCCGCTGTAGGCTCATCCGCAAGCAACAATCTGGGTCTATGGGCAATGGCCTTGGCTATAGCCACACGCTGTTGCTCTCCCCCGGACATCTCGAATGGTCGGTGCTTCACCCGTTTGGATAGTCCAACCAGATCCAGACAGTGACCAACCCTGTCCTTCCATTCCGCTCGCGGAACATCCGCCATGCGCAGCGACAGTTCTACATTTTCCCAAGCAGATAATAAGGGCATGAGTGCATATGCCTGGAAAATAAAACCGATCTCTTTGCGCCGCAAAGCGGTCCGCCGCCGGTCTCCCCAATCCTGAAGAGGCTGACCAGAGAACAGAATGTCTCCACTTGAAGGCTGATCCAGTCCACCGAGCATATTCAGGAGTGTTGTTTTGCCTGAGCCCGATCGCCCCTTCAGCATGACCAGTTGTTGCGGATTCACTTCCATATCAATGCCTTTGAGCACATGGATAATGCGACTGCCTGTCTGGAAACTGCGATGCACGTTACGCACCTCCAGTACAGGTCCATCATATGGAGGTAACATATCCTTTTTTGGTTTGATCTTCTTCTGGGGTTCATCAACGGTGGTGACAGCAGCTGCAGCCACTTCATCCGAAGCGATTTCACTTTCAGATAAAGATACTTCACTTGTCGGGTGCGCTGGTTCACTTATGTATGTATTTTCCCCCGACTCCGTCGATGCCTCCAACGGTGTTTCCCCCTGTTGATGTTCATCGCCTGACTGGCTCTTGGCAGTTCTTTTTCTGAGAAATAAATTCTTCATGCCAACAATCACGCTCATCCTTTCTTGATATCCCGATCATTTCTTCAAAAAACCTAAAATTAGAAATCTGTTCCAACCTACACTGAATTATAAACGACCGATCACAACTAAAAGTTACAAGCTTTTTACAACGGTAGAGTGAAAAAGTTAATATTTTGATGAACAAACGAAAAAAGCACCCCAAAGTGCGGGATGCCTCTTGCATATTCGATCGTTTTGCCGCTATGACGGCAATCATTACAATTTTGATACCGTTTATTCATAACATTTTTTCGAGGTACCAATGATATTATTTACCAAATGAAGAAGGATCTTCACGCCAGGATTTGAGCAATTCAAAGTCACTCTCTTGAATTGTTCCCTGAGCCAAAGCCACATCCATCAGCGCGGTGTAATTGGACAGCGTCTGAAGTGGAATTCCAGCATCTTCAAATGCTTTAACACCTTTATCCAGCTGGTAGCTGAAGATGGCAAGTACGGCGAGCGGTGTTGCGCCTGCTACACGTACAGCTTCGGCTGCTTTGATCGAGCTTCCACCTGTAGAGATCAGGTCTTCGATGACAACCACTTTCTGTCCTTCGGTAATCAGACCTTCGATCAGGTTCTCCTTGCCGTGTCCTTTCGCTTTATCACGAATGTAGGCCATCGGCAGATCCAGCTTCTGAGCCACCCAAGCAGCATGCGGGATACCTGCGGTTGCCGTACCTGCAATGACTTCTGCATCCGGGTATTGGTTACGAATAATCGTTGCGAAAGCTTCAGCGATATCGTTGCGAATCTCCGGATAGGACATCGTTAAGCGGTTATCGCAGTATATTGGTGATTTGATGCCGGATGTCCATGTAAATGGCTGCTGTGGACGTAACGCCACGGCTTTAATTTTCAACAGTTGGGAAGCAATATGATTCGGAATCTCATTCAGTTCGATCATGCGTTCAACATCTCCTTCAAAATGGTTTCTGCCGCTTCACGCGGATTGGGAGCGCCTGTAATGGGTCTGCCTACAACAATGTAATGACTGCCTCTGGCGATGGCTTCACCCGGCGTCAAGACGCGTGTCTGATCTCCCAGACCACTACCCGCTGGACGAATTCCTGGTGTAACGGTGTGAAAAGCACTGCCACACGCTGCCCGAATTGCAGGTACTTCCAGCGGAGAAGCAACAACCCCATCCAGTCCAGCCTCTTGGGCCAGTCCTGCATAACGGACCACAGCAGCTTCCACACTTCCCGGGATGCCAATCTCGTTATTCATCGTTTCCAGACTTGTACTGGTGAGTTGGGTGACTGCAATGATCTCGGGCTTGCTAAGGGAAGGATAGGCAGCGATTGCTGCCTCAGCACCTTCACGTGCAGCACGCATCATGAGGGCTCCACCCGCTGCATGTACATTGAACATGTCTACCCCAAGACGTGTGATACTTTCAGCACCGCCACGAACGGTGTTGGGAATGTCATGCATTTTCACATCCAGAAAAACGGAGTAACCTTTGGATTTCAACCCCCGAATAAAGTCAGGTCCTGCTGCGTAGAACAGCTGCATACCCACCTTGAGATAACAGGGAATGCCTTCAAGAGCTTGTACCAATGCTTTCGCTTCTTCCGCTCCAGGATAATCCAGTGCCACCATCAGACGGCCAGCCATTTCATTGAAACTCGCTTGATTCATCACCAGCGCTCCCCTCCACTTGCTCATTTTTTCCGTTTTTGCCCGATATAAAGGACATCCCGCCAGCCCGCAGGCTGACTGATGTCCTTCATCAGAGAGTTATTTATTTTACAAAGACAGGCATTGCTTCCGAAGAGAAGTTGATCGTTTGCAGCATAATCAGCAGCGCACGAATCGTATCCAATGAAGTCATACATACAATGCCGTTTTCTACCGCTTCACGACGGATACGGAATCCATCACGCTGCGGTGTTTTGCCTTTGGTGAGTGTGTTGAAGACAAAGTTTGCTTCGCCGCTGCGGATCATATCCAGAATATTCGGCGAACCTTCACTTAATTTGTTCACAGTCGTTACCGGAATGTTCGCTGCTTCAAGCGCAGCTGCTGTTCCGCCGGTAGCCATGATTTTGTAACCCAGTCTGTAGAAACCTTCGAGCAAAGGAACCGCTTCGTCTTTGTCTTTGTCTGCTACAGTTACTACGATCGCTCCGGTTGCCGGAATTTTCATTCCAGCGCCGATGAGACCTTTGAACAACGCTTTAGCGTAATTCGGGTCACGACCCATAACCTCACCTGTAGACTTCATCTCAGGTCCGAGGGTTGGTTCTACACGACGCAGCTTCGCGAAGGAGAAGACCGGAACTTTAACAGATACATGATCCGATTCAGGCCACAGCCCGTCAACATAACCAAGATCTTTTAGTTTCACACCCAGAATGGCTTGTGTTGCCAAGTTCGCCATCGGAATGTTTGTTACTTTGCTCAGGAATGGTACGGTACGGGATGAACGCGGGTTCACCTCGATAATGTACACTTGGCCATCATGGATAACAAACTGGATGTTGACCAAACCTACCGTTTTCAGTTCTTTCGCAATTTTGATTGTAATCTCTACAATTTTCTCTTTCATATCCTGGGACAGGTGTTGAGGAGGATATACCGCGATGGAGTCACCAGAGTGAACCCCTGCACGCTCGATATGTTCCATGATTCCTGGAATCAATACCGTTTCACCATCACAGATGGCGTCAACCTCAACTTCTTTACCCATCATATAACGGTCGATCAGGACCGGATGCTCTGGATTGATTTTAACCGCCTGTTCCATGTATGTCAGCAATTCAGCATCGGAGTATACAATCTCCATCGCACGACCGCCAAGTACATAGGAAGGACGAACCAGTACCGGGTAGCCCAGACTTTGAGCTGTTTCTACCGCATCATCAACGGAAATGACTGTTTTACCTTTTGGCTGTGCAATCTCCAGACGGGAGAGCAGACGTTCGAACTTCTTGCGATCCTCCGCCTCATCGATGCTTTCCAGATCCGTTCCGAGAATGGTTACACCTGCATTACGCAGTGGTGCTGCCAGGTTGATGGCCGTTTGACCACCGAACTGTACGATAACCCCTACTGGTTTCTCCTGTTCAATCACGTTCATGACATCTTCGAAGAAGAGCGGTTCAAAGTACAGGCGATCTGATGTATTAAAGTCCGTAGACACCGTCTCCGGGTTATTGTTGATAATGACTGCTTCATATCCTGCTTTTTGTAATGCCCATACTGCGTGTACAGTAGAGTAGTCGAACTCGATCCCTTGACCGATCCGGATTGGTCCTGAACCAAGTACCACAACTTTTTGCTTGTCTGAAGGGATCACTTCATTCTCTGTCTCGTAAGTTGAGTAGTAATATGGCGTTGTTGCTTCGAACTCAGCAGCACATGTATCTACCATTTTGTACACTGGGCGCAGGTTCTCTGCTTCCCGACGAGTTCTAACTTCCGCTTCAGTTGTTAATGTGCCTCCTGGTTGACCTTGCGCACGCAGTTCAGCAATGGCACGGTCTGTGAATCCAAGGCGTTTCGCTTGATACAGAATGTCGGAAGACAATTCGGATTCTTCGCGAATGCGATCTTCGAATGCGATCAGACCTTCGATTTTGTCCAGGAACCACCAGTCAATCTTGGTCAAATCCTGTAGCTGTTGCAACGTATAACCTCTGCGGAATGCTTCGGCAATCAGGAAGATACGCTCATCATCTGCTTTGATCAGACGTTCGTTCAAGGTAGCTTCGTCCAGCGTTTCGGCATCCTTCAGGTAGAGGCGATGTACGCCAATTTCCAGGGAACGAACTGCTTTGTGAATCGACTCTTCGAATGTCCGGCCAATCGCCATTACTTCGCCTGTTGCTTTCATCTGAGTTCCCAGTTTACGGTTCGCCGAGATGAACTTGTCGAACGGCCAGCGAGGAATTTTGCTCACGATATAATCAAGCGTAGGCTCGAAACAAGCGTACGTTTGGCCTGTTACCGGGTTCACGATTTCATCCAACGTGTAACCCATGGCAATTTTGGCAGCCATTTTGGCAATCGGATAACCCGTTGCTTTGGAAGCCAGAGCGGATGAACGGCTTACCCGTGGATTTACTTCGATAACATAGTATTGGAAGCTGTGTGGGTCCAGTGCAAACTGTACGTTACATCCACCCTCGATGTTCAGGGCACGGATGATTTTCAGGGAAGCTGAACGCAGCATTTGATATTCACGGTCCGACAGGGTTTGGCTTGGTGCTACAACGATACTGTCGCCTGTATGAACCCCTACCGGGTCGAAGTTTTCCATGTTGCAGACAACGATACAGTTATCGTTTTTGTCCCGCATAACCTCATACTCGACTTCTTTCATGCCTGCAATGCTCTTCTCGACCAGACATTGCCCAATTGGGCTGTAACGAATTCCCGCTACCACGGTCTCGCGTAGCTCTTCTTCGTTCGCACAGATTCCGCCGCCTGTTCCGCCCAGCGTATAGGCTGGACGCACGATGATTGGATAACCAATCTCATTTGCAAATTCAAGTGATTCTTCAAGTGTCGTTACGATCACACTCTCAGGTACAGGCTGTTCCAGTTCACGCATCAGGTCACGGAACAGATCACGATCTTCCGCTTTCTCGATGGAAGTCAGCTGTGTTCCGAGCAATTTCACATTTTCACGTTCCAGCACGCCTGCACGTGCCAGTTCTACCGCCATGTTCAGACCTGTCTGACCACCCAGTGTTGGCAGCAAGCCGTCTGGACGCTCCTGACGAATGATTTGGGTTACAAAATCCAGTGTAATTGGCTCAATGTAGACTTTGTCAGCCATGTTTGTATCCGTCATAATGGTCGCCGGGTTGCTGTTGATAAGTACAACTTCCACGCCTTCTTCTTTCAGAGCCTGGCAAGCTTGCGTACCGGCATAGTCGAACTCGGCCGCTTGACCGATGACGATTGGACCGGAACCAATCACCAGGATTTTTTTGAGATCTTTGTTAATCGGCATGTTATTGTGCTCCTTTCACTGCGGCTGCCAATACGGCTTGACGCGGCTTTTGCGGGTTAGTGATCTTGTGCTCGCGAATCATCTCGATGAAGCGGTCGAACAGATAGCTGTTGTCGTAAGGACCCGGGGCTGCTTCAGGGTGATATTGAACCGAGAATGCCGGGAATGATTTATGTTTCAGACCTTCAATGGTCTTATCGTTATTGTTGATATGTGTAACTTCCAGGTCTGTAGTACTCTTCACAGACTCTTCGTTTACGGTAAATCCATGGTTCTGGGATGTGATGAAGCAACGTCCGCTCTCCAGTTCTTTCACCGGGTGGTTTCCTCCGCGATGTCCGAACTTAAGTTTTTCGGTGTCTGCTCCTGCTGCAAGTGCGAACAACTGGTGACCCAGGCAGATACCGAAGATCGGGTATTCGCCAAGCAGTTCACTGATCATCTTAACTGCGTGAGGTACGTCTTTCGGGTCCCCAGGGCCGTTGGACAGTTGAATGCCATCCGGGTTCAGGCGACGAATCTCGTCTGCTGTTACATCGTGTGGAACAACAACAACGTCACAGTTACGTTTGCTGAGTTCGCGCAAGATTCCTGTTTTAGCACCGTAATCCACAAGCACAATACGTTCAGCCGTTCCTGGGCTGTTGTAGACATGCTCCGTAGAAGTCATTGGCACCTGGTTACGCAGCTCGGCAATGGTGGTGTCTCCCATCATCTCCAGCAGTTCTTCCACAGGCTTCGATCCTGTTGTGAGAATTCCCTTCATTGTGCCGTGGTGACGAATCCGGCGAGTCAACATGCGTGTATCAATTTCGCTGATTCCTACGATGCCGTATTCTTTGAGCAGATTGTCTACGCTGTATTCCGCACGCCAGTTGCTTGGCGTTGGCTCATGACGACGCACAACGAAACCATGTACGTATGGACGAATCGACTCAAAGTCATCACGCGTAATGCCGTAGTTTCCGATCAGCGGATACGTCATGGTTACGATTTGACCGCAATAGGAAGGATCCGAAAGCACCTCTTGATAGCCTGTAATTCCCGTATTAAAAACGACCTCACCTGTAGTTTCACCTTCAGCACCAAATGCTTTCCCGGTGAACAGTGTGCCGTCTTCCAACAATAATCTTGCCTGTGCCTGCATCCCATTTCACTCCTCTGTGTTTATCAACGTTGAATGGCATTTGGGTTGAACATGGGGGACGTTACGATTGTGCGGCTCCGCTGACAGAAAACCCTTTGATCGCTGTTATCCCCGGATTACTTTTTATCATTTTTCAAATGATGTAATCCGGTGATAAAGGCGAACGCTTTGCTTCTTCGGGTCTTTTCTGTCCGCTCCGCAGTTACGTTGGTGTCCAAGTTCAAAACCATGACATTCAACTTTGCTTGTTTCGTATATTTGACTCTCGGCAATGATCTGCCTCGAGTAAGTTGAAAAGATGTTACTGGTGTAAAAGTTGTAGATTAAGTTTTAAAGTTAGAGTTAAAAAGATTTGTTGTTTTTAAAAGTTAAGAGTTACTGTTACTGATATAAAGAGTTAAAGATTACTGCTTTATAAATTTGCTGAGTTACCGTTTTATTGTTGTACAGTGTTGCTCCATACGCTTTTGCCGTCCACCCATGTTTGTGTGGCCCAGCCTTTCAGCTTCCAGCCTGTGAATGGGGTGTTTCTTCCTTTAGTTGCAAACGTTGCAGGATCAACCGCTTTTTCCTCGTTCAGGTCAATCATCGTGATATCGGCTGGTGCTCCCTCTTCGAGTTTGCCTGTGTCCAGTCGGAATACACGTGCCGGATCAGCTGTCATACGTTTCACCAGGAAGTCCAAGCTCCACAATCCTGTTTCCACAAACTTGGTGTACAGCAGTGGGAAGGCGGTTTCGAATCCTACGATTCCGAAAGGTGCCAGCTCCATGCCTTTGGCTTTCTCTTCTTCACTGTGTGGCGCGTGATCAGTTACGATCATATCCAGCGTACCGTCTAGCAAGCCTTCAATACAAGCCTGCACATCGCGTGGTGAGCGTAGTGGCGGGTTCATTTTCCAGTTGGCATCCATGCCCGGGATATCTTCATCCGACAACACCAGATGGTGTGGACATACCTCAGCAGTTACTTTAATGCCGATGGACTTCGCTAGACGAATCAGACGAACCGATTGCTCTGTACTTACGTGACAGACATGGTAGTGAACTCCTGTTGCTTCTGCGAGCAAGATATCACGGCCAACGTGGATGGCTTCGGATTCATTTGGAATCCCTTTGATGCCGTGGCGCTTCGAAAACTCACCTTCCGTCACATATCCACCAACAACCAGTGAGTCATCTTCACAGTGTGCGATCACTGGCATATCCATGCTTGCTGCGAGGCTCATGGCATCTTTCATCATTTGAGCGTTTTGTACGCCTACACCGTCATCTGTGAATCCAATAGCGCCTGCTTCTTTTAATGCGGCAAAATCGGTAAGTTCACGACCCAGTTCATTTTTTGTAATGGCAGCATAAGGCAACACTTTAACCAGATCAGCTTCTTTGGCCTTATCCAGTACCAGCTTCACAACTTCCGCTGTATCTGTTACTGGTCTTGTGTTTGGCATGCAAGCGATTGTTGTAAAACCACCTTGTGCTGCTGAACGGGCACCTGTCTCGATCGTCTCTTTGTGTTCGAATCCAGGTTCACGCAGATGCACGTGCATATCGATCAATCCCGGAATGACCAGTTTGCCTGATGCGTCTGTTACACTCTGCGCTGATTTTTCGGCATCTAGTACAGCTTGGTCTTCCAGACCAGCGATCTTTTTAATTTTACCTTCATCTATAATGATGGTTTTCCGTTCAAGTTCCCCTTTTTGGTTCAAGACGTTCGCGTTTTTTATAATCTGTAGCATAATTGCCCTCCGCTTCGGTTCTGTCCAGCTTACCAGGCAAGCCGGATGATTTTCTTTATCGTGTACTCTCTTATTGCTCAATAAGAACTACCGTACCGTCAGCCTATGACCCACAGCCAGACCCTGTTACAGTTTCATCGCACGTTCCATAACCGCCATGCGGATGGGAACGCCATTTGCCATCTGCGGGAAGATCCGTGATGCTTCACTTTCCACAACCGCGTCATCTACCTCGACGTTGCGATTCACAGGAGCAGGGTGCATGATAATGGTGCTTGGTTTTAGACGTGATGCCCGTTCTTCCGTCAATCCGTAGTGTTCGCGATAATCCTCAGCTGAAGTAATTAAGCCATGTTGATGACGTTCCAGTTGAACACGGAGCATCATGACTACATCTGCATCCAGCGCTTCTTCAAGACCGACATAAGGAGCATGCTCTGCGAGTTCCGGTGCCTGCATCGTTTGCGGAGCACAGAAGCGTACATCTGCACCAAACTTTTGCAGTGCCCACAGGTTGGAACGAGCTACACGGCTATGCAGGATGTCACCAATGATGGAGACACGCAAGCCCTTCAGTTCGCCAAATGCTTTCCTCATTGTGTAGAGATCCAGCAACGCCTGTGTGGGATGCTCATTGTTGCCATCTCCGGCGTTCACGAGTGGTACATTCACTTTCTGAGCCAGTTGTTGCAGAACGCCTGCCGGTTTCAACCGGATCACGCCTGCATCAATGCCCATCGACTCAAGTGTTCGTACCGTATCGTAGATGGACTCTCCTTTTTCCACACTGGATGCGGCTGCCGTAAAGTTCAGCACTTGTGCACCCAGGCGTTTCTCTGCCATTTCGAAGGAAAAGCGGGTACGTGTGCTGTTCTCGAAGAACATGTTCGCAACAAAGCGTGATTCCAGTACAGGAGCCAGTTTCTCTTTCTGCGCTTCCCAGTGAGCCGCTCTGTTCAGAATGGACTCGATTTCTCCTCGACTAAGTTCCTTCAGTCCAAGCAAGCTTCGGTCTCTCAATGCTGTCTGTGTAATCATTATGCTTGCTCCCCCCGGTTCTGAGTGATTTTGACTTCGTCCTGTCCGTCCGTTTCCATGAGTGCAACTTCGATCTCCTCTGATTTGGAAGTTGGCACATTCTTGCCGATAAAATCAGGTCGAATTGGAAGTTCCCGGTGTCCGCGGTCTGCGAGTACAGCCAGCTGAATGTTCTGCGGTCTTCCACAGTCCATCAGGGCATCCATCGCTGCGCGAATCGTCCGTCCGGTATAGAGCACATCATCGAACAAAATCACTTTTTTGTTATGAATCGAAAGTGATTCAGGTGTCATAATCAACCTTTCCTTGCGATTCGCTTTATTTTCGTCCAAGCGGTCATCGCGGTAAGGAGTCACATCCAGTTCTCCCCAGGGGACTTTGGCGCCTTCGATTTCTTCAATCTTGGCGGCAATCCGTTCTGCGAGGTAAACCCCGCGTGTGCGGATACCGACCAGCACACAATCGTCGATTCCTTTGTTTTTCTCCAATATCTCATGGGCAATCCGTGTTAGTGCGCGGCGGATCGCCGTCTCATCCATAATGACATGTGTCTCTGTGCTCATGCGTTCAGCCTCCTCAGGATTTCCCTTCAGCATCATGGCCCCGTGACGAGGAGAAAAAAAAAGACTCCTTGCCGTGTTTATTGGCAAGGAGTCTCCGAACTTCAGACCGCTCTGAAGAAAGTTTACTCTCGGGGATGCATCGCTTCATTTGCCGCAGCAAAAAAACGATGTATCGTTCACGTTACCTTGCCAGTCTCACGGGACTGATTTAAAGGTGCTATTCATGTCGTTCATATTGCAGGACCTCACAGGGTTCTGTAATCAATATGTCCGTTTGTCTTCATGAATTATGACAGAAAGACAACCCCCTGTCAACACCTCACCATCGCAGGTGAAAACCCTCTGCTACGTTCTTCTTAGAATCAGCAGTTAGGCTGAAAAACATCCATGCACAATACATCTCATTGGTTATTCATAATTATACAACATTTCTGCATATTTATCCATAGGCAAATGAGAAATTTGATATAACCAAAATAAACCTTTGACTATGCTTATGTAGAGACAAAACACTTCTTTTTAGAAGAAACGGTGAGTCTCATTTAAGCAATATATGAAAGCTCTGCATTAGGTCCAATTGAAATGGGTACAGTTTATAAACATGAACCCATTCATAGATGCTGCCATAATGCCGATATACATAAGATTCACAAATATGCGTCATAGAAATAAGATACGCCCTACATTTATGTACATTTAGGAGGAAGTCATGCGTCACATTTGGCACGTTTACAAAACAGACTGGTTACATATTCTGAAGGTTCCCACAGGTATATTTTTAATTGTGGCTATCATTTTACTGCCCGGGGTGTATGACTGGGTCAACGTGAAGTCCGTATGGGACCCGTACAGTAACACCCAGGGGATCAAAATTGCAGTGACAACCGAGGACAAGGGTGCAACTGTTGAAGGAACCAGTGTTAATATCGGAGACGAACTGGTATCCAGCCTCAAACACAATGAAAAGCTGGGCTGGACTTTTGTAGATCGGACCGAGGCTAGTCGGGGTGTACAGACTGGAGATTATTATGCAAGCCTGCTCATTCCCGGAGACTTTTCATCCAAAATTACAGGTATCGTTGACGGAAAGCTGGAGCGCCCAGAGGTGATCTATACCGTTAATGAGAAGGTGAATGCCATTGCTCCTAAAATCACAGGCTCTGGTGTATCTGCCATAACAACACAAATCAATGAAAACTTCACTGAAGCTGTCAGTGAGGCCGTTCTAAGCAAGTTGAAGGAAGCCGGGGTTGAAATTAATGCCCAGCTTCCAACTTTGCGCAAGATGGAGAATGGCATTTTCACACTGGAGAAAAATCTCCCGGCCATTCAAGCCGCTGGTCAAAAGGTACTGGAAGTAGAAAAAGCCATGCCTGAGATTGTAAAAGATGCTCAAAAGATCGTTGATATCGAGAAAAAACTGCCTGAAATCAATGAAGCGGCACAGTATGTGCTCAAGGTGCAGGAGTATTGGCCACAAATTAATGATGCGGCTTCCGAAGTGCTGGCTATTCAAGGGCGGATACCGGATATACAAAAAGCGGTAGAACGCATTCGAGAAGTGGATGAACACTTTGGTCAGGTATCAGATGTCATCCAAACGGCGCTGGTTAAAACCAACAAAGCTCTGTCTATCGTAACGGCCGCAGAACAAGATCTGGACAAAGTATCACAAATCGCTGGCAACGGGATTGAGCTTGCAGAGGGATTAAATCAGTTCGTGGATTCCAGTGAAGAAGCGTTTCAGGCGATTGGCCCGGCGATCCGCCAAAATCTGCTGCTGGTGCAGCAGATTACTAACGCTGCTGGAGACGTATTTGCACAATTGCAAAATTCGGATCTTGAAAACCTTCCTACAGCAGAAGATCTCGACCGGATTGCTTCGCGTTTAGGGATTGCGTTAAAACTCGTCGACAGTATGGCAGAACTACTGGGCAAAATAGACAACTTGCTTCCAAGCCATCCACTTGCCGATAAAATTACACAACTGAACTCCGTTTCAGATAAACTTCAGTTGCAAATCCGTCTGGCTGGGATCATCAGTGATGCCATGCGTCGTAATACAACGCTGCCCGCAGATGTCATCGCTCAGTTAAATACGCTCTCCAAGGACATTAGCAGCGGCATTGGCAATATCTTAAACACCTATGAAAGTGAAATATCTCCTGCACTTGCAGCTGGAGCGGATAAACTAAGATCCATCCTCTCCACTTCAGCAAGTACACTACAAGGAGCAAAAGATCGAATTCCGGATATTGCGGACATTCTTGCATCTGCCAAAGAAGGAATTACGTTTGGGCAGACCGAGTTGACAAAAATCCAGAGCGACCTGCCTCAAATACAATCTAAGATCCATGAGATATCAGAGACACTCGCGAACAAAAGTGAAGGTTTTATCCAAGCTTTGAACACCGTGTCTTCATTAATTCGAAACGATCTGCCCAAGCTGGGAACCAAACTGAACGAAGCGGCTGATTTTGTTCGTAATGATCTGCCTAATGCCGAGAAACAGATAGGCAAGGCATCCGATTTTGTCCAGAACCAGCTTCCGGAGGTCGAAAAAGGAGTACATCGTGTTGCCACGCTGGTACGTGATGATCTGCCAGCATTAGAAAGTGCCATCAGTAAGGCTGCTGACAAACTTAGGGAAGTCGAAGGTAATAACCAGTTTGCCGAGCTCGCCAAACTTTTGCGCGGCGATATCGAAGAAGAAAGTGCTTTCCTTGCAAGTCCGGTGCAAATCAAGGAACAACAGCTTTACCCAATTCCGAATTATGGATCGGCCATGTCACCATTTTATGGCGTGCTGTCCTTGTGGGTTGGCTCAACACTGCTGATTTCTCTGCTTCGTGCCGAAGCTGAAAATCCAGAGGGCAGGTTCCGGGGATATGAGTTGTATCTTGGACGTCTCGCTACTTTTCTGACCATTGGGTTACTTCAGGCGATATGCGTCACCCTGGGAGATATCTTAATCCTGGGTACCTATGTCGCAGATAAACTGTGGTTTATCCTGTTTGCCATGCTGGTGAGTGCCGTATTTGTCACCATAACGTACACCCTGCTGTCCGTATTTGGGAATATCGGAAAAGGGATCGCCATTATCTTCATGGTGTTCCAGTTCTCCAGCTCCGGCGGTACGTTCCCAATCAGCATGACATCACCCTTTTTCCAGGCATTAAATCCGTTCATGCCCTTCACGTATGCGATCAGTCTGCTGCGTGAGTCGGTCGGCGGCATATTGTGGTCTACTGCAATCAAGGATATTCTGTGGTTATGTATGTTCATCGCGCTAAGTCTCATTGTTGCTCTCGCTTTGAAACGTCCACTCAGCAGTCTCACCAAACGTTCAGCCGAGAATGCCAGGAGGACCAAAATTATTGCTTAACTCATTTACTGGACACTAAATAAGATAAGACCATTGGACTTCCCATCCAATGGCCTTATCTTATTTCATTATATGAATCGATACATCTTGATTAATTCACTGAGCGTTCCTGTTCCAACTGATTATAGGATTGTTTGATTGTTGTTAATGTTTCTACATGGCGATAGATGTTGTTACTTGCCGTAACGATAACACATAACATGATCAAGCCTATAACCACTTTTTTCCCCAATCCCGTACGAAGGCTGATGACAAAACCTCCACCCAACAGGAAGAACGCAAACAGATAGTGCCCCGCATACAGGTACATATCATATTGAAATACAGCCAATCCAAAGCCCACGACTACATGAAGCAAAAAGGCAAATAGAATATATGGCACAAGGGTCCATACTTCACGTTCACGAATGCCCTTAATGAAGCCCATGAGTGCCAAAAGTAAAATAAAGATACCTGTAATCTGCACATAGATTGGATTGGAACGGGATAGATCCGTAACAAAGGCTGCCATGCCCGGGTCCAGTAAATGCATCTTCGGTGTCAGCATCGGATTGATGGTTAGCATGGTCAATGCTTTCCAGTGAATAGCGAACTGGAATGGTGTAGCATAGCTAGTCCCACCATTTTGAATGCCCAATAGCCAGTTACTAACCCAGCTTCGACCTCCAAATGCAACATATTGAACGCCTGTTAATACGATAATCATCAGAACCGCTAGTGCCATGATGCCGATGTATTTTTTCAAATTTGCCTTATTGCGCCATGCATGTATATTGAAGAATGTGGCAGCAGCAAATGGTACGATATTGGTCGAGGTTAGTCCAAAGTTAATGGACGCAATCAATGCATTGGGTACATATCGTACGTCTTGACGCTCACGAGTATACTGCATGTAAACCACTGAGAACAGAATAACAAACTGTACATACGGATACGAATCCGGGATCAACGCGGTATACATCAGGTAGGAACTGAAACCAAACAGTAAGGCGAACAACAGCGGTACAATGGTTGGTTTATCTTCTTTTTGACTCAGGAACAGATACGCCAGCACCACTGAACCCGCATTAATCAGCGATTGCAGGATTAGAAAGAACCAGTTGCCTCCCAGCAGTTTCGCTACAGCCGCAAGGGTGACTGCGAGAAAGGAGATCAGCGGATGGATCACGGAAGAACTGTTGTCCCCATAATACATTGAAGGATCAAAGTTGAATAAATTGATTGGAAACAGCGTTGTATTAAATGGGGTATACTTCCCAAGCATCTCTGCATTATTTTCAATGTACAGAATATACAAGCCGTTCATTAAACCATAGAACAAAGCAAATCCTGCAAACAGGTAAAAGGCTGTCCAGTTGGCTCTGCGATTATAAAATATGTAATCTAAAAAGTTCATGCTTTCATTTCACATCCTGATTAATTAAGTTCTAAAATACCAATAAACATAGGCCACCCATAATACATGCCACACCTATCCAGCGTAAAGGGCCCACTGTCTCTTTAAATACCAGCCGCGCTATGATGAGAGTCCACACATATGTTAAAGCGTTAGCAGGCAACACTACGGTTAATGGAAGAAACTTTAGCAATACAATATTCAGCAACGCACCCGTTCCGTAGAATCCAAGTCCCATGAGTACATGCAGACGATTGCGACTGGATGCATAAGCTTTCAGTCCGGCCCCGCCCAGTGCACCACACAACGTCATGACAATTAATACGGCAACCATCCAGCTATCGATCAACACTGGTTAATGTCACCCCGATTCCAAGCAACACAACTGCTGCCAGCTTCTGCACCGTAATCTCTTCCCCAAGCAAAAAGTATCCATAGATTAAGGCAAATACGTAGCTGGCACACATCAGAGGATAAGCAACAGAGAGTTTTTCCATAGCAAAAGCTTTAATCATCAAAATCGCTCCAAGTCCATAACACAGAAAACCAACACCCAGGTAGATCCACTCGGTTAATCCCCATTTCCAGAACAATTGACCCGTTGCTGTCAGAAATGCGGAAACGAGCATCAACCATTTACCAGTATGACGCGATTTTATTTCCCCCACGTTAATGCCTCCATGTCCGGAACACGCTTGTTAATAAAGTATCGTTGACTTACTAGCTGCATGACTGGAAGGTCGGATAAGGAGTCCGAGTAGGAACATGACTGGTCATAATCAATGACCATATTCTTCTCACTCAGATAAGCCTGAATTCGGCGTACCTTCTCTTCCCCTTTGCAATTGCTGCCATCAACTCTGCATGTGTAACCATTCTCATGACGGACAAGTTCAGTTCCAATTACATGATCCACCCAGGGGAAATTATTAAAGTATTTCATATAGGCATGCGGAGATGCAGTTACCAGTAAGACATGATAGCCTGCTTCTTTACGATGTTGCATCTCTACACTGGCCTCGGCAAAAATGGACGTACGCAAACGAGTATCAAAGAAATGTTCGAGATCTTTTTCAGACATACGCTCAATCTCTTGAAAGTAGGATCGTTTAACTTGTTCAACAGTCATGAAGCCTGCCTTGAATAACACGGTATGTAATGCGATGACAGGTAATCTCCATACCTGCCACGGGTAACGGCGAACACCGTAATGCACAAATTGAAACATGGAATCACTGCGTATGATTGTTTTATCAATATCAAAAATTGCGACTTTCGTGCTTTTCACCCTGATCCCCCTCAGCCTTTATTCAAAGATAGCAAAGATTGTAACAACACTTATCACATACAACATAACCGTAATTAATATGGGCTTGTCCTCAAACAGCACCCGATCGGGCGAACCTCCCTGGTTCTTCATGTGTATCAGATACAGGTAACGGAACATGCCGTAAATGACCAATGGAATCGTCCACATGAGATGAATGGTTCGATCTGAAGTGAATGTGAACAGGGAATAACTGATAATCGTAGCTGTCGTCACAATCGTATTGAATTGATCCAGTAATGTAATGGAGTAGTTATCCAAAACCTTACGGTGTGATCCCGTATTTCCCTCAAGCAACGTAAGTTCATTTCTGCGTTTGCCAATGGCCAGAAATAACGACAACAGCATTGTACAGATCAAAAACCACGGTGTGAATGGCACATGGATCAACACACCACCTGCAATGGCACGAAGTACAAACCCGGCTGCAATAGTCATCATATCCAGGATAACGAGATGTTTCAGCACAAATGAATACGATACATTCAACAGGAAATAGACGATACATAACACCCCGAATAGCGGGTTCATCATGAAGGCCGTTCCTACGGAAAGGATTAATAGAATAATGCCAAACAACAAAGCATGACTCGGATTCACCTGCCCAGAAGCCATAGGACGATACTTTTTCACCGGATGCTGTCGATCCCTGTCCCGGTCTACAAAGTCATTTAAAATATACACACAGCCTGCAACGAGGCTAAATAGAATAAAACCGAGCAACGTCGCAAGAATGGTTTCCGTCCGAATCTCCTCAAAAGAGAATAGTAACGCAGCAAATAACAGCAGATTTTTAGTCCACTGTTTGGGTCTTAACAATCTGAATAATCCTGACACTGTACTGCCTGTTCCTGTAGCCGGTGAGGACACCGTACTCGTTCGTGATGATAACAATTGTAATAACTCCCTTCAAAAACAACTTCTGTATATAACAAATAACGTAAAGATCTAATCATATGTTGCTTGTATAATTTTGTAAAGGGAGTAAATGAAAAAAATCTAATATGGGCATAAAAAAAGAGACCGTTTCCGGTCTCTTCGTTTTGATATGATTAATTTATAGGGTGCTACGATTAAAATTCGAATTGCACGTCGCTCAGACGACGTTTGATCTCAGCAATAACACGTTTCTCTTCCTCTTCACCCTTCGCTTCAAAGGTAACGGAGAAACGAACAAAGTTACCCGCATCATCCCAAGGTACGGATGAGATCAGTTTCTCACGGATCAGGAATTGGGAGAAATCTTCGCCTGATTCGAAGCGACGTCCGCCAACCACACCTTTTGGTGCTTCAACATACAGGAAGAATGAACCTTTAGGTTTTTCAGCCTGGAAGCCCAGTTCGTTCAATGCGGCAACGAGCATGTCGTGACGACGGGAATATTTCTCTGCAATTTTTTCCGTAATTTCAGGGTGATTCAATCCGTAAGCAGCAGCCTTTTGAATCGCGATGAACTGACCGGAGTCATTGTTGTCCTTCACGTCACTGAATGCTTTGACTACAAGCGGGTTACCCGCTACGAATCCGATTCTCCAACCCGTCATGTTGTATGACTTGGATAGAGAGTGCAGCTCTACGCCGACATCCTTCGCTCCAGGTACCGACAGGAAGCTGAACGGTTTCTTGCCATCATACGTCAATGCTGCGTATGGAGCATCATGTACAACCACAACATTGTATTTCTTAGCCCACTCCACGACTTCAGTGAAGAACTCCACCGTCGCGCTAGCGCCTGTAGGGTTGTTCGGGTAGTTCAGGTAGAGCAACTTCGCACGTTTTGCGATGTCTTCCGGAATAGCCGTCAGATCAGGCAGGAAGTTGTTCTCTTTCGTCAACTGAATGTTGAACACTTCTCCACCCAGATACTTCGTATGTGTGCCCATAACCGGATAACCTGGAACGGTCATGATGGTCACATCACCCGGATTGATGAAGCATGAAGGCATCATCGCCAAAGCCGGTTTGGAACCAATGGAGTGTACGATTTCAGTATCTGCATCAATACCTTCTACGTTAAATACGTTTTTCAGGTAAGAAGCAGCAGCAGCCTTGAATTCAGGAATACCATTGTCGGCATAACCACGGTTCTCAGGTCTGGAAGCTTCTTCTGCGAGTGCAGCCACAATGCCTGCATCCGCCATTTCGTCCGGTTCACCTACACCAAGGTCGATCAGTTCCACATCGGGAAAATCTTTTTTGGCCGAAGCTTTGGCACGTTTGATTTTCTCGAATTTATAAATGTTCGTGTCTTTACCATAGTTGGAGCCACCGATACGGTCGGCAAAATTAGTCTGAATGTAAGTTTCTTGATATTTATCGATACTCATAACGTTGTTCATCTCCTCATTTGACGCAAATTTCTACACTTTAATATGAAGCATTTGCGTGATCAAAGCCATGGACAAAGTATCCGAACATTTGTACTTTCTTGGAGCTGTTAACGACTGCGTAGCGAGGCAAGCACGTCTTCCATATCTTGCGGAATCGGAGCTGAAAATTCAAGGTATTCTCCCGTTGTTGGATGCACAAATCCAAGAATGGCCGCATGAAGAGCCTGTCCTTGCATTTTGATGCCTTTATTCCGTCCATAAGTTGGATCTCCTACAAGCGGGTGACCAATAAATTTCATGTGAACCCGAATCTGGTGAGTACGTCCTGTCTCCAGTTTCAATTCCAACAAGGTGTAATCATTAATCCGCTCAGTAACGGTAAAATGCGTAACGGCATGTTTACTGTTACGTTCTGTGACCGTATACATTTTGCGGTCATTGGTATCCCGTCCAATCGGTGCATCAATGGTCCCTTGATCATGGTTAAGATGACCATGAACGAGCGCAATATACCGTCTGTTCACCGTATGTTCCTTCAACTGAGCAGCCAGTGATGCATGAGCACGATCGTTCTTGGCAGCCATGATCAAACCCGATGTATCCTTATCGATACGATGCACAATACCAGGACGCAACTCCCCATTAATACCCGAGAGGTCTTTACAGTGGTGCATAAGTGCATTGACGAGTGTGCCCGACGTATGTCCTGGTGCTGGATGCACCACAAGACCACGTTGTTTATTGATCACGATCAAGTCGCTATCTTCATATACCACTTCCAGCGGAATATCTTCGGCAATGATCTCAACGGCAGCCGGTTCAGGAATCTGTAACTCAACCAGATCCCCTTCGGATAACTTGGCATTGGCTTTGACAACAGCACCATTTACCGTAACCATTCCGTCTCCGATCCACAATTGAACTTGGGAGCGAGATACGTTATCCACGGCTTCCGTAATATATTTGTCAATTCGTTCTTTTTTATGTTCAGCGGCAACGGTCCATTCCATACGTTCATTGCCATTCATTAGTTCTTCGTCGTTAATCTGTTCCTTATTCGGATTACTCATGATGTTCATTCCCTTCAATCTTCGCGGCTGCTTTTTCGCGCCGTCCTTCAAGCAATGTCTCCACTATGATCAACCCTACACCGATGCAGATTGCCGAATCGGCGATGTTAAAAATGGGAAACGTATAACTTCCAAAATTAAGTTGTACAAAATCTACAACTTCTCCGGTCAATGCCCGGTCAAGGAAGTTGCCAATTGCTCCACCAAGCACCAAACTAAGCGCCACAGGCAGCAATTTGTGCGGGGTATCTTTTACCTTTTGCAAATACCAAATCAAGGCAACGACCACAATCAACGTAACCACGATAAAGAACCAACGCTGGTCTTGCAAAATGCCAAATGCTGCTCCTGAGTTACGATGTGATGTGATGACAAAAAAATTGCCGATGACCGGAATTTCTTCTCTGAGCTCCATCCGGGTTGCAATCAGATACTTGGTTCCCTGATCCAATAAAAATACGATAAAAGCGAGGATATAATACACCACGTTTGTTTGTCACTCCGTTCTTGTCTTTTCCAAACGATACCAGCCTTACGCCAGACTTGTTTATTGTAGCACAGCTGTTTGGAAATCGTCCACGACGCGCTATATCAGCAATGCTTATGGCAAAAACGATAACATTTCCCTTCTGTAATCTTGCCCTTAATGGCACATCCTACAATAGAGTCAAAATCCGGATTCCAGCATGAACGCAGAAAGGGGAAAATCATGTCACATTTTACTAACAAACAACTGCAATTTTTACGTTCCCAACTGATGTCCGATAAGCGTGATATTGAACATAGACTGTCGGAAAACGAACATTATGGCCTTGGAGACTCCCTTAAACTACAGACAGGTGAATTATCACCGATTGATAACCATCCTGGTGACATAGCCACGGAGGTGTATGAACGCGAGAAAGATATTTCCCTGCTAGAACATGATGAATTCCAATTAGAGCGAATCGATTCTGCACTGCATTCCATCGAAGAAGGACATTATGGTACATGTGCCGTCTGCCAGCAACCCATCCCTTATGAACGCATGGAAGCTGTTCCCTACACCAAATACTGCAAAAAACATCAACCGGAAACCGTTGTCTCCGAAAACCGTCCTGTAGAGGAAGAATTCCTTGCCCCGGCATTTGGTCGAACCAGTCTGGACGAGCGTGATGACCAAAATGGCTTCGATGGTGAAGACACCTGGCAGATTGTTGAAAGCTGGGGCACATCGAACTCACCAGCCATGGCTGAGGGACGTGATATCGACAGCTATGATGTTATGGCGATTGAAGCAACCGATGAAGTGGAAGGCTGCGTTGAAGCGTACGAAAGCTTTGTTGCCACGGACATCTATGGTCATGACGTCTCCATCGTGCGCAATCGGCAATATCGTCAGTACCTGGAGAACCGTGAAGGCGAGGGTCTGTTAGAACCGGATATGGAGACGGATGACATGTACTAAATGCACTTTGATATCTTTCACCTTTAATTGATAATCGCTTAGTAGGTGTTCATATCAAGCTGACGCTGGACAATGCGCACAATATCAGCGATGTAGTCTCCAACAATGGGAAGATTAAGCGCCCCAAGTAGCTGCAAAACGTAAATGATCGTTGCTGCAAAAAAGGTAAACCCAATCGCAATCCCCACACCTCGGGCGGCTCCAGACAACAGGTTAAGTCCAATCAGCTTCCATGGCCTGTTCAGCAATTCTGTGTATTGCGCAATTCGTGAACGTTCCAGTTCATTCGCCAGACGGTTCGTCAGGGTATGTAACTCTTCAATTTTGTCATGCGAATTTAGATTGTCAGATGTTGATTGTTGTGAAGTGGATGCGGGTTGCTTGTCATGTTCGCTCATGTTATGGTCAGTTCCTTTGATCAATATAGATTGACTGCACTATAGAATCATTGCCTTTTTGCTTAAAAAACAAACGAGCCCAGAACCAGGGAATATGTCCCTGCCTCTGCGGCTCGTTGGTTTATACTCTAAATTCTGTCCTAATTGGATGGGACATGCTCCGAATTACGCTTCGATGTAAATACCGATCGATTTGCCTCCGGCTTCAACACGTTCCATCGACTCATTCGAACCAAAAGTGACTTCGGTTACGAGAACATTTTCACGCAACACATCATCAAACGCCTGAATAGCTTCCTGAAGGGATGCATCCACATCCAGCGTCAAACGTACTCTTTTCTCAATTGGCAGATCCAGTCGTTTCCGGGTATCCTGCACAGCACGAACCACTTCGCGGACCCAGCCTTCCTGTTCCAATGCTGGCGTGATTTCGGTATTGAGCGCCACCGTCAGACCGTAACCTGATGCTGAAGCAAAACCTGATTTGGCCTGTTTATCAACCAATAATTCTTCGCTCGTCACTTGCAGCTCTTCGCCTTCCGGAGAAACGATGTTCAGCACACCCTCCGAAACCACTTTACGCGTCTCATCAGCCGACATTCCCTTGAAGAAGTTTTGCAGGAATCCTACGTTTTTACCGTATTTCTTACCTGCAACTTTCAGGTTCAGCTTTAATGTAAAGTCAACAAATTCCGCATCATTATGCTCCGTACGGATTCCTTTTACATTGATCTCTTCCTTGATGATCTCTTCATAACTTGCCAGGTCAAACCCTTTATCCAGAGAAACAATCAATTCGGACAGTGGCTGACGTGTCTTGATGCCTGTTTCGTTACGAACGTTACGGGCAAGTTCAACCACGCGGCGAGCCGTCTCCATGTCCTGTTCCAGTCCTGCATCAATCATCGCTTCATTGGCTACCGGATAGTCTTCCATGTGCACACTCTCACCTGTTGCAAGGTTCAGATAGATATCTTCTGCAAGCATCGGTGTAAACGGAGCAACCAGTTTTGCAGTAGTCACCAACACCTCAGTCAATGTACGGTAAGCGTCCAGTTTATCCTCTGTCAGGCCACTTCCCCAGAACCGGTCACGGGAACGACGGATATACCAGTTACTCAGTTCATCAACAAATGCTTCAATCGCTTTGGAAGAGTTCAGATAGTCGTTAACCAGCAACGCTTTTTCTACAACCAGGATCAGGCTGTTCAGTCTCGACAGAATCCAGCGATCCAGCTTGTGTGCGGACAGTTGGAACGGGTGCTCCTGTGGATCAAATCCATCAATGGTAGCATAAAGCGTCAGGAATGCATGGGTGTTAACCAGCGTATCCACCATTTTGGATTTGGCTTCGCCTACGATACCTTTGGAGAAACGTTTGCTGTTCCACGGTGCACTGTCAGACAACAAAGCCCAGCGGAATGCATCTGTACCGTATTCTTCAATCACTTCCCAAGGATCGATAACGTTACCTTTGGATTTGGACATCTTCTGTCCGTTCTCATCAAGAACGTGTCCTGTAGCCATAACCGCTTTGTAAGGCGCTTTGCCTGTCAAAAGGGTAGAAACCGCCAGCAAGCTGTAGAACCAGCCACGTGTCTGGTCAATTCCCTCACAGATCATATCAGCAGGATACTGCTGTTCGAATACTTCTTTATTTTCAAATGGATAGTGTTGCTGGGCAAACGGCATGGAGCCGCTGTCGAACCAGACATCGATCACTTCCGGTGTACGTTTCATTTCATATTTGCCACAAGAGCTCATGACTTTAACGTCATCCACATATGGTTTATGCAATTCAAGATTCTCAGGCACATCACCTACCGCACGAGCACGCAATTCTGCAATGCTGTGTGGAGCAAATTGTTCGCCAGTCTCCTCGCACACCCAGATGTTCAGCGGAGTTCCCCAATAACGATCACGGCTGATGTTCCAATCCACCAGATCCTCGAGGAATTTCCCGAAGCGACCTTCACGAACGTGACCTGGGTACCAATCCACTTCACTGTTGTTGGCAATCAATTGGTCCTTGATGGCTGTTGTTTGGATAAACCAGCTGTCCATTGCATAGTACAGAAGCGGTGTATCACAACGCCAGCAGAACGGATAACTGTGCTCATATTTTTCTTTGCTGAACAAACGTCCATTTTCAGACAGATATCGCACGATATCAATATCACAATCCTTCACGAAACGTCCGGCAAAGTCAGTAACCTCAGCTACAAATTTACCTTCCAAGTCCACCATGTTCACAAAGCTGATCCCATTCTCACGGCATACACGGTAGTCATCTTCACCATGGGCAGGAGCCATGTGTACGATACCCGTACCACTTGCATCCGTTACAAAGCCTGCACCCAGAATGATGTTGGCTTTCTCAGCCTGTACGTAGTTGAACGGAGGATCATACGTTTTGCCAACCAGGTCGGCACCTTTCAGTGCACCGATGATCTCATACTCACCTTTGGTATCTTTCATCACTTTTTCAACCAGATTGGTTGCCATGATGTACACTTCATCACCTTGACGAACACGGGAGTAGTCCATATCCGGATTCACGGCAAGTGCAACGTGTGAAGGCAGTGTCCAAGGTGTTGTCGTCCAAGCCAGTACAAATTCTCCGCTGTCATTCAGTTTGAATTTCGCTGTAGCACTCAGATCTTTAACGTCTTTGTATCCTTGTGCAACTTCATGGGAACTCAATGTTGTCTGACAAGATGGACAATACGGGCTCACACGGTGACCACGATACAGCAGTCCTTTCTCGTGGATCGTCGCTAGGATGTTCCATACGCTCTCGATGTAGTTGTTATCAAGAGTGATGTATGGGTTATCCATATCCGTCCAATATCCGATGCCTTCTGTCAGATCACGCCATTGTTGCTCGTACTCGAATACACTCGCTTTACATTCGTTAATGAATTTTTCCACGCCGTAATCTTCGATTTCCCACTTGTGGGAGATACCTAGCTTCTTCTGTACACCCAGTTCTACAGGCAGACCATGTGTATCCCAGCCTGCTTTACGAACGACACGGTAACCCTTCATGGTGTTATACCGTCCAACAAAATCCTTGATTACCCGTCCCAGTACATGACCGATATGCGGTTTACCGTTCGCTGTTGGTGGACCCTCGTAAAATACGAAGTTTGGCTTGCCCTCCCGGTTTTCGATGGATCTTTTGAATGTATTCTCCGTTTTCCATTTATCTAACACGCGTAATTCTCTGGTACGTGCCTTCTCTTTGACGTCAACTCGTTGCATGATGATTATCTTCCCTTTCTTTGGTTGGATTGTGGACCGTCCACAAAAAGCGTTTCAATCCCCCTAAATCCCCCTTACCAAGGGGGACCCCATAGGCGCTCCGCCCTCTGGACACCCGGGATGGGTTGTCGGTGGGGAATCGGTGGCGCTTATGGCCGAGGGGTGGATGTGCGTAGTGGCGGCCATTTTGCGGCTGTTCCCTGCGTGAACGCCGCATGGCCTTACCGCGAGGCGGGTGTGGCCGGGTGCTTCGCTCCCCCGGCGGGCGGCTCTCTCCTTGAGGTCCCTTCGGGCCTCATGTACGTTCGCCTGGGCGAACCCGTGTGCCGGGCGCTTCGCTCTCCCGGCGGGGCGGCTCTCTCCCTGAGGTCCCTTCGGGCCTCATGAACGCTCGCCTTAGCGAACCCGTGTGCCGGGTGCTTCGCTCTCCCGGCGGACGTCTCTCTCCCTGAGGTCCCTTCGGGCCTCATGGGCGTTCGCCTTAGCGAACCCGTGTGCCGGGCGCTTCGCTCTCCCGGCGGGTGGCTCTCTCCTTGAGGTCCCTTCGGGCCTCAAGGACGTTCGCCTTGGCGAACCCGTGTGCCGGGCGGCTTCGCTTTCCCGGCGAGCGGCTCACTCCTTGAGGTCCCTTCGGGCCTCATGTACGTTCGCCTTTTTTGAACACAAAAAAGCCCCATCCCTGGAAAGGGACGAGGCTATACTCGCGTTACCACCCTAATTCTGTTCATCACAAACCACATCCAGGCAAGCCTGGGTATGCTCTGTCATCAACAGCGCTTATGCCCCGCTAAACTACTGCAGGGTGCCGTTATAACGTACGGCTTACGGTTCGGCTTACACACGGCAATCACAATCACCGCTTCAGCGTCACTTCTCCGGGGAGATATTCGGCTATAACTCATCCATTGGTTTGCACCAACCACCAACTCTCTGAGGGATGAGATCATAACGTACTGAACCCGTCATGGAATCACTATTCATTATGAATATAGTTATAGCCTCTTTGCAGACAAAAGTCAACCAGGCGACAGACTAATAAATTTCTTTCATCTCCCGCTCACGGTCACGCACTTCCTGCTCCCGGCTCTCCAGCACTTCCCAACCATCCTGAGTCAACAGTTCAAGCTGCGCTTCAACAAGCGTGCGGAAACGGGCACGATAAATCGATGCCTGCTTTTTCAGTTCTTCCACTTCCAAAGCAATTTTACGCGATTTTCCCAGCGATTCATTCACGATCCGGTCTGCATTCTTCTCTGCTTCCTTCACGATCAACTGCGCTTCTTTCTTCGCATTGTTCTTCACATCATCAGCAGCTTCCTGCGCAATGATGATCGTTTTGCTAAGTGTCTCTTCAATCGTGGCAAAATGATCCAGCTTTTCCTGAACGGACAGCAACTGATTGCTCAGCTCTTTGTTCTCGCGAATGACGCCTTCGTAATCTTTGATGACTTGATCCAGGAATTCATTGACTTCATCCTCGTCATACCCGCGCAAACGTCGGGAAAATTCCTTGTTGTGTATGTCCAGCGGCGTTAATGGCATGCTGTCCACCTCCTGTTAAAGTTCCTTCCCGTCCAGAGAAGGTTTGCAGCATATGGGTACCACCCAAGGGGCCGTATCGTTGATGCCTAACCTTGGCAACGTATACGGAATGCAGGATCAGAATTGCATCCTCCAACGTTCATGTAAAGCTTTGACTTAATGTATATCGGATACACCGCGTGTTTTCTACACCTTTATGATAAACATTTCGACAAGAAAGCGGATTTTCCTGCAACAGACTCAGGCAAATTTGCCGATTTTCACTCGGCAACGTCCTTTTTTGGTCATCCCATCCTGTTCCATAACCTTGAAACGGCCAAATCCCTGAATGGATACGACATCACCCGCTTTTAGTGATTTGGAAGGATCTTCCTCAACTTTCCAGTTCACACGGCAACGACCAGCTTTGATCGGCACCAGCACTTTACTGCGACTAAGCCGATACACATCTGCGCAGATTCCATCCAAACGAAGAGAAGCAACCGTAATGTCCATCGTCTCCAGCTTACTCTCTGACCATCGCATCTGATCCAAAGGAAGTAACTCTGTGAACACATGTAACCGATGCACCTGATTCAGTTGAAGCGATAAAAAAGCGCCGGTTTCCGCCGCCACCACTGTATGGCAACCGTCCTCCAGCACTTGGATATCCCCGATCTTTCCACGCTTCATCCCAAGCCCGAGCAGGGAACCCATATAGTCCCCATGCTCCAGCTCCGAGATTTTCTGATCATCAGACGTGATACTGAGCACCTGCATACCCATATCCTCATCATCCAGATACATATAATCAGGTGCAACCAGCGCACGCTTGCGTTCAGCAGCCTCGTAACCACCATCCAGACGAATCTGAACATCGTTACGGCGATTGGCAAGAGTCTGTAAGATAAAAACCTGTCTTGGATCAAGGAAGTCAGTTAGCTTCATATCATGATACTTACCTGCCCGCTCAACCCAATCCGAAGCTTTATCTACAAAATCCCGCTCATCATGGCTAAAATGTTCGTAAATTTCACCGCTCATCTATATCACCCTACCCTAATATACAAAATACCGAAGTATGGAGATCAGCCCATTAAGCGCGAGTTGCAGAACGATTAGCGCCACAATCGGGGAAATATCCAGCACACCGAACAAAGGGGGGATAAATCGACGGAATGGTCTTAGATATGGCTCCACTAATTTGCCCAGCCATTCACCGATGAAGCTTTCCCGCGCATTGGGAAGCCAAGACATCAATATGTAGACAATGACCATGTAAAAGTAAATCTGGTATAACGTGTACAACACGCTTTCAATCTGATACAAAAGTGGCTCACCTCATTCTGTTATAATCTTGCTCGCTGTCAGCCAGTATTTCCGTAATTGAGCCCTGAATTTCAACCGTATCTGGCGTACAGAGAAAAATGTTTCCGCCGATTTTGGAAATACCGCCACCCAATGCATATACCGTGCCACTCAAAAAATCAATAACGCGCAGCGCTTGGTCCTGGCGAATTCGTTGCAAGTTCACCACAACGGTACGATGCGAACGCAGATGGTCGGCAATTTCCTGAGCCTCGTCATAAGAACGCGGTTCATACAGGACAACTTTAACATTTTTCTGGGAATGAATGCTCACCACATTATTCCCCCTTTGGTTTCTACGTTTATCGAGACTGGAGGTTTCAGCTTCCTGATGTTCAGCCTCATTTTCCTCCTGCGCAGCCATTCGTTCACGTTCCACAATCTCTTCCTCTTCCTGAAGTCCGAGGAAATTCATAAATTTATTCATTACGCCCATCGTGAACCCTCCTCTTTTCCTACGAGAATCGATCCTAGCCGTACCCAGGTTGCACCTTCTTCAATGGCCACTTCAAAATCATTGGACATCCCCATCGACAGCTCAGTCAATGGCTCTGCTGTAAGGGCTTGTCCATTCAATTGATCTCTCAGCTCACGCAATCCACGAAATACGGGACGCGTCAGCTCCGGATCTTCCTCATGAGGTGCCATGGTCATCAGGCCAACGACCTTGAGATTGTTGAACGAACGAATATCACGCAAAAAAGAACTTGCCTGTTCAGGCTGTAATCCATACTTGCTCTCTTCACCCGAAATATTCACCTGCAAAAACGTTTCCACTTGGATGCCAAGTGAAGCTGCTTTTTTATCCAACTCCTTCGCCAATGACAAACGATCCAGTGAATGTATGTAACGAAACTTGCCAATCACGTCTTTCACCTTGTTTGTCTGCAAATGACCGATAAAATGCCAGGTACCCTGCTGACCAAAAGCTTCCCATTTGGCCTGTGCATCCTGCCACCGGTTTTCTCCAATATGCTCAAGACCATGATCCAGCACCGATCCCGTTGTTTCAAGTGAGACATATTTCGTGACCGCAATCACATTCACATCATCACGATGACGGTTACTGCGCCGACATGCATCCTCGATCTTCTGATTTACCTGTTGTATACGCTCCTCCAATGACACAGAGGGTCACCTCTCTTCCAGCCCAATCCAGCTCGCCATCCGCCCTGTAACACCATTTTCCTTCCGATAGGAGAAAAATAGTTCGGGATGACAACTTGTACACCATGTTGTACATTCGATATGATCCGGCATTATTCCTGCTTTCATCATAATGTGTCGATTACATTCTTTCAAGTTTAACATCGTTTTACCGTTATTCACGGCTCGATATGCTTGTTTAGAAGCAGAATCCTCGTATTTATCATTAACCGGGGAATCATCAAACCAAACCCGTACATGCTGCATGACCGCCTCATCCACTTCATAACAGCAATCCCCAATCGACGGACCGATTGTAGCTCGAATGTCCTGCCTACGGCTGCCATACTCCCGTTCCATCGTCTCCACCATGGATACAGCGATACCCGCGACTGTACCTTTCCAGCCGGCATGCGCAAGACCTACCGCCTGCTGCACAGGGTCATAGAAATAAAGCGGAACACAGTCGGCATAGAAAGAAGTCAGCAGCACACCAGGCACATTCGTGACCAATCCATCCGTATCCTGCAACGCAGATTGACGATCAAGTAATCCTCTGCTCCGATCTTCAGCGGTAATTACAGCCACATGTTTGCCATGCACCTGCTCTCCACAGGTCCATGCTTCTGCTGCAAAGCCAAGCTTCTCGGTTACAAGCCTACGGTTGTTAAGTACAACTTCAGGGTCATCCCCCACATGATAAGCACAATTGAGCGTGGCATACGGAACTTTTCCAACTCCACCATGCCTCGTCGTAAATCCGACTGACAGCTGTTCAAATTGCTGTTTCCAGGGCTCAACATATAATAATAACGGATCAGGACCGAAATCTGAATTTGGGTTCTTGGTCCGTTCAAGTAATTCTTTATCCAATACAAAGGGTTCCATTATCTCACCTCACCACTTCCAGTGTACCAAATGAGCCACATTCTGTCTCATTTATATCGTTCGACGCTGATTACGGTCTGATCGTTCAATGCGTTCCACACGGTCTGTGCGGTTATGCTGCTGTTCATCATACAGGCGCGCTTCGCGATCACGTTCGTCATACGTGTTTTCCTTTACCTCATCCATCTTTACCAGAATCACATCTGAGCCAATCTTCACAATATTTCTCCAGGGAATCACCAGATCCGTTCCCCCGCCAAAAAGACCCATAAAACGGCTGTACCCCGGCACTACAATCGCTTCAATTCGTCCCTGCTTCAGATCCAGCTCCAAGTCACTGATCTGACCCAGGCGTTTACCATCCGTAATGTTAATGACATCCTTTGTCTGAAAGTCCGAGATTTTCATGCCTCGTGCCGCTACTTCGCTCGTATTTACTTTCATTCATCTCCGCCCCCTGTTATTCCTCTTCTGCCCGTTCTTCACGCTTCTATACAATATATGTTTCAGGGGCGAAAAATGTCCTGTTTTTCATCGAATGTGGAAACGGTCCAAAACAAAAAGACGACCAACGGTATACACTGCCCCGATTGATCGTCCTTCTGCCCTTGCATCGTGTTACGACTTTACATGTTTTTGCATCTGCTGTATCGCTGATTTCTCCAGACGTGATACCTGAGCCTGGGAAATGCCAATTTCATCAGCCACTTCCATCTGGGTTTTCCCTTCGAAAAACCGCATCGACAAAATCATTTTTTCCCGCTGACCAAGACGATGCATCGCTTCACGCAGTGCAATTTCCTCGATCCACGAGACATCCTTGTTTCTGTCATCACTGATCTGATCCATGACATAGATCGGATCTCCACCATCATGATAAATCGGTTCGAAGAGCGAGACCGGGTCCTGAATGGCGTCCAATGCAAAAACAACATCTTCCTTCGGCACATTCAGTACTTCCGCAATTTCGAATATCGTCGGTTCCCGGGAGTTTTTATTCGTCAGGCTGTCACGGACCTGAAGTGCTTTGTAAGCAATGTCCCTCAAGGAGCGAGATACCCGAATTGGGTTATTATCACGCAGGTATCGACGGATTTCACCGATAATCATCGGCACCGCGTAGGTTGAAAATTTGACATTCTGGGATAAATCAAAATTATCAATGGCTTTCATCAGGCCGATGCAACCAACCTGGAACAGATCATCGACAAACTCCCCCCGATTGTTAAAACGCTGAATGACACTGAGTACCAGACGCAGGTTGCCATTCACTAATTTCTCTCTTGCTGAGCGATCATGGTGTTGCTGAAGGGAATGAAACAATTCCCGCATTTCAGTGTTGGTGAGGACAGGCAATTTTGCGGTGTCCACGCCACAAATCTCGACTTTGTTTCGGGTCATCGTGATTTACCTCCCAAGGAGAAACATTAATGTACATTATCTCCGGGGCAGGCTTTTTTATTCGTACTTGGCACCCTTGCCAGTAATACCCATTCTGACCAAAGATGTATTTCAGACCATTTTATTGAACTCCTTGCGGAGTCTTTTAATGATTCTTTTTTCGAGTCGAGAGATGTAGGATTGGGAGATTCCAAGTAGATCCGCTACATCTTTTTGAGTCTTTTCTTCCCCATCCGTCAGGCCAAAACGAAGCTCCATAATCATTCGCTCGCGCTCCGTTAATTTTTCCAGTGCCTTGTGCAAAAGTTTCCGGTCTACCTGCTCTTCAATATTCCGATAGATTGTATCGTTTTCAGTACCCAATACATCGGATAATAATAGTTCATTTCCATCCCAATCAATGTTGAGCGGTTCATCAAAAGAAACTTCAGTTCGGATCTTACTATTACGTCTCAGGTACATCAAAATTTCATTTTCGATACAACGTGAAGCATAGGTTGCCAGTTTGATTTTCTTTTCCGGGTCAAATGTATTAACTGCCTTAATCAATCCGATGGCTCCAATGGAGACCAAATCCTCAATATTGATTCCAGTGTTTTCAAATTTGCGTGCGATGTACACCACCAGACGCAGATTGCGCTCAATAAGCATCGCGCGAATGGCCGAGTCTCCCGAGGATAATTTTTGCAGTAAAAATTCTTCTTCTTCCCTTGTCAATGGCGGCGGAAGTGCCTCACTTCCCCCAATATAATAGATCTCTTCGCTTTTGAGTCCCAATAAAAATAACAGACGGTAGTATTGCAGCTGCGCCACCAGTTTCCATTTCACAAGCATGTACGTTCCTCCTATACCACATTCAGCGGCTTTTCTGTTGCTCCCGCAGAGAGAGCCGTAGACTGCGCAGAAGCAGCGTCTTGCACAAGTTCAGGATGAATCACGGCCTGGTATTTCCCATCCGACGACAAAACACCTCCATCCAGCCCAATGAGTACTCTTGTCGTCTCATAACATGTTTCCTCCATCGTCACCTTCACCCGGTCCGGCTTCATGGCCAACATAAACGCAGTCCCTTTGTTAATGCCCCGATAAGGCACTAGCCGCAGTCGATCCTGCCACTGAAAACTTTCCTGATCAAGCTCGAGAATAAGGTTGTCCGGCGCCTCGTCCTTGAGTCTACCCTTCCATGAAGCAGGTAACATGTCTTGCCATAACGAAACCTCCATCACCATGACCGGCATGCGCGATAAGGGATCTGTAAGTTGATTGCCCGTATCCAGAAGGCCTGTACAAGAAATGACTACCTCATCGATGCAGACCTCAACTTTGCCCAAATAGGTCGTCATGCGATCCGTTTTCCGTTTTGAACTCTGCACAGCTTTGAATAAAAACAGGACAGCAAAAAATACGATAAACGTGAACCAGAAAGCAATTTTCAGATCAAATGACATACCGCCAGAAGCCGTGAACCAAATGCCGTTAAACAACTCACCGGAGCTCTGAAGCATGTAATGCACACCCAGAATACCTCCGGCAGCGACAAAATTAATCACATAGAAGGTACCGAGCGTCCTCGCAAAAGCCTGCAGACCCTTAAAACCAAAAGCAATCGTAAGCATGACCAGCGAGAACCCGAACTTGATCAAAAAGGTGAACATAAAATCAAACTCCGGTACAAACATCATGACCACGTATAATGCACCCACAATGGCTGACAGCAACCATCGCCACCAAACCAGCTTTGTCTTGCGCATCCAGGCGGTCATTCCGATGAGTGCACCGTCAATACACAGGTTTGTCAAAAAAATTAAATCCACATAAACAACCAAAGTCTTCACCTGCCTGCGCGCAACATATCGAAATACCGGTACCCGATATCCTGATATTCATGAGCATATTCACAAGTATACGGAGCCCCCTGTTCAAAGTCTGTCTAATCATGGGGGTGTGGTTCCAACTTTTTTTGTCGGAATTGCTCAGGCCCTTTGTTCAGAATTTGTTCATTGCTGTATGCTATGATATCTAAATAAACAGAAAAAACCCGGTCGCTCCATAAGGAGTACCGGGTTTCCAATAAATTGATTTGCGTATTAATCGTTGTTGTTATTGCGTGAACGATTGCGTAAAAATGTCGGAATGTCCAGCTGATCATTGCTCGGCTGATTTCCGAAAGGACGCAGGTTCGGCGAACGCGTATCCGTCGTCTCCGCTGTTGCTGGAGCTGGCTTACGTCCTGGTGGTGGTGGAGCAGGTTTATCTTCAAAACCAGTTGCAATAACTGTAACCTTAATCTCCTCTTTCAGGTCTTCGTCAATGATGGCACCAAAGATCATGTTTACTTCCGGGTCGGAAGCAGACGTTACGATCTCTGCCGCTTCGTTCACTTCATACAGGGACAGATTAATGCCACCCGTAATGTTCATGATTACGCCGCGAGCACCTTCAATAGAAGTTTCAAGCAAAGGACTCATAATGGCTTTCCGTGCTGCTTCTGCCGCACGATTCTCACCTGTTGATTCACCAATCCCCATAAGTGCAGAACCACGTTCATGCATAATCGTTTTGACGTCAGCAAAGTCAAGGTTGATCAGACCCGGTACAGCGATCAAATCAGAGATACCTTGTACCGCTTGACGAAGTACGTTATCCGCTTGACGGAACGCTTCAAGCATAGGTGTCTTTTTATCTACGATTTCGAGCAAACGATCATTAGGAATTACGATCAGTGTGTCGACTTTTTCCTTGAGAGCTTCAATACCTTGCTCTGCATGGCTGGAACGCTTGCGTCCTTCAAATGTAAATGGGCGAGTTACGACACCCACTGTAAGTGCACCACACTCTTTAGCGATTTCGGCAATAACCGGAGCCGCACCTGTACCTGTACCACCGCCCATACCGGCTGTAACAAATACCATGTCTGCACCTTTCAACGTGTTCATGATCAGATCGCGGGACTCTTCCGCTGCTTTTTTACCTACATCCGGGTTGGCGCCAGCACCAAGACCACGAGTCAATTTATCACCGATTTGCAATTTATGCTCGGATTTCGCCAGGTGTAACGCCTGCGCATCCGTATTCACCGTAATAAATTCAACACCTTGTACACCATTTTCAATCATACGGTTGACTGCATTGCTTCCGCCGCCGCCTACACCGATGACTTTAATTTGAGCCAAGCTCTCCATCTCGAAATCAAATTCCAACATATTATTCCATCTCCCCCTCAATGTGCATGGATGGCCCGTCCAATTTTTGATTTGAACCGAATCAATTTCATATATCGACGAACGAAAGCGTTTATTTTAGTACCGGCGCATTCAGACGGCTTACAAGAATGTATGAAATGGATCCAACCTGTTATATAAATTCGCTGAACATATTCTTCAGCCGTTCGAACAGACCGGGTTTTTGCTCCGATTCCTGTGCCGTATTTGGCTTCGGACGGTTGGTCGGTTTCTTGTTGTTATTATTGTTGTTGTTGTTATTTCCACCGCCGTTATTGATCGAGGGACGAATGCGCAAACTGCGAATTACACTGTGCAATATGCCGACTCCGCTTGTAAACCCAGGGTCACGCACACCAATATAATCCGGAACTGCAACTCGTACCGAAGCAGCAAGCTCATGCTGAGCGACCTGCAGAACCCCCGGCATAGAGACCGTACCTCCCGTTAGTATATAACCTCCAGGAAGCTCGTTGTAACCAAGACGCTTCACTTCTTGGGATATCATCTGGAATATTTCCTGAACCCTAGGTTCAATAATAGCCGCCAGATCCTCTTGTGAAAACTCCTTGTCTACATTACTGCCAATTCGGGTGACTTTGAACATCACATCCGCAGCAGCATCATCCAACCAGGCACAACCATATTTCAGTTTCACCTTCTCCGCCTGATCCGTTAACGTGCGTAATCCATAGGCGATATCATTTGTTACGAATTCCCCACCTATAGGCAACGTTGATGTTGCAACAAGACTGTCTTCTTCAAAAATGGCGATGGTGGTTGCACCTGCTCCAATATCAACAAGCACTGAACCCATCGTTTTTTCATCTTTGGACAAAGCCAGTTGACCCGCTCCAAGCGACATGAGAACCAGATCGCTTACTTTCAGACCCGCTTTTTCCACGCAGCGCAAAAGATTATGTATCGCGGTTTTTGCACCCGTTATGATCGTTGCTTCAACTTCCAAACGAACACCAATCATACCACGGGGGTCCTGTATGCCCTCCAAGCCATCTACAACATATTGCTTGGCGACAACATCAATAATTTCCCGTTCCGGCGGAACTGCAATGACTTCGGCTGCTTTCAACACCCGTTCCATGTCTTCTTCTCCGATTTCACGATCCTCGTTAGACACAGCCACGACGCCGTGACTGCTCATCAGTCCGATATGATTTCCCGAGATTCCAACATACACTTCGGATATTTGAATACCTACCATACGTTCTGCATGATCCACTGCGTTGCGAATCGACTGCACCGTCTGATCGATATCTACGATTACACCTTTGCGAATTCCCTCCGAGTCGGCAGATCCAACTCCTATAATATTAAAGGTTCCATTATTCATTTCCCCAATAATAGCGCGAATTTTGGATGTACCGATGTCCAAACTAACAATGATGTCATTGTTGCTCAAGTCTGTGGCACCTCCTGACTCCAATAGTAAATTAAGTTCGAATTTAAACACTCTTAAAACATATTCAACACACTTCAGGCTTTCCCTCTTTTTTCTACAATGTTTTTGGGTGTCAAAATCTGGTTGCCAGACATAAAACATTGAAGAAAAAAGAAGGAGGCAACTCATGTGCCATAAGTTCAAGTGTATCATTTTTTCTTCATCTCAGAAAGAACAAGTTTCATTGCTCTGACGGGGCCAAACCCCGACCTGCCTAGGCTTTCATATTCAGTCCAGCCTCATAATGGCAAAGATCAGGGGGTTCCTCCTAGTTCAGCATCATCTTCCGGGTCATCCGGGATGAAAGGGACATAGGTATCTGCCTCAAGCATGGTGATTTTCCCAGGCCGTTCGGTCTCAATCACCTGATTCAGATACTCCACTTTATCCGATAAAAGAGAGACGGTTGTAATCACTTCAAACTGTGATTTGGTATACATCCGAATCTGATCCGGAAATGAAGGTGTTGGATTCGGAATAATTTCCGAAATATCCGTCGTCAATTCATTCGGAATTTTAGCCAGTGTCTGGCTCAGTTTGGCTTTGAGTGGATCATCAGCCTTCCATTGGGTCAATATGGGCTTCTCCACAGCAACACCAATTGTTGCCGGAACCGTCAAGCTTGTCCCACTGGCTAATATCGCTTTTAACGTACCGTCAGAACCAAGCTCATAAGCAACCGTGGCATATTCCTGAACCTTGATGTGGATAATACCCGGAAATTGCTTGTCCACGGTAACGGTGGAAATCGCCTTGATGGTCTTGAGACGCTCAATAACCTCGGCAGTACTTGTCCCAAAAAATTGTTCGCCTTCTTTCAGCCCGCTTTTCTCCAGCAGTTCTGAAGTTGCTGTATATACATTACCCGTAATTTCAATTGCCGAAATCCGACTCATGGAAGAACGAAAGAATAATACAGCGAGCAATACAATAAATAATAATAAGAGAATAATTACAATTTTGCGGCTTGTGTTTCCTTTTGGCCGATTCTTCTTCAGAACCGGAATTTGACTTTTAGGCATAAGTAGCGCTCCACAAAGCCTCAGGTCCCCTCCCTTCAAGAAGGGGACGCCAAGGACGTTAATTGGCAAAATCCAACTGTTTCGAAACGGGCGACTGTCGCTCAACCGATGCTCCAAGACTTTGGAATAACTTCTCGATCTGATCGTAGCCCCGGTCAATATGATGCACTTGCTCCACAACCGTTTTGCCTTGAGCAGCCAGGCCAGCAATTACCAGAGCTGCACCTGCACGAAGATCGGTTGCTTCTACTGTAGCCCCGTACAGACGGGGAACACCACGGATAAATGCTGCGTTCAGATCGACTGAAATATCAGCCCCCATCACATTCAGTTCATCCACATGTTTGAACCGGCCCTCGAATACCGTTTCCTTCATCACACTGAATCCGTCTGCCAAACTGAGCAGCACCATGATTTGCGATTGCAAATCTGTCGGAAACGAAGGATACGGAGAAGTCACAATACGGTCTACTGATTTGGGACGGCTCATACAGCTCACCGTCATTATATCATTGCAGACTGTGATTTGAACACCAGTGCGCTTCAATACATGTATAAGTGAAGTAAGATGAGCAGGATTGCAGTGTGTAAGCGTAACATTGCCTCGTGTTGCTGCTGCTGCAATCATTACGGTTCCGGCAACGATTCGATCCGGTATAATCTCATAGGAACAAGGCTTCAGTTTCTCAACGCCATTGATCGTGATTGTATCCGTTCCTGCACCAATAATACTTGCACCCATAGCATTCAAAAAGTGTTGCAGGTCCTGTATTTCAGGTTCTCTTGCCGCGTTGCAAATGGTTGTTGTGCCTTTAGCCATAACGGCTGCCATCATGATATTCTCGGTGGCTCCCACACTCGGGAAATCCAAATGAATATCTGTACCCACCAGATTGTGCCCATGACATATAATCTGTTGGTCCTGCTCTTCAATCAAAGCTCCGAGCGCTTCCAGGCCCCGGAGGTGAAGATCAATTTTGCGTTCTCCAATGGCACAACCGCCTGGCTGATACACTGACACTTGCCCAAACTTAGCCAGCAATGGTCCCATCAAAAAAATGGAAGAGCGCATCTGCTTCATTAGATCTTCTGGCACATCATATGACCGGATAGACGAGGTATTAATCGTCACTGTTCCCTGTTCATGCCGACACGTGCATCCAAGCCGTTCCAGGATATACAGCATCACTTCAATGTCCAGCAAGTGTGGAACGTTATGCAGTGTAACTTCTCCATCTGCCAACAAACTTGCGGCCATAATCGGTAAAGCGGCATTTTTTGCTCCATGGATGCGTATGGATCCTGAGAGGGGTTTCCCGCCTTCAATCACCAATTTGTCCAATGTATCACCTCCGGGGTTTACCGCTCACCCACTACGAAGACTTCCGGTACCAGGTTAATACCGTTTTGAGATGATATAGTGCTCTGTATCTGCTGCATTAGGGTGATAACGTCCTCTGCTGTTGCTTGGCCTGTATTAACAATGAAATTGGCATGCATGGTGGATACCTGTGCGCCTCCCTGGGTCATTCCTTTCAGCCCTGCTGCTTCAATCAGGCGGGCTGCATGATCACCCGGTGGATTTCGGAATACACTACCTGCACATGCCATCTGCAGTGGCTGTGTGCAACGCCGGCGATCTTTGTAAGCCGCCATGGTTTCCGAAATGACTTTGCGTTCTCCATGCTGTAGTTCAAATGTAGCTTCCAGCACGATGCCTCTCCGATCATGTAGAACAGAGTGGCGGTAGGCAAAATCCATGTCCTCCTTGCTGTAACGTACCAATTCCCCTGTCTCCAGTACAATCTCAGCGAATTTGAATATCCGTGACACATCCGATCCATGAGCACCTGCATTCATGTATACGGCTCCACCGACAGTGCCGGGGATACCGCTGCCGAATTCCAGACCGGTCCATTCCTTTTTGGCAGCAACCACACTGAGTTTAACAAAAGAATGCGCCGCTCCGGCGGTTACACCACCTTCGTGAAATTCGGCATAATCAAAACCATCGCCTGGTTTCACCACAACACCACGTATTCCTTTGTCTGACACCAGCATGTTTGAGCCCCGTCCAAGTTGCATCCACGGAATCTGAACCTTGTGAAGCAATTGAACGAGATTCATCATCTGCTCTTTATTCTCGGGAATGACCAGTGCATCCGCAGGACCGCCGATCTTCCATGTGGTGTATTTGGCTAGCGGTTCGTTTTCAAGAACTCTGCCAACATTATTCTGGGATAGTAACGATATCCACTGATGCATGTTTGCTTCCTCCTTTGCTTCAAGACCGATGAGCACGGTATGTTCTGTTGATACAGACCGTGTTCTGGCGCCATGGAACGATGGTCACGATTTATACGGTATCTTATGTCAGCCCCGTCTTGTGTGTGACAATCGCCCACAATCACACTTTATCGGCGTGCAGCAAGACGCTGAATTTCATGAACAAGCACTTCAGCTGCATCGGGTTTCCCCAGTTTCCGGGAGGCTTCAGCCATTCGTTTGCGTCCCGATTCATCATTCATAATCTTGGCGATGGCTTCATACAGGACTTTGCCTGTAAGATCCTTCTCCAGCATCGTGAGTGATGCACCTCCACCTTCAAGCGTGCGTGCATTGGCTTCCTGATGATTATTAGTCACGTTAGGTGAAGGAATCAGGATCGAAGGAATACCCAGTGATGTGATCTCCGCAAGGAATGATGCACCTGCGCGGTTTACAATCAAGGATGTGCAGGCAAGCACCTCAGGCATATTGTGCACGTAAGGCAGGACATGCAGGTGGTTTGGCATCGTACCCAATGAGCTGCGAATGGCTTCACGCGTTTCATCAAAATAGGTATCCCCTGTCACGTAAACTACGTGTACATCGTCCAGTTGTTCCAGCAATGGAGCCATGTCCACCATGGCCTGATTGATTGCTTTTGCCCCGCGACTGCCACCAACCACAAGAACAACACGGCTGTTCATCGGTACACCTAACGTGGCAAAACCACGATCACGGCTTGCCTGTGCTACCGTAGTCGCTCGCGGATTACCAGTGTAGATCACCTTTTTTGCACCGGAAAACGATTTTTCAGAACCTTCAAAGCTAACGGCAACCGTGTCCACATAACGCATCAAAAATTTGTTCGTCAGACCAGGAATGGCGTTCTGTTCATGAATTATACTCGGAATCCCCAGTTTTGTTGCTGCATATACCACAGGTCCACACACATATCCACCTGTACCAATCACAACATCCGGTTTGAATTCCTTCAGCATTTTTTTGGACTTGCGTACACCTTGAATGAAACGCATGACCGTTTTCAGGTTGTCGATGGACAATTTCCGCCGAAAGCCCGTAATATCAATGGATTTAAAAGGAATATTTTCTTGGGGAACCAGCTTGCTTTCCAGCCCTCTGGTTCCTCCGATGTATAGAAATGTCGAGTCCGGGTTCTCCGCCTCGCATTGTCTTGCTATGGCAACGGCCGGATAGATATGTCCACCCGTACCGCCACCGCTTAGAACGACTCGCATCGCATAGTCACCTCGCATAACGGGATAAATTCACTAAAATGCCCAGTGCTGTGAGCATGAGGGTCAATGATGATCCACCGTAACTGATCAGAGGCAATGTAATGCCCGTAACAGGCATCATGCCAATGACAACACCAATGTTAATAATGACCTGTACGGCGACCATACCTACGATACCAACACCAAGCAGACTGCCAAAGGCATCCGGAACGGTCATGGCTACACGCATTCCTCTCCACACCAGCACCAGAAACAACAATAATACAATCATTCCACCTATAAAGCCGAGTTCTTCGGCCAAAATACTAAAAATAAAGTCCGTTTGCGGTTCAGGTACATAACTGTACTTCTGCCGGCTCATACCCAGTCCCAATCCCGCCAGTCCACCAGGACCAATTGCGTATAAGGATTGAATGATCTGATATCCGGCACCCAGCGGATCGGACCACGGGTCCAAAAACGCTGTGATACGCTGCAACCGATAGGGTGCTGCTGCAATCAAAGCTGCAAACCCCGCTACGCCGCCAAGAGCAAGCAAGCTCAGATGTTTCATTCGCGCTCCAGCTGTAAAAATAATAAGCATCGATGCGCCCATCATCACGGTGCCAGTCCCTAAATCAGGTTGCAGCATAATAATCCCAAAAGCCAAACCGATCAATCCCAGCGGTGGCAGAAGCCCCGTTGTGAAGGTTTTGATTTTGCCCGGTTCCTTGCTCAGCCAGTGAGCGAGAAACAGAATCATGCCCAGCTTCATAAATTCTGAGGGCTGAATACCGAACGAACCAATGCCCAGCCAACTTCGTGCACCACCGCGAACCACACCGATTCCAGGAATGAGCACCGCAATGAGCATAATAAAACAGGCAATCAATATAGGCTTGGCATATTTCCTCCACACCCGGTAGTCTACGTTAGCAGTTACGAACATGGCCACAAGCCCAAGCACCGCAAACAGGGCCTGTCTTTTTACAAAATAAAATGAATCGCCATAGTCATGAAAGGCAAGCACCGAGCCCGCACTATATACCATAATAATGCCGATGGCAAGCAATGCCAAAATACAAATCAGCAACCAGATATCTGGTGCCGGTCGCGTCTGTTTCATCAGGAGGCCACCCCTTGCATGGAAGTAGGGGCTTTTCCACCCCCCTACTTACAAGTTATGCGCCGCCTCTTTAAAAATGCGTCCCCGCTCTTCATAGGAAGCAAACATGTCCCAACTTGCACATGCCGGGGATAACAAAACGACATCACCAGCACTGGCAAGCTTCGATGCTTCCTGCACAGCAACGGTTAACGTCCGGGCAGCGTCCTCCTCATTATCGACGACCTTAATTTGCTTTAATCCGGCAAGTTCCGCGACCTTGGCAATTTTTGTCCGTGTCTCTCCAATTGCAACGACAGCTTTTACCCGTTCCTGGAACAAGGGTAACAACTCCATCATGTCTGACCCACGATCCAACCCTCCAGCAATTAATACGACCGGTTCCTTGAACGAATTCAGGGCCATAACCGTAGCTTTCGAATTGGTCGCTTTGGAGTTGTTGTAATACGCAGAGCCATTATGCTCTAGAACGTATTCAAGTCGGTGTTCAACCGCCTTGAAATCTGCAAGCGGAGCAGCCAGCACTGCTGGATCAGCTCCTGCCGCTACGGCAATGGCCACAGCGGCCATTGCATTTTCCACATTGAATCGTCCAGCGATGCCAATGTTCTCGATGTCAATAATGGTGTGGTGATTTCCCTTTTCATCCGCGTAGATAATCTGACGCTTCACATCATCCTCTTCTCCATCCACATAAGGAGGATCTGCATATACACCTGTATCCAATTTCTCTGTCACTGAGAAGGGGATCAATCTGCCTTTGATGTAAGGAACCAGACCACGACATACCGCATCATCCCAATTTAGAATGGCTACGTCGTCAGGCTGCTGATTGGCGAACAGTTTGGCTTTGGAAGCCACATAATCATCCATGTTCCCGTGATAGTCCAGATGTGTCTCTGCAACGTTAAGCAAGCTGGCAATCCGGGGACGGAAATCAACCGTTCCTTTGAGCTGGAAACTGCTAAGCTCAACAACCATCCAGTTATCTGGAGAAGCTTGCTCTGCCGCTTCACAGAGAGGTGTTCCGATATTACCGGCAACGATCGGGTTGAGGCCGGCATGTTCCAACATTTCCCCCACCCAAGTGGTGGTTGTTGTTTTACCGTTGGAGCCCGTAATCCCGATCATGGGTGCAGCACATAGATGATAAGCAACCTCTACTTCGGTCACCACTTCAATGCCCAATGCCAGAGCTTGCTGCACAGGAGCTGCATGGTATGGGATACCCGGGTTTTTGACAACCAGCTTCACACCACTGTGAATCAGATCATCCGGATGTCCTCCGCATACAACAGAAATTCCCAAAGCCTCCAATTCGGAAGCTTCGGGACATTGATCTCTCTCTTTTTTATCATTTACTGTAACCTTCGCTCCGGCGCGATCCAGCACTTTGGCGACCTGTACGCCGCTTTTGGCCAATCCGAGCACGACTACTTGTTGTCCGCGATATGATTCAGGATGATTCATGATCTACAACCCCTTGTTGAGATAAAGTCCAAGAGCGGCCAGAATTGCGCCTACCGCCCAAAAGGTAATAACAACCCGCCATTCTGACCAACCACTTAATTCAAAGTGATGGTGAATGGGGCTCATTTTGAATACACGCTTGCCGCGAGTCTTGAAAGATACCACTTGAATGATGACAGACAAGATCTCGATAACAAAAATACCACCAATGATGACAAAAAGAAGCTCTGTTTTGGTTACAATGGCTACCGCACCAATCGCACCGCCAATACCCAGAGAACCGGTGTCTCCCATAAACACTTTGGCCGGATGTGCATTGTATACCAGAAAACCGAGTACGGCTCCGATCATCGCTGCTGCACACACGGCTGCCGGCATCGACGTGGCTTGCATCGCCACAATGGCAAACGCGCCAAAGGCAATAGCACTTACCCCTGACAGCAAACCATCCAGACCGTCGGTAAAGTTAACCGCATTGGTAATGGCAAGCATCATGAATACAACAAACGGATAATAGAACCATCCGGTCCAGTCAAACGAGAATGACGTACCCGGAATAGAGATGGCTGTGCTGTGTCCATTCTGGATCAGCAAGAAACACATCACTGCACTGAAGAACAATTGGCCCAGCATTTTTTGTCTGGCCGTCAGTCCCAGCGAACGTTTGAACACAATTTTGATGTAATCATCAAGGAAACCTATAAGCCCGAATCCCAGCGTAGCCACGAGCAAGACATAAAAGTCTGTATTCTTGACTGCCGAAAATTTCAAAAAGGCCAATGTGAACGCAACTAAAATGACGACTCCACCCATTGTAGGTGTTCCGCTTTTTTTCAAATGGCTCTGAGGCCCATCTTCCCTAACCTGCTGTCCGAATTTCATTCGACGTAACAGCGGAATCAGGAGCGGTGCGGCAATCACCGCCAGAATAAATGAAACACCGATTGTTAACAGTAATACCTGAAAATCCATGGGTTCACCCCTCTAGTCTACTCGATTCTGTAATGGTGCTATTTGTAATGCTTCGACCACGTCCTCCAGCTTCATGCCTCTTGAGGCTTTGAACAAGATAACGTCTCTGGGATGTAGTTTCTCCAGTAGATAACGGGTCATTTCTTCTTTATCTATAAAAGCATGCACAGCCTCTGCCGGCATATGCTTTCTTGCTCCTTCAGCAATATGTGCTGATAGCGGGCCATATACGAGCACCATGTCCATTTTGGCAGATGTAATATACTCACCAATTCCAAGATGCAGATCCTGCTCCTGAGGACCGAGTTCAAGCATATCACCAAGCACAGCCACTTTCATGCGGTATCCTTTCAGACCTTCTAGTACATCGATTGCGGCCTTCATGGAGGTTGGACTTGCATTGTATGCATCATTCAGCAGGGTTAGACCACTAACGCCTTGAGTAACCTCAATACGCATGCCTGTCAGTTTCAAGCTAGACAATCCCGCGGCAATCTGCTCTGTCGTCACTTTGAAATGACGGGCTACAGCCAAAGCAGCCAGACAGTTAACGACATTATGCGTTCCCAGCAGAGGTAGCGTAAATGCATGTTCTCCAAACTGTTTGGTGGTGAAAACTACGCCGTTCTGCGCATTCATAAGTCCAGTAGGATAGTCATCATTATCGGTTTGCAGACCAAATGTAAACCGCTGCAATCCATCGGGTTGTTTCGTTGCGGGCTCTTCAAGGACTTGTGCAATTAAAGGCTCGTCTCCGTTGTAGATCAGTAACCCGCCAGGCTTCAATCCCGCGGCAATCTCGGCTTTGGCTCTGGCAATCTCCAATCTGGACCCCAGCTGAAGCAGATGAGATTCACCAATATTGGTTATAATCGCTACATCTGGCTGAGCAATAACTGACAAATCGTTAATTTCCCCGCGACCACTCATACCCATCTCCAAAATGATAATCTCGGTATCCGGGTCCATGCTTAGTACAGTCAGCGGTAAACCAATGTGATTATTGAAGTTGCCTTGCGTCTTATGCACTTTAAAAGTCGTTGAGAGAATGGCATCAACGATGTCCTTTGTTGTTGTCTTGCCGTTGCTGCCTGTAATGCCGACTACAGCCGCTTTATTCTCCGTGAGATAAGCAGATGCGAGTGCTTGCAGTGCGACAAGTGTGTCGTCAACAACAATGACAGCTCCTTGTGGCGGAATACCATGATCCTTTTGCCAGATCGCGCCTGCTGCCCTCTTCTCTAGACAGGCTTGCACGAATTCGTGTCCGTCAAACCTTTCACCCACTAGCGGGATAAACAAACTGCCTTCCAGAGGTTTACGCGAATCGGTAAACACCCCTTCAACCATTACATTGCCATGAGCGGCAACGTCACTTAATGTTCCTCCACACATCTCGGCCAATTGTGCCAATGTTCTTTTTATCAATTGGATTTGCCCCTTATCGCTTCTTTGGCTATGATTCGGTCATCAAAATCGGTTTTGGTTGTGCCGATAATCTGATAGGTCTCGTGACCCTTGCCCGCAATCAATACTACATCGGCTGGGCTTGCCATTTCAATAGCTTCATGAATCGCCTGGCGTCGATCCACAATCATCGTATAACGTTCAGCAGGAACGGATTCTTCAATCAGGCCCTGTTCAATGTCTTTGAGAATCAGATCCGGATCTTCTGTCCGTGGATTATCGGAAGTAACCAGTACAAAATCACTATAATTCGCAGCAATTTTCCCCATGAGAGGGCGTTTGGTACGGTCCCTGTCACCACCACAGCCAAACACGCAAATTACACGTCCTTCGGCAAATTCTTTCACCGTCCGCAGCACATTCTCCAGTCCATCCGGTGTATGGGCATAATCGACAATAACAGCAAATGGCTGTCCTTCGTCCACTCCTTCAACACGTCCATCCACGCCCGGAACCGTCTCCAGACTGCGCTTGATCTCTTCCAGCGGAATACCTTCCACCAGCGCTGCAGAGATTGCTGCCATTGCATTGTACACATTGAATTTGCCTACCATGCGCAATCGAATATCCACGCTGCCTGCAAATGTATCCACGTGGAAAGAAGTTCCCTGAGACGTGATTGAGATTTGGGATGCGCGTACATCCGCCTTTTCACCCATGCCATATGTAATCACTTCAGCCGCCGTCACAGAGATGAAATAAGCCGCAGCCGGATCATCTGCATTGATGACAGCGAATTTACGCTGTGAAACATCTTCTGTATAACCGTTACCCAGACGTGCAAAGAACAATCCTTTGGCCCCGCGATATTCCTCCATGGAATGGTGGTAGTCCAGATGATCTTGCGTCAGGTTAGTAAATACCGCAGTACGGAAATTTGTTCCCTTTACTCGCCCTTGTTCCAATGCGTGAGAAGAAACTTCCATAACACAACAGTCCGTACCCTTCTGAACCATATCATGCAGACTACGCTGCAGATCAAGCGCCTCTGGTGTCGTTCCTGACATCGGGTAGGTGCGACCGTCATACCGCATTTGAATAGTACCGATCAATCCCGTCTTGCGTCCGTAATCACTCATGATTTTTTCAATCAAATAGGTGGTCGTTGTTTTTCCGTTCGTTCCCGTTACACCAATCATATTCATCTTCTGGCTTGGCGAGTCAAAAAAGAAATCTGCCAGAACAGCCATCGCAAATCGGCTATCCTTCACCAGCAATTGTGGCACAGGAAGATCCAGCTGCCGTTCAACCACCAATGCAACTGCACCAGCATTTACAGCTTTTTCTGCATAATCATGACCATCTACCGTATGTCCCGGAAGACAGATAAACAGATCACCCGGTTTTACCTGCCGGGAATCTGTCTGAAGGTTTTGGCATTCTGTATTTGATTCGCCCACGAGGCGGGCGGTGGTCAGCATCGATGCAAATTGTTTTAAAAGCACATGAATAACCTCACTTTTCCAAATATACTTCTGTTTTAACATATGTCTGTATTTATTAATATCGTCAATACAACCCAATAATGAAACGCACTTGGATGAATTTTGTTGCGCTAGAAGCCTCAAACTACCCCTAAGCCCTGTTATTCATCCTTTGTGTGATCATGTGCATCATTCAGTACATCCCCCATATAAATGCGGATGGTTGATCCCTGATCTACCCTCGCCCCAGGTTTGGGTGCCTGATTAATCACGTATTTACCACTGCCAGACTTCGCCAGCATAAAATTCATGTTCAGGTCTTCGTACAGATCTTCAACAGTAGCTCCTGTCAGGTCTGGAACTGTCACGATTTTGGTTTCACCATACTTGTATTCTTTGGCGACCTGATCCTTCCGAACAGGTACATTCATATAATGCAAAGCATCTTCAAGGATGTTCTGCACAATCGGGGCGGCAACCACACCTCCGAACTGAATTCCTTTGGGATTATCAACAGCGGTATAGACCACAATCTGTGGGTCATCTGCCGGTGCAAATCCGATAAAGGATACGATATGCTCTGTTGAGGAATAACGTCCATTGATAACCTTCTGGGCTGTACCTGTTTTGCCACCGACCCGGTATCCATCAATGAATGCCGGACGCCCGGTACCTTTTGCGACAACACTCTCGAGGGCTTCACGTACTTGTTTGGATGTATTCTCCGAGATCACCTGACGAACCAGTTCCGGTTTGGCTTCTTCCATGACTTCTCCGGTGACCGGATGGACCCACGCCTTCGTAACATAAGGCTTGTAAAGTTTACCCCCATTGATGGCGGCTGACACAGCTGCTACTTGCTGAATGGGTGTTACGGATACACCTTGACCAAAAGCAGTCGTTGCAAGCTCGACAGGCCCCACTCTGGACAGTTTGAACAGAATCCCACTGGCTTCTCCACTGAGGTCGATCCCTGTTTTGGTACCGAAGCCAAAGTCTTTAATATAGGAGAAGAGCGATTCTTTGCCCAGCCTCTGCCCCAAAGCCACAAAGCCCGGGTTACATGAGTTCTCCACAACTTGTAAGAAGGTCTGACTTCCGTGGCCGCCCTTTTTCCAGCAACGCAGACGAGCTCCACCAACCTCAACATATCCGGGATCAAAAAATTGATCCTGTTGCAGATTGACCTTTTTCTCTTCAAGCGCTGCTGCCAAGGTAATAATCTTAAATGTGGAGCCCGGCTCGTAGGTCATCCAGATCGGTAAATTCCGATTGTATATCTCCGCGGGATATTGCTGATAATCGGCAGGTTCGTATCCCGGCCTGCTGGACATCCCCAAAATTTCACCCGTTTTGGGATTCATCGCTATGGCCAATGCTGAGTTCGCCTGGAACTTCACCATGGCCTGATCCAGTTCTCTCTCCATGATGGACTGAATGGATTTATCAATGGTCAGCTTGAGGTTAAGGCCGTCCTTCGGTTCCACATACTTCTCGGATGAGCCCGGCATTAGCCTTCCGGCCGCATCGGACAAGTAGGACACACTGCCATTCAAACCATTCAGCTTATCATCATACTTCTTCTCGACACCCGTTAAGCCCTGATTATCAATGCCCGTAAAACCAAGAATATGGGCAGCCAAATCATCATAAGGATAAAAACGTTTATTGTCCTCAGCAACAACGATACCCGGAAGCTTCAAATCACGGATGCGCTGAGCTTTCTCCATCGTAATTTTGCGGCCGCCGGGTTGTAGTCTTACAATGAGTTCTCGTTTCTTGATGGTTGCAAGCACTTTTTCTTCCGTCATCCCAAGCAATGGGGCCAACGCTTTAGCTGTCGTTTCAGCTTCTTTAACCTGAGCCGGAATGGCCATAATGGTCGGTGTTGTCACATTATAGGCCAGAGAGGTTCCATTTCGATCCAGGATCTCCCCCCGCTTGGCGGAGTAAGGAATATTACGCCGCCAGGATTCTTCTGCTTTTGCTGACAATTCAGGGCCTTCCCCGAGCTGTACATAAGCAAGCCTGATCATCAGGGCCGAAAATAACAAAACTAAAATCATTAAACTCCATAGCAACCTGCGCCGCAGATTTACGCTTGATCCCTTCACGAAAAGATCCCCCCACTCGTCCCAAAATCATGACATTCGTTCCATTCATGAATATTCAGGACAACCGGGGGTTAGAACAAGCTGTCAGAGCTCCCTAAGGAAGCGAAGCTCCGTTTGTGGCTGGATCATCAGAAGATTCGGATTCATTGGCAGAAGCCTTGTTGTTATCTGTTTCATCTGTTTCATCTGTTTCGTCTGTTCCGTCGGTTTTACCTTCTCCGCCCGAAGGCTCTTGTTCCTTCACTTCAGCTTCTGACGACGGATCAGATGAGATTGGAGCCTCATCTGCTATACCTGTCACTGCAGCTTTGGCAGTTTGCAAGTTCAACTGTACAGTTCTCTGCTCACCTGCGACCTGCTCGGTTTGCTTCACGACATAACCCTCACCCTTGACCGTAACCCCCACCTTCATGAGAGAAAGTACTTCAAGGGCATCACGGAGAGATTCACCTGTTAGATCGGGAATCTTCATCTTGCTGCTTTCTTCCGTTAGCAGATAGATTCGTTGGCCTGGATTCATAGAGGCGCCAGCAACCGGATACTGCCGAATTACATTATCACCTTGACCAAGTGTCACATAAGCAATACCCGCGCTTAGAAGCTGGCTTCTGGCCTGTTTGGCTGTCTTGCCACTCAAGTCAGGCGCCTTGGCTTGCACGACAGAGACTTCTTTTGACTTTTTGTCAGGAGTTTTGGCTGTATCTTTGGGTATTCCCATGTATTGAAGAGTCTGGCTGACAATCTTTTTGAACACCGGGGCAGCTGCGGTTCCTCCCCCAATGTTGGTTCCATCCGGTTGGTCAATGACAACAAGTATAGCAATCTTCGGATTATTCACGGGCGCGAATCCAATAAACGATACAACGTCTTTCGACTTGCTGTATGCTCCGTTAACAACCTTTCTTGCCGTACCTGTCTTACCAGCTACACGGTAACCTTCAATATAGGCGTTACGACCGGTACCAATCGTTTGGTCTGCAACTACTTGTTCCAGATAACCGCTCACCAGTTTGGAAGATTCCTTGGAAATCACCTGACGAACAACTTTGGGTTTGATCACTTCCGTTGTCCCATCATTCGGGTTCTTGATCTCCTTCACCAGATGTGGCTCCAGCAATTTGCCGCCGTTGGCAATCGCAGAGATGGCTGCGACCTGTTGAATTGGTGTTACCTGTACAAGACCATGACCATAGGCTGCCGTGGCAATCTCGGATTTGTAAACCAGTGGCTTGATCGGGGACGCTGCCTCATTTGGCAAATCAATACCCGTCTTTTTGCCGAAACCGAATTCGTCTATGTAATGACGCAGACGTTCACCGCCAAGCATGTTGTAACCCAAGTTAACAAAAGCAATGTTACTTGACCGTTTGACACCTTCGAGATACGAGATCCAACCATAGGCATGACCATTATCACTAATTGGGAAACCACCAATATACATGCGTTTGGATTCAAAACTTGCATTGGGATCAAAGAGTTTTTCTTCTACAGCCCCTGCTAGCGTAACTATTTTAAATGTACTACCTGGCTCATAGATGGATTGAGTAGCATGGTTGATAAAATTCTTTTGATCAGGTGTACTTCCATACGTATTCGGGTTAAAGGTTGGCCAGTTCGCCATCCCCAGAATCTCCATTGTGTTTGGGTCCGCTGCAATGACCGTCATGCTCAGTGGATTATACTTGGCAACCGCTTCTTTCATTGCATCCTCAATGTAGAACTGGATCGTATCATCGATGGTCAGCGTTAGGTTCTTACCGTTCTGAGGTGGCAGATAGTTATCCTGTGAATCCGGAAGTTTAATGCCTTTGGCATCCTTCTGATAATTCAGATATCCATCTGTACCTGTCAGTGCTTCATCATATGAGACTTCAAGTCCATTTACAGCTTTCCCATCACGGCTCATATATCCCAAGAGATGAGAAGCAAGTGTTTCTTCAGGGTAAAAACGCTTCGACTCTTGAGCCATGACAATTGCATTACGAGCCTTGTATTCTTCTTGTAATTCCTCACGCAGTTCGTTGACTTTTTCCGCAAGCTCAGGACTTATCTTATATCCTTCACTGCGTACTTCACGTTGCTGATAGAACTTGCCATCTTCCTTTTTGGCTGTGACCAGAGCACGCATTTCACTCTCATTTTTTCCAAGAAGGGAAGAGAGCTTCTCCGTAACAACATCCTGAATTCCGAGTTCATTAATTAATAACGGATTAACAGAAACCGTATACGCAGGGGAATCGGTAGCCAAAATGTTACCATTTCGATCCGTAATCGTTCCACGTGCAGCCTTAATCGTCTGTTCCCGCTCTACCAAACCGGCCGCCCGTTCCTGCCATACACCGCCATTCACAACTTGAATGAAAAAGATTCGGGTTACGAGTACAAGAAAAAAGAGGGTAATACATCCCCCTATAAGCAACGTGCGCATCTTTATTCTTTTTATCATCGGAACACCTCTTTACTTACTGCTTGCTGTATTGGAGGACGACTCAGTACCAGTTGATTTCGTACTTGTTGAACGAGGTACATAAATGACATCTTTACCGGAAGCTTCAACGTAACCAAGTTGTTTTGCATTTTCGATGACCTGGTTGTTCAATGTTTCTTTTTCCACCTGCAGGTCTGCAATCGTCTTTTCATACCCCTTGATATCCGAAATAGTAGACTGTGCCTGTTTGTTCAGATCATAGATATGAGCATAACGAGACATTAAGGCTCCACCAACAAGGATAACTGCAACCACGGTAATCAGATACAAAATCTTCTCGCGTGCCGGAAGACCCGTACGACGGGTCACCACTTTGGTGGTTTCTTTGTATCGTTGCTGGGTCACACGTTCCTGGGACGCTTTTTCTTTTACAGCGAGATTACCACGTGTATATGCCATACTCCGATTCTCTCCTCCACTCTTGATCTACAATTTCTCGGCTACGCGCAGCTTGGCTGAACGAGCACGTGAATTTTCGGTCAATTCCGTTTCCGTTGGAATCAACGGTTTTCTGTTAACTAAACGCAGGGCCCCCTTGCCGCCGCATACACACAACGGAAAATCGGGTGGACATGTACATTTTTCCAGATAACTGCTGAAAATCTGTTTACATATCCGATCCTCAAGGGAGTGGAAGGTAATAACAGATACACGTCCTCCTGGTGCCAGACAACGAACAGCCTGATGCAAGCCTTCTTCAAACGCGCCCAACTCATCGTTGACGGCAATGCGTAGTGCCTGGAAGCTGCGTTTGGCAGGATGTCCACCAGTACGTCGAGCTGCCGCCGGGATGCCTTCCTTGATCAGTTCCACGAGTTCACCTGTCGTCTCAATGGTAGACTGCGCTCGTTTTCCGACGATAACACGGGCAATTCTTCTCGAAAACTTCTCTTCACCATAGCGATACAAAATTCGAGCAATCTCTTCTTCTGGCCACTCATTCACAATCTCTTTGGCCGTCAGCATTGCATCCTGGTCCATTCGCATATCGAGCGGAGCATCGTGATTGTAACTGAATCCACGTTCTCCTTCATCAAATTGCGGAGATGACACACCCAAGTCGTACAAAATACCGTCGACCTGTGGTGCACCATCCTTCATTGGTACATCCAGATCCTTGAGTACCTGTTCCAGATCTCGAAAATTGGTTTTCACCAATGTTACACGTTCTCCATAAGCAGCGAGCTTCTCGCGAGCATTATCCAAAGCCCAATCATCCTGATCAAGTGCGATCAGACGTCCCCCTGGACCGAGCTTGGAAGCAATCACGGAGCTATGTCCGCCACCGCCTAAAGTGCAGTCCACGTATATACCGTCCTGCTTGATGTTTAATCCCTCTGTTGCCTCTTCTTTGAGTACGGTTATGTGGTGAAACAACCTGCACCCCTCCTGACTTTATAAATCAAAATTAAAATCGACCAGCTTTTCGGCAATGTCGTTGAATGCTTCTTCGGATTGATTGAAATAACTCTCCCATATGCCTTTGCTCCAAATCTCCACCCGGTTCGACACGCCAAGAACAACACAATCCTTGTCCAGCTTGGCATACTCTCTTAAATTGCCCGGCAGATTTACCCTGCCCTGTTTGTCCAGTTCACATTCGGTTGCACCCGAGAAAAAAAACCGGGTAAACGCACGTGCATCAGATTTCATCAATGGCAGTGCTTTGAGCTTCTGTTCCATGACCCCCCACTCCTCCATGGGGTATACGAAAAGACACTGGTCCAAACCCCGTGTGACAACGAAAGACGGTCCCAGAGATTCGCGGAATTTAGCCGGAATGATAACCCGACCCTTATCATCAATGCTATGTTGGAACTCCCCCATAAACATTGGCCCACTCACTCCTCACCCGTTTCTCCCACTTTGCCCCACTTTCCACCACCTAAGCATAATAGATTCGCACAAAAAAATCAAAACCCTTCTTGCATGACTTGATTTTTTAATTTTTCAGCATAAAAAAACGTCCTTGATCCTGTCACTCAGGATCAAAGACGCTTCCCTTAAACGGGCAATCGTATGTCTACCCGCACATGAGCCATATCATCAATAAACCATTCTATACCTATTGAATCATTTCATCAGCTTGTAATTATTGGATAGTGCTTAAAATTTCCAGCTATCTAGGTATTTCTCTTGCTCAGCTGACAAGGAGTCGATGCCAATATTCAGACTTTCAAGTTTATAGCTGGCAACCTGCTGGTCAATATCATAAGGTACATTAACAACGTTTTTACCCAAGTTTTCATAATTCTCACTTACATAACGCAGACCAAGCGCCTGTAGAGCAAATGTCGTATCCATGATTTCGGCAGGGTGACCATCTGCTGCACCCAGGTTCACAAGACGACCTTCTGCAAGAAGGTACATTTTACGACCATCTTTGAAACGATATTCCTCAATGTTGCGACGAACTGTACGAATCGATTCCGAACGTTTGGCCAGTTCAGGTTTATTCACTTCAACATCAAAGTGACCTGCATTACTCAGGATCGCTCCGTCCTTCATTACATCGTAATGCTCACCCGTGATAACATCCTTATTGCCTGTAACTGCGATAAAGAAATCGCCCAATTTGGCGGCTTCCACCATCGTCATGACCCGGAATCCGTCCATGTGTGCTTCTACCGCTTTGATTGGATCGATCTCGGTTACGATCACATTCGCACCAAGACCTTTGGCGCGCATTGCTACCCCTTTACCACACCAGCCATAACCTGCTACCACTACGTTTTTACCAGCGATAACCAAGTTAGTTGTACGAATAATCCCGTCGAATGCAGATTGTCCAGTGCCGTAGCGATTGTCAAACAGATACTTGCAGTATGCGTCATTAACCGCAACCATCGGAAACTTCAATTGGCCTTCTTTCGCCAATGCTTTCAAACGAATAATACCCGTTGTCGTTTCTTCTGCTCCTCCGCGAATTGTTGCTGCTAGGTCCGGGCGCTCTGATGCAATAATGGTTGCAAAGTCTCCACCATCATCAATAATGAGATCAGGCTTCACCTCAAGCGCACGCAGTTGCAGTGATTTGAATTCCGCAGGTTCCGGATTGTACTTCGCATACACCGTAACGCCGTCTTCCACCAATGCTGCGCAAACATCATCTTGTGTAGACAATGGATTGCTATGCGTAATTGTTACTTCTGCACCACCCGCTTGGATCACTTTTGCCAAATAAGCTGTTTTCGCCTCCAGATGAAGACAAATGGCAACCTTCAAACCTTTGAAGGGCAGATCCTGTTCGAACTGGCGACGAATGCGGTTCAGTACCGGCATATGCGCTTCTACCCAATCAATTTTCAGGTGACCCTCTGAAGCGAGTCCCATATCTTTAACAATACTGTTTTGCAATGCAGGTGTAGTCATTTCATAATCCTCCTAGTTTATGTGTTTCTTCTATTATAAAGGGCTCTACAGTGCAATGACCTTGTGCTCTCCAAGGAATTCACTTGAGGCCTTAATCAGTTCATCGATCCACTCGGTGCCATAACGATTCAGGTAAAAGAGTGCATTATGTACTCGTTCCTGTGGTTTGCCCGTTGGGAATAAGGAGTTCTGAATGCCGTTCCAGTGCCTTAGACTCACATTATGTTTATCTTCGATAGCTTTGTGAGTCTGCTGTTTCAGATACTGCATTTGCTCGTTGATTTTACTCAAATTGGTATCGCCAATTCGTTCCAGTCCCGGATGAATCTCCGCGATCTCATCTAGCAAAGGTCCGTACAGTTGAAGAAACGCTTCCTGAACCTTGTCAAACTGTTCATCTACCTGGAACGTCTCCTGTTGTGCGAGCCACTGCTCCTTCTTTTCTTCCATATGATATTGAACATCCTGAAAAGAAAGTCCATATTGTTTCATATGTTTGTGATGAATATCTTCCATAATGGTGAAAGACAACCGCGGCAACAAAATGGGCATTTGCAGTCCGAACTGACGGAATGCTTCCCGAGTCAAACCCCAATATGCAATTTCACCTTGCCCCAAAATAACAGCGGCTACAGGCAGCACGGAATCTTGCATTAATGGTCGTGTCAATACGTTGTTACTGAAGCGCTCCGGATGTTCTCCCAGTTCCTGTAGCAAACGTTCCTCTGTGAAAGAAACCAAACCTTTGCGATCACTATATAAGCCGTCCTTCAACAACAAGAGCAAACGCGTACCTTCATGAATGTAGAACAGATTGGCTCCATCCTCCGCTACTTCGGCAGGCATAGCATAACCAGCTTGTTGTACCTGCGCAGCACCTTGTGTGTATGCGTTGCGCAGCACTTCATTTTTGCGTATCAACCGCTCAAACACGGGCTGTTCCAACCTGCGTAAATCTGGATCCGATGCATCCATTAGAACAAGTCCACTGCTGGCAAACAAGGCAGATATCATGCGGGCAAATGCATCACTCAGATTTGAACTGGATTGATGGATCTCTGTGATGCATTTCATCAGTCCTGGTTTATGTATCGTATCAGGTAACAGATGTTCCACCTGTTCGAGTACATTCACCCACTGCTGTGTATCCACATGAACATTACTCACAGAATCCCTTCCTGCGAATCGTCCTTGTAACTTGACCTTCTTCATGTCTCCCTGATGATCAGGTAGATATGTGTGGTTAACCTCATCCCAGTCATGGTCTTCACCGGCAATCCAAAATACTGGGACTACCGGGCGTTGAAGTCTTTCTTCCGCTTCACGCGCAGCTGCCACTACACTGGCGGCTTTGTATATGACGAACAGTGGTCCGGTGAGCAGACCGCTCTGCTGTCCTCCTGTAACCACTAGTGCATCTTGTTCTGCAAGACGTGTGATGGACGCATGAACCTCTCCATGGTCGTTCACCCGCTTATTATATATACGTAAATACTCTGCCAGATCACGACGATCAATACGTGTGTTTTCCGATTGGTCCAGCCACTCGGCACGCGCCTGAAGTCCTGATTCCCAGCGAATGTCATACTCGTAAAGGCCACGCGCAGCATCTCTTGAACAGATATAATCTTCTGCAAGTCTTGATCCGCTGCGGAGTGCCTCGGTAATACCGTTCATGAGGTCTGCCTCCTATTCTGCTTCAAAGAGCCTTTCTTGATTGTACCGAATTCAAGGCC